>NZ_JAVTSK010000001.1:0-746538 GCF_032678465.1 Pedobacter gandavensis
TGGCTTCTCTGTTTTCCGCAGGTCTTATCCTCCTGGGCCGGTTTCGAATCTCGATTGTTTCAGTCTTTTTTGTTTTGTCACCAAACTCCGTTTGGCAACCCCCGTTTTTGTTGGGACTGCAAAGGTAGAAATCTTTTTGTTATTGTCAAGATTTATTTGAAAATAATTCTTTTTGTTCTTCTGGTTCGTAAACCAGACAAACCGACTGTAACATCCTTCTACTGCAATCTTTCAAATCCTTCTCTTCTGTAGCCTTCGCACAAACCCTTCCTCCGAAGCGGGATGCAAAAATACGAAAATTTAACAGCACAGCAAACAATTACAACCTTATAATTGTATCCTACTCCTAACTACATGTCATAGAGCTAATAAATCTTCAAAAAAAACAAAAAGTAGACCTTTCTTTTAAGATTACAGCGACATTCCGACCAAATATGATCTCCATCATTTCCGAATTGTTCCCCAATATGGAAATTTGAACATTTATTCATTAGACATGATCATATACAAGACCTTCAGTTTTGATTCGGCGCATTATCTGCCTCATGTGCCAGCAGGCCATAAATGTGGTGGTATGCATGGCCACACATATACCTTAAAAGTCTTTCTGGCTGGAACTCCCGAAATAGAGAGCGGTTGGATCCTAGATTATACGGATTTGAAAAACGGCATACGTCCAATTATAGATTTATTGGACCATAAACTTCTAAATGAAATCTCCGGCTTAGAGAATCCGACAGCAGAGCAGCTGAGTATATGGCTATGGAAGAAAATCAAGCCTATATTTCCAGGTTTATGTAAAATAGAACTGAATGAAACACCAGGAACAGGAGTGATTTATGAAGGCTAGTCAAGATCGTGCAATAGCCATATGGCTATATTTCGGTGCTTTTTGTATCATGATTCAGATTTTATTGGGCGGAATCACCCGACTAAGTGGCTCTGGACTTTCCATTACAGAATGGAAGCCCCTGATGGGCTTTCTCCCTCCATTAA
The DNA here is from genome assembly GCF_032678465.1 of Pedobacter gandavensis. GTDB lineage: Bacteria > Bacteroidota > Bacteroidia > Sphingobacteriales > Sphingobacteriaceae > Pedobacter > Pedobacter gandavensis_B. The sequence continues at coordinate 997 of NZ_JAVTSK010000001.1, forward strand.
GTGAGGATGATTGGCAACACAGCTTTGATCAGTACAAAAAAATTGCACAATTTCAATTGCTGAATGCGCACTTTTCGCTGGATGATTATAAATCGATATTTTTCTGGGAATGGTTTCATCGAAATTGGGCACGTTTCATTGGCCTCGCTTTTCTGCTTCCATTTGTTTACTTCCTCATCAAAAGAAAAATAGATCGGAGACTGATTGTACCCATTTTTGTGCTTTTTCTATTGGGTTTACTTCAGGCGGTGATCGGATGGCTCATGGTAAAAAGTGGATTAAATGACACGGACGTTAGTGTAAGTCACATCAGACTTGCAATACACTTTATTTCCGCCATTATATTACTCGGCTATACCCTATGGCTGGCCTTTGAATTAAGTCTTGATCACTTAAAAATGAAGCATCGTTTACAGTTTCCAAAACTAAACATCGCCATACTTGTATTACTTTTCATTCAATTGATCTATGGCGCAATGATGGCAGGGACGCATGCGGCACTTGCTGCACCAACCTGGCCGGATATGAACGGAACTATTGTACCTCCAAATGTATTAGAAAAGATCTTTTCTTTACATCAGCTCACTGAAAACCTTTTGGTAATACAGGTTGTCCACCGCTTTCTCGCTTACACCATTTGCCTCCTCATCCTTATGCTTTACGTAAGAACATCTTCCTGGAAAATCAACAAGGATCTAGCCTATATTCGAATCGCTCCCGTTCTATTGGTATTGATACAAATCATATCGGGAGTTACAGCATTACTTCATAGTCTAAATAACGCGTACAAGAGTTATGCCCTATTTCACCAGGGAGTAGGAATGCTGCTCAGCATATCTTTATTGCTCCTGCTCTTCCTCAACCGGAAAAAAACATAATCGACAAAGACATGAGATTTCAGGCTAAGTGCATCAGGCGGATGAATGCCAAAATAGCCTGGAAGGGAAAAATTCAGGGAAGAAAGCCTAGCCAAAAGGCAATAAAACAGAAAAATTAAGCAGAGAGAAAGCTTAAAAAACGACATAAAAAAATAGGGTGCCTTTTGGACACCCTATTTTTTTTATGATTAAAGAAGGATTAAGCTCCTAATTGTACACGTTTGAATGCGATAACGGTTAGACCCGCAGCAGTATCATTTAAGAATTTACGAACGTCTTTAGAAGAATCTTTAACGAATTCCTGGTTTAATAAAGTACTGTCTTTGTAGAATTTGTTCAATTTACCAGCAGCAATTTTTTCTACCATTTCTTCAGGTTTACCTTCAGCACGGATTTGTTCTTTAGCGATTTCAGTTTCACGCTCAATAGTAGTTGCGTCAACATCAGCTTTATCTAAAGCAACTGGGTTCATTGCAGCGATTTGCATAGCAACGTCTTTACCTGCTTCGTCAGCACCATCAAATGCTTGGTTTAAAGCAACCAATACACCTAAACGGTAGTTACCGTGGATGTAAGGAATTACTTTTTCACCTGCAACAGTTTCAAATTTAGAGATACCGATTTTTTCACCGATTTTACCAGTGTTTTCGATAATGATCTCAGAAACTTTCTGACCATCAATTTCTAAAGATAAAAGTTCTTCTAAAGAAGCAGGGTTTTTCTCGATAGCAAGGTCAGTAAATTTGTTAGCTAAAGCTACGAAATCAGCATTTTTAGCAACGAAGTCAGTTTCGCAGTTTAATTCAACAACAACACCACGTTTACCGTCTGCTGTAGCTTTTGCGATCACAACACCTTCATTAGAATCACGGTCCTGACGAGAAGCTGCTACTTTAGCACCTTTTTTACGTAAGTAATCAACCGCTGCTTCGAAATCACCGTTAGTTTCGATTAATGCTTTTTTGCAATCCATCATACCAGAACCGGTTTGTTGGCGTAATTTATTTACGTCTGCTGCAGAAATTTGTACTGTAGACATCTTATTTCTTTTTAAGTTTTTATTTAAAAAATGATGGGTTGTACGATGTATGTTGTAAGGAAGAACCCGCAACGCACAACATACAACCCATATTATATTATTTAAGCTTCTTCGCTAGTACCTTCTTCTTCAGTATCAGCATTTACTTTTTTTCTTCTTGCACCAGGAGCAGCAGCTTCAGGAGCATCAGCAGCAGCTTTAGCAGCTACAGCTTCTTTTTCAGTTTCTTCGTCTTTTTCGCGTTTGCGCTCATCTAAACCTTCTTCAATAGCTTTGATGATTACATCAGTGATTAAAGAGATAGATTTAGTAGCATCATCATTCGCTGGAATTGGGAAATCGATGTTAGAAGGATCAGAGTTAGTATCAACCATTGCGAAAGTTGGAATGTTTAATTTCAACGCTTCGCTAACAGCGATGTGCTCTTTTTTAACGTCAATTAAGAAGATAGCAGCTGGTAAACGGTTTAGATCCGCGATACCACCTAATAAGCTTTCCAATTTAATACGCTCACGTTGGATCATTAAACGCTCTTTCTTAGAAAGGATCGAGTAAGTTCCGTCTTTAGTCATCTTGTCGATGTTAGACATCTTTTTGATAGACTTACGAACTGTAGCAAAGTTGGTTAACATACCACCTAACCAACGTTCAGTTACGAAAGGCATGTTTACTTTTTTTGCTTGATCAGCAACGATTTCTTTAGCTTGTTTCTTAGTAGCTACGAAAAGAATCTTACGACCAGATTTAACGATCTGTTTGATTGCTGAAGCAGCTTCTTCAGTTTTAGTTAAAGTTTTATTTAAATCTATAATGTGGATTCCATTGCGCTCCATGAAAATGTAAGGCGCCATTTTTGGGTTCCATTTACGGGTAAGGTGACCGAAGTGTACACCTGCATCCAATAAGTCTTGATATGTAGTTCTTGCCATTGTGTTTGTCTCCTTAAGATTAACGTTTACTGAATTGGAATTTCTTACGTGCTTTCTTACGTCCTGGTTTCTTACGTTCAACCATACGCATATCACGGGTCATTAACCCTTTAGCGCGTAATGCTGGTTTTTTCTCAGCATCCAATTCCACAATAGCTTTAGCGATAGCTAAACGAACTGCTTCTGCCTGACCTTTGATACCACCACCTGCTACATTCACGTTAACATCATATTGGCCATTCAATTCAGTAACTTCGAATGATTGGTTAACGATGTATTGTAAAGGTAATGTTGGGAAATATACTTTATGATCTTTACCGTTTACGGTAATAGTGCCGTTGCCTTCTTTTAAATAGATGCGCGCAACAGCAGTTTTTCTTCTTCCTGAAGTGTTAGTAACTGACATTTCTTTCTTCCTTTAATTAAAGTGTAATGGTTTTTGGTGATTGTGCTGCATGAGGATGTTCTGCACCTGCATAAACAAAAAGGTTAGTGTATAATTTAGCACCAAGTTTTGTTTTAGGTAACATACCACGTACCGCTTTCTCGATAACACGCTTAGGGTGTTTCGCCATTAACTCTTTTGGAGAAATGAAACGCTGACCACCTGGGTAACCAGTGTAAGAAATATAGCGTTTGTCGCTGAATTTATTTCCTGTCAATTTAACCTTATCTGCATTAATAACGATAACGTTATCACCGCAGTCTACGTGTGGGGTATACTCAGGCTTGTTTTTACCACGGATGATCATAGCGATCTTCGATGACAAGCGCCCCAAAATCTCGCCTTGTGCGTCAACAACAACCCACTGTTTGTTAACAGTTTTTGCATTGGCAGAGACAGTTTTGTAACTTAACGTATTCACTTGCTTGTATTTAATTTGTTAAACAATTATTTATTCTCCCTAGGATTTAGGGACTGCAAAGATAGATAGAATTATTTAAATACCAAACAGTTGGAGGAAGATAGTTTGTTTATTTAATGAAGATTAAAAAAAAGCAACCGCAGCCATGGAAAGGATCCCCTCCTAAAGGACATTAAAGGGCCTGATATCTCCAAAGGTAAACAAGAAATCTTAATGCATTTATTTCTGAAATGAAAACAGCAGCAGCTGATTTGTAGAACAGAGAAAGAGAAGGGGTTGAGTTCGGGAAGAGATGCGGGTTCGGTAGGGGTTCCCTACAGGTTCAGTAGGAGTTGAGTAGGAGTTGATGTAGGCTTTACCTAACCAGACCCCTACTGAACTCCTACTCAACTCCTACCGAACCCGCATCTCTTTCCCTTCAAATTCTTGTTTCCATTTCCCTGAAAAACTTCATGATTGAGACTAGAAAAACACCAGAAAACCTTTAGTCAGGAACTTGATAATCCCTAAAATACCGCCAACAGAAAAACAGCTGTAACAAGATCGCCAATGAAAACAGGGAGGTTGGAATCAGATAAGCCCAGATATTGGCGAAATACTGATGTGAGAAGGCAGATTGTACAATATAGATACATCCCCAGGTCAGATATGCCCAAAAACAAAGACAACATATCCCTAACACAGCATGGAACAAATGAAAATTCCGATCTTCCTGTATCATTTTAATCACAAGGGAGTTAAATAGCAATAGAACAGCAATCCCAGCAAAAATCAGAAAATTACCTCCTGTTACAAAGCACAACAGGTAAGTCATGCTCAGAAGGATATTCAGATAGGATAATTGTTTTAACATTACCACTAATTTACAACATTATCTACACATAAATTAATCCATAAACTCCTTATTTGCCGCAACAAACAAATTATTCGGCACCGTCTTTGTTAACTATTTGAGGAGATAAAATAATTAATTGAACACTTCGGTTTCAGTCTCTTCAGCAGGAAGAGGACTGAATCCGGATCACAAATCAAAAACTACATTTATGAAAAAGGAGACTAAAATAATTGCAGGAATACTAGCTGGAGCTGCACTTGGTGCTGCCATTGCGTTAATTATTTCATCAGATAAAGATGGAGAAATGAAAGACAAAGTATCGGATTGGTTTTGTGACTTATTAGATTCTTCGAAAGAGAAACTGGTAGATGCCGCGAGTCAGGTAAAAGACACTATTGCTAAAGTTAGAGCTTAAGGAAATTAATGAAGATTGCATTTCATGGGGCGGCACGTACCGTTACAGGCAGTAAGCACCTGATTACTTTAAAGAACAACACTCAAATATTATTGGACTGCGGACTGTTTCAGGGCCTGGGTAACCTTACTGAAGGATTCAATGAATCTTTCGGGTTTGACCCTGCTCAGGTCAATTGCCTGGTTTTGTCTCATGCACATATAGACCATTGCGGTTTACTGCCGCGATTGGTTGCAGAGGGTTTTAGAGGCAATATTTTCTGTACCCCCGCCACCAAAGACCTCTGTCGGATTTTATTACTGGATTCTGCAAAGATTCAAACGCAGGATGCCGAGTACGCAAATAAGAAACGACGGGAAGGCGAGCCTGAAGAAATGCCATTGTATACAGAGAAAGATGTACTGCAAACCCTGGAGCAATTTAAAGTCGTTCCTTATAACCAGGATTTTCAAATCGAACCAAATGTAATCTTAAACTTTACTGACGCAGGGCATATTGTGGGTAGCGCAGCAGTACATTTGAAAATTAATGAAGATGGAAAAGCAATAAACCTTACTTTCAGTGGGGATGTGGGCAGGTATGGCGATTTGCTTTTGAAAAGCCCCCAGTCCTTCCCTCAGGCAGACTACATCATTATTGAATCTACCTACGGTGATTCCCTGCACCAGGATGTTGATCCGATGGAGAACACTTTACGTACCATCATTGAGCAAACCTGCCTTGATAGAAAAGGAAAGGTGATCATTCCTGCCTTTAGTGTGGGCCGTACTCAGGAGTTACTATACGCCCTGAATGCCATGGAACTAAAAGGCGAATTACCCGATATCCAATACTACGTAGATAGTCCATTGTCTTTAGAGGCGACTGAAGTGCTAAGAAATCACCCTGAAGTATACAATAATGGTGTTAAGGAAGTGATGAAGGTAGACGGTGACATCTTTGGGTTTAAAGGTTTAAAATTTATTGAAAGTGTAGAAGAGTCTAAAGCGCTCAATAATGACCCTCGTCCATGTGTAATCATTTCTTCTTCCGGCATGGCAGAAGGAGGAAGAGTAAAACACCACATCCGGAATAACATTAGCGATCAAAAGAACACTATTCTGATGGTTGGCTATGCAGAGCCTAGATCCTTAGCAGGAAAATTACTGGCTGGACAAAAACAGGTTTGGCTTTTTGGCCAGGATTATGAAGTACTTGCAGACATCCGTTCAATCAAATCGATGAGTGCTCACGGCGATTATGAGGATTTATTACATTTCTTATCCGGGCAAAAGCCGGATCTGGTAAAGCAGATATTTCTGGTTCATGGAGAATATAAAGTTCAACAGGTATTCGCTCAACATTTACAGGATAAAGGTTTCCAACATGTGACCATTCCGGAACCACATCAGGAATTTGAGGTGTAGCATTAAAGGTTTTTTTATCTTTGCCGAATGGACGTTTTTGGTGAAGCCTTAAAAGATCAGTTTAGAAAACCACCTGCGGAAACGCTGTGGGTACACAATTCTTATGATGAACCGGAAGAGATGCCGGTCGACATTTATTTTAGAGATGAGGATGAAATGCCTGAGCTTGAGCTCAAGGCCATGGCACTTTGCAAAGGAAAAGTTCTGGATGTAGGTGCAGGTGTGGGCAGTCATGCACTTGTTCTTCAAAACAGGGGTTTCGATGTGACAGGCATGGACATTTCAATTCCTGCGGTAGAGATCATGAAAGCCCGTGGTCTGAAGCAGGCAATAGCAGGAGATATCCTCAGCTACAAAGATCAGAAATATGACACCCTTCTTTTCATGATGAACGGAATTGGACTAACAGGTTCCATCTCCGGTCTGAAATCCTTTTTAAAACAGGTAAAAAGCCTGTTGAATCCAGGCGGACAGTTGGTTTTCGACAGTTCAGACCTCTCCTACCTTTACCAGGAAATCCCATTCCCTAGTCATGGGTACTTTGGCGAGGTGAGTTTCAGATATGAATATAAAGGACTAAAGGGAAATTGGTTCAAATGGGTATATGTAGATCAAAACACGTTGATTGAAATTGCGAAAGCCAATGGCTGGGAAGCGGAAATTATCTTTGATGACGGACAGGATCAGTACCTTGCCAGACTTGTGATGAAACCTTAAAGCATAGTTTAATCCATAAAAAAGGCGCAGTCATTAATGAAAATGACTGCGCCTTTTTATTTTAAATCGCTTAATACCTTAAGCTTTTTCTTCCCAGATTGCGGCGATATTGATAATCGTTTCTACTGCTTTCTCCATATCCTGAACCGAAGCCCACTCTTGTTTACCATGGAAAGCATGCTCACCTGCAAAAATATTCGGACAAGGCAAGCCCATAAATGAAAGACGTGAACCATCGGTACCCCCTCTGATGCTTTGTCTTTTTGGAGTGATTCCTGCTCTTTCAATAGCTTCAATACCATAAGCAATCACCTCTGGATATTCATCCAATACCTTTTTCATATTTCGGTACTGTTCAGTAATTTTCAACTCGTAAGTAGAATTTGGAAAATCTTCTATGATATTTCTTACTGTAGCATCCAGCAACCCAGCATTTGCTTCCAATTGTTCATCGTCAAAAGCGCGCAAAATAAAACGTGCTTCTGCCTGTTCTACATTTCCACTAATTGTTACCGGATGAATAAAACCTTCTTTTCCTTCTGTAGATTCCGGAGAAAGACAATCTGAAGGCAATGAGCTGATCACATCTGATAAAATCTTGATGGCACTTTCCATCTTATCTTTTGCGAATCCAGGGTGAGCACTTACCCCCGTAATGGTCAGGACTGCAGCATCTGCGGAGAAAGTCTCATCTTCAATAGATCCTAAAGTTTCTCCATCTACTGTATATGCAAACTGAGCGCCTAATTTTTTCAGATCGGCCTTATCTACACCTCTGCCAATTTCTTCATCTGGAGTAAATAAAATCTTTATGGTTCCATGTTTGAAACCTGGGTTCTGCATCAGGAAAGATGCTGCTTCCATAATTTCTGCCAGACCCGCTTTATTATCTGCACCCAGTAATGTTGTTCCACTTGCGGTGAAGATGTCATTTCCGATCTGGTGTTTTAGATCCGGGTGTTCAGACATTTTCAATACGATGCTATGGTCATCAGGAAGAACAAGATCCTGACCCTGATAATTGGCATGAATAATCGGCTTTACATTCGTTCCACTACAGTCTGGCGAAGTGTCCATATGTGAGCAAAAACAAATTACAGGCACATCTTTATCCGAGTTTGAAGGGATAGTTGCATATACATAGCCAAAATCATCCAGATGGGCATCAGAGATTCCCATTTCTAATAATTCCTCCTCAAGAACCTTCCCTAAGTTCTTTTGCTTTTCTGTAGAAGGCACAGTGATTGACGTTGGGTCTGATTGCGTGTCAATTTGCACATATTTAGCAAATCGATTCTGAAGGGAATTGTTTTTATTTTGATAATTTAGCATAGTCTTAAAAAAAACAAAGCTAAATAATTTGAAAACAATTATCACCGGATGCCTGTCACTTCTATTCTTTATTTCTGCCAAATCTCAGTCCAATTTCTATAAAATCAGTGCCGGTGGCGGTTTTGGACTTACCCAATCTTTTACAGATCTCAGGAAACATGACTTTGGCCTGGCGGGCTATGGGGTAATTGATTATTATTTCAGTCCCTTTATCAGTGCGGGCTTAGAGGGGCAAATGGGGGAAATTAATGGTGGAGATGTGAAGACCGATCCTGCAGGCAGGCAATTTATCAATTCCTATAAAGCGATAAATTTCAACACCAAATTCGCATTAGGTGCAATCATGGATTACAGCGCTGGAAGCTTTGTGAGTAAGATCAAGGGCTTATACCTGGGTGCCGGGTTGGGGCTGGTGATGAATTCGGTGAGTAATGTCCGAAGAGCTACGCCGGAACAGGAGAAGCCATTTCCTGGTAAAAACCAATCCAATGACATGGTAGTTCCCATCAACCTGGGGATTAATTTTTATTTTGCTGACAAATCCGGTTATACCCGATACATTCTAAACTTCAATTATCAGAGTAACCTTACTTTGGGAGAAGGTCTGGATGGCTATGACAACTCTTCCATTAAATTTAAAACCGGGAGTCCTGATATCTACACCTATTTTTCTGCGGGATTGAGATATCAGTTTGGCAGCATCGGCCTCAATAATAAAACCTTCTTTTAAATTCACATCTATGAGAGCCTTGCTACCATCGTTGTTTCTTTTTGCATCGCTAAATAGTCTTGCACAGGAAAGTCCATATGAAAAGAGTGGAAAAATTGCAACCACAACTTATTCGGAAGCCATCCAGTTTTATCAGACTTTATCGAAAAACTATCCCCAAGCGAAATTACTTACTTATAAAGACACCGATTTTGGCAAACCTTTACAACTGCTGGTATTGTCGAAAGACAAAATATTTGATCCTGTTGCCATCAGAAAAAGCAACAAAAGGATTTTGTTGATCAATAATGGCATCCATCCCGGGGAGCCGGAAGGTATCGACGCCAGCATGATGTTAGCGAGAGATCTCCTAAAGCAAGAGCTATTGCCAAAAGATGTGGTCATTTGCATCATTCCCATTTATAATATTGATGGTGCTTTTAACCGCAGCGGAACCTCAAGGGCAAATCAGAATGGCCCAGTGGCTTACGGATTCAGAGGCAATAGTAGGAATTACGATTTGAACCGTGATTTTATAAAAACTGATTCCCGTAACGCTGAAGCCTTCCAACAGATTTTTAACATCTGGCAACCAGAGATATTTGTTGATACCCATACGAGTAATGGAGCCGACTATTCCTATACCATGACGCTCATTCCTACTCAAAAGGATAAATTGCAAGTGGAACTTTCAGCCTACCTGACAAAGACCATGCTTCCCTACCTATATGAGCAAATGAACAGCAAGGGCTACGAGATGACGCCTTATGTAAATTCTATAGAAGAAAGTCCGGATCAAGGCATCACCGGCTTCCTGGAAAGTCCACGTTATTCTACAGGTTATACAACTTTACACAATACCATTGGTTTTATGCCGGAAACTCATATGCTTAAAGCTTATGATAAAAGGGTGGATGCTACCTATAAACTACTGCAAACTTATATTGATATTGTTCAAAGGGATGCTGTACTTATTGGCGAGAATAAGAAAAAGGCAGATGCCGCTGTGGCCTTACAACAGGAATTTCCAATCAGCTGGACGCTGGATAAAAGCCAGGAAAGTCAAATTTTATTTAGAGGTTATACCGCAAAGTATAAACCCAGCGAAGTCAGCGGACTTCCTCGGTTATATTATGACCGGCAGTCTCCTTATACCAAAGAGATTAAATCCTGGAATACTTTTATTCCTTCGGTTAGCATTCAGAAACCCATTGCTTATATCATTCCCCAGGCCTGGACAAAGGTCATCGCATTATTAAAGCTCAACCGGGTAAAAATGCAACAACTGGCAAAAGACACCACTATTCCGGTAGAGCTATATGAAATACGTGATTACAAAACGGCAACACGTCCGTATGAAGGGCATTATATTCATAGTGGCCTACAGGTAAATCCGATTCAGGAGAACCTTCTTTATTATGAAGGAGATTACGTGATTTATGTAAATCAGTCAGTAAATCGCTATATCGTAGAAACACTGGAACCACAGGCTATGGATTCCTTTTTCAACTGGAATTTCTTTGATTCGATACTTGGCATGAAAGAACATTTTTCTGCGTATGTCTTTGAAGATACCGCGGCAGAATTGTTAAAAAAAGATCCTGAATTAAAGGCGAAACTAGAGCAGGAAAAGTCATCAAAACCAGAATTGTTAAAAAATGCGGAGGCACAACTCGACTTTATTTATAAAAATTCCGTTTATTACGAAAAAACACATTTGCGATATCCTATTGGGAGATTGCGACAAGCACAAAAACTAAATTTAAAATAACAATGGAATACCTGAGCCAAACCCCTGTTGCCTCGATCATTTTTCTTTTCACCATCATTACCAGCATTTATGCTTTCAATGATCATACCCTATTTGGCAAATTTATGCTACACCCTTATAGTGTATCAAGAAAGCACAAATTATACACCTTAATTACGAGTGGATTGATTCATGCAGATTGGATGCACCTGATCTTTAACATGATGACTTTTTACTTCTTTGCCTTTAGACTGGAGGCCATGATCGGTTCCTGGGAATTCGGCTTACTGTACTTTTTAGGCTTGGTTCTGAGCGACATCCCTTCGGTGATCAAGCATAAAGATGACATGTGGTACAATAGTCTGGGGGCTTCTGGTGCCATCAGTGCTGTATTGTTCAGCTTTATTTTATTTGATCCGATGTCTAAAATGATCATCTTCCCTTTACCTATTCCAATTTGGGCCTGGTTGTTTGGATTGCTGTATTTAGCTTACTGCTGGCAGATGTCGAAGAGGTCTCAAGATAATATCAACCATGATGCCCATTTCTTCGGTGCACTAACAGGAATGATCGTGACCGTACTACTTGTTCCGGGGATCATTCCTAATTTTATTAGTCGACTTATTGGGTAAGCGGCAAACAAGCCGGCTCAAAATAACTAATCGGGCTTGTTGGGTCTTTAATAATTTCAAATAACGTATGTCCCCAAGGTTTCCAGAAATCCTGTAATACCTGGGCATACGTTTTATGTTGCCAATGGTCGAAAAGTGCTTTATTCATCGTTCCTCTCAATGGCATCGCATCAATATAAATCGTTCCCTCTACAGGCATAATTGTATATTCCGGTAATCTGTTAAACAGATAGGCAGAATAATAGAAACGCGCACACAGTTCTTCAAATTGCTGTGGAGAAAGTGGTTTGTTACCGATCTGCTCCAGGAGCTCCCGGTGAAATATCTTATTCGTTCCATTGTCTTGCAGGCAAGCAATGATCCCGAAATCTTTTAGTTTCATTGAGAAAGTCATGGTATTGATCTCATCTCTGAAGCTGAAACTGGTATCTTGATCTTCTAAAGGCAGGACTATAATAGACCAGGGTGTAAAATCTTCATAGACTACTGGCCTGTAAATACTTTGCAGCATCGTATTTAGATTTCCGAATTTATGCATCAGTCCTTGCGACATATTAATCCCATCAGCAGAAATCTGTTGTAAACGTACCGCAGCATTCATTTCAACATAAAGCAGGCTGTACATAAACTTCCCAATCCATTTAAATAGCTCCTCCTCTGGTAATGCGGAAACTCCAGAATAACCTTCGGCGAAAGCAGCAGCAATTTTATCTTCCAGAGGTTGAATAAACTGCTCATTTACTTCCGTACTACAAGGCACCTTCAAAGTATTGTAAGCACGGACACTCTCGTCCAGCAGCTTAATTTGCTCTTCTCCTGAAAAGTTCGCAACCTTCAACAGCCATTCTGGCAAAATATTGATTTCCTCTATAGGAGCATTAAAATGGTCACCACTTAAAAAGCAGTTTTTGTATTTAAAATCGAAATTTTTAAATGGCTGATATATCGTGCTATTCATACTGGGTACAATATTAAGTATATTATTTTTACATTCGCTGCAGCGCTCATTTTTTAACTTTGATATTACTTAATAGCCCATTTATGTCCATGCAGGTTGCCTACAAATCCTATCAACTGGAATTAAAACACCCTTTTACCATTGCTAAATTTTCGAGAACCAGCACACCTGTGATGCTTTTGAAACTTGGGCTTGAAAATGAGGTAGGTTATGGAGAAGCTTCTATGGTTCCATATCTGGGAGAGAATGTAAACACGGCTCAGGCCTTCTTATCAAAAGTAGATTGGAATCGTTTTGTATTTCCTTTCAAGTTTGAAGAAATCATGGCATATCTGGATGATATCGACACTGGGAATAGCGCAATAAAAGCAGCGATAGACATTGCCTTGAACGATTTAAGTGGAAAACTCCAGCAAAGGGCCTGTTATGAAATTTATGGGGCTGATCCTTCGAAAATGCCAATGGCCTCCTATACTATTGGCATCGATGAACCACCGGTTATAAGAGAAAAAGTACTAGACGCTAAAAATTTTAGCATTTTAAAAGTAAAGCTGGGTAGAGACAATGATAAAGAACTCATCCAAACCATTCGAAGCCTGACAGATGTTCCTTTATACATCGACGCCAATCAAGGTTGGAACAATAAAAAACAGGCAATAGACATGATCTACTGGCTACATGACCAGGGCGCGGTATTGATTGAACAGCCGATGGACAAGTCCGATCTGGAAGGCAATGCCTGGTTAACCGGACGAAGCCCTATTCCTATTCTTGCAGATGAAGCAGTGCAAAGACTAAGTGATATTGATGGAATAAGAGGGGCTTATCATGGCATCAACATCAAACTCATGAAAAGTGCAGGGATGTATGAAGCCGCTTTGATGATTAAAAAAGCACGTTCTTTTGGAATGAGGGTACTGATCGGCTGTATGAGTGAAACCTCTTGTGCTACACAAGCTGGAATGGCACTGGCTCCTTTATGCGATTGGGCTGATCTGGATGGTCCCTGGCTAACCAGGAACAATCCTTTCAATGCCCCTCAAATCGTTGAGGGGAGATATCAGTTGACCAATTTGCCTGGATTAGGTTTAGCAGGAATTAGCCCTTCAATTCAGCTTCCTTTTTCTTAAGTGTGGCACGCATCTCTTTCATTAGTTGCAGTTTCACATAAAGGAAGAAGATACCGGTAGCTACAAACAGCGCCAGGGCAAGGTATTGTTTATTATTGAAGCCCCATGTTCCACCGAAAATGGAGATGATCAGTCCAAGATTATAAAAAACGTTTAATGCTATTTTCTTTCCCATGATTTAGTATACAGGCATGTTAGGATCGAAAGCTTCTTTCCAGGCAACAATACCACCTTTAAGGTTATATAAATTGGTTAATCCAAGCATTTGCTCTAATTGCATAACTGCTGCTGCGCTTCTTTTACCACTTCTGCATTGAATAATTACCGGTTTATCCTGAGCAATCTGATCTGCTTCAATTAGAATACCTCCTAAAGGGATGTTCAAACCATCAAGATTCGAAGTTTCATATTCGAAAGTTTCCCTTACATCAATCAGTTGAAAGTCTTCTTTATTGTCGATCTTTTCTTTTAATTCCTGAACGGTTATTTCCTTTATCATATTTTTAGCTTTTTTCAAAGATAAGCAATGCTCAAAATATTAAAGGTAAAAAAACCACAAAATCACATTCAGATGAATATAAGAAGGTTATTTATAGGAAATTACTGTAACAACTAGGTGAGCTGCGCGTTTAATAGTTAGTCTTTATTAACTTTGAATTTTACATCATGAATTCTATATCTCGCTTCTTTTGGTTTTGCTCGGGAGCACACATTTCCACACTGGAGAAACACCCCACTGAACATAATAAATACCTTGGAATTGGTGCTACCATTTTCTTTACAGGTCTGTTTGCTGCCTTATCTGGTGGCTATGCCATGTACTTCGTTTTTAAAGGCGATACTGCGGCGGTACTTTTCGCCATATTTTTTGGCTTAATCTGGGGATTGGCCATTTTTAATATGGATCGGTACATTGTAGCGAGTATCAATAAAAACGCCAGTACCAACAAACAAATTCTCCAGGCCACGCCCAGGATTTTGCTGGCCATTATGATTGGACTCGTGATCTCCCGTCCTCTGGAATTGAAAATATTTGACAAAGAGATTAAGGAAAGACTTAAAGTCAGCTACCTGAACAACCAACGTTCAAAAATCGACACTTTAAATGCTTCTTTTGGAAATAAGTATAAGATTGAAATTGGGAAACTAAACGAAGCCAAAGCGGAGCGCGATTCTTTGGCCAGCGCCATCAAAACAGATCGTCAGAAATTAAACTTTGAGATCTTCGGGAATAAGACATTAGAGACATCCGGTGTGATGGGCTATGGGCCATATGCGAAACGTAAAGAAGCAGAATTGAAGCAACGAGAGCAAAATCTGGATACACTAACTGCAGATGTCAGGGCATTAGAGAAATTCATAGATGGAAGAAAACAATTTGATGGCCTCATGACGGAAAAACTCTATACTGGAAAACAGCTGGACAGCCTGAGTAATATTGCGGGGTTTGCAGACAGAAACTGGGCATTAGGGCAATTGAGTTTCAATACCGACGGCACAAGAGATGTGAACACCTCCCTTGCTGTCACTTTCATAGGCCTTCTTTTTATCTTCTTTGAATGTTTACCCGTATTTGTGAAATTGATGAGCGATAGCGGGCCTTATGACCATTCTATACTAAATCTTGAAAGCACCCAGGTATATGCTTCCGACAAGGACAGGGAATACGAGATTGCCGTCATAGATGGGATTCAGGAAACACGGATTGAGACAGAAATCACACGGAGAAAAAGGCAGCTCACACATCCTTCGGAAGGAGAGTAAGATATAAATGAGGTCGTAACAATTTCCTGAATTCATTACTCTAAGTTGCAGCACCATTGATGCTTGCCTGCAAATGGCAATGATCGCTACATGAACCATAAAAAAACAATTATATTCTGATGAAAAAAACCATTTACACTTTATTTGTAGTATTTCTGGCGCAGCAGTCTTTTGCCCAGGACATTGATAAAATCATTACCAGACCTTATGTAGAACGTCTGATTAAAACGCTGAGTAGCGATGAAATGGAGGGGCGTGCCACTTTCTCTCCCGGCATTGAAAAAGCAGCCGATTTTATTTCTGCTGAATTTAAAAGTATTAGACTGAAACCTCTGGAAGGAACCAGCTACCGACAGTCCTTCACGAAGAAAAAACTAAAGCCTGTAAGCACGAAAGTAATCATTGATGGCAAAGAGATTCCTGCTGCAGATATTCTGGTTTATGGAAATACCGCAGAAAATCAGGTATTCGATAAAAGTAACAGCGCTGGCTGGATCAAAATGGATCCTGAAAAAGCATTCATGGCTCAGTTTAGAACACTCAGCAAAGAAAATAAGAAACAACTGGTACTGGTGGATCCAAAATTTGCTGATGCTTTCAAAAGAATTCGTGATTATTTCGCTCAAGGGGCAGATGTGGATGACAAAAGCCTAAATAATGCGAGTACTGCTTTTGTATTCGTATTGGGTGTAGACACTGTAGCTAATGATTTTAAAGTAGAATTAAAGAATAAACTGGAAACATTGCCTTTGTTTAACGTAGCTGGAGTAATCCCCGGAAAATCAAAAGCAAAAGAAATTGTGGTGTTTTCAGGTCATTACGACCACCTGGGAATCATGAAATCAGAAGGCACAGATAGCATTGCTAATGGTGCGGACGATGACGCTTCAGGAACTACTGCTATGATAGCCCTTGCGAAATATTATAAAAAACTCAATAACAACGAGCGCACACTTATTTTTGTGGCCTTCACTGCGGAAGAAATCGGTGGTTTTGGTGCAAAACACTTCTCAGAAAAATTAAATCCAGATGAAGTGGTGGCGATGTTCAATATTGAAATGATCGGTAAAGACAGCAAATTTGGTAAGAATACTGCTTTCATCACCGGATTCGATAAATCGGATTTTGGAAAAATCTTACAGAAAAACCTGGAAGGTACAGAGTTCACTTTCCACCCAGATCCTTATCCACAACAAAACCTATTTTACAGAAGCGACAATGCGACTTTAGCCGCTTTGGGTGTTCCTGCCCATACCATTAGTACTGATCAGATCGACAGTGATAAATTTTACCATACGGTAAAAGACGAATTTGTGACCCTGGATGTTGATAACATTTTATCTACCATTAAAGGGATTGCCAAAAGTGCCATCACCATTGTAAAAGGTACTGATACCCCTAGCCGAATCCCTAAATTAAGTAACTAACTATCTACCATTTATGACCTTTCTTAAACCTAACCAACTATCATTCCTGGCCGCTACTGCACTATCGGTTTCGATGACTTTGGGATTTACACTCCCTTCGAATGCACAAAAACAAGAAACTCTTTTAATCCGTAGTCCGGCAGTAAGTGCAAACCATATGGCTTTTGTGTATGGTGGCGACATCTGGATTTCCGATAAAGATGGAAGTAACCCAAGAAGACTAACCGTAAATCCGGCAGTGGAGCAAAATCCATTGTTTTCTCCTGATGGAAAGCAAATCGCTTTTACTGGAAACTACGACGGCAACACAGACATCTATGTCATCCCTATTGAAGGTGGTGATCCAAAGCGTGTGACTTTTCACCCTGCGCCAGATGTGCTGAGAGGCTGGCTGGACAATAACCAATTGTATTACACTTCTACCAGAGATTTTCAATTTGCATTAAGTCCGAGGATGCACCAGATCAATATTGACGGTACTGCTGAGAAAGCTTTGCCTATGCCGGAAGCTGTTCAGGGAACGCCTTCTGCAGACAAACGATACTGGGCTTATATTAAAAACACGGATCCTACGGAACGCTCCAATGTCGCTTTTAAGCGCTATCGTGGTGGTGGTATGCCACAAATCTGGATTTTTGATACACAAACCAATGACATAGAAGTGATTCCGGGTGTTGGTTCCAATAATGTGAAACCACAATGGATGGGTAATAAGGTTTATTTCTTATCCGACAGGGATCTCACCATGAACCTGTTTAGTTATGATGTTAAAAGTAAAAAAACAGAGAAGCTGACCAATTTCAAGGACTATGATATTAAAACCCTGAGTGTTGGCCCTGGCCTACTTGCTTTTGAACAGGCTGGTAAAGCGCATATTTTAGAGACTGCAGGCAACAAGGTTCGTGATATTTCCATCCACATTCAGGCAGATGCGCCTTATAAAAGGCCTCATTATATTGATATGGCCAGTGATATCCGCAATTCAGAAATCTCTCCAAGTGGAGTTAGAGCCCTGTTTGAAAGTCGCGGGGAAATCTTTTCTGTGCCTAAAGAAAAAGGTGATGCCAGAAACCTATCCAACTCGCCGGGTAGTTATGAAAAATTTCCAGCCTGGTCGCCAGACGGAAAGTACATTTCTTATTTGTCTGATAAAAACGGTAGCTATCAATTGGTCCTGCTGAATCAGGCAACGAAAGCCGCGCCAATTTATATCCCTCTGGGAAAAACGCCTTTTTATTATCAACCGGTATGGTCGCCGGATAGTAAAAAACTGTACTATGGTGATGCCCACCTGAATTTATTCTATATCGACATCAACGACCGCAAACCAGTATTGGTGAAAGCAAATAAAGATGGATTAAGTCCTGGCAGGTCGTTTAGTGCTTTACAACCGACCTGGTCGCCGGATTCTAAATGGATTTCTTATGTAGCCACTTTGCCAAACGGAGTGAATGCTGCCTATCTATACAATCTGGAAACAGAAAAACATGCTCAGGTCACTGATGGAATGAGTGATGTTAATGGTCCATCCTTTAGTAAAGATGGTAAATACTTATTCTTCCTGGCAAGTACAGATGTTGGATTAACCAATAGCGGATTACACATGTCTGCTTACCAGCGTCCGGTAAATTACAATGCCTATGCTTTGATTCTGTCTAAGAAAACGCCTTCACTATATAAAACCGAAAGTGATGAGGAAACGATAAAACCAGAAGACAGCCCGGCAAAGAAAACAGAAGAACCAAAGAAAGACTCTTCAAAAAAAGATAAGAAAGGAAAAGAAGAAGAGAAACCATCAGCTACTCCGGCAAAAAAAATTACCGAGATTGATCTTGATGGTTTGAGTAGCCGCATTATTTCGCTCCCTATTCCTTCCAGCGGACTTCAGGGAATTGATGGAGGTGTTGAAGGGCAGTTGCTTTATTTTAAAAATGGAGAACTGGGTACACTAGATCTGAAAAAGATGGAAACCAGTACATTAATTAATGGAATTTCCAGTTTGAGTGTGAGTGCGGATGGAAAATCTATGCTTTATGGTTCCAGAGGAAATTATTATATCGTTGATGCCGGGAAGAAACCAGGTAGTTCAGAAAGTGGAAAGCTAAAACTGGATGGCATTAAGCTATTGGTAGATCCTACAGCGGAGTGGAAACAAATGTTTGACGAGGTATGGAGTATGGAAAAAGACTTCTTCTATGCAGAAAACATGCATGGCACTGATTGGCCGGCAATGAAAGTGAAATATGAAAAATTCCTTCCTTATGTGAACCATCGTTCTGATCTTTCTTATGTTTTCAATGAGATGATGGGTGAGATGGTTGTTGGACACAATTATATTTATCCTGGTGATGAGCCTGGAGCCCCTTCTGTTTCAGTAGGAATGTTGGGTGCGGATTATGAGATTGACAACGGACTTTATAAAATCAAAAAGATTTTCACGCGTCTGGATTGGAATCCAACCTTTAAAGCCCCATTGGCGGAACCTGGACTAAACATCAAAGAAGGGGATTACATCGTGGCGGTAGAAGGTGTACCGCTGACCTCAAAAACTTCGATCTACAGTGTTTTTGATTTCAAAGCAGGGAAGCAAGTGGCCATTAAAGTGAACAGTAAGCCAAGCCTTGAGGGTGCGAGAGAAGTGGTAGTGGTACCTGTTCCGGTTGGTCAGGAGTTCGAATTGAGAAAAATGGACTGGGTAGAAAACAACCGTAAGCGTGTGGATAAGCAAAGTGATGGCAAAATCGCTTACGTTTATATGCCAAATACAGGTCCTGATGGCTACACTTATTTCAACAGGTATTATTTCTCGCAAATGGATAAGAAAGCCTTGTTGATAGACGAAAGAAACAACGGTGGCGGATGGGTTGCAGATTATGTGATTGATCTACTGAGCCGCGAGTTGATGAGTTACTGGGCGATTAGAGACGGTAAAAGTTTCACTACGCCAGGTAACGGAATCTTTGGTCCGAAAGCCATGTTGATCAATGAGAATGCTGGTTCTGGAGGTGATATGATGCCATATATGTTCAAGAAGAAAGGTCTTGGTAAATTAGTTGGTCGTACGACCATGGGCATCCTGGTAGGAATTAGCGGTTATCCAAGGTTGTTAGATGGGGGAAGCATCACCTCTCCTAACTTCGGTGTGTATGATACTGATGGGAAATACATCATCGAGAATGAAGGTGTAGCACCAGATCATTTCGTAGAGCAAACACCTAAAGACCTATTGGAAGGCAGAGATCCTCAATTAGACCGCACCATTAAAGTGCTACAGGAGGAGATGAAATCTTATAAATATCCGAATGTAAATAAACCTAAAGATCCGATACGTGGTCAATAAACTGAAAAAGGCCTTCTTTTTATAAGATGGCCTTTTCTAATACATAATCATTCATAAAGAAACCGTTACCAATATCCAGGTTAACGGTTTCTTTTATTTTAAACCCTGCATTTTTATAAAATTCAGTGGATTTATTGGCACGATTCACATTTAGCTCAAGGCTTTTCCCTCCTGCTTCTTTTACCTTATCAAATACTTCGTTGATCAGTAGTTTACCCAGCCCTTTACCATGGGCCTCAGGTAATACGTATAGTTTATGCAATTTATAAACCACATTGCTATCTCCCAACTTTGAATAAGAGGCAAAACCAACGTCCTTATCTTCAAGCTCTGCAATCAGGAAGACATATCCAGCCAGCAATTGCTCGAGCAAAACACCCTTATTGTACATCTTTTCCAACATGTAATCGATTTGCTCCTGACTAATGATCCCGGAATACGTCGGCCCCCAGGTTTTTTTTGCAA
Source organism: Pedobacter gandavensis (assembly GCF_032678465.1). Taxonomy (GTDB): domain Bacteria; phylum Bacteroidota; class Bacteroidia; order Sphingobacteriales; family Sphingobacteriaceae; genus Pedobacter; species Pedobacter gandavensis_B. The sequence continues at coordinate 21,589 of NZ_JAVTSK010000001.1, forward strand.
TCTCTTGTATGGAGCTCAGGTCTTTTTCTCTACCTTTTCTTAACAGGATCATAATTTTTCACTGATAAATAAATAAGCGGTATTGAAGTTAAAGGTCACGAAACCATCATTAATGACTACAAATTCTTCGTTTTCATTTTGTTTCAGATTGCTGGTTTCAAAATAAGACAACACCTCAATATGGAAAACACTGTCTTTGGGTTTCCAAACCGAGAATCCAGACTTTATCGCATAGGCTTTTTCTGTTGAGGTGAATACCACAATATTAATTTCATCAATATAGCTCCCCAACTCCCGGAGCTTAGCTTTGGTATCAATGACATTAACTGCCGCATACTTTTCTGCGATCAGGTAATCCAAAACCGCATCCAGCGCCTCTCCTTTTGCTGGGATTACTTTTGTATTCTCCTGAAAAAAATCTTGTCCGGCGGAGTTCACCACGATATCTACTTTTAAACCCAAACTGATCATTTTCTCATAAATCGCGGCATTGACGATTAGGGTTGGGCTCCACTCTAAAAGCTGACCCAAATATTCCTCATTGAACTCGCCCAGATCATGGATATATAATGCTGGTTCTTGTTTTTCTCTAACGATGTGATGTGATGACATAAAACAAATATATTGTAATTTTTTTCTTATTTTCGTTTAACTTACAAGACGCTTCTTCACGATACAGTAAGCCCTAATCAATGGACGATCAGCAGCAGCAATTTATAAAAAATTGGAAATTATTAGCAGAAGGTGAGAAACAAGGCCTTTATGCTTGTTTCAGCTACTTCTATGATGACCTATATCGGTTTGGACTCTCTTTATACAGAAACCCCGAATTGATCAAGGAGAGCATACAAAATCTATTTATAGAGCTATGGCAGATTCGCGAAAAATTGAAAGAAGTGAACAATATCCAACAATATGTATTTACCATATATAAACGGATTATTTTCAAAACCAGTCAAACTTTTATCAGTACAACAGTTACAGAAAAAGTTTCTTTAGACGACATAGAAGAACGCTTTATTTCAGAAAGTTCATATGAAAGCATCTTAATAGCCAGTCAGGAGGACGAGCATTTGAAAAAAAGATTACAGTATGCACTGAGTTGTTTAACACCCCGACAAAAGGAGATCATTCAAATGCGATATTTCGATTGCCTATCCTTTAAAGAGATTGCTGAACGGACTTCATTAACGGAACGGACGGTATACAATACTCTCCACAATGCCGTAAATGTGCTGCGGGAATTGCTATTGTTTTTGTGTCTGGTTCTTCCTAGAGAACCCTGGTAGCTGCATGATGCTCCTCAGCATTGACTACAAAAACAGAAAGAGGGTTTCCCCTCCTTCTGTACACGAGTAAACTATCATTGATGAATCAATGCCAGAATTCATCAATATTTGATCCCTGTTGTTATTTCAGGTCCTTAGCGATGGTTGCCATCAAAGATTGCTCTCCTAATACATCATAATCTGCGGCCCAGAGGTAAGCACCTTTAAATCCTGCCGATTTAATATATTTTGCTTTTTTCTCTACCAATGGAATGCCATTATAAAATACACCGAAGGACATATCAGTGGTTTCTTTACTAAAGGCCTGTGGATCATGTTTTAGAATATCGAAATATTTCACATAATCATAAGAACCCCAGCTCAGGTTATTTCCATTGGCATCAATTGCGGTGTAACGTAAGCCAAAAGCAGGGATCCCCAATACAATTCTATCTTTCGGTATAATAGATACCCAATTTGCCGCACAACTTAGCATGTAATCATAGCTGGAGGGCTGGGCTCTGGCCGCACCCGGGCTCACCGCACCATCTTCAAAAGCATGTACATTCACCCAATCCGCAGCAGCAAGTTTTCCATAACCCCAACGCAACCAGTTTGTGGTTACCGTGGCCGTTACGATCGAGTTAGCAGGTAAGGCGGCTTTTAATTCTTTGATTAATGGATCCACAGCAGCAATATTTTTATCGGCCCCAATACTCATGTCGGTCATCATCACATCTACCCCATCCATTTTTCTGGCGGTGACATAATTAACGACCTGTTTTACCAGTACTGCCCTTTTTGCTGGGTCAATAATCACTGCCCCAAAATCATTACTTTCATACCTGGACCAGCCATCTATTCCACTTAAATTCCCTGAAATTCCGAGTATAACCGGGGTTTTATTGATATGTGCTCTTGCAACCAATTCATCTGCGGCCTGGTTTTTTTGTCCGGCAGATACATCTAATCCGTCTGAATTTACCCAGGCACATTTGAAGGCCACATGCGTAACTTTAGTCCAGTCTACATCCTTTGCCAATCCATCTACCGACAAATAAGCTAAAGCCACATTTGTAAATGGCTTAAAGCTGTAAGTATTTGGATTTACCAGAATATTAGAAGTTCTGGAAGTCATTTGTCCATTGAAAGAAGCTTCCACGGTTACCTTATATTCACCTCCGGAAGTTGGTTTAAAAACGAATGCAGTATCTGAGGAAACAACTTTATCGTTAACCTTCCATACTACTTCTGCACGATCGGATGGCGAGAATTGCAAACCGCTGAAAACGGCAGATTGACCTTCTGCAATGATCCTGTTTGCGAGTTGAAATGCCCCGCTTCTATCAAAAATCCTAGGGTAAAATTCCCCTTCATTTCCCGTATCAGTATCGTCCTTTTTACATCCAGAAATAATGGAGAGGCAAAAGAAAGCGGATAACAGGATATATTTTATGTTGTTCATCGTTTATTAGTTTGGATTAAGAAATTATTGTTTATCCCACCACACGCGTTTGGTCCAATCATCAAGTCCACCTAATGCCTGTACCGCCTTTGCTACATTCGCGGCATTTTGTTCAGTCTCTTCTAATGGATACTCCAGTCTTCTTGGGATTTCTTTACTATTAGATTCGCTCATTACTCCTGGAATCAGTTTTGGAAAATCTGTTCTTCTCCAGTTCGCATAAGCTTCCTGGCCATTAAAGATTAAAGCCAACCACAATTGTGTATTGATCATTTCAATCTCTTTTCCTGGAATCAATTTATTGCTATTGATAAAATTGGTCACTGCAGTATTAGAGATTTCCGGGGAACCCTGGAAAAGTGTCAATTGCTTCATGGCTGCTGCAATTCCTTTTTCATAATGGCTTGCCGCATCTCCACCCATATTTAATCCAAAACGGATATTTGCTTCTGCAAGTAAAAATTCTACTTCAGCATGCGTAAAATGCAAAAATGGCGCATCACTTTTAAACAGATAATTCGCGAATTCGGCCTTTTGCTCTGCATTTGTTAAGCGACGTTCCCCTACTCCAGGAATCTGCACAGGCAAGGTATTCAACCAATCATCATAACTGAAGCTAGCTGGTTTTACTCCTACATATCCAATTTGGGAAACAACCAGATCCGTCACGTCTATACGATCGAAGGGTTTGGAATTGACCTGAGTATAACAACGAACCATATTTCTTAATCTAGGATCGTTCGTTTTTATAAACTGATCGATTAAGGTAGTCGTTACTTTTGGAGGCAATTCTGCACTATTAATGGTTACGGAAACTGAATTACCCCTGGCGTCATCGTCTTTGGATTGCACATTTTCATGCATCAATTTACAGATGTCTTCATGACTGGAAATTAATCCTGCGGCAAAAGCGGCCTGGGCTTCTGCTTTTGCTTTTTCCGGGTTACGTTTCACCAGACGCATGGCATACCTTAAACGGAGCGAGTTGGCAAACTTTTTCCATGAAGCAATATTTCCATTATAGAATAAATCACCTTTCAACTGGTCTTTTGAGGGATCAAGTTGTGCGGAAGCCTCTGTGAGTTCTTTAAAGAAATCATTATAGATAAACTCCTGGGTATCAAACTCTGGTCTGATGACCCCTTCTTTATAGCCTCTTCCTGCTTGTCTGTAAGGAATATCACCATACATATCTGTCATCCTCGCAAACAGCAGCACCTTCATAATCCGACAGGCTGCGTTGACATTGGTTTTTGTGGGATCTCCCTGGCTTCTTTCTACCGCATCAACGATATTTAAAATATCATTCCCATAATTTACATTCCAAAGAGCGGAAGTATAAACCCTGTTTTTAATATAAAACTGTCCGCTTTTCACCAAATATATTCCTGCGGTATGCTGAATAAAAGGCATGGTCAGGATGGTACTGATTTTTTCGTTGACCTCAAAATTGCCGGAATAGCGCAACTGCACGTTTGCCAGTTGAATGGCCGGGTCAAGACCGCTTGATCTGTTGGGGTCGGTATTGACATCCCCAAATTTCTTACAAGAGCTAAGGATCAGCATCGAGATCAGAACAGCGGGTATCATTTGATTAAAATATTTCTTCATGTTCGTATGATTTGAATTAAAATCTGAAGTTTAGGTTAAAGCCCCAGCTTCTTCTTGTTGGCAATGATCCATATTCCAGACCTTGCCCATTTCCGTTGCTATAATTAGAATCCGGGTCTACATTAGGTACGTTTTTATAAATGATGAAAGGGTTTCTACTCACCACTGCTACCTGAATATCTTTTAATCCTAGTCTGGAAGAAAATGAAGCAGGGACTCTATAGCTCAAGGTAATTTCTCTCATTTTTACATAGGTCGCATCATATACATAAGGCTTTCCGACCCCCGCATCGCTGGGATAAACGCTAGCCCAATACAAGGCTGGATTTACAGCTTCTTTATTTTCTACATATACCGGTTTCTCCTCGGTACCCACATTGACTACACCTTTCGGCACATATCCACGGACATTTCCTGCTGCTTTCCACTCTTCAAAGGTTTTACCGGCCGAGAGTCTTTCCTCTTCTGATTTAATCCATTCCTCTCTACCTTCCAATGTGGTATTGAGACTGCCCCTAACCGCAGCAAACAGATTTGTCATGGAGAAAAGATCGGCACCTTGCTTTACATCGACTACGAAGTTTAAGCCGAAGTTTTTATAATTCATCACACTGGAAACCCCACCGGTCCAACTAAAAGTTCCTTTTCCAATCACCTCACGGTAGGTATTTCTTTTAGGAGTCAATGATAATTTAGGATCCAGAATGGTATTGCCATTAGGATCTTTCAATTCTTTATAGGCAAGGATGGACCCATAGGCTGCACCAGGCATCGCTACCACAGAAATACCTAACCATCTTGCATCAGAAAGACTGAGGTAAGGAATTCCATCAGCAAGGGATTCCACTTTATTGACATTTCTGGCGAAGTTGATACTAAAATCCCAGTTAAAGTCTTTACCAACAATTGGCTTGGTATTCAACATTACCTCAACTCCCTTATTGGAAATCACCCCCGCATTTACAATCTGATAGGCAAAGCCGGAGGATATTGGTGCGGGTACTTTATTGATCTGATCTCTTGATTTTTGTGTATAAACGGTGACATCCAATCCAATTCTATTGTTCAGAAAGCGAAGCTCTGTACCCATTTCGTAAGAACGTGTACGGGTTGGTTTTAAATTTTTATTAGGCAGGATATCACCTGAAATCCCCCCTTGTGATGAGCCATTGAAAGATAAAGGATTCAATCCGTAATAAAGATCCAGCTGATAAGGATCGGTATCATTACCAACTTCTGCAGCAGATAATCTTAATTTACCAAAAGAAAGAATGCGATTGTCGATCTTAAAAGCATCAGAAAACACAAAACTGGTCGCTACTGAAGGATAGGTATAACTGTTGTGATTTACTGGCAAAGTAGAAGAAGCATCCTGACGTACACTTGCATCCAAATATAAATAGCTTTTGTATCCTGCACTAAATAAACCATACACTGAATTCAAGTGCTTTCTATAATGTGTAGGAATAATTGATTTATCTGTAAAACTGTTTGGAGTCACCACATCTCTTACGGTCATATTGGAGAAAACCATTGCCTCACCTTTATTACTGACCCTTGAAATACTTCCTCCTAATCTGGCGGAAAGGTGCAAATCTTTGGTCACCTGTCTCTGAGCAGTCAGGAGCACATCAGATTCTGTGGTGGTAAAATTACGATTTAATAAGTCCAGCTGACCAGTAATCAACCTTGGGGTGGTGGGTGGCGCAAACTTTTCATAGCCCATATCCATCTGGTCTGTAGCTATTCGTCCTTGCAAATTTAACCAGCTCAATATATTATAGTTCAATTGTATCGAACCCATAAACCTGTTTTTGCTAGTTTTATTTTTCATTTCGTTAATGATCCAGTATGGGTTGATGTTGTATACCCCGCCGCCCCATTCCAGATAATCTCCTGTTGATGTTTTATAGGCGTTTTTAAACATGTTTTGATCGAGTGTATTCGCCAAACCGATAAAACTATTTCCAATATTTGAGGCATCATCAGCCAAAGCTGGTCTGTTGTTCACCTTTTCATTCATATAGAATGCCCTGGCTTCCACGGTCAGTTTAGATCCAAATTTTGAAGTCCCGTTAAAAGTGAAGGAATTTCTTCTCATGTTTGATTCCGGAACAATGTCTTTGTTTCTAAGATCTGAAGCAGAAAGGCGGAATGAGGAGACGTCGTTAGAATTCGAAAAGGAGATGGTATTAGTGAATGTTGAACCGGTTCTAAAGAAATTACTGATGTTATCTTTGACCAATGCATAAGGTCTGTCGATGCCATCAAAAGAAGCCGTCATCAATCCCGGGTCGATTTTAGGCCCAAAATTCTGCTGTAAACTGGTTCTCGCCTGATCAGGTGTTATATTTAGCAATTGGTTATTTCCTTGTCCGTATTGAGTCTGATAACCATCAAAAGAAGTCAACTGATTTTCCAGGGTAGAGGTGCTATTAAACTCAATTCCCAATCCCTTATCGCCTTTTCCTTTTTTCATGGTGATCAGGATGACCCCATTAGCCGCTCTACTGCCATAAAGTGCAGAAGCTGAAGGGCCTTTCAGGATACTGATCTTGTCAACATCATCGGGATTGATCGCCGAGATGGCATCCCCAAAATCCACTCCTCCGGGATTCTCTTTACTTCCTGCCTGTCCATAATTGGAATTGTCCATAGGGATCCCATCGACCACATATAAGGGTTGGTTATTACCGGTGATACTGGTATTTCCTCTGATGATTACCCTTGAAGATCCTGCTGGTCCACCAGAAGTACTATTGATAATCAGTCCCGGTACTTTTCCTGCCAATGAGTTGATCACATTGGTTTCACGGGCTTTTTTAAGCTCCTCTCCATCTACTTGCGAAACGGCATAGCCTAATGAACGTTCTTCTCTTTTAATTCCCAGTGCGGTAACTACCGCTTCCCGAAGTTCTGTGACTTCTTCTTTCAATACCACATTGACATTTTTATCCTGTTCATTGGCGGTAATTGAGGACAATTGGAAACCAATCATTTTAAAGTGAATGACATCACCATTACTTGCAGCAATGGTAAATGTTCCATTACTGGCAGTCATTGTGCTTTTTCCGGTAGACTTATTTGAGACTGCTACACCAGGGATTGCACTATTGCTCTGATCAGTAACTTTCCCACTGAGGTTAAATGCTCTTTTTTGTGTGGCCTTGTCTTTATTTGAACGAAGCATAATCGTTTCTCCATTGATTTGATAGCGGATATCTACCTGTTTGGAAATTGCGTCCAATACCTGGTTGATTTTCCATTTCTCAACGGTCAGATTGATTTTAGCACTTTCATCAAGATCAAGTGGGTTATAGGAGAAATGCACATTTGCTTCTTTCTCCATCTGTTTAAAAGCCGTTAATAAAGTAGCTTGTTTCCATTTAAAAGAGTAGACTTTTTCTTTCGATTGCGCAAATCCTGTCAAGGAAATAACACAGATAAAACATAGGCATACTTTAAATAAAAGCCCATAGAAATAGTAATAACATGGTAAGTTTTTGTTCATGCTGGTTAAAGGTTAGTTTATTTGGTTATGATTAGCTGCTTATTCTACGAATTGGAGCTCTACGCGATCTCCCTTGATGACATAGGTAAAATGGTTAGAGAAACCGATGGCATTCAATACTTCCGTCAGGCCTTTTCCGTAAAATTTCCCAGTAAAGGCAATCGGATTTTTAGGTTCGTTTTTAGCAATGATTTCTATTCCGTAAGTTTCATTTAAGCGTGATTTGATCTCTTGAAGAGAAGCTTTTGAAAAGACGAGATTTCTGTTGTACCAATCGTCAATTTTCTGAGGGTTGAAAGTAGTCTTCACAAATCTATCCTGACTGGAACTGATATCGACCTGTTCTCCCGGCGACAATACCAGTTCTTCTTTGACCATACTATTGACAATAGTACCTACACTTACTTTTCCGGTATTTAGCATAACCGAAGTTTCCTTTCTCCTGTTATAGTTGTTGATTTTAAATGAAGTCCCCAGTGCGGTAGTGGCGGTTTTTCCGGTAATGACGATGAATGGTTTGTTTTTGTCTTTCTCCACTTCAAAATACGCTTCTCCAGTTAACCAGATTATCCTGCTTTTTTCATTGTAATCCGGATCCAGCTTTAGCTCGGTCAGCCCATTGAGGGTAACTTTACTGCCATCGCTTAAAGTGATCGTTTTACGTTCATTATAGGCAGTTTTGATTAGGAGATTCTTGCTGGTTTCTATGGTTGAAGGAATGATGGTTCCATATTCCTTTTTATTGAATAGGGCATAAACGCCAACTGCAATTAAAACTGTTGCGGCGATAGAAATCCAGGATAGTTTTCTGCTTGGAGGCTGGTTGGCCGGTAGATGTTGTTCTGGCAATGCTTCTCCCAATTGCTCGATCACCATTTTTAATTTCTGTAATTCCTGTTCTTTTTCCTGAGGATCTACTTTTACCGCCAGCAAATAGAAAAGTGTTCTCGCTTTGAGGATACGTTCTTCTAATTCAGGATGGGTCTGTATAATATTCTCCCAAAACAACACTGCTTCCTGATCATTCCCTAGACAATAGTTCAGGAAAGTATCTTCAGTTAAAAAGTCCTCTACAGCGTAAGCAGTATATTTCATTCGGGTTTGATATTTGGTTATACCTACAAGTGGAGGGGAAATCGAATTTTTACCAAAGAAATCTAAAATAAATTTTCAAAGGCAGATTTGTAGGCAAAGAAAAGCCTATAAACGCAAGAAGGCCGGTAAAACCGGCCTTCCTAAAATATCAAATAATATTGATCCTGCTATTCTGGATTCTGAACCAGATTAGGATTTGCGGTTAACTCACTTTGAGGAATATAATAAATCACACGAGGAGAAGTATAAGGAATCTCCTGAGTAACTTGTCCCGAAGGTAAATGTGTTCCTGGATAATTTCTAACCATGGTACGTTTGTTTCTGAACACATCAAATTTACGTTGTGCTTCAAAAGCCAGTTCCAGTCTTCTTTCATCTAATACCACGTCTAATACATTGGTGTATCCCATCATATTGTCAACAGCAAACAGCTCCTTATCTTTTAAACCAGCACGCGTCCTGATAATATTAACATCTGCTAAGGCATCAGCTGTGTTACCTCTTACAGCGGAAACCTCAGCCCTGGTCAGGTACATCTCTGCAAGACGTACAATCACCGGTGAACTTAGTGTTTCCACACCGTCCTGGAAAGAATACTTCATCACATAATAAATCGGATATCCGTTACGTTTTGCCATAATTGGATTGCCATTACCATCCAGCATCACATTTCCATCTTTATCTTTTTCATAATTAGGGCGAACAAAGGCATGACGTAAATCATTAGGAAATTTATCTAAAAGGTTTCTATAACTTTCAGAGGCATACATCTCCCCATAACCCATACCCCCTGAAGTAAAGTACATCGATCCGATAGAATCATCACCACGATCATCTTTTAATTCATGTTTGATAGCAAAGATCGTTTCCTGTAGTTTACTGTCACCACCTGGAGCTACTGTAAAGTAACTACCAAGATTTGCAGAACTCACCAAGGCATATCTATTTGATTTAATCACTTCATCTGCATATTTATACGCATTATCATAGTCACCCATGTACAAGTAAACCCGACTTAATAACGCCATTGCGACTTCTTTTGAAGCATAAATATTAGATTTGGTACTACCCATTAACTTGATCGACTCTAACAAATCACTAATAACTACTGCATAAACATCCTTCACTTTCGCACGTGAACCACGTTCTTTAACATCACTATTAGTTTTGATTACGATACCTAAGGATTCTCCATTATCGTCCGTATATGGGCGACCAAAGAATCGCACCAAATCAAAATGGATCATTCCCCTTAGGAAGTAGTTTTCACCAAGCAATTGATTCATTACCGGGTTATCACCTCTTGTTGCTTTTTCAATTACCACATTGGCACTATAGATTGCCTGGTATCCCTTACGCCAGATCATTTCTGTGTTACCCTGATTCTTCAGGTGACGATAGTTGTACGCATAAAACAGATCGTCAGTAGTAGTACCACTTAAGGATACGTTATCACTTGCATACTCAGAAAGCATATGGTAATTACGCATGTAATAAGGATCTTTGATATAATTATAAGTACCGATTGTTGCTGCAGTAAGTCCTTCAACGGTATTTACAATCTGCTCTGTTGTTAAAGCATTATAAGGTTTTAAATCCAGGTCCTCTTTGCAGGATGAAGCAGTCAGTGTCAATAATACTGCTACAGCCAATTTATATTTCTTCATCATTATTGTTCTCTTTAAATAGTTATTAGAAACTAACATTTACACCGAATAACACCTTCTTACTGATTGGATATTTAGTACCACTCACACCAACAGCATTAGCTCCTTCTGAAACCAATGAAACCTCAGGATCCATTCCAGAGAATTTAGTCAGCGTAATCAGATTGTCTCCACTTACAAAGAAGCGAACGTTAGACAACTTTAACTTCTCAGTCACTTTATCAGGTAAATTATAACCTAAAGTTATGTTACGTAACCTGATGTAAGAACCATCTTCCAGGTATCTTGAGCTTCTTTTGTTGGAATTTCTATTGCCATTAGCTATTGCTTTAGGGTGTGTAGCAATATCACCTGGGTTTTCCCAACGGTTCCACCCACTTTTCAGTATCATACTGTTGTATTGAGGATATGCACCATCTGCATCAAAAAGCTCACGTGCTGAGTTGTAAACTGTACTTCCTGAAACAAAGTTGAAGAAAGCATTCAGAGTAAAATTCTTGTAAGAGAACTCATTACCAACACCACCAATAAAATCAGGTGTTGAAGTCCCTACAAATTGTCTGTCTGCATTATCTAGATTATTTGTGGTTACTCTTGAGGCTACACCATTAGCATCTGTTTTTGTCATGTACCATAATGGATCTCCATTTTTTGGATCTACACCAGCCCATTCCTCCATGTACCAAGAATTTAAGTCGCGCCCAACAGCAATTCTTTGGTATCCTCTATCGATAGGCTGATCTCTGTAAAGTCCCAACACTTTATTTTTGTTGATACCAATGTTAAATGAAGTATTCCATTTAAAATCACCAGTTAAATTTTTAGTATTTAATTCAATATCAATACCTCTGTTTCTTACAGATCCAATATTCTCTGTAGAATAGTAGAAACCTGTTTCTGAAGGTAAAGGTACATCAAGAATTAAATCCTTATTCGTACGCTGGTATGCATCAATACTTAAGTCAATTCTGTTAAAAAACCCGATATCAAGACCTGCATTGATCGTTGTAGGGGTTTCCCATGTTAAATTAGGATTTGGCAAACTACGAGGAAATGCTCCAGGAACACCACCGTATTGTACATTTGCCAGGTAAAGGTCCAAATGGGCATAATCGCCACCTGGTGTGTTACCTGTTACCCCATAACTACCACGTAATTTTAAATTATTGATAACTTTAGATTCAAAGAAGCTTTCATTAGCAATGTTCCATCCAGCTCCGAAAGAGTAGAATAAACCATATCTGCTATTGGCGCCGAATTTCGAAGAGCCGTCATTTCTAAGGGAAACGGTGGCAAAATAACGATTATCATAGTTATAATCTCCCATAAACAACTCAGAAACAAATCTACTCATAGATCTGTTTCCAGATAGTCCTTTTGCAATTGCGGTTGCGTCCATTGAACTTAAATCAGGCAGAATACCTGTTCCAGTACCGTTAAGTCCATCCACATAGTTTTGCTGATATTCAAATCCGGCGATACCCGACAGGTTATGCTTCCCAAAGCTATGCGCAGCATTAAACAAGTTAGAGGTAATAAAAGAGTTGGTATAACCATAACCATTATACAGCTCTCCTCTGTTGGCTTTACCTGCTGGTGTACGAGGATCAATTAGTCGTTCAGCACGTGAATTGGTTACTGTATAACGATTAGAGGTTGCAAAATTCAACCAATCCGTGATTTTATATTCCAATTTAACATCAGCCGAAAGGTTTTGGCCACGAGAGTTATCTCTGTTATATTGACTTAAAAACAAGAAGTTGCTTTTATCTCTACCATACCAGTTAGAATTAGCATCTACATATTTCGGAGAACCATCGGCATTAAATGGATTGTCCCATGGCATATTGGTATAAGATTGATCTAAGGCGCCACTTGGATCGTTGTTTGTTTTTGTGAAACCAGCATTAAGTCTTGCAGTTACTTTAAAACGATCATTAATTTTATGTTCCAAATTGGTACGGAAGTTAAAGCTCTTATAGTCCGTATTTACTAAAGTCCCTTGCTCATCATAATAGTTAGCTCCAATATAAAACTTCGTTTTATCGTCACCACCAGAGATACTCAATGCCTGGTTATTGGTAATTCCTTGTCTGAACGCTAAATCTCTCCAATCTGTATTACCTGGTGTAACTGGCATAAATCCTCCTAAATAACCGGGAAGTGTTAATGCAAAATCTTTGCTTGCCAGAAAATCATCAATCTGTTGAGGAGTTGGATTTGGAATCGTTTTTTGTAATTCACGAATGAATGCAGCACGTTTTCCATTATAGTCGTTTGTATACATGTAAGCACTATAATCATACAACTGCTGTCCGTTCATCACTTTAAAGTTCCCTTCTGAAGCTGTATTTAGACCAAAAGCACCACTATAATCGATTTTAGTTTTACCTGCTTTACCTTGTTTAGTGGTAATCACAATCACTCCATTTGCTGCTCTTGAACCATAAAGGCCTGTTGCAGCAGCATCCTTCAGGATACTTATCGATTCGATATCACGTGGATTTGCAGTCCCACCAATCACACCATCTACCACCATTAATGGTTCAGATCCAGAGCTTAACGTTCCGGTACCACGAATACGAATGCTTGTTGATGAGCCTGGCTGTCCGGAAGGAACACTTACGTTAACGCCAGAAGCTTTACCTTGTAACATCGCAGAAGTACTGTTACTAGCTACATCCAGTAATTTCTTTGCTGAAACCGTAGAAACAGAACTCACCAACTGTGATTTGTTTTTGGTTACATAACCAACTACTACCACTTCGTTCATTAGGTTGTCGGTTGGTTTCATGCTAATTTTGAAAGGCCCTTTTCCAGCTGCGCTGATTTCCTGGGTATCATAACCCAAATAAGAAAACTGAAGGGTTGCATTGTCATCAGCTTTGATGCTAAACTTCCCGTCGTTATCTGTCATAGTACCACCTGTTGTGTTTTTGATTCTCACAGAAACACCCGGTAAAGGCAATCCGGTTTCGTCGATCACCGTTCCGGTTTTCGGGATAGTGGTCTGACTCATCCCTGAAAACACTGATAGTGCCACCAGGATTAGTGTCATTAAGGACTTCCTGAAGTAAGGAATCCAGTTAGAAAAATTGTAATTCTTGGTCATGAATTATTCTGGTTAAATAAGTTATTTGTCTGATTTGCCTAACATTGGCGCTAGACATTTTTAAGCGCTCGAAAGTTAGAGACTTAATGGATCATGCTCCTGAAGGAGGCCCTATTAAATTCACGCAAACGTTTGATATTTGCAACCTGGCCAGTTGAGCCTGAAAGAGGATTTCGGAGAAATTAAAACAAAAATTTGCCTTTATATTAAAAACGCATTACAACACGTCTTTTGCCATTGATAAAACAGCAGGAAATCTTACAATCCTTTCATTTAACATGAAAAAATCAAACGTTTGCGTAGTGTTTAAATGCAATGGAATGGGTTTTTTATCAATCAAGAAACGTTTATAGAAAATTCAGCTCCTCTGCACTCATTATCAGACAAATAAAAAGCATACTCATGTTTAAGAAGGACATCCTTGATTAGGGTAAGCCCAATACCTTGTCCATCCGATTTTGTGCTAAAAAACGGGCTAAATAAAAACGGTGCTGCCGCTTCAGAAATACCATTTCCATTGTCTATAATGCGCAGTATTTTTGGCTGGTTTTCCGTCACAAAGGTAATGATTCCCTGTGGGTTGCCTCCAATTGCTTCGATTGCATTTTTAACGATATTAATCAAGACTTGCTCCATTTGCAATTGGTCTGCGAAGATGATCAATGGGACTGGACTCAGTTTAAATTCAAAGCGAATATCCTTCTCTTTAATGATTTCAGACCATAAGGTTGCTACTGAAAAAATTAACTCATGGAGGTCCATGTATTTTTTGTCAGGTTCTGGTAAACGAACCAGGTCTGCGAGATTTCGCATAAATATATTCAGGTTGTAGTTCCGGTCTATAGCAACCTGAAGCGCATTGCCCAATGTGCTATCTAGCCTTCTATCCTTTTCCATCTGTAAGGCAGAATCCAGTATGGAGTTAACTGGTCCGATTGTATTGTTTACTTCATGGGCCATCATTCGGATCACCTTTCCATAGCCCTGCTTTTCTGCCAGCAATAGTTCGGTCGTCAGTTCCTGGATGATCACGAAGTTCCTCGGAAAGCCCTGGTCTATAAATTCGGACACCTGAATCTTATATGATTCGGCTCCTCCTTTTAGCGTAACTGATTTTTGTCTTTCCTTTAATAATATCCTAACCTCTTCTATGATAGGATGGGTAATGTCTTTTAACAACCAACCTTCGACTGGGATTGCATGCAGTATTTTCTTTGCGACTGGATTGACCATCTGAATTCTATTTTCATGGTCCAGAATAATAATACCGACCGGAGAATGATCAATCAGCTTATCCAAAAAGAAGTGTTGTTGTTGCTGTAATGTTCGCTCTCTCCTCAATTGATCAATCATCTGATTGTACACTTCAATCAATCGATCCATCTCATACGTATCCGTTTTCACAAATTTAATGTTGAAATCCCTGTCTTTAATCGCATCAGCTCCTTGAACCAATAAATTCAATGGCCGAATCATTTGATTATAAAGTTGCCAGCAGATCAAAATAGAAATCAGGATCAACACTTCAGACAATAGGAAAAAGAATTTGTTCTTCTCGAAAACAAAATAGCTTAGAAACAAAGCAATCACATGTAAAACACTGACAAACAGAAGGTATTTAGTCCGAAGTCTCATCGTAGGGAGTCCGCTCATCATAAGGAATATTAAATTTATCCAGCCTGCGGTACAATGCGCTTCTGGTGATCCCTAAAGCCTGCGCAGCTTTAGAAATACGGTTTTGATGAAATTCTAAGGCGCGTTTAATCATTAAAATTTCTGTTTCCTCCAGCGTCATTGCGCCTACCTCAGGAAGTTTTGTTTCTGCTACAACAACTGAATTTTCCAACTGATGATTAAAATCAGCAAGCCCCAATATATTTGTTCTGCTCATTAAAACGGATCTTTCCACCATGTTTTTCAACTGGCGGATATTTCCAGGCAGAGGCAATTCTTTTAACCATTTAACCGCTTCAGGGCTAACCTCAAGATCGGGTCGGTTATAAAGTTGCCTTAAATTAGCCACCATGAAATCCAGCAGTAAGGGAATATCCTTTACTCTTTCTCTTAAAGGAGGAAGTTTTAAGGTAATCAGGTTTATGCGGTACAATAAATCCTCCCTAAATAATCCTTTCTGAACCATTTCTGCGAGATTTTTATTGGTTGCACAAATTACGCGTACATCTACCGTCCTGGTTCTACTGTTTCCCAGCACCTCATAGCTGCGGTCTTGTAATACCCGCAGCAATTTCACCTGACTGCTGGCATCAAGATCACCGATTTCATCCAAAAAGATTGTTCCTTTATTGGCCATTTCAAAACGGCCAATACGGTCAGTCCTGGCATCGGTAAATGCTCCCCTCACATGACCAAACATCTCGCTTTCGAACAAAGAAGTAGAGATGCCACCTAAATTTACCTTCACAAATGGCCGGTTTTTACGTAGGCTATTTTGATGAAGCGCTTCTGCGATCAATTCTTTACCCGTACCACTTTCCCCGGTGATCAATACTGAAGCATCGGTTTTCGCTACTCTACCTGCGATTTCCAATAATTCCAGCATTTTTTTATCTGCAGATACGATCGATTGAAAATCATATGTTTTATCAAGTTGCTTTCTACCAGGTATAGATTTCAACTGAGCCTGTTCTTTTTTTTGATCCTCTAAACTGATCAGCGTCTTTATAGATTGCAACAGATGTTCATTATTCCAGGGTTTATTAATGAAATCATTTGCGCCAAGCTTCATACCCTGAACAGCCAAATCTATACTAGCCCAGCCTGTGATGAGCACTACTGGTAAACTGGAATTAAATAACCGGATTTCCTTCAACAAGGTCATTCCTTCTTCGCCAGAGGTGTCAATTGAAAAATTAAGATCCAGGATCACTAACGAAATCCTTTCATTTTTCAGCAATTCGATTCCGTCCGCAGCATTAGCAGCAGCCTTAACCTGATAACTCTTTTGCTCAAGCAGAAGCATCAGTGAGGTACGAACGGCTATGTCATCATCAATTATCAGGATCATCGGCTAAAAATTTATAAGGCAAATCAAAAATATCTTTATTCTTCATGTAAAGCAACAGCAGGGTAAATTGATGCCGCTTGTTTACCAGGATATAAAGCACAAATAATGACCAGCAGGTAAATAAAGACAATGGCAAAGAACTGCGCCTGGAGGTAAACTGAGGCCGGTAAATCAAATACCTTTAACAATGGAAACTGTATCGCAAAGAAAGAGCCGATGATTAAAGAAAAAGTGGCAATCACCAAAGCTTCACCAACCAGCTGACCGGAAACCGAGCCCGAAGTGGCTCCAATTGCCCTCCTAAGTCCAATCTCGGATCTTCTTTTGTTGATATTGTACCAGAGTACCCCAAAAATTCCCAGGGCCACATTGATGATTAAAAATCCTGCGACGATGAAAAAGATGATCAGGGGAATGATTGTTTCTTTATTTTTCTCTGCTTTCATATCCACAAGGTGTTTGATTTCCAGATTTGTGCTTTTTATAGTTGAAGCGATCAGTTTATACATTTTACCTTCAAATGCGGCATCTGTTCCGGCTGCGATTCGTATCAACATTCTGGACATATCCCTGATTCCTCCAGTATCTATTCTTTGAAAAGCACCTGCTGTGGCTGTTTTAAAATCGCTCTTATCCTTCAGGTTTTGAACCACACCAATCACTTTCATATGATCATCAAATTGAGTAATTACTTTTCCAATTGCCTTCTCAGAACCGAACAACCGTTGTTTAGTCTCCTCATTAATAATGATAGTCGATTTTGAAAGGCCATTATCCTCCGGAGAGAACCATCTTCCCTCCACTAAGGTTAACCGAAGTACATCTTTATAACTATCCTCAACAGAATAGATGTCTGCGCTTACTTCCTTTTTCTTATAATTCAGGCCCATAGTAATTATATTATTAGCAAATGGAACATTCCCATTGGCAAAACTGATGCTTCTTACCTGCGGCAAGCCTTTTATAACGTTCCTCAAATTTTCATGTACGACACCTGCTGAATCTTTATGCTTACTGACATTCATTTCACCCAGCTCAACAGCCCATACATCTTCCTCATCAAAACCCGCAGGCAATTTATAGTTCTGATAATTGTACACTAACAAAGTAAAAACAGCGAAAATGACCATAAAGGAAATCAGGATTTCAGAGATGAGCAGGAAATTTTCCTTCTTTTTATTCCAGATCAATTTGAATAAGTGCTTTAACATATCTTTTATATTTTAATTATTGGCTTTTAAAGCAGTAACTACATTTAATTTCGACATCCTCCAGGCGGGATAAACGCCAGAAATCAACCCGAAAACCAAACAAGCCAACAGACTATAGCACAAAACAGTGAAATTAATTTTTAAGTTCAAATTGGAGATGAGGTTGCTGGAATTGAGTATACTGATCACCAAAAGAGCCATTAATAACCCAATCAACCCGCCAAGAATGGTCAGAATCAGGTTTTCTACCAAAAACTGTCCCACCAGTGTCCTGCTGGATGCACCAAAAGCTTTCCTAAGGCCAATTTCCGAAGATCTTTCCATGATTCGACTCACATTAATGTTCATCAGATTTACCGTTGGTAACAAGAGGAATACTAAGATCATCATAACCATGACCAGAAAAAACCGATCCCTTCCAGAACTCCCGGAACCTGCAGATCTGCCAAATAATTCACGTGTAAAGCTTTCCAGATAAGTATCTGCATAACTGAATAGCAAATCATGATACTTTTCCGGGTGGGGAACCTTTTTTAACAACTGCTGATATTCTTCCTGAATAGCTGGTATATCGGCAGGAGAACGGGCAAGTATGGTCACGATATAATTGCCTGTCAATGAAGTCCCCTTCAAAGTATTTGCTGCCAATGTATAAGGAAGATAAATATCGGAATGGATGTAGGTTACCGTTGAGGGAACGGTTTTAACCACACCAATCACTTTGTATCTTAAATTATTGACTTCCACATCTTTTCCAATGCCAGACTCTCCTTCTCCGAAATACTTCTGCTCCATGTCCTGAGAGATCACAATCACCTGTTCTGCATTTTTCAGTTGCTGTTCATTAAAAGGTTTGCCCTCCAAAAATTGAAATTGGTAAACTTCCCAAAAATTAAGATCGGAATACATGAGATCAACAGATAATTTTCTATTGTTGGGATAAGCATTAGTAGTACTCCTGCCGGAATGCATCGTCATCATTTCCGGGCTTTTCATTTTGGAGACAAAATTATTCACAAAATAGAAGCTTGCCCAAGCCTTCATGATGTAACTCCGATCTTTATTCGTCAGCTCTACGCTATTGATAAACAATTCACGTTTCCGATTTACATCTGGGTAGCCCGGACTCAACAAAACTTCCAAAAAAGCAGTCAATACGATGAGTATGGTCAGGGTAAAGCTGATTCCAAACAAACTGATGAAGGTGAAAAACTTCCTTCTTTTCAACACTGCTATCGCAATTTTAAAGTAATTCTTAAGCATTTCTCTCTTCCTTATTGTACTTGTGAACCATCAAATAAACGTAGTAGGCGATCTGTGCGCTGTGCCATATTCGGATCATGCGTCACCATTACAATGGTGGTACCATCTACCCGATTCAATTCCAAAAGAATATTCATAATCTCGTTACCCATGGCGCTATCCAGGTTTCCTGTAGGCTCATCCGCAAGGATTATCTCTGGTCGGCCCACAATCGCTCTGGCAATAGCCACCCGCTGTTTTTGTCCGCCGGAAAGTTGTGTCGGAAAATGATGGATCCTGTTACTCAATCCTACTTTCTCCAGTGCAGTCGTTGCCAGCATTTTTCTCTCCTTTGCGCTTGAATTACGATACAAGAGAGGCAATTCCACGTTGTCTATCACCTTTAAATCATTGATCAAATGATAACTCTGGAATATAAAGCCAATCTTATTATTTCTAAAATTTGCCAGCTTACGATCATTCAAGGATAAGGTTTGCTGATTATCAATCAGGATATTTCCTTTTGAAGGGGCATCCAATAAACCCATGATGTTGAGTAAAGTGCTTTTCCCACAGCCGGATGGCCCCATAATGGATAAAAACTCTCCCTTGGCCACCCTGAGGCTGATGCTATTTAAAGCCTGCGTTTCTACAGTATCCGTACGGTATACTTTTTCAATATTTTTTAGTTCTATCATAGCTATATTTAGGTTATAGTTTTATCTTCTCATTCTTCTCAAAATCGAACAGTGATAAGTAACGTAACTGGTAATAGGCGCCCCAAAAATCACGCAAAGAGTAAATATAATCTCGCTTTGCCTGATCATTTTCCTGGAAAGCGATACTCAAATCCGTAATACTTAAATTTCCAAGGACATAGCGTTCCTTAGCAATGAGGTATTTCTCGGAGGCAATCTGTTCTGCCCTTGTATTTAACACCAGTTGACCTTTCATCATCTCAAACAAGTTGACTTCAGTGATAATTTTCTGTGTAAAGTTCTGCTGATCCTGAGCTACAGCATATTGTGTGAATTGCTGATTGGCCATCGCTGTTTTTTTTCTTGATTTTTGTCGACCCCAATCCAGGATGGGAATTTCAATGGCGAGTTCCAGCAGCTGCTGGTCTCTCGGGTGCTGATACACACTGCCAATGCTGGTTCCACTTCTTGCAAAACCCAGGTTTGCATTTAAAGTGGCATTGACTCCGTTATCTCCTTTTGCCCTTGCTACATCCCGTTTTGCTTCCTCTAACCTTCTGCCAAAAGCAATGGCATCAGAGCGGTTTTGAAAAGCCTCAGTTAATGCCTTATCAGTAACAACTTTCATGTCCACCGTTGATTCAGGCAAAGATAATTTGATCTTATCGTTATTTTGTAAGCCGATATAGGCCTTAAGGTTATAGGTTGCAACTTCCATATCCCGCTTTGCAACACCTACTGCCTTTTCGGCTTTTAAGGCCTCCAGTTCTAATTGTAGAATCTCATTTTTAGAAACTTTCCCCATTTCAAACTTGGTATCTGCAATTTTCTGGATGGAATTGGTATTTGTCAAATTTGTTTCTGCAATTTGTAAATCTACCTGTGCTAGCAACAATGCGAAAAAATAAGTGCTGGCATTGATCGAAATCTGTTCCATGGCTTCAATATAGGCCTGTTGACTCTCATTATACTTCAAAGCCTCTATTTTACGGTCCCATTTCAAAGCATTAAATTGAAAGAGCGGTTGAATGAGCCCAACACCATACGGAACCCCATTGTAAAGTGTATTTTTCCTATCAAAATCGTCAAATCTTTGTAGCGAAGTACTGCCGTAAACGGTACCTCCAGTTTGGGAAATACGCTGGCTAAAGGACAAATCCAGAGAGGAGTTGTTATTGTGTACTGAACGGAAATCTATTGTACCATCCGGTTGTTGAACCGATATAGAAGATTTACTATAACCTGGTAAAATTCCTTTTAATGAAAGCTGCGGTTGGTAATTGGATTTAAAAGTCATCCATTCCCAATAACGGGTTTCTTTTAATGTTGCTGCCTGTTTTGATGCAATTGATTGCGCTTTTGCCATAGCCACCACTTCTTTCAACTGGAGTTTCAGGGTATCTACAACTTGTGCCCTAACCAGCTCTATTGAAAGGGAAGCTTGTATGAGAAGAGCAGCAAGAAAGAAAAACATATATTTTATACTCATTTTCTTCATTGCTTAATACCAATTTGACTGCTGTTTTTAAAAGACCTCAAATCTGAAGTAATGATAACATCACCTTCCTTTACCTGATCTTTTAATTCTACAAAATCGAAGTTACTCAAGCCAATCTGCACCGTTTTTCTAGTAGCGACCCCATCTTTTAGCACGTAAATTGATTGAGAAGGGCTCCCCATAAAAGCTGGACCATTACTCACTCTTAATACCTGCTGATGTATATCGGTGACCAGAAAAACATCAGCTTTTAGATTAGGTCTGAAGAGTTTATAATTGCTACTGTCTGGTTTGATATCAAACGATACGGTTGCGTTTTGAACCGCCGGGTAGATGTTGACTACCTTACCTCTTACCTGCTGGTCGCCTATCCGAATAATCGCGCTCATTCCATTTTTCAGAAGATTGATGTGTTGATCAGAAATCGTTCCTTTTACTTTAAAGCTGGCAAGGTCTGCAATTCTAGCCAACACTTCCCCTGGCTGCACTGCAGCACCAATATTTTTATTAACCCAGGTCACAACCCCGTTTCTGCTAGCCCTTATATCTGCTTGTTGTAGTTTTCGCTGCAAAAGGTCCAGGTCATTTTCCTGAATACTTGCTGCCAGCTCCACCTCTTTCATTTGCAAGCGCATACTTTGCTGCTTGCTGTTGATTTCATTCTCCAACTGCTGCTTTTCTAACTGAGCAACTTTCAGGTTCAATTCAGCCTGCTCCACATCCTCACGGGTACCACCGCCAGCTTTTAACAGACGCTTTGCATGATCAACAGCAGCTTTCAGACTATTAATACGTAATTGTTTGATGTCATTGTTCGACTTGATGTCGTAAAAACTTTTGTCCAGATCCAACTTAATTTTACGGATATCATTCTTTTTAGATTCCAACTGAAACTTCAGTTTTTCAAAATCCATTTGCGCTTCGGATTTATCTAAGGTCAAAATCGATTGTCCAGCCTTAATATGACTTCCTCCATCCAGCAATACCTTTTGAATAGAAGCGGCAAGCGGACTACTGATCACCTCTTCAAACTCAGGCAGTACTTCCCCAACTGCATTGATCGTATTTTCAATGTTCCCTCGATCTACAATCGCAGTGGTAATTTCTGAAGCATAAAGTGTGGTTTTGAATACCCTCCTCAACACAAGAACGCCTACGATCAGCAGGACAAGCCCAACCAGGAGATAAAAGAAAAGTTTCCTTTTCCTACTCGATGAAACAGCCTGTTCGATATTTTTGTCCATTGAATTTGTTTTCACTTGTAATTCCAAAGGACATGCCACATACAAGCGACTGAAAAACAACTAATTGACGGATTTTTTAAAACAAAAAACGTTCGATATCGGACAAATTGTTCTATATCAAACAAGTTAGCTGTTATCTGCTCAACTGGCTGGTAAAATTTTCCAATTGATGCATACTCTGCTGAAGTGCAGGATACAATTGCGCATAAATGCTAAACAACTCCTGATAAACGAGATGGTGATCCGCATTTGGTTTAACACGCTCCTTCTCTCCCGAAGAAAGCGGATAAGACTGAGTTAATCCAATAGCTTTAATGGCCATGTAAGCCGCGCCAATAGCCGAAGCATCCTCCGTTTGCAACAACACAATCTCTTTCCCGGTAATATCTGCGAGGATCTCCATCCATATCTTTGCATGTACAAAACCTCCACTCACATGAAGCTGAACAATCTCTCTCTTATCGGGTACCAATGCAATTAGCACCTGATTCAGCGCATAGCAAATTCCTTCCACTACCGCTCTTGATAAATCGCCCTGGTCGTGATGAAGTTTCAGCCCAAAGAATGAGCCACAGCTTTCCGAATCCCATATAGGTGCACGCTCTCCACTGAGATAAGGAAGAAAAATTAATCCTTTACTTCCTGCTACTGTAGCCCTGATCTGCTCAAACAACTTCGCATAGTCGGTAATTGATAGTTCCGTCTTACCCAGTATATTTTTTAAGAGCCACTGTAATGCAATGCCTCCATTGTTAACAGGACCGCCGCAAATAAAAGTCTGTTCATCCAGGATATAGCTAAAAGTCATGGCCTGTTTGTTAAAAATTGGTTCCGGGCTGGAAATCCGTACTGCGCCACTCGTTCCAATCGTTAAGGCAGCCATTCCTTTTCCATTAACATCACTACCAAGATTCGCCAAACAGCCATCACTGGCGCCAATTACGAAAACAGTTCCTTCCGAATTCTTCTTTTGATAACTCGTACTTACGGGTTCAGATAAATGACGCGCTGTAATTCCGGCCAGCTGCAATGATTCTTCGCTCCAGCTGAGTGTCTTCCAGGAAAACAATCCTGTACAGGAAGCAATGGAATGGTCTATTTTAAACTCTTTAAATAACCGATACCAGATGTACTCCTTAATCGAGATAAATTTAAAAGTCCGGTGTAACAAATCAGGCTGATTTTCCTGCCACCAGATCAGCTTGCATAAGGGAGACATGGCATGGATAGGAGTACCTGTTTCCTGATAAATAGCTATCCCATACTCAGAACCAATAATTCTCTTTGCTATGGCTGAACTTCTGGCATCCGCCCAGGTCATCATTGGACTCAATGCCATCCCGTTTTCATCCACACTGACTAAACTATGCATGGCACTGCTTAGTCCTATTGCCTCCGGCGGCCCCCCCATGCGCTCCTTCATTTCTAAAAGACATTGATTAAAAGCCTCCCAGATCAATAAAGGATCTTGCTCATGATACCCTGGTAAAGTTGAAAATGAAGGATAATGCTGCTGAACTGAATCGATAGGCTCGTAGTTAAGATTTAAGGCGACAGCTTTTGTGCTCCCTGTTCCAATGTCTATTCCCAGAATATATCTCATGAATTAAATTTATATTAAGTATCCCATTTCTAATACCTTCGGTTTCTATTGCGAAAACCATCAGATAAACAAAATAGAAATAATAATTTGAATTGGCCCGCGTAAAACAGCAGGCCAACAAACTATTTGGATCAATTATAAATAACTCTATATTTGCAGGCACTCGCATTTATTTTGTCAGAATCAACCACATATCATTTCAGCGAATCTATTATAATTGATGAAAAGACTTTTTTTCAATTATATGAATGCTATTGGCAAAAGTTGTATCAAATTGCCTTAAAATATTTGGGAGACCGCTTTGAAGCGGAAGAAGTGGTTCAGGAATTATTCACTTCTATATGGCAACGTAAAGATACCTTAGTTTTGCAAAAGGATACTCTGGAGAACTATCTGGTAAGATCAGTTCGCTTTAAGATTGCAAGGATGTACAAAGATGAAATCAGGAAAACAGGTAAGATCAACGAACTAAAAGAACAACAGGTTTCATTTAACAACCATACAGAGAAACAGGTTTTATATCATTTTTTAAAAAAAGACATAGAAACGCTCGTCCTTTTACTACCAGAACGATGTAAAGACATTTATAATTTAAGTCGCGAGAGAGGCCTTAACAATAAGGAGATTGCCATAGATCTTTCCATTTCTGAAAAAACAGTAGAAAATCAATTGACAAAAGCATTATCATTCATCCGAAATGGTCTTAAAAAATACCCAAGAACATAACATGAATAGGGGGAAATCAGCCCATTTGATAATATATATAAAACTAAGCCATGAATCCTGAGTTATTAAAAAAGTGTTTATCTGGCAAGGCATCTAACGCAGAGTGGGAATCCTATCTCTCCTGGATGAATGGAGATGGATTGGAAAATGATCTCGCAGAGCTGGACCAGGACACTAATCCTATAAAGAATAGCATCCTGGGAAAAATCCTGCAGAAAAAAGAACAACACCGCATTCAAATCAATAGAAAAAGAACAATCAGTATTGCCACTGGTATTGCAGCAAGTTTATTTTGTGTATTGTACCTTTCTGTGCTATTTCATGCAGAAACAAAATTGCAACAGGCTCAGGTGTTCAGATATGAAGACCAATCCTCGCAATCAGAAAATAACTTTAATGGGATCATTGTACAATTGGCAAAAAATAGTCAGGCTAGTTTAAACCAACAAAAAAATGCAAACATCAACCTTCATTTCTTAGGATCAGTGATGTTGAGTAATCGTTCTTCTGAAGATCAACACATTACCGTTCAAAACCATAAAGATGAGCTAAAAAAAATCTGCCTTCGCAAAGGACATTCCTATTTTTTGAGTTACTTAAACTTTAAATTTGAAGAAATAATCATGGTAGACAAGCAGAGTATGAATGAAATTCCTCCTGCACTTGCCATGAACATGCAACAACAATTCGATCTCTAACTTTATAACTGTGAACTTTCCATCTTCAAAACAGCAAGCTTTTTTTGGTATTTCATTGCTATTTGTAGGTCTGCTAATTTTATTGGCTTGTCAGCATAACACTAAAGAGCCAGAATATAAATATGCGCTCCTCAGCTACGACAGTCTGGAAAACAAAGCTCATTTAACTAAAGTCAATTCTTTAATGGATCCTAAAGATATCGGTCCCAGGAATGAGGTAAACTTTAATGGATTTATTCTCGCTCAAAAAGATTCCAGATATTTCGTAATGGATCAGGAACAAAAATCTTTTGTTTGTTATCAAATAGATAAAAGTGGAATTAAGCCGGTCAGTATGATCTCCATGAAGGACATCCCCTGGGAGCCTTATATGTCATGGGTAAACTGGATAGATACACATACCATCCTGATAGGAACAGTAAACCAACAGAAGTTCAATTATCTGGAAATTGATCTGGATGAGATGAAGATCAATCGAAAGGGCTTTCTAGCTGTTCCAGAAACTTCTGCGGAGAACAATTACGTTGGTGTTTCCGGACAATTGGTTAACAACAAATTATTTGTCAGCTATACTTTTCAAAAGGGAATGATGAGAGATCATATTGTACCTTGCGAGGATACCATGTATGTGGCACAATTCAGCTATCCTGATCTAGAACTGGAAAGTACCACACAAGATTCCCGAACCACCTGGCCTGGATCTTATGCCATTTTAGCTCCCAATTCATTGGTGTATAAAGACAACATCTACATTTTAGGTCAACCAGGGGGAAGAACCGGTAACAGAAAGGGGACTCCTTCGTCTATTTTAAAAATGGACAGCCAGGAGAACAAATTTGATCCTTTATATGATTTTCAAGTTGCAGATGGTTTACATGAAGAAGCCTATACACTCCATAATATTGGGGATGGGATGGCCATTAGTTCAGTGGTACAACTAAATAAAATTCATAGTTTCGAAAATTACATGATCAATAGAGTGGCCAATTATGTGCTTTTAGATCTTAAAAATCAAACTAAAACCAAACTTAATCTTCCAGATGTCCAATTAGATTGGGTCTTTAATACCATTTGGGATGATCATTTCGCCTATGTTTCCGTCTACCAAAAAGATGGCAACAGCCAGATCTGGCAATACAACCGTAAAGATGGAATCCTGAAAAAAGGTTTGCTGATTAAGGGCGCTGTTTTTCGTATAAACCGGTTAGAAAACTAAACATTTAAGGCTTATTTAAAAATATTCTAAATAGCATAGGGGAAAAGTCCGACTTATGCTAATTAGTATATAGAGGGTCATACAGTTCGTACCTGTATGACCCAAACCCTAAGAAAGGGTCACTCTTAAATCGAAACATCTAAAAGTAATGCAAATTAAGAAAATCTTGCTAATGGGCATATTATGCGCTAGCGTATTTTGTGTGCAAGGACAAAAATTAAACAAAAGCAGTATCAAAGGACAGGTCTCTGATGATCAAAAAGAGGGTATACCAACCGCTACCATCCGTTTACTGCCCATCAACAGAACCCAGGCGACCGATCATAAAGGGATGTATGATCTTTCAGATCTTGCAGCTGGAACCTATACCATACAGATTTCTGCCATTGGTTTTATAAAGATAGAGCAGAAAGTCAGCATCAAAGAAAATCAGGACCTCCGCCTAAATTTTTCGATGAAAGAAGCTCAGAATGAATTGAGCAATGTTTCAATTAGCGGTAAAACTGAATCCCGTAAAGCTAAAGAAGCGGGCTTCGCAGTAAATTCCATTGATTTAAAGCCGTATGCAAATACAACAAATGATCTAAACCAGATCCTCAATCGCTCAGCAGGGGTTAAGGTGAGAGAACAAGGAGGCCTCGGCTCTGATTTCGAATTCTCGATTAATGGATTATCAGGTGGACATATCAAATTTTTTATTGATGGTATTCCTATGGAGTCTTATGGAAGTGGCATGACCTTAAACAACTTCCCGGTCAACCTCGCAGAGCGTGTGGAGGTTTATAAAGGAGTGGTTCCTGCCTACCTCGGCTCAGATGCTTTGGGTGGCGCAGTAAACATCATCACCAAAAAGAACAAAGGAAAATCTCTTGACCTGAGCTATAGCGCAGGATCTTTCAATACCCATCGGGCAGGATTAACAGGGAGTTTTACCGACGCAAAAACTGGTATAACCACCAACGTGAGTTCTTATTACAATTACTCTGACAATAATTATTACATGTATAACAATCCTTCCGCCAATGCACTTTTAGAAGTTCCCTATAATGGAAAATTTAAAGAGGTCGAGAAGCTCCGTCGTTTTCACGATAACTATGAGTCTTTTATGGGACAGGTTGAAGCAGGAGTTTCCAATAAAAAATGGGCGGATGTATTTGTAGCTGGTGTTACTTATACTTCCAATTATAAACAAAGACAAACGGGTGCTACACAGGAAAAGGTGATTGGCAAAATGACGAATGAAGGCCATAACATCATCCCCTCCATTCGTTACCGTAAAGAGAATTTGTTGATTAAAGGACTGTCTGCGAGTGCATTTGCCAATTATTCTGCCAATAAAAATGTCCTAACCGATACCAGTGACCGGATTTTCTATTGGGATGGTACCTCAGAAGCAAGAACTATAGGCAAAATTGGATCTGAGCTTTCCGGAGAGAAAAAGTCTATTGCCCACCTTACAGGTTATAATGTCCTGGCGCAGCTGAATCTTGGCTATACCATTTCAGAAAACCACATGATCAACCTGAATAACAACTATAACAGCTCTTATAGAGAAAGCTATAACGAAATCGATCCCTACAATCATTTGTACGATAAGTCCAATCGCTTAAATAAAAACATTACCGGACTTAGCTATCAACAACAGGTGTTTAATGGTAAAATGACCAATAACATTTTTGGTAAAATGTACGGCTTAAGTGGTAAAACCTATGACAAAAACGGCAATGCCACCAACAATAGCAAACAATATTATGGTTATGGAATGGCCAGTAGTTATAGAATCACACCTATTATAGGTTTAAAAGCCTCCTATGAACGTGCCTATAGGCTTCCTTCATTAGTTGAATTGTTTGGAGACCGTGAAGTAGTAAGAGGAAATCCAAATTTGAAACCTGAAAGCAGCAACAATTATAACCTGGGTTTATTCTTCGATAAGAAACTGGGGAAAGGAAAGATCTGGGCAGAAGCATCTGCATACTACCGTGATGCAAATGATTACATCTCTACCGGCCAATCAGCAGCAAGTAGCGAGGGGGCTTCGGCAGAGTATAGCAATACTGATGGAATCATCATCCGGGGATTTGAAACTGAAGTACGTTATGATTACAACAATTTATTCTCGGTGCTCCTAAACATGACCTACCAGGATGCCGTAAACAGACAAGAATATGAAAAGGGAACCATTCGCATCAACCCACTGTACCTAAGCAGGGTACCTAATGAGCCATGGCTATATGGAAATGCGGATTTCAGTATCGGTAAAGACAACCTGATTGGCAAAGACACAAGAGTTCAATTCAACTGGTTCACCCAATTCATTAATGACTATTCCGTAACCTGGTCAAAACTCGGTGACAAAGACACTAAAGCATACATCCCTCGTCAGTTTATACACAATGCCACCCTGACTTATTCTATGCATAAGGGCAAATACAATGTCTCTCTGGAAAGCAGAAACCTAACCAATGTCATTGCTTATGATAAGTTTAAGTTACAAAAGCCAGGCACTTCATTCTTTGTTAAACTCCGTTACGCCATTTCACAATTCAATTAAAATAAATAAAATCTATGAATATGTTTACTACAATTAAAACAAGACTACTGGTGCTGGCCACAGCATTAGTCTTTATGACTGGCCTACATTCCTGTAAAAAAGACAATAACAACTCCGGTGGTAAAGAAAAAGAAAATGGTGAATATGCCGTGATCTATTCTGTTGGAGACAATAGCTATCTGCTAAATATCAATTCATTATCTGAAGGAAAAATCAGCCCGATTGGTAGTGGTATAGATGTTTCAACCATATTTACGTGGGGTGAAAACATCATGCAAAAAGGAAGACACTTCTATTTCCTTAACCCTACAGGAAGGTTTAGCAAGCACTTATATCAGGATGGCAAGCTCACTAAAGAAGATGAAATTCCTTTTACCTCTTTTCCTAGTCCATATGTTGGCTGGTCTCTATGGTTAGATGATAACCAACTGATGTTTGGTCCAAGAGGCAGTAACCTTTACGCCATCATCAATGTCAAAAACATGAGCATTGTAAAAAGCGGTGAATTCGATTTACCAAGTGTGCCTGCAGATCACAGCAGAAGAGTATATTCTGCATTTACCAGTGGAAATAAGGTAATGATCGGTTATGGTCTGTACAATGAGGTGACTAAACTCACCAATGATGAGTCTTACCTGGCTTCAATGGATCTACCATCATTAAGCAATTTTAAAGTAACCAGCAAAGACGGGCGTTCAGCTCCTGCAGGGCCTTTAAGAAATGGATATTTCAGTCAGTTTACTGACAATGGAAACGACTACCTGTTAACACATCCTATGCCTATGTTAGGTGGTAATAAGCCGAATATGCCAACAGGTTTCTTCAGAATTAAGGCTGGTACTGACACCTTTGATGCGAACTATTTCTTCAATGTATCGGCGCTAACCAATGGTGATAACCAATTAGGAGTATGTTATGTTGGGAATGGAAAAGCGATTCTTGCAAATGCAAAAGATGCGAAGAACAGAGTAAAAGTAAAAGACGACTGGTGGTATGCAGACATGTGGGAATACCTTGTCGTAGATGTTAATGCACAAAAAGTAATCAAAAGACTGGACTTTCCGCCTCTATTAAATTCTCGCTCAGCGATTGTACTGGATGGTAAGGCTTACATTGCAGTAAATGACCCTAAAGCAGATGCGATCTATGTTTATCAATACGATCCAATTGCTGATACACTTAAAAAAGGTTTAAGGATTGAAGGTGGATCCGATAATACACCAATCCTTTATAAATTAAACTAAAAGCTTTCTCCGCTAACGTTGATACAAACCCCGGAATTCATCGCGAATACTCCGGGGTTTTATCCCTCCTATTACCCTTAAAACTTTATGTTCAACAAAATAAACGCATGGCTACACCTTTGGCTGGGACTGGCCTCAGGAATTGTAGTGGTTATTCTAAGCATCACCGGATGTGTACTGGTATTTGAGCAGGAGCTCAAAAGCCTGACCTCTCCATGGCTTCATGCAGAACAACCTGCAAATGCAAAAATATTGCCTCCATCTGTATTACACCAGTCAGTAGAACAAGCCTTACCTGGAAAACATATTGAGTCCGTATGGTATCATGGCGCTGGTCGTACTGCACATTTTAGTGTCCATGAGTCGGATTCAATGGTCTATGTAAATCCATATACTGCCGAAGTAGTAGCCATGGTAGACCATGAAGATTTTTTTCATTTTATAGATGAAGGCCACCGACACCTTTGGATGCCACGTGCAATCGGGCGCCAGATTGTAGGCTGGTCTACTTTTATTTTCTTTTTGCTGACCATCAGTGGGATCATCCTATGGTGGCCAAAAAAATGGAATAAAAGAAGTAGGGATCAGAGTTTTAAAATCAAATGGAAGGCAAAATTTAAACGCGTAAACTACGACTTACATAATGTTCTTGGGTTTTATTCTTTAGTAATTGCACTATTGATGGCCATTACCGGTTTAGTCATGAGCTTCTCCTGGTTTAGTCAAGGAGTCTACTGGTTAACAGGTGGCGAAAATAAACCTCGTCAAAAAAGACAAAAAGTTGAAGTCTCCGGCCCTTCAGTAAATACCTCATTACAAAATGCAGATCTCATCTGGCATAAAGTAGTCAATGAAATTGCACGGTACAATAAGGATCAGGTGATCATACATTTTGCAGAAGAGCCAGATGAAGCCATCTATGCCTGTACAGATATGACCAAAGGCTTTTGGAGAGACCTCAATTTTGATCCTTTAACCCTCGAACTTTTACCAAATTCGACCAAACGTCTGGAAGATATGAAATTTCCGGATCAGGTAAGAAAACTCAATTATGCAATCCATGTTGGTGCCATTGGTGGCCTTACTACAAAAATTCTATACTTCCTGGCCAGTTTAATTTGTGCCAGTTTACCAATCACCGGCTTTTATATCTGGTGGGGAAAAAAGAAAAAAACAAAAAAACCTGCCCAAGTCAAAAAACAGCCTGAACAGGTGCTAAGCATTCCTTAACATGATAAAAAAATATCTCTTTGCCCTTATTTGTCCGCTCTACTTTGTGATGCCTGCCAGCGCTCAAAAAAAAATCTACGGTAAATTACTGGATGAAAAAGCACAGTACATTCCTTTTGCCTCCGTCACTGTATTGCGTTCTGTGGATTCAGTAAAAGCTTATGCGGTGATGACGGATACAGCCGGAAACTTCATGCTTACTGGGGTTAAAAATGGCAAGTATCTAGTGAAAATCAGCTATATCGGTTATGTAGATTATTACTCCCCGGTGATAGAACTCAGCGATGCCAGAAACTTACACCATCTGGGTTCCATTCATTTAAATACTGATAGCAGATTGTTAAACGCCGTAACGATCAGTGGCCAACGCCCATTAATTGAGCAAACTCTGGATAAAACAGTGATGAATATTGAGAAAAGCATATTTGCCGAGGGAAATACAGCTCTGGAGTTATTAAACAAAGCACCTGGGCTAACAGTAACAGAGAATGGAGAGGTCTCACTCAAAGGAAGATCAGGAACAACGGTGATGATTAATGGAAAACCGACCTACCTTTCTGGTGATCAGCTCGCGAACTTATTGAGAGGAACAAACTCTTCTTCTATTTCAAGGATTGAAATCATGTCTAATCCTACCGCAAATTTTGATGCCTCTGGCAGCGCTGGGATTGTAAATATAATCATCAAAAAGAACCTCTTAATTGGTTTTAACGGCAGCATCAATGGAAGCATAGGTGCGGGTCAGGATATCAGAAACAGCCAAGGCATTGCACTAAGTTACAATACGACCCTACTGAATACCTATGGAAGCTATAATGCCAACAATCAGAATCTGGAGAGTAACCGCAATGCCGAACGTCTGTTTTATAACGACAACCATACTTTATTACAAAGTATCCAGCAGGAAACATTAGAGAAAGCAAAATTGCGCTCACATAACTTTAGATTTGGAGTAGACTTAAATCTAAATGAAAAAAATACACTGGGATTTTTAGTAAATGGTGCTATTGGTAAATATCCCACACAACAGCCTAGCTCCAGTGTCTTAAGAAATGCAAATGCTGAAACTTCCTGGACAGCACTTACCCAAACGAATAATAAGGAAAACTGGACGGATCTTCTTTATAACGCAAACTATGTCCACAGGTTTAATAACAATGGGCATGAACTGAAGGCAGATGTTGATTATGTTTATCATACTTCCAAAATGAGACAGCAGTTAGATACTCGATATCTCTTTCCAAATGAAGGCATAACCAGACTACCCTCAGGTCGTAGAGGAGATATTCCTTCAGATGATGATGTCTATGCTGCTAAAATAGATTACATCCTGCCCCTGACCAAAAAATCTATATTAGAAGCAGGTTGGAAAGGCAGTTATGTGCGTACAGAAAATAACCTCCAATATGATACGCTGAAAAACAATACCTACCTGCCAGATGCCAGTACCAGCAACCATTTTATCTATAAAGAACAGATACAGGCTGCTTACATTAATTTGAATACAGCCTGGTCTGAATATCAGCTGCAAGCAGGATTACGGGCAGAATATACAAACACCAAAGGCAATCAGATCACTTCAAACCAAGTCTTTAAGAAAGATTATATTGGTCTTTTTCCAAGCCTGTTTATTAGCCGGGATTTTAACGAAAATCATCAGTTAAAAACAGGTTACAGCAGAAGAATTAAGCGTCCAAGTTATTGGGACTTAAATCCTTTCCGGGTGTATGACGATCCTTTTGCTTTCTATGAAGGAAACCCATATTTAAAACCAGCCATCGTAAACGCGATTGAGTTAGGTTATGGGTTTAAATCACGCTATTTCGCTACACTGAGTTATAATCATACCGGGAATGTCATCGCTGAACAACTAGGTCAGCTCGATGCCGGAAGCACCACTTTCCAACGCCCGGAAAACATTGGCACTTTTGATAATTTTGGCCTGAGTATTACCGCATCTACTCAACTATTCAAATGGTGGACAGGTAGCCAATTTCTGAACTTATATCACAATAGGTACAAAATTAACAGCAATACGCATCCTATGGTGAATAGTGGTACCACCTTAAGTTTGAACTCCCAGAACACCTTTAACCTCGGTAAAGGCTGGAAAACGGAATTAAGTGCCTTCTACATTTCAGAAGAAGTATCAGGAATCAGCACCACTCAATCTTATAGCATCATTTCTTCCGGTATCCAGAAAGAAGTACTTAAAGGAAAAGGGAGTTTGAAATTTATGATGAATGATATTTTCGAAGGTTACCACATCAAAAGAAGGATGTTGTACGAAAACATAACCTTCTTAAGCCGTAGTCAATCCGATAGCAGATATGGGATGTTATCCTTTACCTACCGTTTTGGTACAAAGGGCACACCATCAAATGAAAGAAGTACTAGCAGTGAAGACTTAAAGGGAAGAATGTAAAGACCATGGGAGCTAAGCATGGAATATCAAAAATTAGCAAGGTCATTCTCCAGTACCTGGAGGAAAATGACAATGCTTTAGATGCAGAAGCGCTGTGGCTAAAACTTAGGGAACAAGGGCACCGTATGTGCGTTTGTTCCATTTACCTCAACCTTAAGAAATTGGAGAAGATGAAGCGTCTACAAAAAATAGAAAATCCGGAACGGAAATCTGTATATATTTTGAATAGCGAATAAATTCAAAACCTTATGACTATTTACCAAGCCCAAAGACCACACCTAGCAATAGTAAAGTCGAAAATACAGCCCTTCTAATTTAATCATGCCTTAAAACAAAAAAGCCAGCAGTTATGTATAACTACTGGCTAAATAAGTGGTCCCGACGATAGAAAAAACAGTGGTTTTTGTGAGTCAAACAGCCTCAATTCAAGTCATATTTGGTCAGATCTGATCAAATTAGTTACCCTTTTATTTACCCCTGTAACGCAGCATTTCTAATCTTTTACTTTGTACTTAAGTAGTATTTCATCAAAGTTGCCATTGATATTTAAACTTTCTCTCATACTCTCAACCCAAGTCTTATCTGTTCCTCTACTAGAATAGTGACGATGATAAGTTACAGGGTTGTCTTTAAAGTACTTCTGAAATTCACGCCTATAATACTTCCCCAATACACTTTCTTCAGTTCCCATTAAAATAAAACGAGTTTCTGAGGTGATTTTTAAATCTCTCATTTCATCAACAAACCTCAAGACGTTTTCTGGAATAAGCTCAGGGTTGATTTTAAGCTCTTTTGCAAGACTAGTAGATTCTTTCATTTTAATTCTGAATAAGTCTGTCATGTAAGCCCCACGTATTGCGGTATCATTAAAAGCATATTTCAATTTTCGGTCATGCTTTCCTCCTCTAAAGTTTCCCCATACTTCAACCCCATTAGAAATGTTTAATCCAATAATAACATTCCTGACATTGAGGGCTTCAATATTTGAATATATTATATCAGTAGATTTTTCTCCTATTCTTGATTTTTCATATTCCCAAATAGCCCAGCTTGCCCAAGCACCATGCTTTTCGGTCAGTTTTTCAAATTCAATTGGCAAGAGGCTCATAATATTAAATTATTTGCTATAAATAATCATATGGTATTTTTAAATATGTCCTTATAGAGATCAACTTTAAACTGTTTAACAGGTGTTTTATATCCCACATAATTATCCTTGACATCCAAATAATCCTTTGATCTGGATAGTTGAATATTAGCACTACCAGAAGGTGACACCAATATTTTGAGGAGTACCGGCCTCCCAAAATGAACAGGATCAAGTAAAACGAATTTTTCCTCTCTTATTTTTTTAGTGATTTTTTGTTTTAAAATATCAACATAAAATAATTTGAAAGCATTATTCTTACCAAATCCACTAGTGAATAAAATCTCATTAATGGTTGAGTTTCTGATTTGATCAATAAGACCATAGTTAAGTTTTTCCGGAATTAAATCACTATCCAATGCATTCTGATTCTTTCTCAGACATTCTAATATTGTATCAGAAATCGCTATTTTTCGACTTCTTAAGAAATTCACTATACCCTCTACCGTAATAGGGTCTCCAATTTCATTATCAAACGCCTCATTTAAGATTTTCCAGATACTTGATCTATTCCCATAAAAAAATTGCACCTCAAACTTTTCTGTAAAATGAGGGTGGATCGTGCCTAATATCAATTTTTCACTTTTGGTAAGAATAGGATATTTTCCAACAAACTGATGTCTTGTCTTCATATATAATATTTTTTGCCAACTTTATAGACATAAAACTGGTAATTTTTAAACGTGCACTAGATAACAACTATTCGCTCACCTATGAGGTGGGCTATAGTTTTATTTGTGCACCGGGATACCAGTCCCTCTTCCGCAGATAGGCTACAGTTCCACCTCTGCTTTTTCTAATCCACCTTTCGGAACTGGAGGTATAGACCAAACCTTCAATGAAAAATTTTATTATTCTACTTTTTGCGCTCAGTCCTATTGTAGCACTTGGACAAACAGCGAACCAAAAAAAGATCTTAATTGAATCCTTAAGCTCTAGCAAAATTGAAATAACAAAACAGAATATCGCTAAAACACTATCCGATCCTTCACATTGGTATTTAATGGCAACCTACTCAAATAATGAGCTTCATCCTGTATCGATGTTTTCAAGTTACAAGTTTTTCCCAAACGGTTTATTTTTATTGGCTGGCCCCTTAACAACAAAAGCCAGTGATGTAGAGGAAGGAGTTTGGCAATATCAAAATCAGAGCAAGACTCTAAAACTTTTAAAGGAAAATGGTGACCTGATTTTAAAAGTTTACATATTAAACGCTGTTGAAATCATTGTAGAAGACAAAGGAAATACAAAATACTTTCTTAGTGCCCAAACAAATTTTTATGATGCACCAAAGGCTATCCAATGGAAGGTTAATTACACTACCCTTACCGAACCATCCGCACTAAAAGCAAAATGGGAAAGACAATAATATTTCCAGTATTTTATATAAATCCGCCCTATTACTTTACCTATGGAGCGGATTTTTTATGAAATATGATTTCTAATAACAAACAATTGCCTTTCGTTCTAGTCCGAAGTCGACTAATCCATTAATATAGCATTCTTTTAAATCAATTTTGAGTTTTATCTTGTGGTTCATTTTTATATATGTCACAGATACTTTTTCACTATACATCGTTTGCTGCATTTTGTAGTATTATAAGTAATCAAAAACTACGATTTACCAACATTGGGTTTCTTAACGACTCCATGGAATATCAATATGGTCTGAATCTTTTCACCCAAGCCCTTAAAGAGTTCGAGGATAAAAACGGGTTTGTTGAGAAATTTGACACCTCGTTAGTAAACAGGTTTACTTTTTTAAATAAACTCTATACAATATCCTTCTGTGAAAACAGGGATGATCTTAACCTTTGGAGAGGATATTGCCCAAAAGAAGGTGGTATCGCAATAGGTTTTGATAAAAGCACATTATTTCCAGATAAGGATGTTATAGTTAACAAATGCCAGTACGGAAATCCGTACAAAGGGATAATAGGAGATTCAAATTATCAAAGAATAAAAAGCAAATTCAAAAATATTGAGGGATTATATAAAGACAGAGAGCATATTCAATTTACCTATGATCTTGCACATATTAAAAGTGAAGGTTTTATAGGCGAGAATGAATGGAGAGGCGTTTCATTCGGAACCAACCAAAAGATAGATTATTATGTGAAGAACTCCATGATTGTTCCTTTTTATGATCAAAGCTTCAACAAAAAAAGTATTAAACAGATTTTAATCGGTCCAACAGTTCATCAAGACAAGATAAAAGAAGCGTTAGAAATTATGACAAAACAGCACAATATAACCTGTGAAATTTCAAAATCAGCTATTTCATTTGTACAATATTAGTTGAAAATTAAACCGTAAAAGTAATTTGATTATATTGTTTAGTTATTAATGAATCTAGTACCGACCACTAGAGTATAATTTTTTTAGTTTATCAATACATGAAAGTAGATATTACCTCATCAATGATTGAAAAAAGCATTGATCTAGCAAAAAGTTTTTTAAGCAAGTTAATTGGCCCTGCGATTGATGAGGTTGGTTTATTAGCCAAAGACCATGTAATGATGTGGAAGTTTAAGAATCAAGTTAATATGCTGAATAAAGCCATGGTTTATTGTGAAAAGCATAATATTTCTCCTAAAACCATTTCGTTAAAATTATTATGTCCCCTCCTTGACTATGCTGCACTTGAAGATGATGAAAAACTTCAGGATAAATGGGCGAATTTGTTAGCTAACATGGTTGATTCAGAACAGAACATCGATAATCACGTTTTTCCTTACCTATTAAGTCAAATCTCCATAACTGAATTTGTAGTGCTTGAAGATACGGTGAGATCAAAAAAAGAAAGAATAGCTCTCCTAAGCGGAGATCTGAATAACTTCAAAACAGAATATCCTACAAAAGTTCAAGAATATAAAGAAGAACGAATTGGGATTGATAAAGAAATTGCTATTAGAAAACGGCATAACATTAGCGGAAAAGGAGAATATATTCCAATACATAACTTAGAAAACTCCCTACTTCAAATACAATTTGAGTTGGAAGCTTTGAGAAAACATCAAAGCGATATTGAAACAAAATTGAGAAGTCCAGAGCCAGTTAACGAACAATCCTTAAAAGACTATGAACTAGGTAACTTGATAAGGCTCGGAATTGTTAAAGCTATCCCTAAACCTTATGCCAGTTCACAGTCTTTGGAGATTCCCAATGAACCGGATAGTAAATACTTAACTGTAGATTTAGATATTGAAATTCACGCTGATCATGACGATCATATCCTGACACAGCTTGGCGAAATGTTTGTAACTGCTTGTTCACAGAGAAAAGTGCTTCAAACGCTTAACATTATATAATAGTCACTTTGAAAAAGAAATCTGTCAGAAAAATATTTTAAAATAATTTTTATCTATACAGAGATTTAAATTTCTTGAGCTCTGAAGAACCCATTTGATGAAGCTAAAAATATCAACCCCAAAGCTCAAATCAAATCATCTGAAGTCTACCCAAGATTCAAATTTACTCGCCCCTTTTCTAGCCCTTTGA
The DNA here is from genome assembly GCF_032678465.1 of Pedobacter gandavensis. Lineage (GTDB taxonomy): Bacteria > Bacteroidota > Bacteroidia > Sphingobacteriales > Sphingobacteriaceae > Pedobacter > Pedobacter gandavensis_B. Next base: position 60,580 of record NZ_JAVTSK010000001.1, read on the forward strand.
AGCAAAAAAGCCAGCAGTTATGTATAACTACTGGCTAAATAAGTGGTCCCGACGAGAATCGAACTCATATCTAAAGTTTAGGAAACTTCTATTCTATCCGTTGAACTACGGGACCAGAACCTACCTGATTACACTACCATTACCATGGTTTGCTACAGGAGCCACAAAAGTAAGTTTTCCTTCTGAATTTTCAGACATTAAAATCATTCCTTGTGACAAAATTCCTTTTATTTCCCTTGGAGCAAGGTTGACCACCAAACTGACCTGCTGACCTACAATCTCTTCCGGTTTGAAAAACTCTGCGATACCAGATACAACTGTACGTTGGTCGATCCCTGTATCCACCGTTAATTTCAACAATTTTTTAGTTTTCTCTACCTTCTCAGCGGCAATAATGGTTGCCACGCGAATATCGATCGCTCCAAACTGTTCGAATTGAATATTTTCCTTTGCAGGAGCAACCTCAGCATTGCTGACCAAATTATCAGATTTGCTCTTGTTTAACTTGTCAATCTGAGCCTGCACCTCTTCATCTTCGATTTTTTCGAACAGCAACTGAGGTTCATTCAACTGATGGCCACGATGTAATAAATTCACCTTACCGGCATCTTCCCACTGATGACCACCATAATTCAGCATCTTCATCAGCTTATCGGCTGTAAAAGGTAAGAACGGTTCAATCAGAATCTCGATATTCGCTGCAATCTGTAAACTGATGTTTAAGATTGTACGCACCCTATCTTCGTCTGTTTTGATCACTTTCCATGGTTCAGTTTCCGCCAGGTATTTGTTACCTAAACGAGCCACATTCATCACTTCCATTAAAGCTTCTCTAAAACGATAGTTTTCAATAGAAGCACTGATCTTCGCCGGATAAGCAGCAAGCTCATCAATTACCGCCTGATCAACCGGAGTGATCTCCATGCACATTGGCACTTTACCCGCAAAATACTTATGCGTCAATACAGTTACCCGGTTCACGAAGTTCCCAAGAATGGCCACCAATTCATTGTTATTTCTTGCCTGAAAGTCTTTCCAGGTGAAGTCATTGTCTTTAGTCTCCGGAGCTGTTGCCGTTAATACATAACGCAACACATCCTGTTTGTCTTTAAACTCTTCCAGGTATTCATTCAACCAAACCGCCCAGTTTTTAGAAGTCGAGATTTTCTCTCCTTCCAGATTCAAAAACTCATTTGCAGGCACGTTATCGGCTAAAGTATAACCTCCATGCGCCATTAACATCGCTGGGAAAATCACACAATGGAAAACAATATTGTCTTTACCAATGAAGTGAACCAGTTTGGTTTCTTCATCTTTCCAATAATCTTCCCAGTTGCCTTTAGACAATCCGTTTTTATTGATATAATACTCTTCTGCTTTAGGATTCCATACATCCAGGCGGGCATATTCAAACAACTCCTTAGTGGCAGAAATATAACCGATAGGCGCATCAAACCAAACATAAAGGACTTTGCCTTCAGCATCTTTAACTGGTACTTTTACACCCCAATCCAAATCTCTGGTCATTGCACGTGGCTGTAAACCCGCATTTAACCAGGACTGACATTGACCATAAACATTTGGTTTCCATTCTTTATGACTTTCAATATAGGTTCTCAATTGATCCTCATATTTGTCCAGCGGCAGGAACCAGTTTTTAGTTTCCTTTCTAACTGGTTTCTCACCAGAAAGTGTAGATTTTGGATTAATCAGGTCAGTGGCATTTAAAGTGCTTCCACAGCTCTCACATTGATCCCCGTAAGCATTCTCATTGCCACATTTCGGACAAGTTCCGGTGATGTATCTATCTGCCAGAAAAGTCTGTGCCTTTTCATCATAATATTGTTCAGTTACCTCTTCCGTAAAAATCCCTTTATTGTACAGATTTTCGAAAAAGTCGGAAGCAGTCTGATGATGCATCAAAGACGAAGTACGGTGATAAATGTCAAAAGAAACACCGAAATCCCTAAAAGAATCTCCAATGATTTTATGGTATCTATCAACGATCACCTGAGGAGTTACCCCTTCCCTTTTAGCTTTAAGGGTAATAGGTACACCATTCTCATCCGATCCACAAATAAACTTCACATCTCTCTTATTCGAACGCAAATACCTTACATAGGTATCCGCAGGCAAATAAACACCTGCAAGGTGTCCAATATGCACTGGCCCATTTGTATAAGGCAAAGCGGCCGTAACCGTATATCTCTTTATTTTACTGCTATCCAAAACTATTTTTATTATTTTGTCAAATATAAGTGTTTTACCCATGATTAAGCAGCCGCCATATTTAAAAAAAGGAGACAAAGTTGGAATCAGCTCTCCGGCAAAGAAATTAACTACAGACTTGAGCAAGGCAATCTCCATTTTAGAGCACTGGGGATTAAAAGTGGTTTTAGGAAACCACGTTTATGCTGCACATCATCAGTTTGCAGGTACGGACGAGCAAAGACGAGAAGACCTTCAAAACTTTTTAGACGATTCAGAAATCAAAGCAATTTTTGCGTCCAGAGGAGGCTATGGAACAATCAGAATTCTAGATGATCTTGATTTTCAAAATTTTCAGCAGCAACCGAAATGGGTGGTTGGCTTCAGTGATATTACCATTTTACTGTCCCATATCTTAACCCAAACCAATACGCAAAGTGTCCACGGACAAATGCCCAAAACCTTCGAAAATGGCACAGAAGAATCACTGGAATCCTTAAGAAAAGCACTTTTTGGCGAAGCACTAACCTATGTATATGACAGCGAATTTGAGAACCGCCCTGGGAGCGCAACAGGTACTTTAATAGGCGGGAACCTAACCCTGCTCATCGCTGCTGAAGGTTCAGGATCAGCATTCGATTATACCGATAAAATCCTTTTTATAGAAGATGTAGGGGAACACGAATATGCGATAGACAGAATGATGCGCACTCTGAAAAGGAGTGGTAAACTGGCCAAATTAAAAGGGTTAATTGTAGCTGCGTTTAATGGATATGAAATAGAGGAATTGCCTTTCGGACAAAGTCCGGAGCAGATTATAAAAGAAATCGTAAAAGATTACGATTTCCCAGTTTGTTATAATTTTCCCTCAGGTCATATCGACGGCAACATGGCAATGACAATAGGCAATTCCGTCAACATGGAGGTTGAACGCAAAAAAGTTATACTCAAGCAGTAATAAAGGTCCTAACAGTGCCATTCAAATTGACAATGGAGGACTAAAAAGCTTTTTAATTCAAAGAGTTGTAGTATTTAACAGCCTCTGCAAAATCTCCATCCGATTTAAAAGTCAATTTGTTTTTTGCAACAAAGTCATTCAGCTCAGTTTTATGGTCTTGCATATATTTCATTAACTCCTTCTGGTTAAGTTTGATTTTAAATAGTCGCTTATTCATCAAAAGATAGTAGTAGGTTCTTTCTTCAATCAATTTCTCTTTAACGGCAGAACTGTAAACAGACCGCTCGTAAACAACTTTCTTTACCCTCTTTACAAACTCTATTTTAGGAGAGGTACCCGGATCAAAAACCTGATAGAATGATTTCTCAGTAGCACCATCAATTGGGGGAAATCCATTGATAAAGCTATAAACAACTTTATTCCCTTCCAGATCAAAAGAAATAATATCAAATGCTTTTACGGCCATGCTAAAATCCATAGCCTTTTTATTATCGCCTATGAAAACGAGTTGATCCGTCAATTGATCAAACTTTACTTTTAGCCCATCATAGTTTTTTCCATTTTCAAGTCTCACTATCCCCATGCGCCAATCTTCAAAAAGATAGGGAGAACCAATCACTTCGGTATAAGTAGGCGCTCTGTCAAAACCAGTACTGCTCCAAATATAGGTCTGTTCCGATTTCTCTACTTCCTCTTGAGCTTTTGATACAAGAGTGAAAGATAACAGCACAGCAAACACCACAAACATAAATCTAAACTTATTCATAAAATATAATTTAAAGAATCCAAAATTGAAGGCAATTTGCCATTTATCACAGATAAAGCGTTATTGTAAATATACCATATAGGGATAACAAATAAATTAAGCTCAGCTTAGAGAGTGTTATAATATTTAACTAGAGTCACAAAATCAGCATCTTCTTTAAAAGATAATTTATTTGTCTTGATGTATTTTATTATTTTCTCCTCATGTGGTTTCATATATTCCAATAATGCACGATAATCCCGCTTCAACTTCAACAAGTGATTATCTATCAATACATAATAATAATTCTTCACTTCTACCCTCTGCTCTGTAGTAGCCGAATTATACAATCTTAGCTCATAAACCTTTTTAACACTTCTTTTAACCAGTTCCATTTTCCCAGGCTTTCCGGGATCGAAAACTTGATAATAAGACTTTTCAGTACCCTCATCTATTGGTGGAAAACCATTCACAAAATTTACCTCGATCTTTTCCCCATCTATGGTATAACTATATATATTGAAAGCTCTTACTTCAGAAGTAAAGCTCATCTCCGGTTCCTCACCATATTTAAAAATGAGCTGATCTTCTACCTGATCATATTTCAATTTCATATTGTTATAAAGCTTGCCATCCGCAAGTTTAACTGCCCCCTTAAACCATGCTTCATAAAGATAGGGAGAGCCAACCATTTCTTTATAGGACTTTGTTTTGAGTGGTACTCCTGTTAATAAGGTGCCAATTGGAACTTCCTTCTGGCATTTGGCATCATCAGCAAGTAGTAGTATTAAAAAACTTAGGCAAAAAAATTGACAAATTCTATTCATATACTTCAGCTACAAATTCAATTGGACATAAAAAAGGGGTTAGAAAATATTCCTAACCCCTTCTTGAAAATTTAAAAACTAGTATCCTTTGTTCTGAACCAGATTTTTATTGATCTGAGTTTCACGGAAAGGAATTGGGAATACGATATAGTCTGAACCATAAACTTGTTCTTTTACCGTAGCATGAGCAGGGATATTTCGTCCAGTACGGATAAAGTCAAATTCACCCTGACCTTCAAAGGCTAATTCAATTCTTCTTTCAATAAGAATTTTAGCAATTAAATCCGCTTTGTCAGTAGCAGTGATAGGATCAGCTAATGATCTTGCTCTAAGTTCATTTACCAACGCCAATGCCGTTGCATCTACACCAGTAGCAATGTTTGCCAAAGCTTCAGCTTTAATTAACATGATTTCCGCATATCTCAATACAGGAACCCAGTCAATAACACTAGTATACTTTGTAGTCCAGAAGTTTCCACCTTGACTGATGATCAGGTTTTTGAACCTTAAATCTTTTGTCTGATCCATTAATGCAATGTAATTAGTAGCTACCGTGATGTCACCACGTTTAGATGGTGAATAATGTTGACCTAATGCATGGTTAGTATTAGGGTTATCACCACCGTTCATTGCCACAGAGAAAATGCTTTCAGCTGTGTTGTAAGCACGGAATGTAGTTGCTGGATCAGCATTTAATTTATATTTAACTGGATCCACTTTATTTGCATAAAGCAATGCGTTTGGATAATCACCTTTATATAAATAAAGTCTTGCTAATAAAGCCTGTGCAGCACCTTTTGTACTACGGGCAACATTTTGCACTGCTGCATCATTATAACCAACAGGAAGAGCCGCTTCTGCCGCTTTCAAATCAGTTTCCATTTGATTGTAAATTTCTCCAACAGTAGCTCTAGGAAGCATATTGCTTTCTGCAAAAGGAACATCTGCACTTGATAATACTAATGGAACACCTAAATGAGTGGCTCCAGCAGTAAATTTATATGGTTGACCATACAAATTAACCAAGTAAAAATAACACAATGAACGAATGAATTTCGCTTCTCCAGTATATTGAGCCGCTTTGGCTGGATCTACAATTGATCCAGCTTTTGTCATGTTCTTTAAGAACAAGTTCGTTTCACCAATCGTTCTGTAAGCACCTTGATAGTTAGATGCTGCGAAAGCATTACTTGCCGTTACTGGCGTAAATAATGCGATATCTCCGAAGAAGGTAGCTGGATTTACATCTGCTCCGCGCTGATCTACGTAAACCAATGCTCTCCCTCCGAAAAACTCTGCATTCTGCAATTGGTCGTACATACCAATTGCAGCTTTCTCTATACGCTCAGGGCTTTCAAAAGCCGCTTCTGGAGAAAGGTATTCAAAAGGCTCTTCAAAGAGTGCCTTTTTGCAAGATCCCATTGTCATGATCATGGCAAGAGCTAATGCAATATTGATTGTTTTATGTCTATTAAAAATTTTCATAAGATCTTCTAATTAAAATGATGCATTTAAACCTAAGGTGAATGTTCTCGGTTGAGGAATTGCACGGTTATCGTATCCTGTAGCAATGTTTGTATTGTTCCTGTTAGAGTTCACCTCTGGGTCAATACCACTGTAACCAGTAATTACGAAGGCATTATAAACCTGAGCAGAAACTCTCAAATTAGATAAGCCTGCTTTTGCAGCCCAAACTGGTTTCAGGTTATAGCCTAGAGAGATGGTTCTCATTCTTAAGAAATCACCTTTTTCAAGGAATCTTGTCGAAACCTGGTTTGAAGGGTTATCACCACTTGATACTCTTGGTACGTCTGTGATCTGACCTGGAGTAGTCCAACGATCCATGATACGAGCCTCATTGTTTTGGAATTGGTTTGTTAATAATCCAGATAGTGTTGCGTTATACAAATAGTTACCACCTTGGTATACCAATGAGAAACTCAAATCAAAATCTTTGTATTTAAAATTGTTATCCATACCACCGTAGAAAGTTGGAGTCCCTGTTTTACCTTCCTGATATTGTTGATCAGCCGCAGTAAGTGCAGTAGCTGGTGTTCCATCAGCATTAACATATCTTAATGCCACTTGATCCCAGGTTCTAGTTGTTCCATCGGCAGCATACCACATTGGATAACCATTGTCTGGATTTACACCTGCCCAGTTGTACATTTTATAAGTACCTAACTGACGTCCAACACTTGCAACAGTTGCAGCAGAAGCAATATCAGCATTGTTATTAGTAGCAACTAATGACAATACCTTGTTTTTAACATAAGTATAGTTGAATGAAGTAGACCATGAGAAATCGTCATTTTTAATGTTCACAGTATTTACTGTAAACTCAATACCTCTGTTTCTCATACTACCAATATTCGAAGTAATTGTTGAGTTTGGTACACCAACAGAATATAACACTGGTGCATTTAAAATCAAATCAGATACGTTTGTATTGAAATAATCTACAGTTAAACCAATTCTCTTATCTAAGAAATTCATGTCAAAACCAATGTTGAATTTTTTCGAAGCTTCCCATTTAAGATTTGTATTTCCTGACTGGTAACTAGAGAATCCATTCAAACTAGTGTATGAACCACCGCTATAAAGTGTTCTTGCAGCATATGGACCTACACCTCTTGAATTACCAACAAGACCGTAACTACCTCTGATTTTCAGGTAATTTACAATTTTATTTTCCTTAAGGAATGATTCTTCTGAAGCTACCCATCCTGCCGACACACTTGGGAATTTACCCCATCTGTTGTCAATACCAAAACCAGAGAATGCATCCGCTCTAAATGCACCCTCGATAAAGTACTTATTGTCATAAGTATAACCTGCACGCCCAAAATAAGACTCAAGACCTCTGCTTTCCATTCCACCGCCTGAAGCCAATAATATTTGGTCTCCACCTGGAATAGTACCAGTATAAGTACCATCAAGAATGTTTTGGAAAAATGGATCTGCGAAATTGTTTGCAGAAGCATAAAGTTCAGTCAATTTATTGTACTGATACTCCGCACCAGCAGTTAAACTGATTCTGTGTTTCTCAGCAATTGTTTTATCGTAAGTTGCAAAGTTTTGCCAAACCCATTGGTTGTTATTGTAGATATTATCCTGAACCAATCCACCATAAGATAAACCTAAACCAGCAATAAGTGGGTTAGAGTATTGATCTTCAAAGTTTGAAAGGTAATCAATACCGAATTTTGAAGTTACTTTCAATCCTGGGATTGGAGATGCCTCCATGTAAACATTACCCACAATGTGTTGAGGAGTATTTTGATTTCTCTGTAGATCTACAGTAGCAATCGGGTTATAAACCCTGTTACCGATTAAACTTGTATTGTTAACAGTAGTAATGTTATTTCCTAATCCTAAATAACCAGCAAGTGTTCCCGTAGTTAAGTTATAGCCTTTAGGACCTGCAGGATTGTAAACAGAAACGTTAGGAGGAGCATTGTAACCAGCAATAGCAACACCCGCTAAATAATTGTCAGTTAATAAACCATAGTTAAGAGATTTTGTGAATGACAATTCTACACCTGAACGCAACCATGTTTTAGGTTTAACATCTAAATTAAGACGAGCAGAACCAGTTTTCAATCTGTTACCATAAAGAATACCATTCTGATCTGCATATCTTACTGATGCATAATAAGTAGCCTTTTCACTTCCACCAGAAAGGGAAAGGTTATTGTCATAAGTGGTTCCAGTTTGGAAAATTTCATCCATCCAGTTCGTTCTGTCTGGTACACCATCGCCATCAATATCGCTATCTTTTGCAACGATAGGAGCATTTGCACCATATTTGTTTTTTACTTTTTCATTGTTGATGGTCATGAAATCTTCAGCACCCAATACATTTGGTTTAGCTGCAGCTGAAGCAAAACTTAATTTGGAACTTAAATTAATTTTTGAAGTCCCGCTTTTTCCTTTTTTGGTGGTGATCAAAATTACACCATTTGCCGCACGTGAACCGTATAATACAGCAGCACCTGCATCCTTTAATACTTCAATTGACTCGATATCATTTGGATTTACTAAAGCTAATGGATCAAAACGTGTACCGTTACCACTATTGAAAGAGTTTACGTTTTCAGCACTGGTTGTTGGAATACCATCAATTACTACTAAAGGCAATGAACTAGTAGAAATTGAGTTTACACCCCTGATTCTGATTGAAACTCCATCTCCTAGTGTACCACCTGAACTAGAAATCTGAACACCAGCAGCTTTTCCTGATAGAGCTTTATCAAAACTCTCGACCGGCTGATCAGCAATTTCACTTCCTTTAATAGAAGATATAGAACCATTCACATCTTTCAATGCTTTAGTTCCATAACCAACTACCACAACTTCGGATAATGCTTTTGAATCTGAAACCAAGGATGCATTGATCACATTCCCAGCACCTACTGCTTTTGACTGTGTTAAATATCCTAGGTAAGCAAATTCGATTGTGGTAGTCCCGTTTGGTAAAGTGATACTGTACTTTCCGTTTCCAGAGGTTTGTGTACCCACTTTAGTACCTTTAATTCTAACGGTTACACCAGGTAGCGGCTTACCATCTTCTTGATCTGTAACTGTACCAGTAATTGTCCGATCTTGGGCCATCACAGATCCTGCGACGAACATCAAAATGAACAAACTTTGTAAAAGTTTTTTCATAAAAAATAAAATTAGGTTAGTTAATAATGACTGAATATAGGCGATTTAGTATGCCAACATACTAAAAATGGGTATATAGAAAAACAAATGACAGTAAAATGACAGTAGTAGAAGGATGTTTTTTTGCCCAAAAAAACACCAAAAACAGCATTATTTTTACGATAACCCCTGTTTTGTTTACATTTATTTTGAATAAAAAATGAAAAGGCAGAAGTCAGACAATATTTAACACTTTTTAACGACTCATGTGAAAACAATTACTTAAGGTTTGAAAAATTGATTGGGAACTTCAGATGTTGCCGACTAAAAAAACAATCTTCATAGGCAAAAGAACAATTCAGACTTTTGGAAATAAACGGAGGTTTTCAGGCTATAAATCAGCGCGTCAACCTCCGTTTTTTAGAAAATATTAATTATTGTCAGTCATCAGTTTATTCAATGATAATTCATCAGAAGATATTGGCCAGATATACCCACTCTCAGTTGGTAATTTACCTGGTGCACCACCTTTTGCAGGAATAGGCAATAACAAGCGCGTTAGATCAGGGGCTCTTAGTCCTTCCCCTAAAAACTCTATTCTTCTTTCGTTTAACAAAGCTGTTGTAAAATCAGCAACTGAGGCTGGCGCCAATGTAGTAGTTGCATCTGAACGTTGACGAACTGCATTTAACAAAAGTAATGCCTGAGGATCAATAGAATTTGTACTTCTGACTCTTGCTTCAGCAAGATTTAACAATACTTCAGACCAACGAATCACTGGAACCCAATCCGTATAAGGATTCGGTGAAATAAATTTTGATACAAATTGTTTTCCGCTGCTAGCCTTAAATACCAGACTCCTTCTCTTGTCAGTTGCTTTCCAATTTACATCTGCAACAACACCATTGGCATTAAGAGAGAATTCTGTAGTTCCCGGTGTAGCATTCGTGAAATAGAAATAACTAGCCAGTGAGTTTTGAGTGCCTGGATAGTCCAAAGGCGAGGCACTAGTACCCATTGGCAAAGAAAACACAGATTCTGTACTGGTATAAGGGCTTTTAAAAACGGTCGTAATATCCGGTTGCATCTCGTTTGCTACTCCTGAAATCGCTTTGAAAGGTGCTACCGCAGGCACAATTTTATTGGCTTCAAGAATCACTTCCGGATATTTACCCATTGATAAATACACCCTAGTTTTTAAAGCAATCGCGGTATTTTTATGAGCTCTTGTCGTATTTAAGGTCGCATTTGCATTCGTTGATTTTAAATTCGTCTCTGCAAAATCCAAATCAGCAAGAATCTGTTTGTAAACATCCGCGACAGAGCTTCTGGCCAGATCTGAGAAACCCTGACTGATTACCCCGGTCAACCTCAATGGCAAACCAGGCTTGCTGCCATCACCATCCACATAGGGACGAGCATACAATTGCAACAAACTATAATAAGTAAGCGCTCTAATCAATCGCGCTTCGGCGATATACCCTGGGGCTAAAGTTGCTCCCACTACACTTGTTCCTTTTGCTGCCATTCCATCCAGAAACACATTACAGCGGTTAATCGTCAGATAACCCTGTGCCCACAAGGTTTTTACAGCAGTTGCACTGTTGGCCACGTTCATGTTCCATACATCTGATGCCGTCACCAAATTGGAAGTCTCATTGATAAAATCATCTCCTCTCACATTTCCATAAACCAGGTAGCGTCCTCCGTATAATGTTCCGGATTTTAATGAGGTATATAAAGAAATCGCCTGACTCTCTATACGAAAGGGAGTATCAAAAGCAAAGTCAATTGAAACGGTAGTTTCAGGAACAGGATTTAACAACTCCCTTTTGCAGGAGCCAGACAAGACCGCTATTGAGGTCAGTGCCGCTATATATAAATTTCTTTTCTTCATGATTGATAATTTTTAAGCCTTAAAAACCTAGACTTAGCCCCATTGTGTACGTTCTTGCATTAGGTCCGGAATTTCGGTCTGAACCCTGACCTGCAGCATTCACACCATTTGAGGCCACTTCTGGATCCGGTCCTGGATATTTTGTGATGATGGCCAGATTCTGTCCTGACACATAAAACCTTAAATTACTGAGCTTGTACTTACTCAATAAATGCTGTGGAATCGTATAGCCCAGTGAAAGATTTCTAAGCTTTACAAAATCTCCTTTGAACACATTGATATCTAATGGAATGGTATTCCCGTAAGACACATTATCACCATACACTGGTCTTGGAAACTCCGTTACCTGACCTGGTTGTTGCCAGCGGCCCAATACATCAACCGCATTATTCCAGAAACGTTGGTCATGTAAACCTGCATTCGTTCCATAAGAAACATAAAACCCAAGTTGATAGGTCAACATCACATTTAGGTCAAACCCTTTATAACGAAAAGTATTATCAAAACCTCCATAAGCTTTTGGTGCAGTATTTTTGTACATCACTGCATCGGCAGCCTGTGTTATTGCAGGGGCAACAGTACCATTGTCTAAATATCTCCAGTTAGGCTGGAAAGCAGGATTAATGTGCTGATAAGTTACTTTTCGTCCAGCAGCATCAATAAATATTCTTCTTCCAGTCTCCGGATCTACTCCTCCGGTTCGTACCACATATAAATAACCAAGAGAATAGCCCGGTGTAGTTCTGTTTACATTCTCCCCTGTAGCCGTACTACCTGTTGCAAAAATGATCTCATTCAAACCTGGAGCCAACGCAGTAACTTCATTTTTATTAAATGAAATATTAAAATTACTTGTCCAGCTAAAATCAGTTGTCATAACCGGTTTACCTGAAATGGCAAACTCAAAACCTTTATTATACATACTTCCTGCATTCAATAAAATACTGGAAGGTACACCAGCCGAAGGAGCCTGAGGAACATTGATGATTAAACCATCAATATTGTTTTTATAATAAGCGACCTCAGCCGTTAAACGGTCATTTAATACCCCAAAATTAAATCCAATGTCTGTTTTCTTACTGGTTTCCCATTTCAACTCTTTATTACCCGCTGCACTATAAACTGAGGAAGGAACCCCGCCGTATAAGCCAGGACTAAAGGTCGTAAAGGTCGCATAATTATCAATTCCTCCGATATTACCTACTTTACCGTAACTTCCTCTTAATTTGAAACTGCTGAAAACATTACTCATACCTGAATTCATCCAAAAGTCTTCTTTGGTGATCTCCCAGCCTGCAGATGCCCCCCAGAAAGTTCCTTTCTTCTGGCCAAGCGCAGAATACTCATCTTGTCTTAAATTAGCACTCAGGAAATATTTCCCTTCATAATTATAATTTAAACGGCCAAAATAGGAAAGCAAATAGTTTTCACCTCTCGCCATACCTGATGCATTGTTCAACGTAAAACCTGCCTGAACATTATCATAACCAGGATCTGTTAATCCCTGACGATCTATCCCGTAGCCACGAACAGTATTTCTTTGCTGCTCCTGACCCAGTAAAAGGTTGAAATTATGTTTGCTTACGCTATATACCGCCTGCGCAGTATTGGTCCAGGTCCAGTTTTTCCTTTTTCTATAAGCACCGATGCCTTCTCCATTAGGGCCCTGTCCTGTCCCGTGAATTGGATTATAAAAAATATCATTATCACTACCAATATAGTCAATACCATACACAGAGCGTAGATTTAACCATTTGAATGGATTCACCTGTATGTAAGCATTGGATTGCACATGGTCTGTTTCATTATTTTCTCTGTTTTTTTCAAGAATCTGAACGAAATTGTAAAATCCAACCTGATTACTGGCCACAATGTTATTCATCGCCCCAACAAAAGTACCTCCCAAATTATAGGAGCCATCGTTGTTATATGGTGAAACATTGGGTGCATTTACAACTGCTGTTCTTGCCACACCAGCTGTTCCATAAGCCTCTCCGTAGAGTGATCCGCTACTGATTGCAGCTAAATTCTGCTCATTGGAATAAGAAAGTTTACCACCAATAGATAAGTAATCGTTGATCTTACTATCGATATTAAACAAGGCATTCATTCTTTTGAAAGCATTCTTTTCATAAATCCCTTGCTGATTCGTGTATCCTGTACCCAGGTAATATTTGGTGTTTTCTGTTCCACCGGATACATTGAGGTTATGGCTTTGAGAGAATCCTGTACGATAAGCATAATCCAGCCAATTTGTATTGATCGGTTGGCCATCAGGTCCATTTGTTAATGCAAACTTTGGCAATGTAGAAACTCCACCCACCGTAATATTCACACTTCCTGCTCTAATCGCGTTTGCATTGGCAACTGCTTCATTTTTGTAATCCGTATACTGGAAAGCATCTAAAAGTTCTGGCAAACGATATGGACTCGACCAGCCCACCCAGGCATCATAATTTACCCTAGGTACTCCGGTTTTTCCTCTTTTGGTCGTTACAAAAACGACTCCATTTGCAGCACGACTACCATAAATGGCCGTTGAAGCCGCGTCTTTTGCGATGTCGATACTTTCAATGTCATTCGGATTGATACTGGCCAATGGGTTAGATGCCGTAGCTGTTAATGACTGATCTCCTGTAGTTGCTACGATTCCATCTATTACAAACAATGGCTGAGAACTCAATGAAACCGAATTTGTTCCACGAATCCTAAATACCGGAGGCGCATTTAATACTCCGGTAGGAACCGTAATCTGTACACCAGATGCTCGTCCGGCTAAACCAGCTTCAAAACTTTGAACTGGCTTCTCCGCAATAACAGCCCCATTCACAGAGGCGGTACTGCCGGTAACTTCCCCTTTCTTTTGGGTACCATAACCAACCACCACCAACTCGTTGAGGTCGTTCGAATCGCTACTCATGCCTACATTGACCACATTCGTGCTCCCTATTGGTTTTGTAACCGCAACATAGCCAAGATAGGAGAACTCCAGGGCGGTTATTCCTGAAGGTACTTTGATGGAATAACGTCCATCTGCTGCCGACTGTGTGCCACCCTTAGCCCCTTTTAGTCGAATTGTTACTCCTGGTAATGGCTTTCCGTCGCCATTATCCGTAACTGTTCCTGTAATTGTCCGCTCCTGTGCCATTGCAGATCCCGCAATAAACAACAGAATGAACAAACTCCGTAGAAGTTTCTTCATAAAAAATTAAAATTTAGGTTAGTTAATAGTTTCCAAAAGATATGTAATATTTCTGATGTATTTGAGTCGTTTATCATTTTATTGTCTTTTTTTTTAAAAAAGACAATAAAATACAACACACTGAACTACTGCCTGTTAATTAAAGTCCTGTGGAGGGACAAAAAACCAAACATCTACCTAAAAATCTTATTTATAAAAGTTAAAAAAAAAGGTTGGCTCATCCTAAATGACGAGCCAACCTTTTCCTTTACGATTCCACTAAGCCAGTTTAGTGGTCATCTTCCGGGAATTTAGTTCGGTGATAACCTGAAAGTTGGTAAATCGTTCCCGGATCATCAGAAAACTCAATTTCAAATGAAATACCATCGGATACTGCCTTTGATACTGCTCCTACGTAAGTATTTTTAGTCACCTTACCTTTAGTTACATTAAAGGTCATTGTTGGATCATAATAAGGTCCGGCATTTTTTGCTTTATCCGCAGAAAAGGAAAGATCTGCCACATTTGTATTAACTTTTGCAAAAACCTTTTCATTATTATTCGGATTTGCCCAAATGGAGCTCACATCCAGCCACATTTGCGTAGCCGAATTATCTGAAGTGTTGTAAGTGATGACCTTGTAGTAATCCTCTCCATAACTGGGGCTAAACTGCCCACCAATTTTTACCTGAACCCACCACTCGCCGGAGAGTTCCTGAACAGCAGTTCCTCCAACTGGTTCTTCCTTCTTACAAGCAGAAAGGCTAATCATAAATAACGAGAGTATATATATGTATTTTTTCATGTTGCGCTGTTTTAAATTACTGTTTAACAAAGACCCTTAATGCAGTACCATAGCCTGAATTTAACACTACCCATGAATAAGAGTTTCCTGCCAGGTTATAACTTTCATCTTTTGAAGCCCATGCTCCCGAATCCGTATTCTGCGCTGGAATGGAAATAACAGAACCAGTAGGATTTACGGCAACAACCAGAATTCCATCAGCGCCAGGTGCACCGCCTGGATTTGCCACCAGGTAAACTCCCGGACCAATTTTACTCCAGTTAGAGGCTACGCTATTTGAAGATCGCAGGTATTTACCCGAGAAATCTCTGGCAGCAGCATCTGGCTGTGTATCGTATACAATCACCTGTCTGGTAGCCTTAGCAGAAAAACCATCTGCATTCTCAGCAGAATAGGTCACTCCGTAGATGCCTGCCACCGCAGTGTTTACAGCTCCAGACACCACTACTGGTGAATCATCTGCCCCTACTTTTGCCGTTGCTCCGGGATCAGTAAAAGTTCCACCTTTGGCAACTATAAAGTACTTTTCCCCCTTCATGGTAATGATAGGAAAATACGTGATCTTGGAAATCCCTACCGTCCCAGGAGGATAATTAAAGGATTCTTTCTTACACGACAAGACCGTCATGCCTAGAATCCCTATTACTATGATATTTAAATATTTTTTCATGACTCTGGTTTAAATTTAAAATCAAACACTTATTTACCCCACCACACTTTAACATAGATTGGAACTTCCGTAGGAACATTGATGTTTCTATCCCTTGAGGAAGCTGGCCAAACCAGTCGTTTAGGGAACCTATTGCTACCGGTAACACCGTTTTTCGCGTAAACCCACTGTCCTGGAATATAACTATCTACTGTCGAATATACTGGAGAAGTTACCGGATAGCCAGTTCGTTGCTGTTCAAAAAATGCTTCCAAAGCATGTGAACCTGGCAAAGAAGCCCATTTTTGCACAATGATCGCCTCTAGTTTTGTCTCAAAGCTACCGCCTGTTGGATAGGCATACAATCCGGTTGATCCTACGAAACCTGCAGATGATGCACCTGAGGCAGTAAAGGATGCCTGAACACCCTGATCATATAGAGCTTCGGCACCTGCACCTCCATAATAACGCTCCAAAGCCTCTGCCTGCATAAAGAAAGACTCAGAATCTGAGATAAACCAAACCGGGTCGATTGCTGACTGGGCAGCTACGCTTGCATTTGCATAGGTTGGCTGTTCTTGCTGTGTAGCGGCAAAATCACCTTGATTTTGTCCGATAGGACTTGCGGTACCAAAATATTTAGTAGCACGAGGATCCTCATTTTCAATTAACCAACTGCTGAAGGTATAACTTGCCCTTAAATTTGTAGTCGTATTTAAGCGTCTCACATTATACTCATACATTGGATTACTGTTGTTCGGACTATCTTCAAATTTAGCGATACCTGCACCAACGGATAAGAAATTAGCACCTGCCGTATAGAGTGCCCTAATACCGGTCTCTGCTTCTGCAGGCTTTGCATTAACCATTCGTAAATACATTTTCAATTTCAGCGTATTGGCAAATTGCACCCAACGCCCCATATCTCCCGCAAAAAGAAAATCACCTTTTTTCTGACTTGCTGTTAAAGGAACACTTGTAAAATCTTTCGTTAAGGCTGTATTGATCTCTGTCAGCAAAGACTGATAAATAAAATAGCCATCATCATATTTAGGCTGCAGATTGGCTGAACCTTGAAAAGCTTCCGTGTAAGGGAGTTGATCGTAAAGGTCCACCAATACCTGATAAGTATAAGCTTTCATAATTGTGGCCATCAGGTTGTAGCGCCAATCGCTGGCAGCCTGTGCTTTTTTAATTGCCAACTGATAATCAGCAAGTGCCCCGGCAAAAAGCTGATCGAATGCGCCATTAAAATCAGTTCTGGTTAAGTTGTAGGTATCAATGGTTTTATATTGATTGGAGGCGAAAGACTGCGTCCAATATTGTGACCAAATCCCTCCTAAAATTGCCATATCACCACCTACGCGGCCAGCGGTAGACATGACAGCAGATGGAAGCAATACTTCCGGAGAAGCCGATTCAATAGCTGGATTATTTGGATCAACATTGACATCCAGTGTCTTCTTACACCCAAAGGTCAGCAAGAATAAACCAGATAGGATCAATGGCCGTATATAGTTAGTTATATTTTTCATCGCTCAAATAATTAAAATGAAACTTTTAATGATGCCCCAAAGAACCTAACCGGTGGCGCCGTTCTAAACTCACCAAACTCACCGGCAAGGTCATTTCCCTGATTGGAAACCTCTGGATCAATGGTGGTGTTAGATTTAGGAAGCCATGTGATCAGATTCCTGCCAAATACGGAAACAGTTGCCCTTTTTGCAAGTATCTTTCCGGCAATAGCCTCAGGTAAACTGTAGCTCAAGGTTACTTCTCTTAATTTAAGGAAGGTTTTATCCAGAATACGGTTGCTATAAACTAAGGCTTTATTGGTGGTTGGATAATAATAATCATCTATTTTTCCTTCCAGGATAGGCGTTACGTTTTCTTCATATCTGATTAGATTTCCGTTTGCATCTGTCACCTTTTGTACCGAATTAGGTACTATAAAAGGCCTGCGATCATTGTAAAGTGTCTTTCTATCTGCACCAACAAAGTTTAACAAATCCGCCGTTCCGGAATAGAATACACCTCCTTTTTGATAATCAAAGGTAAAGCCAAGACCGAAGCGTTTATAAGAAAACATATTCGTTAAACCCATGGCAAAATCACGTTGAATACTACCATATTTCTTATTCTCGCTAGCCACGACAGGAAATCCTGTAGCATCCACTACAATACGACCATCTGGTGAATATTCCGGACCCGGAGCTTCCAACACCCCTAATGGTTGTCCTTTTTCAGCAATTAAATTTGCTTCATAGGCATTATTAATAATTACTTTATCTAATCCCTCCGGTAATTCCAATACGGTATTACGCGCTCTTGAGAAAGTATAAGTCATGTTCCAGTTGAAGTCTTTACTCACTACCGGTTTCAGATTTAAGGCCATCTCAATACCGCGGATTCTTACTTTACCGAAGTTTAATATTTTGAACTGATAACCGGACGAGGGGTCAATTGGCACTGGAAGAATCTGGTCATTTCTATTTCTGTTGAAATAAGTAACATCCAAACCAATTCTTTCATTCAGGAACCTGATGTCCATACCGAATTCGTACTCTTTTACTCTTTCTGGTTTCAGATCTTTATTATTTAAAGTATTCGCGATGGTAAATCCTGCCACACCAAAGATTGGAAAACTGATATTTCCAAATCCTAAAGGAACATTGGTCGGGTTTAACACATCATTGATGCGGTAAGGTTGTGTATCACTACCTGTTTCACCATAACTGGCTCTTAATTTTAAGAAGCTAATTGGTGTTTTTTTCAAGTCAAACGCATCAGATACCACATATGCTAAACTCACTGCCGGATAGAAATAGCTATTATTTCCTGGTGCAAGTGTAGAAGTCCAGTCGTTCCTTGCCGTTACGGTCAGAAACAAATTGTTTTTGTAGCCTAAAGTTGCGGTAGCATAGGCTCCAAATAACCTGCGATGGGATTCCACTTCCGCACTCGTTGGCTTATTGGCACTATTACTCAAATTAAAGAATCCTGGAATAGCCAGATCTTCCACTGCAGTAGTTAAGAATCTGGAACCTCTATCGTTATAATTCACCCCAATTAATCCATCCAAATCAAAATTCGAAAAGGTTTTCTTGAAAATGGCATTAAACTTGGAATCATACTCGAACGTTTTAATCGATTCTTCTATGACACGACCTACGTCGGCTGCTCTGGATTGTCCTTCCACATTTCCTCCTGCATTGTAACTACCCACGGAAGGTGCATTTTTATTGTGCCATTGTTTATCGCCCGCGTTGTCAACATCAGCTCCCTGTTGGAATTGTAGTGACAACCAGTCGTTTACTTTATAGCCCATATTTACATTTCCATAGATACGGTCGTTTTTATAACGGCTACCGTTCTCATAAATAGAATAGTAAGGGTTTTCCGCATATGGCGTAAAATAATTGTCTACGTTAAAGAACTTGTTCTTATAATCCTGTAAATCCCTGATTGGAATGTCTCCTGGAATTTGGAGAATATCCTCATAAAAAGAAGAACCCACGCCTGATATCCCCTGACCCTGTGCCACAAATCTTTGTGTTTTAGTCACATAGTTCATACTCGCATCAATGGAAAAGCCACCAAGTTTAGTTGAGCCCTTTAAGGTCACGTTATTCCTCTTATAAGAATCCGCATTGGTTGGCAGATAGCCATCACTAAATACATTTCCATAAGAGAAGTAAAATGTACTCAAGTCATTTCCACCACTAATTGCAATATTACTGTTTAACTCCAAACCATTGTCTAAAGCATCTCTTACATTGTTTTTAATGTAAGAAAAAGGCTTTAACAGTTGTGAATTGTCTACGATTGCTCCCCAGGGACGTACGACACCATCATATTTAGGCCCCCAGTTACCGTTTTCAGAAGGGATAAAAGTACCATCCCAACCTTGACCGAATACATCCTGAACCTTAAATAAAGTAGCCACCTGAGTGATTGTACTGGCATGAGAGAAGTCGATCACTGTTTTTCCTGCAGCACCCTTTTTGGTGGTAATCAGGATGACACCATTCGAACCTCTTGAACCATACAATGCGGTTGCCGCCGATCCTTTCAAAATACTCATGCTTTCGATCGAATTCGGGTTAATGTCATTCGCATTGTTTCCAAAGTCGTAGTTACTGTCGGAACCAATACTTGAGTTGTCCAAAGGCACCCCATCAATTACATACAAAGGCTGATTACTTCCACCGATAGAGGTGAAACCTCTCAGAATAACCTTCGTAGAACCACCTGGAGAACCTGAAGAGTTCGAAATCGTTACACCGGCAACTTTACCTTGTAAACCTCCAAGCATACTCACCGGAGCAGCTTTATTGATTTCTTCGGATTTAACAGTTGTTTCCGCATAACCGATTGTTTTCTTTGCTTTGTTAATTCCCAATGCGGTTACGACCACCTCATTTAGTGCTTTGGAATCAGAAGCTAAGGCAACATTTACATTTCCTGAAGAAATGGGTTTTACCTGAGTTAAATAACCCAGATAACTGAATTCGAGTTCCGTAGCAGTACTTGGTGCTTCTATAGCATACTTTCCGTCGCTATTACTTTGCGTACCTATTTTAGTGCCCTTCACTCTGACAGTTACTCCGGGAAGCGGCTTGCCGTCTTCCTTGTCTGTAACTACACCCGTAATTGTTCGATTTTGAGCCATCGCAGTTCCCGCGATAAAAATCAAAATGAGCAAACTTAGTACAAGTTTTTTCATAAGTTGATTAAATTTAGGTTGTTAAATCATTACTTAAATTTAAGTATTGTTATGGCTCAGGAGTTCAAAGAAAATTAGCACAAAATATAAATGACAATTCTGTGACATTTTTTAATGGCAATAATTTTGTTGCCTATGTCTGAAGCCATATAAAATTTCCAAAAACAACATAAAAATAATATTTGATTCGTTTGTCAGAACAACCTTAGCATTTGCTTTCCTATTTTGCTTTGCTCAGCAAGCCATAAAAAATTTAGCTCATTTTTTTAAGAGCCCCTCCGCAATAAGAAAACAAAAGGCATTTCAATTTAAAGTAAAGCGATGAAATTATAGAAAAACCGACCATCATAAACGCCGGGTAATAAAAAGGACCGTTTAATTAATGATTAAAAATTTGTCAAAGCCTCATGATTTAGGAGAATATCAGATTTTTAAAATTTAGCCTGTAAAAAAGACCCGGATGCAATTACATTCAATCCAGCCTTATTTTTAAAGCTTCACAAAATAAAACCTGCGCAGACCGATAATAAGAAGGGAAATACAGCCTGTTTCAAAACTTCTTAAGAAGAGTTATTTTTCTATTTTAAAGAAACCGAAAAATAACATCTTCAAAGCAGTTTAAATCATCAAATATTTGAAAAACAAGGCAGAAAGGAAGGCAAAACCCGCTGATTAATTCACCAAAAAAAGCGCATTTAAAAACAATTGCTTTCCATTCTCCCAAAAAGAGCGGAAAAGTACATCCGTTCCGATATAAACAATAGTCCCTTTACCTAAGCTTTGTACACCCAATGTCATTCCGGAACTTAGCGTTTTAAGCACCTTTGATCCAGCCACTCCAGCCACATAACTACCCCGCATAAATAAACCTACATTCCATCCCCTACTCAGGGGAGCATAAACATGGTCGTCAGTTTTTAAGGCATAATAATACTTACCCAAACTTGTGGAAAGCGGATGAGCTGTATCTAAATGAACTTTAAATATTGCCCCGGGAATCGCATCAGAGAGGTCTATCGAATTCCGGTTGGCATAGGATACTGTATTGATTAGGACTTCATCCTCTTTTGTTTCTTCTTTCTTTTTCACTTCGAAAACCTTGGAATCGGTCACACTTTGAACAGCATCTTCCAACAAAATGACCTTTCCACCGAGTTTGATCCAGTCTTCCAGTTTATCGATAGTTTCCAGCGGATAGGTCCCATCAGGCAGGATGAGTACATTGATTTTACTCAGGTTAAGATTTTCAATATTTCGTAAAGCCATCAGAGTCACCGGATAATTTAATTCCTGTTCCATATAATGCCAGATCTCTCCTACACTCTGTGAGGAACTTTCTGTGCCCGCCACAATGCCCACCTTCGGCAAATTCAACACCCGATAGGCAGAGGAACCAAAATCCTTTCCTCGGTCTACAAATCCACTTGCAGCCGGATAAAAAGGTTGTTTCATCTTTTTCTCTATGCCCGCTATTTTAGTGCTTAAATTTGGAACCAGGCGCTCATTTTCCATCCGGTAAATCAATAAAGAACCCAGTTCGAATTTACGTCCGCCTACAGTGAAAGCTTCTTCTGCAATTCTAACTTTAATGTTCTCTTTTTGCAATGCCATCAATACCTGTGCATCCGGCAGCCCCTTCCAGGGCAAAATCCAGGCATAAGGCCTGCTCAGCGGAGGAAAAACATCCCGAACATCTTCCGGATCCGGAAACTGGCCTTTGATCGCTTCCATACTAGCATAAGCAGGTAAACCGTATGCATAAGGCAAGGCCCAGGCGGTAATGTCGTAAGTATTGGAATCACTCACTTTCGTTTGTGGTTCCATCAGCACATTGGCCAATACTGCTCTGGCTTGATTTAAAGGAATTACCAGATCATTACGCTCCACTTTAAAGCGCTCAGTTTTTCCGCTTTCATAGCTATATCCCGTAAATTCCTTATCCAGACCATAGGCGAACTGAATGTGATTTCTTTTTAAAAGTTCTGCCAATTTTTGAAGTCTATACCTGTTCTGTGCCTTGATCACATAACTTTTATAAATTCCGGGCGGATTTAAGAGCCCTTTTTCAAAATACTTCGCAAACTCCTCCAGCAAGCGATTTGCATGAATGGAAACAGTTTCCAAAGTGGCCATTCCCGTAGTAAAATGATGCTCAATCCGATCTTTTAAAGTCAGGGTATCTCCATCTAATGTGATAACCGATAGGCCAGCGCCAATCCCTCCCTGCTCATAGGTCATCCCTATCGCACCATTATATAAAGGATAAGTATCGCCATAGGAAGGGTACAACAGATCAAACTGTTCTTTAGTAAAATACTGCCAGCCATGTTGATCAAAATACTTTGCATTATTTTTCCCTACCGTCACCTGAAAACTCCTTTGCCAGGGAGTAATGTCCTGGTGAATTGGCTCCGCTGCAGGCGCAAAATAATAGGGTTCATTATAACTCTGCTCATGAAAATCTACATGTACCTGTGGCATCCAATCCTGATATAAGTCCAGACGTTGCTGAGTTTCCAGCTGTGACTGCCAGGCCCAATCCCGGTTCAGATCGAAATAATAATGATTAGACCGGCCTCCTGGCCATGGCTCAATATGTTCTCGCGCATTCGGATTCGGATTCGGCTGAAAGCCCATTGTTGAGCCAAAAAAATTTAAATAACGCTCCCTTCCATCCGGATTGAGGCAGGGATCGATGATCACAAGGGTATTTTTTAAATAGTTCTGAATCTGGGCTGATTTCGCCTCTGCCAGGGTAAACAAGGTTTTTAGTGCCGTCTCTGTAGAACTGGCTTCATTACCATGCACATTATAACTAAACCACAGGATCACAGGCTGTTTTCCTTTAATAAGAGGCTTTTCGGGATTAGTAAGGCCTTCTGCATTACTCAGGCTTAAGTTTTGCTTCCTGATCCCTTCCAGATTGTCCATATTCTCTTTCGCAGAGACAATCGCAACCAGCAGCTCTCTCCCCTCATAGCTCTTCCCATATTTCTGAATTTTTATATTCTTGTTGGCAAGGCCGAGATATTTAATATATTCCAGTACTTTATAATGAGGTGTAAATTTGCTACCCAAAGGATATCCTAAAAACTCTTCCGGCGACTTGAGCTGCGCTTCCGCTGGCTTTAGTCCAATCAGCAATAGTAGAAATGAGAGTAAATAATACTTCATAATCAGGAATTAAGACTCCAAAATACTAAAGAATATTTTTTGTTTCTCTTTCATAGTGTAATTTTACCATATCATTTAGATTTAAGCATATGTCAACCATCGATTCCCTGTATCAACATTTTTTAAATTACCCAACCATATGCACCGATACAAGGAGCATTACCAAAGACTGCCTGTTCTTTGCGCTTAAAGGAGAGAATTTTGATGCCAACTCCTTTGCAGCACAAGCTTTAAATCTAGGTGCGGCATATGTGATTATTGATAATTCTGAATATGCAGTTGATCAACGCAGTATTTTAGTCCCGGATGTACTGACTGCCTTACAACAATTGGCTAAACATCATAGGGAACAACTGAACATCCCGGTGATTGGGCTCACGGGAAGCAATGGAAAAACCACGACAAAGGAACTCATCAATGCCGTACTTGCTGAAAAATATAAAACATTTGCCACTAAAGGCAATTTAAATAATCACATTGGTGTACCACTTTCTTTACTTTCTTTGACTAAAGAAACAGAAATTGCAGTGATTGAAATGGGCGCAAATCACCAGAAAGAGATCGAGTTTCTCTGCGAACTCGCTCAACCTACACATGGCCTGATTACCAATATTGGCATGGCACATCTTGATGGATTTGGCGGTTTTGAAGGCGTTAAAAAAGGAAAATCAGAGCTTTTTCAGTATTTGAAAAAACAAGATGGCCTGGCTTTCATCAACCAGGATAATCCCTACCTAATGGAGATGCAAATGGCCAAAGGCTTAACAAAAATCGTTTACTATGGGACTGAACCCAACAATACCATCACAGGAAAGCTACTAAAAACAGACCCATTTCTGGAGCTTGCCTGGACAGATCAGGAAGAAATCCATGACTTACATACCCAGCTAACCGGAGCTTACAACTTTGAAAATATCCTTGCAGCAATTTGTATTGGTCATTTCTTTGGGTTAGGTGCGGATCAAATTAATCTGGGTTTATCTGGCTACCAGCCTAAAAACAACCGTTCACAATTGAGTAAAACAGATAAAAATACGGTGATCTGTGATTTCTACAATGCCAATCCAAGTAGTATGATCGCAGCATTAGCCAATATTGAATCACTTTCAGCAGCCAAAAAAGTAGTCATCATTGGGGATATGTTTGAGCTGGGAAATGAGTCCGCCGCACAACATCAACTGATCATCTCCACAGCGGAAAAAACAGCAGTTCACACATTAATTTTCATCGGGAAACACTTCTATGAAGAAAAAGAAGGCCACAGGGGACACTTTTTCCAAAATCCAGCAGCAGCAGCAGCCTTCCTACAAAAGGAATCCATTACAGATAGCCTGATCTTACTCAAAGGTTCAAGAGGTATGGCGCTGGAACAACTGCTTCCCATATTGTAACAATTACACAGACATTAGAGTGATGACATGACTGATATTGCCGCTTAGGCGATAAGGGTTCTATTGGTAATTTTGTAGGGTTCTGCTAGGGCTTGCTAGGGCCAACCGGGCTTTGAAACCCTGATAAAAACCCTGGAAATGAAGCCATTTCCCACCTGTCTATCAGAGCTCTAACCCAGTTCATCTTATTGCCCTGCATAAAAACCACGGTAAAAATTAACTATTCTTGTATTTAAAGAAACAAAATGAATTGTTTCTGTAAATACAAATTTATGGCAATCATTAAGAACATCCTTGGCGTGCCCAATGGAAAAATCGGAGACATGGTTTTCTATCAGAGAAAGGGAAAAACCATTTGCAAAACAATTGGAAAGACTGCACAATTGAGCCCATTACAACTGGCCAATTGCCAAGCCATGTCGGTGACAACAACATTGCTTCGGCATATGCTGAAGTTCATCAATCTGGGTTATGGCTTACAAGCAAAAGGGACTGATCAGCATCCGCACAACCTGGCAACTGCTTATCATAAAAAGTATGCTTTAAAAGGAGTTTATCCAAATATTGAAGTTGATTATGCGAAAGTAATGCTGAGTCAGGGGGATTTATCAGTCATCACAGATATCAAAGTGGAGAAACTTTCTACAGGCATTCAGTTCAGCTGGGATCCGAAGTTGAATTATAAGCGGGAGGAACATGATGATCTGGTCATGATCTTACTTTATTTCAAAAACAAAAAGCGAGTGGAAGAGCATCTAAATGCGGCCAAAAGAAGTGACGGGCAGGTATTTTTATTAATAAATGAGGAGGAAATTTTACTGCCTACCGCCATCTATATTGCCCTTCGAAGCGCTGATGGAACTCAGGTATCCGACAGCAAATATCTTGGAACATTAAATGACCCTGAAGAGGATTTAGGCTAAGGTATGATTTCGGAAACCTTAATACCCACATCACTGATTTCTTTCAGTGGGTTGTCGCGCATGTTTTGCTCCAGTTCCAACTCATACTTTCCCGGAGCGGGAAACTTATAATTGGTCAGTAAAGGCAAAGTATAGGTATAAAGATTACCAGAACCGGAACCATTCCATTGTCCATCAGGTTGAGCCAGGCGATATTCGTATCGTCTGCTCTGCTTTTTTTCACCTTGCTTGCGCAGGTGCATTAACACAAAAATGTTGGAATAACCATAATCAGCGGTATGGCGAAGTTTGAAGTAAATATCATAAGGCTTACTGCTGTCGGTAATCTCAATTACCGCTTTTACCTTATGGTCATAGCTCCAGTTTCTGGAAGGCATAGAAACATTATTATCAATCACATTATGGGGATCACAACCACTCAAAAGAGTAGTTAAGATCCCCGTAATTAGCACTAAAACGGCTTTAAAATTATTCATTTGCAGGCTTATCCGTTGGTTTTTTTCTGCGGTTATTATTTCTGTTTCTGTTATTACGGCTCGGCTTTGGTGTTCCAGGATTAGCCCCTTCAGCAGCAGCTCCTGTTGCTTCTGGTGTTTGAGCGGCTGGCGCTCCTTTTTGCTGTCCAGCAGCTTTCTGCTGTCCCTGCCCCTTAGGCTGTCCGGAATGAGCTTGCCCTGCATTACCAGGTGTTCCAGCAGGTTTATTTGGATTGCCCTGTCCCTTACCTGGTCCTTTAGACTGACCCTTTGCCTGTCCACCTTGAGCAGCCCTTTGCTGAGCTTTAGCAGGGTTTGCATTTCCAGCCTGACCCTGGCCCTTTGGCTGTTGTTGAGCTGCAGGTTGACCAGACTGGGTGTTTTTATTGCCCTCTGGACGTATCTTAGAAGGCTGTCCAGGTCTTGCCTGCTTCTCTGGTCTGGCCGTTTTATCACCTCTATTCTGATGATTGTTTGGCCTTTGCTCTCCAGTACGAGGCGGGTTATTTCTGTTGTTATTATTGCGGTTGCCTTTATTTCTAGGCTTATCGTCCAGACGTGTTAAGCTATCCTGACCAACCACATTCTCATAATCAGGGATCTTCTCAATCACTGTAGTCGACACCAGTTCAACCGCTTCTTCCTTCAGGTTATTTGGTTTCAATCCTTTCTTATTCATGGCCATGATCTCTTTCACACGGTCCACTTTTAAAGGAATCCAATCTTCCATGTTAGGATAACTGAACCACATTAGCTTCTTAAAGATGTCTGTTTTCTGATGACGGGCAACGCCAATTTCCGTTTGCAGGTTCTCTATGCGATCTGGAATATCTTTCAAAGCATCCAGATAAGTATCCAGTTCATAATTTAAACAGCATTTCAACTTTCCGCATTGTCCGGCAAGTTTTAAAGTGTTCAATGACAAGTTCTGATACCTGGCAGCCGCTGTAGATACTGTCTTAAAGTTTGTTAACCAGGTAGAACAGCACAATTCACGGCCACATGAGCCAATTCCGCCCAGCCTGCCTGCTTCCTGTCTCATACCAATCTGACGCATCTCAATCCTGATCCTGAACGTTTCTGCCATTTTCTTGATCAATTCCCTAAAATCTACACGCCCTTCAGCAGTATAAAAAAAAGTCGCCTTGGTTTTATCACCCTGATAATCTACATCAGAGATTTTCATCGACAAACGCAAGTCCAAAGCCAGCGTACGGGCTTTGTGCATGGTTTCCCATTCCAGGCCTTTTGCCAATTTCCATTTCTCTACATCCGCTTCCGTAGCTTTTC
The DNA here is from genome assembly GCF_032678465.1 of Pedobacter gandavensis. Taxonomy (GTDB): domain Bacteria; phylum Bacteroidota; class Bacteroidia; order Sphingobacteriales; family Sphingobacteriaceae; genus Pedobacter; species Pedobacter gandavensis_B. The sequence goes on from NZ_JAVTSK010000001.1 coordinate 88,477, forward strand.
TGTAAATCCTCCTGGTTACCTGATCAATTGGGGTCTTACGACGTTTCATCTGTATACGCACCAATTCCCCGGTAAGAGAAATGTGACCTACGTCGTAACCACCTGTTGGGCCTTCTACGGCTACCAATTCGCCAATTTCAAGATAGATGTTGTCATTGTTCAGGAAAAATTCTTTCCTGGCACCTTTAAATTTAACTTCTACTACTTGAAAAGGTATATAATTTGAGGGCATGTCCAAATTCGACAGCCAATCGTAAACTTCTAATTTCTGGCAGCCTCCGGTAAGGCATGAGCCATTACTTTTGCAGCCTGAGGGGGCGCAACCGCCACCTGTAGAACAACTTCCACATCCCATAGTTAATTGTATATATATTGAGTCCCTTTCGGGAGCGTTTTAAACTTAATTATTTTTACCAATTGTAAAGATACATCTAAAAACAGAATTTTAGGGTTGGCGTTCCTTTCAATATGGTAATGAGCACGTTCCAACACCTGAATAATGGCCTCCGCCATCGGTAGATCCAGGACCTTTTCACTTAGCTTTTTTGCAGTATCTAATGTTCTTGCGGGCAGTTTTACCAGAACTTCTGCATCGCTCAACAGCAGACTACATTCCCTCAGAAAATTAATTCCGTATTTTAAAAAATTCTTTTGATTTTCTCTTCCCCAACCAGCGGCCTGTTCCACAAAGGTAGTCAGTTCCAGCACACGGTTACCATATCCCATCCTCAACCACTCTGCAAATTTATCCGCATTGCCATTTTGGGTATTGGCCAATAATAACTTTGCCTCAATCAAATTTCCATCCGCCAGGAAACTATACTCTATCGCCTGTTCCTCCGGCATACCATGCTTTTCACAAAGGTAGTTTTCTATGGTCTCATGTGGTAACTTCGGAATTTTTACAATTTGAGTTCTGGACAACAAAGTCGACAGGATTTGCTCCTGATTGTTGGCCACCAACAGAAATAGAGTGTTTGCAGGCGGTTCCTCAATGATTTTTAACAAAGAGTTTCCTTCTCTATCCAGATATTCCGGCAACCACATGATCAAAACCTTGGTCTCTCCTTCAAAAGCTTTATAACTCAGCTTTTTTATAATGTCGTGACATTCGGCAATATTGATATTCGCTTGTTTATTCTCTGCATTCAGTTTAGAACGCCAGATATCCATATCAAAATATGGATCTTCCAGAAGCATGCTACGCCATTCGTCGATCACATCAACTGCAATCCGGGCATCCTTTGAAGCAAAAAATGGGTAAGAAAAATGCAAATCAGGGTGGATATAACGCTCATACTTCCTGCAGGAAGAACAGGCTCCACAGCTATCATCATGCTGCTTATCAAGGCAATTAATGTATTGCGCATAAGCAATGGCCAGGGGTAAAGCACCACTCCCTTCGGCAGACAAAAATAACTGAGCATGACTCACCCTATTTTCGGCAACTGTCTGTACCAACTGCGCCTTAATCTGTTCCTGTCCGATGATGTCTTTAAATTGCATTTGGTGCAAAATAACAATTTTTTAGATTATTGATTTGCATATTTGCATTTATGCCGAGAATTCTAGCTTTTGATTACGGAACAAAACGGGTCGGGATTGCCGTTACAGACCCCCTGCAAATTATTGCTACCGGGTTAGACACCATACACCCGAAAGACATCATCGAATACCTGAAAAAATACATGCTCACAGAAGCTGTGGAAGCTTTTGTGCTGGGAGATCCAATACAAATGGACGGAACACCTTCCGAGTCCAAACAGCATGTGAAAGGTTTTGCAAAAATCTTAAGAAGAACCTTTCCTGATATCCCTCAGTTCTGGATTGATGAACGCTTTACTTCTAAACTGGCCCATCAGGCCATTATGCAAAGCGGACTTAAAAAACAAGACCGTAGAGATAAAGATCGTGTGGATACCATTGCGGCGACTATCATCCTGCAATATTTTATGGAACAGCCCCGTTTATAGTGCAATAATAGCATGGTACACCTCATCCAATTAAAGAATAAAAATGCTGATTAAATAGATTATGAGCCTGATTAATGACGATATGCAGCAGTTGCTGCTCAATTATTGCGAACCTGAATCGGATTTATTGAAGAAAATAGACCGCGAAACTAACCTGAAAGTATTGATGCCGAGAATGATTTCCGGCCATTATCAAGGTCGCGTATTGAGTTTTTTAAGTAAAATGATCAGCCCGAGAAGAATTTTAGAAATTGGTACATTTACAGGATACGCCACCATCTGTCTGGCAGAAGGCCTGAGCCAGGATGGAATTATTTATACACTGGACAAGAATGAGGAGCTGGAAGAAATGGTGATCCGCAACCTTGCTGCGGCTCCCGAGCCTTCAAAAATCCGCTACATTTTAGGCGATGCCACACAAACGATCAATGAACTGGACGAGACTTTCGACCTGGTATTTATTGATGCCGATAAAAAAAATAATGGTACTTATTATGATCAGATTTTTGACCGGGTGCGTCCTGGTGGACTAATTATCGTAGATAATGTGCTTTGGAGTGGAAAAGTGCTAAAGCCAGACCAGGATAAAGGAACTAAAAATATAAGTACATTTAATGATAAAATAGCGGCCGACAACCGTGTGGAAAAACTGATCCTCCCCATTAGGGACGGACTTTTTATCATCAGAAAAAAATAAAATATGATTAAAAAACTATGGTCGATTTTGCTCAGCATCACACTTTTTACATTTGCTGCGCAGGCCCAAAGTACAGAAGATTATATTACTGATCGCGTAGAACATGCACAAGAGTTAATGCGCGAAAATGGCATCCCGGCAAGCGTCATCATTGCTGTTGCCATTCATGAATCAGCCGCCGGACAAAGCAAAATTGCCCGCTATATGAACAACCATTTTGGCATCAAAGGACCAAATAGCAATACGGAAATCCGATCAGCCTATCGCGATTATGAAACTGTAGAAGCATCATATGATCATTTTATTGAGTTTTTGAAAAGCAGAGCAACTTTCAGCCCACTGTTTGAAAAGTACGATCAGTATGATTACCGGGCCTGGGCCAGAGGAATCCAGCGTGGAGGCTATGCTGCCAGTCGTTCCTGGGCATCGCAAATCGTTGGTCTTGTCAAAAAATACGAACTTTACCAGTACGATGAAAGACCGGAGGATTATATAGAGCCCCCGGTTGTGGTACGGACGGCCAAGAGAAAGACCGCCAGCACTACAGGAAGACGATATACGGTGAAAAGTGGAGATAATTTAAGTACCATCGCCAAACGTTACCACACCAGCACAAAAGCAATTATGAAAAAGAACGGATTGAAAAGCATCAAGCTGAAACCCGGACAAAAAATAAGAATCTAATGAACAATAACTTTCTAATGAAAAGTAGAATAGGACTCCTTGCCCTGATCCTGCCTTTATTCTTTGCCTGTAAAACCAAACAATACAGTCGCAATAACAAGCAAATAGAGAAAGCAGCCAATAAAGCAAATCCAAATATGCCCTCTTATACTACTTTAAACTATATTGAATCGTTTAAAGCAGTAGCGATTGAAGAAATGAATGCTTTTGGGATTCCTGCAAGTATTACGCTGGCACAGGGGATTATTGAATCGGGTAGCGGGAACAGCAGCCTGGCGAAATATGCCAACAACCATTTTGGGATCAAATGTACTTCTGAATGGAAAGGAAAAGCTTATTATAAAGACGACGATAAAAGTGATGATTGCTTTCGTGTCTATAAAGATGCGAGAGAGTCTTATAAAGACCATTCTCAGTTTCTCAAAAGAAAACGCTATAGTTTTCTTTTTGAGTTAGACAAAAATGACTATAAAAACTGGGCTTATGGCCTAAAACAGGCTGGATATGCCACTAATCCAAAATATCCGACCATGCTGATCAACATCATTGAAAAGTACCAACTGAATCAATATGACCAGTCGGAAACAGAAAGAGAAAAACTAAAAAGAGAAGACAAGGTATTCTCTGAAATCAATGCCGGCATCAGCCAGGAAAAGAAAAAATTCACACCCGTAGCGACCCCAGCTTCTAAACAGGTCATCAAAACACCAACCGATACCACAGGAACGATCTCCGCCAGAGCAGATTCAGTGGACAATTCAGGCCTTGGTAGGACTTATACCGTACAAAAAGGAGATACCCTATACAACCTCTCCAAAAGATTCAATATTAGCATTGAAGACATTAAAACGCTAAACAGTCTTGCAGAGGAAGGAATTAAAATCGGACAAAAACTGATCTTAGTTAAATAATGTTAATCTTTAATCCCAAAGGCTAGATATCTTGTAATTTTGTTTTCAATGAAGCGGTTAGGTTTTTTCCTTATACTTTTTTTTCTGAGCCTTAGAATTTTTGCGCAGCAACCTGTTGTGCAGGGATTTGTTATTGACAAAGAATCAAAATTGCGTCTGGCAAAAGTGTATGTCTATAATTCCAGTAAAGACGAAGGGATATACAACAACCCCAAGGGAGAATTTAGCATTAAAGCAGCCGTAGGAGATACTTTATTTGCTGTTTTACAAGGCTATGCCCTGGATACAATTGTTTATAAAGGCCAGAAAGCCGTTTATTTTCAATTGAAATCATTGGGAATCAATCTACGAGAAGTAGCTATTCTTGGCGAGAAATACACTCCACAGCAGCGCCATGAGCTTACTTTAAAAGAGTACAAGTACGCGCTGGACAAAGGCAAAGCCAAAGACCTCCTAAATTTAGGAACAGGCGGAGTTGGACTTGGCATTGATGCCATTTACAACCTGCTGAGCCGGGAAGGTAAAAATGCCCGGCACCTGCAAAAGATCCTGGAAAAAGATTATAAAGAAGCCATCATTGACTACCGCTTCAAGCCGGAATATGTCAAAAAAGTATTACATATCGGGGATTATGAAGCGGCAGATTTTATGCAGCAATACCGGCCTACTTACCAGTTTGTACTCAATGCCTCCGATTATGCTTTTGTGGTATTCTTAAAAAACAGTTATGCCAGTTACAAGCGAAATCCAGCAGCATTCCGGCTACCATCCCTGCCAAAACTAACCATTGAGGAGTTTTGAGGTATTTCTTTTTGATATGGCCCCGGATGTCTGCAAATGCAATGGCCATCTTTCCCTTTATCATTCTGCAAGCTAAACATCAAAAGAATAACCCCAGCCTGATCAATCATGAACGCATTCACCTGCGTCAGCAGCTGGAACTCCTGATCCTGCCTTTTTACCTTTTATATGGCCTGAACTATTTGTTAAACCTGTATCGTTTTAAAAACCATTACCTGGCTTACTTTAACATCCGCTTTGAGCGTGAAGCCTATGCAAATGAAGCCGATTTAGGCTATTTAAAAAAACGGAAACTATTTTCCTGGTGGCTTTACCGGGCAGAAAAGCCGTAAATCCCTCTGCTTCTGCAATTAGTTTGCTATTAAACTTTTAATAAGCAACATTTTTGTTTTTCTTTGTAGGAATGAAGATTTTTTACGCCAGTTTCTTATTGACCTTAGTCGTGTCCCTCAATTCCGCATCTGCCCAGGAAGTAGATAGCATTCCAATTGATACTAAAGGTTTAGACATTAAACTTAAACGTAGCCCTCTGCCTTCCAGAACGGGAAACCTGATCTTTAAACCTGTGCCCCTTAGCCCAGTGGTGGTAGATGCTAAAGTAAATTACTGGAAAACCAGAACTTCTGTAGGCATTAATTTCTCCCAGGCTGCTTTCTCCAACAACTGGACAGGTGGTGGAGTGAACTCGATCGCTTTAGGTGGCCTAATCAATTACAAAGCAGAATACAGCAAAGAGAACTTAAGTTATGTCAGCGAACTGATCCTGGAATACGGAAAGGTGAGAAATAAAGGACAGCTGCAGAAAAAAACTAGAGATCGTATATTTTGGGATAATAAAGCCGCAATTCAGCTTTCTAAAAACTGGTATTTCTTCGGATCCATCAACTTTGAATCTCAATTTGATAAAGGCTTTAGATATTATAATGATGCCTCAGGTGTAGAAAGAGAAATACTGACTTCCAAATTTATGTCGCCAGGCTACTTAACTGAATCCATGGGTTTTGAGTATAAACCAAATAAATATTTCTCCACTCGAATTGGTACAGGTACAGCGAAACAAACTTTCGTGCTTGCGCCAGAGGAATTGTTCATTACCCCTCCTGATTCAGTAAACCGTAGTTTGACTAATTATGGGGTGCCTAAGGGGAAAAAATTCAGAAATGAGCTGGCTTTTCAGATCGTGAGTAATTTTGAGAAAGAAATTTTCACAAATACCGTATTGAAAGCAAGATATCAGATGTTTATTCCTTACGATAGATCTCTGGCCAACATTGATCACCGTCTGGATGTCACCCTTACCTCGAAATTAAACAGGTTAATGAATGTGAGCATAAACGGTGTTGGATTGTTGGATAAGGATACCAATCCGAAGATCCAGGCGAACCAAACTCTTGCTATTGGCGTAATGTTTGTTTTCCCGAGGTAATACTTTACAAATATTCCCATATCATTCAGCCAAAATTAATAACTTTGGCTTTCACAAAAAATTGATCACTAAGCATTAAAGAAAATGTTTGAAAATTTACAGGATAAACTAGACCGTGCATTTAAAGTTTTAAAAGGACAAGGCAGTATTACAGAAATCAACGTGGCTGAAACCATGAAAGAAATCCGTAAGGCTTTGTTAGATGCCGACGTAAATTACAAAACAGCCAAGAGCTTCACAGATGAAGTGAAGGAAAAAGCACTGGGCTTAAATGTACTTACTGCTGTTTCTCCAGGTCAGTTGCTGACCAAAGTAATGAACGATGAACTGACTGCCTTAATGGGTGGTGAAGTAACAGAGTTAGATCTTAAAACCAACCCAACCATCATATTGATCGCCGGACTAAATGGTGCAGGTAAAACTACCTTCACCGGAAAACTGGCTAATTACCTGAAAAGTAAAGGCAAAAAGCCTTTATTGGTAGCTGGCGACGTATACCGCCCTGCAGCGGTAGATCAGTTGCAGATCCTTGGAGAGCAGGTTGGCGTACCTGTTTATGCAAATACTGAATCCAAAGATCCGGTAGCCATTGCGATGGAAGGTATTGCTGAAGGTAAAAAACAGCACAATAATGTAATTATTATCGATACGGCAGGTCGTTTAGCAATAGACGAAGAACTGATGAATGAAATCTCTGCCGTAAAAGAACATACAAAACCTCATGAAATCCTGTTTGTGGTAGATGCCATGACTGGACAAGATGCGGTAAATACGGCCAAAGCTTTTAACGACAGGTTAGACTTTACCGGGGTGGTGTTAACCAAACTGGATGGTGATACCCGTGGTGGTGCAGCCCTATCGATCAAATCAGTCGTAAACAAACCGATTAAATTTGTAGGTACTGGTGAGAAAATGGAAGCTCTGGATGTATTTTATCCAGACAGAATGGCTTCACGTATTTTAGGTATGGGTGACGTAGTTTCCCTTGTTGAGCGTGCACAAGAGCAATTCAACGAGAAAGAAGCTGCAGAACTTCAAAAGAAAATCCGCAAAAACAAATTCGATTTCAACGATTTCTACAGCCAGATCCAGCAGATCAAGAAAATGGGTAACATGAAAGACCTGATGGGCATGATTCCTGGTGTCAGCAAAATGATGAAGAACGTGGAGATCGAAGATGATGCTTTCAAGAATGTGGAAGCCATCATTCAATCGATGACCAAATACGAGCGAGAAAATCCTGATAGCATCCAACAAAGCAGACGTGCAAGAATTGCAAAAGGTTCAGGAAACAAAATTGAAGATGTAACGAAACTGATCAAACAGTTCGAAGATATGCGTAAAGTAATGAAGCAATTCTCTAATCCAGCTGCAGCAGCTAAAATGATGAAGAATATGCCTAAAATGCCAATGGGCAGAATGTAAAATACGCCAATTAAAAAAGAATATTTTTTGATAAATATGGAAAACCCGACCTGAATGTGTCGGGTTTTTTATTTGATTTTATTTCCCTTTTATTTGTCGGATGCTCACCACTTTATAGGTTATACGCATAGATTAGACCAGAACCTTGATCTGTTAATTATGCTGGTAAAAACTTATGGTAGTGCCGTTTTTGGTGTAGATGCACTCACCATTACGATTGAAGTCTGCATTGGCGGCGGCAATAAATATCACATTGTAGGATTACCGGACAATGCCATCAGGGAAAGCCTGAGAAGAATAGAAAGTGCCATCCAATCGGCAGGTTTAAAAATGCCCCGACAAAAGATCGTCATCAATCTGGCTCCTGCTGACATCAGGAAAGAAGGTTCTGCCTACGACCTTCCAATTGCGATCGCCATTCTTGCGGCCTCAGGACAAATTGAACTGAGCGATACCGATCAGTACTTTATTATGGGAGAACTATCCTTAGACGGAGGATTACAGCCCATCAAAGGAGCTTTACCCATCGCCATACAGGCACAGACAGCGGGTTTCAAAGGTTTTATCCTCCCTCAAAGTAACTCCAGAGAAGCGGCAATCGTTGGCGCACTCTTAGTTTATGGGATGCAAAATCTCAGGGAAGTGGTGGCCTTTTTTAAACTTCCCAGTGCAGAAAAACCAGCTCCAAACTTGTTGGAGCCCATTGAAACTTCTTTTTCCAACTGTGCCGGTTTTGAACACGATTTCTCCGATGTAAAAGGCCAGGAGCATATCAAACGTGCACTGGAGATTGCTGCAGCTGGTGGCCATAACCTCATTCTAATTGGTCCGCCAGGAGCTGGAAAAACAATGTTAGCAAAAAGACTCCCAAGTATTTTACCTCCATTGAGTATTCCAGAAGCCTTAGAGACCACTAAAATCCATTCCGTGGCAGGAAAACTAAATGGCCTGGATGCCTTATTAACCAGTAGGCCTTACCGTTGTCCACACCATACCATTTCAGATGTTGCACTGTTTCTTTTGGGGGCAAATTATTACTTGAAATATTCATCCTACTTTTTGAAAATTGAACCTCCATTCCTGCTTTAGTTTTTAATTTAATCACCCGATCGGAAGTGCTTTTTAAGCCGTTATTCGAATTACCGTTGCTACCACCACCTTTCTGTTCATCTTCTTTAAAATTTCCATTAACATCAACTTTCAACGTATGTAAATTATTGGCATCAGGCAATTTTGCAAAAACATTTATTGTATAGATCTCTTCTAAATCGTCAAAATCTATTACGATTTTATCAATAAACAACTTTACCAACGAACGTTTTGATTCAAAATCATCATTAAAAACTAGTCTGTCCCATTGTTTTAAAAATTCTCCAGCAAAATCAATATTTCTCGTTAGATGATCATGATCCTGTAACTTTAGATCTATTTCGGACAGCAATTTATTAAAATCTCTAGTTTGATTTTTATTTACAATCAACTGGTTTCTAGCATCCTCCATTGTTATGTCTTCATCGTTAACAAATGACAGAATAGTTTCTTTTGATCTTACTAAGGAATTGATTTTCTTTTCGTAAGTAGCTTTATCCTGCAATAATTTTTGAATATGATCTGGGTTACTTAACTTACTAACCTCTTCCTTAGCCTTATCAATTATTATACCCTTCCCTGCAATTAATGACCAGATTAGATCTTCTAAAGTATCGATGTTTATACTTCTAATCCCACACCTACCTTTTGTATTTACCCGTGATGAGCAATAATAATAGTGATCTCTTTTACTAGGACGAGTTCTACCACAAAAGTTAGATCCACAACGGCCACATATGCAAAGATTTTTCAATAAATACTTGTGTTTTGAAAGCCCGGGTGCATTTTGGTTCTTCTTTATTTGGATCTGAACTTCTTCCCATTTATGCTTGTCAATAATTGCAGGAGCATTAAATTCTTCCCCTTTATGCATTCGCCTACCTTTATATAATGGATTCTTTAATATACTTAGAACCGTATTTCCAGCCCACTTCTTAAAACGGTTATTACTTGCGTTGTTAAAAGAAGATCCCTCAACCTGACCTAATTTCTTTTGCAGGATAAGCCTATGTGTCTTTGTATGTACTCCCCTTTCATTCAAAACTTTAGCTATTTTACTACTTCCATGTCCATTTAAACAGAGGTTATATATTTCTACTACAATCTTAGCTTCTTCTTCGTCAACAATCAACATCCTACTTTCATCTGATGTATAACCGAATGGTTTAATAACTCCTGATGGGGCTCTCCCATTCATTGCATTATTTTTCAATACAGATTTTATTTTTAACGAGGTATCGATAGCAAACTTCATGTTAAAAAGGGCTTTAAAATCATTTATCAAAACGGCTCCTGTATCAGCAAAGTCGGTTGGCCCTTCTGATACTGTATGAACAATAACATTATGAAACTTAAATAGCTTTTTAATAAGAAAATTAGTCTCTTCATGTCTGGATAATCGTGAACTATCAAAAACAAAAACTTCACCAACTACCTTTCTTTGAATATCATCTAACAGCCTTTCAAATTCTGGTCGATTTTCAAAATTGTGATGGAAGGCAGACTTTCCTTTATCGATATATACCTCAAAATCAAGGCCTAATTGCTTAGCTTTCTCTTTACCCTTCAGAATTTGATCCTCAATTGATCCTCCTGCTCCTTTATCCCGTGATTGTCGAGCGTATATACCAAGTTTTAATTTCATACTATTCTGTCAAGGCTTAATATTTTTAAAAAAAATTTTTTAGTGCAAAAGAGATAACTTACCTTGAAAAAGTTGATCAAAACTTGCATTTAAATATAAATAAATCGCTTGGGTTATTAACGACTAATCAAAAAATCGGAGCAATAACCAGCTTAAAACAATGCTGGTAGGAGCAATACAGACTAGCAAAACCTTAATCGCCTATAATAGCGAATGGTTTTGCCTATACGAAAGTACCGATGGCAGACATTCTTTTAGCCGCCCCTAAAACTTCCAAAAAGAAAGCTGGGTTCAATACCATTTCTGATTTAACCACATCCGATGAAACATTAAGAATTGAGAATTATATCAATCAGCTGTATGATTTATATGCATCCAATTCACATTCAACTAATCGTTCAATTCAGTCAAAGTTATTTGAACTTATCAAAAATCATAGAAAAACCATTTCAAAGCTAAAAAAATAGGTCTTAAACATGTCGACTAATGAACAGACTCACACTTCTACAATCCACATAAACTATAATAAGATTAGAATAATTACTAAAAGAGTAATAATATGATAGACACGATAACAATTAGACAGTCTTACAAACAGGAAGACAAGGAAAAATTAAAAGGATTTTTTAAAGATAAATTAATTCTAAAGTCTGACACTAAATATCTTGATGGCATCAAAGGGAAAAATCTTATTGGTAGTTATGCAAATTGGGTATTTTACCTTGGTGATATTAATTTTAAAATAGTAGGTAGCTTAACAACTGCAAGCAAAAGAAACAATATTTATAATTCTACATATGAAGATATTAAGTTAGCAATTGATGAATTAAAACAGCTATTTTGCCTAAACTTAGACAATGCAACAATCCTAAGGGTTGATGTAGCATATAATTTCATCTTAAATCAACCAGTATTTAATTACCTCAATTTCCTAGTTTGCCCTGAAAGTTTTAAGGCAAATATACACCCTGGAGAAACATTGCAGTTTACACGTAAGGGCATTGTTGTTGCATTTTATGATAAAATAAAAGAAAGAGCCAAAAGTAAAAAATTGCCACAGCCGTTTAAACAAAAAAACGTACTGAGATTTGAAATGAGAATTCGCAATGAAGGTTTAAATGATATAGGCCTATCGAAATTGAGTTTTGGAGAATTATCCAATGAAAACAGCTACTTGAAACTTGTAGATGCTTGGTTTAATCGATATTTAATGATTCAAAAGAAAAAAAAATATGCATTCCCACAGATTGAATCGATTAGTGTTTCAGGACTTAAAAATCTTGCTTTAAAACAGTTTCTAGGAACATCTACTGCAACAGATTACATTACTGAATTATTAGCCGATAAATCTGTAACTGCAAAACAAAGACATGATATTAATAGGTGTATCAATTCTATTAATCTTGGTCAGTGTACTTCCAGTAAGCTTGAAAATGAACTACATAATAAAATTAGGATGGCTTATTGCAGAAATTTATCAGAAGTATCCTATTAGCAGTACAACTCATGAGGTCGGAATCAATTCATCTGACCTCATTAATTGGAACTTAAATATTCATTAAAGCGCCAATAGAGCCTTCTAGTTAAATTAAAAAATAAAAATGATGTTGGCATTGATTAATACCTTTATGAGCTCTTAAAGTAAATATTCTAAATGCTTATTATTTGGTCTGGATTAACCTCCAAGGCCTTGCAAAGAATAACAATTGTGGTAAGCTTTGGATTAATTTTACCTTTTTCAATTCTATAGATTTGTGATAATTCTACATTGGCTTGATTTGCCAGATACTCCATTGTCCATTGCTTTTCCAACCTAATCCTACGGATGTTTTCTCCGAAATCTTTAAGGGTTATTATTTCAATTGGATTTAATGGCATCCGCCAAAGGTGAAATGAAACAATAAAATTCTTTTAGGCATACATGCTTAATTTAAGCGTTTTGTTATTAGATTTGATTATCTTAATAACGCTAACTCGTACAGGATGAAGAAAACAATTGCAACAACATTATGCACCCTGATGTGCATATCTTTTGCTTATTCCCAAGACAAAACTCAAGCATCAACCATAAAAAGTTCAAAACGACAAATTATAAGAGCACTCTATCAACCAAAGTCCTCTAAAAATCAGATTGTTAAGAGTAAGGTAAATGCAGGAACTAATGATCAACAAGATTACTTCTTTACTGGAACAAAAAATTTTTTAGATAATGACCAGAGTTGGGAGTATGTAGTTACAATTAAAGGTCAATCAATAGTTATTCAGTGTTACCCGGGAAAAAATAATACGGTTCATAAAAATAAAACACCTACAATCACAACAGGCTATATAAAGAATGGAAAGATATATACAAAAGAACCTAATGGAAAATATATTTCCGATTTGTATTTATACAAAAAAAATCAATTTATGACCTTAAATAACGAAAATGAATATAATGTATACGAATTGGAGGGCAATGACACCTTAATAAGCAATTATGTTCATAGTGATTCAAGACAAGCCGATTTAGTGCATAACGATTCAGCGGAGTATAAAACACCAATAAGTTTAAGAAAGTTCGTTAACCTAATTACCCCACATGATGCCGGATTAAAAACTGGAAAAATTGCAGTACGGTTAAAAATTGATAAAAGCGGAGTTGTAATTGATGCGATAGCCGGTGTTAAGGGAACTACTCTAAACGACAGGGAACTATGGAAAAGATGTGAAGAAGCAGTAATGGACGCTCGCTTTACAGCATCAGAATCCGCCCCAGATGTGCAGATAGCTGTTGTTGTTTTCAATTTTAAGGTGAAGTAGCCTAGCCTACTTTTGAGTTTTCTGTTTCGGTATAAAAAATAATTAATCGATTCGAAAATAGTCTAGAGCAGTCATGATTGCGTAGGCACTTCTTTGTAATTGTAATAAAAGTACTTATTCCATTTTAAGACAAATAAGTAAACATTAAATAAATTTAATGGTTTCGCTAAAAATCCAATAATTAACCCTCAATAAATGAAAAAAATAAAAATATTTCCTTTGGTTTTAGTTCCATCCTTAATAATTTTTGGATGCAATAACTTTAAATCTAAAACCATATCAGACGTCATATCAGGGACTAAATCAACCGCTGTATCAAAAGCTAAAGCAGACGCCAAGGAAGTTTGCGATTGCAATCAAAATTTACTCAAGGATCCAGCAAAAGCGGCAGCCGATTATGTTGGGGGATTAAAATGCACAGCTTTATTATCAGAGAAATTACTAAAGTACAAGGAAAGTCCAAAAGAGCTGGTAGAATTCAATACCTACCTCGATAGCTGTAGCATTGCACTTTATAATGAAAACGTCAACAAATAACCTTTAAATTGATTTTAAGAGCTTTTTAACTTTCATTACGGTGGCTATTGAAATATTAGCCACCTTACTGGTTTCCCTAATGGTCATACCCTTTTTTATACAATTTATAGCTGATATAGTTGTTTTTTTCTTCAAAAAGGCCACATCGTTTTCTTTTGACCCCTTTGGTCTGCCTAGTTGCCCCCCGTTTTGTACAAATAACATCCTACCAACAGTAGTACGCTCTTTAATGTTCTCCAATTCCATTTCATATAGTGAAGACATAATCGTTGAAATCATTTTCCAAACGGGATTTTTATTGCCATCAGGTCTTGATTGTAAACCTAAATTTCTAACTATAACATTCACACCTTTTTCATCCAGCCATTCTACAGTGTTGATTACGTCTCCTGTATTACGTCCAAGTCTTGAAAATTCTTCGACAATTAATTCTTGTACAAGCCCCTTATCAATAAGTTTCACCAATTCTTTTGCTTGTGGCCTATCTTTAAATGGGATTGATCCAGAAACTTTATCAAGTAAGATTTTATCATAGGCTTCTTTATCAGCAGTAAATCTTATTCCCGTTTGCTGTAAGGTCGATACCCGATTATATTTGACTTTCATGTTATAAAATAATTCTTACATTAAAAGTATTACAAATATTTCGTTTCCACACCATATTGATGTTAATAATTTTGAATCAACGTGCTACTTTTAGTCATGACTTTTTTAAACATTCAGAAGATTTTAAAGGAAACTAAAATCTTTATTCATCCCATACATAAGTAAAAAGACAACTTGCAGCTAACCCAAAGTTTAGAAACAAAATATGCTGTCACTTCAATTAATTTGGTTTTGGTTTCATATCTTCGGACGTAAACACTAAAGTCCTTAGTATTCTTAAAAAGACAATCTAACAACCAAAGAAATGACTAATCAATTATTTAAACATTTCAAAGAAAATAACAGAACTCAAGACGTTGCTAAAGAGATTGAGGAATATTTAGCAAAACATACTGACAAACAAATATATATTATCACTTCGCCCTTAGGAGAAAAATACAATTATACTTATGAAGATGATTGTCTAGTGATCTTAATCCCTAAGCACAAGATCATTTTTTTAAACCTTGGTAACGACTTGGAAGCCTTCCAATATTTTTGTGACGACTTTATTGAAGATCTTAACTCCATCTCAGATAAGTATAATTATAAGGATTACATTGGTAGGCCTAGAGATTGGAAGAAGAACAATACAATAAGAGTCGAGCGGACTGAAATCGGCGCCGTTGAAGAATTGATAAATGACAATTTTTTAACTGACAAAAAACTACAAAGAATTAGTGATTTACTAATTTCATTATTAATAGGTAGTATTAATGACATTCAAAAAATTGGCGCAGAAGTTCCTGAGACGTTATTAGAAAAGGTTAAGAAAAATATTGTGCTATTTGATGGGGATCAAACTAGATTCATGTATCAGGACTTCTCAAAAAAAATCATTACTATTCAAGGGCTGTCCGGCACAGGTAAAACTGAATTATTACTACATAAATTAAAGGATCTTTATGTACATGGGAATGATAGTAAAATATTCTTCACATGCCATAACATTGCACTTGCGAACACCTTGAGAGAAAGAGTTCCTGCATTTTTCAACTTTATGAAGGTAGAAAAACAAATTGAATGGAACAAAAGGTTATGGGTAAACAGAGCTTGGGGATCACAAGGGGATAGGCACTCTGGTATTTATAGTTACATATGTAATTTTTATGATATCCCATTCCTTAGATTTAGTCCCGGAATTGATTACAACAGAATCTTTTCTTTGGTGCTTGAATACTTAGATAAAATCGAACCAGAAGATTTCAAATATGCATTTGACTATCTATTAATAGATGAGCGTCAAGATTTTCCGGAAGTATTTTTCAAAGTCTGCGAAAAAATAACAAAAGTAAATGTTTACATAGCTGGCGATATATTTCAAGACATTTTCGAAAACATTAGTGATAAAGTTTTGAATGTAGATGTTGTTCTTAATAAGTGCTATAGAACAGACCCGAGAACCCTCATGTTTGCTCACTCTGTAGGCTTAGGCTTGTTTGAAGAAAAAAAATTGAATTGGTTTGAAGATCAAGAATGGAATGCTTTTGGCTACGAGGTTAAAAGACTACCCAACAGAGGCATACAATTCAAAAGAGAACCCTTGAGAAGGTTTGAAGACATTGATACAGACAAATTTGAAAGTGTTGAAATAATTAAATCTACCAAGACAACCGATGTGGTTAATGTCATCAAAAGCATAGTAAGTGAAGACGAAAATATAACTCCCAATGACATTGCGATCATCATTCTAGATGATGGTAAGAAAATCTATGATTACATTGACGCTTTATCCAAAGCAATCAATGACGAATTTAAGTGGAAGATTAATAGGGCTTATGAAAATAAAACTATAATTGATGGAGCAATATATATATCAAACCCGAATAATGTTAAAGGATTAGAATTTCCATTTGTAATATGCATTACAAACTCAATCAAGACCACATATAGATATAGAAATGTATTGTACACGATGCTTACTAGGTCTTTTATAAAATCTTTTTTACACGTAACTGAAGGAGGATTAATCAAGCATTTGGAAAATGGCCTGAAGACCATCAACGAAACCAAAACAATCGTTACAACGGAGCCTACAATAGAGGAACAAAATGAAATTAAAAATAAATTAGTTTCATTTAGGACTAACCCTCAAATATCATATAAAGAATTCCTAATTGAAATATTTGATAATTTAGATATTGACTCCACAAAACGCCAAAAAATTGAGGATGCGCTAGTTAATGCCAATATTGAAAAATTCGATGAAGAACGAACAATTGAATTCATAAATTCAATTAAAGATTTTTATTAAAAATGAAAAAATTCGAATACTCGCTTACTGAAAGTAACGTAGATCTTTTTTTTCCTCATGAGCGAATTAAGACTAAAGTTCAAGTTTTAACAATTTTATTAGAAGCTACTAGGTTTTTATTATACAATGAGGCCAAAGTGTCCAGAGATGAGTCGAAGTTGGTTTTACAAATAAAAAAAATGAGTAGAATATTTTTTATAGTTAAAAAAAAATACTACTCGATTAATTTCCCATTCACATTCATAATAAATGATGATGTGGTTTATATAAGTTATAAAAATGAAATTGAACTAGATTCCAAGAAAATTTCAGATTTACTTTCGATTTTAAAAGACCCTAGATTTAATAGCTCAAATTGTTTAGACTTTGTAGAACCCATTTTTGACCTTGAAATTGAAGATCAGGAAAATACATGGCTTCTAATGAAAGAACTATTATTAATGGAGGATGGTTATTTACGCTTCGATAATGACCCCGTATCCTATTTAAGTGCTAAAAGCCAGGGTAAAGAACACACACATCCTGAAAATCATTTAGACATCTTCTATTCCAATACCAGCACCTTCAAAATTGGCTTAGAAAGACCGATAGTAGATGAGGCATTTATGGACTATTTAGACACTCAGACTGACTGTATGTACCTCAAAAGCATTTAACGGCTGTTTAATCAAGTTAACGATCACAGGAAGACTAGTAACTTGATTAAACATTAAAATCGTTGTAAAATGAAAAAAGGATCCTGTAGACCCATCTTATAAAAATTCAATTAAATAATTGATGAAAGAAGTTCAATATGATGAATAATTGAAGCCTTCTTTGCAATACCAAGTTGAGGATTATGCGATCTTGCATCCAAATCACGATAAATATCTAGCCCTCCAGAAGTAATGGATGAAGTATGTGCAGAGCTCAATAACAGTCCATTGGCTTCAGAAAATTTTTGAGCAGCAAATCCTCTTTTTGTGTTCTTAAAAGTGGATGAAAAATGATGCACTACCAGGCCATTTATATCCTTAATCGTTAGATGAAGTGTGACAACTACAACTTGTGCGCCCCCTCCAGCCTTAAAATGATTTCCTATAATGGAATAATCACCTATTCCAGCGAAGCCATTAGATCTCCAAGTATCAAAATTAGAATCAAAGGTACTAGCTACGGGATAATCAGAATTCCTATTTTGGCGCTGAAAGCCATCCGTCAGAAGAACATGTTTTGAATGTGTATTAAACGCTGTTCGGGTTGAGATATTTGATTTTGTACTATCAAACACTAAATATTCAACTGGGTGACTTGTAATCGCGCTTTTAATGGCAGACAGATCACTTATTAAGGGATCGTAGTGAAAGATCAACACTTTATGTCGCGTAGGGTTAGATGTAAGAAATGCGTTTAATTCTGTTATATTAAATCTTGTATCAACAATAAAACCTAAAAGTAGCGACGGATGTGAAACCAAGTCGGAATCAATCATATCCTGAATCAATGTTGGAGAAACTCGATTGCTAATTGGATGATAAGGATTCGTAATTAAAACAAAAGGAATCAGACTCTGCGATAAAGTCTTATAAAATTTCCTTCTAGGTAGATTGACAGGTTCAATTATTGGTAGTGTATTATTGAAAACAGAATTGGGAACTTCAAGCAATGCTTCAATTTCAAATTGCTTCCCTCTTAAAAATGGAAAATACATGGAGCGTTAATTAAATGGTTAGTTACTAACCAAATATACATAACTTATCCATTGTTGTTAAACAATATTTTTTTGAATATTCTTTGCTTAAGAAAATCATTTTTAAGGCGGGTATACATTTCTTTATAAGCTCAAATTGATGCGCGGATGGCCTACGCGATTTTAAAGCTTGCGCAAATATGATATGTGCATCGACAGAATCTAGCCCTACATACCATTGATAACAAAAATTATAAATTAAGGCAGTTCCCATTTTAGGTAGCTTACCAACATATTGTTGGTAAGCACTCATCAACTCTGATTGACGAAGTGTTAATACAGCCTTCCTAGGATTAAATTCATTCTTTTGCACCTGTGCCTGTCGTTCCAACTTCAAAATTCCGTCATGATCAAAGATTATAATCCCTACATCTCCATGTATCCTATTGTTCACGTTTTTCAACGCTCCTGGATGAGTAACGATGTATAATTGATCATATATAGACTTATAAGAATTCATTTGATTAGAAAGCCTCTCAAAACTATCAAGTTCTGTTTTTATTTCATAAGCAGTAGTATTTCCATTGATTATTACAATATCTGCAATAGATGCATCAGATGAAACTTCCCTCAGTAGGGTTGCAGAATTATCGTTATGAAATTGCAGTAAAATTTGGTTTGCTATTTCATTCTTATAAATATATTCACATCTATAATATTTCTTCAAATAATTGTAAGCGATTTCTAACCCTTTAATTAAATCCCACTCCTCATTAGCGGGGTACAAATCACAATCTGTCATTAATGACCTAATCTTCTGTTCGTCATTACAGCTATGAATTTTACTAGATAAAGAAGTGCTAAATATCTGAGATAAAGCATAATTATAAGAGGAGCCAAGTTGCTCAAAGCGAAGGTCTTTCATTTTTTGTTTTTTTGCCTTTGAAATTACTACGGTTTTGAAACAATAAAGTAACGACAATAATGGTAACTCGAACAAAAGTAAAAAAAAAAACAACATGGCGAGATTATCAAAACCTGATCAGGAAAAAAGCCCCTGACCAGATAATGATGGAGGTTGAATTTCATCTTTTTAATGATTCTACTTCTGCCAAAAATTCATTCACCGATAAGATTAATTTTAACTCTCAGTGGTTGAAATAATACTTTCTGACGGCTTAGGTTCCTTTGCTTGTATCATGGTCTGATTGACTTGATTAATAAATAACTTCATTTGCGTCCATAGGTTTGACAAGTAAATAGTACGATAATTTTCATTAAGTAATCGAAGTGTATCTTCTCCTGAAAACATATTAAAATTGATTCTAGGAGAACAATAATTCCCACCAATCCAATGATCATTATTTGACCATTCTGAAAAACTGTTAATTAAGGCCGTTAGCGGTTGATATTTTTGGTCATTATTGAAATTTTTGGAATTATTGCGGATTATCGTAAGGCCGTAATAAACATCCTCGTCTCCTCGTTCAATGAAAATACAAGAATTATCCCCTAAGAAATCACCAATTGAGAACATAATCCCGAACCATGGATTGCGATTACGGGTCTGATGGATGTTACTAGAAATCTTTTGATCAGAATATTTTTGCAAATCCATTATTTGGTAGTCTTTTGCAATAATAACTTCTAAGTCCGTCCAGAATCGCCATTCCGTGTGCCACCTCACATGTTTCCAGTTTTCTGCAACCTTTTGTGCCTGTATAATGTTATCATTTTGAGAGATCAAATTAACCATCTCAAGTTCTTCTTCTCTTCCCATTGTTTTGCCTGAAATTTCTTGTATTAGTAAACGATATTGTATTAAGGTTTCCCTTAAAGGAGCCTTGTCATATGATTCTTTTATGCATGCTTCAAGCCACTTATTAATGTCAAATACATATGATAGGTTTTGAAGTATTTCTTTAAAATTAGGAAGATCTTTTAAGTTTCCAATGCTATGTGCTTCTGCATCTTTACCATCAATAGAAAGGTAATAGATCCTAATATCTTTGAAACCTTTGCTAGAAATATGGTCATAGTATCTCTGCAGTTGAGCTGGTTGGTCAACTGCCCAGAGTTTATTTTCAATAATAATCGCCTGAGTTTCGTTTGTGATCAAAAGGTCTATATTTCTATGCTCTTTCTGAATTTGAACATTTTTTAGGCTGAATTCATTAATTTCTAAAAGTTCAAGAAGCTTTTCAAGAAAAGCCGTTCCCATCCCATGCATACCTTTAGGATGAAGTAGTTCATATAAAAATCTAGAGTGTAAGTGAACTTCATCAAATTTCCTGTTGAGCAGGTTAAATATGTTAAAATTATCTTTTTCATTGATTTTCTGATACCTCATATCAATAATTTCTACTTTATTAAGCAGATTGATTATTGGCGCAGATTGTGTTTCATTCATTTAGATTTTTTGAGCTAGCGTATATTAATTTTAGATTGTAGAATTTACCTGATGGTTAACCAACCAAAAATTCAACATTTTGCTTTCAAGATATTAATTAAAAATAAGTATTCATATAAAAAATGTGAACGTCC
Organism: Pedobacter gandavensis; assembly: GCF_032678465.1. GTDB lineage: Bacteria > Bacteroidota > Bacteroidia > Sphingobacteriales > Sphingobacteriaceae > Pedobacter > Pedobacter gandavensis_B. The sequence continues at coordinate 109,579 of NZ_JAVTSK010000001.1, forward strand.
TTTAATAAGAAGGCCTTGTTTTGTTCTGTCGTCATGGCTGCTTTTTAAATCAGAATACAAATTACTTAAATGTTATATTGTTAAACCCTTCAAGGAATAGTTTCAAAGTAAGTAGTCTTAACGGCGGAGTGTTTCTTTGTTTTTATAAATGCTTTCACAGTAAATTTTAATTGCCCCCATAATTGATACCTTAACTGATATGGCATTAGTGGGTGGTGGGGCAAACCCACAACCCGGAGAAATTTCTTTAGCCCATAATGGCGTCTTATTTCTTGATGAACTCCCTGAATTTAAAAGAAGTGTATTAGAAGTGATGCGTCAACCTCTGGAGGATCGAAATATCACCATTTCCAGAGCGAAATTAAGTGTGAGCTATCCCGCCAGTTTTATGCTGATTGCTTCCATGAATCCTTGTCCCTGTGGTTTCTACAACCATCCGACAAAAGAATGTACCTGTGGCACTGGTCTGGTTCAGAAATACCTGAGTAAAATTTCAGGACCTCTACTCGATCGGATAGACCTTCATGTGGAAGTAACACCCGTCAACTTTAAAGAGTTAACCTCTGCAGCACATGCCGAAAAAAGTGAGGAAATACGTAGAAGAGTAATGGCTGCAAGATCCATTCAGGGAATGCGTTTTCGGGAAAAACCAAACCTACACTGCAATGCACAGATGACTGCAAATATGGTCAGACAAGTCTGTCAGATCAATGCGAAAGGACAGGCATTGATAAAGACGGCTATGGAAAGATTGGGTTTGTCTGCCAGAGCATACGATAGGATTCTCAAAGTAGCCAGAACAATTGCAGATCTTGCCGGGACAGAAGAAATCAAATCGGAACACCTGGCGGAAGCCATCAATTACCGGAGTTTAGATCGTGATAGCTGGGCTTCTTAAGTTTGTACACAAAACGGCTTGGTTCTTAAAATATACCATACCGTTTTGTGTACATGAAATAACGGATTTAATTAAAATCGTCCTCATCTTCCTGCTCTTCACCTTCTTCCTCTTCTTCCTCAGGAACATAGGCCATAATCTCTTTACCTATGTTATTGATTTCTTCATCAAACTCAAATAAAGGAAGTGCAGTTTCTTCATCCAGTTTCAGCCATTGAAGGTCCGTATCTTTCTGAATATGTGCATATTCTTTGCCTTCCTTAAAAATTACATAAGTATCATTTCCTTCCGGAAAAACCGCGTAACTCAACTCTCCTATTTCAATATCAAATGGCTCTTGCATAACGTTTGTTTCTAATTTATCGATTTTATTATCCTGATTAGCGTAAGGTCGAATAGTTATAAAACTGCATCCTTCCTGTACCCATCACTTCTATTATTTTTGTTTCTTCTGTTCCATTAGACGCTTTCAACTTCAGCGTAATGATATTTTTTCCTTTCTGTAAGGGGATCCGCGCATAATTGATACTGGCAGGTAAGGACTGCCAGTTTCTGGTATCGGCTTTTTCAGAAAGCAAGCTGTACAACTGGACACCAAATCCAAGCCCTTCCAGCAAGGAATTGTCTTTTCCGTTCTTCCCAGTCCCTTTCGAACTTTCCTTTAATACATATTCTGCGCTTTTTTTCACTGCCAGTCGAGTTAAGATCTTACCCATTTCTTTTAAGAAGCGTTGCTGCAAGGTTTTATAGGCCAATTCATTTATATCTTCTGCCTTTTCAAAGCTTACAGTAGTTTTTCCGTCGCTTAAGGTTGCACTACTGTAAAACGGCGGCCGACTTACATATTTTGGATAAGTAGCCCTTAAACTCTGGACAGCATTGAGATTAAAGTCATTGCCAGCACCATAGCCATCACCAAAAGGAATGATGATCGTGCCTCCAACATTGATAAAGAACAAATTGCCATCTTCCCCTTTTACCAAAGAAAAGAAAAGCTCCTCCTGTTGCTTAATTGGTGCCAATCCATTTTCCCAAAAGAAGACAAGTTCGCCTCCTTCAGGAGTTGGTTCAGGTGTATATTTAAGATGAAAAAGTTCCTCAAAACGACTCAGTTCCGAACTGAATCCCATTGCAGCAGCAGTTCTCAGCACATCTTTTTTCAATTCTTCCGGCATCGGAGTTCCATAATACGTCTGGTCCTTACTGTTCAGGTAAATTTCCGCAGCATTGCGATACGCAATAAAAGCATTGTTCATATCGCGATCGTACTCATAAATCAATCCCTGAAGCATTAAAGAAAAGGCATCCTTACTATAACGATTATCCTTATTATTGAACTTATCACCTTGTTCCTGCGACTGTAAGCCAATCCGTCTTGCCTCCACAATGGCATCTTCAGGCTTCCCCAGATACACATAGTTCAGGGCTTTGTAATAATGGATCATGAACTTCTCAAAGTCCTCTCCTTTATACACCTGGTTCATTGGATTAACTAATGTCCCAACCACCGCATCCATGGTACCTCCAAGGCCATTTTCCAGGAGCTGGTCGGCTTCATTAAAATACCGGTTACTATTTTCATAATCGCCGATCAGGTGGGCAGTTTTCCCCTTTTCCATTAAAAATAGGAGCTTATTCCTTGGCTTTTGCAGCAGTTTGTTCTTTTCCAACTCTTTCATCGCCTCGGTATAGTTACCGCTTGCCACCTGCTTATAATATGGCGCAATCATCTCATTATAGCTGGAACAGCTAAAAAGAAAGAGCATCAACCCCAGGAGGATTGATGCTCTAAAAGTATAATTATTGATATTAACCATATTCCATTTAGCCTGTTAAGCCAGACTAATTTTTAACATATTTAGTAATTTTCTTATCGCCAATCCAAACAACTTCATTGGTTTGAATATCCGTTAGTTCCAGATTCACCTGGTAGTAAACCACTTTTTGTCTTTTATGAGAGTCAACAATAGAATTGATTGATCCCTGAAGGATATAATCAGCACCATTTTCCAATCCAAATTTCTTCATCGTAGACACTGAAGCATTGTCTTGCTGGTCTGCTTTCTCTGCACGCAGTTCTTCTCTTTTTTTACCACCCTGAACCAATCTTACACGGCCACTCTGGATAAAGGCCTGTTCAACATCCTTCACAAAAGTTTCTGCATCAATGTGCTCATGACTTTTATTTGTCACCACACCCACTACCACAACTGGTTTCTTTCCCGATTTTGCTTCTAAGAACTCTGGTAACCATTTACTCCCCAAAATACTTTGAGTCATTTCCTGGGCAACTAACCTGGAATCCGAATTGTTCCAATTACCGCTGATATCGATCGTTTGATCTGGGTTTACGCGTGTAACTTGTCTGGAGCAAGAACTGATCATGATTCCAGAGGCGGCAATCGCCACTAAGGTGATTATCTTTTTGAACTGCATATATTTAAATGATAAATTTTTCTGTGTGTTTTTAGCTTACCAGGCACCCCAATGTCTGTTTAACCCAATATTAAACCCTCCATATCGACCATAATGACCATATCCTAGTCCTAAAGAATAACCAAAACGAGGATAATAATTAAAGGATGGGTAATAATAGGAACTACTATAGTCGTATGGGCTGTACCATCCACTATTGTTTCTTTCTCTGCGCATTTGTCTACGTTCTTCCCTGGCCGTATACCAGTCGTAAGCTTTATAGGTGTTTTGAACCGTGCTTCCCTGTGTCAGGTTTAATGAATCTGCCAGGTTCATATATTTCGCACGACTTTCCAGATACCTTGGATTTTGGTCATGAACAAGTCCTGATTTTTGCGCATAACTCATTGTAGAATAAACAAGGCTGGCTATGCAGCCTAAGATAAATATCAAATTTCTTTTCATCTTCTTCATGTTTTTATCTGACCTGAAAAATATGGCAACATTTATGCCAAGGATTATAATACAAAGATAAACAGGAATGGGTGTAGTTGAGCCATCCTAACGTTAAAATATGTTAATTATTAAGGGTTTAATCCGCTTTTAACTGTTTGATAAAATCAACAAACTTCTTATTGCCATAATCCGCAGCACCCACTTCATGATAAGAAATTCTACCATGTTTATCGAGCACTACCGTGGTTGGTAAAGAGCCGGCAAATAATTGTTGTGGAATTCGACTTGCTACCGCATAAACTGGCATCTGGTATCCCTTCCGATCCATGTATTTCTTCGCTTTAGCAAAATCACTATCTGCATCAACCATGATGAAAACCACTCCTTCATCAGATTTGAATTGCTCATATAATTTGTTTACCGATGGCATTTCCGCCAGACATGGTGGGCACCAGGTGGCCCAGAAATTAAGAAAAATTACTTTTCCTTTTAAATCTCCCAGATCCAGTTCTTTTCCTGAAGCATCTTTAAACTTTATCCCTTCTAAACTGGTATGTTGCTCAGCCTCGCTTGCTTTCCTGTGCTCGATGCTAGTATCCGGCGCAAATAAGCCCACCTTCATCAGCCCCTGAATCATTAATGCCTTCGCTGATGGCACAAAAAGAATCACCAGAATCAAGATGCCCAAAAGGCCATTTATCACATTACATTTATTGAATATCTTTCCCATCTTGATAAAGCTTTAATTGGAATTATCCCAAATTAAAGAAATTAATCTATTTTGTATAAAACTAGACCTAAGCTTGACTAACTTATGATAAAAAAAACGCTACCAGGATTACTACTACTCAGCGTAGCTTTGTCCTGCAACAACAAAACACAGAAAATGGAACCCTATAAATGGCCGAATGCTACTCCACCAGTAGCGGAAGTAAAACCTCATATCAGAACTATTCATGGTGATACTGTAGTAGACAACTATTACTGGATGATTGACTACTTTAAAAAAGGGAAGGATAGTGCGGAAGTTGTCGAATACCTAAGCGCAGAAAACAAATACCTGGATACCATGATGAGTGGGACCAAACAACTTCAGGCAAATCTTTTTAAAGAACTGAAAGCCCGGATCAAGGAGAAAGATGAGTCCGTTCCTGTATTTAATAATGGTTATTTCTATTATACCCGAAATGAAGAGGGCAAACAATATTATAAATACTGTAGAAAAAAAGGGAGCCTCGAGGCCAAAGAGGAGATCTTATTGGACGTAGACCAACTGGCGGAAGGCCTACCCTACTACTCTGCAACAGGATTTACCATTAGCCCGGACAATAAAATGCTGGCTTTTGGCGTAGATAAAGTATCGAGACGTCAATATGTGATCCATGTTAAAAATCTGGAAACAGGTGCACTTTTTAAGGATACCATCCCAAATACAGAAGGAGATGCGACTTGGGCTGCCGATAATAAAACCATTTTCTATACATCAAAAAACCCGGTCACCCTACTGAGTGAAAAAATCAAAAAACATCGGTTAAATACGGATGCTAAATTGGACGAAACCGTTTATGAAGAAAAAGACAAGTCTAATTATATTGGTGTTGGGAAGTCAAAATCAGGAAAATACCTTTTCATTTATTCTCAAGCCACACAATCCAATGAAATGAGAATTCTGGATGCAGATCGACCAGATGAAGCATTTAAAGTTTTCCAGCCAAGGTTAAAAGATGTATTATATGATGTCATTGCCTTAGATGATAAATTCCTGATTCTAACCAATTGGGAGGCTAAGAACTTCCGACTAATGGAATGTCCGCTAGACAAACCAGGCAGAGAGAACTGGAAAGAGGTGATTCCTCACCGCAAAGATGTTTTACTGGAAGGAGTTGATGAATTTAAAACACATATCGTAGTGACCGAACGTAAAAATGGATTGACACAATTGCTGGTTCGTCCGATAAAAGGACAGGAACACCATATTGCCTTTGAAGAGCCTACTTATATGGCTCAGGTGGGTTCCAATCCGGATTACCAAAGTCAGACGCTCCGTTATGTCTATTCCTCTCTAACCACGCCGACTTCTACCTTTGACTATAACATGGACACCAAAAAGCAACAGCTGATGAAGCAGCAGGAAGTAGTAGGTGGATATGATAAGAAAGATTACACTTCGGAACGTCTATATGCGAAAGCCAAAGACGGCACCAAAGTTCCGATCTCCCTGGTCTATAAAAAGGGGTTGAAAAAAGACGGGAAGGCACCATTATTACTATATGCCTACGGCTCTTATGGTTCAAGTTATGACGCTACTTTCAGCAGTGGAAGATTAAGTTTACTGGATCGGGGTTTTATCTTTGCCATTGCACACATTCGCGGAGGGCAGGAGATGGGCCGTCAATGGTATGAAGATGGGAAACTGATGAAAAAGAAAAATACATTTACCGATTTTATTGACTGTGGACAATACCTGATCGATCAGCAATATACAGGCAAAGGCCATTTATATGCACAGGGTGGTAGTGCTGGCGGATTATTAATGGGTGCAGTCATCAATATGGCGCCTGACATGTGGAATGGGATTATTGCTCAGGTTCCTTTTGTGGATGTGATCAATACCATGCTCGATGAGAGTATACCGCTCACAACGAATGAATTTGATGAATGGGGGAATCCAAAACAAAAAGCTGCCTATGATTATATGAAAAGCTACTCTCCTTATGAAAACATAGAGAAAAAAGCCTACCCGAATATGTTGGTCACCACCGGACTGCATGATAGTCAGGTGCAATACTTTGAACCTGCTAAATGGGTAGCAAAACTTAGAGCAACCAAAACAGACAAAAATGTTTTATTGCTAAAAACAGATATGGACTTTGGCCATGGCGGAGCATCTGGCAGATTTGACTACCTGAAAGATATTGCCCTAAATTATGCCTTCCTCTTTGCCCTGGAAGGGATCAACAAATAACAAAATAGGCCCTTCCCCAGAATGAACAGGGAAGGGCCTATTTATTTAACCATCGTAGCTTCTTAATAAGCCGCTCAGGATTTTTGTTATTTCTTTGCTTTCAATAAAGCTTTTAGCTCCTCAACAGCCTTTTTCAATTCTTCTACTTCTGATTTCAGGCTTTTCAACTCCCTTTGCTGAACCGCAATCAGTTCATCATGTTCCTGCCAGCCTTTTAATAAAGGCACCGTCATCGACTGATAATTCAGGGAAAGTGTTTTCTTTGGATCTGTATCCGCTTTTACCAATGAAGGGAAAAACTCCTGCACGTTTTGAGCGATAAAACCGATCTGGTGTAAATCTACATCCCTACGATCATAAGATACCGCATGAAGTCTTCTCAATTGATCAGAGACCGGAGGTAGTGTTTCAATATTTTTCTTCAGGCGGATATCAGAATTTGCGGTTACATCCCCCGAGGCTTTGATGTCTCCATTCACAATAACCTGTCCGGTCACTGTTAACTCGGAGTTCACATCCAGGGTTGTAAATTTACCTTGTGCTGGTGTAGAACTCCCAATCAGGGTTCCATCAATTGCACCGTTTGTAATTTCTACGGCATCTTTATTTTGAATGGCGAGTGTACCCAAACCGAGGTTAGTTCTTGCATCCCCAGCTGTGATTGCACCTGTCCCCCCTTTTTCTATCGGGAGCGTTTCTGTACCTCCTCCGCCAGTACCTCCGCCCATCTGGCTTTCTACCCAATTACTATTGGCAATGCCACCTTTCAACTGGTAAAACTTTTCTTCCTGGATGGAATAAACCAACATACCTACTGATCTCCTGGCAGGGGTAATCAGGTCTCTTTCTGCGTTACTGGCCACAGATCTGAATCCACCTTTACCATAAATATCACTATGGGTGGAGTATTTATCACTGAGGTCATTGGGCTCTAAAGCCCCAATCACTTTCACTTGTCCAAGAGCCGAAAAAGAGGTCAAACACAGCAGTACAAAAAATGTATAAATCGCTTTCATTGGGAAATAGTTTTCAACCGTTGCTTTTTTAGCATTCCTTTTTTTAAAGGTCTGGGTTATATTTTCAATATTCTTCATTGCTTTCTAAATTTGGGATGTTGCCGGCTTATTGAATGCTGAAAGTTAAAGCCGCAGCAGTATTGTCTCTTTGTACATAAATCACATAATCGCTGACCCCACCAATACTATTTCTGAAAGACCTGGTTGTCTTTTCAAAAGCACCTGTAGAATCCAGAATGCCGACAATGATTTTAGAGCCACCCCAGATTGCCGGGTAAGCGATCACCAACTTTTGACGTCCTGAGGGACTTGCCGCTTTATTAGAAACGGCTGCTCCGCTACCAAACTCACTACTGGCCAGAGCCAGAATCTGGGCATCTGAAGGAGCAAAGTTTTCACCATCCTCACCTCCGTTTGCAAATCCATAATAGCGTTTCCATTGGAAGTTCAGTGAAGCGCTGGCTTCTGCCGTTTTATTGTCGGCTGTTTTTACGATAAGCTTAAAAGTATTGGCCTGATTGCTGACCGCCGATACGGTAACTGTACCGGTCACTGAAGCACCGGGAGCAGGAGAAGAACTGAAAACTTCCTGACCTGCTACATTGATACTGGTCAGCTCTCCGGTTTCCATTGCCCTACCTGCAGTCCAGTTCAAGGAAACAGAAGTATTTCCTGCAGGCCCCATTTCTTTCGTTCCGGAAGGGTTACTGGTCAGACTTGCGGAAGGACCTAAAGAAGGATAAAATACCGCTTCAATCCATTTGGCCAGGTCGTTGGTCCCAGGATTTACATTTTTATAATAATCCCCGGTAATTGGTCTGTTTCCGTTAAAGGCTCCAACGCTACCACCACCGCCACCCAGGCTCGATTTGTCAACCCAGGATACTGAGCCATCTGCATTACTGACCATCACCTGATCTGCAGCATCTGATTTGATATTCGCTGCGGTAATGACTTTTTCTGCTATCGAAGGATTGGGATAGGTTCCCGTTAGCGCGCCTCCGGCAGCACCGTTTATTGCGCCCTGTAACAACAATGGAGGCCATGTTGCATCCTCTTTCTTTGGCCCAAAAAGTGTTTGGTCGGTCGTGTTAATGTAGAAATCACCCGTCTTCCCTGTCGCTGCAAGGGGAGCTCCCGCGCCATAAATCAGGTTATTTCCTCCTGCAGATGCGCCGGAAGAGAACAAAACCCAATTGGCATTGTTGTCTAATTCCACAGGAACATCCGCACAGATCAATTGATACGTTTTCACTTTACCATTTCCATCGTCCATCACGGTACACAGCATCCCTGGCTGGCGTCTCAAGGAACTGATTTTATCCCTGTCGGCAAGCGTAGACACCTGGTGATGTCCACCCTTTGCATCATTGGTATAAACGATCACGGATCCCGGTACGGGAACCAGTGGGTTGCCCACAAATTGTGCTGTCGCCAGCATCGGACTAAAAAGTACAAAGCTTAGCGCAACCATCGCACATCTGCCCCAGTAACCGCTTCGTTTTTGTTTGATTTGCATATCCTTTATTTCTTTATAATTTCTATTAAACCATTTTCATTGATGAGGAAAGCCAGTTCATTTCCATAGGCCAGCCCCATTTTGTTGATTGCATAAGCTTTCACATAATAAGGAATTCCCGTACTCAGGCCTTCCATACTGATCACCATAGCATCCGCAGCTGCCATTACTTTAGCATCTGCCAATGTTGGATTCGGCACTGTACTCCAACAGATACCGGACTCCGTAATTGCTGAACCTCCGTCGCTGGTTAATGCCATCCCCGTCAGAACCGCCGTCGTACTCTTCGAACTTACCGCAACCGTCTTTAAAAGTGGTTTTTTAACGGGTGCATAACCATACCAATCGCTCAATTTAAATGGAGCGAGCTGATCATCCAAATGGCTCTTCGCATTTAACGCCGACAGGGAGAATGGTGCTTTTCTTTCTGCTTCATTTAATTCTCCGATGGCCAGCATGTAATCTGCCACCATCTTCATACTGATCGCTCCGGAACCCGGCATTGGATTCAGCTTCCAATCTGCATATAGCGTTACGCTCTCTGTAATTGGGAGGCCAAAATTAAAAACAGTTTCCATATTTTGGTCAGCATACCAGGCATAAAAAACCGCCCCATCTTTTGTACTCAGTGCAGGACTGATCATCGACTGATCTTCTACGACCAGTGGAGCCACAGCGGTTCCACCGTTACTTTCCCAGGTAATCGTATGGTACAATCTGGATATTTCCAAAGATCCGTTTACAAATGCAAAATCATAATTATCTGCCTGTAAGGAACCTATACTCAATGCTACCGGATAAACACCAGGTAAGCTCGCTGCAGTAGCTGTAGTGCTGAACGCTGGTTCTCCCTCTAGTTTTGTTGCTGCCCTGATCCCCATCTCTGTTTCTCCATATTTAAACCCTTCTATTTGATAGGTAAATGATGGGTTATCATGCGCAAAGTAGCGTTTCAGGCTATCCCCATGAACAGTTAGTACAGCTTTACTGATGAAGAATCTTTGTTCTGCCTCTGCTTTGTCGTAAAAGTCATTTCCTGCCTGAACCGCTTTAATTACGACTTGTCCGACTCCCTCAATAGTAGCCATATCTCCGTTGAGGTTCAAATATCCGTCTAACAATTCAAAAGTAACCGGTAAACCTGAAGAAGCCGTAGCCAGCAACTGGAAAGTATCATCGCCATATTGTTTATTGGCAATTGCGGTAAAATTAATCACCTGACTTGCTTTTTGAATCCGAATCTCCGCCAGGGCTGTTTTCAAACTGGTATTGAAGGTATTTGGTGCCAGGGTTAACTCGCCAACCATCAGCAGATCACCAATTGGAGCTGCGGTATAGACTGCAGGATCCCAAGTCACCGCCAGGTTCTCTGTAGAACCATCATTATAAGTCACAGCAATGGCAGCAGGTAATCCTAATCCTGAGAATGGTGTCCCATAAGCTACTGTTATTGGTGTAATCAATGCTACTGAATCGATATCCTTCTGAAGGGTAATCTTAATTTTCCCCTTCAAATCCGAAGTGTTTCTAATGTCGCTGGTCAATTGAACTTCCCCGCTGATCGTCTGTTCCAGCAAGAGATTACTTTGATAACCAGTTTCTTCCCATAGTACCGGTAGCTCCTCTGTACTCTGATCGTCATAGGTCACCTTTACAGTTAATGGCAGTTCCAATGCACTAAACAACTTACCGTAGACATCTACTAAAGCTTTGGATTCTTCTACAGCAATGATGTTTTTCTGATCAATAATCACCTGCACTTTAGCCGTAATATCATTAGGATTTGAAGCACCAACCGCAGGATCCAGGATCCCGGTAAAGTTAAAGCTACCCACTTCATTTTCTATAAAATCAGCCGATTCCCAATCAACTCCGGCAATACCTGTACTGCCAACAGTATAGCTTACCGGTACTGAACTGCCTAATTGTGCAATTACCTCAGTTTTACTTGTTCCTAAAGGAAAATGTATTGGCGAGTTTACCGTAACGGCATTAATCATTAATAGGGGCACTTGTACGCTTACTTTAATTTTCGCTGATTTATTGTCCTTGTTTTCTTCCGGACTATCTGGTAGTAATACACCATTTAACAGGTAATCTCCGGCAGTATTTCCATCGAAAGTACCCTCTTCCCATAACACGGATATTGGCTCTGTTTGCTGGTTATTGTAAGTCACATCCACCATTGATGGCAATGCCAGATTGTTGAACACAGTTCCATGAGGAACGGTCATATCTGGAATAGCAGCTACTGATACCACAAATCTGGCCTCCACTTTTACCTTTAACAATGCCGTTAAATCATTCGGATTTTCGCTGTTTACCGGAAGTGCAACCGTTCCGACGAATGCATAGGTTCCTTTTTCCAAAGGATTATAATCTGTATTTTCCCAGGCCTTCAGCGTGATCATTTCCGTTGTGCCATCATCAAACACACCAGATACCTTTACAGGCAGGCCGAGGGCATTTAAAGCGGTGCCGTTCAACACTGAAAGAGAATCCGAAGCAATAGCGATTAAAGTTCTGATCTGCTCTGCCACAGTTACACTGATCTCTGGTTGAAGGGATTTAGGATTGTCTATTTCTGTAGGGACTACCATGTTTCCCGGAAGGATATAGGTACCTGCTAATTTTTCATTATAATTTCCTTTTGTCCAATCTACCGGCAACAGGTCTTCCGACTGATCATTATAAATTACTTTTACTGATTCCGGTAAGGTTAATGCATCGAAACCAGTATTGTAAGGCACAGTTAGCGCTGCAGTTGGCGCGATCGATACGATCTCTTTTCTACCCACTTTAACCCATACCTGAGCTGGTAAATTGCCTGGATTTTGTACCCCTTGAGGCAAGGCCAGCTCCCCTTCGAAAAGATAGGCTCCTGCCTGCGTTTCGTCGTAATCCAGACTTTCAAATGAAGGGTTCATCACCGGAATATCCAGATATGTTCCATCATCCAGTTTCGCATTGCGAAGAACAGGGAAAACAAGATCTGCTAACTTTGTACCGTAAACCACCTTTATCGTATCCGCTTTTAAAGAGATGATTTCTTTGGCTCTTGGCAATACATTGATCTCTATTTTAGGAATGATTCCTTTAGAGTTTTCAATATCATCCGGTAGAATAAACGTACCAGTGATGTTGTATTTTCCTTCCAGGTTTCCATTATAACTACTCAGATCCCAGTTTACACCAAGGTCCTGCATTCCTCCATCAACAAATTCTGCGATCAATGCATCTGGTAAAATCAATGCAGCTGCATCCGTTCCAAAAAAGACCGTTAAAGCATCCGGACTCAGGTAAGAATTGATGATACGTTTACCAACATTAACTTTTAAACTTGCCTTCACACTATCTGGGTTAATGAATCCATCCGGAGTTTCCAGTTCACCAACCAATTGGTAAGCGCCAGGTTCCTCCGCCAGATAATCGCCGGCTAACCAGGTTACATTTAAGCTCCCTGAATTCAGGTTATCATAAGCTACCCCAGCCTTTTTCGGGAATAACAGCAGAGCTGCATTGAAATCCGTACCATAAGGAATATTTACCGAATCCGGAATCGAGGACACTACTTTTAATGGTTTCGGCCCAACTTTTACGGTCACCTCTGCATACTTCATGCCCGGGTTTTCAATCTGGTCGTGGATCACAATTTCCCCTTTAAAGGTATAGCTTCCTTCCTGTAAACGGTTATAGGTAGCTGAACTCCAAAGTACCCCTTCTGTGCCAGTCGACTGATCATTATACCTCACCGCAACCTCATCTGGTAAACCAATCTGATCCGTCTCAGTTCCATATTTTACATTGATTACAGCGGGATTTGTTACTGCTATGATCTCTTTTTTACCCAGGACAATAGTGATTGAACTGCGATGCATAGCTTTATTCGCTACTCCAGGAATCAGGATCGGATCCCCATCAAAAGTATAGACCCCTGGTGTCAATGGATCATAATCTTCCGTATCCCAGGTCATATTTAGACTACCAGTACTGCCATCATCGTAAGTCACAGGAATGGCCAATTTCAAGGCCTCAATGTCATTTAATTTTGTTCCAAAAGCGACCTTAACAGTGTCTGTTTTTGCAATAGACACAATATTTTTTGGCTTTGGAAGTACTGTTAACACCATTTTTGCTTCCAGATTACTGGTGTTATCGATGCTGGAATTATGGAGTAATTTACCTGTTAGATTATAATCAGCGGAAACCAAAGGATTGTATTTTCCAGGCTTCCATTCTACTCCTACGGTATCTGTTGTGCCATCATCAAACCTTGCCATAACCGACTGCGGTAGCGCTACATCATCAAACTCAGTATCATAAGCTGTGCTGGCTGGAGGAACCGGCAGTACCGAAATGATGTTTTTACGAATGATCACTTTCTGTTCTCCAGACAAACGTTTACTGTTTGATGTTAATGGTTTCAACTGCAGACTACCTTTTAAATCATACTCATCACCTTTGTTTGGCTTATAAATAGAGGTATCCCAAATCACATTCAAAAATCCTGTGGTCTGATCATGATAAGTCACCCTGATTGAAGATTGTAATGGCAGGTTAGCTAGTGGCGTGTTTATAGGCACTGTAATGTCTGCCAAAGGTTCAACTGAAATAATATCATGTTGTGCATACACATCAACACTGGCCTCAAAGCCCGCAGGATTCGCATGCTCCTCTTTCAATACCAAATCTGCATATAGGCGATATACACCTGACTTTAAGTCGTACGTCCCCTGTTTCCAGACCAGGCTCAACATGTCTGTCGTGACACGGTCGTCATAAGTGACGCGAACTTGCTTTGGCAGTTGTGGTAATACTTCTGAGAAAGGTATTCCAGACCATACATATACCGGAGGCAATTCTTCCAGCGCAATGATATACGGGTATACCGGATCAATCACTGCAACTTTTGCCGTGGCAGTCAGGTTGTTCCTGTTCATCTCTGGCTTAGGTACTATGATATTTCCAATCACCGTGTATAGTCCTTCTGCATCCCCATTATAATCCCCCGGTAACCAGGCTACAGGAAACTTCGCATGGCTCTGATCACTCATGATCACCTCTACCTGAGGAACCAGTGTGAGCTGATCGAATGGTGTTCCTGTGTCTATTTTAACGGGCAGCGGATAAGGTTTTAAGACCTCTATGATATAAGGTTCCCTTGGATTCACTTTCAATTTTATTTTCAATGACCCACACACATTATCACCGGCAACCGCAAGGATAAACTCATATTCGCCAGCTTCACTTGCTTCTCCTGAAATTACTCCCGCCGGACTTAGAGTCATTCCATCAGGTAATAATCCCTGAGAAAGACTAAAGGTATAAGTCCCTGCAGTAGCCAAAGTCAGCTGGTGATTATAAGGGCTCCATTGATCCGCTTCTGGCAATTGCTGTTCTGCATTTTCAAGGTACAAGCCCTGGAATTCATAAGCTCCGATATCTACGGTATTGTGCTGAATTCTTGTGGCACCAGCCAGGTCAAGAGCCAATCCGGCAACCTTACTGTTATCTCCCATATTGATGGCAGGAGAGCATGCCGAAAGTGACAATTCATCCCCATCAGGATTGTTAAACTGAGGATCCCTGCTTAAGATTAAGGTTCCGGTTTTATAACCATTTTCAATTGTACTGTTGGCTACAATAATACCTGTTGTGAGCTGATCGGCAACTTTGTTGCCTCGCTTGTTATTCCATAAAATACTGTTGTAGATATTCAACGTACCCGTATAACGATATACGGCTCCACCATATTGATTGGTTGCAGAAGTGTTCGCATAGGCGATACTATTGTTGGCCATTGAAGTATTTACCAAATTGGTTACCCCGTTATAATGGTACAATGCAGCTCCATAATAACCACCTGTGCTCGTTACTCGATTCCTGCTAAAGACCGCATTACTGATGTTTAAAGTCCCGGAGTACTGGTAGATTCCACCACCATGTTGCACCGCAGTATTCCCTATAAATTTAGCATTCGTGATGACTGGTTTCCCATTAGTAGAGTTGTAAATGGCCCCTCCGCTAATGGTCGCCGCATTGTCTTTGAAATCCACTTTGTCCATCGTGATGGCCGAACTGATATTGAATAGTCCGGCTCCATGTCTGGCTTTGTTGTTGATGAATTTTACGTCTTTAAAACTTGCAGCAGCGGAGTTGTAAATCCCCCCACCATAGGCATAGCCACCTGTAAGCACCGTATTATTCTCCAAAATGATATTGCTAAATTCAGCAGCACCACTATTGAAAATACCTCCTCCATAATTATAGGCCGTGTTGTCTTTAATCCAAAGGTTTCTAAAAATGACCTTTCCTAAAGCATTATAAATACCCGCACCGTAATAGGCTTCATTGCTGGAATTTGAACCTGTTGCAGTCTTTCCTCCTACAATACTAAATCCATCTACAATGCTTGCATTTGTTAGGGCAGCACGGTTATAAAGGACATGGTAATTTCTGTTTTCCCCACTTAAAATCGTTTCATTCGTACTGAAAATGTTTTCAGGAACCCGATCTGAAAGCTCATTCTCCGTTCCTTCAAAACCACCAAATAACTTCACATTTTCCTTGAGGGTAAAGTAGTCCGTGACTTTAGGACCTGGGTTATATTTTCCTTTTGCTACCCAAATCGTATCACCGGCAAGGGCAGAACTTAAACCCTTCTGAAGGTCAAGGAAACCATTGGTCCAGTCGGCACCATTGTTCATTCCTGTAGCCCCCTGATTCACATAAATACGAACGCCACCTACACCAGGTTTTACTTCTACGGTGTATAGTCTGTTTCCACAAAGGTTGCCATCATTGGCCGTTACATTGAAGGTATAAATTCCATTATTAATCGGCCTGCCAGTGATGCTTCCGGAAGTACTCATCAACAATCCATCTGGTAATTTACCGTAACTGATGGCATAGGTATAAGTACCATTCCCCCCTGTAGCTGTCATCTGCTGCAAGTATTTTTGTCCACGGATTCCTTCAGGCAATGCTGCAGGTCCTACCATAATTCTAGCCTGCTGATTTTCATAAGCACCCAGATCTACCGCATCTGCCATGATCCTGTTTTTACCAGTGATATCTTTAGTTAATCCCGCAGCAAACACATTATCACCCATATTGATGGCTGGGGAACATGCGGATAGAGAAAGGTCATCAGGATTGGTCAGGTTAAACATTGGGTTTGCATCTACTACTGTTTTTCCTGCAGCATAACCGCCCTGAATCAAGGCATTGCTCACCTTCACATTCAGGTTCAATTCATCAGCAACATTATTCCCACGTTTATTCCCCCAAAGGATGCTGTTCTGCAAGGTTAAAGTGCCCGCATTACGGTAAATACCGCCGCCATACTTGTTGACAGAGGTGTTCACATAACCTATACTATTATTACTGAATGTAACATTGTTCAGGGTAGAAGTTGCTGTATATTGATAAAAACCAGCTCCAAAATATCCCGCAGTACTGCTCACTTTATTCCTGCTGAACACCGCATTATTTAAGCTCAAAGTAGAGGCATACTGGTACAAACCAGCTCCATACTGTACCGAAGTATTTGCAATAAACGTAGCGCCATCCACCGTAATCTTACCGTTATAGGCATAAAACCCAGCACCCATCAGATTTGCTTTATTCTCTTTAAAAACTACATTGTTCAGGCTCAATGCTGCCGTCACATGGTATAGTCCTCCACCATAGTTTGCGGTATTATTCAGGAACTCCAGATTGCTCATAGTTGCAGCACCAGAGTTGTACAATCCACCACCATAAGGATAAGAACCAGTACTGATCGTATTGTTTTCAAAAGTGATCTTTGTTAGTACTGATGCGGCGGCATTGTACATTCCACCACCATAACTACTTCCATTGTTGTTTTTAATCCAGAGGTCGTTAAAGATCATCGCCCCGCGACTGTTATAAATACCTGCTCCGATATAAGGTTCACTTCCACTACCACCTATTGCTGTACGTCCGCCAGAAATGGTAAAACCATCCAGAACCGTTGCTTTTGTTAAAATTGCATTATTGAAAACCACGTGTCTGTTGATGTTATTACCTGCTAATATGGTTTGATTTACAGTTCTTGTGTTTAGGGTATCTCTTTCTGAAAGCAGACTTTCTGTAGTAGCGAAGCCACCGTATATTTTCACCCCTTCTTTCATTTGGAAGGTTGAGGTGATCAGTGGCCCCGGACTATAAGTCCCTTTCGCCACCCAGATCTGATCCCCTGGTAAGGATACTTTCAAGGCGTTTTGTAAGTCGAGGTATGCATTATCCCAGGTACTTCCATTGTTCTGACCAGCAACTGCGGCCTGATTTACCAGAATACGCACCACCCCTGTTCCAGCCACAATTTCCATGTTGTACATGCGATGACCGCATAAGTTCCCATCGGTTGCTTTAACTACGAAAGTGTATTTACCAATCACAATTGGATTCCCACTAATCAATCCGGATGGAGTCATCGATAACCCGTCAGGTAGTTTACCTGAAATGACCTGATAATTGTAAATACCTATGTTTCCCGATCCTGCGACTCCTCGTAATTGCAGGCTGATACTCTCCCCACGATTTCCTTGTGGCATTGCCGCAGGTTTCAGCTCGATTACCTCTTGCTGGTATTCTAAAGCACCCATATCTACCCATTCCGATTTGATCCTTTCTAAACCGGCAAGATCTTTACTTCCTGCTACAACGAGTTGATTATCTCCTGTATTTACCGCTGGAGAACACCCGCTAAGCGCCAGATTGTCCGTCGCCGCGTTTGCAAACATTGGTTCGGCATCAATGATATTTGCACCTGTTGCATATCCTCCCTGAATCAGGGAATTGTTTGCTTTGATATTCAGATTAAGCTGATCTGCTGTCGCCGAGCCTCTCGTATTGCCCCAAAGCACACTGTTATTTAAGGTGACCGTTCCTGCATTTCTGTAGATCGCTCCCCCATAATTTAGAGTCCCGGCCTTAAAATAATTGATGCTATTGTTGCTGAAACTGTTGTTGGTCAACACTGCCGTTCCAGAGTAAATATAAATTGCTCCTCCGTAATTTGCAGCAGTTGATGTTACCCTGTTTCTGCTAAAAGTACTGTTGTCAAGCTTAAACACACTATTAGACCAAATAGCTCCACCATGCAATGCAGCAGTATTATTGGT
This sequence comes from Pedobacter gandavensis, assembly GCF_032678465.1. GTDB lineage: Bacteria > Bacteroidota > Bacteroidia > Sphingobacteriales > Sphingobacteriaceae > Pedobacter > Pedobacter gandavensis_B. The sequence continues at coordinate 127,997 of NZ_JAVTSK010000001.1, forward strand.
AAAAGAGGCCCTGTTTAAAGTCAATGTTCCACTTGCATAAATTGCGCCCCCACTTCCAGTTGCTATATTGTCTTTAAAAATAACATTTGTAAATACCGGTGTTCCATTGGCGATAAACACCGCCCCTCCGGTAGTGGATTTATTGGCGGTAAAACTGGCATTGGTAATGGTTAAAGCGGCTCCGGAGTTGTTGTAAATTGCACCTCCCTGGCCATTGGTGATCGTATTATTGTCGAACCTGACATCCGTCAATTCTGCCAGCCCTGCATTGAACAATGCAGATCCATAACCCGGATAGCTGGCCGATTCAATGATCTTGTTGTTTTCAAAAACACCTCCCTTAAGTTTAAATCCACCTACATTGTATACAGCCGAACCTCTTGCATAATTACCTGTTGTGCGGTTATTGCTAAAAATAATATTGCTATATGTTGCATTTCCACTGTGGTAAATTCCAGCACCATAACTGGCCACATTGTTCTTAATCCAAAGGTGATTGAATACTGCTGCACCTGCTGAATTGTAAATTCCGGCACCATAATAGTTGCCATTGTAATAATAGCTGTTGTAGCTGGTCCCTGCATTTCCCCCCTGGATAGAGAAACCATCCAGCACTGTTGCATTCGTTAACGCTGTGGCATTGTAAACCACATGGTAACTTGGCTTGCCCTGACTACCATCAAGAATAGTTTCATTGGCAGTACGAATAGCTGTACTGTCTCTTTCTGAAAGCAAAGTCTCCGTTCCTGCAAAACCACCATAGATTTTCACCCCTTCTTTTAGGCTGAAGTAGGAATTGATCAGTAAACCGGGACTATAAATTCCTTTGGCCACCCATATTTCATCCCCAGCAGAGGTTTGTCCTAATGCAACCTGTAAATCAGTAAAGGCATTTGGCCAGTTACTTCCATTGTTATCTCCAGTTGCCGACTGGTGTACAAACAACCTTCCTGAACCATTTAAGATGTTGACCGTATACTGTCTGTTTCCACCCATGATACCATCTGTTGCACCAATTACAAAAGTGTAACTACCCACCACTGTTGGTGTACCTCTTAATTTACCATCTGGCAGGAAGACCAATCCGGTTGGTAATTTCCCTCCCTGGAAACTCCAGGTTAGCGGTAAACTGCTTCCTGTTGCTGTTAATTGAATTTCAGCATAAGCCCCTCTTTTCAAAGGCGCGATTGTCGCCGGATTTAGAATCAGACTTTCTCCGCCTTCGTTCTCATAAGCACCAAGATCAATCAGGTCGTTGATGATACGTGGATTTCCGTCAAGATCCTTGTCAAATCCTTGCCAGCTGTTTTTCCCTGCATCAATAGCCAGAGAGCCTCCTTTTAATTTCAGATTATCCGCCGCTGCGTTTTCAAACATCGGATCTCCAAACTTGATGTCTTCTCCCGTAGCATAGTTGTTCTGAATTAAAGTGCTGCCTGCAACAATACCTGCATTGAGCTGATCCATTACGTTATTACCGCGCTTATTTCCCCATAGGATACTATTATGAAGGGTAACTACACCCGAGTTGCGATATAATGCTCCTCCATAATTTAGAGTCGCACTAGCATTGATGTAGTTGATACTATTGTTACTAAAAGTGGTGTTATTGATCAACGCTTCTCCAGAACTCACATAAATTGCAGCTCCATAATGACCTGCAGTTGAACTTACTTTATTGCGACTAAAAATACTATTGTCAATTCTGATACTGCCATTGGTCCAGATGGCCCCACCATGCTGTACGGAAGTATTTTCAATAAAGGAAACCCGGTTTAACACTGGTGTTCCAGCAGCATAAATTGCACCCCCCATGCCTGTCGCAGCATTAGCCCTAAAGATCACATCTGTGATTTCCGGGAAGCCATTTGCAATGAATAAGGCTCCACCAGTAGTCGCCTTGTTTCCACTAAACTCCGCTTTGCTGATTTTTAAACCTGCTCCAGAGTTGTTGTAAATTGCTCCTCCCTGTCCGTTGGCAATCGTATTATTTACAAATTTAACCCCATCTAAATCTAATAATCCGCTATTAAAAATCGCGGCTCCGTAGCCGGTATAACTGGCCGATTCCGTGATTTTGTTATCTTCGAAAACACCTTTGGTTAAGGTAAAACCTTTGCTATTATAAACCGCAGCACCACGGGCATATGATCCTTTAGCAATGTTATTCGTAAATCTGATATTGCTGTATTCTGCATCCCCGGTATGGAAAAGACCTGCACCATAAGTGGCCACATTGTTTTTAATCCATAGGTTTCGGAAGATCGCAGCTCCGGCAGTATTGTAAATACCTGCACCATAATAATTGGCATTTGAACCAGAACTATAAGTAGTCAGCGATTTTCCTCCCTGGATACTAAAACCATCTAAAACCGTTGCCGAAGTTAAGGCTGCGGTATTGTAGACTACATGGTAACTGGCAACTCCAGTACTCCCATCCAGCATCGATTCATTCGTCCCTGAAATGGCTATACTATCTCTTTCTGTGAGTAGTGATTCCGTTCCTGCAAAACCACCATACATTTTCACACCTTCCTTTAAAGTGAAATAGCTAGTTGCCAATGCTCCCGGAGAATAAGTTCCTTTCGCTACCCAGATTTCATCCCCAGCTTTGACTTGTACCATTGCGGCTTGTAAATCGGTGAAGGCATGTTGCCAGTTGCTTCCGTTATTGTCGCCAGTTGCCGTTTGATGGACAAATAACCTGACTGATCCTTCTTTTACGTTTACTGTATATTGTTTATTTCCTGCTATTGTTCCATCTGTAGCTCCGATGACAAAGGTATAACTGCCTACTAAGGTTGGCGTTCCTCTTAATTTACCATCTGGCAGGAACACCAGTCCGGTGGGTAGTTTACCTCCCTGGAAGCTCCAGCTTACCGGTGAGGTAGTTCCGGAATAAGTCAGTTGAAGATCCAGATAAGCTCCTCTACTGAGGTCTGGAATTACAGTCGGACTGATCATCAATTGTCCGGCACCATCATGTTCGTAGGCGCCCAAATCTACCACATCATTGACCAATCTTGGATTTCCTGCCAGATCCTGATCAAAAGTCTGCCAATTGTTATCTCCCACATTGATCGCTAAAGATCCTCCTTTGAGTTTAAGGTTATCTGCCAATGCGTCTTCAAACATTGGATCTCCGATCTTAATGTCGGTTCCTGTAGCATAATTATTTTGAACAATGGAATTGCCAATGATGATCCCGGCATTCAATTGATCGGCCACATTATTGCCACGCTTATTGTTCCAGAAGATACTGTTGTGAACGTTAACCGTTCCTGAGCTGCGGTATAATGCGGCTCCATAACTTAAGGTTGCACTCGCATTAACATAATTAATGCTGTTGCCACTGAAACTCACGTTACTGATATTCGTAGTTCCTGAACCGATATAAATTGCTCCTCCAAAATATCCTGAAGTAGAACTTACTTTGTTTCTACTAAAAATGCTATTGTCTATTTTCAATGTCCCGCCCGACCAGATCGCCGCTCCATGCTGTACCGAAGTATTCCCTATAAAGCTGATGCGGTTTAAGGTCATCGTTCCGGCAGTATAAATTGCTCCTCCTGTTCCGGTTGCGGTATTGTCTTTAAAGCTTGCCGAGTATAAGTCCAGGCTACCATTTGCAAAGAATAAAGCTCCACCTGTACTTGCCTTATTTCCTGTAAATGTCGCTTCCTTAATCTTTACTACTGCTCCTGAGCTGGAATAAATCGCCCCTCCTTGTCCGCTGTTAATGGTGTTATTGATAAATCTAACCTCATTCAGCTCCAAAGCACCGGCATTAAAAATACCTGCTCCATATCCGGTATAACTGGTCGATTCTGTGATTTTATTGTTTTCAAAAAGTCCTTTTTGAAGTTTAAAGCTGCCTCCATTGTAAACTGCAGATCCCCTTGCAGCATAACCTTTCGATTCATTGTTACTAAATGTGATGTTGGTATAACTCGCCGTGCCCTGGTGGAATAGTCCTGCTCCATAGGTAGCAATGTTATTTTTAATCCAAAGGTTGCGGAAAATGGCAGATCCGGCAGTATTGTATATTCCTGCTCCATAGTAATTGGCGTTCGAACCAGAGCTGTAAGTCGTCAGTGATTTTCCTCCCTGAATACTGAAACCATCCAGAACAGTGGCCTCTGTTAAAGCCGCAGTATTGTACACCACATGGTAACTTGCCACTCCTTTACTACCATCAAGGATGGATTCATTTGTAGCCGAGATACCTGTGCTATCTCTTTCTGTCAATAGGGACTCTGTTCCTGCAAAACCACCATACATCTTTACTCCTTCTTTTAAGATAAAGTAAGAGCTAGCCGTTGTTCCGGCACTGTAATTTCCTTTGGCTACCCAGATTTCATCCCCTGCTGATGTTTGCGCCAATGCAGGTTGTAAATCGCTGAATGCATTCGCCCAGTTACTCCCGTTATTTCCTCCGTTTGCATGCTGACTTACATATAAGCGCGCTGCACCAGCAGTTACAGTAACGGTATATTGTTTACTTCCGATCAACTGACCGTCCGTTGCTGCAGCTACAAAAGTATAGCTACCCATTAAGGTTGGCATTCCGGTGATTAAACCTTCAGGTGTTAGCGTCAGACCTACTGGCAGGCTTCCCGACTGAATGATCCAGGTATAATTTCCGGAACCTCCGGTAGCGGTCAACTGAATTGCAGGATTTACTCCCCTTAAGAATGGGCTAAAAGTTCCAGGCAGAATTTTCAATCCTGATCCCCCTTGATTCTCGAAAGCCCCAAGATCGATCTGATCATTCACCACCCTTGGGTTTCCTGATACATCTGTTGTACTATTGTTTCTTGAATTGTCGCCGGCATCTATCGCTGGAGAACCTCCTTTTAGCTGCAGACGATCAGTAGCTGCCTGCTCAAATAAAGGATCTCCGATCAGCACATTCGTTCCAGTCGCATATCCGCCTTGTACCAATGAGTGATATAATCCTATCCCGGCATTCAGCTGATCAGCAACATCATTTCCTCGTTTGTTACCCCAGAAAATACTATTGTTCACATTGACCACTCCCGCACTGCGGTACATTGCAGCCCCACCTATTGTGCTGGCATGTGTAAAAGCAATACGGTTTTCACTAAAGCTCAGGTTGTTTAAAGTCGCTGCTGCAGCCAGGTATAGGCCACCACCGTAATAAGCACCAACTGTAGTTACCGCGTTTCTGCTGAATGCCACATTGTCCAGATTAGCTGTTCCTCCAAGGTGATACATTCCCCCGGCCTGCTGGCCTGCCGTATTATTGATAAATGAGCTGTTCTGCATATTCAGAACCCCACCATTATGTGCAAATCCACCGGCATAAAGTCTGGCGGTATTTTGCTTAAAAGTGGCATTGTTCAGAGTGATTGCGGTATTTAAATTGTACATCCCTCCTCCATAAGCACTGGCTTCATTGCCCTGGAAAAGGATTTGTGTAAATACTGCTGGTCCCTGGTTGTAAATACCAGCGCCACGATCGGCTTTATTATTTAGTATTTGAAGGTTATTAAAAATCGCTTTTACCGTTGCATAGTTGTAGATACCTCCACCTCTATGGTTATCAGTATCTCCCGTGGCAAGTGCTTGTCCGCCGCTAATGGTAAATCCATCTAGTATCGTCGCGGTAGTTAATGCCAGATTGTTAAACACAACGTGTCTGCTGGCTAATCCCTGACTTCCGTCCAGAATGGTCTGATGATCGATATGGATGTTATTGTGCTGTCTTTCTTCAAGGTTTTTTTCAGTTCCGGCAAAACCACCGTAAACCTTAACACCTTCCTTCATAGTAAACCAGTCTGTGGCCAGTAAGCCTGGACTATACTTTCCTTTCGCGACCCAGATCTGATCACCTGTAATGGATTTATTCCAGGCATTTTTCAAATCAGTAAAACCATGTTCCCAACTGCTACCATCGTTATTGCCGGTGGTTGCAGCCACATTGGTAAATAGTACCGCAGTCGCAGGATTAACCAGTAAAGTGAATTGCTTACTACCCACTAATTCTCCGTCAGTTACTCCCAGTACAAAAATATAAGAGCCCGCAATCATTGCTCTCCCCGACAGTTCGCCATTAGGTTTAAGCACAATTCCTGATGGTAAATTTCCGGAAGTAATTTTCCAGGTTAAGGCATTTATTGAACCGCTTACCGTTAAAGGAACCTCCAGTTTTTCACCGCGATCGTAAGCCTTCAAACTTGATGGTGCGATGATCAGACTGGCTGTGCCCTGGTTTTCATAAGCACCCATGTCAACGGTTTCATTAACTAAGCGAGGATTGCCATCCAGATCTTTAGTAGTAGAGATCTTCGTATTGTTCCCCATATCTATTGCCGGAGAACCGCCTTTTAGACGAAGGTTGTCCTGCTCTGCATTCACAAATAATGGATTCCCAATCACAATATTTGTTCCTCCTGCATAATTCCCCTGCACAATACTCTGGTCAATCGTTACTATTCCTGAAATCTGATCAGGAAGGTTTGCACCGTAGGTATTTCCCCAGAATATACTATTGTAAATACTCACTGTTCCACTACTGCGGAATAAAGCACCACCGCCTGCCGCTGCTCTGGCAATGCTGTTATTACTAAATGTAACGTTAATTAAATTTGCATTGGCAGCCTGATACATTGCTCCACCATAATAATTGCCGGTTGAGCTGACCTTATTTCTACTGAAAATTACATTGTCAAGCTTGGCAACACCCGAAGAATAAAAAGCTCCGCCATGTTGTACTGCCTCGTTTGCAATAAAGGAAACACGGTCTAAAACCGGTGTGCCAATATTATAAATGGCACCCCCCATCCCAGTGGCTTTATTCCCAATAAAGCTGAGATCCCTCAGCTCCAGAACTCCTGTGCTCAGATAAGCGGCAGCACCAGTTAAGGCTGTATTTTCAATAAAAGTAGTTGTTGATATTTTTGAAGAAGCACCTGCAGCATGGTAATAAGCACCACCTTGTGCATAGCCAGTTCCATCTATTCTATTGTTTTTGAAAGTCGCATTGCTAATGTTTGAAACACCATAATTCATCATTGCCCCAGCATAATTACTGCTTCCAGCGGTCACCACGTTGTTTTCAAAAGTAAGGCTATCCAGATTTCCTGTTGCCCCGTTATTTACATATAAAGCGGCAGCCCTTCCATAACTTCCTGTAGTGGTATTGCCAACAAACTGAGTATTGCTGATCGTGGCGGTGCCTCCGTAAATCATCATACCTCCACCATAAACCGCATTATTCCCGGTGATGAGCAAGTTATTGAATACCGGATTCCCAAGGCTGGTAAAAATTCCCCCTCCATAATGGTTTGTGCCCAAACTGCTACTATTAGAAGTCAGTGTTTTTCCTCCGCTAATCGTAAACCCATCCAATAAAGTGGCATTACTTACTGCAATGGTATTGGAAACAACATGGTAGCTTGCTACTCCCTGGCTACCATCCAGGATACTTTTATTTGTGGTATTGATTTCTGATATTTTTCTTGTCTCTAAACTTGCTTCTGTTCCGGCGAAGCCTCCATATATTTTAACACCTTCTTTTAAATTGAAGGTAGAAGTGGCGAGTAAACCAGGACTATAACTCCCTTTTGCCACCCAGATTTCATCTCCCGCAATGGATTCGGTAATGGCCAATTGTAAATCCGTATAGGCATTTTCCCAATCACTACCATTCTTTTTTCCTGTTGCCTTTTCATGGGTAAATAAATGTGTACTGGCTGCATTAATGAGGTAAGTGTATTGCTTGCTTCCGATAAACTGTCCATCAGTTACAGCGATGACAAATGTATAACTGCCTGCAGTCATCGCTCTACCTGTCAGCCATCCTCCGGGGCTTAAAGAAAGTCCAGGAGGCAAGCTACCTGATGATACGGTCCAGGTTAATTTCCCTTCTCCGCCACTTGCCGTAAATTGTTGATTCAAGATAGCCCCCCTGCTTCCCTGAGGAAGTGTAGCCGGAAGAATGCTTAAGCTAGCACCTCCCTGATTTTCATAAGCTCCCATATCAACCTGGCCGTTCACGACCCTTTCGTTGATGTCCAGATCTCTGGAAGTTCCAGTAGCTGAATTATCACCCGCATCTATGGCTGCCGATCCTGGTTTAACACGCAGGTTGTCATTAGCTGCATCTGTAAAAGATGGATTCCCAATAGAGATATTTGTTCCCGCAGCATAACCACCTTCAACGATCGAACTTGCAATGGTCAAACCTGCACCAGATACCTGATCTACTACGTTTCCGCCACGCCTGTTACCCCAGAAGATACTATTGTAAATGGCCGCTGTTCCAGATGCTGCCTTGAAAAATCCTGCCCCTGTAGCCGTTGTTGCATGAACGTAGGCCGTGCTGTTGTTACTAAAAGTGGTATTGGAAAGGGTAGAAGTTCCTGAAGCATGATACAGCCCCGCTCCATATCCACTGGTATTTATTCCGCTGATCGCATTTCTGCTAAAGATGACATTGTCTAACCGGATCACTCCGCTGTTGTAAATACCAGCTCCATGTTGCACTCCCATATTCGCAATAAAAGATCCACGGTTCAGGGTAAATGTTCCACTGGTATAAACGCCCGCACCTTGAGTTGCGGAAGTATTTCCTTTAAAGGTTAAATCCTCTGCATCAATAAGCCCCGCATTTAGGATCCCGCCACCAGTAGTCGCCGAAATATTATGATCAAAAACTCCTTTTCTAATGGTCAGTAAACCTGTTCTATGGTATAGACCAGCACCACCACCAGAACTCGCTTTATTACGTAGAAACTGAACATCTTCCAGTCTCACTTCCCCAAGGTAATTGTACATACCTCCACCTAATACACCCTCATTTTCAATGAAGGTCAGTTTTCTAAAACTGGCCTGAGCATTCAGGTTGTATAATCCAGCTCCGTAACCAGCACCACCTGAAACGATGTTTTTCTCCATTCGGATGTTTTCAAAAGTCGCCGGACTATTGTTATAAATACCGGCGCCAACCTGATAGGCATTGTTGTTTTTCACCCAAAGGTTTCTGAAAACGGCCGTTCCTGCATTATTGTAAATCCCGGCAGCACTATACCCAATTGAGCTACTTCCCGTTGCCGTTCTTCCTCCACTGATGCTAAATCCATCTAAAATCGTTGCTGCAGTTAGGGCCGCTGTATTTGAGACTACGTGATAACTTTTTCCATTACCGTTCAGAATAGATTCATGGGTAGCATATAAAGTATTTCCATCCGCAACACGTTGTGCCAACTGATCTTCAGTACCTTCAAAACCACCGTACATTTTAACCCCTTCTTTCAATGTAAAAGTGGAGCCTACATCTGAACCTGGCAGGTAATTTCCTTTTGCAACCCAGATCTCATCTCCTGCACCAGCCTGAGCCAGCGCCACCTGAAGATCGGTAATCGCATCCTTCCAGTTGGAGCCGTTTTTCGCAGCTGTTGCAGCTTCACGTACGTAAATCCGTGTTGCAGCTTGTTGTACTTCTATTGTATATTGTTTAGACCCGATGAGCGTACCATCAGTTACCGCAACTACAAAAGTATATCCGCCAATTACCGGAATCATCGCACGCCCAAAAATCTTCCCTTCCGGAGAGATGGAGATTCCCGGAGGAAGATCCCCCGACAATAAGCCCCAGGTATAGGCAGCACTTCCACCAGTTACCTGTAATTGAATATTCTGCTCTTCACCACGTACCATCACCGGAAGAGTGGCCGGCGTGATTTTTAAAGAAGCTCCACCTTGATTTTCATAGGCTCCCTGATCAACGATCGTATTGTAAAACCTTGGATTTCCTTCAATATCATTTGTAGTACTGGTATAACTGTTATTTCCCTTATCGATAGCCAAAGATCCACTTCTAAGACTCAGGTCATCAGTTTCCGGATTGGTAAATAATGGATCTCCGACCAGGATGGCTGTTCCTGTGGGATAGTCATCCTGCACTGTACTACTGATGATCGCATTGATCCCGGTGTTTAGCTGATCTGAAACTCCACCAGCACGGGTATTCCCCCAGAATATACTGTTGTAAATTCTTGCGGTACCACTGTTTTTAAATAATCCGGCACCGCCATTCACTGGGACAAAAGCAACATTGTTATTGCTGAAAGTTGCATTGGTCAGGGTTAAAATCCCACTGTACAAATACAATCCACCTCCATTAAATGATCCTGTCACCTTATTACGACTAAACACTACGTTATTCATCGTATTGGTGCCCGTTCCGTAATAAGCCCCTCCGTTTTGTACCGCGGTATTGGCGATAAAAGCTACCCGATCCAGCGTACTTGTTGCCACGTTATTCATCGCACCGCCAATTAAGGCTGCTGTATTTTCTTTGAAAACCGCATCTGTGATGGTGATGGTACCCCCGTTGTAGATCGCTCCGGAATGTCCCTCTGATCTGTTCTTATTGAACTCAGAGTTGGTAATGATTAGGTTGGTCACATTTGCAGCATTCACCAATGCCCCTCCATAGGTAAGCCCCAGGTTATTTTCAAATATGGCTTTATTGATGGTAACTCCAATTCCGGAGTTGTAAATACCTCCACCAATTGTTCCCTGATTCCCTTTAAAGACAACATTGTTGATTACTGCATTGGCGCCAGAATTGTATAATCCAGCTCCATAACGATTCCCGGTAATCAGGATATTATTTTCAAAAAGTACGTTATCAATTTTTAATGCCGGCGCCAGATTATAAAAACCTGCTCCGTATTGGGTCCCCTTATTATTTCTGATGATGAGGTTTCTAAAGGTACCATTTGCTGCCGCTGCAAGATGATTGATCCCTCCACCGGAAAGGTTGGAGTTTCCATCAGAAATGGTAAAGCCGTCAAGCAATGTTTCTAGCCCTAAGGCTGTAGCATTGGTCATTACATGTCGGTTAAAATCATTACCACTTAAGATCGTTTCCTGTTGGGTAAACTTCCCATTGGCGTCAGCAACACGCTGACTTAGGCTCGTTTCTGTACCTGCAAATCCACCATACATTTTTACGCCGGAAACCATATAAAAAGCGGAATCCAGGACCGCTACAGGAGTATACTTCCCTTTGGCTACCCAGATTTCATCACCATCTTTTGCCAAAGTTAATGCGGTTTGTAACTTGACAAACCCGTTTTTCCAATCTACACCATTATTGATTCCTGTTGCATCCAGCTTCACATGTAACCTGGTAGCTCCTGGATTGACAACCATCGTATATTGTTTGGTTCCAATCAGATTTCCCTTAACCGCACGAATTACAAAAATGTAAGTTCCGGCAATCATAGGAATCCCGCTAATCATTCCGCTTTGAGGATTTAGAGTTAAGCCTAAAGGCAATGCACCAGTCGCCACCGACCAGCTTGCTGGCACAGCTCCGTTGTTTAGGCTAAGCGCTAACTCAATCGCAGCACCACGCGTCAGGACGTTTAAAGATTCCGGTAGGATAGTCAAAGAAGCAGACATCCCCAGTGGATTTTCAAATGCACCAAGGTCTACTGTTCCATTTACAATCCTGGTCTTTCCTGCAAAATCTGTGGCGGTAAACACCTGCTGATTGTCCCCTGCATCAATGGCAATAGAACCATTTTTTAAACGAAGATCATGTTGTTCCGCATTTTCAAAATCAGGATTAGCAATCAGGTTATTGGTTCCGGAAGTATAATTGTTCTGAACCAAATTATTTGTCATGTTTTTAAGGACAACTCCACCAATCTGATCTTCTACATTAGCGCCACGCTTATTGCCCCAGAAAATACTGTTGTAAATATTGACAGTATTTATGGCTGCCCATAAACCGCCCCCAAGAAATGTCCCCTCTGTAGCAGTAAGTGCTACCGCATTCTGACTAAAAGTACAATTCTGAATATTCGCAGTACCGCTTTCCACCATCATTCCACCGCCATTATTAGAGGCTGCGGTGCCTGTTACCGTATTTTTGCTAAAGATCGAATTTCGCACTGTCACCAGAGATGAGGCATAAAGTCCTCCTCCTCTTTGTTCTGCCGAATTTTCAAGGAATGAAACCCGGTCTAATACTGTCGTCCCTGAACTATACATCCCTCCACCATAGGCTTTAGTTGTGTTATTTTTAAAGACCACATCACTTAAACTCACCTCACCGGTATTCACCATTCCAGCCCCGGATGCTGCGGTCGTGTTCCCTTCAAAACTACTTTCGGTCAACACTACTTTAACCGCAGTGATATTGTATAATCCTCCACCTTGTAATGCGGTATTATTCCTGAAAACAACCTGATTCATTACTGCATTAGCACCAGAGTTGTACAGTCCACCACCATACCTGGTGGTAGTGGTTACTTCGTTATTCTCAAAAAGAACATTGTTTATTTTTAAGCCAACAGCGGCATTGAACATCCCTCCACCATAGATATTTGCTTTATTATTTTTAATAATCAGATGATTAAAAATTGCATTGCCTACTGATGCACCATTGTAAATCCCTGCTCCATGTCCATTTGTTGAAGTTCCATTTGCATAACCTTCTGAAATGGTAAAACCTTCCATCAAGGTATTTGGAGAGAGGATTCCAACATTAAATACCACATGTTTATTGGTGCCGTTTCCACTTAAAATCGTCTCATTGGCGGTAAATTTACCAGATGCGTCTGCTTGCCGCTGACTGATCTCCGTCTCTGTCCCTGCAAAACCACCATACATTTTCACCCCTGAAACCATAGAAAATGCAGAGTCTACATGTAAAAATGGGCTATAGGTTCCTTTCGCTACCCAGATCTCATCGCCATCTTTTGCAAGAGCCAATGCAGTTTGTAACCTGGTAAAACCATTAGACCAGTCGTTCCCGCTATTCCTTCCTAAAGCTGCAGCATTGACATGTAATCTGGTAGCGCCGCCATTTACAACAAGCGTATATTGTTTGGTTCCAACCTTATCTCCCTGCAATACGCGCAGCACAAAAACATAAGTTCCGGCCACTGTTGGAATTCCACTTAACCTCCCTGTTTTAGCATCCAAAACAATACCCAAAGGTAAATCACCCGTATGTAGCGACCATTGTGCCACACCAGCACCACCGCTAAGGGTCAATTCCTGCTGGAAATTAGCGCCTCGGATCTGCGCTTGAATTTCAGCCGGCATAATGGTTAAGGAAGCTGGCATTCCTATCGGATGTTCCAATGCACCGATATCAACCGTTCCATTGATGATCCTGGTATTTCCAGCAAAATCTACTTCTGTACTGACCTTAAGGTTATTTCCGGCATCAATTGCAATGGAACCATTTTTTAATCGGAAATCATGTTGATCCGCATTTTCAAAATCAGGATTACCGATCAGGTTATTTGTTCCTGAAGTATAGTTATTCTGGACAATATTATTGGCCATGTCTCTAAGTATTGCACCACCAATCTGGTCCGCAACATCATTCCCTCTTTTGTTGCCCCAAAAAATAGTATTGTGGATATTCACTGTAGTTGGTGCAGCCCATAAACCAGCACCAACAAAGCTTCCTTCAGCAGCAGTAAGCGCTACTGTATTCTGACTAAAAGTACTGTTGAGAATGTTTGCTGTACCGCTTTCCATCATCATACCCCCACCATAGTAAGTTGCAGCGGTTCCTGTAACACTATTCTTGCTGAGAATAACATTACGTAAAGTAATGGTTCCTAAAGCATAGATACCTCCACCTTTTTGTTCTGCTGTATTTTCAAGAAATGAGACCTGATCCAGTGTGGCTGTTCCAGAACTATAGATTCCAGCACCATAAGTCTTAGTGGTATTGTTTTTAAATACACTATTTGTGATACTGATTTCTGCAGTATTTGCTATACCAGCACCCAAAGCAGTCGTATTATTTCCTTCAAAACTGTTTTCAGTTAAGGCTACTTTAGCGGCTACGTTATATATTCCGCCTCCCTGAACTGCGATATTATTCCTGAACATTACCTGATTCAAACTGGCATTTGCTCCTGAATTATACAATCCGCCACCGTATCTGGTGGAAGTCGTTGCTTCGTTATTCTCAAAAAGAACATTCGTCAATTTTAAGCCCACAGCCATATTAAACATACCTCCACCATGGGTATTGGCCTTGTTATTCTTAATGACAAGGTTATTAAATATGGCATTTCCTACTGAACTACCATTGTATATTCCGGCTCCCTGGCCATTTGTTGAGGTACCATTTGCATAACCTTCTGATACGGTAAAGCCATCCATTAGGGTATTTGCAGAAAGAGCGACCAAATTATAGATGACATGTTTATTGATCCCATTTCCACTTAACACAGACTCATTTCTTGTGAATTTGCCCGATTCATCGGCCAATCGTTGAGTCAGGCTACTTTCCGTTCCTGCAAACCCACCATACATTTTTACACCTGAAACCATCGAAAATGCAGAATCAGCATGCAAATACGGACTATATTTCCCTTTTGCTACCCAAATCTCATCTCCAACTTTTGCAAGCGCCAGTGCAGTTTGCAACCTCGAATATCCGTTTGACCAATCGATACCATTGTTTAAGCCTGGTGCCGATGCATTTACGTGTAGTCTTGCTACACCAGGGTTGATGACAAAATTGTATTGTCTGCTTCCCACCAGACTTCCACTAGTCGCTTTAATGACAACCGAATAATTTCCTGCAATCATTGGTATCCCAGTTAGCTGTCCTGTTTGCGGATTTAAGCTAATTCCTGGAGGCAAAAGTCCAAAAGTAATCTCCCATTTACTCGCTGAAGCCCCAGCTTTGAGGCTGAGCGACTGGCTATAAGCTAACCCGCGTTGCTGGCCGCTGATGCTTCCAGGAAGAATGTCTAATGTTCCGGACATACCTGAAGGGCTTTCTATTGCCCCCAGGTCTATGTTCGCAGCCACCAGTCTTGAATTTCCAGCGAAATCAGTCGTACCATTCTGTTTGGAATTGTCCCCAGCATCAATAGCGATCGAACCATTTTTCAACCTCAGGTCGTCTTGCGCGGCATCTACAAAATCAGGATTTCCAATGATATTGTTTAGTCCATAGCTATAGTTATTTTGAACCAGGCTGCTTTCCATGGTGATTTTAACGCCACCAATCTGATCTGGAAGATTGTTTCCCCGCTTGTTTCCCCAGAAAATACTGTTATATACATTTGATGCTACCGCAGCATTTAAAGCTGCTCCGTAAGTATTATTGTTATTATCAGCAATCACATAAGCAATTTCATTATTACTGAAACTACAGTTGAAGATGTTCATCGCAGTGGAAGCCCCATATACAGCACCCCCAACATGACTTACTGCTGTTCCGCTTACCCTATTTCTACTGAGAATAGAGTTGCGGACCGTCATGCCGCCCCCTGAATAAATTGCTCCTCCTTGCTGACCTGTTGTATTTTGGATAAAGCTAATACGGTCTAACGTCAACAAACCAGTACTGGTTATTCCGCCCCCATTTACAGTTGAGGCATTGTTATTGAACACATTATCCTCCAATGTAATTGTTGCGGTGTTATACAATCCGCCTCCGGAGCTGGCCCCGGTATTGTTGATAAAAGAAACACGACTTAAAGTTACCGCCCCTGAATTGTACATTCCTGCTCCAACAGCATTGCTATATGCAGCATTGTACAGGCTATTGTTTTCCAGAACAAGATTGATCAATGTAGCGGGTCCTGCATTAAAAAATCCAGCACCATAATGACTCGCCATGTTATCTTTAATCCATAAGTTCTGAAAAGTTGCAGATCCGGCATTGTTATAAATCCCAGCAGCCCTGTTTGCAATTGAACTTTGACTATTGGAGTTGACAGTTCTTCCTCCACTGACCGTAAATCCATCCAAAACAGTTTCTTTAGGAACATTTGCAAGGTTAGTCACAACGTGATTATTGATATTGCTACCAGTCAAAATACTTTGATTAACCGTAAATAATCCCCTTGAATCGGCGATACGCTCTGTCAACAGGCTTTCAGTTCCGGCAAAACCACCATACATTTTTACACCCGATTTTAGGGTAAATGTAGCAGCAGCAACTGCCCCAGGACTATAAGTTCCTTTTGCTACCCAGATTTCATTCCCGGCAACTGATTTGGAAATCGCATTCAACAGGTCGGTATAGGCATTTGCCCAATCCACACCGGTATTTGCACCCTTAGCAGCAGTATTTACATAAATTTTAGTTTGAGCGGAAATTTGAAGAGCGTAAAAGAAAAAAATAGAAAAAGCAATGGCCTTAAAAAGGGAGGTACGCATAATTTAATAAACGGGATTTCTTCTTGAAAAAATTAAGATTCAGTATATGTAGGGTTAAAGATTTTCTTCAGTTTCCACCAAAGAAAGAAAATCGCAACTTATGGACCTTTAAGGAAATACCTTCCTAAAAAAGACCATAAAAAACACGCATTATCGATAGTTTAAACAACAAAATCAACCTTGCGGCAAAGCTATAAAATAAAGTTTGCTTCACAATAAAATTACCGCCATTTTCAGTAAAAATCAGGATACGTAAAGCCATAATTTAGAATAAGTTAGCCAAACTGAAACCACCTGTTTAGAAATTGAATTTTTAATCCTTATTATGTGCTTACAGATGGATTTTAGGAGGGTAAAAACAGGACATAAAAAAAATGACCGATATCATCATATTTGAAGATATCAGTCATTTTCTATTTTTGACGCGGGAATGCTCCCGCTAAATTTTACAAAAAAATAAAGCTATGGTTAAAGCGCCTTATCTAAGCCTCTGTCTTTTAACAGGTATTTCATATTAGGTTCTTTCCCTCTAAAGGCTTTATACAAATCCATTGGCTCTACAGTTCCACCTTTTTCCAATACGTTTTTACGGAAGGATTTCGCTACTTCAGGATTAAAAATGTTTCCACTTTCTTTAAAAGCCGCAAAAGCATCACTATCCAATACTGCCGACCAGATATAGCTGTAATATCCCGCAGAGTATCCCGATGCGAAGATATGTTGGAAATAAGTACTACGGTAACGAGGGGCAATCTGTTTGATCAATCCGTATTTATTCATTTCTGAACTTTCAAATTCTGTTGCATTAACCTCTTTTCCTGCTGGCACAGTATGGAAGCCCATGTCCAGTAAGGATGCTGCAAGATATTCTACCGTTTCAAAACCCTGGTTAAATTTCGAAGCATTTTTCATACGGTCGATCAGTTCCTGAGGAACAATTTCGCCGGTTTTGTAATGTTTTGCATAAAACTGAAGTACCTCCGGTTCAAAAGCAAAATGTTCCATTACCTGGGATGGTAGTTCTACAAAGTCACGTGGAACTGATGTTCCTGCCAGACTTCTGTATTTTACATTCGACAATAAACCATGAAGGGCATGCCCCATTTCATGATAAAAAGTGGTCACTTCATCTGCAGTAAACAAAGCCGGTTCGTCCCCATTAGGACCTGTGAAATTACAAACAATAGAAACTACCGGAGCCACACGTTTACCATTTTCATAAGACTGAGTTGCATAAGAAGTCATCCATGCGCCTCCACGTTTAGAACTACGGGTAAAGAAATCCATGTAAATCACTCCGATATGCGTTCCATCCGCTTCCTTTACCTGGTAGGCAGAAACGTCTTTATGGTACACCGGAACTTCTGGAAGTAAGGTAAAAGTAATGCCATACAATTTATTCACCACCTTAAAAAATCCTTCCCTTACATTGTCGATCTGGAAATATGGACGTAATGCTTCTGCATCATAGTTGTATCTTTCTTTACGCACTTTATCTGCATAATGTGCCCAATCCCAAGCCTCCAGCTGTTCGTTCCGGCCTTCCTTGTCCATCACTTTCTGCATATCTGCAGCTTCCTGTTTTGCAACCGGCAAAGCTGCATCCCAAAGACCGTTTAATAAATCATAGGCTTCTTTTGGAGACTTAGCCATACTTTCTTCCAATACAAAATCTGCATGGCTATTATAGCCTAATAAAGCGGCTTTTTCTGCACGTAAAGCGACAATACGGGAAATGATCTTTTTGTTATCATTCTCATCATCATGATTGGCACGGTTGATATAGGCATTGTACATTTTTTCCCGAAGCGCACGGTTTTCCGAATATTGAAGAAAAGGCGTTACACTTGGTGTATGAAGTGTAAACCTCCATTTTCCTTCTTTTCCCGCCTGCTTCGCGGAAGCAGCAGCAGCTGCTTTTACGGATTCCGGCAAGCCAGCAAGATCGGATTGCTGATCAATCAGTAATTCATAAGCATTCACTTCAGCCAGCAAATGTTGTCCAAAATTTAAAGTCAGTAAAGAAAACTCTTTATTGATTGCTCTCATTTGTTGTTGCTGTGCGGCATTTAAATTGGCCCCACTTCTCACAAAAGATTTATAGGTTTTTTCCAGAAGGCGTTGTTGTTCTGCACTTAATTTTACAGCAGTACGTTTATCATATACCGTTTTTACCCTTTTGAATAGTTCAGCGTTCAGGTAGATATCGTCGCTATGCTTAGACAATTCGGGAGCCATTTGCTGTGCAATCTTTTCCAGTTCAGGAGAAGTATTTGCAGAACTCAGGTTAAAGAATACTGTGCTTACTTTCGACAAAAGTTTACCACTTTCTTCTAAAGCCACAATGGTATTTGCAAAAGTCGGCACCGAACGTTGTTTGTATATGGCGCCAACTGCCTGCTGCTGCTGTTTCATTCCTTCCTGAAAGGCTGGAACAAAATCGGCATTTGTAATCTTGTTAAATGGAGGCAGCCCATATGGCGTGTTGTAAGTTTCCATAAATGGATTTGTGCTTTGACCCATTACCGTTTTATCGGTTACGAGAAGCATCCCGCAAACTAAAAGCATAGAAGGGATTCCTTTTTTTAAGTTCATTTTTGAATAAAATTATTAATCTACCACAAAAAACCTGAGTATACAGGTCCTCACAAAGATAATTCTAAAAGGCTTGAACGCCTTGCTAAAATGTATCATTGTTGCAACAATAATAAAAATACAAGGACTTAGACGGAAATTTTTGCTGTTTTTAAGGATTAAAAATCAAATTTCAAGCGCAATCCTGTGCCAATGAGGTAAAGGTTTTCCTGGGTAAACTCTTTAATCGGAAGTTTGACAAATGGCTCTAGAGAAACCGACTTCCCTCTGGAAATTCGCTGTTTGTAGCCCAAAGAAAAGTTATAAAATCCAAGATAAGGGTCTGTTTTAAGCTCAGAAGTATGCTGTTCTTCGGTGGTTACAGTGGTACTCAATACATCAGCTTTAAAACTATATGCTATCCCTTGAGGATCCACAGGGCTGTTTTGCACCTGACTTTCCAGGAAGGTGTTTTTTTGTCTTTGATTCAAAACCGCAAAGGCTGAAATTCCAACATTTGCATAGAGGTTTTTATTGAAGCGATACCGGATTTCCAAAGGAATATCTATCCCCCGAATACTTGCATCCACTGCTTTCAGTTCCCTACTATTCCCCGCTAGTCCTTTAGTTGTTGTGGCAGGCATATCCTGTGCCCCTGATGGAGAGTAGGCGCTTCTGGACGCAGCCATTTCATTGTAAGAGATTCCCGAGTTAATCGAGACTTTCTTGCTCAATGCATAACCCATACTCAGGCCATAACCCATATTTAATTTCTTGCTGTTACCTACAGAAGGAGCCACCATTACCCCCATTTCCCATTTGTCTTCCTGTGCAGACAGGGAAGCCAGTTTAGGATCAGGTCTTCTTCCTCTTGCATTTCCGTTCTTAGATTCCTGTGCAAGAAAGTCTTCGAAACTTTGTGGTTTATCACTTGCCGGCGCTTCCACAACCACACGTTCCAGTCCTTTTTGTGGTAAAGGAGGATTAACCGCTGTAGTACCAGGAACTTCAATCGTATTTTGTTGCGTAATTGTCTTGGTTTCGGGCTGTTGTTCAGCAACAGCTGGTACAGCTGCATTAGCGGCAAATTCCCGATTGTTTTTAGCTATTGGATGACTGGACAATTGTCGCAACGCCAAAATCCTGACTGCTGGAATTTCCTTTTTCTTCAATACTGATGGTGTTAAATTAGAGCTTCCCCTGGCCTGTGTTCCGCTTTCTGATTCCGCCATTTCCGAAATCGAATCAGCAGACGTATCCGTTTTTTTAGGCAGTGAATACGGTCCGGCTGGCTTGGTAACACTCAATTCCAACGCCTTAATTCTTTCTTTTTTATTTACAAAGAAGAGCGCGAAGCCGATTAATATCAATGCGGCTGCACTACTCATACTCCCCAGCCAAAAAAATATCCCCCTTTTTCTGGCCGGTTTTTCAGAATTGAAATTTTCCCATGCTCCAGGAGCATAGTCTTCCTCATGAGCCATCAATTGCTCCTTTATGTGAGCGATTAGCTCATCATCAGGCAATTTCATATGTTCATTTGGTTTCATTCCTATATTTTTATTTTTATCATTTCCCCCATTCATCCCCGGTTACTTCTTTTGCGCGCCCCTCTAATTTGGTTCAAAGTCAGTAATCAACGACTTTGAATACAATATTCTTAATTTATTCTTTGCTCTGGTCAGGTAAACCCGACTTGAGCTTTCAGGTATATTTAATAGTTTTGAAATCTCTTCATGAGCGAAGCCCTCTAATTCGTACATATTGAAAATCAGCTTATGCATTTCTGGTAATTGATTGAGCAGGTTCATAATGTCTTGTACATGAAGTTGAGAGATGGCATTTAATTCTGTGATGGGTTGTGGCGGCTCGTCCATATCATCTACATATAAGAATGTCCTTTTACTACGTAAAAAATCGATCGCTGTGCGGGAAGAAATCCTTGCTATCCAACCTTTAAATGCTTTTTGTAATTGCTCCGGATCTTTGGGCGCCCCAAACTGCCCTAATCCTTTAAAAACCTTAATAAAACAATCATTAATCAGCTCTTCAGCATCATTACGATCATTCACATATCTTAAAATAACGCCCATTAAATACCCATAAAATGATTTGTAAACCACCTCCTTGCATTTATTGTCATTTTTCAAACATCCAGCTAAAACGTCCTCAAACTTGAGCATTCTTTTCTAACACCATTAAGGATTTCTTAAATTCTTCATCATTGCCCGGATAAAAGGAGATTGAATTCCGCTCCCTCCGAACCTCTTCTAAAACAGGGATTAACAATGAAACAGCAAATTTAAGCATTTCAAAATAAACTGTTTTAGTAGCTGGCTCTATATGAGCCAGCTACTATGGTGTTATTGTTTCAAAGTAACATTATAAACTGATGCTTTGAATTTCAAAGAATCAACTTGTACCGGACCGTTAAATCCTTTTGCCAAAACGGTATAGAACTTACCTTTTTCCAGTTTCATAGCTGGAAGTGTTGCCTTCACTGCTTTTGAAGTATGGTCTTTAACTTCTAATGCAACAGCCTCTCCTGGCTCTACATCAGCAAAGATGCTCGATTCTTTAAACGCTTTATTGCTGGCAATATCAGTTGTAGTTCCATTAATCCCCAGATCTAATGCCAATGCATCAGGACTTAAGTTTACGAAACGAACTTTTGCTTTTTCATTTACGGCAATACTATCTAACTTATCATTTACCGTAAAGAATGCCCTCTTGCTACCTGTATCCACTAAGAAAGTACTGTAGAACTTTCCTGCCTGGTACATTTCATTTTTTGTTAAAAGAATAGATGTTTTTCCTCTTTCTGTGATAGAAATTTTACTCGTTCCAGGATATGCGCCCAGGTAACCATATCTAACCCCATATTTAAATGGATCCTTATTTACCCTGTCGTTACCAAAGTAAAAGTCAAGCTCTTTTGTGTCCGGACCAGCGTGAACAATAGTAATCGCGGCCAATTGTACCGGCTCAATGTTATCGTATTTTTTCGAGCAGGCTGAAAAAACTACTGAAACCGCAAGTGCTGCAGCAAAAGTCTTCGATATTGATCCTAAATGGTTTGAAATTCTCATAATCTTTTTTGTATTAATTGGTTATTTGTTGGCTGTTAGCCTTTTCCTAATAAAACGGAGCTCATTTTAAAAACGCTACAAACAGTTATACAAAAAATTCACAATCCTAAACTTCCGAGAATGCCAGCAAACAAAAACCCCGCTACAAAACTGCAGCGGGGCTCTCATTAAAAAGAAATAAGATTAGATCAGATTCACACTTCTGCTCACAAAAGCAGTCAACTCTGCACCAGTTAACATTCCCTGTGCCAATAAAGCAAGATCTACAGCTTGTTTAGCCAATAGTCCTTGTTCTTCTTCATTGTCTGTCAACAGAATCTTTCCAATCAATTTATGATTTCCGTTGATGGCTACCTTATAGCTGTCTGGCATACTGCCATACATACCCATGCCGCCACCCATTTGTGCCATTTCTTTCATGCGTCGCATAAACTCATCCATCGTTACCGTTACAGGCAACTCATCCGGATTAAGACCAACAACTTCCACCTGCATTCCAGGTTTAGTGATGGCTTTGGTAAAGATTTCGTTTACTTTTTTTGCCTGCTCTTCTGTCAATACAGATTCGATGGCTTCATCCTTTTCGATCAGTTTATCTGCAACACTTGAATCTACACGTTTCAACAAGGTTTTCTCCAGTTTATTCTCCAGGAAGCTGATAAAGTGATTGTCGATTGCTGAGTTCATCAACAATACATCATAATCCTTTTTGTTTGCCGACTGGATAAAGGTATCTTGTTTGGCAGGATCCGTTGCATAGATATAAACTACCTGACCATTTTTATCGGTCTGGAAATCTTTTACCTTCTCCTGGTATTCTCCCAAAGTATAATTCTCGTTTTTAGTATTGGTTAACAAGGCAAAATCCTTCGCTTTATCGTAGAATTTCTCTTCGCTTACCAGGCCATACTTCACGAATAAACCGATATCACCCCATTTCTCTTCATAACCTTTACGGTCTTTATTGAAAAGTTCCTGAAGTTTATCTGCTACTTTCTTTGTGATATAGCTATTGATCTTTTTCACATTGCTATCGGCCTGAAGGAAACTTCTGGAAACGTTCAATGGAATGTCTGGTGAATCAATCACCCCATGCAATAACATTAAGAATTCCGGAACAATATCTTTCACCTCATCGGTAATGAACACCTGGCGCGAGAACAATTTGATTTTGTTGCGTTGCATATCAAAATCGTTCTTCACTTTAGGGAAGTACAATACACCTGTTAAATTAAAAGGATAATCTACATTCAGGTGAATCCAGAACAAAGGATCTTCAGCATAAGGGTACAATTGCTTGTAAAAGGCCAGGTACTCTTCGTCTGACAAATCTGCAGGTGCTTTTGTCCAGATCGGGTTCGTCGTATTGATGATATTATCCACCTCAACAGCGACTGTTTTCGGCTTGCCTTCTTCATCTTCACCATCAGCAACATGCTCTGTTCTTGTTCCAAATTTAATTGGTATCGGCAAGAACTTACCGTATTTATCCAGAATCTCTTCCAGTTTATTTTTGCTCAAAAACTCTTCTGATTCCGCGTTGATATGCAGGGTAATCTCTGTACCACGAGTGGTTCTGTTACCGGCAGTAATTTCGAATGAAGTACTACCATCACATACCCAACGTGCTGGTTCTGCACCTTCCTGGTAAGAAAGCGTTTGGATTTCTACTAAATCCGCCACCATGAAGGCCGAATAAAAGCCCAACCCGAATTTCCCTATGATTTCGTTCGCATCTTTTGCGTCTTTAAACTTCTCTACAAACTCTGTTGCTCCGGAGAAAGCCACCTGATTGATGTATTTCTTGATCTCCTCGGCAGTCATACCTAAACCATTATCGGTAATGGTAATGGTCTTTTTATCCGCATCAACTGCTACTTCTACCAATGGGTTACCCAGCTCTCCGTTGTATTGTCCTAATGCCGCAAGACGTTTAATCTTTTGTACCGCATCTACTGCATTGGATACCAGCTCGCGCAAGAATATCTCATTGTCTGAATACAGGAATTTTTTGATGATCGGGAAAATATTCTCCGTATGAATGGAAATGGTTCCTTTTTCTTCTATGCTCATATGTTAACTCATTTTTAAGTACATAGCCAACCTATCAATGCTTATTCCAATTCAAAAAACTTGTCAAATTGACAGTATAATGAAAACTATAATGCCAGATCATTCTTTTATTTTTATGTATACTTGAATATCTTATCAAATTTCTTTCGATTCATGATACCTGATGATCTCTATGAAAAATTAAAAGATGAAGGCACGATTTCTCCTGAATCTTATCAGAAACTATGTGAAAAACAACGGAATCCTTTATTTTCGCTGCACTGGGAATTAAAAACCTTATTATACCTTGGAGTCATGCTGCTCAGTACTGGATTGGGTATACTGATTTATAAAAATATTGACAGCATAGGTCATCAGGCAATATTGGCATTCATCGCAGCCATTTGTACCGGCTGCTTTTACTATTGCTTTAAACATAAAAAGCCATTTAGCCGCGCATTGGTAAAATCACCAAATGCGGTATTTGACTATCTCTTATTACTGGGCTGTCTTAGTTTTCTCAGCTTTACAGGTTACTTGCAATATCAATACGAAGTATTTGGAACGAATTACGGTCTGGCCACTTTTATCCCAATGGTGGTTTTGGGCTATGTGGCCTATGAGTTTGACCATTTAGGAATTCTCAGTATGGCCATTACCAATCTCGCTGTCTGGATGGGAGTATCCGTAACGCCCAGCCGCTTGCTTTCCAGCGGGAATTTCGACAACAATACCCTAATCTATACCTATTTATTACTAGGAGCTATCCTGCTGATTGGTGGTTTCCTATCGGAACGTTTCAATTTCAAAAAACATTTTCGTTTCAGCTACTTCCATTTTGGCATCCACATCAGCTTCATTGCATTATTAATGGCTTATTTTAATCATTACGACTCAACAGGCAGTCTACTTTGGATGCTGGTTTTGTTTGTACTGGCTTTCTACCTCTATAGGGACGCCCTAGCACATAAACTCTTCTATTTTATGCTCCTGGTGATACTGTATAGTTATGCAGCATTCAGCATCCTTGTTTTCCGACTACTCGATAACTTCAAAGACGGAGATGTGATCTACCTGCTTTGCCTATATTTTATAATTTCCGCGATCGCATTAATTCTTCATATCGGCCGTTTAAATAAACAAATGAAAAGCTTATGATCATTTATAATATCAACTGGTTAAAGCACCAGATCATACAGGATCAAATGAAAAAAGCGCATCAGGCACATCAGCTTAGCTCTGCAGAGCTACAGGCCGTCCTGGAAAAATATCCAATAGGTTTTCGTAGCTCCAACCTGTTTATGAGGATTGGTTTATTTGTGTTGACCCTGATCTTAACCGCTTTCGCATTTGGTTTTTTAAGCCTGATACTGAGCAGTACTGAATTGTTGGAATCTCCTGGTTATTATGTTTTTTTGGGCCTATGTGCTTATGTTGCATTGGAGATTGCCGTTCGCGTATACCACCATTACAAATCCGGGGTGGATGATGCTTTGATGTGGACTTCCGGTTTACTATTGCTTACTGCGCTAGTCATTTTCATTTACAAGCATGACCATGATCCTAAAGACTTTGTAATTGAACTCATTGTTTCAGGCTGTATAGCGGTACTGGCTGGATATTTTACCCTCCGTTTTGCAGATATGCTGATGGCCTTACTTTCTTTTTCAGGCTCGATTGCATTTGTGTTCTTTGCCTGGTATAAATATGGATTTCAGCCTTTATCGACAATGCCTTTCCTTATCATAGCTATTTCTCTTTTGATTTATTTCTTAGTCAAAAAACTAAATCAGCAACATTGGATCTATAAAAATCCACTAGGTATGCTACAAATCGCCAGTCTGCTGACGACCTATGCTGCCGGTAATTATTTTATCGTCAGAGAACTCGGAAGTTCGATGAACAATGTAACTCTTGCTCCAGATCAGGATATCCCTTTTGCCTGGTTCTTCTGGATATGGACTTTTGGAATTCCCATAGTATATATTGCTATTGGCTTAAGAAAAAAAGAAATCATTCTACTCCGTTCGGGCTTGATTCTGGTAGCGGCGGCAGCTTTTACTTTAAAGAATTACTATCATATCATGTCGACTGAAATGGCACTGCTGGTTTGTGGCTCCATATTGCTAAGCCTTTCTTATGCAGTGATGCGCTATCTGAAAACACCAAAGCATGGTTTTACAGCGGAAGAACTGGATGACGACCAGTTATTAGATCAGCTCAAAGTAGAGTCGCTGATTGTGAGCGGAACTTTGGGCGATGGAAACAGTGCCCCGGAAGGCAGCAGAATGGGTGGTGGAACTTTCGGAGGTGGAGGAGCCAGTAATGATTATTAATTTTTTTCAATATTATTTAGAATAATTATAAATAGTTTGTTTCTTTGTAAAAAAGAAACCCATGAAATTCATCATCAAGACCTTATCTATTTTATCTCTTTCTATTTTCATTGGCCAGGCTGTAATGGCACAGGCTCCAAAGACCGAGAAAAATCTGGATGCCAAATCCAAAACTACTTTTTACAGCCTGACTGAAGGAAAGCCGGTAAAAGAAACTGAAAACTGGGATCTTGCCTTCAACAATACCACCATCAAATTGAACAGTAAAAACAAAGTTGCTGGTCAGATACTGAGCAATACCAGTTTTGATAAAGTACTAAAAGCTCCGGAAAGTGGTTATAAAGAAGATAGTCAAAGCACGAGTGTGATTCCAACAGGATCGGGAAAAGGCTGGTACAACTACGATATGGCTAGTCATGCCCTAACTCCAATTGAAGGAAAGATCATCCTAATCCGAAATGCTGCCGGAAAACAATATAAAATCCAGGTGTTAAGTTATTATTTTGATGAGCAGGATTACAATGAAACTGGTTTTTACACCTTCAAATATGCTGCACTAAAATAATTAAGCACCATATCATCTTAACAACAGCCCATACCCTGATCGTATGGGCTGCTTATTTTTAAAGCCCATGGTCATCATCAACCCAATTAAGGTGCTTTTCAAATTCCTGAAACCGGCAGTCTAATTTGGCTAAAGCTCTTATTCAGACGCAGAAATGACCGGAATGCTACATAAATATTATCCTGTAACCGGTTTTTTCTTGTGTATCTTTGTGCCCTGATGGAATACAATGTTCACACTTTGCCAAATGGCATCCGCTTACTTCATGTCCCTTCTGCTTCTGCCATTTCTCATGCCTGCATCATTGTAAATAGTGGTTCAAGGGATGAACAGGACGAAAAAGCGGGTTTAGCTCATTTTATTGAGCATTTAATTTTTAAGCGCACAGAAAAAAGAACGACAAACCAGATCTTAAACCGACTGGAAAGCGTGGGTGCTGATCTGAATGCATACACCACCAAAGAATACACTTGTATTCATGCTTCTTTTTTGAATCCTTACCTGGACAGAACTTTAGAGCTTTTCCATGATATTGTTTTCCATTCTACATTTCCGGAAGATGAAATGGAAAAAGAAAAAAGTGTGATCCTGGATGAGATTACCTCTTATCTGGATCAGCCGGAAGAGGCGATTTACGATGACTTCGAAGACCTTGTTTTTGCCGGTCACCCACTGGGAAGAAATATCCTTGGAAGCCCGGAAACGGTCAATAACATCAGTCAGGCAGACATCCATCAGTTCATCAAGGAAAACTACCATACCGACAAGATCGTAGTCGCAGTTTTAGGGAATTACAGTTTCAACAAACTCATCAAAACCGGTGCGAAGTATTATTCGGAAATTCCGGAAAACCTACATAAAAACACCAGACTGGCCCCAGAAAAAGCGCCCGTATCAAAAGTTGTTCTTGAAAAACCAATCATGCAGGCCCATGTGATGTTAGGTTCCCAGGCCTATTCTCTGCATCATCCTTATAAAACCGGCTTATTGCTACTCAATAATCTGGTTGGTGGGACAGGTATGAGTTCTATTTTAAACCTGCAGATCCGTGAGAAATACGGCATTGCCTATACCATTGAAACGGGCTATAGTCCGCTAAGTGACACCGGTATCTTTACCTTATATTTCGGTACAGATAAAGAAAAAGTAGATAAGGCCTTATCCCTGATCTTCAAAGAATTTAAGAAACTGAAAGATCATCCGCTCACAGAGGTACAACTTCAAAAAGCAAAACATAAGTTCATCGGACAGATTGCTTTAGGCGAAGAAAACAGAATTGGTCTGATCATTTCGATGGCAAAAAGCCTGATCGACTACAACAAGATCGATGATTTACAGACCGTATTTAAGAGAATTGAGGCTGTAACGACCAGCGATATGGCCAATATTACCCATGAAATCTTAGATGAAAGTAATCTTAGCGCCTTAACCTTTTACCCTTTAGCGTAATATTTGTATTTTTGCATTATGAAATTACCCATTGTAGCATACGGCGATCCGGTACTTAAGAAAGTTGGCGCTCCTATAGACGAGACTTATCCGGATTTAAAACAATTGATCAGCAACATGTTTGAAACCATGTATAATGCTCATGGAATTGGTTTAGCAGCCCCTCAGATTGGCTTACCGATCAGATTATTTATTTTAGATACGGGAGTGGATGAAGAGGAGAAAGAAGGCTTCAAAAGTGCTTTTATCAATGCAGAAATCCTGGAAGAAACAGGCGAGCCATGGGCTTTCAATGAAGGCTGTCTGAGCATCCCTGACATCAGAGAAGATGTATGGCGTAAACCAAACATCCGCATCAGGTACTATGATGAGAACTGGGATTTACAGGAAAGAGAATTTGATGGCATCCTTGCCCGCGTAATTCAGCATGAGTACGACCATATTGAAGGCAAACTATTTACAGAAACTTTAAGCTTATTGCGTAAGAGAATGCTGAAAAGCAAGCTGGATGCGATTTCTAAAGGGAATGTAAGAGTCGATTATAAAATGCGTTTCCCACAGCAGAGCAGAAGGCGTTAATTTCCTTCGCTCCTGCTTTTATCACCTTTGAATATGGATTGCATCAACTTACCCCATGCAAATGGGTTTAAAAGCGGGTTGGTTTGCACCATATTCTTGTTTAAGGCCCTATCGTGATTCAATCTGAAGTTGATTCCTGAGATCTCTGAAGCATCTCTGGGCAGGCTTTGTATCCTTTCACTGATACTTTCCTGAGAAAGATTCCTCATGGCGATAGCGAAATCATCATCAGCAATCTTCATGGCCATAAAATCTCTGGTAAAATCTTCTACAGTAGCCCATGGATAAACCCGGACTGTAGGCAGATTCACAATCTCTGCTTTTAGTTTCACCATCGCGGTATACTTGCTATCGTCGATTTGTGTAGGGATTGCCTGAAGCAAATCCCTATAACCTACCGCAGAATATAGAATGGTATCACCGGGATGCGCGATAAAGGAAAAATATCCTTTATAATTCGCAGCATACCGCTGGCCTTTATTTGTTAAATTGGTCACCGTTACATAAGGCACCACTGTATTACTGTCTACGTCGGTGATAATCCCGCTAAACTGAATCAACTTTTTACTTCCCGGACTTTCCTGTGCGAAAGCCGTACCTATAAAAAGAAGCAATAATAAGGTGAGTGAATACTTCATATACAAAAATAGCTGTATTAATTATAACGGCTAGTTAAATAGTGTTAAAACGGTTAAACAGGCTCTGCAAGATTAACTGCCACTACAGCAGTAATTTGCGGTACTGCTTTCATAATGGCTTGTTCGATGCCTGCTTTCATGGTCATGAAGCTCATTTTGCAGGATCCACAGTTCCCTAATAATTTCAATTTAACTACATTATCCGCCGTAATCTCTTCTATAGCCACATCCCCACCATCAGCAATTAAATATGGTCTGATCGTGTCTAATGCCTGCTCTACTTGTTGTGTTAAATCCATTTTATTAATTTTTTAAAGTATAAAAATAGTAATTTTTTAGCAATTAACAGTCTGCGCATTGTTAATAGCCACTTGCTGTGCTACCCTTCCTGCAATTTCTGCAAAGACCGCTGACATCTTACTGGACTGCTCTAATGCTATCGGAGCCCCTTGATCGCCGGCAGTTGTAATGCCCTGAACAATTGGTATTTCTCCTAAGAAAGGTACATCAAATGATTTTGCCAGTTCTTTACCGCCATCTTTACCGAAGATATAATATTTATTTTTTGGTAATTCTTCCGGTGTAAAATAAGCCATATTTTCGACTACACCTAACACTGGGATATTAATACTTGGCATTTTAAACATGGCCAGTCCTTTTCTCGTATCCGCAAGTGCTACTTGTTGAGGAGTCGTTACAATAACTGCTCCTGCAATAGGGAAGCTCTGCGTTATGGTAATATGGATATCGCCTGTTCCCGGAGGAAGGTCTACCACGAGGTAATCCAGTTCACCCCAATCCGCATCATTAAACAATTGTTTGATGGCATTGGAAGCCATTGGTCCTCTCCATGGTACGGGCTGATCCGGATCTGCAAAAAATCCCAAAGACAATAGTTTGATGCCGTATTTTTCGATAGGAAGAATCAGTGTTTTTCCATCTTCTGTTTCTCTGGCACTAGGCTTTGCACCTACCAGGTCAAACATCGTAGGAACTGAGGGCCCATAAATATCCGCATCAATCAATCCAACTTTAGCACCACCAGCAGCCAGAGCCACAGCAAGGTTACTCGCCACCGTTGATTTTCCAACTCCACCTTTTCCGGAGGAAACCAGCAAAATATTACGGATTGCTTTCAGTTGCGTCGTATCCATTGGTTTGGTGACTCTTGAAGTGATGTTGATCTCTACTTCAGCTTCAGCACTTACAAAATGTTTGACTGCATTTAAACATGCGTTTTTAAGCATATCTTTCATCGGACATGCAGGAGTAGTCAGTTCCAATGTGAAACTCACTTTCTTATCTTCTATTTTCAAATCCTTGATCATGTTCAAAGTCACCAGATCTTTTTTAAGATCAGGGTCTTCAACATTTCTCAGAGCGGCTAGAACTTGTTCTGGACTAATTATCATTAGCCAAAATTAACAAAAGACGGCCACAATTAATTGACTTTAGGCTTTTTAAGTGTAATTTTAACACGAAATAAACATTTGCGTTTAACGTTTAGCAATTATATCTATTTTACTGTATGCAACTTCCTAAAATTAACATCCCTAAAAAGTATATAAAAATTGGTGCCTGGGTGTTTGGAATTTTTGTATTGATCTCTGTTATTCTGGGCGGTATTGCCTATAGTAAAAGGGAAGCTCTGTTACAAAAAATGATGGCGAAAGCCATTGCTAAAGCCGATAAAGACTATGGTCTGGACCTAAAAGTTGGGAGTTACGGATTCAGCGGACTGAGTACTGTCCACCTCACCAATATCTCTGTGGTCCCAAAGGACCGCGACACACTGGCTACCATCAATGATTTTACCGTTGGGGTAAAGCTGTTTCCACTGATCTTTGGAAATGTAAAGTTATCGGAAATGATCCTGAATAAAGGAGATTTAAATGTGGTCTTTAAAGATTCAGTAAGCAATCTGGATTTCTTATTGAAACGCAAAAAGAAAGATACTGTAAGTACAAAAAAATCTGACCTTGCTGATCTCGCACATAACCTTTTGAACCAGGTCTTATATAAAATTCCAGATCATATGGAATTGAAAGACCTGATGCTCCGGATCAACGACAATGATACGGCAAGGCTAAGTTTTTTAACCACCACAGCCACGATTAACGACGGAGATTTACAATCGACGATAAAAGTGAACGATAATTACGCCACCTGGCATGTCAACGGTTCCGTATATCCTGGAAAGAAGCAGTTGAATGTGATGCTTTTTGCAGATCAGAAAAAGGTAGACCTTCCCTACCTGGAGAACAGATTCAAAACCAGGTTTAGCTTTGATACTGTGAAAACAGAAATGAAAAGTGCAGATTACAGTGGAGATGATTTCAAAATCAAAGGCTCATGGGCAGTGAAAAATCTCCTGTTGAACCATCCAAAAGTAGCCTCCAATGATATTGTAATCGCAGATGCAAAGATTGATGCCGATATGCGCATTGGACCAAACTACATCGCATTAGACAGTACCTCTACCGTATTTCTAAAAAATGCAACCATTCATCCTTACCTGAAATATACGCTGTCGCCAAATAAAATTTATGAACTGAAAATCCAGGCGCCGGAACAGGATGTCCAGGAAATGCTAAATGCCTTCCCAGAGGGATTATTCGAATCATTAGACGGATTGAAGGTGAGTGGAAAAGTCAAATATGACTTGAATTTTTACCTGGACAGCTCCATGCCAGATAGTGTGAAATTTAATTCCGGATTAACGCCTGTCAATTTTAAAATTCTAAAATGGGGCAAAACCAATCTTCAAAAAATCAATAGCGACTTCATTTACACTCCTTACGAGCGTGGTAAGCCTATGCGCGACATCATGATTGGTCCATCAAACCCAAATTATACGCCACTTTCGCAAGTATCCAGTAATTTCAAAAATGCGATCCTTACTTCCGAAGACCCTTCTTTCTTTACCCATAAGGGCTTCGTACAGGAATCCTTCCGTAAGTCGCTTGCCGTGAATTTCAAGGAGAAGAAATTTGTTAGAGGAGGCAGTACCATTTCTATGCAACTGGTGAAGAACATCTTTCTCAGCAGACAAAAAACGCTGGCCAGAAAAGCAGAAGAAATTCTGATTGTATGGCTGATCGAAAATAACCGCCTGATCAGTAAAAACCGAATGCTGGAAGTCTATTTCAACATCATTGAAATGGGACAAAATGTTTACGGAATCGGAGAAGCCACCAGGTATTATTTTGGAAAAAGACCTTCAGATCTGAATATCGGTGAAGGGATTTTCCTGGCCAATATTGTTCCACGTCCGAAGATTGCTTTATTTAAGTTTAAAGGAGATGGCGGACTGAAAGATTACCTTTATCCTTACTTTAAATACATTGGAAATATCATGGCCAATCGTGGCCTGACGCCAAGGGATAGCAGCGCTTATGGCTTTTATAATGTGCAACTGCGACCAGCATTAAGACAGTATTTATTGCCTGATACCACTGCTGTAGATACATCGGCCTTCGATAATGACGATCCTCTGCCTGCGATAGAGACCCATGATGAAGCCAAAAGCTTATTCGACCGGCTCTTTGGTGGCAACAAAAAAGACAGCACCTCCAAACCTGCCATCAAAACAGATAGCTTGCAGAAAACTAAGAAACAGCTGAGACAGGAAAAAAGAGAGCAGAAGAAGAAAGAAAAGGAATTAGAAAAACAAATGGAGCAATCCAAAGAAAACGGCTAAAGCTCCAAAGAAAAAGATATGAATACGATTAAAGTGCTAGATAAGGAGTTCGAGATCCTGTTGGAAAATGATAACATTCTGAAACGTACCCGCCTCATTGGGATACAAATGAATGTAGATTATGAAAACCGATGCCCGCTTTTTATTGGAGTTTTGAATGGAAGCTTTTTATTCATGGCAGATCTGGTAAAAGAGATTACCGTTCCATGTGAAATGTCCTTTATCCGCGTTTCTTCCTATAAGGATACCGA
Organism: Pedobacter gandavensis; assembly: GCF_032678465.1. Taxonomy (GTDB): domain Bacteria; phylum Bacteroidota; class Bacteroidia; order Sphingobacteriales; family Sphingobacteriaceae; genus Pedobacter; species Pedobacter gandavensis_B. Next base: position 161,418 of record NZ_JAVTSK010000001.1, read on the forward strand.
AAGTACTGGTGAAATTAAAGAGGTATTCGGTTTACCGGAAAACCTGAAAGGTCGTGATATTGTTCTGGTAGAAGACATAGTAGATACCGGTTTAACCCTAAGCTATATCCTGAAAGAACTCTATAAGCAGGAACCAGCATCTGTGAGTGTATGCTCGCTTTTACTGAAACCAGAAGCTTTAAAAGTACAAATTGAAGAGCTTGAATATGTAGGCTTCGAGATTGCCAATGAGTTCGTTGTAGGCTACGGCCTGGATTATAATGGCTTCGGAAGAAACCTTAACCACATCTATAAGGTTAAAACTGTTTAGGCTCCCTTTACCTTAATGTTATATTTTTTTATCACTTTTGCAGAAACTAATACTCCAGTCAACAATGACCATACATAAAGAAGGTTACACTACCATTGCCCTATCATTGCTGTTCATCTTTGTATTGAACGCTTTTATCGATTATAAATTCGCAGACATTACCTGGTTAACCTGGTTCGTATATATATTATCATTTGCCCTATTCGTTACCGTATTACAGTTTTTTAGGAATCCAAGCAGACAGTTTGTAACTGCAGACAATAAAGTGATTTGTCCGGCGGATGGTAAAGTTGTGGTGATTGAAGAAACAGAAGAAGGTGAATACTTTAAAGATAAAAGACTTCAGGTGTCTATTTTTATGTCGCCAATCAACGTACACATCAACAGAAATCCTATTTCTGGTGTAGTGAAGTTCTTTAAATACCATCCAGGTAAATATCTTGCGGCATGGAACCCAAAGTCTTCTACTGAAAATGAACGTACGACAGTGGTGGTGGAACATGCAAATGGTACACCGGTATTGTTCAGACAAATTGCTGGGGCCCTTGCCAGACGTATCGTATGGTATGTAAAAGAAGGAGATCAGGTGAAACAAACAGAAGAGTTCGGTTTTATTAAATTCGGCTCCAGAGTAGATATATTCTTACCAGTTGGGACTAAAGTTAACCTTGAACTTGACCAGGTGGTAAAAGGCGGAATTACTGTATTAGCGGAATTGAGCTAAGTAATTTTGACATGATTATAAGCGGCGTTCTGTAATACAGGACGCCGTTTTTGTTTTATGAATGGAGAGAAACTCTAAAAATCAATCATCAGGCTTCCAGTCATCAGATTGATATCCATGAGCTTAAAAGCAAGTTTATTTTAATACAGCAGGAATAGAATTTCATTGAGCCTATTCCGATTTCCTTTCGGAACAAAAACAAGTCATTAGCAGCCTTTAAAGGGCTTTAAAGTTCAATATAGGGAAAAGATCAATTGAGTTAATTGATGCCAGTGGAGGGCAGCTAGAGCACATTTAAACGACAAAGTCGAGGCTATCAATGCCTGCAGGACCTTCATTTAAATACACATGAAAAATGGAGATTTCTGAAAAATCTAAGGCGCTATGATGCGATTGAGTAATCTGATCGATTTGCTCATTTCTCTGGCATTCCATAGCCATAGATCACCGTCCTTAAGGTCAGCAGATTTATTCCTAGTCTGCAAATATGCCTATTCACGCGCTGTATTTAATTTCCAGGAGGAGATTAAATACAAGTACATATAGCTGCAAAATTCACAGAAAAGATCCTCATTGAAGAGGAAAACAAAAAAACCTCCCCGATTGGGATCGGGAAGGCCATTATGTTTTTGACTAGAGAGATTAAACTCTTCTAGATTTGATACGAGCTGCTTTACCAGTTAATTCACGTAGATAGAATAATTTCGCTCTGCGAACTTTACCGTGGCTGTTAACCTCTATTTTAGCGATATTAGGCGAGTTGATAGGGAATATACGTTCCACACCAACACCATTAGACATTTTACGAACAGTAAACGTTTCATTAGCACCTACACTATTACGTTGTAATACTACACCTTGGTAAATTTGAACACGTTCTTTATTACCTTCGCGAATTTTATAGTGAACACTCACTGTATCTCCTGATTTGAATGCAGGAAACTCATTTTTTGCGATGACCTGCTCTTCAACAAATTTTACTAAATCCATGATTTTAAGCTATTAAGCCGACTTTTTGTTGTTTAAAATCGGACTGCAATATTAGGAATTATTTTTTATAAATGAAAGCGATTTCTGTTTTTTTCCACATTCTTTGATATTTCCACATTTCATTCTTAGGCATTTCCACAATTAAACCTACTGTAAAGCCGTTTTTTGGCTAAAATTTTTTTTTTAGAGATTTGACTACCAGTAATTTTACATCTTTAAATTCAAACTTCTTCCTCAGGATAGGACTCTTCAGAAACCAGTGTCGCGAGGCTTTTGATTTCTAAAGGATAGTTCGCGAGTTCTCCACGCTCCAATCCAAATACGCCCTCCAGCAAAACGACTGTTCCATAGGGAATGTCAGCTTTCCCGCTCAGGGGCAATTTTCTATAATTGTGAAAGGTATTAAAAGCGATGTTTAAGTGTTTAGGAATCAATCTGCTTGCAGCTTTATAATTCTTAAGGTTCAACTTATTCATCTCTTCTTCAATTTTGTACTTCCTTGGTTCTTCCATTATTTTTGGTTTTTCGGTTAACTATTAAATCGACTTTCCCTGACTAAATGTAAAATTTACTTAAGCGTAAATAATTCTCATGTTGCAATAATATAAATAAGAGTCGACTATCCATAATTTTTTTCTATTTAGCAGGATTAATCTCTTAAAAGGAATACCATGCGCTTCTTCAGTTGGGGTCGAACAGTTCAGCTGGATGAAACCGAATCCTCATTGCTTTCCTTTGGTTCGAACAGTTCTTTAAGGCTGTGCTGTCGAATGGGTGTGGTACGTAAGCTACCAGGCTCCATATCAAAAAGTTGCTCCATCATCACGACTTTTTCATAAGGAATATCCTGTGTATCATTTCCTAAAATATTACGATAATTTTGGAAAGTATTTAATGAAATACCCAAAATTTTAGGAAGGGTTTGAATGGCCTTTCTGTAGTTTCTAACATTGAGTTGATAGAGATAATCGTTGATTTTGTACTTTTTAGTCGGTTCAGTCATATCTTTTTAGTGAAAATAATAATTAAAGTGTATGTTTGTCAAAATTATGACATTAACAAACATAATTTACTAAGACTAAAATACTTATTATTTTTAGTAAAAACATCAAATATTCCTATTTTTTTATGGATTTAAAGTTTACGGTTGATGCGATTTTAAAGGAAAAGAAACGACCCTTCAGCTGGCTCGCAGCACAAATGGGTTGGACTTTCGATGGACTAAAGTTGAGTCTGATTACGGGATCGATTAAGTACAGAGATATCAACGCGATGGCCGAGCTATTGGAAGTCCCGGCAAGGATGTTTTTTCATGAGGGCAGCGCCACTCATCAGGACTCAGCGGAGCAAAACAGCAATGAGCCAATTGCGGAACCGCAGAACGCATTAAAGCAGGCTTTAAAGAGCTGCAAAGAATTGAATGCAGCTTTAAAAGATCAAATAAAAGATAAGGATCAAATTATTGCCTTATTGAATAAGGACTAAGCACCTCTTGAAGAGGAGACTAGTCGGTCAACAGGTCAGGTCTGCGCTGTTGGGTACGTAATACCGCCTGCTCATGGCGCCATTCATTGATTTTTTGCTCATGGCCACTCAACAAGATATCCGGCACCTTATGTCCGTTCCAATCCGCTGGGCGCGTATACACCGGAGCATCCAATAATTCTCCCTGAAAACTATCTGATAAAGCCGAAGTTTCATCATTGAGGACTCCCGGGATCAACCTCACAATCGCGTCTACAAGAACAGCTGCAGGAAGCTCTCCTCCCGACAACACATAATCACCAATGGAAATCTCCCTGGTCACATATAAATCTCTTATGCGCTGATCGATACCTTTATAATGACCACATAATATCATGATGTTTTCTTTTCCTGAGAGCTCATTGGCGATGGTTTGGTTAAAAGTAACGCCATCCGGGCTCATAAAAATGATTTCATCATAAGTTCTTTCCGCTTTTAACGCTTCAATACAGCGTGCAAAAGGCGGAATAGACATTACCATTCCGCTCCCACCCCCATAAGGATAATCATCTACACTTTTTTGTTTATTGGTAGAATAATCTCTGAGGTTGTGAACTACAATTTCGGCAATTCCTTTGGTTTGCGCACGTTGTAAAATAGAGTGGGCAAAGGGACTGTCCAATAAAGCGGGTAATACAGATATGATGTCAAAACGCATGCGGCAAAGGTAATTTAATTTTCCAGGTAAATGTCTAACAAACCATCAGGAAGGTGTACACGAAGGATACTGTCTTCTTCATCAATCTCTAAAATCATATCGTCATTCAGCGGGAACATGATCTCTTTTTCCTGGTAGATTACTGTGGCCACAAATTGTTGTGGGTATTCATTCACTTCGGTAATTTCGCCAAGTTCTCCATGATTTTCATCAAAAACGAGGTATCCCTTTAGGTCGTCATAATGAAACTCATCATTAGAACGGTCTGGCATCTTATTCAGCGGTAAATAGATCTTTTTCCTCAATAAAGGCTGAGCTTTATCGATATGGTCGATATCATCGAAATAAATATTCGCCGTATTATTGGTTTGCAATTTATAAGAAGAAACAAAATAAGGCACTAATTTTCCATTAAAGTCGGCAAAGATCACATCCAGTTCCAGCAACTCGGGTTCATCATATTCAAAAAATACCTGTACCTCTCCTTTTAATCCTTTTGTCTTGGTGATGTAACCAATGTAAAATGCTTCTTCAATTTTCATAATCGTATCCTTAGTGTTTCCACTCTTTCCTTAATTGCAATTTTCTTTGTGTCCAAAATTAGGACTAAATGAAAATAGCGAAGAATACATTCCCGAGGAAGATTCTTCGCTATCATTCAGAATAACAAAAATATTATGCTTGTTCTTCTTTGTTTTCTTCAGTTGCAGGAGCTTCTTCAGTTGCAGGAGTTTCCTCAGCTACTTCTTCAGTTGCTACTTCTTCTTCAACAACTTCTTCTGCTACAGGAGCATTTTTGATTGCTAAAGCAGCTGCACGATCTGCATTTTTCTTAGCTTCAGCAGCTAATGCAGCTTTCTTAACTTCTTCTTTAGATTTAGTTAAGTTTTCTTTTTTGCCTTCAATTTGACCGTCTTTACCAACTAACCAAGCTGCAAATTTAGCTTCTGCTTGTTCTTCAGTTAAAGCACCTTTTTTAACACCACCTTGCAAATGTTTTTTGTATAAAACACCTTTGTAAGAAAGGATAGCACGACAAGTATCCGTAGGCTCAGCACCTTTGTTAACCCAGTCTAAAGTTTTTTCGAAATTGATTTCGATGGTTGCAGGATTGGTGTTTGGGTTGTATGAACCTAAACGCTCAATGAATTTACCATCTCTTGGTGAACGGGAATCCGCTACCACTACGTGGAAAAAAGGTTTACCTTTTTTACCGAATCTTTGCAATCTGATTTTAGTTGCCATTTCTTATATAGTTTATGTATTCAACATAGTTCCCGGAGCAACGCGCTTGCGGGAGTGCAAAAGTAAGTAAAATCCTATTGATAAGCAAGATGCATTATTTTTAATTATTGCCGCCTTGCGGATCTTCCGTATAACAGTTTAAAATTGTGGTTCAAGGAGATAAGGCTCATAAAAATTTAGAAAACCTGAATAGCTATCGCACAGCGTTTTGGATTATATGGGTTTCAGGGGGGGCTTAGAGCTAGGTTGCCGGGGCCTTTTCCAGCTTTAGGCCCTCCCAAGGCAGCACCTAACTCGCTTGTTTCTTCTATTATACTGAACTTCAATCAGAAAACTCCGGTATACGTTTTTCGAAATACAGCAGATCATTTGAGTCAGAACCTACATATTTCAAATATTTTTATACCTGAATATTGTGCTGTTTTTAAGACCTATACCATTATACCAACCCTAACCGAACCCTCATATTTTGCGCTATTTCACCCTTCCTTTTCAGGCCGATCATGACCGGCAAACAGTTGCTTAATAATTTTATAATCTGCAACTTAGATCAGATAATCATTTAAAAACAGAAATTATGGCAGTATCAAATGGCCCTCATGGATGGCCGACCGGAAAGCTCGGCAATACGGTATCTTATATGTTAAAAGGGCAATACGTCCAACGTAGCATTGGCAAACCAGGGAATCCTAGTTTAAAGCAACAAGCGAATCATCAGGCAATGGCCGTGACCACCCGTTTTCTGCGGAATTTAGGGGACTATTTAAACAATGGTTTTAAACTGGAGGCATCTGGAACCATTAGAAACCAGCACAACCTTGCAGTTTCATACATAAAGAAAAACGCTTTGAAAGGCGAATACCCTAATATCAGCATTGATTATGCTAAGGTTCAGCTGAGCAAAGGTAGTTTAGCAAGGCCCAAAGAGCTCCGCATGGAAAAACTGGAGGGAGGACTTCAAATCAGCTGGAATCCATTACAATATGAAGGACAGAACGCACAATATGACGATTGTTTACAAATAGCAGTTTGTTTCCCAAAGACTGGAAGAAAAAAGACCGAACTGAACTTTTCAAAAAGAGAAGCAGGGATTGCCTTCCTGGCACTTGAGCCTGAACAACTCACACAACCTATGGAAGTTTACCTGTTTTTAAGTGCTGCAAACCACGATTCTGTTTCAGATACCCTTTATCTGGGAAACCTCAATGGCAGCTATGATGACCCTATGCTCAGGGAAATCAAAGAAAAGAAACAAGACAATGAGCTGAAGCTAAAAGAGCGATTTGAGTTAATCAGGGAACAGTATAAAGCACAAATGAAGCTGGAACCCGAGCAGAGAATCAGCAAAAAAGCCTTCCGAAACTTAGAACAGGAATATATCGTATTGCTCAATCGGAATAAAGCAGAACCTGGTTAAGGTCAACCCCGGATTTAAACCAAGGTTCAGACTGATAAAAAAAGAAAAAAAATTGAATTCAGGAGGCCATAAAAGTCTTGTGCAGGGAATACTATGCTTTGTCTTTTAAGTTGGGAGATGTAACAACTCTTTCAAATTCACATCAAATCATCATCAAGAATTATCAAATCTAAAAAACCAATTATGCTAGTTACGACAACAAATTCGATAGAAGGCAGAAAAGTAATCAAATACATCGGCCTGGTGAGTGGCGAAACAATTATCGGCGCCAACATTTTCAAAGATTTATTTGCCAGCATTCGCGACGTGGTGGGTGGAAGATCGGGCTCTTACGAGCAGGTGCTAAGAGAAGCAAAAGACACCGCTATTAATGAAATGCAACAGTATGCAGCAGCATTAGGAGCAAACGCGATTATTGGGGTAGATCTGGATTATGAAACTGTGGGTAGCGGAGGCAGTATGCTGCTGGTTGCAGCTACCGGAACTGCGGTCATGTTAGAATAAAGATTTCCCTTCCATAAAAACGGCCCTCCAAATTAGAGGGCCGTTTGATATTTTTGCGCTATAAGGCCAAAATCTTATAAGGATAGGATTTCCACCAGCTTTAACCATGCAGGTGTGATCTCTTTTGCGTCAATATGTTTAATGGCATGGTCGAATGGAGTGAAAATAATCTCTCTGTTCACCTGTCCAACCATCACGCCAGACTGACCAGCGATCAGTCCTTCTACAGCAGCTACTCCCAGGCTGCTGGCCAATACCCTATCCATACAGCTTGGTTTACCCCCACGCTGGATATGTCCGAGTACAGAAACTCTGATGTCGTAATGAGGGAATTTCTCTTTCAAAACCTCTCCCACATTGAAAGCACCACCTACTTCATCTCCTTCAGCAACGATAATGATTTTCGAAGATTTATCTTTTCTACCGGAGGCTAGTCTCGTCACCAAGCCCTCTACACCCATATTGGCTTCAGGGATCATGATGGCTTCAGCACCAACGCCAATTCCGCTTCTTAATGCAATCAGTCCGGAGTCACGTCCCATTACTTCTACGATAAACAGACGGTCATGAGATTCTGCCGTATCGCGGATCTTATCAACTGCATTGATCACTGTATTGATGGCAGTATCATATCCTATGGTAAAATCTGTTCCTTCCAGGTCATTGTCTATCGTTCCTGGTAAGCCAACCACCGGGAAATTGTATTCTGTAGTCAGTAGATTCGCACCAGTAAATGTACCATCACCACCGATGACAATCAGGGCATCAATTTCATGTGCTTTTAATTGCTGGAAAGCTTCATCTCTACCTTCTTTGGTACGGAAGGCATCACTTCTGGCTGTTTTTAAAATTGTGCCACCGCGTTGAATAATATTGGCAACAGATTTACGGTCCATATCGAAGAAATCGCCATGAATCAGACCCTCATAGCCCCTTAATATTCCGGTAACTTTCAAATCATAATAGATTGCCGCTCTCACCACTGCCCTAATGGCAGCATTCATTCCCGGGGCATCACCACCGGAAGTTAATACTCCTATATTTTTAATTTTATTCATTTGGTTTTTCAGCGTTTTTAAATTTATCTAAACCACTTTGTAAATATGCAGCGTACTCCTTTGCGTCAAAAATTGCCCCTTGTGGTTTTACCAGAGGGTTTAGGTCATGACCTGCCAATACGTAGTAAGGCTGTGAATTCGAACCATATTTACTGGCCTGAAAATCACCATTCCATCTACCCAGGTCATCAGTTGTAGTCCTTAAGATTTCCGAATAATGCACTTTATCTTTTGGCATTTTAATGTTTCTTTCATCCACGTATAACTGGATCAACACATATTCGTCTTTGATGATCCTTCCTACTTCTTTATCAATCCAGATCTTATCTTCCATCTTACGGCAATTTACACATGCGTGACCTGTAAAATCAAGAAGGACAGGTTTATTTACACTTTTTGCATAAGCAACACCTTCGTCAAGATCAAAGAATGCGTTGAATCCTACTGGAGGTTTTAGTGTTTCATTGTATTTTACAGTTGCAGGGAAACTATTGGAAGCTGATGTTGCTGATCCAGCGCCATTACCACTCAAAATAAAATCCTGAGTATTCATTGGTGGCGCAATACCACTTAGAATATTCACAGGTGCCCCCCATAGTCCAGGAACCAGATAAACGGCAAACGAAAGGGAGAGGATGGCAAAGAACAATCTAGGCACAGAAACATAAGGCACATCGCTATCATGGGAGAACTTGATCTTACCCAACAGGTAGATCCCCATCAGGATAAAGATGATGATCCATAAGGCCAGGAACAACTCGCGATCGAACCATTCCCAATGCCAAACCAGGTCGGCAGCAGAAAGGAATTTCAAGGCCAGTGCCAGTTCCAGGAAGCCCAAACAAACTTTTACACTATTCAACCAACCACCAGATTTAGGCATAGAGCTTAAAAATCCCGGGAAAATCGCTGATAAAGTGAAAGGTAATGCCAGCGCCAATGCGAAACCAAACATCCCGATTGCCGGTGCAAGGATATCACCTTTAGAGCTCGCCTGAACCAAAATAGTTCCTATAATTGGTCCGGTACAAGAAAAAGATACCAGCGCCAGAGAGGCTGCCATAAAGAATATTCCTCCTAAACCTTTGCTATTGTCGGCCTTCGCATCAATTTTATTCACCAAAGAGCTTGGTAAAGTAATCTCAAAAGCTCCAAAGAAAGAGATAGCGAAAACTACTAATAAGATAAAGAAAAAGAAGTTAAAATAACCGCTGGAGCTCAGCTCATTAAGTTTTGCCGAGCCAAAAAGCAGGGTAATCAACAAACCTAAAGCTACATAAATGACAATAATAGAAATTCCATAGATCAAAGCCTGACCAATTCCAGCCTGCTTACTGCCTGCTCTTTTGATAAAGTAGCTGACCGTAAGGGGTACCATTGGAAAAATACAAGGCATTAGAAAAGCGATAAATCCTCCTAACAGACCGGCGATAAATGTTTCCCAAAGGGTCTTATTGGCTTCTGCAGGAATGACAGGAGCGGTTGTTGTTGTGGTTGTGCTGTCTTTGGCGACTACCGTTGCCGCAGCGACCGTGTCTTTCTTTACCGTATCTTTTACGATGTTATTTGCGATGCTATCTTGAGAAGAGCCAACTTCTGTAAAAACAAGTTCTTCTTCGGTCGCAGTAGTATCAGGTGTTTGTAGGGAGGCAAAGCCATCTGAACTCAGGGCAACTGTAAACAGCAGCATCAAGCTCAGCATCAAAAATAATCTCTTCATTCGTTGTGTTTTTTACTTAAAGGCTCACTATAAATAGGTAAATTCTATCTAAACCGCAATTCTCTTTATGATAAGGGCGTGAAATTAGTTATTATTTTTTATTTAAGGCTTTCAATATGGCCGGATGGGCTATAATTTTACGTTGGGAGGATAACTCTCTGAATGAATGGGCATAAAAAAAGCGATGAGAAAAATCTCACCGCTATCTTTAGTCTTGTTTTACCTTGTTTATTTCACCGGAATGCTGAAGTTTACTTCTTCAGGAGGCAAACATTTTTCATCATTACACACCATAAATTCGACTGTCCCTTTTACGGTAACTGCTGCTTTATTTAGTTTTACTTTTTGTTGAAATATCACTTGATTTCCAAAGTAACTCACATTCATTTTGAAGTTCTGATCAAAATACGTGGTGGGTTTTGGTTCGGTTGTTTTTCCTATTGGGCTATAATCTTTAGAGGCTGCAAACTTGAAAACTGTAGGATTCGGTCCGCCTGGTTTCAGGTTTTGAGAGTAAATATGCCAGCCTTCTTCCATTGTGGCTTTCATATACACTACAGCTTCTGTTTTACTTATTTTCTTTGCGGCATAAGACCAGGTGACCGGTCGCTCTATTTGAGCAGAGGCTCCGATTACCGTAAATAGCACGAACGCAATGATCAGACTAATTTTTTTCATGTTGTGTGATTTAAAAACTCTATTTCTTTAAAATTGTACTCTTTTTTTTCTCCATTGATCAGTAATACCAGTAAACCTGTTTCGGTCACTTCAATGATTCTGCCTTCAATAACCTCGCCATTTTGTCGGTAGCTTGAAAGCGTATCGAATTTATACAGTCCGCTGACATAATCCTTCATCAGTTCATTGTAATTTCCTGACTTCAAACGGAGATACTGCTTTTCAATTTGACTACAAATTTCCGCTAATACCGCTAATAAATTAACATCCGCTTGTAAAATTCGCTTCATAGAAGTTGCGCGATCCTGAAGCTGCGGCGCGAAGATAAACTGGTTTACATTGATTCCTATTCCGATAATACTGGCTTTATAAGTACTTCCTGCAAGGATATTCTCTATAAGCACACCACCCAATTTCCGGTCATTATGGTAGATATCATTCGGCCATTTGATTTTGATCCCTTCCTTTACAAAAACCTGCAGTGCATTTCGAATACCAATGCTTAGGGCCATATTGAGCAGAAATTGTTTCGAAATTACCAGAAAAGAAGGTTTGAGAAAAATGCTAAAAGTGAGGTTCAATCCGGGCTCGGTATGCCAAACATTGCTTTGTTGCCCTCTACCGGCATATTGATGATCTGTCATAATAACAGTTCCTTCGGTTAATGGCTCGGAATTTGACACCAAGTCCTTTATAAAGTTATTGGTAGAATCAACCTCTAATAATTTGATAAGATTTTGACCAACAAATAATGTTGAAAAAGTGTTATTTTGCAAGTGTTGATTGTATATTTGTTTATCAAAACTAGAAAATTTTAATGGTAAAAAAGAAAAATGTAAACCTTTCTACATTACTCTCAGAGATAGCCGTAAACGGCATGCAGGAAAAAAAAGGGAAAGATATTGTGCGATTAGACCTACGTGAACTGAACAGTTCTGTTTCTGATTACTTCATCATCTGCAATGCAGATTCAGCTACACATGTGAAAGCAATTGCGGATAGCGTAGAAGAAGAAATCTACAAAAACACAAAGACAGATCCATGGCAAAAAGAAGGACAAGCTGGTGGAGACTGGATCATTCTGGATTATTTCGATGTGGTAGTTCATATATTTAAGACTGACAAGCGCGAGTTTTATGGTATAGAAGATTTATGGGGTGATGCCCAATCTACCAGCTATCAAAGCGCTTAATCATTTACACAAAAACATTTTTGACTCAAGATGAAAGAGAACCCGAATACAAAACCTAAGTTAATTAAGAAGTTACCGAATATTCCTAAAAAGCCTCAAAAAGGCTCTAAATTCAATATTATTTGGGTTTATGGGGCAATTATTTTAGGTCTATTTTTACTGCAGTTTTTATTTAGTGCAGATACGACCAAGGACGTTACTTACCGTACTTTCGAAACTCAAATGCTTTTACCTGGTGACGTTGAAAAACTGGTTGCCTATAAACATGAAGATCTGGTAAAGGTTGAAGTGTATATAAAGAAAGACAGACTTGGGGAAGAGAAATACAAAAAGTACATCAGTAAAAATAATTTCGGCACACAAAACGGTCCATTGGTGTATTTCACTGCCGGATCTATGGATGCGCTGGATGCACAATTAAAAGAGGCTCAGAAAAATATTCCTCCGGATCAGCAGGTTTTAGCAGAAAAAGAGACAAGACAGAGCACTTTTAACTCCTGGTTCTTCACCGTAATTATTCCGGTATTGTTATTTATCGGGTTCTGGATTTTCATTATGCGTCGTATGGGCGGTGGCGCTGGTGGCGGTGGCGGTCAGATTTTCAATATTGGGAAATCTAAAGCAACGCTATTTGACAAAGAAAGCCAGGTGAATGTAACCTTTAACGATGTTGCAGGTCTGGAAGAAGCCAAACAAGAGGTGATGGAGATTGTTGATTTCCTTAAAAACCCTAAAAAATACACGAATTTAGGAGGTAAAATTCCTAAAGGTGCACTATTGGTAGGTTCCCCAGGTACTGGTAAAACCTTATTGGCGAAGGCTGTAGCTGGTGAAGCACAGGTTCCTTTCTTCTCTCTATCGGGTTCCGACTTCGTAGAGATGTTTGTTGGGGTTGGTGCTTCCAGAGTACGTGATTTGTTCAAACAGGCGAAAGATAAAGCACCTTGTATCATCTTTATTGATGAGGTAGATGCAATCGGTCGTGCGAGAGGAAAAAACAGTATGATGGGTGGAAATGATGAGCGTGAAAACACGTTAAATCAGCTATTGGTTGAGATGGATGGTTTTGGTACAGATTCAGGAATTATCATTCTTGCAGCAACCAACCGTCCGGATGTACTGGATGCAGCTTTATTAAGACCAGGTCGTTTTGACCGTCAGATTTCTATCGACAAACCAGATTTAGTGGGTCGTGAGCAGATTTTTAAAGTGCATTTGAAGCCAATTAAAACGGACGAAGTTGTGGATGCTAAAAAGCTGTCTGCACAGACTCCAGGCTTTGCTGGTGCTGAGATTGCGAATGTTTGTAATGAGGCCGCTTTGATCGCTGCACGTCGCAACAAGGAATCTGTAGATATGCAGGATTTCCAGGATGCAATTGACCGTGTGATTGGTGGATTAGAAAAGAAAAACAAAATCATCTCTCCGGAAGAGAAAAGAATAGTTGCTTATCATGAGGCTGGTCATGCGATTGCAGGATGGTTCCTGGAGCATGCTGATCCATTGGTAAAAGTATCAATTGTTCCTCGTGGTGTTGCCGCTTTAGGTTATGCGCAATACCTACCAAAAGAGCAGTTCTTATATACTACAGAACAGTTAACTGATGGTATGTGTATGACTATGGGTGGTCGTGTGGCAGAAGATCTTACTTTTGGTAAGATTTCGACTGGTGCACAAAATGACCTGGAACGCATCACTAAATTAGCTTACGCAATGATTACCATCTATGGTATGAATAACGTGATTGGTAATGTGTCTTTCCATGATCCACAGAATGAATATAACTTCAACAAACCTTACTCGGAAAAAACATCAGAATTGATTGATGTGGAAGTACGTAAGCTGGTAGAAGAGGTTTATAACAGAACAAAACAACTCTTAACTGAAAAGAGAGAAGGTTTAGAAAAGCTGGCTCAGAAACTTTTAGAAAAAGAGATTTTATTCCAGGCAGATCTGGAAGAGATTTTAGGCAAGCGTCCGTTTGACAACCGTACTACCTATGATGAATTCGTCAATGGTACGGCTGATCAAAAGCCTGCTGCTGAGGGTCTATTGCACCATGGTGTTGGTGAAGCAAGCGATGTATCGGCTCCTACCAGCCCGACTCAAACAGAATCTTAAACACATTTATGAGGAACCGCCAGTACGATTTTGTGCTGGCGGTTCCTCCTTTTTTTTATGCAAGAAAACCGATCTTCTAAAGAATTAATACTAAAAAAGATAAGGAAGGCGCTTTTAGAAAAGCGGGATAGCCCTTATCCGAATCTGGAAGATACCCCATTGTATCCTAAGAGCGATGAATTCCTGGAAATCATGTTTGCTGAAGAGCTGACAGCCGTTTCCGGTAATTTTATTTATTGCGAAAATGGGATGGATTTCATTGAAAATATGCTGCAACTGGCAGAGAAATTCAATTGGAGAAAGATCTATTGCTGGGAGCCTGAATTACAAAACCTTTTATCAGAATATGAATTCCCCTTTTATCAGACCGATAAGGATTTTGAACTGGCGGAAGTAGGAATTACACTTTGCGAAGCATTGATTGCCCGCAACGGCTCTGTGATGGTTTCTAATGAAAATGCAGCTGGGAGAAGGTTAAGTATTTTCCCCCACCACCACATCGTTATTGCCAGAACCGGTCAGTTGGTACTGGATCTAAAAGATGCCTTTAAGCTTATCAAAAACAAATATGCAGATCAGCTTCCTTCGATGATCAGCACGATCACCGGACCCAGCCGAACCGCGGATATTGAAAAAACACTGGTACTCGGAGCGCATGGACCTAAGGAATTATTTGTAATTTTAATTGACGATTTTAGCTAATCGTTTCACATTTCAATTAATTAATCCTAATTTTATACTGTACACCAATTCAGTATACGGTTCAAAATGGGCGAAAAAACAAACATACATTCAGTTATTATAGGTACTGGTAGTTATATTCCAGAAAATATCATCTCAGGTGACGCCTTTGTGAATTCTATTTTTTACGATAATGGTGTACCATTGGAGAAGGATATTCATGAAATCGTCCATAAGTTTAGTGAAATCACTGAGATTAAGGAAAGACGATATATTGATGACCATTTAAACAATAGCGACATGGCTACCGTTGCTGCGCAACGTGCAATTGACCATGCGGATATAGATAAAGAAAGTCTGGACCATATCATCTTTTGCCACAATTTTGGGGATGTGAATCTGGGAAGTAACCGAATGGATATTCTGCCTTCACTTGCCGCTAAGGTAAAACAAGCCCTGGAGATCAACAATCCTGATTGTGTGGCATATGACCTTATCTTTGGTTGTCCGGGTTGGGTACAGGGCGCCATTCAGGCGAATTACCTGATTCAAAGTGGCGATGCCAAAAAGGTATTGGTGATTGGTGCGGAAACTTTGTCCAGAATTACCGATCCTCATGACCGAGATTCCATGATTTTTTCTGATGGCGCCGCTGCTGTGGTGTTTGAAGGACAGTCTTCAACAGAAGATCTGGGGATCATTGCCCATAAAACACAGACTTTTGCAGTCAATTTCGGTTCATTGTTACAAATGGGCAGAAGTAACAACCCTTCGGAAGACAATGGCAATGCTTATCTAAAAATGAACGGTCGTAAATTGTATGAGTTTGCGGTGACCAATGTCCCTCAGGTGGTGAAAAAAGCGATTGATAAATCGGGTGTTGACATATCCGCAATTAAAATCGTATTTATCCATCAGGCCAATGGAAAAATGGATCATGCGATTATGAAACGTCTTTTTAAATTATACGATTTAGATACCGTTCCTGAAAACCTGGTTCCAATGTCCATTTGCTGGCTTGGAAATAGTTCAGTAGCCACCGTACCTACCCTACTTGATTTGGTCTGGAAAGGAAATGTAGAGGGTTATCAGATCAACAAGGGCGACTATGCAGTCTTTGCTTCAGTTGGCGCAGGAATGCACATCAATGCGTTTGTTTATCGTTTTTAAATTCCATTCCACTTTATTGGAAAAAATTATTCTCGCTAAAAATATAGCGTAGGAACATCATTTTTTTTTATGTAAATTGTACTAACAACAATTTAATTTTAACGCTCATGAAAAATTTAATGATGTTCCTCAGTGCTGCATTGCTACTGAGCTCCTGTTCCAGGTATTATGTCAGCACACTCCAAAGTTCCAACGCTAAAAAATCAGAGAAAACTGGTGTATTTACCTTTGAAAATGATACCATATCGGTTACCTACAATTTCAATGGACAAAATGCACCAATTAATATTGAATTCTATAACAAACTTAATGAGCCTATATATATTGACTGGCAAAAGTCGGCTTTAATTAAGGGCGATCAGGCCATTAGTTTTTCCGGCAAGAAAATCACATTTACTGGAAACTTTTCTGGCAGTTCCACAAATTTCAACAATAACAGTAATAATTCGTTTGATGTCAGCTATCAGGCTGGAAATTTTAATGGAAATGCGACGCTTCCTGAGGAGATCAGCTTTATTCCTCCTAAGTCTAAGATGATCAAAACCCCTTTAAAACTTGCAGACAAGCACAATTATAAATCGTTATCAGATTCACTATACCAGAAATCCTTCATCCAACTTACGGACCGGGCAGGTGTATGGGGCAAATCAGCAAGCTTTAACGAGTTGAACAGCCCCCTATCCTTTAAAAGCTATTTGACCATGTATACGGCCCAAGACCACAAAAGAAGGGAGTTTTCGCTTACTCAGGACTTCTATCTTTCCGCTTTGCTAAAGACTTATAGTCATCCGAAAACAATGTCAGAGTTGGTCAATAACCCAGGAAATGTCTTTTACAACACCGAACGCACCGGCTATGCCAAAACAATGTCCGGTATTATCGGAGTTGGCGCCTTGGTGGCCGTGGGTTTTGCTGTGGAAGGAAATAACTCAAAGACCAATTAAACACCTTTACTTTATCCGGTTTAATCCGGCTTTAGCCTGAGTTTCAATACTGCTTTCATATTCATGGTTTTTCATCTGAATGGCAGTATTGAAACTTTCTTTTGCTTTGGGGATATTCTTTTGCTTCTCATATACCTTTCCCATTTGCAATGCTGCATTTGCAGCAAAATAGTATTTCAATTGTTTCCCGCTATTAATGGCCAATTGATAATTTGTTAAAGCCATATCATCTTTACCGATATCATCGTATAAACGTCCCAGGCGATAGTAATACTCGGTGCGGTCTCTCCCAGCGCTAAAATCCTCTGGTTTTTTCTCAGATAAAACCGCAATCCCTTTGGTATCATAGCCCCCGTCAAATAATAATCTGGCTTTTAATAAGGTCAAATCAGGCTTTGGCCCATTTGCTTCGCTGAGTGCCTGTTTGTCTTTTTCCTGAAAGAGATAACCACTATTCTTTATTTTGTTTACAAAAGCCGAATAAGCCCCTGTATCGCCTTTTAAAAGCGCAGCCCAAGCCAAGTGCAGGTTAGTGTCTTTAATGTAATTGACGCCTTTATTTTGCTGTAAGAACTTATTAAAGTAACTGGTAGCAGAGAGATCCAATTTATTGAGCAGCGCTTTTCCTAATAAAAGGTCTAAATATGGAAATGGGCTATAATAATTTCCTGAAGGCCGGTTTTGTAAAATCTGTATGGCTTCTGCATTGTGCCCTGTTTTGGCGCAGACTGCAGCCTGCAAATAAGCTTTCAATAAACTGCTGTCGGCCATCCTTGCCGTATACTTCATCGTTTTCTGATAGGCATTCGGACTATGTGCGATGTCGTTCAACACAAATGCATAGTAGAATACGACTTCTTCATAAAATGGCTCATAAGTAGACTTTGGTAGATTTTCTGCCAGATTATCTAACATATTCATCCCGGTTTGCAGATTTCCTTTGATCCCAAACGTTGCCAATGTGCTTTTTAACATGCCATCAGGCAAATTTCCGAGGAAAGCATTAATGACGCCCAATCCTTTTGAGTTGAGGTGAAAGCCAGGGAATTTTTTACTGTTTTCCTGGAGTAGTCCATTTGCTTTCTTTATCTCTCTGGCGGCGGCAAAATATTCCCCATAACGACCTCTGATTAGGGCCCATTGCAGGTTAATTTCGGCCTGTGCGTACAGGTAATAAGGCGAATTTTTATCATCCCCTTCTATCTGATCCAGTCTTTTTGATTTATTGTCTTTTAACTGATCAAAATCAGTTTTACTTTCTGTAGTCAGTAAATGAAAATAATCAATATAGTTTTCCAACAAGGGAATAATTGAATTATTGGGGTTTACCTTCTTTTCATTTGCAATTAATGCTTTAGCCGTATTGAGTTTCAGTTCAAAGATATTCTGATAGGCTCTCAGGCAGTTTGCATTGAAATCAAAGTTCGCAAACAGTGCATTAGGCAGGGTTAAAAGAAGAATAAAGAGTGATAACCTAACAAATATTGATTTTATTTCAAACATAGGGATACATTGTACAGTATAGAAAGAATAAGGATTAACAACAATCTGGCGACAATGTTTCAAAGATAAAAAACCGGCTTAACGAAAAAAGGCCGGAATTAGATTCCGGCCTTTTTATATTCGATTGTTTATACTTATACTGGAGCTACTTCTTGTGTTAGTGCTTCATCCACAAGGATTCTTCCACAGTGTTCGCAAACGATAATTTTCTTACGTTGACGAATGTCAAGCTGACGTTGAGGCGGAATCTGGTTGAAACAACCTGAACATGAATCACGATCAATTGTAACTACTGCTAATCCATTGTTTGCATTTCCTCTCAATCTGTTGTAAGCGGTTAAAAGTCTCTCTTCGATTAACGTTTCTGCTTTTTCAGATTTTTTAGCAAGGGCCTGCTCTTCTTTTTCCGTTTCAGCAGTAATGGTTTGCAACTCGCCTTTTTTGATTTCAAGATCTTTTTTTCTTGATTCTAAATCAGCTAATGCTTTTTCATAAACCTCATTTTTTGTTGCGATGTCAAATCCGAACTCTCTGATCTTCTTCTCACAAACCTGAATTTCAAGCGTTTGTATTTCTACCTCTTTTGTCAGGGCATCGTACTCACGGTTGTTTTTAACATCTTTTAACTGGGTCTCATATTTCTTGATCAAGTTTTGAGCTTCTTTGATCATGTTTTTACGCGTTACAATGGCATCTTCAGTATCATCCAATTCGCCTTTGAATTTTTGTATACGTGTTTCCAGGCCAGCAACTTCATCTTCTAAATCAGCTACTTCCATTGGTAATTCACCACGGATTTGACGTATTTTATCGATCTTAGTATGCAGGGTTTGTAATTCGTATAAAGCTTTTAGCTTTTGCTCTACAGTTTGTTCCATTAAATGAAATAATTTATGGGGTTTGTGTTATGCTCCGTTAAACGGATTGCAAAGTTAGGAAATTTTTCTTGAATAATATCTATCAACAAATCAGATGTAAATTGTTCACTCTCAAAGTGTCCGATATCTGCGATGACTAATTTTTCGTCGGCATCAAAAAACTCATGGTATTTAAAATCGGCGGTTACAAAAGCATCGGCTCCCGCAGCAATTGCTTCTTTCAGCAGAAAGCTTCCGGAACCACCACATACTGCGACCTTTCTGATTTTTTTTGGCAGTAATTTGGTGTGTCTGATGACCACCGCATCCATCTTATCCTTAACCAGGTTTAAGAATGCGCGTCCGTCTATAGCCTCTTCCAGCCAGCCAATCATACCGGCCCCTACGGTATCCAGTTTATTTTCCAAATGATAAATATCGTAGGCAACTTCTTCGTAAGGATGATTTTCCAATAAAGCCAATAAGATTTTTCGTTCATTTTGAGCAATAAAAACCGTTTCTATCCTGATTTCTGGTTCATGATGGCGAATTCCCGGTTCTCCAACAAAAGGATCGGTATGTTCATTTCCTTTGAAGGTTCCCGTCCCGGAAGCATTGAAACTACATTCGCTGTAATCACCGATGTGTCCTGCTCCTGCAGCAAAAAGCGCATCTTTCAGCTCTTCTGCCTGTTCAATCGGACAAAAAGTAACCAGTTTTTTTAAGAGTGCGCCTTTAGGACTTAGTATTTTGGCATTTTTTAGCTCTAGTCTCTTTGCAATAACACCATTGACACCATATTTTACATGATCCAGATTGGTATGGATGGCATACAAAGCGATGTTATTTTTAATGGCTTTCAGCACTACCCTTTCCACATAAGTTTTTCCAGTGATCTTTTTCAATCCTATGAAAACAATAGGATGATGGGTAATGATGAGATTGCAATTTTGTGAGATGGCCTCATCTACAATGTCTTCCGTACAATCCAGGGCCACTAATGCCCCATGTACTTCCATTTCAGGCTGCCCGATCAGTAAGCCGGAGTTGTCATAATCTTCCTGATAATTCAGCGGTGCAAATGCTTCCAGGTGTGCTATTAAAATGGATAATCTCATAAGCTGTAAATTTACGATTTGAACCGCATAAAATAAACTTAATCATTTTCCGGCTTTCTAGCATTTGAAAAACAAAAAAGCCGGTACAAAAAATGGCACCGGCTTTTTTCCCGTAAAGGTTTTATTGGATATTTCCCATTTTAACCATTTGTAAACTATCAAAAACCATGCGCTGGTTATATTCCATAGCCAAGGTTTTATGGTTTACCAGGTCGATTATAGTCCCTATAAAACATAAACCCATCGTAAAGAAATAAAGCACCCCCATTCCGATTTGATTTGTTAAAAATCTGGGTAAGCCTGGAACAAAAAAACCTAGGATACAATACAATACCATATCATCAGGATTTCTTCTTTTACTTCCGTAAATCATTAAAAACCCTCTCAACTGTTGTTCACTAAATCCGGTAGTTGCTGCCTGCAAGTACGAATATTCCTGGGGTGTGATACCCGGCAATGTCATAAACGGTGAATCAAACATATCTCTCCTCCTTATATTTTAATTTTCTTTTGTTATCTATTGTTTTATTAATCAATTCTATAATCCGATGTACAATGATCATCAAGGCAGGTATTCCAAACCAGTGATGCGCGAGACTTTCCCTAACATTTCCATGAAACAATTGTGTAATTGCTCTTCCAATTCCACAACCGGGACACCAATCTATTCCTAAATTGGCCAATGGACAAAGCGTAAAATGATGAACATGCCCATGCGCAATGGGCTCTGCTATTGCGAGCAACACCAGGGCTATAATCCAAAAGACCAATTCTAAAGGTATGTGCTGTAGCGTTTTCATCAAATAGACTTTAATCAATCCCGAAATCAATACGCTTAATCTCGTTTGTATTTAAGATTGATTATTAGAGACTTTGTTACATTTAAGCTCATCATAAATCTTACCTTTGCATAGTGAACATCCGTGACCTAATTAATAATTACAAAACAGACGAACGCATTGTCGCATTGGCAAAAGCCCTCAACGCGGGTAAAGGTAATAAACTTCAACTAAAAGGCTTAGTTGGTTCTGCCGATGCAACGATAGCTATTGCTATTTATTTTCTGTTACATAAGCCCATGTTATTCGTACTTCCTGATCGGGAAGAGGCTTCTTATTTCATGGCCGATCTGGAAAGTATCCTTGATAAAGAGGTGCTGCTTTTTCCTTCATCCTTTCGTAAACCATTTGAATTCACCCAGGTAGATACTGCAAATGTATTGGCCAGGGCAGAAGTACTCAATGAGCTGAATCACCATTCAGAATATGGCAAGATTGTGGTGACTTACCCGGAGGCTTTGGCTGAAAAGGTAATTAATAGGAGTGTACTGGAGAAAAATACGCTGGAGATTGCCGTCCAAACGAAACTGGGCATTGATTTCATCAATGAATTCCTATTCGATTATGATTTTGAACGTACGGAATTTGTCTATGAACCTGGTCAGTTCTCAATTAGAGGGGGGATAGTAGATATTTTCTCTTTCTCTCATGATTTACCATACCGTATTGAATTTTTTGGAGATGTGATAGAAAGTATCCGGACTTTCGAAATTGAAAGTCAGCTTTCGGTAGAAGATGTAAAAAGTTTTACCATCATCCCAAATGTACAGTCCAAATACCTTACAGAAAGCAACATTAATCTATTAGATTACATAGAAAAAGATACTCTTCTTTGGTTTAAAGACGTAGAATTTAGTCTGGACATTATTAAAGGTGGTTATAAAAAAGCAAAAGAACTCTGGCTGGCTTTGCCTGCCAAAGAGAAATCTGAAAACCTGGACTGGATTGATCCACAATTTGCTTTTACTGATGAGAAAATGATGGCCGATATGGTGCATGATTTTGCATTGCTGGAATTTGGAAAGCAATTTTTCTATAAAACAGAGCATGTATTTTCTTTTGATACTAAACCGCAGCCATCCTTCAACAAGGACTTCAATCTGCTCATTCATAACTTAAAAGAAAATGAGAAGCAGGGGATACATAATTATATTTTCAGCTCTTCGCCAAAACAAACAGAACGTTTGTATGCGATTTTAGAGGATATCGATAAAACCGCCAAATTTACTCCAGTCCACCTGGCTTTGAGAGAAGGTTTCCTGGATCCACATCAAAATGTGGCCTTTTATACCGACCATCAGATTTTCGACCGTTTCTATAAGTATAAACTGAAAAGAGGGTACCAACGTAGTCAGGCCATTACTTTGAAAGAATTAAGAGACCTGAAACCTGGAGATTTTGTGACCCATATTGACCATGGTATTGGAAAATATGCCGGTTTGGAGAAGGTAGAGGTTAGTGGAAAAACACAGGAGATGATTCGTCTGGTGTATGCTGACAATGATTTGCTGTATGTAAACATCAACTCCTTAAACCGGATTGCCAAATACAGTGGCAAAGATGGAACTGCTCCAAAAATGAATAAGCTAGGCACAGAAGCCTGGGATAAGCTCAAAAAGAATACTAAAAAAAAAGTTAAAGACATTGCCAGAGACCTGATTAAGCTTTATGCTTTGAGGAAAACTCAGAAAGGTACTGCTTTTGATCCTGATGGCTATCTGGAAACAGAACTGGAAGCTTCCTTCATTTATGAAGATACCCCGGATCAGGAAAAGGCCACTATGGACGTTAAGAAAGACATGGAGGCACCGCACCCAATGGATCGACTGATTTGTGGTGACGTGGGCTTTGGTAAAACAGAAATTGCGATCAGAGCTGCATTTAAAGCTGTTGCCAACGGCAAACAGGCGGCAGTATTGGTACCAACCACTATTTTGGCATTACAGCATTTTAAAACTTTTTCTGCCCGTTTAAAGGAATTCCCTTGTACGGTAGATTATATCAATCGTTTCAAAACGAATAAACAAATCAAGGAAACCCTTGCTAAAGTAGCCGAAGGTAAAGTAGACATTGTAATTGGAACACATAGACTCCTGAGTAAAGACGTTAAATTCAAAGATCTGGGCATAATGATCATTGATGAAGAGCAGAAATTTGGTGTAACTTCCAAAGAAAAACTCAGGGTATTAAGGGCAAACGTGGATACATTAACCTTAACAGCTACACCGATTCCGAGAACACTACATTTCTCTTTGATGGGGGCAAGAGATCTTTCGATCATGAGTACACCACCACCTAACCGTCAGGCTGTAAATACTGAACTTCATGTATTCAATGATAAATTGATCCAGGAAGCCATTCAATTCGAGCTGGATAGAGGCGGACAGGTATTTTTTATCCATAACCGGGTTAATGATCTGCCACAGTTAGGCGGACTGATCCAGGGTCTGGTTCCCAAAGCAAGAATTGGAATTGCACACGGACAACTGGACGGAGACGCTCTTGAAGACGTGATGCTTGATTTTATCAATGGAGAAAAAGATGTATTGGTGGCCACTACCATTATTGAGGCTGGTCTGGACATTCCAAATGCGAATACCATCATCATTAATCATGCTCATATGTTTGGTCTGAGTGATTTACACCAGATGAGGGGCAGGGTAGGACGATCCAATAAAAAGGCTTTCTGTTATTTATTAAGTCCGCCATTATCTACACTTACCTCTGAAGCGAGAAAAAGATTGAGTGCAATAGAAGAATTTTCGGATCTGGGCAGTGGTTTTAACATCGCCATGCGTGATTTGGATATCCGTGGTAGTGGAAACCTCTTAGGAGCAGAACAGAGTGGCTTTATAGCAGAAATTGGCTTCGAAATGTATCATAAGATCTTGGATGAAGCCATCCAGGAATTGAAAGGTGATGAATTTAAGGATTTATTTAAAGATGAACCTACTCGTCCTTTTGTCACCTTTACACAGGTAGATACCGATCTGGAGATGTTTATCCCTGATGATTATGTGACAAATATTACGGAAAGATATAACCTGTACACAGAACTTTCTAAACTGGAAAATGAAACACAGTTGAAAGCTTTTGAAAATGCATTGAAAGATCGTTTTGGGCCTGTTCCTAAGCCGGTAAAAACCATGCTCAATGTATTGCGTTTACAATGGGTAGCTAAGAAGCTAGCTTTTGAGAAGCTGAGTTTTAAAAAAGGAATATTGCGTGGTTATTTCATCGCTGATAAGCAGTCTTCTTTCTTCGATTCGACAATGTTTAACCAGATTTTGCATTTTGCACAGATGCATCCAAGAATTTGTAATTTAAAAGAAGTGAAAAACTCGCTACGTATTGCTTTTGAAAATCTGAATACAGTAGATGAAGCAGTAGAGATGCTAAATATGGTGGCTAATTAACAGGGTAAATTATGAATCCTCAATTATTAAATGATCTGGTGACCATGAAAATGCCTTTTGGGAAATACCAGGGCAGAACCATGTGTGACCTTCCTGAATCTTACCTGATCTGGTTTCACAATAAGGGTTTCCCGGCTGGAAAACTTGGCGAACTACTAGCCACTTTGTATGAAATCAAATTGAATGGTTTAGAATACTTATTACAGCCTTTGAAAAGAAGATAGGTGAATTCCTCTCTTTCCGGAGATAATCGCTTAAAAGCGCTTATTTTATCTAAATAAAGCCAATAAAAAAGCAGCAGAGAGGTCTGCTGCTTTTTTATTGATGATAGATCCTTGAGCTGAAACGCTCTCCTTTTCTTAATACAAAATCAGATATAGGTAGACATACACTACAGGTGCCGACATCAGCAATCCGTCAAATCTATCTAATAGTCCTCCATGACCAGGTAATATATCTCCGGAATCTTTCACATTTAAACTTCTTTTCAGCATAGATTCTACCAGATCCCCTAATGTTCCAAAGCTGGATATCAGTACTGCCATTCCTCCTAAAATTGGAAATGAGAGTTCTGTGAAGAAAATAGAAAGGAGATAAGCGACCAGTACACTGGTCAAAACCCCGCCAAAAAATCCTTCCCATGATTTTTTTGGAGAATGACGCTCAAATAACCTTGTTTTTCCAAATTTTGAACCAAAAAGATAAGCACCGGTATCATTTGCCCAAAGCATAAGCATAAAGGCCAATGGTAAATGGAAACTATATTCAGGAACATGCCCGATGAAACCCAGGGCATAAAAGAAACAAAAAGGTATGGTTACATACATGAAACCTACGAAAGTATAAGAAATATTGGCAAATGGTATTTTATCTTTTTTATAAAGTTCAGAGATAAATACTGCAAATATCAATGGAATCAACAGGAGCAAAAACTTCGTTTCAAACTCTAAAAAATGGTAACCAGCTGTCATCAAAAAAATTAATCCGGCTACCAGCATTGCAATATTCCGGTGTGGTCTGATTCCAGTTGTTTTAATCAGTTTATAAAACTCCCATAATGCCGCCAGGCTCAATAATAAATAAAAACCAGAATAAACATAAGGTCCTAAAAACATAGAGCCTAACATTACTATGGTAAAAAAGAAAGCTGTAATCGCTCTTGTTTTCATGTATATAGGTGTAATTGTGGTAATTTAAGCGATGTCGTTATCTTTAATATAAGCTTTAGCCTTTTCTATATCATTTGGATGTACCAGGATGTGGATGGTGCCAAAAACCTTATAAGAAGAATCTTGTTGGTTCATGACAACTGCAGGTATATCATTCTCCAGTAGGCCTTGTTTCAATATTTCGGCTGTAAAAGGAGAGTCTGTACTAAATACTTTTGTCCAATTGTTTTCCATCTGTTGTTGATTTATTTTTTAAATATCTGAATAGCAGAAAAGTTAAAATCGCACTGATGATATAACCATACCATTGAAAATAGGTGGTTTTATCAGATTCGGACAAAGGTATATTGTTTTTTTGCATATACCATGCTGTAGTAACCGCATAAGCATTATTTAAAAAATGGGCAAATATGGAATACCACAGACTTCTGGTCCAGAAATAGATGTAACCGAAAGCTGCCCCCAGGAATAATCTAGGTAAAAAACCATAAAATTGAACGTGGATGGCACTGAAAATAAAAGCAGTAAGCCAAATTACCAGATGTGGGTTTTGAAACATTCTTCCCAGAGATCGCTGAATTGCTCCTCTAAACATGAGTTCTTCTGCAATGGCAGGTAACAATGCAATCAGGGCAATATTTATGAAGTAATCTCCAGCATTCTTCATTTTTAAAAGCTCGAGTGTAGTCGCCATAGCAGTATCCTCCTGGACTTTCATCCATGCTTGTACTGATTTTAAAAATTCTGGTAACACCATTTTCTGATTAAATTGTGTTACCCATTCCAATATAGGCATAGCACATACCATCATTAGAATAACCACTATAAAAAAAACCGTTCTTGTGGGCTTAAAGTCATAAAATCGAGAAATTCGCTGTCTTTCTCCCCAGGCTAATAGTAAGGCGGGAAACAAAAAAAGACCCAATTGCTGTAAGGAAATTAATGTCCTGGATACCGTAATGAATTTAGGATTATCTGGAGTCAACCAATCTGGATCGATTAATTCACCATACAAAAAATACAATAGCCCTATGGCAAACAAATAAGTGAGCAATAGTCCAGCAACAGCATAAATACCTAGGGTAAGTAATTGTACATAAGGACTTTTTTCAGGTCTTTCGTTTTCTATAAAATTCATTATTCGTAATATTTGTACCTTTGTCCTTTGATTTTAGGTTTGAAGATAGAGAAATGTCTGTAAAGATAGGAAATATTGATCTGGGAGAGTTCCCACTATTACTTGCACCAATGGAAGATGTAAGTGATCCCCCATTTCGTTTTGTATGCAAACAAAGCGGCGTGGACATGATGTACACTGAGTTTATCTCCTCTGAAGGGCTCATTAGAGATGCCGCTAAAAGCAGAGCTAAACTGGATATTTTCGAATATGAGCGTCCAATCGGCATACAAATTTTTGGTAGCGAAATCGACCATATGAGAGAAGCAACAGAGATCGCTACCCTGGCAGGACCAGACCTGATGGACATTAATTATGGCTGTCCGGTTAAAAATGTAGCCTGTCGCGGTGCAGGATCTGCTTTATTACAAGATATTGACAAAATGGTAAAAATGACAGAAGCTGTTGTGAAAGCAACCCATCTGCCAGTTACCGTTAAAACCCGTTTGGGATGGGATGATACGACCAAAAATGTGGAAGAAGTTGCCGAACGCTTACAAGATGTTGGAATTCAAGCACTAACTATTCACGGAAGAACCCGCGCACAATTGTACAAAGGTTCGGCCGACTGGACTTTAATCCGTGAAATCAAAAGAAATCCAAGAATAAAGATTCCCATTTTTGGAAATGGGGATGTTGATAGCATCCAGAAAGCTGCAGATTGGCGCCTGGAATATGAAGTAGATGGTATTATGATTGGGAGAGCTGCCATTGGCTATCCATGGATTTTCAGGGAAATCAGACACTTTTTCAAAACAGGGGAAATTCTTGCAGGTCCGACAGTAGAAGAACGCGTAAATGTTTGCAGAACACATTTTGAAAAATCTATTGACTGGAAAGGACCTAGGGTTGGGGTATTTGAAATGAGACGCCATTATGCCAATTATTTTAAAGGTTTACCCGATTTCAAACCTTATAGAATGTTATTGGTAAAAGAAGAAAATATAGAAACAATTCATAGCATTTTGGACGAAGTGGCAGATAAATATCATCACATTTACCCTGATGGAGAAATGGCTTGATTTTTGAAAAACAATCCTTAAATATTACTTTAAAATGGTTACAGCAATCACTCAGGGCGTTAAAATTTCCGTAGAAACCATGTACCAGGATGAATATTCTAATCCTGGTAATGAGCATTTTATGTTTGCTTATCAGATTACTATTGAGAATTTATCAGATTATGCGATTCAATTGATGAGGAGACAGTGGTTTATTTTCGATTCTAATGGCACTGAAAGAGAAGTAGAAGGAGAAGGAGTAGTGGGTATCCAACCTTTGATTGAGCCTGGTACCAGCTATACCTATGTTTCCGGAAGTCACTTAAATACAGATATGGGCGCAATGAAAGGAAATTACCTCATGCACCGGATCGTTGATGAAACTGATTTTACAGTAGCTATCCCAGAGTTTAACCTGATTGTTCCTTATCGTCTCAATTAATATTTATTCCTTCCAAATAACATAGAAGCATAATAGACAAGGTTGGCTAAAGCGCCCAATGCGGCTACTACATAGGTCATTGCTGCCCACCAAAGTGCATCCTTGGCCTGCCTATTTTCTTCAGGAGTATTCATCACTCCATTGTTATTCTTCAACCATACCAAAGCCCGGTTACTGGCATCAAATTCTACAGGTAAGGTAATCACGCTAAAAATAGTAAGCAAGGCTAAGCCAATTACCCCAATGCTCAATACAAAAGGATTTCCGGTAAAGCCAATTAATAAAACACCAAGAATTAATACCCATTGCAATAACGTGGAAGAAATGCTCACTAAAGGCACCATACTTGTCCTTAGTTGCAGCCAATGATAGGCTTTGGCATGTTGTACTGCATGTCCACATTCATGCGCTGCAACTGCTGCTGCGGCTACACTTCTCCCATGGTAAACATCTGTACTTAGATTCACTGTTTTATCTTGAGGATTGTAATGATCCGTTAACTGTCCATCAGCATTCATCACCCTCACATCATATATTCCATAATCATGAAGCATCTTTTCCGCCACCTCTTTTCCCGAAAATCCCGAACTTAAACGCATTTCAGTATACTTTGAAAATTTAGTTCTAAACTTCCATTGTACGTACATGCTAATCAGTAATATCGGGATTATTAAAAATAAATAAGTTCCCATTTCCGTCGTGTATGTTTTTCATTTATAACAAATCAAAAAACGAGCCTAAATCTCCACTCATTAAAAATATTTTTTTAAAGCTCCTTTGATTTTTCATCATTCCTGCTTGCAGGTTCACTTTTATTTTTACATTTTTGATAAAAAAATTAGTATGGAAACTGAAATAATAGTCTTATTGATCATAATATTAGTAGTGCTTATTGTTCTCTTTTTAAAAAAACCAGTTGCCGGAAATCAACATATTGCCTTGCTTGCTTTAAAGGAGGAGGAACATCAAAAATCTTTAAACTGGTTAAAAGAGGAAAAATTGAGACTGGAAGATGAACTGAATGACCTTCGAAACAACTTTATATTAGAACGTAGTAAAGTCATCAAATCTGAAGAGACTTTAGCAGCACAACGAGAAAAACAAGCTGAACAGGAATTATATATTACTGATTTACAACAACGTTTCAAATTAGAATTTGAAAATATTGCCAATAAAGTACTGGAAGAGAAAACAGCCAGGTTTACAGTGGAAAACAAAAATAATCTTGATCTCATTCTCAATCCATTTAAAGAAAATATAAAGGCATTTGAAGAGAAGGTCGAAAAAGTATACAAATCAGAATCCGATGAGCGTAATATCCTGAAAGGTGTAATTTCCCAACTGATGGATCAAAGCAAACAGATTCAGGAGGATGCAAATAACCTGACGAAAGCCCTTAAAGGCGATTCAAAAAAACAAGGAAACTGGGGTGAGGTTATCCTGGAAAAGGTATTGGAACGTTCAGGATTAATTAAGGATAGGGAGTATAGAATTCAAGCCAATTTAAGCACAACAACAGGTAACAGGATGCAACCTGACGTCATCATTGATCTACCGGATGATAAACACATTGTCGTTGATTCTAAGGTCTCCCTTGTGGCTTACGAGCGACTTGTTACTTCAGAGCATGAAGTAGAGAGGGAAAATCATTTGAAACAACATATCCTTTCTATAAAAAACCACATCCAGGGATTATCGGGTAAGAACTACCAGGACCTCTATCAAATCAATTCACCAGATTTTGTATTGCTGTTTATTCCCATTGAATCTTCATTTGGCATTGCAGTTCAACAAGATACAGAATTATTCAACTACGCCTGGGACAGGAGAGTAGTATTAGTTAGTCCTTCTACTTTACTTGCAACTTTACGCACTATTGCCAGTATTTGGAAACAAGAAAGACAAAATAGAAATGTATTGGAAATTGCCAGATTAAGCGGCAGTATGTACGATAAATTTGTGGGTTTTTTAACAGATATGGAGAGTATTGGAAGAAACATCAGACAAAGTCAGGATGCTTATGATAAAGCTTTAAACAAACTTTCTACCGGAACAGGAAACCTGGCGAATACCTCAGAAAAGATCAAAAAATTAGGTGCCAAAACGACGAAGCAAATTGACACCAAATTTTTAGATACAGTAATTGTAGAAGAGGAAGACTTATAATTTAAAAGCATTCCATCCCTGTGCTTTCAATTCATGAACCACATTGGATTTGGAAATCATTTTACAACCAGAATTTTTATCTGTAATATGACCAATCACACTAATATCTACGTCGTGTTTTAATTTGGTATAATCAGCTTGTTTAATGGTAAATAGCAATTCATAATCTTCTCCACCATTTAATGCGCAAACCGTTGGATCCAGACCTAGTTCACGTGCTGTTTCATAGGTCATTGGGTCAATTGGAATCTTCTCCTCATATAAAGTACATCCCTTTTCCGACTGTTGGCAGATGTGCATGATTTCTGAAGCAAGACCGTCAGAAACATCAATCATAGAAGTAGGTACAATTTCCATCTGAGCCAACAAATCAACAATATCCCTTCTTCCTTCCGGCTTCAGCTGACGCTCAATAATGTAATCCTTTCCTTCCAGATCAGGCTGAATATTAGGGTTTTCCAAAAATATTTGCTTTTCCCTTTCCAGAATTTGTAAACCTACATATGCACCACCTAAATCGCCTGAAACACATAAAAGATCTCCTTCTTGTGCACCACTTCTGTAAACCACATCTTTCTTATCCGCATAACCGATACTCGTAATGCTAATAACCAGACCTTGCTTGCTGGATGAAGTATCTCCACCAATCAGGTCAATGTTAAATTTATTACAAGCCAGCTCTATGCCTTTATATATTTCTTCAACGGCTTCTAAAGGAAATTTACTGGAAATTCCAATGGAAACAGTAATCTGGGTAGCAATGCCATTCATGGCATAAATATCGCTCAGATTTACTTGAACAGCTTTAAAACCCAGGTGCATCAAGGGTACATAAGCCAGGTCAAAATGTATGCCCTCTAACAATAAATCTGTAGAAATCAACACTTCTTTATCTGGGAAGTTCAACACTGCAGCATCATCTCCAACCCCTTTAATACTACTTTCATGCCTAATTTTAAAGTTCTCAGTCAGGTGTTTAATCAGACCAAATTCTCCAAGTTCTCCGATATCAGTACGATCTTTATTCTCAAACATATTTATTATACCTATTTAATTTTAAATTATTAGACTGCTTATTTTTCATAAAAGAACGCAGTAATCATCGAAAAAATCCGTTTATTTTAAACTATAAACCTAAGGATGCGGAAATCTCCAGCATTTTTTCAATTGGTTTCCGTGCTTCAACAATAATATTAGCAGGAACAGTTACTTCAGGGCTACCATTTTTTAAACATAAATAGAGTTTCTCCAAAGTATTTCTTTTCATATAAGGACAATCATTACACGCACAGTTATTATTTGGTGGTGCAGGAATAAACGTTTTTGTCGGATTTGCCTTTTCCATCTGATGGATGATGCCGCTTTCCGTAGCTACAATAAACTCCTGAGCATCGCTATTGGTGCTATATTTTAATAATCCTGTGGTTGATCCAATATAATCAGCCATCTCTAATACTGTCTCTTCACATTCAGGATGCGCAATAAATTTCGCATTCGGGTGACGAGCTTTTAATTTCGTAATTTTTTCTCTCGAAAAAATTTCATGAACCATACAAGCACCATTCCAAAGAACCAAATCCCGTCCCGTTTTTTTAGCCACCCAGGCACCTAAATTTTTATCAGGACCAAAAATGATCTTTGTATCCTTCGGAAGACTTTCTACAATCTGTACTGCATTCGTAGAAGTACAAACGATATCACTCAAAGCCTTCAATTCTGCCGTACAATTCACATAGGTAATTACCACATGGTCCGGGTACTTTTCTTTGAATTTTTTAAACAGGTGTGGCGGACAACTATCGGCCAACGAGCAGCCTGCTTTTAAATCCGGCAACAAAACTTTTTTCTCAGGAGAAAGAATCTTGGCCGTTTCTGCCATAAAATGCACTCCTGCAAATACAATCATCTCAGCATCAGTTCTTGCGGCTTCTTGTGATAGTCCTAAACTATCCCCAATATAGTCAGCAATATCCTGAATATCAGGCTCTTGATAGTAGTGCGCCAGCACTATAGCATTTTTTTCTTTTTTTAGTTTTTCGATTTCCACGAAAAGATCAAGTGTAGGATCAATCTTTTCTTCGACAAAACCTTTTCTATTTAATTCCTCAAATGTATCCATTTTCAACAGTTCAATAAATTATAATTATTTAATATAGATAGACTTCTATTGTTTATTAGTGTGTTAATAACGTTTGTAAATTATTTTTTTTTAGGCGAATATTTGAGTTATCAATAAGTTATCCACAAATAAGTTGATTTTTTAAACTAAAAATCAGCTGATCTACAGTATTTTATTTTTCTCCCTCAAAACTTATCCATAGTAATATGTGTATTGTTAGTTTGTGTGTAAAAAGTGGATAACCTCTGCAAAGTTGCTCAAAAATAACTGAAAATATTGTGGCAAATTCCCTTTTTAGCTTAGCTTTAAACATTCAAAAATATTTGTTCTATATGTTTAGACAAGAAATTAACAATTATATCAACGTTGTTAACAAAGTAAGGGAAGTAGCTTAATTTCAATGAGAAAAGTAGATTTTTTAGTAATAGGGTCGGGTATAGCGGGTTTAAGTTTTGCTTTAAAAGCAGCTCAGCATGGCAAAGTTTTAATAGTTACAAAATCAAACGAGGATGAGTCAAATACAAAATATGCGCAAGGTGGCGTAGCAGTTGTTGTGGATAAAGATGACTCTTTTGAAAAACATATTGAAGATACAATAATTGCCGGTGATGGACTGTGTGACAGAGAGATAGTAGAGATTGTTGTAAAAGAAGGGCCACAAAGAATTCAGGAAATTATTGATTATGGGATAAATTTTGATAAAAATCAGACCGGAGTTTATGATTTGGCAAAAGAAGGTGGCCACTCTGAAAATCGTGTTTTACACTATAAAGATGTCACCGGATATGAAATTGAAAGTGTTTTATTAAAGCAGATTCATCAGAATAAAAACATAGAGATATTAACACATTACTTCTGTTTGGAGTTAATTACTCAGCATCATTTGGGTGTGCATGTGGATAAGAGTTCTGAAGATATCCACTGTTATGGTATATATGCCTTTAACACAGAGCGTAACGATGTGGAAAAGATACTAGCTAATGTGACTATCATGGCTTCAGGTGGAGCAGGACATGTGTATAGTAGTACTACTAATCCTGTAATTGCAACTGGGGATGGAATGGCGATGGTGTATCGTGCAAAAGGAAAAGTAAGGAATATGGAATTTATTCAGTTTCATCCAACGGCTTTATATCATCCTGGAGAGTATCCTGCTTTTCTTATTTCTGAAGCTGTTCGTGGTTATGGAGGGGTACTCAAAAGAAAGAATGGAGAGGAATTTATGTACGAATACGATCCAAGAGGATCGCTGGCCTCCAGGGATATTGTGGCTCGTGCTATTGATTCTGAAATGAAAAAATCTGGAGAAGACTTTGTATATCTGGATATCACTAATCGTAAAAAGAGCGATATATTAGCCCATTTCCCGAACATTTATGCGAAGTGTCTATCTATAGGTATAGATATGACTAAAGATTTAATACCGGTTACGCCAGCAGCTCATTATATGTGTGGTGGAATTTTGGTAGATGAATACGGACGTTCTTCTATCAAAAATTTATATGCCTGCGGTGAATGTTCTTCAACAGGATTACATGGCGCAAATCGTTTGGCCTCAAATTCTTTGCTTGAAGCGCCTGTATTTGCGCATCGTATTTATGAAGATGCTATTGCTACTTTTAAAAACAATGTGATTCCTGAGCACATCCCGGAATGGAACGACGATGGAGTAAAACAATCTGATGAAGATATTTTAGTGACACATAATTTACGGGAAACTCAGAAATTAATGAGCGACTATGTAGGTATCGTACGGTCTGATTTTAGATTAGATCGTGCAATGAGACGTTTATTTTTGCTCCATGAAGAGACTGAAGCTTTTTATAAAGCCAATAAAGTATCGGTAAAGCTTTGCGAATTGCGCAATGTGATACAGGTGGCCTTTATGATAATTAAGTCTGCCAAGGCAAGAAAAGAGAGTAGAGGCTTACATTATACTACTGATTATCCAGTGCATTCAGCACAATTAAATGATACAATTTTTTAAGTTATGGCGGTTATATTACCAGTTAAAGATAAGCATCCTCAATGGGGTGAAAATAGTTTTATTGCACCTAATGCAACGATTGTTGGCGATGTGAGAATGGGAAATAATTGTTCTGTCTGGTTCAATGCAGTGATCCGTGGTGATGTGAATAGCATCACAATTGGAAACGATAGTAATATCCAGGATGGAGCAGTAATTCATGCTACGTATTTAAAAGCAGCAACAGTGATTGGTAACAGGGTTTCTGTGGGGCATAATGCCATTGTTCATGGCTGTATATTAAAAGACCATATTCTCATCGGTATGGGTGCAATTGTAATGGATAATGCAATCGTGGAAGACTATTGTATTATAGCCGCAGGTGCTGTTGTATTGGAAAATACACATTGTGAAACTGGATATATATATGCAGGTACGCCAGCAAAAAAAATAAAGCCCATTACTGAAGAGCAACGGGCTTTATTGAATAAGTTACCAGACAATTATATTATGTATGCCGACTGGTTTAAATCATAGAACAGATCTGTTTTAACAGTTAAGTTCAGGGTTTGCTTCTTTATTCTTTTGGAATATTGATGGTTTCATTTCTTTCCCAAAGGGCTCTGATAGAGAGTTCTTTGGGTTCATTCCATATCTTTTCCGGTTGTGTGCCTTCAGCTACGTTTCCGGTATCCCATTTCTTATTTTTGTTCGTGTCGTAAGTAATTCTGGTAAAATATTTACCTGCCTTGTAATTGTTAAATCTTACAGTAGTGTCCTTAGTGATCACAATGGAATTTACTGGATTTTTATTGGCATCGATTACTTCTACTATATAACTTTTATCTTTTTCTGGAACAACGAGTTTTAGAATTAAGGTACCATAATCATCCTTACTTCCAACTTTAAACTCTTTCTTGAATTCCTTATTTTTCGTATTAAATATTCCAGTAAAAGCACCTGCTTCAAATTTCAGTTCATATGATTTTTTAACACGCCATGGATATTTTATATAGTAGGAGAGAAAATCTGTACTATCTTTTTCAAGTGTAAAATTTGTCCTTTGAACGGAATCTTCAAGCAATTGAATTTTATTGATATCGGTACTTAAAATAGGAAAATTGAAGGTGAGTTTAAAAGCTTTATTAGGATTTAAGGTCCGATCTTCCAGATTATCTGTTGCAGTCAATACCCTGTTATAGGTTTCTTTTTTCCCTCTGTTAATGGTGGTAGTTTGCAATAATTTTCCCTGATCCTTAATGCTGATTTTTGTGGAATCGAAACTTAAATCAGTTAACCACATTTTTAAAGAATCATTGTGTTTGCTGAATTTCACATATTTCTTAGCATTCAGGTCTCCAGGTTCGATCACCGTAACTTCCGGTTTCTCTAATTTCTGATTAAAGGCAAAACTGATGCTTCCATCTGGATTTAAACGTTTATCCAAAATTCGGAATACTGAGGCATTTTCTTTAAATACCTGAATATTTACAGAATCGAGATTTTTTTTAAGTACGATTGGTTCCTTAATATAACCGATTTCATCTGTACTTTGCTGGTAGATTTTATCTCCACCTTTTTCTTTTAATGCATAAATTTTGTAAGTACCTTCTCTTAAATTGTTGAGACTATAATTTCCACTGCTATCCGTTAGTGCATAAATTGATGGTCTTCCTTTTCCTAAGAGGGTATCTCTTTCCAATGGAAGGATAAATGCAACGGCTTCAATTTCCGGCTCGCCGGTTACAGAATTTGTGACTTTACCTTTAATGCTTAAGGAATCGAGTTTCGGACCTGTTGAAAATACATATGAAAAATTCTTAAGGACGTTGTTTTCGTTGATATCCGCTATCAGCTTCCCGAAGTTCAATGTATAGGTTGTGTTTTTTTCAAGGCTGTCAGGAAAAGAGATTTCCAGCAGTTTCTTTTTAACCTTTAATATAGGAGGTACTTTCAATTCAGGAGAGATTGAAAATTCCTTAGCTTCATTTTGAAGTTTGAAATATTCATCAAATTCAATAAGGATTTTTTTTTCTTTAAAATTTGTTGTAAAATTTTTTGGCTCCATACTCAATACCTTAGGAGCTTCCGTATCACGCGGACCTCCTTGTGGTTGCTGTATGCTTGCACAGCTATATATTAGCGATGATAGCAGTAGGAGGGAAGTGAAAAGCCTGAAGTTCGATAGAATGCTATTTTTGGCCATTTATATGCGCTGTATTAAATTTATTACTCTTTTTAATATATATCATTAAAAAATTTTAAAAGACCCTTAAAACTCATTTAAATGAGCCAGTTATATTTCATTAAAAATTAAATATAACCGGCTATTTATCAGTGTGTTACGTTTTATTTACTCATATGAACCATTAAAACTGAGATATCTGATGGTGAAACACCAGATATTCTTGATGCCTGCCCTAAAGTACGGGGTTTGATTTTCAATAATTTCTCTCTCGCTTCTTTAGATAGGGATCCAAGTTGTGCATAATCAAAATCTGGATTGATGTCTTTGTCTTCCATCTTCTGCATTTTGTTTACAATTTCCTGTTCCTTTTCAAAATAGCTTTCGTACTTGATTTTGATTTCCGCCTGTTCTATTGTCTCCTGATCGAATGAACTAAGGTATGATCTGAATGGAGTACTTATCTTTCTAATGTCTTCTATGCCGACTTGTGGTCTACCCAGTAAGCTTACTATTTTTACATTTTGTGTCAGTGTACTGGTACCTAATTCTTCCAGTGTTTCATTGGCTTCAGACATATCAATACTTTGCTTTTTAGCAAAGGCAACAATTGCATCCGAGTTTTC
This sequence comes from Pedobacter gandavensis, assembly GCF_032678465.1. GTDB lineage: Bacteria > Bacteroidota > Bacteroidia > Sphingobacteriales > Sphingobacteriaceae > Pedobacter > Pedobacter gandavensis_B. The sequence continues at coordinate 198,938 of NZ_JAVTSK010000001.1, forward strand.
AACTTTTTGTTTAACCAATTCCAAACGTTCGTCACTAATCAAACCCAGCTGGTGGGCGATAGGAGAGAGACGGATGTCGGCATTATCCTGACGGAGTAACAATCTGTGTTCAGCTCTAGAGGTAAACATGCGATAAGGTTCGTCTGTTCCTTTAGTCACTAAATCATCAATCAGTACCCCGATGTAGGATTCAGAACGCTTCATGATTAGTTCATGTAGATCGTTTACTTTTTGATGTGCGTTGATTCCGGCAATGAAACCTTGACTCGCTGCTTCTTCATATCCTGTGGTTCCGTTGATCTGACCTGCAAAGAATAAATTGCTGATCATTTTCGTCTCTAAGGTTAAAGAAAGTTGGGTAGGTGGAAAATAATCATACTCAATCGCGTAGCCAGGGCGGAACATTTTAGCATTTTCAAATCCTGGGATTTTAGTGAGCGCTTTATATTGTACATCTTCTGGTAGAGAAGTGGAGAAACCATTTACATAAATTTCACAGGTGTGTAATCCTTCTGGTTCTACAAATATCTGGTGTCTTTCTCTTTCGGCAAAACGATTAATTTTGTCTTCAATAGACGGACAATATCTCGGGCCTAATCCTTTAATACGACCGGTGAACATTGGTGATTTTTCGAATCCTTCTTTTAAAGTTTCATGAACTTCTGCATTCGTATAGGTGATCCAGCAGCAACGTTGTTCTGTGGGACGTTCTACATTTGTGTAGGAGAATCGGCCTGGGTTTTCATCTCCCCATTGTTCTTCCATTACGGAGTAGTTTAATGATCTTCCGTCTATGCGGGGTGGGGTGCCGGTTTTCATTCGGCCTGCTTCAAATCCCAGTTCTGTTAATTGTTCAGTAAGTCCGGTTGCAGATCTTTCTGCAGTTCTGCCTCCACCAAATTTCTTTTCACCAATATGGATTAAGCCATTTAAGAATGTTCCATTGGTCAGTACAACGGACTTCCCTTTGATTTCAATTCCTAGCGAAGTTTTGACACCAACTACTGTATTATTTTTAATTATTAGGCTAGCGACCATGTCTTGCCAAAAGTCAACATTTGGCGTACGTTCTAAAGCTAATCTCCATTCCTCTGCAAATCTCTTTCTGTCATTTTGTGCTCTTGGACTCCACATTGCAGGACCTTTAGAAAGGTTCAGCATTCTAAACTGCAGCGTAGTCTTGTCGCTGATAATTCCTGAGTATCCACCCATCGCATCAATCTCTCTTACGATCTGACCTTTTGCTACACCACCCATTGCAGGGTTGCAACTCATCTGTGCAATGGTCTCCATATTCATGGTGATCAGTAAGACTGAAGATCCAAGATTGGCAGCGGCCGCGGCGGCTTCACAACCAGCGTGTCCGGCACCAACTACTATTACATCATATTCTTTAAACATTACCTGTGTTTTTATATCAATCAAATTTTGTTTCACGTGGAACGTAATGAAAAGCCCTGTGTGAAGAGGGACTGTTTCACGTGAAACAATAGGTTAAAATTAATCATTTAATAGCGGAGACACGCTAATTCGTTCTCCTTTTATTCTTTCTTTTTTTGCCCTTCTTCATTTAACCATTTAAAGAAGGGTAGCCTTTCTGTCTAATTAAAGGGCGATTTTTTCTTTTTTTAAAGCTTAAAACGCTTGGTTTTCAAAGTAGAGTATGATTTACCTTAATACCATATTCAATTTAAAGCATCACTTTAAATGCTGACAGAATTGTTGTTTTACTTTTAATTGAAATTCTGATGTTCCACACTCTATTTTTATGGATAAGAGAATCTATACATCCACTTTATTCGTTTTTGATTTTATTAATTTGACCCGAAGATTTTGAATACTCAAGGATTTTCCAGGAAGTGGAGGACTTGAATTGTTCCTCAATTCACAGATTATCCTCTTCAAAATGTTATCATAGACAAGCTGAAAAACTATAAAGTTTTTATCAAAGCTGAGGTTTTTTATATCAAAAGAGGAATCGCTTATTAGAATAAAAGAAGGGCAATCCCACTAGATAATTAATACCTTCTGCTGTAAACTAGTTAGGAATAAATACTCATTTTGAACATTACCAATCTGTAGAAAACGAATTTAATGGCGCTTAGATGGTTAAATATTTCCCTGTTTTTTCTTGCGCTCATCTATAGAAAAGCAAGAAGTATGAAATTATTTATTAAAACGGAGTTTTATTTTTGACTTTAATTAGGTCAAAAACGTTATTAAATTCGCTTATAAAAAAAATAGAATTTTTTGTTTCCTGTCATAAATGGAATAGAAAATTCAATGTTGTTTATTGCTATTAAAAATGAGAAAGAACTTTTTATTGTTTTTGAAAGCAGTGGGAGGGAAGATTTATACCAGGTTCATCCCAATGATTTCTGTATATTAACTGTGATCGATAATGAAATCGATTAAGTATTAATTTTTCATGAGAAGCTCAAGATGATCAATTATCCCCACCTATATATTGATCTAAAAGGTGGGGATAGTCAAAAGGATTTATAGCTCTGATAGCGTCAACCAACGCTCAGTAACTTTTTCTAATTCCTGATTTAAGCTTTCAATAGTTTTAGAAACTTCTTGTATTTTCGTGTAATCAGCACTGTCAATTGTCAGTAGAGAATTACTCAGTTCCTGGATTTTTGTTTCCAGTTCAGTGATCTTCGTTTCTGATTCTTCCAGCTCTTTTTGCTCTTTAAAGGATAGTTTTTTAGTTGCTGCAGCTACGCTATTTTGAACAGGTTGTTCCTTTATTTTAGCAGGTGCTTTTTCTTTTGGAGTCTCTAAACTAATTCTATATTCAGAATAATTTCCATTGTAAATTGCTACTTCTCCGTTGCCCTCCATGATGAACAATTGTTCACTCATTTTGTCAAGTAAATACCTGTCGTGAGAAACAAGAATCAATACACCTGGGAAGTTTTCTAAGAACTCTTCCAATACGTTTAGCGTATCAATGTCGAGGTCGTTGGTAGGCTCATCCAGGATAAGGAAATTAGGGTTTTGCATCAACACCTTCATCAGGTGTAATCTTTTCTTTTCGCCACCACTAAGCTTTTCTACCATCCCATGTTGTTTCTTGGGAGGGAAGAGGAATAGTGTTAAAAGTTGTGAGGCAGAGATGGTCTGACCATCGGCCATTTTGATGTATTCGGCATCAGATTTTACGATATCAATTACTCTTTCTTTTTCATTGAAAGCTAAACCACCTTGTTTATAATAACCATAAACAGTGGTTTCCCCAGTACTCACTTTTCCTTTTTCTGGTGTTAAGAAACCTGTAATGATATTCAGTAATGTTGATTTTCCAGTACCATTCTTACCAGCAAGGCCAATACGGTCTGCTCGTTTAAAAGTATAGCTGAAATCATTAATGATTGGTTTTCCATCGAAAGACTGACCAATATGGTCTAATTCAAGGATTTTATTTCCCTGACGAGACATTTTTACGTTTAATGTAACACTTTGATTATCGGTTCTTTGTTTTGTTTTACTTTCCAGGTCATAAAAAGCATCAATACGGGATTGAGATTTTGTTGTACGGGCAGCAGGCATTCTTCTCATCCATTCTAGTTCCTTTTTTAAGAGGTTCTTGTTTTTTTGAAAAGTGCTCTCATCAGCCATTTCACGCTCAGATTTCTTTTCTAAGAAATAAGCATAATTTCCATTATAGTTGTAAATTTTCCCCCTGTCGAGCTCTACAATAGTATTGCAAACATTGTCAAGGAAATACCTATCGTGTGTAACTAACAATATAGTTTTATTTCCAGAAGTCAATAGCTTTTCCAACCATTCGATGGTATCAATGTCCAAATGGTTGGTTGGCTCATCCAACACATAGATTTCAGGATCTTCTATTAAGAGTTTTGCAAGCGCCAGACGCTTTTTCTGCCCACCAGATAGGGTAGAAATCTGTTGTTGCAAATGAGTGATCCCCATGCGGCTTAAAATCGTTTTAATTTCATGCTCATATTCCCAGGCATTGTGTTCGCTTAATTCTTCATATAAGCGGTTCAATTTCTTCTCATCCGGGTTAGGATCTTCAATTAGTTCCTCATATTCTTTGATCAGTTGTTGCTGTTTGTTTTCCGTTGAGAAAATGAAATCACTAATAGAGTAACCGTCTGGAAAAGAAGGTTCCTGGTCTAGAAATCCTATTTTAACTGATTTATTCTTCACGATTTTACCTTCTAAGGGATTAAACCTTTCAGCAAGTAATTTCAGTAAGGTGCTTTTCCCAGCACCGTTAATACCAACCAACGCAACGCGTTGTCCAGGTTGAATCCCCAGGGTCAAATTTTTAAATAGCCATTCATCATGGTAAGCATGGCCTAAGTTTTCGGCTGCAATTAGTGTACTCAAAGTCTGTGTTTAACGATATTTTATTTATGAAACTAGCGCAAAAGTAAGCAATAATTCTTAGGTATATAGTTGAGCCTATTGAAGATGTCTCGATTTTGACCTTTAAAAATCAGGCAATTGAGATTAATTTATTAAGTAATTTAATCCCGAGGGAATGAAGGCTTTCCTGTTCAGGGAAACTAAAATCCTGAAAAAAGGGTATTTTGGAGCTTTAGAAGCTCGATAAAGTAGGATTTTGTAAATTAAGTTGGCAACAATGATCGCCAGGGTATCCTAAGAAGTTCTCTGGTTTTAAAGCGTTTAAACGAAGAAAATGAGGTAATTATTTCCTGGTATGGGTTAAACAAACTCCTCGCTCTGCTGGTTTCAATCCAAATTTTGTTCCGGTAAGGATGACAATGGCTAAACCACCAATCAGTAATTTTTTAAGCATATTTTTCATGGTTTCCTGGTTTTTGTGTGACCTAAAATCTTTCAGAGATAAGACGCGAGACCAGGAGAAACGTTTCAAAAATTGACGCTCATTAGACCATCTGTCATTTATTTTCGACGAACAGAGGGATAATAACGATGAACACCAAATCTGGCATTCGATGACTATGTTGTTTGCTCCATGGTTTTGAATAGAGCAAGAGACTCATCTTCCTTTGCGGTCATTAGCGTTTTAGCTGCTTTACCTTTGTCTTTATAACCTAAAAGATGTAAGGTACCATGGGCCATTACCCGATACAATTCGTCTGCTACAGTATGTTTAAAGGTTTTTGCATTTTCCTGTATCCGCTCCAGGCTAATGAAAATATCACCTACAATCATTTTAAGCTCTTCTGAGTTATCAAAAGTGATCACATCAGTATAAGTATCATGGTTAAGGTATTCCTGGTTTATACGTAGTAAATATTCGTCAGAGCATAAAATGAAGTTCAGTTCCTGTAAGGAATAACCTTCCTTTTCAATTATAGCTTTAATCCAGGCCTTAAGTAAGGTTTTCTTTTTTAAAGTGTAACTAAGGTCTTCTGTGAAAAAATGAACTGCAGGTTTTGCCATCTGGATATAGAATTATTGGGCCAAATTTAGTAATTTAAAATACTCCGCAATTTTATTTTTGTAATAGTAGTTTAGGCTGGGAGGTAATTTTTGGATCCATTCGGTCTCGTTTTTTTGATTTTTACGGAATTTTTCCAGCATCTGCAGATACGAAGGAGGCAAATCTTTTCCGGCTTTACTTTCTCTTTTTGAATCCTGGTCCTGTTCTCTTTTAGCATCATTTGCATCCAAAAGCTTTGTTAACAGGTCCTTTTGTCTGTTGATGGTTTCTTGTTCCAGACGTTTGTTGACCAGATCATTTTCTGTAGCTTTCATATCCTTTATCATTTGATTCAGATTACCCAAGCCAGATTTCCCATCTTTATTTTCTTCCTTGTTGATCTTTTGTAGAGCTTCCCGGATCATTTGTTGTTGTTGAGCCATTTTAGCAAACTCCTCAGACATCTGTCCTTTGGGAACGCTGCCTTTATTTCCTGATTTTTGCAACTGATCCTTTGCTTTTTGCATGCTATTGTTCAATTGCTGCTGCATTTGTTGCAGCTGTTTCATGCTTTGTTTCTGCTTTCCTTTACCTCCTGCACTTGAATTTTTCATCATCTTTTGAAGTTGTTCAAGGGCTTCATTGAGCATTAACGACAAATTGTTGATGGAAGTCATGGTATACTGCTGGTTTTTATTAGCTGCCGCAGTATTCCTTTCGCTTAGGTTATCCAGACTTTTATCCATATTAAAATTGATCTTCTGTACTTCCTCGTTCACGGTACTTTCAATTTGTGGAACCCTTTTACTTAATGAAAACAGACTATCAGCGATCGTCTTCATATTGTCTTTTATTGTCCGTTGTTGTTGTACAGTGCTGGTATATAGCGGGTCATTATTGCTTAATTTTTTGAAATCAAGCATCACTTTCTCCTGATCAAAAGAGGTTTTTAAAAGATTTTCCAGTAGCTGACGGAGTTCCTGAACGTTCAGGTTATTCTCCATTTCTGAAGATTGCTGCTGCATCTCGTCCATTTTTTTTGCCATTTGTTCTAGCTGATCCGCTGCTTTTTTCTGATTTTCCGAGGCTTTCCTACGATCATTTTTCTCCAGATTATCTTTACTTTCCTTTTGTTGTTGTTGAATTCCTTTTGCCTCTTTTTCCGGGTTTTCGAATGGATTTGGACGTTCTAATTGTTCATTTTTCTCCTGTAAATTTTTCAACTCCTTGCGTATGTCTTCAAATGCCTTGAGTTGATCCTCCTGTTGTTGTTTCAAATCTCCCGCTGTTTGTTTTTGATCTTTACTTTGCTCAGAAAGGGACTTCTGTTCTTTTGCAAGTTGTTTAAGGCGGTCAATATTATTTTGCAGGCCCTGTTCAAATTCCAGCTGTTTATAGAGCTCTAAGATTCGATCCAGTTCATTTTTTAAGGATTTATTGTCCATTTGCATCTTGGAAAGCTCCTGTTGAGTCTGATCTTTATTATTTTGATCCATTAAGCTTTGCAGTTTTTCTAATAGTGCCTTAGTTTTATCATCCAGTACATTTTTAAACAATTCATCGATTTGCTTTTGCTTTTCCAGGAGTTCATCCTTTACAGCTGCATTTTCCTCTTTTTCAAAATTGTTTTTTTCGTTCAGCTGTTTGAGTGTTTTAACACTTTCTTCCAACTGTTTTTGTTGATCTAATAGCTGCTGAATCTGCTTTTTATCGTCAAAACTCAATGTTTTTTTGTCCAATAGGGTAGCACCAAGCTTTTTACTCTGTTTTTCTACTGCAGCGGCCAGTTTAATTGCCTGATCCATTTTTTGTTTGACCGCCTGAGTACCTTGGTTGATCTTCTCTGCTACCTGTTGTGCTGTTGGCAGTTCATAAGTGTGCAAGGCTGATTTAGTCGTTTTTGGGCCATTTACCCCATCATTATCCGCCACTTCAAAGTAATACTCTAATTGCTGACCAGGTCTAATCCCTGCCTGTTTGAGGTCCCAGAAAAAGAAGAAGTCATGGTCCAATTGTGCCTTTTTAATAGGAATTGACTGGCTGATTTTGCGCTTTGCTTTACCATTTTCGGTAATAAGATAATTAAATTTTAATGCACTAAAACCATGGTCGTCAGAAATTTTACCGCTGAAATAAAGTGCTTTACTACTTAAAGAATCTGGAGATTCGGCGACTACAATGTTAGGATATTCATCTGTAATAATTCCGATTTGGTGCACTAAAGAATCCGGAGTTCCGTTAAAGGAGCTGTTTTTTGGGCTGATGCGATATTCCCCGTTCTTACGTAAGGTCCTTGTAAAGCTGAAAACGTTGTCTGCAGATTGTAGGACTTGTTGGTTATTATCCAGCTTAAAAACAAGCTGATCACTATTTGCGGTACTGAATTTCCAGATTACCGTAGTGCCATCAGGGAGCAATAGATCTCCAACATTGGGGATGGTTTCATCATTTTTATGCAAATAAGCGGGATAATGAAGATGAGCACTCATGGCTATAATTGCTGGACGGGCTTTTACTTCAATCAGATAAGGAAGAGATTGAAATCCCCCTGCACTAAAGCGGATCTCCTTATTCTTTTGAAGGTTTTTGAAGGTATATTCAAAGCTTGTAAGGTCTTTTTTTTCCAACTTATAGGTGTTCAGTCCATCAGAAATGTATACCTCCTGAGGGATTTCATTTCCGTTAAGTTTAAGCTTCAGGCGGAGGTCATCTCCCTGTGCACAGATTAGGTTTTCATTTATCAATTGAAAAGTAAAGGGCGCTTTTGGCAAAATTTCTCTATTATATTGAACAAAGCTGCTGGTTCCTTCTTTCAAAATGGATGGAGCGATTATCGCAATCAGCAGAATAATACTCAGAGGAAACAATGAATACGGAAGGTATTTTCTATTGTCATTCAGACGAATTGCACTACTAAACGGAATGGGTTTCAGGTCGTTGATCTTTTGATCAATCCCAGCCATGATCAGTTGATTTTGCTCTGGGTTTTTATCAGCCAGGTTTTTTAACTGTAAGGTGTTTAATAACTTATCTTTTACGTTAAAAAAGTGATTACCAATTAGTTCAGCTGCTTGTTCAAGGCTCAGATTTTTACTCAGTTTAAAATAAGCTAGTGCCGGTTTAATAACCCAAATACCAATTGCCAGGGCTGAAAGGGCAATTGAACTAAAAAACAAGCAGGTTTTAAGGTAAACACCAGGATGTGTGTAATAAACCAATAAGAATAGCATCAGGTACAAAGCCAGGAGGAAAGAGGCGGCATAAATGCTACCCCGCAATAGTTTATTCAAATAAAACTTTTGCGTAAATTCATTTACTTTTGAAATTAAAAGCTCGTAATTGCTGTTCATGAATGCACCAAATGAAACTTAAAGGTAGAGAATGAATCTTGGTTTTGATAGCGTTAAAGATATAATAGTATTAAATTAACCTTAAGATCTTGTCTGATGTGGAATTTAGAAAGCGGGAAGCATGAGCCGCAATTCAGCAATCATGGAACAAATATTCGCGCAAAATGACAAATTCAATTTATGCCATAACAATGGCTGCATTATTTACCACAATCGGATTTAAATCTCCTGAGATGGAAAAACCAAGTACCTGGAATAAAAATCAAGTCATTGCGCATCGGGGCGCCTGGAAGAAGAAAGGTCTGCCAGAAAATTCAATTGCATCTTTAAATGAGGCCATAAAATTAGGTTGTTATGGCTCTGAATTCGATGTGCATATGACTTCCGACAGTGTGTTGGTTGTTAATCATGATCCTGATTTCCTGGGCTTGCCCATTGCAACTTCCACTTATGCCCAGCTTTTGGAAAAAAAACTAAGTAACGGAGAGCATATCCCTACATTGGAGGCCTATTTGAAAGCTGGGAAGAAACAAAAAAAGACTAAGCTGATTCTGGAACTGAAACCAGCAAAAGTTAGCGGAGAGCGGGATCTGCAGATGACGAGAAAAGCAGTTGCCATGGTACAACAATTAGGCGCAACAGCCTGGGTGGATTACATTAGTTTTAGTTATGCCATCGGAGAGGAAGTGTTGGCCTTACAACCCGGAGCCAAGGTGGCTTACCTCAATGGAGATGCAAGCTTAGAAAGATTAAAAGCCTCCGGATTTTATGGGGCAGATTATCATTTCTCTGTGTATAAAACCGGCGATTGGTTTACTAAATCTAAAGCCCTAGGACTGACTTTAAATGCATGGACAGTGAATAACGCAGAAGAGATGAACTGGTTGTTGGATCAGGACATCGAATTCATCACAACCAATGAACCTGAGCGCTTGTTTGAACTCTTAAAAACAAGGAAATAGTCTCCTTTTAAAACAAAAAAGCATCGCGATTTTTCGCGATGCTGTACAATTATGTTTTTAATAATCTAGATTACTTTAACATTAACTGCATTCAACCCTTTTTTACCGCTTTCAACATCGTATTCAACTTTGTCGTTTTCACGAATTTCATCGATAAGGCCTGTTGAATGTACAAAAATTTCGCTATCTCCATTAGATGGAATGATGAATCCGAAACCTTTAGTTACATTAAAAAATTTTACTGTTCCTTCTTGCATTGTATTATTTATTAATAAATTAAGTGGGCAAGATACGGAATATATTTAATAATACACAGGGGCTATATTTTTTGATAAATGTAAATTTTAAGGATTTATTCGGCAGCTTTTTTACCAGAAACGATCAGGTTAATTTCGCTGGAATGTGGGATCCCCAATGTGCTTCCCGGGCTCACTTTTAAGAGGTTTTGTAGGTACACATTTACGATGGCTTCCAGTGTTTTCTTTCTAGGCTCGTAGTTCTCCGGATCTGAACTGCGAAACTTATTGAGGTAGATTTTACCCTTTGCATCTACCAAAACACTAAACTCATAGCCAAAATCTTCATAGGCTCTTGAAATGTCTATTCTATAGGTTGGGAAAAGGTAATCATATGCCTCAGTTTTGCCATTGATCCGGTCAACTATGTTTAATTTTTCTACGCGGATCATATCACTCAATGGTTGAAAAACGACCGGCTGTCGTCCCGCAAAAGCCAGACTTGAATCGGAGGGCTTTTGGTTGGAAGCTGCTGATAATTTTTGAATATACAAGGTATCGGCTCTGGTTGGTTTTTGTAAGGCTGCTACCGTTGTTTTTAAAACATTTTTAATGTAATCTTCAGAATAATACGTAATGTTTACATCTGATCGGATGTCTTTAGCTATTTCCTTTCTTACCACCTGTAAACGTTGCATTAAAATGCTGTCTTTACTGATCTTTTTGATTCTAAACCATTCTTTTGCAAAGTTGTAAACATCTCCATGATCATATTGCAGGAAAAAAGTCTGCATTCTCTTTTTTTGCGGACTATAAGCCATAACCGAATCATTGGATTTAAACTGAATGATCCAGCTGGGTTCTTGTTGGAAACCCATCTCATTAAATGATAAACCGGTACTGAAACGGCGCTTTACCTCATAGTATTTAATCCCTTTAATCGTTTCGAAAGAGAGTTTTCTAGCACGATTTCTTCTTTCCTGGTTGGATTCAGAGTTACAGCTCAAAAAAATACTAATAGCGGCTAAGGAGATATAAATGAGCTTTTTGGACATGCTTGAAAATAATGGTAATGGATTTAAATTGGAGACAAAGTTATAAGAATCGGCAGATTTTATATTCTTTGTTTAAGTTTTATCACCCTGATGCGAAGGAGACCTTCCCTCATCACAGTTACAATGACCGTTTTTCCATTATCCTCTCTAAAAAGCTTGTTGATTTCCGTTAAGGAATAGTTACTCGCGGGAACAAAATTTATACTGACAATTTCATCATCTGCCTGAAATCCTGCTTGTTCTGCCGGAGAGTCGGGTTCTATTCTGCCAATAAAATAACGTTTGCGTGTTGTTCCGTCTGCATAGATTTCCATTCCAGCCATATCATGCTGAAAGGGGCGCTTAAAGTTGCCGTTTTTCCTTAGATACATCGCATTATCTTCATAATCAAAAGTGATGTCAAAGCGACTTAAGATATCCGCACCCAGGTTTCCGTTGCGGTCATTGAGCAAAACTTTTGCTGCAACTTCTTCATATTTTGGAAAAGAGCTGAGTACATTATTTAATTGAAAGGAGCCAATTTTTACTTCCGGAGTTCTCCCTATGTGGCCACTGATTGGGCCACCTAATCCTACACCCAGGTTGGCTAAGATCGAAACAGGGGGTAGGGGGAACGGATTTTTATCCAGGAGTTCCAAAGAAATTGCATGGCTGGCACCATTGTCTACCAGCATCTTTAACGTTAATAGTCCAAGTTCCGGAGATTCGATTTGTATTTTCGTATAGGGTTTATCGTTGATCATTTCCAGTGGAATCCGCTCCCCTTTAATCTTCTTCCCATAAGAGGGCAGGTAAAAAACCACTCTTTTAGTGGAGTACTTTAATTCTACAATAAAGCTTTTAAAAAAGTGATAGCCCAATAAGCCATGAATGGGCATTCCTACAAAGCTCGATAAACGAAATAAATCCTCTTTTAATAGGGCAGTCGGAACGTGTTCCAAACGTGCTTTTCCAACGCGCGCATCTATGGAGCTGGAAACATAAGCTTCAATTTCATTCCCTTTTCCTAAGCCAGCGATTTTTATGGTACGTAAATCTTTGATTTTTAAACTATCGGTTAAACTAGGGTCAGAGATGATCATTGGGCCTACACCAGTGTCTAAAATGAAATTATAAGGTCCTTTTTCGTTAATGAAGACAGGGATGATGATCAGATTTTTGACCAGTATCATACTAACGGCATCTTTTTTCCTGTTATTTTGAAATTCAAAATTTTGAGCATAGCCTACATGTATGGTCAAAGTGACAATAGAGACAAGCAGAAGGGTTTTTAGCCCGAACAAATTTATCGCGTATACAGACCATTTCATTAAACTAATTTAATAAATTAGTACATAGGATGAATCGGATTAAGGATAAATACAATGGTTATTTTTTTAATAAACTTGTCGCCTTTATACAAGCTTCTTGTCCTTATGAACCTTAGTATACCTTTATCTATAATTTATAACCAAAGATGATTAAAATGAAACGATTGCTATTGTTGTTACTGCTCCTGGTGCTGAGTTATAGTCTGGAAGCTCAAACTACTAAAATCTGGGTGGTCAGACATGCGGAAAAGAATCTGGATAATTCTAGCGACAAGGATCCTGCTTTAACTTCTGCAGGAGAAGAACGGGCATTAGCTTTGGCTAAATACCTGAAAGGAGAAAAAATGGCTGCCTTGTTCAGTACCGATTATAAAAGAACTAAAGGAACATTAGCTCCTTTGGCTGCTGCGCAGAATTTACCCATTCATTTGTATAAATCTACTGCCTACCAGGCATTGGCTGATACCATATTAAATACTTATAAGGGAAAAAATATCGTCATCTGTGGTCACTCCAATAGGCTTTTGGGCATTATTGCTGCGTTTAATGCAAAGAGTAATATAAAAGAAATTACAGAAGATGAATATAGTCATATTTTTCTAATTGAGCTCGATGGAGATCGGGTTAAGCTGGAAGAGGGACATTATGGTAAACTATAATTTTTCAAAAGGAATGTCGAGCAAATCGTATTTGCGATAATCCCGGAAGTCAAAATGCCACCATTCATTTGATAATACACGAAAACCATGGGCTTGCATCACCTGAATCAGCAGGTCCCTGTTTTTTAGCGTAGGCGCAGGAAGGGCTTTATAATTGGCTGCAGCCATTGGAGAAAAACTGTCGTATGGCGTGGGCATTTCCAGCTCTTTTCCAGTCTTCATATCAATGAGGGTAAGGTCTATTGCGCAACCTCTGTTGTGTCTGGATCCTATTTTTGGCGGAGCTACAAAGTTTTTATTCTTCGCTTTGAGGTACAATGTCTTTGTAACAGTATAGGGACGATAAGCATCATAGATCTTGAGCCCATAACCTTTTTTGTTTAAGGCCAGTTGTACTTTTTTCAATTGCATGACTACCGGCCTTCTTGCAAAGGCGCGTGCTTGTTTATAAACCGCAATCTTCATAAAGTTATTGTTGGTTGCGTATCGGATGTCCAGTTCAATACCAGGAATTTCTTTTTTGAGCTCCAGTAATTCCAGATTTAAATCGCGCTGAAAAGCCCGTTGATATGCCGAAAAGCTTTTGATCACCTTTATGGGGCCCGGTGTTGCGGGAGCGGATTGCTGATTAAAAACCAGGATCCATAAGATAAGGGAAATGGACTGGATCATTTATTATTGATTGGACACCACTAAAAGTTCAATATCCTTATAGGGTAGGTTGAACATCCCGGCAAGATCTTTATTGGTAAGGTGACCCTGATATACATAAAGAGCTTCTCTAATTCCAGGCTTACTCCAGATGACTCCGGTTAGTCCGCCAAGTTCGCCGAGGTCTAATAGTATTGGGGCAAAAATATTTGTCAGTGCATAAGATGCTGTTCTTGGAACGCGCGATGCAATATTTGGAACACAGTAATGTATGACCTCATGTTTTCGGAACACCGGGTTGCTATGATTGGTCACTTCAGAAGTTTCGAAGCAACCGCCCTGGTCAATGCTCACATCAATGACCACGGAATTTGGTTTCATCCTCATCACCATCTCTTCCATGACAATACAAGGGCTTCTGCCGTGATTTGCCCGAATGGCGCCGATTACGACATCGCAAGTGGTAATTGCCTTACTTAGAACGATAGGTTGCATAACCGAAGTAAAGACCCTGCTCCCTAAGTTATTTTGAAGCCTTCTAAGGCGATAGAGTGAGCTATCGAACACTTTTACTTCCGCACCTAGAGATAGTGCCGTACGCGCGGCGTATTCTCCGACCGTTCCGGCCCCTAAAATGACAATTTCGGTGGGAGGGACTCCGGTGAAGCCTCCAAGCATCAAACCTTTGCCCCCGGTTGCAGAACTCAAATATTCAGCGGCAATAAAAATAGAGGTAGCACCAACAATTTCACTCATTGCCCTGACAACACTTAAAATTCCTCCTTCATCGCGAAAATTTTCAAAACAAAGGGCATTGATCTTTTTATTCAATAATGCTTTCAGGTAATTCTCTTTTAGGCCTCCCATCTGAAGTGCAGAGATCAGGGTCTGGCCTTTATGCATCATCGCAATCTCTTCTATCGTTGGTGGTGCGATCTTGACCAGTATATCTGCTTCAAATACACTTTTCTTATGAAATGAAATGGTGGCACCCTGTTCGCTATAATCATTATCAGAAAAATTTGCGCCAACGCCGGCGCCACTTTCAATAATCACCCGGTGACCATTATTGATCAGTAATGCAACAGATAATGGTGTTAATGCGATTCTGTTCTCCTGAAATGAGATTTCTTTTGGAATGCCAATATAAAGACTGTTGGTTTTTTTGTTGGTTTCCGACATGGTCTCTTTGGGCTGTATCAGTCCTTTTTGAGCAATCGATGCCATTCCTTCCCGTAATCCTGTAGCCATTTTATTTATAGATATTTGACCTGAAATTAAGCAAAATACCTGAAAATAAGTGTATTTGGAATTTAAATTCTGGAAATTGACAGTAATCTTTCAGTTTCTCCAGGAGCAGTAATTTCAATTTTGACATAATGCTCCGGTAGGAGCTCTGATACTTTTTCCGGCCACTCAATCAGGCAAATATGATCTGAATAAAAGTATTCTTCATAACCAATGTCGTACGCTTCCTGAAGATTTTTAATCCTGTAAAAGTCGAAATGATAGATGATACCAGCATGGCCTTCATATTCATTGACGATAGAAAAAGTAGGACTTGAGACCACTTCAGTCACACCTAATGCTTTCGACAAGGCCTTAATAAACGTTGTCTTGCCGGCACCCATCTCTCCTTCAAAGATAAAAATACGCTCATCCTGAGCAAATTCAAGTACTTTTTGAGCCGCCTGATCCAGGCCGTCTAGATTTTTAACCTCAATTTTCATTCGTTAATCGTTGTCTTTATCGGTAATGAAGTTTTATTCGATGTATAGGATTGTTTTATCCTCGCTCCCAAAATTAGGAAATAATTATAGTGTTATACAACAACGGCCATAGAATTGAGTAGGTAAGGTGTGTTGTTGAGGGATTGGTACTACTTTTTTAAGGCTCTGACCCTACCTCAGCCCTAGCAGAGCCCTAAAAGTTGCCCATTAGGGGGCTTATAGCTGAAAGCTCTATAGCCAGTTTCCCTGAATTTTTTACTCAGGGAAACTGGCTAAAATATAACTTATTCGGTAAGCTTAATTATTTTGAACTATATGTGGCCACAGGGATGATCATTTCTTCCAAAGAGATGCCTCCATGCTGGAAGGTCTCATTATAATAGTTCACAAACTGATTGTAGTTGTTTTGATAAACGAAATAACGGTCTTCTTTAGCAAAAATATAGTTTGAACTGATGTTGATCTTAGGCAATTGAGCTTCATGTGGATTCTTAATTAAAAACACTTCCTTGGCGTTATAATTCAGATTTCTCCCTTGCTTATAACGTAAATTTGTATTGGTGTTTCTATCTCCAATTACTTTGCTTGCATGTTTTACACGAATTGTTCCATGGTCCGTAGTGATCACTAGTTTTACTTTTTTCTGCGCAAGTTTTTTCAGGAGTTCCATCAAAGGAGAATGCTCAAACCAGGACAGGGTTAAAGAACGGTAAGCAGCATCGTCGTTGGCCAGCTCACGGATCATTTGCATGTCTGTCCGGGCATGCGAAAGCATGTCTACGAAATTATAAACGATCGCATTAAAGTCGTTATGCAGGAGGTTATTCAGTTGCTCATTCAATGCCTTACCATCATCATAGGTGAGTATCTTATGATAACTATGTTTACAGTCTTTGCGGAAAGTTCTTTTAATGTTTTCTGTCAGGAAAGCCCCTTCATGTAAGTTTTTTCCGCCTTCATCATCGTCATTTTGCCATAATTGAGGGAAGCGCTTCTCCATTTCCAAAGGCATAAGACCTGAGAAAATCGAATTTCTTGCATATTGGGTCGCAGTTGGAAGAATACTAGAGTACGTATCTTCTTCATCCAGGCGAAAATGTTCGGTGATTAAAGGGTTGATGATTTTCCACTGATCGTATCTTAAATTGTCTATCAGGATAAAAAACACCGGCACATTGTTGTCGTTAATGAGTGGGAAGGCTTTCTTTTTCAATAAATCATTTGAAAGTAAAGGGGCCTTTTCTTTACCATTCACCCAACCTAAATAATGGTCTTCAATGAATTTTGAAAACTGTGCATTGGCTTCCGATTTTTGCATCGTCAGGATTTCATGCATCTGTGGGTCATCCAGTTTTTCCAGCTCCAGCTCCCAGAATACCAGTTTCTTGTAAACATCAACCCATTCCTCATAACTGAGCTTGTCATTTAAGGTCATCCCAAGTCTGCGGAAATCCTGCTGATAAGCCATAGATGTCTTTTCGCTGACTAAACGCTTATTGTCTATGATCTTTTTAATGGTCAATAATACCTGCTTTGGGTTCACGGGCTTAATCAGATAGTCATCGATTTTTGAACCAATCGCGTCTTCCATTAAGTTTTCTTCCTCACTTTTGGTAATCAATACTACAGGAACATCATTCCTGATGTTTTTAATGGCAGTAAGGGTTTCCAATCCGGTTAGTCCCGGCATATTTTCATCTAAAAATACCAGGTCAAAGTGTTCTTTACCAAAAGCTTCCAGCGCGTCATTGCCGTTGGTAAAAGTGGTCACATGGTATCCTTTTTCGTTTAGTAATAGTATGTGTGGTTTTAATAAGTTGATCTCATCGTCGGCCCATAAAATTTTGGTTTCCTGCATTGCTGTACTTATAAAATAAAATTAAATCTTTCAAAAAAGTATTTCTCTTTCTTAGTATGGATAAAAATAGCAATTTTTGTACCGTATAATTTTATTTATAAGGATTGAACAAAAAGAAAATCATAAATGACCCTGTCTATGGCTTCATAAATATCCCCTCTGAAATGGTGTTTGACTTGATCTCACATCCCTATTTTCAGCGGTTAAGATATATAAAGCAATTAGGGATGACTCATTTGGTGTACCCAGGAGCCCTGCACACCAGGTTTCATCATGCGCTGGGCGCAATGCATTTAATGAGCCTCGCTTTGGAAATCCTTAAGAGTAAAGGGCAGGAAATTAGCAGGGAAGAAGAAGAAGCGGCAACGATCGCTATTCTTTTACATGACATCGGACATGGACCTTTTTCTCATGCGCTGGAGCATACGCTTGTCAATGGCATTCATCATGAAACGATATCCATGATGATCATGGAAAAGTTAAATGTAGAGTTTGAGGGTCGTCTAACCATGGCGATTAACATTTTTAAAGGCGATTATCACAAAAAATTCCTCACTCAGCTGGTTTCAGGACAACTGGACCTGGACCGTATGGATTACCTGAACCGCGACAGTTTCTTTACCGGGGTGAGTGAAGGTGTAATCAGTTTTGATCGCATCATCAAAATGTTCAATGTATTGGACGGTGAACTGGTGATTGAAGAGAAGGGAATGTATTCGATTGAGAATTTTCTGATTGCAAGAAGACTCATGTACTGGCAGGTTTACCTGCATAAAACGGTGGTTGCCGGAGAGTACCTGCTGGTTAAAATACTGGAACGTGCAAAGGAACTTTCGGCTAAAGGAGCAACTCTTTTTGCTACGCCGGCTTTACAGCATTTTCTTAAAAATGACATTAATAAAGCTGGTTTCTTCCAAGATGAGGTTCATCTGAAAGCGTTTTTCAAGCTGGATGATCAGGATATCATGGCATCGGTAAAAGTCTGGACAGATCATTCTGACCCGATTTTATCGGAATTATGTAATATGTTTATCCGTCGCAACCTTTATAAAGTAGAAATCAGTACGGAGGCTCCAGATCCGGATCGTGTTCAACAGTTAAAAGATCAGACTGCGGAAAGGTTTAAACTGAATCTCCAGGATGTTGGTTATTTTGTCTTTACAGATCAAATAGAGAACCGTGCCTACAATGCAGGAAGCGGGAATATCAACATTCTAATGAAAAATAATACCATTATTGACATTGCAAAAGCATCGGATTTATCTAATTTGGAATCATTGGATAAAACGGTCACCAAACATATACTATGCTATCCTAGAATGATTTAGCATTTTTTAACAATTTAATTAATTTTTAATCCCGTTTTTAGATTGAATAATAATAACCTAAATAGGTTTATTTGTTCATATCAATTTAACACTTAACTTTGTACGATGCAATTTACTGCCAAGCAGATAAGCGAATTTATAGATGGCACCATTGAAGGCGATGAAAATGCTAAGGTAACAGAACTTTCTAAGATAGAAAATGGAACTGCTGGGTCTTTATGTTTTTTGTCTAATCCTAAATATGAAAACTATTTATACTCAACGAAGGCTTCTGTAGTCATCGTAGGGAATGATTTTTTTCCATCTCAACCTGTAGAAAGCACTTTAATTAAAGTGGCAGATCCTTATAGTGCCTTTTCCGTTTTACTGGAGAAATACAATGAGGTCATCAATCAAATGAATGTTCAATCTGGAATTGAACAGCCAAGCTTTATCCATCCTTCTGCAAAAATTGGAAAGAATGTATTTATTGCAGCCTTCAGTTATATCAGTGAGAATGTGGTGATTGGTGACGATACCAAGATCCAATCGCAAGTATATGTGGGTCCGGATACCTTAATTGGAAATAATTGTCAGATTTTTCCTGGCGTGAAAATATATAACCGCTCTGTTCTTGGAAACAATATTGTTATTCATAGCAATACTGTAATAGGCAGCGATGGTTTTGGTTTTGCACCACAACCAGACGGCACTTATTCGAAGATTGCGCAGATCGGAAATGTAGTGATCGAAGACGATGTTGAAATTGGGGCAAATGCTGCAATAGACAGGGCTACAATGGGCTCAACTTTCATTAGAAAAGGAGTGAAACTAGACAATCTGATTCAGATTGCACACAATGTAGACGTAGGTGCAAATACAGTAGTTGCTGCTCAAACCGGAATCTCAGGTAGTACTAAAGTGGGAGAAAATTCTGTTATCGGCGGACAAGTTGGTATTGCCGGTCATCTGAGTCTTGCCAAAGGTACTCAGATTGGTGCTCAGGCAGGAATCAACTCTAGTATTACCACTGAATTTAAGCAATGGCATGGCAGCCCAGCCCAGCCTTTAAGAGATTGGATGAGGGCTTCAGTGATCTTTAAACAATTGCCAAGCGTAGAAAAACGAATCATGGCATTAGAAAATACTATCTCAGAACTCAAAGCATTAATTGAACAAAACAGCACAATAGCAAAATAATGAATGTGAAGCAAAAAACCATTAAAGGCGAAGTTTCAGTTTCAGGCGTAGGCCTGCATACGGGAGCAAATGTGACGCTTACTTTTTGTCCGGCACCAGAAAATCACGGATTTAAATTTCAAAGAACCGATTTGCCAGGAAGTCCGATTGTTGATGCTGATTGTGACAACGTAACAGACACTGCAAGAGGAACTACAATTACGCAGAACGGCGCTAGTATCAGTACTGTGGAGCATGTAATGGCTTCTTTAGTGGGTATGGATCTGGATAACGTGTTGATCAAACTGGATGGGCCTGAAACCCCGATCATGGATGGAAGTGCCATTTTATTCCTGGAAGCATTGGAAAGTGTTGGAACTCAGCTGCAAAGTGTAGATCGTGAGTATTTCACAATTCCTCATAACATTACCTATACTGAGCCAGATAGAAAAGTTGAAATCGTGGCGATGCCATTGGATGATTACAGGTTTACCTGTATGATCGACTATAATTCTCCTGTTTTAGGTAGTCAGCATGCTGGTATTTCCAGTATTGCCGAGTTTAAAAAAGAAATTGCTTCCTGCAGAACTTTCTGTTTCCTTCATGAATTGGAATATCAACTTCAAAACAACTTGATCAAAGGGGGAGATTTGAACAATGCCATCGTGATCGTGGATAAAGAAGTGACTAAAGAAGAGTTAGACCATCTGGCCACCATCTTCAATAGAGCGGCGATAGAAGTGGCTCCTCAGGGCATTTTAAATAATATGGAATTGAGGTATCAGAATGAGCCTGCAAGACATAAATTATTGGATATGATCGGTGATCTTGCCTTAGTCGGCGTTCATTTAAAAGGTCATATTATGGCTGCACGTCCCGGACATGCTGCCAATGTGGCTTTTGCTAAGAAAATCAAAGCAGCCATTAAAAAAGAAAAAAATAAAAAAGTGCAGCATGTTTATGATCCATCTGTAAAACCACTTTATGATGTGGTACAGATCATGGATATTCTGCCACACAGACAGCCCTTCCTGTTTATTGATAAAATTTTGGAATTGTCTAAAACACACGTAGTTGGTGTTAAAAATGTAACGATGAATGAAGAGTTCTTCAAAGGACACTTCCCTGGTGCACCAGTATTTCCTGGTGTGATTCAGATCGAAGCAATGGCACAAACTGGTGGTATTTTAGTTTTAAGTACCGTAGAAGATCCAAGAAATTACCTGACTTTGTTCTTGAAAATTGACAATGTGCGTTTTAGAGCCCAGGTATCTCCTGGTGATACAATCGTGTTCAGATGTGACTTAATGGAGCCCATCAGAAGAGGCATCGCTCAAATGAAAGGTGTCGGTATGGTAGGAGGTAAAGTTGTTGTGGAAGCAGAGATGATGGCCCAAATTGTTAAAGTTAAAGAAAGCGAAACCGTATCATGATACAACCCTTAGCGTATATACATCCGCAGGCAAAGATTGCCGATAATGTAGTAATTGAGCCTTTTGCAGTGATACACAAGGATGTAGAAATTGGGGAAGGAACCTGGATCGGTTCTAATGTGGTCATCATGGATGGCGCTAGAATTGGTAAAAATTGCCGTGTATTTCCTGGATCTGTGATCTCAGGAGTGCCTCAGGATTTGAAATTTGCAGGGGAAGTAACGACTGCAGAAATTGGCGATAATACCACGATCAGAGAGTGTGTAACCATCAATAGAGGAACTAAAGACAAATGGAAAACTGTAATTGGCAGTAACTGTTTGATCCAGGCTTATTCTCATGTTGCTCACGATTGTGAGGTGGGTAATCACTGTATTTTTTCGAACAGCACTACACTTGCAGGACACATCACCATTGGTGACTATGTAGTTCTTGCTGGTTTGGTTGCCATTCATCAGTTTGTAAAAGTTGGTTCTCATGCCTTTGTAACCGGTGGTTCATTGGTAAGAAAAGACGTACCTCCATATGTGAAAGCTGCTCGTGAGCCGCTTTCTTATGCCGGGATTAATTCGGTTGGTTTGAGAAGAAGAGGTTTTACTTCGGAACAAATCAATGAAATTCAGGAAATTTATCGTGTGTTATTTGTGAAACATAACAATGTAAGTAAAGCATTGGATATGATTGAAGCAGAATTTGCACCAACAGAAATTAGAGACGAAATCTTAGAATTCATCAGAAACTCAAACAGAGGTGTGATGAAGGGCTTTGGTTCAGGTAGCTAATCATTATTGATGAAAATCAGCTTAGATAAGGCCGGCAGACGGTTTAACCAGGAGTGGATTTTTCGTAACCTGAGTTATGAATTTGAGCAAGCTGGTCGTTATGCCATCCTTGGGCCAAATGGTTCAGGAAAATCGACCTTATTGAGTATGATTCTTGGAAATTTATCTCCTTCTGAAGGCAAAATAAGCTATCAGAAGGAGAAAATTGTACCGGTAGAACAGATTTATCAGCACCTGAGTTTTGCAGCACCTTATCTGGATTTGATTGAAGAGTTTACGCTGGAAGAGACGATAGACTTTCATTTCAAATTTAAAGGCCTGTATAAAGATATGTCTAAAGAAGGGGTATTGGACTTGCTTGGACTGGAGAAGTCGCAGGATAAGGCTTTAAAATACTTCTCCTCTGGAATGAAACAACGCACCAAACTGGCATTAGCCTTCTGCACGGATACTCCAATCTTACTTTTAGATGAGCCAACTTCCAATCTTGATCAGCAGGGTATAGACTGGTATTTGAGCTTAATTGCCAACTTTACAGACAAAAGATTAGTCATAGTAGGGTCAAATCAGGAGGTCGAGTATTCATTTTGCCAGCATTTCATTCAGGTAACTGACTATAAATAATGTAACATTTTCATTTTTTTTCGCCCTTGAATGGCGTTTAAACGAAGAAAACAGCATAAATAAATATTTTTTTAAAATACTATTGTAGGATTCATAAATAGTTTATACCTTTGCGGAACGAAATGAGGGCCGGATGGTTAAGCAAAATTTCAGATAAAATGGCAAAAGCATCAGACGTAAAAAGCGGAAATATTCTTCGGTTTAACGGAGAGTTGGTTCAAGTTGAAGAATTTCTTCACAGAACACCTGGAAATCTCAGGGCTTTTTATCAGGCAAAAATGCGAAATATTAAAACCGGAAAATTGGTTGAATATAGATTTCGCACAGATGAAGAAGTAACCATTTGTCGGGTGGAAACCAATGATTACCAATATTTATATGATGATGGTGATTATTTGGTGGTCATGGACACAAACTCTTATGAGCAGTTTAACATTCCAAGAGCATTATTTGGAGAAAGTGTTAAATTCTTGAAAGAAGGAATGAATGTAATTATCGCATTTGAAAGTGAAGAGCCGATTATGGCGCAGACACCTTCACATGTGGAATTGGAAATTACATATACAGAGCCCGCTGTTAAAGGCGATACCTCTACAAATGCATTGAAATACGCTACTCTGGAAACAGGTGTAGAAATAAAAGTTCCGTTGTTTGTCAATCAAGGCGATAAAGTCAAAATTGATACACGTTACGGAGAATATATAGAAAGAGTAAAATAAGAATTTTCATAGTTTAGTTTTAGGTTTAGGTTGATTGTGGCTTCGGAGTGGTTCCCGAAGCCATCTTTTTTTAAAAGGTTTTTTTATCTTGAGGATTCCAGGAGGACTGTTTAGAAAAACCCGGGATTAGTGATATAAAACATGGATAAAGCCAGCATCAGAAAACGTATTCTGCCCATCAGAAAAGGATTATCTCCTGAAGTTGTACAAGAACTTAGCGAAAAATTATTAAACCAGTTTAAGCAATTGGATCTGGCTGAGGTTAAAACCCTTCATATTTTCTTACCTATTAAATCGCAGAACGAGCCCAATACTTTTCTGATCATCGATTGGTTGAAAAAGTATCATCCAGCGCTTAAAATTGTTATCCCAAGAGCAGACTTTGAAACATCACTGATGACGCATCATTATTTTGAAGGGATGGAGGATCTTGAACTGAACGCCTACCAGATTCTGGAACCTGCAAAAGCCAAAATTCATTCTGGAGAGATCGAAATGGTGATCGTACCATTGATCGCCTTTGATAAGAATGGATACCGTGTGGGCTATGGAAAGGGATTTTATGACCGGTTTTTGTCGGGAATACAAACCAAAAAAATCGGTTTGTCACTTCTGGATGAATTGGTGGAAATCGACAATGTCAACGAGCATGACGTACGACTCGATCAATGCCTTACCCCGGATAAGGTGTATACCTTTCCTCTTTCTTAAAAAAAGTTGAACTAAATCGACTCCTCAGTGAAGAGTAACGATTGTGCTTTTATAAAATCGCTGATCAGGTAAGCGATGGATTTTGCAGTACCTATACTCGTTCGGCCATCTGCCATTTGTATGGCACCTTCGCAAACATGCATATAAGCGAATTTCTTTTTCAATTGAAGGATGATCCTCCTGATGTCGTTAATTTGGAATCCTGAAGGCGTAAATGCACTTGAGAGGACATTTTCTATGCAGTCGAGGTCTATTTCTAATCCTGTTTCATTGCTGAAGTCGGCAATCAGTGGTTTTAATGCTTCAGCATAAGATAATCCATTGCTTAAAAGCTCATCGAAAAATACGGCGCTGATCTTTGGATTTTCCGCAATTTCTTTCAGAATTGCGCTGTTGTTATAGTTTTGATGCAGGCCAAAAATCGCATAACGTTCCAGGTAGCCATGCTGTAAAGCATAACTAAAGCCGTTACCACTATGTCTGCCCTGAACAGGCCGTAAGTCGGCATGAGCATCAATATTTAAGGCATTCATCGGTTTTTCTGATCCCATCGCGCATCCTTTTAAGATCGGATATGCATTATTATGCCCTCCACCAATAATAATTGGCGTTTTTCCTGCCTCAATGATCTTTTGAATCACAGGGTAAACGGCTTCATCAATTGCCGCAACGGCATTTTCCAGTTCGGATATTCCACTGGATTTAGGTACTTCAAAGTTAAAATGACCTAGTATCATTAACTCTTTTCCACTAAAAAATGCGGTGCTCTGAATGTTGAGCAGTGCCTTTAGCGCAGGAATCCAGGCCGAAGCGGCACCGGCAATCCCATGATTGGCCCTAACACCAATATCTTCAGGAATTCCCAGCAGAACAAATTTGACAGAACTATTTTTTAATTGTTCCCAGCCAGAAAAAAGGGCGACCTGTTCTCCAAGTTTTATTTCCCCTTCCCGTTGATTGACCAGCGCTTTAATTGTTGCGCTTTCGTATGTTTCCAGTGTTTCCATTATTGGATTTTACCGTTGAGAATGACCGTTTTTATCTGTGATTGTCCGAAGCTATAAGGTAAGAAGGCCAGAGATGAAATGGCTCTGGTAATGATTAAGTTTGCTTTTTTTCCTTTTGTAATGCTACCGGTTGTTGCACTTAACTCCATCGCTGCAGCTCCGTTTAAGGTACAGGCGTTGATGGCTTCTTCAGGGAGCATTTTTAATTTGATACAGCCTAAAGAAAGGACGAAATTCATATTACCGGAAGGGCTAGACCCAGGGTTATAATCACTGGCTAATGCCACTGGGGCATTTGCCTGAATTAAAGCCCTTGCATTTGCAAAGGGGATACCCAGATAGAATGAGCAGGAAGGTAATAAGGTCGCTATTGTATTTCCATTTGATAATGCCGCAATGGTTGCTTCATCGGTTGCCTCTAAATGATCCACAGATACGGCCTGATGTTTTACACCGACCTGAACTCCTCCTGATACGGACAACTGATTGGCGTGAATCTTTGGTTTAAGTCCATATTTTGCCGCCGCGCTTAGCAATTGATCGGTTTCTTCTACAGAAAAGAAGCCTTGTTCACAAAACACATCCATATAATCGGCCAGGCCTTCTGTTGCAATTTGGGGCAACATCTGGTTGATAATAATGGATATATAAGCCTGATGATCGTTTTTATAAGCCAGGGGGAAAGCATGAGCGGCTAAAAAGCTTGCTTTTATCGGGAGCTCAAAGTTTTCCTTAAGTCTTCGGATCACCTTCAGCATTTTGATTTCAGTATCTACCGAGAGGCCGTAACCACTTTTAATCTCTAAGGCGCCTGTACCTTGTTTGATCATGTCGTTCAGACGAAGGGATGCGGCCTGGAATAACATGTCTTCAGTTGCGAGCTGCATCTTTGCTGCAGAGTTTAAAATTCCTCCACCTGCAGCTGCAATTTCCTCATAACTTTTTCCTGCAATTTTCATGACGAACTCTTCTTCCCTCGGAGCGGCAAAGACAATATGAGAATGAGAATCACACCAGGAAGGCAATACATAGCCGCCTTCCGCAGAAAAGGTCTCCAACTCATTTGGGAGTTGTGCAGGAAGGGCTTCCATACTTCCAAAATCGCTGATTAATCCGTTTTCGCAAAGGAGCCAGGCATTTTCCAGACGCGGAAGCATGGCCATTTCTGCTCCTCTGAGCATCAGTAAGTTTTCAGAATGCAAGCCAATAAGGCTGCCGATATGGGTGATCAGTAAGGAAGCCATGATTTGGAAATTATGGGTTTAATTCTAACATTACCGGACAATGGTCGGAATGGACAGCATCTGCTAAAATAGTGACGTTTTTTAGTCTTTCCAGCATCGGTTTACTGGCCAGGTGGTAATCAATACGCCAACCCAGGTTCTTACCTCTTGAGCCGGCCCTGAAACTCCACCAGGTATAATGATGTGGATCTTTGTTAAAGTGTCTGAATGTATCAATAAAGCCATTTGTCAGGAACATTTCCATCCATTCTCTTTCTTCTGGTAAAAATCCAGATGAATTGGCATTAGATTTTGGGTTGTGAATATCGATGGCGGTATGACAGATGTTGTAATCTCCCGAAATGATCAGATTAGGGAATTCTTTTCGCAACTCAGCAATATACTGGTCAAAAAAGCGCATGAATTCGTACTTTTTAACCTGTCTTTCGTCTCCACTTGATCCGGATGGTAAATATACACTCATTAAAGAGAAAGTGTCGAAATCAGCCCTGATGATGCGTCCTTCTTTGTCGATCCACTCTTCTCCACAACCATATTCTACATGGTTGGGTTTAATACGGCTTAGAATAGCTACGCCACTATATCCTTTTTTCTCTGCAGGGAACCAGTAATGGTGATAGCCCAATTGTTCTATTAAGGCCAGGATTTCAGGAATTTGAACAGGTAATGCTTTAACTTCCTGCAGACAAACCATATCGGCATCTGTAGTTTGTAGCCAGCCAATGAAGTTTTTTGTGGTGGCAGAGCGTATGCCGTTGACGTTATAAGAGATGATTTTCATCAGAATTGTTGTGTTTAAATGCTTAATGCGTTGTTTTAATGCTATTTTAAGAAGATGCGTTCAGGGATCCGTTTTTCTGCTCTTCTTTAATTCTCATTTCTTTTTCTATTTTTTTTGCTTCACGACGTTTCAGCAGACTGATGGTCATTTTCACATCCGTGTCTGGGCGGTCATGACCATCGGTAGGAACAGCTGCAATCAGGTCAATTAATTCAATTCCTTTAACAACTTCCCCGTACACGGTATAGTTGCGGTCCAGATGAGGAACACCTCCAAGAGTTTTATAAACTTCCCGCTGATAGGCAGGTATTTTTGCTTTTAAACGATTGGTTTCCGTTTTATCCAGTTCCAGGTCGCTGAACTTCTTACCCTGAACCAGGTAAAACTGACTACCACTGGAAGCTTTCTCGGGATTGTTGTCGCGGGCGGCGGCTAAAACACCTTTTTTATGAAAGAGGCTATCGCGGAATTCTGCAGGAATGGTATAACCAACACTTCCTTCACCCAATTGCTGGCCCGGTGTTGCTTTTTTTGAATCGGGGTCGCCTCCCTGAATCATAAAATCTTTGATTACCCTATGAAATAAAGTACCATTATAAATGCCTTTTTTCGTTAGTTTCACAAAGTTATCACGATGTAATGGGGTTTCATTATAAAGCATAATGATACATTCTCCCAGGTCAGTTTTTAACCGGACGTATTGATGTTTTGGTTTGGCTGCAAAGGCTGTGCTGAAGCATAAGCACAAAATGAGTACGCAAAATTTCTTCATTATTTAGTCAAATTTAGGGCTAAGTTAAGGTAAATCTCCTTTATTAAAAGGGGGAGTCGTTTTCTCTCTCAATTATGACTAATTTTGGGAAAACATGAAGCTGCGACAAAAACTTACATTAGGCCTATGTGCATTTTATCTGATCACCATGATCGGATTTGCATTGAACATGCACTTTTGTGGGGGTAAGCTTTCCGAGGTTCGCTGGATAGAAACAGCAAGCTGTGGTGCCTGTAAAGCTTCAAAAAAGAAACAGGAAGCTGGGGATTGCTGCAAGGATAAATCTGTTGAAGCGAAAATTAAAGACAGTCATCAGGCGGGTACTAAGGTGAAGCTGCCAATAGATTTTAGTCTTGAAATGCTATTTAGCCCCTTGATTTCTGAGGTTTTCCGCGAATTGATGCCTAGCCTATTCAGTAGAATAGAGAACAAGGCCCCTCCATTATCCGCAATTCTATCCCTTCACGCTTACAACTGCGTATTTAGAAATTAGAGCAGGAATAATTTATTTTCCTTTGGACAAGCTTGTTCAGAGGGCTTTGACGCGTTTATATTTCGCGATCAACGAGTTCAATTTTAACACATAAATTATATCCAAATGAATACTATTAAAAGTCTCATCATACTATCTATTGCATTAATTGCAGGAAAAGCATCTGCCCAACAAATTACTACTGCCGAACTTCAGGTAACAGGCTTAACCTGTTCTATGTGCTCGCAAGCTACTGAAAGATCTTTGAAGACCCTGGATTTCGTAGAGACGATCAGCCCTGATCTGAATAAAAACCTTTTCGCGATTACTTTCAAAAAGGATAAATCCGTAAATATTGATCAGATTAGAAAAAAGGTAGAAGATGCAGGTTTCTCTGTGGGGAATCTAACTGCAGTTTTCAATTTTAGTCAGACAAAGGTCGACGATAAAGGTTTGGCAGTTGCCGGAACTAATGTATATCAGTTTTTAAATCAAAAGAATCAGACTTTAAATGGTCCGGTAAGGGCTACAGTGGTTGATAAGGATTTTATTTCAGGTGCCGCATTTAAGAAAAAAGCTGCGCAGTTGAAATCTGAAACTTATGTAAGTGGTTCAGGCCTGGTAAACGGGAAGAAAACACGTATTTATCACCTAAGTATTTAGTAGCAGGGCATGAGATTTCTTAAATTTTTGGTGTTACCTATTGCAATTGCAATAGGTAACACTGCTCAGGCGCAGGAATTATACGTTTTTTCTGAACCTGCCAGCAATATGCCTGCAAAATCACTAGGTTTTAGGTTGACAAATGAGGCCAGAACGAAACCCGATTTTGCCATCAGGACAAGTCCGGAACTGATGCTGGGCTTCAATAAAAATCTAATGGTGCATGCACAGGGATTTCTGTCCAATATGGATGGCAGTTACAAGGCTGAAGGAGCCAGTTTGTATGCCAAATACAGGTTTCTCTCTATCGATGATATGAAGCGTCATTTCCGGGCTGCGGCATTTGGAAGACTCAGTACCAGTAACAGGCCCACTTATACCGAAGATATCAATTTGGAAGGAGACAATTCGGGGATTCAGGGAGGACTTATTTTCACACAGTTGCTGCATAAACTGGCGCTTTCGGCCACTTTAAGCTATACCAAATCTTTCGAATCTAAGTCTAAACAATTGATAGGAATGCCTCAGCCAAATCATATGCTGGGATATAGCCTTTCATCCGGGTATCTGATGCTGCCTTTCGTTTATAAGAATTATAATCAGCCAAATCTGAATCTTTATTTTGAGGTTTTAGGGAAGACAAATCCTGAAAACGGAAGATCTTATGTGGATCTGGCACCAGCGTTGCAGGTGATTATCAACAGCAGAACCCGTATAGATTTAGGCTATAGATTTGAATTGGCAGGAAACATAGACCATCGATATAACAAGAATATGTACATGATCAGGGCGGAGTTCAACTTCTATAATGTGTTGAAATAAGCCCAATCAAGATTTCTTATCATAGGTCAACAATATGACTTTTTAATCGTTATACATTTGTAAATCATTAATATATAGAAATTATGAAAAAGGTATTTTTATTGCTGGTTGCGCTTTCTATCAGCGTTGCGTCTTTCGCACAAACTAAATGGACCATTGATCCAATGCACTCTTTTGTGAACTTCTCAGTAGGTCACATGGGCATTTCATTTGTAGACGGTTCATTCACTAAGTTCAATGGTACTATTGAGGCTGATAAATCAGACTTTATAAATGCTAAAGTGAACTTTACAGTGGATGTAAACAGTATAGAAACGCATGTGGATCCTCGTAACAAGCATTTAAAATCCGATGATTTCTTTAATGCAGAGCAATTCCCAAATATGACTTTTGAAAGTACTTCTTTTAAGAAGTTAAATGGTAAAAACTATGAATTGGCTGGTAAACTAACGATTCGTGATGTGACCAAAGATGTGAAATTCAATGTGGTTTTTGGTGGAACACATACCGATGATAAGGGGACAACAAAAGCGGGGTTTTCGGCAACTACAACAATCAATCGCCTGGACTATAACATCAAATTTGATCCCACAGGAATGGGCGTGGCCAAAGATGTTAAAATCTCTATGAATCTGGAATTTGTTCAGGCTAAATAAGGACTGTGCTACTGTACAAATAGCAATGCAATTTGATGTTTGCTAAGTACGAGCTAATTATATTTTAAATAAGGGTAGCAATGCTGCCCTTATTTTTTACCATTTGTTTTTATAATCATGACCAATTTATCTCAATTTCGAACTTTTAGTCAGAATTTACCCTTGCAGGATTACCTGATGCCCGTTTTATTTATGGGGCATGGTTCTCCGATGAATGGGATTGAAGACAATGAATTCAGTGCAAAATGGGCCGTAATGGCTCAGGATATTCCGGTGCCGACTGCTGTGATGGTGGTTTCTGCACATTGGTTTACCAGGGGGACACATCTGACCGCCATGGACTTTCCTACTACAATTCACGATTTCGGAGGCTTTCCCCAGGCTTTATTTGATGTGGAATACCCAGCTCCCGGAAGCCCTGAACTGGCCATAGCAGCAAAAAAATTGATTCATAGTGTAGAGGTTGGTCTGGATCACGATTGGGGTTTAGATCACGGCGCATGGACGGTATTGAGACATATGTATCCATTGGCTAATATTCCGGTGCTACAGTTGAGTATTGATTATACAAAAGATGCGAGATTTCATTATGAGCTGGCTAATGAGCTTTATGAGCTTCGCAGAAAAGGTGTGCTGATTCTTGGAAGTGGAAATATGGTACATAACCTGAGGATGATGAGCTGGGAAATGATCAATGGCGGAGGGTATGATTGGGCTTTAGAGATCAATGAACAGTTTAAACAGCTTATTTTAAATAATGAGCATCAACCCTTGCAGGCCTATCAGTCGCTGGGAAAAGCAGCGATGCTGGCCATTCCTACACCTGAGCATTATTTGCCGTTGATGTATACGTTAGGATTAAAAAATGAGCGGGAGGGAGTTTCACTTTTCAATGATAAAGCGGTTGGAGGTTCTTTAACGATGACTTCCGTAAGAGTAGGTTGATTTACATGAGCTTCTTCATCCATTTTAATACCCATCCTTTTTTCTCATAAGGAGGATAAATCAGATTGCTCATGTTGAAACTGGATTGAAAAACAACTGCTCTTTCATGAGAAAAGGTTTTAAATCCAAATTGCCCATGGCAACTGCCCAGACCACTGCCATTTACTCCCCCAAAAGGGAGCTTGGGATTACTGATATGGATGAGTACATCATTGACACAGGTGCCACCGGCACTGGTGTTTTTGATCATGTGCTGGGTCTGTTTTTTATCCTGACTAAAGATGTACAATGCAAGCGGTTTATCCATACTATTGATCAATGAAATCGCTTCTTCAATGCTTTTGAAAGGAATAATGGGCAATACAGGTCCAAAAATTTCTTCTTTCATAATGTTGGCATTTTCCGGAAGGGAGCTCAGTATTGTTGGAAGTATGGTTTGTGTAGATGCATCCCCCTTGCCGCCGTAGGACATTTGAGCGCCCTTTTCAATGGCATCAGTAATTAATGCCTCTATGCGGTTAAAATGGCGATTATTAATGATTTTAGCATAGCTATTTAGATTGAGATCACCGGATTCAGTAAAGAACATTTTCTGAACTGCTACTTTATATTTTTCTACAAATATGGCTTGCAGGTGGTCAGGAATCAGGATATAGTCTGGCGCAATACAGGTTTGACCGGCATTGGTGAGTTTTCCCCAGGCTATTTTGGCTGCTGCATCGTCCAAATTGGCTGTTTCATCTATAATCGTTGGAGATTTACCACCCAGTTCCAGGGTTACCGATGTTAGATTTTTAGCCGCAGCCTCCATTACGATCTTGCCAACAGCAGTACTTCCTGTAAAAAAGATGTGATCAAAAGGTAAGCTTAACAGGTGAGTGGAGATTGCGGCATCTCCTTCAAAACAGCAGATTTCTGAATCTTCAAAGCATTCGTCTATTACCCGACAGAGGATAGAGCTGGTTTCAGAACTCAATTCTGAAGGCTTTAAGATGGCACAATTCCCCGCAGCGATCGCAGAAATTAAAGGCGCCATCATCAACTGGAAAGGATAGTTCCATGGGGAAATAATTAGACAAACCCCTTTTGGTTCATAATAAATGCGGTTTTTGGCGGTTAAGGCTGTAATCGTTTTACCTACTTTCATTGGAGACATCCAATTACTCAGGTTTTTTATCGCATAATCTATTTCACTGTAAATGAATACCACTTCTGTTATGGCAGATTCAAACTCACTTTTTCTGAGGTCGCTCCTTAAGGCTGCATAAATTTCCTTTTCATGCTTTTCTATACTGCTCTTTAAGGCACTTAATTTATTAATTCGTTGCGTCGCATTGCTGTTTCTAAGTGTATATTTATACGCTTGCTGTGCTTTAAAAACGGAGTTAATAGTTTGTATCATAAATCCAGGATAGGTTTTGCTAGTAAAAGGACCTTTTGAAAGGTTACTAAATATACAAAATGAAACGATTTTAATACTCATTTTGATTTGTCTGCAGCAAAAAAATATCCGGAATTGTGAATGAGCAAAAAGAAAGAATTAGTGTTTAAACTCATTGTAAATAAGCATGATATACTGTTTCAAATGAAAAGGAAATTACTGGTTATTTTTACTGCTATTTTATGCTGTGGACTAAGCTATGGTCAAACTTTAAAGACTGGGGTTTTGGTGATAGGCAATGGCAGTAATGCCCTTGGCGCTGGTCTTCAGTCGGCCATGTCTGGGGTAAAAACTACTTTATTACTGGAAGGTGAGGATTTTGAGTTGAGTTTGATGGACCCCGGGCACCAAAGTCTGGCCTCTGGTCTGGAACTTCGTCTTTTGAACAAGTTGAGAACTGACCGGGGGATTAAAGGTAGTGCTTCATTGGATCATATAGATCCGCAGAAAGCAAATGCAATCATTAAAGATTGGGTCGATAGTACTAAAAACTTAACAATCATTAGAAAAGTAGTCTGGTCTAAATTGAAAAGGTCGGGAGCTGGCTGGACAGTTCAATTGAATAATGGACAAAATATAAAAGCAGCAATGTTGGTTTACGCTGCTGTTCCAGGAAAACTTAAGGAACTGTTGTCGTTGAATCAACTCCCAGGCTTACAATGGAAAGCATTAGATTATCAGAACCTTAGTTATCGGACAAGTCTTTCTTCTGGCTTTGTAGACAGGATGTCCGGCGTTAATCTACTTTCTTTATATGATCTGCTCATTCCTGGTCAGGAGTCACTGGTATGGCTAAATCCAGAGCAGGAAAGTATTGCCGGTGGACAGGCAGCAGGGGCAACGGCTGCATATCCAGTGTTTTTTAAATTGAAAGCCAGGACGCCAAATTTAAAGGCAATTCAGAATGAGCTGATGAACTATCGTCTCTCTCTGGTCCCATTTGTGGATGTAAATCCGACCGATAGCAATTGGAAAGCGGTTCAGTTTATTGGAATTTCCGGTTTTCTTAAAGGAGTCCTTGTGGGTAGTGAATTGAAATTTAATCCTGAACAGAAGGTCAGTACGCTTGAAATTAAAACCCCAATAAAAGATTTTTTTTACAAGGCACAAATTTGGTTCGACGATTATACTGCAGCTGAAATGACCATAGGATCCAGCCTGGATCTGGTTTGTAAGGTAGGGAATAAAGCTCCGGTGACTACCCTTGCTGAAGTGAAGAAAAGGTGGAAAACACAATATCATTTTAATACTGAATTTGATCTGGAACGCCCGATTACCCGTAGGGAATTCGCGGTTTTGCTGCAGGAATATCTTAACCCTTTTAATGTAAATATTGATCCAACTGGCCGGGTGATCAGGTGAGGCCTGCTTGAAAATCAAAACAAACAAAATGAAAAAATTATTTACCCTTTTGTTCCTTGCAGGAACGGCTACACAGGCACAACAAAGTCTGGCACAGCAACAAACTTCGCTCAGTGTGGAGAAAATCATGCGCGACCAAAAATGGATTGGTGTAGCACCTACGAATTTCCGCTGGGCTGCGGATAGTAAGCTTCTTTTTTTTGATTGGAATCCCGAAAATAAAGAAAAATCAGAAGGATATCAGGTTCAGCTTTCCACTTTGAAAAAGGAAAGATCAGAGGAGAAAATAAGGAATGAAGCGATAGGTACAGCTTATATTTATTCAAATGATGGCTCGCTTGGAATCGCTGAGAAAGCAGGAGATATCTATCTCTATTATCCAAAAACGAAGGTTGAACAACGCCTCACACGTACACTGGAAAGAGAAAGTAATCCTCGTTTTCTAAAAAATGGAACCATAGTGTTTCAACGCGGGGACAATCTGTATGCCTTGAACCTTAAGCTTAATGAAACCACTCAGTTAACAAATTTTGTGAGAGGAAAAGCAGGAGCCGGGTTTGACAAAAACAAAGTGACTATCCAGAATACCTGGCTAAAGGAAGACCAGACTGAACTTTTTGACATCATTAAGAAAAGAAATAAAGAAGGAAAACCAACAAGAGGAAGATTTGGTATGGCAAGTGCTGAAAAGCAGGAGAAAACACTAAGACCGATTTATCTGGAAGAAAGGTTTCTGACAGGCTTAACGATAAGTCCGGATGCCAGATATGTAAGTTATAAGTTAATGACTCCGGCTTCAGGGGCTGTAAATACGATTGTTCCTAATTACATTACTGCTTCGGGCTATACTGAAGATATCGCAGGAAGAACTAAGGTGGGAGAGCCATTACCAAGCTATCAGAATTATATTTATGATCAGCAACGTGATACGGTTTATAGTGTTCATACAGCGCAGATCCCTGGGATAAAAGATCTCCCTGACTACGTAAAAGACTATCCCAAGCAGTTGGAAGAACGTAAGAAGAAAAATGAGGATCGTCAGGTAAACATAAGCGGACCGTATTGGAATGAATCTGGCACTGCTGCAATTATGATTGCAGATGCGCAAGACAATAAAGATCTCTGGATACTTAAACTCGATGCGGCTACAGGAAGTCTGAGCATTATCGACCGTCAAAGGGATGAAGCGTGGATTGGTGGCCCTGGAATTGGCTGGGGAAATATTGGCTGGATAGATCAAAACCGTTTTTATTTTCAAAGTGAAGCCTCAGGATATAGCCATTTGTATCTTGCCAATATCAGCACTGGCGAAAAAAAGCAATTGACTTCCGGTAAATGGGAAGTTCAGAAAGTAGCGCTTTCAAAAGACAAGAAGACATTTTATATCACTGCAAATAAAGACCATCCTGGAATCACTCATTTTTATAAATTGGAGGTGAATGGTGGTCCGCTGGTGCAGTTAACCAGTATGAAGGGTGGAAATGAAGTCACACTTTCGCCGGATGAAAAATGGTTGGCCATCAATTATTCCTATATGAATAAGC
This sequence comes from Pedobacter gandavensis, assembly GCF_032678465.1. Lineage (GTDB taxonomy): Bacteria > Bacteroidota > Bacteroidia > Sphingobacteriales > Sphingobacteriaceae > Pedobacter > Pedobacter gandavensis_B. Next base: position 234,599 of record NZ_JAVTSK010000001.1, read on the forward strand.
CCTGGGAACTATACATTCAGGCCAATAAGCCAGGAGCTAAGGCGGTTCAGGTGACAAGTTCCAGCTCTGATGAATTCAAAGCGTATCCATGGAGAGAACCGGATCTGGTTTCTTTTAAAAACCGTTATGGGGCTGATGTGTATGCCAGGGTTTACCCTACAAAGAATCCTCATCCAAATCGTCCGGCAATTGTTTTTGTGCATGGTGCAGGTTATCTCCAGAATGTGCATTACTGGTGGAGTCAGTATTCAAGAGAATATATGTTCAACAATATGCTGGCGGATAATGGTTATACAGTAATCGACATTGATTATACTGCCAGTTCTGGTTATGGAAGGGATCATCGCACTGGAATTTACAGACATATGGGGGGGAAAGACCTTACGGATCAGGTGGATGGCGTGAAAATGCTGGTTGATAAATACAACGTAAATCCTAAGCATGTAGGGCTATATGGCGGTTCCTACGGAGGATTTATCACCTTGATGGGCTTATTTAACGAGCCGGATGTATTTAGCAGTGGAGCTGCATTAAGGTCAGTTACAGACTGGGCACATTACAACCATGGTTATACCTCTAATATCTTAAATGAGCCCTTTAATGACGAAATGGCCTATAAACGGAGTTCTCCAATCTACTTTGCCAAGGGTTTAAAGGGGAATTTACTGATGTGTCATGGTGTGGTAGATGAGAATGTACAGTACCAGGACATCGTTAGACTTAGTCAGCGCTTAATAGAACTAGGAAAGGACAATTGGGAGCTCGCTAGTTATCCGGTTGAAGATCATGGTTTTATAGAACCTTCCAGCTGGACGGATGAATATAAGAGGATTTTTAAACTGTTCGAAACAACTTTAAAAAAGTAAATAGAGGAAAGCTAATATTCTGGGATTATGTATAGATTTTGTCTATATGTGTATCAGTATTAAGTATCTGTTATCTCTTGAATTTGGTTGCATTTCAGGGGATATAGCCTTACCTTTGTATCACGAAATAAAAAAAATAAAAACTATGATTAATATAGGTCAACAATTCCCAACATTCTCTAAAACTGCTGTAGTTAGTATCGAAAAAGGTAAAGAATTCGAAACAATTACTTCAGATTCTTTAATCAACGAAAACAACCAGTGGACTTGTATGTTCTGGTGGCCAAAAGATTTTACTTTTGTTTGCCCAACAGAAATTGCTGAATTTAATAACAACTTCAATGAGTTCCGTGATCGTGATACTACCTTAATCGGTGCATCTACAGATTCAGAATTCGTTCACGCTGCATGGAGAACTCACCACGATGATTTACGTGATTTGAAATTCCCAATGTTAGCAGATACTTCTAAATCTTTAGCAGAAGCTTTAGATATTTTAGAGCCAAACGAAAAAATCGCTTACCGTGCTACTTTCATCATCGATCCTCAAGGTATCGTTCGTTGGGCAAGTGTAAATGATTTAAGCGTTGGTCGTAACGTTAAAGAAGTAATCAGAGTACTAGATGCTTTGCAAACTGATGAACTTTGCCCATGTAACTGGGAAAAAGGTCAAGAGACTTTAACTGTATAATTTTACTGTTCAATCCTAAGAGTCCCTGTAAAATGCATTTTTGCAGGGATTTCTTTTACCCAAAAATTTATTAATCATGACAGCAGCAACAGAAACCATTCAGGAATTATTAGCCGTAGTAGGTCTTGAACCAGATTATAGAAATGAAAGCCTGACGCTTTTAGAAAAAGGCAATTCAAGATACGTACGTGATTTAAAATTAAATTTAAGCAGCACTTTCAGCTCAAATCATTTGAGCGATAAAGAATGCGCGTTAATCGCATTGAGCATTGCTGTAAACAATAACAATAAAGTGTTGACCAATTTCTTTGAGCAATTGGCGATTGCTAAAGAAGCCACTGCAGAAGAAATTGCTGAAGCAGTAGGTTGTGCGTCTTTATTGGCTTTAAACAACGTTTTTTACCGTTTCCGTCATTTCACTGGTAAAGAAAAATATACACAAATCCCTGCACGTGTACGCATGCAGATAATGAGCAGCCCGGTTACAGGGAAAGAGTTTTTTGAGTTGATGAGCATTGCCGTTTCTGCCGTTAATGGCTGTGAAATGTGTGTAAATGCACATGAGCACTCGATCCTTGCTTTAGGCGCAACAGAAGAAAGAGTATTTGATGCAGTTCGTATTGCTTCAATCGTTACTTCTGCAGGTACAGTAATTTACTAGATGATTTGTTCTACGGGACTTGATGTTCCGTTAGAAGAATTCTTAAAAAGAAGCTTTGCTATGGAAATAGTTAAGCTTCTTTTTTTTGAAATGAGGTTTGGAAGGCAGCAAAAATAAATGTGTTCATGCATGAATTACTATTCAGTAACTATAAAAGCAGGACTATACTTTTCATCCCGGAATTTTTACTCCAGAGTAAAAATTCGAAGGTCCTTAATTTTAACGTATAGTCCCGCTTTTTAACTTTATTAAGCGAGGTTTCTTCCGGCGTTTACAATGCCATAAACCGTTCTGATGGCCAGCTTTTCTAAAGATTGATGCTCTTCATCTGAGATGTCACTGCTTTGAAGTTGTTCTAAAGCATAGTGTTGAATCAATACCAATGGCAATACAATCTTCTCTCTAACTGAAATAGAGCGCTTCTCAACCGGGTAATTCTCCATTAGGCTCTCATGTCCGGATAGTTTTAATAAGAGCTCCTTAGATAGCTCAAATTCGTTGTAGAGCGTTGTCCAGAATGCGCCAAATTCTTTATCATTGGCAAAATGGGCTGTAATGGCGAAATCGGCTTTGCTCATAGACATCATACAATTGTCGATGATGGTCTTAAAGTAGCCTGATTCCTGATAAGTTTTTACCACTTTATCCCAGTTTCCGAGATCCAGTTGGGTTTTCAAGGCAGTTCCGATCCCATAGAAACCTGGTATATTTTGTTTCAGCTGGCTCCAGGCAGTTACGAAGCTAATGGCCCTCAGGTCCTCCAACTTCAATGCACCTCCGGCATTTCTCTTTACCGGTCGGCTGCTGATGGTAATTTTAGACAATAAGGTTAAAGGAGAGAATTTCTCCAGATAACTTAAGAACAATGGATGTTTACGTAGGGTAACAAAGGCATCAAAACTTTCGTTAGCCATCTCATCCAAAAGGTTTTTATGCAAAGGATCCAGGAGGATATTGTGTTTCTCCTTCATTCCTGCAGATATCCCAGCATTGATCAATTGCTCCATATTGAATTCGGCACTGTCAATAGAACCATATTGTGAGCTGATACTTTGTCCCTGAACGGTTAACTGAATATTCTTATTGGCAATTTCCCTGCCCATTGAAGCATAGAAACGATGAGTTTTTCCACCTCCTCTGGAAGGTGGACCTCCTCTGCCATCAAAAAAGGCCAGTTGTATGTTGTGTTTGTTGGCTGTTTCAGTAAGGGCAACCTTTGCATTAAAAATAGACCAGTTGGCCATTAAGTACCCGCCGTCTTTTGTACTGTCTGAGAAGCCCAACATAATGTGCTGTTTGCCCCCTCTGTTCTGTAAATGTTTTTTATAGAAAGGATGACTGTATAATGTATCCATAATCTCGGCAGCATCCGCAAGATCATGGACTGTTTCAAAAAGAGGAACAAAATCTATGGTCAGTTCATCTTCTGTCCAGCCATTGTAAAGGAATAGCTCTATAAGTTGCAGGATGTCGCTGGCCTGCTGGCAATTACTAATGATAAACCTATGGCAGGCTAGGGGGCCATTGATTAACTGAATTTGTTTGATCTCTGCGATGGTTTGCAGCGTGTCTTCGATTAAGGAGTTCGGACTTTCTGTATAATTAACTTTTGCACTTTTAAAGATCATTGCTTTGATCTTCTCCTGTTCGTTGAGTGCTTCATAATTTTCAGGATACAGGCTGGTCAATGGTTTGCTCTGGCGACAATAGGTATGGACATCTCTAAGTACTCTGCTGTCTTGTCTGATGTCTAAAGAGGCAAAATGACTGCCATAGAGTTCCATTTTTCTGATCAGGTCGGAAACCAGGTCTGTAAACAGTCCGTCGTGGTCTTCTAAAAGCGTAGTTTTAATTTTATTCAGGCGTTCAATCAGACAACCGGATATGTCTTCTTTGGCAATATTAGGATTAAAGGCCTGCTCGTAAAGGGTTTCCTGTATCAGGGCAATATTTTCTTCTACCCCTCTAAAGGTAATGCGACGTTTTAGGTTTCTAAAGTCCCTGTAATAGCATCTATATAGAATTTGACGCAGCATTTTGGACACCTGGATGGTAGAATCTGCATGTACGTTAGGATTTCCGTCACGATCACCACCAGGCCAGAAACCCAGTTCAATGATTTTTTTGGATTCCAGATTGTAATCATTTAAGCTTTGATCAATTTCCGACTGGATATTGGCTGCCGCAAAATAAAATACATTTTCAAGATACCAGGCCAGACTTAGCGCTTCATCTACAGGGGTAGGAGATTGCTTATTAAAGAATGGCGTCTTTCCCAACTGCTGCAGCAATTGGTTGATGGTAGAAATGTCATTCGTTTTTATGGCTGTGGTCAGGTCGGTAATAATAGAAAGCACACTTCCCGGATAAAATTGGGTAGGGTGGGCAGTAAGTACTAATCTCAGGGAAAAATCTTCAATTAATTTTTCAATTTTTTCTGTTAAGACTGGATTATCTACGGCCTTCTTCAGATAAACGAGTAAAGCACTGTGTTCTTCATCTGCATTTAGTTTATTGAAGGAGGCATCTTCAACAGCATCAAACAATACCACCTGACGTTCGATGTATTGAATGAAGCGGAAAAGTAGATCAATAATGTCTTTCTTAGAATTATTTTGGGTGTACTTTTCAAAAAATGCATTAATGATTCCTGCTGGTGTTTCGTGGTTCTTGACACCATCTTCGCAATACTTAATGAAGAGCGGAAGTAAAGTTCCGGTATCTTTTACTCTGTAGAAGGGAAGGGTTAGGAAAAGGCTGTTGTAAAGTTCAAATCTGGAGACAACTTCATTGTTGAATACGGACTCTCTCTGGCCTTTCGCGCGTTGTTTCTGCATCATCTTTATGGTTCATTTTTTCGCGCTTAAGCTACCAAAATGATTTGTAAAAATGAGAAATGCAGCTAAATTAATTTAATTGCAGCTTTGGTCAGAATTTATTAACTTAGACATATAGAGGTTATACAAATTCCTTTTAAAGAATTGCTGAATTGAGCGTATGTGCTCTAAGGAAGCAGAATTAATTGTTAATTTTTTGGGGTTAAACAGCCGTTAAGATATTCTTAACGGCTGTTTTTTTTAATGAACATCTGCCGGGATGGCGACATTCTTTTTGAATTTTTGAAGATATAGTAATGGGATTGAGCATAGCAGGACTAATCCGGCTACCCAATAGGCGTCACTATAAGTCAGCAATAAGCTTTGTTTGGTTACCGCTCCTTCAATCGCTTTTAAAGCCAGTGTTTTGGCGTCCAGGTAAGTGTAGCCTTTTGCGATAAAACTTTGAATATAGCCATTGAAGCGTTCCGTAAATGCGGGATTATTTTCGTTTACATTTACCAGCAAATTGCTGCGGTGGAATCCTTGACGGACGTGAATCAATGTTGTTAAGGCTGCAATTCCGAAAGAACCACCCAATTGTCTCATCATATTGTTCAATCCTGAACCCTGGCCAATTTCAGCACCTTTAAGATCCTGAATTGCCAGTGTAGTTAAGGGTACGAATAACAAGGCCATACCTATACCTCTAATGATCAATGGAAGGAAGAAGTCTCCGGTTCCCGATTGTAACGTTGAATTGCTCAGCATAGAACAGAACACGAAGAAAAGAAACATCCCAATGGTGGCCATAAATTGCGCTGGAATATTCTTTTTGAGCATAATGCCGATGAAGGGCATCATTACAATGGTACAGAGTCCCCCTGGAAATAGCAATTCTCCTGTTTGAAGGGGTGAAAAACCCAATAAATTCTGACAAAATACCGGGAATACGAATACTGAACCATATAATCCGAAACCTAAAATAAAAGAGGTAAACATCCCCACAGAGAAACTTCGGTGCCTCATAATTTTAAAATTCACAATCGGATGGTCTGTACTCAATTCCCTCCATATGAAGAGCAATAAACCTAGTACGGAAGTTACAGCTAATGCGGTAATGTATGGAGTAGCGAACCAATCTTCACTTTCTCCTTTTTCTAATACTGTCTGCAAACTACCAACAGCTATTGCCAGCAATATAATTCCCCACCAATCTACTGGCATTCCTTTTCCCTCTTTTGGCGTTTCCCTGACAAAGGTATAGGTACAATAAGCCGCGAGAATTCCGACGGGAATGTTCACGTAAAAGATCAAAGGCCAGGAACTGACTTCCAGTAAATAACCACCAATTGTAGGTCCAACAGTTGGTCCTACCACGGCACCAAGACCAAATAAGGCTGTGGCAATACCAATATCTTCTCTTGGCCAGGTTTCAATTAAGATGGCTTGTGCGGTAGAAATCAAACCACCTCCCGCAAGTCCCTGAAGGATACGGAAAGCGATAAGTTCTTCCAGATTAGTCGCGTTTCCACAAAGGAAGGATGCGATAGTAAAAAGGATAATTGAAAAAAGGAAATAATTTTTACGTCCGAAGCGACTACCCAGCCAGCCGGACATGGGTAAGACGATGACATTCGCCACCGCATAACCCGTAGATAACCAGGCCACATCCTCTAAGGTTGCACCCAGATTACCCTGTATCTGAGGAATGGCAACGTTCACAATGGTCGTATCAATCAGCTCCAATAAGGAGGCTGTGATTACCGTAAACGTGATCACCCACTTTTTTAAACCTTTCTCGGCCATCTTGTTAGTCTTTTATAGAAACGGAAACTTTCACACTCATTCCCGGACGAAGTCTGGCCAGAATTTCTTTAGGAGCGTTGGTAATTTTGATTTTCACCGGAATACGTTGTACTACTTTTACGAAGTTACCTGTAGCATTATCAGGAGGTAGGAGAGAACCTTTTGCACCAGTAATTGGCGCGAAATTATACACTTCCCCTTCAACTTCTGCATTTGGGTAGGCATCTACTTCTACTTTTACTTTATGGCCAGGTTTGATGTCTTCCAATTGAGTTTCTTTGAAGTTTGCGGTTACATAAATGCTGTTGTCGTTCACGATAGAGAATAAAGATTGTCCAGCTTGAACCAATTGACCCTTCTGAACATTCTTTTTAGACACGATTCCTGTTGCAGGAGCTTTAATTTCGGTATAGGACAATTGCAATTTTGCGAAATCTACATCCGATTGACGTTGTGTTACGCCATTATGGCTTACAGCCAATTGAGACTGGGTAGTTCCTACTTGTTTTACTGCTGCTGCATATTGATCGTTTGCAGCTGTAAAAGCAGCTTCCGCAGATTCTTTTTGTGCTTTTGCCTGATCAAATTGCTGTTGGGTAATCGAACCATCTTTTACCAGATTTGCATAACGTGCATAATCCTTTTGTGCTAAGGATAATTTTACCCTTGCGGCTTCAATATTAGCTTTAGCAGTGCTGGTATTTGCTGCGGTAGCGGCAATCTGAGCTTCAGAAACGCCTACTCCTGCACTTGCGCCAAGCTGACCTGCCTGTGCTTGTTCCAGCTTTACTTTATAGTCGCTGTCGTCAAGTTTAACCAATACATCACCTTCTTTTACATGTGTGTTTTCTTCAAAATTGATATCTTTTACATAGCCACCAACACGCGCCACCACCGGGCTGATATCGCCATCAATCTGCGCATCATCAGTATCGACGTGTTTGCTGTAATAGATGAATTCTTTTACACCGAATATCCCGCCCAGGATGATCAATACTACCAATATGATCGGGATTACTATATTCTTTTTTTTCTTTTCAGTTTCCATGAGTACTTATATAAGCGTTTTTTATTGGGTGATTTTCCCTGTTGATTTTAATAAAGTGTAATAGGCGAGTCCGGCATCTGCCTTCGCCAGTTCCAGATTGATCTTTGCCTGATACAAAAGTGTTTCTGCATCAATTCTATCAATAGCAGAAGCGACGTTGTTCTTGTATTTTGAAGCTAGTAACTTGTCGTTTTCTGTTGCCTGTGCAATAGAAGTTTCTAAAACTTTGATTTTGCTTACAGCTAACAGATAGTTTTGATAATTTCTGTTGACTTCTGTTTTCACCTGATCAGAAAAAACATCTTTTTGAAGCTCAATATCTTTCTGTTGGATTCTGGCATCAGTTACTTTGTGCTTATTTGTCCAGAGTGTGCCTATGTTCCAGGAAACATTCGCCCCTAAAGTCATGGGTACTAAAAATTGATGACTAGCCGGGATAAAAGAGCCACTTGGATTGATGTAATACAAATCTGCACCAATCCCTACAGTAGGGAGCGTATTTGCTTTTACAGATTTAATGTTCACATCAGCTACTTTATTTCTGATGTCAAATTGTTTCATTTCCTGACGATTCGCAAAAGCCACATCCATATAGTTGTTTAAAGAAGGGAGCGCCTGAAGATTGATCGTGGGGTCTATAGGCAATAATTCAATGCCTTCATTGATACCCAAGAGTACGTCCAGATTGTAGTTTAAGATTTTTCGGTTGTTTTCAATCTCCATCTCCGTCAGAGAGACATTGGCTTGTTGCAACTGAAACCTGAGCACATCATTTTTGGTGACGATACCCTGGCTAAAAAACCTTTCTGCCTGTTTCAGCTGGCCGGCAATGGACTCTAGATTTTGCGCAATCACCTTTTTACTCTGGATGATTTTGTAGAGCGAAAAATAAGTGTTGATCACAGCATAGCTGATCTCCTCCTTATCTTTATCTGCATCTAATTTGGCCACCTCTGTTAGCAAACGGGTAGACTCTTCCGCATACCTTAGTTTTCCGCCGCCATAAATGAGCTCTTTTACGCTGGCTGTTCCTACAAAAGCATCCGCACGTTTTGGCAGGTTGATGGGATCTCCACCGCCAATGATCAGTTGATTTGTAGGGATTTCTGCATGGTTGTACAGAAAAGAAGCCTGTGCGCTTGGAAGCTTTGCATCTTTGGCAATGTTCAGCTGATTGATGGCCGCATCAATCTTATTCTGCGAACGTTTGAGGTTCTTGCTGTTTTCAATGCCGAGCTGTATGGCCTCCGATAAGCTCAGGTTTTTGGTGTTTTGTGCGTAAAGCATCCCGGGCAGGAGTAATGCGATGACGCTGAACTTGATTCTATTTATCATTATTTGGAGTTAAATACACAATGAGTAGGTCTTTTAGATGAGCGATCAGACGGTCTGTGATGATGGTCTTATCTTCCTCGTTGTTGATATCGAGGGTAGTACCATAGGTGATTTTTGCAGGAGAGATGGCCACATTACTAATGGTGCCCATAATGGTTGCGATAAGCATTCTGACATCTACCGGGCGGAAACTCCCTTCTGTAATCCCGTCTATAATAATTTGTTCGATCATGACCAGGTTATTCGCCATGGAGTTTTTTACTTTCAAAAACATTTCCGGCCGTTGGGAAAGGGTGAGTTCGCGGTGCATCATTTTGTGTAGACCTGGATTGCACAGGATTCTTTTGGCGTAATTTTCAATTACTTTCAGCAATTTCTCCATGCAGGAGAGTTTATCCTGACTGATACTAAGTAACTGATCATTAAAACCAAAGATTCTTTTAGACATGATTTCCATGAAAACACCTTCTTTGGAACCAAAGTAATAGTTGATCATGGACATGTTGGCTCCGGATTCTTTGGCGATTTGACGGGTAGAAGTACCCTCGTAACCCAATTCTGTAAATAATCGCTCAGCAGCTTCCAGAATGCTTGCCTTTTTATCTGCTTTTTCCATTTCTAAATTTGACGCATCAAAATTAATCAATCGATTGAATAATATAAGTACCCTAGTCTAGCATCTATCTTAATTGACATAGGACTGACAATCTTTAATTGAGTATGAGGACTATACTTCTGCTAATGCTGCTTCCTATTTTGAAATAAATCAATATCTTTGGGGCCTAAGTATATTAAAAATGACTAACGAAGAAAATAACAACAGTTTTGATTGGGTATATTATGTTTTAGGCTTGTTTTTCGGGACTTTAACTGCAGCAATAATTTCAGGCGGATTTTTATGGTCTGTTTTAGGTGGAATTATTGGTTTCATTTTAGCAGCAATGTTCTTAAACGGATTGGTTAAAGACCGCGAATATTAGTATTTTAAGTACTTTTATTTCCTATGAAAAGATTCAGCTTAATTGCAATGTTAGCGCTTTATGCTACATTTTCACAAGCGCAGGAATATAAATTACCGGCAGTAGATCCGAGTCCTGCCGATATTCTTTACTACCCCTTAAATGTGGCTAAAGCTAAAGATAATTCCAGCCCGGTGATGAAGGTTGTGTATTCCAGACCTGGAAAAAAGGGACGCGATATCTTCGGTGTCCTGGAACAGTTTGGTAAAGTCTGGCGATTGGGAGCTAATGAGGCAACTGAAATCAAGTTCTTTAAGAACGTGGTCATTGGAGGTAAAAAGATAAAAAAAGGGACCTATAGCCTATTTGCTATTCCTGAAAAGGATAAATGGGTAATGATCCTGAATAAGCAAACTGATAAATGGGGTGCTTATACCTATGACGAAGCACAAGATGTGGTTCGGGTAGAGCTGCCTGTAAAGCAAATGGAAAAGCCTGTAGAGACTTTTTCTATGACCTTTAATCCACAAGCGGAAGGTGCAAATCTGATCGTTGCCTGGGATAAAACGGCAGTTGAATTGCCAATAGCTTTTAAATAAAGTAAATTTTAATTTATATAAAAAAAATGCCTGGTTCTCAATGGAACAGGCATTTTTTTTTGACCTACATTTTAATACTTTCTAGGAATTTGCATTTTGCTGAGTTCGTTTTCTTTTTAAAAGCGTATCCAGAAAAACCAGAGCAAGGAGCAGATCGATAAAAAGGAAAACCTTAATAAAGGCTGGACTGATATATTTACTGAAATTCAATGATTTGTTAGGGATAAAGCTACTGATTTCGAAATTTTCAAAAGTAAAGTTACTGTTGACCAGGATATACACCACAATGCTCAGTATCGCAGTGATAAAAAAAGCAGAAATGCCATAAATAATTCGCTTATCGACCTTCGTCTTTAAAGACATTGGAGCGGTTTCCAGCTTTACCTGTTCCATTACATTTCTGGTGAATGACATAGAGGGTTCTTCAAGATCCATTTCAGTCATTTGGGTATTTATGTCGAGCAATTCCTCATATAAGGAACGGTAAACTGGGTCAGACGCTATTTTAGCTGCGATGGCCAGTCGTTGTTCTTCATTGCTAGTGCCATCAATATAATCCCAGATTTCATCTTCTATACTGATCATAATAATTCTTCTACTTCGTCCTTTAACAAATATTGTAATTTCTCTTTTAATCTTATTCTTGCCCGGTGCAATTTTACTTTCACCGTATTACTTTCCATATGGAGGGTTTTTCCAATCTCCTCCAGACTTTGTTCTCCCTGATAAAATAAGGTAATGATACTGGCATCATCAGGAGCTAACAATGAGATTGCCTGATTCAGGTAAACATAGTTTGATTTTTTTTCTACCAGATCGGCATTAAAATCGCTACTCTGATTTTCCAGCTGAAGTATACTGCCTTCGTCATCAATGGATTGCACATCTAGACGTTTTTTTCGTAAAAAGCTCATCGAGGTAGTGTAAGTGATGGTGTAAAGCCAGGTGGAAAATTTAGCGGTCTGCTTATAGCTACCTAGAGCCTTATAGGCTTTAATGAAACAATCCTGTGCAATTTCTTCAGCATCCTCCCTGTTTTTGGAGAAACGCAAGGCCAATGTAAATACAAAGCGCTGATGACGTTTTACCAGTTCGGCGTAAACCGGGGTATTGCCCGACAGGACTTCAGTAATTAAATCGATATCCGATTGCTTATGCTGCATATTTTAATTAGACGCGCGTCTTTTTTAGAGAGGTGTAATTGGAAAAAACGGAGACTTATATATTATTACAGGTCTTTTTGTTTGTCCAGCCAGTTTTTCTCCATTGCATAAGAGACAATCAATCCTATTCCTCCGAAAATACTCAGACATCCAAAATAAACTGCTACACCTTCTTCTTCTTCAATTCCGGTAGCTCTTACTGTAAATAACGCCACAATTAAGCCTAATCCTAATCCTACTAATAGTAATCCAAATTTTAAACTTACAAATGGCATTGGTGCACTTGGTCTAGGTCTTGCCAATCCCGGCTCCATACCTCGCTCAATCATGGCCATTTTTTCTCTACTAACCATATACCTCCAGCCAAAAATTAGTGCTGTAGTAGAAAGAAAAAACGTGATAGGTACTAAAATCTCTGGTCCCATATTATTTAAATTTATTTGTTAAAGATCTGTTTTATTGAACTCATGTTCTGTAAGCTATGACCACCTTAAAATGAAAGAGGTTACAGCAGAAATGAAAAAAATAAAAAAAACTGGAAACAGTTAAATAAGGGGATGGATCAGAGGCGAAGACTTAAGATTGAGGTTTTGGGATAATGGCTACAGTCAAACGACTGACGCAGTTCATTTTACCCTTATCGGTGTATAATTTAATTTCCCAGACATGAGTTTTGGCTCCAATATGCAATGGCTTACAAATTCCGGTTACCAGACCACTTTTAACTGGCCTTAAATGGTTGGCATTAATTTCAAGACCAACTGGCATGTATTTATCCGGATCAATACACATATAGGAGGCAATACTGCCTAAGGTTTCAGCAAGGACGACGGACGCCCCACCATGCAGGATTCCTGCAGGTTGATGTGTCCGCTCATCTACCGGCATACTGGCTTTTAAGAAGTCTGGGCCAATTTCTGTGAATTGAATGTCCAATAATGCTCCTAAATGATTTTTCGGGCGGTCATTTAATTCCGCTACTGTAAATTCTGAATACCACATTATAAATACCTTTCTTCAATTATACTGATATGGTGTGCAATATGTCCTGCGATAACAAATAACAACGCTCTAACGCTAATCTGGCGTTCTGATGCGGTGCCACTTCGATCTAATTCATGTTCATTTAAAGACCTGAATAAGTGTAAATTTGCCTTTCTTAATAATGTAAACTCTTCGGAAAGGCTTAATAAACTACGGTCCTGGAAATGGGCATTGGCTACATAATCATCTTCATCAAAACCAGGAAGTGCATGTTGTTCTGCACGGGCAAAACAAGTTAAGCGATATACCAGGATACGTTCCGTATCTATGATATGTCCTGCCATTTCCTTGATCGTCCATTTACCTGCTGCGTAAGCAAAATCTGCCTTTTCTATCAGGTTATTCAGATAATCTGGAAAATCTGTGGCCTGTTTTTCTAATATTCCCAGGATGTCATCTCCTGAAATTTTGCTGATGTAAGTCTCCGCCCAGGCGGGATACTCATGTGTTTGAGGTCGGTTCATAAGTAATGCTACTTTTTAAGATGATGCGGAAAGTCGTTCCTTTTTCAAGCTCTGATTCCTTCACAAAAATTTGTCCGTTATGATAGTTCTCTATAATCCTTTTGGTAAGTGATAGTCCCAGACCCCAGCCGCGTTTTCGGGTGGTATATCCGGGTTGGAAAACCGCATCAAATTTTGATCTGGCAATTCCTCTTCCGGTATCTGTTACATCAATAAAGACCTCTTCTTTTGTAAGGTTTTCAATGATGTCAATCGTGATCGTACCTTCATTCTCAATAGCATTGGCTGCATTTTTTAATAGATTTTCAATTACCCAATCAAATAAAGGAACATTCAATAATGCCCGAACCTGCTCATCACCGGTAATCTTGAAAATGATCTTATCTGAAGTACGGAGTTTAAAATATTCTACGAAATTGTGAATCACGGTGTACACCACATGATCCTCCACAATCGGCTTAGATCCAATCTTGGAAAAACGGTCGGTGATGACCTCCAGTCTTTTGATGTCGTTTTCCATTTCGGCAATCAAAGGGTCATCTTCCGCATTAAAGCGCGATTTCATCAACTCTACCCAGGCCATCAGGGAGGATATAGGTGTTCCTAGTTGGTGGGCTGTTTCTTTGGCCATACCTACCCAAACCTGATCCTGTTCTGCTTTCCTTGCGGAACTAAAAGCGACATAGGCAGTGAGCAGAAATAATCCGATTACGGCCAATTGTATGTATGGAAAATACCTTAATTGTGTTAAAGTAGGGGAATCTTTGTAGTAAATGTACCAACGGGTATCATCGAGGCCGATAATTGGTGTTGGGGGATGTTGTTTCTTCATGATCTTCAGCTCCCTTAAAAAGTAATCGGGGTCGTAAGTTAGCCCATCTTTTTTCTGAAGGTCATAATTCGTTTTTGTTGAATCCAGTCCATTATACGAAAGGATGGCTCCTTCGGAATTGATGATCATAATGGGTAATTTGGTATTCGTTCTGATGATGTCTACCAGGTCCGTCGTATTTTCATCATCATACATCGCCAGCGCCTTTTCAGTCACCTTTACATAAAGTTGAAATTGCATTCTTTCCTCACGTTCCATCTTTTTTACGAAGAAATCGCTATACAATACAGAAGCAGTACCAATCACAATGGCAAAAAATAGTAAGAAGAATTTCCAGCGGCGCTTTTTTTCGTATGGATTCATAAGTTATCCGGGCAAATTACAAAATAGCATTCAAAGATTGATGAATAGAAAGGTAACGCGTTAAAAAATATATCTTTGTAATTCGTATGATGGAAAAGAAAGTAAGAGTAAGATTTGCCCCTAGCCCAACAGGCGGGTTGCATCTGGGTGGTGTACGCACCGCTTTGTTTAATTATTTGTTTGCTAAGAAACACAATGGAACCTTCGTCCTTAGAGTAGAAGATACCGATCAGACACGTTTTGTAGAAGGTGCAGAAGCCTATATCGCTTCCTGCCTGGAATGGTGCGGCATGAAGCCGGATGAAAGTCCTGAAGCTGGAGGTCCATTTGCTCCATATCGCCAGAGCGAACGTAAATCTACTTACAAACAATATGCAGATCAGCTAATTGCTGATGGTTATGCTTACTATGCTTTCGATACTCCGGAAGAATTGGAGGCCAAACGTAAAGAAATTCCTAATTTCACTTATGGACTTTCTACCCGTGGCGACATGAGGAATTCCCTAACTTTATCTGAATCGGAAGTAAATGCACTTTTAGCCGCAAATGCAGCTCATGTAGTACGGATAAAAATGCCTGCTGATGAAACGGTATCCTTTACTGATTTGATCAGAGGTCATGTGACTTTTGATACCAATCTGGTAGATGATAAAGTCCTTTTAAAAGCTGATGGCATGCCAACTTATCACTTGGCCGTAGTTGCGGATGATAAAGCCATGGAAATCAGCCATATTTTTAGAGGTGAAGAGTGGTTGCCTTCTGCACCAATTCATATCCTGCTTTGGAGGTACCTTGGCTGGTCGGATGAAATGCCGCAATGGGTACATTTACCATTAATCCTTAAGCCAGACGGTAATGGCAAGTTGAGTAAACGTGACGGTGACCGTTTGGGCTTTCCGGTTTACGCACAAAATTGGACTGATCCAAAAACTGGTGATTTAACTCAGGGATTTAAAGAACTTGGTTTTATGCCGGAAGCATTTGTGAATTTACTGGCGATGTTGGGTTGGAATGACGGAACTGAGCAAGAGATTTTCTCTATGGCAGAGCTGATTGAAAAGTTCTCTATTGAGCGTATCAGTAAGGCCGGTGCAAAGTTCGACTTTGAAAAAGCCAAATGGTATAACCACGAATGGATCAAAAACAGCACAGCAGAAACATTGATGCCAATTGTTAAACAGGAATTTGCCGCAAATGGGACTGAAATCAAAGATGATGCTTATTTAGCCACAGTGATTGACCTGATTAAAGATCGTTGTCATTTGTTAACCGATTTCGTTCCTCAAAGTGCTTACTTTTTTGTAGCCCCTGTTGAATTTGATCTTCCAGCTGTGAAACCAAAGTGGTCAGCAGAAAAAGCCGAGTTTTTTAATGCTTATGCTGCGGTAATTACTGATGGTTTAACTGCTCAGGAATTAGAAGAAAAGTTCAAGGAACTGGCTGCAACGCATAGTTTTAAACCTGGAGAGTTGATGTTACCTTTCCGTATTATGCTGGTAGGTGGGAAATTTGGTCCGGCTGTATTTGATATTGCCATAGCGCTAGGCGCGACAGAAACTATCCAAAGAATACAGACTGCTTTAACTGCTTTTGCATAAAAATAAACTTTTCGTTTAAATTGGTATAACAATTGTCCCAGACTTTTGTAAACCAATTTAAACGGAATTTATATGCAATGGTTCGGTAAAGGAAGTGGAAATATTGAAGACAGAAGAGGAATGAGTGGGGGCGCCATCGGAGGTGGCGTAGGAATTATAGTTGTCATCCTCGGCTTGCTCTTCGGACAGGATTTAACAGGCCTTGTAAGTCAGCTGCCCATCAGCGAAATGACTCAGGGAACGGCTAAAACTGGTGCGCCTACAGATAAAGAAGCAAAATTTGTAGACGGAGTGCTCGAATCTACCAATCAGGTATGGGAACAGCAATTTAGGGAAATGGGAAAAACCTATGAGGAACCGATCCTGGTGCTGTTTACCAATAATGTCCAATCAGCCTGCGGAAATGCGAGTGCTGCAGTAGGCCCATTTTATTGTCCAGGGGATCATAAAGTATATATTGACCTCAGTTTTTACCAGGAATTACAAAGCAGATTTGGTGCTGGAGGAGATTTCGCACAAGCTTATGTAATTGCTCATGAGGTAGGACACCACGTTCAAAATTTGCTGGGAATTTCTGAGAAAGTACAACGCGCCAAGGCGCAGCTTAGCGAAAAAGAATATAACAAACTCTCTGTAAAACTTGAACTCCAGGCAGATTTCTTTGCCGGTCTATGGGCGAATCATGCCCAAAATTTAAAAGACTTCAAATTAGAGGAAGGCGACCTTGAGGAAGCCATTACGGCTGCAAATGCTATTGGTGACGATAAGCTTCAGAAACAGGCTCAGGGGGAAGTTGTTCCTGATGCTTTTACTCATGGTACCTCTGCCCAAAGAATGTACTGGTTTAAAAAAGGTTTTGATACTGGCGATATCCGTCAGGGAGACACCTTTAATTCCGCACAACTTTAGGCTTCCTGCAAGTTTTTTGATATATAACATGTCTAAACATGTTTTATTCTTCAAACTTGTATAAATTAGCAATATACTATTTGCACAATTATGCATTGGCAACTGATCATTCAGTAGCCTTATTTATTTAATAATGATACTAATTGTAGATGATACCCCCGAGAACCTGATCTCATTAAAAAAGGTTCTGGAGAAACATAATTTTGAAGTAGATACTGCATCTTCAGGAGAAGAGGCTTTAAAAAAAGTCCTCAAAAATGAATATGTTCTGATTATCCTCGATGTACAGATGCCAGGAATGGACGGTTTCGAGGTTGCTGAGGCAATTTCAGGCTATAGTAAAGCCAAGGAAACCGCAATTATTTTCCTCTCCGCGGCAAACACAGAAACTAAGTTTATTACCAAAGGCTATTCTTCCGGAGGACTTGACTATATCACCAAGCCGGTGGATATGGGTATCCTCCTGCTTAAAGTGAAAACCTTCTATCGTATTTATGAGCAAAGTCGCAAGTTGATTGAAATTCAAAATGCATTACTTGACGAAATTGAGTTCAGAAAGCAGGCCGAGCGGAAGAAAGACGAGTTTATTAGTATTGCAAGTCATGAATTAAAAACTCCGCTGACCAGTGTGAAAGGTTATGTTCAATTGCTTGATAGAAGTATTGATAAAGGTGATGTGCCAACCTTAAAGAAGCATTTGGCGAAAGCTCAGGTGCAACTGGAAAAATTGAATGAGCTCATTACTGACCTCCTTGATATCTCGAAAATCGAAAGCGGTAAGCTAAAATTCAATAAACAGCCTTTTTTAATAGATGAGTTACTGGTTAATGTAATGGAGATTATCCACCAGTCAAATCCTGAGTTTAAGTTGCTAAAAACCGGATCTGTGGGTAGAGCGCTTTGTGGAGATGAAATGCGTATCGAACAAGTGATCATCAATTTTCTAACCAATGCCATTAAATATTCGCCGGGAACTTCTGAAGTCCATATTCATGTTGAGGAACGAGGGGAATACATTTATTTAGGTGTTAGGGATTTTGGTATCGGAATCGATAAAGAGCTCCAGAAAAACGTATTTGAGAAGTTTTATAGGGTGGAAGAAACTGCCATCCATTTTCAGGGATTAGGGATAGGACTCTACATTTCTGCAGAAATTATCAGAAGACATGGGGGAGAAGTAGGGGTGAAAAGTATTCCTGGTGAAGGTTCCGAATTTTATTTTAGTATTCCATTTAAAGCCACATCCGAAAAGGAGTAAAAGAAAATTAATTATATGCAAAATAAGCAACGATCTTTAAGAAGGAAACTGCGTATTGGACTAGGCTTGTCCTTGCTGATACTATTTATTAGCTCTTTTGCTTCTTATAAAAGCATTACCAGCCTCATCAATAGCGCTGAATTGGTTCAGCATAGCAATGAGGTGATTACTGGGCTGGAAGAAATCATCTCTACCTTGAAAGATGCGGAGACGGGGCAGCGGGGCTACCTGCTTACGGGTGAAGAGGTCTTTCTGGATCCTTATAATGGAGCTAAGCAACGTGCGAATGCCTTGCTTCAGCATATCGGTTTATTAACCAGAGACAATGTCTTACAGCAAAGGCAGGTCGCTAAACTGGATGAAATTATTACCGGACGTTTAAAAGTTCTTGAGCAAACCATTACAATCAAGAGACGTGGAGGAAATGTAAGCGTTTCCGAATTGCTCAACGGTAAAACCTATATGGATAGTGCCCGCGCAGTGATATCCAGTATGGAGAAAGAAGAAAAAAGATTGCTGGAAGAGCGTACGGCAGACATGAATAAGCTGTCCAGATTTACTCCAATGCTGATTGTAATTGCAGCGCTGCTGGCCATCATGATTACCATCTTCTTTTACCGTAAAGTTATTTTTGATTTCAATGAGCGTTTAAAACTGGAAGAAGAATTAAAGGAGAAAAATGAAGATATTGACCGTAGAATAGAGGTGGTTAGGCATACTGCCGGACAGATCTCGAATGGTGATTATGACATCAGACTAGATCAGGACGGTGAAGACGGATTAGGCAGTGTGGCTGGATCACTCAATGCTATGGCCGAATCTTTAAAATATTCCTTTACACTGTTGGCCGATAAGGAGTGGCTACAATCAGGGATTGCCAGTTTAAATGATCAAATGGTTGGCGAGAAAAGTGTTCCTCAAATGGCAAATGATATTTTGGAGAGTATTGTTGCCCATACCAACAGCCATGTGGCGGCCTTTTATCTGTTGGAAGAAGAGTCGCATTTGGAATTAATTGCAGGATACGCCCTTTTGGAGAAGGAGAAACAACAAAATTTAAAGCTAGGTGAAGGCCTCGCCGGACAAGCCTGGAAATCTGCCAAGCAGATTTTAATTAATGACATTCCAGATGAAGCGCTCAGTATCAGTTATGCTGCCGGAAAGACCAAACCACGCAATATTGTAGCCATTCCTGTTTTACGTCATGAAGAACTGGTGGGCGTAATAGAACTGGGCTCCCTGAATATATTTACACCTTTACACCTCGAGTTTTTACATACGATCTCTACCAATATCGGTATTGCAATTCACGTATCTCAGAATCGCAAAAAACTACAGGAATTTCTGGAAGAAACACAGGCACAAGCAGAAGAATTACAAGCACAACATAGTGAACTAGAGGGGCTAAATGCGGAATTGGAAGCGCAAACGCAAAAAATACAAACCTCTGAAGAAGAATTAAGAGTGCAACAGGAAGAGTTGTTGCAAAGCAATCAAGAGCTTGAAGAACGAACCAGTTTATTGGAAGAAAAAAACCAATTGATCCAGGAGCGTAATCTGGATATTCAGCAAAAGGCTGAACAGCTCGAGCAAAGCACCAAGTATAAATCGGAATTCCTGGCCAATATGTCTCACGAACTGAGAACGCCATTGAATTCGATATTGTTACTTTCTAAACTGATGTCTGATAATAAAGACCTTGATGAAGAATATATTGAATACGCAGAAGTGATTCAAAGTTCAGGACAAGGTCTTTTAGCCTTGATTGATGAAATTCTGGACCTTTCTAAAATTGAGGCAGGAAAGATGAAGCTGGAATTTGCCGAGGTCTCCATGAATGAAGTGTTGACCGACATGCGGGTCTTATTTGCGCCTTTAGCTGCGGATAAGAAGCTGGAGCTCGAATTAGAACTGGAAGACAATCTGCCTTATGTAGAGACAGATAAAATGCGTCTGGAACAAGTGTTGAAAAACCTGCTTTCCAATGCGATTAAGTTCACCAATAACGGTAAGGTTAGCCTGAGTATCAATAAGGATGTTACTGGAAAGTTCCTGCTTTTTAAAGTGAAAGATACCGGAATTGGGATTCCAAAAAATAAACAGGCGATGATCTTTGAAGCTTTCCAACAGGCAGATGGCTCTACCAGACGTAATTTTGGTGGCACAGGGCTAGGGCTTTCCATCAGTCGAGAGTTGGCTAAACTACTGGGTGGAGAGATTAAACTGAGTAGCCAGGAGCAAGTAGGTAGTGAGTTTAGCCTGTTGATCCCCATCAAACAAACTGATGCGATCACCTCTGTGCTTGACACCTCTGATCTGGAAATCAACGCTAAGCCCTTTTATTCAGAAGCCCTTGTTGAAGCGCCCATAGAACGCTTTACCGTGCAAAAAATCCCTCAGGAAATTGAAGACGACAGGGATTCCATTCATCCTGAGGATAAAGTAATCCTGATCGTGGAGGACGATACCAATTTTGCCAAAATGCTGTTGCAGTTTACCAGAAAAAGAGGTTATAAAGGGATTGTGGCTGTAAGAGGTGATGTAGGGATTGAACTCGCCAACCAGTATAAACCGCTGGCGATTTTACTGGATATTCAATTACCGGTAAAAGACGGTTGGCAGGTGATGGAGGAGCTAAAATCTAATCCGGCCACTAAACCAATTCCGGTTCACATCATGTCCTCTCTTGAAGTAAAAAGGGAAAGCTTGCTCAAAGGAGCCGTTGATTTTATCAATAAGCCTGTAGCATTAGAGCACATGAAAGAGATCTTTCAGAAACTGGAAGATGCCTTTAGCCGCTCACCAAAAAAAGTTCTGATTGTGGAAGAAAATAAACAGCATGCAGAAGCATTGAGCTTTTTCCTTAGCAATTATAATATCCATACGGAAGTAGTAGATAATGTAGGGGAAAGTATTGGCGCTTTACATAAAAAGGAAGTTGATTGTGTGATCCTGGATATGGGCATCCCCGATAAAAGTGCTTATGAAACTTTAGAAACGATTAAAAAGAGTCAGGGCTTAGAAAACCTACCGATTATTATTTTTACTGGAAAGAACTTATCAAAGGGTGAGGAAATCAGAATCAAGCAATATGCGGACTCCATCGTTTTAAAAACGGCACATTCTTACCAGCGAATTTTGGATGAAGCAGGTTTGTTTCTTCATCTCGTGGAGGAAAAAGAAACGGAAGGAAAACATAAAAAACAAATATCAGAACAGCTCGGAGGACTTTATGAAGTCCTCAACAATAAAACCGTTTTAATTGCAGATGACGATGTCCGGAATATATTTTCTTTAACCAAAGCATTAGAACAGCATAAAATGAAAGTTCTGGCCGCTACGGATGGCAAAGAAGCGCTACAATTGCTTAAAGACAACCCGACGGTAAATGTTGTCCTGATGGACATGATGATGCCGGAGATGGACGGATATGAGAGCACCAGAGAAATTCGAAAGATACCTGCTTTCAAACAATTGCCTGTTTTGGCTGTTACAGCGAAAGCAATGATGGGTGATCGGGAGAAATGCATTGCTGCAGGTGCTTCGGACTATATTTCCAAGCCCGTTGATATTGATCAGCTTATCTCCTTACTTAGGGTCTGGCTCTATGATAAAGCTTAAGCTAGAGATCGGATAAAATAGAATGCTCAATTGTTTTTGATATATGGCAGATAATAAAATACTTATAGTAGACGACGACAACAGGAATATCTTTGCGCTTTCAGCAGTATTGAAATCAAAAGGCTTTCAGTGTGTTTCTGCAACCGGAGGGGAAGAAGGACTGGATCTTTTGAGAAGAGAGAAAGGAATAGCGGTAGTGTTAATGGACATGATGATGCCAGGAATGGATGGTTATCAGGCCATGGCTCAAATGAGCAAACATCCGGAACTTAAAGAGATTCCTGTGATCGCTGTAACCGCGCAAGCCATGCTGGGGGATAGAGAACGTTGCCTCGATGCCGGAGCAGTAGGTTATGTTTCCAAACCGATCAACGTAGATGAATTAACAGACCTGTTAAAGCTTTATATTTAACGCTATTTTGGAACCGACTGCTGTTAATGACGACCAGGTTGAAGTTTTGCTTTCAGATTTATTGGAGCAATACGGATATGATTTTACCGGATATTCTAAAGCTTCATTAAAGAGAAGAATTAACAGGTTGTATGCTTTGGATAAATCGCTCAGTTTCGCTGAATTTCGATACAAGCTGAGCAATGATCCAATCTATTTTAAACGATTTGTTGAGCAAATTACCGTAAATGTGACTGAAATGTTTCGTGATCCGGAGTTCTTTAAGACATTGAGAATGCAGGTATTACCGCAGCTGGGGACTTATCCGTTTATACGGATCTGGTTGGCTGGAAGTTCTACGGGAGAGGAAGCTTACTCGATTTCGATTGTATTGAAAGAGCTTAATTTGTTGCACAAATCATTAATCTATGCCACAGATTTAAATCCCACAGTGCTCGAAAAGGCTGCTCAGGGGATGTTTTCTATGTCGCAAATGAAACAATATTCGGAGAATTATATTGCTGCTGGTGGAACTAAGGACTTCTCCAGTTACTACAGTGCAAATTATTCTCTTGCTAAATTTGATGATGAGCTGAAAAGTAAGATTATCTTTTCTACCCATAATCTGGTTTCAGACCACTCATTTAATGAATTTCAGCTGATCCTTTGCCGGAACGTATTGATTTATTTTGATCGTGACCTGCAAAACAAAGTCCTGGAACTTTTTAATGACAGTTTGGACGATCTTGGCTATCTGGCATTGGGAACTAAAGAAACCATCGAATTTTCGGATATTCACAAACAATATAAACGATTACCCGGAAATAAAATCTGGAGGAAACAACGCTAATGAAAGCCTGTAAAGCATTTATAATTGGAGGATCTGCGGGAAGTCTGGAAGTACTTTTAAAGATGCTTCCGGCGGTTAATCCGTTACTTTCCTTTCCGATTGTGATTGTTATACATAGAAAACATGGTGCCGATTCATTATTACCAGGACTGTTGTCTTCCAGAACGAAAATGCCTGTTAAAGAAGCGGATGAAAAGGAGATGATGGTTCCTGGAACCATTTACATTGCGCCTTCGGATTACCATTTGCTGATTGAAATGGACTTTACTTTCTCTTTGGACTACTCGGAAAAAGTCAATTATTCCAGACCAGCGATTGATGTGACTTTCCAGACTGCAGCAGAGGCTTATAAAAAGGAATTGGTTTGCTTATTGCTTTCTGGATCAAATGCAGATGGCGTGAACGGCTTGCAAACTGTACAAAATTGGGGTGGAACTGTAACTATACAGGATCCGGATACTGCACAAGTACCCTATATGCCCGAACAAGCAAGGAAAAGGATGCAGATTGACCGAATATTACGTATTGAAGAAATAGCAGATTATATTAACTTATTGAGTAAATAATAATAAATAAATGGGGAATTCTAAAAAGGTTTTTGTGTTCGATGATAATAGTGATATCCTGGAATTGTGTACAATTATCCTGGAAGATGCAGGGTATGAGATCAAGACCTCTTCCACTTCCAACGAGATTATCGATCAGGTGATGGCCTATATGCCAGATATCATCTTTATGGACAATTGGCTACCTGATGTAGGTGGAATTGATGCCACGAGAGAGCTGAAAGGTGATGAACGTTTAAAAAATATCCCGGTCATCTATTTTACAGCCAATAATGACGTAAAATCCCTTGCTGCACAAGCAGGAGCTGATGGGTATCTATCTAAACCTTTTGATATTCAGGAGCTGGAAGATATCATTGTCAGGCATTTAAAGGATTAAGCAGCTGCTTTCCAAAAATATTGAGAAATAAAAAGGCAGCAAATCAGGTGATGGTTGCTGCCTTTTTGTAAGCGATAATGGCTGAGTCTATTTTACACCCAGTACATCAACCCCCTGTTCAAAGATAATATCTACAGGAATGCCTTTCTGGGTCAGTTTGTCTAAGTCTCTTTGTAGCTCAGGACTAATCACTGCATTTTCCTTTTGCACTTTAGCAACGGCTGCTTTATCTCCATTGCCCTGAAGGGTAATGATTAGGTTACTCAACTTATTCATTGCAGATTCAAACTTTTCAAAATTTACTTTATAAGTTCCATTCTGGTTTCTGATGAAGGCTCCATTTTCTTTGAAAAAATTGAAACATTGCATATTGGCTTTACCATGAGCACTTGCTGCGCCAAATCTTACTGAGCGTAAAATTCCGGCCATATATGTGGTATAAAAGGTTTTCAAATCACCTTCTAATTCTCCTTTTTTGAGTAAGCCTGTGACCATGTAAAGGCCTAATACATCCGCTTTACCTTCTTCCAACCAAGAGTATTGTTCTTGTAAAGCTTCTTTCACAAAACCTTTACCAGTTACCGTTTTCTTGATGCCAAGGCCATGAGCCACTTCATGGAACATTACATTTGCGAAAAATGCATCAAAATTGATGTATTGTTGCTGGTCCTTGTCGATGAGTTCTTTAGCAATTGGAACCAGAATCTTATCGAATTTGGCTTTCATTGCATTTTTCAATTGAGAACGTCTGGTGCCTTTTTTCTGCTGAATGATTTCGTCATTAGGCAGGTTAACGGCAATAGTTTTTGATCCGGCGTTACAATCTCCTGCATAATATACCACGTCATAGGCATTTAGCTCTGAATCAATTCCAGGTTTTTCTTTTTTATATTTTGCATTTACTGGCAAGCCTTCCTGTAATTGAGGTAACATAGCTACATATTTGGCCAGTCGTTTACTCCAGACTTTATCCTTTACCAATACATAAGACTCATAAGAAGCTCTGGCATTGAATAACTTGTCTTCATAATTTTCAATTGGGCCAATAATGATGTCCAGTGTATTCGTTTTCATGTCTAACCAGGCATAATCACTGGCAGTAAAATCGTCTGAGGTTAAAGCATCTGCGCGAAGGTTCAGGTATTTTTTAAATGCGAGATCTTCTGTCAGCAATGCTGCTTGTTTTAATAATGAAGAGGCATTTTGCAATTCTGAGGCAAACAATACATGGTAAGGAATCTCAATTAGTTTTCCTGTACTGTCTTTTCTAATCACAGAATACTGGTTGAATTTATTTTTTAGATCTGATTGCTCTAAAGTTTCTTTTTTCATCCCGGCAGGATAAAATGTTGCGCCTTCAGGTTTTGCGCCGATGCCAGCTATAAACGGACGATCTCCATTTAAGCGATCCCATGGGCCGTAATTTATCCAAACAAAAGCTTTAGTTTTTTCATCTTTTATCGTACTTAATAAGCTGTCGCGTTGAGGGTAAGCCTGTTTCCAGAACAGATCATCCATAATTTGCGCAGCCTGAATCAATAAAGGTAAGATCTTACGGTCAGTAGCAGATAAATCGTTCAGGTTGGTCGTTAATTTCACCTTTTCATAAATGCCAAGGCGCTCACTAACGTAGCGTTGTAAGCTGTCTTCACTGGAACTGATTTCTTTGGCATGGGTATTGGTGTTTCCCTGAGGATTACTACAAGAATAAATCCCTGTAGCGATCGCACATCCGGCAATTATAAGCGTTAATTTGCTTAAGTTCTTCATATGGATACTTGTTTTTTAGCGGTAGCAAAGTTACATCAAATGCCGGCATTTTTGTCACGATCCTGCATTGATCTGAATATAAGATGGCAACTAAATTAGTAAAAAATAGTAATTTTACCATTTCGATTACCTCCACTATGATACAAAATCATCCAATTAAAAGCGCAGCTCTATTTATATTTCCCTTGTTTTTTATGGCCTCGTGTTCTACCAATAAGTATGCTGCGACCAATAAAATCTATAAAGAACAGGCGACTGGTTTTGCTGAAATTATCAAATCTACTCCGCCCTCAAAACAAGCCAAAGAGACACTTGATCCTACAATGCAGGATTGGATTGGTTCTGTTAATTTCGGGATGCGCCGGCCAAATTTTGTCATACTGCATCATACTGCACAGGACTCTTTGAATCAAACGGTGAAAACATTTCTGAATAAAAAAGCGGAAGTGAGTGCACATTATGTGGTTGGCAGAGATGGTAAGGTGGTTCAAATGGTAAATGAATACCTGCGCTCTAACCATGCAGGAGTAGGCAAATGGGGGAATGATACCGATCTGAACTCTTCTTCGATTGGGATTGAACTGGATAATAATGGCAAAGAGCCTTTCGCAGATGCACAGATCAAGAGTCTGGTGACACTGCTGGCTGCATTGAAGAAAAAATACAATATTCCTTCAGCCAATTTTATTGGCCATTCAGATGTTGCGCCAAGACGTAAAATAGATCCGTTAAATTTCCCATGGAAAGTTTTAGCAAAAAAAGGATTTGGATTATGGTATGATGATGTGTTGAAAATGCCTCCTGCAGATTTTAACACAGATCTGGCATTGAAAGCAATCGGCTACAATGTGAGTAACGTAGCCGCTGCAATTGTAGCCTTCAAAATACATTTCGTACAAACTGATATCAGTCCTGTGTTGACTCCGGCTGATAAACTCATCTTGTACAATTTATATACTAAATACCTATAATTAGCTTTCGCTAAGTTGTGCTCTTATAGCTTCAGCGTAATGACTAGTAAATAATAAGGCCCGATCAACTGATGAAGTTGATCGGGCCTTATTTGTATTTGAAGTCCTTATTTTTTTGCTTTTGCCCAGGCATCTTTCAATCCAACCGTACGGTTAAAGATCAGATGATCAGGAGTAGAATCCTTATCTACACAGTAATATCCTTTACGGATGAACTGGTATCTTGAATCCAGGTCTGCATTGGCCAGGTAAGGCTCAATAAAAGCTTCTTTGATCACCTCAACGCTCTCTGGGTTTAGGTAATCTTTGAAATCACCTTCTTCGGAATCCGGAGACTCTACGCTAAACAGGCGATCGTAAGTTCTGATTTCGGCTTTTTTAGCATGTTTTGTACTTACCCAATGGATCGTTCCTTTCACGTTGATACCGCTGGTATCTTCACCGCTTTTCGATTCAGGAATGTAAGTACAATGAACCTCTGTGACATTGCCTTCTGCATCTTTAACGAAGCTTTCGCATTGCACTATATAAGCGTGTTTTAGTCTTACAGTAGCACCCGGCGCTAGTCTGAACCATTTTTTAGCTGGTTCCTCCATGAAATCTTCGCGTTCAATCCATAATTCATTGCTGAATGGAATATCTCTGATTCCGCCTTTATCCTCTGCTTCAGGGTTGTTTTCACCATGCAAAGTTTCTTCCTGTCCTTCAGGATAATTGGTAATGACTAATTTAATTGGATCCAAGACCGCCATTACTCTATTGGCCGTTTTATTCAGGTGTTCACGAACACAGAATTCCAATAAGCTTAGCTCGATCAGGTTTTCTCTTTTGGCGATTCCAATTCTTTCGCAGAATTCACGGATACTTTCCGGAGTAAAGCCTCTTCTTCTTAAGCCGCTGATGGTAGGCATACGTGGGTCATCCCATCCGCTTACTACACCCTCATTTACCAATTGAAGTAGCTTTCTTTTACTCATTACCGTATAAGAAAGGTTTAAACGGGCAAATTCATATTGTTTGGAAGGGAAGATTTCCAGGTGTTCAATAAACCAGTCGTACAGCTCACGGTGAGATACATACTCTAAAGTACAGATCGAATGTGTAATCTGTTCTATACTATCACTTTGTCCGTGTGCAAAATCGTACATGGGATAAATGCACCATTTGTTACCTGTGCGGTGATGTTCTGCATGTTTTATACGATAAATAATCGGATCACGCATGATCATATTCGGGCTGGACATATCAGCCTTCGCCCTTAAAGTACGTGCGCCATCTGGGAATTCACCGGCTTTCATACGGGCAAACAGGTCCAGATTTTCTGCAATACTGCGGGAACGGTATGGGCTGTCTGTTCCAGGTTCTGTAGGTGTACCTTTCAATGCAGCAATTTCTTCCGCTGTACTGTCATCGATATAAGCCAGGCCTTTTTCGATCAATTTAACGGCAAAATCATATAAAGTATCAAAGTAATCTGAAGTATACAGTTCATTTTTCCACTGAAAACCAAGCCATTTAATGTCTTCCTGCTGACTATCTACGTATTCTGTTTTTTCAGTTACCGGGTTGGTATCGTCAAACCTAAGGTTTGTATAGCCACCATACTTTTTAGTCAGACCGAAGTTCAGGCAAATCGCCTTCGCGTGTCCGATGTGTAAATAACCATTTGGTTCAGGTGGAAAACGAGTAACAAGGGTCTCGTATTTTCCACTCTTCAAATCGTTTTCAATGATCTCTTCAATAAAGTTCAATGATCTTTCCTCACTCATAAAAACTGTAAATTTAGTCTTCAAAGTTAACATAAAACCGCTAATTTACTTACATTTACAACCTACTATTCGTATATTTTATGAGCAACACATTAAACAGACCCATTCGGGTTTTAGTGGCTAAAGTTGGATTGGATGGGCACGATAGAGGTGCAAAAATCATTGCTACTTCTTTGAGGGATGCCGGAATGGAAGTGATTTATACTGGTCTTCGACAAACACCAGAGATGGTGGTTAACACCGCTTTACAAGAAGATGTGGATGCAATTGGGGTCTCGATTTTATCCGGAGCACACATGACTGTCTTTCCCAAAATAGTAGAAATCATGAAACAAAAAGGTCTGACGGATATCCTGCTGACTGGTGGGGGCATCATTCCTGAAAGTGATATGGACAAATTAAAGGCGATGGGCGTTGGGGAATTATTTGCTCCCGGGACAACGATGGAAACCATTACCAGCTACATCAAAAACTGGGTAGCCGAAAACAGAAATTTTTAAACTTTTTAAAGAAACCTATGGCCTACAATAATCTTTTATCAGAAATCAAAGCATCCGTATTATATGTGACCATTAACAGGGAGCAAAAATTGAATGCCCTCAATAAAGAGACATTATCTGAATTGGCAGATGTCATTGCTTATGCAGCGCAGAATGAGGAGGTAAGAGCAGTTTTATTAACTGGTGCCGGAGCAAAAGCTTTTGTTGCGGGGGCAGATATTTCTGAATTTGCGGCCTATTCAGGGGAAGAAGGAGAAGAATTGGCGAGAAATGGTCAAAATCAGGTCTTTGACGCGATTGAAAATTGTCCGAAGCCCGTTATAGCTGCAATTAATGGTTTTGCTTTAGGTGGTGGCCTGGAATTGGCCATGGCCTGTCATATTCGTATTGCATCCGAAAGTGCAAAATTAGGCTTGCCGGAAGTGACCTTAGGCCTGATTCCTGGTTATGGAGGTACACAGCGACTTACACAATTGGTTGGAAAAGGAAAGGCGATTGAAATGATCACTACTGCGGATATGATTACTGCTGCAGAAGCCGAAAAAATTGGTCTTGTTAATCATGTTGTTCCGGCAGATGAGTTGCTGAGCAAATCGGAAGAAATCCTGTCAAAAATTAAACTTCGCGCTCCATTGGCAATCGCTAGTGCAATCCGGGCAACAAATGCTGCTATTCGCTATGATGAAAATGGGTTTGAGACGGAAATTAAAGAGTTTGGTAAGTGTTTTGATACAAATGATTTTAAAGAAGGTACTTCTGCATTCTTAGAAAAGAGGAAAGCAGTATTTTTAGGGAAATAAATCTATTTTAACCTGATATTGAACCCATTTGATCTTTTTTCAATGGGTTTTTTTATGCAATAAGAATTGCCCTTTTTATAGGTCATCAGATTAAAAAGTGTAGAAAATTTTTCCCATACAAAAAAAATATTTATATTTATCTAGTTATAATGGACTAAACTATTTTATTTCCCTATGAGAAAAATATTGATTGTTGACGACGAGATAAACATTGGGTTATTACTATCTAAGTTTTTAACGCGAAATTCATTTAGCGTCTCAACAGCTACAAGTGGTGTTTCAGCGATGGAATATCTGGCAAAGGAAAGCTATGACCTGGTCTTATGTGATTACCGTCTGGAAGATACAGATGGTAAGGAAATGCTGATCAAGATCAAAGAAAGCTATCCCGGCACTGGAGTAATCATTATTACAGGATATTCTGATATTAAACTGGCTGTGGAACTCATTAAGCTGGGCGCTTATGATTATATCACTAAGCCTTTATACCCGGATGAAATTTTAAATACCATCAATAAGGCGATTGATACACAGATGGCCTTAAATGAAAATAGGTTGGAAATTCAGACGGAAGTACCAAAACAGAAGGGACATAAACAAGAATATAACCATACCGAAAATTTCGTGATCGGAGCGAGTGGAGCTTCCAAGGAACTGCAAAGGCAGATTCATCTGGTGGCACCAACCACTTATAGTGTGATCTTGACTGGTGAAAGTGGAACCGGTAAAGAATCGGTAGCGATGGCCATTCACCTGAATAGTCCGCGAAAAGACCAGCCTTTTGTGGCCATGGACTGTGGATCTTTAACTAAAGAGCTCGCAGGAAGTGAGTTTTTTGGTCATGAAAAAGGCTCATTCACGGGTGCATTATATACCAAGATTGGGCATTTTGAGATGGCTAATGGGGGTACTTTATTTTTGGATGAAGTAGGAAATCTCTCTTATGAGATTCAGGCAGCCTTATTAAGAACGGTTCAGGAGCGTAAGATCAAGAGAATTGGCAGCACCAAAGAAATAGAATTGGATGTTAGAATCATTGTGGCTACGAATGAAAACCTTTCGGATGCCATTCAAAAAGGGAAATTCAGAGAAGATTTATACCATAGATTTAATGAATTCTCTTTGAGCCTCCCACCATTGAGGCAACGTGGAAATGACATTATGGTCTTTGCTGATACCTTTTTAAAAGGAGCAAATCAGGAGTTAAATCGCAAAATTCACGGATTCTCTCCTGAAGTGGAGGAATGTTTTATGACGTATAACTGGCCAGGTAACGTAAGAGAGCTGAAAAACGTTGTGAGAAGAGCTTCTTTACTGACGGAAACGCAAGAAATTCAATTGAAAGCCCTGCCATTGGAAATTTCTACTTATGCCAAAGCTTCGGCGATGGAAACCTCTATTGCGAGAACGGAAAAACCAAGAGACCTGAAGAATGCAGCGCTGGAAGCAGAATATGAAGCGATTTTAAAAGTATTAAGAGAAGTTAATTTTAATAAAACTAAAGCGGCAAAGATCCTGAATATCGACAGGAAGACCCTTTACAATAAAATGAGAGCCATCAATTTGGAGAGTTAAGCGTGTAGCATGTCTTTATTCACTCACAAACAAAGGAATAACATCAATCTGGTGATTATTATCGCCCTTGGGTGCTTAATCGCTTATTCCATACAGGGGATTTTTGGATCTATTTTAAGCACCCTGATCTTGTTTACGATTCTGAGACCTGCTTATATCTATCTGGTAGAAGAGAAGAAATGGAACAAACGATTTTCTGCTCTTCTACTTTTATTTACCTCTGTGATCGTGCTGATCCTGCCTTTTTATGCATTAAGTACGATGGTGATCCAGAAAATTGCGGAATTGCAAAGTGATCACATCTATTTTAAAAACCTACTTTTCAAGTTAAAACACCTGATCCCATTAAATAGTGATTTTCAGAATCTGGTAGAAGAAGGATTAAAAAAAGCTGGAACCTGGGCCACGGAACTCTTTCCTTCCTTAATTTCAGGCGCATTTAACATCGTTTTAGGCCTGATTATTATGTATTTCCTATTGTACTTCATGCTGGTAGAACGGGAGAAATTCGAAGCTTCATTGATCAAATATGCCCCTTTCAGGGCACAGAATGCCTTGCGCTTTGCAGAAGAGATGAGGAATACTACTTATTCCAATGTGTTGGGACAAGGGTTAATTACCGTTGTTCAAGGATCCCTGGTCAGCCTGGCTTTTTATGTGCTGGGTTATTCCGACCCCTTATTCTGGGGAGTGATCACCATGTTTATTTCTTTTGTGCCCATCTTAGGCCCCCCAGTGGTTTTTGTGCCTGCTGCTTTACTGCAACTGGCCAATGGAAACAATTTTGCTGGTTGGGCAATGCTCATCTTTGGCTTTGTGGTGATTATCAATATCGATAATGTTTTGCGTTTCATCATCGCCAAAAAAGTTGGAAATATCCACCCCATCATCACCGTAATTGGCGTAGTTATTGGTGTACCCTTGTTTGGAATATTAGGTTTGGTCTTCGGCCCATTGCTATTGTCATACTTCGTATTATTGATCAAAATATACGAAAGCAGTGCCTTGGCGGCGGAAAGATTCGAAAGAATTAAAACAATTTCCGAAGAGGAATCGTTATAATTACTATATTCCAGCATCAACAAAATAAGTATTCAACACAAAATGTAAATGTCATGAATGATAATTCAAAAGTATTAATTGGGCTTTTAGCCGGTTTAGCTGCGGGTGCGGCATTGGGATTGCTGTTTGCCCCGGAAAAGGGAAGTGAAACAAGAGATAAGTTGAGCCAGTCATTAAAAGATCTAGGGGATACCATCAGAGATAGAGCTGCAGATGAAATTAATCAATTGGCGAGCTTAAAGGATAAAGTTGTAGGTAGTGTGAAAGAGAAACTTCGTAAAGAAGAAGAAGAGTTTCAGGACGATTTAGAACACGCATAAATTATTGCAAAATCCAACTAAAATGCAGGAAAATAAAGAAAAAGATCTGGAGGGATTGGTAGGTGATGCCAAAGAGTACGTCAATACGCGACTGGAGTATACCCGTTTATACCTGATTGAGCGTGGCTCTAAAATGTTCGCTGATCTTGTCACCAATGCTGCGGTGGCCATTTGCTTTTTGCTGGCCTTCCTGTTTGGTACTTTTACTTTAGCCCTGTTTTTATCGGATGTTCTGGGTAGTAATACCAGAGGTTTTGGCTGTGTGGCGTTGATTTACCTTTTATTGGCATTGATTGTTTATTTTACAAAAGAGAAATACATTGAAAAGGCCATCATTAATTTTACCATCAAACGCTATTTTAATAAACTAGCAGATAAGGAGGAGGACGATGAACCGAAAGTATAATATCAACAACCTGGAAGACTTACATCTGCAGGTGCGTCTGCTAAAATCTCAATATAAGGGCAAGGAAGAAGCATTGAAAGGAGATGCTAAACAATACCTCCATCAGTTTACTTTAAACGGATTTATAAAGAAGTATGCGACCCCATCAGCCTTTCTTAAAATTGATGATAAATTCAACATCAGTAGCAAAGTCCTTTCCATGGCGCTTCCTTTAATTATGAACAGCACCTTTTTCAAAGGATCTGGCATCGTTACGAAGGCTTTGGTTGGTTTGGCTTCAGGGAAGCTAGGAAAGTCGCTTGACGCGGAGCATTTATCTGCTATATTTAATTCTGTTACTTCCTGGTTTGGTAAATCAAAGAAAACAACAGAAAAGCAAGCGCTGGAGGTCGATTACGGCATTCCACCTGATAGTGAAACCTATTAAAATTACAGATATAAAAAAAAGGAAGCTGAAAAGCTTCCTTTTTTTATGCTTAAACCAATCGTTAGGGTGTTGATAACCAGTTATGAATCAGTTTTTTTCCTGAAAATCGATTACGCTGTGGTTTGGATTTTCAGTTCTTTCATTTGTTTTTCATCAATAGTAGATGGACTATCAATCATCACATCTCTTCCAGAGTTGTTTTTCGGGAAAGCGATCACATCACGGATGCTTTCTAATCCTGCAAAAATTGAACATAAACGGTCAAATCCAAAAGCAATACCACCATGTGGAGGCGCTCCAAATTCGAAAGCGTCCATGAGGAAGCCAAATTGTTGTTGTGCATCTTCTGGAGAAAAACCTAAATGCTTGAACATTAAGGCTTGTAGCGCTCTATCGTGTATACGAATTGAGCCTCCACCAATTTCAGTACCATTAACCACCATATCATAAGCGTTAGCTCTTACATTTCCTGGATCGGTATCCAATAAGGCAATGTCTTCTGGTTTTGGAGAAGTGAATGGGTGGTGCATGGCATGGTAGCGTTCAGATTCTTCATCCCATTCTAATAGCGGGAAGTCCAATACCCAAAGTGCACTGAATTTATTTTTATCGCGTAAACCAAGGCGTGTACCCATTTCCAGGCGTAATTCACTCAATTGCTTGCGTACTTTATCGGTCAGGCCAGCCATGATCAACACTAAATCACCCGCTTGGGTATTCATTGCTTCCGACCATTTTTTCAGCTCCTCCTCATTGTAAAATTTATCTACAGAAGATTTTAAAGTACCATCTTCATTATGACGCATATAAATTAGTCCTGTTGCACCAATTTGCTGACGTTTTACAAACTCAGTTAACTCGTCCATCTGTTTCCTGGTATAGCTTGCGCAACCTTTGGCATTGATTCCGATGATCAACTCTGCACTGTCAAAAACAGGGAAATCCTTGCCTTTTACCAATTCCGTCAGCTCCACAAATTGCATGTCGAAACGGGTATCTGGTTTATCAGAACCATAAAATTTCATGGCATCTGAATATTGCATTCTTGGAACCTCAGGTAGATCAAAGTCTTTCAAATCTTTGAACAAGGTGCGGATTAATCCTTCAAAAGTATTTAAGATATCTTCTTGTTCGATGAAAGACATTTCGCAATCGATCTGCGTAAATTCCGGCTGTCTGTCTGCGCGTAAATCCTCATCTCTGAAACATTTAACGATCTGGAAATAACGGTCGAAACCAGACACCATCAGCAACTGCTTGAACGTTTGCGGCGACTGTGGAAGGGCATAAAACTGTCCTTCGTTCATTCTGCTTGGTACCACAAAATCTCTTGCACCTTCTGGTGTAGATTTGATTAATACCGGGGTTTCTACCTCAATAAAGTCCAGATTGTCTAAATAACGACGAACGGCTTGTGCCATTTTATGGCGCAACACCATGTTGTTACGGATTGGATTTCTACGTAAATCCAGGTAACGATATTTCATACGCAAATCATCACCGCCATCAGTTTCATCATCGATCATGAATGGAGGTAACTTTGCTGCGTTCAGTATTTCTAATGCAGTGATTTTAATTTCGATTTCACCTGTAGGCATTTTCAGGTTTTTGTTGGAGCGTTCTACTACAAGACCGCTGGCTTTAATTACAAATTCCCTGCCCAGGCTACGTGCTGCCTCGCATAATTCCCGGTTGTCGTCCATATTGAAAACAAGTTGGGTAATCCCGTATCTGTCGCGGATGTCAATAAAAGTCATCCCTCCTAAGTCTCTGGATTTTTGTACCCAGCCACATAAGATTACATTTTCACCTAAATTCTCAATAGTTAGAGCTCCGCAAGTAGTTGTTCTTAACATTATTAAAAGTATTAAGTCCCAAAAATATTGATTTTGAACCGGATATTTCAACCCTCATTGAATTTAGCTCAGTATATTGAAAATATTTTTGTTGAAGCTGCAACGTTTTAAAAAATCATTTGTCATATATAGCGAATTGGAAAACATTGGAAACTGCATACATCGATAAACACGTAACACTCGTTCAGGAGTGCCGGCAAGGAAACCGGAAAGCGCAATTTGAAATTTACAAATTGTATGCAAAGGCTATGTATAACGTCGCGCTTAGGATAGTGAATTTTGATGATGAGGCGGAAGATGTCTTGCAGGAAGCATTTCTGGATGCTTTTACCAGAATAGAGAGCTTTAGAGGAGATACAACGTTCGGCCTTTGGCTGAAACAAATTGTGATCAATAAATCGATCAATTACCTCCGGAAACGGAAAGTAGAGTTTGTATGTCTGGAAACAGTAGATGTGGCAGAACCGGTAGACCAGGACGAAGAAGAACTGGAGTGGAAGGTCGAGGAAGTAAGAGCGGCTATTGCGGAGCTTCCGGACCGTTACCGTGTAGTACTCAGCCTGTATTTATTTGAAGGTTATGATCATGAGGAGATTGCTCATATTTTGAAAATAGCAGAGAGCACTTCCAGAACACAGTATATGCGGGCGAAGATGAAATTAAATGGTTTATTAGTAAAGAGAGGGGTATAGAGATGAACAAGAGGAGTATTGAAGAGTACATTAAGGAAAACAAAAAGGAGTTTGATTTTAAAACACCATCTGATCAGTTATGGGCAAGAATTGATGCCGGCTTAGACAAAGAGAAAGTAAAAAAAAAATCGACAATGCCATTCTGGTTCAGTATAGCTGCATCGCTGATGCTGATCATGACGGTTATTTTTATGTATACCTCTCGTAATGGAGGAAAACAGGAGCTTGAAATTGCCGATATCAATCCAGGTTATGGAAAGAAGGAAATGAAGTTTGCCAGTCTGATTGAAGAGAAGAAGGATAGCCTGCAGGTGTATGCAAAGCGAAACCCTGTGTTGTACGCAAAGTTCAGCGCAGATTTGAACCAGCTGGACAGTGATTATGAAAAATTAAAAAAAGAATTACAGCATAGTCCGAATCAAGAGGTAGTAGTAAGGGCAATGGTAAAAAATCTGGAACTGCAGTTACAGGTGATCAATCAGCAATTGTCGATCATCAATGAAGTGAATCAAATCAAAGAGGAGAATCAAATATGAAAAAGTTAGTTTGGGGAATGAGTGGCCTGTTATTGGCTGCCAATTTTGCCGGCGCCCAGTCGGTGGTAAAAGAACTGAACGACGCGCCGAGGATGGCCGTCATGGTTCCTCTGCAGGTAGATTTAAACGTAGGGCCAATTGTGGCTTTGCCGCCGCTGCCACCATTGCCTCCTATGAATCATCAGGACAGTAATCGTCAGGATGATGCCGAAGATCCGGGGAAATCAAAAACTTTCTCTAAAACTTTTACAGTTGACGCCGGTGATAAATTGAACATCAGCAATAAATATGGTGCTGTAGTGATCAAAACATGGGATAAAAGAGAAGTAAAGGTGGATGTCGACATCAAAGCCTATAGCAAGGACGCCGATGATGCACAGCGTTTATTGGATGAAACCAGTATTGATGCGGGAAAGTCCGGGGATCAGATTACCTTCAAAACAAATATTGGAATAAGAGATGGCCGTTATGGTAGTCAGGTAAAAAATGGTAAAGTGGTTTGGAGAAGGGAAGTGAAAGTAAATTATGTGGTATACATGCCATCAAATATGCCATTAACGGTAAGCAACCAGTATGGCGGACTAAACATAGCGGATTTCTCTGGGCCAATATCAGCCAGAGTTCAATATGGATCATTAGTTGCAGGAAGCTTAAATAGTACCAATAACTATGTCAATGTGCAATACGGCCAAACAGATATTGGTCATTTGAACAAAGGGGTGATCAGGCAGCAATATGGTGCTTCCCTGAAATTAGGTACGGTAGGTACCCTTGAACTGGATGCACAATATGTGGGCGTGGCGATTGGTACCATAAAAGGAGATGCTGTGATTAAACAGCAATATGGAAATGGATTGAATATCGGCAGTGTAAGCAACCTGGATCTGGATGCGCAATATACTAACGTAAATGTCGCTACTGTTAATGGGAATGCGACGATAAAACAACAATACAATAACATCACTATTGGCACGGTCAATAAGTTGAACATCAATGCGCAGTATACAACGGTAAAATTGGGGAGTTTAAAAGGAGATGGGAATTTTAACCTGAGCTATAACAAGTTATCGGTAGATAATATCCTTCCAGCCTGTAGAAATTTAACTGTAAATGCTAATTATACCGGAATCTCTCTTGGTTTCGCCAGCAATTTTAACAGTGATTTTGAGGTTAAAACCAGCTATGGAGGCTTCAAACCGGGTTCGAATGTAGATTCAAGATTGGTTTCGGAAAACGGAAGTACGAAAAATTACAGTGGTAAAATTGGAAATGGTGGAAATGGAAGTATTAATATCCGGAGTAATTATGGCGGAATAACTTTTAATTAAGCTCTATTTTTGTCAGAAACAAACGATTTAAGCCAAAGTCTGCTGGTAAATTCAGCAGGCTTTTTTTATATCTTAGTCGTTTGATTTATTTGACATCACATGGAAATTTTTAATAGCCCGGAGGCCTGGATCTCGCTCATTACCTTAACCATACTAGAGATTGTATTGGGTATTGACAACATCGTATTTATCTCAATTTTAGCAGGAAAACTGCCTGTTGATCAACAGAAAAAAGCACGGCAGATAGGCTTAGGATTGGCCATGATCACCAGAGTACTGTTATTATTGTCGTTAACCTGGGTGATGAAACTAACTGCACCATTATTTAATGTAGGTGATTGGATTGGCATTAGTCATGCAGAATGGCTGGCAAAACTGGCAATTTCCGGTAGGGATTTAATCCTCATCATCGGTGGGTTGTTCCTGATTTACAAGAGTACCCATGAGATCCACCAGAAGCTGGAAGGCGAAGAAGAAGGTGGAATCAAAGGAAAAGTACATTCTTTTCTGGGAATTATCATTCAGATTCTGATTTTGGACGTCGTATTTTCGCTGGATTCTGTAATTACAGCTGTGGGAATGGCAGATCATATCGAAATTATGATTGCAGCAGTAATTATTGCCGTATTGATCATGTTGGTATCGGCATCCGCAATTAGTAATTTCGTGAACAAACATCCGACGGTGAAAATGCTGGCTTTATCCTTTCTGCTGTTGATTGGCGTTTCGCTGCTTGCAGAAGGCTTAGATCAGCACATTCCTAAGGGATATATCTATTTTGCGATGGCCTTTTCTGTTTTAGTAGAAATGCTGAACCTGAAAATGAAGAAAAGCAATAAACCAGTAGAACTTAGAAATACTCCACACGAAAACCAGTAATTTTACCGCATGATTTCTTTTTTTGAAGCCGCACTGGCTGAATTATCAATACATCGCATTGGAAACAAGGCACAAGATGAGTTTTATGTATTATCCGAAAAGTCAATTCCTGTAAAGGACAATATGCTGAGCAATTTATTGCAGCAGTATTTTTTAGGTCCTTTCTCGAAGGTGAACGAGATTTATCATTTTACCCATCCTAATGTAGATCTGAATCTGAATGAGGTGTATCATTTTGCGGCTAAAATTTTTGAGGATGGAACTACCTTTCATGAAAACAGCATGGAACTGGCAAAGTTTCTCTATGATGTTTCAGGACACCCGAAAATTAAACCAGGAGAATTGTATGTGGCGTACTTTGAAAATGTGCAGATTGAAGGGGAGCTTCATGATGCCATCGGGATTTTTAAATCAGAAACCAAGGAGCCATTTCTAAAAGTCTATCCTGAAGATGGAGGTTTTGGTTTGGGTTATGAAGAAGACGCCATCAATATCAATAAACTGGATAAAGGTTGTCTGGTCTTTAATACGGATAAGGAACAAGGTTTCCGCGTAGCGGTAATTGATCAGACCAATAAAAGCGCAGAAGCAGTATATTGGAAAGATGAGTTCCTGAAATTGAAAATCAGAAATGACAACTTTAACCAGACAAGCAGTGTATTGGGGGTATATAAGAACTTTGTTACCGAAAAACTAGATCAGGAATTTGATATTTCTAAAGCAGATAAAATTGATTTGCTGAATAAATCCATGAAATATTTCAAGGAAAAAGAGAGTTTCGACCTGGATGAGTTTTCAAATGAGGTAATTGGCAATGCTGAGGGAATTGAGTCTTTCAAGAACTATAAAAAGAGTTATGAGGAGGAATTTGATAGTCCGATTGCTGATACCTTTGACATCTCAGGTGCTGCGGTGAAAAAACAGACCAGGGCTTATAAAAGTGTGCTGAAGCTCGATAAGAACTTTCATATCTATATCCACGGAGATAAAGAGCTGATTGAGAAGGGCTATGACGATGATAAGTCGATGAGCTATTATAAGGTCTATTTCCGAGAAGAAGAATAAGCCTTCTTTTAGTATCAAATTATAATCAAAAGAGCCAAATCATTTAGATTCTATAAATGATCTGGCTCTTTTTTTGCAAATTCCTTTTATTGACAGTTAATAGTTAAGAATAAATAGTAGCTTTAATTCAGAAGCCAAATATTTCCTTAACGTATGAACCCGGATCTACAGAAGAACAGTATTTTCAAAGTCATCGGTGCCTCTTCTCTGGGGACATTGATCGAATGGTATGATTTTTACATTTTTGGCAGCCTGGCCACCATCATTGGCGCACAGCTCTTTCCTGCAGATGCAGGAGCTTCAGCATTGATCAATACGCTGGCTATATTTGCCGCCGGTTTTATTGTCAGGCCCTTTGGTGCGCTTGTATTTGGTCGCCTTGGCGATTTAATTGGCCGTAAATACACGTTTTTGCTGACTTTGGTGTTGATGGGTGGTTCCACCTTTTTAATCGGTCTGATCCCTTCTTATTCGAGTATTGGTTATGCGGCACCGATTTTAGTGTTGATCTTGCGTTTGGTACAAGGTCTGGCATTGGGAGGAGAATATGGAGGCGCAGCCACTTATGTAGCTGAACATGCCCCAGTGAATAAAAGAGGATTTTTTACCAGCTGGATTCAAACGACCGCTACTGGAGGTCTGTTTCTCTCTTTAGGGGTAATTGTATTGACAAAAAACTTGTTGGGTGCTGATGTTTTTGCCGACTGGGGTTGGAGAATTCCATTTCTATTGTCAATTCTCCTGGTTGGTGTATCCATTTATATCAGGATGAAAATGCATGAATCTCCTATGTTTACAAAATTGAAAACAGAAGGAAAAGTTTCGAAGAACCCTTTAAAAGAGAGTTTCAATCATAAAGCGAACTTTAAAATGGTGCTTTTAGCTCTTTTTGGAGCCACAATGGGACAAGGAGTAATCTGGTATACCGGGCAATTTTATGCGCAATCCTTTATCGAGAATACCTGTAAGGTTGATTTCAATGACTCCAGGTATATTTTACTTTGGGGAATTGCTTTTGCCACCCCTTTCTTTGTGATCTTTGGTTCCTGGAGTGATAAGGTGGGAAGAAAGTGGATCATGCTTACGGGAATGTTGTTGGGGATCATCTTTTACCGGCCTATTTACCAGATCTTTTTAGATGATACAGATTTGAGTAAAGTAACTCAGGAGGATATTTTAAATGTTGAGGCGCCAGTAGTCAGCCGGACCGCAGTTAAGGGGACTACAGATAGTTTAATTACCAGTACTGTAATTGTGACCCTGGTTGATGGCAGCAGCTATCATAAAGTAACATCACATACTAAATTTGCGGCCCCCGATCAGCCGGTTGAAATGCACCCGGAGGTTCTGAAGGACAAAAAACTATCTACCCAGGTGTTCTGGAAATTTGTACTGCTGATTTTCTTCCAGATACTATTGGTGACCATGGTTTATGGGCCTATTGCTGCTTTTTTAGTGGAATTGTTCCCTACAAAAATCAGGTATACTTCCATGTCTCTGCCTTATCATGTAGGAAATGGGGTGTTTGGTGGATTGGTTCCATTTATAGCTACTTTGATTGCCAGTTTTTCTGGTTCTACGCCATTATCCGGGCTATGGTATCCTATCGGAATTGCCGCCTTGAGCTTTGTAATTGGCGCTGTTTATTTGTCTAATAAAAAACCTGTGGAAGCAGAAATCGCAGATTAACCTACAAAACTATGAATGGATTAAAAAAAGGACTGGGATTGGTTTGGATGCTGCTAGGACCTGCATCTATCATCTTTTTATTTATGCAGGCTTATGAAAAGGTAGGTCTTGCCGAGGAGGGAGTACATAAGACCAATACGGCTTTGCAATGGGGGATTATCTTGTTTATTTTTATCCCAATCAGCGCAGGCCTGGTAATATTCGGCTATTATGCGCTGAAAGGGGAATATGATCAATTGTCTGAAGATTCCAAAGAACCGACCAACTAAAGGACTCTCAGTAATAAACCTTTCAGGTATTCACCTTCCGGGAAAGAAAGTCTTACCGGGTGATCTTCTGGTTGGTTAAATTGTTTCAATATTTGCACTTCTCTACCTGCGTCTAAAGCAGCCCAGGCAATGATTTGCTTGAAGGTTTCCATATCTACGGCACCAGAGCAAGAGAAAGTAGCCAGGATGCCACCTTTTTCAAGCAACAGCATGCCTAACCTGTTTAAATCTTTATAAGCTCTTGCAGCTCTGTCTAATGCAGAACGTGAAGGAGCATATTTAGGCGGATCCAATACAATTACGTCGAACTTTTTACCTTCTTCTTTAAAAGCACGCAACTGTTTGTTGACATCTGATTGAATGCTTTCCTGGCGGGAGGCTTCCAATCCGTTTAAAGATAGGTTATGCTGTAAGGTTTCAATCGCTAATGCAGAACTATCCACACTGGTTACATGTGCGGCACCTTGTTTTAAGCTATTTAAAGTAAAACCGCCGCTGTAGCAGAAACAGTCTAACACCTTTTTATCCCTGGTATATGCCGCAAGAATATCGCGGTTGTCGCGTTGGTCGCAATAGAAACCCGATTTTTGTCCGTCAGCAATATTGATGTGGTAAGAAATACCATTCTCTTTAACTTCAATGAATTCCGGTGGCGTTTCGCCCCAAAGCAAGCCTTGAGTGGCTTCCAGGTTTTCATGTTTACGTGCACCAGCATCACTCTTATCAAAAATTCCTCTCGGGTTTAACTCCTCGATCAGGATTTCAATGAGTTCCTGCTTTGCATTTTCCATTCCTGAGCTCAGGATTTGAAGGGAAAGGAAATCGGCATATTTATCTACGATTAATCCAGGAAGGAAATCGGCTTCACTGAATACCAACCTGCAGGTATTGGTATTTTCGTTGAGTAAATGCTGTCTGGAAGCAATTGCATCACGAAGTTTTAACTGATACCATGATTTGTCAATGGTCTTGCTTTCGTCCCATTCCATCAACCTCAATGCTACCCTGGATTCGGCATTGTAATACGCATAGGCAAGAAATTCTGCGGATGCAGCACAAACTTTAACGATTTCACCATTTTCTGGCTTCCCTTTAATTTTATCAATCGCTCCTGAAAAGATCCAGGGATGGTGAAGCATTGCCGCTTTTTCTTTTCCTTTTTTAAGTATTACATCAATCATGCTGCAAAGTTAGGAAAAACAATGCTCTTTTTAGTTTGCTGGC
Organism: Pedobacter gandavensis; assembly: GCF_032678465.1. Taxonomy (GTDB): domain Bacteria; phylum Bacteroidota; class Bacteroidia; order Sphingobacteriales; family Sphingobacteriaceae; genus Pedobacter; species Pedobacter gandavensis_B. The sequence continues at coordinate 277,959 of NZ_JAVTSK010000001.1, forward strand.
TTTGATCTCCGCAGAGGATATTATTCTGCTGCACTCAAGGCCATTTTTATGGCCATACCGACCAATACACTCGCCATCACCCATTTTTGAACCTTTACCCAGGTTGGATTATTCGCAAAGAATCGGGCAACCTGTGCAGCGGTCAATACGATTAAGAAATTAATTGAAGCGCTGATGCTCACTTGTGTAAGTCCGAGTTGTATACTTTGAATAAATACCGATCCATATTCTGGCTTGATGAAATAGGGAAATAAAGATAAATAGAATACCGCCACTTTAGGATTGAGCATTGTTGTGATTACGCCAATTTTGAAAAGCCTTGATGGCGGGTCATTTACTAATGTGGTATTGGCCTCGAAAAGGGGTCTCCCATTCGGTTTAACCGATTGATAGGCCAGGTAAAGTAAGTACAGCACTCCTAAAACCTTGATCAGGGTGAAGGCATGGGGAACTGCAAATAAAACGGCTGTCAGGCCGAAGGCCACCATAAAAATATGAAAAAGAAAACCACACATTAATCCGGCTAAAGAAACCAGTCCGGCGTTGCGGCCTTGTGTGATGGATCGGGAAATCAGGTATACCATATTTGGGCCCGGACTGAGGACCAGCACTAAGGCTGCCAAAGCAAAATAAGCAAGTTGTTGGATGGGTACCATGGTGTTCTGATTGCGGACAAAATTAACAAAATAATTAGGCTTTCAGACTTCAGGATGAGCGACTGATTTATTGCGGAAGGGTTAGGGAAGTGTTCGGGAAGAGATGCGGGTTCCCGAGGGGTTCAGTAGGAGTTGAGTAGGAGTTGAGTTAGGGTTGGCTAAGGGTTTAACCTACTGAACTCCTACTCAACTCTTACTCAACTCCTACCCAACCTGCAGCACAATTGGGACAATCGGCTTGGTTTTTTGTTGCACTTTATTAGTTTTCTTGATGCCATGATTTCCCTCATTCCTGGGGAAGAGTGTAGCGGATTATTTTGTCTATAGCTGGATAGAGATAGAGGAAGGACTTGGCGTTTTGGCAATAAGTTGTAATTTTAGCACATGGAAGAAATAACCTGGAATGATTTTGAAAAAGTCGAACTTCGCGCAGGAACGATTTTGGAAGTCTTTGATTTTCCGGAGGCAAGAAAGCCTGCTTATAAGCTGAAAGTGGATTTCGGAGATATCGGGATTAAGATGAGCAGCGCGCAAATTACTAGGCACTATTCGAAAGAAGAACTGGTAGGTCAGCAAATTGTAGCTGTGCTGAATTTTCCAAAAAAACAGATCGGTAAATTTATGTCGGAATTTCTGGTGACAGGTTTCGCAGATGAGCATGGTGATATTGTGCTGACAACTTTAAAAGGTACTGTGCCTAACGGCAGTAAATTAATGTAAATGAGTTATTATAACTTTTCAGAAGAAGAAAACCCTGCTGCAGAAGATGAACATTATATGCGTCTTGCTTTGCAGGAGGCACAAAAAGCATTTGATGCAGAGGAGATCCCAATTGGGGCGATAGTGGTGTGTAAAGGTAGGATTGTGGGAAGAGGTTATAACCTGACAGAGCAGCTGAATGATGTGACCGCTCATGCCGAAATGCAGGCTTTTACGGCGGCTTCCCAGACTTTGGGCGGTAAGTATTTAAAAGATTGTGTTTTATATGTCACCATTGAACCATGTGTAATGTGTGCTGGCGCAAGCTATTGGACCCAGATAGGCCGTCTGGTATATGGCGCAACGGAACCGAAACGTGGATTTACCTCCAAAAATGCCAAATTGCTTCACCCAAAAACGGTGCTGAAAGGCGGAGTGCTGGCAGAGGAATGCGGCGCATTGATGACGCGGTTTTTCGCGAACAAAAGAGGCTAACTTGACAAAGAATTGAACAAATAGTAATGTTTGAATGTTATATTTGTACAAGAAATAATATTTAACCTTAAAATATAATAATATGGCTTTTGAATTACCTGCGTTACCTTACGCAACAGATGCACTAGAACCGCATATTGATAAACTTACAATGGAAATTCACCATGGTAAGCATCACCAGGCATACGTTACCAACTTAAACAAAGCTTTAGAAGGTAAAGCAGAAGCGAATCAAAGCATCGAAGAAATCGTTAAAAACATCTCTAAGTTTCCTGCAGCTGTAAGAAACAACGGTGGTGGTCACTATAACCACTCTTTATTCTGGACAATTTTAGGTCCAAACAAAGGTGGTGAGCCTAAAGGAGAATTGGCTGAAGCTATTAATGCAGCTTTCGGTTCTTTCGCAGACTTCAAAACTAAATTTGCTGAAGCTGGTGCTACCCGTTTCGGTTCAGGATGGGCTTGGTTGATCGTTACTGCAGATAACAAATTAGCAGTATGTTCTACACCAAACCAGGATAGTCCATTGATGGATATCGCTGAAGTAAAAGGTACTCCACTATTGGGTATGGACGTATGGGAACATGCTTACTACTTAAAATATCAAAACAGACGTCCAGACTATATTTCAGCTTTCTGGAATGTAGTAAACTGGGATGCAGTTGCTGATCGCTTCAAAAAAGCGTAATCAACCTGTTTTTCATAAGAACAGCCTGTAGGGATTTGATTCCTTACAGGCTGTTTTTTTATACCCATTTATTTTTTTTAAAACTAGATGCCAACCACGTCTTTTCTCTTTTTCTGTTTCATTGACTTCGGAATAATTGCCAGAATTTCTTCTTTTAAGGCGTTCAGCATACGTTTCTTAATGAAGTTTTTATGGGTCACCAGACTGATCTCTCTAACCGGTTCCGGCGATTTAAAATGGCGTACCTTACTGAGCTGTTTGGGATTCAGATCTGTTAAGGCCAGTTCAGGAAGCAGCGTTGCTCCGTTATTGACATCCACCATGCGGATCAGTGTTTCTACACTTCCGGTATTATAGGTTAAACCCTGCAGGCGATTGTCTTTGGTAGAGCGACAAATGTTAAGCACCTGAGAACGCATACAGTGTCCCTCATTTAATAGCCAGATGTTTTCTTCTTCTAAATCAGTGGCATCAATGGTTTTCTTTTTGTACAACTTACTGTTTTTGCTAATGTAGGTGACAAAGTTCTCATAATATAGCGGAAGCTCATTGATGTTATTGTCGGCAAGGGGAGTGGCCAGAATGCCACAATCCAGTACACCTGTTTTTAGGTGGTGGATGATGTCTTCGGTAGTATATTCCCAGATGAGGAGCTTAAGATCAGGAAATTTTTCCATCATGCCAGAGATGACCCTGGGTAATAAATAAGGCGCTACAGTAGGAATAATCCCAACTTTAAGTTCTCCAACAACGTCTTGCTCCTGACTGCTGATGATTTCTTTGATCTTTTGGCTTTCCTGGAGGACCAATCTCGCCTGTTCGATAATCTGGGCGCCGATCTCTGTAGGAACTACCGGCTGTTTGCTGCGGTCAAAAATCTTGACATTCAGCATCTCTTCCAGCTTTTGTACCTGCATACTTAATGTTGGCTGAGTCACAAAACACTTATCTGCGGCACCAACAAAGCTTCTGTAGGTATCTACAGCAACAATATATTCCAGTTGAACTAAGGTCATATAGCTAAAATTTATCTAATTAAACAAAGATATCAATTTAAGCTATATGACTGGCTGTTCTGCTTTTTTTGATTTAAATATGTTTGGCTAAAAAATCCAGATAAGCCAATTTAATGCCCTCTTCCAGTTCTATTTTATGTTTCCAGCCTAGCTCATGTAGTTTAGAAACATCCATTAATTTACGAGGCGTTCCGTCCGGTTTACTACTATCGAAGGTCAATTCCCCCTCAAAGCCAATCACTTTTTTGATCATTAATGCAAGATCTTTGATACTGAGGTCTTCTCCTGTTCCAATATTCACGAAACCGGCCTCATTATAATTCTCCATGAGGAAATAACAAGCTTCTGCCAGATCGTCTGCAAAAAGAAATTCACGCATTGGTGATCCTGAACCCCAGATGTTAACTTCTGCAGTACCATTCACTTTTGCTTCGTGAAATTTACGGATCAGAGCAGGCAACACATGTGAGTTTTGTGGATGATAATTGTCGTTGTAGCCATATAAGTTGGTCGGCATCACAGAAATAAAGTTACAGTTGTATTGCGCTCTGTAAGCTTCACACATTTTGATTCCTGCAATTTTAGCAATGGCATAAGGCTCATTGGTTTCTTCTAAAAGACCAGTTAGCAGGTATTCTTCTTTCAAGGGTTGCGGAGCCAGTTTTGGATAAATACAGCTTGAACCTAAGAACATTAATTTCTTAACACCAGTTTTGTAAGCCTCATGGATCACATTGTTCTGAATGCATAGGTTTTCATATAGAAAGTCGGCCCTATAAGTGTTGTTAGCAATAATTCCGCCCACTTTTGCTGCGGCAAGGAAAACATATTCCGGTTTTTCTGCTGCAAAGAATTCGGACACATCCTGTTGATTGCGCAAATCAAGCTCCGATGAGGTTCTGGTGATCAGTTGGGTGTATCCTTCCTTAACCAGCTTACGATAGATTGCTGAGCCTACCATACCACGATGGCCAGCTACATATATTTTTGCGTTCTTTTCCAATTAAAATTCGATTATAGCGGCAAAACTACGAAATAGTTCTCATCATCTTTAAGAGACTGATTTAATTGTATTTTTGCATAAAAATATTTTAGTAGTGGGTAAAGATAAATTAAGAAAATTTGCAGAGATAGATACTTTTTCCAATGTCTATCAGATGGAAGAAGGAAAGCCTTTAAAAGGTAAATGGGGCGCTGAACATTTCAAAAATGAAAAGCCTATTGTGCTGGAACTGGCATGTGGTAAAGGCGAATACTCCGTTAATATGGCGAAATTTTTTCCAGAGAAAAACTTCATTGGGATTGATTTGAAAGGGAATCGCATCTGGAGAGGCGCAAGAACAGGGGTAGATGAAAACATTGAAAACCTTGCTTTTCTAAGGATTCAGATTGAGGACCTTACCGAATATTTTGAAAAAGGAGAAATAGATGAGATCTGGATTACCTTCCCTGATCCTCAGCCTCAGGACAGCAGAGAGAAGAAAAGATTAACTTATGATCGCTTTTTAGAGATGTATAAAATCTTACTTAAACCCGCTGGACGAGTAAACCTGAAGACCGATAATGATGGTTTGTATGCATATACTGTTGAAAAAGTGGAGGAATTAGGTTTGATTTGCCATAAGAAAACGGATCATTTGTATACTTCTGAGTTTTATGATGACGTTTTAAAAATCAAAACGCATTATGAACGTATTTATCTGAAACACGATAAAAACATCAATTACATCCAGTTTTCGTTTGAATAAAAGCAGGGTTCCTTAGGAAATAATAAGTAATGCCAGATGATTTGGACCGGCCAGCTGAATAGTTCATTTTAACAATTAACCTTAAAAGAAAAGTCAATGGAGCAATCTTTTTATGACCAGGTTTTTGAATTGGTCAGACTCATTCCTAAAGGAAGGGTGTCTTCTTATGGTGCGATTGCAAAGAGCCTGGGTGCTGGCGGTTCCGCACGTATGGTTGGTTATGCCATGAGTACAGCGGGAGCTGCACAGCCAGCTGTACCTGCACATCGGGTGGTTAACAGTTCCGGAATGCTTACAGGAAAGTTCCATTTTAAGACTGCTGAAATGATGCAGGAATTGTTGGAAGCAGAGGGTATTGTAGTAAAAAATGACAAGGTGCAGAATTTTAAAAATTTGCTTTGGAATCCCTTAATAGAGCTTTAATCAGCTAATTATAATTAAATAAGATCAATTTGTATATGGGAAAATTAGTAGAAGAATTTAACGACTATCGTTCCAAAATGAACGATAGAATCATGGAGACAGCAAATACCAATATCAAAAGATTTTTTGCATTAGATACCACCACTTATGCTGATGGGGCGCTAAATGTAAAGACTAAAGAAATGTTGGGGCTTGTAGCTTCTATGGTATTACGTTGTGACGATTGTATCAAGTATCACCTTGAGAAATGCTTCAATGAAGGAGTTAGTAATGAGGAGATCAATGAGGTATTCATGATTGCAAATCTGGTTGGTGGTTCCATCGTGATCCCACATTATAGAAGAGCAGTTGAATATTGGGACGAACTGAGTCAGTAACAGCCTAATTTTATTGTAGGAACATCTGCTGGAATCCTGGAAAAGGAAGCTGTTCCATAGCAATTTCCTTAATTTTTAATGCTAAACCTTTAGTTCAATAAATCAATGTCAGAAATGATCAGATGTGGATGGTGTGGTACCGATCCTCTATATGTTAAATACCACGACGAAGAATGGGGCAAACCTGTTTATGATGATCGCATCCTTTTTGAGTTCTTAATTCTGGAAGGAGCTCAGGCTGGCCTTAGCTGGATCACCATCCTAAAAAGGAGGGAAGGATATAAAAATGCCTTTGCTGATTTCGATGTACAGAAAGTCGCTGCTTTTACGGAAGCTGATGAAGAGCGTTTAATGAATGACCCAGGGATCATTAGGAACCGTTTAAAGGTAAAGGCGGCCATTGGCAATGCCCGTCTTTTTATAGCAATTCAGAAAGAATTTGGTTCTTTTTCTGATTTCATCTGGGGATTTCTTCCAAATAAAAAGCCCATTGTGAATGTGGTAAAATCCATGGCGGATGTTCCTGCCCGTACTGAAATATCGGATGCGATCAGTAAAGACATGAAGAAACGAGGTTTCAAATTCTTCGGAACCACCATTTGTTATGCTCACATGCAGGCCACCGGCATGGTGAACGACCATATTGAAGGCTGCATATCCAAATAAATCAAGCCTGCTTTAGTTCTGATCTCCGGGTTTTTTATGAGCGGCATTATAAGCGGTCACAAAAGCGATAATTGACTTTGAATCAAAGTTTTCTGTCGCTTTTATTCTTTCCGCCAATTCCTCATCATTATTTAGTTTCTGTAGCAATGCATTCTTAATTTGTTGATTTTTTTCTGCTGAACCTGCCCCTTCAATTGGCATTTCCAACATCGGGCCAGTGCCAAATTTCTCAATAAAGAAGGTTGCCGGCATCATTCTTCTTTTTGGTGCTTCTTGTCTGCGGCCAGCTCCAATAGAGATTCCGCCACCTATACCTATACCACTGCCAAAACCGCCGGTTCCAGCCCCAATACCAATGCTTGGTCTGATGCGGGCTCTTTTTGGCTCAGGAACATCAACACCCACATTTCCGCCAATAGCGTATAAGTTTACCGCACCATGTTCAACGATCTTGAAAAACTTGTGTTGCATTTTATTGTTGATGACAATTGGTTTACTCAGGTAAGTTTCCCCATTCCAGACAAACTCCTGGATGTCGCTGGCCTTTAACTGAACTACAGATTCATCTTCCTTAGTGAAAATAACGGTCGAATAGTCGGTCGCCTGTATCGTTCCACGAAGGAAATCTCCTGGTTTGATCACTACAATATCCTGCGCCATTGCGCCAATACCTGCAATCATTAGTAAAACGAGCAGGTTAAGGGTCTTTATCGCTTTCATCATGATCAAATAACGGAAATTATTTGCTGTTGTTATGGATAATGACAAACAATTATTTAAGTATTAGTACCTTTATCCGATAGGCTTAATCCCGAAATTCGTAGACTATTCGGAATAATTAACCTCGAATAACAAAGAATAAATGTACTGGAAGATCAGCTTTGATGATGGCTTCCTCACTAATAAAAACGACATACTGATGAAAAAACTTTTTCTTCTTGACGGCATGGCGCTCATTTACAGAGCGCATTTTGCATTGAGTAAAAACCCCCGGTTTACATCCACAGGGATCAATACATCGGCAGTGATGGGTTTTGCAAACACCTTAATGGAGGTATTGAAAAAGGAAAAACCAAGTCATATTGCTGTGGTTTTTGATACAGCTGCACCAACGGAAAGACATACTGACTTTGAAGCGTATAAGGCTCACCGGCAAGCGATGCCGGAAGATCTCTCTGCGGCTTTGCCCTATGTAGTTAAACTGATTGAGGGCTTTAAAATCCCGGTCATCACCAAAGATGGCTTTGAAGCAGATGACATCATCGGAACTTTAGCTAAAGAGGGGGAAAAACAAGGTTTTACTGTTTATTGTATGACTCCTGATAAGGATTTCGCGCAATTGGTATCCGATAAAATTTTCATTTATAAACCTGCGCGTATGGGTAATGAAATGGAGATTCTGGGTGTTGATGAAGTAAAAGCGAAATGGGAAATTGAAGATGTAAAACAGGTAATTGACATCCTGGGTTTATGGGGCGATGCAGTGGATAATATCCCTGGAATTCCTGGTATCGGAGAAAAAACAGCAAAATCATTGATCCAGAAATATGGCTCAATGGAAAACATCATCGCCAATGCTCATGAACTGAAAGGAAAACAACGTGAAAACGTGGAGACCTACGCTGAACAAGGTTTATTATCTAAAAAACTGGCCACCATTATTCTGGATGTTCCGGTAGAATTTAACCCTGATGAGCTTGCATTGGAATCTCCAAGCAGGGAATTATTAGAGCCATTATTCGCAGAATTAGAATTTAGAACGATTGGCAAGCGTGTTTTTGGAGAAGAATTCAATGTGAATGAAGCGAAAGCGCCTGCTGCTGCTCAGCAAATAGATTTATTTGCTAGTCCTATAGCGCAACCCGAAGTAAAATCCGGAACATTCGTAACGGCTCCGAGCTTCTCTGAAGATACTCCTGCCTCAAAATCAATAGAAAACACCAGTCATGATTATAAACTGGTAGACAGTCCGGAATTGCGAAAATCATTGATTGAAGAGCTGGAAAAACAAGAAAGCATTTGCTTCGATACAGAAACGACCGGTACAGATGCCAACCTTGCAGATTTAGTAGGGATATCTTTCTGTATTAAACCCGGAGAAGGGTATTATATTCCTTTGTCTGCGGATAGGGAAGAAGTATTGGCCATTCTGGAAGAGTTCAGAGGAGTACTTGAAAATGAAAATATTGAAAAAATCGGTCAGAACCTAAAATATGATATCCTGATCATGAAATGGTACGGCATAAATATCAAAGGAAAACTTTTTGATACCATGCTTGCCCATTACCTGATTGATCCGGATACCAGACATAATATGGACGTCCTTTCAGAAAATTACCTGAGCTATACCCCGATATCGATCACAAAATTGATCGGTGCAAAAGGAAAAAATCAGGGAAATATGAGAGATGTACCCGTAGAACAGGTGGTTGATTATGCAGCAGAAGATGCAGATGTAACCCTGCAGCTGGCGAATGTGTTCAGACCAATGTTGAAAGAACTGAATGTAGAAGGGTTAGCCAGAGAAGTGGAAAATCCTTTAGTTTACGTGCTTGCAGCTATTGAAAAAGAAGGTGTAAAGATCGATGTAGATACTTTAAACAACTATTCAAAAGAGCTGGAAATCGACATCAGAAAGTTTGAGCAGAATGTTTTCGAAAAATGCGGCGTTACTTTTAACCTGGCTTCACCAAAGCAACTTGGAGAGGTGCTTTTCGATAAATTACAACTTGATCCTAAAGCTAAAAAGACGAAAACCGGTCAGTATCAAACTGGAGAAGATGTGCTGTTGGCGCTTGCCAGTAAGAGTGATATTGTAAAAGATATCCTTGATTTCCGTCAGTTGCAAAAGCTGAAATCTACCTATGTGGATGCTTTGCCGTTATTGGTAAATCCAAAAACAGGAAGGGTGCATACCAGTTATAATCAGGCGGTAGCGGCTACAGGAAGGCTAAGTTCTAACAATCCTAACCTGCAAAACATTCCTATTCGTAGTGATAGAGGTAGAGAAGTACGTAAAGCGTTTATCCCCAGAGATGAAAATCATGTGTTGCTATCTGCGGATTATTCTCAAATAGAACTGCGGATCATCGCTGAAATCAGTAAAGAAGAGAACATGCTTGATGCTTTTAATAAAGGTATTGATATTCATACGGCAACCGCAGCTCGTGTTTATGGAATATCAATTGAAGAAGTAAGTTCAGATCAGCGTCGTAATGCCAAAGCGGTAAACTTTGGAATCATCTATGGTCAATCTGCTTTCGGTTTGTCTCAAAATCTTGGAATTCCAAGAAAAGAAGCGGCGGCTATTATTGAACAATATTTTGAGCAATATCCAGGGATTCAGCGTTACATGTCGGATACCATGAATTTCGCCAGAGAAAATGGTTTCGTTGAAACGATCCTGGGAAGAAGGAGATATTTAAGAGACATTAACTCTGCTAACCAGACTGTACGTGGCTTTGCTGAGCGAAATGCGATCAATGCCCCTATACAGGGCTCTGCTGCGGATATGATCAAAGTCGCTATGCTGAACATCCATCAGGACATTCAGGATCAAGGCCTGCAATCAAAAATGACCATGCAGGTGCATGATGAGTTGGTCTTCGACGTATTAAAAACAGAAGTAGAGGCCATGAAAAAAATCATTACTCATCGCATGAAAACCGCCATCAAAACCACAGTGCCGATTGAGATAGAAATCGGAGAAGGTAATAATTGGTTGGAAGCACATTAAAATTAGCGGCACTAAATAAAAAAAGGAGAGATGTACAAGACATCTCTCCTTTTTTTATTCCTATAAGTCAATTGTCTCACCAATAGCTGGCAACAACAACACCTTATTTTCTCTGTTAAACTTTGCAATGGCCTCTTCTGTATCGATTTCAATCACAGGAAAGGTATTATAATGTACCCCAATTACTTTATTACACTCAAAATACTTTGTAGAAATCAGTGCATCATCTACATCCATGGTGTAATTCCCACCAATCGGTAAAATCGCATAATCTAAATTATAAAGGTCTGCCAGCAATTTCATTTCTATGGTCAAAGAAGTGTCTCCAGCAAAATAAATAGTCTTTCCGCCTGTTTCAAGTACAAATCCCGCTGGATTTCCACCATAACTGCCATCGGGCATAGAGCTGGAATGTGCAGCCCATACCATTCTTAATTTACCGAACTCAAATTTCTGAGCGCCATAATTCATATCATGGGTATTGGTTACACCTTGTGCTTTTGCCCATGCGATCACTTCAGGCATGGCAATCACCTGGGCCTTGGTTTGCTTTGCCAGACTGACAAGATCTGCTACATGGTCTCCATGTCCATGACTCACCAGAATATAATCTGCTTCAATCTTGCTGGTATCAATGTGTTTTGCCAGGCCATTTGGACTAATAAATGGATCAAAAAGAAATTTCTTGCCGTTTGCTTCTAATAAAAAGCAAGACTGACCATAATAAGTATACTTCATGAGGCTAAAAAATTAGGGTTAAAAGGACTATTTGCCGAACAATCCGCCAAGGCCACCCATCATCGATTGAGTAGCAGCCTGCATTTCATGGGCGCTTACTTGTTCCGCTTGTGCTAAAGCCTTATTAATGGCAGTTAACAACAGCTCTTCCAGTTCTTCTTTATCTGCTTGTTTGTAAAATTCTTCGTCGATTTCTACCGCAGTAATCGATTTATTTGCAGTGGAAGTAATGCGAATGGCACCAGCTTCTACCTCGCCAAAAACAGAAACGGTATCTAATCTCTTTTTTATCTCTTCGGCCTGCTTTTGTGCAGCCATTAATTTATCGAACATAAGCTTGTATTTTTTATTATAACAACGAAATTAAGGGAAATTGGTTTAAAGAAATCATTTTGTGTAAAGATTTCGTACCTGGGATTAAAAAAAACAGCTGCACCCTATAGGGCACAGCTGAGGTCATAAGTAGATGAAAAAAGATTAAATACCTAGTCCAAGGGTCATTGCAGTTACTGTTTTTGGGAAATCCGCAACTGGTGTGGCTATGCCGCTGCTCAGGTTAATGGTATAAATTTTATTTGCACCAGCAACAGTTAGAATGGCATATGCAGTTCCGGAGCTACTACCGATGTCAAAGCCATTGGTGTTTTCTACATTGATGCCTAAAGCACCCACTTCCACCAAAACTCCGTCATTTGGAGGGCTTTGTTTGTAGAGTTTATCAGTTACGTGGTCAATGTCAAACAGAATGGTTTCTGTGGCACCAAAAAAGTTATTGGTATAAGCTGCGGCACTGATCGCTGGAGTTCCGGGTTTCAAGGTGCCATCTATTGCCACAACAGCACCTGTTTCTGGATGTAATCGTAAGTTCTGACCATCGTTGCCTACAACCCTTATTCTGTCGACAGTAGGGTTAAAATCAAAACCATAACTGCTGCCGGTTAGCAAAGTGCTCAGGACACCAGTACCAACTACAGTAAAAGCACCTGTAGCGGCGTTTACGGTATAAAGGCGGCTGGAACTACCCAATGCATAAATCTGGCCATTAAGGGGTCTGAAATCTATACCGAGGACAGTTTCTGAAGGTGCTAGTCCGGTAATTGCTTTAGCTACCGGTGTTCCTGGATTGACTGGGTTAAAGATCAAAAAGTTATTGGCATTGTCTACTGCATAAGCCACTGGATCTGTAGGGATGGCGAGACCTTCAATTGCAGTTGAAGTAGGGAATTTTCCCGCAAGCGTAGCTTTTCCGGTTTCCAAATTGATGGTGTAAAGGTTGGAGGCACCGGCAGTTGTCCCTGCAACAAGTGCTTTAGTATTATCCGGAGCGATGTCAAATGCGGCATTGCTGCCTATTTCAACCCCTAGTGGACCCACCTCTACCAGCTTCCCCTCATTTGGTGGATCTTGTTTATATAGCTTTTTGCTGTTAAGATCGATGTCGAAAAGAACGGTAGTTGCAGATCCGGCCTTGCTGTTGGTGTAAGCAACACCCGAGATTTTTGGACTGGCAATACCGTTAATGATACCATCAGTGGCTGCAACAGCGCCTGTTTCAGGATGAATTCTGAGATTTTGTCCGGTATTGGTTACCAGACGGATGCGATCTACTGTTGGATTGAAATCAATGCTGACCGCAGTTCCATCAATTGCAGGGCTGAACCCTGTACCTATCGCCCTGGCTATCCCATTTAATCGGATCACATATAATTTGCTGGTATTACTCACTCCGTACAGTTCCCCGGTAGCTGGACGGAAGTCAATACTCAGCATTTTTTCATTTGCAGCAAGTCCGGTGATTGCAACCGAAGAGATCGCATTACCTGCATTTTTTGCATTGAACTTATGAAGGCTGTTGTTAGATAATCCAAAGAAGAGTTGGTCCGGTCCTGAAACTGGTAGATCAATAAAAGGATTTTTATCCTTTTTACAAGAGGCAACTGCCATGCTGAGAAAAAATAGTGGCAATAGCAGGGATTTACTGGGCAGAAATGCCTTTAGGTTAAAGTTTTTCATAGGATAGGTGTTAAGGTAGAGTTGTGTGTACCTACGAAAAAATACTTTGACCGGATTTTTAGCGACTACTAAGGGCTTTCATTAAGCCCGCGTTAAAGTCTGTAAGCAGTCTGAAAAGATGCTCAAATTCGGTAAGAGGCAAAGTCTTAGCCAGATCATAGGTGTCGTGGTATGCAGCAATTCCTCCTTGCGTATACATGAAAAAAGCAGGTACGCCTTTCTCTGTGAAGAAATAATGATCACTGTTGGCCGCTTTTCCTCTTGCATTGATCTTTGGCAGGTACTTTTTATCCCGGTTGAGCTGCTGCAACAGTTCGAACTCTTTAGGATGAATGGTCGCATTCACTACCGTAATGCCATTTTCTCCGGTGCCAACCATATCGAGATTGGTTAGAAATCTGATCTTATTCAGCTCAATTAAGGGGTGTTCCGTAAAGTATTTTGAGCCAATTAAGCCGATTTCTTCAGCGGCAAAGCAAATGAATGCCATGGTATAAGGTTGTGGATTTTTGGCGTAATGTTCCGCGAGATTCAGAAGTAAGGCAACACCGCTCGCATTATCATTGGCTCCTGGGAAATAGGTATCTTTCCCTAAACTTCCTAAATGATCGTAATGAGCCGTGATCAGCAGTATTGAGTCTGGTTTTTTTGTGCCTTTTACCAATGCGCAGATATTTGAAGCAGGAAATGCAGGAATGAATTTGTTCTCGATATCAATTTCTATTTTTTCCGGGAGGGTTGAAATCGCCTTAGCTGCGACTTCTATAACGGTATAATCGGCCACTTCAGGAGCCACAGACCAGTTCAGCTTATCTTTTAAAATGAGAAGTACACGGTGCTCCTGGTTAATGAAGGTGATGCTGTCTTTTTGAATCAATGTTCCTTTGATTTGCTGCCCCATGCTTTCCGGACTCAGTACAAAATCTTTTCCTGGAATAAGTGGTTTCCCATTGAGATTTAATGCCATTTTTCCTGGAAAGGTGTTCACAGAATAGCTAAAAGTTTGTTTGAAATCTTTTCCATCCATAGGACTTAAGCCATAAGCTGCAAATGAAGCACTGATAAAGTTGGCGGCTTTCTCCATCCCATTTCTGGTATATCCACGGCCCCACATTTCTTCGGAACTCAAGGTATCGATCAGCCTCTTTGCAGTGATCAGATCTTGTCCGGCAACTGCTTTGCTAAGTATAATCAGAAGAAATAACAGGAGTTTTTTCATTACTTACAGGGGATTTAACAACGAATATAAGAGATTTATACCTGCTGAAGATTAAAACACATCGCTAAAAGCATTGTTATTGCAGAGAAATAAACCTGTTATAACTGCTGACTAATTATTGATTCAAACTGATTTTAGCCTATGAACATTCGGTCAAATGAACCTTTCTGGTTAGTGAAAAATGGATTACTGCATACCTACCCTTCCCTGAGGGAAAATATCATTTGTGAGGTGTTGATCGTAGGTAGTGGGATTACAGGAGCCTTAATGGCACATTCGATGATTAAACAAGGATATGATACGGTCCTGATCGATAAAAGAGAAGTGGTTCATGGCAGCAGTTCGGCTACAACTTCCATGCTACAGTACGAGATTGATGTGCCTTTGTATCGATTGATCGATATGGTTGGAGCTCAAGGCGCAATTGCCAGTTACAAAGCTTGTAGAGATGCCATTTACACTTTAAGGGATCTGGTTGCTGAGATTGATTCGGCCTGCGGATTTGAACAAAAGGACTCGCTTTATTTTGCAGGCAGATCTAAAGATGTTTCCTGGTTGAAACGGGAATTTGAAGCGCGGAAAACCGCAGGTTTTGCAGTAAGCTGGTTAGAGAAAAAAGAAATTAAATCGCGCTATGGTTTAATCGCTGAGGCTGGCATTTTATCTGAAGATGGAGGAAGTGTTGACGCTTTTCGTCTTGCACACGATTTGTTGCATTATAATGCTAAAAAAGGATTGCGCGTGTATGATAAAACGGCATTGAAAAAGGTAAAATATGAGAAAGACCATGTGCTGGCAGAAATGGAAACCGGGGTACAGATTAAGGCTGGGAAAGTAATTTACTGCACAGGATATGAAACACAGGCGATGCTCCCTGAAAAAATAGTGGCCTTGAAAAGTACTTATGCAATGGTAGGGGAGAAAGACCATAACTTATCTCCGGCATTGAAGAGCACCCTATTTTGGAATACCGACACCCCATATCTGTATATGCGCAGTACCGCAGACGGGCGCCTGTTGTTGGGAGGCGAGGATGAGCCTTTTAAAAATCCGGTACTAAGAGATGCTTTACTCGGTAAGAAAAGAGATCGCCTCTGTAAAACATTGAAGGTCTATCTACCAGATTGTCAGTTTATAGAAGATTTTTGTTGGTCCGGGACTTTTGGCGAAACCAAAGACGGTCTGCCTTATATTGGAACCCATCCAAAGTTCCCTAATAGTTATTTTGTCCTGGGATTTGGCGGAAATGGCATCACTTTTTCTATCACCGGAATGGACATCATTCCGGAAATGATGAAGGGTACTCCTGGCTTATTGTCGCATTATTTTAGATTTGGAAGGTAATGAGGTGCTTAAGTTTTAATGGACTGTTATTGAGTTGACTGATGGTTCTGAAAATTAATGAAAACTTAATGCTTATTGGGATCGTACTTTTATCTATTAGCTTATTTTTGAACGGTAAGTTAAAAGCCGGATGGCTGAAGTATTTAAGAAAACGGTCATATTTTGGCCTTTTATGGGGATAGAAAATAGAAAGGGGGAGCAAAAACAGAAAGCTTGAAAAAGGGGCTTGATTTTTGACATTTTAATGTAGCCAAAGGAGATAAGGGGACTCCATTTTTAATTTAATCTTTTTTTACGTAAAAATGTAAAAAAATTAAAAACGTATTGCACAACTCAATATTTATTTAAACCTTTGCGCCTCAACTATTTTAAAGAAGTATCAGACACAAGAAATGATTAAGCAAATTATACATAAACTTTCTATTGTAGAAGCAAAGAATATTGCTTCCAAAAGTCTGTTTATTGTGCGTTTGCGACCCATTTTTTCTGTGACCACTAATCGGCAAAATTTCACGCCCCGGATTTGAATCATTTCTGAGTAAACCTCAGTACATTTCCATAGAGGATTGCCTCTTAAAAAACAATTAATCAGAACATTTATTTTTTTCGTTAACCTATTAATGAATACAAACGATTTTATAGTGCAGGTTGCACTTCCTGAACATCGTGTCTTTGCCGAAGAAATTTGCGAAGAAATGGCAGAGTCTGCCAAAGCACGTGGTACAGGTATCGCTAAACGCTCTCCGGAGTACGTTGCAGGTAAAATTTCGGATGGAAAATCTGTGATCGCGTTCCATAAAGATGGAACATGGGCAGGATTTTGCTATATCGAAACCTGGAGTCATGGACAATTTGTGGCCAACTCTGGCCTCATTGTTAGTCCTAAATTCCGAAAGGCCGGGCTGGCCCATGCCATCAAAGAAAAAATCTTCGAACTTTCCAGACATAAATATCCGAAAGCTAAAATATTCGGATTAACCACAGGTCTGGCAGTGATGAAGATCAACTCAGATCTTGGATATGAGCCGGTTACTTACTCAGAACTTACCCAGGATGAAGATTTCTGGAAAGGGTGTCAAAGTTGCGTGAACTTTGAAATCCTGACGATGAAGGAACGTAAAAATTGCATGTGTACTGCAATGCTTTACGATCCTGCAACTCAAAAGCACGATGTGGCAAAGAAATTTGCAGAAGAATTAGAGCGAAAGCCAAAATTGTATGAGCGCTTTATGCGCATCAAACAAAGATTGGTCTTGAAACCTAAGCCTTTGGGAAAAGGGGGATTAAAAGCCCTCGTATTATTGTTTACCTTTTTATTTAAATAGCTGTTATTTTAAGATGAAGAAAAAAGTTGTTTTAGCTTTTAGCGGAGGTTTGGATACTTCGTTTTGTTGTATTTATTTGGCACAGGACCGTGGACTGGAAGTACATTCTGTGATTGTGAACACTGGTGGTTTTTCTGAGGAAGAGCTTCAGGAAATCGAGAAACGTGCTTATGCCTTAGGAGTAGCTTCTCATGCGGTAGTAGATGAAACTACCAATTATTATGATGGCTGTATTAAATATTTAGTGTTCGGTAATGTGTTGAAAAATGCAACTTATCCACTTTCTGTAAGTGCAGAGCGTGTAAGTCAGGCAACAGCCATTGCAAACTATGTGAAAAAAATTGGTGCTGATTATGTTGCTCATGGTAGTACCGGTGCAGGGAATGACCAGGTACGTTTCGATATGATTTTCAATATCATTATCCCGAACGTAGAAATCATCACACCAATTAGAGATTTGAAATTATCCCGCGAAGCGGAAATAGAATATTTAGCCAATCATGGCGTAGAGTACAGTGCTGAAAAAGCAAGGTATTCTATCAATAAAGGTTTATGGGGTACTTCTGTAGGAGGAAAAGAAACTTTAACTTCTAATGAAACTTTACCTGAGGAGGCATGGCCAACACAGGTTTCAGTAACAACGCCGCGTAAATTAGCGCTGACTTTCGTAAAAGGTGAGCTGGTAGGTATCGATGGCGAGAGTTTAGCTCCGGTTGCAGCGATTCAAAAATTACAAGCAATTGCACAACCCTATGGTATTGGAAGAGATATACATGTTGGTGATACGATTATCGGTATTAAAGGCCGTGTAGGTTTTGAAGCCGCGGCTCCAATGGTCATCATTAAAGCACACCATACTTTAGAAAAACATACCTTAACCAAATGGCAGTTGTCATGGAAAGAGCAATTGGGTTCTTTTTATGGAAACTGGTTGCATGAAGGACAGTTTCACGATCCGATTATGCGCAATATCGAGGCTTTCCTTGCAGACACACAGAAAACTGTGAGCGGAACTGTATTTGTTGAGCTATTGCCTTACCGTTTCCAAATCATCGGCATTGAGTCGGCACATGATTTAATGAGCAATAAATTCGGTAGTTATGGTGAAATGAACAATGCATGGAGTGGTGAAGATGTGAAAGGTTTCTCAAAGATTTTTGGTAACCAGGTGATGATCTGGCACAAAGTGAACAACGATGAGAATTAGAGCAGGAATCGTTGGCGGAGCCGGTTATACCGGTGGAGAAATGCTCCGTTTGCTAATCAATCATCCTTCAGTGGACATCGTTTTTGTAAATAGCAAAAGTAATGCAGGCAACCTCATTTCCGATGTCCATACGGACCTTCTCGGAGATACCGATTTGCGCTTTACAGGAGAGTTATCTTCAGCTATTGATGTCCTGTTTTTATGTGTAGGTCATGGCGATGCGAAAAAATTCCTCATCGCCAATCCGGTTGCGGAAGGGATCAAAATCATTGATTTAAGCCAGGATTTTAGATTAAAGGCTGCAGCAGGGGAAGATTGGGTGTATGGTTTGCCAGAAATGAATCGCGAACGCATTAAAGCGGCGAGTTATATTGCAAACCCTGGTTGTTTTGCCACCTGCATCCAGCTGGGATTATTGCCGCTGGCCTCGAAAGGTTTGTTAAAAGGAGAAGTTCATGTGAATGCGACTACCGGTTCTACCGGTGCAGGACAGAGTTTATCTGCAACTTCTCATTTCAGCTGGCGTAACAATAATTTGTCGGTTTATAAGGCTTTTGAACACCAGCATCTTAATGAAATTGGCGAAAGTCTGATACAGATGGATCCAAATTTTGATGGCCTCTTGAATTTCATCCCGCAACGCGGAGATTTTCCAAGAGGGATTCTGGCCTCCATGTATGTGGAATGTGACCTGACAGCTGAAGAGGCACAAAGCCTGTATGAAGAGTACTATGAGACACATCCTTTTACGCATGTGAGTAAGAAAAATATAGATTTGAAGCAGGTAGTGAACACGAATAAAGCATTGGTTCATGTAGAAAAACATGGCAATAAATTATTTGTGATCAGTATCATTGATAATTTATTGAAAGGGGCGAGCGGACAGGCGGTGCAGAATATGAATTTGATTTTTGGACTGGAAGAGCGGCAGGGTCTGGCGCTTAAAGCAGCAGGGTTTTAGTAAATGCCCGCTGTGCTGAACAGGATTCAGGAACAGTCTAAATCTTTTAATCACCTATTCAAACCTAAAAAAAATGAACTTATTTGACGTATACCCGTTAAACAATATAGAAATCGTAAAAGCCGCAGGCAGTACCGTTTGGGATGCTGAAGGCCAGGAGTATTTAGACCTTTATGGCGGCCATGCCGTGATTTCTATAGGTCATACACACCCTCATTATGTAAAAAGACTGACCGATCAGTTGAATAAAGTGGGTTTTTATTCTAATTCCGTTAAAATTCCTTTACAGGTAGCACTGGCTGAAAAGCTGGGCAAAGTATCTGGAAAAGTAGATTATCAGCTTTTCTTATGTAATTCAGGTGCGGAAGCAAATGAAAATGCATTGAAATTGGCCTCTTTCTATAACGGACGTAAGAAAATTATAGCCTTTAAAGGCGCCTTCCATGGCAGAACTTCTTTAGCTGTTGCTGCTACCGACAATCCTAAAATCATTGCGCCTGTCAATGAAACAGAAAACGTTGTTTTCCTCCCTCATAATGATGAGGCTGCCCTGGAAGCTGCTTTCGCCGCTTATGGAAAGGAAGTTTCTGCAGTAATTATTGAAGGAATTCAAGGTGTAGGTGGGATTAAAGAAGCCTCTGTTAGCTTTCTTCAGAAGATTCGCTCGCTTTGCGATCAGTATGATGCCCTTTACATCGCTGACAGCGTGCAATGTGGTTATGGCAGAACGGGACATTTCTATTCACATGATTACGCCGGTGTTGAAGCCGATGTGTATACCATGGCAAAAGGAATGGGGAATGGCTTCCCGGTTGCAGGGATTTCCATCGCTCCGAAATTTAAACCATGGCATGGGATGTTGGGGACTACTTTCGGGGGGAACCATTTGGCTTGTGCTGCTGCTCTGGCGGTATTAGAGGTGATGGATCAGGATCAGTTGATGAAAAATGCAGCAGAAGTTGGGGCTTACCTGATTGCTGAACTTCAAAAAATTGATGCAGTAACTGAGGTTCGTGGTCGTGGATTAATGATCGGTATTGAACTTCCGGAAAGCTTGTCGAACGTTAAGAAAGATTTATTGTTTAAGCACCATATCTTTACTGGTGAGGCTAAACCAAATGTCATCAGGTTATTACCTGCTTTGAATTTAACCAAAGCTCAGGCCGATCACTTTTTAACCCATTTTAAAACCGCTTTAACAGGATCATAAGATGAAACAATTCACTTCAGTAAATGATGTTGAAGACATCAAAGAGTTAGTAGAAGCGGCATTGGCTTTGAAAAAAAGCCCTTACGCGCATCAGGAACTAGGGAAAAACAAGACTTTAGGTCTGGTTTTTCTAAATCCAAGTTTGCGCACCCGCTTGAGCACGCAAAAAGCAGCGCTGAACCTTGGGATGAATGTGATGGTGATGAATATGGACAAGGAAGGCTGGGCATTGGAAACACGCGATGGTGTGGTCATGAACGGTACAACTGTAGAACATATCAGGGAGGCTGCTGCAGTAATGGGGCAGTATTGTGATGTGCTGGGATTGAGGTCGTTTCCGAAATTAGTAAATAGAGACGAAGATTATAACGAGGAGTTTTTTAATAAGTTTATTAGCTTTTGCGGTGTTCCGGTAGTAAGTCTGGAAAGCGCCACACGTCACCCTTTACAAAGTCTGGCGGATCTGGTGACGATTAAAGAAACCTGGAAAGCCGACAGAAAACCAAAGGTTGTTCTGGCCTGGGCACCACATATTAAAGCGCTACCACAAGCAGTGCCGAATTCTTTCTCGGAATGGATGTGTAAAGCTCAGGAGGAAGGGATCCTTGATTTCACTATAGTACAGCCTCTGGGCTATGAACTTTCTAAAGATTTTACATCAGGTGCAAATATCAGTCACAATATAGATGAGGCTTTGCAGGATGCGGATTATATTTATGTGAAAAACTGGTCGAGCTATAAACAATATGGAAAGGTTCTGCCATTCCCAGAAGGATGGATGATCACTAATGAGCGGTTAAAGGCAACAAATGATGCTAAAGTAATGCATTGTTTGCCAGTGCGCCGGGATTTGGAGTTGTCGTCAGAGGTATTGGACGGACCAAATTCATTGGTGATTCAGGAAGCAGGAAATCGCTTGTGGGCCGCTCAGGCAGTCCTGAAAGCAGTCCTGGAAGAATTATAAGGTATAAGGGATGTTGGAATTGATCCAACATCCTTTTTTTATACTTATTGATTTTTGTGGAAATCTTCTGGTCCCCATCATTATAGGGTATTTGATGTCCTGAAGATGATTTTATGCGAAATGGACCAAAAATATAGAGGCTTTAACATTGAAAAAATATTGAATATAAATGAAGAAATTAAGTGTAATTAAGATCGGCGGAAATGTAATTGATAATTCGGAAAAACTACAGCAGTTTTTACTGGACTTTAATGCGCTTTCAGGAGATAAGATTTTAATTCATGGAGGAGGAAAAATCGCGACAGAACTTGGAGTTTCTCTTGGCGTGGAAGCGAAGATGGTAGAAGGTCGACGGATTACCGATATTGAAACATTGAGGGTAGTGACGATGGTATATGCCGGTCTGATTAACAAAAATATGGTGGCGCAATTGCAGGCAAAAGGTTGTAATGCCATTGGTCTGACTGGTGCCGATGGGAATATTATAAAAGCGGTTAAACGCCCCGTAAAAGATATCGATTATGGTTTTGTGGGCGACCTGGATGAACATTCAGTGGCCTCCGGTACACTGGATAGCTTGATGAAAGCGGGTTTAGTCCCGGTTTTGTGTGCCATTACACATGATGGCGAAAGTCAGTTGTTAAATACCAATGCGGATACTATAGCTTCTGCTGTAGCAGTTGCGATGTCAGATTTGTACGACACCGTATTGGTGTATTGTTTTGAAAAAAGGGGCGTAATGCGCGACATTGAAGACGACAGCTCTTTAGTCCCGGAAATTAAAATGGAAGAATTTGAACGCTTAAAAGCAGAGGGAGTAGTTTCTGGAGGGATGATTCCTAAATTACACAATGCTTTTGAAGCCATAAAAAAAGGCGTAGCTGCGGTTTACATTGGCAAGGCCGATGAACTCCCTCAGCTAAATGAGCAGGGTTTTGGAACCCGGTTAATCATTTAAAGCGCCTGAATACCCAGATCAATCAACCAAACAAAAATAAAAAGATGAAACAGTTTAAGGGCAATATCGCGATTTTAGGTAGCGGAAATATCGGCATTTCTTTGGCCAGGGGATTAGTTAAAGCAAATTATGCAGCACCCGGTCAGATTAGTTTAACCAGAAGAAATGTTGACCATCTTGCGCCCTTTGTAGCACAAGGCTATATGGTTAGTGCTGATAATGCTGCAGTTGTTGCGACCGCAGATGTTATTGTCCTTGCGGTGTTGCCCCAACAGTTAAACCAGTTAATGGATCAGATTCGCCCTGCGATTGATCTGAAAAAACATCTGTTTATATCGGTAGCCTCTGGCGTAAGTTGTGCGGATATCAGGAGCAAATTGGGCACAGAAGCACAGGTGGTTCGGGCAATGCCAAATACGGCCATCGCCATTGGGCAGTCCATGACCTGCATCGCCACCGATCAGGCTTCCTCAGTGCATATGGAAGAGGTGACCCGGATGTTTGAAACTGTGGGGGCAGTTGTGAAAATAAATGAAGACCTAATGACAGCCGCTACAGCGCTGTGTGCCTGTGGTATTGCTTTTTTCTTAAGAGGGATTAGAGCAGCTTCGCAAGGAGGGGTGGAGATTGGCTTCCATGCAGATGAAGCGCTAAAAATGGCGGTTCAAACGGCTAAAGGAGCCGCCGACTTGCTACTACAGATGCAGTCGCACCCGGAACAGGAAATAGATAAAGTAACTTCGCCGAAAGGCTGTACCATTGCCGGATTAAATGAGATGGAGCACAACGGCTTTAGCTCCTCTTTGATTAAAGGCATCAAGTTGTCGGCACAGAAAGCCGGCGCTTTATACACCAAAGAATAAAAATATGATAGAACAACTGCAAAAAGATAGTTTAGAACTGTTGAAACAATTGATTAGTATCTCTTCATTTTCTAAAGAAGAAGAGCAGACGGCCAATTTAATTGAACAGTTTTTGCAGCAGCGCGAGGTTAAGACACAGCGTAAATTGAATAATGTATGGGCTTATAACAAGAATTTCGATTCGAAAAAGCCAACAATGCTTTTAAATTCACATCATGATACAGTGAAGCCAAATACAGGCTATACACGCGATCCTTTCGCTCCAAATGTTGAAGATGGCAAATTATATGGTTTAGGTAGCAATGATGCAGGAGGATGCCTGGTTTCGCTTATAGCGACCTTCCTTTACTTCTACGATCAGGAAGGATTGAGTTACAACATATGCCTGGCTGCTACAGCAGAGGAAGAAATCTCGGGTGTTAATGGCTTGGAATATATACTTCCAGATTTGGGAGAACTTGAATTTGCGATCGTAGGAGAGCCTACTTTAATGAATTTAGCCATTGCGGAGCGTGGTTTGCTGGTACTCGATTGCGTTTCTACAGGAAAAGCAGGTCATGCTGCCAGGGAAGAGGGGGATAATGCCATTTATAAGGCTTTGAAGGATATAGAATGGTTCCGCAGTTATCGTTTTTCTAAAGTATCAGAAATGTTTGGCCCTTTGAAAATGTCGGTGACCATCATCAATGCAGGTTCTCAGCATAATGTGGTTCCGGCAACCTGTACTTTTACTGTAGACGTACGCGTAACAGATGCGTATGCAAATGAAGAGGTTTTGAAAATTATCAGAACGAATGTGGATTGTACCGTAACACCTAGATCGGTGCGCCTGAAGCCTTCTTCAATTGATAAAGAACATCCTATTGTGCGTGCTGGTGTTGCCTTGGGTAGAACAACTTATGGTTCTCCAACAACTTCTGATCAGGCATTGTTGAGTATCCCATCTGTTAAAGTTGGACCTGGTGACTCTGCCCGCTCTCATATGGCAGATGAGTATGTGTTCGTGAATGAAGTAGAAGAGGGGATAAAGTTGTATATCGAGATGTTAAAGTCAGTAATTAACGGAAAATAACAAAATCTGTATCTGGTGTAGATACAGGTCTTCTGTTTTCTATTTATAAAAAATGCCCCAAAAAGTGTTTAACCTTTTGGGGCATTTCCATGTCTATTTGATGGCTTTGGTTGTCTTTATGGAATTTTTTCTTTTATTGTTCTTCCCTACGCTCAAAGGCCCTCGATTCCAGGTGTTTTTCCATATCTGAACGGTTGATCCCTTTTGCCCACCAGTCTGGTGCCGACTTGCCTTTTAACATATAATCGAAATACTCCATCATTCGAACCGCATAATCTTTTCGGTTTGGTAATTTGGCAATCCCATGGTTTTCTCCACGATAGGTGATCATGACTACAGGCTTGTTCAATCTTCTAAGCCCATTATAATACTCAATTCCTTGCGTATAGTCTACAGCACCGTCTTTATCATTATGCAGTAACAGTAGCGGTGTTTGCACTTTCTTGATGTGATAGATTGGAGAGTTGCGGGTAAAGGCATCCCAATTGTCCCAGTATCCAGGAGTTAATCTTCCCTGACTTGCTTCAAAAATCGCCTGGTTGGTACCTCCGCTATTCCAGTAAATCAGACTGTACATACTGATCATATTGGTGAGAGGAGCTCCTGCCGCTGCTGCTTTGAAAATATTGGTTTGAGTAATTAAGAAGGAGGTTTGATATCCTCCCCAGGAGTGTCCATGGATGGCCACGTTTTTCTCGTCAACAATGCCGGTCGCAATCGCAGCTTTTACCGCTGGAACAACACAGGCCACAGCTGACATTCCCGGATCGTTTAGTTTATATTTGATATCAGGCATCAAAACCGCGTAGCCATTACTGGTATACATCGCTCTATTGAATCCACCACCAGGAAATGCTGGCATGGCATAGGTATTCATCTGATCAGTTAGGCGTTCATAAATGTAAGTAATGGTTGGATAACTCTTTCCTTCCTGATAATTCGCCGGAAGGTATAATGTGGCCTGTAGGGTATCTCCATTTGCACTAACATAATTGATCAGTTTTACGCTTGGCGACCAGGCATATTTATCTTGATCTGGCGTATTTTTAGTGATTTGCTTCGCGTTGGCAAGGTTTGCTGAGTTCGTTGCATATACTTCCGGTGATTTTTCATTATCCTGTTTGGTATAAATGAAAACATTCCCGTCAACAGCTTTAGACAAGCCTCCATATATATGGCCATCTACAAAAAGAGGCTTGATACTGGTTTTTCCTGCTTCTAAAATTCCTATTCCTGAATTTTTGTTCTGGTTATTGAAAATTAAGAAGTATTGATCTTTGCTTAGGTCTGTTCCTTTCTCTTTTGGATAGTAAAGCGCTTTTCCCAACAGGGTTTGTTTTTTGCTTTTCCAGTCGTCAGTAAGAGAAACAGCCGTTTTCCCATCCGCAGAGATCCTCCAAAGGTCGTAGTTGTCTTTGACCAAAACATATTTTGAATCTGCTGACCAACCGAAATTTGAAGTGGATGGTTTAAGCACATTGTGGTCGTCTAATTCATCAACGAACGAAGCTTTGATGTTTTGAGTGAGGTTAAATTGCGTTCCACTCTCCAGGTTGATGCTGTAAAAGGCACCATCCTTACTGAAACTTGCCCATTTGCCATTTGGTGCCATGCTCCATAAACCCCTGCCTTCTGTATAAAATTTTTCAAACACCCGTTTTTTATTCCCTGTTTTTAAATCGATGACATAGACATCGGTATAACCCTGGCCGTCCAGATTGCCCATTAATTCATAATTGGAATCGTCGTAACCAATCGCATATAGATTCTTTGGTCCAATGATTACGGTTTTTAAGGTACTATCTGCCAGTTGAGAAATTTTTTGATCTGATACTCGATAAACACTTAAAAAACTATAGTTTTTATCTCTGCTTTCCTGTGTTTGCTGAGCAGATTGAAGACGCTTGTCCTGCCAGTTCCAAATGATCATATCTGGTTTTTCAATGTCAGCTTTTGCAGGTGCTTTGCCCTCTGGTTTAGTTTTTACAGTACTATCTGCCTTATTTTTGTCGGAATCAATCGCTTTTCCGCTTGTATTTGATTTAACTCCGGTATGGGCAGATTTATCTTTTCCAGTGCTATCCGCTTTCTTTTCCTGATTGATGACACCAAAGAATATGCTGGATTGATCTTCTGACCAATAAGGAATGCCATTTCCACTAATCCCCATGTTTTTAGGGAAATCTTTACTGCTTAGGCCACTGAATGATACTTTATTGCTGAGCTCCCCAGCGATTTTATTAAATCCAATAACGGTAAAAATATCTTCTTTGTATTTTTCATTCTTATTGGACTTCAATAAGGCAAATGCATCTCCATTTTCATTCCAATTAATGCTCTTGTAATTTGCTTTGTCGTTCTCTAAAGCAGTAATGAGACCGGTTTTCATGTCTCTGATAAAAATTCCATTCCCATTTTGCCCATTTGCATCAATAATGTAGGCCAAAAGCGTTCCCGCTTTATTAAAGGAATATTCAGATACATTGCCCAGATTGAAATTCTTCTTTGTATTTAACTGATATAGCAACAGGTCAGTTCCTTTTGCTGCGTCCTTTTCTTTTGATGCATTTTCTGCTGGCATAAAATGAATAGCCATCCATTCCGGATTATCTGCAGAAAAACCGAAAGTCTTTACTTTTTCAAAAGTGGTCTTTTGGTTCCCTGGTAAGGAAAGCAATACCAATTGATCATAAAGAGGTTTCATGGTTTTCTTTGCCGCTTTAACTTCTGCTTCTTTCGCAGAAACCTTAAAAGCAGCATATTTTGCGTCTTTTGAATAAACTACCGAGGAAGCTGATGCCCCGATAGGGTAACTGAAGTTGAGGGTATCAGAAACTTTCCGGATGACCGTTTGAAGATCTCCTTCCGTAGGCCCTTTCGCCCAGGATAACCATTGTCCGTTCGGCGAAAGGCTATAAGTATTACTTCTGATGAAATTCCATTTGGAAACATCTTTCCAGCTCAATGCTGGTTTCTGTTGTCCCATAACGCTGGTAGCGAAGGCTAGAGTCAACATTAAGAGCGAATATTTGATTCTGTTCATTATGATTGAAGGTTTCCTCTAAATTATTGTTTTAGTTTAACAAAATTCTAATGTGACAAGAATATTGTACAGGAAAACAGTAGGATTAGCCCATCCGGTTTATCCTCCTTTATAGCGTAATTATTGTATTTTTGCAAAATACCTTTAGCCTTTAAAGAACCTAAACTATAGATTGATAAATGAAGATTTGGCAAAAAAACATAGACGTAAATAAGGATATTGAAACTTTTACTGTAGGTAAAGACAGGGAACTGGATTTACAAATGGCGGCTTTTGATGTACTGGGCTCCCTGGCTCATGTAGAAATGCTGGAAAGTATCGGACTGTTAACTGCGTCTGAATTGGTAGAAATACAAACAGAACTGAAACATATTTACGCAGATATCGCTGCCGGGAAATTCACTATCGAAGATACGGTAGAAGATGTACACTCGCAGGTAGAATGGTTGCTAACCCAACGCATCGGCGAAGCAGGAAAGAAAATTCATAGTGGCCGGTCCCGTAACGATCAGGTTCTGGTAGATTTAAAGCTTTATTTCAGAAACTGTATCGAAGAAATGGTGGGCAACACCAATTCGCTTTTTGAACAACTGATAGAACTGAGTAATACTCATAAGGATAAATTACTTCCGGGGTATACGCATTTACAGATCGCAATGCCTTCTTCTTTTGGTCTTTGGTTTGGCGCCTATGCCGAAAGTCTGGTGGATGATATGGAAATGATGCTGGCTGCTTATAAAATTTGTAACAAAAACCCTTTAGGTTCTGCAGCAGGCTATGGTTCTTCTTTTCCTCTAAATAGAACAATGACTACCGAATTATTGGGCTTCGAAAAACTGAACTATAATGTGGTGTATGCACAAATGGGCAGAGGGAAGACAGAACGTGTACTTGCACAGGCAATGTCCTCTCTGGCGGCTTCTCTTGCAAAAATGGCGATGGATGTTTGTTTGTTTATCAATCAGAACTTTGGATTTATCAGTTTCCCTGATGAACTGACAACTGGGTCCAGCATCATGCCACATAAGAAGAATCCGGATGTTTTTGAATTGATTCGCTCCAGATGTAATAAAATTCAGGCCTTGCCAAATGAGATTGCATTAATGACCACGAATTTACCTTCTGGTTATCACCGCGATCTTCAGTTATTAAAGGAAAATCTTTTCCCAGCCATCACTTCTTTAAATGAATGTCTGGAAATGACCACCTATATGCTGCAACACATCCGCATTAAAGATGATATCCTTACGGATAAAAAATATGCTTACTTATTCAGCGTTGAAGTAGTAAACGAACTGGCTTTAAAAGGAGTTCCTTTTAGAGAGGCTTATAAAATTGTAGGAGAATCAATTGAAAAAGGAACATTCTCACCTTCTACGCAATTAAATCATACTCATGAAGGGAGCATCGGAAACCTTTGCAATCCTGAAATTAAAGACATGATGAATGAGGTGCTCTCCCAGTTCAAATTTGAGAAAACGACTGCCGCAATTGAAAAATTGCTGGCTTAATTATTCATATATAAATAAAATGCAATGAAAGTATCAGTATTAGCTAACACGCTTATCGGTTCAGAAATTATTAAAATTGGAAACGAAGTAAATGATATGAAGCGAAAGGGAGCAGAAATTGCAAACCTGACTATCGGTGATTTCGATCCTTCTATTTTCCCAATTCCTTCTGAACTGAAAGATGAAATTATTGATGCTTATCACCATAATCAAACCAATTACCCTCCGGCAGATGGCATTTTGCCTTTGCGGGAAACGGTGGTAGGTGTTTTAAAAGAAAGATATGACCTTAGCTACAGTACTCAGGACATTCTTATAGCAGGTGGATCACGCCCTTTAATTTATGCGACCTATCTGGCGCTGATTGACCCGGGAGATAAGGTGATTTATCCGGCACCATCATGGAATAATAACCACTATTGTCACCTTTCTTCTGCGAATGGAATCGCTGTGGAGACTACGGTAGAGGATAATTTTATGCCTACAGCAGCACAGTTAAAACCCTACTTTAAAGGAGCTACGTTATTAGCCTTATGTTCTCCCTTGAATCCAACTGGTACAATGTTCAGCAAAGAACAATTGGAAGAAATTTGTGATGCGGTAATTGCAGAAAACGAAAGCAGATCATCAGATGAAAAACCTTTATACATCATGTATGATCAGATTTATTCCTTGTTGACCTTTGGTAAAGAACATATTAACCCAGTTAGTTTACGCCCGGAATTGAAAGATTATGTGATTTATATTGACGGCATTTCTAAATGTTTGTCGGCTACTGGTGTTAGAGTAGGATGGGCCTTCGGACCAGAAGAGATCATCGCTAAGATGAAATCTATTCTTGGTCATGTGGGTGCATGGGCGCCCAAAGCAGAGCAGGTGGCTGTTGCAAAGTATTTTAAAAATGCAAATTTAGTAGATCAATATCTGACTTCCTTTAAACAACAGGTTCAAAATAGCCTTGATGCACTTTACAATGGATTCCAGCAATTGAAAACGGAAGGTTTTGCCGTAGATGCCGTGATTCCAATGGGCGCAATTTACCTGACATTAAAGATCGATTATATCGGGAAAACTACACCGGATGGTCAGGTGTTAAAAAATAGTGCTGATGTGAATTTTTACCTGATTAAAGAAGCTCAGGTGGCATTGGTTCCTTTTTCTGCCTTTGGTACGGATGAAACGGTAAACTGGTTCCGTGCTTCTGTTGGAGGTTGCGCTCTGACTGATATTGAACAAATGATTCCAAGAATCAAAACAGCTTTGAGTAACTTGAAATAATCAAGAAAACGTAATTATAGAAAAGCCCGTATTAAGTTTCAATACTTTATATACGGGCTTTTTCTTTGCCGATCCTGCTCTTTTAATACAAAAACAGGATTTAAAATTTATTTAAATTCCGACGTTTTGTGGAATTCAATATCAGGATAATCACGCATGGTCATATTGATCATGAAATCATTATCCGCAAGGAATACCGGATTGCCATCTTTATCCTCGCCAATATGTTGTTGCTTTCTTTTCAGGAACTCTGCCAGTTTTGTTTTGTCTTTAGAGGTTACCCAGTTTGAGCGGCCATAGCTTAAAGTACGGAAATGAGCTTTTGCACCGTACTCATGTTCCAGACGGAAAGCAATTACCTCAAATTGAAGATCACCAACAGCACCAATAATCTTACGGTTACCCGGTTGTGCAATGAATAATTGAGCAACACCTTCTTCTGTAAGTTGCTGGATGCCTTTTTCCAGTTGTTTTGTGCGTAATGGGTCTCTGTTCTCAACTTCCTTAAATATCTCAGGAGAGAAGCTAGGAATACCCTTAAATTTCAATTGTTCACCTTCAGTTAAGGTATCCCCAATTTTAAAGTTTCCGCTGTCATATAAACCAACAACGTCACCAGGCCATGCTTCTTCTACAATACTTTTCTCATTAGCCATGAAATCCATAGGGTTAGAGAATTTCAATTTTTTGCCCTGTCGGGTATGATAATAAAATTTATTACGTTCAAATTTGCCGGAACAAACCCTTAAAAAGGCAATACGATCGCGGTGTTTCGGATCTAAGTTCGCATGTATTTTAAATACAAAACCGCTAAAGTTTTTTTCATCTACCTTCACTTCCCGTTCTTCAGCTTCTCTGCTTCTAGGACTTGGAGCAATCTGAACGAAAGTATCCAGTAATTCTTTAATACCGAAATTATTGATGGCGCTGCCAAAAAATACAGGGGCTAGTAAGCCTTCTGTATATAGACTTTTGTCTAGCTGACCATAGACCCCATCTACCAGTTCAAGATCGCCTTTTAAACCATCTAGTTCTTTTGGCTTCAGGAAATTGCTCAGATTTGGGTCATTTAGATCACTCACTCCAATCACCGATTCACTGATCTTGGTTTTATCCGCTTCAAAAAGATTCAGGTGGTTATTGTAGATGCTATAAACACCTTTGAAGGTATGACCTTGGCCGATTGGCCATGACAAAGGACAGAGACTAATGTTCAGTTTGTTCTCAATTTCGTCTAATAGATCGAAAGCATCCTGCCCCTCTCTGTCCATCTTATTGATAAAGATGATCACCGGGGTATTCCGCATTCTACAAACGGCCATTAACTTTTCAGTCTGCTCCTCCACACCTTTCACACAGTCGACCACCAAAATAACACTATCTACAGCAGATAAAGTACGGTAAGTATCTTCCGCGAAATCCTTGTGACCTGGCGTATCTAAAATGTTAATGCGTTTTCCACTATATTCAAAGCCCATTACTGAGGTCGCTACGGAAATTCCGCGCTGTTTCTCAATTTCCATAAAATCGGAAGTATTGCTTTGGTTTGCCTTGTTACGTTTAACCGCTCCGGCTGTATTAATTGCACCTCCAAAGAGTAAGAACTTCTCTGTAAGAGTAGTTTTTCCAGCATCGGGGTGACTGATAATAGCGAATGTTTTTCGTTTTTCTATTTCTGGGTGAATCATAAAGAATTAAGCCTGTTGTGCTTGATGAAGGCTGCAAAGATAAATATAATATATAAAAGAAATCGTATTGCTTCCCATAGTGCCAGGGATCAGTAAGATCAGGCAAAAAAAAACCGGTCAATGAAGACCGGTTTTTTTGCTTTCAAAAATTTTATCCTCTTCCACCTCTTGAGGTTCTTCCTCCTTCAGATCTGCCTTCGCTGCCCCTGCTCTCAGAACGAGGAGGTGCAGTTTGACGTTCCTGCCTTTCCATTCTTTGAGGCTGAGGCTGCGGTTGCCTTTGCGGTTCAGCCTGGCGTTGTGGTTGCTGCTGAGGCATCGGCCTGCTTTCCTGTCTTTCCACTCTTTGTGGAGGGGTGTATTGTTGCTGTCTTACCGGATTTTCTCCTCTTTGCTCTCGTTGAGGACTGGTTTGAGGCTGCGGAACTTGCTGTTGAACCCCGGCTTGCGGCGAATTTTGCGGACTATTGTTCGGCGTTCTTTGCTGGCGACTTTCTCTTGTACCATTGCTTCTATCCGTTTGAGCAGGATTAACATCAGAATTCCTGTTTGGATAAACCGAAGATCTGGTACCCTCTCTGGATGGTCTGTTCCCTGATGAATTTTCTATAGATGGGTCGTTATTTCTCGGCAAATTGACATTTGCATTTCCACGATTTCCTCTTTCCGATCGCTCTGTCGCAGGATTTCTAGTTCCAGCAGTATTTTCATTTCTTGAAGGACGACCAATCGTCGAGGAATTAGCGGGAGAAGTACGGTCGCCTCTGATGGAATTAGCATCCCCTTTGATGGCGTTCCTTGGTGCTTCAACCGTGCCTCTTTCTACCCTCGAAGATCTTGGATTATAGATGCTCAATTCATTCCCTCTGATCTCAGATCTTCCAGATCTGTCCGTTCTGTTTAGCCTGTATACTGGTACATCAGTCCTGGTTGCTCGTCTTACATCGTCTACTCTAGGACCAGTATAATAGGTTCTTCTTCCTCTCACATAAGTGTTATTGATAATGGTAGTATTATGAATAATTGTCACATTCCTACGGGAATAATACCTTGGAAATCGGTCATAATAAATGTTTGCCTGAGGGACAAATACCCACCAGTTATCTGGAATGCCAATGTTGATATTGATGTTCAGACCCGGACTCAAGGGTGCCCAGCCATAATATCCACCACCGCTTCTCCAGCTTACCCAGGCAGGACCCCATACTGTATCTGGAATCCATATCCACTGTCTGTATCGGTTATATACCCATCTTCCATAGTGGAAAGGAGCCCATCCCCAGTCATAATCAGATACCCAGGTATTCCCATATTCGGTCATTGCCCATCGTCCATTACTATAATAAGGTCTAAAATCTTGCTGGTCTACGTCAGGTCTCCATACATATCCATATTGAGGATCCTGAATCCAGGTACCATACGGAGAAAGCTCATCATAAAATGATTGG
This sequence comes from Pedobacter gandavensis, assembly GCF_032678465.1. Taxonomy (GTDB): domain Bacteria; phylum Bacteroidota; class Bacteroidia; order Sphingobacteriales; family Sphingobacteriaceae; genus Pedobacter; species Pedobacter gandavensis_B. Next base: position 311,305 of record NZ_JAVTSK010000001.1, read on the forward strand.
AGCGATACATCGTCATCTTGCGCCATAGCGCTTTGCGTGAAACCGGTGATGAGGAGCATAAGCCCCAGCACAATTGCCGGTAATTTGATTAACTTTTTCATTTGTTTGTGTGTTTAATTTACCTAACGCTTTTGATATATCAATTTGAGTTCCAATTTCTATGAATAGTTTAAATTGCCGGAGAAACATTACATTAAGATTAGTAAGACTAGCCTAATAATATTAGCTCTATTGGGGTGTATTGCAAGATTTTATTTGTTTTAGAAGCATTGGGTTCCTGGCTAAATAGCAAAAAATATTTTTTAACATCGTTAAAATACGGTCAGATTGTAACATTAAACCTCCGGTCTTGCTCTTTCCAGGAATATATTATCTTCTTTTGTAAACAAAACACAACTTATGCAAAAAGGCACTCTATTTTTAATACCTGTTCCTCTGGCAGAAAATGCTGCTCAGAAATCTTTTACTCCTTTTCTAGGCGATACTATTAATTCCATTAGCACTTATATTGTTGAGAATGAGAAATCCGCTAGAAAATTCTTAAAAGAAGCTGGATTGAAAATACCACAAAGTGAACTGACCGTTCATGATTATGGCAAACATCAGCGTAATACTTCTTTAGCGCCTTATTTTAAAGAATTATCGGCAGGAAAAGATGTAGGTTTAATGAGTGAAGCCGGATGTCCAGGTGTAGCAGATCCAGGCGCAGAGATTGTCGCCGAAGCACATAGAAGAGGAATTAAGGTGGTTCCTCTAGTTGGGCCAAGTTCTATTCTGCAAGCATTAATGGCTTCAGGATTTAATGGACAAAGCTTTACATTCCATGGTTATCTTCCTATTGATAAGATAGATAGAGCGAAGAAGATTAAAGAAATCGAGGTGTTGTCGACAAAAAACAAGCAAACGCAAATTTTTATGGAGACTCCTTTTAGAAATAATCATTTGTTTGAAGATGTATTGAAAAATGCTTCTGCACATGCCATGTTATGTGTAGCTTCAAATATTAATGGGGAAGAAGAATACATCAAAACCTTGTCAATTAACTTTTGGAAAAAGGAACGTATTGATCTTCACAAAAAACCAACGATATTTTTGCTGTATAAGCCAGCCTAATTCATTGAAAATGATGTGATTGTCGTAAAAATATGCTAGCGATACATGTTTTTATTGTCCATAAAAGAGAGGACATTATCCGGAACAAAATATTGAACATTTCTTCCATCCTTTAACGCTTTGCGAATAAAGGTAGAAGAAATGTCCATTTGTGGGGTATCAGTAATGGTAATTGAAGGATGGTTCTCCCACTCTTTTACATCTACACCAGGTCTTGGGTAGACAAAAATCTCATAATTTTTTAGCAAAGTTTCATAATTCTTCCACTTCTTCAGGGAAGATAGATTGTCTGCACCCATAATCAATACGAAAGCTCTTCCTGGATATTTTTCCTCCAGATAAGCTAAAGTATCAATAGTATAAGATGGCTGAGGGAGGCCAAATTCAATATCACTCACTTTAATATGATCCGCACTTTCCGTGGCTAATTTGGCCATTTCCAGTCGGTCGTACATATTTGTTAGTCCGCTTTTATTTTTTAGGGGGTTTTGTGGCGAAACTACCAGCCATACTTCTTTCAGCCCGGTAAATCCTGCCATATAATTGGCAATGATCAGGTGTCCGATATGGATGGGATTAAAAGAACCAAAAAATAACCCTGTTTTCATTTATTTTGTACTGATAAAATCTCCAACAAGCTGCTCGGCTTCTTTACAGGCAGTTTCGAGGTCGTAGTTTTTCAAAATCACATCAAATTTATCAGCATAAGCCAACTCTTTTTCTGCCTTTGTAAAACGTTCCTGAAGTTTTTCAGGACTATCAGTACCTCTTCCTGTTAAACGCTCTTTTAAGATCTCCAAGGATGGTGGCTGCACAAAAATAGCCAAAGCATCATTTTCATATTTACGTTTCAGGCGTAATCCGCCTTCTACGTCAATGTCAAAAATGACATGTTTCCCGGTACTCCAGATACGTTCTATTTCAGATCTCAATGTGCCATAAAAAGTGCCATTGTATACTTCCTCGAATTCTACAAACTCTTGGTGTGCAACTTTATGGAGAAAGCTTTCCTGAGAGATGAAATAATAATCTTTTTCATGTTCTTCATCTCCTCTGGCTGGGCGTGTAGTTGCTGAAATAGAGAAGCTTAAAGAAGGAAATTTCTGTAAAAGATGTTTTACGATAGTGGTTTTACCTGCTCCGGAAGGGGCAGAAAATATAATGAGTTTACCCTGTGTCATGCTTACTTATAAAACGTTTAATAGTTGTTCTTTAATTTTTTCCAGCTCTTCTTTCATCCCTACTACTAACTGTTGTATTTGTGCATCATTTGCTTTCGCACCCATAGTATTGATTTCTCTGCCAATTTCCTGGGAGATGAATCCTAATTTTTTACCGTTGGCATCTTTGCTTTTCAAAGTTTGTGTAAAATAATCACAGTGACTTTTCAGGCGGGTTTTTTCTTCAGTAATGTCTAATTTATCAATGTAATAGATCAATTCCTGCTCTAAACGGTTCTGATCAACATTGATTTTACCAACATTTTCTTCTAAAAATTGGTTTAATCTAGCCCTGATTTGTGGAATTCTTAATGGCTCTAATTCTTCCACCTGAGCAAAAAACTGCAATATATTTTTGATTCTTAGCTCTAAATCTGCTTTTAAAACATTTCCTTCAGTAAGTCGGAATTGATTAAAGCTTTCTAAAGCTTTGTTGAATGTGTTGTACAGGATATCCCAATCACCTTCATTGATTTCTTCTTCCTGATAACTAATGACCTCAGGGAAGCTCAAAACTGCTTGTAAAAGATTGTTTGAATTTGCACCCAGATCCACATTAATGGCTTCCAGTTGCTTGTAATATTTACTCAATAACGCGGCATTGATCGTTGCACCTTTCAGACTTTCCTCGCCACGATCTATGTTTATAGAAACACTTACTTTTCCGCGCTCAATCTCTTTACTGCAAACATTACGTAATAACAACTCCTTTTCGGAGAAAGCCCTTGGAAGTTTTAAGTTGAGTTCTAAAAACTTACTATTTAAAGACTTAATCTCTACTGCAAACTTGATGTTTTCATGATCAGTAGAGGCCAGGCCAAAGCCCGTCATTGATTTTATCATGTGCAAAGATATAATTTATTGTTAAAATGATTAAACCTATGTTACTTAATGACGCAGAGATCTCATTGCTGACTAAGCTTTTTCTCTTTTTCTTTATTAAAAGAGGATCAGTCTTTATGGCCTTAAATAGTTAAAATAGCGTCATTAATGGTGATTTTAACTTTTTTTAACGTATTTGGGTGAAAAACATTGGTTAAGTTTACAAAAAAACTATTCAAAATGAAGTTTCTACATCTCCTTACCCTGTCGTTTGGCATGTTATTCTTTACTGCGATGCCATCAGCATTCTCACAACAGGAATTTTTACTGAATGGGGTAGTAAAAGAACGGGGAACGAATACCAGAATACAAAATGCACAGGTCATCAATAAACGCAACGGATATACCGTATTCACCACCGATTTAGGACTTTTTCAAATAAAATCTGCAGTAGGGGATAGCCTTTTGGTGATTAAGGCCGATTATTCGGATGGAGAAGTTGGTGTGTTTACTTCCGCTGATCTGACCATCTATTTGAGCAGGGGTACGAACTTGCAGGAAGTGAGAATTGTTGGCCAAACAAAGAAGCAGGATCTAAATGATGTTAAAAAAGAATTTAGAAACCAGGGTTCTTTTTACCAGGGAAAACCGCCTGTTTTATCTTATATATTCACGCCATTAACGGCACTTTATGAGCTATTTGGCCGGACACCGAAGAATGCCAGAAGATTTGGAAAGTATTATGACAATGAGATCAAGCAAAGCCAGGTAGATGGTGTTTTTAATGAATCACTAATTCAGCGGCATACGGATCTTAAAGGAGCCGATCTGGAACAATTCATGCTCAATTACAGACCCGATTATGAAAAGACAAAAAACTGGGCAGAATATGACGCCATCAAATACATTAAGGATACTTATAAAATATATAAGGAATCTTTAAAGAAAACACCGTAAAGTTCTTGAATTTAGATCGAAAGGGCCTCGCAAGCTTTTTCTGCGGCAAGTTTTTCCGCATTCTTCTTATTGTAATCGCGGCCAATCCCATAGCTCTCGCCCTCTACAACAGCGCTGATTGTAAATAGCTTAGCGCTATCTCCTTCTGTGTTTTGTATCATATCAAAAGAAATATCTTTTCCATGGCGTTGGCACCATTCAATCAATTTACTCTTGAAATTTGTTTCTGTAAGTTCTAGTGTATGGATATCAATATACGGTTTAATGATTCTTTTTAACAAGAAATCCTTGGTGTAGTTGTATCCTTTATCCAGATAAACGGCACCAACTAAAGCTTCAAAAGCATCGCCAAGCATAGAATGATGTTTCGTTTGAATGTTGACGGCTTTCTGATCGAATACCATCAGCTGATCAAAACCCATTTTCCGCGCCAGCTGGTTTAAATTTGCCCGATTCACAATTTTTGAACGCATTTCCGTTAAAAATCCTTCTTCCTTGTAAGGATAAGCTTTGAAAAGTACTTCAGCAATCACGGAACCCAAAATCGCATCTCCAAGAAACTCAAGACGTTCATTGCTGCTTCTGCTTCCGTTCTTAAGAACTTTTGCTACAGACCGGTGCCTGAATGCCATTTTGTATAAAACAGTATTTCCAGGAACAAAGCCTAAGATATTTTTTAGCTTTTTTATAAAGACCTTATCTGTTGAAAAATAAAGCTTATACAGATCGATTAACGGCATTAAATGTTACAAAAATTAGTGGATCATATTTGTGAATAGTCTCCTTTTACAGAGACTAATTATTATTCTTCGTACTTTTTGAATATCACAGATGCATTATGACCACCGAAGCCAAAAGTGTTGCTTTGTGCAGCACGAATGGTGCGTTTTTGTGCCTTGTTGAACGTGAAGTTTAATTTTGGATCACATTCAGGATCATCAGTAAAGTGATTGATTGTTGGTGGTACTATATCATTCTGGACAGCAAGAATTGCCGCAATTGCTTCTACAGCACCTGCAGCCCCTAATAAATGGCCAGTCATTGATTTTGTAGAGCTGATGTTTAGCTTGTAAGCATCCTCTCCAAATAAATCAACAATTGCTCTGCTTTCGGAGATATCTCCTAATGGGGTAGAAGTACCATGAACATTGATGTAATCAATATCCGCAGTAGTTAAACCGGCATCTTTTAAAGCGTTAGACATTACCATTCTCGCTCCAAGTCCCTGAGGATGAGGTGCTGTAATGTGGTTTGCGTCTGCGCTCATTCCACCGCCAACTAGTTCCGCATAGATTTTCGCACCGCGTTTCTTGGCATGTTCCAGTTCTTCTAAAATGATAGTTCCGGCTCCTTCACCAGCAACAAATCCATCTCTGTCTTTGTCAAATGGTCTGGAAGCTGTAGATGGATCATCATTTCTAGTGGATAATGCGTGCATTGCATTAAACCCTCCGATTCCAGCCTCATTAATGATGGCTTCTGATCCTCCGCTAATGATCACGTCACACATATTCAAACGAATATAGTTGTAAGCATCAATCATGGCGTTAGTGGATGAAGCACAGGCAGAAACAGTGGCAAAATTCGGTCCGCGTAAGCCATATTTTATGGAAATATGACCAGGAACGATGTCAATAATTACTTTAGGGATGAAGAACGGATTTATGCGTGGTGTCCCATCGCCTAAAAAGAAGTTCTTCATTTCGTCCTGAAATGTTTTAAAACCGCCAATACCTGATCCCCAGATAACGCCTATACGGTTGCAATCTAATTGTGAAAAATCAAAATTACCATCCTTAACAGCTTCATCTGTAGATACTAAAGCGTATTGAACAAATGGATCTAACTTGCGGGCTTCTTTTTTATCCAAAAAATCTTCAGGATTGAAGTTTTTAAGTTCACATGCAAACTTCGTCTTGAACTTTGATGTGTCAAAACCTGTAATAGGGCCAGCGCCGCTCACGCCATTCAGCAAACCATCCCAGAATTCTGGGATCGTGTTGCCAATTGGAGTGAGCGCACCCAACCCTGTAACTACTACTCTTTTTAATTCCATTTATACGGATTATACGGAGACCGTATTTTTTACTTAACGTTTTTCTCTAAGTAAGCAATTGCTTGACCAACAGTACCAATAGTTTCAGCCTGATCATCAGGAATCGCTACATTGAATTCTTTTTCGAACTCCATAATAAGCTCTACTGTATCTAAAGAATCAGCACCTAAGTCGTTAGTGAAAGAAGCTTCTGGTGTAACTTCGTTTTCATCTACACCTAATTTTTCAACGATAATAGCCTTAACTCTTGAAGCAATATCAGACATAATGTTTATAATTTAATGGTTAAATAATTCAGTGCAAAGAAAAATAAATAATTACACATTTCAAATGTTTTTATTTCTCTTCCAATTTTAATGTTTTTATTTTGAACATTAATGTAAAATTAGTTTTATAATTTTGTAATTCCCGTAAAAATTGTGTTTTGAACAAAACTTATTTAAAACTGTCCTTAGATCTTGATTTCGTTTTAATTGCCATTACAGCCTCTTTGAAGGATTATATGCTTTGTCACAAGGTGAATACCAGCCTGAATTTTGACTTCGAAAAGATTGAAGATCATGAGGTTTATTTCAACATAGATGAAGATCCATTAGCTTTTTCAAAGTATTATTTTTTTGTAGAACAGGGCGAAATTGAATACTACATTGTCAACAATCGCAATGCTGAAGGCTTTTTAATACCCGAAATGAATAAAGTTGACTTTTTTATGATAATTCATCAGTACATTGACAAAGAGGACCTGAATTTTATTTTAACAGGATTAAACAAACTGACTGATATTCAGGTAGCTGCGCAGATTGATCCAAAAAAACTAAAGTCCAGGGAAAATTTGGTAATGTAAATTTTATATTGAAGGTGTATTAAATACACTATATTTGATTTTATTAGATCCAGAAATAAAATATTAATAACCAGGCCAACATCGGTTTTAGACATCAGAACCTTCATTTTGTTGGTCCATATAAATTTAAGTAACCAAAATGAAACCATTTCATTCCAGAACAAAAATCGTAGCGACGCTCGGTCCTGCTTCAGCTAAACCCGAAGTTTTATTTAGCATGTTTAATGCCGGCCTTGACGTATGCAGATTAAACTTCTCTCACGGTTCTCAGGCAGATCATCAGGAAGTTCTAAATACCATCCGCAGTCTTAATAAAAAACACAATTATAACGTAGGTATTCTTGCTGATTTACAGGGTCCTAAGATTAGAATTGGAATGGTGAAAGACGGTGGAATTCACTTAGTTAACGGAAACAGGACAGTCATTACGACTAAGGAATGTATCGGTAATGAAGAGCGTATCTACATCACATATACTACTTTTCCTCAAGATGTTAAGCCGGGAGAAATCATCCTTTTAGACGATGGTAAACTTCAAATGCGTGTTATTGAAACCAACCTGATTGATGAGGTGGTTTGTGAGGTTGTTCATGGTGGTATTCTGACTTCAAGAAAAGGAGTAAATCTTCCAAATACTAAAGTTTCTATCCCATCTTTGACGGTAGAAGATCGTAAAAATCTGGAGTTTGTATTAGAAAATGATGTGGAATGGATCGGACTTTCTTTTGTTCGTAACGCTACAGATATCGTAGAATTAAAAGAAATCATCAAAGAAAGAGGTAAAACCGCACGTGTAATTGCGAAGATTGAAAAACCTGAAGCCATTGCAAATATTGATGAAATCATTGCAGTTTCTGATGGGATCATGGTTGCCCGGGGTGACCTGGGAGTGGAAATGCCAATGGAGGAAGTTCCATTACTACAAAAAATGATTGTTCAGAAATGTAGGGCAGCTTCAAAACCTGTAATTATTGCAACACAAATGCTGGAAAGTATGATCACTACACCAAGGCCAACACGTGCAGAGGTGAATGATGTAGCCAATTCAGTATTAGATGGAGCAGATGCAGTAATGTTAAGTGGAGAAACGTCTGTAGGTGAATTCCCGCTGATTGTTATTGAGACGATGCAAAAAATCATTCAGAACATTGAGGTAAACAACTATCCATTCCACCCGGAAAAGTTCCTTAAACCGAAATCTGAAAGCTTCCTAAGCGATGCAATTTGTGATACCGCTTGTTTCTTATCAAAACAAACAAATGCCGTTGGTATTGTTTCTATGACCGTAAGTGGTTATACTGCCTTCGAAATCTCAAGTCACAGACCAAAAGCCTTAACTTATATCTTCACCAGCAACGTATCATTGCTAAATACTCTAAGCTTATTATGGGGAGTTCAAGGCTTCTTTTATGATAAATTCGACAGTACAGATGATACCATTCAGGATGTAAATAACTTGCTGAAAGAATATAAAATGATCAAAAAAGGTGATGTAATCATCAATACAGCGGCAATCCCAATGGAGAAAAAGGGAAAAACCAATATGTTAAAAATTACTGTAATTGATTAATCTCTTGTAGCAATCAATTTTTTTTTTACTTTTGCAATCCGCAAAAAGGAGAGGTGTCCGAGTGGCTGAAGGAGCACGCTTGGAAAGCGTGTGTACCTCCAAAGGGTACCGAGGGTTCGAATCCCTCTCTCTCCGCGAATTACAAAAGTATAAAAGGTTAGTCCATCAGGACTAGCCTTTTTTTATGTTGTTCATGACCATTGGTGGATATCTTTCTTTAAAAATTTCGGAGAATTTCTCATAATCCATCATTCCAATTCGATTTTCATTCAGGGCTTTAAATACTATTAAAGCCACTTTCGAAGAATAAGCAATTTATTAAGTGTACATTGTGCTTTTACCTGATTATGAGCGATATTACAAAAGAGCTGCGCCAAGGTGCAGATGAGAAAAGGAAAATGGAGTTTGAGGAAAAACTTAAACATATTGCACTGAAATATGATCGCTGGTTTAGCGGGCATACAAATAAAGACACGGGAGATAAGCCTGATAGAATTCAAAATTACTTCCGTTACTTTCAAAACCATGAAGGTTTAACTCAACTCTATATTAAGGACGGCATGCCAATTGAAGTTGATCTGGACTGTAGAGAGGCCTTTAAAGCAACTTTCAAAGCTTTATAACCCATTCTTATTGCTGATTTGTCTTTTCTTCCTTTTCCAGTCAATTGAAACAGGAAGAAGAGATGAGTCTGTGGGCTTTATTTCAGTTTATTCGAAAATAAAAAAAGGCTTTAGCAGGTCTAAACCTTTAAAGTCCTTGGGGCTGTCGGCATCAAACCCCTCTGTTTTCCATAATTTGATGTCTTTAATCGCGCCCTTTCCATTGAAGGTAAAGCCAAACTGTCCTTTTGGCTTTACAAAACCCGAACTATCTTTAAAAGAGATCACTGCTTCCTGATTGATCCAGATAAAAAACTGATTACCTGATCTTTGGATTTTCCAGTCTTGCCAATCGTGCTGCCTTGCCCTTTTTACTTTAGGCATGGTGCCAATATGTCCGGTTGTATGGATAAATGAACCCCTGTTTTCCAGGTTTCCGAACAATGAACGGTCTTCAATAGCCACCTTGTTTTCCAACTGATTGAGTAAGATCCCAAGAAACTTTGAACCATTTAAATTGAGCATGACCTCAAATAGGTACGTGTTTGGTTCGGCTTTGGCAGAAAATGTCAGAATGTAGTTTTCAGTTAAGGGCTTATTCGCGAGTAATATTGCCCAATTCGAATCTTTATTCCCATAAATTGCCTGCTCTTTAATTTCCCAGCTTCCATTCATGGTCAGCCATTTTTTTTGAAGTTGATTCTTTTTAAAATTCTCTTCAAAAATCAGTTTTCTTTGCGCATTTGCAGTTAGAATGGTACCAAAAACAAAAAATGCGGATAAAATAAGGGCAGGGAACTTCATCATCGAATAGGAATGGCAGGATATCGCTTTAGTTTTAGCACAAATATAAGGATTGCAGTTCGGGTATATCAAATATACATTTCACTGCAATCCCGGGATTTTTTGTAAAAGAGTGCTTTCCATTAAGCATTGGAGGCCTCTACATGTTTTTTGAAGTTGTTCATGATGGCTTGCCATCCAGCTCTTTGCATTTCTACAGGATTCGTGTTCTCGGCATCAAAACTCTCTGTGATGGTGACCCCATCTGTATTTTTTTCAAAAGTGATTTTTACTTTTCTACCATCTCCAAGGGTATAAGTGATCAGTTCATATGGACTTACATCATCATATATGCCACCAAAGTCGAAGCCAAAACTACCATCTTTGGCTTCCATTCTTGAGCTGAATGCGCCACCAGGACGTAAGTCATTTTCTGCCTTAGTGGTATGCCAATCTTCGGAAGCCGCATTCCATTTCTTAATGTCCGATGGATTGGTCCATGCCTTCCATATGATGTCTATTGGTGCATTTACAGTAGCTGCTACTGTAATTACGGTTTGATCGTTTGTTGTCGTCATAATTTCATATTTGATATATCTAAGTTAAGAGGATATCTCTGATTTTTTATGGCCGGAAACGTCAATATTTAGGGGAGTTTGCGACAACTTTTTATTGTGCTTTAAAGGAGTTTGTTTCGTGACTAATCAAAGTCTATAGGATTAGTAGTTTATTTGTTTATCTTTGGTGCATCATAAGATTAAAAGAGCTCAATACGATGAATATATTAAAAGTTTCCATTTTAGGATTATTGCTGAGCAGTACCGCAATTTATGCACAGGATAAGCACAAGGTAACGATCACAGGTACTGTTAAAGATCGGCCTTCAGGAAAAGTTTACCTTCAGAAATTTGATAATAAAATGTTTCAAACCCTGGATTCTGCGGAGATAAAGGCTGGAACATTCAAGTTTAACAAAAGCTTAAAACTACCGGAATTGTACGGCTTAACATTGAATAAAGAGGAGAGTCCGTTGTATGTTTTTCTGGAGGAAGGACAAATCAATGTTAACTTAGATCCAGAGAAATATTATAGAAATTCGGAAGTCAGGGGTTCTGTTTCAAATGATCTTTTTACAAGTTATAAGAAAGAAAAAGAAGTCAAAATTGATGAGTTTATCAAAAAGAATCCTGCTTCCCTGGTTTCTGCTTATGTATTATACAGAGATTTCTCATATAGGCTAAGCCCCGATGAAATCAGTCAGAATCTACAATTGTTAGATCCAAAATTGCATCAAACACCATATGTAGCAGTATTAAAGGATTTGGTGAATGTCTTGAACTCGGTGAGTATTGGTAAGAAAGCTCTGGATTTTGAAGGAAATACACCAGATGGAAAGACGATTAAACTATCAGATCATTTTGGAAAATATCTATTACTTGATTTCTGGGCTTCCTGGTGTGGTCCCTGCAGAAGGGAAAATCCAAACCTGGTAAAAGCCTATCAAAAATATCACGATAAAGGATTTGACATCTTCGCAGTATCTTTAGATAAATCAAAGGAAGCCTGGTTAAAAGGGATCAAGGATGATCAGCTAACCTGGACCCATGTTTCTGATCTTGCCTTTTGGAATAGCGCAGCAGCGAAATTATATGGCGTAAGAGCCATTCCGGCAAATGTGCTGATTGATCCAAACGGTGTCATTATTGCCAGGAACCTGACCGGCGATGACCTGGATAAGAAACTGGAAGAGCTATTGGTTGATGCCCTTGCTAAAACACCATAACAAGGGTAAAATAAATCGCTGCTGAATGGCTGATGATCTATTATTAAAATGCCACCAGAAAGTAACATTGCACAGCCCCCAAAAATTTAAACACTTTTTGAGGGCTTTTTTATGATTAGAAAAATCAAACATAGCTTAGAATTTAAAACAGCTATCGTTAAAGAGGTTTATTTAGTGTAAATATAAGTTCAGCAAAGCAGCTAACGTGCAGCCAATTACTGGCCCAAGTACAGGAATCCAGGCATAAGACCAGCCGCTCTCGCCTTTGCCAGCAACAGGCAGGATAGCATGCATGATCCTCGGTCCTAAATCTCTCGCCGGATTAATGGCATATCCTGTGGTTCCTCCTAGGGACAAACCAATTACCCAAACCAGAAACGCAACTGGAATAGCACCCAATGAGCCTAGACCAATAGCTGTTTTTTCTGTGCCTAATGTGGCGTCAGTAAAATGAAGAATGACGAAGATGAGTACAAATGTGCCAATAATTTCAGAAATGAGGTTAGACCATTTGTTTTTAATGGCAGGAGCCGTACAAAAAGTAGCCTGTTTGGCGCCCTGGTCCGCAGTCGGCTTGTAATGATCTTTATACGTTAACCAAACCAGAAAAGCCCCTAAAAATGCGCCAATAAACTGGGCAGCGATATAGAGCGGTACTTTTGCCCAACTGAATTTTCCGGCAATGGCCAGCGCAATGGTGACCGCGGGATTTAGATGCGCCCCACTATAAGGGCCTGCAACTACTACACCTACAAAAACAGCAAGTGCCCAGGCAGTGGTGATTACAATCCAGCCGCCATTATTTCCTTTGGTACCGGATAAGACCACATTGGCGACCACCCCGTTTCCTAAAAGTATCATTAACATAGTACCGATGACCTCGGCCGAAAATTCCGACATTGCTATAGAGTTAAGTTTTTAATGAACCAAAAGTAATTATACGTAAGTATAAACAAACCTTATCGAAACTAAAAGAAAGCAAATTGAAAAATTTAATTCGACTGACTTTTTTGTTTTTAGGCGGCTTAATCCCGGATAATTTCATCATCTGATCTATAAACAACAGCCCACTAAAATGAGTTGACCTGGAATGAATTGTATCAAATTTAATACAATTGATCTCCGGCTTCTCTTTGATCGTTTGTCTCCCGATGTGTTTTTTACCGGAGGCTAAAGCCTTTAAAACGAATCAATCAGGTGTTTTTTTGCTATTCTGAGAGGTTCTCTGTTGGCATTGTGGCACATTTCTTTCTAAGCCCCCTTGATAAAACAACACATTATGAAAAAGATCATCATTTTGGCGATATGCCTATTCACTGCAGGTGCTGTAAACGCACAAAGCCCGATTAGATTTGGGGTCAAGGCAGGACTAAACGTTCCTAATATTATTAAGGATGACGGAAATAACGATTATAAGACTAAGGTAAATCCTGGTTTTAATGCGGGTATTACCTTAGACATTATGCTGATTAAAGGTCTGGCATTTACACCCGAGTTATTATATGCAACAAAGGGATATAAACTGGAATCACCACTTGGCGAATTTAAGCAAACCACACATTTTGTGGATGTTCCAATTTTAGCTACAATTAATGTTGGCGGTTCTGGACTAAATCTGGTTGTAGGACCTCAGGTATCTTTCTTAACATCAACGACCAACAAATATTCAAATAATTTTGGACCAACTGTAGAAGAGGAATACAGAGAAGATGCTGATAAGTTCAAAAAGAGTCTTGTGGGCGGTGTAATAGGATTTAGATATGATATCAATGACAAAATTGATCTTCATGGCCGTTATGCCCTTGATTTCCAGAAAAACAATGAGGATGGAACTAAAAGAACTCCAGAATACAAAAATCAGGTATTCTCGGTAGGATTAGGTTTAAAATTCTAAGACGAATTTTTATTGCCTGATTTATACTTAAATTAGGACTTTAGGAAAAGGAATGCACCATTTGCATTCCTTTTTTTTTATGCCATGTCCAGAATTTTTCGGTTTTCTAAGATGAAATCAGCAGGCTGAGGGTCCCAGGGTTCTCCCTGATTTTTTTATTTATCTTTGAAATTTAACCGAATACCAAATCAATGAAATATAAGTATCCCATTTGTGCCTTCTTTCTCTCTTTAACTGGTTTTTCTACCGTTCAGGCACAACAACAATCACAGGAGTTGTTGAAACAGCAATTACCAATAATAAGCAAAAAGCAGTCAAAGCATAGTAGCTATATAGAAACTTTATCTAGGCCTAATCTATGGGTTGATTCTGTATTTAAGAAATTAAACAGACGTCAGAAAATTGCACAGTTGTTTTTTGTGCGGGCACATACCGACATGGGTAAAGTATTTGAAGATTCTATTGGCAGAGTAGTTAAAAAGGAACATATAGGTGGACTGGTGTTTTTTCAGGGTGGTCCTGGTCGGCAAGCGATTTTAACCAATAAATATCAGGCATTGGCAAGGGTACCCTTACTGGTCACTTCTGATGGAGAATGGGGGCTTGGGATGCGTCTGGACAGTACAATCTCCTATCCTTACCAAATGGCTTTGGGAGCTATTCAGGATCGGGAGCTGATTTATAAGATGGGGCTGGAAGTGGCTAAAGATTACAGAAGGATCGGGATGCATATGAATCTTGCTCCTGATGTAGATGTGAATAATAATGCTAAAAACCCTGTAATCAATTACCGGTCTTTTGGTGAAAATAAATACAATGTAACAGCTAAAGCTTCGGCTTACATGAAAGGGATGCAGGACGGCGGACTATTGGTGAGCTTAAAACATTTCCCTGGTCATGGAGATACGGATGTGGATTCTCATTACGACCTGCCTAAACTTCCATTTTCAAAAGAGAGATTGGACAGTTTGGAAATATACCCTTTTCGGGAACTGATAAAAGAAGGTGCCGCAGGGGTTATGATTGCTCATATGAATATCCCCGCATTAGACAACAGCCCAAATATGCCTTCCACTTTATCAAAACCGATCGTGACGGGGATTCTAAAAGAGGAGTTGGGTTTTAAAGGCATCATTATTTCTGATGCAATGGGCATGAAAGGAGTGGTAAAGTACTTTAAAGATGGTGAAGCAGACGTGATGGGGATCATTGCCGGAAATGACATTCTTGAACTTTCTGAAAACAGTGCAAGGGCAATTAAACTGGTTAGAAAAGCAGTTAAGGAAGGTCGTATCCCTATGGAACGCATCAATGAAAGCGTAAAGAAAATTCTTACCGCCAAATACTGGGCAGGTTTAAATGTAAAGGATACCGTTAATGAAAGTAATGTGTATGCGGAGCTGAACCGACCAGAAAGTAAATTATTATTGCAACAGTTGGCAGATGCCTCCATGACCCTGTTAAAAGGAAAGCAATATTTAAAAACACTTTCTCCGCAAAAAAGAACGGCTATCATTAGTATTGGTACAGCGCAAGTTACCACTTTCCAGAAAGATCTGGGTAAATACTACAAAAATGCTGTGTTTTATACTTTGGATAAGAGTGCGAATGCCAATGTGATTGCAAAAGTACTGAGGGAGCTCGGCACTTTTGATCAGGTGATCATTGGGATTCATGATACACGCAACCGCCCTGGAAATGGAATGGTATTGACAGCAGATTTGAAAATGTTCATTAAGAATATGGCCACTCAGTCGGCAGTATTTGCGCTTTTCGCCAACCCCTACAACATCGACGCTTTGCCGGGGCTGGAACAAAGTAAAGCCTTGCTGGTGGCTTACCAAAAGGAAGACTTTATGCAGCTGGCAGCAGCGGCAGTATTTAAAAATCAATTGATACCTTCAGGTAAATTGCCAGTTACGGTAAGCCCTGCTTTCAAATACGGTGCAGGACAATAATTAATAGACCATACAAACAGAAATGCCCAGGTTACAGGGCATTTCTGTTTTATAGTTCCAGGTAATTTCTATAAAGGTTATGATTTGTTATTTTCCGGTTTCAAGGCCGCTACATTCCAGTTTTTCAGGAATTCAGTTACCTTTTTCACACTATGACCTTTTCCTTCTTCCAGATAAGCCGAATTTTGAGTGTGCAATAGTTTTCCATTGCCATCAAGAATCAGAAATACCGGAAAACCAAAACGTCCGGGATATTGTAATTTCGCCAATACCGCTTCATTTTTGTTCTCCTTACTGTAATTGATCAATACTGTTTCATAATTGTCGTTCAGCAACTTCTTAAGTTCCGGAGTATGGTCTACCAAATTATGAAAAGCGATACACCAGGAACACCAGTTTCCACCTACCTGTACAAATACATGTTTTCCTTCCTTTTTAGCTTTTGCTATGGCAGCATCAAGGTCGGCTTGAGCATTTGCTGCAGGGTTATAGATTTTAACGGCTTCTTTAGTTTCCTGAGCAAAACTGCTGACAGAAATCGTTACAAAAGCAAAAAGAAGTAATGCTAGTTTTTTCATGGGTCATTCTTTTTTAAGGAGTCTTTTTAAGCGTAATTGTATTTCCAATACACACAGCTACATTCAAAAATAGAAAACAATTGAGATCTTTTTGTAATCTGAGTATAAAATTACTCTACTAATATAGTAGGTTATTATTTTCTGGAAACTTCGGAAGAATCCTTTAGCTTTACCTAATGCCTCAACAGCCGCTAAAAATACTACAAGCTTCCGCAGGATCTGGTAAAACATTCAGTCTTACAGCCCATTATTTAACCCTTTTATTATCCGGAGAAACCAAGTACCGGGAAATTCTTGCCGTTACTTTCACCAATAAGGCAACAGAAGAAATGAAAACCAGGATCATGGAGGTGCTAAAAGGCTTCGCTTTAGGAGAGGAAGAGGTGGAAGACTATCGGGTACTGGTTTTAAAAGCACACCCCGAACTGAACAAATCACTGCTTCAACAAAGATCGGAGAAGATTTACAGGAGAATCCTTCATGATTATAGTCGTTTTTCGGTCAGCACAATTGACGGATTCGTTCAAAAGGTCATCAGGGGCTTTGCTTTTGAGTTAGGACTGGATTCCGGCTACGCGCTGGAGATGAATTTTGAAAAGGTAAAGAACGAGCTTGCCGATAGGCTGGATGAGCAAATGGACCACAATCCTAACCTCTTGCAATGGATTATCGACCTTGCTTTAGACCGCATCAGCAATAATGTGAGCTGGAACTATAGAAATGAGTTGACGGAGCTTGCTGGTGAGATTTTTAAAGAGCGTTACCAGCCCTTCGACAATGCCATTCAGGAATTAATTGAGCATAACGATCTCAATGTGATGTTCGGGGAGTATAGTAAGATGACCAGGGAACAAATCACTTTATTTGAGCGAGAGCTCAAAGAACTGGCCTTAGGTGCCACAAACCTGTTTGAAGCAGCTAATATTCCCAGTGATCAGCTCAAAGGAAAATCAAGATCACCATTATTGGCAATCGCCAGGATTGCTGATGGTGATTTTACTAAAATTCAAAACATTTCAAAGCTGATTAATGAACCGGAAGAGTGGTTTAAGCCAGGGGCAGATGACAGCCTTTACTATACCTTAAATCCTGTTCTAAACAAATTATACCAACATTATATCGATGGTTTGCCGGAATATATACTTGCGCAAGCCTTCAATAAAAATTTATATTACCTGCGTTTAATGCAGGAAATGGCCGTATTATTGAAAACTTACCGGCAAGAAAGTGGCAATCTGCTCATCAGTGATGCCCAGAATCTACTGAAAGGTATCACTGGCGAAGATGATGACAACCCTGCTTTTATTTGGGAAAAAACAGGAAGCCGATACCGACATTTTTTATTTGATGAGTTTCAGGATACTTCTGCCAATCAATGGGGTAACTTTAAGCCCCTCCTAAAAAATGCTTTGGCAGAAGCCAATGGTAAGTTGATCGATCATTTGATTGTGGGAGATGTGAAACAATCCATTTACCGATGGCGTAACGGAGATTGGAATATTCTTCACCAACAAGCAAAACATGATATTGGCGAAACGTATGTGGTAGCGGCTAACCTGGAAGAGAATTACAGGAGTACAGAAAACATCATTTCCTTCAACAATACACTTTTTAAAGCATTGCCAATCCTGATGCAACGTCGTCTAAATGAAACGATTGGAGAGCAGTCTGACAATCAAAAATTAGCGGATTGGTGGGAGAATAAAGGTTTCAGTCATATCATGACTGATGTTTATGCCGAAGTAGAACAAAAAATTACCCCGAAAACAGCTGAGGGTGGTGCCATCGACTTCTCTGTTCTAAAAACAGATGCGGAGGGCGCCAGTTTGGGCAGAACAGGATTCAAGCCTGAAGCCTTAAGGCGCATGGTGGAGACCCTGAAACGTCTTATCCTCGAAGAAAAACGCTATAAAGCTGGAGACGCCTGTGTGCTGGTGCGCTCCAATTCGGAAGCCATTGCTGTGGTCGATGCACTAATGGAAAACAACATCAACGTGATTTCTGGTGAAGCTTTATTAATTGAAAACAATACCGCGGTGAAAATCCTGATCAACACTTTAAAAGTAATGGCAGGAATTCCGGGAAATACAGCATTATATAAGGCAAACATCATCAGTCTTTATGCACAGTTAAGAGGAATAGAAGTGCTGCCGGATCAGCTGTTCAATTTGAAAATTAAAGGACTGGAACACCTGATCGATATCCTTCCTGCGGAACTTTGTGAAAGTTGGAAGGCCTGGATGCAGCAGCCATTGCCAGAGCTGCTGGAAAAACTAATTCATACTTATGGCTTAAGTCAGAAAAAGCATGCGGCACATTTACCTTACCTTTTTGCATTAAGAGATCTTGCCGGGAACTTCGCCAGACAGGGAGAAAAGGGAATCACCGCTTTTCTTAACTATTGGGCTGAGGAAGGAAAAAGAAAAACCCTTCCTTCATCAGAGCGTACTGATGCAGTGCAGGTGATTACGATCCATAAATCTAAGGGCCTTGCATTTAAAGTGGTGATGGTGCCTTTTTGCAATTGGGAAATTAATGGAAAACCCAATGGGATCTTTTGGGTGCCAACCGAAAATACGCCATACCATCAACTGCAAAGTATCCCATTGAAATACAATAAGGAATTGGGGCAGTCGGCCGTAGCAATTCCTTACTATGAGGAATTGCTTTACAACAATATGGATGCCCTGAATATGTTGTACGTGGCTACCACGAGGACAAAAGAGTACCTCTATATCACCTGTCTGGGTAAAAAGACGGAAACGATCAGTACCATTGGTGATGTATTGGCGATGACTTTACAGGACCAGCTGGATGAGGATGGGAGATTTTTTGTAGATGTACCGGTGCTTAAAAAGAGTAAAAAATCCAGGGTAGAGGAAAGCGGACCTGAGCTGATTAACTTACAGGAATACCCGACCTCTGAAAGACTTTCAGAAGTTTTCAATAATAAGCTCAAAAGAAAAGAACTGGAAATGTTAACCGGTAACAACGCCGGTAGGGAAGGAACCATTTTACATGAAGTCTTGGCCAGATCCTCGAACCTGGAAGAGATGGAAACGGCATTGAACATATTGCTCAATGAAGGGTTCTTTAAAGCGGAAGAACTGCCCTCCTTACGCAGGCAGGCAGGTAATGTATTGGCGCATCAGGAGCTCCAGGAATTATTGAAAACCAGTAAGGAAACCATTAATGAAAAGAGTATTATCGATATCCGGGGAAAAATGTACCGCCCGGATAAAGTACTGATCTCTGGAAATGAGGTCATCGTGATTGATTATAAATTCACGCTTAAAGAGAGTGATTCACATATTAAACAAGTTTACGGATACCGCGACTTGTTATTGGCAATGGGCTACCATAAGGTAAAAACCTATTTGTTTTATGCACATAGTGCAACCTTAAAATCAGTGTAAAGATGAAGGCGTTTTTGAAAGAAGTTGCAGAAGATTTAGTTAAAAGGTTGGGTTCAGATCTGCACCATGCCGCAGTAGTTTTTAACAATAAAAGACCGGTGCCTTACCTGCAGAACCATCTGGCAGATACACTGAGGAAGCCTTTCTGGGCACCTTCGTTTTTTACCATCCAGGAGTTTTTTGCACTTTCCACCCATTTGCAGGTGGCTGATGGTTTTACCCAGTTTTTTACGTTGTTAAAAGCATATAATAAGCTCATTATTGAAGAAGGTGGAAAGCCGCTTAATCCGGATGTTTTTTATCCGATTGCCAGGATTATTCTCAGCGACTTCTCACAGATCGATAATGATTTGGTCAATGCAGATCAGCTCTTTCAGGAGCTGGAGGATATTGCGGTGATTGAAAAGGATTTTCAACACCTGACAGAAGAACAGCAACAGTTCCTGGAGCAGTTCTGGTCGTCCTTTTCTTCCGGAAAGCAACAATACCACCAGGAGCAGTTTATCCGGATGTGGAGAAGGATGCCAAGGCTATATCGCAACTTTCACGCTGCTTTGAGAGAGAAAGGCTTCACCACGATGGCTTATATTTATCGTCAGCTTGCGGAAGGCAAAGCCGATCTGCCGGAATTTATCGATGCTTTTAAAGCAGGGAAGATAGTCTTTGCCGGATTCAATGCACTTAGCAATGCAGAAGCTGTGATTTTCAAAAAATGGAATAAAGAAGAAAAAGCCTTGTTCTATTTTGATGTCGACAAATACTATATGGACGATGAGACTCAGGAAGCTGGACTGTTTCTGAGAAAAAATATTCAAAAAATTGGATTGCCAAACGCCTTGGGGGAAGCAAGAACACTGATTAGAAATCAGCAAAAAGAGATTAATGTTTACAAAACCCAGGGGCAAACTGCACAGGCGAAGATTCTTCATCAGGAATTATTACAGGACTATCCATTACTGGATGTAGCTGATAATGCAGGGAAGATTGCACTGATCCTTGCTGACGAAAGTTTGTTATTGCCGGTTTTACAAACCATTCCTACTAAATATCAACATGCAGGAGGTGTTTCCAATATTGAGCTGAACGTTACGATGGGGTATCCTTTACTGGCGACTTCCATCTTCGGTCTCGCTGATTTATGGTTGAGTGTACAGGCTCAATTGATTGAAGAAAAGAAAGATACCATTTATTACAGGGAAGTGGAGGCCTTCCTTTCCCACCCTCTGACAGGGGTTTTACCAGTATTAAGGGACCAGATACAACAGGAAATCCTGAAGGATCAGTTGATCGATGTTCCTGTAAAAACACTGCAAAAGGATGCTTTATCTACATTGTTTTTTAGCAGGGTAGATAAAGGTTTAACTGCCATTGAGCATTTGCAACAAGTATTCAAATTGATCCTGGAAAGACAATTGGAAGAGCAGACTTTAAAACAAACTGAAGCTGATTTATTTGGGGCCACCTTAAAAGAGCTCAATAGGTTACATGATACCCTGGCCGATTATGCCGCGCAGCTACCCCTTTCTTTTGTGCTTTCGTTGATGCAAAAAGCGGTTCAGGGAATAGCAGTTCCACTAAGTGGGGAACCTTTACAAGGGGTTCAGGTGATGGGATTACTGGAAAGCAGGAGTTTGGATTTTGAGCATGTATATGTGCTTGGCGTAACAGAAGGTATCCTTCCGCAAATCAATGTTTCTCCAAGTTTCATTCCCGATAGCATCCGCAGAGCCTATGGATTACCGGTAATTGAAAACCAGGACGCCATTTCTGCCTATATGTTTTACCGTTTATTGCAACGCTCCAAAAAAGTTAGTCTGGTGTACAACGGACAGGCTGACGATAGCAATACCGGAGAACCCAGTCGCTTTTTAAAGCAGCTGGAATTTGAAAGTGGTTATACTTTCAAATATTTTGACCAGTCGCAGTCTCTGGCAATTGAGCCGAAGATAGAGTTTGAGATCAAAAAAGAAGGAGAGGTGCTGAGGCGTCTACATACTTACCTTGACAATCAGGAGCAAAATCCGGTCAGGTTATCTGCCACCAGACTTACTACGTACCTCAACTGTCCGGTACAGTTTTTCTATAAATACATTGCCAAAGTAGAAGAGCCGGAAGAGCTGGCCGAGAACCTGGAAGCCAATAGCATTGGTTCCACTTTACACCTGGTTTTAGAAAATTTTTACCAGAAATTAAAGGACGAAAGTCCTTACATCACTAAAGAACGAATCGCAGAAAACCGAAAACAACTCACAGAGATGTGCAAACTTGCCTTTGCCAGGGTGATGTTTGATAAAGAAGAAAAGCTATTGGAATACAATGGAATGCAGCAGGTCATGCTCGCTATTGTGGCGGAATATGCCAATGTGATTCTGGACCATGATGAACAGCAGGCGCCATTTTCATTGGTAGAACTGGAGAATGCGGAGGATTATGTGATTACTTTCCCGATTAAGGTGGAAGGAGTAGAACGAAAGCTGACTTTATTCGGTATCATTGACCGTGTAGACCAACGAAACGGTGTAACCAGGATTGTCGATTACAAAACCGGAAGAGATGAAGTAGGTTTTTCTTCTATTGATGAACTGTTTGATAGTGAGAGTAATAAGCAAAACAAAGCCCTTGTTCAAACCTTATTTTATACCTATGTTTATGAACAGGCAAAAGGAATTTCAGGAGTAGAACCGAACCTGTATATCGTGCGTAAAATGCGGGAAGAAGGCACTTTATTCTATCTGAAAGAAAACAGAAAAAGAGTGCTGCTACAGGCAGAGCATTTAGAAGAACTGAAAGGAAGTTTTACCGGTTTATTACGCCAAAAGCTGGAAGAATTGTTCAATCCGGAACTTCCTTTTAAGCATACAACGGTGGCCGAGAACTGTACTTATTGTCCTTATCTAACCCTTTGTGGGAAATAATTAACCAAAACACAGCGCTTATGTTACTATCAGCAGTACCTATTCTGGCTTCCGTAAATCAAGCGGAAACCATCGCTTTTTATACCAAAAAAATGGGCTTTACACTCGACTCTGAATGGGATGGTTACCTGATTTTCAGTAGGGAACAAGTGTGTATTCACCTTTGGTTTACCGAAGATTTGTCCATTCCAAAGCATACAGGCTGTTATATTAATGTAAATAATGTGAAGCAATTGTATCAACAATATGAGCATGAAGGCATTGTTCATCCGAATGGAAAGTTGGCTGAAATGGCCTGGGGGATGTATCAGTTCTCCATTTTGGACAACAATGGGAACATTATTCATTTCGGAGAACCCAGCGCAAAAGCCAGCAAGTAAAGCTGAAAACACTGTGTAATTAAAACACTACTTTATAATTAATTTACAATGGTTATATTTGCCATCAGTTAATATTTGAATATACAATGAGAGAAATTCAATTTAGAGAAGCGTTACGTGAAGCCCTAAGTGAAGAAATGCGTAAAAACGAGAACATTTTTTTGATGGGTGAAGAAGTAGCGCAATACAATGGTGCTTATAAGGTAAGTCAGGGTATGTTGGACGAGTTTGGCGACAAACGCGTGATTGATACTCCTATTGCCGAATTGGGCTTTACCGGTATTGGTATTGGCGCAGCAATGAATGGATTAATTCCTGTCATAGAATTTATGACTTTCAATTTCTCATTGGTTGCTATTGATCAGATTATTAACGGTGCAGCCAAAATGCTTTCAATGAGTGGAGGTCAATTCTCTATTCCGATCGTATTCCGTGGTCCAACCGGAAATGCAGGTCAGCTAGGTGCACAACACTCTCAGAACTTTGAGAACTGGTATGCCAACTGCCCAGGATTAAAAGTAGTAGTCCCATCTACTCCTTACGAAGCTAAAGGTTTGTTAAAAGCAGCTATCCTTGATCCAGATCCAGTAATTTTCATGGAATCTGAGGTGATGTATGGTGATAAAGGTGAAGTTCCTGAAGAAGAATATTACCTGCCTATCGGTAAAGCAAACGTGGTTAAACAAGGTACTGATGTGACCATTGTTACTTTCGGTAAAATGTTAACCCGTGTGGTAAATCCAGCAGTTGAAGAACTGACTAAAGAAGGAATCAGTGTAGAAGTAATCGATTTACGTACTGTACGTCCTATCGACTACGCAACCATCATTGAATCTGTGAAGAAAACCAACCGTTTAGTGGTAGTGGAAGAGGCATGGCCATTGGCTTCTATCTCTTCTGAGATTGCATTTAATGTTCAAAAGAATGCTTTTGACTATTTAGATGCTCCAATCTTACGTATCACTTGTGCAGACGTTCCACTTCCATATGCACCAACACTGATTGCGGCTAGTTTACCTAATGCTGAAAAAGTGGTTAAAGCTGTAAAAGAAGTGATGTACGTAGCAAAATAAGTTACAAATTACATCGTTAATATAGGATCCCGTTGGTATTGACCAGCGGGATTTTTTTTTAGCCCAGCCTAACCGGAAGGCAACAATTCATTAACACATTATTTATTTGAGGATATCGATTGTTAGCCTTAATTTTGGCCGCAATTGTACGTTAGCATACCAAAAGATCATTAAATGAGTCATCATTCCAAAATAATCGCTACCGAGCTTGGGGTAGCTGAAAAACAGGTTGTTGCAACCATCGAATTGTTAGATGCCGGTGCAACTGTACCCTTTATTTCCCGCTATCGTAAGGAAATGACGGGAAGTCTGGATGAAGTACAGGTAGCGGAGATCCGCGATAGATTTCAACAACTTCGCGAACTGGATAAACGTAGAGAAGCGATTTTGAAAGCATTGGCCGCATTGGATAAACTCAGCCCTGAGCTGGAGCGTCAGATCAATGAGGCGGGTAATATCGCCAGCATTGAAGACATTTATCTTCCTTATAAACCAAAACGCAAAACGAGGGCCTCTGAAGCCAGAAAGAAAGGTCTGGAGCCATTGGCTTTGACACTGCTGGAACAAGGTAAAGCTGATCCGGATGCAGAGGCCAGGTCCTTCCTGAATGAGGAATTGGGTGTAAATTCTACCGAAGAAGCGCTGGCAGGTGCAAGAGATATCATTGCGGAGATCGTGAATGAGCATGTGGAGCTGAGAACTGCAATGCGCCAGTATTTCCAGCAGAAATCTTCTTTTAAATCTTCAGTAATGAAAGGTAAAGAAGAAGAGGGGATCAAGTATAAAGATTATTTTGAATGGGAAGAGCCACTTAAAGCCGCACCATCACACCGAGTACTGGCCATGAGAAGAGGGGAAAATGAAGCGATTTTGAAACTGGAAACTATGCCGGAAGAAGAAGGAGCCATCTCCATCATCGAAGGTCAATTCATCAAAGGAAATTCTGCAGCGGCAAAGCAGGTGAAAATGGCCATCCAGGATTCGTATAAGCGCCTATTAGGACCAGCAATGGAAACTGAAATTCGTTCTTTCTCAAAAGAGAAAGCAGATGTTGAAGCCATCCGTGTATTTGCTGAGAATGCCAGACAATTGTTGCTTGCTGCACCGATGGGACAGAAAAACGTATTGGCAATTGACCCTGGATTCCGGACTGGATGTAAGGTGGTTTGTTTAGACCGACAAGGAAAGTTATTAGAAAATACCGCTATATACCCACATACCGGACAAGGGAATGTGAAAAATGCAGCGGATAAAGTGATTGAGCTTTGTAAAAAGTATCAAATTGAAGCGATTGCCATCGGTAATGGCACTGCCGGAAGAGAAACCGAAGTATTTGTACGTGGTTTACAACTGGCTGATGTGACCATTGTGATGGTGAATGAAAACGGAGCCTCTATTTATTCCGCTTCGGAAGTTGCGCGTGAAGAATTCCCAACACAAGACATTACCGTACGTGGCGCAGTTTCTATCGGTAGAAGATTGATGGACCCATTGGCAGAATTGGTAAAGATCGATCCAAAATCAATTGGTGTTGGCCAGTATCAGCATGATGTGGACCAGACTAAATTGCAGCAATCACTGGATGATACCGTAATGAGCTGTGTAAATGCAGTAGGGGTAGAGTTAAATACAGCTTCAAAACAGGTATTGGCCTATGTTTCTGGATTGGGACCACAACTGGCGCAAAACATCGTTAGCTATAGAAATGAAAACGGTGCCTTTAAAAACAGAGAAAGTCTCAAAAATGTGCCTCGTTTAGGAGATAAAGCCTTTGAACAGGCTGCGGGTTTCTTAAGAATCAGAGATGCAGAGCAGGTATTGGATGCAAGTGGAGTTCATCCCGAGCGATATAATCTGGTGAATAAAATGGCCAGAGACCTGAACTGTAGCGTAGCACAATTGATAAAAGATAGCGAATTAAGAAAACAAATCAAGCTACAACAATACGTCACAGAAGAGATTGGTTTACCTACTTTAAACGATATCATGAATGAATTGGCAAAGCCAGGGAGAGATCCCAGGGAGCAATTTGAAGCCTTCAGCTTTACCGATGGTGTGAATGAAATTGCAGATTTAAGGATAGGAATGAAACTTCCTGGTATTGTAACCAATATTACCAATTTCGGTGCATTTGTAGATATAGGTGTTCACCAAGATGGATTAGTACACACGAGTCAGCTGGCAGACCGCTATGTGGCCAACCCGAATGATGTAGTAAAAGTACATCAGAAAGTAGAAGTGACCGTAGTAGAGGTGGATGCTGCAAGGAAGCGTATTTCTTTATCGATGAAATCTGGCGAAGCGAAATCCAAGCCGAAAACAGAAGGATCTGCAAAGACTTTCAATAAATCTGCTGGAAATAAGCCTGTTGGAAATAGGCCGAAACCTGCACAGAAAGCAGAACAAAAAGGAAAGGCACAGCCAGAAGGCGATTTACAGCTGAAACTGGAAGCTTTGAAAAATAGATTTAAGTAGTCAGTTCACAATTACGTTCAGGAACGATCATCATGTTCAACTTCCTGAACTTAGTCATGATCTTAAATAAAAAAAGGTTCGGCAAAATGCCGAACCTTTTTCCATTCTGAAGGCCCTATGCTGATGGATTTAATCTTTATTCATGCGCACAATTCTTGGCATAAACTTTCCATGCACCACCACTAAATCCTTTTGTGCCTGCATTACTTTCTCAATGTCTTTGTAAGCCATCGGATTTTCTTCTACACTTCCTCCGATTAAGGTAACACCTGCATTGCCCAGCATTTTCTTTAAAGCGGAAGCAGTGGTATTTGCTTTTGCTTTTTGTCGGCTCATAGCCCTTCCTGCACCATGCGCTGCAGAGTTTAAGGCATGTTCGGCTCCTTTTCCCATCACCAGATAAGCAGGGGTACTCATGCTACCGGGTATAATTCCCAGCTCTCCGGCATGGGCCGGAGTGGCTCCTTTACGGTGCACGATCAGCTCTTTTCCATTGCTGAGCTGATCTTTCCAGGCAAAATTATGGTGGTTTTCTGCCTTTGCCAATGCCTGTAATCCTAATGATTTCAATAGGTTCTCATGAATTACATCATGGCAAGCCTTCGCATAATCTCCTGCGAGGTTCATGCTCAACCAATACTCCTGTCCGGCTTCAGTATCCAGGTCTAGCCAGGCTAAGCGCTCTACTTCTCTGGGTAATTTACAAGTGTTCATGGCAATTTTTGTATAATGTTGCGCAATGTTCGCTCCTAAACCTCTGCTCCCGGAATGGGAAAGTAAAGCCATGTACTTTTTAGGGCTTAAGTCAAGGGTATTTCCTTCGTAAAGTTCTATTTCTCCGAACTCCACAAAGTGATTTCCGCCTCCGGAGCTCCCTAATTGTCGCCAGGCCTTACCATGTAGGCGCTTTAACAGTTCCGTTTCCTGAAAAACCGGACTGTCCAACACTTCATGAGCAGCCGGAACCGGAGCTACGCCTTCCATCCCGAAATAGGTTTGCTCTTTTAAGGCCATCTTCATATGATGACTATAGCGTTTGAAATAGCTATCACTTTCATCTATAATAGACAAGGACATTCTGCAACCGATATCTACGCCTACGGCATAGGGAATCACCGCATTTTCTGTAGCCAGTACCCCACCAATTGGCAGGCCATAACCTGTATGTGCATCTGGCATCAGGGCGCCTTGTGCTACGATTGGCAATGACATGGCCAGCTCCATCTGTTTTTTTGCGCCATGGTCGATCTCTTTTCCTCCATAGATTTTGAGCTGTCCGCTTTCCTGCAGGAGGTTAAACGTTTGAAAGGCACATTCCTTTACTTTATCTATAAATGTTTCGGCAATTTTGCCAACTTGCTTGTCTGCTACATAGGCTTCCGGATTGTTTTTAATTTGTGTTAATAATTCTATAATTTGAGTTTTCGTATGATGCTTGAAATGTCTGCTCATGATGTTGGCGACCAGGCTTCTTGCTTTATCATTTGTATAACCTATTTTACTAAGGTCTTTTGTTCTTAAAATGCTCATTGCTTTTAATATTGTTCTTGTTTTTTTAACTCGCATTCTTCCAGAAAGGAAGCTAATGCGTCTCTCTTTAATCGATTTCGATAGCTGCGGTTATTCATGTCGCGCCATCTCTGATAGCGGTAAGTACCACCGGTTAACTTATTCATCCTTGGTTGTAGGTGATGGTTGTCTATGTGATTCTTTAGCAATTGAATTTCCTGTTCCAGGGCTTGATCCAGCATTTTCACTTCTGTGATGAAATGAGGTTTCAGCGTTAAGACATAGCGCCATGGCTCATTGAACCGATACCGTAACAGTTTTTCCTTGCCGCTTTTACTGGTTTGTTCATATAAATGAAAATGGGCTTTATCTTCTTCAGTCAGTTTAAGACTGTGGTGATGCCATTACCATACAGAGAACTCCTGCAGAAATTGCTTTCTTTCCAGTGGTAATTTCCTCCTCTTGCGTTTCTTCTTCAGTTTGAAAGACCTTTCCGGATGGTATTGCACCGTATTGATCTTTTCCAAAAGTTGAACATAAAAAGCAGCCGTAGGAGACCTTGTAATGTCGTCTCTAAGCACAAAATGACGTTTCCATCCTTTTTGATAGGGATTTTCTAAAGGAACCATTGGTAAAGCAGCCCTTTGCTGCCACTGTAACTCTCTTTTTCTTATGATTTGAATCAGCTGTTTATCGAAATCCTTTTTTTGTAATCGTTTTTTCCTTCTTGCAGATTTTAAATTGTACAGCAAATTGGAGAACGACAGTTCTTGATTGTCCATTGGACGGATACTAAAAATGGGAAATGCGGTTGAATAAAATTCAGTTCGTCCTCAGATAGAGGATATACCCTTAAATAGCTCGCCAGGACCTGGTTTATAAGGCAGACACAAAAATACCAAAGCCTCCTTGAGATGAATCAAGGGCATTGCAGTATGAGTTCCAATAAAATTTTTAATGGGCTTGCGTCCGCCAGAATCAGGCAGCCTGCGAAAGGGGCGATATGTTGAAACGTTCAGTCATGATTCCTTGGTTTTTAAAACAATGAATATTAAGGAATTAGAACAAAGGTATTGTTCTTCTTTCAAAAAAGAACAATATTTTTTCAAATAGATGAGCATAAGGTGATGGAACTCAAAGCAGCAGCGCGGGCAAGAGGAATGAAATCCGGGAATAGATGCCAGCTTTTTTTTATTAAAAAAGACAGATTGAATTACAATTCAATCTGTCTTCTGATGCTTTCTTCCAGTGAAATCAGCGTTTCAGTGCGTTGTATACCTTCAACCGCTTGTATTTCCTCATTTAAAACATGTCTCAAATGATTGGTGTCTCTGCAGATGATTTTAGCAAACATACTATAGGCACCGGTGGTATAATGTAACTCTACGACCTCTTTGATTTTACTAAGCTGTTCTACTGCATCTTTATACTGTATCCCTTTTTCCAGATAGATTCCAAGAAAAGCGGTGATGTCGTAACCTGCCTTTTGCGGATCAATCATCAAATGAGAACCTTTGATAATGCCCATTTCCTGTAATTTTTTCATCCTTACATGGATGGTTCCCCCAGAAACGATCAGGTCTTTCGCGATTTCCGTATATGGTTTCGTCGCATCCTGCATTAACTGTTTTAATATGTCAATATCCAGGTTATCAATTTCTAAATTTTGGCTTTCTTTTTTAAGCATGATTTTGATATTTGTTAACGATATTCAAATATAATTATTAATATGCTAATAATAAAATAAAATGATTAAAATATTTGCAACATAATCGGGTTGTTGTTACATTTGTATCAAGCAAGTAACAAAAAATATCAGTTCTTTAACATTTGCTTATACTCTGTAGGGTGGTGAAACTGGCAGACGCACCTCCTTGTCTCGGTGGTGGAGAATATGGAAAACCCGTAAGGGCTAACTACTCCTTGAAGGTTCGACTCCTTCCCCTACAGCCATGAAGTTTTGAGTGATAAGTTTTTCAGTTCTAATATAAGGTGCATTTGGAAATTTACAACTTAGCGCTTAAAACTCAGAAGATTGTACTTTAAAATAATGTTGGGTGGTGAAATTGGCAGACACGCCTCCTTGTCTCGGTGGTGGGGAATAATGGGATAAACGTAGTTTATGGGTTGACCACAATTGATTTTGAACTATAGCTAACTACCCCTTGAAGGTTCGACTCCTTCCCCAACAGCCAGTTTTTTTATGAATAATAAGTTAGTTAAAAAAAAGTGACCTTGGATGAGGTCACTTTCTTTTTAACGCCATGCAGCATAAAATCAATTCTCTTTTTTTTACTCTAGGAATTTTCATATAAATGCCTCCTGAATTAGTCCATTCCCAAGCCTTTTTTCTTCCTAAAAACGAGCTTTTTTTGGGACAAAAATTGCACTAAATTTTTTAAAGATAAGCAGCAGATGCTGACTTCCGGTTGATAGAAAAATCAGTAGGGAAGAGTTTGGGAAGAGTTCGGGAAGAGTTGCGCCTTCGAAAGGGGTTGGGAAGGGGTTCAGTAGGACTTGCCGTAGGTAATAATATACCAACCCCATCTGAACTCCTTCTGGACTCCTTGTCAACCCGTACCCAACCTACCACTCTTTTCGAAGCCTTTTAGAAATCGACCTCCCCGAAAAAAGGTTTTTTCAGCCCTTTTCCAGCTCCTGTTTTTCCTTTTTTTCGGACAAAAAAAAACGGCTGTTTTTTATAAAAAACAGCCGTTTAGAAAATTTAAAAATATTAAGGTTTTGTCTGATATTTTGCGCTGAATTTTTTGTCCAGTTGTTTATGCAGGTTATCCAGGTTGATGTCTCTTCCCTGAATAAAAGCCTGTTCCACATGATTGCTCTTCATATCCAGAGCGTCCCCGGAAGAAATAAAGAAGGTTGCGTCTTTGCCTAGTTCCAAACTTCCTGTGGTCTTGTCGACTCCGAGTACCTTTGCCGTGTTTAAAGTAATCGTTTGTAGTGCTTTTTCAGGATCTAATCCCCATGCAGCCACAGTTCCTGCCATAAAAGGAAGGTTGCGCTGCTGCCAGTAACCATCAATACTTACGACCACATTTACACCTGCATTGACTAGTGTTGCGGCATTCTTATAAGGCATATTCACATCATCGTCTACAGAATTTGGTAAGGCATGTGGTTGTTTGACCACTACTGCTACATTATTTTGCTTTAAGAAATCTGTGATCAGGTAGGCCTCATCGCCACCTACAATGACCGGTGTGATCTGATATTTTTTGGCAAAATTCACCGCTTCGATGATGTCTTTCTGCCCATCAACATTGATAAATAGTCGCTGGTTCCCATTAAAAAGATTCCTCATAGCTGCCAAACGTGCATTACTTACTGCAGGTTTTGGGGCCTCTGAATAGGCTTTTGACTCTGCAAAGAGCTGATCCAGCTCGTTGATGGAATTTTGTGTCCTTTCTTTTAAGAGTTCAGACGAAATCGCCGGACCGCGGAAGCCAAAGCCCCCTCTGCCTTTAGGAACGACAGGCCAGTTGATGTGCATGGCATCATCGGTTTTAATGGCGGCATCTTCCCAGTTCCAGGCATCGAGTTGTACTACAGAAGAACTTCCGGACACTGTTCCGCCTTGTGGCGTCACCTGTGCCATTAAAACGCCATTGCTTCTTAGGGTTGCAGGAACCTTGGAATCCGTATTGTAGGCAATAATGGATCGGATATGTGGGTTCAGATTTCCGATCTCTGCGAAATCCAGAGAGGCTTTCACGGATTCAAATTCTGCCAACCCTAAATTGGTTACCGGCGCAATAAAGCCAGGATATACATGTTTGCCGTTCGCCTGAATCAGGTTTCCCTTGCTCATGTCCAACTTAACAACCCTTGCATCTCCAATTCCGGTGATCTTTCCTTTATCAAAAATCAGGTAGCCATTCTCAATAACATTGCCATTGCCAAGGTGTAGTTTCGCACCCAACACATATGTAAGTTTACTTTGTGCCGGAGCCGGGGAAATATTCGCTTGTGCGAAAGCAGAAACTGTTGCCGCTGCGCTGAGGAAAACGGATAAAATATATTTATTCATGAGCATGTGTCCTTTCTAATTCGTTTAGTTCCATAGCATAATCTTCTACGGTTTCGCAGTGGTACATACGTGGACTTTCAGCTATTGGACGCTGTGTTTTTCCACCTTTTCCTTTACTTTCCTGCATTTTTTTAATGATTCTTGCGCGTTCGATCTGTTGATCTTTTCTCAATTGTTCATCGCGATCGATATCCCAGTATGAAATCCCATCTACAAAAGTTTTCTCTGCTTTTGCATAGATAGAAAGTGGGTTTGCCGACCAAATCACCACATCTGCGTCCTTACCTGCTTTAATACTGCCCACCTTGTGGTCGATATGCAGCATTTTAGCTGGGTTTAAAGTCACAAATTTCAAAGCATCTTCTTCAGGGACACCACCATACAATACCGACTTGCCAGCCTCCTGATTCAACCTACGCGCCATTTCTGCATCATCAGAGTTGAAAGCAGTCGTAATCCCTACATTGTGCATGATCTTTCCGTTGTAAGGAATCGCTTCTGCAACTTCCATTTTGTAAGCCCACCAATCTGAGAAAGTAGAAGCATTAATGCCACGTGCCTTCATCTTATCCGCTACTTTATAACCTTCCAGGATATGCGTAAAGGTGTTGATTTTAAATCCGAGGCTGTCGGCCACATTCATGAGCATGTTGATCTCCGACTGCACATAAGAATGACAGGTAATGAAACGTTTGTTGTCCAGGATTTCTACAATTGCGTCTAATTCCAAATCTTTACGAACGTTATTTCCTTTAACCGCTAATGCCGCTTTATATTCTTTTGCACGGGTAAACTCATCCACAAAGGATTGTTCTACACCCATCCTGGTTACCGGGAAACGCGCTCCTGTACCAAAATTACTTTGCTTTACGTTTTCACCAAGGGCGAATTTGATAAAACCATCTGCACCTGCAAACTTCAATTCTTCAGGTAATTTACCCCAACGGAGTTTAATCAGTTGCGCTTGTCCGCCAACCGGATTTGCTGAACCATGAAGGATATGAGAAGTGGTTACACCACCCGCCAGTTGACGGTAGATGTTGACATCTTCCGAGTTGATGATATCCGCAATGCGTACTTCCGCAGAGGAAGATTGGGCGCCTTCATTGATCCCGCCTGTACCAGCGATATGAGAATGTTCATCGATCATTCCCGGGGTAATGTGTTTTCCGGTTGCATCAATGACTTTCGCATTCCCTGCGCTCAGGTTTTTTCCAACGGCTTTAATTTTGCCATTTTCCAGCAATACATCTGCATTTTGAAGAATACCTTCTTTCTCATTCGTCCATACTGTGGCATTTTTTAACAATACGGTTTCCTGTTTTAATGGGTTAGCGGTACCAAAAGCGGTAAATGGATAGATCAGGGTTCCTGCATTTAATACAGGTTTGTCCAGGTCTTTTTTAATGGGGCCTTTTGCTATGGTATCTTTTTCATCTTTTTTATTGGTGATGAATCTTTTTCCCTGTACCCAGTTTTCCAAAACAATATTGCTCTTTTTAAAGAGACTATCAGAAGTAATGATGAAATTGGCCAGTTTACCTTTTTCAAGTGTTCCTACTTTGTCGGCAACCCCGATCATTGTAGCCGGAATCTCGGTAACTGATAAAAGCGCTTGTTTCTGACTAAGTCCGTTGTCGATTGCTGTGCGGATATTGGTCCAAAAATCTCCTGCTTTATCCAAGCCATGAGCAGTTAAAGAAAACCTGATTCCTGCTTTTTCCAGGATTCCCGGGTTCGAAGGAGCCATTTCCCAGCCTTTCATCTGTGCCAGGGTTACGTTTCTTGCATCTGCAGGATCTTCTACATCATATGCTTTCACAAAGTTGATGGGAATAATCAGGCTGGCGCCAGTTGCTTTAACTGCTTCAATGCGTTGATATTCATCACCTGTAGATTTCATGATGTACTGTTTCCCGAATTCCTTTCCAATTTTATCAGCACGCAAAATATTTTGCCAGCCATCAGCTTCAAAGATTTGCGGGATATTCTGTTGTTTATTAAAGGCTTCCAAAGAGATGTTATATTCTTCTTTTTGTTTGCCATACCACTGTGCATCGTAATAAGTTTGGCGCAAGAGGGCAATGGCACCCATTAATGAGGTTGGGTAATCATTTTGTGAAGTTCCTTTATTGAAAGAGTAATTGGCAGCGGCTTCCGGTTTCAACATGCTGCTATTTTCTCTTTCGTCGGTTAAAGTCACCACGGAAGAAGTTCCGCGAGAAATTCCATCTCTGTTGATGACGTTAACGCTGCCGAATCCGGCTTTACGCAATTCATCAGCTTTCTTCGTGTCGATGGCAAAGATGGCATTCACTTGTGTTTCCGGCCGAATGGCTTCATTCCAGCCATAGGCTCCTTTTTTAGTAGAGGTAAAAATGGATTGACGAGAGCCTCCGGCATTGGTTCGGCTGGCTTCCGGTACGCCATACGCTGAAAAAGCATCTACCAGCGAGGGGTAAATGAATTTTCCTTTCAGGTCGATGACCACATAACCCTTCGGTATTGCGGTTCCGCTACCCACCGATTGGATGGTTTGTCCTTTAATCAATAGGGTTCCATTGGTAATGGTCTGATTGGCATTTACCACAATATTTGCATTGGTAAACGCATAATTCCCGGGTCTAATGTCATAAGACCCATTTACTGGGTAGGTCTGCTGAGCAAATACCAGAGTACCAGAAAATACCAACGCAAGCGAGAGTAGAATTTTCTTCATAAAAATTTAGTTTTAGTAGCTAAATCTAACCTAAAAAAAATGGGAGGATGGGTTTATAACTTATTTTTTACCAAGTGGCAAAATTTTGCTTTCTCAATCAAGATACGTTATTTCAAGGCAGTGGGATAAACTCGTCATCCAGCTATCCTTTTAATTTATAATGATTTTAAATACCAATAAGTAATTTTCCTTTTTTTTAAACTGTTTTTTATTAGCTAAGTTTGAAAGAAAAACACGTTTATGAATTTCTATCAGATTTTGAGAAGCGCGCATTCAGGATGGCGTTACTTGGTTTTAATTTTATTGGTCTTGGCGGTTGTTCAGGCATTGGCTGGATGGTTAGGAAAAAAACCATATACCGAAGGAAATAGAAAGTTAAATGTTTTTACATTGATCTTTGTACACACCCAAATTTTATTTGGATTGATCTTATATTTCATCAGCCCATTGGTAGAAGCAGGGATTAGATATTGGAAAATGGAGCACATCGGAATGATGATTTTAGCAGCCATTTTAGTGACTGTAGGTAACGCCAGATCGAAACGTATCGAGGATGGAACTGGTAAACACCGCATTATAGCCCTTTACTTCGGTCTTGCATTAATTGTAATTGTAGCAGCAATTATTGCGATGGTGAAAGCAGATCCTTCGAGGACCTTCTGGGGAGTGTCATAATATTTCACAATTTAATTTGGTGTTGTAAGATTTATTTATATTTTTGTTGCACATGATTAACAATATACATACTTGGCAATGGCGCGGTACTTCTGAAAAGAGTTTCGTCGTAGCTTCGTGTACATTATAGTTTATCAACCTAAACCAAACCACACTTATAACCCGACGTAACCACACGTCGGGTTTTTTGTTATAAAATTTTTTTTACGATGGCGATGAAACTCAATAAAAAACAATTGCATACTGATGAAAACTAAGATTTAAGATGAAGAATTATATCATTAACACCACTTACAAGAAGCGACTTGCGGATACCACAACTCCGGTAAGTATTTACCTGAGGTTGAGGGATGTGTTTCCGAATACCATTTTATTGGAAAGTTCTGATTACCACAGTCGCGAGAACTCGGTGAGTTATGTGTGTGCCCAGCCTGTGGCAGGGATTATTTTGAAAAATGGCATCTTGTCCACCTATTTTCCTGATGGAAAACGCGTGGAAAAAGAGAATTTTGTGCTCACTGAAGAAATTGATGCGTTTAAGCAGCAGTTTGAGCCTGGCGTAGTCAAAGACACGCGTTATATCTCTAACGGTTTATTCGGGTATTTCACCTGGAATGCGATCCAGCATTTTGAAGACATCACTTTCCAGGCAAGTGCTCCTGAAGGAGAGGAAATTCCAATGATGCAATACCACATCTATAGGTACATCATTGCCATCGACCACTTTAAAAATGAAGTGACCCTTTTCAAAAATACCTTTAATGGGGATGAAGATGATGATCTGGAGAAAATGGAGTACCTGGTACAGAATAAAAATTTCCCGGAATATAGTTTTAAAACAATCGGCGAAGAAAGTTCAAACCTGACAGACCAGGGCTTTATGGATATTGTCGACAAAATGAAGAAACACATTTTAAGAGGTGATGTTTTCCAGATTGTACCTTCAAGAGCCTTTAAGCAAGGATTTTTAGGGGATGAATTTAACGTTTACCGTTGCTTGCGTTCCATAAATCCTTCGCCATATCTTTTCTATTTTGACTACGGTAATTTCAAATTGTTTGGTTCTTCACCAGAAGCCCAGATCACCATTAAAAACAACGTTGCGAATATCTTCCCGATTGCGGGTACTTTTAAACGAACCGGAAATGATGAAGAAGATGCAGAGCTGGCGAGAAAGCTGGAACAGGATCCTAAAGAAAGCGCAGAACATGTGATGCTGGTAGATCTGGCAAGAAACGATCTGAGCAGACATTGTCATGGCGTAGAGGTTAAATCATTTAAAGAGGTACAGTATTATTCTCATTTGATCCACCTGGTGTCTAAAGTAAGCGGTAAACTTCAGAAAGATGTTTCTTCATTTAAAGTTGTGGCAGATACCTATCCGGCAGGGACATTAAGCGGTGCGCCAAAATATCGCGCCATGCAGCTGATTGATGAATACGAAGGTCTGGGCCGTAATTTTTATGCCGGGGCTATCGGTTATATGGGTTTTAACGATACGTTTAATCATGCCATTATGATCCGTACTTTTATGAGTAAAAACAATGAATTGCATTATAGGGCAGGAGCAGGTATTGTGGCCGATTCTATTCCGGAAAATGAAATGCAGGAAGTAAATAATAAAATTGCAGCACTTCGCAGAGCTGTAGAAATGGCCACAGGTATTTAACATGACAAACGATAAAGAGATGCAAAAGAAAGTCCTGGTAATTGACAATTACGATTCCTTCACTTATAATTTAGTCCACCTGGTCAACGAATTGGGAAGAGAAGTAGAAGTCTGGAGGAATGATAAGTTTGAATTGTCGGATGTAGCGGAATACGATAAAATTATCCTTTCGCCAGGCCCTGGAATTCCAGAGGAAGCAGGTTTGTTGCTGGAAGTGATTAAAGAATATGCGGCTACGAAGAGTATCTTTGGCGTGTGTTTAGGACAACAGGCCATTGCACAGGCATTTGGAGGTACCTTGTTGAACCTGGGCCGACCAATGCATGGCATTGCGACGCCAATTCAGGTGCTGGATAAAGAAGAAATACTTTTCAAAAATTGTCCGGAAGAAATCAATGTTGGCCGCTACCATTCATGGGTAGTAAATAATGAAGGGTTGCCGGGTTGTTTAGCGATAACTGCTACCGATAAAGACCATGAAATCATGGCTTTAAGACATAAGGAATACGATGTAAGAGGTGTTCAGTTTCACCCTGAAAGCGTACTGACAGATTACGGTAAGGAAATGATGAAAAATTGGTTAGAAGCATAAAAGATGAATATTTTAGATAAAATTGTACTTCGCAAGCGCGAAGAAGTGGCCATGGCCAAATCACAGGTTTCTACAAAAATGCTGGAATCGGCATTGCATTTTAACCGTACACCGTATTCATTTGAAGAATTTTTGCTGGATGAAAAGCGTTCAGGTATTATTGCCGAATTTAAACGCCGTTCTCCTTCAAAAGGGGTCATTAATGACAAAGTGACTGTAGAAGAGGTGACTACTGCCTACGCTGCGGCAGGTGCTGCTGCACTTTCGGTTTTAACAGATGTCGATTTCTTTGGCGGACATGCCAATGATTTACTGGCGGCAAGGGCGGTTAATCATATCCCTATCCTGAGAAAAGATTTCATGATTGATGAATATCAGATCCTGGAAGCCAAAGCAATGGGTGCCGATATCATTTTATTAATTGCCGCGATTTTAACACCAGATGAGATTGAGGACATGGCGGTTTTCGCTAAAAGCCTTGGTTTAAATGTGTTACTTGAGGTTCATAACATGGAGGAATTGCAAAGAAGCCTGATTCCTGAATTGGATGCGATAGGGGTAAACAATAGGAACCTTGCTGATTTTTCTGTCAATATTCAGACTTCTTTTGACCTGGTAGATGAGATTCCTGACGAATTCCTGAAAATCTCTGAAAGTGCCATCTCTGATCCGCTGACCATTAATGAACTGAGAGCAGTGGGATTTGATGGCTTCTTAATTGGGGAAAACTTTATGAAAACTCAAAATCCGGGCGCATCAATGTCTGACTTTGTCAGTCAGCTGATCTCGGTATAACTTTTGTATCTTTGCACTTTACATGGGAAAGCAGAAATATTTTGATACCGCGCTTAAACCAGAACGTGCTGTTCTTGTTGGCGTAATAAGACAAGGTGAAAAACCGGAAGAAACCAAAGAGTATTTGGACGAGCTGGCATTTTTGGTAGATACTGCCGGAGGTGTGGTGGCGAACGTCTTTACTCAAAAAATGGAGAAGCCAGACCGCAGTACTTTTGTAGGTACAGGAAAGTTAGAAGAAATACGGGCATATGTAAAGTCCGAAGAAATAGATTTAGTAGTGTTTGATGATGAATTGTCGCCTTCACAACTGAGAAACGTTGAGCGTGAATTGCAGGTAAAAGTGCTGGATAGGAGTAACCTTATTCTGGACATTTTTGCTGGCAGGGCACAAACTGCACAAGCGAAAACTCAGGTGGAACTGGCCCAGCTTCAATACCTATTGCCAAGGCTGACCCGTTTATGGACTCACCTTGAGCGCCAAAAAGGGGGTATCGGGATGAGAGGTCCGGGT
Organism: Pedobacter gandavensis; assembly: GCF_032678465.1. Lineage (GTDB taxonomy): Bacteria > Bacteroidota > Bacteroidia > Sphingobacteriales > Sphingobacteriaceae > Pedobacter > Pedobacter gandavensis_B. The sequence goes on from NZ_JAVTSK010000001.1 coordinate 350,265, forward strand.
GAGACGCAGATTGAAAGTGATAGAAGGATGATTTTGGAGAAAATTTCTCTTTTGAAAGAACGCCTGAAACTCATCGATAAACAGAATGAGACACAAAGAAAAAACCGTAATGAGCTGATTCGCGTGGCATTGGTAGGCTATACCAACGTAGGTAAATCAACCATTATGAACATGTTGTCGAAATCAGAAGTGTTCGCAGAGAATAAGCTCTTCGCTACCTTAGACACCACTGTGCGTAAAGTAGTGATCGAAAATGTACCTTTCCTACTGTCAGATACCGTTGGATTTATACGAAAACTGCCTCACCATTTGATCGAATGTTTCAAATCGACTCTTGATGAAGTACGTGAAGCCAATGTGCTGATACATGTGGTAGACATTTCTCACCCTAACTTCGAAGACCAGATCAATGTGGTCAATGAAACATTAAAAGACCTGGGTGCAAGAGATAAGCCGACAATCATGCTGTTCAATAAAATTGATGCTTATGTGAGTCCGGAGGTAGATCTTGAAAACGGAGAGAAATCTACCCTGACCCTGGAAGAGTTTGAACGCAGCTGGATGGCCACTAATAACGCCCCTGCGATATTTATCTCTGCCCTGCACAAAGAGAATTTAGAAGAATTTAAACAACTATTGTATGATAAAGTGAAGACTTTACATATAGAGCGCTATCCTTACGATAAGCTGTTATATTAATATTAAGATTGAAATAATTATGGAAAGTAAACGTCAGCAGAAATTTGCCGGAGTCCTGCAGGAGGAATTAGCTAGTATATTTCAACGTGAAGGAGCAGCATATTTACCAAATACCCTCGTTACCATTACTAAAGTCCGAGTTTCTCCGGATTTAGCGGTAGCAAAGGTTTATTTAAGTTTTTTAAATACCAACAACACCACTTTATCTGTGGCAGAAGTGAACGCGCATTCGAGCGAGATCAGGTATAAATTAGGGGCAAGAATTCGCCATCAGGCAAGAGTGGTGCCTACCTTAACCTTTTTTGTAGACGATACCAATGAGTATGTACAACATATGGATAAGATCTTTGATAAGATAGCGAAGGAGCCAAGACAGGCAGATACAGACGAAACAGCAGATTAATTTTCTGCTGGCTAAAAGAGTTTATACCTAATATATGCAGGAAACAGCGCTAAAGCATCCCTTAAATCTGGAAGGGGTAGTTATTGGAAAAGTGGTAGATTTTGATCCGGATTCGGAGCAATTACATCCTTTTAATTTTACTGCAGACAATACGGCGCTGGTTCCGGAGGTATTGGCGGATACTGCTGTTTTTAGCGATTGGATCACAACTGAACTGACCAAAGCCAATGCCCGCTATGGGATTGGTGGATACGATGAGCACCGGACCATCTATGCCCGCAGTGCACATTTTGATCGTGATGAAGAGCCCCGCCGCTTACATTTAGGGATTGACATCTGGGGTCCTGCCGGGACAAAAGTTTATAACTTTCATGATGCGGTAGTCCACAGTTTTAAATTCAATGATCATTTTGGGGATTATGGAGCTACCATTATCCTAAAGTATGAGATCAATGGCCAGGTGTTTCATGCCTTGTACGGACACCTGAGCTTAAATTCATTGAGCGGTTTACAAGTTGGACAAAAGGTGGCCAAAGGGGCCGCTTTTGCTACTTTCGGGATTCCTGAAGAGAATGGTTACTGGCCCCCACACCTTCATTTCCAATTGATATTTAACTTATATACCGCCAAAGGTGATTATCCTGGCGTTTGCCAGTTCTCTCAGAAATCATCCTATCTTCTGAATTCACCAGACCCTTCCGTAATATTAAAGCACACATTTAAAGGGGCTTTGATTTAATTTCCGTAAATTAGGGGATGAGGAAAATTCTTTTTTTATGCTTAATGCTGATTGGGTTTTCGGTACAGTCGCAGCCCAGATTAAAGGGTGGCCTGGAACGTTTTGTGATGGAAAATAAGGTATATCCTCCATATTCTTTGCAAAATTGCATTCAGGGAGTAGTGAATATTGAGTTCAAATTGAATCATAAAGGCGAGATTTCCTATTCTGCAATTCGTTCGGGTATTGGTACGGATTTAGACCAGGAGGCACTGAGACTGATTCGTTTAAGCAGTGGCAAATGGGAAGTTCCAGCAGGACACGATACTTCAGTGGTGATCATTGCACCATTGGTTTTTGAACTTACCGGATTTGGCTGTGAAGGAAAAAGTCGCGCAGAGATACAACAAGCCATTGTCAATTATAAATCCACTGAAGGACTTACCGATGTGATCATTAATTTTTATAAAAATAAAGCAAGCACCGCTTTTAAACCTGAGGATGAAGCCAGGTTTTCCAGGTTGAAAGAGGAACTGGGCTATAATGAAAAGTATTTTCAGGAAAGGCTGGAGGATGGGAAACGGAAACTGAAACAGAAAGACCTGCAGGGCGCCTGTGAAGATTTTAAGTTTGTCAAAAATATGGGTTCGAACCTGGCTGACGACCTGATCGCTCAATACTGCCCTTAATTAAGGAGTAATGATCTGAATTGCTGCGGGAAGAATCTTTGCCTCCACCCGGTTTACTTTTCCCTGATACTCCCCATCTACCTGAAAATGAACTTTGTGTCTTGTTTTGATACACAGGTCTTTGGTATGAAAAAGTTCAATTTTTTCTGGATTAAAGGGCAGTTCTGTAAATTTTACTTTTAGTATTTCCAGAACGGTGTACTTCTTAACGAGGATCACTTCAAAAAGATCATCTGTCAGGTCTCCTTCGGGATTGATTTTTACTCCCGTGCCATAACTGGTGGCATTGGCAATTACAACCATTGCTGCCTGTGTTTTAATCTGCTGCCCTTTAATTTCTATTTCTACGTCCATCTTATGGTGACTCCATAATGCTTGCCAGGCGGCTCTTGCATAGCCTAACATCCCACGCTGTGGCAAATGGTCGAAACGTTTGATGATGTAGGCATTAAAGCCAATATCAGCCAGGTGAATGCAAAGCTCTCCGTTTACTTTAATGGCGTGGATTTTCTTCGCCTTTCCATTTGTGGCCAACTGTAATGCGGCTTCCAGTTCCAATGGTATTCCCAGCTCCTTAGCCATACCGTTTGCCGAACCAGCCGGAATAATCCCAATTGGGATATTCCTGCCCTGCAGGCATTCTGCTACCAGCTTTAAAGTGCCATCACCACCAACAGCGATCACACGATCGGCTTCCGAATGCTCAATGTGCTCCTTGATTTTATCTAAACTACAATTTTTCGGCAGCTCAAAAATCCGGACTTCCTGATTTGTGGCTTTATAGTGATCAATAATGAGCTCGGAGTAGTTCATTTGATGGTTCCCGGAACCAGGATTAACGATAAAAAGTATTTTTGCGCTCAATTTGGCTGCTCCCATTGATATTGTTTAATAGCACAAACAACTTCCAGCTAAGTCTGTTTTAATTACAATGAATAAATCCTGCAGTGTAAAAGTATATCATGGCTATGGACATACCCAGGATCTCGTGATTTATGGTCATGTATTCGCCTTTAAAGCGAAGACAAAACAAGTCTACAGCAATAATCTCCTGGTCAATATCAGTCACCTTCTCAAGCTATTTATTGTAAAACCAGCTCCATTTACCCGGGTACAGCTCAATTTTAATGGGCAGCTCCTGGAGCAAAAAACTGCTTACGATGGTTTTTTTAAGTTTGAGTGGGAGGCGCTTGAAAATGTAACTGCAGGTTGGCATGGTTTAAAAGTAAAAGCTTTTGCAAAGGATGGGGCAGTATTGGGCGAAGCATTGGGTAAGGTTTATGTTCCGCACAAAACACAATATGCGATCATCTCTGATGTCGATGATACGGTTATGGTTTCTCATTCTGCTACGATTGGCCGCAGGCTTAGGGAGTTGTTTATCAAGAACCCGAGAACACGAAAAACCTTTCCTGGTATTGCCGAATTTTATCGTCAGCTGGCTTTATCCCATACAACAGCCGATCAACCCAACCCATTTTTCTATGTTTCCAGTACAGAATGGAATCTTTACGATTACCTGCTGGAAACTTTTCGGTTTAACCGCTTACCGGAAGGTGCATTCCTGTTGAATCAATTGAAACGCTGGACCAGTTTAATTAAGACTGGTAAAACCGGGCATGAGGGTAAACTGATTCGTTTGAGACGGATTATGGCAGTTTTTCCCAAACAGAAGTTTATCCTTTTTGGGGATAACTCCCAGAAAGATCCTACGATTTATGCCAGGATAGCGGAGAAGTTTCCAGAGAATGTAGCAGCGATATTCATTAGAAATGTACGTCAGGGAAAAGAAATAGAAAGCAGGCGGATCCTAACTAAGCTCGAAGCAAAAGGGATCAGTACCTGCTTGTTCAAAGAGAGTCAGGAGGCTTTTACTTTTGCACAGAAAATTGGCCTGATTGAAATTAGCTAAGCCTGGAGTTAACTGATGGATTTACCGAAAGGGGTAAAGGCCAGGTTCATCAATTTAAAATGTTGGCGGCCGAAAGGAATGCCGATAATAGTGATGCAGAACAGCAGGCCGAAAAACAAATGTGTTAGGGCAATCCAGAAGCCACCAAAAATCAACCAGATGATGTTCATAATGGTGGATAGGCAACCGGTATTGGAGGAAGTATCTGTAATTTTAACACCAAATGGTGCCAAACCTACAATGGCAAATTTGAAACATTGCAAGCCAAAAGGAATACCTACAATGGTTAGGCATAAGATGAGTCCTCCGATGATGTATTCGAAAAAAATAAAAATGCCGCCAAAAACGATCCAGATGATATTGCCTATTAAATTCATGTTTTTTTAAATTAAGATACGATAAAGGAGACTTCGTTACATTAAATTATTGTTTTTATTATTGCATCATGGTTTTTAGACTCGATGATCAAGAGATTAGCTTTCCAGATCCGGCATTGGCCGATCCGGATGGATTATTGGCAATAGGAGGAGATTTAAGTGTAGACAGATTGCTTTTAGCCTATCATCACGGGATTTTTCCCTGGTTTAGCGAAGATGATCCCATTTGCTGGTATTCGCCGCATGAGCGTTGCGTAATTTATCCTAAGGATCTGAAGATTAGTAAAAGCATGGCAAAAATTCTAAAAGACGGAGTTTTTAAAATCAGCTACAATGAAGCTTTTCCGGAAGTGATCAGGAATTGTGCAAAAGTTGGCCGGAAAGATCAGCCTGGCACCTGGATCACTAAAGAAATGCAGGAAGCTTACATTGCATTAAATGCCTATGGATTTGCAAAAAGTGTAGAGGTCTGGAAGGATGGAAAGCTGTGTGGAGGCTTATATGGACTCGAAATCGGCAGTGTTTTCTGCGGAGAGAGCATGTTTAGTCTGGTCAGCAATGCCTCTAAAGCTGCTTTGATCTGGTTGTGTCAGCACAAAGGTTTTAAACTGATCGATTGTCAAGTCCCAAATGATCATTTAATGAGCCTGGGCGCGGTAATGATCAGTCGGGAGCAATATAACCATGTGCTTCAGGGCGAATCCTAATTCAGGATCTCCTGGATATCTTGTTTACTCAGCGATTTGAAGAAGCTTTCTTCCGTAGTAATCAATGAACTGGCCAATCGTTTTTTGCGGTTTTGTAAGGCCAGGATTTTCTCTTCTACGGTATCTTTTGCAATAAATTTATAAATGAAAACTTTCTTCTCCTGTCCGATACGGTGGGTACGGTCAATTGCCTGCTGTTCTACCGCAGGGTTCCACCATGGGTCGAGGATAAACACATAGTCAGCCTGAGTCAGGTTTAAGCCCACACCACCAGCTTTTATTGAGATTAAAAAGACTTTTAGCTCCTTGTTTTCCTGGAATTCAGCCACAATTTCACCTCTGTTTTTAGTCGCCCCATCCAGGTAAGAGAAAGCGATTTCTTCTTTTTCAAAATACTGTTTGAAAATGTTCAGGTGCTTCACAAATTGGGAGAAGATCAATACTTTGTGGCCTCCTTTTAACACATTATCCAGGGTATGGATTACGTTTTCAAATTTACCTGAATCAGAATGGTATTCCTCATCAATCATCACCGGGTGGTTGGCCAATTGTCTCAATGCGGTTAAGCCTTGTAATAACTGGACTTGTTTCTTTTCATAGCTGCCGTCGTCCATACTGCTTAGCAGATCGTTTCTGTAGGCAGATTTGGTTTTTTCGTAATAAGCCGCCTGATCTTCAGACATATCGCAATAAATAACCTGTTCTGTTTTTGCAGGTAGTTCTGAAGCAACCTGCTCTTTGGTTCTTCGCAAGACAAATGGTTTGATGATGGCCTGCAGTTTTCTGGCCTTTTCCTCATCTTTCCGTTTTTCTATGGCCTGTACATATTCTTCATTGAAAAAAGCCTGTGTGCCAAGTAAACCTGGGTTTAAGAAGGTCAGCTGCGTCCATAAATCACTCACCGAGTTTTCTACCGGTGTACCACTTAGGATTAATTTATGTCTGGATTTAAGTGCTTTGACCGCTTTAAAGGATTTTGAAGAAGGATTTTTAATATTCTGACTTTCATCCAGAATGATGTAGTTGAAATAGTAGTTCTTCAGTAAATCGATGTCTACGCGCGTAACGCCATAGGTCGTAATAATGATATCGTACTTGGCAAACAGACTGATGTCTTTGTTTCTGGAGCTGCCGGTATGGGCATGAATTTTTAGTTTTGGCGTAAATTTTTTGGCCTCATTCAGCCAGTTGTAAATTAGAGAGGTAGGCATGATGATCAGGGAAGTGCTTTTTGTGTTTTGCGCTTCGTCTTCTTCTTTGGTTTTTTGCAGCATGGCCAGGGTTTGAATGGTTTTACCCAAACCCATATCGTCTGCCAGACAACCACCAAAATTATACTCCCTTAAAAAGCTGAACCAGTTGTAACCGGCTTTTTGGTAACTCCGTAGGTCTCCCTTAAAATGTACCGGCATGCTGGTGTCTTCAATGTTTTCAAAATCATTCAGTCTTTGTAATTTACGACTTAGCGTGACATTGGCAATACCATCTTCTGCCAATTCATTGATTAGTCCGAGGTGGTGTTTTTTTAATTTTAATTCCTTTCCGCCATCAGATAAGCTAAACAGGCTTCCATACTGACTGAACCATTTTTCAGGAATAATCGCAATCGAGCCATCAGGAAGTGGAAATTCTCTTTTTTTATGAAGGATATGTTGTTTTAATGCGATAAATGGGATGGGGTGTGAACCAAAATAAACAATGGCATGGATGTCAAACCAATCATTGTCTTCTTTGATTTCAAAATCAATCTTGTTACTGGCAAACTGAAATTTCTTCGCCCCCTGGTCTTGTTCAATTTCAAATCCTTCAGTTTTCAGTTGTTCAATATGCTCATTCACCCAATTTAAAATGGCATAGCTCTGGTTTTCATCTTGTAATGCAGGTAATTCGAGGTGATGGTTCAGTGGACTTACTTTTTTTAGTCCGAGGGAAGTTAGGAAATTGAATTTTTGTTTCTCCCATGCAGCATCTCTTTTGATGCGACTGAAGAGGTAATTGTCTCCTTCCTTTTCTATATGTACGGTTACCTTCTTCTCATTGCCCATAGCAAAGGCATGTGTATCGTACTTAAAATACAATTGCAGCTGAGAAATGCCGGCATCCACATAAATCACCTTTATCACTGCTTTAGGTTCATGTTTTTCGGTTTTAATATCAAATCCTTCCGCATAAACATGGTATTTCTCAATCAAAGGGGCTACAAATTTTTCAAAGTAAGCGTCTTCTGCAGATTTTGGAATGGTGATGTACCGTTTATTTAAAAATGGGAGTAGTTTTTTTCCTTCAATGTCTTGTTCAAAGAAGTATAAGACCTCATTTAAAAGTAGCCATGCCGGTTGATTACTTACAATCTGTGCTTCTTTAAACATGAAATCGATCCGCATACCCTGATATTTGATGGTTGGAAAATAACGGGTTTCCATGGCATTGCGTCTAAAATGAAATAGTACGGTAGCAGGTTCTACAGCGAGTTCAATTTTTCGCTCTGCAGGCCAGCCATCACTATCCATGAGGTATAACTCAGCATCCTTTCTGATGATTTCGAGGGCTTCTGCCAGTTTCTTTTCAATCTTTGGGCGTACACCTTCTAAAAATTTTTCATTGAAAAACTTACTGAAAAATTCGACTGGACGAATGGCTTTCTTATGATATTTCTTAATGATGAAATCCTGCTCCGTCTCATCCAGAATTTTAATCAGCTTAAAATCCTTTTCTGTCAGGTGTGCCGCGAACTCAGAGGCGGTATGTGAAAATATACGCTGATAAGTGAGCGAAAAGTCTCCCTGAGGATTTAGCTGGACGATGTGAGGTTCTATCAGGTAACCGAAAAACTCGTGTTTGCATAAGGAATAAACGATTTTACAGGGCTTAGAACTATCTACTCGTAACATTAGCTAAAGGTTAAAACAAAGGGAGGGTAAGCATTTAAAAATCTTTAAACATACAGCTTATTGAACTTCTTTCAAATAAAATCACAGATTTAGCCATTTTTTTTTCTGCCCGTTCGTCGAAAAATATAAGGCATTGGTCGTTGATTCTTTCATTGTGGTCTAAAACGCTAAAAGTTGTTGAAACGTTTCTGAAATAGGCGCGTCTTATCAACAAAACCTTAAGAAATCTATTTAAATCAAAATATTATGAAAACGTCTGTAAAATCTTTAATCGCCCTAACATTAATTGCAATTGTTTTATCTGCCTCTGCATTTACCAATGCATCGATGGCAGCAATAACACCTATGTCTATGAGTCCTGAGAAGCCTTTCAATAAAATTGAGGTGTCTGGTAATGTGAAGGTTACCTTGATTCAAGGTAAAAAAGAACGTGTAGAGTTGAGAAATGAGTCGGAAGGAAAACAGGTAAGCTTTAAACAAAGAGGATACACTCTAGTGATCAATTCTACTTCGGATGAAGCATTGGATGTAGTGGTTTATGTAAAGGACTTACATAGAATTGAAGCTTCAAACGGTGCAAAAGTGAAGACTTCAGGAAAATTCGATCTGAATGTATTACAGGTATTCCTTAACGATGATGCTAAAGCAACATTGAAAGGAAATATCAGAAGTTTGTACACTGTTAGCAATGGTACTTCAGATTTGAAGTTGCTTGGAACAGCTGATGAACATATTTTAGTGAAAAACAAAAATTCTGTATTGAATACAGTGGATTTTGTGGCGCTAACAACACAAAGTACTTTTATTGAAAATGGCATTGCTGCAAACGCGAAAACGACTTTGGTGAAATAGATAGAAAGATTTGCAGTACTATAAAAAGCGGCAGGGAGTTTTCCCTGTCGCTTTTTTTTTGACAGTTGGAGGTCTTAGTCTTCGTTGTGTTTTATAAATCGAATTTAATACCCTGTGCCAATGGTAGTGTATTGGCGTAATTGATGGTATTTGTTTGTCTACGCATATAGGCCTTCCAGGCGTCCGAACCACTTTCTCTGCCACCACCAGTTTCTTTTTCTCCGCCAAAAGCACCTCCGATTTCTGCGCCTGAGGTTCCGATATTGACATTTGCAATGCCGCAATCAGAGCCAGAAGCCGATAAAAACTGTTCCGCTTCCCTTAGGTTGAGCGTCATGATAGCGGAGGATAAGCCTTGTGGAACCGCATTTTGTAAGGTAATAGCCTCATCTAATGTTTTATATTTGATCAGGTAAAGAATGGGGGCGAAAGTTTCTTCCTGTACAATTTCATAATGGTTTTCCACTGTTGCTATGCAGGGTTTTACATAACAGCCGGAGCTGTAATTTTCTCCGGTCAGGACGCCACCTTCCACAATAAACTGTGCCCCTTCTTTTTTGCCTTTCGCTATTGCTTTGACATACATCTCTACCGCTGCAGTATCAATTAGTGGGCCTACATGCTGGTTTTGGTCTAAAGGATCACCGATTCTTAACTGTGCGTAAGCCTTGACCAGTCTGTTTTTGAATTCTTCGTAAATATCTTCCTGGATAATGAGTCTGCGGGTAGAGGTACAACGTTGTCCGGCAGTACCAACCGCGCCAAATACGGCCCCGATGATGGACATCTCCAGGTCGGCATCTTTAGAAATAATGATGGCATTGTTGCCACCCAGTTCCAGAATACTCCTTCCAAATCTGCCTGCTACAGCGGTCGAAACAGTTCGCCCGATCCGGGTAGATCCGGTAAAGGAAACCAGAGGGATGCGCTTGTCGTTGTTGATCATATCGCCTACGGCATTGCCAATTAGTAAATTACTAATCCCTTCAGGCATCTCATTGTCTTTTAACACTTTTGCAATGAGTTGTTGACAAGCGATTGCACATAAAGGTGTTTTTGAAGAAGGTTTCCAAACGCAAACATTGCCGCATACCCAGGCCAGAGCGGTATTCCAGCTCCATACGGCTACTGGAAAATTGAAGGCCGAAATGATGCCTACAATTCCTACAGGATGCCATTGCTCGTACATTCGGTGATTTGGTCTTTCAGAATGCATGGTTAAACCATACAGTTGCCGGGAAAGTCCGACTGCAAAATCACAGATGTCGATCATCTCCTGTACTTCGCCAAGTCCTTCCTGCAGGCTTTTCCCCATTTCATAAGAAACGAGGGTACCCAGGTCTTCTTTTGCAGCTCTTAAGGCCTCTCCAAACTGACGCACAATATCACCCCGTTTTGGGGCAGGTAGGCTGCGCCAGAACTGAAAGGCTGTTTCTGCAGTGCTCATCACCTGTTCATAATCTTCGGGGCTGGCGACCTGGATGCTGGCAATCTTCTGACCATCAACAGGCGAAAAACTAGTGATGGTCTTTGCATTTTGTGCTCCAGACCAATGTTGGCCGGTGCTGTAGGCAGGGTTGAGTTCCTGAATTCCTAAATTTTTTAAAACGGAACTGATGCTTTTTTTCATTCGTTTTAGGGTTTATGAACGGTAAAATCGCCTCATCCTTCCTGGGATAACACTATTTCTATAACCGCTTTTTTAATGTTTGGTTTCTTTTCTGACCTGAATTTTACAGGTTTTCATTTAAAGTTATGTTATTTTGTAGGATAATTCAGATCATAATCTCTATAGAAAAAGCATTCAACTCATTTCCTCCGAGAATTTTGCTAAAAATAATACAATCAGTCATTTAGGATTTCGGGTGTGTAGATGTTGAAAATTATTTAGTTTATGCAGATATTTTATTTGTAAACTTATAATGTGTTTTAAAAAATTGGTTCTGTTCTTTAATTATTAGCGATATGGAAGAGGAGTTTTTATTTGAATTTAGTGATGATGCACAACGTTCTGTAGAACGTTATGAGGAGATGATACGTAATCAGGATCAGTACTTTTTTGATGCGCATGCTTTTGAGAATATTATAGATTATTATATAGAGAAAAGTGATCCTGTTAAGGCACTTCAGGTGACCGATTATGCAGTCAATCAGCATCCTTATGCGGCTGTTTTCCTGGTGAAGCAGGCACAATTGTTTTTTGTAACCGATCAGGTCGAAAGGGCCTTTCTGGCTTTGCAAAAAGCAGAAATGCTGGAAGCTTCAGAAGCGGAAATTTATATCCTGCGTGGGAATATTTACAATAGCATGGAACGTTATTCCGAGGCATTGGATAATTTTCAGATTGCGTTGGCTTTTGCTGAAACGACAGATGAAATCCTTTTACAAATTGCCTATGTATATCAGAATATGTTGGATTATGAACAAGCAATTGTTTATATCAAACGTAGTCTGGAGCAGAATATGGAAAACAAAGACGGTTTATATGAACTTGCTTTCTGTTACGATATTCTGGACAAACAGGAGGAAAGCATTAAATTTTATCAGGAATATATAGATAACGACCCCTATTCTTACGCTGCATGGTATAATCTTGCCAATTCTTATCATAAACTGGACCTCTTTGAAAAGGCGATTGATGCTTATGATTATGCGATCCTCATTAAGGATAACTTTGCTTCTGCTTATTATAATAAAGGGAATGCATTGGTGCAATTAGACCGTTTTGCGGAAGCAATCGAAGTCTATAAACAGACTTTCGAATATGAACCACCTAATGCAGATACCTATTGTGCCATTGGGGAATGCTATGAAAAGCTGGATCTAATGGATGAGGCCCGTTCTTATTATAAGAAATCCGTGAAAATGGATGCTAAAATGGCAGATGCCTGGTTTGGTATTGGGGTTACGCTCAACTTTGAGGAACGTTATTTTGAATCTCTTCATTTTTACCGTAAAGCTTTGGAACTGGACAATGAGAATCCTGATTTCTGGTTTGCCATGGCAGACGCTTTTTATAAACTCGGTCAGATTGAAGAATCTATCGAAGCTTATTATAAGGTGCTAGAGTTTAATCCGGTGGACATTGAGGCCTGGTTAGATTTTTCTACGGTGCTTTATGAGCAGGGTAGACTTTTGGAGGCTTCTGAAACGATTCTGGATGGGATAAAAAATAACCCTGATGCCGCAGAATTATACTATCGTATGGTGGCCTATCTGTTCGCGCTGGGAGAAAAGAATGATGCTTTAGTTTATTTGGAAACCGCATTGGTGACCGACCCGGATAAACATTATATTTTGTTTGAGTATTTGCCACAATTGCAAGATAATGGCTCAATAATAGAAGTCATTAACCGTTATGTTAAATAATGTTACCGTTTTTTATTAGATATACCTGATAAAAACTGTCCATTTTTTTTTCACCTTTGTGAGCAATATGAACTACCCATTAAATAATATACCCGAAAGATCAGTAAAGCCGCGCAATAAAGGAATTACAATGGTCATGGATAAAGGACTAAGCTTAAGGCAAACGGAAGATTTCATCGAAGTTGCCGGAGTACATACTGATATCGTAAAATTAGGCTGGGCAACTTCGTTTGTGACGCCTAATCTAAAAGAGAAACTGGCTATTTACAGATCTGCAGGAATTCCTACCTATTTTGGAGGGACATTATTCGAGGCTTTTGCAATCCGTAATCAATTTGACGACTATTGCAGAGTGCTGGATCAGTTTGGGATGGAATATGCTGAAGTGTCTGATGGCTCTATTAGCATTGAACACGACCTTAAATGTGAATTCATCCAGAAATTATCAAAGCAGGTGACTGTGATTTCTGAAGTAGGTTCAAAGGATGCGGCTAAGATTTTTGCGCCATATAAATGGATCAAATTAATGAATGCAGAGTTGGAAGCTGGTTCCTGGAAAGTAATTGCTGAAGCCAGAGAAGGCGGAAATGTAGGGATTTATAGAGGTTCCGGTGAAGTGAGAGAAGGATTGGTGGATGAAATTCTAACGCAGATTCCTGAAGAAGCCATCATCTGGGAAGCACCTCAGAAAGAACAACAAGTTTGGTTCATTAAATTACTGGGTTCAAATGTAAATCTTGGAAATATTGCTCCTGCGGAGACGATTCCATTGGAAACCATCCGTTTAGGTCTGAGAGGTGATACTTTTGATCATTTTTTGAATATGGATAAATTGTAATCCTACATTTGTACAAATGAAGAAATTTGGCCTGATTGGATATCCTTTATCACATTCCTTTTCAAAAAAGCACTTTTCGGAGAAATTCCTAAAAGAAGAAATCACAGATTGCGGATATGAGCTTTATCCGATGGAAAATATCAGTTCTTTTCCGGAATTGATTGTTGCTGACGAAGAAATTTTAGGAATTAATGTGACCATTCCTCATAAAGTGGGTGTAATGGCTTACCTTAATGATCTGGATGAAGCAGCAGCAGAGATTGGCGCCGTTAATTGTGTTGATATTCGTAGAGTAAACGGTAAGGCTGTATTGAAAGGATTCAATACTGATGCGTACGGTTTTGAAGCTTCTTTAGTCCCTTTTCTTAAATCACATCACACGAAAGCCCTGGTTTTTGGAGATGGTGGTGCTGCAAAAGCAGTAAAATATGTATTGAATAAACTGGGAATTTCTTTCCTGGTGGTGACAAGAAAACCTGCTGAGGGTACGATTTTGTATGAGGCTGTAGATGAGAAATTATTGCAGGAATATACTGTTTTGATCAATACGACCCCTTTAGGGATGTCGCCAAATGTTGATAGTTGTCCGCCGATTCCTTACGAATCTATAACAGAAAAGCATCTGGCCTACGATCTGGTTTACAATCCTGAGCTGACAAAATTTTTGGAGCAAAGTGCTGCATCCGGTGCCGCTATTAAAAATGGACTGGAAATGTTGTACCTTCAGGCCGAACGCTCCTGGTACATTTGGAACTCCTGATATGAAGAATTTTTTCCCGGTCGGCCTTATTATACTGTTGCTCACTTTTAGTGCCTGTAACCAGGAAAAGGTTTATGCGCCTAAACCCAGGGGATATTTTCATATCGATTTTCCTAAGAAAGCTTACCAGAGTTTTAACAATGGTTGCGCTTATTCATTTGAGTATCCGGTATATGCAAAAATGATTCCTGATAGTGGCAGAGATATTCAGCCTTGCTGGTATAACCTGTCTTTTCCTCAGTTTAATGGGCGCCTGCACCTTACTTATTACGATGTTTCTTCCAAAAAAGAGTATGAGGGCCTGGTAGAAGATGCCAGAACCTTTGCTTTCAAACATACCGTAAAAGCGAATGCAATTGATCAAAAGCTGATCAACTATCCTGAAAAAAAGGTTTATGGTGTTTATTATGCGATAGAAGGGAATACCGCTTCTTCAGTACAATTTTTTCTTACAGACAGTGCAAAACACTATTTCCGTGGTGCTTTATATTTTAATGAGCGTCCTCAATACGATTCCATCCAACCGGTAGTGAATTTTATAAAGAAGGATATTGATCAAATGATCAGTACCTTCAAATGGAAAAATTAATATCTATTTTAAATCATATGATTAGTATCCAGCAATTTGCTTTTAATCCATATCGTGAAAATACTTACGTCTTATTTGATGAGACGCTTGAATGTGTGATCATTGATCCCGGAATGTCTGACTCGAACGAGCAAAATCAATTGGTTCAGTTCATCAAACAAAATCAACTTAAACCGGTACTGTTGTTAAATACCCATTGTCACATAGACCATGTATTGGGGAATAAATTTGTTTACGATAATTGGAGTCTGAAGCCTCAGTTTCATGCCGGGGAGTTACCAATTCTGCAGGCAATTCCTGGTTATGCCCCTCAAATGGGTTTTGATTATGAGCTTTCACCTGAGCCTGAGGTGTTTTTAGGAGAAACCGGTACAGTTAAGTTTGGAAACAGTCAGCTGGAATTGATTTTTGCGCCTGGTCATTCGCCGGCACATTTATGTTTCTATGCTGCGGCAGATAACTTCCTGATTGGTGGTGATGTTTTATTTTACACCAGTATTGGCCGCACGGACCTTCCTGGAGGAAACCACTCACAATTAATCAATAGCATAAAGAATAACTTGTTTATATTGCCAAATGATTGCAGGGTTTATCCTGGTCATGGTCAGTTTACGACCATAGGTTTCGAGAAGCAACACAATCCATTTTTACAGTCGTAATTACTAAAATAGTTGAATACAGCCTTTTACATAGCCCGTAGGTACCTTTTTGCTAAAAAATCTACCAACGCGATCAACATCATCTCCGCGATTTCCGTGCTGGGCGTGTTTGTGGGAAGTGCTGCATTGATCATTATTTTATCAGCTTTCAATGGACTTGGTGAGATGGTACTGAAAATGTTCAATACCATGACGCCCCAATTGGTGATTGTACCCGCTAAGGGGAAAACCTTTGAGCCAAATACGGCTTATTTCAATCAATTGAAAAAGGCAGATGGAATATATTCCTATGTAGAAGTATTATCAGAAAATGCTTTACTTAAATACAATGACAAGCAAAGTGTAGGCTTGATCAAGGGGGTGAGTCCTGATTATTTAAAGAATAAGAGTCTGGACAGTACCATTATTGACGGACATTTTACCCTCGAAAACGCGAGTGGTCATTATGCCGTGATTGGTTCTGCACTTCAGAATTTCCTGGTGGTGAATACCACCGATCCTTTTAATCCATTGCAGATCTATTCTCCAAAAAAGGGGAAGAAGGTCAATTCCATTAATCCAGGGGATAACTTCACCGTACTGACCATTCCGGTTTCCGGAGTTTTTGAAGTTCAGCAGGATTTTGATAATGTGGCGATTGTACCTTTGGATTTTGCCCGCCAGCTTTTGGGCGAACCCAGTAAAATTTCGGCCATAGAATTGCTTTTAAATCCAGGAGTGGATGCGGATGAATTTAAGAAAGGGATAGAGCAGGAAATCGGATCGAAATTTATTGTAAAAGACCGTGTTGAGCAAAATTCAGCGCTCCATAGTATCCTGGGAAGTGAAAAATGGGCCGTATATATCATCCTTACTTTTGTCTTAATAATCGCTATATTTAATATCATTGGCTCGTTAACGATGTTGGTGATAGACAAATTGAAGGATATTTCCGTTTTAAGTAGTTTAGGGGCAGGAAAAAAGCTGATCAAGCGAATATTCTTACTGGAAGGGATGATGATCACCATGACGGGCTGTATTCTAGGGTTATTTGTTGGATTGATTTTTTGTTTGATACAGCAGAAATTTGCCCTGATCAAGATGTCGGAGGATAACTCCATCATTACCAATGCTTATCCGATTGCCCTGAAATGGATGGATTTCCTATTAGTATTTTTAACAGTTACTGTGTTCTCTTTTATGGCATCAGCTTTGTCGTCAAATCTGAGTGTCAAGAAAATTGACCATTTAAATCAAGATCTTTAATATCATGAATATATCTATCAAATCGTTACCCTTATTACTCATCTTATCAGTTTTTGTTCTGGCCTGTAATACCAAACCAGTGTCTGTTGAAAAGAACAATATCAGGGTGATTAAAGGCTTGTATAGCTATGGTCCGGAGATCAAATCTTTTACGGATTGTGAGGAAGGAAATGAATATTGGGTAACAGATAGTGCAAAAACATTGGAACTGGCCTATAATAATTTCAATTTTGAAAAACCTTACGAACCCGTATATATTGAGGTAGAGTGCCATATTATCAAATCTGACAGCTTAATTATTGCTGCAGACTTTGACTCAACGATGGTGGTGACTAAACTCTTAAAAATTAGCAAAGAAATTCCTGACGGACCTTGTAACTAAAAGATTTAAGGGATCAGATACAGGTCCTTTTTGATCGCTGCAATTAATCCTCTTTCCTGTGCCATCTGGAATAAAACATCGATTGCTTTTCTGCCCTCTGTCCCCAGATCAATAGAGTATTTGTTGACATAAAGTTCAATATGCTTGTACATGACTTCTTCGCTCATCTCTTGTGCATGCTGTTTGATAAACTCAATTCCAGATTTAGGATTTGCAAAAGCAAATTCAACAGATTTACGTAAGACTCTGTTTACCTTTTCTTTAGTTTCCTGATCGATATTTCTGTTGATCACAATTCCTCCCAGGGGAATGGCACAGCCTGTTTGTTGCTCCCAATAATTCCCCAGATCCATCACTTTGTGTAAACCTTTGTCCATATAGGTGAACCTGTTTTCATGGATAATTAAACCAAGATCAATTTCGTCTGCTGACAGCGCTTGTTCAATCGCTGAGAAAACCATTTCCTGTTTCTGCACTAAGTGGGGGAAGGCAATGCCCAGCAGGAAATTAGCGGTGGTGTATTTTCCGGGGATACCTACACGAAGCGAAGCATCAATGTGGTCGGGGTGATTGGCCAGGTATTCATTTTTAGAGATCAGCAATGGCCCTACACCAAAACCAAGGGCGCTTCCTGCGTCCAGCAATGCATATTTTTCATATACATAGGCAAATGCATGAAAGCTCAGCTTAGTGATGTCCAGTTCTCCATTTATCGCCTTTTGATTGAGCGTTTCTACATCGTCGAAGGATACCTTGAAATCCAGGCCTTCGGTGTCAATTTTATGGTGAATGAGGGCATCAAAGATAAAGGTGTCGTTCGGGCAAGGGGAAAATCCAAGACTTAAGGTCATTTTAGCTATTTTTTATGGATTCAAAGGTAATTAACTCTCTAAAGGGAATGGTTAGCTATTTGTCAAAAATCCAATGGCCCATTCGTTTAAATTCTTAATGGCAAGTCCGATTTTCCAGCTTTCCCGGTTCCGCGGTTCCACATAGTTAGAGATGCTGCGGATCTGGAGACAAGGGATGCCTGCCTGTTCGCAACAGTAGAGTACTGCAGCGCCTTCCATACTTTCGGAGGTCGGATGCAAGCGGTTTTTAATGGCTTCAATACTTTCGGCAGTACCATGCACGGTATTTACAGTAATCCCCTTTACTTTTTTTAGCTCTGATATAGAGGGGTGAAGCAAGTTATTATAAGCATGATAGCTACTTTTTCCGAAGCCCAGTTCTTCTATGGGATGAAAATGTCCATGATCTTCGGCACCCAGTTCTGCAAAATCATCCTCCACAATATTTAGTACTGTTCCTAATTCGATCTGTGGATCAAAAGAACCAGCAATTCCAAGGTTAACGACCAATTGATAGCGATCTGATAAATGTTTTCCCAATGCAAAGGCGGTGGCAGTCATCCCAACACCCGTAATCAGGAGGTCGAATTTTTCTGTTTTCATCAATGCAGTTCCTGATAATCGGAAATGTTCCGTTAATAAAGAGATTTCTGCATTTGTTGCCGCTACTAAAAGAATCTTCATAAACTCTAAGTTAGAGATTAAACCTTTCTACTTTAAGCTTTCTGCGTATATTTGTCAACAATATAACAGAGAATGATATACATAACCAGAAAAGCATCATTTAACGCTGCGCATAAATTGTCGAGACCGGACTGGTCTGAAGATAAAAACACAGAAGTTTACGGAAAATGTGCCAATCCAAATTGGCATGGACACAACTATCAGTTGTATGTGACTGTTAAAGGGGAAATTAACCCTGAAACAGGTTTTCTTGTAGATCTAAAATGGTTGAAAGACATCACCAATACTCAGGTAGTGGATAAAATTGACCATAGAAACCTGAATCTTGATGTGGATTTCATGAAAGGCAAGCTGGCTTCAACAGAAAACCTGGCGATCGCCATTTGGGAAGAATTGTTGCCATTTATTAAAGAATCTGGGGCAGAACTTCATTGTATCAAAATTTACGAAACTGAAAACAACTTTGTCGAGTACTTCGGCTAATCCATCAGATATGAGCAATCACACAGATCATTTAGATGAAACGGAAGACGGTTACATCAAAATAGATCGTTACAATCAAGATAAAATCTCGGCTGTAGCGAATCATTATACAGACATTTTAAGCCAATTAGGAGAAGATCCGAGCCGCGAAGGGCTGGTAAAAACTCCCGAGCGTGTTGCAAAGGCTTTGCAATACCTGACTCATGGTTACGACCTTGATCCAGCTTCCATCCTTAGAGGTGCCATGTTCAAAGAAGACTACAGCCAGATGGTTGTAGTGAAAGACATTGAGGTATTTTCTATGTGCGAACACCACATGCTTCCTTTCTTTGGAAAAGCACATGTGGCCTATATTCCGAACGGTCATATTGTTGGATTGAGTAAAATTCCAAGAATTGTAGATGCATTTGCGCGTCGATTACAAGTACAGGAGCGTTTAACAAATGAAATCAGAGATTGCATTCAGGAAACCTTAAACCCATTGGGCGTAGCGGTTGTGATTGAATGTAAGCATTTATGTATGGCGATGAGAGGGATTCAGAAGCAAAATTCTGTAACTACGACTTCCGCTTTTACAGGAGAATTTGCAAAAGACACAACAAGGGCAGAGTTTTTGAGGTTAATCACTGCCAACTTACACTAAACACACATTAAGCATAAAAATGAAAGCATATATATTTCCAGGACAAGGCGCTCAATTTTCGGGCATGGGTAAAGAATTGTACGAAAATGAAATCGCTAAAGAACTGTTTGAAAAGGCAAATGAAATTATCGGTTTCCGTATCAGCGACATCATGTTCTCGGGTACAGATGAGGAGTTAAAGGAAACAAAAGTAACTCAGCCTGCTATTTTTCTTCACTCTGTGATTCTGGCAAAAACATTAGGATCAGATTTCAAACCAGATATGGTTGCAGGACACTCACTAGGAGAATTCTCGGCATTGGTAGCGGCGAATGCACTTTCTTTTGAAGATGGTTTAAGACTGGTTATTGCAAGAGCAAATGCAATGCAGAAAGCTTGTGAATTACAACCTTCTACAATGGCGGCTATTTTGGGTCTTGCTGATGATGTTGTAGAGCAGGTTTGTGCGGAGATAGATGAAGTAGTGGTTGCTGCAAATTACAACTGCCCGGGTCAGATCGTGATCTCTGGTAGTATTGAAGGTGTAGATATCGCTTGTCAGAAACTAACAGAGGCCGGTGCTAAACGTGCTTTAAAATTGAATGTAGGTGGTGCTTTTCATTCTCCATTAATGGAGCCTGCAAGTGTAGAACTACAGGAAGCAATTGAAAATGTAACTGTTCTTTCACCGCTTTGTCCGATTTATCAAAATGTGGATCCGGTTCCAAATACTGATCCTGCAAAGATCAAAGCAAATTTAATTACACAATTAACTGGTGCGGTAAAATGGACGCAAACTATTGAGCGTATGATCGCTGATGGTGCCAGTGAATTCGTAGAAGTGGGTCCTGGCAATGTATTACAAGGCCTGGTTAAAAAAGTGAATAGAGCATTTCCAACTAGCTCTGCAACTACCACAGCTAAGGTTTAACGTGAGCATCGCGGGTAAAATCAGATTTTTATTGTTGATACTTGGGGCCTGCTGTATCGGTACGGCCCTATCTTTAAAAAATACCATCGGCAAGAAAGATCTGCTTACCCATGAAGCGGCTGAACTTCAGGAAAATCTAAGTGATAAAGAAAGTATTGTTTATGATTTTCTTTCTGACCCTGCAAGGGTGGAGCAGGCCAAGCAATTTGACCTGAACGAAAAATACGCTTTAGACTTTATCAATCTCTATCCTCCACAAGGAATCAACCTGCTGGTCTATGAGAAAAACAATTTAGAATTCTGGAGTTCCTTTAGTGCCTTTCCCTCCAGTCTGGAGTCGATTGCAGAAGGTTCATCCTTTATCCAGCTACCCAATGGCTGGTATGAAGTGATCCGGAAAACTACCGGAAACTTTGCGCTGGTTTTCCTCATTGAGGTGATTGATCAGTATAATATTCAGAATCAATACCTCCATAACGACCTCTCTCCACATCTTTTACCCTCAAATTCTTTATCGCTGGCCACTTTTGCGGATACAGATGTTTATGGTATCAATAATTTTGATGGCAGGCTCCTGTTTGAAGTGAAGTTGAAGCCGGGATATACCAAAAGTATTTACTCTAAAATAGAGGTCTGGCTCTGGGTAATTGGGCTGTTCAGCATTTGCCTGTTTGTCAATTCCTTCTGCGTGTGGATGGTGAAAAAGGGGCGTTTGCTTTCTGCCACTTTATTGCTCAGTTTATTCTTTGCAGTATTAAGAATTACAGACCTGGAGTATGGTTGGTTCAATCAGCAGTTCGACCTGCTGATCTTTAGTCCGACGATTTATGCAGAAAGTTTCTTTTTACCCTCTTTAGGAGATTTTCTGCTCAATGTATTTGCCATTACCTGGCTAGTTTATTTTATTTATAAACATAGGAATGAATACCATTTGCCAAATTGGCTAAACCATAATAAGATTGCAGGATGGGTGTTTTACCTGATATTACTGGCCTTTTTTGGTGCACTGGCCTTAATTACTGATCAGGTTTTCTTTGGACTGATCATCAACTCAAAAATCAATTTTGACATCACGAATATCATCAATCTAGGTTGGGTAAGCTGGGTTAGTATAGTTATTTTGTGCCTGGTCTGGTTCAATATCTACCTGATCATTACGGTACTCTTAGAATTGAGCAAAAGCCTGGAGGTCACAAATAAGGAGCGTTTAATTCTATTTTTAGTTGCTTTTTTTTGTTATCTGGCTTATCGCCTCAGTACGGACTTCTCTATCTTTTTTGTGGTCTACGCATTGTTCATCCTTATCGTGGGATGGAATGTGTTTCTGAAAGACAATAAGTTCTCTATCGGAATCTTTACAGCTATATTTTTCTGTCTGGCATTCATGTCTTCGATCAAGTACCTGAAGTTTATCGATATTAAAGAGCGAAATAAGAGACTAACCATCGCCCAGAAACTGGAATCGACAGATGATCCTAAGATCATTAGTGCCATTGAAAGCCTCGAAGTAGGCATTTATACTGATAACTTTGTTGCAGATTATTTTAAGCAGCCGAGTTTAAGGAGGTCTGATCTTTTACAAAGACACATTAATAAGCAGTTTTTAGGCGGTTATCTCTCTAAGTTTGAGTACAATATTTATGAGTATGACAGTCGGGATTCGTCTTTGAACGAACGGGGTGTTCCATTAAGCTATTATAAGAAATTGGTGCAGGCCGGCTCAATAAAGGCCTCAGAATCGAATTTCTTCTATCGTGTGAATGACACTTTCGGTTATCAGAATTACTTCGGAATCATTCCAATTTTTCAGGACAATCATATTCTGGGAACACTGGTCATTGAGCTTAAATCACAGCAATACAATTACAATAGTCAACTTCCGGATATTCTGATTGACCGTAAGAATACGAGCGAAGACGATTATAGTAATTACTCTTTTGCGTTTTATAGTTATGGCAGATTGGTGAACCAGTCTGGGCCTTATACATACAAGCTCTCCTCTCTGGATTTTAAAGCAGAGCCTAGAAAGCCTCAGACGATCAGAGACAGCTTAGGATACACCCACGTGGTCTATATGCCCATCGCATCTAAAACAATCGTTGTGAGCAAGGAAAAGGTGTCTTATGTTTCGCGTCTGGCAACGCTGTCCTTCTTCTTTTTAGTTTTCATTATCTTTTCAGTTACGCTATACGCATTGATCTGGGTATTAAAAAATATAGATGAAAGCTGGGGAGGCTGGTTCAACATCAACCGCTCTCTGATGATCAATGCGAATAAGATCCTTTATAAAACCAGGATCCAGTTCTCTATTGTACTTTCTGTAGTAGCAACATTGGTGATTGTAGGCTGGACGACCTATTTCTATATCCGTGATGAATACCGCCTACAACAAGAGGACTATATTCAGGATAAGATCAGAAAGGTCCAGTTTTCTTATGAAAAACGTATCCTTTCGACCGGATTACCTGCTACAAATGAAGAATCTATCCGTTTCTTCAATGAATTTGCAGATGTAAATGGTGCTTATCTAAATCTTTTTGATGCCAATGGTAATTTGTTGTTTACTTCTTTACCCCGGATTTACGATTTTGGAATTATAGGAAGGAAAATGGGGGCTAAGGCTTACGTTTACCTGAATCAGATGCAAAGATCGGAATATATTAATCCTGATGAGCGTATTGGTGATTTTAGCTATTCATCTGCCTATGCACCAATCCGGAATGCGATGAATGAGACAGTGGCTTATATTGGTCTGCCTTATTATGCGAACGAAGCAGATTATCAAAGGAAAATCGGGCTTTATATCAATACTTTGATTAATATTTACGCCCTGGTATTTGTAGCGATTGGTATCCTTGCCGTGTTTCTTGCCAATCAGATCACCAGTCCCCTGACTTTTATCCAGGAAAGTATACGAAAAACCAAACTTGGGCAGAAGAATCAGCCAATTCAATGGTCCAGGCATGATGAAATTGGCTCCCTGATCAGGGAGTACAATAAAATGATTGCCGCATTGGAAGAAAGTGCGGCTAAACTTGCCCGTTCTGAAAGGGAGATTGCCTGGCGGGAAATGGCCAAGCAGGTGGCTCACGAGATCAAAAATCCATTGACTCCCTTGAAGTTGGGCGTTCAGCTGTTGGAGAAATCCTGGAAAGAGAAAGACCCAAATTTTGAAAAAAAGTTTGAACGTTTTAATAAGTCATTTATAGAACAGATTGATAGTCTGGCTTCTATTGCTTCCGAGTTCTCGAATTTTGCAAAAATGCCGGATACCAAATTGGAAAAACTAAGTCTATTACCCATCATTCAACAGGCAAGGGATGTCTTTACAAACACACAAAATGTGGAAATCTACATCTTTAACCATACTACTATAGAGGTGATGATTCTTGGAGATAAAGATCAGTTGCTGCGGACATTTAATAACCTCCTTAAAAATGCGATAGAAGCCGCCAGTCCAGAAGCCAGGTGTGTCATTAAAGTGAATGTGATGAATGACGAGGAAAACGTATTTGTAGAGGTGGAAGATAATGGAAAAGGCATTGATCAGGAGCAACAGGATAAAATCTTTGTGCCGAACTTTACCACCAAATCCTCAGGAACGGGCTTAGGTTTGGCCTTCGTAAAACAGGCTGTAGAGAATGCAGGAGGAACGGTTTCCTTCAAATCCTTTACTGATGTTGGGACTACTTTTTACCTGAGTTTTCCGCTATCTTAATTCAATTGCTGCTTTTCCCATTGTAAATCCGTCGGCATACAGAATAACAGAATAGGTTCCTTTAATGAAGGGATTTGGGTTTACCCAGTCCATTTTATAAATGGTATTGTCGTCGTTATAAGAGATGGAAGTAGAGGAAGTATATTGCATCTGCTCGCCATCTGCCTCAAACAGATTCTCGCCATTGGCAATTAGGTTTCCTGCCGGATCAAATACGCGTAAATAGATTTTATGATAATCTTTGACTGCCAGTGGATTCGGTGCAATGTTGAAGCTGATGCTGAGTTTTTTAGCTGTACTTGCCCGGGTTACTTCAATGTTTTTTCCACTATTTTTTACCTTGTATGCTACAATAGATACGTTTCCTGCTTTTAAAGCTGCACCAGTTTTTACTTTTTCTTTTAGTTCAGTGTTTTTTTTCTCCAGGTCTTCGGCCTTCTGAGTAGCCGTATAAGCAGATTCTTTCAGACTGTCCCTTTGGGTTCTTAGATTCGCATTTTCTTTTTCAAGGCGCAGAATCTCATCGCTATAATTTTTAACAAACTCTCGTAGCTCTTTAACCTCTTTTTGGGCAGTATTGAGGTCTCCCTGCGTCAGTTTTCCGTCCTGAAGTGCAAGTTTTAATTCCGCAATCTTTGCTCTTGCAAGCTTTTGTTCTTCCTGTAACTTGTCTGTAAGGATAACATTAAGCGTATTCACCTTATCCAGTTCCGCTTCGATCTTCTCCACTTCAAGCTTTAGCCTATCTTTTTCTGTATTTACGGTTACAAAGCGCTGGCTTTGATGTCTGTCTTTTAAGTATAAGTAAGCATTAGTTCCCAGAAGGGCTAAAATGACTACAATTAGAAAATATATCTTATTGCGGTCACCCTTATTTACCATCTCATTTTGGTCTGACATTTCTTGAATTCTTCTCTAAAGGTGTTTAAAACGCGAACATAGTATAAAAAAACAGGAAATAGTAAAAAAAACAGGCTATTTGTATGAGACTTTAAAAAAAATCGTTTACTTGCTAAGATCTCTGGATCCTAACGTCTACCAGAGCATACAAGAGAAAAAATTTATTCAGTACAAATTATATAAAATGTTTAAAAATACTATCTATGCGCTATTGTTTCTAATGGCGGCAAGTCCATTTCTATCTTTCTCTCAGAGCACATCAAAAATTGCTCCAAAAAGAGAGTTTCGGGGAGTGTGGGTAGCTACTGTAGCGAATATCGATTGGCCCTCTAAACCGGGTTTAAGCATGGACCAGCAGAAACAGGAGTTGATCGGGCTTTTAGAAATGCATAAGGCAAATGGAATGAATGCCATCATGTTACAGGTAAGACCTGCGGCAGATGCTTTTTATGCAAAATCGAGAGAACCCTGGAGTCAATGGCTAACCGGACGACAAGGTGTTGCTCCCGGGCCTGATTATGATCCATTGGCTTTCGCGATAAAGGAAGCGCATCAACGCGGAATGGAGCTTCATGCCTGGTTCAATCCTTATCGGGCGACTACAAGTCCGGGGACAGTGGTTGCTGAGGATCATATGACCAGAAAACGCCCGGAATGGTTTTTTACCTATGGTGGAAAAAAGCAGTTTGACCCAGGAATTCCAGCGGTAAGGGATTATATCATTCAGGTCATTCTGGATGTGGTGAAGGGTTACGATGTAGATGGAATCCATTTCGACGATTACTTTTACCCTTATAAAATTGCTGGACAAAAGATTAGTGATGAGGCTACATTCAGTAAATATCCAAATGGGTTTACGGATATCAATGATTGGAGAAGAAACAATGTTGATCTGCTGATTGAACAACTGGATGATAGCATCCACTACCATAAAAAATATGTGAAATTCGGTGTGAGTCCGTTTGGGATCTGGAAAAACGACAACGAAGATGTCTTGGGCTCTGCTACCCGTGGATTATCGAATTACCATGAATTATTTGCTGATTCGAGAAAATGGGTTAAAGAAGGATGGGTGGATTATATCAATCCACAGATTTACTTCAGCTTCAGTCGTAAAGTAGCGCCTTTCGCTACACTGGTAGATTGGTGGAGTAACAATGCTTATGGCCGACACCTTTATATCGGTCAGGCTGCATATCTGGTTAATCAAAAGATGGAAGCCGCATGGAAGTTACCAGCACAGGTTCCCGATCAAATCAGGTACATGCGTCAAAATAATCGTGTTCAGGGAAGTGTATTTTTTAGCTCAAAGTCCTTTTCTACAGTAGCGCGCGGTGTTGGCGATTCCTTAAGAAATAACCTTTATAAGTATCCGGCATTGCCACCTCAAATGCCTTGGTTGGATGATGTTGTGCCTAATGCACCACAGGAGTTTACTGCTGAGGTAAAGCTTGATGGGGTACATCTGAAATGGGCGAAACCAACGTTGGCCAGCGACGGAGAAACGGCATCAGGTTATGTCATCTATCGTTTCAGTGAGGGTACGAAAGTGGATATACTGGATGCAAGAAACATTCTAAAAATCAGTTTTGAGAATTATACCTCCTTTATTGATACGACTGCGGAGAAGGGAAAGAGATATACCTATATGATCACTGCCCTGGATCGCCTCAAAAATGAAAGTGACCCAACCAACCCTGTTGGAATTGAGACCAGCGCATTGGTGAAGCTAGAAGAATAACTTCTGATCTCATAAGAGCAATAAATAAAATGGCCTGATACTTTTCAATATCAGGCCATTTTTATTTTGATGTCTGCCCTGAAAAGGGCTATCTGTTTATTTTTGTGGCAGAAGAACAAAGCGGATATAATTGTTCTCGTTCAGGAATTTATTTGCAGCAGCTTTGGTGCTTTCAACAGTTACCTGCTCTAGCAATTTGGGTTGTTTTAAAACCAGATCAAGTGATTCACCGTTCTTCATACAGCTGGCCAGGTAACTTGCCCAGAAGCCATTGTTTCTAAGGCTAAGCTCCATCTGACGCTGTTCTTCAGATTTAAATTTCGTCAGGTCATCGGCTGATGCACCGCTTTGCTTGATTTTATTCACCTCATCCAATGCTGCGGCGATCAGTTTTTCAACATTGGCTGGAGCACAACTAAATGAGATGGTAAAGTAATAGTGTGAATTTGGTACTTTGCTCATGCTCAGACTAACATCTGGGCTATATACACCACTTTCTTTCTCTCTCAGACGTTCTAGGATCTTGATTTTCAAGGCTTCGTTCAAGGCGTCTAATTGTACATTGTTTTCTTGTGTAAAGTCGTAGTCTCCATGTAAATATAATTGTACTGCAGCTTTATCCTCCAAGCCTTTGTAAACAGTTTTGCTGATTTTTCCTACCGGAGGTTTAACTCCATTGTCAGCAAAGTTTTGTTTTTTACCTGCAGCAGGCAGACTAGCAATATACGTTTCAATTAAAGGTTTGATCGCATTTACATCGAAAGCACCAACGATGATAAAGGTTTGTTCTCCAAGGTCAGCAAAGCGGTCTTTATAGAAGGCATAAGCTTTATCCAGAGAAATTTTATCTATATCTGATAAGTTCATTGGCATTCCGCGTTCGTGGTAAGAAGACAGTACCGCTTGAACTGTGTCTGCAAATACACTGTTTGGATTCGCATTTTTATTGCCCAGAATCACCTTGTAATCCGCAATATTTTTCTTGAAAATCTCTTCGTCTTTTCTTGGTTTAGTGGCATAAGCATATACCAGCTGAAAAGCAGTTTCTAAATCTTTAGGAGAAGCGCTACCATTAAAACCCTGGTATAGGTCGCTTACATAAGCAGTTGCAGATCCTGTATTTCCCGCCAGTAGTTTATCCAGATTGGAAGGATTAAACTCTCCAACACCACTTTCCGGGATCAAACTAACCATTTCTGCAGAACGGAAGTCCTGGTTGCTGGCTAAAGAAGTTCCTCCTTTAGAGAACGAACTAAATATAATTTGATCATTTTTGAAGTCTGTAGGCTTCAATAGTACTTTGATTCCATTGCTCAGCGTCAGTTCAGTAACACCTACAGCATCAATTTTCTTCTCTTCAACGATCTTTCCGGCTACTGGTTTTTTGTCTAACAACGGCTTATTGATGGATTTGTCTACATAAGCTGTAATTCCATTTCCTGCGTTTTTTAAGGTGGATAATAATTGCGCTTCAGTAGGCAATGTGGCTTTATCCTTTTCAGGTGCCTGTACCAGGATGATTTGATTGTCTTTGGTAATCAGGGTTTTTGCCAGAGCGTTTACTTCCGCCAGACTAATCTCTTCCAATGTCTTTTTGGTCAGGTCATAAGCATATTCAGTGGAAGGAATACTGCTACCTTCCAGGAAATTATTCAGGTATTTTTGAACGAAAGCAGCAGAAGCCGTTTTATCTTTTTCTTTCAGGCGTTTCTCATTTCCCGCACTGATATTTTTCTTAGCAATTGCTAGTTCTGATGGAAGAAAACCGAATTTGCTCATTCTTTCATTCTCGGCTAAACCGGCTGCCAATGCTTTTTCTAATGTTGCTCCTGAACTGGCTACAACAACCGTTTGTAAAGCATTGATATTAGGAACTAAGCCTCCCTGGAAAGGTCCATAACCAGACTGGGCAAATAAGAATGGCGCATTTCCTTTTTGCGTGATCTCCTGTAAACGGGCGGCCAACATGCTGTTGATCATAGCATACATCAGACTTTTCTTAAAGTCAGATGTAGTTTTAACTACCCCAGCTCTTTGCTTGTACATCACCTGGGCAATATTATAAGGTTGCTCAGGATCTGTAATCACTTTTACTAAGGGCTCCTTGTTGTCTGGAAGGTCGTATTTTAAACGTGGTTTTGGATTGGCTGGATTTTTTAGCCCTGAGAAGTTTTGTTTAATTAATTCTTCTACCTCATTCAAGTCAAAATCACCCACTGCAATAACTGCCTGTAAGTTTGGACGGTACCAATCGTTATAGAAATTCCGAATTTTGTCGTGCGTAAAAGTTTGTAGCAGATCAACCTTGCCAATCGGCAGACGGTTTTCATACCGTGAACCTTTTAGGATCAGGGGTAACATCTGCTTTTGCATTCTTTCCTGTGCATTTTTTCCACGTTGACGGTCTTCCTCAATGATTACTCCACGTTCTTTATCGATTTCTTCCCCATCCATTGTAATTTTTCCTGCCCAGTTTGCAAGTATTTTAAAGCCTGTTTTGAATACAGCTGCACTATCTGTAGGGATTGGCAATTGATATACCGTTTGGTTAAAGCTGGTATAAGCGTTTAAGTCGGCACCAAAACGTACACCTGCTCTTTGCAGGTAATTGATCATGTCATTTTTAGGAAAATCTTTAGAACCGTTAAAGGCCATATGCTCTGTAAAATGCGCAAGTCCCTGTTGATCGTCATTTTCCATTAAAGAACCAATACTGGTAGCAAGATACAGTTCGGCTCTGTTTTTAGGTTCTGTATTCTTTCTTATATAATAGGTAAGTCCGTTTGGTAACTTTCCAATTTTAACGTTTGGATCATTTGGGATGATTTGGTCAGCGTTTTTTTTTGCCGGGCTTGAGCTTTTGGTTGTTGAGATACTTGCCTTTTTTTGCGCATATCCAGGGCTATATATCGCTAGCTGTGCGACAAGTCCTATCGCAAGGATATAAATGTTTTTCTTCATGTAGTTTGTTAATAAGTTAGACTAAATTATACTTTTCTAATGAATTTATGTTAAACATCAGGAAAGAATTTCCAACTGAGATATAGGAGAGGTTTGGGTTTAGTGCCTTGAGCTTCAAAGGATGGCGCAAAAAAAAACCGCTAAGCGATAGGCTTAGCGGTTTATAAATCGTATAATAAGTCTGATTAGAAATGGTAACGAACAAAGGCTTCCATTGCTTCGTATTCTGCCAGACCAAGTTTGTCATAAGCTTCAGCAGTTTCTCTGTTTCTGTCTTCAGCTCTTACCCAGAATTCTCTAGAGTCATCCCCAGGAAATACCGCACGGTCTTTTTGTGACTGGTGTTTGAAAATAGCGAATTTCTTTTTCTCTACTTCTTGTGGACTCAATGGCACGGCCATTTCAATCTCAAAAGTATCAAACTCTAACCAGGCACCACGGTATAACCATAACCAGCAGTCTTTAACCCAGCTTTCAGTTTTCGCTAGTCTTTGAAGTGCTGATAAAATGATATTGAAACATACGATGTGTGTACCATGTGGATCTTCAAAATCTCCAGCAGCGAATACCTGTTCTGGTTTGATTTTTTGTAGCAGTTCCATCGTTAGTTCGATGTCTCTTTCTGTTACAGGGTTCTTTTTAGTTTTTCCACTTTCGTAGAAGGGAAGTGCCATGAAATGGATATGATCGTCTTCTAAACCACAGAACCTTGCACCGGCAATCGCCTCTCCTTTTCTGATCAATCCTTTAACAGACTGTAGCTCAGGAGTGTCTACCTGGTTAGGTTGCTTGGTTTCGATAAAGCTGCGGATATTTTGGTAAATATCTTTCATTCCCTGTTGAGGCATTCCCATTTTTTCTGAGAAGTCGATGTTGAATTCTACGAAACGAAGGGCATCATCATCCCATACTGCAGTGTTACCTGAAGTCTGGTAAGCCACATGTACATCATGTTTTTGGTCAACTAAGCGGATGAAAGTACCACCCATAGAGATTACATCATCATCAGGGTGTGGCGAGAAAATGATCACACGCTTGTTAGCTGGTTCCGCACGCTCTGGTCTTTGAGAATCATCTGCGTTTGGTTTACCACCTGGCCATCCAGTGATGGTATGTTGTAATTTGTTGAAGATATGAATATTAATATTGTAAACTGGACCTTGTTCCACTGCAAGCTGAGCCATGCCATGGTTGTTATAGTCGTCTTCAGTTAGCTTTAAAATTGGCTTATTTAGAGTATTTGCCAACCAGATTACTGCTTTTCTGGTTAAAACTTCGTCCCAGATGCAATCTTTCACTAACCAAGGTGTATCAAATCGTGTCAATAAAGAAGCTGCATCCTGATCCAGAATAAATTCTACATGGTCAGATAATTGAAGATAAGTAGCAGGAACTTCACTTGAAATTTCACCTTCTACTGCTTTTTTTATGATGGAAGCTTTCTTTTTGTTCCAGGCCATAAGAATGATCTCACGGGCTTTGAAAATAGTACCGATACCCATGGTAATTGCTTTTGTAGGTACAAAAGTTTTACCACCGAAATCACGTGCAGCATCTCTTCTTGTCAGGTCATCTAGCGTAACTAAACGTGTTCCTGAGTTTGGTGCAGAACCTGGTTCATTGAAACCAATGTGACCAGTACGACCGATACCCAGAATCTGAATATCTAAACCACCAACTTCAGTGATTTTTTTCTCGTAAGCAAGACAGAAAGCAGGAATATCTTCCAGTTTTAAAGTCCCGTCAGGAATGTTTACGTTTTCTTTTTCAATGTCGATGTGATCAAATAAATGATCATTCATGAAAGATACATAGCTCTGTGCAGCATCTGGCTGCATAGGGTAGTACTCATCAAGGTTGAATGTGATTACATTTTTAAAGCTCAAACCTTCTTCCTTATGCATTCTAACTAATTCCGCGTACACCTGAATTGGTGTAGCTCCGGTAGCTAGGCCTAAGACAGCCTTGGAATTGTTCTTTTGTTTTTCTTTAATAAGGTCCCCGATGCGGTGAGCAACACTTAAAGATGCTGCTGTAGGATTTTCAAAGACAGAAACGGGCAGTTTTTCAAAACGCGTTTCTTCCAGAAGATTTAATCTTGCCATTTAATTGTTCTTAAATTTTGTACGGAGCAGTAAATATAGGGACTCTGTGGACTTAATCCAAATTTTTAACCACAGTATGCTTTTTGTTTAAAATTGGTAATCAAAATAGGTGTTTTTTGCAAAAATGTTAGTTTTCTGAAGCAATCTGGAGGATTTTTTATGAAATCCCTTGAGACAATTGATTTTAACCTATTTTAGTGTCTAAGAATAAGACCTTATGAATTCAAACTGGAAGCAGCTCTTCGAAATACTACAAAAACCAACCCGTTTGATTATCGGATTGATGTCAGGAACCTCTCTGGATGGTTTAGATATTGCACTATGTTCAGTAAAGGGTGCTGGTCCGGCGACCAATATAAAGGTACTCGAATTTACTACGGTTCCTTACACTGAGGAATTTAAGATCGAGGTAAAGTCTGTTTTTTCTAAAAGAGCAGCAGATTTGCAAATGATTTGTCTGATGAATGAGAAGATTGGTTTGCAGCATGCTGAACTTGTTTTGGAAGCCTTGAAGTCCTGGGGAAGAACTGCTGACGAAATTGATGTCATAGCTAGTCATGGACAAACAATTTTTCATGCTCCGGAGACATTACATGGTTTAATTGATTATCCGAATGCCACCCTCCAAATTGGCGATGGCGACCATATCGCGGTAAAAACGGGCATCATTACCATTGCCGATTTCCGGCAAAAGCATCTGGCCGCAGGAGGAGAAGGAGCACCATTGGCTGTGTATGGAGATTACCTGCTATTTTCGAAAGCGGGAGAGGACCGCATCATGCTAAATATTGGTGGTATTGCCAATTTTACCTATCTACCCGGAGATAATGATGCTAAAAAAGTTTTCTCTACTGATGTAGGACCCGGTAATACCATGATGGATCAATATATTCAACAGCAGTATTCGGGCTTATATTTTGATGAAAATGCGGCAATTGCAAGTCAGGGAGTTGTGAATGAAGCATTATTAACGGTCTTATTAGAAAATGAATTTTTAGCAGCAGATTTTCCGAAGACAACTGGCCCGGAGCTCTTCAATCTTCATTATTTATCGGCGGCTCAGGCGAAGTCCGGTACTTCAAATTTGAAACAAGCAGATGTTCTGGCAACTTTATGTGCCTGTTCGGCGAGGATAATCGTCAATGCGATACAGCAATGTTTTGGAACTTCAGCAAAACCTTATATATATATGAGCGGTGGGGGGATGCACAATCCGCTATTGGTAAGTATGCTGAAAGCTGGTTTACCAGAAGCGAAATTTGGCACTACAGCAGATTTGGGCATCGATCCGGATGCTAAAGAAGCAGTGCTTTTTGCCCTCCTTGCTAATGAGACTTTGGTGGGAGAAAAAACGGATTTTGGAGATAGGGAAGGTGTTCCTTCTATTCGAATGGGAAAAATCTGTTTACCAGATTAAAGGGAGAATGTGGAATCCGTATGCTCCTCTCATAAATTTTCCTATTTTTGTAGTCAAACTACAATACACTATGGCAAGTTTTACACTTACTCCTGAGACCTGGACAAAGGTTAAAATTAAGTTTCTTAGAAAATACCGTGATCTGGCGAAGGAGAACCTAAGCTTTAGCCCTGGTCAGGAAGACCAATTGGTAGAACAATTGATGGGCTTAGTGAAAAGAAACCGTGAGTATGTAGAATTTACCATCAAGAAAGCTTTGGCTGATCCTGATGGCAACAGGTTATAATTCCTCAAGAGCCTATTGAGTTCCAAGCCTTTTTTGTAAATTTACCTTTCAACAGATGGGTAAAATGAAAAAAATCAGACTTGTAGCCGCCTTTTCACTGATCGCTTTTGCTTCTTTAACCTGGTCGTTTAAGGAAGATCTTTTTCAGGTTTCCAAAAACCTGGATATTTTCGCGTCTTTATATAAAGAGATTAACATCAATTATGTAGACGAAACCAATCCTTCCGACCTGATGCGCCATAGTATCGACGCGATGCTTGATGGATTGGATCCCTATACAGAATATATTCCTGAGTCTGAAGTCGAAGACTATAAACTAAAATATGTGAGCACCCAATATGGGGGTATCGGAGCAAGTACGCTTTTTATCGAGGGGAAGCTGTTTGTAAATGAAGTGTCTGAAGGTTATCCAGCGGATAAGCAGGACCTTAAGCCTGGCGACCAGATCGTAAAAATCAATGATGTGGCAGTAAAAGGGAAAGAGCGCTCTCAGGTGAGCCAGTTATTGCGAGGTCCCCGTGGTTCGGCTGTTACCTTGTTGCTGATTAGAAATGGCGCTGTGATCACAAAGAATCTTAATCGCGATGAGATCAAGCAACCAAATGTGCCCTATTCTGGCATGACGGACGATCATATTGCTTACATCAGACTGGACAAGTTTTTGGAAAATGCCGCGCAGGAAGTTAAAGATGCTGCAATCAATCTGAACAAACAACAGCCTAAGGGAATGATTATCGACCTGCGCTATAATGGTGGAGGAATTTTACAGGAAGCTGTCAAAATTGTGAACCTCTTTGTGAATAAAGATATTCTTGTCGTTACTCAGAAAGGTAGAAATCCACAGAAAACGATTACTTATAAAACTCTGGCAGACCCGCTGCTTCCACAAATGCCATTGGTCATTTTAGTGGGCGGTAATTCCGCCTCTGCATCTGAAATCGTGGCTGGGGCATTACAAGATTTAGATAGGGCCATCATTATCGGTCAGCGTAGTTACGGAAAAGGACTGGTTCAACAGACCTTCCCCTTACCTTATAACAGTTTAGTAAAAGTAACCGTAGCCAAGTATTTCACACCATCTGGTAGGTGCATTCAGGCGATGGATTACGCCCATAAAGATGCGAATGGAAAAACACCTAAAGTTGCAGATTCTTTGATGAACAAATTTAATACCCGTAGCGGTAGAAATGTATATGACGGCAATGGAATTTACCCTGATATAGTTGTAGAAAATCCTAAACTAAGTCCGATTACCGTCTCACTGCTCAATAAAAGTTTGTTTTTTGATTATGCAAATACTTATAAAAAGGAACATAAATCCATTGCTCCTGCAGAAAGTTTTCAAATAACAGATCAGGATTATGCGGCTTTTCTCAGTTCTCTGGATGGAAAAGATTATGCTTATGTTTCCAGGACAGAGCGATTATTGGCGGATTTACGAACAGAGGCTGAAAAAGAGAATAAGTTACCTGCAGTAAAATCAGATCTGGATGATCTTAAGAATAAAATGCTGGGTGCTAAAAAAACTGATCTGACTACTTTTAAACCAGAGATCAAAAGAGTGCTGGAAACACAGATTGTGAGCAGGTATTATTATGAAAAAGGAAAAGTGATTCAGGCTTTTCAATATGATAAAGAGCTAAATGCAGCGAAAGCAGTGCTGGGCAACGCTTCAAAGATGTTGGCGATATTGAAAGGAGAGGGCGAATATAAAACTATAGGCAGCCCAATCAAGACAATTGCGGCTGCACCTATAGAAAATTAATGTTTTAGTGTAGTTTAACGACCAAGCCGTCCATTGCCGGACTGAGCTGTAACTGACAGGCTAACCTGGAGTTGGGCAGTAAATCTGGTAAGGTGTCGAGCATGGCGTATTCGTCATCAGTCATCTCATTCAGTTTCTCTTCACCCTCTAATACATCTACGCAACAAGTTGCGCAGAGTGCCATTCCACCACAGGTGGCAAGAATATCGTATTCACATGCTTTCAGGTATTCCATCAAGCTCAGGCCCATATCTACAGGCGCTTCTAATGTTGTTCTGCTGCCGTCCGGATTTTGGACGTGCAGGGTAATGTTATTTTCTTCCATGCTTAGAATTCGGATACCCCGTTTACGGTAGTGTATTTCATGGTATATTTTACGCCTGGGTTCATGTACTGGTAAGCACTATGACTCATTAATGCTGCCTCATGGAAACCGCAAAGGATTAATTTTAATTTATTCGTGTAAGTATTGATATCACCAATCGCATAAATACCCGGAATGTTCGTTGAATAATCATCCGTATTTACTTCAATTGCACTTTTGTTAATATTTAAGTTCCATTGTTCGATTGGACCTAATTTAGGGCTTAATCCGAAAAGAGGGATTAAGTGATCTGCCTGGATGATACTTTTCTCTAAACTACGGTTATGAACCAGTTCTACTGCTTCCAATTTTCCGTTTCCTGTAACTGAGCTCAGGTTGCTGTTCAATACCAGGTTGATTTTTCCGCTTTCCGCTAAAGCCATAACTTTGTTTACTGAATCTGGAGCACCACGGAAGCTTTCGCTACGGTGAACCAATGTCAATTCCTCAACAACATCTGCAAGGAAAATGGTCCAGTCTAAAGCAGAATCACCGCCACCTGCGATTACCATTTTCTGACCACGGTATTTTTCAGGATCAAGGATCATATAATTCACCCCTTTACCATTTTCAAACTGCTCTAATCCTTCTACTGCAGGTTTACGAGGCTCAAAACAACCTAATCCACCAGCAATAACCACTACTTTAGCTTCGATGATCGTTCCCATATTAGTGGTCAACACAAAATCTGCTTCTCCACGTTTCTCCAGACCTTCAATACGTTCTCCTAAAGTAAAACCAGGATGGAAAGGTTTCCCTTGTTCCATTAGGTTGTCAATCAACTCCTGAGCAAGTACTGTTGGGTAGCCCGGAATGTCATAAATAGGTTTCTTAGGATATATTTCAGACAATTGACCACCTACCTGAGGTAAGTAATCGATCAAATGACAACGCATTTTAAGGAGTCCTGCTTCAAAAATTGCAAATAAACCAACGGGTCCGGCGCCAATAATGGCTATATCTGTAGAAATCATGTGTTTAAATTTTGTGCGAATTTACAAACTTTTGTTTTAATAATGGTGGTTGTTTAGATATATTCTAGATAATTGGTAGAACTTATGACAAAGTTGCGATATTTTTTTTACTTATCTTTGTTCATACTGATGACAAAAAACATATATTTTGCTTCTGATTTCCACCTGGGTTCTCCCAGTCATCAGGAAAGTAGAAAGCGCGAAGATCGGATCATTCGCTGGTTAAATGCTATAGAAAGCAGTTGCAGTGAGCTTTTTTTGATGGGCGATATTTTTGATTTCTGGTTTGAGTACCGGGAAGTCATCCCAAAAGGTTTTGTTCGCCTGCAAGGGAAGCTGGCTTCCATGAACGATGCCGGAATAAAAATTTATTTTTTCAAGGGGAACCACGACATGTGGGTAAAAGATTATTTTACCAAAGAGATGGGAATCGAAGTGATTAGTGATGAGCTGGTCATGGAACGTAATGGCAAGAGTTTTTACCTCCACCACGGTGATGGATTGGGCCCTGGTGACGAGAAATATAAGCTATTAAGGAAAATATTCAGAAATCCGGTTTGTCGGTGGTTATTTTCCATTGTTCCACCCCGTGTTGGACTTGGGATTGCCAATTGGTGGTCGGGAAGTAGCAGAGTAGCCAATAAAACGGAGGAAGCATTTCATGGAGAAGAGTTCGAGTGGCTGGCGATTTATGCAAAAGAACAATTGCAAAAGAGACATTACGACTATTTTGTGTTTGGACACCGCCATTTGCCCTTAGAGATCGATCTGAATGGCAAAAGTAAGTATGTGAACCTTGGCGAATGGATTAATTTTAATTCTTATGCAGTATTTGACGGCAAAGAATTAACACTGAACTATTTCGAAAAGTAAACAACAGGAGTACAAGAATCCGGTAAGCAATAAATTTTTAGTGTCAATTAACTGAAAAAGCCGTATTTTTGCCTTCCAAAATAAATCAATTGCCCGTACAGGGTCCGCAGGACGGATCAAAATGGAAAGGGCAACAAGTTTTAATTTTCTGAAAAAATAATATGTTAGAGAAATTAGAAGCAATTAAACTACGCTGGGAAGATGTAGAAGAACAGTTGAGTAATCCTGATACTATGCAGGACATGAAACGTTTTGCGGCTTTAAATAAAGAGTATAAAGATTTAGGCAAGATTGTAGAGGAGTACAAAATCTACAAGAATGTAATGAGCAATATTGAGGCAAACAAAGAAATCCTATCGACAGAGAAAGATCCTGAGATGCGTGATATGGCGAAGGAAGAATTGGATCTGTTGTTAAAGCAACAGGAAGAGCTGGAAGAAAAAGTACGTTTGATGCTAATTCCTGTTGATCCTGAAGATGCTAAAAATGCTGTATTTGAGATTCGTGGAGGTACTGGTGGCGATGAAGCAGCTTTATTTGCTGGTGATTTGTACCGTATGTACAGCCGTTTCTTTGAGCAAAAGGGTTGGAAGGTAGAAACTGTTGATGTAACTGAAGGTACTGCTGGTGGTTATAAAGAGGTGATCCTGAAAGTAAGCGGGGAAGATGTTTACGGACAATTGAAATATGAATCAGGTGTACACCGTGTACAGCGTGTACCAGATACAGAAACACAGGGTCGTGTACATACTTCAGCTGCATCTGTTGCGGTTTTACCAGAAGCGGAAGAAATCGATTTATATATCAACCCTGCAGATATAGACTTACAGACTTCCCGTTCAGGTGGAGCCGGTGGTCAGAATGTGAACAAGGTAGAGACAAAAGTGCAGCTGACCCACAGACCTTCGGGAATCGTAGTGGTTTGTCAGCAGGAACGTTCTCAGCTTGGAAACAGAATCATTGCAATGGAGATGCTGCGTAGTAAGCTATATGATATTGAATTGCAGAAGAAAAATGGAGACATTGCTGCAAGACGTAAGACGATGGTATCGACTGGGGATCGCTCAGCAAAGATCAGAACTTACAATTATCCTCAGGGAAGAGTAACAGATCACCGCATCGGATTGACACTTTATAACCTAAGTGGCGTGATGGATGGTGGTGTTCAGGAGTTGATCGATGCATTACAGTTTGCAGAGAACGCAGAAAAAATGAAAGAAGGCTCTGTGGCTTAACCAGTTGCGATTATTTGAAAAAATAGTTTGTAAATATAAATAAAGACTCTATATTTGCAATCCCGAAAGGGAACAACGGACCGGTAGTTCAGCTGGTTAGAATGCCGCCCTGTCACGGCGGAGGTCGCGGGTTCGAGTCCCGTCCGGTCCGCAAAAGTTACTCAGATGAGAACTTGAAGTTGTTAAGTAGAGGATCTACTATAAAATCCACCCGAAAGGGAAACACGGACCGGTAGTTCAGCTGGTTAGAATGCCGCCCTGTCACGGCGGAGGTCGCGGGTTCGAGTCCCGTCCGGTCCGCAAGACAAGACGTCAAATAGCTTAAAAAGCCTGCAATCATATGATTAGCAGGCTTTTTTATTTTAGGCTCCCGAATGAATATTCCGATCTCACTATCATATTGCTTGAGTAATTCAGGATCAATGCCAGCCGTTGTAAAACTTAGGATATCTGTACGGTTTTATCAGGAGGAGACAGTATATTCGTTTTGATGAAAAATGTTGATCCTTATAAGTCACAATTAGAAAGCTTCGGTTTTACTACACTAGAGCATATTTTCTCAAATGAGCAGATTGAAGGAATGCTAAAATTGATTGGCCAGGCCGACATGTCGAAAGGAACGTTTAGAAAAACTGCTGACCTTTTTGCAATCAGACAATTTTTAAAAGAAGTACCTGAAATAGATCAACTAATACTTAACGATGAATTTAAACAGCTCATTCATGACCTTTTTGGTTGGGACTACTTTATTGTAAAATCTATTTATTTCGATAAGCCGGAACAATCTAACTGGTTCGTTTCATATCATCAGGATTTGACAATATCGGTGGACAGGAAGGTAGAGCTTGATGATTACAGTAAGTGGACTATTAAGCAAGATCAATTTTCAGTTCAGCCACCCTTGGATGTCTTAAAGCAGATATATACCGTTCGTATCCATCTTGATGATACGAATGAAAATAATGGGGCGTTAAAAGTTGTTCCTGGTTCTCATTTGAAAGGTGTCTATAGGCCTCAAGATATCGATTGGTCAATGGAGACCGAACAAACTTGCGATGTTCCCAAGGGAGGAGTAATGATCATGAAGCCATTATTGTTGCATAGCTCCAGCCGTACTATCAATAATAACAAACGGAGAGTGATCCACATTGAATTTTGTAATCAAGAGCTGCATGAGAAATTAAAATGGGCAGAGCGAATGAGTGTCTAGTAATGCTCTGAAGGGCCAATTTTTTTGTCCGCAGATATTTACTAGCATACTTTAGATTATTTTTTACTAAAATAAGCCTTCGCAGTTCGACACTAAAAAAAGCTTTAATAGGCGGAGAGTCCTTCAAGATCTTTCCCTGCATGTTCTATTGAAAACATGCAGGGAAGAATCATTAGTATTTCAATATTTTAAATGCAGTACGTCTATTGGCCTGATGCTCTTCTGCAGAGCATTTCTGCCCATTTCCACAATGGTTAAGTAATTGTGTCTCGCCATATCCTTTTGCTGTCATACGGCTCCTTGAAATGCCCCGGTTAACCAGATAATTTACAACAGAGTTTGCACGGCGTTGAGAAAGGTCCAGGTTATAACTATCAGCTCCACGGCTATCTGTATGAGAACTTAATTCAATTTCAAGTGTGGGATTGTCGCGCATGGTGCGTACAAGTTCATCCAAAATCTTTGCCGCATCTTTACGGATATTATCCTTATCAAAGTCATAGTGAATATTTTGTATGGCGATAGACTTACCTATTTCAAATAATGGTTCTAATCGGAGTGTTAGGTTTAAGGTGTCTGATTTGCTCAAGCCTTGAGTACTGAGCGCCGTAGAATCACTGAAAAATTGTTCCTTTTGTCCTACCACCATATAATCTTTTCCTTTTTCAAGTTCAAAGAAGAAAGTTCCATCTGCCTGACTGTGCTGTTTAGCTACAATCTGACGGCCATTTGCGTAGAGTGTAACATTTACAGCGGCTAAAGTTTGTGCAGTAGTCTTGTTAACAGTAAGACCTTTTAGAGCCAGGATCATTTTAGGCTTAACATTGCTGAAACTGTATATATCGTCATTACCCAATCCTCCTTTACGGTTTGACGAAAGGTAGCCCATTACAGTATCATCAATGGATTTATTGGTGATAAATGCAAAGTCATCACCGGGAGAATTGACAGGGTATCTTAGATTCTGGGATTTGGTCCAGGTGCTTTTTGCACCTTTTGAAGCAAAAATATCTAGTCCCCCCATACCCGGCAAACCGTTACTTGAGTAATACAATGTGCCATCTACACCAATATTCGGGAACATTTCTTCTTCCTCAGTATTGATATTAGGACCCGCATTCTGAGGCTTGCCCCATTTGCCATCGCTCTGCAATTCACAAAACCAGATATCGGTCTGGCCAAAGCCGCCTGGCATGTCTGAAACAAAATATAGTACTTTTTCATCCAGGCTCAACGCTGCATGGCCTACTGAATATTTTTTAACGTCATTGTAAGCAAAAGGCACAACATCGTATGTGCCATTATTAGAAGTGTAAATGAAAAGCTCCAGGTTATTGGTTCTGAATTTCCGGTTGTTCTCTTTGTTAACTTCTCCATTTTTACCTGGATAGGTACGTGTGATGAATAGGGTATTTCCTTTTTGATTGGAAATAATTGGACCAACGTGATAGCTTTCATTGTTAAATGAGGATTTGTCGATCAGTTTTGCTGTTAGATGATGGTCTGCGCTCTGCTCAGCGGTATAAATTTTAAGAAAGGGATTTCCTGTCCGTCCATCTTTATTTTTTAAAAATCTCTCATCAGGTTCAGCAGTAAAGTATACCTTATTTCCAATTGGAAATACAGCGAAATCTGCAAATCCAGAGTTGATTTCAGTTTCATTTTTTATCTGATGTGAAGTCGGTTTTGCCATCCATAGTATTGCAGAATCACAACCGAGAATTTCGTTGGCAACCCGTTTTGAATCACCACTTTTTGCAGCATATTGGGATAGTACTTTTTTTGCCTCCGCATAGCGAGAATTAGATTTTAAGACGGAACCGTAATGAATCAGGTTTTCAATTTTGCTTTCTCTATCCTGAACTATGCGCGCATACCAGTTCTCAGCCGCTTCATAGTCGTTCATTCTTTGATAGCAATCTGCCAAGCGTTCCAGATCCTTTAATTTTGGATTTTTAGTATCCACCAGCTTCAGATAAATTGGGGCAGCATTAGCATATTTAAATTGTGTGTACAATTGATCTGCTCTTTGTCTTAGGCCTGGTTGTTCCTGTGCAGAAACAACATTACTGGAAATTGAAAAGGCTAAAAGAAAAATGTATTTGATATATTTTTTATTCATGTTGTTCTCCCTTCTAAACGATATATGGACTATAAATCTTAAAAGTATCTTGGGCTAAGTAATCGTCTTCC
This sequence comes from Pedobacter gandavensis, assembly GCF_032678465.1. Classification (GTDB taxonomy): domain Bacteria; phylum Bacteroidota; class Bacteroidia; order Sphingobacteriales; family Sphingobacteriaceae; genus Pedobacter; species Pedobacter gandavensis_B. Next base: position 392,668 of record NZ_JAVTSK010000001.1, read on the forward strand.
TTTTTGTGGAAAGGTCAGGCCTATGGTTATCTCGTGCGTTCCATTTTGGATGCTGCTAAGTTTACTGACGATATAATCATAAGAATAACCGAGTCTAAAGCGCTCACTAACATAAAACTGGGTAATGGCTGAAACTGAATTAAGCTGACTTAGGCTTTGTCCTTTATTGAAGTCTTTCTCCCACAATGTTAATCCGGTTCGGTAAGATCCGCCCAGCCAGAACTTATTGCCAAATATCACCATTGTACTTAAATCTAAACTGGTAGGACCTTTAAAATCCTCTTTTAACAAGATACTAGGGCGTAGTTTTGTATCTTCAGACAGATCTAATAAGGTACCGGCGATCAGGTAAAAATGTCTTTTCCTTTTTAGATTTTGAGCAGTACCGGCATCCCCTCTAAAGATCCCATTATTTTTGTCTCCGGAAAACATATCCATTACCGAGAGTCCGAGATACCATTTTGGACTTGTATAATGAATTCCAAAACGTGCATCAGGGATGAGGCTACTTATCTTTCCTGTAGGAAGTTCATTATCTCCCTGTTCAGTAGGTCTTAGTTTATTTCCATCAAGACCATACTGCGCCAGCCCCAGGCCAATGCCAAAACTTAAACGCTGTGTATCCTCATCATCTAATCTTAGTCGGTACGCATAATTTGCATAAATTGAATTTGCAGATTGAGCACCCAGTTTATCTGAACTAAACTGTAATCCCAGGCCAATGTTTTTTTTGGTCGGGTCCGCAACTCCATCAATAGAGATCTGGCCTGTTCTTGGCGCCCCGTCCAGGCCAGTCCACTGGCTCCTAAGCGCCATCTGAGCGAACCATTGTTCTTTGTAGCCTGCATATGCCGGGTTTACGCTCAATGAATTGAAAATATATTGAGAGAACTGGATATTTTGTTGTGCTTTGGTTGGGAATAAAGCAACCAAAACCAAGCTTGTAACCATCCATATCTTTTTTACTCTGTCTTTATTCATAGTTTTACTTGTAATAACTGTTTTAGCGGTCCACATTTTATTAGCGTTTAATTAGTACCCAGCCCTTATAATTCTCGGTTTTTCCGGCATGGTTTAAAACAATCAAATAATAATATGTACCCTCATTCAAGTTACTTCCATCCCAGTCGTTCTTGTAATTCCCGTTATTATATACCTCGTTGCCCCAGCGGTTAAACACTTTAACATTTACCTTTTCAAAACCTTCAAGGCCGATAATTTTGAATACATCATTTTTACCATCACCATTTGGCGTAAATACGTTAGGTATTTGAAGAGGTCTTGGGCTCACTTTCAGCATTACCTTTGCAGTGGATTTTAATCCATTTTCATCAGTTATTTCATAAACAAAAGTATCTTCCCCTACATAACCATCCTGCGATATGTAAGTGACACTTCCATCGGAATTCACTTTTACGGCTCCGTTTTTAGGGTATTCAGTAATGCGAACACTAGCGACTACAATCGGACTGCTTCCTGGCTTATCGTTTTCCAGTACATTCACCTGTATTGGAGCACCCGAAACCACTATAGCTTTATCATCATTGTCGTTGTTAGCTGAAGGTCCAATTAAGACATTGAGTTTAGTAAACCAGCTTGCATCTGCCAATGGCTGTGCAGTGGTAATGATACCTGCCCTAGTCTGTGTTGAGGGAGGCTGAAGAACTGTACTCCCTCCAAGCCAGTTTCCGCTACCAGCATATTGCATAATTTCTGCAGTTTCGTTTAAATAGGCACTACCATTTGTGATACTGTTGTGTTGCAATGTGTAAGTGGTATTGATAGCCGAACTGGCATAGATGTGCCAAATGCGATCCATCCCTTTTTGGGAGAGTGGTTTAGTGATGGTAGATCCTGCATAATCCTGTACACTAACATATAATGTGCTGGCTCCAGTAGGGGTTAATGTTGCGGGAGTGTAATCACCTTCAGTTATTCCAATCGGAAATACAAAAGGTAGGACGGCAGAGAAACTCTTGATCACATGTCCTGCGATGCTATTTCCCGTTACAATCATTCTGTTGCTATTGTAGCCTATTAATGTGCCTGTTGAAGCAATTCCCAAATCATATCCATTAAGTAGCACATCAGCTCCATCAACGGTAAATTCAAAAACTCCCCCAATGTTTAATGCTCCTGCCTTTGCCAGTGTAGGATTAGTTTTATGATATCCTGGATCTGGAAGATCCGTAAGGACTAAATTTGCAGGATTGCTCAATTGGATAGTGGTTTCAATATGATGACCATTATTACCATCAATTTGAGTTGCCCCGGCTGTCATACCTAAATAATAAGGATTGGTACCTGGATCATGAATAATGATCTTCCCTGTTCCGGTAAAACGCGCTGTTGGGGAAATCCATATTTTCTTGCTCCATATTTCCAGTGTACCATTTATCTCCCATTGGGCATCTGGGCCAAAATAGGATGACTCAGAAAAACGTTGTTCTGTGGCTCCAGCGGCAATTGTAACTACAGTGTTATCGGCGGTAGACGACCCGGCTCCGGTTTGGGAATGGGCAGGGGTAATACCAGCCAGTACTATACCCCAAAGTAACGTCAATTTATATATGAATGTCCTCATCGGGGTTATTTTATAACGAATACAATATTCATATAAGTTGCAGCTGTGGCGTTGGCTTTTACTTTGTAGGTTAACAAACCATTGGCACTAAGGCTTACAATTTCAATGGAATTCTTATCGTAGTAGGTAATGTAATAGTCCAGTGCCGAAACAGCAGGGATATGTACAGCAGGGATTGCAGTACCAGTGCTACTTACAAAAGTGTCACTTGAAACTACGCCTGCATTACCACCTGTCACATCATTTTTTATAAATACAACTCCGGTAAACTGAGCTTTAAATTCTTCGTAAAGATTTCTTTTGATTTCAGTTGCACCAGGGGATGAGGTATCAAATATAACTGGTGGCATGTAGAAGAATTTCGGGCCGGATAGTGGAACGCCAGTAGCTGGCCAACCGGTGGTTTCATTTTTTGGACCGTACAATATGTTGGTCACAGTGTTCAAATAAAAATCACCTGGTTTTCCATCTCCAGGTAGAGGAGCAACGGTTCCATTGATGATACTTTTACCATCTGCTCCAGCAGGACCAGTAGCCCCAGCCGGGCCTGCGAGTGAAACTCCTGTAGCCGACCATAGGCCGCCCGCTTTTGGGCCATATAAAGTATTTGTAGTGGTATTTAAGAAGAAATCACCATCAGCACCACCAGTCGGAGCGGCTGAACCGTTTAATACGGCATTACCGGCTGCGCCTACTGCTCCAGCAGCTCCCGCAGGACCTGTAGCCCCAGCCGGGCCCATAAGTGAAACTCCAGTAGCCGGCCATAGGCCGCCCGCTTTTGGCCCATATAAAGTATTTGTAGTGGTATTTAAGAAGAAATCACCATCAGCACCACCAGTAGGAGTACCAACACCGTTTAATACGGCATTACCGGCTGCGCCTACTGCTCCAGCAGCTCCCGCAGGACCTGCAGGACCTGCAGCTCCAGTCGCGCCTACGAGTGAAACTCCAGTAGCCGGCCATAGGCCACCCGCTTTTGGACCATATAAAGTATTTGTAGTGGTATTCAAGAAGAAATCACCATCAGCACCTCCAGTAGGAATACCAGCACCGTTTAATATGGCATTACCGGCTGCGCCTACTGCTCCAGCAGCTCCCGTAGGACCTGTAGCCCCAGCCGGGCCCACAAGTGAAACTCCTGTAGCCGGCCATAGGCCACCCGCTTTTGGACCATATAAAGTATTTGTAGTGGTATTCAAGAAGAAATCACCATCAGCACCACCAGTAGGAGTATCAGCACCGTTTAATATGGCATTACCGGCTGCGCCTACTGCTCCAGCAGCTCCCGCAGGACCTGCAGCTCCAGTCGCGCCTACGAGTGAAACTCCAGTAACCGGCCATAGGCCACCCGCTTTTGGACCATATAATGTATTTGTAGTGGTATTCAAGAAGAAATCACCATCTGCACCACCAGTCGGAGCGGCTGAACCGTTTAATACGGTATTGCCAGCCGTGCCAGCTGCTCCAGCGGGACCTGTTGCACCTTTTAATGAGGCCAGCCAAATCGCTTCCGAACCAATAAATCCATTTTTTACTGCTATTTCATAAGTACTTGCACCTTGTTTTCCACTGGTAAGGGTTACGTTAACTACTTCTCCCTTTTCATTGGTAAAGGTTAAAGTACCATCACCATTATCTTTTAAGACAGATTTTGTCTCGTGATTTTTGATTAGGGCGGGTAAATTAATATCTTTTTTAATCCCTTTTTCATCAGTATAAGACAGTGTTCCATCCGGATTTGCCACCAATAATGTAAGAGTCTCATTGGCTTTTACTGCAGCTATCAGATCAATAGATTGAGGACTGCCAGTAGCATCCGTATAGGTAATTTTGTTTAAAAGCGGATCATAAGCAATGTTTTGTGCTAAACCATTACTTAAAACCAGCCATTTGTTGCCATCATTGTAATAAATACCTGGTTTTACATCATTAACAGATGCAGTATTATATACCATCATTCCCGCCACATGTGCGGTTAACGGCGATGCATCAGTGGTACGCACAAGATTTAACCTTGCATGTAAAAGACCCTTTTTATTGCTCTCTAATTCGAGAACAGCATCTTTATTTGGCAGGGGACTGCCTTGTACAGTATTATCCTTCAATTTTTGCTGTCCATAAACAACATGAGCAGAACCAATTAAAAAGCTCGATAATAGTAAATATTTAATTTTCATCATGATGACGCGCGTTACAATATATATGGTTGTTTTTTTATCTATTTTATGATCCTTTGATAAATCATTGGATTGGTAATGAATTGTGAGCCGATGGTTATGCTCGCAGATGAGGTATTATTTAAAGGATCATCATCAAGGTTGCCTGTACTTGTGATCAGCGCAACGTTGGTATATTCTCCTGGAGTACCTGTAGGAGCTTTGACGACTGCGTTAATCGTAAGTGTTCTGTTTCCAGTATCATTTATTGCTCCGATATTCCATACCCCTGTCCCTGCAACATAAGTACCCTGACTTGCTGTTGCGCTCGTCAATGTAAATCCTGATGGTAAAATGTCACGAGCAAGCACATTGCTTACATTACTTCCACTTTTTTTCTTTACGGTGATGGTAAATGTGACAGTGGAACCGACTCCAGCTGTTGCTGTAGCTGACCCATTTACCGTTTTCACAATTTCGAGATCAGTTGTTGGGGATACTGTACTTCCAGGATCAATTGTAGAGCTGTTGTTGGCTAATATTGGATCGAATTGATCTGCTGTAACTGTAGCGGTATTAGATCGGTTTGTTGCACCCAAATTTGTGGTATTAAAAGTTAGGGTTGCTGATTCATTCACTGCAAGTTCAGCAATGCTCCATGTTAGCGTTCCTGCTGCGGCTCCTGGAGTAGAATAGCCGACTGTTCCGGCAGAGGCACTGGAACTCGTATAGGTATAACGGGAAGAAAGGACATCAGTAACCAGAACTCCGGTAGCTTCACTTGTTCCTAAGTTTGTCACTTCAATCGTAAATGAACCAACCCCATTCCCGCTTGCCGACTGTTTTGCAGTTTTTACAATTCTTAAGTCTGCTTTCATATTGGACAGACTGTTGCGTCTAATATTATTGGTCCCCGTAAGTACTACACCTACCGGATTGGTATAAATGGCGGTACTGAATGGCTTCTCTATTCCTTTTGCTTCATAGAAAGGATCGATTGGGCTTAGACTTTCGTTATAGAAAGGATCACCTGGTTGAAGAATTGCCCCATTTGTGGCATCTGGATCACTAAAATCCGCCGGTCTTAAAATAGTAGCGTAGGCATTGATATCTCCATTTCCAGTTTGTTTAACTACCCCTGTGACTTTTACCGGAAGAATGAAATTAGCAGTACCGCCAACAGGCATATTTAATTCTGCCTCATAGATACCTCCTGTACTGTTTCCTGTTGATGGGGTAAAAGTTGGCGTACCCACTATAGTTACATTATTAGGAGAAGTAAATTCAGGCGCTAAAGGATCTATTGTCAATCCTGCAGGTAGGTATAAACGAAATTTTGCAGGCATTTTAATCGGGCCATTTGCCGGATTCGAGTTGGATAGAATCGCTATTGGGCCGCTATTTTTGACATCAACCGTATATTTCCATTCATCTCCAACATTTATTGGAGTTGACACCAAGTGATCGGATTTGAAATTGGCTACTTCCAGGTTTGCCTCCAGGATGGTTACATTAATGCCTTCATTTGTTTCCGGACCCGCTACAAAAGAATAGGTATCCAGTGCGCGATTATTACCATAAGCATTAGTGGCTGATCCACCGGTCATACCCCACTTGTGTCCATTGGTAAGACTGCTCACTCCTGAAGTTCCTAAACCAACACCAATTGCAGCGTTATAACCATCAGGTGAAACTCCATCACCACCATTATTATCACTGGTTCTAGTGATGTCTTTATCATTCCAGTACACTACATCTTTATCGACTCCGGCTAATACATCATATTTATCCTTATCCAACTGCTGGATACGAATACCATTGGGATTGACTTCTACATCCAGGAACGGGAAGTGAACCTCTGCTCCAAATACTTGCACCTTTAAATTACTAATTGTGCTTCCCGGAGGCATTGCGATGTCGGCAGTCAATGGATCCGTTTGCTTTCCAGATTTTCCATCCCAATACACAGCATTTGCGCCGGCAACCATAGGCCCAACTAATACCCTGGGGTAATAAGAAGGGGGATTTCCTGGAACGGTTATACGATATGTTCCTCCAATGTTGGACTCAAATTTAATGTAACCACCTTTCGAACTCGCATAGCCGGCATTACCCTCAACCCCTTCAAAGGTGACATTAACTGCTTGAGGAGTACTTGGCGGTTGAATTTTTAGCCAGGTATCTTCTCCTTTGTATTTGGCGGAGACTGGTAAGTCTGTACCGGGTTTACCATAAAAAATTTTATGTGTGATATTTTGATTAGCCCCAGCTACATCGTCAGCTTCATTTGGATCCTTTACATTTGGATTCGTAGAGCTGTTTAAACTCTTATAAGTTCTTATCCCAGTTCCATTAGCACCTGTTGTAAAGCCTCTGTTGTTTACAAAGAAGGTAAAGGCAACTCCCTGCATCCCATTGTTGTCTACAAGATAAGGATAGCCATCTTCTGTCAAGATGTAAAACTTCCCATAAAAACCATTTGCAACCGTAGTTGTACTATAAGTGTTAAATACATTTTGATACACCCTACCCGGTATTGGAATGTTTTTAGCGGCAACAGTAACGTCCCATGCCACAATCGCCGCAACATCATTTGCTGAGCTTTGCGTCCAGTTGGCACTGACCAATACCTGATTACCACCGGCTGGTGCACCGGTTCCTGCATAATTGGCTCCAGCTGGTGATATAAAATGAATTTCCCAAACCCCTGTTTCATCAACATCAATTTCAAAAGGAGTATATCCACCGGGTACTGTACCATTGATATTCGGACCTAAAAGCTCCTGAGTACGGTTCGTAATCCTTCCAATCGTACTTTCATTAAGAAGAGAAGCGCCATTGTTGACTTTAACAATGCCATCATCGCTATCCCTTTGTGTATTTGAGGGCTTATAAACCTTGATTTGACCATTTAAATAACCTTGAGCACTGGAACCTAAATATAGTCGCTCCCCTTTTATAGCATATACCTTTTGTATTCCCCGATTAATAAATTGATAAGCTGAAGGATAAAATCCTTTTTTTGCACTCATTAAGGCTGCTCTGGTGCTGGTTGCAGTAGGAAGTTGTCCGGCAGGAAAAAGATCTCTGGATCCGGAACCATGTGATCCCCAGGAGATGGAGACCTGTCCGTTTCCACCTGCACCGCCATTGAAGCCTTGTGTTCCTCCGCTACCTCCTCCTCCAGGAGCAGCGCCATCATTTCCTTTGGTATTGAGAGCGGCATGTCCATTGGCTCCCTGGCCAGATCCTGATCCAGCAAGTGCTGCAGTAATTCCGGTCCCACCAGCAACACCATCAGCTGTTCCCCCACCTGAAGATCCTCCATGACCGGTTCTGGTACTCGTTGAATTCCCGCCATTTCCACCGGCATATACTGTACCAACAATTCCGCCTGTTGAGGTAGTTCCAGGAACTGCTCCAAATGCTCCACTAGAAGCATTACCTGCACTACTTCCACCATTTGCACTGGCGATCGGAAGTGTTCCTGTATTATTAGGGCTAAACCATGATGACTCACCGCTGGTCGAACTACCAGCAGCAGCTCCTGCACCAACCTTATAATAATAAGTGCTTCCTGAAGTTACAGTAATAATTTTTGCAGCATAGGCACCCCCGCCACCGCCGCCGCCACCAAAATTTCCGGAGGCTGATATTGGGCTCCCGCCACTACCGCCAGCACCCCAGGTTTGTACAATGATTTTTGTTACACCTGCAGGCACTACAAATGATTTCACCGCGCCTGGTGTATTGTCTACAATATTTTGTGCAAAACTAACTGTAAATAGGAAAGAAAACAGCAATACCAAAGCAAGCTGTTTTGCTCCAATGATTGAAGAAGCACATTTCAAAAAACTTAAAACATTAGATTTTATGCCGGGGCCCTGTACAACAGCAAAGTGTTGACATGGTGCCTTGCACATTTTTTTATACCAGTTGATCATCCCTAAATAGTATTATCCTTCCTAGAGCGTTATGAAGAAAACGCAGAATATTTCGGCTGTAAATATCCTGTTAGAATAGATCAAATTTGTTTCATCCAAGTGAGCTGAACGATTCCCCACGTGGATGAAATATGCTGCGGCAGCTGTAACCGGAACTAAATCAGGTCTTTTCGGAATTCAGAAGGGGTACGGCCAGTCCATAGTTTGAAATGCCTGTTGAATGAAACTTTAGAGTTAAAACCGCTCAAACTCCCAAGCTCTTCCAGCGTCATTTTCCTGCCAGAAGGAGTTTCCATCAATCTACAGGCATACAAAACCCTTGAATGATTGATGTAATGATGAAAAGTAAGCTGAAATCTTGTGCTCAAAAGCTGGGTCAAATGATGAGAAGGAATTTTTATTTCAAGGGCGAGTTCATTTAATGAAAGTTCCTGATTCAAGAACAATTCCCTATGCTTCATGGCCTCCTTCAGAATCACTTCATAAGTATCCAGCTGTAATTCATTTAAAACAGATTTTTTATATTTAGCGATAGGTTCCTTCATGTTCAAAGACATGGGATCTTTATCTTGTTCAGGGCTACCTGGAGATAAACGAGGGACCGTTTGGTATACAAAAATCAACGCAGTAACCACCAACATGCAGCAATAAATTAATATGCGGCAGGAATAAAAACTTTGTTCAGTTTGAACCACAAGTTTTCCTGATATAAAAACTGCCAAATGGATTAAGAAAAGAAAAAACAGCATCACTCTGGAGAACAACATAATGATACGTTGGTCATTTAATTTTACGGCACTATTGATTTTACTTTGAAATCCATAAAAGCAATAAACCATGAGTGAGAGCACTGCAAGTCCTAATTTATAGTTGGTGTAACTTTCATATTTTAATTGATCCTTGTGCCAATCATTAAACACGAATATGATAAAGACTAAAAGAAAGCCTAAAAATGGAATGGTATGGATTAGGAGTGTTTTAAAAGAAAGCTCAATTCCCTTGAGTGTTGAAAGCCCAAAATAATAGAATGGCCCATACAGAAATATAAAAGGAAACATTGGATTTAGCCAGGCTTGTTTTATAAAAAAGCATTCTATTACCCATACATAGGCGGCGTTTAGAAACAGGAAGCACATTAATGCATTAACTACATTCCCAAAAGCATCCTTTTTATTCTGTTTAAATCCCAGATAAAGATTAATAACACAGAGTAGGCAAACCAATAGCAATATAAATGGAAGTATGGGAAAAACGGCAGATTTTGTCGCGATCATTTAAGCAATAGCAGATTTATAATTATTTAACTGGTACTCATTTGGGGTAAGTCCGGTATGTTTTTTGAAATAATGGTTAAAGGAAGTTCTGGAATTAAAGCCTGATTCATAAGCCAGCGACTCCAATGTCAATATTCCTCTATTTAACTCTATCTTGTTAATGGCATATAAGATGCGGTAATCCGCAACAAAACTGTAGAAGTTTTTCTTAAGGTATACATTAAAAATCTGGGAGAAAGCGTGTTTAGGAATGCCTAATTCTTTAGATAATAAGTCGACAGAGATGTCAGATCTCAGGTATATTTCTGTTTGTTCAAAAAGTTCGAGGATTTGCTGCTGATAGCGTTGTGCGACATCAAACTTTAGTGTTGAATTGGAATAACTGTTATTGTGGACAACCATTGTATGCTCAGTCATCTTTGGTCCGCTAAGGCTATGGTACAAATACCTCATATTAAAGAGGCAAGACACCAATAAAAGAATGTAAGCCATTAAGCGAGAATCGAGTCCTATATTTAATTTAAAAACTCCAAGAAAGAAGAAAATAAGGGAATAAATAACGCCTAAAATAATATAGATAATGGCGGTGATACTTAAGAGTTCAACCTCTTTACTCTGGGTTTCATAATTTAAACGATATAAGGTTTTTACGACGGAAAAGCCATAATACCAGAGGGATACCGGGATAAGCAAATAAAAATAGTGGTAAAAGAAAATTTGTTCGCTCAGAGGAGGGCTATGATGGTTGGACCTGGAAATAGCTGCAATATATACGATTGAGATGATAAAAAATGGAAAGAGGTGCTTTCCTAAATTAAGCTTTCGTTTTCCTGTTAAGATTTTAGCCCCAAGGTATATTGCCGGGCCAAATAATAGGCCAAGTGGATTCCAGAGCTGAGTGATAGATTTATGATCAAAAAAGTTGTAGTCAAAGCAATCTAAAAGAACAATGAAAGACAACAAAAATACAAACCATATGAGCCGTCGGAACGTTTTGGTTGTACTTTCTGCAGTTACGTTTGAGAGAGCGTTAAATGCGGACATGAAGTATTTTTAAATGTTTTTGTGCTAAAATAAAGAAATAAAAAACAAAATCAATAATTCAAAATCAGAATTGGAAATCCAGTAATCTCCTAAATACTAAAAAGATAAAGTGGAAATTTTAACGCAAAAAAAACTTGGTGTTGCGCAAAATGAACGCTCATTTCCCGACGAGAATTATTTTAGTAGTACAGATTCAACTATTTTACGGTAATTTAAGTTAAGGAGGTAATTTGCCAGAATTTTTCCATTAATTCTGTACCAGCTTTATTTATAGAAATCCGGTTTCACTTCAGTTATGATTTTCAATATATCTGCGATTATTAGCGGTTTACTACAGTTGGATCTTTAACATCATTTCAACTTTCCAACAGGATGTAGATTCCCTATAATTTCAAAAAAGAGCGTTGGGGTGACGAATTGCCCTCAAGGATTATCAGTTTTAATGGCTACCATTTTTCAGCCGCTTTTATCCTTTTTTTTAATGAGATGTGGGAGCGGATGATCTGGGAAGGGGCTTAGGTTTGGTAGGGGTTGACTAGGAGTTCGGTAGGAGTTCAGTTAGTTAAACCCTAAGTCAACTCTACGGCAACTCTTTCTGAACTCCTACTGAACCCTAAGGGAACCCGCATCTCTTCCCGAACACTTTCCTAACGCTACCCTAATAATTACTCAATTATTTTTCTGTTTTGAAAGGGAGAAATAACAGTCAGTTGGAGGAAATATGAAGCCTTAATTTGATGGAGCAATTGAGGCTTTGAAATTCTTGTCTTTTTCCATAAAAAAAAGCACAAGCATCCTAATGTTTTTTTAAAATCATTCTAAAATCATTTCAGTTAAAAATGAAAAAGACCCGCGATTTTGAGTAAATAATGGCGCTGAGTACTTGTTTATCATTCTATTTTCTTCAAGGAAATGTATGAAATGTGTCAAAAAAGTATAGAAACGCAATATTTTGACAAATTGTTCAGGAGTGCAAACGTTTGTGTAAAGAAGAAATTAGAATCTTTCTAATCGAAAATGCCCTGTGTTGTATTATTTCGGACTTAAAAGCTGATCCAATTTTGCTTGATTAGCCGAATATATGTACTGATTCTTTGTTTGTAACCTGTTGTTTTTCAGTTATTAATGTTTTTGTTGTTGATTTTTTGCTGAGAGAAAGCGGAGCGTGTTTACCCTAAGAATAATAAGAAGTCTAAATTTTTGTAAATAATCGTTCGGTTAATAAGTTTTTACCATTTGCATTTTTGAAGTTAATTCTGCTTTTTATTTTAAAATTAATTAAACAACAGGCAACTATTTGAAATTTAATTGTGTTTTTGTTTGGATTTTAAATTTATGAGCGATAAAAAAGCCTTAGTCAAACGTTTGCGCTGTCATTCGCCAAAAAGTCGCGATTATATTATCCTAAATTGCTGTCAATAAGTAATACATAATCCCGTAGTGTTGATCAACCACCAAAATAAATTATTTTGCAACATTGGGATAGCCATAGGAATGGCCATGAAAAAGACATTTAACAAAATATGTTATAACTAACCAAAACCAACACCTAAACCAATAAACTATGACCACAACTTCTACTTTTCTTCAAAAATTGAACTTCAATTGTTTTATCAGGATCTAAGCACCATTTTATAAATAAAGCAATCTGATTATTCAATTATCAACTTTAGATAATAAGTTCTCTTATCATAGGACCTCCCTATGACATTTATTATTTAACAGCATGTTTTTTAATTAAGTAATCCACTCAACAACTATAAGCAGTTGTCGTCTATGGACAGCTATGTTTAAAATTTAGGCAACTAAATAAGCATAAGCTTATGGGAAACAAATAATTAACAAAGCTAACCTTCAAACAATTAATGCGAATGAAAATTGTCCGAATTATTGCAGTTCTTACTTATGTTGCTTTATTGTCTCCTTTGGGAGTTACAAAGGTACATGCGGTAACTTACTGTACTGCCACTTTCAATTACAGCGTGCTTCTCAGACAAGACACTGTTCCTGATACTTCAAAGATTATTCCGGTTTCCAGAGTGAATAACCAGGTGGTGTCAAAAGGGAGTAACGACTCTTTAAATATCAGGAGGTCTTCACTTAGTCCGAATCTGACTTTACAACAAATGCTCAAAGGGAATGTTCCTGGATTGTATGTTCAGGAAACAAGTGGAGAGCCAGGATCAGAGCAAAGTATGCTGGTACGTGGATTATCAGCTCCCTTATTCAACAAAAATGATATTTTTAAGCAGCAGCCAATGGTGTATGTAAACGGGGTTCCCATGATACAGGAGGGTTCCTTTGTTTATGATATTCAGAAATATGATTTTAACCGTCTGGGGCCTGCAACAAACTTATTGGCGGGAATAGATATTAATAATATAAGCGCCATTGAGGTGATCAAAGATCCTGCTTCATTGGCAAAATTAGGGCCTAATGCGGTGAATGGAGCCATTTGGATCACCACAAAGGCTGCAGAATCAGGTAGAAGACAGCTGAGTATAAACAGTTATTTTGGAATGGTTCAGGCAAGTAACATCACGCCAGTCAATGCAGAATACGAGAATAGATTTCGTAAACCTTTCTATCAAAAATATGCGAGTTCAGATGACTATTTGAACTATGTGGGATATTTAAGAGATTCCACAAATGTCAATTATTATGGTCCTGCGAGATGGAATGACACTTATTATAAAACTACACCAATTCATTCTGTTGACCTGGGCTTAACCGGCGGATCTGAAAGAGCTAATTTCCGTTTTTTTGGTTCTGCAACTACCAGTGCTGGAAATGCTGATGAAACCAGCTTAAACCGTTACCTGTCTTCTTTCCAGATTAATATGTTGCCTTTCTCCTGGCTTACAGTTTCGAGTGCCGTGAATGCGACTCGATTAGATCGTAATAGGAACCGTAACCTTCGTGATCGTTTTGCAGAAACCAGGTATATTCCAGATTTATATAATCCCATTTCACCAAATGCGGATGTTTATAAATCCTTTTTAACTGAGTATGATAAAGCCATCGACGACAATAGAACTACAGCGCTTCAAGCTAATGTATCCCTAAAGGTCGATCTGAATCCATTTTCTTTCGTGACCAGCCTTTATTTTGATTATAATCAAGGTACTAGAGACGTTTTCTATCCTAGAACATTAATGGAAGGAAATAATTATGTTTCTAATTATTTCGGATATAACGAAAGAATAGTTTTCAATAATGCATTGAATTATACGAAAGAGCTTAATAAAAACCACAAGTTGTTCTTTGCATTGGGGCAATCTATTCAAGGTGATACGCATAAATACAATTATGCAAATGCTTATAATGGACCTAATGATTTTATAAAGATAAACGTTGTAGAAGGGAATGATCAAAAATCAAACTATCTGGTTCCGGTAAGTTATTTGGTTTACAGATATATTGATCAGGAAAAATACAGTTTGTTCTCATTATATGGAACAGCGAAGTATGATTATAAAGACTTACTGACTTTTACTGCGCTAATTAGAGATGATGGTTCATCTAATGCACAACCAGGGAACCGTTGGTTCATAGCCCCAGCCTTTAGTGGAAAATGGAACCTTAAGAACCAATTCTTAAAAAACAATAACCTATTTGATGAGTTGCAAATGAATGTTTCCTGGTCAAGAATCGGAAAACCTTTCACAGATGATCGTTTTGCAGCCGGACCGCAATATCGTGTAGAAATTGGTTGGGATTCTGAGCCAACAATTCCTGGGTACAATGGTGTTGGTGCAATTTCAAGACCTTATACTTCAGGATGGATTGGCTACAATCTGAAATGGGCTTATACTGATCAGCTGAACCTTGGTTTCAATGCAGCCTTATTAAAAAACAGACTTTATGCCAACCTGGCATTATATAGAAAAGATGATAAAAGAATGTTATTGAATGTACCTGTACCATCAGAAACTGGTTATTCAAATTCTTTTGCAAGTGGAATGGCGGTAAGAAATACAGGTATTGATTTTAGCCTTCAGGCCAGCATCATTAAAAGCGTTGAAGGATTAAATTGGGAGTCGGGTTTAAATTTCAATGTTAACCGTAATAAATTAACGGCTTTACCAAATGGATTGAATGAATTGGTTTTGGGGGATAGAAAACTGAAAGTTGGTGAGGCAATCGATCGTTTTTATGTTTACCAAAATCAGGGAATCTATAATTCTAATGATGAAATTCCAGTTGATCCCTCTACAAATCGTCGCATGACCTTTGAAGGAACAATGATGAAAGCCGGCGATCCTAAATGGAAAGACAACAATGGCGATTTTATTATCAATAGCGATGATAAAATTCTTGCGGGAAATTCAATGCCTAAGCTGAGTGGGGGATGGTCAAATGATTTCCGTTATGGTAAATTCAACCTGAATGTTAATATCATTTATGCCATTGGACAGAAAGCGTTAAATCAAACAGCTGCATCTCAATTTGATTTCATCAACAGGGAATCAGCAAATGATATCAATTCTATCAGAGAGATCTTTTCTTGGCAGACCGATGCTGATTTGACAAAATATCCTGTTTATAACCCTTGGAGCAGTGTTGTCCCATATCGCCTTGATCAGGATTTATTCCTTGAAAATGCTTCCTATGCAAAGTTAAGAACCCTTTCATTCGGTTACGATTTTACAAAAGCCGGTTTTATGAAGAAGATGGGATCTACCATTAAAAAGGCTTATGTATATGTGACAGGAAATAACCTGTTGACTGTGACCTCTTTCTCTGGAAGTGACCCAGAATTGATTGAGTATAACGGAATATACAATAGCTATGGCTTACCAATTCCAAGAACCTACACCTTGGGCATCAAGTTAGATTTATAAGTTTTCACAAATAAAAAAAATATTGTATATGATATCTTTTGTAAATAGAAACATTCAGGTTAATAAAGTTCTTGGAATTTTATTAACGGCTGCGGTAATGGGCCTGAGTGTATCATGCAAGAAAGTATTGGATGTTGAATCTACCAGACTGGCGAAAGAAAGCGAGCATTGGAAGAGCATTCAAGATACCAGAGCTGGATTAATGGCAACTTATGGCCTTACCCGTGCAGCTTTGGCGAACAACAATGCGCATTGGTTGTGGGGAGAGTTCAGAAATGGTGATTTTAATGCCACAAAAAAGACCGATTTGAAAGCGATTGTGAAAGGGGAGTTAAATGCCTCTTATCCACTACTTCAAAATATCATGAATTGGAGAAGCTTTTATGCAGTCATCAATAATGCAAGTCTATTCATTGAACGTTCCCCAGAGGTAGTGAAAGCAGATATTCGTTATACAGAAACGAATAATAAAGTTGATGTGGCTCAGGCAAGAGCGCTGAGAGCTTTTATCTATTTCTACATGGTAAGAATCTGGGGAGATGTTCCTTTGATTACTTCTTCTCATGATGGAAGTTTTGAAATGAAACCCACTACTGATCAATCCAAAGTCCTGGCTTATGCAGAATCAGAATTAATGGCTGCTGTAAAAGATCTGCCTTACGTATATGGTGCCGATGGAAATGAAGAATTGCCTGGCCCATATTATGGGTATACATTCGAACGCTGGAGGGGTGCTTTATTTACTAAAATTTCCGCTTACGCAGTTTTAGCACATATTTCAGCATGGCAGTCGCATTATATTGATGCCGCGGTTTATACCGATTTCATCATGAAGAATTATGCCAAAGCAGGTGTGGATTATTCGACTACCACTGAATTAACAAGCGCTGACGGACTCTTTAACGGACAGTCTTTTAAACAGGTGATCGGTTTTGGTTTTAACGACATTTATGGTGAGTCGACTGCAAATGGACATATTGAGCAATTGGTGTTGGCTGCTCCCTTGATTACCAAGCAAACACCAGATCTATATGTATCAAAAGATACGATTACTTCAGTGTTCACAGATTTAAATGATCAGCGTTTTGGTTTGGATACGATCTCTGGCCTTTCCAGAACCAATTATTTTGTCAACTATAGCGGTGAAACCCCGGTGTTTAGCAAGATTAAAGTGCTGAGAGGAGGATCTACCAATGGTGATTTTGCCATTTATAGCTCAAGTATTTTATTCACCAGATTAGAAGAGCTCGCGCTATTACGTGCAGAAGCTTTAGCTGTAATAGGCCAACGTCAGGATGCAATCATCCTATTAAATACAGTTAAGAAAAACAGGGGGGTGAGTGGATTCGCAGATGTCCCTGGATCAGATTTAATTAAGGAAATTTTTGATGAACGTAGAAGAGAACTAATGGGAGAAGGATGGAGATGGTATGACCAGGTTCGTTACCATAAAATCAAAAATAATAACCCAGTCTTTAATGCTTTAATCGCTCAAAAAGGAATCTATTGGCCAATAGCGAAAGAGGTGCTCAATGCAAACAGTAGGTTAAGTCAAAATAGTTACTGGAAGTAAAGTTCACAATTAAATGATGATGAGTGTCAATTTTAATTTTTACAAAAATATACAGATGAGAAATAAAAATAACTTTTTCTTCCATACTCTGCTGGTTGTCCTACTTAGTACTATGCTTTTTGCTTGTAAAAAGGGTGATACCACCTATTACAACTATGAAAATAAACTGCAGAAGTTTGATGGAAATGCTTTAGATTATCTAAAGGCACAATCGGGAATATATGATTCTCTATTGGTAGTTCTTCATCGTTTACCCGCGATTGAAGATTCATTGAAAAATAAGCAAGTTACCTTGTTTGCCGTAACCAATAAGAGTTTTGTAATCGCAGTAGAGAATTTAAATGCGGTACGTAAGAAAACGAATAAAAGCCCACTTTATCTGGCTGACGTCGACATTGTAGAGTTAGACAGTATGGTCAGCAAATACATTATCCCAGGCAGGTTGAATACGGAGACCTTTAAGAGTTTCGCAGATGGTTTACTGGTGAAGAGTCTGCATTATAAATACCCAATGCATATTTTATATACCAACGCAGATGCATCAGGATTTATTGGTGGAGGCCCTGGGATCATCACTTTTACGGATCCTAAGAATTCAATTTTTATCAGATACTGGCAAAGTACCCCAACAAATGCAGTGAACATTGAAACGAACAACGCAATCGTCAATGTAGTCGCCCCCGGACATGATTTTGGGTTCAGTGATTTTGTAACAAGATTTAATCATTAAGGTTTAAAGAAATGAAGAATAAATACCCATTAGCATCACTTAACGCTCTTTTTATGGGATTGGTACTGTTAGTAAGTACCATTGGTTGTAAAAAGAATTTGCCGGTTGACCGGGAATCTATTGGTACAGATAGTCGTTTTACAGTGTCAACTTATATGCCGGTTCTGGGAAGAAATACCCTGTTTTCGGATAACTTTTTTGTTGGAAACTCCTCGCAGCCTTTAACATTTAAAATTATTAATATGAGAACAAGAGATGGTGTTGCAGCGAAAGAGCTGATCGACAATTATCCTGTTCAGGTATGGACTAAGCCTTATTTGGGCGATGAAAAGT
Organism: Pedobacter gandavensis; assembly: GCF_032678465.1. Classification (GTDB taxonomy): domain Bacteria; phylum Bacteroidota; class Bacteroidia; order Sphingobacteriales; family Sphingobacteriaceae; genus Pedobacter; species Pedobacter gandavensis_B. The sequence goes on from NZ_JAVTSK010000001.1 coordinate 411,150, forward strand.
CTATTGCAGAGATTGAAGCAAAAAGGAAGATCGAGCATCGTCCGTTATTTGAAATCAGAGAGCATTCCGGTCAGTTTTTAATGTGGTCTGCAGCCAACTCATCTCTTGTCAGAACACAACCGGATTCGGGTTATGTATTTGATGTAGAAATGTCAAACACTGGAGGACGTAGATATTTCAGAGACTTAAAACTGATGCCACTTAAGGAACGTGCTTTCGAACCTTCGGTATTGGATCCCATTACTGGTCTATCAAAATATATTGGATTAACATCTGCCAGCCTGATCAATATGAGTGGGGAGAAAACAGATATTCCTTTATTTAATAATGATGTTGGTGTACTTTTTAAAAAGGTTGGGAATGGAAACTCAATCACCATTAAGTTTGTCGACTCTTTGTATAAACCGATTGATCCAAAGAAGTTCAACCTCACCAAATGGGATCAGCTATTGCATGGATTTAACATGAAGATGACAAGCGATTCTGTAAAATACGATGTCGCTTATCCGATTCCATTAATAGCTTATAAAACGAAGTATACCAATACATTAGGTGATAAGGCTCATCTCTCATTTTCTTATGACAGGCTTGGATTTGGGAACTTTCGACAAGTGGCATCATTGAATATGGATTTTGCCATCTATGAGAAGGGCGATTGGCTCATTACAATCTGGTTCCTCAATGAAAGTCCAAAATTTACTAATGATTAATAATATACAGAATTTTTAATTTATATAAGATCTGATATGAGATATACGGTTATAATATTTTCTTTGTTTATGCTATTCAGCTTCAATAAGGAGGCGTTTGCACAACAAAAGAAAGTTGTAGTGCAGGGAACTGTAACGGATAAGGTTGGAAGAAAACCGATTCCAGGCGTAATAATTTCGACGGGTAGACCTGCTGTTACCCTCGGTGCCACAGATGGCAATGGAAAATTTAGTGTGAGCGTGTCTGAAGATGCTGAACTTACATTTAAGTACATCAGTTACAAAACAGTTACCAGGAAAGTAGCTGGTAATTTGAAAATGGACATTGTTTTAGCAGAAGAAGTGAATGCTTTACATGAGACCGTTATTATCGGTTATGCGAAGAAGACAAAAGAGGTATCTACAGGATCCAGTGTGATCATAACCGCTAAAGATATTCAGGATGTTCCGGCTGCGAACGTTATGGAATTGCTTCAGGGTAAGGTACCTGGGATGAACATTCAAAATAATAATGGTACTCCAGGGATGCGTGGTTCAGTAAACATCCGCGGTATTTCTAACGTGAATGTTTCAACATCAGGGGGGAAAGCCTTTTTAACCCCAACCTCTCCATTATTTGTTGTTGATGGTATTCCTGTAGACGACAATACCGATTATTCTTACGGTTTTGATCAGGCAGGTCCGGGCTTGAGTCCGATTTCATTGATCCCAACAGAGGATATTCAACAAATTGAAGTCTTGAAAGATGCTCAAGCCACTTCGCTTTATGGATCTCGGGGTGCATATGGAGTGATCCTGATTACCACCAAGAGAGGAAATTCTAAAATCCCGATTATTAAATACGTATCAAACCTTACATTCGATATTGCACCTGCTCTGAGAAAGGTGATAGGAGGAAAGGGAGAACGACTGATGCGTATTGATCAGATTCTACAAAATGACAGTAGTTTTTACCATGGATTAAATACCATAAATAAAACTCCATTTCTTGCAGATAGTTTGAATGCTTATTACAATAATTCTACAGACTGGCAAGCTAAATTCTATAGAAATACGGTTAACCAGACACATAACGTAGATATTTCTGGTGGAGAGAACACATTCAATTATAAAGTTAACCTTGGTTATTTCAGTAAAAAAGGTATTGTAGAAAATACTGATTTTACCCGATATACACTGAACATGAATGCTCAATACCAGCCAAATCAGCGGTTCAAATTGGTAGCATCCGCCTCTAATGCATTGGCCAATAACAGTACTGGTGGAGGAAATAGTTTAACGCAAAAGGGTGTCGCGGAAAATGGTAAGGCATCCTCTTTATTGCCAGCTCCATCTTTATTTTCAGCAGGTAATGGCTTATTAAGTACTTTAAATACCCAGGATGAGAATAAGACGATCAATATGACTACCGCATTGGATATTGATTATGAAATTGTGAAAGGTTTACGGGCCTCAAACTCCTTCAGTTTTAACTATTTTTCTTCCGCTAAGGATAATTTTAAGCCGGGTAGCTTGAATGACAATTCGAATATCCTGTATAATTATTTTGATAGAAAAAATACGCTATACAACAGGACGAGAGTAGCATATGCCAAATCAATTAATGAAAAACATAATTTTAATGCAGCTGTCTTTGGAGAGCTGAACTCAACTAGCTTCAGAGCTGACGTAATCCAACAAATAGGAAGCCCGAATGACCAGATAAAAGGGCCATTTGGCTACGATTGGTTCATGTCAAAGGGAGGAACGCTAAATAACCTTTCTGATCTAAGAACCGCCTCTCTTGCGAGTTCCTTCTCTTATGACTATGATAAAAAGTATGTGTTAGACTTAACATATCGTATTGACGGATCTTCAACGAATGGTCCTGATGCGGGTTATTCTAAGAGTCCTTCAATGGGTTTGAGGTGGAACTTCAATAAGGAAGACTTTATGAAATCTCTTCAATGGGTTGATTACAGTTCCTTGCGCTTTACTTATGGTAAAAATATTGTGCCTACAGGTTCGGTTTATGATGTTTACGGACGTTATGTTGCCGGTGGCAATTACAATCAGATTCCTACAACTAATCTGGATCTGGATGTGATTCCAAATACACGGCTTACGCCAACAACCTCTACCCAGTTCAATGCGGGATTAGACTTAGGACTCTTAAATGGGAAATTCAGTGTGACTTTCGACGCTTACTATAAGCAGGTAGACAATATGCTCCGCAAAAAGGATGTTGCCAATATCAATGCTTTTAAGCAAGTGAGTACCAATGAAATGAGTGTGGTGAATTATGGTTACGAGTTGTCCATTTCTGCACGTCCATTATCCGAAAATAGCAAGCTATCCTGGTTATTGTCTGCAAATGCAGCTTTGAACAAGGATGTACTGGTTCACCTCCCAGATGGAGTGAGTCAGTTGCTGGTAACAGATCCTGAGACTGGCCAGAACATTCTTTACCGTTTGGGAAGAAATAGTTTGACAAATGTCTTGTTAAATACCAATGGTGTTTATTCTACGAATGCCGATGTTCCAGTGGATCCATTGACAGGCTTAAGGTACCGCACAGGTGGCTTAAACTACACCTATTTTAAGGCGGGAGATCCAAGATGGACTGACTTAAATGGGGATTATGTTTTAGATAGAAATGATTACGTGCCAGTTGGTAATTCGCAACCCCTGATTAATGGTGGTATCACTTCATCCATGCAGTATAAAAACTATTCCCTAACCATCAATGGCTCGTTTACATTGATCAGAGATATTTTAAACAACGATTTATCATCCCGTTTTCAAAAGTTTAATGACCCAACTGTTTTGAGTGGATTGGTTCCACTGGAGGCTTATGACTACTGGAAACAATCCGGAGACAACGCGACTTATCCGAATCCATTCGATTATACGCGATTTTCGCAATATACTCCATTCCGTTATGACCAAACTTTGTTCCAGGAGGATGGATCATATTTTAAAATTAACCAGGTAACATTTTCTTATAATTTAAATAAAAGCCTGATTAAAAGATGGGGAATTTCTTCTGCACGTGTGTATGGTACTGCTGCTAATGTTTACACCTTTAGTAATTATTCAGGAGCCAATCCAGAGACTGTAACTGCATTAGGCCGGGATGACTCTGGGGGGTACCCAAGTCCGCGTTCTTTTGTTCTAGGTGTCCAAGTTCAATTCTAATATTAAAAGAAATTATATGAAACGATTTATATGTGCATTTTTATTCTTGCTGACCGGAGGATCAATCCTTTCAGGATGCAAAAAATTTCTTAATGTTACCCCAATAGATAATTTATCCGGGAACAATTATTGGCAAAATAAAAAGGATGTTGAATCCTTTACGCTAGGGATATACAACCAATTTAGGGAGAATACATTGTCTACACCTTATTTTGCAACTACTGGTGACATGCGTTGTGCCCCAATCAATATGACTTCAGGTCTTGGGCGCCCTTACATATCGCAAATCTCAAACAACGATTTGAAATCTATCCTGTCATCCAGCAATGCTTATCTGCCATATTTTCGCTATGAAAGATTAACAATGTGGAATGGCTGGTATAAAATGATTCAATCGGCCAATATTTTATATGTACAGGCTGATAAGGTGGTTTCACTTTCCGCTGCAGATAGAAAACAGTATCGTGCAGAAGCCGTCTTTCTTCGTAACCTGGCCTATCTGTTTTTGGTACGTCAGTTTGGTGATGTTCCTTATTATACGGATGCTTACCACCAGGATGCCATCCCAAGAACACCTATGGTTAAAGTTCTAAATAACTGTATTGCCGATTTGATGGCGGTTAAAAATGATCTTCCCTGGACATATGAGGATCCTTCCTTAGTAGGCATACGTGCAATGCGTGGGGGGGCTGATGTGTTATTAATGCACCTTAACATGTGGGCTGCTGGTTTTGATGAACCGAACAAAAGGAATTACTATACCGCAGTTAATGAGTTAGGTGCTGATATCATGAGCAGCAATGACTATGGTTTGTTACCGCTTAACAGAACTAAGGAAATATTTAAAGGTAGAACCAGAGAAAGCTTGTTTGAAGTACTGCGTAGTTTAAACTATGGCGAGTACTCCACAGGAGATTACCTCTATAATACTTTTACGGACATGGTATTGCATTATCCTCATAAACCGATAAAATCAATTACCAAGAGTTATGTTTATTATGACACGAAGTTCATGTTGAAAATTTACCCTTTGAGTTCGGTGGACAAAAGATTACAGGTTTGGTTTGATCCGGCAACTATGTATAACACAGATGGTTCATGGGAGCTGTTGAAATTCGTAAACATCTTTGCGGCAGAAGGAGAAGATGTTTTGCCTGATGATAACTTGATGGTTTTCCGTTTGCCAGATGCGATTTTATTACGCGCAGAGGCTCAGGCTGAATTGGGTGATGATGCTGGAGCAAGGGCTTCCGTAAACCTGGTAAGAGCCAGAGCTGAAGCGACACCAATAATTGAGAGTGGAAAAGACTTGAAGGATGCAATTTATTATGAGCGTTGTCGCGAATTGATGGGTGAAGGACATTATTTCTATGACCTTGTTCGTACTAAAAAAATATTGGACAAAGAGTACTGTTACCGCGTAATGCCAATAGAGAATTTCAAGGCTGGTGCATGGACATGGCCAATGGATGCAAGTGCGATGAATAACAATCCATACATGGTTCTTAATAATTATTGGAGATAATCAGGTTTAGATATTAAAAAAAGAAATTTATGTTGAATACTATAAAAACAATAACAGCTGTATTTATCCTATCCTGCTGCTTCATGGTAGGTTGTAAAAAGGATTATTTTGTAGACACTGGTGTACACAAGGCACAGTATAATGGAACCATCTTAGAGTACTTAAAGGCTAAGCCTATTATTTTTGACAGCTTAACCAGGGTCATAAAAGTGGCAGGTATGGAAGATGTTTTCCAGAAAGAGAATGTGACTTTCTTTGCGCCACCAAGCTCTTGTATTTACAAGGCTGTAAAAAATCTGAATAGATATTTAAGGACTACTGGTAAGGATACTGTTTCTCAGTTGGAACAAGTGAAACCACAAGTCTGGAAGGAAATGCTTTCCTTATATGTCTTTAAAGGTAGTTATCTTTTAAAGGATGTTCCACAGCTTGATACGCTTGCGATAAATGCTTTTGGTGGCCAGGGTTATACTTCTTTAGGGGGAAGACCAATGAATATTGGTGTGTTTTATAATGACGCATCTGGAGTAAAGTATGTAGGATACAGACAGCTGATCCTTTCTTATATTCCCGATTTTTCTACTCCAAAAATTGGTTTGATTAATACCCCTATTGCCAGTTCAGATATACAACCTACCAACGGGGTGATCCATGCATTAGTCTATCAGAATCATTCATTTGGCTTTGGAACCGATCGATTTATTATTGCCGCGATTTCCGCTGGTATAGGCAAGGCAGGCGAGTAGCCTAATGAAGTCCTTTATATATATATTTTAAATAAAAGTTATGATCTCAATCAATACATTAAATATAAGAGTGAACCTGATGAGTCTGCTGCTGTTGCTGCTTGTACTCGTTCAGGTTTCCTGCAAGAAGAAAGAAGGATTTGTAGTTGATCCTTATGGTGGAGGGAAGCTGGCATTGGGGGTTAAGTTTATCGGTGATGAAGCAAGCCCATCCAGTGGAAGTACTGGTGAAGAAGTCACCTTCAAAATCAATGGTTTAGCGAAGTATCAAGGAAAGTTTGACTTTTTTATTAATGAAACAAAGGCAGAAATTGTTACTGTTTCAGATAGTACAGTTACAGTAAAGGTTCCCGAAAACGCCAGTAGTGGGGGTACAACCGTTTTACTGGAAGGACAGTCGTTTTTCGGACCAAAATTTTCTGTAGATGGTAAGGTTGCTGTAGATGCTTCATTTAAGGCTGTAAATGGCACTAACGGGCCAATTTATGACCTCTATAAAACTCCATCCGGGGATTACATGATGGTGGGTAGTTTCAATAACTTTGAGAATCAGGCCGCAACGGTTCCTATTAATGGAATTGTGCTCATTTCCAGAGACGGGGCATTTCAGAACTCACTGAAAGCAGGCAAAGGCTCTGACGGTTCAATTTTGTCTATCAATCGGCTGAATAGTGGAAAATATATTGTGGGAGGGTTTATAAACTCCTATAATAAGCGTTTGGGAATGAATGGAATTACCCGACTGAATGTGGATGGGTCCTTAGATTCTACACGCATTAGGGTAGTCAATGTAAAGCCCGACATCCCGGGAATGGGATTTGATACAGTGGCCACATTTAATGGTGGCGTGTTTGGCGTTGCCTATAGGACGTTCGTCAGGGATAATAAAATCACCGTGCTAGGGTCATTTACTCATTACGTTAAATACTTCTATGAACGTTCTACGCGTGATTTCAAAGTGACTGATATCACTGGTATGAACCAAATGGTTCGTATGACAGAAGATGGAACAATGGATTCTACTTTTAACTACAATCCGGATACTAAACAAGGATATGCGGGTGGAAATGGGAGTATTTATGATGGTTTTATGCAGGCCGATGGAAAAATTGTGGCGATAGGATCCTTTACTACTTTTAATGGAGTTCCAGCGAATCATATTGTCCGTATCAATACCGATGGTAGTGTGGATAAAACTTTTAATACCGGATCCGGAGCAGATGGGCCTGTGATCTCTATTACTTACAATGCTGTTACGGGTAAAATAATGCTTGCCGGCGCTTTTAAGAATTTTAATGGAAAGCCAAGAGAAGGTGTGGTAATGTTAAATACCAATGGTACTGTGGATGATCTATTTCAGTTTAATCAGCTTGTGGGTGGTGTACCCAACTTTGCTCATCAGTTAAACAATGGTAAAGTATTGGTTTCTGGAGGTTTTAACAGCTATCATGGGGTGATTAGACAAGGGTTTATGATCCTTGGTCAAAATGGAACCCTTGCTGCGGGATATAACAATACCGGTGCTTTCGAAGGGCAGGTCCTTAAGGTTGTCGAAACGACTTCAGCTCTTGGAAATCCTGCTGTGATCCTTGTAGGAGCTTTCAATAAGTTTAACAATACCAGAGTTGGGAATATTGTGCGCGTCGAGTTAAAACAATAATCGGGGTAGATTCTGACAAACAAATTAGATATGAAAAAAATGAAAACACATACTTATAAAGCCCTGGTAAAACATGCATTTGTTTTGGCAACGGTCGCATTTTTCCTGACGACGATTTTTTCTTGTAATAAAGACTTCCCAAATAAATTAAAAGAGTCGTCCGTAAATGATACGGTTGGAATCAAAGCAAAAACACGAAAAGTGTTATATATCATAGTAGATGGAGTTAGAGGAAGAGCATTGAGGTCACTTAATGCTCCTAATATTTCCAAAATGGTTAAAAATTCCATTTATGCCTATGATGGATTAAGTACAGATGGAAATTATATCCTGACTAATGCCGGAGCCTGGGCAAATATGATGACCGGAGTTAAACCTGATAAGCATTTGGTGACAACTGAAGACTTTATAGGTAATAAACTGGCCAGTTATCCATCGCTCATTACTCATTTAAAGCAAGTGAAACCTAATTTTAGAACCACTTCAATTGCAGCCTCTAAATCTTTTAATACCAATCTCGCATCAGATGCGACAGCAAGTCAAACCTTTGAAGGCAGTGATTTAGCCGTGAAAAATGCGGTAAAAGAGGAGTTAAAAAGGGATGATGCAGCTTTAGTAGTGGCTCAATTTCATAGTGCTGAGTTGGCTGGAAAGAATGGTGACTATTTAGAAACATCTCCAACCTATGCAAATGCAATACTTCAACTTGATAATTATGTAGGAGAGATCATGACCTCTTTAACTAACAGAAAGAATTTTTCCAATGAAAACTGGTTGGTAGTTGTGACTTCCAATAAAGGAGGGTTGATTCCTGCAGATCCAAATGCTTCGGATTTCACCGCTTATGCTGATGCTTCAAGGAATAATTTCGTCCTATTTTATAATCCTCGATTCAGTACTCTTTTTGTTCCAAAGCCCGATTCTGAACATATCCCTTATTCGGGTAACAGCATCCGGTTTGACTATACAACAGCTACCAGACCGGTAGCTGCGATTTCAAATACGGCTCTTTACAATTTCGGATCCAAAGGGAATTTTACCATTCAGTTTTTGATTAAAAGTAAAGAAGGTAGTTTTATTTACCCGACAGTTTTATCAAAAAGGGCTGAAGGATTTACCGGAGCCGGCTGGAATCTATTTTTGGAAGGGTTCAACTGGACTTTTAATTCTAATATAGGAGGCCAGGTTAAAGGAGGTAAAATTAATGATGGGAATTGGCATAAGGTAACTGTAGTCATTGATGGGGTAAATTCAAAAATCAGGGGCTATACTGATGGAGTCCTGGATGCACAGGTGGATATGGATGCCAATAATGTGAATAATACCTCTCCTTTGAGAATAGGATATATTCCAGGAAGTGAGAACACCGAAGCCAGCGTATTGATGAATAATCTGCAAATTTATAACGTAGCGTTAACTGCGCAGCAAATTAAGGATTATGCATGTAAAACAATAGTAACAGCATCAAATCCAAGTTATAGTAAGTTGATCGGTTATTGGCCTTTAAATGATGGCTCGGGTAAATCATTGAAAGAGGTTAGTGGTAAAGGAATTAATTTTACCGTAAACAAGAATCCTTCCTGGGAAGCTTTTAATGATATTGCGCCTACACTATGTCCTGAGATCAGCGATTCATTTTATAGAATGGTTCCGAACAACATAGATATCCCTTTTGAAATTTATCAATGGCTTGGCGTTTCGGTGCCAGCTTCATGGAGTCTCGATGGTAAAACATGGAGTCCAATTTATTTAGATATTAAGCCTTAAAACCTATAGAAATGAAGAATATATATTTTAATATGCTCTGTGGCGTTTTGCTTTTGAGCATGGTTTCCTGCAAAAAATATGGTTATCACTTTGAGGATGGTTATAATAAACCAGGTTCAGCAGAAGGTAATGAAGTCCCATTAGATACGGCCATGTCCAGGGTGGACAGGTCTCTGTATTCCCGAGCCCGCATATTTCCAGGGATGGTGGATGCAAATGAACCCAGGGTAAAGGATACTAAATTTACCCTTGATCTGAATTTTTCCGCTTCTAATAAATTTCTATTGCGTATTTCGGTGGCACCAGAGCCGCAGTTTAGTACGGGATTTTATGCCCCAGCTGGTGAATTGATTAAAATCATGGTTCCTGCAGGAGTCAATGGATTGAGTGTTCAGGTTGGCGGCCATACCGATAATTTGACCGGTCAGGCGAATCTAAAAAGAGATCCTTTAATATTTAGTGTGCAGCAGCTTTATCCGGGAGCAAATTATGTCCGTAATGGATATGGGGGAACGATCTATATCCGCGCTGCTTTTGCAATTCAACAACCTGTAGAGTTTACCATTACTGGTGCGGTAAAATCACCTGATTTTGTACTGGGGAAGAGCAATGACGCGGCATGGATTGCGGAAGTTAAAGCTTCAACAGTGCCCTGGTTAGAATTACGTAGTAACAGAGTTATTTTTCTGATTCCCAGAGATTTTCTGATTAGAAATTTCAATTCTGCAAAACCATTAACTCAGCCGACGGCTTTAATGACGGCATGGAATAATGTTTTTGAATTGGATTTTAACGGCTGGATGGGCCTTTCCGATAATGCCAGCGACATCAGGGACCAAAGTCCACAAGGTGCATGGCGTGAAGTCCTGGATATTCAACCATCGGTAGGTTATGGACACAATGGTTTTCCAACCGTAGCGACGATGGATAACGAATGGTTCAATAGCGTGGTCAGCCTTGATCAATTGTTACACGGGGCGAATTGGGGAACTTACCATGAATTTGGTCACAATTGCCAGCAAGGTAGCATCTGGAGCTGGTCTACCTTAGGGGAAACAACAAATAATCTTTTCAATTATAAAGTAGCCCATAGAAATGGGGCTGATTTTGCTATTCAACATGGTAGTGACTGGGTGCAACCAGCATTAAACTTTGCGAGTACAGAAATCGGAATTGGGGTTAAAAAGGATTTTGATGGCCCAGGAATCGATGATCCTTTTAAGAGAATGGTACCATTTCTTCAAATATTTGAACAATATGGTTATGACGCGATGCCTTATTTATATACTGCGGCAAGACATGCAGCTCGCTATTCAAATACCGATCAGGATAAACATGACTTTGTCTATGAACGGTTTTCTGAATATGCTAAAGTAGATTTAAGGCCGTTTTTTGAATACTGGGGAATCAGTGTCAGCTCGCAGTCTTACTTGAGTATTGGCGCAAAATATCCATTGTTGAAGACACGGAAGTGGACTTATAATCCTATGACTAAGACTGGTGGGAAAGAAATTTTCAACCCGGTAAAAATCATATCCAGTTCTCAAGAGCTTGTAGGAGAGGGATCCGTTAATGGACGCGTTTCTACCTTATTGGATGGTAATCCAGCAACATTCTGGCACTCTCAATGGCAAGGCACTCCTTTAGGAACAATGCCGTATACCATTATCTGGGATCAGGGACTAAATAAATTTGAACTACCACTGGCGAAAGGACTTTCTTTGACTGCAAGGGCCAGCGCGAGGCAGATTCCGAAAGATATTGAGATCTATAGCAGTGATACAAACGAAGCTTCAGATTGGGAGAAGTTAGGGAACTTTCAACTTGCTAATACAGCAGGGAAAAAGAACGATTTTATTTTCGACACCCCATTAAAGGCAAGGTTCTATAAAGTAATTATTAAGAATAACTGGGTAGGTAATGCGGATGCGGCACTTGCAGAGCTTAGTGTCATTAAATAATAAGTAAATATAAATCATTGAAAATCATGATGAACTATAAAAGTAAAAATCGGGCCTTAATAATGAGTATGGTGCTGGTATTAATGAGTGTAGTATTTAATGCTTGTAGGAAATATGAAAATCCTCCTCAGGTATTTGAAGAGTACGGTGATAACATGCAGGGGAAATCAGAAAGAAAGGTGCTAATTATCAATATTGATGGTGCCGTTGGCTCCGAGGTAATGAAGGTTAATCCAACTAATATCGCAGCATTGATCAAAAACGGAAAATTCAGTTTCAGTGCGCTTACTGATGCGGTTTCCTCTGATGCGGGCTCTTTAGCGAGTATGTTAACAGGGGTAGCTTCCGCAAAGCATGCCATTATAGACGATAACTATACAGCAGTAAAGAATCCAGATAATACAGATGAAGAACACGGGGCAATTACGAATTACCCTACTTTCTTTTCACGTTTGTTGGATGTAAGACCAGACTTCAAGGCAGTGACCATAACTACAGATGCTGCTCTGAATAAATATTTGATTCATGCAGATCACCGTATTTTAGCAGCAGACGATGCTATGGTTAAGGATTCTGCAGTTAATATTCTGCAGGCTAATAATGCTAAAATTGTGTTTGCTGATTTTAGAGATGTGAAAGTTGTAGGGAATTCGGTAGGTTTTTCGGCTGATGTGCCGGCTTATAAAGCTGTAATTGAAAAGGTAGATGGCTATATTGGAGAACTTACCGCTGCACTGAAGAAGCGTAAAAACTATGCTGCTGAAGATTGGTTGATCCTGGTGACGACTAACCGTGGAGGTAATGAAATCAGCCCAAAACAAGGTTTTATCGTATGCTCAAATCCTAATCTTAAACAGGAAGAGGTGAAAAAAATAGGTTTTAATACCATGCGTTTTAATGCACCGACAACAACGGCTGTGATCAGAAATGATAAAGGCCTATACGATCCGGGAACTAGCAAGGATTTTACTGTGCAATTGCAGGCTAAATTTAATAACAATGCTTATTGGCCTGGTTTCTTCTCAAAAAGTACAGATGTTCATGCGCATGCAAACACCGGGTGGACGATGATTTTCAACGGTGGAAACTGGGAGGTTGTTTTGGGTGGTAAAGATAATGGAGGTAGTTCAGTGAGTTTGGGAGGCCCTCAGGTTGCAGGAGGGAAATGGCATACGCTAACTTTAACCGTAAAAACTGTTGGGGCTACCAGAACGGCAACTATGTATACAGATGGGGTAAAGAATGTAAGTAAAGATATTACAGGTACGAAGAATTTGTCGACCACCGAACCATTTAAACTAGGCTATAGAAATCAGGATAATGGCGGTACACAGCTGGATTTTAATGCGGGTGATGTTTCGTATTTTAATGTTGCACTGGACGACGCCACGGTAATGGCAAATATCAATTTGAAGGACATCACCAAGCATCCCAAATATGCTAATTTAATTGGCTTCTGGCCATTTGATGATGGGGCTGGCGCAGTAGTTTCAAATATAGCACCAGTTGGATTAAACTTTTTAATGACTGGATCAGGTAAGTGGGAGAGTTTAGGGAATGATATTCCGGTGAGCAGAACACCAATGATGATCCCTGATGGTGCCACTTCTGTCGTTTCTATAGGTCCAGATATTGCTGCCCTTACTTTTTATTGGTTGAAAGTTCCGATTAAATCGGACTGGAGCCTTGACGGATCACCATGGATCTCAAATTTTGAATTGGAATTTATCAAGTAATCAGCTTAAGATGTTTAAAAAAATGAAGATAATGAACAGAAAAGGTTTCTATTTATTGATGTTATTTGCAGCTACAACGGTCTCTTCATGTAAGAAGGATAAGGTTATAAAAGAAATAGAACCGGTAATCGCTCCAGTGGTGGTAGTTGAAGATCAGAATTACCTCAACGTATCTAATACGGTCGAAATTTCTCCAGTACTTAATGGTGCTAAATTTGATTGGCAAAATGATGCTAAGAAATCTGTAGATTTAAAATTCAAGTATGTGGAGGATGGGCTGAATAAAGAAGTCATATTGAAAAATAATAAGGATGCAGTTGGGACATTTACAGTTCCCATTTCTGGCCTGACTAATTTTTCGATATTGGTTTCCAACACTGATGGAAAAGCTGTGGCTACCCGCTCAATGGGTGTCTTGCCTATTTTAAAACCGGAAGTTAAATTGACGAAGACCGGATGGACTGCAACAGCTTCCAGTGAAATTAATGACGTTGATGATGAGCGCAATGGTGCTGAAAATATTGTTGATGACATTAAAGTAATCAGTTTAACCAGCCCAGGTACGCCATCTTTTTGGCAGTCGGACTATAATCTTGACCCTATCTTCCCTTACCCACATTGGTTAATGGTGGATATCAAGGAAGCTACAAAGCTTACAAAAATTGGTTTGAATGCACATACCGATCCAAATCAAGGCTTTACAAGTTTTAAGATTGAAGGAAGTGTAAATGGGATCGATTTTACAGATATTGGAGGAGGACAGTTGACTTTTAACCCGGCAACTACAAAAGAGCAAATGTTTCCAGTGAGCTCATCGCTAGCTATCAGATATGTAAAAGTGACTTTATTAATTGGATCTCCATATCCTTGTCTGGCTAATTTTGAAGCCTACTCAAGAAAATAATTTTATTAATCCTATTATTGTAGGGGCCTTGGCTTAGTCCAGGGCCCCATTTTTTTAATAGATGCCCTTTAATAAAGAAAGAAACGAATGAATATGATGCTAAACTTTAAAAGACGACTGATCCCCATTATTTTATGTGTACTCACTAAATCTGCTATCGCTCAGGACCTGCCAGTTGTGATTTATCCCCAGCCTCATCAAGTGCTGATGGAAAGCGGTTCGATTCCTTTGAATCAGGCTTTTTATGTAAAACCAGGAGCTGTTAAGGCCGAATTACAAAGCCTTCTTGGTACAGTGATAAAATTGGATGGTGGAAAGAAAGAATTGCCTCTAAAGGTTCAAATACAAAAATCTGCCGGTCAGCGTTCAGGAGCTTATGAACTAACCATTAATAAATCAGGGATTCAGATCGCCGCTGCGGATGATAGAGCCGCTTTTTATGCAGCGCAGACTTTAATTCAATTGGCTAAGGGGAAAGCTAATCTTCCTTTTATAAAGGTAACTGATTATCCGGATGTGCTCTTTAGAGGTACTGTAGAGGGTTTTTATGGTGATCCATGGACGCAGGATGATCGGATTGCGCAACTGCGTTTTTATGGTCAGCTGAAATTGAATACCTATATATATGGTCCAAAAGACGACCCTTACCATTCTTCTCCTAACTGGAGGTTACATTATCCGGAAAAAGAGGAGGCAGATATCAAACAACTGGTACAGGAAGCAAAAAAGAATTATGTAGATTTTGTCTGGGCGATCCATCCTGGGAAAGACATCAAATGGAATCTGGGAGATAGTACAGCAGTACTTAAAAAATTTGAAATGATGTATGCCCTTGGCGTACGTTCTTTTGCTGTATTTTTTGATGATATTTCTGGTGTAGGAACAGACGCCAATAAGCAAGCCGGTCTGTTGAATTACCTTCAATATCAGTTTGTAAATAAGAAAAAAGATGTAACTCCTTTGGTCATGTGTCCCACAGAATACAATAAAGGATGGTCTGATCCGAAACCGGGTACTTACCTGGATATATTGGGCGAAAAGTTAGATCCTGCCATTCAGATCATGTGGACCGGGAATACAGTGGTTGCTGATATCACAAAAGAAGGTTTGGAATGGGTGAATAAGCGCATCCGAAGACCTGCATTTGTATGGTGGAATTTCCCGGTAAGCGATTATGTACGTGACCACTTATTAATGGGACCATCCTATGGAATCGATACTGAGGCCCAAAATCAGATGTCTGGCTTTGTGTCTAATCCGATGGATAAGGCAGAACCATCCAAAACAGCAATTTTTGGAGTGGCATTGTACACCTGGAACATGAAAAGTTATCAGCCCGAACAGGCCTGGCTGGCTTCGCATCGTTATATCATGCCAGAAGCGTCAGAAGCATTTCAGTTGTTTAATTCGCATAATAGTGATCCGGGACCCAATGGCCACAGATACAGAAGATCGGAATCAGTGGTGATACAACCTTACACTGTAGCTTTCCTGAAATCTTTAAATGAAGGAGGTTATTCCACTGAGGATGCGAAGCGTCTTAAAGCGGAATTTGAAGGAATGATTGCTGCTTCGAAGGATATTTCTACGAAAGCAGAGAATAAAAGGCTGGTAGCACAGATTCATCCATGGTTAGTACAGTTTGATTTATTGGGAAGAGCTGGTGTTGCGGTAATGGAATTGGCGGAGAACTGGAACAAAAAATCATATGATTCGGCATGGGAAAAATATCTGGCCACAGAAAGATACCTTGAACAGATGGTAGAATTTGATCAGAAATCGAACCTGAATCCTTATCAGCCAGGTGTTAAAACCGGTTCACTGGTCATGACACCTTTTGTAAAAGAAGTATTATTAAAGATTGGTCAGCAGATGACGGCTGGAAATGGTGTACTTGCTCACACAGGGCTGTTGGTTAAGGATCAGACCATCTTGTATACCAATAATGCTAAGCTGAAAAGTCAGCCATTGCAAATTGGCAATCAGCTGGTAGCCATTTCACCTGCATTGGAGACCATTAAGATGAATCCTGGAGATTATTTTGGTTTACATCTGCATCCAAACTTACAGGCGACTTCACTGGCGTTTAATCTGGAGTCTTCAACACTAGGGAATTGGGGAGTTTTCGAAACTTCCAATGATGCGCAGACCTGGAAAGCCCTTTCTGTAGAAGAGAAAAAAGGGAAAGGTCTGATCAGCAAATTTGACCGTCCGGAAGATCAGTACATTAGGTTTAGGAATAAGTCTGATCAGGCCCAGACGTTCTACCTTAAGCTGTTTAAAATGGAAGTGAATACCAGGAATAAGGCAGATAATGGGGTTTACGTGCTAGACGGTAATCTGGAAACCTATAGTACTTTCTCAAATAATGAACCGGGGATGCTGCATTTGCCTAAGGACTTTCAGATCACAGATTTAAAGTTTTTACTTAGATTAAATGGGGAAACCATTACTGTGTTTTCGAAGGATAAGAAAGGTAGGGAAAATATTTTATATACAGGAAGTGATGACTATATTAAAATTGAAAAGTCGGCGTTGAAGAAAATAGATACCCTGTATTTTAGAACAAATGCTACTGAACCACTACGTATTTATGAAATAGCTAAAAATTAGCCTGCAAGTTATAATTAGCGTGTAAATCATTTTATTACTTATTAAAACAATATATATATGCAACTCTACGAATGGGCAATATTAGTTTTAGCGATTATTGATGGGATAATCGTGTTATGGATAAGTGTAATGGATAAAAAAGTATAAATAAATAAGGCCCGTCGCTATTGCGATGGGCCTTTATCACAAATTGTATAGTGTTAATTAAAAAGTTCCTGTAGATCACGGTCTGCAGTAGGGATCTTTTTCAGGAAGTCATCAAATCCAGCTCCTTCCTGAGAGCTGTACATGCCATAGGCATCCAGGATATATCCAATTTGACCGTCCTTATCTTCCAGAATATAAAGGACAGCATTATCTCCGGGGTCAGAATCACCTTCAAATCGATAGGTTTTAATAATGCTTAAATCTTCCGGGTTGTATATTTTATTAAGGCCAACACCTTGCATTTTACCATGATCTGTCATCTTTATTTCATTGTCCAGTCCTTTAAGTCTCAACTTTTCAAGGATCTGGCTAAGGGTATTCATTTCTATTGGCTGTTCCATAATGATTGCTGATTGTTTGTATAAACTAACATTTATGACGGGAAATGGTTTTTTCTTTATGTATTCCGGGAGATTTGTTTCAACAAAAAAGGCGCTACTCCGATAGGAATAGCGCCTTTTTAAGGTATAATGTTTTCGTACTACAATGAGAAAGCAGCTTTCACCTGATCTACGAAATCTAGTTTCTCCCATGTAAACAATTCTACGGTTACTGTTTTTTCCTCTCCGTATGGGGTTCTGAAAGTTTTAGTAACGGTTTCATTTTTACGGCCCATATGACCATAAGCAGCAGTTTCGCTATAAATAGGATTTCTTAGTTTCAAACGTTGTTCAATGAAATAAGGACGCATGTCGAATAGGCCTTCTACAATCGCAGCAATCTCACCGTCTGTTTTATTTACTTTACCTGTTCCATAAGTATTGATATAGATACCCATTGGTTTTGCAACACCAATAGCATAACTTACCTGAACCAGAATTTCCTCTGCAACACCTGCAGCTACCAGGTTTTTAGCGATATGACGGGTTGCATAAGCTGCACTTCTATCTACTTTACTTGGATCTTTTCCAGAGAAAGCACCACCACCATGTGCACCTTTACCACCATAAGTATCTACGATGATTTTACGGCCAGTTAAACCGGTATCACCATGTGGACCACCTATTACAAATTTACCGGTAGGGTTAATGTGGTATTCAATAGCATCATTAAATAAATGTGCGTATTGTGGGTATTTTGCAATGATTCTTGGAATTAAGATCGATACCAGGTCAGATTTGATTTTTGCCAGCATGGCTGCTTCTTCGTCGAAGTCGTCATGTTGAGTCGAAATTACGATGGCATCAATACGAACTGGTTTATTGTTGTCATTATATTCAAGAGTTACCTGAGATTTAGCATCCGGGCGTAAATAGGTAATTTCCTTATTTTCGCGTCTTAGCTCAGCAAGTTCCTGTAATAGTTTATGAGAAAGATCGAGTGCCAATGGCATGTAATCTTCCGTTTCGTTAGTAGCATAACCGAACATCATGCCTTGATCACCGGCGCCTTGTTCTTCTTTGCTGCTTCTATCTACACCCTGATTGATGTCTTGTGATTGTTCATGAATAGCGGAAAGGATTCCACAAGAGTTGGCCTCGAACATGTACTCACTTTTGGTATAACCAATTTTTTTGATGACGTCACGTGCAATCTGCTGAACATCAAGATAAGTTTTTGATTTAACCTCACCAGCGAGTATTACCTGACCGGTTGTAACAAGAGTTTCACATGCAACCTTTGAATCTGCGTCAAAAGCCAGGAAATTATCAATTAGTGCGTCGGAGATTTGATCTGCGATTTTATCAGGATGACCTTCGGAAACAGATTCTGATGTAAATAAATATGACATCTTAAATAATTAATTTTATAATAAACAATTATATAAAATGGCCTCTGATTCTGCAATGCAGGCAGTAAATTGAAGTGTATGATAGGTTAGCACTTTTTTTTACGTGGTTGCAATCCCGCTATTTTTGATGATAGCATCGCAAATCAGTCCACTTTAATGATGCAAAATTACTATATATATTCAAATAGTCAAAAAATATCAATTATTTTGTAGTGTATTTAAACCAGTGTTTTGTCAAAATCGAATATATTATTTATTATCAACCCTATTTCAGGAGGGAAGGACAAGTTGAAAATTCCAGCATTGATAGATGCACATTTGGACAGGTCCAAATTTAATGCGAATTACAGCTTTACGGAATATGTTGGCCATGCCTCAGAAATAGCTGAAGAGGCTGCCAGTAAGAACTTTGACGTCATTGTAGCAGTGGGTGGCGATGGAACGATCAATGAGATAGGGACCAAGGTTATGCAGCAAAATAAGGTCCTGGGAATTCTTCCTTTTGGATCTGGAAATGGATTGTCGAGGTTTTTGAAAATTCCAATGAAGACGATACAGGCAATAAAAGTGATCAATGATTTCAAGGTGCGGGTGATAGATACCGGGAAGTTTAATGATAAATGTTTTTTTAACATGGCAGGCATGGGCTTTGATGCACATATCAGTTCTGTTTTTGCTGGAAATAAATCGAGGGGCTTATCTGGATACCTTAAGTTAGGGCTTAAGGAAATGTTGAATTATAAACCCCAAAGCTACCATATATATATAGATGGTAAAGAATATATCCGTACCGCCTTTGTGGTGAGTGTGGCAAATTCCTCGCAATATGGAAATAATGCGCACATCTCACCGAATGCTTCTATTACTGACGGATTACTGGATGTTTGCATTATTAAAAAATTTCCATTGATCAAGATTCCAATATTAGCCTATCACATGTTGAATCGTTCCGCAAATCGGACTTCGATGATTGAGATCATTCAGGGAAGAGAAATCCGGATTGTCCGGGCGGGAAATGATGCCATTCATATTGATGGCGAACCTTTTTTTATGGGTAAGGAACTGAACATCTCTATGGTTCCTTTATCTTTAAATATCATTACACCAGATTATGAGGCGGGAGCGCTTTCTAATTCATAAATTACCTAGACATGAAAGCTAAAAAGAAAATATTGAATGATTTTGGGGGGATTATGTTTTCTACAGACCCTTCTTTTGTATATGAGCAGGACCTTCAAGAGGAAGAGGCCCCATTAGCGGCCAATCAGCAGGATCTTCGTGTGCAATTGGATCGTAAAAATCGTGCTGGGAAGGGGGTAACGCTGGTGACTGGATTTATTGGAACTACAGAAGCGCTGGAAACACTGGCTAAAATGCTGAAGTCCAAATGTGGTGTTGGTGGTGCTGCAAAAGATGGTGAGATCCTGATTCAGGGCGATTTCAGGGATAAGGTGATGTTGCTATTGCAAAAAGAAGGATATAAAGTTAAAAAATCCGGAGGCTAACAAAAGCCCTTGTTAATTTGTAATTCGCTGATTTTTAGTTGATTTATTGTTAGTGTAACAAGGACAATAAGTAAATTTTTTCCTGTAAAAGCGCTGATAATACCTTTTTATCTGTATAACTTTGTCTCACTAACTTATTTATTTATGAGCAAAGCACTTACGCTTAAGCCGGATTTAGGGTATTTGAATTTAAATTCAGATCATGCCCTCTATCAGCTTAATGTATCACAATTGGTTGAAGAGGCCTTAAAAAATGGAGAAGGAACTCTTGCCGATACCGGAGCATTAGCTATTGACACCGGGAAATTTACAGGACGTTCTCCAAAAGACAGATTTATTGTTAGCGATGGCTTGACGGAAGACACCGTATGGTGGGGAGATATTAACATTAAATTTAGCCCTGATCACTTCGATTCGCTACTAAAAAAGGTTACTGACTACCTGAATCAGCAGAAATTCTACGTGAGGGATACTTATGCCTGCGCTGACGAGAGTTATAAAACGACGATCAGAGTGGTGACTGAAAGTGCCTATCAGAATTTGTTCGCCCATAATATGTTCCTAAGATTTGCGGAAGAGGAATTGCCTGAAAGCCCGGAATGGACGATCATTGCAGCACCAGGCTTTTTAGCGGATCCAGCTATAGACGGTACGCGTCAGGGGAATTTCTCTATATTGAACTTCAGTAAAAAAATGATCCTTATAGGTGGTTCAGGTTATACCGGAGAGATCAAAAAAGGGATTTTTTCTGTATTAAACTTCATTTTACCTCAACAAAGAAACACGCTTTCCATGCATTGTTCTGCGAATGTGGGTAAGGATGGCGATACCGCAATTTTCTTTGGTTTATCAGGTACTGGTAAAACGACACTTTCCGCAGATCCGGAAAGAGGTTTGATAGGCGATGATGAGCATGGATGGGGCAGTGATACGATCTTTAACTTTGAAGGGGGCTGTTATGCAAAATGTGTAGACCTGACAGAAGAAAAGGAACCACAGATTTTTAAAGCCATTAAATTTGGCTCTCTTTTAGAGAATATAAACTATTTCCCTGGCAGCCGTGAAGTGGATTTCAGCAATATCGAGAAAACAGAAAATACCAGAGTTGCTTATCCTATTCATTATATTGATAATGCCATTTTGCCTTCTATTGCAGGGGTGCCTAAAAATATCTTTTTCTTAACGGCAGATGCTTTTGGGGTTTTGCCTCCAATTTCAAAATTAACTCCAGGTCAGGCGATGTTCCATTTTATTTCCGGATATACAGCAAAAGTGGCAGGAACTGAAGCGGGTGTTACAGAACCTCAGGTTACTTTTTCGGCTTGTTTTGGAAAGGCTTTCCTGCCTTTGCACCCGACAAAATACGCAGAATTGCTTGGTGAGAAGATGCGCAAGCATAATGTAAATGTCTGGTTAGTGAATACCGGATGGAGTGGGGGAGCATATGGTGTCGGTAAACGAATGAAATTATCGTATACAAGAGCAATGATTTCTGCGGCATTGAAAGGCGAACTTGAAAAAGAGCGTTTCAATGCAGATCCTGTATTTGGATTGCAGATACCAGTGTCTTGTCCTGGCGTTCCATCAGAAATATTACAACCGAAAAATACCTGGGAAGACCAGAAAAAATATGACCAAAAAGCAAATGAACTCTCACAGGAGTTTATTACAAACTTTAAGCAATTTGAAGCATATGCGAGTGCTGAAATCCTCGCATCCTTCCCTAAAGTTGTGGAAAACGCCTCATAAAGCTTTTTTTTTGCTCAAAAATTTGCATATCAATTTTTTTTTAGTTTTAATTGTGAAAGATTGTCTCCGCTAGGGGACAATCTTTTTTTAATATACGCCGATGCGGACAGGGGGGAGACTTAGTTCAAGGGAAGAAACTAACGATTATTTAATTTGGAATTAAAATCAAAGTTATAAATTTGTTCTTGCAACAATTGTTTGTAATGATCGTTGTGTGTATTACAGAATAATAATCTAAATTTAAAAAAAACACGAGTACTAAAAACTAAAAAACTAAAAAACAATGGCAAACGCACCAAAACCAACATCAGTTAAAAAAGAAAGCTCTTCATCTGCTTCAAATTTATTTGCAACATTAGTAATTCCTATTTGTATCATTATCGGTATTTGTATTTTCAAGTTTGTCTTGGGTAGTAGAGATAACTTTATTGACGGAGCAGATCCAGATTTGCATGAGACTATGCCAAAAGTAGGTAACTACATGGGTATGGCTTATAAAGGTGGTTTCATCGTACCAGTATTAATGGGTATGTTCTTAATGGTTATCGTTTTCTCAATTGAGCGTATGATCGTAATCGGTAAAGCAACTGGTAAAGGTAGCTTAGATGCTTTTGTTAAAAAAGTACAATCACTTTTAAACTCAAACAACATCGAAGGTGCTATGGCTGAGTGTGATAGACAACAAGGTTCTGTTGCGAACGTAATCAAATCTGGTTTGAAAAAATACAGAGAAATGGAAGTTGAGCCAAACATGGATACAGATCAAAAATGTTTAGCTATCCAAAAAGATATCGAGGAAGCAACTACATTAGAAATGCCAATGTTAGAGCAAAACTTAACTGTAATTGCAACATTAGTATCAGTAGGTACATTAACAGGTCTATTAGGAACTGTAACAGGTATGATCAAGGCCTTCGGTGGTTTAGCTAACTCTGGTGCTCCGGATCAAGCTGCATTAGCAACTGGTATTTCTGAGGCTTTGATTAACACAGCTACAGGTATTGGTACTTCTACTTTCGCGATTATCATGTACAACATCTTAACTTCGAAAATTGATAAATTGACTTACGCTATTGATGAAGCAGGTTTCAGCATCATCCAAACTTACGCTTCTACGCATAAATAAAAAATAATGTATTTTTTTTTACCGGCTTTATGGAAAACCGGAAGAATAAACATCATTAGTTAAATACATAAGTAATTTTTAAAATTATGCCAAGAGCAAAGGTTCAAAGAAAGAGTACTTCGATCGATATGACCGCCATGTGCGACGTATCTTTCCTATTGCTTACTTTCTTTATTTTAACAGCAACAGCACGTCAACCTGATCCTTTGGATGTTACTATCCCTTCATCGACATATAAACTTAAAGTTCCAGATTTGGACATGGGTATATTGTCGATTGGAAAAGGCAAAGTGTTCTATGAAATCGTAGGGAACGACATTAAAATGGCGACCCTTGATAAAATGGGAGAGAAGTACGGAATTAAATTCACTCCAGAAGAAAGAAAGCGTTTTGGTGTGGTAGGTGCTTTCGGTGTACCAATTCAGAGCTTAAAGCAGTTCATTAATATGAATGGCGATGAGCGTACCAAATCGGGCATTGACACAGGTATTCCAACGGATTCTACAAATAATCAATTGGCGGAATGGGTGATGCAATCACGTCAGGCTGTAGCTGAATTACACGCTGCGCCAATGCGTATCAGTATCAAAGGTGACGCTAAGGAAGAATATCCTGCGGTGAAGAAAGTGATCGATATTCTGCAGAAGCAAAAAATCAACAAGTTTAGTTTAATCACATCTGCCGAAGGCGATGCTCAATAGATAAATATTATGGCTGAATTAGATACCTCCGGTGGGGGGAAAAAAGGCAAAAAAGTAAGGAGTAAGAAAGCGAACACCAAAGTCGATTTAACGGCGATGGTAGATTTAGCCTTCTTGCTAATCACCTTCTTTATGTTGACCACTTCCCTGTCGAAACCAATTGCAATGGATATTGCAAAGCCTGATAAAGAAGACAAATCGGTAGAAAGGAATGAACTACGTGCTTCTGAAACCATGACTATTTTATTGGGTAAAGACAATAAAGTTGCCTGGTACATGGGAGAAGCTGGTAAATCAAAACCTAATGTTGAAAGTTTTGCTGACATCAGAAAATCAATATTAGATAATAAAAAGAAAGTAGCTGAAACTACTGGTGGCAGACAGATCATCATGGTGATCAAGCCTACATCAGGGGCGAATTACAAGAACTTTGTTGATATCATGGATGAGTTGTCGATCACTAAGATCAAGACTGCTCCTGCGATCGATGATGAGAACATTACTGATGCTGAAAAAGATTTCATGAAAAGTGCTGGAATTTTATAATAAAAGAATTAATAATATTAAATAGTAAGCTATGTTAGGTTCTAAAATAGATTTATTGAAACGGGAATGGCTTGATGTCGTCTTCGCGGGTAAAAACAAGAACTATGGTGCATACCAGCTTCGTAGTACGAGTGCCGCAAATACCACAAAAGCTTTGCTGATTGCTTCTACTCTTTTCGTAGTAGCATTCGCGGCCCCAAAAGTAATAAACATGATCAAAGGTAGTCTTCCTGAAGACGAGATCGTGAAACAAGTAGAGGTTACAGTTGTGCCACCTCCACCGGTGAATCCGGATACCCCTCCACCTCCACCGGTAGAGCCTCCGCCACCGAAACAGGATCAGATTAAATTCCCTCCTCCGATTGTAAAACCGGATAATGAGGTAATTGACAAAGAGCCTGTTCAAATTGAAGATTTGAAAAAGGCAGACCCAGGTCAGAAAACCATTGAAGGTGACCCTACTGCTGATATTGTAATTGCCGGTCCTGTTGGAGATGGCCCTAAACAAGCAGCTGTTGTAGAAGATACTAAGGTTTATGACTTTGTGAGTATTGAAACTCAACCAAGTTTTCCTGGAGGTATGGATAAATTCTATGCTTATTTGAAAAAAGCAGTGAGATATCCACCAATGGCTCAAGAGAATAACATTCAAGGTAAAGTGTTCTTATCTTTCGTAGTAGAGAAAAATGGAGACTTAACTGACATCAAAGTGGAAAGAAAACTTGGTGGTGGTACTGATGAAGAAGCAATCAGAGTATTGAAAGCTAGTCCACGTTGGACTCCGGGTATTCAGAACGGAAAACCGGTTCGTGTGAAGTTCAATATTCCAATCAGCTTTACCTTATCTCAATAGTATTAAAAGAATGTTTAATTTAAGAACATTTAAACAGAAATCGCCTCAACAGCGATTTCTGTTCATTTTAGGCCTGGTGATGTTTACGTTTTATTTCGTATTGGGTCTATTGTTGATCTTCTGGGCAGATATTCCCTTTGAAATCCAAAAAACTTATCGCATCTTGTTTGGGGTATTACTAATCGTTTATGCAGCCATTAGATTTGCCCGCTTAATCAATCCAAAAGACGACTAGATTTTGATCATTCTAAGCTAAAAAGTTGAAAATAGCTTAGAATACTCGCATCTAATCCTAATTATTGTTCAAATGAAACACTTAAGTCTGATATTGTTGCTGTTTGTATTTGTGGCGTGTAAGCGTAAGCCTAAGCCTGAAGAGGCAGTAGAACAAAGTCGTACAACAGGAACTGTGAAAATTCTGGTAGATGCATCTTTTGCCAGAGTATTGGCAGATCAGATTGAGGTTTTCAAAACGGATTATCCAAAGGCAGAATTTACGGTGATTGAAGGTAATGAGAATAAAATTCTCCCGACCTTTTTAAATGACAGTATAAGGGTAATGATTTCATCCAGGATGCTGAGCCCTGAAGAGGATAAAATGTATAGAAATAGAAGTATTGTTCCTAAAACATCCAGATTTGCTATTGACGGGATCGCTTTGATTACCAATGCCGCGAACGTGGATAGTACAATTACCGTGCAGGAAGTGATTGATATTTTGCAAGGAAAATCAACTACAGGAAAGCAGCTTGTATTTGACAATGCCTATTCCAGTACTTTACGTTACTTTAAAGAACTGGCTGGAATTAAAGAATTGCCAAAAAAGGGGATTTATACTTTAGAGGACAATAATGACGTTATAAAATACGTTGCGGATAATAAGGGTTTTATTGGCGTTGTAGGCGTAAACTGGTTAATCGCCAACCAATCAGCTATGGCTGGGCCAATATCGAAGGTGAAGATGCTGGGAGTTAAGAATTTACCAGGAAAAAAAGGGGATGATGCGTATTATACGCCTATTCAACAGAATTTAATTAATGGGATATATCCTTTTCTAAGAAATATCTACATCATTAATGCGGAAGGCCGTGAAGGTTTAGGCACAGGTTTTGCAAACTGGTTAGTGAGCCCGCGTGGACAATTGATCGTACTTAAATCGGGATTAGGACCGCATAAAATGATGCCAAGAGAATTTAATTTAAAGAATACAAACTAAATTTTATATTTGAACTATGAAGTTCGTTAAGAAGCTTCATTACAATTAAAACCATAGTGAACCATGAAAATGACAAAGAAAGCAATAACCTTAAGTTTAGGTTTAGTAGTGATGGGTTCTGCCTCTTTTGCTCAAAGCTTAAATGATGCAAAGAAGGCTATAGATGCCGAACAGTACCAGAAAGCGACAACCATGCTGAAAGCATTGGTAAAATCACAAGCGAATAAAGGAGAGAATTACTTCAATTTAGGTGATGTTTATCTTAGAATGGATTACATCGATTCAGCTAGAGCAACTTTTGGCCAGGGTGTAACCGCAGATCCTAAAAATCCTTTAAACTATATTGGTTTAGGTGAAGCAGATTTATTTGAGAAAAATCCAACTTCAGCAAAAACAAATTTTGATAAAGCTGTAGAGGTATCATCTAAAAAAGATTATATCCCCCAGTTATACATTGGTAAAGCTTATATCGCTGCAGATAACAAAGACTTTACTGCTGCATTGCCATTCTTGCAAAAAGCAGATGAGTTAGATGCAAATGATAAAGATGCAGAGATTTTTTTAGCATTAGGTGATTACTATGCTGCACAGAAAAAGAACTCTGAAGCCTTGCAAAACTATATGAGAGCATTGAACATCAATGCTAATCTGTTAAGGGCGACGACTCAAATTGGTAGAATGTACACTGAATCAAGAGCATTTCCAGAGGCAGAGGACCGTTTAAAAGAAGCTATTGCTGCTGATCCAAACTATGGTCCGGCTTATAGAGAACTTGCAGAATTATATATGCAATGGGCAAATCAGGTAGCTGCTGAACAAGCTGCTAAATCTGCTTTGGCATTGACTAACTATAAAAAGTATCTTGATTTAACGGATAATTCTTACGAATCTAAGTTGCGTTATGCGCAGTTCTTGTTCTATGCAAAGGATTACCAGGCATTAGAGCAGGTAACTTCAGACTTGGCTACAATGAGCCCTAACAATGAGAAAGCGCTTGTGGTATCAAGATTACGTGGTTATTCTGCATATGAGAACAAGAACTACCCTAAGAGTTTAGAATACATGAATGATTTCTTTGCCAAAGTAAAAGATACTTCACGCATCATTGCTGACGATTACCTTTACCTTGGTAGAGCTCAAATGCAAAATGGAAATGACAGCTTAGCTTTAGTAAATGTTGTAAAAGCTGTAGAGAAGGATTCAACAAAAGCAGATGCATTAGAAGAAATTGCATTGGCCCTTTTCAAAGGTAAAAAGTATGATAAAGCAGGTGATGTTTATGCAATTGCGATTAAATTAAATCCTAATGGTCCAAATAGCCTTACTAATAACTATTATTTAGGAACAGCGAAATATTATGATTACGCTTTCAAAGATAGAGATGGTAAACACCCGGATAGAAAGATTTTAACGGATGCAGATGCTGCTTTTGAGAATATTATTAAGGCAAAAAATGATTTTGTTTTAGCATATGCTTTCAGAGCTCGTATTGCTAAGTATCTAGATGATGCAAATAATCCAAAATGGTTAGCCGTTCCATTCTATGAGCAATTGATCCAATTGGTAACAGTAACTAAGCCTGAATTGGCTACAGCTCAACCAAAGGAATTAGTAGAAGCCTATGTTTATGTAGGTTCTTATTATGCGCAAACGGATAAAGAAAAAGCTAAAGATTACTTGAATAAAGCTTTAGCAATTGATCCATCAAATTCAGGAGCTCAGGAGCGTTTGAAGCAATTAACTGCTCCAGCTGCTAAGACTCCGGTAAAGAAAAAGTAATAATTTCCAATAAAAGAAAAAGGCAGGGTTGTTATCCTGCCTTTTTCTTTTAATTTTGTCCCAAATTTAATACCATGGAAACTCAAAGTGTACCCGTAGATTTTTTACCTATAGTATTTCAAATCATTGTTGCTTTAGGATTTGTTGTTGTGACTTTGATTGCCACACACTTTTTAGGCCCTAAAAGAAAGACAGCTGATAAACTAGAGACTTTTGAAGCAGGTGTGAAGGTGGTGGGTAATGCACGTCAGCCTTTCTCTATTAAGTATTTTCTTGTGGCCATTCTGTTTGTATTGTTCGATATTGAGGTGATATTTATGTACCCATGGGCAGTAAATTTCAGAGAACTTGGAATGGCTGGTATGGTTGAAATGTTTGTCTTTATGGGGACTTTATTATTAGGTTTTATTTACATTTTGAAAAAGAAAGCTTTAGACTGGAATTAACCTATTTAGATTGTTTCTAAATGATCAAGGTTTAGGTCAATTCCTTTCAAAATATTGTAAATTTGTGGTTCATTCTTTGTAGGAATGAACCTTTTTTCGTTTTGTATCATGAGTAACATCAATATAGTAGACGCGCCTCCAGGCATAGAAGGATCTGGTTTTTTTGCCACCTCTTTAGATAAAGTAATTGGTTTGGCACGCTCCCATTCATTATGGCCCCTTCCATTCGCCACTTCTTGTTGCGGTATAGAATTTATGGCTACAATGGGTTCTCATTATGACTTTGGTCGTTTCGGATCTGAACGCTTAAGTTTTTCTCCTCGTCAGGCAGATTTATTAATGGTGATGGGTACCATCGCTAAAAAAATGAGCCCTGTGTTAAAACAAGTATATTTACAGATGGCTGAACCTCGTTGGGTGATTGCTGTAGGTGCATGTGCTTCCAGTGGCGGTATCTTTGATACATATTCAGTACTTCAGGGGATCGATGAGATCATTCCTGTTGACGTGTATGTGCCTGGTTGCCCTCCAAGACCAGAGGCAATCTTAGATGGCTTTGGGAAGATTCAGGAGTTAGTTAAAAACGAATCCTTAAGAAGAAGAGATTCAGATCAATACAAAGAAATGTTGGCTTCATACGGAATTTTATAATGGCAGAGGTGACAAACAATGAAATCTTAGACGCACTAAATGTAAAATTTGGTACTAAAATTACAGGTGTAAATGAACCTTATGGTTTGCTTACTTTCGAAACCACAAAAGATGTCATCATCGATGTGTTGAGGTTCTTAAAAGAAAGCGACACTAACTTTAACTTCCTTACTGATATAACAGCAGTTCATTATCCTGAAAAAAAACATGGTATTGCAGTGGTTTACCACTTGCATAGTATGGTAAAGAAAATAAGGGTAAGGGTGAAGGTCTTTATTGATGAACATCATCCTACTATTCCTACCGCTACCGTTCTTTGGAATGCAGCGAACTGGATGGAAAGAGAAACTTATGACTTCTTCGGTGTAAAATTTGAAGGTCATCCGGATCTAAGAAGAATATTGAACATGGACGACTTAGGTGTTCATCCTATGTTGAAACAATATCCTTTGGAGGATCCAAACAGAGTAGATAAAAAAGACGAATACTTTGGTAGATAAGAACATGAATCACAATCAACCGGTATATACAGATAATGATCCTCAGAATGAGTTAGTAACCCTGAATTTAGGGCCTACTCACCCTGCAACACACGGTGTTTTTCAAAATGTTATTCAATTAGACGGAGAGCGTATTGTAAGTGGTGTTTCTACCATTGGCTATATTCACCGTGCTTTTGAGAAAATTGCAGAACACCGCCCCTTCTATCAGATCACACCGCTGACAGATAGATTGAACTACTGTTCATCCCCAATCAATAACATGGGTTGGCACATGACAGTAGAGAAATTGCTGAACATCCAAATGCCTAAAAGGGTAGATTACCTAAGGGTAATCGTAATGGAGTTGTCCAGGATCGCCGATCACATCATTTGTAACACCATTATTGCTCAGGATACTGGTGCAACCACTACTTTCCTTTACCTGTTCCAGTTTAGAGAGCACATCTATGAAATCTTCGAGGAGATTTGTGGTGCACGTTTAACGACTAACATTGGTAGAATCGGTGGTTTTGAAAGAGATTTCAACGAAATTGCTTTTGCAAAAATCAATAAATTCTTAAAAACATTCCCGGCAGCCTTAAAAGAATTTGAAAGCTTGTTAGACCGTAACAGGATCTTTATTGATCGTACTTCTGGTGTCGCTGCAGTTACTGCAGAAATGGCGCTGGATTATGGTTGGACTGGTCCATTATTGCGTTCTGCCGGAGTAGATTATGATGTTCGTGTAAGCGAGCCTTATTCTTCTTACGAAGATTTCGATTTTCAGGTTCCTGTTGGTACCAGTGGTGATATTTATGATCGTTACCTGGTGCGTAATGCAGAAATGTGGGAAAGTGTTAGCATTATTGAGCAAGCTTTGGAGAAACTGAAGCACGAACCTGCTGGGATTTTTCATGCAGAGGTTCCTGAATTCTATTTGCCAGCTAAAGAAGAAGTTTACAACAATATGGAAGCCTTAATCTATCACTTCAAAATTGTGATGGGAGAGATTGATGCACCAAAAGCAGAGGTTTACCATGCAGTAGAAGGTGGTAACGGAGAATTGGGTTTCTATTTGATCAACGATGGTGGTAGAACACCTTACCGTTTGCACTTTAGAAGACCAAGCTTTATAAATTATCAAATGTTTGCGCCCATGAGTGTTGGTATGCTGTTGTCAGATGCCATCATTAACATGAGTAGTATGAATATTATTGCAGGAGAATTAGATGCTTAAAGTAGAAGAAACACAACCTGTACAGTTCTCCTCGGCTTTAGTTGAAAAGTTTGAAGAGATTGTTAAACGGTATCCGGAAGGAAAGCAAAAATCCGCTTTATTGCCAATTTTGCATGAAGTACAAGCCGAATTGGGCTGGTTAAGTCCAAATGCTATGGATCAAGTTGCGGAATATCTGCGCATTGAACCAATTGAAGTATATGAAGTAGCTTCGTTCTACAGTATGTATTTCTTAAAGCCACAAGGAAAATATGTTCTGGAAGTGTGCAGAACTGGGCCTTGCTGTCTGGTTGGTGCAGAGAAACTGATGAACCATATTGAGAAAAGCCTTGGCGTTAAGGAAAATGAGGTGACTCCTGACGGCTTATTTAGCTGGAGAGGTGTAGAGTGTCTAGCTGCTTGCGGTTATGGCCCGGTGTTACAAATCGGTCCTGAATACACTTTCTATGAAAACCTTGACGAAAAAAAGGTAGATGATTTGATACAAGACTTACGCAAGAAATAATGGGTCGTAAACTATTATTAGAACATATAAATGTACCTGGCATTCATACATTGGATGTCTATCGCCAAAAAGGTGGGTACCGCTCTGTGGAAAAGGCACTGAAAACTTTGACTCCTGATGAAGTAGTAGAAGAGGTAAAGAAGTCCGGATTACGTGGTCGTGGTGGTGCAGGATTTCCTACGGGAATGAAATGGAGTTTTTTAGCTAAACCTGAAGGAGTAGCGCGTTATCTGGTATGTAATGCCGATGAATCGGAGCCTGGGACGTTTAAAGATCGTTATTTAATGACTCATATTCCTCACGCATTAATTGAAGGTATGATTGTATCCAGCTTTGCCTTGGGTGCAAAAACTTCTTTTATCTATGTGCGTGGTGAGATGATGCCTCAAATCCGTATTCTGGAAAAAGCGATTGCTGAAGCAAAAAATGCCGGATTTCTAGGTAAAAATATTTTAGGGTCAGGTTATGATCTGGAATTGTATGTTCAACCAGGTGGGGGTGCCTATATCTGCGGTGAAGAAACTGCATTATTGGAATCACTGGAAGGAAAACGTGGCAATCCGAGAATCAAACCACCATTTCCTGCAATTGCAGGCTTGTATGGCTGTCCTACTGTTGTCAACAATGTGGAATCTATAGCAGCTGTGGTACCAATCATTAATGATGGCGGCGATGAGTATGCAAAAATCGGTATTGGACGTAGTACAGGAACAAAACTTATTTCTGCTTCAGGAAACCTGGTTAGACCAGGTGTTTATGAGATTGAATTGGGTTTACCTGTTGAAGAATTTATCTATTCCGATGAATGGTGCGGTGGTATTGCTAATGGAAAAAGATTAAAGGCAACTGTTGCTGGTGGGTCCTCTGTTCCAGTACTTCCTGCTAATCTTTCCTTAAAACTTGCTAACGGGGAACCTCGTTTAATGAGTTATGAATCTTTATCTGAAGGTGGCTTTGCAACTGGTACAATGATGGGTTCTGGTGGTTTTATCGCTTTTGATGAAGACCAATGTATGGTTAGAAACACCTGGAATTTCTCCCGTTTTTATCACCATGAAAGTTGTGGACAATGTTCACCTTGCCGTGAGGGTACTGGATGGATGGAAAAAGTGCTTCACCGCATTGAGTATGGCCATGGTAAAATGAGCGATATTGATTTGTTGGTTGATGTTTCTAAGAAAATTGAAGGAAATACCATTTGTCCACTAGGTGACGCTGCAGCATGGCCGGTAGCAAGTGCCATCAGACATTTCAGAGATGAATTCGAATGGCATGTGAAAAATCCTCAGTTATCCCTGGATACAAATTACGGATTGGCAAATTATGCCGAGCCAATAGCTAAAGCAGTTAGTACAGAAAATTAACAATCAAACCGATGCTTGGAGCGTTTAACAACAGGAAGAGCGGAGCGATGATAAAGAATATCTTTAACAATGAGTGATAAAGTTAAGGTAACCATAGACGGAATAACCGTAGAAGTAGCACCAGGGACAACCATCCTTAATGCTGCGCGCCAAATCGGTGGGGATATTGTTCCTCCGGCGATGTGTTATTATTCAAAATTAGAAGGTAGCGGTGGTAAATGTAGAACCTGTATTGTAAAGGTGAGCAAAGGTTCTGAAAAAGATCCGCGTCCAATGCCGAAATTAGTAGCTTCATGTCGTACCACCGTAATGGATGGTATGGAAGTATTGAACATTACTTCTCCAGAAGTGATCGAAGCAAGAAGTGGTGTAGTGGAAATGTTGTTGATCAACCATCCATTGGATTGTCCGGTTTGCGATCAGGCAGGCGAATGTGACCTTCAAAACTTAGGTTATGAACATGGTTTGCAGAAAACAAGATATGAGTTTGAAAGAAGAACTTTTGAACGCATTGATATAGGTGATAAAATTCAGTTACACATGAACAGATGTATCTTGTGTTACCGTTGTGTATTCACTGCCGACCAGATTACTAATAAACGTGTTCATGGTATATTAAATCGTGGAGATCATTCAGAAATCTCTACTTATATCCAAACAGCGATCGACAATGATTTCTCTGGAAATGTGATCGATGTTTGTCCGGTGGGTGCATTAACAGATAAAACGTTCAGGTTCAAAAATAGGGTTTGGTTTACTAAACCTATCGATGCGCATAGAGATTGCCCTACTTGTAGCGGTAAAGTAACACTTTGGTATAAAGGTGCTGATGTTTTGCGTGTAACTGCACGTAAAGATATCTACGGTGAAGTAGAAGAGTTTATCTGTAATACTTGTCGCTTCGATAAAAAGAAGACTGCAGACTGGACGCTTGAGCATCCTACACCAATTCCAGATACCTCTGTAATTTCATCTAACCATTATGAGACTTTAATACCTTTGCCGGTAATTCAGGTAGATGAGAGATTACAGGAAGCAAATAGGATTGAACTAGAAAAAACCACTAAATTCTAATGGATATAGCTTTTGTAATAGAGAAATTTGTACTGGTAGCGATTATATTCGGTATAAGTTTATTAATAGCCATGTATTCCACTTATGCAGAGAGAAAAGTTGCTGCATTCTTGCAGGATAGGTTAGGACCAGATAGAGCGGGTCCCTTTGGAATTCTTCAGCCATTAGCTGATGGGGTGAAAATGTTCATGAAAGAGGAAATCATTCCTACAAACTCCAGTAAATGGTTGTTTATGGTAGGACCTGGTTTAGCGATGTTAACAGCTTGTATCGGTACCGCAGTAATTCCATGGGGAAGTCCAATAACTGTTGGAGACCGTGTGATTCCCTTACAGGTTACGGATATCAACGTAGGTATTTTATATATTTTCGGCGTAGTTTCTCTGGGTGTATATGGTGTCATGATTGGTGGATGGGCATCCAACAATAAATACTCCTTGTTAAGTGCAATTCGCGCAGCTTCACAAAACATTAGTTATGAAATTGCCATGGGCTTATCTATAATTGCACTTTTATTGGTGACCAACTCTATGAGTATGGGAGAGATTGTAGCTAACCAACACGGATGGCGTTGGAATGTAATTTATCAACCAGTTGGTTTCTTATTGTTTATGGTATGCTCTTTTGCAGAGACGAACAGAGCACCTTTCGATTTACCGGAATGTGAAACTGAGCTGATCGGTGGTTACCATACAGAATATTCGTCTATGAAACTGGGCTTTTACCTCTTCGCAGAGTATATTAATATGTTTGTTTCTGCAGCAGTGATGGCAAGTTTATATTTCGGTGGTTATAACTACCCTGGGATGGACTGGGTTTTGGTACAAACCGGACCAGTGATAGCTCCGCTAATTGGAACAGCTGTTTTCTTCCTTAAAATCTTTGCTTTCATCTTCTTCTTCATGTGGGTACGATGGACAATCCCTCGTTTCCGTTATGATCAGCTGATGCACCTGGGTTGGAAGGTATTAATTCCTTTAGCCATTGCAAACATCATTATCACAAGTATTGTGATTGCTATAATTGAAAAGTTTTAACTGTCCGCGTTTAGCGGTATAATTAGGAGGTTTAATGGAACCATTAACCAGTAAAAAGAAAGTATTAGAAAAAAAACCTTTAACACTTGCAGAGCGCATGTATTTGCCTGCAATTACTAAAGGCTTAGCTATTACCATCAGCCACTTCTTTAAGAAAGAAGCGACCATCAGATATCCAGAAGAGCAGCGAGAATTTTCTACGAACTTCAGAGGAATGCATTCCTTGAAAAGGGATGAAGAAGGTAGAGAGCGTTGTACGGCCTGTGGCCTTTGTGCTTTATCATGTCCAGCTGAAGCCATCACTATGATTGCCTCAGAGCGCAAACCAGAAGAGAAAGATCTTTACCGTGAGGAGAAATATGCCTCAGTATATGAAATCAACATGTTACGTTGTATTTTCTGCGGATTGTGTGAAGAAGCATGTCCAAAAGAAGCCATTTACTTAGACGGTCCGATTGTCCCTGCAGATTACCTTCGTAAAGATTTTATTTATGGTAAGGATAAATTGGTAGAGGCACCATTAGAAAAGAAATAATTAGCATACGTAACCTTTGGGTTATTAATATAAACAGTTTAAACATATAATAAATGGGTACATCGGTATTCTATTTTGTAGCAGCATTAAGCGTCATTTTTTCACTGATGGTCATCTTTTCAAAGAACCCAGTGCACAGTGTGCTTTACTTAATCGTTACTTTCTTTACATTAACGGTTCATTACATTCTACTGAACGCACAGTTTCTGGCAGTCGTGAATTTTATCGTTTACATGGGCGCCATTATGGTCCTCTTTCTATTCGTATTGATGTTGCTCAACCTTAACAAGGACAATGAGCCATTAAAATCGACTTTGGTTAAGGTCGTGGGGGTGATTGCGGGATGTTGCCTGGTAGTAACCATCATTGGTTCTTTAAAAGCAACGGCGG
The DNA here is from genome assembly GCF_032678465.1 of Pedobacter gandavensis. Lineage (GTDB taxonomy): Bacteria > Bacteroidota > Bacteroidia > Sphingobacteriales > Sphingobacteriaceae > Pedobacter > Pedobacter gandavensis_B. The sequence continues at coordinate 447,084 of NZ_JAVTSK010000001.1, forward strand.
TTTCTAATCCGGTATTGTTGAAAAACCCTAATTTGGGATTGGTGAAGAATTTAGGTAAGGAGTTGTTTGGTCCTTATATGTTGCCTTTTGAGCTGTCCTCTATTTTATTGCTTACTGCGATGGTAGGTGCAGTATTATTAACTAAAAAAGAAAAAGTATAGTATTGAGTTTGCATCATTTGATGTAAAGCTCATTACCATAGATAATTATAAACGGAATGGAAAACATAACTCAGGGATTGCAGGGAGTACCACTTAACCATTATATCTGGCTAAGTGCGATCATTTTCACGATTGGTGTAATTGGGGTATTGACCCGTAGAAACGCCATTGTCATTTTTATGTCGGTAGAATTAATGCTGAATGCAGTAAATTTATTGCTGACCGCATTTTCGGTACATAACAATGATCCGTCAGGACAGGTATTCGTATTTTTCATTATGGTTCTTGCCGCTGCTGAAGTTGCAGTAGGACTAAGTATTATTGTAATGGTGTACAGAAATACACAATCTATAGATATAAATGTGTTGAATCGCCTTAAGTGGTAATTAATAAGAATAAAGTAATAACATGATAAATTTAGTTTGGCTGGTTCCCTTAATTCCTCTTTTAGGCTTTGTTATCAACGGCCTGGGAAGAAATACGCTTTCTAAAAACCTAATCGGTTTTATCGGAAGCAGCGTGATATTCATTTCCTTTGCCATCAGTGTAGGTATCTTCTTCGAATTGGGTGCAGGTGCGAATAAATCGCACGAGATCTTTTTGTTCGATTGGATCAGTGCTGGTAAGCTGAACATTCCACTTTCCTTCCTTGTAGATCCATTGAGTTCTATTATGCTATTGATCATTACAGGTGTAGGTTTCTTAATCCATATTTATTCCATCGGTTATATGCATGCTGATGAGGCTTTTGGGAAGTTTTTTAGCTACCTGAACCTATTTATCTTCTTCATGTTGCTGTTGGTATTGGGTTCTAATTATATCGTGATGTTTATCGGATGGGAAGGAGTAGGTCTTTGTTCTTATCTGTTGATCGGATTCTGGTATACGAATAGTAGTTATGCTTCAGCGGCGAAGAAAGCCTTTATCATGAACCGTATCGGGGACCTTGGTTTCTTATTAGGTGTGTTCTTTATTTTTACAACCTTTGGTACGGTAGAGTTCGCAAAAATCTTTCCTCAGGCAGCAAACATGCTTCCAGGAAATGGTAGCATAGCTTTAATTGCCTTATTGCTGTTTATCGGTGCCTGTGGTAAATCTGCCCAATTGCCTTTATTTACCTGGTTACCGGATGCGATGGCTGGTCCGACTCCGGTTTCTGCATTAATCCATGCGGCTACAATGGTAACTGCTGGTGTATATATGATTGCAAGATCAAATGTACTCTTTGACCTGGCGCCAATGATTCAACATGTGATTGCTATTGTTGGTTTAGCAACGGCAGTATTAGGTGCAATTATTGCCTTGACACAAACTGATATTAAAAAGGTACTGGCTTATTCTACAGTATCTCAGTTGGGATATATGTTCCTTGGTTTAGGAGTTGGTGCTTACAATGGTGCTTTCTTTCACGTGATCACACACGCTTTCTTTAAAGCATTACTGTTCCTATGTGCGGGTTCTGTAATTCACGCTCTACACCATGAACAAGACATGAGACATATGGGGGGCTTACGTAAGAAATTACCAGTTACCTTTATGACCATGCTAATCGGTACCATCGCAATTGCTGGTTTACCACCTTTCTCAGGTTTCTTTTCGAAGGATGAGATTTTGGCGCATGTGTATGCACATGATAAAACCATGTGGGCAATTGGCGTATTTACCGCTTTCCTTACGGCTTTCTATATGTTCAGGATGTTGTTCCTTACTTTCTCTGGAAAGTATCGTGGAACGCATCATGCCGAAGAGAAAATTCATGAGTCTCCAAAATCAATGACCATTCCTTTGATCGTATTGGCAGTTTTATCTGCTATTGGTGGAATGATTGGAGTTCCCGAAGCATTGGGAGGAAGTCACTGGTTATCTCATTGGTTGGCTCCGGTTATTAAACACACAGGCGAAGCTCCTGACCATGCAACAGAATATATGTTGATGGCAGTTTCGGTCATTGGTGTATTGATTGCAATAGGTTTTGCTTATGCTAAATATGTAAAACAAAATCATATCCCGCTGCCTGACGAAGGCAAAAGATCTGCTTTGGCTAATTTGTCTTACCAAAAATTCTATATTGATGAAATTTATGATTTCTTAATCAGAAGGCCTTTGGATGCACTTTCCAATTTCTTCTATAAAATTATTGACAATAAAATTGTTGATGGTATAGTAAACGGTTTAGGTTGGGGTACTTCAGAAACCAGTAAAGGTTTACGCCTGCTGCAGTCAGGAAACGTTGGTTTCTATCTGTTAATGATGGTTGTAGGCATCATATCATTGTTATTGTATACTTATTTATCTCTGTAAAAGATCGTTCAAGAAAACATAATGGAACAACTTTTAATACTTCTTATCTTTCTACCATTGGTTGGCGCCGTGGTTACTGCATTCATAGGTAATGCGGCGAAACATGTGGCCCTGGGCTCAGCAATCCTTTCCTTAGGGTTGACTCTAATCACGGTATGTAATTTTACACCCGATGCCAGCACGCAATTTGCGGTAAACTATCCCTGGATTCAGGATTTAGGCATTAATTTTCATATTGGAATTGATGGCATTAGCATGATCACTGTATTATTGACCAATGTATTGGTTCCGATCATTATTTTGTCCGCTTATCAGCATGAATATAAGAAGGCCAGCGCTTTCTTTGCATTGATCTTGTTTATGCAGTTCGGTTTACTATTGGTGTTTACAGCTTTAGATGCTTTCTTATTCTATATCGGTTGGGAATCTGCCCTGATTCCAATTTACTTTATCTGCGCGATATGGGGTGGGAAAGATAAAATCAGAGTAAACATGAAGTTTTTCGTGTATACCATTGCAGGATCTTTATTCATGTTGATGGGTATCATTTATCTATATCTACAAAATCCTGCTCATAATTTTGAGATTCAGGCTTTCTATAATCTAAATCTTGATGCAGTACAACAAGGATGGATTTTCTGGGCCTTCTTTATTGCGTTTGCGATTAAAATGCCAATTTTCCCATTCCACACCTGGCAGCCAGATACCTATACAGTAGCTCCAACTCCTGGTAGCATGTTATTATCTGGAATTATGTTAAAAATGGGTATATACGGGTTGATTAGGTGGTTGCTACCTATTGCACCTGCAGGTATTCAGGACTGGGGCCATTTAGCGATGATTCTTTCCATTATAGGCGTAGTTTATGCTTCTCTGATTGCGTTTACACAAAAGGATGCGAAAAGGATGGTTGCTTATTCTTCTATAGCACACGTTGGATTAATTTCTGCCGGTATTTTTGCTTTAAATACACAGGGTATGCAAGGTGCAATGGTGCAGATGTTAAGCCATGGTATAAACGTAGTTGGGTTATTTTTTGTACTGGATATCATTGCCAGCCGGATGAAAACTAATAAAATTGCCGAACTGGGTGGGATTGCTAAAAAGGCACCTCAGTTGGCTATCGCATTTCTAATCATTGTATTGGGTACAGTTGCACTTCCTGGTACAAATGGTTTTATAGGAGAGTTTCTACTGCTGATCGGTATTTACCAGTATCAGGTATGGGCTGGCGTTTTCGCTGGATTGTCTATCATCTTTGGTGCGGTATATATGTTTAGAATGTATCAGAATGTGATGTTAGGAAAAACCAATGACCTCACCATCGGCTTTACAGATATCAAAGGATCTGAGAAAGTCGTATTGTATGTCATTTGTGCCATGATCCTTGCTTTAGGAGTTTATCCTAAACCAATTCTTCACTTATCTGAAGCTTCGGTACAACAATTAATAGAACAGGTAACACAAAAATTAACATCGGTAAACTAAGCAAATGAATATCATCATAACAATTACTGTTACAGCTTTAGTGGTGCTTTATGCAGGTTTGTTTAAAGCTAAAAAAGCGTTATTACCCCTTTCCTTAATTGGTTTGCTTACTTCGCTGGCTTTTGTAGTGACTTCCTGGAACACAAACCAGACTTATTATGGAATGATGCAAATGGATAATTTTGCATTAGCCTTCGCTGGCCTAACTATTTTAGGAACTATTTTCATTTTCCTGCTGACGCAGAATTACTTTGCAGCTAATAGTGAAAACATCGCAGAGTACTTTACACTGATGCTCTTTGCCCTAACGGGAATTGTGATCATGCTTTCTTATAAAAACATGTCGATGTTATTTATCGGTGTGGAAATTATGTCTGTGGCCCTTTATATTCTGGCGGGGATCAGGAAAAATAATTTCGCATCCAATGAGGCGTCTTTAAAATACTTCCTGATGGGAGCTTTCTCTACGGGCTTCCTTTTATTCGGTATTACCCTGATCTATGGTGCTACGGCTTCTTTTGATCTGGATACGATCAATAAATACCTGGTAGAAAACCCTCAATCAGTTTCTCCATTATTTTATACCGGAGTGATCCTGTTATTGGTAGGAATGAGTTTTAAGATTGGTGCTGCTCCTTTTCATTTCTGGACCCCAGATGTGTACGAAGGTGCACCAACATGGGTGACAACTTTCATGTCTACTGTCGTGAAAACAGCAGGTTTCGCAGCGATTCTACGTTTATTTGCAGATACATTTGCGCCACTACATGATTTCTGGCTGACTCCATTAATGGTAATCGTATGCCTGACCTTATTTATTGGTAACGTTACTGCTTTATTTCAGAAGAACTTCAAAAGAATGCTGGCTTATTCCAGTATTTCTCATGCTGGCTATTTATTATTCTCTTTAGTATCTCTTACTGCTAGTTCTATGAACAATGTATTGGTTTATGCTGCTGCTTATACTTTTGCGAGTATTATTGCTTTTGGTGTACTGATTCTTGTAAAACAGAAAACAGGAAATGACAACTTTGAAAATTTCAATGGTTTGGGAAAACGCAATCCTTTTGCGGCTTTCGCTTTGACTGTAGCTATGTTATCATTAGCAGGTATTCCTTTGACCGCTGGTTTCATGGGTAAATATCTGATGTTCCTAAATGTAATGCACGATTATCATTTCTATTTAGTTGCTTTCGCAATTTTGAATGCTTTGGTAGGGTTTTACTATTATTTCAAAGTAATTGTAGCAATGTATTTCAAAGAGGGCTCAGCGCTGCAATTGGAAACGCCTGTGCAGTATAAGGTTGTATTGGTATTGTCACTGATTATAACTGTTTTCCTTGGGATTTACCCCACTGTAATTTTAAATCTGATATAGTCATTTCTGTAGATAATTATATGTAGTTTTACGAATAATTGAACTATGCAAGATTTCTGGAACTCATTACAGCAATTCATTGATCCTGAAAAACTACTTAAAGAAGGTGGTTTTTATGTTGTAATGTTTGTGATCTTTGCCGAGACAGGTTTGTTTTTTGGTTTCTTTTTACCAGGAGACTACCTGTTGTTTCTTGCTGGAATGTTCGTCGCTACAGGCAAATTAGACGTCAACCTATACGTGTTGATTTTAGGACTAATTGTTGCCGCCGTTTCAGGCAATTTTACTGGTTATTGGTTTGGTCGAAAGACGGGCCCTGTCCTGTACGATAGAAAGGACTCTTTCTTCTTTAAAAAACGCTATTTGAAGGCTGCCGAAGATTATTATAATAAACAGGGAGCCTTTGCACTTATTATGGGGCGATTTGTTCCAATTGTAAGAACTTTTGCACCGATTTTTGCTGGGGTAGTCAAACTGGACTTTAAAAGATTTGCATTATATAACTTTGCAGGTGCAATTATTTGGATAGCTTCCTTAACTTTGCTAGGTTATTTTCTTGGCAAAAGATTTGAAAAAGAAATTAACGATTATTTATTATACATAATTATAGGTTTTATTGTCATCACCACCATTCCGCTGGTTTACACGTTTGTAAAGAAGAAAGTGGTGAAGGAAGACAATGACGATATATCAAACACTGAACATTAAAAATGATTAAAGACGAGCGTCATCCGTGGCATTTTGTTTCTCCAGGTGATAATTTACCTGAAACAGTAAATGCAATTATTGAAATTCCTAAAGGATCTAAAGCAAAATACGAAATCGATAAGGATTCCCATCTGATTAAATTAGATAGGGTACTTTTCTCTTCTGTAATGTATCCGGCAAATTATGGTTTTATCCCACAAACTTATTGTGACGATAATGATCCTCTGGATATCCTGGTACTTTGTTCTGTTGACGTTTATCCAATGTCAATTGTTGAAGCAAAAGTTATAGGTGTAATGCATATGGTGGATAATGGTGAACAAGACGATAAAATTATTGCAGTAGCAAAGAATGATATGTCTGTAAACTACATCAATGACTTATCAGAATTACCTCCTCATACCATGAAGGAGATTGTGAAATTCTTCCAGGATTATAAAGCTTTAGAAGAAAAGCAAGTTACGATTGAGCATCTTCTGGGCGTTCGATATGCACATAAAGTGATACAAGAAAGTATTCAGCTTTATGATGAAAAGTTTAGAAATCAAAAATCTTAATGGAAGGATTCAAGATATTTTTAACATTCTTCTTAGTCGCACTGAACGGATTTTTCGTTGCAGCAGAGTTTGCAATTGTAAAGGTTCGGGCATCACAAATTGAAATTAAAGCAAAATCAGGTAGCAGGGTAGCCAATATTGCAAAATATATTACCCAGCATCTGGACGGATACCTGGCTGCCACGCAGCTAGGTATTACTTTAGCCTCTCTGGGCTTAGGTTGGGTTGGTGAATCTGTGATGCACAGCCTTATCCACGACATGTTAATTGGCTTTAATTTTTCTGAAGTTTACATCACTTCCATCTCTACCGCAATTGCTTTCTTATTGATTACTGTAATGCATATTGTATTTGGTGAATTAGCACCTAAATCGGTGGCGATACAACGTCCTGTTGCGACTACACTGTTTATAGCAGTGCCTCTACAAGCATTTTATCTGATCTTCAGACCTTTCATTTGGGTGCTGAATGGTTTTGCAAATATGATCCTTAAAATCTTCGGAATTTCTACTGTAGGTGGCCATGAGTCAGTACATAGTACGGAAGAACTTCATTATTTGTTAGATCAGGGTAAAGAGAGTGGTGCTTTAGATACTAATGAGCATGAATTAATTAAAAATGTTTTTGACTTCAACGAAAGAGTTGTAAAAAATATTATGGTTCCCAGAACCAAAATATCAGGTATTGAATTGTCTACCCCTCCAGCAGTTGTGATTGACAAAATCATAGGTGATGGTTATTCCAGATTACCAGTGTATGATGGAATTATTGATAAGATCATTGGTATTATTCATGCCAAGGATATTTTACCATTACTGGCGTCTAAAAAGGATTGGGTTTTACAAGACATTATCAGAAAACCTTATTTCGTTCCTGAAACGAAAAAAATTAATGACCTGCTGAGTGAACTTCAGCAGAAACGGATTCAGATTGCGATTGTAATTGATGAATTTGGTGGTACCGCTGGTATGGTCACACTAGAGGATATCGTAGAAGAAATTGTTGGAGAGATCCAGGATGAGTACGATGAAGAAAAACCAACAGTTGAGAAAATCTCTGATACTGAATTCATCATTAATGCTTATGCTACTGTTTATGATGTGAATGAGCATCTACCTCATGATCTTCCGGAAGACGAGGATTTTGATACGGTAGGCGGATTGGTATCCCATGCTTTTGGTAAAATACCAGAGGTAGGTGATAGCGAAGAATGCTATGGATACTTATTCACTATACTAAAGAAAACTGAGCAAAATATTGAAACCATAAAGCTTGAACTGGTAATTGATAAAAGCGACATGGTGGATAACCACTAAACCTTTTAAACAATGCACGTTTTTTATACCCCCGATATTGATGCCAACGAGTATTCTTTGAATGAAGAAGAAAGTAAACACTGCTTAAAGGTCCTGAGATTGGGATTAGGTGATCTGGTGAATCTAATTGATGGAAGGGGAGGTTTTTACGAGGCGGAAATTATAGGGGAAGGAAAGAAAAATGTCCTACTTCGTGTGATTAAAGCAGAGCAGGAATATCAAAAGCGTAACCATCACCTACATATTGTGGTGGCACCTACAAAAAATATTGATCGTCTGGAGTGGTTCCTTGAAAAAGCAACAGAGATAGGAATTGATGAAATTACAACGATCATCTGTGAGCGCTCAGAACGAAAAATCATCAAGGAAGATCGACTAAACAAAGTGATCACATCGGCGGTAAAGCAGTCTTTACAGGCTTATCACCCAAAATTAAATCCACAAATTTCCTTTAGTGATTTTCTAAAAACAGAAAATAATTCTGTTAAAATGATTGCGCACTGTATTGATGGAGAACCTCGTTTGTATATCAGTCAGGTGGTTGAACCTCATCAAAACTATACTGTTTTGATCGGTCCTGAAGGGGATTTTAGTCCCAAAGAAATCGAACTCGCTTTGCAAAATGGCTTTAAACCCTTAACTTTAGGTAATACACGTCTAAGAACAGAGACTGCTGCATTAGCAGCCTGCTTTGAGGTGAATTATTTAAACAGATGAAATTAAAAGTAGGCTTAGTTGTCGGATTGATCTTTTTGTTGTGTGGCTTTAAGCCGCCAACGTATAAAATGGCTAAGCTGAAATATAATGGGGGGGGCGATTGGTATGCTAATAGAACTGCATTGCCGAACCTCATTGAATTTTGCAATAAAAATCTAAATACCAACTTTGCTCCTCAGGATGCCACTGTTGAAGTAGGAAGCCCAGAATTATTTAATTACCCTTTTGTTTACATGACCGGGCATGGTAATGTGGTTTTTAGTGATGCTGAAGTTCAGAATCTGCGAAAATACCTTAATGGTGGAGGCTTCCTCCATATTGATGATAACTATGGTTTGGATAAGTTTATCCGCAAAGAAATGAAAAAGGTTTTTCCTGAGCTTTCTTTTGTGCTACTTCCACCGGATCACACGCTTTATCAGCAAAAGTTTAAATTCCCTAATGGTTTACCTAAAATCCATGAACATGATGGAAAATCTCCTCAGGGATTAGCATTAATTCAAGAAGGAAGAATACTCTGTTATTACACATTTGAATGCGATCTGGGGAATGGTTGGGAAGATTTCGGTACATATCCAGAAGACACACAAGATAAGCGCTTGAGCGCGCTAAAAATGGGCGCTAATTTGGTTCAGTATGCATTAACACAATAAAGATGAAGGTAAAAGTAAATGAACAGTACAATTTTGAGGTAGCCGTTGCGGATCAATGCTTACTCCTCAACGGAAAACCATTGGATATTGATGCTAAGGAATTATCGGCGAACATCCAACATGTCATTTACCAGCATAAATCTTATACGGTAGAAATAGTGGAGCGTGAAGTGAGTGGTAAACAGTCTATTGTTAAGGTAAATGGTAACTTATATCAGGTAGAACTCGAAGATCAGTATGACGAATTGTTAAAACAATTGGGAATGGATACCAGTGCTGCAAGTAAGGTTCAGGAGCTTAAAGCACCTATGCCTGGTTTAGTCTTACAAGTTATGGTTGTTGAAGGCCAGGAAGTGAATAAAGGAGATAGCTTATTGGTCTTGGAAGCGATGAAAATGGAAAATATTATTAAATCACCTGCGGTAGGGATAATAAAACGCATCCTGGTAAAAAAAGGAGATAAGGTAGAAAAGAACGGCCTTTTGATTCAATTTGCCTAACATCGAACCTGATACTTTATTCATTATAATCTAAAAAAAAAGGGGAGCATTAATGTTCCCCTTTTTTTTTAGATTATAATGCTGACTAGCGTGATTTAAACGCCTTTCCAGCTTTATTTTTAAATTGTGGTTTACCTGAAGACCTAATCTCAGATGCACCTAACATAGTCATCGCACAACGGAAGCCGATATCGGCGGTAGACTCATCCTGTTGCAGGAATCTTCTCGTTGCCGGGTTTAACCATAATGCCTGATCATCCCATGATCCACCTTTATAAACTCTTGATTTATCGGTTACAAGTGTGATTTCACCGTACAATTCATTCGCTTTATCACGGTAACCCCTTTGATCTGCATAAGTATTTGTGGCAGTTTGTGTAGGGGCTGATGCTGCAGCTTGTTTTTCTGCCCAGGTTTGTTTTTTATAAGATTTGGCATCAGTCAGTACTGGCCTGTTATACTTATCAATCTCTATTTTTCCGCTGATTGGGTCAGCTACTTTTTTATCCTGGTAATAGTTACCTCTATAAGGATTAAATGCATCTGCAGCCTCGAATGTTTTTGCACGATAAACGTCAGCTACCCATTCGTTTACATTTCCAGCCATGTTGTATAAGCCAAAGTCGTTAGGCGTATAAGACCTTACAGCAACGGTTAAACCACCTTTATCATTTAATGATCCACCAACACCCATATAATCTCCTTTAGTTCTTTTAAAGTTGGCTAAGATTAGTCCTCGGGTACTTTTTTTAGCGGAACTCAATCCAAGACCATTCCATGGATAAATTTTATTGGCATTGATATTTTCATATTGAGTGTTGCCAATTAAGCCAAGCGCGGCATATTCCCATTCTGCTTCTGTGGGTAAACGGTATGGCTGTTTGATGATTCCATCTTCCAAGCGAACATTTCTGGTTGCACCTTTACTACCTGAATTTGCACCTCCGTTAGGATTGCCGGCATTGGATGGATTAAGGTCTTTCATTGCCTTTTTTCCTTTATCATCGTACTGACCGCTCAGGTAAATGTCAGTATTGAATGCTCCTTGTGTTTTGTTGGCAGTAGCAGCGGCATTTGCGGATTTAGCGTTTCCACCATTCAGATCTTTGAAACTGGTCATATAACCTTTTTCACGAAGCAGCAATTCATTCACGCGATCAGTTCTCCATGCACAATATCTGTCAGCTTGCTCCCAGGTAACGCCTACCACCGGATAGTCCTGATAAGCAGGATGTCTTAAATAATTGTCTACGTAAGGTTCATTGTAAGATAAAGGTCTACGCCATACCAAGGTATCAGGTAGTTCGTTATAATAATATTCGTGATCTGTAGGATAGTTGGTACGGATCCAGTTTAAGTATTCCAGCCAGTTTGTGTTTGAAACTTCGGTCTCATCCATATAGAAGGAAGATACAGTAGTTTCTCTTTTGTGGTTGTAATTGCTAAGTTCCTCTCCAGCAACATTAATGGCACTGCCACTCATCACAAAAACTCCACCTTCAATTTCTACTAATCCTGGACCTGGGCCTCGTTTAAATTTTTTATTTACTTCAAAGCCACCAAACTCGCGCTTGTTATACGCCATTCCTGTCTTCTCTGAAGTTCCTGATTTTGACTTACAGGAAGAGAGAGAAGCAACGATTGCAATTGATGCAATCGAATAATATAAGTATGATTTTTTCATATTGAGGGATCTCATAGTGCTTTAACTGTTAAAATTACATAAAAAAAGAGTTATTGAGCAACTAAAAATACGAGTTAAGTAAAAAATAATCTTTTGTAAAATATGTTTTGCGCATATCTGAGGCGGTTTTTTCAAAAATACCCCCTGCATGTCTTTCATTTTTCAGTTTGGAATGTATGGAGGAAGTACGGGCAAACGATCAGCATTTCAGTAGTGAATTATATCATTTGCAAATGATTGTTTAAAAATTCCAATCTGTAGGCCTTAAGGTTAGCTTAATTGTTTAATTTCGGAGGAATTGGCCTAAGATTAGAAAAAAGGCCTGATCTGGTTTGAAAAAGCGGTAATTACGTATAATATAATAGATATAGACATGAAGATTAAGGTAGGATTTGGATTTGATGTACACCAATTAAAGGATGGACATCCTTTTATCGTAGGAGGTGTAAATTTGGAACACCATAAGGGTGCTTTTGGTCATTCTGATGCGGATGTGTTGCTTCATGCCATTTGTGATGCCTTACTTGGTGCAGCAAACCTGCGTGATATTGGCTATCATTTTAAAAATACAGATCCTCGTTGGAAAGGAATAAGCAGCCTGATCTTATTGCAGGAGAGTGTGAAGCTAGTTAAAGAAAAGGGATTTGAAATTGGAAATATTGATGCGATGCTTTGTTTGGAAGCGCCAAAAATCAATCCCCATATTCCAGCCATGCAAGAACACATTGCAATAGCTATGGGTATGGATATAGAAGACATTTCAATTAAGGCAACCACTAATGAACAAATGGGCTTTATTGGGAGAGAAGAAGGTGTGGTGGCTTACGCAGTTTGTTTGATTCAAAAATTATAGGTGTTAAAAAAGCCGGTATTTCAGATACCGGCTCCTTATAGAAAGCATGTTATTCTTCGAGATAGCCAAATTTACCCTGGTTATAATCCGAAATGGCTTGCTGGATTTCTTCAGGTTTGTTCATTAAAAAAGGCCCATATTGTACGATCGGCTCATGGATCGGGGCGCCGCTTAATACAAGTACAATACTATTCTGAAGACCTTCTACAAGAATTTCCTCACCTTCATTCCTGAAATGAATCAGCTGGTCTGCTTTTGCGCTTTCCTTACCATTAACTTTTACTTCCCCTTCAATGATCATAAAGGCCGTATTGAAATCAGCTGGAAAGTTGAAAGTGGCCTTTCCGCCTTGGTTGAGGTGTAGATTGTATACCTGAATTGGTGTAAAAGTACTTGCAGTTCCTTTTGTGCCCTGGTATTGTCCTGCAATCACCTCAATCGTACCAGCAGCATTTGGCAATTGATGTTTTGCAATTTCTGCCTGACTAATCGCCTGATATTTCGGCTTGCTCATCTTGTCTTTTGCAGGTAAATTAACCCACAATTGTACCATTTGAAAAGCACCACCTTTTTTACTGAAGTTTTCTTCATGATATTCTTTATGTAGAATGCCACTTGCAGCAGTCATCCATTGGATATCGCCTGGGTAGATGACACCACTGTTTCCTGCGCTATCATGATGTGCAACCGCCCCATGGTAAGCGATGGTCACTGTCTCAAATCCACGATGTGGATGTACACCAACACCTCTAGGCTCATTGCGTGCAGAAAACTGGATTTTTGAATTGTAATCCAATAGGAAAAAAGGACTCATTTTAAGTTTATACCCATTTGGGAAAAAGTTATGAACCCTAAATCCATCTCCAACCATGTGAGGTGCCGGCGGATTCAAAACCGCCGATACCTGTTTTATATTTTCATTCATTACCTCTCCATTCTAAATTAAATGGACGTGTAGTTTTAAGCTTGTTTCACAAACTGTAATTCGCCTAATATTCTAACGTCCTCACTCACCATCACTCCGCCAGTTTCCAATGCTGCATTCCAGGTTAAACCAAAATCAGTTCGGTTGATTTTGCCACTAACTGTAAATCCTGCTTTAGTATTACCCCATGGATCAGTAGCAATACCACCAAATTCTACATTTAATTTGATCGGTTTGGTAGTACCTTTAATCGTTAAATCACCTTTTAACACATAATCACCACCATCCTTCTCAAAAGAACTGGAAGTGAAATTCATTGTTGCAAACTGTTCAGCATCAAAGAAATCACCGCTCTTTAAGTGGTTGTCTCTATCTGTATTTCCAGTATCAATTGAGTTGATGTCTGCTTCAAAAATAACCTTTGCATTTTCAAAATCTTCGGTATCAGAAGTTAAAGACCCTGATAAGGTATTCATGCTTCCGGTTACTGTAGTGATCATTAAGTGTTTTACTTTAAACTGTAATTCACTGTGAGTTGGATCTAATGTCCATTGAGTAGTTGCCATAATATTGTTGTTTTTAAATGTTCTTGATTTACAACACAAAATTACGGCCATAATGGCTGGCATACATTGATGTATGTTAAGAAAGTATTAAACTTTAAAATGCTTGTGTGCTAGATCTTTACGAACCCTGCTGAGCGACTCAGGTGTGATGCCTAAATAGGAGGCAATCATCCATTGTGGCACTCTTAAAGTAAGGTTTGGGTAAAGCTGAATAAAGTTAAGATATCGCTCTTCTGCCGTAGCGCTTAGTAGCATATTGATTCTCTTATGCATGAAACGAATGGAATTGTTCAGCATAGAATTGTTCAGATCATACATGCAAGGGACATGTTTTGCGGCCTCGTCAATAAAATTTCTGGGCATTACTACTGCTTGAGTAGGTTCAATCGCATCGATAAAAAACTCTGAGGCTTCATTAAACATCCCATTTCGATCAGAAAGCCACCATTGTTCCGGTGCAAACTGGATAATATGGGTTTTACCTTTGGCATCTATAGCGTAACTACGCAACAATCCGCTCAGTACAAAATAACCATGAGAAGAGACTTCACCTTTCATCAGAATCATTTCATTTTTCTCAAAACTCTTTACTTTAAGACGATCTGAAATTAAGTCGAATTGCTCATCTGTAATGGCAACCTTCTGCTGTAAATAGAGTTTGAACTGTTCGAACATATATGATATAGATGAAATCTATTTTTTATTAGGTTCTATATTGGAAAAATCTACACCGCATTTGCAGTTAGATGCACAGCCTCCTTTTTTAGGAGATACTGATCTAAGAATCATGCGGCCAATGTAAAATATAGCGGCAATGAAAAGAATGACAACTAATATGGTTTGAGTATCCATAAATACAAAACTAGGTAAAGCCTGCATTAGGCTGGTCTGTTAAATGTAAATTTACTTTTCCATCAGGCCAACTGTTCCGCCGACCCAATCAAAATCTTTATTGTACCGGACACCGATCATTTTCCCGCGACTTAATCTCGCCAGGCTGATGGTCAGTATTGGTTCTTTTCCTTCCGGCCATAAATACATCAGTCTGATTTCTACTTTAATACCGTCATCAGGAGCCTGAACCACAGCTTCGTAATTTACTTTTTCCTGAAGTATCCAATTTTCAGGATCAGTAATACTTTCGATGTCTTTTTTTTGTACATCAATAATCACGCCCATACCTGCAAAGGAAAATAGAGGTTTCAATACATAGTTTTCTAAATCATTAGGAATCTCCTTTAGGTCTTTCAGAAAATAGGTGAGGGGAACAAAATCGCTTTTCAAGAAAGGCATGGTGTACTTGCTGATCCGATAGAACCAGTTTGGGTGTGTGATCCACTCAATGTCCAAGGTTTGCCGTGGATCAAAACTACCATTGAAAATAGCAGTGTTATGACTAATCTCATCAAAGATCAAACGGTTATAAATTCTTTTTAACCTGATTTTGCTCCCATTTTCCTCATAAAAAAGGTGATTTCCTTCTTTTTTAATGTCGGAGAGGCTCAAGATTTTGATGCCAAGGTATTTTGCGGTAAGGATAAAATCAATTGCGGTTTTCTGATGAGGGGCGTCAATGTCCATTAATGCAACTTCCTGTGCCTCATGCTTACCGACGATTATTTCTTTTAGTAAAGTAAGGTAGTTCTGCTCATCAAGACCATTAAAATAAGGGCTTAAGTCGGTGGATAAGCCAAAAGACTGCTGATAAGTCTTTGCTAAATGCGACTGAAAACCGTAAAGTGAGGGGAAGCCTTGTAACTCAATTAATTTTGGTATCAGTTTTCCTGATGGATCTTTACAAATTCCAAAATCAAAAGTAAGAAAATGTGGATGGTCATTTTCTCCTGGGACATTCCATTCTGCAGGAATCGAATGTTCGGTAAGTTTTTTAAAGTTTTTGTCCTTGATCAAAGCGATAATTTCATCACCCGCAGCAATCAATTGATCTTTTAGGTAAGAAGGAATGAACACGGGGGTTTCTGCCACCCGAAATGGAATTTCAGTAAGGCCATTTTCCAGCGTTTTCAAAAATAGATCATACTTATCAGTAGAAAATTGCTCATTGAAAGAAGTTCTGTAGCTTTCGATCATATTTTATCCTGTTTACAAAAAGTAAAAAGCCAGTTGTGAAATGCTCTATGCTTCTTGGAGGGCATTCAATGCCTCGTTTAAAAAGTTTGGTAAAATCAGACTTTGGGTCAGTGTAATTCTATTTGGATCATCCACACTATTCAGCATATCCAGGTATTTTTCTTCCCCATGATTTTCTATAATTGCTTGTTTCTTATCTTCTTGCAGCAAATATAACTTCATGCCTACAGGATCTGCTTCCGGATGAAATTGTGTGCCTACAATTTCCGGAGTAAAGCGAATGGCCATGACACAACGTTCCAGTTCAACATGCGGGCGGTCTTTTTCCAATGCCAATACTTCTGCTTCATTATTGGAGAAAAAGATATCTTCGGGATTGATGACTTGCCAGTCTCTGCTATCTACCGTATAAAAAGGATTCGGCAGGCCATTAAAAACAGGATCATTTTCACCCTCTTCGGTTAGAAAGATGGGAAAAATACCGAAAGCTGTAGAGCGTCTTTTGATGACTTTACCTACTCCAAATTTGCGGCAAGCCATTTGAAAGGAATGGCAAATTAAGAAAACATGTTTCTTATGGTGTTCATTTTGAAGGTTAAAAGCTTCCAGTTCGTCCATCAATGCAAAAAAATCATTTTCCCATTGTGTTCCGATACCATCAAATGGGCTGCCCGGACCTCCACTGGAAATATAGATGTCATAGCTACTATCAGGAATTTCTCCCTTTAACCTCAAATCAAAAAGATCAAAAGAGAGATTGGTTGCTGTTTCTTTGCGGTAACGATGTAAAATCTCCTGGATGCCACGCATTCCTTGATTTGCTACTCCATTATTCATATCAATTACAGCAACTCTTATGTTATTTTTATCCTTGTTCATAGCTATCTGGCACCTAATAATGTTTGTGTGGTAATATAGTCGACCACAGATTCAAAGTTACCATTTTGTTCGTAAACAGCCAATTGCCGATCCGCACCGGTTCCGTTGGCCAGGATTGTATGTACGTAATTCAGGTCCTCCCTACAGCCCAGATCGTCTACTACATCATCTACGAAATCTAGTAATTCCAAGACCAGATTTCTGCAGTTCACTTCCATTTCTTTTCCAAAATCGATGAGATTGCCATCGATACCATATCTGGCTGCTCTCCATTTATTTTCATTAATTAATGCCCTGGAGTAACTGATAAATTTCATGTTTTGCAGACGAAGTTTGTACAATTTGGCACACAAGGCCTGAAACAAGGCTACAAATGCCATAGTTTCATCAATCAGCATCGGACAATCACAAATTCTAAATTCTATCGTTTCAAAGAATGGATGAACTCGGATGTCCCACCATATTTTTTTAGCATTATCAATACTATTCGTCTTGATCAGCAATTTCACATAATTATCATAATCCTCAATGCTATTGAAAATATCCGGAATACCTGTTCTCGGAAATTTATCAAAAACTTTCGTGCGGAAGGATTTATATCCAGTATTTCTACTTTCCCAGAAGGGGGAATTGGTGGATAAAGCAAATACATGCGGTAAAAAATAACGCACCTGATTAGCGATATGAATGGCAAGTTCTCTGGATTGGAAGCCTACATGAACATGTAAACCAAAGATGAGATTAGATCTGGCAGCTTCCTGAAGTTCATTCACAATCTCATTATATCTGGGATGCTCTGTGATCAGCTGTTTTTCCCAATGGGAGAAGGGGTGTGTACCTGCAGCTCCGATCCTTAAGCCTTGTTCTCCTGCCAATTGAGAAACGGTATAGCGTAGCTGGGAGATCTCTGCACGGGCTTCTGTGGTATTTCTACAAATACCTGTACCTACCTCCACCACGGCCTGGTGCATTTCTGCCTTAACCTGGTCTTTGTGTATTTTTTGTGCTGCCTCTACAATTTTTTGATCATGTGAGGTTAATTCGCGGGTTACAGGATCGATCACCATGTATTCTTCCTCTACGCCAAGTGTAAAAATGTTCATGTTTTAGTTTTTAGCTTTTGATACCTGTTATTTATAGCTAAATATTGTGGAGGCTGGTATTTAGCAGTTTTATTGATCTTATTACTGTCATTTGAAATTTATATGGGCGTTTTACCAGTCAGCGGAGTTCCATTGGCAGCAGTCCTGATGTATTCACCCCAGGTTAGGTTATCCTGGTCTTCAATATGTGCTTTTGCCCTTTCTATAGCATACCTTGCCGAAGTTTCCACCACCCATTCAAAGTTTTCCAATCCAACGCTCGATACATCTGCATCCGGAGCTGGATTACAGAAATCAATGGCATAAGGAATTCCATCTCTAACTGCAAATTCCACAGTATTGAAGTCGTAACCAAGGTATTGATTGAGTTTGATCACCTCATTGTGAATGGTCTTCAAAAGTTTTTCACTAGATGGTGCTGTATCTACAACGTATCTCAGGTGTGCGGGATTTCTCGGTTCATATTGCATAATTTTCACATATTTCCCACCAATACAATAACATCTGTAATATTCGTCGAAGACGATTTCTTCCTGAAGCATCATGACCGTTTGTTTGGTTCTGCTGTGCTTATCAAAGAAATCTTCCTGATCATTGAGCTTGTAAACCTCCTTCCAGCCGCCACCATCGAAGGGCTTCATGTAAGCAGGAAATCCGGTGTATTCAAAAATTCCTTCCCAGTCCATTGGGAAAGCAAGGTTGCTAAAGGAAGCATCTGAGGTATCTTCAGGTTGATCGTATGATGGAATTAAAGCCGTTTTCGGGACTGGAATTCCTAATTTTACAGCCAATGCATTGTTGAAGAATTTTTCGTCCGCACTCCACCAAAATGGATTATTGATCACCGCAGTTCCTGTAATTGCTGCATTTTTCATCGCTGCGCGATAAAAGGGAACATCCTGCGAAATACGGTCAATGATCACAGCATAGTCTAAGGGCTTGGCCTGAAAAATTTTGTTAATACTTACAGGTTCTGCAATAATATCCTTTCCTTCTATTTCATTGACACGCTTTACAAAGGCTGCTGGAAAGGATCTTTCCTGCCCGAATAAGATTCCGATTTTTTTCATTCGTTCCTGGGTTTAATGGATTTTGCTCGTATTGCTGTTTATTGTTTTGTTATTCAGTTCGATGTTCTTGGAGGCTGAAGCAGGGGGCTGGTTTTTCCAACTCAGAATTGAGCCAGGTAAGCTGGGAACATTTCCCGCCATATGGGCCAGTCATGCGCTGCATTTTCACGTATATCCAGCCAATGGTCAATTCCTTTTTCTGTCAGTATCCTGGAAAGCCTTTCATTGTCTGCTTTACAAGGATCTCTGTCGGTTGTTCCCAAAACAATCTTCATATTCCACAATTCTCTGTTCTGGTCATGTGGCAGGAAATCGACGGGATTATTGAAATAGACATCATCATTGTAGAAGCCATCCAGTTGGCCGCGAATGTCAAATATCCCACTCATGCTGAACAGATGACTAACCAGCCATGGATGGCGAAAGGCAAAATTTGCCGCATGGTACCCTCCAAAACTGCATCCTGCCGTAATGATTTTCTCCTGACCAGTTTCTTGTCGGGCCATAGGAGCAAGCTCTTTAAGTATGAGTTGATCATACCAAATATGGTTTCTGATGCGATCGGCAGGGGAAATGGTTTTGTTGTACCAGCTCATTTTATCAATACTGTCTACACAATAAATTTTTACTTTCCCTTCTTCCAGGAATTGACGTACGGATTCCAGTAAATAGAAATCTTTGGACTCATAATAGCGGCCCATACTGGTTGGGAATAATACCAAAGGATAGCCAGACTCTCCGAAGGTTAACAGCTCGAAATCTCCACTTAAATGTGGACTATACCACTTTTTATAAGTTTCCACCATAACAAGGAAATTAGCTGCTTTAAGGTATAAAAAACTATTTTCAAACACAAGTTGATTGTTGCATTTCTTTCTATAAATCTGGTGATTAAGTAAAAAAGCGGCCTGTTTTACGAAGGTTTTATGAAGATTGGTACCTTTGTAGACTATTCTATTGTTATGTTCCTTTCCACAGTTATCCGAAGTCAGAATACAATTTCTTCTGCCATTTTAAAAAGAACAGTTCCTCTTGAGTTTTTTATCCCTGACAATTTATTGGGTAATGAAACCATAAATCTGTTGCTTCTAAATGATGGTCAGGATGCTGTAGCCTTAAATATTGAGCAGACCTTGAATGCGCTGAATGAAAAAAACAGGTTGGAATCTTTAATCATAGTGGCCATACATGCCTCAGCGCATCGAATTCAGGAATATGGTGTCGCTGGTGTTCCGGATTATTTGGGCAGGGGCTCGAACGCAGGTCTTTATCGCGATTTTGTGATGACAGAATTGTTGCCTTATATTCAGCAGGAACTGGGGATAACAATTAATGGGAAAAAGGGCTTTGCAGGTTGTTCGCTTGGGGGAATCTCCGCATTCGACATCGCCTGGAACAATTCGGATTATTTTGACCTCACAGGTGTATTTTCCGGCGCATTTTGGTGGAGAGATAAAGACCTTAAAGAGGGATATACTGATGAAAATCGTATCCTGCACCGCATGATCCGGGAAAGTAATGCGCATCCGGATTTAAAATTCTGGCTGATGACAGGTACAGAAGATGAAACTGCCGATAGAAACCACAACATGATTATCGATTCTATAGATGATACGATTGATGTGATTAAAGAGCTATTGAAAAAGGGATACCAGCGGCCACAGGACATCGCTTATTATGAAATGGTAGGAGGAAAGCACGAGGTTTCCACCTGGGCTAAAGCGATGCCGGCGTTTTTATGCTGGGCTTTTGGCCGTAAGACCTATAGGCTGTAAGTCCTATGCCTCAGAATTATTTTTTGAAGCAATTTCAAAGATTTCATCTGAGGGGTAAATAAATACGCCTTCTGTATCTTTTAAAGATGCTTTTAACATGGCCAAAGCGACTTTTTCTATTTTTATACTTCTATATTTCCGTAGACCAGCGATTAAAAACGGGTTCAGCACACGCATCAGGCCAATCATAAATCCTTCTGCAGTACGGTGTTCTTTTCGTTCACCATCCAGTAAAGAGGGTCTGTAGATATGAATACTCTTGAAGGGAATATTTTGCAGGTCGCGTTCTGTTTCACCTTTGAGGCGTGAATAAAAAATGCTGGATTTTGGGTTTGCCCCCATAGAAGAGACCAGGTGGTATTGACTGGCACCGTTTGCTTCTGCAATGGAAGCGATATCCAAGGGATACAAATAATCAATTTTACGGTAAGCATTCAGATCCGGGCTTTTACTTCTGGTGGTTCCCAGACAGCAAAAAACAACATCTCCGGTAATTTCTGACCGATAATCATTTATTTTGTCAAAATCAACCAACAACTGTTGCAGTTTCGGATGCTCCCGATCCAATTTCCTTCTAACCAGCACTAAAACCGCTTCGTAATCCGGACTAGCGAGTAATTGTGTCAACAAACTAGATCCGATTAAACCACTGGCACCAAGTACTATTGCTTTTTTTTTCATGAGGATTTTTAGGGGTAAATTGAATTTTCTAAAGTCAGGAGTATTGTTTTTCTATACAGTAAGCTTTTGTTTTTTCAGAAAGTATAAAAATCTTTTGCTTTTTTTACCCTTCCGAATCAGCATCGGGATATGGTGCTGTAAAGTACAAATTCCTTCCCGTAGCTACAATAAAGCTTCATAATAAAAGGGTCATTACGATGCTATTATAAAACCCTCGTTATTTTTCATTATTTGCTCTTAACTAATTGATTGATATGTCGATAATAAATTGTATCTTTGCGCAAAAATTCACACGCATTTATGCAAAAATTAAGAAATATAGCTATCATAGCACACGTTGACCACGGCAAAACTACACTGGTTGATAAGATCTTACACTCTTGTTCAATCTTCCGTGATAACGAACAATCAGGAGATTTAATACTTGACAATAACGATTTGGAACGTGAACGTGGTATTACCATCGTTTCCAAAAACGTATCTGTGATGTATAAAGATGTAAAAATCAACATTATTGATACCCCTGGTCACGCCGATTTTGGTGGTGAAGTAGAACGTGTATTGAAAATGGCTGATGGAGTATTGTTATTGTGTGATGCGTTTGAAGGTGCAATGCCTCAAACTCGTTTCGTTACACAAAAAGCATTGGCTCTTGGTCTTAAACCAATCGTTGTTGTAAACAAGGTAGATAAAGAAAACTGTCGCCCGGAAGAGGTTTATGAGCAAATCTTTGAATTGTTCTTTAACCTTGAAGCTACAGAAGAGCAGTTAGACTTCCCTGTAATCTATGGTTCATCTAAACAAGGATGGATGAGTACAGACTGGAAAACTCCAACTACAGATATCTTTGCTTTATTAGATGCTGTTGTTGAGAATATTCCTGCTGCACCATCAAACGAAGGTACATTACAAATGCAGATCACCTCTTTAGATTATTCATCTTTCGTAGGTCGTATTGCAGTTGGACGTGTTCACCGCGGTTCAATTAAAGAAAACCAACCGGTTACTTTAATCAAACGTGATGGTAAGATTGTAAAATCAAGAGTAAAAGAATTATATACATTCGAAGGTTTAGGAAAAGTTCGTGCTACTGAAGTAAAATCTGGTGATATCTGCGCTGTTGTAGGTATTGAAGGATTTGATATCGGTGATACAATTGCTGATTTTGAGGCACCAGAACAATTGCCTGTAATCAAAATTGATGAGCCAACGATGAACATGTTGTTCACCATTAATAACTCACCATTCTTCGGTAAAGAAGGTAAATTTGTAACGTCTCAACGTATCAAAGAACGTCTTTACAAAGAGATGGAGAAAAACTTGGCACTTAAAGTAGTGGAAACTGAATCTCCTGATTCATACCTGGTTTATGGTAGAGGTATTCTCCATTTATCAGTATTGATCGAGACCATGCGTCGCGAAGGTTATGAGCTTCAGGTAGGTCAGCCACAAGTGATCATTAAAGAAATTGATGGTAAAAAATGTGAGCCTATTGAAACTTTAATCGTGGATGTTCCTGGTGATGTTGCTGGTAAAGTAATTGAATTGGTAACTCAACGTAAAGGTGAGTTGTTGATCATGGAACCAAAAGGTGATTTACAACACTTAGAATTTGAAATCCCTGCACGTGGTATCATTGGATTAAGAAATAACGTATTAACTGCTACTGGTGGTGAGGCGATTATGGCACACCGTTTCAAAGCTTATGAGCCTTGGAAAGGTACTATCCCTGGAAGATTAAACGGTGTATTGGTTTCAATGGAAAAAGGTACAACTACTGCTTATTCAATTGATAAGTTACAAGACCGTGGTCGTTTCTTCGTTGATCCGGGTGTTGATGTTTACGAAGGTCAGATTATGGGTGAGCACATCCGTGACAATGACTTAGTAGTTAACATTGTTAAAGGTAAAGCTTTAACCAACATGCGTGCTTCAGGTACAGACGACAATACACGTATTGCTCCGGCAATTAAATTCTCTTTAGAGGAGTGTATGGAATATATCCAGGCTGATGAGTACATTGAAGTTACTCCATTGAGCATGCGTTTACGTAAGATTCACTTAACAGAATCTGCACGTAAAAACAACAAAATCGGATAATTCTTTAGAATTAATCATATTTGGAAAAAGCTCCTGAACCTCATGTTCAGGAGCTTTTCTATTTTGAAGTCATTTGTATCATTAGCCTGATTAAGCGACCCTGTTTTTTCTTAGTTTTGTGCTTTATTAAACGTAAACAGAAGATCATATGGAATCATTGAAAGGAAAAAATGCAATCATTACCGGTGCGGGAAAAGGACTTGGACGTGCGATCGCAATTGCATTAGCACAGGAAGGTGTGAATGTAGGTTTAGCCGCAAGAACAGCTGCCGACCTGGAGAAGGTTGCTGCAGAGCTCCAGCAATATGGTGTTAAAACCGCCATTTCAACGATGGATGTTTCAGATATCAATGCGGTAAATACTGCGGTAGATGTGCTTAAATCAGCATTAGGTCCTATTGATATCCTGATCAACAATGCCGGAATTGGTGCTTTTGGATCTTTTATGGAACTGGAACCAGCCAAATGGGAAGAGATCATTAAAGTGAATTTATTAGGACCATATTATGTAACACGTGCTGTTCTTCCTGAAATGATCGAAAGAAAAACAGGTGACATTGTGAACGTTTCCTCTACTGCAGGAAAAAATGGAGGAGCAGTTACCAGTGCTTATAGTGCCTCTAAATTTGGATTAATCGGAATGTCTGAATCATTAATGCAGGAAAGTCGCAAGCACAATATCCGCGTGACCACACTGGTACCGAGTACTGTGGCAACAGATATGGCCATTGACCTGAAATTAACGGACGGTAATCCTGATCGCGTGATGCAGGCAGAAGATTTTGCAGAACTGGTGGTTTCTCAATTGAAATTAAATCGCAGAGTTTTTGTGAAAGAAGCAGGACTGTGGTCTACCAACCCATAATATTTTATAGAAATACCTTTTGGGGATAAGCTAAAAGCTTGTCCCTTTTTTGTAAGCAAAGAATCTGCTGATTCCCTCAGTCTTAATCGTTGGTACGACGATGACGGATATAATATTGTCCTAAATTGATCGCAATGAAAAGATGGTTGATTACATTAGGCACAAAACCATAATATTTGCTGAAGATTTTAAAACGCTCCTTTAGGCTCGCCATGTGTTTCTTCTTAGAAATCCCGCCTACTAAATACTTAGCCACGTAACTGTGTGTATTCACGATGCTCGAAGCGTTTTTTGCGGCCTTGATGATCCAGTCGATATCAGCACTATATTTATATTGTAAATCAAATGGTTCTGCCAGACTGCGTTTCACATATATTGCCTGGTGACTAATACACATGCCAAACCTAAAACTTCTCCAGCTAAAGGTTTCCGGCGCCTGATGTCTTCGTTGCCCTAAGCTATGCCAGTTTTCATCGTACATCTCCGTCTCTCCGTAATAAATATCTGCAGCAGAAGCGCTTTCAAATACTTCGGCAACCGTTACCGGAGCATAAATCTCATCACCAGAGTTCATGAATAATACATAATCACCTGTAGCCAGTGCAAGTCCCTTGTTCATCGCATCATAAATCCCTTTGTCTGGTTCAGAAATAAACTGTGCCAGGCGCGACTTATAGTTGTAGATCGTGTCTTTAGTGCCATCAGTAGAGGCACCATCGATGACGATATATTCGATATTCGGATAAGTCTGATTTAACACAGAAAGCATCGTACGCTCAATATCCTTTACATTATTATAAACGATGGTAATGACGCTGAGCTTTGGTTGCATATGTAGACGGTAAAATTAACGGGGCTGTGAATTAATCAGGGATTGGTACAATAATAAGTGTTTTTCCGCAATAACAGACTCCGAGAACTCAGTTAATATCGTTCTTCGGGCTTCTTTTTGGATATCCGGAGCATTTTCATCATGGTATAACCATTCAATTCCGGTGGCCAGATCTTCCGAAGACTTATATTCTGCTAAATATCCATTTTCAAGGTGTTTTACCATGTCTGGGATTCCACCGGTTTTAAAAGCGACCACAGGTGTTGCACAGGCCAGACTCTCCATTACTGTATTTGGCAGATTGTCTTCCAGAGAAGCCGTGATAAAGACATCCGCCGCAGAGTAACATTTGGCCAGGTGACTATCGTTATTGATGGTTCCCAGAAATGTAGTTTTGAAAGGGAATTCCGGCATGTCTGCATTGTCTTTGTTACCGAAAATTACCAGTTCAATGTTTTCTTTGATGATTCCTGGTCTGCCAGCCAGGTCATTTAAAGCGTCAATAAGGTAGCTTGTACCCTTATGTTTGTCGTTTTTTGAAGGCATAAAGCCACTCATGAGTACAAACTTATCAGGATTGATTTTTAATACCTTCTTTGCTTCAGATTTAACATAAGGCTTAAATACTTTGGTTTCTATTGTATTTGGGATGACCGTAATCGCTCTTGTCCCCAATAAACTGCTCAATTTTACGGAATCTGCCATCCAATGGCTGGGAGCCACAATGTGACAATTCAATTCAGAATATGCTTTCTTCTTTTGCAACCAGTTGCTATGGGAAAAATCATCTTTTCCACTAAATTTTAACAATGGACAATTTCCACATTCCTTATGGTAATTTTCACAGGAATAACGCACATGGCAACCTCCTGTAAAAGCATTACTGTCGTGAAAAGTCCAGACCACCGGCTTATCCAGCTCATCCAGTTGGGCCAGGAATTTCGGAGACATAAAACCATGATTGATCCAATGCAAATGAATCACATCTGCTGCTTTTACCTTTGGATGGTGAATCACCGATCTGCCAAACCATTGTAAGGAAAAGGGAGTCTTCAGGGCTTTGGAAAAAGCTTTCGATAAATAACGTTCTGCCAGTATTTTAAAAACAGCTATAGCCCTTTGAAATGGATTTTTGTTGAAAGCAGTAGTCAGTTTACTTTCTTTAAATTGAAAATAAACCATTACCTCAGAATCAACATCAACTGCTTTTAGTGCATCATTTAGCCGCAGACAAGCCCTTCCGGCGCCGCCATTTCCTTCGTATGTATTTAGGTGAACTACTTTCAATCTATCAAAATTAGCGGTTATTGTTAAATTCTTCTGTATTTTCGTTCCAAAATGAGGAGCTGGTTTGTATCCCGCTAAAATTAATTTAAAAATTGAAACAATCCTAAGCTGTAAGCTGACAAATGGCTTATAATCGGAATATGACAATGAATCAAGGTTTTTAAAAGAAAAAACAGCCCTTAAAATAAAAAAAAGCGATAAATAACATATGGAAAACCTGTTAACCGACAGACAGTTTTGGGTAAATTATTGGGAAAGTAAAACCGGCCTTACGGTGAATATTCCATCAAATTACTTGTTTCATCAGGAACTTGGCGAAATTATCACCAAACGAGGGGTAAGAACGGCAATTGAACTGGGCGGTTTTCCTGGATATTATGCAGTGTTTCTGAAAAAGTACTTTAAACTTGATGTCACACTGCTCGATTATTTCGTACATCAGCCGGTGACCAATGCCTTATTGGAAGCCAATCATTTGAAGCCAAGTGACATCAATATCATTGAAACAGATTTGTTCAGCTACCAGCCAACACAACAATTTGACCTGGTCTTGTCTTGTGGCTTGATTGAACACTTCAATGATACTGCGGACATCATTAATCGTCATATTGCTTTTGTAAAATCTGGTGGAACTTTGTTCATCACACTTCCTAATTTTAAAGCTTTGAACGGTTGGTTTCAAAAAACTTACGACCGGGAGAATTATGATAAGCATAACATCGATTGTATGGATCCTAAGCTTTTGGCCGATATCTGTAAACAGGCAGGACTGGAAGTGATTCAGGCTAAATACTTTGGTAATTTCAGCTTATGGCTAGAAAATGAACAACAAAAACCCTTCAGCGTTCGTCTCTTAAAGAAAGTGATCTGGTTTGCAGGTAAAGTTTTCACGAAAGTGCTTCCCTTTAATTCGAAAATGTTATCTCCTTACATTATTTTAGAAGCTAGAAAAATGTAAACTGAATAACTCGCCAAAAGAGGATATCAAATCGCTTTGATGAGGAATTATAGGATTAATCAGGGGATAGCGCATTAAAATTTCAGAGGTAGCAGAAAATAAACGAGGATGGCAGAATTAAAAGGGCCTGGAGGGATATGCAGTTGATACTGAACTTCCATCTTTGAGGGCCCTACTAGAGCGCTATTGGGGCTCTGGTAGGGCTTTGTAGGGGTAAATGGCTTCCAAAAGCTTTCCCGGCTGCCCTTAAAGAGACTGGAAAACCACTCTGCTATTGAAGGTCTATCCCAATCCCTTTAGGGTTCTTAAAAAGAAAATTTAGTTCAGACGCTGCTTTACGTATCTTTTGATCCGTTCCCATAAAGTCCCTTTACGGGTAGATAAGAAGCTTTTTATGGTTTCGTAAGCCTGTTGATTTTCTTTAATTTCTGTAGGAAATTGCTGAATTGGCTTGGGATGAATGATCACATTGTATATATCGTTGATTCCGGAATGAATTCCTGTTCCATCATGCCCAATATTGTTGACCAGCGATTGAGCAGGATTAAGTGTCAAACCTCCTTTTAAAAAGATGGAAGCATACCAGCGGATTGCCCAGGAATTGTTCTTCCCCTTCTTAAAATCCTCCATTTGCTTCCAGAAATTCATTTTATGCTCTATAGAGAACGCCGATTTTTTACGCGCATCAAATTGATGCATTAAAGTATCAATGTTTGGTTCAAAATGTTGCCATGCACGTTCCCATGTTGCCCAGCCCCAACTGGTGGCTGCACGATAAAAGAAAGTTTCCGGGAGGTTGTTTTCTTTTAGTGGGTACATGTATGCACCGATGTGCATCACCTGCTCTTCTGTTCGGTAACGTGTTAATGCTTCGTTGAAATAACTGAGTGTGAAAGGAGAAGTGATCAGATCATCTTCCATAACAATCACTTGCTGGTAATCTTTAACCAGTCGGCTTACCCCGGCAATCACTGAATTGGCCAGGCCCATATTTTCGGGACGCTCAATGACTTCTACAGATTTAAAGCCCGCTATGTTTTTTAACAAGTCACGGACCTCCTGCACCTTAGCCTGGTCTTCTGCTGATTTTGCACCATCAGAGAACACGAATAAACGACTTTCTGAGGCCAATTCGTTCTGTTGAAGAAATTTTATGGTACGCTCCGTATGTTGTGGACGGTTATAAACAAATAAAGCAATGGGCGCAAAAAGCTGCATATTAGAAGATCTCCAGATTTTGGTTTGATTTTTTACAGAGAACGGTATAAGCGTTCCCAAATTGTTCCTTTTTATTCTTTCCAAGAAGGGCACCTAGGATGTTTTTAACCCGGTGTTCCAGCTCAATTTTTAAAACAGTGAGGAGTGTTTTTGGTGTTTTCTTTACCTTAAATTCGCAAAATTTAATGGTATCAATAGGAGTAAGGCTGGTTTTATCCGCTTCGATTACAAAACCTTCACTTTGTACCAGGAACCGGATCAATGTAGGGCTGTACATATTAATATGGCCATAATCCAGGAAATGTTTCATCCTACGGTCTACACCAAAACGATAATCCAGTGGTACCTCAATCACTACATGTGTAGCGACTCTTTTTAATTCTCTTAACAGGACGCGTTCATGCTCCACATGTTCTAAAACATGTGCCAGAACCACCAGATCAAAACTGTTGTCCGGATAAGGAATGGTATAGCCATCAAAACGGCTGGCTTCCTTAAGTTTGCTTAAATTACGTTTTTTGATCAATTCAACACCACTATCCGCAATTTCCAGCGCATAGAGTTCTGAACCAAAATTCCATTCATTTAAGTAATGTAAAATACTGCCATCTCCCGCGCCTACTTCCAATATCTTTTTTGGCTGAATTCCCTGACATACCTCTATGATGTTTTTTGCTTTGGATTTTGCTCCAAGCATTCGCCATTCTACATCGCTATCGGTGTAGAAGTCGTTATATGAGGCTACGATATCTTCTGTGATGATGGCCATTTGATTAATCTTTTATACCATCAATGATCAATGAAGAATAACCTAATGGCTCGTTAAAGCGTTTGTCGAACCTTCTGGACCTTAAAATATGGCCGTCTTCGCTTTTCCAGTCGACAAAATGAAACTGTTTATTTTCATCATAATATTCCAATAGCTTAACGCGAAAACCAGCATCTTCCAGCACTTTACTTAGTTTCTGGTAGTCGTACAGTAACTTATGGTCATGAGAACCTTCTCCATGTCCACCCGGTTTTACTTGTTCTATATAATCCGGATTGGGATGAAAACCGTCTGGTACTGCAATTCTGATGCTGCCACCTTTCTCCATATAGGCATAACAGTTTTTCAAAGCGGTTAAGGCATCAGTATAGCTGATGTGTTCAAATACGTGTTCCGCAAGGAATTTTGCAGCTTTCTTTCCGCCAAACAAGTTCTCAAAAGAATCTGTCTCCAATAAGTTTAAACTCTCTATATTGGTAGGCAGCCAATTTTCGTAGGCAGTATTCTCTGATCCAATGATGATGTTCAATGGCCCTGATGAATTTTTAATTTTAGACTTCAACTGTATGAGGTCCAGGATGTTTTTTGGTTTAAAAACGATTGATCTTACTACCTTTCTTAAGGAATTCATCTGTAAATATGTGTTTGTTTGTTTTCTTACCTTATCAGTTTGAGTCCTGATCGGACAAAAGCGATAGGATCAGCAAATTTCAGCCAATTTTCAATCATATCTAAACGATATGAAATAGGTCATTTGACTGTCAAAGTTAAAATGTTAAACGCAAAAAGCTAATATATCCGTATAATTATTGAATCAGATAAATTATTTAGCTGCGGATGTCCTGTTTTTGAGCTTTTCAAACAGGGTAATGAGGAATAGAGATTTGAGCATCATGATTCCCTGCTGACGTGTTTTAGGAATCAGTAGAATCATGAAATTTGAACTGGCATAGGCAATTAAGGTAGCGAAAGCTGCCCCGGTAATTCCGTATTTAGGAATCCACCAGATGTTTAAAACGATGTTGATAAAGGCACCGGCACCCGTGCGAAGCATGGACAGTTTGGTATAACCTTCTGCAATCAGAAATTGTCCGCTTGCGGTACCCAGGAAGGTGAAAATCCCTGCCCAGATGTGTATGGTAAGCACATGTGCTGCTGGCCAGTAGTCGGGGGTATAAAATAAATGGTAGATCAAAGGGGAAGCAATGCTCATAAAAATCGCGATGCTGAGACTGATCCAGACCATCAGGTCGTACATGTTCTGCATTCTCCTCTGGTACCTTTCAGGGTCATCTCTCCTCGCATTCATGATGGCAGGGAAAACTGCGGTCACAATAGCTACGGGAATAAAGTACCAGGCTTCGGAGAGCTGTACTACACTGGAGTAGATTCCTTGTTGTTCAGAACCCAGGTATCCCTGGATCATCAAGGCATCTATTTTCATATAGACTGAAATCAGTATGGCCGAAAATGCGATTGGCCAGGAGTTTTTTAGTAAAAACCGGGCTAAGGGGCTTTCAAATTTCCAATCAAAGATGGATCCTCCTTGTTTTTGGTAGACATAAATATAACCTATTGCCAATGCAATCACATCGATCAATAGCGCAGCAATAAACCAGTTCAGACTTTTGTCGAGCAGGATCAGAATGATCTTAAAAGCAGCAGATAAGAGGTTACCCATGACTTGCACAGTCATGATGAATTTGCCCTGCGCCCTGGATTGGAAATAGCTGTCGATGATGTTAAATGCCTGGATAATTCCAGTTAAGCTGACCACCAGGATATAGGACAGCGGGGCATCGATTCTGGTGAAATCTGTTGCAAGATGATAAGCGATATAGACGAGTGGGAGGACAAGGATACCGCCAACCATTTTTAAGAGGAATGCCGTCCCCAGCAATTCATTTTTCTTTTCCGGGAACCTTAAAAGTTCACGGGTAACAAAGCCATCTAATCCCAAAGCTGCAGCAGCAATGAAAAATGTAGTAAATACGAGTGGATAATTGTAAATCCCAAATGCCTTGGGACCAAGATAGTTTCCGACGCAGATGCTCACGACAATTTTTATTCCCAGACTACCCACACGGGCAATCATCAACCAGCCTGCATTTTTAGCGTATTTCTCTATCGCTCCCTGGTCAAAACCAGGGATATTTGGGATTTTCATGCTCGCTTGCTCTTTGCTGAATTAACTTAAGGGGGCGCCAACAGGAATTGCACAATCATGACCTGGCAATCCATGGGCAGGATTTAGCTTTGCTTCTTTTTGATTGGCAGGAGGATTTGGTGTAGTGCCAGCAGGATTTTGCTGCACTGCCGGGCTTGCTGTTGCATTTGTTGCTGGTCCGGCTGCCGGATTTTGTGCATTTAATGGTGCACCAACTGGTAATGCGCAATCATGAAAAGGTTGTCCATGTGCTGGATTGTTTGCTGGTCTTTCGCCATTTGCCATTACGGGAGTTGAAGAAGGAAGACCTCCTGGAGTAGGAGTAATTACATTCTGACTCTGCTTAGGTTCACTGTTACAGGCAGCAAGTGCCAGGACAAAACAACTGATATAAAGGATCCTTTTCATAAGTTTTGGATTTATTTATCTTTAAAAAGAGATAAAAGATAGGCAAAGATGTGAAATTTGTTGGGTTATCGATTAAAGCTTTGATCAATCCTGTGTAATTGTTGCAAATGGTGATCCAGATGAATTCCAATAAAGCGGAGCCACTGAAAAGCATTTAGGTAACCCAATCTGGGATGAGCTGTCTTTAAGGTTTTGTCGGCATTTTTGAGGACCAACAGGTCTTTTTCTAATTGTTGTAAGAACTCCAGGATCAATGCATTCGATTCCTTTCTGCTGATTTTTTTCAACCTTTCCGCCAGCCTTTTTGGCGCCTTATATTTCTTTCCAGGGGGAAGAGTCCCAAAAAATAAGATCAGTTTTACTGCAAAAGCAGTAGGTTTTCGCTGACCCTTTGTGGCATCAATCATAGCACTTAAAGAAAGTATACTGGAATCAAAAATATGAAAATACACTTCACTGTAAGACCAGCCTCCGATAGGCGGGCTTTGAAGAAATCGATCTTCATCCAATTCTGCCAGTCTATTTTGATAGGCCGACACGCTGTTCCGGATTTTTTGATAGTTCTTTTCAATATCCATGATTCCTGAAGATGATGCGATGATTACCTTTGTTTATCTAGAAACTCAAAAAATTTATCCTTACTCATTGAAAAGCCAAATGCATCTCCAATTTTGAGCGCATTCTTTTTGTCAACTAGGGAAGGGTAGGCTGCTATTGCCGTTTCCAGGCGGTCCCCGTCAAATGTTTGTACTTTCATTAATTCCACCAGCTGCCCTGTGCTAATCAAGGAGTTTCTTAAACCAATCTTGATGATTTTTAGCTGTTGTTTAGAGAAGGGTTCTTTTTTAACTGTAGCCAGTAATTGTTTGAATTCTTCCGGAGTCATCAGGTCATCATACTTTGAACCTGGGCCATAATCAGGTCCGGGAGCAGGGCGATCCGAAAAGATTGCTCGGTCCCAATTGTCCAGTGCGTATTCCCCACGGTCAAAAAGGTTCAATGTAGTAAGGTTTCTCCAGCCTGTTCTTTGCGAGTAACTAGCCACTAAGCGCGTGTTGTATGGTAAATTGATGCGTCGGCGGAATATTTCTGCATTGTCCTTCATTACCACCACTGTAGGCGCAGTATTTCTAATGTCATAAAAACGGAAACGTCCTTTTGAAGTTCCTACGAGGTCACCGTCTACATGAATGACGTAATCTCCACGGTCTGGAATTTCAATAAACAATTCGGAAGAGCTACGCCCATTCTGTGCAAGAATAGTCATACTATGGACAAGGATGGTGATCAGTAACAAAAGTTTTTTCATAAGGATTTTGTTCAGGTATGGCAAAAGATAAGTATACGAATTTAATCCGAAGAATCGCTTAGGGCGATTAGAAATGAAGCAATAACTCTTCCAGGTGATTGATTTGCCAGATCACATCCGCTGGTTTTTCCTTATGTAGCGGATTAAAAAATATCGCCTGGATACCAAAGTCCTGTGCACCACGGATATCGGCTTCCAAACTATCCCCAATCATTATGCTTTCTGGTTTTGTGGCTTTGGCTTTGTCGAGCGCATACTCAAAAATGGCTTTATCTGGTTTATTTACACCTACATCTTCAGAAATGATCACATTTGAAAAGTAAGGGTTTAGACCGGATTTATCCATTTTAGTCAGCGTACTTTCTTTAAAGCCATTTGAAATGATATGTAAAGTGTATTTCTCTTTCAGGTAGGTCAGCACTTTTTTTGAACCTTCAAACAAATTGGTTCTTATGGGAGTGAGCCTTACATAATCATCTTCAAATTGTGCAGGAATAAGTTCCGGTGAGATTCCTAATTGTATAAAGGTTTTACTGAAACGTTCTGAACGTAAGGTTTCCTTACTGATTTTTCCCAGATGATATTCTGCCCAAAGCAAATGGTTGTTTTCCGTATAGGTTTCGATGAATGAGCTGACCGAACTTAGTCCTAATTCAGCCAGTTTATAATGATGGTATAATTCCATCAGTGTCTCTTCTGCATTCTTATCAAAATCCCAAATCGTGTGGTCTAAATCGAAGAAAATATGTTTAATCATGATCGTGTTTTTTTATACTGTTCATCAGTAGTGAATGGTGATGCTGATGAGCATAGCAAAGATAACAACAACCAGAACTTTTAAGTAACGAAGTAATCGGGTAGCCATGATATACTGTCGGCGGGCATTCTCAGCAGTAATTGGCGTTAAATAGTTGAAATAATGTGGGAAATTGTTGACAAAGGTTAACAGGATGTATAGTGCTGTGGCAAGCATCGGCAGACTATAAATATCAGATTGATGACCAAAACTATCT
Source organism: Pedobacter gandavensis (assembly GCF_032678465.1). Lineage (GTDB taxonomy): Bacteria > Bacteroidota > Bacteroidia > Sphingobacteriales > Sphingobacteriaceae > Pedobacter > Pedobacter gandavensis_B. The sequence goes on from NZ_JAVTSK010000001.1 coordinate 481,416, forward strand.
GCTTTTCCTGAAAAATTAAAATGAATAGGGATAGATTCTTGTAGTCCGGCATATTGCACAAACACACATAGCCACAGCAGCGTTAACAGTAAAAACCCGATTCCTTCCACTATTTTGTCAAATAAAGACAGTTTCAGTTTAATTACGGGTCTTTTTGTAGTAGCCATGGTTATTGTTTGACACCATAGGCGAGGTCTCCTGCATCGCCTAATCCGGGTACAATATAAGATTTACTGGTCATTTCTTCATCAATTGCCCCAAACCATAGTTTCGCTTTAGGAAGGTTGGCTTTCACATGGTTGATGCCTTCTGAGCTGGCTATTGCACAGACAATATGAAGTTCCTTGATGCGGTATCTATTTAATAATTCCTTACAGCAAAGGACCATACTTAAGCCTGTTGCCAACATTGGGTCTGCTATGATGACCACCTTATCATTCAGGTCTGGTGAATAAACATTTTCGACCTCTACGATGAAGTTCCCATTCTTATGTACTTTTCGGTAAGCAGTAATGAAAGCAGATTCTGCCTGGTCAAAGATGTTCAGGAGACCCTGATGCAATGGGATTCCAGCTCTTAATATCGTCGCTAATACCGGCTGTTCAAGTAGATAGGCTGTTTTTGCCACGCCTAGAGGGGTTTGCGTTTCTTTTCTTTCGTACTCCAGGGTTTTACTAATTTCATAGGCGAAAAATTCACCCAATCGCTCCATGTTTTTTCGGAAACGCATGGCGTCTTTCTGGATGTTTTCATCACGTAGTTCGGCAAGGAATACATTGGCAATGGAGCTGGTTTTGTCTAGGTTGAAAATCATCGTTCTATGAATTAAGGATAAGCAGAAGAAAACGGTTGAAAATAAGCAAGATGAATGGGTATATCAATTATGCGAGCGCAATTATTTTATGGTTCCAAAGGCTGTAGAAGCTGCCGTCTACAAGCTTTACATGATCCACTAACTCTTTAAGTAACAACAATGGATCCTTATTGGTTTTTTTCCCGCCGGTAATTCCAGCATAATTTACTGCAAAAGGAAATACCCTCAATTGACTTTGTTTTTCCATTTGCAGGTCGTACCAGTAAAAAGGACTGCAGGTCCCGGCCCTGAATCCAGGAGTATCTGAATAGTACATGCTGTAATCTTTGCTGATATTTTTTGTGCTGAGTTTGATGTAACTTTTCGGAAGCATCAATACTTCTTCCCAGTTGCTGTGCTGCTGGGTGTTTGGGAGTAAGAAATCCGGTGTTTTAGCCTGCCCGCTTTTTTTCATCTCCGCAATCAACTGACGAATATCAGTCATTTGTTGTTCTTTTCTTTTTCCTCCAAACCGTTCTTTTACCAATTGATTGATTAGTCCAAAGACCTTTTTAAGCGGATGAGCTGCAGGCTGTTGTTCCAGATGCAGGGAATAAGCCACTTTAAAGCTAAAATTTCTTTTAGGAAATTTAAGGTTTGGAAAATGCAGGTGTAATATGTTTTTTAGAATAATCGCCCATTCATCGATGACCGGGACTTGTAAGAGGCCCAGTTTATACTGCAGACTTAATTTCGCAGGAAAACCAGGACTTTTCTGTTGCCTAAAAGGCAGGTACTCTTCATATCTGCTCAGGAAATAGAAGGAAGCAGCAAAGGGATCAAATGGTAAGGTACTCCCTTCTACTGCAAAAGGTACCTTTTGCGTCCCGAAAATGCTGGTTTTAATTTTCTGTCGTTTGATAGAATGTTCTGTAAGCAGTCCACTGCTCTTAAAAAACAGGGTCTTTTGAATTGGGTGTTTTGCATAACACAGCTTTGGTACATCAGCATGGAGAAATTGTTCCAGGCTTTTAGGGTATTCCAACTCCAGTCCGAGGATTTCGTTAAACATGAAATTGAAAATGTATTTGATACGAGGGTTGATCAATGGAGCATAAATAAGTAGCTTCATGGCTGTGATTTTGTTTTACTTATACATTTGAAAATTAAAATTGTTTGAATTTTGATTTGATCGCCTGTTCATCCGGACTTCCCCATCCACAGCAAATAATTCCTTATCTTTGTAGCTTTCGAAGTCACTATCAAGATAAATAAGAAAATCTACACATGAAGTTTCAGCTTGTATCAGACTATAAACCAACCGGAGATCAGCCAACAGCAATTAAGCAATTGGTGGATGGAGTAAATGGTGAAGAGAATTATCAGACACTTCTTGGGGTAACAGGTTCGGGTAAGACCTTTACCATCGCCAATGTGATTGAACAAACTCAAAAGCCAACCCTAATCTTAAGTCACAATAAAACCTTGGCGGCGCAACTTTATGGAGAATTTAAACAGTTCTTTCCTGAAAATGCGGTCAATTATTTTGTCTCCTATTACGATTATTATCAGCCTGAGGCATTTATGCCCAGTACGAATACTTATATAGAGAAGGACCTTAGTATTAATGAGGAAATTGAGAAACTCAGACTGAGGACTACCTCTGCCTTAATGTCCGGAAGGAGAGATATCATCGTGGTTTCTTCGATTTCCTGTATTTATGGTATGGGAAATCCCGAAGATTTTTCCAGATCAGTATTCCGTTTCTCTGTAGGAACCAGGATCTCAAGAAATAGCTTTTTACATAGCCTGGTAGAAATCTTATACGCCAGAACCACCACAGAATTTAAACGTGGAACATTTAGGGTAAAAGGTGATACGGTTGATATTTTTCCGGCCTATCTGGATGAAGCCTATCGCGTTTCCTTTTTTGGCGATGACATTGAAGAACTCAGTCTGATTGATCCGGTAACCGGAAAAACATTAGATAAGATGGAAGATATGGCCGTATATCCTGCCAATCTGTTCGTTACTCCAAAAGACCGTTTTACCACTTCTATCTGGGCAATTCAGGAAGAACTGGAGATTAGAAAAAATCAACTGATCTCGGATGGGCACATGCTGGAAGCGAAGAGACTGGAAGAAAGGGTGACTTTCGATATTGAAATGATGAAAGAGCTCGGCTACTGTTCAGGAATTGAGAATTATTCCAGATTCTTTGATGGTCGATCGCCAGGGATGAGACCCTTCTGTTTGCTGGATTACTTTGCAGATGATTACCTGATGGTGATCGATGAAAGCCATGTAACCGTTCCGCAAATTCGCGCCATGTATGGTGGGGATAGGTCAAGGAAAATGTCGCTGGTAGAATACGGATTCCGTTTGCCATCTGCACTGGACAATAGACCTCTGAATTTTGATGAATTTGAACGGCTTGCGCCTCAGACGATCTATGTAAGTGCTACCCCTGCAGATTATGAACTGCAGAAAACAGAAGGGGTAGTAATTGAACAGGTGATTCGTCCTACAGGATTATTGGATCCATTAATTCAGGTGAAACCCGCCGTAAATCAGGTGGATGACCTGTTGGATGAGATCGATAAAACCATTAAAATGGGGGATAGGGTATTGGTGACGACTTTGACCAAAAGAATGGCAGAGGAGCTTACTAAATACATGGATCGCCTGAACATCAAATGCCGTTACATTCACTCCGAAGTTAAAACCCTGGAAAGGGTAGAGATTCTCCGCGGACTTCGCCTTGGTGAATTTGATGTATTGATCGGGATCAACTTATTGCGGGAAGGACTGGATTTGCCGGAAGTTTCATTGGTGGCCATCCTTGATGCTGATAAAGAAGGTTTCCTGCGTTCCGACCGGGCTTTAATCCAGACCATAGGAAGGGCTGCGCGTAACGATCGGGGCAGAGTGATCATGTATGCAGATCGGATCACCGAATCCATGGAAAGAACAATCAGCGAAACGAATAGGCGTCGTGAGCGACAAATCGCCTATAACCTGGAGAATGGCATTGTTCCAAAAACAGTAGGTAAAAGCCGGGAAGCAATTCTGGAGCAGACCTCTGTATTGGACTTCTCGGGAAATGCGACAAGAGCAAAAGCTTACGTGGAAGTAGATGAAGTAAGCATGGCTGCAGATCCGATTGTACAGTTTATGTCTAAAGCGGAAATGCAGAAATCTATTGATAAAACACGTAAAGAAATGGCTAAAGCAGCCAAAGAAATGGATTTCCTTATGGCAGCAAGACTTCGTGATGAGATGTTTGCTATGGAAAAAGTATTTGAAGAAAGATTTAGTAAATCAGCAAAGGCTGAACAACCTATAAAATAACAATGGACGGAAAAAACAGAAAAGATATATATCCAGGATTGGAAGTAGAAATTATCCTTAAAAAGGATCAGAGAACAGGAAAGCTAACCCGAGGAATTGTAGCCAATTTACTCACTTCATCGGCCTATCATTCCAGGGGAATTAAGGTGCGTTTGGAAGATGGACAGGTGGGCCGTGTGGCCGAAATTGTAGAAGATTAGGCCGTTTATTGTAATCAAAAAGCAATAATCTACGGAATTTTGTAATAATGAAATTCTAATTCCGTCTATATTTGTAAATATTAATTTAACACAATGGCATTTTTAAAATTTATTGTAATCACCTTTTTAGTGCTTTATCTGTTGCGCTTAATTTTGCGTCTGATATTTCCTATGGTATTAAAAAGTATGTTTAGCAAGGTACAGCGTCAGGCTGAAAACCAGGCGAGACAAGCTCAAGGCCAGGCCAGACAGCAAGACAGCAAGCCTGAGGGCTCGATTACTATTGATTATATGCCACCTCAAACTAAAGGTGGTAAAACAGATAAACTAGGTGATTTCGTAGATTACGAGGAAGTCAAGTAAAGTATTTTAGTCTAATCGATAAATTTCCTTCCTAATCTGTTCCAATTTTATATTTTTGGGCTTAGTTTAAATCTTAAACAAACCTTAATGAATAATTGGTTAAAAGCGAATGGCATCCACCTGGCCATCATTGGATTTTTTGTAATCATCTGTTTTGTCTATTTCAGTCCTGTAATGCAAGGAAAAGCCCCTGCACAAAGTGACGTCATCCAGGCAAAAGCTACTGCTAAAGAAATTATGGATTATAAGGCTAAAGATGGCAAAGGCCCTCTTTGGACCAATCAGATGTTTGGCGGTATGCCTGCCTATCAAATTTGGGTACAACACCCAATGAATGCAGCAACTTATGTGATTTCTGGCATTAAAGCCATTTTTCCTGATCCTGTAGATGCAGTTTTATTGTACCTGGTTGGTGCATATCTGCTGTTTTGTGTGCTTAGGGTAAACCCATGGCTCGCCGCAGTAGGTGCAATTGCTTTTGCCTTTACTTCCTATAATTTTATTATTATCGCCGCCGGACATAGCAATAAGGCTCTGGCCATTGCTTTTATTGCGCCAATTATAGCAGGTGTTATCCTGACCTTAAGAGGGAAATATTGGTTGGGAGGAAGTTTAACCGCTTTATTCCTGGCATTGGAAATTCGGGCAAATCACATCCAGATGACTTATTATCTGATGATTGCGCTGTTGATTTTCATCGGTATCGAAGTTTACCATGCCCTTAAAGAGAAGAAAATGGCCGCTTTTGGCAAGTCTATGATGTTCTTAGGCCTTGCTTTACTAGTATCCTTAATGGTCAATGCCGGTAAACTATGGACTACCTATGAATATGGTTTAGAGTCTAACCGCGGAAAATCCAACATTACTACAGATAAAGCTGAAGAGAAAAATGGCCTTTCAAAAGAGTATGCCTACGGATGGAGCCAGGGTGTAGGGGAGAGTTTAACCTTCCTGATTCCTAATCTATATGGTGGTGCAACAAGTATCGACCAGATCGTTAAGCCTGAAAGCCATACTTATAAAGCATTACAAGGTATTACCGGAGGAGATCCTACTCAGGCAATCCAACAATTAGCCGGTCAGATTGGCTTGCAACAGTACTGGGGCGAAAAACCAGGTACTTCTGGGCCTTATTACTTCGGTGCGATCGTATGTTTCCTGTTTGTATTCGGTTTATTGATTGTAAAAAGCAGATTAAAATGGTGGATCGTAGGCACTACAGTCTTATTTATGCTGTTGTCATTCGGAAAAAATGCACCTTTCGTATCTGACCTTTTCTTCGATTACTTCCCAATGTATAACAAGTTTAGAGCAGTTGAATCTATTCTTGCCCTGGTTGGACTATTGGTGCCAATATTAGCAGTTCTTGCAATTAAAGAAGCGCAGGAAGGGGCTTATGATCAAAAAACACTGACTAGGAAACTGACCATTGCCGGAGCAATTACTGGTGGTTTTGCGCTATTGGTAGCGGTAATGCCAACTGCCTTCTTCAGCTTCACCTCTTCTATGCATCCTCAAATGCTACAGGCTTTGACCCAGATGTTGGAAAATAACAGCGGTGTGGCCCAAAGTATTACCAATGCCTTAATTCAGGATCGTGCAGATATCGCTCGCGCAGATGCTTTACGCTCTTTATTATTAATTGCAATTGGTTATGGATTGGTATGGGCTTTCATCAATAAAAAACTGAACGCTCAGACGACCATCATCATTCTGGGATTGGTGATCCTAACGGACCTTTGGCAGGTAGATCGTCGTTATTTAAATAATGGCAACTTCGCAAACAAAAGCGATTTGACGAACCATTTCCAACCTCGTGATGTGGATACGTTTATCATGGCAGACAAAGACCCTAACTACAGGGTGTTGGATTTGTCTATTTCTACTTTCTCGGATGCCAGTACTTCACAATTCCATAAAACGATTGGTGGTTACCATGCAGCTAAGTTGAAACGTTATCAGGAACTGATCGATAGCCAGCTTTCGAAAAGCGTAAATCAGGATGTATTGGATATGTTGAATACGAAATACATCATCACTCAGGATCAGCAAAATGGTTCTTATAAAATGCAGCGTAATCCAACGGCTGCGGGTCATGCCTGGATTGTGCAGAATGTACAATTCGCAAAAGACGCAGATGAGGAAATGAAAGCAATCAGCAGTTTTGATCCTAAAAAGGAAGCGATTGTAGACATTAGGTATAAACCTTTAATTGATACCAAGCGTCTTGGTGCAGATCCAACAGCTTTCATTAAATTAGACAGCTATCATCCGGATCATCTGGTGTATTCTTACAGTGCACCAAGAGATGTGATCGCTGTATTCTCAGAAATTTACTATGATAAAGGCTGGAATATGTATGTAGATGGGGTTAAAAAACCTTATTTCAGAGCAGATTACGTATTGCGTGCAGCGCAGTTGGAAGCAGGAAATCATAAAGTTGAATTCAAATTTGAACCGGTTTCCTACTATATGGGTGAAAACATCTCTTTAGCAGGGTCGATCTTGTTAATTGCAGGTTTAGGTTTTGCCTTCTACTCTGAAAAGAAAAAGAAAAAAGCATAAGGCTTTTAAAATAGATAGCAGGCCCGATGTTGAACACATCGGGCCTTTTTATTTGCAACTGTTTTTGATTTCATCTTTTTGTTAACCAAAGTGTTATAGATAATGATTTCTTAACCCTCTCTTCATCTTGGTTTTGCATTTTTGTATCATAAACTGTTAAACCTATGCAGGAATTGTTTTTGATCATTTGTTTAGTCGTAGGGCTTGCTTTCTTTTTCAGTCCTTACGAATTCTGGTTGGAGGAAGATGATGTCTAAAAGAGCAGTCGATATCGTGGTCATCTCCGACGTTCATCTTGGAACCTACGGCTGCCACGCCAAAGAACTCTTAAAATACCTGAAAAGTATCAAGCCAAAACAGATTATCCTCAATGGCGATATCATTGACATCTGGCAGTTTAGCAAGCGCTACTGGCCGGAAACACATATGAAAGTAATCCGGAAGCTGATGAAATTTGTGGTAGAAGGTGTTCCTGTTTATTATTTGACGGGTAACCATGATGAATTGTTGCGCAAATTCGCTGATATGCATCTGGGTGCTTTTCACCTTCAAAATAAATTGGTTTTGGAACTGGACGGTAAAAGGGCCTGGTTTTTTCATGGGGACATTTTTGATGTGACCATGCAGCATTCCAAATGGCTGGCCAAATTAGGCGCAGTAGGTTATGATTCGCTCATTCTCATCAATAGTCTCGCCAATTGGTTTCTCGGACTGTTCGGTAGAGAGAAAATGAGTTTCTCTAAAAAAATTAAAGCGGCCTTTAAAGATGCCGTTAAATTCATCAATAGTTTTGAAAATACAGCAGCCGACCTGGCCATACAAAATGGCTATCAATATGTGGTTTGCGGACATATCCATCAACCGGAAATGAGAACGATTGCCAATGATGAGGGGAAAGTACTGTACTTAAACAGTGGAGATTGGGTGGAAAATCTGACGGCATTGGAATATTCAGAAAAATCCTGGAAGGTCTTTAAATATGATCCTAAAGATTTTGAAGAGGAGGAGCTGGAAGAAGGTGAATTGTCCGATAGCGAAGACCTTCACAGTAAGCTTGATATCAATGTGCTGCTCCAAAAGATTAAATTAGAAATTGTCTAAAGCGTAAAAATTGTAGATATTCGGTGCGGATGAAGATACTATACGCTATTCAGGGTACAGGAAATGGACATATTAGCAGAGCAAGGGAAATCGTCCCACTATTGCAAAAATATGGAGAGCTGGATTTACTGATCAGCGGTACTCAGGCAGATGTTCAGTTGGTACAGAATGTGAAATACCAACTTCATGGTTTTAGTTTTGTTTTCGGAAAAAAAGGAGGTGTGAATCACTATGAAACCTGGAAAAGTATGAATCTTCCTCGTTTTGTAAAAGATATGCGCAAGGTTCCTCTAAAGGAGTACAACCTGATTCTGAATGATTTTGAGCCGGTAACCGCATGGGCTTGCCGTATGCAAGGTGTAGAAAGTGTGGGATTAAGTCACCAGGCCTCATTTCAATCTAAAAAAGTGCCAAAACCTAAAAGTATCGACTGGGCACAATTGGTGATGAAGTATTATGCACCGGCAACGAACTATGTCGGTTTTCATTTTGAACGTTACGACGATTTTATCTTTACCCCGGTGATTCGTGCGGAAATCCGCAATATGAAAATCAGTAATCTGGGGCATTATACAGTGTATTTACCCGCAATCGACGATAAATATCTGGTGCCCATTCTTAAACAGATTCCCCTGATAAAGTGGCAGGTATTTTCAAAACATACCAAATTGAGTTATATAGATGGGAATGTAGAAGTTTCCCCGATTAACAATGAGTTGTTTAACAAAAGTCTGGCTTCCTGCGAAGGTTTGTTCACCGGTGGTGGTTTTGAAGGCCCCGCAGAAGCATTGTTTCTTGGCAAAAAATTGTTGGTAGCCCCAATGAAATTTCAATACGAACAGCAATGTAATGCTTTCGCGTTGAAGAAATTGGGCTTGCCGGTGATCTGGGCTAGCAATAAGAACTGGCTGCCCATTATTAAAGGCTGGGTTGAGCAAGCCCAGGAACATCAGTTCCATTTTCCTGATGAAACGGCTGCCGTAATTGATAAAGTAGTAAAGGATTTTGCCAGATAAATTGCTTTACTTTGCCCTAATATACAGGCATGATCAATCAATTTAGAAATTTAAACCCCATTAACCTGCTCCTGTTATTCGCATATACTTTTTTTATGCGCATGGCGATTTTTGCAGACCCGCCAGAACACCTGAATTTTGAATTCCTGGAGCCTTATACCAAGTTTTTTATTCAGATTCCGGTTCAGAATACATTTTCGCCGATAGGCAATGCGTTTTTTGCCGCCATTATCATTTACGTTCAGGCAATTTTATTCAACAGGGTCGTGAACAATAACGGTTTATTGAATAAACCGAATTTCTTACCTGCACTAATGTATGTAACTGCTGCGGGATTATTTATGCCATTCCTGGTGTTGAGTCCTACGCTAATCTGTAATTTTCTATTGATCTGGATTATGGATAAATTGCTGAAAGTGGGTAAATCTTCAAATGCCCTGATGATTATGTTCGACATTGGCATGCTCATCGCGATCGGTACCCTCATTTATTTTCCCTTTATTGTGATGCTGGCCATGATTTGGTTTACATTACTGTTGTACCGTTCCTTTAATGGTAAAGAGTGGATTGCCGGTCTGGTTGGCTTTCTAACTATATTTTTCTTCGTTTGGGTCTTTTATTACTGGAACGATAGCCTCTCGATGTTCTATAAAATCTGGTTGCCATTAGGGAATAAATTCCCTTCGGTATTTAAGATCAATTACAATGATTATCTGGTATTAGTGCCGGTATTGGTCATGATGGTTTTGGCCATTATTCAGTTGCGGGAGAATTTCTTCAGGAGTTTTATCAGTACCAGAAAAGCATTTCAAATGCTGTTCATTATGTTTGTTCTGGCCATTCTCAGTGTTTATACCAAGCCGGATTTCAGGCTTTATCATTTCCTGCTCTGTGTGCCACCCGGATCTGTTCTGCTGGCCTACTATTTTTCTAACGCTAAAAAGCGCTGGTTTTACGAGAGCTTATTCCTGATTTTGGTTTTGGCAATCCAGTTCTTTTTGTTTGTTTAACTTTTTTTAACAATTTACAGCCTTGAAACTTGCTAAAGATTAATAGCTTTGTGACATGAAGGTTAGAGTCGGAGCTCAATTATTAGAACAATTATTTGGTGCATAATCTGGTTATAGATATCGGGAATACAAACAGTAAGGTGGCTGTTTTTGATGACAGAACTATTGTTCATACTCAGGTATTTAAGCAACTTGCTCCGGAGGTATTGATAGATTTGATTCAACAATACCAAATCACCTGCTCCACCATCTCTAGTGTTGGACCCGAATTGAAAGAGGTCGTAGAAGTATTGAAAAACAATACGGTTTATATCCCTTTTTCTACCGGTGTGAACACAGGAATTAAAAATTATTATCAAACAATTGCTACGCTGGGACTGGATCGCTGGGCAAAAATTATTGCTGCGAATCATTACCATCAGGGAAAAAATTGTTTTCTGATTGATGCAGGTACCTGTATTACTTATGATCTGCTGAACGCGCAGAATGAGTATTTTGGAGGGAGTATCAGTTTAGGAATAGACATGCGTTTCAAAGCATTAAACCATTATACAGGGCGATTGCCATTGGTAGACTGGGATCGTGAAGGCGGAATTGTACCGGAAGGTACCAATACCACTACCGCGATCCAGAATGGTGTTTTACAAGGTGTAATTAATGAAGTGGAGGGCTTTATCGCTCAACAAAATAATAAATATAGTGACCTTACGGTATTGATAACAGGGGGTAATGCTGCATTTTTGCTGAAACAATTAAAAAACAGCATCTTTGCGCCTCAAATTATTCATGATCCGTATCTGGTGATAAAAGGATTAAATGAAGTCATTGCTTTCGAATATGTACAAAAAAATTAATTATATAGCAGCAGTATTAGTTTTGTTTACCGGCCTTACTGCCCAGGCACAGATTACAGCTCAGTCTCCATATTCACAATATGGCCTTGGAAATATGAAACCATTCGTGCTTCCTCAGTTAAGGGCAATGGGTGGAATATCTGCTGGTGTGTATAAGCCGAATGGATACAACAATATTAACATGCAAAATCCAGCGTCCTACCCTGGAATTAATATGACTACTGCTGATATTGGCTTATCAGGTACATTTTATACATTAAATAAAGGAAGTCTTTCTGAGAAAAGTTTCAATGGTTCATTAAGCCATATCGCATTTGCATTCCCTGTTAAGCAAGGAAAAACAGGATTGAGTTTTGGTTTAATGCCATTTACACAAGTAGGTTATGATTACCAAAATACGAGCAGAGTTGATACCTCGAATGCGATCTCCAGATTTACAGGTCAGGGTGGTTTAAATAAAGCGTATTTAGGAATTGGTCAGGCTATTGGTGATAACTTTAGAATTGGAGCAAACGTAGAATATATCTTTGGGGAAATCGAAAACAGTAGCTCATTCGAATTACAACGGTTAAATTCGATTTACACCAGGATGCAAAATAAAAATAGTGTAGGTGGACTGAGCTTCTCTTATGGTGCTCAGTATGAGATTAAATTAGGTAGTAAAAAGAGAATTACCCTGGGCTACTCTGGTTCTGCTTCCTCTACAATCAATTCTACCCGATCTTATTTGGCTTCACAGTTCATCAGAGATTCAGAAGGGGAGGATTCCGGTGTTGCTGATACGATATCTCATATTAACGGTGCCAAAACAAACTTAAAACTTCCATTAACGCATAACTTTGGTTTTACCATTCAAAAGGATAACAAATGGTTGTTTGGTGCGGATTATAGAATGGGTGGATGGAAAAAATTAACCATTGCTGGTGTGAATCAAGGTTTACAAGATAGCTGGGGAGTTTCTGCAGGAGGTCAATACACTCCTGACATGGGTTCTATCAATAACTATTTCGAGCGTATCGATTACCGCTTAGGTTATACTTACGATAAGACGTATATCCAGAAAGCCGGTCAGGATATTAAACAACAAGCTGTGACTTTTGGTTTGGGATTGCCTTTAGCTTCGAGCCGATACTCAATCTATAAATTGAACTTCACAACGGAAATCGGACAAAGAGGAACGTTGTCGAATGGATTGGTAAAAGAAAATTACATCAATTTCCATATTGGATTTACACTTAATGATACCTGGTTTATTAAAAATAAGCTTTATTAAGCAGCAGATGAGATTCTTAGGCATACCTTCTGGTTTGGCTGTACTTTGCTTATTCCAGCTATGCTTGAGTTCTTGTGGGGAAGACGATTTGAAAAAAGCCGCCCCACTTTCTAAAGAGGACATGGTGCTCAACCGGGACAGGACTACAGGGGTGGAAATCATTTACAGTGATTCTTCTGTTGTAAAAGCAAAAGGAACAGCACCGATCATGGATAAAATTACCCCTAAGAATGGAGCTACCTATCAGGAGATGCCTAAAGGGGTAAAAATTAATTTTCTTAACGATAGTCTAAAGGTCAAAGGTTCTATTACTTCTGACTATGCGATCTCCAAAGATGTGGAGAAAATCATCATCTTTAAACGCAATGTGATCGTAGTTGACGAACAACTTACTTTCAACACGGAAGAACTGACCTGGGATCAAAACAAAAAAATGTTTTTTTCTCCATCAGGAGTCATCACCAAACCTGATGGTACGGTTATCAATGCGATTAACTTCAGCGCAACGCAGGATTTTAGCGTTTTTAACTTCGAACAGGGGTATGGTGAGACTTATGTTGACAAAAATTTCGGCGAATAATCTTAGGATTTAAAAGCCCATATTTCCTTAATTTTTAAATACTTAATCAAAAACAATTTTATATTTTCTTTTTTTCGCAAAAGTTGTATCTTGCGCCCTCTTAAAAAGGATTTATAAATAAGAATATTATGGGTTTAATGACATTTTTGCGGAATCGCGCAGGCTACATTCTGATCGGTGCCATCGGTTTTGCAATTGTTGCATTTTTAGTTGGTGATGCAATTAACGTAGGTAAGCCTTTCTGGGCGGAATCTCAAAAGGTTGTAGGATCGATTGACGGTGAAGATATTAGCATTGATACTTTTGGTCCTAAAGTTGACCAGAGTTTAGCGCAGTTTAAACAACAATACGGTGGCTCTGGCAATGCCCAAATGCAGGCTATGGCAGTAGACAACGTTTGGAACGGTGAAATTGCAACGGTTCTTTTAGGTAAAGAATACAGCCGTCTTGGTTTGACTATTTCTGGTGATGAATTGTTTGATTTATTGCAAGGTAAAAACCCTAGTCCACTGATTGTTCAATATTTTGGTAACCCACAAACAGGTCAGGTAAACCGTGCTGAAGTGATCAACTCTCTAAAGCAACAGGCAAAAAATCCTCAGTTGAAACAACAATGGGATATGTTGCAGGCAGAAATTGAAAAACAAGCTTTACAACAAAAATATGCGAACCTGGTTCGTAATTCAGTATATGTAACCACTCTGGAAGCAAACGATGAATATATCAACCGTAATAAACTGGCTAACTTTAAATATGTAGCCCTTGATTATGCTGGTATTCCTGATGCAAGTGTGAAATTGACAGAATCAGATTACTCTGATTATTATAATGCCAATAAAGCTCGCTTTGAAAGTCCTGCAGAAACCCGTTCATTCGAGTATGTTACTTTCAGTGTTAACCCAACAAAAGATGATTCTGTTGCGGTAAGAACTCAAGTAGAGAAATTAGCTGCAGATTTCAAAACTGCTGCAAATGATTCTTTATTTGCTGCTTTAAATTCAGATGTTAAAGTTCCTTATACGTACCTGACTAAAGGTAAATTAGATCCTGCTGTTGATTCTGTAGTTTTTAATCTTCCTGCAGGTAGCTATTATGGCCCTAAATTCTCAGGTAACTCTTATAAATTAGTAAAAGTTGTGGATACTCGTTTCTCTCCGGATTCAGTAAAAGCAAGCCATATCTTAATCGATCCAGCTAAATTAGGTGGTGTGGATAAAGCGATCAAATTAGCTGATTCCCTAAAAGCTTTGGTTCAAGGTGGTGCAAGTTTCGCTACTTTGGCAAAACAATACAGCGTAGATGGTTCGAAAGATAAAGGCGGCGACCTTGGTACTTTCAGCCGCGGACAAATGGTTCCTGAATTTGAGAACGCTGCTTTCAATGGTAAACCTGGTGATCTTAAAGTGGTCACTTCTCAGTTCGGTGTGCACTTGATTAAAGTAGAGAAACAAGTAGGAAACTCGAAAGTAGCTAAATTGGCTTATATCGAGAAAAACCTTTCTCCAAGTAATAAAACTAAAGATGCGGCTTACAAAAAAGCAAGTAGCTTCCTTGCTGAAGTGAAAGACAATAACTTTAGCGAGCTGGCACAGAAAAAAGGTTATACTGTTGGTGTAGCCGATAAGGTGACTGCTTCTCAAGGTTTCGCTCCAGGTTTAGATAACCCTCGTCAGTTGATCCGCGATGCGTATGCTGCTGAGAAAGGTGATATCCTAAAAGAAATCTATCAAATGGATAATGCATTTGTGATTGCCCGTGTAACTGGTGTAAATCCAAAAGGTACATTGCCATTAGAAGCAGTTAAGAAAGAAATCGAGCCGTTGGTAATGAATGCTGTAAAAGCAAAACAATTGGTGGAAAAAGCAAATGCAGCCGTACAAGGCGCAGGAAATATTGATCAGGTAGCACAGAAATTAGGAAAAGCGGTTAACCCGGTTCAGAATATCGTGTTTGCTAACCCAATCATTCCAGGTGCTGCTCAGGAAAATAAATTGGTGGGTTCTGTATTCGGTTCTCAACCAGGCAAAGTTTCTAAACCAGTAGATGGTGAGCGTGGTGTATATGTGTTCACAGTAGATAACTTCATTAATCCAGCACCTTTAGCGAATACCTACAAACAAAAAGAAGCGATGATGCAGAGTATTGCTCAACGTTCTCTAGGTTCAGCTTTTCAGGCATTGCAGGATAAAGCCAAGATAAAAGATAATAGAGTGAAATTCTATTAATCTTATTTTACGTAATTTTGTAACCGGAAGTATTTTTGCTTCCGGTTTTTTTATTTTATAAGCATGGACATTCAAGAAAACTTCGTTAACAAAGTAGCTGCAAGTGGCTTGATCACCTTCAATCTGGAAGAGTATTACCATTCTGGTGAAAGAGTGGTTTATGATATCAAAGACAATCTTTTTCATGGACTCATGTTGAGAGAAAAAGACTTTAGAGAGTTTGTTAAAACCCATGATTGGGCTGGCTATACCGGAAAAAATATCGCAGTGATCTGCAGTACCGACGCAATTGTACCTACCTGGGCTTACATGTTGCTAGCCAATAAATTAAAACCTTATGCTCATGAAGTGGTATTTGGAAGCCTGGAGACTTTGGAAGCAGTGTTATTTAGCAAAGCCCTGGCTAAAATTGACCTGAATGCCTTCGCAGGTGAGCGTGTGGTAATTAAGGGCTGTGCAGATATCGACGTTCCAACCTCCGCTTATGTGGAGATTACCAGCTTGCTGACACCAGTGGTAAAAAGCATTATGTATGGTGAGCCTTGTTCTACTGTGCCAATTTATAAGCGAAAGGATTAAGTTTGGAGTGTTTTTTGTTTAAATCCTGATATGAAGAAATCATTATTGATCATCACTATTGCATTATTAAGTTTCAGGGGTCTGGCTCAGGAGCTTCCTTTTGTTAAAGAACCTGTTTTTCAGGTAGGGGAAGTGTTGAAATATAGATTAAGATATGGTTTCATTACCGCTGCCGAAGGCACCATAAAGGTATTGGATTCTGACCTTAAATTTGATGGTAAACCGACCTACCGGCTTTCCGTGGATGGAGAGACCTCAGGTTCCTTCGATATTTTTTATAAAGTAAGAGACCATTATGATTCTTATATCGATCGGGTAAACCTTAAGCCTTATTTCTACCAGGAGAAAATCCGGGAAGGTGGGTATCGCAGAGAGGATAAAGCCAGATTTTATCAGAATGAGCAAAAGGTGGTGGCTACAAAAGGGACTTTTAAAACTCCTGATAAACAAACATTCGACCTCGTGTCTGCCTATTATTTCGCCAGAAGTCTGGACATCAGTAAGCTGAACCCAGGAGATGAGGTGAAACTAAACTACTTTTTAGGCGATGAAATTAATCAGCTTCAAATCGAATTTATTGGCCGGGAAGTCATTAAAACAAAAATGGGCAAAATCAGATGTTTGAAATTTAGCCCTTCTATTAAGCCTGGAAGGGTTTTTAGAAAAGACAGTAGATTATACCTGTGGATCACTGATGATGGAAACAGGGTGCCTGTAAAGGCCCAGGTGGAGATTATTGTGGGCGCAGTGACTATGGAAATTAAATCAGTGGAAGGATTGAAGTATCCTTTGGCGATCGTAAAATAAATAAAATGATAGAAGTACAAAATACACTCGTTCACGAGGACCTGATTAGCGAAAGCTTTGTCTGCAACTTAAACAAGTGTAAAGGCATTTGCTGTGTGGAAGGTGATGCAGGTGCCCCTTTGGATGTTGCAGAAACCGCAATTCTTAAGGATATTTATCCGAAGATTAAACATCTTTTGGAAGAAAAAGGAATTCAGGCGATTGAAGAGCAGGGAACCTCAGTGGTTGATGCTGATGGTGACTTAACTACGCCTTGTGTGGATGGAAATAAGGAATGTGCCTATGTAACTTTCGAGAATGGCATTACTAAATGTGGCATAGAGAAAGGATATGAACTGGGTATCGTGGAATGGCAAAAGCCAATCTCCTGCCATTTGTACCCGATCCGTGTGACTCAATATCCCGAATTTGAAGTGTTGAACTACGATAGATGGCATATTTGCCATGATGCCTGCTCTTTTGGGAGAGAATTAAAAGTGCCGGTATATCAGTTTTTAAAAGGACCACTCATCAGAAAGTATGGCGCCGAATGGTATGCTGAACTGGAAAATAGTGTATCTTTAAATCGCGAAGGTTAAGCTGGACGCTCCTCTACGATTAATTAACCTAAACCAATAAAACATAAAACAAATACTGAAGTGAAAGGAATAATTTTAGCCGGTGGAAGCGGTACAAGACTGCACCCACTAACTCTTGTCATGAGTAAACAAATGATGCCGGTTTACGATAAACCGATGATTTATTACCCTTTGTCAACTTTAATGTTGGCTGGTATTAGAGAAATTCTGATCATTTCTACACCTCATGATCTTCCAAATTTTAAAAAGTTATTGGGCGATGGAAAAGAGCTGGGCTGTGAATTCTCTTATGCAGAGCAGGCTGTACCTAACGGTTTGGCACAGGCTTTTGTCATCGGTGCTGACTTTATCGGAACAGATAAGGTGGCCTTAGTTCTCGGTGATAATATTTTTTATGGTGATGGCATGTCAAATCTCTTACAGACAAGTGCAGATCCTGATGGAGGTGTGGTATTTGCTTATCGTGTTTCTGACCCTGAGCGCTATGGTGTGGTGGAATTTGATGAAGAAAACCGTGCAATTTCTATCGAAGAAAAGCCAGAGGCGCCAAAATCTGATTACGCAGTTCCTGGACTTTATTTTTACGACAATAGTGTGGTGGAGATTGCAAAGAATATTAAGCCTTCCCCTCGTGGTGAATATGAAATCACAGATGTGAATAAAGTATACCTGGAACAAAATAAGTTGAAAGTTGGGGTTTTAAGTAGAGGAACGGCCTGGTTAGATACCGGAACCTTCGCTTCCTTGATGCAGGCTGGTCAGTTTGTACAGGTGATTGAAGAACGTCAGGGCCTGAAAATCGGATGTATTGAAGAAGTGGCCTATCGTATGGGCTTTATAGATAAAGAACAGTTGTGTAAGATTGCTACACCATTAGTGAAAAGTGGTTATGGCGCTTATTTATTAAAAATGATCAAATAAGAGCGGGCAATGACCAGGTAAATCTGAGCTTAAAATCGTACTTATTTAAAATATAGTCAAGAACCCGGTAATTGCCGGGTTTTTTTATACATGTGATTTTGATGTTTCAAACAACAAAGTAACATTTTTATGGATGCCAAAATAGTTTAGTGTTTTGACAAATGCAGTAATTTTTCTCCCTAACAATCTGCTTTCTTTGAGTTTAGGTGCTTTTGGCTATATTCATAGCCAGGATCCTGTATAACCAAATCTTATTATCTAATGACAACGAAACTGAAATCTGGTATTTTGTTACTATTCTTCCTTTTATGTAGTTGTGTTGGTTTTTCACAACACGACCCTAAAGCATTGAAAGCCTGGCAAGATCAAAAATATAGTATGTTTATCCATTATGGCATTTATTCCGTATTAGGTGGTGTATGGGAAGGAAAGGAAATCAGTAAAGGTTTGAGCGAACAGATTCAGGCTCATGCAGGAATTTATAGCGATACTTATGCAAAAGTTGCTAAAAGGTTTAATCCAAAAGATTGGAATGCAGATTCTATCGTTTCCCTGGCTAAAAAAGCCGGGATGCGCTCCATTGTGATGACTTCTAAACATCATGATGGTTTTTGCATGTTTAAAACGGCAACTACCGATTTCAATGTGGTTGATGCCACACCGTTTAAGAGAGACATTTTGAAAGAGCTTTCGGATGCCTGTAAACGTGCTGGATTGAGGTTTGGTCTATACTTTTCTCTAATCGACTGGCACTATCCTCAGGCTTCGCCCATTTCGAGTAGTAATTCTGATTATATCACTCCAGAACACGTTCAATACAATAAAAAACAAATCACAGAATTGTTAAGTAATTACGGCCCAATTTCTGAATTATGGTTCGATATGGGATCTCAAAATGCTGATGAAAGTAAGGATCTGAGGGATTTGGTACATCAACTACAACCTGATTGTATGATCGGTAGCCGTATTGGTAATGATATGGGGGATTTCAATGTAATGGGAGATAACCAGGAACCAGATTATGCGATTGGTGTTCCATGGCAATCGCCAGCTTCATTCTTTGATGATACCTGGGGTTACAGGTCATGGCAGGAGAGAGGGAGTGAGAGGGTTAAAGCCAAAGAAAAATTGACTAGTCTGATCCGTGTAGTGAGTAGAGGAGGAAACTTCCTGTTGAATATTGGTCCCAAAGGCGATGGATCTGTAGTCGGTTTTGAAAGGGATATTTTACTCAGCATTGGAAAATGGCTGGATAAAAATGGAGAAGCCATTTATGGGGCAGATCCTGATCCTTTTCATGTTTCTTTTAAATGGGGAAGTTTAACATCAAAACCGAATAAGCTTTATCTGCACGTGATGAGCCGTCCTGAGAATGGACAGATCGTTTTGCCAGGGCTTACCGGAAAAATTAAAAGCATAGGAATACTGGGGGAGAAAAATCAAAAACTCAGTTTTACACAAAACAGTCAGGGGCTTAATATCAAAGTTCCGGCTACAATAGACCCAGATAAAGCGTTTAAAGTAATCGAGGTTACTTTTGTAAATGGCTATCATGTACCGCCAGCAAATGTGATTCCTATACCTGCTTCCGGTTTACATGTAAGCCATCCTGTGGCCGGATTGGTTTTAAATTCACACAATGCTTTTAAGCATTACAGCAGTTCAGGGATAGATTACAATACCAGATTTCAAAGTACGGTTAAAGAATCCTGGACTTTGGAGCCTGTAAAAACCGGGGAATTTGTCCCTCGGATTTATTATTCTGCAGAGGACAAAGGAAAGACGATCGACCTGGAATTAGATGGTAAAGTAATCCCATTGACTTTAACAGATGGTAAAACTGAAGCAATCAAACAAAAGGGAAGCCTCAGCTGGGGATCAATTTATTTAACGGATGCGGAGGAAACTGGCATTGAAGGTTTTCCAGGAGCAGTTAAAAATATCGATCCTACTCAGGTATGGGGTAATAAGAAGTCGCTAAGTTGGACAAAAAAGGCCGATTGGAAAAACAATGAAAAGTATTCATTGGAAGCAGACCGAAGTACGGCCGTGTACCTCTTACAGGAGATCCATGCAACAGAGGATCAGCCTTATCTGACTGACTTTACCAGTACAGATGGCATTGTAGTGGTGCTTAATGGAGAAGTTTTGGCTTTGCACAATAATCCTTTTAAGGAAAATCAGCTAAATGACCTGATTTTGCTGCCATTAAAGAAAGGCAAAAATCAGTTGTTAGTAAAGCTATACAATGGTTATCAAAAAAATATTGATCTTGGAATTGATCATGGGCAAGCCCAGGAATTATATTATAAAGAACTTCCCTCCATCTCCCTTGAAAAGGGAAAGTATTATCCTGTCAGCTGGAAGTTACATAAACCGCTTTCTCCACATAGTACGCTTCAATTGTCAAATGTTAGCCTTGTAATCCATACTAAGTAGCCAAAATCATTTAATGATATGATAATATCATAAAATAAAATGTAAGAGAATTCGCGTCCTTTGGGTAACCAAATAAATTAAACCAATGACTAAAAATAAATACCTGTTTCCGTTTATCATGATTACCTCCCTCTTTTTTATGTGGGGCTTTGTTCATAATCTTGATCCAATTTTAATCCCCCATCTTAAAAAGTCCTTTAGTTTGTCGACTTTGCAAGCTTCTTTGGTGGATTCAGCTGTATTTATTGCCTATTTCCTGATGGCCTTGCCTGCAGGATTTGTGATGAAGAAATTCGGTTATAAAGCAGGAATCATCCTTGGCTTGATCTTATTTGCCATAGGCTCGTTTTTATTCATTCCTGCCGCGAATATGCAATCCTATTTTTTCTTTTTGATTGCACTTTTTATCATCGCCTGCGGATTGACAATTCTGGAAACTGCAGCAAACCCTTATGCTTCTTTACTTGGGCCAGAGGAAACATCTACATTTCGTTTAAATTTTGCCCAATCTTTCAATGGTTTAGCAGCTACTTTAGCTCCCATTATTGGCGCCAAAATTATCATGACCAAGGGAAATACCGAAGAAGAATTAAATGCAATGACGGAATCAGCCAGACAAATTGCCCTGGCTTCTGAAGCATCCAGTGTGAAAATGCCATACCTGATTCTTGGGAGTATCATCCTGGTAATCGCCATCATTTTTATTTTTCTTAAACTCCCTGAAATCAAAGAAACAGCGCAAAAGAAGGGGGAAAAAACCGGTATCATTCATGCTTTAGCTCATAAACACCTGAGCTGGGCAGTAGTGACTCAGTTTTTCTATGTAGGCGCACAAGTATGCGTGTTTAGTCTTTTTATCTTATATGCGACTAAAGCAGCCGGAATTGACGAGCAGGAAGCGGCATGGTATGCCGGTTTTGGTGTAGGGATGGCTTTCATGATCGGCAGGTTCTTTGGCACATTTTTGATGAGGTTTATAGCACCTCCAAAATTGTTGTCGATTTATGCGGCAATTTGTATCCTATTATCTGCAGCAGCAATGACCGTTACAGGTATGATTGCTGTTTATGTTGTAATTGGAATCGCATTTTTTATGTCAATTATGTTTCCATCAATCTTCTCGCTGGGTATCAGAGATCTTGGAAAAGACACAAAATTCGGCAGTAGTTTGATCATTATGTCGATTGTTGGCGGTGCTGTTCTGCCATTAGGAATGGGCCATATTGCTGACTTTACCCACAACATTCAACTCGGATATATCGTTCCATTAATATGCTTTGTAGTGGTATTCCTATTCGGAATTAAAGGCCATAAGGTCGTTCCAATTACAGCAGCTAGTTCAAATTAAGTTATGAGTAAAAAGTATTATTTAACGCTGGATTTAAAAGCGGATGATCAATTGATCGCAGAATACGAAGCAATGCACCAGGCAGTATGGCCGGAAATCATTGAGAGCATTACTTCGTCCGGTATCGAGGATATGGAGATCTATAGGGTTGGAAATCGCCTTTTCATGATCATGAAGGTCAGCGATGAATTTAGCTTTGATAAAAAAGCAGCAATGGATGCAGGAAATGAGAAGGTACAGGAATGGGAAAATCTCATGTGGAAATATCAACAGGCCCTACCAGGCGCTAAACCTGGTGAGAAATGGATGATGATGGATAAAATATTTCAATTATAAAGGACGATGTCAGCAAGCAATAACAACAGTTTTTTACAGATCCATCCCGATGATAATGTGCTGGTAGCCCTGCAGGATTTACCGAAAGGACAGGTCATCGAATGGAACAACTCGCAAATTATCTTACAGGATGATATCCGGGCAAAACACAAGTTCTTTATCCAGGATATGAAGGTGGAGGATGAAGTAATCATGTATGGGGTATTGGTAGGAAAAGCAACAACTCCCATTAAAAAGGGAGGATTAATGACTACAGATAATATCCACCATGCTTCTCAGGATTATAGTTTCAGAGACATCAATTACCAATGGCAAAAACCTGATGTTTCCAGATTTAAAGATCGTACTTTTAATGGTTACCATCGTAAAGATGGCCGGGTGGGCACCGCAAATTATTGGTTGTTCATTCCTACGGTTTTCTGTGAGAACAGAAACCTCGATGTGATTAAAGAATCTTTATACCATACTTTGGGATATGCCGTAACAGATAAATATAGGTCCTTTACAGATCAATTGCTCAGTGCTTTTAATGAAGGGGCAGCACTGGCATCTTTTCAGTCAGACCAGATTTCTACGGCACAGCCTGCAAAGAACAGGGTGTTTAAAAATGTAGATGGCATCAAGTTTCTAAATCATCAGGGTGGTTGCGGTGGAACCAGACAGGATTCCGCATTGTTGAGCAATTTGCTGGCTGCATATGCAGATCATCCCAATGTGGCGGGAATCACGGTGTTGAGCCTTGGTTGTCAGCATTTGCAAACTCAGGATCTGTTAATGGATATTAAAAAGAGAAACCCGGCATTCGATAAGAACATCCTGATTTTTGAACAACAACAGAGTCAGAGTGAAGAACAATTGATAAAAGAAGCGATTCTGAAAACATTTGTAGGCTTAACGGAAATCAATAAAATAGAACGTGCCCCTGCTCCGCTAAGTGAGCTATGTGTAGGCGTAAAATGTGGCGGTAGTGATGGCTTTAGCGGGATTTCTGCAAATCCTTCAGTGGGTTATACCTCCGATTTGTTGGTGGCACTTGGAGCTAAAGTTCTGCTGGCAGAATTTCCTGAATTGTGTGGTGCAGAACAGAACATTATCGACAGATGTGTTGATAAAGCGACAGCTGATAAATTTATCCGCCTGATGCAGGAATATGATGCACAAGCGCATGCGGTAGGTTCAGGTTTTCATATGAATCCTTCACCTGGGAATATTAAAGATGGCCTGATCACTGATGCCATCAAAAGCACAGGGGCAGCTAAAAAAGCTGGGACCTCTCCGGTAGTAGATGTGCTGGATTATACGGAGCCTGTTACTCAAGCCGGACTAAGTCTGGTATGTACCCCTGGAAATGATGTGGAAGCCACAACAGGAAAGGCGGCAAGTGGTGCAACGCTGATCTTGTTTACCACTGGTCTAGGTACTCCAACAGGAAATCCAGTTTGTCCGGTGATTAAAATAGCCACAAATACAGCTCTGGCTACCAGAATGGGAGATATCATCGATATCGACACCGGTGCAATTATTCGCGGAGAAAAAACTATTGAAGAAATGGGACTGGAAATCCTGGAGTATTGTATCAAGGCGGCAAGCGGAGAAATCACGCCAAAGGCAGTATTACTGAACCAGGATGATTTCATTCCCTGGAAAAGAGGAGTTTCATTATAAATCAGTATCTCATTAAAGAAATAATATAGAAATTAGAAATTCATTGTACCAATAGAGTTTCATTATTTTATCATCATATGTTTAGTTTAAAAGGAAAATCAGCAATTATTACAGGTGGAGGCAGTGGAATCGGAAAAGCAATTTCCATGCTCTTTGCTAAACAAGGAGCAAATGTTCACATTATTGAATTAAATGTGGAAGCCGCGGAACAAGCGGTAACAGAAATTAAAGCCGCAGGCGGTCAGGCTGATGCTTATGGTTGTGATGTGAGCAAGCAGGAAGCAGTACTGGATGTTTTTCAAAAGATCGGTGCGATTGATATCTTAGTGAATAACGCAGGTATTGCACATATCGGAAAAGCAGATACGACTTCTGAGGAAGATTTCACCAAAGTATTCAATGTAAATGTAAAAGGTGCGTACAACTGTTTATATGCAGCTATTCCGGCATTGAAGAACAGTAGTTCAGCGGTAATCTTAAATATGGCCTCTATTGCGGCTGTAGTGGGGATCACAGACCGTTTTGCCTATTCTATGAGTAAAGGAGCCATCTTTGCGATGACCCTTTCTGTAGCCCGTGATTATATGGCAGAGGGGATCCGTTGTAACAGCATTTCTCCAGCCAGGGTACATACCCCATTCGTAGATGGCTTTATTGCCAAGAACTACGCCGGACAAGAAGCAGAGATTTTTGAGAAGTTATCGAAAAGTCAGCCGGTAGGGCGCATGGGTAAACCGGAAGAAGTAGCCTCATTGGCACTTTACCTGTGCTCAGAAGAAGCGGGTTTTATTACTGGTAATGACTATCCTCTGGATGGTGGTTTCATTAAATTGAATAACTAGCTAAACTATATTTATAAATTAGCTTTAGTAATCAAGCAATAAGCAATAACAGAATACACACAAATTATAGATAAACAGCAATGAAATTAATCAGATGGGGACTAGCCGATCAGGAAAAGACCGGTGTAATTATAAACGATATTTGGTATGATACTTCTGCTTTCGGAGCAGATTATAACGAACAGTTTTTTCAAAATGATGGCCTTACAAAATTAGCAGCTTTTGTGAAGGAAAATGAAGGTAAATTACCTGTTGTTCCTGCAGATATACGTCTGGGATCTCCGGTAGCACGCCCTTCAAAAATTGTTTGTATCGGCTTAAACTATGCAGATCATGCAAAGGAAACCAATGCTCCAATGCCACCTGAACCAGTGATTTTCATGAAATCTACGACATCTTTAGCCGGACCAAATGATAACATTACGATTCCTAAGAACTCTGTGAAAACAGACTGGGAGGTGGAACTGGCTGTCGTCATCAGCAAAAAAGCATCTTATGTGGAAGAAGCTGATGCCCTGGATTATGTGGCAGGTTATGTGTTGCATAATGATGTTTCAGAACGTGAATTCCAACTGGAAAGAAATGGTACATGGGATAAAGGAAAAGGTTGTGATACTTTCGCACCATTAGGTCCCTTCATGGCTACTCAGGATGAGATCTCAGATGTAAATAACCTTCGACTGTGGCTGACTGTAAATGGTCAGAAAATGCAGGATGGTAATACTTCTAACTTTATTTTTAACATTCCTTTTGTAATTTCTTATGTGAGTCAGTTTATGACTTTACTGCCAGGGGATGTGATTTCTACGGGAACTCCAGCAGGTGTTGGCTTAGGCTTTAACCCTCCGGTGTACTTGAAAGCGGGTGATGTTGTGGAGCTTGGTATTGACGGCCTTGGTACTTCAAAACAGCTGCTGGTAGATTATGTTAAAAATTGATTCACACCAACATTTTTGGAATTATGATGAGGTAAGAGATAGCTGGATCACAGAAGATATGGATGTGCTTCGGGATGATTTCTTACCCCAGCACCTTAAATCTATTCTGGAACATTACAACTTTGATGGTTGTATTGTGGTGCAGGCAGACCAAAGTCAGGAGGAAAATGATTTTCAATTGAATCATGCAGCTGTACATCCTTTTATCAAAGGTGTAGTCGGCTGGGTAGATCTTCAGGCCGCAGATATTGATACTCAATTGAGAAAGTTGAGTAAATATGAAAAGTTAAAAGGGTTCAGGCATATCCTCCA
Organism: Pedobacter gandavensis; assembly: GCF_032678465.1. GTDB lineage: Bacteria > Bacteroidota > Bacteroidia > Sphingobacteriales > Sphingobacteriaceae > Pedobacter > Pedobacter gandavensis_B. The sequence goes on from NZ_JAVTSK010000001.1 coordinate 507,512, forward strand.
GGGGGAGCCTGACCCTGCCTTAATGCTAAAACCAGAATTCTTAAATGGCATTAGTAAATTAAGTGACTATGGCTTTACCTACGATATTCTCATTTATCCTCATCAATTGAAATACGCAGAAGAACTGGTCTCGAAATTTCCTCAACAACAGTTCATTCTGAATCACCTGGCTAAACCCAACATTAAAGAAGGCTTAATAGAGGAATGGAAACTAGACATCATTAATCTTGCAAAACACCGAAATGTAGCCTGTAAGGTGTCTGGTCTGGTTACTGAAGCCGATTGGAAGAAATGGAAGCAGAAGGATTTTACGCCTTATCTGGATGTAATATTCGAGGCTTTTGGTCCAAAGCGACTCATGTATGGCTCAGATTGGCCCGTATGCCTATTGGCAGCAGATTATGGAAGGGTGATCAGCCTGATGAAGAATTATATCGAGAAGTTCCCGCAAGAAGTACAAGAAGATTTCTGGGGAAACAATGCAAAGAACTTTTATAACCTAAAATAAGCAGTCAATGGATTTGCAATTAAAAGATAAGGTAATCGTCGTTACCGGAGGAGCCAAAGGTATTGGTGAAGCAATTGTCAGAGTTCTGGCAAAAGAAGGAGCGATACCTGTAATTGTGGGAAGAAATGCAGCCGATAACCAAAGGCTTGCAGATGATATTACTGCTGACGGGGATAGGGCATTTCAGTTGGTCGCCGAATTAACCAACCCGTCAGACAGTGAAAGGGCGATTCAGATCGTCCTGGAAAAATATGGTAGAATTGATGGTCTAGTTAACAATGCCGGAGTAAATGATGGCGTCGGATTGGAAACTGGAAATTATGAAAGCTTTGTAGAGAGTTTGCATAAAAATGTAATCCATTACTATCTAATGGCACATCATGCTTTACCGGCATTGAAGAAATCTAAAGGTGCAATTGTTAATATTGGCTCTAAAGTGGCTGATACAGGACAAGGTGGTACTTCTGCATATGCTGCTTCAAATGGTGGTAGAAATGCCTTGACGAGAGAATGGGCTGTAGAATTATTGCCTTATGGAATTAGAGTGAATTCAGTGATTGTTGCTGAGTGCTATACCCCACTATATCAAACCTGGATCAATTCTATTCCGAACTCTGAAGAAAAATTGGCGGATATTAAAGCGAAAATTCCTTTTGAGAATAGAATGACTACTGCCGAAGAGATTGCGAATGCAACGGTGTTTTTGCTTTCTGGAGTGTCAAGTCATACAACTGGTCAGCTGGTTTACATTGATGGTGGTTATGTGCATTTGGACCGTTCAATTAGCCCAATTTAAAAAAGAAAATCCTTTTCCTCCTCAAATCTTTGCTGAAGAGCAAACATTTGAATGTCGTCAAAGCATATTTCTTTTTTTCAAATTGCCCACAGATTTCGCGAGTCCATTAAGGTGGAGTAGGGAAAGAGTAGAAAATGCGCCTTTCTTTTTTACATATGCTAAAGAAAAAATAGTTTTTGTAGGAGAGACATAGGAAGTTTTGCCCTTCTTCAGGGCAAAAGATTCCAGTCGAGTCCTATTAAAACTATTTTTTCTACTTCTACTTCTACTTCTACTTCTTTTCTTGAAATGAGTTATAAACAAAAGAACAGGAGTATCAGCTATTTTACTTATAAATAGGTTTTGTATAAGTCTTCAGCCATTTTGCTTCTTCTTCCTCCAACATCGGACTTAGTCTCTCATAAACCAATGCATTATAGCTGTTCAACCAATCAATTTGACCTTGTTCCAAAAGTTCTGTTTTCACGATTTCTGTACTGATTGGAGCGATGGTTAAAGATTCAAATGCATAGAATTCATTAAATTCGTTGCTCACATCTGTGATCGTATTGACCAGGTTCTCGATTCTTACGCCATGTTTGCCAGGACGATACACACCAGGTTCGATGGAAGTAATCATGCCCAATTCAATAGGAACAGGCGTTGCTGTTGGATTAAAAACCTGTGGACCCTCATGAACATTCAGGAAATAACCTACACCGTGTCCTGTACCATGACCATAGTTAATGGCGTAATCCCATAAAGGTTTACGGGTGATGGCATCGATTTGATAACCACAGGTGCCTTTTGGGAAACGGCTTTTACAACCGTCAATCATACCTTTTAAAACCAAAGTATAATCTGTCTTCTCTTCTCCTGTATTGTTGCCCATAGGGATGGTACGTGTGATATCGGTCGTACCGTAATTATATTGACCTCCAGAGTCAACAAGGAATAGTCCTTGTGCTTTTACCTCTACATCGCTTTCCGGAGTTGGCCCATAGTGAGGTAAAGCACCATGTGCAGCGTAGGCACTGATTGTATTGAAACTATCGCCAACGAAGCCATCTTGCGCAGCTCTGAATTTACGCAATTGTGCTGCGGCTGAAAGTTCTGTGATTTTGATTTTTCCAATGTTTTCTGATAGCCATTTTAGGAACCTTGTGATCGCCACGCCGTCTTTATTCATTGCAATGCGGGTATTGGCCAGCTCAGTTTCATTTTTTATTGCTTTCAGGCTAGTAGAAGGGTTGGTGTCTTTTATTAGCTTTACTGAAGCAGGTAATTGCTTGGAAAAAGCGAAACAATTGCGTTTAGGGTCAATAAAAATGCTGCTGTTTTCTGGAATTGCTGCAAGTGCCGTTTCAATTGTTTCATAAGGCTTTACTTGTACACCACTGGCTAATAATGATGCAGTTTCCGCCTCATTTAACTTATCTGGATGAATAAAAATTGTCGCTTGATCCTGCCCGATTAAAGCAAAACTCAACACAACTGGATTATAGCTGACATCATTTCCACGGATATTGAATAACCAGGCCATATCGTCTAAAGAAGAGATCAAATGATAATGAGCCCCTTTATTCCTCAATTCTGCTTTTACGGCATCTAGCTTTGAGGCTACCGCTTGTCCGATGTGTTTTTCATCAATCAGGTAGGCTTTTTCTGCAGGTAATGCAGGCCTGTTTTCCCAGATTGGACTTAAATAGTCTTTGTCGGCTAAAATAAGCCCTTTTAAAGCGAATTGTTGTGTGAGTAAGTCGCCTAGAAGGATAGAAACCAGTTTTTCATTACTGGCTACAATAGCCCCTTTTTCAAGTTGGGTACCCAACCATTGTATGTATTCCGGAGCATGCTGTATTTTTTGTTTTACCAGTTCGAAGCCGCTGTTCTCCAGCTCTTCTGCTGCTTGCTCAAAATAACGGAAGTCTGTCCATAAACCAGCAAAATCATGTGTAATTACCAATGTTCCTGCGGATCCGGTGAAACCCGAAGCAAATGGAATGCATTTATAATGATCGGGTAAGTATTCACTAATGTGTGGGTCTGCAGAGGGAATGATATAGGCCTGTACATTGTCGGCCTTCATTTGAGAACGTATCGCACTTAATTTTTCCTGATATGTCATGGTTTAGCTTTTTTATGTCTATCGAGTAACGCAAAGCTATGGATTTTAATTCCTCTACAAAATATGGCTGCACGGTCCATTCTGCGCATAGATGCTAGTCAATTGCTTTCAAGCTGGAATACAGGCTCCAAGTGCTGATTTATGCGGGAATTGTTCTTATTTTTACGCTGAAATGAAGAAAATGGCTGCTCATCATCAGGGGATATGGAAAGTGGAGGAACAAGCTCCACTCACGTTAAAGGTATTTACGGAGCAGGATTTTTCCAGCCGTATTGTCGTAGGCGAGGTCTATAAATCCACTTATTTCTCCATATTTATTGTGACTAAGGGAAGTATGCTTGTAAAGCACAACCTCAGGGAGTTTTTGGTAAAAGAAAACTCATTGCTTTTCATTTTGCCTTCTACTATTTATGAGTTCACAGAGATCAGCCCTGACTTTAAAGTGGTAGGTAGTGTTTTTTCTGTTGATTACATGAGCCAGACAGGGATTATTCTGAATACTTCAAGTGTGGTAAAGGTGATGACAGGTGCGTATCAACCTTATTATGCAATTAATAATGAAGAAAGGGACTTACTGTTGAATCTTCAGGAGATACTTAGAAAAGCATTGGCAGAGGAGTCGACTGTTGCTTTCCTGCCGGAGATGAGGAAGCATAGTTTCTTGTCGTTGTTTTATCACGCGGCCTCTATTTATGCCAGGTATAATGTTTCACATAAGGTAAAACTAAACAGAAGGGAAGAGTTGACCATAGGTTTTCTGAGGCTACTAGCCAAACATTATAAAGAAGAAAGAAGTGTAAAATATTATGCGGATCGGTTATTTGTAACACCTAAACACCTCAGTCAAATGTTGAAAGTAGGTACAGGAAGAACTACAGGGTCTTTTATTGATCGGGCTGTGATAGTTGGCGCGAAAGTACTACTCAGAGATCCCTCATTGAACATTGCCCAGGTGGCTCAAGAGTTGAATTTTGCGGATCAATTTACTTTCGCCAAATACTTCAAAAAGCATACTGGAATTACCCCCACACAGTTTCGTACAGATCACTAATTCTGGCGGAAATATCATTTTTCTGGATCAGGCGACCTCAAAATACGACATCCTGACATATTTCCCTGCTATACGGACATAGTCTGGCCTTCCTGGTATTCCGACCTTCGTTCTGTGAAAAATATAATAATTTTTGTGAGTACTGTATTGACAGTAGCTTACGCTCAATTTGCCTCGGCACAGGATACCCTTTATCAAAAGCTGAGTATCCCGGAACTGTTTAAAATTGCAGATACCAGTCATCAGCAACTCAAAATTTCCAGAATAGGTTTAGTTGCCGCAAGACAACGTCTTGATTTGGTAAAAACACAGAGAAATCCAGTACTTACCGCTTCGGCTACGGCTTCTTATATCGGCGATGTGACTGTTTTTAACAACGATTTTTCTGGAAGAACTACAATTCCAATGCCTCATTTCGGCAATTCTTTTGCCGTACAGGCAAGTCAGACGCTTTACAAAGGTGGAACGATTCATCACAACATTGCTATTGCCGGGCTACAAGAACAACTGGCCGCATTAGCCTATCAAAAGAATAGTCTGGATGTTAAAATTATTTTGGCAGGAAACTATTTCGACCTATTCAGGATGTACAATCAGCGAGAGGTGTATCAGGAAAATATCAGGCTAGCTCAGTTGCGACTTTTCAACATCAACAAGATGTATAAAAGTGGTATGGTGACTAAAAATGATGTAATTAGAAATGAGTTACTGATTACTGACCTTGAAACAGCAGTACAACAGCTCAATAACAATATTGATGTATTAAATCAGCAGTTGAGCATTGCTTTGGGCTTGTCCGACAATACTTATATCCTTCCTGATACCACGATATTAAGTAATAAACCTATAGTGGCTAGTCTTCAGGAGTATTTGGATCAGGCTTATCAGCAATATCCTGAGTTGCGTTCTGCAGAATTGAATAATAGAATTGCAGCGCGTAACGTCTCCCTGGCAAAAGCCGATCGTTTACCAGGTATACAGTTAAATGCCGGGAATTCCATGCTAAGACCATTAACAAGCACAATGCCAGCCCGTGATATGTACAGCAATGGCTGGCAGGTAGGAGTAGGTGTTGCTTTCAACATCTCTTCTTTATACAATGCTCCAAAAAATATCAGCCTGGCTAAAACGCAGCAGAGCCAGCAGTTTGCAGTCGCAGAGCAATTGAGACAAAATACAGAAATTGCGGTAAAGGCAGCTTTCATTAAGCATAGGGAAGCGAAGCAACTCCTGCAATCGGCGGAGAAAGGTCTGCAGCTTGCTACAGAAAATTTCAGAATTGTGGAAAAGAAATACCTGAACCAGATGGCTTTATTAACCGATCTGATGGATGCCACCAATGTCCAATTAGCGGCTGAACTTCAACAAAAAAATGCAGAAATCAGCATTCTTTACACTTATTATCAATTGCAAAAAACAACAGGAAATTTAAATTAATCCTCATATGTCACATCAAAAGAAATCATTACAAAAGAAACACTTCAGTATCATTAATACCTTGCTTATCCTATTGGTCAGCACCGGATTGATTTGGGCTGGTGCCATTTATTTCAAGCTTGATAAATCAGAATATACAAACGATGCGCAGGTAGAGGAATTCATTTCACCAATTAATACCCGTGTTGGTGGCTACATTAAAAAAATTCATTTTATAGAACACCAATCTGTGAAAAAGGGAGATACGCTGGTAGTCATTGACGATAGGGAATTGAATATTGCTCTTGCACAGGCAGAGGCGGCCTATATGAATGCTAAGGCGGCTATGAAGGTAACTTCTTCAGGAGTAAATACGGTAAAAAATAATGTCTCCGTATCGGAGTCTAATATTGCGGCCATCAGAGCCAGAGTACTAAATGCAGAGAAAAATTATAAACGTTATACTGCATTATTAAAGGACGAAGTGGTTACACAACAACAATATGAGCAGGTGCAAACGGACTATGATGCGTTAAAAGCACAATACGAAGCCCTGAAACATCAGAAGGGGACAATGGAATTGTCGGCAGTAGAAGCCGGTTCCAGAATCGCTGTGAATGAAGCAGAGCTGAAGCGCAGCAAGGCGGCTTTGGATATGGCTAAACTGAACCTTTCCTATACTGTGATTACAGCACCATATGATGGGGTAGTGGGAAGGCGAACCTTGCAGGAGGGACAGTTAATTCAACCCGGTCAATCATTACTTTCATTTGTGAGTGGAGAATTGAAATGGATTGTAGCCAATTACCGGGAAAAACAACTCAATAAGATCAGCGTCGGACAGCATGTTTTGGTGAAAGTTGATGCTTTGGGTGGCAAATCTTACAAGGCAAAAATCACCGCAATCTCTCAGGCAACTGGCGCAAAGTTATCAACAGTTCCTGTGGATAACTCTACTGGTAACTTTGTTAAAGTGCAGCAGCGCATACCGATACGAATTGAATTCACTGTTGATAACAAGCCGGAATCGCTAAAGTTATTAAGAGCCGGTATGAATGTAGAAGTAGAATCGATTTAAGATGCAGACCTATAAACAAGGATTATTTCATGATTGGGTGCCTAAGCCTGTCCAGCTGCTGCTGATTATTCTATTGACGGTTCCGATTCTTGGAATCACTGGGATATACAGTACAAATATTGGAGATATGTTAGGTAGTCAGGGGATGCTCAGCGAAGATTTAATGATGGCTAATTACGCTTCTGCGATCGGAATGGCATTGGTCTTTCCACTGGCATTGCGGATGAAGCAATTTTTTAGAACCAGGCATATCCTGATCCTTACGCTCAGCAATTTGATCCTGCTCAGCTATATTTGTGCAACAACGGATCATGCCTGGGTTTTGATTGCAGCGAATACTTTGATGGGAATGATTAAAGCTTTTGCTATGATGGAGGTGATTTTACCGATTATGTTTATCATTAGTCCTACTGGTGACAGGCCAAAGTTTTATTCCGTATTTTATCCGCTGTCTATTGCGCTGGCACAGTTGTTTAGTTATTATGCGACCAGGCTTTCATTTGAATACAGTTGGCACTATTTTTATTTCTACACCATTGCCATATTGCTGTTCTGTTTATTGTTGGTTCTGATTTTCGGGCATAACTACAGAGGTTCCAGGAAAGTTCCTTTTTATCAGGTAGACTGGTTCAGTTTTGTGTTGATTCTGAGTTCGATGATGTTCCTGAATTATGTACTCTCTTATGGAAGGATTCTGGATTGGTGGAATGATCAAAGTATTCAATTTGCACTTTTTGCTGCGGTATTGTTTGGTGTATGGTTTATCCAACGTCAAATGATACTGAAAAGACCCTTCCTGAGTCTGGAGGTATTCAAAAGAAAGCCTGTGTTGATGTCGCTGCTATTTATATTTCTTATGGGAATCTTCTTTGCCAGTAGTGGAATACAGAGCGCATTTACTACAGGTGTATTAAAATACAGCGCATTAAGCAACGCCGAAATCAACCTGATCCTGGCAGTTGGAGCCCTTGCCGGAGGTGTATTCTGCTTTGGCTGGTTTCGAAAAAAGTGGCCGCTTAAAGGTTTGGTCTGTTGTGGATTTGCTGCATTTACACTTTATCATTTACTCTTGTATTTTCTTTTTAGTCCGGTGATTGAAATTAATGACCTTGCTTTTCCATTATTTCTAAAGGGATTGGGTTTATCGATTCTTTATATTTCTATTGGTGTATACTGTGCGGAAGGCTTATCGCTTTCAGAGCTATTGGCTGCGGTTTCCATATTAATTTTGTTTCGTTCTTTTATTGGGCCGGCTTTTTGGAGTTCGGTATATTCTTATGAACTATATGCAGGGCAGTTGAGACATACTGCTTTTCTAGTTCAGCATATGGATGCCAATGATCCTTTACTCAGTGGACGATTAAATGCGATAATTCAAGCGGGGGTGGCGCAAGGTAAAAGTATAGAGCTTGCCCAATCCTTAGGCCTTTCTAGCATTTGGGGCATAGTTCAGGTACAGGCAACAATGGCTGCGGCAAAGGAAATCTTTGGCTGGATTGTATTGGGAGGTGGACTGGTTTTAATGTTCATTATGAGCTATCGTTTTGTACCGGTCAACTTCCGCAAATTGGTCAACATAAGAAGAAGGCTCCGGGGACAGGAGATCCTCAAAAGAGAAGAAGAGATGATGGCCGGAATCGCACCTTAAGCATTAGAGTCGCCTGGAAGAGATATGTGGATTACCTGATGAATTGTGTATAAACTGGGCTTTTCTGTTGAATAACTCCGAGTTATTAACATTTTTTGTGGATAACCTTGAGGATAATGGTGTTAATTGTCAGTTGTTCAATCTGATCTGTATCCATCTGGTTGTTGGTAACAATTGTAAATAGTTACCAACTATTGCTGTGGATAACTATGAGGATAGTATTGTTAATTATCAGTATTACAGTGCTATAATGTGTTTGTTTGTGTGTGGATAAAGCTAGTTTTATAGTGGAAAAGATAGTTTAGATAGGTTTGAAAACGACAAGGCCTGAAATTTAAGATATCAACAGTATCTAAAATTTCAGGCCTTTATTTCTTAAGCCGTATTCAGCCAGGCTTTATCTCAATGTAATGAACTGATCACCAACTTTTAGACCGATGGCACACATTTTCTTTCCACTAAAGACACCTTCCATAGTACCTACTACATTTAATAATAACAATGATTTATCTGAGGTCAGAACCATCGGACCGTGTTCCGGATCCACATGAAAAACGGTACCTGCTGCAACCGTTCCGGGATCAAATTCTCCTGTAACAGACGTTACTTCAAATATTCTGACTTGTTGTCCGCCGATATAGGTAATCGCGCCTTGATACAATGGGTTTGCAGCATTTACTATATGCTCAATTTCGATAGCAGTGTGCGTATCCCAATCGATAGTCAGGTCATTTATTTCCGGAACCGGGAAGGAACTTTCAATTTCTTCATCACCTATATACAGGTATTGTTCTGCCTTGATTCTTTCCAGAATCTGTGGCATACTTTCGCCCAGTAAGGCGGTTAATCGGGCTTTAGCCAGACCATAGTTTTCTCCCGGATACAGTTGCAATTCCTGTCTGAAAACTACAGGGCCACCATCTATCTTAGTGGTCATTCTATGGATGGTTAAACCTGTTTCTTTTTCTCCATTTTTCAATTGCCAGAACAATGGGGCGGAACCTTTGTATGTAGGAAGTTTACTGAAATGAACATTGAAAAATCCCTTTTCAGTTGATTTTAGTAAATGTTCGGGAATAATAAATGGAAAAGTCATGACCAGGACAGCCTCAACCTGTAAATCCTTTATAAGTGTGGCTACTGCGCCATTTTCTTCAAGATCTGATTTTGCTATTTTTAATAAAGGAATTTGTCTGTTCTCTGCATAAGCAACTGTGTTGAAAAGCTCATAATTTAGTTCTTCCGGAATTACAATTCCTGCGACTTCGCAATGTTCGTGGATGCTTAAAGCGGTATTTAAATATAAAGCGCTATTTGTAAAGATTAAGGTTTTCATAAGAAAGGTTTTGGAAGAGGTATGCCCATTTCCCGAAAAATCAGGAAATCTAAATACGCTCGCCGGGCTATTAATTTTATATATGTTCGTGTTAAATGTAGCGCAAATAAATATAATTTTTTCAGATTAAGCAGGTTTTATCATATGTTTTACAAGGATTAAAAGTTTGTCATTTTGCAACTGTTTAGAATCCATGAACAAAGAATACCTGCTTTATTATAGTTGCTGGCAAAGGAATCGCATATCAGGTTAAGTTACCATTCAGGTAATGCGGTCGTAAAAAATAGGATGGGCTGCTATAATGCCTTGGAGTAGCTCATCCTATTTTTTCCTAAAGCCGGACTTAAAAAGTCATACAAACATTCCACACAGGCCTCTTCGTTCATTACATCTGTTTCAACAATTAATCCTGCCTGCTTTGGAACTTCAAAAGTATCATTCACTCCGGTTAGGTTATAAATCTTATCGGGATGTCCATCTGGTAAATAGGCCTTAAAATATAAACCCTTCGTATCTCTTTCCCTCAAAGTTGCCAGGTCACATTTAATCCAGATCAGTTCTGCTCCATCAGCTGGAGCAGTTCTTCCTTCCTCAAAAGGATTGATCAGGGCCAATAAGATCAGGTCAAAATTTATGCTTAACCTCAGCGCTTCTTCCTTGATTCTACGGACATTTTCCAGGCGGTCAGATTTACTAAAACCAAGATCTTTGCACAGCGTAGTTCGGTAATGATCACCATCCATGACCAAAACTTTTAGCCCTTCCTGTGTCAATTTAAGAGCCAGCGCTGCTGCTAAAGTTGTCTTTCCTGCACCAGATAAACCACAAAACTGAACAATCATACCCATCATCTATAGTTTGCTGTAACTCACATATTGTACGAATCTTGGAAGTTCAGAATTGTTTATACTTGCGGCATGTGGACAAGTATTGCGCCATAGGATCAAATCTGCTTTTGTCCCAGGAACCAATATTGGCTTGCCGGTAATTCTAATGAACTCATGTGCCCTTTCTAAGGATGAAAAATCTTTGATCCATTCCTCAAATTGAAGATGAAAACCAGGGATAACCTGTAATGGGCCTCTGTTTTCAGGAACATCATCCAAATACACCATTCCCTGGATGTGATTTTTTATGGGTTGATCAATATCCAGATCCCAGTGCAATTTTGTTTGTCCGGGTACCCAGTTCTCTGTTTGCGGAGGATTGTATCCCAGCTTTTCGGGTATGGCAATCAGTTGGTCTGACTGATAAAGTTGTGCAAAAATTTGCCTGATCAATGGCGATTGTCTAACGACTTCGATCTTTTCATGCTGATACATTTGCAGCATTGTACCCTGCCAGTCGGGATGAGGAATATACCAGGTTTCCGGGTAATCTAAGTGGAGGTTAAGGTGTTTGCAAATCAATGCTTTGACCTGATCACAATGGCTTTCTTCTATGGCTAAAGGAACTCTTAAATATCCATTTTCTTCCCAGAACCGGACTTGATCATCAGTAAGTACCTGCGCCAGTTTTTGGGCATCTGGCTTCGAATTGTTTTTGTTCTCATGCCATTTATTGAATTCCTTATTTGCTTTCTCAATAAATTCGGCTCCTTTTAATTGTGTCACCCACTCTGTAAAATGTTGAAAATCCCGACAATCGCGGTAGAGGAAGGCATAAGTTTCAAATTTTCCAAGTCCATAAAAGTTTAACCAGATTTCTTCTGTATGGAAAAAATCTTCGGCTGCAGGATTTGGTTTCCCGCTCTTGATGTGGTCATGGTATTCGTAAAATAGGTTACTGAATATACAGTCTTTCATATCTATCTTTTAATTTTTTGGTAAGCTTCCATACAATTCGGGTAGTGGTGTTTAGCCTCCGGCTTCCGATCTTTTTGGAATGGTAATAGAATTGATTTACTATGGTAATTTAAACGATGTTGGATGCGTTCCAGATCCCTGACAGGGATTTCTGAAAATGTAGAAAAACGCGCTATGATGGTAGTTACTCCTTCTTCGTAATCCGCAAAAGCATTTTTATGATGTTGTAACTGTTGAATGGCATCTATTTGCTGATAAAATCCTTTTAAAACATCAGCGGTAAAGCGACTAAAATTTCCGCCATAATCCATTTCAGGATCAATTTTAAGCAACTCTTTGCTCAGCATCCCGGGAACGGTATGTATCCCTGCACGCTTTTCATGGGAAGCGATCACTTCATCGGGCCTGCGCAGTAGAAAGAAAAAGGGTGTATCAGGATACCAGCTGCGTAAAGTATCATAAAAATGCAGGTGCCAACTGTCTAGTTTAATGATATAGGCAGATTCCTGTCCATTCCTATGTTGGCCCATCATTTGGACTGCCGACATAAACCAGTTTCTTTTTTCTAAATCGGTGATTTCTTGTTTTTCTGAGGCCCTTAGGATCTCATCTAACACCGGTGCTTCTGCGATGGTAATATTTCCAGCATCTTCGGCAAAAGCCTGACTGAGTAATGTAGAGCCGCAGCGGGATACATGAAATACAAATGCTGTTGGTGGTAGATGTGGAATATGACTGGCAACTTCCGATAAGAACTCCGGGCTACTTACACTGGACAACCTTCTTTTCTCTATTCTTCGGATCCGACACTTTGAAATGGTTTCATCAAAAAAGGGATCAACTGATGGTAGGTCTTCCATATCCATCCAGCGAACCGTCCATTCTTCGTTTTCAGATCGTGCCAGTTGGTATGGAAACCAGTTCGTTAATGGATGTAGTGTATTGACTTTATTCATTCTTATTTACTTGCCTAATTATTTCTCATTTTGCTGATGATACTCCTGGCAACATCAGTATCCAGGCGTTCCAGCTCTGCGATAATTTTAAGTTTAGTGTCTTCATCATACATTGCGCTTTTGGCTTCCTGATGAAGGGGGTAGCCCTGTTCTTTGAACAATTCGTCGGTCCAGTCATTTCTGATGCCATCAATAATCAGGTGAACCCTGGTTTCATCGCCTTCATTAATGATACTGTGTGTTTCATTGAAATCCAGATACCAGCATTCTCCTTCTTTTAAATGCAGGCGTTCTTCATTAATGATAAAATGAACTCCAGGATTGGTCCGCACGGGGACATGTATTCTAAAGCTGCCTTCTTTATAGCTGCAACCCATATCTCTGTGGGGTTTGATGATACTTCCAGGTGCGAGGGCAAGGAGTCTGATGGATTCCTTTTCACACCTCCATGAAGCGATCAGGCTACTGAAGTAGGGACACTTTTTTAATAATTCTGTATCTTGATAACTACCAGCGTGGGCATAGATGTCGTTGCTTTTACCGGAAGCAGAACGAAGGGATATACTTCTCCAATCGCCATTGAAATCTGCGTTATTGAAATGCAATGGCCATTCTTGCTGAAGGCAGTAGTTCAATTCCTGTTGCAACTGTTTGCAATCATAATTGATGTTAAATTTTAGGTGGGTTGGGAGCATAATTTTAAGATTCTAATATATACAAAACAGGAGATTAAAATAATCTCCTGTGCTGATTCATCATGAATATTTTTAAATACTTTGAATGGTTTACCTCCTAAAGAATATAAGGTAAATTTTAGTAAACCAATACCTGTTTATTTACTCAGGTTCAACCGAAGGTTCAACTCGAAACTTCCATTTGTATAACCGCTTAATGCAGAGGTTTGTGTGGTGTAGTTTCCTGAGATCAGGTATTTTTTTCTAAAGTCCATCCCCAGTCCAAATGTAGCGTTTTCTGTACTATGGTACAGTGCAGTAAGGAATACCTGTTTGTTGGCAATTTCCAATTGTGCACCTGCATCCCAGATGTTGTCATAACCCTGCACTCCCCTGTAAGCTACTTTTGGCTCCAGGTCAAAATTTCCGGAAGCTTCTGATAAGCTGAAACGGTAACTCGCTGCAGCGTAAAAGGTAGATACGTCAGCCAGTTTAATGACATCCTTTTTCAGTACGCTTTTCAAATTCGGAATAGATCCCTGGATGGTCAGTTTGTTGCTGGTATAAGCAACTCCAAAATCACCATCAAGGTAGGTTTTGCGATCGTTATACTGACCAACCATAGGGTCATTGGGATTGCCGTAAATGTCGCTATTCTCCAGACGCTGACTCATAAAACCAATCGATACTCCAAAATGAAGTTGATTGGCCTCATTGTTCATTTTCAGGTGATAGGCATAGGTTCCTACTACCCGTGTTTGTCTTTGTAAGCCTGCGCTTTCATTATAGACATTTAGCCCCAGGCCTACTTTGTTGAAACCATAGTCGGCAGTAAAATTTTGGGTCAGTGGAGATCCAGGAACATTACTCCATAATTTACGATAGGCGCCATTCAGCTTCAAGCCCTGATCAGTTCCGGCCATGGCCGGATTGATCAGGTATTGATTGCTATAATATTGTGCAGCTAAAGGATTCAGCTGTGCTTTTGCGGTGCTACCTATGGCAAAGATCATCAATAATCCTAAACCATATTTATAAGTGTTTTTCATCTTGCAGATGTTTATTTCTGTGGAAGTTAAAGCGTTCATTAGTTCTCTCTTACAATGGTGATAAATCCTTTGGTTAATGGTCTGCCTTTACCGAAGTCAATCACATAATAATAGGTGCCTTCATTAAGTGGCGAGCCATTAAGCGTTCCATCCCAACCATTGTCATAATTAGTTCTGCTGTAAACCAATCTTCCAGCTTTGTCAAAGATTTTCACATTATTGTTCGGATAGAAATCAATGTTGTCAACTACCCATTTATCATTGTAGCCATCTCCGTTTGGAGTTAAAATATTGGTGGCTTTAATGGTCAATAAGTCATCCATCACATTAATGGTAAAGCTTTTCTGTTCTGAGCAGCCGTTGGCATTAGTCACAGTCACCGTGTAGGTCGTGGTTTCTCTAGGTCTAACAGTAAGACTTGCTGAATTCTGGCCACTGATGATGCTGTTGTGTAAGGCCCAGGTGTAATTAGTTCCACCACTTGCGGTCAATACTACGGACTCACCTTTACTTACATTTGTACTGTTGCTATTGTTGTTGATACCGATATTCGCACTAATAGAAACCACTGGAAGCGCATTTACGCTGAGCACAAATGTTCTGCTATAGGTATCTACACCACCATTTTCAGTACCACCATTGTCTTTTACCGTAACAGTAATTGTACTGATTCCTGATGCGCCGTTTTTAACGCGGTAGCTGATGGTTCCTTTATCGCCAGTACCTGATGAAATAGTCAGGCTCTGTAATAAGGCTGCATTAGTACCTGTTACAGTTAGCGTGGTATTTTGCCCGGCCTCCGGACCAGCACTGATACCTGTCAGGGCAATCGTCTGAGTCGCGTTGGTATAACAAATGGTTTTATTGGCAATGGCATCCAGCGTTGGGATTTCATTCACATCAGTCAGATTGATGGTAAACGTTTTATCCAGAGAGAAGCCATGTTGTGTAGTACTGCTCACTTTTACACTGTATACCTTTTTGTTTTCATAATCCAGACTCGCTGTGGTTAACAATTGGTTGCCAGCAATGCGGAATAAAGCATTGTCGGTGTCACCGTTCCCACTGGTCAATGTATAAGTAAAAGTCGCATTTGGATCATCAGAAGTACTACTTAAAGTACCTGCCAGCGTTCCTGCAGCCTGGTTTTCGAAAAGTGTAGTTCCAGCAAACAATACATTTGTTGGCGCGCCAGGGACTACAGTTAAAACACCATTTAAATGTGTAATCTGATAATTCGCAGCTACTGCACCTGAAGCCACAATTGGATAAGTTCCAATCGGACTATTGGTAGTTGCCACAGAAGTATAACTTGGCTGGCTGGACAATACAGATTGATCTTCACCATTTACAAAACCATTGAACTGACCCGTAAATACAGGATTGGCGGTGCCTAGGAATTTCGTCTTCGAATCCGCAGTAATGGTTAATGGTGCGGCACTAATTTCGAAATTCGCATTGCTAAAGTTCAGGATGTAATCTGTACTAGCAGCCAGTGAGCCTTTAGAAATCAGATAATTATTTTTGCTTTCGCCAGGGGCTCTGCTGATTGCTCCGGTAAATACATCTCCACTTACGAGTAATGGCGTGCTGCTGAAAGTCAGTTCCGGATCTGGTGCACCATAAACCTTGCTTTTGGCATTGATTTGAATATCGATAGGTTTAGCGGTGATCGACAAGTTGGCTGGTGTATAATTCAGACTGTAGTTGGAGCTTAAAGCAAGTCCAGCTTGTGTGATTTCATAATTGCCAACATGTTCACCTGGCAGTCGACTTAATGCACCGCTGAATTGATCAGCGCCAATTAATGCTGTACTTGCCTGGTAGGTTAACACAGGATCATTGTTTCCATAAACTTTAGACTTGGCATCAGCAACCACATTGATTACTTTTTTGATAATGCTCAATTGTGTACCTGGGTTTAAAGTCAGGGCATAATTGCTATTTACTGCTAAATTGCCAATCGATAGCGGGTAGCTACCCACATCCTCACCTGCATCTCTTCCCAATGCACCTGTAAACACATCTCCGCCAATTAAAGCTGGGCTATTGGTGTAAGTAAATCCAGGGTCAGGATCTCCGTAAGTTTTTGAAGTGTTTACTGCAGTAATTGCAATTGCTTTCGGAGTAATGGTCAGGTTTGCGGGAGTAAAGGTCATGTCATAATTTGTACCTAATGACAAGTTTCCGATTTGGATAGGGTAAGTTCCTACAGTAGTCCCGGCAATTCTGGACAATGCACCTGTTGGCACATCTCCATTTGATAAAGGTTCCGATAAGGTATAAGTTAAAGCTACCGGATCTGCATCTCCATAAGCCTTGCTTACTGCAGTTGCAGTAACCATGATGGTTTTTTGGGTAATGGCATAGTTTTCGGCAGCGAGTTGCAGGTTGTAATTTTGTGGATTGCTGGTCGTCAGCGTACCAATTGCAATTGGATAAACACCCACAGCGTTACCTGCAGTTCTTCCTAAAGCACCACTAAAAGTATCACCGTTTATTAAAGCAGGACTTTCCACATAGTTGATAATTCCATCTGCTTGTCCATAAACTTTCCCTTGTCCTGCAGTAGGTGTAATGCTGATGTTTTTCTTTTTCACTGTAAAGATCACCAGCGCAGGGTTGTAGTTGAGCAGGTAATTGGTACTTAATGCTAAAGTTCCCTGAATTACCGGATAAGTTCCTGGAGCTTCTCCTGGAAGCCTTGTGAGGGTCCCGTTAAAGCTGTCGCCAGATTTTAATGCCGGTGTATTCGTGTAAGCCAACACCGGTTCAGTGTCGCCATATTGTTTGTTCCCAGCTGTTGCGGTCACATTGATGACTAAAGGGGTAATACTGAATTTAGGCGTTGGGTTCATGGCAAGCTGATAGTTAGATCCTATGCTCATTGAACTGATGCTGTAATCATAGATTCCTACATCTTCACCCGCCGCTCTGGTTAATGGTCCCATTACAGTTACAGCTGGAATATCAATACCAAAGGCTAGTGTAGGATCCGCTGCGTTATAGTTTTTCGTTTTTGGGTAAGGTATAATCGTTACAATTTTAGGGCTAATGGTAAAATTGGCAGGTAAATAAGTGATCGCATATTTATACGGATCTAAGCTGAAAGTGTTTTGCTGGATTTCATAGGTTCCTGCATTTTCTCCTGTCTCTCTAGCCAACTGACCAGTGCTCAGATCTGTGCCAATGAGTGCAGGGCTAATCGATGGCGTTGTTAATACAGGTTCTGTATCGTTAAATGATTTCGATTGAGCATTTGCAGTAACCGTAACTGGTTTTGGTTTAATCTGCACTTGTCGGATCACCGGTTGCGCAGCAGAATAATTCCCATCTCCAGGCTGGCTAGCAGTGATAGAGACTGACTGTAGATTATTGGCACCTACAATGGTAACCGTATTCCCGGAAATTGTAGCAAGAGCAGGATTGTTGGAGCTTAAACTTACTGGTAAACCTGAATCACTAGTCGCATTGATCGTAAATGAGCTGCCATATTCCGCTGCTATCGGTTGATCAAAAGTAATGGTCTGTCCAACTGCTGGCATTCCAGTCGATATCAAACTTCTGGACGAGTTCCCTGCAGCGTCTGAAACCTGAAGTGCATAAAGATAGGTCAGGGAATTGGTCAGACCTGTTTGAGTAAAGCTCATTTGGCTGCTGGCATTTGCAGCCAAAACAGTAGTCAGCACTTGATTATTCAAGAAGCCTGTAGTTCCTCCAATCAATTCATACTTTGCATAATCGGCGTTCAAAGTCCAGAGCATTGTATTTTGTTTGTCTCCTGGTGTTACACTCAGAGAAGTAGGCGAAACTGGAGCTGTGCGGTCGTATGTTACAGAAGAGCTATTGGTTGTTGTAGCTACTGGAACACCATCATTCCCTGTTAAATCTACATAGCTGATGTTAAAAGGAATAGGTCCTTCTGGATCTGAACTGCCTAAATTGTAAGTTGCGCTCCAATTGTTGTTTCCAAGTGAGGTCACCGTTCCTAATGTATTGGTAAAGAATTTTACGGTTGGGACACGAATTTCTTCTGAAGACGTAAAAGTTAAGGTCAGCTGATCTCCGGATTTTGCCCAAATAGGATTTGAATTGTTACTGCTGATATTCACATTACTTAATGTAGGTAAGCTATTGTCTACAGTGATCATGGAGCCGGTTGTTACTGTAGTTACAGTTACTCCGGGATTTCCATTTACATCTTTGAAATTGATGGCAAATGATAGCAGGCCACTTGGTATATCGGAAGGGAGTGTATAGGTGTAAAAATAATTTAATGCACCGAATGGATTAGCTACACCATTAACCCCTCCAATAGTCACTACTGGAGCGCCACTTAGTGTCTCTGAAGCCGTAAATATGAACGTGACCATACTGCCAGCTTTCGCATAGAATGGATTACCACTGTTAGAGGTAATACTCACCGAGGGTAAAGTTGGTGGCGTTTTGTCATAGCTCACAAATGAACTGTTAGTAGTGGTAGTTTTAGGTGTGCCTGCATTTCCTACAAGATCAGAATAAATGATGTTGAAAGGGATAATACCATTATTGTTTGCACTTTGCATGGTATAGGTCGCCACCCAATTATTACCAGTTGTGTTCTGAGCGGTTGCAGCATTTCCACTTATGGATACTGTTGGCGTTGAGATGGGTTCAGAACTCGTGAAGTTAAGCGTAATGATGTCTCCTGGTATGGCAACACTAGGAGCACCAGGGCGACTTGACTGGATGGTTGTGCTGAAAATGGTCGGCAGGGTTTTATCTATGATATAGGTTTCAGAAGGTCCAAATCCAGTGAGGATAGGATTTCCCACCATATTGGTAATTCCTGTACCACTGCTTTTTAAATTAATCGATATGTTCCCGTCCACAAGTCCGGTTCCTACAGTTATGGTATAAACTGATCCTGATCCTGCGACGAGGCCAACGGAAGATGCCGGTGCGGAGCCGGTAGTCATTTGAAAATCAAGCACATCTAACCCGCTTATAGGTTCGCTGAAGGTTATGCTGTATTGCACGCTGTTGGCATTGGTATATTGACCCGTCGGAGTTTGTCTGACAATGCTCAATACGGTTGGTGCGATGCCATTGATGATAATATTTCTTCCATCTGCCAAAGATCCTGTTGTTCCAGGAGCAGGAAGGTCAAGTGGAGTAGCAAGTGTACTTTGGTTATTAATTGTTCCTCCGTTCAGGGTCAATGCCGTAGTGTTGCGGTAATCCAATCCTGGGCTGGTATGACCGGAAGCTACAGTATAATTGAAGGTTAGAGCCGTAGTTCCGCTACCACTTGCATAAGATGCGTATGCATTAGCAGCCGAATTTAAAGCAAGCTGAGGGACACCAGTAACGATCACAGGTTTCGAGAAATTTACGGTGATGGGAATGACTGTTCCAATACCATGTGGTCCGTTAGTTGCTGAGGAACTAACCGAGGAAATGATGGTTGGAATGTTATCTACGAAAACCTTGGAAGCGTTCGTGGTTGCGGTAACAGGAAGGCCATTATTTCCTGCCGCATCACTATAACCAACATTAAACGTGATCTGGCCTTCAGGATCAGTGCCTGAGACGGTATAGATTGAAGTGGAGCTTAAACCTGAGTTCACAGTGTTGGCCACATTTCCATTGATGGTAACTGTAAGTATATTTATCGGTTCTGAAAACAATAAAGATAGCGTAACTACGTCTCCTGTTTTTGCAACTAGAGGATTACTATTGTTTGAAGCGATAGTAGCTGATGTGGTTGTAGGAACAATTCTATCCACAGTATAGCTCTGACCAGAGGTATATCCGGTTGCGATCGCATTTCCAGACGCCCCAACAATTCCAGTACCTGAGCTCTTTAAATCCAGACGTAAGGTACCAGTTCCATTGATCGTTCCTGTATTTGTGGTTAGGGTATAGGTCGTTCCTGAGCCGCTTATGCCTACAACTGAAGGGCCTGATATAACACCTGTAGTTGAAATAGAAAAATCATCGAGGCTAACTCCGGTTACTGGTTCATTAAAGGTAACCGTAAAATTTACTGCGAGTGCGTTGGTGAGCGCTGCGCTGACCCTGCTGATGCTCTGTACTGCAGGAGGAATTCCTTTGATCACAATATTGGAGAGCGTTCCCAATGAGTTTGGGGAGGCCGGGTCCGGTAATGTGAGGTCGAGGTCATTGCCAGCAGGATCTTTTAGGGTTCCGCCGTTTAAAGTAAGTGCTGCGGAGTTTGTGTAATTAAGAAGAGGACTGCTTTGGCCTGAAAGTACGGTATAATTAAAAACCAGGGTATTTGTACCGCTTCCGCTAGCATAAATTGCATTTCCAGCCGGACTCGTATTTAAAGCCAGTTGGGGGCTGCCAGTTACATAAATGGCTTCTGAAAAATGAATGCTGATGGGTACGACTGACCCTATAATATAACTTCCGTCGGTGCCGCTTACATTGGTCACCGTTGGAATAGTGGTGTCTACGTTAATATTGGTATTTGCGCTTAAGGAGTTTGCGGCACCTAGTGCAGGGAGGGTAATTGTTGCATTATTTCCTGCCGCATCTTTGATGCTTCCGCCGGCCAGTGCCAATGCACTAATGCTGGCATAATCAAGGTCCACTTTATTCTGTCCAGCAAGCACCTGATAGCTGAAGGTTAAACTGCTGCTTCCTGATCCTGATACATAACTTGCCGTTGCAGGTACATTTAGGTTTAGTATGGGTGTTCCAGTAACGGTTACATTTTCAGAAAAATTTACCTGAATACTGATCGTTTGTCCGGCACGAAAACTACCGGTTAGAGGTGATCCAGTCACTGACATGATAGTTGGGTCAATTCCATCCACAACAATATTAGCACTTCCACCAAGTGAATTGGCGGAGGCGACTGCTGGTAAGGTCAGTGTGGCGTTTTGATCTGCTGCGTTTTTAATGGTTCCACCTTGAAGGCTTAAGGAACTGGTAGCTGCATAATCGAGATCCGGACTGGTTTGTCCAGTACCTACAGTATAGTTAAAAACTAAGGTATTTGTACCGCTTCCTGAGGAATAGGTTGCTACAGCAGCAGGTGTGGTACCAAGTGCCAATTGTGGCGTTCCGCCAGTGGTTACTACATTTACGATTTCGCTGAAGGTAACACTGATCGGTATAATATCGCCGATTTTTTTAGCTCCATTTGCAGTTGAAGTCACACTGGTTACAGTGGGGCCTTCAGAAACGGTGTAAACAGGTTGTGCACCTTCGAAAGCGCCACCAGCCGTTCCTGGGATAAGGTTTTTTAGTTCAGGTTGATTATTTGTACCCACCCAGCTTGCAGGTGTTTTGATACTGTTTAAAAGAGATTCTTTTGATCCAACAAATGATTGGTTGAAAGAGTTGTAATGTCTGCTTAAATCTGGACCACCTGGATAGGTTGCCCTGGAATTGTAGGCATTTGTTCCCACCAGTTGACTGGGAAGGATTGAGGATTGGTTATTAGGAATATTTCCCGCCGCGGTCCAGCCCGTTGTACTATCATAAGTTGCAAGAACGGGATTGGTATAATTGGTGTTTATAAATCCATAGATGAAATTTGGACTGGCTTCTGTACCTGTGTAAATCAACCAACTGTCTCCGCTGATGTTATTAATAGGCCGGATGCCCACGTTTGACCAGCCGATGCTAGCTACTGAACCATAGGTGGAGGGTTGAATTGTTGGAGCTGGTCCACCTATGTTGCTGAAGGTAAAAGAAAGCACTGTTCCTTTAGGAACTAGCTGGGTTAATGTCCAGGTGAGGCGACCGTCTGAGGAATTGACTCTAAAGGCTGTTCCATCCCATCCGTAATCTGTGAGTTTAATCTCAGTTCCCGAAGGAATATCCACCAGGGCAACGATGGCAAGCGTTGCATTAAAAGGTGATATTGGAGTTGGCCGATCGTCACCATTTACTCCAACAATGGCGATGTCGCCTGGACCTAACTGAGCATAACTTGTTTTAACTGAAAAAAAGCAAAAACAAATGATGCTGAGTAAAAAAAATTTAAAGGAAAGGTGTTTTTTCATAAGAATGAGAGCGTTAATTCTAATAATTAATAAAATTAGTTTCTACTTGGGAAGACTCCATCAATACATATAATGTAGTTAATGGCCAATGTTGGCTGCCAGATAGAAAGAGGTATTGAACCTCCAGTTGCACCAACAGTTGTTGCTACAGAGCCTCCAGTAATCGGAATGGTAGGTGCAGCCGTATTGTAAGTGGATATAGGGTTTGTATTGCCATCTATTGATGCCGCTAAAGAATTTCCTGCTTCAGGAACAGCCTTGCTTCCTTCTTCCGGGCTTACTTTGAAAGTAATTGCTGAACTAGCCAAATGGTTATGTGCCGGCATATTGTTAATGCCAATGGAGCTGGTCTCGGCACCAAGCTGCTCACCAAGTAGGTGGTTGGTGGGTAAACCTTGTCCCTGCCCAGTACCAATTACCGTCCTGCCTCTAAGGTCTGGAAGGCCAAATGTAGTTTGCCCGTTTCCACCATAAGTGGTGCCTAAAAGTGCATAAAGTGCAGCATATTGTTGAATTCCAATAAGTTGTCCGTTGCAAGCCATAAAGCCTCTAGGTACAAAATTTCCAGCAAAGGCTTTAATCATTCCTAAGTATTCTTCCATAATAAATTGAATTGTGTTGTATGTTTATAATTGTTTGATTTGAGCAGCGAAATAAAACTCCTGGTTTGATCCATAGCAATGGGATCACCTTTGAATTAAAATCAAGAAATTTTATTGGAGAATTGAGGGTGTGCTTAACACCTATAGGCGCAAATTTGGAAATTTGTTCCTTTAGCAACGTACCTTTATAAGAAAAGGAAATGTCCATGAGACAATTAGGTTGAGGCGTTAATTATCAATACTTAAAGTAAAATTATAGAAAAAAAAATAAGTTTGGTAAGAATGTGGAAATTTATACCCAAAGTAGTGGGCTGTAACCTGAAGAAACAACCTATAGTTGTTAAAAGATTTATTTTATAAATTTTATAAAATTTTAATCAATAAACTGCAAGTCACCCTTTTGGTAGCTGCCATTCATCTTTAGGCATAGGGGAGTTTCTGCTGATTTAAATTCGAATTTTTGAGCGTCGTCTCTGTGTTTTCCTTAGGATTTTGTTTTTACAAAGGTTGTGCCATATATAAATTTATGGATGGAATTACTGGTTGTTTTTAAGTCAGTGCTGAGGTACCAGATGTTATTGATTCTTTTTCCGCTACTTTCCTTGTCTAATGGGAATCTGGCCTGTTCAATGGTTTTATTTTTTGAATTTAAAATACTGCCTGCAACAGTAAAAAGACTCATGGTGTTCATACTTGTTTCCAGATTAGGCAGAACCTCTGTGGCAAAAACGGGAAAAATTTCCTTACCTTTCAATTTCAACTGGTCAAAAATCGCAATGAGTACCCTTCGTTGACGCTCGGTTCGTTCGGCATCACCATGACCAACTGCCCTGATCCGGCTGTAGGCAACTGCTTGCTTTCCATTCAGTTTTTGGAGTCCTGACTGAGCAAGCGGAACTTCAGGGATTTTATCATATAGAGAAAGTTCATGCAGGTAATTATTTAGGTAGGGAATTTCTTCTGCTTTCAAAGGAATCTGTACACCACCCAGGGCATCAACAATCCTTGCTGCACTATAAAAATCAACATTCATATAATCCCTGATATCGAGGTCGAAGTTTTGATTTAAGGTTTTAATCGCCAGCTGCGGTCCACCTATCGAAAAGGCAGAATTGAGCTTGTTCATGCCTGAACCGGGGATATTGACATAAGTATCCCTCATGATCGATGACATTTTGATTTTCCCTGTCCGCTGATCGATAGATATCACCATCACCACATCGGAGTTTCCAGCTTCGGCTTCGGTACGCCTGTCTACCGCAAATAAGGCAATGTTGACCTGAGGATTCTGAAGTTTTTTTTGTCGGGCTATGGCTTGCTCAGAAATTCCCAATGCCGCATTGGAGCGGTCCAGCATAACCGTTTTTTTTGCCACCGGAGGAGCCGAAAAATCTACCTTCCTGGCAATGCTGTCTTGTGCCTGAATCTGGAAAAATCCGAAGCAAATAGCTAGAATAGTTAAGGCGATCATTCTCATATGTTGTCGGACTGCTTAAAAAATCCTGGGTCAATATTTCAATAACCGTACCCATGTACCAGAAAAATTCTTTCTACCTTTAAAACGTTCTTAAAATTTCGGTGTTTTGATCTGAAAGCCGAAGCTCAGGGAAATTAAATGAATATGGATAAAGCGTGTAAAATTGGAATTATAGGTTTAGGTTATGTGGGTTTGCCATTGGCTATTGAATTCGCCAAGCAGTACCAGGTACTGGGATTTGATATTGATGAGCTGCGTATTCAGGAGCTTTCCAGAGGAGAGGACCGGACGAAGGAAGCTGACCTGGAGGAGCTAAAACAGGTTTTGAATTCCAATTCTGCAAACCATGGTTTATATTTCTCTTATGCAACTGAGGAGCTGGAGTCCTGTCAGGTTTATATTGTAACCGTTCCGACCCCTATTAACCGTTTTAAAGCACCAGATTTAAAACCTTTATTAAAAGCTTCAGCAATGATTGGGGCTGTTTTGAAAAAAGGGGATATTGTCATTTATGAATCTACAGTTTATCCTGGATGTACAGAAGAGGACTGTGTACCTGTTTTGGAAAAATATTCCGGATTAAAATTTAATGAAGACTTTTTCTGTGGGTATTCCCCGGAAAGGATCAATCCCGGAGATAGGGTCAATACTTTAACGAAGATAAAAAAGGTAACTTCCGGTTCTACCCCGGAAATTGCGGAGCAAATCGATCAGCTATATGGCCAAATCATAACTGCTGGTACACACAAAGCCCCAAGTATTAAGGTGGCAGAAGCTTCAAAGGCTATAGAAAATGCACAAAGGGATGTAAATATTTCCTTTGTGAATGAACTGGCGCTGATTTTTGATCGGATTGGCATCGATACGAATGATGTGATGGAGGCTGCAGGTACCAAATGGAATTTTCTCAAATATAAGCCTGGATTGGTTGGCGGACATTGCATTGGTGTAGATCCATACTACCTGGCGCATAAAGCAGAGTCATTGGGCTACCATCCACAGGTGATTCTTTCCGGAAGAAGGGTAAATGACAACATGGGCATGTTTGTGGCCAATAAAGTAGTCAAGCTGATGATAGCAAAAGGTTACCCGGTAAAAGGAGAGCAGGTTTTAATTCTTGGTTTTGCTTTCAAGGAGAATTGTCCGGACATCAGGAACACCAGAGTAATCGATATTTATCAGGAATTGCAACAGTTTGGCATGGAAGTAAATGTTTATGATCCCTGGGCAGATCCTGAACTGGTGCAGCAGGAATACGGTTTTAGGCTTGATAGTACGCTAATTGACCGAAATTATAAGGCCATTATTGTTGCGGTTTCTCATCAGGAATTTTTAGCCATTGATTATGAAAAATACCAGTTGAACGGCGCAATAGTATTTGACACAAAATCGTTTATTGAGCGTAAATTTACAGATGCAAGGTTGTAGGAAAAAAAATATATAATCATTATTATATTGTGGCACGTTTTTAGTTCTCCTCAGAAAAATGTAAAATATCCAATGTTACAAAACGTTGCCTATACGCTTTTTCAGAGGAAAAAGACGATTTTCGATATTCAGCCCGAGGAATTCGCTTTAGGTGTTTGTTCTCCCGAATACAAATATTTAGGTATTGTATATGTTAATTATTGCTGTACTTTTATGGCGAAAAAAAAATCCGTGGGGGACAATTAATGAAAAAACAACTACTAATTCTAGTACTGTTGTTATCTGGGGGAACTGCGTTTTCTCAAATGAACACAGACTACAACTATTCCATTACTTTAAGGGGGTATGGAGCCATGCAGATGCCAAAACTGTTCAATGAAACCGATCCTGTAAAGTATATCAATACCTACTTCTCCGGAATGATGGTGAAGTTCAATGACAATCAAATTAGCTATCGGATTTCGGGTAGCTATATCAAACAATCTAAAACCTTTTTTAACAACTGTATCAATTGCGAGATCGTAACCGGCGATGTAAAGGATTATACCTTTAAAGTGGGTTTTGAGAAGAATATGAACTTTTCCAGGATACAACCTTACATTGGAGCGGATATCGGATACAGGGCAAATAGTTTCATTGGCTTATCGCAAAATGTGAATGCCTTAAAGGCAGCACAGGTTGATCAGGCAACCATGCCTCCAAATAAAATGGAAACTTCTAAAAATGGTTTCATAGTAGGGCCGGTTGTAGGGATAAAATTCCATCCCTTACCTCAGTTGACTTTCTTTGTAGAAAGTAGTCTGGATTTCTTCTATTCGTATGAACGACAGGAAGCAGTAACAGAAGATGCGAACAATTATCGTTCTCTTGCCAGGACCAATAAATCAGAGTTTCTTTTAAATCCTGTTTCTGTGGGAATCAGCTTCCATCTGGGTAGCAATAAATAAAAATAATTTTATACTTTTGCACTTTATTTAGATTAATTTCAAATAGAGTGTCAGGGGGAATGAAAAGATTTTTACTATTGAGCTTATTGGTTTTTCCAATTGGTGTTTTTGCACAAAGTGTAATTAAAGGACAAGTAAGGGACCAAAAAGGAAGTCCACTTGCCCATATAACGATATCCTTAAAAGGAATAAATAAAACCAGTCAGACCAACCTGACTGGTTTTTATGCGTTTAATGATTTGGATAGCGGCAGCTATAAAGTAACGGCTTCCGGAGTCGGCTATCAATCAGTTTCTAAGTCGGTAGTCCTGAATGGAAAACAGGAACTCCAGCTTGATTTCACTATTTCCAGTACAGATGGCGACTTAAATGAGGTGGTAGTGACCGCTTCCAGAAATTCAGAAACCTTAAAAGATGTGCCTTCTTCTGTCAAAATTCTTAATTCCAGACAGATTGAGATGCAAAGGGGGATTTCCACAGATTTGAACCAGATTCTAACCTATAATATCCCGGCTTTAACCTTAGGGACCAATACCGTGGTAAACAAAGGGCAAACGCTAAGGGGAAGAAATGCATTGGTGATGATCGATGGAATTCCGCAGTCTACTCCTTTAAGAAATGGAGAGCGGGATTTTAGAAGTATTGATCCTTTTGTGATCGACAGAATCGAAGTGATTGAAGGCTCTACGGCTATTTATGGCAATGGTGCCGATGGCGGGATCATCAATTACATTACTAAAAAAGCCGATACCAATAAAAAATTCAGCTCTTTATCAGAGCTTTCTTCAATGGGTTCCTTAGTGAGTCCTAAAAATTCTATAGGCACGCGATTTTCACAGTTGTTCAGCGGAAAGGTCAATCAACTGGATTATGTGTTGAGTGGTACTTATGAACATACTGGTGTATATAAAGATGCGGATGGGAAAGTAGTGTCGCCCTTTCAATCTTTGAGCCAGACCAATAGTAAAAACCTGTATGCGAAATTAGGCTACAATATCAATCCGAAAAACCGCATCGAAGTGATGTATAATTATTATCATACTTTGCAAAATGCGACATATGTGGATTCTGCAGGGATTTATGGCGTTCGCCCGATTACAGGGAAACCAGGGACGCCAATTGGCGATAAGCAAGGTACACCTTATAACCACAATGCCTATATTCAATATACCAATCAGGAATTGTTTAAAGGGACTTCCCTGAATGTGAACCTGTATATGCAGGATTTCTACTCGATATTCGAGTATTCTGATTTCTATAAACCAGCAGGAAACTCTGCCATTGCCTCGAAGAAAAAGGGGATCAGATTTAATTTTAATACCCAATACCATATTTTACCTCAGCTGAAGGGTGATGTAACCTATGGTTTAGATGTGTTGAATGATATTACCAAGCAAAACCTGACCGATGGAAGGGAGTTTGTGCCGGAAATGAACATGAAGAATTATGCACCTTATGCACAGTTGCGTACGTTTTTATTCGACAACCTGGTATTTAAAGCCGGAGCACGTTATGAGAACATTCAGCTTGGTGTTCCGGATTATACGACCATTCCTTTCGGAAATTATGCGGGTGGGGTGGCTGTTAAAGGCGCTGATTTAAGTTACCATACTCTCGTTTACAATGCGGGTTTGAGGTATAGCAAATGGAATTTATTCAACCCATTTGTAAGTTTCTCTCAAAGTTTCTCCTTGTATGACTTGGGTAGAACGCTTCGTTTGAGTGCGGTAGATGATGTCAGTAAGATTGAAACAAAAGCGATCATTACCAATAATTATGAGATCGGCTTTAGCAGCAATTGGGAGCGTTTAAATATAACTGGTGCCTATTATGTGAGCACTTCGGATTTGGGTTCGAGCTTAAAAGATGTGAATGGCGTAGCTACGCCTGAAAGAGCGCCGGAACGTGTTTCTGGTTTTGAGGCGACAGCGAATTATGCTTTTTTACCTAACCTTTCCATGTCTGTTGGCTATTCTCATTTAGAGGGTACCAAAGAAGTAAATGGTAAGAAATTGCCATTGCCAACCACCAGAATTGGTCCGGATAAGTTAACCAGTAGTATCATTTATTCTCCAATAAAAGCATTGGATCTGAGTTTATTCTGGATCTATTCAGGGTCAAGAAAAGAGTTTAAACCAGACGCTAAAGGAAACTATGCACTAGGTGAAGGCCCGGTAAATTCATTTAATTTCTTCAACTTATATACTGCCTATCATTTTACGCCAAAGGCAACTTTAAAACTGGGGATTGATAATTTGTTCAATGCAGATTATTATCCGGTATTGTCGCAGGGAAAAGTTCGTACAGAGTCTTATATCAAAGCAAATGGTGCGCGTTATAACCTGACCATGGCTTATGCGTTTTAAAAAGATCGCGGCCTTAGTTCATCTCTGGGCTGGTCTGTTGATTGGTTCCCTAATTGTTGTGATTTCCATAACCGGCTGTATCAATGTATTCAATACAGAATTATTTGATTTTTTTCACCGGGATCTGGTATCAGTAAAAGCTGAACAAACAACTCCTTTGAGCTTGTCGGCGCTTTCAGAAATTGCAGCAAAAGCATTGCCTGAAGGAAACAAGATTACGGGGATCGAAATTTCTGCTGCGGATAAAAGTTATGTGTTTATTGCACAGCAAGCGGATAAAAAACCTACAGGGATCAGCTATTTTGATCAAGTGAAGTATTACAGAAAGGTGTATGTGAATCCTTATAACGGTGTAGTTTTAGGGCAAATTAATGCCAAGTATGAATTTTTCAATGTGGTGTTGTACCTACACAGGTACCTGTTGTTGAAAAAGGAAATTGGCGGACAGTTGACTGGCATAGCTACGCTTTTATTTTTGCTCTTATTGTTGACTGGTCTGATCATTTGGTTGCCAAAAAAAATCAGAAACCTCCGAAAAAAACTAAAAATTAACTTTTCTGGCAAGTTTAAAAAACTGAACCATCAGTTGCATACGGTTTTTGGAATATATGTTTTACCTTTTGCATTGGTCATCGTCTTTACCGGACTTACTTGGGCTTTTCAATGGTGGGAGACCGGCATGTTAAAAGCTTTGGGCGGAAAGACAAGGGTTAAGCTGGCGAATGTTCAGCCTGTACCCGCCCTTCTTCCATTACATGGACTTGCTCTGGATCAGGCTCTTTTGTCGCTCATGAAAGAAGCAAAAGGAAATTATGAAACTATTGGCATTGCTATTCCTTCAGAAACAGCGAAATCTGCATCGGCTTACATGATCATGAAGGATAGCGGTGATGCCTGGTTGGGAATGAATTACTATTCTATTGATCAGAATACTGGTGCCATATTTGACCGCATCACTCATTCGGATAAAGCGATGGCGATGAAATGGCGCAACTCTAACGAGGCGATTCATACGGGAAGGATTTATGGCTGGCCAAGCCAAATCCTTGCATTTTTTGCCAGTTTTATTTGTGCAACTTTACCTGTTAGCGGTTTCCTGATCTGGCTTCGGAAAAGGAAAAAGCCTGCTCTTCAAAATTGAAACCTCTTTTTTAGTTAAGCCTGTAAATCTAACGATCAAAGGTATAGCAATTCCTTCTTTAATCATTTTTCTGGCAATTTGAAGTTTCCCGTCTCTTTTGCCTTCCAGCTTGCCTTCCAATATGCCTTCTTCTTTTCCAACCCTATAATAAGGATCCCTCTCTTTTACATAGAAATTTTCTACTTCGTCCATAACGTCTTTTAATGTATGCTCTAAGTCCCTTAATTGGGTTAAAACCTTCAATTGATTGATATATTTGTTGTAAGCAAGTTCTTCAGGAACCAGCGTTTTTATGATGTTGACAAGGGTAGTTAGTACCTCTCTCGGCTTTACAGTGCCTAAATCTCCCAGTATGCTGAGTAATTTCATTTCTAATACCTTATTGCTCAGAAAAAGCTTATAATCTACTGTGCTAATTGCTTGCGCATTGTAGCTGAATTTAAAATTTGTAGTGTCAATACTGATCGGCATGTTGATTCGCTCTTTACCGATGTAAATCATGTGCTGACTTACAGGCAGCCTGTACTTCTTTTGTAACATGATGCTATATTCAGCCATGCGATAAGCCATATCCTGATCGTTTTTACGTTGATATTCAATGTGTAAAATGAAAATCTGACCCTTCTCGTCCTGGACCTTTTTTAATAAATCCGGTTTTCTTTCCTTCGTTTGTTGTAAATCATCTGGAATTTCTTCGCTCAGTACTATTTTCATACTCAATACCTGCTCAACAATACCTTCCAGATTGGCTTCCATATTCTCCTTAAAAATCTTATCATAAGCACTACCCTGTCTCACATCATTGAGCTCCATATTCTGCGATCTTAGAAGTCTAATCTTACTATTTAAATTAACTAAAACAATAAAATCAATGTAAATATTTCTTATGTTGATTTATTCTCTTGAAAATCCGATTAGCGCTATTGGTTTTAAACTCCTGATAAAAGCCTGCTAATTTCACTAATGGATATTCTACTGTCGTTTTTTTATGTCCAAGATCTAGCTTCTTTAAGCACAGTACTCAAAGTTTTTTTCTTTCAAACGGTGTATTCTTAACTATTAGTGCTTTGTTTTCTTTTTTTATTGCAATTCCCCTGTTTTTTCAACCTTACTTTAATCTTTTTGAGACAGAAGTGCTAAAAACACAAAGACAGTTATTTTTATTAGGAATAATATAATTAATAACGATTATTTGTGATAACTAAAATTTCTTTGAATTAATTTAATTTTTTATCATGAAGTATCATTTAGACCTGAGTTGGTGTCATAGTTGGAAACTGTATTTTAAGCAAATTGGAGAGAGCGTTCAAAAACAATTGATTAAGTGGATTGCGAATGAATATGAGCAGGGGAATTATCCGTATGGTTTTCAAATGCCATCAGTCCGACAGTTGTCGGAAGTTCTCAAGGTAAAAAGACACCAGATAGAAGCGGCTTACCGATATTGGATTAAGCGCAAAGAGATACTTTATACCTTAAATAGGGTTGGGACTTACATGTATCATCCCTCTGCTCCAGCCGATGTGTGTGTAGCGAGTTCGGCTTTGTTTCCTTTTAGGGAGCTTGATGCTGTTACTCTACCGGTTCGGGGCCAAGGGGCAATGAATTTGATGACCCTGGGCAGCAGCTATCCTTTTAGTGGGAATGAAGTGTTGAACTTAAGCACAGGAAAGCGACCCAGCGTCCGCTTTCCTTTTAAGGAGAAAACACCTTGTTTGTTCTCCGATGCATTGACGTTGCTCAGAAAGAGAAAGCTGATTAATAATGATCGGCAGTTTTGCATCATCCCCTATGGGGAAGCCATTTCTAAAGTATTAAAGATGACCACCAATATGGGGGATTTGTTGGTGATCAGCTCTCCCGAGGATGTAGATTTGATAGAAAAAGCCAGGCAACTTAGACTGAACGTAGAGTTCAGCGGATCTGATGGACAGGGAATGTCGGCCATACGACTAGAAGAAATTTGCGAACGAAGTATTGTAAAGGTCATTTTTGTGAGGCCTGAACCTGATTTTCCGGTTCCGGTACGTATGGCGGAGACACGCTGGACCCAGATCTTAGAACTGGCAGCGCGATATGGTTTCTGTATTGTCGTATTGGATGATGATTATGAGTTCCGAAGTAAAAAGTTACCCCGCCTTGATTTTTCTCTTGGACATGGGAATTTAATCTATCTCTCTCCATATAGCAAACTTTACCCGATGCTTCATGAAACCTGTATGGTAGCTGGTCCTGAGAACTTTATTGCCGGATTACGGGAAATCACAAAACGCATTTATATAGGTTGGGAAAAGTCCGCGGAAAAAGCATTGATGGCTTCTTTTTCCAGGTCTGAATTAAAAATGCAGCTGCGGAAAAGTCGGGACTATTGCATAAAAAGTGCTTTTAACCTACAGCTGTTATATAAAAATTACCTACCGGAATTTGCCACATTGACGTTGCCTGAAGGTGGATCTTATGCTTTTCTAAAATTCAAACGACCATTGACTGGCGCATTGGCAGTCAAACTTTGCGAGCATCCTCTATTTTATGAAGAGGAAAATTTCAATTTCGAATCCGATCAACCGATCCATGCTTTTCGCATCAGTCTCTTTGTAAAGGACTGGGGAGCGATAGAATTTTCCATGAAAATGATCCGATCCATAATGGATGAAAGTCCCCGGACTGAGTAGGGGAAGTGTTCGGGAAGAGTTGCGGGTTCCCGTAGGGTTCGGTAGGAGTTCAGTAGGAGTCGGGTAAGAGTTGGTGTAGGATTTACCCTTCTGAACTCCTACTGAACCCTAAGTCAAGTCCTACTGAACCTCCGTCTTTTCCGGACGAAATCATTGCTTTTTTATCATTTATTAACCAAATATTAATCAGTATGGCAATTTTAAAAAATGGTCGCAATTTAGGTAAGCTTGGCGACACCACTACCTATGTGTTGAATGGAAAAATTGTGACCCGCCTGATCGGTCGCTCTAATAAACCCATCAGCCTGCCCCAGAAAAGGGTGAGGTTAAAAACCAGGTTACTTTCTAAATTTTTGAATCCTATTAAAGAGTTTATCCAGGTAGGTTATGAAGAGGAAGGCCGTCGGCTCGCCTTACATGCGCAGAATCCGGCCTTCGCGTATAACTGGCGGCATGGATTTAAAGGCGAGTTTCCAAAGATCAGCCTGGATTATCGAAAGATCCTCCTCACATTTGGCTCGATGCCAGTTCCAAAAGGAGTTCAGGTTGTTGTAGATCGGGATGGCTTGCTTTTTAGCTGGGATCTACAGGAAAATGTGGCCGGAACTCATTGGTCAGATCAGGTGATGCTCATGGCTTATTTCCCAAAATTGAATAAGGCCATATACCTCACCGCTGGAACCTCCAGATACAAAGGAAAAGACTTGCTATCCATATTTGATATCGACCATGGGGAGATCGCTGAAACCTATATCGCATTTATTGCCAATGATAGGAAGAGCATTTCCAATAGTGTGTATACAGGTAAAGTAAAGTGGTAGCCATGAAGCAGGATTATTTAATGTTAAAACTGCTCCGGCAGCTTTTAAAAGTTCAGACGGATCAGCTGGCGGCACTGTTAAAGCTGGAACCTCCTCAGCTGCTTCCTGAACAGAAAAAGGAAGAAGAGGTTTGGTTACATACTCAGGATGTGATGAGGATTTTTAGCAAAAGCGAGAGGACCATTTATAATTGGCGTAAAGCAGGAATGCTAAGGTATCGTGTCATTGGTGGAACCACTTTTTATTTGCAGTCGGATGTTTACAAACTGGTTCATCAGGAGTTCTGACTGCCCTGGAAGATTCCGGCAATCTCCGGCAAAACGCAGCAATCTCCGGCAGCTTTCCTCTGTAAATTAGTCGGATAGGTATGCTCTCTCTACATTCGTTTCAACAAATCTCCGCTACCGGTAGGCAATTGATTTGAATGAACAGAATAATTAATCTTTAAAATTTAAAAATTATGGGAACGTACAAACCTGGTGCTTTTGGACCATTTAACGGACGAATTGGCGACGTGGTTGCCTCAAGATGGAAAGGCCTGAATGTGGTGAAAAACCGCCCGGCAAAATCAACGAAGCCGGCAACGGCGAATCAACTGGATCAGCGCGCAAGATTTGGCCTGGTGACGGGCTTTACCTCAAAAGCAGCAGATCTTATTGCGATTGGGTTTAGAAATTTGGATGGCAAGGTTACCGCTGGAAATATCCTGGCTAAAGAAATGATGAAAAGCGCCATTCTTGGGGTTTATCCGGATTATGAACTGGATTTTCCAGGCATCAGCCTGAGCCAGGATGGAAAACTAGACCTGGGAGCTAAACTGAAAGTACAGGCATTGGCCGAGCAAACTGTTGAGGTGAGCTGGGTTTCTGGTGCCATGCCAACTAAAGTGGCGGATGTAACTGATGGGGTGCACATCCTGCTGTACAATTCGGATAAGAATAAAATTATCCAGTCGGCAGAAGGCCTGGTTAGGGGAGATAACCGGGTAACGATTTATGTGCCGGGTTCATTTATCGGCGACAAGGTTCATTGCTACTTGTTTTTCGCCTCAAGTAAAAACAAGGAAGTATCTCCGACAGCCTATTTAGGGGTGTTAACGGTACTCGCTTAGTGTTAAGAGTCCCGGCAGTGTTTAAGAGCGCTTGCCGGGACTCTTTTATTTTTTCACCTAATCAAATCATCATGAATACAAAAAAAATAAAGCTTCCGGTGTTTCAGTGGGAGGAGCCGGTTAAGGTTTTACTGCTGCTCTTTTGTCTTTGGACAGTTGGTCCAATCGTTTTACGAAGTATTGATGGGACAGCTGGAAATATCGATCAGAGCATTTGGTTATTGATTCTACTTAGTCTCATCGGCTTTTTACTGATTACAGGCTTGTGTTGGTGGTTGTTAAAACAAGCCTGGGCAAGTTTAGGCCTCCCAGACATTTTATTTATGGTTTCACAATTTAAGACCCTTTTATTATGGCAGCAAGTTCGTTTTTTTCTGGCCTCCTTTGGATTGCTTTTGCTGGCAGCTATTGGTTGTCTGAGCGCAGTGTGTTGAAGCATGGCTCCTCTGATTTTTCTAAAACTGAGCTGGTAGCAGGTCATAAATATCGCTTGTTGCTGGTTAAAATAGCGCAGGGCGAGCTGGGTTTAAGGGAAAAAACAGGGCGTAACGATGGGGAGAGGATTGCGGAGTTTCTGGCAAAGGTTGGTTTAAAGAAGCCAGAACCCTGGTGTGCCGCTTTCATCAGCTGGACTTTTTTCAAAGCGGGTTTTGAAAGGCCGCGTTCGGGCTGGTCGCCGGATTTATTTCCAGATGCCAGGTTGGTGAAGTCGGCATTACCAGGCAATGTAATTGGCATTTATTTTCCGGAGAAAAAACGGATTGCCCATGTGGGTCTGATTGAAAAAGGGGATGGCGACTGGCTGGTGTCGCTGGAGGGAAATACGAACCTTTCCGGGAGCAGAGAGGGAGATGGTGTGTATCGGAAAAGGAGGCATCGGAAATCGGTTTATAAGATTGCCGATTGGCTGAGCAATGGAAGGAGGATGCCTTGAAAGCTATGCTGATTTTACTTTGCATGACCATGTTCCTGGCATGCGGTATTTTTAGAACTACCAGTAAAAGCTCTTCCGAGTCCCATATGGACGCTTCAGTCTTTCGCTTTTACCGCGATTCCAATGGTTATGAGCAGGAAGCACAGATTTGGCCGAAAGGGGAGTTCAGGTATTCGCCGGGAATTGGATTTTTAGGTGAGGCCGATAAGCTGGTGCTTAAAGAGAAGGGCAGGAGCAGCTCCTCAGGAGTTGAGCTGGCTAAAACACATGTCTCGAAGGAGGAAAAGGCAATGGTAAAGGAGCCAAAGCGGGTTTGGATATCAGTGCTGACCGGTCTGGTCGGAATTTATTTACTTTTTAAATTTTATAAGTTATGGCAGTTTTAGAGCAAGGTATATTTGGTCTCGTTTCAGGAAGAATTGGGTCCAGAGTTTATTACGTAAGAAAAGGGAAACAAATGGTGAGGGAGTTGCCCAACCCTGCATTACCTAAGAAAGCGCCATCGGATGCGCAGATTAAACAGCGGGAAAAGTTTAGGGTTTTGCAGAAATTTTTAAAGCCTTTTTCTCCTGTGCTGAAGAC
The DNA here is from genome assembly GCF_032678465.1 of Pedobacter gandavensis. Lineage (GTDB taxonomy): Bacteria > Bacteroidota > Bacteroidia > Sphingobacteriales > Sphingobacteriaceae > Pedobacter > Pedobacter gandavensis_B. Next base: position 544,038 of record NZ_JAVTSK010000001.1, read on the forward strand.
CGGTTTTAAAAACTATGCGCGGCAAACATGCCCAAAATTAAAGGCTTTTTCGGTTAATTATCCTAAAATTTATGCTTCGGAAGCTGCGGAATTGGTTCTGGATTTGACTAAACTAGAGCTGAGTGAAGATTATGGTCCGGCTCTATCTAATCTGCAGATGGAGGATAAAGGTGATGGTCTTTTTGGCTTAAGTTGGGAGAAACCCAAGGATATTATGAATAGAAATAATACGCTGGCATTGGTACTTTACGACGAAACTCAGCATGAGGTCAATTATACTTTTGCACTTGCTCCGGTGAGCCAATTGCAGGCGGAGTTCCATCTCCATAATTTGATCGGACGTCGTGTACATGTTTTTGTGTTTACTGTAGGTCCAAAATTGGTTCGAAAAAGTCCGAATTCCGTGACGCAGTACCTTGGAATGGTGTTTTAGTTGATTTATAACCATGATGCCTCGGGTGTCATGGTTAGTTTATAGCCCCTGGTTATTTTTAGCAATAAATTATTCCAGATTTTAAAAATCACCATTCTTTTTTCAGTAATGTTCATTTTTTTTACAGTAACAATATTCTGACAGCTAATGAACTGGCTTTGAATACACCTAATTGGGGCCTCCATTGTCATGATTTTCTAACAATTCAAATAAATTCCTATATATTTGCTTCATACACCAAGACTATACGAATACTAAATGAAAGTTGCATTAATAACAGGCGTCACAGGACAGGATGGAGCATATCTTGCTGAATTTTTACTGAGGAAGGGATATTTTGTACATGGGTTGAAAAGACGTTCTTCTTCTTTTAATACGGAACGTATTGACCATTTGTACCAGGATCCGCATGAGAAAAACCTGAATTTTAAATTGCATTATGGTGATTTAACGGATTCTACCAATCTGATCAGAATCATTCAGGAGACTCAGCCAGATGAAATCTACAATCTTGCGGCCATGAGCCATGTAAAAGTGAGTTTCGATACGCCTGAATATACCGCTAATGCTGATGGTATTGGTCCACTTAGGTTATTAGAAGCAATCAGGATTTTAGGTCTTGTTGAAAAAACTAAAATTTATCAGGCATCTACTTCTGAATTATACGGATTGGTACAGGCTGTTCCACAAAGTGAAACTACGCCTTTCTACCCTCGTTCTCCATATGCTGTTGCAAAAATGTATGGTTACTGGATCACTGTAAATTACAGGGAAGCTTATCATATGTACGCTTGTAACGGAATCTTATTTAACCATGAGAGTCCGGTAAGAGGGGAAACTTTTGTCACCCGAAAAATTACGCGTGCCGCATGCAAAATCGCTTTAGGTTTGCAAAATTGCTTATACCTGGGTAATTTATCTGCTCAGAGAGATTGGGGACATGCCAAAGATTACGTGGAAGCGATGTGGTTGATCCTTCAACAGGAAAAACCTGAAGATTATGTGATTGCAACTGGGGTGACTACTACTGTTCGTGATTTTGTGAAAATGAGTTTCGCAGAGTTGGGTATTGAAGTGGAATTCAGTGGAAAAGATCAATATGAAAGAGGTGTAATCATTGATGTTGACCAGGATGTTATAAAAAAATTAGGTTTAAATGATGAATTTTTAAAACCGGGTACGGTTGTTGTTCAGGTGGACGAAAAATACTTCAGACCAACAGAAGTGGATTTGTTGTTGGGAGATCCAACAAAGGCAAATACGCAACTGGGTTGGACGCCGAAGTATGATTTACCTGCTTTGGTTCAGGATATGGTTCATTCAGACCTTCATTTGATGAAGAAAGATGAGCATCTGAAACAAGGAGGGTTTAAGACCCTGAATTATTTTGAATAGAATATAAAATAGTACAATATTATCAGGGGGCGGGTTCCGCTCCTTTATAAAAGTTCTGATTAGATTAGGACGGGGACCACAAATTTTACTATATGAACGTTAAAAATACCATTACCGCTGTTCTTTTTTTTGTTACGGTGTTAGTTGCACAGAGTGCTTATTCACAGAATAATTATGCGGATGTTAAGGTCGATGATTTGACGGATGCGCAGATTAAACAACTCATTCAACGTGCGGAGTCTGTTGGCTATGGTGATGCACAATTAGAGCAGATGGCGGCAGCGCAAGGTATGAAAGCTGCGGAAATTCAAAAATTAAAGTTGCGTGTTGAAAAAATCAGGAAAGAAGCTGGATCTTCTGCTTCTGCATCAACTAATAAAACTGCTTCTGGAAATGAGACGAATGGAGACTTAATTCAAGGAAGAATCTATAAAAATGAGCACGACTCAAGTTCCAAAGCTTTAAGGACTAAAACACCTGAAGAGCAACGGAATGAAGATATGGCCAGTTTATTTATGGATTTAAAACCTAAAATATTTGGTGCAGAATTATTCAAAAACTCTAATATTTCTTTTGAGCCAAATCTGAGAATGGCCACACCAAGGAGCTATGTAATTGGTCCTGATGACGAATTGTTAGTGGATTTAAGCGGTGATAACGAAGCAAGCTATAAGCTAAAAGTAAATCCTGAAGGAATTATTAACCTGCAATATGTTGGTCCTGTTGCTGTTGGAGGTCTTTCTATTGAACAAGCGATATCCAAAGTAAAAGCTAAAATGGCTGGTACCTATCCAGCTTTAAAAAACGGCCGAACCAATCTGGCCATCAATCTTGGAAACATTAGAAGTATTAAAATTACCTTATTGGGTGAGGTGGTTAAGCCCGGTTCTTATACCTTATCTTCTTTATCTACTGTTTTCAATGCCTTAAATGCATCTGGTGGACCTAATTCAAATGGCTCCTTCCGTAAAATACAGGTAATCAGAGGAAATAAAGTAGTTTCTACGGTTGATGTCTATGATTTCTTGCTGAATGGTATTCAGAAAAATAACATCAGATTGCAGGATCAGGATGTGATCAATATTCCGGTTTACCAAAGTCGTGTGGAGATGTCAGGTGAAGTAAAACGTCCGGCACTTTTTGAGGTACTGGGCAATGAAAGTCTGGAGGATGTGATTCGTTTTGCTGGCGGTTTCTCCGATAAAGCTTATACTGCACAGATTAAGGTTCTACAAAATACGAATAAGGAGCGTAAAATATCTGACATACCTGCCGAAAAGTTTGATACATATGGCCCATTAAATGGGGATAAATATATTGTAGAGAGTATTCTGGATCGATTTGAAAACAGAGTAGAGATCGTTGGAGCAGTGTTTCGCCCAGGCCAGTTTGAATTGGATAGAGGTTTAACCTTAAAAGGTTTAATCGCTAAAGCTGATGGTATTAAAGAAGATGCATTTTTAAACAGAGGTTATATTTCTAGGTTAAATCCGGATAACAGTTTAGCTTTAATCTCTTTTGACCTGGATAAAGTACTAAAAGGTACAGAGGCTGATGTGCCTTTGTTGCGTGAAGATAAAGTAACAATCTCTTCCATCTTTGACCTTCGTGATGAATATAAAGTTATCGTTCAGGGTGAAGTAAGGGCTCCCGGAACATTTGAATATGCAGACAACTTAAAGTTGGAAGACCTGATTCAAATGGCTGGTGGTTTTAGAGAAGGTGCAACACCAAATCGTATTGAAATCTCCAGGAGGATTAAGAATAGTGATGCCATGTCTGCTTCTGCACTGACGGCTGAGGTATTCAATGTTAGTGTTGATCCTAATCTTAAGATTGTTGATACAGGTTTTATATTGAAACCTTTTGATGTGGTTTCTATTCGGAGTGCGGAAGGCTATCAGGTTCAAAAGCAAGTAAAATTGGAAGGAGAAGTTTTATACCCTGGAACCTACACTATAATGCATAAGAATGAAAGAATTTCAGATGTGATTAAAAGAGCTGGTGGTTTAACTCAGACTGCTTATCCTGATGGAGCTTCACTAAAAAGACCTGGAGCGGAGAAAGTGAATCCTAATGATAAGAATGCGATAAATACCAAGGAAGAAGAGGATAAGAAATTTTTAAGTCTGAAGCGCGCTCAGGAAGTTGGAGCTAAGGATACAGTAAAGGCAGAAATTGAGCAGAAATTGATTCAATCGGATTTGGTGGGAATAGATCTGGTGCAGATTATAAAAAAGCCACAATCCAGATATGATTTGATTGTTGAGGATGGAGATGTGATTCGTGTACCTAGACAATTGCAAATTGTTAAAGTTACCGGAGAGGTTCTTAATCCAAATGGGATTGTGTATTTGCCGAGCAAAAATTTTAAGCAATATATCAATGGTGCTGGAGGATATACTGCTAATGCTTTAAAGAAGGGTGCTTATATTAAATACGCGAATGGATCGGTAGAAGCAGCAAGAAAGTTCTTGTTTTTTAATAACTATCCTAAGGTGAAGCCTGGTGCCGAGATTATGGTGCCAAAAAGAGCTGAGCGAGAACGTATGACTGCCCAGAGCTGGATTGGACTAGGAACTGCAATCGCTTCAATGGGGGCAATTATAGTATCATTATTAAGATAACTCAAACCTTTAGTTCCATTTATTAATAATATGAATTTAGAAGATGTAAATAATGACCCAATAACCTCAGAGGATCTTTCTTTGAGGGATATTGTTTTTAAAACTAGAGAGTGGTATAAATATTTACTGTCAAAATGGATCTTTATATTGTTAGTAGCTGCAATAGGCGCTCTTTTAGGTTTTGCATATGCTTCTTATAAGAAACCGATTTACACAGCAACTACTACATTTGTTCTTGAAGAAGGTGACAAGCCTGGAGGTTTAGGACAATATGCTGGTTTAGCCTCTATGGCAGGCATTGATTTGGGCGGCGGCGGCGGCGGAATCTTTCAAGGGGATAATATTCTGGAGTTATATAAATCCAGATCAATGATTCAGAAAACACTACTCTCTGTCGTTCCTGCCGGAAATAAAAAAGAGTTATTGATAGATAAGTATATTCAATTTAATAAACTGCGTGATAAATGGAAAAGTAATGATTTGAAAAACATTAGCTTTTCAGATACCACTAATTTCACAAGATTGAAGGATAGTGTCCTCAGGGAAATTATAAAAGATATAAATAGGAATTATCTTTTTGTCAGTAAACCGGATAAGAAATTAGGTATAATAAATGTTACGGTTAAATCTAATAATGAGTGGTTTGCTAAAACGTTCACTGATCAGATTGTAACTAATGTTAATCAGTTTTATGTGGAAACCAAAACCAAGAAATCAATTCAGAATATTCAGATCTTACAGCACCAAACTGATTCAGTACGATCAATCATGAATGGTGCAATTTTTCAGTCGGCGAGTGTTCTAGATGCTACACCTAATTTAAACCCGACTAGGCAAACCTTAAGAGCTCCTGTTCAAAGATCACAGTTTAGTGCCGAAACTAATAAAGCTATTCTTGGGGAGTTGGTTAAAAACTTGGAACTGTCAAAAATATCCTTGAGAAAGGAAATGCCACTAATACAGGTGATTGATAAGCCTATTCTGCCATTGGAAGAGGAAAAGTTAGGAAAACTTAAAGGGATGGTCCTTGGAGGATTTTTGTCTGGATTTATTGTGGTTTTTATTATTATAGTTAGAAAATTTGTAAAAGATTCATTAAAATAAATTATGAACTTATTAGGTAAAAAAGTATTAATTACTGGCGCAGATGGATTTATTGGTAGCCATTTAGTAGAGCAACTTATTGAAGAAGGGGCGCAAGTAAAGGCGTTTGTATATTATAATTCATTTAATAGTTGGGGGTGGTTAGATTCCCTTTCAAAAGATAAACTAGATCAAATTGAAATTTTTGCAGGGGACATAAGGGATCCAAATGGTGTAAGAACTGCGATGGCTGGCTGCGATATTGTGTTTCACCTTGCTGCACTAATTGCAATACCATTTAGCTACCACTCGCCAGATTCTTATATTGATACTAATGTTAAAGGTACTTTGAATATTGTTCAGGCTGCAAAAGATTTAGGTGTGGAACGCGTTTTGGTGACTTCAACATCTGAGGTTTATGGAACGGCTCAATATATACCAATAGATGAAAAACATCCGCGTCAACCTCAATCCCCATATTCTGCGTCAAAAATTGGTGCAGATTGTATTGCTGAATCATTTTACAGAAGTTTTGATTTGCCACTAACGATTGTTAGGCCATTTAATACTTATGGGCCTCGTCAATCTGCCAGAGCAGTAATCCCAACAATTATTACCCAGCTTTTGAATGGAATGGAAAGTATCAAATTAGGAGACATTATACCTACACGTGATTTGCTTTTCGTACAAGATACGGCTAGAGGATTTATAGAAATTGCTAAATCTGAAAAATTGATTGGACATGATTGTAATATTGCCACTAACTCCGAAATTTCTGTTGGTGATCTTGCTCAAGAACTGATTAAGCAAATAAATCCTAGTGCAAAAATTGTGACAGATGAACAACGTATGAGGCCTGAAAAGTCAGAAGTTTTTAGATTATTTGGCTCGAATGAGAAAATTTTGGAAAATACAAATTGGAAGCAATCTTATACTTTGTCCCAAGGCTTGGCAGAGACTATTGAATGGTTCAAAAATCCAGATAATTTAAAACAATATAAGGCTAATATTTATAATATTTAATTGCGATAATGCTAAACTTTTTTCGCAAAATTTTTGCGTCTATTGGTGATGATTCGCATAGAACTAAAACCATTAAAAGAGAGATCATATTCTCATTTCTAATTAAAATTATAAGTGTGGGCACAGGCGTATTACTCGTGCCCTTATTAATTGATTATTTAGATACGGAAAGGTATGGTGTCTGGTTGACATTGTCTTCAGTTTTTGCCTGGTTTAGCTTCTTTGACATAGGTATTGGAAATGGGATGCGTAATAAACTGGCTGAGGCTCTAGCTAGTGATAATAAACTATTAGCAAGGGAGTATGTGAGTACCACATTTGGAATTATCTCTTTCATCTTTATAGGGCTGATCTTATTGTTTCAATGTGTAAACCCATATATAAATTGGCAATCTATTTTAAACGTGCATATAATCGATGCAAGTGAATTGTATATCATCACATCTGTGGTTTTTAGTCTGTTTTTGCTGAGGTTTATCTTTCAGTTAACCGGTGTTGTGTACATCGCTAATCATAAACCCTCAATTAATAATGCATTGATTACTTTGGGAAGTGTAGTTTCCTTTATTTTAATTGCTATATTATATAAATTAACAGCGACGGGAAATTTGTTAACCCTTGGGATTGTTTTGACAGGTGCGCCATTGCTTGTACTCATTGTTTCCACCTTATTTGCTTTCTCGGGGAGGTACAGTTTTCTCCGTCCAGGTTGGAAATACATTAAGATGGAACATGCTAAAAGCCTTTTAAATTTAGGTATGCAGTTTTTTGTTATACAGATAGCAGCCTTATTGCTTTTCTCGAGTGCAAATATCATTATTTCTCAGTTATTTAATCCATCTGAAGTAGTGGTTTACAGTACGGCATTAATGTATTATCAATTGCCAATAATGGTATATGGAATTGTTATGACCCCTATCTGGAGTGCTGTAACAGATGCTTATACTAAAAAAGATTTTGCATGGTTGAAGGTGACGCTTAAAAAGTTAAATAAGTTATCTTTTTTATTTTCAATTGGCATTATATTGATGGTTGTGGTTAGTCCCTATGTTTTTAAAATTTGGGTAGGTGATCGTGTTAAAATGTCATTAACACTTTCCATATCAATGGCATGTTTTGCCATTATTAATGTCTTTCTTGCACCTTATACAAGTTTTATAAATGGGATTGGAAAGATAAGATTTAGTATGTACATGGTCTTTTTAACCCTTTTGTTCTACTTACCAATGGCATTCTTTCTTGCGAAGTGGATGAATAGCAGCGCAGCGATTATTATTAGTAGTTGTTTATTAAATGCAGTTGGTCTTTATTTTCAGCCTTTACAAGTGAAGAAAATACTAAGTGGGAATGCTCAAGGAATTTGGAATGAATAAAAAAATAAAAATTGCATGGATTTGTCATTTCAGCAGCGACGACATCCAGAATAAATTGCCTCTCTGGAAAAAGAGTATGGTTTATGCTGCCTGGATCACGAATACACTGGAAGGATTTAAAAATTCTAAGGAATTCGAAATCCATGTTATATCTCCTCATCAATATTTGAAAAGAGATTATAGTTTTGAGGATAACGGGATTTTCTATCATTTTTTTTCGATTGGTATACCCCTCATAAATAGGAGTTGGCCAAGATTTTTCAAATTTGATTTATTTACAAACTTCTTTTCGAATAGGCTGAAAATTAGCCGTCGGATTAATAAAATACAACCTCAACTCATTAACCTTCAGGGAGCCGAAAATTCATATTATAGTTCTTCTGTTCTTGATCTTTATAAAAAGTTTCCTGTTCTAGTTACCATTCAAGGTTTTGTTAGTTTGGAATTGGGCGGTGAAAATGATGCTTATAAGCAAAATAGAATAGATGTTGAAGCTAAAATAATCAATCAATGTAGTTATTTTGGAGGAGACAAGGATTCTCAATCACTTATTCAAAGTATGAGAAAAAGTGATTTTGATTTCTTTAATTATTATTATCCAAATGGGACTAATATTGAGGAATTAGCTAAGAAAGAAAGTAATAAAGCTTATGATCTATTGTTTTGGGGGCGGATAATCAAAGACAAAGGGGCAGAAGATTTCCTTGAAATAATTGCGAATCTTAAAGTTGACTACCCTAACATCACTGCCTGTTACATTGGACCTGTGGCACCCAGCTATATGGAGTTTCTTAAGGAGCGAGCGGTTGGGCTTGGATGTGAGAAAAATGTTATTTTTCTTGGATTCATTCCCAGTACAGAGGAATTGTACAAAGAAGTGCTAAAATCTAGAATTTTGATTCTTCCAACTTACAATGATCGTTTTCCAACAGTTCTTCGTGAAGCTGTTTGTCTAAATATTGCAGTTTGTGCTTATGCCACAGGGAGCATTCCGCAATTTAATGTGGGTGGGGAAAGAATACTACTTACTGAGGTTGGAGATGTATTAGCTTTGACAGCTAAGACCAGAAAATTGTTGTCTGATGAGGAGTATTATCAAAATATTACTAATGTGGCCTATGAACACGGTTTGAAAGAATTTAGCATAGAAAATAACTGTAACAGAATGGCGTCCGCTTATAAGGACATTTTAAAAAGACTTTAATCAAAAAAAATATGTATAAAATACCACTTTTCGACTTAAATTTTGACGAGGCTGAAGAACGGGCTGTATTAGATGTTATTCGTTCAAAATGGATTTCTACTGGACCGAAAACAGCTGAATTTGAAGAAAAATTTGCCGAGATGCTAAATGTAAAACATGCTGTTGCCTTGGCAAATTGCACCGTTGCTTTACATCTTGCTTTAAAATTGGTTGATGTGAAGGAAAACGACGAAGTTATTTGTCCTTCTTTAACATTTGTTGCGACTATTAATGCAATCAGGTATATGAATGCGGTTCCTGTATTTGCAGATGTCTCCAGTTTAGAGGATTTAACGATGAGCCCTGCTGATATTGAATCTAAAATTACTCCTAAAACGAAAGCAATAGTAGTGATGCACTATGGCGGATTTGCTTGTGATATGGTTGCAATAATGGCTTTAGCTAAGAAGCACAATTTAAAAGTAATTGAAGATGCATGTCATGCTCCTTTATCTGAATATAAAGGGCAGAAATTAGGTACTATTGGTGACGTTGGATGTTTTAGTTTTTTCTCTAATAAGAACATCAGTACTGGTGAGGGAGGTATGTTAGTTACAAATTCTGAAGAATATTATAAAAGAACTAAGCTGTTACGTTCTCATGGAATGACTTCAATGTCATATGAAAGAGCAAAAGGTCATTCAACAGAATATGATGTAGTAGAGCTTGGCTTTAACTATAGAATGGATGATATTCGATCTGCAATAGGTTTAGTTCAACTGCAAAAGATAGAGGACGATTTGAAGGAAAGAGAAATTATTAGGAGAGCATATATTAAAGAGCTTAGTGGAATAGAAAGTATTATCATCCCTTTTAGGGAAAATAGAGAATTCTCCTCTAATTATGTTTTTCCTATTGTCCTTAAAGACTCTGACTATATAAAAAGAAATAAAATTAGAGAACTCTTAGCTGAGGAGGGGATACAGACTAGTGTGCATTATCCTGCAGTGCATAAATTCTCAATTTACCAGGATTTTTATACTGAATTGCCAAAAACGGATTATGCGGCAGATAATATGATTACATTACCTATGTATTCAAAATTAACTGTTGATGATGTAAAGTTTATTGCAACTGTAATTAAAGGAATTTGTAAATGAAAAATGGGTTAATAATTGTTGGAGCTTTTCATGAGATTATTGAGCTTGCTGAAGATTTAAAAATCAAAATTTTGGGTTTGATCGATAATGAAAAAAAAGGCAGTTACAAGGGATATAAAATCATTGCTAACGACCTCTCTGCAGAGAATTTGTCTGTAGAATTGAAGGGTTGTCCAATAATTATTACTCCAGATATTCCAAAAGTAAGGGCAATTTTAAGTAAAATGTACCAAGTGTATGGATTTGACTTTTGCAGTCTTATTTCAAATACTTGTAAGATTTCCAAAAGCGCCGTCCTTGGTAAAGGCGTGATTATTCAGCATGGTGCTAATGTTTCTGCAGAAACTAAAATTGGTGATTTTGTTAAATTAAACACTAACGCGAATGTGATGCACGATTGTACTATTGGAAGTTTCAGTACTATCGCACCTAATGCAATAATTTTGGGAAATGTTAAAATAGGCGAATCTTGCTACATCGGAGCTAACTCAACAATATTACCAAATGTTTCTATTTGTGAAAACGTAATTGTTGGAGCTGGGGCAGTGGTGACTAAAAGTATTGTCAAGCCCGGGACTTTTGCAGGAGTTCCAGCCAGACAAATTGGAAATTAATACTAACTATACTGGTTATTAGACTATGAAACTAAATCAAAAATTAAAAGATATTATAATATCACCAGAAAGCACTCTTTTATCTGCTTTAAAGCGGATGGATGAGGTGAGGAAAAAACTTCTTCTTGTTTTTAGGCAAGATAAGTTTATCGGACTATTATCAATAGGGGATCTTCAGAGAGCCATAATAAACAGTATAGATCTTAATACTTTAATTTCTGAGGTCATTAGAAAAGATTATATCGTTGCCCGGCCAGAAAATACGGTTGAGGAGGTTAAAAAGATGATGCTTGCAATAAGAGCAGAATTTATGCCTGTAGTTTCTGACATAGGTGAATTAGACCAGATATATTTTTGGGAGGATTTATTTGATGCGGCTGAACAGGCTCCGGTTAAGCAGTTTAATCTACCTGTTGTTGTTATGGCTGGGGGCTTTGGAACAAGACTAAAACCTCTAACTAATGTGCTGCCAAAGCCACTGATTCCCATAGGAGAAAAAACAATGTTAGAGGAAATCTTTGATAGATTTGCAAAGCATGGTTGTGATAATTTTTTCATTTCTGTTAACTATAAGGCTGAATTGATAGAATACTATTTAAGTAGTCGAAATTTACCTTATCTTCTTACATTTTTTAAAGAAGAAAAGCCTATGGGAACGGCGGGGAGTTTAACCTTATTGAAAGGAAAGATTAAAGAAACCTTAATTGTTAGTAATTGTGACATATTAATTGATCAAGACTATTCTGAAATTTTGGATTACCATCATCATCATAAAAATGAAATTACCATCGTTGCAGCATTAAAGCACTATCCAATTCCTTATGGTATAATAGAAAGTGGAGACAATGGGCAATTAATTGATCTGAAGGAAAAGCCAGAAATGACATTTAAAATAAATAGTGGAATGTACATCCTGGAGCCGCACTTATTAGACGAAATTCCAGATGATGAGTTCTTCCATATTACCCAGTTAATTGACAAAGTAAAGGATAGAGGTGGCAATATTGGAGTTTTCCCAATTAGCGAGAAATCCTGGAAGGATGTAGGCTTACTAAGCGAATACATCTCCTCATTAAAGGAGTATTAATGTTTTTTTTATAAAGCCTTTATAGATGGTAAATATGTTACCCCCGATAAAAAAAAATAGTGGCTATGAACTTTCAGCAGTATTAGTTCTATTCATTGTTTTTTTTATTTCAGATGATACATTGACTTTTGGTACAAACATAAATCAAGTTTTTATTCTTGGGAAGTATCTAATTTATACAATCGCATCAATTGTGCTTTTTGTCAGCTTAAATTTTGGTAAAAAAATCGCTTTATATTCGGAAAGGGAAATTGCGATAATTATTTTATTATTTGCATCTTTTGCCTTAACTGTTTTTTATAATGTTGATTTCAGAACAGGGTATTTTTTACAGTTTGTAACTCTTGTTTTGTCGATTCTAATTGTGAAATTTTTAGATTTTTCTAAGTTTATCCAATATTATCAAAAGGGTTTGTATTTATTATCAGTTATCTCCATAATAGTATTTGTATTAGTTTATTTAGTTCCAGGAATTGTAGCTGTGTTTCCAACAACAGTTAATTTTGGTGGAACAGAATTTGGTAACCTATTTATCTGCGCTGTTTTCAAGGATATGAGTTTTTTGCGGAATACCAGCATTTTCAGAGAGCCAGGGGTCTACATGATTTACCTTTTGTTTGGTATAATCATCGAGTTTTTCTTTAAAGGTGTCCCTAATAGGAAATACTTGATTACATACATAATTACACTAATCACTACTTTTTCAACCTCTGGAATTGCAGTACTGGGTATCTTAGCGATAGGGTACATGTTTAACGTGAATAAGTTTAAGGTGTATTTATTTGTCAGTGCCTTTATTGGGATAATTGCTGTATCTCTAGTGGCAATACCTGGCCTTTCTGAACAGTTTTTTTCAAAACTTAGTGCTGATTCCTCAGATTATGCTAGCACACTTGCAAGGCTTTCTTCTTTTTCTGTTCCATTTCTAATATTTTTAAACAATCCATTGTTTGGAGCAGGGCTGAGTAATTTTGTGAATTTATATTCCTTATATTCTATACAGTTGTTTGGGATCTTTATTGATCCTGAAAGTGCCTCGACAAATACAATCGTTAATACCTTTGCTATATTCGGAATTACCTATGGTGTTTTAATGATGTATTCTTTCTTAAGGTTGTCAAAGCAGTTAGGAAAATTGATGTGGCCAAAGGCTGTGATTTTTGTTTCATTTTTAATGATGTTTAGTAGTCAGGAAATGAGATACTCACTGTTTCTAAACATATTAATAATGTACGGATTGTTGAACAGAAATATATTTAGAGCAAGTTAATAATATGAATATACTATTCTTGGCGAGCCTTTTTCCTGAAGAATCCAGGGAGGTCATTAAACAAAATAGCAAGGGAGCTATTGCAAATGCAAATGATGCATTGCAATGGTCTTATGTAAAAGGTATAAGTAGCTTTACGAAGAACCTTAAAGTGATTTGTGCCCCTAATATTGGTGCCTTTCCTTTAAAATATAAATCATTGTTTTTCCATGGATCAGGATTTATCAATAATTCTGCTTTTAGTGGAGAGACAATAAGCTTTTTTAATCTGCTTGGGTTTAAACACTTCAGTAGGTATCTGAATGTTAAGAAAAGATTGTTTAAATGGAATGAAGAAACAGTAGGAAATAAAACAATCATTATTTATGATTTGCATGCTCCTTTCCTAGCTGCAGTTTCAGATCTAAAAAAGAAAAACCCTGAGATTGTTGTGTGTTTGATTGTGCCCGATTTACATGGATTCACAGGGAATCCCCAAGGCGTTTTATACAATCTATTTGGCAGGATTGAAAAGAGAATTTTAGATAGATCTCTTTTATCTGTGGATAGTTATGTTTTGTTGAGTAAGCATATGAACGAGCATTTGCCGGTGGGTGGCAAGCCTTGTATGGTTATGGAAGGAATATATAATTCAGAACAAGGAAAAAAGGAGGGAAGGATAAAATCTGATCAACTTAAAACAATATTTTACTCAGGTGCTATAGATGAACGAAACGGAGTTATACGTTTATTAACTGCTTTTGAAGCTATCCCTAATGAAAATTATAGGCTAATTTTATGTGGAGAAGGCGATGGTAGAAATGAGGTTCAGTCAAGAGCCATGAAGGATCCCAGGATAATATACAAGGGGCAGATAGATAGAGAAGAGGTATTGATGCTTCAGAAGGTATCGACCCTTCTTGTTAATCCGAGGACACCTGAAGGGGAATTTACAAAGTTTTCCTTCCCGTCCAAAACAATGGAATATTTAGCTTCTGGAGTACCAACGTTGATGTATCGCTTGGAAGGAATCCCAGATGAATATTATACATATAGCTATGTTATGGATGACATTTCTATACAATCATTGTCAGATAGAATTGTAAATATCTGCGAACAACCAAACGAGGTATTGTCCTTAAAAGGAAAAATTGCTCAAGACTTTGTATTAACTAATAAAACGCCAAAAATACAATGCGGAAAACTTTTAGATATGTTAAATAAACTTTAAATAAAAGGATGAAATTATTTATTAATGCTTCAAATTTGAGATTTGGCGGAGGGAAGACCGTTGGGATTAATCTTGTAGATTATTACTTAAAAAATGATCAAATAGAACGTATTGTACTTATTGCTCCAGTAGCATGTGGTTATGAAATCTTCAAAGATAGAGGCTCTAAAATCAAAGTAATCTTTTTTCCTAAGATATTTAATATTTCAATTTTTAAGATTTTTTCAAATTATTTATGTCTCCCATTTTTTTCTCTTTTATATAAAAGTGATTACGTTTTTAGCTTGGGTAATATAGCTTTTCCAGCTTTTAAAACGCCTCAGCTAGTTCTTATTCATCAGGCCTTTTTAGCATACCCGGAAAGTATTGTATGGGAACGTATTAAGAAGCAAGATGCCGTGTTTTATCGGTATCTAAGAAATATGTTAAAGTTTATTAGTTTTAATCTGCGTTTTGCAGATCTCATTGGAGTTCAAACTGAAGCGATGAAAAATAGAATTAGTAACATATTTAATTTCCCTTTAAATGATGTTTTTTTGATTCCTAATGCAATATCATTTACAAGTGTTAGTGTAGTAGTAAATCATTTTCAAAATGTGGATTCTAATTCAATAAAGCTTCTTTTTTTAAGTAAATACTACCCACATAAGAATTTTGAGGTTTTATATGAATTTGCAGCTCTTATAAAAAATGAAAAGCTACCAATAACTATTACCATTACCATAGACGCAGAAGAGAGTGAAGGAGGAAAGTTCTTTTTATCTGAAATCGATCGTCTAGGGCTTGATGATGTGGTCAAAAATGTTGGAAATATTAAGTTAGAGGAGATAGCCAAACTTTATTCTGATCATGATGGACTTTTTCTTCCAACTCTTCTGGAATCTTTTTCTGGGACATATATAGAGTCCATGTATTTTGCTAAACCGATCTTTACAAGTAATATGGATTTTGCTGTTGATGTTTGTAAGGATGCTGCTTTTTATTTTGATCCTTTAGATGCTAGAAATATACTTAATGTTGTCTGCCATGCTTTTAATCACCCAGAGCTTTTGAAGTCAAAAGTGAATTTCGGGAAAGAATACATTCAAAACACCAAATCTTGGAATGATATTGGTAAACAAATAGATAGTCAAATACTTAAATTATAACCTTATGGAGTTAATCCATACTAAATTAAAAATAAATGTTTAAAGATAATATCCTACTTATTACAGGTGGAACTGGCTCTTTTGGTGGTGCAGTCCTAAATCGCTTTCTAAATACTGATCATTTTAAAGAAATTCGTATTTTCTCACGAGATGAAAAAAAACAAGATGACATGCGTAATTCCTTAAAAAATGATAAGGTTAAATATTATATAGGAGACGTTCGTGATTTTAATAGCATAAATAAGGCAATGACTGGTGTGGATTATGTCTTCCATGCAGCTGCTTTAAAGCAAGTTCCTTCTTGCGAGTTTTTTCCATTAGAGGCTACAAAAACTAATGTTTTTGGTACACAAAATGTGATTGATGCTGCAGTTGCTAATCATGTTAAGAAGGTAATATGCTTAAGTACAGACAAAGCAGCTTATCCAATTAATGCAATGGGAATTTCAAAAGCTCTGATGGAGAAAGTGGCTATCGCAGCATCAAGAAATATTCCTGAAAATACCACAACTGTATGCTTGACAAGATACGGTAATGTGATGGCATCCAGGGGTTCAGTAATTCCACTCTTTTTGAAGCAAATTAAAGAAGGTAAAACTTTAACCGTTACTGATCCAAATATGACGCGTTTCTTAATGTCCTTGGAAGAGGCAGTTGATTTGGTCTTATTTGCTTTTGAACATGGGAATCAAGGAGATTTGTTTGTGAATAAAGCTCCCGCAGGTACAATTGGAGATTTAGCCCTTGCATTAAAGGAATTGTGTAACGCCGACAACGAGATTAAAGTGATAGGTACAAGACATGGTGAGAAGCTTTATGAAACTTTATGTACCAGAGAAGAAATGCAAAAGGCAGAGGACATGGGGGATTTTTATAGAGTTCCTGCTGATAATAGAAATTTGAATTACAGCCAGTATTTTTCTGAAGGTGAGCCCGACTTATCACAGATTGAAGACTATCATTCTCATAATACTGAACAATTAGGTGTTGAAGGAATGAAAGCATTATTAGCTAAACAGCCCTATATTAAGAGAGAGGTATTTGGCGACGTTTCTGCAGTTGAATATCCTGCTTAGAATGATTATAGATCCATTATTTATCCCTGGAGGCACACATGTGGATGGCCGGGGAAGCATTTCTTTCGTCAATAATTTTAAATTGGATGAAGTGACCAGGTTATATCACATTGAAAATAAAGATATCAATGTTGTCAGAGCTTGGCAAGGGCATCAATTGGAGCAAAAATGGTTTTATGTAGTCGAAGGTGAGTTCAAGATCGTACTTCTTAAACTGGATGATTGGATTGAGGAGTCAAAACTAACTGAACGTTTCGAATATTCTATTAAAGCTTTTGAGGGGGTATTGCATGTTCCTGGAGGTTATGTAAATGGGTTTAAGGCATTATCTCCGAATTCTAAGATGATGGTGTTTTCTAATTTTACTGTAGAAGAATCAGTTAATGATGACTATAGATTTAATAACAAGGAATGGTTTAATTGGGATTAATTGTTTTTATGAAATTTAGGTGCTTGCAGATATTGTTTTTTTTAGGTTTTTATTTGGTCAATAGTGGAAGCGCTGTTGCGCAAAAAAAAACAATTAATGCTTCACAAAAAACGAAAAAATTTATCATATATAATGCTTTATTATATGGGAAGACTCCGGACTTAACTCAGTATGGATTTAAGCAGTTTTTTATTTTTTATGAAGACGATTTAGTAACAAAAGGAATAAACAGATCGACTGGAGTTGAAGAAGGTGCTCCTGATTTAAAGAAAATAAAAGCAGCAGCATTAAAATCAAAACAGGATCCAAATATCCCTGTTTGTCTTGATATTGAATCCTGGACATTAGATGATGCACATGTGAAAAACTCATTGTTAAAGTACATGGATGTTCTGAATACTTTTAAAAGATATAATAACCTAAGTAAAATTGGATATTACGGCGTTTTTCCACATCCTTCTCCTCATAAAGAATACTGGTATGAAAATGAAATGAGAGCAGGCATTATTATGAAGCGGTGGAATGAGACAAACAATAACGTAAAGGAAGTCGGACTAAACGTGAATATATTTTTCCCTTCATTCTATACTAGGAATAAAGATTTAAAAATTTGGAAGAAAATTGTACAAGAAAAGGTAGCCAAAATAAAAAGCATTCGTAAGGACGCTAAAATATATGGATTTGTATGGCCACAATATTATTCTGATGATCAGCCATTTAATTTCATTGATCAGGAGCAATGGAAGTTTCAATTGGAAACTTTATACCAATATTGCGATGGTATAGTTATCTGGAGCCACTATTTGGGCCCGAATAATAAACCGATAGATTTTGATTATAAAATGCCATGGTTTCAGACAACACTACAATTTATTAATAAATATAAAATAGCTAAATGATAAAAATAGGAATCACCGGTCAGAATGGTTTTGTTGGAAAACACCTGTTTAATACACTGGGGCTTTTCCCAGAAGAATTTGAAAGAGTATCCTTTGAAAGGGAAGACTTTGAAAATGAAGTAAAACTTCAGAACTTTGTAAGTGACTGCGATGTTATTGTTCATTTGGCTGGAATGAACAGGCACAATGACCCTCAGGTTATTTATGATACAAATGTTGGATTGGCAACGAAACTCATAGCAGCTCTAACTGCAACTGAAAGTAAAGCCCATGTTTTATTCTCCTCTTCATCTCAGGAGGAACGAGATAATTTATATGGTAAAAGCAAAAAAGAAGCAAGGGAGCGTTTGATAAACTGGGCCCTAAATTCAGGTGGTAGTTTTACAGGATTGATCATTCCAAATGTATATGGCCCTTTTGGACATCCTAATTACAATTCATTTATTGCTACATTTTGCCATCAGTTGAGCCATGGAGAACAGCCAAAAATTGAAGTAGACGGGGTGGTAAAGTTGATTTATGTTGCTGATCTTGTAGAGGTAATGATTGATGAGATCAGGACTGGCAAAGGAAATGATTTGCTGGTTATTCCTCATACTGAAGAAAGAAAAGTCTCAGATATCCTCCTTCTCCTTGAGAAATATACTGAAGCATACCTGAAGTTGGGAATTATCCCAGAATTGAAAAATAGATTTGAATTGAATCTATTTAATACTTTCAGATGCTATAATAACATTGGTGATCATTTTCCGGTGAAATTTACTCAGCATACAGACCCTAGAGGTGCTTTTGTTGAGGTGATTCGTCTAAATGTAGGCGGACAAGTTTCTTTTTCTACGACTGTCCCAGGTATCACACGAGGAAATCATTATCATACTCGTAAAATTGAACGATTTGCAGTGATAAAAGGAAAAGCTTTGATTCAACTGAGAAGAATAGGTACAGAAGAAGTTTTAGATTTCTACCTTGACGGAAAAGAGCCTGCATATGTGGATATGCCTATTTGGTATACGCATAACATTAAAAATATAGGTGAAGAAGAATTATATACTATCTTTTGGATAAATGAATTTTTTGATCCAAATGATCCAGATACATATTTTGAAAATGTTTAACGAGTTTTGAAATAACAGCACAAACATAAAATGAGAGAAAGATTAAAAGTAATGACGGTGGTTGGCACCAGACCTGAAATTATAAGATTGGCTAGAGTAATGGCAGCACTAGATGCTTCTGAAGCGATTGAGCATGTTATTGTTCATACTGGTCAAAATTATGATTACGAATTGAATCAGATTTTTTTTGATGATCTTTCGATTCGTAAACCTGATTTTTTCTTAAATGCAGCAGGGGCAACTGCAACAGAAACAGTTGGACAGATTCTAATTAAGATCGATCCTTTATTGGAAGCGGAGAAGCCAGATGCATTTTTAGTATTAGGAGATACAAATTCCTGTTTATGTGCAATTCCGGCAAAAAAACGCCACATACCCATTTTCCACATGGAAGCGGGTAATCGTTGTTTTGATCAACGTGTTCCGGAAGAGACAAATAGGAAAATAGTAGATCATATATCAGATGTAAACCTAACCTATAGTGACATTGCAAGAGAGTATTTATTAAGAGAGGGTTTACCAGCTGATAGAATAATTAAGACTGGCTCTCCGATGTTTGAAGTATTAGGCCATTATATGCCTGAAATTGAAAGCTCAGATGTCTTGAGTCGCTTGAATTTGGAAGAACAGAAATATTTCGTGGTTTCCTCACACCGTGAAGAGAACATTAGCAGCGAAAAGAATTTCACGAACCTAATGAAAAGCTTAAACCTGATAGCTGAGAAGTATCAATATCCTATTATTGTGAGCACGCATCCGAGAACCAGGAATATGATTGATGCAAAAAAAATAGAAATGAGATCAGAAATTCAGTTTCTTAAACCAATGGGATTCAACGATTATAATGCACTTCAAATGAAGGCATATGCGGTATTGTCTGATAGTGGAACAATTTCTGAAGAATCATCAACATTGAACTTTCCTGCACTGAATCTGAGGGATGCTCATGAGCGTCCTGAAGCAATGGAAGAAGCTTCAGTAATGATGGTGGGGATGAATCCAGAACGCATTATGCAAGCTCTTATTCAATTAAAGTATCAAAAGAGAGGAACTGAGCGTAACTTCAGAAGGGTCGCCGACTATTCTATGCCAAACGTTTCTGACAAGGTTGTTAGAATTATTATAAGCTATGTTGATTATATCAAACGTGTTGTTTGGTCCGAGTAAAAAATAATGAGTAGAAAAATTCTTATACATTCAATCGTTTTTAGTCCGGATGGAGTTTCAACGGCATATCTTTATAATGATATTGCACTTAAATTTGCTAACAGAGGTTATGAGGTTGTTGTTTTAACGACCACACCCCACTATAATGTTCTAAAAGTTTAATTGTGTTGGATAAAAAAAAAATCTGGATAATATCGGAGGTGTTTTATCCAGATGAAACATCTACCGCTTACATTATGACAAACATTGCAGAAGCACTTAGTGAAGATGCGGAAGTCCATGTTTTATGTGGCCCTTTAGGTTACGGGGAGCTACAGTCTTCTAGCAAAGGATTGCCTGGAATTACATTTCATAGACTAAATGCCTTTAACTTTGATAAGAACAACATCATCAATAGATTGTTAAGGTTGTTGTTTTTGAGCATGGGTATGTTTTTCTATGGTCTGTTTAAGATTAATAAAAAAGATAGTGTTTTTTTAGTTACAAATCCGGCACTGTCTATACCATTATTTAGCCTTTTAAAAAAGGTCAAAAAATTTAACTATTCAATATTGGTTCATGATGTTTTTCCGGAAAACTTAATTCCCGCAAATATTATCCGATCGAAAAGTAATTTGATTTATATGGGGTTAAAATCTGTTTTTAACTGGAGCTATAGGAAAGCAGATAAACTTATCGTTCTTGGGCGGGATATGGCAGATATTATGTCTGGGAAGACCAAAAATAAAACTGAAATCTCCATTATAGAAAATTGGGCTGATTTGGAGAATATTCAGGTAAGTACTTTTGAGGAGAATGATTTGATCGAGGAGCTTGGTTTAAGGGATAAAATTGTTTTTCTGTTTGCTGGTAATTTAGGACGTCTTCAGGGATTATCATATCTAATGGAGCTGATTAAAGAGGTTGATAATAATTTGCTTCATTTTGTTTTTGTTGGAAATGGAGCGTTGTTGGAAAAATTAAACGATTTTGCGAAAACCGAAGAATTAAATAATGTTACGTTTCTAGGATCGTTACCCAGGAGTAAGCAAAATGTATTTCTAAATGCATGTCACTTTGGGATTGTAACTCTGGAGCAGGAGGTTTATGGTTTGGGGGTTCCTTCTAAAACCTATAATATCTTGGCCTCAGGCAGACCAGTTTTTTTTATTGGAAACAAGAAGTCTGAAGTTGCTCAAATGATTAATGAGTTTAAATGTGGTGTGTGTTTTGATAAAGACGAGAGAGCGGAAACCATTAATTTTCTAAATACTCTTAACGAGCGTAATCTGCAGGTTTTTAGATTAATGGGGCTGCAGGCAAGGTCTGTTGCGGAGGGGAATTATGCTAAAGAAGCCATTTTAAATAAGTTTAAAAAAATAATGTTGAATGAAGTTTGATAGTGTACTCCTGACAGGGAGAACTGGATTTTTAGGTAGTTATATTTATTCCCACCTAAAAAATAGAATAAAAAAACTGGACACTTTAGGCCGTTCAAATATGAACGATTTGTCCTTCGATTTAGCTGGGGGGAGAATAAAAATAAGCAATAAGTACGAGTTAATCATTCATTGTGCAGGGAAAGCTCATGTTGTCCCTAAAACGAAAGAAGAAGAAGAAGAATTCTTTGATATTAATTTAAAGGGAACTAAGCATTTACTAGACGCTTTAGAAAGTAGTCAAAATTTGCCTAAATCCTTTGTTTTTATAAGTACTGTTGCTGTATATGGACTTGATTCAGGAAATAATGTAAATGAGAATTACCCATTAAATGCAAGTGATGCTTACGGTTCAAGTAAAGTGTTAGCAGAAGATCTGGTTCAGGCCTGGTGCTTGCAACATCATGTAGTCTGTACGATATTAAGGCTGCCGTTAATAGCGGGTATTAATCCTCCAGGTAATCTGCGAGCCATGATCGAAGGAATCAAGCGGGGGTATTATTTTAATATCAGTGGAGGAATTGCAAAAAAAAGTATTGTATTAGCTCAGGATGTTGCTGAGATAATTCCAATTGCTGCTGAAATTGGAGGTATATATAATCTCACAGATGGTAATAATCCCACTTTCTCTGAACTGTCTGTCGTTATTTCAAAACAGTTGAATAAATCTAAACCTATAAGTTTACCTAAATGGCTCGGTTTAATCGTCGCGAAAATTGGGGATTTAATAGGAGAAAGAGCCCCTATTAATACTAAGAAACTAAATAAAATAACCTCAGATTTAACATTTGATGACACACTTGCCAGACAAAAATTAGGATGGAAGCCATTGTCTGTTCTTGAAGGTTTAAAAATTACATAAATGAACAAGAATACGTACGTTTTAATTATGGCAGGCGGGGTCGGCAGTCGGTTTTGGCCAATGAGTAGTAACAATTTCCCAAAACAGTTCATTGATATTTTAGGGATTGGGAAATCTTTATTGCAATTAACTTATGAGCGGTTTCTTAAGATATGTCCCTCAGAGAATATCTTTGTATTATGTAACTCTCAATACGAAAACCTGGTGAAGACCAGATCCCTGGAATTGTTGATGCTCAAATTTTGTTAGAACCGAGTAGAAATAACACGGCTCCTTGTATTGCATATGCTAGTTACAAGATTTTGAAAGATAATCAAGAAGCAATTATTGTAGTTGCCCCATCTGATCATCTAATCCTTAAAGAAAAAGAGTTTCTGGATAGAATTGTGCAAGCTTTAGAATTTACAGCTTCGAATGATGCTTTGCTTACTTTGGGAATAAATCCTACACGACCAGATACCGGATATGGTTATATTAATTTCAATCCAAAGGGAGTGGCTGGTTTGTTTCTAGTTAAGCGATTTATGGAAAAACTGGTATTGGAAAAAGCACAAGAGTTTCTGGAAAGTGGAGATTATTTATGGAATGCGGGGATTTTTATTTGGTCCGCCAGATCAATTCGGCGTGCATTTCAAGAGCATGCTCCTGAAATTCATCATATTTTTCAAAAGGGAGACTCATATTATAATACTGAAAACGAGATAGAATTTATCTTAAAAAACTATCCTGATGCGCCCAATATTTCTATTGATTATGCCATTTTGGAAAAGGCAAAGAATGTCTATACAATCCCCGCGGACATTGGTTGGTCGGATTTGGGGACTTGGGCCTCTTTGCAAGCAATTGCTGATAAGGATTTAGATAATAACGTTTTAAATTGTAAAAAGGTAGTTCTGGAGGACACCGAGAACTGTATTGTTCATCTACCATATTCCATAATGCCAAATCGGGCGATACGTATAATATTGGTGGACATAATGAATGGAAGAATATTGACTTGATTCATCTACTTTGTTACATTATGGATCGTAAGTTGAATAGGAATCCAGGCGAGTCAGCTAAATTAATTACCTACGTAACAGATAGATCAGGGCATGATTTACGCTACGCAATTGATTCTAGGAAATTGCAAAATGAACTTGGTTGGGTACCATCGTTACAATTTGAAGAAGGCATGGAAAAGGTTGTGGATTGGTATTTAGAAAATGAATTATGGCTTGACAGTGTTACTTCAGGTAGTTATCAGGAATACTATCAAAATCAATACAGTGTTAAATAACGAAATAACAAAATGAACGTAGATATTAAAATCCTGGTATTTGGTGGTGTTGGCCAATTAGGAACGTGTAGAGAAAAAGTTAGTGAGGAAAGAGGTTTGAGTTCATTGTTATATCTGGATGAAATCCAGGGAAACATTTTAGACCTGGACTTGTTACATAGATTATTTCAGAAAGAATCTCCTCAATTTGTAATTAATTGCGCCGATTATACAGCTGTAGATAAGGCAGAAGAAGATGTTGAACTTTGTGAGAAAATAAATAAAATTGGTGCAGAAAACCTGGCTACTCTTTGTGCGGAATATAATGCGACGCTAATCCATGTTTCAACGGATTTTGTTTTTGAAGGAAATCTTCCAAAACTTTTGAATGAACTTGATATTGCAAACCCAATAAATGTTTATGGTAAAACGAAACTGGATGGAGAATTGGGGATTAGCAGCATTTTGGAAGCCCATTATATTTTAAGGACAAGTTGGTTATATTCTGAGTTTGCAAATAACTTTGTGAAAACAATGCGTAAGCTAGGAGCTGACCGTGAAGAACTTAGTGTTATTGTTGATCAGGTAGGAACGCCAACTTATGCGGTTGATTTGGCAGGTGTCATTCTGGATATTATAGGAATTAACAATGAAAAATACGGAACTTATCATTACAGTAATGAGGGGGTAACATCCTGGTATGATTTTGCTAAAGGAATTTTTGATCTTAGTAAAATTGAGGTTAAATTAAACCCGATTCCTGGTTCAGCATACCCCACTAAAGCGATTAGACCTGCATTTTCAGTGCTGGATAAAACAAAAATTAAAAACACATTTGGGCTAACAATACCTTATTGGAGGGATAGCTTGCTTAAATGTATTGAACAATTAGATAAACAATCATAATGAAAGGAATAATTTTAGCAGGAGGAAGTGGTACTAGATTGCATCCTCTAACTTTAGTAATGAGCAAGCAGATGATGCCTGTTTATGATAAACCAATGATCTATTACCCGCTTTCTATTTTAATGCTGGCAGGGATTAATGAAATATTGATTATTTCAACACCACATGATTTACCAAATTTTGAAAAACTATTAGGTGATGGCTCTAAACTAGGATGTAAAGTTACTTATGCAGTACAGGAAACTCCAAATGGACTGGCTCAGGCTTTTGTAATTGGAGAGAAATTTATTGGTCAGGATAAAGTTGCTCTAGTGCTTGGTGATAACATTTTTTATGGAGATGGTTTGGCTAAGTTGTTACAGTCTAGTTCTAACCCTGATGGAGGTGTTGTATTTGCTTACCAGGTGGCCGATCCAGAACGCTATGGTGTTGTGGAATTTGATGATGACAAAAATGTGATTTCAATAGAAGAGAAGCCTCAGCAACCAAAATCTGATTATGCTGTCCCAGGTTTGTATTTTTATGACAATGATGTCGTTGAAATTGCTAAAAACATAAAGCCTTCGCCTCGTGGTGAATATGAAATTACGGATGAAAATAAAGAATATTTATGGAGAGGGATGTTAAAAGTAGGTGTTTTAAGTCGTGGAACGGCATGGTTAGACACAGGAACCTTTGCCTCATTAATGCAGGCTGGGCAGTTTGTTGAGGTGATTGAAGAGCGACAGGGACTTAAGATTGGTTGTATTGAGGAAGTTGCTTATCGCATGGGCTACATCACAGCAGAAGAGTTAAGAACTATTGCTGTGCCTTTAGTGAAAAGTGGGTATGGAAGTTATTTATTGAAACAAATTAAGTGATGCTTTATTTGATATTAGTTCCGATTTTTTTTGTTGGGATGCTTTTGTATTTCAAGGTCGCAGACCATTATAATATTATTGATCATCCGAATGAGCGAAGTTCTCATTCGGAGATTACCATTCGAGGAGGTGGAATTATCTATCTTTTCGCCGCACTGGTAGGACTTGTTATACATCCAGAATTCTGGATACCTATTTTGGGCTTATTTATTATCGGCA
Source organism: Pedobacter gandavensis (assembly GCF_032678465.1). Lineage (GTDB taxonomy): Bacteria > Bacteroidota > Bacteroidia > Sphingobacteriales > Sphingobacteriaceae > Pedobacter > Pedobacter gandavensis_B. The sequence continues at coordinate 569,854 of NZ_JAVTSK010000001.1, forward strand.
TAATTAGCTTTGTGGATGACCGAATTAGCTTGTCTGGGAAGATTCGGCTTGTTTTCCATTTGGCAGCTGTTTCACTACTTTTTATTTTTTTAAACATTTTCCAAATCTTGCCCATCTGGGCTACTATAATGCTTTATGTTCTGGTTATAGGAATCATCAATGCTTATAACTTCATGGATGGGATAAATGGGATTACAGGTGCTTATAGTATGGTAGTTCTCGGAGGATTACAATATGTAAATTACAGAGTGGTTAATTTTATCCATCCTGATCTAATTTGGTTGCCTATTTTGGCCTCTTTGGTTTTTTTATTTTTTAATTTCAGAAAAAAAGCAAAGTGTTTCGCCGGGGATGTAGGAAGTGTGACCGTTGCTTTTTGGATCATATTTTTATTACTAAAATTGGTGTTGCTTTCCGAAAACTATACATATGTCTTATTTTTAGCAGTCTATGGAGTAGATACCATATTAACAATTATACATCGTTTAAAATTAAGACAAAATATTTTTGATGCGCATCGTCTCCACTTTTATCAGATTTTAGCCAACGAGCAAAAATGGCCACATTTACTGGTCTCTTCTGTATACGCTTTATTGCAATTGGGCATTATTGTTGCAGTGATTTGTTTACCATGGAGTTTATTGCCAGTTTTTTTAATTACAATCATACCTTTGGTTTTGATCTATATCTTGATTAAACCTCGAATATATGTAGTAACTGAAATGTAATTTATACTTAAGATTTGGTATTACTTTATGGTTTATTTTTTATTAAATTTGGCAAGATGTACTAATTAAGCTCTATGTTCACTAAACTTGAAATTGTATCCCGTTGGATTATCTTTACTATTGATATTTGCTTAAGTCTCCTGGCTTTATTGTTTGCTGTTATTCTACAACACAACTTTATCATTGATAAGATCAATTTTGTAGGATTTTACAAATCAATTCTTTTGGTCATTGCCGTCAATACTTTAGTTTTCTACAGTGTGAAAACATTTGCTGGCATTGTGAGGTATACTTCAGCACAAGATTCTTTCCGAATTTTGTTTTCAGTTATCCTGAGTTCCTTAGTGATTTTCTTTACAAATGCAGTGATCATAGTAGGAACTGGTTCTTCTGTGGTGAGTAATGTGGCCATAGTCATTTATACCTTGTTTAGTTTCTTAATGTTAATCACCTATAGAATTATTGTGAAATACTTCTTTATGTACCTAAAAAATGCGAAGCTGGATAAAATCAGGGTAATCATTTACGGGGCAGGTGAGGCTGGAGTAGCTACTAAACGAACTTTTGATCACGATGCTAAGGTAAATAAAACCATCATTGCTTTTGTGGATGATGATTTGAGAAAAGTTGGAAAAACGATTGACGGGGTGAAAATTTTAGATGCCTCAGAATTGGATCATTTGATCGTAAAACATGAAGTCGATGAGATCATTTTCGCGTCTTATACCATTCCAACCGACACAAAAAATCGGGTAGTAGACGTGTGTTTAGAGCATAACGTGAAAATCCTGAATATCCCTTCTCCGGATGTATGGGCAAGAGGACAGGTAACCACTGCTCAGATTCAGAATTTGAATATTGAAGACCTCCTAAACAGAAAGACCATTGAAATTGATATCAATGGAATCCAAAATCAGCTGAAAGACAAAAGGATTTTGATTACTGGTGCTGCCGGATCTATAGGATCTGAGATCGTTCGCCAATTGTTAAAATTTGAAACAGGCTTAATTATTCTTTGTGATCAAAGTGAGACCCCCCTACACAATATTTATTTAGAATTAGAGGAAACCCATGTCAATACCAATTTCCATGCTTTTATTGGAGATGTAAGGGACGAAAAGAGAATGGAGTTTCTTTTCGAAACCTATAAGCCACATTATGTATACCATGCTGCGGCATACAAGCATGTGCCTTTAATGGAGGATAATCCTGCCGAAGCCATCAAAACAAATGTAATGGGTACTAAGATGATTGCTGATAAATCAGTGAAGCATGGTGTGCAAAAGTTTGTCATGATTTCTACGGATAAAGCGGTAAATCCTACCAATGTAATGGGGGCTTCCAAAAGAATTGCAGAGATTTATGTACAATCCTTGAACAATTCTTTGCACCATACCAATCATATTTTTAGCAATGGCTTAAGTTATATCAATGAGCTCAATACAAAACCGATCACCAAATTCATTACCACGCGTTTTGGAAATGTTTTAGGTTCAAATGGATCGGTAATTCCTCGTTTTAAACAGCAAATTGAGAAGGGAGGCCCGGTGACGGTAACTCATCCTGAAATTACACGCTATTTTATGACCATTCCTGAAGCTTGCCGTTTAGTACTAGAAGCGGGTTGTATGGGTAAAGGCGGAGAGATCTTTGTTTTTGACATGGGCAAATCGGTGAAGATTGTGGAACTCGCAAAAAAAATGATTCGTTTGGCAGGTTTGGTGCCTAATGAAGACATTAAGATAGCTTATTCTGGCTTAAGACCAGGTGAAAAGCTATTTGAAGAATTATTAAACGACAATGAAAATACAATGCCGACCCACCATGAGAAAATCATGATTGGTAAGGTCAGAGAATATGATTTCAATGAAGTACAATTACAATTGGTAAGATTGGCTGGTTATGCAATAACCGATCATACCACCAAAGTAGTACAGCAGATGAAAGTCATGGTACCTGAATTTAAGAGTAAAAATTCCATCTTTGAAGAGTTGGATGTGAGCCGTCAGGAAGCTCCTGAAGTGCCACAAAATTAAATCCCCTACATGAATTTTAAAATCAAACATATCTCCTGGATAGGAGCCCTATTATTTGGTAGCATATGTGCAAAAGCACAGACACCCAATGTCAATATTCCATATTCTTACCAGTTCTATCAGAAACTGAATAAATCGGTTTATGATGTGAATACCCGGTCTCATTCTTCTATAAAAGGTTTTTATGCAGATGACTCCTTACTGGTTCATCGCTATAACGAATTGATGAAAATGGGTACCGATTCTTTAAACCGTCGTTCCTGGCTAAGAAGAAAAATTACTGAAGAACATTTCTTGAATTTTAAAGGGGAAGACTATGAAGTCTACGCAGATTTTTTGCCTGATTTTCAGATTGGACGGGAATTTGAAGAGGGTAAAACAACCTGGATAAATACCAGGGGTGTGCAACTGGGTGGAAAAGTTGGTAAAGAATTCTCATTTTATACAAATGTGTATGAAAATCAAGGAGTTTTTGCGAATTACCTGACGGATTTTATCAACACGAATCAAGTTGTGCCCAGTCAGATGTCGGGTAAATTATCAGGTACAACTAAAGACTGGTCTTATGCAACCGCTCTGTTGTCTTATACACCTAATAAGCATTTGAATCTTGCATTAGGTTATGACAAGAATTTTATTGGAGATGGATACCGCTCTATGCTGCTTTCTGATGTAGCAGCCAATTATTCTTTTGTGAGGTTGCGAGCAAGTTTAGGTAATGTACAATACCAGACTGTTTTTGGCTATATGCTGGATCCTGGAGCTGATAAGTTAACTACAGATAGACGTTTGGGAGACAGGGGGAAATGGGCAGCAATGCATTATATTGATTGGAATGCGACGAATCGTTTCTCTATCGGATTTTTCCAGGCAGTAACCTGGGCAGATGCAGAACCAGAAGGTAAAAGGGGCTTTGACTTTAATTACATTCATCCATTCATTTTCCTTAGATCAGTAGAAGGTGCCAATACCACATCACCAGATAAAATGCGCCTGGGGATCAATACTAAATATGAGATTCTAGATAAAACTACGGTTTACGGTCAGTTTATGATAGATGAGTTTACAGCCAAAGAGTTTTTTGGAAACAAGGGCTATTGGGCAAACAAATGGGCTTTGCAATTAGGTTTCAGAGGCTCCGACTTATTCAAGGTTAAAGGACTGAACTACCTTGCTGAGTTTAATACCGCGCGGCCTTATACCTATGCACACTTTGATAGAGTATCAAATTATGCAGCTATGAATCAACCATTAGCTCACCCGATGGGGGCAAACTTTAGAGAAGTATTGGGCCTGATGAACTATACCTATAAGCGATTCGATTTTCAGGGGCAGTTAATGTATGCCAGATATGGTTTGGATCCGGAAGGAAAGAACTACGGTAAGGATATTTTTAAGCCTTATGATACAAGAGTAGCTGATTATGGCAACTATATCGGACAAGGGATTAAAACTAACCTATACTTTGCCGAAGGACGTGTAGCCTATCTTTTAAATCCAAAATATAACCTGCGCTTAGAAGTAGGTGGGGTTTATAGAAAAGAAAGCAATAGTCTTGGAAACAAAAATACTGGCCTGATCACATTTGGTTTAAGAAGTACCTTTAGAAACTTATATCAGGATTTTTAATCCCAATTGTAATAAAGCATTTTATAAGGCCAGCAGTAATGCTGGCCTTTTTATTTATACGCTGTTTTCTGTGGTAATTGCAAATAATAATATTCTTAATGTGAATATAAACGATTACTGTAATTTTTGAATTAACCCTTTTTTTTTAGATAATAAACCCTACTTTTGCATTTAATTAGATTTCTTCTAAATAACGGGTTGGGATTAACTCGCTATTTTTCAATTATTAACAAGGGATGCGGGGTAGCGAATATTATCTTTTTTTGTTTTTTTTCCTGATTTCAGTAACACTCGTTTTACCGGCTCAGGCTCAGCAAAAAGACAAAAAAAGCAGTTCTTCAAAAAAAGATACAGTAAGTACTACATTAGACAGCCTTAAGGCGAAGCAGGTTTCGCTGGATGAAGTAGTCATCACGGCTAAGGAATCAAAAGGGTTAAGTACCTCTTCGATTATTGATCGTAGGGCAATGAAACACCTGCAGCCTTCTAGTTTTACAGATTTACTTTCGCTCTTGCCTGGTGGCAGATCACAAGATCCCAACCTAAGGTCAGCCAACCTGATCGGATTAAGGCAAACAGGAACACCAAGTACAGATTACGATATTTCTTCACTGGGAACTTCATTTTTAATTGACGGGGCTCCAATCAGTACCCGTGCAAATATGCAATACACCGCTGGTTTAATGAATCAAAGTGATGCGAATTATAAAAGAGATATTACCGGTAAAGGAGTAGATATGCGTACGCTTTCTACCGATCAGATTGAACGCGTAGAAATCATCAGAGGCATCCCATCTGTTGAATACGGCGATATCACCAATGGTGTGGTAAAGATCATCCGTAAGCAGGGAGAAAGTGGTGTTGAGGCAAGAATTAAAGCGGATGGCTTTAGTAAACTTGCTTATGTTGGAAAAGGTTTCGCCTTCCCGGATAAGAAAACATTCCTGAATGTAGACTTCGATTTTCTGAATTCCAAGTCCGATCCCACCAATAGTTTTGAAAATTTTAAAAGAGTAAATACCTCCATCCGCTTCAACAAGCTTTGGGAAAATAATACCAGGGACATCAATTTTAAAAGTGACCTGGATTATGGGACTTCCTTCGATAATCAGCGTGTTGATCCGGATGTGGATGTATTGGGAATAGACAAATATAAGTCTGAGTACAATCGACTGGCTTTAAGCAATAACCTGGATATTGATTTCCATCAACAGCGTTTCCTGAAATCCATTCATCTGAAGTCTTCATTGAGCATGCAGCACGACCAGATCAATCAGACCAAATGGGTACAGACGGGAGCGGCCTCAATTTTAAATCCTTATACAGAAGCTGGGGTACATACGGTTGGCTTTCTTCCCGCAAATTATACTGCGCACTTATTGGTGGATGGAAAACCTGTGGATGTTTTCCTTAAGGCGATGGCGAAAATGGGTTTTAAATCAGGGAAAATCAACCATGGAATTTTAGTAGGAGTAGAAGCAAATTATAGTAAAAACCTGGGACGTGGACAAGTTTTCGACCCGTATCTTCCACCTGCAGCGGGGATGAGCACCAGACCGAGAGCCTATAAAAATATTCCTGCAACGAAAGACCTATCGGTTTTTGCGGAGGATCTTGTGGATGTTAACTTAGGTAAACATAAACTTGAAATGGCTGCAGGGGTTCGGGCGACTACCATGGCAGGCCTTTCAGCAATTGATCCCCGTGTAAATGCACTTTGGGCCTTGCCAAAAATCAATATAGGGGCACAAAAATTACAGATTAACCTGGGTGCGGGTATTGGCTGGCAAAGTAAATTCCCGGTAATTGCTCAATTGTATCCGGATTATACCTATTCTGATTTGGAACAGCTCAACTATTATCACAATAATCCGGAGTATAGGACGGCCAGCGTGATGACCTATAAATTCCTGGCGGAAAATAAAAATCTTCAGCCAGCAAGAAATAGAAAATGGGAATTAAAAGCGCATTTCTCCATGAACAGAAATCGGTTGAGCATAACCTACTTTAAAGAATCAATGTCCAACGCCTTTAGAAATAGTACGGAACTAAAGTTTATGGACTTTAAAAGATACGATGCATCGGTTCTTGATCCCAATAAAATCACCGCAGCGCCGGATATTAAAGATCTTCCATACCGGGATTTGAAAGCCATGAAGCTCATAGGTTTAGTGACAAATGGAAGCGCCATTTATAAGGAAGGAATTGAATACCGCTACAATAGTCCGAGGATAAATAAAATTAATACCCGGATTACGGTTGATGGTGCCTGGTTTAAATCTGTTTATGAAAATAGCCTGCCCGTTTATAAAACAAAGGGCCTGGTGATCGATAATGAAGAATTCATTTACGCAGGTCTGTATAATGATGATAATGGTTATATCAGATCTCAATTGAATACCAATGCTACCATTGACACTTATCTGCCAAAAATTGGATTGGAATTTTCGACCTCGATTCAAAGCAGATGGTTTTCTTCCAGCCAGAATGCCAGGAAAAGTGGGACGCCAATCGAATACGTTGATGTAAACGGGGTTACTCGCCCTTATACGGAAGCCGATAAAAAAGATAAATACCTGCAATGGCTCAATACGGATTATTCTGAAGAGCTATTTGTGAAAAACACCATCCCATTAGATGTCAACGTTAATTTTAAAGTGGTCAAAAACTTTAAAGACAAAGTTCGCGTCGGGATGTTTGTGAACAGGATTTTTAATTATGCACCAGATTATAAGGTGAATGGTTTTACAATCCGGAGGTCTGGATTTAACAGCCCTTATTTTGGAATGGAATTGAGTTTTAATTTATAATAAAAGAGATGATGAAGATGACTTTACGTAGTTTGTGGATGCCCTTGTGTGCATTAATGATGCTTAGCGCTTGTAAGAAGGACAGTACTTTGGAATTAAAACAAGTAGCGCTAACCCTGACGCTAGAAAATCCGGAAAGCCTTAAAGAGGCTAAACTTTCAAATGTAAAAATAACTTTTAAAGAGATTAATTCGGGTAAAGAAACGGTAAGCACCAATGTAATCGACCAGAAATTAAATATTTCCTTGAGCGAAGGTTCTTATGATGTGAGCCTCGATGGTACGGCTGAATATGCCCTTGAAGGTAAAATAACGACCAGAAAAGTAGCCGCACTTAAACAAGGAATGATACTTAAAGGTGCACAAGCTGCGGAAAACCTAAGCCTGTTTATTGGACAGGAAGGTTCTGGATTTGTAATTCAGGAGATTTTCTTCACCGGAACGGTAACAGCAGAAAACAAACAATATACAGGAGATAAGTATTTTCTGATTTATAACAATTCATCAGAAACATTATTTGCGGATGGCCTGGTGATCGCACAATCGGCCTTTCTAACTACGGAGAAAAGAAATTATACACCAGATGTAATGTCTCAGGCAGTAGCGGTATCAGGCGTCATCAGAATCCCAGGATCTGGAAAAGATCATCCGGTATTACCAGGAAAGTCCATTTTAATCGCTGATGATGGCATCAACCATAAAGAATTTAACCCTGGTTCTATAGACTTGAGTAAAGCAGATTTTGAAATTTTCAATAAAAATATGGATGACATTGATAATCCTCAGGTGATCAATATGGAAAATACTTACGATAAATTCGTTTTTCATAACAGAGGCTTTAGCAGTTATGTTCTGGCTCGTTTTCCAAATGGAACCGATGATTTCCTGACCAATTACCAATACAACTATGATTATAACCTGATAGTAAACGGCATCACGTATCCAATGGATCAGCAAGAATATAAAATTCCAAACAGCTGGATCATTGATGCAGTTAACTTAAGTGTACAGGCTTCATTCCAATGGATCGTAACAGACCCTTCTTTGGATATGGGATGGACTTTCTGTGGTAAACTAGCCAGTGATAAAACCAGATATGGTAAAAGTGTAAGACGTAAAGTGTTGTCTACTACAACTGAAGGTAGGGTGATTCTTAAAGATACCAATAACTCCAGCCTGGATTTTGATGCGGAAGTGAAGCCTTCCTTAATGAAATAACCTAATGTTTAAACAATTAAAAGTTTTTATAGTGATCATGGTCGCTGGCATCGGTTTTTCCTATGCCAGCGATACTGTTTCGTTGGATAGTACCCAACTAAAAAAAGCGGATAGCCTTGGATTACAACAAAAACTGAAAGCGTATTACGCCCCAATCCATCGCTTTACTGATGGCTTTTTTAGCAGTCCGGCAATGAAGTATTATTCCCGTAATTATTCCTTAACCGAGTTCAATCTTGGTTATAAAGAAAATAAGCAGGAAAGGTATGAACTACAGCAAGGTGATGGCATACAGCAATTTGGTTTTGATACGGAAGCGTTTTTGAAACATAAAGACAAAGATGTGCTCTGGGGTTCTGCAGCCTATTCTAATGGAAAAAGGAAAAATGTGCTGTGGAACGAAAGTTCTGATTATGCAATTGTAGCTCCTTATGTGATGGCTGATACTGTTGGTGGCGACCTATCTTATGAGGAATATTCATTTAGTGGCGGATATGGGATTCAGCTTGGTAAAACGATGCTCGGTATCTCCGGAACATATAGAGCTTTATTAGAATACAGAGACATTGACCCAAGGCCTAAAAATGTGGTTTCGGATATGGAGTTTGAACTCGCTGCAGCCCGTTCACTTAATCAGAAATACCAGTTGTCCTTTGGACTTTCAGTGAGGAAATATACCCAGGAGAATACGCTGAAGTTTAGCAGAGAATTTAGCTCCCCAATGGTTTACCATATGAGCGGTCTGGGGGTCGATAATAAACTGATTGCAGGTAATAAAACACAAACGTATTATAATGGTGGAGGATACGGCCTGCAGTTCCAGCTGGCACCAAAAGATAAAGTGGGTTTGTTTACCAATCTGGAATACCGGAATTTTTCTTTTGAAAAGACGATCCTTGATTTGCAGGCTTTACCAGTATCAGAACTGAAATCGAAACTTTGGAAAGGAGAATTGGCTTATTTGCTGGGTGACCAGGAACGTCAATACGGACTGAAATTAGCTGCAAGTACAGAACAAAGAACTGGAATTGAAGGAAAGTTTGACAACCGTGGACAAGACAATTATCTACTCATTTCGAAAAGTAAGAATTACCTGCATGAACAATCCGACTTTCGTCTAATGGGGATTTATAATGTGCAAAAACAAAATGCACTATCCTGGCAGGTTTTGGCTGATATTGGGTACTCCTCAGATAGAACTGATTATGTGGATCCGGTAAGAAGTATGGACTTTTCTGCACTAAGTGGAGGCTTAAATCTGGGTTTAACCAGTACTTTTGGGCAATCAATGATACAGGCTCTGATTGGCGGAAAGCTTTCAAAAAATACAAATGCAAGTCGTTCATGGTCAGATTTAAAAACCTCCAGCGAGATTTACAGGATGCTGGAAAGTAATTATGAGTACCGTACTTCTGATTACCAACAGTTAAATTTGTCGGCCAGATGGGATTATCCCCTGAACAAGGGAATTGCCCTCTCACTGAAATCGGCTTATAGTTACACTGCTTTTGATTCAAAGTATAGCGGAAACCAATTCCTGATAACAGCAGGGATTACCTTTTAAAATTTTATAATGAACAGAATATTTATCATTTTTTCTTTCCTTTTGATCTTTGTGATCGGATCTGCTTTTTATTCAGAAGATGAGCAGGATACTTTAAGAGCACAATATAGTAAGCCAGTCAGTCAGTGGCCAAAACCAATAATCGACAGCGGTGTAAACTGGACGGAAATGAGCTCGCTTCCTGCAATAGACAGTAATTACTTCGCGAAGATGGAAGAACCAAAGGTGATGCTGGGTCAACTGCTATTTTTTGACCCTTTGCTTTCTGGTTCCAACCAGGTTTCTTGTAGCAGTTGCCATGATCCGGAGATTTCCTGGGCAGACAAACGTGCAGTCGCATTAGGTAATGACCACCTGCAAGGAAATAGAAATACACCATCCTTACTCAATGTAGCGGAACGTAAAACGCTCTTCTGGGATGGCAGAGCAGCAACATTGGAAAGCCAGGTAGATGGCCCGATTACAGCACACCATGAAATGGATATGAAGCCTCAGGCTTTGCCTAAGAAATTAGGGAAAATAAAAGGTTATAGAGAATTGTTTAAGAAAGCTTATGGACAGGAAAAGATCACTTATCCGCAAATTGTGGCATCCATAGCCGAATTTGAAAGAACCATACGCAGCAGAAGAAGTCGATTTGACCGCTTTCTTGACGGAGAAACCAAAGTTTTAGACGATCAGGAATTGCATGGACTACACCTTTTCCGCACCAAAGCAAGGTGTATGAATTGTCACAATGGTAAATACCTGACAGATGAAGCGTTTCATAATATCGGCTTAACCTATTACAAGCGCAAGTATGAAGATCTAGGACTTCACCTCATCACCAAAAAGGCAGAAGATGTAGGGAAATTCAGAACACCATCACTTAGAGATGTCATGCATACCGGTCCATGGATGCACAATGGGATGTTTGATAGCATCACAGGCGTAGTCAATATTTACAATAGCGGAATGCACATGATTGATCCAAGCGAAGCGCAAGCTAAGGCTGATCCATTATTTCCAAAAACAGATCCCTTGCTGAAACCATTGAAATTAACCAATGCAGAGATCAAGGCAGTGGTTGCTTTTATGAATGCGATTACCGCAACTCAGTATCATATGAGAAGACCAGAATTGCCAAGGTAATTTTTGATTCCTGGAATTTTCACTGAAAATAGCTGCGGAGATCCTCCTGGAATTCTTGCAATCTGTCTGGTAGACAGTAGTTTTAATCCAACTGATCAGGAGCTTTACTGAGCTCCTGATCAGTTGGGAATCTCATCAGGTAATTCTTTAAAATATCAGCGTAAAATGGGCCTTTAGGGAGGAATTTACGTACTTTTGCGGTCTTTTAATTTAAGCCGATGATAGACAGTGCCAGGATTCTTGAAGTACTCAATAGCTCCGCAAGTGTGAATTTGCTAAAGCTGAGGAACAGGGATATTGTGATAGAATTCCTTATCTATACTTTTATAAATGATGGACCTACCGTTTCCTCTGATCATGTTCATTCTTTGCTGGCTGATTTCCTGGAAATTAAGCAGGTGGATAATGATGAAGAGAACGAAATTGAAAGCTTCGACTCTTATGAGGTAAAGGCCAGAAAATATATAAGGAAATGGACAGATAGTGGTTTTTTAACCAATTATCAGGATGATCAGGGTGAAGTGTTTTACGAGATTTCTGCACATTCCAGTAAGACCATCGACTGGTTAATGAGCCTTCAAAAAAAGGAATTTGTAGGTACAGAATCCAGGTTTAAAGATATTGTCAATCAGTTGAAAGAATTGGTGGAGTTCACCAATGGTGATCGGGATAATCGTCTGGCCATTTTAGAAGAGAAACGCCTGGAAATTGAACACCAGATTGAACAGCTGAAAGCGGGTAAAAAAGTAAAGGTTTACCAGGATTATGAAGTCATTCCCAGATACAATCAATTGAATCAGGGTGCAAAAGAATTATTGTCTGACTTTAAAGAGGTCGAGGATAATTTTAAAAATATCACCCGCCAGATTTACCAGAAACATGCAGAAGGTAGTTTAACAAAAGACCACATCCTGGAATTTACTTTTGATGCTCTGGATCAGATTAAGGACAGTCAGCAGGGAAAAAGTTTTTACGCCTTTTGGTCTTTCTTATTGGATCCTGTATTACAGGAAGAATGGACTACATTATCTACCTCGTTATTCGAGAGACTGGATGAAAGAGGTATTGTAGTGGGGGATTTCTTCTTGAAAAACATGAAGAAATACTTGCATGCCTCTGGTCAGAAGGTTTACAAGGCAAATGATAAGATGGCGGAGAAGCTTGGTCGTATCATTAGAGAATCTGAGGGTTCCAAAATCCAGGTCACACACCACATTATTCAGGAGATTAAAACCATGTTAATCGCGGCGGGGAAGCAGGAGAACCGCCCGGATATCGGATTGGTATTGGAAGCGAACCTGGAAATCTATCCTTTCTTTGAACAGCGTTTAATGCTGGAGCAACCGGAGGAACTGCTATATAAAACCAGACCGAAACTGGCGGATAAAGATATCCTCAGTTCGCGTCATCTGGGTAAATTATTCGGCCAGACAAAGATCGATAAGGAAGTACTGCGAAAAAAAATCAGAACGGTATTGTCGGGTAGAGCCCGGGTTTCCCTGTTTGAGATTATTGAAGCAGATGGAGGGATTGCAGATGGCCTTCCAGAGCTGTTTGGTTATTTATCCGTAGCCAAGGAATTTAAACATACCATCAATCCGGAAAACACACAGCGTATTCTATTTGATGCCCATGGGCAGAAATCAATCAACGTACCTGAAGTAATTATATTGAAACCATCATAAGCAAAATGCTTTTAAATCATCATACACCCTTATGATGGCTTCATCACTTATAGAAACAAATATATTCTGACAATGAGTAATTTTGAAGATAAAATAAAGCCTTATTCCAAGGCAGTCATCAGACTGTTGAAAGGCCCGGTATATACTCAGTCGAGTGTCTGGGACGATATCATTCATTATCAGCGGGAAATTCAACACTATTTAAACGTAATTGGTCTGGAGCTGATCCTGAAAAAAGAAGAAGGTCTGGCTTTCTTTAAACAATTTGAAAATAATGAAGGCAATACCATGGGCTTGATCTCCCGTCGCCAGATAGGTTTTGAAACTTCCATTGTACTGGTGATTTTACGCCAGATGCTCGAGGATTTCGATAACAACCCCACACTGATCGATGGCAATGAAAAGTTTGTGAGCCATAAAGAGATTCGTGAAGAGATTGAATTGTTCCTACCTGAAAAATATAACCGCGTGAAATTCCTCAAAGAACTGGATAGCTATATCCGAAAAATTGTAGAACTGGGCTATTTAAAAGAATTACAGGAAGCAGATGCAGAGCCATTTTACAGAATTCAACGCATCATCAAGGAAAAAGTAACCCTGGATGTGTTAAAAGATTTTAAACTGAAACTGGAGGATTATGTATAGTTTATTTAGCACAAGTTCAGATAAAGCGGGATACCGATTGCAATACATGGAAGTGTATAATTGGGGTACCTTTGATGGGGAAATTTTTAAAATTTCGCCTAAAGGAAACAATTCCCTGTTAACAGGTGCAAATGCTTCTGGTAAAAGTACATTTATTGATGCCCTACTCACTTTATTGGTTCCGGTGAAAGGGGATCGCTTTTACAACCAGAGTTCTGGTGTAGAGAAAAAAGGGGATAGAACAGAAGAAACCTATGTGTATGGCCATTATGGTAACATTCAAAATGAGGGAGAGCTGAAGGCAACAACTCAAAAATTGAGAGATCATACTGCATACTCGGTTTTATTGGCATCATTTGAAAATACAGAAGGACAGGTAATCACCTTGTTTCAGGTGCGTTGGTTTAGCAATGGGGAATTGAAAAGAAGTTTCGGAATTGCTCATGTACCACTGGAAATAGAAAAGGATTTTGGCCAGTTTGATGGTAAAGGGATCTGGAAAAGACGCCTGGAGAAAATATACAACTATGCCGTTTCTAAAAAGCGTATAGAGTTTTTAGACGGTCCAACAAAATATGCGGAAAGACTGGCGCATCTTTTTGGGATGCGTTCTGTAAATGCGTTGAGCCTGTTCAATCAGGTAGTAGGGGTAAAAGTACTCGAGGATCTGGATGAGTTTATCCGTATGAACATGCTGGAATATCAGGATGCAGAAGCGGAGTTTATCCAGCTGAAAGAAAGTTTTATCACCTTAATGGATGCGAAAACTAACATTGAAAAGGCAAAGGAACAGATTGCACAGTTGACACCTATCAATGACCTGGCGACTCAGCTTTCGGAAATTGAAACCAAATTGGATGTTCTGCAAAAAGATAAAGACACTGCCGTATTCTGGTTTGCCGGAAAAGGTGTGGAACTGATTACTGCCAAACTCGAGAAAAACAAAGAGGTGCTATTGCAGCTAAAAACCGATCTTATTCAACTGAAGGAAAAAGATGAAGCAGCAAGAAAGCAGGAAAGAGCCCTTTCTATGTCCATAGAAAATGAAGAAGTTTGGAAGCAAATTGAAAAGATTGAAGAGGAGATCAAGCATGCTGAGAAACTGAGGAATCACCGTCAGCATAAACTAGACAGCTACAACCGTTTGGTAAATGAGCTGGGCCTTCCTCAAAATCCAGATGCGCTGGTGTTTGCAGATTCAAGAGCGTTAACGCAGGAAAAGCGCGCAGAAGGAGATGCTCAACGCGAACTGGAAGAAGAAAAGAAAAGACAGATCAAGAATGAGATCGATCGCCTACAGGAAGAAGTAGATAACTTGTTGGCAGTTGTTGGCTCATTGCAGAAAAATAAAAACAACATCTCCGGAAGAGAAGCTGATATTAGGGAAGATATCCTTATTCATATAGGTGCCACTAAGGATGAATTGCCATTTATCGGGGAACTGATTCGTGTAAGGGAAGAAGACCTGGAATGGGAGCCAGCCATAGAGAAAGTGCTTCATAATTTCGCATTAAGGCTGATTGTGCCCGAAAGATATTACAATGAAGTCAATGCTTATGTAAATAGAACCAATCTGAAAGGACGGATTACTTATCAGCGATACAAAGGTTTTACCTCTATGGGAAGCCTGCGCAAAAAGTCCTATGATGGAGATTTGTTGGTCAACAAGCTGGAATTCAAAGAAGGTAGTGAGTATTCTGAATGGTTAGAAGATGCGATTGCTGGACAGTACAATTACAGTTGTGCCGAAAGTCTGGAAGAGTTTAACCGCTATGAAGAGAAAGCACTGACGAAAGAAGGGCTAATCAATGCAGTTAAAGGAAAGCACGAAAAAGACGACCGTCCGCACATCACCAGAAGAGAAAACTTTGTACTTGGTTGGGACAATAAGGATAAAATAAACCTCCTAAAAAAGGAAATATCAGTTTTCCAGGAACAGCAAAAGGAAAACCATGGGCAGTTGGAATTCATCAACCAATCGATTAAGAAGATTGATGAACTGAAGGAGAAATTTTACCAGTTGTATTCTGATTATGCGGTCTTTGAAGATTTGAACTGGGTAGTGTATGCACAGGAGATTGAGGAGAAAAAGGTTGTAAAAGAAAGTCTGGAGAAAACCAATGATAAGGTTAGGGAACTGCAGAAACAATTGGAAATCGTAAAAGGGCAGTTAGACGCTATTGATAAAGAAAAAGAGCGTAGCGTGAAGCTAAAGCACGATACGGAATGGATGAAGCAAAGCCTGGAGAAAGAGTTGGCTATGAATAAGGAAACATTAGCTGTTTTTGATGGGCACGAGCTGGATGTTACAACTTTTGAAGCTAGTCATGAACATTTGTTGAATATTCAGCATGCTAATTTTAAAGCTACTCAGGACAGTTTCCGTGAGCAAAATATGAATCTTGGAAATGACCTGCGCTCTGATAAGGTTAAAAAAGAAAATGCCGCCAGAATTAAGATCAATAACTTTAAACAACCCAATGAGCAATTGGTACAGCGTTTTAAAGATTGGCGTTCTGATGTCAATGGCTTACCGGATTCTACGAATCTGGAATTCATTGCGGAGTATCAAAGAAGACTACAGCAGCTCAAGGAAGACAATCTGCCTAAGTACGAGCAGAAATTTGAGGCCTATCTGCAGGAAACGATCATTAATAAAATTGGTGACTTCAGGATGTTCTTCGAAAACTGGGCGGAGTCTATCAAAGAAAACGTCAAAGTCTTGAATGAAGCATTATTTGAGATTGACTTTAAAAGTACTCCTAAAACTTATATTCAACTGGTAGCTCCGGATCGCATCTATGAAGATGTGAGAACTTTTAGAACATTATTGAATAATGCCATTCCTAATGGACAGGAAGCTGATGACTTGATTGAAGGAAAGAAACGTCATTTTGACCTGCACATTGAGCCATTAATCGAGAAGTTAGAAAAAGAAGAGTGGCGCAAGAAGGTGATGGATGTACGTTCATGGTACAGTTATAAAGCAGAAGAGTTTTATAAGGAAACCGGTCAGAAATACAAAACTTATGAGAACATGGGCCAGCTGTCCGGTGGAGAAAAGGCACAGTTGACTTATACGATCCTGGGATCTGCAATTGCATACCAGTTCGGCCTCACAAAAGAAGGATTACAAAACAATTCCTTCCGTTTTATTGCCATCGATGAGGCTTTCAAGGCACAGGATGAAGATAAAGCACGCTATCTGATCACATTGTGTAGACAATTGCATTTACAATTGCTTGTCGTAACACCTAGTGATAACATACATATCGTGGAAAATGACATCTCTTTCGTTCATTTCGTGGAGCGTAAAGATGAAAGGCATTCCTGGCTGTATGACATGCCAATTGAACAGTTTAAAGCAGAAAGAGAACATTTTGTAAGGGACTAAGCCTTTGTAATTCTTTGCTGTAATTTTTCAGGCCCAGCTCTCTTAATTGTTGGAGGTTGGGCCTGTTTAATATTTAACAAAGGCTCTTTGGTTTCTTCTTGAAATCATTGATGATGTTTAAAGATCTGTGTATAATTTGTGGAAGAGAGAGGTACCGTAAAACCAAAGAAAGATTAAATGGAAAAAATGTAGCATAAACATTAACCTGTTGAAGTCATGTTTGCAAAATTACCTTGAAAATGAAATGATTTTTAGGGAAATAAAGAGCCTCCTATCGGAATCGAACCAATGACCTACTGATTACAAGTCAGTTGCTCTACCAGCTGAGCTAAGGAGGCTTTTATTGTGGGTCAAGAGTAAATAAATGCCCTTGATTTCCTGGTGAGGCCACAAAAGTAGGATTTTCTTTTGTTCTGACAAATTATTTTTTGAATAATTTCAGAGTTTTTAAAGGTGTTTGTGCTGATTGATGTTTAACTGATTAAAAATCAACAATTTTAGTGACTGCCCTTTCTGAAGAAAATTTTTTGAAAACTGAAAAGTCAGAAAGGGCAGGGATATTTTAATCAGGGATTTGATAAATTGCCATTACCGGAAGATGGTCGGAAGCCTCAATATTTGGAAATACCTGATGCGAAACTACCTTCATCCGACTTCCTCTTTTTAATAAAATAAAGTCGATTTCCTCTTTGGGCTCATCCTGAGGGATAGTGGGAGCACAATTTTCTGTACAGCTGCGGGTAAAATGTTGTTCCAGAATTTTCATGGCAGGAGTAGTTGAAGTTAGGTTTAGATCCCCTGCCAGAATCACATCGGTTTTACTTTTCCCTAGAATGCGATTGATCTCCTGTACCTGGAGCATTCGATGTTCATTGTTCAGATCCAAATGTGTGCATGCAAATGTTAAGGGCTTTCCATTGGTCATGCTAACCTGGATCAGTGCCAGACTACGGGCTTCAGCTTCCAGCCCTTCTTTTGAAGGTAGTGGATAACGTGTGGCATTTTTAATCGGATATTTGGAAAGTATACCTACACCATATTCTCCGCCTTCAAAATCTATCCCTTTGGAAAAGAAATAAAACATGCCTGTAAGTTCGGCCAGTTGTTTCAATTGATCAATTTGTCCGGTTCTTTTAGTCAGTTTATCGATTTCCTGTAAGGCCACTAAGTCTGGCGTATGCTGATTAATAACCTTTGCAATAGCAGGTAAGTCTATTGTCCCTGGACTTTTGGGAGGGTTTCCGTGATGGATGTTGTAAGTCATCACTTTGAGTGTTTTTGATTTAGCTTGCGCCTTAAGCTGGCTGCTTGTCAGATTACATAGCAGTAAGACCGCGCAAAAAGCGAAAAGCAAATAATGGGTGGTTTTTTGCATAAATATTTGGTTCTAATTTGTGGTTGTGATTTTATTGATTGGTTTTCTAGGTCGGTTATTTTGGTGTTTCTGATAGTCAAGTTGTATGAATTGGTCCTTAAGTTAATAAGATTTGTGACTTTATGATCACCCGTAAATCTGGTTTTTAACATAATCATACTTGATTTGGAATATCAAACGTTTGCGCAGTCCATCGCGGAATTTTTCGGGTTATCCCGGCTATATTCGGAAAAGAGATTTAATTAAACGATATGGAAAGAAGGAAATTTTTAGCGACAGTATCAATGGTAGGAATGGCTGGAGCAATACAGCCAGGCGAACTTTTAGCAATAGAAAAACAAGCTGCACTTACTGGAAACAAGTCTAAAAATGACCGTGAATACTGGTGGAGGCTTTTGTATAAAATCGCCAACCCGGTAACAGAGAACCTGGCCAATGGAACCTTAAAAAAGAATATGCTGGTGGAGAAATCTCCAAAATTCGACAACAGGTCTATACACGTCACTTATCTTGAGGCTGTAGGCAGAACTTTTGCCGGCATTGCGCCCTGGTTATCCTTACCCGACGACGCTACCGAGGAAGGGATTTTTAGAAAAAAGATGAGAAATGAGGTGCTGCAAGGGCTGACAAGCTGTTTTGACCCTTCCAGCCCGGATCAATTGAATTTTAAAACCGATTATCAGCCTATTGTGGATGCAGCCTATTTGGCGCAGACTTTTATACGGGCACCAAAAGCCCTGTGGGAACCCTTAAATGCGGTTACTAAAGACAGCGTTATCACCGCTTTTAAATCTCTGAGAAACCGTAAGCCTTTCAATAGCAACTGGCTTTTGTTCGGATCGATTACTGAGGCATTCCTTCTGTCAATTGGAGAAGAACCCGATGTAGAAAGATTAAATAAAGGTCCTAAGAAACTCAATGAATGGTATAAAGGTGATGGTTGTTATGGCGATGGGCCAAATTTTGCTTTTGATTACTATAACTCCTTTGTGATTCACCCTATGATGGTTGATGTCATGAAAATCATGATGGATAAGGGCATGGTCACTGCAAAAGAATATGAATTGGCTTTGTCGAGGATGGTCAGGTATGCTGTCGGACAGGAGCGTATGATTTCTCCTGAAGGCACCTTCCCACCTATAGGAAGATCCATTACCTATCGTACCGGAGCTTTTCAGGCTTTAAGTCAGGTGGCCTTGATGGAAAAACTTCCAGATAGCATAAAACCTGCACAGGTACGTTCCGCATTAACCCAGGTGAAGAAAAATATGTACGATGTCCCTGGAACATTTGACCAAAACGGATGGCTATTACTAGGCTTTGTAGGCCATGATCCGGATATTGCAGATTACTATACCTCTACAGGAAGTTTGTATATGGCTACACTTTCTTTTTTGCCTCTTGGATTACCTGCTGCGAATGAGTTTTGGACTGGACCGGAAGTAGACTGGACCGCAAAAAAGGCTTGGAGTAGTCAGCGGTTCCCGAAAGATTATCATGTAGATTATTAAACAAGAGCACTTTTCATTATTAAAATTCTGATATTTAGAATTCCCTAATGAAAGGCTTATGTTCAAGAGAGTTATCTGCTGTTTATCTTTGCTGTTTTGTTTGTGTTGCATTTATAGTAACCCTGTATTTGCTCAAAAAAAAGGTAAAGGTGCTGGCCGACCGAAGATCGGACTGGCTTTAAGTGGGGGTGGAGCAAAAGGGATGGCCCATATAGGCTTGTTAAAGCTTATTGATTCCTTAGGAATAAAAATTGATTACATTTCCGGCACGAGTGCAGGCGGTATCTTTGGGGGGTTATATGCGATTGGTTATTCTCCGGATACTTTGAAAAAGATTGCGCTAAGGATCAATTGGCGTAGAGTATTGAGTAATAAGGTTTCCTTGAGACAAATCAATATTGAGGAAAAAGATGAGTACGACAATTACATGATTGAATTTCCGGTTTTGGGAGGTAGGCCGAGATTGCCTAGTGCCTTGATTGAAGGACAATATATCTCTGAAATCCTCAATACATTAACTTATCCGGCCAAACACATTAACGATTTTAATAAACTTCCAATTCCTACTACCATTACTTCTTCAGATATCGTAAATGGAGGATTGATTTTGCAACATAAAGGCTCGTTGCCATTGGCAATCCGGGCAACATTGGCTATTCCAGCCGCTTTTGCACCAGTGTATATAGATGGACATCTATTAGTTGACGGAGGATTAGAACGTAATTTTCCGGTTCAGGAAGTCAAAGATATGGGAGCTGATATTGTTATTGGTGGTTACACAGGCTTTCGTTTGTTCACGGAGAAGGAAATTGAAAACCCAATGAAACTGATCTATCAGACCCATGCCTTCAGATCGGTAGAGGATTCAAAAAAGCAGGAGGCTCTGGCAGATGTGGTGGTCGACTTTACCCAGGCACTTAGTGATTTTTCCGCCGCCGACTTTTATAAAAACAAGCGTATTATTGAAATCGGAGAACAGGAAGTCAGGAAATACTTGCCCCAATTGATAAAGATCGCCGAAGACCAGAAAAAATACAAACTTGAAGATAGTCTTTCAAGAGAAGTAGCAGACCCTAATTTACCAGTTACAAGAATTGTCTACATGAATGATAAAGGTTTTCCTTTAGACTTGCCGGTAATGGAACAATTTGCTAAATCCCGCCTCAATCTTAAAACAGGGCGGGCCATAAAAGTGAAAAAATTGAACGAAGGAGTGGCAGATCTTTTTGGAACACAGTTTTTTGATAAAGTATATTACACTTTTGAGAATAATGCGGATACGGCTTTAACACTCAATATAAGGCTTAAACAGGGGAAACCTGGTGTGTTTAAAGCCGCTGTACATTATGATACAGAACAGAGCGCCGGACTGATTATCAATTATACCTACCGGAATATTTTTCTGAGAAAATCGAGGCTTCTGGCTACTGTGGATCTTTCAGAACGTTTTAAAGGGCGTTTTGACTATTATAAATTTATCAATAGCAGCAGTCGTTTATGGCTAAAAGCTTCTTTTAATTATCAGGCATTACAAAACAATTCTATCCTTTACAGATTGATTTCTGATGAGAATTATTTCAATAATACATTAAATACAGAGCTGGCACTAGGCTATAGCCTTGGGCGCTCCAGTTCTATTGCATTAAGCATCAGTAATGAAAATGAGGCCATCAAACGTGGCCCCAATCTATTTAAACGTTTCTTTGGGGAAGGGAATGACATTCGTACTTTGTATCGCCATAGCAATGAGGCCATGGCAGTGTTATTCAGGCAGAATACACTAGACAATCTCTATTATCCTAAACGAGGAAATGTGTTGACCATCCAGGCAAAATATATATTTAACAATAGAATTAGCACCAAAATACCGGACTCTACAGATACAAAAGGTCAATTGATTTATGATTTCCTAAATCCGCCACCAGATGGCTTACCTGGAAAGGTGTTCAGGTTCTTCCTGAATGAAAACTATGTGGCACAATTGAACGGGAGAATCTCCCTGAATGCAAATGCAACCTGGGGATTTAATTATTCGGCCAAATATGGTTTCGACCCTTTGTATATGTATGAAAATGCCAATTTCACTATGGGGGGGATCGATCCTCGTCAGGATATCGGACAAAGCAATTTTATCGGATTAAAGCGCGGTGAGTTTGGGCTGGCAAATTTGACTAGTTTCGGCCTCGCCTTGCAATATAACCTGAGGGGTAATCTTTACCTGACGCCACAGGTAAATCTGGCCTGGGAAAACCGAGGGTTTAATCCTTTTAATGTAGCTTTCGATAATGATTATCTTTTTGGATATGGTGCAAAATTGGGATACATGTCATTTATAGGACCGATCAATTTTGCCATTGCCAAAACTAACGGTTTTGAACGGAATCCCTGGAGAATGTACCTTTCTATTGGCTTTAAATTTTAACTTCAATAGTCATTTCTACGGCTTGTAAGGCTAAGTCTTTATGGTATCTCCGACAGTATAATTCTATAATTGATTCTTTTTGCTAAAACTATTTATATATTCGTTTATAGGCTATTTGGAAGGATTGTGATTTAGGATCTTTGTAGTATATTGCCTTTTTAAAATAGTATCATTACAACCAAATATTTTTTCGAAATGAAAAGAAGATCATTTATTCAAAAAGCAGGCCTCCTTGGGGCAGGGTTAATGGCCAGCGACCTGGTATCTTTTGCTACTGCACCAGATGTTTCAGGGGCAATGTCGACTTTCCCAACTGTAAGGGTTCCCCTTGCTTCACGTCATTTCAATAGTAAAGCTGTAGAAAGCGCAATTACGGAGTTTTCTGCTAATGTGAAAAACAAAGAAATGGCCTGGTTATTTAATAACTGTTTCCCAAATACGCTAGATACCACTGTAACTTATACTGAAAAGGCTGGTAAACCAGATACCTATGTGATCACTGGTGATATCGATGCCATGTGGCTGCGCGACAGTACTGCACAGGTTTGGCCTTATTTGCCTTTCCTTAAAAAAGATAAACCTTTGAAAAATTTGGTAAATGGGGTGATCAATCATCAGGTGAAATGTATCCTGAAAGATCCTTATGCCAATGCCTTTTATAACGATCCAAATAAACTAGGAGAGTGGAAGAACGACGTCACAGATATGAAACCAGGGTTACATGAACGTAAATGGGAGATCGATTCACTATGTTATCCAATTCGTTTAGCCTACCGTTACTGGAAAGAAACAAATGATACTACTCCATTTGATGCCGACTGGCAGTCATCGGTAAAACTGACCTTAAAGACTTTTAAAGAGCAGCAACGTAAAGAAAACGATGGACCTTATTCTTTCCAGCGTCATACTTCATGGGCTACTGATGGTGTACCAATGATGGGATATGGATATCCTGTAAAACCAGTAGGATTAATCTGCTCTACTTTCCGTCCGAGTGATGACGCTACTGTTTTTTCATTTTTAGTCCCTTCAAATTTCTTCGCTGTAGTGAGTTTAAAACAAGCTGCGGAGATTTTTAGAGCTATAAAAGCTGATGAACAAACTGCCAAAGACCTCGATGCATTGGCGCTTGAGGTACAGGATGCCCTGCAGAAGTATGCGGTATTTAATCATGAAAAATATGGTAAAGTATATGCTTTTGAAGTGAATGGCATGGGCAGTTATAACATTATGGATGATGCGAATATCCCTAGCTTATTGGCGTTACCATACCTTGGCGCAGTTGCTGCCGAAGATCCAATTTACCAGAACACACGTAAAATGATTCATTCTTTAGATGATAACCCTTTCTTTTTTAAAGGGACAGCTGGAGAAGGAATCGGTGGGCCACATATCGGTAAGGATATGATCTGGCCAATGAGTATCATTGCAAGGGGACTGACCAGCTCAGATGATAAAGAGATTAAGTTATGCCTGGATATGTTGCAGAAGTGCCATGGAGATACTGGTTTCATGCATGAATCATTCCATAAAAACGATCCGAAGAAGTTCACCAGAGCATGGTTTGCCTGGACAAATACGATCTTTGGAGAATTCCTTTGGAAAACCTACAAAGAAAGGCCACATTTATTGGCTTAATTATTAAGGCATTAAATAAGAAATACTTTAAACAAGAAAGGCTCCTGAATTAAATCCAGGAGCCTTTCTTGTTTACTGCCCTTATGTCTAAATACGGTTCAGTGCCAAAATTGCTGAATTTTTGTTGCTTTCACTTGAAATCATCCTGTTAAAATAATCGCATTCTTGATTTGTTTAGCATTTATCGATGTTTATTTCT
This sequence comes from Pedobacter gandavensis, assembly GCF_032678465.1. Lineage (GTDB taxonomy): Bacteria > Bacteroidota > Bacteroidia > Sphingobacteriales > Sphingobacteriaceae > Pedobacter > Pedobacter gandavensis_B. The sequence continues at coordinate 593,838 of NZ_JAVTSK010000001.1, forward strand.
AAATGTTATATTTGTTATAGGGCATGAGAATTGCTCAACATAGATTGATTATCCCCATGAAAATACCTAGTCTACCCTTAAACGAAAAGGAACGTGTCCAGGCGTTAAAAGGTTATCAAATCCTGGATTCACCTGCTGAAAAAGAGTTCGACAGAATTACGGAGTTAGCTGCGCTGATTTGTGAGGCTCCAGTTTCATTGATAACTTTATTGGATGAAAACAGGCAGTGGTTTAAATCAAAAAAAGGCATTTCTGAGATGGAAACGCCCCGGGAAATTGCATTTTGTCAATATACCATCCTTTCTGAATCCCTGTTAGAGGTAGAAGATGCCACTAAAGACGCTAGGTTTAAAAATAATGTTTTAGTTACTGCTGCTCCAAATATCAGATTTTATGCGGGTTACCCATTAATTGATCCTTCTGGGTTTGCGATCGGTTCACTATGTGTACTGGGCCCAGAGCCAAAAGTCATGACTGATTTGCAAAAGAACGCCCTCATTTTATTGGCCAAACAAGCCATGGCACTCATCCTATATCGTAGAGAACGAGCAGAGCATCAGTATTTTGATCAGCTCTACGAATTGTCAAACGATTTGATTTGTATTGCCGGTTTGGACGGCTTCTTTAAAAAAATTAATCCTGCATTTGAAAGAATACTTGGCTGGAAATCAAAACAGTTGATGTCTCATAGTTTTTTTAGTCTGGTCCATCCGGATGATTTGGTGAGTAGCTTTAAAGAGCTGGAAAAGCTCAGTGCTGGAAAAAGTACAATTAATTTTGTGGCCCGTGTTTTAGCATCTGGTGGTGAGTATAAAGTGCTGCAATGGACAGCCACACCAGAACCCGGAACGGATCATGTATTTGCGATTGCCCGGGACATTAGTCTGGAAAATGAACGGGATGAAAAGATTCGTCTGAGTGAAAATAACATGAGATCCTTTTTTGAAAACTCGCAGGGATTGATGTGTACCCATGATATGAAAGGGGCTTTCATCTCCGTAAATATTGCAGGAGCCTTGTTGTTAGGGTATACCCCAAAGCAGCTTTCAAAAATGAGTCTGTTTAACCTTACGCTAGAAAAGCAACAACCTTTTGTGGAGGCGTATCTGCAAGAAATGGAGAAAAAAGGGAGAGCTTCGGGTTTGATGACCATCCTGCATAAAGACGGTTCTTCAAGGGTTTTATTCTACAATAATGTGGTAGAACATGACCTTTCCGGACAAAAGTATGTGATTGTTAATGCAATAGATGTTACCGAGAAACATCGCCTGGAAAGGGAGTTGGAAAGAACTACCAAAATGTTGGAACAAACCAGTCAGGTGGCACAAATTGGAGGTTGGGACTTAGACTTGGGGCATCAATTGCTAAGCTGGACGGAAATCACCAGGCAAATCCATGAAGTCTCTTCAGATTTTGAACCATTGGTGGAAACTGCATTAAAATTTTATAAAGAAGGTGAACACCGCGAGAAAATAACCAATACCATAAAGAAGGCGATCGAACTCGGTGAATCCTGGGACCTGGAGCTGCTGTTGATCACAAATAAAGGAAAAGAAATATGGGTACGCGTGCTTGGACACGCAGATTTTGAAAGAGGTGTCTGTAAGCGCTTATATGGTACATTTCAGGACATTGACGAGAAGAAACGTGTAGAAATTGCATTGTCAGAAGAAAAGGCCCGTCTTTCTGCTTTTGTAAGCCATGCGCCTGCAGCTGTGGCGATGCTGGATAGTGCACTGTGTTATATTGTGGTCAGTAACCGTTGGTTGGAAGAGTATCAGTTGCAAGGAACCGATTTGTATGGGAAATCACATTATGACGTTCTTCCGGAAATCAGCAGACATCGAAAAGAAGTATTTAAGCGTTGCCTTGAGGGGGAGGTGATCAAAAATGAAACCGATATTTTGAGGCCTGAAGGTTGGGATCATGATCAGTATATTCGCCTGGAGTTGCGTCCATGGTATCAGTTTGATGGGAAAATTGGAGGGATTATGATCTATAGTCAGGACATCACTGAAAGTAGTACTCAAGGACTTGAGCTGAATAAAGCCAAGGAGCAGGCGGAACATGCGAGTCTGGCAAAATCAGAATTTCTGGCGAATATGAGCCATGAAATTCGTACGCCGCTTAATGGGGTGATTGGTTTTTCAGATCTGATGTTGAAAACAGAACTGAATCCTATCCAGGAGCAATACCTCACCATTATAAATGAGTCTGCCAATGCGCTGTTGGGAATCATTAGTGATATCCTCGACTTCTCAAAGATCGAATCTGGAAAACTAGAACTTGAAATCGAAAAGTGTGATCTTTTTGAGTTAGGGAACCAGGCAATCGACATCAATATGTATCAGGCACAACGGAAAGCCTTGGAAATCAAATTGAACATCGACAAAGCTTTGCCCGGCTTTATCTGGACGGATTGGGTTCGTCTTAGACAAATACTGATCAACCTTCTAAGTAATGCAGTTAAATTCACAGAGAAAGGTGAAATTGAACTTAAGATAATGGCCTTAGCCCCTAAGGAAGAAGGTTTAATGAACATTCGTTTTCAGGTAAGAGATACCGGAATCGGCATTAAATCAGATAAACAAGGTAAAGTATTTGAAGCTTTTTCTCAGGAAGATGGTTCAACTACTAAAAGATATGGAGGAACCGGGTTGGGGTTAAGTATTTCTAACCAGTTATTAGGTCTGATGGGAAGTAAACTCGAACTCATCAGTTGCCTTGGAGTGGGAAGTACTTTTTTCTTTGATCTCCAGCTAAAAGTAGAAGATTTCGCTGCTGTGGACTGGAACACTGATGCCGCAAAGAAAAAATCCCTGGCTAATGGGGGAATAGACCATTTGATGACGAATATGGAGCGTATTCAGCAGCAGATTCACGTACTCATTGCTGAAGATAATCTGATCAATATGCTGCTTGCCAAAACTATCGTTAAAAGGATAGTGCCAATGGCATTAATTCATGAAGCGGCTAATGGGCTGGAATGTTTAGCGCATTGTAAAGTGCAGGTTCCTGACCTCATTCTTATGGATGTTCAAATGCCAGAAATGAATGGCTATGAAGCAACCGCCTATATTAGGAATGAACTAGACCTTTTGGATGTACCTATTATCGCTTTAACCGCAGGAAATGTGAAGGGGGAAAAGGAAAAATGTATGGTTTCAGGAATGAATGACTTTCTTTCAAAACCAGTCCTGGAAGAAGAGATTGCAATGGTTTTCAAAAAATGGTTGAAATAGCAATCATTTGAAAAATGGAGACGGTTTAAATATGTTGTATATTATTCTGTTTAAACCGCCATCATAATTCTTATAACTGATCAGGTCAGTTTTTATTTACAACGCAAAATCTATAAATAGTCACTTGATCACACTTTAGCTGTGTTCTTTTAAGATATACCGGTTGCTGTATTGTGAGTAAAAGTAGCATCTTCAAATTTGGCTTTACTGTTAATTGACTTGAAAATTAAAGCTGCAAAGAATAGTCTTAATAGATTTTATAGGTGTGTTATTGCCAGTTATTTAGTTATAACTTGCTGTATTTCTATTTGTTTTTGTTTTGAAAGGACTCTCTGTTCATTAGGATTGAATATCTAACTAATTAATTTAATCTGTCACTGGAGAGGAGGAAGAACGTTCAGTTATAGAGTGATTTGTATGTGTGAAATTAGATGTTTCAATTTGGTTTAGCATTTTCTGTTTCAAATTGAAAGCGCTTTAGAATAGTGTTCTTTTTAGAAAACAATAATGGAATAAAGTTGCCTGGCGCTCCCTTTAAAAATATTAAAAAGGCTTATTCAAACGTTTGCGCGAAGAGATCTTGCTTACTAAATTGTATTTTCTTTTTAATGAAATAATTATAAAGGTGTTTTTTTTGTTCTGAATCCTTAGTCTTCGCTAAGTGCTCTTAATTAAATAGTTAGCTGAGAATTTGAAAGTCTGTTTTTAGAACTTTAAGGGGGGGTGGGTGATCTGGTTTCTTTATCAGTTATGTTTTTACACAACCGTTTGCGTAAACGAAAGCCCTTTAAAGTACTTTAAATAGTGATTACTATACGTAATATTGATTTAAATATTTCTTAACAACAAATTATAATGAAAAAAACAACCTCTTAAAACCGCAGGGATCTGGGTTTTAATGGCAGTGATGATCCTATTTGTGTTGGATGCCCTTGCTCTGGTTAAGCCCTGGGTTCAAAAAAACAACCTGAGGATTAAGCTTGCCGATATTGTTGTGAAAGGAACTTTGAAATACAGTGAAGGTCCATTACCATGCGTATCTGTAGTAGGAAGCTTCTTTTAACTGGAAAACAGGAAGTGGCTATTCTTTAACGGGTTATGGATTTCGTAAATTGGTAGATAAGTATGCAAATGCTATCCTTATTTGTTATGCGGAGCTTTTATTGACATATGCTGAGGCTAAAAATGAGGTTTCTGTTCGGGATATTACTATTTATGATGCTTTGGATCAAATCAGAACACGGGCAGTAATGCCAGTCCTGAACAGAACGAAATATGGTTTGAAAGAAACATGGAGAGAGCTTATCAGGGCAGAACGCATAGTTGAGCTCGCACAGGAAGGTCAACGTTTGCTGGGCATCAGAAGGTAGAAAATCGCTCCCGATGGAATGAAGACTATTATTGTTGTTGTAAACAACGGATTGGTAAAGAACCGGGTATGGTCAGATAAATTATATGCTATGCCTGTTCAACAGGTACAGATTGATAGGTCAAAAGGGGTACTGGTACAAACCCCTGGATATAACTAATCCACACAATTGTTCCGAAAAATAAATCAGCTGAAGGCCGTTTCCTTAAATGAGGTAAACGGCCTTCTAAATTAAGGATAAAAAAAATGGTTGGTATTTTATCAGTACCAGCGATATTTTTCAGTAGTAGATCTGATTATAAAATGATGTTTCTTTTAAAAGCACAACCCAATTCTATAATCGAATCTGTTTTCGAAATTCCCGGAATACTGTCCACTTTTTCATAAAGAATCTTCCTCATATGTTCATGATTTTTAGCAATGATTTTGATATACAAGGTGTAAATACCGGTAATGTAATAACACTCGGTGACCTCCGGTATTTTCTTTAATTCTTCAATGATCCGGTTAGAGTCACTATCTTTTTCCAGAGAGATCCCGGTAAAAGCTCCCCAATCATAACCTATTCTTTTTTCATCCAGTACAGGTTTAATCCCTGCTAATATCCCCTGTTCTATCAACCTGGATACCCTTTGATGTACCATGGTGTTCGATACACCTAATGTGCTTGCAATAGCCGAATAGGCCATTCGGCCATCTTTTTCAAGTTGTTTTAAAATTTGAACATCAAATTCATCAATAGCATCCATTGCGCTGTTTTAAGATTGGGTTTATTGCCGAATATCGGCAGTTTAAAGTTAAATAACGTTTTTTAATTGTATAAAAAGTCAAATTCTCTTTTTTAGTAGCGTTAAATAATAAATATCATTAACTTAGCCAGCCTACCAAATCATATAGTTACACATGAGAATTTCAGCAAATTTAAGTAAAGTCGAAACAGTTATCGAAAAAGAAAACAGATACGGTGCCCATAATTACCATCCCCTACCAGTAGTACTGGAAAAAGGAGAAGGCGTTTTTCTTTGGGACGTAGAAGGAAAAAAATACTATGATTTTCTGTCGGCTTACTCCGCTGTAAATCAAGGTCATTGTCACCCAAGAATTATTGGCGCTTTAAAAGAGCAGGCAGAAAAGCTGACCCTGACCTCCCGTGCTTTTTATAATAATAAGTTAGGAGACCTGGAAGAATTTATGTGTAAGCTGTTTGGTTATGATAAAGCGCTGATAATGAACTCTGGAGTGGAAGCGGTAGAAAGTGCTATGAAGCTTTGTAGAAAATGGGCTTATCAGGTAAAAGGTGTTCCAGCTAATCAGGCAAAGATTGTTTTTGCCAATGGAAATTTTCATGGCAGAACCATTTCTGTGATTTCTGCATCTGACGACGAAAGTGCAACAACTAACTTCGGCCCATTTGTTGACGGAATTCTTCGTGTTCCTTATAATAATGTGGAAGCTTTTGAAACCCTATTAAAGGAAGATAAAAATATTGCAGGATTTATCGTAGAACCCATTCAGGGTGAAGCAGGGGTAGTGGTGCCAGACAGTGATTACTTATCCCGTATTAACGCTTTATGTAAACAATACAATGTACTGTTTATTGCAGATGAAATTCAAACTGGCATTGCTCGTACTGGAGAGATGCTGGCCTCTTATGATATCAATTCAAAGGATAAAACCAATCAACCGGATATGATTATTTTAGGAAAGGCAATTTCGGGAGGAGTTCTACCCGTTTCGGCAGTATTGGCTAACGATGAAATTATGCTGACGATTAAACCTGGTGAACATGGCTCAACTTATGGGGGAAATCCGCTAGCATGTGCCGTAGCTCAGGAAGCTTTACAGGTAGTACTGGACGAAAATCTTACTGATAACGCAAAGAGATTGGGTGAAATCTTAAGAAATGGATTGGAAGCTATTGCCAAAAGAATAGGAATTATTGAGCAGGTGAGAGGCAAAGGATTGCTAAATGCAATTGTAATCTATTGCCCTGAAGATTCTAATATGGCATGGGATATTTGTGTTAAATTCCAGGAGAATGGATTATTGGCAAAACCGACTCAGGGTAACAAGATCCGTTTTGCACCTCCTTTGGTGATCACTGAAGCACAGATCAATGAATGTCTGGTCATTATTGAAAAATCATTATTGGAGTTTGCGAATCAACCTGTCAAGCCACATATCGGATAGAAATAACAATGGAATCCTGATCTATCATGTACATGATCAGATATTTAGTAAAAAACCCTGCCTGCAGTTTTAAAATGTGCAGGCAGGGCTTTTTTGATGTTTTTTTGATCCTGAACTAGGAAAGTTAATCAGTTAAGAAGCGATCGTTTCAGTTGTTCTCCTTATAGCGTTTTTTTTTACTATGGTAATAATGCCGGCAGTATCATAGCCGCAAAGCGCCCACAATTCCTGTTGTTCACCATGATCAATAAACTCATCAGGAATGCCAAGGCGGGTTACAGTAGCATTATATTGGTGATCGGCCATAAACTCTAACACAGCACTTCCAAGGCCGCCTTGCAGACAACCGTCTTCTACAGTGATAACGGTTTTATAGCGTTTGAATACATCATGCAATAATGCCTCATCTAGAGGTTTTACAAAGCGCATGTCGTAGTGCGCAGGATGAATACCTTCACTGTTTAACTCTTTACAAGCTTCTAAAGCAAAATTACCCACATGACCAATGGTCAATATCGCCACATCTTCTCCGTCACATATTTTTCGGCCTTTACCAATTTCTAATGCTTTGAAAGGACGTTTCCAATCCGTTAAAACACCATTTCCTCTCGGATAACGGATAGAAAAAGGACCTTGATTTTCCAATTGAGCAGTATACATCAGGTTTCGGAGTTCTTCTTCGTTCATTGGTGCGGCAATCGTCATATTTGGAATGCAACGCATGTATGCTAAATCGTATGCACCATGATGAGTCGCTCCATCAGAGCCCGCAAATCCTGCACGGTCTAGACAGAACACTACGTTCAGGTTTTGAATTGCCACATCGTGGATCACCTGATCATAAGCCCTTTGCATAAAGCTGGAATAGATATTACAGAAAGGAACAAGTCCTTGAGTAGCCAGTCCGGCAGAAAAGGTAACGGCATGTTGCTCTGCAATGCCAACATCAAATGCGCGGTTAGGCATTGCTTTCATCATGATATTCATAGAGGAACCTGATGGCATCGCAGGGGTAATACCTACAATTTTTTGATTCTCTTCTGCAAGTTCTACCAGAGTATGTCCGAAAACATCCTGATATTTTGGTGGCTGAGGTTTATCTACAGCTGATTTCTTGATCTCACCAGTAATTTTATCAAATAAACCCGGGGCATGCCATTTGGTTTGGTCTTTCTCTGCCAATGCAAAACCTTTGCCCTTTACCGTTACACAATGTAAGATTTTTGGGCCTGGAATGTCTTTTAAATCCTTAATGACCTGTGCCAAACGCACCACATCATGGCCGTCAACAGGGCCAAAATACCTGAAATTTAAGGATTCAAATAAATTGCTCTGGTTTAGTAAGGTACCCTTAATGCTTTTCTCAATTTTCTTTACAAACTTATGCGCATTTGGGCCAAGTTCAGAAAGTTTGATTAAAACACTGGAAATATCATCGCGGAAGCGATTGTATGATTTGGAAGTGGTAATGTTCGTTAAATATTCCTTTAAAGCCCCTACATTCGGGTCGATCGACATACAGTTGTCGTTCAGAATCACCAAAAGGTTGGAATTTTCAATACCTGCATGGTTTAAACCTTCAAAGGCAAGCCCAGCAGTCATCGCTCCGTCACCAATTACAGCAACATGTTGACGGTCTGTTTCTCCTTTATAATGAGAAGCTACAGCCATTCCTAATGCGGCGGAAATAGAGGTAGAAGAGTGACCAACACCAAATGTATCGTACTCACTTTCACTGATTTTTGGGAATCCGCTAATCCCATTAAGGAGGCGGTTGGTATGAAATACTGATTTTCTTCCGGTAAGGATTTTATGTCCGTAAGCTTGGTGGCCAACGTCCCAGACCAGTCTGTCGTAAGGTGTATTTAAAGCGTAATGTAAGGCTACTGTGAGTTCCACTACACCCAGACTTGCGCCAAAATGTCCTCCGTTTACACTCACTACATCTATGATGTACTGGCGCAGTTCCTGACAGATTTGTTCGAGATCTTCTTCTTTATACTGCTTTAAATCAGCAGGATAATTAATGTTCGGTAATAATGGACGGGTGATATCTTCCATGCAGTGATTTATAGAATAGAACTACAAAGTAAGGTATTTTGTTACCAAACTAAGAAGGAAAATCGTTAATTTTACAAATTAATACTTCAATAAATGACTAGAGATACACTAATTTTTGATTTGATTGACAGGGAATTGGACCGTCAGGAAAATGGCCTCGAGCTGATCGCTTCTGAAAACTTTGTGAGCAAACAAGTAATGGAGGCCGCAGGATCATGTTTAACAAATAAATATGCTGAAGGCCTTCCGGGAAAAAGATACTATGGCGGTTGCCAGGTAGTAGATGAAGTGGAAACCATAGCTATTGAGCGTGCAAAGCAGCTTTTTGGGGCAGAATGGGTAAATGTTCAACCGCATTCAGGCGCACAGGCAAATGCAGCAGTAATGCTTGCTGTGATCCAGCCGGGAGATAAAATTTTAGGATTTGACCTTTCTCATGGGGGGCACTTAACGCACGGTTCTCCGGTTAATTTTTCAGGAAAATTGTATCAGCCATTGTTTTATGGAGTAAAGAAAGAAGATGGTTTGATCGACTATGCAAAATTGGAAGAAATCGCGTTGGCGGAACGTCCTAAGTTGATCATTTGCGGTGCTTCTGCTTATTCAAGAGAGTGGGATTACGCTTTCATCCGTAGTGTTGCAGATAAAATTGGTGCATTGGTATTGGCTGATATTTCACACCCTGCAGGTATGATTGCCCGCGGATTATTGGCAAACCCACTTCCTCATTGTCATATCGTGACCACTACTACACACAAAACTCTTCGCGGGCCTCGTGGTGGTATGATCATGATGGGAAAAGATTTCGAAAACCCATTCGGAATCAAAACTCCTAAAGGTGAAACCAGAATGATGTCATCAGTTTTAGACATGGCAGTTTTCCCTGGAACACAAGGTGGACCATTAGAACACATTATCGCTGCAAAAGCAATTGCTTTCGGCGAAGCATTGAGCGACGAATATTTAACATACATTACGCAGGTGAAAGCCAATGCTCAGGCGATGGCCAAAGCTTTCGTTGACAGAGGTTATGGTATTATTTCTGGTGGTACAGACAATCATTTAATGTTGATTGACTTGCGCAACAAAAATATAACTGGAAAAGCAGCAGAAAATGCGCTTGAAAAAGCAGATATTACCGTGAATAAAAATATGGTTCCTTTCGACGATAAGTCACCATTTGTAACTTCAGGTATTCGTGTAGGTACTGCTGCCATCACAAGCAGAGGTTTCAAAGAAAAAGAAATGGATATCATTGTTGATCTGATTGATCAGGTAATTACGAATTCTGAGGATGAGAATAATTTAAAAGTGGTAAAAGAAAAAGTAATCAATCTGGTAGGTCAGTTCCCTTTGTATAAATAAACGGGAAGAACTTACTCCATGTTAACGAATAACCAGACTTCATCAACTCATGAAATGGAACGCTTACAGGCGTTGCAGGAATACGATATATTGGATACTCCTCCAGAACAGGAATTCGATAATATCACCAAGCTGGCTAGCTTGATCTGCAACGCGCCTGTAGCTGTCATTGTATTAGTTGATGAAGACCGGTTATGGTTTAAATCTGTGATTGGGCTTGACCGTAAAGAATTGCCCAGAAGTAATTCCTTTGCCGAACAGGTTATCCAGTCGGAGAACGTATTTGAAGTTTGTGATGCGATGGAGGATGAACGGTATAGCAAGTATTTAGACGTCATTGGCCTTCCAGATCTACGTTATTATGCTGGCGCTCCTTTGATTGACGATGATGGTTACCGCTTAGGGACCATCTGTGTATTTGATCAGGTGCGTAAAGAAATGACCAGCGCACAGAAGGAAGGATTACAGATCCTTGCCAAAGAAATTATCACCCATATCTCCCTCCGTAAAAAAGCAAAAGAGCTGAACCTTAAAAATCAGCGCTTTGAAGAACTCCTGAATATCTCCACTGTATCTCCCGAAATTCATTGCATCCTCGATGATAATGGTGAATTGTTGTTTGTCAACAATGCTGTTACCACAGTGCTGGAATATGAAGTGGAAGAAGCTGTAGGTTTAACGGCCTGGACTTTCTGCTATCGCGAGGATATCAATAGGGTAGTCCATGCAATAGAAGTAGGTCTGTCTAATGGTACCAAACAGTTTAATATCGATTTCAGAATTGTCACTAAAAGTGGGTTAATCCGCTGGTTGAGCTGGAACATGGTGTGTAAAAACAGACGCTGGTATGCTTATGGAAGAGATATTACAGAAAATAAAAGAGTAGAAAATGAACTGATGAAACTCTCCTTTGTGGCGAGTAAGGTCAACAATGCTGTGGTGATCAATGATTCTGATAACCATGTGACCTGGGTAAATGCGGCCTTTGAGAAAATTACAGGATTTACACTGGAAGATATCAAAGGAAAACGCCTTGGGGATTTGATTCAGGGACCGGGAACGGATCTGGAGCTGATTCAACAAGCACGTGAACTCACCAATAAACACCAGTCTTTTACTGTCGACCTGCTGGCCTACCGCAAAGACAGGCAACCTATCTGGCTATCTATTTATAATACGGTCGTCTTCAATGACGAAGGAAAGGTCGAAATAGAGGTAGAAATCATACTCGACATTACTGAAAAGAAAAAGGCAGAAGAAGAATTACAACTCCTTTCTTTAGTCGCCAGCAAAACCGATACTGGAGTTAATATTTCCGATGGAGAAGGTTATACCACCTGGATTAATCATTCTATGGAAAAGTTAACTGGTTATTCATTGAATGAATTACAAGGACTCAGATTAGGTGATATTCTTTCTAAGGATGAGGCACAGAGAGAACTGATTGTAGCATCCAGACTGAAAGCGAACAATAGGGAATCTTATTCCATAGAGGTGCAAGCGAAAAAGAAATCCGGAGAACCGATCTGGCTTTCTGTTTCCAATACACCTATCGTCAATGAAAAAGGAAAAGTAGAGCGCCAAATTGATCTGATCACTGATATTTCCCAAAGGAAGCAGGTTGAGCAGGAAATGGTAGAAGCGAAAGAGCAGGCCTTACAATTGAGTGCTGCCAAAGAAATGTTCTTGTCGGTGATGAGTCATGAGATTAGAACCCCCCTCAATGCAGTGATAGGAATGGCACATTTGCTTCTTGATAATGACCCGAAGGAATCGCAGCTTCCTGATTTAAACCTCTTGCGCTTTTCCGCAGAAAATCTGCTCAATATCATCAATGATATCCTGGATCTAACTAAAATGGAAACCGGAAATGTGCAGTTGGAAACGATTCCTTTTAGCCTCAGAGCCCTCGCTTCTGATGTGATCAATTCTTTGCAATTGAATGTTACAGCCGGTAATAATAAACTGGAATTGATCTGTGATGAAAATATTCCGGAATATGTTAAAGGGGATAAAACCCGTCTGTATCAGGTATTGATGAACCTATTGGGGAATGCCATTAAATTTACTCATGATGGGAAGATTGTATTGGAAATCAAAATGCTGAATGAGACTAAGGATCGCGTATCTATTTATTTTGAAGTAAAAGATACCGGAATTGGCATCGCTGCAGAAAAGCTAGATTACATCTTTCAGCCTTTTATTCAAGCCAGAACAGATATTTCCAGAAAGTATGGAGGCACGGGGCTTGGACTTACCATTACGAAGAAAATGCTGGAACTATATGGAGCAGACATTAAGGTAGAAAGTGAAGAAGAAAAAGGAACGAAGTTTCATTTCAGTATATCTTTTGAAAAAGCAGCTGATTATGTACCCCAGGTAAAAGTATTCACAGAGCCAGATAGGTTTAGCAATAAACGGATTCTTGTGGTGGACGATAATGAAATCAATTCTTTAATTGCCAAAAGAATTTTCGGTAAATGGGGACTAAAACTGGATTTTGCGGTTACAGGGGAAGAAGCACTTGTAAAAGTGCGCGACCAGGTATACGACCTCATCTTTATGGATATTAAAATGCCGGGAATTGACGGCTTTGAAGCCTGTACGTTGATTAGGGCTATGGATGGAGACTATTATAAGCAAGTTCCCATACTTGCTTTAACCGCATCTACTTTACACGATGAACACAATAAGTTTGCTGAGTCTGGTATGAACGGACATATCTTAAAACCTTTCAAACCTGAAGATATGAGAAATATTCTTTCTGAATACCTCAGCTAAAAGGCTGTAAATCTCAATATAGATGCAAGATTTTTAAGATTAAGATTTATTTGAAAAATGCAGGAATAACTGCCGTACAAAAGTCTTAGTTCAGAGGAGGCTGACTGATAGGCTTTAGATGGTTTGACAATACCAAAAATAAACGAACCCGATTCCAACCAATCTTCCCGAACACTTTCCTGGTTATTTCTCGTTTTCAAATTGAGTATAAAAAGACAGTGAGTCATGCTGAAAAATAAATCTTTTTACTCCCTGGAAGTTGGGATTGATCTAAATGTTTTTTTTAATGGGGGGTATTAAAAATACGTTTTTATTAGAAATGATAAAGGGCCGATATTTCACGAGTGTGAAGCTATCGACCCTTAAATTAACGCTCTCAAGGTCAAAGTAACGGAATATATTTTAATATTCAAAATCTTTTAAAATTTTATTTTGGAACCTAATTGAATGAGTAGACTTATCTGTTTGATAAATAAGGTTTAAAAGTGTGAGTTGAGAGTTCCTATGAAATGTTGTAAAATAAAAGACGAGCTGTTCCAATTTAGAATTTTGCCGATCTTTTCCATCTAAATTAACGCTCTCAATAATATAATTATATTGAAGATTGTTTAATAGGCCGGTTCTAATTCAGCGCACAAAGGCCAGGGCAGCGATGCTGATCTTTGCAGGCATGGATTGAAGAAGGCTGATTCCACAAGCTTCCAATGTTGCGCCGGTCGTGAGTACATCATCGATTAGTAATAGGTGTTTATCTGCTAATTCTTCAGGCTGTTTCAGTTCAAAAGCACTTAGCATATTTTCAAATCGAAGTAACCTTCCTTTGTTTGTCTGACTGTCGGTTGCAGTACTACGGACAAGATGCCGATTGCTAACAGGAGCTTTTAAAACCTGGGAAATTCCTCTGGCGATGCATTCGCTTTGGTTGTAGCCACGAGTTCCTGATCTTTTTTTATGAAGAGGTACCGGAATGAGGAAATCAATGTCCTGATAATAGGGGGAGTACAAAAGCCGTTCTCCAAGTAAGATACCTAGTCTTTCGCCCAGCTCTGGTTGGTTACCGTATTTTAGCTGATGGATGAGTTGTTGTACTATGCCTTCCTTTTTAAAGAATAGCATTGCCATCGCGGCATGACAGGGTAGTCGGCCCCAAAATTGTCTGGCTACCAGGTTATCCTGATCCAGATGGTGGTCAGTATAGGGTAAGTTATAAAGGCATGTGCTGCAAATACACAATTCAACATTATTTAGTGGCAAGGCGCAACCGGGACATTCTGCTGGAAACAGCAAATGTAAAAGGTCAGAAATATAGGGGTTGAAGAATGGCATGGGCTAATCTATGCGGATTAGTCCATGCTTGGTTAAATTCCAGGAATTAGTTTTGCTCTTTTACAGCCAGCTGTCCACAGGCAGCATCAATATCTTTACCTCTACTTCTTCTGATATTGGTATTTACACCCTGACTTTTCAGGTAAGCAGAGAAAGCATCGATTTTATCACCTTCGGCATTTAGGAAATCTGCAAACTGAATCGGGTTGTATTCGATCAGGTTAACTTTACAAGGTACGTGTTTACAGAATTTCGCCAGTTCCATTGCATCCTGAATTTCATCATTGAAATTGTTGAATACAATGTATTCATAAGTGATCGGATTCTTTGTTTTAGAGAAATAGTATTTTAAAGCTTCTTCCAATGCTTTCAATGAGTTTTGCTCATTAATCGGCATGATTTCATTTCTTTTTTTATCATTTGCGGCATGCAGGGAAAGGGCAAGATTAAATTTAACCCCATCATCACCCAGTTTCTTAATCATCTTCGCAATACCGGCAGTAGAGACAGTAATGCGTTTGTACGACATGTTAAGTCCATCTGGAGAGGTAATACGATCGATAGACTTCAGAACATTCGCATAATTTAGCAAAGGTTCTCCCATTCCCATGTAAACGATGTTCGTTAGGGGAGCATTATAGTTCTTCTTTGCCTGCTGATCAATCAAAACTACCTGATCATAGATTTCATCTGCATTCAGGTTACGTTTGCGGTCCATATATCCTGTCGCACAGAATTTACAGGTTAAACTGCAACCCACTTGAGAACTAACACAGGCCGTCATGCGTTCGTCCATAGGAATCAGCACGCCTTCAACAATATTGCCATCATAGAGTCTGAATGTGTTTTTGATGGTTTGATCATTGCTAAATTGAGAGTTATTCACTTCGACTACATTGATTGCATAATTTTCATCCAGCTTCTTTCTAAGGTCTTTAGAAAGGTTACTCATCTCCTCAAAGGAACGTGCAGATTTCTCCCATAGCCATTGATAAACCTGTTTGGCACGGTAAGCAGGTTCCTTCATGTTTATAAAGTGTTGTTGCAACTGTGGAAGATCCAGTGAACGTATGTCTGTTTTTTTTGTCGTAAGCATTTGTTGCAAAGTTACCTAAAAAAAGAATAAGCCAGCAAAATTTGATTTTGCTGGCTTAAAATGTAAGTGATTACTGCTTGATTATGACAGTGTAATTATGTTTAACGCTTTGGTCCTCTGCTTTTTCCAGCTGGAGCTCCAGATTGTCCCCTTGAAGGTCTTGTTGGTCTTTTGCTGGGGCCGTTGGTTTTATTCCAATCTGGAGTAGATGAGGACCCACGATAAGGAGAGCCTGATTTCTGTTCCGATCTTGGTTTACCTGAAGCAGACCTTGATCCGCCTTCAGATGTTGATCTTGAGCCACCTGATCTTGGTCCAGCTGCTCTTCCAGAAGAATTTCTTCTAGGAGCTGGTTGCTCGTCAAAATTGGAAATAGCTGATTTTTTACTTGCTTTTTTAGCAGACGATGCGGCCTCCAGAGAACTTGATTTCGCTACAAGGTTGAAAATCTCTGTCTGTTCCTCCATTGTCAGTTCCCTCCATTCGCCAACTGGAATTCCTTTTAGCGTGATGTTCATGATTCTGGTACGTTCCAGTTTCGTTACCTCAAATCCGAAATGCTCACACATTCTTCTGATTTGACGGTTCAATCCCTGAACAAGAATAATCTTGAATGTAAAAGTACTTTCTTTAGTTACCTTACATTTTTTAGTCATTACACCCAATACCGGAACACCTTTGGCCATGCCAGAGATGAATTGCTCCGTGATCGGTTTGTTAACGGTTACGATATATTCTTTTTCATGGTTATTTCCTGCACGAAGGATCTTGTTTACTAAATCTCCATTATTGGTCAGGAAAATCAAACCTTGTGAATCTTTGTCCAGACGACCGATAGGGAAAACCCTGTCGCTATGGTTTACATGATCCACCATATTACTTTTTACTCCGGCTTCAGTAGTACTGGTAATGCCTACAGGTTTGTTATAAGCGATTAATATGGAATTATCAACTTCTTTTGGCTCTATGGTCTGGCCATTCACCGTAACGATATCCCCGAAAAATACTTTGTCGCCTACCTTGGCTTTCCGGCCATTGATAAATACATTTCCTTGTTCTATGTATCTGTCTGCAGCTCTTCTGGAGCACAGACCGCTCTCACTAATGTATTTATTTAATCGGGTGGTAGAATCAGACATGGGTATGGGTATAAATTGTTTCAGTTTACAAAGAAATCAAAATATACCCATATATCTATCAAAAAAATGTAAAGCTATGGATTCTAACCTTGAGTATCATCAGCACTAGGCCCATAACTACCCGGAATTGGGATGTCTAACAGTCGCAGAAAGACGCCTAATTGGGCTCTGTGGTGGATAAGTTGGGATAAGCTGTGTCGGATCAGACTCGCTTTTGTGAATGTCTGATAAATTTGAGCTCCGTTCCTTAAAATCCATGGTTCCGATAAGACTGCTTCTTTTGCAGCAGATAATTGTGTTAGTCCGGCTGCTAATGATTCCTCAAAATAGGCCATCAATTCAGCCTCGTTTTTAACATCTTTTGGTTGGTATGGGCTTACACCGAAGTCAAGGCCATAAGTAGTAAGGCCAAGAGCAATCCAGACAGGCAATTCTGCAACATGTGCAGAAAGCATTTTTAAAGTCATGCTTTTTGGATGCGGCTGCCAATCGAACTTATCGGCAGGTACAATTGCCAACATTTTGCGTGTAGTTTGAGCTTCCTGCTCAAGTTCCTCTAATAAGATTTTAGTCATTTCCATTTTGCTTGTTTTAAAATTATAGAACAAAGAAAAGAAGGGACGCTGACAACCCTATGTCAGGTCTCCTGGATTATTTCAAATTAATTTTCTGGGTTTGGGTTTATGGCTGAAGAACGACAGCAGATTATAGCCTTATTTTAGTGGAAATACCTTTCCTTTGTAGGATGATTTCCTACCTTTCTGCATCATATATTTGTCCGGTGGCTGTTGCCCCTTTAAAAGAGGGAGTAATTGCTGTGGATTCCAGTGGTTTAATTTTACAGATTTTGACGGCCACAGAGGCAGCAGGTAAAGGGATAACAGATGTTAAATTTCATGAAGGAATCCTTGTTCCTGGTTTTGTGAATACCCATTGTCACCTGGAACTTTCTCACCTGAAAGGAAAAATTGGAAAGCATACCGGTCTTCCCCGATTTGTGGAGCAGATAATCCGACAAAGACAGGCAGATGAGCAAGAGCAAATTGAAGCCATGAAAAGTGCAGATCGGGAGATGTACGCGCAAGGAATTGTGGCAGTGGGAGATATTTCTAATAAATTGATCTCTAAAGCAGTCAAAGAAATCAGCAATATTTATTATCATACTTTTATAGAAACCATGGGTTTCAATCCGCAAAAAGCGGTTGAAATCATCGAAGCGGCTAAAATGATGAAAGCTGCGTTTCATCCTTTAAATGCTTCGGTCGTCCCTCATGCGCCTTATTCTGTATCCGATAATTTGTTTGCGGAAATCTGCAGAGAAGCAGAATTACATCAGGACCTCATTAGTATTCATAACCAGGAAACTCAGGAAGAGAATGAATTTTTTGAACATAAAAGCGGGAGCTTTTTAAAGTTATACGAGTTTCTGGGCTTAAATATTGATTTCTTTAAAGCAACGGGGAAAAGCTCCTTATGCAATTATTTGCCTAAACTTTCAGCTACGCTAAAAACGCTATTGGTACACAATACTTTCAGCAGTGCTGCTGATCTGGATTTTGCACAAAAAACTCATCCTGATTTATATTGGTGCTTATGCCCGAACGCAAATTTATATATTGAAAATAAATTACCGGAACTTCCCTTGTTTTTGGAAGCCGGACTGAAGATCACATTAGGAACAGATAGTCTGGCGAGTAATGATCAGTTGAGTATCGTTGAAGAAATGAAAACGCTTCAGGAACATTTCCAGCTTCCTTTATCTAAACTTTTAGAATGGGCCACGATAAATGGTGCCGAATTTTTAGGAATTGAGGATCGTTTTGGTAGTTTAGTTGTTGGAAAGACTCCTGGTATCAATCTACTTGAATTTGTGGAAAAAGATGGGGAAATGAGGATTACAGGCCAGATTAAAAGATTAGCATAAATGAATAATAGGATTACGACCTTATTTCAAATCAAATACCCCATCATTCAGGCCGGAATGGTCTGGTGCAGTGGCTGGAGATTGGCTTCAGCTGTATCGAATGCAGGAGGATTGGGAATTATAGGCGCTGGTTCAATGTATCCGGAAGTACTCAGGTTACACATTCAAAAATGTCAGGCCGCAACTGATCTGCCTTTTGCGGTTAATGTTCCATTACTTTATCCGAATATTGAAGAGATCATGCAGATCATTGTAGAAGAGGGGGTGAAAATTGTATTTACTTCTGCAGGAAACCCTGCTACATGGACAGGCTTGCTGAAGGAAAATGGAATTACGGTGGTCCATGTCATCGCGAATACTAAATTTGCCACAAAAGCGGAAGCTTGCGGTGTGGATGCGATTGTGGCGGAAGGTTTTGAGGCCGGCGGACATAATGGAAGGGAAGAAACAACAACCATGTGTCTGATTCCAATGATTGCTGATGCAGTACAAATTCCGGTGATTGCTGCTGGTGGCATTGGAAGTGGAAGTGCCATGCTTGCTGCATTTGCATTGGGAGCTGAAGCCGTTCAGATTGGATCCGCTTTTGCCGTAGCAGAAGAGTCCTCTGCTCATAATAATTTTAAATCGGGAATCATTGCTGCTAACGAAGGAGATACGAAACTTCAGATGAAAAAATTGGTTCCTGTCAGGCTGCTAAAGAATACCTTTGCCGATGCAGTTGCAGTTGCGGAGGCAGAAGGGGCCAATCCGGAAGCGCTTAAGCAACTTTTAGGTCGGGCAAGAGCGAAATTAGGTATGTTTGAAGGAAATATGGAAGAGGGCGAGCTGGAAATCGGACAAGTATCGGCCTTGCTAAAGGAAATTAAACCTGCTGCGAAGATCTTGAAAACCATCTGGCAGGAGTTTTTAACTGAAAAAGAGAGACTCAATCGGCTGGAATTTCCAGCTTAATTGCTTAACTGGTATTGAATCAACTAAAAAAATAAGAATGAAACACATCAATATAAGAGTAACCGGAAAGGTGCAAGGCGTATCTTTTAGAGCGACCACAAAAGCAATCGCAGATCAAATGGGGGTTCGCGGAATAGTGAAAAATGAAAAGGATGGTACATTGTATCTGGAAGCAGAGGGCGATGATGCCTCATTAGAAGTTTTTGAAGAATGGTGTAATGAGGGGCCAGACAGAGCAAAGATTGAAACTGTAGAAGTAACTCCCGGAGAGATGAAAGGCTACCGTAACTTCGAAATCATCAAAAAATAACGCATGTCTTTCATTAAAAAATTCCTCGGTCAGACTGCGATTTATGGTTTAAGTACTGTATTTTCCAGGCTGTTTAATTTTATCCTGACCCCAATCTATACGAGTAAATTTGCTGCGGGGACGTATGGTATTTTTACTACAATGTATGCCTATGCTTCCATGATCAATGCGATTTTGGCATTTGGGATGGAGAGTACCTATTTCAGGTATCTGAATAAGCACGAGGATAGGAAACAGGAGGTTTACAACAATTCTTTCCTGGTGATCGCTTTCATTTCAACGCTCTTTTTAATCACTGGGCTTGTCCTGGCAAATCCGATTGCATCCTATTTAACGGATGACCCGAAACAGCTTACAGACTATAAACACTACGTGCAATTTTTTATTGGAATCCTGTTTATAGATGCGATCTGTGTGATCCCATTTGCTAAATTAAGGGCAGACGAGCGACCAATAAAGTACAGTCTGATCAAATTTTTGAACATTGGGAGTTTTGTAGGTTTCAACCTGCTGTTTATTTATGTGATTCCCTGGCTCATTAAACACGACTGGCCAATGGCCGAATGGTTGTCGTCCTGGTATCGCGGTATCTGGGTCGGCTATGTCTTTGTTGCCAATTTGATTGCCAGTGTGGTTACATTGGTACTCCTCCTTCCGGAATTCTTAAAGCTTGAATTGAAGTTTGATAAAGAACTTTTCGGTAAAATGTTTTCCTACTCCTGGCCGGTGTTGATCGCCAATCTTTCCTTTATTGTAAATGAGAACCTGGATAAGATTGTATTGAGTCAGTTGTTGCCTGATAGTATTGCGGATTATGAAGTAGGTGTCTATGGGGCAGTTTGTAAGATCGCCATCTTTATCAGTATTTTCGTGACTGCTTTCCGCTTAGGTGCAGAACCTTTCTTTTTTAGTCATGCTAAAAAGGAAAATGCAAGGCAGACTTATGCCATCATCCTGCATTATTTTGTGATCGCATTGGTGCTGCTTTTTGTTGGGTTAATTGCCAATATTGAGATCCTAAAGTATTTTATTCGTAAGCCAGAGTATTGGGTTGGATTACCTGCAGTTCCTTACCTACTGTTCGGTTATGTTTGTCTGGGGATTTATTCAAACCTCTCCATCTGGTATCGTTTATCAGATCAAACTCGTTTTGGTCTCTATATTTCCATCGTTGGAGCGTTGATTACAATTGTATTTAACTTTGTGCTGATTCCGAAATTCAGTTACATGGGGTCTGCATGGGTTTCTATGCTGGCGTATTTTGTGATGATGGTGATCTCTTATATCTTAGGACAGAAATATTACCCTATACCGTATAACCTAAAAAGAATTCTGAGCTATTTAATCATTTCGGTGGTACTGGTAGTTTTATCCTTTTGGGTATTCAATAGGAACATTTATATTGGAAATGCTTTGCTGATTGCTTTTATTGGGGGAATTATATATTTCGAGAAAGACCAGATAAAATCAATTTTATTAAAAAAATAACATGTTAAAATGGGGTATGATCAGTAAATGCTTCATCTTAGGTATGAAGATACAGGCTGATCGCTTTTAAAATAATAAAAACAATTATCAGAATGAAAATCAATATCATTAACAATTCAGGACACGCTTTACCTCAATATGAAACTGCTCATGCAGCAGGTATGGACATGCGTGCATTTGTGGAAACTGAAATTACCATTAAACCTTTACAACGTGTATTGATTCCAACAGGATTACACATTGAATTGCCTGTAGGTTTTGAAGCACAGATTCGTCCCCGTAGCGGATTGGCCTATAAACATGGCATCAGTATTGTGAATTCTCCGGGAACGATTGATGCGGATTATCGTGGAGAGATTAAAGTTCTTTTGGTGAATCTTTCGGATACGGATTTTGTAGTAAACAATGGAGATCGCATTGCGCAAATGGTCATTGCAAAACATGAAACCATCTCCTGGGAATCAGTAGAGGAATTGTCGGACACCGCACGTGGTGCTGGTGGTTATGGCCATACTGGTAAATAGGAATACTCAATAAAATCCATGAATTTAAAGGCATGGATAATAAATAAAATAAGGATGAAGCAAAGGTCTCTTTTAGTGTCATTACTTTTTACGGGCATGTCGGCTGCGGCGCAACAACCCCAAAAGCCATTAGTGGATAGTACTGAACTGAAGACCCTTTTCTTCGCCGGACTCAGGGAGAAGCTGAATGAAAATTACAGCAGGGCAGGAGAGAGTTTTCAAAAGATCCTCGCCATTGATCCTAAAAATGCCGCAGTTTATTATGAGTTGGCCAGTCTGAATTATCGCCAGAATAAACTAACGGAAGCAGAAACAGCCATCAAAAGATCAGTAGCACTGGATGCGAATAACCTCTGGTATTGGAAAATGATGGCTGAATTGTATAAGCGTAAAGGGGATATGGAAGGATTGGTTGCTGTTTTTAACGAATTGATCCGCCTGTCGCCCGATGATGATGCTTTTTATTTTGATAAAGGTAACGCTTACTTGTTATTGGGTAAAACAACGGAGGCTTTAAGAACTTATGACGAATTAGAGAAGAAATTCGGGGTTTCAAAAGCATTGGTCCAGGCCAGGCATCGAATTGACCTAGGCAATAAAAAAGAGGCAACTAAAGCCGAATTGGAAAACATGCTTTCCGCAGGGGTTGATGATGTCCCTGGAATGCTGGACCTCAGCCAGTCTATGATAGAAAAAGGACAAACCGAAAATGCACTGATCCTGCTGAAAAAAGCGAAAAGTATTTCACCTGAAAATTATGAAATTGATCTGGCCCTTGCCGATTATTACCAAAATATAAAAAATAGCATTGAAGCTGGCCTGGCCTTAAGAACAGCTTTTGCCAATCCTGAAATGCCGCAACAAAGAAAAGGAAAGATTATTTTGATGATTGCCGGAGGCGCTAAAAATCCAATATTGATTGAAGAAGCTTTGGCATTGACGAAACTGGCCATGCAAACTTCATCTAATGATCCTAATATGCATGCTTTGTACGGAGATTTGCTATATCAAAAGGGAGAATTGTTAGCTGCATTACAACAATATCAGGGAGTCTTGAAAATGAGCGATCAGCTGTATCCGGTTTGGGAACGTGTACTGGTCATCCAGAATAACATAGGGAAATATAAAGAGGCTGCTAAAACGGGTGAAGAGGCACTGGCCATTTTCCCAAATCAGGGGATTCTTTATTATTACCTTGCCTTTGCACAGCATCGTGATCAGCAGAATGCGGCGGCGATGACCAATATCAAGGCTGCCATGCAGTTGGATGGTGACAATCCAGCGCTTCAGGCCCTAGTTTTTGCACTACAAGGAGAGATTTTCCTCGATGAACAGAAGTTTAGGGAAGCAAACACTGCTTTTGATAAGGCGGTATCGCTGGCGCCTAAAAATTATTTGTTATTGAACAATTATGCTTTCTATCTGGCTTTAAGTAATCAGGATCTGGAGAAAGCAGAAACATTGATCGCGAAAGCCGCGGCAGCGATGCCCGGGAGTACCTCTGTGGCGGATACTTACGCATTGGTGTTGTTTAAACGCGGGAAATATGTTCAGGCTAAAAGCTGGGCAGAACTGGCAATACAGCATGATGGGGCTGAAAATGGTCTTTATTTGGAACATTATGGCGATATCCTATTCTTAAATGGAGAAAAGGAGGCCGCATTGATCCAATGGCAAAAAGCAAACGACGCAGGAAATGATGCAGCCAATTTAAAACGAAAGATAAATGAGAAGAAATATATTAAATAGTTTGCTTTTTCTGGTCCTGATTTTTTTAACGATGGCCTGTAAAACCAAGAAAAAGATTGTGGTGGCACCGCCTGTAACTAACGCCGCTCCTGTAGATACTAAAAAAGTGGAGACGCTAAAACTGTTGGAAGAGAAGGATATTTCCTATACGACCTTATCTTTAAAAGGTAAGGCACGTCTCGATATTAACGGAAATGCGAATAATGTCAATATGAACATCAGAATCCGTAAGGATGAAGGAATCTGGGTTTCCATTGGCGGACCGGTAGGGATTGAACTAGGTAGGGCATTGATCACACCTGATAGTATTAAAGTCTTGAATAAATGGCAAAGTGTTTATTTGGCCAAGCCTTTTAGTTATGTACATCGCTTCACCAACCCTCAGGTCAGCTATAAATTATTGCAGGCGATTTTATCTGGAAATACTTTTCCAGAATTTATGAGTCAGGATGCAGATTTAGCCTATAAAAATGGGGTTTGGGAAATTACAGGGAAGCAGGCACAACTGGTTTACCTCCTTTTATTCAATACCTTGTTTAAAGTTTCAGAATATCAATTGAACGACCTGAATGCTGCAAAAGCATTGAAGGTAGTTTATGGCGATTACCAAAATATGAACGGTACTTTGTTCCCCACGGCAATCCGGATCAACTCTATGGCGGGAACGCAAAAAATAGCGTTGAATATTGATTTTTCAAAGGTAGAGAGCAATCTTCCAGTAGATTTTCCGTTTAATGTTCCAGGGAAGTATGAAGTAATAAACTGATTTTTTTTATACTTTTGACGCAATGAAGCTAAATAAATTATTATTCCTCTTCTTATTTTTATTATCCGCAAACTTTGCCGTTGCACAGAACAGTTCAGAGCTTAAAAGAAAAAAAGAAGCGATACAACGGGAGATAGAGCTGCTTCAGCGAAATCTGACTAAAACGGCTAAAAACAAGAAACTTACACAAAGCCAGATCAATGCCTTAAACACTCAGATCAGTTTAATGCAGAACAAAATTACGGTCATCAATTCTGAGATTAAGAATCTGGACAATCAGATTCATGAAAATACAAACACAGTCATCAATTTAAAAGGTCAGCTCTCTCAGCTTAAAAAAGAGTATGCAGGAATGATTCGTTTTGCACAACGCAACCAAAATGCCTATGATAAGATGATGTTTGTATTTGCGGCAAGCGATTTCAATCAGGCGTATAAAAGGATAAAATACCTGCAACAGTTTGGCCAATACCGGAAAAAACAAGCGGGATATATTCAGGGTACGCAAAAAGACCTGAATTATAAGATTGTAGTACTGGATAAGAATTTAAAGGAAAAAAGTAGTTTACTGCATGAGCAGGAAACAGAAAAAAACAAACTGGGTAAAAATAAAAATGAACAGGCTCAGGTATTAAATAAGTTCAACAAACAGGAAAAGCAATATAAGCAAGACATAGTAGCACGTAAGAAACAACAGGCACAGATAGACAGAAGTATACGTGCTGCAATTGCGCGTGAGATTGCTATTGCCAAGAAAAAGGCGGAAGAAGAGGCAAGAGCTGCTGAACGCGCCAGATTAGCCGCTCTTGCGGCGGCGGAACGGGCCAGAGCTGCGGCTGTTGCGAAAGCAAAAGCCGAAAATAAACCAGTCCCTACTGCACCTGCTCCTATAGCGAAGGCTAAAGCAAGCACAGCAAACAGCAGCAATAATTATCTGACCGCCACACCAGAGGCAGCAAAACTTTCAGCTGCATTTGAAAGCAACAGGGGCTCCCTGCCATGGCCGGTAGCCACAGGGACGACTACCGAAAGTTTTGGTAAGCATAAAGAGGGACAGGCCAGCTACGACAATGCCGGTATTACCATACAAACTAACGAAGGTGCCGCGGTAAGAGCGGTGTTTAACGGAAAAGTTACCCAGATAGGAAATGCAATGGGCAGGTACTATGTACTGATCAAACACGGACAGTACTTTACCGTGTATCAGAACCTTAAATCTGTGAGCGTAGGCAAAGGAGAGGATGTAAGTACCAAACAAACGATAGGAACAGTAGCTTCTTCAGGCGATATTCCGGAACTTCAATTCCAGATCTATAGAGGTCAGGTTGCGCAAAATCCTGCAGGATGGCTGTCTGCAAAATAGAGGATTGCGCGAGAAATGTTTATATTTGTATATTGATCAATAAATAGAGCTTAAAATGTATTCAGGAACAGTATTGGAATTCTTAAATATGGGCGGTGGTGAGATTATGCTCATCCTGGCTGTTGTTCTTTTGTTATTTGGAGGTAAAAAACTTCCGGAATTGGCAAGAGGCTTAGGAAAAGGAATCCGCGATTTTAAAGATGCTTCGGAAGGTGTGAAAAGAGAAATCCACCGCAATATAAATTCCGTAGGTATTGTGGATGATCTTAATGATGTCATCAATGACAATACCCGTCATCATCCAAAGGAAACTAGCCTGGAGGAACAAATGTATCCTGGTAGCACTAGTACTTCATCTGCTGCAGAAGGAATTGATTTAGAAAAAAAGGATGTAGTTGCAGCAACAAGCAATGAAAATCCAAAAATTGAAACAGATAAAACACAACTTTAACTAAAATATCATGTTAAACACATTCTTAATAGCTGGCTTAGGTGGCGCGGAAATCGCCATTATTCTTGTAATTGTTTTATTGCTTTTTGGGGGTAAAAAAATTCCAGAACTAATGCGTGGCTTAGGTAAAGGCATTAAAGAATTTAAAGACGGAAAAGACGGGATGGATGATGCTGCTGACAAAGTAGAACAAAACCGCACCAACAAACCACTATAGGTTTTAATCCGATTTTTAAATTTAACCTATTCTTGAAATTTGAAGAAGTATAACTCCTTATCAGAGATACAAACCCTTATTGCTCAAAAAAAACTAAGTTTAACTGAGCTATTGGATCACTATTTTAAGCAAATAGAAACTCATGAACACCTCAATGCTTTTAATGAGGTGTTTTTTTATTCTGCGGCCGCTCAGGCTAAAGTAGTACAAGAGAAAATAGACAATGGTACTGCCGGAAAACTGGCAGGGATGGTAATTGGTATTAAAGACAATATTTGTTATAAAGACCACATTGTTACTGCCTCCTCTAAAATGCTGGAAGGTTTTGTTTCTCCGTATTCTGCCACCGTAGTAGAGCGTCTATTGGCCGAAGATGCCATCATTATCGGGAGGCTCAATTGTGACGAGTTTGCGATGGGTGGTTCCAATGAAACTTCTTATTATGGCGTAGTGAAAAACGCAGTAGATGCAGAACGCGTTGCAGGAGGCTCTTCAGGAGGTTCTGCCGTGGCGGTACAGGCAGATCTATGCTTATCAGCATTAGGAACTGATACCGGTGGTTCTGTAAGACAACCGGCTGCTTTTTGCGGATGTATAGGAATGAAGCCTACCTATGGTCGGATTTCCAGATATGGTGTAATCGCTTATGCCTCTTCCTTTGATCAGGTCGGTACAATTACTTCTTCTATCTCTGATGCCGCTTTATTGTTGGAAATTCTTGCAGGTGCAGATGAATATGATAGTACCGTTTCTAAAAAGGAGGTGCCAGATTATACTACTGAACTAGCAGCTGGAGGACCGAAAAAAATTGCGGTATTAAAAGAAACTATGGAAAGTGAGGCTTTAGATCCTGAAATCAAAGCTGCTATCCTTAACGCTATCGAGCGTTTTAAAAGTCAGGGACATACAGTAGACTATGTGTCATTTGATTTGCTGGATTACCTTGTTCCTGCCTACTATGTCTTAACAACCGCCGAAGCTTCTTCCAATCTATCCCGTTATGATGGGGTTCATTATGGGCATCGCAATATGGAAGCGGTCACCTTGAACGACTTATATAAGACTTCCAGAGCGGAAGGTTTTGGAGAAGAAGTGAAAAAACGCATCCTGATTGGTACTTTCGTTCTGAGTGCAGGATATTACGACGCTTACTATCAGAAAGCCCAACAGGTGAGAAGATTGATCCGAGAAAAAATGGAAGAAATGCTTGTGAATTATGATGTGATATTAAGCCCGGTGGCCCCAACTCCAGCTTTTAAAATCGGAGAAAACATAGATGATCCATTGGTGATGTATATGGCCGATATCTTTACCGTGCTGGCATCATTGACAGGAATTCCGGCAATTGCAATTCCTTTGGGCAATAATAATGAAGGATTACCGTTAAGTTTACAGCTTATGGCAAAGCACTTTAAGGAACAGGAGCTCTTGTCTCTGTCCCATACATTTTTAACCTAGACCCATGTCACCAAACATTGCCTATGAAAATAAATGTACTATTTGCATCCTGTATTTTAGCATTATCCAGCTTTTCAGCAGCAGCCCAGCAACAACGACAATCCCTACAAATAATTGATACTATTGCTGTACCGATTTTAGCAGAAACGCCCAGTTTCTACAACCACAATTATATTTTTAAAGCCAGACTGGATTCCATTCAAAAAATGGTCCCACTGAGCTACAACGAGCATGTACAGAAGTACATTGATATTTACAGCGGTCGCAAAGATATGATGGGGAAAATGATCGGCTTGTCCGAATACTATTTCCCCGTTTTTGAAAAAGCGCTGAAATATTATAACATCCCTGAAGAAATTAAATATCTGCCCATCATTGAATCCTCTATGAATGCACATGCGGTTTCTAGGGTAGGTGCTACAGGTTTATGGCAGTTCATGTTTGCTACAGCAAAAGATTATGGACTGAATATGGATAACTTTGTGGACGAAAGAAAGGACCCTACCCAGGCCAGCTACGCCGCTGCGGCTTATTTTAGGGATGCATATCAGGAGTTGGGCGACTGGCTTCTGGCGATTGCCGCCTATAACTGCGGAATGGGTAATGTGAAAAGAGCTATCATTAAAGCTGATTCTCATGATTTCTGGGAAATCAGGCCTTACCTTCCTCTGGAAACACGTAATTATGTACCCGCATTTATTGCAGCCATTTACGTGATGAAATGCTCCAATCAACATCAGATCAAAGCACAAGCTTCCCCATTCATTAAAAATACAGATACGATTCATGTCAGCCGTTTTGTCTCTCTGCAACAATTATCCACTGCGCTAAGTATCGAAGAAGATGAATTGTACAGCTTAAATCCTGCTTATAAGAAGAAGATTGTGAACGGTACCGAGCTCGAACCTAAGCGTATCATTATTCCTAAAGTGAGTATGACTCAGTTTGCAGAGATCTATGAGGTATTGAACAATACAGAGCTGAATATAAATCAAAATGTATTTCTGGCCTCAAATGATGATCGTCGTAAAGCAAAGAAGAAAATTGTAGTAAAACCAGCTACGGCCGTCAGCTACCATAAAGTTACCCCTGGACAAACATTGAGTGCAATCGCTGATAAATATCATGTAGAAGTGCAGGATTTAAAAGTTTGGAATGGACTGAAAAGTTCCTCCATTGTTCCGGGTCAGAAATTGAAAATCCATAATCCTGAGGCAGGTAAACGAAAACAAGTAGCCATTAAAGGCTAATCTCTACTTCCCAATTCTGATTCCTTTTTTATTTCAGGGCTAATTAAAAGATTGTAACTTTGGCCCTTTATAAATGACTGATTTATGAGTAAAATTAACAGGAAGCAAGATGCTTTGGATTACCACTCGCAAGGGCGACCAGGAAAAATACAGGTTATACCGACCAAACCAACGAACTCTCAGAGAGATCTGGCATTGGCGTATTCTCCAGGGGTTGCTGAGCCTTGTTTAAAAATAGCAGAAAATACTGAAGATGTATATAAGTACACCGCTAAAGGTAACCTGGTAGCTGTAATTAGTAATGGTACAGCTGTATTAGGTCTTGGTGATATTGGCCCGGAGGCTGGCAAACCAGTAATGGAAGGTAAAGGCCTTCTTTTCAAAATCTTTGCTGATATCGACGTTTTTGATCTGGAACTGGATACTAAAAACGTTGACGACTTTGTTAAAATCGTAAAGGCCCTGGAACCGACTTTCGGTGGGGTAAATTTAGAGGATATTAAAGCACCAGAATGCTTTGAAATTGAGCGTCGCCTAAAAGAGGAGATGAATATTCCTGTAATGCACGACGATCAGCACGGTACTGCCATTATCTCTGCTGCAGCATTAATCAATGCCTGCGAATTGCAGAAAAAGAAAATGGACAAGATTAAGATCGTGGTAAATGGCGCAGGTGCGGCAGCCATTTCATGTACTCGTCTTTATGTTTCTTTAGGTGCTAAAAAAGAAAACATCGTGATGTGTGATCGTAGCGGTGTCATCCGGGCAGACAGAGAAAAATTAGATGAGATCAAAGCTGAATTTGCGACTTCAAGAGATTTGAATACTTTAGAAGAAGCAATGAAAGATTCGGATGTATTCATCGGTCTTTCTTCTGCAGATTGCGTAACGGTGGATATGTTGAAATCTATGGCTAAGCATCCTATTGTTTTTGCAATGGCTAATCCTAACCCAGAGATTGCCTATGAACTGGCCATCAGTTCCCGTAAAGATTTAATTATGGCTACAGGGCGTTCTGATTATCCTAATCAGGTGAATAACGTGTTGGGCTTCCCATATATTTTTAGAGGTGCATTAGATGTTAGGGCAACCAGCATCAATGAGGAAATGAAAATTGCTGCAGTAAAAGCAATTGCTGAACTGGCTAAAAAACCTGTTCCTGAGGCTGTAAATATGGCCTACAATGAGAAGAATATCAAGTTTGGTAAAGATTATATCATTCCTAAACCGGTAGATTTGCGTTTAATGACTAATGTTTCTTCGGCAGTAGCTAAAGCAGCAATCGAATCTGGTGTTGCACGTAAAATCATTACCGACTGGGATGCTTATACTGAGGAATTAAAAACGAGATTGGGTATGGATGATGCGATTATGCGTGCCATCACTACTAAAGCTAAATCTAATCCGAAGCGTGTGGTCTTTACCGAGGCGGATAACTACAAAATCCTGAAAGCGGCACAAATCGTTAAGGATGATAATATCGCGATTCCTGTTTTATTAGGTAAAAAGGAGACTATCGAGCAGATCATAGAAGAAAATGGACTGGAATTGGATGGTGTAGAAATCGTAGATCCAATGTTGGAGCCTGAACGCATGAAAAAATATGCAGAATCTTTGTATCAAAAGAGACAAAGAAGAGGTGTGACCTTGTTCGAAGCCAATAAATTTTTACGTGATAGAAATTACTTCGGTGCTTCTATGGTAGAGTTTGGTGAAGCAGATGCCATGATCTCTGGTCTGACTAAAAATTATGTTTCTACCATCAAGCCTGCCTTGCAAGTGATCGGTACTGAGCCTGGTGTGAACCGTGTGGCTGGAATGTACATGATGATGACAAAAAAAGGTCCGGTTTTCTTTGGTGACACCACGGTAAACGTAGATCCTACAGTAGAAGAACTGGTGGATATTACTTTATTGCTAGATCAGGCTGTACGTAAATTCAATATTCAGCCTCGTATTGCCTTACTTTCTTACTCTAATTTTGGGTCAAATGAAGGTGTCGTTCCTGAAAAAGTGAGAAAAGCAGTGAAAATTCTTCACGAAAAACACCCTGAGATTATCGTAGACGGTGAAATGCAAGGAAATTTTGCAATTAATAACTCTTTATTGAAAGATAACTTTCCTTTTAGTAGCTTAGTAGATGCACCGGCTAATACATTGGTTTTCCCTAATCTGGAATCTGGAAATATTGCCTATAAATTATTGCAGGAACTAGGTGGTGCGGAAGCAGTTGGTCCGATCTTATTAGGATTAAACAAGCCTGTTCATATTGTACAATTAGGTAGTTCAGTTCGTGAGATTGTGAATATGGTAACTTTAGCAGTCTTAGATGTGCAATCGAAAGAGCAGGAAGCCCTAGCTAAAAAAGGTGGTCTATTAAAAAAATTAATTAAGAAATAAGACATGTTCGAATATATTGATGGTAAGCTGACCTTTAAATGCCCCGCTTATATTGTAGTGGAGGCCGGAGGAATTGGCTACCATATCAATATTTCGCTAAATACTTATAGCAGTCTGGCAGATGTGGAAAGATGTAAGGTTTACCTCTGGACACATATCAAGGAAGATGCGCATACCTTATATGGATTTGCAGAGGAGGGAGAGCGCAGGCTCTTCCTCCATCTGATTTCCGTTTCTGGAATCGGCCCTAATACGGGCAGAATGATGCTTTCTTCAATTACTCCTGTAGAAATTCAGACTGCTATTGTAAATGGTGATTTGCCTCTAATCCAACGGATTAAAGGAATTGGTGCAAAAACTGCTCAACGCCTGGTATTGGAGTTGCAAGATAAGTTGAAAAAAGAAGGTACAGGATCATTGATCGCTGCACCATTAAATAATACTGCTAGAGAAGAAGCCTTATCTGCATTGATGATGCTTGGATTTGCAAAACAACCAGCGGAGAAATCAATTGACAGTGCAGTGAAAAATGGAGGTATAGATTTAACAGTAGAACAAATGATAAAAATCGCATTGAAGAACTTATAGCATTACCTTGAGAACCCTATTAACGCTCCTCTTTACTTTCCTACTCTGCTTTGGCAGACAAAATGGTTTTTCACAAACAGTGAGACCACAGGTAAGAAATTCCGATACAACCAGAAACTCCTTCAGTTTGAAGGAAAAACAAAGATTAGGCCTTAGAAATCTTAATAATTCCTTTAAACCGCTTCCAGACAATGTAAAAAGGGAAGTAGAGTATGATGCGAAAAATAAAAGATATATCATTCGTCAGCTGATTGGCAATCAGTTGTTTGCTGCTCCACAATACCTTACGATTGAAGAATATCAACGTTTGGTAAACTCTGAGATGAAGCGCGACAATTGGCGCATGTATTCCAACGAAGAAATTAATGAAGTCAGAAAAAATGGGGTTATCCCTAGTTTAAAAGTTAACAGTAAAGCTTTTGAACGGATTTTTGGCGGTACTACAATAGATATCCAACCACGTGGAGAGGCGGAACTCACCTTTCTTGGCAGAATCAACAAGAATGAAAATCCGCTGTTTAATGAACGTCAGCGCGTTCAGGGTAATTTTGATTTTAACCAGCGTATCCAAATGGATGTGATTGGAAATATTGGTACCCGAATGAAGGTCAATATGAACTACAATACGGAAGCACAGTTTGATTTTGAGAATCAGGTGAAGCTGGATTATGTAGGTGGTAAAGATGATATTATTCAGAAGATCGAGGCAGGTAATGTGAGTTTGCCGCTCAGCACCTCATTGATCAACGGTACACAAGCCCTTTTTGGGGTCAAAACACAATTGCAGTTTGGGAAACTGAATGTGAGCACTGTATTCTCCCAGCAAAAATCCCAATCAAGAGAAATCAAGATTAATAATGGCGCTCAGCAGAATGAATTCAGACTGAGTGCCGATAATTATGAAGCCAATAAGCATTATTTCCTGGCACAATACTTTAGAAATAACTATAAAAAAATATTGTCGACACCACCAACACTTACATCTGGGGTGTTGATTACCAGAGTAGAGGTTTGGATTACAAATAAAACCGGAAATACACAGGGTTCACGAGATGTTATGGCTTTGATGGATCTGGCAGAGAATACACCCTATAATCAGAGTATTGTAGGTGGAGGTTCAGCACTTCCTTCCGGATTTGACAATCCGCAGTTTCCCAGACAGTCGAATACCTTATTATCTCAATTGCCGGCGGATGCCCGTTTTACCAATTCTAATTCGATCATTCCTTTTTTTGCTGCGACTGGTGCTACAGATAACTATGCCAAATTAACCTATGCCAGGAAATTGGCCGATAGAGAGTTTACCTTTCATCCACAGTTGGGTTATATATCCCTGAATAATGCTTTGAATACTGATGAGGTATTGTCTGTAGCCTATAGGTATACGTACAGAGGTGTAGAATATCAGGTTGGGGAGTTTTCTACTGATGTTGTGTTTGATGCTGCTCAGCCAAAGGTTTTGTTCACAAAGATGTTGAAAAATGAGACCCTGA
This sequence comes from Pedobacter gandavensis, assembly GCF_032678465.1. GTDB lineage: Bacteria > Bacteroidota > Bacteroidia > Sphingobacteriales > Sphingobacteriaceae > Pedobacter > Pedobacter gandavensis_B. Next base: position 627,342 of record NZ_JAVTSK010000001.1, read on the forward strand.
AAACGAGACTGCCAATTTGGAACCTGATGATGAAGAATATTTATTCAATCGGAGGATATCAGATTAGTCCTATGAACTTTAGGTTGGATGTTTTCCGTATTGACGACAAATCAGGCGTAGAAAAACCTTATATCGAGGTAGGAGAGAAATTAGATGCCGATCGGGTTCCTTTAAAAAATAAACAATGGATTCAGGTGACAGGTTTAGACCGTTTAAATCAACAACAGGAACGTCGCCCGGATGGAGTTTTTGATTTTCAGGCTGAAAACAAACCTTTCGGAACGAATGAAAATATCGTGTTCAATACGCCGGTGAATAACAATCCCGGGAATACTACCGGCTCTAATTCCAATCTGACTAATTTCTCAACCAATACTATTAACGGTTATATTACTATTGACCCTTTAAACGGCCGGGTGATCTTTCCTTTACTTGAACCCTTCGGGCAGGATTTAGCGGATCAGTTTGATCCTTCAGAACTGGCGCTGATTAATCAGTATACTTTTCCTGCTTTGTATGATTCTACCAAAGTAGTAGCCCAACAGTTGTTTAGTAGTCAGAACCGTTATTTTATTAAAGGAGCTTATCAAAGCCAGGTGGCTTCAGAATTTAGCTTAAACTCTATCAATGTTCCCGAAGGATCGGTAAAAGTATTTGCTGGTACAATTCCTTTGCAGGAAGGTGTTGACTTCACTGTAGATTATCAGGGTGGAAGGGTAAGAATTTTGAACACGGCGATCTTGATTTCTGGTCAGCCAATTAGGATATCAACAGAAAATAATGAGCTTTTTGGTTTGCAGCAACGTTCGTTATTCGGGACCAGATTTGATTACAAAGTAAACAATAAATTGAATTTAGGGGCAACCTTGATGAATCTCACGGAAAAACCGCTAACGCCTAAGGTGAATGTGGGGGAGGAACCAATTTCCAATACCATGTGGGGAATGGACCTGAATTATAGTACACCTTCAAGATTCTTAACGAAATTGGTGGATAAATTACCATTTATCTCCACTAAAGTACCTTCTAGCCTTACTTTTTCCGGAGAGTTTGCACAGTTGATCCCTGGTCACCCAAAAGCATTGAATTTTGGCGGTCAGAAAGGTGGCGTGAGTTACCTGGATGATTTTGAAGCTTCGCGATCAGTGATCGATTTAAAGAGTGCAATGGCCTGGCAATTATCAGGAACTCCACAACTGTTCTCTGAATCCCAGAGGATCGACGATCTGAGTTATGGTTTCAATAGGGCATTAATCGCTTTCTATAACATTGACCCTATTTTCTATAATAGAACTGATGGTAGTCTACCCAATAGTTTAAGAACTAATAAACAAGAACTTTCCAATCATTATGTACGTCAGGTGATTGAACAGGAGGTGTTTCCTTTTAAAGAAACAGGGACAGGACAGCCTTTCGCATTGCCAACCCTGGATGTGGCTTTTTATCCGACAGTCCGTGGTCCGTATAATTATACGCCTACAGGATTTAATCCTGATGGAAGGTTGAATAATCCAAGAACCCGCTGGGGCGGTTTGTTTAGAAGAATTGAAACCAATGATTTCGAAGCCTTGAATATCGAGTTTATTGAACTTTGGGTAATGGATCCGAACATCTATAAACCGAATGGCTTAGGTGGTGATTTGTATTTCAATATTGGTAATATTTCGGAAGACATTTTGAAAGACGGTAGAAAGTCGTTGGAGAATGGCCTTCCTGCCAATGGTGATCCTTCGGCATATGATGAGACGAATTGGGGTAGGGTTCCTAAATTGCAACCGGTAGTTCAGGCTTTCGACAATGATCCGAATGCGAGAAAAGCACAGGATGTGGGATTAGATGGATTGGCAAATATAGACGAGCAAGCTAAGTTCTCTACATTGATCAACCAGATCAAAGGCCAGTTAAATCCAGATGCTGCAGCTGCTATTCAAAATGACCCTTCTTCGGATGATTATTCTTATTTCAGAGGACCGGAACTGGACCGTGAAAATGCGGGGATTTTAAAGCGTTACCAACGCTATAACGGAACAGAAGGAAACTCTAAAACGGCAGAACAATCGCGTGCTGAGCTGGGTGTGGAGAACTCGGCCTCCACTGCTTTACCTGATGGCGAAGACATCAACAGAGATAACAATATGACGCAGTCTGATGAGTATTTTCAGTATAAAGTGTCTATGCGTCCTGGAGACCTGATGGTGGGGCAGAATTTTGTAACGGATAAAGTAACTTCTCAGGTGAAGCTTGTAAATGGGAATACACAACCGGTAACCTGGTATCAGATCCGGATTCCTTTAGCACAGTATCAGGACCGTATTGGTGGAATTCAGGATTTCAAATCCATCCGTTTCATTCGTATGTTCCTCACCAATTTTGCTGACACTACCGTATTGAGGTTTGGAAAAATTCAATTGGTAAGAGGAGAATGGAGACAATACAATGCCAATGATGAGGCTTCTCAAACGATTGTAGATCCTGCTTTAGGAACAAATGCACCAGATGGATCAACCATTGAAGTGGCTACAGTAAATATTGAAGAGAATGGTAAGCGTACGCCGATTCCTTATGTGATTCCTCCAGGAATTGAAAGAGAACGTGATTTCAGTAACTATCGTGGAGATACGCGTCAGAATGAGCAGTCGCTTTCAGTGACCATTAAGAATCTGAAAGATGGCTATGGCAGGGCCGCCTTTAAAACCGGTTTTAATGATTTCAGGTCTTATAAACACCTGGAGATGTACATTCATGCGGAAGCTTTAGGTTCAAGTAATCTGAGAGATAACGATCTGAGTGCCTTCCTTAGGATTGGTACCGATAATCAGGATAACTATTATGAGTATACACAGCCTTTAAAGGTAACACTTCCAGGAACCAGTGATCCTTACGGTATCTGGCCGGAACAGAATAAAATGGACATCACACTGGAGTTTTTCCAGAAAGCAAAACTCGCCAGGAATAATGCAAAAACCAGTACCGGTGCACCCTGGCCAATCAATATCCCCTTTAATTATACTGTAGATGGCAGAACAATTACCGTGAAGGGGCAGCCAGATATGAGTAAGGTGAGGGTATATATGCTGGGGGTTAAAAATCCTTACCGGAACAATGGTGATGATGGAATGGATAAGAGTGCTATTGTTTGGTTCAACGAGCTTCGTTTAACAGAGTTTGATGAGCGTGGCGGATGGGCTGCTACGGCCAGAATGAATGCCAAACTAGCCGATTTTGCAGACATTAATGTGTCCGGAAGTAAATCAACGATTGGTTTTGGTTCTTTAGAAACCAGGGTGAGCGAAAGAAACAGGGCAGATAATGTGTTCTTCGACATCTCTTCTGCTATGGAGCTTGGAAAATTCTTCCCTAAGAAAACAGGGATTAAAGTCCCGATGTTTGTGAGTTATTCAAGCCAGGTAGCTACACCTCAATATAATCCAAGTATGCCCGATATTGAGTTGAAAAATGCGCTGGACGCAGCCTCGAAATCGCAGCGGGATTCTATTTTAAACTTTGCACAGGATTATACCACCAGAAGCAGTATCAACTTCACCAATGTGAGAAAAGAAAGAACTGATCCGGAAGCAAAACCTAAAGTTTGGGATATAGAAAATTTTAACGTGAGCTATGCCTACACCAAGTATTCTCACCGTGATTTTATCATAGAAAGCAATTACCAAAAAACTTACAGGGCCTCCTTAGGTTATAATTACTCGGGTATGCCGCGCAATTATGAGCCATTCAAAAAGATCATCAAGAACAATACACTGGCCCTTTTAAAGGATTTCAATTTTAGTCTGATGCCTTCCTCAATCAATTTCAGAATTGATGTAGACCGGTTCTATGCAGAGAACAGCCTGAGAAACAATGATCCTTTGAATTCTATTCCTGTGAATACCACTTTCAATAAAAACTTCCTGGTGTCCAGAGTATACGGGATTTCCTGGAATTTGAGTAAATCCTTGACTATGGATATTGATGCTACGAATTACTCCATCATTGATGAGCCATATGGCAGGATTGAAGGGTTGAAAAGAGATACTCTATGGCAGAATATGATGAGGTTAGGACGTACTACTGATTATAACCATAATCTGAACTTTACTTATAATTTACCTATCAATAAAATACCAGGAATGGATTGGGTAAGTGTAGCAACCCGATACGGTACTACCTTTAACTGGCAGACCGAACCGCTTTCTACATTGAGAGATCCAAATATCAATCTGGGAAATACCATTCAAAACTCGAGAACGATTCAACTCAACCCTAATTTAAATCTGGCATCTCTTTACAATAAATTCGGTTTTGTGCGTAAGGGAAGCGGAAAAGATGGACAAAATGTTTGGGTAGGTTTATTAACCAGTGTGAAAAACGTGGTGGGTGCCTATACTCAATCCAAAGGTATTTTCCTGCCAGGTTACCTGCCAAAAACAAAATTCTTCGGAATTGATCAGGCAACGGGTGCACCAGGATTAGGTTTCGTGTTGGGTAGTCAGCGCGACATTAGAAATGAAGCTTTATTGAAAGGCTGGATTACTACGGACACCTTGCAGTCGCAGTTGTATATCAATACGATGAGGGAAGACCTGAGCTTAACCAGTTTAGTGGAACCAATCAAAGATTTGTCAATCACGCTTACCGCCAATAGAAATAAAACGAGAAACTATTCTACCAATTTCAGATATGATGAAGAATTGAGAGGCTTTTCAAATTTTAGCCCTTTCACTACTGGCGACTACAGTATTTCCTATATCAGTTTAGGTACCGCGTTCTCGGAGAAATCTGGTGCTACCATCTCTAAATTGTTCAATCAGTTTATGTCGAACAGGGTGATCATTTCGCAACGTTTAGGTGCTTTGAATCCAAACTCAGCAGGTGTGAGAAATGGTGTATATGCTGATGGTTATGGTGGAGAATCGCAAGATGTACTAACTGCTGCTTTCCTTGCCGCTTATAGTGGTAAAGACGCTAAAAAATCCAGTTTGAATTCCATGCCTAATATTCCATTACCAAACTGGCGCTTAAATTACAGAGGTTTGGTAGGCATTCCTTTTATTGCTGAGCGTTTCAGCTCTTTTGATCTAAGGCATTCTTATCGCTCTGTGTATAGTATCAGCAGCTTTAATTCCCTGTTGAAGTATCAGGAGCAGGACGGTGCGGTGGTGAGTAGAGATTTGAACGACAACTTCCTTCCGGAATTCCAGTATGCACAGGTAACGATCGCAGAGCAGTTCTCGCCATTGATTGGAATTGATACCCGCTTAAAGAATAACCTGACGGCTAATTTTGAGATTGGAAGGTCACGTTTGCTGGGCTTGAATATGGCCAATAGTCAACTGGCTCAGTTAACGGAAAGCAACATGGTGTTTGGAATGGGCTATCGTACCACAAAGTTCAGGTTCCCATTTGGTTTGTTCAAAGGCTTGAAAATGGACAACAATATGGACTTTAAACTGGATGTAGCGATCAGAGATAACAAAACGGTGATCTATCGTGCAGATATCCTGGAAGCAGAGGTTTCTTCAGGTGCCAAGAATATTACCTTAAGGCCTAGTGTGGATTATATCCTGAATCAGCGTTTTAATGTACGTTTGTTTTATGATTCCAACATCACCAAGCCATACACTTCCCAAACCTTCAATACTTCATTTAGTAATTTCGGATTTAGTTTGAGAGTTACCCTGAATTAGGCATTGTGATAAATGCTTATATTAATTACCTTTGAAACGGCAGAAGCGTAATGTAGAAGCCAAGAGTTTAAGCAACGACAATAAAAAATTATACACATGAATTTTCCATCAGAATTAAAGTACACTAAAGACCACGAATGGGTTAAAGTTGAAGGTAACGAAGCTTATATCGGTATTACTGATTTTGCACAACGTGAGCTAGGTGATATTGTATACATCGATATTAATACAGTGGGTGATGAAGTACGCAAAGACGATGTTTTCGGTACAGTGGAAGCTGTTAAGACTGTTTCTGATTTGTTTATGCCAGTTACTGCTACAGTAACTGAAACTAATCCTGAATTGAATGACAACCCTGAGTTGGTAAATTCTGACCCTTATGGAAAAGGATGGATGGTTAAAGTAACGCTTTCTGACGCTGCTGAAGTAGAAGGTCTATTAGATGCGGATGCTTATAAAGCTCTTGTAGGAGCTTAATCAATGAATACTAAAGTTTTAAAATATCAGATCTGGTCCATCCTGTGGACCGTGGTCATTTTAATCCTTTGTAATATGAAAATGCCTGCCTCTACTTCGGGGTCAGGCATTTTTTTTGAAGGATTTGATAAACTGGTACATCTTGGTTTTTTCTTTGTATTGACCATCCTGCTGTTTTATGGTAGAATCAACTATCAGCACAGTTATAGCTTTGGCTCCTTAACCATCTTTAAGGTTATTGTGATTACCGCATTTTTAGGTGCAGGAATTGAATTTCTGCAATGGAAGGTATTTACCTATAGGTCTGCAGAATGGTGGGATTTCGGTTGTGATATGATTGGGGTGTTCATGGGTGTGTTTAGTTTTGTGCTCTTACATAAGTCGGATTACCACAAGTCTCTGGATCATAAAACGCTTCAACATGAAAAAAATAAGTATTAAAATCTTGCTGTTATCTGTCGTAGTTTCGATCAGTAGCTGTAGTATTTTTAAGCCAGGCTGTCAGTGCCCTCCGGTACGTTATAACAGCTATCCACAGCGATAAAAACAACGCGTATCCAAATAGTTACCCTACTGTGACTTTAGAATTATCTAATGAGCCTTATAACGCTCTTAAACGGGATTTTAACTGAACACATGCAGGGTCTGGTATTTGGAATTATTATAAATTAAGGCTAAATTGCGCCTGTTCAGGAAAGGAAATCAGATCCGCTCCGAACATAAATAACCTATAGAAAGATGAAGCTATCACAATTGAATCCAGGGGAAAGAGGTACTATAGTTGCATTTACAGATCTTGAAATGTCTGTGAAACTAATGGAAATGGGCTGCTTGCCTGGGGAAGTTGTAGAGGTAGAAAGATTTGCTCCACTTGGTGATCCAATCGCGATCCGTGTGTCAGGCTATCAACTTTGTTTGCGTAAGAACGAAGCATCTGTTATCATAATTCAGTAATCATATTGGCTAAGGATTTGAAAATAGCGCTGGTTGGGAATCCCAATACAGGCAAGTCTACTCTTTTTAACCTGCTGACAGGTTTGAATCAAAAGATCGGTAATTTTCCGGGTATCACTGTTGATAAGAAAGTTGGTTTCTGTAAACTTACAAACGGTAAAGTTGCGGAAGTAATTGACCTCCCTGGAACGTATAGCTTATATCCTAAAAGTAAGGATGAGAGCATTGTATTCCAGGTATTGGCAGATAAAGCGAATTCCAGCTACCCGGATGTAATTGTGCTGGTGGCTGATGCAACCAACCTAAGAAGAAATTTACTGTTGTATTCTCAGGTTGCGGATCTGGATTTACCAATGGTTTTGGCGCTCAATATGACCGATATGGCGCAGAAGGAAGGAATTGACATCAATGTGAACCTACTTGCAGAAAGATTGGGGATACAGGTGGTAGCGATTTCGGCAAGAAGCAAAACCGGATTAACGGAATTAAAACAAGCGATAGAAAACACCACAAAAATTGCCACCCAGGCAAAAGGTGCTGATATTATGGCTTTAGCCCCGGAGGCGATTCAGGAGGTAAAAGCTAGAATAAACACAGATAATGATTACTATGCCATGCAGGTTTTACACCAGCATCAGCATTTGGATATCTTTTCTGAAGAAGATCACAGTGCTTTTGAAAAGATCAAAAAAGCACATGATTTTGAAACCTCAAAGATACAGACTGCAGAAACCATTGCAAGGTACCGCCATTTAGGTACGGTGCTAAGTGGTGTAATTCAGGATACTGGTGCGGCTAAAAAGTTTGCATTCAGCGATAAGATCGATGCGATACTGACCAATAAATTTTGGGGATTTCTGATCTTTATTGGTATCCTGTTCTTCATTTTTAACTCTATTTTCTCCTGGTCTACCTTCCCAATGGAGATGATTGAGCTGGGTTTTATGAAGCTAACAGAGCTGGGGCATGAATATTTACCAGATGGAATACTGACGAATTTATTACTCGATGGGGTGTTGGCAGGTTTAGGCGGTGTGGTGGTTTTCATTCCACAAATCGCTATTCTATTTGCTTTTATCTCCATATTGGAGGATACCGGCTATATGGCCAGAGTCACCTTTATGATGGATAGAATCATGAGAAAGTTCGGCTTAAGCGGTAAGTCTGTGGTACCGATGATTGGTAGTCTGGCTTGTGCCGTTCCTTCAATCATGAGTGCCAGAAACATTGAAAGCTGGAAAGACAGAATCATTACGATTATGGTGGCACCTTTGGTGAGTTGCTCAGCAAGATTACCTGTATACACCTTATTAATTGGTTTGGTTGTTCCTGAGAAAATGGTTTGGGGCTTTATCAACCTGCAAGGCTTAACCCTGATGGGAATGTACCTGATCAGTATTGTAGCAGCGGTATTGGTGGCTTTTGTGATGAAGTTTATCATCAAAGCAAAAGAGAAATCTTATTTCATTATGGAGTTGCCCGTGTACAGAATGCCACGTTGGAGCAATGTACTTTTTACCATGTATGAGAAGTCTAAAACCTTCGTTTTCGAAGCGGGTAAGGTGATCATTGCCATTTCTATTATCCTTTGGGTAATGGCTTCTTATGGTCCTTCAGATCGCTTTGCGGAAATTGATAAAAAATATGAAGCCATAGAGGCTCAAAAAGATAGCGTACAGATTTCTACCCTGGAAAGAGATAAGTCGGCAGAAAAGCTGGAAAATTCCTATGCCGGGATTTTAGGTCATGCCATAGAACCAGTCATCAAACCATTGGGTTTTGATTGGAAAATTGGAATTGCATTGATTACTTCATTTGCAGCAAGAGAAGCTTTTGTGGGAACCATGGCTACGATTTATAGTGTAGATGGTGGTGATGAGGAAGTAGGAACGATCCGTGAAAAGATGAGAGCTGCGGTCAATCCGGATACAGGTTTACCTGTGTTTACTTTTGCGACTGCATTTTCATTGATGTTGTTTTATGCTTTTGCGATGCAGTGTATGAGTACTGTTGCAGTGGTTTTCAGGGAAACAAAATCATGGAAATGGCCTTTAATTCAGTTGACTTATATGACTGCAATGGCCTATGTAGCCAGTCTGATCGCCTACCAGTTTTTGAAGTAAATTACTTATCTTGGGAAGGTGAAGAAGGAGGATGTTTTAGCACAGTATATGCCCCCGGCAGCGGCACCAATTATCGCGAAATGGATAGATTATTTTCAATGTGAGTTTAAAATATCTAAAAACCGGGCGACCAAATTGGGTGATTACCGCCATCCTTACCAGGGACAGGGGCACAAAATATCTGTCAACAACGACCTGAATCCATTTGCTTTTCTGGTAACTACAGTACATGAATTTGCACATTTACTGACCTGGAATGACCATAAGAATAAAGTGAAGCCGCATGGTGGAGAGTGGAAGCACAATTTTAAGCGGATGATGGCCCCCTTTATTGAGCAAAAAATCTTCCCTCAGGATGTGGAATTCGCTATTGTCAGTTACCTCCATAACCCTTCTGCTGCCAGCTGTACAGATTTAAAACTCTCCAGGGCCCTAAAAAAACATGATCTCCTGAAGGATGCTTCCCGTTTGGAAGAATTGCCCTTACATACGGTATTTACCATTAAAGATGGAAGACGCTTTAAGAAAGGGGAGAAGCTTAGGAAAAGATACCGTTGCCTTTGTCTGGATAACGGAAATACTTATTTGTTTAATCCTTTGGCTGAAGTGACATTGGCCGCAACGGGTACATAAACGGCCTCTTTATCCGCTATTACCCATTTAAAATTTAGGCGTTTATTCTTGAACTCTTCGGCTTGATGCTGTAGACTATCGGTCAGCGCATCATTTTTTCTCACGATCACATTGGCGGTATAGCCGTTTCTTGCATTGCTCTTCAGCTGGATGATACTTTCTTCCGGGATATCTATGAATTGGTCAAAATACAGCGTAAACGAACCATTTTGGGCAATGGCATCTTCCATTATTTTCAACTGCTGAACTTCCTTTGATGCGGTTTGAGTGGTGGAAGCTTGTTCAGTATCTGTTGGCGCTGTGTTTTCTTCGGAACTGCCTGATGTAATTGTGGCATAGGCTTGTTTTTTCAATCCACTCTCCTCTGCTGCAGTCCGCTTTTCCTGCTTAAATGCAATATTATTCCTGAAATACCTGCGGAGTTCTGTGATACCCTTATTGTCTTTAGTTCTTTCCTCTAATAAAATCAGGCTGTCGTTTTTCAGGTAATATCTTCTAATGCGATTGCTAATCAGCTTATTGTCTATATTTTCCTCATAAAGTACTGGTTTCCCATTGGAATTGTACTTTTCTACATACATAGATTGTTCTCCCTGAAGGTAAATGAGACTACTTTGTTTTTCAAGACTGGCAAGATTTGCCTGGATAGAATCCACGTATTGAAGAATTGATTTATCGGTCATTGCGGTAGCTGAGGCTTGCTGGATCAGCTCTGCCTGGGGATGCCTGGGTTGCTGATTACAACCAAATATGGCCAGGGCTATAGGGAGAATGAATAATAGATAAGTATGCTTCATAGAATTCCTTAATAATTCAAGGAATTAAAATGCGATTATCGTGCCATTAAGAGCAAGGGGGGATTTAATATGTTCTTCACTTAATAAGCAAGTAATTTGTCGACTGTCGCGGATAATCTACGTTTCGCCAGAAAATCATCTTCCAGTACCTTATTCATTGGGATCGCGGTATCTAAGCTGGCACAACGCATTACAGGGGCATCCAGATCGTTGAAACAATGTTCTCCGATCCATGCGGCGAGTTCTGCACCAAAACCACTGCTTAAAGTATCTTCATGAAGAATCAATACCCTGCCCGTTTGCTTAACTGCTGCGCTGACCGCTGTCTTATCCCAGGGTTGCAAGCTGCGAAGATCTAATAAGGTAATACTCAATTCCGGATGCAATTCCAGGTAGTCTAGCGCCCAGTGAACACCAATTCCGTAGGTGATAATGCTCAGTTGTTTACCTTCTTTCAATACCTTGGCTTTACCAATTTCAGTATGATATTCAGCCTCTGGTACCAGACCAGTTAAACTTCTGTAGAGGTATTTATGTTCAAAAAATAGAACCGGATTAGGATCATCAATTGCAGAAAGTAACAAGCCCTTTGCATCATCGGGGAAAGCCGGATATACAATTTTTAGTCCTGGTGTTTTCGTAAACCAGGCTTCATTGCTTTGAGAATGAAATGGACCTGCACCAGTTCCGGCGCCTGTGGGCATTCTAATCACCACATCTGCTTTTTCTCCCCAACGGTAATGGGTTTTTGCCAGATTGTTGACAATCTGATTGAAGCCACAAGTGACAAAATCGGCAAACTGCATTTCTACTACGGCCTTAAAACCATTGATCGAAAGGCCTAATGCGCTGCCCACAATTGCAGACTCGCAGATTGGTGTATTCCTGACCCTCGCTTTCCCAAAAAGACGGGTAAAACCATCTGTAATCTTAAAAGCACCGCCATATTCTGCAATATCCTGGCCCATTAATATCAGATTTTCATGTTTATACATGCCAATTTTCAAGGCATCTGTAATGGCATCCAGATAGCGGATTTCTGAAGAAGGGCTGTTTTCCGGAAGTTTAACAGGTTCAAAAGGAACCGGTGCGTACATATCTTCCAGTTCTACGATGGTATTGGCAACAGGTTCTGTTTCTTGAAATGCGGCTTCTATTTCCAGTTCGATACCAGCTTTAAAATCAGCTTTAATTTCGGCAATGATGGCGGCTGTTAATATATTTTCCGACAATAGATATCGCTCGAAGTTCATTACGGGGTCTTTCTCTGCCCAGAAATCCATGAGCTCCTGAGGAACGTATTTCGTACCTGAAGCTTCTTCATGGCCCCTCATCCTGAAGGTTAAACATTCTACCAAAACTGGTTTGGGATCTTTCCTTATCCTGGTTACAATGGCGGCTAAAGTGTCGTAGACTTCCAGGACATTATTGCCATCGATCTGAATACCCTCGATACCATAACCTGCTGCGCGGTCCACCAGGTCCTTACACTTATATTGTTCGCTAGTGGGGGTAGAGAGGCCGTAGCCATTGTTTTCGATCAGAAAGATAACCGGTAAATTCCATACAGCAGCTACATTAATGGCTTCATGGAAATCACCTTCACTTGTGGCACCTTCGCCGGTAAAGACCAGGGTTGCTTTCTCCTGACCGGAGATGAGGTCGGCTAGTGCGATACCATCCGCAACAGCCATTTGAGGCCCCAGATGGGAAATCATTCCGATGATCTTATATTCCTGTGTGCCGAAATGGAAGGAACGATCCCGACCTTTGCTGAAGCCCTCCAGTTTCCCCTGCCATTGGGCCATTAGTTTTTTTAAAGGGATATTACGTGCAGTAAATACCCCCAGATTTCTGTGCATAGGGAGGATATACTCGGATTCCTCCATGGCGAGCGTACTACCTACGGCAATGGCCTCCTGTCCGATACCAGAAAACCATTTGCCAATTCTGCCCTGACGTAATAGGATAAGCATTTTTTCCTCTACCATTCTGGGGTAAAGTAATTGCGTGTACAAGTTTAATAATACCGCATCGTTCTTATCTTTTCTGTCGAACTGCATATTTAAGGGTTTTTGTTGGCTTTCTTTTTCTCCTCATAAAGCTTCGCAAAAGACTTAGGAGCAACTTCTGGCATATTCCGGTATTTGCCCCAGCTTTTTTTGAATAGAAAGCGGAGGAAGAAGTTTTTCATTTTTCCACCTATCATATCCATTCTGGATCTTTTCTGCATCGCTGTGCTAAAGGCATTCCATCCGATTTCCTCTATTTTAGTGTTTTGATGATCTGCAACAGCATCTCTTCTGTTGAGCAATAGCATCTTATGCACATCGATTTTCACCGGGCAAACTTCTGTGCATTTTCCACATAAACTGGAAGCATTACTCAGGTGTTTGAACTCCTTTACCCCTTGTAAATGCGGGCTGATGATGGAACCAATCGGTCCGCTATAAGTAGTGTTATAAGTATGTCCACCTATATTCTTATACACCGGACAAGCATTTAAACAAGCCCCACAACGAATGCAATATAATGCCTGCCGCTGTTCCTTTTGTGCAAGTAAATTGGTACGCCCATTATCCAGCAATACCACATACATTTCTTCCGGACCATCAGTTTCTCCTGCTTGTCTCGGACCACTCAAAATACTATTGTAAACGGTCAGGTTTTGTCCGGTACCATGACTGGATAATAATGGCCAGAACAAATCCAGGTCAGCCATAGAAGGAATCATTTTTTCAATGCCCACAATGGCGATGTGAATTTTAGGAAAGGTCGTACATAACCTTGCATTTCCCTCGTTTTCAGTTAGGGCAATACTGCCGGTATCTGCAATTAGGAAGTTTCCTCCGGAGATGCCAATGTCTGCCCTTAGGTATTTTTCCCTCAGCAATTCTCTTGCTTTCTGGGTCAGTTGTTGAGGTGTGGCGTCTATTGGTGTGCCAAATTTATCATGAAACAGCTTTGCAATTTCCTCTTTACTCAGGTGCATTGCAGGGGTAACAATATGGTATGGAGCCTGACCTAATAGCTGAACAATGTATTCGCCAAGGTCACTCTCTAAGGATTCAATGTTGTTTTTTTCCAGGAAATCATTGAGGTGAATTTCTTCGGTAGTCATTGATTTCGACTTGATCACCGTTTTTCCACCGCTTTTCTGAATGATGTTTAGAATCTCCCGCTGTGCTTCTTCTACATCATTAGCCCAGATCACTTTCCCGCCTCTGCGTTGAAAATTGGATTCAAATTCAGGAAGATACTTATCCAGGTTCTCCATCACCCTCCATTTAATCACATGCGCTTTCTTCTTTGAGTTTTCTAAATTCTCAAACCTCGATACACCCCGCTCTACCGCAACATTATATTTGCCAATATTATGATTAATTGTCTTGCGATGCCCTAAATCAAAGGCTTTTTCATCGGCCTTAACCAAAAATTCATCAGATCTCTTCATCGTCATCAAATATAAAAATAATTAAGCTTCGGTTGTGACCTGCATCATTTATTTCACTCTCAAAGGGTTTTAGGCGCTTTGAATGAATTTCCATGCACAAAACACAAGATAAGGAAAGGAATAGGAGTATCGACGAAATTATTTCGTCGATTGGTCGAGAAGTTTAGGGAGTTCGTCGAGAGCCATACTCTCGTGGTCTAATGCGCCAAAAACCGCTGAAACGTTTCCAACATGAAGGCGTCTTAATTACAAAACAACCTTAAAAACTTAAAAACAAAAAGATATGAAAACTGCAATCAAAACTCTAATCGCTTCAACTTTAACAGCTATCGTTTTAACTTCTTCAGCTTTTACAACTATTGCCAAAGAGAAATCACCAATGGAAATGGCAGCTACTTTACAGTTCAATAAAATCGTAGTAACCGGTAATGCTAAAGTAATACTGGTACAAGGAAACAAGGAAGGCATCAGAAGCTACGATACTATAGAAGAAATGAATACTACAGTGAAACAAAAGGGCTACACTTTGTATATCAATTCTACTGACAACAGTACCATCTATGTTCAGGTGAAAGACCTGCAAAGAATTGATGTGGCCAACACAGCAAGTGTTAAAACCAGTGGCAAATTTGACTTAGCCGTACTTCAGATCTTCTTAAAAGACGAAGCAAAAGCAAATGTAAATGCGAAAGTAGCGAGTCTTTATACGAATATGAGCGATGAATCTGATTTAAAACTGGCAGGATCATCAATTGAACACCAATTGGTAAGAAATGGTGTTTCAAAATTGAACCTGAATGATTTTGTGATCGCTAAACTTTAATGATCAGCGATTTTAAAGCAAAATAAAGCTAAAGCATTCCTAAAAAATAAGCAGCCCTTTAAGATTTGGGCTTACCATATAGGATCCAGAGACATAGGAACCAAATTGACAGAGAACCGCTCTCCACCAGGGCGGTTTTTTTGTGGCATAAAAAAACCTGCGCGAGGCAGGTCTTTTTTTAGTTCTTTTTGGTTCCGTCTTCGTTTTTATCAACTTTGGGACGAGTGGCACGATTTGCTAGTTCCCATGCGGTAAAATAAACCAATTTTGCTCTTTTTGCCAGCATAGGGAAATCAATCTTACTGATTTCATCTCCAGGCTGGTGGTAATCCTCATGAACTCCGTTGAAATAGAAAATTACAGGAATTCCATGTTTGGCAAAGTTGTAATGATCTGAGCGGTAATAGAAACGATTAGGATCGCTTCTATTGTTATAACGTTCATCCAACTGAATGTTTACATAATCTTTATTTGCTTTTTTACCAATCTGATCCAATTCGGAACTCAGCATATCCGAACCAATGATGTAAACAAAGTTATTGTCTTTTTCATGGTCCTTATCACCGCGACCGATCATATCAATGTTCAGGTTGGTAATGGTATTTTTCAAAGGAAAAACAGGGTGTTCAGAATACCATTCTGATCCTAAAAGTCCTTTTTCTTCACCGGTAACCGTCATGAATAAAATACTTCTTTTCGGACCTTTACCTGCTTTTTTCGCATTGGCAAAAGCTTCAGCCATCAATAGTACGCCTGTTGTTCCAGATCCATCATCATCTGCACCATTGTTGATTTTATCTTCACCTTTTACTTCAGGTGTGATACCGATATGGTCGTAATGAGCAGTCACCACCAATACCTCATGCTTAAGTTTAGGATCAGAGCCTTCCAGAAATCCTAGCACATTTTCTGCTCTCACTTTTTCTTCGATTCTTTTCGCAGAGGCAGAGATTGCAACATTGATTTCCTGACTGGCAGGTTTTCCACTTTCCGAGATTTTCTTTTTAAGGTCAGTCAGGTTAGTTTTTGCTGCTGCAAGAATTTTATTGGCAATACCAGAACCGATATAAATTACGGGAGTTTCCTGTGGTGCATTCATTTTTTCAAGCTCTTCCTTAGTTTTCATGACTAACTTAGGTGCAGTCAGGTAATTTCTAAGGTTTTCCGGCATCACTTCAATGGTCGGATCGATCAGTAAGATAGCAGCGGCTTTTTTCTCCGTTAAGTATTTTACTTTCGCCATCATGGCAGATCTGCTGTTCGAAGAATTTCCTCCATTTGGCTCACCTGATTTAAAAATCATCACCACTTTATCGGTAACATCTACGCCTTCGTAGTCATTATAACCTTCCTTATTTATGCCATAGCCTGCAAATAACACAGATCCTGTATTAAAACCGAAACCTGCTGCAGCCACCGTTTGTGGAAGGATGTAAAATTCTTTTAAAGCTTCTGCTGGCTCACCATTGATGGTTAATACTTGTGAGAGCGTGATATTGACCATGTCAATAGGCTGGAAATAGTCGCCATTAACTGGTCCTTTTAGTCCCAGGCTTTTGAAAAAGTTCTTGATATAATCAGCAGCCATCCAGCCTCCCTTTTTACCTGTTTCTCTACCTTCATAGGCATCTGAAGCAAGCACGGAAAGGTGTTTGTAGGCATTCTCTTTGTTAACGGTTTTACTAAAGCGTACGGCATCCTTATTTTGGGCGTTCGCAGAGCAAGCCATTGTGAGTACGAAACTAGCGTACAATAAATGTTTCTTCATCTGGTTATTTTGGTTAGTATTTAACAGGAAATCTTGTTCACTCTGTTCTCATGTCTGCCACCTTCAAATGCGGTATTTAAAAAGGTGCTGGTCATTTCTTTGGCCAGTTCTTCAGAAACAAACCTTGCCGGAATACACAACACATTTGCATTGTTGTGGACTCTTGCCAGTTCAGCAATTTCGTTTAACCAGCAGATGGCTGCACGGATATGCTGGTGTTTATTTGCTGTGATGGCAACGCCATTAGCACTACCACAAACCAGGATACCAAAGGTATATTCCTGGCTTTCTACGGCCAAAGCCACAGGGTGAGCAAAGTCAGGATAGTCAACAGATTGTGTGGAATGTGTCCCGAAATCTTTGACTTCATAATCCGACAGAAAAGTTTTTAATAATTCTTTGTACTCAAAACCGGCATGATCCGCACCGATCGCAATTTTCATTTTTGGGGCTGTTGACATCTTCAAAAATATATGGTAATGGTTAGTTTTTTCTAATTCTGGCTACACCGTAAAGCTCTTTATTTCGTTTACGCTCAATGGCTGCAGAGATATAAATACTAAATTCATATAGTAAGAATAGAGGTGCAGCTACAATTAGCATGGTATATGGATCTGCTGTTGGGGTAACCACTGCAGCAACAATCAGGATCAATACGGTAGAATACCTTCTGCTGGCACGCATAAATGCTGGTGTCATGACACCCAGTTTAGACAGGATGTAAATGATTACAGGTAATTGGAAAATCACACCAGAACCGATGGTCAGTGTCATTACCGAAGACAGGTAAGAATCAATGGTAAAGGTATTCTGAATCTCCGGACTCACGGTAAAATTGGTCAGGAAGTTGATAGAAAGCGGACAAATAATGAAGTAACCGAACATGATACCCAGGAAGAAGAGGAAAGAGGCAAATGCGACAAAACCACTTGCAGATTTTCTTTCATTGTCATGAAGTGCAGGTTTCACAAACAACCAAATTTCGAATAGGAGGTAAGGGATACCTAAAATAATCCCAACCATCACACAGGAATTCAGTTGCAGGGTAAATTGTCCCGCCATTTCAGTATTGATAATTTTGGCATCGATCTTTGTGATACACAAGTCCTGACCCAGAGAAGGGAATTTTTCTACCAGTTTACACATCATTCTGTAAGTCCAGAAATTTGGGTTTTTAGGCCCCATAATGATGGTATTAAAGATGTAGTCAGTAAAATAAAATGCTCCTGCTGTTAATAATAAGACTACTGCTAATGCGCGCAACAGATGTTTACGGAGGATGTCGATATGGTCAAAGAATGACATTTCTGCCTCTAAAGTTTTTCCTTTTTCTTTTATAGCACCAATAAGGTCCCTTTTCTTAGTATCACTCATGTACGTTATTTGTAAAACAAAAATACCATTCTATTTTGTTTAGAATGGTATTTACGTTTTAAATCTACTAAATAGTTTTTATTAGCGGGTAATTGCATTGTAACAAGTATAAATCCCGCTAATACTATGACATATCCTTAGTCTTAAAAGACAAATGTCTCCATAAATTTAGTGGTAAAATTACCAGCTCTAAAGTTAGGGTCTTTCATTAATTTAAGGTGGAAAGGAATGGTTGTTTTCACACCTTCGATTACAAATTCGCTCAATGCGCGTTCCATGGTACTGATGGCTTCTTCACGGGTTTGTGCCACGCAAATCAGTTTAGCAATCATAGAATCGTAGTTAGAAGGAATCTGGTAACCTGCATACACATGTGTATCTACCCTTACCCCATGACCACCTGGAGAGTGGAAGTTGGTAATTTTTCCAGGACTAGGTCTGAAGTTGTTAAAAGGATCTTCAGCATTGATCCTGCACTCGATAGCGTGCATATTTGGTGAATAATTTTTTCCTGAGATCGGTACGCCGGAAGCCACTTTGATTTGTTCTTTGATCAAATCGTAGTTGATTACTTCTTCTGTCACCGGGTGTTCTACCTGGATACGTGTATTCATCTCCATGAAGTAGAAATTACGGTGTTTGTCTACCAGGAACTCAATTGTTCCGGCACCTTCATATTGTACCGCAATGGCACCTTTGATGGCTGCTTCACCCATTTTCTCGCGAAGTTCAGGAGTCATGAAAGGAGATGGTGCTTCTTCAACCAGCTTTTGATGGCGACGTTGAATCGAGCAATCACGTTCCGACAAATGACAAGCCTTACCATATTGATCACCGATAATCTGGATTTCAATGTGACGTGGATCTTCGATATATTTCTCTAAATAAAGACCATCATTTCCAAAGGCTGCACCCGACTCTTGTCTGGCGCTATCCCATGCATTTTCAAAATCTTCATCTTTCCAGACTACACGCATTCCACGGCCACCACCACCGGCAGTTGCTTTAAGGATTACAGGGTAGCCCATTTCATTGGCCATTTCAATACCATCTTTGAAATTTTCAAGCAATCCCTGTGATCCTGGAATCGTTGGAACGCCTGCTTTTTTCATCGTTTCTTTTGCCGAAGCTTTATCACCCATTGAGTTGATCTGCTCCGGTGTAGCACCGATAAATTTAATTCCATAATCACGGCAAACTGAAGAAAACTTAGCGTTTTCAGAAAGGAAACCGTAACCTGGGTGAATGGCATCTGCATTTGTTAATTCTGCAGCTGAAATAATATTCGGGATGCTCAGGTAAGAATCCTTACTTGGAGGTGGCCCTATACAAACGGCTTCATCGGCAAAACGTACATGTAAACTTTCTCTGTCTGCAGTAGAGTAAACAGCTACGGTTTTGATGCCCATTTCTTTACAGGTGCGGATGATACGCAAAGCGATCTCGCCCCTGTTGGCAATTAGTATCTTTTTAAACATATATTTTTTCTTTTCCCCCCAGAACTAAGCCCTGGGCATATTAAGTAATCCCATCAGGGAATTACATAGGTTCAACTAAAAATAACGGTTGGTCATATTCTACCGGAGAAGCATTTTCTACTAAAACCTTAACGATTCTACCAGACACTTCACTTTCGATTTCATTGAACAATTTCATCGCTTCAATGATACAGATCACTTTACCAACTGGGAATTCATCACCTACGTTTACAAAAGAAGGTTTATCAGGACTCGCTGAACGGTAGAAAGTACCGATCATTGGTGATTTGATAGTGATGTATTTTGAATCATCTTCCGCAGCAACAGGTGCTTTAGCTTCTGTTGGGGCAGCTGCTGCTGGTGCTACTGCTACCGGTGCTGCTACTGGAGCAATCTGTGCTGGTACCGTTGCCTGAACGAAGGTAGGAGCCTGATTGGTCTTGATCGTAATTTTGAAATCTTCCTGCTCAATAGCGACTTCATTTACGCCCGAACGAGAAACAAATTTAATAAGTTCCTGAATTTGTTTAATATCCATTTTTTGGTGTTTTTTAGAGAAAACAGTATGTCTTAACAATTATCTAAGTTAAGATTAATTATTTTATAAAATTAATAAGCCCATTTTAAGTACACGGAACCCCAGGTGAAACCGCCTCCAAATGCTGCAAGGATGATGTTATCGCCTTTTTTCAATTGGCTTTCCCATTCCCATAAACACAGTGGAATTGTTCCATTAGTGGTATTTCCGTAACGTTGAATGTTGATCATTACCTTTTCCGTGCCAAGACCCATTCTGGATGCCGTAGCATCGATGATTCTTTTATTGGCTTGATGTGGAACCAACCAGGTCACATCATCAGAACTCAGGTCATTGCGTTCCATGATTTCGGCCGCAACATCTGCCATATTGGTGACTGCAAATTTGAATACTGCCTGACCTTCCTGATGCACAACGTGCTCATTATTGTCGACCGTCTCATGGCTTGCTGGTCTGGCAGAACCACCAGCTTTTTGGTGTAAGAACTGGCGACCGGCACCATCACTTTTCAGGATGGAGTCCTGGATGCCCATTCCTTCCTCATTTGGCTCTAAAAGAACAGCACCACAACCATCACCAAAGATGATGCAGGTAGTACGGTCCTGGTAATTGATGATAGATGACATTTTATCGCCACCAACAACCAATACTTTTTTATGTTTACCGGATTCGATGAACTGAGCCCCTGTAGATAATCCGAAGATGAATCCTGAACAGGCTGCCTGCAGGTCATAACCCCAGGCATTCTTTGCACCAATCTTATCGGCAAGAATATTTGCTGAAGCAGGGAAAGGCATATCAGGGGTAGTGGTACAAAAGATGATCAGTTCGATCTCTTCTGCGCTGATTCCACGTTTCTCAAGTAAACCATTCACGGCATGAACTGCCATGTCTGAAGTACCTAATCCTTCACCTTTCAATATTCTCCGCTCTTTGATCCCGGTTCTGGATAAAATCCATTCGTCCGTAGTTTCTACAATGGATTCAAGCTCTTTATTAGTCAGTACGTAATCTGGTACGTAACCATTAACAGCCGTAATCGCAGCGTGAATTTTATTCATTTTCAATGTTCTTATTTAAATGCAGCTTGAATTTTACCTACCAAGCCAGTAGTAATCATGTCTCTTGACTGAAGAATCATGTTTTTAACAGCTGTCGGACTTGAAATGCCATGACCTATGACCACAGGAGCATTGACACCTAAAACCGGGCTTCCACCATAGTTTTCATAGTTAAAGCGGTCAAAGAACTCATCCTTTAAACCTCTTTTTAGTGTCAGTACATAGAATGATTCTGCCAGTTTCAGCATCACATTTCCTGTAAATCCATCGCATACAATTACGTCAGCTTTATCGTTGAATAAGTCCCTTCCTTCTACGTTACCCACAAAGTTGAATAGATTGGTGTCTCTCATTAGAGGAAACGTTGCCAAGCTAAGCATATTACCTTTTTCATCCTCTTCCCCAATGTTTAATAAAGCAACTTTAGGCTTTTCAATACCAAACATACATTCGGCATATAAGCTACCTACAGCACCAAATTGAAGCAAGGTATCAGGCTTACAGTCGGCATTCGCACCAACATCAAGCATTAAACCTAAGCCTCCACTGAGTTTTGGAAGAATTGTTGTGATACATGGCCTGATGATTCCCGGAATAGTTTTAACACTAAACACGGCACCAACAAGCATTGCACCAGAATTACCGGCGCTGGCAAAAGCGTCGATTTTACCTTCTTTAAGTAAGGAAAAGCCGACAGCAATGCTGGAATTAGGCTTTTGAACAATAGCCTTTGTGGGATGTTCGCCCATACCAATCACTTCTTCGGTATGAACATATTCAAAGTGATCCGGATTGAATCCGTTTTCAGTGAGAAGGGGCTTAATCTGCTGCGTATCTCCGATCAGCACTATGTGCTCCCCTGGAGATAACAATTGATGGGCAGCTATTGCTCCTAAAACGTTTGCTTTAGGAGCATAGTCTCCGCCCATTATATCGAGACCTATTTTCATAGTAAAAAATCAGTTTGTGTTTAGAAGGCAAAATTGCCCTTGTTTTCCTTCGCTAAAGGTAATCGTTAGCGAACTTAAAACACAAACTATTTTTCAAGAAAATTAACCTATTGAAGTGTTTTCAATAACCAATTTACCGTTGTAGTATAGGTTACCATCAACGTTGTATGCATGGTGAGGTACGTGAATTGCACCAGTGGTTTGACAAGTAGCCAAAGAAGGAGCTACTGCTTTATAGTGAGTTCTTCTTTTATCTCTTCTACTTTTAGAAATCTTGCGTTTTGGATGTGCCATTGCTGATTTGTTTAATTATTATTTTAATTTTTTTAATGCTGCCCAACGCGGGTCATCATCGTTGTTTTCTTCTTGTTGTTCTTGTGTATCAATTGAAAAGCTTTTCAGTCTTTCAATCATTTCCTGATCACATTTCTGGCCTTCGCCGTCCTGCTCACAGACTTTAATATAAGGTACTGATACAGTGATGAGTTCGTAAATCGGAAGTGCAACATCTAGTTCACTTTCTTTTCTACTCAGGACAATGATTTCTAAATCATCGCTTTCCAGTTCATCTTCCGCAAATTTTACAATCTGCCTTTCCTGTATGGCTATTGCTGCATTAAATTCCGACAAACATTTGTCGCAATCCAATACAATTGTTCCTTTTACATCGAAATGCAAAAGTAGCATTGTTTCCTGTTTATCCAGTTCAACCCCAACTTTTAAGTTTCCTTTTTTTACTAAAGAGTAGTCAAAGGCATCGAAAAAGCTGTTATCAACCTCAAATTCAAACTGATGCTTGCCGATTTTAAGGCCGGTAAATGGGATTGAAAATTGTTTTAATGGTTTCAATTGTAACAAAATTTTAGCCCGCAAATGTAGGAATTATTTTAGAGAATTAAAATGTTTTTTCATTCTAATTTGCATCGTCTTTTATATCCGCTGCAGTTTCTATAATTTTTCCACCACTTCTCAGCTGGCTTTTCAATAATTCTTCCTGTTCTCTTCGGTTCCTCAGGATGTGAGTTGCTGCAAATAAGGCTTCTATAAATGAAGAAGGATCTGCCAGATTCTTTCCTGCAATGTCGTATCCCGTGCCATGATCTGGTGAGGTACGCACGATTTTCATGCCTGCAGAATAGTTCACTCCGGAGCCAAAAGCAATGGTTTTAAAGGGGATCAATCCCTGGTCATGATACATGGCCAGAACCGCGTCGAATTGTTTGTAACTTCCCTTGCCAAAAAATCCATCAGCAGGGTAAGGACCGAAACAAATGACGCCTTTATCGAAGGCTTGCTGAATGGCCGGAATAATAATATCGGCCTCTTCTGTGCCCAATAATCCGTTGTCGCCCGCATGAGGATTCAATCCCAATACCGCGATTTTTGGTTTTTCAATCCAGAAATCCTTTTTTAAACTCTCATTCATCAGCACCAGTTTCTTCACTATCTTCTCGATCGTGATGCTTTTTGGAACTTCCGTAATTGGAATATGTCCGGTAACCACACCCACCTTGATGTCTTCGCTGATCAAAAGCATCAATACGTCTTTGCTTCCACTGCGTTCCATCAGGTATTCGGTATGTCCAGGAAACTTAAAAGTCTCTGACTGGATATTGTGTTTGTTGATCGGAGCAGTCACCAGTGCATCAATTTCTCCTTTGATCAGGTCTTCTGTTGCTTTCTCTAAAGAGATCAAAGCATATTTTCCACCAGTTTCATTGGCTACGCCAAGGTCGATTTTCACGTCTTCCTCCCAGCAATTGATCATATTCGCCTTCCTAGGATTGGCCAATGCAGCCTCTGTAATCACATTGAAGTTGAAATCACTCAGCCCTAAAGCTTTGCGATGGTAGGAAGCAACCTTGGTATGTCCATATACGATAGGGGTACAGTAATCAAGAATCTTGCTCTGGGCTAAAGTCTTAAGGATAACCTCCAGGCCTATGCCGTTTACATCTCCTATGCTGATTCCAATTTTAATCTTATTGCTCATACTTCAAAAAAATTTAGCGCAAATTACAGAATTCATTTTAAAATGGTTGGTTTTTCCTGTGCTAGTATTTAAATCTCAAAATGTTATCCCTGTTTTTTAGGGTGTAGAGCCTGTTTTAGCCGATTGTTGATCTGATACTCGCAAAACTTTGCTTATTTTGCAGCTTTTAGTAGGAGAATATATGAGTTTGGTAAGGGCAAAAAAACATTTAGGACAGCATTTTTTAACGGATAAAAAGATTGCCGCGAAAATCGTGAACGGGCTGGTACATACCGATCAGTACAAACAGGTACTGGAAGTTGGACCAGGAATGGGGATTCTTTCGGATATCCTGTTGGAGAGAGAAGATCTGGAAACTTTCCTGATCGATATCGATGTGGAATCTTACCATTTCCTGCAGGAGAAATACCCGCAATTGGGAAACCGTTTGATTAATGGCGATTTTCTAGCCCTCGACCTGTCTGCCATCTTCAAAGAAAAATACGCCATTATTGGCAATTTCCCATACAATATCTCCTCCCAGATTCTTTTTAAGGTACTTGAAAATAGAAATCAGGTGGTAGAAATGGTAGGGATGTTCCAGAAAGAAGTGGCAGAGCGATGCGCTTCCAAATCAGGAACTAAAGAATACGGAATTTTGAGTGTCCTGATTCAGGCTTACTATAATATAGAGTATCTGTTTACCGTGAAGCCGGGCACCTTTAACCCGCCACCGAAAGTAAACTCTGGAGTGATCAGGTTGAGCCGTAATGAAGTGGAAACACTTCCATGTGATGAAAAACTCTTCTGGCGTACGGTGAAAGCTGGTTTTAACCAACGCAGAAAGACACTCAGAAATGCATTATCCGGAGTAGTTTCAAAAGAGAAAATGGACGACCATATTTTTTTCGACAAGCGTGCGGAACAGTTGAGTGTAGCACAGTTTATTGAGCTGACCCAACATCTGAGCCAGCTTTCGCAATAAAATTTACTGCCTAAACCGAACCCCAAAAGATCATCAGGTAAAAAGAATAATTGAGCAATCACTATATGAGTAAAGGAAGAATTTTAATCGTGGATGAGTTGCATCCTGTTTTCAAGGAACGCGCCATCGCTTTAGGATATGAGGTGGAGGATCAGCCATTGTATACACGTGAACAAACATTAGCTGCAATTTCCGGCTATCAGGGTATCGCGGTAAGAACAAAATTCAGAATAGATCAGGAATTGATGGCCGCAGCGCCTACCCTAAAGTTTATTGCCAGAGCAGGTGCAGGATTAGACAATATAGATGTGGATTACGCAAGGAGTCGTAACATCGAGTTGTTAAATGCGCCGGAAGGCAATATGGATGCGGTAGGAGAGCATGCAACAGGAATGCTGCTGTCTTTGATGAACAATTTGCGAAATGCAGATCAGGAAGTCCGTAATGGCAGCTGGGACAGAGAAGGCAACCGCGGTTATGAGCTGAAAGGTAAAACGGTAGGCATCATCGGTTACGGATTTATGGGCAGGAGTTTCGCAAAGAAACTGGCCGGATTTGAGGTAAACGTGATTGCTTATGATAAATATAAGACTGGCTTTAGCGATGCTTATGCCAAAGAAGTGAGCATGGAAGAGATCGTGAAATACAGCGATGTATTGAGTCTGCACATTCCATTGACCCCTGAAACCCGTCAGATGGTAGATGAAGAGTACTTCTTCCATTTCCGTAAGCCTATTTTCTTCATTAATACTGCCAGGGGTGAAATTGTTCAAACCACAGCCGTTCTGCAAGCCATCCAGTCGGGTAAAATTCTGGCCGCAGGTTTAGACGTGCTGGAGGTAGAGAAATTTCCGGCTTTGCAAAATACCCCCTGGTTTGAGGCGCTTAAATCATCCGGGAAGGTGATCCTGAGCCCGCATGTTGGGGGCTGGACCTTTGAATCTTATCGCAAAATATCTGAGGTTTTAGCAGAAAAGCTTTCTGCTATCATTTAAGCTGACATTTTAGATCATCTGCCGAAAATCAAATTAAATAATTTGTTTTTGTGGCTAGACCACATTATCTTCGTTTTTATTGAAGCAAGACTATGTAGGCTTAACAGCCTATATAGTCTTGTTTGTTTTTATAGTACTACATAAAATAAATTGAGCTATGACAGAGGTTACCTATTATACCCAAGATGGTTTAGACAGACTAAAGGAAGAATTACATCATATGAAGACGACCGGAAGACAACAAATCTCTAAGGCAATTGCCGAAGCAAGAGATAAGGGTGATCTTTCCGAGAATGCGGAATATGATGCAGCGAAGGAAGCGCAGGGTTTGCATGAAGCTAAAATAGCAAAATTGGCAACTACGCTCTCAACCGCCAGATTAATTGATGAATCAAAGCTGGATACTTCTAAAGTATTGGCATTATCTATAGTTAAGATCAAAAATGTAAAGAACGGTGCAACGATGTCTTACCAGTTGGTAGCAGAAAGTGAAGCTGATCTTAAAACCGGAAAAATCTCTGTAAAATCACCGATTGCCAAAGGATTATTAGGTAAATCAGTAGGTGATAAAATTGAAATTCAGGTTCCTGCCGGAATGATTGAATTTGAAATATTAGAGATTACACGATAACAATTTAATTCCCCATTCCATGGCAAGTATATTTTCAAAAATAGTAACTGGTGAAATCCCTGCACACATTGTTGCAGAAACCACCGAATTCCTGGCTTTCTTAGATGTTAATCCCCTGACCATGGGCCATGTCCTGGTGATTCCTAAAAAGGAAATTGACTATATCTTTGATATGGAGGAGGAAAGCTATGTTGGACTAACTATGTTTGCTAAAATTGTGGCAACAGGGTTAAAAGAAGCATTCCCTTGCAAAAAAGTAGGCGTAGCCGTTATCGGCCTGGAGGTACCACATGTACACATCCATTTGATCCCTATGAATGCAGTGAATGATATGAACTTTAGTAAAGAAAAACTGAAGCCCTCACAGGAAGAATTGGCGGAAGCCGCATTAAAGATCAAAGCAGCCTTGAATGAGACTACTGCTTAATAGATAAATGACTGGGGTGTATACCCAAAAAAAGGGCGTCTTTAGGCGCCCTTTTTTTTTTGAAAATGAATTTGGAATGAGAAGGGGTTGTGTTCGGGAAGAGTTGCGGGTTCAGTAGGGGTTCAGCAGGGGTTGCCCAGGAGTTGCCGTAGGGTTGGTGTAGGGTTTGACTAACTGAACTCCTTCTGAACTCCTACTCAAGACCTACCGAACCCGAGACTTTGTCAGGACGATTTTGGCATTTTTTTCAGCGTTTATACAGATGAGATTCAGACTTGAATTCTTCTTTTCTTAAGGGCAAAAAATGAAGGCTGCCCAGGAATTCTGGGCAGCCGGTTTTTATAGGGGGGTAAATGTAGGGGCAGTTTGTTGTTGGAAGCTGTAATTGATGCCTTCCGGATTGGAAAGCAGATCAGCGATCAGCTCATCAATTTGAGCATGGTCCACATTGGGCATGCAAATGAGGTGCGAAAGGCCGTTTTCTGAGGCCAGTTGCCACTTCTGACAAATCCATTTGGATGGGGCAGGGAAAACCACTGTAATTGCATTTGGATTGCTCCAGGCTTCTATTCCCAGCGCTTTCAGTTTTGCTTCCGCATAAGCAGCGATACTTAGGCTATGTAATGCCCTTTCTTTTAAACCCTGCAGACCTAGTTTTTTGAGGGTATACCAGAGGAACAACGGCGTATGACCATTTCTGGAGCCTGTAATCGTGGTATCTACACTTCCAATATAATCAATAGCACGCGCGATCCTGTCGCGGTTGGTTTTCTTTACAATTACCAGTCCACATGGAATCGGTGATCCAAGAAATTTATGACCGCTGATGGCTATACTGTCTGCGCCATCGGCAAAGTCGAAAGCCGGTCTGGGCTCAATAAAAGCACTATAACTTCCGGATAAAGCACCATCTGCATGAATATAATGGTTCTTGATCGCCAGGTTTTTCAGGATACCTTTGATCTTTTTCACATCATCTTTTGCTTCAGTCATGGTGGTCCCAATATTGGCAAAGATCACTACCGGAAGATGCCTGTTCATCAATAAACTATTGTGCAGATCTTCATAATCAATTTCGCCATTTTCCTGTGATCTAATGGCAATATTTGGCATGTTTAGCAGTAACAGATTCTTTTGCACACTATAATGAGTAGCATCAGAATAGTACACCATAGCCTTTGGGTACAGCTCTCTGGCCAGGTAAAGCCCATATAGGTTACCCTCAGAGCCACCATTAGTCACATATCCCCACCAATTGTCGGTCGGCGCACGGAACAGTCCTGCAAAGAACGCAATGACTTCTCTTTCCATTTCTCTTGTGTCTACCGCATACGTAGATTCGGTAAAAGGATCTCCAAGGTTATTGATTGGATATTGAAGAAAGGGCATCAATGCTGTATAGTCAAAGTCCTTAGCTACCGGGTAGCCTAGAAACAGGCGCGTTCTGTCCTGTATTTTTTCGTATAAGTCTGACAATCTTTTGTTATCCTCTCTGGAAAGTTGTGTAGTCATGGTTCTGTTTAGGTGGTTCAGACTGCAAATCTATAGATCTCCATTCAATTGATCTTTTATATGATTAATATTAGAAAATAAACACTTAATTTTGGTTTTTTGTAGTTTTATTGATCTTAATGAAGAGGGATTACTACAGAAATCAGAAAAACTAAACTAGATGGAACAGTTCGATAAGATGGATCAGCGCATATTAAATGCGTTACAGCAGAATGCAAGGTTAAATACAAAGGAAATTGCGCATAAAGTAGGGCTCACTGTAACGCCTACCTATGAGCGTCTGAAAAAGATTGAAAAGACGGGGGTGATCAGGAATTATGTGACCTTGCTGGATCGCGAAAAGATTGGTAAAACCCTGGCAGCATTTTGTAACGTGACGCTACAGGTACATTCCCTTCCATTGTTAAAGAAGTTTGAGGCTGCGATGACCAGGCTGGACGAGGTGATGGAATGTTATCACGTTGCCGGAACCTACGATTATTTGTTAAAAGTAGTGGTCAACGACATGAATAGGTACCAGGATTTTTTAACGAATAAGCTGGCCGCAATTGAAAATATCGCCAATGTAAACAGTTTGTTTGTGATGACAGAAATCAAGCACAATACGGCCTACACCCTGGATAAGTAAAGTTTACTTCAGCTTTTCGTTGTTTTTATGACGGTCTGCATCCCTAATGGTTTTTTTGACCAGGTTTTTTTCCAATGCGCTGGTCAGGTCAATTCCGGTTTGATTGGCCAGACAAATGAGTACAAATAAAACATCGGCCATTTCATCGCCAAGGTCCACAGCTTCATCGCTTTTTTTGAAAGACTGTTCTCCATATTTTCTGGACATGATTCTGGCCACTTCACCCACTTCTTCCATTAGGATCGCGGTATTGGTGAGCTCATTGAAATAACGGATTCCTGTTTTATTGATCCATTGGTCTACGGTTTCCTGTGCTTCTGCTATGGTCATGTTATTCTTTGTTTTTTGTATCCATCATAATGGTGACAGGCCCATCGTTGACAAGGCTGATTTTCATGTCTGCACCAAAGATGCCGGTTTTGATTTCTTTTTGAAGTAGGGCAGATAGTTTAGCAATCATTTCCTCATATAAGGGAATGGCTTTGTCAGGTCTGGCTGCTCTCGTAAACCCAGGTCTGTTGCCCTTTTTCGTAGCTGCGAAGAGGGTAAACTGACTAATCAGGAGAATATTACCATCTACATCCGATAAGGATTTGTTCATCAGGCCATTCTCATCGCCAAAGATCCTCATATTGACGATTTTCTGGCTGAGCCAGTCGAGCTCTTCAGAGGTATCACTATCTTCAATGCCCAACAATACCAGAAAACCAGTGTCGATGCTGCCGGTAGTCTGGCCGTCTACTACACAGCTGGCAGCCGTAACTCTTTGTATAATTGCTCTCATAAAGGATTAAAAGCTGGATTAAGCGCGGGTTTCATTACCATGGTAAATACTCAGGTAACTTTCATACCTGCTGATTTCAATTTCACCTTGTTCTACCGCTTTGATGACGGCACAGCCAGGTTCATTGACGTGTCTGCAGTTGTTGAATTTACACTCGTTCATCAAAGCACGCATTTCTCTGAAATAATGGCCCAATTCTTCTGGTCTGATATCGAAGATACCCAGTTCCCGGATACCTGGGGTATCAATCAGGTAGCCACCAAAAGGCAGGGTATGCATTTCCGCAAAAGTAGTGGTATGTTGTCCTTTATCACTCGCTTCTGAAATCTCTCCGGTTTTGATGTTTCTGTCTGGAAGTAAAGCATTAATCAGACTTGATTTTCCTACACCGGAGTGTCCTGAGAATAAGGTGGTTTTGTCTTTCAATAGGCTTTCGATCTGCGGAATGTTAGTGCCTTCCAATGCAGATACGGTATAACAAGGATAGCCTATGTTTTCATAGATATGCTTGTATTCTTCTAAGACTGCCAGTCCGTCTTCATTGAACAAATCGAGTTTATTGAAAATCAGTACAGCAGGAATGCTATAGGCCTCGGCAGTGGCCAGGAAACGGTCAATAAAACCTAAAGAGGTTCTTGGAGAAACCAGGGTCACGACTAAAAATGCCTGATCCATATTGGCTGCAATGATTTGCGCCTGCTTGGAAAGGTTGATGGATTTACGGATGATGTAATTTTTGCGTTCATGTAATTTATGAATCACGCCGTTTTCTGAATTGGGCTCCAGCTCAAATTCTACCTGATCGCCTACGGCAATAGGGTTGGTGGTTTGAATGCCCTTGATCCGGAACTTACCTTTAATACGGCAGTCGTATCTGTTGCCGTCTTCCGCTTGTACCTGATACCAGCTTCCTGTTGATTTTATGACTAATCCTTGCATATGATGGTGTAAAGGTAAGAAAATGTTTGGCCGGATTGAGGGTTTGCATCGCTTCGCGATCGCTTTCTAAAAAACAGCGCTCAATTTTAATGCTTTCTGGTTTTTGATATTGAAAATGAGTGGTTTATCTGGTGATTTTGAAAAAAACCTCTTCAATTGCCTTTAATCGTGATTTTTTTAAAATTCTCTTAAATATTTATGTAATCATTTGTTAATTAGAAAAATATAACTTTACTTTACAGCATACAGCACTAAGTGTAAAAATTACAATGTTTAATAATTCAACCATTATTTCCATTATTATTACCACCGGGATATCTCGGAGGGAGGATAGCTAATGGGTATAAAATACTAAAAAATAAAAACCACAAAAAGCGCCTTCCTCTAATCGGGGAAGGCGCTTTTTTTTTAACCTAAAACTATGAACATACTAAAATTTGGAGGTACATCAGTCGGTTCTCTGGAAAGCATTACTGCTTTGCTGGGTATCCTAAGGGAGCAGCAAAGCGCTGAAAATCCCATTGTCGTCTTATCTGCCATGAGCGGGGTGACGAATGCCCTGATTGATATGGCAGAAAACGCAGGAAAAGGGAAGAGTTATGCGGAGGGAATGTTGGCTATTGAAAAAAAGCATTTTGAGGTGATTCGTGCCTTATTGCCGGCCATTGCCCAAAACCCGGTACTCACCAAACTGAAAATCTATTTTAATGAACTGGAAGATATTCTGCAGTCGGTCTACAACCTGAAAGAACTGAGCCTGCAAACGAAAGACCTGATTCTAAGTTATGGAGAGCGATGCTCGACCGTCATGGTGAGTCATATTGCCAGACAAACTTTCCCTAATGCAGTGTACGTTGATGGTTCTGAACTGATCAAAACAGACCATAATTTCGGACAGGCAAAAGTAAATACCTATCTCACAGAATCTTTAATCAAAGATTTTCAGGAGGCAAATGTCGACAAACTGTTATTCGTAACAGGCTTTATTGCGAGCAATGAGGAAGGTAGAATGACCACATTAGGAAGGGGTGGAAGTGATTATACCGCTGCAATCTGGGGTTCTGCACTGAATGCTTCCGAAATTCAAATCTGGACAGATGTTGACGGAATGCTGACTGCTGATCCAAGAATTGTGAAAAAAGCCTTTTCTCTTGCTGAATTGAGTTATACAGAAGCAATGGAGCTTTCTTATTTTGGTGCGAAGGTGATTTATCCTCCTACGATGATTCCTGCTTTTCTAAAGCGTATCCCTATCGTCATCAAAAATACTTTTAATACAGATTTTCCTGGTACCTATATCAAGCATGGTGCGGGTCATTCAAAATTGCCCATCAAAGGAATTTCTTCTATTGATGAGATCAGTGTGCTGAACCTTTCCGGTAGCGGAATGGTAGGAAAGGCGGGTTTTAGTGGTCGATTGTTCTCTATGCTTTCCCGGGAGCAGATCAATGTAATCCTCATTACACAGTCTTCCTCCGAACACAGCATTACTTTCGCGGTAAAGCCAGGCGATGCTTTAAAGGCCTTGTCTTTGATCAATAAAGAATTCGAATTGGAATTACAAGCCAGGAAACTGGAGTATCCGGAAGTGGAGAATGGCTTGTCGGCATTGGCGATAGTTGGCGAAAACATGAAACGTACCCCTGGAATGTCAGGAAAGTTGTTTCATGCTTTAGGTAGAAACGGGGTCAATGTAAGGGCAATTGCCCAGGGTTCCTCAGAGTATAACATCTCTGTGATCATCTCTAAACCAGATTTATCGAAAGCCGTAAATGCGGTGCATGATGCTTTTTACGAGGATCTCAAAAGAACACTTCATGTTTTTTGTCTGGGTACCGGAAATATAGGAAAGACTTTATTCGCGCAGCTGGAAGCACAAATGAACTTCCTGGCAAGCAATAACGATCTTCAGGTAAAGGTGATGGGGATCTGTAATACCCGTAAAATGCACCAGAATGTAGATGGAATTGCCTTGAGCAGTTGGGAAGAAAACCTGGACCGTAACGGTGAGCCCGCAGATTTACCACTTTTCATCAAGAAAATGAAGGCGATGAACCTGCCTAATTGTGTGTTCGTGGACAATACCGCGAGTCATAATCCCATCCAGTTTTATAAAGATGTGTTACAATCGAGTATTTCTGTGGTGACTTGTAATAAGATTGGCAACTCTGCGGATTATGAGCAATATGCTGCATTTAAACAGGCGGCAAGGACTTATGGTGTAGATTTTCATTATGAAACCAATGTTGGTGCCGGTTTGCCAATCATCCGTACTTTAAAGGATCTGATGATGAGTGGCGATCGGATTCACCGCATTGAAGCGATTTTATCAGGTACCATTTCCTATATTTTTAACAATTATAATGGCGATAAGCTGTTCCATGAAGTGGTGAAGGAAGCCCAGGATAAGGGCTATACTGAACCAGATCCCAGAGATGATCTGAACGGAAAAGATTTTATGCGTAAAATGTTGATTCTGGCGCGTGATGCAGGGTATCCTTTGGAAGAGAGCGACATTAGAATCGAAAGTATGCTGCCTCCTGCCTGTCTGGCTGCGGCTACTGTAGCCGATTTCTATCAGGAACTGGAAAACAATAGGGCTTATTTTGAAAAGTTAAAAAAACAGGCGGCTGAGGATAAAAAAGTATTGCGATATATCGGGAAACTGGAAGGAGGAAAGGTGGAAATTACCTTACAGATGGTGGATGATAACCACCCGTTTTATATGCTGTCGGGTAGCGACAATATCATTTCATTTACGACGGATCGTTACAAAGACCGTCCACTAGTGGTTAAAGGTCCTGGTGCCGGGGCAGAGGTGACTGCTGCAGGTGTTTTCGCTGATATTATAAACGTTGGTAAACGATGAAAGATTCTATAAAAGTTTTTGCCCCGGCTACAGTAGCTAATGTGGTTTGTGGATATGATGTGCTGGGTTTCGCGGTCAATGAGCCGGGTGATGAAGTGATCATGAAATTAACAGGTGGTTCAGGAATCACCATTACAAAAATTACGGGTGATGATGGCCGTCTGCCATTAGATCCGAAAAAAAACACGGTAAGTGCCAGTGTACAACATTATTTAAACCATATCGGAAAACCAGATACCGGAATAGAAATTGAACTCCATAAAAAAATGCCTATTGGGAGTGGCCTGGGTTCCAGCTCTGCCAGTACCGTTGCCGGATTGTTTGCCGTTAATAACCTGTTTGATCAATTGTTGACCAACCAAGAGCTGGTTCCTTTTGCGATGAAAGGGGAGGAACTGGCCTGTGGCTATGGTCATGCAGATAATGTGGCTCCGGCTTTAATGGGTGGTTTTGTACTGATCAGAAGTTATGAACCCTTAGATATTATCCGGTTACCACATCCGGAAGACTTGTATGCCGCAATCGTGTATCCTGAAGTAGATGTGCCAACGAAAGACGCCAGACAAATGATCCGTTCCAAGGTGCTGTTGAAAGATGCAGTAACGCAATGGGGGAATGTAGCCGGCTTAGTGAGTGGTTTGTTTTTAAAAGACCATGAGCTGATTGGAAGGAGCATGACTGATATCTTAGTGGAACCTACCCGTTCTATTCTGATTCCGGATTTTTACAAAATGAGGGCTCTGGCCTTGAAAACCGGAGCCATTGGATTTGGAATATCTGGTTCTGGACCTTCAGTCTTTGCTTTAACAAAAGACGAAGCGACGGCCAGCATGATCAGCCAGAAACTTCAGCAGCATTTAAAAGGAATTGGCATCAACAGCCTTTCTTTTGTCTCCTCTGTAAATGAAAAAGGACCTGTTATTTTAGATTAAGAACGATGAAATTATACAGTACGAATAACCACGATTTAAGCGTTGATTTCCCAACGGCTGTTTTTAACAGTATGCCTCTTGATAAGGGCTTATACATGCCGGTAAATATTCCTTTATTGGAAGAAGAGTTTATTCAGAATATCCATAAATACAGTTTACCTGAGATTGCTTTTAAAGTGGCCTCTGCTTTATTGGATGGCGCGATTCCGCCGGATGATCTGAAGAAGATTGTAGATGATACCCTTAGTTTCGATGCACCGGTGCTGGAGCTGGCAGAGAACACCTATGTTTTGGAGTTGTTTCATGGGCCATCTTTGGCTTTCAAGGATTTTGGAGCACGCTTCATGAGCAGGGTGATGGCTTATTTTCTCAAGGATGGGGAGCAAATGCTGGATGTATTGGTGGCCACTTCGGGTGATACCGGAGGTGCAGTAGCTTTGGGTTTTCTTGGGGTGCCTAACACCAGGGTGACTATTCTTTATCCGAAGGGAAAAGTGAGTGAGATTCAGGAACTACAGCTTTGTACGAATGGACATAATATCCATGCAATAGCAGTTGACGGGACTTTTGATGATTGTCAGCATTTGGTGAAACAGGCTTTCGCAGATCCGGATTTAAATGAAAAACTACGGTTAACCTCGGCAAATTCTATCAATATTGCCAGACTCATTCCCCAAACTTTCTACTATTTCAATGCCTGGGCGAGGTTGCGTAGAGCTGGCAGAAAAGAAGTGATCTTCTCTGTACCCAGTGGTAATTTTGGAAATATCGCTGCGGGCTTAGTGGCTTATAAAATGGGCTTACCGGTGAAACAGTTTATTGCTGCTACCAATGTAAATGATACAGTTCCGCGTTATCTGAATACCGGTGTATATGAGAGCAGGCCATCGGTGCAGACCTATGCAAATGCCATGGATGTAGGTGCGCCAAGTAATTGGGTACGAATTATGGATCTTTTTAATCAGGATCTGGAAAGCTTAAAAAAACTATTGAAAAGTTATACCTACACCGATGAACAAACTTTGGCAGGAATACAGTCTATTTATGATCAATATGGTTATATCGCTTGTCCGCATACCGCGATAGCGGCATTGGCGCTGGCCGACTATAAAAAGGAAAATCCGGAAGAACAGGCTGCGGGGGTATTTTTATCTACTGCTCATGCCTGCAAATTTCCAGATGTATTTCCAGCAGAACTGTCCGCAAAGATGAAGATTCCTGCATCCGTTCAGGACTTGGCACTTAAAGGTAAATACGCAGAGAAAATGGATACAGCTTTTGCTTCTTTTAAGAATTACCTGGCTAGATTTTATGAAAACGCATAATAGCTATGTCACCCATCATAAAGTTAAGTGTGCTGTCACTTACTGAATAACTACTGGTTTTTCTTAGCATTTCCATAAAAGTGGCCTCTCCTTCACCGGGACAGGCCATTTTTGTCATGGCCATTGGATGGGTGAAATTGATGGTGCTATCATCCGCCACTAAGCTGCCGGAAAATGAATTACAGCTGGTAAAACCGCTTACTTTCTTATTCGTAATGTCGAACGTAAGGGTAGGTTTTTTTGCCGGATACAAACCGTTGAAGGCTATTCTAGGGCCGGAGATGTAGTTCAGCTCCCAGCTTCCTCCCAGCTCAGACAAGCCACCATTCCCTATTGATCCAGGTTTTAGAGTGGTACACGCAGCGAAAGTGCTGGTCATGACGATTGCCAGTAGGATTATTCTTTTCATAGCCTTATGATTTTAATGATAGCCGAAAGGTACAAAGAGTATTCCAAAAAATACCAATCGGCTATCAGGAAGGCCTAAAATACAGCTTTTGCGATCCTCTTGGTCGGCTCTGGATTACCCATGGTGTAGAAGTGAAGAACTGGTGCACCCATTTCTTTTAGCTCATTACATTGATGGATCATCCATTCAATTCCCACCTCTTTTACGTCTTTCTCAGACTTACAGGATTGGATGGCTTCGCTCAGTTCCAAAGGAATGTCCAAATGGAAAATTTTTGGTAAACTGATCAATTGTTTGCTGCTGGTAATTGGCTTCAATCCCGGGATAATAGGGACATTAATCCCGTTTTCGCGGCATTTATCTACCAATGCCTTGTATTTTTTATTGTCAAAAAACATTTGAGTTACGATGAAATCTGCCCCCAAATCTACCTTATGTTTCAAGTATTTGAAATCGGTATCCAGGTTTGGCGATTCATAATGTTTCTCCGGATATCCGGCAACGCCGATACAGAAATCTGTCTTCTCGGAGTTCTCCATATCATCATGCAGGTAGCGGCCATTGTTCATGTCTACTACGTGTTGTAACAATTCTGAAGCATAGGCATGACCATCCGGAGTAGGAATGAAAGCATTGTCGCTTTTTCTGGCATCACCTCGTAATACCAGGACATTATCAATGCCCAGGAATTGAAGATCGATCAATGCATTTTCAGTTTCATCTTTGGTAAAACCTCCGCAAATCAGGTGAGGAACTGCATCTACTTTATATTTGTTCATGATCGCGGCACAAGTGGCTACGGTACTCGGGCGTTTCCGGTAAGCAACTTTTTCCAACAGGCCGTTCGCATGTTGTTTGTAGATGTAATCTTCTCTCAAATAGGTCACATCAATAAAAGGAGGGTTGAATTCCATCAGAGGATCAATGGCATCAAAAATGCCTTTAATACTTTGTCCTTTGATAGGTGGCAGGAGCTCAAATGAGAAAAGGGTTTTTCCTTTTGCGTTACTGATGTGGTCTACGATCTTCATTAAAATATTGCTTGTTAGGTGTCGTTATCTGTTAATTAGTAAGCCAGGTTAGGGCTCAACCATCTTTCCACTTCTTCCAGTGGCATGTTTTTTCTGCTGGCATATTCTTCCACCTGATCTTTGGTGATTTTTCCCAATCCGAAGTATCTCGACTGTGGGTGGGCGAAGTAAAAACCACTTACCGCAGCGGTAGGGTACATGGCAAAGCTTTCTGTTAAGCGAAGTCCGATTCTATTTTCGGCATCCAGCAATTCAAAAAGTGTTCCTTTTTCGCTGTGTTCCGGACAGGCAGGATAACCCGGTGCCGGACGAATACCTGCGTACTCTTCTTTGATCAGGTCTTCATTGCTCAGTTGCTCGTCCTTGGCATAACCCCAGTAATCTTTACGTACCAGTTCATGCATTCTTTCAGCGAAAGCTTCAGCAAGCCTGTCGGCTAATGCTTTTGCCATAATGCTGTTGTAATCATCATAATTGGCTTCAAATTCTGCCACCAGTTCATCACAACCAATACCGGTGGTTACGGCAAAACCGCCGAAATAATCTGCTACACCTGATTCTTTTGGTGCCACAAAGTCGGATAGTGCATAATAAGGTTCCCCAGCCACTTTTTCCGCTTGTTGGCGAAGAGTGTGAATGGTGACTTCTTTGCCTTCAACATCGAGAATGATATCGTCCCCAACCGTATTTGCCGGCCAGAATCCGATCACGCCTTTTGCTGTTAGTAATTTCTCGTCTACGATGCGTTTTAGTAAGGTCTGCGCATCATCGAATAGTTTTTTTGCCTCATCTCCAACGGATTTGTCGCTGAAAATTTTCGGATAACTGCCGCGCAACTCCCAGGTATGAAAGAAAGGCGTCCAGTCGATATAAGGAACAAGATCCTCCAGTGGATAATCTTCAAATACTTTCGTACCTGTAAAGGCAGGGGCAGGAGCCACCTGATCCAGGTCGATTTGAAACTGATCCTTTCTGGCTTCTTCCAATGTTTTATAGCGTTTATCAGAGCGCTTGTTTAAATGCGCCTCTCTGGCTTTATCATACTCCTGTTTGATGCCATCGATATAGGCATCTCTGGTATCCGGGTTCATTAAGGTACTGCAAACAGTTACACTTCTTGAAGCATCCAATACGTGGATAGCAGGGCCGGAATAGTTTGGCGCTACTTTTACAGCGGCATGGATTCTGGAAGTTGTTGCGCCACCAATAATTAAAGGAATGGTAAATCCTTCACGCTCCATTTCTTTGGCAAAATGCACCATCTCATCTAATGAAGGGGTAATTAAACCACTCAATCCAATGATGTCAGCATTGATTTCCTTTGCTTTTTGAATGATGGTTTGTGCGGGTACCATTACTCCAAGATCTACGATTTCGAAGTTGTTACAGGCCAGTACTACACCTACAATGTTTTTACCGATATCATGAACATCCCCTTTAACAGTAGCCATTAGGATTTTTCCTGCTGAAGAGCTGGTGTTCCCATCTGGATTGTCGAGTTTTTCCTGTTCAATGAACGGAAGAAGGTAGGCTACGGCCTTTTTCATGACCCTTGCAGATTTTACCACCTGTGGCAGGAACATTTTTCCGGCGCCAAACAGGTCTCCCACGATGTTCATCCCATCCATTAAAGGACCTTCGATCACATGGATTGGTTTTGGGTATTTTTGTCTGGCTTCCTCTACATCGGCATCCAGGTATTCAATTATCCCCTTTACCAGAGAGTGGGATAGTCTTTCTTCTACAGTGCCTTTTCTCCATTCTTCATCTCTGACAATCTCTTTGCCTTTAGATTTGATGGTATCTGCAAATTCTACCAGACGCTCGGTTGCATCTTCTCTGCGGTTTAGCAGCACATCTTCTACACGTTCCAGCAATTCTTTAGGAATTTCCTGATAGACTTCCAGCATCCCGGCATTTACAATCCCCATATCCAGGCCTGCTTTGATGGCATGGTAAAGGAAGGCAGAGTGCATTGCTTCCCTCACGGTATTGTTTCCGCGGAAAGAGAAGGAAATGTTAGATACCCCACCACTTACTTTGGCGTAAGGTAAGTTTTCTTTAATCCAACGTGTTGCATTGATAAAATCAACTGCATAGTTGTTATGTTCTTCCAGACCTGTTGCAACGGTCAGGATATTCGGGTCAAATATAATGTCTTGAGGAGGGAAGCCTACTTCATCCACCAAGATGTCGTATGAGCGCTTACAGATTTCTTTTCGGCGCTCAAAGTTATCCGCTTGTCCTTGTTCATCAAATGCCATCACTACTACAGCGGCGCCATAATTCATGATTTTTTTAGCACTCTCAATGAATTTTTCCGGGCCTTCTTTTAAGGAAATGGAATTCACAATCCCTTTTCCCTGCAGGCATTTTAGTCCGGCTTCAATCACCGACCATTTTGAGGAGTCGACCATGATTGGAAGTTTAGAAATGTCGGGCTCCGAAGCAATCAGGTTCAGGAATTTCACCATAGCCGTTTCGCCATCCAACATCCCCTCGTCCATGTTGACGTCAATGATCTGAGCACCTCCTTCTACCTGCTGACGGGCAACAGTTAAAGCGGCTTCATAATCACCACCTAGAATCAGTTTGGAGAATTTGGGAGATCCCGTGATATTGGTACGCTCTCCGATATTCACGAAAATACTTTCCGGAGTAACGGTTACCGCTTCTAATCCGCTTAATCTTAAATATGGAGGTACAGTAGGGATCTTTCTTGGGCTGATTTTTTTGGCTTTAGCGGCGATACAGGCAATGTGCTCAGGCGTAGTTCCACAGCATCCACCTACAATATTTACGAAACCATGCTGGATGAAATCTTCTACCAGGTGGGCCGTTTCATGAGGCATTTCATCGTATGCACCAAACTCGTTAGGTAAGCCAGCATTTGGATAGGCAGATACATAACAGGTGGCTTTTGCAGAAAGTTCTTCAATGTGAGGTCTCATGTCTTTTGCACCCAAAGCACAGTTGAAACCGATGCTGATCGGGTCGGCATGAATCACAGAATTTAAGAATGCCTCTACTGTCTGACCGGATAAGGTTCTGCCTGAAGCATCGGTAATGGTTCCGGAGATCATGATCTCTATCTTTTTACCAATTTCTTTTTCGTATTTTTTGATCGAGAAGATGGCTGCTTTCGCATTCAGTGTATCAAAGATGGTCTCAATTAATAACACATCAGAACCACCGTCTACCAATCCGCGTACCTGCTGATCATAAGCAGACACCAGTTCATCGAAGGTGAGCGCCCTGTATCCAGGGTCGTTTACATCAGGTGAAAGGGAAAGTGTTCTGTTAGTTGGCCCAACAGCACCTGCAACGAAAGATCTCCTGTCTGGATTTGCCGCCATGAATTCGTCTACTGCCTCACGCGCCACTTTGGCACCGGCAAAACTCATCTCATAGTCCAGCTCTTCCATCTGGTAATCTGCCAGGGAAATGCGTTGTGTACTGAAGGTGTTGGTTTCGATAATATCTGCACCAGCCTTCAGGTATTCTGTATGTATCGCTTTAATAATATCTGGACGGGTAAGGTTCAGCAAATCGTTATTGCCTTTTACATCACAAGGGTGATCTTTGAATCTTTCACCTCTAAAATCTTCTTCTGTCAGAACGTAACGCTGGATCATGGTACCCATGGCTCCGTCAATAATTAATATGCGTTTTTCTAACTCTGCTCTAATATCCATTTTCTTTATTTCTCCGGTAACGCGTAAGTCTTTTATCTCCAGAAGGGACTGCCCTTTTGGTTCAGCTTTATACGCAGTTAAAATGCTTATTGAAAAGTCCGGTATTGGGTCGACTTTAACTTATCTTTCGGGAGCCAGTGGTTCGGTTCCAGTAGAATGTAGCACCTTGTAAGCACAGGTTGCTAAGACATCGCAGGGTCTAATCCCTCCGTCTTTCTCTATAAGCTCTGCAAAAGTGCAACAAAGAAAAATCATTTCCAAAAAAACAGCACTTAAAGCATATAATATTGCAATACTTGGTTGAATTGAAGAGTGCTTCGGAATAATATTCTGAATATCTGCGGGTTTGTGTGCAAATACAAATTACTTTAGGGTAGAACAGGGAGGTGAATTTCAGGGAAGTTTAGGAAAGTATCAGAAAGCAAGAAGGGCTGCCAAATTTTTGACAGCCCTTCGTATTATAATTTTATACTTGTTTATTTTCTATCTCCGAAGATTCTCAATAAGAACAGGAAGATATTGATAAAGTCAAGGTATAGTGACAATGCACCCATGATCGCTAATTTTTTACCATCAGCCTGTACAATTGGGTCACCACTTTCTTCCAGACCTGCACCGATGCGTTTCAGTTTTTGAACGTCATAAGCAGTTAAAGCAGTAAAGATAGCTACACCAAAGAAGCTCATCACATAGCTGAAAGTTGGGCTACCCAGGAACATATTGATAAGACTGGCGATAAATAAACCAATCACACCTACACCTAAGATGGGACCAAATTTCGTTAAGTCTAATTCTGTAGTATAACCTAAAAAGGCCATGATTCCGAAAATACCAGCCGCAGCACCAAAACAGGCTACAATTGATCCGGCGGTATATATCAATAGGATATAACTTAAGCTGATCCCTAATAAGATAGAGAATAGCACGAATACACCCAATAGCGCAGAATAGGAAAGACGGCTAAATCCGGCTCCCATTATCATCACTAAACCTAGCGGGGCAAACATCGCGATATACCCAAGGATGGTACTTTTTCCTGTTTCAAGATTGATCATTTGGCTCAAAGCTGCAGGAGAGTTTGCGATATACAATGCCGATAAAGTCGATAAACTTAAGGCAATGAACATCCATAGGAATACATTTGCGAAGAATTTCTTAGCAACGACGCCTCTTTGCTGCTCCACAAATACGGTTTTGTGTGCCCATTCGTAATTATTGTTGTTATCCATTTTTCTATTAAATTTTATATATAAAGATACTAATTAGTTTATGTTCTTACAAAACTTATGCCCCAAGCCTTTTTGTCAGCGTTTCCTCTACTTTCTTGAAAATTTGAAGTGGTTTTAAAGTTCTCCATGCCAAATCGTCAAGCTGACCGCCAAAATTGATGTAATAATCCAGATTAGCGCTTCTGAATTCTTCAATCACATGTTCCTGGAAATTGATGCCAGTAATCCAGCCATCTTCCACATCCTGGAACCATTCCTCGTAATAGCTGTCTTCGGAAGCATGGAAGTTGAGGATGTTTTCTCCGATCAGGATAAACTTGTTGATGCCTTCATCAATCATAAGCTCCAGAATCTCTCTTTTGAGTAGCATGATATCATTATCTATGGCATCATTCCACTCTCCAATGAATTCGATAATGGCATAATTCCTGTCGTAATCCGCATACAATACTTTTAGGTATAGCGTGTTGGATCCAAAATCATCCCATTGCGGGTGGATCAGGAAATTGTACAGCTGTTTGTCAAAATAGAATTCTGAATATTCTGTATCATAAAAGGGGGAACGTTCATCTTCCGCTGCGATGTAATCATCCCGCCAGAGGTAGAAAGGTTCGATTTCGTGCATAATAATTGCTGTTATTTATGGCCAGCTTCAACTGCTTTACGTACGCTGCCGTAACGTAGCAGCAAGTCTTCTGCTTTTGCATAGTCAATGTTTAATTCTTCCATTACCATTTGTGTGCCACGATCTACGAGTTTATGGTTGGTCAGTTGCATATCCACCATTTTATTCCCTCTTACACGTCCGAGTTTAATCATGACCGTGGTGCTTAACATATTTAACACCAGTTTTTGGGCGGTACCGGATTTCATGCGGGTAGAGCCGGTCAGGAATTCCGGGCCTACGACAACTTCTACAGGATAATCACTTTCTGCAGCAATAGGACCGCCTGCATTACAAACGATACATCCGGTCAGGACGCCATGCTGGCGCGCGGTATTTAATCCGCCAATTACATAAGGTGTAGTACCCGATGCAGCCAATCCGATTAGACAGTCTTTTTCATTTATCTGATATGCTTGAAGGTCGATCCAGGCTTGCTTTGCATCATCTTCCGCATTCTCTACAGCTTTTCTGATGGCGGTATCACCTCCGGCA
Source organism: Pedobacter gandavensis (assembly GCF_032678465.1). Taxonomy (GTDB): domain Bacteria; phylum Bacteroidota; class Bacteroidia; order Sphingobacteriales; family Sphingobacteriaceae; genus Pedobacter; species Pedobacter gandavensis_B. Next base: position 670,978 of record NZ_JAVTSK010000001.1, read on the forward strand.
ATGATCCCCACAACCCAGTCGAATGGCACACCAAATGTTGGCGGACATTCTGAGGCATCGACTACACCCAGTCTGCCACTGGTTCCTGCACCAATGTAAAATAGGCGCCCGCCATTTTTCATGCGTTCTGTCACTGCAATCGCAAGTTTTTCTATCTCTGGAATCACTTTTTCGACTGCCAAAGGAACCGTCTGGTCTTCCTTATTGATGCCTTGAAGAATTTCAAGGACAGACATCTGATCGATGTGGTGGTATGTTGATTCCTGTTCGGTTACTCTGATCATGTTTTTTTTGTTAAAATTGGGTATTATCTTTTTAAACGCGAAATATTTGCCTTTGATATGGCTTTTAGAGGAACAAAGTTGCAACATTCTTGTTAATTCCTATAAAGCGTAAACAATTGTCAATGATTAGGACTTAATTTACTAAATGATAGGGTTATTTTATAACTTTACGCAGCAATAAACCATGAAAAAGACCACCCGCAACCACCTGTTACTCGCGCTTACCTATTCTTTAACTTTAATAGGGGGGATGTTTGTTGGGTATAAGTTCTTAAAAGATCAGGGTTATCAGCTTCAAAAGCCATTGGCATATGCTGCGGATAGCAGCAGGAAGGTGGATGAAATCATTCATATTATCAATAAAAACTACGTTGATGAGGTAAATGCAGACAGTATGCATCATTTACCGATTGATAGTTTGCTGCATCAGCTGGATCCGCATAGTGTTTATTTACCACCGGCTAAAGCCAATGAATTTGCAGAAACACTAGAGGGTAATTTTGAGGGTATTGGTATCGAATATTACATTTTGAATGATACCTTATTGGTGACCAATGTAGTGAAAGATGGTCCGGCATTTCTTTCCGGGATTCGTCAGGGTGATAAAATCCTTAAAATAGACACCATGTTTGTGAGTGGCAGGGAGCTGCCAAGAGAGAAAATGGTGGGTAAAATTAAGGGTAAGAAAGGGACTGCGGTAAAATTAATTATTCTGCATCCTGGAAACCCTCTGCCGGTATTGCTGAGTGTAAACCGTGCCCGTGTAAAAGTAAGCAGTATTGATGCGGCTTATATGCTGAATCCGGAAACCGGGTACCTGCGTATTAGCAAGTTCGGTGCAGATACGGATTCAGATTTCGTAGAATCTGTGCGTAACCTGAAAACAAAGGGAATGAAAAAGTTAGTTTTGGACCTTCGCGACAATGGGGGAGGTTACCTGACTGCGGCAACAGGGCTGGCCAATCAGATTCTTTCAGAAAATAAACTGATCGTCTACACCCAGGGAAAACATGAGCCACGTACGGATTACTTTAGTACTGGTGGTGGAGAATTTGAACAGGGTAAGCTGGCTATATTGATCAATGAAAACTCTGCTTCTGCCAGTGAAATTCTTGCAGGTGCTGTGCAGGATCTGGACCGTGGGATCATCATCGGACGTCGTTCTTTTGGGAAAGGTTTAGTGCAGGAGCAATTCCCATTTTTAGATGGCTCTGCCCTGAACTTAACGATTGCCAGATATTATACCCCATCAGGAAGAAGTATCCAGAAGTCTTATAAGAAAGGTTACAATGCTTATCAGAATGAGATTGAAGACCGTTTTAATGATGGAGAGTTGACTTCAGTAAGTGTTAAAGATAGCCTAAAGAAAGGGAAAGCCTTTTTAGGAGGTGGCATCCAGCCGGATATCTATGTGAAAATGGATACCAGTGGTTTTAATGGTTTTTATGCCAAGCTGATAGCAAAGAAAGTTTTGTTTGATTTCGTATATGACGTATTGGGCAACCGTTACACCTCTTCCTTTATAGAACAAAACCTTGCAACCTTTACCATAAATGATACAGATTACAAGGATTTGATTAAATATATTCAAAGTAGGAATATTGTCATAGAGCCTAAATTACTACAGGCAGCGAAACCTTTGATCCTGAATGATGTTAAAGTTTTGCTTTGTAAATACCACCTGGGTGATGCCGGTTATTACAAAGCACTCAATTTAAATGATGCGATGGTCAAACAGGCATTATCCAGTTTGCAGTAATTTATAGATTATTTCTGTCTGAAATAGATCTGGATTGGTACTCCGCTAAAGTCGAAGTTTTCACGTAGCTTGTTTTCAATGAAACGTTTATACGGTTCTTTGATATATTGAGGTAAGTTACAGAAGAAAGCAAACATTGGTGAAGTACCATTGATTTGCGTAATGTATTTGATCTTGATGTACTTTCCTTTTAATGCTGGTGGCGGATATTTTTCAATAATCGGCAACATCACATCATTTAATTTAGAGGTCGGAACTTTCTTCGCTCTGTTTTTGTGTACTTCCAAAGCAGTTTCAATAGCCTGGTGAATACGTTGTTTTGTTAATGCTGAGGTGAAAACAATTGGCACATCAGTGAATGGCTGCAATTTTGTACGAATCTGATCTTCAAAAATCTTAGTGGTTTTGCTGTCTTTTTCTACTAAATCCCATTTGTTCACCAGGATCACGATACCTTTTTTGTTTTTCTCTGCAAGGTGGAAAATGTTAACGTCCTGCGATTCTAACCCTTCCATTGCGTCGATCATTAAGATCACGACATCTGCTTCTTCCAAAGCTTTGATGGTACGCATTACTGAATAGAACTCAATATTCTCTTTTACTTTAGTCTTTTTACGAAGACCTGCAGTATCGATGAACATGAATTCATGTCCGAATTGATTGTAGTGGATATGTATAGAATCTCTTGTAGTTCCAGCGATTGGGGTTACAATATTTCTTTCTCTACCAATCAGTGCATTGATTAGTGATGATTTACCAACGTTAGGTCTGCCAACAATAGTGAGTTTAGGTAAGGTATTCTCTTCTTCTACTACATCTTCGAAGTGTTTGATTACATCATCTAATAAATCACCTGTTCCAGAACCAGTCATAGAAGAGATCGGATAGATCTCACCTAAACCAAATCCGTAAAATACGGAAGCATCATTTTGTAATTGAGTATTGTCTACTTTATTTACAACAATGAATACAGGTTTATTGCTGCGTCTAAGTAACTGTGCAATTTCGTCATCCAGGTCGGTAATGCCGGTTACGACATCCACCATAAACAACAATACAGTTGCTTCTTCGATTGCAATTACCACTTGTTCGCGGATAGCTGCTTCAAATAAATCTTCGGAATTGGCTACATAGCCTCCGGTATCAATAACAGTAAACTGCTTATCAGTCCATTCTGCCGATCCGTAATGACGATCACGGGTTACACCGCTAAAATCATCAACAATGGCTTTACGACTCTCTGTTAAGCGGTTAAATAGGGTAGATTTGCCTACGTTTGGTCTTCCGACGATTGCGATAATGTTGCTCATGTGTATTTATGAATTGTATTAATTATTAAGGGGTTGCAAAGGTAAGCTTAATTTTCGTACCCGAAACTTTTTAAATAGTTCTTTTTACTGCGCCAGTCTGGAACCACCTTTACAAAGGTCTCTAAAAAGACTTTTTGATCCAGGAATTTCTCAATATCCTTACGGGCCTCAGTACCAACCTTTTTAAGCATTGCTCCACCTTTACCAATCAGGATGTTTTTCTGAGAATCACGTTCTACGATGATCTCTGCGCTGATCCTGGTGATTTTTTCTTCTTCTTTAAAGGAAGTAACCACTACTTCTGTACTATAAGGAATCTCTTTCTGGTAGTTGTTGAAGATCTTCTCTCTGATGATTTCGGAAACAAAAAATCTTTGTGTACGGTCTGTCAAATCTTCCTTATCATAGAAAGGCGCATGTTCAGGTAGGTACGCTAATACCTCCTCCATAATACCATCTAAGTTATATAAGTGTAATGCAGAGATTGCATATATACGTTTAGGATTTAATTTCTCCTGCCAGAAAGCCATCTTCGCTTCCACTTCTTCTTGTGTGGCGTTGTCGATTTTATTGATCAGGACAATCATCGGGATGGTCGTATCCATGATCTTATCCAATACATCATTCTCATCATGTGTTTCGTTAATGTCAGTAACGAATAGGATCAGATCCGCATCAGTAAGTGCTCCTTTTACAGAACTCATCATAGAATCTTGTAAACCATAACGTGGTTTTATGATTCCCGGCGTGTCCGAAAATACGATTTGATAATTTTCTTCATTGACAATTCCCAGAATACGGTGACGGGTAGTCTGAGCTTTCGGAGTAATGATAGAAAGCTTTTCACCCACCAGGGCATTCATTAACGTTGATTTACCCGCATTGGGCTTACCAATTATACTTACAAAACCTGCTTTATGTGACATGAAAATATTTTTTGAAATAAATTTGCACCACAAAGAAACGAATTATATCTTTGCATTCCAATTCGGAGGAAGAGTTAACCAATTAATTAACACAATCGGAATTGTATATAGTGCGGGATGGAGCAGTTGGTAGCTCGTCGGGCTCATAACCCGAAGGTCATCAGTTCGAGTCTGGTTCCCGCTACCAAAAAAAGATTCGTCAACACGTTGTTGAAGGCAATCAAAATGGCCCGTTCGTCTAGGGGTGAGGACGCCAGATTTTCATTCTGGAAACAGGGGTTCGATTCCCCTACGGGCTACAATCTTCCTTACTTGTAAGGCGAAGATTAACAAACTTGACTACAGCGGTAGGATAGTAATAACATAGAGTGCGGGATGGAGCAGTTGGTAGCTCGTCGGGCTCATAACCCGAAGGTCATCAGTTCGAGTCTGGTTCCCGCTACCAAAGAGGTTCGTCAACGTTAAGTTGATGGCAACCTTAAATGGCCCGTTCGTCTACCGGTTAGGACGCCAGATTTTCATTCTGGAAATAGGGGTTCGATTCCCCTACGGGCTACAATCTTCCTTACTTGTAAGGCGAAGATTAACAAACTTGACTACAGTGGTAGGATAGTAATAACATAGAGTGCGGGATGGAGCAGTTGGTAGCTCGTCGGGCTCATAACCCGAAGGTCATCAGTTCGAGTCTGGTTCCCGCTACCAAAGAGGTTCGTCAACGTTAAGTTGATGGCAACCTTAAATGGCCCGTTCGTCTACCGGTTAGGACGCCAGATTTTCATTCTGGAAATAGGGGTTCGATTCCCCTACGGGCTACAAAAATCAATATCAATTGATCTTAAAACCCTGCAAATCATATATTTGCAGGGTTTTTTATTGATGTCAAAAACCTAATATTTACATCAAATCACAATAAAAATTGTGTATTTCGTTGCGGATCTAAAAAGGGAAAACACTATACACCGAATTCTCAATAACAAATTGAACACCAATATATTCAGCCATTACACATCTAGATGCGAAAAGCTGCTGCCTTATTTTTGTTCACTTTAAAGCAAATCGCAAAAATTGCAAATATTTAATGAGGATATTTGCAGAACATAATTCGAGGTTAAAAGAATTCATCGGGGATGTCTTTGAAACCAATACATTAAAAGGCTACATTATTTCTGAAAAACACTTCATCGATTTCATTCGGAAACAATACGCCAAAGATGATATCGAGATTATGAACTGAATTATGCTTTCATTAACAATTTTGGACATTATTTACGGGCAAATTGTAAGTGAAGCCAAGGAACGCGCCTATCTTATTCAAGAAGAGCTAGCTAACATTATAGCCAAAAAGTTTACTATAAAAAGGTTGCGATAGGATGTTAAAAAATTAAGACGATCTGAAATCGCGGTAGGGATTGATGGCGAAAAGTAGATATCTAGTTATTCAAAGGTATTTATACTTTTTTATCTGGTATATTTTAGATAATTTCCTATTTATATTCAATAATCTCGACAAAGAGAAAACGTTAATAGAAGAGAGTAATTCTTTGGGGGAGAGAGCATCATTCCAGATTTATAAAAAAACAATTAAGTTTTAAAAACTATGACCATGAAAACAAGCGTTACCGGTTACACTAGATTCTTAAAAATCGTTAATCCTATTTTCTTTGCTTTAAGCCTCCTCATGATTATTTTACCCACAATGGTATCCGCCCAAAATTTGGAGCAGCGGAAAAAAAATGTAAAAGCTTTTACGGAGCTTTGTGGTTATGTAAGGTTTTTCCATCCATCGAGCGAAAGCCAGCGGATAAACTGGAGTTTATTTACCCTTTATGGTACTGATAAAGTTTTACAAGCAAAAAATAATGATTCATTGATCGTCATTATGAAAGACTTATTTAAGTACATTTCTCCAAGTGTTTATATTGGCAAACAGCCAGTCAAAAACAATTTAATAATACAAAATATAACTCCTGGAGAATTGATCACTTATAAGAAAACCAAGCTCATAAACAGGGGCCTTGCACTACCCAATGGAATCCCAATTTATAAGAGCCAAAGATTGAACATTGATACTCTCGAGAAAGATTTTGATGAATATCCAGTTGCGGCTCTATCCCTCAAGAACTACCGCGGTAAGGATTTCGAATTTAGTATAGAATTGCAAGGGGATTCTTCAGACTGTTTTACCAATACCCTCCCAATAAACATTGTACATCCAGACAATGCTATAAAGTTTGTAAGCGTACAAAAATACCTCCCAGAGAAGAACTCTGTTTTTAAATTTAGTGGAAAAATACCCCTTCAGCAAGACACTGTAAATATTATTCTAAGGATTTCTAAAACTCGTCGAGTTAGCGTAAAAAAACCACAAATCACTTTTTCAATAGCCGGCGCGAAAAAAACACTAACTTTTGACCAAGCTGTAAGTAACTCGAAGATTACCCACACAAATTCCAGGATTTTCATAGATGTTGGTGATCGTATTTTATTTCGCGGGCAAGATCCAAAAATTGAAGATATGATTAATCGTCAGCTGATTAAGGGTGTTTTCTGCACCGTACCTAAAACGCTATATGCCGTTGGGAAGGAAACATATCCTCATCTAGATACTGCAGTGGTTAGTTCTTTTATTAATAGGCTCAGGTCGTTTTATAGAACAAAAAATGATGATTATAAAACAGCCTCGAGAATAAGCAACGCGATTGTCCTGTCTAATGTTTTGCGGTACGGCTTTCCTTACTGGGACGATGTGAGTGGAGACTATGAGGATGTTTATAAAGAGCTTATGCGAAAAGCGATGTTGGATAAAACTAACGAAGATTTTCTGAATACACTACAAACAACTGCGTCTAAAATGAATGACGGACACATGTTTGTAAGTTATTCTGGAAATGATAGAAAAAAGCAAAAGTCGATCTCTGTTTCATTGGAAAAAATAGATAATGAGATAGTGGTTAAACATGTATTAGACCCTATGTTCAAAAAGTTGACCAGCGGAATCATAATAGATTCAATAGATGGAGAGCCGGCCGACGCAATTTATGCCAGGAGATATAAGTTAGTTTCTGGGTCGCCACAATGGAGAAATTACAAAGTGCTACTGGGGTTCTTTGATAGTGATAAAGATTCTGTTTCGATAGTTGTCAGGAATAATAATAAAAGAGAAATTATAAAAGGAATCCGCAGCTCGGAGCAGTTGGAATATAGGCCACAGGCGCTCGATAAATATGTTCCAAAGGACGGCCTAATTAAAGAAAGAGTTTTTTACTATAATTTAACCAAAGACTCAGTCCTTAAAAAAATCGAAGACTCAATTACAACACTTTCTCAAGCAAAAGCCATTATTTTCGACATGAGGGGTTATCCCGCAGAGAATATCAATAACATAATTGGTCATCTGCTTAAGTGCGTAGAGCATACAAAGTGGATGAATATACCCCTTATTGAAGACCCATTAAAAGCAAATGCTAATATTAGCAGTGGCTGGGATTTATCCCCGATAAATCCTTTTTTAAAGGGAAAAATCATTTTTCTTTCGGATGCATGCTCACAAAGTTACGCAGAGAGTATATTAGGGTATATCAAAGGCTTAAAACTTGGTTTAATTGTTGGTCGGCCTACTTCAGGAGCAAATGGCGATATGCAGAATATTTACTTACTTGATGACTTCAGGGTTTTTTATAGTGGTACAAAGGTTACCAATCCAGATGGGACAAAGAATCATATGATTGGCATAAAGCCAGATTTTGAAGTACAAGTTACAAAGAGCGGTTTAGCTCAAGGGAGAGATGAAATATTAGAAAAGGCAATAAAAATCGCGGATCAAAATGAGTAATCACCTTCAAGATATGGCTTCCTTCCTAAACGGTGGAAGTAGTGAATTTTCTTCATTGAAAAATATCGGTATGTATTGGGGCCGTTAGGTATTCTGCTATGCCAAAACCGTAAATAATGTGCATAACTATAGGCAAAGACAGCATTATTAAAAGTTGATTTGGTTATTTTATTCCAAATTGTACTACTAATAGGTTGCGAATTTAGTTCGATTCCCCTACGGACTACAGATCCTCTCTACGATTGTAGGGAGGTTTTTTGCTTTAATACCATTTCCATTGAAAAAAATGCTTCCCTCATCTTCATAAAAGTTCAATATATTGCCAACTGACTCAAAAAGCCATGGAAAAAAGAACCATTTTAAGCATCTCTGCATTTTTATTGATCATTTTAGGTATCGCGATTATTTTTGTCGGATTATCCGGACCAAAATTCATGTTGCCACCGGTAATTACTGGTCTTGGTTTCTTTGTGATCAGCTGGGCGCTTTTTGCTTTAAAAAAATAGAACAATACTATCCTTTTCTTGTTTGTTTCGATAATGAATCTGCTATTTATTAAAGTAAGTGGTTTCATTAAAAATAATTATTCATTATATTGAGTTAATATTAGGCATTAACTATTTACTTATCGAAATCATTTTAACATGAAAAAATCAATTCTTTATCTAGCTTGTATGGCAGTACCCTTGGTATATAGCTGTACCAATTCTGAAAAAAAGGCCGTTGCAAAGGCAGATACGACAGTGAGTAGCGAATGCTATGTAGCAATTGATGCTTTGGATACTGCGGATCTTCACCTGAATACAAGTGCAGCAGGGAAAATTACCGGGCATCTGCTAATCAATTACAAGGATAAAGGAGATAATATTGGGGAAGTTGCCGGGAAATTTAGTGGTGATACCTTATTTGTTGATTATACTTTCAAAATAGGTACGGCTAATCCAACTATTTATAAGAACCCATTGGCATTTTTAAAGAAAGATGGTAAGCTGATTTTAGGTGTTGGGCAGATTGAAACTTCTGTTGGCAGATCGTATTTTGTGAAGGGAAAACCAATTTCTTTCGATAAAGGGAGGTTTACTTTTGCACCTGTGGAGTGTAAAAAATAAGCCTAAGTCAGAATTAATAATGAAGCTGCGGAAACCATTTGATTTCGCGGCTTTTTTTTTCTGTTTTTTATGGGAATCCGAGACTAATCATTCAGTTTGTCTGACTAAATCATCAGTGATTCTATCATTATCAGTCAGCGAAAAAGGTTTGATATGCCCTGTTATAACTGTTTAAGGCTATTATTCCAGATTGATAGAACTATTTTTAAATATATTCTATTAAATTAGTAGACTTTATTATATTTGAACTCAGAAAGCTTTAAGAATTTGATTCTCAGTCGTCCGGACTGATGCTTTAAAAATATTAGATGTTTGGTTAGATCTAAGTTTTGTTTGGTTAAAAGCCAGGTTGGATGACCTGGCTTTTTAAATGTCCGACCTTTAACGGTTCATTTTTTTAGGATGAATCATTATAGAATTAATTATTAATTTACGGGACACATATAAATGAACCTAAAAATGACCAAAAATTCAACCAAAGTCAGCAAGCTTCAAATTCATGAAGACTGGGCTGTCGTGATTCTGGGGACACTAGTTGTCTTTAGTAGTCTTTTCTTTTTCCTGTTACCTATTCCTGTTTTTAAATGGGAAGATACCGCCAGTTTAACTGATAAAATTTTTCAGTTGGATAATTTAATTGCGATGCTGATTCAGTTTGTATTTATGTGTATCATTGGCGCAATAGGTGCCTTCATTATGGGGAAATCCGTCAAGAATTTTCTATTTGGCTTCCCGGTGGTCTATATACTCACCATCGTTGCCCTGTTAATTGCAGGAAGTTCCGGTATGCGGGCATTAAATCTGGAAGCCGTAATTTTTAGCCTGATGATTGGTCTGGCGATCAGCAATTTTTTTACGCTTCCACAGTGGTTTAAATCGGCTTTATCGACAGAACTTTTTGTAAAGATCGGTTTGGTGTTATTAGGAACAACCGTGATTTTTGCAGATATTTTAAAAGCAGGCTCCCTGGGCTTAATTCAGGCATTGGTGGTAGTGGTTTCTGTATGGTATTTTGCCTATTGGCTGTGCCGGAAATTAAAAGTGGATGATGAATTGACGATGATGATCTCCAGTGCGGTGTCTATATGCGGTGTTTCAGCTGCTATCGCTACTTCAGGAGCAATCAAGGGGGATTCTAAAAAGCTTTCTTATGTGATTTCTATGGTATTGATTACCGCCATCCCAATGATGATTTTTATGCCATACATTGCAAATTATTTTTCTTTTCCACAGGCGGTAACCGGTGCCTGGCTGGGCGGAAGTATTGATACCTCAGGTGCTGTGGTTGCCTCAGGGAGTTTAGTAGGGGAAGAGGCCTTAAAGATCAGTACCATTGTTAAGTTTTCTCAAAATGTATTGCTTGGAATCGCGGCTTTTGCCATTAGTATTTATTGGTCTTATACCAACCATAAAGATGAAAATGGAGAAAGAGTGAAACCAACGATTGGAGTAATATGGGAGCGCTTTCCTAAATTCGTATTGGGTTTCATTGGTGCTTCTCTATTGTTTTCGTTTTTCCTGCCACAGGAGACGATTGCCAATGTCAAAGACAGCTTGAAAAATCTGCAGGGCGCATGGTTTGCTTTGGCATTTACCAGTATCGGTCTGGAAACTAATTTTAAAGACTTATTTGGGAACCAGAGTAAAAAACCATTATATGCTTTTCTGATTGCTCAATTGTTCAATGTCATCATTACACTGGTTATCGCTTTCTATTTATTCGGAAGCAGCTAGTTTCTTTGTTGGGATCCTTAAAATTTTTGAATTCAGAGATCATGGCAGGTTCCTTGCTATGGTTATCTGTACATTTGAGATTTGTTTGTTAAAATGAGTGATGCCCCAAAGAAAAGTTTATTTAAAGCAATAAAAGGAAAAGTCATTATAGCTTTGTTACTCGCCTGTTTCGCACTGATCATGGCCTGGGCAGTAAGTAAAGTAGCTTTTAATGAAATGCTGACTACAGTAGAGAACATTTCCACACCTAGTGAGCGATTGAGGCTGGTAAATCTGATTTCTTTACGAATCAGTAGATTGGATCAGTTGCAGAAAACGCAAGCCTCCAATGATCCAAAAAATTATAGTAAGCTGTTAAAAGAGTCCAGGGAACTACGTGCTTCCCTGGATTCTTTATCCCATTTATATGCGAAGGATTCAGTGCAATTGCAGCGGATCAGTAGCATTCAGAAATTACTGAAAGAGCGTGATAATCAGTTTGTCAATTATCTGAAGGTAAGAGAGCGACTGGTGAACAACAAATCTTTTTCAACTCAGGTACAAAATCTGAGTGAATTGGTGAACAAATCTGCGAACGACAGTACTGTTCTGGCTTCTCAGTTACAAACTTCTACCACCACTATTTACTCCTCAGAGGATAAAAACAGGGGTTTCTTTGGTCGTTTGTTTGGCAAGAAGAAAGATAGTGAGGACAATAAATCCTATAAAATTATCAATGAAAAGAATTTGAAAGTAGACACCATTTCGCTTTCAAATGAGGATAAAACTTCTAAAAGTCTGGAGGAGACCCTTCGGAATATCGAAAAAGAACAGCGTAGAAACAGTGCCCGCTTTCTTGATAAAGAAGCGGAGCTGGCCAATGCCAACAATCTTTTGATCAATCAGATGTTGGATATTCTCCGTAAGGTAGAAACTGAGGTAGTCACACAGATCGAACTTAACGGCATTCAGGCCAAGCATGTGGTAAACACTGGAATCACTACCATCAGTATCATCATGCTGGTATTTTTCCTGTTAATGCTGTTGATGCTTTATTTTATTTTGATTGATATTACCCGAAGTAATCGCTATAAGAACGAACTGGAGCAAGCCAGAGATTTGGCAGAATACCATGGGATGGCGAAACAGCGCTTTCTTTCTAATATGAGTCATGAAATAAGAACTCCTTTGCAGTCCATTATTGGTTATGCTGAGCTGATTCGTCAGGAGGAAAAGCCTAAAGCTAAAGACATTGATGCCATTTATCATTCTTCCGAACATTTGTTGCAGATTGTAAATGAGGTGTTGGATTATAATCGGATCATCTCCGGGAAGTTTACCTTCCTGGAAAAACCTTTTGATATTGCGAAATTACTGGATGAAGTGGTCTTTGTGATGAGACCTCAGGCAGAACGGAAATCTCTGAATCTGCAAACAGAAATTTCCTTGCATGGGACAAAATATGTGAGTGGAGATCCTTTTAGACTAAAGCAGATTCTTTATAATTTATTGGGCAATGCGATTAAATTCACGCATGAAGGAGAGGTGGTCCTTTCGGTTTTTTACAAACGTCAAGGTGATCATCTTCATTTTACTTTTATGGTAAGAGATACTGGAATTGGAATTTCTGAAGCCTCAAAGGCAGTTATATTTAATGAATTTGAGCAGGTAAATGCCAATGATCAGGAAGTGCTACATCAATCTGGAACCGGATTAGGTCTAACGATCATTAAATCGTTAGTGGAGAATCAGGGCGGACGTATTTATGTGAAGAGTAAGGAAGGAGAAGGTAGTGTTTTTACGGTTTATCTGACTTTTCAAATTGCTGAAAAACCAATAGAAGAGGCTTTGTCGCAATCAAAAGATCGATTGAGCTGGAAGCCATTTAAAGTATGGGTGGTAGATGATGATCCACTAATTTTAGAGTTATGTAGTATTATTTTTGAAAGAAATCATATAGATTACAGAAGTTTTCATTCTCCTGTACAATTGCTCAAAGAAGCAGCTTCAGTTGAAGACCTGAAATATATACTTCTGGATATGAGAATGCCGGAAATGAATGGTGTTGAACTTTGTCGGCTTTTAAGGGAGAAGCTGGGAAGGAGCATTAAGGTTTTTGCCATTACCGCACAGGTATTACCTGATGAAAGAGACTTTTTGTTGAATAATGGTTTTGATGGCCTGGTGATGAAACCTTTCCGTGAAAATGAATTGCTGGCAGTATTTTCTGAAGAACTGGACGCGGATTCCTTTTCAAAAGAGACTCAGTCTGATGCAGAAGATCAAAACCAAGTCGTAGAAAATATCGAGCCTGAAATTGAATTGGATCTTGGTCCATTGCGGAAGATGACTTTTGATGATGAAGCACAACTGAAGAAGATTTTAAGCCGATTTATAACCGATTGTGAAAATGACCTGTTGGAGCTGAAGCAAGCGACAATACAAGAGGATGCTTCAAGACTCGCTTTATTGAGTCATCGACTGGCTGGACGTATTGCACAGATTGGTGCCAGAAAACTGGCTGCAGATTTCAGGCAGATGGAGCTTTTGTTTCATCAACAAGATGTTCCTGATGAAAAAAGCAAACAGTCTTTAATGAAACTCTCCGAAAATCTAAAAAGACTGATTGGGCAAATTCAGTCGTAGCGCATCGCCCTATTCTATTTCATAGCGTTCCATTTTACTATATAGTGTCTTACGATCGATGTTCAGTAATTTAGCCGCCTTTGATTTGTTGTACTTTACTTTAACCAGTGTTTCCATGATCAACATTTTTTCGTTGATTTCATTGATGGCTTTAAGGTCGGAGCCCTGAGGTTTAGGAACCTGGTTAATGGAAATGATCATTTCCTCCGGCAAAGATTCAATTTCTGCAGTTTCATTTGGGGTTAATAAGACCATTCTCTTGATCACATTTTTCAGCTCTCTGAGGTTGCCTGGCCAATCGTATTGAAGTAACAGGTCTTTTGTAGCAGGAGAAAGGTGTTGAACATTCCTGTTCAGCTCTTCATTTGATAATTTGATAAAATGGCTGATGAACAATTCTACATCTTTTCCTCTCTCTCTTAGTGGGGATAGCTGGATTTTGAACTCATTTAGACGGTGGTAAAGGTCTTCTCTGAAATCACCATTGCTGACACTATTTTTAAGGTCGTCATTGGTTGCAGTAATGATCCTGACATCTACTTTAATGTTTTTTGTACTGCCTAATGGTTGAATGGTTCTTTCCTGTAAGGCCCTTAGCATTTTCACCTGTACTTCGTAACTCAGGTTTCCTACCTCATCCAAAAATAAGGTGCCCCCATTCGCTGCTTCAAACTGACCTTTTTTATCATTTAGTGCGCCAGTGAAGGCACCTTTGGCATGACCGAACAACTCACTTGCCGCCAATTCTTTTGATAAGGCTCCGCAATCTATAGCGATAAAAGGTTTGTCTTTACGCTTGCTGTGCATGTGCAGAGCTCTGGCTGCATATTCCTTCCCAGTTCCGGTTTCACCTTGAATGATGACCGACATATCTGTTGGTGCAACCAGATTAATGTGTTCGTATAATTTATCAGCATTACTGCTTTTTCCTTTGATAGCATCTGCATGTTCGATAGAATTGCTGCTGCCTGGTTTTTCTTTTTTACCTAAAGCATTGTTGATGATCATCAACAATTCATCAGGATTTACCGGTTTGGTAATATAATCGAAAGCTCCTAACTGGATGGATTTTACGGCGGTTCTGACATCGTTAAAGCTGGTCATAATGATGACTGGCTGAATCATACCCATTCCGCGGATATGAGAAAGTACATCTAGACCTGTTCCATCCGGAAGGCGGTAATCTACAAGAAATAGGTCGAAATTTTGTTCTTCTGTTAACTTCAGACTTTTCCTGACCTCGTTAACCGCTTTAGGCTCATGACCGTGCTTGGTTAGAAAGCCTTCAAGAATTTGCGAAAAGGTAAGGTCGTCTTCAATAATCAGTATTTTTGCCATAAGAATCTCGCTTGTAATTATAGCAAAAATACGAAAGCCGGGGGACATCCGGCTTTCGTACACTATATTAATTGTTATTTATTGATGGTTACTCAATAATAGCACCGTCTTTAGTTAATTTTAAAGAAGCGGTTTCTTCTTGTTTTTTAACATCTACCTGGAAGAATTCAGATTTGTCTGCATTTACGATATGGAATGCAGCTGTTGGAGTCCATTCTTTGTATTTGTCGGAAGCCAATGTTGCTTTTACTGCATCTGGAAGATCTTTCAATTCAACCGGAGTTTTTGTAGTGCTATCTTGTTTTACACTGATGATAACTGGGTTTTTAAGGTCAGTTGCTTTTACTTGTGTTAATCCTGCGAATGCTAAAAATGCTGCTGATAAAATGATCTTTTTCATAACTCTCTATTTTAATTTAAATTCTTTTGTTTCAAATACGATTAGATCAGGTTCATAATGGTGCCAGAATCCTTGAATTTAAGTTAAAGCGCTTTCAGACAGTGTTTAGCTAGATTTTGCTAAAATCAGGACTGTTGCATTATTCCACAATTTGTGGCCAAAAGATACAAGGGAAACTAATAGCTGAAGCTGCTAGTATAAGGTATAGTAAATGCAAATTTGAATTTAAAGCAAGGTTTTACTCCCTATTTCTGACAAATGATTACCTGCTGAGAAAGTAATGGATTTTTCTTAACTTTGCTTTATGCTATCTAAGAAGACTAAATATGCAATAAAGGCACTTGTTGCGCTCGGAAAAAATGCTGGAAATCCTCCTATGCAAATCGTAAGGTTGGCAGAACAGGAAATGATCCCTCGTAAATTCTTAGAGCAGATTCTATTGGATATGCGTAATGCAGGATATCTATATAGTAAGAAAGGTGCAGGTGGGGGATATAGCCTGAATAAAGAACCGGGTGATATTTATCTGGCAGATATTCTTCGTATCACCGATGGGCCTATTGCCATGGTACCTTGTGCTAGTCTTAAATTTTATCGTAAATGTGATGAATGCCACGATGAAATCACTTGTGGGATTAGAAAAACTTTTATCGATGTCCGCGATGCTACACTGAAAGTGTTGGCCCAAACCTCTATTGCTGATGTAATTGCACGTGAATCAGATGGCAATTTCATGGAGTAAATAAATAATCTCAAATTAAGTCTACTACTTCTATAGTCTTTTTATATATTTGTATCATTAATACAAATATATAATCCCTTTAAACCTAAGACTATGATTTTAAATAAGATTGAAAGTGGTGTAAAAGAACCTAAAATTACATTAGTAGGCGCTGGTCCGGGTGATCCTGAACTGATCAGTTTAAAGGGAGTAAAAGCCATCAACACAGCCGATGTAGTGTTGTATGATGCACAGGTGAATGAAGCTTTGTTAAATCATGCACCTGAAAAAGCAATCAAAATATTTGTGGGTAGTAAATCTGATGATGAATCCTTCTCGCAGGATGTAGTCAATAAGTTAATGATCGATTACGCTTTGAACTTTGGCCATGTGGTACGCTTAAAAAGTGGTGATCCTTTTGTGTTTGCCCGTGGATTTGAGGAAGTTGATTATGCAGAATCCTATAATATTCAAACAGAAATCATCCCAGGGATTTCCAGTGCTTTGGGCGTCCCTGGTTTACATAAAATTCCAATGACTTTCGGTCCGCTTAGTGAAAGTTTTTGGGTCCTGAGTGGTACAAATGCTGCAGGAGAACTTTCTCCGGATTTGAAAGTTGCGGCAAAATCCAATGCAACTGTAGTGGTACTCATGGGGATTGAAAAAATTAGAGAAATCAGTGCTGTCTTTCAGCGGGAAGGAAAAAACAGAATGCCTGTTGCCGTTATTGAAAATGGATCTTCTGTGAATGAAAATATCAAAATTGGGGTAGTTGATACGATTGCCGAATTGATTGAAGACCACTCTATTTCGGCTCCTGCCTTATTGGTCTTTGGAGATGTGGTTTCTTTGCATCCTTCTTTCGACAGGATCAAAAACTTCTACGAGTTGATGGCAATGGAGTAGTCAAAATAGTATCAATTTTTCATCTTTAATAAAAGTCAGATATCTCTATCTGGCTTTTTTTCGTTTATGGGGAGTGGATAGGTGATCGTCGCATATTTGATACGAACGCCATTCCTTATTTATTATTTAACTTTGTACAAAATATCTATATCATATGAATAAGAAGAAAGCGAGCTTTTGCTATCGTGGAATATTAAGTTTGTCTTTATTGGCGATCGTTCCATTTGTGTCGGTAGCCCAAAAACCAAACTGGCAAAATCTGGATCTTAAAACAGATACCACTTTTGGAATCAGTACTGAGAAAGCTTATAACGAATTGTTAAAAGGAAAGAAATCTAAACCTGTAATTGTTGCAGTATTGGACGGGGGAGTGGATATTAATCATGAAGATTTGAAAAGTGTCATCTGGTTAAATAAAAAAGAGAAAGCCGGAAACAAAAAAGACGATGATGGAAATGGATATATTGATGATGTTCATGGTTGGAGTTTTTTAGGTTCTGATAAAGGTTCTATCAATTATGAAACTTTAGAATTGACGCGTTTGGTGCGCAGAGACAATGCAAAATTTGCTAACCTGGACCTGGCTGCAATCAAACCAGCAGATCTTGCTGCTTTTGAAGCTTATCAAAAGAATAAAGCTGAATTCGAAAAAGAACTGGCAGAGGCCAAAGATAATCTGGTACGTTATTCTGGATTGAAAATGGCGATTGATGAGCTGGTTAAAAAGATTGGGAAGGAAAATCCTACTTTGGCCGACTTCCAGAATTTTGTCCCAGCCAATGATATGGAAAAAAACCTACAGAGAATTCTGGTTCAGCAATTGCAGGATACCAATTTCAAGGATTTTTACGCGGAACAAATCGTAGACGGTGTTGACCACTTCAAAACTCAGGTAGAATACAATCTGAATCTTGATTTCGATCCAAGATCTATAGTAGGAGATGATCCTAACGATGTGAAAGACCGTTTTTATGGTAATAACGATGTGGCCGGACCAGATGCATTACATGGCTCCCATGTTGCTGGAATTATTGGCGCAGTAAGGAATAACAAAATTGGGATCAATGGCGTAGCAGATAATGTGGTGATTTTACCGGTTCGTAATACTCCAAATGGTGATGAGCGTGATAAAGATGTAGCCAATGGTATTCGCTATGCAGTTGATAACGGCGCTAAGGTGATCAATATGAGTTTTGGAAAAGGTTATTCTTGGGATAAAAAAGTAGTGGATGATGCGGTAAAGTATGCAGTATCAAAAGATGTGCTTTTAGTTCATGCAGCGGGAAATGATAATAAAAATCTGGATGATGCTCAGAATTTCCCTAATCCTGAATATCAGGATGGTGGTATTGCTGCTTCCTGGATTACTGTGGGAGCTTCAGGTTGGAAAAATGACGAAACCATAAAAGCCGATTTTTCTAATTATGGAAAGACCAAAGTGGATGTATTTGCACCTGGGGTAAATATCAATTCAACTACTCCGAATTCTAAATATCAGAAACTGAATGGTACAAGTATGGCCGCTCCGGTTGTAGCAGGTCTGGCAGGTCTGATCCGTTCTTACTACCCAAAATTAAGTGCCTCGGAAGTGAAAGACATTATTATGAAGTCTGTGGTAAAAGTTGATCAGGTAGTTAAGGTCGAACAAGGCGATGTGGTGAAGGAGATTCCTTTTGCAGACCTTTGTATTAGTGGAGGTGTTGTTAATGCCTATAATGCGCTTAAACTAGCTGCTGAATATAAGAAGTAATTAAATCTGTTTTCTCTACCTCAGTAGTAGTTCTAAAAAAAATAGCCTGACATCAATAGATGCCAGGCTATTTTTTTGCCTGAAAAAACTACCTATAATTGGGTATATTTCCTTAATTGTAAGCTGAATCAATGAAATATAACGTAGATAATCTATCGCTATTGTATTTTTGTTAAAATGACAGGCAGATTTTGTATGGGGTTATGAAATGCAGGCTTGTTTTTCAAAAAAATTAAAAATTCTAAGATGTTTTCTTTTTTTAACAAAAAAACGCACATCGACCATATGGAGTGGTTAGGTGTAGATATGCATGCACATTGGTTACCTGCTATTGATGATGGTGCTAAAGATATGGACTCGGCTATAAATTTTATGAAAAGTTTACAGGAATTAGGTTTTAAAAAATTGCTGGCCACACCTCATATTTTTGCCGGACTGTATCCAAATGATCAGCGGATTATATCAAACACCTTGGAGAGTACCAGAAAAGCCTTATCCGATGCATCTCTACAAATAGAAGTGGGAGCTGCTGCAGAGCATATGGTGAATGAAGATTTTGAAATCACAAATGACCTGGTATGTCTGCCTAATAAACACATCTTAATTGAAATGTCCTATGCTTCAGAAGTTCTAAATATTGAACAGGTCATATTCAACCTTCAGGTAAAAGGTTATGTGGTGATTCTGGCACATCCGGAACGTTATAGCTTTTATCAGGATAGACATCAGCGTTTTCATCGTTTCAAAGAAATGGGCGTATTGTTCCAGTTGAACCTGCTTTCTCTTTCTGGTTATTATGGAAAAGAAGTGAAGAGACTTGCAGAATACCTGCTCCAGAAAAAATATTATGATTTAGCAGGAACTGATTTGCATCATGACAAACATTTAAATGCTTTGACCACTGAGATTCGTTCCGGACGTTTATTTTCCAAGCTTGAAAATGTCTGTTTTAGGAATATGGAGCTGTTTTCTTAGCTAAATACCCATTTGTAGCTAGGTGTAATTGAAATTTAAAACGATTATTTTTGCTTTCACGTGATTCTGGTGATTAAGCCGTTTTTTAGATCGAAATTACTATGGTTAAAGTTTTGTTGTCAAGAAAATACCTGAATTATTTGGCTATTTTCTCTATTATTTTACTGAATTCTTGTTCTACGACAAAAAAAGTTCCTTATTTTCAGGATATAACTGCTAATGGTGGCTCTGAAGTTCAAAATACTGCAGCTTTTAAGGGATTAACTATTGATCCTGATGATATTTTATCCATTTTACTGGTTACTGTAGATCCAACGACTGGTATGCCAGTGAATCAATTGGCAAGTCAGCAGGCAAATAGCAATGCAATTGCTGCAGTGGCTACCGCTGGTAGTAGTACTTCTGCTTCCAATGGTTTCCTTGTAGATAAAAACGGAGAAATAGACCTTTCTATTATTGGCAAAGTGAAAGTGGCCGGATTAACCACATACGAGGCACGTGATCTCCTAAAAACTAAAGCTGCTGTTTTTTATAAAGATCCTAATGTGCAGGTTCGGTATGCAAACTTCAAAGTAACAGTGTTGGGCGAAGTCGCAAAACCATCTTCTTATATCCTGCCAAATGAAAAGGTAAGCGTACTGGATGCACTCGGAATGGCTGGTGACCTCACTATTTTTGGGAAAAGAGAGAATGTTCTATTGATCAGAGATCATGATGGAAAAAAGGAATTTGCTCGTTTAGACCTCAATTCCTCCAGGATTTTTGACAGCCCATTTTATTACCTGAAACAAAATGATGTGATCTATGTGGAGCCTAACAAGGGAAAAGCTGCCTCATTAAACCAGGCAAGAACACAAACTTTTGCGGTTATTGGAACTGCATTGTCCGTTTTAATTGTGTTGTTCTCGAGGCTTTAACCCCCCATTACTTTATTAACCGCTAGACTATTATAGATGAAGAACATAAATTCTGAAGATAAAACCGCGCATGAAAATTCAGATGGCCTGGATGTTAAACAACTCCTACTACGCTTATTGGACAATTGGTATTGGATTGCGTTATCCGTATTCCTCTGTCTGGCGCTTTCTTATTTATATGGAAAGTATAAAACACCCTATTACAAAATTTCGGCAAGGGTACTGGTAAACGACGAGAAAAAAGGCTCCGGACTATCTGGTGGCGGAGATCTATTGGGCGACATTGGAGGACTATTAGGGACGAAGAGTACGGTAGACAATGAAGCTGAAATCCTTAAAACCAGAGATCTGATGGAAGAGGTAGTTAAGGATATGAACCTGAACGTTACCTATTTTAGAAAGGGGGCCATTAAGAACGTAGAATTATATGAATCTCCTTATTTACTGAAAGTGATCACACCTCTGGATACCATTAAGGCTACCGAAGTACAGGTGAGCTTTGTGGAAAATGGAAAAGTAGCAATTGCTGCAGACGGTCTGGATACATTGGTTGCGTTTGAACATTCTTTTACCATTCCAGAAGTAGGTTTGGTTCAGATCCTGAAAAATCCAGGGGTTTCTCCTGGTAATGAGCATTACAACTTTAAAATTATGTCTGTTGATGCCAGGGTGCTTGACCTGATGACTGCCCTAACTGTAGAAGTGAAAAATAAACAGGTGACAATTATTGACCTTGCTCTGAATCATCCGGTTCCTAAAAAAGGAGAGGATATTTTAGGAAAACTGATAGAAAAGTATGTGGAGGCCAACCTTAGGGATAAAAATGAAGTGGCCGATAGTACTGTGAAATTTATTCAAAATCGTTTGGTACATATCAGTGGTGAGCTAGGTGGTCTTGAGGGAAATATTCAAAACTTCAAGCAGAAAAATAACCTCGCAGACATGTCGGAACAGTCTAAATTATTGGTGCAGACTACCGGGCAATACGTCAATGAATTGGGGAAAATAGAAACTCAGATTAGTGTTTTAAGTAGTCTCCAAGACTATTTGAAAGATGAAGGGAAGAATAAAAAAGTGTTGCCAAGTTCATTGATTCCTACTGATATGGTATTCAATGGAGTGGTAGAGAAATACAATGCTTTGACTTTGGAAAGGGCAAGAAGGATGATCGGTGTTACAGAATCCAACCCAAGTATCCAATTACTGGATAAGGAAATTGGCAATGCAAGAACAGATATTGAAACTAATATTGCCAGTACGCTAAATGGTTTTCAGATTACAAGAAACCGGATTAATGAGCAGATGAAAAAGGCAGAAGCTCAGGTGAGAAATGTTCCCCAGATGGAGCGGAATTACCTAAATCTTGCCAGGCAACAACAGATCAAACAGGAATTGTACATCTTCCTGATGCAAAAAAGTGAGGAAACGGCGATTTCAAAAACAGCTAATATTGCAAATTCAAGAACTATAGATCCGGCTAAATCTGAAATCAAACCTTTCAGCCCTAAAAAAGCCTTTGTTTATCTGTTTGGGTTAATTGCAGGGTTGGCTATCCCATTAGGATTGATGTACCTGAAAGATCTTTTGAATGATAAGGTACAAGTTAAAGAAGATGTTACTAAGGCTACAAATGCACCAGTGATCGGAGAAATCAGTCACCAGGACGAGGATATGGCTATTGCCAACAGTTCGCGTTCAGTTATCTCTGAACAGTTCAGGGCATTGAGAACCAATCTTTCATTTTTCTTCAAAAACAAAAATGAGAAAGTAATTCTGCTGACCAGTAGTATGTCTGGAGAAGGGAAATCATTTATTGCCATCAACCTTGGACATATTCTTGCCCTGGCCAATAAAAAGGTGCTATTGATGGAGTTGGATTTACGTAAACCGGGTCTTTCTGCGAAGTTAAAGCTCCCGGGTACCGTTGGATTCACCAATTATATTGCTAATCCTGAGCTAAAAACAGCAGATATCATCTTGCCATTGAAAATTCAGGAAAACTTGTTTATGGTAAGTTCAGGCCCGATTCCCCCAAACCCGGCAGAATTATTACTCAGTGAACGGACACAGTCGCTGATGGAAGAGTTGAAACAGCAATTTGATTACATCATTATTGATGCACCTCCGATCGGCATTGTAACGGATGCACAGTTGATGGCTTCTTACGCGGATGTCTGCATTTATGTGCTGAGGCAAAATTACACCTTGAAACAACAATTGACTATTGTGGAGGACCTGGTTAAGAGTCAGAAAATGAAAAACTTAAGTATAGTGATCAACGATATACAGGCCAGCAAAGGATATGGTTATGGTTATAGTTATGGTGACTATGGGGCCAATCCCCAGAAAACAGGCTTTTTTAACAAATTATTTAAAACAAAATAACCATCAGATCAAATGAAATCAGGAAATAAGGTAGTGATGAACATGGGTGTTTTGTATGCCCGAATGTTGATTACCATGGGGATTTCATTGTATGCTACACGTTTAGTGTTAACAGCATTGGGTGCAGCAGATTATGGGCTTTTTAACCTGATTGCGGGACTGATTGCGATGCTTTCCTTTTTGAATACCGCTATGGCAACTTCTACCCAAAGGTTTCTTTCCTTTTATCAGGGGAAAGATGATCTTGGCATGCAGAAAAAGGTTTTTTCAAATAGCCTGATCCTGCATTTGGGAATTGGAATTGTGATTGTTGCAGGTCTGGAAATTGCAGGTTTATTCTTGTTCGATGGCTTTTTAAATATTCCTCAGGACAGAATTCATATTGCTCAGATGATTTATCATTTTATGTCTTTAACAGTTTTCTTTACAGTGATTGCGGTTCCTTTTACCGGTTCCCTGGTTGCACATGAAAACATGCTTTGGGTAGCAGTGGTGAATGTGGTAGAGACGCTTTTAAAGTTGGGGATTGCTTATCTATTATATTTAGTATCCGAGGATAAACTAGCCGTTTATGGCTTGTTGACTGCCGGAATTAGTATCGTTAGTTTTTTACTGTATGCTGTTTATTGCTTCCGGAAGTACCCCGACTGTACCTTAGAAGGCATATTTTCTGTGGATACTAAATTGATAAAAGAGTTGACCTCTTTTGCCGGTTGGAATCTATTCGGTTCATTGTGTGCATTGGGAAGAGCAGAAGGCCTGGCAATTTTATTGAATATCTTTTTAGGAACGATAGTAAATGCTGCTTTTGGAATTGCCAATCAAGTGGCGGCCCAATTGAATTTTTTTTCCTTTACCCTGCTTCGGGCGATCAATCCTCAGATTATGAAAAGCGAAGGGGCTGCCAATCGTGAAAAAATGTTGAGACTATCGATGATCGGCAGCAAATTCGGTTTTTTTTTATTGGCCTTTGTTGCTGTTCCCTGCATTTTCGAAATGAATGCCATTCTTAGGTTATGGCTAACAAAAGTTCCGGAATATACTGTGGTTTTTTGCTCCTTAATGTTGTGTGCTACTTTAATTAATCAACTTACCATTGGTTTGCAGTCGGCAGTACAGGCTACAGGAAAGGTGAAAGCTTATCAGATGGTCGTCGGCTCTGTTTTACTCCTTGCGTTACCACTGGCTTATCTGCTGTTAAAACTTGGGTATGCTCCATATTATGTCTTCGTAGGTTACTGTTTTGTAGAATTGATCGCCTGCACATTGAGGTTGTTTTTCTTGAAAAGTATTGCAGGACTTTCCATTTCTCTCTACTTCTCAAATGTCATCTATAAGATCATCGTCCCCCTTTGTTTACTGATACTAACCTGCTATTTGTCGGTTTCTTATCTCCATTTTGAGTTCCGTTTTTTCTTTACAGGGGCCGCTGGGGTTCTGGTCTTTGCAACAAGCATTTACCTTTTCGGATTATGTGAGGATGAGAAATTCTTCCTGAAGAAGATGATGTCTGGCTTTCTGGATAAGCTGCATACAAAGAAACAATTGAAACACATATAAAACCAACCAAATATAAACAGAGAATGAACTTAACCCGCGCCGAAAAATAAAGATTTCGGCGCATTTAAGTAAAAGCAACATTAAAAAATAACACTCCGGATGAAAAATTTAATTAAGAAAATCGTTCCAAAATCAGCTAAAAGACTTTACAGATCGAAGCAAACTCAGTTTTCGATTATTAGAGATTATGTATATGATTATCGGAAGTTTAAAAGAGAATCTGCTTCATTCAAGTTGAGGAATAAAGAAATGATGCAGGCCTATATCCTGAAGGAATATCATGCTGTGGAAAAGGGACTGGCTTTGTCTGAACCGCGTCCGGGGTTTGGGGGGCCAAGGATTGGGGCATTAGCTGATATCGTGGAAGATTATTTGACAAAGTATGGTGTAGATGCCATTACTGATATGACTGCAGATACGCTTCGTGAATATCTGGATTTTGATGAGGGCCACGCTCAGGTAGCACCGGGATTAAAAGATAAGCTAGAGCGTTTGCTATTGCGTTGTGATGAATCCAGATTCCATAAAACGGGAGGGACAAAATTGGTTCCTAAGCAGGACATTATGGCTGCTTTAGATTTTGATTTTGAACGTTTCTTTAAATCCAGAAATAGTGTAAGAGATTTTTCTGATGAGCCGGTGTCAACAGCAACCTTACTGAAAGTAATTGATACAGCAAGGTATACCCCATCAGTGTGTAACAGGCAGTCATGGAAGGTCTATGTGATCGAACACTCTAATGTCGAACTGAAGCGTAAACTTCTAAATGTACAGAATGGTAATAAAGGTTTTGGCGAGCAAATTAGTTCTTTAATTGTGATCACCGGAAAGCTGTCTTCTTTTTTTGCTTATGAGCGGAACCAGGTATATATCGATGGAGGAATGTTCGCAATGTCCATTGTTTTGGGGTTACATGCAGAGGGATTAGGGGTATGTTGCCTGAATACCAGTTATGCTAAAAAGCAATATGAAGCATTTACAAATTCAATGGAAATGGATAGCGATTGTGCACCGATCATGTTTTTAGCGGTAGGCCATCTCAAAGACAATTACAGTGTGGCAATTTCGGAACGCAGACCTTTAACAGATATCGTTGAAGTAAGGTAATAAAATTAATTTTTAATATATAATTGATGAACAAGTTAAAAGAAGTATTTAAAGGAATTTATGTTGAGTTTTTCTGGTTTTTAGCCCTTTTCTTCTCCCTTTTTGTGAAGGGTAAAAAGGGGGCAAAGAAGGTATTGGTACTTCCTGCAGCGAATTTGAATGGTGGTTTTGGGGAAGACATTATGATCACTTCCTTTATCAATAACTTCGCAAATGATGCGCAGGTAAATATTCTAAATGGTTTTAAAATCATCCGGGAAGACTATCGAAGAATCAACAATAATGTCGTATTCCTGGATGGATTTAATGAAAAGGTGAATTTTCTTAAACTGTTATTTCTGATCAAAGATTGTGCTTTGGTGTATGTGATTGGCGCAGATATTATGGATGGAACCTATCGCGTTCATAATTCTATTAATCGTCTGAGGGTAATTGAGCTCGCTCATCGAATTGGGGTGAAAGCACAGATCTCCGGCTTTAGTGTTAGCAAGAATATCCTCCCAGAAGTGAAGGCTAAATTTTCATCAGTAGCAAAAGATGTTAAATTGAAAATCAGAGATGTAGAATCCTATGTCAGGATGAAAGATTTTATTCCTGCTGACCGCCTGATCTTAACCAATGATATCGCTTTTATTTGCCCGGACCTTCCAGGTGTTTATCAAAGTAAAACTTATGAAACATATAAGGCATGGGGAGAGCAGGTTAAGGCAAAAGGCAAAACAATAATTGGAGTTTGTCCGAATGCAATCCAGGCCAGGAAAATTGGTTTTGACAATTACCTTTCGGGCTTTAAAAACTTGTTAGAAGGGTTTCTGGATAGGGGGAATTATGCTTTTGTTTTCCTTTATCATGACATCAGACCAATTTGTGATGAGGCGAGCGACAGCACCATTAGTCGCATTTTAGAGGAGTATTTCCTGGCTAAAGGAGAAGATTGTTTCTATACCGATCAAATCAAAAATGGGGTGGAGCTGAAAGGCTATGTGGCTCTAGTAGACTTTACGATTACCGGTAGAATGCATTTGGGGATATCAGGACTGACTTATGGCAAGCCAATGTTTGGCGTTTCTTATGCCAATAAATTTGAAGGTATGGTGAAGCTGTTCGAAATCGATCCGAAGCTTTGTTTGATCGATTATGATAAACTGGACAATTCAAAAGAACAGATTCGCTTATTCACACAAAATTTTTCCACGATTCAGGACTGTGTTGAAAAAAATATCAATGGCGTTAAATTAGAAACCACCAATAACTATACCTATGGGTAAAGGAATATTATTATTTCTTGTCATCTTCTGCTATATTTTTAGATCGGTAGTTCTTAAAACAAAAAAAAAGGACACGAAATTTTTATGGGTTAGTTTTTTCATTTTTTGCATTCCATTTGAATTTGGAAAAGCATTAAATACCCCGAAAATAAATGATATAGCTGGAACAGTGCAGCCCATCTATATCATTTCCCTAACCATAGGGATGATTGTGGCGGTATTGCCTTTTGCAAAAAGGAGATGGTTGGAGTATTCCTTTAAACCAAATAATTGGGTCAACTGTGTTGGCCTGCTGTTGATTTTATCTTTCCTGAACCCTTTCAATTCTTTTCCTACAGGTACCTGGGTACTGGCGATATTCTTCTTGTCCAATATCCTCTTGTTTAAACTACTCAGCAGCTTCTTGAGCATGGAGGATGTGTTGAATGGTCTTTTTGATGGATTGATGCTATTGACATGTGCGCAGTTTTTGCTGGCCCTATGTTTTCCGGTTCTCGGTATTTCTGCAGTCACGAAGTTGTTTCATGAATCAGCAGAGATCTGGGCGACCAGATTGGATACGAGAAGCGGAGCAGTAGGTTTTTTTAATCATCCTGGCAGACTGGCTTTGTTTATGGTGATTACAGCTGCCTTTTTTCTTTCGACTTATTTATACGATTTCAGAAAAAAAGCGAGTAAAGGAGCGTTGATTTTATGCATCCTGATTATTTTTTTAACTTATTCCAGGACTTCTTATCTGGCATTGATCATTACACTCTCTACCTGTTATTATCTCAATAAAAATGCTCATAAGAATTTATTTTCCATTGGGAACGTTCTCAAATTCGTGCTGCCAACGGTATTGGCTCTAGTTTATCTGATCGTCTATTCTCCTTTGAGTGAACTTTTCATGGGAAGCGATTCTTCCGATCAGTATGACAATAGAATGGTACACTGGTTGATGGCTATTCATTTATTTAATGCCTCTCCGGTTATTGGTGTAGGATTAAATAGCCATCTTTCGTATCTCTCTCAGCATTTGGGTATCGTAAATCAAGTCACCATGGACGACTTTTTTGCTGTCAATCCCATCCATAACATTCACCTGATCGTCCTTGCTGAAGTCGGGATTTTAGGCATGATCTTATGGCTTGGCTTTTTATTTGGCAACATCTTCAAAGCTAAAAAAGAAATTAGTGAGAGAAATAATGAAATTCTTTCCTTAAGTATGATCGGCTTGTTTATAGCCTACATTATTTATGGACTGACCGGTTGGGCACCCTTCTCCACGGCTATTTTACCCATATTTCTTTTCATCACCTTTTTTTCAATTAAATATAGACAACAATGAGGAAGATATTAATTGTTACCCCCTATATGCCATTTCCTCTAAATTCGGGAGGCAGGATTGCCCAATTCGAATTTGATAACGAGTTGCGCCATCATTTTGATATGACGATTGCATTTACCATGAAGGCTAGCGATCAAAAAGATTTGGAGCAGTTGAAGGTATTATGGCCGAATGTAAAATTTAAACCATATCTGATTACAGAGCAATCTTTGTCGGATAAGTTTAGTTCTATTCTGTATCGATTTTCAGAATTTTTAAATCGATTCATTGGAAAAGGCGTGTTTTCTGCGCTTTGTAAAACAAATTTGGACCATTTACTTAAATTAAATACGACACTTTTCAGGTCCAAAAGTTTTGGATTCCCCCCTGGATTTATTGATCATTTCAGGAATGTGTTGCTGGAGAATAATTTTGAATTTGTGCAGGTGGAGTTTCATCAACTGATCTCTTTTGCGAAATATATACCACGCAGTTCCTATCGCATTTTTGTACACCATGAATTGCGGTTCGTCAGGGAAAAAAGAGAATTAGAGCTTTTTAGTTTTCAGTCGGCTTTTCTAAATCGGGTTTATAAAAAGAACAAATCGTTTGAATTATCTGCTCTGGAAAAATACGATATGGTGTGTACACTTTCAGAAGTGGATAAAGTGATTCTTGAAAAAGATCTAAAAAAAGCACGCCTAGTTTCTTCTCCAGTTCCTATTAAAGTTCTAGCCCCAGGATTGAGTTATTCTTTTGACCATAAACTTGTCTTTTTGGGTGGTGAAAATCATTTTCCGAATAAGGAAGGACTAGATTGGTTTTTAAGGAGTTGCTGGTCAGAATTGAAATCAAATTATCCACAGCTGGAATTACTGGTAATCGGAAAATGGCATCAGGATAGTATCACCGAATATGAGCGTCAGTTGGAATCAATAAACTTTATGGGCTATGTAGAAGACCTGTCTTCAGTATTGGCAAATAGCATTTTTATCGTTCCAATTCGTATTGGTAGTGGTATTCGTATGAAAATTATTGAAGCTGTAAACATGGGGATACCATTTGTTTCTACTGAAGTAGGAATGGAGGGCTTGTGTTTTCAAAATGGTAAAGATTGTTTAGTTGGTAATACAGCGCAGGAGTTCAGCTCATCTATAGCCAGGCTGATAGAATCAGAAGGTTTGGGCATTTGCCTGGCTAAAAATGCATTGAATTCTTTAAATGAAGAGAACTCTTACGAAAAGTTAATGAGTAAAAGGTTGGCTATATACAATTAAGGACTTCTATGGCCTGGATAAGTAAGGGAATTACAGGAATAGCAGACAAATTGAGATAAATGAAAAATATGGAAAAACAATCGGCCCTGATTCACCAAAAACATGACCTCATGATAGGAAATAAGTCCTTTTCTAAACCAAAAATACTCGTATTGGTGGTACTGTATAAGAAAACGATTTCAGAATCTCCAACAATAAAAACGTTGTTGGAACAGCGTAGGCATTTGTTTGAACTGGAACTAGTGATTTGGGATAATAGCCCGAATAAGTGTTCCGAAGCGGAAATCATGGCGCTGGAAAAGATTTTCGGTCAGTTCCAATACCACTGGACAGAAGAAAATACCTGGTTATCCAAACTCTATAATCAGGTACTTTCCATGAATACTTATGATTATGCTATGTTGTTGGATCAAGATACGGAAATACCAGTTTATTATTTTGATAAGCTGAATGAAGCACTGCTTAAATTTCCCAGGCTGGCGCTGTTTTTACCGCTTGTGCTCCATAAAGAAAAAGTAGTGAGTCCTGGAGCATGGGTTTATTTCAAAGGAAAACACTGGAAAAAGATCAGGACGGGAGTTATTCCATCAAAGAATGTATTGGCCATTACTAGTGGCATGGTGATCTCTGCTAAGGTATTTTCTATCCATCAGCTGAAATTTGATGAACGCTTAAGCCTCTACGGAATTGATACTGCATTTATGCTCAACTTTTCCAGATTTGAAAAGCAGTTGTATGTATTGCCTATCAAATTTGATCATGATACCGTATTATGGTCGAACCCTTCCGCCGATATGATGCTTGGCCGCTTTAGAAATTTAAAAAGTACATGGCCGAAGATTCTGTCAGATAGGCCGGTAGCAAGGTTGCTCGTTTATTTTTATAGTATGGCTGTGTCTTTTAAGCTGGCGCTAAAATACCAGGATCTGAGGTTTTTAAAATAATTTTTAATCCTTCATGACTATCGGTATTCGTGATACTGATAGTCATGAAGACATCGAACGGAATAACAGTACTGGCCACAATGAGGGATCTTGATCACTATTGAAATAGGTCATTTAAAATATAAATCATGAATATTATTTGTTTACACCAGAGTGCTGATATGTATGGTTCCGACAGGAGTTTTTTACAGGTGGTAAATTATCTGAGCCTGTCGCCGAATTTTGAAAAAATCACGGTTATTCTTCCTAGAAATGGTCCATTAGTTAAGGAACTGGAAAAATTAAATGTCGAAATTCTTTTCATGAATCTCTCTTTATTAAGTAAGACCTATTTAATGAAACTCCAATGGGGAAAGATCATTTTTCCTTTGTTTTCCTGTTCCAGGAAAAAGAAATTACTTGATCAGTATGATGTGGTTTATGTAAATACCTCTGTTATCCTTGACTTTTATTTACTGGCTCCCTTTCTGAAGCAAATGAAAATGATTCACATCCGGGAAATTCCAAATGGTATTTTGAGTAAGCTGCTGTCTTTCTTTTTGAAATATTCGAAAGCTAAAATCATATTTAATTCTCAGTCTACCTTAAATAGCTTTGCTCCTTTAGCTAAAAGTTTGGTCATCCATAATGCATTTGAAGGCTTTGCCACAAAGGGTTTGTTGGAAGTCTCACTGACTGCTTCCGAAATCGAATTGCCTCCAAAAAAATCTCCTTTAAAGATGTTGTTGATTGGTAGGATCAATAGCTGGAAGGGACAAGATTTTGCTATAGCCGCGCTGGCAGCCCTAGCCAATGAAAATGTAATATTGAGGATTGTTGGCAGTACTTCTGCCGGAAATGAGGAAATGGTACAAGAGCTAAAGAAAAAGGTTGATCAACTGGGCTTAAATGATCAGGTAGAGTTTTTGGATTTTGTTTCAGATACGGCTGAAATTTACAACTGGTCGGATGTCGCAATTGTACCCAGTACAAGACCAGAGCCTTTTGGCAGGATTGCAATAGAAGCGATGAGTTTAAGTAAACCAGTAATTGCAGCGAATCATGGTGGCTTGCCAGAAATCATTGAGCATGGGTATAGTGGTTTCTTGTTTGAGCCAAATAATAAAGCTGAATTTATTGCTGCAATCAGCCAATATATGAATGATCCTGACTTGTTAAAAAGACATGGGAAGAACGCCAAAATGGTCTATGAAGAAAAGTTCTCTTTAACCGGATTTCATAAAAAATTAGACGAAGCTTTTCAAGATTAAAACTGATTGTTAATTCGGGTACAACTAAAATGGTTCGCCAAAAAATCTGATTAAAACAGCAACATTGAAAATGAAATAAGATCATATGAAAAAGATAATTTTTTACTTCTTTTTGGTTTCTCTGGCATTAGGTACCAGCCCTGCAACTGTTGTTTTTGGGCAAAATAATACAGCTCCTCATTTGAAAGTTGGCGCTTATTATTTTGATGGATGGACTGGTAAAACAAGCCATATTTCGAGCTCATTAACAGCAAATTATAAAGAAAGGGCTCCAATTTGGGGTTGGATCACCAGTACTCCTGAAATTATGTCTAAACAGGTAGCGGTTGCAGTAAAGGCTGATCTTGATTTCTTCACCTTTTGCTGGTATTATTCTGAGCTTTCTAAAAAGAACCTGGAGGAACCCAGAAATAATGCACTTCGCCTATTTGTCAATTCAAATGATAAAAGAGGGTTGAAATTCAATTTGCTTGTAGCCAATCATTATGGGTATATCATTGGGCCTGCCGACTGGACTAAGGTTTCAAAAATATGGCTAGATCTTTTTGAAAATGATGCGTATTTGAAATTTAATGAGAAACCTCTGATTACCTTTCTAAGTTTAAAGATGCTCATGAGTTCATTTGGTTCAGCCGCAAAAATCAAATCGGCTTTGGATCAATTGAAAGCAGCTGCGGTAAGTAGGGGCTTAAAGGGTTTAAGTATTGGAATCAGTATTACACCTGATGAAAAAGAGGTCGTACTGGCTAAGCAATGTGGCTTTGACATCTTAACAGGTTATAATTACCACGATCAAACATTAATCAATGGACAATCTGTTAGCCCAATTACCGTACTGAGTAAGCGTGAAAAGGCAGTATGGTCTCAGTTTCTAAAATTTGAAATGCCCTATATTCCGGTAAGTACCCTGAACTGGGATCCACGTCCCTGGGACGAAATGAATAGAATTGATAAGCCTTCACCTCATTTTAAAGGTTTTTCCCCTGCTTCAGTTTTTCAATCTGTTAAAGGCCTGAAAGATTGGGTGCTGGAAAATAATCCTGGTAGATCAGATGATCAGATTGCAGTTCTGTATGCCTGGAACGAATATGGGGAGGGAGCGTGGTTAACCCCATCAGTCACTTATAAAAATGGACTTTTAGAAGCTGTTAAAAGAGCTTTAATAAACTAATACGTTAATGAAAACAATATTTCAATCAATCATCAGGAAGAGAAACCCTGCTTTCAAATTTGATGAGAACATCAGTAGCCGAACCTTATTCAATCTAGCAGTTTGCAAGAGCATTGAGCTTTTAAGGGGAGTGTTGTTCCAGGTTTCTCATCTAAAAAAACCGAAGCCAATATTTTTAGGCCCAGGGGTAAGAACTTTCAATAGTCAGCACATCAGTATTGGGAAATGGGTTAAAATTGATACAGGGGTATATCTGAGTGGATTAGGAAAAGGAAAACTGATGATTGGGGATTCCTCCGGAATTGGTGCGTATTCACAATTGATCATTTCTACCTCATTTAATAATTTGGGGGAGTTTATACATATAGGCAAACAAGTTGGAATTGGGCAATTTGCCAGTATCGGTGGTTCTGGGGGTGTTTCTATAGGAGATCATACAATCATTGGACAATATTTTAGCTGTCATCCAGAAAATCATAATTACAATGATTCTACAAGGCTGATCAAAAATCAAGGCACTACACGTGCTAAAATTACTATTGGGGAGAACTGCTGGATAGGAGCAAAAGTGACCATTCTGGCGGGTGTCACCATTGGGGATAATTCAATCATAGCTGCAGGAGCGGTGGTCAACAAAAGTATGCCTGCAAATTCTATTGTAGCCGGCGTTCCTGCCCGAGTGATTAAAGGAATTTACGATTAGAATAGATATTTAAAAGAATAACCATGAGCAAGAAGACAATATTTAAAAATATAACATTAATTGTTTTTTCTATCCTGATTTTAACTTTAAATAGTAAGGCTTACGGGCGTAATTTATCGGATTCTATTCCTTTAAAAGTATTGATCCTAGGCAATAGTATTACCTGGCATGGGGCAAAACCTGAGCTTGGTTGGAGTGGCAATTGGGGAATGGCGGCGACTTCTGCCGAAAAGGATTTTGTGCACCTCCTGCAATCAAGGATAAAGATGAAGAGTCCTCAAGCGGCATTTCAATTCGGCAACATCGCAGATTCCTTTGAAAGAAAATTCTGGAAATACACTGATTGGGATTTTAAGAAATTTAAAGATTGGAGTCCTGACCTTTTGGTCTTAGAAATAGGAGAAAACATCAATGATACATTAGCTGTAAGATATCAGTTGGGTAAACATCTTGATCGTTTTGTGAAGGGATTATCAGGAAAAAAAGAACTTAAAGTTTGTCTGGTTGGTAACTTCTGGCCAAATCAGCATATAGATAAAATTATGCAGGCGACCTGTATCCGCAACAATTGGATATATGTAGATCTTCAGGGGCTTTATAAAGAAAGAGATAAAAATACAGCCATTCAGGAATATCAGAATCAAGGAGTGGGGATGCACCCTTCGGATATTGGAATGGAAAATATAGCAAATAGAATCTGGAATGAAATACAACACTTTTTTAAGTAAACTATAATGAAAATAGCAATTATTGGTACACGGGGTATCCCAAATCATTATGGGGGATTTGAGCAATGCGCAGAATATTTAGCCTTGGGTTTGGTGAAAAAAGGGCATGAAGTCCTGGTTTACAATTCGCATAATCACCCCTATCAGGAGTCTAAATGGGAGGGGGTTGATCTACGTCATTGCTTTGATCCCGAGTACAAACTTGGTACCGCCGGCCAATTTATTTATGATTTAAACTGTATTCTAGATGTCAGGAAACAAGGATGTGATGTGATTCTTCAGTTGGGTTATACCAGCGGTTCAGTATGGGGATGGTTACTGCCAAAGAAGGTGGTTGTGACCACTAATATGGATGGACTGGAATGGAAACGTACTAAATATTCTAACAAAGTAAGAAAGTTCTTACAATGGGCAGAAAAATTGGGTGTAAAATATAGCGACCACCTGATTTCCGACTCCATTGGGATCCAGGACTATCTGAAAGAGAAATACAATGCAGATTCAACGTTTATCGCCTATGGTGCAACCTTGTTTGAACAGCCTAATGTTGGGGTACTGAAAAGTTACGACTTGCTTGCGTGTCAATATGATATGCTCATTGCCAGATTGGAGCCAGAAAACAGTATTGAAATAATCCTGGATGGTGTTGCCAAAGCAAATGTGAAGCGCCCCTTTCTGGTGGTAGGAAAACACGAGACTACATATGGTAATTATTTAAAGGAGAAATTTGGTTCATATCCGCAGATTAAGTTCATTGGAGGCATTTATAACATCGATATTTTGAATAATCTACGTTATTACGCCAATATTTATTTTCATGGCCATACTGTTGGTGGTACCAATCCTTCCTTATTGGAAGCGATGGCATCTAATAGCTTAATATGTGCCAATGACAATCCTTTTAACAGATATATCTTAGGGGAAGATGCTATTTATTTTAGAACGGCAGATGAAGTGGCTAATCATTTGAAAAGTGTTCGGTACGAGCAGGAAAAATATCAATTGATGAGACGAAATAACTGCGATAAAATAACCAGGATCTACGATTGGGAATTGATTGTAGAGCAGTACGAACAACATCTTCTAGGGGTGAAAGGTGTGTTGACCAGATAAGGCGAAGGATAACTTGTAGGACGCCGGGGGGCTGATGCAGTATTGTAGCAATAATTAAATACGCTGCAATACTGCCTGGAATTCCTCTTCCTGTATAACATAAAGGAAAAGCCTTATTACCGGAAATCTTTTTTCAGTTTCAGCATCAATCCAAAAGAATTGTTCAGTAATTTTCCCTGATCTAAAGCGGTTGCGAAACCGGTACTGTACCCATTTTTTAACCGTTTAGTAGCCTCTAGATAGAAAGAAAACTGAGAGACAGTCTCAAATATTTCATTGTTTATCGGACTTTTGATGTTTCCTGTAGAATTCCCATAAATGCTGGTTCCAAAAGTCCCGTAATTATCTGAATAGGTTACT
Source organism: Pedobacter gandavensis (assembly GCF_032678465.1). GTDB lineage: Bacteria > Bacteroidota > Bacteroidia > Sphingobacteriales > Sphingobacteriaceae > Pedobacter > Pedobacter gandavensis_B. The sequence goes on from NZ_JAVTSK010000001.1 coordinate 706,739, forward strand.
TTGGTTATGAAGTCCCAGTTGTAAAGTCTTCCAGTAAGACCAGTATGAAAGGCCACCACCCGATTATTGATAAAGTAGTCTGCGGGTTTTACAGCCTGTCCCGGCCTGGCATCATGCCTAGTTGTGATCAATGGGTTGCCGATCCCGAATCCCTGATAAGACCAGCCATTTTTATAGTAAAAGTTGTTGTAATAATCTTCATCCCCGGACTTTGTAAACGTAGACCATGGATAACCTGCCTGATCTTTTGAATAGAATAATTCTACCAGGATCTTTTTCCAGCTAAAGCCCTTGCTTTCTGGTTTAAAGCGTTTATTCTCAACCGTAATTCCATTTAAACCATCTTTGATATTGGCTAGCTTGGATAAAGCTCCAACATCATAAAATGTCTGGCGATAAAGCATTATTTTGTAATTGTTGAAGTCGTACTCCATACCAAGATCTATGGAACCTAATTGATTCCCTATTTTGGAAGTGGGAACACCTTTTGTACCGTAAGATTTTCCCGTTACCACATGCCAGAAAGTTTTTATGGGCGTTAGTTTGAAATTTTTTCCATATGCTGCTTGTTCATTCCCCCAGAATACCTGATGATTAAATCCTCCATATGCTTTAAAGCGCCAATCTGCTTTTCCTAGCCTCACATACAATGATTTCTGATGAAAATAGCTGATTGGTTTTGCATCATTGATGTAGTATTTAATAGTAGGGCCGGCAATGATGCTGTCCAGAATTCTTGTTCTTCCTAACCAGCCATGAACAAAGTTCCCTTTAACAGCAAATAATTCACCGAATATGGGTAAGCTGTAATAATTAGGTATTGAAAGTTCCACTTTTGGAATTCCAGGGGCATTTCCCGATACTGAAAAGTTACCTGAACTCAATACAGTATCCCCGTTTAAACCCATTACCTCTTTTGCTCTTCCGGCTTTAAGTTGAAAGATACCAATTCTCCCTTTTCCATAGGCGGAAATCAACTGAACGTTAGCATCCTTACCCGCATTGGCTCTGGCCTCAAAACCAAAACCCCAGTCGAAGAGGGGCTTCCTTTTCAGCGTGTCAGAAGGCTGGTAATTGCTATACCCTTTTTCTGCTTTTCCAATAAAACTTCCGGAAATGCCGGAAAGAGGGATAGAGCCAAACTGGTTGGATCGCATCCAGAAAGGAACAACCTGGTTCGTCGTTCCTATGGCTTGTGCCTCCAGTGAATATTTGATTTCAGGTTTTTGTGCCTGAAGGGTACTGGAGAGGGTTAAAAGCAATAGTGTCGGGAGCAGCGTTTGTTTAACTTGTTGGATGCCATTCATATGGATGGTGTTTAGGTTTTATTCGGTTTATACATACTGATTCCCATAAGTTTCGGCCATTGTCTTTACCACCTCTTTGATTTCTTGTTCCTGGTCTTTAGGATAAATCAATAAGGCATTGCCATCGTCGACAACAATGAAATTGTCGAGACCTCTGATGACAGCCAGTTTATGCTCGTTGATTTGAATGATACTGTTTTTGGTTTCCTTTACATTGATCTGTTTTGCCGATACGACATTCCCTGAAGCATCTTTATCAGCTGATTCATGCAGGGAAGCCCAGGTCCCCAGATCAGACCAGCCAAAATCTGCCGGAATGGTGTAGATATTGTCAGCTTGCTCCATAATTGCATAATCGATAGAGATATTCGGAGATTTCGGGTAATGCTGGTCAATAAAATCCTGTTCTTCTGGTTGATTGTAATAGGTGTTTCCAGCTTCAAATAAATCGTGTATGCTCCCTGCATGTTGTTTTAAAGCCTGAATAATCGATCGGGCTTTCCAGATAAAAATTCCTGCATTCCAAAGATAATTTCCTTCTTTCAGGTATTTCATTGCCGTGCTAAGGTTTGGTTTTTCTCTGAACTTTTCTACTTTATAAATTCCTTTTTCAGTTTCTTCAGCGTACTGAATGTAACCATATCCGGTGTCTGGACGAGTTGGACTAATTCCTAAAGTGACTAATGCTCGATGGCTATCCGTATATGCTAAAGCAGCCTGGATTTTTTCTACAAAAATACCTTCATATTGAATGAAATGATCAGAAGGTGCAACTACGAGATTTGCTTCCGGATCAAGTGCGGCCAATTTAAACGAGGCATACGCAATGCAGGGAGCCGTATTGTTTCTACTTGGTTCACAAATGAGCTGATCTGGTGATATGCCTGATAACTGCGTTAATATAAGGTCTCTGTATTGACTGTTTGTGACAATGAAAATGTGTGATGGCGGGCATAATTTCAGGAAACGCTCATAAGTGATTTGCAATAATGACTTCCCTGTTCCCAATATATCTAAAAACTGCTTTGGAAAATGATTACGGCTTTTTGGCCAAAAGCGACTGCCTACGCCACCAGCCATAATCAATACATAATTGTTTTTATTCATGTTTTTCAGGAGTTATAAAGACACAAGCTCGTTTGGAGTAGGCATTTCTTTTTTGGAGTTAGTCCCATCAGTTGCTGTATTTTGTGTGATTAAAGACCTTCCAATGCTGTTGTAGTAATAGCCATGGTCAGTCATTTTTTGCAGATCATAAAGGTTGCGTCCATCAAAAATCACTCTATTGGTCATGATTTCTTCCATCTTTTCGAAATCAGGATTTCTAAATACAGACCATTCTGTAGCGATTAATAAGGCATCTACATCCTTTAGTGCATCATATTGGTTAGCCGCATAGTGGATTTGATCACCTAGTAAAGCCTTAATATTGTCCATTCCTTCAGGATCAAAAGCAGTTACGGTAGCGCCATTTAGTAATAACCTATTGATGATGTATAAAGCTGGTGCCTCACGGATATCATCGGTTTCCGGTTTGAATGCTAAGCCCCATAAGGCAAAATGTTTCCCTTTTAGGTCGCCTTTATAGTACTTAAGCACTTTATCGACCAATACTGTCTTTTGTTTTTCATTTACGGTCATGACCGCTTTTAAAATCTGGAAATTATATTTGTGCTCCTCAGCAGATTTTGACAATGCCTGTACATCTTTTGGAAAGCAGCTACCACCATAACCAAGTCCAGAGAATAAAAAGCGTTTTCCGATACGGTCATCTGAACCAATTCCCAATCGAACTGCATCAACATCTGCATGAACTAGCTCACATAAATTAGCAATCTCATTCATGAAGGTGATTTTCGTTGCCAGGAAGGCGTTGGCAGCATATTTTGTCAGTTCTGATGATTTTTCATCCATAAACAAAATAGGATTGCCTGACCTTACATAAGGTGCATAAAGTTCGCTCATTAGTTTCATTGCTTTTTCGCTTTCTGTACCAATCACAACACGATCTGGTTTCATAAAGTCTTCTACAGCGACTCCTTCTCTTAGGAATTCAGGATTAGAAACGACATCTACTTCAATTGCGGTATTGGCACTGAATACGGCCTTTACTTTGTCTGCCGTACCTACCGGAACCGTAGACTTATTTACAATTACCTTATAGGAAGTGATCAATTTCGAAACATCTGCTGCAGCACCTAGTATATAAGAAAGATCAGCTGTACCATCCTCTCCTGGAGGGGTCGGTAATGCCATAAAGATGATTTGTGCCTCCTTAATCGCCATGGCCAAATCAGAGGTAAAACTCAGTCGCTTTTGTGATATGTTTCTCAGAAACAATATGTCCAGACCTGGTTCATAAATTGGAATAATCCCATGCTGCATTTTTTCAACCTTAAGCTGATCAATGTCTACACAGATCACCTCGTTTCCTGTCTCAGCGAGACATGTACCGGTTACTAAACCGACGTATCCTGTTCCTATTACCGCGATTTTCATAAATGATTTATTTTTTTAATCTTATTTATTGTAAAAATACCCATCATTTTGCGAAATGAAGTGCTGCGGATGTTGTTAATGTTGTTGTTTTTGTTAAAATACCTATTTGTGGGGAGCTTTTTATTCCATAATGGAGTTAATTTTGGTAAATGTTATTGTGTTTTTAAAATAACCGAATTGTTTGTGGTTGTTTTCTAATCACTGGCGTTTTTTTGAGCATTATTTATTAATAATATGTTGATAGTTTAATCTTAATTTATCCAAAATCAGATGCAGACTCGTTATTTATACTTGCTTAGATATATTTTGCCTATTACGGATGTCGTAATGCTTAATTTGATCTATATTTTAGCCTATTATCTTACAGAATATCTTGGAAAAACCGTTTCTTACGAATTATGGCGGCATTATATGGTCGTTTGTAACCTTGCGTGGTTGTTTAACTCTGCAATTTTTGGATTATATACAGATTATGGATCAAGAAGACTGGAAAGAATTTATAGGGGAACCTGGCGTAGTGTAGCCTTGCATGGGGTGATCTTTGCACTATATCTGTTGTTTTCCAGGGATATTGAATTTTCCAGAACTTTTTTAGTAGTATTCTATGCCTTATTAGTCTTTGGCTTTGTATTGAATCGTTTTCTAGGTACTGCTTTTCAATCACTTCTGGTACATAAATTTAATGTGAGCAAGAAGGTTGCATTGATTGGAGTTAACCCAACTGGCCTGCGCCTTGCACACTATTTTGACCGTCAATATAATATAGATTTTTATGGCTATCTTGATGATGGCAGTCGGATTTATGCAGATGAAAATGGGCTATTACCTACAAACTTTATCTCAAAAATGGGAAAGGCAGCTCTAAATGGAGTGAAGGATATATATGTGGCTTTAGAGCCACATAAAATGGCTTTAGTACAGCCTTTTTTACAGGAAGCAGATAAACACTGCCTGCGGGTAAAATTTATTCCAGATATGGCTACAACCATCAGTTCGCCTTATACCATCAGTTATGTGGGGGGAGAATTTCCGGTCATATCACTAAGAAAGGAGCCTTTGGAAAGTATTGGAAATCGTTTTAAAAAACGGGCTTTTGATATTATTTTTAGTGTTGCAGTGATCGTATTCCTGATGAGCTGGTTGTATCCGATAATTGCAATCCTGATCAAGATGGAAAATAGAGGTCCGGTACTGTTCAAGCAACTTAGAAGTGGACGGAATGATGAGCCGTTCTATTGTTATAAGTTTAGAAGTATGAAGGTGAATAATGATAGTGATCAGAAGCAAGCCACTAAAGACGATGATCGGATCACGAATATTGGAAAATTTCTACGTAAATCAAGCCTGGATGAGCTTCCGCAGTTTTTCAACGTGCTCATGGGAAGTATGAGTGTAGTAGGCCCAAGACCCCATATGTTGAAACATACGGAGGAATATCGTGCCATTATCAATCAGTTTATGGTACGGCATTTCCTGAAACCGGGAATCACCGGTTGGGCACAGGTCAATGGGCTTAGAGGAGAAACCAAGGAAGATGGAGCTATGCAAAAACGTGTACAGCACGATATCTGGTACCTTGAAAACTGGACTGCAATGCTGGAAGTAAAGATTGTCTTTATGACTGTTATCAATATGATCAAAGGAGAGGATAACGCCTACTAATAATAAAAATGATGAAAAAGATTTTAATTACCGGGGGAGCGGGTTTTATTGGCTCTCATGTAGTCAGACAATTTATTAAGAATTATGCAGATTACCAGATTATTAACCTGGATAAATTAACTTATGCCGGGAATCTGCTAAATCTGACCGATTTAGAGGATGAACCTAATTACCGTTTTATCAAAGGAGATATCACGGATACGGCATTCATCACAGAACTTTTTCATATGGAGCAACCAGATGCAGTGATTCATCTTGCTGCTGAATCGCATGTAGACCGTTCCATCAGTAACCCCATGGAATTTGTGATGACAAATGTGATTGGGACTGTGAACCTGTTGAATGCTGCAAAGGATAACTGGAAAGGGGATTATGACAATCATCGCTTTTATCATGTAAGCACTGATGAAGTATATGGTTCGTTAGGAGAAACTGGTCTGTTTACCGAAAAGACGGCTTATGACCCACATAGTCCATATTCTGCTTCAAAAGCAAGTTCTGATCATTTTGTTCGTGCTTATCACGACACCTATGGATTAAATACCGTGATTTCTAATTGTTCAAATAATTATGGATCTCATCATTTTCCTGAGAAATTGATCCCCTTAGCCATCAACAATATCAAGAATAACAAACCTGTGCCTGTATATGGAAAGGGGGAAAATATCCGGGACTGGCTTTGGGTAGAAGATCATGCTGCAGCTATTGATCGAATCTTTCATCAAGCTAAAGCTGGTGATACCTACAATATCGGGGGACATAATGAATGGAAAAATATAGACCTGATTCATTTGCTATGCCATATTATGGATGAAAAATTAGGTCGTGAAACCGGAACATCTGCTGCATTGATCACTTATGTAACGGATCGGGCCGGGCACGATCTTCGCTATGCTATTGATTCTAGTAAGTTACAGAATGAATTGAACTGGACACCTTCCTTACAATTTGAAGAAGGGCTTGCTAAAACTGTAGATTGGTACCTTGAAAATGACGAATGGTTAGCAAAAGTAACTTCAGGGACTTATCAGGACTATTATAAACAACAATATGCATATCATGAAGATTAAAGGAAAGGTACTGGTTTTTGGAGGAATAGGTCAACTAGGACAGTGTCTTAGTAAGTTAAGTAAAGGTCTTGACTTTGTTTTTCTGGATGAAATTGAAGGGAATATCCTGGATATGGACTTGTTAAGCACTTTGTTTGTTGCCGAATCGCCTGATTTTGTGGTCAATTGTGCAGCATATACCGCAGTAGATAAAGCCGAAGATGAGTATGAGCTTTGTGAGAAAATTAACAGTACAGGCGCCGGTAATTTGGCTAAAATTTGTGCAGAATTTAAAGCTACCCTGATCCATATCTCTACGGATTTTGTTTTTGAGGGTAATATACCAGCATTATTGAAAGAAGCTGATCCGGCACTACCCATCAATGTCTATGGAAAAACTAAATTGCAGGGTGAATTGGAGATCGCTAAACATCTCGATGCTCATTATATTTTAAGAACAAGCTGGTTATATTCAGAGTTTGCCGGAAATTTCCTAAAGACGATGCTTAAATTGGGGGCAGAACGAGAGGAGTTAAGTATCATTCTGGATCAGGTGGGAACTCCAACTTATGGTGTAGATCTTGCCGGTGTCATCTTAATGCTCATTGCAAATGATGATCACTCTGCTTACGGAACTTATCATTATAGCAATGAAGGCCTGTGCTCCTGGTACGACTTCGCGAAAGCAATTTTCGAGATCAGTGGAACAGCAGTAAAGGTTAATCCTATTCCTACCAGTGCTTACCCCACTAAAGCCCGACGTCCGGCCTTTTCGGTAATGGACAAGACTAAAATAAAAACTACATTTAACCTTGAGATTCCTTATTGGAGAGACAGTTTGGTTAAGTGTATTCACGCTATAAAATAAGAATACATGAAAGGAATTATACTTGCCGGGGGGAGTGGTACCCGTTTACATCCCTTAACCCTGGTGATGAGTAAACAAATGATGCCGGTTTATGATAAGCCGATGATATATTATCCCCTGTCTACTTTAATGCTTGCCGGAATTAATGAAATTTTGATCATTTCTACACCTCATGATCTTCCTAATTTTGAAAAATTACTAGGTGATGGGAGTCAGTTAGGCTGTAAATTTTCTTATGCTGTACAGCATGAACCGAATGGTTTGGCACAAGCTTTTGTGATTGGTGCAGATTTTATTGGAACAGACAAAGTAGCATTGGTATTAGGGGATAATATCTTCTATGGAGATGGCATGACGAAGCTTTTGCAGAGTAGCGCAGATCCGGAAGGAGGCGTTGTTTTTGCCTATCCTGTGTCAGATCCTGAACGTTATGGAGTGGTAGAGTTCGATGAAAATAAAAATGCGGTGTCTATAGAGGAAAAACCTACCGCGCCTAAATCTGATTATGCCGTTCCAGGGTTATATTTTTACGATAACTCCGTGGTAGAAATTGCTAAAAATATCGAACCTTCTCCAAGAGGAGAGTATGAAATTACAGATGTAAACAAGGTCTATCTGGAACAAGGTAAACTTAAAGTTGGTGTCTTGAGTAGAGGGACTGCCTGGTTGGATACGGGTACTTTTGCTTCTTTGATGCAGGCGGGACAGTTTGTGCAGGTCATAGAAGAGCGTCAGGGATTAAAGATCGGTTGCATTGAGGAAGTTGCCTATCGAATGAACTTTATTGACAAAGCACAGTTGTCTAAGATCGCTACACCTTTGGTAAAGAGTGGCTATGGTGGTTACCTATTGAAAATGATCAAGTAGAGAAGTTTTGTGTATTTTATTTAACTATTTTGTTTCCGTTTTTTCAGAATAGTATATAATATTTTTAATCGTATTTTCTCTAATGGATTTTCTTTAATAAGAATATGACGTGTTTGTGTGTTGATTGTCGGATATTGCTACAGTTTTGCAGCTATTTGATGCAACTTTAGTGTTTTATAAACGACAATATTTCAGAAACATTGTAATTGTTCGGAATAAAATCAGATAATTTTTCATAAATAATTATAAAAGCATCCTTTTAACTGTGTGTTATTCATTTATTGAGCATATGTTCAATAAAATCACTAGTTATAGGGATGCTTTTTTTGGGTACTTGGATTAATTTTTGTTGTTAATGGGCTGTTAGAAATTCAATCCCTTAGGAATATTACATTCCAAAGGGTTGTGAACCATTTGAATTTCTTTTAAATTAAAATTGTCTTTGTTTATGCTGATGCCCATCTTTAAATTACATCCTTTCAAATCATTATTGCGCATAATTGAAAGCAATAATCTTCCATTTGAATCGTTTTTCAATTGTCACTTTATTGATACTTTGTGATGAGTCATATATATTTGTGTGCTTATCAGGTAAAAATGATGCTTTCTGATTTAAATCAAGATGATGCTGCTTAAAAAAAGAACAAATTATTTCCTTTTAAATATGAATCTAATCAATCCATAATTATTAATCTAATCCCTATTTACAATGTTAAATTATTTTCTTAAAAATTCCGCTTCACGAGTCGTCAGCGAAACCAGTCAACACTACAAAGCCCGGTCTTTAGATGTCATTCTGTTAATGAATAATTGTATCTGGTAGCATCTAGAGGTTAGTATTTACTTAACCTCCCAACGCTTCATGTTTTACATTTTTAAAAAGGATAAAGAACACGTTTTTTATTTTTTTAATCTATTTAATTAACCTTATGGAATCTAATAACAACGTCATACACGATACCTGGAACAGGTATAGTGATTTTTATACACGTTCGACTATAGCCTTGCCTGAAGTGAATTTAGATCGTTTTTTGCCCTCATTTCTTAGCTCAGGAAACTTTTATTACCTGGTAGATTTTTGTGATAAAAAAATCAAGTACATAGACCCTGGAATTGCTGATGTTTTGGGCCTGGATCCTATAACTGCAACTGTAGATGATATTCTAGGGCTCATACATCCTGAGGATGTCAATTATGTGGCTCAAACTGAATCTGCAGGTGTCCGCTTTATGCTTGATCAAATGAACAAGGAAAGTATCAAAAGCTATTATAAAACCTCTTATTGTTTTAGGTTTAAACTGGCAGATGGAAGCTATGAATTGTTTCATAATGAATCTGTTTATCTTTCCAAAGATGATTCCGGTAGAATCTCTCAGGTTTTACATATCCATACAAATGTGAATCACATTACCTCGGTCAACAATTATATACCTTCTCTGGTAGATACAAAAGGAACGAAAAAAGTATGGCCAGTAAATCTGGGCGCTGAAACGGAAAGCCATGCCTTAAATTTGCAATTCAGCAAAAGAGAAATGGAAATTATCAAGCTGATTGCACTAGGTTATAAGAGTGAACAAATTGCGGATACGCTATTTATTTCTTTACACACGGTACATTCTCACCGTAAAAATATCATTAGGAAATCTGGAGTAAAAACCAGTTCTGAACTGATCAGTTTATGTGTGAGGGAAGGACTAATTTAGTCGATTTTATCAAAATGGCCTGTTTAAAAAGCAGGCCATTTTTTATTTTAAGTTAGCCTGTGGATACCAATAGGCGGTGAGGAATTTTTCTTTCCTCCATAAAGCAAAGTCTTTCGTACTTATATTCATTCACCTTGACAGCATCATTTAGATCCTTAAAAATAGCAATCATGATATCGTAGATCATGATACAGTTTAAATTCAGATCGTTTCTTTTGAAAATCTGTAAACTCTCATTAGAATATTCATATGCTTTTACAAACTCCTGGCGTAACCTCAACTGATTGGCCTGCATCATTCGAAACATACATTCTGAGTATTCAGTAAGCTTATACCTGGTTTTATGCTGATGAACTTCAAATAAAATGCGCTCCAACTGATTGGTTTTTTTTCCGGGATTCATCTTTGAGCAGGCAATCCCAAATACATTCATCATAAATATGGAAAAAGCAGTCCTTTTAGAAAAGATGCCCGGGTGTAGCTTTCTAATGGAGTGAATAATTTTTAATGTTCCTTCATCCGAACCATAAAAAGTGTTCAGTAAAAGGAGGAGCAGATAAGAAACACCTTGTCTGGTATCTAATACAGTTAAGGTTTCCGGAAAAGGATAATTGAAATGCCCTAAGTCTTTAACTAAGGCGTGTTCGGTTTCTGGCTGGTTGTTGAGTTTCATATAGATCAGCCGGCATACTTCATATGGACTGATTGGCCAGCCCATCAGGTCTATGGATGCTATTTTTGTCAACCTTAAAGAAAGCTGGTCCTGATCCATACTTAGTACATCAAAAATGACCAATATGCTCTGGTAGATGGCTCTGCTCTCATCATTATCAGCGATGTCTGCCAGTACATTGACCGCCTCCTTATAACAGGAGTCTACAAAATCGAAATTGATCAGTTGTTTGATCAGGGTCTCATGTAATTTATGTTCTGAGAGTAATTTAAGGGTGTCTTGACTGTATCTGGCACGGAAACGAAGGTTTTCTGCAATAAATAAGATGAGATAATTGCGTTCAAAATGGTTGAGCTCTAAATCAAAAACATGGGCTAACGAAGAGAAATCCCCAATCCTGATGATAAAACGAATGGTCCATTGTAGTAAATGAAAGCGGATGTTGCTATTCTCATAATTACGCTGAATATATTCGAAGAAAGTCCAGTTTACCTGTAAATGGAATTTCTCCAAAAGCTCTATAAATAAGAAATATTCAAAAATATGTGGATAGATAAAACGTACATACTCTCTTGGCTGGTAATCATCCTGACTTTTCTCTTCCACCAAAATACCTTCAGAAACCAATTCCATATAAGCATTTTTAAAAGCAGACAGTTCCGCAATCAATAAGTCTTTAGGAACTACATTTGTTCTTTTACCGTATTCAGTGAGCTGAATTACTTTTTTCAGGAACAAAATTTTCTCCGTATAGTAATTTGATTTATATATTTTTTCCTGAATGAATCTGGAAATCAGTTCATGAAAAGTAATGCTGCTGGAATAATTAAATTGAGGATCTTCTTCTTTTAGCTGATAATAAAGCTGAATGTATAAAGGAAATTTTAACTGAGATTTAAGTTTCGGGTTGAGTTCATCAATATCTGATTGGTTGATGCGATGAATGATTCGGTCTATTTCCTTTCCGGTGAGGGGTGGTACATTGGACATCTCATTGTGATTGAAATAATTTCCGGTAAACCATTTAGATTTTAAAAAGGCCGAATGTCTCATACAATCATAAAACCTCATCCAGGTCGAAGAACGCATACTCATCACTACTTTTATCTTCTCATTGTGTTCAATAGCGCAAATAAAGCTGATGATGTTCTCAAACATATGTCTTTTCAAATCGCGTTTTACCAGCACCTCAGAAAAACCATCAATGATAATTACGAATTTTTTATCATTGGCATTATGGTTTTCGTTAATATATTCCAATAGACTTTCATGATGCGGGATGCCCAATTGCATCTTTATGCGGTCTTCAAAGCTGAGCTGATGTTGATCCGGGTGGAAGAGGTTGACAGCTGAAATAAATAATGCAGTTGAATCTGAATGTACGGGCGTTTCACCTTGGAAAAAATGTTCTACTAAATGGCTTAATAGAATAGTTCTGCCATAACCCGGCTGGGAAATAAAGCAGGTAAAACTTTGTTTGCTCTTATAAAATTCCTCAAAATCCTGCTCTGCAAATTTTCTACTGATGGTCATTTCGTATGGAATCCCAGACCTGTTCTTAATGCCCTTTAACATGAAGTTTGTGATCTTCCTAGCATTTCTTCGGATATCGGACCAGCTCCGTACTGTAGCTTGTGTGGAGACCAGCGGTGTGTTTGACCAATTCTGTTCGTCTTCTTTATTAACGTACTCAGTAAGGGTCGTAAGCGTAAATTTTGAAAAATTGTGTTTGACTACAGCAAAACCAAATAATCGTTTAATTGTGGTCTCACTTACATTTTTATTGAGTGTTTTGCTGATTTCAATGGAGATCCTTTTACAATCAGCAGGAGTGATGTTTCGAATTCCTGTTTTTTGCAGGATCAGACTCTTCACTTCGTTTAGGGTAAATGTGTCCTCCATAATTAGGCTGAGTGGGCGTTAATTTCTTCAACTAAACGAATATAATGCTTTCAGGACAATAATGAACAGCATTGAATAGAGTAAAAAATGATATAAATAGAGAACTTACATCTAAGTGATTGATTTATAGATTATTACCTGTGACTTTGTGTCTGGATGGTTTTTTGTGCACGATAAAATGAACAAAATGAACAAGGCGAGCAGCTAAGTTTGCTTAAATGAACAATTCGAATAGGTCTTAGGAACGCAGGTATGACTAAAATTGCAATAAAGTAAAATTTAATCGTCCCAATTCCGCTCCTATGAAATCTACATCTACTCTCTCAGGAAAGCTTAGAAAGTTAAAGGTAATAATTTTTATTCTCATAAGTTGTGCCTTTATAACGTTAAATAATTTCAAAACGTATGCACAAGCAAAAAATTATGCAACAATAACACCATCAACCGGTGCGATGACCACAGACTTTGGCTTACTCGGTGTAGGGCAGCCCAAGGATGATCCCAATGGTGGCTTGGTCAGCAATCCCGCTGCTGCGGCAACAGGTGGAGATCAGACTTTCGCAACGCTTACCGCAAATTTCAGCGCACTTTTAGTTACCGGAACAATGGGGGAGGCTTGGCTGCAAGTCAAATTTCCTCAGCCAATAAATGCTGGGAAAACGACCTACATCCGCTTTGATTCACCCACAACAACAGGCGTTAATGTGAGTGTATTGGGAATTGTTGGTGATCTGACTGGATTGTTTAAAAAAGATATTGTGAGGTTGGAGGCTTATTCAGGTGCGTCTGCAGCTGGAAATGGGACTCTGGTGGCCCCTGAAAATGTGACTTCTAAAATTGTTCAGGATGATCAGGGTATTACTTATTTTGCGGTGACTTCAACAGCTGCCTATAATTCCGTTCGTATTAGATTAAGTTTAAAAGCGAAACTTTTAGATATCAATTTAAATGGGACCATTAGTATGAAGGTCTATGAGGCCTTTACCACTTCTGGAATTGGAAATTGTGGTTCTTCTTTCGCCGCTAGTGTAGGAGAAAGCACGGGTTTAAATGTCAGTTTAAGCCCACTCGTTAAAAACCCTTCTTTTGCCGCGGATCATAATTTAAATACTTTCTCTCAGATTCAGGCTGGATTGGTAGGCGCTGGAAATACCACTTCTCAAACTGTTTTTTTTAATGATCCATCGGATTTAAATGCAGTAGCGAAAATATGGCTATCTGTTCCAGCAAGTATATTAACCCTTAACTTATTTAATGAAGTTAAATTTCAGGCTTTCAACGGAAATACACCAGTAGGTGTTCCGGTAGCTGCCAGCTCTTTATTGGGAGGACTGGATCTTCTCGGCTTATTCTCCAATTCAAGAATTGTCCCTGTTTTTTTTGCACCAGGGGCAGCTTTTGATCGTGTCACAGTTAGTCTGGGAAATCTACTCGCCGTAGGAGGTAATGATTTACTCGGGGGATTAAATATCCATGAAGTAGAAATAACGGTACCAAAACCAACTTTCGCAGGAGTTACTGGCGGGGCTTTAGGAATTTGTGGAAATAATGTGAATCTAAGTGTGGTTAGTCCTAATAGTGGCTTTAATTATAAATGGTACCGTAAAGATGGTGCTTCAAGAATTTTACTGAATACAACTACTGGTGGAGTATTTTCAGAAACCATTACCCCAGGTATTTATACTTATTATGTGTCCGCTTTTAAGGCTGGTTGTGTAGTGGAGTCGGATGTAGATAGTGCAACAGTAACTCTAACGGGTATTCCAGTTGCGGCCATTGCGAGTGCAGCTCAGATTTGTTCGGGATCACCTGGTGTGTTTACAGTGACAAATGCCGAAACTGGGGTGATCTACAATTGGTATACTGCTTCCAGCGGAGGTGCTCCGGTGTTTACCGGCAATAGCATTACCACTGGTGCCTTAACACAAAATACGACATATTATGTGGAAGGTGTACGTGGTACGTGTATCAGTGCAACTCGTACTCCAGTCACGATTACGGTGAATGGAATCCCTGCTGATGCACAGGTTTCTGCTAACAATGTCACGATTACCAGCGGACAAACCGCAACTTTAAATGCCATTGCATCTACAACAGGAAGTACTATTAATTGGTTTACCACTTTGAATGGAGGTGTTCCTATTGCCACTGGAAACAGTTTCACCACTCCGCCATTAACCGCAAATGCTACTTATTTTGTGGGAACGCAGGGAATTGGTGGTTGTTTGAGTTTAAACCGCATACCTGTTACTGTAACCGTAACTGATGGAATCCCACCATTGAATTGTAAAAGTGCAAATGCACAAACTAACGGTGTGGATGGCTTATTGTGTATTGGCTGCGGTGTAAGTAATCCAACTCAAGCTGTAGATGCAGATTTAAGTACTTTCAGCTCAATTCGCGTCACAGTGAATGTAGCTGCTGCTGCCTATCAGCGCATGATTTTTCCAGCAACAGGTGTTGCGACAGACAGTATACGTTTAATATTAGGTATACCGGGTGGATTGACTGATCTGGCCGTGTTAGGTGGAGTAACCGCTAATGTCATGAATGGCAATAATATAGTGAGTACTTACCAATTGAATTCGGGTTTGATTAATCTGAAGTTGTTACAAGGTGGAACGGCGAGTGCTACGATTCCTGCCGGAGCGGTCTACGATAGGGTAGAGCTGAGAGTCTCAGGAGTAGTACAGGCACTGAGCACATTGAATGTTTACAATGCAGAGGTGATCTATCCAAACCCGTTGATTGCAACTACCGGACTTAATGTCTGTTCTGGAGCGGGTACTGTTTTATCCGCAACACCTGTTGCAGGTACTACACTGAGTTGGTTCGCAAATTCAACTGGAGGAGTGGCATTAGCCACTGGGAATACCTATTCGCCAACTGGCTTAACTACAAGTACAACTTATTATGTAGAAGTAAGCAAGGGTGGTTGTGCTAATACTACACGTGTACCAGTTACCGTAAATGTAAACCCTGCGATTGTATTTGCAAGTATGACCTTAAGTAATGCATCTCTGGCTTCGGTATATTCAAAACAAATTAACCCGGCTTCCGGTGGAACACCTGCTTTTAGTTATAGCCTAAGTCCGGGAAGTAACCTGCCTACTGGTCTAAGCTTGTCGGCCACAGGATTGATCACTGGAACGCCAACTGCAATTCCTAACGATTACACTTTTTCAATCCAGGCGCAAGACAGTAAGGGATGTAGTGTTACTACTGCCTTTACTTTAAAGGTAACGCCGGCATTAGCGCTTTCTCCAGCTGCGCTTCCTAATGGAACTGTAACTGTTCTCTATCCTAATCAGGTTCTTCCTGTAGCTACAGGAGGAACGGGGCCATATACCTATGTGGCTACAAATATGCCTCCGGGATTAATATTTAATGAAACGAATCCAGGAATTTCCGGTACACCAACACTCGCAGGCAGCTACCCTGTAAACGTAATGGTAACTGATGCCAACGGAAATTCCATCAATCAGAATTATACTATTGTAGTCAAAGACCTGCTGGTACTACCTCCGGCAACATTGGCGAATGGTACGGTAGGTATCAATTATCCCGCACAGAAAATTCCGGAAGCAATAGGGGGAACCGGACCATATACTTATACTGCCATAGGTCTTGCTCCAGGACATAATTTTAATACGAGTACCCGTGAAATCACTGGAATACCTACCTCAGCTGGTCCATATTCAGTACTGGTAACGGTAACAGATTCCGAAGGTAAAACGGCAAGCAATACCTATCCCCTAACGATCGGCTCTGCGCTTGTGCTTCCGCCAGCTACACTTGCAAACGGTAATGTTGACGTGGCTTATACCCCTCAAACTATTCCTGCTGCTACAGGTGGAACCTCTCCCTATACCTATGTGGCTACTAATCTGCCTTTAAATCTAAGTTTTGATCCAATTACAAGGGTGATCTCAGGAACTCCAGCACAATCTGGATTATATATCATTGGGGTAACTGTTACCGATAATGTGGGTACTAAAGCGAGCAATACTTATGCTTTAAGAGTAATTGGTGCGCTCTCTTTACCATCTGCAACATTAGCTGATGGAACCGTAGGCACTACATATCCTGCAGTAACTCTACCTGAGGTAACCGGGGGGACAGGGCCGTATACTTATACCTCAGCAAATGTACCCTTGGGCCTGAGCTTTAACCCAGCTACAAGAAGTCTTTCAGGAACACCAGGAATTGGGGGGATATTCACCTTTCAGCTGACTGCAAAAGATGCTTCCAATAATACCACCACAACAGATTTTGTCATTAAAGTTAAAGTAGGTCAACCCATCGTCGCTTCTAACAGCATCTGCGCAGGAACAACTGCGACGCTTACGGTCAGTAATCTTCTGCCAAATGTTACCTATAATTGGTATGGTGCAACTGGAAATACCATTTTGGCTACAGGCAATACTTTTACTACACCTATATTAACGAACAATAGCACTTACTATGCAGAAGCAGTTTCTGGGACGGAAGTTAGTGACCGTACAGCCGTTTCAGTGACGGTTAAGCCAGCTCCAAATCTAGCGGTGCTGACAGTAAATCAAATCATCAGTGCTGGACAAACGGCAACTTTACAAGCTACTGCTGACGCTGGAAATACCATAAGTTGGTTCAGCAACTCTACTGGAGGTACTGCTCTGGCAACCGGCGGTAGTTTTACTACCCCGCAATTAAATACCACAACCACCTATTATATTGAAACCCAAAATACATCTGGTTGCGTAAGCATCAGCAGAGTTCCGGTCACCGTAACTGTAACTGGTTTACCAGGCAATGTAAACTGTAATGCAGCAACCGGTCAGCAGACTGCAATTGATGGCATTTGCCTGTTGTGTGGAATCACCGATGCAGGGGCATCTACAGATGCAGACCCTGCAACTTTTACCAGTATTCGTTTAACAGTTGGTGTAGCAGCAACTGGTTACCAGAGACTGATTTTTGCAAATCCTGGTACAGCTACAGATAGCATCCGACTGGATCTGGGTTTCCCGGTTGGGATTGCTGATCTTAGCGTGTTAAGTGGTGCTACTGTAACTGTGTATAACGGATCGACAATAGTGAATGTCAAGCCGTTAAATTCGGCATTAATCAATCTTGACTTGTTAAACCCATCGAGACTGTTGGCGACATTTGTTGCCGGCGGTATATATGACCGTGTAGAAATTCGTTTGGCTGCCCTGGTATCTTCATTGAGCACTATGAATATCTATGGTGCTACAGTGATCTATCCAAACCCAACAGTAGCTGCGGCAGGACAAACGACCTGTGCGGGTAGTGCTACTACCTTGACTGCCACTGCTAATGGAGGAACAACTTTAAAATGGTATGCTACTCCAAACAGCGGTACCGTACTAGCAACTGGTCCAACTTTTACGACACCAGTCTTAAATGCAACAACCACTTATTATATTGAGGTAAGTAAAGGAACCTGTGCCAATACGGAACGTATTCCGGTTATAGTAACAGTAACTTCAGCACCTGAAGCGCCGGTGTTGGCTACTGTATTGCCAGTTTGCTATGGTAGTAATGCGAGCTTAACCGTCAACAATGCGGTTGCCGGTTTAAATTATAACTGGTATACTTCCTCAACCGGAGGTACATCCGTTTTCACAGGGCCAACTTTTACCAGTCCTGCTTTATTGGCAAATACCACTTACTATGTAGAAGCAATGAGCCCTGGATGCGTTGGCTCTAGCCGTACTGCTGTGCCGATAACGGTCAACCCGATCGTCAACCTCCCACAGGTTCAAGCCTCTGCAACAACAGTAAACGCCGGACAAACAGTTATTTTAAACGTAAACCCGGTAGAAACAGGTATTACTTACAACTGGTTCAATGCTCCAAATGCAACCAGTCCGATCTATACCGGTCCAACCTATGTTACAGCCCCACTATTGGCTAATTCTACTTATTATGTAGAAGCAAAATCGAACTTAACTGGTTGTGTTTCTGTTACTCGTGTTCAGGTTTCAATAACTGTTAACAATGGAGGGAATCCAAATCCAGTGCCTTGTGAAGCTGCATTATCAGAGACGAATGGTGTAACTGGAGTTGCCTTGCTTGCTGGGGTGTTCAACCCACAATTGGCAATTGATAATGATACCCAGACAGGGGCATCACTGGTCATGCCGGTAGCTGCTTTAGGTGCTTCCGTTTATCAGAGATTGAATTTTGGAAGTATGTCCAGCATTGGAGATACTGTTAAGGTATTATTGAATGCGCCAGGTAAATTGCTTACGCTTGGTTTGTTGTCGAATGTTCAGATCGGAACCTACAATGGGGCTATTAGTAACAATGATGCAGTTTCGATCAATAATAACCTAGTTAGTCTGGAACTGTTAAGTGGTGATACGCAAGCCCTCCTTACTTTTGTGCCTACCGCTGCTTTTGATCAGGTAGAAGTCCGTCTAAATGGTGGTCTTGCTGGTGTATTGACTAGCATTAACTTAAATTATGCACAAAGAATCGTATTGGCACCAACATTAATGGTTCCAAATCCAAAAGCTTGTGCTGGTCAGGCCCTAACCTTAAATGTGCAGAATCCAAATCCGGCAATTACTTATAAATGGTATGATGCCACGGGAGCAACGGTGCTTTTCACCGGCCCAAGCTACAGTCCCATTGTAAACGCCAACACGATATTCTATGTTTCGGCGAGTACAGCTACCTGTACCAGTTATAAAACTAAAGTGGCAGTAACAGTCACTCCGATTCCTGCTAACCCTACATTATTGGCGAGTAATGTCAATACCTGTCCAGGAAGTGATGTGGTACTTACTGTAAAAGACCCGATAGTAGGTGTGACTTACAAATGGTACGACAATAATGGTGATTATATGATAGGTAGGGATGGAGTTACTTTGACCCTGCTATCAGTTACGGCTCCTGCCACTTATTCAGTAGAAGCCTCGCTAACGGCCTGCGGTACAGTGTCAGCAGCAAAAACTCCGGCAACAATTACATTAGGTACTTTAGATAACCCTATCGTTATCCCGGCCTCATTAACCGTAGCTTCCGGTACTCCGGCAGTGTTGAATGCGACTTCAAGTACTTCAGGTGCAGTGTTTAGCTGGTATGAAGATCCTGCCTTAATCAATAAGATATCTGGTAATGGTATTTTCCAGACTGATCCTTTAATTAATAATGGAGCAACGAACCTGATCATTAATTACTATGTGACTGCCTCCGTTCCAGGTGGATGTGTTTCTTCAGCAACCAAAGTTGAGGTAACCGTTTTACCTGCTGGAACTCCAATAGATGGACCTTGTGAGCTCGCTTCAGTTCAACTTAGGTCAGGTGTAGATGGTGCAGCCATTCTTACAGGTGTGTTTAATCCTGAAAAAGCAGTTGATAATGATGCAAACAGTGCTTCTTCACTGGTGATGCCAGTAGGTGCTTTAGGTGCCTCTGTTTATCAAACAGTAGGTTTTACTACATTATCTTCTATCGGAGATACGGTTCGTATCCGTCTGACATCTCCAGGTAAACTCCTGAATCTTGCTGTACTTTCTTCAATCGAACTGACCACCTATAATAACCTGGTGAGTAATAACGATATGATGACAGCGAGCAATCCTTTAATTATACTTGATGTTTTGAGCAATGACGGAGATCGTATTATTTCCTTTGTACCTCAAAAGCAATTTGATGGGGTAGAGTTGAGGTTGAGATCTGGACTGGCAGCAGTGTTGAGCTCTGTAGATCTTAACTATGTTCAACGTATACAAGTGGCACCAAAAGTAGCAAATGCGACAGCCACTGCCTGCGTAGGTACAGCTGCAGTACTAAGCATACAAAACCCTGATGCTGCTTTCACTTATAAATGGTATAAGGGAACAGCAACTACTCCGGCAGGAACAGAGACAACTTTTACGACCGAAACTACGCTTGCAGTGGGTAGCTATGATTACTATGTCACCGCGACGCGCAACAATTGTGAAAGTGCAAAAACTAAGGTGAATGTGACAATACTCCCAGCACCAGTTGCGCCGGTAGCAGTAGAAGGAAATCCTAAAACTACCTGTCCGAATGTACCGGTTACCCTCGCTGTAACGGCAGAAGCAGGGGTAACTTATAATTGGTATAATGCCTTAACCGGAGGAAACCAGTTGGCAGCAAATACGAGTTCTTATACCACTGCTGCAAACCTCAGCCTGGGTAACCATGATTTCTACGTGGAGGCTGTAAATGCAAACTCTTGTATCAGTACGCTGGCCAGGACAAAAATCAGCATTACAGTAAACCCTTCTTCAACACCTGCCGACATTAAAGTAACAGGAGCAGATCTTGCTTTCTGTAACAATACGCAGGCTACCCTAACAGCATCCAGCGATTTAGTAAACAACCCTAAATTTGCCTGGTATACTGATGCTGCCTTAACACAACTGGTAGCAAGCACTGCAGTGTATGAACCTATTATTACCGCCAATACCACTTTCTATGTAACCGTATTTGGAGATAATCTTTGTCTGGGTAATGCTGCAAATGCAAAAGTAGTCCGCATTTCGGTAAATCCTCCTGCAACGGCTAACGACATAACTGTTTCTGGTGCTGATGGTTTATTCTGTGCAGGAACAAGAGCAAGCTTAAGGGCTGCGAGTACTACAGTAATCAACCCTACATTTATATGGTATAGTGATGCAGCACTTTCTGTTGAAGTGTTCAGAGGTGAATTGTATGAGCCTATTGTGAATGCAACTAACACCTTCTATGTGAGTGTGACTGGAACTAATAAATGTCCAAATCTTCCAAATACAGGTAAAGCAGTAACAATTACTGTAAACACACCTGCTACTGCTGCGGATATTACTGTGATTGGAAATGGTGCTCCTTTATGTGCAGGTTCAAAAGCAACACTAACAGCCAGCAGTATCAGCGTGGTTAAACCCCAGTTTATCTGGTACAGTGATGCGGCCTTAACTCAGGAAGTATTCAGAGGTGCAACTTATGAACCGATTGTTACTTTAACTACTAATTTCTATGTCACTGTTAGTGGTGATAACAAATGTGTTAACGATGTGGCAAATGCAAAAGTGGTTACTGTTACGGTGAATACACCGGCAACCGCTGCTGATATCAATATCGCGGGCAATAATGGGAACTACTGCAAAGGCTCAAAAGTAAGTCTTACCGCAAGCAGTTTTACTGTAGATAGTCCGGTGTTTACCTGGTACAATGATGTGGATCTGACAGATGTAGCTTTTAGCGGTCCCTTGTTTGAACCAGTATTAAATGCCACCACTACTTATTATGTAACTGTTAGCGGTAGTAATAAATGTGCGAATGTAAGAGGAGGAGCCAAAGTGGTGACCATCGTGGTAAACCCGTCAGCACTTGCATCCGATATAACCATTGCTGGTAACGATGCTCCATTCTGTAATGGCACTAAAGCCTTGCTTACCGCAAGCAGTGATAAGATCACGAGCCCTGTATTTACCTGGTATAGCAATGCGGCACTTACAGTTGTAGCTGCCAATGGTCCGGTATTCGAGCCAGTGGTGACCAGTACGACGACTTATTATGTAACCGTATCTGGTGCCAATAAATGTCAGAATGTATCGGGAGATGCTAAAGTCGTAACCCTGATAGTCAATAATCCCGCAACGGTGACAGACCTGATCGTGTCAGGTGCAGAGACGCCGGTTTGTGAAAATACTTCAGTTACATTAACAGCAAGTAATACTACCATTACGAGCCCGGTATTTACCTGGTACAGTGATGCAGCACTAACGGATGCAGTGTTTACCGGTCCGGTATTGCAAAAAGTGTTCAGCAGTACAACCACCTACTATGTAACAGTTAAAGGAGCCAATAAATGTGAGAATCTACCTGGAACTGCTAAAGTAGTCACTGTAACTGTGAATGCTTTGCCAGAAGTACCGGTGATTGTGAATGGAGCCAGCATTGGATTATGTGCGGGTGGAGCCACGACTTTATCTGTACAAAGTCCAAGAACAGGGACCGTCTACCAATGGTATGATGCAGCAACAGGAGGTACTTTGTTAGGCAGCGGTTCCAGTTTACCAACTGGTGTATTAATGGGCACTACGGATTTCTATCTGCTGGCCAGCAACGCTTCGGGATGTGGTCTGGCAACGGGAAGAATCAAAGTAACGGTAACAGTGAATGTGAAACCAGATGTGCCTCTGGTAGTATCCGCTGCTGTAAATGCCTGTATTGGAAGTTCGGCAGTGCTCTCTATTGCCAGTCCTCAAAATGGAATTACTTACAATTGGTACAGCAGTGCTACAGGTGGTACAGCTTTGGGTTCTGGAGCTAATTTTACTACAGGTCCGATTAACAGTAGCACTACCTTCTATGCAGAAGCAGCTACAGCCACCTGTACCAGTGATAGCCGTACAGCAGTAGTGGTAACACCAGCTGCATTACCAACAGCTCCAGGTTCAATTTCAGGTGCAACAGATCCTTTCTGTTCTGGAAATACCAGCGTATTAAGGGTAAATAATCCAGATCCTGCCTTGACCTACCGTTGGTACAATGCAGAAAGTGGAGGTACTCAATTGGCTGAAGGAATCAGCTTTACTACACCTGTGTTAGCAGCTACCACCACTTATTATGTAGCCAGTATCAACACGCTTAGCGGATGTGTGAGCAATACCCGTACTGCAGTAACGGTAACTATCCTTCCAAAACTTAGCGCTCCTGTAGTTACGGTACAATCTGCCACTGCAACTAGCGTCACTTTTGCATGGGCTGCAGTAACAGGCGCAACAGGTTACGAGCTTTCTGTGGATGGGGCGATCACCTGGATTACACCTAGTTCAGGTGCAACCGGAACTACGCACCGTATTGAAAACCTGAAACCTGATCAGATCGTCAATATTAGAGTGAGGGCTCTAGGACAGCTGGCATGTCAGCTGAGTGATGCAGGTTCATTGGGTTCCAAATCGGATAATCCGATCGGGAATCAAATCTTTATCCCAAATACCTTCACGCCAAATAATGATGGTAAAAATGATGTTTTCTATGTGTATGGAAATACAATTGCGAAAATGAAGCTGCGCGTCTATAACCAATGGGGACAGTTCCTTTTCGAGTCCAATAATATTCAGAATGGATGGGATGGAACTTACAAAGGCGAAGTACAGCCGAATGGAGTTTATGTCTACCAATTTGAAGCCGACTTAAATGATGGTACCAAAACAACTAAAAAAGGAACAATAACCCTATTGAGATAATTAAAAACACATTTGTTATGAAGAACCTAGTAAGAATTATTATAGTAAGCGCGTTTTTAAACTTAGGAGTGGAAAGGGTTGTCGCACAGATAGACCCTCACTTCTCACAATATTACGCCCATCCTTTATGGTTAAACCCTGCATTAACAGGGGTAATTGATGGAGACTACAGAGTTTCTATCAATGCAAAGCAACAGTGGGGGACTGTTTCTAATTCGTTTTTAACCGGGGGCGCGTCATTTGATATGGCCCCCGTTAAAAACCTCGCTTTTGGAGCAATGGTCTTAAATCAGAATGCGGGAGACATTGGTTACAATAATTTATCGGCCCTGGTCTCAGCGGCTTACCGTATTCATTTTGGACAAACGGGATTGCATATGATCAATTTCGGTGTACAGGCAGGGGTGTTGAACAAGAGCTTTGATGCCTCCAAAATTACACTCGGTAGTCAGTTCAATCCGGTAACCGGCTTCGATCCGGGCTTCGGTATCAATGAAAATTATTCGGCCACCAATTCCCTTGTACCGGATGTGAATGTGGGTTTCATGTATTTTGATGGAAATCCTAACCAGTCTGTCAATGTTTTTGGAGGGGCGATGGCTGCCCACCTGACCCGGCCAGTAGATAAATTTTTGGGAACAGATGTCAAAATGCCCATTCGATACGCAGTTCACGGTGGGGCAAGAGTAAAGGTAACCGATATGTTGGACATTACTCCTAATGCTTTATATATGAAACAAGGAACAGCCCGTGAAACTTCTGTTGGAGCCTATGCCAAAGTGATGCTCAATACAGAGGCAGATCTGATGTTTGGCTCTAACTATCGCTTCGATGATGCCGCTATTGCCTTCTTTGGTCTGAACATCAAAAATATGGTGTTTGGATTGAGCTATGATTTCAATACCTCAACTTTCAATAAAGCCAGCAGAGGTCAGGGGGGATTGGAATTATCGGTCTCCTTCACCAGAAGAAAAGGAATTGTTGGTCCTAATTTCTTTTGTCCAAGATTATAACCCTACGTATCATGAAACTTAAAATATTACTCGTATTTATGCTGCTTGGCAGTATGGCTTCTGCTCAGTTTGTAACCAATAGTAAAAGGGTTGCCGACGTATATTATCAAAATAAAGAATACTATGCCGCGGCAGAATATTATAAAAAATCGCTGCTGATTTCTCCGGATAGCGCCGGTTTTGTAGTGCCCTATGGCTTTGAAACTAAAATCAAACAGGAAAGCCCAAAGAAGGATGATTATGAATATGGAGTTTACCGGCTTGCGGAATCCTTAAGGCAATATAAAAACTTTAAGGATGCGGAAAGATGGTATTCCATTGCTATAGGATTTGATAACCCAAGATATAACCTGGCTAATTTCTGGTATGGCGTATGTTTAAGGGCAAACCAGAATTATGATGAGGCCATCGTTGCTTTTAAGACTTTTCAACAGAAGAATAAAGGAAATGATGAGTATCTGGAAAGAGCGAAAAGAGAACTGGCCTCCTGTCAGTTCGCACTGTATGAAGTGAGCCATCCAAGGCTTTATGCTGTAAATAGAGTCCAGAATAACCTGAATGAAGGAGGTTCAAATTATGCACCGGTATGGAGAGGAAATACGTTTATTTTTACTTCTTCCAGGCCGATTGGCAGCGAAGGTAAAAGTGTGGTCTTAACCGACGATAAAAGTAATACCAGGGTAACTAGAAAGCAAAGTCCATATGTCAATGCTATCTATGAAGTTTCAGGAAGTCCTTTGGAGGATAAGATCAGGGTTACCCAGCTGCCTGCTGCGATTAAAGGAAAGGAATTGGCTGCAGCAGCCTTTCTTCCAAATGGGAAAACGATGTATTTAACGATTTGGACCGCAAAAGACACTAGAAAGATTTATCAACGTAGCCGTAATTCTTCAGGCAATGAGGATTGGTCTGCACCAGTAGAGCTGGGCGGAAATGTGAACATTAGCGGTTTCAATGCCATGCAGCCTTTCGTCAGCGGAAATGGAAAATACCTGATCTTTTCATCAGATCGTCCAGGTGGCTTTGGTAAATATGATTTATGGTATTGCGCCATCCGTTCAGATGGATCTCTTGGACAGGCGGTCAATATGGGCAATGTGGTCAATACGGCCGGTGATGAGGAAGCGCCTTACTATAATGTGAAAACAAAAAAACTGCTGTTCAGCAGTAATGGTAAAATAGGGCTTGGTGGGTTTGATTTTTATGAAAGTGAAGGGGATTTCGACAGCTGGTCGGAGCCACGTAACCTTGGTTTTCCGTTTAATTCCTCTAAAGATGATCTTTATTTCACGCCAGTTGATGCAGAAGATGTAGAAGGGTATATCAGTTCCGACAGGTCGTCTTTATGCTGCCTGGAAATCTTTCACCTCAAACGCGAATTCCTGAATATCAGAGGACGGATACTGGATTGCCATAATGGGAAGCCATTGGAAAATGCAATTGTGTCCATCTCGGATTCCTTGCAGGAATATAAGTTTACCACTGGCCCGGATGGAAAATACAATTTCAAACTAAATACCAACCGCCAGCTAAAAATCACTGCGGAGAAAGAAAAATACCTGACCAAGAAACTGTCGTATTCCTATGATCAGCTCGCTCAGAAAGATACTTTATTTACAGAAGACATTTGTCTGGACCCGATTGATCTTCCGATCGTTTTAAAGGATGTACTTTATGAGTTTGATAAAGCCGAACTGACTGAAGATTCTAAACTGAAAATGGAATATGTGTATAACGTGATGATAGACAACCCAACTATTGAGATTGAATTGGGTGCCCATACCGATAGTAAAGGTACGGTTGAATATAACCTGGATTTGAGCAATAGAAGAGCACAATCCTGTGTCGATTTTCTAATCAGCCGTGGCATACCAGCAAGCCGTATGACCAGCAAAGGTTATGGAATGAGTATGCCAATTGCACCTAATAAATTACCGAATGGGAAAGACAATCCTGAAGGCAGAGCGCTGAACAGACGTACCGAATTTAAGGTGATGAAGAAATAAATCATTAAAGGCAAGTATGCTCGTTATAAGTTGATCGTTTAGATCCTGCAATTAACCCCGGTTCATCAAACCCGCTCATGTTGGTCTGATGAACCGGGGTTTTGCAATCCTAAGATAAATTTTACTGATCATGAACCCGATGCAAATTTCTATCCTTAAATTTGCATATGAATTACCCAGAAAGTCACATACAAATGGTTGCGGATACTTTACTTCCCGGCTTTATCCCCAAAGATCCTAATGAAACCATCCTGGTTTTTCACTTCACTTTACCCCCTAATGAGAGCTATATGGTAGAATACCTAAAATCTGCTAAAAATGCATGGGAATTTAGCAAATCTAAAAAAGTTAGTCGTTAAAATGTTGTAATTATTTTTTTTCAACAAAAACCGATAATTTTCTTATTTTTGGTTGATATTCAGTACGATAGCTGAGTTGGTGTGAGGGCACCTCTATTTAAATATAGGATTATAAACACTTTATAAATACCACAGCGTAGTAAAATAGGCTGTAAAATCATCAAATTGAGTAATAAGTGCCCAGTTTAAAGGGATTCTTACTGCCTTTTTTGAACTGGCTGGAGTACGAGCGATGGCCGGTATATGCCCAATCTGAGTGAATAATCGCGCAGAGCGGTATTGGGACTATGATTCATCTATAATGTGTTTTTCTTCTGTGTACCATAGAGATACGCCATGCCTGTGGGTATGGTAATTGTTAAAGGTATATAACTAGATCATAAAAAATTGGAAAATATTACGGGGGGTGTCTTGATTTCTACTGATGAAGAGGCACGGTTGGAAAACTTAAAGAAATACAAAATCCTTTACACCAAAACTGAGCCTATCTTTGATCAGCTGGCGGCCATTACGGCAACGATGATGAATACGCCTATTGCGATGATCAACTTTGTGGATAGAGATGTGGTCTGGACAAAAGCAGATCAGCACGGGGAAAGTGGAAATGCGATGGATCGGGAAAGAAGCCTTTGTTCGCTGGCCATTTCAAATGACAGTGTTGTTGTGTTTGAAGATTTAGTCCAGGATCCCACATTGCTTTCCAATCCAATTTATGTTGGCGAGTCAGGATTGCGTTTCTATGCTGCGGCAGCCATTACCACTAATGAGGGATTTAGAGTAGGCGCAGTTTGTATCGTTGATAAAAAGCCCCGCGTGTTCACAGAAGAAGACCGTAAGAAGTTGGAAAAAATGGCGATGATGGTGCGTTTGGAAATGAATAAGAGAATCGGAATCTTATGAAAATCTTAAGGACAGAGCAGTCTATTCCTATGGACTTGTTTCTCCTGGCAGATCCATCGGAAGCCCAAATTCTTGGATATATACATAATGCCATAGTTTATATCGCCAAAATAGCTGATGAAATTATAGGGGGCTATATCCTGGTCATCATAGGTCATGATCGCTATGAGCTTAAAAATATTGCTGTGAATGTGGGGCATCAAAAAAAAGGTGTAGGAACAAAGCTATTGAACCACATGATCGAAACAGTGAAAGAATTAAAAGGTGAGTCTGTCGAAGTTGGAACCGGTACTTTTGGGTACCAGTTGAGCTTTTATCAGCGTGCAGGATTCAGGGTTGACCGCATTGACAAGGATTTTTTTCTCTTAAATTATGGCGAAGCCATCTTTGAAGATGGCATACAGCATAAAGATATGTTGCGGCTATTACTTAAACTGTAATGCCTTCTTTTCGTAAAATATAGTTATAAATTCCGGTGATGGGCTTCTGGTAGATCTTGCCTACCCGAATGTGGTTCTTTGCACAGATTTCCCGAAGGATGTCCTGATAATAAAAGGAGATGGAACCCACAAAATGGCAATCGAGGTTTTTATAGTTGTTGTATTCTTTGATATTGGTGTCCACAAATTCCTGAAAACCATCTCTTAAAATCTGTTGAATATATGGATGATCTGTATGGTCTGCCATAAAGCGACTGATGGAGGCAAGATAGGTGTTTGGGGAAGGTTTCTGGTACAAATTGGTGACTACCGTTTCTTTATCCAGGTCATATTTCTGAGCGAAAGCTGTACGTAGTTCTGCCGGCATGGTCGCATAAAGATATCCAGTAATCATCTTGCGGCCAAAAAAGGTACCTGAGCCTTCGTCGCCCAGCACATAGCCCAATCCATGGCGGCCACTGTGTACCGTAGTCCCATCATAGTAGGCGATATTGGAACCTGTACCTAAAATACAGGTTAATCCTTCCTGATCCCCACAAGTAGCATAGGCTGAACCAATCAAATCGTGTTCTACAGAAACATAGGCCTGGGTGAAGAAAGAGGAAATTCCATTAGAAATGACCTCTACTTTATCCGGAGAGGAACAGCCTGCACCGAAAAAGTAAATTTCCTTCACCTGATCTGCATAAGCGGCAATTTCTTTCTTTTTCGAAAAAAGTTTAAAAATGTCATGAGCATTTAGAAAATAAGGATTAATGCCTTGAGTGCTAAAGCTAATGGTTTCTTCCGGGGTATATCCCATCCAATCCGTTTTAGAAGAACCGCTGTCTGCTACTAATATCATTCGATAAAAATAACAATCTTATTGAATATTTAACGTTCCGCTGATTTCTTTTAAGCTAATTTCTGTCAGCTTAGCCTGGTATTGCGCATCAAGATGCCTGGTAATGGCAGTTATAGCATTCTTTTGCGCCTCTCTGAGCTCTAATGGGGCAATGCTACCCAAACGGTATTTTTCCAGGGTAATGTCCAGATTTTGTTTGGCGATATCCAGGTTGTGCTGTTCTACTTTTAATAAATCCAGATTGGTCTGGTAATTTTGAAAAGCAGCAAGCAAATGGGCATTCAGATCCAGTCGCGTTTTTTCCAGACTAAGCTCTGAAGAATTGATCTGTATTTTGGCATTGCGTTCATTCTGACGTTGTAAAAAACCATTGAACAAGTTCAGACTCGCCGTTACGCCATAGGTGAAACCACGTGCGCGGAACTTCTGGTTAAATCCCGTCGGACTCGTGCTATTAGAGAATTCATAGCCGCTATTCAGGCCAACCGTAGGATAGCGTTGTCCTTTTACCTGCTTTAAATTCAGTTCTGCAATTTTCTTATTGATGAAAGCGGATTGTAAAGTTGGACTCAATTGTTCCGTTAATCCGAGCAACTGGTTATAATCCAGATTTTGAGTAATGTTAATTGCCTCATCCACTTCAAATACGAGGTTAAGATCACGGGCCATCACCTGATTTAAGCTGACAATGCTATTTCTGAGCAAATTTTTCTGTTGCAGGTAAGCGGAAGTATCCGCATTGTAATCTACAGTTGCAGAGAGGACATCTAGCTTCGATCCCCTTCCAATGGCCAGTTTATTTTGTGCAATGGTTAAACGCATTTTAGAAATATCGAGCGAAGTATCTGCTGCCATCACCAATTGTTGCTGTCTGGCGATCGCATAGTAGCCACTGATGACATCGGCTACCGTAGTTAGAATTGTTCCTTTAGCATTTACCTCCCCCAATTTTTGCAGCTCCTTTAAGCGATCGTAATTGGCAAACATCTGGAAACCATCAAAAACTGTCCAGCCTAATGAAGCCCCATAACTTTGGTTGGTACTCCTTACGCCGTTCGACTTTTTTTCTACTCCGGTAGCGGCAGTTTGAACGGTGTTTTGTTTGCTGCCTCCTTTACTATAATCAGCCGTCAGTTGTGGCAGCATACCTGCATTTCCGGGATTCACATTATTTTTCGCAATACGGATATCGTTGTTGACAAGCTTAATGTCATAATTATTTTTTAAAGCAGTACTGATGGCCTCTTCCAGACTCAATTTTTGCTGTGCAAAGCCCGTATTGCAAAGGAGCAGTAAGGCAGTGGCGAACAATAGCTTCCTGCTTTTCAGGAGCTGATATGATGAAAACTGGATCATGATTTTTTAGCTTTTTTTTCGGTTTCCTCTTCGGCCAATGCGGCTTTTAAAGAAAGTTCTAAATCTGTATTTGCTTTGTGTTCTTTTGACCAGTAAGAATAAATGGCCGGGATCACGAATAAAGTTAAGATCAGGGCGAATAAAGTTCCCCCAACAATTACAATCCCCATACCCATTCTGCTTTTTGCTGCAGCTCCTAAGGCCATGGCAATCGGCAATGCACCAATGGCAATGGCTAAACTGGTCATTAAAATTGGCCTTAACCTGGAAACGGAAGCTTCCCGAATGGCATCGTGTACACTTTTTCCTGTTTCTTTCAGTTGATTTGCGAATTCGACGATCAAAATCCCGTTTTTGGTCACCAGTCCAATGAGCATAATGGTCCCAATCTGACTAAAGATGTTCCAGCTTTGGCCAAACAGCCAGAGCGATAAAAATGCACCGGCAACCGCCATTGGCACGGTTAGGATAATGATGACCGGATCAATAAAGCTTTCAAATTGTGCAGCCAGAATCAGGTAAACGAGTAATAAGGCAAGGCCAAAGGCAAACATGGTGTTAGAAGAACTTTCCTTGAAATCTCTGGATTCACCGCCCAGATCTGTAGAGAAGGACTCGTCCAGGATCTTTGCAGCAATTTTGTCCATGGCTTCAATACCTTCGCCAATACTTTTACCTGGCGCCAAACCTGCAGATACGGTAGCGGAAATGAACCGGTTATTTCTATACAGTTGAGGCGGACTACTTTTCTCCCTTGCCGTCACGAGGTTGTCGATCTGGATCAGTTCTCCTTTATCATTTCGTACATATACAGAACTCAGGTCTAAAGGATCCTTACGATCGTCCATTTCAAACTGCCCGATTACCTGGTATTGTTTTCCATTCATAAAGAAATAAGAGAACCGTTGTCCGCTTAATCCCAGTTGTAAGGCAAGGCCGATATCGGAAACAGATACCCCCAGGTTTTTTGCCTTATCTCTGTCGATGGTTAAATCGATTTCCGGTTTGTTAAATTTAAGGTCCACATCAGAAGTCGTGAATGTAGGGTCTTTAGACACCTCATCCATAAATAAAGGCATTTTCTCGCGCAACTTCTCGAAGTTTTGTGCCTGGATAATATAGTTCACCGGCAATCCTCCACGACGGCCTACCGAGATGGTTGGTTGCTGTGTCACCACTACTTTTCCTTCGGTATAGCCTCTGGTAATTTTAGTCAGCTTAGCAGCGATCTGGTCTTGTGTCATGGAACGATCTCCTGGATCGGTTAAGCCCATGCGGATGAAACCACTATTGGTTGCTCCTCCTCCAAAACCAGGCGAAGTGATGGTAATGTTTACCTTTTTTTCAGGGATAGAATCCTGGATCATCTGCTGGATTTTCATCATGAAACGATCCGTATATTCAAAAGAAGAACCCTCTGGTGTAGTAATTCTCATATTGATGGCACTTCTGTCATCGTAAGGCGCTGTTTCCTTTGGAAGCAGTTGCCAGAACAAGCCGATGATACTTACGCAGATGACAATAATTGGAATGGCCAGCCATTTTTTATCCAGGAATTTATTCAGGTTTTCTGCATAACTTTCATTTAACCGGACAAAATAAGGCTCGGTCAGGTTGTAGAACTTAGATTTTTCATGCCCTGTTTTTTTCATCAGGTAAGCATTCAGCATCGGTGTTAAGGTCAGAGATACAAATGCAGAGATGAGGACCGCAGCACCAATTACAATACCGAACTCCCGGAAGAGCCGGCCCACAAATCCTTCCAGAAAGATCACTGGGAGGAATACTGCAGCCAGAGTTACCGAGATCGAAATTACGGCAAAGAAAATCTCATTGGAGCCTTTAATGGCAGCTTCGAAAGGAGAATAACCTTCCTCCACTTTTTTAAAGATATTTTCTGTGACCACAATACCATCATCTACCACCAATCCGGTTGCAAGTACAATCGCGAGGAGCGACAATACATTGATCGAAAAACCGAATATGTACATGATAAAGAAAGTGAAAATCAAGGATACCGGAATGTCCAGTAAAGGACGGATAGCAATTGCCCAATCCCTGAAGAAAAGGTAGATGATGAGGATCACCAGAATCAGGGAAAGCATAATCGTTTCTGCAACTTCCGTTACCGACATCTTGATGAACTTTGTGTTGTCTAAAGAGATATTGAGCTTGATGTCTTCAGGGA
The DNA here is from genome assembly GCF_032678465.1 of Pedobacter gandavensis. Lineage (GTDB taxonomy): Bacteria > Bacteroidota > Bacteroidia > Sphingobacteriales > Sphingobacteriaceae > Pedobacter > Pedobacter gandavensis_B. Next base: position 739,591 of record NZ_JAVTSK010000001.1, read on the forward strand.
TGTCTTTTTTTAACTGCTCAAACCTTTTGTCGAATTCTTTGGAGATTTCCAGGTAATTGGCTCCGGGCTGAGGAATCAGGCCTACCGCAACCATGGGTTTTCCCGATTCCCGCAAAATGGTTTCTTCGTTTTCAGAACCCAAGGCGGCATAGCCGATGTCTTTTAGGCGAACTACATGGTCACCATCATTTTTCAGAATCAGGTTGTTGAACTCTTCTTCATTTGTCAGCTTACCGAGTGTTTTTACAATCAGCTCGGTATTTGCACCGGTAATTTTTCCGGAAGGCAGCTCCACATTTTCATTGTTGAGTGCCGTCACGATATCTTGTGTGGTTAAACCGTAAGCAGCCAGCTTATCCGGAGAAATCCGGATGCGCATTGCATACTTACGTTGTCCCTGGATTTGTACGCTACTAACACCGGTAATGGTTTGCAGGCGATCGGCAATTACGTTTTCTGCATAATCACTCAGCTCCATTACATTGCGCTTATCACTCTGAATGGTCATGGTGATGATCGCATCTGAATTGGCATCCGCCTTACTTACCACCGGATTTCCATCAATGTCTTTTGGTAAGCTTCTTGCAGCCTGAGAAACCTTATCTCTGACGTCATTTGCCGCATCATCAATGTCTTTATTGAGGTTAAATTCTATGGTAATGTTACTGCTTCCCTGGTTACTCGAAGAGGAGATGTTCCTGATTCCGTCGATCCCGTTGATGGATTTCTCCAGAGGTTCAGTAATCTGAGATTCAATAATGTCTGAATTCGCTCCTGGATAAGAGGTTCTTACGGAGACAACAGTGGGGTCGATGTTTGGGTATTCCCGAACACCAAGAAAATTATAGCCGATCACTCCAAATAGAAGGATCATTAAGTTCATTACAATGGCCAGAACGGGCCTTTTTATACTGGTGGTAGAAATACTCATAAATTAAACTTAATTTTTAACCACTGTTACTTTCACAGGAGCATCCTGTTTTAAGGCCATTGCACCAGTAGTCAGCACGGTGTCTCCCACACTTAATCCAGAGGTGATCATGATATGTTCCGCAGTACGGGTGCCCGCTTCCACAGGAATTTGCTGAGCTTTTCCATTTTTGCTGATGAATACCGTTTTTCCTTTTAATACCGGAATGATGGCTTCATTTGGAATCAGGATGGCATCTTTGGTAGTGGTCAGTGCGAGTTTGATTTTCGCAAAAGAACCCGGACGAAGTTCCTGATCCGGATTGGCCACCAGGGCTTTAATCTGTAAGGTTCTGGTGGCGGTATTGATGCCTGGCTCTATCGCAAACACCCTTCCGGTAAAAGTTTTTGGATACCCGTCGGTAGTAAAAGAAATGTCTGCACCTGATTTAATTTGCCCGATGTATTTCTCAGGCACAGAGAAGCTAAGTTTTAAAGGGTTGATGCTGGATAAATTGGCGATCACCATGGTAGGGGTTAAATATACTCCTTCAGAAATAGAACGTAAACCAATTTTTCCGGAAAATGGGGCATATATAGCGGTTTTGGCTAGTTGTGCCCTAACCAGTTGTGTTTGTGCTTTCAGCGATTGCAGGCTGGCAAGCGAGGTGTCATATTCTTCCTGACTGATTGCGCCCTTATCTAATAGTTGTTTAGATCTGTTTTCATTGGTGGCACTCAGCCTTTCTTTGGTTAGCGCGTCCTGTAATTGTGCCTGTATGTCGCGATCATTGATTTTGACCAATAAACTTCCTTTACTGACATTAGAACCTTCTTTAAAATTGATTTTGGTAACCAAACCCGATACCTCTGAACGAAGGTCTACGGTTTCATTGGCTTCCAATGTTCCGGTAATGTCCAGATTGCTGCTGAAATCTCCGGTACTTACTACCATACCATTCACCTGTAATCCCTTTGCAGGACCACCTTTTCCTTTTGACATTCCGGGACCCTCGCCGGCTATTTTCTTATTTACAGAAATTCGATAGTAGACTAAATAGGCGATGCCTAATGCAATGAGGGTATAGATAATGTACCTTAGTTTCATATTTGTGTGGTGAATAGGATAATATAACAAGCAAAAATATTTAATTAAACCGCCTCTAATAGCTTGTATTAAGTATGTTACAGCTTAATTGCCAATTTAGAGGCAAGCGAAAAGGATAAATTATAAATTTGCGAAATAGTATGACCATGAAAAAGGCAGATGGTTTAGCACTGTTCTTATTAATTTAATAAATGTGAGCTATAGGGAGGTTGATCTGGTATTAAAGGTCGGGGCATATTAAAACAAGCAGGAAAACAATTCAATGAAAAAGACATTAACAGGATTAGTAATTTTACTATCATTAGGTATGACCGCAAAATCGCAGGTTAAAGTAGGCTTCGAGGTGAGCTTTATCGAACCACAGGCACATTATGTAGAGATGGAAATGAACATTTCCGGATTAAGCAAAGACTATGTAGATGTGAAAATGCCGGTTTGGGCACCAGGCTCTTACCTGATTCGCGAATTTGAGAAAAGTGTAGAAGATTTTAGGGCAACAGCGAATGGGAAACCTGCGAAATTTGAGAAAGTAAGAAAAAACGCATGGAGAATCTACTCCGCAAAGGCAAAAGATATTAAAATTAAATATAGGGTGTATGCATTTGAGGTTTCGGTGCGTACTTCATTTATCGACGATCGCCATGCTTTCTTGTCGAGTACAGGAATTTTCATGTATCCTGATGGGATGTTGAACTTGCCTAGTACGGTAAAAGTGATCCCTTATAAAGGCTGGAGCCAGGTGTCTACCGGTTTAGAGCCTGTGGCTGGAAAGCCATTCACTTATAAAGCAGCAGATTTTGATGTATTGTTTGATAGTCCTATTGAAGTAGGAAATCAGGATGTCTTTGATTTTGAGGCTTCAGGTGTGAAACATACGGTAGCGATGTTTGGCGGTGGTAACTACGACAAAGAACGTTTAAAAGTAGATATGGCCAAAGTTGTGGAGCAGGGAACTGCCATTTTCGGTGAGAATCCAAATCAGCATTATACTTTTATTGTCCATAACTTCGAAAAAGGTGGTGGTGGTTTAGAGCATTTAAACTCTACAGTTCTTGGTGCTTCCCGTAATGCTTACAATACTACCGCTGGTTATCTGGGATTCATGAACCTGGTGGCGCACGAATATTACCATTTATGGAATGTGAAAAGAATGCGCCCTATTGCTTTAGGTCCATTTGATTACGACAATGAAAACTATACCACCAACCTATGGGTATCTGAAGGTTTTACGTCTTACTATGAGAATAAGCTGGTACTGCGTGCTGGTTTTATTGATCAGCCTGCCTTTGTAGATGGATTGGTGACTGCAGTAGCAAATGTATCGAATACTCCGGGTGCTCAGGTGCAATCTGCAGCAGAATCTAGTTATGATGCCTGGATCAAAGGATACAGGCCAAATGAAAATTCTAACAACACCGGTGTATCTTATTACAGCAAAGGTGAAGTAGTAGGTTTGTTAATGGACATCGAAATTTCCAATGCGACTAAAGGAGCAAAAAGTCTGGACGATGTGATGAAGGCAATGTACCTGCAAGGAAAAAAACTGAACAGAGGATATACTGATGCTGAATTTAAGGCCATGGTAGAAAAAATCAGTGGAAAAAGCTTTACTGATTTCTGGGCTAAATATGTTACAGGTACGCATCCTTTGGAGTACGATAAATACCTGGGTTATGCAGGTATCAAGGTTAAAAATGAAAACGAAGGAAAACAAATCCCTTATATCGGTGTGGCTTCCAAGAAAACGGAAGGCAAGATCTATATCTCTGCGGTATCCAGAAATTCTGCAGCATGGGTAGATGGCCTGAATGTAAATGATGAGGTGATCAGCGTAAACAACATTCCAGTTGAAGCGGCTTTAGAGCGTATGCCTGTCATTTCCGGAAGCAATGTCGGTGATGTGATCACAGTGAGAGTGAAAAGAGATGGTGAGATACGTGATTTCAAAGTAACCATAAAGGCGAATCCAAACATTAAATTAATCGCAGAGATCGATCCGAATGCCAGCGCAACACAAGTTGCCGTTCGTAAAGGTTGGATGGGCGTTTAAGCACATAAAATACAGCAATTACCCTCAGAATTTAATGATTCTGGGGGTATTTTTTTTGCATAAAACCAGCGTTCTGATGCTTATTAACGAATTAGGAATAATCTAAACAGCTCGGTTTTGAAAGAGATATTTTTTATCCAATAATGATAATTATAGGTAAAATGAATAAAATGAACAAGGTAAATCTCAGGATGTCCCCTCACTTCAGCTTTATATTTGAATCATACAAAATTGTTCGCTAGGGATTTGTGTGGACTGTATTCGAAATTTTTTTCTCACGCATTTTGTCAATTTTGTATAAAAACCATGGGCAATTATTTTTACGTATCTAGCACGTATAATGATTATTTAAGAGACCAGTAGTTTACATCCATCACCACTAAACTTCCCAAATTCATGAAAAAACGAACACAATTCATCGTTAGGGCATTGCCTTGCCCAAATTTTAAACTTATACTATGCGCTCTCCAGGATTGCATTGAACAAAATTTCAATTCATCTAATCCCTGGGCTTATGAATAGTTATTTGGAATTACCGGATGCGGAACTTGTGGGCTTAATGAAGTTAGAAGAAGAGGGGATTGATGCCTATACCGCTATTTATTATCGTTATAGAAAACCGTTGGTGTTGCATGCTCAGCGGATGATGGGTGATCCGGAACTGGCCAAAGATATGGTTCAGGAAATCTTCACCTGGCTCTTTCAGCAGAGGAAACTGATCCAAATAAATACCGCCCTTTCTTCCTATTTATACAGGGCAGTGCGTAATAAGGTATTTGACAACCTCAAGCATTCGAAAGTGAAACTGAACTATGCCGAGGATTTTTATAAATTTACCAGAAGCACCACTGCATTAGCTGATGAACAGGTCTGTTTAAAGGAGTTGGCGCAGGCAATTGCATCTGAAATCGAAAAGTTGCCACCCAGAATGCGTGAAGTCTTTGAACTCAGTCGTAAAGAGTTTCTTACTCAGAAGGAGATCGCTAAAAAGCTCAACCTTTCCGAGAATACGGTGAACAATCAAATCCAGAAAGCGATGAAGAAATTACGTGAGAATGAACTCTTACATGCTCAACCGGGTCTGTGTTTTTTAATGTTGATGGAGGTATTGACAAAGAATTGAGTTTTTACGAAAATGCCGTAGTGTAAAACACTTGCTGAATCGTCTTAAGGTTATATTCCCAAATTGATGATGGAAACTGAACAAGCTTTTCAAGCTTTATGTAAAAAATACCTGGAAGGGACCTGTAGTCCAGGAGAAGTGCAGCAGCTGGAAAAATGGTATAGCGAGAAGGCGAATACCAATTCAGATCCGGTATTGAGGGATGATATGTGGGAAGATGATACAGAGCGTTTCCTGCAGACTTTAATTTCCGAAAAAGAGCAAGCGCCAAGGAAGATCAAATGGAATTGGCGGTTAAGAATCTTCCTCGCTGCGGCATTAATTATTCTTATTGGTAGCCTTTCCATTGTCCTTTTAAAAAGAACTGACTCAGCGCGGGAAGAACGATATGCAAATACTATTGAGCCAGGTGGCAATAAAGCAACCATCACTTTAGAAAATGGCAAAAAAATTCAATTGAGTGATGACAGAGCAGGTGTGGTCGTTGGCCAAACAAAATTAACTTATGATGATGGGAGTTTGATCAATCAGGAAAAAGTTCAGCGTTTTACCATTTCAACGCCTATGGGTGGGACTTATAAAGTACGCCTGCCTGATGGTTCGGAGGTTTGGCTGAATGCCGGCTCGAGTTTAACCTATGATCCAGCTTCAAATGAACAGCAACGGACCCGCAATGTGGAGCTTTCAGGCGAAGCTTATTTTGAGGTAGCTAAAGATACACAACATCCCTTCATTGTGACTACAGAAAAACAAAAGCTAGAGGTGCTGGGAACTCATTTCAACATATCCGCTTATAAAGATGAACGCTCAGTTATGACTACCTTAATAGAGGGGAGCGTAAAAGTTTCCCCTCTTAAATCTGTAGGTACCCCTACAAAGTCCGTGATTTTAAGACCTAATCAACAATCCGTAGTCAATTCAGCTGGCCTACATGTGCGTTCTGTTGATCCGGCTGATTTAATTGCCTGGAAGAATGGGGAGTTTTTCTTTATAAATGAAGAGCTGGAAAGCATCATGCGGAAAGTAGCACGTTGGTATAATGTAGAGGTGATATATACTGATCAGGGTCTTCGGAACAAGGTATTTAGTGGTTTCGTATCCAGATATGATAAAGTTTCCGGATTATTAACTGCATTAGAGGCAACAGGTGATTTAAAGTTCAAAATTGATGGAAGAAGTATTCTAGTCATGCAGGCAAAATGATCCTGCCGCTCTCATTTTAATGCAATCATTTTAATCTAGAGTTTTGCCCTGTAATGCCTTACTGAGCCTACACCTTCGTATGTCGCCAATAGGTTTCCAGAGTACAGATCTTCTTTCGTAAAATAGCAAGGGTATTCCAATAGGATACTTTCATCAAGAAATGTAATGGTACATGGATCCCTGTCTGCATAAGAACAATAACCTGGGGCTTGAACAATTCCATCCCATGCCATCCATACATCATTTCCATCCTGATAATAGATGACCCCTTCAACTGGTGTTTTTTCTGTAAAGCCCTTTGCAGAGATGACAATAGCTGCTATTGCTAAGACAATGCCTATCTTTTTCATAATTTTATTCCTAAGGTTAAAAATTAAGTTCTTGATAATTGAATGTACTTGCCGGTTCTGATGTCGCGAATAGTTTAAATTTAAGTAGTTCGAAATTGATATTTTGTTACATATGTAACAAAAACTATAAGTCAACACATGTGATATGCCAATCTATACAGCATCCTGAAATTCAATCTCAAAAAAAAGGGTTGACCTGCATCAT
>NZ_JAVTSK010000002.1:0-707899 GCF_032678465.1 Pedobacter gandavensis
TAAATCGAAGTTAAGGCGGCCTCTTTATTTTATTCCCTCTACTTTAAGTACTGAAGGTTAAAGTAGGTGTTATAAAGTAGCTGGTCTTAGAAACGGTAACCAAAACTTAGTCCTGATCTCAAACCTGCCCATGGGCCACTGAAATCAATTTTTGCACCATTGGCATCTACAGTAGATTTAGTTTTGACCAAGGGTAGGTCATCCAAATCAGTTAAGGCTTCTCTAAGTGCTTGTTGTTCTTCATTGCTTAAGTTCTTTTTTCCTGAAATACTACCTGAGGCTGATCCGTAGTTAGGGCCTAAAATCCACCAATCCAGATATATTGCTTTACTCAGTTTCCATTGTGCGCCTAAAAGTAAACCAGTTGTCAATGTGCTGATGTTACCATCCATATCAATTCTATCCTTTACAGTTGTAGTACCGAAAGTTGCTTCATAATTATAAGGAAGTGCAACGTTATATCTTGAATACCTTACAAAAGGAGCTACATAAAATCCACGGAATACAGACTGGCCAACATAATACCTAAACTCCGGTGTGATTGCAAAGTTCCCAGTTTTGAAATCTTTAATGCTTTCCCAGGTTTGGTCGTCGTCAATCAGACTTTTGAAAGTCGAACTGAAAGGGACATGAGATTTTGGCATCATTCTGAAACCCAAGGAAACCGACATCCGTTTACCTACCGCACGCTCATATTGAAAAGAATAAGTTTTTAAAGCTATTGCAGCCACATTCCATTTAACCAGGTTTTTAGCAGCTGCACTTTCCTGTTCCTGATTCGCATTTGCTTCCTGTGCAAAGCTATTGGAAGCTGAAAAGCTAAGTGCCATCATGCCGCAGATAAACATTGTTTTAGTAAAGATTTTTTTCATAGAAATACAATTTGTTTTGAATGGGCTAAATTATGCTTTTTAAACGTTTAAACCTTAATAGTTTTCCATCTTCCTTTTTTAAACAATACATAACCTGCAATGGCAATGCCGATCTCTGCAACAGGAATCGCAATGAATACTCCTGTTGGCCCCAACTCAAAATGTTTAGCCAGTAAAAAGGCCAGGGGAATCTGGAATAACCAGAAACCAAAGAAGTTCACCCAGGTAGGGGTCCAGGTATCTCCGGCACCATTAAAAGTGCTGACCAGAACCATCCCTATTCCATAAAAAATATAGCCTAGACTCATGATCTGAAGTGCATGCAGCGCAACCTCCTGAACTACTTGATCATTCGTGAAAAACGAAATGAAATAATAACCCACAATAAAAGTAAGGGCCATTACAAAAACCATATAGATCACAATGTATTTTGCCGTCGTCATCACAGCGTCTACCGCCCGTTGGAGGTGTTTTGCACCGAGATTTTGCCCTACCAAAGTTGCCGCGGCATTACTCATTCCCCATGCGGGCAACATAAAAAACATCATTAGTCTTAATGCCGTTTGATAACCAGCAGAGCCGTGATCACCACCAGTTGTGGCCACGAGTTGCGCCAGGAAAATCCAGCTGCAAGAGGCGATGATAAACTGAAAAATACCAGGAGTAGCAATTTTTAATAATGCTTTCATTTGTTCAAAATGAGGTTTTAAGTAGGAGAGGCGGACTTTTAATAATCCTTTCCCACTTACCAGATGCCAGATTTGATAGACTACCCCCATACTTCTTCCAATAGTAGTTGCAATTGCAGCACCAGTTAAGCCGAAGGCAGGGATAGGACCAAGGCCATTGATCAAAACCGGACATAAAATGATGTTCGCAATGTTTGCAATCCAAAGACTTTTCATCGCAATGGCCGCATTTCCAGCACCTCTAAAAATACCATTGATGAGAAAAAGCAGGACAATAATGACACTACCACCCATCATAATCTGAGTGAAAGTTGTTCCATGGGCTACAGTCTCGGCTGAGGCGCCCATCAATAACAAAATGTCTGCGGCATAGATGACCCCTATAAGACTAATGATCAGATTGAAGGCAACAGCGATTAAAATTGCCTGTACACCTGCTTTTGCCGCAGCCTCCGGATTTTTCTCCCCGATTCTTCTGGCTACGACTGCCGTTGCGGCCATACTCATTCCAATCGCCAAAGAGTAAATAATGGTCAATACCGACTCTGTTAATCCTACGGTTTGTATGGCATGACTACTATTTGGAAGGTGACCTACAAAATACAAATCCACCAATGCAAATACAGACTCCATTGCCATTTCCAGCATCATCGGAATGGCCAGTAGTATTACCCCTTTACGGATACTGCCTTGTGTGAAATCAAGATCTTCACCTTTTAAAGCCTGCTTTAAAAGGGATATAATTCTAGATAGCTTGCTTTGTGAAGCTGCTTGTTGTGCTGACATATAAAAAGGAAAAAAATTAGAAATAAACCGTTATCAGCTTCAAAAAGCAGGCTGATTATTGATCGTTTTAAGGAAGAGTGTCCTCGGTTTTAGAACCTTAAACGGACGTGAAATACTATCATCGTACTGCGGTTTTATAAAATCAAATATAGTTTATTTAATATAAATTATTAAAAAAGATCCTTTTTATTGGAGTGATTTCTTGATTGGCTCTGGGAAATTTTCATTATTCTTACAGCCATATGTAAGCATAGCCACTAAAAGATTGTTAAAATGAAAATTACCGATGTCAAAGTTTGGCTGGTTGAAGGTGTAAAGTACAACTGGACTTTTTTAAAAATATATACAGATACAGGGCATACGGGAGTAGGGGAAGCGACCAACTGGCCAGGTAGCCCCATTGTATATCATGCAGCCAAGCATGTAGCTGAACGTATTATCGGATTAGATCCAATGAGAACTGATTTCATTTGGACAAAATTATACAGAGACCTCAATTGGGTAGGGCCTTTTGGTGCAAGTATGTGTGCGATTAGTGGTGTGGATATGGCCTTACTTGATTTAAAAGGAAAAGTTTTGAAAACACCCTGCTATGAATTACTTGGTGGGGCTTTTAGAAAGGATATCCTTTTGTATGCAAATTATTGGTTTACTGGTGGTGGACATCATATAGCTGATTACGTGGCACAGGCCTTAAAAGTAAAAGAAGCGGGGTTTACCGGGTTGAAATTTGATCCATTTGCACATACAAATTATCTTTATGGAGAGGACCTCTCCTGTAACCTCCAATTGACAACAAAACAACAAGATCTGGCTTTTGAATTGAGTAAGGCTGTTCGGGAAGCTGTAGGCTCTGATTTTGACATTATGATTGAGACTCATGCCATGCTTAATTATCGGGTTGCTGTGAAAATGGCACAACGTTTATCTGAACTGGACATCACCTGGTATGAGGAGCCGGCAGGACCGGAAAACGCTGATACTTTAAAGTCTATGCGTGAAAGAATTCCTTCAAATGTATCTATATGCGTTGGAGAGAGGCATTATACCCGCCATGGGATTCGACCTTTGCTGGAAAAGAATGTGTGTGATTTCATTATGCCGGATATTACGCGTTGCGGCGGTCCTTCAGAAATGAAGCGAATGGCAACCATGATGGAGGCTTATAATGTATTATTGGCACCACATAATCCTAATGGCCCCTTGTCTACGCTGGCTTCTGCACATGTTTGTGCCGCCATCCCTAATTTCTTCAGACAGGAATTCATGTTTAATGATGTGCCATGGAGGGATACAGTAATTACACATCCAATCCAGGAAATGATAAAAGATGGTCACCTGCATTTATCCGACCGCCCAGGTTTGGGCGTGGATTTAGTAGAAGAAGAGATGGAAAAACATCCTGGAATTGTAGTGCCAAGGCCTGGTTTTTATGTTTAATAAGAGGGACGATCTAAAGTTCGATTAATTGTCAGCAGGATTTAATTATAGTTTTATAAGATACAAATATGTTTGAAATCAATCTTGCGGGGAAGGTCGCAATAATCACTGGCGTCAGTTCTGGCATTGGCCTTGGAATTGCAAAGATGCTGGCAAAAGCAGGTTGCACTATTGCAGGTTGTGCGTTGGAAAAAGAAAATAGTTTGGAAGTGCAAAATTTCATAGCAGCGGTTGAGGAAGAAGGCACTGATGTTTATTATCATCAGGCAGATCTGAGTCGTCCTGCAGAAATGAAAGATTTTGTAACCAAGGTGCTGGAACACTTCAACGGAAAGTTGGATGTCCTTGTTTCTAATGCGGGAAGGAATTTTTTCGAAGGGGTTATTGATTGTGGGGAAAGTGAGTGGCAGCAAAATATGGATCTGAATCTTAGTTCTCATTGGCGATTGGCAAAACTATGTAAACCTTATCTGGAAGTAAATAATGGTGTAATCCTCATCATGACATCAAATCATGGCTCATCAACTATCCCTGGCTGTTTCCCTTATAACGTGGCTAAAACCGCTTTAACAGGTCTGGTTAGGAGTCTGGCGATTGAATGGGGCCCAAAGATAAGAACCATTGGTATTGCTCCGGGATTTATTGATACCCCAGGAAATCAGAATTGGTTCGATTCTTTTGATAATCCTGAAAAGGAAAAACAACGAACAATAGATTTGCATCCGGTTAAGCGATTAGGAACTCCTGAAGAGATCGGAGGCTGGTGTGTGTTTTTAGTGAGCGAATATGCAGCTTTTGCCAGTGGGACCACTTATCTCATCGATGGAGGAAGAAGTGCTTTGATGCAGGATAATTAATTATTGAAATTATATTTTTAGGTTTTTCTTGAATTCCGAAGGACTTAGCCTGGTATACAGCTTAAAATTTCTGTTAAAATTGGTCAGGTTGTTAAATCCGGATTGATAACAAATTTCAGTCATGCTAAGGTGATCATCGAACAACAATTTACAGGCATGGCCGATTCTGATCTCGTTCACAAAATGGGTAAATGTTTTCTGAGTTCTGGCCTTGAAATATTTGCAAAAAGCCGAAGTTGTCATGCTGGCGAGTGTTGCCGCAGTTTCAAGAGAAATGTCTTCAGTAAAATTCGCCATAATATAGTTATAGATCTTACTAATTCGTTGTACATCTTTCTGGTTGTGTGGATTGGTGTAACCAAGACTGGATAGACATATATACTCCTTGCTTTCTGAAAGTAAGTTTAAAATACTCAATAAATGTATGATTCTACCCAATCCCTTACTGGCTATTAATTGATTCAATAATAGAACTACTTGTTTGTGCGTATCACCATATACCTTGATTCCACGATTAATATCCAGTAGTAAGTCATGAAGTTGAGGGATTTCCTTGGAATGGACAAATTCTTCCTTTAGCCAATCCATTCTGAAATACATTACCGTAGCAGTTACTGGTTGCTTATTTTCTGGTTCATAATAGGATTTATCGTTGTACATGACATGCGGAAGATTAGGACCGATTAAGACCAAATCACCTTCTTCGAAATTTTCGATACTATCGCCCACAATCCTTCTTCCTTTACTTTGGGTGATCAATACCAACTCATATTCATTATGAAAATGAACAGGATTAGTCAGGTTTTTGACATTTATTTCTTTCACAAATATCGTTTGCTGATGGACGGTATTTGTTTCCATTAATAGCGGTTGCATATGGTGAATTTGCAAATTTTATTTTAAAAGTGAATATTATTGACAATATAGTGTCAGTATTAGACAATTGAAGTATTGTTCAGGGGTTGAATTGATGGTAATTTTATTTTACACAAATAAACCAAACCAATATAACCATGAAGTTCTTGAGTAATAAGAAGCTGTGGGTGCTGTGCATACTTGTAGTGCTGGTTCTCTCAGCTGTGCTGTTTATGCCTTATGAGAAAACGGTTGATTTCAATACGGAAGTAAAACCGATCATCAATAAGAAATGTATCTCCTGCCACGGAGGGGTGAAAAAGCAAGGTGGATTTAGTCTGTTGTTTGAAGAGGAAGCACTTGCTGCAACCAAAAGTGGTAAACCAGCCATCATTCCTGGAAAGCCGGAAGACAGTGAAATGATTAAGCGTTTAGTGATCAATGATCCGGAGTTAAGAATGCCTTATAAACATACGGCGCTTAGTGAAGAAGAGATTGACATTTTTAAGAGATGGGTAAAACAAGGAGCCAAGTGGGGTGACCATTGGGCTTATTTACCGGTTAAGGAAGTTGAAATTCCTGACGTTGACCAGGATTGGGGAAGAAACAATATCGATAATTTTATCCTGGCAAAATTAGAAGAAGAAAAACTTAAACCTTCCGCTGAAGCAGATAAGCCTACCTTATTGAGAAGAGTTAGTCTTGATTTAATTGGGACAGTTCCTGCTGAATCCTTAATCAAAAATTACCTCCATGCCAAAGACGCTGATAAAGCGTATGAGATATTGGTGGATTCCTTATTGGCCTCTCCCCGTTTCGGAGAAAAATGGGCTTCGATGTGGCTAGACGTTGCCCGTTATGCAGATACCAAAGGATACGAATCTGATGGAAATAGAAACATCTGGCAGTACCGTGATTGGGTGATCCGTGCATTTAATAAAGACAAGCCTTATAATGAGTTTATTACGGAACAGATTGCCGGAGATTTCTTTGTAAATCCTACGGACGACCAGTATATCGCCACTGCTTTCAATAGAAATACCATGACTAATGATGAAGGAGGGACGAATAATGAAGAATTTAGGGTATCAGCAGTTATGGATCGGGTGAACACCACCTGGGAAGGTTTACTCAGTACCACTTTTGCCTGTGTACAATGTCATAGTCATCCTTATGATCCTTTTAAGGATGACGAGTATTATAAGTTTATGGCTTATTTTAACAATTCAAGGGATGAAGATCTGGCTTCGGAATATCCTTTGTTGAGGCAGTACAACGATTCGCTGAACAACAAGTTGATTTCATTAACGTCCTGGTTGAAGCATAATGTTTCCGATGCTAAATCAAAAGAAATTCATAAGTTTTTAAAAACCGGACAACCAACTATTAATTCTACGACTACAGATAAATTGATGAATGCGGTAATTGGAAACAACAACATTGCACTTTTCTTTAAGAATAATGGAGTAGCAAGAATTGAGAAAGTAGATTTGAATCAGGTGGACCAATTGATTTATCGTTACTCCACTGGAAAGAAAGGTGGTAAAATGCAATTGCGATTAGACCAACACAATGGTCCGGTTTTCGCAGAATGGGATGTGCCTGCGACTAGTGGTGCTCAAAATCTTCCTGTTGATTTTAAGATTCAAAAGGGTGTACATGATGTGTATTTGAGTTATTATAACCCTACCGTTACCAACAAAGATGAGACAGTTGTTACGTTCGATTGGTTTCATTTTGGTCAGCAATTTCCTGGAAAAGGAAGGCCTGATTATGCGGAAAATAAAATGACTTTCTGGGCGCTGTTGAATGCCAATGTAAGAACGATTCCGGTCATGGTAGAAAATCCAAGCAATAGGATGCGTAAAACGTATGTTTTTGAACGTGGAGCCTGGACTTCACATGGTAAGGAAGTGCAGCCCGGAGTGCCAAAAACACTACAATATGCAATGCCTGCCAATGCACCAAAAAATAGAATGGGATTAGCGATGTGGTTAACCGATGTCAAAAATCCATTACTTTCCAGAACCATGGCTAATCGTCTATGGGAACAGTTGTTTGGGACGGGGATCGTGGAAACACTGGAAGATATGGGTACTCAGGGAATGAATCCTACGCATAAGGAACTATTGGATCATTTATCATGGGAGTTTATGCACGAGTATAAATGGAGTGTGAAAAAGATGATCAAAGAAATGGTGATGAGTGCAACTTATAGACAGGATTCCCGCTTGACTGATCAGATTAAAGAAAAGGATCAATTCAACAAATTCTATGCACGTGGACCAAGAATGCGTTTGTCAGCAGAGCAATTACGTGACCAGCATCTGGCTATCAGTGGGATGTTGAGCACGAAAATGTATGGGGTAGGTGTGACGCCATGGCAGCCTGAGGGCATCTGGAGTTCTCCGTACAATGGTGATAGATGGAACAACGCAACCGGTGAGGATCAATATAGAAGAGCGATCTATACTTATTGGAAAAGAACTTCACCATATCCTTCTATGATTGCTTTTGATGGGGCGATGAGGGTGGCTTGTGCGCCAAGAAGAATTCGGACAAATACGCCTTTACAGGCATTGGTAACGCTGAATGATGGGGTCTACATTGATCTGGCCAGGCATTTTGCGCTGAGAATGCAAAAAGAAGGCGGCAAGGAAATCCTCAAACAAATTGCAGCAGGTTATCAGCAAATGTTGTATAAACCCATTCCTGCACAGAAATTGAAAATATTTGATGATTTATACCGTAAGGCTTTAGCTGATTATAAAGTAAATCCTGCAAAAATAAATGAGCTAATGGGTACAGCTGAAAATAAAACCCCGGAAAGCGCTGCATTGGTGGTCGTCGCAAATGCAATGCTGAACCTTGACGAGGTCGTTACAAAAAATTAAATGATATGACTAGAGATGAACTAAACGCCTACCGATTGGTAAAAGAAGCAAATGAAATCCAGGCAGCCGCTTATACACGTAGACATTTTTTAAAGGAGAGTGCAATGGGTTTGGGGGGCCTGGCAATGGCTGCCTTATTCGGAGGCTGTAATTATGGAGCAACAGCAAATAACCCTGTTTTATATGATGCTGCACATCCTTTGTTGCCAAAGTCACCTCCTTTTCTTGGAAAAGCAAAAAGTGTGATTTATTTACATATGGCTGGTGCACCATCGCAGTTAGAACTGTTTGATTTTAAGCCAGAACTAAAAAAAATGGATGGGCAGGATTGTCCACCATCCTTATTGGCAGGAAAAAAATTCGCCTTCATTACCGGAGTACCTAAGATGTTAGGGCCACAGGCAAATTTTGCACAGCATGGCCAAAGCAGGGCATGGGTGAGCGATAATATGCCACACTTCTCCACGATGACAGATGATGTAAGTTTCTTAAAAGCAGTAACGACAGATCAGTTTAATCATGCTCCTGCACAGTTGTTGATGCATACCGGAAGTCCCCGTTTGGGAAGGCCCAGTATTGGTAGCTGGGCGACTTATGGTCTGGGTACTGAGAATCAAAATCTACCGGGTTTTGTTGTGCTAACCAGCGGTGGAAGTTTTCCAGATGCTGGAAAAAGTATCTGGGGTAGTGGTTTTCTACCCTCCGTTTATCAGGGTGTACAATGTAGGAGTGAAGGAGACCCGGTGTTGTTCATTAAAGATCCTCATGGCATGAGCAGGGATTTAAGAAAGGCTTCTATAGATGCGATCAATACTTCGAATTTAGAGGAGTACGCCACTTATAATGATCCGGAGATTCAATCCAGGGTAGCTCAGTATGAGATGGCATACCGGATGCAGATCTCAGCGCCTGAGGTGATGAATATTAACAATGAGCCTCAATATATTCATGATATGTATGGCACGCAGCCTGGAAAAGCCTGTTTTGCCAATAATGTACTGTTAGCGCGCAAACTGGTAGAAAAGGGAGTTCGCTTTGTGCAGTTGTTTGATTGGGGTTGGGATGCACATGGCGATGGCCCTGCCAATTCTCTGAATATCGGGTTGAAGAATAAATGTCGGAGTACAGATAAACCAATCACAGCTCTTTTGCTTGACCTGAAACAAAGAGGAATGCTGGAGGATACCCTGGTAGTTTGGGGTGGTGAATTTGGCCGAACACCAATGATGGAAAACAGAAATGGCGTACAAAATCCATACAACGGGAGAGATCATCATACGGAAGCTTTCACGATGTGGATGGCAGGTGGCGGCATAAAGAAAGGCTATACACATGGAGAGACCGACGAGATTGGCTACAGTGCGATTAGCGGAAAGGTTGACGCTTTCGATATTCAGGCCACCATTTTGAATCAGCTTGGTTTCGACCATGAACAGTTTACCTTCCCTTTTCAGGGTAGGCCATTCCGCTTAACTGATGTTGCCGGAAAAGTGATCCGGGACATTGTTGCATAGAATATATTTGATAACCACCACGTTTAACCGCGATTACGACAAACTAAATGCACCAAGATAGACGACATTTTTTGAAAACTACGGTAAGGGCTGCCGCAGGGGGAATCTTAGCCCCTTATGCCGAAATTAACGCTACTGAACTTCCTTATGTGAAGGCTGGAGCGGGTTATGAATTGTACTTTATGGCCACTTCATGGGGCTTCAATGGCTCAACGGAGGATTTTTGCGCTATGGCAAAAAGAGATGGTTATGAAGGGGTAGAAGTTTGGTGGCCAGGTAGTGATTTGAAGGCTCAGCAAGAGCTGTTTGACGCTTTGAAAAAACACAATTTACAGGTGGGATTTCTTTGTGGAGCTGGGGAGCATGATCCCGATCAGCACCTTAGTTCATTTATGAAAAATATTGATGCGGTCCTCGAAAATTCTTTTCAGAAGGCTGTGTATATCAATTGTCATTCTGGAAAGGATTACTTTACTTATGAGCAAAATAAGAAAATCATTGATTTTACGGTGAAGCGGGCAAAGTCATCAGGAATTCCAATTTACCATGAAACGCACCGCGGCAGAATGTTGTATACCGCCCCAATTGCAAAGAATTTCATCGAAAAGAATCCCGAACTAAGAATTACTCTGGATATTTCTCATTGGTGTGTGGTGCATGAAAGCTTGTTGGGAAATCAGAAAGAGACCATCGCGCTGGCATTAGACAGGGTAGATCATATCCATTCCAGAGTTGGTCATGCTGAAGGACCACAGGTGAGTGATCCAAGAGCACCGGAATGGGTGGATGCACTAAATGCACATTTGGCCTGGTGGGATCAGGTGGTCGAAAGAAAGAAAAGAAAAGGAGAACGAATGACGATCCTTACGGAGTTTGGCCCACCAGATTACATGCCTACCTTACCTTACACCCGACAACCGGTTGTAGATCAATGGGCAGTCAATGTATTTATGATGAATTTATTACGTAAACGTTATCAATAAGAAGAATGATCCTTTTAAATATACCTGAATTTATTGGGCGATTTCATCCAATTCTCGTCCATCTGCCTATAGGAATTCTATTGCTGGGTTGTTTTTTTCAGCTGTTAACGATAAATACGAAGTTTAGCTTTTTGCGTCCTGCGATACCGATCATTTGTTTGTTAGGTGCCCTGGCTGCGATTTTTTCTTCTGCCAGCGGATACCTCCTTTCTCAAAGTGGGGATTATGAGGGGGACCTGGTAGAGCTGCATTTTTGGATGGGTATTGGTGTTTCTGTCATTGCCTCGATCCTTTATCTGATGTATCGAATAGGAGTTAAGGAAGTTCTGCTTAATGCGACCTCTGCTGCATTGGTTATCCTGATTACGCTTACAGGTCACTATGGAGGGTCCTTAACCCATGGTTCTGATTACATGACTGCGGCATTGAAGGGAGAAAGTACTAAAGTAGCTATACCTTCTGTGCCTGATGTGCAGAAAGCAATTGCTTATACGCATTTGGTTCAACCACTTTTACAAAACCGCTGTTACAGCTGCCATGGTGCAGAAAAACAAAAAGGTAAACTGAGGATGGATAACATTAGTTTTATGCTCAAAGGTGGGGAAGAAGGAACGAGCCTGATACCTGGAAGAGCTAATGAAAGTGAATTGATTAAAAGAATGCTGTTGCCAATTTCTAATGATGACCATATGCCGCCGAAAGAAAAACCACAGTTAACCGCGGAGGAGATTGCATTATTGCAATGGTGGATTAATGAGGGTGCTAAAGCGGACCAGAAAGTATCAGATTTAAAGCAACCCGAAGAGATAAAACCAATATTATTAAGTTTTCAGACTGGATCTGTAATTGTTAAGAAAACGATTACGGCAGAAATTCCAGAAGAAGAAGTAGAGAAAGCCGATGCAGCCGCAATTGAGCAATTAAAGAAAGCAGGGGTAGTGGTGATTCCGGTATTGAGTAATAGCAATTATCTGTCGGCCAGCTTTGTCACTGCAAAAGCAGATCCGGAAGTTTTGAAACTTTTGGAACCTTTGAAGAAACAATTGATCTGGCTTAATTTGTCGGGTTCTTCTATAGTAGATCAAAGCATGGGTGCGGTTGCTAAACTGCAGAATCTGAGAAAAATTAACCTGAGTCAAACAGTGATCAGCGATAAGGGGTTAAGCTCGCTTAAAGACCTTTCAAAATTACAGGTCATCAATTTGGTAGCTGCCAAGGTAAGCTCCGCAGGTGTCATTGCTCAGCTTAAAGGTCTTAAAGATTTACAACATCTTTACCTGTATCAAACAGCTGTGGAGGAGGAAGATCAGGCTAAATTGAGACTGTCCTTTAAAAAGGTAGGCCTTGATTTCGGAAATTATACTTTACCCTTTCTAGCGCAGGACACCACAGAAGTAAAATAAACCTATGTGTAGCGAAAGGCTTGTTTCGTATATTGGTTTGAACCATAAAATACGAAACAAGCCTTGCTTTTTCAGAATGAAATCTGATCATTAATATCCCGATAGAATGATATACATTCGATATTAATACTAAAATCTATTAACATTCTATACGAATTCAATCAGGGCATTTCTACCATAGGAAAAATTGACCTATAAAAGTCCGTTTAAAAAAGATGATGCGATCACCCAATTATCTATGCTGACTTTTTTTCTTGAAACCTGTCAATTTTTCTCTTGTAAACTGAAAATTTTTCATAAAAACGTTTTTTTACTGGCGTTAAAGTGCTGTTTTTTCGGGTTGGCACAGGACTTGAACTAAGCTTGGTGTATTTAATTTTTTTTGTATAGATAGATAAATTCTAAAAATAAAAGGAGGATTATATATGTCATTAGCTAAATTTAATAATGGAGCAAAAAACACTGGATTGTTGAACGAATTCAACGATGTTTTCGGATCTATATTTTCCGATGCTTTATTGCCAAATCATTTGATCACTAAGATACCTGATGTAAACATCAGCGAGACTAACGATCAGTATCACATAGAAATGGCAGTTCCAGGATTGAAGAAAGAAGATTTCAAGGTTAATCTGGAAGGGGATGTATTGACCATCTCTGCTGAAGTTAAAAAAGAAGATAAAAAATATAAGAAACAGGAGTTCAGTTATACTTCTTTCTTACGTTCATTCACTTTGCCTGATTCGGTAGATCATGGCAGTATTGATGCGACCTATAAAGATGGTGTATTGGTGATTGAAGTAGCTAAAAAGGAAGAAGCAAAAAATGCGGTACGTCAGATTGAAATTAAATAATTATGTTTTTTAAGAGAAGATTATCAAATAATTACTAGCTCATCTGGCTTATTCAATCCAGCCCTCAGCCAATAAATCAGCTGAGGGCTTTTTTTATAAAGGGCACAACCTGATGTTTATATGCTATAAGCTTTAATCATTTCGTCATTTACCTTGCAACCTTTACCGGTTTTTGTATCGATCATTACATAATCAAACCAACCATCAGAAGCGATTTTTCCACTCCGTTTATTCTCCATTTCAAATTGAACTCTGCAGCCTTTTTCATTAATCGTCAGGATACCAGTGCGGATTAAAATCACATCACCTAAAATTAAGGGGCGTTTAAAGTCGACATGAGCAGTGCGTACCACCCAACCATAGCCACTTTCCAGGAAAGATTCCATAGACATTTTATAAAATTCCTCCATTTGATCATAGCGGGCAGAAAGCACATAATCAAAATACTTGCTATTGTGCACATGCTGGAACATATCTATATCATCTGGGCGTACTTTTAATTCAGTTTGAAATATACTGTATTCGTTCTTTTCCATGTTTTCTTCGTTCTGCGTCAAAAATAAGGTTTAGATTTTGATATATTTGATCCTAGTGGTGTAAATTGAACGCGTATGACAATTGTTTTTTTGCGAATCATTAAAACTTA
Source organism: Pedobacter gandavensis (assembly GCF_032678465.1). Classification (GTDB taxonomy): domain Bacteria; phylum Bacteroidota; class Bacteroidia; order Sphingobacteriales; family Sphingobacteriaceae; genus Pedobacter; species Pedobacter gandavensis_B. Next base: position 13,794 of record NZ_JAVTSK010000002.1, read on the forward strand.
AACTATCTTTGCACCCAATTAATTAATCCATACACACTTTAGTATCATTCAAGAAATGTATTTAAGTAAAGAAAAGAAAGCCGAAATCTTCAAAACACACGGCGAAGTAGAAACTAACACAGGTTCTGCTGAAGGTCAAGTAGCATTGTTTACTTACCGTATTGCACATTTAACTGAGCACTTAAAGAAAAACCGTAAAGATTTTTCTACTCAGTTATCACTACAAAAATTAGTAGGTAAACGCCGTGGTATTTTGGCATATCTATTTAAAAAAGATATCAACCGCTACCGTGCTGTTATCAAATCGTTAGGCTTAAGGGACATCATCAAACCTTTAGGTTCATCGAGAGATAGCAAATAAGCGTTAAAATATCAGGAAAAGCCATTCTTAGGGATGGCTTTTTTACTTTGAATAATAAAATTAACATATATAAATCAGGTGTGTAGAAAGAGGAAAACACACCACAACACTCTTTAAATGAATGTAATAAAAAAATCGTTCGACCTTGGCGACGGACGAATTATCGAAATTGAAACAGGAAAATTAGCGAAACAAGCTGATGGTTCTGTAGTTGTTAAAATGGGAGACACCATGCTATTGGCTACTGTTGTATCTTCAGTAGGTGCTAAAGCAGGGGTGGATTTCTTACCATTATCTGTAGATTATCAAGAGAAATATGCTGCCGCTGGCCGTATTCCTGGTGGTTTCTTACGTCGTGAGGCAAGATTATCAGACTATGAAGTTTTGATTTCTCGTTTGGTTGACCGTGCTTTACGCCCGATGTTCCCTGAGGATTACCACTCTGATACTCAGGTGATGATCACTTTGATCTCTTCTGATAAAAATATTATGCCAGATTGTTTAGCTGGATTAGCTGCTTCGGCTGCTATTGCGGTTTCAGATATTCCTTTCAATGGACCAATCTCTGAAGTACGTGTGGCTAAAATTGACGGTAACTTTGTTATCAACCCTTATGTAAGTGATTTAGAACGCGCAACAATGGAATTCCTGGTTGCTGGTACTGAAAGAGACATCGTAATGGTAGAAGGTGAAGCTGATGAGATTTCTGAAGCGGATATGGTGGAAGCTATTGAGTTCGCTCACAAAGCCATCATCATTCAGGTTCAGGCTCAAAAAGAATTGGCTGAATTAGTAGGTAAAACAGTTAAACGTACTTATTCTCATGAAGACAGCAACCCTGAATTGAGAGCGTCAGTATTTGCTGCTACTTATGATAAAGTATATGCAGTTGCAAAAAGCAATACAAGTAAAGCTGAGCGCACTGATGCTTTCGCCGCTATTCTTGCTGACTTTGTAGCTACTTTAGGTGAAGACATCGATGATGTAACTTCATTCTTAGCTAAAAAATATTTCCATGATGTACAGTATGATGCCATCCGTAACCTGGTATTGGACGAAGGAATTCGTTTAGATGGTCGTGATGTACGTACAGTGCGCCCAATCTGGTCTGAAGTAAGTTACCTTCCTTCTGCTCACGGTTCAGCAGTATTTACACGTGGTGAAACTCAATCATTAACTACAGTTACTTTAGGTTCTAAAGATGATGAGCAAATGATTGATGGTGCATTCATCAATGGTTACAACAAATTCTTACTTCACTATAACTTCCCTGGATTCTCTACTGGAGAGGTTCGCCCGAACAGAGGTGCTGGTCGTCGTGAAATTGGTCACGGTAACCTGGCTATGCGTTCATTGAAAAAAGTATTACCAGGTTTAGAAGAAAACCCATACACGATCCGTATCGTTTCTGATATTTTAGAATCTAACGGTTCTTCATCTATGGCAACTGTTTGTGCTGGTACATTAGCATTAATGGATGCAGGTATTAAAATCAAAGCGCCAGTATCTGGTATTGCTATGGGATTAATCACGGATGAGAAAACTGGTAAATATGCTATCCTTTCAGATATCTTAGGAGATGAAGATCATTTAGGTGATATGGACTTTAAAGTAACTGGTACTGAAAAAGGTATTGTTGCTTGTCAGATGGACTTAAAAATCAATGGTTTGAAATGGGAAGTTTTAACTAACGCCCTTAACCAGGCTAAAGATGCTCGTCTACACATCTTGAACGAAATGAAGAAAACGATTGCTGCACCACGTGAAGACTACAAGGATCACGCGCCACGTATCGTTTCTCTAACAATTGATAAAGAATTTATTGGTGCTGTAATCGGCCCAGGCGGTAAAATTATCCAGGAAATGCAACGTGAAACCGGTGCTTCTATCTCTATTGAAGAAGTAGGTAATAAAGGTATCGTTGAGATCTTTGCTGATAATAAAGCGGCTATTGACGCTGCGGTTACCCGTATCAACGCGATTGCTGCTAAACCAGACATAGGTGCTACTTATGATGGTAAAGTGAAATCTATCATGCCTTTTGGTGCATTCGTAGAAATCATGCCAGGAAAAGACGGATTACTACACATCTCTGAGATCGATTGGACTCGTTTAGAGACAATGGATGGTGTGTTCAAAGAAGGCGACAGAATTCAAGTGAAACTTTTGGATATTGACAAACAAGGTAAAATGAAACTTTCTAGAAAAGCTTTATTGCCTCGTCCACCAAAACCAGAAGCAGCTGCTGAAAATACTCCGGCTTAATTTTATAAGCAATACTCAAAACCCCGCAATTCGCGGGGTTTTTTGGTTTAAAAAGCTTTATTTCATTATATTTACCTAACCATAAATCGATCCTATGAAACACATCATCGCACCATCTGTACTTTCCGCCGACTTTGCAAATCTTCAGCGTGATATTGAAATGATCAATTCCAGTGCAGCAGATTGGTTCCATGTGGATGTAATGGATGGTGTTTTTGTACCGAATATCTCTTTTGGATTCCCCGTATTAGAGGCAATAAAGAAATATGCTACCAAACCATTGGATGTACATTTGATGATTGTAAACCCTGATCAGTATATTGAGCGTTTCGCCGAAGCTGGAGCTGCGGTGATTACCGTTCATTATGAGGCTTGTGTGCATCTTCACCGTACGGTGCAGGCAATTCATGCAGCAGGATGTAAAGCTGGTGTAGCAATTAATCCTCATACGCCTGTAACGCTTTTAAAAGATATCCTTGCAGATTTAGATTTAGTATTGGTGATGTCTGTTAATCCAGGTTTTGGCGGACAAAAATTTATCCCCAATACCCTAAATAAATTGAGAGAGCTGAAAGCTATGGCCGCTGTATCAAATCCTGAACTGATCATTGAAGTGGATGGTGGAGTAGGGATACATAATCTGGAAGCCTTAATTGATGCAGGTGCTGTAGCATTTGTAGCCGGCAATGCCATCTTTGCTGCTCCTGATCCAACTGCAATGATTGCAGAAATGAAAGATCTAAACACAAGTACTTTTAAAATCTAATTGCAGGCCGCTTAAAAATCATTTCCTTCGCACTATATTTTCTTTTTTATAGCTTATTATTAGTTAATCTGCTATAACGTTTAAATGCCATCTCCAGGTTAGTTAAACGCTATATTCTATAGCCGTAATGGCAATCGTTTGCCCATTTTATTTTGCTGGTTTTTGAGCTAATTGTTTAGCTGATAGTTGGGTTAACCCTTTAATATCTATTAAGTTTAAAAATTAGAATCATTAAATCATATAAAATATTACATTTACAACCAATAAAAATAAACATAAAAATGAGACATAATTTCGGCGCTGGACCCTGTATCCTACCACAGGAAGTTTTCAAGCAAGCATCACAAGCAGTACTTGATTTTAAAGACGGCTTGTCTATTCTGGAGATCTCACACCGCACACCTGAATTTGAAGGTGTAGTGGAAGAGGCCGGGAAGTTGGTTAAAGAATTATTAAATGTTCCTGCCGGTTATTCCGTTCTCTTTTTACAAGGTGGTGCGAGTTTGCAATTTGCAATGGTTCCTATGAACTTATTGCCTGAAGGCCAAACAGCCAGTTACCTGGAGACAGGAGTATGGGCAAACAAAGCGATCAAAGAGGTCGTTAATTTTGGAACTGCAAATATTGTAGCTTCATCGAAATCATCAAACTATACTTTTATTCCTAAAGCGTATAGCATCCCTGAAGATAGTGCTTATTTTCATTGTACCTCCAACAACACCATTTATGGAACAGAAATGTTCGACTTACCGGAAACTAAAGTTCCTGTAGTGTGCGACATGTCCTCCGACATCATGAGCAGAGTGATCGACGTATCTAAGTACGACCTGATCTATGCTGGTGCGCAGAAAAACATCGGCCCTGCCGGCTTAACCGTAGTGATTGTGAAAGACGAGATCTTAGGTAAATCTGGTAGAAAGGTTCCTTCAATGTTAGACTATAAAGTACATATTGAAGGTGGATCTATGTACAATACGCCTCCTGTATTTTCTATCTATGTAGCCATGTTAAACCTTCGTTGGTTGAAATCTAAAGGTGGTGTTGCTGAGATTGAAAAAGAAAACATTGCAAAAGCAAGAGCTTTATACGCGGAAATCGATAGAAATCCTTTGTTTAAAGGTACTTGTGCAGTAGAAGACCGTTCCAGAATGAACGTATGTTTCGTCATGGAAAATCCCGAATTGGAAAAACCATTTCTGAAATTCGCAGAAGAAAATGGTATTGAAGGAATCAAAGGGCACAGAAGTGTAGGTGGTTTCAGAGCCTCTATGTACAATGCGCTTCCTATTACCAGTGTACACACTTTAATTGAATTAATGCAGATTTTTGCAGAGAAACACCAATAAAATATATAATTGATGATCAAGATACTTGCTAACGATGGGATTGATCCTATCGGTAAAGCCTTATTGGAACAAGCAGGTTTTGTAGTAAATACAGAAACCGTAGCTCAGGATAAATTAGCTGAGGCTTTACAAAATTATGATGCAATTACGGTACGTAGTGCCACAAAAGTTCGCCAGGAACTTATAGATAAATGTCCAAACCTGAAACTGATTGGTAGAGGTGGTGTTGGCATGGATAATATTGATGTAGACTACGCGAGAAGTAAAGGTCTGGCAGTTATCAATACTCCGGCAGCCTCTTCTTTATCTGTTGCGGAACTGGTATTCGCGCACTTGTTTACAGGTGTTCGTTTCTTACAGGATTCCAATAGAAAAATGCCAGCTGAAGGTGATACTAAATTCAATGCACTTAAAAAAGCATATGCTAAAGGTGTAGAATTGAGAGGTAAAACGATTGGTATCATTGGATTTGGTAGAATTGGAAGAGAAACAGCCACAGTCGCTTTAGGTTTGGGTATGAATGTCCTGGCTTATGATCTTTTCCCATTCGAAGGTAACTTAACTCTTAACCTTCAAGCTGGTATCAAAGTTGATATTCCAGTGAAAACGGTATCCCTTGAAGAAGTGATCAGCAATAGTGATTTCATCAGTTTACATACTCCTTTTGCGGATCAGCCTATCTTAGGTGCTGCCGAGTTTGAAAAAATGAAATCGGGTGTTGGTGTGGTGAACTGTTCAAGAGGTGGTACAATCGACGAGACGGCTTTGATTGCTGCGTTAGACAGTGGTAAGGTAGCCTTCGCAGGCCTTGATGTGTTTGACAATGAACCAACGCCTGCAGCTGCTATTCTTAAACATGCTAAAATCTCTTTAACGCCACATATTGGTGCGGCAACGAATGAAGCACAAGAACGTATCGGTGTGGAATTGGCCAACCTGATTATTGAACATTTTAATAAATAGTATCAATAGCTTTTAATGAGGTGCTTAAAACAGGGCACCTCATTTCCTCCTCCTCCTATGCCAAATATAAAACCATTCTGCGGATTAAAACCTGCAATACACCTGCAATCAAAGGTGGTGACCCGTCCATTGGAAAATTATGGGTCTGGGGAAGCACGACTGATTGCTTCTGAGAACAGTTGTAGTTTTCTGCATCTGATTAATCCTGAACTGGACAATCCCTATCTTAGAGGAACCCGGCAAGAACTCATTTTCAAGAAAATTGCCGAGAATTTTGAAGGATTTTTGGAGCACCATTATTTGGAGAAAGAAAAAACACCCGTAATTTACGTATATCAGGTGCTTCATGATGGTTTATGTCAGACTGGAATTTGGACGCTCACTCACATCAGTGATTACCTGGAAGGACGCATTAAGAAGCATGAGTCTACGGTGGAACGAAGAGAGAAACTATTGGCAGATTATCTGCAACAAACAGGTCTGGATGCTAATCCTGTGCTCATTACTTATCATCCCGATCCTGTCATAGATCGATTGCTGAAAAAGTATACCAGTCTTAAACCTGCTTTAGATTTTGTGTTTGCTGATAAAACCGAGCATCGGGTATGGGCTATAAATGATGTGAAGGATTTGCAGGAAATGGTAGCTGCTTTTGCAGCAATTCCCACTGTTTATATTGCAGATGGTCATCATCGTGCAGCTTCCATGGCTAAAATGGGTTTGCATAAACAAGCCTTAAATGGGCTGCTGCACACTGGATCTGAACTGTATAACTATTTCACTACAGTTTATATGAATACGAAAGAAGTAAAAGTTCTGGAATTTAACAGACTGGTGAGAGATTTAGGCAGTTTGTCGGAGACCGACTTTATGAGTGCTTTATTAGAAAGTTTTAAGCTGAGTCCGGTTGCTGAAAGTTTTAAACCGAAATATTTACATGAAATTGGTATGTATTTCAACAGACAGTGGTATGTACTCCAACCAAAGCCGACTATTTATGATGAAAACGATCCTGTTGCTGTATTAGATGTTAGCATTTTACAAAACTTTATTTTAGAGCCGATTCTGGGTATTAAAGACCCTAGAACAGATGCCAGAATTACCTTTGAAGGAGGACGGACAAAATTGAGCGATTTACAGGAAAAAGTAGATAATGGTTTGTATGTGATTGCTTTTACTTTGTTTCCAACCTCTGTAGAACAGGTGATCGCAGTGGCAGAAGCGGATGGCGTAATGCCACCGAAATCAACCTGGGTAGAACCAAAGTTTTTAGTAGGTCTGCTAACGAATTATTTTAATTGAGTTGCTTTTGCCATTGTTTTTACCCAATTCATTAAACAAGCCTTTTTTATATCCGAACCAAATTAGCCCTACGATTAACAAGCCCAGAAATGCAATGATATAATAGTAAGATGTTCTCCCTTTTTCTATGGTAGAGATTTCTTTTCTCAAATTTTCATTCTGGTCCTGCAATTTCTTTATAGATAGCATGTAGTTCTGAATTCTCCCATTGGTGGTATTGGAGTTGATGATTACATTTTTAACCTCCTGGTCTTTGTAATCCATCAGGATTTTAAGTTCTTTAAAAATCTGGTTATCGTTCAGGACAATTTGTCGGAGAATCTCGTTCGAATTCTTAATGTCTCTTTTAGTTTGAAAACCAAAAATTCCCGTTCTTGCATCAAGACTCTGGTCATATTGTCCGAATCTGTTGCTTCTCTCTGCCAGTAAGGCATTTATTTTCAATCGTTGCAATTGATAAGCACTGGTATCTACTCGAATGGCCGCTGCGTTAAGACTGAAAAAACCAACGAAAAGCAGCAATAAGAAGTTTTTAATCATAGTTCTGTATGTGTTTTTTGTTATGGGGCAAGCAAACTCCATGCCTCAGCTTTTGTACTGAAGTTAGGTTTCAGCCTGGCCCAGGTTTCCCGAAAGAGGGGGGAACACCTGTATGCTTCCAGATCTGCTTCATCTTCCCAGTGACTAATCGTAAAGAAGATCTGGTTTTCTGTATTTTTGTCTTTCAACAATTGTACACTGCTACAGCCCTTAAATGCGGTAATTTGGGGTTGTAAAGCCTTAAAGTTCTCCTGGAATTCTTCTACAAAATCTGCATTAAACTGCATTTTTACCAGGCGGATCAACATAGTTTTTATGGTTAAGGGTGAAATTCAACTCTGATGATATCGTTGAGGTGCAAACCTAACAAACCGCTTGCTTTTCCTTTATTGATCGCAATTTCCAGGTGATTACTTATGCCAAAAAGACATAGTTTTTCTCCCTCAGGAACCTCGTTATAATGCCAGCTGAGTTGGGTAATGGTTTCGCTTTTTCTAAAGTAAAGGGTGAAGTCGCGATTACGCTGTATTTTGGTGAATAACTCCTTTGTGATATTTGTGATCACATTGGAAAAGGTGTCAATGTAAATGACGCTTCCCCGAATGATATCACGTTCAATCACAGGGTTTAACAACATTCGTTCCTCTACACTGTCGGTAGGCATGCCAATGTCCTTCAGCTTGCCGCCTTTAGCCAGATGAATCGCTGCTTTTACAAAGATATCTACCAATGGAAAATGCAGGTATTTGAGGTCTTGCATAATGTTCAATTCGACAATCTCTTCCGGTAGGTCTTCAAACAATAAAGAAAAAATTCCATTGTCGGCACCTACAAAATAATGATCTCTGTATTTTAAAGCAATATATCGTGTGTTTTCACTAAATACAGAGTCAATTCCAATTAAATGAACGGTGTTTTTTGGGAAATAAGGATACACATTCTTTAATACGAAGGCCGCGTAAGAGATGTTAAAAGAAGGAACTTCATGCGTTACATCAACAATATTGGCTGTAGGCAAGATGCTCAGGATACTGCCTTTAAGAGCAGCCTGATAAAAATCTTTTGAACCTAAATCTGTTGTTAATGTAATTATGGCCATTAAAAATTGAATATTTATTCTTAATCTTGCGTAAGCGGCAAATCGCGTACAAATATTCAATTTTTATATCAAAATATACACCTCTTACTAAAAAACAATATTTTGAACGAACTTATTTTAACATTAGAATCGGTAGATCCGGTACAGTTTTGGGGAGCAAATAATGAGCACTATGAGCTGATTAAGAATGCTTTTCCTAAGCTTAAAGTTGTGGCAAGAGGGATTGAACTGAAAGTGTTTGGCGATGAAAAAGAACTTAAAGTTTTTGAACAGAAGTATATTCTTTTGTTAACTCAGTTAGAAAAACACCTCAGTTTGAGCGCAAATGATGTAGAATCCATCCTGGTTTCCAACGAAAAAAAGAACATTTCCGGAAAAGGAGACGATAAAGGAGTTAGCCCAAGTAGCGGCGGTGGAGAGGTCATCGTGTTTGGAACAAATGGTTTGATGGTGAAAGCCAGAACTGCGAACCAAAGACGTATGGTAGAGAGTGTCGCGAAAAACGATGTTTTATTTGCCATCGGTCCGGCTGGAACGGGTAAAACATATACAGCAGTTGCTCTTGCCGTACGCGCATTAAAAAATAAAGAAATCAAAAGGATCATTTTAACCAGACCTGCGGTAGAAGCAGGGGAGAGCCTGGGCTTCCTGCCGGGTGATCTGAAGGAAAAAGTAGATCCTTATCTTAGACCATTATATGATGCCCTGGACGATATGATTCCAGCGGAAAAATTAAAACAATACATCGAGAACAGAACCATTGAAATTGCCCCTTTGGCATTTATGCGTGGAAGAACACTCGATAACTGTTTTGTGATTCTGGACGAGGCTCAGAACTCAACTGACCTTCAGTTGAAAATGTTCCTCACCCGGATGGGCCCTTCAGCTAAGTTTATAGTGACAGGAGATGTGACTCAGATCGACTTGCCGAAAAAGACAATGTCTGGTTTGTTTAACGCCCTGCGTATCTTAGACGATATTCCTGGTATTGAAATTGTTTACCTGACGGGGGAAGATGTAGTGCGGCACAAACTGGTAAAAAGAATTTTACAAGCCTACGGCGATATCCAATAATTAAGTACAAATAACACAACAGCTCTTTGGCAAATACCATGACAGCAATTAAAGAAACCAATTTTAGCTTTCCAAAGCAAAGCAATTTTTACAAGGGAAAAGTGCGCGACGTATACACCATCAATAACCAGTTTATGGCCATGGTGGTGACCGATAGAATATCTGCATTCGATGTAGTATTACCCGAAGCAGTGCCTTTTAAAGGACAGGTGCTCAACCAGATTGCCGCTAAATTTTTAAATGCGACCAAAGATATCGTGCAAAACTGGGTAATTGATGTACCAGATGAGATGGTGACCATTGGCCGCATATGTGAACCTTTTAAAGTAGAGATGGTAGTTCGTGGATACCTTGCGGGACATGCATGGAGAGAGTATAGCGCTGGCAAACGTAGTGTTTGCGGTGTAGCTTTACCAGAAGGATTGAAAGAAAATGATAAATTACCCCAACCAATTATTACCCCTACAACTAAAGCAGCGGTAGGTCATGATGAGGATATTTCAAGAGAGGACATTCTGGCAAAAGGAATTGTGTCTGTTGAAGATTACACACAATTAGAAGCTTATACTCTGGCACTGTATGCCCGTGGTACTGAAATGGCCGCTGAACGTGGTCTGATCCTGGTAGATACAAAGTATGAATTTGGTAAAGTAGGTGCAGAGATCTTTTTGATTGATGAGATCCATACTCCTGATTCTTCCCGTTATTTCTACGCAGATGGTTATGCCTCGCGTCAGGAAGCCAATGAGCCTCAAAAGCAATTGTCAAAAGAATTCGTACGTAAATGGTTAATCGAGAATGGTTTCCAGGGTAAAGACGGACAGCAAGTTCCAACCATGACCCCGGATATTGTAAACTCTATTTCTGAGCGTTATATTGAGCTTTATGAGCAGATCACTGGTGATACTTTTGTGAAAAACGAAGCCTCAAATGTAATTCAACGGATTGAAGCCAATGTAACTAAATCACTGAACCAGTTGCTGGGAAATTAATTCTGAAATTTATAAAATGATAAAACAGCCGCCTGTTACTCTTTATTGGAGTACAGGCGGCTGTCATTTTTATGCAAAAATCGCTTAAACTCTAGTTTTGTTGATGAATTATTAGCTTGATTGATGCTATACCAGATAAAATTAATTACTTTAGCAATAACAAAACAAACAAATCAATATCATGAAATTTTCAGTTGACAAGCATGAAAAGTATGTAGTTCTTAAGCTTAGAGAGTCTAAGTTTACCAACGACAATACCCCTAAGTTAAAGTCTGAGTTCATTTTATTGAACGCAGAAGGATACCACAACATCGTACTGGATTTATCCGCAGTTAAAGAATGCAATGATTCTCAGGATTTAAGTAGTCTTTTAGTGGGAGATAGACTATGTAAAAAAGCAAACGGCTTATTTATTGTAACCGGTATAAATCCTGTAGTGGCTAAGATTTTAGAAATGTCGAACCTGGATCAGTCTTTAGTGATTGTATCTAAATTAGACGAAGCAACAGATTTAATCTTCATGGAAGAGATTGAGAAGGAATTATTGGGAAGTGTAGATAAAGGTTAATGAAATTTGAGGTTACCATTTTAGGGAGTAGTTCCGCTACCCCTGTATACAATAGAAATCCGAGTGCGCAGCTTTTAAACTGTAATGAGAAATTCTACCTGATTGATTGTGGGGAAGGAACTCAGCAACAATTGATTCGATTTGGTTTCAAAGCCAGTAAAATCGATGTGGTTTTTATTAGTCATTTACATGGTGACCATTATTTTGGATTGATTGGCTTGTTATCCACAATGCACCTCAATGGAAGGATCAAACCAATACGTATCTATGGACCTCCAGCTTTAATGGAGATTCTGGATTTACAGTTTAAACATTCAGAAACGGTCATCAGGTATCCTATTTTATTTACACCGGTCACTGCTGACATTCCGGCTATCATTTTTGAAAATTCAGACATGACCGTATCTACGATTATTTTAAACCATAGAATTCCATGTACTGGTTTCACATTTACGGAGAAGAAAAGACTGCGTAAAGTTGTGATCGAAAAACTGGAAGCTGAAAACGTTCCACTGGAATACTATCCTTTATTAAAAAGAGGGGTAGATCTCAGCTTACCTGACGGCAGGATCCTGCTTAATCAGGATTATACTATAGATTCCGATCGACCTAGAAAATATGCTTATTGTTCAGATACGCTTTGCGATGGTAGTTATTTCGAAGAAATAAAAGATTGTGATACATTGTATCATGAAGCAACTTTCTTACATGAATTATTAGAAAGGGCCATTCAAACGCATCATACTACAGCATTACAGGCTGCTGAAGCGGCGATAAATACTGGAGCGACCAAACTACTCATTGGTCATTTTTCTTCCAGATACAAGACCTTACAACCATTATTGGAGGAAGCAATAGGAGTTTTTGAAAATACCCAACTCGCTACAGAAGGCAGTACCTTTTCTATTTAATACTTCCTTCTTAAGGAAAGCCCTAACCTTTTTATTTGCTTTTGCATTCTCTTTAGGGCATTGAAATTTGTCCTTTTGAAGGAGCTGTTTTCATCAACAAATGGGCGGTCTTTGAAGGAGGTTGAGAAAGTGCGGATTCATTAACCAGTAATGAGAATGGGTAATTAATAAACAAAAAGCCTTTCAGGATCTCTGAAAGGCTTTTTGTTTATTAATTTCTGAGAAAGATCCCGGATTATTTGTCTTTCTTGGCACCTCCTCCAAATACGGAGAAGTGTACGTAACGTTTAGGATTTTCTTTTAAGTCGATGATTAATTTATCCAGGTTACTGGAAGCACTGTTTAGGTTATCATACATTTTTGTATCATTGATCAATAAGCCTAAAGAACCTTTTCCTTCATTGATTTTGGAAACAATGCTTTGTAGGTCGGCCATAGACTTATTGGCATTATCAATGGTTTGTTTAAAGTTTGCAGCTGCAACCTGATCAGTTACCGTGTTGATGTTGTTAAGGATACCATTGATTTTTTCATTGTTATTCTTAAGATTATTGGTAATGGCTTCTACATTAGCCAGGATAGAAGAGATTCTGGATCCTTCTGCACCAACCAGATTGTCTACTTTTTTAGAAGTAGCTTCTAATGACGTTAATGTAGCAGCTATGCTATTGAAGCTTTTGTCAACATTTTTCTGGAAATTAGGATTTAGGATTGAATTGACACTGGTTAAGATAGAGTCCATTTTGGCAATAATCATTTCCGCTTTCTTTTGTACCGGTTGTACGGTTTCCAAAAGACCTTTAGCCACATTCGCATTCAAGGTATCGCCGTCTTTAGCAAATACATTACCTGTTCCCAATGCCATTACAATAGCTTTGCCGCCTAGAAGGTCAATGCTTTCCAATCTTGCAATACTATTATTTGGAATTTCGTATTTTCCTTTAATTTTTAAGGTAGCAATAATGGTTCCGTCAGGTTGTAAGGTTAGTGCATCCACGCGTCCAATCTGATAACCATTAATTAATACAGGTTTAGAAACTCCAAGGCCGTCTACATGGGAATATCTTGCATACAATACGGTTTCGCTGGAAAAGATGGCGTTGCCTTTTAAAAAGTTGTAGCCGATGATTAACAAGGCTATAGAAAAGGCTGCTAATATGCCTACTTTGGTTTCGTTTGCTATTTTCACGTATGTGTATTTACTTAATTTACTTCTGTTTGTTTTTTATATTTTTTCACGGCATCAAAAATTGCATTAACAATTTCTTCCTGTCCGCCTGGAGAGTTCATATAGTTTTCCTCAGCGGGATTAGAGATGAACCCTATTTCCGTAAGTACTGCAGGCATTCCAACTCTTTGTAGGATTAAAATTCCCTGCTCTTTTACGCCTCTGTTTACTCTTTTATTTTCGTTTGTATAGTTGTCCTGGATTAACCGGGCTAGTTTTAGGCTTTTATCTCTAAATGTATTTTTAAACAAAGATAGTATAATAAATGTTTCAGGATCGTTGGGATCATAACCATCATAATTTTGTTTATAATTTTTTTCCAGCTTAATATCGGCATTTTCTCTGATGGCAACATCTTGTTCGTTAAGGCGATGCGTACCGGCAACGAAGGTTTCAGTTCCACTGGTGCCTGTATTTTTCACATAAGCATATCTGGGGATTTTCCTGCCATTTTTACCTTTAGTATAACCGGAAACAACTCTTCGGTCTGGCATGGAGTTACAGTGAATAGAAATGAAGATATCTGCTTTTGCATCATTGGCAATTTCGGCTCTTTTGTAAAAGTCTACATCCACGTCTGTTTTTCTAGTATATAATATTTTGATGTCAGGAAGTTCTTCTTCAAATTTCTTTCCCAATTTTAGGGCAACTTGAAGGGCTACATTTTTTTCTACGGAATAAGAACCTGCGGCACCTGGTTTACCACCACCGTGACCAGCATCAATAACTATGGTTTTAACTTTGTATCCTTGCGAAAAAGCAAACTTGGAACTTGTAATAAATAATAAAACGGCAAATAAGAATACACTTCTTTTCAATCTCATCGGGCTTAACTCTTAATTTTTATTTGTAATCTAATTATCCTTCTATCTTATGCTGATAGCTCACAATAGCCTTTAAAAGGCAATTGGTAATTTCTATTTGTCCGGCTTCTGAGTTCATATAATCCTCCTCGTCCGGGTTACTGATAAATCCTATTTCTGTTAAAATGGCGGGCATGCCTGCTCTTGCTAAAACTGCCAGACTTTTCTCCTGAACGCCACGGTTTACTCTACCCACATTTACATACTCGTCCTGTACCATTTTAGCCAATTTTAGGCTCTGGGTACGGAAGGTGTTCTTCATCAAAGATAGGATAATATAATTTTCCGCATTATTAGGGTCAAATCCTTCGTAATTATCTTTGTAGTTTTCCTCTAAAAAGATGGCTGCATTTTCCCTTTTGATCACTTCATCCTGCTCATTGATTCTGCCCATACCGGATACAAATGTTTCCACACCCCTGGTAGATGTACTTTTTCTATACACTGTTTCTGTAATCGGAATTCGCTTTCCATTTTTACCTTTCCTGGAACCAGTGACTACACTGGAACGGATCAATGGCATATCATTACAATGGATAGATATAAAAAGATCTGCTTTAGCGTTATTTGCAATAGCAATGCGTTCGTAAAGTGGAACAAATACATCTGTAGAGCGGGTATAAATTACTTTTACGTCTTTCATGTTGGCTTCAATGGCAGCACCCAAGCGTAATGCCGTCTTTAAAGCAACGTCTTTTTCAGTCGAATAAGCTCCTCTTGTTGAGCCATCCTTCCCCCCGTGACCAGCGTCTAATACGATGGTTTTTATTTTATATTCTTGCGTAAATCCTTGATAACTAGTGGTTGTAGCTAATAACAAAGAAATAAATACGATCAAAATTGCATTTGGTCTAAGCAATGGCATATTTTTCATTAATTTTGAACGTTTTGGATTAAACATTAATGCAAAAATAACATTCACACACGAATTTGAAACTTTTAAGCAACATCATTTTTTTTAAACGCCTTGTTTTATTGACATTTGTCAGTGTTCTGGCATTTGTATCTTCTGTTTTTTCCAGCCCACAGCAAACCAGGCCAACCAAACCGATTACGCAAAGTAATCCTGTAAATACAGCTCCGGCAGGTAATTCTGCATTGAAAAGCCCAGGTGTACAAGCGTCAGCTCAGGATACGGTGAACAATAGCGATAAGCTTGAGTATTCTGCCAAAGATTCTACAAAAGTAAATAAGAAGGACGGTACGGTTTACCTCTATGGTAGGGCAAGGGTAATTTACCAGGGCCTTGAACTTGATGCCGATTATATCACCTATAATGATAAAAATAAAACCGTATTTGCCAGTGGTGTAAAAAACTCAAAAGGCAAGTATGTTGGAAGACCTATTTTTAAAATGCCTGGTCAAGGGAACTCTATTGCGGATTCGCTACGATATAATATAGAAACTGGTGCCGGAAAGATTTATGGTGTTTTCACTGAACAGCAAGGAGGATTTTTTTCTGGTGGAACTGCGAAGAAACAGCCAGATGACGAGATCCATAGTAAAGGACAGCTTTATAGTACCTGTAATCTTCCGCATCCCCATTTTGGAATTCACATCACTAAAGGAATCGTAACCGACAAACAAATTATTACAGGGCCTGTTTATTTAGAAATAGAGGATATTCCTTTACCACTGGGCTTACCTTTTGCTTTTTTTCCAAAACCTAATAAAAAATCTTCAGGATTTATATTACCTACTCCAGGAGAAGACTATACCCGTGGATTTTTCCTTAGAGAAGGTGGATATTATATCGGTTTAAATGATTATTGGGATGCGAAGATATTGGGAACCATTTATACACGTGGTTCTTATCAGGCCGACCTGACCTCTAATTATACGAAAAGATATAAGTACAATGGTAATATTGCCCTGACTTATGGAAGTAACCGTTATGGAATTGAAGGAACACCTGGATATGCACCTGTAAAGGATTATAATATTCGATGGTCTCATAGTCAGAATGCAAATGCAAATCCTGGAAGTACCTTTTCTGCGAGTGTGAATATGGCGAGTAGGGGATTTAATAAGAATACTGCCGTTGGAGGTTATTATGATCCAACACAATTATCTGCCAATAACTTAAACTCTTCCGTTTCTTATACAAAGATGCTTGCAGGCGGTTTATTTAACCTTTCCATGGCAGCAAGGGTAGACCAGGACATCTCCAGGGGGGTAACCAATCTGCAATTGCCAGACCTTAACCTGGGTATGACCAGAAATATTTATCCTTTTGCTTCTAAGAATAGAGTTGGAGATCCAAGGTGGTATGAAAAGATATCCATTGGTTATACGATGCAAAGTTCCAACTCGGTTAGTGCTGCGGATAGCTTATTATTCAAAAGACAGACTTTGAATAAATTTAGAAATGGTTTTCAGCACAACATTCCGATTGCAATGAACTTTAATGTGTTGAATTTTAACTTTAACACCAGTTTAAATTATACCGAACGCTGGCATTTTCAATCTATTCGTAAAGAATACATGAGGGCGACTGGTGGTGGCCCGGATCTGGTGAGGATAGATACCGTTCCTGGTTTCAATAGATATGGCACTTATACTGTTGGGGGAGGTGTAACTACTAAAATATATTCTACCGCACAATTTAAGAATCTAGGTAAGCTGAAGGCGATCAGGCATGTGATGACACCTCAGATAGGTTTTGGATATACGCCAAATTTTGCCGACCCGAAATACGGAAATTATTTACAAGCAAAATATACAGATGGAACTGATGTTATTAATAAAGTAGATAATAAACCGTTGTATTACGCTAAACAGGAAGGTTTATTGTATGGACCTCCTAGTCCTGGAAGTTCAGCTAACATTAGTTTTTCAATCCAGAATAATGTGGAAGCTAAGGTGACTGTACCCAATGATACAACCGGAAAAGGGGAGAAAAAAATACCATTGATTAATAACTTATCCATTGGGTCTTCTTATAACTTGCTGGCAAAAGAATTTAAACTGGCCGATTTTACTATTTCAGGAAGTACACCTTTTTCTGAAAAGTTTCAGATTAATTATGGCGCGACATTAAATCCTTATCAGGTAAGGACAGTTAATGATAGTCTAGGTCAGGGAAGAAAAGTACTAATTGATGAATACACATGGAAAAGAGGACAATTGCCACGTTTGACCAATTTCAACTTATCATTTGATTACAGTCTAAACCCGGAAGCTTTAAAACGTAAGAATAATAACGAACAGGACCGTAAAAATGAGGCCCTTCAAAAAGGAATGACCCCAGAACAAGCAGAAGCCCTGGCTTTGGTAAGCAGAGATCCGAATGCCTTTGTCGACTTTAACATTCCATGGAATTTTGCTTTCAGATACAGTTTTAATTATGCAACCGATCGTAATGGAACAAATAGTCGTGTAACCAATAGTTTGTCTTTTAATGGTGATGCTAATATTACTCCAAAATGGAAGGTTACTTTTGATTCAGGATGGAATTTTGATACCAATAGTTTTACAATTACCAGATTCGGAATCTATCGTGACCTGCATTGCTGGGACATGAGTTTCAGCTGGATTCCTTTTGGCACGCAACAAATGTATTCGGTGGATATTAAAGTTAAAGCTTCTGTATTGCAGGATCTGAAGTTAAGTAAGAGAAAGAACTACTACACAAGATATTAATCCCTCTTTTATGCTGGCAGAAATTATTACCATAGGCGATGAAATTCTTATTGGTCAGATTGTGGATACGAATTCCGCCTGGATGGCCAGGCAATTGAACCAGATTGGTGTGAAAGTGAAGCAGATCAGCTCTGTTTCAGATAATACTGAGCATATCATAGAGGCCTTGAGGCTTGCAGAAAGCAGAGCCGATGTGATATTAATGACTGGTGGATTAGGCCCGACTAAAGACGACATCACCAAGCTGACTCTTGCTAAGTACTTCAATATGGGTTTTCGTAGAGATGAAGAAACGCTAAACCATGTTGCCGAAATTTTTGCCCGTGTAAACCGGCCAATGATTGATTTAAATAGAAAGCAGGCAGATGTTCCTGATGGCTGTACAGTGATCAAAAACAAAAACGGTACAGCACCATGTATGTGGTTTGAGGAGCGTGGAAAGATTTTTGTATCAATGCCAGGGGTACCTTTTGAAATGATGTACCTGATGGACGATGAGATCATTCCGAGAATTAAGTCCGCTTTTAAATTGCCTGTTATTTATCATAAAACCATTCTTACTTCCAGTATCGGTGAGTCTTTTCTTGCGATGGAAATTGAAGATATAGAAAACAGTTTACCAGAATCCATTAAGCTGGCTTACCTTCCTAAGTTAGGACAGGTACGCTTGCGTTTAAGTGCAACAGCTGAGGAGGAGGGCCCTTTGAAAGCGGAAGTTGATTTTTATGCGCAGCAGATCATCGACAGAATCAAACAATTTGTAGTAGCAGAAGAGGATATTGCATTGGAAAAGGCGATTCTAAACTTTATGGAGGAAAGGAAATTGACGCTTTCTACGGCAGAAAGTTGTACAGGTGGATACATTGCCCACCTGATTACCCAACATCCTGGATGCTCTTCTGTTTATGAAGGTGGAGCGGTTACCTACTCTTACGACCTGAAAATGTCTCTTCTAGGTGTAAAAGCTGAAACTTTGTCAAAGTATGGTGCTGTTAGTGAAGAAACGGTAAAAGAAATGGCTTTAGGAGCAATTAAAAATTTTAAAACAGACTATGCCGTAGCCGTAAGTGGCATCGCGGGCCCCGATGGTGGGATGCCCGACAAACCTGTTGGAACTGTCTGGATTGCAGTCGCTCATGCCAAAGGCGTGGTGTCTAAAGTGTTTAGCTTTGGCAACAAAAGAACACAGAATATTGAGCGTTCGGCAGCTGCTGCATTGTCAATGATTTTGAATGAACTCAGGCAACATGAGGATTAAGTGTCCGAAATACTTTACTTTTGTTGCGGATACCAATTAGAAAATAAAAAATGGCTCAATACGAATTATTGTTACCTAAAATGGGGGAGAGCGTTGCGGAGGCAACCATTATCAAATGGCTTAAACAGCCAGGAGATGTGATAGAATTGGATGATACGATTTTAGAAATAGCTACGGATAAGGTGGATTCTGAAGTACCATCACCAATCGCTGGCAAGTTGATTAAGCAGTTATTTAAAGAAGATGAAGTAGTTCAGGTAGGCGCAGTGATTGCAATTATCGAAACAGATGCCAATGTAACAGCAACACCAGTAATGGAAAACGCAGTGGAAACCGCGGTTCCCGAGGAACATACGGATGCCGTTTTAGCACAAATTCCAGGTACAGAACAATTGT
The DNA here is from genome assembly GCF_032678465.1 of Pedobacter gandavensis. Lineage (GTDB taxonomy): Bacteria > Bacteroidota > Bacteroidia > Sphingobacteriales > Sphingobacteriaceae > Pedobacter > Pedobacter gandavensis_B. The sequence continues at coordinate 33,368 of NZ_JAVTSK010000002.1, forward strand.
TGTCAAATGAGAACGCTGAGGAAGCGGTTAAAGCAAGCTCAGATCGTTTTTATTCGCCTTTGGTGAAGAACATCGCCGCTCAGGAAAACATCGAACTGAAAGAGCTGGATAGCATCACAGGAACAGGAGCAGAAGGGCGTTTAACAAAAGATGACCTTTTAAATTATATACAACAAAAGACAGGAGGCCAGCCAGCTTCAATTGCAGCAGCAACTGAAGTACGAGTTTCAACTCCAGTTCAACCCAATCCAGCACCAGTATCTGCCTTGAAAGCAGCCCCTGCGGTCAGCGTTAGTGGTGGTGATGAAATCATCGAAATGGACAGAATGCGTAGACTAATTGCTGATCACATGGTGATGAGTGTGCAAACTGCTCCACACGTAACTTCTTTCGTTGAAGCTGATGTGACCAATATGGTGATGTGGCGTGAAAAAGTGAAACGTAATTTTGAAAAACGTGAAAATGAGAAAATCACTTTTACACCAATATTCATTGAGGCAGTCACCAAAGCGATTAAAGATTTTCCTATGATCAATGTTTCTGTGAATGGCACTCAGATCATCAAGAAAAGAGACATTAATATTGGTATGGCGGCGGCATTACCAAGTGGCAATCTGATTGTTCCAGTAATTAAAAATGCAGACCAGATGAACCTTTTGGGTTTAACAAAGTCTGTAAATGATCTGGCGGTTCGTGCCCGTAACTCTAAATTGAAGCCTGACGAAACACAAGGCGGGACTTTTACCTTGACAAACGTAGGTTCTTTCGGAAACGTAATGGGTACGCCAATTATCAACCAACCTCAGGTTGCTATCTTGGCAGTAGGAGCAATTAAAAAGAAACCGGCAGTTTTGGAAACAGAATATGGTGATGTGATTGCGATCCGTCACATGATGTTCCTGTCCCTTTCTTACGACCATAGGGTGGTGGATGGTTCATTAGGTGGCTCATTTGTACGTCGTGTAGCAGACTACCTGGAAAACTGGGATGTAAATAGAGAAATCTAAAAGGAAATTCCACTAAAATATATATTGCCATTTTCAGGATAAACCTCATGAATTGGCAAAGATTGCTCAACGAAAAGGGCCCCGAATTTCGGGGCCCTTTTACGATCAAAACAAAAAACTACTAGTTAAAAAACACTTCTTCTTCAGTTACAGTTTGTACCTGTTGTTCCGTGTAAGTATATCTTCCTGTATGGGCAATAAATACTTCTTTCTTCTCCAGTAAACTGCGGTTTTCCAATAAGGTTTTCAGGCTGATGCTACCAATTACATATTTGTAATCCTGGCGTGAAAAGCGTTCTACAATGTTTTCTACCTGCAATTGAGCAAGGGTTTCTTCATCTGAATAACGAAGGTAAACTTCAATGTTTACGTTATCCGTATGGATCAAACCATTTTGCTGATGGTATTTTTTATACTCATAACGGTAATCATATCTTAAAGCAGCGATATCCGAAAGTACTGCAGCACCTGTTGGATGACCACCAGCGCCTTTACCGAAAAAGAACTGCTTATCTGCGAAAGCTGCCTGTACAGTGACGCCATTGTATTCGTTTTCTACATTGAAAAGGAAATCATCAGATTTTACAAACTTAGGCAACACATAAGTAACCACCTGTTTACTGCTGATTTTACGTGCTGTTGGCACGAGTTTAATCTTATAATTTTTCTCCCTTGCATACCTGATGTCATCGTCATTCAGGTTTTGAATGCCCACGTTCAGGATATCGTCCGGATTAATAAATAAACCATAGGCATGTGCTGTTGCAATGGCAAGTTTAAATTTAGGATCGTAACCACCTACGTCCATGATCGGGTTGGTTTCTGCGAAACCAAGGTCTTGTGCTTGTTTCAGGGCTACACCATATTCCATGTTTTCATTGAAAATCTTGGAAAGAATATAGTTGGAAGAGCCATTGAAGATTCCGCTGATGCCATGCAGCAATTCATTGTTATAGTATTCTTCCAGGTTTCTGATGATAGGAATACTTCCACATACTGCACCTTCGTACAATAATGAAACACCATGTTTTTCCTGTAATTCTACCAGTTCAGCTAGGTGATTGGCAATCATTTTTTTATTGGCAGAAACTACGTTTTTACCGCTGATCAATGCGCGTTTGGTAATTGAATAAGCCGCATCAGCATCGTCTATCAATTCTACAATAGTATTGATTTCTTCATTATTCAGGATTTCGTCATGATCTGTAGTGAAAAGGTGCGCGTCTAAACTGCGTTTCTTTTCTGGATTTTTGATGGCGATTTTAATGATCTCCAGGTTCAGGTCCTGACCACGAATGATGTCATGTAATCCTTGTCCTACCACTCCAAATCCAAATAAACCAATTTTAAGTTTCTTGCTCATCTATCTAAGTACTATGCTGTTTTATGTAATTTAATTATTTTCTTGTTTGTGCTTTCTTTAAGGAAATTCCCGATCACATTGGTCAGTACATCCGTTTCAATCAGGAATCCATCATGACCATAGGCAGAGTTTACACTGAAAAATTCTGCAGCAGGAATGTGTTTGCTCAGGAATTGTTGTTCTGAAATAGGGAACAATACATCGTTTTCTATTCCGATCACCAAAGTATTGGCTTTGATAGCCCCCAGTGCTTCAGTGATGCTACCTCTGTTTCTGCCTACATTATGACTGTCCATTGCTTTGCTGAGGTACCAGTAGCTATAAGCGTTGAAGCGTTTACAAAGCTTTTCTCCCTGATAGTTCTGGTAAGATGAAGCGCGGAAAGCGCTTGTTTTTTCATTCACACTCTCTAATTGAGTAGCGGTATAGGCATCATAACTTCGGTAAGACAATAAAGCAATGCTGCGTGCGGTTTTTAATCCTTTTAATCCACCATCAGGTTTATTCGCATAAAAACTTCTGTCGGAGCTAATGGCCAAACGCTGACTTTCATTGAAAGCGATTCCCCATGGGGAATGTACCGCGTTGGTGGCTACCAGGATTAAATTCTGGATGGCTGAGGGATCTTCAATTGCCCATTCTACTGCCTGCTGACCACCTAATGAACCGCCAATCAGTACTTTGATCTCTTCAATACCCAAATGCTTTGCAAGTAAACGATGAGCTGCCACCATATCACGGATGGTCACTTCCGGGAAGGCCAGGTAATAAGGTAGGCCGGTTGTTGGGTTTACACTTAATGGGCTGGTGCTGCCATAATGGGAGCTCAGTACATTGGCGCAGATGATGAAATGTTCTTCTGGATTAAACAGGTCATTGTTTCCGAATAATCCTTTCCACCAGTCTAATACATCTGCATTGGCTGTCAAAGCATGACAAGCCCAGATGACATTGTCTTTATTGGCATTTAATTTTCCATACGTCTGGTAAGCAAGCTCGATTTTACGCAATTTCTTGCCGCTTTCAAGTTTGAAAACTTTAGTGTGGGTATATGTGGAGGTCGTACTCATTGTAATATTCTGGTCCTAAGTTGATTATTTTGAGGAAATGATGGCAAATGCCTGTTCAAAATCTGCTTTAATGTCGTCAATATGCTCGATGCCTACGGAAACGCGTAATAAGTTTGGTGTAACACCTGCAGAGATTTGTTCTGCATCAGTTAATTGTTGGTGAGTGGTAGCTGAAGGTTGGATGATCAGTGTTTTTGCATCACCTACATTAGCTACATGGCTCACTAATTTCAGGGAATCTACCAATGTGGTAGCCTGGCTTTTTTCTCCATGGAGTTCAAAAGAAAGTACGGCGCCGAAACCATTTTGCAGGTATTTCTTAGCATTGGCATGGTAAGGGCTGCTTTCCAAACCAGGATAGTTTACTTTTTTCACTGCTTCATGTTTTTCTAACCAGATGGCCAGGGCCAATGCATTGTCAACATGACGCTGTACACGAAGAGAAAGTGTTTCTAATCCCTGAATCAGTAGGAAAGAGTTGAAAGGAGAGATGGCCGGACCAAAGTCTCTAAGACCTTCTACACGGGCACGAATGGCAAATTGAATATTGCCAAATGGGCCTCCGATACCAAACACATCGTTAAAAACCAATCCATTGTATCCTTCAGAAGGTTCTGTAAATTGTTTGAATTTACCATTTCCCCAGTTGTAATTTCCCCCATCAACGATTACACCACCAATGCTGGTGCCATGTCCGCCGATCCATTTTGTAGCAGATTGAACAACTACGTGTGCACCATGCTCCAATGGACGGAACAAATAACCTGCAGCACCAAAGGTATTGTCTACAATTAATGGCAAGCCATGTTTATTGGCTATAGCCGATATTTTTTCAAAGTCTGCAATGCTGAAAGATGGATTCCCGATACTCTCCAGGTAAATAGCTTTGGTATTTACATCAATTTTTGCTTCGAAGTCTGAAGCATCATCACCATTAGCGAATTTTACCTCAATCCCTAAACGTTTAAAAGCTACTTTGAACTGGTTGTAGGAACCTCCATATAAATGTGAAGAAGATACAAAGTTATCGCCAGCTTCGAGGATATTGTTTAAAGCGATGAATTGTGCAGCCATTCCGGACCCTACTGCCACCGCTGCTACACCACCTTCCAATGCGGCTACGCGTTTTTCAAAAACGTCTGTCGTCGGATTCATGATTCGGGTATAAATGTTGCCGAATTCTTTTAAAGCGAAGAGGTTTGCACCGTGTTCAGAATTTTTGAATCCATAGGAAGTGGTTTGGTATAGAGGTACAGCTCTTGAACCTGTTGTTGGATCAACTTCCTGACCTGCGTGAATTTGAAGGGTTTCGAATTTATGGTTGGTTGACATGCGGCTTATGATTAAAATGGTTGAAAAATGGTTCTAGGTTTTTCCTGCCTGATGAAATCAGGATTGGATATAGGGGTATAACGTACCTCAAAGGAGGCCTTCCGGATGAATCAAGAATGCAAGTGGAAGATTTTTGAATTTATCGCATGCAACAGCACATACAGATTGTATATTGCTTATTACGATAATTAAAAGAATCAGGTGTCATTTTAACTGTTTTCATTGTCTTAATTTATCTCTCCAGAACGCACCATGCGAACCGGTCAGGAATTGGCACCTTCTCCATTTTGGGAGGGTTGCCAGTGGGTCAAAGAGCCTGTCTCTCGCCACTTCTTTATAAATCAAAACCCAGTTTTAAGGGGTGTTGACTTGAATAGCTTTCGCTAAGAATACCACAAATGTAAAGCTATTTGCAAAATAACCAAAATTTAATTTTGATTATTTTGCAAATAGCTGATTTGTAGTATTATAAAAAGTAAAAATAATGATATTGACCTTGTTTGTGCTGCTATTTTAACCTAAAGCTTGCTCAAAATCTGCGATTAGATCGTCTATGTGTTCCAGTCCAACTGAAATCCGAATTAAATTCTGTGGCGTTTTGGTTTCCGGCCCTTCTACAGAGGCACGGTGTTCAATCAAACTTTCTACACCACCGAGGCTAGTTGCCTGGGCAAATAGCTTTACCGTATTGACTACCCTGCGTGCTTCTTCGGCATTACCCTCTACTAAAATGGACAACATTCCACCAAAGCCGCTCATTTGTTGTTTAGCGATTTCATGTTGAGGATGTAGGGCTAATCCCGGGTAAAATACCTTGGCTACTTTAGGATGTTTTTCTAGGTATTTGGCCAATGCCATCCCATTTTCGCAATGGCCACGCATGCGGTAAGGAAGGGTTTTGATGCTTCTTAATAACAGAAAGCAATCGAATGGAGAGGGTACTGCTCCACCGATCTGTTGTATGTTTCTTACTTTTTCCCAGAATGGAGTTATTTTAGCGGTGATTAAAGCACCACCTAATACATCACTATGACCGCCGATATATTTGGTAGAAGAATGCATAACGATATCTGCGCCAAGCTCAATTGGTTTTTGCAAGCATGGAGAAGCAAAGGTGCTGTCGCATGCCAGTAAAAGGTTATGCTTTTTGGCAATTGCCGAAACTGCGGCAAGGTCTGTGATTTTTAGTAAAGGATTAGAAGGTGTTTCCACCCAGATCATCACAGTGTTCTCTTTAATATAATCCGTAATACGGTCTACATCCGTCAGGTCAATAAAGTCGATGGTTAAAGTATCTGCGAAGATGGATTGTAACTGCTTTTTAAAACCCCAGTACATGTCATCTGGCGCGATAATATGACTGCCGGGGGCTAAGGCCTGAAAAAGAGACATCCCTGCTGTATTTCCCGAAGAAAAAGCGCAGGCATCTGCAGCATTTTCTAAATCAGTCAATACTTTCTCTAAAGCAGAGCGATTTGGGTTGCTGACACGGGAGTACATATGTCCGCCAGAATAGCCACCATCTGCATCTCTGAAAAAGGTGGTGGATAAATTAATAGGCGGTGTAACATCACCTGTGTTGGATTTGTATAAATTTCCGGAATGTATAGCTAAAGTTTCTGGTTTCATTTTCAGGAGGATAAATAGTTAATCAGGGATCAGAACCCCACAAAGCTAAAGGTAAAAATTATTCTCTTTAAGTTTTGGCAAGATTTATGTAATTGAAACAGCATTGTGACTTAATATGGTAAAAAGTACAATTTTGTCAGTAGGGGTCATAACCAACAAAAAAATAAACAAATAAAAAAACAGATTGATATGAAAAGAATATTCCTGATCGCAGCCATTTTATGCAGTTCATTAATGGTATTGCAAAGTTGCTCTCCAAAAGGTGGAGCAGGTACCGAAATGGTTAAAAGAGGAGATGTGACTGGTACTTGGGTATTAAATGATATCACCTATGAAGGTATTCCTGAAGCTTCTGTAAAATCATTGTTTGGTGAAGCCGCTCCAAATTGTTTTGTTGGTGGTACCTGGAGATTAACAAATAGCGGTAACGGAAGTTATAGCTTACCAGGTGGTGGCAATTGTGCTGCCAGAACACAATCCATTTATTGGTCGGCAAGTGTTCCAGATCAGACCTTCCAGTTTAAGAAAATCTATGAAGGTGATAAAGCTAAAAATGTAACTGAAGGTTACCGTTTAGTGCTTTCTACTTCATCAAAAGAAACATTAGTGATTAAATCACCAGTGGAATATGGTAATTCAACTGCATACATCGTGTTACATTTCGCGAAAGCAGCAAAGTAAATTTTTGGTTAAATTTGGTTTAGGTTGAAGGGACTCGTGGTTGGGTCCCTTTTTTGTGCTTAAAAAAACCTAATTTTGCGGCATTAAGGAATACTATGATGTCAGACCTGATTATACTTTGTATAGTCTCTTTTTTTGCCGGTTTTATAGATGCGATTGTTGGTGGCGGTGGATTATTGCAAACGCCTGCAATCATGATTGTTTTACCTCAGTATTCGGTGGCTACCCTTTTCGGAACCACAAAAATCCCTTCTCTTTCCGGAACGGCTTTCGCGGCATGGAAGTATTCACAAAATGTGAAGTTGAACTGGCCACTGCTGATATACATTGCCATGGCTGCATTTATCGGAGCAGTACTGGGGGCACATAGCATCACACTGATCGACAATTCCGTTATCAAACCCATTGTTTTTGCGATTCTGATTCTGGTGGCAGCCTATACTTATTTCAATAAGAAATTTGGTGTCCATCAGGAGAAGGAACATAGTGTATTGCAACAGGTGCTGATTGGCTTGTTGTTTGGATTCAGCATTGGTTTTTATGATGGATTGATTGGTCCTGGAACCGGTACCTTCTTTATTTTGGCTTTCATCGCCTTAATGGGGTATGATTTTCTGCATGCGAGTGCCAGCGCAAAATTGATCAATATGGCCACCAATATTGCAGCCATCTGTTATTTTGGAAGTACCGGGCACATCCTTTATGAGTTTGCCATTCCAATGGCGTTTTGTAACGTAGGTGGTTCTTTTCTAGGAACCCGATTAGCGCTTTTAAAAGGGAATAAATTTATACGCATCTTTTTTTTACTGGTGGTTTTTGGGACGATCCTAAGATTTGCTTATGATATTTTTATCAAAGCATAATTGTTTTTTTATGGTGTTGAGCTGAATAGTTTCAGGACCGAATTGATTTTTAATGAAGAAGAATAAAGTATTTGTATTTGCGATTTTGATTTTTGCATTGGTGATGGCTGTTTTTGCCTTCGGTTTGTCGACCATCAAAACTGATGTAGCGGTGAGAAGACCGGTTAATTTTCCGGAAATTGTACAACAGGGCCCCGCATTAACAGTAGAAGGGGTGACCCTCGGACAAAAGTTGTTTGATGATGCATTGCTGTCTAAAAATGGAAAAATAGCTTGTGCTTCCTGCCACAATCAAGTGGATGGTTATGCGAGCAAAGGGATTAAAATCAACCCTGGTGTAAATGAGGCGATTCATGGCACAATGAATACACCCGCTTTAATGAACCTCCAATGGAAGACTTCTTTCTTTAGAGATGGAAGGGAATCTCATTTGCAGAATACGGCGATTAATGCCTTAACCAGTCCTGCAGAAATGGGAGAAACGATGGACAATGTGGTTAAAAAGTTAAATGCCTCTCCGGTGTATAAACATTATTTTAAATCAGTTTTAGGTGTAGATACCATACAACAAAAAGACGTGACCGGGGTGATGGAGCAATACCTGCTTTCTTTGGTATCTGCAAATTCCCGATATGATAAATTGGTGGTAAAACAGGAGCATACTTTTAATCCAGCGGAGTTAGAGGGCTTCAAACTTTTCAAAGAAAAATGCGCAAGTTGCCATACGGGTGATTTGTTTACTGATGAATCTTTAAGAAATATCGGTACAGCCACAGGGAATACCGGCTCGAGGAAATTTAAAGTGCCTAGTTTAAGAAATATAGAAGTCACAGCCCCATATTTCCATGATGGCCGATTCCAGACTTTAGAAGAAGTGATGGTCCATTATGCTACAGGGGTACATCAGGAAAAAGATCTGGATCCCTTGATGCAAACAAATGGTAAGGCCGGAATTCCAATGACTGAGGATGAACAGAAAAAAGTGATTGCCTTTTTGAAAACACTGACTGATCATGCATTTATCAATAAGATGACCCTTCAATAAATAAAGTGCCCAAAATATCATAAGAAAGGCCATTCCCAAATCAACAGGAATGGCCTTTTTTTATAGCATCACCAGGATAGGAATTGCCAGAAATTAAACCTTAGGGTTTAATATTTTACGGATTCGGTCGGCAAGGTCTTCATAATGATTTTTAATCAAAGGATTTGTTGCTTTTACCTGTAATGCCTGGACATTTGCCTGTAATTTTTTCAATTCCAGACGCAGGATTAACCTCATGTCTGAAATGTTTGGATTGTAAGGGGTAATTCCCATAATTGCATAGCCAGACTCAACAACTGGTTTGTCTAGCTTTAACAGCAGCCCAAGGCGATCAGCATAGGACCTTTGTAATGCTCTTTTGAAAACATCCGGTGTTTCTGAGTTGAAAATAGATCCACGTAAATCTGTCAGTAGGTTATTCACTGTATAAGCATTTGCTCCATTTTTCACTTCATCATCAATCATTCTGGCAAAGCCATAAGTTTCCAATAGTGAAGTTAATACCTGATTTTGCATTTCAGTAATTCTATGGTTAACCACACCATAATCTACTCTTGCTAAAATTGAAGGATTCAATAACCAATTCGGCGTAGTAAATACCTGTTTGTTGAGGAAAGCAACTGCTTGCTGTTGTTTCGCTTTTGGGGTATAGCTGAATACTGCCCCGGGTTCATCCACTGTTTTCAGGTCTTCCTGTAACCCACTTACATTGGCAACCACATGGTTCACATAGCGTCTATACTGACGGATTACTTCATAATACAAATCGTTCATGTCTTCCAGTTCTTTGCCCGGTTCGTAGGTCCATTTTTCCAGATTGGGGAGGATTCTCTTTAAGTTTTCAATGCCATAAGTGCTTGCTTTCATAGCATTATCGCCCAGGTCTTCACTTTGTGCACGGGGATCAATGGAACCTTGTTTTCCGTAGAAATACAATGGATCTTTAGATTTTTTCAGGATCATGGCATCCAATGTCTTTTTCTCCTCTTTGACTGATTGCTTTGCTGGAAAATAGGTATAGCCAAATTTAATGGCATACTGATCGTAGGCGCCGATTTTTGGGTAGATCTCTGTTACACCATCTCCCGGTTGTGCGATATAGTTGAAACGCGCATAATCCATGATAGAAGGAGCGGTACCATATTTGGCAGTAAAGGTTTTAGAACGTAGGGAATCAACAGGAAATGCGGCACTGGAGCCGAAATTATGTAATAAACCAAGTGTATGACCTACTTCATGAGAGGAGACAAACCTAACGAGCTGTCCCATTTGTGCATCACTGATTTCAGCCCCCCTTGCTGCCGGATTTATGGCTGCTGTTTGTACGAAAAACCAGCTTCTTAATAGGGACATCACATTGTGATACCAGCCAATATGACTTTCTATGATTTCACCAGATCTGGGATCGGCAATCCTTGGTCCGTAAGCATTTTCTGTAGAGGAGGCGAAGTAACGGATTACGGAGTAGCGTGCATCTTCTGTACTGAACTCCGGATCCTGCTCCGGGCCTGGGGCTTCTTTAGCGACAATGGCATTTTTAAATCCTGCTGCTTCAAAAGCAGTATTCCAATCGTTTACCCCCTGAATTAAAAATGGAACCCATTTTTTTGGAGTTGCTGGGTCGATGTAATAAACGATTTGTTTTTTCGGTTCTACCAGCTCGCCACGGGAGTATGCCGCCTCATCTTTAGGCTCTAATCTCCATCTTTGAATATAGGCAGTAGGCGTAACTTGTTTGTCGCTCAGTCCAAAGTCTAATTGTCTTTCTGTGAAATAACCAATCCTTTTGTTTTCCAAACGTGCCTTCATTGGCTCTTTTGGCAATAACACCATAGAGGTATTTAGACCAAAAGTCATGGCACCAACGGTTTTATCTGTAGGTAATTCTGGTGTTCTATAGGTTTTTACGGTTTTTACTTCAATATTAGTCGGGAAGCTTTTTGCCGTATCAATGAAAGAACGGGTATTGTCTATACCTGCAATTTTATACGTCTTTTTTAAACCTTCCGGTAAAGACATCCCGGGAATATCCCCGTTATAAAAATCGGTTACATCAATTACCACACCTTTTCCATTGGAACTAAATGCTTTGATGTCAAAGGCTGCAAGAATAGGCAGGGCATTTGAGTTTTCAAGCGCCTGGTGTAAGTCAGATGATTTATCTGCAACATACTTAAAGTTAGGTACCCTGATGAAGATTTGTTTGTCGTGTTTTTCCCAGTTCCACACCTGATTATTGATCATTTCGCCACCATATTGAGCTCTGGATTCTCTCAAGGCTACTGGTGTTTGACTGAATCGGGTAACCACCAACAGGTCTCTTCCCAATAAGGAATCGGGGATTTCGAAAAAGTATTTCTGATCTACTTTATAAACGTTGAACACTCCTTCATCGGCTTTAGTACCTGCCGGGATAATCTCTGAGAATTTTTTTATACTGTTTTTTTTCGTAGCAGAATTTTTTGCTGTGGTATCTTGAACGGCTTGTTTGGCCATGCTGCCAGGCCATTTTGTTTGCTGTGCAACTGCATTTCCGCTGAATATTGCAGAAAGCAAGATGAAGACAGCGCCCCTTGTCAGGGCGCCATTCTTCTGTTTTAAGGTAGATTCGAAGATCATGAATATATTAAGTTGTATTTAGGAAATTTGTAGCTGAAAGGGTAGATGTTACCAGCCTTCATTTTGTGGTTTCAGGTTAGGATTGGTGGCGATTTCCGTCAAAGGAATAGGTTGCCAGTAGTTTTTATCAGTAAAGACCCTGCTTCCCGATTTTTTAGCCACATAGCTTATGCTGCCATTCCCTGCTTTGGTAATGGTGACACCATTAACTGATTTGTTTAAAGTGTTAGTGGCTTCTTTCCAGCGACGCAAATCATTGTAGCGTACCTGGTCTTCAAAAGCAAGTTCAATTCTGCGTTCGTGACGGATTTTTGCGCGCATTTCCGGTTGATTCAATCCAACAGGAAGTTCCGGCATTTTGGCTCTTTTACGGATGTCGTTGATGGCCTGGTAAACCGAAGCATCAGGGCCGATGGCCTCATTTTGTGCTTCTGCATAGTTTAAAAGTACCTCAGCATAGCGCATGATTACCCAGTTGGTGCTGCTGCTGACATTAGGATCTTTGTTGTAGTCAAAATCTTCAGCAATGAACTTCCTGATGTAAAATCCGGTAGGCGAAGGGTTGGCTGTTGGCATGTCCTTTCCTTTGGTAAAAGTTTCTACTGCTCTGCCTTTAAAATTTGCATTATTGTACAGCACTGATTTTTCGAAACGTGGGTCGCGTCCGGCATAAGGATCTGAGGCGAGGTATCCAGAGCCACTTTCGCTGATCATCTTTCCGTTTTTCATTTCGTATTCGTCTACAATTTCCTGAGTAGGGGCATTGATCCCTTTTCCTCCGTATCCTGTAGGACTGTTGTTTTTATCGAAACTCTGTTGTTTTTCGCCTTTTAATCCATTGTAACGGTATTCAAGAATCACCTCTGGTTTCAATAAAACATTCTTTTTCAAGAATGGATCGTTGTAATCCGCCTGTAAACTATAGTAAGCAGTGTTCATCACTTTTTTTGCTGATTCGGCTGCTGCCTGCCATTTTTCCAGGCTGTTGGATGGATTGTTCAAAACACTGGCTGTCCACAGTAAAACGCGACTCTGGAAGGCTTGTGCCCCTGTACTGGTGACACGGCCATATTCTGTGTTTGGCCATGTTGCGGGTAGTTCTGCTGCAGCCTGTTCGAGTTCCTTTACGATAAAGTTCATCCCTTCCAGTTGTGTCGTTTTAGCAGGTTTGTTTTGCGCTTCCTCTACAGGCTGTGCCTTTAATAATAAAGGAACTTCCTTAAAGCTGCTGAACAATTGAAAGTAAACGAAGGCCCTAAAAAAACGAGCCTGACCTAACATTTCCTTTCTTTGTGTTGGATTCAATACCGGAGCTGTTTCTGCCCGTTCCAAAAAGTAATTGATCTTCCTGATTTGCGCATAACTGTCTTTCCAAAGGTTTTTCTGAGGGAAAGTGGTTGCATTAAAATCACCGGTCAGGTAGCCAGAGATTTTGCTTTCCTCGCTGCCAATTACCTGGATGTCGTCAGTAATGGCTGCAGGTAAATACGTAGTGCTGAATCCGGTGTTCAGGAAGTTGTAAAACTCGTTTACAGATAGTTTTATCAATTCAGGATCTTCCCAAAGACTGGCTTCTGAAACCAGGTTTAGTGGCTTTCTGTCGAGGAAATCTTTCTTGCAGGAACTGAAACTCAGTAGTCCTGCCATTAGGATAGTGCTGGTATATTTTGAAGGTATAAAGTTCATGATTGCTGATTTTTTCGATGAATAAATTAAAGGCCTAAACGAAGACCAAAAGAGAAAATCCGTTGTGGAGGGTAAGAGTTGGCAAAGGTGCCGGAGGACTCAGGATCAAACCTCCTGTTATTGCTGATGGTAAAAATATTCTGTCCCTGGGCGGTTAAGGTTAAGGAAGAAATACCGATTTCTTTCAGCACATTTTTTGGAATGGAGTACAACAATTGAGCGGTTCTCAATTTTAGGTAGTTGCCATTTTTCACATAAAAAGTAGAAGGATACCTGTTGGCTTCGTAATTAGACAATAGTCTTGGGTAGCTGGCATTGGTATGTTCAGGAGTCCATCTGTCGAGGTGTAACTCATAAAAATTTGTTAAATCTGCAGCAGGGGCGTAGTTGATGTACACACCTGTTGAAGCCTGAAATAGGGCATCTGCAGCAAAGTTTTTCCACTTAAAGGCCAATGATAATCCATATACCGTTGGTGGAACGATGTATTTTGTTTCTACATCACGATCGGCACTGCCGGTAAACAATTCAACAACACCATCACCGTTAAGGTCCACATACCTGATGTCGCCTGGTTTACTACTTACTGGTGTACCCCCGGGACTGGTCAGGTATTTTGGCCAGCTGTCTACGTCCTGCTGATCTTTGAAAATCCCATCTGCTTTTAAAATTCTGGAGGCGCCAACCGGGCGACCTTCCTGACGTAAACCAGGTAGAACACTTTCGTTTTCACCATAATCAATTACCCGGCTTTTAGTAAAAGTCATGTTCAGACGAGCAGAAAAATTCACCTGACCGATGTTGCTTTGATGAGATAGTGCAAATTCATAACCGTAGTAATATTCTTTTCCAAAGTTCTCTAATGCCGGACTCAATCCAAAAGTAGCAGGTACGTCGTAACCTCTGGAGCGTAGGATATCGTATTTAGATTTGCTGTAATAATCGGCTTCAATGCCTAATTTTCCTCCCCATAGCAAGGCATCCAAACCAATGTCGAAAGCTTTCACTTTTTCCCAGGTAATGTTGGTGTTTGGAACGGTTGTATTGCTGAGCCTGGTCATCGGAGCGATGGCATTGCCAGTACCAAAGACATAACCTGCCGGAAATAAACCATAGTTGTAAAAATACGAGTATAAAGTTCCACCATCATTACCTAATTTACCATAGGAAGTACGGATTTTCAATTCGTTGATGAATGGATAATGATCTTTAATGAAATTCTCTTCAGATAAGATCCAGGCTGCCGATAAAGAAGGGAATAAGGCTCTTCTTTTTCCTTTAGGATAGTATGGAGAACCATCATATCTAAAATTGCTTTCTAAAATATATTTGCTGTTGTAGTTGTAGATGAAACGGGCCACCGCACTCTGACGTGCATTTTCCTGTGAGCTACCCGCACTTTTTTGTGTGGTTACATCGCCAAGAAATAGCTGGTCTATACTGGAAACGGGGTAATTACTTCTTTCCGCAATTATGTTTTCTCCTTTAAATTCATTTTGCTCATACAATGCAAGTGCAGTAACTGAATGCTTGCCAAATAGTCTTTTGTAATTCAGGGACACCTGTAGGTTGACATTGTCGTTTAGTGATACAGTTTCACTCAATGAGGCTTTCTCTGTTGCGTTTTGCTGGGTGTATTCGTCTTTTGACGGATCTAATGAATATACAGGAAAAGGTACTGTGAATGCTTTTGTTAAAGAATTGTTCTTGTCGACAGTTACAATTCCACTTGCAGAAAGTCCCTTGATAAATGGAAGTTGCTGTGTCAATTTCAGGGAACTGGTAAAGATATTTCTGCCTACTTTATTGTATCCTGCACCTTCCAATGCATCGGCTAAAGGATTACCGGAAAATCCGGAGAAAGCATATAAGCCATTCGAAAAACGGGCAGGGGATACGGAGCCTAATGCTGCCATTCTGCTAAAAATGCTTTCTGCATAAACTGCCGGATTTTTAGCGTTTTCGGTAATGTAATTCAGGCCAACAGATAGGCTGGTACTAGGAGTAACATCCAGATCAAAGTTACTCACTACACCATAACGTTTCATTCCTGAAGTACTGATCAGGCCTTGCTGATCGGTATAGGTGCCACTGATAAAGTACCTCGAATTATTGCCACCTCCATTTAAGCTCAGGTTATGTCTTTGTAATGAGGCATAATCTTTTAAGACTGTTTTATACCAGTCGGTATTTGGATATCGGTCAGGATCAGATCCGTCTTTAAATTTCTGAACTTCTTCAGCTGTATATTTTGTTCTGGGAGAACTTCCTTTTTCAGCTTTATCATTGTCGTACATCTCATTGTTCAACAAGGCATAATTGTAGGAGTCCAGAAATTTAGGAAGCCTGGTTGGTTCCTGTACCCCAAAATTACCATTGTAATTCACAGATACTTTATTGGATTTTCCACGTTTGGTGGTGATTAAAACCACTCCGTTGGCACCTCTGGCACCGTAAACTGCAGCAGAGGCATCCTTAAGCACACTAATGCTTTCAATAGAATTGGGATCTAATTTGTCCATTTCCATCCCTACTATACCCATACCTTCCCGGGCAACTCCGTCTATCACGATGAGTGCATCGCCCATTCCACGGATTTTAATGGCAGAGCGGTCACGGTCCGGTGTTCCGGAAGCAGTCATGTAAGAAACCAATCCAGTCACTCTACCCATTAAAGTATTGGATACATTTACAGCTGGTGATTGCGTCAGTTCTTCTCCTTTGACTACCCCAATGGCCCCGGTTAGTAGTTTCTTTTGTTGTGTACCATAGCCAATTACAACCGCTTCATTCAATTCCCCTATACTCATAGTCATGGATACATTGATCTGCGTTCTCTTTTGGATAGGCACTTCTTCTCTTTTGAAACCGAGGTAGGAGAAGATTAAAGTTTGATTTTCTTCTGCCTGGATTTTGTAAAGCCCATCGGAATTGGTAATTGCAACTGCGCTGCCTTCTTTTACCAGAATCGTTACTCCAGGCAATGGAATACCTTTGTCGTCGGTTACTTTACCTTGTATGCTGATGATTTTTGCCGGAGCTTGTGTTGCTGTTCCGGAGCTTTCCTTCAGACTGAGTACAATGATGTTTTTTTCAATGGTATAGTTCAGGGGTTGATTTTTGAAAATCTCCAGCAAAGCGCTATGGAAGTCTGTATTCTTCAAATCAAGGTTTAGTGGTTTCGATTGAAGCATGACTTCATTATTGTAAATAAAGTAATATCCGGTTTGCTTTCTCAGGTCTTGCAAAACGGATTTCAGGCTTGTGTTTTGCCTGGAAATGGTAACTCGCTGCGCAAAGGAAGCGGTACTTACCTGCAGACCAATGGTCATCAGGATAATCAAGGATAGTTTCATGATAATGAATACTTTTCTTAGGGTTTTTAGCCCATAAGAGGAAATGACTTTAGAATGTAGTCGTTCTTTCATAAATTTGAAATGTTTAGGTTTAAGTTGATGGGCTTGCAAATCCGGTGAAATCCGGAATGTTCTTTTGGCTAAACCTGAGCATTGACCTTCCCGGCCGCGAACCGGGTTGGTTATTTTCAGACTCGCCTGTGGTGGTGTTTTAAGTGGCGGGTTTCATAAGATGGAATTTGTGGTGGTGGTTTGTTGATTTATTTTGTTTTTTGAATGATGACTTTATTTTGTTCAATGCCAAATTTGACAGCTCCCGTTCCTTCCAGTACTTTTAGGAAAGTAGAGAGTTTGCTGTCCCTTGGAATCACACCTGTGAAATGAAGATTTGGCACTTCAGTTCTGTAGACAACTTCTACGTTGTACCAGCGTTCCATTTGCTTCATAACTTCCTTGGTAGGCGTATTGTTAAATACAAAAATTTCGTTTTTCCAGGCCAGGGCTTCTTCCATATCAGCTGTGGTAATTCTCAGCGGACTCTCGTCTTTGGTGTTCAGCAATGCCTGCTGTCCCGGTTTTAAAATTTGGGAATCATCTTGTTGAATACGGCCAATTTTGATACTTCCCTCTGCCAGTGTTGTACTGATTTGAGATTGATCCTCATAAGCATTGATGTTAAATTTGGTCCCCAATACTTCCAGGCGTTGTGTATTCGCAAGCACCAGAAAAGGCTGGTGTTTATTTTTAGTGACCTCAAAATATACTTCTCCGCTGATGTTTACCCTTCTCTCTCCAGTCTGGAACATCGTTGGGAAACGAATAGAAGAAGCGGCATTAAGCCATACTTTCGTGCCATCGGGAAGGACAATCCGGTATTGGCCACCTTTAGGTGTAGATACGGTATTGTATTTTAAGTCTTCCGGAGCAAGGGATGTATTGGCAGCATGTTTATTGTAAACAAGTTGTCCATTTTTGCTCTGACTAAAATCAATGTCGCCACGTTGGGTCAGCTTTGTACTTTTAGTGCCATCTAAAACGACCTCTGTGCCATCGGCAAGTTTTAAGATCGCCTTATCGCCTCCAGGTTTAACTTCGTTTTTAAAAACAAGTTGCTGATTTGAAGAAGCTGGTGCGTGTAGGTGATTCATGTAGATACCGATACTGCTCGTTAAGACAATGGCAGCGGCGGCAGCGATTTTTTTCCAGCCAAAAGTATGGCGATTTAAGCGGATTTGATTTGTGTTGATGGCCACTTCAGATGCCGGATGCAATTTGTGGATCAAAGGCTTAGCAGCATCAATTCGCTGTTCAATTCCGGAGTATATGCGCTGGTAGACAGCGCTCTCGTCCATCCCGACAGTTGCAGGCCATTCTACGGTTTGTTTTTGCTGAGAACGGTACCATGTTAGCAATTGCTCCCGCTCCTCTACAGTACATGTACCATTGATGTATTTTTCAATTAATATAGCGGTATCGTGTTTTTTCATCCAGGTACGTTTGTTTTTTAGCAGGTTTGAACGCTCATTAAACTCTGATTTCTCCTGGCTAATTATTAGGTAGTACGCTGAACCCACTGGTTACCCTTAGTGCTATCTAAGAAAAAAGGATCTTTTTAAAAAAAAGATCCTTTTAATGCAGTATTCGTATATTATTTTAGAAAAATAGAGCAGGCGATGAGGAGTACGCCAGAATTATTTAGGTCTTTTCGGATCGTTTTTAGGGCTTTGGTAAGATGGGCCTCTACTGTTTTTTCTGCAATTCCCATTTCTTTTGAAATTTCAGGAATGCTTAAACCTTCATGTCGACTGTATTTAAAGACCAGTTTGCATTTTTCCGGCAATTGTTCTACAATTCCATCAATGTATTCCTGTAGAAATTTAGCCTGGATCTTTTCTTCATCTAATGCGATCAGGTCGGTCTGATAATTCTGTATGGCCAGTTCTGCTCTTCTCTTTTGTTGATGAATGCTTTTGAATATAGAAAACTTAACAGCGGTAGCTAAGTAGTTTTCAAGAATATTGATCTCAAGTAGTGCTCTTCTATTCCAGAGACCGATAAATACTTCCTGCACAATTTCTTCAGCCACAGCATGGTCTTTCGTATAATTATAGGAAACTGCAAGCAGTTTCTTCCAATAACGATTGAAGAGCTCTGTAAACGCAAGACGATTGTCCATACGTAGCTCCAGCAGTAATTCCTGATCAGAAAAATTATGATAAATCCCCATATATCCCGAGGCTAATGTAGGGATAAAACAATTTTATTTCTGTATCAATCAGATTTATGAATTTTTTATTCAGGAAAAACAGCCAGTGTTTTTTGTGGAACGAAGATCAGCAGAACAGAGGAAGCGTCTTAAACTTTAGACGCTGTAATAAGCCATGTGTAGGGATCTGGTAGGGTTGACTAGGGCTCCAGACCCTAGGATTGCTTTACTATAGCCCTGTTTTTTATCCATATTACTGCCTGTTTGTCGGGCTTCATCCTTCCTTCAACGGCATGAATTTTTCCTTTTACCTTCCATTCGAGCGCTGTAGCAAGGGCGATTTTTGTAATTCTTCCCAATTGCATTATGACCTCTTCTTTAGCTTTTAAAAGCATGGTATGCTACATACGGTTCCTTTATAATCGAAATGAGGAAAGCTCCATTTCATGAATTCGGAAGTATCCGGACAAGCTTCATGAATCAGTTTCCTGAAGTATTTAAGGATGGCTTGTGCAAAGGTTCTTATTTCTCCAGGATTCATTCCTTGATGAATGATCTAATTAATAAAAAGTAAAGGGGCTCAGCTGTGAAGACCAAATTTTGTGTCAGCGCTCTTTTACATAATGCTGACAGCTAAAACCTGTTCAAAAGACGGGTATATGCTGATTTTATACTACTTTTGCTCGTGGCCAGGTCATTTTTTAAATGCACCTGTCTTTTTACATTTGTACCATTATCTCATTATATATGGATGCTAATTCAAAGCTGGCTTTAGTGTTGAACGACAATGATTTGTCTGCAGAACTGAAAGCAATAGCAAATAAAGTTCAGAACCAGGAAAGAATCACCTTCGATGAAGGCGTATATCTGTATGAACATGCCGAACTAGGTTATTTAGGGGTTTTGGCGAACTATATCAGGGAGCAAAAACACGGCGACAGGACCTTTTTTAACCGTAATTTTCATATTGAACCTACCAACGTTTGTGTGTACGACTGCAAATTTTGTTCTTATTCCCGTTTGATCAAACAACGTGAAGAAGGATGGGAGATGAGTGTAGAAGGAATGATGGAAGTGCTTAGAAAATATGATAACGAGCCGGTAACTGAGGTGCACATCACAGGTGGTGTGGTTCCAAAACAAAATCTGGAGTTCTACAGTGACTTTTTCAGGAAGGCAAAAGCACATCGTCCTGACTTGCATATTAAAGCATTAACTCCGGTGGAGTATTATTACATCTTCAAAAAGGCAAAATTGACGCATTATGAAGGGATGAAATATTTGCAGGAAGCCGGTCTGGATTCTATGCCAGGTGGTGGTGCGGAGATTTTTCACCCGGAAGTAAGGGAGAAGATTGCGCATGACAAATGTAATGCGGAACAATGGTTGGATATTCATGAACAAGCGCATAAATTGGGCATGAAAACCAATGCAACGATGCTGTATGGACATATTGAAGCGTTCTGGCATAGGGTTGACCATATGGAGCGCCTGCGTCAGCAGCAAGATAAGTCCGGTGGTTTTCAGGCTTTCATTCCATTAAAATTCAGAAATCAGAACAACCAGATGGACAATGTGCCTGAGGTTTCTGTGATTGAAGATCTGAGAAATTATGCAATTGCAAGGATTTACATGGATAATTTTGACCATATCAAAGCCTATTGGGCGATGATTAGTCGCCAAACGGCACAACTTTCTTTAAATTTTGGTGTAGATGATATTGACGGTACTTTAGATGATACCACCAAAATTTACTCAATGGCAGGTGCTGAAGAGCAACATCCGGCCATGAATACGGAAGAATTGGTGAACCTCATCAAACAGGTCAACCGTCAACCGATAGAAAGAGATACCCTTTATAATGTCGTAACCGATTATACAGACTTCGTATTTGAAGCTGAAGTGAAGCCACAGTACTATAAATTGCCGGTCATCAATTCATGAAGAAAGAATTATACATCATCAGACATGGTGAAACAGATTTAAATAAACAGGGAATAGTTCAGGGAAGAGGGATCAATAGTGATCTTAATGAGACTGGAAGAGCGCAGGCAGCCTCATTTTATAAACTGTACAAGGATGTTCCATTTGATAAAGTCTATACTTCTACTTTAAAGCGAACCCATCAGACTGTGAAAGGTTTTCTTGAGGCAGGATTGCCATGGGAACAACTATCTGGTTTGGATGAGCTGGCCTGGGGTGTCTGGGAAGGAAAACCCAATGACGAAAATGCCATCGCTGCATTTAAGGGGATGATGGAGAAATGGCAATCCGGAGATTATGATAGTCATTTTGAAGGTGGTGAAAGTCCGAATCAGGTGAAAATCAGACTTCAGGAAGCGCTGGAGGTAATTGTGAATGCAGCAAATGAGGAAAAGGTATTGATCTGTATGCACGGTCGTGCCATGCGATTGTTCCTTTGCCTGTTAACCGGCAGACCTTTAAACGAGATGACAGAATTCCCGCATCAGAACACAACGCTCTACAAAGTCGAATTGAACGATGGTCGGTTTACGATCCTGGAGTTCAATAATACGGATCATTTAAAAACATTTCCAATTGAGTAAGATTAAAATTTCCGCAGTTTCTTATACCAATACCAAGCCTTTTATGTATGGTATTGAACATTCAGAACTGCTAAATAAAATAGATTTAAGTTTAGATATTCCTACGGATTGTGCGGCTAAATTAATCAATGGTCAGGTAGATATTGGTCTGATTCCTGTCGCCGCAATTCCTAATGTACCTCATGCACACATCATAGCCGATTATTGTATAGGCTCTGTAGGAGCGGTAAATTCTGTATTTGTGTTTAGCAAAGTACCGGTATCTGAGATTAAAACAGTGAAACTGGATAGCCATTCCCGGACTTCAAACAACCTGGCTAAAGTGTTGTTGAAATTCCATTGGAAACAGGAGGTCAGTTTTACAACTGATTTGGATGCCCAAACGGATGCGATGGTTTTGATTGGTGATCGTACTTTCGGTAAGAAATCAGACTATGCCTTTGCTTACGACATGGGCGAAGAATGGATGAAGTTTACTGGATTACCTTTTGTATATGCAGCCTGGGTAGCCAATAAATTGATTCCTGAGTCATTTATTGCCGAATTTAATCAGGCATTGGCTTTTGGCCTTTCACATCGCGCTGCGCTGTTAAAGGAATTGCCAGAAACTCCAAATTTCGACATGGAAGATTATCTGTTCCATAAACTGGATTTCGACTTAACCGATAAAAAACGCGAAGCATTGAACTTGTTCTTATCTTATATAGAACAAGTGTAACATTTATAGTTTTCAACAAAGCTTAAAGGTTAAGCATTCAGGTGCTATCTTTACAGTTTTGTAAATTAAAATACATTTTGGCTAAAGACAAGACTAAAGAGACACCTTTAATGCAGCAGTACAATGCTATTAAAGCAAAGTATCCAGGTGCATTATTATTGTTCAGAGTAGGCGACTTCTATGAAACATTTGGTGAAGATGCTGTAAAGACCTCCCAGATTCTGGGGATTGTACTTACAAGAAGGGGAAATGGACCGGGTGGTCATATTGAACTGGCGGGATTTCCACATCATTCTTTAGACAATTACTTGTCGAAATTGGTAAGAGCTGGACAAAGGGTCGCGATTTGCGATCAACTGGAAGATCCAAAAACTACCAAAACTATCGTTAAACGTGGTGTAACAGAATTGATTACCCCGGGTGTTGCCTATAGTGATAATATCCTGAGCCAGAAGTCCAATAATTACCTTGCTTCCGTATATTTCGATAAAACCGGATTGGGTGTGTCTTTTCTGGACATTTCTACAGGGGAGTTTTATGTGGCTCAAGGTAATGAAGAGTACATCGATAAGCTTTTACAAGGTTTTAAGCCTACTGAGGTCATCTTTCAAAAGAGTAAAAGGAAAGAATTCATAGAGATTTTTGGTGATAAGTTCTATACTTTTAGCTTAGACGACTGGGCTTTTACCAGCGATTATGCAAATGAGACCTTACACAAGCATTTTGAAGTGAATTCTTTAAAGGGTTTCGGGGTAGATAAATTGCCTAATGGGATTATTGCTGCGGGGGTTATCCTTCATTACCTGAATGAAACTGAGCATAAGAATTTAAAACATGTGAGTTCTATCGCACGTTTAGAGGAAGATAAGTACATGTGGCTGGATCGTTTTACGATTCGCAACCTGGAACTGGTGAGCTCTAATAATGAAAATGCGGTAACGCTCTTTCAGATTTTAGACCATACTTCTACGCCGATGGGTGCGCGTTTATTGCACCGTTGGATCATCATGCCGCTTAAGGAACTGAAGCCGATTCAGGAACGTCTGGGGATGGTTGATTATCTGGTGAAAGACGAGGAATTGGTTGAAAAATTCTTAGGACACATTAAGCAGATCGGAGATCTGGAACGTTTGATTTCTAAGGTTGGTTTGTTAAAGGTTGGGCCAAGAGAATTGTGTCAGCTAAAGAAAGCCCTCTACCATATTGAATCGGTCAAAGACATTGCTAATGCTTCTGATAACCCATTTTTAATGGCTTTAGCAGCTCAGTTAGATCCTTGTTTATCCATCAGAGAGAAACTGGAGAGAGAGTTACAGCAAGATCCTCCTGCTTTGCTGATTAAAGGTAATGTGATTGCCGATGGGGTAGATGAAGAGCTGGATCGTTTGCGTAAAATTTCCTTCGGTGGAAAAGATTATTTAATAGAAATTCAAAAGAGAGAAGCGGCCATTACTGGTATCCCTTCCCTTAAAGTAGCTTTCAATAACGTTTTTGGTTATTATCTGGAGGTTACCCATACGCATAAAGATAAGGTTCCTACAGAATGGATCAGGAAACAGACGCTGGTTAGTGCTGAGCGCTATATCACGCCAGAGTTGAAAGAATATGAAGAGCAGATTCTGGGGGCTGAAGAGAAGATCATGGAGATCGAAATTCGTCTTTATGGAGAGCTAATGGCATTGCTAAGTGCTTATATCAAGCAAATCCAGCTGAATGCTTTTTGTATTGCACAATTGGATGTATTGCTGTGTTTCGCACAACTGGCGGTTAAAAATCACTATGTGAAACCGGTCATGAATAAAGGGAAAGGTTTGGACATTAAGGGTGGAAGACACCCGGTGATAGAAAAACGGTTACCGGTAGGCGAGGAATACATTACGAATGATGTTTTTCTGGACAATGTGACGCAGCAGATCATTATCATTACCGGTCCCAATATGTCGGGTAAATCGGCAATTCTGAGACAAACCGGATTGATTGTGTTGATGGCACAGATGGGATGTTTTGTCCCGGCTAAAGAAGCAACAATCGGTTTGGTGGATAAAATATTTACCAGAGTTGGTGCTTCAGATAACCTGTCCTCCGGGGAGAGTACGTTTATGGTGGAGATGAACGAGACCGCAAGTATCCTGAATAACATTTCGGAAAATAGCCTGATCTTATTGGATGAAATTGGTAGAGGTACCAGTACCTATGATGGGATTTCCATCGCATGGGCTATTGCTGAATTCCTGCATACCCATCCTACAGCCAAACCTAAAACACTTTTTGCAACGCATTATCATGAGTTGAATGAGCTGGCCAATACCATGACCAGGATTAAAAACTTTAATGTGTCAATCAAGGAAGTAGGGAATAAGGTGATTTTCCTGCGCAAATTAGTGCCGGGAGGTAGTGAACATAGTTTCGGTATCCATGTCGCAAAGATGGCGGGTATGCCACCTAAACTCATCAACAGAGCGAATGAAATTCTGAAAAAACTGGAAATCGACCGTACAGAGGGACAGAGCATTAAAGATAGCATTAAGAAAGTGCAGAATCAGGCTTACCAATTGCACAT
Organism: Pedobacter gandavensis; assembly: GCF_032678465.1. Taxonomy (GTDB): domain Bacteria; phylum Bacteroidota; class Bacteroidia; order Sphingobacteriales; family Sphingobacteriaceae; genus Pedobacter; species Pedobacter gandavensis_B. Next base: position 58,070 of record NZ_JAVTSK010000002.1, read on the forward strand.
GTTTGCCATTGATGACCCGGTTTTAGTTAAAATAAGAGATACTTTAAATAACCTGGATGTGAATGTGCTGACTCCAGTTGAGGCGCTGCTGAAACTGGATGAAATACAACGCATCATTAAACAATAAACCATATGACCATTCATCAGACCGCTCTTAAAGGAAAATTTAAGCTGTTGATGTTGTTAATGGTATTGCTCGTTTTTTCGGCATGTAGTACAAGGAGAAATACGAATGTAAATACGACCGGCGCAAAGGCAGCAGTGGTGATGTCTCATTTGAAAAGCAAACCATTGTACCGTTTTATCAACGACTGGACCGGGGTAAAGTACCGTTTAGGAGGACTGGATAAACGTGGGATCGATTGTTCCGGTTTTGCCTTCCTGTTGCAAAAAAATATCTACGGCAATGAACTTCCAAGGCGTTCCAGCGATCAGGCTGGTGTGATCAAAACTAAAAGTGTTGGACAACTCAAAGAAGGGGACCTCATATTTTTCTCTTTTGGTGGTAGATCTGTTGACCATGTGGGGGTGTATTTAAATGATAATTTCTTTGTTCATGCTTCAACTACCCGTGGTGTGGTTGTAGATGATTTAAGTTTGCCAGCCTACCAAAAGGCTATGGTGAAAGCCGGTTCCTTCAAAAAATAGGAACAAAAGCGGAATACACCTGTTGTTCTATTACATCAATTGTAATTATGTATGACAGAGAGACCCACTTATCAAACCGGAATCATTGGAAATTGCGCTTTCCTCGCTCATGTAAATAAGAACACTAATATCGACTGGCTTTGCTGGCCAAGATTTGACAGCAGTTTCGTTTTTGGTGCTTTATTGGATGAAGAGAAAGGAGGTGAATTTTCTATTCTACCGGCTGCTGAGTATTTATCTAAACAGTATTATCTGGAAAATACGAATATCATTTGCACGGAAATCAGTAATCCGGAAGGCAGCTATCGCGTAACTGATTTTGCGCCACGTTTCCATCAGTTTGAGCGGTATTTTAAGCCATTGATGCTCATTAGGAAAATTGAACCCTTGACTGGAAATCCAAGGGTAAAAGTCACCTGTAAACCGGTATGTGAATATGGGGGGAAAAAGCAAAAAGCAAGCAGGGGAAGTAATCATCTCACATTTAGCGGGGATACTGAAGATATGCAGCTGAGTACCAATATTTCCCTGAGTTATATTGAAGATGAAAAGTATTTCGCTTTAAATGAAACAAAATACCTGATCTTAACTTATGGGAATGAATTGAATGCAGCCATTATCAGTACTGCGGAGCGGTTTTTAATGGAGACCAAAAAATATTGGCGCACCTGGATTAAACATTCCACGATCGTAGGTTTTTACCAGTCCTATATTATCCGGTCAGCACTTACTTTGAAAATCCATCAGTACGAAGACACCGGAGCAATCATCGCTGCAAGTACAACCAGTTTGCCGGAATCGCAGGGGACTGGCAGAAATTGGGATTACCGGTATTGCTGGATGAGAGATTCTTATTATGTGATCACTTCATTGAACCATATCGGGCATTTCGAGGAGATGGAGCGGTATTTTAACTATATCACTGATCTTTCTTTTAGAGATGATGAGCGTTATCAGCCACTATTTGGAATTGCGGGGGAAAGGGTACTCACCGAACATATTGTTCCTGATTTAAAGGGTTATCTGGGCAATACCCCCATAAGGATCGGAAATCAGGCATTTGAGCATATTCAGAATGATATTTATGGACAGGTACTGATTTCTATGTTACCCTTATATACAGACCGTCGTTTTATCTATTCGGAGCGAAAGGATTCTGAAATATGGTTGGATTCTCTGCTAAAAAAGATCGAACATACCATTGACGAACAAGATGCCGGGATTTGGGAATTTAGAAATCTTCCAAATATTCATTGTTACACTAATTTGTTTCAATGGGCAGGCGCAAATGCTGCGTTAAAAATGGCAAAGACTATTGAAAATCAGCATTTCCAGGATCGAGCACAGCTCCTGATTGATAAGGCTGCACAACATATAGAGGATTGTTATGATCCGGTTCGTAAAGTATATACGCATGCAGTTGGGAGTCCTTATCTGGATTCGAGTACTTTACAGCTGATTTTAATGAATTACCTGGACCCAAATTCAGAACGGGCAAAAGATCATTTGATTGCTTTAGAAGCAGAACTCAAAGCTGAAAATGGTTTGTTTTACCGCTACGTGCATAGTGATGATTTTGGTAAGCCGAAAACGACTTTTTTAATCTGTGCTTTCTGGTATGTAGAAGCCCTGGCCTGTGTTGGGAGATTAGATGATGCAATCAAAGAATTTGAATCGATCATCAAATATTCCAATCATTTACTACTGTTCAGTGAGGATGTCGATGAAGTTGATGGAGGCCAGTGGGGGAATTTTCCTCAAGCCTATAGTCATGTCGGTTTGATGAATGCTGCCCATCGAATTGCAGTGAAATTAGACAGGCCATCATTTTTGTAATTTCATTTAAAGCACTGGTTTATTGTTAAACCAGTGCTTTTTTACTATACCAGCTCTTTTAGTAGAGACCTGACTTCTTTGAAATCTTTGAGATAATATCGCGCTGCGGAAATATTGCTGCCCACTTTGATGGTGTAAGCTTTTGTTGGCAATGCCTTAAAGATGTCTTCATCCGTATGGTCGTCGCCAAGCGCTAAAATAAAATCTGGATTTTGTCCATATAGCCAGTGCTGTGCTGCTTTTCCTTTGTTGACTTCCACATTTTTAAACTCTATCACCTTGTTTCCAGGCATCATCTGTAAGCCTTTGTCGGCAATTACCATCCGAAGATGATTGACAATTTCGTTAGCCCTGAGTGCGCCCAGGCCTTCTTCAACCTTTCTATAATGCCATACCAGAGAGTAACTTTTTTCTTCAATGAATGATCCTGGCGTGCGGTCTGTATAGGTATCTAAAACCAGTTTTATTTCCTGTTTCCATTTGTCAGTGAGCAGAGGTAAAGGCTTCCAGTCGGTATGTTTGTGTTTTTGCCAGGCACCATGTTCTGCAATCATGTCCACATCTAGATGCCCGAACCATTGTTCTAATGTCTGGTAATTCCTGCCGCTAATGATAATAATTTTATTAGCAGGATCTTGTGTGAGTTGCTTTAAAATGGTATACAGCTCTTCATCTGGTGAGGCTTGATTGATATCGGCATGAAAGCCCACAAGTGTTCCATCATAATCCAGAAATATGTACCTGTCTTTTGAATTTTTATAATCAATATTGATTTGATTCTTAACCGATGTCACTGCATGTTTAGTATGTAATGATTCCTGCATCGTTTTGACCTCTTTTAATTTATCCATAAAGTTTTTCACCCAAAGGTGTATGTTGAATTTGCTGACAATTGCCCGCATGCTTTTCATTCTGCTTTGCTGTTCTTGTGGCGACATGTTGATGGCCTGAATCATGGCTTCAACAAGGTCCTCGATGTTGTTTGGATTTACAATTAAAGCATCGTTGAGTTCTTTGGAAGCACCAGCCATTTCACTTAAGATCAATACGCCATCCTCGTTTGGTCTGGATGCAACATATTCTTTGCTGACCAGGTTCATCCCATCCCGCATTGGGGTAACCAGGCAGATGTCTGCCGCACTGTAGATTGCGGAAAGGAATTCTACGGAAAATGAGCGGTAGAAATAGTGTACTGGAACCCAGCTAATCGTTCTGAACTTTGCGTTAATGTTGCCTACAAGTTGGTCTATCTGGTCTTTTAGCTCTTTATATTTTGGAACGGTGTCTCTGGATGGAACCACAATCATATATAACGCTAGTTTTCCTATATATTCCGGATGATTTTGCAGCAATAATTCTAAAGCCTGTAGCCTTTGTAAAATCCCTTTACTATAGTCCAGACGATCTATCGTGAGAATGGTCTTGATGTTTTTTAAATTGGTTTTAATGGAGGTATTGAATTTTTCAACCTTCGGATCTCTGGTAAGGCGATCAAATTTTTCATTGTCTATCCCCATAGGAAATGCTTCTACGACCACCTGTCTGTTTTTATAGTTCAGAATGTTGTCTGAAGGATTGCTGGGCGATAAGCGCGATGCAGCACTGATAAAATGCCTTGCATCATCAAAGGTATGGAAACCCAATAGATCCGCTCCAAGCATTCCTGCAATGATTTCTGCTCTCCATGGGATGAGTCTGAAGATTTCAAAAGAGGGAAATGGAATGTGCTGGAAGAAACCAATCGTCACACTAGCTTGCATTTCCCGGATTAAATCTGGCAACAACAAAAGCTGATAATCCTGTACCCAGACTCTATCGCCACTGGAAAGGTGCTGCATGACCGCCTGTTTGAATTTCTCATTTACCCCCTTGTAAGCTTCCCAATAGGATTGCTCGAAATTTGCATAAGTGACCAGGTAATGAAACACCGGCCATAGAATTTCATTTGAAAATCCTTCATAATAACCGTTTATTTCTTCGGGACTCAAAAAGACTGGTATGAGGTTCAATGCAGCTAGTTTCAGGCTGACTTCTTTTTGTCTTTCTTCAGGGATTTCAATGCCGGGCCAGCCAATCCAGATGTTACTTCCTTCTTTATAGATGGAGTCAAGACCAGTGGCCAAACCACCTTCGCTGGGACTCAATTCGTAGACGCCGTTTTCTTCTGTTATTTTTACCGGTAATCGGTTGGAGATGATGATGGTTTTACTTTCTCTTATCATTATATTAAATTATAACGATCTATATTGCTTTTTGTTTTTCTTTTTTTAACCATTTGGTATTATTTAGGTCTTTTTTCAAAAAACACTAATTCTGGTTCATCAAAGATGAGATGAGCTCGAAGTGGATGTTCATCATATGTATCTTCGCTTAGGTAAAAGGATTAAACTCCTGGAAAGTAAACCTGGCTCGTTAAAGGGGCTGTGATGCTCCTGTTAGTGTGGAACGATTGGAGTGTATGATTCAGCTGTTAAGGGAGTATACAGTTGAGCCGGAAAGTTTGGGGAATTAGATGGGAAAATAAGATGATCAACGTATATTTGTATCATCGCTCATTTAGAGTTAAACCATTATGCCTATACCTAATCAAGAGGATTCTTTCTGGAATAAATACAAGAAATTTGCAACTACTGAAATCCTGATGTATTTGATTATGATTATTGGTATAGGCCTGGGTTTGATCATACTCAGTTAGTTAGAGTTTGTACACTATCCTGCTGTGGTCGGCAGCATTGATGTCGTTTATAAAAGTGCTGAATTCCTTAAATTGCGCAGCAGGATAACTACCATCATTAAGTATCATTTTTCTATGGTAAACTATGGTTTTTCCTTCAATTCTCAGGGATGCTGTATAGCTGCCAAATGGGCTGTTGATTTGCTTATTTGTAGGTAATGATTCTATTTTGTAACCCTCTGGAAGCTGGTAAATCAATTCATCCTCATCTGTATAACCTCTATTGATATATACTTTTAAGGTTCTGTTTTTCATCTCCGGAATAGTTTTGGTTTTATTAAAGAGGTTGAGTTCCAAATAAAAGAGATTGTTGTTTTTTGCGGCGTATTTCTGGATACTTAGTTGAAGCGATGTTGTCGTTTTAGGTGTTAAACTTTTATCCTGATTCAGCTCTAAGTCACTGAAGTTGATATTGTCTATGTCGTAAGTCTCTTTTAATAGTTTCAGCTGTTCGGTCTTGGTTTGTCCGATTAAGTTATTGTTGCTGTCATACTGCGCGCCGCTATGAATGGTTTTAAGTTGACCGTTTATATTTCCAAGTGTGTCAATCTGAAGCGTAGCCTTTGTATTCAATAGGTTCATTGCAGTGCTGAGCTTGGGTGTGCGAAGTATTTTGCCTCCTTCAGGCGTACAGGCGAAAACGGTTCTATCATCGGTAAAATCCCCTAGGTAGCCAAAAGGATTTTCGGAACTGGTACATTCCAGCCAAACAGTGTCTGTTTTTAGAGGTAGGGCCAGAATGATATGATTTCCCTGTTCCATACCTGCAAAGCTGGGATCAATATCCTTTTTTGTGGATCCGGCATTTACTACACAGTATAAGGATGGGATGCCTACAGTTTTTAACAGTGTTTGGGTATAATTGACTAAAGCTTTACAATCTCCATAAGCCAGTTGCTGAACTTCCGCAGCGGGCATAGGTTGAAAACCACCAATTCCTATTTGTACACTGATATATCTGGTCTTTTTTTGTACATATTCATAAATCTTTTTTGCTTTTTCCCGCTCATCATTTATCCCATTGACCAATGCTTTTACTTCATTGATGGCAGATTCAGGGAGCAATTGTCGATTTTTAATTAAGTCGTCATACACCCATTTGCCTAATTCTTCCCAATTCTGATAACTCCCTTTATGACCATAATAACTAAATTGTTTTGCTGCAATCCGTACCGATGGGAGGTAATCATCCGGATCGGGAGCGAAGGGCTCTCTTTTTCGGGCAGCTATATTGTTCATTTGCCAGGTATAGCTTTTTGTTTTTTCTGTAGTTTGTATTTCAGCTTTTCCTGGGGAATTTCTTTCCTGGATTCGAACTTCATCTTCAGGTTTTGAAATGAATACATATTTGCTGTGTTCGATAGATTGATCCGCGTAAGGATTGGGATACCATTCAGGAAGAATGAGGTTCTGTTTGTTCCGGAGTTCATATTCATAAACAACGGTATAGGGATAACTGATCAGCTGTGGACTGTAGTATTTTACCCGGTAATCAACATAAAGGCTCCCTTTGCTTACTGCACTCTCATCACTAAAATCACTTTGTGAAAACTTATAGATTTGCTTTCCATAGGCATCAATTACCTGACCTTTTATGCGCTGAATAACGGTACTTTTATCGTAATGGATGGCTAATTCGGCTCTGGCATCACCATTTTTATTCCAAACAGTAACCACTTTTTTTACAGCAATCAACACCTGATCAATGTCCTTCATATCTACTGTGGTTTGCATATCCCGGATCACAGAATTTGCATTGCTTTTTAAGCCCGCTGGGATTTGATCAATCGCATACTCGGATTGAGAAAAGCATGGTGAAACTACGCATACTGACAGCAAGAACAGCATCAACTTTTTCATTTACTTCGTTTTTTTAAGGATGATATCTGTCTTTTGATTTTGAATAACCTGGCTGTAAAATTCTTTTAATGAAAGGTATTCTGAGGGATCATAAATTGGTTTATTCAGTTGTAAAAGCTGGGTAAAGGTGATGGTCTGGTCTGCGAATATGGTGTTGGTGAGGTATCTGCCTCCGTTTTCTGCAAGGCCAATACTCATGTTTTTCGGTTGAGCTTCCATTACATAACCTTCCGGAAGGCTTAGCTGAACGGTAATCCTGGATTCTAAACCTGTACCTAAATTAACCGGATATGTTCTTTCATTAAGGTTAAATGGATTTTTACTGATATGGTCGATGAAAAATGGACTGAAGAAAAGTTTCGACATTTGATCTCCATCGTAGGAATTGACAACAAGCTCATATTTTTCTACCAATGGGAGCTCAAGACTATCCAGATTGATTATTTTATGTTGATCAATGCTGATTTTTGGCATTTTCTCATCCAGTTTTTCTACATATTCTTCGATGGAACCGGCCTCTTCAATTGCTTTTCTTTTTTTTAATGCTGTATATCCGGAAGAGTAGGTCGTTAATTCTCCTTTTATCTTTCCATCAGGTCCTAAAGTGGCATTAAAACTATAACGGGAATAATCCTTTTGACCTGGTTGTACATCGTACCAATAGGATGGTTTTTTCAAGCTGATCACTCTTCCTTGTCCGTTGATGCAATGCAAAGGGAGCATCCCAAATGGTAACAATGGTACAGAAGCATCGAGCAAATAGCTCTTTTCGCCGATGTTGAGTTTTACCACCACATAATTGAAATTACTAATTACTGGAAATAAGCGGTTCAGTTCACCATTGTTGCGGGTGGAAAGAATTAAAGCTTCCGCATCCAGATTTGCAGCATCCAAGGCAGAGATTAAGGCCAGATTGATATCCCCGGTATTACCTGAATGACTCTCTAATGCCTTTTTAACAGCAGTTTCACTGTAGATGCCAATGTATCCATTGGATTTGATGTGCTTTGAGATGTAGTTATAGATGGCTTTGGCTTTTGAAAGATCGTCTGTGGTGTGCTCTAAAATCTCAGGCATCAGCTCTTTAAAAGCATCTTTCTTTTTCATTTGGCTACCAAATGAACGATCAGAAACCAGTTCATTGTCAATGTTTTTCCAGGTCTTGGTTACATTGACTTTGGCACCAGATAATAAGGTGTAATCCGATAACTCGAAGTAAACGGCCGATATGAAATTAACAGGAGAAGTCATGTAATCTTCTTCTATAAATGCAGGTATATCTTTCATTACGTAAGTCATCTTTGAGCAATCAATCGACGTTCCGTTTATCCGCATACATTCTCTATTGACTTCTGCCTTGGTATCGCTGAGTTTCAATGGGCCTCTTAATACTACATTATAGTTGTATAAAGCAGGAATAAAGGCGATAAACTCACTATAGAGTTTGGGAATGCCCGACTGGAAGTTCCAGGACTTAAAGTTAAAAACCTGAGGAATGTTAACCTGATAACTATATTCTATAATGCTACCATCCTGAAGATTAGGGAGTGTAAACTTAGTTTGGGCAGTGTATTTATTGTTTTTCTCGTTAAATATTTTTTTAGGATCAAGGGCAGTCTCTTTAAACCTGCCATCAACATAATTAATGGTGACCGCCTTGATTTCTATGATTTCATCCTCCTTTTCGCCGTAAATGCGTCTGGGAATTGTGATATTACCATGTTCGTAACCCTGTTTATTAAATATTTTAATCCGGACATGGTAGTTATATGAAATGTATAACCTTCCATCTTGGTCATCAAGCTGCATTCTGGCGGATCCAAATTCCTTCAAAACAATTGCATTTGCACTGGAATCTATCACTGTATTTTTTAAATCAATATCTTCAAGGGTGACGGCAGCAAAGGGGAAATCCTGTGCATGTGTGCTGATTTTTGCAAGAAGAAGAAAGGAAAGGAGTAAAAAGTATTTCATTTGAGCTATTAATTGAAACACGAAGTTAAGCTATTTAAGATAAATAAGAATTTTTCGCCTTAAATATATTTCCGCTCAATAGATTATTTCCCAGTATGGAATTCATCGTTATGGTATTTAGTGCATTACTAAATAAGTTCAGGTTTAATGAATGATTTTTACGACTTTTGAAGAGCTACCAAAGCGTTAATCATGAATTCTTTTGAATTCAAACCTTTAAAAATAGCAATATATACGAATGAAATTAAATTTAAACCGCCCTCTTGCTTTTTTTGATCTGGAAACTACAGGTGTTAATGTAGGTACAGATCGCATAGTTGAAATTGCCATTTTAAAAGCCATGCCCGATGGAACGGAGCAAATCAAAACGATGCGCATTAATCCAGAGATGCCGATTCCTTTAGCTTCTTCTCTAATTCATGGGATTTATGATAAAGACATCGCTAATGAACCCACTTTTAAAGAGGTGGCAGCTGAACTGGCCGAGTTTATTGGTGATGCTGACCTTGCTGGTTATAACTCCAACAGATTTGATATTCCGGTATTGCTGGAAGAGTTTTTAAGAGCAGGAGTAGATTTTGATATGTCAGACAGGAAATTTGTTGACGTACAGAATGTTTTTCACCAAATGGAACAACGCACATTACGTGCTGCATATAAGTTTTACTGCGATAAGGATATTGTTAATGCACATTCAGCTGAAGCTGATATTACTGCGACTTACCATGTGCTACTTGCTCAGATTGAGCGTTACAAAGACACTGAGTTTGAAGATAAACAAGGGAATATTTCTAAGCCAGTAAAGAATGATGTAGAGGCTTTACATATTTTCACGAATATGAATAAACCGGTAGATTTTGCTGGTAGAATGGTATTCAATGAACAAGGACAGGAAATTTTTAATTTTGGAAAACATAAAGGTAAAGTCGTAGAGCAGGTATTTGATACCGAACCAAGCTATTATGCCTGGATGAGACAAGGTGATTTTCCTTTGTACACCAAGAAAAAACTGGAAGAAATCTGGTTGAGATGGAGCAAGAAAAAGGAGCAGTTGAAACAAGAAAAACAACAGCAGACCGTGGCAGCTAAACCAAAACCAGTAGTAGGTTCTGGGGCAAGTAATGTGGTAAAACCTGCAAGTCCTCAAGAGAAAAAAACAAAGCCGGCAGTTGCGGTTACCACAGATATGTTGGAGCAACTAAAAATGAAATTCGGTAAATAAAGTAAATCACTCATAAAGGAAAAGAGGCTGCTCGGAAGTTAAAAGAACTTTAGGCAACCTCTTTTTTGTTTAAAAATAACATATATGCGAATCAAAAGAATCTCTTTTTTTGTATTTTTTATTGGGCTGGCTGGAATGGCTACTGCCCAGCAAAGTTTACCTGTTCCGGCAGAGATCCAGGCGGCCTTTGCTAAAGGAACGAGAGCTAAATCCGGAAAACCTGGGGCTAAATACTGGCAGAACACAGCCAATTACGATTTAAAGGTAGACTTTAATCCGGCAAGCAGAGCGTTAAAAGGAGTAGTAGAGGTGGTTTACTTTAACAATAGCCCGGATACCTTAAAGCTGCTTTGGTTTAAGTTATACCCTAACCTGTATAAAAAAGGGGTGGAACGTAGTACCAAGTTCAATGACCGTGATTTAAATGATGGGGTAAAGATTTCAGCTTTGCAAGCGGACGGACGTCAGTTAGCGCAGGATGCGATGACGATTGATGGCACTAACATGCAGTTGAAGATTGCTCCATTGGCACCAGGAAAACAAATCAAGTTAAAAATCGACTATCAGTATGACCTAAATAAAGGTTCCCATATGCGTACCGGACAGGTGGATGAAGGCTCACATTTTGTAGCTTATTTCTTCCCACGAATTGCAGTCTATGATGACATTGATGGCTGGAATAAGTTTCCTTACACCGGAGATGTGGAGTTTTATAACGACTTCTGTAATTTTAAAGGAGAAATTACTGTTCCTAAAAACTTTGTGGTTTGGGCTACCGGAGATTTGATGAATTCAAAGCAGGTGCTTCGCAAAGAGATTGCCGGACGCCTGGCAAAGGCAGAAAAGGTAGATGAGGTCGTAGATGTCATCAACGATCAGGATTTGGCAAATCAAGCAGTTACTGCAGCCCAGGCATTTAATACCTGGAAATTTGATGCGAAAAATGTGACAGATTTTGTGTTTGCCACCAGTGATCATTACCTATGGAAATCGACCAGTTTGGTTGTAGATCCTAAAACGGGTAGGAGAACACGTGTTGATGCTGCATTTAATCCAATTCATAAAGATTATTATGAGGTGATTGATTTTGCCCGTCAGACCGTACATGCGATGAGTTATACCTTCCCTAAATGGCCTTTTCCATATGCGCATGAGACCATCTTTGATGGTCTGGATCAAATGGAATACCCGATGATGGTGAACGATAATCCTGTGGAGAAAAGGCAGGATGCGATTACTTTAACGGTTCACGAAATTTTTCATACAATGTTCCCTTTCTATATGGGGATCAATGAAACCAAATATGCCTGGATGGATGAGGGTTGGGCAACAATAGGGGAATGGCTGATTGGTCCAATGATTGACACCACAATGGTGGACGAATATGGTATTGCGCCAACAGGCATGACCTCAGGTACAAAAGATGATACCCCAATTGTTACCTTAAGTACAGCACTCAAAGGTGCAGGAGCTTTTACCAATTCTTATCCTAAACCTGGATTGGGTTATTTATTTGTTAAAGATTACCTGGGAGATGAACTGTTTATCAAGGCTTTGCACCATTACATCAGATCGTGGAATGGAAAACATCCTATGCCCTACGACTTTTTTAATAGTATGAATGAGGGTTCTGGTAAAAACCTGGATTGGTTCTGGAAGCGTTGGTTTTTTGAGGAAGGGGTCACCGATATGGCGATCACTGCAGCGACTAAAGTACCAGGTGGTTATGACATTAGTATTAAGAATAAAAGCAATAAACCTTTGCCTGTAGATCTGAAGTTTACATTTGATGATGGTTCTACTGAAGACCTTCATAATAATATTGGAATATGGGAAAAAGGGGAGGATCAGGTTATCATTAAGCTGAATACCAATAAAGGACTGGTAAAAGTTGAGTTGGGTAGTGCTCATGTGCCAGACAAAGATAAATCTGATAACGTGTTACGCCTTTAATTAAGCGTGTTTTCATGTCAGGTTCTAAAATGAGTTGACATAAATATAGCCACAAAAAAAGCGCATTGATCAATGCGCTTTTTTTGTGGAACTAAATTCTCTTTTAAGTTTTTAGTGTTTTCTGATTGTTAAGTAGCATCACCAAGGCTTTTTCACAATAATAATTGAAGTTCTTCTGGTATTCCTTCAATGTGTTCGCCCTTTTTAAGCATAGTTATTTGGTGGTTTTAATGAAGTCAATGTTCCTGCTGAGTCCTTTAAACTTTGTGCGTTTCACAGCCGAATTCTTGAAAATGGTTTTGAATACATCTTCTGTAATGTCCATCCAATCTTCCTTTTTCATATTAAGCAGGTTCTGATTGGGTTGAAATTTTGGTTCTGTATGTGGAACAGAAAACCGGTTCCATGGACATACATCCTGACAAATGTCGCAACCAAACATCCAGTTCTCCATTTTATCATTAAATGATTTTGGGATTTCATCTCTGAGCTCTATGGTCAGGTAAGAAATACATTTTTTTGCATCAATAATATAAGGGGATAAGATCGCATCAGTTGGACAGGCATCTATACATTTGGTACAGGTACCACAATGATCGGTTTCGAATGGTTGATCGTATGCTAATTCCAGGTCTATGATCAGTTCTGCCAGAAAGAAGAAGGATCCACTTTTTTTGTTGATCAGATTGCTGTTTTTTCCAATCCATCCGATACCTGCACGTTTTGCCCAGGCGCGATCCAGCACTGGTGCTGAATCAACAAAAGCCCGGCCGGAAACTTCTCCGATTTGTGCTGTGATAAAGCTAAGTAATTGAAATAGTTTGTCTTTGATGACCAAATGATAATCCATTCCGTAGGCATATTTGGATATTTTTGGTGCTTCAGGATCTTGCTGTTGGCTTTCCGGATAATAATTCAGGCTTAGGGAAATCACAGATTTCGCATCATCGACCAGGAGTCTTGGATCCAGTCTTTTGTCGAAATGATTCTCCATATAATTCATTTCTCCATGGTGCTGATCTTTTAGCCATTTTTCCAGTCTGGGTGCTTCTTCTTCCAGGAAATCAGCCTTGGCTATACCACATTGCATGAAGCCTAGTCGGAGGGCCTCCTCTTTAATTAACGCGCTATATTTTGCCGGATTATTCAACATCTGGATGCAAAGATAAGGTTTAGCAATAAAACCTTTTAAAAGATAGGCTGTTATTACATTAAGCCATCATATAGAAATCATGGAAAATAACAAAGAGCCCGGCTATGAGGAACCATTAAAGCCACATAAGCCTATAGAAACCAATTATCAGAAACATCAGGAAGATCCTGGCCCTTCGCGTCAGGCCGTTGATGAATATGATAAGAACGGTGCGGCAGTAGCTTTAAAATGGATTATTCCAATACTAATCATCGCATTGCTCATTTATTGGTTATTCTTTAAATAGCACCAAAAATTAGCTTGATGGTGCTATTACCCGCTTTTATTTGAACAGCAAAATGCTATTTAAGTAAACGTACCTCATAAAGATCCTTCCGACGATCTTTCAGGATTCTTACGGTTCCGAAATGATGAATCTCATCTAAGAGGTGTAAATCCACATCTACAACCAGCATCATCTCTGTATTAGGGGTACTCTCTGCTTTAACTGCATTGGTGGGAAAAGCGAAATCTGATGGAGTGAATACTGCGGATTGCGCAAACTGGATGTCCATATTGTTTACCTTAGGTAAATTACCTACACAACCAGCAATTGCTACATAACATTCATTTTCTATGGCTCTTGCCTGTGCGCATCTTCTTACTCTCGTGTATCCATTTTGCGTATCTGTTAGGAAAGGGACAAACAAAATCTGCATGCCCTGATCCGCGTAGATTCTGCTCAATTCGGGAAATTCAACATCATAACAAATCAGGATCCCTACCTTACCACAATCGGTGTCAAATACCTGGATCTTATCTCCACCTACCATTCCATAATATTTCTGCTCATTGGGTGTAATGTGAATTTTTCTGAATTCATCTGTTTTTCCGCTTCTGTGACATAAATAAGTGACATTATACAACTTATTGTCCTCTACAACAGGCATGCTACCTGAGACGATATTTACATTGTAGGAAACGGCATATTCCTGTATTCTGCTTACAATTTCTTCAGTAAACTCCGCCAGTTTACGCATGGCTTCCATTTCCGGGAGGTCGTTGTAGGGTTCTAATAATGGAGTATTAAAGAATTCCGGAAACATGATGAAATCTGACTGATAGCCGCTTACTGCATCCACAAAAAACTTTACCTGTTCATAAAAACCATCAATATCCGGGAATAGACGCATTTGCCATTGGACTAATCCGATTCTGATGGTCTTTGCTGATCGTGCAGAGGCATCCACACCCCGATAGTAAATGTTATTCCACTCTAAAAGTGTAGCATAATCTTTAGACTCATGATCTCCGGGAAGGTAATTTTTCAAAACTTTTCTAACGTGAAAATCATTAGATAGCTGGAAGGTGAGGGTAGGATCAAATATTTCTTTCGCTTTTACCTTATCGATATATTGACGAGGTGTGAGGGTATCCGCATATTGGTGGTAATTTGGAATTCTGCCACCGGCAACAATACTTTTAAGGTTTAGACTTTCACAAAGTTCTTTTCTGGCTTCATATAATCTGCGTCCTAATCTTAGTCCACGGTATTCAGGATGTACAAAGATTTCAATGCCATACAGTACATCGCCTTCCCGGTCATGTGTGGAGAAGGAATAATCACCAGTAATGTTTTTGTAAGTATGTTTATCGCCATATTCATCGTAATCTACAATAATAGATAAGGAACAAGCCACTACTTTATCGTCTACTGAAATGCAGAGCTGACCTTCAGGAAAGAGTTTCAGCAACCTTTCAATGCTACTTTTACTCCATATTTGCCCGCCCAGGGTATCATAGGCCTGGCTCATGGATTCCTTTAAATCATTATAATCTGCTAAAGTGAGTTTTCTTAATTCTATGTTCATATACCTAAGTTTAGTAGATGAACACAGAAATGATGCCTAAAGCAGGTAGATCGTTAAAATAGTTTGCCTGTTTGTCCGGGGAAATTTCTTTCCAGATGCTTATATGCCGCTTCTGTGACTTCTCTACCACGTGAGGTACGCATCAGGAAGCCTTCCTGAATAAGAAAAGGTTCATAAACTTCTTCTATGGTCCCTTCATCTTCACCAACAGCGGTAGCAATAGTTTTCAAGCCTACGGGACCACCTTTAAATTTGTCTATAATAGTGACCAGGATTCTATTGTCCATTTCGTCCAAGCCATGTTCATCCACATTTAAAGCTTTTAAGGCATATCTAGAAATTCCTGTATCAATTTTACCATTCCCTTTGATTTGTGCAAAATCACGTGTACGTCTGAGTAAAGCATTGGCAATACGAGGGGTTCCTCTGCTACGGCGGGCAATTTCATAGGCACCTTCTTCGGTGATGGGCGTTTTTAGAATGGCTGAGGAGCGAAGTACGATGGTAGTCAGTAGTTTTGCGTCATAATAGGCCAGTCGGGAGTTGATACCAAATCGGGCTCTTAATGGCGCTGTCAAGAGTCCGGAACGGGTGGTTGCACCAACTAATGTAAAAGGATTCAGACTGATTTGCACAGAACGGGCATTTGGGCCGCTTTCTAACATGATATCGATCTTAAAATCTTCCATAGCTGAATACAAATATTCCTCTACTAAGGGACTTAGGCGGTGGATTTCATCGATAAACAGGATGTCACCTTCGTCCAGACCAGTTAATAAACCGGCAAGATCCCCAGGTTTATCCAATACCGGGCCTGAGGTGACTTTAATACCTACACCCATTTCATTGGCAATGATATAAGAGAGCGTAGTTTTACCAAGTCCCGGAGGACCATGTAATAAAACATGGTCTAAAGGTTCTCCGCGTAACTTTGCAGCCTCCACAAATATCTTTAGGTTCTCCATGATCTTTTCCTGACCTGTAAAGTCTTCAAATGCCTGCGGACGTAATACTTTTTCGATATCTCGTTCAATAGGGCTTAAGCTTTCAGCGTTTGGGTCCAGATTTTCATTCATGGCGTAAAGTTAGTATAAAAGGCTTAAAATTGATATTATTTGCTAAATTTATTAGCTACGACTGCTTCTTTAATGCCCTTTGCGTAGTTATAAAAGCCTTCTCCAGATTTTACACCTTTGTTTCCGGCATTAACCATATTGACCAATAGTGGGCAAGGCGCATATTTAGGATTTCCGAAACCATCATGGAGTACATTTAAGATGGCCAGACAAACATCAAGTCCGATGAAATCGGCCAGTTGAAGTGGGCCCATCGGATGCGCCATTCCTAGCTTCATCACGGTGTCAATTTCAGAAACGCCAGCAACACCTTCGTAAAGGGTGTATATTGCTTCATTGATCATAGGCATTAAAATCCTATTGGCAACAAAGCCAGGATAGTCGTTTACTTCTACTGGGCTCTTGGCTAGTTTTGTTGAAAGGTCCATCACGATTGCTGTTGTTTCATGACTGGTGGCATAGCCTCTGATGACTTCTACCAACTTCATCACTGGAACAGGGTTCATGAAATGCATGCCTATTACTCTGTCTCCACGCTGTGTGACTGAAGCTATTTTTGTAATAGAAATAGAGGAGGTGTTACTGGCCAGAATAGCTGCAGGTTTGGCAAAACTATCCAGATCCTTAAAAATCTTGAGTTTCAGTTCCAGATTTTCTGTTGCTGCCTCAATGATTAAATCTGCCTCAGCTACACCAGTTTTCAAATCAGTATAGTTAATGATGTTTTTAAGCGTACTAGCCTTCTCTTCTGCTGTGATGGTACCTTTACTCAGTTGACGATCGAGATTTTTGGATATGGTCGCGATAGCCCGTTCCAAAGCCTCATTGTTGATGTCAATTAAATTTACCTGATAACCAAATTGCGCAAAAGTATGTGCGATTCCATTGCCCATTGTTCCTGAGCCAATCACTGCGATGTTTTTCATTTAGTTTTTTATTAATAAGTTATGGTGCTAATCTATTGATAATCCATGAACCATCTACTAAGTGGTAATTGATTCTATCGTGTAGCCTACTTGGGCGTCCTTGCCAGAATTCAATATGAGTAGGATTCAGTATGTAGCCGCCCCAATGTAATGGGCGTGGAATTTCCTGTCCTTCATATTGAGCGCTCAATTGTTTCACTTTCTCTTCCAATACTTCCCGGTTTGGGATGACGCTACTTTGGGGAGAGGCCGTTGCACCAATCTGACTACCAACTGGACGGGCATGAAAATATTCAGTAGAGGCTTCAGGAGAAATTTTAGCCACCGTTCCGTCTATTCGTACCTGTCTTTCTAATTCCGGCCAAAAGAATACCAATGATGCTTGTGGGTTTTCTGCCAGGTCTTTTCCTTTATCACTGTTGTAATTTGTGAAGAAGACAAAACCATCCTCATCAAATCCCTTCAGTAAGACAATTCGTGCCGAGGGTTTTCCGCTGGCGCTCGCTGTAGCCAGTGTCATGACATTTGGTTCAAATAATTGTGCATCAACTGCTTCAGTAAACCACTTTTTGAATTGCAGGATAGGATTGCTTTCCACATCCGTTTCGGCCAGTTCTGCGGAACGATATTCCTGTCTTAGGTCGTGTAAATTTTTTTTATTCAGCTCCATACACAAAAATAGGTTTTAGTTTATTTAATATAATCGCTAAATTTCCGAAATGTTAAGTCGATTAGCGCCATCAGCGGGTAAATTATTAATTTCAGAGCCATTTTTAATGGATCCTAACTTTAAACGTTCTGTAGTTTTTGTGACAGAGCATCAGGAGGAGGGAACTGTTGGATTTATTTTAAATCATAAAAGTGCGTTATTATTGAGTGATCTGGTGCCAGATTTTACAGGTTGCAATTTTCCGGTATTTTTGGGCGGACCAGTTGCTGTAGACACAATTCATTTTATTCACCGTTGTTCCAGTTTACTAACGGATGGTGAAGAGATTGCAAAAGGAATCTATTGGGGTGGTAATTTCGAAACTTTGAAAATCCTGGTGAATAATGGACATATTCAATCTGAGGATATCAAATTTTTTATTGGTTATTCGGGTTGGACTGCTGAACAGTTAGAGGAAGAAATGAAAGAGAATACCTGGATTGTCTCCGATCAGTTTAATGCTGATCTGGTATTCTCTCACAATGAAGAAGAGTTATGGAAGGAAGTGATTATTAACCTCGGACCTAAATACGCCCATGTGAGTAATTTCCCTCAAAACCCTAATCTTAATTAAATAAGGTCGGATGAATCCGACCCTTATGCTTAATAATTTTCAAGATCGATTGCGCTCTCTTCAATCTTTTTCTTTAGATCATCTTTATACTGCTGCATTTTTGCAGAAAGTTCGTCATTCGCAGTAGCTAAAATTTGAACGGCCAATAATCCTGCATTTTTTGCTGCATTTAAAGCTACAGTTGCTACAGGAATACCATTTGGCATTTGAAGAATAGATAGGATAGAATCCCAACCGTCAATAGAATTTGAGGATTTTACAGGAACCCCAATTACAGGTAGGGTAGTGATCGAAGCCACCATTCCTGGTAAATGCGCTGCACCACCTGCACCAGCGATAATTACTTTTAAACCTCTTGAAGCTGCACCTTTAGCGTATTCGTACATTTTTTCTGGAGTACGGTGAGCTGACACTACGGTCATTTCAAATTGGATACCGAATTCTTTCATGATATCGGCTGCGTCTTTCATGATATGAAGGTCAGACTTGCTGCCCATTATAATACCTACTTGTATGCTCATTAGGAAATAACTTTTAATGTTTCTTTGATGTAATTGGCTTTTTCAATTGCTTTCTCGCGGTTTTGATCCACAATGGTAATGTGTCCCATTTTGCGGAAAGGTTTGGTGTATTTTTTACCGTAAAGGTGTACGTAAACGCCATCGATGGCCATTACTTTTTCCAATCCTTTATATTTTGCTACGCCGTTGTGGTTTTTCTCTCCCAGAAGGTTGATCATCACCGCATTGTTAGTGGATCTGGTATCCCCAAGAGGGAGGTTGAAGATTGCACGTAAATGCTGGTTAAATTGAGATACGTAGTTTCCTTCAATGGTTTGGTGTCCGCTGTTGTGTGGACGAGGCGCCAATTCGTTTACCAGAATTTCTCCTGATTTTGTTACGAACATTTCGACTGCCAATAATCCTGTAATGTTTAAGGAGGTAGCGATATTTTTCGCAATAACTTCTGCTCTTTCCTGGATTGAAGCAGGATAAGTGGAAGGAGAAATTAAGAATTCTACCAGGTTTGCTTCTGCATTGAATTCCATTTCCACCATTGGGAAGGTTTTCATATCTCCATTAGGATTTCTGGAAACAATCACTGCAATTTCTTTTTCGAAATCAACCAGTTCTTCGATTAAACAAGGTGCATCAAATGCATTCTCGATGTCCTCAATGTTATTTATTTTCATTACCCCTTTACCATCATAGCCATCTTTACGTTGTTTAAGGATGTAAGGAAATGGAATGTGACTATTTCGCATGTCTTCCCTGGTATTTACCAATTGGAAAGGTGCGGTCGGGATATTGTTTTCTTTAAAGAATTGTTTTTGAACACCTTTGTCCTGAATTAGTCGGATTACCCTGGATTGAGGGTATACAAGTTTTCCTTCTTTTTCTAGTTGTTCCAGTGCTTCAATATTTACCTTTTCTATTTCGATAGTAATGATATCTGCTTTCTTACCGAAGTTATAAACGGTGTCGAAGTCGGTGATAGAACCACATTCAAAGTAGTTTGCAAGGTGTTTACATGGAGCGTCAGTATCCGGATCTAAAATTAAAGTGGTTAAATTATAATTGATGGCTTCCTGTATCAACATCCTGCCCAATTGACCACCACCTAATATGCCTAATTTTAAATCACTTATTTGTTTTGCCATATCGATATGAAAAAGTTATGCTTATTTTGCACAAAAATAACAATATAAACGGATTGATGGAGGCAGATGCTATAATTATTGGTGCTGGAGCATGCGGATTAATGTGTGCGGTACAGGCGGGCTATTTGGGAAAGCGGGTCATATTGTTGGAGAAAAGCGATAAACCAGGTGCTAAAATTTTGATCTCTGGGGGAGGTAGGTGTAACTATACCAATCTGTTTGCCAGTGATGAACAATTTATTTCTAACAACAAACACTTTTTAAAATCTGCTTTTACGCAGTGGGGGGTTGAAGATACAATTAGCTTTTTTGAGACTTATGGCATTCATGGAAAAGAAAAAACTTTAGGGCAACTTTTTCCTGATGGTAAGAATGCAAAAGATATTGTTGGTGTATTTACGGAACTCTGTCATGATTTAGGTCAGCAGATCATTTGCGAAGCGCAGGTGACGGATATTGAACAAAATCCGGATGGGTTTTCTGTTAGCTTTGATAAGGGGAATAAAGCTAAAACATTAAAAGCACCAAAATTGGTGATTGCGACCGGTGGTTTACCCATTCCAAAAATGGGAGCAACAGATTTTGCTTTACGGTTTGCCAGAAAACATGGTCTGAATATCATCGAAACAGCCCCTGCATTGGTTCCGCTGACCATCACAGGAAAAGATGAGGATTGGTACTCGGCTTTATCAGGAAATTCAGTATTCTGTGAAGTGAGCAACGATCGCATTAGTTTTGAAGAGAATATTTTATTTACTCATTGGGGATTAAGTGGACCTGCAATCTTGCAGATTTCTTCTTATTGGCGCAGAGGGGAATCGGTCAATATTGATTTATTGCCTAGACAATCTATAGTAGATTTGATAGCAGAGGAGCGCAGAAATAATGGAAAATTGCTGCTGTCTACTTTATTGAATCGTTATTACCCTAAGAAATTCACAGATGCTCTGGGCAAATTTCTTCCTTTAGAAAAGCAGGTTGCTGCCTTAACTAAAACGGAATTGGAAAGAATTCAACAAACGATTCATTTTTTCAAAGTGAAGCCAGCGGGAGATAAAGGTTATGATAAGGCGGAAGTCATGAGGGGCGGTATTGACACGAAAGAATTGTCATCGAAAACATTAGAATGCAAGCGTATTCCAGGATTATATTTTGGTGGAGAATGCGTGGATGTAACTGGATGGCTTGGAGGGTATAATTTCCAATGGGCCTGGGCCAATGGGTACGTGATTGCGCAGAATATTTAATTTAAGAATGATTTCAATAGATCTGATTTAATCAATGATAGGAACAAAGCTGTAAATCAATTGCTTATTCTACAGCTTTGTTTCTTTAAAACTTCATCCCCATCAGTTCGCCTAATTTAAAGGCATTTCCAATCGCTGTTGCGGCACCATAATCCAAAATCGCGCGGTATTTGTTATGGTATTTTTTGTACACATAGACATCTCTTCTCCAGGCTTTATAGTTGGAGCTGTTCACCTGATCAATAATTGTAGAAATGTTTTGACCGTGGGCCTGAGTGGTGTGCCAGATACCACTAGGAATATAAAGCACTTCTCCAGCCTTTAAGGTAATGGTGGTTGGTGTAGCCTCTCTGAATCTCGGGTACTTTTCGTAATCCGGATTAGATATATCAATCGGTGATCTGGATTCTAATAATCCACCTTTTCCTGGATACATTAATTCTTCCTGATCTCTTGGAAAAATGATGACATCTTTTTCGCCATAGAGCTGAATGAGCCAGGCATGTACATCATAAGCATCTTTGTGCACTGAATAGCAATTCCCAGCACCACCAATATGTAGATCCATTCCGTTTCCGAGTTTGTTTTTTAGAATCTTGTGGTTTAGCCAATTCGGCTTTACCATGTTCATATCCATAGGATCCATGAATTCCTGAATTTCCGGGAGTTGAGTTAGAATATTGAATTTTACAGGATAGGGGGCAGGATTTTCTTTTGTGCTATTGGCAGTTAAATCCAGTAATTCCGACACGGTATATTGTTTGTTGGAGAACCAGGTGGTACGATCGCCAAACTTTTCCCGGAAAAAATCAGGAGTAAATATCAGGTTGGACTTCCAGGCCTGAGTAGCATTTTCGAGGATGACCGGAATCCCCGGCTTTTGATATTTCTCTATGAATTCTTTATAAGAGAGGTCCTTTCTTCTGTCGATTGTTGTCATGTTTTTCCTATGATGAGCGTAATATTTTAAATGCCAAAGCTTAAAACTTAATAGGAAGCTACTTTTTATCCCTATATGAAGTTAAGGATTTTCCTCAGTTAAATTTACTGAAAAATAAAAATACCTTTTTTGGTGACTTTTTAAAACAAATTTCTATATTTGCAACCCGTTAAAGAAGGAAATGCCCGGATGGCGGAATTGGTAGACGCGCTGGTCTCAAACACCTGTGGGAAACCGTGCCGGTTCGACTCCGGCTCCGGGTACTAACCGGAATCGAACACTTCGATTCCGGTTTTTTTTTGCCTTTTTGAGGCTTAAAGATGCTTCAGGCAGTTTTCAAAGTATTTCTACTGAACCCCCTAATTTATCGGAGTCTTTTTTCGTTGTTGCTGATCAGAAATGAGGGAATAATGATAAAAACATTACCCTCCTGGTTATTTGCTTACTTCAAACTGTTAATGTATGTGGTAATTTCTGACATATAGAGATCACTATCGGTATTTTTCGTCATTTTGTAAAAGCATTCAAGATGGTTACAGTCCCAGGTTACCAATCTAGATTTTGCATTAAGGCTAATAAACGCTGAATAATCTGTTGACTTTGTGACAATGTCATTTAAACCAGAAAACAGCAAAATTGGAATTGATGAAGGTTTAGTGTTTGATTCAAAATACTTTTGTGCTCCATCTGGAAGTAGTACATGCTTATTCTTTATTTCAAAGATTCTGTTGACAACTAGATTAGGGTCAATAACAAAAGAGTCCAGTATTACTCCATTTATAGATATATTTGTATCCAGAACGCTTTTTGATATAATTGTTCCCATAGATAATCCGTACAAAATTATTCTATTAGACGAATATTCCTTTTTTACATACTTTAGAACGGAACATAAGTCTTCCGCAAATTCTTCATAATACATCATATCACGATTAATCTCAAAATCTGAGCTTTCCCCAAATCCCCTGTAATCGTATAAGACAACATTGTACCCCGCTTTGAAAAATTCACCTGCCTGACCTAAACAATTAGACATATTTCCGGAGTCCGAGTTTGAGACAATGATAAATGGTTTATTTTGATCGTTTTGCAGAAAAAGCCAGGAGTTAAGTTCAACCGTACCGTTGACCCTTATTTTCTTAGTTTGATATTTCAAGCCAAGTTGTTCAGGTCTTACTTGATATTGCCTAGAAGGATTAATTGAGAATCCATTCAGTGAAAGAGTAAATAGAACAAAGAGGAAGGCAAGTTTTTTCATTTTTGAAATTTTTATTTAACGTAATCACCTGTAAGTGATAACTTGTTGAAGTTAAAATTTTTGGCAATAAATCCCGCTTGTTATTTCTATTTAGGGAAAAATATACACTTTTGAACCCTACAGGGATGTAGAATTGATCTGATCAAAAAAACGTGGAATAGTGATAATTGTTAACAAGCCATCCTTGTACTTTGACAGTTAGAATAAAAACCGGAAAATAATTATTTGATAATGTCAAGTTTTTGGTTCAAAGCAAGACCGGTCATTGTAAACTCCCACCGAATTTATCTTTGGGATCACGTATGGCTTGTTTCGCTTCGTCATAATTTATAGCAAATAATTCTTGGGCAGTTGTTCCTTCAATTGTTAAGAGCTGATGATCATATTTGTCAAGGATATTAAGTGCGTATGCATAATCGATTACTACTCTTAGTAGCCCGGTAGCTTTGACTGTATTTAATAACTTATTTTAGAGTACATTACTTAAAAGATTTACTGTATTCTTTAAAGAGGTTAATTGGTCATTTTGTTCTCTTAATAGTGATTCATTTAAAGAATTGCCTTTTACCAAGTATTCTTTCAGAATTCTATTTGCCCAATTACGGAATTGGGTGCCCTCTAAGGATTTTAGCCGATAGCCTATTGAAATTATTACATCTAAGCTGTAGAAAGCCACTGGTCTATCTGAATTAGCAATGTGCATTTTTTGCACATTGCTTTTTTCCTCCAATTCTTTTTCCTTAAAACTTTGGTTAAACCATATTGTAGCATCAGTAACTTCGAAGTCATTGTGGTTCATGTCAGGTGTCGATTTTCGATGATCATCGAAAGGTGCAGGCATTATTATTTCACCACATATTTGATGGTATTTGCCACATTAATTCTACAATATTCTTTTAGTTTGCTTCCTTTGATCTGTATCGAAAGAAATATATGTTAACAGCTCTTAAAAAATTACTGACAAACTGGGTTCTCCATTTTTTAACTGTGTGGATTGCTATTAAAGCATTTTATGTGATTGCTTATTTGTATCATGTACATACATGGGGCAATTATATCGTAAATACAGATGGCACACCTGTAACAGGCTGGCAATATGCTACCAATTCAGATAATAGATTACTAGTTGTTGCTCTTTTAGTATTTATGACTGAAGCCGTAAAACAATTTCTATTTAAAAAATATCACTTTATCGTTTTTATTGCGGGATGTTTACTGGCTGGGATGATCTCATGTGCAGGACTTGTCTATGAACGGCCTCATGTTTTCAATCAACAAGCTAAACTAACGCTGATAGTACCCATTTTATGTATGGCAGCTTACGCTTTCATTTACATTATTGTAAGCGCTTATTATCTTCAGAATAGAAATAGACAGTTACATAGAATTCAGCAGTCAGAGAATGAATTACATACTTTAAAGGCGCAATTAAATCCACATTTTCTGTTCAATGCTTTAAATTATCTATATGGGACTGCTATAAAAGAAAAAGCCACAAATACAACTCAGGGGATTGAGATCATGTCCGATATGATGCGTTATATCATTCATGGTATGCATGAGAATTTTGTTCAACTACAGGATGAAATAAAGTTTATGGAAAACTATCTGAGACTTCAGCAGGTACGCTTGCCTCTAAAGAATAACATTAAAATTAGTACTCAGATTGTTTCATATGATCATAATCATCAGCAAAAAATAGCTCCGCTATTACTGCTGCCTTTCATTGAAAATGCTTTTAAATACGGGATCAGTATGGATACTCAGTGTGAAGTTCAGATAGAGATTGTTGTGACCAAAAATGAGCTGCAGATGCAAGTGTTTAATACCATTGTTCAGAATCGGCCAGAAGTTAGCGGAAATAACACGGGAATAAAAAATACGATTAAGCGACTGGATCTTCTTTATCCAAATAGTTACCGGTTAGATCATAAAAATACCGGTTTGGATTATAAAGTTGCATTTTGGTTGAAACTCAACTCTTAAATACATCATTCAATTTTCGTTCTCATGATTAAAAAATTAATGTTGCTGCTTTGCGGAGTAGTAGTCCCTCTTATGTCTATATCTCAGACTAAAGACTCCTTGTTTATAGTAAAAATAACTGCAACAAAAATGCCCTCAAAGGCTAAGATTTACCTGTTATATCAAAAGTACGGTAAAAGAATAATTGATTCTGCAACGCAAAAAAATGGCTTATTTGTTTTTAAGGGAAGGATAGGTAGACCAATGTTTAGCAGACTCATTTGCGATACCACGAATATTGGTTTTTCGAGAATGCTTAAAAAGCAATATGATAGACCGGACCTCTTGAGTATGTATATTTATCCGGGGCGAGTAGTGTTAAAAACCTTCAGTCGATCAATTGCTGATGCAGTGTTTGTTGGGAAGGGTATCAATTCAGATTATTTTAAGCTTGAGCAATTGCTTAGTCCCATTTATGATGAGAGCGACAAGATTAGTAAGTTGAGGGAAACTGCTCTTGAGCCGAGTGCCTCACTTTCGAAAAAGAAATTAGATAGTTTGAGCCTGGTTAAGAATGCCATTCGATGGAAATTCGTTGTCGATAATCCAGACAGCTTTATCGCCTTGAGTGCATTGCAGGACTATGCAGGAATCTCCCCGGATGTTGCCGTTATAGTGCCATTGTTTAACAGGCTTTCTGTAAGATTGCAGAATACACCGTTAGGTAGAGAATTCTGGAAATTTCTATCAAACCAAAAAAAACTTAATCCCGGTAGAATGGCTCCTGTTTTTATTCAAAATGATACTGCAGGCAATCGTGTTAATTTAACCTCATTTAGGGGGAAATATGTATTAATTGACTTTTGGGCTTCCTGGTGTGGACCATGCAGAGCAGCCAACACTGAACTTGTTAAAATTTATAATGATTTTAAGGATAGAAATTTTACTATCTTGGGTATTTCTCTAGATGCTGCTGATGGAAAGGATGCCTGGCTAAAAGCAATAAAGAATGATAGGCTAAGCTGGACCCAGGTTTCAGACTTGAAGCATTGGGAAAATGAGGTAGCAAAGCTTTACAGTATTATGGAAATTCCACAAAGTTTTTTGATTGATCCTGAAGGTGTAATCATTGCAAGGGGGCTTGAGGCGAAAGAATTAATGGAGAAACTTAAGCATATATTACCGGTAAAATGATCAAAGTAATTGCAGTTGACGATGAACCTGTAGCACATGATATTATACGTGACCACTCGGAGAAAATTCCATTTATTTCGCTTGAAGCTACGTTTTTGAGTGCTACAGATGCACTGTTTTATATTAAACATGAGCGTGTAGACTTAGTTTTCCTCGACATCGCTATGCCTGATCTCTCGGGTATTGAATTTGCCGCTATGATCCCCCACGAAATTCAGGTCATCTTTACTACTGCTTATCCTGAATATGCATTAAAGGGTTTTGAATTGGCTGCTACCGACTATTTATTAAAGCCTATTAATTTTACTCGATTTTTAAAAGCTTGCCAGCTTGCTGAAAAGAGGCTCCAACTGCCTGAAGTAAAAAAAAGGAACGAAGAGCAGGCATTATTTGTAAAGGATGGACATGACTGGGTGCAAATAAAGTTTAATAATCTGGTGTACGCCAAAGCGGAAGACAATTATGTAGATTTGCATGAAATAGGTAAACATACACTTACACGTATTACTTTGACAGAATTGCAGACAAAACTCCCTAAAGATCAGTTTTTACGTGTTCATAAATCATTTATAATTTCCAAACAGAAAATTGAACGAATTGAGAAACACCAGGTAATTGTAGCAGGGAATAAGATTCCCTTATCTAAATTGTATAAAGATGCGCTACTGCAGCATCTTGGACAGGCATCATCAGTTGGTTAATTAGCTTGAAATTTATGAATATCCTTAGCTTTTTACACGCTCAGTCATTATTAATATATATATAAAATCAGGTAGTTTAAACCAAAACTTTAGATTATTTAACTTCCAAATTTTGATTCAAAACTGGCCCAATTAAGGTTGCCTAAAACTAAATTTGCGCTATTATAAACTAAAGGCAAATTTAAATAAGACATTTTAGCTTAAATCTTGAATAATAGGCTCCATAAGCAACAGTTTGTGCGTTCAAAGTAATCTGGAGAAAGGGCAATGAAAAAAGCTTCTAGTTAAACTAGAAGCTTTTTTCATTGCTTTAGCTGGAAAAATCACAACTTATTTATGTTCCTTCACTAAAAATAACTTTTTATGATAGGTCAATCAAATTGGTTTATCCGCATAGACTCATAATTCCTCAAAAAGTGCTCTAATTTCAAATCATACTGTATAAAATCTTTTAAATACTATGATCCTAGTAGGCAATCAGAATAGAAAGTCGGCTGTTTTAGCTTACAGAGGACTTTTGAAGATTTAATGATCTTTTTTACCTCTTATTGGGGTTTTAGTTGTGTTTGGAATGAAAACTAAATAGTCATAACCTTTTATAATTCTTTCCAGCTCTAAATTCTCTACTTTAAGTTTCTTTTTAGAGATTGCTTGTTTCAAGGGGCTTAAATCATAGGCATACCAATTGTCATCTTTTACGACGGTTAAAAAAGATTTATATTGATCTAAATCAGCCAATGTTGCACCTTCTTGCTTTCCGATAAGCATAATGTGTAATGACTTCCGATAATTAGCCTCTTCAATATTGGAAACCAAGTTGCCAATATCAAATACTTCCATTAAACTCTCTCCTTTAGGCAGGTGATTGGCGCCAAATTTGAAAAGATTCTTCTTGTCTTTCCATTCAGGTAGTTTTTCAAAAATCAGGTGCTTCATATATTGAACTCTCATAGGATGAATTCGAGTTAAATATAGTTTTCTGCTTAGTTTTAGTGCCTCAAGCTGTTCTTTCTCGCTTGCTGATAAATTCAGAGCACTCAACTCGTTCAATTTTGCCTGACAATGGTCAGAGAACAAATAGAATGTGGTGTTATTTTTTGTATCATAAGCAGCGGAATTATCGATCATCTGATCATAAATTTCTTTAGCTTTATTATTTTTAGATTGTTTCTTTAACTCTGAAAGTAGTAATCGGTCTGAAAATAGACTAATTTGATCAGCTCCATATGATTTAATATTCTGCTGAAGTATGTTTTTGAATAAATCAAACTCAGCTTCACCTTGTAAAAAGGATAAAGCTGAACCCGATTCATTACGGAATTTGTCCAGTTCAGTAGGCGATAAAGATTTAATTTTTTTTGATATTGTGTTGATTGTATATGGATCAATTTCCAGAATATAGTTGTCAAACTTAATATTATTAATAATCGCATTGGTGAAGTAAGGGACTTCATTCGTGAAATGTACCTCGCCCAATAATAAAGAATTACTTTTGTTGATTTCATCCTGTAAGGTAATCCATCCTTTCCCTTCGAAAGTGTTGTTATTGTTTTTTTTAAATGTGGAGTAGTTTTTCTGAATTAAACTATCCATTAAAGTAGTTTGTGCGTAACTGAAATTGGCAATAAACAGAGTTAGAATTAGTAGTTTGGTTTTCTTCATTTCTTTTTTTTGAAAGGTACAATAAATTTAATTTATCATCCTGATCATTGTATGATATACCCCTAGGAATTGCCTTTTGTGATGACAATCTCTGGAGAAAAAGGATGTGCTGGCAGATTTAAATTAACTTGATCTTGTATTGTAACATGAATACACTTTTACCATTACTTCAATAGTCCGTTCTAGAAGTTATAATACTATTTGTCAGCAATGTTTCTGTAAAACCTATCAAAAGGAATAAATATCAAGGTAAAATCCTGTATAGTTAAGAATCTGAATTTTTGCCCGTCAGACTGCTGATCGGACACAAAATTCATACTACAGCATTTGTCCGAGAAACCCACAGATAATGCGCATATCTCTAGACCTCACAGTTCTTTAGGAGGATTAACACCACACCATATATAAAAAAAAAGCCAATTAACGGCCTTATTTTCGAATTTCCATTATCTTATATTTGGGGGAGGTCAATATTAAAACTACACTCAAGTGTAGTAATAGTCAGAACAAACTGTAATAATTTTGAATAATACTAAAACCTATTAATTTAATAAATTGAAAACTGTCACCATGAAAAAGATGATCCTGATCTTTGGATTTTTTATCTATGGAAGCTCATTCGGACAAAAAGTAAAAGTTCTAAATTTTGCGACTTTTCATATGGTTTATACGCCGGATGAACACAAAGTGAAATTTGACCAAAATGATGAAAAGAGTAAATCTGAAACTTTTGAAATAGCAAAAATGTTAGCTGAATTTAAACCAACAGTAATTTGTGTGGAAATTGTTCCTGGTAAGAGTGAGGGATTGAATACGGACTACAGTAACTTTTTGAAAAATAAAGATTACAAAACCAAGATTGGTGGTGAAGTCGCTTTAATAGCTTATGAAGTTGGTAAAATTTCCGGCGTAAAAAAGATTTATGGAATTGATGAACAAGAAACTGCTCCTTACAATTATAAAATTGGCAGTGAATTAGAAAATCAAGTAGATAGTCTTACCTCAAAGAAATATTCTAGAGCAGTCTTTAAGGAGTTTGCTGAATTTGGGAAGCTATCAACACTCGGTAAATTAAAAACCTTCAATGATAAAGAAACGTTAGAAAAATTTATAAATATTAATGCTGATATTTTAACCTATAACAGCACTAAAGGAAACTTTGAAGGAGCTGATGAAGCAAGTAAATTTTATAGAAGAAATTTAAGAATATTTTCGAATATAAATCAAATTCCTCTTACAAATGAGGATAGAGTATTTATAATTATGGGTGCTACTCATACTGCTTTTTTAGGTGAATTTATGAAAAGAAGTCCTAAATATGAGCTTGTAAATGTTGCAGATTATCTTAAATAGGAATGATTTGACTCCAGGTATACTGGATTTAGTTGAACAATAAGCTTGTCCGCGAACATTTTGAGGATAAGGGCAGTGCTTATGGAGTAAAGAAGATTAACTGTAATGCTTATTATTAATATAAAAAGTCAATGCAGACCGCATTGACTTTTTAGGTAATTTAAACAAACTAAAAAATAGAGAGACCAGGTACTTTATATGAAAGAAGTTGACAATATGGGCGAAAACCATAAGCCGAAACGGATTAATTTATCATACATAATTCACGAACTAAAACATCTTCTACATCTTGAAAGTGGATTTCTATTTACTGTAAAACAACTGTTTATCAGACCAGGGAAATTGGTGAGGACCTTCATATCTGAGGATAGAAGTAAAGCTACCAAACCTATAATTTTTCTAATATTTTCAGCAACATTATTCACCATTATCTTTCATTATTTTCATATCAAATACGAGTTTTTCTCTTTAAATCAAGAGATTGGAGGAATTGACGAGTTTTTAGAAAAGAAAACAATTAGTGACTGGATCAACAATCATATAGGTTATACCTCACTTTTTATTGGATTTTTTATTGCTCTTTGGGTAAGATTATTCTTTAGGAAGCATAGATACAATATCTATGAAATCACCGTTTTATTATGTTATTCGATTGGCCAGGGGTTATTGATAACAAGTTTATTTGCGTTGTTTGCGGTGGCTTCTAAAATTAATGCAATTGCCTCGATTGGAATTTTTGCAGGGTATTTGTATATATTTTGGTCTATTGGACAATTTTTCGGTGAAAAAAAGACAGCAAATTATGCTAAATCACTGATGTGTTGTGTTTTAGGAGCGGTGTCTTTTCGGTTGGTTTTAATATTACTTGCATACACTTTTTATTATATAAAGATGAAATAATTTCGGGCATTGGTGTATGCGGGCAAAGTAATAGCAGATTCTTAAGATTACAAATTACATTTATTTACTCCGGAGGGTACTGCTCAAGATCGTAAAAGTGTTGAAATCTGAGTCTTATAAAGTGTTTTTGGTAGAGTCTTTAAAAATAACGTTGATTATAATTCCGCCTATTCCAAATTATTTACATATTATTGGTGTAAAATTTTTACTCACATTATTCCCGGAAGAATTATAAATGGAAAACTACGCTAAGCGCTCTGACTTAGAATTGTTGAAGATGCTCCAGCTTGGTGACCGTTTTGCTTATACGGAAATATTTGAAAGGTATAAATTCATTCTGCATCATCATGCCATAAAAAAACTGCCGAATAGGGAGGAAGTAAAAGATATTGTTCAGGAAGTATTTACCATGCTTTGGACAAAAAGAGAAGGCATAAATATCCATACTAGCCTTTCAGGTTACCTATATACCTCTCTAAGGAATAGTGTTCTTGATCATTTTTCAAGACAGAAGGTGCGTGATAAATATGTGGATTCGATGAAGGATTTTGCCAGTCAGGGGGTAATACTGCCTGATCATCGCATCAGGGAAAAACAATTATCTGCAGCGATAGCAGCAGAAATTAGCATGTTACCTGAAAAAATGCGAATTATTTTTGAGTTGAGCAGGAGAACTTACCTTAGCCATAGCGAGATTGCCGAACAACTGGGGATTTCTGAAAAGACGGTCAATAGGCAGATTTCCAATGCGTTAAAAATACTTAGGTCAAGGCTTGGCCTCTTTGCTTACCTCATGTTTCTGATCAGGTAT
The DNA here is from genome assembly GCF_032678465.1 of Pedobacter gandavensis. Taxonomy (GTDB): domain Bacteria; phylum Bacteroidota; class Bacteroidia; order Sphingobacteriales; family Sphingobacteriaceae; genus Pedobacter; species Pedobacter gandavensis_B. Next base: position 90,276 of record NZ_JAVTSK010000002.1, read on the forward strand.
TAAAAAAAATAAAAGAATATTAATTTCGTCTACATGTTCGGCTTGAGTTAGCCGTCTTGTTATTGGATTTGGGGAAAAAACAATCTGGAATTAATATGCATGCAGCAGACTATGATAAATTATTCGCTCAATATAAAGCGGGTAATTGTTCAGAAGAAGAGATCGCATTTATAGAAAGCTGGTACCTTGTTTATCAAGAGGGTAGCTTACATGACGATTTATCTTTATCGGATAGAGAAGCCGATCTGGATAAAGTGAGAAATGCGCTTAATCTTGAATATCCGAAACCTACACTTCGTTTGTGGCCACGAGTTGCTGCTGCCGCAGCAATATTAATCATATTTGGGGCAGGTTTATATGTTTATACAGATAAAAGCAGCCCTATTGCAACCGAATACGCTAATGATATCCCATCAAAAGGCAAAAATACTGCAACACTGATCCTGGCAAATGGTGAAAAGATTGAATTGTCTGAAGCTAAGGTCGGGAAACTGGTAGATCAGGCTGGTATTGAAATCTCCAAGACTAAAGAAGGACAGTTAATTTATGAAATAAAAGATCAGGAAAATGCTGGTCCAAATAAGTGGAACACACTTTCAACTGCTAAAAGTCAGACCTATTTGATTCAACTGCCTGATGGAACAAAGGTATGGTTAAATGCAGCCTCTGTATTGAAATACCCAGTGTCGTTTGCGAAATTAAAAAAACGAGATGTTGAATTGAATGGTGAAGCCTATTTCGAGGTAGCAAAAGATCCTCAACATCCATTTAGGGTGAAAACTTTAACGCAGGAGGTTGAGGTATTGGGAACGCACTTCAATATCAGTAGTTATTCTGATGAAAATAGTACTAGAACTACCCTGCTGGAAGGTGCGGTAAAAGTAAGCCTGGTAAATGGAATACTTTCAAAAGTGATTAAGCCTGGAGAAGAAGTATTGAATGTACAACAGCAACTGCAGGTAAGGCCAGCAAATCTTAAAGCTGCCGTCGCCTGGAAGACCGGATATTTTAGATTCAATAATGAAAATCTGGAAAGCATTATGCGGCAGATATCCAGATGGTACGATGTAGATATTGTCTATTCGGGTAATCGCAACGAACTTGCTGCCCTTACTTTCTGGGGCATTGTCTCAAAAGAGAAGAATGTTTCTGAAGTTCTAAAGATGATAGAACGCGCTGAGAAAGTTAAATTTAGTATTGACGGCCGAACCATAACGGTCAAGTCCAATTAAAATCCCCCCCCCCCTTAATTATATAAACCTAAACCAAACCAACCACATGAAAAAAAGAAAGCACCGCGACCCTTAGCCAGATTCAGATAAATCAGAAAACAGGAACGTTCGAACCGTTCCTGTTTAATCCTGATTGGCACAAAATAATGAAATAACAAATTTTATGATTACCGGATTGCCTGTCGCCTCTGAAAGCAGGGCATTTCCGGTACAGACCAACATGTCAAATGTATACAAATTTTACAAAATATTTTTGTGAGTCTTTGGGCTACAAGGATAATTTCCTCAAGTCAACAGGACCGGATTATTATCCGGCAACAGGCTATAGGTTATGGGGGATAAATACAATTCTTGTGATGAAATTAATTACAGCCTTATTAATCCTGAGCCTAACTCAGGTGACTGCGGCTACTTTTGCACAGAAAATTACTATCAACAAAAGTAACGCTACGATTGAAACCGTTCTTGAAGAAATAGGAAAGCAAAGTGGCTACGGTGTTTTTGTTGGGGTGAAGACCTTAAATAGTGCAAAATCTGTCAGCATTAATGTAAAGAATGCAGAAATGGAGGAAGTGTTGAAACTGTGTCTGGAAGGACAGCAGCTTGATTTCTCTATTGAAAATAAGATCATTGTGATTAAACAGAAGCAAGCTTCAATTCTGGATAAATTAACTGCCGTTTTTTCGGGTACTGAAATATTTGGGATTGTGTTGGACAATGATAACAATCTGCTGCCAGGAGCAACGGTAACCATTAAGGGGAGCAATCGAAGTACGACCACCAATGGGATGGGGCAGTTTAAATTAAAAGATGTCCCTGACGGTGCCATATTACAGATTTCTTTTATGGGGTATGTGACTAAGGAAATTAAGGCCAATGAAAACCTACTGGGAGTGAAATTGGAATTGAGCACATCTAAACTGGATGAAGTACAGGTGATGGCTTATGGAAAAACCAACAGAAGGATTTCTACCGGAAATATTGTAACGATCAGTGCCAAGGAACTGGAAAAACAGCCGGTCACCAATCCCTTGCTGGCGCTTTCAGGAAGGGTTGCAGGAATGATCGTAACGCCGACCAATGGTTATGCGGCGAGTCCTGTGAAAGTAGAGATCAGAGGAAGAAAAGCCATTAATCCAGGCTTTGTTTCTGATCCCCTGTATATTATAGATGGTGTTCCACTCAGTAGTATTGAACTGGGTGCCGGATCAAATTATAGCAAAGGTTCAGCAGGTGTGGTTCAGAATGGATTTTCTTATACAGGAGGCCAGAGTCCACTGTTTAATATCAGTACGAATGATATTGAGAGCATCGAAGTTTTGAAGGACGGTGACGCGACTGCTATCTATGGTTCAAGAGGGGCAAACGGCGTAATTCTCATCACCACCAAAAAAGGAAGGGCTGGGGAAACTACACTTTCAGTGAATACTTCACAGGGACTAAGTTTTGTAACGCAGCGTTACAATATGCTAAACACAGAACAATATTTACAACTGAGAAGAGATGCATTTGCGAATGATAACATCGTACCAACGGTAGTCAATGCACCTGATTTAACACTTTATGATCCTAATCGGTATACCGATTGGCAAAATAAACTATGGGGCAATATGGGAAAAAAAACCAATGCCTCGGTCAGTCTGACCGGTGGAGACCAGCAAACGCAGTTTCTTTTTTCCGGTAATTATGGTCGGACGGAAGAGATTGTTTCCAATGGTGGAAACAATCAGAATGCCTCGATGGCTATTAATCTGGCTCATAGTGCTATGGAACAGAAATTCAAAATTAATGCAAATGTACTTTATACTTATTCGGCAGTAAAAACCATTGGCACACCTGATGCGGTTACAGTGGCTCCTAATGCCCCTGATATTTATGCAGCAGATGGCAGTTTGAATTTTAAGGCCTGGGGTAGAGGTCCGGCAGGTTCTTACTTCCCTTTTGGTTCCCTGGAATCCGGTTATTTTTCCAATACCAATCTGATGAAAGCGGGAGTAAATCTGCATTATCAATTGGCAAATAACCTTTCTTTATCTACCAATCTGGGTTATACGTTTACTTATAACACGAACCGTTTTTTCAACCCGATCTCTAGTATGGATCCACTTAGCAATCCAGCTGGTAATGCATTTTCAGGAAGTACCAATAATTCTAACTGGATTATCGAACCTCAGCTAAATTATAATGTGAACTTATTTGGAGGTGAGTTCAGTGTATTATTGGGTACTAGTTTACAAAAAGACGGCACTAAAACTTCAGGTATTTATGGTCTTGGTTACGAAGCAGACGATTTTTTGGAAAATATTGCGCTCGCTCCCATTAAATTAATTTTTGACAACATAGGTTATTATAAATATGCAGCAATATTTGGCAGGCTAAGTTATAACCTGAAGGACAGGTATATCTTGAATATCAATGGCAGGAGAGATGGATCATCGCGATTTGGCCCAGGAAAACAGTTTGGTAATTTTGGTTCTATCGGAGCAGCATGGATCATATCAAATGAGAACTGGCTTAAGGATCGACTTCCTGCATTGATCAGTTTTATTAAATTGAGAGGAAGCTACGGATTAACAGGCAGCGATGCAGTTGGTGATTATAAATACCTTACTCAATGGGCAAATAATACTCCAGGCTCAATACCACTCCCTGGTTATAATGGTGTTTCGCCTTTAGTCAGCCTGTTGGCCGTAAATCCAGACTACAGATGGCAGGTGGCAAAGAAACTGGAAGGTGCGTTAAATTTAGGTTTCTGGGAAGATCGTGTCAATCTGCAGGTTTCCCGCTATCGTGAACGCATAGGGAATCAGCTGACAGAGTATCCAACTCCATTGTTTAGCGGCTTCAAAAGTGTAATCGCTAACTGGCCGGCTTTACTTGAAAATAAAGGATGGGAATTTACAGCAGATATTGAAGCCATCAAAACCGATAAAATAGGATGGAGCTGGAGTTTTAACGGCGGTCGGAATACGAATATATTGGCCAGCTATCCCGGAATTGAACTTACACCATACTTTAATCTTTTTAAAGTGGGCGCCTCGCTGAATACCCTGTACCTATTGCATTATACGGGTATAGATCCACAAACTGGGCATTATACATTTGAGGATTATAATAAAGACGGTCGCATTGCTTTTGATAATAGCATACAACCGGGTACCGCCGAGGACGATCGTTTTGTGGCTGTTGACATGACCCCAAAGTTTTCCGGAGGTTTTGGTACTTCTTTTAGATACGAGAACTTCAATATTAGTGCGTTTTTTGAATATAGACAGCAAATCGGTATTAATCCGGATTACAATAGTTCAAGTTTGTTAGGAAGTATGAACAATCAGTCTGCTGATTTATTTGGCAAGTATTGGAGGCAGCCGGGCGATCAGGCTTTATATGCAAAACCAACCACTATAACAGGTGATGCAAGTACCAACAACTTTTTTGCTTCTGATGGTCAATACCAGGATGCTTCCTATCTGAGAATGAACAATATCTCCCTGGCTTACCAATTCGATAGAAAAATCTCTAAAAAACTGGGTGCAAAATCATTGAATATATATGCTAATGCACAAAATATTTTTGTGCTGAGTAAAGGAAGAGGCCTGGATCCTTCTGTTCAAAACTTTGGAGCACTCCCACCGCCAAAAGCAGTAGTATTTGGTATTTCCGCACAATTTTAATCTGATGAATGATATGACGATGAAAAGAAATCTAAAATTATATAGTGTAATTATATTAACAGTTGGTTTAGCTTCCTGTAAAAACCTGGTCAGCATTCCGGAACCAACAGGCTCTGTGACCACAAAAAAGGTATTTTCAACCGATGCACAAGCAAATTCTGCTATGGCTGGTGTATATACCCGCATGATCAACAAGACCTACGAAGGAACTACTGGTACGCAGGGGTTTGCAGCGGGAATGTCAACCATTTTTGGAGGGATGTCTGGTAATGAGCTGATTACATCCTCAACGGCGACTTCTTATTATTCCTATAATACGAATAAACTGTTTGCTAATGATGGTTCAGTAGCAATGATTTGGGTTACTGCTTATGATGCCGTGTATGGTTGTAATGCCATATTAGAGGGCATTGAAGCTTCAGTTTCCGAAAAACTGCACGATAATGTCAGAAATAGATTGATTGGAGAAGCGAAATTTATTCGAGCATTTTCTTATTTCTACCTGCTTAATTTTTTTGGTGATGTGCCAATGGCGCTGACGATAGATTTTAATAAAACCGCCACCATGAAAAGAACACCAAAAGCGGAAGTCTACGCGCAGTTGATTAAGGACTTACTGGATGCAAAAAATCGTTTGCCAGATAATTTTTCAGCTACAGGCGGCCAAAGGATTTTACCTACTAAATGGGCTGCTACCGCATTATTGGCCAGGGTTTATTTGTATACAGGAGATTACTCAAATGCTGCAGCCCAGGCTACTGAATTGATCAGTCAATCTGCATTATTCAAACTGCCGGAAGATTTGAACAGCATTTTCTTAATCAATAGCGAGGAAGCCATATGGCAACTGCAGCAGGGTGACCTTCCTGCAAATGGCAAAGCGACTCCTGAAGGATATACCTTGGTTTCCAATAAAGCAACCATTCTTAACGACCGTCCATTTTTTCAAATAACAGATGAATTGAAAGATGATTTTGAAGCGAATGATCAGCGTAAAATAGCCTGGACCTGGAATGAAAGCACTGAAGGTAAAGAAGTTTACTACCCATATAAATATAAAGTTGGCAGCTACAATGCACGTACTGGTAATATGACCGAGTATTATATGGCCTTAAGATTGGCTGAGCAATACCTGATTCGCGCAGAAGCACAAGCACTGGCCAACATGCCTCTGGGTTCAGCGATTGCCGATCTGAATGTGATCCGTCATCGCGCTGGTCTGGATGATCTGCCTGCCGGACTTTCTAAATCTGCAGTCATACAGGCAATTGAGCATGAAAGAGAGATCGAACTTTTTGCAGAATGGGGACATCGGTTTTTTGACCTCAAGCGAACAGGACGTGCAGAAAGTATCCTTTCAGCATTGCAAATCAAGCAGCCCTGGAGAAGCGATCAGTTGATTTACCCTATTCCAAGAACAGAAATTATTGCCAACCAAAACCTGACACAGAATCCAGGATACTAATTTTTAATATACAGCCGTCATCCCTGGTAAAATGGGGGGAATACCTGCAGTAAAACTGCGGAACTGGATTCCCTTTGTCTGAAGATGACTGCTGATCTAAAACAATAACTTATCAAACTCAATAAAAACTATGGAACCAATCGTTCGTATCAGCGGGCTTTCGCACCGTTATAGTACCAGCTGGGCTATACGTGACATCAATTTCGAAATTCCAAAAAGTGGGATTGTTGGCCTTCTGGGCTCTAATGGTGCCGGTAAATCTACTACCATGAATATCCTTTGCGGGGTACTTACACCGACCACAGGAAAGGTGATTATTAATGGCATTGACCTGAGTAAGCAGCCGGAATTGGCCAAGCAGGAAATCGGCTTTTTGCCGCAGACGCCGCCATTGTATATGGACCTGACCGTGGATGAATACCTGAGGCACGCAGCGATTTTACGTTCAATAGATGATAAACAATTAAAGTCCGCACTGGAGGAAGTTAAGGAGCGCTGCGGTCTAACCCAGATCAGCAAAAGACTGATCAAGAATCTATCTGGAGGATATAAACAGCGGGTGGGCATCGCTCAGGCCATTGTCCATGAGCCGAAATTAGTGGTATTTGATGAGCCTACAAATGGCCTGGATCCAAACCAGATTCTGGAAGTTCGCGGACTAATTAAAGACATTGCCACTGAACGTGCGGTAATTCTATCTACACACATCTTAACCGAAGTGCAGTACCTCTGCAAAGACATCGTCATGATTGAAAGCGGAAGGATTGTATTTGCGGATACCATGGAAGCTTTTGACAATTATATCGCCCCGCATAGCATGCTGTTGACCCTGGAAAATGCGCCTTCAGAAGCCGCATTGATGGCCATAGAAGGGGTAATCAGGATAGAATTCCTCACAGAAAAACAATTGCGGATTTATTTTAATGGCGACCGCAGTATTTCTGAATCGATGGTGCTGGAAAGTGCAAAACAGGGATGGCGCTTACGGGAGCTCATTATGGAGAAAAATTCTTTAGATGAAACTTTTGCCCAACTGTCCAAAATCTCCAAATAGCTTATGAAAAAAATTATACAGATAGCCAGGCTTGAACTCAGTCTGCTATTTTATTCCCCGATTGCATGGTTGCTGATCTTGGTTTTATTTCTGCAGATGGCACTCGCATTCCTATCCTCAATCTCCGAAATACAATACCTCCAGGAATTTACTCCTGTGACAGGGATATCAGAAAGACTATTCACGACCATGATTGGGACGGACACCATTCCTGTAGGTATATTTCTGACGATGTTGGGCAGTTTATACCTGTATACACCGCTCATTACGATGGGAATCATCAGCCGGGAAATGAATACAGGAACAATCAAATTGCTTTATTCTTCACCGGTAAAACTCAGCCAGGTGGTCTATGGTAAATTCCTGGCAATGCTGGGTTATAACCTTGTGGTAATGGCACTCATGAGTCTTTTTGTGTTTGCAGGTTCCTCCTTTGTACAGCATTTTGATTATTCCCATATTTTGGTAGCGATGCTGGCCTCTTTCCTGCTAATGAGCGCCTATTCAGCTATCGGCATTTTTATGTCGAGCCTAACTACTTATCAGGTGATCGCAGCGATCGGCACTTTTGCCGTATTGGCCTTCATGAACTATATCGGGAAATTCGGACGTGGGATAGATTTCGTTCGTGACCTGACCTATAGCCTATCCATGCCAAGTAGGGCAGAGCGAATGGTAGGCGGTTTATTGACCAGTAGGGATGTGATTTATTACCTGGTGATTTGCGGCATTTTTCTCGGATTTACCATTGCCAAATTAGAACTGGCAAGGACTTCAAAGTCTATCGTAAAGCAGAGCTCACGATATGCCTTTATTTTAATCATTGGTTTAGCAGTCGCTTATGTCAGCTCACGACAGCCATTGATTGCCTATTACGATGCCACGGCAACTCAGTCCAATACGCTGGTAAAGGCTACTCAGGAAATTCTCAAACAAATGGGTGATGAGCCTATTGAAATGACTGAATACATCAATATAATGGACGATGGATATAATTATGGTGCTCCTGAAAATCGCATTTCAAGTATAGCCCGATGGGAGCCTTATCTACGGTTTAAATCCAATATTAAGTTAAACTGGGTATACTACAACAGTAGTTTCGACCTTCAGGCTTTTAGCGAAAGGGCAAAGGCTTTGGAAGTAGATACCGCAGACTTTCTGACACCAGAAGCCATCCGTAAACAGGTGGATTTAAGCGGAGAAGATGGTCGTTTGGTGATACAGTTGAAATATAAAGGTAAAACCACCTTTTTACGGACCTTTTTTGACGGTGGATTCTGGGCCAAAGAACCAGAAATTGCAGCTGCATTAAAGAGACTGCTGGTTACACCGCCGAAAATTGTTTTTGTGACGGATGGTTATCAGCGTAATGTAGCTAAGATTGGCGATCGTGATTACCAGCAGTTTTTTAATATAAAGACTTCCAGACCCACTTTGATTAATCAAGGTTTTGACATCGACAGTCTTTCGATAGAGAATGCCGAAATACCAGATGGCATTGCCACGCTCGTAATTGCTGATCCGAAAGTGAAATTCAGCCCGAATGCCTTGGCAAAGCTTCAAAATTATATTACAGCAGGTGGAAATCTGCTAGTCGCCGGAGAACCAGGGAAACAAGAGGTGATCAACCCAGTTCTCAGTATGCTGGGACTAAAAATGAGTGATGGAACACTTGTTCAGCGAAGCAGGGATTATTCTTACGGTCTGGTGAGGCCAACTTTAGGAGCAGCAGCCCTGCTCATGAGCCCTGGATTAAAGATGCCATACGAGGATAAAAAGGTAGTCGCTATGCCTGGTGTAGCCGCATTAAAAATAGAGGATAAGGGCATTCTTAATGCTCGGCCTGTATTGGTAACAGATGACAAAAATAGTTGGAATAAAGCCGGAACCTTTGTGCTGGACTCGGCTGCCTTAGTATTTGAGGCGAAGAATGGCGATCAGAAAGGTGCTTTCCCAACAGCGATAATGTTGACCAGAAAACTGAACCAAAAGGAACAGCGGATTATGGTTGCAGGAGATGCCGATTTCATGAGCAATAATGAAATGACCAGAGGGAATCTGGCCACAGTGAATAGTGCTTTTGTACTTCATCTTTTTAAGTGGTTTTCTAATGATCAATTTCCCGTAGATATGACTAAAATCGAGCCTAAAGACAATAAACTGGAGCTGAATGAGGCTGGGTTGAGAACTGTACAAATCATGTATTATGGTTTGATTCCGGGTACCATATTAATCCTGGGAATGATTTTGCTTAGCCGAAGAAAACGTAAATAATTATGAGCTTTATAACCGATAAACAAACGATCGATGATCTGAATATTTTCGCCAAATCGGGGAGTGATTCGATCTATCATATTTTTAATAAAACCTATACCCAGGGTGCTGCTGCCCTGCTGGAGGAACTATTCAGAAATCCACTTTCAGATGAAAAACTGATCAATGAACGTGTGGCTATACTACAGTATTTCCAGGAAAGTAAACTGACTTTTCCTTTACAGGGAAATCGTTTTGAGGAAGCAGAAAGGTATCTTGCCAACACCGAGCCTCGAAGCCGACTGTCAAATCAGGGCTTTAGTATGGCTGATTTTCAGTCTGCTGCACAAAGTGTGACGACATTAGTGGAGATCTTACATGGACTGAGAGCATTTATGCAGGCCCTTCAGCCTAAAGTAGCCCGAAATCCTTACGGAGCAGAAGTGGAAAATGTTTTGAACCTGCTCAATTCAAGAGCACTGGAGCTAGTTTTTACCGATCATGGGAAGGGGAAAATCTCTTCCGGGAAAATTGTAGAGTACGACAATATTTTAAGGTTCCAGGAGCGTGACTTGCTGGAAAAAATACTCCATCATATTTATCACCTGGATGTGTATTGTTCTATCGCCAAAGTGGCAGAAGAACGTGGCTACCATTTTGCAATTGCTTTAAAACGGGATGCCAATCGCCTGGAATTACAGGGCCTATACCATCCCTTGCTCGATAGACCAGTGGCGAACTCCTTAACGATGACACCGGATAGTAATATTGTTTTCCTAACCGGGGCCAATATGGGGGGGAAATCCACATTTATGAAATCGCTGAGCATTGCCATGTATCTAGCGCATCTTGGTTTCCCTATTGCGGCAAAAAGCATGCAGTTCTCTGTCTGCGATGGGATGTATACCACCATCAATTTACCGGATAATCTGGCCATAGGGGCCAGCCATTTCTATGCAGAGGTGCTCCGGGTAAAGAAGGTTGCGGTCGCACTTGGCGAAGGGAAAAACCTGTTTGTCGTATTTGATGAGCTGTTTAGAGGAACTAATGTGAAGGATGCCTATGAAGGAACCATTTCCATCATGGAAGCCTTTGCAAGTAAACCACATTCACTATTTGTGATCTCCACCCATATCATGGAAGCCGGGACCGTATTGCGTCAGAAGTGCAGTAACATGATTTTCCGCTATTTACCTACCCGTATGGAAGAGGGTAAACCTGTTTATACTTATACACTAAAGGAGGGGATTACCGACGACCGACACGGGATGATCATCATTAATAATGAAGCGATTTTAGAACTGATCGGTCATGAAAAACAGGCAAAGAAAGTACAAAGCAGTTTTAATGCAGATAAACAAACGGCAGACGATTTAAATCTTCAGGGGAAATATAAACAGCAATCGATTTATAGCTTATTTAACCACCTGCAAACCAGAGGCGGAGAAAAGGAACTGGAAGGTATGTTTGCACGGCCGTTAACCACTCCTGAGCAGATCAATAAAAGAAGCGCTGTTTTTGCGTTTTTTCAACAGCATCGGGTAATCTTCCCAGTGATCCGTTCACAAATAGAATCTATGGAAGATTACTTATCGGGCGGTGCAGGAGCAGCTTTACCAGCTGTGGCCTGGGGTATCTTTGCAAAAAAGCTAAAACAAGTTCTTTTTCATGATGCCGAACTGCTGCAATTACAGGCAGGGCAGTCGGTGACTATTGAAGTACTGCAGTCATTCCGAGATTTCTTTAAGGAACTGTCAGGAAAAGCAAATGTGGCCGTTTACCAGAAAGAAATGGATAAGGCAGCGCAGATTTTCGAGGACAGCAGACTGGTGGGCATTTTAAATGCAGCGGAAGAACAACTTTCTCTAAAGCAGCTGATCCGCAACGACTATGTGATTCGCCATGCGATGATGACGCAGATGGAAATCCTGTTGAAATTAATTTTTGAGCTGGATGTGTTTGTGGGTGTAGCTGCGGTTGCAGCGGAACAGGGTTTCGTGTACGCGGAGGCTTTACCATCGGAACAAATGGTATTGCATATGGAAGGTTTTCGTCATCCGGCTTTAAAAAATGGAATCAGTAATAGCCTGCATTTAACTGCTGATCGCAATGTCTTGTTCTTAACCGGCGCTAACATGGCTGGTAAATCTACCTTTATGAAATCTATGGGGATTGCGGTTTACCTGGCACATATGGGTTTTCCTGTAGCAGCAAAAAGAATGAGGTTCTCTGTAAAAGATGGGTTGTTCTCTTCCATCAATGTTTCAGATAGCCTGGATATGGGTTACAGCCATTTTTATGCGGAAGTATTGCGCACAAAAACTGTGGCACAGGCGGTCAACGAATCACTCAATTTATATGTGCTGTTTGATGAGCTTTTTAAAGGAACCAATGTAAAAGATGCTTATGACGCTACACTTGCAGTGACGCAGGCTTTTGCGGAAAACAGGAATAGTTTCTTTGTGATTTCAACACACATCATTGAAGTGGGGGAAGCCTTAGGTAAAGCCTGTCAGAATGTGCAGTTCTCTTTCTTACCAACGGTGATGAAAGATGGCGTACCTACTTATCCATATACCCTGGCTGCCGGAATTACCAGCGACAGACAGGGAATGATCATCATTGAAAATGAAAAGATTGTTGACCTCATCCGTAATTAATATGTTATTTAAATATAAATCTTTAAGCCTGCTTTTTATTGCAGGATTATGTATTCCTATCGCTTGTAAAACGCAATTGGATAGTCAGGCACTACCATTAGATCCACAGCTACGTACGGGAAAACTATCAAACGGTTTTACCTATTACATCCGTAAAAATAAAACACCAGAAAAACGGGTGATGATGTACCTTGCGGTTAAAGCAGGTTCTATCCTGGAGACGGATCAGCAAAGGGGAGTGGCTCATTTTATAGAGCACATGAGTTTTAATGGAACAAAGCATTTTCCTAAAAAAGCACTATCCGAGTATCTGGAGAAATCTGGTGTGCGGTTTGGTGCAGACATCAATGCGACTACGCTTCCTGATGAAACCGTATACCAGCTACCTTTGCCCTCGGATAATCCAGAACTGCTGAGCAATGGTTTACAGATGATGCGTGATTGGGCGCAGGATGCCAATATAGAAGCCGAAGATGTAGAGCGTGAGCGTCATGTCATTCTTGAAGAAAGACGGGTTCGCCAGGGAGTTACACAGCGTTTACAGGAACAAACCATTTCATTGTATACCAATCAGTCGCGTTATGGCTCCCGTTTGCCAATCGGTACAGAAGAAGTTCTTCTAAAGGTTACACCCGAAGAAATCCTCAGTTTTTACAAAGATTGGTACAGACCGAATCTTCAGGCCTTATTGGTAGTGGGAGATATTGATGTGGATCAGATGGAAAAAGAAATTAAGGCTAAGTTCTCTGACCTGAAAAATCCTGAAAAGGAGAAAGAACGTACGATTTATCGCGCAGAACTTACAGGTAAGAACCAATACATGCAATTTATAGATCCTGAATTGGGTGGTGTTTCCCTGGAGATCGTAATGAAACAAAAGGGGGATACGGTGATTACAACAGCTGATTACAGGGCTGATTTATTGAAAAACTTATTTGCACAAATGCTGGCCGCAAGGTTCAGACAAATGCCTCTCGTTGGGATTGGACCCATCATGGGTGGGCTGAACTCTTTTTTCGTGAATATTACGACTAAGCCGGCGGAGATGGAACCTGCTTTAAAAAGCGTATGGTTGGAGCTCCGTAAAATAGAGGAACAAGGATTTACGGAACCAGAGCTGGATCGGATGAAAAAAAGTTATCTGTTAAATCTGTCCGAAAGGCTGCAGGAAAAAGATAAAACCACTTCGGAAACCTTGATCAAACCTTATTTGCAGAATTTTCTAATGGGTAGTGCTGTTGCTGGTATTAACAAAGAATATGAATTGACGAATGAGTTGCTTCCAGACATCAGTCTAAAGGAGGTCAATGCACAGATGAAAGCTTACCTGAAGCAAACAGATAGAGACATCGTAGTGAAATCATCAGCTGTTAATAAAGTGTTTTTACCAACGGAAGCAGCTATCCAGACCTGGATTGAAGAGGTTTATGCGCAAAACTTACCTCCTTATGTGGATGATGTATTGAGCCTTCCCCTGCTTAAAAAGGAACCAAAAGCCGGAAGAATTACCGCAATTGAGGATGTTAAACAAGTTGGATTGCAGAAAATTACTTTGAGTAATGGTGTTAAAGTGATCTTGAAAAAAACAGATTTTCAGAACAACCAGATACTCTTTAAAGGGTTTTCTGAAGGTGGCGCATCCTTATCTTCTGATGAAGACTATCAAAATGCGGTAAATGCTGCAAATATTATTGCTACTGGTGGTGCCGGTAATTATGATGCTTTGCAGTTGGGTAAATTATTCGCAGGAAAGCAGGTGCAGCTGATTCCGTTTATTTTGGACAACTACCAGGGTTTTAGTGGCAGTACTACAAAAGAAGACCTGCCTGCAACGCTGGAATTGTTGTATGCTTACTTTAGGGAACCACGTAAAAGTGAAGAAGCCTTTCAGACATTCATTGGCAGAACCCGAGAAACTTTCGCCAACAAAGCGAATGATGCGAATCAGGTATTTACAGATACGGTAAACCTGGTTTTGTCAAATCATCATGTGCGCAGAACACCACAAAGTATGGCTAAAATCGCCTCGATTAATCTTGATAAAGCTTTGAAAATTTATCAGGATCGCTTTGCAGATGCTTCAGGTTTTACCTTCGTTTTTGTTGGAAATGTAGAAGAAAAGACAATAATACCATTGCTGGAGAAGTATCTTGGCGGCTTACCATTCACAGGAAGGAAAGAAAAGGCTCGCGATCTGGGGATTAATGTTCCTTCAGGCCGTATGGCTAAAACAGTATACCACGGTGCTACGCAAAAGGCAAGTGTGATGATGGTCTATGCTGGTGATTTTAATTATAATTTCGAAAATACCATCCAGATGAATGCCCTTGCTGATGCCTTGAATATCAGTCTCAATAAGCGGCTTCGCGATCAGGAAGGCGGGACATATACTCCTAATGTGCAGATGAACATGACGAAGTACCTGAAGAACAGATTTAGTCTGACGATCTCTTTTGATTGTGCTCCTCAGAATGTAGAAAAGCTCATTGCTTCGGCACAGGATGAGGTCAATAAAATGAAAATCAACGGTCCATCTGCTGAAAACCTTCAAAAGTTTAAGGTCGCCCGTAAGCTTTCCCTACAAACGGGATCTACCAACAATAACTTCTGGTTGGATTACTTGCTAGGCCAGGAGATGAATAAAGAGCCGCTTACTGAGTTTTATAATTACGATGCCGTATTGAATAAAATTTCGGTGAAATCTGTTCAGCAGGCTGCGGCAACTTTTATTCAGGATAAGAATTACATCAGGCTGGTTTTGATGCCAGAAAAAAAATAACTATTCAATATATGAAGAAAATCATACAAATAGCCAGGCTGGAGCTCAGCCTGCTATTTTATTCCCCAATAGCATGGTTGCTGATGATCATACTCTTTGTACAGATGAGTGTCAATTTTACCGCAGCGCTCCCTTCATTAGGAAACGGAGGTAATTTTCCTTTTTTAACCAGGGACCTTTTTACGAATCCTAACGCACTGGGACTGCTGACTCGGATTTTAGATAGTTTATACCTGTACATCCCATTGATCACCATGGGCATCATCAGCAGAGAAATTAGTGCTGGTAGTATTAAACTGCTTTATTCTTCTCCGGTGAAACTGAGCCAGGTGGTGTACGGGAAATTTGCAGCTATGCTGATTTATAACCTGGTCATTATAGGTGTAATGAGTTTGTTCGTGCTGGCTGGGATTACATTTATTCCTGCTTTTGATTATCCACATATTCTGGTCGCCTTGTTTGCTGCATTTTTACTGCTGACTGCTTATGCCGCTATCGGGATTTTTGTATCTAGCTTAACCACTTACCAGGCGGTTGCAGCGATCGGTACTTTTGTACTGCTTGCCTTTATGAACTATATTGGAAAGGTAGGGCAGGAATATGATGTGATCAGAGATTTAACGCATAGTCTTTCTATGCCGACCCGCGCAGCACGAATGATGGCCGGTCTGCTGAATACCCGGGATGTAATTTATTATTTGGTGATCACCGGAATGTTCCTTGCTTTTACCATTACCAAGCTGGAATTGGAAAGGAAATCAAAATCATTTCTACAACAGGTATTCAGGTATACTATGATTGTGGTCATTGGTTTAACCATTACCTATGTCAGCTCACGACAGCCTATAATTGGTTATTATGATGCTACCGGGACTAAAGTGAACACCATTACCATCGCCAGTCAGGAGATTTTAAAGAAGATGGGAGATGAACCTATTGAGCTGACTACTTACATCAATGGAATGGAAGGCTCATACTGGGAGATTACTCCAGCAAGGCGAATTGCGAATATATCTATCTGGGAGCCTTATTTACGGTTTAAACCTAATCTAAAGTTGAAATGGGTTTATTATAACGACAGTGTTCCCGGAATGAACGCCAGGCTTAAAGAGTACAATAAGACTTTTGATGAGGCTGTTGTACATATGGCAAAAATGCAGAAGTTAAATCTTCGGAATTTTAAGAAACCGGAACAAATCAGGAAAGAAATTGACCTGAATGGAGAAAATGGACGAGCTGTAATGCAGCTAAAATATAAAGGCAAAACTACTTTTCTGCGTACATTTCCTGATCCGCAATTCTGGCCGAATGAAGAAGAAACTGGTGCTGCTTTAAAGAGGTTGATACAACCTATTCCTAGGCTGATTTTTGCAACTGATGGGTATCAACGTAGTATTGATAAATTAGGTGATAGGGATTATCAAATGCTCATTAACGATAAGCTCAACAGATTTTCCATGATCAATCAGGGCTTTGATATAGATACTATTGCTCTGGAAAAGTCAGCTATTCCAGCCAATATTGCAGCCCTGGTGATTTCGGATCCAAAAGTGGCTTTTAGTGCAGTTGCAAAAGTAAAACTTCAACAATATATAGCCGCTGGTGGAAACCTAATGATCTTAGGCGAACCCGGTAAGCAGCAAGTTATTAATCCGTTGCTGGAATCTCTTGGCGTAAAAATGGAGAATGGAACGCTTGTTCAGCTCAGCAAAGATTATTCGTATGATCTGGTGACGCCGTCATTAGCGCCGGGATCTGTGGCTATGGACCCGAAAATGCAATCCTTCTTTCAGCAGAAAGCTATTGTAGCCATGCCGAGTGCAGGCACCTTAAGCTATGAAGAAGGCGGCGTTTTTGCAATTCATCCATTATTGACAACCGATGCGCAAAGCAGCTGGATCAAAAAGGGAAAGTTTGTTCTGGATTCTGCAGCCTTAACAGTTGATTTTAAAGCCGGAGACGAACAAGGATCTTTTCCAACGGCGTTAATGCTGACCAGACAGTTAAGCAATAAAGAACAGCGAATTATCGTTGCCGCCGATGCTGATTTTTTCAGTAATGCAGAGGCAGGAAGACGCAATCTTGCAACGCTGAATAGCTATTTTGCTACGAGGATATTCAGCTGGTTTAGCTATGGGGAATTCCCAGTGGATGCAAGCCGTCCTTTTCCTAGAGATAGCAGTAACACACTCACTAAAGGTAGTGTAAAAACAATGCAGATATTATATTACGGCATTATTCCAGCAATCATGTTTCTGGCTGGTATGATGATTTTAATCCGTAGAAAACGTAAATAAATATGGACCATTTTTTAGAAAATTTCAGCGTAGCATTTTTGATCACTATAATCCGATATTTTGTCATTGCAGGTGCATTTTTTTTAGTTTTTTACCTGCTCTTTCCTAAAAGCCTGCTGCGAAATAAAATTCAAAGCAGGCTGGCCGGCAAGCTTGATTTTATACGGGAAATTTTACACTCTTCTGTATCTAGCGCTATCCTAGCCCTCGCAGCAATTATAGCTTTGTCTGACGGATTGAGGCCCTACACTTTAATCTATTCTGATGTACATGAATATCCATTAATCTGGATTCCCATTAGTCTATTGTTAAGTTTACTGGTTCATGATGCTTATTTCTACTGGATGCACCGTATTTTACACCATAAAAAGTTGTTTAAACTCACACATCTTGTGCATCATCAGAGTACCAATCCTTCTCCCTGGACTTCCTATTCCTTTCATTTTCTGGAAGCAATCGCAGAGGGAGGGGTGATGATTTTGCTGGTTTTTGCAATGCCCATTCATCCTTTAACACTTGGGTTGTTTGCCCTTTCCTCTTTTGTGATTAATGTATATGGCCATCTGGGGTATGAGATTATGCCGAAAGGATTCCGGAACTCCTTCCTGTTCGAAATCATCAATACCTCGACCTTTCATAATTTTCATCACCTGAAGTTTAAAGGTAATTATGGGTTGTATTTAAGGGTATGGGATCGGTGGATGAAAACAGAGCATCCGGATTATGTAAAAGAATACGATAGGATTCAGCAGCAACGTTTTGGGTCATCATAAAGCATACAGGCCGAGATTGATAATTCAATTGTCAACAAGCATATATGCGGGTTAAATAATAAGAGCGTGGACTTGTTTGAGAACCAGTCCACGCTCTTATTATTTAATTATCTGTGTTGGATAACTGTTGAAGTATTCAGTAATTGAGATTAATCGCAGTTAGGAATTGTAAAAGTATAAGTTTCTGCAACTCCTGTAGGGAAACTATAGATCATTCCTTTACCAGTTTCAAACCAGAATTTACCACGAAGTTTTTCTCTGGTACCAATTTCATTCATCGATAGACTATCGAAAATACGTCCATTGATCATGACGTATTTGATCTTTTCAGAGTTTCGTATGTCGTTCAATGGGTTGGCATCCATGATCACTAAATCAGCCAGCTTTCCTGGCTCCAAGGAACCTATTTCTTTATCCATTCCAAGGTAAGCTGCACCATTTAAAGTCCCACTGCGGATGGCTTGTAAAGGTGACATGCCACCTTGCACCAACATCCATAGTTCCCAATGCGCACCAAGACCCTGAATTTGTCCATGTGCACCCAGATTTACTTTAACTCCTGCATCGGCTATTTGTTTGGTGGCTTTGGCCACCTCAATATGACCGTAATCTCCATATTCTGAAGTCGTCCTTCTTCTTGCACGTGCATCAATAATAGCACGTGGGGTGAAAGCCATTAACCGCTCGTTTTCCCAGACATTCGTTCTGTCGTACCAATAATTTTCTCCCCACTGACTACCATAACTCACAATAAGGGTAGGTGTATAGCCCACCGCTGTGTTGCCCCAGAATGAAGTCACATCTTTATAAACCGGTGCAACCGGAATGCTATGTTCAATTCCGGTATGTCCATCAGCAATCATGTTCATGTTAGTGAAAAAGGTAGAGCCACCTTCAGGAACCACTTCCATTTTTAACTGTCTCGCTGCTTCGAGGATTTGCTGACGTTGGTCTCTTCTGGGCTGATTGTAGGATTTTACAGAAAATGCACCTACAGCCTTTAATCTCTTTAAGTGAGAAAGTGCATCATCAAGACTATTGATGACAACTTTAAAATCGCCATCAGCACCGTAAAGTATAGAACCAGTTGAATATAAACGTGGGCCAGTCATTCGGCCAGCTTTCAACATTTCTGCCTGGCTAAATACCATTTCTGTATTGCTGGAAGGATCATGAGCGGAAGTTACACCAAAAGCGAGGTTAGCCATATAAGACCAATCTTGTTGTGGCGAAATGCCATCAGGACTGGTTCTCAAATGCGCATGTACATCAACTATTCCAGGCATAATTGTTTTGCCAGTCACATCAATTACTTTTGCATTTGCCGGGATACTCATTTCTGCAGATTTTCCAACAGAAATAATCTTATTGTTTTCCATGATGATCGTTCCTTCTTCAATCACTTCATCGCCTTTCATGGTGATAATTCTCGCACCTGTTAAAGCAAGTAAACCACTAGGCCGGTCACTTTTTAGCTTTAATCCTATAGGAAGCCCAATGGTATCCGGTTTTGCTATGATCTGTATACCTGCATCGTCAAAGTTGAAAGCCGATTTGATGTCCTTACTAAAATATTGATCACCTAGTGTCCAGAACAACTTCTGACTGTCATTGCTCCAATGGATATAGGTTCCACCATCTTTAGTAATTTTTGTCAGTGGAATAGCTTTATTACTCGCGGAAAGTTCTAGAGGAGAACCAACGGTAACCATTGGTGTAATATAAACATTGAACAATTCTGTGAAAGCCATCCATTTGCCGTCAGGGCTAGGTGTAAACTGAGTGACATAGGTAGAAGTGTAATGTGTTCTCTCATTAGCACCGTACAAGTCGATACTTTTAAAGGCTTTCTTACCACCTTCATAACCCTGGAAGTAAATACGGGAATCATCTGTGTTGAACTGTGGTTTTATCCCATTATCGGAGATCAGTGTTTTTGGCCCCCCATTGGCCGACATGATAAAAATTCCTGTTCCTCTACCGTAAGCATACCCTAATACATCATTTCCTATCCCTTTTCTGAAAATGATTTTATCTCCTTTGTTAGAGAAGGATGGAGAATAGTAAAATCCTTTTTCATCCGTCAGTGTAATCGTTTTTCCTGATTTCAGGTCAGTTCTTTTGATGGCACCTTTCAGTTCATCATTCCATGTGGTATAAACCACATATTTTCCATCATTACTGATTTTTGGTTCGAACTCAAAATCTATCCCATTGGTTACACGTTCAGGAGTTCCATCAGGAAGATCTTTCTTATATAGAAATCCTGCAGCATTGAAAACGACCATTTTTCCATCAGCAGAAGTGGTCAGTTGTCTGATCATTTTTACATCAAATTCATTACTGAAAACCTGATGCGGAAAATGAAGTGCATCCTGGATAGTTTGTTTACTATTGACCTGGAATGGAATTTCATTGCTGATTAAGGTGGCCAATTCTATTTTTCTGATCTTTCCTTTGGAATAGAAAACGATATTTTTGTTGTCAGGTGTCCAGGAAAAGTTTGGATAAACACCGAAGATTGCCCAGGTTTCTTGCTGGTCATGCGATAGGTCCTCATAGACTGGCCACTCTTCTGCAGTGCGCAGATTCTGTACATACAATACAGACTTTAAGCGGACACGTTTTACGTAAGCCATCATTTTACCATCAGGAGAAATCTGTGGACGCGCAGCACCTCCTTGTTGTGCAACCAGATTGCTGAATTTTCCAGTCACCATATCTAGTTGACGGATGGCATAGATCATCCCATTTGGATCTTTACTGTATTCGAAGTTAGGTCCAGGAGCCATGTCTTCACTAAAGTAAAGATATCTGCCATTTGGACTAATGTTTGGCTCTCCAGCATCCTGCTGGTCATTTTTTCTTTTAGTCAATTGTACACCTTCACCGCCATAAATGCTATACATCCACATTTCTCCGGCACCAAGGGAACGGGAGCCTGTGAAGTGTTTACGCGCAACAAGGTATTCGCTGTTTGGTGTCCAGGTGGCATTGTTGAGTAATCGGAAGGTTTCTTTAGTGACTTGTCTTTTGCCAGAACCATCCCGGTTCATGATCCAGATGTTATCTGCACCGTTTTTATCACTGGTAAAAGAAATATACTTTCCATTTGGACTAAAGCGAGGCTGGATATCCCATGCGATTCCGCCACTCAATAGCGTTGCGGCACCGCCAGTAATTGGCATACTGTAGATATCACCTAATAGGTCAAAAACTATATCTTTACCATCGGCGCTCACATCCAGGTTCATCCAGGTTCCTTCATCGGTGTTTATATTGAAGGTTTTTGTTGGGCCCTGGTATTTTTCTATATCCCATTTCTTTTCCTGGGGAAAGGCGGATTGAAAAACAAATACCAAAGCCAATGGTAGTAAAGATTTTTTCATCATGTAGGTTGGTGTAATTAAGCCTGCAATTTAATAATATCAGTTCATTTTTATAGTTTTGATGAGTAACCTTTCTATGAGCGAAGCCGAGATACTTAAAAAATACTGGGGATTTGATAGTTTCAGACCACTACAGTCAGACATTATTAGTTCCGTTTTAAATGGTCATGATACCTTGGCATTATTGCCTACAGGAGGAGGTAAATCCCTTTGCTTTCAGGTACCTGCATTGGCAAAGGAGGGGATTTGTATTGTCATTTCTCCACTGATTGCGCTGATGAAAGATCAGGTAGAAAATCTCAAATCCAAAGGAATTGAAGCAGTCGCGATTTATGCAGGAATGGGAAAAAGAGAAATCGATATTCTCCTGGATAACTGTATTTATGGTAAGATTAAGTTTCTATATCTGTCTCCGGAAAGATTGTTGTCAGAAATCGTTCGTATCCGGATTTCTTATATGAATGTAAACCTGATCGCGGTAGACGAAGCACATTGTATTTCTCAATGGGGTTATGATTTCAGGCCGCCTTATCAACAGATTGCGGAAATACGGGAAATCCATCCTAATGTACCCGTTCTGGCCTTAACAGCTACAGCAACGCAATTTGTGAGAGGCGATATTGTCGACAAATTGAAGTTTAAGAATGGAAAAATCTTCGTGCAGAGTTTTGAGCGTAAAAACCTGAGCTATGTCGTGATGGATAAGGAAGATAAATACAGAAAGCTACTTGATATCGTGAAAAATGTAAAGGGAAGTGGTTTGGTATATGTGCGTAACAGGAGAGAAACGGTTGAAGTTGCTTCTTTTTTAATCCGAAATCAGATTTCTGCGGATTTTTATCATGCCGGCATTGAGAAAATTGAAAGATTTCGCAAGCAGGACGATTGGAAGAAGAATAAAATTAGAGTTATGGTTGCCACCAATGCTTTTGGAATGGGCATAGATAAACCAGATGTTCGTTTTGTAGTTCACATGGATTTACCAGAAAGTCTGGAGGCCTATTATCAGGAAGCTGGTAGAGCAGGCAGGGATGAACAAAAAGCCTATGCCGTACTTTTGGCCAATAAATCCGACAGAGTCACGCTAAAAGCAAAATATGCAGATCATTTTCCCAGTATGGAAGATATCAAAAAAACGTACCATTACCTCGGAAATTATTTTCAGCTAGCTTTTGGGGCAGGAGAAGGATTGATCTTCAATTTTGATCTTGCTGATTTTTGTAAACGATTTAATGTTGGTGTGATCAAAACTATGGCTGCGCTGAAATTTCTTGAACATGATGGTTATCTGACACTTTCTGAAAACATCTTTTTGCCTTCCAGAGTACTGTTTACCGCTTCCCATGAAGATGTTTATCGTTTTCAAATTGAGAATGCAGGATATGATCCTTTAATTAAGGCGATCCTGAGATCATATGGTGGTGCATTTGATCAGTATGTGAAGATTGATGAAAATGAACTGGCTAAAAAAGTTGGTCTATCTTTTAGTACCGCAAAAAAAATGATCAGTAACCTGGAAGAACAAGGTTTACTCTCTTATCTACCTCAATCTGATCAGCCACAACTTCAATATATTCGGCCTAGGGTAGATTTTGTACACATGGATATTGACCTGAAATATATGGAGCTGAGAAAGAAAATTCAAATGGATCAAATCAATGCGGTTTTAGCATACACAGAAAAATCAGAATGTAGGAATGTACAACTGTTGAGGTATTTCGATGAACCAGATGCAGATAAATGCGGTGTTTGCGATGTTTGTCTTGCAGAGAAAAAAGCTGATGATCAGGAGGCTCGTTTAGATAGAATCGATTTTGAACTGGTCACTCTACTACAAACAAATCCCCAATCTATCGATGATCTGGTGCGTGGAATTAAAACTGGAAATGAGCATGAACGTCTGGAACGTATTCGTGAATTGATGGATGCTGGAAAAATTAAAACAGACGGTAAAAACTATTATTTGTAAATTGCAATAAAAACACTCCCTATGAAGAAATTACAACTTATCGCCTTAGCTATCCCTGTATTTTTAGCAGGATGTACTTCTAAATGTATCGAAGATTCCGGAATTCAGGTGACGAAAGTGGTAGGGCTGAAAAGCTATGATAAAATCAACGTGAGTGGTACTATTAAATTAATTTTAACACAGGACAGTACCTATAATGTGAAAATTCAAGCAGATTCCAATATAGTGCCATTGATTAGAACGAGGGTAAGTAGCGGGGAATTAGAACTGAAATTAGAGAATGGGAAATATTGCGGAACAGATTCTATAGTGATTTACGCTGGAATAGGGGAGTTGAAAGAGCTGGAAACCAGTGGTATGGTTCGGGTAGCAGGTACAGGCCCAATTTATGTGAAAGATCTTAGTCTTGATTTGCAAGGCAGTTCTGATGTGATCTTGAATTTAAATGCGAGCAAGTTGACTTCAAAAATTGACGGCGTTGGAAAACTAACCTTATCCGGCCAAACCGGAACACATGTGCTAAAAACAAGTGGCAATGCCAAACTGGACGCTTTTGATTTTGTTGCAGGTGTTTACGACATTAATATTGATGGTACTGGAAAAGCCAATATCAATGTACTGAACGACTTAAAAGTAAAGACTTCTGGAGCGAGTGAGATTTATTATAAAGGGAATCCAAAAAATGTATCTGAGAAGAAATCGGGAGCAGCGAAACTAGAGAAAGTTAATTAGCCGTATTGTTGTTTTTTAGCTATTTTAGCGGCCTTAATTGATACATGGAACAAAAAAACGACAAGAAAGTTATCCGATCATGGGCCTTTTTTGATTGGGCAAATTCTGCTTATAACTTAGTCATTACCTCTACCATTTTTCCTGCTTATTATACCATTATAACGACTACCGCTGAGCATGGCGACCAGGTGAAGTTTTTTGGACATACTTTTACAAACACAGCTTTGTCGAATTACGCGCTTTCTGCTGCTTATTTGGTAATGGTGATTTTGATGCCACTGTTTTCTGCAACTGCAGATTATCGTGGTAATAAGAAAATATTTATGAAGATTTTTACCTATATCGGTGGTTTTGCCTGTATGGGTTTGTTTTTCTTTAAACTGGAAAGTCTGGAGCTTGGAGTAATACTATTCGCTATTGCAGCGATAGGTTATATTGGCGGGGTCTTGTTCAATAACTCTTACCTTCCTGAAATCGCTACGAAAGACCAACAGGATAGGGTGAGTGCCCAAGGTTTTGCATATGGTTATGTGGGAAGTGTCATTTTGCAGGTCATCTGTTTTGTATTTGTCCTAAAACCTGAGTTTTTTGGGATTACAGATGCTTCTTTACCTGCCAGGTTGTCCTTCTTGCTGGTGGGCATTTGGTGGATCGCTTTTGCGCAAATTCCTTTTCGCAAATTACCTGCGGGAAGCCCTAATTATACAACAATTAATAAGAATCTGATACATAGTGGAATTGAAGAATTGGCTAAGGTTTGGAAACAATTAAAACAGATGGTGTTTTTAAAGCGTTACCTAATTGCTTTCTTCTTTTACTCTATGGGCGTTCAAACGGTGATGCTGGCAGCAGCTGGTTTTGGAGAGAAAACCTTGCATTTAGGCACTTCTAAATTAATAGCCGTGATTTTGATAATGCAGTTGGTGGCCATATGGGGTGCGATATTGATGTCGAAACTGGCCAATAGAATTGGAAATGTGAATGTATTAATTTTAGTAGTCATCATATGGGTAGGGGCTTGTGTCTCTGCATATTTTATTACCAATGAATTTGAATTTTATGGACTAGCGGCAGTAGTTGGCCTGATTATGGGTGGTATCCAGTCTTTATCGAGGTCTACTTATTCTAAATTTTTACCGGAAAACACACCAGATGCGGCTTCTTTTTTTAGCTTCTATGATGTGACAGAAAAATTGGCTGTCGTAGTTGGTCTTTTTAGTTTTGCTTATATTGAGGAGCAAACCGGCAGTATTAGGAATTCTGTACTGGCTTTGGCCTCATTTTTTATAATTGGTTTGATATTTTTGCTGCTTTTAAGAAAGACAGCGCCAAAAATGGTTAAAGGTTAACCATAATAGATTTTAATAAGAATTAGATACACATGAAGATAGAATTGTTTGTTCCTTGCTTTGTTGATCAGTTATATCCTGAGACCGCATTTAATACGATAAAGCTATTGGAAAAGGCGGGTTGTGAAGTGTTTTATAATTCTGCGCAAACCTGTTGTGGGCAGCCGGCATATAATGCAGGCTATTGGGAACAGGCCAAAGAAACAGGAACGAAATTTTTGAACGATTTTTCTGGTACAGATTATATTGTTGCACCCTCTGCCTCCTGCGTAGGGATGGTGAAAAATGGATATAGTGATTTATTTACAAACACTAATCTTCATAATAAATGTCGCAATATTCAACAGAATATTTACGAGCTTTCTGATTTTCTGGTGAATGTATTGAAGAGAGATTATTTCGGTGCAGAGCTGGATGGGAAAGCCGTTTATCATGATTCCTGCAGTGGTCTGAGGGAGTGTAAGATTAAAGCAGAACCTCGTCAGCTTTTGTCGAAGGTACATGGATTGGAAATGGTAGAAATGAAGGACACTGATATGTGCTGCGGTTTTGGTGGTACATTTTCGGTGAAATTTGATGCGATTTCTTCTGCAATGGCCGAACAAAAGGTCAATAATGCAATAGAACAGGGCGCAGAATATGTGATTTCCACAGATTTATCCTGTCTGATGCATTTACAGGGATATATTGATAAAAATAATATTCCACTAAAAACGATGCATTTAGCCGATGTTTTAGCAAATGGTTGGTTAGAGTATTAGTTAAAATAAAAAATGATTTCTTATACCAGAACTCAGTTTCTGAATGAATTGTTATATTTGTAGCAATGGAGGTATAAAAACCACTATTATTTATATGATGTTTTATTACACGTAGAATAAGATTTGTATAAATTATTTAATTTCAATCAATTAACTTAAATCATAGTTGTAGATGATTAATATTACACTGCCTGATGGCTCCAGCCGTCAGTATGAAAAGGGGATAACAGCCCATCAAATCGCACTCTCTATATCGGAGGGACTAGCGCGTAACGTATTAGCTGCGGAAGTAAACGGAGAAATTTGGGATTCATCTAGAGCAATTGAAAGTGATTCAACTGTAAAGTTGCTGACCTGGAATGATGCTGCGGGTAAATCTACATTTTGGCATTCATCTGCCCACCTTATGGCAGAAGCATTGGAGGCTTTATACCCGGGTACAAAATTTGGTATTGGTCCTGCAATTGAAACTGGATTCTACTATGATGTAGATTTCGGGGACAGAGAATTTTCTTCAGACGACTTCAAAGCAATTGAAGCCAAAATGATTGAGCTGGCCAAACAAAAACAAGTTTTTGTTAGGGAGAGTGTTTCTAAAGCGGATGCGATCAAGTATTTTACAGAAAAAGGTGATGAGTACAAGCTGGACCTGTTAGAAGGACTGGAAGATGGAAAAATTACATTCTATAACCAAGGAGACTTTACTGACCTTTGTCGTGGGCCACACATTCCAAATACCGGGTTTGTAAAAGCGGTAAAATTGATGAATGTTGCAGGTGCTTACTGGCGCGGTGATGAAACTAAAAAACAACTGACTCGTATTTATGGGGTAACTTTTCCTAAAGCGAGTGAGCTGACTGAGTATCTTCATATGATTGAGGAGGCGAAGAAAAGAGATCACCGTAAGTTGGGTAAGGAATTGGAATTATTTGCTTTCTCTGAGAAAGTAGGGATGGGATTGCCATTGTGGTTACCTAAGGGGGCTGCTTTGCGTGAACGTCTGGTTCAGTTTTTAACAAGAGCACAAGCAAAATCTGGTTATGAGCAGGTAGTTACTCCTCATATTGGGCATAAAAATTTATACATCACTTCTGGTCATTACGAGAAGTATGGTAAAGATGCCTTCCAGCCGATTAAAACACCACAGGAAGGGGAGGAGTTTTTCTTAAAGCCGATGAACTGTCCTCACCATTGTGAGATCTATAAAGTAAAACCTCGTTCTTACAAAGACCTTCCTTTGCGTTTTGCAGAGTTTGGAACGGTATATCGTTATGAGCAAAGTGGGGAACTTCATGGATTAACAAGGGTTCGTGGGTTTACACAGGATGATGCGCATTTGTTTTGCAGACCGGATCAGGTAAAAGATGAGTTCAAAAAAGTAATTGATCTGGTATTGTATGTGTTTAAATCTCTTGGATTTAATGATTACATCGCTCAGGTATCCTTGAGAGATCCAGAAAACAAAACTAAATATATTGGTTCTGATGAGAACTGGGCTTTGGCTGAGGCGGCAATCATCGAAGCAGCTGAAGAAAAGGGCTTACCTACTGTAGTTGAATATGGTGAAGCTGCTTTCTATGGTCCAAAGTTAGACTTTATGGTGAAGGACGCACTAGGTAGAAAGTGGCAGTTGGGAACCATTCAGGTAGATTATAATTTACCTGAGCGTTTCGAATTGGAATATACTGGTAGCGACAACATGAAGCACCGTCCGGTGATGATCCATAGAGCTCCATTCGGCTCTTTAGAGCGTTTTATAGCGGTATTAATTGAGCATTGTGCGGGTAATTTCCCATTGTGGCTTTCACCTGAGCAATTTATTATCTTGCCGATCTCTGAAAAGTATGAAGATTATGCAAAAAAAGTTTCAGATGAACTAAATAATTCCGATATTCGCGGTTTGATTGACTTCCGGGATGAGAAGATTGGAAGAAAAATCAGAGACGCTGAGGTGAAAAAAATTCCTTATATGCTGATTATCGGTGAGAAGGAAATGGCGGAAGGAAAGGTTTCAGTTAGGAAACATGGAACTGGAGATTTAGGAGAAATGACTCAGCAAGAGTTTAGTGAATTATTAATTAAAGAAATAACAATTTAAATAGTATATAAATTTGGCATTAGGCAGACCAGGATTTAATAGGGGACCACGTCCTCCTTTTAAGAAAAAAGAAGCAGAACATAATATTAATCAGTTTATCAGGGCTCAGGAGGTTAGATTAGCTGGAGATAATGTTGAACCGGGGATCTATCCTTTGGCAAAAGCTTTAGCCCTTGCCGACGAATTGGAATTGGATCTGGTTGAGATCTCTCCAAATGCAGTGCCTCCGGTATGTCGGATCATTGATTACAGTAAGTTTGTTTACGAGCAGAAGAAAAAACAGAAGGAGATAAAAGCAAACGCAAAACAGACTGTCATTAAGGAGATCCGTTTTGGTCCTAATACGAATGATCATGATTTTCAATTTAAGTTGAAACACGCGATCAGTTTCCTTGAAAATGGGGAAAAGGTTAGAGCTTATGTACACTTTAAAGGTAGAGCAATTGTTTACAAAGAGCAGGGAGAGATCTTATTGCTTAAGTTTGCACAAGCACTTGAAGATATCGGTAAAGTGGAGTTATTACCTAAGTTAGAGGGCAAGCGTATGTTTTTAACGCTAGCTCCAAAAGTTGCTAAAAAATAAATAAATTACATAAATAAACACAGGTTATGCCAAAAATGAAAACCAATTCCAGTGCTAAAAAGCGTTTTTCGCTTACTGGAACAGGTAAAATCGCAAGGAAGAATGCCTACAAAAGCCACATCTTAACAAAGATGTCGACTAAACGTAAGCGTAATTTGGGTCACACTTCAATGGTGTCCGCAGCTGATATGGGCAACGTTAAGCGTATGCTTGCCATCGGTAAATAATTAAATTTTTAACCAGGTATCCGGTAGTAAGTTTGCTGTAATACGCAACACCGTTTATCAAAAAACAACACACTATGCCACGTTCGGTAAACGCAGTAGCTTCGAGAAGAAGAAGGAAAAAAGTCCTAAATATGGCCAAAGGCTATTGGGGATCAAGAAGTAAGGTTTTCACTATCGCTAAAAATACGGTAGAAAAAGGTTTGCAATATGCATACCGTGACCGTAAAGTTAAGAAAAGAGAATTCCGTGGATTATGGATTCAACGTATCAACGCTGGAGCTCGTCAACATGGTATTTCTTACTCTCAATTGATCGGTAAATTAGCGACTGCAAACATCGGTTTAAACCGTAAAGTTTTAGCTGATTTAGCAATGAACCATCCAGCAGCTTTCAAAGCAGTTATTGATGCAGTAAAATAGATCTAAGGATCATTTTAATAATAGAAAAAGGGAGCGAAAAGCTCCCTTTTTTATTGATGATGTTTTTTAAAGTTGAATGAATTTACCAGCTTCCGCAATAGACTCCTGATCCAGGCTTGTTAATTTTGGAATCTTACCAAGTATAGGAATACCGCTATAGTTTGCTATATAGCTTTCTGATTCCTGATTTTCCTCCCCATTGAAAATAATTCCTGCTACCGGGATTTGTCTTTGTTTCAATACTTCAAGTGTAAGCAAAGTATGGTTGATACTCCCCAGATAATTCTGTGATACAATGATGAGCTTTGCATTTAGTATAGGGATCAGATCTAAAATCAATTCTTTTTCATTGATAGGAACCATCAATCCACCGGCACCTTCAATAATCAACTGATTGTTCGTTACAGGAAGTTTGAGCGCGTTCGATCTAATTTCTATCCCGTCTAATCTTGCTGATAAATGTGGAGATAATGGCTTGCTTAGTCTATATTGTTCCAGATGAATCGCCGTTTTTGTATTACTGATGAGGTTTCTGATGGATAGGCTGTCACTTTGATCTAAATCTCCGGATTGGATAGGTTTCCAATAATCCGCCTGAAGTTTTTGGGTAAGAATGGCACTGACGATCGTTTTTCCGATACCAGTACCAATACCAGAAATGAAGTATGTATTATTCATATTATTTTAATAAAACCAATGATTGAATCAGGGCGTTAATTTCTTCTTCTGTATTGTATATGTGTAGGCAAATTCTTAATCTTTCTGTTCCTATAGGAACAGTTGGGCTAACAATAGCGCGAATATCGAATCCCTTTTGTTGTAAACTGGCTGCCGCATTTTTTGCAGTTGTATTACTTTGATAGCGTATTGTCTGAATGGTACTTTTACTGGTGAGTCCTCTGTAACCAGCTGACTTCAGTGCATTGCTATACTGCATGATGGTTTGCTGAAGCCATGGTGTATGGTCTGCTGAAGCCAGAAGTTGATAAGCACAGTTGATGCTTACAATATTATGGAGTGGTGCAGCGGTAGTGTAAATAAAGGATCTGGCATAATTGACGAGGTATTCCTTTAAAGGTGCCTCTCCCAGAACTATCGCACCATGACAGCCGAGTGCTTTTCCAAAAGTAACAACCCTTGCAAACACTTCTTTTTCCAGACCCAATTCCTGAATCCTACCTTTTCCATAGGGACCAAATACACCCAGGGCATGGGCTTCATCTACGATCAGGTTGGCTTCATATTTCTTACAGCAGGCACTGATTTCCTGTAAAGGAGCAAGATCTCCGTCCATGGAGTATACACTTTCTACGAGAACATATATATTTCCTGTAGCTATCTTTAGTTTAGCTTCCAGTGCTTCTATATTATTGTGTTTAAAGCTATATCTGTTGGCATGTGTGAGGCGTGCGCCATCAATCAGACTGGCATGTATGAGTTCATCTGAGATAATAGTGTCTCCACGTTGCGCTAAACTGGAAATGAGGCCAACGTTAGCATCGTAACCGGAGTTAAAAATAAGGCCACTTTCTGCTCCATGAAACTGAGCAATAAAATTTTCGGTTTCTTCAGTATAAAAATGGTTGCCACTAAGTAGTCTAGAGCCACCGGAACCTATGGGCACATGTTCAATCTGGCTGAGGGTATCTGTGATGTGTTGCTGTAATAAGGTTGATCTGGCGAAACCCAGATAGTCGTTCGAGCAAAAGTCGATAGGATATAGCGCAGTGGATAATTTTCTCAATGATCCTTTTTCTTTTCTATCCTGTAACTTGTGTAATATAAACTGCCAGGTCTTATTCATTGCCCAAAAATAAAGAAAGCAGGAGGAACCTGCTTTCTTTATTTTTAATTTATGCCTATGTTTTGTCTTTTTTAATGCTTTTTGGGCTTTAATATTAGTTTTTATTCAGTTGAGATATCGATTTCTGCATTTGCGCCATCATACTGCTCAGCGTTTCAATGCTAGGTTCTGGTGTAGGATCAGGAAGTGTCGAAGAAATAAAAGCCTTAGCCTTCCATATTTCCAGGATCTCTTCTGAAGGAATAGTGTATGGATCGTATAGCTTATTGTCGGATACTAGCTTTAGTTCTTTGTGCTCTTTAAATTTATTGCCAGCTCTTTTATAGACTACTCCTTCGTTTTTACTGATGACGATATAAGTTTCTCCTACTTTAACATCATTCCAGTTGTCCAGGTATTCCGCCAGGATGATACTACCAGATTGAATAGGTAACATAGAATCTCCAAGAATTTCAAAAGCCCTAAATGTACCTTGTTTTAAAAAGGGAAGAGGCAACTGAAATTTCGGTAAATCTTTAATGTATTCCGGATCGGCGAAACCGTTCAGGTAGCCTGCACTTGCTCTTACCGGTACCATTTCTATGTTCTCTTTATCGTCTTTATCAACGGAGATACTGAGTATTCTTAAATTAGAGCCCTGACTTTTTAGCTTAGGTTTCCAGTTATCATTGATATTCTCGTTGATGAATTCGTCAATTGTCAGCTCGTAGTAATCTGCTATTTTTTTTAGTAAATCATATTTTGGTTCTGCCCGGTCTTCTTCGTAAGCACCAACAAGTGATCTTTTAATGCCCATTGCATCAGCAAATTGCTGCTGTGTGAGGCCTTTTTTCTTTCTTAGGTATTTTAAGTTAGGGGAGATATTTGACATAAAATAAAAGTTTAGTATTTATTTGTTTTTACTAAATTAGTTAGTATTATTGTACCAATAAAGTTAGTAATATTTATTTGAATACCAAATAGCTATACTAACTAAATTAGTTTGTATCATTTAAACCTACAGTCATGAAGAAATTTGTATATATCGTCACCGATAGAAACCGCAAGAGTTTACATGTTGGAATGAGTTCTGATCTGATTAAAACACTTGCATTTTATAAGCAGATGCCAAATCTGTTTTTTGATTGCGGCCAGCAGCTCACCAGGTTGGTATATTTTGAAGAATTCAAGACAGAGGCCCAGGCATTGGGTAGGTTTAAAGTGATTAGTCGTTTTACAAGGATGCAAAAAGAGCGGATGGTCAGGTCTTGCAATCCAAACTGGATTGATTTGACGATGGGTTTGGATTTTGAGAATATCCTTAGTAGTAAGCCACTAATCAATCAGGTAACTTTACCATTTCAGACTTTGTCTTAGTATATGGAGTGGAGGAAGGATAAAAGAGGAACACCTTGTGGTGTAAGGCAAGATGTTCCTTTAATAAATTTTTACCAGCCTGGTGCAAAAGTTAATCCAAATACACCGGATTTTACATCTTTTCGCTGAAGTGGAAAGGCGTAATAAGGTTCTAATACAAAATAACCGAATACATTTACTCTAAGAGAAAGTCCAACGCTCAATGCAGGCACACGTTCATTGGTAACTTGTGTAAGAATTGGATTGCCATCTTGATCTAAAATGGGGTTACCCTGTCCATCTTTTGCAGGTTCAATCTGGTAGCTGGGTTGACTTTTGAAAACCACTTTATTTCCCTGGTTCCAGGCCAATCCAGCATCGAAAAATAAGTTCAGGTCAGTAAACAATAGTTTCGATGGTATCTGAGCCAATTTTTTTGGTCCGGTAAAAGGTAGGCGAACCTCAAAATTAAAGATGGCCATTTTACTTCCGGAAAGTTGATTAATGTCAAAATCTCCATTGCTGGAATTGCGGCTCTTATAGAAGGAATTTGCTTCGTATCCTCTGATGAGATAAGGATATCCCGCATATAAAGGATATAATCTTTCTCCTTGTTTACCTACTCTAATGTAATTAAATGTTCTTGCAGCAAGTGTAAATGGCTTAATACGCAGGTATTTTCTAACGTCAACTGCAACAGCATAAAATTTATAATCTCCAAAATACTGTTCTACACCCAGACGGTATCTAAAACCATCAAGGGGAGCCGTTAACCCCATCACGGAATTATCTCCCACAAGAGATGCATTCACTTGCATGATGGTAAAAGAGTTTAAAGAGAAACCCAATTCCTGCGCAGCTTGTGCTGTATTCGCTTTTGTTCTGTCGGAACCCAGATAACGCCCAGCAAAACCATTTATATTCTCGTAGTAATTATTGAATCGATCTACCCGGTAGCTATAGCGCGACAAGCTTCCACCCATTTCAAATCGATGTACTTTGTTGAAAGGGTAGGCGCCAAAAACCTGGGCTTGTTCTTCAAACGTACGGATAATATTTGTACGGTCATTGATTACATCCATTGGTCCATCAGGACGATTGATTCGCTCCGGAACAATATCCCGATAGCCTGTGACATAAGGAACATGGGAAATAGCTGCTCCCCAGTTGATCCTGCTGGCTTGATTGATATAGCCCACTAGACCGCCAAAATCTTTAACATCTCCGTTGATGGAAAGATTGGCGATGATCTGATTTTTGCCTAGAATGTCACTAAATCTACCAGAAATACCTCCTTGTACTCCAGTTCCAAATCTACTTGTTGAAACGCCTACACCACCGCTGTTGGCCAGGTAGTCCAATTTGAATTTAGGTTTATATGGTATGAGCCTCATAGAGTCGGCTATCGTTTTTTCAAATCGTTCGAAGTTCAAAAGGTTGTTGTTAACGATATCCACACCAGTACTTTCTACCGGAGGAAGTACTGCTGCATCAAAGTTTACTGCGTTCGCATCGACAGGTTTAGCTCTGAAATTTTGACGAGAGGAATGGTACAAGGTATACCTCTGTGAACGATAGTAACTATACACAATATCGTCATTTCTGGAAACACTCATAGCAGGAGAAAACTCTGTGATCCCGCTGATTCCTGTAAAGTAATCAGTCAATTGCTGTACTTTTTGATCAGTCAGGCTGTATTCATACATATTTCTGAAACCATCCCTATTAGAAAGAAAGTATATTTTTTTGCTATCTCCTGAAAACTGTGCATTTAAGTTGTTTGCGCCTGGAAACACCGGGATATTCGAAAGCGTTTTACTTTCAATATCGTAAATGCTTAGGTTTAGGGGGTGGACCGCATTATAGCTCTTTTGGGACATAGATACTCTATCGGAAGAGAAAACGATTTTTTTTCCATCAGTTGAATAGTTTGGCGCATAGTCCGAGTAACTATCATTGGTGATCTGGCTGACCTGTTTTGTTTTTAGATTATAGGAGAAGATATCACTTTGTCCCTCCATCATTCCTGAAAAGGTAATATCTTCTCCGTTGGAAGCCCAGGAAAGGTTACCAAATTGGGCAACCGCTCCCATTGCCTCCTGAAGTAATACTTTTCCTGTGGCCACATCAATGATCATCAATTGATTTTTTCCTTTACTAAAAATACTGAAAGCGAACTGCTTGCTGTCTGGGGACCAGGTGCCTGCTGATTCCAAAAAGTTAAAATCATCGATATGGGAATTGGAAACCTGACTACTCAATTTTCGTATGATCTTCCCGGTTCTTGCATCTGCAAGGAAGAGGTCGATCCCAAACAGGTCTTTTTCTGATAAAAAGGCGAGGTATTGACCATCCGGACTGATAGCAGGAGCCACATTCATATTACCTGCGTTTTTATTGTCAATGATCTTGGTCCCTGTAATCTTAATCTGAGAGCTGTCGGGTTTTAGCATAGGTCTATAATGCGCCTCTATTGCATTTTTCCAAAGACCTGAAAGTGTGCGGTCATCATAACCAAAAATATATTTTAGACCATTTTCATATCCATATTTCGCAGTTGCTTTAAACAATGGGACAATAGTTGTATCTCCATAAACGGAACCTACAAAAGTCCAGAAAGCTTGTCCATATCGGTAAGGGAAATATTTATTGGAATTGGTTAGGTCTTTTAAGGAGGGTACATCTCTATTGAGCAATGCATCTCGCATCCACATGGAAGTGAAAGCATCTGTCTTTCCAATAGACAAGTATTCTGCCATTCCCTCAACCATCCACAATGGTGTGTTACTAATGTTCTCTAGGCCGATCGAATCCTTTTCTAATAAAAGACGATACTGAAAGGCATGAACAAGCTCATGTCCCAGTACATGACGGGTTTGGTTATTGAGCTCCATTACGGGCATAATCACACGGTTTTTAAATGCTTCGGTTACCCCTCCGGTTCCTATTCCAATTTCTCCGCTCAAAGCAGTGGTAGTTTGAAAATCAGGATGGTTGTTGTAAAGAATAATTGGATTTCTCTTAACAAATGTATCTTTGAATATTTCCTGATGCATTTTATACCAGGTTTCGGCATCTTCTGCGAATTTCTTGACCATCTTCTCATTTTTGAGGTAGTAGTAAATTTCAAAATGGGGGGTCTGTAAAACCTTGAATTTCTCATTCTTATACCGCACAACATTTTGTCCGAAAACCTGTCCCTTGAGGTTACTGGCTGATAGACTTAGGATAATCAAAAGAGGAAGTAATCGTCTAAAAAGGGTAGCGCTTATATTCATATGGTGATTATATTTTGTTAGGGTTAAATTTATACAAAAATGTCTTATAAAATAGGCTGCTAACAGGCTCATTTTATAAGACATTTTTCAAAAGCGAAATCCGCTATTCCAGAAGGGGCTAAATTCTTTTATTTAGTTGCAGGTTTGGCTTTTTCCTGCTCTTTTTTTATGCGTTCTCTTTCTTTTTCTTCTTCACGTTCTTTCTTTCTCTGCTCCCGTTTTTCTTTTCTGGTTAATGGAACTTCAGTAGCGGGCTGCTTTACGGGTTCCGGAATTTTTTTCTCCTCAGTTTTGAGGATATCTTCTTCTTTTATTACTGGTAACTGGTCATCTGCTATTGGCACTTCTGTACTGGTAGAGTCCATGGCCAGACTATCAGTGGCAGCTGTATCTACTCTTATTCTCGGACTTGGGCAGTTAATTTCCCGCGTGATTTTTACTTTTGCTTTCGGGAAAGGACCGTAAGTATAGCCTGTACTAGGGTCATGATATACTTTTTCCATGAATTTGGCAAAGATTGGCAATGCAGTTCTGGAACCTTCTCCTGTTGCACCATTGTTAAAGTGAGCAGTACGTTCATCACAACCTACCCAGACACCAGTGACCAGATCTTTGGTTACGCCCATATACCAGGCATCTACATAATCAGAAGAAGTTCCTGTTTTTCCGCCAATCTGGTTTCCTTTTTTCCACAGATCCCATTCCCAGAGTGCCTGAGAAGTTCCACCAGGTTCTTCCATACCACCACGTAGCATATACAACATTAGCCACGCAATTTCTTCGGAAAGTACTCTTTTAGTTTTTGCTTTGAAGTCTTCAATTAAATTGTCGTCCTGATCGGTGATTTTCTCTACTAAAATAGGGTCGGTTCTCACACCTTCATTCAGGAAGGTACTGTATGCTCTTACCATTTCATAAACGGTTACATCATTTGGGCCAAGGCTTACTGATGGTACCGCTTGTAATGGACTTTCTATTCCACATTCTTTTGCCCATTTAACCACATTATCTGCACCAACGGCTTCAGTTACCTGGGCAGTAATGGTGTTTACAGATTTACCCATTGCCCATCGAAGAGACATTTCCCGGTAACTGTAGTTCCAATCAGCATTTTTTGGTTCCCAGTATTCGGTTTTTCCTTTTTCCTGATACTCAATTTTAACCGGCTTATCAGTGAATTTATCGCAAGGACTCATACCTGCTTCCAGTGCTGCCAGATAAGCAAATGGTTTAAATGTAGATCCTGCTTGTCTTTTGCTTTGGTTTACATGATCATATTTGAAAAATTTATGATCTATACCACCTACCCAAACTTTAATCTTACCACTGAAAGGATCCATTGTCATCATTCCAGCGTTCATAATCTTTCCATAGTACCGGATAGAATCCATCGTAGAGAAGAGGGTATCTCTGTCGCCTTTCCAGGTAAAGATTTTCATTTTTTTCTTTTTATTGAAATAGGCTTTTACAGAATCCGGACTGTTGCTGTATTTTTTCTCCAACAAAGCATAGATGGGTAATTTGCGCATGGCGCGGTCCGGGTAATCCACCTTTTTCTTTTCAGAATCCTGCCATGGATCTTCATTACCCCAAACACTGTAAAATCTTTTTTGGATAATTTTCATTTGATCTGCGACTGCCTCCTCTGCGTATTTCTGTAGTTTAGAGTCGATAGTGGTGTAAATTTTCAAACCGTCTTCATAAAGATCGTAATCGTTATCGTCAGCCCATTTTTCGAGGTATTTATCAACTGCAGCACGTAAATAGGAATCTCCATCGCTACCATCATCTATACTTCCTTCTTTAAGTTTGATTGGAGTACTTTTGTATGTGTTTAATTCCTCTTTGGTGATGTAATTGTATTTATTCATTTGAGCCAGGACTACATTTCTACGTTCCAATGCTTTTTCAGGATTCTTCACTGGGTTATAGATGGAAGTCCCTTTTAACATGCCTACCAATAGTGCAGATTCTGGTACCTCTAGTTCATTTGGTCCTTTGTCAAAATAAACTCGTGAAGCAGTTTTTATACCAAAAGCGTTGTTTCCAAATGAGACCGTATTAAGGTACATGGTGATAATATCGTTTTTAGAATAATTGGCCTCCAGTTTTACGGCAGTCATCCATTCTTTTAACTTTGAAACAATGGTACGCACTACCGGAATATGTTTAATGACACCCTGTGATTTATTATACCGCGTTCGGTACAGGTTTTTTGCAAGTTGTTGGGTAATGGTGCTGGCCCCACGTTTGTCGCCAGTAGCAGTGGAAATTCCGCTAGACAAGAGGGAACGAAAATCTATCCCCATATGGCTATAAAAGCGAACATCTTCTGTCGCGATTAAAGCGTTCACCACACTGGGAGAAATGTCTTTAAAATTTACCGGAGTACGGTTTTCTTTATAGTAGCGGCCGATCAGTTTTCCATCAGATGTATACAATTCAGAACCTACACTTTGTGTTGGAGCTTTAATGTCTTTGTAAGAAGGGGAGTAGCCAAATAGCCATAAAAAGTTGAGCTGTAGCGCACAAAAGAATATGATAATGCA
Source organism: Pedobacter gandavensis (assembly GCF_032678465.1). Classification (GTDB taxonomy): domain Bacteria; phylum Bacteroidota; class Bacteroidia; order Sphingobacteriales; family Sphingobacteriaceae; genus Pedobacter; species Pedobacter gandavensis_B. The sequence goes on from NZ_JAVTSK010000002.1 coordinate 128,956, forward strand.
ATAGAGGAAAATGCTGATATAGCGGATATACTTATTGCGGATTTCTTTAAACATGGAAGTAAAGATCAAAAAAAACGTAAAACAGTTTGTGTTAAATAATGTTAAAATTGCTAACGCAAATTAACGTAAAAAAAATTGCGAATGTTCTTATTTGTTGTTTAAAAGCGTTTTTAGTCTTTTCCTGCTTAAAATAAGCAGCCAATCAGCCATAGACTCTAAAAATGGATTGTTTGTATAGGAACAGTTTAGGATTTAAGATTGTTTGCAACGAAAAAACGAGCAGGGGTGATATCGAAAGCTCAGGTCGCAATGATTAATCGAATGAGATTCGATTAACTCATGAGTATAATCTGTCCATTTCCATGCAGAAAAATGGACAGATTCTTATAAGTAGGATTTAGCTATGGCTTCATGATATATTGATGAAGACCTTTGCTTGGAATTTAGACCATACTGAAATGATCACTAATCTCTGTATTGATAGGGCTTAAGCTGGTTTTCTTGCCTGGGTAATTCAGGTCGACAAGCATTTCATTATACCGCTCTAACAAGCTTATGTATTTGTTCATCCAATAATCTACGGCTTTAGTTGTAATCTCATCTTGGTTCTCTTTTTTACTACCAAGATTTTTAGTGTTTGGATTCTGGGCATTTGAAAATTCTTCAGGGAATTCCTTTCGGAAGTCATAATCTATAATCTGACCAATTTTACAGATCATTTCAAGATTTATCTGCCCGGTTTCAAACCAATTATATATAGCTGTCCTACTGACTTGTAATTTTCTTGAAAGTTCGCTGATTCCGATCTTGTTACGTACTATACGTTCGATCACATCTCCTTTATTAGGTGTCATATTTGTAAATAGTTTAAAGTTAACTTAATCCAATTATCAAAATATACCTGACCAGTGGGATGTGCTGGTCTTCTTGACAGTGTGAAAAAATGATACCAGTTAAATATAAGTTGTGTTTATGATGCAACTTTAAACCTTATTGTTGTAGAAGTTTTGTGAATTGTTTCATTTCACAATCGCAATGAACGTTATTGACGGACTAAGTATTTTTTTTTGATTTTAAATCGAACTGGTTCTTTCTACAGAAAGTGTTGATTTTTGTGTAAATATGGGGAATCTATGTGTAGTTCTGAGGTTTAATTTTTACAATATTGTAAACCAGGATGTGTAAAGTGTACAATAATATAACAACTCTAATAAATCACTGTTTTGTAAGTAATTATTCCCTAGCTTTATTCTATGAAATCACTTATTATAAGCGGTTTTTAGAACAAGGCTTAGTTTCAAAGACGAATTGTCTGAATAATTAGCTGATTAATTTTATAAATACGGAGGGTGGTGTTTCTTGGATGTTTTAGTTCAAAATCAGCTGATGTAACTGATGTAGCGAAGCTATAAGTCAACTTGATTATTCAAATTCCCTTCGATCACCATTAAAAATCAACCATTAGATTTAGTCCTACCATCATCATTAATGATGTGTTCATAAGTTGATACTTTTTGTTAAGAGTTTTAACTCCAGAATGATTGTCTAATTCATTTATTTCTAACACTTTAGTTATGCTATACTCCCGCAGTAAAATTGGTATTATTGGCCTTGGGTACGTAGGTTTACCCCTCGCTGTTGAATTTGCAAAGAAATACAAAGTAATTGGATTTGATATAAATATAGAGCGGGTTTCTGAACTCAACTCAGGTTTAGATCATACACTTGAAATTGATCAGGAGCAATTAAATCAGGTGTTGACAAATGATTGCAGTTCAGCGCAGGGCCTGTATTGTACTAATGACCCTGAAAAAATGGAAAGTTGTACTATTTATATCGTCACAGTACCTACACCAGTAGATAAAAATAACCGTCCCAATTTAATGCCTTTAATCAATGCCAGTTTAACGGTGGGAGCCGTGCTTAAGCCCGGAGATATTGTTATTTATGAATCTACCGTTTATCCAGGGGTTACAGAGGATGAATGTGTTCCAGTATTGGCTAAAACGTCCGGACTTGAATTTAATGTTGATTTTTTTGCCGGTTATTCTCCGGAACGCATTAATCCAGGAGATAAGAAACATACAGTGGCTAACATTCTTAAGATCACTTCTGGTTCAACACCTGAGATTGCAGAGGTTGTAGATCAGCTGTATAGATCTATCATCGTTGCCGGGACCCATAAAGCGTCCTGTATTAAAGTTGCAGAAGCTGCTAAAATCATTGAAAATGCACAACGGGACATTAACATTGCTTTCGTGAATGAGCTGGCGATGATTTTTAATCGTTTGGGTATTAATACAAATGAAGTGTTGGATGCTGCGAGTACGAAATGGAATTTTTTAAATTTCAGGCCCGGTCTTGTTGGTGGACATTGTATTGGAGTAGATCCTTATTATCTTGCTCAAAAGGCACAGGAAGCGGGGTATCATCCAGAAATTATTTTAGCTGGGCGAAGAGTCAATGATGGCATGGGCGCTTATGTAGCAGACCAATTGGTAAAACAAATGATCCAGAAGGACACTCATATCGTGGGTGCAAAAGTGTTGGTGTTGGGCTTTACCTTTAAAGAGAATTGTCCGGATGTAAGGAATACGAAGGTTATTGATATTATCAATAGATTGAAAGAGTATAATGTACAGGTTACTGTTCATGATCCATGGGCGAATGTTGCACATGCCAAACATGAGTATGGAATTATATGTGAGAATGGGGAGTCTAAAACCAGAAAATATGATGGAATACTATTAGCGGTTGCCCATCAGGAATTTAAAAAAATTGAGTTGCCCAATTTATGTAAAAAGAATACCGTTGTGTACGATATCAAATCTTTGCTCCCAAATGCATCAGTCGATTTCCGATTATAAAGGTGATGGATTTACAGGGAAAAACAATTTATGGGGTGTTTTGGTCGGTTGGTCAGGAATTAAGCTCAAAATTCATCAGCTTTCTTATTACGATTATTCTGGCGAGGATTCTGTCTCCCGCAGAATTTGGTTTAATTGCAATGTTGTCTGTTTTTATAGCAATTGGGAATTCATTATTGGATGGGGGATTAACCTCATCTTTAATCAGAACCACAGACATCAGTCAAAAAGACTGTTCTACCGTCTTTTATTTTAACATCTTTGGGAGTATCTTGATTTATGGCTTTTTGTTTTTAGCTGCTCCTTTTATCTCCAGGTTCTATGAACAACCAGTGCTTACGAATGTAGTTCGGGTTTATGGCATATCCTTAATTATTAATGCTTTTTTTGGAATTCAACAGACGCTTTTGGTGAAGGATATGAAATTTAAAACAATGACGATGATTCAGATTCCATCAGTGATTGCAGGTGGTATAGTTGGTGTTATTTTAGCAAAAATGGGTTATGGGGCATGGAGTTTAGTGTGGATGAGCCTGGTTACCTCATTTATTTCAACGGTATTACATTGGTATAATTCCAGCTGGCGGCCAGTTTTGCTGTTTGATCGGGATAGTTTTAAAAGTCATTTTAACTATGGTTATAAACTCACTTTGTCGAGCCTGATCGATAAATTTTACCAGAATATTTATACGATTATTATTGGTAAATTTTACGCTCCTGCACAACTGGGTTTCTATTCGAGGGCTGATTCAATTAGCCAGTTACCGATTGGTATTATATCATCAGCAGTTAATAAAGTCACCTTTCCAATGTTTGTAAATATCTCTCATAACAATGAGCAGCTGGTACTTGTGTACAGGAAGGTGATGTTGCAAGTACTTTTCTGGATGGCACCCACATTAATCGCACTTTGTGTAGTCGCAGAACCTTTGTTTCGACTCGTGTTAACCGATAAATGGCTCCCTGCCGTTCCATATTTTCAAATTCTATGTGTCGCTGGAATTACTTATCCCATCCATGCTTACAACTTAAATATTTTAAAAGTTAAAGGGCAGACACATTTATTTTTGAGGTTGGAGATGATAAAAAAAGTACTGTGTGTGATTGGGATCCTCTGTGTTTTTCCTTTGGGGATTTATGGATTGCTATATTTTCAGTTGGTTTATAGTTTTTTGGGTCTTTATATCAATTCTATTTATACCGTAAGATTTATTAACTACAGTTTTTGGAGACAAATAGGGGATATAATACCCACATTTTTCATCTCAGTTTTAGTGGGGGGCAGTTGCTATTTCTTAGATAAAATCTTGTTGAGCGCCAATTTTAATGATTTTTTCAGAATTATAACATTGGGCTTCACTTACTTTATCGGTTATTTTTCAGTAAGTTATCTCTTTAGATTGTCAGCGGTTGTTGATTTTAAACAGCTTGTGCTGAAAAGGTTATATCAATAAGGAGCGAAGGATCTTCGCGGCTTTTCTTCTTCAAAATACAAAATCAAAGAATCAATTATACGAAATGGAAGCAAATGATCATGAAATTATGGTTAGTGTGAGTTGTCTCACCTACAATCACGAGCAATACATCGCTCAAGCTCTGGAAGGCTTTATCATGCAAAAAACAAATTTCAAATTTGAAGTATTGGTTGGTGAAGATTGCTCGACAGATGGTACCAGAAAAATTGTGGCTTCGTATCAGGAAAAATATCCTGAAATTATTAAAATGTTAACCTCAGAGCACAATGTTGGATTAAAGGATAATTTCAATAGGATTGTAAAACAGGCTAAAGGAAAGTATATGGCTATGTGTGAAGGCGATGATTTCTGGACTGATCCTTATAAACTTCAGAAGCAGATTGATTTTCTGGAAAACAATCCTGACTATATCATCTGCTGCCATTATTCAAAAATTATTAATCAGGAAGGGGACACGTTGTATGTACATCCTAATCCTGTGAGTCTGGAGTTTGGTTATGAGGATATATTGCAAGGAAACAAGGACGAAACTTTTACAGCTACACTGATCTACAGAACCAGCCTGGATGTTACCCATATGGGGACTCAGGATTGGTATCTTAAATGTCATGCCCCTGATAAATTCCTGAAATTATATGCAACGGCCGTTACCGGTAAGAAGATATATGTGATGCCGGAAGTGATGAGTTGCTATAGAAAACATGTAGGTGGTGTCTGGAGCATGGTTGATCCACAGATTATTAGGGGGAGAATGCTCAGTGATTTTAATGTAATTATTAAGAATTTCAAATATCCGACAGCCCTGAAATGGAAACTGTTAAAAGTTTATTCCAAAAATTATCTCCGACATGACATTAGACATTTGCAATTAAACAACGCCATAAGTACCATCAAATATCTCCTGCTTTATTAAGAAACATGACCTTAAGGTTTAAAATTGATTGAATATGAGAAAGCTCAAACTTTTTTTTGTAATTAATTCCTTAACATCTGGTGGTGCAGAACGTGTGGTCACCAATCTCGCTAATTATTTTTATAGAGAGGGCTTCAATGTGACTATGATCTGTTTAAATTATAAAGAGCCAGTTTATGCTATAGACGACGGCATGAGGCTTATATACCTGACGAATAGAGCTGAAAAGGATAGTTTGCCTTACCGAATCTGGTTTGCAATGGTTACCTTCTTTAAACTGCTGTCTCTTTTGATTAAAGAAAAACCGACTACTGTAATTTCCTTTATGACCTCCGCTAACCTCTGGGCAGGTTTAACTTGTAGCCTGACAAGAACCCCTTTTATTGTTTCAGAACGAACTACACCTGACAATACCATTCATAAGTTTAATTCTTTTCTAAAGTGGATTTATTTCCAAGTGTATCGTAAATCTAAAGCGATAGTGGTACCCGCAAAAGCAATTGAAGGTTGTTTAAAGAAAAACAAATCATTTCAAAAACTGAACAATTTCTATCTCATCAAAAATTATGTGAATGTATTTCAGCCAGTTGGCCTGGAGCAAGTTCATTATAAGAAATTTATTCTTGGGGTGGGACGGCTGTCTTATGAAAAAGGTTTTGATCAATTAATCGACGCTTATAGTAAAATAAATATTCCTGAAGTGGATCTTATCATCGCAGGAGACGGAAATGAACGGGAACTTTTAATGGAAAAGATTAAAAACCTTGGTTTGTCAAATTCTGTGCGACTTATTGGTGCTAGGGAAAATCTCCAGGATTATTACCAGCAAGCAGAATTGTTCGTACTTCCTTCAAGAAATGAAGGTTATCCAAATGCCTTGATTGAGGCGATGAGCATGGGATGCCCTAGCATCGCTATGGATTGTGAGTTTGGCCCTGCTGAAATTATTGAAACTGGTAAGAATGGAATTCTGGTAGAAGATAGAAATATAGGTATGCTTGCAGAATCTATGTTGGAGGTTTTAAATGACTCAGAATTTCAGAGAAAGTTATCGAAAAGTGGAAAAATGATCAATCAAACAAACTCCCAGGAATTGATCACTTCAAAATGGCAGGAGTTAATATTGAGCTAGTGTTTTCCCTAAATGGACATATTATGTACGTTAAAAGAGCATTTGATGTTATTGTTTCTATAATAGGCATGCTAATTCTTCTTATTCCATTTCTTTTCATCGCCATATTTATTATGGTAGACTCCAGAGGAAGTGTTTTTTACAGACAAACACGCGTAGGTAGAAATAGGGTTAACTTTGAATTGTTGAAATTCAGGACGATGTACGTTAATTCGGATAAAGCAGGCTTACTAACGGTTGGAGATCATGACAAACGAATCACTAGGATTGGTTACTGGTTGAGGAAATATAAAATAGATGAATTACCTCAATTGGTTAACGTCCTTAAAGGAGATATGAGTTTTGTTGGACCAAGACCAGAGGTACATAAATATGTTGCGCTGTATAATGCCCAGCAGGAAATGGTACTTTCAGTAAAGCCCGGAATTACGGATTGGGCCTCGATTGCTTATTCAGATGAAAATGAGTTGCTGGCCAGGTCAGATGATCCGGAAAATTTCTATATCAATGAGGTGATTCCATCTAAAATCATGCAAAATCTGAAATACATTAACAAACATGACATCTGGGTTGACCTTACTATTATATTCCTCACCTTGAAAAAGATAATGATCAGGTAATCGACGATCACAAAATCATAAGGATATGCTATTTAAAAAAATTATGATCACAGGATTAATGACAGGATATTTATACACCTTGTCTTTCGGGATTTTCATGACTCAAATCTTCAGAATTCCAGCACCACTGGTATTTTGTTTGCCATTGATTGTTCTTTTTAAAACGCAGAAATTCTCGTTTTTATACTGGAAAGAAGCGATTTTTTTCTTCTTTGCCCTTTTTCTTTATGATTTTATTGGCATGTCTGATCGCCTATCTTTTTTTTCAAGCCTGATTGTAATTTCATGTTGCCTGTTTTATTTTAATTATTTCGTGGGGTACGACAGGCGTAGACTCAATCTTTCTGTAGGGATATTTTATGTGTTATTGTTATTCTCTGCTGTTATTATGGTATTGAATCATTTTTTTCCTGCCAGAATAGATCAAGTGAGGGGAATATTGCTCAATGATACCATTATTCAGACCCCAGCCGGCCTGGCGCTGACCCAGTTTAACTATGGATATCAGCTAGCGGCATTGGTGTCTTTCCTTTTTGTTTTTACGCATGTATTTCGATTGAATATTTTGCTAAAAATTATCGGTTTGATCGTATGTATTACTTTCATCTATCTCGGGATGAACCGCTCAGTATTTGTTACCTTTTTAAGTTCCTCTTTTTTGTTTGTGGTTTTCTATTATCGATACAAGTCTATTTTTATCATAGTTGCAGCAGTATTAATTGGTTTTGTAGCTTACGCTTTTATTATCAAGGAGAATTTCGATGCTAAAAATAACATTCTGGCTAAGAATGAAGGGAAAAATGCAAATGAATATAACCGGGTTGGACTTTCTGAAGAGAACCTCAAGATATATGCAGATTACCCTTTTGGCTTAATCTTTTATGGGAAAAACTGGGGCGATGTTACTTATAGAAGTACAACCTTCAGTCCGGGCTTGACTTCCCATAATGCTTACCTGATGTTCTTTACTTATCTCGGACCGTTTCTTGGACTTGGCTTGTTGATATTCCTTTATTTTAGGGTGGGCAAAATATTCTTTGGGGTATTGTTTAAGATCAGGGATAAGGATAATGCATTACTCATAGGATTGTGCTTTTCTTTTTTAGGCGTTTCCATCAATGCATTTTCTCATAATGGTTGGTTGATCAGTGCAGATGGGCCCACCTTGTTTCTCTACCTCAGTATACTCCATTTGGCTAAAATTCAAAAATATCCTAAAGCTCAGGAGCATATCGAGCTGACCCTGGAGAATATTGACGTTGAAAACAATGGTTTTGAATATGAAAATGGCAACAATTTAGGAAATCATAGGTTGGGATATCGTTAATTGATCTAAGAGCCCATTCATTATATTCTGATCGGGATAGCTGAAAAATTGTAAATAACGTTTACTCATGAATAAAATAGCACATATTGTTGGTGATTTGGGCAGAGGGGGTGCCGAACGTTTCGTAGTAGATCTATGTAACGAATTCGCTGAAAAGCCGTATAATGAAGTGCATTTAATCTCACTTTGTTACAATAATCCGGAAACTACCTTTGTCAATGAAATTAGTGAAAAGGTAAATTATTTATCGTTTTATAAATCCCCAGGATTCAGTTTACAAGTACTTGTAGAATTGACCAACTGGTTGTTAGTACAAAAAATTCAGATCGTTCATTCCCATTTAAACTCTTTGGAGTATTTGATGCTCTACCTGTTCAAGAAAACAGAGACTAAGTTTTTTCATACCATTCATTCTACTGCAGAGGCTGAATGTCCAGGTTTTATGATGAAATCATTACGGAAAAGTCTTTATAAAAGGAAGTTGGTTACTCCAATAGTTGTTTCCAAAGATGGGAGTGAATCTTTCCGTAGATATTATGGTTTAGACAATGATGTGGTAATAGAAAATGGCAGGCCATTTTTAGCTTTAACAAAAGAGTACCCAAATCTGGTCAGGAAATATAAAGGAAATCAAGATGCCTTTCTTTTAATTCATGTTGGTCGAATTGTTAAAGTAAAAAATCAACAATTACTCATTGAAGCAGTACAAAAATTCAATCACAAGGAGGAGCAGAAATGTAAATTGTTAATTATAGGAGAAGTCCGTGATGAAGCCTTGTATCAAAACCTTCAAGAATTAACAAAGAAAGACCAGTTTATCGAATTTTTAGGGGGGAAGGACAATATTGCAGATTACCTGAATATTGCAGATTTTTTTTGCCTGTCAAGCTTTTATGAAGGGATGCCCATTTCTTTAATTGAAGCTTTCTCAGTTGGCTGTATCTCTATATGCACTCAGGTTGGTGGAATTAAAAATATGATTAATCACCAGGATACTGGGTTCTTAAGTACGGATGATAGTGTAGATAGTTATTATCAAGCATTAAGGGAGGCCATTTTTTTTCAGGATAAGTCTAAGATCAGGGAGAATGCTAAAAATGCATTTAGGCTAAAATACCATATTGGAGCCTCTGAAAAAAGACATAGTCAGCTTTACAACATGCCTATCACTAGTTTATCCTAAGTATACACCTCTATTAGCTTAAACGTATGAATAAAGTAATCGATAGATATTTTGGTGCCGATAAGTGGAATATTGGAGTGTTAAGACAATCTGCAGAAGACCTGGTGCTCAAAAAAGGTTTCAATAGAAAAGTGATGTGGCTTAAAGAGGACCATGCAGATTATTCAGCAGATCCTTTTGTAGTAGACATTGATTCAAATCTGTATGTCTATTATGAAGAACTTAATTTTTGGAAAATTAAAGGTAAGATTTCTCAGATCAGTAATTTTGATTTCAATACAAAACAAGAAGTTACCGGGTTTTTTCCGGCCGATATACATTTTTCCTATCCATATATTTTCCAGGAAAAAGATAGTTTTTATTGTGTTCCTGAAACTGCTGATGCAGGGGAGGTGAGTTTATATCAGCTGCACCATGAGCATTCCAGCGTATTGATTAAGAAAAGGATATTGCTCTCCGGAGCACGTTATGTAGATAGTTCCATGATCAGATATCAAGGGAAATACTGGCTCTTTACCAATATTGATGGAGCTTTGAATGCTTTGTACATCTATTATTCGGATGATTTGGATGGGGAATTCATTCCACATTCAATGAATCCAATCCCAGTGAGCTTAAAAAATTGCAGAGGGGCAGGTAAACTCTTTATCGTGGATGAGGTGTTATATAGACCAACACAAAATCTTGAACTTAGGTATGGGGGCTCAATTATGATCAACAGGATTGAGAAGCTGACAACGGATGATTTCAAATCTGAGGAGGATTTTGAGCTGTTTCCAGAAGCCCCTTATTTACAAGGTATGCACAATATTAGTTTTGGTAAAGATTTTATAGTGGTGGATGGAAAAAGAAGAAGACATTCTCCGATTACCCCCGTACACCGGTTGTTAAAGAAAATTTTCTATAAAAGATCACCATCCTTCCATTAAAATATACGAGGCATAGAAAGCTTTATTCCTTAATCATCAGATATTATGGTACAGAATGTATTATTTATAACAACCGGCCTGTTAAAAGGTGGGGCAGAGACACAATTGATTAAGATTGCCAGATTTTTAAATAGCAAGGATTATAAAGTGTGTATTGTTTCTTTAAAGCCCATTAATGATTTTAATATTGATTTCAAATCGGAAGGGTTAGAAGTGGTATTTCTCAATACATGGTTCACAAAACCTGTCTCGAATTGCATTAACCTCTGTAGAACAGTAAGCGCATTTAAGCCTGATGTAGTGATTGCGTTTATGTTTATCTCTATCATTTTTGCTCGTTTTCTGAAAATGTGGTTTAAGTTTCAATTGATATCCTCTATCCGGACACCTGTGATTGCTAATAAATGGTACAGTCTATTTAAATTAACTGCAGATTGGGATGATGTCATCGTCTATAACTCTCATAAATCTAAATCTAATTTTGAGAAAAATAAGCTGGTAAAAAAAGCAGGCTTGGTGTTAAATAATGCCATCACGCTTCCAGAGCTATCTTTAACCAAAAAGTTGACATTAGAAAAACAACCATTTGTTTGGATTTCCATGGCTCATTTTGTTCCAGAAAAGGATTATCAGACCTTATTTAAAGCGATCGCATTAATTAAAGAAAAAAATTTCAGGGTAGATATTTTGGGAAACCTGTTTCAGCAGGAATGGCCAGCGGAGGTCATCAATCAATTGGGGATAGCTAATCGTGTCAGGTTATTAGGTTTAAAAACTGATACCAGTATTTATCTGAAGGAAGCAGATGGTTTTGTGCTCTCTTCTTTTTTAGAAGGGATGCCTAATGCATTGCTGGAAGCGATGGCATTTCATAAACCTGTTATCGCTTCTGCGGTAGATGGTATCGAAGAGCTGCTTGAAAACATCGACTGTGGCTTTCTATTTAAACAAGGTGACGAAAAGGAGCTAGCCGAAAAAATGACGGAGATGATGAAAATGTCTGTCGCAAAGCGGGAGGCTCTTGGAAAAAATGGACGAAAACATATTCAAATGTACTTTTCAGAAGAAAAGGTTTTCCAGGATTGGAAATCATTAATTGACCAGCTCGCTGTAAAGAGGAAAGCTTCTTTATCAGGATCATTATCACACTAAATCAGTATTTGCTACACTCCATTCATCGCTTAAAAATCAACCATATGTGCGGAATATTTGGGACTTTAAATTTCAATTCCAGAGAGCATGATGATCACATCTATCGCGATCTGTTTCATCGTGGGCCTGATGAACAACGTCATCTCCAACATGATAACCTAGAATTATACCATACCCGGCTTGCTATACAGGATTTAACTGAGCAAGGGCAGCAGCCGATGAAATATCAGGGGCTTAGCATTGTTTTTAATGGGGAGATATATAATCATATGGAAATCAGAAAGAAATATGGTTTGCTGGATACTTCAAACTCTGATACCAAGACCATTTTGATGCTATATGAAGTAATTGGAATGAAGATGTTAGAGGAATTTGATGGCATGTTTGCCTTTGCTTTATATGATTCTGTGAAAAAGAAGTTGTACCTGGCTAGAGACCGTGCAGGAAAGAAACCCTTGTATGTATTTGTGAAGGGGGTACAGTGTGTGTTTTCTTCTGAATTGAATATCCTTTCGAAAGTGGTACGTCCTGAAATAGATTATGCTTCAATTGCAGATTACTTATATCTGGGATATCATTACAGGAAGTCAACACCTTATCAGCAAGTATCTGAGCTTGAAAATGGATGTTACATGGAAATTGATACCCATTCTAACCTCAGTAAAAAGGTGAAATGGTTTGATATTGCTACTTTTTATCAAACTGAAAACAAATTAAGCTATTCCGATTCCATTGAAAGATTAGATCATCACCTTCAACTTGCAGTAAAAAGAAGAATAGATAGCTCGGATCTGGATGTAGGTGCCTTTTTGAGTGGAGGAATTGACAGTGGGTTGGTCTGCGCTATAGCAGCCGGACATACAGCAAACCTAAAAACCTTTACAGTTAAAGTCGAAGGTAGTTATGATGAATCACATCTGGCGAAAAAAGTAGCTGAAAAATATGCTACAAATCATACCGTAGTAGATATCACCTTCTCGGATTTACAGAAAGATATTGAAAAGATTCTAAGTAATCATGGAGAGCCTAATTGTGACAATTCTGCGATTCCAAGTTACTATGTTGCAAAGGAAGCAAAGAAACACATTACTGTGGTGCTCAACGGAGATGGAGCAGACGAATTATTCGGAGGTTACCGACGTTATGTACCCTTTAAGCATTTTGATTTTTTCAATTCGGGTAAGCTGAGCACTACTGCTGCCAAAATGTTAACCAGTATTTTGCCCATTGCTAATGAAAAGCAAAGCAGTTACAATTACTTTTACCGGTTATTGAAATTGGCGGGTTACCATGATATTCTTAAGGTTTATAATTCCGCATCCTGTGATTTGTTTGTAGGTTTTGAAAACCAGTTTCTACGCAAGCCATTAATGAAAGAGATGACGGCAGACCTCTGCATGGTGAATCAATTGCCGATATCTGCGTTAAAAAAGATTATATTAACTGATTTTCAGTCCATGTTATTTAGCAGGCTACTTCCCAAAATGGACATCGCAACGATGGCACATTCCCTGGAAGGAAGAAGTCCGTTTTTATCGAAAGAAATTTTAGAGTTTGCTCCAGGTTTACAAGACCATTATAAAGTAAACAACCTGACCACCAAGCCCATTCTAAGGAACTTGGCCCTCAGGTATTTGCCTTCAGAGCTGATCAATCAACCAAAACGTGGCTTTGAAATTCCCCTAAAATCCTGGGTGAATGGAGAATTAAAAAGTATTATAAATGATTATTTGCTTGCCCCAGATCCCTTGTACGCTAAAATTATTAATAAAAGTTTTATCGAGGATTTAATCGATTCAAAAGTTAAAATCTCGGATGAAAGAAGAGCAAAGATTCTCTTTTGCATTTTCGGACTTGAGGTTTGGTTTAAGGGCTGCTATCGCAAATAGGGTATTCTCAAGTCTATCTGTTCCTGCCAGAAATTATCAATTGATACAAAACCATATTTAAACATTTAAAATAAACACTATGAAAATTTTAGTAACTGGTACAGCCGGATTTATTGGCTTTCATTTAGCAAAACGTTTATTGGAAAGAGGAGATGAAGTTGTCGGTATAGATGTCATAAATGATTATTACGACGTGAATTTAAAATATGCCCGTCTTGAAGAGTGTGGCATTTCCCGTGAACAGATTGTTTATGATCGGCCTATGCTGAGTACAAAGTATAGTAACTACGTATTTGTAAAAATGGATCTTAATGATAAAGATGGAATGATGGAGATTTTTAACCAGCACCATTTTGACGCAGTATGTAATTTAGCGGCCCAAGCGGGTGTACGATATAGTTTAACAAACCCTGAGGCTTATGTGGAGTCGAATATCAGTGGATTCCTCAATATTTTGGAATGCTGCAGATATGCGAAAGTTAAACACCTACTGTATGCCAGTTCTTCCAGTGTTTATGGTTTAAATACAAAAATGCCTTTTTCTGTTCATCATAATGTAGACCATCCGGTATCCTTATATGCTGCTTCTAAAAAGTGTAATGAACTCATGGCCCACGCATACAGTCATCTTTTTAATCTACCTACTACTGCCTTGCGATTTTTTACGGTTTATGGTCCATGGGGCAGGCCGGATATGGCCTTATTTATATTTACTAAAGCCATCATGGAAAGGAAACCAATTGAAATTTTCAATCATGGAAATATGAGTAGGGATTTCACCTATATTGATGATATTGTGGAAGGAATTCTACGCTTAATTGATTCGCCTGCTGAGGCTAATCTAAATTGGGACTCTGCACAGCCAGATCCGGCAAGTTCAAAGGTACCTTTCCGTTTGTTTAATATTGGTAGGGGTGCACCGGTAACACTCCTGGATTTTGTTAAAGAAATAGAGGAAAATATTGGTATACCTGCCATAAAAGAGTATTTACCAATGCAATCAGGGGACGTTTCGGCTACCTGGGCAGATATTTCGGCTTTGGTGAAAGAGTTAGAATACAAGCCTAAAACCTCTGTAAAGGAAGGAGTTGCTCAATTTGTGGCCTGGTATAAAATGTTCTACCATTGTGATAAGGAGGTGAAAAAGCGTGCAAGAATTAGACCGACAAATCAAATTCCAGTATATGCAACCAAAATTTAAGCTATAATTTAACCAAAAACAGGTCTTATTGTGTCATTTAAATGTCACTAAAAATAAATGTGAAGCACCTGTGTAATCACTTTACACTCTGTTTTACAGCTCTATAGTCTTTGTTTACTGCCTCCAAGCGCAATATTCTCAGTTTAAACACCTCTCAATTCAGTTTTCCTTTGTAACTTTTGAGATACAATTTTTTTACAACCTCCCCGTTTAAAAGGGGTATTTAAAAAAATTAGAGTGTTTTAATGGAAAGATTGAAAGAAAAATTTAAAAAAGTGTGTGTACTAAGTTTATTGTTATCGACAATTTTAACATTTAGTCAATGTAAAAAAGAAGGAATGGTGCCCCAAAACCAAGATGGCTCCATCACTAATGAAATCCCTGGCGTATTGGACTCACAAGCAGTGAGCGGAACAGGGGGAGTAATGCAGGTCAATGTATCAGGCGCCACTTCAGATGGTGGTTTTGCGGTAAGAATTCCAATGGATTCTAAATTGATCAGCGATTCAAATGAAAAACCAACTGTTTCAACAGTAAGAGTTTTTGAAAATGGTGTAGAAATTGGGCCAGGTCACTCTGCACATGATGACATCAGAACTAAAGGAAATGGCCGTTTTAGCCATAAATCAAATTTCCTTTATTTATCAGCATCTGATAACTCGAATCCTAAAACTAACGGTAAAAAATATACCTATACAGTAAATGGACAAAGTGTAACCCCACCTGTAACCACTCCGCCAACAACTGATAAACCTGTTGCCCCGGTAACTGGAGATGAACCAATTGGTTATGCCTCGGTAAACGGTAAAACAACTGGTGGTGCGGGCGGTCAAACTGTAACCGTAACGACTTTAGACGCATTTAAAAGTGCGCTAAGTTCTAAATCACCCTTGATCATCCAGGTTTCTGGAACAATTACAGGTACAGGATTATTGCAGGTTGAATCTAATAAAACGATTTTAGGACTAAGTGGGTCAAAATTAATCGGTGCAGGACTTTTGATCTACAACAAGAACAATGTGATCATCAGAAATATGACCATCAGTAAGGTGCGTACCTATTCAAACATTATCATCAAGGAAGGCTCTCACCACGTTTGGGTTGATCATTGTGACCTTGGATCAGAGCGTGTAAGTGACTGGGATTACTATGATGGATTATTGGACGTTGGAACAGGTGCAGACTATGTGACTTTATCATGGAACAAACTGCATGACAACCACAAGGCAATGCTGATCGGTTTTAGCTATACTAGACCAGATGATGCGAACCATCTTAAAGTGACTGTACACCATAATTTGTTTACTAATATTTCAGAACGTACACCGGATGTTAGATACGGAAATGTACACGTGTTCAATAACTATATGTTGAACGCAGGTTATGTAGGTTCACTAATGGGAGCAACGGTAAGAGTTGAAAACAATTATTTCAAAGGTTCTTCTTTACCAATCAGAACTGAGATCAGTCCGGTTGCAGGTGTGATCAGTGGCTTAAGTACCAACATATTTGAAAGCTCAGGTAGTAACAAAATTACTTCAGCACCTTCAAGCTGGGTACCTACTTACGAATATAGATCAGTACTTACAGCAGCAGCAGATGTACCAGCTGTGTTAACCAAAGGTGCAGGTGCTACATTGTAAGCATCAATCATATTATTCTGGAAATCAGTAGACCTATGTTTCAATTGATTGGTCGTGTATTTCCTGGAATTCACCATTCGAGCTACCTCTATATCAGAGGTAGCCTGAATGGTTTTTAATCATCCCCTTTTTTGTAGCGTAAATTTACTGGCGCCTGCCAGGTATTTCAGATCTCTTCTTTTTTCAGGTTCCAACCTTAGGAATTCTTTTAAATGTGTCTTGTCAGGAATCATGACTACACCAAATTCAATTGGGTATCATAATTCATATTATATAATCGATTCAGATGATATTAAAACACTGTGTATTATGGACAACAAAAGAAAAAATGTATTAATCGCCTGTGATTCATCCCACACTTTGCTGGAGTTCCGTGGCAAACTTATAGAAGAGTTAGTCAAGGATAATAACGTAAGTGTTTTTACTCCGAAAATTTCAAGACAACAGGTTAGAGATAAGTTGGAAAGCTTGAATGTATCCATTTATGAAAATGATTTGAACGGAAGCAATGTCTCAATTTTTTCTGATCTAAAATATATCATGCAGCTGTATCGTTTGATTGAAAAAACTAAACCAGATGTGTTTTTTCCATACACCTTTAAACCAGTTATTTATGGCACTATGGTTGCAAAGTATTGTAAGATAAAATGCATTACACCTATGCTCACCGGATTAGGTTATAATTTTACGGAGGATGGAGGCAGGAACCGCTTGGTTACTGCAGTTACCAAGTTGTTACTAAAATTGAGTTTAAGGGGAAACCAGGGAATCAAAATCATTTTTCAGAATAAAGATGATTACCATAAACTGCTACACACCGGCATTATTAACCAAAAACAACAAGCTTTTGTGGTGAACGGCTCTGGTGTAGATTTAAGCCATTATGATTATTCAGAACCGGATACCTTAAATATTAGTTTTTTAATGATCTCCAGATTGATCAATGCCAAAGGGATAAGAGAGTATTATGAAGCGGCTAAAACGGTTCGCAGCAAGTATCCTGAAATTAAGTTTAAGCTGATTGGTTCTTTTGATAATAATATCGATTCTATAGCAGTCGAGTTGTTTTCCAAAATTTTATTTGACGATACACTAGAATATATAGGCAGGGTAGATGATGTGAGGCCTTATATTAAAAATGCTTCTATTGTGGTGCTCCCATCCTATTATGGGGAAGGAGTTCCCAGATGTTTGCTGGAAGGAATGGCGATGGGTAGAGCAGTAATCACTTGTGATTCTGTAGGATGCAGGGAGACGATCTATAATTACTCCTCTGGTCGTAATGGTTTTTTAGTTCCAGTGAAAAATGTGACCGCTCTTGTCGCAAAAATGGAGTACTATATTAACAATACGAAAGACATCATCTTGTATGGGATTAACGGAAGGGACTTTGCAAAAAAGAAGTTTGATGTGAATCTGGTTAATGCCGAAATGTTGAAAATTATGAAAGTTGGTTAGCAAGAGATAAATAAATTGCTGTATTAAAGTAACATTCGCTATGAAATACCACTTGATCAATATCGAACAGTCGGCAGACTGGGATGAATGGGTTCATACTGCTGTAAATTATGATTTTTACCATACCTGGCATTATCATTCTTTGGAAAAGAATGGAGAACCACTGCTTTTTGTGTATGAGGAGAGTAATGTTTTTATTGCACTTCCATTGTTAAAAAGGGAAATCAACAATTCCGGTTTGTTTGACCTTACTTCAGTGTATGGTTATGCCGGACCAATTTCTAATTTAAAATTTTCAGAGATCCACGATCAGTTGCTGGAGAATTTTAAAGATGCTTTTTTAAGTTTTATGAAAACCCATGGATTTATCAGTGTTTTCTCCAGACTGAATCCCTTTATTGACCAGAAAATACTGATCGAAAAAATTGGGGGAATCTGGGATAATGGGAAAACTATTTATATGGATTTGTCTATTTCAATCGAAGAGCAAAGAGCCGGGTATGAAAAAAGACTGGGTCGCCAAATCCGACAAATGAGAAAAATGCCATATCGTATCAAGGAAGCCAATTCTGAAACAGAAATTCGCTTATTTACGGCAATGTATACCGATAATATGTTGAGACTTGGTGCGGGGCAGCGTTATTTTTATGACGAAAATTACTTTTTGCAACTCCTGAGTCATAGAGGGAATGAATGCAAATTAATTGTGATCTATCTCGAAGATGAAATGATTTGTGGAGCAGTCATTATGTGCTCTGGAAATATGATCCGAAATCATTTATCTGCAACTGCCAATGCTTATGTCAGTCATTCCCCAAGTAAGTTGCTCACTGATGAGATTAGTCTGATTGGCCGACAACTTGGAAAGCGATACTTTCATCTTGGTGGTGGACTTGGAGGTAAAGAAGATTCCCTGTTTAAGTTTAAATCTTCCTTTTCTGCACTACTCATGGAAGATAGCACCTGGAGGTTTGTGTCTGATTCGCTCGTGTATAACGATCTGGTCGAGAAAAGAAACGAATCCGCTAATCTAAATTATTTCCCACTCTACCGGGTTCCGGCCTCGGCCCTTGAATAAAAGTTCAATAAAATTTGATAATTAACTGAAGTATAACCTCTAAATCTTTGTGCTTTGAAAAACAAATTTTTTTATTCTGAAGCCACTTTAAGTGACTTTGAGAATGCAATCGATCAGTATGGTTGGGTCATCTATGAAGATGCTGTAGATGATGATATGATCCAGAAAATAGTTGATGATCTTGAACCAGCTTATTTATTAAGAAGGGAAATTCAGGTTCAGAATGGAATTGAGACAAATATGGAAGGAACTTTACACCATTTGCTGGAAAAGGATAATTTCAGTTTGCCTTTCTTATCAAAGATGTATTGTGATAAAGAAATGAGACACTTTCTGGATGGCAACTATATCGTAAATGGGATAAGTGGAGTGCTTAATTTTAAAAACCTAAAAGCTTATGTTCATCATATACATAGAGACATCAGAAGCTTTACCGGGGACTTTAAAATAGCCATTCAAATGATTGTTTTACTAGATGATTATACACTTGATAATGGTGCAACTTACTTTCTTTCAGGGTCTCATAAAAAAGATGTTAAACCTTATGACATATTTTTTTATGAACAGGCGGATAGGGCAGTGGCAAAAAAAGGAAGCATTATCTTATTTGATTCGAATATCTGGCATGCAGTAGGAGTGAACACCACGGATGAGCCAAGAAGAGCATTGACAATGACCTTCACCAGGCCATTTTTCAAACCACAGTTCGATTTTCCTAGATTTTTAGGTTACGAATTTGGTACGAATTTAAATGATCATTTAAGACAGGTGATTGGCTACAATGCCAGGATCTCGGCCAATCTGCAGGAGTTCTACCAACCACCACATCTAAGAATGTATCAACCAGGTCAGGGTTAATAACGCAAAATATGAATAGTCCTATCTATCTGAGGCCATTGAACGTAGAAGATGCGAAGATCTCTTATCAATGGCGTAATGATCCAAAAGTTTGGGTTTTTACAGAGTTCAAACCAGGAAATCCTGGTATTACCATGGAAAAGGAAACAGATTGGCTCCGGCTTAAATTAGAAAAGGCAAACGATAAGCGGTTTGCCATCTGTTTGAATGATAGCGGTCAGTACATTGGAAATGTACAGCTGATTGATCTAAATGAGGGTCAGGCTGAGTTTCATATGTTCATCGGAGAGCGTGATTTTTGGGGAAAGGGAATAGGAAAGGCTGCAACTCAATTGATTCTTGAACGTGCATTTTCAGAGATGAATCTGGAAAGCGTATTTCTGTTCGCACATGAAGACAATGCTGCAGGGCTTTCAATTTATCATAAACTGGGCTTTGTACCAGTAGGAAAGCATGAGAATCAAATAAAAATGCTGTTGACAAAACAGAACTTTAAGCCGATCAACTAAGGCTTCGATTTTTCTATTGATATTTAATTTCCTACGATTATGATCAAATTAATCACTCTACTGGAAAGGAGGGAATGGACAGCCTATGTTAATGCAGCTGCAGAATATGATTTTTATCATACCTGGCTCTATCATTCTCTAGACCAAAGTGGCGATCCTTTCCTTTTTGTATATGAAGACGATCAGAATTATATTGCCTTTCCCTTACTAAAAAGAACAATTTCTCAAACTTCATTCTGTGATCTAAGCTCTGTTTATGGTTATTCCGGACCGATTTCTAACCGGAAATTTCAGGATATAGATGACACGTTCAAAGATGATTTTATGTTTTCATTTTTAGAATTTCTCCATATTGAACAGAATGTATCCGTCTTTTCAAGACTTCATCCGCTTTTTAACCAGCATCTCTTGTTTGAAAAATCTGGAGGTGTCCATGAAAATGGAAAAACAGTAGCAATTGACCTCAGTACTTCGATTGAGCATCAACGGAAAAAGTACAGGAGAAATACATTAAAAAGTATCCAAAGGGCCTGGAAATTAGGTTATACCATTAGAACCAGTAATAATCGGGAAGATATTGACCAGTTTTATGAAATATATACGGACAATATGGAACGGATAGAGGCTTCAGAAGGTTACTTTTTTAGTAGGGAGTACTTTCTTAATCTGGTGGGTAATGAGGATTTTGATTGTAGATTAATCCTGGTCAGTATGAAGGAGGAAGTCGTATGTGGTATGATTGTTACTTTTACTCAGGGCATTATTCAGGGACATTTAGTTGGAACCAAGAAAGCTCATCTAATAAATTCTCCGGCTAAATTTTTAGTAGACGAAATTACTTTAATAGGACGAAATGAAGGAATGAAATACCTTCATTTAGGAGGAGGAGTCGGCTTTAAAATGGATACCTTGTTTAATTGGAAAGCAGGGTTTTCAGACTTGTATTTAGAATATAAAAGTTGGCGATATGTAGCCAATAGTCTTGTTTACCACTCCCTGGTAAATAAACGGAAAATTGATAATGCCATCAATATTGATTTCTTCCCGCTTTATCGTGCATTGCTTAATGGGTTATCCATGGGCTGTTTTTTCAATTGATCACCTAAATCTTCATCTTATGAAAATGCTACTTTTTCGAGACAAAACGTATTCACGTTGGTTGATTTTGTTAATAGATCAAATCATCGTCTCCTGGACTTTGTTTATGTCTTTTCTACTCCTCCATAAATTTGAATATATCCAGTTGATCTATTCAAATTTCTTGGTCTATACACTGTTATATAGTGTAATTTCAGTTGGAGTATTTGTATTGATGCGCATACATACCGGGATTATCAGGTATTCAAACACCCAGGACATCATCCGGATATTCATGGCGGTATTGGCAACAAGTGCAATTTTTACCTTTGTGAGCAAGGTTTTTTTTATTCCACATTTTAGGATCTCCTCCAAATGGTTTCCCGAAATTCTAACCATGAATTTCTTTGTGTCTTCATCGATGCTGATTATGCTACGAATCGCAGTGAAAAGCTTGTTTTTTTATGTCAAAACGATGGAACCCGGGGATAAAAAGGAGAATATTTTGATTTATGGCTCGGGAAGGGACTCTATTCTTGTCAAAAAGGCTTTGGAAGCTGGAGATAAGAATAACCTGAATGTGTTTGCTTTTGTTGACGATAATCCGGATAAACTCAATAAGCATATCGAACAAAAAAATGTATATCACTCTAAATCAATTGCGGCGTTACAACATAAGTTTAATATCCAAAAAGTTCTTTTTGTTGGTGATGACTTAAATGTCAATGGTAAAAAGGTAACTATTGATAAATGTATTGAATTGGGTATAAAAGTAGTTACCGTACCACAATCCGAAAAATGGCTATATGGTAAACTTAGGGCAAATCAGATTAAAGATTTGAAAATAGAAGATTTACTACATAGAGAACCCATCGTATTGACCAAAAACAATATTTTAAGAGAAATGGAGGGGAAACGTATTCTCATTACCGGCGCAGCGGGTTCTATTGGATCAGAAATTGTGCGTCAGATTGTTGGATTTAACCCTGAATTCGTTGTGTTGTGCGATCAGGCAGAAACACCATTGCATGATTTGCAATTGGAGATTCAAGATGATTTCATAGGGGCTAGAACCCATATTGTGATGGCAAATATTCAGAACAGGTCAAGAATGAAAGCAATTTTTGAGGAGTATCAGCCCCAGATTATTTTTCACGCCGCTGCGTATAAACATGTTCCAATGATGGAGAGTAATCCTTCTGAGGCTGTTTTAACTAATGTGTTGGGTACAAAAAATATTGCAGACCTGGCCATAGAATATGAAGTAGAGAAGTTCGTTATGATATCCACAGATAAAGCAGTAAGGCCTACAAATATCATGGGTGCTTCCAAACGACTAGCAGAAATGTACATTCAATGTTTGAATAATGAGGCTAACCTCAAGCTATCAACTGCAAATAATGAGGAGCTGATCCAGCAACCTGTTCATCGGACTAAATTCATCACCACCAGGTTTGGCAATGTATTAGGCTCAAATGGTTCGGTGATTCCAAGGTTTAAAGCTCAGATAGAGCGGGGAGGCCCGGTTGCGGTGACTCATCCCGAAATCACAAGATATTTTATGACCATTCCCGAGTCTGTTCAATTGGTATTAGAGGCTGCGGCAATGGGTAACGGAGGTGAGATCTTTATTTTTGATATGGGAGAGCCGGTTAAGATTGTAGATTTAGCCATTAGCATGATCAAATTAGCAGGCCTGATTCCTGATAAAGACATTAAAATCATATTTACAGGTCTAAGGCCAGGTGAGAAATTATATGAAGAACTTTTGCTGGTAGAAGAACAGACCATTTCTACCTACCATCCTAAAATTAAAATATCGAAAATCATAAATCATAGTATCTTTTATGTGCAAAATGTCATCGAAGAGCTATTGTTGCTCAATAATTCCAATAATGATTTTGCTATGGTTAAGAAAATGAAAGAAATAATACCAGATTTTAAAAGTAAAAACTCAAAATACGAGAACATAGATCAATACATCGTAGGCTAATGTTTTTTTCAAAAACTGCGTTTTTCCTCTTGTATTATTGTCATTTCTTTGTTATATTTATATAGATCTCATCCCTCTGATTCTAGTACTCATTATAAACCATTTTGCTATGAATTTAAATGTAGGTCAAGTAATTGAACATGTTGTCAGAAAGGATCATATGGGGATCACTGAACTTTCTAGGAAATTACACGTTAGTAGAAGAACCATTTATAATTGGTTTGATCAGGAATCTTTAAGTTTTGACATTATTTGTAAAATTGGAAACGTCATGAATCATGATTTTTCTAAGGAATTTCCAGACGATTTTGCTCGCTTACAAGATGAAGCCAGAGAAAAGAAGCGGGACTTTTCAAATATTCAGGATAATTCCACAGCAAACTACTCCACCGCCGTAAATTATTGGATGAATAAATACATCCACTTACTCGAGAAGTATAATGAGCTTCTTAGCCAGAAGTCTCCCAACCAATATACGGACATAGAATCTGACCTGTAATTGTCCAAATTCTTTCTGCAAAATTGCCTCAGCAAAAAGCTGAAAAGGTGTCCAAAAACAGGGCGCCTTTTTTTATGTCTATTTTCTTTCAACTGGGCCAATCCTTCGGTTGAAGGACATCCTATACGGCCATTTTTCCGAAAACCAGGAGAAATCTTTTCTGATTTTAAAAGGTATACAAAAGTAGGGAGAGCTCAGGCAAAAAAATCAAAAAAAAAGGTGCCCTCAATTTTCTGAGGGCACCTTTTTTTAACAAGACAGGAAAACAGTACCGTTATCCAGGCAAATAGGACGATTTGACCATTGCTAATTCTTTGTGTTTGCTTTCCAGCATTTGTGATTGTACCGCCTTAATTACTGCATCGATAATGTAATCGGTATCTGCATCAGATAGTGTAGGGTAAATAGGTAAAGAGATTTCACAGGCATATTGCTTATAGCTATTCGGGTAATTCACCATATTATACCCAGTTTTTTTGAAATAACTTAGCATGGGCATCGGGATGAAATGAACATTTACGATGACTCCGAAGGCTACAATATCTTCAATAATATGGTCTCTTTGTGCTTCAGTGATATGTTTGATGCGCATTGGAAAAATATGATATGAAGATTCTCTTGATAAATCCTTTAATGTTGGTGGGATAAACCATTCATAATTACTCAGTACATTACAGTATTTTTCTGCGATTTTTTTGCGTTCTGGTAACAGTGAGCGCTTATATTGTTTGATTTGAGCTAAACCTATTGCAGCGCAGATATCAGGCATATTAATTTTTAAACCCTTGTACAATATATCATACTTCCAGTTTGCACCTTTTGATTTGGCATAAGCATCCTTATTTTGACCATTTAAGGAGAATATTTTTAGAAAGCGGTACTCTTCATCGTGGTTAAAATTACCAGGTAAGTTCAAGCAGGCACAGCCTCCTTCAGCAGTGGTTACATTTTTTACGGCATGAAAAGAAAAGATGGTAACGTCACTGCTTAAAGCTGAGGAGTGCCCCATGTAAGAAGAACCGATAGAATGTGCAGCATCTGAGATCAAAAGGATTCTGCCTAGTTTTCGTTGCTCTTCAGATCTGGGAACAAATAAGGACCTGATCCTGGAACTTCTGATTAAAGTTTTGATTACATTGTAATCGCAGGGCAAACCTGCAATGTCGACTGCAATAATTGCCTTTGTTCTATAAGTAATTGCCTTTTTTATACATTGTGGATCGATGGTTAAGTCATCGGAAATATCGACCATTATGGGGGTTGCACCACAATGTAATACAGCAAGGGCTGTTGCGCAATAAGAATAGGCAGGAACAATGACCTCGTCACCTTCCTGTATCCCAAACCACTTGAGCATCATGATTGCACCTGATGTCCATGAGTTAATGCAGACGGCGGCTTTAGATCTTGTTAAGCGCATCACTTCCCTCTCCAGTTCTATTACTTTCGGTCCGGAGGTAATCCAACCGGATTTAAGGGTGTCTACTACTTCATTAATTACATTTTGATCGATAAACGGGGGAGAAAATGGAATATTCATGATTGTTGGTTTAAGTTGGTTACATCGGTGTATTAGGCTTGGTAATGGAGTTTAGATCATTAATTTCTGTTGCGATTTTATCGGTGATGAGTACACCAAAATTATCTGTAGCAGTAGCAGTCTCCTCCGAATAATTTTGAGTTCTTAAAATGACACGACAAATCATGTCGAGGTCAGGAAGTGTCAAGGTATGGTAGAGTGGTAAGCAAACGATTCTATTCGCGATATCTTCACAAACAGGCATGGATACAGGATCTACATAGGGTAGGGTGGATAGTGATGGAGAGAAATACCTCCTGCAGTACACTTTGGAGAGCTCCAGTTTTTCAGTACACCGTTGTCTGAGTTCTTCTGTTTCAAATAGGATGGGGAAATAGGCGTAGTTGTAATCCTTGTCTTTATTTAATTTTGGAAAGCTGGCATGCACCTTTTCTAACCGTTGGAAATAATGAAGTGATAAGAGTTTTCTCCTTTTCAGGATTTCATCTACGTATTTTAAGTTACACAAGCCCATTGCGGCATGGAATTCACAATTCTTACCATTCACCCCTAATCCGGCGAAAGTATCTGGAGTACTGTGACCAAAATTTCGGATGTACTGCATTTTCTTTAGGAGATCAGGATCACGTGTAAATACAGCTCCGCCTTCTATAGTATGGAATAATTTTGTGGCATGGAAACTGGTTGTGCTGATATCTCCGTAATCAAATACGGACCTGTTTTTATACATCGTTCCAAAACAATGTGCGGCATCATAAATTACTTTTAAGCCGTGTTTATCTGCTATGGTCTGGATGGCATCAATATCACATGGGTTTCCATAAACATGTGTCGCCAGAATGGCTGAGGTTCTTGGCGTAATTGCAGCCTCTATCTTGCTGGGATCTATATTAAAGGTTTCGTGATCAATATCTACATACACTGGTTTACAGCCTTCCCATACAATACTGCTTGTGGTGGCTACATAAGTAAATGGTGTAGTGATGATTTCTCCGCTAAGTTCTAATGCTCTGATGGCCAGCTGTAAGGCAAAGGTGCCATTACAAACGTATAGCAGGTGATTTACATTCAGATATTGCTTCAGTCTTAGTTCCAGGTCATTTAGTAAAGGACCATTGTTAGTCAGCCATTGACGTTCCCAAATGCTGTCGAGGTATTCTTTAAATTCATCTTCCTTTGGAAGAAAAGGTTTGGTTACAGGAATCATTTGCTTAATTTTAATGGTGAAAATTTATTGCATATAGCATTGGCCATTCATGTGGGACATGAATGGCTGTCAATCTTATTCTGAAAGAAGAAATAGGGGGATTAGCAGTGGATTATATGGCAGTATTCAGCATCACATCGCTGATGGGGATGGCACTCACTATAGCGCAATTTAAATGGTCCAACAACATTAAAACATGCTTGCCCTGAACTTTTATGACAGTTCCTTCCTGGTTATAAAAGATCCCGTGTTTAATCCGGATTCGATCACCCAGATTGATCTGTTGTACATCAATGATCTCACATGCTATTTCTTTGCTGATCAGCTCTTCAATTTTTTCAATTACACAATCTCTGATGACAGCAGGTTTTCCCATGTAGTAAATGAAGTTTAATACCCCAAGTGTTTGTCGAACTTTATATTCTTCCCGCTCATTCACCCACACAAACACGTATCCGCTAAAAAGGGGTAAATCCACAACTTTCTTTCTGTCGGCCCATTGATTGGTGACCCTTCGAAGGGGGCAATAGGATTTGATGTCCTGTAATTTCAATAATTTGTCTACTTTTTTCTCCCATCTTGGGCGAGTATAGACTACCAGCCAGTGTCTGCTCCAATTACATCTGGAGCCGAATTGATTTTCCATATTGAGAATTTTTAGATTGAACAAGAATTAGTGTTGACGCTGAAAAAAGGGCAGAGCTTCGCTACATCACTTACATGATCAGGGTACTGGAAGAATAATTTAGGGTTGATTATTTACTAATTTTTGGAGACTTCAAAACCATAACCATATCCAAAGCCGCCATATCCATAGGTATTACTGTTCTCTACTTTTGCATCATTGAAAACGACCATAGGGTTAGTCAGTTTTTTGTAGTACAAAATATCTTTTAATATGTTCAGTTGTAGTTTGTCAGTGTAATTGTAACGGATCAGGTAAATGCTGAGGTCTGTATATGCAGATAGACTGAAGGCATCAGCCACCTGCCCAACAGGAGCGGTATCAATGATTACATAATCAAATCTACTTTTCAATTCTTCTACCAACTTTCCGATTTTTGGATGCATCATCAGCTCAGAAGGACTGGTGGTAATCGGACCGCAATCCACCACAATTAAGTCATGGTATTTTCTTGAATTGGACAGAAGGTCGTCTATCGTAATTTTAGGATTCAGTAAGTAATCTGTAATGCCGATTTTTGAATCTAAATGCAGTTTTTGAAGTAACTGAGGTTCGCGCATATCGAACTCCAATAAGACCACTTTTTTGTTCACTGAGGCTAATGTGAGTCCCAGATTGATCGAGAAAAAAGTTTTTCCTTCAGATTTCATACAGGAGGTAATCAACATCACCTGATCGGGTCTGCCATTGTTCATGAAGTTGAGGTTACTCCGTATGTACCTGAACAATTCTGTAATGGTTGATCGGTTATTGTGGTCTATCACGGATACTTCATTTTTATCCACATGGTTTAATACACCCAAGACAGGTACGCCGGTTAACAGTTGTATGTCTTTTACATCCCTTACTTTATTATTTAATATAGATCTGCCATAAATGACAGCACCAGGGATCAACAGGCCTGCAAAACTGGCACAAAGATAAATCAGTTGCTTTTTAGGGGCTACTGGGACACTATTGTATGCAGGTTTATCAATGATCTGAGAGGTTGGGACTGTTGCAGATAAGGAAAGTGTTGTTTCTTCTCTTTTTTGTAGCAAATACCTGTACAATCCAGATTTTACACTTTGCTCCCGGGTTCGTTCCAATAATCCTCGTTCCACTGCTGGTACTGATCGTACCTTCGAATTAAACCTTGAGCTCATGGCCTGTTGGTTATTTCTTTCAATTTGCAAGGCTTTTTTAATGTTCTGTACGTTCTCCTGAATGTTTGATTTTAAACTCACCAATTGGGCAGTCAGGTTTTGTACCAAAGGATTGCCTTCTTCAGAAGTTCGTAGCATTTTAGCCCTTTCCTGCTGAGTCGCATTATACTTGGCGGTTAGATCAGTTAGGGTAGCATTATTGATGTTTAAGGCGCTGGGCACCATGTTTAAATTATTATTTTGAAGGTATTTTTCCAAAGAAGAAAGCACGCCGAGTTGAGCGTTTGTATTAGATAACATTTGCCCGTATTCTCCAGATTTGGTTACATTCATCAAGGCATCTGAATTGACATCGGTGACTGAGTTGTCTTGTTTGAAATTTTCGACATCATGTTCTACACCTGTTAAATCCTGTGACAATGCATCTAATCTTTTGTCAATAAATTTGATCGTATTTACGGCAATCAGATTTTTGCGAATTACATCCTCTTCATTGTATTTTCTGATGAGTACTGTCAGAATATCCAGACCTCTTTGGGGGATGTTGTCCGTAATACTGAGCGTAATCGTATTGGCATCTTTTACAATTGGAAGAACCACTAAGCCTGTTAAACTATAGGATTCAGCCATGCGTTGTAAGTTCTTGAATTTCAGTAAAACTGGTTTGCTATTGTTTTGAATGGCAGGCCCTTTGCTGACCACTATTTTATAGCCAGGTTTTTGCACTACACTATCATAAGGCAATATCCATTTTTGATCTTTATCAGTTAACATATACTGATGATCATTGTAGGGACTAACTTCCGGGGCTTTTAGGTATCCGGTAGCATTTACGCCAAGAAGCTTTACTTTTACAGGCAGATTTTTCCCATATAATTCTACATCTTTTAGTGTCCCTTTATTAAAGTAGGAAGTTTCCAGAGAGAGTGCTTTTAAGGTTTTATAAATCAGGTCCCTCGAGCGCAGGACTTCCATTTCATTGTCCGCCTTACGATCATTACGAAACATGTTTAAGTCACTGAATGCGCTTTCTTTAACTTCTCCTTCTCCTTTTCTATCGTCCTGAACCATGAGAGTACTACTCACTTTATACCTTGGGTTTAGGGTTTGCAAATAGAGAAAAGCAACTCCAAGACATAATATAAAGGTCAGGATAAAAACATACCAGTATTTTAAATACTTCTGTATATTTTCTCTTAGGTTTTCGAGCGTAGAGGGCGCCTGTTGATAAACATTTGAGTTCATGATTTTACAATTAAAATTGAACAGGATTATCTTAGAATTACAGTAAGTATTACAGCTACTGCTGAAACGCAGGTAGAAATGATAGGGAGTAGCGTATTGTTGACCTGTTTCTCTTTAGATTTGTCAGGCTCTACATAAATGATGTCATTTTGTTTCAAATGAAAGTAAGGGGAGTTGTAGATGTTTTTGTCGTTGAGGTTTAATCGCGTCATATTCCGTATGCCGTCTTCTTCCCGTATTACCAATACATTTTCTCTTCTTCCAAAGACCGTCATATCGCCAGCCATACCTAATGCTTCTAATATGTTGATTTGCTCTCCAGGAACATTTAATGAAGCCGGATGGTTCACCTCACCAAGTACCGTAACTTTGAAGTTGACAAGTTGGAGGTCCACATATGGATCCTTAATCTGTTTTCTTAGAACCTTTGTAATTAAGTCCTGTGCTTCTTCCAGATTCAGGCCTTCAACTTTTATTTCGCCAACGAGTGGTAAATTGATATTTCCGGCATTATTTACTCTGAAGCCACCCTTACTATTTATGGGTGTATTGCTGTTATTCGCATTTGCACTTGCAAACAAAACATTGTATTCTGTATTTAAGCTGGTTAATGAGATGCTCAACTGGTCGTTCTTTTGCAGCTTGATATCAGCAGCTTTTTGAATTTGATCATTTGAGACATTTGATAAGTTGCTGAAATAGACTAGGTCTCTTTTAGGCGCACAGCCTAGTATAGTCAGCGCAATGAATAAAACAAACGTTAAATTTTTCATTTTGTTGGAGGTTAAATGAATTAACTAATTGATATCCCCTGAATTCTTAGACTAAAGTTAGATAAATAATAAACCATAAAATGAGTACCGATTCATGTTGTGTTTTAAATTGTGAACCTTCACACATTTGCTTTACGAAATTTTACATTCTGTAAGATGTTTTGCACAAAATAGTGGTAAAATAGAGCAATGTTTTTACACTGTATTTTTCTTTACTTCTACAGCAAAAGCGAGTAATGTTATGATCTTTCCAAAACTGCTTGAGAAATGTGATAAAGTATGGTTAAAAAGTGGAGGGCTTACCTACAAATGAAGAACCATCTGTGATTTGGATGATGAAGAGTAACGATCATCGCTGCGGCTTTAGAAAAGTCACTTGTCTTGAAAAATCCAGGTCAAATGCGATTACGTAGATGCTGTATGAGTCTTATCGTGTATTGATTTTTGTGTGTTTGTGCAGGGATTTTTTAGAAGTTGTAAAACTTGATGACAAATAAACGAGGGCAGATGGAAATTGTCGACTAAATATGTTCAGAATATTCAACGGATCCCCCTGGGGAAGAGGCAACAAAAAGGCCAGGAGTGCTCGATACACTTCTGGCCAAATGCCGGAATTAGGAATGATATGCAATTCAACTTCTCCTTTTGCAAGTGATATAAAGTAGATTGATTGTTGTCCATCTATGCCCTAAAACCCGCGGTTTTGCTGTGATCAGGATTTGGTAAGCTGGTATTTAGAAAAACCATACAATATATTTACTTGCGGCATTCAATTGATCTAAATCAGCTACCAGCTGCAAAAGATTTAGGTAAAAGACCCGGGCAAATTCCCGAATTTAAGCCCAGGGCCTTTTCGCATTAAAAACAAGCTATTATTTGGTCTATGTGTATTACTTTACTTTGTTATTCATCGACATTTGTTCCAGCTGGTGCTTTTTCCATATACGTCCCATTCAGCATTGATAAATTTAGGACGGCCTATTCTGATTTTTTGTTGCATAGGTAACAAAATTCCTGGTTTAATTGTCCCGGTTTTGCTTGTATAAGGCATATGCGGTACTCAGTCTGGATCTGGAAACATTCAGGTGTTGCGCAATAAAATCCTTATTTATTCTATTAATGATTGTAGGATGGTGTTTTAGAAATAAAACCAGTCTTTCTTCAACAGTTGATTTTAACAAATGCTGATAGAATTTGTTATAAGTTTCCCGCTCAATCTGTAAATGCGTGGAGAGGGCAATCAGTTGGGGAGAATATTTGAGTAAACTTTTTAGGTGATAATGTCCGATGGAAAGGATTTCACCATCTTCCAGCATTTGAATCTCCTCTTTTCTATCGTCATAATTTACAAAACTGTTGACATCAAAAAGGATGTCGTCTTTTTTCCATAGGCGGGTAACAAAATTTCTATCCGTTTCCTGATCGTAATAGAAGCTATGGGCAATTCCGCTATATAAGTAATGAAGGTGACCATCTTCATAAGATCCACTTTCTTCTATATACTGATCCTTGCTGATATGTTTTAGTTTGCTATTCGCAACAATGTAAGCGATACATTCCTGGGTTAAAGGTCCAATTAACAATTCCATTTTTGGGATGATTTCTTTCCGTAGAATCATGTCTAACCTTATCCTGTTTGATTCATTTCCAAATACTTTCATAACTCATGATTAAAAATTTTACCACAAACATTGATTAAGAACGACATGTTGATTGAATTATTCATTTGAGAGGTTTTGTGGTAATTTATTGATAATAATAAAGTTATGCACTCTATTTTTTAATTCAAACGGACAATCCTTGCAAAATATCATAAAATAAACACAGGGGTTGTGCAGGAAAAATCCACCTGTCTCCTTTATTAAAAACTAAGGATTAAACACAGATTCTAACTTCATTAGGAGGGAGGCCGAATTTCTTTTTAAACGCGCGACTAAAGTATTTAGGGTCATCGTAACCCACACGCACAGAAATCTCCTGTATGGTATTTTGTGTAGATAAAAGTAGTTTTAAGCCATGATGCATTCGCAGATCTATCACCTGTTGATGTAATGGCTTACCAAAAGCCTGTTTTGCAAGTCTGGCTAACATCGTGCCGGAGATCATAAAATGGTCCGCCAGGGCGGTTTCATCTCCTGCAATTTTACCGGCAAAATGTATATTTAAAAATTCTGCTATTTCCTGCGTTTTTTTCTCCTGATTTTTTAAAGTGGCTCTGCCTTGTTGCAGCTTTTGTAGATACCTTTTGATACAGGTATTTAAGAATATAAGTAAATCAATTTCGGTGTCTCTTCTCCCGGATATGTTGTTCAACTTCAACAGATCAGTAAATTGTTGCCTTGCGATGTTAAAACTGGGGAGTGCATAAGTTGGAATTTCGCTAGCCTGATAGCTGTGTATCAATTCCTGCAGATCTTCAAGATTTCCGTATTTAGAGATGAGCCATTCCGGATTTATGGTTAATACCAGTATTTTATGATGACCGGCCATCAGGATACGTTTGTATTTCCCGCCTTTGATATAGGAAAGCCTACATGAGTTTCCTAATAGTTCTGATATGACATCATCAGCATCGTCGCAAAATGCAGAACAGTCATTCTGCATTGCGGTTAAAAATAATGAATCTTGTGTCACCTCAAAGTCTACCGACAGATATGATTTTACATGATATTCGTATAGTTGGATATGAGCAAGATGGTGGCTGATCGACTGAGTCAGAACCCTTACATCATTTAGGGTCATATAACTGCTGTCGGCTTCAGCCAAAGCAAATAAACTCAAGTCTTTTCGTTGATCGAAGGGGGGATGAGAAATTGATGATGGATTGAAAAGCAATTTAATGTGAGCGCGCATAAATTTGTGTTTGAATCAAATTTATAGACTTCATTTCAGTCAAAAAATGGCAAAAAATAACTTATTTTTCAGAAAACACTCAAATTAGTGATAAAATTATATAAATAAAAAATTTCAGCTTGGATTACGTAATTTTTCCTTTTTAGGAGGATATCCGTAGTAATTTTTAAAAACTTTGCTAAAATGAAAGATATTTTTGTATCCAATCTCCGTTGCTACTTTCCCCACTGTAGATGTGCCATCCTTTAGCATTTCTTCTGCTTTTTCCATCCTGTGTTTTGTAATGAATTTATGGATGGTAAGGCCAAAAGTTTTAGTAAATTGTCTGTTTAAGGTTACTGTAGTCATATTAAAGTGATCTGCAACTTTCCTTGCGTTACCAATATTGTGTTGGTTATAATTGTCCATTAAATAGCCTATGATCTTATAAGCAATATGGTTGGTGTTTACCTGGTCATTCTGAGGGTTGTCCGGATGTGTTTTTGCCTGGATCTGCTCAGAAGAGAATAAAGCTTCCACAAGCATTAAGTACTTGTCTAAAGTCAAATTTAAAAAAGAGGCACAGTAGCCCAATGGTAAGCCACCTACTGGATATTTTTCCAGAAATAATTTCACTCTTTCTGATTCAGGAAGCCTTAGCATTTGAAGTACTTCCTCTGCATCCTTCTTTTCTGCAATAGCAACATGCTGGATCAGTTTTGCAGTTTCCGGATAATCAAGTTCCAGGCTCATCACATCAGCCCTCTTAATCTCCAACACAACCACTTCTCCTATAGCCATAAATTTGAAACGAATAGGAACGTTTTCAAAAAAACTTTCTAAATCTGTGACAATATCCTTTGGGTAATAAATCCTGTTTACAATGTCTTCTCCCTTGGTACCGGTTCTGAGGATAAGGATAAATCCCGAAACCAGTTGCCAGGCCTTACTGGCGATATGACCTGGTTTTAAAAACATATATCCCGATTTTCTACGCCTCTCGGTTATTAAGGGTTGTATGTCGTTCCAAAAACCTGCCGAAAGTGGCGTCATATTATTTAAATCATTCAATAAACGAGCAATATTTTTCATATAGGAAAGATATTCATTGAATCAAGAGCGATAAGTTTAAACTTATTTTAGATAAACTTAATAAAATTAAACTTAATAGTGGTAATGCAACGATGTTTTATTTTGATATTTTTTCATAAAAGTCTTTTAATTCTATTTATTTCGGTTTTTCGAACACTATTGCATATCGTCTAAACATTTTGATCAAAATAACGTTCTTTGTTGGAGTGCTTTAGGTTCTTTTGCTACTTACTTAGGGAAAAACTCAAGATAAATCATCGCTAATGAAAAAAGAAATCGAAAAATCCCGGGTTGTTCCCGGTGGGAAATTTTCCCTAAAGGATCACGATACCAGTTATACCGGAACGTTAGAAAAAGAGGCTGGAAAAGCTGAACTGGACCTATCGAAAGAAGCCTTGGTCAAATTACAGGAAAGATTGTATGCCGCCGACTCTCATTCCATTCTTATTATATTTCAGGCTATGGATGCCGCCGGAAAGGACAGTGCAATTGCACATGTAATGTCAGGATTAAATCCTCAGGGTTGTCAGGTTTATAGTTTTAAAACTCCCACTGCTGAAGAGTATGATCATGATTTTTTATGGCGCCATTACAAAGCCTTACCCGAAAGAGGACGTATTGGAATTCATAACCGATCTCATTATGAAAATGTACTGGTCTGCAAGGTTCATCCGGAGTATGTATTGAATGAAAAGATTCCAGGATATTCTAACCTGAAAGTGATTGATGATAAGTTTTGGAAGAGAAGATATGAAAGTATCCGGAATTTTGAAAGACACCTCTCTGATAATGGAACTGTAGTGATTAAATTTTTTCTTAATGTTTCTAAGGAAGAGCAAAAGGAGAGGTTTTTAGAACGGATTGATAACCCAGCAAAAAACTGGAAATTCTCCTCTTCGGACATTACAGAACGAGAAAAGTGGGAAGATTATATGAAAGCTTATGAGCAAGCCATTAATGAAACCGCAACAGAACAAGCACCTTGGTATGTGATTCCTGCAGATAAGAAATGGTATGCCAGGTTGTTGATTAGTCAGATCCTTGAACAACATTTAAAAGAAATGGATCTAAAATTTCCGGTTTTAGCTGAGGAAGAAACGGCGAAACTGGAGGAAATTCAAAGAGCCTTACTACTTGGGGGCTGAGTTTTAGTTCAGCAGTATTTTATATCATTGGCTAATGTTTGTTCTTAGCGGGATATTTAAGTACATTTGCCACGCTTTTGGTTCCCGGTAATGTTTACCGGGATTAAAAGGGAATACGGTGTAAGTCCGTAACTGTCCCGCAGCTGTAAGCTCTATAACGGTATTCTAATCACGGCCACTTTTTTTTATAAATTGGGAAGGCAGAATCCCGGGAGTAAGTCAGAAGACCTGCCTTTAGCATAATATTTCATAGCTTTCGGGGATTGAAGCTTGGAGTGAGTGCTTATTTACTGTATTTCATTTCCATGATCTAACTGTTTGCTGTGGGTAAATAACTCACAACAAAAATGAGAAGAAACAATTTTGCCCATCAAGGCATCAAGGCTTGTTTTTTTGCTTTTCTAGCCTTTATCGGCTGCGGAGGAGCTATGCCCTTAAATTTGCAGGCCCAAAATCATCCGGTCAAGCCTGTAAAACAGGATTCTTTGGAAAAAGTGAATGCCTTAAAAGAGGTGCAGATCAAAACGATAAAACTCAGTAGACGACAAACCTCTTCCACTCCTTTACAAATTCTTTCAGGCGCAGAGCTGGAAAAATTAAATAGCCTTTCTGTTGCAGATGCAGTCCGGTATTTCTCTGGCGTACAGCTGAAAGATTACGGTGGAATTGGCGGATTAAAAACCATCAATGTACGCAGTATGGGGAGTAACCACACGGCTGTTTTTTATGATGGAGTACAGTTGGGCAATGCACAGAATGGCCAGGTAGACCTGGGCAAATTTTCATTGGATAACATAGAGGAAATAGAATTATACAGCGGACAAAAAAGCAGTATTCTTCAGGCAGCAAAAGGGTTTGCTTCTGCGAGTTCCCTGTACCTTAAGGCCAGAACGCCAAATTTTGAACAAGGTAGAAGCAATCGTCTGAAGGCGGCATTCCGAACAGGTTCTTTTGGCTTATTTAATCCTTCCATACTTTGGCAAACCAAGCTTTCAGAACATACCTATAGCACAGTTAGTGCAGAGCTGAGAAAAGCAAACGGACGTTATAAATACCGAATCACCAATGGAGTGTATGATACAACAGCTGTAAGAACTGATGGAGATGTAGAAGCAATGCGTGTTGAGTTAGGCTTAAACGGTATATTGCGGGATAGTAGTAAATGGAGCTTGAAATTGTATGGATATAAAGACAATCAGGGTTTACCCGGCGCCATTGTAGCCAATGTCTTTCGATTCTCTCAGCGAATGTGGAACCGAAATTTCTTTGCTCAATCCGCTTATGAAAAACGCATTGGCAATTATAGCCTTTTGGCTTCCGCTAAATATTCAAATGATTATATGCGCTACCTCAACCCTGATATCATCACTACTTCTGGATTTTTGAACAATACTTATCATCAGCAGGAATTGTATTTTTCTTTGGCCAATAAGTTGAAAATTAATAGATATTGGGATGTAGTATGGTCTGCTGATTTTCAACGGAATGATTTGAATGCTAATCTGGATCTTTTTGCCTATCCCACCAGAAATACAATACTGAATGTTTTGGCTACACAGTTGCATTTCGACAGATTTGATGTTCAGGCCAATTTATTGAGTACACTGGTTCATGATAAAGTAGAATCCGGTCCCGCGGCAGGTAACAGGAATGAACTTACACCAACCGTTATGGTGTCATGGCAACCATTCCAGCAGAAAGAATTCCGGATTCGCTCTTTCTTCAAAAGCATTTTCAGAATGCCGACCTTTAACGATCTTTATTATACTTTTTATCAGTTTACCCTGCTTAACCCAGAGTATACCAAACAATACGACCTTGGTTTTACTTATATTAAAGGTTATGAAAACAGAGCATTGTCTCAATTTTCTGTGCAGGCTGATGCTTACTTTAATCAGGTTAAAGATAAGATTGTAGCAGTACCAGGAACCTCACAAGCCATGTGGAGTATGAGAAATTTAGGTAAAGTAGAGATCAAAGGATTAGACCTAAACATTCAATCTGCCTGGGAAGTAGCTGATGCGATTAATTTAAGTCTGGGCTTGAATTATACTTACCAAAAGGCGATCGATTCCGACCCAAAATCTACCACCTATAAAAATCAAATTCCTTATGTTCCTTTGCATAGCGGGACTTTCTTAGCAGGGATAGCCTATAAGAAGTTTGCAATGAATTATAGTTACCTGTACACTGGTGAGCGTTATGATCAGAGTGCAAATATTCTTAAGAATTATGTCCAACCATTTTATACCCATGATATGGCAGTTCATTACAATACCCAAATTCAGAAAAGGAAATTAAGACTTACAGCAGAAGTAAATAATCTGGCCAATCAGGCTTATGCGGTCATTACCAATTATCCAATGCCTGGGCGTTCCTATCGATTTAGTTTAACCTATGATTATTAAAGCCTGTGGAAATGAAGATTAAAAAACCGGTTAAATTATACATTATGAAAAAGATGAAAGCAAACCTCAAATGTAGTTGTTTCCTGTTGTTCCTGGCCTGCGCTGTCTTGAGCGCCTGTCGTAAAGATTTACAGGTGATTCCAGAAGAACAGGTGATGCTGCTGCCTGCTCAACCTTCCCGTCAGCTACAAGGATTTTATCTGGTTAATGAAGGCAATATGGCGATGAATAAGGCTTCTTTAGATTATATGGACTTTACGACAGGGGTATATAGACGAGATATTTACAATCAGATCAATCCTGCACAAATCAATGGGCTTGGTGATGTAGCCAATGATGTCGGGATCTATGGTTCGAAGCTTTATATTGTAGTCAATATTTCCAATAAAATAGAGGTGATGGATGCAAAATCAGGGAAACGCATTCAACAAATTAACGTGACTAATCCACGTTACATCACCTTCAAAGATGGGAAAGCTTATGTCAGTGCTTACCTCGGACAAGTTGGGGTACCTAATGCTCCGAATGGGGTAGTGGTTCAAATTGATACGACTTCACTAAAAGAGGAAAAAAGAATTGAAGTAGGCAGACAGCCAGAAGAAATGGCCATCGTTGGACAGAAGTTATATGTCGCCAATTCCGGAGGCTACAGTCCACTGAACTATGATACCAGAGTTTCTGTGATTGATTTGAATACTTTTACCCTGGTTAAAAATATTGAAGTTGCCATCAATCTACACCGTGTAAAAGCGGATAAATACGGTGATATTTATGTCACATCCAGAGGGAATTACCTGGATATCCATTCTAAAATATTTGTGATCGATACCAAAACTGACCAGATCAAAACACATTTTGATATTGGTGCCAGCAATATGGTTATTGATGATGATATTGCTTATTTCTACGGTTCAGAATGGAGTAATCACACCGGAAAGTTTAGCCTGAGCTATGGGATGCTGAATGTTAAAGAGGAAAAGATCCTCGATAAAAAGTTTATCTCCGATGGAACAGAGCTAAAAATTGCAATTCCATATGGAATTGCAGTAGATAAATACACTAAAGAAGTTTTTGTAACAGATGGAAAGAATTATGTCTCTCCAGGAGTCTTGTATTGCTTTAGTCCTGAAGGAAAAATGAAATGGTCGGTGGTAACCGGCGATATTCCAGCCCATTTTGCAATGGTCTACAAATAAAACTTGAAATCAGCTATTATTAATAAAAGAACAATAACAAACAAACCTAATCACATGAATACCTCAAAGACCAAAAACGGAAGATTATTCCTTTTGCTTGCAACAGCAGGCTTATTATCCCTAAGTTCTTGTAAAAAAGATAAACTGCCTGAAATAGATCCTTTAACGTTGACTACAAAAGGAATCTACGTATTAAACGAAGGTTCATTTATTGCAGGTAATGCAAGCAGCATTAGTTTTTATAATGTGGTCACAAATAAAGTGGAAAATGATTATTTCAGGAAGCAAAATGGCATTGCTCTAGGCACAAGTGCCAACGACTTGAAACAATACGGTAGCAAAATGTATTGTGTGATCACCGGAACTACAGCAAACGCTAAAGATTCATACCTGGAAGTGATCAATATTGCAAACGGAAAATCTTTAAAACGCATTCCTTTTTCAGATGATAATGGTGGATTTATGCCAAGATTTATCGTGTTCAATAAGAACAAAGCTTACGTTTCAGGCTACGATGGTAAAATCACCAAATTGGATACTGCAAGTTTGACGATCGACAGCAGATTGCCGGTTGGAGGTGCATTGGAGCAATTGGCCATCGCAAATAATAAAATTTATGTGACCAACTCTGTGCAGCCAAACTTCCCTTCGGCAAACAATTCTTCAGTATCTGTAGTTGACCTGAATACCTTTACAAAACTGAAAGAAATCCCAGTAGGTCTTAATCCAAGAATAATTGCGGCTACAGCTACTGGTGATTTAATCGTACAGACTTCTGGTAATTATTCTACTATTGCCGGAACAATTGACAGATTGAGCAGTGCTACTGATACCAAATTGAGTACTGGCGCAGATTTAGGTCTTTCTTTTTTGGCTATTAATGAAAACAACGGTTTCGCCATTGGTTACGGTGCTTCAGTTTTCCTAAAAGCCTTTAATCCAGCTTCAGGAGCCCTTGGGAATGACCTGATTACTGATGGTACAGCTACTCAGATTACTTCCGCCTATACCATCACTGAAAATCCTTTAGACCATGCTTTCTTTGTTGCTGATGGAAAAAACTATACCAGCAATGGAGCGATGTTCTGTTATGGTAAAGATGGTAAACTGAAATTTTCTTTTGAGACTGGAGTTGTTCCTAAGGCAGCTGTATTTCAATACGGTTATTAATTCCTTTTGCTCTAGAATTATAATGACATCCTAATTTAAAATTAATCAGCAGCAAAACGCTGACAAATAACGGTGAAAATGCTAACGATTGCTTCATCTTCCTTAAAAATATAATTATATACCAATGAAAATTAAATACTACCTGGCATTTATAGGTATTGCCACCCTGGCTTCCTGTTCTAAAGACTCCGATTCAACACCTGAGCCTGACCCAATTGTCGGCACTAGCTTTGCCAATAAATTAATTGAATATTCACCTGCTCCTGGTCAGTTTATCAACACTGATCTTGGTAACCAGAAAGGTGCAAATACGGTTGTCGGACAGAAAGGTCTGGTTAGTCTGGGTGCCTGGGGTGGATCAATCGTCCTTGGTTTTGACCATACGGTGATCAACCAGATCGGGAAAGAGGACCTCATCATTTATGGTAATCCATTACCCACTTTTTCAGAACCCGGAATCGTATGGGTAATGCAGGATACAAATGGAAATGGATTGGCAGATGATACCTGGTATGAAATTGCAGGTAGCGAATTTAATAAACCAGGTTATAAGCGTAATTATTCAGTGACTTATACCAGGCCGGCCAATGATGCTGACCCTGTAGCCTGGAAAGATAGCGATGGCAAAACAGGAACAGTACTGACCAATCAATACCATAAACAGGCATATTTCCCTGATATGAAAGATAAGGATGGAAAAATCATTACGGAATATACAATAAAGGGCTCAGTTTTACCCTCATCAAATATTGATATGAGTATTCCTACGATGATTACCAGCAAGCCATTTGCATGGGGCTATGCCGATAATGTTAGTGGAGGCGATAAAATTGACATTGCAAATGCAGTTGATCAGGCAGGAAATAAAGTGGATTTGAAAGGAATTAAATTTATTAAAATTCAAACCGGCATACAGGCTAATATGGGATGGTTAGGAGAACTTTCAACTGAAGTTGCCGGCGTAGAAGATATTAGTCTGATCAAAGTACTTACACCTGTAACCTCAACACCATAGACCCATTCAAAACAAACACAATTCAAATAATTAAATGAAGATCACCAATTTTAAAGGAATAGTATTAGCTACAATTTTATCCGCTACACTATTCTCATGCGCTAAAGACAACGAACCTCAAGTCATTACAGACCCCATTGAAGTTCCTGGGAAATATGACAATGGCTTTTTTATCATCCATGAAGGATGGTATGGACATGGTACAGGATCAGTATCCTTTTATGATGCCGCAAGCGGAACACTTAAAGACAGTGTTTTCCAAAAGGAAAATGAAGGAAAAGGATTTGAGCCGGCAAGCTCTACGGTACAATATGGTACTGTTTTCAATAAAAAACTATATGTAGTAAGCAAGGTAAAGGGACCAGTAGTGGTTGCTGATGCAAAAACAATGAAAGAAGTAGGTAGAATTCCTGGTTCTGCAGATTATGACTGGCGGGCATTCGTAGGTATTGATGAAAATAATGGCCTTTTAAGTAGCACAGATGGAATTTACCTGATTAATCTTAAGACTTTAAAGCCAGTATTTAAGTTAATTGGGACTAAAGGACAGATTGGTGATATGTTGAAAACAGATAAATACATCTATACCCTTTCTCAATCAGAGGGGGCAGTCATTTACAATATTTCTGATCTTTCGGTTCAAAAGAAAATCGCTGGAGTAAGTACGGGCTTTGTAAAAACCCCAGATGGGAAAGTATGGTTTACTGCAGGAAAAAATCTGATTAAATCAGATCCGATTACTTTAGAAACTGAAAGTATTGAGTTGCCATTTAATACTTACAGCACTTTTGGAGCATGGTTCTCTTCGCCAATTATTGCTTCAACAAAAGAGAATGCAGTGTTTATGATAAAAAGTTCAAACGGATGGGGCGGTGGCCAGGATATTTATAAATATGTTTCAGGTAATCCTGGATCGTTGGATAAACCCTTCATTACGGCCACTGATAAACAGGTTTATTATAAGAAGAACCTGGGCTATTATGCGCAGGCAGACCAAATTGTAACGACTACCATGTTGCCTGGATTTGGAGCCAATTCAGAGAGCAATTATCTAAACATTTATGATGCAAAAACAGGTGCCTTGAATAAAACTGTGCCGTTTAAAGGTTATTATTTCCCTGCAATGTTTGCCTTCCATTAAACCTTGTTACCCTGGGCTTTTTTATGCCGTGGAAAAAATATAACTTTGTTTTATAATAATTAAATGAATATGTCTGAATCTAAATTCAACCCGCGTTCGATAATCTTGTTAATGATTATCATTTTTGTAAGCATTATCCGCATTGCTGCGCC
This sequence comes from Pedobacter gandavensis, assembly GCF_032678465.1. Classification (GTDB taxonomy): domain Bacteria; phylum Bacteroidota; class Bacteroidia; order Sphingobacteriales; family Sphingobacteriaceae; genus Pedobacter; species Pedobacter gandavensis_B. The sequence goes on from NZ_JAVTSK010000002.1 coordinate 171,505, forward strand.
TTTATCTGGCGAATTTAAAGAGATCGCTAATTTCTCTGCAGTAGGGGCAATTGCCTTATTTGGCGGTGCATATTTCAATAACAATGTTAAAGCTTTTGCATTTCCTATCTTAGTTTTAGTGTTGAGTGATATTTTTATTGCTAAGATGTCAGGATATGGCTTTTTCTATGCGGGATGGTACTGGACATATATCGCGTTTTTAGCGATGGTAACTGTTGGTAAACTGGTGATGAAAAAGGTAAATGTGGGCAGCTTCGCTACAGCTACTTTTATCGGTGTTTTCCTACACTGGATCTTAAGTGATATTGGTCCAATGTATGCACCAAGTATTTACCCTCAAACCTTAGCGGGTTACGGACAGTGTTTAATCAATGCAATTCCTTTTGAACTGAATTTTCTATATGGCACAATTGCTTATGGAGCAGTAATGTTTGGCGCATTTGAAGCATTAAAAGCGAAATACCCATTGCTAAGTTTAGCAAAAACAGCATAAAAACGAATGTATAGCTAACAAGCAATACATCAGCAATCCCGGGACCTTTGCGGTATTCAAACCTCAAGCTCCCGGGATTTTTTTTTCGCCCTGAAATGACTTCCTTTGTTTATGAAAAAGAAACTTGTCGTATTAACCGGTGCGGGCATCAGTGCGGAAAGTGGCCTGAAAACCTTTAGAGATACGGATGGACTTTGGGAAGGTTTTAATGTCTATGATGTAGCCACTCCGGAGGCCTGGCGTAAAAACCCGGAATTGGTCCAGGACTTTTATAACCAGCGTAGGAAACAGGTGCGATTAGCTCAGCCTAATGCAGCACATATCGCATTGGCAGCGTTGGAGGCATCATATGATGTACACATCATCACTCAAAATGTAGATGATTTACATGAAAGAGCCGGTTCTACTAAAGTAAGCCATTTACATGGACTCATCACGCGTTCTCAATCCGACAAAGATCCTCGTTTAACTTACCCTATTGAAGGCTGGGAACTCAAAATGGGTGAGCTCTGTGAATTGGGAACACAACTTCGGGCACATGTAGTTTGGTTCGGGGAGGAAGTCCCAATGATCGAAACAGCAGCCAGGATTTGTTGTTCCGCAGATATTTTCGTACTAGTTGGGAGCTCCTTAGCAGTATATCCGGCGGCCGGACTGGTCGATTTTGTACCTGTTAGCACTCCGATGTACATCATCGACCCTATGATTCCAAAAGTGAGAAACAACCATCGGCTGGTTAAAATTGAAAAGAAGGCGGTCGAAGGGATGAGAGACTTACTGACTCTACTTTAGAATAGTGTAATTCCGGCATTCCAACCATACCATCCCTTATTGTTTCCACTAAAATTATGGTGCCGCTTAGGAACAATTGCTTGTTTATAGTTTGTAGCACTTGTTCCAGGAGCTGCATCACTGTTGTAATAAGAGTAAGCAGGCCCACCAAAAATGCTTAATCTTTTAAACAATTGGATCTGTAAGTTGACTTGTAATTTGGTTAGGATATTGGATTGTTTCCAGTTTCCAAGATATAGGTATTGAAAACTGAGTTCAGGCGCTACAGAAAGCCGCTTGTTGAAGATAAAATCATGGCCAAAACCTAAACCAACTGTTGCTATTTTTGCCGTGTCTGAATAGTTTTTTCCAACAAAAATCACATTGTAAAGGTTGGCATTCCCGGTTTTTAAAGCCACATTGCTGGGGATCAGTTCATTTGCAGAAAGGCTTACTTTATAATAACCATCAGCCACGATATTAATGAGCCCTAAACTAGTACCAGTAGAGGATCCTGAAAAATTCAATAGTGCCAATTGAAAACCGGTATTCTTTTTTGCAAAATTAAATAGTCCGGCAATTTGAATGCCTTTGGCCGTTTTGGAAGTGATATTACCCAAGCCGGCAATCTCAGCACCTTTAGAGCTTTTAGAATTCATATTGAGTAATCCCGCAAGCTGAAAAGCGTTTGTCTCTCCACTGTTCAGATTCATTAACCCTGCAGCCTGGAAACCTTTCATATCACCCTTTACAATATTGCCGAGCCCTGCCATCTGAAAGGCTTCCACCTTGCCTCTCACAATATTCAGGAGTCCTGCAGCTTGAAATCCAATCATATTCTTCCGCACATCATTGTGCAAGCCTGCAAGCTGAAGTCCTTGTACTGAACCGCCAACCACATTAAAAGCGCCGGCAGCCTGCAGGGCCCTGACTTCGCCTTTGTTGATGTTGAATATACCTGCCATCTCAAATCCATCCACACCGGCCGTATAACCACCAAAAACATTTAGAGAAAATTTATTGACTACCTGGGAACTCATCATTCCATGAGAACTCAAGCCTGGGGTAAGGGAAGCCTGGAAAGGGGTGTTCGCGAAAAAACTGGGGATATTCAGGTTTTGTATTTTCTGCTTCGAAGAGATAAAAAAACGTCCAATACCCAGCTTGTCGATGGCATTTGAAAACATAGCCCCTTTTTCTTTGTCCGGGTCATCATAAGATTCCGGTTTCACGGTAATATCCGATAAGAATACCAAAGCAGTATCTCTGTAGGTTTCTTTACTGGCAGTCAGAATCACCTCTTTATGTTCTCCTTTGAAACGTAGTTTAAAATAACCCTCATTATCTGTCAGGGTAGATTGCAATAATCGTTTTTCATAAACACTGGCTTGCTTTACCCTCCGTCCGCTTTCTGTATCGATCACGTAACCGCTAATCAGATATAGGTTGTCGGCAGTGGTAATGTTCTCCGGTTCAATGGTCAGGTGATTGACAGCATATCGTAAGATGATGTAATTTTCAGATTCTTTGTAATCCACCTTGCCCTGAAACATTTGGTCCAGCACCGTTCTTACCGGTATGTTTCTAATATTGAGGTTCACCAGGCTATCCTGATTAAATAAGGCTCCATTATAGGCAAAATAAAAATCCCCTGCTTTACTCATTTTGTCGAGTACCTGACTAATCGGTTCCTGTTTAACGCTAAAGCTCAGGCGCCTGGAAAGGTTTCTTTGGAAGTTTCCGCCAGATCCAGGAAGCTGTTGAGCTACCGCAATGCTGAAAAGGGAAAGAAAAAGTAGGGTTAGTTTGATCTTCATTACTTTTTGTTTGACAACAATATCTCTTTTCCGTTACCGATATATGTTAAATTTAAACCCTCACAAATGATGTTCAGGTTGTAATCTAAAGGTGCTGTCAGTTTTAAAGTTGTGTTTAAAGTGAGGTTTTTTAGGTTTGGGTCTATTTTGATTTTAGCATCATACGCTTCATTTAAAACGTTGATTAATTTCCATAACTCTGTGTTTTTAAGTACAAAAACTTTTGTTCTATAGTAGTTGTACAGCTGGTCCTGATTTTGCTCTTTCATCAGTTTTTCGGAAGTAGCGCTGATCAGTATCCGTTCCCCGGCAAGGAGGTCTACAGTTTCTCCGCTTAGGCTCACTTTTACGATTCCAGTTTCCACAATTACCTCTGTCTGATGGTTCTGGTACCTGACATTAAAGGAAGTACCCACTACTTTTACCGAAACTTTATCTACTTCTATAGTAAAAGGGTGGCTTTTATCCGGAACCACATTAAAGAATACCTCCCCGGAATCGAGACGAAGGCTTCGATCTTTCTTAAAATCTGAGGCATAACTCAGTGCAGATTTCTTATTTAAAGTCAGCTCTGATCCATCCGGAAGTTTCTGGACCAAAATTTCCTGGTTTGCAATCAGCTCCATGTATTTTTTCGGAGTAAATACCTCGTAAAATATCAAGGCTCCAACCATCAATACGAAAACAGCAGCAACATTTATCCAGGTATACTTTCTTCTCAATGGCAATACCCTTTCCTCTTTTTTTACTTGTTCTTTAAAACGCAGCCAGGCATCCATTTCGTTTACCTGAATTTGGGGCGCGAGGAACTGGCTGCTTTCCCAAATCTTCTCTAATTCCAGAAATTCTGAAACATGTGCAGGATCGGCTGCCAGCCATTTTTCAATAGCAGTGCTTTCTTCTTCACTGGTCTCCTTCAATAGAAACTTTATCAATAATTCATCAGTCATCGCCATGGGGTTAATTAAAATAATCTTTGAAGTATAGAATCCCTAACAGGATGATCACCAGGAAATCGGCTAACTTTAACCGCAGTATCCGAAGCGCTTTGCCCATCTGATTTTCAATCGTTTTTACAGATAGCCCTAATTGATCTGCAATTTCACGGTATTTGAGTTCTTCAAATCTGCTCATTTGAAAAATAGTTCTGCATTGTTCCGGTAAATCATTCAGGGCAATACTCAGTTTGTATTGCAATTCTGTCATCTCTACCCTGGAAGAGGCAGGCTCTGAATGGGTAGGAACCTGATGTTGTGTGTACTCCTGATGTTTAAATTTTATCTTTTGGTGTTTGAGGTAGTTCAGACAATCATGGTAAATACATTTGTACAGATAGGCGCTTAAGGATGATTGTATTTGGAGCAGTTCCCGTTTCTCCCAGAATTTCATAAACATTCCCTGTACCATCTCTTCAGCGGCATCCTGATCTTTTAGCATCACAAAAGCATAGGCGTGTAATGCCTTGTAATATGTCTTGAACAGTTGTTCAAAGGCCACATCATCGTATTGATTCAGGTTGGGGGATAAGGGGACTATGATTTTCACGCGTAATTTCTATTCAAATATATTAGTTTCTTTGACTTAATCGCATACTCAAATTGATCGTAATGATTATAGCTTTCGATTAAAAATCAATTCTTTTTAGCATTTCTATTCCACTTTCAGAGTTTGTGGTAATCAGATCAATGTAAGCGACTTTCGGAAACCAGAATGAACCGCCTTTAACTTTTACAAACACTCTTTTTAATAAGTGATGCTGCCCTTCATCTCTGATGTAGATATGATATTTTTGATCTTCCGTGGATTTAAGCAGGTACATTGGCATCTTCTGGTAGGCCGCCAATCGAATTTCATATTCCTCATTTCCTAATGCTTTTGATTTTACGCCATAAGTAAACTGCTGTTCAATGGAAGTCAATGGTTTTAGGCGCCCCTGCTCTTCATATCTGATCCAGGATCCCTTTACAGGTCTCCTGGGATCTAACTGTCCATCGGGTTTATAATTTAGCTCATAGAGCACTATATTGACATCTGGTGTTCTTTGTAAAAAGAACAAGAGGTTTTTTTCAGCTGGAATAGAGAGGGGAGATTCTGATTTCAGGGGCTGAGCATCTACCATCTGTGATAAGAGTAACATCATGATCAATACAATAGCCGTTGTCTTCGTATGGGGCTCTTTTGGTAATGGTACCTGCTGGTTTCTATCCAGCTTATGTCGGTATATTTTTCCTGGACTGGCAAAAATGAAAAACAAACATTCTTTGATCCCATCGCTTCCTTTCACATCTTTTAACATGTCCCGGTATTCATGAAAATTCAATACCAATGGATTGGTCTTGTTTTCAAGCGGAGTAGTTAATCCATAAACCGGTTTTTCTTCTTCATATTGAAAAGTACCAAACCAATGGTCCCAGATCATAAACGTTGCACCAAAATTCTTATCCAGGTATTTCTCCTGACTGCCATGATGCACCCTGTGATTGGAGGGGCTTCCAAAATATTTCTCAAAAAATGGAGATAGCTTTCCAATGGCCTCTGTATGAACCCAAAATTGATACAGTGTGCTAAGCTGACTCGCCACCAGAAAAATCACCGGATGAAAGCCCATTAATGCAACTGGAATAAAAAAAACCGTTTTGAGATGCTGTACCCAACTCTGGCGGAAAGCAACCGTCAGGTTATAGTGTTCCGCAGAATGGTGTACCACGTGACTGGCCCAAAAGAAACGGTTAATGTGAGAGATCCTGTGGGACCAGTAGCTACAGCAATCATACAGCATAAAGCAGGGAATCAATGTCCACCAATTCAGTTCCATGCGCCATGGCAACTGGTTGTAAATCCAGATCGCTCCATAAATCAACACCACTTTCATCAGGAGATTGAGGCAAAGGTTCCCTAAGCCTACGAGTACAGATCCAAGTGTTTCTTGCTTTTCATAGGTCTTATGCGAACCAAAGTGAGCGACCAGAAATTCTATTAGCGTGAGGATAATTACTGCTGGGAGCGCATAAGCAATAAGGTTTGGAGCTTCCTTTTGCATCAGGTAACTGTCTGCAAAATCAATTTTTGTTGCACCAAATAATGGAAAATTCGCTGACCATAGGGTATTTAGGGTTGCCATGGGCTTTGGATTAGGAAATGAATGAAATGATGTTAGAAAATAAATTGGATCCCTCCCGAATAACCGAAATACAAGGCCTGGAAATCGTTGTTGCGATCGCCCCAGGTATGAATGAATTTTTTATGCAGGTTTCTGCCTTCAGTAGTATTTGTGCTTAGGAAGTTAATGGATGGGCCGGCGAATAATTCCAGGTGATTTCCAATCTTTAGCGCTGGTGAAACCCTGAAAGAGGATTTAAAATATTCTCCTGCTTTGAAACTCTCGAGAACGCTTCCCGTTATTTCAGTATTTAACCTGAAAGCATCAGTTTGAAACCAATGCGCACCTAAACCAATTTCCATTCCATACACTTCTTTTTTATTTTTGAGGTTATAGCCAATGCCCAGAATTCCATAGGTTACCCTCCCTCCGGAACGGAAAGAAAGCATGGAGGTTTGCGTTTCATCCAAAGTTAAGCTGATGCTTTTTTCGCCTTTTCTTACCAGGTTAATGATCCCGATAGGGTACTCGCAGCTATCGGCAACATTGATAAATCCGGCAGCCTGAATGCCTTTTACTTTCTTCGCAATATTGATGAACCCGGCAAATTGTGAACCTTTTACATCCTCCGCTTTATTGATAAATCCTGCCAGTTGTGAAGCAGACAGATTTTTCTTGGCAATATTGATAAAGCCTGCCAGCTGAGATCCTTTAACCGCATTCGCTTTATTGAGGAAGCCGGCAAATTGTGCGCCCTCCAGGTCTTTGGCGATATTGGTAAAACCTCCCAATTGCAGACCTTTAACATTTCCTTTGGAAACATTGGCAAAGCCTGCAAAAGCAGCCCCCTCTCCGGCACCATAGCTATTTAGAAAACCAGCAATTGTTAAGCCCTTAACTTTTTTGCCAATATGGTTGGAAAACATAGCGATCTGTGTTCCGGTAGCATCATTCCTGACAATGTTTGAAAAACCGGCAAAGCTGAAACCCTGTTCTGCTGAAGAAATTCCAGCCAGTAAATGAAAAGAAAAATTGTTCGTGTCTAATGGGGCATGTGTTCCATTACTACTCAATGGATAAATTAAGCCGATATGGATTTTTCCAATTCCTTTTTCCTGATCAGGATTGACATTGCTGGCCTCGCTTTGCGCAAAACCAGCTAATCCCGGTAACAATAGGCTTGCCAGGACAATTGCCCTGTAATTTGGCTGAAATGATTTTAGTGTTTTAGTGTAATTTGTAATCCTCATTTTTGTCTGATTTTGAAATGAGACAACGCAATGAGGATTTACCCCTACGATCTTTTGAAAAATTAATGAATAAAAGTACTGGCCTCTTTACTTTCTGCGAGCTGAACTTTGATATTCCTTCTTCCAGCCACTAATAGCACCAGGGCCAGGATCGTGGTTCCGCTCATAATTGCCACCATTGGGACTGCAGATTTTACTTCAAACATGCTGACACCAAACGAAGCTAATGCCCCAAGTCCCATTTGTACAGCGCCCATTAAAGCAGAAGCACTACCTGCATTTTTGCTAAATGGAGCCAGAGATAGGGCGGAGGTATTTGGATTGGTTAAGCCCAGACAAGAAAGAAAGATGAATAGGAGCAGTACGGTTTCGGTAAGACCAAACCAGTTGTTGATGCTGCCCAAAAGGAAAAATAAAACCACCAGAACCTGTGTACTCAACGCTGTAAAAATGACTTGCTCACTTTTATATCTCCTAAGTAAAAGCGTGTTAATCTGACTGGAGCCAATCAGACCGGCGGCTAATAAAGCGAAAATCCAGCCGTAGGCTTCTTCGGAAACTTGAAAAATATCAATGAAGACCAGTGGTGAGCCAGAAATGTAGGCGAAGAGTCCTGAGAAGGCCAGGGCTCCGGTAAAGGCATAAGTGTAAAACTGTGGTTCTTTGACAACAGCAAGAAAGTTCTTTAGAATAGGAAGCGGTTTTAAGGAAAGGCTGGTGTCTGGTTTATAGCTGTCCGGTAGCCAAAGCCAGCTGGCTACTAAATTCAATATACCTAAACCCATCAAAATGATAAATACAGAATGCCATCCCCAGGCTACTGTCACGTAACCGCCTAAAGTAGGGGCAATCATTGGAGAAACACCTACAACAAGCATTAAGAGTGCAAAGACCTTCGCATTTTCTCTAACCGGGAAAAGATCTCTTACCATAGCGATTGAAGCAACGGCTGCGGCACAACTTCCAATAGCCTGCAGGAAGCGTAAAATGATCAGGGCATCAAGACTGGCTGCAAACACACAGCATGCAGAAGCAAAGATGTAGACTGCTAAACCGATGAATAATGGTTTTTTTCGCCCAAATCGGTCCAGTAATGGACCGTAAAGTAGTTGCCCTGCCGAGATCCCAATGAAATAGCTGGAAAGAGATAAGGAGACTTTGAGTACAGTGGTATTCAGGTCTTTTGCAATAGCTGGAAAGCCAGGAAGGTACATGTCGATTGAAAAGGGGCCCAAAGCAGTTAGGGAGCCTAATAGTACGATCAGAAGGAAGTATTTTTGTTTTGTCATTAGTTGTTACAAATATAGGAATTGTATATTGGGATCTGTTTGAATCTGTGTTTCTACCAAACATAATTGATCTCTTTTCGTTTTTAATTATATAAGTTTTAAGCAGGATTATGTAAGGACTAAAAAAGGAAATACATTATTTTTGCAATTAGATTTAAACCGCTTCGGAGATAGATATTATGGTGTTATATGTGAAAAACATGGTTTGTGACCGCTGTGTGATGATTGTTCGTCAGCAACTGGAGCAACTTCATTTCGAAGTAAAAGACATCGTGTTGGGAAAGGTGGAGGTGGTTCCAGAGCCAACTGTAAATCAAATACAGGACATTTCTGCTACCTTGCAGATGTTGGGTTTTGAACTGATGGATAGGGAGAAGGATCAATTGGTAGAACAGGTGAAAAATAAAGTCATCGAACTGGTTCATTATTCTGATTTAAATGAGATTAACCAAAGTCTGATTACGATGATCGCCGATCGCCTGGATAAGGATTACGCTTATCTTAGCCGTCTGTTCTCTGATGTAGAGGGAATTACTATTGAAAAGTACATCATTCAACAGAAAATCGAAAAGGTAAAGGAGCTCCTGGAATACGGGGAGTTGAATCTAAACGAAATTGCTTATAAAATGGGCTACAGTAGCAGTGCGCACCTCTCTGCACAATTTAAGTCGGTGACCGGTTTGAGTCCTAGTAAATATAAAGATTCCAGTTTAAATAAGAGAAAGCCGCTGGATAAAATCAAATAAGTCAGGTGAAATATGTAACATTACCTCGCTAATTTAATTCTAAACTGGAAATTTAACATACAGATGCCCTTTTATAAACACTATTCATTTGATTTGTGGTTAACACTGATCAAATCCAATCCTGATTTCAAAACGGAGCGGACAAAATATTTTCATACCAATTTTAATTCCAGAAAGAAGTCTATTGAAGAGGTTGCGCTAATATTTAGGCAGGTCGATTTAATGGTGAACGCCATCAATGAAAAAACCGGGAAAAACATTGATGCTGATGAGATGTACCTGATGGTGATCAGTATCATCAATGATTATTCAACAGAATTTCAGGATTTAGATATGGACGCATTGTATCTGGAAATGGAGGTGTTATTGTTAAATCATATGCCTTTGCTTTACCATCCTGAATCGCTTCATGTGTTAACTGAATTGAAATCCTCAGGAAGGAGTACGGTGAATATTTTAAGCAATACCGGTTTCATTAAAGGGAAGACCCTGAGAAAGGTTTTGGAGAACTTGCAACTCTCGGAATTGCTGGATTTCCAACTGTACTCAGATGAAGTGCGGTTGTCTAAACCCAACCCAGAGTTTTTTCAACTAATGTTGAACACGATCGACCAGGATAAGCATCCTGAAATCCGACTAGAGGAAATCATCCATATCGGTGATAACCCTATTGCAGATGTAAAAGGTGCCAATGCAATGGGAATCAATTCCCTATTGATCAATTCTAATGAATTAACCATTTCATACTTACGCTCATGATTCCATACAGCTATTCCCTTCATAAAATAAATGATACGGTTAATTTCGGATTCTCTGCAGATGATTATAGCCGCTTTAAATTTGGCGATGACTCGGTGGCCAGATATTTTGGACAAGACCTCGCTGAAGGCTTCATCAGATATTACCTTCAGGAGAACTTTATTACCGGACAGATTGTGGTCATTTCCAGTCCCTATTGCTTTATTCCGACCGCGACTTTTGCGATGAAAAATGCATTTGTATCTCATTTAAACCGTTGGTTGGTTGAACATGGTGGATTAGTGGTGCAGGAAGCCAAAGTGCACAGGACCATTACCTATAAGGAAGATTACGGTGGCCTGAGTGCTGAAGAAAGAATGAATTTAATTGGCAATGATTCCTTTCATATCGATAAAGATTTCCTGGAAGGCAAAACCTTGCTTTTCCTGGACGACATCAGAATTACAGGAAGTCATGAGCGTATGATCTTAAAAATGGTTAAAGAGTACAATCTTAAAAACGATATTCATATGCTTTATTTTGCGGAATTAGTGAACAAGAATATTCATCCGAATATTGAAAATCACCTCAACTATCATCAGGTGAAGTCTGTTTTTGACCTGGACGAGATCATTAAAGCTGGAAATTTTGCGGTCAATACAAGAATCGTTAAGTATATATTGAACAGTGACTTTGAAAGTTTTTCTGTTTTTATTGCGCAGCAAAATATGGCGTTTATAAACAACCTCTATGATTTGTCATTAGGAAATAGTTACCATACCATCCCCGCCTACGAGGAAAACTTAAACCACCTGAAGAGTTACCTACAATTGCAGCAAAATTGCAAAGTCAGCTAAATCAATAGTTTCTTTTAGAAAAGGCTCTTGCATCAAATGCAGGAGCCTTTTTGGTATAATCGTGCCGGTTGGGAGGCTTCGCAATGAGTTTAGGATGCCTTCTGCTTGCCTTATATATGCCTAAAGCTTTTCAAAGTCTTTAATAGATCTTTAATAGGTGGTTGATAGGTCCTTGATAGGTCTAAATGACCTTTCAAAGTCCTTTTAATGATGAATGAAACATGAGGAAAACAACAAGTCATTTTAAACTCAACCTAAACTCATTCCGAAGTATTAGGCAAGGATATCCTGGTTTTTACTGAAAAACCTTGAAATCCAGTCAGGGAATCTGTGATAAGAAATCTTTAGCTAAGAATAATTGTCATCCGATCTTCAAATAGGACTTAGTAAAGGTACAAAAAACATCTTTTTTGCATTAAAAAGCTAGTTTTTTCCCCTAAAAATTGATATTTTGCAAGTACTGATGCAGGCCGATGATTTTGTTAGGAGGAGCTTATAAACTTTGGGAATTTTAACACATCATGCGCAAAAATCGGTAGTGTAAAAAGATTATAATTTTAAATTGATTGAATATGGCAATTAACTTGCAAAAAGGACAAAGGGAGAGTATTGATGCTCCTAAATTTACGATCGGTCTTGGATGGGATACCAATAGTTCTACTACAGGTACAGCATTTGATTTAGATGCTTCCATTTTTATGTTAAACGATCAGAAGAAATTAGTGTCGGACCAAAACCTGGTATTCTATAACAATCTGGTTTCTCCAGATGGTTCTGTAGAGCATACTGGTGATAACCTGACTGGTGATGGCGATGGTGATGATGAGCAAATTAAGATTGATTTAACTAAAATTGATCCTAAAGTGAATGAGATCTGTGTGGTGGTAACGATTCATGATGCAGAAAACAGAAAACAGAATTTTGGTCAGGTTAGAAATTCTTTCGTACGTATTTTTGATGCTGTTACAAATGAAGTGATCTTAAAATATGAACTGGAAGAAGATTTCTCTATTGAAACGGCTGTAGAATTTGGTAGAATTTACAAACGTGAAGGAAAATGGAAATTTGAAGCGGTTGGAATGGGTATGAAAGGTGGTTTACAGGATTATTTAAATAAATATCAATAGAAATTATGGCAATAAATCTTCAAAAAGGACAGCGTATCAGTCTTGAAAAGAGTAACGGAAGCAAACTTCAGAATATCTGTGTAGGAATCAACTGGGGTGCCATTGAAAAAAAAGGCATGTTTGGTTTTGGTAAAACAAAAGAAGCAGTAGATTTGGACGCAAGCTGCGCCTTATTTAATGACAAGAAACAACTGGTAGATGTTGTTTATTTCGGTAGCTTAAAATCTAAAGATGGAGCAGTAAAACATAGTGGTGATGACTTAACCGGTGATATGGGCGGAGATGATGGCCTGGATAATGAGGTGATTACTTTAGATTTCAGTCAGCTAAACCCTGCTGTAGAATATGTGGCGTTCGTTTTAAACAGTTTCAGAGGTCATGATTTTGGAACTATTCCTTTTGCATCTATCCGTATTTATGAAGGGAGTCCGAAACAAGTAAGAGAGGTATTTGCAACTTATGATATTGCAAATGGCGCAGGTTTTGCTGGTCATGTTTCTATGGTATTGGGTGTATTTTATAAGAGAAACGGAGAATGGAAATTCAATGCGATCGGAGAACCAACCAAAGATAAGAAATTAGAAGAAACAGTAAATACAGTAACACAAAGCTATCTGTAGACTCTAAAGGTAAAGGAACATTTTATTGAATTATGGAAATAAACCCGAATAATACCCAAAGCCTTAGTCCGGTTCCTGTAAAATTGGATAAGGATGGAAATGTTGATTTAACAACAATCAGCCCTGAAGAGGTCAAAAAATATAGTGAAATTAATAAATCATTAGAACCGTCTGATGTTAATTCTATTCTTAATTATGGAGTAGAAGCTCAGAACTCTATGGAAAAATACAGTAATGATTTTTTATCATCTGTACGAACCTATAATAGCGGAGACGTTGGTGGATTGATTAATGAACTACTCACTGAGCTGAATTATATTGATGTGACGGAGTTGGAACAAAGTGGTTTTAAATCTTTTATTTCAAAAATCCCTTTCCTCAAAAACCTGGTAGTTGATGTAAAAAAACTCTTTCAGAAATATGATGTGGTGGTCAATAATATTGACAAAATCACCAATAAGATTAAAGCAGGCCGTTTAAATTCCATCAAGGACAACAGTTCATTGCAAACCATGTTTGATAACAATGTAGGGTATATCCATCAAATGGAAGAACTGATTATTTCGGGACAACTGAAGTATGAAGAACTTAAACTAAAGCTTGCAGAAATGGAAGGCAGACCTGCTGATTTTCAGGATTATGAAATCGCCGATTTAAGGGATTTTGTAAGCAGGCTGGACAGACGTCTGGCTGATATGAAAATTGTTCGCTTTATCATGTTACAATCTCTGGCACAAATCAGAGTGGTACAGAATAACAACACTTCCATCGCTGAAAAAGCACAGTCTATCGTTTCTACAACCATTCCGGTATGGAAGAATCAGTTGACCATTGCTGTGGCCTTACAAAGGCAAAAAGCCAATGTGGAAATGCAGAAAAAAATCTCTGATACCACGAATACGATTCTCCAGAAAAATGCAGAAATGCTGAAACAGAATAGTATTGATGTGGCTAAAGAGAACGAGAAGACAGTGGTTTCTCTTGATACACTGAAAATGACAACGCAATCGTTGATCGAAACCTTGAATGAGGTGAAGAAAATTCATGAAGAAGGAGAGAAGAGCAGAAGAGTGTTGGATGGAGAATTAAAAACTCTGGAATCTGAATTGAAAAAAAACGTGACCCGCGTTAATTAAAAAAATCGATGGATGACCGCCGTAACTATATTTTAAAAGAATCCCGCACAGAGATCAGCCGCTTACAGCTGCTCTCTGTGTTTTTTGAAGAGGAAGCGGTTTATAAAATATACCTGCGTAGCCAGGTGATTCATCAGCTATTTGAGCAGAATGAAGAATTGGATATTGATAAACTGGAGCTTTTTCATGTACAGTTTACTTCCAGTGTAATTGAGCTGCTCAGAAAAATCAAAAAAAATAATGAGAAAAATGTCAGCCTGATTTATGATGAAATTGAGCTGAATAAAGAACTGATTGAACGGATGAGTAATTCTGTTTTTACAGAACAGAATTTTAAGCTGGACAAACAGAAACAAGCCTTAAAGGTTAATTTATCCTTGAGGAAGTTGTTTGAAGTGCTTTCGGATTTAAGTACCGATTTTCCTTTTTCAAAAAACATCAACTCATTTAGCTCTAGATATGCTAAAGATTTTTATTATAACATTAGTCCGGATCAATTGAGCGAGTTAATTCAGTACGACCCTAAAGAGGTGTATTTGAATATTCATGCAACAATTGAAAGGAAACTAATGGGGACACTTTGTAAGTATGATTTTAAAACGGAATTTTTCTGCGGATTAAAGTCCGGTCAAATGATCATCGAGGTTTATAAGTTTATAGAAGTCGACCGGTATTTCCTCTTTTTCCCTAACCGGAACCTTTTTCTGTTCTGCGATATGCAAGTTTTGAAAGATGTGGACTGGACCAATAACCTCTCGGAAAAGGAAAAGATGATTCAGGAACTTTCTTATAAAAATGATAAACTGGAAAGTAGTGCTGCGGCACTTAAGACCCATATTCCACAGGAAATTATCGATCTCCTCGAAGAGAATTACCTAAAAATATCTGACATAGATTTCCTGGAACATTTGAACAATTTCGATGTACAGGCTAATATTTTAAAAGCAATGCTTAAAACCGATCTTTTTTAAGCATTTTTATCAAAGCAAATAACAAAACAATAATTTAAACATGGATAATAATTTAATTAATCATCCTGGTGTGATCATCGGGTTTGCAGTACTGGTCGTCGTTATGCTACTGCTGGATTTGGGCGTTTTTAATAAAAAGGTACATGCCGTATCCAGCAAAGAAGCTGCAATATGGTCTGTGGTATGGATTACTTTATCTATGGCATTTAGTGGCGTGATTTACGTGACTTCCGGATTTGAGAAGTTTACACAATTTCAGTCGGCCTATTGGATTGAGAAGGCCTTGTCTGTAGACAACCTCTTCGTTTTCATTCTCGTATTCGGCTTTTTCAAAGTACCAAAAGAATTACACCATAAAGTGTTGTTCTGGGGAATTATAGGAGCTTTATTGTTCCGCGCAATCTTCATTTTTGCAGGTGTGGGATTAATAAACCTGACTTACCTGCCAGAAATGACCTTGTTTGGTGAGTCAATTAGAATCAATGCTGTACTATTTGTTTTTGGTCTTTTCCTGATTTATGCAGGGATCAAATCATGGGTTTCAGATGATGATGACGATGAAGAAAAAGACTTTAGCAAAAGTGCAGGTGCACGATTAATTTATAAGTTCTTCAAAGTGAGCAAAGAATTTGATGGCGCCAAATTTTTTACGATAGAAAACGGGATTAAAATGGCTACGCCTTTGTTAGTGGTTGTTGCGGTAATTGAGTTTACCGATTTACTTTTTGCAGTAGATTCGATCCCTGCTATTTTTGCGATTGCTCCGGATGATCCGCTGATCTTATACACTTCTAATATTTTTGCAATTCTGGGCTTAAGAGCATTATACTTCCTATTGGCTAACTTCATCCATATGTTCAGTTTATTGAAATATGGCCTGGCTATCATTTTAGCATTTATCGGAGTGAAAATGGTGATTGCACCGTTTTATCATATCTCTTCACCACTTTCATTGTCGATCGTAGGTGGGGTATTGATCCTGTCGGTAATTGCCTCAATTATATTTGCACCGAAAGAGAAAGCAGTATAATTTTATAAACTAATTCGTTTAAAAAGGTCTGGGAATTAAAAAGCCAGGCCTTTTTTTGTTTCAGGTTTAGCCTGATCTGGTTTGTTATCTTTCGTTTAAATTGTAATTTTAGCGTTTAAGCCCTTAATTATGCAATATTCTTTAAATATAGGACTGCCTGATACTTTTGCTTTGGGGTATACCGAGGATCCGGAACAAGCATTGTTAGACCTTTTAGTTGGTCAGGAGGAAAAGATAGCATTCATGCTTCAGGGCTATCATAGCAGGGAAAAAGTTAGGCATGTAGATTTTGTTCAGGGGAGTTTACAGATAAAGGAAGATGGGCAGGGGAGCCTGACGGTAGTTTATCAATTGGAGGAGTTCAATGTTTGCAGTAATATCGACAGTGTAGATTCGGAGAAAATGACCTTGTCCTATTTAATTAATGAAAGTACACAGATACTCGAATTGAAGGGGATTGATATCCCGGAGCGGGAACCTGATTCTTTTGACTAAGCAGCTGGTTTTATAGGATTGATTTAATTCATCAGAACATCGAATTGGTAACACCAATTATGTAAAGGATAGATCATTTTGTTTATAGGAAGACTTATTTTTTTACCCTGAGAATCCCTTAGGTTTCCTCTTGGACCATGTTTAAAACCACTTTTATTCTTCGTCCCATTTACTGCATATCTAGCTTTTGCTCCTAGCGGAGATTTCTTACAACAAAGCTTTACCACATCATTTTTTAAAAGAACTTTTTCGAGAATATTATTGTTCGAAGGATCAATTACACTAAAGCCAAAATGATCTGCATATTTTACATTTGTGGTATCTAGTACGAGTGGAGGAGTTGGAACGTCGAATTTAATTAATATGGTATCACCGGAAACTGTAAATTTCTTTGGAATGAGACCATTACTTGGTTTTGATTCTAAGAGTCTGATGAGTGATAATCCAGCCATATAACCTATTCTTTTTTGAGATATGCCATCAATGTGAACACGTTCGTTAACAAATGAATATGGGTAGGTAGGACCGCTTGCTGTAAACATTTTGTCCTCAGAAATCAGGTCTAGTTGGGCCTGTGGAATAGCTGTTTCTTTACAATTATAGCTAGTTGCATTAAAATCATCAGCTAGTGTTAGGCAATTGGTCTGGTACAGAATACAAACCACATCCTCACGTTGTTTGGTAATCGCTTTAATATCTTTATTTAAGTCGGCTTGAAATCTTTTAAGGTCCTTTTTGTAGTTGCTGGACTTTCCCCATACAATATCATCTTCGCCTTGCATCCAGCAAAAGGCAGGCATTACAAAATCCCAGCCAATATTTGATGCTTTTTTATAAGCACCTTTTATTTCTTCGAGAAACTTTTTATAGGCTTTCGATCCTTTACTCATTTCATTAATTCCTGTTGCCCCCTTGCCACCAGGAAAAGTAGCGATTAACACACTGTCTCCCATTCCTTTTTTTAAAAGGTATTTTGAAGTCAGTTCAGCCATACCATAAACAGAGAGTTCGAATGATCTTTCTCTGGCATTCATCATCTTTTTTAGCCATTGTTTTAAATGTGTATCAGAGTGATAACCAAAGTTCTCGTCCAGATTTTCTGTAACCACCATATGATTTGTCTCTGAAGTTAAGGTATCAAAATCTGTAATTCTGATCGCTTCTTCTCCAAGTGCTAAACTTTGTCCATAAACAGGAATCGCCAATACTCTTTTCTTTTTTGAGCTTTTAGTTTGACAGGCTATAAATGAAAACACCACCAAAATTAGGACCAGGGAGAAGCGTTGTTTCATATTTATATGGATGATTTTTTTACGAACATAGCCATTATTTTTTAACTATGTGAAATGGGAAGATCCGGGTACTATTTTATGGTAAAAAAAAACCGGCAATTGCTTGCCGGCTTCTTTCTTATGATTGATTAAACTAATACAATGTAAATTCAACTCTACGGTTTTCCTGACGTCCTGCAGCAGTTTTGTTGCTTGCAATTGGTTGGTTTGGACCGTAACCTACTGCTTCAATGCGTGAAGGGTTAGCGCCTTGTGATACCAAATAAGCTTTTACTGCTTCTGCTCTGTCTTTCGATAAACGTAAGTTTAAAGCCATAGAACCAGTATTGTCTGTGTGACCTGCTAATTTAAGGCTAAAGTTTTTCTCTACTAAAAGTGCTGCAACACGGTTTAAAGTAGGATAAGATTTGGCACGGATTGTTGCTTTTCCTAAATCAAACTCTAAATTTTTAATTGCTTCAGATACTACTTTACGGTCAGCTTCAGTGATGATGATTTTTTCTTTGATGACTTCAGCTTTTGTTACTAAAGGACATCCTGAACCATCAACAACTACACCTGCTGGCGTGCCAGGGCATTTGTCAAATTTGTTTGCTACACCATCTCCATCATCATCTCCCATTTCTTTAGCATACGTTGCTCTGTCACGCTCTGCATTTTGTTCTGCTGTAGATAAGGCCCTTCTTAATTCAGCACTTTCTTCTGCACTTTCGCTACGTAAGTTAGCCAAAGAGCTGTAGTTCTGTAATTGAGGTTTTGATTTGCTACCCAATGCAAATTCGATACCTGCATGGCCGTAAGAGAATTTATCAAATTTTCCAGTGTTTAAACCATCAAAAGTAGCTGATTTTACAAAGTTTACATCGTAACCAAAGTCTAAATTAATCCCTTTAGCTACTCCTAATTTGAAACCAGCACCTACAGGAATAAAGTACTTTTCTTTGTAAGAATTTCCAGTTGTAACTGAACCTGCATAAGTATCACCACCAGAAGACATGTAGCCTACACCACCTTTAACATATGGGATCAACATGGCATTTTCATTATTGATGCTAATGTTAGCCAGGTTGTAAACTGCAGTTAATGCTGCAGACCATTCAATACGGGTGTTAAAGCCAGTGTTGTCCAGATATTGTGGTGTTCCAAGTGGGTTTAATGCTCTTGTACCTTTTACCTTTCCTGCAAGGAAATCAGCCTGAAGTCCTAAAGCCGGTAAAATTTGCTTTTTGATATAACCACCATATCCTAAGGATTCTTTGGCCGTGTTATAGTCACGTGTTGCGCCATTAAAGATTGTGTTTGAACTCAACACACCACCATGAACACCAATCGACCAGGTGCGAAACTCTTTCTTTCCAAAACGTCCTGTTGCATCTGGATTAGTATCTTGCGCGAATAATTGCGATGATGCGCCCAATAGGGTCACTACCATTGCGGCTTTTGTAATGTTAGATTTCATATTATTTTTCAATTAGATATTTGTGTTCTTTATTAGATGAACTACAATCCCTCTTGAAATAATCCTGCCAAACACATTTTAGCGCTAGAATAATTATGAATATCTTAGTAATGAGTTAGTTATTGGTTTTTTGTAAAAAGGTATGTTTTAGATGTATCTCGATCTGAACACTGGAAAAATGTCCAGTATTTGATACAGTTATTATAATTCGAAGCTTTCTCCAAGCTCAGGAATGCTCACTTTATAATCGATTTCCCGAAGCGCTTCGGCCAGACTTTGCAGGCTTTTGTCTTCTCCATGGACCAGGAAAACCTGCTTCAGTTTTGTAGGATCTTGTTGTTTTACAGTGTTAATTAGATCCTGATGATCACCATGGCCACTTAAAAGATCGGTTTTTTGAATGCTGGCGTATACCATCAGGTCGCGGTTTCGAAGCCTCACAATTGAGTCGCCGCGAAGTAAGCGGTGCCCTAAGGTGCCTTTTGAGCAGTATCCGATGAACAGGATGGTGCAGTAATAATTCTGGATATTATAATAAAGGTGATCTTGTATCCTTCCGCCTTCCAGCATACCTGCCGAAGAGATAATGATACATGGTTCGTGATAATTTGAAATGGAAATACTTTCGCGTTTATCATGTACATAGGAAAGTCCTTCAAATTCAAATTGATCTCCCTGATGTTTATAGAATTCCTGAGCTTCCTTATTTAATAAATGATGATGCTTCCGGTAAATACTGGTTGCTGATTCGGCCAGCGGACTGTCCACAAATATTTTTACATAAGGCAGAAGCCCTTTACTGAAGATCTGATTTAAAGCAAATACAAGTGCCTGAGTTCTACCAATACTAAAGGCAGGAATGATCAGTCGACCCGGAGATTTGATGCAGGATTCATGGATAATACTTACCAGTTTTTGTTCCAGACTCATTTCCTTGCTGTGGAATCTGCCGCCATAAGTTGCCTCAGAAACTAAATAATCGACTTCTGGAATGAGCTCAGGATCTCCCAGAATCGGGTAATTGCTGCGACCAATGTCGCCTGTAAAGGCTATCTTTTTTCGGATTCCCTGCTCTTGTAAAGTCAACACCACCGCTGCTGCACCTAGTAAGTGTCCTACCGGGATAAATTCCAGTGTTACCGCATCGTTGATATGGAAGGGTTTATGAAAATTCAGGGTCACCATTCGATCCATGGTTTCCATGACATGCTTATGCAGGTATAGCGGTTGTGGACCTGCACCTTTTTTTTTGCGTCCCTTCGATCTTTTAGTTTGTTTATTTAGAAAAATATTCACCGAATCGAGTAAAAGCAATTCTGTGAGGTCCGCAGTTGCCGGTGTACATAAAACCTGACCTTCAAAACCCATCCGGATTAGTGTAGGGAGATTTCCGGAATGGTCAATGTGCGCATGGGTAAGAATCACCACATCAATAACAGCCGGGTCAAAAGGAAAATACTGATTCTCTTCCTGATAGGTTTCTTTCTCATAATCCAGACCACAGTCGATGAGAATTTTGTAATGATCTAATTCCAGCAGATGCATACTCCCTGTTACCTGTCTTGCTGCTCCCCAAATGGTCAATTTCATATTTCCGGTGTTCCTTAAATGCAGCAATATATCAAATTATAAGCGATCAGTATCCATCCATTTGGAAAAATCAGTAATGCTGTATTCATAATTGACGCCTGAATTGTGTGTTCTACCGGAAATAATTTTCCATTTTAAAAGTTCATCAAGAAAAGTTGGCAGAGGAAGTTGAGACTGCTGGGCGGCTTTAACATAGAAGTCTTGTTTACTGGGGTGATCCGGGCTACAAACATTATATATTTTTCCAAATGCAGCCTGCTGAATCAGGGCAAGGGTAAACCCTATACAGTCTTCCTGATGTACCAGATTTACCGGTGCCTGACCGTTGGGGATGTTTTGTTTTCCAGCGAAAAATCTTCCTGGGTTTCTTCCTGGCCCAATGAGTCCGGCGAAGCGAAGAATGGTTGTAGAAAAAGAAGGGTTTGAGGTCAGGAATTGTTCTGTTTCCAGCATGGCTTTCCCGGAAGCGGTATCTGGTAGCGCAGGACTAGAAACCGTAATTTCTGAATTGGACTCTCCATACACGGCAGTGGAGCTGATAAAAATAAGCTGTGGTATTTGATGTGTCGCTGCTTGTGCTGCTATCTTTTGAATTTTCCCCAGGAAAGAGCTTTGTTCAGCCGTATTTCTTTTTGGAGGTATGGCGACTATTAATAGATCAGTATTAAAGAACTCCGGATCGGTTTCCACACTTTGTTCCTGGAAATTTAGTAAAAAGGGGAGGATAGATGAGGAGGAAAGGAGCTCCAATTTTTCTGGACTCGTGGTGGAGCCTTTAACTATGTATCCTTCATTGACCAGACGCTTTGCCATTGCTAAGCCATACCAGCCACAACCGAGAATGCTAATGCGAGGTTTTTTTTGAATTGAGGAATTGTTTTTCATTTTATGTGTTTAGGTAAAAAAAAAGGGGTGATGCCTTAGCATACCCCCTTTTGTAAATTGAATGTTAAGACTAAAGAACTACTACGTTTGAAGCCTCAGGACCTTTTTTTCCTTCATTCAATTCGAATTCTACGTTGTCTCCTTCATTTAATTCTCTAAATGAATCCCCTGCAATCGCAGAAAAGTGTACGAAAATATCTTTTCCTCCATCTTCTGGAGTTATAAATCCAAATCCTTTTGCAGAATTAAACCATTTAACTTTTCCTGTTGTACGCATATTATTATGTATATATTTCGTGGTGAAAATAATGAATTGAATATTAATATCAAAATCTTAAAATAAGGCTGTACTTTATTTCAAACTAATGAAATTTTATTCTGTTTAAACCTATCTTAGGGAAGCTTATTCATTAATCAAGATGATTATCCTGGAGATTGATTTCTCCATGTGATGTTCTTAATCAGGGTTATTCTATAATTGAAGGCCTGGATAGCAGCCGATTTTTGAGGTAAGTATTAGATGAGAATGATTAAATGAATTTCGTTATGAATGATCGTAAAAAACAACGTAAAAGCAGAATTTATGAAGAAAGAAATAACCTTGGTTTGGATGCTGATGGCTCATCTGAGGATTTTTCGTTTAATAGTTATTTGAATAGTGACCATGACCGGGTTACTGGAAATCCAGACGGGGAGAACGACCTTGAAAGTCCAAACAGCCCTGTTGATTACAACCCTTTGATGGACAAATAGCGCCTTGGCGTAACCAGTATAAAACCTCCTTTAGCTATATAAAATGCAAGATTATAGTTTGAAGAGTTGTAGAAAAATGCCCACAATGGGGCGTTTATTGGGAAAATTAACCTCCTTAATTAGAAGTTTATGACCTCCTCATTAATATTTTTAATATCGAAAATGATGCCCAATTGGCTTACATCATAGTTTAAGCCTTTATTTTTAGCTTGATTTTCCCAAAATAGAGGCTTGGCTTAATTTTTTCCTTCCCCATCTCATTAAACTATAGAAAAATGAGAGTATTATATTCATTATTGTTATTTGTTGTTGTGTTTTTAAGCAGCTGTAAAAAGGATAATTCTTTAGATAGCTCGTCCGACGAAAGTTTAAGGAAGGAAGGACTTTTAAGAGTTGAATGTAATAAATGCGTGATCAACTATCAGGTGAAAGGTAAAAACTATAAAGTGAGAGTAGATAGAGGAAGCGATGATATTGCTTTTTACTATGTGGATAACTTTTCGTTATTCACAGAAGTGGAGTCTAAAGAGCAGCAAAAGATTCGCGTTTTAGTGATGGATGCTTTCGGAAGAGTTGTGGGAAATGAATTAAAGGACTGGACAGAAGGTGAGATACGGCAGCAGACATTTTTGATTAAAATTAAATAATTGAGCTAAGCCGAAATACGCTGAGTAATAAAATTCCTGTTTTTTTTTAATCAAAGGAAGTTTAATCAAGGGTTTAACTAGAAAAAGTATTATGTTTACAGGTAAAATCAGTAACAACAATAGTACAACTAGCAACACTAAAACTGATCATGTCCATTATTTGGATATGTTTTTGATGTGGACTGCAGGTCTAACGCATACTAAAGAATACATGGAAAGTAAAAACGGTCACAAAAAAAACATACTAATTGTAGATGACGAACTAAGTATTCTTAAGTTATTGAGTTTTATATTAGCAGGAGACTATGATTTAATCATCAAGAAGAGTGGGATAGAGGCGATCGCCTGGTTAGAAGAAGGAAATGATCCGGATTTAATTATCTCCGACTTAATGATGCCTTATTTTGATGGAAGTTCTTTAATTAGGAATCTTAAAATTAGTGGTTTTTATAGAAATACTCCAGTTATCCTGCTATCAGGTGCTGAAGATCTTGCTGATAAAGTAAAAAATATGCCGTTTAAAATAGACAGTTATTTAGAAAAACCTTTTAATCCGGCAACCTTAAAATCTCAAATAGCTCAACTTATTTTATAATGAACACGTCTACAATTAATCGGCCTCAAATAAATGCGAAAATTGTGCATTTTGGGAAACTTCTAAAAAGTGTAATTACTGAGGAGTTTGATGCTAATGTAGAGCAAATGGATGATCCTGAGGATTTTAAAAGATATCTGGATCGTCAGTCTTTATTGACTCTACCAGACATTATTTTAATTGAAGTAGATGACAATAAGAACTGCTTCGATCAAATTAAAGAAATCAAAAGAAATCCTCTACTTCAGGGGTTGATTATTGTTTTGCTTGGAATCAAAGAAGATAAAAAATGGAGAAAACAAGCATTGGAGCTTAAGGTGAATGATTATTATACCTATCCATTTCCTTTGGAAGATTTTTGTGAAAGATTAAATTTTTTGGTTAAATTTAAGCTAATCAAACCTAAATTAATGGAACTCGCTCAACAGGTAGAGGTTGAATATCAAACCCCATTTGCCAAACGCGCTTTTGATGTCATTGCATCAGGGATAGCGCTGTTGCTTTTATTTCCTTTGTTTATAGTAGTAGCTATATTAATCAGAATCGAATCAAAGGGCCCGGTAATTTATAAAAGTAAAAGAGTGGGCGCAGGGTATCGTATTTTTGATTTCTATAAATTCCGCTCCATGCGAAGCGATGCAGATAAAATGTTGGACTCTATAGCTAATCTGAATCAATATGCCAGTGAATCTGATAAAAAGAACAGCAAAGCAGCTTTTGTAAAGTTTAAAGATGATCCAAGAATTACCAAATTGGGTTCTTTTTTAAGAAAAACAAGTATCGATGAATTGCCACAACTTATCAATGTTTTTATAGGAGATATGTCTCTGGTAGGAAATCGGCCACTACCATTATATGAGGCAGAACAGTTGACCACAAACGAATGGTCTACTCGATTTCTTGGCCCTGCAGGTCTGACTGGGCTATGGCAAATCAGCAAAAGAGGAAAGAAAGATATGTCTGAAACAGAACGTAAAGAATTAGACAACTATTATGCCGACAATTACTCCATACTCTTAGATCTTAAAATTATTTTAAAGACAATCCCTGCATTAATACAAAAGGAAGAAGTATAGCTGGAAACTAACCCATAAAATTAAACGCTTAGACACAACCCTCTTAACCACCTCAAATCATGAAAAATTTATTTAAACTCTCATTAATTGTATTAATGTTTATAAATCTGGATTCGTATGCCCAGGAATCCATAATTGGAGATATCAAGTACGCTGATTTGGAGAAATATATTTCATTAGCGAAGCAAAATTACCCAAGAAGAAAAGCGGTAAATGAAACAGTTACTAAAGCTAAAGCTGAAATACCTATTACTACCTTATCGTATTTAGACATTTTTAACGGCTCCTATTTTTATAGACCTCAGGATAAGACGGTAATTGATCCTATTAATCCATATAATGTAAATGGATTTCAGTTTGGTATAAATCTGAATCTTGGTGCATTTCTACAAAAACCATTTAATGCTAAAAAGGCAAAGTCTGATTTAAAAATTGCACAATATCAAGCTGAAGAATATGAACTGGCCATTGAAGTAGAAGTAAAAAGAAGATATTATGCCTATATACAACAACTAAATCAATTGAAGATAAATACACAAAGTGTACAGGATAATAAAAACGTAGCAGATAATTTAAAGTATAAATTTGAGAAGGGTGAAATCTCATTAGATATTTACAATCAATCTAGAATTAATTTATCGACTTCCTTAACCTCGAAAATTCAATCTGAAGTCAGCCTTTTGTCGGCGAAGGATTCATTGGAAGAGATGATAGGCATGAAATTAACAGACGTTAAATAACAACACTTATTATTATTTTACCTCAATGGATTTTAAGGATTTTTTAAAACATTTAAACCGATACAAGTGGCTGGTTATCATTGTGCCTGTTGTTACTGTTGTAATAACATACTTCATGGTAAAAAACATGCCAAAGGAATATAGTTCTGAAGTACAGATTTCTACAGGATTAGTAGATCAATCAAAGCAAGTTTATACAGAAGCTGGACAAGGGAGAGATTATTATCAAACGAGTCAGCAATTTGCTAATATTATGGAGAAGATGAAAATGAAGAAAATCATGAGTATTCTTTCTTATAGTTTGATACTACATGATTTAGAAAATCCAAAAAATCCATTTAAAAAATACAGTTCAAAGCTTGACTCATTATCTGCTACCCAAAGAGAGGAAGTCATTGCCCTTGTGAAAAATAAACTCGCATCAAAAAGTGTCTTAACGGTAGCTGATAATAATGAGAAATACCCACTATATGCTATTATTGAATCAATGGGCTTTGATGAAAAGTCAATTGATAAAAAGCTGAGTATTAGCCATACAGATGGTAGTGATTTTATAACGGTAAAATATCTTTCTGCTAATCCTGAGCTATCTGCTTATGTAGTGAATACCCTCTCAAAGGAGTTTATTTCGAACTATGCTTTAGATGTAAACTTCAATCAGAATAATTCTATGGTGATGCTGGACTCATTGCTTCGAAAGAAGGAGGAGGTCATGAATCAGAAGAATGAGGCGCTAAGGAATTTCAAGATGGCAAATGGTGTCCTTAATCTTGATAAGCAAAGTGAAATCGTTTATAGTCAGATCTCTCAGAATGAAGAGCTAAAAGCTCAGGCTATACGTTCTATACAGTCGAATCAAGGTGCAATTGCTGCAATTGAGGCAAAGCTTCGGGGTAGTGATCCCTATGTCGGTGGAAATATAGTTTCAGACAACAGAGATATCGTCAATATAAAAAATCAACTTAAAGTTGCCAACGATCGTTATATTGATGGTGGTTTTAAAGTTTCTGATAAGCGTAAAATTGATTCACTCAGTAATATCTTGAGTAATATGACTGCGCGCAATTCAGACAATAACATCACAGATCCAACTGTCTCAAAGCAAAATTTAATTCAGCAAAGAGCTGCCTTACAAATAGCCACAGATCAGGCTAAAAGTAGTATTGCTGCAATCGACAAGGAATTGGCGATGTTAAGGGGAAAGTATAATAAAATGGTGCCATTTGATGCAGGCATACAAAACTACGAACGTGATGCTGATCTTGCTACCAAAGATTATATGGAGGCATTAAATCGCTATAATCAGACAAGGACAGAACAGAACATTGGATTAAAGTTAAATATTGCGCAGTATGGTCTGATCGGTACGCCAGAGCCTTCTAAAGCCATTATTTATCTCGCCCTTTCAGGAATTGGAAGTTTCTCACTTTGTTTTATAGCTGTAATTGGTCTTTATTTTCTTGACAATAGTATTTATTCACCAAAACAATTGGAGCAGGTCAGCGGCTTACGTGTAATTGGCAACCTGACTTTAGTAGATGTAAAAGGTAATTCTATAAAAAGTATCTGGAATGATACGAATAATCCAGAGTATATTGCCTACAAAAACTTACTCAGATCTATTAGGCTCGAGATTTCCAATGAGATGGAAGCTGACGACAGTAAAATTCTAGGCATCACAAGTCTTGGAGAGTCTGAAGGGAAGTCATTTTTAGCCTCTAGTCTTGCACAGGCATTTGCTGTGACGGGGAAAAAAATTCTTTTGATTGGAGGGGAAAACCATGTTCCGGTAGCAAGTAATACAAAGGAACTCGTAACCAGAGAGAACTTTGAGACTTTCCTGGTTAAAAAGGAAATTCGTTCTGATGACCTTATTACTGTCTTGAATAAGAACAATGAAAATACTTCTCTTTTAGAACTGCAAAGCAATAAAAGTTTGAAAGCGGGTTTCGAAGCTCTAAAAGGAGAGTTTGACCTGATTATCGTTGATATCAATAGCATGAGAGATCTGAATGTGGCTAAGGAATGGTTGATGTTTATGGAGAAAAGTTTAATTGTTTTTGAAGTGGGTGGTGTGATTTCAGACACAGACAGAGATGCCTTGAATTATTTAAAGGAACAACCAGGTCTAATTGGATGGGTTCTCAACAAAATTCGGACGAATAGTAAAAACTAGACCTTAGTTTTAGCGTTCTATCTTCAATGAATAGATTTTAAAAGAGTTCAAATGCACAATACTCCCGGGTTAAATCAGCGTAGCAAAGTTGCGATTACAATCATCTCACTTGTCATACTCATTTGTCTCTGTACCTCTGTATTTATTGTGGAATTGGGTGTTTTAGCCCCTGCATTGGTCATTGCCATCTCTTGCGGGATTGCAATGCAGATTTGTTTTATACAAGAGCCTAAAATGATCATCTGGATGATGATTTTTTACATTTTCACTTTTGGTATCCTGGGAAGAGAAATAGGTGGTTTTCCTTATGGAACACTGCAGGAAGTGATTCTTTTGATGGGTTGGTTTACTGTGATCTTTACTGCCAACAGATATGATTGGAAGGTCTTGAATAACGATTGTGTCTGGCTGCTTCTAATCTGGCTGGGTGTTAGTGTTTTGGAGATTGCAAACCCTGCTGGAGCCAGTCCACAAGGCTGGTTACAAGAGATTAGGGCTGCGGCATTGTATCCTTTTCTATTCGTCCCCCTCGGTTTTCTTTTGTTAAAAAAGAACAAAGATTTAAATACTTTTTTGTATTTGATCCTGGCCTTATCTTTACTTGCCTCCTTAAACGGATTAAAACAGATGTATATCGGTTTATCCCCAGGGGAGCAGCGATTTTTGGATGAAGGAGCCGCAAATACCCATCTTATTTGGGGGAAATTGAGAGTTTTCTCTTTTTATAGTGACGCTGGACAATTTGGCGCATCTCAGGCGCATCTGGCATTAGTAGCCTTAATTTTGGCTTTAGGGCCGTTTAAATGGTGGAAGCGTGCATTGTTATTGATTGCATCAATGATTATGATTTATGGAATGATGATTTCAGGTACGCGAGGAGCTTTATTTGCTTTAATTATTGGCCTTATGTTGGCATTGTTGTTAAGCAAAAAATTTAAAGTCATGATTGTTGGGGGATTAATTGCCCTTTCTTTTATTGGCTTTTTAAAGTTTACCAATATTGGAAATGGAAATTATCAGATTCTTCGACTGAGGTCTGCTCTCGACACAAAAGATGCATCCTTGAACGTTAGATTGGTAAATCAAAAGATTTTACGTGATTATTTGCAAAGCAGGCCCTTTGGCGGTGGATTAGGAGTAATTGGCGTTTGGGGAGAAACCTATAATAAAGATAAATTTCTATCCACAGTACAACCTGATAGTTATTGGGTAAAGGTATGGGCAATGTATGGCATTGTTGGATTCATTTTGTGGTTTTGCATCATGATGTATATTCTTGGCAAGTGTTGTGGTATCGTATGGAAGACAAAGGATCATGGCTTGCGTATAAAGACTATGGCATTGACTTCGGGATATGCAGGAATTTTGTTCTGTAGCTATGCCAATGAGGTGATCAATACGGCACCATCTTCTTTTGTGGTGTATATTTCCTGGGTACTGGTATTTATTAGTCCTAAAATCGAAGAAGAATTAAAAAATCAACACATTAGAAGTTTAAAACCAAATAGATAATGCCATTCGAAATATTCGCTATCCCGGCTTTGATTTGCTTCTTAATTGGGTTTTTCAAAGGAAAAAAGAAAAATGAAAACTAATCTTAGTATTAATGTCTATAGTTGAAAAGATAAAATCTAGACCTGAATTAAAGAAGTTTGCGCTAAAATTGATGATTCCCAGCAATGAACATCGTCCGAGGCTTTGGGTGAGGTGGTTCGTAAATCCTTTTGTACATAAAAAAGGAAAGGATTCCATCATTAGGAACAGAACACGCATGGATGTCTTTCCTTATAATAAATTTACAATAGGTATTCAGTCTGTAATAGAGGATTTTGCTACCGTTAACAATGGTGTAGGTGATGTAATTATAGGTAATCAAACAATAGTAGGAATTGGTAATGTGATTATTGGTCCTGTAAGGATTGGGAATGAAGTTATGCTTGCTCAAAATATTGTGATTTCTGCTTTGAACCATGGCTATGAAGATGTTTTGATTTCTCCTAGAAGACAAAAAGAAAGCTGTAAACAGGTCACAATTGAGGATGATGTCTGGGTAGGAGCCAATTCGGTAATTACTGCTGGGGTGACACTCGGAAAGCATTGTATAATAGGTGCAGGAAGTATAGTAACCAAAGATATTCCTCCTTTTAGTGTTGCTGTTGGTAATCCGGCAAGAGTCATTAAACAATACAATGCAATTTCTGGAATTTGGGAAAGGGTAGCACCAAAAGACAATTAATTGATAACAGTAAGAATCAAAAAAACTAATCTTTCTACATGAGTTATATGATCAGGAATAGAGATATTATAATTATTGGGCAACAACCCTGGGATACGGACATTGGAAGCAATTGTAAGAACATCGCACTCGAATTTAGTAAACATAATCGGGTATTGTACATTAATTCCCCATTAGATCGAATTACTCTGTATAGAAATAAGCAAGATATTAAAATCAAAAAACGATTAGATATTATACAGGGAAAAGAGGAAAATCTAATCTCAATTAAAGATAACCTGTGGAATTTCTATCCGGATTGTATGGTGGAATCTATCAACTGGATTGGAAGTACCAAGCTCTTTAATATTTTAAACCTTCGTAATAATAAAATCCTCGCGCGTTCGATTTTTCCAGTGTTAAAACGATTGAAATTTAAGGATGTGATCCTTTTTAATGATAATGAAATTTTTAAGGGTTTCTTTCTTAACCAGCTCTTAAAGCCTTCCTTAAGTGTCTATTATTCTAGAGACTATATGGTGGCCGTAGATTATTGGAAAAAGCATGGTAAAAGTCTGGAACCGAAGTTGATTAAAAGTAATGATTTATGTGTAGCAAATTCTACTTTTCTTGCGGATTATTGTAAGCAATATAATCCTCATTCCTATTACGTTGGACAGGGTTGCGATCTGGATATCTTTGTAGCGGATCCTGAAAGGAAAGCTCCATCAGACATTTCTGGTTTAAAAGGACCAGTTGTTGGTTATGTTGGAGCGCTTCAAAGTATTCGTTTGGATATAGAGATCATTTCTCATTTAGCCTTGTCTAAACCTGATTGGAATGTGGTGTTGGTAGGTCCTGAAGACGAGGTTTTCAAGAATAGCAAGCTTCATGATATTCCCAATGTGATTTTTACGGGAATCAAGGAAATGGGGCAATTGCCTGATTATATCAACGCCTTTGACGTGTGTATCAATCCACAGTTGATCAATGAGGTCACAATTGGTAATTATCCTAGAAAAATCGATGAATATCTGGCCATGGGTAAACCTGTGGTAGCTACAAAGACAAAAGCTATGGAGACCTTTAGTGATTTCGTTTATCTTGCAGATTCAAAAGAGGATTATGTAGATCTGATAACGAAAGCACTGGAAAACGATGATCAAGAGTTACACCAGTTGCGCAGAAACTTTGCACTGGAACACACCTGGGAAAATAGTGTGGCAGAAATATATCATGCAATGGATTTGGTTCAACAAGGCCATGCAAAAAAATAGGTATTCAATAAATTTAAAGGCCTTTCAAGCCGCTGAAAATGATCTTTAATATGGAGATTTTATATTATTTTTTTCTGGTATTACAAGTTTTGATAGGAATCCATTTGATCCTTCCGTTAATCTTGTATATACTTCATTTTACTAAAAAGCCTGATTTAAATGCCTTTGTTGCTCAAAATAAAGGCTATGATTATGCGATTATTGTGACTGCCTACCAGCAAACCAATTTATTGCCTTCTGTTGTAGACTCCATCCTAAAACTAAATTACGAGAATTACCTGATATATGTAGTGGCCGACAATTGTGACATTACTGGGTTAAATTTTAATAGTGATAAGGTAATTTTGCTGAGGCCGGAAGAAACTTTGGCCAGTAATACTAAATCTCACTTCTATGCAATAAAGCATTTTAGAAGAGATCATGAATACCTTACAATTATTGATAGCGATAACCTTGTAGAATCCGAGTATTTAAATGAATTGAATGTCTTTTTTGAAAAAGGATTCATAGCGGTTCAAGGTGTTCGGAAAGCAAAAAATCTAAATACAGATTATGCTTGTCTGGATGAGGCTGGAGATATGTATTATCGGTTTATCGATCGTAAATTGTTATTTGATGTCGGTTCTTCAGCTTCATTGGCTGGCTCAGGAATGGCCTTTTCAACTAGCTTTTATAGAGAATGTCTGGAATTCTTAAATATTGAAGGTGCAGGTTTTGATAAAGTATTACAAATGGAGATTTTAGCTCGTGCAAAGCGTATTGCTTTTGCTGAAAGGGCCATAGTATATGATGAGAAGACTTCTAAACCCGATCAATTGGTCAACCAAAGAGCACGCTGGATTAATACCTGGTTTAAATATTCAGGTAAAGGTTTGAAGTTGATTGGAACCGGTCTAATAAAACTGAACTGGAATCAGTTTTTATGTGGATTGGTTTTCTCCAGACCTCCTTTATTTATTATTGTTGGCTTAACGGGCTTAAGTGTTTTACTGGATTTATTCCTGATGCCTGAAATGTTACTGTTTTGGGGATTTTCTGTTTTTAGCTTTTTCCTGATCTTCTTTCTGGCTTTGAAATATTTTAATGCACCTAAAGCAATTTATCGTGCGCTTCGTAAAATCCCGATGTTTGTAGGATTGCAAATCCTTTCTTTATTCAGAGCCAAAAGGGCGAATAAAATTTCTACAGCAACAGTCCATTATCACGAACACAAAATTGATGAAGTCTAACCTTTTTCCATTGTATTCAAACTTATGATAAAAAAAATAAAGATTCTCCAGGCCATCAGACAGGGGAAAGTAGGGGGTGGAGAAACTCATGTTCTGGACCTGGTCAATGAATTGGATAAGCAGGTATTTGAATCTGTTGTGTTATCCTTTACGGAAGGTCCGATGGTGGACAGACTACGTTCCGATGGTTTTAAAGTTTATGTGGTACCTACAGAAAAGCCATTCAATTATAAGGTGTGGAAGGCGGTAAGGAAGATTGTGGAGCAGGAGAAAATCGATTTGATCCATGCGCACGGAACAAGGGCAAATTCTAATACGTTTTCAACTGCAAAGTCATTAGGCATTCCATTAATTTATACTGTTCATGGCTGGTCTTTTCACCCAGACCAATCTTCTACAGTTAAAATTATTCGAACCTTAAGTGAGCGTTTTCTTGTGAAAATGGCAAATAGAACAATTTGTGTTTCTCAAAGCAATTTAAAGGAAGGCCTGTCAAAATTTCCAATGCATGATGCTCAGGTAATTTTAAATGGGATCAATCAGCAGAAGTTTAATCCAGATCAGCAGTTTAAAGATGTTAGAAAGGAATTGGGTATTCCAGCTGAAGCTGTCCTGATCGGATATATTGCCAGAATTACGGCACAAAAGGAACCACTTAATTTTCTGCGTGGCATTGCCCAGGTTCCTACAGACTTAAATGCGAAGTACCTGATCGTTGGTGATGGTGAGCTTAAATCCGAGATGCTGGAATTGGCCAGTTCCCTAAATTTGAATGATCGTCTGATTTTTCAGGATTTCAGAAGTGATATACCAGATATACTAAATGCTGTGGATATTTTTTGTCTGCCTTCTCTCTGGGAAGGTTTACCAATTGCACTATTAGAGGCTATGGCTATGAAAAAGGCAATAATAGCTACTGAAATAGATGGGATTATTGATTTGATTCATCCTGGTGAAAATGGCGTGCTTATTCCGATTTCAAACCCGGATAAAATTGCAGAAGCCATTTCCTTACTGATCGAAGACCCGGTATTAAGAACTAAGCTTGGTGAACAAGCAGGAGCTACCGTGCGTGAAAAATTCAATGTCGACAAAATGACCAGGAGTGTTGAAGATGTATATAAAGCCTTAGTTCCGCTTACGTAAGTGAGTAAAACTAAGGTTTTTTACTAGCCTGTCTTTCGTTGCCTTATAAATTCCTCCATCGATTTGAATCCTTCTGTCAGTAGTCCATACAATACTCCTGTTGCTGGTTACCCAATGAAATTTTCCATATCCTTTTTCACGGAGTTTAATGGCTAGCCAACCATCTTCATTTGTTCCTGGAGGATGATTAAAACCATCTACAGCAATACATTCTAATCTTCGGCAAGAAGAATTAAATCCATAAACATTGAGTGCTTCTTCTTTAAAAAGCTGGCAGATTTTTCTGTTCAGATCTGAGATATATTCGTAAAAGAAGTATACGAGTCTAGGTGTTTTTGCGATTGGAATAAAGGAAAACTTACCATAGCTTAGACATATGGATGGGTCATTGATTAAGATCGATACCATATCGTCCAGCCATGGGGCAGGGTAAATGGTATCAGCATCGGCATTTACTATATAGGTTCCTTTCGCAACAGCGAGTCCACTATTTCTTGCGTTAGTTATCCCTTGTTTTGGTTCTGTAATACAAACTACTCCACAAGCTTTAGCTAATGCCTCAGTTTCATCCTTAGAATTGTTATTTACGACGATTACTTCAATTGGATGTAAAGAAGAGGTTAAAGAAAGAGAATATAAAGTTTTTAAAATATTTTCCTCTTCATTATAAGCAGGTATAATGATGGATATCAATGGATTTTCAGAATGTAATCTTTTGAAATTTTCGGAAATAACTGGGATCTTTTTTTCTAGCTCGGCCCGTCCTTTGTTAAACTTAAAAATATTGTTTGGAATAGATATGGGTCTCATTAAGTGATTCTGGCGATAAATTTTGATAAATATAATAAATTACTTACAATACTCAATAAGTGTGCCTTTTATAGATTATACTTGTTTTCTTACCGATGATATTCCTTTCGGAATTTCGTATTATATCTATATATTTACGATGAAATGCTTAGGTTATTTAAAATAAAATGAACAGAAGGACACTAATAAAGGGTATTGCTGTTTTTTCATCGTTAGGGCTCTCATCTTTTTCAATTTACAAATGGTTTAGTCTAAATGCAAGACCGGACCATCATTCACTTCATGAGATGCAAGGTTTAATTGCTGAACTAGCTGAAGTCATAATCCCTAGAACAAATACACCAGGCGCAAAAGATGCAATGGTAGAAGTTTTTATTGTAGATATGATCAAATCCTGTTCGGATCTGAAGACTCAAAATAATTTTATCAACGGTTTAACTGAGCTGAAGAAGTACACTTCAGACCATTATAATACCTCATATTCTAAATGTTCATTGAGTGATAAGGTGTTGATTCTTAAGTTTTTTGAAGATAAGGCTACTTATCATTATAATATTTTGAATAAAATCGATCGCAAGCTTCTAGGACAACCTTTTTTTACAAAACTCAAAGAACTCACCATTGAAGGATATTGTAGTTCCAAAATCGGGGCAACTGAGGGCTTGGCTTATGATTATATCCCACATAATTTTCAATGCTGTATTCCGCTTACCAAAGACCAGAGATCCTGGGCAACAAAATAGTTTTATATGTATAGTTCAAATGCTGCAGGTACAAGTTATGATGCCATAGTTATTGGATCAGGGATTAGTGGTGGCTGGGCCGCAATGGAATTGTGTAAGAAAGGTATGAAAACATTGCTCCTGGAAAGAGGCAGAAAGGTTGAACATCCTGTTGATTATTCTACGGCAATGTTAAACCCCTGGGATTTTAAGCATGGAATGAATCATACACTCGAAGAAATTAAAGAAAGTCCTGTCCAATCCAGAAATTCTGATCCTGGAAATGCACACTTTTATGTGAATGACACGGAGCATCCATATATTCAGGAAAAGCCTTTTGATTGGGTTAGAGGATATCAGGTTGGTGGGCGTTCACTTATTTGGGGCCGACAATGTTACCGCTGGAGTGATCTTGATTTTGAGGCGAACTTAAAAGACGGTCATGGAGTAGATTGGCCAATTCGTTATCATGATCTTGCACCATGGTATAGTTATGTTGAGAAGTTTATCGGAATCAGCGGTAAAAATGAAGGGCTTTCCCAACTTCCTGACGGGGATTTTTTGCCTGCTATGGAATTGAATTGCATAGAAAGCCACCTTGGTGATAGTCTGCGGAAAAATGATCAGAACCGTTTACTTACTATTGCAAGAGTTGCCAATTTAACAAAAGGATGGGACCACAGAGGGCCTTGTCAGAATAGAAATCTATGTTCCAGGGGATGTCCCTTTGGAGGATATTTTAGCAGCAACAGCTCTACCATTCCTGCTGCTTTTGCAACAGGAAATCTGACTTTACGCCCTTATTCCATTGTCGCAGAAATTTTATATGACGATAAACTTCAAAAGGCGATAGGCGTTAGGGTAATTGATACCTTAACAATGGAAAGTTTTAATTATTATGCAAAAATCATCTTTTTGAACGCCTCTACAATTGCGAGTACAGGTATATTGATGGCTTCAAAATCAGGAAGATTTCCCAATGGTATGGGGAACGACAGTGGAGAGCTGGGACGGAATTTAATGGACCATCATTCTTCTGCAGGGGCCTATGGCATTCATGAAGGTTTCCAGGACTTCTATTATAAAGGGCGAAGACCCTCAGGTTTTCTTATTCCCAGGTATAGGAATCTAAAGAATGAAAAGGGAAATGACTTTATACGTGGCTATAATATCCAGGGCCATGGTGAACGATCGGAATGGACTGATCGTGCTAATGAACCTGGTTTTGGTGCGGAATTTAAAAATAGACTTACTACTCCAGGTCCTTGGACGGTGTGGATGGCAGGCTGGGGAGAATGTTTGCCTTATCAGGAAAATAAAATTAGTCTGGATGGCAATCAGCTGGATAAATGGGGACTGCCTTTATTAAAGATCGATTTTGAATTTAAACAGAACGAGCGTTTGATGATGAATGATATTAAATATAGTGCTGAGGAAATGCTCAATGACGCAGGATTTAAAGGGATTGAAGGGTTTAATTACCATAGACCAGGCGGGGCTACAGTGCACGAGATGGGAACTGCCAGAATGGGAAGAGAGCCAAAAACTTCAGTTTTAAACGGCTTTAACCAGATTCACTCGGTTAAAAATGTATTTGTGACTGATGGAAGTTGCATGACTTCTTCTGCTTGTCAGAATCCTTCATTAACCTATATGGCCCTAACAGCAAGGGCTTGTGAATATGCGGTTACTGCATTAAAGAAAGGAAATTTATAATCAATCGGGTTAATTTGGCTATTCAACTGTCGAAGTACTTTATCAGTTCAAAAACCTGTGTGATTGATGAGGATGAATTTCTAATTGATAAAAGGTTTTCCAATGCAGGTTGACCATTTTGATTTTTTTGCAATTGGTAAAAAATATTATGCTTTTAATTCCTTTGATATAAAGATCCCTCTAATCACATTAAACGATAGATAAAGCTACGAATATTCTAAAATATGAATTAACTTGCCCTAAAATTTATCCCGATCATGGTGTTTAAGGAATGATTAATTTTAGAGAACTGATTTAAAAGTTCTTTATAAAAGTCTATTCAAATAAATAGCATGATTATGGATTTTAAATCTTTGCTCCAACTATTAGTTAATTATGTCATTTGTAAAAACAATACTTTCATCCTTTAGGAATATACATTTTCAATCCTTACTCGGCAATGGCGTCATGGCTGTATTTGGAGTGGTCACCATTGCAATCCTTTATCGTGCATTACCGGTCAAAGAGATTGGATTATATGTTTTTTTTATGATGATTTGGGGCCTGGTAGATACCATCCGATCAGGTTTTTTAACCATTGCATTTGTGAAATTCTATTCAGGAACCACACCTGAACGTGGACAGGAAGTAATTGGTTCTGCCTGGTGTTTTGCATTAATCATCACAGGAAGTTGTATCCTTTTGAATGGAATTACCTACTTTTTATCTCCATTCATAACAAATGAAGGGATGTTATTATTTCTAAAGTATTTTTCCTTAATCTCTTTGGCCACTTTACCATTGTTTATGGCCAATCTTGTTGTCCAGGGTGAGAAGCGATTTGATCGATTACTCTGGCTTAGATTGATCAATCAAATTCTATTTATGGGAACGGTGATCTTATTGATTGTACTTGAAAAAGCATCTTTAACGGCCATCGTACTCACTTATATTGGTTCAAATTTTATCGCGAGTTTATGTGTGTTGTTTTTGGGCTGGACTAAAGTAGGAGCAATTAGAAAGATGACAAAGTCCTGTTTTATGGAGATTTTTCACTTTGGGAAGTATAGTGTTGGTTCTGGATTAAGTGCCAATTTGTTTAGAGTTACTGATGCATTTTTTATCAATTTTTTCCTGGGCCCCTCAGCATTAGCGGTATATAATTTAGGTGGCAGGTTAATGCAGATTATAGAAATTCCATTAATGAGTTTTGCTGCTTCAGGTATGCCTAGTCTTTCTACACATTATAACAATAATCAAAAAGAAGAGATGATGTACGTCATGAAAAAAATGATTGGAATGTTGTCGATATGTATTTTTGGAATTGCCGTAGTGTCCATTATTTTTGCCGAACCAATTATTGGATTAATTGGAGGTGCTAAATATATGGATACAGAAGCGCCTAATTTGTTCCGTATTTTTATGACAATGGCCATCTTGTTTCCAGCGGATCGCTATTTCTCTTTAGGGCTGGATGTCATTCACCTGCCTAAAATTAATTTTTATAAGCTGCTGATCATGCTTGCGGTAAATTTAACCGCAGATTTTGTTGGTATATATTTATTTAAATCTGTCTATGCGGTTGCAGCAGCAGATGTTTTCCCAGTAATAGTAGCTGTGGTGATCGCTTATTTCCCTCTTAATAAGTTTCATAAATTTAGCTTTTGGGGCATGTATGTCATCGGCTATAAGGAGCTTGTTTTGTTTGTTAAAAAGATCTATTTTACACTTTTCAACCGGGATAAGACTGTAAACGGCTAATCATATTTAATTCATTTAATGTGCCTCGAATAGCCTGAGGGATGAATCTAATTTTTACAAAAAAGGGTAGCTTCCAGTGGAAAGCTACCCTTTTTTGTACTTGTATTTTCTTTTACATGGCTGGTGCTCCAATGCCTGTATACTTGGATTGAAATGTATTGGTGTCAAATACAGCTTCAGCCTGGCTTGCAAGGTATTTGTTATTTACATCCTTGAGAATCTTGGTGTCACTCATATTATTGATCATATTGCTGATCGTTTTTTTACTGTTTAAGTCAAAACCAAGGTTGTTGTAATATTCTAAACTCCCAAATGTATTATATAGGTCAAGAATCTGACCTTCAAAATCGTGGGAAGTATTCATTTTACCAGCAGTGTTATTGTACACTTTAGCATTTGCATAAGTTGATTTACCTGCATAAATATTTCTGGTAAATGCCTGTAATTCGAAGGCGCCATACTTGCGGGTATTGTAGCAAATGTTATTGTAGATTTCATTTGTTGCCGGAGTACTGCCTCTGGAATAAAGCCACATTCTTATCGCATTTCCCTGGTAGTTGGTGAGTTTGTTGTCATGGAACTTTCCGTTTCCCTGCATGTAAAATATACCATTGTGGTTATTGTTGATTGCATTTATATTGTTGACTACGTTATGGTGAATATCGTAATCCTGGACGTTACTAAATGAACACAGGGTGCCAACATCTGCACTATTTAAAAAGGTGTTATAAGCAATTTCAACATTTTTAAATAAACCTGAATCTTCTCCTGTATCGCTGTTTAAGTTTCCTCCAAAAGCAATCGAACCTGCATTGTCAAAAAGACAGTTTAAAATTCTAAAATTTTCGGTCCTGCTTTCTGGGGTTCCTTTATATGGGAAAGCATCACCATTATTTTTTTCTCCTGCAATTACATAATCTCTTACATTTTTGAAGCTCATATTTCTGATGGTAACACCACTCATTTTTCCATCCATCATAATTGCTCTAAAACTGATATTCTGAAACTGGAAGCCATACTTTTGACCCTCTACATAATCTCCTGAAATCACCACATTGCTGATGTTACTGGTATGCATGACGTTGGTAATGGTGACAATACCATCATTTTTTACAAAGAACGGTTTGTTTGCCGGAGCAGATATGTTTTTAATCACAATAGCGCTATATCTACCCCCTTTTATTTTAATAAAAGCATTTGATGTAACCTTCAACGCTGCACCATCTATGGTCAGTTCTTCACCCTCTCCACGTCCAAGTTGTATAATGGTTGCATCGGCAGGAACATCACTTGGTGGGGATGTGGGTTCAGGGGGTGTGGGAATACTTGTTGGAGGCAGAACTTCAATATCCGGTGGAGGCGTGTTGTCTCCTTTCTTACATGCCATAAGGACGAAAAATCCAAATACAAGAAATGGCATTTTATATTTTACTGTCATAAGTGTTTGAAGTTAATAGAATTTATTCCCCTAATATTTTTGCAATGGTAAGGAATTTTCCATGAACAAATGTGATGAAGATCATCTCTGCTTTTCAAAGTTTTCAACCTGGATCAGTAAAAAAGTTATTTTCCTCAATGTGGGGAATGTTTTTCCCATAATTTCAAGTAAAATAAGTTTTTTTGATCGAATCATTTTATGACATTAATATGACTTAGTGGTTTTTTGTGTCTTGTCAAAATCTAGTTATGAAGGGGTTAGCTATTCCGTTCGATAAAAAAAATCCGAAATCTGTGTGTTCTAATTAAAATATACTGCTTTTAGAACTTTTTTGCTTTCATATTTATTTGGAGATCACATCAACATCATTGATCGTTTGTTTATAAGAATCGAGATTTCTAAATAAAAATAGCAATTCTCAGTATTTTGGTTTTTTGAGCATAGACTTTGATGAGTAGCGAACAATGGTTATATTGGTAGTCGCAAAATATTTAGTTTTTTTCAGCCTGGCAGCCTGATCATCCCTAAATATCTTGATAGTAAGAGGTGGTTAATTCATAATAATAGTCGGATTCTGTTTAAATTAATTAGAAGAAAATGAAAATTGCCCATTTAATAATGGCATATAAAAATTCAAGACAAGTAGAGCGGATGGTTAAGGCTATGAATCACCCTAATTTTCATTTTTACATTCATCTAGATCTAAAGATCGATATCAGGGAATTTGAACATTTAAAGCAGATTGAAAACCTAAGTTTCATCCGGAATCGGGTATTGTGTAACTGGGGTGGTTTCTCCTTTGTAAAGGCCATTATAAGCTCCTTATCAGAAATTTTAAAAGCAAATGAATCCTATGACCTGATCAATCTGATGAGTGGGCAAGATTATCCAATCAAGCCTTTGAATAGCCTTTATGCTTTTTATAAAGCACATCCTGGTAAATGTTTTATTTCCTATGATCAGGATCCCAATAAATTGTGGTGGAATGAAGCGGTGTCAAGAGCAGAGCTTTATCATTTTACAGATCTTAATTTTAAAGGAAAGTACTTCATCCAGGGGATTTTTAATAGATTCTTGCCTAAAAGGTCATTTCCCTTGTCAGTTCCATTGTATGGAAGTAGTGATTCCTCCTGGTGGACTATAACCTCTGAATGTGCTGCTTATATTGTCGACTTTATGAAAGGGAACCCGAGACTGGAGCGATTTATGCATTATACCTGGGGTGCTGATGAATTTCTTATTGCAACCCTCATTATGAATTCCCCATTTAAGGATCAGGTAATTAATGATAACTTACGTTTTATATCCTGGGAAAGTGGTAAGCCAAATCCTAAGGTGTTGACAGAAAACGATATAGATGCCATAAAAAATTCAGATAAATTTTACGCCAGAAAATTTGATAATCAGATTAATGATAAGGTCCTTGATCAACTAGATGAGTTTATTGCGGAAAAAAAGCATAGCTAATTAATCGATTTTCCTTGTAGTTTTTATCAAGCAGTAATGTAATGTTGACATACACAAAATAATAATAACAATGAAAAAAGTTCACGCTCTAAACTTTGTACTCTTATTAAGTCTTCCGCTCTTTTTAACTGAATGTCGAAGCGATAACCATCAAAAGGAGGAAGTTCCTGTTGTCTCAACAGGTACAAAGGTGAAAATGAAAGATATGTTGGGTATCAACGCTTTCGAATGGGATTTTCTTCAGGATCCCAATAACCCCAATGATGGCAGTAAGATTTATGAGCCTAAAATGGAACTGATGAAATCATTTTCCTCAGTTAGACATTATATGGATTGGGAAAAGCTCGAAGACAGTCCTGGGATCTATTCTTTTAACCCTACAAAAAGGGGAGGCTGGAACTATGATGCAGTTTATGCCAGAGCGAAACAAGAAGGAATTGTGATGTTGGCCTGTTTAAAGAATGTACCTGACTGGTTGTTTAACAGTTATCCAAAGCATCAACGCGAAGTGGATGTGGTTGCGGTAAAATATGGAGCCAATCGCGAACAACCTGCGTCTTATATTGAACAGGCAAAGGCGATTTACCAGTTTGTAGCCCGTTATGGTTCCAATAAGCATATTGATACAAATGCTATAGTGTTAAATACCAAGCCAAGGTGGCATGGGGATGAGGTAAATAAGGTGAAAGTGGGTCTGGATTTGGTCAACTATGTAGAGTGTAACAATGAACCCGACAAATGGTGGAAAGGTCAGATGGCTCAGCAAACCGGAAGAGAATACGCCGCAAATCTTTCTGCTTTTTATGATGGTCACAAAGGAAAGTTGGGTAAATATGTGGGTGCAAAGACAGCTGATCCAAATATAAAAGTAGTGATTGGAGGACTGGCGAGACCCGATATTAACTATATCAAAGAAATTGTGGAATGGTGTAAAGAGAATCGGGGATATAAAGCAGATGGCTCAGTGGATCTATGTTTTGATGTGATCAATTATCACCTGTATTCCAATGATAATACGGGATGGTTTGCCAAGTTTTATTCTACCAAAAGAGGAATTGCTCCAGAGCTGGGTAATATGCCCGAAATAGCAGATACATTTGTTAATTATGCAAAAAGTCTGGGCAGTGATATTGAAGTATGGACCACCGAGACTGGCTACGACTTAAATAGTAAAAGTATTCAAAGAGCTATTCCTATTGGCGCAAAATCGGTGTTGTTAACCCAGGCAGACTGGATTCTAAGAACTTCGTTAATGTATGCCAGGCAAGGTGTAAACCGGGTATTCTTTTATTTGGCTTTCGATATTTTAGCTCCGGGAGCTGAAGACACAGAAACGCCTTTTGGGACTTCCGGATTGTTAAACGCGGATAAACGCAGGCCTGCTGCAGATTATCTTTTACAAACAGGTAAACTGATGGGGGAATATGTTTATGAAGGAACCATTAATAAAGACCCTTTTGTAGACGTTTATAAATACAATGGAAAAACAATGTATGTTTTAGTGGTGCCCGATGAAAAGGATAGAAGAGAGACTTATGAACTGGACTTAGGGAAAGCAAAGATGGCAAGAATTCATGAGCTAAAACCTGGAGCTGATCAGATGGTTCCTAAAGATATTGCGATAAAAGATGGAGTGTTAAAGTTGACTGTAACCGAGACTCCAATCTTTGTGGAAGCCTTATAAATTAATCTGTTGCAGGAATTCTACGGGTATCAAAGAGTTCCTGCAACTAGATTTATGAAATTATTACCTTCTTTTTCTTCCCTAATTTTAATTTTCGGTTTAAGCCTAAAAACAAGATGTTTGGGATCGTTTTAAGCGTAAAAGGAATATCCACTGCAAAGGAAGTCCCAAGGAGTTTTAAGGAATCTATTATTTTAAATTCTCTCAGTAGGTTATGTTTGGACAATTCAACAAGACTAGACATGTATCTTTCTTCCAGTATTCTTAACTCGGCTGGTTGAAGTAAATGACCCAGTTTATCCATATTTCTTTTCAGGTCCGCGATATGGAGAAATTCTAAGACTTCACTCCATTTTCTACCGTCATATACATTAATGTCGTCGACTCTTTTTCTCCATAACTTTTCAAGCGTAAATGCTGCCCGACAAGGTTTTGAAAGGATCATTTCCAGGTACATAGCCCAATCGTCACCAATGTTCATTTTCTCATCCCAACCAGATACTATTGATGATTTTCGAATCACCATTGAGGAAGATGGGGATGGGCAGGACTGGATGTATAGTGAACGTACTTCGTGATTCTCTAAATTTATCCAGTTGTTTTTTTGTTTTTCAAAATATGAGGTGAGGAAAGGATCATTGATGAGAAAGTCCCAGCTTGAACCGATTTTTGCATCCTGAGACCAGTTGGCAAAGACAAAATCCAATTGTTCTGATTCGAGTTTGTAAATACACTTTTCAAGAAAATCCATATTCCACATGTCATCAGAATCCAGAGAGGCGATGACTTCCCCATTAGCAAAACTCAACCCCTTGTTTCTAGCTGATGCTTGTCCGGCATTTTTTTGATAATAGTAAGCAACCTGTGGGTATTTTTTAACCAAATCGGCAGTTTCATCTGAAGAACCGTCATCAACTACAATAATCTGAGTGTTTTTATAAGTTTGATTAATTGCGCTTTCTATTGCATCAGGAAGTTTGGATGCTCGGTTAAATGTGGGAATAATTATGCTAACAAGTGGATAGACGTTCATTAATCTTTTGTTTATAAAGGAAAAGTGCCAATTACCTGGCTGTCCTTTTTTATTGCACTAATATAGAAATATAGCAACGGGTAGGCAAGATAAATGAGCGTTTTGTGTTCCAGAATGATAATTAAAATGATTCTTAGATTGTTTTTTTAAATAAAATGAACTTAATAAATTTCAGGTAATCTATTATGGCGTTTTTTAAGCCTGTATTAAACATGACCGAATGAATCGCTAATATGATCCAGTTCTGTGGCTGAAGCTGAACGGCGACCAGTAGGAGGGCAATTGGAAAAAAAACCTGATAATAATCAGCCATTAGAATCTGAAAGGGCTTGTCTTTTCTGAAAAGAATTAGAATCAGTTGGGTATGGTACATCAGATATCTAGCAAGGACCAATAGGAAATACAAGGCCAGGAAGACCAAGGCAAGCAAGGATTGTAACACATAAAGCATGATTATAAAACAAATGGACTCCAAGCACATGATAAGTACTGCCCGTTGCTTAAAATCTGCAGGAAGAACATGACTGGCGTAGGTATTGAGATTTACCTTAATATCGTTCTCCCGATCGGAAAACTGATGCCATAAAATACCTCGAAGACCATAACAAAATGACCAGCCGGCAATGGCGATAAACCATGGCAAATTTAAGTCCTGATGTGTTAGGTAACTCACACTGGAAACCATAAATAAGCTGGTAAATACATGTGAACCTGCCGCATCAGCCAATACTCCCCAGATCCCTCTGTTTTTTAAGCGGATTGGTTGTATAGAATAAAGACTGAAAACTATCCAGGAACATAAGTAGAGCACACAGGAAAGTAAATCTGGATAGAGGAAATAACCAAACATCA
The DNA here is from genome assembly GCF_032678465.1 of Pedobacter gandavensis. GTDB lineage: Bacteria > Bacteroidota > Bacteroidia > Sphingobacteriales > Sphingobacteriaceae > Pedobacter > Pedobacter gandavensis_B. Next base: position 216,487 of record NZ_JAVTSK010000002.1, read on the forward strand.
AACCCAGGGATATACAGAAGATAGGGATTAACCACCTCAGTTTTACTGGGATTTTCTGGATCCTGTTAGATTTACCGCTGGCCAGGTCTTCCTCAAGATCAGTAATGTCATTGATAACGCTCACGTAAATTGCACCGACGATTAAAGCTGCGAGTAAAAAAAGCAGCTGAAGGGCTATCTGATGTAGAGGGACATCAGACATTAAGGCCGTTGCATAGCCAATGGCCAGTAAAGGAGGGAGTTTATAGCCCCACCATTCCTGAGATCGGATTACTTTAAATACGCCCATTTTGTTGTTGTTTTTGAATCGAGTATAGCCTAAGTGCTTCCAAACAAAATCCGGTGGTTAATTCCTCCGATCCGTAGCATAAACGCTTTTTAGGACCTCCATAATACAATGCCCATCGGGGCCAGCCTCCGGATTTTTTCTGTTTACTGATGATAAACTCAACTGCCTGGTCAAGGATTGCTGTTTCATGGCCTCCGTTGATAAGCGTGATCAGACCTAATGCGGTATCCAATATTCCGGTTCCAAATGAGCCATCAGCATTGGCGGCTTTCAAAACCCGATCATTGATGGCAGATCTTGCAGATTCCATCTCTTTAATCCCTGCTTTGTAAATTCTGGAAAAGAAGTAATAAATCGTAAAAGGATTGCGGTACCAAAGATCACAATCAGCCTCTTTTTCCATTTTAATAATTTGAAGTAGGAAAGGAACAATAGCTGCAGTTTCTTCCTTATAGCCCAAATGAAAAAGTACATTGGCATTGACCACAGCATCGATATCGTAGCGTGAGGCCTCAGTGTTTTTCCAGAATAAAAAACTGCTGATTGGATGCTTCAGTTCACGCAGGCACAACAACCAGTAATCTTTGACTGGCACGAAAAATTTCCTGAAAGTGTACCAGGTATATAGTAAGCCTGACTTACTGCGGTTGGCTAGAATTATTTGTTCGTTTGAAGGATAGTCTTTATTTAAGGCATTTAGAACATAGGAAGCGCATACTGTGTTGTCGACATCTGGTGGACAAATGGGAAATAGGGGATTCAATACTGTGAAATTGTTCCAGACTCCAGCCCTCATGGTCTGGTATTGTAAAAACGCAGCTGTCCGGTCCAGTATCTGATTCACTACGGGCAAATGCCTCAATTGGAGTAGGGAATAGGCGATCAGGGAACTTGGAAAAATATTACTCTGGGTAATACACATTTTCATTGTATCTTCATCCCCGATATAACAGCAAAACTCTCCATTTGGAAATTGATGATCCTCCAGGAAATCCAGCCCTTTGAGTATAGCTAATTCAGTTAAGCTTTCAAGTGTTTCCATCGTTATTCGGTTAAAATTTCAAGGATGAGGTCTGCAAAAACTTGTTCCGGATGGTCAGGAACATTGGCTTTGACAAATTTTGACGCATTTTCTCCAATGGTTTTCCATTGTTCACGGTGTTGCCATGCACGTTCCATCGCATTGGCAAAAGAACGCTCATTTGCCTCTCCGATAAATCCTGTTACACCTTCCTCTACAAGTTCGGTATTTCCACCCGCATGGGTAATGATCACAGGTCTGCCTACAGACATGGCCTCTACCATGGAAAGCGGAAGTCCCTCACTCCTGGAAGGAAGTAGGAGTGCATGGTGACTTTCCCAGATCTTTCCGATGTCCTCTATTTGACCTGCAAAGGTCACATTAGTGATGTTGAGTAAGTTAACCATGTCTTTTAAACCTGCTTCATCAGGACCTTTTCCGATAAAAGAAACCTGAATCGGTCTTGATCTCCATTCCTCCTGGGCTAAAATTCGCAGCAGGATATCCTGGCCTTTATCCAATACGAATAACCTGCCTACACAAGCTAATTTATAAGTACCCTCAGCTGAGGGATAAGGTATCGGAGCACCAGCCAGTTTCACTGGATTGAATACTACTGAGGAATTGGACAATCTTTGGCCAAATTGCTCTTCAGTGAGCCTTTTGTTATGATGGGAAACAAAAAAGCAATGTTTTGCCTGTTGTAATACGTTTAACATCATTGCTCTGTCGTTTGGAGAAGGCCAGTAAAAGTCTACCGCTTTCTGCGAAATGATGACATAAGGTATCTTTAAACTTAAGCACTCATTGGCAAGCTTAAGTCCATCAAAATTGATTCCCTGCCCAATAATGACGAGTGCAGGTCGCTGTTTTTTAATGGCTTTTCTAAAAGTTTTCAGTTCCTGGTGCTGGTGTTTTTTTATTTTTAGCGTTGCTGCTACTTTATGAAAAGCACTTTTTGCCTTTTTTAAAAGTTTATATAAAGTGGGACTGCCTGGATCCAGTTCAATTAATTCTACGCCAATCTTTGCAAGTGCAAGGAATTCTGGCTGGGATTTGTTGATGTTGGATTTTAAGAGCGCAATCTGATAGCCATCTTGTTGAAGATAAGGAATACTTCTGGCCCAGAGTTCTTCACTACCTCCCCAGTCTGCCACGCAGCTTACAATTGCGATCTTTTTCATGTACTGTGATTTGTAGTGTTCTTACTAAACAATTTATAATAAGCACCGGCCATGGAGATCAGTTCATCATGTGTACCGGATTCTACAATTCGACCATTGGCAAGCATATAAATGTAATCAGCATGTTTCACTGCCGACTGTCGGTGGCTAATGATTAAAGCGGAACGGTTGCCGATTCTTTCCCGGAAGGAATCAAATAACAATTTCTCTGCAGTTGCATCTAAGGCACTCGTGGCTTCATCTAAAATGATAAAGCGGGAATTGCTGTAAAATGCGCGGGCAATGGCAAGTTTTTGCCATTGTCCGATACTCACCTCATGGCCATCTTCAAAGATTCTGCCCATGATGGTTTGATAACCATTTGGAAATTTATCCACAAATATATCTGCACCAGCATTTCTTGCCGCTTCTATAATTTCCTCCTGTGGACGATCGCCATAGATATCACCAAACCTGATGTTATCAGAAACGGTTACATTGTATTTTCCGAAATCCTGGAAGACAGCACAGATTTGTTTTCTGTACTCCACACTATTGAATGCCCTGATGTCCGTTCCATTTAATGTAATGTGCCCGGAGCTCGGATCATAAAGTCTGCACAACAGTTTTATCAATGTTGATTTTCCTGCCCCATTCATACCCACTACGGCAATTATTTTCCCAGAAGGAAGTTTAATGTTGATGTCGGATAATGTGGGTTTACTGGAATGAGGATAGCTAAAACTCAGGTTTTTTAACTCCAGATCGATATGGGGATCATTTGGAATTGGGAGTCCCTGCACAGGTTCAGGTAAACTACTTTCCAAATCAAATAACTCGAAAATACTTTTCACAAAAATATTATTTTGATAAAGTGTAGAAATACTAGAGGATAATCCTTGCAAGATACTGAAAGACTGAGGGAAAGCAACGAGGAATAAGGTGATGTCACCCACACTGGTGGTTCCATGAATACTCCCTATTGCGATGTATGCAATACAAGAGAAAAAACCCACTGCTGCAATGGTAGAAGTCATGAGTTCCTTGTAAGTCCGGCGTTTACTAATGTTAAGACGGGCGGCCAGTAAATCTAATCGAATATCGGAGTACAATTTACGAAGGTGCGGACCAAGCCCAAAGCTTCTGATTTCCTTCGCATGCACATCAGTAGTCAGGAGCGTACTCAGGTAACCGGATTTCCTCTCTAAAGCGGTTTGCGCAATCCTCAACGCATTTTGACTATCTGCAAAATTAATCCTGACCCATAAGGTTGGAATTACGAAAAAGGCCAGAATAGGAAACAACCTCCAATCAATAGAAACCAGCATTGAGCCGATAACTAAGAGGCTAAAGCTGTTTCTTGCAATGTCTACGATGGTAAAAACAATCAGATTTGGACGGTCTGTCCCCATATCCCTGGCTCTTTTCAGGATATCAAAATATTCCGGGCTCTCATAGAAAGAAAGGTCTAGTCCGATGGCACTTTCATGAATTTTACTGTCAATGTATTCCGCAACTTCTCCCGATTGTTTCTCCGTAATATAGCCGGAAATGGCTTTAATTGCCGTATAAAAAACGGCAGATAATGCGGCTAAAATTAAATATTTGATGACTTCTGATTCATTTTGAATGTTGTTGATTCCATGTTTGGAAATGGTGTCAATCAGCAACTTCAGCATATATAAGGACGAGAAGAACAAGGCACTTTCTAAAACAATAAATACCAAAGATATGGTAGTCCATGTTTTTGAAGCAGTCCATATCAGTTTTAAAATTCTTAAAAGATTAAGATTTGTTCTTAACTTATTAATTTTATTAGCGAATGATTCAATCATTTTATTTGGTAACTAACATACGATTTTAGATTTCCCAAAAGGAACCTTCATATCGGAAGGGTTTTAATTGAAGGTAATACTTTTCCTGAGCAGAAATGAAACTATACTGTTTTTTGTAAGCGACTTTCAATGCGTCTTCTATTTGGTTTTGGTCCGGGAAATTGCAAGGGTAGGATGCCTCAATTCCATAAAATACAGGGGGTACATACTGAATGGTCATTCTATCCCCAGCCTGGTCATTGTAAGCGATAAAATCAAGCATTACATGCGGTATGAGACTTTGTTTTACTTCCTCTAGCAATTGATACGGGTTTGGAAGGTATTGAAGTACATTGCAGATCAGGAATAAATCCACCTTATTTTCTGCCATACAATCTGCAATTGAACCATAAAAAGTAATGTGTTCATTTTCAAATTCCTTTTTGCCAGCTTCAACAAATGCGGGTTGTTCAATAATGCACCATTTCAGCCGTTTTAAATGTCTTAGAAAAGCTATGTTTTGGTAATAAGTTGTACCTAAGGAACCTCCAAAGTCAATTAGCGTAAGTTCATTGTCATTCTTGGATGCGACATACAACAATACACTAAGCAAAGGAAAGTTCATTTGAACCTGATCGTAAGCAATCCCATCGCGTTCATAGGGAATTTCCTGATTGATTACCCTTAAAGTACTCTGCTTGATTTTGTTTAGAATATGACCTTCATCATAGCCTCTGCAATGTTGCTTTGCAGTGTCATAATTAGGGTATTTTCCCTTCCATCCATATTTAAAACTATACCATCTGAGACTATGGACAATAGGAGGAATGGATTCTTTTACAAGATAATACATGAGCGATTAAGGATTGAATTTGTTCAGGACTTCAACCACCCGTTGAACATCCTCTTTACTATGGGCAAATGAACAGGGTAAACTTAGCGTATGCAGGTGAATTTGACTGGAAATTGGATATTCGAAATGAGTTAGGTGATTTTTTAATGCGGCCTGGTTTTGAGGAGCCACCGGGTAATGAATCTCAGTTCCAATACCATGGTCCAATAAATATTGTTTTAACTGATCTCTTTTCGGGTGTAGTATATTGAAAATATGGTAAACATGGTGAAAATCAGGATCAACAGTTGGTTTGATGAAATCATCTTTCAGGCCCTGGTGATAAATGCTTGCTAAGCTTCGTTTATGATTGTTGATTTCATCCAGATGAGGTAGTTTTACCCTTAAAAAGGAAGCCTGAAGTTCGTCCAATCTGGAGTTATAGCCAACTATACTGTTATGGTACTTTTTCTCTGAGCCATAATTTCTTAGTTGCCTGATTTGATGACTATCTGCTTCATTCTTACAAATCACGGCTCCTGCATCGCCTAGCGCACCTAAGTTTTTCGTAGGATAAAAACTGAAAGCACCAAAATCACCGAAAGTTCCTGCAAGCTTATTTTTGTATTTTGCACCATGAGCCTGCGCACAATCCTCTATAACTTTAAGTCCATGTTCTGCGGCTATTTCCAAAATAGGATCCATTTCACAACATAATCCATAAAGATGAACGACCATTATGGCAACTGTTTTGGGCGTAATTGCCGCATTAATTTTTGCAGGATCCAGGTTATAGGTTTTTGGATCAGGTTCTACCAAAATAGGGGTTAAGCCACAATGCAGAATGGATAAAATAGTAGCGATGTAAGTGTTGGAAGGTACAATTACTTCTTCTCCAGGCTGGAAGTTACAGCATTTCAAGGAAAGGATTAATGCATCCAGCCCATTGGCCACACCAACAACATGTTGTTCATTGTGGTATTCTGCAAATTCCTTTTCAAATAAAGCAACTTCATCTCCCAGAATATACCAACCTTTAGCTATGAATAGATCGAATTTGTTTCGTAATTTTTCTTCAAATGGTCTATTTAAAGTTTTTAGATTTTCATACTGTATCATAGGGCTCGTAAATATAGTCTTTAGGATCAAACGCAGTGGAAGCAAGGACTAGCAAAATTGCATCCGACGAAAAATCATGCATCACATGCCAGTCTTCCGGCAATAAAAATAAACACTTTTCAGGACTATCGAGATCGAAAATCTCAGTTTTTGAACCGTTGTTATTGGTGATTTTGCAGGAACCTTTAATACAGATTGCTGCTTGGTGGGTTTCATGATGCCTGTGTCCGCCACGATCAGTCTGATCGACATCATAAATGTAAAATAATCTTTTAATTTCAAATGGAACAACCTGATCCAATACGGTCAGTACGCCTCTGCTATCTTTAAAAGTTTGAATGTTAGTAATGTGGGCCATTTTTTAGGATATGGTTGTCAATTAAATCTAGAATTTCAGGGCTGTTGACCACATCAAATTTTCTGGCAAACAACATTTCTGTCTTTTCTAGTTTTTCGTAATCTGTTTCATTTAATACTTTAGGGTTTGCACCACCAGCACTCCAGTCAATATACCTGTAGTTATTATTTACAACCCTATCTTTGTATTTAGAGTTGAGAATTAGCGTCTGGAATACAAATTCATCACTCGCCCAGCTAAAAGAGAAGAACTGGCGCAGCTTTTTATCATTTTCTACTTTATGCACTACATACATGGCTACTTCCGGACTCAACATCCAAAACATGGATTTGCCATAAGGATGCAGATTGTGAGGTAGTTTTCGATTGGGCATAATTTTATTAATGATTTTTTCCAGGCGGTGTTTCCCGGGAAAACTGTAGCTCGATAGAAAATAGTTTTCCATACGGATCAAGCCTTCCTTCCAATCGTTTTTGAAATCCCTGTAACTCAAAAATTCCTTGCCTACATTTTCTTTGAAGAAGCTATAGATTCTTTGAGGGGATTTTAGAGGGTAGTCCTGGCCACTTAAAAAATTAATAAATTTATAAGGAATTCCCGTCCCAACAATTTCCTTAATGCATTCGAAAGTAGCAATGACCGTACTAAAGCCCGCCCATTTTACATCCACCCGGTTGTTGATGAAATAAACATTTGGAAGTGCCTCAAGAAATAAATGTGGATTGATATCAAATTTCTTATCTACATGAATATAGAAGTCGAAATTCTCATGATACATCATTTTGATCATTCTTTCGGTCTGCTTGGGATTGGTATAAGTTAATATCAAATGGGCGATACGCATGTTAAAGTAAAAGTTTCACTATGAAAATATAGTGCCAATATGTTAGGAATCCAAGAAGTTCTTAGATTGTGCCTAAAATATTACAGGCTGTTTAATGATTTCTGACTGAATTAGACCGATCAATTTTCCTTTAAAAGGGCTAATCCAGCATAGGTACAAACGCGATAGGAATGATCATCTTCCTGAGCTGCATCCCCACGTTGCATGCGATAATAGAAAGTTTGTTTTTCTGTAACAGGATTTTGAAGTAACAATTGCCATGTTTTTCCAGAGCCTCTTAATTGTAAGACTTTGTTTCCTGGAATTTCATAGGCTTCTGCTTTGCGCTGCTTTACCGGTAAATCATAAACAATAGTAATGATGTTTCCTTTAAAGCTGATTTTTAAAATTTGTGGAGGTAATTTATCTTTAAAAGGATCTCGGATTCTGGACCTGTCGGTTTTGTAAATATTGACCAGGCCGGTTTTAGGATTAAAAGTAACATCGTTGATTCCAGTGGCTTTGACATTGGTGATCTCTCCGCCCTGTACAAGAAAACTCATGTTCCTGTAAATGACATTTGGATCAACTGCATCCATATCCAAAACAATGTGGTATTTTCCTTTTGCCGGATCATACTTTTCTTTAATGACCTTTACTTTCGCTTTTGTCTTTACATAATCCATCAATTCTTTTGAGGAAGTCATCCATACGCTATCCCGGTTCCCAGGGTGATGCTTGATGTAATTTATAAAGTCAAAGAAAATTTTAGCGCCTTCTTTGTGATCTCCAAACGGACCATGACTAAATGCAGCACCAATTAGTTTTTTTGATTTTTCGGGATGATTCAATACGTAATCAACAAAACTTTTTGAGTTCTTAAGCTCGGAGGAATTCCATTGGTCGCCTAAATTTGTCCTGGAAATTAATACTTTATTAAAGTTCTGGCTTTCCATGCGAATCACACTTCCCCAACTTATATTTTCATTGCCGGGATTATTATTACCATCTGGTACAGGTTCTCCGAATTCTGAGCTGATCAAAGGATAGCCCAGCTGAATCCCAGTTTCTACGAAACCTTCTTCATTTGAAGGAATCGCAATTTCCGTCATCCGATAATGGGTATGACGCCACAGATTTTTTTCGGCATCTTTTAAGGCCTTTAATTTATCTGTCCCACCGTGATTTAAAGTATGGTTCATCATGGAATGCCCCTTAGACACCATTTCTGAAATCTGTGACCAGGACGTTACGTTTGAAGAACTGCTGTGTTCTTCATTGGGATTAATCGCAAAAGAATATTTATAGCCAATATTTTTACCTGCACCATCAGTATAGCTGAAGCCAGGATAGCGTTGCCCATCAATTATCCCACCAGACAATACCTTATAAACAATGTTATAATCTGAAGCCAGCCCGTCGTCTTTCATCAACAGAAACCCCTTACTTTTATTAAAGGCTAAGTCGGTAAAATGCAAACCAGGTTTTTTGACTTTTTTTAGGTCTATATCTATAGTTACCAATCTCGAAGTATCACCTAAACTGAGCATTGGGATTACTATAGCCGAATCATTAGCGCTGTGCTCTAATTGTCGCCCTACAGTAACCGGTCGGTTACATTGCGTCAGTGACGTACTCATAAGTATGCCCAGATATTTTAATACCTTTGATAGCTTATTTAGTGATGACATCTTTTTTAAGCATGGGTAACTGCTGTTTTATTTTTACTTAATTTAACGATTACAATGATAACGTTTTTAACAATTAAATCCTTAAAAAATGAGTAATCAAAATCCTATTTTTACACCAGATGAAACTGACTTCTATAATTTCTGTAAATTTTAACCAGCCTGAAGTAACATTAGCCTTCCTGCAATCGGTAAAGGACAATACGATAGGCATCCCAATTGAATTGATTTTGGTAGATAATGGGAGTAAAGAGGATAATGGTCCCAGGTTTTTAGCTGCATATCCTGAATTGATCTATTTGCGTTCTGAACAAAATCTTGGCTTTGCAGGCGGAAATAATATGGGAATTAAAATCGCTAAAGGTGAGTTCTTGTTGTTATTAAACAACGATACAGAAATCAGCCCTAATCTGATTACCGTACTAACAGAGACCATGGAGCAGGACCAGGAAATAGGCATCATATCTCCTTTAATACTTTATTATGACCAGCCAGACATCATCCAATATGCGGGTTTTACAGAAATGAATTACCTCACGGCGAGGAATAGAGGGATCGGTAATATGGAAAAGAACGAGGGTCAATTTGATTTGGATAGTCGAGAGACGGGCTTTTGCCATGGTGCAGCAATGATGTGCAGGAGGAAAGACCTCAATCATGTTGGACAGATGGCGGAAAACTATTTCTTATATTATGAAGAGTTAGATTGGTGTGAACAGTTTAAGCGGGCAGGAAAGAAAATCTGGTTCTGCGGAAAAACAAAAATCTATCATAAGGAATCGATAAGTGTAGGTAAGGAAAGTAGCATCAAAACTTATTTCATGACCAGGAACCGGATGCTATTTATACGTAGAAATACCAGTTTTCTAAATCTCTTGCTTTTTTCTTGTTTTTATATCGGTGTTGCTTGTCCAAAACAAATATTTATTTATCTTAAAAAAGGAAGAACAGATTTGATAAAGTGGGTATTTAGAGGAATCATGTGGAATTTTAGCCACAGTAAAAGCAGTGAGAATTTAGGTTTTAAAATATAGCATTAATGATTATAATTTTCTGGATCAGCATTTTTCTGATCATTTATACATTTGTAGGATATGGTTTCGTACTTTACTTTCTGTTAAAGATCAAAAACCTAATTATAAAACCTTTCATTTTCCAGGAAGGAAAAGAGTTGCCAAGAGTAAGTTTGCTGGTGGCGGCCTATAACGAATCCGAAATTATTGAAGAGAAAATCAAGAACACACTGGCTCTGAACTATCCTAAGGACAAGATTCAGTTAATTTTTACCACAGATGGATCCTCTGATGACACCCCAGATAAGGTGCGCCAATTTTCAGAAATTACCTTACTTCATATAGATAGCCGAGCAGGTAAAATGGCTGCTATCAAAAGAGCAATACCATTTATCAATGGGGAAATAACGGTTTTTACCGATGCCAATACATTTTTGAATAAGGATGCGCTCCTGGAACTGGTGAAGCATTATCAAAATCCAAAAGTAGGGGCAGTTGCAGGAGAAAAAAGAATACTTGTTCCTGAAACCGCAGATGCAAGTTCTGCTGGCGAGGGCTTTTACTGGAAATATGAATCCTTGTTGAAAAAATGGGATTATGCCTTGTATTCAGGTGTAGGTGCCGCAGGCGAGTTGTTCAGTATCCGAACGGCATTATATCAGCCTGTAGAATCAGATACCATCATTGATGATCATATGATAGCGATGCGCATCGCTGAAAATGGATACATCATTGCTTATGAACCCAATGCTTATGCTATGGAAACGGCTTCTGCCGATGTAAAAGAAGAGTTAAAGCGAAAAATTAGAATTGCTGCAGGAGGAATCCAATCGATTTTAAGGTTGAAAAAATCTGCCAATCCATTTCATAATCCCATTTTTACATTTCAATATATCAGTCACCGTGTTTTAAGGTGGACCATCACACCATTTCTTTTAATACTGGCTTTCATTTTAAATGGGATTATTGCCATAGAAACAGCTGCTCCGTTTTATCAGATTCTATTTGGCCTGCAGGTCATATTTTATACGCTTGCGCTCATCGGGTTCTATTTTGAAAATAGAAATATCAGAATTAAAGCCCTGTTTATTCCCTATTATTTCTGTATCATGAATTATGCGGTGATGGCAGGCATTATCAGGTATTATAAAAAGAACCAAAGTGCCGCCTGGGAAAAGTCTAAAAGAAAGTAAATGCTGTCGTCAGATCCCAGAACACAAATGGCTTTTCTATAGCGGGGTTGGCTGTTGTGAAAAGATGATTTGCTGTTGCAAGATAACTGGTTACTTGGTAGTTTGTTCCATTCCTTAGGATTTGTCTTTGAAGGCTGGGTACTGTCTGAAGTTGTTCTTCAATTCCTTCTCCGGTAGCTTTGATAATGGCCTCTTTTCGGGTCCATATCAGGTAAAATGCCAGCATAGGTTGATCTGCCATTTCTACCAGCAGTATTTCTTCTTTTGAGAAACAAAGAGCCATTATATCCTGGTATTGGAAATTCGGATCGATATATTCCAGGTCAATTCCAATGTCGGTGCTACTGAAAGCAATGGTGATTAAATCCCTGGAATGACTAACATTGAAAAACAAACCATCCATACCAGGTTTCTTATTTGCCATCAGTTTAAAAACCAATTCGGTAGGAGGGATCCCCGTAAAAACAGACAGTAGTTTTCTCAGGAAATACTTGCGCACCGTGTAGTTTTCTTTACTTTGTTGCTGGAGAAACCGGGCAGCTTTAGCGAGTTCTTCGGCAGAAAGAATGTCCTCTGCTCTTATTTTTTTAAAATAATCACTGGCTTTAATTTTGAAGACCTGGACAAGATCTTTCAGAGAAAGATCCTGCCCGTCGTAAGGTCGCCAGTGAACAGCTCCATTTAATAAGGTTTCAGCAGTTTCCATTAAATTTTGTTGAGCGCATCCTGTAGAATTCTTGCAAATTCTTCATTGTTTGGTGGATAAAGGAAAGTCTCATGGTCGCCTGGCACATAATGACGTTCAATTCCTTTTTTCGCATATTTTGCCCAGCCGAGTGAATGGTTGTCATCCAGGAAATACAACCTTTTTCTTACCGTAAACAGACTGATTTTAAGTGCTTCCGGAACCATTGTGTAGTGGTTGTGTGCCTGATCGTAGCTATTGTAAATCTTCTTTTCGTATGGACTGAAATGGAGGGTGTAATCTTCCCCCATAGGTAAGTTCTTACCATTTATCTTGCGTTTCAACATTTCCAGCTGATAAGAGAATGATTCAGCGGGGTACCGGAAGAAATTACCGATAAGAAAAGGAATCTTGTAAAATTGTCTTTTAATTTTATTAAACAGTTTTGTAGATTTTGTAACTGAGCTTCCTACATCTCCGGCATAGGTGTCCATGATACCTAAAAACTTAACTTCTTTGCCCATACTGATGAGCTGTTTAGCCATTTCATAAACGATGAAACCACCCAGGGAATAGCCGGATAAAGAATAGGGACCTTCTGGCTGCACTTTTATGATTTCTGAGACATATACAGCAGAAATTTCTTCGATGCTATCTGGAAGATTGGCTTCCTGGTTTAATCCTATGGCCTGTAAACCATAAAGTGGTTGGTCTTCATCCAGGTATTTGCTCATCGACTGGAATACCATTACATTTAATCCACCTCCATGAACCATAAAGAGGGGGTGTTTTGATCCCGAAGTTTTGATGGGTACCAAAGCTTCCCAGCTTACTTCCTGTTCAGCCGGACTTAGTTTTTTTGCTAGTTTCTGAATATTGGCATTTTCAAATAATGTAGCCAGCGGTAATCTCTTTCCGGTTTCTTTTTCAATTGCTGCCATTACTTTTACTGCCAATAGGGAATGTCCGCCAAGCTCAAAAAAATCAGCAGTGGTATCCATATATTCTAATCCCAAAACAGCCGACCAAATGTCAAAGACCATTTGCTCTGTCTTATTTTGAGGAAGCTCTCTCGCTTGCCCTTGATGGCCAGATTTCGGCTGGGGTTTCGGCAATGCCTTCTTGTCGATTTTATGATTAGGAGTAAGTGGAAATGCTTTTAAAGCGATAAAGTCTGTTGGTACCATATAATCTGGCAGTTGACGGGCCAGCGTTTCCTTCCATTCTGTTATCGTTTTTTTAGAGAGAAACAGTTCATTTGTGGAATCAGGCGTTTTGGCAAAGTCCAGTAAATTTAGATTTCTGAGGTCCATTTCAGGAGCTGCCGGAACAAGTTGTTCTGTTCCGTTCTTGATGAACACCACATCATATTTACCATCTGTACCATCCGAACTCCAGCGAATATGTGTACGGAAACCCAGTTTTGCACCTAATTCCCAAAAATCGTCCGGATGAATTCCTGTTGATACCTGTGTCAGTTGTTTTTTAATGTCGCCGACGAGGGCGGTGGCAGGAGCAGATTGCAACCAATCCAGTAAGGTATGGTCTTTTGCTGTTCTGGAATTGAAAACTCCATTGATCGCAATGCAGTTTGTAGCTTCCTGAGATAATAGTGTCGTTACCGCATTCAGGTCCTGCAATGTGGCGAAATCCAGAGATACATCCGGATGGATCGTTTTATGATTGGAATTTACATAAATCCAAACATCATAATGATATTTTGTGGTTTCATTTAGGGAGCTTCCTTCCCTAAGTTGTACATCTACCGCAGAAATCTCAGGCATTAATTGAGGTAAGAGGTAGAAAAAGGCAGGGTCTGCAACAAACTCGTCTTCAATCCTAACCCGGTTGTTTACCACTTCATGGAAATCCGGTAGTGTGCTGGTATCTTTTGCATTGGCGAGATAGTCCATCGCATGATACATGGTTAAGCTGTTTTTACCTTGCATATCGCCAATAAATAAACAGCCTCCAGTTTTTAAACGCGCTATCGCAGCAGTGATCACCTTCAGGAAATACGCGGTGTCTGGAAAATACTGTGCCACACTGTGGATCAGTATCAGATCAAATGAGGAACCATTGAGGCCACTAAAATCATCAGCAGCATTGGCCATGGTTTTAACATGAGGCCATTTTCCGGGATGTGTATCCAGTTTTTCCTGTAGCTTTTGAATCGCCGTCTCCGCATAATCTGTCGCCAGATAGGACTTGGCAAATGGAGCAAGCTCAAACATGAGCTGACCACCACCGCTACCAATCTCTAAAATATCCTGAGCATTTAATGCCTTAATCCTTTGTGCAGATACCTTCAGCCATTCCGCCGCCTGTTCCACCAAGCTTTCGCTATTCTTCCACTGTTCCAATAAAATCCCATCAATTTTTTGTTCAGATTCTGCTTTTCCAGCTGAAGATGATGCGGCCATATCATAAATGGTATCCCAGCGGTCTTTCCAGGAAGGAGTTTCATTATTTGTAAGTAATGTTTCCGGAACCACATAAGCGACCAGTTTTTGTTCCGCCGATTGGTCGGCTCTGGCCAGAACTACAGCTTGCTTTACATCCTTGAGTTCAGTAATACAATTTTCGATTTCCCCAAGCTCTATCCTGTGGCCGCGAATTTTCACTTGCTGATCAGATCTGCCCAAACAAATGATCTCGCCCTCTTCTGTAAATTTTCCAAGGTCGCCGGTTTTATACAGCCTGCCTCCTGGTTTTCCACTGAAAGTATCTTTGATGAATTTTTCTGCGGTCAATTCCGCTTGATTCAGGTAGCCTTCCGCCAAACCTTCGCCACCAATTAAAATTTCTCCGACATTTCCTGGAGGCACCAGTTGTCCATGCTCATTGACCAGATAAATACTGGTATTGAAAATTGGCCTTCCAATCGTGATCTGTTCATCATCTTTTTTAACTTCTTTTAAAGTCGACCATATGGTGGTTTCTGTAGGACCATACATATTCCATAAAGACGCACAACGCAGTAATAATGCTGTCGCCAGGTCTTTAGGCAGCGCTTCACCACCACAAAGTACCTTTAAAGGGAGCTCATTGTTCCAGCCGGATTCTACCATCATTCTCCAGGTAGAAGGTGTGGCTTGCATGATGCTGATGTTTTTTGCCTGAATCAAATCTAATAATAAACGTCCATCTCTTGCAGTTTCTGTATCACATATTACCAATTCTGCGCCGGTAATGAGTGGCAGGTACAATTCCAGGCCGGCAATATCAAATGAAATGGTAGTAATGGCCAGTAAACGGTCTGAAGGAGTAATTCCAGGTGAGCATTGCATACTCAGTAGAAAATTCAGCAAATTGCTATGGGTAATTTTAACTCCTTTAGGTCTTCCTGTAGATCCCGAGGTATACAATATATAAGCGAGGTCATGACCTGAGAGATCGACAGCAGCTATTTTTGAGCTTTGGTTTTGCAATTCAGGCCAAATCTCCTCTATGATTAATTCAGTGGCTGCTGTGGGATATTTACCTTGAAGGTTTTGGGAGACCAACAATATTTTCACTTTGGAATCTTCCAGCATGTAGACAATACGATCCTGTGGGAAATCCGGATCCAGAGGAAGATATACGCCACCAGCTTTAAGGATCCCGAGTAAAGCAACCAGCATTTCTATTGAGCGGTCGGTTGCCAGGGCAATGATATCTCCGGTTTTGATTCCATGGTCAAGTAAATAAGCAGCAAACTGATTTATACGAACAAGGAGCTCTTCATAGCTCAGTTGCTGAGCTTTAAAAGTAACCGCTTTATGAGCCGGAAACTTTAAGGCGGCTGCTTCGATCAGCTCCAGTAAAGTACTTTTTTTATCAATATCAACTTCCGTTTGATTCCATAGTTTCAACTGATCCAGCCAGGCTTCTGAATTAGCCTGGGTATGGTCCTGTATTGTTTTTCCAGGTTCTGCGATAATTTGATTTAGCAGTTGTTCAAAATCTTTGGCCATTTTCTCAATGGAACCGGCATTGAACAATTGGGTATTATAAGTCCATTCTAAAGTAAGTCCACGTTTAGAACTGGTGGCATTCAAAAACAACTCAAACGTTTCGTAAGCTCTGGGATTAGAAATCAGCTCATAGCTCAATTGATCAAATGATACCGAGTTGTCCATGCCCATGTCAATGTTGAAAACAACAGGGACCAATGGAATCCTGGAAGGATCTCTTTTTAGGTTTAGTGCTTTGACCAACTGTCCAAATGTGAACTTTTGATGGTCATAGGCATCAAAGAATGCTTTCTTTCGTTTTTTTAAGTACTCAGCGAAGCTGAGCTCTGGTTCAATCCTTGTTTTCAAAGGAAGGAGGTTTACACAGTGGCCAACCAATCCGAATTTCTCTGTTGCCGCTTGTCCGGCAGCAGGGAGCCCCACTGTCAGTTCCTGCTGATGGGTTTGTAAGTAGAGAAATACCTCAAATGCGCTCAGCAAAGTGTTCACCAGACTCGCTCCGGAACTTGCCCCGGTTTTTTTGAGCTGTGTGACCATTTCCAAAGGAAGATGTAAATCAAACCTGGCTGCTTTATAGGTTCTAACTGCTGGTCTGGGGAAATCGGTAGGTAGATCTAAGACCGGCACATGGTCCTGGTACATCTGTAACCAATAATTGAGTGTTTCCCGGTATTCCGGACTTTGCTCAAAAGCCATCATCTCAGTCGCATAATCGCTGATCTGCGGAGGCGGACTTAAGGCCAATGCTTTTCCAGCTAACTTTGCATTGTAAATCTTACTCAAATCTTCCAGAAATACACCGGTAGACCAACCGTCACTAATGACATGGTGTTTAACAATGGTAAAGAAATGGTGATTATCGCTTTGTTTGTGTAAGAATAAGCGCAATAACGGACCTTCCTGCAAATCGAAAGGATTTTGCATTTCTTTTTCTACAAACGCTTTCAAAATGCTTTGCTGATCGATTTCCCCGGAGAGGTCATAGATTGAAAGAGGGATGTCCAATGATTTATAGACGATCAGAGTTTCCCCATTCGGACTAACTGTAGCTCTTAAGGCTTCGTGCCTTTCTACGACTTCCTTAAGGGCAGCAGAAAAATGGGACAAGTGGAGTTCGCCCTTAAGATCCAGGGACACCGACTCGTTATAAGCCAGGTTCGCGGCAACTTCTCCAATCATACAGGAAAGCCAGATTTCTTTCTGTGGCTCATTTGTGTATACGATCTTCGAAATCACTTTTGCTTCTTCAAAAGGATTAAAATCAACTGGGGTAAAAGTATATTGGGACATTAATTATTTGATTTAATTTACCTGAAGGTACTTTCCTGGATTTTTTTCATCCTCAATAAACCAGGCCGGATTACCTGCTTCGTCTTTTCCTAATCTGGCATTGCTTAACGGCGGATGACTAAATATATCTTTTTTTAATGAGATTTTCTCTTCTTCCACTGGATGATGATAGACAGGTATAAAACCGGCAGATTTTAATTCTGTTAAGCAGACTTCAAAAGTATGTATGATCTTGTCAATGTCGTCCTGACTATGGGCGGTGGTCAGGAAACAGGAGAAACCCTCTAAAATATGAATGCCTTTTAACCTCATCAAGGTAAAGAACAACTCAGTATAAGGATATTCTTCCAAAAACTTAACGCGCCATAAAGAACCAAATTGTGCAATAAACATCGGTACCTCCAGCTTTTTGATGATCCCGTTTAGGGTGTCTGCAATGTATTTGGTTTTTTCATTTAAATCGGATTGCAAACCAGGGCCCTGTTCCTTCATATAGTTTAAAGAAGCTTTGGCTGTGGCCAGAGCCAGGGGATGGCGAACAAAAGTACCAGCAAAATAGGTGACGCCAATTTCCGGAATGGAATCGTCTCCGTATTGCCAGAAACCACCATCTAATGCATCCATAAACTTCCTTTTACCAGCGATGATGCCGATAGAAATACCCGCACCAGCAACCTTCCCATAAGTCCCCAAGTCGGCTTTGATGTCAAAAAGACCCTGAGTGCCCCTTGGATGGAAGCGGAAACCCGAAATTACCTCATCAAAAATCAAGGCCGTGCCAGACTGTTCTGTTAATGCTCTTAATTCTTTCAAAAAGGCAATAGGCTGGAACTCTGGTCTGCGACTCTGAACAGGTTCAACCAATACAGCAGCAATTTCATTTGCACGTTCTTTAATGATCTTTAAAGATTCTTCAGTCCCATAATCCAGAATCAACATATTCTGTACTGCCTCCGGCATAATGCCTGGTGCAGCCGGGAAAGACTTCAATTTCTTACTGCCCCTTACAATCACTTCATCCACGATTCCATGGTAAGAACCGGTAAAGGCAACAATCAGGGACCTACCGGTTACGGTACGTGCAATACGCATTGCGCCTAAAACCGCCTCAGAACCCGTGTTACATAAGGCAGAACGGTCGAAATCAGTAAACTCACAGATGAGCTTACTGACTTCTCCTGCAAGTTCATGCTGCGGGCCAATCTCATAACCTTTTTCTATCTGTTCTAATAATGCGTTTTTGATCACTTCAGGTTGATAACCCAGCATATTTGAACCAAAGCCATTTAAGGCGTCGATATATTCATTGCCATCTAAATCCCAGAATTTACTTCCTTTGGATTTATTGATCACAATAGAATAAACCAATTCCTTCGTTGCCGGTTTAAATCCTGAAACGACCCTGGGATCGGCCATATGTGCGCGGTTTTCCTGGGTGTAGGCCTTGCTGGCCTTTGTTTTTTGAGTATATCTGGACGTTAAATCGTCCAGGTATTGTTGCTGGGCAGGATTTAAAACCGCAGATTGTTTTTCTATCTTAGGACTCGCACCAAAAGGTTTTTTTATCTCAATGAGTTCTTCGGCTGTTAAATCAGGCGTTTTTCCATTGGTTAAGGTCAGACCAGGATTAGAACCATGGTTCGTTTCTGGAAATGGGGCGGGCGGTATTACAGTCACTGTTTTACTAGCCAATGGTTGCCCTTGTAATAAAGCCACTTGTTGCGACAGCAGGCTGATCTGCTGACTGATCAATTCCATTGCTGTGGCGGTATGTGATGTAGGGTAAGCCGATCCATTATGCTGTTGACCATTTACCGGATTGGGAATAGCGATAGCTGCTGAAGGTGTGGCAGCATGGTTTACACCTGATGGAGCTAAATTTTCCGGAGGCAGCTGCTGATCCAGGTAATTCGCCAAAGATTCAAGATTATTGAATTCTTCATTTAACTGGCGAAAGGTAATAGGTACATTAAAACTCTTTTTTAAGGCAATTGCGATTTGTGTCAATAGCAGGGAATCCAATCCCATTTCTATGAAGCTGATTTCTGCAGGTGCATCCTGCATATCTATTCCTGAAGTATTTTCCAGAATGTCTTTGATCTGACCGATTAAGGATTGCTTTCTCATTACTGGTGAAGGTTGTAGGGTTGATGTAATAGGTGATTCTTCCATATAAACTGGAGGAGTAAAAGCAGCCGTTGAAATAGGAGGCTGAACCCAATATTTTGTTTTGTTAAAGGCGTAAGTAGGCAGGTTTGTTAACCTGGTAGGTTTGTCTTGACCATAGAAAGCAGACCAATTGTTTGGATAGCCATTTGACCACAACTGTCCAAAAGCCCTCAGGATACTGTGGTAAGCTGATTCACTTTCCTTTGGCATTTCCATTGAACTCAGGATCAGGTTATCTTTCCCCAGTGGCTGCTGGCGTAAAAACGTAGCAGTAGCATTACCCGGTCCCATTTCAATAAATGCTTTGCCCTGATGCTCAGAAAGCAATAATGCCGCGGCATTGTCAAACTGTACGGTAGCGCGTAAATGATTGGCCCAATACGATGGATCTGTAGCTTCTTCATCTGTAAGTTTTCTTCCTTTAACGGTAGAATAGATAGGTAGTTGCGGAAGATTAAATTTCAGTGCCAACAATTCTTTTGTGAAAGGCTCCAATACAGGATCCATCATAAAGGAATGGAAGGCATGGCTGGTATGTAATAACCTGTTGGCAATTTCCTTTTCATTTAACAGCGTACTGAATGCAGCGATACCTTCATAAGTACCCGCCAGGACACAAAGATCGGGGGAGTTGACGGCGGCCAAAGCCACATCTTCCGGAAGCATTGGTTTTATTATTTCTGCTTTCTCACGAACAGAGAGCATACTTCCTCCGGGAAGCTCACTCATGAGTTGTCCCCGGGTAGCAATGATATTTAAGGCATCTTTTAAATCAAATACACCTGCAAAATGGGCAGCAACAAATTCTCCAATACTATGACCGATGAAAGCAGAAGGAAATACCCCCCAGCTCATCCAGAGTTTAGTTAAAGCATAGCCGATCATAAATAGGGCGGGTTGGCTGTACTTTGTGTTTTTTAAACGTTCCTCTGCCGCGGCATCAATTTCCTGAGGATAAATTATAGCCAGGAGACTTTCCTTTAACTTAGGACTTAAAAGCAGGTTACATTCGTCCATTGCAGCACGAAATACAGGTTCATGATCGTACAATGCCCTGCCCATGCCCGGAAATTGTGCTCCCTGTCCGGGGAAGGTAAATACCGCTTCTCTAATGACACCTGGATTTTTTTTAGTTTGTGCAGGGGATAAATTTTTTCCTTTTTGTAATTCTGATTTTAGCGATTCCAGATCTGAAGCGAGGACAAATCTCCGGAATGGAAAAGTTTGTCTGAACTGATTCAAAGTGTAAGCGAGGTCAGCAAGCTCCAGCTTTTCCTCCTGCGCCAAAAATTCTAATAACTTTTCGCCATACTGATTCAAGCTTTGCTCGTTTTTAGCAGACCAGCAAACTACTTGTAAGGGAAGGGAGGTTTTTTTTATTGCCTGAGCTTTATTCAGGTGCTGATCTTCATGCGACTCCAGAATCAAATGAACATTTGTACCTCCAACACCAAAAGAACTGACTCCCGCCAGTCGACGCTCGCCTTTCCATTCCTTTAAACTGGTGTTCACGATAAAAGGACTATTTTCAAAGTCGATATTTGGATTTGGTTTGTTGTAATTGATGCTGGCGGGAATCTGCTGATGGTATAAGGCCAGACTGGCCTTAATTAATCCTGTCACACCTGCGGCACAGGTGAGGTGACCGAAATTACTTTTCACCGATCCAATGGCACAATATTGTTTGTGCTCCTGTTGTCCAAATGCAAGATTCAAGCCTTCAATTTCAATAGGATCGCCTAAAGGGGTTGCTGTGCCGTGTGTTTCTATATAGCTGATCTGAGCAGGATCTATTCCTGCATCATTAATGGCCATTCGTATGGCTGCCGCTTGTCCTTCTGCACTTGGTGCAGTGAAACTGCCTTTGCCTCCTCCATCATTACTGATCCCTATCCCTTTGATGACGGCATAAATCTGATCGCCATCTCTTAAAGCAGCATCTTTATCTTTAAGTAATACTACGCCGGCGCCATCACTAAATACCGTGCCTTCTGCTGCGGCATCGAATGGCCTGCAATGTCCATCATTACTCAGCATTGCACCTTCCTCATAAAGATGTCCCACATTCACCGGCGAATTAATGGTTGCGCCGCCAGCAAGGGCCATCTCACATTGGCCAGTTCTAATGCTCTGTACAGCCTGAGCGATGGCAAGGAGAGAAGTAGAGCAGGCAGACTGAACATTTACCGCCGGGCCTTTTAAATTAAGTGTGTATGCGGTTCTGGTGGCAACATAGTCTTTATCATTTACGGTGACCACCTGAAACTTTCCTACATTGTCGATCAAGGCTGTATTTGGCACTACATTATTTGCATAATAGGTATTGACGCGGACACCAGCAAAAACACCAGTTGGCCCTTCATCGTTACTGGCCGCATAACCCGTTTTTTCCAATAACTGCCAGGCTATTTCCAGAAAGACGCGTTGTTGAGGGTCCATAAGTTCTGCTAGCTTTGGACTGATGCCAAAGAAAGCAGCATCAAAGCCTTGAACTTCCTCTATGATACCTCTTGCCTTCACATAGTCAGGATGGTTCCTGATCTCGGGAGCTACGCTTGGGTCTAACTCTCCATCAGAAAAGAATTTTGTACTTTCTTTTCCAGCCTTAAGCAGCTCCCAGAGCTCATTTACTGAATCTGCACCTGGAAAGCGGCCAGTCATGCCAATAATGGCCACCTCAGTATCCTGGTTTTTCGTTGTTTTTGTGTTTTTATAGGTTTTGGCCTGGTCTTTTCCATCCAGAAATTCTGCAATGTCCCGGATTCTTGGGAATTGGTATAGTTTGGTGACCTGCAAGTGTAAGCCGTGTTTCAGTTTTAATAAGGCAACAGATTTTTGTGCCAGTAAGGAATTTCCTCCAAGTTCAAAAAAATTGTCATCAATGCCTACCCGGCTCAAACCGAGGATTTCTTTCCAGATTTCTGAAAGGTAATTTTCTGTTTTATAATTGGGTGCCTGATAACTGTTGGTCAGGAGCTTTTCTACCTCCGGATCTGGTAATGCTTTTTTATCCACTTTTCCATTTGGACTAAAAGGCAGGGCCTCCAGGGGTACAATCAGCTGCGGCACCATGAAAGCTGGTAGTTTGCTTTCTAAATAGCCGATTAACGTTTTCTTATCGTAATGCTCATGAACTACTACATAAGCCACTAGTCTTTTGTCACCCAGCAGATTTTCTTTGACCAACACTACGCCTTGTTTAATGCCTGGTGCAGTCTGCAGGATGCTCTCAATCTCTCCAAGCTCGATTCGATAGCCGCGGATTTTTACCTGATCATCAATTCGGCCCAGGTATTCAATTTCTCCATCTTCCCGTTTCTTTCCAAGATCGCCGGTCAGGTATAAGCGTGCATTGGGTTCATTAGAGAAGAAATCTCTGACAAAGCGTTCTTCAGTAAGCTCTGGACGGTTTAAATAACCTCTGGCTAAACCAGAACCTCCGATATAAATTTCGCCAGTTTCATTAATTCCTGCTTCTTTTAAGTCTGGATTAACGATATATACCTTTGCCTTGCTAAAAGGTTTGCCAATGGGAATGGTGTGGTCGTAAACGGTATTCCCATTGACAAGGTGTAAGAGTTTACCAATGGTTGTTTCTGTAGGTCCATAGTGGTTTACGATGCTACAGGTATTTCCAGCTGGAGGCTTGATTTCTTTAACCATACTGGCACTTAGCGCTTCACCTCCAAAAATCAATATTTGCTGAGGCATTAAGTCAATGCCCGCTAATGCCAGAGATTTCCAATGAGATGGTACAATCTTCAGGCAGTCGATTGCATGTGTGTTGAAATAAGGATGTATATATTCCGGATGGTTAAAGTTCTCCTTGCTGAATAGATGTAAAGTGCCTCCCAGCGCCAATGAACTAAATATGGCCGTGTTTCCAAGGTCAGTGGCCATAGTTGCACCTACCGCATAGTTTTTGCAGTCAGATAAAGGCAAATGAGCAGCCAGTCCAAGTATATAATCTGTCAGGGAATGATGTTCAATCATGACACCTTTAGGAACTCCGGTAGAGCCTGAGGTATAAATCACATAAGCGATTTGATCCGCTGAGACTGTCGGGACAACAGCATGATCTGGTAATCCGGAAAGGATAGACCAGTCCTGATCTGCCAGAACAATTTGTAATCCCGTAGCGGCGCTTAGAAAAGACAAAGATTGTAGATCTGTGATCACTAGTGTAGCTCCGCTATCCTGAACCATGTATTTCATGCGTGCTACAGGAAAATCTGCATCAACAGGCACATAGGCGGCTCCAGCTTTGAGTATCCCAAGAATACCGATCAGCATGTTTTTAGGATCATTCATGCAGATAGGAACCAGCGATTCCTGCTGAATTCCCTTGCTCATCAGATAATAGGCAAGTTGGTTGGAAATCTGGTCTAATTCCTGGTAGCTGACATTTTGGTTTTCAAACGATACAGCAGTTTGAGAAGGTATTATTTTGACTTGTTCTGAAAACAAATCCAGTATCGTATTTCTATCTGAAAAATGGGAGAGGTTATTCATATGGATTCACGTTAATCTCTTTTTATATTTGGTTCTTTTGCAAAAAACAGACTCTTTTTATTGAAATGATCATGATCAAAGGAAATTAAACATTTTGTCATAATCAAAAATACTAAAATAGCCGGTTTATTTATAGGGAAATAAACCTGAACAGGCCAGTTTAGACTGGTAAACCTTTGTCTCAGAATAAATCCGGGATCCTGAATTTTTATTTGTTGATTTGTTTCCTAAGGAAAAAGGAAGGAGTTGTTTTCAATGTTGAAAGAAAAAAAAAAAATCCCCTTCAGAAATAGAAGAGGACTGGTATGACTTATTGCCTGTATTTGTGGCATTGTGTACCCAATTTGCACAAAAAAAAGCCGCTTAAAAGCAGCTTTCTAAAGATATTATTTCTTTTCTGGTCCTTTTACTGAGGGGTTTTCCGGTGGAGTGGATACAATCTCTCCGAATTCATTCACATAAGCCATCATGCTTTCCAGATCACCACCAGTAGAGTTTTGTTGACGTTCAAGCTTACGCTGTTCTTTGTCTTCTTTTTTCTTCTGTCTGTTTTTTTCTAGTTGCTTCTTCATGAAGGTAGCCTGAGATTTAGCCATAAATTATATGTATTAGTTAAAAAATAACCTTCTCCTCTGGTTTTACCTATTCTATAGAGCCTGATTATCTGATTCCCCTATGGATCAATAATGGCAAGAATGTAATTTAATTCTCGGGAGGCAACGGATCAGCAACCTGGAGAAATTGAAACCTAATCATAAGATTGATCATGATTAGTGGGTAAGTAGTAAGAGAATAGTTGTAATGATATCCCGTTTCATGCAAATATAAACAATTTTAAGTTCATAATCAATTTTGAAGGCCCTTAAATCGCGGATATTGGCAGAAATGGATGTTTAAACGTTTTTCCGGCGCTTAATCTGAATGAATCTAAATTGCAATCAGGCGCCCTGGTTGAAATTTCAATTTCTATTTTTGTCAAAAATATTTAAAGATGTCAAAAACGAAATTAACGATAAATAATAATGGATCTGTGAAGATCGAGGGAGACTTTGAAATCGTAGATATGCAAGGTAACGAGTACGGATTACAAGGTAGAACTACTTTGTCGATTTGTCGCTGTGGATTGTCTGCAAATAAGCCTTTCTGTGATGGTGCACACCGTGGACATTTTGAGCATGATGCAGTTGCCTTTGAGCTGCCTCCACGAAAAGTATAAACTAATCTGGTTTTCTACCGCTTAGTAAGTAGGGTGTCCAATTCATTTTGGACACCCTATTTTTTTATCCAGCATGCATTAACTACAAGTTAATCCATTAAAGCTGATGAACCCAGGCTTCATAGTGATTTATCTCTTTAGTTTTTGTGATGCTTTTCTTTTGCTCAGCTAATACAGGAGTAAAATAAAAGGAAAAGAAAAGCAAAAGAGTAGCAAAACAGATAGCGATCTCTGGCGCTTCAAGAGCAAGCAAAAACAGTGGGAGTTGTCCTCTATATTTTTGAAAAGCAATCAGGAAATGTGGAGAAGGATTGAAAAAAACGAGTTCAATCTTACTGGAAATGATGGTTTCTTCTCAGCTTATTTTTATTTCTTTATGTGATGGCTATTTCTTAAGCGTCATGGTGTAACTTGTTCCTATTTTAGCCTTAATGGTATCAATAGTTGATTTTCTTGGTTTAATCACGAGGCTGTACTTTAGGTTGCCGTTATTGAGGTAGTTTCTTAATAGATCATTACTCATGACCTGTTTCAGCGTAAGTTTAGCGGAAAAGGAATCTAAAGAAGAGTTGTTGGTGATTTCGGCCAGCTTGTCCTTTTGCGTGCCGCTGGATAAATTGGCGTTAATCAAACCAATACTGCTAAAATTACTTCTATTGTTTACGGTGTCGTTCTTATTAGGAATGAGGTCTACCGTAAAGTTAGAAAGACGAATCTCGCTGATGTTGTTGACACTATAGATTTCTCCTCCCTGTCTATTGAGGCTATCTAAAAAGTTGTTTATAACGAGTGTGGTTGGGAGGTTGTCTATCACGATTGAATCTCCATTAACTGTCATCGGGGGGATGGAGAATTTGATGGAATCCGGACTGATGATGAGGTCACGCTGGATGTCTTCTGAAATTTTATTGCAGGCAGAAAATGCCAGGATTAGGATAGCCACTATTAAAAGTAAATTCGCTTTCATCTCACAAAAGTACGTATAAACTGGCGGATTTATAAAATGCTTTTAAGCTTGATTTGCAGTTTTAAATCCGGAGGGATATGACCCGATTATCGAAGTTTTTGGCAGGGCATTCTAGTGTTTCCTGCCTTGAAAATAGGAGGGAAGATGCTTGTGTTTTAAGATAAAATGGTACCTTAGTGCTACTTCTTTTATACGCTGTTTTTTTAAGATAAAAACTCAAAACCTCCCTATTATTTGGCTATTTTACCTGCCCATACAATATTTTGTTAGATTACTTAACTGTTTGTTTTTCAGTAATATTATTTTGATTTGCTTAATCTAATACTATATATAGGTGTAGTTTTGAGTTTAAATTTATCCTTATTTTGCAGAATTAAATTTTGTGTTTGAATTAATCGTACTGTTTTACAGTTAGTTACGTATATCTTTGTCTACTAATATTGTTGACGCTGATAGGCGGCTGAAAAATCCGTTCTCATCTCTTTGAACCTGGCTACAACGGTAGCGATAAATGCTTCGTCCAGGATCTGGAAAATTTCATTGGCGCCACCTCCTGAGAGGTCTAATTCTGATAGCTTGTAGCTTTGTTCAAGTCCGCCTTGTTCAAACTTAATGATGTATTTCTGGTTCATGTTGAACAGGGTGATTTTGCATTCCGGATGCGGTAGTTCTGCGATTACTCTCATTGGATCTTCTGTAAAAAGGGCCGCCTTAATGGTAATTAAAGACGGCCCGGTGATTTGATGTTTCTATTATAATTTAACGCCCATTTCCTTGATCAGGTAATCGGCTTTGTCGATTTTTGAAGCTACCCATAATACGTAGCGGATGTCTACACCTATTGATCTGCTATAGCTTTCGTTCCAGGCGTAATCATTGATAGTAGCACCATAAGCGCGGTCAAAGTTAACGCCAATCAATTCGCCATAAGCATTCATAATTGGTGAGCCTGAGTTTCCTCCTGTGGTGTCCATATTGTATAGGAAAGCAACAGGAACATCATTAAGGTCTTTTTTGGCATAAGGGCCAAAGTCTTTAGCCTCCCATAGTGCTTTGATTTGTGCAGGATAGCCGAAGTCTGGATTTCCAGTGGTTCCTTTCTCCAAAATGCCCTTAATGGTGGTGTAAGGTCTCATGTAAGAAGCGTCTGCAGCCCAGTATCCCCTTACGTAGCCATAGGTAAGGCGTAGGGTACTATTGGCATCTGGGATGAAGTCTTTTTTCATGAACTTCTCTTTAACATTCACATAGTCGCCCATTAACTTATTTAAAAGTCCCTCTCTGCGGTCTTTCTCAGGTTTTAATTCATTGATTTGTTTGGCGATGTCCTTTTCAAACAACAATAGGCCGTCGTTGTAGTCGGCAATTGATTTAGGAGATTTTAATAAGGTATTCATCACGTAGGATTCGTCTTTGAGCTTGCTTAGGCCGATGCTGTTGTCTATGAATTGCGCTATGATGGCATTGCTATTTGTTCCTTTGCTGGTGATTTTGTTCACTGCGGTTACTTTTTGCATCGGATTAAAAGCTGCTGCGTCAGAAAGCATTCTGTTGAAGATCTTTTTGTCGACGTCCAGATCATAAGCTTCATAATTTGCGGCCAGGCTTTGTTTGAGTCTATTGATGTTTTGGTCAAAGAAAGCTTGTTTTTGAGCTGCTGGCTGTGCATCAAGTGCTGTTTTAAAGGTGTTGATGTTTCTGGATACGCCTAGCAGGCTGGTTGAATTGTAGATTTGAGAGAACCATAAATCTCTTTGTGCGTCTCCATTGATCAATTTGTAAAGATTGTCAATATCAGCCATCAAGCTACCGTATTTTGCTTTTACATCAACATTGTTGTTTATGAATTCAGCAAGCGCCGCATCTTCCTGTTTCTTTTGAGCAATGAGGTCAATGCCTTTCAGTCCCTGAAGCTTGCCTTTGTAGTTTTTCAATACATTGGCGTTTCTTTTGATTCTGGTGGCCAGTTTGATCTCTGTAGTTTTGTCTTTTTTGCCTGCATTTTCCATTGTTGCATTCTGGAAATCATACAATTCAGAAGTGTATGGCAGTAAAAACTGTTGCTGATATTGGATGAATTCAGCTGGGCGGTGACGAAATGTTCTTCCTGGGTAGCCTAAGATGAATACAAAATCTTCTTCATTTGTACCTTTTGGGTTGACCTTAAGGAACTTTTTTGGGGTATAAGGAACGTTGTCTTTTGAGTATTTAGCTGGAGAACCATCTTTTGCAACATATGCGCGCATGAATGAAAAGTCGCCGGTATGACGTGGCCACACCCAGTTGTCTGTTTCTCCCCCAAACTCGCCAATCTGACGGTTAGGTACATATACCAAACGCACATCCTGAATGGTTTTGTAGCGGAACAATACATAGGTCTTTCCGATGAACATTTCCGAGACTTCTGCTTTGATACCTGGGTCTTTTTTTTCTGCTTCCAGGGCAATGTTTTTCATCGTATTGTTGATGATCTGTAGTCTTGAAGCGGGATCTTCTATTTGAGCAACTGCACCTAATACTTTATCCGAAACGTCTTCATAACTGTCAGTAATTCGACAAGTTAATCCTTTTGCTTCAATTTCTTCTTCATGTGATTTGGCTACAAATCCATTGGTCAGGTAGTCGTGTTCAGGCGTGCTGGCCAACTGTACGGCACTAAAAGCGCAATGGTGGTTGGTGATGATCAGACCTTCATTTGAAACAAAGGATCCGGTACAACCACCTACGTTTACAAGTGCGTCTACCAGGCTGGTGCCATTAGGATTATAAATTTCATTCTGATTTATCTTTAAGCCTGCTTTTTTTAGGTCAAGCTTATGAATCTCGCTTAAAGGAAACATCCCTTCATCCCATGGCTTGTAGCCCGATTGGATCAGGCCAAAAGCGAGTAGGGAAGTGATTAATAAGATTTTCTTATTCATTTTGATGGTGTATGTGATTATAAAACCACAAACTTAGATAAAATTTCGCAATTGAATTTTATTGCTTTTACGGTGGCATGGCAGGAAAGGAGGCGGGCTTTTGTATCTTTGGTTATTAGAGAAAAAGAAATGGCAGAAGATTTAAAAATAGTAACAGATATCAGTAAAGCGGAGCAGTATCAATCATTGATTCCTCAGATAGCGGCTTTGATTACCGGAGAAAGGGATCAGATCGCGAATTTGGCTAACATTGCTGCGGCACTGAAAGAGCAGTTCAACTGGTTTTGGGTGGGTTTTTATCTGGTGAAGGAAGGTGAATTGGTGTTGGGTCCTTTTCAGGGACCAGTAGCTTGTACCAGAATTCAAAAAGGAAAAGGGGTTTGTGGTGCTTCCTGGTTGCAAAAGGAAACCTTGATTGTTCCGGATGTAGATGCTTTTCCTGGACATATTGCCTGTGCAAGTGCTTCGCGTTCAGAGATTGTTTTGCCCTTTTTCAATGGGGAGGAAGTGATTGGAGTGTTGGATGTGGATTCTGAATATCTTGCTCATTTTGATGAAGTTGATGCTAAATATTTAAAGGAAATAATTAATTTATTGCATGGCTAAATTGCCCTTCTCTTTTTATCAGCAGGAAGATGTGAATGCTCTGGCGAAAGCGCTATTGGGTAAGCAGTTGTTTACTTTTGTAGATGGAGAGTTGACGGGAGGAATGATTGTAGAAACCGAAGCTTATAAAGGAGTTGAAGATAAAGCTTCACATGCTTATGGCGGGCGGTTTACGGATCGGACCAGGGTAATGTATGAGTCCGGAGGTTTGTCTTATGTATACCTCTGCTATGGAATTCATCATTTATTTAATGTGGTGACTGCTGCAAAAGGCACACCTCATGCGGTGTTGATTCGCGGATTGGAGCCGCTCATTGGCATAGACGTGATGTTGCAAAGAAGAGGGATGGAGGTGTTGAAGCCGAGCCTGACCGCAGGTCCGGGAGTATTGGCCAA
Source organism: Pedobacter gandavensis (assembly GCF_032678465.1). Lineage (GTDB taxonomy): Bacteria > Bacteroidota > Bacteroidia > Sphingobacteriales > Sphingobacteriaceae > Pedobacter > Pedobacter gandavensis_B. Next base: position 246,518 of record NZ_JAVTSK010000002.1, read on the forward strand.
AGCAATGGGAATAGACCGGCGACTGAATGCTAAAGAGCTGGATGGCCCGGAGATTTGGATAACCGATGCGCCGGAGGAATGGCTTCCGGGTACGATCATTGCAAGTCATAGGATAGGCGTGGATTATGCAGAGGACCATGCTTTGCTGCCCTGGCGATATTACCTGAAAGGGAATCGTTATGTGAGTAAAGCCAGGGCCTGATCTGGTAGATTGGGGATAGGTTGTGGATAACAAAAAGGGAGCCGACCTTATTTATTTCCCTTTTTTATTGATATTTGAGACAATGAATTTTGAATACAGTTTAGCATTTGCAAAAGACCAGGATCTTGCGGATCCTCTTTCAGGTTTTAGAAAAGATTTTTTATTTCCGAATCAAAACGGGGTTCCATTTATATATCTGTGCGGTAATTCTTTAGGGTTGCAGCCTAAAGTAGCACGTGAGGTTTTAGAACAACAGATGTCCAACTGGGAAAACCTCGCGGTTGAAGGCTGGTTTGAAGGAGAAAGTCCCTGGATGTTCTATCACAAAGAGCTGAAATCACTGATGGCACCAATTGTTGGTGCAAGCCCAATGGAGGTTTGTCCGATGAATACGCTGACCCTGAACCTGCATTTGCTAATGGTGAGTTTTTATAAGCCTCAGCCCGGAAGATTCAAGATCATTATGGAGGCTGGTGCATTTCCTTCAGATCAGTATGCGATCGAAAGTCAGGTTCGCTTCCATGGTTATGATCCTACTGATGCGATTATTGAAGTCAGTCCGAGAGCGGGAGAATATACCCTGAGAACCGAAGATATTGTGGCGAAGATTGCTGAAGCAGGTGCGGAAACAGCATTGGTCTTGTTTGCTGGGATAAATTATTTTACCGGGCAATGGTTTGATATGGAAGCAATCACCAAAGCCGGCCATACGGTTGGCGCTATGGTTGGATTCGATCTGGCTCATGCGGCTGGAAATGTGCCCTTGAGCTTGCACGACTGGGGTGTTGATTTTGCTTGCTGGTGTTCCTACAAATACCAGAATTCCGGTCCCGGGGGGATCAGTGGTATTTTTGTCCATGAGAAACATTTTGGTGATAAAACCCTGAATCGCTTTGCAGGTTGGTGGGGTTATCAGGAAGATCAACGTTTTAAAATGGAAAAAGGCTTTGTACCGGAGGCTGGAGCCGATGGATGGCAGGTGAGCTGTACGCAGGTGATGCCGATGGCTTTATACCATGCTTCCCTAAAGATTTTTCAGAAAGCAGGTTTTATGGAAGGCTTAAGAGCTAAAAGTGAAAGTTTGACTGAGTACCTTATTTTTGCTGTAAACCAGGTGAATATAGAGTTAGGATTTGTGCAATTCAATATCATTACACCAACTGAAGCTATAGATCGTGGAGCGCAGGTCTCGATCATTGCAAAAGAGAAAGGGAAAGAAATATTCCAGCAGTTGGTGGCGAATAATGTGCTTGGCGACTGGAGAGAACCGAATGTGATCCGGCTGAGTCCGGTACCGTTGTACAATTCTTTTGAAGATGTTTTTAGAACAGCTGAGCTCATGCTCAAAATTAGCAAGGAGATAGGCTTATGATCAATTATAATCCAAAAGATTGGATCAGTTTTATATTTCATGTAGACCAGGCAGATGTCTTTAGAAAGCTATGGGCCTTAATGATTAGTGTAGCAATCTTTTCTGCTGGTATTGCATTTTTGGAATTGAACTACCTGAAACTATCCGCCACCCAATATGTGAAAAACATAGGGATGATGCACAGCTTGCTGGGTTTCGTAATTTCCATGTTATTGGTTTTTAGAACAAATACTTCCTACGACAGATGGTGGGAAGGCCGAAGGTTATTAGGAGGATTAACCAATGTAAGTCGCAATTTTGCGATCAAAATTAAGTCCTTAAGGTTAAGCAAAGAAGATGAGGAATTCTTTGAATATGCCATCCCTAAATTTGCTTTTGCCCTGAAGGAACACCTTCGTGAAAAGCAGTATTTCGGGAAGAATAGTTTACTGATTGAAGTGGATGGAGGAAAACACATTCCAATACAAATTGCGGCTAGTATTTCCAGTCGGGTTTACGATTTACAGGCTGCTGGAAAGATCAGCCAGGAGCAGTTGATTATACTTAATGCAGATGTTGAGAAGTTTATGGATATCTGTGGTGGTTGTGAGCGGATTAGGAGAACGCCTATTCCGTATTCTTACAGTGCTTTTATCAAGAAGTTTATCTTTGTTTATGTGATTACCTTACCGATCGGCTGGGTATTCAGTTTAGGGTATTATGTGGTGCCGATTGTGCCATTTATCCTCTATGTTCTGGCTGGTTTGGAGCTGATTGCCGAGGAGATTGAGGATCCATTTGGCGAGGATGCCAATGACCTTCCTGTCGAGGAGATTTGCAATAATATTGAGAAGCATGTGGGAGAAATTTTAAACTAAATGGGGAGAATTGCCTGGCATCCATTATTTGCACATCCTTTGCCAGAAGGTCACCGTTTTCCAATGTTAAAGTATGAGCTGATTCCAGAACAATTGCTTCATGAAGGGGTGATCACCAGGGCGCAGCTTTTTGAGCCTTCAGTGGCATCAGAAGCCACTGTATTGCTGACGCATGATGCCGCTTACTGGGCGCAGTTGAGGGACCTCAGTTTGCCGGCCAGGGAGCAGAGAAGAATAGGTTTTCCTTTAAACGCACAATTGCTGGAAAGGGAGCTGAGGATCGCTCAGGGAACGATAGATGGGGCAATTTTTGCATTGCAGCATGGTATCGCTTTTAATGTGGCAGGTGGGACCCACCATGCAGGCAGCAATTGGGGAGAAGGCTTTTGCCTGTTGAATGATCAGGCGATTGCCGCAAATTACTTGTTGAACAAGGGGCTGGCACAAAGGATTTTAATTATAGATCTGGATGTGCATCAGGGAAATGGTACTGCAGAGATTTTCGAAAATGAAGATCGGGTATTTACCTTTTCCATGCATGGGGATAAAAATTTTCCCTTTAGAAAAGAGATTTCAAACCTTGATCTCCCTCTGGAAGATGGATTAAAGGATGATCAGTTTTTAAAGAAGCTGGAGGCAGTGCTTCCGGAACTGTTAAAACATCAACCTGATTTTGTATTTTACCTTTCCGGCGTAGACGTGCTGGAAACAGATAAGCTAGGTAAACTGGCTTTATCAAAAGAAGGCTGCAAGGCCAGAGATAAGATGGTTTTTGATTTTTGCAAAGACAACAACCTGCCGGTACAGGTGAGCATGGGCGGGGGATATTCCCCAAACATCCGGGACATTGTGGAAGCACATTGTCATACTTTTAAAATTGGTTTAGATATTTTTGAATAATTATGAAGATTGTAATTGCAGAAAAACCCTCCGTAGGGCGTGAGTTAGCTAAAGTCTTCGGTGCTACGACAAAAAAAGATGGTTACATTGAAGGAAAAGGGTATTCTTTTACCTGGGCCTTTGGTCATTTACTTCAATTGGCGCCACCGCAGGAGTATGGTTTTATAGGATGGAGAAGGCAGCACCTACCCATGTTACCCAAAAAATTTAAACTGGCGATTCGTAAGATCAAAACCAAAGATGGTTTGGTGGAAGATCCAGGCGTTCGTAAACAACTGGATACGATTAAGATGTTATTCGATGAAGCTACAGAAATCATCGTGGCGACGGATGCGGGGCGGGAAGGTGAACTGATTTTTCGCTATATCTACTATTTTCTGAAATGTAAAAAGCCTTTCAAAAGACTCTGGATCTCTTCTCAAACTGACGAAGCGATCAAAGAAGGATTTAGAAACCTGAAACCCGGAACGGATTACGATACTTTATTCAATTCTGCACATTGCAGGTCGGAGTCGGACTGGCTGGTCGGGATGAATGCAACTCAGGCACTGAGTATTTCCGCTGGAAATCGCTCTGTGTTGTCTTTGGGAAGGGTGCAGACCCCAACATTGGCCATGATCTGCTCACGATATCTGGAGATCAGGAACTTTGTACCCCAAACCTATTACCAGTTGGCTATCCAGCTGGATAAAGACGGACAGCTATTTAGAGCGATGTCTATTGCTAACTTTAACAATAAGGAAGAAGCACAAGAGCTGTTTGACAAGATCGAGGATGTTGCCACAGGTTTCCCGAATGGAGGGAAGATTCTCAATGTAGAAGCGAAACCAAGAAAGGAACCACCTCCGCTTTTACACGATTTAAGTAGTTTACAGCAGGAAGGAAATAAAAAGAAGGGATTTACTGCTGATCAGACTTTGAGTTTATTACAAGGGCTGTATGAGAGTAAATTGATCACTTATCCCCGTACAGGGAGTAGATATATTGGCGATGATGTTTTTGCAGGGGTGCCGGCATTGATCGACAAGCTGAAAGACCATAAAGATTTCGGTAAACAAGCCGAATTTTTGAGTACAGCCAAGTTGAGCAAACGCAGTGTCAATGCGAAAAAGGTAACGGATCACCATGCCATCCTGCCTACAGGAGAATCTCCATATCAGCTGAGTGGTGATAAACAGGCCATTTATGATATGGTAGTTGGCCGTATGCTGGAGGCATTCCATCAGGAATGTGTCAAGGAGATTACTAAAATAACTGTGGAGTCCGGTTCTGTATTTATTGCCAATGGTACCGTTATCCGTTCTGCAGGATGGAGATCAGTATTTAACGATGCTGATGAAGAAAAAAAGGATGAGGAAAACCCTGCATTGCCTAAAGTAAAGGCAGGAGAGCTGTTGCCAATCCTGAATAAGGCCTTCATGGAGAAACAAACCAAACCCAAACCGATGTACAATGAGGCTTCTCTTTTGAAAGCTCTGGAAACTTCAGGTAAGGACATCGAAGATGAGGAGCTGCGTTATGCGATGAAAGATAGTGGTTTGGGTACTCCGGCCACCAGGGCTGCGATTATCGAGACCCTGATCAACAGAGAATACATCCTCCGGGAGAAGAGAAATCTGGTGCCTACACCGAAAGGACTTGCCGTGTATGATGTGGTGAAAGACCAGAAAATTGCACAGGCAGAATTGACGGGGCAATGGGAGAAACGCCTGGAAGAAATTCGTTCAGGAGCTTCTGTGGCCGATTTTAAAGCGGAAATCACAGAATATACCAAGGAGATTACCAATGAGATGTTACTGGCTGGAAATGGGATTGCAGCGAAATTAGCGCCAGCACCGGCTCCAGCAGCAGCTGTACCCGTTCCGGAAGCTAAATAAAAGCGGAGCAGAAAATGGCTGAAAGCAGGATTTAAATGAAGAAGTTTATGTATATTTTTTTAGTACTGGTCATTTTGATTGGTGGTTTTACCTTTTGGGTAATCAGTTTGCCGGTGTTTGGAAGTTTGTCGGAGGGCACACGTCTCCAAAGGATCAAAGCTTTGCCAAATTATAAGGACGGTGGATTGGAAAACCTATCACCTACGGCGATGAAGCCGGATAATGTGAGTTATTTGGATATGCTGATTGGGATGATCAAAGGAAATGAGCATTCGAGTCCAAAGAAAATGCTTCCACATGTGAAGCCTGATTTCTCAACCAGAGATGGGGTTAAATTGATATGGTTTGGCCATTCTTCCTATTATCTACAGGTAGATGGTCTGAATATTCTGGTAGATCCGGTATTTTCCCCGCGTACTTCCCCATTCTCTTTTTTAGGGAATAAGAACTACGAAGGAACCGATTTTGTTAAGACAGAAGATTTTCCGGCTTTAGATGTGGTTTTGATTACGCATGATCATTACGACCATTTGGATTATCAAACGATACTTAGGTTAAAAGATAAAACGAAGCATTTTGTGACTTCATTAGGTGTTGGCGCGCATTTGGAACGTTGGGGGATTCCTGGAGATAAAATTACAGAATTGGCCTGGGGAGAAGCTACGGAAATAGCCGGCTTGAAATTTTTAGCGAGACCGGCCCGACATTTTACAGGTCGGTTGTTTAAAAGAAATCAGTCCTTATGGTCTGCTTTTATTTTTCAAACACCAAATCACAAGCTATACCTGGGTGGAGACTCTGGGTATGATACTCATTTCAGGGAAGACGGAGTCAAATATGGCCCTTTTGATCTGGCAATTCTGGAATGTGGACAGTATAATGTTTATTGGCCATTGATCCATATGTTTCCTGAGCAAACTGTTCAGGCAGCGGTAGATTTAAAGGCTAAAGTGCTGCTGCCGGTTCATTGGGGGAAATTTACACTTGCGATGCACGATTGGAATGAGCCGGTGATCAGGGCGGTGAAAAAGGCAGAGGAACTGAATTTAAAAATCAGCACCCCGATGCTGGGAGAGGCCATTGTATTGGATGAAAATTATCCGCTGAAGAAATGGTATCTGGACTAGGTTCTTGTAAACAATATCTTGTGAATCATGTTATTATGGAGTTCGTTGTACTCAAATTTAAAACCAATACTCATGAAAACTGATCTTGTAGAAATTTTTCAAACCATTAGAGCCACCATGCAGTCTTACGAAGCAATGGGATTCAATAATCGGGTGAATAGTGATACGGCATATGAACTTTGGACTGAAAAAGAAGTGTTGGTTCAAGGGAAGAAAAGATTAGGCTGGTTTTTTGCCAGTGTAGTGATTCTAAAAAATGATGTAGGGTTTTATTTTATGCCGGTCTACGTAGAACCAGAAATGAAAACTACTTTTGATCCAAAATTATTGAAGCACTTAAAAGGAAAGTCTTGTTTTCATATTAAGAAGCTTGATTTTGATTTGCTGTCTATGATAGAAAGCGCCCTTGCAGATGGATTTAAATTATATAAAGAAAAGGGTTGGGTAGATTAAGGCCGGATTGGCAAATAGATTTTATAACCGAATTAGTGAATAAAGGTATCGCTTTTACGGAAGAAGAAGGAAATGACCTGGTTTTTCTGGACCATCAACAAGTAGCCATACATTTGGTTTCCTTAGCAGATAGCGGCAATCCTGAAGATTTTATTGCCTTACAAACAAAGTACCAGGAGCAAAACTGCTATTTAGTTCATTTATGGGAAGATGTTTGGCACAGTCGCAGGTATCAGGTTCTGGGAAGAATTGCTTCTATTTTAGGTTTAAATAAGACACTTCATGGTCGTAAAGGCAAAATCTTAGCGATTAATCAGGTTCAGGCAGATGAATTCTTATGGAAGCACCATTTGCAGGGTTCTGCAAAAACAAAATACAAATTTGCATTGGTCATTGGAGAGGAAATCGTGGCTGTTGCTTTATTTAGTGCGGCAAGGCCGATGAAGCGCATTGCCCCGGATTATCGTTCTTATGAGTTGGTACGTTTTGCCAGTCAGATTGGTTTCACCGTAACCGGTGGTTTTAGTAAATTACTCAAACATTTTATCCATCTCGTAAAACCCAATGATCTGATGAGTTATGCGGATAGGGATTGGTCTTTAGGAAATGCTTATGCTTCTTCGGGTTTTAAACTGGTCAATACCACGGAACCTTTAGCGATGTGGTTGGATTTAAAGGATTATACCCGAAAAACGATGCCCAGGCTGCCCTTAGCGCTATCTGATTTACTAAGTTCCCTGGATCAAAGGGCAAAGCAACAATTTTTAATTGATCATCATTATCTTCCTGTATTCAATACCGGAAATTTAAAATACATCTTATACTTGTAAATGGAGCATCACCCACTATTAGTTGTACTCGGACCTACAGCGTCAGGAAAAACTAAACTTGCAGTAAAACTTGCGGAAGCTTTAGGTGCTGAGATTATTAGTGCCGACAGCCGACAGGTTTTTCGAAATATGGACATAGGGACCGGAAAGGACCTTCAGGAGTACCGCATTCATGGAAAAGATATTCCTTATCACCTGATCAACATCAAAGATGCTGGGGAGAAGTATAATGTAAATGAGTATAAGGAAGATTTTTACCAGGTTTTCGAAGCGCTGACCGCCAGAAGGAAGTTGCCCATCTTATGCGGTGGCACCGGAATGTATGTGCATAGCATCTTACAGGAGCAGGAATATACCGCAATTCCGGTAAACGAGGGTTTACGGGCGAGGCTTTTACCGAAAGATATTTCGGAGTTAAGGGCAATGCTAGGGAATTATCCGGAGAAGTTGGTGGCACACGCCGATCTTTCTTCCCATAAAAGATTGATTAGGGTTCTGGAAATTGCCACATATTTGCAACAGCATGAATTCTCTCCTGTAAAAAGGCCATTAATCACTCCCTTTATTGTGGGATTGCAAACAGAGGTCGCTTTGCGCAGAGAGAAAATTGTGGCCAGAATGGAAGCCAGATTCAAAGAGGGGATGATTGATGAGGTGAAAAGTTTGTTGGAAATTGGCGTGTCAAAGGAGACTTTAATTTTTTATGGCCTGGAGTATAAGTTTATCATTGCCTACCTCGATGGAGCGCTGGATTATGAAACGCTTAAATTACGTTTAGGTACAGCGATATGCCAGTTTTCGAAGCGTCAGATGACTTTTTTCAGGAAAATGGAAAAGGATGGATTGAAGATTCATTGGTTTGATGCGGCTCAGGATGAAGCAGATTTATATGGGAAAGTGATGACCGCTTATCAGCAGGATTTGTCTTTTTAAAGGATAAAATATTTCCAATGGCATGCATTTTGTAAATGTTGGCGCATAACAACGAAATTACAACATGAAAAAATCGACCACCCTTATTGCCTCAACAGCAGCTGTTGTGGCTTTATTCTTTAGTACGAATGTAAATGCGCAGAAACTCGGTGTGGGTGTTAATTTAGGTGTTCCTACCACCGATGGCTATAGTTTTGCTATAGGTGCGGATGCGAGAATGCAGTTTGATGTTTCAAAACAGATTTCTGTTCCTATTACTACGGGTTACACTCATTTTATCGGAGAAAACAAAAATGGGTTTGATGTTCCGGATTATGGATACATCCCATTGAAAGCTGGTATGAAAGTGTTTTTTGATCCCAGCGGTTCAGGACTATATGGAATGGGAGAAGTAGGTGCAGCCTTTGGAGTAACGAAAAATTCGGGTACTTCATTTTTGTATTCTCCGGCAATTGGATATGCCTGGAGCAGCGGATTAGATCTTGGTGTTAAATATGAGGGCTTGCCAAAGAACGGTTTTAATACCGGACAAGTTGCTTTGCGTATTGCCTATGGCTTTAAATTATAGGTCTGAAAAAGACTTATTTACACTAAGCCCCTGTTTTTTTCAGGGGCTTTTTTATTTATTTAAAATTAAAACTGTAATTTAACCAAAAAACAGAATATCATAGATCTGTTATTCATAAAAACAAAAAAACTTATATGAAAAGATACTTCGCTGTAGCAGCAATTATGATTGCTACATCTTGTACGAACAACACTAACCAGAAAGTTGCATTAAGTGCTCCGGATTCTACTTCTGCAACAGCTGCAGCCCCCGGGACAACTGCAAATGTAAAATTGAAAGATGCCAATGTTCAGTCTATTTATAATGGCTACATCGTTCTGAAAGATGCTTTGGTAAGTACTAAATTTGAAGAAGCTACGAAAGCGGCAGCAGCATTGAAGGTAAATCTGGCCAATCAGAAAGGTTGTGAAAGCACAGCGCTGATCGCAGATAAAATCGCTACAGCAAAAGATATCGCCGCACAAAGAAAAGATTTTACGGCATTAAGTACCGACCTGATTGCTTTGTTTAAGCATGCGGAGCTGGAAGCAGGCACCATCTATGTGCAACATTGCCCAATGGCCAATAAAGGTGATGGTGGTGATTGGTTGTCTTCAGAACAGAAAATCCAGAATCCATATTATGGAGATGAAATGATGGAGTGTGGTAGAGTGGCCGAAGAAATCAAATCAGCGAAGTAATTTCGCAGATTCTTACTTATTCTTGACTCACATTTAATAATTATTTAACAGCTTTGTTAGCGCTGATCAAATGCTAATCAATTTCGATTAGCTAATTTTGTTTATTATAAATTTAAGATATATATATGTCAGATATTGCAGAAATTAAGATTGACGGAAAAGTCTATGAATTTCCCGTTATTACCGGTACCGAAGGGGAGAAGTCTATAGATATTTCGAAACTTAGAGATTTAACCGGTCACATTACCTTAGACTTTGGTTATAAAAACACCGGATCCACAAAAAGTGCAATTACCTTTTTAGACGGAGAAAAAGGGATTTTAAAATACCGTGGTTATTCTATCGAAGAGCTGGCGGAGAAATCTACCTTTCTAGAAGTAGCATACCTGCTTATATATGGCGATTTACCAACAACGGAGCAATTATCTGATTTTCAGGTTTCGATCAGCCGTCATACGCTGATTCATGAAGACATGAAAAAGTTCTTAGATGGTTATCCTTCTAAATCTCATCCGATGGCGCAATTGGCTTCATTGGTATGCTCATTATCTACATTCTATCCGGAATCTTTAAATGCAAATTCTTCGCCTGAAACCATGGATCTGACCATGATTAAGTTATTGGCGAAGTTCCCAACAATTGTATCCTTCATTTATAAAAAATCTTTAGGTCATCCACTGATCTATCCAAAAAATAAATACGACTACGTTAGTAATTTCTTAAACATGATCTTTGGTCAGCGTACAGAAGAAATTGATATTGATCCGGTAGTGGTAAATGCAATGAATACTTTATTGATCTTACATGCTGATCATGAGCAAAACTGTTCTGCTTCGACGGTAAGAATGGTAGGTTCATCAGACTGCAACCTTTATGCTTCTGTTTCTGCAGGAATCGCTGCTTTATGGGGTCCACTTCATGGTGGTGCCAATCAGGCTGTAATCGAAATGCTGGAACGCATTAAAGAAGATGGTGGTGATACTGAAAAATGGATCAATAAAGCAAAAGATAAAAACGATCCTTTCCGTATGATGGGTTTTGGTCACAGGGTGTATAAAAACTTTGACCCAAGAGCGAAAATCATTAAGAAAGCTTGTGATGACATTTTAGAGAAATTAGGCATCAATGATCCTGTATTGGAGATTGCCAAGAAATTAGAGGAAGCAGCATTGAACGATCCTTATTTTGTAGAGCGTAAACTTTATCCTAACGTTGATTTCTATTCTGGTATTATTTACAGAGCCTTAGGTTTCCCTACGGATATGTTTACCGTATTGTTTGCTTTAGGCCGTCTGCCGGGATGGATTGCACAATGGAAAGAAATGCATGAGAATAAAGAACCAATCGGTCGCCCACGTCAGGTGTACGTTGGTCATACTAACAGAGAGTTTGTTCCTTTAGATAAACGCTAGTTAAGTTCTGATCCATAAAAAAACCGCTTCATGCCCAGGCATGAAGCGGTTTTTTTATGGATTGATTTTGCATTACATCATTGCTGATAATACGCTAAGACCTAATAGGATGGTAAAGGTCATCACAATGGTATAACAGGTAATCAGCAGGAAATATTTTAATATGGTCACCCATATACGGTCGCCATAAAATGTTCTTAATGATTGATAGATATACCAGGTGATATAGAAAAAGCAAAGTACAAAGGTAACCTGGCTGATGTCATAAACAAAGCCAACCACCCAGGTGATTAATGTGCTGATCAGAACAACAAGAAATATGGCACTATGAACATGAAAGGAGTAAATTAAATGTTCAAAATAGTACTTTTTCTTATTGAAGTATACGAGTTTAAGTAGCAATGCAAAAAGTGGCAGCAGTAGGAACATGAGTTTTGGAATGTTGTGTAATAAACCTTCCTCCAATTTTTCACCCCCTTCCTTTGAACGGTTAATTTTAATAGATTTCTTTATAAAGTATCTGGTAAAATAACCATCACGATCTTTTTTTGCTAAAGACACTTGTCGCTTTTGGTAAGCCTCAATGGTTGAATCAGAGGACATGTTCCACTGTAGGGCTCCGCCTTTTTTTTCTGAACTGTCATTGATCCGTTTGGCCTCCTCTGCTTTTTTCTTGATGCTGCCTATAATACCAACATTTCCAATATTTAATGAGGGATTAGTTTCGGTAGAATGAGCTGCAGTTGTTGCCTTTTTTTCTACTTTTTCTTTCTTGTCATTCCCACTCAATGCGACCAGGAAAAATACAATACTAATAAAGATGTATAGTTTTATTGGGTGTAAATAAGTTGCTCTTTTGCCTTCTACATACTTTTGCGTTAATACACCAGGTTGAAATAGCAGTGGTTTGATGGTACCAAAGAACTTCGATTCAAAATGAAAATAATCAGAAACAGCATGCACTACCATATGTAGTGCATCTTCTTTTACAATGATATTTTCCTGCCCGCAGTAGGAGCAGAAATGAGCTTCGACCTGATGGCCACAGTTTAAACAGTCTTTTTCTTTACGGTATTTACCAGACATAGGAGAGGCATTATTGTTTTTTAGTGGTTCAATGCATTGATCGCATTTAACTCCGCTTTGTTGTGTTTGTACTTAAAGATGAAAGGGAATGTGATGGCCAGTACTAATGTATAAGCTGCAAAAGTTAACCAGATCCCTTGCCAATCTTTACTTTGGTTTGCAGCAGTAAAGAAGTGTTCAATGATCAGTCCGCTGGTAAAACTTCCAAATAAGGCACCAAATCCGTTCACCATCATCATGAATAGTCCCTGGGCACTACCTCTGATTTTTTCATCAATCTGGGTTTCTACGAATAGAGAACCTGAAATATTAAAGAAATCGAAGGCCATACCATATACGATACAAGACACAATGATCATCCATAATCCGCCTGCAGGATCACCAAAAGCAAAAAGACCAAATCTCAATACCCAGGCTAGCATACTCAACAACATCACATACTTAATTCCAAATTTCCTTAAGAAAAAGGGAATAGCTAAAATAAACAAGGTTTCAGAGATTTGTGAAATAGACATGATAATTGCAGGATATTTTACAGCAAGTAGATCCTTAAATTCAGGAATTTCTTTAAAATCATGCAAATAAGTATCTCCATATGCGTTGGTGAGCTGTAATGCTGCACCTAAAAACATAGAGAACAGGAAAAAAACAGCAAACTTCTTTTGCTTAAATAAGGTGAAAGCCCTTAATCCTAAGGCATCTACAAAAGATTTGCTTTCTACTTTATTTGATAATGGCGGACATTTCGGTAGGGTAAAGGCATAAAGACCTAAAGCCAGAGAAACACCTGATGCAATGTAAAATTGATTAGAAGAGGCTTCGTTTCCGGTTAAGCTCACTACCCATAAGGCCGCAATGAAGCCAATGGTACCCCAGATTCTGATCGGAGGGTAATCTTTGACGACGTCCTGTTTCGCATTCTTAAGCGCAGTATATGCAACGGTAATCGATAAGGAGAGCGTTGGCATATAAAAGATCATATTGAGTAGAATCACCCAGAAAAAAGTACTTGGGTTTGTTACCATTGGCAAGCAAAACAGCACACATGCACCTAAAATATGCAAAGCTCCGTATAGTTTTTCCGCATTAACAAAACGATCTGAAATAATTCCGGCAAGTGCTGGCATAAAAATGGAAGAGATTCCCATGGTAGAAAAGATCACTCCAAATTCTGCGCCTGACCATCCTTTATTCTGGAACCAATACACGCCAATAGTAATAAGCCATGAACCCCAGATAAAGAATTGTAGAAAATTCATCAGAGTTAAGCGTAACTTAACATTCATAAATAATAATTTAGTTGTTTTTTGAATTAATACTTCAAGATAGAACTATTTTGAATAGATCCTCTAAATTGAGATAAGATATTTAAAATAATAAACGATAGGGAGTTATGCGGAATTTCTTCTGTTTAATTCATCACGAATCCTGGCTGCTTTCTCATAGGCTTCTTCGGCAATGGCCTCCTGAAGTTTCTGATTTAATTCTTCTATGCTAAGTGATTTGTAATTTGGCCCTGAGATAGGAGGGCTCATGTCTTCTGAACTGTGTTCTTTAGAAATGTTATCCATGTTTTCTAAGAAAAGGAAGTCATTGCCTTCAATGACAATACCGGCCGAAGAAAGGATAAATTCGTAGGTGTAGATGCTGGCATTGAAGCGAACGGCCAATGCAATGGCATCAGAGGTTCTGGCATCAATTTCCTGAATCGTTTCGCCATCCGTACAAATGAGCTTGGCAAAAAATACACCCTCTACCAGGTTGTAGATCAATACCTCTGTGATTTGTACATGATAAGTCTGCGCAAAAGTTTTGAACAGATCATGGGTAAGTGGTCTGCTTGGGACCATCTTCTCAATTTCAATGGCAATAGCTTGTGCTTCAAACGCGCCGATGATGATCGGAAGACGTCTTCTGCCATTTACTTCGCCAAGAACCAGTGCATAAGCACCTGATTGGGTTTGGCTATAAGACAAACCGATAATTTCGAGTTTTACTTTTTTCATCTTAAGTAATACCCGGCTGAAACAAAATTTCAGCCGGATATTTATTTAGCCTTTATGTGCTTTTAATGCTTCTATTAATTGAGGAACAACTTCAAAGGCATCACCTACGATACCGTAATCCGCAACTTTGAAGAAAGGTGCTTCAGGATCCTTATTGATCACGACGATTACTTTTGAAGAACTTACGCCTGCTAAATGCTGGATTGCTCCAGAAATACCAATGGCGATATATAGATTTGGACTGATGGCGATACCAGTTTGTCCAACGTGTTCTGAATGTGGTCTCCAATCTGCATCTGATACTGGTTTAGAGCAGGCTGTAGCTGCACCAAGTAACCCGGCAAGCTCTTCAATCATTCCCCAGTTTTCAGGTCCTTTAAGGCCTCGCCCTGCGGAAACTACCAATTCGGCATCCGGTAAAGATATTTTATCAGTGGCCCTCACGATTTCTTTAACAATCGCAGCTAAGTCTGTGCTTTTCAGTTCCGGAGCGAAAGTTTCAATGACAACGTCCACCGGAGATTCCTTTACGCCAAAAGCATTAGGATTTAAAGCAATTACCTTAATTGCCGATGTCAGTTCAGTAATGGCAAATGCTTTACCAGAAAAGGCATTTTTCTTTACTGAAAAAGTGCCAGCATCTAATTTAGGTAACTCTACTGCACCATCTACCAAACCGGCTTCCAGTTTTACAGCAACACGTGGTGCCAAACCTTTTCCAGAGAAAGAGTTAGACAATACCACTACATCTGCGGTTTCTTTTTTAGCAGCTTCTGCGATGACCGAAGCATAAGCCTGGTTTACGAAGTTTTTTAATTGGTCGTTGGTAACATTTAATACTTTAGAAGCGCCGTATTTACCCAACTCTTTTAATTCGTTTTCTCCAACATTACCGATAGATATTGCGGTTAAATTAGTTCCTTTTGTATCTGCAATGGCTTTCGCATAAGCTACTGCTTCAAAAACAGATTTCTTAAACTTACCATCGACTTGTTCTACATATACTAAAACTGACATAAGATCTTTATTAAATAATTTTAAAAATGAGAATAGAACGGTTTAGATGACTTTAGCTTCTGTATGTAAAAGTCCGATCAGTTGTGCTGCAGATTCTGCAGGGATCAGTTTTACGGCACCACGTGGGGCAGGGGTCTCAAATTTAGTGACCTTGCTGATTTGCGCGATGTCTTTGGCTTCAACAACTTGTAGCGGTTTAGATCTTGCAGACATAATACCTCTCATATTTGGGATAGTAGGAACAGCCGTACCTTCCGCACAACTTGCAATAAACTTGCCAGTTACGGTAACTACTTCTTTTCCACCTTCAATTTCACGTTCTATTGTCGCTGTCGTTCCATCATAATCCAATTTCTTGATGATAGAGATCGAAGGGATATCTAAAAATTCGCCAACCATAGCTGCTACCTGAGATCCATTATAATCAATAGATTCACGACCGCAAAGGATCATATCGAAGTCTTTGGTTTTCGCATATTCCGCAATTTGATAAGCGGTAAAATAGGCGTCTCTAGGTTCAGCATTGATTCTGACAGCATCATCTGCTCCGATAGCAAGTGCTTTTCTTATGGTTGGGTCTGTAGTACTCTCTCCAACATTGATTACGGTAACGGTTCCTTTACCACCCTCACACAGTTCAATTGCTTTAGATAAGGCAATTTCATCATATGGATTTACAATAAATTGTACGCCTGATGTATTGAATTGTGTATTATCGTTAGTAAAAGTTATTTTTGTCGTTGTGTCGGGCACATTACTGATACAAACTAATATTTTCATAAAATTGTCTTTTTGCAAATCTAATTAAAAAAGCAGGGATTTAAAATGCAAAGTACCCGATTAGCAAAGTTATTGGAGTTTTTATCCAATGACCCTCATGATCCATTCGTTCTGTACGCTTTAGCTACAGAATACAACAATTCAAACGACGTAGAAAAGGCATTTGAATTTTACTTAAAACTGACCAGTGATCACCCGGATTATGTAGGTACTTATTACCATCTTGGTAAGCTATATGAGAAAGTTGGACAAAAGGAAACTGCATTGGAAATTTATCAGAAAGGAATGGCAGTAGCTAGGAACAAAAGAGATATGCATGCATTTTCAGAATTGCAGGGCGCTTATAATTCGGCTGCCGGACTGGATTACGAAGACGATTAACCATGGGGATGGTGAACAAAAGACAACTGTTGTTTATCAGAGATGTGTTCCTTTTTACTTTTACTGCCTTTGGAGGGGCACAGGCGCATCTTGCATTACTGCTTAAATATTTCGTGAAAAACGTCAGGTATATTACAGAAGAGGAATTGCTGGAACTCAATGCACTCTCTCAGGTATTACCTGGTCCGGCTTCCACCCAGACTTTGGTTGGGATCGGGTATAAGGTGGGCGGACTAAAACTGGCTTTGATTACTTTTCTGATCTGGATCATTCCTTCAGCGGCGCTGATGACTTTTGCGGCCATTAGTTTCGCAAAATGGGATCAGCAGCAGAAGTTTTCTGAAATTCTAGAGTACATTCAGCCCATTGCTTTGGGAATTGTTGCCTTTGGCGCCTTTAATTTAGCAAAAAGAGTCCTGGTTTCACAGTTGACCATCTTTCTGGCCATTGCTGCGGTGGTCATCACCATGGTATTGAGGAATGCTTACGTTTTTCCAATCGCCATTTTGATTGGAGGAATGATTTCTTCTGCTATCGGGACACCTAAAGAAGAAAGTGAATTGAGAGTAAGGTTGTTTTCTAACATCAACCCTAAAAAATTGATTTATTTTATTGGGGTATTGTTGATCCTGGCCTCTTTAGGTGCGATTATCAATCGTACTTCCCTATTTAGTTTACCGATCAGGTTGTTTGAGAATTTTTACCGGAATGGGATTCTCATTTTTGGTGGTGGACAAGTTTTGGTGCCTTTGATGTTTACGGAGTTCGTAGAAATGAAGCATTACCTCAATGGTACTAATTTTCTTTCAGGTTTTGCATTACAGCAGGCTTTACCCGGACCAACCTTTTCATTTACGAGTTATGTAGGGGCAATGAGTATGAAGACCTTTGGCTATGGCTTAACAGGTCAGATACTCGGAGGTTTTGTAGCGGTAATGGGAATAAATCTTCCAGGTTTGATCTTGGTGTTGTTTATTGTGCCGTTCTGGGAAGATTTGAAGAAGATTTCGAGGATTAAATACTCTATGGTAGGGATCAATGCCGTGAGTGTGGGCTTTATTATTGCTGCATTTATCCTGTTGGTACAGCCGATCGGTCTGAATCTGATGTCGATCGGAGTAATGATTGGCACTTTTCTGGTGCTTAATTTCACAAAAATAAGCCCACCAATAATTGTATTGGCGGGCATTTTATTAGGTTATTTCTTATAATCTTATCCTTTAAAAAGGAGCGTCATCGTCATGCATATCATCCATTCTGGATGGTTTGATGATGACGTTTCCAGCCGGGCGGTCAAAATCCTGTGAAGGCGCCATACCTGCACTCGTACTGTCCATTGAGAAGGAAGTCGGTGCTGCAAAATTATCCTCCAAATCTGCGAATTTAACGTATTTACCAATGAAGCGTAATGGAACAATACCAGTTTCACCGTTACGGTGTTTCGCGATAATTACTTCTCCAATACCTGCTTGTGAACGTCCCTGCTCATCCTCAGTAATACCATAATATTCAGGTCTGTAAAGGAAGAGTACCATATCCGCATCCTGCTCAATGGAACCGGATTCACGTAAATCCGAAAGCATCGGACGTTTACCGTTCTGACCAGGCCTGCTCTCTACCGCACGACTCAACTGAGATAGCGCTAATACTGGAACGTTTAATTCTTTAGCTACAGATTTCAGGGCTCTGGAAATACTACCGATTTCCTGCTCCCTGTTTCCACCACCACCTTCACCTTTACCATGCATCAACTGGAGGTAATCGATGATGATCAACTGTAAATCGTATTGAGATTTTAATCTTCGGCATTTTGCTCTGAATTCAAAGATATTCAGGGCAGGGGTATCATCAATTAATAATGGAGCTTCTGTTAAAGTACCGATTTTGCTATGGAGCTGTTGCCATTCCCATTCTGCCAGATTTCCTTTTCTGATTTTCTCCTGTTCAATTTCCGTTTCTCCGGAAATCAAACGATTCACCAACTGAACAGAGGACATCTCCAGGGAGAATACCACTACCGGACGTTTGAAATCTACTGCGGCATTTCTCGCACAAGTTAGAACGAAGGCGGTCTTTCCCATTGCCGGACGTGCCGCGATGATCACTAAATCTGATGGTTGCCATCCACCGGTAATGCGATCGAGGTCGGTAAAGCCGGAAGGTACACCTGTTAGTCCATCGCTTTTTCCACGAAGTGCTTCTAAAGTGGCCAGGGATTGTTTTACAATCTCGTCCATTTTCTGGGTATCCCTGCGTAAATTGTTCTGTGCAATATCAAACAGGTTTTTCTCGGCATGATCCAACAGGTCGAAAATATCTGTAGTGTCTTCATAAGCGTTCTGAATGATCTCAGATGAGATCCTAATCAGTTCTCTTTGAATGTATTTTTGAGAAATAATTCTGGAGTGATATTCAATGTTTGCAGCAGAAGCAACTCTATTGGTTAAATTGGTAATGTAATAAGCACCACCTACCATTTCCAATAAGCCCAGATTTCTAAGCTCGGAAGTAACAGTTAAAATATCAACAGGTTTTGATTTCTGGAATAATAAAGCAATTGCCTCGAAGATTTTTTTATGTGCTTCAGCATAAAATACTTCAGGTTTTAAAATGTCAATTACGGTAGATAAGGCATCCTTTTCTAACATTAAAGCACCTAGAACAGCTTCTTCAAGATCTAATGCCTGGGGAGGTATTTTTCCCATGGTGTTCATAGAGTTGCTTAGTCTGGCCTTTCTGGCGCTGAAAGTCGCTTTATCTGTTCCCTGATTTCCGTTGTCGTTACTCATGGCTACAAAAATATGGAAAAATTAGTGCCTTTACTTAATTCTTTATGAACATTTAAAAAGGGTAAATATCCAATTTGCGCTGCTGAATTTCAGGAAGTCCAGTTTTTGCTCACTAAACTATGTGGAAAAGAGCAATTTAGCTTGCCTGGAAAATAGGTTTCCTTTAATCGCATAATTTCAGCTATTTTTGCGCTTCAATTTTAAGAAAGATGGAACATTCGAGGAGACCTGCAAGAGCTAAAGAAAATAATGAATTCGTATTTGGCATACGCGCTGTAATAGAGGCTATTAAGGCTGGTAAAGATATTGAAAGTATTTACATTCAACGTGGATTAGGCGGTGATTTGATTCTGGAGCTGAAAGGGATTTTGAAAGGGGTAGACGCGCCGATTCATAATGTACCGGTAGAAAAACTGAACAGAATGACCCTAAAGAATCACCAGGGTGTGATTGCAGTGATTTCTGCGATTTCTTTTCAGAAAATTGAAGACATTATCCCTGCGGTTTATGAGAAAGGTGAGGTGCCATTGGTATTGATCCTGGATGGCATTACTGATGTGCGTAACATGGGGGCAATTGCCAGAACAGCAGCTTGTGCTGGAGCGCATGCCATCATTGTGCCTACTAAAAATTCCGCACAAATTAATGCAGATGCCATTAAAACTTCGGCTGGTGCTTTATTCAGTATTCCGGTATGCAGACATCCAAATCTTCATAAAATCGCTTTGTATTTACAGGATTGTGGTTTGCAGATTGTTGCCTGTACCGAGAAAACAAATGATTTGATTTATGCACCGGATTATACGGCGCCTACGGCAATTGTAATGGGAGCAGAGGACGAGGGAATCTCAAATGAGATTATGAGAATGGCCAATCACCTGGCAAAAATACCGATGATTGGAGAGATCAGTTCATTGAATGTTTCTGTTTCAGCAGGTGTTATTCTTTACGAAGCAATCAGACAACGTCAGTTGTCATAGTTAATTACGATATTTTAATAGGATGGGAGCCTGTGTTACACAGGCTCCCATTTTTTTTAAGCTTCCTCAAATAAGTATCCGCTATAAGCCAGTCCTTTAGCTACACTAATGAAGTTGTCACCAGAGTTGACCGGTACTTCAGGGAATCTACTGTTAAACAATTCTTTTACTGCAGAGACCATAGAAGTTCCTCCAGTCAGGAATAAACTGTCGATCTCCGAAGGGTTGATTTTGTTTTTCGTTAAAAACTCATCCAGATACATGCTGATCTTTCTCAAATCTCTTTGGATAATTTTATTGTATTGTTCCAGACTTACGTTCTGGTCAATTTCTATGTCCATATTCCGATATACAAATGGTGCCTCTTCGTCTTTGGATAAAGCTACTTTTGTTTTCTCTATTGATTGAAATACGGAATAACCCAGATTGTGATCTGTCAGGGTGATCAGATTTTTGAATTTTGGATCTTGTTTCGAATAATGATAATAAGTCTGGATGTCATTTCTCACTTTGATTCCATTAAAGAAGTTCATCTGTTCCCAGGAGCAGATATTGCTGAAATAGGAGTTAGGTACAGTCAGCATTTTACCTGGCGCAGCTTCGTAAAGGGTATCCTTTCCAAAATGAGGAGTTCCCTGATCCCACATAAAAGAGGAATCAAAGCTATCCCCACCAATATATATACCCCCGGTGGCAAGGATGTCATTTTTACGGTCCTTACTGCCCACTTTGGCAGGATCTAATTCCAGGTAGGTGAAATCTGTGGTACCGCCTCCAAGATCGGCAACCAGTACTTTTTCCTTTTTGGTGATGCTTTGCTCATAAGCAAAGGCTGCCCCAATGGGTTCAAATTGAAAACGGATATTGGTAAAGCCAGCATTTTCTGCTGCCTTGTTTAAACGTTTTTGAGCTAAAGCATCTTTTGCAGTGCTTTCATCATCAAAGAAAACAGGACGGCCAATAATTGCTTTCTGGCAGTCATAGCCGATAATTTCATCTGCTTTTTGTTTCAGGTCTTTTAAGATCAGGGTAACCAGGTCTGAAGCATTATATTTTTTGGTGAATACCCGGGTTTCAATGAAACTGGTTCTTGGGAGTACTCTTTTAACTGATTTCATGAAACGGCCTTTCATGCCATCACTGATGTAAGCGTTTATCGCATCTTCCCCAACGAAATGAGTAATAGAATCTGTTTCGGAGGCTTCGTCTTTGAAGTAAAGGATGGATGGAACGGTAATGGTAGCGATGATTTCTTGTTGCTCATCGTCGTAGATAGATAGTGCAGAATTGGTAGTTCCAAAGTCAATTCCGTATAAGTACTTAGTCATTGTATTGGTAATTTTGGGCAGGGAAAAATGTTAAAAACAATACATCCGAATTCTAGCATTGGCCAGAATCCGGATGTATTGTTAAATGGTAACGAATTGTTTATATATATTTTGTACCAAATTTCGATTTTACATCGGCGACAATTTGTTTTATATTTTGTTCTTCTGTTCTAGGACAAATCATCAGGGTATTGTTGGATTCTACTACAATATAGTCGTGGAGTCCTTGAAGGATCACAAGTTTATCTTTTGGTACATTTACCATACAGTTGGAAGAATCGAACATCATTACTTTCTCTGCCGGAATTACAGCATTTCCTACGTAATCATGTGCTGCAATTTCGTAGATGGAGGCCCAGGTACCCAGGTCGGACCAGCCAAAGTCAGCAGGAAGGACATACACATTGTCTGCTTTCTCCATGATTCCAAAATCTATAGAGATATTGGTGCACTGTTGATAAGCGTCGCTGATGAAGCTTGCTTCTCTTTCGGTGTTGTATACCGGATTCCCCTGAAGGAAGATCTCATGCATATCCGGAAGGTGCTTAGCGAAGGCTTTAGTGATGGATTTGGCGGACCAAATGAAAATCCCTGCATTCCATAAGAAATCTCCACTTTGAATAAAGGATTTGGCGAGTTCCAGATTCGGTTTTTCAGTAAAGATTTTCACCTTATGAATTTGCTCATCCGTAGGAAGGGTGTTTTCTATGTACTGGATATAGCCATAACCGGTGTCAGGTCTGCTTGGCTTGATTCCTAAAGTAATCAGGCAGTCGTTTTCCGAAGCTGCTTTTAAAGATTGCTCTATGGCGGCAATAAATGCATCCTGATTGGTAATCGTATGATCTGAAGGCGCTACAACAATGGTCGCATTAGGATTCAGGTTAAGGATTTTCATGGAACCATAAGAAACGCAGGGAGCTGTGTTTCTCATAATTGGCTCTGCAAGGATCTGATTTGTGTTCAGGCCCGGAAGTTGTTCTTTCACGATATCTGTATAGATCTCGTTGGTCACTACAAAAATATTTTCCGGTGGACAAACTTTCAAGAAACGCTCGTAAGTGCTTTGAATCAGTGTTTTTCCAATTCCAAAGAAGTCAATGAACTGCTTAGGGAACTCTGTTCTGCTCACTGGCCAAAATCTACTGCCAACGCCACCGGCCATTATTAGTGCGTAATTATTTTTATTCATGCTAAATTGAAAGTATTAAATTATGCCTTCCTGAAGAAGGTCATGTAAATGGATCATCCCAAAGTACGCTCCGCCATCTGTCACTAATAATTGAGTGATGTTATTCTCCTTAATCATTTCTAATGCATTGATAGCTAAAAGATCTTTTTCTATAGTTTTAGGATGAGGGTTCATTAAATCACTTGCTTTAATGTCGGCTAAATTAGTATGTTTTTCTAACATTCTCCTGATATCTCCATCAGTAATGATTCCTAAAATCGTATCCGCCTCAATAACAACCACTGCGCCTAAACGGTTTTGGCTAATTTCAATAATGACATCTTTAACGGAAGCTCCTGGAGGTATGGAGGGTTTCTGGTTCTTAAGGGCGATGTCACCTGATTTTAAATACAGACGTTTGCCTAATGCACCTCCGGGATGATACCTGCCAAAATCTTCCTCATTGAAATTTCTTGCATTGAGCAGACAAATGGCTAAAGCATCGCCCATGGCCAATTGGGCAGTAGTGCTGGTGGTAGGAGCCAGGTTATGCGGACAGGCTTCTTTTGTAACGGTGGTATTCAGAATTAAATCTGCCTGTGCAGCCAGTTCCGAATTGAGTTGTCCAACCATGCCAATCATCAGATTGCCGGATTGTTTTAGTAGTGGAGCGAGTACTTTGATTTCAGGTGTATTTCCGCTTTTTGAAATACAGATGACAATATCGTCTTTTTGAATCATTCCAAGATCGCCATGTACTGCGTCAGCAGCATGCATAAAGCTGGATGGTGTGCCCGTAGAATTAAAAGTTGCCACTATTTTTTGAGCAATAATAGCGCTTTTGCCTATTCCGGTGACGATCACACGCCCCTTACATTGCAGAATATGGTCGATAATCTGGCAAAAATCATCATTTATATGGTCAATTAGCCCAAGGATGGATTGTGATTCCAGTTGTAACGTGTTGACTGCGTCCTCGATAATAGCTTTTTTACTTTTCAAACAGAATTAATTAGTATATTGATGCTTTGAATTAGTGCAAAATTATGTTATTTTGAAGTAAATATAGCACTGAATATTTTATACGCGTAATGGATGTGAAAAAGTCGTTGTTTGATAACTTGCAAACCTTTTTTGGTTTTGATAATTTTAAAGGTGACCAGGAGTCTATCATCACCAATGTTCTCGAAGGAAAGAATACGTTTGTGATTATGCCTACAGGTGGAGGGAAGTCCATATGTTATCAGTTACCGGCGCTTATGAGCGAGGGGACTGCAATTGTTATATCGCCCCTGATCGCGCTGATGAAAAATCAGGTGGATCAGCTGAGGGCCTTTGGTGGAAGCGACAGTATCGCACACTTTTTAAACTCTTCTTTAAATAAAGCGGAAATTACTCAGGTGAAAAGCGATCTGTTGAGCGGACAAACTAAGTTATTATACGTTGCTCCGGAATCATTGTCGAAGCCAGATAATATTGAATTCTTAAAGCTGATCAAGATTTCTTTTGTCGCTGTTGATGAAGCCCACTGTATTTCGGAATGGGGACATGATTTCCGTCCTGAATATCGAAAAATCAGACAGGTCATCAGCGGTCTTGGTGAAGAAATTCCAATTATCGCTTTAACCGCTACAGCTACCCCGAAAGTACAGCAGGATATCATTAAGAACCTGCAAATGTCTGATGCCACCTTGTTTAAATCGTCATTTAACAGGCCGAACTTATTTTATGAGATCCGCCCGAAAAGAGATGTTCTTAAGGAGATGATCAGGTACATCAAGTACAATACCGGAAAATCAGGAATCATTTACTGTCTCAGCCGTAAAAAGGTGGAAGAGGTTGCAGAAGCAATGAATCTGAATGGCATTAAGGCTTTGCCTTATCATGCCGGTTTGGAGCCTAAAGTACGGGCAGATACGCAGGATAAATTCCTGATGGAAGATGTGGAGGTGATTGTGGCAACTATTGCTTTTGGAATGGGCATCGATAAGCCGGATGTACGTTTTGTGATTCACCATGATATTCCTAAGAGTATGGAAGGCTATTATCAGGAAACTGGTAGGGCTGGAAGAGATGGCGGAGAAGGGGTATGTATTGCTTTTTATGCGCAGAAAGATGTAGATAAGCTGGCGAAATTCATGAAAGATAAGCCAGTGTCTGAACGTGAAATCGGTACACAGATTCTAAAAGAAGTGATTGATTATGCAGAATCAGGTGTATGCCGTAGAAAACAGATCCTGCATTATTTTGGAGAGAACTTCAATGAAACAGGCTGTAACTGTATGTGCGACAATTGTAAAAAGCCCAAGAAACTTTTTGATGCAGAAGAATCTTTACTGGTATTGTTGAAACTGATTCAACGTATCGGGGAGAAATTTGATGATGCACACATCTTAAACATCTTTACTGGGTCTGAAACCGCTCAAACCATCGCTTATGAGCATGGTAAAATTCCTGAATTCGGTTTAGGAATGGTAGAAGGAGAAAACTACTGGAAATCTTTAATCCGTCAGTCGGTGTTAAATAATTTCCTTTCCAAAGATATTGACAATTATGGCCTTTTAAGGTTAACTAATAATGGTAGAGATTTTATTGAAAATCCATATAGTCTTAAATTTGTACTCAACGAGCCGATTGAAAGCGCTGCAGATGATGATGAAGATGACGTGAAACATGGATCAGGAACTTTAGATACCCAGTTGCTGCAACTGCTGAAAGACCTGAGAAAAAAAATCGCCAAACAAAAGAATGTGCCACCATTTGTGGTGTTTCAGGATCCTTCACTGGAAGAAATGTGTACGCATTATCCGATTGCAATGGATGAATTGAAGCAAATCTCAGGAGTGGGAAATGGAAAGGCCATGAAATTTGGTTCACCATTTATTGAGCTGATTAAAAAATATGTGGAGGACAATGATATTGAACGCCCGATAGACCTGATCATTAAAACTCAGGCGAATAAATCGCAGTTGAAAGTATCGATCATCCAAAATGTAGACAGACAAATCAGTTTAGAAGACATCGCTAAATCTAAAGGCATCACTTATTTTGATATCCTTAAGGAAATCGAAGCAATTGTGAACTCCGGAACTAAGCTAAATCTGAATTATTTTGTAGATGAACTCATTGACGAGGACCGTCAGGATGAAGTGTTTGATTACTTCCAGTCTGCGGAAAATGACTCTATTGACGAAGCATTAAAGGAATTAGGAGAAGCAGATTATTCCCGGGAAGAGATCCAATTGATGCGTATCAAGTTCATGTCTGAACTGGGTAATTAATAGATTGAATTAGGTAATTATTACACAAAGAAAAATGATCAATTTCCCATTAGATAATTTAAAACACCAGGAATCAGGTAATTTCTTTTTAATGGCAGGACCATGTGCCATAGAAGGTGAAGAGATCGCAATGCGTATCGCTGAGAAGATCATCACGATTACAGATAAACTGGAAATCCCTTTCATTTTTAAAGGTTCCTATCGTAAAGCTAACCGCTCTAAAGGGGGTTCTTTTACTGGAATCGGAGATGAGAAGGCCTTGAAAATTTTAGAGAAGATCGGTAAGACTTTTAACGTACCTACGGTAACCGATATCCATGAGAGTGCAGAAGCTGCCATGGCCGCTGCATATGTGGATGTACTTCAAATTCCAGCTTTTCTTTGTCGCCAGACTGACTTGCTGATTGCTGCAGCGAAAACAGGTAAAGTGGTTAACGTTAAGAAGGGACAGTTTTTATCTGCAGGTTCCATGAAGTTTGCTGTAGAAAAAATTGTAGAGTCCGGAAACAATAAAGTTATCCTGACAGACCGTGGAAACACTTTCGGCTATCAGGATCTGATTGTCGATTACCGTGGATTACCTGAAATGAAGAGTTTTGGTGTACCGGTAGTAATGGATTGTACGCATTCCCTGCAACAGCCAAACCAAAGCTCTGGCGTAACCGGAGGTAAACCAGAATTGATTGAAACTATTGCTAAAGCAGCAATTGCTGTTGGTGCCGATGGTTTGTTTATTGAAACACATCCTGATCCTGCAAATGCAAAATCAGATGGAGCAAATATGTTACACCTGGATTTACTGGAAGATTTACTGGTAAAACTAGTTAGAATAAGAAAAGCGGTGATTTAACCGCTTTTCTTATTTACAATACTTTGTTAATTCACATACCAAAGATCCGATCTTTAGATTTTAGTGACGATGAAGGAGGTTCTTCTATTTTGTTTCCGCTGTTCTTCGGTATCGTTTCCAGCAATAGGTTTTGTTTCTCCATAACCTTTAAACTTAAGCCTGCCTGGATCTATCTTTTGAGCAATCAATTCATCATACACGGCTTTAGCACGATTCAGTGATAGCTTTTCATTCTGTATATCGTTTCCTACATTATCCGTATGCCCCTGGATTTCTATTTCCACATGAAGGTTCTGTTTCAATAGTTCAATTAAGGTACTCAGTTCAGTCAAAGAGCTGGGGAGCAATCGATATTCATTGGTGTCAAAAAAAATATTTTTTAGTACCATATTTGTACCCACTTTTAAGCGCTCAAGGTTGATCTCCAAAAGAAAAGGCTGGGTTCTGCTACCTAATCCCAGCTCATAGTTTTCTGAATAAAATAAATAACCGTCAGCGCTGGCATTGAAGGCATAATTAGCACCTATAGGCATTACCGCAAGGAATTCTCCATTTTCTTTAGCGGTATAGTCGTTGTAGACAGCATGTTTAGTCAGCAGATTAACCACCTGAACTTTTGCATCTAAAAACTGGCGATTATCTTTATCACGAACGATTCCCTTGACATATGTAATGGGCATCGGCTGTTTGTCAGCAGGTAGTTTAAACTGATAGACGTCCATATCACCATAGCCATCTTTTAGGTCAGCAGAGAAGAAGGCAGTACTGCCATTAGGGCTAACGATCAATCCACTCTCTTCATTACAGGTATTGATAGGGTAGCCCATATTTACAGGATTACTCCAATGTCCATTGTCCAGCATACGGCTCATGAAGATGTCTTTGTTACCCATTCCAGGCCATCCATCCGAAGAAAAGTAAAGCGTTTTCCCATCTGCATGTAAGAACGGTGTGTTTTCATCATATGGTGTATTGATTTCCGGACCAAGGTTAACGGGAGCAGACCATTCACCGGCTTCGTTGAGGCCGGATTTCCAGATGTCATAACCGCCAATCCCACCAGGTCTGTTGCTTACAAAGTACAGGGTATTGCCATCTGGACTGATTGCGGGTTGCGATTCCCAGTAAGCAGTGTTTACCGGAGGTCCCAGGTTAAAAGGTTCTCCCCAATCATTCCCTTCTTTATGGCTCAGGTATATGTCGCAACGTCCAAGGCCGTTTGGACGGTTACAACCTGTGAAAAACAAGTATAAGCCATCCGGTGATAAGGATTGAGCACCTTCATTAAATTGTGAGGTATTGATCTTACTGCTTAAAGGGACTGCTTTGTTCCATTCGTTGTTCGATTTCTTAGACAGGAAGAAGTCTTCGTTTCCATCTATATTACGACTAAAGATCAAGGTTTCATTGTCTGCGGTGATGGCTGGAAAGTAATCCCTGTAAGCAGTATTGATCTGAGGGCCGAGGTTAATTGGCTCATAGGCTTGTGGTTTTTTTATGGCCTCAATGGCAAACTCACAATCTTTCTGGTATTTTTTTGCCCTGGCAAGAAAGCCAGTATCATTACCTGTAAAATTAGTGATGAAGTAATGGAAGTGCTTTAATGCATTTGTATAATCAGCACTAAACAATTCAGATTCTCCAAGGCCGTAATACATACGAGGATCGGAATTGGCCTGAAGTGCTATGGCTTTGAGGTAATAGATTTTTGCCTCTCCATAAGATTTGATTCTTCTGTTGAGTTCAGCAAGTTGGAGAATGGCATTTTGAAAACCTGGATCAGCCTGCAACGCTTCTTTTAATGCTTTAATCGCTTCTGGATACTGGTTGTCATTTAATAAGCCTTGGGCTTTATCAAAGCTGGCCATTGCTTTCCTGACCGTAGATGTTTGGGCTCTTGCAGAAAAAAATATCAGGAAAGACAGAAAAAGAGCAACAGATATTTTTTTCAAAACGCTATTGTTAATGATGAATAATTAAATATAGCGAAAAATCTATCTGCGCAGTTAAGGGATATTTAAATATTTATGTGTTTGCAAAGAAATTTCCCATTTAGGATTTGCCATTACATAATCGATAATCAAAGGAGTGATTTCCTTAGATTTAGACCATTCAGGCTGCAGGTATAATTTGCAGGTATCAGAAACAGTCGCAGCATATTGTTCTGCCCATTCAAAATCACTCTTGTTAAATACAATGACTTTTAATTCATTGGCAAATGGGGTAATGTCTGGACGAGGGGCTTTAAATTTCTTTGGAGAAAGGCAAATCCAATCCCAGGTTCCTGAAAGGGGATAGGCTCCGGAAGTTTCAATAAAAGTAAGAATGTTCTTTTCTTTTAACTTTTCGGTTAAATAATCCAGATTGTAAATCAATGGCTCACCGCCAGTAATGACTACAGCTTTACCAGGAAAGGTATCTGCTTTGGCTACAATATCATCAGCTGAAGTTAAAGGATGTAATTCTGCATCCCAGCTTTCTTTAACATCGCACCAGTGGCAACCTACATCGCAACCTCCCAGACGGATAAAATAAGCCGCCTTTCCTGTGTTAAATCCTTCGCCCTGTATGGTGTAAAACTCTTCCATTAAAGGAAGTAATGTGCCGTCTGCTGGTATATTGTGTGCCATATATTAAGGATGCAAAGGTAAATAAAATATTCACGGGAAATGAGATTATATGTATATTGAAGCGGATTAAATGACCAATCTGTGAAAAAGAAGGTTCATTTTTAATCATTTATCTAAATATGTCATATGCTAAAGTGGTATAAATTGGAAGAAACCTTTCCGGAAGGAGATTTTGTTGAGCAGATTAAGGTAAATGGGAAGAAATTATGCCTGGTGAGACATCAGCAGCATTTCTTTGTAGTTCAAAATAGTTGTCCGCATGCCGGTGGTATCTTAAGTGGAGGAACCTGTAAGAATGGGTATTTGATTTGTCCTATACATCGTTGGGAGTACAATTTACAAACCGGAAGAGGGGCAGAGGGCCAGGGAGATTATATTGATATTTATCCTGTAGAAACCAGATCGGATGGGATCTATGTGGGCTTAAAAGAAAGCTGGATAAAAAAGCTCTTTAGTTAATTCAACTAAAGAGCTTTTTAAATATGGAGATATTTATGAATAGATTTCTCTTTTTGCAGAGGCCAATGTATTCTTTAATAAGCCTACTATGGTCATCAGACCTACGCCTCCAGGAACTGGAGTAATCCATGAAGCTTTAGGGGCAACATTTTCAAAATCTACATCACCATACAGTTTAAAACCAGATTTAGTTTCTGTAGAAGTTTCTCTGTTGATGCCCACATCAATGATGATCGCACCTGGTTTCACCATATCAGCGGTTACAAAGTTCTTTTTACCAATTGCTGCAACGATAATATCAGCCTGTAAAGCCAGTTCTTTTAAATTGGCTGTTTTACTGTGTGTTAAAGTTACGGTACAGTTTCCAGGATTGGCATTTCTGGCCATCAGGATACTCATCGGGCTGCCAACGATATTACTTCTGCCTACTACCACGCAATGTTTTCCGGTCGTATCAATTTCATAAGCCTGAAGCATGAGCATAATACCATAAGGAGTAGCAGGAATAAAGCAAGGAAGGTTCCTCATCATACGTCCAAGATTTACGGGATGAAATCCGTCTACATCTTTACGGTAATCAATGGTTTCAGTTACTTTTTCAGGATCGATGTGCTTAGGAAGTGGCAATTGAACAATTAGTCCATCTACACCGGCATCCTGATTGATCTCTTCAATCTTTTGTAGTAATTCTGCTTCTGTTACGGATTGGTCATATCTGATCAGGGAAGATTGAAAACCAACCTTTTCACAGTTTTTCATTTTGCTGGCAACATAGGTTTCACTACCACCATCATTCCCCACCAATATTGCAACCAAGTGTGGTTTTCTACCACTCTCTGCTAAAAACGAGGCAGCTTCTGCTGCGATTTCCTGTTTTATTTTTTCTGATGCGAATTTTCCGTCAAGTAACTGCATGTAATCCTTTATGTTGTTGTTTATTAATCTAATTTAAGTACGGCCATGAAAGCGGTTTGTGGAATTTCCACATTACCTACCTGACGCATACGTTTCTTTCCTGCTTTTTGTTTTTCAAGTAGTTTACGTTTACGTGAAATATCACCACCATAACATTTAGCGGTTACATCTTTACGTAATGCACTAAGTGTTTCTCTGGCAATTACTTTTGCACCGATAGAAGCCTGAATTTTAATTTCAAATTGCTGGCGAGGAATTAATTCTCTCAGTTTTTCGCAGATTTTCTTTCCAAAATCATAAGCATTGCTGCGGTGAATTAATGAAGATAATGCATCAACAGGCTCCTCATTTAACAACATATCTAGTCTTACCAGGTCCGATTTACGGTAACCTATCTGATGATAGTCGAATGAAGCATATCCTTTTGAAATTGTTTTCAATTTATCATAAAAGTCGAAAACAATCTCTCCCATAGGCATTTCAAAGACCAGTTCTACACGGTCTGAAGTTAAGTATGATTGATTTACAATGGTTCCTCTTTTCTGAATACACAATGACATTACCGGACCAACAAAGTCAGATTTGGTAATGATATTGGCTTTAATATATGGCTCTTCTACAGAATCCAGTTTACTTGGATCTGGTAAGTCAGATGGGTTATTTACAATTACCACATCACCTTTTGTTGTTTTTGCAATATAGGAAACGTTGGGAACGGTCGTAATTACCGTCATGTTGAATTCACGCTCTAAACGTTCCTGGATAATCTCCATGTGCAACATACCCAGGAATCCGCATCGGAAACCGAAACCTAATGCTGCAGAGCTTTCCGGTTCGAAAACGATAGAGGCATCATTCAGCTGCAATTTATGCATGGCTTCACGTAACTCTTCGAATTCGTCAGTATCAACCGGGTAAATACCCGCAAACACCATTGGTTTAACTTCTTCAAAACCTTGAATGGATTCCAATGAAGGTCTGTCAATAGTTGTAATGGTATCACCAACTTTTACTTCACGAGCTTCCTTAATTCCAGAGATGATATAACCCACGTCTCCAGTTTTTACTACGCTACGGGGAGCCATATCCAGTTTAAGGATACCAACTTCATCCGCAATATATTGTTTACCTGTATTGATAAATTTAACTTTATCACCTTTTTTAATCTCACCATTAACTACTTTATAGTAGGCAATGATTCCTCTGAATGGATTAAAAACTGAGTCAAAGATCAATGCTTGCAGGGGAGCTTCCGGGTCACCAACTGGTGCAGGAACACGGTCAACAATAGCCTGAATGATATCAGGAATACCCAAGCCTGTTTTACCTGAAGCAGGAATAATATCTTCACGCTTACAACCGATGAGATCAATGATCTGATCTTTTACTTCCTCAGGCATAGCCCCAGGTAAATCCATTTTGTTTAAAATTGGAATAATTTCGAGATCATGTTCTAATGCGAGGTATAAGTTTGAAATGGTTTGTGCCTGAATTCCCTGAGATGCATCTACAATAAGTAATGCACCTTCGCAAGCTGCGATGGAACGAGAAACTTCGTATGAAAAATCTACGTGTCCTGGGGTATCAATCAGGTTGAAATTGTATTCAATATCACCAACCTTATAGTTCATCTGAATGGCGTGGCTTTTAATCGTGATCCCACGTTCACGTTCCAAATCCATATTATCCAGCAATTGAGCCTGAGCTTCACGGTGGCTAATGGTTTCAGTATATTCTAACAGACGGTCAGCAAGTGTGCTTTTTCCGTGGTCAATATGTGCAATTATGCAAAAATTACGTATGTGCTTCATCAGTGGCGCAAATATAGGATTTTGAGTCGATTAATTTATCGGAAATTAATCTTAGTAGGTTGTGCTGACATTAGCATTATTATGAGTTGGCCAGTTGGATCAGATTTTTTACTGTATTGGCATCAGTTTGGTCAAAGCTAAATTCATCTTCACTGGTTCCCATGCTTAAGTTAGGGTTTCTAAATTGCATCGTACTTTTTATCGCATGTTTCGCGGAGGCATGGAATTCTGTAGCACCTGTAATTCGGATGATTTCTGCAATATTCTCAGTTTTAACTCCGGCTCCTGGCATGATTTTGATTCTCCCAGCAGCCTGTTTGATTAAGGCTTTGATCTGGTTTGCGCCTGCTAAAGCAGAGGCTGCTGCACCCGAGGTGAGCACCCTTTCGCAGCCCAGTTCAATCAGGTCTTCCAGCCCTTGTTTCAGGTCGTTACACATGTCAAATGCCCGATGGAAAGTGATTTTCATCGGTTTAGCGAGCTCAATTAATTCCGCACAACGTGCTTTGTCGATGCTGCCGTCTGCATTAAGGATGCCGATGACTACACCATCACAGTTTAATGATTTGCACATTTTTATGTCTTCTTTCATTAAACGGAATTCCAGCTCAGAGTATAAAAAGTCTCCACCTCTTGGGCGGATGATAGGATACACTAAAATGTGCAGTAATTCTTTTGCCAGCTTCAGCTGGGCATAACTTGGAGTGGTACCTCCTTCTGGTAAATTATCGCAAAACTCTACCCTTACTGCGCCACCTTCCTGTGCTGCCAAAGCAGAAGAAAGAGAGTTGGCGCACACTTCCATTTGAATCATTTTCTACAATTTTCGGGTTTAGTAATAGCTTTTTCCAGGGATTAATAGATCGTTCTTTTTCTGGTCACATACTGCATAGCTGAAGCCTTTTTGGATGGCGTAAGCACCGTATTCCCCTTTTTTATTTAAAGCAAGGAAGCCTACCTGAATATTTTTAGCAATTTCAGGTTTCTTCTTAATGATTCTCATGACCGCCTCTTTACAAGCTGCTTCAGGAGTATAACCTTGTCTCATCAGTTCTACCACTAAAAAGCTGCCTACATTACGGATGACTTCTTCACCAACACCGGTAGAAGTAGCACCGCCAACTTCATTGTCTACAAATAAACCGGCGCCGATGATTGGGCTGTCGCCCACACGTCCATGTAGTTTATAAGCCATTCCGCTGGTGGTACAAGCACCCGAAATATTTCCTTTTGCGTCTAAAGCAAGCATACCAATAGTGTCGTGGTTGTATTGATTTCCCGGTAATCGGGTAGGGGCAGCTTTATCGTATAATTTATTTTCGATATTCATGACTGGTGCGTATTTCGCTGTTTTCAGCCATTCTTTCCATGCCTTCTCACTTTCTTTCGTCAGGAGATTTTCTTTTTTGAAGCCGTTTTCTAAAGCGAACTGAAGTGCGCCATCACCTACAAGCATCACATGTGGTGTTTTTTCCATCACCATTCTGGCTACAGAAATGGGATGCATGATATGTTCTAATCCAGCAACAGCACCGCAATTCCCTAAATCATCCATTATACAGGCATCCAGGGTCACATGACCGTCTCTGTCTGGTAATCCGCCATAGCCTACGCTTTGGTTCTTAGGGTCAGCTTCAGGTACATGAACACCTTTTTCTACCGCGTCTAATGCCCTTCCTCCAGCAGATAAAACCTTCCATGCCGCCTGATTGGCGGCAATACCGAAATCCCAGGTGGAAATGACGATAGGTTTTACAGGTTCATTAGTCAGGCTTGGAATCATAGCAGTGGCACTGTTTCTATCGATTGCCAATAAAGAGGCAGAAAGAGCTGATGCTTTGATGAATTTTCTACGGTTAAACATGGTGGGTTCAGGAGCTTTTATTAAAGGATATTAAATAATTTGAAATTGATCAGCGTCTTTTAAGAATGGAAATGCCTTACGGGTTTTTGCCAGTTCTTCGTAGCCGATACTAAAAGTATATAGATCTTCGTCTTCAGGTTTATAATATATGGTTTTGCCCATAGGGTCTATACATTGTGAATGTCCGCTGTGGTATACCTCTTTTCCATCATGTCCTACACGATTAGCGGCAATCACATAACTTTGATTTTCAATTGCGCGGGCAGGAATTAAGGCATTCCAGTGAATGGCACGTTTATCTGGCCAGCTGGCGATCAATAATAAAATGTCGTACTCTTCATTCTGATTGCGCAGCCATACCGGGAAGCGGAGGTCATAGCAGATGGCAAGGCGAATTTTCCAGCCTTTTAGTTCTACGATTACTTTATCCTGTCCTGGGGTATAGTTTTGATCTTCTTCTCCTAAACCGAACAAGTGTCTTTTGTCGTAATGACTGTAGCCACCATCCGGCAGCATCCAGATCAATCTGTTGTAATAATGGCCGTCTTCCTTAATGATCAGACTGCCGGTAACCACACATTCATATTTTTGCGCAATGTCTTTCATCCATTGCATGGTTTTGCCATTCATTTCTTCAGCAAGAGCTGGAGCATTCATGCTAAAACCGGTATTAAACATCTCAGGAAGTACAATCAGGTCTGTTTTTTCTTTAACCCCTGATGACAATCTTAAAGATAGATTTTGTAGGTTCTTGTCAATATTCTCCCAAAATAAATAGGCCTGGAAAATAGTGATTTTCAGGTTTTTAATACTTAGGTAATCTGGACTTTCCATTATTGTAATTTAAAGGGATGTAAATTATAATTTAACTAGTCTTTCAACGGCTTTTTCCAATGTTTCTTGCTTTTTAGCAAAACAAAACCTTAAAACATGGTGGTCCGTATTCCTAATGTAGAAGGCTGAAACCGGGATGGAGGCAACTCCATATGTTTTGATTAACCTTTCGGCCATGGCGACATCTTTTTCATCGCTGAGGTGCTCATAGCTAACGCATTGGAAATAAGAACCATTACAAGGTAGTAATTTAAACTTAGTTTCAGCAAGAAGCCCCCGAAACAAATCTCGTTTTTGTTGGAAGAAGCCGGACAGGCCAAGAAAGGTTTGAGGGTCTTTTAAATATTTTGCTATGCCTACCTGCATAGGTGTATTTACACTGAACACGTTAAACTGGTGCACTTTGCGAAACTCTTTCATCAACTGTTCCGGAGCCAGGCAATAACCTAATTTCCAGCCTGTGGTATGTAGTAGTTTACCAAAGGAAGCTACCACAAAGCTTCTTTCACGAAGTTCTGGATATATAGCGACACTGTGGTGCTGCTTTCCATCGAAAATAATATGTTCATATACTTCATCACTTAAAATCATGATGTCCGTATTCCTGGTTAATTTGATGAGTGCTTTAATGTCTTTGTCAGACAAAACACAGCCTGTTGGGTTCTGAGGGCTATTCAGAATGATCATTTTGGTATTGGCAGAGAATAGTTTTTTAACCATTTCCCAGTCAATTTCATAATTTGGAGGAGCAAGCTCATAAGGTTTTACAAGTCCACCCAACATCTTGATGGTAGGTGCATAAGCGTCGTAAGCCGGCTCAAAAATAATGACCTCATCTCCAGGATGAATGTAAGCGCTTAAGGCCGTAAATATAGCCTGAGTACCACCTGCAGTGATGTTGATCTCTGTTTCAGGATGATAATTTGCCCCGTAAAGCTGGTTCATCTTTTCAGCGATGATTTCTCGTAGGGCAGGTAGACCTGTCATAGGTGCATACTGGTTAAATCCTTGTCGCATGGCATCAGCAACATATTCGATGAGCTTCGGATCACATTCATAATCGGGAAATCCCTGAGACAAATTAATGGCCTGATGTTCTTCTGCTAATTTGGACATGACCGAGAATATATTCGTTCCTGTGCCAGGTAGTTTTGATTGTGTCGCTATCATGTGGGAACGAAAATAGAAATAATATTTATCCTCTTATATCAGATTAATTTAATAATTTCATCCTGGTATGACTTTTAAAACAAAAGAAAGCAGATTATTGCTCATTCTAGGCTCCTTTTTTGTAGCCAATGCCATCCTTTCAGAATTTATAGGGGTAAAGATATTTACAGTTGAAGGTACCTTGGGAATTAAGCCATTTGATATTAATCTGCTTGGCGTTCCAAACCTTTCTTATAATATGTCAGCAGGAGTCCTCACCTGGCCTTTGATCTTTATCATGACCGATATCATTAATGAATACTTTGGACTGAAGCAAGTACGTTTTTTATCGATATTGGCGGCGATCTTAATTTCTTATGCTTTCTTTGTGGTAGCTGCAGCGATGAAACTTACGCCCTCTGATTTTTGGGTGAACCAAACTATTGATGGACAGGCATTAGATATGAATGTGGCTTTTGCAGGGATATTTGGGCAGGGTATGTGGATCATTGTGGGATCTGTGATTGCTTTTTTAGTTGGACAAATTGCAGATGTCCTTATTTTTCATAAAATCAAGAAAGTAACAGGGGAGCGTGCTTTATGGCTGCGAGCCACAGGATCTACGCTGATTTCTCAATTCATTGACAGTTTTGTAGTGATCTTCATTGCCTTCTATCTGAACCCGCAATACCATTGGAGTTGGCAAATGGTGGCTGCAATAGGGTTGGTAAACTACACCTATAAATTTGTCGTTGCCATTTTGATGACCCCTTTCCTATACCTGGTGCACGGTATTATTGATCGTTATCTGGGGAAGGACCTCTCACAACGGATGATAAAAATGGCAGGCAGGTAAAATGCTTACATTTTAATCCTTTTGTCGAATACAAAGGCTTCGCATTTCAGTAGTTTAATGTATTTAAAATCCGGGTGATTGGGATTGATGAGGTAATTGGATTCTGCAGGGATAATGGAGGAGGGGACTTTTAATATGGCCGTTTTACCTTGTCTGATCCAGGCTTCACCAAGTTCCTGACTGTGGTGCATTTGTTCAAAAGTAAACCAGTCCTCAGGCAGTGTTTTTAGCGCAATGTTGCCAATAGGGAGGTCATCTGGAATTTCGATGGTCATGACCTGAAAAGAGTTGTTGAGCCCAAACTGGTTTCTGTGGACAACATTTTCCAAACAGGCGAGGGAACGTGATCCTGCGCTGTAAATAACGGAGCTGTCGTTGGGATTCCATCTTGCAGCTCTGCCCGAGGCCACTAAAGCAGTAGCGTATCTGCTTAAAACAATTCGGAATACCTGCATTTTTAAGCCAGATCTCCGTAAGCAATCCTAATGAGTTCTTCTTCGATCAGGATAATTCCTGTGAAGGTATCCATTAAATCAAAAGGAATCTGGTTGCCAAGACCATAGGCCGGGGTGTTGAGCCAATGATGAAAAGCCTTTGCCGAACCAAAAATTTCAATTCCTTTTTCAAAAAGAGAGAAAGATTTTAAGAGCTTCTCACTTAAGGCAGCATCCAGTTTTGAGGAATTTGAAACATAATTCTGAATGGTTTTAACATTAGTTTTAAATGTATCCTGGAATTCATCTCTACTGAAACCCGAAAGACTTAGAAAATCCAGTGCAGCTTTAGCAGATAATCCGGATTTAGAATTCTTGAGCAGACTGATGGAATCATGGTATAGTGACTGGTATGGAGCGATTAACTCGGTCTCAGCTACTATTGATGCACTTGATTTATCTTTAAGAGGTTTTGGTGTAGTTGCCATGATCATTGATGTTGCTCTATTCGAATATACAGAAAAAATTCCGTAATTATTGGAATATTTTCCTGATAAAAAAAACCGCCTCCTGGTCATTGTATTTCAAATACAAAAATGGATGCGGTTTTTATTCGGATATATTCTGAGTTTAGCTCATTTTCTTTACTTCCAGGATCTTGAACTCCTGAATGCCATCAGGCATCTCCCAATTGATAATGTCGCCGGTCCTATAGCCAAACAAAGCAATACTGATGGGCGCAAAGACAGATACTTTCTGTATTTTAATATTGGCTTCTTCGGGCATTACAATTTTAAATGTGAACTCTTTATCCGTTTTAGTATTGGCAATTCTGGCTTCAGATTTAAGACAAACTACGTCTTCAGGAAGGTCCTGATCTGCATATATAGTCGCTTCTTTGATTTCTTTTCTTAATTTTTCTTTATTGTAGGAACTCATGTTCGACTTGTCCAGGTGTTCTTTTAATAATTTTAAATCACTTTTTGAAAGGGATAATGTTTTTGTTTCCATGTTTTAAATGTCTTAATGTGAGGATTAAATAATTAATTTCTTTTAAGGGTACAGGGAGCCACAACTGAAAAAAATACGATATTACACCTTACCTGATTAGGTTTTTAGTGCAAAAAAAATAAATAAAAAAGTATACTGCTATTTTTCTAAATTTTAAAATAACGAAATTCATCAGAAGAAAAATGCCCCTGAACCGAAGAGTAGAATGAAATGATTCGGGGCTTAATTAATAAAGTCTTTACTTGTTATCTGGTAAGTAAAGCCGAAGGGATAGTTCTCCCTGAAAAATCTTTTGAACAGGGCATAGGCTTGCAACTGACTCTTATTGTAAGTCATTAATGTTGCCTGATATCTACCTGTTCTTTGTTTCATTATTGCTAATCTCGGTAGGTTTTTTATTAAATCAAAGTAAAAGGAGATTTAAATTGAATTCCTGGAATTAATTGACACTGCTGTTATCGTTCTACAGGCTTAAATCAGAAGGGAGGAGGAATTCGGTATGGCGATGAATCTATAAATTTTAAGTTAATTAATCAGCATCTGGACAAAGGTAAAGCGATGGAAGAATCTGCATTCTGCTGCATTAATGAGGCTTGTTTAACGTTAAAATTCAGCTTTAGGAGGGGTAATAATGATAAATAAAGGCCGATTTATCATTAAAAGCGCAATAGAAGGGAAGTTATGTACGTTTATTTCCAAAATAATATATATTTGGCCACAAATTAAATAAACAAAACATGGAAAAATTTTCAAAAGTTAAAGAATTATTAGCTTCTATCGAAGCTGACGCTGAGAAGTTTTATAGTGCAGGAAACAGTGCTGCAGGAACGAGAGTACGTAAAGCTATGCAGGATTTAAAAGTTCTTGCTCAAGAAATCCGTACCGAAATTACAGAGAAAAAAAACAGCGATAAATAATATCGATTTATTCGAAAACAACAGCCCTTTCAACAGGGCTGTTGTAATTTAATTCCCCAACTCATGCCTTATACCGCCGCCCCAAACAGATATACTCAAATGCAATACCGCAGATGCGGAAATAGTGGATTAAAACTTCCGGCAATTTCCCTTGGATTATGGCATAACTTCGGACATGTTGATCAACTGGAGAACTGCAGTAACATTTTAAAATTGGCTTTCGACAATGGAATTACCCATTTTGACCTGGCCAATAATTATGGCCCTCCTCCAGGATCTGCTGAAGAGAATTTCGGACGTTTATTGAAAAGAGACTTCGAAGGGTATAGAGATGAGATGATCATTTCTTCAAAAGCAGGCTATACAATGTGGGATGGTCCTTACGGGGACTGGGGTTCTAAGAAATACCTGGTTTCCAGTCTGGATCAGAGCCTGAAAAGAATGGGTTTGGAATACGTAGATATCTTTTACCACCATCGTCCGGATCCTGAAACTCCATTAGCTGAAACCATGGCGGCATTAGACCTGATCGTTCGACAGGGTAAAGCGCTTTACGTGGGGATTTCAAATTATAAGGCAGATGAAGCTGAGGCTGCCATGAAGATTCTGGAGCAATTGGGGACACCTTGCCTGATTCATCAACCAAAATACTCTATGTATGAGCGTTGGATTGAGGGTGGATTGCTGGATTTGTTGGGAAATAAAGGAGTTGGATGTATCCCCTTTTCACCGCTAGCCCAGGGAATGTTAACTGATAAATACCTGAAAGGTATTCCTGAAGATTCCCGCGCGGCAAAATCGCATGGCGCATTACAGCAGGAACAATTAACCCCGGATAGACTGAGACAGCTGAATGAATTGAATGTTCTAGCTGAGGGCCGCGGACAAAAACTCGCACAAATGGCTTTATCCTGGATTCTAAGGGACGAACGTGTCAGCTCTGTATTGGTTGGAGCCAGTAAACCTGAGCAACTCTCAGATTCACTAAAATGTTTGGACAACCTCAGCTTTAGTTCTGAGGAACTTTTCCGGATTGATCAGATTCTAGCTTCATAGTGTCAGAAAAAGCAAAGTCTTCAATATACATTAAAGACTTCGCCTGATCATTTTTATGCAATTATAGCTGAGCTGAATTCAAGCTCTGCCTTTAAATCATTTACAAAATGGTCAATTTGTGCCTCGGTTACACCTGGCATACAAATCACATGACTATTTCCATCTTCCGTAGCAATCTGCCATTTTTGTCGCAATGCGATAGAAGGGGCAGGAAATACCACCGTTAAAGCAGAAGGATTAGTCCATGCCGGTACACCAATGTCATTTAAACTTTTTACCGTATAGGCAGCGGTTTCCAGACATTCTAATGCACGCTGTTTTAGTCCTTCTTTACCCAGTTTTTTAAGGGCATACCAGATGAAAACAGGACTATGGCCGTTTCTGCTTCCGGTAATTGTAGTATCTACAGTACCGATATATGGAATCGCTTTTCCAATTCTGTCTTTATAGTTCTTTTTAACCAATACCAGCCCGCAAGGAATAGGAGAGCCAATAAACTTATGTCCGCTGATGGCCATACTATCAGTCCCATAGTTAAAATCAAAACCTGGTTTTAAGTCCAACAAAGCACTATAGGTGCCTGCTAGGGCAGCATCACAATGGATATAGTGATTTTTGATGGCTTGCTTACGTAAGATCTGCTGAATCTGCTGCAAATCATCCTTAGCCTCCATCATGGTAGTTCCAATGTTTGCCAGAATAATTACTGGCTGATCTCTATGCATTTGTACCATGGCGTCCAGATCCTCATAATCCATCTCTCCGTTTTTCTGTGTTCTGATGACAATACTACGTAGGTTAAGGAGCTGAATGTTCTTTTGAACGCTATAATGGGTAGCTTCAGAGTAATACACAATCCCGTTAGGGTAGAGTTCTCTGGCCACGTATAATCCATATAAATTGCCTTCTGATCCACCGTTGGTCACATAGCCCCACCAGTTATGCTTTGGCGCATTGAACAGCTCGGCAAAGAATTCCAATACTTCCAGTTCCAGGGAACGGGAGTTTAGATCATAGGTAGATTCTACCCAGGGATCTCCCACATTATTTAAAGGTAGTTTTAATAGTGGGTACAGTTCTGAATAGTCAAAATCCTGTGCAATTGGGTAACCGATAAATTGTTTAGCGCGCTCCTCAGCGAGCTGCATATAAGTGCTAAGGCGCTCGTTATCTTTTGTATTTAGTGGAGTTTTCATTGGGTAGTAATTATATTTGGTATTTAATTCTTCAAAATTAGATAAGTGCCATATTATTTTCTTCGATTATATCATATTCAATTAAAAACACTGTATTTTTTATTTTAAACAGTAAAAACCACCATATTTGTGCCCTGCTGAATCCCATTTCAGTAAAATGCTATGATGGAGAAATTAGATAAACTGGATACCAGGATTTTAAATATCCTCCAAAAGGATGCTTCTTTAAGTACAAAAGATATCGCTGCTGAAATTGGCTTGAGTGTTTCCCCAACTCATGAACGCATCAAGCGACTGAAATCTGAAGGATATATCGAAAAATATGTGGCTTTGGTGAATAGAGAAAAGCTAGGAAAACATCTGTTGGTTTTGTGTACCGTCACTTTAAAGGAACAATCCATTGCGACCTTAAAAAATTTTGAAGAATCGGTGATTCAGTTTAAAGAAATCCTGGAAGTACTGTGTATTGCAGGTGGACAAGATTACCTGCTGAAGATTGTCGTAAATGATGTAGACGATTACCATACTTTTGTGGTGACTCATTTATCCTCTCTTTCCAATATTTCTACTTTAAGCAGTAGTTTTGTGTTAAAAGAGATCAAAAGAGAAACTGCATTCCACCTTATTTTCTAACTTTAGGCATGGAATCTATACAAACTTTGCCCGAATTAAACGCAGAGGAACTTCGTGTGCTAGGCGTTTTAATGGAGAAATCTAAAACCACTCCTGAATATTATCCAATGACCATCAACAGTCTTACAGCTGCCTGTAATCAGAAAACCTCACGTAAACCAGTGCTGCAGTACGACGAACAAACGGTGGTACTGGCTCTGGATAGTCTCAAAAGAAAAGGGCTGATCTCTACAGCAACAGGAGGATCCAGCAGGAGTATAAAATACAAACATAATTTTGCCATTGTCTTTCCTGTATTACCTCAGGAAGTGGCTATTCTTTGTCTATTAATGCTCAGAGGCCCTCAGACTCCGGGAGAACTCAATACCAATTCTGGTAGGTTGTATGAATTTGAATCTTTGGAAGAAGTACAAGCTGTATTGGAACGCCTTACTGAGGCCAGACCTCCATATGTGATTCAATTGCCTAGAAAGGCAGGACAAAAGGAAATGCGATATGCCCATCTACTATCTGGTACACCGGATTTTAATGCAGATGATTCCTTTGAAGAAGCTGTTCAGAAACCTTCATCAGAGCTGGAAAACCGGGTGCTTAAACTGGAAACTGAATTGGCAGAATTGAAAACTGCTTTTGATCAATTGATGAAAGAGCTGATGGGCTAAAATGAGATCCGATTAAAACTATCAACAAGGCTTGGTGTTATCCTACATAGCATCCAGGCCCTATTGTCCTGTGGTGTTATTGTACTTAAACATCATACTATGTCTAAAAAAGTAGCAGAACAATTGGTAGATATGCTGGTTGCAGCAGGTATTAAGCGCATTTACGCGGTAACTGGTGATAGCCTGAATGAGTTGAATGATGCGGTAAGACGCAACGATCAGATCCGCTGGATTCATGTCCGGCATGAAGAAGCTGGGGCATATGCTGCAGCCGCCGAAGCGGAATTACATGGCCTGGCCTGTTGCGCAGGAAGTAGTGGTCCCGGGCATGTTCATTTGATTAATGGACTGTATGATGCCCATCGTGCCGGTGCTGCAGTA
Organism: Pedobacter gandavensis; assembly: GCF_032678465.1. Classification (GTDB taxonomy): domain Bacteria; phylum Bacteroidota; class Bacteroidia; order Sphingobacteriales; family Sphingobacteriaceae; genus Pedobacter; species Pedobacter gandavensis_B. The sequence goes on from NZ_JAVTSK010000002.1 coordinate 290,206, forward strand.
CTGGCGATTGCTTCCACCTGTGCAACTACGGAATTCGGTTCTGGTTATTTTCAGGAAACCAACACGATTAAACTATTTGATGATTGCAGTAATTACAATCAGATTGCAACTACTCCAGCTCAATTGCCAAGAATGACGCAAGCGGCTTTGCAACATGCATTTCATCATAAAGGAGTGGCCATTCTTGGCTTACCTGGAGATGTAGCCAGTATGGATGCGGAAGACAGCCTATCATCAGATAAAACCTATTTTTCTAAAGCGAGTATATGTCCTGCAGAAGAGGATTTACGGGCACTTTCTCATTTGATCAACCAGCACAAACGGATCGCCATATTTTGCGGGATTGGTGCTGCTGAAGCACATGATGAGGTGGTTAAACTAGCTGGAATGCTTAAAGCCCCAGTGGGCTATTCCTTCCGTGGTAAAATGGGGATTCAATACGAAAATCCTTATGAAGTAGGGATGACCGGCCTCCTCGGATTACCATCAGCCTATCATAGTATGCATGAAAGTGATCTGATTCTTTTATTAGGTACAGATTTCCCTTATGTTCCTTTCATTCCCCAGGATAAAATTTTAGTACAGATCGACAGTAAACCAGAAAGATTGGGTAGGAGGGCGAAACTGGATATGGGGCTTTATGGTGATATCAAAACCAGTTTAAGCGCTTTAATTCCTTTATTGGATGTAAATACAGATGACAGCTTTTTGAACGCGCAGTTGCAAGTATATGAAAAAGTAAAAGAGCAGCTCAATACCTATGTGGAAGATAATGGAGAAAAGGAAGCCATACATCCAGAGTCTGTTGCTTTTGAAATCAATAAACTAGCTACCGAAGATGCCATTTTTACGGTAGATACAGGAATGTGTTGTGTTTGGGGATCCAGATACATCCATGCGACAGGAAAACGAAGTATGTTGGGCTCTTTTAACCATGGTTCAATGGCCAATGCAATGCCACATGCGATTGGAGCAGCCTTGTCCAGTCCTGAGCGACAAGTGGTTGCCCTATGTGGCGATGGTGGGATTTCCATGCTGCTGGGTGATTTGGCCACTATAAAACAATATAATCTACCCATTAAACTCATTGTTTTTAACAACCGCTCCCTTGGCATGGTCAAATTAGAAATGGAAGTAGCAGGACTTCCTGATTCGGAAACAGATATGGTAAATCCGGATTTCGCAATGCTGGCTACTGCTATGGGCATTAAGGGGATGACGATAGATGATCCTGAACATTTGGAAGCAGGAATGAAAGCCGCATTCGACCATGATGGGCCAATATTGGTCAATGTAATGACCGATCCTAATGCCATGGCTATGCCACCTAAGATCGAGTTCAAGATGATGAAAGGAATGGCGCTTACCATGACCAAGCTCATGTTAGGTGGAAAATTTGAAGAAGTATTGGATACTGTAAAATCCAATTACAAACACCTAAAAAGTATCATCAATTAAATAAAAAAAGCGGTTGACTAAAATGTCATCCGCTTTTCATGCTAAATTTTATGATTATTTTTCAAGGATAACCTTCAAATCTTCCAATCCTTTTTGCAAGTCTTTACCCAACATGTCTTCCATATTCATACATAATATCATGAGGTTCATTGGGTACTTCATGCTGCCACTAAATCCCCATTTTACCTTCGTTTGTCCATCAGTTACAGCTTCAGTAATCATATAAGCCTGATCATTGGCCTCAAAAGGTACCTTAAAGCGTAAAGCCATATCCATGCGTTCGCCCTCAGTAATTTTGGTGATTTCCTGCTCACCGGCACTTTCTTTGTCGTCCCAGGCATAAACAAAACCAACGGTGCCGTCAGTGCCCTTGTAACTGGTTTTTTTATTAGGGTACATTCGGTTCCATACGCTGTAATTGTCCTGGTTCTTAATGAATTTAATGTAATCAAAAACCTGCTGCTTCGGCTTATTGATCACGATTTCCCGTTCTACAGCGTATTCTTTCTTCACAAATAATGCGACGATTAAAGCCAGAACGATCAGACCTACAATTCCAGTAAGGATCACTTTAAGAATTTTCATTGTTGTTGGGTTTAGGTGATTTTTTATTAGTTTATCGTATTGAAATTACATAATTTATCCATGTTTATGCTTCTTTTTGATTAAAATTTATAGGCTTAATGATTGCGCTGTTATGATTTACTGGTTTATCAAATAAACTGTTTCTGATGTATTGTCAGGTTTTATGAGTCAGAATTAAAATGAACATGGTATTTTTGAAAGAAATGTGAAAGACTTATGCAAATACAGCCAACTCCTGCACTGACCTCTATTCTTGATAATGATTTTTATAAGATCACGATGCAGCAAGGGGTGATACGCTTGTTTCCTTCAGCAAAGGCCAGATACAAATTCATCAATCGTGGGAAACACGTTTTTCCTGAAGGATTTGCAAAGGCATTAAGAATCGCAGTAGACCAGATGGCCTTACTCAAACTGACCAGGGAAGAGAAACATTTCCTCAAAGTGACCTGTCCTTACCTTGATCCGGTATACCTGGATTTTCTGGAAGGTTATCGCTATCAGCCGGAGGAGGTCCATATTGAGCAACACGGTGCTCAGTTGGAAGTACGGGTAGAAGGTTTATGGTATCGGACCATATTATGGGAAGTTCCTCTGATGTCCTTGATCTGTGAATTGTATTATGTACTGAATGGGGCACATAGAATCAGCAACGAAGAAGTGATGGAGCTGACGGCCAAAAAAATTGAGAAATATAAAGCCTTGGGCGTCACTGTTGCCGAATTTGGAACCAGAAGAAGGTATTCTTATCAGGTACACCGTTCGGTTTTACAGGCTTTAAATGAGCATGGCACCGGGTCATTTATTGGTACCAGTAATGTCCATATGGCGATGATGTATCAAACGAAGCCGATCGGTACGCATGCCCATGAATGGTTTATGTTTCATGCGGCGAGGTATGGCTTTAAAATGGCGAATGCCATGGGATTAGAGCATTGGGTGAATGTATATCGTGGAGATTTGGGAATTGCACTTTCTGATACCTACACTACAGAAGTGTTTTTTAGTCAATTTGATAAAATGTTTTCCAAGCTGTTTGATGGGGTTAGACATGATAGTGGAGATCCTGTATTATTTGCAGATAAAGTGATCAATCATTATCAGAAAATGGGAATTGATCCAAAATCGAAGACCATTATATTTTCTGATGGACTTAACTACGATAAAGTAGAAAGAATTGCAGCCCATTGTCAAGGGAAAATAGGGATGTCATTTGGCATAGGTACTAACTTAACCAATGACGCGGGGCCTGATCCGATGAATATTGTGATCAAAATGACAGAAGCACAACCTAAAGATGGAGAATGGACTGAAGTGGTGAAGTTATCTGATGAGCATGGGAAATATACAGGTACAGAACGGATGATCAATCTTGCTAAAACAATTCTCCAGATCGAATAAAAAGTACTGTCCTGAAATGGGGCCGGCAACCGGAAGAATCCAGCGCCAATAAGAAAGGGCAAGCATAAATGATCGCTTGCCCTTTCTTTTGTTCAGAGTAAAGACTACGCGCCTTGTTTTCTGGTGTATTTAGTGAGAATGACAATAACTTGCCCTTCGATTTTCCCTTCAATTTGATCTGTATTGTTTTCTACTAGTCGGATGTTTTTTACAACTGTACCCATTTTTGCGTTTAAAGTAGAGCCTTTTACATCTAAAGACTTTGTTAATACAATAGTATCTCCAGCCTGAAGTATGGCACCATTACAATCTTTATGTAATTCAACTGCGGAATCATTGTCGAGGTTGGCAGCTTTAGCCCATGCCAGGCGATCTTCATCCAGGTACATCATATCCAGGTAATCCATCGCCCAGCTTTCATTGCTGAGTCGGTTCAATAGACGCCATGAAACTACCTGTACGCCAGGTGTCTCAGACCACATGCTTCCACTTAAACATTGCCAGTGTTTGCTGTCCAGTTCTTCCTTTTTCTCAATTTGCGCCAAACATTTATTACAAATAAGGATACAGTTATCTGCAGTATTTGCTGTTTGAGGAGGTACTTCATATACGCTAAGTGTTTCTCCGGATTGGCATAGTTCACATTTGTTTTCGCTTCTACTCAGCAGTTGTTCTTCCAGTTTCATGGTCCTTATTTTAATGATTTTATTGTAATCGAGTCAAAGTGCGAAGATAATTATTTTAGATCGTATACTGACTTTCTTGATTCAAAGTTAATGCAGCGAAGAGGCGTATAGCGTTGGTTTGTATCTCAATTTTTAAGGTTTTTTAGAGTAGATGAGAAAAGAAGGGCAGATCTAGTTATTTACGAAAGACCAGCGTTATTTTGATGTCTGCAGATGAATAATACTGCGGAAGTTTAGGGCTTTCAAATATTCGTATTTTGTTTCCTGGAATATCTCTATATTTGCAGAAATTTCAAAAATCAATTTTGAAATGGCTGTAAAACAGTGCCTAAACAATAAAAAACATGAAAATTAAAGGGTATGCCCTGGCCGCCATTTCGGCGATTTCTTATGGATTGATTCCCTTATTCATTTTACCTGTTAAAGCAAGTCATTTTTCATTGGATACGACCTTGTTTTACCGGTTTTTTATTGCTTCGATATTTATTCTGGGCTACCTGATTTATAAGAAGGAGCGCCTAAGGGTAAGCCGCTCAGAATTTATGATTTTAGCCTTACTTGGACTTTTCTATGCATTATCTGCAGAGTTTCTGTTCCTGGGTTATGATTATCTTTCACCGGGCATCGCTTCCACCATACTGTTTGTGTATCCGGTTATTGTAGCCTTGATTATGACATTTTTCTTCAAAGAGAAAATTACTGGACTGACCATCTTATCCCTGATCATCACAATTGGCGGAATCGTAGCTTTAAGTGCAAAGGATGGAGTATTTGATATCAACCTGCCTGGTTTATTGATTACATTATTGAGCGCCACTTTTTATGCCCTTTACATGGTGGTGGTGAATAAAGCAAAGATTGCGGCCTCCGGATTTAAAATTACTTTTTACTCCCTGATATTTTCGGCGGTTTTTTACCTGGCGAAAACAATGATATTCAAAGAATCACTAGTGATTCCTAATGTGGAACTCTTTCTCAATTTTACTTCTTTTGCTTTTGTTACGACAGTACTTTCTATGTCTTCCCTGGTGTATGCAATTAAAACAATTGGCTCCACACCAACGTCCATCCTTGGTGCATTGGAACCTGTGATCGCAGTGGCAGTTAGTGTGGCACTATTTCATGAAAACCTGACCTTCAGTTTAATCCTTGGCATCGCCCTGATCTTAACCGGTGTCCTGATCAATATCATTTCAGAAAGGGTCAAAGAGAAAGTAGCAACAGCTTAAGCCGTTTCTTTCCCATTTGGTTCCCCCTTACCAGTAGTGATGAGGTTGTATAAACTCTCATTTATGTATTTCGACCAGGAGTCATGGCAAATTGGATAACATTCATAACCAGGTTCCAAACCCCAATGCGTAAACTTAATCTGCGTTTTATTATCTTTTATTGCAATCTCAAAACTAATCTTATTGCCTGTCCATTCGCTATGGTCTTTAGTGAAATTAAAATAGTTGTCGACCACCAGCCAGACCACCCGTTCTTTGGGTACAACTTCAACCAGCCTCATCGTGCAGCGGTGGATGTCCTTAAAGTGATATGTAAATTCATCGTTTAATCTTTCTGTTCCTCCTTCAATGACTTCCGACCACCATCCCCGAACGTTATTGATGGCATCGAATGCTTCAGCAGGTGTCTGATCTACTAATATAGTTGTGGTAAAATTGTGATGACTCATGGTTTTAATCATTTTAAAATTTGATATTTATTGCGCTGATCTAATTTACTGATCTTTATTGATCATTAATGGTGGGATTTGGGACATAGCATAGGGGGAATCAGGCCAGCGAATTTTTTTTGCCCTAAAAATGATGTTAATGAAGAATAAATACCTTTTAATGAGCTGTTGCTTAGTGGTTTTGTTGGCCTCTTGTAGCGTACTTCCTTATCGCAAAACAGAAAATTACATTTATCTACAGAAAGAAAGAGCAAACAATTCAGGTTGGAAACTGATTTGGAAAGATGAGTTTAATGGTTCCCTGATTGATACCAATAAATGGAGTAAAATCCCTAAAGGTGGAGCAGATTGGAACAAACACATGAGTAACGATCCAATCTGTTATGCACAGCAGGGTGGGAAGTTGTACCTGAAAGGGCTTAAGAACCCGGATACTTTAATCGATCCAAGACCATTTCTTACCGGTGGATTATACACTAAAGGTAAATTTGCCTATCAATATGGTAAAATTGAAATCCGTGCAAAACTGGAATGTGCACAAGGCGCATGGCCAGCCATGTGGATGCTGGCTGAGCAAAATAAGTACGGTAAGTATCCAAATAACGGGGAGATCGATATTATGGAACACCTGAACAGCGATTCGATCATTTATCAAACTACACATTCTCATTATACCCTCAATTTGAAGCAAAAGGATAATCCTCCGCATGGTGGAACAGCGAAAATAGACATCAGTAAATACAATACTTTTGGTATGGAGTGGTACCCTGATCGATTGGTATTTACCTTAAATGGAGTAGAAACCTTCCGTTATCCACGTGTAGCAGGACTAGACCCAAGTCAGTGGCCATATGATCAGCCTTTCTATGTCATGATTGATCAGCAATTGGGAGGCAGTTGGGTAGGAAAAGTAAAGCCAGAGCAATTACCTGTACAGATGATCGTGGACTGGGTTAAAGTTTATCAGTAAGCTGTAAATAGGTGCTTTATCACTCTAAATTTTAATATGAAAATACTGAAGTAATTTAGAATTGAATTCTTCAGGGTTAAAAATTAAAATTTCCTCATTTTCAGCCCGGCTGATTTTTACCTGTTGATCACTTAGCGTAATGCGTCCATCAAGGCTGACTATGGAGATCATCTTTTTCTGAGGGAAAGGAGAATACTTGCTGGTCTGGTGGTAATGGCACATTCCCTCAAATTCTGAAAAGCTCCTTTCTGTGGTTTTAAAGAGGTACTGTGGACTTAATTTACCCCCGATCAGCATACTGATTTTGAGATAGCCATCCTGATCGTCATCAAATTGAAATTGTCCAAATGGGTCATCAAAGAGAAAGCCCTTTTTAATTTCCAGAGGTGCTAATGAAAATTTCCCAAAACCTACGTCTACCAGGTATTGTCGCTGATCTATGGTAGCGATAATGGCTAAATGATCATATTCATTTCCGTAATCTCCATCCTTACTGTGCACTCTTCCTGAAATCATTTTAACATCAAAACCCAATGCTTTGAGCAGTAGATGAAACAAACCGTTCAATTCATAACAAAATCCACCTCTTTGATTTAACACTACTTTTTCAAAAATAAGCTCAGGCTCCAGCTTGATTTTCTTCCCATAATGAATGTCCAGATTTTCAAAGGGGACATGCAATAAATGAGCTTCCTGCAGATTAAATAGTGTATCTCTGTTGACCAGTAATGTTTTACTGAAATTAATTCTATCGAGGTATGCTTTGATGAAGTTTTCTGAATTCAACATCCCCAAACTTAAATATTTTGTGAACTTTACATGATAATAATGCTGATCTAAATGCTGAATTTACACAAGTATGAAAATGAAACCTCAAATACAACCATCTAACTTTGCTTTTTTAAATAAACTAATGGATCATAACGACCGGGATTGGTTTAATGCCCATAAAGCAGAGTTCTTACAGGAACAGGATCTGGTAGTAGGTTTTGCTGAGGCTTTATTACAAGATTTGAATACCCATGATGTGATTGAAACCCCTTCAGGATCCAAAAGCGTGTACCGAATTTATCGGGATACCCGTTTTTCTAAAGACAAAACTCCCTACAAAACGCATTGGAGTGGCAGCTTTAAACGTGCTGGTAAAAACCGTAGGGGCAGTTATTATTTTCACCTTGAACCTGGAAATAGCTTTATCGGTGGTGGCTTCTGGGGCCCAAATGCCGCTGATTTGAAATTAATCAGAGATGACTTGTCTTTTGATCCAAACCCATTAAGGAAAATATTAAACACGGAATCATTTATTTCAAGCTTTGGAAACTTAAAAGGAGAGCAGTTAAAAACGACACCTAAAGGTTTTGATGCGAACGATGAGGCCATAGACCTATTACGTTATAAGCAGTATCTGTTACTCCGTAGGTGCTCTGATGAAGAAGTTTTAAGTGCTGATTTTCTAAAAACAGTAGGGGAGACTTTTAAAAACATGCGCCCCTTTCTGGACTATATGACTGAAGTATTGACTACTGATATTAATGGTCTGAGCATTTAAAACTAATCTGATAATATTTCTTCCCATCATTGTAAGTGGTAATCCCATGGGCAGTTAGCTCTTCAGTTGCATTTAAATTTTTCTTTTCCGCCTGCAGGTTGAGATATTTTGCTTTTGTAGGCAGATAATAGGTAATCGTGGAGGTTTTCCCGGAATCTGTGTAATGGATGAACAGATATTCCTGCGCCTGCTTACTGTGGTATAAGGAGAGGAAGCCACCTTGTTTTTTCGGGCCACTATAGACTTCTGAAAATCCTTTTTTCTTTAACATTTGCGGATGAAGACTGCCCGAGCCCTTCCAGAAATCAAATATTTGAGGAGAGTTAAATGTTTGTGCCATCATTTTCTGAGGCACAAACGCTAAAATGCACATCACTAGAAAAGGTAAGAATTTTTTACAGCGGGCTTTGTTCATCAGGGCTAAAGGTACCAAATTGGCGGTTCAATTTTCCCATACTTTTTCTGATTGTAAATATGACCAGCAGGAAAATAAACCAGTCAATCATCGCGCTGGCCCAGTAAATACTACTTACACCATAATAGGCAGGCACAATGAGCATCACCGGGATGTAAAGGGCAAGCTGCCTTAAAATACTAATCATACTGGCGGGTTTGGCTTCTTTTATAGAGGGAAGCCAAACCATCGCCATAAAGATAAATGGAAGGCTGAGCAGCACACTCATATAGATGCGGAAATCGAACAATTGGGTTGCTGTAAAAACCTCATTCGGAATCATCACCGAAAGTACAGCGGAAGGATAAACCATCACCAAAATCCAAAATGGAGATAGAAGGGCAAGCCCGGTGAAGGAAAACAAGCGGTAAGATGTGTTCAATCTTTGGTATTGTCCGGCTCCATAATTCATTCCTGCTACAGGTTGTAAAGCCCTCATCATCCCCCAAAGTGGGGTGTTTAACAAGATGTAAAAACGATTAACGGCTGTATAAAAAGTAACATCGCCGGCTTTACCGTATTTGTTGAGTGCATTAAATACCACTACATTTTGGATCACGATCATCACCATCATGATAAAAGCAGGCATACCTAAGCTGAGCGTCTCTTTTATGATCGCTTTATCTGGTACCAACGACCAGAATCGTGTTTTAAAAGATGCCCGACCAGTGCCGTAGTACCAGATTCCTAAAAGCGTGTAGACGATCATTGCTGCGTTTGTAGCCCAGGCCGCTCCCGAAACGCGGTTTCCAAATGCTTCAATCAGGATCGGTTTTAGTGCCACATCTACAATTAAGCCAACGGCAATCATCCAGGCTGCGGTTTTCATTTTGCCTTCCGCACGAATCATCATGTTTAAAGCCAGTCCATGAATCCAGAAAAAACTGCCCAGAACGGTGACTTGAAAATATTCCGTTGCCAAAGTCGCAATCTCTCCACGTCCGCCCATCAGGTAGACCAGATGATCTGCATAAAAATAAGCAGGAATGGTCAGTAGGATAGAGGAGATTAAGGAGAGGTAGTTTACGGACCCTAAAGCCTGACTGAGTTTCCCGGTGTCATTGGCGCCAATCCAGATACTCAGGGCCGAACCGATTCCAGTGCCGATTAAACTACCCAATCCTTGGGCAAATTGTGCCAAAGGATAGGCGATACCCACTGCTGCCAATGCGGTTTTACTGATCATGTGCCCAACAAATATTCCATCCAGAAAATTGTTCAGTCCATAGAGGACCATTGCCAAAACAGCAGGCCAGGACATTTGCCACATCAGCCCGGCCAGGTTTCCCCGGAGTATCATTTGCTTTTGTTTATCCATGATCTGGAATAGATTCTTTTTCCTGATGTCTTTCTTTGCTCGACTGATCTTCTGCCACACCTGCTTTCCAATAGGAATAAGCATACAGTTCCTGCTGCTTCCAGTTTTGGTCTTTTCTAAGATAGGTTCTAATGGCTTTTACAGCAGAGAATTCAGCCGCGACATAGGCAAATCTGTCTCGTTCAGGCAACAATTGTTGCTTTACGATCTCTGGTAAATTGCTGGAAAGTTCAGGTTGGGAATTGTGCAGCCAAATGAAGTTAATGTCAGCTTTAGTGCTCAACACCTGCTCGTCACTTTGATCATGGACTTCAAGGATACAAGTGCCTTTTGCCCTGGCTGGGAGATCTGCTAATATTGCGCCCAAAACAGGAATTGCAGTGGCATCTCCAACCAGTAAGTAATGTGCGGCCTGAGGGTAAAGTTCAGCTTTTCCATCACGCATCAATACCCCTAAAGGATCGCCCACCTTAGCATTTATGGCCCAGGCGGAAGCTGGTCCTTCTTCACCATGTGCAACAAAGTCAATCCAGATCTCGTTCTTCTCCAAATCTATCCCTCTGTGGGTATAAGTGCGAATAGAGGGCCTCACTGATAGCTCCGGTTGTATCCATTCCATTTTTTCATGATCAAGTTCAGGAAAATGAATTTTGTTAATTCCGGTAGGGGGGATCATGATTTTGTTGTTGACTCCAATTGTCGTATTCTCAATCAGTTTAACGTCCTCGCCACTTAAATATACCCTCAAATAATGAGGTGTAATGTATGTTTTACGGGAAAGCTTTAGTTCAGCTCTGATGGTTTTAAATTCTTCTTTGCTCATTATAATTTTATACTGGTTTATCGTTTGATTAGGAATCTTGCCACTTGTGTAGATTCATTCTAAATAATAACTAACTTTGCGAAGGTATGCCTTTCCCTCGATTCCGAACCTACGTGTGATGGATTAAAAAAGCCGTTGAAAGGAGTAATTTAAACTATAAGAAATCTATGAGTATCAGTTTGTATGCATCAGACCTTTCCGAATTAATTGTAGAACGTGAGTATCCTCCGGTTTTCGATTCCCTGGATGGCGGGCCTCAGGAGCATTGTTTTCATATGGACAATGCAGTTGGAAAGGGTTTTTATAAAGAAACTTATTTTGATGGTGTACATATTGGGTATGGTGACCTTGCTTTAGCAAACAAGACATTGGTTCACTTTAAAACTGATTATGAAACGGTAGAAATGCATTTCACTTTAAGTGGAAAGACGGCCGCCAATTCAAAGACGCTGGAACAGGAGATTAGTTTTGAGACCCAGCAACATAATATCATTTATGTAAATGGAATGGATGGAAAAATGGAATGGTCCGATAAAGAATTACGCGTATTTGAAGTTAATTTAGCACCAGCTTTTTTTAGAAAATACTTACCGGAAGATTCTTTGTTCTTCAGTCAATTTAAAAAGGCAATGGATCAAGGTTATTCCAGTTTACTGCGCTCCAGTCATAACCTGATCAACCTTCAAATGCATCAGATCATCAGAGATATCATTTTTTGTGAGCGTAAAGGTGCTTTTAAAAAGATGTTTCTGGAGGCTAAGGTCATCGAATTGCTATTGCTACAATTGGAACAATTGAGCGAAAAGGAAAGTTTGTCTGGCAACCTGAAAAAAGCCGATATTGAAAAGATTTACGCTGTCCGGGAGTTTATCCTGGCCAATCTCAACACCGCCTGTTCCCTGATCGAACTTTCCCATAAAGTGGGTACCAATGAATTTATGCTCAAAAAAGGATTCAAAGAGCTCTTTGGAACAACCGTTTTTGGTTTTTGGAATGATGCTAAAATGGAGGAAGCGATGAAATTACTTCAAACACAAGGAATGAAAATTAATGAAGTTGCGGAAACCATTGGATATAAAAACCCGCAACATTTTTCAGCGGCCTTTAAACGGAAATTTGGCGTAATTCCTAGTAGTGTAATGGCTAAACACTTTTCTTCCTAATTTGCTTATTTCTTATATTTGTCCTGGCTATGAACATCGAAGAATTACGTGATTATTGCCTGCTGAAACCAGGCTCAGTTGAAGGCTTCCCTTTTGGGGAGGATATTTTAGTTTTCAAAATAGGAGAGAAAGTATTTTTACTCTGCAGTTTGTTAAATGCCAATCGTTTTAACGCTAAATGTGATCCTGAACGTGCTATCGAATGGAGGGAACAGTATGAAGAGGTAGTACCAGGTTATCATATGAATAAAAAGCATTGGAATACCATTTATATGGATGGTCGTTTAACGAGGCAACAATTACATGAGCTGATAGATCATTCCTACGACCTGGTTTTCAGGAGCCTGCCGAAGAAAAAACAGGAGGAAATCAACCTATAAGTCCTCCGTTTCGTATTGTCCCACTGATTGAATCAGTCTTTTTTTAATTCTGGAAGCAAGGTTTCGGGGGGCCATTACTTTCATACATTCCCCAAAGCCCAGAATTTCTCTTTCCAGCTCAAAGTTTAACACCACGTCAATTCTAAAAATCAGACCATCAGTATCTTCTTTTAATAGCTGTTGACTATGATGCAATGGCTTGGTGAGTATATAAGGTGCTGTTTTTTTATCTATTTTAAAAATAACTTTATGTGCCCGGTCCTTTTGGGATTTGGTTACTCCCAGCAGATCTTCAAAATAACGGTCAAAATCTATACCCTTATATTCCACATAGGGTTCATTCGGGAGTTCCTGAAATTCGATGATCCGATCGAGAGCGAGGGTGAGCAACTGTAATCCCTTCTTAGGCTTCACAATAACAAACCATCTGTTCCTATATTCTTTCAAAAGATAAGGGAAATAAATATTCTGACTGGCTTGCACGGCTTTAAAAGAGCGGTAAACAATCAGCAAAGATTTTTGCTGAAGAATGGCCTGATATAATGGATTGATGTATTCCAAACCCCGCAACTGCTGGTTACTTTCAAATTGAATATAGTTTTTACTGGGATTGGTAGACTTGTAAAGGTTGTTTTCCAGTTTGGTAATCATATCGCTCATCTCATCGAAATAATTAAAGCCATTGAACTGTTTGAGAACGCCAACAATTTCTTTCATTTTCTCTACATCAGTGGAATTGATCGGAATCTTCGTGATACTGTATGTTAAATCACTATAACTATAGAATTTTCTGTCTGAAACCACAATTGGTGCATTGTATCCCAATTTATCACTGCGCATCAATTGAATATCGGCCTGAATGGTTCTTTTGCTTACGCCAGAGGTAATTCCTTCATACTCGTAAAGTCTGGAAGCTACTTTTTCAATAATATCATCCAAAGTCCACTTTCTGAACCTGTTTTTCAGGCATTCATCAATGGTTTTATATCGAATTAAGGCAAGTTTATTTACAGACATGTCAGGGATAAAGGATGAAGAAGTCAAAAGCGACAGTATATAAAGATAGGAAATGAATTTTGCTGCGCAATACAATTGCGCAAATGAAATATAAAAACACTTAATATAATAGTTTTGTAAAATAATGCTATTGAATTCCAGTGTCTTATGAAATTTTTGTGATTTATTTTTTATTGCGCAAATCTGCTGCGTAGTATCTGGGCCATCTTTGTAATGTCAACAATAAGACAGGTTCTTTGAAAAATCTAAGGTACGAAAGTACATGAAGATATTCCCGGAAGGGAATGGCAGTCGAAAGGATAAACATCCACAGTTGAGAGTTTCTAATGGCTCCATAGTATTGCGCTGTTCAGCGGCAATATTCTGATGTTTAAAATGGCGGATTGTCCAATTTGTGGGTCGCAGGTTCGAATCCTGCTCCTGGTCAAACAGGATAGCTCAGGGGGTAGAGCAACAAACCAATTGCAGGTTCGAATCCTGCTTCCAGAGTATGGAATAGCAAAATGGTAATGCACCGGACTTCGGTCCTCAGAAAGTAGGAACACTTTTCAAATGTTCCATTCCAAAAAGCACCGGGAAAAGACATTCAGTTTTATGGAAATGACGCTCCATACCATTAAACAGTTTGAATTATGCTTTGCAGGTACAATGAAGAAAGGCAGATTTTGCTGCAGCTATCTGTTCTTAAAAGATCAAAATGTTCAAAACGCTTTAAGCGTTCATGAGCGCTCTAAAGAACAGGATAAATGCTTTAAAAAGAAACTGAGTATTGTTTGCCTCCGTATGAAACAGACGAATGTCTTTTGAAGGTGTTTTTATTAAAAAGAGAAAAAATGATGCCGGAAGGAGTGGCTCAATAAAGCAGATAGCGCTCCTTCCTTAAGTCAGGAATTAATTTATAGCAACCAACTAATAAAAAAAATATGAAAAGAGTATTGATCAATACCAACGCTGTAGGGTTGGTGTACAGGAAAGATGAATTTAAACGTGTATTGACTGCCGGCAACCATTGGTTGGGTTTTGGTGAGTCTGTGGTCAATTACGATATGGCAAAAACATTTATTGCTAGTACTGAACTGGAGGTTTTGTTATTGAACAAAGATTTCAAGGAATTGGTCACTATAGTTGAGGTGGCCGACAATGAATTGGTGTTGGTCTATCAAAGTAAGAATTTCAAACAAGTATTGACAGCAGGAAAATATGCGTTCTGGAAAGGCTTAAACAAATACTCATTTGTGACCGTCAATCTGAACCATTATGAAATTGCAGCTGATATCGACAAGAATACCTTAGAAAAGCCACAACTATCAGCTTACATCAGGGTTTTCAAAATAGAAAGCTATGAAAAAGGAATATTGATTGTTGATGGGAATTTTGAAAAGGTTATGGAACCAGGTAATTACATATTCTGGAAAAACAGAACTGTAATCCAGTTCTTAAAGACAGACATGCGTCAATTGAATATGGAAATCATTGGTCAGGAGATATTGACTAAAGATAAAGCACAATTGCGGATTAATTTCAGTATACAGTACAGGCTGACTGATCTGATCAAAGCGCTATTGGAAAATAAAGAGTTCGACAAGCAGTTGTATGTAAGCATTCAACTGGCTTTAAGGGAGGTTGTTGGCAAAATGACTTTCGATGAGCTCATGGAGAATAAACACCAGATTTCCAACAGTGTATTGAATAGCTGTGCAGGCAAAGCTGAAGGTTTAGGTGTGAAATTGGTAGACTGCGGGGTAAAAGATATCGTGTTGCCAGGAGATATCAAGGATATCATGAATCAGGTGCTGATTGCCGAAAAAAGGGCACAAGCTAATTTAATAACACGTAGAGAGGAGACTGCCTCTACCAGAAGTTTGTTAAATACAGCAAAGTTAATGGAAGACAATGCGATGCTCTACAAATTGAAAGAAATGGAATATGTAGAGAAAATTGCAGAAAAAATCAACACCATCAGCTTGTCTGGAAGCGGGCAGATCGTTGATCAGTTGAAACAAATATTTGTAAAATAGGTAGGGCCATGGCCTTACCTATAAAAGAAAAATAATGAAAACAAGAATACTTCATCAATTACAGGAAATAGTGCATGCTCTCGGAGGCTATCGATGGTCAAAAATTAGAAAACATCCTTATTGAAATGAGGAACGAACTTTATTGAAAAAACAATGACAACAAAAATAAACGGAAATGACTTGCTGGAAGTAGGTTATACACCAGGAAAAATATTAGGTATTGCTTTAGCAACTGCAGGGCATTTATCTGAATTATCATTACGAGAGGTAAAAGTGTTGCTTAAAAAAGTAAAAGATCATCCGGAAAATTTCTTAAATGATATCCTATGGAAAACTTTGGCTTCGGAAATTATGGAAGAAAAGAAAATTGATCCTGAAATCTCCTTAAAGGAAACCGCGCTGCCTTATACTTTATATGGAGCTGAGTATATTGAAGAGGGGGCAAGAAAACAAATGGACATTGCCATGCGCCTTCCTGTAACTGCTGCCGGTGCCCTGATGCCTGATGCCCATCAAGGTTATGGTCTGCCAATTGGTGGTGTTTTAGCGACGCGTAATGCGATTATTCCCTATGGTGTGGGTGTTGATATTGGTTGCAGAATGGCACTATCCATATTCGACATTTCATCAGCTTACTTTCATGAAAATGAAGCGAAATTTAAAAGGGAATTGATTGCACATACCAGGTTTGGTGCAGGCAATGGTTTTCATGGACAATACAAAACTGACCATGAGGTCTTAAGCAGGGAAGAATTTAACCTAACGCCTTTTATCAAGAAACTCCATGATAAGGCTTACTCACAATTGGGAAGCTCGGGTGGGGGAAACCATTTTGCAGAATGGGGGATCATTGAGTTTGAAAAAAGGGATGAGGTGCTGGATATTGAAAAAGGGAGTTATCTGGCTTTGTTAACGCATTCCGGATCACGTGGATTGGGTGCAACGCTAGCCGGTCATTACACCAGGCTTGCTAAAGAAAACTGTAAATTACCTGCCGAAGCAGCAAATCTGGCTTATCTGGACCTGAACTCCGAACCTGGTCAGGAATATTGGTTAGCGATGAATCTGGCCGGCGACTATGCCTCCGCTTGTCATGAAGTCATCCATAATAAACTGACTAAGGCAGTGGGTGCTGAGGTATTGGCAAAGGTGGAAAATCACCATAATTTTGCCTGGAGGGAAACCTGGAATGGCGAGGAAGTGATCGTTCATAGAAAAGGGGCTACACCCGCAGGAAAAGATGTGATGGGAATTATTCCTGGCTCAATGACAGCTCCAGGCTTCCTCGTCAGAGGTAAGGGACTTACAAATGCGATTAACTCAGCTTCGCACGGTGCAGGTAGACAAATGAGTCGTTCGAAGGCCATCAAGAGTATCACTAAAGATGAAATGAAGCGGGTATTGAAAGCGCATCATGTCACTTTAATCGGTGCAGGTTTAGATGAGGCTCCAATGGCTTACAAAGACATTAATCTGGTAATGGAAGCTCAAAAAGAACTGATTGATGTTGTTGCTAAATTCACACCTAAAATGGTAAGAATGGCCGATGATGGTAGTCGGGAAGATTAATGTTGCTGAGCAGCTGATCATGATAAGCCAGGTTGAGGTAACCCGATCTGGGAACTTTGATGCTGAAAAATAAAAAATTCTTAAAACCCCCTTAAATTGCGCAATCGTTTGATATCTGTTTTTCAAACGATTGCGCAACCTTTTTTAACATACCTCGATTCTTTTTACCTGATTATTTTATTACAATTGTGAGGGACATAGATAAAGACAGGGCAGTACTACATAGCCAGGTGCTTTAGAACTTAAGAATGGGGAGTATCATGAATAGGTATCACAGTTTTACTGATCCGGAATTAACTGATTTACTGGAGAATGGCAACCATGCTGCCTTTACAGAGATCTATAACAGATACTGGAAAAAACTCTTTATTGTCGCTGCACAGAAAATTAAAGACCTGGAAGAGGCAGAAGAAATTGTGCAACATATTTTTGTTTCCCTTTGGAACAGAAGAAC
Organism: Pedobacter gandavensis; assembly: GCF_032678465.1. Taxonomy (GTDB): domain Bacteria; phylum Bacteroidota; class Bacteroidia; order Sphingobacteriales; family Sphingobacteriaceae; genus Pedobacter; species Pedobacter gandavensis_B. Next base: position 307,729 of record NZ_JAVTSK010000002.1, read on the forward strand.
AAGTCTTAAAATTACCTCCAGTTTATCGGCCTATCTTGCGGTCTCCGTAAAATACAGAGTCATTAAAGCGCTGGATAAGCAGTACCATCAGCAAAAATATACAGATAGCCTGGGCATGAAGGGAATTGCTGATGACTCCACTCAGGAATGGCTCGACTTCTCCGAGCTAAAGGATCGGTTAGAAAAATTGGTAGGTTCCCTGCCAGAAAAATGTCAGCTCGTATATCGCATGAGTAAGGAACAAGGTCTTTCTCAAAAACAAATTGCTGAAGAACTGGTAATTTCTGAAAAAACGGTAGAAGCACATTTATCTAAAGCAATGAAAACTTTGCGCGCAGGGCTAAATCAATTTATGCTAATGCTTTTGTAATTTTTTTTTCATCTGACTAAGGGATTTGCCTTTCAGAGGAGACTTCTAAGATATAGCCCTATCATAGATGTACGATTCTAGAGAAAATAAACGATATCAGGAACTAGCTGCTAAATGGCTGAGTAGATCAATTTCAGAAGACGAAGCTATTGAATTTGCCAACTGGTACAATCGTGACCAGGATCAGGAACTGGAAGTTCCGGAACACTTTGCTATAAGCGAAGAAAGCCATAAAAAAAGAATGTTTAAAAACATTCAACAGCAGATACAACCATCTCCATCTAGACCTATTCTGATTCGTTACCGTTGGGCGATCGCGGCCATACTGTTTATTAGTGTTTCAATTGGCCTCTTATTTTATCCCATTTTGGAAAGTCAGGAACCGGCTCAGAATTTCACGAAAAACGACGTCTCAGCTGGGACCAATAAAGCTTTTTTAACCCTTTCGGACGGGACTAAACTCTCCCTTACAGATCAAAAAGCAGGGAAATTAGTCGAACAGGCAGGTGTCAGAATTTCTAAAGGCAAAGATGCTCAGGTGATTTACACCCAGATGCCTGGCACAAGCAATAAATTAGAATACCATACCATCAGTACACCCAGAGCCGGACAATATCAGCTGAATCTTCCGGACGGCACAAAGGTATGGATCAATGCAGCCACTGTTATCAGATTTCCAACTAGTTTCTCCAAGAGCAAAGAACGTAGGGTAGAACTGATTGGTGAGGCCTATTTTGAAGTCGCCAAAGATGCCATAAAACCATTTATTGTGAAATCTGCCGGGCAGGAAATCAAGGTGTTTGGTACTCATTTTAACATCAGCAGTTATCCTGAAGATCAAAGTATATATAGCACTTTATTGGAAGGTAGTATCAGTGTAAACGGGTACCTGCTTAAGCCTAATCAACAATCAATTAATAATGGAAAAAAGATAACTATTGTTCCTGCCAACATCGAAAACGTAATGGCCTGGAAAATGGGATACTTCAGATTTGATGATGCATCCCTAGAGGATATTATGAAGAAAATCGCCAGATGGTACGATGTAGAAGTGGAATTTCAGGATACTGAACTAAAAACCCTGGAGTTTGGCGGTATCGTGAGCAGGTCGGAAAAATTATCCAAGGTACTCCGTATGCTGGAATTGAGCACCTCCATGAACTTTAAGCTGGAAGACAACAAAATTATAATCATGCGTAAAAAGTAAAAATCAAACCTTATAAATCAAATATCGCTAACCAAAAACCAAACCAAATGAACAGTATTTACAAAGATCCCTAAGGCCAAAGCGCTGTTCGATTTACAGGCGATAAAGCCAGGAGCGTTGGACCGCCCCTGACCTTGTTCTGTGATCGTTGAAAACAATTGATTTAACTATTTTCTTAAATCCTTCTCTGATTGCCCGAAACCTTAGAAAGCAGTGGCATTCAGATGATAAAGAACAACCAAATGTATAAAAATTACACTAAAAGTCTTGGTGTGCCTTTCGGTTACGCCCTTAAATTTCTGGTGAGTATAAAGTTAATCCTGTTTTTTTTAATCCTAACCGCCTTACAGGTGAATGCAACAGGTTTTGCTCAGAAAGTAACTTACTCCAAAAAAAATGCAACACTTAAACAAGTGTTCAATGAGATCAATAAGCAGACAGGATATAGTATCATCTGGTCTGCAAAAAAAGTGAAAAACACGAATACCGTAGATGCTAATTTTAACAATGCTTCTTTGGAAACGGTACTGGATGTCTGTCTGAAAGACCTGCCCTTATCCTATGTGATCGAAGATAAAATTGTGGTCATTAAAGGAAAGGAATCAATTATTTCTCAAAAGTTAGAACAACTTCTGCGTTTTATGGAGGTGCGGGGGAAAGTACTGGATGAAGATGGTACAGGTCTTCCAGGTGCATCTGTCAAAGTAAAAGGAGCGAATAAAGGTGCCGTAACTGATGCTAATGGTTCCTTTGTGCTGACTGATGTGGCTGAAAACGCAACACTCGAGGTTTCTTTTATCGGGTACATTCCGCAGGAAATAAAGGCTTCTGCTCAAAATATGGTCATCAGATTACAGGTAAAACCAAATGAGTTGAATGACGTAGTCGTTGTGGCTTATGGCAGTCAAAAGAAAACACGACTTACCGGAGCTATAGCCCAGGTTTCAGGGAAAGATCTGACTGACCGGCCGGTTACCCGGGTAACTCAGGCTTTACAAGGACAGGTAGCCAACTTAAATATTAGTATCGGTGGCAGTGGAGGATCTCCAAATGCAACCCAGAATTTAAACATTCGTGGCTATACAGGTCTGGGCACCTCGGCTTCTCCCTTGATTGTAATTGATGGAATTCAGGGTGGCGATATCAATAGCCTTAATCCTGATGACGTGGAAAGTATTTCTGTTTTGAAAGATGCCGCATCAGCCGCAATCTACGGATCAAGTGCTCCCTTTGGCGTGATCCTGATTAAAACCAAACAAGGTAGCAGAGGTAAGGCACCAAGTATTACTTATAACAATAACATTTCCATGAACACCATCTTCAATTTGCCTACCATGGTGAATTCACTGGATTTTGCAAATATTTATAATGAAGCTTTTGTCAATGCGGGACGTTCCCCTTTTTATTCGGAAGCGACGATCCAGCGGATTAAAGATTACCAGGCAGGAACATTAACTACGGAAACGATTAAAGATCCAAATCCAGCTAATAATAGCTATCTATCCTGGAATGCAGCCAATTCCAATAATGATTGGTTTAAAATTTATTATAAAGACCGTTCTTACAGTCAGCAGCACAATTTAAGCGTGAATGGGGGCTCTGAATCATCCAGCTATTTTGTAGGTGCAGGATATAACGATAGAAATGGAATGTATAATTATGGAAATGACCAATATAAACGCTATAACCTCAGAACCAACTTAAGTTCAGATGTGACCAAATGGTTGACTTTCAGTTTCAGAGGAAGTTTCTCCAGAGAGTTATTTAATACTCCTAATCTGTACGCCGGACAAACTGGTGGAGGGGACAGAGCTTATATGCACCAGATCGCCCGTAAGTTTCCTACCGTTCAATTGTATAATCCTGATGGACGTATTTCTTCAGAAAGCAATGTTCAGTTGCAAAAAGAAGGTGGCAGAGAAATGACAACCAGAGATAAAGGCCTTTTAACCGGTGAATTGAATTTTAAACTGGCAAAAGGATGGACAGCAACTGCGAATTATACTTTTGATGCCACCTATTTTGATCGTTCCACTCACCTGAAAACGTTATTCACCTATTTGCCGGATGGTTCACAAGCGGCAATAGGAGGGACAACTCCAAATGCTTTCTCAAGATATAACGAGCGGGTACAGCATGAGGTAGTCAATGTATTTACCACTTATGAAAAGCAATTGGATGATCACTATTTCAGTGTATTGGGTGGTTTTGTAAGTGATTATAATGGTTTTCAATCTTATGGTGCCAGCAACAATAATTTGTACTCTGATAACATTCCTTCTCTTTCCACTTCCTATGGAACCACGCCATCTATTTCTGATGGGGTAAGAAAGCTGGCGTCAGAGGGTGTTTTTGGAAGATTCAATTACAATTACAAAGAGAAATACCTATTGGAAGTTAGTGCCCGTTACGATGGAACTTCGCGCTTTTTATCTGATGTCAGGTGGAAAGCTTATCCGGGAGTTTCCGCAGGATGGAATGTAGATAAAGAGTCCTTTTTTCAGCCTGTAAAGAAATATGTGGATGGTTTAAAATTTAGAGCTTCCTATGGACAGTTAGGAGACCAGTTGTTTTTAGAAAATGATTATTATCCTTTCTATCCGGCATTAGGAACATCTAGTCCAACCAGTACTTCATGGTTGTTTGGTGGCGCCCGACAAGCATCAGTGCGTTTACCTGGCCTGGTAGACCCGACATTAACCTGGGTGAGTACTACTACTTACAATTTAGGTACGGATGTGGCCATGTTTGGAAACAGGTTGAACGCTTCGTTCGACTGGTATATCCGTAAAGCAAATGACGTAATGGGGCCTGCAGCAGCATTACCAGCTATTTTAGGTACAGATGCTCCAAGAATTAACAACTCTGCAATTGAAACCAGAGGATGGGAATTGACATTAGGCTGGAGAGATCAGGTGGGGAACGTAAAATATGGGGTAAAAGGAGTATTAAGTGATTATAAAGCTAAAGTAGTTCGATATCCCAACCCAACCGGCGACCTGGGAAATTGGTATACCGGACAACAAATGGGGGAGATCTGGGGTTACCAGACTGCAGGTTTTTTCAAAACAGCAGAAGAAGTTGCAGCAGCACCATCACAATCGAAAATTGATGGCAATCAATGGACACCTGGCGACATTCGCTATGTAGACCTGAATGGTGATGGAATAATAGATGCGGGTACAAATACGCTTAAAAATCCTGGCGACCGTAAAATTATTGGAAACAGTACGCCTCGATATAGTTATGGTTTAAATGTAGACGCCAATTGGAAAGGTTTTGATGCCATGATTTTTATTCAGGGTGTTGGTAAACGTGATGCCGCAATTGGAGGAAATTATTTTTGGGGTATTGTTGGTGATGAATGGCAGAGCTCTTTATTTACCCCTAACCTGGACCGATGGACGGTAGATAACCCTAATGGATATTACCCTAAGTACTATATGAGTGGGCAGAATAATAAAAATACGCAAACGCAGACCAAATATCTTCAAAATGCTGCCTATATGAGGATTAAGAATGTTCAGTTGGGTTATACTATCCAGAAGCCACTTTTGGATCGTCTGAGCATTAGTAAGTTGAGGTTTTATCTGAGCATAGAAAACCTGGCCACTTTTACCAAATTCAATAAATCTCTGGACCCTGAGCTGACCTTAAATGAAGGAAAGGTATACCCCTTACAACGCAGTTATTCTGCAGGACTAAGTGTGACATTTTAATTCTATCTGCAATTATAAAAAATACGATTATGCGAAATAAATTATACCTGTTGATCCTTATAGGCCTGACGTCATTGGCCGCCTGTAAGAAGGACTTTCTGAATCAAACCCCGGAAACAAGTATCAGTGAAGCTGAATTTTGGAAAACGACCAACGACCTGCAATTATATGTCAACAACTTTTATACTACTTTTCCTTCCACCATCGGTGAATTTGGAACGATAGGCCCTTATGGTCTGGATGCAGATCAGGGAAGTGATAATATGATCAACATGGGAGTGAATGGGACCCTTAATGGAACAAGAGTGGTTCCAGGTGTAGGCGGTGGCTGGGGTACTGGCGATTGGAGTATGTTGAGGAATATCAACTACTTTATGGCCAATTACAATAAAGTGAACGCTTCCTGGGATAATCAAAAGCCATTTGTTGGAGAAGCATTATTCTTCAGAGCCTGGTTTTATTTTAACAAGTTGAGGCAGTTCGGGAACTTACCCTGGGTAAATAGCCCAATGAATCCAGTTTTGGATCAATTGAAGGGGCCACGTTTATCCAGGGGGATCATTGTAGATTCGATCATGAACGATTTGGATAAAGCGGTGAGTTATCTGCCTACCAAGACTAAAGCTTCCTCTTCCAGAGTCAATAAACAGATTGCACAGTTGTTACAAGCGAGAATTGCACTATTTGAGGGAACATGGGAGAAATATCATGCCAATACTCCTTTTGGGGTAGCAGGGGCGGATGGTTCTAAATTCCTTAAAAAAGCAGAATTGGTGAGTGCTGATCTGATCAATAATCCGGATGGAAATGGACTTGCAGCTACTCCTGGAGCGGATGGCTACTGGAGGTTGTTTAACCAGACCAATTACAATGGAAATCCTGAAGTGATGCTCTGGAGACAGTACGATTTGAACCAAAATGGGGGTCATTACTGGCATCGTTATACCAATTCAGGCGCTGGCAGAGGAATCACCAAAAATCTGATCGATTATTATTTATGTAAAGATGGGAATCCAATTACCGGAAATTCATTGTACCAGGGTGATGCCACTTTGTTGAACGTGGTTAAAAACAGAGATCCAAGGATGGCACAGACACTTTACGTAAATGATGGGAATCACATTGTGACCAATAACAGACCCGGCGGTCTTGCGTCGGCAATTTTCGAAACGCCTACTTTCCCGGCTCCAAATGAGCAGAAACCAGCTACCGGATATCAGGTTTATAAAGGGCATAATCCGGATTATAACCAACAACTGGACAGAGGAACAACAGGTTATATCATTTTCAGATTTGCAGAAGCATTGTTGATTTATGCAGAAGCGAAAGCAGAACTAGGGACTTTTAATCAGGCAGATGCTGATTTATCCATCAACAAATTAAGAAGCCGGGTAGGGATGCCAGGACTAAATGTGGGAGGAATTATGAATGATCCTAAATGGGAATTCCCAACACTCAGTCCCCTGATCAATGAAGTGCGCAGAGAAAGAAGGGTGGAGATGGCCTGCGAAGGATACCGTAGAGATGATATATATCGTTGGGCTGCCGCAGATGAATTATTGGTAGGTTGGAAACCAAAAGGGGCAAAGCTGAGTCAGTGGACCGGAATAGTTCCGGCGGAAAGCCTGGCTACTTATCCTGTAGATGCAAATGGTTATATAGAGTTGTTTAAGAACATTCCAGCCATGGGTGCCGGATATCAATTTAGAGTGGATAGGGATTATCTATCTCCACTTCCAATTGATCAGATGACCCTGAATCCTGAAATTAAACAAAACCCGGGATGGTAATTCAAGAGTTATTAAATTAGCATAAGCTGATAATATCAAAAAAGAAGGGCAGGATCAATAATGATCCCGCCCTTCTTTTTTACTGTTTATGGACATCCCGGAATGCCGCCAAATTGATTTTTATCTGGCAGATTGAAAAACATTAAAAGGGATAGATTTTCCCTTTAATTTTAAAGTAACCACGCCATGCGCTGGAACGTCAAAACTCAATTTTTTTGATTTTGTCTGCGGTAGGTCCTGGTGCTTCCATAAATCACGAATCTGATAAGGTTTTGAGGCATCGACTCCCACACTGTCTGGTTCAAAATCAATGCTTGCAGCTTGTTTTGATCTGTTGAACAAGGTCACTGCAACTGTTCCACTCATGGTAGAAATCAATGGTTTTGCCCAGACTTCCAGTTCCCCTGTCTTTTTCAATCGGCGGGATTGATAACCCAGAGGATCCTGATTAAGTGCTATGATCTCCTTATTGGTCACCAGTTTCAATGTTTCTTTAGACATTGTCCTTAGATCATTCCCCAACAATAATGGAGAATTCAGGATGCACCACATGGTGAAATGGGATTTATCTTCTTCAGCGCTCATCCCACGTCCCACCTGTAACATATCCATATCATTGACATGCCCTGGCGAGCTGTACTTCCATAAATCGACATTTTTGTCGATGATGTGCAGAATGGATTCAAACTGATTGTTAATGTCTCCTGAGATGCGCCAGGAATCGGCAATATTCACTGCCCAGATTCCAGGAAACTGCCAGCGGCAGATGTTAAAAATCACTTCAGGTTTTATACTTTTTATCTGATTTGCAATTTGAGTATAGCGTACTTCTTCATTTAAGTTGAGCTTTTCTCCACCACACCAGTCTATTTTGATAAAATCATAGCCCCAGGTATTGAGCATCAGATTTAAGTCCTGTGCATCATGGCCGTATAGTCCTGAGCCTACTCCCACTGTATCCTTATCCCAGATAGAGGCACAGGTGTTTATTCCAGCCTCTGCATATATTCCAGCTTTCAAGCCTTTTTTGTGAATATAGTCGGCCACAGCTTTCATGCCATTAGGGAAACGTGTTGGATGTACCAATAGTTCTCCTTTGTCATTCCTGCCCCCGAAGAAGCCATCATCAATATTTACAAATTGGTAACCCGCCTCTTTAAGTCCTGTTGAAATCATGAAATCGGCCTGGGCCTTAATCACCTGTTCATCAATAGCTACCCGGAAATTGTTCCAGCTAGACCAGCCCATGATTGGGGCTTTTGGCTTGTGGGTTGGGCTCTGTGCTGTAAGTGTGTTACTGAAGCAGGAAAAAAAGAAAAAGGAGGAAAAAAGAAGTGTTAAAGGTTTGGTTTGCATTATAGCTAAAAGTTTAGTCTGCTAATATAAAAATTAAAGGGCATCCTCTTTTTACAGAGGACACCCTTTTTCGTATTTATTTAGAGTATTTAGTGGTATTAAAAAGTATAGCTTGCCTGAGCAGTTAAGATTGTACCGGTTGATTTTCCATCCGCTTTCTTAACACCATCCACCCAGATTTCTACAACAAGGTTAGAGGAGGCATCTTTCCCAAGACCATTGGCACCAAAATTAACCACAAGTGCTTTGGAGTCGATTGTGTATTCGGTACTTGTCCAGGTTTGTCCGGTTAAACTGGTAAAAGTTTCAGTTTTTCCATCTCCAGCCGTATAAACTGCAGTATTGATTTCACTTCCTGCGCTGGCAATTGCTTTAAACACAACTTTGTGCGAGCCAGAAGGTGAATTGTCTTTGTCTTTTGAGCAAGATACTAGTAACATGATACCCAATACGAGGGAGAGAGAGAGGATTTTCGTGATTCTTTTCATTGTTTGTTGTTTATTGATGATTAAAATAAATGCTTAAGCAGAGCCCAAATACAAACTCTATACCATTATTGCTTAATAGGATATTTGAAGCAATAAATTTTTGCATTTTTATTTAATTTTTCTTAATAAACGGAATATTTAACTTGTGTTCAATAAGCAGGAAATAAAACATCCTCATGATTGTAAAAATCATGGAATTTAGAAGTTACTTCCTTGTCTAAATTATAATACAGGAATTATCGTCGCAAAAAGAAATCTAATTATTAATCATTGGTGGCAGTTTTTCGTCTTTGTTTCTCAGGTCTAATCCGCCTTCATAAATGGATTTTAGATTCACTAAATAAAATGCCCAGCCACTTGCGCAACCCAATCTGATGTAATGCTTTGATTGATCATCTGTAGGAATGTTATGCTGTCTTAATTCTACTTTGGTGTAACCGGCTTCTTCACTGAGTTTCAGGTCTACGAGACATTCCCCCTCAAAACTGAACTGCAGAAAGTCTTTACCATTTGCCTTTTTAATCTCACCGGGCATTACTTCATCATATAGGTGCCAAAGCCAGGTGTACGATGTACCAGCAGTAGCATGCTCATTGCGGTCAATCAGTTGATCTGTGTCGTCTTTAAAAACCACTTGTTTGAGAAACCATTTTTCTAATTCTTCAGCTTGCGTCCAGGCATTATAGATGTCTTGTATCGGTGCCTTTATGGCAATAGTTTTGGTAAATGAGGTCCAGTCAAAATTCTTCATAATTGAGTAAATAGAGTTAAACTAAGCAAATGGGCTGATTGAATGTCATCAGTTATTTAACTCTAATTTAAGCGATTTCTTTTAAAAAATAAAAGCTGCTCCATTGCTAAGTGTTTAATTTTTAGGGGCGCTTTTTAGCGCTGTCAATTTGTATCTTTAAGCTTGGTTAGGTCATAACTGAAGGTCATTTTACACCAATCAGAAAACATGCTGAATGATCAAATCACAGGGATTTTGAGCATTATCGATATTTGTATATAGTACATTGTTTTAGATACCTCAAATAAAATTACTATTTAGTTTTAGATATGATATTCATTGAATTGCTATAGGCGGTAATTCCAGGTTGATATAAGCACTGTAACATGGCTGATCCGTTTCTGAAATTTCCTTCCTGACTTACCCTAACTTCATAACTGAATTCAGATCTGCCTGAGGGTAAGAAGTCAATAAAAAATTGTTGTCCACTATCTCTTATGGCCAGGTAATGTGGGATTCCATTCACGTACTTTTGTCCACTATTATTGTCAATAGGTTCAAAAGCTCCTGCTCGTTTGTCTTCAACTTGCAGAAAACGCAGTGGCTTCTGGCTTTCCACAGTAAGTACTACTTTAATTTTATCTCCTACTTTAACGCCAATACCAGGTTTAAGCTCCGACCAAACCGCTTGTTTTTGCTCAAAAATAAATAGCTTCTTGCAGAGCTTAACCTTGCGGTTGAGCGTATCAATAGGAGAGGATCCGCTAAAATAGAACCAGGTTAATCCCCCGGCAACTGCTTGTTTTGTACTGGTATTGATGGTCAACGGTGCGGAGAGCGGGACAAATTTTGTGGAGGTCCCGGTGAGGAGATCGTTGGAGAGACTAATGTTTTGGTCAGCGACCTTTGCCTGTAAAGTATCTGCCTGAAAACCTGATGTGATTTCAGTTGAAGATCCAATCATATTTATCGCAGCAGCAGTTCCTACCGTGCTGGCCCAATTGTTGTCTTGACGGGTACTTAATATCCATTTAAGCATTCCTTCTTTAACTGATTTGTCATCTGGGAATGCTTCAAATAACATTGCAATGGTTTCTTCTTTGGAATTGTCTAATTGATCGGCATCAGCGATCTCCTTCCAGCGCAATCCATGTTGCTCATCTTTAATTGCCTGTTGAAGAATATGCTTGCGTTGGGATTCAATTTTTGAGAAGATAGGCTCATTTGAATTTGTGTATTTTGAGGCGGTATTGATCCACAATGCCTGGTCATACAAACTGTTTTTAGCCTCTGTTTTTATTCCAAGATCAATAGTTTCTTTAATTTGCTTAGACACAAGAGGGGCTATGGGGTACTGTTCTTTCCACCAGGAACGGGCATAGGCATAATAAAGTGGGGCACTGACCTTGTTGTTCATGAAATGTAAATCTGCATAGGCGATCATTTTTTTGATGAATTCCTCATGACTTACAGGATTGGGTGCTTTCCAGCCTTCCTGATGAAGTTTGCCAAATCCGTTGATCAGGTAATTCGAAATCCAGTTGTTGTTTTGCCCTCCTTCAAACCAGGGCAATCCACCGTCTCCGTTTTGCATTTTGTATAATTTTTCCAGATGCTTAACTAATTTTTTGGCATTGGCAAGGGTATCTAAAGCTTCGTAAAGTAGGTTTTGCTGTTTTTTTGTACGATTATTCAGGTTTAACCATGGCATCGCCGCTTCAGTCAATTCATCGGGAAGTATGGTTGGCTGACTGCTGGTATCTGTAGCGTTTTTTTTGCTGGCCATTTTGAAGGACATCCCAATTGCAGCATCTGTTTTTATCAATTTCTTAGCCATATAGATGGCAAATACTTTATTGAAAGTCTGTTCTGCGCAGTCGTATGGATAATTCATCAAATAGGGTAAAGAATTAAGCACCGCGGCTTGTGGTTTAGGGTCTACAAAAAGACTAAGACCATAGATTTCGGCGTCTTTAGGTAAAGCAGGAACTTTGATCAAACTGTCTTTTTTAGAAAAGGCGATTGGGATTTGCTGGCGTACAAATATTTTCCTGGGAAGGATGGGAAGCGTATGTTCTTCTGCATCTGCAAAGCTTCCACCAGTAACAGTGGTTACAATTTTTAAAGGGTTCAACTGTCCCTCCGGTACTTTCAGGTAAAAACCTGCACTCGTCGTTTGTTTTGCACCTATTTTAATGCTTTTAATCGCTTCCCGACTGATAATTTTAGTGGTTAATACTTCTCCGGTTACGGCATCTTCAATGCTACAGCTCAGCTTCAATTCCATTCCCGCCGTATCTAAATTGCTGATCCTGCTTTTTAAAAACAACTCATCACCCTGATACAATAACCGGGGCATATTTGGCTGTACCATTAGACTAAGTTGTGTATGTAGTTTCCTTTCTGCATAAGCAAACAGACCTTTTTGTGTATGTGCCAGCATTTTCCAATTCCAGGCCGTTGCTGTTTGTGGCATAGTAAAGCTAAAAGTGTACAAGCCATTTTTATCCGCATAAATGTTTGGATAGAAGAAGGCGGTTTCATTAAAATCTTTGCGGATCACCGCTTGTGGTTCTGAAACATTCGGCAATATAATTTTACCTTTAGTGCTGATAATGAGTACGCCTTCAGCTGCCTGGGCGCCATAAAGTGCAGTGGCTTCTGCCCCCTTTAATTGCATGACATCCAGGTCTGAACCGAGCTGGTCCATCGATCCGGTGTAGGGAAGTCCGTCCAGGATAACCAGAGTTTTGTTCGTATTTAAAGTGCTGGTTCCACGAATTTTTATACTAGTGCTGGAATATCCACGCATAACCACAACTTCCTGTAAGGAATTGGATGCTCCTGGAGTACCTCCGATACTTAAGCCGGCAACTTTACCTTGTAATTGGTAATTAAACTCATTTTGATAGATATCGAAATCATTGATGTAAAGGTCATTCGTAAACCATCTACTTTCGTTTGCAATGCTATTTTTCGTTTGACTGATCTGATGACTCCAAAGGCTATAAAAAGGCCGATAATTATTATTCATTATAGGATTATTCCAGTAGTGTGGCTCGAGTAAATCCAATGAGGCGTCATACATTACGGTCATCAGCTGTGCAGCAATATTTTCTTTGGCAGTTTTAATGGAAATGCTAAAAGTCTCTTTTGCACCTGGAGCCAGTATTTTTCTGTACTTTTCAATAATAATTTCCGGTTCTGCTTTTACGTCTGAATTTAAATAGAGGTATTCCTGATTTTTATACAGTTGATTGTTCAGTACATAAAGTTTTGTGAATATCAGCTGATCTACAGCATTCTTTGGAATGATGAGGGGATAGCTCTGCAGCCCCTTAGGTTGATGCTGTTGATCATATGTTGTTTTTACAGTCAATCCCTTTGCTGTTTTTACATAGTAAGTCAAGGAGTAAGTTACATAGGCTTTGTCTACCGAAGCACTATAATAGTTTAGATGATCTCCAGCACTTACTATATTTTCTGGAAGATAACTAAAGTCTTTTAAAGCAGCCGGAACGGTTTCCGTCTCTGTATCGAAAATTTCAAAATTCCCTATGTACTTACCGCTGAGCTGATCCGATTTCTTAGTGCTGATGACCAACTCATAAACACCTGCGGGTAACAGATCTTTGTTGAATTCGTACTTTGCCTTCGCGTCAATTATCCGGCGTTCTATCTTTCGTTTTTCTTCTTTAGGAGCAGCGAAGATTTCCAGGTTTGGAAACCATCTTTTTAAATCGGAAACTGGGTATATCCACTGGTCCACCTCTTTATACGTATTGCTGTCAGTGACTTTTACCAGTTGATAAACGCTAATATCCAGTTGATCTGGCTGATAACGTTTGATTTCCGATTGCGCAGAAATCGTTAGAACCGGCAGTTTTTTTTTGTCATAGATTCGAGCCATAGTTGCATTGATTTTTACTGGCCAGGAAGAAATCAGATATTCAGCTTCCAACGTTGTGCTTTCGCCAGTAGATTCAGTAGCGACTGCTTCGAGACGATAATTAAATTGTTGCTCTTGCTCTTTGGTATTAAGCGAGTCCAGATTTATTGACTCTTTGACGCGAATCAATAATTCACCTTTTTCGTCGGTATAACCAAGGGTGTCGAGCAGTTCTATATTTGTTCCAGCGTATTTTATATATGGACTGGTATTTCTTTCCAATGTATATTCAATTTTTACATTTTGTATTGCTGCTCCACTAAATGATCTTATTTTGATTTTCAATTCAAAAGGTTCTCCGGGCATAGGTTGTTCCTTTGGCTTTTCCATGGTCATTTCCAGGCTTGGACGTTTGTATTCTTCTACTTTAAAATGCAAATCATTTGTGTTTAAAAATCTGCAGTCAATTTTCCAGGATCCTGGAATTGCATTTTTCGGTAGGAGGAAAGAACCGGAAGTACTACCATAAGCGTCTGGATCAAGTTTGATCGAATCTAATACCTGACCACTGGGATTTTGCAAATAGAGTTGAGATTTATTTTGCAGCAGCCACTTTTTGAAATGGGAGTTTGTGGCCTTACTGAAAACTTCATTTACTCCGGAGATGGGATTTTCTGTCAATAAAATGGCTTTGTAAAAGACCCTTTGCCCCGGCCTATAGATACTTCTGTCGATATAAATTGCTACACTTGCTTTGTCATCATAGAATTCATCAAGATCATCATATTCCTCCTTGTTATAGATTTTCAATTGTTGATTTAAGGTTGAATATTCATATTCATGCAATAAACTGTCTCCTTTTAAACTGAGGAGAAGTCTGTTGGCTTTTCTATCTCCAATTTGTACAAATCCCCGACTGTCGGAATGGAAGAGTTTTGATGTGATTTTATTATAATTATTAGGTTTGTAACTGGCGCTAACTGTTACATTTGAAATTGGCATCCCTGTCTTTCTGTTGAGCACCATAAACCGTTCACCATGATTAACCGCTACAAGATTTGTTACCACAAAAGGATGGATCTCCATCGCTGAAAAGTCACTGTTATTTTCTATCTCTTTTACAGAACTTAAAAGATAATATGCACCTGGAGGGAGTGCTTCCAATTTTAAATAGGCTGCATGTTTATCATAATCCTCTGTTAAAAGGGGTAGACTAAAAGTAGAGTCTCTAAAAGCGGGTTTGTGTAATAAGGTATTAATGAGTGTCCTGTTTTTCTCTGAGAGCTGTTCTTCAACTCCAACTTTGATGATTCTATAGTAAACCTTACTGATATTTCTATATTTTCCAGTAATTAAAATCGGTTGATCAGGAAGGTGTTTGTCTTGAGATTGGAACTGAAATTCTCTCGCGTTTATCTTTTTAAGCAGGACTGTTAAATGTTCCCAATAGACTGGGAATTGTGCTAATGCCTCTTTGTGCTGATCATATAATTTTACCGCAAGTCTCAGTTCTCCTTTGTATTGCGTTTCAAATTTGGCACCATATTTAATCCCGTTTAAATAATGAATCAAAAACAAGTGGTAAGCAGCGGTCGCATTAAGGAGGTTATATTTAGAATTTAGGTTTTCTTGCAGATACTTCTTCCAGGCAATTTTAACATCATCAATTCTATAGTTTTGACTGTAAAGTAGGTATTTGAAAAGCGCCTGGATATATAAGGATTTTTCTGGCCGAGCACTGTACTTTTCCATCCAGTCCAGATAGCATTTAATTAAGTGTTTATCTTCGGTTTTTGACAAAACTATTTTATGCAACTCCCTGTGCAATTCTTCGGGTTTGGATCGGATTAAACTGGCAGCTTGTTGCGCTGTTATCGAAATAGTTTGATTCTTATTTTTGGTCTCATAGCCTATGTTTTCAGAAATACTGAGATCAATGAGGTCAGGTTTGAATGGCAATTGCTTTGCATTGGAAGACAGCCAGCTGATGTCCTCCTTTATGGGTGATAATGCCGGGCTAAGCAGTATTAGAATATTGAAATGATCCCTGATGACACTATCTATTTGCTTTGGATTCATTGCCGCATAGTTGTATTTTAGGTTTCTGGTTTCATAAGTACTTTGTCTAAACCTTAAGTTTTTACGTTGAAATTGATCAAGTCGCCTGGCTTGCAAAAGGTGTATTACTGCTTTGAGCGTATTTGAAGAATGATCAACCAGCAATATGCTGTCCATAAAAGCACTATTTCTGAAATACAGACTATCCTCTGTTTTTAGATCTTTAATCTGCATATTATAGTAAGCATACCTGGCAAATTCGATGTCATTGCCTTTTGATCGGGCTCCCGATTGCCCTTTAATAACCTGACTTTGCGTTTCTTCGAGATTTTTTTTGGTGCTGATTGCGGTTTCGATCGGAGTCCAATTGTCACTAACCAGACTTTGGGCATGTGTAATATGTGTTGCTGTGATGAGGGTAAATACCAGGGCAACAAACAAGAAATGAGGCTTCATGGAAAAATATTTGAGCGTAATTATAATTCCGTTGAATATAGGTAATAAATTTCTTTATTAGAAGCGTGTTTTTTTTATGAATGAAGAAGGATTGAACTTAAAATACTCAGTTCTGCTCAAACTGTTTCCGCAGAATTCCCTTGAATTAGGATTTTATTATTAAGGGTTTCCCTTGCTATCAATTGCAAGGGAAACCCTGGATTATACGAGGTCTGCAATCTTTTTTAAGGCATCCAGACTCGGTAATATACAATAGGCAGTGCCTTTAGCGGTGACAAATTGCGGTAGCTTTTTGATTTCGATCTGTCCATTCTCTAACGGAATGCTAAAAGAAGTATCCGCTAGTTCTACACCTCTGTTGGCAATCAAAGCATCCTGTCCATGTGGCTTTTTTGGTTTTAAGGTATTAAAATTAGTGGCGTTGATCCAGGAATAGATCAATTCAAACTGAATGTCCAGGGAACCGCATAAAAACAGGCCAATTAAGCCACGTTCACCATGATAATCTTTCAAAACTACTGGAGCACCATAAGCCATTCCCCGCCTGATCAGTCTGGGTATTGGGCCCGGATGTTTCAATGGATCAGATCTCGGGTTTGATACTCGGTTATGGGCGGCAAATGGACATTTTTTGCCCTGCAGGTCATTGGTGTAATCAAAATCTGTGGACCGAACAGTATCTGGATCAGGTTCCTCAGGAGACAATTCCAAAGGTGAACCAATCAGCCATCGGCCATTGAGTTTTGCAGCCAGCCATTCCTTTGCGTAGTCCTGATCCCTGTTTAATTTAGGCGCAATGACCAGAGCTTGTTCCTCCAGGAAATCATCAAAGCACTTTACGTCCTGGGCTAACATTCTGAAGGCATTATAGCAGCCATCTTTGGCAAAAATGCCAGCAGCTGTGGCTGGTGGAGGACCAGGATCGGAGCCTGGAACAAAGCCAATTAAGAAATTTCCAAGACTGCTACTATCATCCAATGGGTCATCAGGTTTTAAATCTGGTTGGTCAATTCCATCCATATACCCGAAATGAATACTGTTTCTTGGATTTGTAGCATATTCTTCCAGTCTTTGACTGCCATTGTTGATGGGAAAATACTCTGTCATCTTTTGATCGTCGGCAGCTTGTTTTACAATAGATACCAGTCTCTGAAGATGCTCATCGCTGAGTGCATAGCAATGAACGATACAATCTACCGGTTTCTGCTCTGAACCAAAAACCCATTTACCGGGATCACTTTCACCAAGATCATTCAAAGAGAGTTGGGAATCATTACTGGTTGGACCATTTTTAAATACAGTTGGAAATGCCCCCAATTCATTTTTACTAAGATCACTGACGGTGCTGATTCCTGAAAATGTAAATCCGATATTCACCATCATATCAGGCTTAAGCAAGCCCCAGTTGTCCGCCGACTGTACATATGGATAGATTGCTTTAGTGAATTTTTTTGCGCCGGTTTTATCTTTATCCTGAAATTTAAAGATCATATGGCAGGAAAATGGATGGGTAAATCCACGAATCACCATGCCCTGAATATTGGATAATTGAGGGGAAGGGCTTTGATTGATAGTTGACATGATGGAGTTCATCTAAAAAATGGAGCAGCGATTAATTACTAATGAGATTGTGGCAGTATCGTTTCAGGAGGGAAACTGTCCGTGATGTCTTCAACAGTCTGTGGATAGGCTTGATAAAGTGCCGATTTTGCCCCAGATGGAGGCGTGTTGTTCAGGTTGTTATTGTTGATGAAATTTTGAAAACCAGTCAAATCAGTCACAGGTGGAGAAGGTGGGTCCAATGCAATTTTTGCGATGCCTGCAAAAGCTGCCTGAGTAGAAGGATTTTTCCAGAAAAATTCGAGATATGGATTCATTGGTCCATCAAAAGTGGTGATCAACAGGATGGCATTTATGCCTTCACTATTGGCATTTGGGATCAGTGCAACACGGGCATAATGTACAATACCAGATTTATCGAGTCCCGCCTGAACACTGCTCACAAATGTACTGTAAGCCAATTGAGCAGCTGCCTGCGAGAATCCGTCTTGTTTGATTGGTACGTAGAGCGTTAATGGATTTGCCATAAGGATGGTGATTAATAGTTTTACCTACTCTGTTTAGGCTTTTGGGTTTCCGCCTTTAGTTATACTGAAGCGTTAGGTCATTTTAATTACCTAAAGTTATTACTGAAGTGTGGTGGTTTTTAGGGTAATATTACTGGAATTTAAAATCAGGTATTTATACTCTTTTTTTGTGTGATCTGGAGATGGTATTCCTGAAATTAAATGGATGGTGTGTTTGTCCTACTGAAACAATTCCTGGTGCCGTTAGTTCTATGGGAAACATTATCAATTAAAAATCTATGGCAAAGCACAAATCCCTAAAAAAAAAGGGCAATCCACTGGATAATGAAAAGACTAAAAATTTGCATTCCCATACTGTGGATGCTACGGGAGAGTTCATGACCACTGATCATGGGCTCAGGATTAATAATGACCAAAATTCGCTCAAAGCCGGAGAGCGTGGAGCTACATTACTTGAAGATTTTATTTTAAGGGAGAAAATCACCCATTTTGATCATGAGCGAATTCCTGAGCGAATTGTTCATGCCCGTGGTTCCGGGGCACATGGTGTATTTAAATTGTATGAATCGCAATCCGCCTTTACAAAAGCCCACTTTTTAAATGATACCAATACAGAGACCCCTGTTTTTGTGCGTTTCTCTACAGTAGCTGGCTCCAAAGGTTCGACGGATTTGGCCAGAGATGTGCGGGGTTTTGCAGTTAAGTTTTATACTCAAGAAGGTAATTTTGACCTGGTGGGGAATAATATGCCTGTTTTCTTTATTCAGGATGCCATGAAATTTCCGGATCTGATCCATGCAGTAAAGCCAGAACCGGATCATGAAATGCCTCAGGCAGCCTCTGCCCATGATACTTTTTGGGATTTTATTTCAGTTATGCCGGAGTCAGCGCATATGATCATGTGGGCAATGAGTGACCGCGCGATTCCAAGAAGTTTAAGGATGATGGAGGGCTTTGGCGTCCATACCTTTAGATTGATCAATGAAAAAGGAGAGGGCTGTTTTGTCAAGTTTCATTGGAAGCCTTTATTGGGGCTGCACTCGGTGGCCTGGGATGAAGCTCAGAATATTTCCGGGAAGGATCCCGACTTTCATCGAAGAGATTTATGGGAAGCAATTGACAGTGGGGCTTTCCCTGAATGGGAGCTGGGTTTACAGATCGTTCCGGAAGCTGATGAATTCAGATTTGAATTTGACCTCCTTGACCCAACAAAACTTATTCCTGAAGAGTTGGTGCCAGTGCAGCGCATTGGGAAAATGACCTTAAATCGTAACCCTGAAAACTTCTTTGCAGAAACGGAGCAGGTTGCCTTCCATGTTGGTCATATTGTTCCAGGAATAGATTTTAGTAATGATCCGCTGTTACAAGGAAGACTGTTTTCTTATACAGATACCCAATTGATCAGACTTGGAGGACCCAATTTTCATGAAATTCCTATTAACAGGCCAGTTGTACCTGTTCACAACAACCAACGTGATGGTTTTATGCGTCAAACCATCAATAGGGGTAAAACAAGTTATGGACCAAACATCTTGGGCAACAATGATCCACAACAAGCCAAAGTAGCAGAAGGAGGTTTTACTTCATACCAGGAACGTATAGATGCCAAAAAGGTAAGGGCTAGAAGTAAGAGTTTTTTTGATCATTTTAGTCAGGCTACCTTGTTCTTCAATAGTCAATCAGAACCAGAAAAAAATCATATTAAAGATGCCTTGAGCTTTGAACTCGGGAAGTTAAAGACGGTAGCTATCCGGGAAAGAATGCTGGGTATTCTGATGATGATTGATCAGAAGCTTGCTGAAGATGTAGCCTTGGCACTCGGATTACCAATGCCAAAAAAACCTCAGGAACCGATCAACTATAGCATTCCAGCTGATGGCAATCAAGCTGATTTTGAGCCAATAGTAGTAAAAAGTAGCTTGAAGGAATCTGCGGCATTGAGTATGCTGAATACAGTAAAGAATACCATTAAAACAAGAAAAATAGCTTTTCTGGCTGCCGACGGCCTGGATGCTGGCGCTTTGGATACTGTTAAAAAAGCGCTACTTGCTGAAGGTGCTGTTGTTGAGATTATTGCACCAAAACTGGGTGCTGTGAAGGCGCAAGATGGTACTGAGTTTCCTGTAGATCAAAGCTTCCTGACTGCTGCTTCAGTGCTTTATGATGCAGTTTATGTAGTTGGGGGTGCAGCAGAAATACTGAAAGGGGAGGCTAATGCCCTTCACTTTGTCAATGAAGCTTTTAAGCATTGCAAAGCAATTGCGCTGGATAAACAATCCATCAAATTTATAGAGTTGACGTATCTTTCAGAAAGGCTAGCTAAAGATCCTTCAGATAAGAGTATGCTTGATGAAGGTATTATCGTTGAAGCCGATCAGGTTTTACTGGCCAAACAATTTATAAAGGCGATAGCCCAGCATCGTTTCTGGGAGCGGGAGAAAATGAGAAAAGTTCCTGCCTAAATATTTATTTAAAACAAAAAATGCCCGGTATTGCCAGGCATTTTTTGTGGTGATCGGAATTTATGGAGCAGTCAGTAGTTTAATCGCTTCCACATTACCTTGTTGAGCCGCCAGATCTATAGCAGTTAGTCCACGGGAATCAAGTAATGTGCGATCCGCACCATGCTCGAGTAGTAGACTCACGATATCATTTCTGCCAAACATGGCCGCAAACATCAATGCTGTTCCTCCATTGCCATGCTGGATGTTTAGGTCAGCGCCATTACGAATCAGCAGTTCCACAACATTATGGTATCCTTTAAATGATGCTCCCATTAGGGCGGTATTGCCTCCATGATCCTGGGAATTGACTGCTGCCCCGTTTTCAATCAGTAATTGGGCTGCAGGATATTGACGATTGTAGCAGGCAATAATTAATGCGGTATACCCCTTTTCGTCGCTGGCATTAAGATCCGCCTCCAGTCGTATTAATTCTTTTAAAATCTCCAGATTCCCAAGTCGTGCAGCATGAATGGTAGTTTGCGGATGGTGTATCATATGCTTTAGCATTTTTAATGAGTCAGTTGAATCCCTAGAACATTCCGCAGTAAAAGTGGTTTTAAATTTCTGAATTCATTGTTTTGCTGGAAGGAATCATTGAATTGGTACAGCAATTGAATGCAGTATATCATCAAATAGAATAAAATAAAAGCAACGATCAGATGACAAGAACAAAAAGAGCACATTTTAAAGGAGTATGGAACATATTGAAAGCCACCTTTACAGGGTTCAACGACCATAAAGTGACCAAATTGAGTGGGTCTTTGGCTTATTACACTGTTTTTTCTATGGCGCCACTTTTAGTAGTGGTGATCTCTCTTTGTGGGATTTTCCTTGGTCAGGAAGCTGCACAAGGTAAGATTTATGAGCAGCTGGCGGGTTTCATGGGGAAGGCAACGGCACTACAACTCCAGGAAATCGTTGCTAAGGCAGCGATAGCTGAGAAAGGAACGGTTGCATTTACCATAGGAATTGTGACACTTTTAATAGGAGCGACTACCGTATTTGCTGACATTCAGGATTCTATCAACAGTATTTGGGGACTCAAAGCGAAACCTAAGCGTGGCTGGCTAAAAATGCTGCAAAATAGGTTTCTTTCTTTTTCAGTCATCATCAGTCTGGGCTTTATCTTATTGGTATCATTGGCCATTACTGCAGTTCTGGATGGTTTTAATGCGCGCCTTCAAGCCCGGTATTCAGAAGTCTCAGTCGTGGTGTTTTATGTGTTGAACCAGATCCTGACGTTAGCGGTCATCTCCCTCATTTTTGCAGTGATTTTTAAAGTGCTTCCGGATGCCAATATTAAGTGGAAGGATGTACTCTTTGGTTCTGTAGTCACCGCTATTTTATTCATGTTGGGTAAATCCGGTATTTCAATTTACATCGGACAGAGTGATGTAGGAAGCACCTATGGAGCTGCAGGTTCACTCGTTATTTTATTGTTATGGACCTATTATTCGTCCATCATTCTGTATGTAGGGGCAGAGTTTACAAAAGCATATGCAGTGGCTTATGGTTCTGAAATCCTTCCTTCCCAATATGCAGTAACTACTAAGGAAATTGAAGTAGAAACAGGGCATGATTCTGTTCAGCAAAATGCGAAAATACCTCAGTAAATAAAATAAAAAGGTATTATTTACCAGTTTCCATATGCGGAGTATCAACTGGCTTGGATTCGGGAGAACCTTTTTGTCGCAGGTAAATCGTGAAAAATACAATGGCACCTACAGAAAGGAATTCGCTTTGCCAGTTTTGAAAAGTCTCAAACCAGAATTCTGGTAGACCAAGATAGGCCATCAATGATTCCTGAGGCAAATTCTTTGCTGCATGTTCCACGTTATGGTTCTGCCAGCTACCATAAAGATGCAATCCCCAGCTCAGCAGGAACAAGATCGCAAAAGTGATAGATAGGGAGTTACTATATAGCTTTAACATCCATCCGCCTTTTCTTACCGGCCAGGGAGCATTTTTAGATACTTTGGGGGTTCTGTCTACTTCCTCAGCTTCAGTTAGCGATTTGGATTCTGCAGAACCAATCTGGCGTAAAGAAACGGTCAGCAATACATAGAGGGTCATTTGCAGGAATTCACTTTCGAAATTTTCAAAAGTGGCAGAGATGAAATGACCGCTTTTTAAGTAAGCACCTAAAGAAAGCCCGGCGACATTATTTTCCTTTAAATCCTGGTTATGCTGATTCCAGCCGGTTAGGGCCTGGGCAATAAGTGTAATGAAGAATAAAGACAGGAAAACTATGCTGAGTCCGTTCCTGTAAAAGTAACTGTGTTGTTTCGCCTTCGATTTCATAGGGCCTGCTTTCCGACCATAACCGTTCGACGAATATTTTGTTTTACTTTACAAATAAATAAATTTGCATTTCATGAAGCCCATCCCGATCCGACATATCAACGGTACCCTCAAAGAACCTGCCTTTTCAGAAAGCTTTGATATCGTGGATATCCATCAATACCTGTCGGGAAAGATCATGATACAGGAACTCCACCGCCATAGTTTTTATTATGTATTGGTGTTGGAAAAAGGAAGCGGAGAGCATCGGATCGACTTTGAAACCTATATGATTCAGGATTATTGCCTGTTTTTTATGAGACCCGGACAAGTTCATGAAATCGTAATTTCAAGTGAAAGCACAGGCTATTTACTAAAGTTTAGTAAGGATTTTTATGCGCCAACAGAGGCCTCTTCCAAACAGGTACTCAGGAAAATAAGCAACAAAAACTTCTGGGTATTGGAGGAGGGCAAAATGAAGGAGATCCTCTTGATTTTGAGCAATATCTTTAGGGAGAACAATGCGCAGCAGGAACGATATTTGGAGACAATTCAGGCTTATTTAAGCGTGTTTTTTATTGCGCTTTTAAGACAGCGGGAAGCCAAAGATCTGGAGAATAGTCACCATGACTATATGCAGGAGCGCCTGGAAGAATTTCATGAACTCATCAGGATTTCAGCAACGCAACACAAACAGCTTTCTTACTATAGTCAGCAGCTGAATCTAACCCCGTACCAGTTAAATGCAATTACTAAAACTACTTTAGGTAAAACCAGTAGAGAAGTGATCATAGATTACCTCATCTTAGAAGCCAAAAGAAACCTTTTGGCAAGTTCCAATCAGGTCAGCCAAATCGCATGGCATCTTGGTTATGAAGATGTGTCTTATTTTGTAAGATTTTTCAAAAAACACACGGGTTACTCACCAGAGGCCTTCAGAAAAAACTTCAAATTATAGCTTTCGGAGAGAAACTCATCATCCGTCCTATACTATTCAAATTTTGTCCTATCCCTTCCTTTCTGTTAATAGAGACCTTTGTATAAGAAATTCAAAATACAACAGATATGAAGGACAACAATCAATTCGATATCATTATTATTGGAGGCAGTTATTCAGGACTTTCTGCTGCGATGGCACTCGGGCGGGCATTAAAAAATGTACTGATTATTGACAGCGGAAAACCATGTAATGCACAAACTCCTTTCTCACATAATTTCCTAACCCAGGATGGGAAAAGACCAGCAGAAATTGCTCAGTTCGGACGGGCTGAGGTAGAAAGATATGATACTGTGAAATTTTACAATGGTTGGGCTGGATATGGTTCAAAAACAGCTCAGGGCTTTGAAATCCAGGTCGAATCTGGAGAGACATTTAAAGCTGATAAATTAATTTTTGCAACCGGAATTAAAGATGTTTTACCAGCTATCGATGGATTCGCAGCCTGCTGGGGGATTTCGGCCATTCATTGCCCTTATTGCCATGGTTATGAAGTAAAAGGTCAAAAAACAGGGATCCTGGGTAAGGGCGAAGCTGGTTATGACCTGACTGCCCTCATCTCAAACTGGACATCCGAATTAACCCTCTTTACAAATGGTACTTCCATGTTGACTACTGAACAATTAGAACAGCTTAAGCAGCGTAAAGTCCAGGTAGTAGAAAAAGAAATTGAGCGATTTGAACATCATAATGGTTACATCGAACAGCTGATTTTTAAGGACCATACTGCTTCAGCAGTTCAGGTTATTTACTCTAGAAATCCTTTTGAACAACATTGCGCCATCCCTGAGTCTTTAGGCTGTGAACTTAGTGCAGATGGTTTTGTCAAGGTGGATCAATTTCAGCAAACCTCTATAGCAGGCATTTTTGCTTGTGGAGATAATACCACACGTTTGCGTTCAGTAGCCAATGCAGTGGCTATGGGTGCCATAGCGGGTGCTAGTGCAGCTAATCAAATGATTTTTGAACAATTTAAATCCATATCATGAGTAAGAAAACCTGGAATGAAGCCTACAAAGAGAGGTGGGATGAGCGATACAAAACGCCTGAATTTGCCTACGGAAAAGAACCCAATTTGTTTTTCAAAGACTGGCTGCAGAAATTAAAACCTGGCTCCATATTGATGCCTGCAGAAGGTGAAGGGCGTAACGGTGTGTATGCAGCGCAATTGGACTGGAAGGTAACGGCCTTCGATTTAAGTGTAGAAGGACAAACAAAGGCATTAGCACTGGCAAAAGAGAAAGCGGTTTCCATTAAATATCTTGTTGGGAGTCTGGAAGACCTGGAGTTTGAAGAGGAATCATTTGATGTAATTGCACTGATTTATGCTCATTTTTCTGCGGATAGCAAATCTGTGTTTCATCAAAAATTACAAGGTTATCTTAAACCAGGTGGCCTGATCCTGATGGAAGCTTTCAGCAAAGCTCATCTGAAATTTAATGCGGTTGATCCTAAAGTTGGCGGTCCAAAAGAAGAGGATATGTTGTTCTCTATTGCAGAAATCAAAACCGATTTTAAAGGATTTGAAACCTTATTGCTGGAAGAACAAATCGTCGTTTTAGAGGAAGGTCAATACCATAGGGGAGAAAGTGCTGTTCTTAGATTTGTAGGTAAAAAATTAATGAATCCGTAAATAAAAAAGGAGACCCGTTCATTTCAATTAATAGGTCTCCTTTTAAGTTCATTTATGCATGCTTTTAACCATTTAGGGTGATTTTACCGATCCTGTCGGTCATCATTTCAGTAAACCAAAGATTCCCCTCATGGTCTTTCCTGATGCGGTGCATCATTACCGAACGACTTGGAACAACATGACTGGAAAAAGGGATGCCATTGACCGCCTGTCCACACAATTCTCTGATTGATGGATCAAACTTAATGAAATAGTCGCTACCTCCTGGCACCGGGTTGTTCGTATCTACATAAACCTGTACCCATAAATTCATTTCATTATCAAAGCATAAAGAGGCTAGAATGTCGTTATTTTGAACCACTGGGACAGGATATTCACTGATCTTACCCATTGCATCTATTTTGCAGACATGGCGTCCACTTTCCTGAGTAAACCACATGCAATCATTAATAGGATTCGGAATAATGGCTATTGGTCTGCTGTTTGGGGTAGGTATTTTGTATTCCACAAGTCCGTTTGCAGAGAAATTGAGGATTTGGTTACCTAATAGTTCTGTTCCCCAGATCCCTGTTCCCCTGCCTGCATTCAGAAATATCGGTAAAGCAGCCAGTAGCTAATTCGTAATGTGTAACTGTTCCATCTGCCGAAATTTTGCCAATCGTACTGGTTCGCTTTCCTGTAAACCAAATACTTTCTCCGTCAGCATCTAATCCAATGCCGTGTGGCGCAGTATTCAGTATAAATCCTGAAGCGTCGTTCGTATGAATTCTAACATCCACTCTTTGTACAATATTGCCATCTTCATCTAAGCGAACGACCTCTCCGGAAAACTCAAGAGATACCCATAACCTGCCTTTGCCATCAATCAGGAGGCCATGAGGGCCAGTGTCAAGATCTCCATGACGCATGTCATAATAAGTAATGACTTCCCCCTGAAAATTGAGCTTAGCTACGAGGTTCATATTCTGTCCGCTCACAAAAATGAATTGCTCATTCATGACCAACTCATGCGTGGAGCCGCGTTCAGACGCACTGCGTACAGGCCAGTTTAATGGGAATTCTGTTATGTTTCCAAGAGTTGATGGGGCAGTACAGTTCGTTTCGGTGAATTGCATATCCATGTCTATTTCCATAAGATCAATTTTTAAGTCTGATTGCCTAAAGCTATCAACTTTATGGTTTGATTTTTAGCGTATTAATAGGGGTATTTAAAAACAGGTATTTATACTGTACTGCTATAGGTATCTCTTTATTATTTTTTGTTTTCTGATCAGGACAGTGATACCCCAACTGGCGGTAATAGAAACAAGGAAAGTGAGGATAAATTTCCATAGTGCTGAAAGCTCCAGTTCTAATAACAGGAACTGACACCAGATCACAAAAACATAATGTATCAGGTATATGCCATAAGCATTATCTGCGAGCGATTGCCAGTATCGATTGGTTCGATGGAATGTTTGTTTGAACAGGCTGATTAGGGCAATACTGCTTAGGCTGCAGGACAGTACCCAAATAGAACGGTAAATTAAGGTGGCTGTTGTCCTGCTTAGTACTTTCTGCTCATGCCATTTGGTTAGGGGGGATTCCGTCATTTTTAATAAAACATAGGTTAATATACAGGCAGAAATCCATAATGGCCATTTCCTGATCCATACGCTTTTGCTAGAAAACACACCAAGATCAGTTCCCAGACTTCCAAGAACTGTTCCAAGGAGAAAATAACTAAAGTAAAGTAGAATTCTGGAGGTTTGAAAATCAAATGGACCTGTCCCTGTCCAGCTCCCAGGGCTAAACCAAAACATGAATGGGACGTAGGAAATCCAAGTGAGGAGATACCAAATCAGCAATGTTATTATAGGTTTATCATTTAAATCTTTGATTTTTTGCCCTGCTTTCTTAATTAAAACGGTCCAAAAAGGTAATGAAACTGAAAAGATCAGGTTAAATGAAAATAGCACCCAAAGAAACCAGGGTGGGCCTACAGGCCATGATTCTATGGTAAAGAAGTCAATGATATAGTTTCTTAAACTCCAGTTTCCATGCGTAAGATGATATGCAGGGTAATGGGCAATGAGCATGAGCAAGGTTACCCCAGTAAAAAATGGGACCATTAATCGGTAAAATCTGTCTTTAAGAAATAATTTAGTGCCTTTTTTTTGAAGGCTACTCCATACAAAAATGCCGGCGATAAGAAACATTAAAGACATGAAAAATATGTCGTTGAAATCTTCAAAATAATCCATCCCTTTCCACCTTACCCTGTCAACAATCGGGTGGGTAGAGGAAATGTAGGCCGACCGGTTAAAGTAGGCAAAAGTCGTATAGGCAAGGGAAGAGTGGTGCGCCACCACCAGGAGAGTGATAAATCCCCGTAAATAATCTATCCATGGTGATCTTGAAGTTATAGTCATTCCATTCGTTTTTAAAGTAATTACGCAAACATAGCTGGTGGTTAAATACCATCAAATGAATTGTGACGGACAACTAGTCTTTGTGATCAGCAACAAAAACAGAACAGAAATATTTTATGGGTTCAAGGCTTGATAGCGTTGGTCGAACGTTTCCAGCTGAGCTCTCGAGACCGGAACTTTGTCTGTAGTGTGCGGAAAGGAAAGATAATAGCCTTGAGAATTTCCGGAAACCGCAGACACTTGTTCCATATTGATTAAGTAAGTTCTATGACATCTCAGGAAAGAAGAGTGATTTTCTAGTTGTAATTCAAGCTGTTTTAAGGATATTCTTTTTAACACTTTTTTTAAATGATGATCAACAACTAAGCTAAGCTCAACATAATTACCTTCTGCCCGTGCAAAAAGAAAATGTGCCGGGTCAAACTGAAAATTGTCAACTTTTACCTGCGCCTGAATAAAAATCTGAACGGAGTCGGATGGCCCGACTGTAGATGTATTTTCAGTTAGTGGGATATCCTCCGCTTGCTTCTTCCTGGTATAAAAGTAGAAACTGGCCAAAATAAAGTAAGAAGTAAAAAGACTACCAGCTAAATAAGAATTCCTGATTTCTTCCCAGAAATAACGCAGTGACCAATTATGAGGATTGGTGTAAATTAAATCCCTTAATAAGAAACTGGCAAGACCTATGATGAAAAATAAAATTACGAAGCAGCTAAGGCCATGAAAAATAGACCGGCGACTTCGTTGTGTACCTTTGTCTTTAAAATAAACGAGGATTGTTAGAAATGCAAAAACGATCAATGCAGGTGATAAAGCGTGTAAAAAGCAAACGAATAAAAACGGGTATTTGAGTTCCGCTTCATTCACCGTAAATGGCCTGAAAAGAAAAAGAAAGAAAAATGCAGCTAAAAAAAGGAGTGTAGCCGTTTCTTTTGCTTTTTTGGGTTGGACCCAATTATATAAATACTGTGATTCCGCCATAATTTACACCAGTAGTTCAGATTTCAAAATGTAAATATTGCAAAATTCAAGCAAAGCAGCTAATGATGAAATACAAATGAGATGGTTATGGATGGGACTGATGCGCATGTGACAAAATTCAATGTCTTATCAAACTATGTTCGGGTATTTCAACAATCATCATTAAAAAGCCCCTGCTGATCCAAAGATCAGCAGGGGCTTTCCTCAAAATGGCTTTGTTTGGATTAGAACTTATAGCCCAAACCAAAACCCAATAACCATGGTTTTATTTTTACATCAGCATCTATTCGACCAAGTACAGGAGCTAGCTGTGGACTTCCTGCAGGTGTCAGGTTGGAAGCATCAACTGTTGCGGTTGTAGAAAGGAAAATCTTTTTCAAATCCACATTAACAAAGAATTTATCGCTGATATCGTAGTCAAAACCAGCCTGGGCGGCAAAAGCAAACTTATCTTTGTATTTGATGTCTTTTACGGTTGGCCCCTGGTCTGCACTATAAAAGATGGTATAGTTGATACCTGCACCCAGATATGGATTAAATTTTCCTACAGGGTAATGATATTGCAGTGTAAGTGTAGGAGGAAGTAGCCATACTTTACCCAGATCCACATCTGCTGAGCTTGAAGCACCAATTGCACTTAGATCTGAACCCAGGGTTTGAACCTGATGTCTGGTGGTACCCAGAATCAATTCTGCCGCAAAATTCTTGTTAAAGAAATACGTGAAATCAAGTTCAGGAATGAAGGAATTTGAAATCTTTGCCTCTCCTCCGATGACTCCTATTGTTGCACTTTCCTGCGGCATTACCGCCACACCTCTTAATCTGATTCTCCATTTTTCTGTAGGCTGATTGCTTTGTGAAAATGCGCAAAATCCAGCCATGATCATGACCATAAGTATACTTAACTTTTTCATAATTTTGATATTTATTTAGGACAAATCTATCCGCGAAAAAAGATCAAAAAAATGCGCAGAAACATAGATTAAACTGATGTTCGGCAAGTTTTGTGAGCTGATGATGTGGAGTTTTTAATTTAATTGATCCCGGTCACAATTTAGTCCTGATACCTGCAAAAACGCCCTGCTTATCCATGAGATGAGCAGGGCGTTATTCTGGAATGAACAGATTCAGATCAGTTAAAAAGCAATTTTAGTACCTGTGGTCAGTTTATTGTTTTTTGCAAATACACCACACAAATGGAACAACAATCTGGCACCAACGTTACCATCCCAGTCGTCTTCACCAGGTGCAACTTCAACCAGATCAATTCCGATAATGTTTTTATCACTATTCGCCAACTTACTCAATAGGTAAGTAGCTTGCTCGTAAGACAATCCACCAGGTACCGGAGTTCCTGTATTTGGACAATACCAACGTTGTAAGGCATCAATATCAAAGCTTACTGCAACATTTGCAGGCAACTGAGCCAAGATTTCATCACATTGATCTTTCCAGTGCTTTCCTTCAAAGCTATTGGCTTTTAAGTCAGTGTCTGTGTATACTTTAACCTTGTTTGAAGTCCGAACGGCAGCCAGTTCTCCTTCGCTAAAATCACGAATGCCTACCTGTACAATTTTCTCAATTTCCGGTAGTTTAATGGCATTGTACATAATGGAAGCATGGGAGTAGGTAAAACCTTCATAAGCCTCACGCAGGTCCATATGAGCATCAAAATGCAAAATTCCAAATGAACTGTGTTTTTCAGCTAAAGCCTGGTAAAATCCCATTGGGGTAGAGTGGTCTCCTCCTAATAGAATTACCTTTTTACCCTGATTCATCCAATACAATGCACGTTCTTTAACTTCCGCATTGAATTGTGCCGAGGCTTTATTGATTTCTTCCAAATCGCTTTTTAAGGCAGGAATTGAATCGATTTCCTCTCCGTTCTCCAAAGCTTCAATGATAGGTTGTGCTAAACTTTTATATTTTTCACTGTTCTGCAACCATTGTTCAGGAGCTTCATCCATGAAAATTCCTAATTTCCATAATTCTGGGAATTCCTGGTGCAATAAATCTACCTGAAAGGAAGCATTTAGAATAGCCTCAGGACCATTACTGGCGCCACTGCCATAACTCACAGTTACTTCCCATGGTGCAGGAAGGATAATAATATCACTTTCTTCCGCTGTAAATGGTAACCCATATATACTTGAATCTGGTAAACCAGGTTGTGATGGATCGAAACTTTCAATCTTCGTTTGCTTTGTCGACATTTTTATGATTCACTAATTGAACTGCAAATATAAAAAACCTAACTGCGTTTGAAAAAGTAAAATCACCCTGATATTGCTGGAAAGAATTTTAACTTTGCCTTCCGACATGAAAAATGATGAACTGACTCAGCAACAAAACTCCCACCAGGAGTTACTGGTCAAACTGTTTAACGATCATCTGAATTTCAGAATTACTGATTTTCCAGCCATCAAAACGCATTTTCATTTTTCCTATAGTAAGAAGAAAGAGTTCCTGGTAGAAGAAGGGGCTGTCGCAACTGATTATTTCTTCATCCTGGATGGCTATGTACGCACATTTTACCGTACGGAAAATGGAACAGAGGTGACCATTGATCTTTTGAGAAAGGGGGAGTTCGCGTCCTCTATGTACAGCATTTTAAAAAAGGTACCTTCCTTCGAGTACATCCAATGCATCACTGATGTGTTGGTCTGTAGAATCGCGGAAAAGTCTTTTGAAGCAATGGCGATGGAAGATCCCAAGTGGATTGATTTGGGGATGAAATGCCTGAAGTCGGCCTTGTTGAAAAAAGAAGAAAGAATCCTGACCTTTGGCAAACTAAAGGGGAAGGCACGCTATGAGCAGTTAATAGAAGAAAAACCAGACCTGATTCTCCATGTACCGGTTCAATATCTTGCCTCTTATATTGGTGTTAAGCCAGAGTCTTTAAGCAGGATAAAAAGCTAATTTCCTAACAATTGTCATTTTTATTGGCCTGGATTCCTCTGATACTTGTATTTCAAAAATCGAACTACATAAATGGAAGAGGTATTTAACAGGAAAACACAGATTGGAGCAGTAGGTTTTTTTCGCAATTGTTTGAAAAATAGAGATCTGAAAGGGGCAATGAGCTGCTTTGACCCTCAAGGGCTTTACATCGATAGTGATGGTACAGAAATAAGGGGGCAATCCCAGATTGAAGCCGCAATAGCACAACTCTGCGCTTTAAGCCCTGAAATTAAAGGCGGACAAGCTCATGTCAGTACAATAGGCGACCTGTCACTTTGGATGGATGAATGGGGAATGACAGCTGCAATGCCAAATGGACATGTGATTAAAAGTACTGGTCATACGGCTTGCCTGATGAAAAGAAATGAGCAAGGACTTTGGCTATGGTTAGTTGATAATCCATTCGGCTCCGCAGTGTTAAAAGCTAAAGTCAGTTAAGTTCTTTTGCTGTCTTCATAAGTAGGACCGTACATGCCTGGAACTTTATTTCCTGTTGCACGAAGGTATACCACCAATTCACCACGATGGTGATAAATATGGTTAAAAAGAAAGCCACGGGATACAATACCTCTTGGGGTCGGACCAAGAACCACTTGTTCGCCTATTTTCATCGTCCAGTTGTCTTGTAATTTCTGTTCGGTAAGTGTGGCCAAAGCAGCTCTGGCTTTTTCTACATTACGCTCAAAAAGATCCAGTGTGGCTTTAATATCATTGGGGTTTCCACGCTCAGGATGGTCGCTGGCCATGTCATAAACGTCCTGAGTAAGTGTGCCTTCGTACCAATGATAGATAGTGGCAATGTGCTGGGCAAGCTCGCCCATGTTCCAGGAAATCTCCGAAGGTTTATATCCAAGGTCTTTTTCTGGAACTGCTTGTAATAATTTGCGGGTGCTGCTAACTTCATGCTCGAATTCAGCGGTCAGAAATGGTAAGATCATATCAAATTGTTTATTTAAGAATTAATGATAGCAAGCTTACAACACACAGGATGGTATTAAGTTTTGATAGGTTTTCTTTATTTATTCATTGTATCGTATTTTAAGGATTATAATGGCTGCTGCTGCTGTAATTTTCAATAAACCATTTCAATGCGGGATTTCTATTATTGGCTTTATAAGCCACAACTACCTCAGTGTTTACAGGGATATCCCTGAGTTCAATAAAGGAAAGTTTTAAGTAATCATACTGTTTTTTTAGTGATAAGGGAAGAATAGACACCCCCAGACCTGCTTCCACTAACTGTAAGATGGAATGTACATTGTTAGCCTCGTGGGTAATGTCAGGAGTAAACTGCATGCGTTTGCAGATCTCTACAAGCTTATGGTTGTAATGTGGTGCAAACTCTTTATTGAAGAATATAAATGGACTCTTTTTTAAAAATTCAGCCAGCTCCTCATTCGTTTTGAATTTTTGGTCTGAATAGGGAACCACCACTACAAATGGATCAAAAAAAAGCGTTTTAATCTGCAGTTTTTCAGATAGTACAGGCGCTCTTAAAATACCTACATCCAATTTTCCTTGTTCCAATGCCTCGATCTGACTTACCGTTGGCATTTCATATAAACCGGTTTTTATGTATGGAAATTCTTTGCGCATTGCCTTTAAGATTTCGGCCAAATCAGATTGATACACAGAGCTGATGTACCCTATTTTTAATTCAGCACTCACACTTAAATGAATTTGGCGGGCGATACTTTTGCTTTCTTCCAGCCTCGCGAATATTTCGTCTACTTCTTTTTTAAAGTATACTCCGGCTGCTGTTAAGCTTACCTGTTTGTTGCTGCGTTTAAACAACTGTAATTCCAATTCTTCTTCCAGTTCCTTAATCTGCCGACTCAATGGAGGCTGAGAAATGAAAAGTCTGTTGGCAGCTTTCGTAAAATGCAGTTCTTCTGCAACGGTTTTAAAGTATAAAAGATGTCTGAGTTCCATATTGATGATACCTGATGAGTATCGTAAGTTGATAAAATTGGTATTTTTCAAATATGATTAAAGCCTTTAGCTTTGACAAATAAAAATAACAAATATGAAAACAGACTATTTGAAAAAGGCAAGTAATGAAGAGATAAAAGCAAGATTTGATCAGGATGTAGAACGGTTTTCAAATCTTGAATCCGGACAACAAACCACTATAGATGCTCCTTTAACCATGGAGTTATGCAGCTCAGCTGCAAAATATATCAGTCCTGATGCAAAAGAATTACTTGATATAGGATGTGGTGCTGGCAATTATACATTGAAAATGTTAAGTAAAATTCCTGATTTGAATTGTACACTGAATGACC
Source organism: Pedobacter gandavensis (assembly GCF_032678465.1). Taxonomy (GTDB): domain Bacteria; phylum Bacteroidota; class Bacteroidia; order Sphingobacteriales; family Sphingobacteriaceae; genus Pedobacter; species Pedobacter gandavensis_B. The sequence goes on from NZ_JAVTSK010000002.1 coordinate 341,931, forward strand.
TGAGTTTACCAATGTTGGAAAGAGCTAAAGAGAGAGTTTCCTTAGAAACCACTGGCAGGGTCACATTGATACAAGAGGATATGCGTAATCTTAACTTAGCTGAGGATCACTTTGATATCGTGCTCGCCGCGGCAACTTTCCATCATTTACGTACTGATGCCGATTGGGAACTTGTTTTTACCAAAATTTATCGTGCACTTAAACTTGGGGGCAGCATTTGGATTTCTGATTTAATTACCCATGATTCTGAGCAGATTAACAGACTTTTTCAGGATAAATACCGTATGTATTTAGAAACATTGGATGGGCCGGAATATGCACAAAAAGTATTTGATTATATCGCTTACGAGGATACTCCACGATCTTTAAATTATCAATTGGATTTGATGGCTAAAGTGGGCTTTAAAGGAATTGAAATCCTTCATAAGAATTCTTGTTTCGCTGCTTTTGGTGGGATGAAAGTCAAAAGGGAAGAAGCGCTTTAAGTACGTTCCTTCCAATGATTGAGCTCCTCATTAATGAAGTAATGCACAAGATCGGTATAGATCTTTTCAATCACGTTAGGATCAAGATCTTGCTGCTCTGCCCATTTTCTTCTTTCTAAAAGCATTGATGCAAATCTTTCCGGTGCTTTGACGGATGATTCACTGGTTTTAAATTGAGCAGCCGATTTTACATATTGGTACCGCCGGCCAATTAAGCCGATGATCTGCTGGTCTATATGGTCTATTTCCTGGCGGATATCTATCATATTCTGACATTCTTCCGGTTGCTTTCTGCTGGTTTCAATGGTTTGATCTGGCATCAGGTGATATAAGTTGATAAATTTCATCAAACTTACGATTCTGTGGGAATAAAAAACCTGGAAATCCTGCAGTAATCTCCTGATTTTGTCGGTTTTGTTCTGTTTTTTAGTTTTACTATGCCATAATTTTGAATAAAAAAAGCAATGGAATGTAGTTCAAAAAAACAGCCCCGAAAAAGTTCATTAGCCTTTAGACGACCACTCAGTAAAATAATGCCGCAGGGAATGCCTGCGGCAAAAGGTCTTGGAAATCCAAATTCTTTATTTTGATGTTACCGCTTTTTTCTTTTTACGTCCGTACCAAATTATAAATCCTGTAATGGGTAAACTCGCAGCAATTAAACTCGCCAGAAAAGCAATGATCTTCCCTGGTAATCCTGCTATTGCACCAATATGAATATCATAATTCATGCGGGTTATTTTATCGGCTACACTTGCATTTTTTAGTTTCCCATAACTATGACTCACTTCCATTTCTTTTAAAGAATATTGATCATAATAAAGATAATCAGCCTTCCAATAAGTTTCTGTATCAGGATTGATGGCTACTTCTATTGCTGATTTCGCATTTTCAGGCACATGTACTTCAATACCTCCGGTATAGCCAGGTAAGCCATTCAGGGTTTTTGCCCATAAGACATCCATCGCTGGTTTCTTCCCTTTTGCAGCATTCAGCAGGCTGGTATCCGAGTAACTCTCTACAAATTGTTTCATTGGTTCTCCACCAGAGGAAATCCAATACACAGATTTTGCAAACCACTGAAAGCCCATTACCAGGCCTGTTATAGCGATAAAAATAAGTACCCAGGTCATGTAAAAACCAAGTACATTGTGTAAGTCATAATTTACCCGTTTCCATTTTGCATTCCATTTGATGCTAAATCTTTTTTTGCTGGCTGCTTTATTTTTTGGCCACCACAATACCAGTCCTGAAATCAGTAAAAACAGAAACATTAAAGTCGCCGTCGCAAGGATCGGCTGACCAATGTTAGGAGGTAACCAAAGGTAATAATGTCCCATAATCACAATCCTGAAAAAGTCATCATCCATGTTTTTAACTTTCAGGACTTCACCTGTATAAGGGTTCAAAAATACGATCCAGTAATAAGATGGATTCTCCGCAAAATAAACAACCTGTGAAGCCTTTCCTTCCTGGTAACCTACACTATGGGCGTGTTTGCCAGGCAGGGCTTTATCTGCAATTTTTTTAAGCTCAGACGGAGCGATTTTGGCGCGCTGTTCTACTTTTGCAAAGCGATAGGGCTGTGTAATGTTTTCAATTTCGTGTTCAAAGGCTAATATACATCCGGTAATCCCTAAAAAACACACAAATAGCCCGGATAGTAATCCGAGCCATAAGTGTAATTGTCCTGTCCAATATTTGAACTTGTTTTTTTTGTTGCTCAACGTTTATTTTTATTAAAATTTGTAAGCTATGCTCAGTCTGTAGTTTCTCGGTGCCTCAGTTTGCCAGTAATAATAATTCCCATAGGAAGCACCACTGTATAGGTATTTGTCCAGAACATTAAAGACATTCCCAGTTAAGCGGATTTTATCTTTTTCCCAAAATAGACCAGCATCCAGTTTAAAATAGCTAGGCATTTCCTGAGTTCCTGAACCACCCCATGACCATGAGCTGCGGTCTGCCAGGTAACTGAAACCGCCGGATACACCTACACCTTTCAATTCTCCGGTTTGAATTTTATAACTCAACCAGGCATTCGCATTGTGCTTGGCATAACCTGTAATCTTAGTACCCACCGGAATGACTACTCCATATACCTCTGTTTCTTTACTCACTCTGGAATCTGTAAGCGCATAGTTGGCAATGAGGTTTAATCCAGGCAAAATCTCTCCGCGTAAATCAAATTCAATCCCTTTTGTCGTACTTTGACCCAATTGTAAAGAGAATGGAAGGGCAGGAGTACTCGTCGGATCAGGAGACAACTCATTGTTTTTAAGAATCCGGTATGCTGCAATAGTCGTATTCCACCGTCCATCAAACCAATCCTTTTTTATCCCGAATTCCAGGTTGTTTCCGGTAATAGGTTTAGGTTGTTCACCGCTTTTTAGGGTACCGGTTTGTGGAATGAAAGTTTGGTCATACAATCCATAAACGGAAGTTTGATCATCCACAGATACACTTAAACCCACACGAGGAGTGAACCTTTTATCCTCTGTAGCGACACCATATTCAGATTGTTTAACGTAGGTGAATCTCCCTGCAAGTGTCAAGCGAATTTTGTTGTCCATAAACCCCAGCTCGTCTTGTAGGTACAAGCCAGTATAGGATTGATTTACGCGACTATTAGCCCCTCTTTGGTATAAACTTTTGCTGCGGTCAAATTGAGGTATTCCATTTGCCGGGGCACCATACACAGGATGGTAAATGTTAAATGGTTTAGTGGCATTGTCTAGGGGAAAGGACTGTCCAAAGTCATAGTAACGTTCTTTATCACCTACATCTAAACCTGCTAAAATGCGGTGACTAATGCTTCCGGTGCTAGCCTGACCATTCAAAAATACCTGACCGAATTTATATTTTAAAGCCGCATCAAATAGGTAAAGATCGCGAATGATGTCACCATTGCTAGCTACAGATGCAGGCCAGATATCACTTGATTTCTGATTGAAATCAACATAGGCCAATTGTGTAGTCAGCTTCCAGTTGGCATTAAAATGGTGTTGCATGTTTAAAAATAGGCTATGCTCTTTTGCAATATTTGGATCTAAACCAGGCTCAGACATGCTGAAATTCCTTGGCAGTGTGGCAAAACCATCAGGGGCAAAAACATAAGCCGAACCAAGATCAGATAATTTAACATGCTGATAATTGTATTCTGCCGTGATCAGGGTCTGGTCATCAATCTGATAACTAAGTACCGGAGCAATGCTGTAACGGTTGTTGTACTCATAGGGGCGGTGCGAATTTTTACTCTGACCCATTAAGTTTAGCCTGTAGGATAATTTTCCTGTTTTGTTCAGTTTGCCATCCAGATCAAGTGTACTGCGGTACATGTCATAACTGCCTAAGGTAAAGGAGGCCTCACCATTAAAATCTCTTCCCGTAGGTTTTTTCGTAACCACATTGTAAATACCACTTGGTTCGCCGTTAGACATCATGAAACCAGAAGGACCTTTCACAAATTCAATGTGGTCTACAAAGCTCATGTCTTCAGTCAGTGGACCCCAGTCGGATGTCAAATTTATTCCATTTCTAAAAGCTGCAGCTCTTGCGCCACGGGTGTTCACACGGGTATATAGATCGCCCCAATGTTCCAATCTGGTTACGCCGCTTACATTTCTGATGACACCATCACTCATACTGGTAATTTGTTGATCAGCAAGTGTGGAAGAAGTAATAATCTGAATGTTCTGTGGAACCTGTAATAATGGTTCATCCAATCTTAATGAGGAGGAGGGGGCATCAACTTTGTATTTTCTTTTGTTTCCAGAAACCACCACCTCATTCAATTGATCTGCGCTTTCCGATAAACTGAAATTAACATAGACAGTTTGGTTGCCTGAAACTGATACTGCTTTCTCCGCACTTTTTAAACCTATGGCAGAAACACGGATGGTGTAATGGCCATCTTTTATTTTTTCAAAACTATAATCACCTTTATCATCGGTGGTCACGGCAATTCCTTTGCCTTTTATACCTACACTCACAGCTGAGGCGGGTTGCCCGTCAGCGGTGAGCACTTTTCCTTTTATGCTATTATTCAACTGAGCATTCGCCGAAATGGCAAATAAAGAGAAGAGTGTTATTAAATTGAGGAGTCGAAGTCTATTCATGTTATTGTTATTTAGATTAATTCTAATTGGAGGCAAATATTGCATCTATTCTGTTACAATCAAAATTTATTTAGAATAATTCTATTTAGTGGAATTTAATAAGATGAAAGATATTTCTATGAAAACTATTTAAAGGCTCTTGTCGTTATACCGGATAATCATATTTTACTGATCAACTATATGGGGCTGGAAAAAATTCATCATCTCATCAGGTACATTGAAGATCATTACCATGAGGAGCTTTCCATTGAGAAGTTAGAGGATTTATCTAATTATTCCTATCGGAATGTACAGCGGATATTTAAAAGTATCTTCAATGAATCAATAGGGGCATTTCAAAAAAGGCTAAAGTTGGAAAATGGATATAAAAAGCTGATTTATAGTCGGCAGTCCATTACTGATATTGCTTATTCCGTAGGTTTTGAGAGTCTCCATTCCTTTTCTAAATCTTTTAAAAAGCAGTTTCAACTTTCACCTGAAAAAGCCAGAAAGGAAAAGGAGGGTATTTTCGAAGGTTTCATCAAAAATACTTCTGAGGAAAAGAAAACGATCAGTTATGAGCTGGTCTTTTTAAAACAACTAAAGGTATTTTATCTGGGTGCTCAGGCAAAGGATTATGAGCTTAGAGAAATAGATCAACTGTGGGATCGGATTGATGAGGCTTTTGATGACTACCTAAATGTACAGTATTATGGGATTATAGTTGATCAGCCTTTGATTACAGAAAAAATAAAATGCAGATATGAAGCCTGTATAGATCAGGATCCTCAGGATCAGGCATTCAGTTCAACTTATATTTTTGGGGCTAGATATGCGAAATATGTTCATAATGGTAGTTTCGACCTGATTGAGGATACCTACCGGCAGATTTATAAGGACTGGCTTTTTCATGCTGCTTTGGAATTTGATAATACCCCCATGATCGAACATTATCTAAAAAATGAATACCATACTGAAAATCCAGAGGATTATGTTACCGAAATTCTGGTTCCAATTAAAAAGTGACAGTTGTCAATTTTGGACAACATCCCTGGTCGGGATATCTTTTTCTTTGTGAAAAATTAAATATCTAATCTAAAATGAACAACAAAATGCTATTCTTAATGATTTCTGTATTAACTATTTTTTCTTCCTGCCAGAAGGCCGAAGAAGATGTTCAACCAGGAGATACCACCAAAACTCCCATTTTATATACCATGCCTGAGGAATCTGCCGTACATGAAGGCACCTGGTTGCAATGGCCACATGAGTACCAATATGGGATTACCTACCGCAATAGGTTGGATGATACCTGGGTAAAAATGACTCAGGCTTTAGTATCAGGTGAAAAGGTTCATATTATTGCCTATGATGAAGCCGAAAAGGAAAGAATCATAGGGCTGCTTTCTAAAGCAGGTGTTTCTATCAGTAAGGTAGATTTTAAAATTTATCCTACAGATGATGTATGGGTAAGGGATAACGGGCCCATCTATGTAAAAGATAAGAATGGAAAATTGGTAATAGAAGATTGGGGTTTCAATGGATGGGGTAAGAAAGCAGATGCTCAAAATTGCAATCAAATTCCATCAAAAATTGCATTGGATCAAAATCTTCCAAAAGTAGATTTGAATCAAGTGATGGTCAATGAAGGTGGTGCTGTTGAAATCGATGGGAATGGGACTTTAATGGCCACTAAAAGTGCGATCTTGAATAAAAATAGAAATCCGGGAATGTCACAGGCAGAAGCTGAAGCCATATTTACCAAATATCTGGGAGTCACCAACTTTATCTGGCTTGATGGAAAGGCGGGTCTGGAAATCACAGATATGCACATTGATGGATTTGCAAGGTTTGCAAATGCCAGGACCATCGTGACTATGAATGAGGATGATTTATTGGATTGGCAGGTTCCTGAGCAGGATATTCAAAAGCTATATGCTGCTAAAGATAAAAATGGCATACCTTATCAAATGGTAAAACTCCCTTTAACCCAGCGAAATGTGGTCACTGCCTATGGTAAAAAACTAGATTATAAAGGCTCCTATGTCAATTATTACATTGGAAATGATCAGGTTTTAGTACCTAATTACAATGATCCCAATGATGCTGTGGCCAATAAAATCATACAAGGTTTATATCCTAACAGAACTGTGGTTGGTATTGATGTGCGAAATTTGTATGCCAATGGTGGCATGATACATTGTGTGACACAACAACAACCTCAGTAAATTATTTTTCTATGGGTTTAATTCGTTTTAAAATCAGGGACAATATAGATACGTAGATCACATAGGCTACAAAAATATAATAACCTGGTTGCAGGGAGGTGTTGTTTTTAGTGACAGTAGAAAGCAACTCCTCCTGTATATTCAGGCTTGATAGCTGGCTTTGCAAGATCCCATTCAAGCCAATGTAAGTCATTGCAATACCAACAACCATTACGTCGGCCATATCCCATTTCCCTAAATCTAAAGCTAAGAACCTAACCAATTTGTTGTTGGCATATTTCTCCCTGCCCCAGATCAGAATCCCTTTGCCCATCATTCTTAAGACCGGTAGTATGATCACAAAGAGCAGGATTAGTATGCCCACCAATACCGCATCTGGTTTAGGTTGCTCTACTAATGAGGCAATGATCCCTGTGATACTCTTGCTTTGAAAGAATAAAACCTGGTTGTTAAAAGCCAACTTCTCACTAAGGAGTGTAAAGTTTAGAGACTGAATGCGGGCATCAACCTCTATAATCGTGGCTGTGATACCGACTAATAACATCACAAAGGCAAACAAAAGAGAAAGGATATAGAGGGTAGTATGAAGACGTACCTGCTTTTTAAGTAGCAACCAAAGGCAAAGGGCCAGTAATACACAACCAATCATCGCAAAGGTGTAAGTATACATCTCTCTCTGTATTTCATTTAACTGAGCCTCGATTGTTTTCTCAAAATCCACGTTATTATTGACATGATATTTTTTATAAATATGTCTCTTTACCGTAACACTTGCCGGCTCAGTATTATCAAAAGTTTCATTTTCCAGTTGATCAACTTTACTGGTAATGATGTTTTTTATTCTTTTCTTACTTGCCGGTTTATTAATTCGGTTCACGATGGTTGCAGCAAAAGTAGGTACTTCCGATTTGATTTCTTCAGGATCAACTACTGCGTTAAAAGCCAGCTTTTTGAGTTTACCACCAATACTCTTTTGTGGTTTATTGATATCAGCCACAGCTTTGTCTACCAGCTGGTTTAGTTGTTTTTCTACCTTTTTTTGTAGGTCTTTTTTTTGTTCGGCAGACATGTCAAATTCCTTGACCTTTTCATCAACTACAGCAGACATTTTCTCCCGCCATTGGTCTACAGACAATATGCCGAAACTAATGTTGTTGGATGCACTATAATCACTTTTGATTTCCTGTTGCTGACTGGATAGGGTAGATATGCGGTAACCAAACCAGGCTTCTCCGCAAAGTAGCAGACTCAGTCCAGCAAGGAGCAGGATCTTGGGCAGGATTGATTTTCTAATGGCTTTCATGTGGGGAAATGAATTTTAGGATGGTCGACAAAATCAGTCCATATAAAACAAAACTGATAAATATGATAAATCCGGGTTGCAGTGCAGTATTGTTGGTGGTGATAACGTTTAAGTCGTCACTTTTTATATTCAGACTCCTCAGTTGACTGTCGAGTAGTCCGTTTAAGCCAATGTAAACCATCAGGATAGCGATCACTATTACATCTGCCATGCTCCATTTTCCTGATTGAAAAGCAAAATATCTGATGATTTTGTTTCTGGCAATTTTCTTTTTACTCAGGAGGTGGATGCCGGTGGCACTAAGCTTCATTACCGGAAATAAGATGCTGAAAATTAAGATTAGAATACCAACCAATACCGCATCTATGGCAGGCTGGCCGATCAGTACTTTAACTACATCCAGGATACTCTTACTCTGGAAAAACAATACCTGATTTTCAAAAACGATATGTTCGCCCAGTAGTACAAAATCGACGGACCTGATGCGTGCATCGACTTCTATCATTGAAGCGGTTAGGCCTATAAAAAGCAGGATAAATGCAAACATCAGGGACATGATGAAAAGTGAGGCATGCAGATCTACCCGTTTTCTTAACATCCACCATAAGGAGAGCACAACCACAACGCAACCTAGCATGGCAAAGGAATAATTGTAAGTTGCAGTCCTGATGCGGGAGAGGGAATTGATCAGTTTTTTATTTAATTCTTCGTTCGAAGATGCACCGTATTTTTCATAGATTTTATCATTTGCGGCCTTTGTGGCAACAACCGCACTATCCAGGTATTCCGCACGCTCCAAAGCATCAAATTTGGACATCACTACCTTGCTCAGCTGTTTTTTATTATCGGGGTTGTACACTTTGGAAATAATGTCCTTTGCAAAAGCAGGAGCCTTATTTCTGAAGTCATCCGTATTGACAAAGGTTTTCACGATAAACTTCTTAATTTTCCCGTCAATGGTTTTCTTTGGCTTGTTGATCAATGCTTCTGCTTTATCAATCAGTGCAATGATGACAACTTCAACTTCCTTTTGGAGATCTTTTTTTTGCTTTGGGCTGAGTTTAAAATCACGGATCTGGTGACTTACAATTCCCGCTACTTTGTCTCGCCATTGCTCCACAGAGAACAAACCTGAATTGATATTATTGATATTCGAGTATTCTTCTTTGATCTCTTCCTGCTGTTCGGAAAGTTGGTGCAACTGAAAACCGAAGTATCCTTCAGCACATAATAAAATTGCAAGTCCGAAAATCAATAGCAGTTTTGTATGCATCGATTTATTCCTGACTTTAATAGGTTCCTGTGTAGGCTCGGTCATAGGCTGATAATGGGCAATGGATCGCTGTGTTCATCCATTTCCTTGAACAAGCCTGATTGGCAATTGTTTTAAATTCAGCTTAAACTTTTAAGTAATTACTGCCATTTTATTTTCTGGTTGAGAAATCTGTTCCAATCGTTTTATCCCGTAAATCGGTCTTCTACAATTATATACTAGTTTGGCTCATTTAGCAAGTTCCGGGTTTTATCCTTTTTAATTTTATATGAATTTTGTACCTATCTAAAGGGGATTGAAGCAAAATAGGGTCTTCATAAATTAAAATATCCCGGTATTAAATATAAAATTATGGAAGAAAAAATAACCTCAATTCACTGGGGGAGCCTGACTGAAGATCTTCATGAAAAAGGTTTTGGTATTGTTTCGGAATTCCTGACAGCAGCGCAGTGTGAGGAGCTGATCAAAGCATATAACGATCCGGATTCTTATAGGAAAACGGTAGTGATGGAACGCTATCGTTTTGGTATGGGCGAATACAAATATTTTAATTATCCGCTACCAAGGCTCATTCAGAGTATAAGGTCCCTTGTCTACCCCAAACTCGCAGTCGTTGCAAATCTCTGGATGAAAGCCCTAAATATCCCCATCACTTTCCCCAATACACATGCAGAACTTTTAAAGCAGTGTCAGGAGAAAAACCAGACCAAAGCCACGGTATTGATTCTGAAATATGGCAAGGGCGGATACAATACCATGCACCAGGATTTGTATGGCGAGGTTTATTTTCCACTGCAGGTGGTTTTATTTCTGAATGAGCCAGGGGAGGATTTCACTGGAGGTGAATTTGTGTTGACTGAACAAATCCCCAGAGCACAATCAAAAGCCATAGTTTTGAAGCCAAAGAAAGGGGATATGCTCATCTTTACCACTAATTTTAGGCCAGTTAAAGGGCTTAAAGGCTATTATCGAGTAAATATGAAGCACGGAGTAGCTGAAGTTCAGGATGGAGAACGACATACTTTGGGCATCATTTTCCATGATGCGTTGACTTAGAAAAGTTAAAATACTCTGATATCAATTCCTGATTAATTTCATTGTACGGTTAAATAAAGCCATCGCAAATTCCTGTTTTTGCAAAGTGAGAAAGAGCTGTATTTCTTCTGCAATTGAGCTCTCATTGTCTAAGAATTTCAGGATTTTCATGGCACTGTTTTTTTTGAACATCCTGGAGAAGATTTCTTCACCGGGAATATGACCAGTGCTTAATAAGTTTAGAAGTATTGCATCGTATAAGTTAAACCTTGATGCCGAAAGTGCCGAAATATTGGGATTCCCGGAATTGATTAATTGTTTAACAATAGCAGCAGTGTGTTTTTGTATAAAACGAAAAGTATAACCGGTAGAGCCTTTGGTAAAGCCTCCTGCGGTGCCCAGATAAATCACACGGGCTTGTTGCTTTCTGATTGGGTGATCAGACATTGGAATTACCCCGTGTTCCTGCTCTTTTATAGAATAATGCTCACATTGTAGTTGTTCCCGAATGTATTGCTTTAAGGCAATACTATAGGCCTCCTTTGTTAACTCCTGCTCAGAGAATACGGTGTACTCCACCAGTGCTTGATTCGGGCTTAGGGGCAATACATAAACAAAGGAGCTACCAGCTTGTTGTGAGGTATTGAAGTCCATTAATGTGGCACATTCTGGGTCAAACGTAGGATTTTCTGTTTCAATGATCCAGCCTTCAAAGTGCTGTAATAGATAATGGTAACGATCTGGCTTTTTCTCCTGAATCTGTGGGATGCTGCTGAATACATAATCAGCACTATAAACCACTCCATCAATAAGTACATAAGCGCGGTCTTTTTCTGAATAGCTCTTTTCTACATTTCCTTGAAGACAAGTGACCAGAGGATGCGGTGTTAGTATTTTGTCGGTATAAGCATAGAAATCCCCTGAGCGTATCATTTTATATTGATAGGGATGAATGTCAAGGTTTTTGTTTGTAAGACTGCTGGCAAAGGATAATTGATTCCAGGTTTTGAATACCACAGGCTCGAATAAATCTGCATTTTTTTCCCAGAAACACCAGGTTTTATCGTTGGTTTTTTTCTCTGCTTGGTCTACCAGTAATAGACGCTTGTTTGTGGCCTCCAGGTAAGGCAACATCCTTGTCGCCAGACTTCGACCAGAACATCCAGCTCCGGCAATGATATAATCAAACTGCTCCATGCTTATTCTTTTGAGAGTGCTGCCAGTATTTTCGGGCGGCGAATAACATACCAAAGGACTCCCCATGATGCCTGTCGAGATGCTTATGATGCATTTTATGGGCTCTTTTTATGGTTTTAATGTAAGTGTTATTGCTCCTTGAAAACCATTTGAAACGTTGGTGAATGACCACATCGTGAATCATAAAGTATGCAATTCCATAAAGTAAGATACCCAGACCCATATAAAACATCCAGTTAAAACCTTCTTTTGCGCCAAAGAAGAATAAAAGAATACTGGGAGTAGCAAATATTAAAAAAAATGCGTCGTTCTTTTCAAAGAAATGGGGCTTCTTTTGATGGTGGTCTTTATGCAAAACCCAGAGCAATCCATGCATTATAAACTTGTGTGCAAACCAGGCAACTCCTTCCATAAAAATAAAAGTGCCCAGGGTAATCAAAAAATATATCATCCAGTTACTCATCATTTAACCTTATTTTGTACTTCACTATTCGTAATTCGCGTTCCATTATATTTCCAGTCTTTTCTTTTCTTCCGCGCTGCAATACTTAGAAGCAGACAAATATTTAACGATGTTTTGTTTCAGTTTTTTGTCTTGTGTCGTTTTTAAATTACTGAGTAAATACTTCTTGTCCTTCTGTATTTCGTCATTATAGTTTAGAAAACCAGGGAGGTTGGTTTGAATAGCAAATCTCAAAAACCTGATTTCGATTTGTTCGGGGGCTTTTTTTACTGCATCTTCCAAGAGACGTTTTCCGTTGTTAAATCTCTTTATCTTGTTGATGGGGTTAAAAGCATATTTCGCCTGCATCATTTCTGCAGCTCCTTTATAACTGATCAAAAGAGGGGCAGAGGATTCATTTACATTTGATAATAATTTCAAAAGCTGATCTGCCGCCCCCTTATTATGTGCAGAAGCCTGGAACAGACTTTTCACTTTTTCTATTTCTGGTTCTGTTGCGTAGCTATTGATCGCAAATAAAAGCAATATAAAAAAACCGGTTAATTTCATATCATATTTGTTTTGTAGCGGAATATAGAGTCGAACATTAATCCAAATTTATGGGCATTGGAAATCCGGATCCTTTGAGTCATGACTTTTTCAGCGGTACTACATTTTATTTTATGGAACAATTTAGAGTAATAGACATAGGCCAGGTAAACTCCGTTTCTTGATGAAGCTGGCAATTGCCGTATGCCAATCAATGCAAGTTTGAATTCTGCTTCTATTTCTTCCTCAATCAATTTTTTCTCTGTATTTGAGAACGAAGATAAATCAACATTTGGGAAATAGCAGCGACTTAATGTATAATAGTCTGCATTTACATCGCGAAGGAAATTTACTTTCTGAAAGGCAGAGCCCAACATCATTGCCGAATCTTTAAGTTTTTCATACTGTGATTTGTCACCTTCCGTAAAAACATGTAAGCACATCAGGCCAACCACCTGTGCAGAACCAAGAATATATTGATCATACTTTTCAGTGGTATAAAGCTCCTGTTTCAGGTCCATTTCCATACTGTAAAGAAACAATTCTATCAGTTCCAGATTTATTTGGTATCTGTTTACCACTTGCTGAAAGGAATTGAGTACTGGATTTAGGCTAATGCCATCTTCAATCGCTTCAAAGCAATCCCTTTTAAATTTAGAGAGTAAACTGGCTTTGTCATAATCATGGAAGCTATCTACAATTTCGTCTGCCAGTCTAACAAAGCCGTAAATGGAATAAATGGGCTGACGAAGCTTTTCGTCCAAAAAATAAATACCCAAAGAAAAACTGGTACTATAACGCTTCGTGATCATTTCGCTGCACTCAGCAGACAGCTTATCAAATATCTCTTTCATGGCTATTTATTTAAGTGCTTAATCAGTTGTTGAGCTGCCAGGTTCCCTGAAATAATCGAGGGTGGAACCCCTGGTCCTGGAACGGTAAGTTGACCTGCATAAAAGAGGTTGTCGATTTTTTTATTCTTTAAGGAGGGCTTAAGGTTAGCAGTTTGCATTAAGGTGTTTGCCAGCCCATAAGCATTTCCTTTAAAGGAATTATAGTCTGCAACAAAGTCACTCACACAATAACTCTTTTTGTAGTCCAGGTGCTCCCGTATAGGGCTACCAGTATAAGCTTCCAGCCGGTCCATGATTAAATCGAAATATTCTTCCCGTAAAGCTTCAGGATCCTTTACATTGGTAGCTAGTGGCATCAATACGAATAAATTCTCATGGCCATCTGGTGCTACTGAATTGTCGCTAATGCTCGGGCAGCATACATAAAATAAGGGTTTAGAGGGCCAGGATGCCTGTTTGTAAATCTCTTGTGAATGCTGTTTTAAATCTTCGTCAAAAAATAAGGTATGGTGATTTAGTCGTGCGACCTTCCTTTTAACACCCAAATAGAAGATCAGGCAGGAAGGAGCCAGTACCCGATTGTCCCAATATTGAGCCGAGTAATTTCGATGTATAGGCTTGAGCAATTTTTCTTCCACGTGATGATAGTCGGCAGCAGCAATGATACCATCGTAATCCTGTGTTCCATTTCTCGAAGTTAAATTTACAATTTGATTGGCTTTTACATCCAGTGCGGTAACAGGGGCATTGGTATGAAATTTTACCCCATGCTTTTCTGCGATGCTTTTCATGGCCTGGATTACTTTCCCAAAACCACCTTTTGGATACCAGGTACCGAGTTTTAAACCCGCATAATTCATTAAACTATAAAGTGCAGGGGTTTCTTCTGGCATCGCGCCAAGGAATAGAACGGGGAATTCCATTAGTGCTACTAACCTTGGGTCTTTAAAGTGTTTTTTAACGTGATCACTGAAAGAAGTAAATACCTGTAATTTAAAGAGACCTTTTAGGAGATCTGCATCTGCAAATTCCAATAAGGAAAGTCCGGGTTTATAGACTAATTTGCCCATGCCAATGTTGTACTTATAGGCGGCCTCTGCTAAAAAGGACTTTAACTTATCCGCAGTTCCTGCTTCAATAGATTCAAACAATTCACATAGTTCTTCAAAATTGGCAGGAATATCCAATACATCATTGTGCCCGAAAACCACACTGAATCCCGGATCAAGTTGTTGTAGTTCATAAAAATCAGCGGCGGTATAGCCAAAGTCATTGAAGAACTTTTCAAATACTTCAGGCATCCAGTACCAGCTAGGGCCCATGTCAAATAAATATCCGTTATCGGTATGAAGTTGCCGCGCCCTTCCGCCGAGGTCTGCATTTTTTTCATATACATCTACCTGGTATCCCTGTTTGGAAAGGTAGGCTGCCGAACTGATTCCGGCAAAACCAGATCCTATAACTGCTACTTTAGCTTCTTTCGTTTTAATTGACATGCTGGTTTTCGTTTTTTGAATAGGTTGATCTTATAATTACCAAAGTGCTGATTAGCTTCTTGCTTTTGACTCATGAAAGTCCTCTAGTTTTGTCAGTAGCATGATCAATTCCATTTTCTCTTCATAAGATAGTGGTTCTGTAACGTTTTTTGTCGCCGCTCTTATGTTTTCCATGCTTTCGTTTAAAAGCTGTCTGCCTTTGGCAGTGATGTGGATCATTCTATTCCTTTTGTCGCTATTTATGGTAGTCTGTTCTACCAATTCTGTACTAATGAGCCGGTTGATGATCTGTATACCCGCTGATTTTTCATGGACGTTTAACTTGATTAAGGCGGTTTTGTTCATGCTACCAAATGCAACCAGACTGATTAAATAAATGAAATCATCAGGTGTAGAAAATGCGGTGTTTGCAATTGCGGCTTTTGCCTGCAATTTCGCATATCTGGATAGGTGCACTAATGAGGTATTAATCACACTATCTGCAGAGCGTCCTTTTGATTTTCCTAGCCATTCGGGTTCTTGAAGTGCAGGTGACTCGTTTTTTTTGAAACGATCATTTAACCATTGACTAAATGACTCGACGTTCGGATTCTGGTGATCGGATTCATTTTCGTAATCTTCTATTAAATCAACCACTTCTTTTATTAAATCGTAATACATAGTTATGTAGATAATCGAGTCATAAAATTAAGCTATTATAGTATTAAATTGTACTAATATATTTATTTTTTTCAATATTTGTGCCTTGAATAAGTATTAAAACATACTATTTTGTCCATTCATGATTATAATTAGCAGCGGATGAGGGCAGCTTAGGAATTAAATCACCTGGGTTAAGTCAAAAACGAATTTGGATTGTTGTAGATCTTAAAGTCTGATTAGTCAATCGGTTAAGTAATTTAAAAGAAATATATTAAAATATAAACATTATGAAAAAACTATTTCCTATTGTCAATGGTATTGCTTTAGTGGTCACAATTGCAGTCAATTATCTTTCGAATTCGGGAATGTTAAATGGGAATACCATGAAGAGTATTTCAGATAAATATTTCAATTATTTTACTCCTGCAGGTTATGCATTTTCGATCTGGGGGCTGATTTATATTGGATTACTGGGCTTCGTATTTTATTCAGGACGGCATCTTTTTAACAAGAAAGAAGAGGATCCGATCCTGCAGCAAATTGGCTGGTGGTTTTTACTGTCCTGTGTGGCAAATTCACTTTGGGTGGTGGCTTGGTTGTACGATTATACAGGATTGTCTGCGTTGCTGATGACGGTGATTCTAATCTCCTTATCTAAAATTGTGATCAATACCCGTATGGAATTGGATGCCCATCCACTGAAAAAGTACCTCTTTGTTTTTTGGCCCTTCGCGCTCTATTTTGGTTGGATTTCTGTGGCATTGATTGCCAACATTGCGGCCTATCTTACCAAAATTAAATGGGAAGGACTGGGAATTTCTGATGTGACCTGGACCATTATGATGGTTGTGGTAGCTGGTTTGATTAATATTCTGATGATCAGCATGCGAAATTTGCGTGAGTATGGGGTAGTTGGTGTCTGGGCAATCTTAGCGATTTCTGTTTCAAACAATAATAACAACGCTCCTCCATCTATTGTTTATACCTGTTATATAGTTGCAGCTGTTGTGCTAGTTTTTATCACAACGAGCGCCCTCAGAAATCGCTCTGCCTCCCTTGAAAAAATGTAGCCTTCAAAATACCATTAAAAGGTAGTCAAAGATTAAAATGGCCGGTACATGACCGGCCATTTTTTATTGAATAGGAACTGCTTCGTTAAGCATCTGGTATTTCAGGTTCTACCAGTTTAATTAATTTCTCAAGGGAGTCCTGCCATCCGAGATAACACATCTCAAGTGGGATCACAGCGGGAATTCCTTCTTGCTGGATGTTTATAGCTGTACCAACCAGTGTTTTTTGGAAAGATACGGAAGTAGTGATGACTCCCGGCATATTAGGATCATCAAATTTATCTGTATACTTTAAAAACTCATTGGGCTTTAGTTCTAGAAATTCACCCGTCCAGGAATGACTATGACCAGTCGTGAAATTCTGAAATGACATTTTATAGCCGCCACCAACCTTTACATTTCTTTCCTGAATAGTGCATAGGAAGCCATATGGGGGTAACCATGCAGCTATTGCGGTGTTGTCGGTAAAAGCACGGTATAATTTTTCAGGGGAGGTCTTGATTACTCTGTGTAAGGAAACTTTGTTGTCTGACATACAAGTTTATTTTTGTGGTTCTACTCTTTTGGCTTTTCGCTTCGCCCGTTTTTTAAGTGGTTACTGCTCCACTATGTTATAACAAAGTTGAAACTAAAAAAGATTATAGAAGGGTGTAGATTAAGACAATTTGCTGGTGAATTTACGTCAGCTGAATGACCTTATCGCAATAAGCACTAGCGGTTTGAATTTTTTTGTTATTTTAGTTAGCAATTGCTAATATTCTAACCAAAGCTAATGTATGGGCCGGAGACGTATCTTCCTGATTTTTTGTATTCTGGCGATTTTTGTGTTTGCGGCTGTGCAGTGTACACAGGTAGAAAGTATAAGTACTGATAGTAGGGGGTCAGGGTATGCAGGAAGTGCTACCTGCGTAAGCTGTCATAAGGACCTTGCTACATCGGCCTTCCATAATTCCCATTTTAAAGCTTCAAAAATGCTGAATAAGCCTAATTCTGCCGACAGCATGCATATACCAGATGGAACATTTATTTTTAATGAAAACACTAAGGTTCAGGTGAAAAATCGTCCTGATGGTTTATATCAGTCTGCGCTGATCAAAGGGATTGATCAAAAAACGGAACATACAGATATGGTTTTTGGTGCAGGAAATAGTGCATATACTTTCGCGTTTTGGTACGGAAACCAATTGATGCAGATGCCGTTAAATTACCTCACTAAGGAACATCAATGGGTAAACAGTCCGGGTTTTCCGGAGGAGCAGGTTTATTTTGGCAGGGCAATCGCTATGCGTTGTTTAGAATGTCATAGCTCATACGCGGAGGTAAAGCTGACGCAGGCTGAGAATTTTTCGATAAAGGAAGAATATGTTAAAAACTCCATTATTGCTGGGATCGATTGTGAACGCTGTCATGGACCAGCCGCTCAGCATGTTAATTTTCATCAGGAAAACCCAACAGTGAAAACAGCCAATTTTATGCCAGCTTATAAAGAACTGTCCTTCTCACAAAGAGTAGATGCTTGTGGGGTATGCCATTCAGGAACAGGCCTTCAAATGTTGAGCCCTACCTTTAGTTTTAAACCTGGGGATACATTAAAAACACTGCCAGAGTATAGTGCTTATAGAGGAGAAGATCCGGATGTACACGGCAAGCAAAAGCAACTGCTGGAGGCGAGTTTATGTTATAAAATTGGTAAGGCAGAATGTATTACCTGTCACGATGTACATGAGGACAAAAAGCCTGGTCTGGCCCTGTATTCCGCTAAATGTATTAGCTGTCACCAGGAAGTGAAACATGAAATGTTGAAAGAAAAAGCGTTACTGGCAAAGAACTGCATTGACTGTCATATGCCCATCAAAGAATCTCATGCAATTTCATTTCAAAGAAGCAATAGCAAGAAGAAGATTCCTTATAAGCTACGGACACACCGTATTGCAATATATAAGGATCTGATTAAGGCTAAATAATAGGTTTTTTTTGAAAGTGGCATCTTATTTCTGTGATTGTCCCTTGTTGTTGACCATATTGACTGCGGCTGTCATATTACAGGCGCCAGTTTTAGCTATGATGTGTTTTCGATGACTTTTTACTGTTTCAATAGCTAAATATAGGTGATAAGCGATTTCTTTTGTGGTATACCCTAATCTTACCAGTTCCAGTACCTGCTTTTCTCTTTCAGTAAGTTTAGTTTGAGCTTCCGAAAATTCCTGTTCATGACACAGCAGATAAGTGCCCGCATCAGATAACTGATGAATGGTCAGATTGATGTGGTTGCTGTGTTTAAAGCCAGTGATGTCTGTACTGTGAACAGATTCAATGGTTGGTTTTCCATCTACAGAAAATCTGATAAAAGTACTCTGCCTTAAAATGTGAACATAATTGTTGTCTGCCGTTTTTACTCTGAGGTTATAGCTAAATCTTATTTTCGGCCGTTGTGCTGCTGGTATACTGTAAAAGTAATTAAAGATAGTTTGATGCAGTTCTTTAAATTTTAGCATGTCTTCTGGATGAATGATGCTAAGTGTAAAATTCAATCCTTTCTCTAGAAAAGACTTGCTGGTATAACCTAAGATATGCTTAACAGAATCACTCATAAAGAGGTATTGCATGGAAGACCAATTGAAAATGCAGGAGTAACCCTGGTTGACCGTGTTTTCTAAATTATCTAAAAGGGGATAGTTTCTTAATAAGGTGATGGATTCAACCTCTAATGGCTCAGGATAACCTGCCAATTGATAAAGATCACTTGTTGTTGGTTTTTGAGAAGCATTCATGTGTTCTTTGGTTAAATCACTTAAATATAAAGAATTGTTTGATTTTTTTCAAGTGATACATTATCACTCTTTTGAGGGATTGTAGGTGGAGATTATTATTTAGACCTTGTAGAAGACTTATTTGTGGTTAAGAAATTTGCTATTGTTGCATAAAGGGGGGATCCTTTATAGCTGATTTTAGGGAGTCAGCTGATTTTAACTATAGTAGGAATATCACTGTATGGTCTGGTATATAGAAAGAAATGCTGGGAGAGGTAAATCCTATTCAAGTATTTTTTTGCCAGGCTATACAGCTTTCCTCTGGTTTGCTTCCGTCTTTAATTGCCAAGGGTAAAATTTATTGAATTTTCCAGGTAAATATCAAAACAAAATGGAGGATTAATGTGATCTAAATCATATCCAATGGACTTAGTACAATCTATTCAAATCGAGCAGGTAGCTTCCCCTTATGCGCAAATGCATGCCATTATCAACCTGGTGATGCAAAGTGAATTTCATTTGAATGAAATTGGTGATTACGTGATTGGTGAAGTCTTAATGGAAGAAGAAGCGTCTATAAAGAATAGCAAAATGAATCGGTTTGGCCTGAAAATTTACGACCAAAACGATTTGGAGATACAGGATTTTTGGCCAGCTTATTTTGAATTCTTTTTTCCACAAGAAGAGAACATTGCTATTGAACCTGATTTGTTCGAAGCTCTTGGGCAAAAGAATCAAAAGGTACATTTCTTTTTTCAACGCAAGATGCCAATCAATAAAACCGATTATAAAGGGTATTTCTCCACTTCAAAGCTTTATTCACCAGAAGGTGAAAATGGGACTTCAATATTATTGCATCACGCTTTTGAACTGAATCAATCCGGACAGGAGCTAAGGAGTGTGGTAAAAGAGGATTTTACTCAGACATATCACACGCGCGTTTTACTTTTGAGTAAGTCTGAAAAGGAGGTGATTAAACTCATTGTTGAAGGTAAAAGTAGTTGGCAGATTTCCGAAATTCTTTATTTATCGATACCTATTGTTAACCACCAGAAAAAAAATATCATTCGGAAGTTAGGGATCAACAATTTGTGCCAGTTAATGAAATTTGCATTGCTGTTTAACCTTGTACAGCCCATCTAACAAATTGACCATTGGTGGCCATTACCACTATCAGTCCAGCAGGTGTTTTTCAAATGCTGCTTTTCCTGTTTTATGGTTTTAGTTTAAGACCAATATAGCATTCAAGCTGTAAAATTTGCAGCCCTGGATTATCTTTTAAAGCGTATTGATATTGAAGAATTGATTATTGCAGTAGGCAAAGCCGAATATAAATTGATCGCCCAAAGACAAACTTCCGAGCTCGACTTTTTATTGCAACAATGGAAATTGCCAGAAACTAAAGTCAGGGTTTTCCTCAATAGAGATCATATTTTAAATGTTTGATCTATACAGTTTCTCTCGCATCTCGATTTGGACGGTCTAATCTGGACCTAATGAAATCTGGAACAAAACAGACCATTAGGTGTGTACGTTTCCATCGGTAACATTTTAAGAAAAAGAACATGGCTGCAAACAGAAATACGCCAGTCCCGATTGCTACTTGAAAGGGGTAGGATAGGAGGTCGTTCTGGGGAATGATCATTGGAACTAATGCAATCGCACATGCTGGTGCAAAGGGCTTATCGACCATTTCAAAGAGAAGAAAAAGACCTGCAAATAAAAACAATACGGTGTAAGCTAATGGCAAGCCTAACCTGGTATGTAAATAATATTGGCTTAAAGTTCCTAGAATGGCAGAAATCAGCATTAAGAAATATACCTGAACAGGGCGGTTTCTAAAGCCTGCAGAAGAAGAACTGAATTCTATAAACATAACGACCAATGGTGGTACTATAAAATAAAGTTTACCGATAGATAGGGGAATAAAGGAGATGAGCAATAGCGTAAGGAGTAAAGAAGCCCATTGCATTGGACTGTGCTTATACGGTCCTTTTTTGGTCTCGAATATAATAACCTGACGTAATTTGGAGCGCTCAAGTAGCCATTGTCCTGAAACTAACAAAATACACATCATGAAAACAGAAAGAGGGTAAATCAGCGATGTTGTTCCCAACATCACCGGCAACATTGATGCGGATGTTATCGGGATTAAAGTACTGCGTGTGATACTGAGGCAAAATGAAGTAAAAACAAAAGACAAGGCAATGTTGGCAAGTAATGGGAGCGTGGAGTAACGAACCAGCAGTACGCCAAAGAGGGCACAAATTGTCATTAATAATACCAGCATTGGCCTTCTGACTGTCCAAATTTTTTTATCAATCACCCAAAAGCCAAATACGAGTGCTGCCATTTCAGGAAATAAAATTTCTGGTTCTGCCAACCATTCTGAAATTCCAGCCATTAAGCAAATCATGAGTAGCGCAAAGAGGTATCTGATTAATTTTAGTCTATTCATCCCATTCCAAACTAATGTTTTCCAAACTGATGAAAACATACTTCAATATATAGGGTCAAAATTAACAAGATTACAGGCTCATGGAGATGGACAAACAAGTCTATTATCTGGACAGATTTGCTACAATGGAGATTCCAACCTGCTCACGAAAAGCAGTAGGACTAATTCCTGTGTGCTTCTTGAAGTATCGGCTAAAGTAATTTTCATCGTCAAAATTTAGTTCAGCAGCAATCTCTTTCATACTTTTATAGCTGAGATGGATTAACTTTTTGGACTCCAGAATTACCCGGTCATGAATCAGTTCTGAGGGTGTTTTCAGAAAGACCTGTTTGCATAACTTTGAAAAATTATTAGGTGAAATGGCCATTCGGTCAGCATAGAATGAGGGCTGTCTTTCTTTATGAAAGTTGCTTTCTAACAATCCTTTAAACTCCATAATGGGGTGGTGTCTGTTTAGTTCCTCATCGATGATGTTGTCGTTCGATTTAATTTTGCTAGACAATGCCAGGATTAACTGCAAATAAGCTCTGGTTACTGCTGCAGAATAACTACCATTGTTTTCAAGTTCGGGGATCAGCTTTTCTAAAATGTAATTCAGATCGGCATAATCATCCATTTCAAGATTCACAAAAGGTTTTTGATATATGTTATTAAATAGAAGACCATTACAGGCAACTTCTTTTTTATGGTACTCTATGCAATAAAAATCTCCATGAAACTGAAGCATCCGTGCTTCAACAGGCCTGGGGGTATTAAAGTAAATGATTTGATATGGGGTGGTAAATAGGGCAATTTTGCCTTCAAAAGTATATTCTACCAGATCCACACTTACTTTACCGGTTCCATCCAGAAAGATGATGTTGTACATAGCTGAACCTCCGAGTTGATTGATGTAACCGGTGTTGCAGTCCTGTACGATACAATCCTTATAATGGCTTTGCTTTTCATTCATTCTATACGAAGATAAAAACACTTGAGGAGAAAACAGTTGAGATTCCTGTTTTTCATTAAGGAGGAGATGGAATAGACAATGATTTGTTTTTAACAAAATGCAAAAGCGCCCGATGCTATGATCGGGCGCTTCCATTTTTTACCTGGTTTCAGCCGGTACATCTCGAAATTCATTAACAAATACTGCACAAAACCATACCTCTGCTATTTCAAACATTGCGTTTCCTGTTTTATGGTTTTAGTTTCGCTATTATTGCAACAAGTTTGATGAAAATTAAACTTCATATTATGAAACGAATCATTTTCACACTTCTCAGCTTCATTATTACACTAACTACCGTAAATGCACAAAAAGGCATCAATTTTTCCCGGAGCTACGCTGCCGGAGGTAAACTACTAATGTGTGTAGATAGTTCAGCCAAAAATGTATTTTACGGAAATGTATTTCCTAATCAGCCTCGTACCTCATTTAATTATTTACCTGAAGTCAACAATGTGAGTATCCAAATCTATTTTAGAAAGGATATAAATATTGCGCACTATCGCTACACAATTTTGGAGAATAACAAGCCAATAGTAGTAAACAAGCCGATCAACCTGGCGCAACTGAAGGATGTCGACAGGGGGGACGAAGAAGTATTCCGCTCTACCACTCTTGGGATTTTTCCTATTAAAGGCAAAACTATAACAACATTAATTTACAGCATCGAAAATCCTCTTGATGTTGATAAAGCTGTTTTTTACGGAAAGCCCATTCCAAGGGCAAAAATCAAGGGTTTTTCAAAGCGCTTCAAAACTGATATCGGTGTTGATTACAGCTGGATAATTGACCCAAAAGAAAGAACAAACCTTGTTTTTACCGAAAAAGATGAGGAGCTAACGCTTGTAAAAGACAAATCAGATATAGACTATCTCTACTACACCTCCATAAAAGATAAGCAAACAAATAAAATAATCTTCGAATCAACTGCGTGGAAATATGGTGGCGTACTTGAAGACCATGAGTTTTTGCCTAATGTAAATATCGACAAGAACATTTTCAAAAAATCAGGGGATTATGAAGTAATTATTCAGCCACTGATTAAATGGAAGGGATGTCTTGACTGTGATATTTCAGCAAAAGATATAGAAAAATATACCACCAGACATATGCTTTCTATCACCTTAGAGGATGAAAGTTATACCCAAAAAGAACTTTTCATATCTACGCTTATCGTCGCATTTGCTATTGGATTGGCCTTTCTTTTGATCCTTTACTTCATCAAAAAAAGAAACAAAAAGAAGCTGGGAGAAGAGGAGCAGCAAAAAAATATGGCAAAGCTTCAACTTAACTCCATCCGTTCCCAGTTGAACCCTCATTTTCTATTTAATGCCCTATCCGGGATTCAAAATTTAATGAACAAGAATGAAATAGACAATGCCAATAAATACCTTTCTAAATTTGCCCGGTTAACTCGTAACGTGCTTGATGATAAAGAACTGATCAGTTTGTCACAAGAGAAAACTTTACTAGACGATTACCTGCAAATGGAGCAGTTGCGGTTTGGTTTTGTTTACGAAATTAATCATTCCACAGACTTGGATCTGGATAATACAGAGATACCGAGTATGCTATTACAACCTTTTGTTGAAAATGCGGTGAAGCATGGCATATCGCAAAAAGCCAACGATGGGAAAATTGTAATCACATTTAATCAGCAGGCAAATGATTTGGTTCTGACGGTTTCTGATAATGGTGATGGATTTGATACAGGGAAAAAGTACAATGGGTTGGGGCTGGCCTTAAGCAACAGTAGAATAGCACTCTTGAATAGTGTTTATAAAGAAAATCGCTTTACCTTAGTGATACAATCGACTACTAATGGCACTAAAATATGTGTAACATTAACCGATTGGCTGTAATATGATGAGAGCAGTTTTAATAGATGACGAAATTTCCAACTTAGAAAACCTGAGGACATTGCTAGAAAAGCACTGTCCTCAGGTCACGATAGTTGCCACAGCGCAAAATGTAAATGATGCGATTGATACAATAGAAGCTCATTCGCCTGATTTGGTATTTTTGGATATTCAAATGGGTAAGCAAACAGGTTTTGATGCACTAAAACAACTTCCCATCCGTAATTTTGAGGTTATTTTTGTGACCGCTTACGATCAATATGGGATACAAGCTGTAAAATTTGCGGCCTTAGATTATCTTTTAAAGCCGATTGATATTGAAGAATTGATGACTGCGGTAAATAAGGCCAGTCATAAATTGGCCACACAAATACAAACCTCGCAACTCGATTTTTTACTGCAGCAACTAAAAAAGCCAGAAACGAAGGGGAGTAAAATTGCGTTACCGATGCAAAGCGAGATCAGGTATGTTACTTTGTCGGAAATTATACGTTGTGAAGCAGACAATACTTATACCCATTTCTTCCTTTCAGGTGACGAAAAAATATTGGTTTCTAAATCACTGAAAGAATATGCAGACTTACTTCGTCCCAACGGATTTTTAAGAACTCACCAAAGCCATTTGGTAAATCCTAAATACGTAAAAAGTTGGCTAAAGGAAGACGGTGGTGTTTTACTCTTAATGTCTGGAGAGAAGATACCCATTTCTAAACCCAACAAGGACACTGTAAAACAAGCCTTGCAACAGCTATAAATGACTAGATTTTAATGTCCTGATATCAGCAGTTTATGATGAGCTTTCCAGTGATGGATACAATATAACGTACATTGATCATGTCGCTCAGGTCAATGCCCTCTCATTGCTAAGTAAGTGCGTTTAGCTGTAATTGGACTTAAGTTATCATTAAGATTTACTGCGATTATAGAAAATTAAATTACTTTTGTAAAACATTGATCGCTCTCAAATTATGGCAGTAGGCTTTATCCCTAGGTACAACGACGAATTCCCTTTAGCTGACTTAACACAGCAACAATATATTGCACTCGGCATCGAAGCGGCAAAGTCTCTTGGTTGGGACATCGTTTATACAAGTAGTGCAGGGTTTAAAGCATATACAAATAAAAACGCTTTCTTCTTAACAAATCAGCTTATAAAAGTTGTAATAGTAGCCAATAATGTAAGAGTTGAAAGTTTTTCTTTAGGAAACGAGATGTTCGATTTTGGTAAAAATAAGAAGAACATTAAACAACTGATTTCTGCTATTGAGGAATTAAAACCGAATTTCAATCTTGAAGAACTGGAGTTGAAATATGAAGCATTAACCTTGGTTGCTGATGAAGATGATGAGCTTACCCAGGCGCCAGCAACAGCAGCCCAAAATTTCAAAAGCTTTCTTTCTATTTTCGTTCCTGAAAAGGGATACATTGTTACCCCTGTTTTGCTCAACTTAAATTTACTGGTTTTCATCCTGATGGTATTGACGGGGGTAAGCGCTTTTGATCCGGATGGTGAAAGTTTGATTAGATGGGGAGCAAATTTTAAACCGATAACAACTGCCGGTGAGCCTTGGCGCTTGCTGACCAATTGTTTTTTGCATATAGGAATTTTCCATCTTTTGATGAACATGTATGGCCTGGTCTTTATTGGAGCAATATTAGAGCCTTATTTAGGTAAGACTAGATTTGCTGCGGCATATTTTCTTACTGGTATTGGTGCCAGCGCAGCTAGTTTGTGGTGGCATGATATGACCATAAGTGCCGGTGCTTCTGGTGCTATTTTTGGCATGTATGGTGTTTTTCTGGCTTTGTTGACTACAGATTTTATTCATAAGGATATGCGTAAAAGTTTGTTGACCAGTATCTCGGTTTTCGTTGGGTATAATCTATTAAATGGAATAAAAGGGGGTATAGATAATGCGGCTCATATTGGAGGTCTTCTTACCGGGCTGATCATGGGTTATGCTTTGATCCCTAGTTTAAATAAGCCTCATGTGTTTAAGCTGAAATTAAATACCATCTTGTTGTTAACGGTATTCCTATTCTTCACATCATTTATGGTATATAACCAATCATCTTATGATTTTGCAAAGTATGAAGCTAAGATTAACGCATTTGTTAGAAATGAATCTCAGGCCATGGAAGTTTATTCATTACCTGCGGATGTGTCGGAGGTTGAGTTGATGTACGAAATAAAAGATCGTGGAATTTATTACTGGAATGAAAACATTAAACTTGTAACAGAATTAGATAAACTTTATCTCCCTGAATTGATCCACAAAAAAAATGAGGCCCTCATAAAGTATTGTGAACTTCGCATTAAATGCTATGAGTTGATGTATAAGGCTGTTGCAGAAAGGAATAACGAGAAATATGATGCAGAAATAGAAAAGTTAGGTCAGCAGATAGATAATATGCTTAAGAAGTTGAACGGGGGGACTGAGTAACACGATCAAAAAAAGCGCCCGATGCTACGATCGGGCGCTTTCATTTTTTACCTGGTTTCAGCCGGTACATCAATTGGTATGTGATGATAATTTACCTGCCAAAGCTGATAGCGCTCAAACTGCTGTTTCAAACGCTTTTGAAAATCATCCCAGTTTCTGTTTTCCTTGCTGCTCCATACCACCTCACTTAAGGCAGACATCCTCGGAAAGATCATGTATTCTATTTTTGAGGGATTATTCATATACTCCGTCCATACATTTGCCTGTGCGCCAAGAATGTATTTACCTGACTCCAAAGGAAGATCCGCTGGAATAGGCTCATAGCTGTACACTTTTTGTAAAGTAGTGGTGCCAGGCATGGTTAATGAATCTCTTTTTATAGATGGGGCATAATCAAAATACATATAATTGCCTGGGGTCATGATTGCATAATGATGTTGTTTTGCGGCTTCAATACCTCCAGCTTCACCACGCCAGCTCATTACCGTCGCGTTTGGCGCCAGTCCACCTTCCAAAATTTCATCCCATCCGATAATACTTTTTCCTTTCTTATTGATGTATTTCTCCATGCGCTGAACAAAATAGCTTTGTAACTCATGCTCATCCTTTAGCTGATGGTCTTTCATCCGTTGTTGACATTTCGGGCATTTCTTCCAGCTGGTTTTCGGACATTCGTCACCACCGATATGAATGTATCTGGCTGGGAAAAGCGCAACCACTTCATCGATTACATCCTGAAAGAAAGTAAAAGTCTGCTCATTTCCTGCACAGAAAACATCGTCAAAAACACCCCATGTTTCCTGAACTTTGTATGGGCCTCCGGTACATCCTAAATAGCTGTAGGCGGTTAATGCTGCTGAAGCATGGCCGGGCATTTCAATTTCCGGAATGACGGTGATGTAACGATCAGTCGCATATTTAACGACCTCTTTGATCTCTTCCTGCGTATAAAACCCTCCATGAGGGATATTCGTATTTCCATTACCTGGCAGGAAACCTGTGATGGTTCCTTTCCGCATTGATCCCAGTTCAGTAAGCTTTGGATATTTTTTAATCTCAATTCTCCAACCCTGATCGTCTGTCAGGTGCCAATGAAAATAATTCATTTTGTGAAGCGCCAGGTAATCAATATATTTTTTTACAAAAGATACCGGAGAAAAATGTCTGGCAACATCCAGGTGCATCCCGCGGTACTGGAAACGGGGTTCATCCCTGATTTGTACAAAAGGAATTTCCATGGTTTTTCCCTTAGCGGTCGGGTCTAACAATTGAATGAAAGTCTGTATGCCATAAAAGATACCCTCCTCAGTTTCGGCTGTAATGAAAACACCTTCATTCTTAACCTGAAGTGCGTAGTTACCGGGATTGCTGCTTGTTTTATTGCTTAAACTAAGGTAGATACCTTTTATTGCAGCAGCCTTGCTTTGCTTCAAACTAAAGCCATAAAACCTGCTTAAATAACCATTCAGAAAAGATGCTGATTTCTGGAGGCTCTGCTGCTTAAAGACTATGGGGGTTTTGTCAGTCAGGTTAAAAGACCCGCTGGAAGTACTGTTGACTTCCAGGGGTTTAGGGATGATGTTGAATTGGGCATGAAGTTCTGCTTTTAACAGCAGTAATGTAAAAATGCAAAGAAAGAACTTGTTCATTTGTGTGAGTGTTTGCAATAGAATTATAATTTGTTAAAGTAAAAGTCATCGCCATAAGCAGTACCGGCAACCGGTTTATACATATAAACGGTCACAGAAGAATTGGTAGATCCGGTAGTAAAAGTAACCGAGGAATTGGTATAGCTGGTATTGGTAATGGCTGTATTTACGGCAGCGCCACCATAGTTTTTAACACCGAACATCGCAGATTCCCCAGCGGTGCTTACTCTTGCGTATCCACCAAAAACGTAGGTCGTATTTGGACTCAGACCGGTAATCACCTGCTCTAATGAAGTCTCGCCACCTTGCTGTCTGATTGCTTTTGTACCAGTTCTGAAATTAGTGGTCACCACAGCGGTATTCCCTGCCGGATTCCAGGCGCCCCATGGCGATAATGCCGTTTCCTCGAAACCTGGATTACCCAATACTGGTATTTCCTTGTACACCCTGATATAATCTACATTCATATTAAAAGGGAGGTCTGCATTGGTAATTGCTCCGGGCCATCCTGCACCGCCCGACTGATTTAAAATCAGATAAAATGGCTTGTCGAATGGCCATTGGGCGGAGGTGGCACCAGCTGCTCTGTTATAGGTGTACTGTAAGACATTGTTGACATAAAACTGAACGGCTGTAGGGCTCCAGGTGATGCCATAGATGTTATAATCGGCAGTGTTATAGGCGGTAGTTTTAGTAGCAGAACTTCCGCCGGATGAACCGGTCACGCTACCGTTGTGAATGGTTTGGTGTACGGAGTTCTCATAATTTACATGCTCCATGATGTCGATCTCACCACTATTTGGCCAGTCGCCATAAGCTACAGGTGTTTCTGGCATCATCCAGATGGCAGGCCAGGACCCTTGTCCTTGTTTAAACTTGGCCCTGACTTCTACTTTTCCATATAAAAAGCTGAATTTGCCAGAAGTCTGAATTCCTCCTGAATGGTAGGGTACCGGATCTCCTGGGATGACTGCATTGTCCATTTTCAATACCAGATCGGTTCCATTCTGGGCGACATAATCTGTGCTGGAGGTCAGGTATTTTGCCCATGCCGGCGACCATCGTGGGCTATACGTCCATTTACTACTATCGAAAGTCCCTGTGGTATTAAATTCATCAGAGAAAACAAGTTCCCATGAGGAACTCAGTGTACTGGCGGATTGGCCAACTGCAGCATTTGCCTGGATTTTCAGGGCGGCCTGGTCAGGACCTGTTTGCAGGGCTTTTGAGCAAGAAAACAAGAGGATGGAACTGCCCATCAGCAGAGTCATAATTTTCATAATTTTGTGTTTAGGGAGGTTAATTATGGATTGGGTTAATTATTTAATGATAGGTAAAGGGGACCAGTAAAATTCATGTGTGGCATCATTTGGTATCCCTTTTAACGGCAGTTCTGAAGGATCGCGATCTGCGGCAGCTTTAGCTACCGTTTCTGTTCTGATCAGGTCAAACCATCTTGCTGTAGGTTCAGGGCCTGCAAATTCCCAGCCTTTTTCTGCAAGCACTGCATTTCTGAAATCAGCCTGATTTAAACCTTTAGCCAATTCAGCTAATCCAGCTCTGTTTCTGACTTCATTGATGGCCTGGTAAGCGCTCTCCTCTGGTCCGCCGCCCGACATTGCTTTTGCTTCTGCATAGGTTAGGAGTACTTCTGCATAACGAATCATATAAACGGTTGCGCTTCCCCACCAATCGTTCATTTTATGAGTAACCGGATCATAGGACTCGTCATCTCTGTATTTTAGGAAATAAGGGTGTTTGTGGGTCAGTTTTGTATAGTCCACTGCTTTAGCAGGGTCATTACCCAGGAAGTAAACCATTTGGTAAGTGGCATCTTTTCTTGGACCTGCAGGAAATTTGTTGTAAAATGCAATCTCCCCGAAAGCTTCATCCCAGCCACCTTCTTCAGCAGGAGCAAAGTTAGGAGGTCCCATCTGACTGCCGTTACCCCAGTTGTCTCCGTAATCCCATATACTTGGCATATTCTTATTGTAGTAGCAGGCAAAAACAGCTTCTTTATTCAACCTGGAATCTTTATCCCAAAGTTCAGCATAGCCATTTACCAATCCATAACCCCAGGTTGCTTTACCATCAATTACTTCTTTGGCTTTTTTAGCGGCGAGCTCATATTTATCAGTTTGTTTCAATGGCCAGCCTGCCATGGTCAGGTAAACATTGGCCAGCAAAGCTTTCGCCGAACCTCTTGTTGGCAGGATATCCGTACTGCCTTGTCTTCTTGGAGCTGTCCATGCATCTGGAAGCATCGTCTCCGCTTTTTGGAGATCTGAGATCAGTACCTCATATATTTCCTGTGGAGTAGCATTGCCTTTAGGCTCCAGACTTGCCTGTAAGGGCATGGGCACCGCACCCCAGGTACGGGTCAGGAAAAAATAGGACATGGCGCGGTAAAAATAGCCAACACCAGCCGCATTGTTCCGTTGCAGTTCGCTCGCATCCGTTGCTTTTGGATAATTCTCAATCAGGGAATTGGAAGATTTGATGGTTTTATAGAAATAGTTCCACCAGATGACCATCCTGTCGTTGGAAGAATTGGCCTGAAAGGTGTCAAAATTAGAGAAGCCCATTTTATTTCCTCCGGCATGGGTCGTAATGTCATCACTGCCAAAAGTAGTGGCCAGTCCACCGGTTTGATTCCAGGCCAGATTATAGGTTAAAGCAATACCAAGGGTGGCTGAGTTCAGGTCTTCGGCGGTCTTGTAAAAGGTTTGCGGAGTAATGCTCCCTTTAGGATCTTCCTTTAAGAAATCTTTCTTGCAGGAGGAGACAAACAGGGTAGGTATCAGGAGGGTAATCAGGTATTTTTTCATTTTATTCGTTTTAAATTTGTAAGGCCATGTCAGGCTCAAAAAACTGATGCTACAAGCTGAGGTTCAGTATGATGGTGAATGTTTTTGGCGAAGGGTAGGCGCCTAAATCAATGCCTGCATCGGCATCACTATTGGCATTGGTGGAAGTCGCCTCTGGGTCAAATCCTTTATATTTTGTAATGGTAAATAAGTTTTGACCGCTTACCGTAAGTTTAGCATTACCATATTTCAGCATGCTTTTAGGGAATTTATAGGATAAGCTGATGTTCTTTAATCGGGCATAACCTGCATTTTGTAGAAACTGAGTAGACTCAATGTATTCTTTGGCTTTACTTGCCGGATTTGCCCATAGAGATCCTGTATTTTGAGGTGTCCAATAGTTGGCTGCCGCAGCAAGGGTCGGGTAGGCTACATCACTGCTGGCAATTGCTGCCGCTGCATAGGTGGCATTGAATACTTTGTGCCCATAAGCACCTTGAACAAATACATTGAATTCAAAAGCCTTATAATTGAAATTGTTGTTAAAGCCCCATTGTACTTTTGGTGTGGCATTTCCGGCAATGACCATATCTTCATATCCGATCACGTTATTTCCACTCACATCCTTGTATTTGTAGTCACCGGCTTTATGGCCATCAACGTCTGTTTGGTAAACACCTTCCCATGGAATCAGGTAAAATGAACCTAATGGTTGTCCTACCTGAATGACCTGGATATCAGAATTAATTAAACCACCACCGATACGGGCGCGCTTAATCATGGTTTGATTGCCAAGGCTGACTACCTTATTCTTATTAAGGGCAGCATTAAAGCTGGTGTTCCATTTGAAATCGGTCTGGTCAATGGCATTGAAATCTATCAGAAATTCAAAACCTTTATTGTTCACTGAACCGATATTTTTCAAGAGCTGACCACCTCCCAGGTAATTGTCGATCTGGGTAAAGAGCAGCATGTCGGTCGTGTTTTTGTTGTAATAATCAGCGGTAACATTCAACCGTCTGTTGAAAAAGCTCATGTCCAGTCCGATATCCGTTTGTTTCGTCGTTTCCCATTTGATATCAGGTGTATTTGGATTGCCAAGGGTATATCCCTGGAAAGAAGTAGTGCTGCCATAAGAATAATTTACCGGGCTCAATAAGCCGAGTGTACTGTATGGACCGATAGACTGGTTACCGGTTACACCCCAACCTGCTCTAAGTTTAAGCGCAGAAAAGACATTCAGTTTTTTGATAAAGGCCTCTTCAGACATATTCCAGCCCAGACTTGCAGATGGGAAATTACTCCATTTATTGTCGCCTTGAAATTTCGAAGATCCATCTCTTCTGATGGTCACTGTAGCCAGGTATTTGCTGTTGTAACTGTAGGCGGCTCTAGCCATAAATGACAGGATAGACCATTGGGAGTATCCTGAAGAAATACTTTGTGCCGTATTGAGACCTAAATTGTAATAACCATTAGAGGTGGTACTCAAACCAGATCCATTTGCACTGAAACTATTGGACGTGTTTTGGGTGCTTTCTTCAACAGCAGTGACCGTTAAATCATGTTTTTCATTGATGAGCTTATGGAAGGTCAGCACGTTACTATTCTGGAAGTTATAGTTTTCAGAAGATGTTTGTGCGGATTTCATATTGCCTGGCGAGATCCAATTGTTGGAAAGAGAGGCTGCTTTCGACAGGTTAAGGTCTAAGCCAACAGTGGAAGTAAAGCTCAGCCAGTCGGTAATGTTGTACTTCAGGTGACTATTCAGCATCGCAACATTGGCAAACACATTATTGTCGCTTTCCATGCTGGTCATATATGGATTTGGCCAGATAGGGGATATCCCGGTACGGTTGTATTGTTTGGTCGCCTCGTCATCGTAAACAGATTCTGTAGGTGCCCAGGCGATAGAAGCCATCACCGGATTTGCTTTTGAGGTTTGAACGCCGTTGTTTTTTGAATTGATGCGTTGCGCAAAAAGGTTTACGCCTAAGCTGACCTTACTACTTAATTTGGCTTCCAGATTTGAGCGAAGTCCAAATTTCTTTTGGTTGGTATTGACTAATAATCCATCCTGGTCCGTATAGAAACCGGAAACATAATACTTCAGGTTTTCATTTCCTCCATCTACAGAGAGCTGGTGATTTTGGGTAATGGCATTTTTAAAAAGCAGACTTTGCCAGTCTGTAGTTTTACCTGCATAGGATTCCGGATTGGCAATTACGGTAGTTCCGGCAGAAAGATTGGCCATGTTTGCGTAAGTCACCGCATCCATCAGTTCATATCTTTTCATTGGGCTGTTGAAGCTGAGGAAGCTGTTATAAGCGACCCTTACTGCTCCTGATTTTCCGCTTTTTGTAGTGATGATGATTACACCGTTTGCACCTCTTGACCCATAAACAGCGGTAGCAGAGGCGTCTTTTAAGACATCCATAGATTCAATGTCATTTACATTGAGGTCTTGTATGCCGATACTGCCGAGGGCCAAACCATCTACAATGTATAAAGGCTCATTGCTGCCACTTACAGAATTGGCTCCCCTGATCCTGATTTTTGCTTGTCCGCCCGGAGCGCCAGAGCTTTGGGTAACCGAAACCCCTGCAACCCTTCCTTGTAATGCGGCAGAGGCATTGATCACCGGCTGGTCTTTATAAGCATCGGCTTTTAAGGTGGAAACAGATCCAGTAAGGTCTTTACGTTTTTGTGTACCATACCCAATTACGGCAACTGCCTCCAGGGTTTTAACATCAGACTCTAAATCTACGTTAAGCGATTTTTGGTTGTTTACAGGGACCTGCTTTTCTTTCATGCCTACATAATTGAATATAAGCGTAGCATCTAAAGGCGCATTGATTGAAAATTTACCTTCAGGATTTGTTTGTGTGGATATGGAGCCTCCTTTTATCCTTACGACTACCCCGGGTAAAGGGGCGCCTTCATTGGTTACTTTCCCGGTGATGACCTGTTGGGCAAAAGTGGTAAACCCAGAAAAAACAATGAGCAGGAGTAGCATCAGCCGGAGCATGAGCGGGTGTTTAAAAGGAGAAAGATGGGGTATTCGATTGGTCATAATTAATGGTGATTTGGTTTGTTTTTTTCTATTTAGCATTAAAGAATTTTTGTTCCGCCTGAATCGCAATCCGGTCAGAATAATACAGCGCCTGAGGAGTCCTGTGTTTTTATAATATTTGGTTTAGGTTAAGTTTGCGATGGTAAGATGTGGTGAATCGCATCGCTAAGATATATAGGAATCGTAGGCAGGAAAGGGGGTGAAGTAGTTAAAAAAGGGGGGTAAATTGAGTATTCCTCATTCCAGAAAGCCAAATAATTCCTACATTCAGCGATACATATCAATACCAAATACCCAACATGTTCATTCAGCTTAAGCGTTTTGCAATAACTGTTTCCTTATTATGGATTACATCACCATTGTATGCAATAGATTTTTCATCTGTATTTTATTTGGGGATTGAGCATGGCCTTTCCAACAACGAGGTGAACTGCATTTTTCAGAGCAGGAATGGTTTCATGTGGTTTGGTACTTTTGATGGATTAAACCGATATGATGGTTATAATTTCAAAATTTTCCGGAAAAAGCTGGATGATAAAAACGCGCTGGTCAACAATAGGATCCAGTGTATCGCGGAAGATGCAGCTGCGAACCTATGGATAGGAACTATGGGAGGCGTGTCCATCTATCATTCCGCACAGGAGAAATTTACGACACTTTACCTTAATACCTTTTCAAAAGCAGGAAGACAAAGGGTCGACAATACGACGGTGTTGAAAAAAGACCTCAACGATGATATGCTGATTGGTACTGCTAAAGATGGTCTGCTGGTTTACATCAAAGAAACCGGTAAGACCATTCAGATTCCATTGCGTTCTTCTTCCGCCGACCGAATTTCGTATCAGGTGACTGCTATTGAAATTGATCAAAAAAATCAGGTATGGTTGTTTATTGATGGTATAGGATTATGCAAATACGACAGAAACAGCCATACTGTTGTGATCCTGAACAACACTTTAAAACATGCTTCCTCGGTTAAAGCCGATGGATCAGGAAATCTATGGTTAGGAACTACTTCTGGAATTTATAGTTATGTGGTAACTACAGGAAAGTTTTCATTTAAGGCATTGCCCCGGGCAGTAACCAGTTTATATGTGGAGCAGCCTGATCGCCTTTGCATCAGCACAGACGGTGGAGGGATCTTTATCATGAACATCAATGATGAGCAGATCAGGCACCCTTTAACCATGAATGGGGAAGAGGTCTTTACCAGCACCGCCATAAAGGGGATGTTAAAAGACACCAAAGGCCGGGTTTGGGTGGCTACTTTAAGAGGAGGGATCAACATCATCGACGACCAGAGGTACCGCTTTAAAACGCTTAGTCCGGGGCCATTGCAAAGAAATGAATACCATAACTATTTTATTTCCTCCTTCGCAGAAGATGCTTCAAACCAGCTGTGGATAGGAACGGATGGGAATGGCCTGAATCGTTGGGACCGCAGTAAGAATCAATATGTAAACTATAAAAAAGAGGGCAATAGTGGTTTAAGCAGTAACAACATTACCACCATTTTAAATGACCACCAAAATACCATTTGGGTTGCAACCTGGGGTGGTGGTATTCATCGGTTTAATAAATCAACAGCGAGTTTTGAGCATTTTAGCTGTATTCATCCTGCCAATGGTTCAGAATTTAAGAACGTATGGAAATTATATGAGGATGCCTCGAAAACGCTTTGGGCCAGTACTTTTGATAATGGAGGTTTATATCGGTTTAATCAGGTGCTTAAGCGTTTTGAACTCTTTGATGATAACATTGGGAATGTACTTTGTTTCCTGGAGGACAGTAAAGGCAATTTATGGGCGGGTACAGACAATAAACTGATTCTTGTGGACAGAAGAACCAAAAAACATCTCGTTTATCATATAGGGCATCGGCTGAGGTCTATTCTGGAGGATAAAGACCATACCCTATGGCTGGGAACAGAAGGTGGAGGTTTATTTTTACTAAACACCTTCAATAGAAAATACAAGCGGTTTACGGAAAAAGATGGCTTGCCAAATAATGCGGTATTGAATGTTTTGCGGGATAATGAAGGTAAACTCTGGTTGAGTACCTTTTCCGGCCTTTCAAAATTCAATCCTCAGGATAAAAAGTTCCATAACTTCTTTGCATCAGATGGATTGCAAAGTAACCAGTTCAGCTATCTGGCCGCAACCAAATTAAAATCAGGAGAACTGATGTTTGGAGGGATCAAAGGTTTTAATTTGTTTTCACCGGAAAAAATAAGCTTCTCTAAGGATAAGCAGCAGGTTTTGCTGACTGCAGTAAATATTGATGACGTCCCCTTAAGTGATAGTCTAAATGCTGACTTTATCAAAAAAAGAACAGCGGGAGGAATTGAAAAGCTAGTGATACCATATCATAAGGCTTCCTTGTCATTCGACTACATCTCGCTGGAATACTCCAAACCAGATAAAATCAATTATGCCTATTTTCTTGAAGGTTGGGACAACAACTGGGTGAATGCCGGCAAAGTTAGAACTGCAAACTATAGCAGGCTAAAAGAGGGGGCTTATACCCTGCATATCAAAGCAAGTAACAGTGAAGGAGAATGGGGAGCAGAGAGATTGGTCAATATTGTGGTCTTACCGCCATGGCAACGTACCTGGTGGGCATACGGTCTTTATGCTGTGGTCATTTGTGGACTTATTTATGTTTACATCAGGTATAAACGAGAACAGATTGATCTTTCCTATAAGGTACGCCTGGCGCAAATTGAAACTGAAAAAGAAAAAGAACTCAATGAAAAGAAACTTTCCTTTTTTACCAATATTACCCATGAATTAAGAACGCCGCTGACCTTGATCGTTAACCCTGTTAAAGAGTTGATCGGTAGAACTGAAGATACCTTAAAACAGGAATTGAACATCATTTATAGAAATGCGAGTAGACTACTGACTTTAGTAGATCAATTGATGCTTTTCAGGACTACAGATCAGGAAAGTACTAAGATTCAGATCGATGAATTGAACTTATACCAGTTGTGTAAAGATACTTATGAAAGTTACCTAAAGATTGCTTTAAGTAAGCATATCCGCTATGAATTTGAATGTGAAAATCAGGAATTGAAGATTTTTGGGGATTATGAGAAGCTGGAGATCATCTTTTTCAATTTGCTTTCCAATGCCTTTAAGTTTACCCCTCCAAATGGTCATATTCTGTTTAAGGTGCAGGAGCATGATTCTGAGGTGGAAGTTTTCATTAATGATACGGGCTGTGGAATCAATGAAAACGTAAAGAATAAACTGTTTGATAAGTATTATAAGGAAAAAGACAATACCAGGAACAAGGAGATTGGTTTTGGTATTGGATTGTACCTTGCCAAGCAATTTATTGATTGCCATAAGGGGGAACTTAGCTATTCCAGTGCTCCGAATGTTGGGACCTCTTTTCATATGAAACTGAATAAAGGTTTGTGGTTTGACGCCTCCATTAAGGCCGAAATGCAGCCCAATAAATTAGTCGGTAGGGCAGAGCAGATCCCTGAAGAAGTAATTGCTCCCCATCCGGTAATTAATACCCTGGAGATCACAGAAAAACGATCTATACTCATCGTTGATGATCATGTTGAACTTAGGCAATACCTGAGGCGGATCTTCGAAAAACAGTTTGTAATTTATGAAGCTGAAAATGGCAATCATGGGTTTGAACTGGCACAAAAGCACTTACCCGATATAATGATTAGTGATGTACTCATGGAGGAAGGAAATGGTGTGGAACTTTGCAAGAAAATAAAAAGTGACCCTGCGCTGAACCATATTCCTGTGATTCTTTTAACTGGACTTAGCTCTTTGGATAGTAAGTTGAAGGGGATTGAAAGCGGGGCAGACGATTACATCATTAAGCCTTTCGATAAGGAGCTTTTGCTGGCCAAAGTAAACGTTGTTTTAGACAATAGGGATGCCTTACATCAATATTTCAGAGATAACATTACCCTTCGCAATAACGACCATAAAATATCTGCGACTTACAAAGACTTTCTGGAGAAATGTATCCGCATTATAGAGGAGAATCTAAATAATGAAGATTTTAATGCGCAATTTCTGGCCAGTTCTTGTAACTTAAGCTATTCTATCCTCTATAAAAAAGTAAAGTCAATTTCCGGGCTGTCATTAAATGTATTTATTAGGTCGATACGTTTGCGTAAAGCTGCGTTGCTCATGTTGAGCACCAATACCAATATCAATGAAGCTGCGTTTAAGGTGGGCATTTATGACATCAAGTTCTTTAGGATGCAGTTTAAAAAGCTTTATGGGATGAATCCCTCGGATTATATTAAGAAATACCGCAATTCTTTTAGCAAGGAGTTCAATTTGATAAAGCAGCAGGATGTTTTGGTGTAAGATCTTTAAGTAAAAATGATGTCTTTCGCTGTTGACTAGTTTAATCGTATAAAAGCCTGTACATTCTATTCAATTCATTAGATTGAATATTAAACTATGTGTAACCATCCATGAGAATTGGACTGCTTTTACGGTATCGGGTGAGTTATAACATACAATGCCCATATTGGTCCCGGCGTACAGAATAATAAAGTCAATACTCTCCACTTAAGTATTTTACCAGAAAACAATGCCTTACTCCTTTTTATCGAAATTACAATAGCCGTGATTATGGCAATTAACCATAATAACGGCATTTCCATAAATATAAAATACATTCCAGCACCAGTTCCTCCTGGCTGGCCCGATGCATTGGAATATAACATCAGAGTAAAAAGATTAGCTATTGTAGCAACGGTAAATAAAGGCAGCAACTTATTCATATTTCATTCTATTGATTTTTGAATTTTTTACCGAAAGTAAAAACATATATTACATGCAAAGTGATTGATCGATGATTAATTATCGAGATTCCATCTGCAAATTGATTACTATAAAAGCTTAAAGATTATGTTTTCAGAGAAGCGAACTATTTACTTTCTATTACTTTCAATTGTTCTAATTTATAGTTGTAGAGTAGGCATAAGTGATGATGACAGCTTAAAGTTAGGAAAAACACACGCTATAGAAGAATTAAAAAAGGCACTTAATGATAAAGAAGAACCAAATTACCTGGATCATAAACAGATCCTAATCAAAGATAGTTTAACTGCCATCAAAATAGCTGAACCCATCCTTTTTGGAATCTATGGTGAAAATAACATTAGCGCCCAGCGTCCTTATGAGGTTTACTTAATTGGCAATTATTGGGTTTTAAACGGGACACTCGCTAAAGACAAATTAGGTGGAACGTTTCTTATTATCATAAACTCAATGGATAGCAAAGTGCTAAAAATCATACATGGTAAGTAGATAGGAATGAGGTTATTGATCAGCAAATTGTAGAATATTGATAGAAGATTATGAATCTTATTGAATTGTGCCAGGATATTCGGAAAATGAAGAAAAACAATCCGGGTTAATTGGATAGGTGTTACCTTTACCAAAGAGATAATTATGGAAATACTGGTTATAGAAGATGAACAAAGAGTTGCAGGGCTGATCCAACGGGGACTGGAGGAACAGGAATTTAAGGTAACCCTTGCCTTTGACGGAGAGATGGGAAAAAAACTGGCCCTCACCAAAACCTATGACCTAATCATTACAGACATCATTCTGCCTAAAATAAATGGACTGGATCTTTGCAAACAAATAAGGTCAGCACACCCTAACATTCCAATCATAATGCTCACCGCACTTGGAACAACTGACGACAAGGTGGAAGGCTTTGACGCCGGAGCCGACGATTATCTGGTAAAACCATTTGAATTGAGGGAACTTTATGTACGGATTCGTGCTTTGCTAAAAAGAAATAGCATTAAAGGCAAAAATCCGGGGTTTTTATTAAAATATGCCGATCTCGAGCTGAATAACCAAACAAAAGTAGTAACCCGATCCGGGACTGAAATTAATCTTACTCCAAAAGAACTAAAGCTACTGGAGTACATGATGCAAAATAGTGAACGTGTGCTATCCAGATCAGAAATCGCGGAGAAAGTATGGGATACACATTTCGATACAGGTACCAATTTTATTGATGTGTACATCAATTACCTCAGGAAGAAAATAGATAAGAATTTTCCTGGTAAACTGATCCATACGCGACCTGGCATGGGATTTATATTCAAATCAGAATGAAAATAGGTAATAAACTAACTTTGTTATTTACCGGGATCATTGCTGGGCTGCTCCTCATCTTCGCACTAGCAGTATATGTTTCCTATCATAAAAATAGACAAGAAGAATATTACAAAGAACTTGATAAAATTGCCATCACCAAAGCAAACCTCCTGCTTAATGCAAAAGTAGCACCCTCAGTATTACAGCTGATTTACCGAAATTCCCGAAACATCTTATTTGATGAAGAGGTCGCTATATATGACACCTCTTTTAACCTTCTTTATCACGATGCAGTGGAAATTGATAAGGTAAAGGAAACAAAAACAATGATTGATGAGATCATTAAAAAGAAACAAATCCAGTTTTATCAAGGTCAAATGCAGGTAATCGGGCTGATTTATCATCATAAAAGTGGTGATTATATCCTTACTGCTGCTGCTAAAGACAATTTCGGATATGCCAAACTCAATAATCTCAAATACACACTAATCATTAGTTACTTAATCAGTGTGATTTTTATTTATCTGTCGTGTTTGTTTTTCGCAAAAAGAGCTTTAAAACCTGTTTCTGATTTGGTAGATGAGGTTGATGAGATTACTGCGACTAACCTCGACCTTCGTATCAATGAAGGCAATGGAAAAGATGAAATCGCTGAGCTGGCCATCACTTTCAATGCAATGCTCAACCGACTGGAAAAATCATTTGATGCACAAAAAGAATTTGTTTCCAACATTTCTCATGAATTACGCACCCCACTTACTGCAATGCTTGCAGAGTTGCAACTCACCCTTAACAAGGAGCGGTCTAACGATCAGTACAGGGAATCAATTCATCAAGCCATATCTGATGCACAAAAGGTGGTAAAGCTGTCTAACAGCCTACTGGACATGGCGAAAGCAAATTACGATCGGACTGAAATCACCTTTAAAGAGTTAAGAATTGACGAGGTTTTGCTCGATGCCAGAAGTGATCTCTTAAATGCCCATCCAGGATATAAAACGAACATTATATTCGAAAAAGAAATTGAGGATGATGATTTTATATCCATAAAAGGCAATGAATACCTCCTCAAAGTAGCTTTCATCAATTTAATGGAAAATGGTTGCAAATTCTCAGCTGAGCAAGAATGTGCCGTGGCCATTACTTACCATAAAAACAAAACTATACTTCGGTTTCAGGATCACGGGATTGGAATACATCAAGAAGAATTATCCCAAATCTTCAGCCCTTTTTTCCGTGGGGAAAATAAGCACTTTACTGAAGGCAATGGCATTGGACTTTTCCTTGCAAAAAAGATCATAGATCTGCACCAGGGTACTATAGCTGTTGTGTCTCATGTTGGGGAAGGAACCATGTTTACACTTGAATTTATCCACGTCTGATCACAGACTTGTAATTCTAATGATTTTCTAATCATATTCTAAGACTCCTCTAACACCCCGGCAGGCCGGGGTTCTTTACATTTGTAGCACATTTAATAAACAGATCAATTAAAACCATAAATCAAATGGATACAGGTCCGAGTAGAAATCTTTTTTTGTTAAACCCTCCAGGTTAACCGGATCACCTTTTCTTAAGTAAGCCGGTTCATCCGGAACAATCTTTAAGAAATGAACACTTTTGAATTTACTTCCCGTCTTTTATTTGTCCTGATATGGGCTGTGTCTATCGGTACAGACCGCCACAAAGCAATTGGCAGACCTTTCTTTTTACCGCAACAACAACCTCCGCCCGCAATTAGCATTGCCTCCTGGAAAAAATGGTGTGCACAAAACTATTGAACTATAAAATTGAACAAGACATAAAGCTAAAATACGCATCGATATGATGACCAAAATCAAAAATATTCGTCAAAAATCAGTTTCAGGATTTGACGATACAGGAGCTACAAAACTTCAGCAAGTTGCCGCCGCAGAAAGTAACTTATACTATGCCATGCTTGAAAGTAGTACATCCGGGCTAAGCGCCGCAACTGTTGAAGAGAAAAGGAGAAATTTCGGATTAAACGAAATAGAACATGAAAAGGCACCAGCATGGTATACGCAGTTGTTTCA
Source organism: Pedobacter gandavensis (assembly GCF_032678465.1). Lineage (GTDB taxonomy): Bacteria > Bacteroidota > Bacteroidia > Sphingobacteriales > Sphingobacteriaceae > Pedobacter > Pedobacter gandavensis_B. Next base: position 384,794 of record NZ_JAVTSK010000002.1, read on the forward strand.
GGCATTTATAAACCCATTTATCGGCGTACTTGTGGTACTTGCCTGTGTTTCCCTGATTATTGATGTCTGGCTTGCTGAACCTGGAGAACGCGATTACAAAACAGTTATCGTTGTAAGTATCATGGTGATTCTTAGTTCTCTGCTCCGTTTCTGGCAGGAATACAGCAGTAATCGTTCAGCAGAACAGTTAAAAAACATGGTAAAAACTACCACTACTGTAGTGCGTAAAAATTCGGGTAAAGAGGAGGTCGATATCAAAAACCTGGTTCCAGGTGATCTAATCCTTTTAAGTGCAGGAGTCATGATCCCAGCTGATGTCCGTATTACCCAGTCTAAAGATTTATTTGTCAGTGAGGCTATACTTACGGGAGAATCCATGCCCCAGGAAAAAAGAGATCACCGCATTAAAGATGCAGGCGAAAAATCACCTCTTGAACTAGAAAACATTTGTTTCATGGGCACCAATGTAGTCAGCGGCTCAGCCACAGCCATTGTCGTTACTACAGGTAATCTTACTTACTTCGGCTCCATCGGAAAAGCAATAACTGGTAAACGGGCTGAAACCAGTTTTGATAAAGGTGTAAATAAAGTAAGCTGGCTTTTGATCCGCTTCATGATGGTGATGGTGCCCTTGGTCTTTTTGATCAATGGATTTACAAAAGGCGACTGGTTTGACGCTTTACTATTTGGTGTTGCGGTAGCTGTAGGCTTAACACCAGAAATGCTACCCATGATCGTTACCGCCAATCTTGCTAAAGGTGCAAAAAATATGAGCAAACGGAAGGTCATTGTTAAGCGTCTGAACGCCATTCAAAATATTGGCGCAATGGATATTCTCTGTACCGACAAAACAGGGACGCTGACTATGGATAAAATCATCCTGGAGCGACATCTGAATGTATTCGGTGAGGAAGATGATGAAGTTTTAAAATGGGCTTATTTCAACAGTTATCATCAAACAGGGTTAAAGAATCTTTTAGATGTTGCCGTTCTGGAACATGCTGAGCTACATGATTTCCTTAAGGTAGAGACACATTACAAAAAGATCGACGAAATTCCATTCGACTTTCAACGTAGAAGAATGAGTGTAATTCTGGAACAGAAAAATGGGAAACACCTGCTGATCTGCAAAGGTGCTGTAGAAGAAATGTTGCCATTGTGCAGTCATGCTTTTGACCCGGGAGAAGACCACCAATTACACATTGAAAATGATGTGATTGTGCCCATGGATACTGCAATGCATAAAGTCATTTTGAATACTTCCAGGAAATTGAATGAAGATGGCTTAAGGGTATTGCTTGTTGCTATAAAAGAATATGACGAGCGTCCGCTAACTTACTCCGTAGCAGATGAAAATAAAATGGTATTAACTGGTTTTATAGGTTTTTTAGATCCTGCAAAATCTTCAGCCAAACCTGCAATTGAGGGCCTTCAAAAACTTGGAGTGTCCATAAAGGTACTTACTGGAGATAATGATATTGTCACTAAAAAGATTTGCAGGGATGTAGGAATTCCAATTCATCATGTATTATTAGGTGGAGAAATTGAGCATCTTAGTGATAAAGAGCTTTCTTCAAAATTTGATGAAACGAGCATTTTTGCAAAACTAAGTCCTATCCAGAAATCAAGAATAGTTAAGTTACTGCAGCTTAAGGGGCATACAGTAGGTTTTATGGGCGATGGCATTAATGATGCATCAGCGTTGAGAGATGCTGATGTAGGTATCTCTGTAGATACAGCCGTTGACATCGCCAAAGAAAGCGCAGACATTATTTTACTTGAGAAAGATCTGATGGTACTACGAAAAGGGGTTATCTATGGACGGAGGACTTTTGGGAATATCATCAAATACATAAAAATGACTGCGAGCAGTAATTTTGGTAATATGTTCAGCATGATAGGGGCAAGTGCTTTATTACCATTCTTACCCATGTTACCCATTCATTTACTAATACAAAACCTGCTGTATGATATCTCCCAGATCTCTATTCCCTGGGACAGAATGGATGAGGAATTTTTAGAAAAGCCACAGAAATGGGATGCAAGTGGTATTAGTAGATTCATGATTTTCATAGGTCCGATCAGTTCAATTTTTGATTATGCCACCTTTGCTGTGATGTATTTTTTCTTTAAGGCGAATACTGTTGAACATCAGACCCTTTTCCAGACAGGTTGGTTTGTGGAGGGGTTACTTTCACAAACATTGATAGTCCACATGATCCGTACACGCAAAATACCGTTTATTCAAAGCTGGGCAACTGCTCCGGTTGTGGCGCTCACCTCGCTAATCATGGTAATTGGAATTGCATTTCCATTTACTCCATTTGCAGGTGCTTTAAAACTACAGCCTTTACCACTAAGCTATTTCCCATGGCTAATAGGGATCCTGGTCAGTTATTGTCTGCTTACGCAATTTGTAAAAGGTTTTTTCATTAAAAAATTTAATCAATGGCTATAGTGATATCGCGAATAAATTAAGCCTGATTAAAAAAATAACGGAAATAAAATGAAATTAATTTATGTTTTGGGAGGGGTGCCGGCAATTCTTTGCTGTTTCAGTTGCAAAAGTGTACATACAATCACTCAACTGCCGGCTGATACCTATTTTATATTGACAAAAAAATATTCAATTCTGGACAGCGGATTGGTACAGCACTTATCAGGGAAAAAGATCATTGCAGACGTCATGCAATACGATAGCATTTTAAGTGTTTTTCCACAGGATACCAGGTTGAAACCCTTAAAAGTTACACTGAAAGACAATAAAGAACTGACGATGTTCAGGTATACCTTTGATATTGATATTTTAACCATACCATTTAAAGTCAGGCCTTCGGTGAGAGGTTTTCCCGGGCAACTGAATCCGAACTTTAGTGCTGCTTTGTATTTTGGCCGGCGCAGGGATAATTATAGCGTAAGAAGGCTCAGATCTAACCATTCCTCAAAACTGAAATTCAGTGGAGTCGGTTATGGATATGGGGCATTCATCGGGATTGGATCAGTGACTATGAATCCCTTTGTTACCCGACAAAAGATTGATTATGAGTATGATGGCTTTGTCTTCAACAGTGGTGTAGCGGGTATTTATGATGCGAAAAAATTCAATATTGGGCTAGCCTTTGGAGCAGACTTTTTGATGGATAAGAATAGAAAAGATTGGATCTACCAAAGTAAACCTTGGTTTGGTTTATTGTTCGGTATTAACCTGAATTAATTATCAAAGAAATAATTTAATCGCCCAGAATTCTACTTGATCCATTATTGTTTTTTGAAAAACGCTTTTTAAACACGAAAGGCGCAATTTCTTGCGCCTTTCGTGATCCCGCTTGGATAATAATACACTGATTTAAGGTTCACTAAATAAGTGAAGTATGAATAATATTTAATCGTCATTTCAATATGGACACCAAATTAGTCACCAGTTGTTTCGAGACTGTTTGATCAATTGTAAAGGCCGATGGTTATTTTCTGATATGTATAAAAGTAATTAAGTTACATGAATAATTCTCATAAAGTATTTCGAGCATCATAACTGTTGATATGCTTTTTTAAGTGATTTGAATCAGAATCTGGGACTTTTGATGAGTAACAGTTTTCAAACTGTCCGCCAGATGACATCCTCTAGGAGTTTTGTAAACAGCATTGGCATCAGATAAAAGAGAACTGAGGTCGCCATTGACCTTAATGACTCCCCGAATGACGCACCTTTTTTGTAATTCGTTTTAGCTGCAAATGCTATCATCAGAAAAGTCGGGTCAAATTTTGCATTGGCAATGCGCTCTTTAACATCGCCACCAGTCACACCTATTTTATGAACAATTTCCTGGTTTTCTTTAAAGAGAGGATGATCCGATAAACTACGAAGTATATATATTGTACCACTTTCGAGATCATCTTCACTATTTTCACCGGAAAAGAGAGGTCCGGCATTATTTTCAGTGATAAACCTGCTGGTTTCATCTTTATACATTGCGCGGATAAGAGACCTCAGTAAAATGTTGCTTTCCGTGCCGTTAGCGTAAATAACCCGCAGTCGGGCATCCTCTTCACCATTTGGAGCTTTTAGTTTTTCCCCTTTTTCGGCTATATAAGAAATGAGGCCGCCTCCAATAAGAAATTGCCCTTTTTGGAGTGTCGTTTTAGTAAAGCCAGCATCCTTTTTAAATTGAACTACTTTCCGATATCCTTGGCTATTTCATCGGCGGCTTTTTTCTCTGCGCGGGGATTTCCGTGTTTAAAATATGTAATAGAATTTTCTTCATTTTCATCCAGACCCACGTTCCCCAGGGTGGTGGATTTCATTATCAATAAAGTAAAAAATAGAAGACCAAACCGTTCCCTGGTATCTGCCAAAGATGGTAATCTGTTCTCCGAATCTTTCTTCAGGAATCTGTTCCCAATAGGTATTGATCTTTTCCGTTGCCTCATCCCATAATTTCAGCAATTGTTCTTCTCGGTAGCAATTTCCTATATTCCTGGGGTACCAATGCCTAAAAGTTCCATGAACATTCCGGAGAAAGTACGCATATCTCCAATAGAATATTCGAAAAGATCCTTTTCCGGAAAGGCCTCAATGGTTCTTCGGGTTAAATTGCGGTGTCCTTGCCAATGTGCCAGTAATTCTGTTCGGCTGATGACTTGTGTGGTGCTTGTATTCATGGTTTATTTTTTTAGATGGTGATCAATTAATAAGACAAATCTAAAATGGAGGGATGACAAAAGTAGGTCAGGAGATTTTACAGCCCATAAAATAAAAGCAAAAACCCGAAATACTGGAGAAAGCCATTTCTTTACTGAATAAGCTGAGAGTTCCTGGTTTTTAAACAAGAGTGGTAAGGTCTAGTTAATTTTTACCCTATGCTATTCAACTTTATTCAAGATAATGTTAAGATCATGAGGGACCTTTTCAGCACTAAGCTTTCCAGATTTAGTGCCAAGTTCGCTAAGGGATTGGCGCCTTTTTTCACTTTTTAGTTTGAAAAGTATTTTACCCGGATTCTCATTCACGAAATTTAAAGTACCATGCCTTAATTCTTTTCGGGTCAGATCTTTAAATGAAAAATTCAGCGAATCGTTCTCTTTTGTAAGTGTTCCTGTCAAACCAGCATGTTTTATGCTATTAGAATTGTCTAATTGATCAACTACTATTTTACCATCCTTAATAAAACGATACCAACCAGCGATCACATAGAAGTTATCACCTGCTTTCCATTTTTTTAAGATCAAAGTATAAGTCGTGTTTTTAGATTTCCACTCCCATGTACCAACAAACTTATCCATTCGAACTAGATCAAGATCTCTTTTTGGATCGAAGGTTTTTGTCTGCTGTGCCTGTGCATAGTTGAGTATTAAAAATAAAACTCCAAAAAATATGATTTTCTTTTTCATGTCTATTTACATTTAGTAGTGGTTAATTGATTGTTTTCGTAACGGAGTGTGTTAAATGTTCCACTCGTATCTTTGTTTAATAAGGTTTTGGAGTCGCTACATTTGAGTGGACACCAAGTTAAGGGAATTTGATAACTTAACAGAAATTATGTCAAGAGAAAGAAAAGCATACCCTAAAGAGTTCAAGATGATAAGTTTTGAACTGAGTAACACCCGCACAAATCTGAGTGCCCTTGCCAAAGAACTAGATGTTAGTCCTGCGTTGTTGTACCGCTGGCGGAAAGAATTTTCGAGTAAACAAGGTAGTGGCTTTCCTGGGAACGGTAAAGTTATTCTCAGCGCAGCTGAGCAAGAACTAGCTCTACTGAAGAAAGAATTACGAGAAACACAGATGGAGCGTGACATGTTAAAAAAGGCTATCAGCATCTTCTCCAAGGGCGACAACAAATATTCAGGTTCATAAAGAATCATAGCAAGATATTTTTAGTTGGGAAGATGTGTTCAGTATTTAGAGTAAGTAGAGCTGGATTTTACAAATGGACCATCAGTAGTCCATCGAATAGAAGTATTGAAAATCAAATGATTGAAGCTGAGGTGTTACAGGATTTTGAAAACAGCAAAAAGATATATGGCAGTCTCAGAATTACCTTGGAGCTCCGTAAAAAAGCGATTAGGATTTCCAGGCCAAGGGTTGCCAGAATCATGCGAAAAGCAAAGCTGAGAAGCATTGTGAAGAAGAAATTTAAAGTTACAACAGACAAAAGACTTACAATCATTTGATTTGTAAGGATTTAAGTCTTTTTGATGCTTTTGTTTGTGATCCCGCTGGGATTCGAACCTAGCCCAAAGATCAGCCTTTAAATAGTATTTAGTACGGTTTTTAAATTCGACTCACCGAATCGCTCACCATTTATTTTGTACGTTTTTGCTGCAAATGCTGTAATGTAAATATAATCTTTAAAGGGTAAAATATTAGATAAGCTGATAGCCTTCTAACTTCTTTTTTCGGATATGACAAATCAGCGTAGATTTGTCAGGGCTCTTTTGTTGTAACTAGATTAATTATTTATATTAAGATGGCCGTGCTTTATACTAATTAAATTGATTAAACTCCAATTCTTGATCAAATAATCTCAACTATACAACACTTAAGTCTCGAAATTAACTTAATAAATCTGAGAGATTGATCTGGTTTAAATTGTATTATGTGTATTTTAGTCGGCAATAGTCAATAAACTAAAAATAAATGAATCAGGATTTAATGTTACGTCTTTTCAGAACTATAGAAGGTGATGCAGCAGATGACATCATAAAAGTTGCTGGGGTAATTATTGATTCTGAACGCCAAAAGGGGCACAATAAGCTGGCTGATAGGCTTGATTCGATACTGAAACGGAATATTCATTCCACACAGTCACTTAAAGGGGAACTGAATAGCATATTTGGATCTAATATATCAATCCCTCTCGATAAAAGAAATAATGTACCTCTTGCAGTTGAATTAAAACGTGATGAACTACGTCATGAAATGATTTTATCATCGGAAATTGAAGCTAAAATTAGCCGTATAGAAAAGGAATTTGTCGCTAGGGAACGTTTAGCCCATTTTGGCTTAAAACCAAGGAAAAGAATTTTGTTATATGGTGGCCCTGGCTGTGGAAAGAGTATGACTGCAGAAAGAATTGCTTGGAACATTGGGTTGCCATTCTTGAAAGTAAGATTTGAAGCAATTATATCTTCCTATTTAGGAGAATCAGCAACAAATCTTACGAACATTTTTACCGCGGTTGAGAATTATCCTTGTGTACTGCTTTTAGATGAATTTGACTTTATTGCCAAATCCAGAGAGGGAAAGCAGGATGTCGGCGAAATGCATCGGGTGGTAAATATCTTATTGAATGTTTTGGAGGATTATAATGGTCAGGGAATAATTATAGCAACAACAAATCTAGAAGGGACCCTAGATAAGGCTTTGTTCCGACGCTTTGACGATATTATTGAAATACCCAAGCCAGGAAGATATGAAATAGCTAAGATTTTGAAATCTACATTAGCATCTATTAAAGCTTCGAAAACAATTTCTTGGGACAAATTTGCTGTAGAGTTGGATGGATATTCAAGCGCTCTTATAGTCAAAATTGCTAATGATGCAGCTAAGTTGGCGGTTATAGCAGGAAGAAGCAGTATTGAACAATTTGATTTGATGAATTCACTAGAAGAAAATAGACACTATTATAAATAGTTACAAATAACGCTCCTTATGGCTAAATTTCCGCATCTACCGTTAAAGTCTATCTTAGATGGGAGCTATAAATTTAAAGGATTTCCTGGAGCTGCCAAAAGTTATAGAACTCTTCAAAACTTAAAAAATCGTGAAGCACATGGCTCTCTATTACAGAGTATGGTTGACAATGTTCAAAGCTTCAATCAGGATATTATAGTATGGAGACGAGAACAAGGTTTACCAGATCTGCCTAACGAATCAATAGTTCCGATCTTGATCAAAGTGGATCCTAATGGATTTAATATTGAAGGTCTGAAGGGGTTTGGGGTGGAGATTATCGCTGAAGAAGGAGCAGGCTTTATTCTTGGAGCCAGCGTCGATCAATTTACCTCTCTACGCGATAAAATCGAAAAATTTAAAAATTCAGAAAATCAGGGAACCGCACAAATATGGGAAATCATTCAGGGTAATCAATGGAGGCCAGAATACATTCTTTCAGAAGATTTATGTATTAAGTGGCATTCGGGTATTGTAGATGCTGAGATTATTATAGTCGATATTTCTATTGCCTGCTATATCAAGAAGTCTGTACAGCCGTCTAAAAAAGCTGGGGGTAATGACAAATCTTTTAAGAAGAGTTTAGCGCGTTGGTATGATGGATCCTTACTTATTGATGCAGAGCGAGAGAGGTTGATGATGGAGAGGCAGGATCAGGTACAGACGTTTATCGAATTGGGTGGAGGTAGTATACTTGGAAGTTTTGTGGAGTTTCCAGATAGTTTTGGCTTTAGAGCTGAACTTAGTGGACTTGCCTTGAAAGATATTATACTAAATTATCAATATGTCTTTGAGATAGCAGAACACATTGAAGTTGATAATAATGTGCTTATACATGAAGACTATGGAGAACTCGATATTAATATTGTGGCTCCTGAAATTGGTAGCCCAAAAATATGTGTTATTGATAGTGGGATCCAAGAACACCATCTATTGATTGCCCCTGCAATGCTGCTGGATCGATCTATAAACTTTGTGCCTAATGAAACTACTACTACTACTACAGACACAGTTCCAAATGGTGGCCATGGCACGAAGGTGGCTGGAGCAATCTTATATGGTGGTATTATTCCGCGAACAGGAAATTTTCAAGCACCATTTTTCCTTGCTAATGCGAGGGTATTGAACGCTGATAAAGCAATGTCTAGTTCACTATTTCAACCAGCGCTTATGTGTGAAATTGCGGATCATTACTCGGATATAAATATCTTTAACCTCTCAATTAATGCATGGGGACCTTGTAGGATCAAGCATATGTCTCAATGGGCTTCGGCTTTAGATTCTATCTCTCACCATCAAGAAAAGATATTTGTGGTATCAGCAGGCAATCTTGAAGGAGAAAGTTTACGAGTAAATAGTCCCGGAATTAAAAATCACCTAAGCGCAGGAAGAACTTATCCAAGTTATTTGTTAGAAAAGTCATCTAGGATTGCAGATCCAGCACAAAGTTTATTTGCCATTACAGTGGGATCAGCATGCATTGACGAGTTTTCGGATCCTGATCGAATCTCTTTTGGTAAAAAAGATTACCCCTCGTCATTTTCTAGATCTGGTCTTGGGATGTGGGGCGCAATTAAACCAGAACTGGTAGAGTATGGGGGTGATTGGATTAAAGAAAGGGCGGGCAACAACTTAACCCTTCACTCTTCAACTACCCCTGAACTAGTGAAAACTGGTATGTATGGGGTTGGTAATGTTGACATCGGAATATCTTTTTGTGCCCCAAAAGTAGCTCATATTTTGGCTTCACTTGAAAAACTTTTTCCTAAAGAAAGTGTATTATTTCATAAGGCTTTGCTCATTCAGTCTGCTAGATTACCCGAAATTATTTGGGCTAAACCCGAGATACGGCATTTACAATATTTCGGGTATGGTATACCAAACCTCGATCGTGCTATTGATAATACTCCCCATCGGATTACCTTTACTGAAGTAGGTAAGATTGCCCCTAAAAAGGCTAAAATATTCTCAGTTAAAATACCAGAAGAGCTAAGAAAGCAAGGCGAAGCATATGATATACTGATCGAAGTATCTCTTTGCTTTACTGCGGAACCAAGGAGGACACGTAAGTATTTAAAATCCTATTTGTCTGCCTGGATAACTTGGGAATCTAGCAAGTTAGGACAAAGTTCTACAGCTTTCCAAAATGATGTTTTAAAAGAACTTGAAGATGTTGAGCAAGATGATGAAATAGAGGAGCCTGAGGACCCATCGTCAATACGCTGGGCAATTTGGAGCAATTCGAAATGGGGTAAAATAAAAGATGTAAAGCGTCAGGGAAGTGCTAATCAAAAAGATTGGACTATACTAAAATCATATCAATTACCTTCAGAACTATCATTCGCTGTCATTGGTCACAAGGGATGGGAAGATAACCTTCAAAAAGAAGTACCCTATGCTTTCGTGGTTACGTTCGAAATTATAAAAGCAGAGATTGAAATATATGAAATTATGCAAAAAGTCAATATGGAAATCCCTATAACTGCACAACAACAACAACAACAACAAGTTGAGGTTAGGTAGAGTTAATTTATTGTAATTATCTTAAAGATTCACTGACTCCAAGAAAATTTTTATGATTATTGATCTTGCGTCTTCCCAAAAAAAAATATGCGAATCTTTTGCATTACACTTAATCTTTTAGGGACAATCGGTACTATCTGTCTATTTGAAAATATTTTCTGTTGAGTCATTGTAAATGGTATTAACAAGGGGGGTGTTTTTTTATTTTCTTCTTCTTGTTGCTGTAGAATAGCCTTTGTTTTTGAAAGTGCTTCATCTCTTTCCCTTAATTCCCGTTCTGTTTCCGCGATTTCTTTTTTTCTTTCATTGAAGTACTTACGGAAATTGGGATTATGTAGTGACATGGCAGGTTGTGACATTTCAAAGAATCGAGTGATTTGAGTCTGTAATTTGTAAAGGTCATTTGTGTACTTAATCGCTTTATTCAGATTGATTTCAATGGCCGCAATATTCTTTACGCGGTAATACTCCTGTTTTGATCTATGAACTTTGTTTTTCCAGTGTAGCTCTATTGCTAAGTAAGAACCTACAGCGTAGTCAAATTTATTCTCCTTTGCTATTCTAGCATACAAATCAGGTATGTATTTTCCATTTTCAAGACGATATTCAATTTTCACCTCTGAGAAAATCAAATAATCCTCTTTACCCCACATTCTTATAAGCAGCTTTTTTAGATCAAAGACCGTTTTTTTTGATAAATCGTGTTCCAGACTTTCGCCACCACCAGAGTTCTCATTACCTCCTGCTCCAACTTTAAAAGCAAAATGAGGAGTAATTTTTGTTGAACTTACTTTGGCAATCATCGGAGTAAGGTACCATAACGAATAGTATTCCCGTTTTTCCCATATGCCAGGGTTCTTTGAGTTCATTCCGGCATGAACATCGTAGATGGAGATCATTTCACTACCTAATGAATCTTCCACATGTGCTAAATACTTCATCCTTTATTTCATTCTAAATTATAACCAAACGGGGTATTTCCAGTATAGTTTCTCCGTAAGATACGTTTCATATCTGTATTTATATGGATTATGTAGTTTTGAAGATGGAGGGAGAGCCAGAAAATCCAGGTTATTGACAGGATTTTAGATTATTTTTTATGCTGCGCATGTGAATGCTCTTGACTTTCCAGCTTGTGATCTTTTACTTGTTCTTTTTTTTCAATTGATTATATTCAATACTTAGAAAGTATTTTTATTTTTTGATTGAAAAAAATCAAATCAAGATGTCTTCTACGGAAGCGATGTTTTTTAGTGTGAATTTCTGCGAGTCATCTTAAGTGTGGTGTCATTATATAATCTATGTCACTGACATAGGTTGAAGATTGCGTGTCATGACATATTAACTGTAGAATATTTTTCAATTAAAAAAAACGTTAATTTCTTTCTATTTCATAAATGGGCATCAAATTCCTCAATATCCGAGATGAAACCCGATTTATGTTTAAGATTCATGTCTTTTCTTAAAACAACAACTTTTATTCCAATTTTTAGCATCTATAATAGGTGGATCAAATAAACTGACAGAAATACCTTCTGGCTATCTTATTGCTTAAATAAATCTGGTGAGCCTGCAGAAATTTGCCGATGGATGCAGGCTTTACCTATTGTATTTTAGTATCAGGAGGCTAATCAGCTAACTAATACAATATCTGTATGACTGCCGCAAAGGTAAAAATAGTTTTGATAGTTCAAAATATTATTAAATAACGGTCTTGTAATACTCCTGGTGCCGGATGTATTCTCTTATCACGTGATAGAATGGAGAAAAAAGTAATAATATAATTCAATACTATGGCAGAATTAAACTACCAAAAAAGATTACAAAATCTTCAAAACCGAAGATTTGACAAAGATTTAAATGAATCAGCATTATCTAAATCATTCACTACTTCTGATTTGCCTGAGAACATCAGATATATGGTGGAATCAATGCAGCCCATTGATAGCAAGTATAACGCAAAAACTATAACCGCTGCGACTAATGTACAAAAACATCTGGAAAGAGATCTAAACGTACATTTTAAGAGAGCTTATAAGACTCAGGGATCGGTAATGGCGGGTACCAATATTAAAGTTCATAGTGATATTGATTTGCTAACCGTAATTGACCGTTACTTCTATCTACAAGGTCAACCATTAGTACCTTATACTGAGTCAGATCCAAATTCTGATATTAAGGATCTAAGAAAACAAGCCGTTGATGTTCTGAAAAGGCAATATGATATCGTTGATAATACAGGGGATAAAAGTATTAGCATAGTTAATCAAAATTTAGGACGTAAAGTAGATATTGTCCCTTGTTTCTGGTATAAATCAGATAAATACAACGAAACAAATAATGAATATTATAAGGGAATTTATCTTTTTGATTTTCCGAAAGAAGCTAAACTTCTTGACTATCCATTTGCGACACTAAAGAATCTCAATTATAAAGGAGATTCTACAAATGACGGTTTTAGACGTGGGGTTAGATTACTTAAAACATTGAAAGCTGACTGTGACACAGAGCTTAAAACCCTTAAAAGCTTTCAATTGACGACTGTAGTTTATAGCATCAATGATATATCGTTAAACTATTATGCTGGCAATGATCCAAATATTGCAAAGGCGATTTCAATTGAGATGGAGAAACTTATAAATGATTCAGCCTATCGATGTTCGATTAAAAGTTCAAATGGAATGGAAAAGCCATTGGATAAAATTGGAATTGTTCCAGATCTAATTCGTTTAAAAGAGGATCTGGATGATTTAATAAAAGATTCTGATAATGATTTGAGAAATAGTTTGATTGTTAAACGTAATATTTTGACTTATTAATATGACTGATTTAAAGCCGAAAATTTTTATAGGATCTTCTAAAGGTGGTTACAAAGTAGCTGAAAAAGTTAAAGCATGTCTATCTAATGTGGGTCATTGTTTTTTATGGCAAGATGAAGGTGTGTGGGAGCCTAACAAAAGTACATTTGATAATTTGTTACGAATGGCCAGTTTTTTTGATTTTGGTGTATTTGTAGCCACTGCTGATGATGCTACTCTTACTAATGATAAAATCGTTATTGAGCCGAGAGATAATGTCATTTTAGAAATGGCACTTTTTCTGGGAGCATTAGGTAAGGATAAATCATTTCTACTGGTTGAAGAAGATATTAAATTACCTTCTGACTTCAATGGAATATATATGCCTCGTTTTAAAACTGGAGATGAGGAGAGTATTGAGGCAGGCTGTAGAGCTTTTGAAAGTAAGATAGCAGAACACTATAGATTAGGTCATTTAAGCCTATATCCTACAACAGCACTAGCAATAGGTTATTACAAAAATTTTATCGCTGGACTTGTAGATGGAGTACAAAATAACCCTGTTCTTGAGTACAATGGCGTTCGTTTCACGGATTTCAAATTGAAAGTCATTATTCCGGGTGATCTTCATGGAATGATAAGGGAAAAAGCGTCGCAGTTTTATAAGAAACATGGCTTTGTTGAAGACGCTGTGCAAACTAAGTTCAGAAAACATCCTGCATGGTTTCAATTAGATGCCAGCAATGCACCTCATGCTGTAATGTATGACATGCCTAGCACTTTAACGGGTGTTGATGATGCAATTGAAATGATTCTTCAAAAAGGATTTCAAGGTAGAACTAAGCTACAGGAGGTTATTGAGCAGCGTGAATTAAATAACTTTAGAAGGGTATTGCAAATGCAAATAGATAAGAGTCCATTTGCAAAAGCAATGGTCGAAATTGTTGACGAATTCTAAGTCTAATAAATTATGAGGGGCTAAATTTTAGTCTCTCATAATTTAATTTGGACTCTTTGAATCTGCTGTTGTAATGAATGTTAGTCCCAATTATTGATGGAACGTAACTAAATTCATCATTTAGTGATTTTAACCGGACCTCTAACTCAACCTTTGTTTTTGGAAATGGATATGAAATCCTTCCAAGACTTGTATGACAATAAAAACACGCTAACCCATAACACCACAAGGTTTTTGTGAGGTGGGTACAGAAAGGACTAAGATTTTGAAAAGAAGGAAATGGTTCAGTCATCTATCAGCATACTTTTTAAACTTTCGATTTCCGCATGCTGTCTGGCTAGTGTACCCTGCTGAAAGTTCTACTCTTTTTATGTCTATATCATCCAGCTCGTATTTGGAAAAGATAAACGCTGATAGGTGTTTTTCTAAGACCTTATAACGGTTAAATGTGCCTTGTACGTAACCTTTACCAACGAGAGACTGCATCTTTTCGTTTTGATCTTTGACAGCCTCTAGCAAAGTGTGTGAGCCATCCATTTTACCTAGATACCGGCATTTAATAGCCTCAGAAGTTATCCCGATACCAAAACTAACCAACTCCTGATGTGCCTGATAAACGGAATTTTGCAGTTGATCTAAATTGGAATTAAGCATTTTCACATCTTCTTTAGTTTCGATCAATCGGCTGGATCGCTTACTCCAACGGCTTGGGGTACAATCCCTGCTGGTCGCGATTTCTGCGCGTTTACCATCAACCGTAATTCTCATGTAAATAGGGGTGTTGCCGCTGATGTAGTTCTTTTGCTTTTTCAGATAAAAAAGCAGGCTGAAGTTCGTTTTCATCATTTAATGATTAAGGGTGAAACAAAAATAGCTTTGCAGTTTAACGCTTACAAGATGTTCGGTTTGTAACTGCCTGTTCACTAGTTGAATATGTGGCATTCGGTGAGTAGGGCGAATTTTCCAAATGACTCACCGAATCGCTCAATTTTTTATGAGAATCGGTGCAAGTTTTGGTACCCACATAAAAGTAAAAAGGCCGTTAATCATGCGATTAACAGCCTTTTGTACGTTTTGATTTTGAATCTGGTGATCCCGCTGGGATTCGAACCCAGGACCACTACATTAAAAGTGTAATGCTCTACCAGCTGAGCTACGGAATCATTTATGTTCCCTTGTTTCGGGATTGCAAAGATAGAAAAAAATATTAAAAAACAATTATCTAAACATAAAATTATCGTAATTAACCAGAATCACCACTCTTTAAACCTTGTTTTTTGTGATTATCTCTTTGATAGTCAGTTTTTTGTTTTCCTTCTTAAAATTAAGAAAAAATAAACCAGGCATGTAAAAAAAGAACAGAATTCATATTTATTTTTTAAACTTTCCATAAGTTAATTAGTTCCTTCACTGGGGATACATATGCTGTTCTAAATAATATAATAAGTCATTAATAGATATCAAATAGGTAGTTGATAGGTCATTATTAGGTCTAAATGACCTAATAAATATAAATTAAAGACCTAAATAATATGAATTAAATTTATTATTTGCCTATACTCATATCGAAATCATTCCGTATCTTACAAATACAAAATCTTGAATATCAATTAAAAAACGCGCTTATGGGTAAGTTAAATAATGGGCTGTTTGGAGGATTTAGTGGGCGGGTAGGCAATCTGGTCGGTTATATGTTAAATGGTAAGCCTGTGATCAGGTTAATTGGACATAGTACCAAGAAGCTGACCCCTGCAAGGAAAGCAAACTGCCAGAAAATGACTGTTGTAAACTCTTTTTTAAGGTCAAACATGACCTTTATCAGGAATGGCTTTAGGCTAATTACTGCAGGAACAGATCAAAATTTCTACAATGCAGCGGTTTCTTATAATAAAAAACACGCGGTAAAAGGTGAGTATCCAAACCTTAATATGGATTATAGCAAAGCT
Source organism: Pedobacter gandavensis (assembly GCF_032678465.1). GTDB lineage: Bacteria > Bacteroidota > Bacteroidia > Sphingobacteriales > Sphingobacteriaceae > Pedobacter > Pedobacter gandavensis_B. The sequence continues at coordinate 400,688 of NZ_JAVTSK010000002.1, forward strand.
ATGGTCAGCATGGGAAGTTTGTTAAAAGCAGGAAAAACGGAAATTTCGCAACATGAAGATGGTGTCGAATTTAATTGGGAAGTTCCGGCAGACCTACCTTGGTTGAATAGAAACGATCGGGCAATGTTACTTATTCACTTTCCTGACGCGGATGTTTCTACTTATGTATTAAGTGGATCCAGACGTCATGTGGGTAAGGAGGTCGTTGCTATCGATCCGAATCTCGCAAATAGCCGCATGGAGGCATACATTTCCTTTATCAATGAAGATGCAACTGAGATTTCAGACAGTGTATATGCTGGATCTTTGAATATAAAATCCATTGAACCCGAAAATGTCGAGGAAGAAACTCTGGAGAAACCAGCTGAAATCAGAGAAAAAACCAATAAAATAAATCAACATAAAAAAGCGACTGCAAAACAAGTGTTCAAAACACCAGTTCGCAAAAAACTAAAGCAACAGCTCAGTGGTTTTCCAGCACCCTCTTGAACAGAAAAGACACCTCTGTTTTAATGGAAATTTGAGATTTTGAAAAAAAGAGAGCAGGAAAAACCCGCTCCCCTGGAGGTATTATGCTTTAACCGCAGTAGCTCTGTCTTTTTGCATCGGTGTTAAACCTAACAATTCAAACATTTTACGGTCGTCGTCTAGTTTAGGATTCGGTGTCACCAACATTTCCTCACTTTCGCTCGTGAAAATAGAATTTGCACCGGCCATGAAACACCAGCTTTGCTCTTCTGTAGTCATTTCGGCACGCCCTGCGCTCAATCTCACCATCGATTTTGGCATTAAAATTCTGGCAGTCGCAATCATTCTCACCATTTCCCAGGTATCAACTTTTGGTAAATCCGCTAGAGGCGTTCCTTTTACCCTGGCTAGTGCATTTACAGGTACAGATTCTGGATGTTGTTCCAGGTTAGATAAGGTATGAAGCATACGAATTCTATCCTCATGTGTCTCTCCAAGGCCGATAATTCCACCTGAACACACAGAAATTCCTGCTTTTCGAACATTCTTCAAGGTAGATAAACGGTCGTCGTATGTTCTGGTATTGATGATCTCCTGATAATACTCTTTTGAGGTATCCAGGTTATGGTTGTAGGCATGTAATCCTGCTTCCTGTAACCTTTCAGCCTGTGCTTCATTGATCATTCCTAAAGTACAGCAAACTTCCAGGCCAATTTCATTCACGCCTTTTACCATTTCAATGATTTTATCAAAATCACGGTTGTCGCGCACTTCACGCCATGCTGCAGCCATACAGAAACGGGAAGAACCTGCATCTTTAGCTCTTTGTGCAATGGCTACTACATCATCTTTGTCCATCAAGGCCTTTACCGTAATTCCAGTATGGTATCTGGCTGCCTGACCGCAGTAAGAACAATCTTCAGGACATCCGCCTGTTTTTACTGAAAGTAGGGTGCAAACCTGGACCTCGCCAGCCTTATGGTATTCCCTGTGCACAGTTGCAGCCTGGTAAACCAGTTCCAATAAAGGCTGGTGATAAATGTTTTCTATTTCCTGGATAGACCAGTCATTTCGTATGGTTGTATTAATCATTTGATATCTTGTTTTGTTGGTTGTCGATAGGAAGGTTGGGTTAAGCAGATATGGTATTGGAAAGATCAGCTATCCAGTTGTGGTAAAGCCGGCTTTCTATGGCAATGATTTCTTTCGCATGATCCTCCCATGCAGGAGAGAAAGTTTTAAGCTGTACAATCATTTCCTCCAAATGGCCCTGTTCTTCTAAAATGATAGAACGAACACTCACTTTACTGTTGTTTTTACTTAAAACATCTTGATAAACGGGATAAATTTCGTCTGCACGTACTTCAATGGCATAAGTAACCAATAAGTAGGCGGCAAATTTTAACGAAGACCCATGGAGTTGCAAGGTGTTTTTTAAATAACGACTGGTCAGCAAATCCAGTTTGTTTAAATAGTATTTGCTGCTATATGGCGCCAACAGGTAGTCCGGTTCATAAGTAGGGCAGGCCGCTGCATTTAAACGGGAAATTTGTTTTTTCAAATAGAAAGCATGACGGTGTTCTTCGGCCGCATGTTTTAAGACCATGTAAGTCGATGTTTCCGGCTGTTCGTTGGCAGAGATCTTTCTAGCCCCTATATTTTCCTGTAAGGAGAGGGTGTTGAGGAAACGCGCATGCACTTCATCATTGTTCACTATCTGTTGCAGCAATTCTTCTAGTTCCATTGATTTCATTTGTTTTGCCAAAAGTATTACCTTGCCGGATAGTTAATAGGTACCAGTTTTAAGTTTATGAGTAGTCCGGTTCAAATTCCCTTTCAAAGTGTAATCCGTATCGATCGTTTATTAGATCGTCCGGTATACCTTCAGATCGCACATCAAATGATCAATGCCATCCAGCGTGGGGTGCTTTTACCTGGGGTACAGTTACCCGGGACAAGAAGTCTGGCCATTGATCTGGAAGTCCACCGGAAGACCATAATTGCAGCTTATGATGAGCTGGATGCCCAGGGCTGGACAGAAATCAGACCCAATAAAGGGACTTTTGTAAGTAGTAAAGGGCCACAAGAGCATACCGAATTACAAACTTACGATGAAAAATTCCTGACCAGCTATCCTTCAGAAACCGGCTATCGTTTTAAAAAAAGCATTCTTTTAGACGTACTTCCTGTAGCAGCTTCGTCCAGACTCGAATTTAATGACGGCTTGCCCGATATCAGGCTTTTACCACTCGAAAGGTTGTCGAAAGTTTACGGCGGAATTTTAAAAAGTAAAACCAATTACAAGCATTTTGGCTATTCTCATGTAGAAGGCAATGAATATTTTAGAGAAACTCTGGCCCAATACCTCAACAATACCAGAGGTTTACATAACAATAAAAACAACATCCTGACAACCAGAGGTATTCATATGAGTATTTATATGGCTTCGAGTATGTTGATCGAGCCGGGTGATTTGGTGATTGTAGGCGACTTAAGCTACTATCTTGCCAATATGTGCTTTCAGCAATCTGGAGGGAAGATCATCTCTGTACCAGTGGATGCAGAGGGGATATCGGTAGAAGCGATCCGGGAACTTTGTAAAACGAAGAAAATAAGGATGTTGTATTTAACTCCACATCACCATTATCCAACTACCGTTACCCTTAGTGCGGAAAGAAGGGTGGAGTTGTTACAATTGGCTCAACAGCACGGTTTTATCATCCTTGAAGATGATTACGACTACGATTTTCACTATAATGGAAATTCAGTATTGCCCCTGGCAAGTGCAGATACCAATGGGATGGTTGTATATATAGGTTCTTTCTGTAAGTCGCTGGCACCAGGTTTTAGATCAGGATACCTGATCGCTCCCGAAAACCTGATTTCTGAAATGGCGAAATTCCGCAGATTGGTAGACCGGCAAGGTGACATGTTAATGGAACAGGCGCTCGCAGAATTGTTGGAAGAAAAAGAAATCCAGCGACACCTTAAAAAGGCTGTGAAAATTTATCAGGAAAGGAGAGACGTGTTTACCGGTCTCCTGCAAAAGGAACTTGGAGAAGAGCTGAGCTTTGCTTCGCCACCCGGCGGATTATCGGTCTGGACAAAATGGAATCCTCAACTCAACCTGATGAGGATTAGTAAAAATTGTTTGAAAAGAAACTTGCATTTGCCTCAGGAATTGTTGTATCAGACAGAGAATTTTACCGCAATGAGGTTGGGTTTTGGAAATTTGAGTACACAGGAACTGGAAGAAGCGGTGCATATCTTATCACTAGCGGTTAAGGAATCTTAAATTCTATCCATAGAGACAGAGGATTTAGGTCCTGATTTTTTGGATCAACTGTCGGATGGAAACCAGATGACCAAATAAGACAATGGGAACGATAAAAGTGGGAAGCCAAACAAATGGGAAATTGGGCAAAGCAATATTTGGCTGTTCAAATGAGAACTTTTGAAAAGGCGAAAGGGCAGAGAACAGCGCAATAAATACGATATTAATCAGGAGCGCCAGACAAATGAAATTCCAGATCAACAGGCCCCAGGATCTTAACTTTCCTTCCTTTAGTCCATACCAGGCCATTATAGGAGCAGTAATTCCAGCGAAAATGTCAAAGTTTCTGCCTTCAAATGTCATGATTTCTGGAACTACCTTATTTAAAAATAAAAGATAAAGTCCAATTTCAACAGGAATGCGCACAATATTTAGATGAGTTAGCCTATTTAAAGGCAGACTATCCATGAAGTTTCTGCCCTTGGCACTTACAAATAAGAATACAATAGTGAGTAACATCGGTAGAATCCCAAACAACATTATTTTTGGAGGAATACTAAGGGTATCGCTGTTATAAATGTTATTCAAAGCTAAAATGGCCTGAAGGGTAAGCCATATGGATAGTGAAATGGTAATGAGACCAGCTCTTTTCTGAATGGTGCCATCATGGGATCCGCTTAACACCCATTGAAACAACCCGAATGTTAAAAGGGTGGTTAAAATAAAGAAAATAGGTAGGTAAATGGGTAAATTTTCCAGCATGATGAGGCATTTTAGCGTAAGGCCAATATAATCATTCTATGATTGCGCTGAGCTTTGAATAGAATTTATCTTTAAATTCGTAGAAAAGAACTAAGAAATCAAATAACCGAAAAACATATCCGTATGACTGTAGATGAAATTATGGAGGAGTTGAAAGCTAAAGGCTCAGAACAAATCAAAAATATTTTATTAAAACATGGCGTAAAGGAGCCGTTTTTTGGCGTTCGGGTAGGAGACATGAAGCCCATACAGAAAAAGCTAAAAATGGATTATCAGCTGGCAAAAGACCTTTATGCCACTGGCAATGCCGATGCCATGTACCTTGCGGGTTTAATTGCCGATGATAAAAAGATGACCAAAGCGGATTTACAGCTTTGGGTAGAACAGGCGCTTTCTAATAATATTAGTGAGTATACCGTTCCCTGGGTAGCTGCTGGTAGCCCTTTTGGATGGGAATTGGCACTGGACTGGATCAATGATAAAAAAGAATATATTGTTGCTGCAGGATGGGCAACGCTAGGTAATCTGGTGGCATTGATTCCAGATGATGACTTGGATGTTCGGGTATTAAAAGGCTTGCTGGAGAGAGTTCAAAAGGAGATACCAACAGCCGCAAACCGTGTAAAATATCAAATGAATGGCTTTGTGATTTCGGTAGGTGCCTATGTAACAACCTTAACTGCTGAAGCAATTAAGGTTGCAAGTGATATGGGCGTCGTTACGATGGATATGAATGGTACCTCCTGTAAAGTTCCTGATGCGGAGGCTTATATTTTGAAAATAAAAGATAAAGGGAAAATCGGACAAAAGAAGAAAACAGTGAAGTGTTAATCCGCATTAATTTCTGTTCCCGGTTTTTGCCTGGCGGACAGCCTGTCCTTCCTTATTGTTAAACTTATACATGAAACTGATGCGATAACGACCTGCATTTGGATTGTTGGTTTGATGAAGTAAATAATTACTGCCAGTAGTGCTGGTCCTAAATTGACGGGAATTTAAGATATTGCTGCCATCAAGGACCAGGCTTGCACGATCTTTAAACAAGTTTTTACTAATTCCAAGGTCTAATGTATGGACCGCGGATGTGTTGCTTTGCGCAGTTTTTTGTGCGCCGATGAAATTATAACGTCCTTGAAAAGCAAATCGCATTGGCAGTTTGACTTGCATACTCATGCGACCAGTCAGCATTTCTCCAGAAAAATCAAAATCCTGATCCAGATAAAATCCATCCTGTTTAAAGGAATAAAGGTTCATTTCTGCACTTAGTTGTAAGGAGGAGATCGGTTGGTACTGTAGGGAAAGTTCCATTCCTTTTCGGCTTTCCTGGTTGATGTTAACGGGAGTCGTGATGAAGGTATTTCCTCCACGTAAATAGGTGTAATCCTGAATGGGATTTGAAATAGACTGATAATATAAAGATGGATTGAAGGTGACTTTTTGCCAACGCCTTAAAAAGCCCAGTTCAAACACATTGGCGTAAGAAGGGTTTAGGTTTGGATTTCCCATGTATTGGGCATTGAAATCTGTAATTTCATTAAAAGGGTATAACAAATACAACGAAGGCCTGTCGATTCTTTTACTATAACTCAGCTGTAAGGTTGCAGCCTCTTTAAATTGATAGCCCAGATGAACAGTTGGAAATAAACGATTGTAATTTTTTTCATGGTCAAAACGCTGATCCCGGTCCTCAATGTTGACTTTAGTTAACTCCGTTCTAAGTCCAAGTAAATAGGAGAATTTTTGCCATTTACTGCTGAATTGCGCATAGCCGCTGCTAATCAGTTCTTTGTAGTCCAGTTTGTTGTCGATTTGATCCAGGATTATCCATTTGTTATCGAGTTGCTGTTCAGCCAGATAATCACTGCTGACCGTCCTGTTTTCTACTTTTAAACCAAACTCAAAGGCAGAACTTTGATTCACTGGTTGAACGAAGTCTGTCTGTAAAAGAAAATCCTTACTGGATCCGGCAGATCGGGTCCTGATCCCTGGAAGATTAAACTGCAAGGGTAGGATACTCCTGGTGTTCAGATCCCAGTCCTTTTCACTGTTCCAAAAGTCGTATTGAAGGTCTATACTAAACTTTTTGTTTGGGACAGTAAAAATTCGGGTATAATTGAATTCCAGCTGATTATAGGATCTTTTTTCTTTGGATTCCCCATTTCGGATTAACACGCTGTCGATACCCTGATTGTTGAAAGCATAGGTTAAATCGGTTTTATCATGGTCTTTCGTTGCATTTTTAAAGAAGGCAGCCGTTATGGTATTGTGTTCATTCAGGTAATAATCAGCGCCAAGATATAGAAGTTTTCCATCGTCATGGCGGTTTTCATGCTTGTGCTGCTGGTAAGATGATACAGACTCATTCGGACGGTTGATGATTTGTTCCGATCGGTACCTACCCACATAATCTGTATTTCTTATACCAAAAGTGGAGAATAAATTGATTTTATCCGATTTGTAATTTAGACTGGGATTTAATCGGAGATCGTTTGGAATGCCAGCAACCATTTTTACCTGACCATTAAAACCAGCCTTATTGTTTTTTTTAAGGATGATGTTAATGATTCCAGCTGCACCAGCTGCGTCATAACGTGCGGAAGGATTGGTGATGACTTCGATCCGGTCAATCTGATTGGCCGGGATCTGATCCAGGGCATTGGTTTGGGTTAAACCTGATTTACGGCCATTGATAAGGATCAATACACCACTGTTTCCTCTTAAACTAACCTGCCCTGTTGGACTCACCGCAACAGAAGGGAGATTGTTGAGGAGCTCATGCGCAGAACCATTTTGAGAAAGCAGGTCTTTGCCCACCACAAATATTTTCTTGTCTAATTTAAGACTGACTCCTGCCTTTTCTACAGTAATGGCCACTTCTTTTAAGGTGTCTACTTTTTGAATATTCGGTTGTTGTGCTGTAACCTTTAAAAAACAGCTGAGTAATAAGAAGAAAAATATCTGTAGTTTCATGTTGGTTTAATTTATGACTACAAGATTAGGAAGTGGAATTATATATTTGGGCTCAAAACATGTGAACTGCTCTATGTCCTTTTGAATGGCATTTTTCTCCTCGATTTTCCGTTTAACTTTACTTTATGAATCGGTTGTTATTATTTTTAGTTCTTCTGCTCTCTTTTAGCTCCTGTAACCAAACAAAATATGCCCTGGTAGAAGACCCGGTTTATCAGTCCGGAGATGATCAGGAATGGGCTTCTCCAGATTATAATGACCAAAATTGGCCAAAAGAACGATCAAGTATTCCAGATCAGATGTATTGGGTCAGGGCTGTGGTTAAAATTCAGGATAATACAGTTTCTGATGGTCATCTGGGACTACAAGTGAATGCTTTTGGTGCTTTCGAGGTGTTTTGGGATGGACAGAAAATTGGTAAAAATGGATCAATAAAGCAAGCCGGACAGCCCGAAATTCCAGGAACTTCAAGTACCTGTTTTATGGTTCCTGACTCGCTGGCCGGTAAAGGAAATCATCTGGTCGCAATCAGAGCCTCACAAGCTTATCTGAGCTCAGACTTTCGTCCGGTTTTCCTGTCAATTGGGCCTTATGATCACCTGATTAAAGATCCGCTTATTGTGGCCTCTTTCCTCAATATGACTGCTGGAGTATTTTTAATTGCTGCGGTATATTACTTCTTTATTTTTATCAATAGCCGAAAAAGGGAATATGCAGTGCTTATATTTTCCGTGACGTGTTTCCTCTTTTTTCTACTCCAGCTTGTAGAATATATTAAGGTATATATCAATATTCCATACCATCAGTTTTATTGGCGCCTCGAGATCATTGGCATTTTAACATTTGTTATTGCTTTGTTGATTCCCTGGTATTACAGCATTCAGTTTCATTTCAAAAGAAAGTTATGGTTGATGGCTGCATTGTTCCTTTTGCTCCTAAGTATTTATAGTGTTAATTATGGTCATTATGACCTTACAGCCAAGTATTTATGTATAACCATGTGGATTGCTTCGGTAGGTATTGTAGGCACCGCTATCTTTTACCGCGAAAAAGGTTCGAAAATAGTGATGGCCGGTCTCCTGATTTCGGCTTTAATCGTCTATCTCCTGTATTATGATTTTAGTTTATTTATCAGCTTTAATATCATCATTTTGTGTATGCTTTATTTGCATACGATCACCAGCAGAGATGCAGAGCATGAGTACAGGTCTGCCTTACTACTTTCTGCAAGATTAAGAACAGAATTGCTCAAGAAAAACATTCAGCCACATTTTATTAAAAATACACTGACTTCTTTAATTGATTGGGTTGAAGAGTCGCCAAAGCAGGGAGTGGTGTTTATTCAGGCACTTTCCAAAGAATTCGATTTGTTGAATGAGATGGCAGATGAGACTTTAGTCCCTATTGAAAAGGAAATAGAACTCTGTAAAGTCCACCTGAAAGTGATGCAATTTCGTAAAGAGATCAGGTATCAATGGTCGGATTCCGGAATTGATCCAAAAGAAAAAGTTCCGGCTGCAATCCTGCATACGATTCTTGAAAATGGGATTACCCATAGTAAACCACTGCCGGATGGTAGTATTCATTTTCAGCTTAATTTTACAATGGGGAAGGATTATAAACAGTATACCTTATTCACAATCGCTGAAAACAGGGAAGCTAAAGATAAAAAGAAATCTGGAACGGGTTTTCAATACATCAAGGCAAGATTAATGGAAAGTTACGGCGATGCATGGTCATTTGGTTCTGAAGCATTGGAGAAAGGTTGGAAGACCACCATTACTATATACCTATAACAATGAAGATATTAATTATAGAAGATGAAACCAGGATTGCCGCAAGGATTGAGCGGATGACCAGATCTTTGCTCGCAGATAAACTGGAAAGACTAAATCGTGTAGATAATGTTGCTGATGGTCTGTCTTTTTTAGCAAATCAGGCGGTAGATGTTTTGTTGCTGGATCTGAATTTGAATGGTGAAGATGGATTTTCTGTATTAGCATCGGTTGTATCCAGGTCTTTTCATACCATAGTCCTTTCAGCTCACTCAGAACAGGCGATCACTGCATTTGAGTATGGTGTGCTGGATTTTGTGCCAAAACCTTTTGATGAGAATCGACTGGCACAGGCATTTTTAAGAATCTCAAGTCAGGAGCATCATGCAGGTGGGAATCTTAAATTTCTGGCACTGAAAAAAGGAGGGGCGATCTGTATGATAGACACCAAAGATTTGCGCTACATCAAGGGCGCTGGGATTTATACGGAGCTACATTTAAAAGATGGAAAGCAGGAATTACATGATAAGTCGTTAGAAAAACTGGAATACCTGCTTCCTCCGGGTTTCGAGAGGGTGCATAAATCTTATATTGTTGCTGTTGATCAAATTGAAAAGATAATGATCAATTCGGGTAGTAAGTATGAGCTGTTGTTGAAAAATGCAGAGGTAATTCCAATTGGAAGAACCCGGTATGTTCAACTGAAAGCAAAATTGTTTAATGAATCATAGGCATGTTAAAAATAGGCAATCCTGTATTTAAACCCAATTTTTAAACTTGGAATGCCTCTGCTTACATCCGGGCCATCTTTATAGTTTTCCTTGATCAGAAATACTCCAGGGGCAGTCGAAAAAGAGATTTCTTTACTCAATGCATATTCGATTTCCGCTGCAAAGCTCTGTGAAAAATAACTGGTGGTGTATCCATTATAGGTGTGGAGGAGTCGGGTGTTGTAATGGAATTCTAGCATAAACTTATCCTTCATGTTGAGTTCTGCATTAGCGCTTAAACCTGCACCACCACCAAAATCATATGATCTTCCATTGAAAATTGCCCTTTCTCTGAAAGCACCAATTAATACAGGACCCATCCCCACGGAGGTTTTGATGCGGGTTTGGGTATTTAATCCAAATTCCGAAAAGAGGTTCAAATAAATACTTTGTCCGCCATAAGAGAAGTTCTGGTTATTCATGTAATCATAATTTGAATTGATCGACATCAGGTGTCTGTTCCGACTGTTGCTGCTCAAAAGCCAGCCGTTTACCGGAGCCACAATATTCACGGAATTGACAAAGGCAGTGTCGTCTTGTCCAACCTCTACGTTCATGACGAAGCTAGCAAAAGGAGTCTTGTAATTTTCAAATGGGTTTCCGTAAATGAGCTTTAATCGGCCATATACACCAAAGTTTGCCTGATCATCTTTCAAATTGACCTTCCGGATTCCAGCTTCTGCTTCCAGGAGGAGTAGGGTGGAGTCTAATTTTTCAAATCGGCCCGGTACCTTTCCCCACTCACCATCTGTAATTCTCCTGAATCCATTTGTAGGATTGATCACCATCCCAATAGTTTCATTGACATACCTTCTGAATCCCCTTCTTTTGGTCTGGAGTATTTTTCTGGTCAGCCGGTGTACGGTTTCTCCAATGGTAATTCCGCCAAAAGTGGTATTGATGATGTCATTTTTGGAAAATGCTTGATTTTCACCTGCGGTTTCCCATAGGTAACTGCCTACTAATGCTGCTGGTGCAGATTCCCAAAAGCCATAACCATTGGATCGGAAGGAATTAAAAAACACACTTCCATGGTAAGGGTGGTCGATTTGATTGGTAGGGAAAGCATCATTGTCCCATTCCCAGTTTTTGGGCTTTAGGTTGTGTTTGATGCTGTTTAAGGTGACGTTAGAAAAATCTCTTTTGGTAATAAATTTACTGAAAGACCAGGGAATCAGCTCTGCAAGTACCAGGGACGCAGCAGCACGGCCAAACCTTTTTTTTGCAACTGGATATTCTTCAATCGGACTGGCTAAACTGTCTCTTTCATAATGTGGCGCAATATCCTGCGCATAAATAGGAATTGTAACACTTAATAAAAAGAGCAGGAGTGTTGTTCTTAGGCCGGAAATTATACTCATATATGGTTTACCTTCAAGTAAAACACCTTTAGCCAGCTAAAGATGTATTAAATGGGTAACACCGAAACATGATTAATGTTTCTTATCCGACTTATTTTTTTTTATCACTGGCTAATAAAATACTTTTTGCCAGCAATACTTATTTGAGTTGTTGAAGAAGTTTTAACAGGTCCTTTTCAGATTGAAATCCTGTAACACGCTTGATTTCAATTCCATTTTGATAGATGGCCAGTACAGGAAGGCCTTCTATCCTAATCGCTTTGCTTAAAGATTTTGCCTCATCAACATTGACTCTTTCAATTGCTATTTTGCCCCGGTATTGATCTTTTAATTTAGATAATATCGGTTCCATTTCTTTACATGGCAAGCACCATTCTGCATAGAAATCTACCAGCACATTTTTATTTGCTTTCAACATTTGATCAAAATCTGCCTGAGAAAACTGGTCGGTCTTAGGTTTTTCTACATTATTTAATGGTAAGCCATTTTGCTCCCAGGCCATAATACCTCCTTTTAGCTCGTATACATTCGCAAAACCAAGTTCCTGCATTTGTTTCATTGCATTTGCACTTCTTCCGCCAGCTTTACAATACACATAAACAGGTTGTGTTTTGTCTAGTTTTGAAATTTGCTCTTTGAAAGTGGCATCATATATATTCAGGTTTTTTGCCTGATCCAGATGACCGCCCTTAAATTCTTCCGGAGTTCTTACATCAAGAATTAACGCTTCTTTATTGGTTTTTAGATGGTTTTGGAATTCCAAAGGAAGAATTGTCTTGCCGTTACTTTGTGCATGTACAGCAGCACTGAAACCAAATATTAAAAATGCGATAAGGAGGGTAAGGATTATGCGGTGATTTTTATGAGGATAACCTGTCATTTGATGTATCTAAAATGTGGATATTCAAAATTAGGAAATAAATTGGCTTCTTTAAGAGTGGGATTGTCAGGGCTTCATCATTATGGGTTTTTTAGTAATTTTACCAGATATGTTAATTAGACAAGCAGTTTTAGAAGATGTAGCGCCAGTTATGGAACTGGTTAAAGCGGTAGTGCCTTTAATGAATGCCACTGGAAACTGGCAATGGGATGATACTTATCCTAATCCAGCGGTTTTTGAAAAGGACATTAGTTTGAATCAGCTTTGGCTTGCGGAGTTGGATGGGGATATCGCCGGGATTGCGGCAATCACTACAGATCAGGATGCAGAATATGCACAAGTAGGCTGGGATCTTAATGAAACTGCGATTGTAACCCATCGTTTGGCAGTAAGTCCGGATCATCAGGGGAAGGGAATTGCTGTTGCTTTGCTCCAACAGGCGGAAAAAGTTGCCATGGAGCGGAAAATTCCAGTGTTACGGATAGATACCAATTCAAAGAATGAAGCCACTCAAGGCTTATTTCCTAAGTTAGGCTATCAATATGCTGGGGAGATCGATTTGGCTTTCCGACCTGGATTGAGATTTTATTGTTACGAGAAACGCATTGATTTTGTTTAAAATATAAAGGTCAGATATACAGAAGGCAATAGGCCTGGCAAAAGCGATCCATCAAACGAAATAATTACCTGTTTTTTTAAAACTATTGGGAATGGCTGCGTGTTTTACAGGTAGCCATTTTCTTTTCTATCCATGATGCGATACCTGCTTTTCCACCAAAAAATACCAATGGTATGATGAAGAAATCATTACTTAAACCATTTTAAAAATTCTGATAAGGCATTTGTAATAAGCTCTATGCTGATATTACCTTATTGGGAACTTTACCAGTTTAAAAGGTGGCGACCATATATAACTGGGCTAAATGGCATAAGGGAGGGTATGATATGGAAACATTTTTTGTTAAGTTTCAGGCAGGGAGCCTGGATTTAAGCGCTATCATCACTACGGCAGAACATTACCGCAGATTTAAGGTAGAAATGGTGACCAATGAACGTGATCCAATTGTGCTTGATCGGTCTGTAAAGGGCGATTGGACGATTGTTGACCGCGGACAAAGGAGTCTTTCTGATCTCGATTTCCAGGAGTTGGAAAGGGCTATTGATGAAGAATTGTATAAATTCTACAGTGCCAGACATATTCTGGTGCCTACAGATTTTTCTGAATCTGGAGATAATGCGGCCAGGTATGCTGCTGGTTTGAGTCAGCAACTGAAAAGTACCAAAATCATCCTGTATCACTCTTATGAGTCTATTCTAATGCCCTCTACCACGGGCTCTGCTCCGGTTGGCCCAGGATTTTCAGAGTCCGAAGCAGGAAGTTTAAAAAAACTTAAGGCACTTAAGCTGGAGCTGGAGCAGGAGGTCTTGGCGGAAACTAAAATTGAAACCCGGCATGACGATAGGACATTGGTGCCGGCGGTTAATATTTTGGTGCAACAATTACGAGCGGGAATGGTAGTCGTTGGGATGAAGGGAAGAAATGCATTGCAGCGTGCAATCATTGGAAGTAATGCCATGGATCTGGCAAAAAGCAGTCTGGCCCCCTTATTAGTAGTCCCCTCAGGTGCAAAATTCCAGAAAATAGAACGGGTAGTTTTTGCCTGCGACCTGAAAGAGGTGTTGGCCTATACTCCGGTTCATGCCATCAGGACATTTGTGAATGCATTGAATGCCAAACTGCTGATCTTAAATATTGATCCCAGAAGGGGGGATTTTGAAATTGATGAGCTCAGACAATTGTCGGCATTACATGAGCTATGGGACGAGCAGAAACCAGGGTATCATTATATTGATCATGAAGAGGTAGTTGATGGGATTATTAAATTTGCCGATCGCGAAGCAGCTCAATTGGTGATTACCATTCCGAGAATATATGGTTTTATTGAAGGTCTGTTTCATCAAAGTGTGTCTAATAGGCTTGCTTATCATACTCATCTGCCATTAATGCTATTTAGAACTGGATTGTGATTCAAATAAATTCAATTTTTTAGTTGATATGTTGTGAAAGTTAGAATTTTTGGCAGTTTTACTGAATAAACTTTGTATTTATTTAAGTATTTAGTTTTATTTTTCGAAAAATAGATTATTTTTGTTTTCGGAGCTAAATGAACCAAATTACAGCAAATTTTATTGCCAGATAATTCAAATACTTCAGTTTTCCTGAGAAAGTAGATGGACTCCAAGACCTAAGGTTTGCGTTTTTAATGCATTGACCTTTTTTTTTGCCAATTTTTAACCTAATACACATAAATGAGCCAAACAATCAATGAATTCATGAGTAAGGTAACATCCCGAAATACTCATGAAGCAGAATTTTTACAAGCAGTATACGAAGTTGCTGAATCCATCATCCCTTTTACAGAAGAGAACCAGAAATACAAAGTAAATAAGGTTTTGGAACGGATTGTCGAGCCTGAACGTGTGATCATCTTTAGAGTACCCTGGTTAAATGACAAAGGAGAAGTAGAAGTAAATCGTGGATTCAGAGTGCAGATGAACAGTGCAATTGGGCCTTATAAAGGTGGTTTGCGTTTCCATCCTTCAGTAAGCCTTAGTGTTCTTAAGTTTCTTGCTTTTGAGCAGGTGTTCAAAAATAGCTTGACCGGCCTTCCTATGGGCGGAGGAAAAGGTGGATCAGATTTCGACCCAAAAGGAAAATCTGATGCGGAAGTGATGAAGTTCTGCCAGAGTTTTATGACAGAACTCTACCGCCATGTAGGAGCAGACATTGATGTTCCAGCTGGTGATATTGGTGTTGGCGCCAGAGAAATCGGTTATTTATTTGGACAATACAAGCGTATCAAAGGAGAATTTACCGGAGTGTTAACGGGTAAAGGCTTTGAATGGGGTGGAAGTTTAATCCGCCAGGAAGCAACTGGTTATGGCGTAGTCTATTTCGTAGAAGAGATGCTGAAAGTAAAAGGAGATTCTTTAAAAGGAAAGACTGTAGTGGTTTCAGGATCTGGAAATGTGGCGCAATTTACCGTTGAAAAATGTATTCAGGTAGGGGCAAAGGTATTGACCGTGTCTGATTCGGAAGGTTTCGTGTATGATCCTGCGGGAATTGATGCGGAGAAACTGAAATTCATTATGGAATTGAAAAATGTTCGAAGAGGAAGAATCAAAGAATATGCGGATGCTTACGGTTGTCAGTTTTTTCCGAATGAGAAGCCCTGGGGCATCAAGTGTGACATTGCCTTTCCAAATGCCACTCAAAATGAACTCGACGAAAGCGATGCCGAATTATTGGTGAGTAATGGTTGTATTTGTGTAGCGGAAGGGGCCAATATGCCAACTACGCCAAAAGCGATTCATGTTTTCGAACGCGCTAAGATTTTATATGCACCAGGTAAAGCTGCCAATGCAGGTGGGGTGGCCGTTTCCGGTTTAGAAATGTCTCAGAACTCTCAGCGCTACTCCTGGGATCGTGAAGAAATTGATGGTAAACTTAAAGTGATCATTTCACAAATTCATTGTACATGCATGAAGTATGGTCAGGAAAAAGATGGCTATATCAATTATGGAAAAGGAGCAAATATTGCCGGATTTGTGAAAGTCGCAGATGCGATGATTGCACAAGGAGTAGTTTAGAACAGCATATTAATAATTCGACTATAAGTTTAAATTAGCCGAATAGTGACTTGTATTTCAAGTGGCTATTCGGCTTTTTTTATGGGGTTTTATATCTTATTTTGGCTTTTTGTACCAGATATACAGTATCGATCCCATAATTTGTGAACAATTGGTGTTTGTTTGTAAGCTTGTGTCAGATATTGAACTTTTAATAGCCCCTGAACTATGAAAAATAAACTTTTGCAACATGAAATCCTCTTGGTTGTCTTGCTGGCGGCCATGCAAATCCTGAAGACAATTATTTCCACGGATTTGACCATGGCCGCCAATGTAAGTCATGGCTTGTTCCCCCGGCTTGGTGTAATTCTGCTTTTTTTAAGCGTGTATTTTTGGGTCAATCTGGTAAGTATCCCCCGCTTCATGAGGACAAAAGAGAAGGGCTATCTGGAAGGTCTGTTGTTGTTCCTCCAGTTTTTGACTTTGAGTTTTCTGTTGGCTTTAGGGGTAAATCTGGCGACATACTTCGCAAACCCGGCAAATTATAATTATGCTGGCTATGGGCTATTTTCCTGGTTGGGTTATAACGACAGACCCTTAAAATCTATCTGGATGGGGTGGGACAGGGGCTTAATGCTTCTGGCAGTGTATGGTAGCTATGCTGCTTTCAGAACTTTTCTGATTTGCAAAATCGAAGATTCCGGGTCAAAAAAAAGATACTTTACTTTAATTTCAAATCAGATTTCAGGATTTTTAGTCATCTATTTACTCTTTCCTACATTGCTATGGAGTTTCAACCTGATTGAAAATGACGCATTCTATTCCGCTTACTTTATGGTGGCTACAGCTATGGTATTGGTTTATGTGGGTAGTACTTGTTGGTTGTTTCCCAGTTATCTAAAAAATGAAGAATGGAGCTTTCCTTTCCTGATGAGGACCATACTCTTTACTTTGATCTGCTCTTTTCCTGTGCTCGCACTTTTGAGTCATACTGATTCCTTCCTGATGTTATGGCTGGAAAACTGGGGTGTTCAACTGCTGTTTACTGTTCCGGTGAGCTGGTTGATTTATCGGCAAGGGAATGATCAGTTGCAGGAACTTAGAAATGCATTGTCGGAATTGACCCGTTCAAAAAGTGATTTGCAATTTCTACGGATGCAGATCAATCCTCATTTCTTGTTCAATGCCCTCAATACGCTTTATGGTACAGCATTGTTGGACGGCTCCAAAAGAACGGCTAATGGAATTCAACTTTTGGGAGACATGATGCGCTTCATGTTGGAAGACAACCATCAGGACTTTATTCCAATGAAAAATGAAATTACTTACCTGCAAAACTTCATTGAATTGCAGAAACTGAGATTACGGCCGGAAGATCAGCTTCAGGTGAAAGCGAATCTGGATTTCACCCATTGCGATCATTTGATTGTTCCTATGCTGTTGATCCCTTTTGTCGAAAATGCTTTTAAACACGGGTTCGGGGCAGAAGGAAAATTTTGGGTTAACATTGAGTTGTCCTGTACAGCAGATGAGATTTGTTTTAAGGTGCGAAATAGCCTTTCTAAGGTGGTTGGGTTTGATCTGGAAAGACAATCGCCGGAATTAGGTTTAAATAGCCTTAGAGAGCGCCTAAAGCTTTTTTATGATGGAAGGCACCAGCTGAATTATGGTGTGGTTGAAAATGAATTTATTGCGGAATTAACCATTCAGATCCTATGACGAGTACAAAAGCCCTATACGAGAAGGATGGTCGTTCCTCCTTTTTGAAGGTGATTGCTCTTGATGATGAGCCCATTGCGTTGGAAGTGATCAAAAGTCTTGCTGCTGAAGTGCCCTGTATTCGGCTTTCAGCCTGTTTCACACGGACGAAAGATGCGCTTGCCTACCTACAGCAGGAGCAGGTAGACCTGATCTTTCTGGACATTAAGATGCCGGGTATATCCGGGATCGATTTTCTGAAATCATTGTCTCATCCACCGATGGTGATTTTTACAACTGCCTATGCAGAACATGCGCTGCTGAGTTTTGAATTGGAAGCGATAGACTACCTGCTAAAGCCATTTTCCTTTCCAAGGTTTTTGAAAGCATGCAACAAAGCTTTTGAGCAATACCAGCTTCGTCAGAAGGCTTTGCTGACAGGTCAGAATTTTCAGGAGAAATCAGCTTCATCCATTTTCCTCAAGAGCGGTTATGAGCTGATTAAAATTGAGCTGGCAGATTTGCTGTATGCAGAAAGTACTGGCAATTATGTCCGGTTTGTTCTGACGAAGGAAGAGCTCCGCTCAAGGCTGACTATGGTGGAACTGGAGGTGCTGCTTTCTGCTCCGCTCTTCGTTCGGGTGCACCGTTCCTTTCTCGTCTCTTCTGCCAAAATTACCAGGTTGGATAAGCGCAATGTTTGGTTAGATGACAGACCGGTTCCTGTAGGTCCGATGTACCGGTTCGCACTGGAGAAATTGGTTTTTGATGCGTCAAAAAAGTAGTAATTCCTAATTTTTTGATCCCCTGGTATGTGCTTTTTTATATAAAGTTTAAGTTTTAATAAACTACCATAACTTATTGAATTTTAATGACAATTTCGTTGTAAGAAAATGAGATATTTATTGTGATATGGCAAGGGGACTCTCTGGGAATCTTTATGTGAATAGGCTTTGAAGCAGGCAAATTCCCTTTGTAGCTTTGCTAAAATATGTAGTCAGAGTGTTACCCTTTTTTAGATGGGGAATTGTTTTTTTTACCCACTGAAACACTTGTTCAACCTCAGGTGTTTTTAAAGAAAATAACTGCAATTTCGTAGTTGTTCCAAGGATAGGATTATGAAAAATGTAGTTCAGAATGAATGGAACAAGGTGGAGATCTGGTTGAGTACCCATGATGCCGGGGATATTGTGACTGAAAAAGACAGGGCTCTGGCCAGGGAAATCAATGAACTATTATTGCTGGGAGCAGTTTAAAACTTATCATTCTGCCATGATAATGGTTTATTTTATGTTTTACTCAATGTGGTGTTTTACAAACAACAAGCAGGCATTGCTTTCCAGATAAAGCACTTCATTGGCTACGCTGCCCATGAAAAGAGTAGTCAGTGAGGTGACTCCCTGAACACCCATGATCAACAAATCTGCCTGCTCCTGTTTTACATGATACATCAATGCAGATGCAATGTTTTTATCCTCGGCAGGAATCACCTTTAAAGGGCTGGCATTGGGATAAAGCTTCGCCCATTTTTCGGATTTTATTTTGAGATCTTCCTGCGTATTCTTCCGTATTTCTGCGTTGGAGAGGCCGGGAAAGAACTTCCAGGAGAGTTTGGAGATGTTGATGGGTTGAAAAGAAAGCGCTGGTAGCCGGCTGTGTTTTTTGATGTAGTTCCCCCATTTCATCACTTTGGGAGTGTATTTAGAAAAATCTATGGCTTCAATGATCTTTTTGGGTTCCGGATTATAGGTTTCAGGAACGAGGAGCGTTTCAAAAGGCAGCATCCGGATCAGTTTATGAGCCAGACCTCCATTGCCTTCCAGGTGTTGTTTGTTGCCCAGTAAGGCCAGATTGCTTTGTTTTCTCCTGGCGACCTGGGTAAAGGAGAGTTCTGTGTAGTCTTCGGCGCTGACCTCTATTTCATAGTCCAGCTGATCTCCCAATAAGGCGGGTATAGTTGCCCTCAATTTCTTTTTTATGGTGTTGGCAATGGTATTTAGCTGATCTGGATTTTTAAAGGCTTCAGGGAGCTCTGATTGCTTGATGTTGTGAAAGAAGACCAGCTTGTTTAGCGGGAGTAATGCGGACAGGAGTTTTACATATTGAATCAGTGCCTCATCTATTTCAGAGAGATCAAGACCTGCAATTACATTTATTTTAGGGGTGGATGCCATATTGTTATTCATGGTTAAGGTAATTATTTTTGTTCCGCCATCAGGTCTGAAATGGTTTCCCGATAGCTCTTCTCCTGCTTAGAGCGGAGTTTCTTTTTGTGCTTATTCAGTTCTTCCTGAAGTCCTTTTTTAAGGCTGTAGCACATCAGTAAGATGATCACTGCAAAGGGGAGCCCGGCAATAATAACCGCGGTTTGTAAAGCTTCCAGTCCGCCGCCCCAAAGGAGTACAATGGCCACGATGGCTTGCAGGAAAGCCCAGAAAACTCTTTGTAAAGGAGGGGTATAGCTCGCATTACCTGAAGTAATGTTGTCGATTACTAAAGAACCTGAATCTGAGGAGGTGATGAAGAAAAAGGCCACCAGCAATACTGCCAGCCCAGATAATATAGGGGTAAATGGGATCTTTTGAAGGAAGACAAACAAAGCAGTAGAAATGTCTGATTTTACCGCATTGATCAAGCTATGGTCTCCCTCCAGAATAAAATGAAGGGCGGTGCCGCCAAAGACAGTCATCCACAATAAAGTGATGGCAGCGGGTACAATCAGCACACCAAGGATAAATTCTTTGATGGTTCTCCCCCTGGAGATTCTTGCAATAAAACTACCTACAAAAGGCGACCATGCAATCCACCATGCCCAATAGAAAACGGTCCAGGAGTTTTGCCAACCTGATTGCCGGTAGCTGTCGTTCCAGGTGCTGATTTCTATGAAATCCGCCAGGTAAGAACCCGTATTTTGGATGAAGCTTTTTAACAGGTAGATGGTAGGGCCAAATGCAAATATCAGCAACATCAATACGAAGGCCATAATCATGTTCCCCTGACTAAGGAGTTTAACGCCTTTATCTAAACCTGAAACTACGGATATGGTGGCTATAGAAGTTACAATGATGATGATAAAGGATTGAAGGGTGGTCGACATTCCCCATCCAAACAGGAAGTTCAAGCCGGCATTCATTTGCTGAACCCCTAATCCCAGAGAAGTAGAAAGGCCAAATAGCGTGGCAATTACAGAAAGGATGTCAATGGAATGTCCCCACCAACCATGGATACGTTCCCCTAAAAAGGGGTAAAATAGCGAACGAAAAGTGAGTGGGAGCTTTTTGTTGAAAGAGAAAAAGGCGAGTGCGAGCCCAACAACAGCATAAATTGCCCAGGCATGTAAGCCCCAGTGTAAAGCGGTAAACTCCATCGCCTGAATGGCCAGTTCTGCATCTGAACCTGCGGGTCTTGGCGGCTGACTGAAATGAGAAACAGGTTCAGCAATGCTGAAAAACATAATCCCTATTCCCATTCCCGCACTGAACAACATCGCAAACCAGGATGTATTACTGAATTCAGGTTCCGCATCTTCGCCCCCAAGACGAATCTTGCCGTACTTCCCAAAGGCCAGATACAGGCAGAAACCAAGAATGAAATTGACTGTCAGAATGAGGAACCAACCCAGATTTGCAGTGATGAGCAGTTTTGTGCTGTTGAACCAGGCATCTAAGGTTTCCTGGTAGAGCAGGCATAAAAGCAAACTGCATACAATCAGTAATATAGAAGTGTAAAAAACGGGTTTATTGATGACGAATTTAGAATTCGAAACGTTGTTTTTAAGCATTGGACCTGGTCTTATCAATGCTTAACACTTTTATTGCCATAAAGTTTCTGATTTTGGCGCAATTGCCCCTTATTATTGACGCTTTAGTCCCCTTTTTTTTGAAGATACCTAGCGATATTAACCGTAAATTAGTGTAAGCATTAAATCTTAAAATTATTAATTATGGGAACGATCACTGTTAGTAGTAGAACACAGGGTTTATTGGCCTTGTTTGATCTGCAGACCAACTTTTTTGCTAAAGCCATTGTAGGGGTTTCTGAAGAAGATATGTACAACCGTTTAAATACAGAAGCGAACCATATGGCCTGGCTGGCCGGTTCTTTGGTTGGACAACGTTTTTGGATGACATCAGAAACCAAACCCGGGCTTCTGCAGACAGGCTATGAGTTGTTTAAAGATCATAAAGGAATTCAGGAAGGCGCAAAATACCCTACAAAAGACGAATATTTGAAAGACTGGGATATGATCAGTCCAATTGCCCGTGAAGCATTATTGAGTATTGATGACGAAAAGTTAGACAGTGAAATCGATATGGGTTTCATGAAGATGACTTATTATGAGATGATTACATTTACGATCTATCGGGAGGCTAGTATTATTGGCCAGTTGGCACTATGGAGAAGGCTGTTGGGCTATCCAGGATTGAAGTATGATTAATCATATCCCGGGAATTTTACTTTAATTCAGCTGAATCTTATATTTATTGCTCAGCGGTTGTGAAAATGAAAACAGCCGCTGCTTTATGCCTATGAATTCAGAAGAAAATAAACTAAACAACCCGGTTTGGTTTTCACTAATAGAAAGCCACCATCCATACTCAGTCGACTTTGGAGATGTGAAATGCTATCACCCGGACTATTGTCCGTTTGGCGGTTTTACGAAACTGGATTCCAGCGAAGATGCCCTGGATGAATATTCGATATTGGCCGATAATTTTTTTGTTGTTGGCGACAAACCAAATTACAGTAATTTATTGCGCTTTAACAAAGAGTTGGTCTGTTGTCAAATGCTACTGAGGAGCCCCATTCAAATAGAATTTAAGGAGGAAATCACCAGCCTGAAAGCCGAACATAAAGCCGATTTACTGCAATTGGTGAATCTGGTACAGCCTGGATATTTCAGGAATAATACTCCTGATTTGGGGAATTACTATGGGATTTATAAAGGTAATGAACTGGTCGCGGTAACTGGTGAGCGCATGAAAATGAATGCATTTACCGAGGTAAGTGCCGTAGTGACTCATCCAGACCATACCGGTAAAGGCTATGCAAAGCAATTGGTGGCCCATACCGCAAATCAGATTTTTCTGGCAAATAAAATACCTTATTTACATGTTGCAGAGTCTAATACCGGGGCGATCCGGCTTTATGAAAAGCTGGGTTTTGTGATCAGGAGAAAAATCAGCTTCTGGAATTTCATGGTTCATAAGGTGCTGTAATACAGAAAGCTAAAATCATTTAATGATTTGGCATTATCGCAGAATACTGAACCTGCTTTATTGCTTTCTTTGTGATAACCAAATCACACAAGTATGAAAAAGAGCCACCTGCTGATTGCCGGATTGTTATTGTCCAGTCCGGTTTTTGCCCAAAAAAATTACTTAGAAGAACCAAAATCTGCCAAAACCCAGCGTATGCAGTGGTGGCATGATGATACCTTCGGGATGTTTATTCACTGGGGATTGTATGCCGTTCCGGCAGGTACCTATAATGGAAAGGACGGCGGCGCGGAGTGGATCATGGAAACCCATAAGATTCCAACTCCGGAATATGAGAAATATGCGGCACAGTTTAATCCCGTAAAATTTGACGCCAAAAAGTGGCTGAGCATAGCCAAAGATGCTGGTGCAAAGTACATTGTGTTTACTTCTAAACACCACGATGGTTTTAGCATGTGGGATAGTCAGGTGACAAACTATGACATCATGGATGCCACGCCTTTTAAAAGAGACATTATTAAAGAGTTGGCGGATGCCTGTAAGGCAGCAGGCATTAAGTTTGGTCTGTACCATTCCATCATGGATTGGCATCATCCAAATGCGAATCCGAAACTAAAGCCTGCGGAAAAACCTGATTTCGCGAAGTATAGAGAAACCTATTTAAAGCCTCAGCTGGCCGAATTGATTAAAAAGTACAACCCAGACATTTTATGGTTTGATGGAGAATGGATTTCTGAATGGACAGAAGATCAGGGGAAAGACCTGTACAATTATTTGCGTGCTTTGAAACCCTCATTGGTGATCAACAACAGGATCAGCAAGGCACGTGGAGGAATGGAAGGTATGAATAAATATGAAAATGCCGCCGGAGATTTCGGTACTCCGGAACAGGAAATCCTAAAAACAAATTCTCAGGATTATTGGGAGAGCTGTATGACCATTAACAACAACTGGGGTTTTGTGAAGAATGATCAGAACTGGAAATCAGGCGAAACGCTGATCAATAACCTGGTAGATGTGGCTGCAAAAGGAGGGAATTACCTGCTCAATGTTGGGCCTACCGCTGAAGGTGAAATTCCTGCACCAAGCGTTGAGCGTCTGGCAGAAATGGGAAAATGGCTGAAACTGAACAAACAGGCTATTTATGGAACCAACAGCTTAACAAATTACAAAGAAGGAGATCATATCCGCTTTACACAAAGTAAAGATGGTAAAACCACCTATGCGATTTTCAATCAACAAGATAATAATGAGCTTAAATTAAGCACTATACAACCTAAAGTAGGTTCTAAGATCTATATGTTAGGTGTAAAGGAACCTTTAGCCTGGAGCAATACAAACGGCACTGTGGTAGTGAAATTACCGGCAACACTTCCTGGTCAATATGCCTGGGTGTTAAAAATTCAGGCGGAGAACCGCAATTCCAGGTAAATCTAAATGGCGGCAAGTACCTTCATCACCCTTAGGCTTGTCGCCAATTTTCTGATCTGAAAGTACATTCAATGTACCTGTTTCAGAGGATCAGGAATAAATAGGGCATAAAAAAAGCATCTCTTTTGGAGATGCTTTGACAAATCATCAATAATTTAGACGGTTTTCACGTTAGTTGCATTCAGGCCTTTTTTGCCGTTCTCAACTTCATAAGTAACTTTGTCGTTTTCTCTTACTGGACCTGCTAATCCTGTTACGTGTACAAAGATTTCAGCATCTCCGTTGTCTGGTACGATAAAGCCAAATCCTTTTGACTCATTAAAAAATTTTACTGTTCCTTCTGGCATTGTATTTTATTTAGTTATTAAAGATAAGTTGTTATTGCCCCCAAAGAGGTTGCTCATCGAAAAACAATAACAAGTGTAAAATAAGGATTGTTTAAAACAATTCTAAGTTTTTTTTAATAAATTATTCAATAATCGCATTTTTATGGTTTTAAGATGGAAAGAAGCGGTTTTTTGAACTTTTTTAAAAACTATTTCTTCAATTATTCGTTCTTTAATTGTACCTTTTAGCAGGGGAAGCTGTGAAAAGATCAGCTTTAAAATCGAAGTTAACCCTCCAACATATTAATTTCATTTAAAATATTTATCCTATGTCTATATTTCTTGAATACCCGACAGTTGAAGATTACCCGATTTATGAGCCTACACCTTTTGCCACTTTATGGGATTAAGTTTAGCTTCAAATAAAAGCCTCCTGTCTTTTCAAACTATTTCATAACTATAGCTGAAAAGATAGGAGGCTTTTGTCTATACACCGGAAAGGTTTACGGTATTAAAGAATCTTATTCAACTCATCCAGCATCTTTGTCCAGGATTCTTCGGCACTTTTTATAAAATGTTCCCAATTGGCGGGCATTTTTTGGGTGAGTGTTAGTTCTGCGCCTGTGGGACTAGGTATGATATCAATCACGATTTCTGAATGATCGGCAGCATCCTGTCGCACTGCCCATGTAAAAGAAAGACGAAGCGGTCGACTGATCTCCAGGTATTCTCCGGTATGATCAATTTCTTCTTCATTTCTGTTGACAATAAATGAGAATGCACCTCCAATTTTTGGATCTGCTGTAAGGCTGACAACCTTTTCGTCCCGGACTTCGGGACCAAACATAAACCTTCCAATCATGGAGGTATTCAGCCAGGCATCAAAAACATCTTCAGCAGTTACAGAAAAATGACGGGTTACTATGGCATGTGCAGAGAGTTGATCATTCATGATTTCCATTTTTTTATGATTTGAGATGAGCTATTTTTCGGTATAACTTATTTTAAGTCCAGAATGTTTTGAGACCTGGTAAATATATTGATGTGGCATATATCCGGATTTTTTTAGTCATGGTTATTTCTTTAGTGTTAAAGCAGGTTTAATATTGCCTGATCTGATTTAAATCCCTATTTTTAAAACGAACCAAAGTATAAACACACACATTGTTAAACACATGAAACCAAAAATCAACTTGCTGCTATTTGTAGCGCTGACCTTTCTATTTGTAAATCAGGCCTACGCACAAAAAGGCTGGACCAATCTTTTTAACGGAAAAGACCTGAACGACTGGAATATTAAAATTTCCAAACATGACTATAATGACAATTATGCGAATACTTTCCGTGTAGAGGGTGGCCTGATCAAGGTAAATTATGATGGTTATGAAAACTTTGACCAGCAATATGGACATATCTTTTATAAGAAACCATTTTCTTATTACTTGTTAAAGGTAACTTATCGCTTTGTTGGCGATCAGGCCAAAGGTGGAGAGGGTTGGGCGATCCGTAACAGTGGTGCGATGTTGCATTGCCAGGCGCCGGAAACCATGTTAAAGAATCAGGATTTCCCTATTTCTATAGAGGCTCAGATCTTAGGTGGTGATGGAGAGCATATTAGACCAACCAGTAATTTATGTACTCCAGGTACGCAGGTGATCTATGATGGGAAATTGTTTACCCCACATTGTTTAGATTCTAAATCTAAAACCTATGCGGGCGACCAATGGGTAACTGCCGAATTCCTGGTTTTGGGAGATTCTGTGGTGAAACACATCATCAACAAGGAAGTCGTTCTGGAATACTCTAAACCTCAGATTGGAGGAGGGAACGTATCCAACTATGATCCTAAAATCAAACAAGACGGTAAAGCTTTAACAGGAGGTTATATCTCTCTGCAGAGTGAGAGTCATCCTATAGAATTTAAAGAGGTAAAGCTGTTTAATCTTGAGCGTTATGCTAAAGACAAAACAAAGCTAGATAAAGTGCTGGAAAAGGTGCTCAATGAACAATAGCAAGGGATTAAATACAGCATAAAAAGAGGGATCATTTATATAAATGATCCCTCTTTTTTTTAAATTGAGTTTATGAGACTGCGAATTTAATCCAAGGTTTGAACCCCGCCACCGTTTACAAACAGGACTTGTCCGCTTACCCATTCTGAAATCGGGGCAGCGAAATACAAAACCGCTCCTGAGATGTCTGAGGGCTTGCCAAGTCGCTTAATCGGGGTATGGGATAACATTCTTTCTTCTATTTCCGGTGTGAGTACTGTAGCCAAAGCTGCAGTTTTTGTGGCTCCGGGTCCAACGGCATTGATGCGGACTTCAGGGCCGAAATCCATGGCCAGATTACTACCCATATGGTTTAGGGCTGCTTTAGAAGCGCCATAGGCACTCATGTTGGGGCTTTTATTGATACTGCTCATGGAAGTAATGTTTATAATACTACCATAACCATCTTTCTTCATTAAAGGAACACACAGTTGTGAAAGTCTCCAGGCGCTAAATACATTGAGCTTGAAAACCCGGGCAAAGTCGTCCACCGTAGTGTTAAAGGGGTTTTCCCGACCGCCACCACCACCTCCGGCATTGTTAACCAGGATATGTACTCCACCCAGTTCTTTTTCAGCTCGCTCCACCAGATTGACCAGATCTTCATCATTGAGTACATTACAGGCTACTGCAATGGCTTTACCGCCATTTTGGATGATTTCTGCAGCTACGGTCTCAGCATCTTTAAGCTTTAAATCGCCAATGGCAATCGCAGCTCCAGCTGCTGCAAGGGTTTCACAGCAAGCTTTACCAATTCCATTACCACCACCAGTTACGATGGCTACTTTTCCTTTCAGGTCAAAAAGTTCGTTTATATGCATAGGTATAGATTTATTTTAAGGGAGTAAATGTTTGGAAAAATGGCTTCGTTAATATTTATTCTATTACTCTTGTTGTAGTATAGGGGCTGTTTTTCCATCTTCTGTTTTGCTGATTACCCAATGTTTTTGCGCATCTTTTTCCATTTTGTATTTTTGATCTGTCGAGCCGTAAATCTCTGTACCTGTTGAACTCAGGACAATTGTTGGTTTAAATTCAGCGGCAAAAATCTCCACCTGTTTGTTGTCTTTGGAAAACAATGCATATCCTGCAAGTGTGCTGTTGTTGAGGTCTTTGAATTTTGTTTCCAATTCAAAAGGACGTACACATTCCTGTCTGATCACCGACCAGCTGTAACCCGCGGATGACTTGCAGCCATGTTCATCCTGGTCTCCACCAACCATAGGAGCTGCGTGTGTGGTATCTGTTGCAACAGTCGCAGTGCTATCTTGTTTTTGAGTGTTATTACCTGATTGTTGAGCGTTACAACTGAATAAGGCAAGGGTAATTAGTGAAATTCCAAAGCTGTAAATTGTTTTCATACGGTATTATTTTAAGCATTATGGTGATGAGATGCTTTATTAAACACCATTTTTCTTTTTTTGTTTTTCCTGTAGTCACTCTTTTAAACTATTGAATTTATGTATCTTATGAATTAAAGTAAATCGCTTTCTAAAGCATAGTTTTATGAATTCCATTTTAAAGTTCAGTTGTCTTTTGTTCATCAGTAGCCTGCTGATCTTCAGCAAGAGCCATGCGCAGATCAAACAGGTTGAGGTTGCGCGGGTAAACGAGATGGCGAACCTTCCTCAGCCACTAAAAATTATTGACTGGAAAGAAATGGCCTTGCGTTTCGACAGCACAGTTTATGATTTTAAGGCTACAGGGCAGTATTGGCCATTGGTATGGATGGACAGTACGCGTAAAAACTTCGATCAGCCTGTAATGGGAATGTATACGGCAATTGGGGACGTCCGACAAGGGCCAGCGAATAACAAAGGGATGTTTCATGAGGCTTTGGCGAATATGGGTGCAGTTTTAGGTGCCTCCCTGGTTGGTATTGATAAAAGCAACCAGAAAGGTGTAAACTATGTAGAAATGCTGAAAAACTACTTCAACAAGGATACCGGTTGGGATATCATGATGAACAATACAGCTCCGGAGGTGGCATTACTTGGCGGTGGTTATGGGCGCGACTGGTGGTACGATGTCTATCCTAATGTGCTTTTTTATGCCATCTATGAAAAATATCCGGCACAAGCTGATTTTGATGTTATAGCCCGGAAAATTGCGGAGAAGTTTTTTAAAGCAGACTCGATTCTGAATGGCAATTACCACTATTCTTATTTTGATTATGGCGGGATGTTGCCTAAAACGAATACCATATGTGTTCAGCCAGATGCTGCAGCCGGACATGCCTATGTGTTGTATGCGGCTTATAAAAAGTTTGGGGATCCTCGTTACTTGCAAGCTGCGATTAAAGCGATGAAGGCTTTGAATGAGGAGAAGATCAATCCTACTTATGAATTGCTCATGCCTTTTGGTGCTTATCTGGCTGCGCGAATGAATGCAGAAGTGGGTACCGATTTCGATGTTGCAAAAATGCTGGACTGGACCTTTTCAGGTACTGCGGTATGTAGGGAAGGATGGGGATTTCTGGCAGGCAACTGGAACGGGATAGACATTTCAGGAACTGTGGGCAGTACTGTAGACCATGGTGGCTACAGCTTTTTAATGAACACTTTTGATGCCGCCTGGCCTTTAATCCCACTGGTAAAGTACCAACCCGCCTATGCAAATGCTATCGGAAAATGGATGCTGAATGCTGTAAATGCTTCCAGGTTTTTTTATCCGCAATATATGCCAGCTCAACATCAGACCTTACCTGAACATGCAGCGGTCACAAAAGGAGTGATTGCCTATGAAGGAATGGCTAAGGCCTCCACTTTTGATGATCGTTATCTGGAATTAAAAGCGCCAGTTGCACAAGGTGATGGACCTAAATGGGTGCCGGGTAAGAATCCTGAAGTCTCCCAGTTTAGCGTTTATGGCAGTGGACATGTGGGAATCTTTGGCAGCATTGTAAAGAAAACAGAAGTAGAAGGGGTTTTACAGCTAGACCTGAATGCAACAGATTTTTACGGCGCTAAGCGTTTCCCTTCCTGGTTGTTTTATAATCCTTATCCCAAAGCGGAGAGACTGAGTTTTAAGCCTGGTGTCAAATCAGATATTTATAATCTGATTACGCAGGAGTTTATCGCCAGGAATGTAAGCGATGCAATTCAATTTACAATTCCGGCCTTGCAATCTGCAATACTGCTGGCCATTCCAGTCGGACAGGAGACCAGGATAAAAAACCATCAGTTACAAGTAGCCGACCAGGTGATTGATTATCATTATCATAAAAAATAAGGCGAATTATCAGAGCCTGGCTGGACTATAATGATTAAGCTGTTTTTCCCTTTAAACTGAGTTTGTAACCGATGTAAACTAATGGAATCGTGCCACACATCACAATTGTGGTACTCAATAAAGCATCTTTTGAAAACAGGGAAACCAATCCACTGGCCATAAAACATAAGCCCAACTGTATGGTGTTTTGCATTGCAGCTGCTTTTCCAACATTATGTGCTGCAGATTTTAATGCCTCGGAGACTACAATTGGATAACAAGCGCCATTGGCCAAAGCCATTAAACAAAATGGGATCAATAAAATGGTCAATGTTGGTGTGATGGTAATGGTTATGAGGTATAAGGCTACCATGCTCAAGGAGTAAATGACCAATAAATAGGGTAGTAATTTTTTGCCTTCTATTTTGCTGGTCAGCGCTCTATACCCATAACCACCGATTAGAAAGGCGACGGTTTGTGGGAAAAAGCTCAGTCCAATCTGACTTTCATTATAGCCAAGTTCTTTTAAAAAGAATGGAGAACCGGTAAGCCAGGCAAAAAAGCCTGCTGAACACATGGCATAAATCAGTACATTTCCCAGGAATTTATTAGATTTTAAAAGAGACAGATAGGAGTTGTCTAAGCTGGAATCCTTTATCTGATCATCTTGTTGAACAGCATTTTTTTCATCTTTTATGGTTAAGGTATATACAATAAGAAGTATGGCAATCAATGCCAATGCAATAAAGATGGACCTCCAGCCGAAGTAGTTAAGCAGAAAGGCACCCATTAGTGGCGCTAATGCAGGTGATAATGCGACTAAAGGCATAATTGAAGCGAATATTTTATTGGTTTGGTCTTTTGGATACCTTTCAATCACCAGGGCCTGCCAGCTCACTGCAGCGGCACAAACGCCAATGGCCTGTACCAACCTCAGGAACAGCAAGAGGTACACATTGTGTGTGAAATAAATTCCTAAGGAGGAAATGGTAAAGATGCTCAGTCCCATGAGTACGGTTTTGGGTTTGCCAAATTTATCGGAGATCGGACCCCATAATAGCTGTGCAATTCCATATCCCGCCAGGAATAAACTCAATGTCGCACTGATATTGCTTTTTGAGGTACCTAAATCTAAACGCATCTTGTCGAATGCAGGTAGATACATGTCGGTAGCAAGAAAACCTATGATACTAAGTCCAACTAAGTAAAGAAAGAACAGGAAACTATTTTTTTTATGATTTACAGTAAGCTCATTTTTCATGATTATGCAAAGATAGGACAAATTTTAGGGGGCATCTAAAATAAATTTCATGGCTGTTGTCCAATTTCTCTAAGCTCATGCATTATGCTGATATAAATCAAAAAAAATCATAAAATGGAACAAAGAATCAATGCCTTTATAAAAGGCCAGAACGCAATGAAAGCTATGTATGGAATTGGAGCATACCTAAGTAAATCATCCATCGAACAAGAACTTTTACACCTCATCTATTTCCGCGTATCACAAATCAATGGCTGTGCCTATTGTCTGGATATGCATTCCAAAGACCTGCTGGCCATTGGAGAAACTGCACAACGTCTTTTTCTATTGGATGCCTGGAGGGAAGCGCCGATGTTTACAGACAGAGAACGTGCAGCCTTAGCATGGGCTGAGGCCGTAACTAAAATTAGAGATGGTAATGTAAATGATGAAGTCTATGCAGCGGTAGGTGCAGAATTTACAGAGGAAGAACTGATTGATTTGACGCTGGCGATCACAACGATCAACAGTTACAACCGCATTAATATTGCTTTCCGGACCAAAGCGGGTACTTATATGGTGGGTCAGCATAAGGTACAGGCAAAATAATCAAGCTGGTAGTAGCATCAAATTCATATATTCAGGAATTATAAAATTAAATCAGATGAAAGACTTCATGTTTGTATTTCGTCAGGCCAGCTATGACCAGGGCAATACTTCTGCAGAGGAAATAGATACCTTAAATAAAAAATGGCAGGACTGGATCGGTGGGATCGCCGCACAGGGAAAATTAAAAAGCCATGGCGCCCGACTGGAAGTCGCAGGTAAAGTGCTAAAACCGGGTGGGGTAGTCACCGATGGTCCTTTTGTCGAGATCAGAGAAAGGTTAGGTGGTTTTATTGTCGTATCCGCAGATCACCTTGAAGAAGCGACTACGCTGGCTCATGGTTGTCCGGCACTGGATGCAGAGGGTAGTGTAGAAATCAGACCCGTTTTTGCTTAAGAAATAAAGCGCGGCTGTGTTGAATACAGCTGCGCTTTTGATAGATCAGTATATGGAGCAGGATTTTTTAAAGCAGTTATTTCAACAGGAGTTTTCTAAGATGGTGGCGGTGATTAGTAAGCGCTTTGGTTTAGAGCACATTGAAACCGCCGAGGATATTGTCAGTGAAACTTTTCTTTTGGCTACGGAAAGCTGGGAAACAAAAGGAATTCCTCCAAATCCTGCAGCATGGCTGTATGCCGTAGCGAAGCAAAAGGCGCTTTCCCATTTTAGAAGAAACAAAATTTTTGAAGATAAGGTCCTTCCTGAACTTCATCTGGAGGAAGGAGCGAAAGAGAATATAGAAGAATTCAGCTTTTCAGATGAGAATATAAAGGATAGTCAGCTGCAAATGTTGTTTGCAATATGTACACCTGCAATTGCGAGCGAGGCACAAATAGGCCTGGCCTTAAGAATCCTCTGCGGTTTTGGCATTGATGAAATTGCGGAGGCTTTCCTCTCGAATAAAGAAACCATCAATAAAAGGTTATTCAGGGCTAAAGAAAAATTGCGCGCAGAAAAGGTAGAGCTGATATTGCCTGGGGAAAATGAAATTGTGAAAAGGCTCGACAATGTCCTTCATATCATTTACCTGCTTTTTAGTGAAGGTTATTATTCCAAAACGCAGAATCAAATTCTGCGAAAGGAGCTTTGCATTGAAGCATTGCGACTGGCGATGATGCTGACCGCCTATGAAAAGACCAATTTTCCTAAAACCAATGCCCTGATTGCATTGATGTGCTTCCATTCCTCACGTTTTAATGCCCGACAAAACAAGGAAGGCGAAATCATTTTGTACGAAGAACAGGATGAATCCCTTTGGGATCAGGAGTTGTTCAATACGGGGATACACTTTCTAAATCTTTCTGCCGCAGGACAGGAGCTGAGTACTTATCACCTGGAAGCTAAAATCGCTTATTGTCATTGTGTAAAGGAAGATACCCCGAAAAAATGGGAAGAGATTTTACAACTCTATAACCAGTTGTTAATTCTGAATTACTCTCCAGCTGCTGCACTCAATAGGACATTTGCCCTGTATAAAGCGAATGGAGCCGAAATAGCACTGGTAGAGGCAGAAAAGTTAAAGCTGGAAAACCACCATTTCTATTTTATGCTATTGGCAGAGTTATACAAGGATATTGATCGCCATAAATCCATCGCCAATTTTGAAAGGGCAGCTCTATTAGCGAAAACAGCCGCCGAAAGGCAGCTGATTCAGGGAAAAATAGATCAGATTAGGGTCTGATTAGTGTTTGATGAAATGGTCAATCAGGCCACCGGCAAGTACGATGAGGAAATTAAAAATAATCCCCCCTAAGATGAAGGCGGTGAATGATTTTACATAAGTGAACAGTTTTTTCTCATTATAAAATTGTCCAATTGCCCAGGCACTATAAACAAAACTAACTATAGTAGATATCGTCGTTAAGTCAACTTTTGCAATTCCTTCTATAAGTTTAAAAATGGCTAGAATCAACATTCCCATACCCATCACGAAACACAGTACGATAAGTATTTCAAAGAAATTATAATTGTGGCGGCGATAGAATAGTTTCAGCATCAGAGCAATGATTACACTGGAAATAATGTTGGCATAGCCATAATGGGTTTCCACCCAATGTAGAATATGGGTTGCGGTTGGCCCTATTTTCATTCCTTTTAGCGCAGCATCAACTGGCTTCAGTTCTGTAGGAAAGAGGTTTGCGATAATGGTGTAAATCAATGAGGTAACAATGACAAAAATAATGGGTTTTACCAGTCGGCTTCTATTTTCACTAATAAATGATCTTATACCTTGGCCAGGTGTAAGTAGCAATTCTTTGGTGGTATATAAAATCCCCTTGTCCAGGTGCAATACATGTTCAATTTCATGTTGGATGTAATGAAAGTCTACTCTTTTAAGTTGCGCAGGCTGACCACAATTGCCGCAAAATTTTTCGCTGATGGTATAATTACAGTTTTTGCAATTGATCATAAGATCGAATGTTTTATTGTTAGTTTATTTTTTTTATCAAAAATCCACACAAAAATATTCACCGATCCTACACTTTAGTGTAAATTAGATCCGAAATGTTTTTACAATGGAAGATAAAGTATATACAGGTCTGCTGACCAGGAATCAATTAAGGGAGATTTCAACGAAAGACCGGTTACAAAATTATGACTATCTGGCTGCGGTGGAGTCTCTGGCAAGGCTTACTTATGAAAGTGTCTATGTGATTGATTATGAGAAGATGTCTTTTGAGTATGTTTCAGAAAATCCGCTGTTTCTATGTGGATATAGCCCTCAGGAAGTGCTTGAGATGGGCTACGAATTTTATTTTAAAAATGTCCCTGAAGAGGATTTGAAACTTTTGACATTGATAAATGATGCTGGCTTCGGTTTTTTTGAGAAGTTGCCTGCAGAGGAGAAAAAAAAATACAGCATTACTTATGATTTTCATTTGAGAAATCAGCTGGGGAAGCAAGTGCTCGTCAACCATAAATTAACGCCAATGTTTCTTACGGGGCAGGACAAGATATGGAAAGCGATGTGCATTGTTTCAATTTCGCATCGTCAACAGTTAGGAAATGTATTTATTTACAAGCAAGGCTCCGATGAATTTTGGGAACTGGACCTCATTTCCAAAGTTTGGCGTAAATCTGAGAAACCTACACTCAGTAAGAGAGAAATAGAGATTTTACATTTATACGCCCAGGGCCTAACCATTAACCAGATTGCGGAAAAAATATTCGTTGCTCCAGATACAGTCAAATATTATAGAAGACGAATTTTTGAGCGTTTGGATGTCAATAATATTGTTGAAGCACTTTCCTATGCAGTGAACAACAAGATCATTTAATGCTAAAATGCAACTATTCGCACTAACCTGCGTCTAATAAAAAAAAAGCAGCTTATGAAATCATCGTTTTTACTCCCTTTGACACTGATTGCTTTTTTAAGTACTCAGCTGCTGTTTGCTCAGTCAGATAGCCAAACAAAAGCATTGATCGAAAAAGTGGAGTCAGGTTTAATCCCTGTGCTTCGTTTTGAGGGAGATTCTATATGGACGATGGAATCAAGAATGAAACATTATGGTGTTCCCGGACTGACCATAGCGGTGATCAAGGATTCGAAGATTGCCTATGTGAAAAGCTACGGAATCACCGATAAAACCAGTAAACTTCCAGTAACCAGTCAGACGCTTTTTCAGGCAGCATCTATTAGTAAGCCAGTGAGTGCTTATGCGGTATTAAAGGAGGTTGATCTGGGTAAAATCAATGCGGATGAGGATGTGAACCTTTATCTAAAATCCTGGAAACTTCCGGACAATGAGTTTACCAATACAAAAAAGGTAAATCTGAAACACCTATTGAGCCATAGTGGCGGATTAACGGTTGGTGGCTTCAGAGGTTATGCCCTTGGCGAGCCTGTTCCAAGCCTTATTCAGGTGCTCAATGGGGAGAAACCGGCCAACTCTCCGGAAATCAGAGTGGATAAAGTTCCAGGAGGTACACTGCGATATTCCGGAGGGGGCTATTGTATTCTTCAGCAAATGATGATCGATTTAGAAGGGAAGTCTTATCCTCAGCTCATGAAAGAACTGGTTCTTGTTCCGCTTGGAATGAATAGCAGTACCTACGAGCAACCCTTGTCTGGCGAACAATTGAAATTGGCAGCTACAGGTTATTTACCGAATGGTAAAGAAGTTCCGGGAAAAAGACATACTTATCCGGAAATGGCTCCCGCCGGACTTTGGACCAATGCCACAGACCTTGCCAAATTCATTATCGATCTGCAGTCCACCTTAAATGGGGAAAGTCAGCAGGTGCTTTCCCGGTCGATGGCTCAGCAAATGGTAAGTCCATTTATTGAACGTTACGAAGGATTGGGGATTTTCCTGGAAAAAAGAGACCAAACCCAATATTTTAATCATGGCGGATGGAATGAAGGATTTTCGAGTTTGATGGTAGGGAATACCAGTCATGGAGATGGAATGGTGGTGATGACCAATGGAAATCAACCCTTGTTAATTAATGAAGTATACCGCGCGGTAGGCAATGTATTCAAATGGCCAGGTCATGAGTATCCGGTATACAAGAAATTAGCTTTGACTGCAGCCGACAGGAAGAAAATTATAGGCCGATATCAGACTGATAAGTATGGTCTGACCAAAATTTATGAAGAAAAGGGGAAGTTGTTCCATCAAAACAATATGGATGAACCAGCAGAATTTTTTAAAGTTGGACCAGATACTTATGTGAGAACCGGATGGGAGCAGAAGATTAAGTTTCTTAAGAATCCTGCGGATCAAAAAACTTACCTGGTGAATTTAATTTTCAATGATACGGTTCGTTATGAAAACCCAAAAATGCCCAGTAATGAAAAAACAGCTTATGAATTGGTTAACGAAGGACAATTTGATCAGGCCCTGGCAGCATTTAAAAAAATAAAAGCAGAGGCGCCTGAACACTATCTCGTGAATGAATCTAATATCAATAATCAGGGCTACAATCTTTTGCATGCTAAAAAAATCGATAAATCGATCGCAGTATTCAGAATAAACACTTTGCTGTATCCAAACAGTGGGAACGCTTACGACAGTCTTGGAGAAGCTTATCTTGCTCATGGAGATAAAAAACTGGCAAAGGAAAACTATGAAAAAGCTTTAAAACTAAATCCTGGGAATGAAAATGCTGCCAAAATAGTTAAATCTTTAACAACTGAATAAAATAAGGGGCGTTATTCAGTTAAATTTCGGTGATCATCAATAAACAAGGTGTATTTTGTCAAATTATTTATAATATTGGTTCCTGGGATACAAAATAGGGGCAAAAATAATGGCAGTCAGACCACTGGATGATGAAAAATACATTCTAAAAAAGATAGCAGAAGGCGATGAGCGTTCATTTGCTGAATTATTTCATTGGTATGTTAAGCCCCTTGCAGAATTTGTGCATAAACTCACAGATTCTGTTGAATTAACAGAGGAGATTATCCAGGATTCCTTTATTAAAGTCTGGTTGAGGCGGGAAACACTACCAGCTATAGATAATTTCAGTGGTTACTTGTATATCATGTGTAGAAATGAAACCTTTTTGGTGCTGAAGAAATTGGCGGCCAGGACGGTTTCCCATGCTGCGTTTGAAAAAGAGGCAGTTAATGAAATGGCATTGGAAGGGTTGGAGAATCCAGCTGATGAATATCGGAAGCGCATAGAGTTGGCAGTTGATAAATTACCTGAGCAGCAGCAAAAGGTATATAAGATGAGCCGTTATGATCGCTTAAAGCATGAGGAAATTGCGAGGTTACTAGAGCTCTCTCCAGAAACCGTCAAAAAACACATCCAGTTAGCGGTGCAATTTATCCGCAAAGACGTAAATGGCGGTATGGACCTGAGCATCATTCTGGTGCTGACCAGTACCATTATCTTACAGTAGAAAAAATATTTTATTTTCATTACCCCCTTTTTCAAACTTTTAACTCTTTAGTGTTGATGAGGCCGATTTCTGTTTGGCCCATAGAATAACATGATGCACAAAGATAGATTCTCTTATTTATTTAAACAGTACTTCCAGAAGAAAGCCAGTCCTGCTGAGCGGTCTGAATTCATGCGTATGGTTCATTCCGCAAAATATGATCAGGAATTGGAAGTGTTAATGGACGAGTATTATGAAAACTTTCAGCAGCAACAGAGCCCATTTTCTGCAATAGAGGAGAACAGGATGCTAAAGGCAGTGCTGAAAGCTGGAAATCCAACTGCAAATGTGAAGTTACCTGCCGGAAGAAGAATGAAATTATGGGCCAGGATTTCCATAGCCGCCACTATAGCCCTTTGTATGGGCACAGGATTTTTTACTTACCGTAGTTATACCTATCATAAGGATCAGGAACTGGCGGCGAGTATGATCAGGCCGGGATCAAATAAAGCACGTTTAGTATTAAGTAATGGTGAGGTGATCCTGTTGGACACCCTAAAAAATGGAACTCAGTCTTTAGAGGCCGGAATCCAGTTGACAAAAACAAAGAATGGGCAACTGGTTTACAAGATCAGCGATCAGCATAGTGACCGTCCCAGCCTCATCCATACGATTGAAACACCAAAAGGAGGAATGTATCAGCTGCAGCTTCCTGATGGAACTGAAGTTTGGCTGAATGCAGCTTCCTCCCTGAAATATTCCAGCGTTTTTAAAGACAAGAAAAGAGAAGTGACGCTGAGCGGGGAGGCCTACTTTGAAGTTGCACATCGTGCCAATCAACCTTTTTTGGTACATACTCAGGATCAGGTAGTAGAAGTACTGGGTACACATTTTAACATTAGTGCCTATCCTGATGAGGAGAAGCAGGTCACTACCTTATTGCAAGGATCGGTAAAAACCAGTAGTAAAGCTGCAGCTGTGATGCTGAAGCCTGGTCAGCAGTCTATTCTCAATATCAAGAAAGAACAGTTAAAGCTGGCTGAAGCCGATATTGAAAGTGTAATGGCCTGGAAAAACGGAGATTTTATTTTCAAAGACGAGGATCTGGCCAGTGTCATGAAAAAAGTGGAACGCTGGTATGATGTAGAGGTGGTTTTTCAGGATGTTGATCCATCGAAGATTAAGTTAGGTGGCTGGGTGTCCCGTACTAAAAACATCTCGGCTGTCCTCAAAATTATTGAACCCATTGCCGGTATAAAAATTAAAATTGAGGGAAGGAGGATCACTGTGATGAAGTAATTCTACTCTACTTCGGGCTGATCCAGAAATTCAGGAGTGCGCTAACACTCCTGAAAGGTATTGGATTATCCTTGAATACTTATTTATGCGAACAAACAACTAAACCAATAACCCAACCATTCAAATGTATGAAATTTAGTAGTAATTTCTCATGCAGGATAAAATCCTGTGTGCAGAAGTTGAGTATATGCCCGGACCTGAAGCCTAACCAACTCAGTCCAGCCTTAAGGCGAATGATCATTATGCGTATTCAACTCGTTTTCTTTATTGCTTTTACGGCTATGCTACAGGTCAGTGCCAGTAGCTTCGCACAAAGAATCAATATCAACCAAACCAATATTAGCTTAGAAAAAGCTTTAAAATTAATTCGCGAGCAAAGCGGATATGATGTATTATATGACTCGAATGTTATTAAGAAACCTACTGGTGTGATGCTGAATGTGAAGAATGGAAGTGTAGCAGAGGCCTTAAAACAGTGTTTAACAGGTACCGGATTTACTTATCAGATTGAGGAAAATACGATCCTGATTAAAGAAAAGTCTTATATAGAGGATGTGGTTGCAGTCATCAGGAGGCAGTTCAATGTGAATGTGATTGGTGGCACAGTCTGGACTAAGAAGAACAATGAAATTCTGGCTGGTGCAACTGTAATGGTTAAAAGAACCAAAAAAGCCGTTTATACAGATACTTATGGCCGGTTTGGAATTCATGACGTGCTTCCAACTGACACATTAGTCTGCAGTTATATAGGGTATATTACTCAGTCTGTCCCTGTGGGGAAAGACAGGGAATTCCTGATTAAACTTGAAGAAACGACCAATGCATTGGATGCTGTTGTGGTACAGGCTTATGGCAGAACGACACAGCGCTTAACCACAGGAAATATTGTTAGGGTTAGTGCCGCGGATATTAGTAAGCAGTTGGCCGTGAATCCAATACTTGCCCTTCAAGGGCTGGTTCCAGGGCTGGAGATTACGCGTTCTAATGGCAATGATATGAGTGTGCCAAAAGTGGAGTTACGTGGAAGAAGTTCCATTAACTCTAATTTTGGAGGGGCACCGTTATATATTGTAGATGGTGTGCCATTAACAGTTCTTGGCACCAGATTTACCAATTCGGGTACAAGCACACAAAGTTACATTTCACAGGGAATGGACCAGGGTGGTTTGGCAGCTACCTCAGATGGTATTAGCCCACTGTACAGTATAAATCCCGCGGATATTGAATCTATAGAAGTCTTAAAGGATGCTGATGCTACCGCAATTTACGGGAGTCGTGGCGGAAACGGGGTCATTCTGATCAGCACTAAAAAAGGAAAGGCGGGAGAAACAAAATTCGCGCTGAATGGGAAACAAGGTCTTAAGCGGGTAGTTCAAAAATGGGATTTATTAAATACTGAACAGTATTTAGAGATGAGGAACCAGGCTTTTATAAATGATGGCATCAAGCCAACCACAATAAATGCACCTGAACTGCTCAAATATGATCCTAACAGATATACAGATTGGCAGGATTACATTTACGGGTATTCTGGCCAATACACGGATTTCCAGGCTGGATTATCTGGCGGTGACCGGCAAACTAATTTTAGGGTTTCTACCGGACTGAACCGCGTAAAGAGCATTGCAGTGGTAAGTGGAGCGAATCAAAGAATTTCAGTTTCTTCGAACCTGTCACACAGCAGTGTAGATCAGCGATTCAAAATGAGTTTCTCCAATTCCTATGCCAGCTATGTGAACAATGCGAACAGTCTGGGTAATGTGTCCATATTACCACCAAATGCACCAGAAGTTTATGATGAAACTGGAAAATTGAATTTTGGGGGATGGCAGGATGGTCTGTTCGAATTTAGTCAGCTGCAAAAAAGGGGCAAGGGAACTGGAAATACATTGAACTCGAGTTTGAATTTAGGTTATTCGGTATGGAAGAATCTATCTATGAACGTAAATCTGGGTTACAATTCCATGTCATCAGATCAAAGATTGATCACTCCACTTTCTTCCTATAATCTGGTGACCAACCCATCGGCACAAGCCAGTATTTCTACGGCCAATACCAATGTGAAGAACTTCCTGATAGAACCTCAGGCAGAGTACAATTCCTTTATTGGAAAAGGAAAATTAAATGCTTTACTTGGTGCCACATTTCAATCGACTTCCACAAATGTAAGGCAATTGTCGGCCACAGGATTTGCCTCGGATGAGCAATTGCAAAGTATCAATGCTGCGACTAAATTTGATAATTCAGAAAGGGTATTGTTTCATAAGTACCTTGGCGTATTTGGAAGGTTAAGCTACAATTGGGAAAATAAGTATATACTTAATCTGAATGGAAGACGGGATGGCAGTAGTCGTTTTGGTCCAGCCAATCGTTTCGGGAACTTTGGCTCTGTGGGGGCGGCATGGATTGCTTCTGAAGAACCCTGGGTTAGTCATAACCTGCCCAAATTTATCAGTTTACTGAAGTTCAGAGGAAGTTATGGGGTAACTGGTAGTGATGGAATTGGAGATTATCAGTATTTAACGCAATGGGGATCTAGTGCTTCGGGAGCAAAAATGTGGCCATATGAGGGGGTTAATCCACTTGTGCCGCAGATTCAGCCAAATGATGATTTTCATTGGCAACAAAATAAAAAGTCGGAGCTGGCTTTAAGCCTGGCCTTCTTTAAAGATGTGCTCAGCATGGAAGTCGCCATGTACCGCGATTTTTCCAATAATCAGCTGTTGTCTTTCCCCATACCTGGATATTCCGGTTTCAATACCGTGGTTCTAAACTCACCTGCAGAAGTGGAGAACAGTGGGATTGAATTTAGTTTTTCCGGAAAAATTATAAATACCAGAAACTTTAGCTGGCATGCTGGGTTTAACTATTCCAAAAATAAAAATGTATTGGTAGGCTACCCTAAATTTGAGGAATCCCCTTATTATGCGGCTTATAAAATTGGCCAATCCCTAAACAATACCTATGTATATCATTTTACGGGAGTAGACCCTCAGACCGGAGAGAATACCTTTCAGGATGCCAATGGCGATGGAAAGATATTGAATGTATCTAATATTCCGAGTGGGACAGGAGCTGACGACCGTATCATCGCCATCAATACTTCCCCTGATTTTTTTGGAGGAATGTCTCATAATTTCAGTTATAAAAACTTTTCCTTAATGGCCGGCTTCACTTACTTTAAACAAAGGGCGACAGAAGTGATTTCGCCAACTGGTAATAAGAATAGGAGTTTGTACGAGTATGAAAATACCTGGAGAAATCCCGGGGATCAGGCGCTGTTTCCTAAATTTACAACAGTCAATAAACTCAGTAATAGCCAATATGCCACTTCTGATGCCGCTTATGTCGACGCCTCGTTTATCAGACTTCAAAGTCTGCAGTTGGCTTATTTACTACCTGCGGATAAGTTAAAATCAATAGGCATTAGTAACCTTTCCCTGAATGTGACTGGCGACAATATTTTTGTCATTACCAATTACAATGGTTTGGATCCTGAGGTCAGAACATTTGGCGGATTGCCATTGACACGCACCATTACCATCGGTTTAAACTGTACTTTTTAACGCTAAATGATGATGAAAATAACTTTTAGATATTTGAGTTGCGCAGTGATGAGTATTGCGCTTTTATTGACAGGTTGTAAGAAACTGGTAGATATAGATGAACCCATAGATACTGTAACCAGTGTGAAGATATTTTCTTCCGATGCGCAGGCCGACCAAACTTTGGCGGGTCTGTATAGCCAGATGATTTCCAGCGACGGCATGTTGTCGATGTTAAATGGAGGAGCAACGATTTACGGTGGACTGGCTGCAGATGAGTTCAGTCTTCCTAACGGAGTTTTATTTGCAGAAGATCAGGAGATCAATAACAATAAAATCCTGGTAGACAACTCTGTTTCGAAGGAGGTTTTATGGATGGCTACCTACAAAACCATTTATACAGCCAATGCGATTCTGGATGGGGAAGCGGCTTCAACTGCGACCACACTCAGCAAAACCAAGCGGATTGAGCTTAAGGCTTCCGCCAGATTTTTTAGGGCTTTCGGGTTTTTCTACCTGACCAATTTCTTTGGAGATATTCCGCTGCCAATGAGCAGCGACTACCGGAAGAACATCAGGTTAAAAAGAGTGAAACAGTTGGAAGTATATCAGCAGATTATTGAGGATTTAAAAGAGGCCATCAGCCTTTTTTCTGATCCTGAAGCAACAGTGATGAGTAAATCCAGGGCCAATAAAGTGGCTGCAGAAGCATTACTTGCCAGGACCTATCTGTACATTCAGGATTGGGGAAATGCTGAAAGCTATGCGAATCAGGTGATTGCTAATTCTTCCTACAAATTGGAAGCTCTGAAAAAAACATTTGATCCGGATAGCAAGGAGACTATTCTTCAGCTAACAATCAATCCGAGTACAAATGTGGGTATGATCAATGAAATCAATCATTTCAGTCCGCTTTTTCCTTTGTCGTATCTGTCTGCTGCAGATCAGGCTTTTTTTCTCGATCCGGATAATTATGCCGGTTTTTTAGATGCTTTGACACCAAGGATCACCGTACAGGAACAATTGACAAATGCTTTTGAGGCTGATGACCAAAGAAAAAACACCTGGTTAGATTACAATCCAAGTCCGGGGGTAGCGCCATATTTTGCGAGAAAAACGTATTTCGCCAGTAAATACCCGAAGACGGAGTCCGACAGGACCAATTACGTACTGATCAGGTTGGCAGAATTGCATTTGATCAGGGCTGAGGCGAGAGCGATGCTCCATAAAACGGATCTGGCTGTAGCAGACATTGATCTCATCCGAAACAGAGCCGGATTGGGGAAAACCAATGCGGTAGCTCAGCAAGATTTGATGAGTGCTATAGCTCAGGAACGGAAAACAGAATTGTTTGCGGAGTGGGGACATCGTTTTTTCGACCTGAAAAGAACTGGGAAGGCAGTTGCTGTATTGTCTGCTATCCCCGGAAAACAAGGGCTTACTGCCGATGACTTGTTGTTTCCAATTCCCCCTCTAGAAATTCTTGCAAATTCTAACCTCACACAAAACCCAGGATACTAAAACAATCAAATTAACATATAAAACCATGAAACCTTATTTTTTAAACAAGGGCTGGAAGGGCTATGCCCTTCTTGCACTGGGCATTTCCATGCTTTCTTCCTGTGAAGGAGGTGCTGATGTTCCCGTAGAAAGAAAGAAAATGCCCCGCTTTAGCAGTTCAGGAGCTAGTCTGGAGGAGGAGTTCCTTGGCCGCCGGGCCTATACTTCCTGCGGGATGGCTTTTGAAACTGACATTGTCAATCTGGGGGATCCCGCCAACAACAGTTCATACCTTTGTATTCCACTCGCCGATGCGGAAGCCGATGCTTCTGCATTAGCCCTGATCAATATGTTTAGACCTTTTGCCTCTGTTTATCTGGCACAATGGGCTAAAATGGGCAACAAAGGACTGATGATCGACCTTCGAAGTGATCGCCAGCAACAGGGGAGCAGAATGGATTATAACCTGGAAAAGGAACATACTTTCTCCATTTCTGTGGTCATTCTATCGGATGCAAAATCG
The DNA here is from genome assembly GCF_032678465.1 of Pedobacter gandavensis. GTDB lineage: Bacteria > Bacteroidota > Bacteroidia > Sphingobacteriales > Sphingobacteriaceae > Pedobacter > Pedobacter gandavensis_B. The sequence continues at coordinate 445,062 of NZ_JAVTSK010000002.1, forward strand.
GCCATCAGAGCGAAAGGCTTTACGCAGCTCATGAGCAATCTCCCTGGAGTAAGGAGTGTAAAAGCAAGCCAACAATTTTCCATCGACTAATCTATTTATACAAACACAATGAAAATCAATCAATATAGTAAATATCTAATGCTTGCTTTTTTACTGAGCAGTTCCATGCTGACGCTTGCACAAAAGAGCAAACGTTCAAAACAGGCAAAGCATGCAGCTGCCGATACCGTCAAAAAGGCAGATTTGAAGCCAAAAATCGATCCTAACAAAAAGATCAAACCTTACGAATCTATCATCAATAAAAACTTCAAAACAGAAAAGGGACTATTTGCTGTACATCGTTATAGAGATACCGTTTACTTTGAGATTTCTGATAGTCTTTTGAAAAGAGACATCATGGTCATCAACCGCTTGTCTAAAGCACCAGGTGGTTATGGGATGTATGCAGGAGAGCAATTGGATGAAAAAACCATTCAATTTGAAAAGGGAGCCGATTCGACTTTAAGGATCCGGTATAGTTTATTGTTAAATGAAGCAGATCCAAATAGTGCCATCAATAAGGCCGTTTTGCGCTCTAATTTAAATCCATTGGTGGCCAGCTTTCCAATTGTGGCCTATTCCAAAGATTCGAGCAGCTGCATCATTGATGTTTCCAAGTTCTTACTGGATGCCAACTTTATCAATAGCATCGATCCGGGAGTAAGTCTGGACAAAGAACTGAGTTCTTCTTTTCTCAAAAATGCAGCGATTGAGTCTATCCGAACTTATCCAATCAATCTGGAAATTGCCATTAGCAAAACGATGATGTCTAAGCCTCAGGCAGGTAGTACGGCATCTGTTCCAGTGAGTCTGGAAACCAATACTTCCTTTGTATTGCTTCCAAAAGTACCAATGCAAAGAAGGTTTTTTGACAAAAGGGTAGGTTATTTTGGCTATGATTATAATGAATTTGGTGACAATCAGCAGCGTGCAGAAGTTAAAAAGTTTATCAGCAGATGGAGATTGGAGCCTAAAGATGCAGATATTGATAAATGGAAAAAAGGTGTATTGGTAGAGCCGAAAAAACCAATCGTCATTTATATTGATCCGGCAACGCCAAAACAATGGGTGCAACCCCTGATTGATGGGATTTCAGATTGGCAGGTGGCTTTTGAAAAAGCAGGTTTTAAAAATGCCATCATTGGAAAACCATGGCCTGAAAACGATACCACGATGCATATGGACGACATCAGGTATTCTATGATCAACTATTTCCCATCTGAAGTAGCCAATGCCTATGGTCCACATATTGCAGATCCAAGAAGTGGAGAGATCATTCAGACCCATATTGGCTGGTACCATAACGTGATGGACCTGTTAAACAGGTGGTATCTGATCCAGGCTGGTGCAACAGACCCGGAAGCCAGAAAAGGAAAGTTTGATGATAAACTGATGGGACAACTGATTCGTTTTGTTTCCAGTCACGAGGTAGGACATACCTTAGGCTTACGCCATAATTTTGGATCTAGTAGCAAAACCCCAGTGGATAGTTTAAGAAACCTAAACTATTTGAAAAAGAATGGCCATACAGCCAGTATTATGGATTATGCCCGTTTCAATTATGTGGCACAACCGGAAGATCATATTCCTCAGCAGTATTTGTTTCCAAGAATCGGAGATTATGATCAATGGGCAATAGAATGGGGCTACAAAAGTACACATGCGGCAAATGCGGATGAAGATCAGAAAATTGTGAAGCAATGGATTGTAGACCGTGTAGGTAAAAACCCAAGGTTATGGTTCGGAGATGGTGAAACCAGAGGTGGAGATCCACGCGTTCAAACGGAAGATTTGGGTGACAATTCTATGAAGGCCAGTAGCTATGGGATTAAAAACCTGAAACGCATATTGCCTAATCTAAAAACATGGACTTATGAAAGGGGGGGCTTGTATGGCAATATGGCCAGAACACATGTGGCTGTATTAGACCAATATTACAGGTATCTGAACCATGTATTGAGCAATGTTGGTGGGATTTACAGAACCTACAGATCTGAAGATGAAAAGTTACCAGTATATACTGCTACCCCTAGAAAACTACAGATTGAGGCCATTCAGTTTTTTGATAAAGAGTTGTTTACCACTCCAAAATGGATTTTAAACGCAAATATCCAGGACATGGATATGGACCCTACATTTGATCCGAAGAAAAATCCAACCGGTGCAAATTTTATAGAGGATATGCAGGTGAAAACGTTGAATACTTTACTGGATATTACGGTTTTACATCAAATCTTAGCGAATAATATTCGCTTTGGAAAAGGGACTTACACGGTGGTAGAGCATTTAAATGGTGTGCACAACAGCATCTGGAAAGAATTAAAATCAGCATCCGTAAACATGGATAGCTACCGCAGAAATTTACAGAAAAGCTATGTGGGCGCATTGTTGGATGTGATCGTTACAAAATCTGCGGGAGGCACTGAAACGGATGTTTATTCCATTGTGAAAGCGGAATTAAAAAGCTTACAGCAAAACATCAAACAAGCCATTCCGAAAACTTCTGAAACGCTAAATAAGTATCATTTGATAGACTTGGAAAGTAGAATTTCTAAAGCCATCAATACCAAAAGTTAAACAACACGCTCTTTAATTCAACTTTACAGCCTCCAGGGTATCTTATACCAGGAGGCTGTTTTTCCATATCTTTTTTTTAATCTTTTTAAGATGCTGATCAACAAGCTATGCCTGCTTGCAGGATTTGTTTTGTCTGTTTTTTTAAGTCATGCGCAAACGATATTATCTGGAAAAGTTCAGGATGCCAATGGTTTACCCATGCCTGGGGTGAACATCATCGTTAAAAGTCTATCTCTGGGTACTGCTACTGATGAACGGGGCGAGTTTCGCTTTAAGGTTCATGTTTCCGGCAACTACCTGCTGCAGGCTTCTGCCATTGGCTACCTTAGTGATAGCCTTAAGGTGCTGATCAAAGGAGAACGTGTTTTGATCAATTTCAGCTTACATGAAAATAACCATGATTTAGAAGGAATTCTGATTTCGAACACCAGAAATCTTACTGAACTCAACAGAAATTACACCTTGAGTCCAATTGCAATGGTGCTCACTGCGGGTGCTGCAGCGGATGTAACTGCGGCATTGCAAACTTATCCGGGTGCTGCTCCGGCAGGAAATGAAACTGGTTTTTTTGTGCGTGGTGGTACCGCTGCAGAAACGACCGTTTTGTTTGACGGGATGCTGGTGAAAAATGCTTTTGGTAGTCGGCTGCCAGATCTTGCCAACAGGAGCAGGTTTTCCGTTTTTTTATTTGATAAAACGGCCTTTAGTACCAATGGTTATACCGCGTCCAACGGACAAGCTTTGTCCTCTGTTTTGACCATGGATACAAGGGGTGTTGCCCTAAAATCTTCTACAGAGTTTTCTTTGATCGATCTCGGCATGGGAGCTGCGCACACCCATCGTTTTAAAAACAGTTCTTTAATGTTGGGTGGTAATTATTACAATTTTTCTCCTTACCATAAAATCGTAGCTCAAAATACGCAATGGGAGAAAGATCCGGAACAAAAACAACTCTCGATGCATTATAAATATAAAACCTCTGAAACAGGAATGTTTAAAGTTTTTGCGGATTACAGTGATACCAGACTTTCCTTTAAGATCAATAATCCAAATTACCAGACGAAAGACCTGCTTTACAACAGGAATAAAAACATATATGTGAATGCCAATTATCAGGAGACTTTAAAATCCGATTGGAAACTTTTTACAGGTGTTTCCTATAACAAAACACAGGAATCCGGATGGGTAAATTCAGATGAATATTATCAGAATGATGAGGTCTGGCATCAGAAAATATCGCTGACAAAAAGGTTCAGAGGAAGTTCTCAAGTTCTGCTTGGCGCTGAATTATTTGAAAATGCCAGGGCAGAAGGGTATACTGGAATGTCCAGGAAGTACAGTGATGTGCTGAGCGCCGGGTTTGCAGAATCTGAACTCTATTTTACGGATCAACTGAATTTAAAAACCGGTCTAAGATTGGAGTCTTCTGCCTATCTCGATAGAATGAATCTGGCACCACGCACAGCCATATATTTTCAGGCCAGTCCAATTCATAAAATAATAGCCTCTTATGGGCATTACTATCAAAAACCAGACGATAGTTTCCTCACACAAACTTCAAAGTTGCGTGATGAAAAGTCCATTCAATATGCACTGGAGTATGAAATGAAAATGTCTTTCCGTATCCTGAGGTTTTCGGCATATTTTAAAGATTACCAACGGCTTGTGAAAATTAAAACGCCAGTGTTTTCTGGCTTTCAGGCCTATGGTCCACCATTGCAAATTGAAGATTTCAATAACAATGGAAAGGGGTATGCCAAAGGTTTTGATGTTTTCTGGAAAGACAAACAAAGTATTGACCTGGCAGAGTATTATGTTTCTTATTCTTACCTCGATACTAAAAGAAATTACCTGGATTTTGAAAATGCAGCCCGACCATCTTTTGCACCCAAACATACTTTTAACCTGGTGGCCATGCGCAGTACAGCCAATGTGCATTGGCAATTTTCAGGTACTTACACTTTCAGCAGTGGCAGAAGTTATTTTAATCCTTTAAATCCTGTTTTTATGGCAGATCGGACTCATTACAACCACAACGTAAGTCTTGGAATTAATTACCTTCCAAACTGGAAAAAGCGCTTCTCTGCTTTTAACCTGAACATCAATAATGTGTTGGGCTTAAACAACACTTATGGGTACCGTTATTCTTTTGAGGGGAGCAGGAGGGAGGCAATTTTACCTCCGGCAAAAAGGAGCTTTTTACTGAGTTTTCTAATGAGTATAAATGGGGATGAATTTAATCACTAAATTTTCTTTCTCTTATCGTTTGAATATCCTTTTTTTAAGGCTCTAAATTTCAAATCATCATTTTTCACTATTTTTGTAATATTCGGGTTTAATGTATAAGATAAGGAGATTAAGATGAAGGTACTTTTAATAGAGGATGAAATAGCAGTAGTTTCTTTGATCAAAAGAGGGCTGATGGACGATAACAGTGAAATGGACATCAGTGTGGCTATGGACGGCCTTACAGGATTAAAAATGGCAGGAATGCATCAGTTTGACCTGATCATTCTGGATGTGATGCTACCTGGTATGGACGGATTAGAAGTTTGCCGGAACATTAGATTAACCGATCCGGATGTGCCAATTATCATTCTTTCTGCCTTAAACCAAACGGAGGATATCGTGGCTGCTTTCAACCAGGATGCAGATGAATACATGACCAAGCCTTTTAAAATTGATGAATTAAAGGCTCGCGTATATCGTAAAGCGCGTAAAACGGGTACCGTACGTCCTACACCTGCAAATATTCTTTCTATTGCCGATCTGGTGCTGGATAAGGACAGCAAAACCGTAACCCGTGCAGGGAAGGTGATTGTGCTGACGGCTACAGAGTATAGGTTACTGGAATACCTGATGCAGAACATGAACCGGATCATCACCCGCGTCGACATCCTTGAAGAGGTATGGGGAATGGACTTCAATCTGAGCACCAATGTGGTGGATGTTTACCTGAACTATCTTCGAAAAAAAATAGATAAGAACTTTAGTCCTAAATTAATTCATACTGTAATTGGTATGGGCTACGTACTTAGAGTGCAGGATACTTATGAAAATTAAAACCAAAATCATATTGCTTTCCTCGGCAATAGGAACTTTGATTCTTTTGTCCTTTGCAGTGTATGTTTCTTATTTCACCGCTAAAACCCTGGAAAGTAAATTTTACATCCGATTAGAGGAAAATGCCAGAATGTTAGGTACCCATGTATTTAACTCCAAAAGTTATAAGGACAAAGGTTATTACGAATTGAGTAATCAGTTCATCAACCAGTTTTCTTTTGGGAGAAATTACCTGGTAAGGGTAGAAAAAAACAAGAAGCAACCCTTGTACGAACCGCTTTTACCCATGGGTAACTTCTTCTTCGAAGAGGCGATTGAAAATGGTAAAGCAGAACTGATGATCAATGATACGGCTTATGTTGCGCTTTTCTTTGAAGACAAAGACCATGATAAAAATCTGGTGGTTGTTTCTGCAGCAGTTGATGAATTTGGTGAGGCAGAACATGCCGATCTGAACCGGGCATTGATTTCAGGGGTAGTCATCTTCCTGTTTCTGATTGTTTTGATCTCTTTCTATTTTGCGAAAAAGCTTTTGAATCCGATTGCATCGATTAATAAACGAATTGGTCAGATCAATATCAGCAACCTCAACATGCGGTTGTCGACAAAAAAATCAAAACATCAAAAGCAAACTGAAGAAAAGGACGAGATAGAAGTGTTGATCTCTAATATCAATGATATGTTGAGCCGACTGGAGATCGCTGTGAAATCTCAGCGAAGTTTCATTAGTAATGCTTCACATTCTTTAAGAACACCGATGACCATCATCAGTGGGGAATCTGAACTGGCACTGAATAGTCTTGATCCTAAACATCCTGCACATTATTCTTTAGAGATGGTGAGCAGAGAAGTGGATCGAATGAACCTGATTGTAAGTAACCTGCTTTTACTCTCCAGAACCGGCTATGATGGCAAAGTGCAGAATATGAGCCATGTCAGGATTGATGAGTTGCTGTATAAAGTGAAAGAATCCGAAGGTTACCTGAACGACAACCACCGGATTTTCCTTGATTTCTCTAATATTCCTGAGGATAGTAATTTATTGAGTGTTTATGTAAACGAAGACCTGTTCTTTATCGGGCTTTCCAATATCATTTCCAATGCCTGTAAATATGGTAATGATAAGGAAGTGAAAGTCAGTATTGAAGTAGATCATTCCAAGATCGTAATCCGGGTAATGGATCAGGGAATCGGAATTCCAGATCGCGATAAACCGCATATTTTCGAATCTTTTTTCAGGGCTTCAAATGTAGGCAGTATCTATGGAAATGGCTTAGGTCTGGTACTCGCCAAAAACATCTTTGAACTTCATGACGCTACCCTGACTATCGATTCTACAGAGGGAAAAGGCACAATCGTGACTATAACCTGTCCTATCGCTGATTTCTAATCTCACTCTTATTTCCTGCTAATAACGCGTTAATACCCGCTTTAACGCGTTATTAGGTCTGTATCCTATACTTGTATCAATAAGTTTAGAGATATGAAAATCAGAACCAGTATAGGAGTAGTTTTATGTGCAGTTTGTCCGATGATGGCCTCGGCACAAACACCAGTTGATAGTCTAAAACAAGAGAAGGAAAAACCTGAAGCTACAAAAGCTGTGGCAAAGGATGCTTCCATCTTTAATCTCAATGTACTTGGGCGTACCTCTTTAAACATCGGACAACAGAGCAATAGAGATTTAAATGCCAGCTTTCGTCTGGATGAAACCAGGTTATTGCTAAGCGGACATCTGAATCCGGATCTATCCTATAAAGTCCGCTTCAGACTCAACAGAAGTTTTGGTACCACCACTCAGGATAATGGATCCAGAGCGCTCGACTATGCTCAGGTAAATTATAGATTCGGTAAACAGAAGGACTGGGAAGTAATTTTGGGTAAACAAGCCGCTGCGGTAGGTAGTTATGAGTTTGTCAACAATCCTGTGTATGAATACATCTTCACGGATTATGTAGACCGCCTCCTGAACCTGTTCGTTGTAGGTGCTACGTTTTCCCACCAGATCAATCCAAACCATAATTTTCAATTACAAGTCTATAATACTTCCACTGAAACCCTGGATCAGCTGATTAAAACCGCTGGTTATGGCGCCGCTGAGTTCAAACAATCGAACAGGCCAATGGGAGCTTATTTAACCTGGCAGGGGTCTTTCCTGAATAAAGCTTTGCAGACCAAATGGTCGTACAATTATAACCAGCTGATTGCCGGAGCAGATAACCATTCGGTTTCCCTTGCAAATATGTACCAGTCAAAAAGAACAAAGGTGTATTTAGATCTTCAGTATTCAGACTATGGGGTAGACCATACGATGCTGGCGTCAAATGCGATCCATGCTTTTAGAGGAAATTCAGGTACGGATAGAACCATGCGCAAAGATGTAGTGTATAAATCTGCAGTGCTTAGGTTTGATCATCAATTTACCAATCACTGGGGAATGTCCGTAAAAGGAGCTTATGAAACAGCCAGTGCCAGCAAAGACAAAGAAGTAGGTCAGAATTTCAGAAGAAACTGGACTGGTTATGCTGCATTGGAATATAAACCAGTACCGACGAAAGACTGGAAATTATTTGCAGGATATATCGACAATAAAATCAGTTATAAAAACCGCCTTGGTTTGCCAACGGAAAAGAACAATCGCTTTATTCTAGGAACCTATTTCAACCTAAGTGCGATTTAAAAAACAATAAAAATTCTACAGATCATAAATTAAATACAATAAAATGTTATGCGTTTAACACCCAGAGAAACCGAGAAATTGATGCTACATCTTGCAGGTGAGCTTGCGAGCAAACGTCTCAAAAGAGGCGTAAAGCTGAACTATCCAGAATGTATTGCCTATATCAGTGCAGAGATCATGGAGAAAGCAAGAGATGGTAGAACAGTTGCCGCATTAATGGATTACGGAACCAAGTTGCTGAGTAGAAAACAGGTAATGGAAGGCGTTCCTGAGATGATTCATGATGTGCAGATCGAAGTTACCTTCCCGGATGGAACCAAATTAGTGACCATTCACAACCCAATCCGTTAATCTATAAAATCATAAAAAATGATACCAGGAGAATACATTATTAGAAAAGAAGACATCAAAGCCAATGTTGGGTACGAAACTACGCCATTGTCTGTGACCAATACAGGAGATAGACCGATACAGGTAGGTTCTCATTATCATTTTTTTGAAGTGAATCGTCATTTGCAGTTTGACAGAGAACGTGCATTTGGAAAGAGACTAAACATCCCTGCGAGTACAGCGATCCGTTTTGAACCGGGAGAGAGCAAAGACATCATTTTGGTGGAGATTGGTGGCAATAAGGAAATTCACGGATTCAATGGCTTAACCAGTGGTAAGTATACAGATGAGAAAGTGAAAGCAGCGGCGATCGAAAAAATGAATGCAGAAAAATATAAAACCGTAAAATTAAGATAGAATATTATGGCAGAATGGAATAGAAGAGAATGGATTAAGGTAGTTGGGATGACTGCCATGGGTAGTGTAGTGGGTCTAAGATCTTTAGGATTGGACAAACTTGGCCTGGAAGCAGGATCCGTTAAATATATTGACGGCGACCTTTACATTCCGAGAGCAAAATATGTAGCACTTTTTGGCCCTACAACAGGCGATAAAGTACGTTTAGCCGATACGGATTTATTCATTGAGATCGAAAAAGATTACGCGGTATACGGAGAAGAAAACAAGTTTGGTGGGGGTAAGACCATCCGTGATGGTATGGGACAATCTGCCCGTGCTTTAGAAGACGAAGGTGTACTTGACTTCTGTATCACTAATGTGATGGTGATCGACCACTGGGGGATTGTAAAAGGCGATGTTGGGATTAAAGATGGTAAGATTGTTGGTGTAGGTAAAGCCGGTAATCCTGATGTTCAGGATGGTGTAACGCCAAATATGATCATCGGTGCTGCTACAGAAGTACACAGTGGTGTAGGGATGATCCTTACGGCTGGTGGTATTGATACCCACATTCACTTCATCAGTCCGACGCAAATCGAAACTGCACTTTACAGTGGAGTAACCACTTTTATCGGTGGTGGTACCGGACCAGCAGATGGTACGCATGCAACTACCGTTACTTCTGGTAAATGGTATATCGAGAAAATGCTTCAGGCATTTGATACTTTGCCTATCAACGTAGGTTTGTTTGGTAAAGGAAACGTGTCAACAATGGCACCAATTGAAGAGATGGTAGAGGCTGGGGCTCTTGGTGTTAAGATCCACGAAGATTGGGGGGCCAATCCAGTGACGATCGATATGGCACTAAGGGTTGCAGATAAATATGATGTTCAGGTAGCGATTCACTCAGATACTTTAAATGAAGCTGGCTTCCTGGAAGATACTGTGCGCGCAATTGATGGTCGTGTGATCCATACCTTCCACACGGAAGGTGCTGGTGGTGGTCACGCTCCGGACATCATGAAGATTGCGATGTATCCTAACATCTTACCTGCATCCACAAACCCAACCAAGCCTTATACTGTGAACACAGCAGAAGAGCATTTGGACATGTTGATGGTATGCCATCACTTAGATAAAAACGTAAAAGAAGATGTGGCTTTCGCGGATTCAAGAATTCGTCCTCAGACGATTGCTGCGGAAGATATTCTTCAGGACATGGGAGTATTCAGTATCATGAGTTCTGACAGTCAGGCGATGGGAAGAGTAGGAGAAGTAATTTCCCGTACTTTCCAGACTGCTCATAAAATGAGAATTCAAAGAGGTCCTTTAAAAGAAGATGAAGGAAAAGGTAATGATAACTTCAGGGTGAAACGTTACATCTCTAAATATACGATCAATCCAGCAAAAGCACATGGAATTGACAGCTATGTAGGATCTATTGAGCCAGGTAAAATTGCCGATTTGATTTTATGGAAAGCAGAGATGTTTGGGGTGAAGCCAGAATTGGTGATCAAAGGCGGAATGATCCTGGGCGCGAAAATGGGTGATGCGAATGCTTCTATTCCAACACCTCAGCCGATTGTTTACAGAATGATGTTCGGTAACCATGGTAAAGCCTTGTCAAACATCTGTTTCAACTTTGTTTCCAAAGCTTCATTAGACAACGGAAGTATTGCGAAATACGGATTGGCGAGAACCAGTTTACCAGTTAAAGGCTGTAGAACGGTGATGAAAAAAGATATGGTGCACAATGATGCCATGCCGAACATTACTGTAGATCCTGAAACTTATGATGTACGTGTAGATGGCGTAATTGCTACCTGCGAGCCTTTGGCAGTACTTCCTATGGCACAACGTTATTTCCTTTTCTAGTATGATAAAAGTAGATCGGGTTATTGCTAATCTATATGACGATGCAAAGCGTTATTCCAACTGTAAAATCGAGGTTTTACAATTGGAGTGGTACGATACCACTAAGAGAATCCTGCGCATGCTAACAGATACGGGTCGCGAAATTGCGATCCGTAACCTGGAACAGGAGCAGCTGTATCATGGTGATATCATCTATCATGAGGGTAGGGATATCATCGTGGTGCAGATCATTCCAAGTGCCTGTATTGTTTTTAAACCGGCCACTTTGAGAGATATGGCCATCGTATGTTTTGAAATTGGAAATAAGCACATCCCGGTTTTTATAAATAAAGACAAAGAAGTAATTATCGCATTTGAATCCCCCCTTTATCGGTTCTTAAAAAGGGGTGGGTTCGAACCGCGAAAAGAAATTCGAATCATTGAAAAGACCTCCACCCTGATGATCCATAAATGGAGCAACTCAGGACAGGTCATTTCATTAGCAAGCAAGTAAGATGAATGCATTACTGACACTATTACAGATTAATGATTCTGCATTTCCAATCGGCAGCTTTACCCAGTCTTATGGACTGGAGACGTATGTGAGTAAGGGAATTGTGAACGATAGTAAAGCCGTAAAAGTATACGCGGAAACGATGCTGCAGCACAACTTCTATTACAATGATGCCGCATTTTTTATGATGGCCTGGAAGATGTGTGATGGCAATGCGACCAAGGCGAAAGTCCAGGAACTAGACGAGCTGATCAGCGCCTACAAAGCGCCTTTTGAAATCAGAGATGCCAGTAAAAAACTGGGCATCCGCTTTTTAAAAGTAACAGAGAATCTGAAACCTGTCCCACGTTGTACGAAATACCTTCAGGCGATCAAACAAGGGGAGGTACATGGACATTACGCAATGGCTTTTGCCATGTATGCGCATGCGGCTAAAATTCCGATGAAGGATGCCTTACATGCTTTTTATTACAACACGCTCAACGGAATTGTGACGAATTGTGCCAAACTGGTACCGATCAGTCAGATGGATGCTCAAAAGATCCTGTATAACCTTCATGGTTTAATTGATCAATTGGTGGAAACACAGGAGCAGATGCCCGAAGAGATGTTAGGAAGTTGCTGTATTGCACAGGACATCAGATGTATGCAGCATGAAAAATTATATACACGGATTTATATTTCATAAGCAATGACGAAGAGAAAATATGTAAAAATTGGGGTCGCAGGCCCCGTAGGTTCAGGTAAAACCGCATTAATCGAAAGGTTAACCAGAGCCATGTGTAACACCTACAGTATTTGTGTGGTCACCAATGATATTTATACACGTGAAGATGCTGATTTCCTTCAGAAAAATTCTTCATTACCAGCAGAACGCATTGCTGGTGTAGAAACTGGCGGTTGTCCGCATACTGCAATTCGGGAAGATTGTTCCATGAATATTGAAGCAGTAGAGGAACTGGCAGAGAAATTTCCCGATGTGGAGTTGATTTTTGTAGAGAGTGGCGGGGATAACCTAACGGCTACCTTCAGTCCGGATCTGGCCGATTTGACCATTTTCGTGATTGATGTAGCTGAAGGGGAAAAAATACCTAGAAAAGGCGGTCCTGGGATTACCAGATCAGACCTGTTATTGATCAATAAGATTGACCTTGCACCATATGTGGGTGCAGATCTTTCGATCATGCAAAGTGATGCGAAACGCATGCGTGGCGAGCGTCCTTTTATCCTGACCAATATGATGACCCTTCAAGGTTTAGATGAGGTACAGAACTGGATTAAGAAATATGCCTTATTAGAAGGATAAAAGATAAATATCATGGATAGTGCAATAAAGATTAGTGTATGTGTAGAAGAAGGAAAGAGCGTCATGAAAGACAGCTTTTACAATATGCCATACAAAATAGTGCCTTATGGTTCTCAACGAGAAAATCAGCACCTGGAGTTGATCATCATGAGTTCTTCTCCGGGAATTATGGACGAAGATCAATTGAAAATTGACATTCAGGTAGGCGCAAAAGCCAATCTTCATCTGTACTCTCAATCTTATAATAAGTTGCATCCGATGAAAACCGGTGCTGCACAGTACACACAGGTATCGGTAGGAGAAGATGCACTTTTTCAATATATCCCATACCCGATTACCCCCTTTAAGGATTCGATCTTTCATACGGTGAATGAGGTGAGAATGGAAGAAGGATCGACCTTATTATGGGGAGATATCATTTGTGCGGGAAGGGTACAACGTGAGGAGATTTTTCAATTTGAAAAGCTGCACAGTACCACCAAAATATATAAAGAAGGTAAAATTGTTTATATAGATAATCAGGTATTAAAGCCTAAGGAGCAGCCGATTGATAAAATGTTGTTTCATGAAGGTTATACCCATCAGGCGACTCTTATTATCGCTTCAGATTTTGCCGGAGCCTTTAAAAAGGAACTGGATGAAATCTTTAGAGGAGAATATGAGGACATCACCTTTGGATTTACCATGTGTGCGAACGACATGATTCTTGTCCGCGCCCTGGGGAATAATGGCGACCTGTTGTATAATTTCCTGAAAACGGTGGCCAGCATGTGTACGGATTTTCTTGAACATCAAAAACCAGTAGAGGAGCTCACCTAACCAGAGATTATTATGCATGAGATCGCAATCGTAAAGGATATTTTCAAAACCCTGGAGGAAGCTTATCCGGAGAACTATGAAAATATCGCAAAAATAACCATTGAGGCGGGGTTATTATGTAATGTACAGCCTATTCTGATTCAAAATGCTTTTGAAGCTTTTGTATTGGAGGAAACGAGATTCAAAGAAACGGAATTGGAGATTGAACTGCTGCCGATCATCGCGTATTGTAAACAGTGTACTTCCGAGTTTGAGGTACGCTTTCACAAATTTGTGTGCGTATGCGGGCAGTCTTCCGATCAGATTGTGCAGGGAGAAGAACTTCGAATCAGTCAAGTAATTTTTAAAGATTAAGATAACAATATAAACATGACAGCAACACCGAAAAGTAATCAAATGCCGGTAGGGTCGGTACAATGTGACAATACAACCCTGAATTTGTTGAAAGCTAATGATTTTGTAGCTAAAGCAATCAGAGATAGAATTCCCAACCTATGTGTGATCAATATTTGTTCTTCACCAGGATCCGGGAAAACCACTTTAATGCAGGAAACGGGAAAGCGTTTAGGAAAAGACCTTCGTATTGCCGTATTGGTAGGTGATCCTGAAACAGAAAGAGATGCGGTTCGTATGCGAGAAGTAGGCATCAATGCACTACAGATTGTAACAGGTGGTATGTGCCATATTGAAGCACAGATGATTTTACAGGCTTTAGACCATATTGACCTTTCTGAAACAGATTTATTGTTCATCGAGAACGTTGGTAACCTGGTTTGTCCTGCTGCATTCGACCTTGGAGAGGATTACAGAGTAACGGTATTGGCTTCAACTGAAGGTGATGATAAACCGAAAAAATACCCACGTATGTTCTTAACGAGTGAGTTGATGTTGGTTTCTAAAGCAGATTTATTGCCTTACGTTCCTTTCTCTGTGGAAGCTGCAGCAAAAGATGCAAGAGAAGTGAACCCTAACCTGGAGGTAATTTCTATCAGCAGTTTACACAATACTGGTATGGACGAATGGTGTAACTGGTTGAAGGCTAAAGTTGAAGAAAAAAGAGCAAAGAATGCAAAATAATGAAGTCATCAGGATAGACAGTTTGCCTGTCGTACAACCTTTGAACAATCAGGAAGAAGATAGCCTGGTTCTGGAATGGTATGAAGTTAACCGTACCATTATCAAAAGAAAAAGTTTGGCAGGCAGAATGATCCACCTGGATAAACCTTCATCTGCAGTACTTAAACAGGGTTTAGTGATTTATCAGGACACGAAATGTGTGGTCAGGATTTTCATCAAACCTTGTACCTGCATGGTACTGCAATCCAGTAATATGGAAGTGGTGGGGCTGTTCTGCTTCGATGTAGGGAACAGACATTTGCCAATATATATGATCGACGATCACAAGATTGCCATTGCTTATGATGGCCGCTTGTTTCCTGCGCTTCAGCAGAAGTATGGGAATGCGGTAAGTCTGGCCAATTACAGGTTAGATCCTTCACAAATCATCAATTGCTACGGGAATATCTATGAGCAGAACATCAAAAAGAAAAACTAATACTAAAAACAGCATAAAAAAAAGGCAAATGATGAATTTGCCTTTTTTTTATGCTTTATAAATCCCTAACAATGATATTTAATTAAGCATAAAGTACATATATTGTGATCGATTAGTGAAATGTTGCTTAGTTTATCCAAGATAACACCACTCAGCAGCAAGAAAGATAGAAGAATTAAACTTAAACCGACAAAATATCAGAACTGACCAATGACGAATAATTGTTTAAATTGTAATGAAGAAATTATAGGGAAGTTTTGTAGTAATTGCAGTCAGGCAACATCAATACATAGATTTTCCTTGGGACACGTTATTAAACATGATTTTATTCACGGAATATTTCATTTCGATACCGGATTTTTTTACACGATAAAAGAATTATTTTCAAGACCAGGACACAGTATAAGAGAATATATACATGGAAAAAGAGCAAAACACTACAATTATTTTGCAACAATAATTCTTTTGCTAACCATAGGTTATTTTCTGAAAAAATGGACTATAATTGAAGTATCGGATTTATATGGAAAATCGGTTGCCGGAGCCTTTAGATTATTAAAAGACTACTCAAAAATTGCAATATTTCTACACATCCCAATTATTGCTTTTGCAAGTTTTGTATTGTTAAAAAAAAGCAAACAAAATTATACAGAGCACATCGTACTTAATCTGTATTTGTTATGTGGGGTCTTAACGATCAGTTTTGTTTTACCAATAATTATGATTTTTTCTGCAGACAGGCAGTTTCTTCTCTTGATTAACAATGTTCTGACTTTTCTAACCTTTTTGTATGTTATAATTTTCTATTATCAGTATTTTTCTGTTTTTGATTTTAAAAAGTATAGCCTGATCATTCTGGTTGTAATCATTGCAATCTTGTATTTGCTGACAAAACAATTGATTAACAGTTCTTTGAATACTATCGGGCTTAAATATTTACATTAATTACAAACCGGGCTCATGCTTTCATAGCATAGAGATAGTATTAGTTCAATGCTGAAAAATAACCCAGCATGCAGAAATTAAGGATATTTTTTCCTCAGCTTAAAATTCTGGTATAATAATCGTTTTGTCTTTCACCTGAACTTGCATCAATGGTGTTTCATAAAGTGCTTTATAGATATTCGCGAAAGGATCTTCCGCTAGCAATAAGCTGCTGTCATATGCCTTTTGGTCTTTGATAAAGTAGGTGTGGTCGGCATAAATACTGGCCATGTTGGGATCGTGCATGATGCAGATCACCGTGTGACCCCTGCGGGAATACACTTTTAATTTTTCTAAAACTAAGGCCTGGAAATGGAGGTCTAAATGATTCGTAGGTTCATCTAGAACCAGAATTTCCGGGCCTTGCGCCATCACGCGACTGATCAGCACCAATTGTCTTTCTCCTCCTGAAAGATCGGTATAGGATTTGTCTTTCAGGTGTGAAATTCCCATTTTTAACAGGGTATGTTCCACGATTTTATGATCGCCATCAGAGGGGCCAAATCTGTAAAAGGCTGCTCTTCCAGTGAGAATAACATCATACACTGAAAATGGAAAGACACTCTGCTGAAACTGTGGCAGGAATCCAATGGTTTTAGCTAAACTCTTTTGCGGTATTGCAGAGCGTTCTTTTCCCAAGAGCTCAACCCGACCTGAAGCATATGGATATTTACCAGTAATCAGATTGAATAATGTTGACTTTCCACTTCCATTCCTTCCCAGGATGACACTAAACTGGTTGGCCGGGAGGGAAAGGGAAACGTTGTCAAGTATCGTTTTTCCCGGTATGGAATAGGAGAGGTTTTCTATTGTTTTTATGTCTGAAGAGAGACAAATACCTGGTCCTTAGAAAGTGTATTTGATGGCCGTCATGAAATTCCTCGGACTCCCGGGAAATGCTCTGGTGTAGTCAAATCCCCCAACAAAATAGTACTTGTCGAACAGGTTATTGGCGTTGATGGAGAAGCTCATCTTATCGAGTTTGTAATATAGCGCTGCATTGGCAAGCACATAGGAAGGCCAGAAATTCCACTCCAATTCCCCAGTCTGAATGTTCTGAACCGTGTTTTCCATTCTCTTTTTCCCTACATATTGGCCGCCGATACCAATGCCCAATCCTCTTAATGCACCATCATGTTGACTGTATTTAGTCCATATGGCTGCCAGGTGTTTAGGTGCATTTGCATTCACCATCCCTTTCTCTATTTTTAAATCACTTTCCATGACTTCAGTTAGATTGAAAGCATAGTTGGCACTGATGTTTAAGAATGGAAAAAGGTTCCCTTTAATGTCGAACTCCAGACCCTGAGATTTTACCCTTCCATTTTGTCGGTAGATAGGATTCCCATTCTCTGTGATTTGTCCGGTATTTACGAGCATATTTTGACGTTCAATGTGGTAGAAGGATAGACTGGAGAATACGCGCTGATTGAAGAATTCGGTCTTTAAACCGGTTTCTATCTGATAGCTGGTCTGACTTTTAAAAGCTGCTGTACGTCCATAATTTTCGGGATTGCGGACAAACATGGGGTTAATCGGAATAAAACCCTGACTATAACTTGCAAAGTAATTGAACTGATGATTAAGGGCATAAGTTAAACCAATTCTTGGTAAGAATACCGACTGTTTTACTTTTTCATAATTCGCCCCTTCAAATTTTCTCTGGTCGCCATAGCTTTCGTAGCGAAGACCGAGAAGCAAGTTCAGTTTATCTTTCCAACGGATTCTGTTTTGTACAAAAACTCCTTTGGTTTGATAAGAAGAGTTCAGGTAGTCTACAAAAAACTGGGCCAATGGTAATCTGTTGTATAAAGCGGTATTTCTTAATTCATAAGTAGGATTGTTGAGGTCAAATTGTAAGGGAACTACTTTTCCCTCAATGGTCTGTGTTCGTGCTTCCCATTGGTGCCCACCTTTATCCGTTTCGTATTGCACATAATCCAGTCCGGTAACGATATCATAGCCAAAATCCTTGATTTTACCCTTGTAATGCAGGTATGCAGATGCATTGTCGGTAAACTCCTTTGTCTGTTTTTGAATGTAACGCATGTTCATGACGGTATTTAACGGTGCATCCGCAAAGGTGTTTAGTGTGCGGTGCTCAGACAGATTTTCAGCATAGATAAACTTCATGTAATTGGCATTAATGGAGAATTGATCGTTGATGCGATGGTTCAGGGAGGCATTCAGTGAGATGTCATTGACTTTAAAATAATCGCTTGGCTGACTTAAGCTAAAGCTGCGTTTCAGTCCGTAAAAATTGCCACTCCTGATCCCCATTCCTCTGTCCAGGTAACCATCAAAATTGCTGTAATTGAGCTCTGCATTGATGGTGGTATTGGCTGTAGGTCTGAACGTAAAAGTAGGAGCGATCATCAGAGATTTGCGCGCATTCATATCCCTGAACGTATTGGTGGCTTCATGCCCAACATTCAGTCTATAAAGGATCTTTTTCTCTTCATCCAGGTTTCCGGTAAAATCCAGCATGGAACGAATCGTATTGAAGGACCCGGCTGCTATTGAAATGCTGTGTCTTCTTTCTTCCAATGGTTTTTTAGTGTTTAAATTGACGGTTCCCCCCGGGCTGATGTCTCCAAATAGTGCTGCTCCGGGTCCTTTCAAAATCTCTATGCTTTCCAGATTCAAGGTTAAAGGAATCCGGAAATAACTGGTACCGTAACCATATCCTGAACGAAGGCCATTTACCAGTCGGAAGCCAGACTCATTCCCATTTCTGAAACCACGGATGGTCAGGTCGTCATAAGCTGAAAATTGGGTGACCCCCGGAAGATCTGCCACTACATCGGTAATCAGAAAGGCCTGTTTATCTTCCATCAGTTCTTTGGTGACCACCGAAATGGTTTGGGGAATTTCCGTGATTTTGGACTCTATCTTTGAACCAATAAAGCTCCTGGTGTTGACATAGGATTGTTTTTTTCTACCCATTACGACCACCTCTTGTAGTCGGTCTTCACTGCTTTTCAATCTCAGTTTTAGGTCGATTTCCTTTTGCATTTCGCTGAGGGTAAGTAAAACTGTATCGGGCTGATAGCCAATTCCCGTAAAAATCAGCTGGTATTGCCCTAAAGACAAGTTGTTAAATTGAAAGGCGCCATTGTGGTCGCTTTTTCTACTGCCAGCTGGTGTAGACAGGCGAATATTGATGTTGGAGGCTGGGCTGCCTTGCTCATCTGTGAGGAGTCCTTTAATGGTACCCGGTTCCTGAGCTTGTAATTGTTGGGATAGCGCAAAGCTAGCCACAAAGCAAATTGTAGTTGGAATGAACCAAATGTTTTTCATGGAATAGTTTTCTTGGTTTGAAGTTGACTTCAGGATGTTATTCAGGAATGGTGTTTTTGCATGTGAATGGTGAAAAATGGTGCTTCCTCATCCTGATGCAGGAAATCAAAACCCATTTTTTCCCAGAACGATTGTGCACCATCCAGGAAGGGGTGTGTATGCAGATAGAGCTGTTGAATTCCTTGTTTCTGAAGTCTCAGTTGAAGTTCATTAAAAAGCGTTCTACCCAGGCTTTGATGGCGATGGGCAGGGAGTACGTAGAGCCGGCAAACTTCATAAGTTGGGCTTTCTGAGGATAAAATGAGTTCTTCAAAACGATGGTCATAAGGCACTGCGGCGATACAGCCTATGATTTGTCCGCTATCATTGGTTGCAATTAAAAATACACCTGTATTTCCATTGTTGTAGGTTTCTTCAAACTGCTGTAAATCTGCCGGCATCTGGTCATGATTCAGCATGGGAAACAATTCCTTTCTAGACTGATAGGAAAAGCCTCTGGCGCGTTCTATTTGTGCGCCTATTGGGATATGAATAGAATAAGTCATCTTAAAATTGTGGGATAATAATCGTTTTGTCTTTTACCTGAACCTGCATTAATGGTGTGTCATACAGCGCTTCGTAAATGTTTGCTGAAAGGTTTTCTGCCTTTAATGCTTCACTGTTATAGGCTTTTTGATTTTTAATGAAATAAATATGATCCGCATAAATATTGGCCATATTCGGGTCGTGCATGATGCAGACCACAGTATGCCCGCTGCGGGAATAGGCCTGTAGTTTTTCTAAAACCATTGCCTGGAAATGTAAATCTAAATGGTTGGTGGGTTCATCGAGTACCAGAATCTCCGGTCCCTGGGCCATCACGCGACTGATCAATACCAGTTGACGTTCTCCACCGGAAAGATCTGTATAAGCCTTGTCTTTCAGGTGATAAATACCCATGTTCTCCAATGTTTGTTTAACTATATGATGGTCTTCAGCTGAAGGGCCAAATCTGTAAAAAGCAGCTCTTCCGGTAAGAATGACATCGTATACTGAAAATGGAAAGACACTCTGGTGAAACTGCGGAAGAAATCCAATGGTTTTAGCCAGCTGCTTTTGCCTGAGTTCCAGACGATCCTGTCCCAAGAGCTGGATGAGACCTGAAGGATAAGGATATTTGCCTGTAATCAGGTTGAATAAGGTGGATTTTCCGCATCCATTTCTACCCAGGATCACGCTAAACTGGTTGGCGGGTAGTGCAAGGGATACCTGATCCAGTATTGTTCTTCCTTGTATGGAATAGGACACGTTTTCTATGTTGATTGCAAATTCACTCATTATGACCAGTTAATTTTTCGTTTTTTAATCAGGAATATAAAAAAGGGGGCTCCGATAATCATCGTGAAGATTCCAATTGGAATTTCGTATGGGAATACTGTTCGACAGAAGTTGTCGATGATGAGCAGGAAGGTACCGCCAAAGAAAATGTTTGCCGGTGTGGTTTTGGTGTTACTGGCACCAACCAGCATCCGGGTAATGTGTGGGACAAACAGACCATATAAACTGATGATCCCTGCACTCGCCACTGCAACTGCAGTTACGATTGTTGCTAGCAATACCGCAATGATTTTAATGTACTTTGGATTTACCCCAACTGCTCTGGCTTCGTCATCTCCCAGCGATAATAAATTCAATTTCCAGCGGATCAAATACAGTCCAAGTAGTCCGGCTGAAATAGGCAGCACGCTTTGCTGAACTTTATGCCAGGAACTCAGGTGTAAACTTCCCATGGTCCACTGGATGATGGCTTGCAATTTGAAAGGGTCACTTAAGTATTGTACCAGGGCCAGGCTGGCTGTAAATAAACCTGATACTATCATTCCCGCCAGGATAATCGTAATGGAAGAGGAGTTCTTGGTGTAGCCAAATACATAGGTCAGGGTCACCGCTGCTGCTCCGAAGGCAAATGCGGACAAATGGATGGCCAGCATCGGGATGAGAATGGCCAGAGAGGCCCCAAAAGCGGCTCCTGAGGAGATGCCCAGGATATAAGGATCTACCAATGGATTCCTAAAAATAGCTTGTAACACACCTCCGGCAGTGGCCAGGGCAGCGCCCACAAGAAAAGTCATCAATGCCCTTGGTAAGCGAATGTTGTAGATGACGTTTTCAACCACCATCGGACTGGAATAATTAGGCTCTATCAGACTTCTGATCCAGTCCCAAAAGGCGCTGAAACCAATATGGTCTGAAGATCCGATCATTAAAGAGATGAGGATGACAGGGACCGGCAAACCGTAGATGAGGGTATTGATGAATATGCGACGTATCATTGTAAGATCAGTTTAGCCTTTTCCGCCCCATATAAAGCCGATAATATCTCTATCTGCTCCGCCTTAAGTTCAGGAGCAGCAGTGCTCGGGTAGCTGTAATGGTGGATGGCAATGGAAGCCAGGACAATTTTTAAAGTATGTGGGTCGTATAGAAAAGGGGGCCTTAGGTTGAAGACGCTTTTGTTTTTGATCGCTGTTAAAGAGGAGAGCTCTTTTTTGCCATATAACACACTTTCTTCGGTGTTCCAAAGCAGTACGATATCCGGATTCCAGCTGATCAGGGTTTCCGGACTGATGTTCGGTGCATCTATTTCAAATGGACAGGCATTCTCCAATCCGGCCATTTCGAAGCAATCATTGATCAATCCTTTTCGGCCTGTTGTGGAGTAAATTCTTCCGCCAGACCAGGCGTAATAAATGGTTTTCTTTTGATTGATGTTTTTGTTTATGCTTTTAAGGTTCTGTATTTTAAGTTGACTAAAGGAAATGAGTTCTTTAGCTCTACTTTCTTTACCAAGTAGGATACCAAGGTTTAGGATTTCCTGATTGAGTTGTTCGAAATTTTGAGAGGTGATGGCAAAAGCCGGAATACCCAGTTCTTTTAACATCTGGATGGCATTGGTTTGATTAGAGTTTAAAATCACCAAATCAGGGTTAAGCCTGAGGATGCTTTCCATACTCATTCCAGTTTCCGTTAGGCTGGGCGTAGCGAGTTGTTTTTCTTTGATCCTGGGATCAATTTTTGAAAAGTAGGGTAATAGATTAGGGTCGTTGTAAACACGGTTCGGAATGCCGATGATGGAGTTGTCGGCCTGAAGCATGTAAAGCGCGTCCAGCGCAGCCGGAACAAGCGATACGACTCTTTTTGCCGGCTGACTGAGGCGAATGGTGTCTCCAAGTGCATCAACTGCAAGAATTGGATGACTCTTTCCCTTTTGACCGGCCGGTTTTCCGGACTGGCAGGCGCTCAAAAGGGAAGCGAAAATGAGGATGCAGTATAAATAACTGAAATATGATTTTTTCATATTACAATTATATTATGATCAGATGTGAAAGGGATAAGGGGAAGATTAGAGCCAGTTTAGAATTCCAACTATGGCATTGTTACTTAGGTTTTTACAGTGGTTTCAATACCTGGGCTAACCTTGCTGCGGTGCATATTTCCCCAGTTAGACATTGCTTCCAGCATTGGTTTCATACTCAACCCAAGCTCGGTAAGTTCATATTCCACTCTTGGCGGAACTACCGGGTACACCGTACGCTTGACTACCTGGTCTGCTTCCAGCTCGCGAAGTTGAGAAACCAGCATTCTTTCAGAGATCTGTTCTATTCCGTTTTTCAAATCACTGTAACGCATGGTTTGGTGCATCAGTCTGCAAAGGATGGCAGGTTTCCATCGGCCTCCTAATATGGATAATGAATAAGCCATGCCACAACTGTCGTTGATCTGTTTTTCGTTAATAGCGTTCGTAGAGGATTCCTTTCTCATTTCTTACCTATTTGTTAGTACCTGACAATTCAGTGTTTACCCTCAAAAATAGGGATTAGTCTCTACTTTTAACCAGAAATTAATCAGAAAACAGTATGAAACGTTTAGAAAACAAGATCGCTTTCGTTACCGGTGGTAGCCGTGGAATGGGAGCAGCGATTAGCAAAAGACTTGCAGCGGAAGGTGCAAAAGTAATATTGACCTATGCGAAGTCGGGGGAAAAGGCAGCGACTGTAGTTGCTGAAATCATTGCCAATGCGGGCTGGGCTCAGGCTGTGGAAGCCGATAGTGCAGATCCAATAGCATTGACCAATGCCATACAGAAAATCATTTCAGAATTAGGACCCATTGACATCCTGGTTAACAATGCGGGGATCTACATTGGGAATGATTTTGCAGCTCATACACTGGAAGATTACGATGAAATTATGGGCGTTAATGTACGTGCGGTATTTGTAGCTTCACTTGCCGTAGTGGCTCAAATGCCTAGAAATGGTAGAATCATTACGATTGGCAGCAATATGGCTGAAAATTCATTGAGTCCACAAACAACTTTGTATACGATGAGTAAATCTGCGTTGACAGGATTTACCAGGGGGCTGGCCAGAGATTTGGGAGCTAAGGGGATTACGGTGAACCTGGTGCAGCCTGGTCCGATTAATACTGATATGAATCCTTCCAATACTGAGTTGGCTGATTTTCTAAGAAGCAGAATGGCTTTGGCGGATTATGGAACAGGAGAGGATGTCGCAGGCCTGGTTGTTTTTCTGGCCAGTGAGGAAGGAAAATTCATTACCGGAACTTCCTTAACGATTGATGGTGGGTTGAATGCCTAACTGTGGCATCCTAAAAATGATGAGTTTGTTAGAACAATTTTCTTGGGTTGGTGTTGGTTTATGTGTCTGGTTATCAGTTTTGTTTTGCTTCTTTTTAGCCAGTTGAAAATCTTTAATATAAAATGATCTTTATGGAATCAAAATTAAGTATCATCCTTGTACATGGTTTTTGGGGTGGAGCTGCACATTGGAACAAAGTTATTGTGGCGTTGCTAAACAAAGGGTATAAAAATATCTTAGCGGTGGAAATGCCGCTGACTTCACTAGCTGACGATGCGGAGCGTACCCGAAAAATGATTGCACAACAAGAGGGGCCGGTCTTATTGGTGGGACATTCTTATGGTGGAGCCGTAATCACACAGGCCGGCAATGAGCCAAATGTGGTGGGTTTGGTATATATCGCCGCATTTGCTCCGGATGAAGGGGAGAGTCCGGGTTCTATTACTCAACAGCATCTTCCTGCCGGAGCATCAGCGCTTAAGCCGGATAGTGATGGTTATTTATGGGTGATCCCGGAATTGTATCATGAGAATTTTTGTCAGGATTTAACTCCTACGGAAGGACGGGTGATGGGGATTACACAAAAGGCACCATTGGCAAGTACTTTTGGACAAAACATCAGTAATCCCGCCTGGAAACATAAACCGTCTTATTACCAGATTTCAACAGAAGATAGAATGATTGCACCAGAGAATCAGGAATGGATGTCGGGCAGGCTCGGCGCAAAAAAGATCATCAGACTGGCGGCAAGTCATGCTTCTTTGGCTTCAATGCCGGTTGAAGTAGCAGGATTAATTGATGAAGCAGCAAAAGATTTAAATGGAGCGTAACCGATAGAATTTCTAGAAAGCGATTCACATGTGTATGACAAACCCCGTAATTCATTATTTATTGAGTAACGGGGTTTGTTGTTTTCTGGTCAATCAACAGAAATTTATCCGAAAATCAGGGTTCAATATGTTCCTATAATTAATGTTAGCCCTAAAGTTTAGGATTTTTCTCAGGAATTGGATGAATAGGTTAACTTAGGAGTCATTATGAATACGTTAAATACTTTTATTTGCCAATCCTGCAGCGAAGAACACCACCAATGGCCTGCCTTGGTATTTCCATGCCCTTCTGTTTATGCTGAACTTAGTGAGGAAGAAAAACAATATGGACAAACAGAGCTCAATGATGATTTTTGCGTGATTGAGCGTCCGGATGGATATAGTTTTTTTATCCGTGTGGTATTGATTCAGAAAGTGGCGGGAAAGTGTGATGGGCTGGAGTATGGGGTTTGGGTTTCTTTGAGTGAATCCAGTTTTCTGGATTATAATGAAAATTTTAACAATGAAAATCATGAGGTACGTTACTTTGGCTGGTTATCCAACTGGATGCCCGGTTATATCTACAGTGATTCAGTACCTATGAATGTAGAAACGAAAAAAGGGAATGACCGCCCGGAAGTGATTCCTCATCAGGATCCTGAGCATCCCTTTGTAAAGGATTATTATGCCGGAATTTCTCTGGAAGAGGCTGAACGCAGAGTTGCGGCTGTGTTTGGGTAGGGAATTCACCAACAAAATGTCAGCGCTATTTCTTTAACCAATTAGAATTTATGAAAATTGCAGTTTTTAGTACAAGTCAGTATGATGAGGATTTTTTGAGAGAATACAATACCGGCCATCAGCTTGTTTTTTTTAAAGTATCCCTTTCAGAAGAATCTGCCGTATTAGCGGCTGGATGTGAGGCGATCTGTATATTCGTTAATGATGTACTGAGCCAGGCGGTTTTGGAAAAATTACAACAAAAAGGGCTGAAGTTAGTTGTATTGCGTTGTGCTGGGTTTAACAATGTGGATGTCGCCTATGCGGCTCAATTACAAATTCCGATTTTGCGCGTTCCGGCCTATTCACCTGAGGCTGTCGCTGAACATGCCATGGCTTTGATTTTAACATTAAATCGTAAAACTCATAAAGCTTATAACCGTGTTAGAGAGGGTAATTTTTCCCTGGAAAAACTAATGGGGATCAATTTGTATCAACGTAAGGTAGCGGTGATTGGAACAGGGCATATTGGACAGGCCTTTTGCAGGATATTGAAAGGTTTTGGTTGCGAGATTAAGGCCCATGATCCTTTTCCATCAGTGGAGATGGCGAAATTGGGTGTGAAATACGGAAGCCTTGCCGATACTTTGAAAGATGCAGATTTTATTTCATTGCATTGTCCGCTGAATGTAGATACGCAATATCTGATCAATGAATCCAGTTTACAACACATTAAACCTGGCGCGATGCTGATCAATACCAGTAGAGGAGGTTTGATAGATACACAAGCCATAATCAGGGCTTTAAAATCGGGTCTGATCGGCTCGTTGGGTTTGGATGTTTATGAGCAGGAATCAGAGTTCTTTTTTCATGATTTTTCGGAACTGATCATTAAAGATGAGCAATTGAGCCAGTTGATTTCTTTTCCGAATGTACTGATCACCGGGCATCAGGGATTTCTGACACAGGAAGCGATTACTGAAATTGCCAAAGTAACTTTTGGGAATGTTGATGCTTTTGTGGCAGGTGCTGCATTAGTGAATCGTGTGAAACTGCAAAATTAATGGGGGTGATAAATTTGAAAGAAATTAAGGGTCTATGGTGGCCCTTCAAATGAAACCATTAGTGGTCATCCATACTATAGGGTGAATTTTTTGTTTAACGAGGGCTGGACGAACTTTTTTTAACAGTTTTGAATTAATGAACATGGAAATAAAGAGTTTAGAAAATATTGATCTTGAGCAGTTGGTGAAGGTGATTAATTTATCATTTTCTGATTATATAGTTCCATTCCAATTGACCCTGGAAAAATTGCAATTTAAAATTTTGACAGAGGATGTAAAGTTGAACCTATCTGTGGGGGTTTTTGATGGAGATCGGATGGTTGGAGTAATGCTTCATGGATTAAGAGATACTGCTGAAGGACTAGTGGCCTATAATGCTGCTACAGGAGTTATTCCGGATTACCGGGGCAGGGGTTTAGTGAGGAAAATGTATGATCATCTGCTACCTGAATTGAAAAAACTGAAGGTAAAAAAGATGTTGCTGGAAGTGATCACAGAAAATTATGTGGCAATAAAGGCCTATGAAAAAATGGGGTATACTGTGGTTAGAAAGCTGGATTGCTATACAGGGAAGATTCAAGTTGGAGAAAATAATGCTGTCGCCTCATTGAAGGAAATTGACGGTTTTAGATGGTCGGAATTCATTTCTTTTTGGAGTATGGCGCCATCTTGGCAGAATGATCTTCAGTCATTGGAAAACAGCAAAGAACATTGTTGCATTATAGGGGCTTATCATGACGATTTATTGGTAGGCTATGCCATTTTTAATCCAACATCAAGAAAAGTAAATCAATTGGCGGTAGCTGCAGCTTACCGGTCTAAGGGAATTGGGAGTCAGTTGTTGTCTTATATAAATGAACTTGCAGGGCAACAGGAGGTTTATGTTTTTAATGTAGCTCATGATCAAGCTTCAACCATGAGCTTCTTAAAAAAACTTGGACTTCGTTCAGGAATCGCACAATATGAGATGAGTAGACAGGTTTAAATTAATGAATGGGATCCTGGATTTTATTTATTGTGTAGGTCAGTATACCTGGAACTTCTGTGTGTGTATGTTGGTAGCTATCCGAAGCCAGTTTGAAACCAGCTTTTTCAAGTAGTTTTACCGAAGCTAGGTTTTCGGCGGATGGAAAAGCTAAAATTGTTTTTACCCCCATGATGTTAAAACCAAAATCCAGGACACGCGCAATAGTTTCAGCCATAATACCTTGTTTATGGTATGCTGGAAGCAATTCATAGCCGATTTCTACTGTTGCATTTGTTACATCGAAATTCCAGAGACAAATGGCTCCGATCAGCTCCTGTGAGTTTTGGTAAGCTATTGCCCAGAGTACACATTCATTATTTTTAATCATACGCTCAATCTTTGTGAGGTATGCGGCCGCTTCATCTATATGGCTAATGGGTTTTCTCCCGGTGAAGCCAGCAACTATTGGGTCAGAACGTAATTGATAAATGGCAGGCAGGTCCTGCGGTGAAAGACTTCTGAGTACCAATCTGGGGGTTGTTAATGTTGGAAATTCTGAAAAGTCGGGCTGTTTCATAGTTTCTAATGAATGGTTAAGGTATGAAGTTAAACAATCATCAGGTATTTTCCTGGAAGAAAGCTTGATGAACTCCAGTATCGGGGTGTTTAGTTTATGGCATTTAAAGAAGATGAGAAGAAGGTGAATATCAAAACTGCTGGAGAATTAACAGAAGATGTGCGCTTGTAAACATTTTGTAGATCAGTTTGTTATCATTTACGTGATGATGAAAAACGATAAGTTTTTATTTGTACTTATCACAGCTTTGTTATGGAACATAAATGGCCTATACTATCTTATGAAAAGGGAAAGTCTACCTTTGAAACACTGCAATTATGGTCGCAGATTGTTGGAAAAATAAAACTTGCTGTGATGCCATGGGTCAATCATTCCTGGCATATTACATTATCCATTACCACGACCGGCCTAAGCACACAATCAATGCGGTATCATGATCATGATTTTCAGATAGATTTTGATTTTGTTGCGCATATCTTAAAAATTACGACAAGTAACGGGGCAGTCAGGCAATTTGACCTTCATGGACTTTCTGTAGCCGATTTTTACGCGAAGATCTTCAAATCGTTAAACGAGTTGGAAATTAATATCCTCATTAAGCCTACTCCTGTGGAGCTAGTTGATCCTATTCCCTTCGAATTGGATACTATTCACGCTAGTTATCAGGAGGAGGAAGTGCTTGCATTTCATAGGGCTTTGTTAAAAATTCAAAGTGTTTTTATGAAATTCAGAGCCGAATTTAAAGGAAAGTGCAGTCCAATTCATTTTTTCTGGGGAAGCTTTGATTTGGCTTTATCTCTTTTTTCCGGCCGTGAGGCACCAAAGCACCCCGGAGGAGTACCTGGGATGCCCAATTGGGTTGCCGTGGATGCCTATTGTAAAGAGGTGAGCAGCTGTGGCTTTTGGACAGGTAGTGAAGATTTGAAGGAAGCAGTGTTTTATTGTTATTTATATCCTGAGCCAGAGGGGTATAAAAATGCTGATGTCCAACCTTCCGAGGCCTATTATCATCAAAAATTAGGCGAATTTATTTTGCCCTATTCAGCTGTACAGCGTGCTGGAGATCCTGAGGGGAAATTGCTTGAATTTTTGCGGAGCACTTATAGTATTGGTGCTAATTTAGCCAAATGGGATAGGGGAGCATTGGATGCTTCAGCTTAGACTTCTATAGATCTATTTTGAATGGTGATGAAATATTATAAATCAACATATGACTAGTTTTGATAAGCGACTGCTTTAGTAAAAAAAATATATTATTTTTAGGCACAATCTTAAAAATCATCATGCAGTTTAAACTCCGATATATTTTATTTACCATATGTTTTTTTTCCCAAAACTTGTCATCTGCCCAAATTCAAAACCGTAATAACATTAAAGTTGATAGTTTAACATTTGTTCAAACACGGGCAACAATGAACAATCTTTCTACTGATAGGTTTCAAAAGCGGACCTATGAGGGGAACAATAAGGAATTACCTTATCGACTTTTACTACCAAAGGATTATAAAACAAACGAAAAATATCCCTTAGTTGTCACTTTGCATAACTCCACACGAATTGGAAAAGACAATGAAAAACAACTGGAGCCCTTATCAAGAATCTGGATCAGAGACGAAATTTATGAAAAGTATAAGTGCTTTGTATTGGTGCCTCAATTTAGCGAACGTTCCTCAAATTATGTAGAAAATGAGAATGGTATATTTACTGCAAAACCATCAAAGGAAGTTTATGAGATATTGGATCTTATAAAGAATCTTCAGAACGAATATACCAATATAGACTCCAACAGGATTTATCTGATTGGCTATTCGATGGGAGCATCAACTGCACAGAACATGATGAGTATTTCTCCAGCGCAGTTCGCAGGTCTGATTTCGATTGCTGCGGTTCCAGATTTATCAAATCTAAAGGAGTTAAAGCATAAAAACATTTGGCTGATTCATGGGCAAAAAGATACAGAGAATCCTTATGCTGGGAGTAAGGCGTTTTATGAAAATCTTGCGGGCAGCAAATCCATTACTTTTACCACATACTCAGAATTGAATCATGACAACATCACCATTCCATTTCTTCTGGAAGAAAGTTTGCCTAAGTGGTTATTTAAGCTTAATCGCTAGTCTGTTTTGATTATAAGATCTATTAATAGCCTCTAGGTAATTAGGATATTTTGGTGGAGTTTTGTGATTAGATTATAGATTTTACAACCATTAGGAGCTTAATTTTAATTAACAATGAAATCGCCATCCCAACATCTATACATTTAAAGCATAGAATAAAATGAGATGACGATCGCATTGTAATTTCTTACTGGTATTTAGGAGGATACCTGGTCCCTTAGTGCTTTAATCTGGTTATGTGAATTATATAAATCTGCTTTTTGCGTTGAGATAATGCTTTTCAGATTAGCAGAAAGTCCTTCTGTATCTATAGCCATTTTATAAGCTTTTTGTGCGGCATCTTCACCAAACTCACAATTATTTAAAACAGTTTCAGGGTCGTGTCCAGTAAAGATTGCTTTTACATCCATCCATGCACGGTATATTTTTCCAGAGGTGGTAGTGCCGCTGGTTTCCGCATCACTGCCCAATACCTGTACTTCCTGAGTTAGGGCTGCTTTATGCTGTTTACTTTGTCTAATCATTTCTGAAAATAGACTTCTTAGATCGCTGTCTGCATCGGATAATTCAGAGAGTGCTTTCTCATAGCCCAGTACACGATCATTATTAATTTGAATCAGGTCATTAAGGATCTCGGTATTAATTGCTTTATTTTCCATGTTCTTGTAGATTTTGTTTAATATAATAACAGTCCGTCTGGAGTAAGGTTTTTTGTTTGTATTTCAAATGATAATTATTGTGAA
The DNA here is from genome assembly GCF_032678465.1 of Pedobacter gandavensis. GTDB lineage: Bacteria > Bacteroidota > Bacteroidia > Sphingobacteriales > Sphingobacteriaceae > Pedobacter > Pedobacter gandavensis_B. Next base: position 476,116 of record NZ_JAVTSK010000002.1, read on the forward strand.
TTTTGGATCTGCAGATTTATTGTCAAGTCATCCAGATTATTATTTATCTAATTAGCATATGATGCCCTTTAAAACTATGTTTCGAATATTATTTGAATTCTATTCCAAAGATAACTCAAAGTAAGTTGAAGTGCTGAAGATGGCTTTTTCCAGACCCCTATGGAGCCTGGAAAAAATTATTAAGATGCCCTTCGAATAACGCCAAGTACAATTGATATAATTGCAATAACGATCAGGATGTGAATGATTCCTCCCGTATAATAACCACCTAAAAAGCTAATGGCCCAAATGATGATCAAAATGACAGCGATAGTATATAGTATATTTCCCATGGTATGTTTTTTTAAATTTTCCTCATAGCAATTGCTATGGGTAGCTAATTGTTTCTTGTTTTATTCGTTTGCAGCTTGCTCATTGATAGCAGCCATCGCAATTTCGGTTAGGGCAACATCTGTGGCTTTTTCATTATCCAGTATGAACTGCAGCAGCTCTGCTACATCTTTATGCCCCATATTTCGAGCAAATACCACTAGTGTGCCGTAAGTTGCAATTTCATAATGTTCTACTTTTTGAGCGGCCAGGATCAGACCAGCATCGCGGATCATAGTCCCTGTATCAGTATCTTCAATGATTCCAGTCGCTTCTGCTAATAATCCCTCCATTGCATCACATTTTTTTGCCTGGGGCTTTTCATCTAAAAGCTCAAATACCTGTTCTAGTGTTGCGATGTGATTATTGGTGTCTGCAGTGTGCTTTTCAAAAGCGGTCGCCAGCTCCGGGCTGGTAGATGCTTTTTGCATTTTAGGAAGTGCTTTTGAAAGGTGTTTTTCTGCCCAGTAAATGTCTTTCAGTTCGTCCACAAAAAAATCATGGAACTCTGAGTTTTCCATTTTCCCGGTCTTTGATTTTGAGGCGGTCTTTGTGCCGCTTTTTGTTGTAGTTGCCATAATTTTAGTTTTTCATTAGAAAGAATATTATTGATGGTCGACGATCAATGCCGTTAATAACCAGTGGGAGCAAAATTTGTTTTTGTAGCTCAGTAGGTGTTTAAAATGTTCCAGGTGATATGAGGAAATTTAAGGATCACTTTACAGGATTACATTTAAAAATAAATTCCTGCCTACAAACTAATCTACCTATCTATTATTTTTTGGCGATTCATGTTCTATAATGTGTAAATAGGGTTTAAATGGGTAATAAATATGAAATGATTTCCAGTTTTTTTTAACTGTTCCAACCACTGGAAATTAATATTGGCCAATATTTCACTGGATAAGTATTGCGTTATATACGCTAAGAAAACAGGTATTAATACGTTAAAAACCGTAAAGGAATTTAAACTTCGAATGTTAAATTTGAATTCAATATAAAGACTGTAAAACCAACTCGTTTAAAAGATATACACACGAATTAAAATCGTGATGAAAATCCTTAAGTATTAAAATGCTGTTGGGAATGCAAAAGTTCTTATTGTAGTTTTTCTAAAGGCAGGTATTTACGTAATATATCTGCTTATGAAGACATAATCATACCTATCGACGAGGCATTTCGTTGGTTACTAATATTACTTTTCATTTGTCTAACGTAGAATTTGTAGGTGTTGAATTAAGTAAAGTTAATCCTGATTTTTAATCTCTAATATGCATAATAAAAATAAACAGATTGATAATTTGACGACGCTCAATGAAGAGTTGGAGAATTATTTCGCAAACACCATTATACCTCAACTTTTTGTTGACAAGAACTTAATATTACGGAAGTTTACTCCACCAGCTATGAGCCAGTTTAAGCTTAGAGCAGAACATGTGGGCGTTCCATTAGAAGAAATTAAAGAAAATTTTAGATTTCCGACGATTATTGACAATATCAATATTGTCATTGCAACCGGTAAGATTTTAGAAAAAGAAATACAGACGACAGACCTTCGGTGGTTTCAGATGAATATACTCCCTTATCGGGTTCGTAAAGATAATGCTACTAACGGTGTGATTATCACTTTCGTGGATATCACCCCTCGTATTCGAGATCTCAAAGAGCAGGAAAAGCTGATTGCGGAGCACGAATTGCTACTGGATACCATTGCCCATGATATAAAAAATCCCTTACTTGGCTTAGGACTTACCATAGAGTTGATGAAGAAACTTCCTGAAAAAAGTATGGAAAAATTTCCTGTTCTTTTAGAAAATGTAGAAACAAGTTTGATAAATATGAAAAAAGTGATCAGTGATCTGATCGACTGCCGCTGGCATAAACAGAAATATGAAGCCACCGAGGAAATAATCGACTTTCAGAATATCTTAGAGGATGTTCGTCTTACATTAGCGCCCCAAATTTTGGAAACGGGCGCAGTAATAAAGGTGGATCTTCAAATTTCTGAAATTACTTTTGTCCGACGGAAGTTGCGTAGTGTACTGGTTAATTTGCTAAGTAATGCAATCAAGTATACCCCAGCAGACCAGAGTCCGGAAATTTCCCTCAGAACTTACAAGGAAAAAAACTATTTCGTGATTAGTGTCTCGGATAATGGTATTGGCCTTACAGATGAATCAAAAAAAAGTGTTTTTGAAAAGTTTAATCGAGTCGGAGTTTCAGTCGAAGGTTCCGGAGTCGGTCTTTATTTGGTTCATACAATTGTAACCGCGAGTGGAGGTAAAATTACTTTAGATAATAAGCCGGAAGGAGGCAGTATTTTTAAGGTTTATTTGAAGTTGTGAAGAGAAAAATTTGAGGATAAAGCAGTGTTATGTGAATAGAAACTTTCGAAATGATATTTATAGGAATGTCAAATGGTACGGCGAAATGGGTATGTATAAAATGTTGTTTGTTTTTTAATTTAAAAACTAGTTGGCCAGCCCTGAAGTTTTGAGAATACTTATATGAACCAATATGTCTAAAAGCGTAGGAAAGAGAGGTAAAAAGCAAGATGAAAATTTTGCAAATTCCGCCTCGGTGAGTAATGATTTAAAAAAGGAATGTGGAAATACGACTGAATGGAACCAGGGATTAACGAATGAACTTGAAAGTCTTCGAGTGGAGAAAACGAGGAATGAGCAATTGCTGCAAAATGAACAGTTACTTCGAAAAGACCAAGAGGATAGGCTGATGAAGATAAATTCTGAGTTGGCTGATAGAGATACAAAATTGGAGGCTGCAAGCTCAGAGAGTCAGAAATGTAAACGGGTTGCATTAAACTTTAAAGAAGACGCTACTGCCTCGAGGGATGCCTTAAGGGTGAATCAGGAACGCATGCAAATGCAAAAGGAAGCTTTTCAGGCTGCAATAAATGGAGCATCACTGAAGGACTCACTCGCTATTGTTGCATCTCTTGTGGTCAGGGAGACGCAAGGAGAAGCCAGGACTGCTTTTTATATGGCCGATGAGGAAAATAAGCAAATACACCCGGTTTTTGGATCGGGCAATATGCCTGAGGATTATTTGAAGGAAATTGATGGATTTCCTATTGGAAAAGACTCCCTTGCTTGTGGACTCGCAATACCAACTGGGCAGCCAATATTGACTACCGATGTGTTTGAAGATTTATTATGGAAGGAATGGATTTATATTGCTAAAAAGTACGATTATCGCGCTTGCTGGTCATTTCCAGTTAAAACTTCTGAAAACAAGGCTGTTGGCGCTTTTGGTATGTATTTTAAATCCCCACGTGAAGCTAAAACAGAGGACCTTGTGCTTGCAGAAATTGTAACACAGACCGCCGCCGTTATAATATCTGGTTTTCTTGATACACAAAATCGTATTCTTGCTGAAAATGAGCTTCGTGAAAGCGAAAAGAAATATAAGTCTTTGTTTAATCATATAGACGAAGGATTTTGTATCATTGAAATGTTGTTTGATTCTAGGGGGGAAGCAAATAATTGGCGTTTTTTAGAGGTAAATCCTGCTTTTGAAAAAAATAATGGATTGGTAAACGCTATGGGGTTAACCATCTTAGAATTGACTCCAGAAATAGAAAGCAAATGGTTTGAAATTTATGGTAAGGTTGCGAAAACTCGCCAGCCTATACGTTTTGATGAGCATTCAAATGCCCTTGAACGTTCATTTACGCTCTATGCCTTTCCCATTGGTTCAGCGCATGAAAATAAAGTTGCAGTGATATTTAATGATGTCACAAGCCGAAAGAAATCAGAAAAGATATTAAGAGAAAGCGAAGAAAGGCAATCATTTCTTCTAACAGTCAGCGATGCCCTAAGTGTAGCCAATGATCCTATTCAAGCTATATCTATTGCTACAGAGCTGTTCGCAGTTCATGTTGGACTTTCTTCAGTTCAGTATTTAAAAATACAGGAAGATGGGGACCGTTTTGAGATTTTGGGAAGTTATACGGATGGACGTCTGGCAATAGAGCATAAATCAGTAAGAGGCTGGCTTTCTGATCCTAGATCTGACTGGCCTGAGCAACTTCGTTTAGGAGAGCCATTTTTTTCGGATGAAAATTGCAATTTGTCAGTGCTGGAAGACGAGCGTTTAGTTCGTCTCGGTATTAAGTCTGTTTCGGCTATTCCATTGATTCGTAATGGTAAGTTGGTAGCCGTTCTCTCCACTGCCGGTCCTGATTTTAGATTTTGGACGGAAAGTGAGAAAACACTTCAACGTGAAGTTGCGGAGCGAATCTGGGCAGCAGTTGAGCGGACGGAAGCTAAACAGACTTTGCAGCTGGTGCAGGCAGAATACCTTTTGCAGCTCGAAAAGGAAGTTTATGATCGAACTATTGAACTTCAACGTACAAAGGACAACCTGCAAACCATTTTCGATACTACTTTAGTTGGGATATCTGTGTTCGCACCGGTTCGCAATGCTTTGGGAGAGATTATAGATTTCAGAATCATGAGCGTTAATAAAAAGATCGAAAGGACTGCTGGTATAAATGATATGGTGGGTAAATTATACTGTGAGTTGTTTCCGGGTATCAAAAAAATGGGGCTCTTTGATTTAATGGTTAAAACCATCCAGCATGGAGAACCAGGTAAGATTGACTACCATTATTCCTACGATGGAATAAACTGTTGGTATTCCACGATGTTTGTAAAAGGTGAAGATATCCTGGTTAGTACTAATGTGGATATCACAGAGCGCGTATTATCTGAGGAAGAGCGTTTAAAGAATTATTTATTGTTGCAAAAATCGGAAGAAATTGCGTTACTAGGAAGTTGGGATTTCAACATTTCAACTGGTACTTTAGTTTGGTCTGATGGTATGTACCGGCTCTTTAACCTGGAAAAGGGAATCATGATACTGCCTGAAATCTATTTAGAATATACAACTGAAAAGGGGCGGGAGGCTGCTGAGAGAAGTGTCAGACATATCAGGAATGGAGATTGTGATTTTGAAGAATCTTTAGAAATTTCTGTTTCAGGAATTACCAAAGTTTTACACCTGACTGCCACGGTTGTTTATAATGAGGAAGGTGCTAACGAAAGAGTCTTGGGGGTAGACCTTGATATTTCCGCTATGCGTTTGGCCGAAGACAAAATCAGAAAATTGGAAGCAGAGAAGCATTTGGAGGTTTTCCGTGTGTCATTGAGCACCTTGGAGGAAGAGCGACATCGCATTTCTGAAAGTCTTCATAATGGTATTGCCCAGATTTTATATGCAATTAAAATCAGTCTCGCGGGACTTAAACAGGGCATGAACAACGATAAATTTGAAGAAATCATGATTTATACTGGCAAATTACTCACTGAAGCAATTATTGAAACAAGAAGGGTTTCTCATGAACTTATGCCGACGACTTTGGAGCAATTTGGGATCAAAACTGCAATTGATGATGTCTGCAAGCAATTATCTGACTATACGAAATTTAACTGTAGAGTAATAGGTTCACAAAACAGAATGGAGAAATACCTGGAACTGGCTGTTTATCGAACAACTCAAGAGTTAATGGTCAATGTTATAAAACATGCTGGTGCTAAGACTTGTGATGTTTTTGTTAATATTGGTAAAAAGGAGATCAGAATTTTCGTTAGTGATAATGGCAAGGGGATGTCTCCATCGCATTCAAGGAAATCAGGTATTGGACTGGCATCTATACGAAGCAAAATAAAATTATTAAATGGCCATGTCAATGTGGATTCAATATTAGGTAAGGGGACATCAATAGAGGTGGTTATTCCAAGACCTAAATATGTTAGGCAAATCAATAAAAACATGAATAATTGAAGGTTAATTCTAAAGAACAGGTAAAAAATGAAGATCAGAAATTACCGTTTCAATCTATTAATGCTTGATAACGTGAGTATCTCTAACGCTGCTAAATGTCAATGCTAGTAATTTCCAATCTTTTCCTTGCTTATTGTAGACTTCAGTCACAGTAAACTCATTCAATGCATCATTGCCACGAACAACAGCTGTTAGTGTAATCCTACTCCACACTACCGCAGTGTTATCAACAATTTCTACAGCAACATCATGGACATCGGCGTTCTTGTACCAAATACTTCCGGTTTTAATAATATCAAGTTCTTCGTTCTTTTTCCAGGTACCACTCATGTGCACGAATTTTGATTTGTTATCGAAAAGTGCTGCAAGCTTTTCTACATTCTTATCTGCCATCCATTGCCATTTTTGCTTAGAGAGGTCTTTGATTTGTTCTTCAGTTTTAGAAGTAGAATTCTGCGCGAAGGAAATTTGAGCAGTGATAAGGAATAAAAATAGTCCAATAATTGATGCTTTCATTTGGTTGATTATTTAAGGTTTTCTTTTTTTTCGGTACTAATTCTTCTAAAGGGTTGCGACTTCATATAGGTTGTTGATCGCCACAACCATTCCAGTGGACCAAATAGGAAGTATTTAAGCCAATATTTGCTAATTATAACTTGACCAATGTAAATGACAATTCCCAATATAAACAGCTCTGTTGCAGCCCAGGCGCTAAAGATGGAGCCAAAAGCCCACATAGAGAATAAAAGGCTTCCAATCAGACCCTGCATGATATAATTGGTTAATCCCATACGTCCATAAGGTGACAGTAAGTCTAAATATTTACCCATTGACTTCGTTTGATATAAAATAATGAATCCCATTGCCAGCGCCCCCGAAAAAAGAACCAGGTTAATGTCTTTTAAAGCTTGTAAGAGCAACAATTCATTTGGGATATATATACCAGCTGGATTGAATAACAGGCGGGTTTCGATTGTTGGAAATAGATTGATGATTCTGCCTATCAGGAAGGTGGCTAAAACGAAGCCCAGAAATAACTTCATATTCTTTGATTTCTTTATCCCTATGTTTTCAAAAAAACGAATGCGACCTACAACTAAACCAAATATAAACATGGCAAAAGTCAGGTATCCTCGTCCAATTAAACCAAATTGATAGTTTAGCTTTCCAGTAAAACGCTCTTTATAATTATATTTTGCTGAATTTAAGAATGATGGTTTAGTGATATGATCTGGGATACCAGGTTGGACTCGACTGTTGTTTGGAAGCGGTTGATTGATTTTTAGCTCGGAAACAGCATTATTGTGTTTGTTGGCTTGAATAATTCTTGGAACTCCAATAATTAATAAGCAGGCAAATACGATGAGAACCCAGTTCTTCACCCGGTATAAAGGGATCAGCAACAAGCCGAAAACGGCGTATACGGAGATTATTTCCAGGCTATAAAATGAATGAGCAAGGATACCCAATGAGAACAAAAGAAACATTCTCCATACAAAGCGTTTCCGAAAGTCAATTCCTTTTCTTGTTGCGCTATCCATTTGAATAAAGAAACTCAGGCCAAACAAAAAGGCGAAGATATTTACAAACCTTCCCATGATGATGTGCTGTCCGATCCACTGAATTATCTTGTTCATTTCCGGGAACCTTTCTTCGATTTGGGGAGAGGGTATTGAAAAGATGCCGAAATGTTGCAGCATATGAATCAGGATTACACCTAATAAAGCGAAACCTCTGAGTGCATCTAAAACTGTGATTCGCCCTATTATCGGTGTTTTCGGTTTAACTTGTTCCATATCTGTTTTCTGTATTTTGATTTCTTTCTTTAATTGATTGGCGCAAATTCAGAATTTAAATTGATGTGGAATGCAATCGCTGATTAAGACGAAAAATCTCGACTTTAAAGCGAATTAAAATAGGACGACCTGTTTAATGTAAACGTAACTGATTGTTAAAATCAATCTCAAGGTCTTAAAATCTAGTCCAGCTATTTAAGGGGTTAGTACACTAGTAATGAAAATGGAGCAAATCTGGATGAAGAAATCTATAATCAATCTGTTCAATTAAATAAAAAGTTCCGCTCGCTCGATGTAATGGCTAAAGCATTGACAAAAAAAGAAGAGAAATCTTCTGTTCAAAAGGTACTTAGTCAATCATTGGTATTATCGTTTAAAAATCTAGGGGAAATTGAAAAAATTAAAAATACAGTTGGGAACTTCTATATCGAAGAAAAAGATTATTTATTTACCAAACATGTAAAAACAGGGGGCAGTGAAAATTCTAAATTTATGAATGATAAAGTACTGGTAGAAAGAAATAGATTGTGGCTGCCTTATATTTTAGAGGCAATAAATAATGGTCCAACATTTATTGCTGTTGGATTTGGTCATTTGAAGTATAAGGAGGGGATTCTCATGCAGTTGAAGAAAAAGGGATATTTTATAAAACAGGTAGATTTAAAAATCATTTGACATCCTGGATTTGTAAAATAAACTTTTTTACGTTTGAATAATTGCCCAATCTAATCAAATGAGCTAACACCGGACCTGAAGTTTTGCCTACGGCGCTTCATTAAGCATTAACAATATTTAGGCTTACTATTTCTTTTAGACATAGAAGCCCATCTTTCTTTAGAAATGTATTATTTAGCGTTTATTTTATAATTCTAAGCACATTTCTTGGCCGACAGTATATGAAGTTCATGGAGCCTTTTATTAAACTGCCATTTTGAACAAAGTTCTTTCAAAATTAATCCTCATCACCTATCAATTTTCTAGTTGTTCAGCTATTAAAAGCTCAAGCATACGCTCATTGTCTTCATTAATATAAAATTTGGATGCAACTATATGTCCATTTTTATCTATTAGATAATTTCTGGGATATCCGTCACCTGCAAACATCTTTAAATCTTGATGAAGGTCGACCTTAACAGCTGTAAAAGAATATCCTGTTGATTTCATAAAAGGAATAACATAATCATCCTGACTATTATATCCATTAACCCCAATATACATAATCTGATTATTGCCGAATTTTTTCAGAACAGTTTCAAAATGCGGAAATTCAGCCCTGCAGGGCCCACAGCCTGGAAACCAAAAAGTTAGTAAAACTAGTTTTCCCTTAAAATCTTTAAGGGAAATTTTATTCCCCGATCCATATTCTTCTAATGATAGATCAACAGCTAATTGGGAATTAGCCTGCCTTGTGGTAAATATCTGCTGTTTAACACCAGAGCTGTCCTTACCAAGTTTAATTCCATATTCAAACATAGCAGTTCTTAGCTTGTCAGAAGGCTTCTTTATATAATTCACAACAACACTGTCATATGCCGCTTGGGTATTGTTTAAAAGATCCGAAAGCTCAGCCTTAAGTAATAGCACACTTTCTGCTACATTAACATCACTGTTACTAAAATTATCGGTCAGTTTAATAGAGTTAAGCATAACCAATGCTTCAGCATATTGTTTTTCAGTTATTAATTTTTTCAGTTCTAAAAAGCATTTAGCCACTTTTAGCTTATGTTTCCATTCCAGTTTATTTTTCTCCACTACATAAATCATATCAATAGAAAGTTGAAAAGCATCCTTATAAGCACCCCAATTAAGTAATGAGGTAAAATAATTAGACATTCCAGTTCTAAATATGGGCGGCTGGGATATAGAATATCTTTTAAATAATTGATCATAATAGGATCTTTGTATATCGATATTATCATTGTTACTTGCCAAGAAAAACAAAGCATTTGCACCAGCATCCGTATTCCTGAATCTTAATTCAATGTCTAGGTATAAAGAGTCTAATTTATCTTTTGAAATATTCTTTATTGAACCGACGTATTCTATCACATAATCTAATTTTTTTTTGTCTGCTTCCATAGCCTTCTTTAAATAATAACTATACAAATCACGATCTCCCCATCTTAATGCATCAATTGATAAGTAGTACCATCCTTCATCTAAATCTGGTTTTAGAGATACAGCTTTGAGTAAATATTTTTTAGCCTTGGGATCTTCATTTTTATAAAAGAATTTTCCGATAGCAAACGGAATCACATATGATTTGGGAAATTTCATCATCCATTTATCATATTGGATCATTAAAGAACTTGAATCTTTTTTTGAAAAATTATTAATAAATGAGACGTGCTCTTTAATGCTATCTGGAAATTTCTCAATTAAAGCAATGTTGTTAGTTTTACTTAATTCTAAATTGCTTTTGATAGTTGCTGTTTGTGACAGCACAGATAAAGGAAATAATAACAGATACATTATTAGTAGGTATAAACCTTTAATCATTTTTGAATTGAAATATATCATGTAGAACATTTAATTGATTATTAGTTATTGATAATAAGTTTTTGGTAAATCTGGTAATAAGAATTGTGAAACTTTTAATTAATGTAGTATATACCGATATAGGGTAGTTTTCATAAAGATAAACGTTAACAGGTGCATATGAAATGATGACTTTTAGCTTATAACTATAAACTGAAGATATAAAATAAAAACATTAATTTATTAGTTATTTATAAATAATCAAAAATCAATAGGCTTCTTTTACAGAAATATTTAATTAACAGATCTAAAAAATGTATCCAGTTGTGAAGCTATCTGATCTTGTTGTTCGAAATGGTTGAAGTTTCTTGTCAAAAAAATAATCAGTTTGGAATGAATAAATATTGATGGTGATTCACAGTAAAACGCTAATTATCTATTATAAGGCATGAGTGCAATGTTTACCTCTCCATTTGCTCCTGCAGTTAGACTGCCTATAAGGGTGCCTAAGTTAAAATCCTTAACTAAACCTAATAGCGATTCGGAAGCGCTTATAGCAGATTCATCGGTTAGAAATACAACCTTTCCGGTTATACTATATGTTGCGTTGTAAGTATCCCGTGTTTCCGGGCGTAAGATATCTGGGAGTCTGATTTCTTTCGGAAAGGATTTTATTTACCTCAAGGATCATATCTCCAGGTAGAATAACACCGTTCAAGCCATCTGAAAGTAAATTTCTTTTTGAGTATAAAAAAAGCCTGAATACAATTGAATTCAGGCTTTTGTACTTTCTGGTGATCCCGCTGGTATCAAAACCTAGTCCTAAAATCAGCGTTTAATTAGTATTTAGTACAGTTTTAAATTTTGACTTACCGAATCTCTCACCATTTATTTTATACGTTTTAGCTGCAATTCCTATATAAAATTACACTTTCCTCCTTATAAAGCACTAGAATTATAATTGCTTTTTGGATTAAAAAATTCATACCAATTTTTTTGTCAGCCGAATAACTTTTTCAATATTGCTAATGTTGAATTTAGTAACGAAAAGAACAAACTTATCAACTCTACTCAATTCTCTTAAAGGAACTATCATTTCTTAAGCTCATCATTTTAGGATTGTCGACTTCGGTTTGTTTAACTATCCATTTGGATCGAATATTTTCAGGAATGATACTCTTTTCCCGAACAAACAAGCACAATGTATCTTTATTCGATTTATATAAGAAAGGCTCGAGTCCTTTAAAAATCATTTCCTTAGTAGAATCAGGTTCAAATTCTTTTTCTGGAGAGGTTGAAACAACAGTAAGTTGGTAATCATCGGTCACACCCCAATTTTTAGTTTTTATATAAATTGTAGATTTGTTATTCTGGGAAAGAATGAGAATAATCCTATATGTCGGTCTACCAAAATCTCCAACCGACTGTGCAAATAGAAAATATATCAGCGATATTATAGATAATACAACTGCAAGAATAACTGAAAATGTTCTCATTAATACTTCGAATTATCTCTTAATTCTTTGATCTTTTCTAACTCAATAACATCTATTTGGTCTTTGGGCCTATTAACAGCTTTTTTATTCGCTATCAATTGATTAATGTGTAAAAAAGGAACTTTTACATCTTCAAGAATGGCAATAGAAGCAAGTTCATAGCAATCTAAAAAAGATAGATTCTCTAATTATTTAAGAGATCCATAATAACTATTTATGAATAACTACCGCTTTATTGAACATGCTGTTCATTCTTAACATTTTAGTAAAAAGTTTCAGTTTATCCATATCAGAACGGAAAACATCTCTTCGTAAACGCTCGTCATCGGACAATTTTGTGATGTATACTTCCGAAGGTTCATTAAGCATATTTTTAGGATTTTTTTTCATATCTTCCTCCATAGATTCTACTCGCAATTTACTCAGCATCTTTGGATTTTCACAATCTTTATTTGAGTATAAAAGCAAAAAACCTCACATTTCTGTGAGGTTTTTGTTCTGGTGATCCCGCTGGGATTCGAACCCAGGACCACTACATTAAAAGTGTAATGCTCTACCAGCTGAGCTACGGAATCATTTATGTTCCCTTGTTTCGGGAGTGCAAAAGTAGAAAAATTATTTAAAGTTTATGCATAAGACTATGTTTTATTTCGTTTTAATGCAGTTATTGTGCTTAATGACTTGATTATTAGTTAGAAAAATTTCTGTTATTTTTGATCTTTTTTTGGCTTTATAATGGTCGGGTTGCAGAGGTTAGGGGGCTAGTGATTATTTTTGCAGGTATTGGTAAGTATTTCCAGGTATTTTAGTGCTTTTAAATCTGCACGTTTCATAGGAATGGTTTGGGATGCTTCATGAACCAGGTTTCCATCAGCATATTCTTTTATGATACTTTTTCCTTTAGTCCAAAGTCTGAGGACATAATTACCCTCTTTAGTTTTGTTCATGCTAATTTTAGAAAGACCATTCAGTCCAATTCTAACTGTAAATTGCTCTATTTCCCTCTTTGTTTTTTTCTGAATGTTATAGTTCAAGGTGCAGTTATTGAATTTTAGCGCATAAATAATAACCTGGGTATCTTTTCCAGAGGATTTATAAGTATGGATTTTATAGCCTAAAGTATTTTCAAGATATTTCTGAGCAGTTTCATTTGACTGTGCTGTACTCACAAATGGAAATATGAAGAGCAAATAAGTTAAAAAGAGTCTGGCCATCTGAATTAAAGATATAGAAAAATCAGAATTCCACTTGAAATTTGTTTTATATTGCAAGCAGTTCTAACCATCTAACTGATATCACTTTATGCCTAAACTTCTGCCTGATGTAGAGAAAGCACTGCTTATAAAACTGAAAGCTGGGGATCAGAAGGCATTTAATACATTGTATCAGGTTTATGAACGAAAGGTCTATTATAACCTCAGAAAACTTATCCATATTCCTGAAATTGTGGGAGAGCTTCATCAGGATGTATTTCTTAAAATATGGAATAAAAGAATAGAATTAAATGAGGAACTGCCTTTTGAGGGATTCTTAATTACGATTTCCAGAAACTGTGCGATTGATTTTTATCGGAAAGCCGCAAGGGATAAAAAGCTGACCGATCAGCTGGCCTTAATGATGACGGAACTTCATGATCCCATCACTGATAGCATTGCATTAAAAGAAACAAGTCGGGCTTTAGAAGCAGCAATTGACAAACTTCCTCCACAAAGAGCGCTTGTATTTCGAAAGATCAAGTTGGATGACCAAAGTTATGAGCATGCAGCCTGGCATTTCGGTGTTTCTAAAGGCACAATCAAAGACCATATGGCTAAAGCCATGAATTTTTTACGTAGAGAAATCAGTAATTCCCGGATTTTCTTCTTCATTGCATTGATCATTTTCAGCCTGATTCAAGTGTTTCGGAGCTAGTGTTATCCCTTTCATTTTTATTTTTAGAAAAATTAATCTTCCGGGCATAGACTTTTCGGTTTAGCTGCGTATTGGTATATAGAGCTAAGCCAGAAACTATGCAGGATTTAAAAGATTTATACTATAAGTTCCTTTCCCAAAAATGTACACCAGAAGAAATCAGTTACCTGATGAATCACTTTCTTTTAAAAGGAGAGGAAACGGAATTGAAAAAGATCATCCAGGCGGAACTGGAATCTGAGCATTTCGAAACGCAAGATACTGTAGAGGTATCCACACGCTTAAGTCACAACAGAACGTCTATCAACAATATCATCCAGGAAGAACTTTCTCAAAAACGAAGCTCCTGGAACATCTTTCTTAAAGCTGCTGCAATACTTACCCTAATCACTGCTTTTTCATGGTATTTCTTTAAATCCAATGCTGATCATAAGCTCCCAGGCAATCAAATATTGGCTTCGGGAGATATTACGCCGGGAAGCAATAGAGCAAGGCTTACACTGAGCAACGGTGAGTCTATTGATCTTGAAAATGCAAATGAAGGCTTAGTCGTCAATAAAGATGGGGCAAGCTATGCCAAAATTATTGGAGGAAAATTAACCTGTTTGCTCCAGTCTTCGGGAAATATAGATACCGCCTTTAACACCATCACTACGCCAAAAGGTGGGGTTTATCAATTGGTGACACCTGATGGTAGTAGGGTATGGCTCAACGCTTCTTCTGAGTTGAAATTTCCAAGTTCATTTGGTCCAGGAAAACGGGTGGTGGAGTTAAAAGGAGAAGCGTACTTTGAAATTGCAAAAGATAAGAACCATCCCTTTGTAGTAAAAACCCCAGGACAGGCAACGGAAGTTTTGGGTACTCATTTTAACATCAATAACTATGCTGACGAAGAGGCTACCACAACCACTTTATTGGAAGGAGCGGTACGGGTACATTCTACAAACGGTGGCGCTGGCTTAGTGCTACATCCCGGACAGCAATCTATATTAAAAGGTCAGCAACTTAAAGTAGAAAAAGCGGATGAATCAGCAGTCCTCGACTGGATGAATGGCAAAATCGTTTTCAAAAATGAAAGCCTTAAAAGTATCATGCGTAAAGTTTCCAGATGGTATGGGGTAGATGTTCAACTAAAAGGAGATATCGGTGATATGCAATTCTGGGGTGCTGTGTCACGCAATAACAACCTTTCATCGATACTCAATTATTTAAAAGAAACAGAAGATCTCGACTATACCATAACAGGCACAAACGTGACCATTTTTAAAAAGAAACCTTAAATAAATCTGACCAACCACCTAACCAAACGAACATGAAGAAAATTCTACGCTGTTAAAGCTTAACCAGGGAGCTAAAAAAAAACGCATTCCGAGTACCAGTCGGAATACGTCTAATCATTTGAGCTAACCCCATCCGGTAAGACCGGATAAAAATTACCGACAGATAATCAATCGTTAACCCAAACTCATTCAAATGTATGAATTTAATTGCTTTTAACCCAGGCAAGCCGGGGAAATGGCGTCCCCAAAAACTCCTATTGGTTATGAAAATAACTATTGCCCTAATGTTCTTTTTTGTCCTATCATCCAGCGCCAGCACCTTTGCGCAGAAAATATCTTTATCTGAACGGAATACACCATTGGTGGAAGTCCTGGAAAAGATCCGTCTTCAAAGTGGATATGATTTTGTGGCGAGTACCAGATTAATTGAAAAAAGTAATCGGGTCTCTATTGTTGTCAATGAAGTGAGCCTCGAAGAAGCGCTTAAATTATGCTTTAGCAATCAGAGGTTGAACTATAAGATTCAAGGTAAAATCGTCTTGATTAAGGAAAATAAAAGTATCCAGAAATCTGTACCTCAAAACGCCCAGGAAGAAATCACTGTTAGTGGAACTGTTACAGACAAAGGCGGCTTATTGCCCGGAGTTACGGTGAGCCTAAAGTCAGATAAACAAAGAGCCGTGGTCACAAATGCTTCCGGGAGCTTTAAAATAACTTCTCCCAAAAATGGAATTCTTGTTTTTAGCAGTATTGGCTTTAAACCAATGGAAGTCCCTGTAAACGGAAGAGCCGTGATCGATGTATCTATGGAGCAGGAAACTTCCGGTCTATCAGAAGTCGTGGTGGTAGGATATGGCCAAAAGCAGTCGAAAGTTAGCTTAACAGGAGCGATCTCCAGCATTTCTACAAAAGAGCTGAAACAAAGTCCGGTTGCCAATATTACAAATGCCCTGGCTGGCCGGATACCAGGTTTGGTTACCGCGCAACGTTCTGGAAGACCAGGCAGTGATGCCTCCTCACTTTTTATTAGAGGAATCAGCACGTATACAGGAAATACGGCACCCTTGGTGGTTATAGACGGACTACCTAGGGGTGATCAGAATTTCGGAGATATAGACCCTAATGAAATAGAGTCCATCTCGATCCTAAAAGATGCTTCTTCCACCTCCTTGTATGGAATACAGGGAGCCAATGGTGTGATTTTGGTGACTACTAAAAGGGGAGAAGACGGGCCTCCAACCATCCAGGTAAATGCCCAGTCGGCATTAATGAAGCCCGGACGTTTTCCAAAATTTCTGGATAGTTATGATTCCGGTTTACTGAGAAATGAAGCTGCCAAAAATGATGGTATGGCGCCAATCTACACAAATCAGGAACTGGAATTATTTAAAAATCAAACCAGCCCTTATTTATATCCAAACGTAGATTGGTACAAGGAAATGATCAGAGAGTATACCCCGCAACGCCAGGTAAACCTAAACGTAAATGGCGGGACTAAATTTGTGAAGTATTTTGTCTCTGGTTCATACCTTCGTCAGGAAACCAATTTTAAGGTGGCAGACGAAAATGCGTATGGTGTAAAATATAAATACGATCGTTACAACTTCCGTTCGAATATTGATGTGACCTTAGATAAAAATACAGACCTCCAGCTGGATCTGGCTTCCAGGCTGGAAAATAGGACCATGCCTCTAGCCGATCGAAATGATAATGGTTATTTCTTTGTGGTTTTATCTCAGATGCACAATGCCTTAACACCGGTGTTTAATCCGGATGGTTCACTGGCATCAGGAAACCTAAGGGCAGACTTTATCAATCCCTATGGTATTGTGACCCGCAATGGATACTCCGACAGCAATTTCTCCAATACTTTTGGAAATATCGCCGCCACCAGAAAACTTGATTTCATTACACCCGGGTTAAAAATCAAGAGTTTGTTCTCTTTTGAAACCTTTGGAAGTATTGATTTCGCACAATATCAGATGCCGGCTTCCTATCGATACAGGGGGATTGATGAAATCACCGGTAAGCCGATTTACATCCAGCATTATGCAAAAACCTCATTAAGTCAGGATGGCGCAACAAATGCCACCAGGTACAATTACTTTGATGTGAAGCTTTTGTATGATCGAAGTTTTAAAAACCATAATGTAAGTGGTTTAGCGTTGTTTAACCGAAATTACAGGACCATTACAGGCGATTTGCCCAGAGTTTATCAGGGTTTGGTTGGACAGCTGAAATACAACTTTGACCAGCGTTATTTCTTCGAGTTTAATGCAGGATATAATGGTTCTGAGAATTTTCCTAAAGGCAAAAGATATGGATTTTTTCCTGCTTTATCTGCGGGCTGGCTAATGTCTGCTGAGCCTTTTATGAAAGAAAATAAAGTGTTCAGTTACCTGAAATTAAGAGGTTCACATGGTCTGGTCGGAAATGACAATATAGGAAATGGGCGTTATCTTTTTGTTTCTGAATTTGCGAGGGGCGGGGGCTATACTTTCGGTAACAATCCCACAAATGTTGGCGGTTATTATGAAAGTAGGGTAGGAAATACCAATATCACCTGGGAAAAAGCAACGAAAAGTAATATCGGTCTTGAAGCAGGATTTTTAAAGGATCAGATCCGCTTAACTGTCGATGTTTTTCGTGAACATAGAAAGGACATCCTCACAGGACCTAACTTGATTCCCGATTATTTTGGGATTGATGCCCAACTCAGTTTAAATAAGGGGGCCGTATTGAATAGGGGATTTGAAATTGAAATGAAATTGAATACTACTATTGGTGAAGTTTACCTGTTTTCCAATCTGAATTATACCTTCACCAAAAATAAAATCCTGGAAATTGATGAGCCTAAATTACAGTACCCATGGCAAAGTCAGATTGGATTGCCAGTTGGCTATTCTTTAGGCTATGAAGCCTTAGGTTTTTTCCAGAACCAAACAGAGATCAACAATAGTCCTATACAGAGCTTCACCTCCGTTATTCCAGGTGATTTAAAATATAGAGATATCAACGGAAATGGATCCATTGGTCCGGAAGACAGGATTCCGATTCCTACATTGAACGTGCCAAATCAGGTCTTTGGGGCATCTTTTGGCTTAAGCTATAAAGGATTCGACCTTAGTATATTGTTGCAAGGTGCAATGGGTGGCCGACAAATTTATTCGGATCAGATTGTATACACTTACAGGGATGGAATCAGGCCACATCATCTGGAAAGATGGACGCCAGAGAATGCGGTTAATGCCAAATTTCCTGTTCTACACGGAAATGAAAGTAAAAATGGGAACAATTTTATCAATTCTACCTTCTGGGTTCGCAAAACCGACTACCTGAAAATAAAGAACCTAGAATTGGGTTACCGACTGCCTTCTGCCTGGACACGAAAAGTAGGAACCAAAACTGCCAGGATATTCGTCAATGCCATGAATTTATATTCCTGGGATCATTTGAAGGACATCAATGTTGATCCCGAATCTAATGTTGGCGGATCATTTTCAGGACTTTCCTATCCGATTCAGAGCATTTACAATCTGGGCTTAACCGTTAACTTCTAATTTAAATTAAGAGTATGAAAAAACTATATATTTTACTGGTCTCAGTCGCGATTGGACTTTCCGCTTGTAAAAAAGATTATCTGGATCGATTGCCAAATGCGAAAATCTCTGAAGAAGAGGTCTTCTCAGATATTGGAAATTCAGAATTATTCGTAAATAATATTTACAATTCAGTACCCAACATGTTCCGAACATTCTGGCCAATGTCTAGCGCAACAGATGAAACAGATCAGAGTCAGGATCAGGCCACAATTACGGCCGATGGAGCTGATGCGGGTAATTTTAACAGTGGCTTTTTTACACCTTCCGCATTTCCCCTAAGAGGACGCTGGAAGGATTATTTTACCCAGATCAGACGATGTAATATCGTGCTGGCAAATTATGGGAAAATTCCTGAGGACAATAACTATCCCGACCGTAAAAAACGACTGAGAGGTGAAGTCCTGACCATGCGGGCTTACTATTATTTTGAATTGCTTCGCGGATGGGGAGGAGTGCCATTATTTGAATCTATTCAGAACCCATTGGGAGATGAACCTGTTTTTTTTAAACGGAACTCTGTGGATGAAGTTGTGGCCGCTATTTTAAAGGACCTTGCGGAAGCCGAGCCGCTACTGCCAGCCAATTATGCGGATCGGCAAGCGGAAATTGGCAGGGCATCAAAAACGATTGTGATGGCTTTAAGGGGGCGCGTACTATTGTATTATGCCAGTCCATTGTTCAATCCCAATGGTGTAAATACCAGATGGAAAGATGCCATGGATGCGAATAAAACTGCGCTGGAATCAGCTCTGGCTGCCGGCTATTTGTTGCACCCCAAATATTCGGAAATCTTTACACAGTTTACCAATCAGGAAGTGATCTGGGGACGTCCTGCACCAGGAGCATTTGGAGATGCAGGTATAGACCGGGAAATGAATCCAACAGGATATATCGGCTATGCCAGAGTAACAGTTCTTCAGGAACTGGTAGACGATTACGAGCTTAAAGCAAGCGGAAAACGCCCTGCCGAGCCTGGTTCAGGCTATGATGCCAATCATCCATATGCAGGTCGTGATCCACGGTTTTATCAATCCGTTTTGTACCCGGGAAGTATCTGGAAAGGGAGGAAAACTGATCCTCTAGGGATTGATGCCGCCGAACCAGGAAAAACAGCAACCAATTACTGGCAGCGAAAATACCTTCTGGAATCCGTAAATCTGATCAATTCCTCCGGAGATTCTCCACGTAGATGGGTTTTGATGCGAACAGCAGAAGTATATCTGAACTATGCCGAAGCTTACAATGAAGCGATTGGCCCGGATCAGCAGGTTTATGACGCTGTAAATGCTGTTCGTGCAAGGGTGAGTATGCCTCCTTTGCCTATTGGATTAGGAAGGGAAGAAATGCGTGAAAAAATCAGGCATGAAAGAAGGATTGAACTGGCTTTTGAAGGACAACGGTTTTGGGATGTCCGCAGATGGAAAATTGCAGAAACAGTAGATAATAAAGTGGTGAGGGGGGTGTCGATTAAGGTGTCTGGAACTGATACGACTTATACCTATCCGATTATTGAGAAACGAACCTTTGATAAAGTGAAACAGTATTTTCTGCCAATTCCACAGTCGGAAATAGATAAGCTGGGCGGAGTAAGTTCGGGCTTTAGTCAAAATCCAGGTTATTAACCAAGCTTTAAAAAGATGAAAAATATAAATCATAAACTGAGTTTATTGTTCTTTGTGCTGCTCTTCATGTTCAGCGCATGTCAGAAAGAAATTGAGCTACCGGGCATTGCCAATCAGCCCATGTTGTATATGCCACAGTCTCCGAGAGGAAATCCTTTTAATATCATCGAGATGAGGAGCAGAGCATCCGGAGAGCAAGATACCCTTTACTACCGTCCGTATAGTGCTTATCTGGAAGGAAAAGATGAGGCGGAACAGGATATTGAGGTCGAATTTATGGTCGACCAGCACAAACTGGATTCTTTAAATGAGATTGAAACTACTGCAGGTAGGATGCCCTATGAACTTCCTCCCTCGGGAGCATTTACAGCAGGGAGTTTGAAGGCAAGTATTAAGAGAAACGAACGCATCAGCTCTATTCAGCAATTCAGTATCAACCCTAAACTCCTGACGGAAGAAAAGAGATATCTTATCCCAATTTCTATTAAAAGCGCTAAGCCGGCATTGCCTCTGAAAGCGGAACTGAAAACGGCTTATTATCAGGTTAACCTCACTGTACCTGATTTTGTAAGTGGTACTTATATCGCAAGTGGCATAAGAAATGGAGATGGATATGGTACGGACCCTACAAAGATTAGAAAAACGATAACCAAAATTGCCAATCATACCTATGAGGTGAATTTGATTGCCAATCTTGGGCCTTGGTGTTGCAGCAATAAGTTTTTACTGAAAGTAAATCCTGCTGACAATACGGTACTCGTTTCCGGACATCTGGAAACCCCTGGTAATTTATTGACAAACAGACCGGGAACCACCAGTACCTTTGATCCGTTAACGAATACTTTTGTGTTGTACTATAACTACAGTTATTACGGGTATGGGGCAGAGATGACAGAAACATTAAAGAAAATTTAATTAGGAAGTAAAGGAGGTCCCGGTTCCGGGGCCTCCATTTTAACCTGGATCATGAATAGAATATACCTGATTATATTTGCTCTTCTAATTGGAGGGCCAATAGAAACGCGTGCTCAAAAAAATGAGTCCGTATCGGCAGTTTTTCCCGTAAGTGCATTGTTATTGTCAACTCCGGATCCTCAGGATGTCCCCCTGTTTTGCGATTTTATTAAGGATGTTTTACCTAAAGAGGGAGTCAATACGCTGGTGCTGCGGATAAATTATAAATACCAGTTTAATAGCCGCCCGGAACTGGCCGGATATCATGCTTTGTCAAAAGATAACCTGTTGAAAATCGTTAAAGCTTGTCGTAATGCAGGCATACGGTTTATTCCCAAAATGAATCTGCTTGGGCATCAATCTGAAGACATCAGCATATTACCCTTGTTGAAAGCTTATCCTCAGTTTGATGAATCTCCACATCTGAACCCACCGAATCCCTGGAAGCCAGCCAATACCATGTTTGATTTTTACAGTAAAAGTTTATGTCCAAAACATCCAGATTTGTTTAAAATCATCTTCCCGGCAATAGATGAGCTGATTGAGCTTTGTGGCGCCGATGCATTTCATGTGGGACTGGATGAAGTATGGATCATTGGCGATGAAAGATGCCCACGTTGCGGCGGACTGGATAAGGCGGAAATTTTTGCGACTTATGTTACTGCTTTACACGACCACCTGAAAAGAAAGGGTTGCGAGATGTGGATGTGGAGTGATCGTTTAATCGACGGGAAAACTACTGGTTTATCCGCCTGGCAGGCGAGTATGAACAATACACATCGTGCAATTGATATGATTCCAAAAGACATTGTGATTTGTGACTGGAAATATGAGGATGCCGCGCCAACACCTGCTTATTTTGCGATTAAAGGCTTCAATGTACTGGCCTCGCCTTGCTACAAACCTGAGGTTGCACTTGCTCAACTGGAGATGATGAAGGCGATCAGAAAGAATGGAAACAGGGCTGCATTTTCCAGCACTTTGTCGAATAGAATGCAAGGGATGATGCATACGATGTGGGGCAATTCCAGGGATTTTATTTTAGCCTATCATGGTAAACAAGCAGATCAGGATAGCACAGTGAAAACTTTTAAAACGCTTTTCGCTGAAATTAGAAGAATAAAAAATAATTTTGAGTCAAATGAAAAAAATGAATAGGAATAAGATTTTGATGCTGTTTTTGCTGCTGTTGGCAGGGATTTCCGCCCATAGTGAACCATATGAAGGGGTCAGGGATATTGCTTCCAGGAGATTTCCCTGGTTGGTAAAAGGCCTGGTTTTAGAAATAATACCTGCCTCTGAGGGAAATGAGGTTTTTGAATTGTCGACTAATAATGGGAAAGTACTGGTGGCAGCGAGTTCTGCAAGTGCTGCTGCAGAGGGACTGAACTGGTACCTTAAGTATTATTGTAATAGGAGTATGTCGCATTTTGGCGATCAGCTTTCTGCTTTAAATAAGCTTCCTGAGATAAAAAACAAAGTAAGGATCATTTCTCCTTACCGATATCGATATGCTTTGAATTATTGTACCATTAGCTATTCCATGAGTTTTTATACCTGGAAAGATTGGGAAAGAGAATTAGACTGGATGGCTTTAAATGGAGTGAACCTGATGTTAGCTCCTGTTGGAATGGAAGGGGTATGGCAAGGTACTTTACGCAAATTGGGGTACACTGAAAAGGAAATTACTGATTTTATCGCAGGTCCTGCTTTTGGTGCCTGGTGGTTAATGGGGAATTTGGAAGGATGGGGTGGCCCGGTTAGTCAGGCTCTGATAGACCAGCAGGTCTTGCTCCAGCAAAAGATTTTAAAACGAATGAAGCAACTGGGCATGGAGCCGGTAATGCATGGCTTTTATGGAATGATCCCTTCGAATTTAAAAGATAAGGCAGCGATTAAAGTAATTGATCAGGGGCTATGGGCGGGAGGATTCAAACGCCCGGATTTTCTACTTCCTGAGGATCCTTACTTTGATAAAGTAGCGAATATCTATTACGCTGAAATGAAAAAGTTGTACGGTGATGATTTACACTTCTTCGGTGGAGATCCTTTTCATGAAGGAGGGACTTCTAAAGGAGCTGATCTTGCAGCATCAGGAAAGCACATTCAGCAGGTGATGCAGCAAAATTACCCTGGTGCCACCTGGGTTTTGCAGGGCTGGCAACAGAACCCGGCGGATGCGCTATTGTCGGGTTTGAACAAAGATAAAACTCTGGTGATAGAGCTTTTTGGCGAGAATACCAACAATTGGGAAAAACGCCATGGTTATGAAAATACGCCATTTGTATGGAGTAATGTGAGCAACTTCGGGGAGAAAAATGGGATTTATGGTAAGCTACAGCGTTTTTCGGATGAGGTATTCCGGGCAAAAAACAGTACTTATGCTAGTTCTTTAAAAGGTATTGGGATTATCCCTGAAGGTATTTATAACAACCCTGTTGCTTATGATCTGATGCTGGAACTGGGCTGGCATAAGGATCATCTGGATCTTAAAAAATGGATTGGCAGTTATACAAATTACCGTTATGGAAAGCGTAGTTCGACTATCGACAAGGCATGGGCAGTATTTTTAGAAACAGCTTATAGTAGTCCTGAAGTCAATCAGGAAGGGCCTTCTGAATCTATTTTTTGTGCCAGACCGGCGATGGATATTGAGTCTGTTTCTTCCTGGGGAACCAGAAAAAGAAACTATGATGTGGAGCAATTTGAAGAAGGAGTAAGGATGTTTGTGGCCGCCGCAAAAGAATTTGAAGGTCTGGAGACCTATCAGACAGACCGGATTGATTTTGTGCGACAATTGCAGGCAAATAGAGCAGATAAAGTATATGCTTCAATGATGCAGGCGATAAAAACAAAAAACCTGGAGGAATTTAAATCCAGCAGTGCAAAATTCAAACATATGATTTTGCAACAGGATTCCTTATTGAGTACGAGTAAATATTTTCTGCTGAACAGGTGGTTGCAGCAGTCATTAGATTTTGGCGCTTCAAAATCAGACAAGGAGAATGCTTTAATGAATGCAAAAACACAGATCATTTTCTGGGGTCCTGTTAACAATCCTAAGACAGATCTACATGATTATGCACATAAAGAATGGTCGGGTGTGTTGAGCACGATTTACTTGTCGAGGTGGGAGCAATTTATCAACTGGCAGATCGCGAAGATGAGTTCAAAAAATGTACCCGAACCGGATTACTTCAAAATGGAGACGGAATGGGTGAAGCGAAAGGATTTGTACCCTTCAAAGTCACTGACAAAAAAGGAACTGGATCGACTGATTGAACGAATGGTAAGGAAAGAATAGGTTTCTTCTGGGAACGCTAGGATAAATTGACTAATTATTAGGGTTGGCCATCAAAGCAAAACAAGAGAAGATTCCTGGAAGAAATATATAAATTAGCGTAATTAATGTAATGGTGCAGCTGCACCAGATACGAGTTTTAACCTCTTAAAATTATAAAATTATGATGGCAGTAAATCAAGTAATTCCATGTCCGGTATGCAAAGCTCCGATTTCATTCGATGTGAAACAGTTGATTCAGGGAATAAATTTTAGCTGTGCAACCTGCGGCGCAGGTATCGGCTTGGCAGTAGACAGTAAAATTGAATTAGATGAAGCCAGACAAAAGATTGAAATGTTAAAAGACATGCATAAAAAATAACGCTTGCAAATTCATGGGTTTTGAGGCTTCTTTTTCTCGGTATGAGCAACAATGTGAACGAATTCCACAATTGGAAAATTGTTTTAATTGTGTTCAAAATCCTTCTATAGGATAAAATTCGAGCAAAAGAAGCCGTTTTTTACAATTGGCTGTAGTTGATTAAAGGTGGTCGGTTATTTGTGATTTTATCATCATTAACTATTGAACCAATGTCTGAAAAACTATTTCAAACAGCACCCGTAGTTACTGAAGCAGAATTACGTGCACTCCAGCAATTTAATAGTACGATCACAGCCTATCCTGATCATAAAACACTTCATGTCCTGTTTGAAGAGCAGGTTACAAAAACTCCGGAGCAGGTCGCTTTATTGTGTGGAGATCAACTCCTGACCTATAGGGAGTTGAATGACAAGGCCAATCAATTGGCCAGGAAAATTATCGAATTAGGTCTAAAACCCGGTGACAATATAGGGCTGCTGATCAATCGAAATTTTGAAATGATCATTGGAATGTATGCCATACTCAAAGCGGGCGGAGCCTATGTGCCTGTTGATCCCCATTATCCGATAGAAAGACAAGAATATATTCTTCACAATTCTGAAGTAAACCTGTTGATTTCCGATGCGGTTTATCCGATCAATACTTTGATGCCGGATTTAAAGACACTAATTGTTGGCGGATTAGATTTGAATGGCTACAGCACTAATAATCTGAACTTAGTTGTGGACAGCAAGCAGTTGGCTTATACCATTTATACCTCTGGCTCTACTGGTAAGCCTAAAGGAGTGATGATCGAGCATCATGCTGTTGTAAACCTCGTTTCATGGGTAAACCACAGGTTTAATGTTGGGTCAGACGATCGACTGCTCTTCATTACATCCATGTGTTTTGACCTCTCCGTATATGATATATTTGGAATTTTATCCAGCGGTGGATCTTTGGTCATAGCAGAACAGAAACAGGTCAATGATTTTAATGAATTGTTGTACATGCTTCAGCATTATCAGATTACCTTTTGGGATTCGGTACCTACTACACTGGATTTCCTGATCAGAGAATTGGAATCTACCCAAAAAGAATATTTACAACATCATTTAAGATTGGTGTTTTTGAGTGGCGACTGGATTCCACTGGCTTTGCCAGACCGAATCAAAGGTTTTTTCCCGGCTGCAAATGTGGTGAGTCTTGGTGGAGCAACGGAAGGAACGATTTGGTCGAATTATTTTCCCATCGAAAAAATAGAGGATAGTTGGATTAGTATTCCATATGGTAAGCCTATTGCAAACAACTTTTTTTATATTCTGGATGAGGAGCTTCAGCCTGTGCCGATAGGTGAAATAGGGGAACTGTTTATTGGCGGTGTAGGTGTGGCACGTGGTTATGCCAACCAGGCTGAAAAAACAAAGGCTGCTTTTCTAGTTGATCCCTTTAATCAGAATCACGGGGGAATGATGTACAGGACCGGAGATCATGGACGAATGTTGTCTGGAATGAACATGGAGTTTATCGGGAGAAAAGATGACCAGGTTAAAATTCACGGATTCAGAGTAGAGCTAGGTGAAATTGAACATTTACTGAGTCAATCGCGACATTTAAAAGGAGCCGTAGTGCTCGCAAGGTTGAATAAAATCGGGCAGAAGGATTTGATTTGTTATATAGATCCGGTCGGCAAATTTGATAAGAAAGCCGTCATTGAAGATTTAAAGCTTCGATTGCCTGATTATATGATTCCAACAATATGGATAGAAGTAAAGAAATTCCCCTTAAATATTAATGGTAAAATAGATAGAAGGGCTTTGCTGGAAATGGAAATTCCAGAAGAACATGCGAAATCCTATAGAAAGGCCTTTACTGCCCATGAGCAAATCATGGCGGACATTTGGCAAGAGGTTTTTCGCATGGAAAGAATTGGTCTTGATGATGATTTTTTTGAATTAGGAGGACATTCCCTGATAGCCCTGCATATCATTTCTCAATTTGAATGTAAAACCGGTATCAAATTACCTTTGGAAAGGTTATTCAAATACTCCAGCATTTCTTCCTTATTAGCCTCTATAACTGATAAAGATGAACTGAAGAAATCGCAATCGCTGATTCCAATAAAAACTACTGGAGCTAAAATGCCTTTGTATATCATACATGGCGATGGCTTGTATGTAATGAATTTTAAAGATCTCGCAAAATATGTGGATGTTGAGCAGCCTTTGTATGGACTTCAACCAGCAGATCTGAATGGTACTGACCAGCATATCGAAACTTTGAGTGATATTGCCGGTCATTATGTCAATGAGATCATTGAGCACAATCCGAATGGGCCATATGCTATTGCAGGATATTCATTTGGGGGGTATGTGGCAGTAGAAATGGCCAGACAATTCGCTGCTCTGGGGAAAGAGGTGAAGATGCTCGGGATTTTTGATACCGATGCAGAGAATGTTTTTTATGCCAAATCCTGGCGTGTAAATTTACCGAGGAAAATTAAACGACAATTCCCTAAAATGCTCTGGGTTTTGAATTCTTTCCTTAAAGACCCACTAAGCACCTTAAATTATCAATCCAACTTGTTTTTAAGAAGAACAAATAATTTGATGTATAAATTTGGTTTTAGGAAAGACCCCAAACAGGAAGGAGTGTTTAACCATATCCATATGATCAACCAGAAGCAGCATGAGGCTTTTAAAGCATATTGTATCGAACCCATTAATAATTTTGTTTATCTTTTTAAAGCGGAACAACGTGTTTATTTTGTTGATGACATTAAATCTCTGAGCTGGAAAAAATATGCAAAAAAAGGGGTGATCGTTTATGATGTGCCTGGTGACCATGCCACGATGCTACATGACCCAAATGTTGAGGAATTTGGGCGTAAATTACAGGAAGCCTTAAACAATTGTTAATTCACCTTGAAATTTTATCATGATGACCATCCAAGCCTTAACTGAAAAGGACCTCGAAAGTTGCGCAAAAGTATTTTTGCAAACCTACAATCAGGCGCCATGGAACTATCAATGGAAGATTGATGACGCGCTAAAATATTTAACAGAATACTATGCTTCAGCTCAATTTAAGGGTTTCCTTTTGTATGATGATGGTGTTTTTGCGGGTGCGATGTTCGCTCATACGAAGACATGGTGGACAGGGGCGCAATTTTATATTGATGAATTATTTATTGCCCCGAATGCTCAAAAAAAAGGATATGGAAAAGCATTAATGAATTTTGCAGAGCGTTATGCGTTGGATCAAGGTTTAGGGACGATTACTTTAATGACGCACAAGTTTATGCCATCGATGAAATTCTATGAAGGTATAGATTATGTACACGCACAACCCTTTGTAATTCTATTCAAACCAACTGCCAGTTGCAATTAGTTGATAGGTTGTATGATAGGCGGTTGAGGTAATGCGATATCATTCAAATTTATTATAATCTTTTTAATATTTTAGGGCTTAACAAACCTAAACTATTAAAATAAACCATTATGAAACATTTTATTGTAGTCGCTTTTCTCTTAATTTCCTGTAAAGCTTTTTCCCAGAAAGCAGAGATTAAAAAAGATAAGTGGCATTGGAATAACTCTTCCAGGCAGGATACGGTTATCGGGTATACACAAGTTTTAAAAGTTGATAATGTGCTTTACATTTCAGGCGCTGTCGCAAATGATATCAGTCCAGAAGGCATTACATCAGTTTACAACGCTCTAAAAGCATCACTATCGAGTTTTGGTGCCAGTTTCGATAATGTTGTAAAAGAAAATTTATATACAACGGATATTGAGACAATGAAAAAGTACAATTATGTCCGAAAAGGGTATTATAAGGAAGATTTTCCTGCAGCTACCTGGGTGCAGGTGGTACGATTGTTTATGCCGGAATCCAAGTTAGAAGTGGAATTGATTGCACATTTGCCTAAATAATTTGCTAAACGGCGAAGAAGGTGAATAGAATAGGCAAAGTGGAATGCGTCCGATAAGATACCGGGCGCATTCCTAATTATTAAGCTCCGTAAACGCCAATGACACTGACGGTATTAGCAGTATAATTTGAAACGATAGCATATTTACCATCAGGACTCATCAATATAGAGCCAGGAGACTGTCCGACATTAATGGTGATCGGGACCAGTAAATTAGTGGTTAGGTCAATGATATTGACCGTACCTTGTCCGGCAGTTAAGCCAGAAAAATTAGGTGCTCCTGAACTATACAAGGTATTGTAGTTGGAGACAAATCCATAGCGTCCATCTGTAGTGATATCAAATCCGGCTGGTTGGATTCCTGTTTCAATTAAACTGGTCTGGCTATCTTGTTCCAGATTTATAACACAAACTGTTGTTCCGTAGGGTGCAAAATTATTACTTCCAAAATTTGTCAGGTATGCATACTTACCAGCAGCATCAATTTTAATAGAAAATACACCAAACATAAATGGGATGTTCCCGATAAATGGGCTTCCACCGAAAGTATTAACTACGGTATTTGTAGCGGTTGAAATCTTTGACAAGGTCCCTTGCCATGGTTCACCATTTACATAGTTTGCGGTATAAACAAAATCCCCGTTTGGACTGATCGCAATTGCGGCTGGTGCTGCTGCAGGTTGTCCATATTCATTTAAGGTGATTTCTTCAATAACCTCCTCGCTGATTAAATCGACCACACTAACACTATTACCAGATCCGGAAGGAACCGCTGCACTGGCACCATAGTTATTCACATAGGCCTTAGTTCCGTCTGGGGTAATGACCATACCTGAAGGGCCGTTAAATCCGGTAATTGTTCCGGTAACTTGATTAGAAGCAGTGTCGATGATACTAATGGTAGCGGCATTTGAATTGGTTACATAAGCCTTTGTTCCATCTTTAGACAACGTGATGCTATAGGGCTGATGAAATGTTCCGCTAGTTATTGTGGAGATAGGCATGAAGGTATTTAAATCAATCAATGTGACAGTATCACTACCAGTGATGCCGTAGTTGTTTCCATTTGCCACATACAACTTGCTAGAATCCGAAGTGATGGCCATTGCTGTCGGATTTACACCAACGTTGATTGTAGCTAGTAATTTACTGTTTAAGATGTTTTCTGATTGATCTTTGCTGGGTTGAATGATAGATTCTGATATCATATTTTATTTTGATTGAGATGGTTAATTTGAACCAAATTAAGAAATATATCAGAAAGTTGTAAAGCAATTTTTTTTTGGTTCTATAATTTTTTGAAATCTCTTAGGCTTGTATATCAATTAAAAAGAGTCAAAACAAAATACTGTATACCCCAATATGCGAGGGGGTGTTCGATTCTTTGATGGTTTTTAAATCCTGCAGGATTTTAAGCTGAAAAAGAACAAGGGCTAGGAGGAAAGACAATAAAAAAGGTACATTTGGTTAACCAATACCTTTTCCATATTTATGAACGTCGGTAAAGAACTTTTGTTTTTTTTTAGTGCTCTGGGAGCTTTTAACGGACTAATTCTAAGTTTATATTTTTTTTTGTTTACTAAGAAAAAATACCTGAGTGGTTATTTCCTGGGCGCACTATTGTTTGTATTGAGTGTACGGATTGGTAAATCTGTTTTTATCTATTTTGATGGAAATCTGCCAAAGATATACCTTCAGATTGGTCTCTCCGCTTGCTTTTTTATTGGTCCTTTTCTTTATTATTTTTTGAAATCTGCGGTTTTGGGATTGGAGCGTATGCCTAAATCCTGGAAATGGACAATTTCTGCTCTATTTTTGTTGGTATTGCTGACGGGAATAGGCTATCCTTATGAAAACTATCCGGGGCTTTGGAACCAATATTTTAGTAAGGTCATTTATCTGCAATGGTTTATTTATATCGTAATTTCGGGCTTTACCATCAAAGGCATCCTGAAAAAAATGTTCAGCAAGGGGCAACAGTTGACTCCTGCTGAGACCTGGTTGCTGGTGATTTTTTTGGGAAATGTAGTGATTTTTATTGCCTTTTTTCTGAGCCTGATCCGGGCACCATTTACCTCTTACATCAGTGGTGCAATTGGTTTTTCCCTCATCTTATACTTGATTATATCCGTGCTTTTGTATAGAAAGAGGACTGATGATCTCTTTTTGCTTAGTCCTAATAAATACCTGGGTAAAAAAGTAACTGAAGAGGAAGTTGGTATTTTGTTGGGGAAACTTGAAAAAATCATGTCAGATCAGGCTATATATAGAAATCCCGATTTAAAATTAGGTGACTTATCAAAAAGCGTCCATGTAAGCAGTCATCAATTATCACAGTTTCTGAATGAACATCTGGGAAAGAACTTTACCACCTTTGTTAATGAGTTCAGAATTGATGAAGCTTGCAGAATCATCTCCACAGATCAGCGGCTGACTCTGGAATCTATTGGTTATGAAGTAGGTTTCAACTCAAAGTCTACTTTTTTCGCTGCATTTAAAAAACTGAAAGGAACTACGCCTTTAAGTTATCAGCAGCATACTATGCAAAAGTAAAGCGTGGTTGCTGAACCAGCTTTTTTGTGTTAATTTATAAATCCGTACTACTGATTCCTATTCCTGGCACCTCCAGCAGGAGTTTACTTTTGATTTTTGTGAAAAAGAAAAACCAAATCCAATTCACAAATGAAAATTCTGCTGATTATATTTCTCAGTATCCCGACGTTATTATTGCAGTCCCTAAAATTAAGTGCTCAAAATATCCAGCGCATTACTGCCAGGGTAACTGATTCAAATCATGAACCCCTCATGGGGAATGCTTTACTTTATGTAGATGCAGATCCTACCTTTAAAAAAGGGATTAGCTTTTTGAACGGAAGCTTTGAGTTGCTGGATATCCGTCAGAAAGAAGTGATGTTGAAATTAACCTCCTTGCTTTTTGCTGATACGCTGATCCTTGTAAAGTATAATGGAGTTGCGGCGATTGATTTAGGAACAATTGTAATTAAAACGCGTAACCTTCAGTTGAACGAAGTTCGGGTCAGTGCTCAGCAGCCTTTAACGCGATATCTGGCGAATGGTAATCTTGAAGTGAAAGTCGCCAACACTATATTAGCGAATAGCAGTTCCTTGATTGAAATCCTTAGCAGGGCTCCAAATGTGATCATTAATGATGGACAGATTGCTGTGGCAGGGAAAGGGGAGGCTACGATTTACCTTAATGGCAGGCTGATTACTGCTGAGCGTATGGCTTCAATTCCAGCCTCGCAGATAGAGAAGATTGAGGTGATTAGTAATCCCAGTTCAAAGTACGATGCAGAGGGAAAAGCGGTGATCAATATCATCACCAAAACCAATGCAGGAGCAGGCCTACTCGGATCGCTCAGTCAACAGGTTTCTGTATCTAAATTTGCAGGGCTGAATACCAATTCGATGTTCGACTTCAATTACAATAAGGAAAAGCTTTCAGTGGTAGGGAATTATGCGCTGTTTCAAGGAAAGGACAGAGAGCGTTTGTACACCACTAGAGTCCGACCCTCAGAATTAGATTTTTTAAAATCCGAGTTAACTACCAATTGGAACCGTAAGCTCCATAACCGCTCGAATTATGGGCTTGGCGCTCAATATGCCATCAATAACCAAAAAAGTCTTTCTCTGGCTTATAGTGGGAATTTAGAAAAACAGGGGGGAAGTCAGGACAGTAAGAATAGTATTAGTACTCAGGAAGGAACACGCTTTTATTCCAGCGAAACCAAAAAGAAGGAACACAGGCTAAATCACTCCCTGACTTTTAACTATAACCAGGCTCTGGATACCATGGGCTCTGTATTTTTTGTTGGGAGTCAGTATTCCAGTTTCCATGCCGATATCAATGATCTCATTGATGAGCAAAGTTTAATTGATGGAAAAGATGGTTTCAGGCTCTTGAAAAATAGTGTGCAGCATCAGATTTTGATTTCCAGTTCGCAGGCAGATTATAGTAGGGTATTCAATGCCGATGAAAAGCTGGAACTAGGGCTTAAATTCAGCTATGTAAATACTCATTCCGGTACTGGTTTTCAGATCGCCGATAATGGTGACGATTTTAAGCCGGATCGAAACTTATCCAATGATTTTGAATATAGAGAGAAAATACCAGCTACTTACATCAACTACAATGGCCTTTTCATGGGTAAAATCAAGTTTGGGCTTGGCTTTCGTGCAGAATGGACCAATTATCTACTAAATACGAGTGTTGGCGGCGGACAGATGATCAGTGATAATTATTTTAATATTTTCCCCAATCTGATGCTCAGCAGGCTGATTTCTGAACGCTTTAAGTTGAGTGCTTCCTATGTGTCAAGAATCGGCAGACCAAGGTATCAGGCTTTAAATCCTTTTGTGATTTATCAGGATCCTTTTACGACTATTGAAGGAAATCCCAATCTTTTACCTGAAAAAGTACATGCTTTTGAGTTGGGGGCAAATTACCGAAAGATTGACCTGAGGCTTGGTTATAATTATGTGAATGATCCGCTTAGTGCTGCTGCTTTGAGGGGCAATACACCGAACAGTTACGTACTAAAAGGCTTGAATCTCGAAAAGAGCCATGCTTATTTCGCAGCACTTTCTGTAACCACAGGTTTAGGATTCTGGACTGCCATAAATACAGTAAACCTGAATTATACCAAAATGATTGATGATCAGTTTGCATTTACATCCTTGTCGCCCAAACCACAGTGGTATTTATACTCCAGCAATACATTTAATGTGAAAAATTTGTTTAAGGTACAATTGTTGGCCTGGTATCTTGGGGAGGGCTCTTCAGGATTGTATCAAAATCGAAGTAGGTCTTCAGTGACAATAGGGCTTGATAAAGAGTTTTTTAAAGATGCATTGAAATTGAAGTTTTTGGCAAATGATATTTTTAATCAAACCAATAACTCGGGAAATTACAGCGTTGGGCAAACGGACATATTTTTCGACAGAACATTTAACAACAACTATTTTAGGCTGATGGTCACTTATAATTTCGGTAAACTGAAACAGAGTACTTATAAAAATAAATCCACCGGACAAGCAGAAAACAGCAGGGCAAATTGAGGTTAAAAATACAGCTTAATTTAATCCCATTTGATGGGACCTTACGAACCTTTCAGAAACGCATTTCTGTGGGTAAAATATCAGCTGAAAAATCTGGGAAACTGGTCGTAAAGAGGCTTGAGTTCGGTAGGGGTTGACTAAGAGTTCAGTAGGAGTTCAGATAGGTAAACCCTAAGCCAACCCGTACTGAACTCTTAGTCAACTCCTACCGAACCCTAACGGAACCCGCATCTCTTCCCAAACACTTCCCGAACTCTATCCGGGACTTTAGTTATCTCCGGATTGAGGTAAAAATGGAGAACATTTATGCCGGATAAATCACTTTTTCAGCCAAGTTTTCGGATTGATTCTTTGGATTTTAATCCTAAGATGAAAGGGCTGCTTTCAAGTTCTGAAAAAGCGCTACAGTCATTGTTTTTTGAAAGGTATTGTTTTATAATTATAGGAGAAGACCCTGATGAATCACCGCATTGATATAAACTGTTTTACAAACTCAATTTAATGATGGAATGACCATTGTGGTTGTATTTATAAAAATAAACCCATCGTACATGGTGTTTAATGGTTTGTTGGCACCACCTCCACCTGCTGATTGTTTTGAAGGATTATAGCTACCCCCAATACCTCGTGACTCTCTTCTTTCATTTAAGAACTTATTGATGAGCTGATTTCCCTTTGAAGTTTCAAAGTCAAGGAAAAAGTTTGGACTCATACAATTGCTAAATATTAATTCCACAGACTTTTCGGAGGTAACACTTTCGGTTTTACATTCCCCATATTTTTTAGTATTCTCGTTGTAAGCATTGAAACTGCCATTATTAAAGCCAAAACCGATTATATATGTTTCGGATGGGTGTTTTTGTTTAATATAATACCCCATTGGTAAATTATTATTTCTTGTCGAATTTTTTGCTACATGTAAATTATGGGCCCAAACGATAGTTTTCCTTTTGTTATCAAGATTATGGATCCATTCAAAGTTCTCTGCCATTTTTTTATCACGTATAATATCTTTATCATGAAGATACTTGGTCTTTGAATACATTATAGTTTGCAGTATGTTTTCTAGATAGTGTGAGAACAGTGTTACATTTTCGGTCACATTTTCATCTATACTCGCCATCTTGAGCTCATATTCAAGCGCATTAACATTTTCTAGTTCTGACTTTTCAATTTGTCCATAGGAATAATTGATCATTGTTTTTAATCCTTTCATAGCAGATGGAGTTAAAGTAGTTTTAAGTTTTAATTTACCACTTAATAGCATTTCAGCACTGTTAATAGCGAATTGCATATCGCAGCCATAGAACTTAATTTTGTTTTCTGCTGATTGGGTGAGGTTAAAATCTTTCATCCATTCTATTAACCTCTTGAAGTCCTGATTGATCCATACACCAATACTCATGCGTTTTAATGCATTATTTATATTGCCTTTTCCCTCAACTATATAATCATTCATCGCAACTGAGCCCACAAAATCAGCTTCAATCACAAAGTTTCTAAATCCCCTTTCTTTTATAAGAAACTGAATGATATTTTGCTTCATTGAAAAAAATTCGTGAGTTCCGTGTGTAGCCTCTCCCAGGAGAACGATATTCTTATTTTCGAATACTTCATTAATGGAGTTTTTATCTATAAAATCAGCTGAAACTTCAACCGATTTTAACGGAATAATATTCTCGTTAAGTGCTTTAATTAGTGATGATTGTCCAAAAACCTGGTAGGGCATAAGACCAATTACGCCAAGTTTTACAGCTAAAGCAATTGAATTATTTTTATATAAATATTTTAAACCATCTAAAATTTTGATCATTGGAAAAGTCGTCTAATAATTTTTAGGATCTATGAGCTACAATATATTCGTCGTTTACTCAAAGTAAAGAAATTTTATTTATCTTAAATAGATATTGGTAATCGTTATTTCTTAATTTCCAGTAATTTTAAGCCTTATTTTTTTCTAATACCTGGTATTCATTGTGGCGCCAAAATATAAAGAATGCATGGTAAAGTACTTTACTGAAATGAAGTGCTATTCTATTTAAAAGGAATATTTTGATCCATTTGGCTTTAGAACTTTTGTTTTATTAGAGTTGTTGCTGAAAGTACCAATAGTTGCTCGCTTTTTAATGCTGTATTGTTTTTTAGGGTTCTTAGCAAGGAAGGTAATTCTATGCCAATTTGTTTTGCTACCTGGGCGTGTCCATAACAAGACCAATGCCCATCATTTGAATTTAAAGCCCAACTTTTTTCGTTTTTCCCGATGCTTAAAACAATATTTTTGATGCAGTATTGATTGGCTAATTTAATGATAGCCGGTTCAATCCCTGGATGAAAAACTAAGGTTACTTTATTCATATCATAGGTTTTAACGCAGTAAGCAAACAGTTTATTTACAACGGTTTCATCGAATTCGGGTCTTATTCTAATGATGCTTTTTGTGGCTTCTTTATGATCTTCTTTGTTTTTTGCATCAACAAAAAGTGGAAACCTCAAATACAGGTAATACATCAGTTTAATGTTGTAGAGTATTTTTTTTAGCCCTGGACTTTTCAAGTTCCCTTTTAAAATGGTATTGGTACTTAAATCTATCTGTACCCGATCTATGTACCTTTGATTGAGCGCCGAGCTTTCCAGAAAATCCTCGCTGTTTACATAAATGAGGTGCATTTTCGGTCGGATGCTGGAATCTAATAGTTTACTGATCTGCATCGCTTCAATAAAGGTGACACCAGATCTTCCTGCCTCAAAGAAACTGTATTCTTTGGATTGGGACCGAAGTACATTTCCCTGATTACAAGATATAGGATTCATGATGTTTTCAATATAGGAATCACCTATAATAGAGATCAGAGTGTCTTTGCTGGTGTCAGAAGTACCGAGCCAACCAAATTTATTAACTACCCACTTTGTTTTTGCTTTTGTATAATATCCAGTCTGACCAGGTACATAGCGCTGTATCCCCATTTTGTCAACATACATTCTTGGTATATCTGGACTAAGCTTAAATATCCTAATGATAAGTTCGCCTGTAACTGCAATCATAAAAGTAAATACGAGTAGCCTGATTAAGAATTTTTTCATGAGGATGTTCCGGTTACAGTGATGAAATTTAAAATTGAAAATAGATGAAGGTCTGAGCTTCTCCCTGGTAAACAAACATGAGTAGTATCAGGCTGAAATAGAATGACCACCTTATTGGCAGTGGAAGTTTAGTAATATTACTTAGTGAAAAATTACCTTCCCGGCCAATCCACTCTACGACTAGAAAGCCAAAAACCAAGAGGGAAACTACCAACGTTGATTCTGGCATATCTGGCTTTACAAAAAGCGAGGGCGTAAAAATTCCATTTATATAATTTATGGCATCGGAGACACTTTTAGCTCTAAAAAAAATCCAGGCCAAAACCGTTAGACTAAAAGTGATGACAATTTTCAGAAAATCACGGATGCTGGGTAGATTTTTGCCTTCCGCCACAATATTTAAATTATCCCGATTGGTGTTGAATAGAATTGATGGCATAATAAACAAGGCATTTAAGGCTCCCCATATCATAAATGTCCAATTGGCACCATGCCAAAAGCCGCTGACAATGAAAATGATAAAAGTATTTCTAACCTTTTTCCATAGTCCACCTTTACTACCGCCTAAAGGAATATATAGGTAGTCGCGAAACCAGGTAGACAATGAGATGTGCCAGCGCCTCCAGAATTCAGCAATATCTCTGGAAAAATAAGGAAATGAAAAATTCTTCAAAAGCTCTATTCCAAAAAGTCGGGAGGTTCCTAATGCGATATCAGAATAGCCTGAAAAATCTCCATAGATTTGAAAAGCAAAAAATACTGCAGCTAAAACTAACATACTACCTGGTTGAGCAGCAGAATTGTCGAATACCTTATTAGCAATGTCAGCACAGTTATCAGCAATGACTATCTTTTTGAAAAGGCCCCATAAAATTTGCCTTAAACCGTCCACTGCATTCATATAATTAAATTGCCTTTTGCGTTGAATTTGAGGTAAAAGATGGGTTGCTCTTTCTATTGGACCAGCCACCAAAAGCGGAAAGAAACTAACGAATAGAGCATAATCGACAAAATTGCTTTCAGGTTGTATTTTGCCTTTATAGATATCTATCACATAAGATAAACCATGAAAAGTATAAAAGGAGATCCCCACGGGAAGTATTATGCTTAATGTGGATGGGTTCACTTGTAAACCTAAATTTCCTAGGGATTCCGCAAGAGCGCTTGCGAAGAAATTATAATATTTAAACACGCCCAAAAAACCTAAGTTAATAGAGATACTCAACCAAAACCAAAATTTCCTCATTTTTTGATTATTGGATTGAAACATTTTTATTCCCGTGAAATAATCTAAGAGGGTAGAGAAAATTAAAAGAAACATGAAACGCCAGTCCCAACAAGCGTAAAAAAAATAGCTGGTTAACAGCAATAGAATATTCTGAAATTTCAAATTCTTATTGGCCACAAACCAATAGAAGAAAAATACGAGAGGTAAGAATAAAGCAAAATTTAGCGAATTGAAAAGCATAGGTTCCGAATTTAAAGTGAGTTAAGACTCGATACTGGTCCGGGAATCCCATAATTATTGCGCCTTGAATTAAAGTTATAATAAAATTTAATTATTATAAGTGACTGTAAATCAGATTGTCAACTGCGTAAGTTTGATTTTACAGTATGATTTACAGTTGTTCGTACTTTTGTGATAGGTCAAAAATTAGAGTCTATAATATCTTTTAATGAAATATCATTCAGCAAGTTAAATATGATCCATTCTTTCCTTTTTAAGACTTTTTGCTGAGCAAAGCTTTTAAGAAAACTAAAAATAGAAAGTTTACAGAATCGCGGGAAGTTTACGTATAATTCTTATATTGAGTCTTTTAATGGATGTTTTTGTAAAGAATATATAAATACTAAACGGTTTTGTTTTAAAATTGGGGGAGGACAAATAGGAAGCGTTAAGTACTAAAAGTGAGCTAAAAATTTGTATATGAAATTAAACTATTTAGTTGTTTTGGTCAGTAAGTTTCGTTTTATATTTGAATTGTATGCGCTTATACTTAAAAGATGCTTAATCACGTTGTTGAGCTGAGCCATCCTGAATTTTGATTTACAATTAATAACAAATGATATTTATGAAACATGTGTTAATAGTTTTTGCATTGGTGATACTTTATCATTCCCCTATAAATGCGCAGGATATACGATCTTATTTAGTCGTAGTAAAGACGAAAAGCGTTGGGAATGCAAAGGGTGTATTGTACAACGTCAGCCCCAATGCAATAATCTTGCAAAACGGCGATTCGATAATAGCCATAGGACCAACCGAAATTAAGAAAATTATAATCTTTGCATCAAATAAGCCTTATAAGTATAAAAAGGTTTTTAATTATACTCCATGGGACGAGAACAACTTTGAGACACGACCCAACGAACAGGTTCGCATCAGAAAATGGGGACAGCCTGATCCAACCATTAAAGAAGAAGTTGGCGGGCACATCAGCAATGCCGCAATGAACGGAGTGGTCAATTTAATTGCTGCCCCTTTGAGTGTAATAAAGGGGAGCCTATACACCGCTATTATTAACGAGGACGTCAATAAATTCAACAGTATAAGAAATGATCTTTATAAATATTCTATCTATTACCAGCTTCATACAGACTACAAGGACGAATTGAAAAAAATCAATTCAATAACCAATAGGACTAATGAATAACCTCTTTCCAAAGAGAAATATCTACAAATTCATCATTAAGGAAAAATATTTTATGCTATTTATCGCATGTTTTGGTGTTTCTGGTAAACGAAAAAAAAAGCTTGCAATTATTTGATTTTCAGGATTTTTTTGTGGTTTTGGTGCTGTTTTATATGGTTCCCGATGGGATTCACACCTAGTATGAAAATCAATGTTTATTCATTGTCTGGGATGTTTTGGACTTATTACTCACCGAATCGCTCAGCTTTTTGTTATAGGTTTTAGCTGCAAATTCTATTGTTTAAAGATACAGGTGATAAGTTTTTTATAAAAATATCTGGACTGTTTTTTTGCGTAATTCAAAAAAAACAAATTAAACATTGTTAATTAGTAGGAGATATCTAACTTGTATTTCGTTATCAGAAAGGCAAAAGGCTCTTGGAATAACTAGAGATACATAGCTGGGACAGTGGAAAAGCCATTTGTTTTTCTGTATATATTCATTAAAATATCGAGTTATAAAAAAAACGCTTCTCTAAATTATTATTTCTTACAATCGGAGGATTTATCCTATCAGGCTCTCTCCAAGCGCAACTAGTTCTTAATCAATCACATACTACAGGAACATTTACAGCTCCTCAGAGTATAACCCTTATGCCTGGATTTAGTACTATTGGAGACTTTTCTGCAAAAATCCAAATTGCCCCTAAAACACCAATTATCCAAAGCCCTAGTCAAAACCAAAATTATGTCATTCAAAATAAGATTAGAGTTGCTGGCGTCACAATGGCCTCGCAAATTACGGGACTATCTGCAGACGAACTTCAACAGACCATAACATATTATGATGGGTTAGGGAGAGCTATGCAAAATGTCCAGACACAGGCAAATCCAGATTTACAGGATATTGTAACACCAATAGTTTATGATCCATTCGGAAGAGTAGACAAAAGCTATCTTCCTTATGCAAGTATAGGCACAGGAGATGGAAGTTATAAAGTTAATGCAATTACAGAAATCAGTAGTTTCTATAATCCAGTTGGAGGAACAGATTTACAATTACTAGGGGCAATTCCACGCATCCCCACACCATTTGCAAAAACCGTATTTGAACCATCGCCACTTAATAGGATAATGGAACAGGGGTTTCCAAGAAATATGTGGCAGCCTGCATCAACAAGAACTAGCGGTTAAAATTGCAACTGGGAGAACAGTTGTTACATATAATAATGAAAATCGACCTATTACTCCGGAAAGTTTTGCTGGAAATAAAAGGCCCGTAAGTCTTTCTGCCGATGTGAAGGATATTGTGGGTGGAGGCATAAATATTGGTGCCTTTTCTAGTACCGGTACTTCTGGGAAGCTAGGTTGGACTGGGATTTCTTTTGGAGTTAATCTAGGTGTTGGTGCAAGCGTTAATGCGGGTTCCATAGGAGGTACATTATTAAATACTGTGCTGTTGAATGATGTGAAACCAACAGCTCAAAGAAGTTTTCTTGACAGAGTAACAAATATGGTTGCTCCAATTCAATCTGCAACCATAACTGGAATTCGGAATGCATTAAAATGATAAAAGATGAGATATTTGTATTTGGTGATCGTATTCATTGTTTTTGTTTGTCTAGTTTCCTACTTCTATCATTCAGGTAAAGAACGCACGGTAGTAAGAGATAGGGTAATGTTTAATGATCTTCTAATTCAAGGAGAGGTTATAGAAATAAAGACTTCAAGAAATCATAGATTTGGTATTCTACTGTTGAAACTAGATAGTATCAATACTGGTAGGTTCGTTGATACCTTGTTAGATGAAGGTATATACCCTTACAAAGTAAAAGATAGAAAAGCAGAAGTCTATGTTGGTATTCCTGCTGGCATCCAAAAAGGAGATAAGGTGATTGTTGACTCCGATAAAAAAATGGCATTTTATCATTATATTGTGGAAGATAAACACTATAAATGTGATCTTGGTATAGTGATAGATCCTTCTGACATAGATTATATAAAAGAGAACACAGCGTTCAAATGAGATCCTATGTTTTAAACTAAGCCATTAGGATTACGGCGCTAGGTTCTATGATCCGGTAATAGGCCGCTGGAATGTGGTGGATCCTAAAGCTGATATGTTTAGTCATATGTCGCCATATAATTATGGAATGAACAACCCAGTCTTAATGATAGATCCTGATGGCATGTCGGCAACATACAATTGGGATACAGGGAAATATGAAGATGAAGGGAAAGAAGTTTCATGGGATCAGGTTCAAAAAGATATGGGATTAACCAAACGGATCAGGAGCCTAAAAATAAAGATCAGGAAAAACAGTAGGCGTCAAATTCATGGAATAATAGTTTAATGAATTCATGAATAATGTCATGGAATTTAAGTTGTTTGCTCAAGATTTTGCGTCGATTTCTCCATTGAAAATTAAAAAAAATGCAGCGCCTACAGGATCTGTAACAATCGAGACTGGCGGCTCTTTTTCTGATAGTGAGCT
Source organism: Pedobacter gandavensis (assembly GCF_032678465.1). Classification (GTDB taxonomy): domain Bacteria; phylum Bacteroidota; class Bacteroidia; order Sphingobacteriales; family Sphingobacteriaceae; genus Pedobacter; species Pedobacter gandavensis_B. The sequence continues at coordinate 518,292 of NZ_JAVTSK010000002.1, forward strand.
CTCTGCTGCAAAATTTATGAAGAGATTGGGGCATGAAGTTATCTTGAGAAGTCCTAGTGGGACTAGAGCAGGGGGAAAACTTCTGATCTCTTAGTTAATGGAAAGAGTTATGATGTTTATACGCCAATAACGAATAATCCAAGTAGTATTATAAGTGCGATTGCTAAAAAGAATAGCCAATCTCCAGGAATAGTTCTTGATCTTTCAAGAACAAATGTTACAGCCTCACAGCTAGAGAATGTATTAAATAGGGGAAAGGGTGCAGGAGCTACAAGAATAACAGATGTAATAATAATACCAAAATAGCTATTATGCCAAAAATTAGATGTAAGTGTGATAATGTAATTTGGCTTGGGGAAATCCCAAGCCCGCACCAGTGGTTGATTATTTCTGATGTTGAATATGATAAGTTTGAAGGTCAAATAGATGCTGAAATATTATTTTCAAAGATGGAAATCGTTGTGAGGTGCAATGTTTGTGATAGGCTTCATGTTTTTTGGGATGGCTTTGATAAGCCTCAGACAATCTACAATAAAGAATCTGATTGATGATTATCGTTGTATTTTCGGGAATTAAATCCAGTTTTTCTGCAGTTAATCATGTAGAAGGGATAGCTATTTATGCCGTTAACATATTACGTTTGCGAGTTGTAGGTGAGCTATTAAAACGGAATATCAGAAATAGTAATTCGTTTTCATAATCAACTGATTAAAGGTTAAACAAAAGTAGCCTTGCAGTTAATGGATGTCAAATCGTTCAATGAATGAACTTTCTGTGAGTCAATTTATTACGATTTTATTCGGTGAGTCAGGGGAACTTCAATTTACTCACCTAATCACTCAATTTTATATTTGATTTATTGAATAAATTGTAGTTTTGGGTAAAAAGAAAAAGCCTGCAATCAATTGATTGCAGGCTTTTAAACGTTTTGTTGCTATTTCTGGTGATCCCGCTGGGATTCGAACCCAGGACCACTACATTAAAAGTGTAATGCTCTACCAGCTGAGCTACGGAATCATTTATGTTCCCTTGTTTCGGGAGTGCAAAAGTAGAAAAAAATATTTAATAACCACACTTTGCGCTTAAAAAAGTAAAGTAAAATTGAATATTTTTTATAACTCACTGAAATACAGTTTAAATGTTTTTTGAAAAAACATTGGTTATTTCTATTATTTGGAAAATAGTTTTTCTTGGCTTTCCTTCTCGAATGTGCTTAAACCGAGGTTCGAAAATTATTTTCCAGAAATAACCTTCTTTACCAAACAAATTGCCACTCTTCTTCATTATCCTCTAGACCAATATTGCAATTGCGGAACAACTGGGCAGATCTAAAATGTAAAGCTCAGGTAATTTTTTATGCGTTTTGTTCATTTCAACAAATACAGCGTAAAAATAAGCATGCAATAATTTGGAAATAAAATGATAAAAAGACAAATTTGTGAAAGAAAACGAAACTAATTGAAAGTTTCATTTTGTTAAAAGCTTCTACTATGAACAGACTTAAATTGATACAAAATTTAGCAACCGTAGAAAAATGGGACCTAGTCATCATTGGCGGGGGAGCTACAGGTTTGGGTATTGCAATGGACGCAGCAACACGAGGTTATAAAACCTTATTAGTGGAACAGGCGGATTTCGCCAAAGGAACATCGAGTAAGGCTACCAAGTTAGTGCATGGCGGTGTCCGCTACATGGCTCAGGGTGATCTTGGCCTGGTACGTGAAGCTTGTCATGAAAGAGGATTGTTGTTAAAAAACGCTCCTCATCTTACAAAAAACGAAACATTTGTGATTCCTAACTATTCCTGGTTTGACAATTTGAAATACACCATAGGATTGAAATTCTATGATCTTTTAGCAGGAAAGTTAAGCCTTGGTGCTTCAAAATATATCAATAAAGAAAAAACAATTGCTGCATTGCCATCCATTAAACGGGAAGGATTGAAGGGGGGAGTGGTGTACCACGACGGACAATTTGACGATACGCGATTGGCATTAAATATTGCGCAAACGGCTATTGAAAACGGCGCTACCGTGTTAAATTACATGAAGGTAGAAGCTTTACTTAAAGATAGCAATAAGAAAGTAAATGGTGTAAAAGTGAAAGATGTAGAAACCGGTCAGACTTATGATGTTTTATGTAAAGTGGTGATCAACGCTACTGGTGTATACGTCGATAATATCCTGCAAATGGATAGACCGGAAGCGCCACATATGGTACGCCCAAGTCAGGGAGTGCACATCACATTAGACCGTTCTTTCATGGAGGGAGATAATGCTTTGATGATTCCTGAAACTGATGATGGAAGGGTGTTGTTTGCCGTACCATGGCATGATAAACTGATAGTGGGTACTACAGATACTTTAAGAGATCATCCGGAACTGGAACCTCAGGCATTGGATCAGGAAATAGAATTTATTCTTTCTACAGCAGCCAAGTACTTTAGAAAGAAACCAACCCGTGCAGATGTTCTGGCTGTTTTCGCAGGATTACGTCCGCTTGCAGCACCAAAACAGGAAGGTTCAAAAACCAAAGAGATTTCCAGAAGTCATAAGATCATTGTTTCAAATTCAGGAATGATTACGATTACTGGAGGTAAATGGACCACTTTCAGAAGAATGGCTCAGGATACTGTGGATAAAGCAATTGAAAAGGGATATCTACCAGCTAAATCCTGTAAAACAGAGCACCTCCATATCCATGGATATGTGGCTTCAGCAGATCAATCAGATCCGCTTCATTTTTATGGTACTGACATTGAAGGTATCCAGAAATTGATTCAGGAAGATCCATCACTTCAGGAAAGATTAGTTGCGGATTATCCGTATACGAAAGCAATGGTGGTATGGGCCGTTAGAAATGAATACGCCCGTAAGATTGAGGATGTGGTAGGACGTCGTTTCCGATTATTGTTCCTGGATGTGAAAGCTGCAGTAGAGGCTGCACCAGTGGTGGCAAGAATTATCGCCGACGAGCTTCAACGTGATCAGGCATGGGTAGAAAAAGAAATTGAAGATTTCAAAACCCTTGCGAAAACGTATACCATATTTTAACTTGCTACACATAAATAATTAGAATTTTTAATCTTAATCAATCCTATAAAAATGGAGCCAGACCAAAAATTTATTCTAGCCCTCGATCAGGGAACAACCAGCTCCCGTGCCATTATTTTCAACCATAATGGAGAAATCGTCGCCGTAGCGCAGAAAGCTTTCGAACAGATCTTTCCGCAACCAGGTTGGGTAGAACACGATGCCAATGAGATCTGGTACTCGCAGTCTTCTGTAGCGGCAGAAGTAATTGCTAAATCTGATTTAAACGGTTTGAATATTGCCGCAATCGGAATCACCAATCAAAGGGAAACAACGATTGTGTGGGATAGAGAAACTGGAATTCCGGTATATCACGCCATTGTCTGGCAAGACAGGCGTACTTCAAAATATTGTGACGAACTTAAAGAGCAAGGCTGGAAAGATAAGATAAAGGAAAAAACAGGCCTGGTTATAGATGCTTATTTCTCTGGGACTAAGGTGAAATGGATCCTCGACAATGTAAAGGGCGCAAGAGAAAGAGCAGAACGTGGTGAACTGTGTTTTGGTACCGTAGATAGTTGGTTGGTCTGGAAATTTACCCGCGGTGCTATGCACATTACCGATGTCTCCAATGCCAGTAGGACCTTGATGTTTAACATCAATACCATGGAATGGGACAAGGAATTATTGGAATTACTGACGATTCCTGAGAGTATGTTGCCAGAAGTCAGACAAAGTTCTGAAGTATATGGAAATACTGTAACGACACTTTTTGCTTCTAAAATTCCTATTGCTGGGATTGCAGGAGATCAGCAGGCCGCTTTATTTGGTCAGATGTGTGTTGACGAGGGAATGACTAAAAATACCTATGGAACAGGTTGCTTTATGTTGATGAATACTGGCGATAAACCTGTGTTTTCAAAAAACAACCTCCTTACTACTGTGGGCTGGAAAATCAATAACAAAGTTACTTATGCTTTAGAAGGTAGTGTATTTGTTGGTGGTGCAGCGATTCAATGGTTGCGTGATGGCCTGGGTATTATTAAAACTTCTGCGGAGAGTGAAACACTGGCTGCTTCAGTTGAGGATAATGGAGGTGTTTATTTTGTTCCTGCACTTACTGGTCTTGGTGCTCCTTATTGGGATCAATATGCACGTGGATCAATATTCGGTATTACACGGGGAACAACTTCCGCACACATTGCAAGGGCTGCTTTGGAAGGAATTGCTTTCCAGGTAAATGACCTCCTGAAAAGCATGGAGTCGGATTCAGGAAAAAAATCTACTGAATTACGTGTAGATGGTGGAGCAGTAGAAAACAACGCATTAATGCAGTTTCAGGCTGATATTTTTGGAAGCAGTGTGGTTAGACCAAAAATTCTGGAAACCACAGCACTTGGGGCTGCTTATCTCGCGGGTCTTGCCGTTGGGTATTGGGGTAGCGTGGAAGAGATTAAGAAACAATGGAACATCGAGAAGAAATTTGAACCATTAATGGAAAAGGACAAAGCTAAAAACTACCTTCAATACTGGAAGAAAGCAGTAGAAAGAACAAGGAACTGGTCGGAGGAATAGAGCAGAATGCTACATCAAAAAATAGAAGGCGTATAGAGAGAGGGTTTACACTTTTTGTTGTACCAAAATTTAATATCATGAAACATCAAATGTTAATGAAAACAGCTATTTGTGGGTTAGTTTTCGCAGCCAGTGCATTGACTGCAAATGCACAAAAAATAAATGAAAAAGAACTGAAAGTGAATGTCGATAAGATTTCTAATTCTACACAACAATTGAATAATTTAGAGCCAGTTACCTTTCAGTATGATACTAAAAAGTTCAATTACCTGGCGCTTCCTACCGGTGCTCAATACGGTTTCCTGGTGAGTAATGTGCTCCCTGAATTTCCGGAAATGGTATCTGAAGTCTCTAAGCAATACAATGCTGGAAAAAACGATTCCAAAGTAGTTAAATACAGTGAAGTGCAGACGGAAAGTCTGATTCCGGTATTGGTAGCTGCTATTAAAGAACAGCAGGCAGAGATTGAATTGTTGAAGAAAGAGTTGAATCTTTTAAAAGAGAAGTCAAAATAAGATCACACTTAGTGATGCAAAGGGAGCCATCTTTAATTGATGGCTTTTTTTGTATCACAAATAAGCCCCAGATTTCTCTGAGGCTTGTTTGTTCTGCTGTAACAGCAATTAATTCGTTTGTTTTGTCACCTCAATGGTTTTGTCCATCACCCGTACAAGGGTATCTCTATATTGTAAAAAGTTAGCCTGACGAGCATCATCAGTTTCACTTTCCTTAACCGCTTTTCTGGCGTCTTTTACTTCCTGTAGTTCATTGGTATATAGCTCCATAAACAATTCAGATTCTTTGTTTTTCAGAATCCTGATGGTATGCGAGTAGTTTTCATGGCAGTCAACGAGAATAGCGAAGTTCTTCTCATTATAAACATCCAGACCAACAATTTTTCCTGATAGCTTCTCCAGCTTTCCTCTTTCTTTTGCGTAACCCATAATTGCCACGAATATACCAGTTTTGTGGAATATTATAAAATTCCTTTACACAGCCAGCTTTTTATATGTGCTGTTTATTCATCTACCCACCAAGTTGCCTGTATAAATTGTTAAATTAAGTTAAAACAAATCATTGAATGAGAATGAATCATAGCTTTAAGTAAAATAATCGCTATCACATGAATTCATTTAGAATTACAAAAGTTCTAGCTCATCGATTTTCGATGGGAATGCCTTTTCAATCGTTCCCCCAAGTGCGGAAGCATCCAATCCTCAATAGTTTAAACCAGTTGATCAGAGCAGTTATCACACTGAATGCGAATCGCAATAGATTTTTCAATGACAGATGCTGTGTTAATCTGTCGATTTCAAAGAATTTAGACTTGATGGTGTTTCTCGATAAAACTTCTGGTCAGTGGAATTAAAGATGAAATCGATATTACGAAATGCTCTTGTGTTTTTAATAACGTACCTTTTACTGAATAGTACTTTGTTTGCCCAGGAAATTCAGGGGACAGTTGCAGATCTGCAGAACAGAGAATTATTGGAATACGTTGAAATAATTAACATTAACAATCAGCAGAAAACACTAACGAATAAAAGAGGCGAGTTCAAGATTCAGGCTGCAGTAAATCATGTGCTCGTTTTTATTCAAGCTGGATACCACCCTGATACTGTGTTGATCATCAACTTAAAGCCACTGAAACGATACCTCAGAAGTAGCCTGGTTAATTTAAATATGGTAGAAATTAAAGGAATAGCTTTTGATCCCCGGGAAGAATACATCAGAGTTTATGGCAAGGGAAAAGCTTTTAATATGAGTGTAAATAAGCCATTGAGTTTTAGTCCCTGGAAGTATTTCAGCTACGAAGGGAAGTCGGCCAGGAAATTTAAACGTAAAATGAAAATTGAGTGGATAGAAAAGGAAATAGATAAACGATTCAATAATACCGTAGTCAGGGCAATTTGCCCTTTAGAAAAGTATGAGCTGGACGCTTTTATGGTCAGGTATCGCCCAACTTTAAAGGAGCTGGAGCGGATGGATCATGATCAGTTTAAACTATATCTCCTGGATGCGTATAAACAATTTAAAGAACTCCCGGAAGCAGAAAGAAGATTACCTTCCTTAATGCCTGGAAACCCATAGGTAAAACTACCTGTTTTTACTGAATAAATCCTTTCTTGTGTTTATTGTGGAGAGAATTTTAATTATTTTTAAATACGAATTTTCCTGTAATAGGTAATCGTTGTAATTAACATCCCTAAAACTCTCAATTATGAAAACACTAAACTTCGATGAAAGATTAGATGAAGTCTGGAAACACTGCCAGCGTGGACTGGTTTATCCATCACCTTATGCTATTTTCGCTACTTTTTGGCTAAGAAAGCCGGTCGACAAAAAGCAACTGGCACTTCTGATGGCAACGATCCGGGACGAGATCACCAGCAATGACGCGCTGGCAAATAAAAATACCACGGTGGTATTAGGAGTTTCGTTTAAAAACTGGGCAGACATCTGTGCAAAGGATGGAACTGACTTGCCCAAAGGAATGCAATTGAATTTTCCTGAAGAAAATGACCCCTTTACTTCTAAAGTATTTGATGCCTCCAAAGGTGTTTTTAGCAATGCCCATGGTGACATTTGGTTTCACATCAAAAGTGATTTCGAACATCCTTGTGAACTGGTGCTCGAATTAATCGAAAGCGCATTAAAAGACGATACCAAAAATGTTGTTGCGCAGCCAGCTGCTTCCAAATCAAATGAAAAAGGCGGGCACAATGGGAAAGTGCTTGGTTGCCGTTTTTCTGAAAACTTAAACAATCCTTCTGATCCGATCACCATCGCTAAACATACCCTGATTGGTGGGGAAGATATGGCACACTTTGGTGGTTCATTTGTATTGGCACAACGTTTTGTGATCAATTGGAACCAGATCAATATGTTAACAGAAGATCAGATTGAAGACCTGATCGGACGTAAAACAGACGATACGATTATTCCAGACAGGGATTCGGGTAGTCACATTAAATCGGCCAGGTTACAGGATGAAAATGGAAATTCAACGCCAATTTTGCGTTTAGGCTTGCCTTTTGGAAGAGCTAAACAATCAAAAAATGGATTTCGCGCACCTAAATCGGTGACGGTTTCTGATGAAGAAGGTATTTATTTTGCTGGTTTTTCTAAAGAAGCCAGTATCCTTGAAAATATCATGAGTAATCAGATTGGAGCCGATAAAGGATTTATGAATGATCGGTTGTTCAATCATTTGAAATCGAATCTGGGTGGTTTATTTTATATTCCAAGTGTAGAAGATTTGAAATTGAATTTACTGGAAGATTATTCCAATGATTTTAGTCAGGTAGAACAAGGGAACTGGCTGGTATTTCCTGGAGTGGACTGGAAAAGGTTGGATCGTCATTATCAGGATGCCTCGAAAAATGGGCTCATGTATTACAGCCATCAGAACTACCTTTTTACCATGTCTACAGGCATTGGTCGTGAAAATAAGTTTTTTAATGCACCATCAAACAGAATCCTGAGCTTATTGGAGAATATTTTTTCCCTGTGGCAGGACAATTGGTATTTTAATCGTAAACAGGAGGAGATTAAAGAAGATCTTACTCATTATATCGCTAAATATCAGGGTACAGATAAACCTGCCGACATCATGAAGGAGTCAATCATGATCAGAAAAGGTTGGGCTGTCCGACTCAGTTTACATTTATTCAGTGACCCTTCCTATGGATTTAGGGGGCGTAAGATAAGATTGAAAGATGGAACTTTAATTCCTTATTCTTCTTTCCGTCAGGACGAGGGGGAAACCATATACGGTTCTGATACTTTTAGAGTTTCACCGGAGGAAATTATTGTAGGTGCCATGCCAAACTTGTCTTTAGGAGAAGGCCGTTATGTTATGAAATATCTGTCGGACATTGAGCGTATGGATGGATTTTTAAATAACCTTTCTGAAGCTTCTGGTGTAGGACACGTGATTCCTCATTTTGAAAAAGCACTGCAAAAAGGTTTGGGGCAAATGAAAGCGGAGGTGTTGGATTACGAAAAGAGTGCAGCAACGACAGTGAAGAAAGAACTGTATCGTTCTGCGTACCTATCACTACAGGGAATTTCTGAATATTTCCAGAATTATGCAAATCTGGCCAGAGCAACCGCGACAAAAATGACCGCAGGACAAGCATGGGAAAAACAAAATCTGGAAGAGATTGCTCAACGCATGGACAAATTGTCTGAAGAAAAACCAGATACATTTGTGGAAGCTGTACAGTTTATATTTACGCTACACAGTTGCCTGCATTTAAATGGAGAGCCAACAGCAATCGGAAGGATGGACCAACTGTTATTGCCTTTCTTTGAAAATGATGTGATTTCTTTGGAAGAAGCGCAGGAAATTATTGATGCTTTCTACATCAAATTAGATGAAAAAGTACAACAGAACCGAATCTTTATGGAGGATCATCAGCCATTTGGAAACCTGGCTATGGGGGGCAGCTCTGGACCTTACCCACAAGGCGCATCGCTTGGGCAATGGATTCAACAGATTACTGTAGGAGGTACTGTTGCGGATGGAACAGTTGATTTTAAAGATACAAAACCTGCATATAATAAGTTAACGATGCTGTTTATTCATGCGTCAGGACGGTTGCCTCTAAATGCACCTTGTCTGTCTTTACGGACCAGAAAGGATATCCCGGAGGAATTACTGGAAGCGGCGGCACATGCAATATTGGCTGGTGGCGCGCATCCGATTCTATTAAATGATGAAAAAATAATTGAAGGTCTTTACCAAAGTGGCGATGGTGTAGGAGGGGATCTGATTAAGGAAAACAAAAATTGGAATCCTGCTGTGACGATGGAATCGGCACAAAATTATGCCTGTGATGGCTGTTATGAGCCGCAATTTCCAGGGGAAAACTGGTTTTCTTTAGGTGGTTTTTCTACTTTACAACCTTTGGAATGTGCCTTAAACCAAGGCAGAACCTATTCTTCTGCGGGACAATCCTACCTGTTTGGCCAAACGGTTTCCCTGAATTCTAAACCTGCAGATCAGATTAAGAATTTTAAGGAGTTACTGGATATTTACTTTCAGCATTTTGAGCTATTGAATCGTAAAGCATTCAATGGACAATTAATGGGGTATGGAGCAAATACCAAATTCTGTCCATCGCCAATATTAAATGTGCTGATGGATGATTGTCTCGCCAAAGGTCAGGATTTTTATAGTGGTGGTACAAAATATAGTATTTATGGTCCCTGCTATATTGCCTTAAGCTCTACGATCAATTCCCTGTATGCTATTAAAATGATGGTGTTTGATGATAAAAATGCAGTCACCACTCTACCAGAATTATTAGAGTGTTTATGTTGTGATTGGGGATATAAAATGACAGAGCCTTTCATCAGTAACCTTGCAGGTGAATCACGTATTGCCGGGCGTTCGGATCGTTTTAAACGTTTAAGAGATATTGCACTTTCATTACCACGGTATGGCAGGGGACATAAGGATATTGATGCTTTTGGAAATACGATTGTTGAAGGGATTGCAGAGATTTCAGTGAAAACTTTCACAGATCCTTTGCCACAAATGTACAATAGATTGAAAGATTTGGCGCAGAAATACGGTACAGAAGAATATCCTTTCGGACTTCAGATCCAACCGGGCGTAGGTACTTTTGAAAACCATGTGGAAATGGGCGCCTGGAATGGTGCCAGTGCAGATGGCCGGCGACTGGGGACTACAGTTGCAGGGGATTTAAGTGCAATGCCAAGTCCGGCGGACTTGCCAATTGAACCACAGCATGCGGGTTTTGAAAAGTCATTAGCAGGATTTAAAGGTAAAGGAGCTGAAATGATGACCGACGGTGCACCAACTGATTATAATATTGATGAAGATTTTCCGGCAGATATGATTGTCCGTGTAATGAAGCAGTTTGCAGAAGGTAAATCCTCTAATATTTTAACAATTACCGTTGCCAATCCTGAGACTTTTGAAAAAGCAGTAAGTTCACCTGAGCAATACAATCTGCTTAGGGTGAGAACTGGTGGCTGGTCTAACTTCTTTACATCGGTGTTCCCGCTGGTACAAGACCAGCACCGTAGAAGACCTGTTTCTATACCTGTCGCCATTGAAGAGGAGGAAAATGCAATTGCGGGATGTCCTTACCACAATAAGATGGCAAAGTAATAGTCAATAACGGATACAACGCCTTCGGAATTCAAAGATTCTGGAGGTGTTTTTCATTTAGGCTCAGTTTTAGGAGTTTTACTTGTTTTTAGCCCTTCTAAGTGTTGTTTTTGTTTTTTTGCTTACACAGGGTGGTCTTGCTGCTTTTGATGCTGCTGTGGGCTTTGTTGTGGCCTTAAAACGGTTGAAAAAAATAGCATTCGAATACTTTTCATAAGCCATTGTTTTTGTCTAATTTTAGCTCAGCAACAAGAAATATTGAGTTAAAACTACCGTTAATTCCGGAATGCAGCGGTTCAGTTTGATTCTTTTAATCTTCTGAATTTATGACAATTGCTTTAAATCTCTAAAAGGAGAAGGGCTATTGCTTTGAACAGAGAAAAACGAATATGACAGAAAAACCTTCATTCAGGGATGCATTAAAATTTTGGTTTAAATTGGGTTGGATTAGTTTTGGTGGTACCGTTGGGCACATCAATATCATGCATAATTACCTGGTAGATCGCAAAAAATGGGTCAGTAACAGCCGGTTTTTTCATGCGCTGAACCTTTGTATGTTATTACCTGGGCCGGAAGCACAACAACTGGCTATTTATATGGGCTGGCAACTCCATGGGAAAAAGGGAGGACTGATCGCAGGAATACTCTTTTTCCTGCCTTCTATGTTTATTCTGTTGCTATTGAGCATTTTTTATGTTTTTTTTGGAAACCAAGCCTGGATGTTTGCCATGTTTAATGGCTTTAAACCTGCAGTGATCGCGATTATTATGCTGGCTTTACTTGGTATTGGAAAAAAGGCGCTTCACACACCTTACCATGTAGCTTTTGCCATACTTGCTTTTTCCTGTATTTTCTTCTTTAATGTATCCATGGTATTTGTCATTTTTGGAGCTATCGGAATTGGGTTATTAGTTCATTATTTAAGCCCGCCTCTAATTCCTAAGCATGGTAAAGAGGCTGAATTTAGTACAGTTCATGAAAAGGCTTACTATTTTAATCAGCATTCAATTGCCGCAGGGTCAAATACCCAAAAGAAAACGATCGGACTTCAAATCTTAATTTTTTTCCTGTTATGGATTTCGCCAGGTATCGCATTATATTACCTGAGCAGTGATTTTGCCTTCTGGAGAGACCTATCGGTATTCTTCTCTAAGACCGCTTTTTTGACTATTGGGGGTTCTTATACAGTATTACCTTACGTAGCCCAGTATGCGGTGACCAAACTCAATTGGTTAACGAAGCTGCAAATGATTGATGGTTTTGCCTTAGCAGAAACTACACCCGGTCCCTTAATCATGGTGGTTGCATTTGTTGGATTTATGGCAGCTTATCATCATTTTGATGCCTCTGTGTCCATGGGCATAATTGGCTTACTGCTCACTACCTTTCATACTTTTTTACCTTCATTTTTATTCATATTTGTGGGCGGTCCAATCATAGAAAAAGCGCATGGAAATGTAGCAATAACCAGGGTGTTGGGCTTTGTAACTGCTGCGGTTGTAGGTGTTATTTTTAACCTGACTTTGTTCCTTGGGAAAGATGTTGTTTTTCCTGGAGGAATCAGGCTGGAAAATCTGGATCCAGTAGCGCTAGGCTGGATTTTTATTACTTTCCTTTTGATGAAGAAGTATAAAGTTAATGTCCTGTATATTATTGGGATCAGTTTGGTTTTCGGTCTGTTGCATTATTGAAAACTCTTGACTTTCTTTTATTTAGCTGTTAATAAGCAGTTTATGTTTTGTTTTTGACTCATCTGGCCTGCGCGAAAATCCGAGAATATTTTTTTTGGAATAATAAATGCTTTATTATAAACGAATAGGAATTATAAATAAATTCTTGTCTGAAAAATTAATAAGCGGATATGAAGATGAAAAAGAGAATTTTATTGACAGGAGCTTCAGGAACAGTAGGTTTTGAAGTTTTAAAGCAATTGGTTTTACAGGCCGAAAAATACGAGATTACAGTATTTGATCAAAAGACGAAAAAAGCTGTTAAACTATTGTCTCCTTTTGAAAAGCAAATTCATGTGGTCTATGGGAATATAACCAGTCAGGCAGAAGTAGAAGAAGTTTGCAAGAGAAAGGATGTAGTAGTTCACCTGGCAGCGATTATTCCTCCTTTAGCAGATGAAAATCCCAGGATGGCTTATGATGTTAATGTGAATGGAACTAAAAACCTGATCCTGGGATTGCAGAAACATTCAGCTAAGACATTCTTAATGTACAGTTCTTCAATCTCAGTTTATGGGGACCGTTTGAATTCGCCATGGATTCATACAAACGATGCTTTATCTCCGAGTCCGGAGGATCATTATGCGGTGACTAAAATCGAGTCTGAACAGTTGATTCGGAATAGCGGATTGGAATATTGTATTTTCCGATTGGCGGCAATTATGGGTTTAAACAATCACAAACCTTCAGGCATCATGTTTCATATGCCGCTTGCTACCTCAATGGAAATTTTAACACCAAAAGATACCGCAAGGGCTTTTGTAAATGGGATTACAGACCGGGAAAAGTTGACCGGAAAGATTTTTAATCTCGGAGGTGGTGCATTGTGCCGGACAAGTTATGAAGATTTTCTGAACCGATCATTTAAAGCTTTTGGCCTGGGAAAAATGAATTTTCCAGAACATGCGTTTGCGGAAAAAAACTTCCATTGTGGATACTATGCAGATGGGGATGAGCTACAAGAGCTATTGCATTTTAGAAGAGATACACTTGATCATTATTTTGATCAGCTACAACAGTCGGTTTCTCCAATAAAAAAAACACTGACTACTGTGTTTAGAGAAGCTATTAAGAATCATCTTTTGAAAAAGTCAGAGCCATTTAATGCTTTGCTGACGAAGGATACTAAAATGGCCTCGAGGTTTTTTAAAGAACTTTAATAAAAAGAAACATGAAGAAAAATATTTTTTTGATGCTGGTTTTGCTAACTGTTCAGTTCAGTTATGCGCAGCATAATCCGTTAAAAATTACGGTAACGAATATCAACAAACTGGAAGGAAATATTCAGGTAAGTTTATACAATAAAGAAACGTCTTTTATTAAAAAAGGGCTGGAATACAAAACCATGACCAGAGCAGTGAAGTCTGCAACAGAGGTGTTTACCTTTAATGATTTACCGGAAGGGGAATATGCGGTAGCACTCTATCATGATGAAAATAGTGACGGAAAATGCAATACCAATTTCCTGGGTATTCCAAAAGAAGGTTATGCTTTTTCCAAAAATTTCGTCCCAAAATTAGCAGCACCAAAATTTGAGGATACGAAATTTAAGCAGGAGCATGGCAGGAGTCTGGTGATCAAAATGATTTATTAGTTATTCTGTGTTAGCTCTGGTTCTGAACAAGTCTACATTGGAGAGCAGGAATCTGTTTTCTAGTGAAATTCTGGAGAGCTTTGTACTCACCAGGCTATTTTCTCTTGAATTCAGTAGAAAAACGGAACTTTCCCCGATTAAGAACAGCCTTTCTTCAGATTGTAACATTTTGTCATAATCGGCAACCAATGAAGTCGTAATGCCAATTTGCTGCTGTATAGATTTGATTTCTGTCTGTTGTGCTGTGATTTTGTTTTTGAGTTGTAAGCGTTCCAGCTTAAGGTCGAGCTGACCATCTAAAATTTTTAGTTGTGCCAGTTTCATAGCGCCTCTTTCCTTTCTGAGGAAAAGTGGAACACTAAATTTCAGCTCAAATTTATAATTGCCGAGCTGGAATTCATTAAAATAGTTGGGTTCGGATAAATAGTGATAGCCCAGATCCAGTTTTGGTAACAGCATATTGCGTTTTAACTTTTGCTCTATTCTGAGGATTTCTACTTTTTGTTGCATAGCCATCAGCTTGGGATGACGATCCAATTCTCCATTTTCTTGCAGTGCTTCCTGAAAATTCAGAGCCAGCTTGATGGCATCTTCCAGGTTATCTTCCGGAACGATACTTTCTCTTAGCTCCATTGGAATGTTTTCAATCCAAAGGTAATTGGAGAGTTCAAGTTTAGATTTTGCCAGTTTTAACTGTGCTTCTGCTACATTTAACTGTCGGTTTTTAATGACGATATGGGCTTCTACACTATCTATTGCAGCTTTATCACCAGCTTTAATCAGTTTATTGATGGCGATGCCCCGCTGCTCAGCAAACGATAGATATTGCGCATATAGTTTGGCTTCATCATTGGCCCTTTTCCAGTTTACATAAGCATTGGATGCATCGTATAGTACATTTACTGCTTGTAACTGGCGCTCTGATTTACTCATTTCAACCTGGATTTTGGCAATGCGTAAATCGGCCATTCGCTGATTAATTAAAAGGCCTTGTGCCAGGGGTACAGTAATTCCCAATGAGGTTAGGCCTTGGTCTGGCGTTCTGTTTTGCGGATTTAAGTACTTCCCTTCATTGCGGTCGAAGCCCGCCTTTACTTCAATGCCATACCAGGTTGGCAATTTGAAACTGCTGTTAAATAACGAATAATAATCTATTCCTTTGAACTCTTTATTGTTAAAATCTACTTCCAGTTTTGGATCGAAGCCACCGCGCGCCATCATGAGCGCCGTTTCAGATTTACTGAGCAAGAGATCTGCCTGACGAACAGCAGGATGATACTTTTTCACATAGCCGAGAAATTCAGCAAAGCTCAATACTTCCGATTTAGGTGGTTGTGCGTTTGCTGATAGCCGACAGATCAGAAGGAGTAGGACTACAAGTAATTTGACTTTCATGCCTTTATTTTTTAGCAGTAGCAGGTTTTTCAGATTGATAGTAATTAGGAGGGAAGCCGTTCAATGTTCTCCAGATTTCAAACCAAACGGGAACGGTTTCCAATAACGCGATAGTTTCTGCGCCAGAACCTATGCTCAATTGCTTTGGCCAGGGATCTTCTTCTTTATCTGGGGCAATGAGTACCCTGTATTTACCATTGGGACTTATGAAATTTTCGATCGCAACAATTCTTCCCCCAAAAGTACCGTAAGACATGTCCGGCCAGCCAGAGAATACAATGGTTGGCCAGCCATCAAACCATACCCGGATCTTTTCTCCTTTTTTTAAAAGGACAATGTCGATAGGGTTGACAAAGGTTTCCACCGCAAGTTCATAACTAGCGGGCATAATGCTCACTACAGGAACTCCCTCTTTTACTGTTTCTCCCAATCCAGATTGCAAGGCACGGTTGACGTATCCGTCCTGAGGTGCAGTGATGTAATACATACCATTTCGTATACTGTAATTGGCATATTGATTTTCCAGTTTACTCAGCTGTGCTGAAGCATCAGATTGGCTGCTCATGGTAGTATATTTATCACCAGTAGCCTTAGAAATCTTTTCGGCATATTCTGCCGACAAACGGTCAACTTCCAGTTTCGCATTGATCAGCTCATTCCGGGAAGTCAATAACTTGTTTTCCTGTGTCAACACTTTTGCTTGTGCATCCTGTAACTTTAACCTTTTCTCCTCTACATCAGTTAAGGGTTTTAATCCTTCTTTTTGTAATTGTACTGAACGATCAGCTTGTGTCGTAGCAATTTTAAGCTGTGTTTTAACGGCTTCATAATCCATGCTATCGCTCTTTATTTTCAAAAGAGACTGTTTGATTTTATTCCTTGCCTGTTGGTGCTTTAAATTTTTCTCGTTTTCAAGAGCTACAATCTGAGCACTCAGCGCATTTACTTTTCCTCCATAAGATTCCAGTGCCATTTTCTTAGCATTCACCTGGTTTTTTGTGTTCTGAAGCAGGTTTGGATCAAAATAATCTTCTTTCACCTCCGAAAGGAAAAGGATGGTATCTCCCTTTTTTACATAGTCTCCTTCCTGTACATACCATTTTTCAATTTTTCCGGGAATAACAGTATTGATGGTTTGAGGCCGTTGGTTTGGTTTTAATGCCGTTACAGCGCCAGATCCGGATATGTTCTGTGTCCAGGGTAGAAAAAAAACGATGACGCCAATGATGCATAGCACCAAAATTACCCTGTTCAGAATTTTATAGTGAGGTCGGTTACTTAAATTTTTTACTGCACTATAGCGTTCCAGTATGTGTTGCTGTGTATGATTTTTATCAGATAGATGGAGCATGTTCTTATTTTTTTAGGTCGCTGATAATTTTTCCGTTTACCATAGTGATCGATCGGCTGGATTTTAATTCCCAGGTTGGATTTGCAGAAGAAACAATGACGGTCCATTCCTGATTTTTTGAACAAATGAAGTCGATAATTGCATCCGCTGTCTCGGGATCTAAACCCTCAGTAGGATCTTCATAAAGCAGGATTGCAGGTTTTCGGATGATACTTCTAGCCAGCAGAATTTTCTGTGCATTGGAAGAAGATAACTGTTTCCCCTCCGGAAATATTTTAGTGTCCATACCATTAGGAAGCGTTTTGATATAACTACTCAATTGCACAGCATCTAATGCCCAACGTAGATCCTGTGCCGTTATTGATGGATCATTGAAAGTGATGTTTTCAAGAATACTCCCTTCAAAAGGGCTTTCTCCATGAATGATAGTCCCGATTTGTGCTCGGTATTGATTGATGTCGATTTTCCGAAAACTATCATCATTGATAAATAAGGTGCCACTTGTGGGAACCAGGATTCCGGAAAGGGTTCGGATCAGCGTAGTTTTACCAGCGCCATTCTTCCCGTTCAGGATGATTTTTTCCCCTTGTTCTATTTTCAAAGAAATGTCTTTTAACATGTCTTTTTGTGCATTTGGAAAGCGAAGTGATAACTGATCAGCTTCCAGGGTTATGCGGTCATAAAATTGCGGACGTTCACTTTCCAACACTTCTTCTGTGTCCATATCAGTTACTTTTCCGATCTTTTCTACAGCGGTGAGTACATCATAAAATGTTTCCAGCCCAAGGACAATTTTTTCCACCGAATTGATGACTAAAAGAATAATAATTTCTGAAGCTACAAACTGCCCAATATTCATTTTTTGACTCAATACAAGATATCCTCCGATCAGGAGTAGGCCGGCGGTGATGATCACCTTAAAGACAATCAGTTGTCCATATTGACGTTTGATCACGTTAAAGTGCTTTTCTCTATAATTCAGATAATTATTGGTTAGGCTATTGTTTTTTTGTAGGGCATAATCGAAGTTCAGTGATTTCCTGAAGCTGTGTTTGTTGCGGGCAATTTCCTGTAGCCATTCCGCTGCCCGATATTTATACTTGGACTCACTCATACTGGTGTCTAATCCCTTTGTGTAGGAAAACTTAAAGATCAGGTATAGCATGAGCACCAGTAATAATCCAAAAAGTATAAAGGTGGGATGATATAGAGACAACAGAATGATTCCAAAACCAATCTGAAGCAATGCAGAAGAATAATCCAATAGTAATTTGGAAACGCCTTTCTGAATGGTTAGGGTGTCAAAAAAACGATTGGCAATTTCAGGAGGATAAAGGTCCTGGTATAACTCGTCGAATTTGATCTTCGGTAGTCGGTAGGCAAATTCAAAAGAAGACCTCACAAATATCTTTTGCTGTAAATTTTCTGTAATTCTCAGTTGCATGAGGGATAAAATACCTACAAAAGCAACTCCGGTAACGACACCTATAACCAGGATGATCCAGGAAACACTGACTCTGCCACTTTGAAGGAAATTTACAATCGCTTGTATTCCCAGGGGTAGTGAGAGACTGATAAGCCCGGCTATGATGGCGTATAAAAATATTTGATAAACATCTTTTTTGTCAAGTTTTAGCAGACTGAAAAATCTTTTTGCTGGACTCATAATTTAGGACTTAAAACGTGTTGAACAAGGTGGGTATAGAAAGCTGTTGGACTGGTGTTTTCATCACAATTTGTAATGGTTTTAAAATGGTCTTTCAGAAAGTGTTGGTGTAAGGCGCCTTCTACAATATTTGAAATTAAACTTTTAGGGTAGGGGTATTCCGGATTAATTTTTACGACCATATCTACCATTCTATTGATCACTCTTTTATAAATCAAAAAGAACCCTTCTTTGTTTTCTTCATCTACTTCTTTTGTAAGAAAGGTTTTTGTGAATTCTGAAATAATGATTTTGTTTAATAAAGCTTCATTCATATAAGGAGTATTCAGGTCGTCCTCAATCTTTTCAGTGACCAATTCCAATGCTTTGATGAGCTGGTCTAATGGGGCGACAATATTTGCTGTGGCAAAGACCATTTTGTATTCTATCCAACTCCAATACCAGGAAGAAAAATAGACCAGTAATTTATGTTTGTTTTCAAAATAGCGGTAAATCGAGCTCTCATTTGAGCCGATTGACTCTCCCAGCTTTTTAAAAGTGAAATTATCAAACCCAATTTCATCCATGATAATCAGGCTTTGCTGAATAATTTTTCTTCCTAACGTGGTGGTTTCAGGGTCTTTAACATAAATCTTGTCGTTGACCTGAATTTTGATAGTCGAGAGTAATTGATCCATTTTGAATATGTTTACTGCAAATGTAATAGTAATACTATTATGTTGGAGAATAATACTTTGTTTTTTATGTAAATTCAGTTTAAATGACAATGGAACTATATTTTGTTCCGATGAATGATTTTAACTAATTTACCTCCGTTAGGAACCACTAAACAAACAAATGATGCTAAACCGAAGAAATTTTATCCGCAATAGTGCTGGAGCAATAGGCAGTACTGTATTATTTTCTGCACTCAATCATCCTGCATATGCTTTATATGAACGAACTATAGGTGCAAATGACCAGATCAATATCGGAGTAATTGGAATTAATGGGATGGGATGGTCAGATTTACGAGCTGCATTAACGGTTCCAGGTGTAAATTTACTGGCCTTATGTGATTCGGATCAAAATGTACTCGACAATCGAATGGCGGAGTTGAAAGGAATGAATATTGATGCTTCCAAAGTGAAGGCTTATAAAGATTATCGTGCTCTATTGGATAATAAAGATATAGACGCCGTAATTATTGGAACGCCCGATCATTGGCATGCTTTAATGATGGTTCATGCCTGTGAAGCCGGTAAGGATGTTTATGTAGAGAAGCCTGTTGGAAACTCAATTTTAGAGTGTAGAACGATGGTGAATGCACAACAAAAATACAATAAGGTAGTACAGGCAGGGCAGTGGCAAAGGAGTCAGCAGCATTTCAAAGATGCAGTTGATTTTGTGCAAAGTGGGCAGCTTGGAAACATCAGAACAGTTAAAGTCTGGTGTTATCAAGGCTGGATGAAACCTGGTGCTGTAGTTCCAGATTCTCCGGTTCCAAAAGGTGTGGATTATGATTTATGGTTGGGCCCAGCAAAAAAGCGGGCATTTAATTCAAGTCGGTATCATTTTAATTTTCGTTGGTTTTGGGATTATGCGGGTGGATTGATGACAGACTGGGGGGTGCATTTACTGGATTATGGATTACTGGGCATGGGTTCTCCTATTCCCAAAAGTATATCGGCATTAGGTGGCCGTTTTGCCTATCCTGATTTGTATGAGGAAACGCCGGATACTTTAACCACTCTTTATGAGTTCGATAAGTTCAATTTGGTATGGGATTCTGCGATGGGCATTGATAATGGTTCCTACAATAGAGATCATGGTATTGCCTATGTTGGAAACAACGGAACATTGATTCTGAACAGAGGAGGTTGGGAGGTGATTGAGGAAAGACAAAGTGGAAATAAAGTAAGTAAGCCTTTTCAGAAAGCCTCAGATAATGGTCTGAACAAGCACATGGTCAACTTTTTTGCGAGTGTCAGGTCAAGGAAAAAGGAAGACCTAAATTGTTCTATTCAGGCCGGTGCACATGTGGCAAGTATTGCTCAAATGGGTAATATTGCTTATAAAAGCGGCGAAAAACTTAGTTGGGATGCTCAGAAAAAACAATTTACGAATTCAAAAATCAATAATAAATACCTTATGGCTCCGTACCACAACGGATACAGCCTACCAAAAATTTAAAATATGAAATTTCTTTTTAGCACGATTGCATTATCTTTTCTAACGTTTATCTGTATTGCACAAACCAGATTTGTACGGTTAGTCACAAATAAGGGAAATATTACTTTAATGCTTTATGATGAAACGCCAAAACATAGAGATGCATTCCTGAAAAGTATCAGGCAGGGATTGTTCAATGATGTTGCTTTTAACCGGGTGATTAAAGGTTTTGTAAGTCAGGGTGCGGAATTGGATGAAACCATTCTTGACAGAGAAAAGCTACATCCTGAAAAACCAATACTGCGCATCCCAGCGGAAATCGTTCCAACGCTTTTTCATAAGAAAGGAGCACTAGGGGCTGGCAGAAATGACAATCCGGAACATAGTTCGTATTTGACCCAGATTTATCTTGTTGAAGGTAAAAGACAAAGCGATGAGCAATTGGATGCCTTAGAAAAACAAAAAGGTAAGCAGTTTTCCAGGGAACAAAGAGCCATATATAAGACCATTGGTGGAATTCCTCGCCTGGATTGGGATTACACAATATTCGGCGAGATTGTGGAGGGAATGGATGTTGCTGATGCCATCAATTCATCCGCAACGGATAAAAATGATTTGCCATTACAGCCGATTACTTTTAGCACAAAAATCCTTTCTCAAAAGGAGGGAGCGAGTCTTCGTAAAGCAATGCAGCTTTCGAAGTCTTAATTGTGGGATACCTCAACAGTAGTCCTAAGAAATGATCCGTATACGGCTAATTTCTTAGGACTACTGGTTTTTCCTTTGAAAATCAATTCACATGAATTTCAAATTAAGGTTCATGTGATCAAAAATCTGCCTATAGGCTGTCTTCATTTTTAAGTCCTTTTAGTAGGGCATAAATCGCCATACCATGCCCATGGCCAAGATCAAAATCGTTTTTCAGCCAATTGGTAATTTCAGTTGCTTTTACAGTCAACGTTCCATTCTGACAGAATTTTTTCTCTTCAGCGAGGGATCTAAAATCTGCGGGAGTTTTACCGGTTTTTTCTTTGATTGTTTTTAGATATGCTTGAAATGACATAAGTTTTAAATTTAGAGGTGATTTAGTGGAAGAAATGTTTAGGCTCAGTAATTGATTATTTTAAAGTTTGATTTGTTTTATTACTCAAAGTTAAGTCTGGTTTTGATGCAGCGTGCTGTGTGATCAGGACTTTATGAGGGGGGATTTACGACTACTAGAAAAAGAGCCATTATCAATTCTGAGGTAGCAAGGCTGCTTGCAGGTCTTTGAATTGAAGAGCAGCTCCTGGAAAAGACAGCTTTTCTCAATAATAGCGGATTACCTGAAGTGGTTTGCGCTGTAAATCGATGGGAAATGATGAATAGAAATTCTGTAGATTTAACTGAAGAATCATAATATTCAAGGAATGAATGCAACCGGTTATTTATATGAATTTCAGCAGGCCGCAAAGCTTATTGATCAAAAAAGCTTGAAGGCTAATGAGCTAGATCTGGCCGTTGGAGTATTTTTAGACTGTATCTGTTTGAAATTATATAAAAAATCCTGGGCAAACCCATCTGCAGATCCCTTAACTTCGGAATCCAGAATCTTCTTTTCTATCTGGATCGATCCTTCAAAAGGAAAAGAGCAGAAACTATTCTATAATATTCATTCACTCAAATTGAATCATTTAAGAGGATACTCCATAAAGAGCAGGGAGTTTGCGGATTCATTTAGATTGCGTTTTAAGAATGAAGAGTATAAATGGAAAAATGTAAGCCTGAAATTTGGCCCATTAACCCTGATGCAGGGATGCTTACCGATTGATCCCGGGAATTTTCAGGAGGAAATCATCAGTTTATCTCATCAATTTATAGGGATCGCGCATCTAATAGATCAAACGCTGGCAAGCTTTATAAAGGTAAAGAAAGACCGGGCTTGACTTGGATTTTCCAGTTAAAAGACATGCTACTTAAAGGTGTGCTTAAACAACTTTAAGTAGCATATTAACAACTATAATTGTGGAACTCCTGGAGTGTGACCTGAAGGTGTTGGTGACGATCTAAATGCTTTGGAACTATTTTCCTGTTGAACAGGTTGCTGCATTCTTTTCATTGTGCTTACGCTGATATGCGGCCATACAATTGGTGTAACATCGCCTCCGATAGGAAATACCAGGTTGACGGTTTGTGAATATTGCAATAACTCAGTCTCTGTTCCCCCGGAAATTTGTTCGATCCAGAAAACAGCATCCATAGAGGTTGCGGTAACGTTGGTTTGGATAAAGGGAATATTGAGAATTCCGCCAGTGGCATCTGGATTTCTTGTCGACATTGGTATTGTTGTTATTTGTGTAATTGAACCTGATCCTACTATTTGTTGAAGTGTAGATTCCAAAAAACTGTTAGGGTTTACCTGATCAAAATCTTTAAACTGTGGGTCAAGTATAATATTTTCATTGTAGCCCAAACCTCCTGGCGCCGATCCGTCCAGGTTATGTGCCAAAGCGCTAACCGGAAGAATGAAAGGGATTTCGGGATCATTTGTTTCATCCGACGAACCCATTGCCAGCAAGGCATTGCCATGGGGAACTGTTCCTAATCGGGCAATATTCAGACCACTACTGTAATTGGTGATGTATAAAAATAAGCCAGTCTCTGCATGAATTACCTTGCCATTCCCAAAACCGCGGCTATTACACAATTCATTATCGCAAACGCTGATGATTTGCTGTTCATAGAACAAGCCTGTAATTTCCTGATTAAACGGTTTGCCGTTGATCACCGGACCACTGTTTCCTGCTTCTACTGCCACTGCAGAGAATTTAAGATTTTCCTTGTAAGGAATCACCTCGAATAGAAAGCCTTTTTCTGCCGGTACGGACATGACATTCCAACCACTTGGTGTTGGTCCTGTACCTGTTCCGCTACTTGGAGGCAGTATCACACTTTCCCATTGTCCTACCAATTGCCTAAGAGGGCCGAGGTCTACGGTCCCGAGTTGATTTTCTGGAATGAATCTAGCGCCCATTCCGAATTGATTTAATTGTTCTGTCATTATATTATGGTTTAGGTTTGAATTTATTTCTATCCCGATGATCTGGTCATTAAAAAATAACCAAACCTACAACCCATACAAAACAGTTGATCCAATTTATTATTAGAGATTTATTTACCATGAGATGAGCGTTTTAGGTTAATGTACCTGAGGTATATAAATGTATGAAAAAAAATATCAATCATGCGGCAATCAATTCTGTTTATTAGAAACAACATACTTGCGATGATGAGTAACAATAAAAGCTAAACTGGTAGAAATTAGTGTTTTTTGCGCTGCGATTAATTTTTTATGTTTAAATTCATATTGTCGTTAGACGATTAATACCCAGGAGGAACTGGAATTGTCTGATGCGTTTACTATAATTGGATTAAAAGCCAATAAAATATTTTTAACGTTTTCAAAAACAATCTTATCATGTTGACATTCTCAAAGATTGCCCAGGCCCCTACATGGCATGGGGAAATTAAAAATTACTTTACTGCTTTGGATATTTCGAAAATGCGTAGCATTAGGGGATATGACCTCAGTAGTTATTCATTTGTTGTGAGTCATGCACCAGACATTTATCAAAGGGTATCTCTTCCGCCTGATGCCAAAGGACGTATGCCGATGGATCCTGGAAGCCCCTGGTCTAAAGAAATGATAAGCAATTTTCTTTCCTGGATGGAAGCTGGTTATCCTGAAGGACAAGCTCCAGTTGGGCAGACGAACTTATTAAAAATGTCGGCTAGCCGGGTAACGGGAAGAGTGAGAAAGAGCCTGACTTCAATGACCGCTCCAGAGTTGGAAAAGCTGAAAAAAGCGTTTACCGGAATTATGAATCTAGGTACCCTTGATTTAAACGGATATTTTCAGAACGCCGCCATACATGGATTGCCCCTCGCTTTCTGTCAGCACCACGTTCCAGGATTTCAGCCCTGGCATAGAGTCCAGATGTGGGCATTTGAAAATTCCCTGCGTTCAATTGAAGGATGTGAGGACGTAACTTTACCTTATTGGGATTTTAATGAACTCCTGCCTGATTGGATGTATGAGGCGCCATTTGCTTCTTATACCTTGCCGGTCGATATCGGTACGGCTT
The DNA here is from genome assembly GCF_032678465.1 of Pedobacter gandavensis. GTDB lineage: Bacteria > Bacteroidota > Bacteroidia > Sphingobacteriales > Sphingobacteriaceae > Pedobacter > Pedobacter gandavensis_B. The sequence continues at coordinate 543,055 of NZ_JAVTSK010000002.1, forward strand.
CCGGGAGTACTAATCCAGACTACAAGGCAGGCTATCAAACCAGCCGATATGATGCAGAAACCATTCTTGAAAATTTCAGGAATGAGGTATTGCAACCTTATGCAGATGCGCAGGCTGAAGTCTGGTGGGATAATTTCAATGGCTTGTTGGATGGGACACCTAATCTGGACTTTATACTAGGACATGACAGTGGTCATGATGCTACCGGAGATACCATGGGGCAGCAGAATCTTTCTGCATTTGATCCTATTTTCTGGTTTTATCATTGTAATCTGGACAGGATGTGGTGGGCCTGGCAGGCAAAGTACAATGCCCAGACTGTTGAGGGATTCATGAAAACGATAAAAAATCAAAATAGCTCCAGTTACCTGGTATTTACCAATTCTGCTTTGGGGAAAATGAATCCATGGGCGCAGAACTTGAACAGGGATGACCTGACAGCAGAATTTACTATAGATTCGGCTACAAATTTTGACGTTTCCTACGATGATCTTGATTTGAATTTGCCAGCTTCAAAAGGCAAAAAAAGCCTCTTTTTGGGAATGGCGCGTACATTCATGGCCAACGATGAGGAAGTCAATGTGCGGATATCAGATTTGGACAGGACCAAAATTCCTGGAACTTTTAAAGTTTATCTACTGAAGGATGGGGAGGTCTTGGCTAAGTCAGTTTTCTTCCAGCCTGATGAAGTGGAAAAATGTTCCAACTGTATGCAGGTACCAAAAGTTCATTTTGACTTCAGGCTACCATTGGCCAGTGTTAAAGGTGGTTTACTTAGCGCAAGGGTTGAACCGAACAATAAGAAAATGTACGGAGATACCGTACCACTTAGCGTACTTGGAAATCCTAAAATTGAAGTGTCTCTGGTTTTAGATGCTATATAAAACTACAAGTTCGAATATTTATGGAACTATTCTAATGATCAGTTGTTTAAGTTTTAAACTTATACCCATATGAAGTACTTTCTCTCAATTGCTTTAGTAGTGATTCTTTTTGTACAAAAAGAATGCATGGCTTGTACCCGCGTAGTATATAAAGGCCCAAATGGAACTGTGATTACCGCTCGCAGTATGGACTGGAAAGATGATATTTCCGCGAACTTATGGGTATTCCCTAGAGGGATTTCCAGAAATGGTGAAGTAGGACCACAATCCTTAAAGTGGATCTCGAAGTATGGAAGTGTAATTTCAAGTGCCTGGGATATTGCTACAGTAGATGGTCTAAATGAAAAAGGATTAGTAGCCAATGTATTGTGGCTGGTAGAGTCAAGTTATCCAAAATTTGAACCAGGAGGGAGTAAAAAGGGCATTACCATTTCTGCATGGGCTCAATATGTGTTAGATAATTTTGCTAGCGTAAATGAAGCAGTAAACGCACTAAAAGACGAATCATTCGTGGTGGTGAGTGACTATATTCCTGGCACCAAAAAATTTACCACCCTACATTTGTCGATTTCTGACGCTTCAGGTGATAATGCAATATTTGAATACATCAATGGAAAATTAGAGATTCATCATGATGCATCCTATACTGTGATGACCAACTCACCAGTATTTGGGCAACAATTGGCCTTGAATGATTATTGGAAAGGTATACCTGGGACTATTATGTTGCCTGGGACCAATCGTGCTGCAGATCGTTTTGTAAGGGCATCTTACTATATCAACGCCATCCCACAAACAGATGATACAAGAGTTGCGGTTGCGAGTGTATTTAGTGTAATTAGAAACTGTTCGGTACCATTTGGAATCAGCTCAGAGACTGAGCCTAATATTTCCTCCACAAGATGGAGATCGGTAGCAGATCAAAAAAACAAAGTTTATTATTTTGAGAATGTATTGACTCCCGGAACTTTTTGGGTAGACCTCAGCAAATTTGACTTAAAGCAAGGTGCGAGGTCAATGAAATTGACATTAAACCAAAGTAATCATTTGAATGGGCTTTCCAATTCAGATTTTAAGCCAGCAGAACCGTTCAAGTTTTTGGGCATTTAAGGCTGTTTGTTATTTTGTCAAACCTACGTTATTAAGAACGTAGGTTTGATTTTGTTTTTTATTCCTCATCTGAATTCTCTTTTGGTTCCCATAATTCAATCACATTCCCTTCGGGATCAAGGATATGGACGAACTTTCCATATGCGGAATCTGCGATCTCATCAATAATCGTCACATTTTCTTTTTTGAGTTCTTCTACCAGTAAGGTAAGGTCTTCCACCCGGTAATTGATCATAAATGGCTTAGTGGAAGGGTTGAAATACTGAGTGTCCTTAGGAAAGGTACACCAGGTTGTCGATCCAATTTTACCCGGATGATCGGTTTGGAGCCATTCAAAAGTTGTACCGTATTCACTGGTTGCCAATCCAAGGTTTTTGGCATACCACTCGTTCATGTCTTGAGGGTTATCGCACTTAAAAAATATACCGCCAAGTTCCGTTACTTTTTTCATGTGTCAGTGTTTTATATTTAATAATTGATATCAAAATGGCAGAAAATATATACTGTATGCAGTACCATCAGTTAATTTCCATCAATTTTTGGAGATTACCAAATCTGTTTTCAAATCTTTAATTCAGCATCCAAAGCACTACAAACTAAATTGATCAGGAAAGGTTTCTTTAATGAACGCTGAACTTGGAATGATATTTTAAACTAGAGTATTTTAGAATTTAATATCTTCATTATAAGATCTGAAATTCGCTAAGTCCCTCCAAATTATGCGCTACAGATGCATGAAATGATTAGTATATTGAAAATTAGAAATATAATTTACAATGAAAGTGAACATCAGCAAGAACAAATCAAGTGTAGCAACTAAAGATCATATTTCAGAACAATTCTATCACGGTACAAAGGCTGACCTAAAAAATGGAGATCTGATTAAACCCGGCTATAATTCAAACTATGGAAAAAGGAAAAAAGCGAAGTATGTTTATCTTTCTGCCACTTTGGATGCTGCCATTTGGGGCGCTGAATTAGCCTTAGGTGATACTGCATGTAGAATTTATATTGTAGAGCCGACAGCAGCATTTGAAGACGATCCTAATTTGACGGATAAGAGATTTCCTGGAAACCCAACAAGGTCGTATCGAACTTTACATCCGCTACGTGTGATTGCTGAAGTGAAGGAATGGCAGGGGCATACACCTGAGCAATTAAAAACAATGAAGGATCACATTGAAAAACTTAAAGAACTTGGTATAGAGGCGATAGAAGACTAAAGGGGCATGGCAATTGTATTAGTTTCAGTATTTTGAATTTCTTTATATATTTTGATTACTAATTACATTAGTATAGATTTGTGTTCCTGCTAAAATTAGCGGTTAGCAATATGCAATTCAATACTTCAGTTTTTCCTGATGACCAAACTTCTGATCTGATCCCAAGCGATCAGCTGCAGGCGAGAATTTATGGGGAAACGCCATGGCATCGTAACTGGAAAAAGGCTTTTCCAGTATCGTATCGTGAGGTTAGTTTTGAGGACAAAGTGATGGGGGAGTTACACAGAGCCGATGTATATACGCCATGTGGTACAACCCTTGAATTTCAAAATTCAGCAATCGGTATTCAGGAATTGGAAAGTCGGGAAGCCTATTACCCTAAATTGGTCTGGGTACTCAATGGTAAAAAATTTAAAGGTTTCCGAATTTTAAAACACCTGCCGGATGTGGATGATCCAAGGCTTTCGGGTTATGAATTCTGCCATTCCGATCATCTTTCTATGATTAGAAAAGTGGATTTTTTGCAGGCTAAGGGTAAAACTAAAGTGTTGAATTTCTTGCATCCTGAACTGAGGAAAATCCCTCTAACGAGTCATTACTATTCTTTTTGCTGGAAGAATCCTCATCGGGTATGGTACCAGGCCAGGTGTCCACTGATTGTGGATATAGGTGGACATTTCTTATATCAATTGAAACAGCGCAAGCAATTATCTGGCGATTATCCTTACCTCCACATGATAGCCCGAAAGGATTTTATTGCCCAATATTTGGTCGGCACTACCTAAGCCAGGAATGGGTTCTGTAAAAACCACTGTAGCAAATTCAGCTTCTGGAAGTCATTGCGGAAGGAGGAGTGATGATGATGTCGATTTTAGCAATGACACAGCATTACATATTATTTTAATGCAACTATTTTTTTAAACATTTTAAAACTAAAATAATATCTTGCGGAATAAATTAATCGCTCAAATAACATGTACATTCTCTTCAATTTTATCAATCGAAGCAATAGTTCTGATGCTTCAGTAGTTATGTTTCAAAAAAATGTGTCCGCATCAGCTGATGGAACTGCCATCGCCTATAAGGTAATTAAGAATGCTAGACCAGAAGAAAAGCTCCCGTTCAGTTTTCCGGTTAACATGGAAATCGGAGCTAAAGATACCGATGGTTACGAAAGTCCCAATGCTCCTGCCGAGGGCGGAGACACTTTTATGCTACAGAGAGCGGCGGGCTCAGATAGCCTATACAAATCTGTGAGTAAGGGCAATCCCAACGAAATCCTGCTTTATAATCTTTTAAACACGGGTCGTGTGGATGCTTTCCTTTATAAGGAATATAAGGTTTTGGCTCGTCAAATTGGAATTACGCATATTCATAGTGCGGTATTTGAGATTAAACCAAGTCTTTGGATTGGTGTAACCGATCAGGTGGCTGAAGGAGGAGTGATGTCTGCAGGATTGTTATCCAATATTAAAACAGAGCTACCCTTAACTGGACTTAAAAGTGCTGATATTGTGATGACTGGTGACGTGGGGAGATTTGAATTTGCCCTGGAGAATGCAGTAATTGGCTAATGCTTGATCTGGCTTGAAGCTTCAGTATATTAGGGTATTGTTCCATTATGGGGCGATGTCCTAATATACCTGATTTACTCTTAGAACTTTGGCGATGGTACTCTGGAAGTAAAGGAAACGGGTGCTGTAATTGCAGAGATCAGCTCCTGTCTAAAATCATTTTTTGTAACATTAAGTGCCCCAAATTGAGCAAACCAGCTATCGGAATCCCCTGTAAGGTGCAGCTTAAATCCATCCTCCTTAAGCTTACTTAATAAGTAACAAAAAGCAACTTTACTAGCATTATCAACAGTTCTAAATAGGCTTAAGGTGATAAAGTAACCATTCAAAGCTACTCCAAAAACCCCACCCACCAGCTCCCCATTCTGATAAGTTTCAACACTATGGGCGATTCCCAATTGATGAAGTTCTAACATCACCTGAATGTATTCCGGGGATATCCATGTGTTTGTTTTTTCGCCCCTTGGTTTCGAACAATTTATAATGGTCTGTTCAAAATCGGCATTAATTTTTACTTCAAACCTTTTATCTAATTCTTGTAGCCTGTCTTTTTTTAAGCAACGTAATAAATCATTCCTTAACTTAAAGCCAGCTACAGGTATCACTGCCCTGGGATCTGGGTTATACCAAATAAAGATGGAATTGTTGTTTACTTTAGGCATTGGAAAAGTACCTTGTAAAAAGCCCTGTATCATCATGTACGGACTTATTTTAGACTGTGCACAGGACCAGTATAAAGCTTCTTCCTGACCTCCGGAAACCTTTACTAAACCAGAGTAAAATAATTGTTGAAGCCTCCTTTTTGTAGACCTTTTCAATCTGTCAGGAATCATAGATGATACTACTTTTGGCAAAAATCCCATATCCATATTTTTATTAAAAATGACCTTCCTTTAAATTTAACATTTTTAATTTATTTTCAGTGGAGTAAGACAGGAATAAGGTTCTTAATCCAACTCTCATAATAGATGTAACAAATCTATCATCTGATGTTCTAAATGAAATTATGGAAAGATTGAGTTCGGGTGAATTCTTCGGCCTAACGAGCCAAAAACTGGAAACAGGCGGACTAATTCTAACAGATACTGTCTACACCCACGATTATGTGGACTGGCACTACCATGAGAATGCTTATTTCACCTTCATATTAACGGGAAACGTAATTGAGGGTAATAAGAAAGGTAAAGTTAACCTATCGGCAGGAAGTCTATTGTTCCATAACGTTCAGGAATCACATTACAATATTAAACCTCCAGGAGAGACTCGTGGCATGCACCTGGAAGTCCAGAGTCATTGGATTAAGGAAATGTGCCCTGATGTGGAGTTAAAGGAAGGAAGCTGTGAAGTCACTTGTGCCAGGACAAAAATTTTGTTTTATAGGCTTTTAAGAGAAAGTAAGATGGGTGATGACCTAAGTTCCTTAGGAGTTCAAAGCCTGGTGATGGAGGCAATTCAACCTCAGTTTTCTCGTTCAAAGGAATCCGGTTTTAGGCCGCCTTGGGTCAACAAAGCAGGAGAGTTCCTTCATGACAACTACATAAGTCCGCCAACACTTAAGGAGATTGCAGCAGTAGCAGGTGTCCACCCCGTTCATTTATCAAGAGCATTCACAAAGTATTTCGGTTGTACCATTGCAGAGTATATCCGCCTGTTAAAGGTAGAAAGGGCATTTTCTCTACTCAGTACCAAAGGAAATTCATTAAGTACGATTGCCCATTGTTGCGGTTTTGCTGATCAGAGTCACATGATTAGGTGTTTCAGAGCTTTTAGTGGCCATACCCCGGTATTTTTTAGGCAGCTTTTTAAAATTTAGCCATATGTTAATCTCGTTCTATTTTATGCAAACTCACAACTCTATTTTTGTTCAAAACTAATTTATGATACGGAAATTATATGCCACTGTTTTTCTATTTACGCTGATTTTTCTTGCATTGGGATCCTATGCACAGAAACTGGATTTTTATGATTTTAGACCTAAGAGGGAGGGAGGACAGGCTTCGCTAGCCATCTCTTCTTATAATATTGGTTCAGACAAGGATTTGTATCTGCTGTTGTCACCCGAGAACTCCCTTCAAGCGGAGCTTGCCAAACTCGCGCCTACATTGACAGCTGAGGAATTATTAGCTATTGGTAATTATAGCTTTGATTTTTATGTTGATGGAAAACAGGTCTATTCTGAAAATCTCGGACCAGGTGCTATCCTACCTCAGGATAAGGTGACAAATCGCCCGCTGGATATTGTTCTGATCAGTTCCAGTAGATCGGGCTTATGGAGTATTAACCTTTGGGATCGTTTTATGGCAAAAGCTGGAATGTCGATTTTAAGCGCAGAGCCAAAGGTACTGGAAATAAGGCTTAAGGTCTATGTTGAACAAAATGCAATAAAACATAGCTCGACCTTAGCTGAGGCAAAAATCAATATGAAGAGGGTACCCAGGATCGTTGATCCGTTGAAAATGATACCTCAGCCAATTGCTGCAGGAAGCGGTTTTAAACTTTCCAAAGCGAAACTGAACAAGGAATTGATTATTGCATTAAACACAAAGATCGCCGAGCAGACTTATCGGATGATTAACGGTATTGTAGTTTTAAAGAAGGGGGAATTGCTTCTGGAACAATATTACAACGGAGAAAATAGAGAAACGTTGCATGATCCCAGGTCGGTGAGTAAATCGATGACAGCAACACTTACTGGAATGGCCATCAGGGATGGATATATTGACTCTGAAAATCAGATGTTAAAGGAGTTTTATAAGCTTCAGGATTATGCAAATTACAGTTCGAAAAAGGATAGTGTAAGACTTGTAGACTTATTGAGTATGAGTGCTGCATTTGAGGGGAATGATGATGTGGAAAGTTCTGTAGGAAATGAAGAGAACATGTATCCCACAGCAGACTATACAAAATTTACTTTAGATCTTCCTATGGATCCGGCAAGACAAAATGGTAAAAGCTGGTCTTATTTTACCGCAGGAACCAATTTGGTAATGGATATTCTGGATAAGCAGATTCCTAATGGAGTGGAAGGATTTGCTAAAAGCAGACTTTTTGAACCTTTAGGTATAAGTAAATTTGAGTGGGCTAGGACACCTCAGGGCAAGCCTTTTGGTGGTGGCGGACTAAGGTTACGTGCATTGGATTTAGCGAAGTATGGCCAATTGTATTTAAATGGTGGGCTATACGAAGGAAAACGACTACTTGAAAAGTTGTGGGTAAAGAAAAGTTTTTCACCATTGCAAGTACTTCCAGCCGATAGGCCAGGTTTTTACGGACTTCTTTTTTGGAATAAAGATTTTATTGTGGCTGGTAAACCTTATCAGGTATATTACAGTAGTGGGAATGGTGGAAACAAGATCTATATGTTCAATGATCTGCCCATTGTGATTGTCATTACCGCTTCTGCTTACGGTAAAGCATTCGCTCACAGCCAGGCTGATGAGATTGTAGAAAAGTATTTGCTACCAGCAATTTTAGGTGAATAGAGAAAAGAATGTATTTTTTTCGTTTATTTATCATGAAGATCCTGACAAATATCACATAACAACTGAAATCCGTACTAATGAAGGAGAAAGCACTATCAGAATTAACAGATCAGGAATTGTTGGATGAAGCAAAAAAAATGAAATCCGCCTCCATAATCAATGCAGCAATAATTGGACTGACAATTGGCATAGTGATTTTCAGCATAGTCAAAAACAGTTTAGGTTTTCTGACCTTACTTCCTTTGTTTCTTGCATATAAGTTGTTTAATAATTCTAATCATAATCAAGAGCTTGAAAAAATTCTAAAGGAACGGAACTTGAAGTAAAATAGCTTTAAGGGATAACAACCTACACTGATGAGCATAATCTAGCCCGAAAAGTAAGTTGATCTAAAATGAATAATAGTTTTTTATGAACCATTTTTTGAATGATTATGGATTCATCCTCTGAATAAATGTCGACATGATTGGTAGGTTTGAAAATATGATTTTTAGAACAGCAGAACTTTCAGATATCAAACAAATCCAGGTAGTAAGGCACCTGGTGAAAGAAAATACGCTAAGTAACCCGGACCTGGTTCCAGATCAGGATGTGGCCTATTACATTTCTGTGAAAGGGAAGGGCTGGGTTTGTGAAGTGAATGGCAAGATGGTTGGTTTCTCCATCATTGACTTGTTGGATAAGAGTGTATGGGCATTGTTTGTAGACCCTGATTTTGCCGAAAAAGGAATAGGTAAAGAATTACATCGGTTAATGATGAATTGGTATTTTGAACAGACTAAAGATAAGGTCGTTTTGGGGACAGATCCAAATACCCGTGCAGCGCGTTTTTATGCGCTTCAAGGCTGGAGACTGGTTGGTACTTATGCCAATGGTGAAGCCAAATTTGAATTGAGTTATGCCGACTGGATCAATGGATAAAATCGACCTTATTGATCCAGTCTAATACCTCATGTTTTGAAATAGAAATTATCTTCAAACGCTTATTTACCCATCGCTTTTCAAAGTGTTTTCTAATTCCTGGATAGATTTGAAACGATCTAAAGTGCCCATAAAATAAGTAGACCACTCCTCATTTAAATCCGGATCATCTTCACTTGCCTGTGCATTTGTAACCTGCCGAATTAGTCTGCACCTGATCACATCTGGCCTAAGGTAAGAAATCATGTGTGTTTGAGTCTCTGACCAAACGCCTCCCTTATTCATCCAAGTATAACTCAGGTTGTTTCCTACAGCCATTGTTGCTTCTTTGGGGAAAGTATATTTTTCTAGTTTTTTAGTTTCTTGATTATACCTGTATTTGGTGGCCATACCATTTGATATCTGTACAATGATCACTAATTTATCCTTTTTACTATTTTCTAATAATCCCGCCCAAATTCCATCATAAGAACCGGGAATCGCATTATGTTGTCCTTTGGCAGTTAGTAAAAAGATAGCGCAAATCATGGTAAGCGCTAGTCTAAGGGCGTTATAGTTTTTCATAATTTTGATAGGTTAAATAAAACCATATTTCTATGCTTATGATGTGGTATTGATCTCTAGCATTATTCTACTAAAATTAGGGTAAATTTCAAGCGCATAAAATACCTCCAAAGGAGTATTTTAGGTCAATACGCATCAAAGCTGATGAGATTATTGTTTCCAATGAAGTAAGTGCGGGAATTGGGATCTCTGGTTCGTGTATGTACGTGGCTCAAATGCATGCGAATTTGGATCATTAGTTTAGTATGGGATCTAGATACCTGGTTACATGCGTCATTTAACAGTTTGTTAATATCCCCGTCATTTGCTTAGTATAATTTTGCTTCATATTTTATGGGCGAAAACAATACTCTCGGATATAATGGGGATCATGTAAATGACTTCGATGGAAAAGCATTCGAAGACCTCTACCGCCGTATGTATCCTACGCTTAAAAAGTACGCCATCTATCTGGTCAAAGATGTGGAAGAAGCACAACTCATTTTAAATGATGTATTTATTGCGATATGGAAAAATAAGGTCGTAATGGTAAACGAAAAAGCTTATTTGTTCCGATCCGTAAAAAATGGTGCCAATAATTATCATAAAACTTCCAGACTAAACTATCAGCAGATCGAGGAAGAAGAAGTCCAGGAAATCAGAGATGGTAAAGCAGATCCATATCAAAGCTATGTTCATAAGGATAGCGCTCGCATGCTTTACGATTTGATCGATCAAATGCCGGAGCGCAGACGCCTGATCTTTTATATGTATAGAATTGAAGGCTTCAGTTATAAGGAGATTGCAACTCTATTGGATATTTCCGTTCGGACAGTAGAAGATCATCTGGTTAAAGGCTTTCAGTTTTTGCAGGAAAGGGTCCTGAGAAATAAAGCTGAATTCAGATAAATGATACTTAACCATTTCTTAATAAAACCTTAACGTTTTTCGGCCCGTAATCGTTGCCCGAGTCTTGTCTTCTAGTTATAAAAAGCATAACAATGGAACATGAGATCTGGAAATTAGTACTCAATTATTTAGCTGTAAAGGAGCAGGGCAATGTGCAGGAGATGGCAATTTTGGAGGAGCGTTTACAGGACTGGCTCAGAAGAGACCCGCTACACCAACAGGAATTGGATCAGGCCATCTGGCTTTGGGAAAGTACCGCTGAAATGCCTCAAACAGAATCCTGGAAAACTAGTTTTTCAATAATTCAATCTAAGCTCCAAACTTTAGATCAAAGCCGGCTTAAAAGCGAAAAACCTCAAAAGAATTATGCCTTCAGAATTTGGGCTGGTGCAGCAGCTGCAGTTTTGGCAGCTATGGCCATCTTTATTCTTTTCCATGAAAATAAGCAAAGCCATCCAGGACTTGAGCAAACATCCTGGATTACTAAAACCTCAAGCCCTGGAAAAATCACCAATATAGTTCTTCCGGATAGTACTGAGATTTGGCTTAATGCAGGAAGTAGCATCAGCTACCCTGGTAACATTAAGCAAGCCTCGTTTAGGACAGTTAAACTCCATGGAGAGGCTTTTTTTCAAGTCAAACGCGATCCAAACCATCCATTTATCGTACAGAGTTCAAATATCCAGACCCGGGTATTGGGAACCAGCTTTAACATACGTTCATGGGCAAAATCTAGTCCTGAGGTAACCGTACTGACTGGTAAGGTTGCAGTATCCAGAGATTCGGCGGGTGGACAGTCGGCAGTCATTTATTTAACCGCAAATCAAAAAGCAGGATACGATTTAAAAAGAGGCCGCCTATTTCGTGAAAGCCTGGATGATGCCCGAACAGCCATCGGTTGGAGAGTGGGAAAAATGGTTTTTGATCAAACACCAATGGAAGAGGTATTTGAAACATTGGAACGTCGCTACGCAGTGAAGATCATTACTGACCAGCCGTTTAAAGATTGTAAACTCACGGCGAAGTTTGGTAACGTGAATATTGATGAAGTATTACAGACCATTCGAATGACTTTAAATATCAGATACAGCATTAACAAACAGAAAATTTATATAAAAGGAGGTAAATGTAATTAGACAGTATAAAAAAAAATAGCCGAAGCATGTTGCAGCACGCTTACGGCTAAGAATTTCAATTTTATTTTAACCCATCAATGATTAAAACATTCAAAGTTATGAAAAAGTCCGCAGTGACTAATCAATTAATTTTTAAAGTAATGCGTTTTTTTACCCTGGTCTCTATTTTCCTCTCTGTAATGCTCTTCGCCGGGCAGGCCTCGCCTGTAAAAGCGCAGGAACTCAATAGTCGGATTAGCTTTAGATTTAAACATGGTACCTTAACCGATTTACTTAAAAACATCGAAAAAAAAACCAAACTCTCTTTTGTTTATACCAATAAAGAGGCCGTGTTAAATCGCTACGTAGAAGATTTTAAGGCGGATAATGAGTTGCTGAGCAGTTTGCTTCAGCGCTTGTTGACACCGATGCAACTGACCTATCAGGTCCAGCAAAACCAGATCATCATAAAAAAAGCAATTAGGCTGAAGGGAAGAGTAACCGACGAGAAGGACTTGCCAATACCTGGTGTTAATATTATCGAAAAAGGGTTGGACAATACTTCTGTTACTGATTTTAACGGAGAGTATAGTTTAAATGTAAAGGATGCCTCTGCTATTATTGTGTATAGAATGATGGGTTATCAAACCAAGGAGATACCCATTAATGGCCAATCGGTCATTAACATTCATCTGGTACCAGATCAAACTGCACTTTCAGAAGTAGTGGTTACCGCATTGGGAATTAAACGTTCCGAAAAAGCGTTGGGTTATTCCATTGCAACAGTTAAAGGGAAGGATATAAGTACAGCTCCGGAAGTCAATGTCATCAATGCACTGGCAGGAAAGGTAGCTGGAGTAAATGTGGTCAGTACAGGTTCTGACCCAGGCTCATCCGCCTTTATCACAATTCGCGGGCAATCTTCAATTGCCAATGATAACCAGCCTCTTTTTGTGGTGGATGGTGTTCCAGTGGCACATTCTTTAAGGGCAACATCGGAGGTAGGACGCTCTTCGGTGGATTATGGAAGTCCGATTGCTGATATCAGCCCGGATGATATAGAAACCATCACCATCCTGAAAGGTGCCAGTGCGGCTGCTTTATATGGGAGTAGAGCTGGTAGTGGTGTGGTGCTGATTACCACAAAGAGTGGCGCAACAAGTAAAAAAGGATTAGGGGTAAGTTTTAATTCCAGTGCCGTGTATGATAAGGCATGGATGTTCCCTCATTTTCAAACTACGTTTGGTGCAGGAGAATTTACAGATGACGAGTCCGTTTCTACCAGTTCAGCCTGGGGACCCAGGTTAAATATTGGTACCAAACACCTGCAATGGAACAGTCCGCTGGATGCCAATGGAAAACCAGTGCCTACAGATTGGGTATCCTATCGTGATCGTGTTAAGGATTTTTATGAAACGGGTTCTACTTACACCAATAACATTGCAATTACAGGTAAAAATGATGCTGGTAATTACAGACTGTCCTTCACGAATATGGAGAACAAGGGAATTGTACCCAATACAGATCTAAGTAGGAATACCTTAAACCTGGCTGCAACATATGTATTGCATCCAAAGGTGAAAATCAGTACCAACCTGGGTTATGTAAACAATAAGAGTGACAATCGTCCATCCGCTTATAGGGAGAGTGTAACGCAGATGCTTTATTCCATGCCACCCAATATGAATATCAATGATTTGAGGAGTTATTGGAAGCCAGGACGTGAAAATCTGGAGCAATTCTCCCCGGATGATTCGGATAATCCATTTTTTGTGGCCTACGAACATACTAATGGCTACGATAGAAACCGCATTACCGGGAACTTGCAGGCAGTAATTGACCTGACCGATGACCTGACTTTTATGGCACGTACTGGACTAGATATGTATAATGAACAGCATGAAACCAAACGTCCATTTAGTTCCAAGCGCTTCAAATTCGGTGGTTATGGTGTAGATAATAGTTTTTTCAAGGAACAGAATACAGATTTCCTGTTGAGTTATAAGAAAATCTTGAATCAAGATTGGTCTTTTAGCCTATCGGTAGGCGGTAACCAGATGAATCAAACTTCCAGAAGTACTGCTCAGCGTACCGAAAGCTTAAGTATTCCTGGGATCTACAACATTAACAATGCTCAGGCCGGAACAATTACCAATTCGCAATACAACTCCCGTAAACGGATCAATAGTTTGTACGGTATGGGACATGCATCGTATAAGGATATGGTATTTCTGGATGTAACTGGAAGAAACGATTGGTCCAGCACGCTGCCTTCAGAAAATAACTCCTATTTCTATCCATCAGTTTCTTTAAGTACAGTTCTCACCGATGTGTTTAAAATCAAATCCGAGGTACTGTCTTTTGCTAAAATCAGAGCCAACTGGGCACAGGTAGGTAGCGATACTGATCCATATCAATTGTACAATACTGTCCCATTTAACCAGGATTGGGGGGATGTGAAAAGAGCAACAATTGAATTCAACCTAAAAAACAACTTCCTAAAACCAGAAATTGCGACTTCTTATGAGTTTGGTGGAGATTTGCGCTTTCTCGATAGCCGCCTGGGATTGGATGTGACCTGGTATAAAACAAACAAAAGAAACCAGATCATCAATATTCCTACAACCATTGCCTCCGGTGCTTCAAATCGACTCATCAATGCGGGCAACATTCAGAACAGCGGATGGGAAATTGGCTTCTTCGCGGTTCCAGTAAAAGCAGCCTTTAAATGGGAGATGAATGTGAACTTTACAAGAAATGAAAATAAAGTGATCTCCCTGATGGAAGGTCTGCCTGAGTATTCAATGGGAAGTGCTGATGGTGATAATATCCGTTACCTGATTAAAGAAGGGACAAAAATAGGAGATTTCTATACCCCAAGCTATACTAAAGTACCCAAGGGGCCAAACGCAGGTGCAGCGCTATTGGATAAAACCGGGCATTACATCCGCAACAATAGTGAATACCTAAAAGTTGGAAACTACAATCCTGATTTTTCAGTTGGTTTTAACAATACCTTCAGTTATAAACGGTTCAGCCTTAATGTGCTCCTCGACTGGCGTAAAGGAGGTAATTTTTACTCTTATGTCGTAAAGAGCTTGATCAATGCAGGTTTAACAGACAATACACTAATAGGGAGAGATGCTGAAACTGGCGGTTTACCATGGGTAGACTCACAAGGGAGAAGTAGGAACGACGGAATGATTATCCCTGGTTTTATTGCCAATGCTGATGGCACCTATGCTGAAAATAAGGTGATTATTGCGGCCTCAGATTTTTACAATAACACTTACAATAAGTATTATGAGCGCTTAACCTACTCTGCAACTTTCCTAAAGTTAAGAGAAGCCTCACTGACCTATATGTTTGATCAAAAACTATTGCGTAAGCTCCCGATCAGCAACCTTTCGCTTTCACTGATTGGAAGAAATCTATATACCTGGACGGCTAATGGATTAGGTTATGATCCCGAAAGCACGATGAGTGTAACGGAAGGGTTTAAGAGAGGTGTTGGCCACTGGACACTTCCTGGAACACGCTCATTTGGCTTTAAATTAAGTTGTAATTTTTAATGACAATCAGAAATGAAATTCAAATATAAAACCATTCTGGTGCTGTTTGCAAGCCTCCTGGCTGCCTGCACTAAAGATTTTGAAGAAATCAATACCAACCCAAATTCTCCGGAAACCACCAACACAGAATTCCTGATGTCTGAAGTGGTGCTGTCTACTGCTTATGCCTATCAGGAGAATGCTGTGGGCAGAAGACCTGCATCAGCAGCGCGTTACCTGACTTTAGTCCGAAATACAGGTTACGACCTTTTTGATTGGGGGCCGGTGGATTGGGACGACATTTATGCCCGCTTATCTGTCAACAAAACTTTCATGGAAACCGCACAGAAGCGTTCCGAAAATCAATATGTGGCCATTGGCAAAATCATTAAGGCTTTTAATTTTGGTTATTTGACTGACTTGTATGGTGATATGCCCTATTATCAGGCGCTTAAATCTAAAGAGAACAATGTGATTTATCCGGAATATGATCAGCAACAGCTGATCTATCCAGACCTGTTAAAAGAGCTACGGGAAGCTAATGATTTATTAAAGGGGTCGATACCGGAAATTAATGCCAAAGCAGATGTGATGTTTAAAGGTAAGGCCTTGCAATGGCGTAAGTTTGCCAACACCTTACGCTTAAGGATGTTGTTGCGTATTTCCAAAAATTATGCATCTGCATATACCGAAATGCAGGAAATTCTTAATGATAAAGCGGCATTTCCCATTTTTGAGAGCAGTGCTGATAATGCTGAAATTCCCTACCTGGGTAACCTGGCATCCTACAGCTGGCCTGGTGGTCCTTTGGCAATGATTGATTTTGATTACCAGAAAACAAAAGTAAGTAAGGAGTTGGTGGATCGTCTTGTACAAAGAAATGACCCAAGATTGGGTGTTTGGGTAGAACCAGTGAAAAATACAACAGGATCAACAGTAGATCCTAATAAATATGTTGGAGTACCCAATGCCATTGACGCACCTTCGGCATACAATGGAGGGGAGGATCATGTATCTCTTTTTTCTTCCAGCTTTTTTAGAAAGAATGGTGGCAGTTCAAATCCTTTGTTGAAAGCCAGTTTGGTAACCTATACAGAGCTGTGCTTTATTTTGGCCGAAGCGATGCAGAAAGGACGACTAACTGTGCCTGGAGAAACTGCAGAGTCGATGTATTATAAGGCGATTAAGGAATCAATGACCAGTTATTCGTTAACTGCTCCGCCAAGTTATTATGAACAAGCCATTGTGAAGTATGATGGTTCACAAGAGCAATTGATCACCCAAAAATGGATGGCCATGTTGTTCAAAGGCGCAGAGGGCTGGTTTGATCAGCGTCGTACTGGTTACCCTGCTTTCGTCACTGGACCGCTTGCTGCTGGTCGGGGAATCCCAAAACGCTATGTTTTTCCAGACTCTGAAAGCGCAAAGAATAAACAGAATTACCAAAAAGCAGTGTCTGTCTTTGGAGCCGACAAAGAATCCACTTTAATGTGGTATCTAAAATAAACTATAAAAATGATCAACTTCAATATGAATAACTTTAAAAGATCAATTTCGCTCCTGGCCATGCTGGTAACAGCAGGCCTTAGCAAAATCTATGCTCAGGATTTTAATCCGAAACCTTTTCCAGACCGTGTGATTTTAACCTGGACTGGAAATCCTGAAGTCAGTCAGACGGTGACCTGGCGAACCGATACCTCCATTACAGCAGCTAAGGCGCAAATTAAAGCGGAGGATTCCAGTCCCGCTCTGGAAGAATCAATTACCACTTATGATGCCGGATCCCGTGTGCTTTCTGGTGGAAATAATTATGCCATTGCAAAATATCATCAGGTTACTTTTTCTAACCTTAAACCAGGAACAGTTTACGCTTACCGTGTAGGAACTGGCGAACATTGGAGTGAATGGTTTCAATTCACAACAGCATCCAATACTAATAAACCTTTTTCATTTATTTATCTGGGAGATGCTCAAAATGATATCCGTTCCAAATGGTCCAGGGTGATTCGTAAAGCATTTGCACATCAGCCAGATGCCCGATTCATCATCCATACCGGAGATTTAATCAATAGATCCAATAATGATCAGGAATGGGGAGAATGGCATTATGGAGGTGGCTTCATCAATGGCATGATCCCTAGTCTTCCCTCACCAGGGAATCATGAATATGTGAGAGACAGCACCAGAAAGCTGGTTCTGGATCCGCATTGGGGGGTACAATACACCCTGCCAGGTAATGGACCTAAGGGACTGGAGGAATCAGTTTATTATGTAGATTATCAGAACGTTCGCGTCATCTCATTAGATTCTCAAATGATTATTTTAGATGAGGCTTCGGCTAAAATTCAATATGAATGGCTGGAAAAGGTGTTAAAAGAGAACAAGCAGTTATGGACGGTCATTACCTTTCATCATCCTATCTTTTCTACTGCCAAAAGCAGAGACAATAAAGCGTTCAGAGAGCGATTTAAACCGCTATTTGACCAGTATCACATTGATCTTGTGTTGCAGGGACATGACCATACCTATAGCCGCGGCCAAAATCTTCCCCGCGGATTGTCGGGCAGAGAAGCCAGTGGGCCAGTATACCTGGTTTCAGTTGCCGGACCTAAAATGTATAAGGTAGATGGTGCCAGGTGGATGAATGTATCCCTGGAAAATACACAGCTTTTTCAAACCATTCATGTAGACGGAGCGAATTTAAAATTTGAGGCTTACAAGACCTCTGGAGAATTGTTTGATGCTTTTTCTCTGAAAAAAACAACGAGAGATCGTGCCGCAGAATTTACAAATAGGAACCCTGCTGAAAATCAATAATTATGGAGATGATGTTAATGAATCGCAAAAGAAGTCTGCTAACACTGACCTTCACTTGCTTCATTTTTATCGCATTTGGACAGCGGGAAATAGTACCGCTGCCCAAATGTAAAAATGGCTTTATAGTAATTGCCCACAGGGGAAGCCATCTGATAAAACCTGAAAATAGTATCGCAGCAATTGAGGAAGCGATTGAGCTAGGCGCTGATTATGTAGAATTAGACCTTCGTACTACCCGTGATGGTCATTTGGTTTTAATCCACAATGAAACAGTAGACCATACCACAAATGGTAGAGGGAAAATACAGGAGCTGAACCTGGATGAAGTTGAAAAACTCAGTCTCAATGCCAGGGATGGAAAACTATATCGGTTAACTACGTTTAAGGATGCTTTAAAAGTCTGCAAAAACCGGATTAATATTTATCTGGATTTTAAAGCTGCCGATGTGCAGCAGGCATATCATGAAATTAGTGCTGCAGGAATGGAAAAACAAGTATTGGTGTATATCAATAATAACACACAATATAAATCCTGGAGGGCACTTGCTCCAGAGATGCCATTGATGTCGGGTCTGCCAAAAAAGATAAAAACTGTAGAGGAGCTGCATTCCTTTTTAAAGGTGATGCCATTAGAGGCGACGGATCATATTCCGAATGAATTGCCTCTTGATGCAATAAGAGAAAATGGCTTATCCGTCTTTTTGGATGTGCAGATGGCAGATGAAACACCACAGATCTGGAAAACTGCAATGGATAAAGGAATCAAGGGCGTTCAAACAGATCACCCTGCTGCTTTGATTAATTACTTAAAAACAAATCATCTGCGGCATGGTAAAAATGCGCCAGATACCTTTATGAAGCCTTTTTAGCTCAATAAGAGCGGTTTCTAATAAAATCGCTCTTTTATTTAGATTGATTCCAGTTAATTAATTAGCTTTGGGCAAAATTAATCAAGTGACCAGATCTCCTTCAAGTCCGGATCAAGAACTTCCCCTTAGTATTCATCAGATTGATGAGCAAGGCTTTGAGCGTATTTATAGGGAATACTGGAAAAATGTCTACGGAATTATCTTTCATTACACCAGGGATGAAGAGATTGCTGAGGAAATTAGTCAGGATCTATTCGCCTCCATTTGGGAACGTCGTCATAAACTGCTCATTAAAACTACCATAGCACAATACTTGCACCGCGCAGCAAAGCTGGAAGCATTTGAATATCTCCGAAGGAGTAACAATCGGCGGGAGCACATCAATTTAGCTTTAAAGAGCTATTGCGGATCAGGAAACTGTACAGAAGAACAAATTTTATTCAATGAACTGAATGGGAACCTAAATGTGCTGGTCGCTGAATTACCTTGCAGGTGTCGGGAAGTCTACAGATTAAGTCAGGATCAGGGGATGAACAATAAGACGATCGCTTCTACTTTGTCGATTTCAGAAAAGACAGTAGAGTATCACCTATATAAAGCGATGAATTTTTTGAGAAATAATCTTCAGGAATTCAGGTAGTTGAAGATTATTTTGTTTTTTTTATAAAAACCACCTAGGAAAAAACAGTAGTTATCCGGCTTAAGGTATATGGGCACATTAAAGGGTCCAATATTTATGCTAATTTCCAAAGAACTTATTGAACGTTATCATTTGGGGCAATGCAATCCGCAGGAGCAGGATGCAGTGCAACAATGGCTGGAGTCAGACGACTTCGAAATGAGTTTTCCAGTGGAGGCTGATCTCAACGTCATGGAAGATAAAGGATGGAAGAAGATTTCAAATCGCTATGATATTGTGATTTCACCCGTAAAAAGCACTTCCTTTAGATTACATAATTACCGCTTGATTTTACAACTCGTGGCCTGTTTCCTGTTATTCATGGGGATAGCCAGTATCTATTATTTTAACAATGAACAGCATGTTTCACAAAAAACTCCGCTGGTTTATAAAACGATAAAAACACTTAAGGGGCAGAAGTTACAGGTAAAGTTACCAGATGGGACTTTGGTTTGTTTGAATGCGGAAAGCATTTTGCGTTTCCCGGAAAGTTTTAAAGGCAATCATAGAACATTGGAGTTTTCTGGAGAAGCCTATTTTGAGGTAGCCAAAGACCCATCAAAACCCTTTATCATCCAAACTTCAAAAACGAAAGTACAAGTGTTAGGAACCAGGTTTAATCTTAGGGCACTGGCAACTGAAACTGCTACTTCAGTAGTGGTAGAGGAAGGAAAGGTTCGGTTTCTGGGGAAATCTGGTCAGCAGGAAACCATCCTTAGGGCAAACACCAGGGGGATTTTTGATTCATCTTCACCATTGCCCATCATGAGCGTTCAAAAGGTGGATGCAAGTAAATTCATCGCCTGGAAAAACAATGAACTACTCCTGGATAATTTAACCATTGAAGAACTTGCTCAGACTTTGGAACGCTGGTATAATGTGAAGATCAGGATTAGCAGAACAGAGCTCGCTCAGGAACGATATACAGGCAATTTTAATAATCCAAATTTAAAACAAGTGCTGGAAAGCATGAGCTTCGCTGTAAAATTCAAATACAGGCAGGAGGGACAAACATTTATTCTTTATTGATCATTCCAACCCAAATCTATATAAATAAACCCGGTTTCAGTCGGCCAACTTCATACCGGGCTATTGAAAAATCAACTCATCATCAATTTAACAACAAACAAAAGTATGTACAAAGAATGTACCCCAAACAAACAATTTGTAATATTCCTGCTATTCATTAGCTTTATTTTATATCTGCCCAATAGCAGCTTTGCCCGCCAAAACACGGTTTTGGAAAAGCCGGTAACACTTCAATTGAGCAATGTTACGCTAAGCGATGCACTGAAATCCCTCGAGAATGCTGCTGGTGTTCAATTTTCCTATAGTAATACGCAGCTAAATTTACAGAAAAGAGTAAATCTGAATCTTAAAAATAAGACTTTGAATGAGGCTTTGTCGGATTTGCTCGCTGGTCAGTTGAAGAGTTTAAGCGTAAATGGAACACAAATCACCATACAAACTTCAGGAGCTAAAGGAAATATCAAAGGAAGTGTCAAAACCAAAGATGGTAAACCCGCTGAGTTTGTTACCGTAGGGATAAAAGGATTAAAAAGTGTTCAGGTAGATTCAAAGGGTAACTATGTGCTGAAGGACATCGAAGCAGGGAACTATAAGTTGATTGCTAGTTTTGTAGGACTGGCTCCACAACAAAAGGATGTAAAGGTGATGGCAGGGGAAACTGTTGTGGTCAACTTCAGCTTAGCTGAAAGCAATGAGCAGCTGGATGAAGTAGTCATCAATGGGGGAGGTATCAATAAGTTTTCGGTAAAGAAAACGACTACTTCTGCAAAAATGCCATTGGGTAATCTGGAGAATCCACAAGTTTATACGACTATTCCTAAAGCATTATTAAATGAGCAAATGGTTACTGAGTTTAGTATGGCACTAAAAAATAGTCCGGGTGTTTATAAAATCCAGGGCAGTAGGGGCATCAATACTGCTGGAGCTACTTACTACAGTATGCGTGGTTTTCGTGTGGAAGCAGCCTTGATGGATGGTGTCCCTTCACAAACCAATGGAGAAATAGATCCTGCCAATATTGAACGTGTAGAATTGATTAAAGGGCCCTCAGGAACGTTATTTGGCGCCTCAGTAGTATCTTATGGTGGTTTGATCAATATAGTAACAAAGAAACCTTTAGATACCCTCGGTGGAGAACTGAGCTACACCACCGGCAGTTATGGATTAAACCGCTTCACTGCTGATGTTTATGGACCAGTAACGAAGGATAAAAAATTACTTTTTAGAATGAATGCAGCTTATCAGCATCAGAACAGTTTTCAGGATGTAGGCTTCAGAAAATCAATTTTTGTGGCACCAGTAATAGAATACAGGGTAAACGATAGATTGAACATTAGCTTAAATACGAGTTTTTCAGAATTAAAAAGTACCAGTCCGGCTGTGATTTTTCTACCTCGCACACGTCCTTTTATTGCAACCAGACCTGAAGAATTAAATTACGATTGGAAACGTTCTTATACGAATAAGGATTTGACCATGAAAAATCCTACAGTGAACATCAAAGGCCAGGTGAATTACAAACTGTCAGATCAATGGACTTCTCAAACTATTTTCTCCACAAATAGTCGTAAATCGGATGGCTTTTATCAATATCAGTTTATCCGAGGTGCTACAGATGAAATGTTGGAGCGAAATATTTCCTTACAGAACTCTTTAAACACCTCTACAGATATTCAACAGAATTTTAATGGTGACTTTAAGTTATTTGGATTACGTAATAGAATTGTTGTGGGGCTGGATTATTTAAATCAGACAGTTAAAAATAACAATTCCCCATACCTGGTATTCGACAAAGTGAGCGGTACCAATCCAAATGATCCAAATTACTACAATATCTCCCGTTCAGCAGTAGAAGCTGGATTAGCTGCAAGCACCGCCTTGCCAACTAAAAACCATGGAGAGAACAATGTGTATAGTGCTTATGCTTCAAATGTATTAAATATAACGGATAGATTGATCACTATGCTGAGCCTTCGTGTAGACCGTTTTCAAACTAAAGGAACCTTCAATGAAAATACGAATACGCGTTCTGGAAAGTACCTGCAAACTGCATTATCCCCGAAACTTGGGCTGGTTTATCAGGTACTGAAAGATAGGGTTTCTGTATTTGGGAATTACATGAACGGTTTTAGCAACCCTGCTCCTGTAACACAACCAGAAGGTTCAGGTGCTTCAAATACCTTTAAACCAGAACATGCCAATCAGTTGGAAGGAGGGGTTAAAACAGATCTGTTCGACGGTAAATTAAGTTTTACAGCAAGTGTGTATGATATTAAAGTGAAGAATAGCTTGTATATGGAAACGGTAAACGTAAACGGTAATAATTACCGGATTACTGTGCAAAATGGTACTCAGAAAAGTCAGGGTGTAGAACTGGAGCTGATTGCCAATCCAATTGAGGGATTAAATGTGATTGCTGGCTATAGTTATAATTACAGCAAATGGCTGGACGCAGCTGCTGATCTGAAAGGAAGAAGACCTGCTGCGGCCGGTCCTGCAACTTTGGTTAATTCATGGATCAGCTATGCCCTTCCACATGGTCAATTTAGAGGATTGGGACTGGGTGCCGGCGTAAATTACATAGGTAAACACCAAACTGGAAACTCCGCAGTTACTGGAGTATTTACCTTGCCTGCTTATATCATGGCCACAGCTACGGTGTTTTACGATAAACCAAAATACAGGCTAGGACTTAAAGTCGATAACCTGGCAAATGAATTATATTTTACAGGGCAGGGCGTATTGAGCCCACAAATGCCAAGAACCTTTGCCGCGAATGTCACTTTCAAATTTTAAAAAAACCATTAGACAAATACACCTTTGGCTCGGATTAATTTCCGGGTCAGTGGTGTTCATATTGGGTATTTCCGGAGCGATATATGCCTTTCAGGACGAAATAAAAGACCTAGTTTATAAAGATCGTTTGTATGTAAGCCCTGCACAATCACGTTTGCCATTGAGTGTGTTATTGCCAATAGCAGAAAAAGCTATAGGCAAAGCACATAAAATTTCACGTGCGGAACTTTCTCAAACTCCTGGACGGACCTATATGTTCCGGGCTTTGAAAGTGGACAAAAAAGCCTTCGGTTATTGGAGTTATTACCAGTATTATGATAAGGTTTATCTGAACCCTTATACTGCTGAAGTAGTTTTTAAGGAGAATGCAAAGGCCGAGTTTTTTACTGTTGTTTTGGCTTTACATATGAATTTGCTATTAGGGGATTTGGTTGGCCATTTCATTATTCGCTGGTCTGTTGTTTGTTTTGTGATTTTGTTATTGTCAGGATTGGTTCTTTGGTGGCCGAAAAGCTGGAAGATTAAACAACTGAAGAAAAGTTTTCAGGTGAAATGGGATGCGAAGTTTAAACGGTTGAACTATGACCTGCACAATGTTTTTGGTTTTTACAGTTTCCTGTTGCTAATGGTCATTGCTTTA
Source organism: Pedobacter gandavensis (assembly GCF_032678465.1). Classification (GTDB taxonomy): domain Bacteria; phylum Bacteroidota; class Bacteroidia; order Sphingobacteriales; family Sphingobacteriaceae; genus Pedobacter; species Pedobacter gandavensis_B. Next base: position 567,197 of record NZ_JAVTSK010000002.1, read on the forward strand.
ACAGGATTGATGTGGTCTTTTGATTTTACCACAGAAAAAAAAACAAGATTACTTTCGGATACCACAAAACTAATGGGTCAGATGCCGGTGGATTCGATTCTAAATCAGGCGATGAATGCTGCACCTCATACCGCATATTTTTTATATAATTTTCCTGCAGCCAAAAGTGGAACCGTGAATGTTTCGGCTTACCAGGATAAAATGCGATTATATGATAGACAACAATACAAATTTGACAGATATAGTGGTCAGTTATTACAGCATGGTAAAAGTTTTGAGCAGCTACCAATAGGAAGCAAGCTGATCGCCATGAATTATGATCTCCATACCGGTAGTGTTCTAGGGTTAACAGGGAAAATCCTTGCTTTTCTTGGAGGATTGATTGCGGCATCGCTACCGGTAACAGGATTTTTGATCTGGTGGAAGCGGGGGAGAAGTACAAAATAAACGTTTATTTTTGCCTTTATATAACCTGGCTATTTTCATAATACGATCAATTCAAAGAAACAAGACCATAACTTCTATTCTTCAAAAATTTTGATATTAGGATGAAATTTTAAAAACAATAAGGTGCAATTTTTTTTGCACCTTATTGTATGATTACTATAGTAACGGACCGAATTTATAGTCATCCGGGTGGTTTCCATTCTCGAATCGAACTAATTTTCCATTTTTAAAATAGAAAAAACTGTAATCGGTTAATACATTGTACATTCTGAAAATCTTCTCTCCATCTTCTGTAGCTAAAACCATTTCCGATTTGTTTTTTTCTTTGAACTCCTTTTCCGACATTCCCATTGTAAACTTTGGTGTTGGGCCATACATTACTTTACAACTAAGCAACATCATGGCTAAGCATATTATCATTAGCTTTTTCATTTGTGTGTGGTTTTTGTGTGTAGTTCAATATTAACAAAAAATTGGCCATAAGAACAATCTTGTTGATATTTAATATCGTAATAGTTGTTTAGATGAAGGTATCCATTAATTATTTGGTATTCGTCTCAGTCATCGACTGGCTTCGGAATAATTTATCTCAGTAATTAATAATTCCAAAATTTAGTTAAATTCGCCAAACGACCCTAAGAAAATGACATGGGTATAAATAAAGATTGATGAATGGATAAAATTAATTTATTAGCTACAACTTCTGTACTCACAGCGTTTATCTCTTTATTTCTCTCTTTGTTGTTGTTGACTGTTAAAACTGAACATAAGTTAAGCAATCGACTTTTCGCTTTTTCGCTGTTGCTAACTGCAGTAGATGTCATAGGAAATCTTACAGATTTTTATGAAATCCCATTGGCAGTAAGGGTATTTTTAAGCTCTTTCGTTTTTCTGCAACTTCCTACATTTTACTTATATGTACTCTCTGTCTGCTATTTTGACTTTAAGTTGAAACCAAAACATTTAATACATATAGTTCCATTTGTGTTTACCAATTTGATTCTGCTTCCTCGTTTTTATATGGTCGATCTAATTTCTAAAATTAGTTTTCTAAAAAACAGCAGCAGAATGTTTGAGATTCAGTTGAATCATATTTCCCTGCATATTCAAATTATAGGGTACTTAATTGCGGCTTTTATACTCATAAGAAGGACAAAAAAGATATATCTCGAAAATTATACCGGTCCTAATATGGAATCGCTTAATTGGCTTTTTCAATTTACAGTGGCATTGTCTACCTTTTATTCCGTGGCGCTGTTCAAAAACATTTTTAAGTTTAGTAGTTATCCAGAGCTGTCTGAATTGTTAAAAGTTGGCCTACTTATATTTGAACTGGTTATTATCTTTTGGTATTTGTATAAAGCATTGAATAATCCAGGAATATTTAGAAATGTAGATTCGAAATTAAAATCGGTAAGGAATATCATCTCCGAAGATAAAAGTACCGGAGGAGTGCTGGTGGTCGAAAAGGAATACAGTGAAGAGTTGTTGAAATTAAAACAATATATGCTGGAGGAAAAGCCATATCTCAATCCATCCTTAACCATTCAGGATATGTCGAAAGAGATTAAAATCCCTGTCCGCGATCTATCTGTTTTAATTAACCATAAATTGAATCAGCATTTTTATGATTTTGTCAATACCTATCGCATCGAGTGTGCAATGGATATTCTAAAAGATTTGTCAAAAAGTAAGTTGACTGTTTTAGAAATTCTATATGAAGTAGGATTTAACTCAAAATCTTCTTTTAATACGGCCTTTAAAAAACACACCGGTTATACGCCAACTGAGTACCGTAAGTCGCTGTAATATAGTAATTTGTAATTACTCGTACGCGTAGTATTAATTACTCGTACTCTTTTTTTTTAACAAATGGGTTCGAGTTCTTTTATTCGGTCGCATAGCCTTAAATTCTTCCTCATGTTTGTATCGAACTAAATTTTTAATCTAAAATCGATACAATGAAAACTTCAGTAAAACTTCTAGCAGCACTATTATTAATCGCCAACTTTGCATTTGGTCAGGATATTACAAAACAAATTGATTCAATATTATTGGATAATTATAAAAAGAATCCTAACATAGGTATTAGTGTTGGTTTTATTAAAGATAATAAAGAACACTATACGGCTTATGGTAAATTGAATGCGGAAAGTCAAACTCCAATTGATAAAAACGCTGTTTTTGAACTTGCATCTATCACTAAAATTCTAACTTCAAATTTAATTGCACAGGCGGTTGTGGAGCATAAAATTAAAATCGATGATTATATCGACAACTATCTTCCTAAAGCATACGTGTTGCAAAACCAAATTAAGGGGAAAATTAGAATTTCAGATTTGGCTTCTCATCAATCTGGTTTGCCCGATATTGATTTTGCAAAGTTAATAGCGGAAAACCCTCAGCAACCAGTAGATAATGTAAATCAAGAAACATTAGCGGGGATCATCAATAATTGCACTGAACTGGCAGACTATGGTAAATATCGTTATTCAACGATTGGCTATACTTTACTTGGTCAGATATTGGAAAATGTATATGGCAAAAGTTACGATGAAATTGTTACCCTCAAAATGGTAAAGCCTTTAAAGCTTAAAAATACCCTAACAAAGGATTTTAATGTGAAAAATTTAACAACTGCCCATAATCCAGAGGGTGGAGTTCAGGAATTTTTCAAATGGAATATCATGGCCGCTGCGGGGTTGATAAAATCCAGTTCTGCAGATATGGTTACCTATTTGAAGGCTGTTTTAGATGAGAAAAGTGCCTTCGGAAAAGCGAGTATCCTATCAGAAAAGACTTTTTATGAAGATCAAAAAAGAGCATTGGGATTAGGACTCAATATTGTAGGCGACGATCACAACACACTTTATATGAAATCAGGTGATTCTATGGGACAATCTACAATCATTTGCTACAACAGGGCTAAAAATTGGGGAATTATAATATTATTGGATCAAAGAAATTCACAAATGAGAAATAACCTATTGAATGAAATTAATAGGATAGCTTTGAAATAATTATACTGTAAAGATTTATACGGAGCTATGTTTTTTATAAAATGCACCCATAGGAGGTGCATTTTGTCGTAAATACTACTTTTATTTGCCATCCTGTTTTTAAATTATACCAAGGGAATACTGAAATATTTTCAGTTAAAACTGCATCTTGACTCCTAATTGTTGTCAAATTGTCAGCTGGCATTTTTTTTGATAAAAGCTTGATAATAAGTAATTTTTGTTAACCATTTAATAGCTAAAAACTTATAAATTGTTATGAAAAAGTTGTTTTTATTTGCATTCACACTAATGATGTCCCTGTCCGCAACTAGAACTTTTGCACAGGCAGAGGGAAGCGCAACACTTAACATTACACTATCAGATGTGATGTCTATTATGGTCACACAACCTCCTTCATTAGATGTGAATTTTGATTCAGAAGCTAAATATACCAATGGTATTAAAGTAAATGCAGACGATCATATTGCAGTCGTAAGTTCAGGTGCTTATACTGTGAAGGCAGTAGCAGGGGATATTACCGGGCCTTCAAATTTATCTGCAGAAAGTGTGAAATTGACCACATCAATTGGGGGAACAAATGCAGGTAATACAAATGACATAGATTATGTGACTGATTTACCTTTACCGGCTAAAGGCAGTACGGCACTACCAGTGATTACGGCTAAAAGTGGTTCCTGGTCTGGTACCAATGCTTCAAATAAATTTAAAGTAATGTACAATATAGGAGCGGATGCGAAATACGCGGGTAAAGCGACAGGTGTAAACACTATTCCAGTGATTTATACGGTTACGCAACCTTAAGCGTATTGACTGCAAATCCTATTTGGTATCGCATACGAAAATAGGTTTAAGTTCATTTTAAATATACACCACATGAGATTCATCCCTGGCTGTTGCATAATTTTTATTATTCTTTTCTGCAACCAGACCTTTGGGCAGGCAGGGATGACGCTCAGTCCTGGAAAGCTATACTTCAAATTACCTCCTGGGGCAACAACTACCAGGAAAATTATGGTAAGCAATCCAATTGATAAGGAAATTGAAGTAGGTGTCTCGATGAGCGATTGGGATTACGATTTATACGGTAATAATCAAACCTATGAGCCTGGCAGTCTAAAAAACTCCTGTGCCAATTGGTTACAGGTGCTTCCTGGCTCATATTTTACCTTACGACCAGGCGAACAGCGAGAACTAGATGTGGTACTTAAAGTTCCTGCCGATGCAAATACAACTATTCCTGTACATACTGCAATGGTATTTCTAACACAACTCAATCCCGGCGACAGTAAAACAGCCTCTGGTGCCCAGATAAAAGTGAGCGTTAGGATGGGCGTAAAAATATACCATAGCTTCATTCAAAACGAAGAAAAAAGTCTGGAAGTCCTCAATTTTACAGACAAACTGGATTCCACTCAAAAAGAATTACCCGGAATATTGGTTTTGGAAGTTGAGAACAATGGTAAGATCTGGCTGGATAGTAAAATAAAATGGGAAATGCTTAACATGCAAACTGGTGAGAAGAAGAAACTAGAAGAATTGGAGTTTTTCACTTTACCTGGGGATAAACGGATCATTCAGCAAAAATTGCCTTCAGATCTGAAAAAGGGACGGTATAATGCAACGGCCATCATAAACTATGGCAATAAAGACGAACTGAAAGTGGTAGAACTCGAATTTGTACGTTAAATATGAAATACAAATCTACTTTTCTCATCCTAATGCTTAGCTTAATTCAAATGCTGATTTATCCTTTCCATCTATTTGCTCAGTGTAGTGGTATTGAGCTTCGGGGAAATATCGGATCAGTAATATATAACTCCTTTGATTCCTATGAAAAGATACAAAGGGGAGAAGTTTTTACTGATTTCATCACCATGCAATACCTGATGCCTAATGGCACCAGCTGTCAAGGCTGGAAACTAAAGGTGAGGGCTTTAGGGAATTTTACAAATGGAAGTGCTAGTATAGCGCCTCAATTTGTATCTATAAGGTTTGGAAAAGTAGCAGTGGGACCTCCAACTGCCGAACAAATGGGAGTATCAAATGAAAGCGTAGCATTAAGTACCTCTGATGCGACCTTAATTCATTCGAAGGCCGCTTTTGTAGCCCCACCAACTTATTTTGCTTCACATAAATTTGATATGATTGTCCAGGGTGGAAGCCACCTTTTGGTTGGTTCAGGTACCTATAGTGCCATTTTGACTTTTAGTTTTTACGACGCAAACGATCAACTGGTGTCCAGTACAAATGTAAAGGCTAGTTTTAATGTACTTTACAGTAGTTCCTGCGCTGGACTGAGCTTAAACGCTTATACCAGTTACCCGCATAGGTTTACCACTTATGAAGGATTAATGGCAGGAGCAACTGTTACAGAAGGGATATCTATTCAGTACAATACCAATGGTGCCAATTGTAGGGGCTGGACACTTAAAGCCAGATTATCCGGTGATTTTTCAAACGGATCCAATAATGTAGCGCCACAATATTTTTCATTGAAGTTCAATAGAGTGAGTTCAGGGGTTCCATCTGCCTCGGCTATTGGAGTTTCCAATAATCCCATTACCCTGGGTACCACCGATATTGTCCTAATTAATCAGTCTAACGCATCTTTTAATGGATGGACAGAGCATAAATTTGACATGATGATACAAGGTGGATTCCATCTGCTGATACCTAATGGAACATATGTATCGAGTCTGATATTCAGTGTGTACAATCAGTCGAATGAACTGGTAGCGACTTTCAGTACTCCAGTTACCTTTCTTGTTTATGCAACGTTGAACAGTTATACTTTAGTGCTTCAAAATTCCGCGAATCAGGTCTCTATGGCATTTAATACAGTTTCAGATTATACAAATGGGATCTCCGTCAGTAAACTCCGTGGACTTAAAGTAAGTGGAACTAATCCATATCAGGTTTTGGTTAGAACTGCTGGATTCAATCTTAGAGATGGCCAGGGTTCCAATGTGATCGCAGTAGAGGCCGTGAATCTGGAAATCAAGAAGTTTAGCCATACAGCTGATGGTATCAACTGTTTTACTAAAGGTCTATCCGTATTTGATCAGGTATTTGTCACCAACCCATTATCAGATCCTTCACAGAAAGTTGTGGAATTCGATATGAAGTACTTTACTAAACCTGGGGATAAAAGGTTTTCAAAACCCGCGGGTATCTATTCCACTAGTGTCTTGTTTGTAGCTATCCCATTGTAGTGTTATGGAAACCAGGATTAAAAGATATATGCTGATTAAAATCGCTTATCTTTTTCTTACTCTGCTTACCTGTATACCCCTTTTTGCACATTCCCAACCATCTTCAATCGACCCTGAAATTGTCGTTAAGTTTACCAGGAGGGAGGTTACTGCCGCTAATCAGGATTTGATAGATCTTACCGTTAAAATTCAGAATAAAAGCAAAGGAGTCTTAAATGCGAGGATGAATGTAGAGTTGGACAAGCAACTGGAACTGATTTCAAAGAACAATTCAGATCTTAATTTGAATCCCGGAGACAGCCTATTCCTTTCTGTTAAAATATTTGTGACACAACAGGCAGAGTCAGGAAGACCATATCCTATTCGACTGACTTTAATAAATTTAAAAAATCAAGTGATTGCAGAGGATGTAGCTCAACTACACCTGAACATAAAAAAGAATGTCAGCCTATATGCTTTAGTGTCTAACGTTTTATTGGAAAAGGCTACAGATTCTATTAGAATTCCAGTGAGGCTTAGTAATCTGGGAAATACTTCCCAGGAGGTTACCTTAATTTGTAAATATCCATATGTAGTAGAAAATGGAGATTACCACGCCACTAAACAATTATTGACACCAGCTTTAAAAGATACCGTGGTGTATTTTAACAGGCGGGTAACAGATCGGATGTTTCCTTCTGAAGGTTTTGATGTAAATATTACGGGTCTGTATGGCAATGGCGATCCTTTTGGAACTGCTTACGTCAGGATTCAAAATGTACGGAATAGTCGACAATATAGAGCCGATTCCTTTATCGATACTTATGCCGATAACAGTATTTCATTAAGCACTCAAGGTTTGTTTTCTTTGAATCAGGCCTACCTTTTACTAGGACGAGGAACAGTAGAATTGCCCAAAGGTAAAATGGATTATAGCCTGGATGTGACAACCTATAAGAACAGAGAATACTCTCCTACAATAGTCAGAAGCACCTACCTCGGCTATGAAGTCAATAATATGGGTTTAAGGGTAGGTAATATCTATAAGAATTTGGAGGTCAATTTGAATGGCAGAGGTGCGTTGTTTTTTTTAAAAGATACTGTCAATCACAATCAATATGAAGCTGGATATATCAACTCGAATTATAATCTATTGGGTAATATTCACAATCTTTATTATAAACCTGGAACAGCTTCATGGGCTTCATTTGGGCATAATGATAAAACATGGCAGTTGAATAGTACCGCGTTGTATGAGATTAACCCCTCATTGGACGCCAGGAATTTGTTGTTAATGAATGAGCTCAGGTGGTCAACGGCCAAACAGTTTCGCTTTTTATTGAATTTTAATGGTGGACATAGCAGTGAATATACGTATAGCAATAGCAATAAGTATAGTTACGCAGTAGGTTTAACTATGTCAGGGACGGTTAAAAAGCTGGTTGTAAATAGTGCAAATTATATCAGTTCAGGGTATTACCCTGGATTAAGACGTGGAGCGCTCAATTTTTCGGAGCGGATCACCCTGGGGAGGGCAAGTGGTAATAATTGGTTAAGTGTGGATTATTACAGGTATAGGCCAAAATACCTGAGTAATGCGTTACTTTTCGAGCCCGACTATAGTAATTTCAGGGCAGAACTTGGTTTAACAGAGAAAATAACGAAACAACTCACTTTATCTATTGCACCATATTTCAATTTAGAAAGGAGTAATTCCTATCAATTTTTTGGAATAGGAGGTTCCAATTCATTTTTGCGGTCCTGGAATGTTTTAACGACCTTAAATATTCCAATTTCCAGCAGTCAGTACCTCTCAGTGAACACTGAAGCCGGGATTTTTAATTCTTCTTTTAGTCTTGATGCGCAATTTCGTCTACGGTCTAATTTCAGTTATAGGTTCGGGATTTTTAATTTATCTACCTATGTCCAAAGAGGAGAATTTTTCATAGGTGAGGCGATAAACAATTATTTGAGGCAAATAAAAGATAACTATTTGGTAAATATAACTCCAAACATTCAAAAAAGCTTATTTCGAAATAGATTGAAAACAGAATTTGGTGTAACCTACAGCAAGGGTAAGCAGTCTGGGGAAGGTTGGCATCTTACCGGTAGAACTGAGTATGAGTTCATTTCAAAAACAAGTTTCTTTGCAGCTGTTAACCATAACCGGTATTCCTTTGTTTATGGGCAATATAGTTCCAGTATCCTAGAAATTGGCATCAGTAAAAAAATGCCTTCAGCAAAAATCGGATCCAAATATAATTCCCTGGAAGTTTTTCTGTTTAAAGATATAAACCAGAACGGTATTTATGATAAGGGTGATTCTTTAGCAGTAAATCAATTGATTTATGTAAATGATGTGATTTTCATTACTAAATCGGATGGTACTATTTTATATAAAAATTTACCTCCGGGGGATTATAAAATCGCGATACCGAAACTGAAAGACTGGTATACGCCAGTGCAAACTATTACCTTTAATAAAAAACAAAGACTAGAGATCCCATTGCAGAAATCTGGCATTGTAAAAGGAGGCATATCTTATCAGTTCGATGATTTTAGTTATGAAGTGGAAAGAAGAAAAGAAGGAATTGTGGTCACAGCAGTGGATGAAAATAAACAAACTTACCTGACAAAGACCGATGCTAATGGTCAGTATATTTTCTTTGTGCCTGTTGGCGTGTATAGCATAAGTATCCTTAAGGATAATTTACCTCCTGAGGTAGAATGTATTAACAATGACCAAATGGTAACTGTCTCAGCTGATATAAGAACTATAGATTTAATCCTGAAAATTAAACAGCGAAAAATTGAAGTTAAAAAGTTTAAATCCTCGAATAGCAGGGTAATCAAACCATAAAAATGGAAGGATTTAGCCTGAACTAACTAGTTTATACCGTTCAAATATTTTTTTGTTGATGGTAATCTCTTGCTCTGTCTGGCAAAAAAGCATAAATTTTTTCATCTAATTATCCCTTATCTTTATAGACGATGTTAAATGTCCGGAAATGATAAAATCTGCTAGAAATCTGCTGTTTGAAGATTTTTGGAGACTGGACAATTACACGGATCCGGGAGCTACCATCGAAGGAATGTTATGTCATATGGCTTTTAAAAACGGTAGTCTTCCAGGACTTAAAAAATTTCTGGCTTATCGTACCATGGATGAGCTTTTTAAGGAGGAATTCGGTGTAAAAAGAAATGAACTGAATACCTGGCTTAGAAAAACCATTTCGGAACAATCCAGGGCTACAAACCGGCATATATTTTTTTATTAATATCCTCCTGCCGGGGGCTAGTACTGGTTTACGTATTTCAAACAAGAGATCATATTTTTTACATATTGTTCAAAATGGATCGCTTGTTTTGCACTCAATTTTCTCGCAAATAATGATGGAGAGAATAAAATTTTACCATAGTCAGTTTTATCTAGATATGCCGGGAAACCTCGAGATGGATTTTCCCAGTCAATATATCTTAAGTTGTTATTAATCAGGCTTTTTTTTAAGGGAGAGTTTGCTAAAATAGTTTGATAGAATATTTCTTCAGAGGCAAAAGAAAACCTAAATCTTTTATAAAAGGAGGGGTGGTCAGCTATGAAATTGTTTACATAGCTTATTGCCTCTTTGTTTAAACTCCACCATGTGCTGCCACCGTATAATTTAATTGGAAATTGATCATAATATTTCTCCCTAATTCTTGCCTTGGTGTTATTGAAGTTGTTTATTTTATAACCACCCTTTTCAGTTTTTGCATCATAAACATCATAAGGATTGAACTTATCCAACCTATCAATGCCGCCGTTTCCAGACCAATTTTTATAAGGTAGTGGGAAATAATCTATATAGTTTAGTGTCAAATCCAGCTGATCAAAATATTGAATTGTTTTGGCTGGAAAATCCTGTCCGCTAATTAAATGATAGTAGTCGTGCTCTGATTTTAAAGCTTGTTCTGCCAGAAATACAATTGCTTTTAAATGATTAAAACCTCCCCAGTTAACTACATATTTTTTGAAAACATGAACATTTTTAAAATTAAAGTCTGTTAGTTTAATGTCCGATTTTAAGTCAATATGGATGTATATAATATATCTTTCTGGAAAAAAATTAATTAATTGTTTTAGTTGATTGATGTTTTTATATGCTGTTATTAAAATAGCCTGAGAATTCATATTAATAAATTTAATTGTTTTACTATATGGAATTAATTTGGTTGTATTTGTTTGTGATTTTTAAATTTATGCTGAATTTAATATTTTAGTTTAATTTTCAGTTGTAAATTGTTAATTTAATAACTTTAAAAATAGATATTCATTTGAATAATTGATAATTTATGTTGAATAAAAAAAGAGCACTTGAAACAAATGAATTAATAGGAGGAAATCTAGGTTTGGTGGTTTTTGCATTTAAAAAGGAAAATCAGGGTTTGTATGACGGTTTTGCAGAAGAGGTTTTAGAGTCTGTTGTTAATCAGATAAATACGATGAATGATCCAGTTGAAGTAAGTTCAGAGTTGGTAGAGTTGGGCTTAGCGCTTACTGTTCTTTTAAATGATACAGCAATAGATTCTGAAGATTTTATTTTAATAGATAATTTTCTTTTTTTTCAAGCATACAGGTGTTGTAATACAATTTGTGATAGATTATTTTTTAAAAAATTAATTTATCTCATAGTGAAAGTGGCAGGAGAAAATATAGACGCTACCCTTCTTTCTTTTTTTCATATTCTTAGTGTCCATTTAAATGACGTCATTATTGAATTAGAGCAATTTACTTTTCCTAACGTTAAGAAGGTGTTTAGTGGTGAAGAAATCACCCGATATAAAAATTTGATTTATGGCAGTACTATTATTGTCCACATATTGACTAAGTATCATTTCTTAGACAGCATTTCAGGTAGAATAAATGAAATACTTGTCCAAATTAATAGTAATAAAAATCTGGAGATTTTAAGAAATGAGCTGAATCAAGTTTTATTGCAGGTAATGAATTCGTTAAGCTTAGATAGGATAAATAACCTGGATGATGAGAAAATGGGATGTTTTAATGAATACAAAGATGTAATTGGTATGGAGTGTCAAATTTTGGACAGCCTAATTTGCATGAAGATAGGGATGACCTAAGGATGAACCAATCCTTTATATTAAATGTTAATGCAAACTAATTCTGTAAACTAAATAAAAAATAAAAATATGGATGAGTATATATCTGTTTACTGTATTAATGAAAATAATTCGAACATAAAGTTTGATGAAAAAGCAGGTTACAAGATCGTTGCCAATGTGATGGGTGCTTTTGAATGGAAGACAATTAGATCGGTTGTAGAGCTTGCAAAAGAAAATAATGATGAAGTCGTAGTTATTTTAAAGGAGGCAGATAATATTGGTTTTCTTCCGGATTTTGATTGTTTGTATGAAAGCTTGGTTTTTGCCGTAGAAGAAGGTTTTCATTTTATTCAGTTGATTGGATCGCTCAACTTCCCATATGTAAGTCTCAATCAATCGATAGCTTATGTAACTGACATCAAGGAATGTAGTGGTTTTTTAATTACCAGTGCTCTTTTTGACCTGTTTTTAGAAATTGATACAAAAGAGATAATTAATGTTAAACTGGAGGTCATACTTAACCACATCATTTTCAAAAAATCAGCCATAATGCAAAGATGCGCTATGGAAGTGAAAGAAAGGTGTATTCATGTGATTGTACCTTTTAGAAATATTGAAAGATACCTCCATGAATGTTGTCAATCGATATTGACACAGAATTATAGAAACTTCAGGGTGTATTTTGTGGATGATTGTTCTACAGATGGTAGTTTAGGGCAAATACCAGAGGATGAGCGATTTGTAGTCATTAAAAATTCGGAAAGGAAATACGCTCTGGAAAATATTTTAAATGTTTTAGAGCAACAAAATATAGATGATTCAGACGTTGTAGTTATTTTGGATGGTGATGATAAATTAACCCATAACTACGTATTTCAGCTAATTAATGAAATTTATTCAGATAAAGGCATAAAGCTGACCTATGGAAGTTTAAGATTTATGAACACCATGGATAAGTTTGGATATTGTTATACAGAGGAGGAATTTAAGAATCTAAGAACTGCAGGCTGGAAAGCTTCACATTTAAAAACCTTTAAATATGAAATTTATAAAGCATATAAGAGCTATGATCCATATTTAACACATATGAAAGATAAAGATGGAAATGTGTTCATGATGCCTTATGATATTGCGTTGATGTTTCCACTTCTTGAGGTAAGTAGATTTGAGGGTACGTTCTTTGTAAAGGACCCTATTTATATGTATCGGATACATGACGATAATGATCAGTTTTCTAATCGGGAATTACAACAAAGGGGAGAATTGGAAATTAGAGCCAAGAGAAGTTTGTTAGAAGTATAATCGTCTGCAATTTTGACTCTTTCTGGTTGTTATGTTACAAAAAAAATGGCGTGTTTTATCTGAAAGCACGCCATTTTTTTTAGGTGGAGGATAGGTGAATTTCTTTATGTTTTATTCTGTACGAAACGAAAATTAAAACGCCCAGAATAATAATAGTAGTAAGTTTTTTTTTGTCGACAATATTTAACTTCTGCGCCTAAAGATTTAAGAATATTAATGTAATCAAATACTGTTCGTTTCGATATGTTTAATTTTTTTGCTAGATAGTCCGGTGCTCCTGTCGATTTACAGTAAATTAATCTATCAAGATATTCTAATTTGTCGAAGTAGTGTTTGGGCATAATAAAATTGGTTAGCGTTAATGTTTATTTGAATAAATATAACGATATGTGTGGTTATTATTAATAATTAGTGCATTTTTATTTATTTATAAATAATAAAAGATGTGTATTTAGGTCCTGAATTTTTATTCATTATTTCATTTGACCATCATAAGTCGTCAATGCGCTATATTTTTAACGATTTTGTCAAATTTGACCAGATTCTTTTAAAGATGGATTCATCTTCTGTTAGTATTTCTGCATCAGCCACTACTCCAGGTTTTAGCTTTATAATAGAATCAAGGTCTGATCTTATAAGTTTTACTTTTGAAAAAAGCACGCTATCATGGATCATGATATCACTTATATAATAAATTTTGCCACGTAAATAGCCGTACTCCTGATAAGGATAACTTCGGACTTTTATGATTACTTCCTGATTACGTTTTACTTTTGATGAATTACCTTGTGGAATAAACATTTCTCCATAGTACTCCTCATTATTTGGGTTAATATAGAATAGTTCCCTGCCTGCTTTAAGGAATTGGTTTTCTTGTAAAAAGCTACCATAGATCACCTTTCCCTTTGATGGGCTAGTAAGAACGTAAAGTTTTTTCCAGTTTTCCGATTCACTGATAAAGCTATTCAGTGACTGGATGAATTTCTTCTCTTCTTCTAGTCTTTGATAGTCAATTTCTGAGAGTTCCTTGTTTTTTGATAATAAGTTTCCCTGATTAATAATGATGTTGTTTTCCATTTGAGGAAGTGACTGTCTTTTGATGAGTAAGAATGCTTCTTTTTGCTGGAGTTCCATTGGACTAATTACCTTTTTTTCTGCAAGAAATTTATATTTTTCAAACTCAGCTTCCGCAAGCGCTAACTCTCTTCTTTGCAGTTCATAAGTGACTTGGATTCTTTTGCTCTGTTCCTTTACGTTTGAAACTTCAGTTAATATTGTTTCTCTTCTCTTTTGAAAGATTCCACCTTTGTTGACTGCTTTGTAATTTAAATAGGAGGAGTAAAAACTCTGATAGTTACTCTGAAGTTCCCCTAGGTTCAGTTCGTTTGGCGGGATAATGTTTTCCAGATCATAAGTACCCCGATCTTCATTTCGAATGGTTTTGAGTCGATTTAATAAGCTTAGTACCTGTTGGTGATTGGCTGTGCTTTCAAGATAGGCAAGATCGGTATTGGGTGTTACCCAGGTACCTTCTTCAACAAGAATTTTGGTGAGATTACCATCTGTCTTGTTGACAATAACTTTAGGTGCATCTGTTGTGTTAAACTTCAATGTGGTACGGACAACCTCAGGATATTTTATAAAAACAGAAAGCCCTAGTATTAATAAAATTGTAAGTAGAACAAACGAAATGCCTCTTTTTAATAACCAGGAGGGAGGGCTTGAAATAATTTCCTGTAAATCCTCTGAGTGAATATCTTCTTCCTCATTTATTATTTTTTTTGCCATAATTTATGCGACTAATTACCCAATTCCAGTTGGTTTTTGACCAATTCAAAATATTTCCCTCTTTTTTCTGTGAGTGCGATGTGCGTACCCTGCTCCATAATTTCTCCTTTTTCAATTACGATGATGTTGTCAGCATTCTTAACGGTGCTTAGGCGGTGAGCTACAACGATTACAGTTCTATTCTTAAAGAATTTATCTAGATTCTCAATAATTACCTTTTCGTTGTTTGCATCTAATGAGTTTGTAGCTTCATCCAAAAATATGAATTCCGGTATTTTATAAACGGCGCGAGCGATCATTAAGCGCTGTCTTTGACCCTGGCTAATGCCTTTTCCTCCCGTACCAATTTTTGTAGCTAAGCCAAAGGGTTGTTCAGAGATAAATTCTTCAAGATTGGCAATTAGAATTGCGTGATTTAGTTTTTCTTTATCCGGATATTCATCATTAATGGCAATATTCCTTTCAATAGTGTCCGCATAAACATAATTATCTTGTAGTACACTTCCACAGGATTCTCTCCATAGGGAAAAATCGATCTGATTTAGTTTTTTGCCACCAACAAATATATCCCCCTCTTCATAATCATAGAATCGAAGTAGTAATTTTAAAATTGTAGTTTTACCACTGCCACTGGTGCCCACTATAGCTGTTGTTTTTCCCTCTGGGAAAGTGAGATTTAATTTGCTGAAGACAGGGTCGTTGCCAGCTCCAAAATAACGAAAGGTAAGGTTTTTAATTTCTATGGTTTTGTTGTCTGGTAGCTGAGTTAGGTAATTCTCCTGAATATTTTCCTCTTCTTCTGTTTCATAGATTTCATTTAAACGTTCTAAACTTATCTTTGCATCCTGATAAGACTGCATAAACCCTAGTAAAGATCCTACTGGACTGCTAACCATGCCTACGATATACTGGATGGCCATCATTCCTCCCAGAGTTATTTCTCCATCAATAACTGCTTTTGCACTGATATAAGTAATTAGAATACTCTTGGCTTGATCGATTGCCATAGAACCAATTGCCTGGTACTGTGAAAGGGATAGGCTTTGTACTTTAAATTTGAAGAGTTTCCCCTGCAATGCCTCCCAGCCCCATCTTTTTTGTTTTTGAGCATTATTGAGCTTTATGTCTTTTACACTTTGAATCATTTCTATCATGTAGGTTTGATTCTCCGAAGCTATTTTAAAACGTTTATGGTCTAGTTCTCTTCGATATTTCATAAATACGAGTATCCATAAAGTATAAAGAACAGTAGAGACAAAGAAAACAAAGAAAATAGTTTTATTGTAAAAGGCAAGCAGGGTACCAAAAACCAACATGTTCAGTAACGAGAATGCAGTGTTCAAAGTGCTTCCGGTTAAGAAAGATTCAACACGGTTTTGATCATTCATCCGTTCCATTAAATCTCCATGGGTCTTAAGGTCAAAAAAACCCATAGGAAGTTTCATGATTTTGATCAGGAGGTCTGTTAATATGGAAATATTAATCCGAGTTGTGATGTGAAGCATAATCCAGGATCGGATAAAAGAAACTGAAGTGCTGCCAATAAACAACATCAATTGAGCGATCAAAATAATGTTTATGAAGCTGATGTTTTTGGTGTTGATACCAATGTCAACTACAGATTGTGTTAAGAAAGGAGTGATTAATTGAAGGACTGTACCTAAAACCAATCCCAAAATCAACTGTATAAACAGTTTTTTATATTTATAAAAGTAAGTGAAAATTTTACCCCATTTTAATGCCAGATCAGGTTCTTCATCATGCAGCTGGTAAAAGTTTGGACCTGGACTTAATAACAATGACAAGCCGGCGTGCAGTTGTTTTGTGGAATGCCAGTTTTTTGTAAACTCCTTTTCATCATAGGTAATTAACCCAGATGCAGGGTCTGAAACAAAGTATTTTCCCTTTTTTATTTTATATAAAACAACGAAGTGGTTTTGATTCCAATGAAGGATGCATGGTAGTTCAGCTTCATTCAGTTGGTCTAAAGTTAAACGTACGCCGTAAGTTCTAAAGCCAAGTTTTTCAGCAGCCTCACTAATTCCAAGCATGTTGACGCCATTTTTTGTTGTCTGGCATAACTTTCTGATTTTGTGTATATTGACTAGTTCGCCGTAATATTTAAATACAATACGTAGACAGGTTGCTCCACAATCCATCTGATCCAATTGCTTATAGTGTGGAAATTTTTTTAACATTAATAATTAGGGCTTTTTTAAATATTCATAGGAAAGTAGTAGTCGTTAATTTTGCCCCCATAAGGTTCGGTCAACAAGTTTTTATGCTAGGAATTCCGATCATTCGGAAATTCAGTCATAGGATAATTCAAAGGATTTAATATTGGTATAGAGAGTGAATAATAAGTGTTTTCCTTTTTCAGTTTTCCAATAATCATGGTAGTGATAGTAGCCTAGAGTTGGCTCAGGAAGTGAAGATATAGTTTTTTTCCAGATTGAGATTTCAACTGAAGATTGATGTTCCTGATAAATTGGTTCTATTAGTTTCGCATAGATTTCATTAACTTTTTCTACCCAATAAGGGTTCTCATATTGCTTTGCACACATAGAAAGTTTTAACAAATTAATGGTCAGTTCATCGGAAGCAGGGGCGGGCTCAAGTTCTTGAAAATAGTTTATGAGACGCTCAATTTGTTGATAGAATGGCACTTCTATAAGTGTTTCAGGAATACAGGTTTGGATTAAGTGGCTATACTTTAATAAGACCCTAATTTTCAAGTTTAAATTGTCATCAGTAATTGGCTCTCCAAGAATTGTATTTAGCTTTTCCAACAACAGTTTCATATTCTCATAATAGCTAAATCTTCGATAAAATCCTGCTTTGGATTTTATATCAAATAGTCTTTGATGGTAATACTCTATAAGTACTAAGATTTGATCAATTTCTGTTTGTTCATCTAAAATTGTTTTTAAGGTAAACTTATAAAGATTGTCGTCTACATCTTCTAGTATTTCATCTACATTACCTTCAATTTGTTGCTTTTCAATCAGAAAAGCAACAAGCCAGCCTAGACCAATGATTCCGTCGTTAAAAGTATACTGGTCTTTCTTTATGATCCCCTCAACCCAATTGTCAAATAGGTCATTTGATTGTTTTTTTTTGTTCTCAGGCAGAATAAGCTGGCTTAGAATTGAGTATAAATTTTGTTCCGAATTCATTTAATTAAATTTAAAGGCAAGATTAAAAGCTGGTAATCCAATGCTTAACTCTTGAATTTTCTGGGTTTTTCGATTGGGTTTTTTAGTTAGAAATTCAATAATAGATAGATGATCATCATTATGACTAATTTTGTCTGAATCAATTAGAATTACGAATTTATCCGGATTTGGATGTTCAATGTTAAATTTCCCCAAGTTCTGATGAAACAGATCTTCATCTAGTGTTTTAGAAAATGCTTCAAGGAATAAGCTGTCAACTTTATAGGTTTGCTGGAAATTAATTCTGTGAATGTGTGAATGGTGTGGTTGTTGAGATCGAAGTAATTCAGTGAGGCTATTTACATCTACCAAATGGTGGAGTGGTAACCATAGCATTTTTCCTCCGGCTTGCTGGCTTAACATCTGTGCAAGCATTTGTTTTGTTAGGATATCATCACGTTGGTGATCCTTAAAGTCCGCCCATGTAAAAAGAAAGATTTCAATATTTAATGTTTTTGTGATGTATAATTTTATAATGTCATATATCTCCAATGTCCGGGCGCATGCATTTTCAGCCTCTATTACAATAACACTCTCTTTGAAATTTAGTCGCTCATTGTCCATTTCTTTCTTCCTTTTTTTTATTAATCGAACGATTTCATAGCTACAATTTGTAGGGGGAATATTACTTAAAGCGGGATCATACCAGGGAGCATAATTTGTATATTCACTCTTTCTAAAAAACATGTTTTTGTCTTTAATTGCGCCTGAATAATGTTGAATGGCTTTTTCTTCCCAATGTTCAATAGGACTATAAGGCCAGGAGAAGTCCAGTTCAGTATGGATCTCTACTTTTTTGTCGAAATACCATAAGTTCCAAAGCATTGCCCACATGTCGGCGCACCATGCTTGAATTCCATTGCTTTTGCTGCGCAATTCTTTTTTTACAGGGTATTCTTCTTCCCAACGTCGGGTATTGTATTCTGTCATTAAGATAAATAATGCTTCAGAATCTGCTTCGATTTTTTTCCAGAAATCGGCTGTTATCCCTTTTAAAATATATTGAGCTCCGCCTGTATTAGGGTCTTCTTTTATTAAAACTTCTTTTGATATTCCTACTATTTTTAGCATTTCGTGGAGTAGGGACTCTGATGCGCTTTTGGTGATGTAATTTAAATCGAGGTAGTTGCGTGTGTCGGATACATAGCAGATCTCATTTTCTTCGACGTTAGGGATTTGAGGTAGTCGCGAAAAAAGGATATCAGAGTCATGATAAAATAAGGTTTCCTTTTCCAGTTCGGGATACAATTCAAAATGTTGTTTCAATATATTAGGGCGGAGAGAGGATACATATTTTACATCTTCACGAAGATCTGGATAGCAATGGAAACTTGCTAGTGTTTTATTTTGCTCAATAAATTTTTTGAATTCCTTTCTTAAGCCTAAGTCTTTATGATATGAAACCAGGACATGGATATTTTTATTACTTAAATTTAAAGAATTTAGGTTCCTTAATTGTATCTCTAGCTGCCATATGAAGTAAATTGTATCAGGCTGGGCGGATATGTAAATCATTAGTTTATAGTTTTATTTTAAGAGCAGTCCTGTTATTCATAATGTCTGTGAAGACTATAAGAGATTATTCAGTTTCTGTAAAAGTTCTTTGCCACTCAGTTTTCTTGCAATAATGACTCCATTTGGATCTAATAGAAAATTATCTGGAACTGCATGTATAAAAAGACTTTTAGCCACTTCATTATCAAACCCCTTTAGGTCGGAAACGTGTATCCAGGGTAGTTGATCCTGATGGATAGCCTTCATCCAATTTTTTTTATATTGATCAACTGAAACCCCCAGAATTTCAAATCCTTTTGATGAATATTTCTTATATGCTTCTACCAAATAGGGGTTTTCTTTTCTGCAAGGTGCACACCAGCTCGCCCAAAAATCTACCAATACGTATTTACCCCTCAAGCTGGATAATTTTACAGGTTTTGAAAGTGTGTCTCTCTGTTTAAAATCAGGCAATATCATTCCTGGTGTGGTTGTCCTGTGAATTCTAATCCGATCCTCTGTTTCTCGGCCTAAATAAGTGTTTTTTACTTTCTTTGAAAGCTTATTTAATAATAGTTCAGCAGCGAGATAATTGGGGTTGTTTTGTTTTAGATCGTTGTTTATCAGGTATAATGAGTAGTAGTTTTTGGGGTGTTTATTGATAAAGTCTACCTTGATGCTATCTGAGATCTGTGTCCATTGGTTAGGATTGATTGACTTTTTTGTGTTTCTATTCCATTTATTGAATATTTCTTTGTAGGTTTTATTATAATTATTCTCTATGGTCTCAATACTGGAGTTTGTAAGTTGGAATTTTTTTGGATTGGCTGCCAATCCGTACAATCCTTTAGTAAGCCATCCTGTCTTTCCGGTAAATATTATGATTTTTTCTGGTTCAATCCAAAAACTGTAAACATAGGTGTTACCTGTGGTTCGGGAATTAATGGTGTTTTTAATGGTTAGGTGAAGGATTGTAGGCTCTGTGATTTTTCCAGTATATTCAAATTCACTCGAAGCATTCAAGGTGATGGAGTCTTCTTTTTTTAGACCCTTGCTGCTATAATAAATAAAATAGGAGGCATGTGGAATAGTATCTATCACTCCTTTGATAGTAAATCTCCGCTCTGACTGTGCCATGGTCTGTGTTTTCGAAAATAGAAAAAAGACTGCGACCATTAATAGTAGGAATATTCTTTTTTTTATCATAGTTGAATAAACTAAAATTCTTTTTTGTGAAATTTAATGATAGAGAATTATCCAGAGACCATTATTAAATTATATAATGATCTCTGGAGTTTAGTGATTAATCTGTTGTTCCGGCAGTACCATCCCATCCACAAATTCCACCAGAATAGGTGCCAGCAGTACATGTTGCGGTCATACACCCTTGTGGTTTTTCTTTATTCTCTGCACAATCAGATTTCGAGTTGCAATTGCAGGCTGGAGAAGTTGTTCCGCCTTGTGTAGGACCAGTTGTTGTTGAGCCGGTCCAACCTCCAAGCACATCTTTTAATTGCTCGCGAGATAATTGTTCTACTTCTTTCAGGTTTAGGTTTTTTAAACTAATCTTTTTCATAATATTGGGTTTGGTTATTTTTTGATGTTCATTTCACCTGAACATCATAGGTGAGCTCCTTACAGAGAGCTTGCTGTTTTGCGCGGATAGGCTTGCAATCCATCCGGGCTAACTACGTAGTTTTTTAGAAGAAATTTTTTAGTTCCTTAATTTGGTAATCATTTGGGTATTCATACCCATTAATAAAAAGAGTCGGAGTAGCGCGGATTTTAAACTCAGCGCACCATTCATTCATCAAAGTAGTGTGATGTTTTTGTTTGGCTACTTCTCCATTCATTGGATACTTACTTGAAAATAAGTCGTAATCTTTTTCGTCATTTAAATACCAGTCGTCCAGTGCCCTGTGAACAACTTCGGCGCCGTGTTGCTCCTGGATTGCCAAGAAATGTTGCGCTGGAATTACTGTTTTGTCATCCTCAGAGGCATACCCCTTAAAAATTATACGAATTTTAATATCTGAGTTATTCTTGATAAGGTCCTCTAGAATTGGATGTGCATTCGAACAGGGGCGACAATATGGATTACAGACCTTTATGATTTCATGTTTTGCATTTGGATTTCCTATTATGACACCTAGACTTGGAATGGAAGTTAATTTTTTACCCTTTCTGAGAACAGTCTGGAAGACATCGGGGTGAAATCGTAATTTCTTCCAACGTTTTTCATATTGCTGGCTGTTTCTAGCTTGCTTGATGATTGGAATGATATAATAAGCGAGTAATAAAAAGAAGAGACCTAATACAGATGTGTTGAAAATGGGATACCAATTAAGTTGTAATGTAAATGAAGTTGAATACAAGAGAACGAGGGAGTTCGTTGCATTTAGTAATAGGATACATTGAATGGCCAAACATAAGGGACACCATCGCTTTACTATTTTCCATTGGTAATAAATAGAATAAATAATGTATGGCGTTGCTAATAAGGAAAGGCTTGTCCATACGCTGTTGTAGGCTGGTATATTGGTAAATAAAATCTGTCCAAGGAAAAAAGTAGAAAAATAACTAAATCCCCAAATAGACCAATTGATGCCCATAAAGGTTGCGCCTGCGGAATCTAAAACTGCCTCACAGTTTGTGCTTTTGCCGACACCCCCACAAACTTGTTTTATAAAAGGATTATGTGAATCGATGTCATGTAGTAAAAGAAGTAAGGATATACCAAATCCAATAAAACTTGTAGATAAGAAAACTAGGTTTGTCCAGGTGTAATTCTCCGAACTAGTATATAGTTGAAATCCAGTAAGTAGAAAAGAAAACAGGATAAAGTAGAAAGGAATTTGTTTGATGAAATCTTTAATGGATTCTTTTTTCTTATTTTCATTATAGGAGGGTTCATCCTTCTTTTGATCACCATCCAATAAAAGCATAATTTCCTTATCTAAGTTTTCGAATTCATGAGTCGGAATAGTAGTAACACTATTGGTTAAGGGATCTAAATATTGTATTTCTTCATTATTAGCTTCAATAACCACTGTAAAGCTAGCCTGGCCCCAGTCTTCTTGTTGTATGGCACAAACAAAAGGAGTGTCGAAATCAGCATATGAATAGTTTCCTTTTTTGATTGCAGCGCTCTCTATGCCGAATTCCAATAAAGTATCTTTAATTGTTAAAAGCGAAGGGTAATCAATGTGATGTTCAATATGGCTCAATAAAGACGTTTTTGTTGTTTTGATCTGAAAATGGTCGGTAATAAATTTCGCAGTGGAAACTAGATTGTCAGTTTGGTTCTTTTTTATAATGGAGAGGAAGGCATTAAGTAAAATGGATTTTTGATTACTTGATTTCATGAGGGAATAGGGCTGTTTTATTCTGTTAATTAATAATCGATTCAGGTAAATATATCAGACTTCAATGCTGAAATAATGCACTATTAGTTTAATCATGTATTATTTATGTTACTCTATTGTTCGGTTTTATACTGAATTAATTAGAAGATACTTTTTTAATTAATAAGATTATTTAGTGTTAGTTGTGCCTAATTGACAAGTGAATAAAATAGATGCTATATTTTTTTAATAGAAAATATTATGTATTTGGTATTGCTGGGAGAGTTTTATATGGTTTTGCATAGTATTATAGTAGTTTAAATTTAATATTGCTTTTTTTGTTCTAGTTTAGGGAAATTAAATAAGCCGATACCTAAGGTGTTAGAATAAAATGATCAGAGACCGCTTAAAAATAAAGCGGCCTCATTTTTAGGTTGTATGGCCAAATTAATAAACCTCACATCGGCCACCCCCCTGAGAGCCCTGGCATGGTTGGACTATGCAAAGCATATTGCTTGGACAGTCATCGTGACTTAAACAATTGCAATATTCAGCAGTTGTACCACTTTGTGTTGGGCCGGTTGTTGTTGAGCCTGTCCATCCTCCAAGAACATCTTTTAATTGCTCACGGGATAACTGTTCTACCTCTTTCAGGTTTAAGTTTTTCAAACTGATCTTTTTCATAATATTGGGTTTAGTTAATTATTGATGTCAATTTCACCATGACATTATAGGTTAGCTCTTAAAGATTTGCATGTATTTTGCACGGAGTGACTTATAATCTATCCATACTAAAACGCAATTTTTGTCTTAAATAAAGTATTTGAAGTCAATTATATTGAACTTTGGAAAATATGGTGTTTGATAATAAAAGTTATTTTATTGTGTTAATATTCTGTTTTAGTAAAAATATATTTCTTCGATGCTAAAAAAATGCATCTATCAACTCCCTTGGTATCATTGATGTTACTTTGACTTTATTGTGTATTTGTTTGAATTATAATTATTTAGGAGCTGAGCTCTTAAGCAGAAAGAAGTAGGGAGTATATTTTGTTAATACTTTTAAGTAATATTAGCTATGGTTCATTTTTTTATGTAAATTATTTATTGTTTAATTAAGTAATTTAATTACATTGTATGCTTGACTTTTTATAAATACTATGATAGTAATTCAACATGTAGGAGGGCTTGGAAACCAGATGTTTCAATATGCTTTCGGACGTTATTTATCTATAAAATATAAAATCCCGCTTTTTCTGGACATACATCATTATACATATGGTCATTCAAACCGAAATTTTGATTTAGAAATGTTCAAGCTTCGAGAAGTGGTAATTGGAGAGGGAAGAGTTTTGATAAAAGATCATGTTCAACATAGTTTTCGATTAAAAGAGCGTCAGTTTCATTTTGATAAACAGGCATTTAATATTCTTGATGGCTTTAATGAAGTAACAAAAAATCAGGATTATTTATTTTTGCTCAGGGGATACTGGCAATCCTACAAATACTTTGATACGATCAAAGATGTAATTAAGAAAGACTTTGAATTTAAACGGAAATTAAGCGGTAAATGGCTTGAGCTCAGTAAGGAGATTGCAAAATCTAATGCCGTAATGATTAACGTTAGGAGAGGAGATTATTTGCAAAATTTAGATTATCATGGAGTAGTAGACGAAAAATATTTGTTTAAAGCGATGAAGGTTCTTGAAAAAAGAGTGGAAAATCCTGTGTTCTACGTTTTTTCAGACGATATTTCGTGGTGTAGAAGTCATTTAATTGGTTATTCAAACTTGCATTTTGTTGATGAGAGGTATTATGACGAAAAATTTGAGTTTTATTTACAATTAATGACCTGTTGCAAACATTTTATAATATCTAACAGTACCTTTTCTTGGTGGGGGGCGTGGTTGTCTAAATACCAAAATAAAATTGTTATTGCGCCAAAAAAGTGGTTTGTTGCGGATGGATTGAATGCAAAAGATTTAATCCCAAAAGATTGGATGAAGATTTAAAAATTTGGTGTAAAAAGAAATGAACTGAATACCTGGCTCAGAAAAACCATTGCGGAACAATCCAGGGTTACACATCCTCATTCCCAATTATTTCGTTAGTAATTATCTGCTGTATTCCAGATAGACAGCAATAAGGTGGATTTATTAATGTGAATCTTCTCAGTTTTACAGATAATTAATTATACTTGTCTTAAATAACCAAATCTTTGTCGACCAATATCTATCTCAAAAATTAATGAATCAAAAACCATCAAGTGCATTTATAGGAGCGTCTTGGGTAGCTTTAATGGCAGGTTTTGCTGCCTATAACATCGGTCTTTTCAATACAACAATGCAATTGAACGAAAAGGGATATTATTTTACCATCCTTATTTTCGGAGTGTTTGCTGCAATTTCGGTACAAAAATGTGTTCGTGACCGCTTAGAAGGAATTCCAGTGACCAATATTTATTATGGAATTGCCTGGTTCTGTACGATTCTTTCGATTGCTTTGTTGGCTATAGGGCTATGGAATGCTACGCTCTCTTTAAGTGAAAAAGGGTTTTATGCGATGGCCTTCCTATTGACAACGTTTGCCTCTATTGCTGTCCAGAAGAATACCAGAGACAGTATTGCAGCTGAACCTGGTGCAACAAAAGAATCTAGTAATTTCTAATAAAAACCAGAGTTACGGTTCTTCTGGAGCAACGGGATTATATTTAACTCTCCTTGCGATAAGTAGAACGATAGGAGTTGGATAAGCCTCAGATTATTTGGTGGCTTATCCAATTTTTAACAATAGGGTATCCTGATTAAAAGTATCAAATGCGCAATCATAATAAACAACCTGGTCGGCTAAAGAGTCCTTTAGAAGCTGTCGGGAACAGTAAGCTTAAAAAACGAAAATATACCATATCTGCTATCTTGACTTTTTTGTTTTTTTTAGGAGGTTTTCTGACTGTTTTGGAGATTAATATTTATCGGAATACCTTCATAGTATGGTCGATACCAACAGCAATCTGGATTTCTACTGGTTTTTTATTTACGCCGTTGACATTAACTCTTTTAAGAGAAAATTTCGATTCCGCAGGTATATTCCCGAAGGTGGTATATAATATTGTGACTTTTGGAGGGATCATATGTTATATTTTTATGGCTTTGAATTATCATTTCCCCATTGGAAGCGAAAAAGTATACCAGGTTGAAATTATGAAAACAGGAACGCTGGCCAAGGGCAAGAGGAAATCCAGTTGTGCAAGTCCGTATGCTTTGGTAAGGTTTAAGGGTAAAGAAAAAGAGCTCATATTTCCTTGTGGCTTTGAATTGGGGAATTACAAATCTGTGAGGTTGACAGTTGTGACCGGCCTATTAGGATTCGATATCATAAGAGAAAAAACTGCTATAGTTTTTTGAAAGTGATGTTTCTCACCTTTGCCGATGTAAACTTTAACAACTTTATCTTATACCTTTTATCTTGTTCAAATACAAGCCTAATCGAAGAATTTTCAATATCAAAACCGTCGTTATAAGTAGCATTTAAGGTGAACCTGGTATTGTTATTTCGATGAATAGTGAGTTTATCATTGTCTATAGAAATTGACAACTTCGCTTCAACTTCATCAGAATAATATTCGCCAACATAGTCTTTCAAAATAGATGGCCTATTATCTGCAGCTGCCACATGCTCATAAATTACCCCATTTTCGTCTTCTATATAAATTGCACTCTTCTGGTCTGTTTTAAATTTTATTCGGGACGACCTCAGCATAAATTGATTTATTGCGATAGGTGTTAATATTTTTCCATTGGTAATCAGTAGCTTATCGTTTACTGCTATAATGCCGATTCCGGTTTTTGTTAATGGATCCTTGTACCAACCGGCATACCTCTTCAATATTTTGGCTGCAACATGGATGGTGTCAATTTTTACATCTTCATTTACAGGAGGTTGATCTCTCAGCAAAAGAATGCGTAACTCCATCAGTCCCTCTTTTCCTCCATCAAATTCGGAGGTGTTGGATAGCCAGGCAATTGATAATTTTAAGTCCGGATAATATTCCAGTGTAGAACGATAAGCGGCAGTGTTATTCCAACGCAATAGATCCTCAGCTGTGGTTAGTAATCCTCCATTACCATATACAATTTCGAAGGGCATATCAGTAAAATAAGTACCATTACTTTTCCCATATGCAATGGCACGATCAGGCACTATCCTTTTCAAGTCCGATCGCCATTGAGTGTGCTTCATGCCTGCAGGTTCAAAAATAGTGGAACGCGTAAACCCTTCCAGATTTTTACCAGTAATGCGCTCTACAATGATCGAAAGAAGAACGTAATTAGAATTGCTATACAAATATTCATCTCCCGGTTTATTGTTCAGGTTTTGTTGACGGACGAGGATGTTTAGAACATCATGGTTACTGTATATCTTAGTTCCTCTGGGCCAATCCGAAAATGCCATAATACTTCCCCAGTCCTTGATGCCGCTGGTGTGATGCATGAGGTGCTGAAGTGTAATCACCGTTCCATAGTCTGGGAGTTCTGGAATGTATTTCCGAACATCATCATTTAAGGAGAGGCGATCTGCCTGTTGCAATAATAGAATAGCAGCAGTAAATTGTTTGGAGACAGAACCAGCTTCAATAATTGAAGCTGTCGTTAAAGGCACTTTATGCTCTAAATCGGCAATGCCCCTGGCTCTGGAAAAGACAATCTGATGATTCCGGCTAATAGCAAGTTGACAACCCGGACTATTTATCATGTAGCGTTCAAATATTTTTTCAATCATAGCTACAATGTCCAGTTGTATCTGGGTAACTGACGTCTGATAAATAAAAACAACAAAAAAAGTAATAATTTTTTCATACCATTATCCTCAGATTAAGCGACTTGCAACCTGTTCAATTTTTTTTATACCCACCTTTATTTACTTAGATTGTAATTTAAAAAATAGTTACATAAGCTGTAACTGATTGGATGATAGTGTTGAAGTTTTAGTTTTTTTGTCTTAAAAACCTATTGCTTATCTTTATTGGTGATGTTAAATGTCCGGAAATGATAAAATCTGCTAGAAATCTGCTGTCTTTAATTACTGTTGTCGCATTCCTCTGTAGTTCCTGTTCATTAGGTAAAAAAGTGCAAATAAGCGAGTACGCAGGCTTGATCAGTTGTCACCAGCAAAGGGCATTTAATGCCAGGTCAGTTAAGCCTCGTCCTATTAATGAGTTGAATATTGATACCGCACTTATCAATCATTTTGGTTTTGCAAGTTTGAATATTGCCAATGCTTTTGGTTTTTTGGATCTATTACAACGGAATGTAAAGGCTAAGGAAGATTTTAAACGATCACCGACTATAGAAAACCGGTTGAGAAAAATCGAAACCACTATAAAACTCTCAGAAAAGATTAATCTTGCTTCATTGGAAATTTCTTCCTTTGCTGCTGAGCTCGATTGCGAGGAGGAACGAATTACGCAGGTGGCAGATTTTGTAAAGGGGAAGGAAAAGCAAAGGGAAACCCGTCTGACTGTAGCTGCTATTGGAATCGGGGCTATCGGTGGTGTAGCCTCTGGGCTTTTGTCATCGAATGATAACACCGGCCATGCCGGAGATTATGTTGGTATAGCTACCGGTATTACTGAAGCGATTTTGGGGGTGCTTATTTTAAAGAATAGTAAGGTAACGGAACTGCAACATCCGCGTAATGTTCTAAAAGATATCTGGTATGGGGAAGACTCTGCTATCTTTCCACCTTCAGTATGGTATTTCATTACCTATAAGAATCCAGCTCAACCAAATGAACTTTCATTAAGAGAGAAAATTATAGAAAGCTGGAAGGGTTTTAATCAAGTGGCGGTTGGCCAAAAAGAAGAGATGAATCAGTTTACATCACAGTACTTTCAGGATAAGGGTATCTATGGTACTGATGATCTCTATAATCGTGCTAAAATGTATGATCAGATTGAGTCTTATGTTAAAATGATAAAACAGGATCTAACCGCCTTATCTCTAGAGTTGGAAGCTCAGGACGACCTCTAATTCGAATTGTTGGCATTTAAAAGCAGTTCTCAGCGCATTTTAAACAGAGAAGCCTCACATTTCTGAGAGGCTTCTGTGATCCCGCTGCGGGGAGAGTCCAGGTCTTAAATCAATGTTTAAAAACCATCCATCTATTTAATTATGTTTCTTGAAAAATGTTGTTAATGACGCATATAATTCTTCTGGTGCTTCAGCTGGTACGTTATGAGAGGCATTTTTAATATAAACCAGATCTTTATCTTTTTTTGGAACATTTTTCAATGCTTTATAAATCATTTTGCCAGATTCCAAACCAATTGCATAGTCGAATTCTCCCTGAATAACTAAGATTGGAGTTTTAATGACCGCAATTTCATTTAAGATATTAAGGTTATTGTAGGCTTCCTGACCATGAAATGTTTCATTGACATACTCAAATTTTGCCATCGATTTCTCCCAAAGCTCTGGCGTATACTTATTTCTGGTATAGAATTCCGGGTCATTAAATAGCGAATCAACTCTTGCTTTCTTTTTAGGTTGAGCCCAATAAACATTAAATCCTAATTCTTTTGGAAATATATACCTGATCGAATTCATATCAGCAAAGAAAGTTTCTTTAAATCCACTATTTTCTATAGTGTCTAACTTTTTTAGAATTTGAATGTATCTGGCTGTTTTGGTGGAGTCAGTGGTTTTTTTGAGGAGCTCATTTGCCAATTGTTTTTCGTGTTTGATTAAAGCAAGTGTATTATGCTGGATATTTGCAGTACCCGAATTGCTGATAAAAGAATTGATTTTTTCCTGATGTTTGATCAAATACAAGAAACCGTACATGCCACCCCATGAAGAACCTATAAGGTTTATTTTTTTGTTTGGATATTTATTTTTGATATAATCTACTACATGGTCCAAATCTCTTACAAATTGTGCTGTTGTCAGCATAGTTTTATCTTTCCATTCATCAGATTTGCCACAGCCTCTTTGATCAAAATAGACCATCAGATAATCTTTTTCAAAAACACTTCTAAAAAATTCGTGGTCTACATTAAAAGCACCTGGTCCACCGTGCAATGTGATAATAATAGGTTTATCAGGATTACCAACAACTCTGGTATAGAGATTTGATTTTTCAATAGGTATAAAGAACTCGGTGTCTATCTGCCCATTTTTAGTTTGATCTTCTGCTTTACAAAAAATTGAAAATACAAAAGAGAGTAATAGGGAAAGTAAAAGGTTTTTTTTCATTTTAATTTGCTGTAGTTTAGGTTTTATGGTTTTTATTAGGAAATAGTTGATTTATTTATGGTAAGATTTTAACCAATTGACAAGCGCATCAATGCTTACCAGGTTATTTTCAGCAAGTAATTCTGTTGCGATTTGGAGTTGTCCATTTTGTAAATGAATAAGTATGTTTTCATGTTGATTGCTGGATTTCTCCACCATTTTGACCATAGACATATAAGCATACTCATAACGTTGCGATTGGCGATGTAAAGTTTTTATAGCTTTTAGTAACCTCTGATTTGGACAATTAGAGATTAACAGAACATGCCAACGCTCATCTAATTCAACCAGGTCTTTGGGTGATTTTGACTTGAGAATTTTTAAATTAATTTTATGGAGTTCATCCAAAACTCTTTTATCTGGAATGCCCGATAACTCCAGGGCAAAAGATTCTAATTTTGCTCTCAATGGATAAATTTCAAGAATATCATCTTCTGAAAATTGTGCCAATCGATATCCTTTCCTAGGTTCAGATACGACAATTCCTTCCCATTCTAATTGCTGAAGTGCCTCTCTAAGTGGTGTGCGACTAATATTCAGCAATTCTGTCAATTGTATTTCACGCAAAGGTTCATTTGGTATGATTTTGCCTTCAATTATCAATTGCCACAGTGCCTTTATGATTTGACTTTTTAGTGATTCTTGCGATATCATTTCTGAATATTGTATACAATATGCAAACGTAATCATTTTAAATGATATGTTCGTCTCCGTTGTTGTTTTAATTCGCTACAGTTATCGATAAATCATATACTGGCTATAAATTGCCTAATGGACAGAATAAGACGAACTTCAGAAAACATTATTTTATTATTTTTCACACGATGAAGCGTC
The DNA here is from genome assembly GCF_032678465.1 of Pedobacter gandavensis. GTDB lineage: Bacteria > Bacteroidota > Bacteroidia > Sphingobacteriales > Sphingobacteriaceae > Pedobacter > Pedobacter gandavensis_B. The sequence goes on from NZ_JAVTSK010000002.1 coordinate 598,227, forward strand.
ATTTGAATTTTCAGGAGCACCATTTTTTCTATCTAAAGATTAAGACTTTCAAAGAATAAGGCTTATAAAATTCCACTCCAGAATTGCTGAAAGTTTTCCTGCCGTGTAAAAGAAATAGCCATCTAATTCCCTAATAAAAACATTCGAATAAATGACATTTGAATCCTATTAAGCTAACATTTCATGCAAAAGCCAGATGTTAATTTGATTTACTAAAATGCTGATTTCTGTAGCAGATGAAACGTTATTTTTAACACATTAAGAATTTTTTAGATGAATAAACTGATAGTAGCTATTCTCTTCTTTGCACATGTATTTACCAATAACACTTTTGCTATTCCGCTAAGTTCAAATACCACTATTGATTATGGCATTAAGAATATGCACATTGCTCAAATCAACACCAGTCAGATTGTGTTGGTTACTGGAACCACCTATCGCTTTACGGTAGATACGCCAGAAGATAAAGGTTTGGTTGATACACGGGCAACAGTTCCTGAACTGATCGGTGAAATTAAATCGGCGGATGGTTCAAGGCAGCATTATCAGGTTTTATCTAAGGATGGATCGGTTAAAAGTGCTGGTCTTGTGCAAGAAGGAGATGTATTACTGGTTAGGGCACAAGATGGAATCACCACAAAAAAGTATACCATTTTACTAAGAGCAGGGGCTCTGGCTGGAAAGTTGAGCTTAACGCAATCTCATATTACTCAACAGACCACCAATACCATCACCATTACCTACACAGCGGGATTGAGAAGTCCGGACGCAACTGTTCAATTGTATTTTCCGAAAGGAATTGAGCCTGCATTAGAAAACACAAGTATTAACGTGATCGGCAGAGGTTTTGTAAAGCTAAGCGAATTGTCAAGTCAGTCAATTGGTAGGGTAGGCTCAGGTTATCCATATACAAAGGTTGGAGAGGTAGTTCTATCTAAATCTTCAGCTGGCACAGCGCTGATCACTCTTAAACATTTAGATTTTAGACCTGCAAACGGAGCCGACTTAATCATCAAAATACATGGAGTGAGGCTGAAAAATACTGGGAACCTTACTTTTAAAGCTATATATACAACCGCTCAGCCAGGTGTTTTAAGTAGCGCTGGAACAGGAAATGAAACAGCGGTTTTAAAAGTAACTAAAACCATTGCAGGTTTTGAACGCGTGCTTAATCGTAGCTTAGCCTATCAGGAATCTCCACAAACATATACTTCAACAAGCTTTAAATGGCCCTTAATCAGAGATACTAAAAACATACAATTACAATCATCTATAAATGAAGGCCAAACCTGGTCTACTATTGCTGCAGTAATAGATGCTAAAAAGGGAAGGGCAAAAGTGGTTAACCTAAAACCTAATCTACTCTATAGTTTTAGGTTATTGGTAAAAGATGGCGAGCACAAAGGATTTTCCAATCAGGCTCAATTTTATACCGGAAAATTAGCTGTTAAAAAGTTTGGTGTCAATGCCGATGATCAGTTAGATGATACTCAGAAAATTAATGAGGCAATTGCATATGTGAATAGGATTGGGGGAGGCACGTTGTGGTTTAGTAAAGGAACATATTTAGTTAAAACGGTTCATTTGTTAAGCAATGTTTACTTGTTTATAGATAAGGAAGCTACCATAAAAGCTATAAAAGGGGCTGATGCACCTGAAACTACCTGGTTTAGTGATAAAAAATATCGCTCAGGCTTATCACCAACTGACATTGGTCCTTATGCCGATCCAGAAAATTACCTGACTAAACAAGATGTAGGCCACCATTTTTTTAGAAACACTATGTTCTTTGGCGAACGTCTGGATAATATTAAAATTATTGGAAATGGTAGAATTACAGGTGATGGCAATTTAGTAAATGGCGACAAGGTAATGAACAATCCGGCCGATAATAGAGCCGATAAAATGTTTACATTAAAACTTTGCACCAATATAGAAATAGGAGGTCTGGCTAAAGCTAAGGACCTATGGTACGATCCAATTAAAGATGAACCTTGTTATATCGCTAAGGATGGTACAAAGGATTTTAACGTAGAGAACATGCTGAATATTGATCGGGCAGGGCATTTTGTCTTGTTGGCAACTGGTTCTGATTCAATAAATGTTCACAATACCTATTTTGGAAAAAATAGCAGTTCCAATGTTCGTGATATTTACGATTTTATGGCCTGCAATGAAGTTACTGTTACCAATATTTATTGTAAGGTCAGTTCTGATGATATTGTTAAACCAGGTTCAGATTGTTCATTGGGTTTTACAAGACCTGCACATAATTATAAAGTGCGCAATATAATAGGCGATACCAATTGTAATCTATTTCAGATTGGGTCAGAAACTGCCGATGATATCATGGATATCTGTGTCGACAATATTTATGTTCTGGGCGCAAATAAAGCAGGTTTCTCTATCTCGACCAATGATGGCGCACACATTAAAAATATCCATCTAAATTGTGGACACACCGGATCTCTACATTCCAGGTCTAAAATGTTTCGTGCTACAACACCATTTTTTATCTCTATCTCTAACCGAGGACGGATTTTAGGTGCCGAAGTAGGTAAATATGCCTTTACTGATCATGGCGTAAAACATGATGAACTGCTGGTTAAGAATGTGAACATTGGCCTGGTAGAAAATATTATAATTAACGGAGTTGATATCGCAGAGGTTTATGGTGGAAGTTCTTATGGCGATGCAAATATCCGTTGGAAGCCTTATGATGGTAAACAACGTAAAGCTAGCCCGATCATAGCGGGTTATAAGCTGCCTGATAGTTCAGAAGTTGTAGGCGGACTAGATTTTAAACTCCCTAATGGAAAACACACGGGTTATGTCAGAAATGTATCCTTTACAGATGTAAACATTTTGGTAAAAGGTGGAAATGTTATTGCTGATACGTTACAAATATCTCCAGAATTGGGTGTCGGGCAGTACAATGTTTCTAATTTAAAAGTGCAGCCTTCTTATGGTTTATGGGCCAGGCATGTAATGGGCTTAACAGTTAAAAAGAGCTCATTTAATTACGAAAAAAGGGACAATCGATATGTGATGTTTTTAGATGATGTAATTGGTGCAGCGCTTTCGGAATTGAAAATGGTAAAACCGATGGATAACCCCAGGGTGATTGGTTTAAAAAATGCATCTCAAGTTAAAATAGATAAAATATTTTACGATGATGATGTGCAGGGTAAAAACCCTAAAGCATTGTTAAAACTCAATTAATTGTATGAAAAAATTAAGTGTATTACTATTTTTCCTATTCATCCTGAGCCATGCAAAGGCATTAGATTTTGACATCACTAAATATGGGGCAATTGGTGATGGGATTACGCTAAATTCGCAAGCTATCCAAAAAGCTATAGACGCTTGTCATAAAAATGGAGGTGGTAGGGTAATCATCCCTGCGGGTAAATTTTTATCAGGTACCATAGCCATGAAAGATAACGTTATCCTCCATTTACAGAAAGATGCAGTCTTATTGGGTAGTACAGATTTAAAAGATTATCAAAATTTTGATCCATTTACTGAAGGTTTAGGGATAGATGTGGGCTGGGCCTTACTGGTTGCTGTTGATGCAAAAAATATAGGTATTGACGGTGAGGGGACCATAGACGGACAAGGTTCTGCAATAAAAGCAAAACACATATTGACAGATACTCGCCCGGAAGGTCAAAGATGGGGATTAAGACCATTTTTAGTAAGAATTGTTAGGTGTACAGGTGTCACTGTAAAAGGAGTGACCTTAAAATATGCAGGTGCCTGGACCTCACATTATTTTCAAAGTAAACAGATTGTAATTGAAAATGTAAAAATTCAAAGCATAGGCGTTGCCCATAATGATGGGATAGGAATTGACGGATGTCAACAAGTACGCATTAAAGATTGTGATGTGGTAAGTGGAGATGATGCATTGGTATTTAAAACTACCTCAAGTAAAATGGCTTGTAAAGATATTGAAGTGTCTGGTTTAAGGTTAAAAAGTAATCAGGCCGGTATAAAAATGGGTACAGAATCTATGGCAGCCTTTGAAAACATTAAGATTAGCAATTGCCATATTTATGATACCAAAAACGGAGGTATTAAATTGTTAACCGTTGATGGTGCTTACCTCAGAAATATACTGATTTCAGATATAACAATGGATGAAGTACGTACGCCTATGTTGTTTAGGTTAGGTTCAAGACTAAGTGTTTTTCGTAAGGATACCGAAACCAAACAAGCCACAGGAAAGTTTGAAAATGTAGTGATTAGAAATGTGAAAGCTAAAGCCGCTGATACCGCACAATTAACCCCTGCATCTGGGGTGCTAATTACAGGTGTTCCCGGCCATGATATTGCCAATTTAACCTTAGAAAATATAGAAATTATCCTTGCTGGCGGAGGTAAGGTAGCAGACGCAGCTGCGGTAGTTCCTGAAGCAATCGATCAATATCCAGAAATTAAAACCTTTGGTCCAAAAATACCCGCTTATGGAGTTTGGGCTCGTCATGTTAAAGGCCTTAAATTGATGAATGTGAAATTTAACCTAGGCAGTAATGATGTACGCCCTGCTTTAGTTTGTGAAGATGCTAAAGATATTACCATTAGCAATTGGAATTTGCCAGAAACAAAAGGCACTGAGGCCATTATCCGCCTGGAAAATGTAATTGGAGCTCATGTTAATGCTATCGCTGTAAAGGGAGAGGCAAAAGCTTTAGTAAGTGTTGAAGGTATCAATAGTAAAGGTATTAATGTTGACAAGAATAATGCTCCTTCAATTAAAAAGCAATTAGTGTTTGTATCATCCCAGATGCGTGGTTCTAAGACACTTTAAGATAAAAAAAAGGGTAGAAAATTTAACGTTTTCTACCCTTTTTAGTGATTTCCGAAATTTATTTTGTCTTCGTAGCCCTAATCACTTTAACTTCAGCAGGACTAATTAAACTGGCTTTATTCCCGAAATTGTTACGGATATAACTTAACACATCTGCTACTTCCTGATCGCTTAGGTGACTTAGTCCAGGCATAGGATTTGCGTAAGTTTCGCCATCTATTTCAATTTCTTGATCCAGACCTTTCAATATGATATTGATCAATCTTTTTTTGTCGCCTAAAACATAATCGGTTTTAATCAATGGTGGGTTTAAACCCATTACACCGCCACCATCAGCCTGATGACAGGCTACACAATGTTTGGCATACAATATCTTTCCTGTTGCCAATTGGTTGGTAGAGGTTTTAGCTACTAGCGTCTTTTTTTTGATTTGTGCATTTGAATTTGATAAAAATCCAATTATTAAAATGGTTGCACCTATTATTTTCTTCATTTAATCTATTTATTAATATGATATCCAATTCTATAAACAGTTCCCTTAACATCATCTGTAACATATAATGAGCCATCTGGTCCCTGGGCTAAACCACAAGGTCTATGTAAGGCCTCTCTTGGCACCATTACCTCATTTAAACCAGAGAAACCATCAGCAAATACTTCCCATTCGCCAGCTGGTTTTCCGTCTTTAAATGGAACAAAAGCAACAAAATAACCAGCCTGTTTTTCTGGTGCTCTATTCCATGAGCCATGAAAAGCAACGAATGCACCATGCTTATATTTTTCAGGAAACATATTGCCTGTATAAAATAACAAGGCATTTGGTGCCATATGTGCCGGAAATGCCACTATAGGATTGATAAATTCTTTACTGCCTACTTTTTTTCCATCCCCGCCATATTCTGGGGCAAGGATATTTTTATTCTGGTAAGTATCATAATAAACATACGGCCAACCTGCATTATCTCCTTTTTTAATCATATACATCGCTTCAGCCGGAATCTCTGCAGATTGTTTGGTGTTAAATAGACTGGGCCATGAAGAGTTTAAATTGTCCCGGCCATGTTGCATCACATAAAGTGTATTGTTTTGTGTATTCCAATCCAAGCCCATTACATTTCTAATTCCTGTAGCATATCTTGAGCCGTCGGGATAAGATTGATTTAGCTGATTGGCCTTAAATTGCCATATTCCGCCGGCCGAATCTAAAATTGGACAACCAACTTTGCCTTTAGACTCCAATCCTCTATCATTTTCCTGACAAGAGTTAGTAGGGGCACCAATGTTTACATAGAGGTTATCCTCATTATCTAATACAATAGATTTGGTTTGATGTTGCCTGCCAGCTAATAATCCAGTAATTATTTTCTCTGGGTTTGCAGGATCAATGACGTGTTCGTTTTCATCTAATTGATAACGAAATACTTCTTTATCGGATGAGGCATATAAATAGCCATTCTTAATGGTAATACCGGTTCCACCGTAATTGCAAAAAGCAGTCTGAACTTCATATTTTCCATCTTTATCCTTATCCTGAAGAAACAAAATACCTTTTCCATCTACCACTTTCATGAGTTTAATATATATGCTACCATCCTTGGTAGTCACTATATGGCGTGCTTTACCCAAATTGTCTGCAACTTTACTGGCTCCAAAACCAACTGGCAACTTTAGTCCAGCGTTATCGGTATCGGGTTTAAATGGAGTAACATCATGCTCCTGTCTGTACATAAAGGAGAATGAAATGCTTACAACTACAAGGCAGGCAGTAAAAAGTGGTATAATGGTTGTTTTTTTCATTTTGTTGTTGAATTACTTTTAAAGTTTATTTTCTAACCATGTCCTTCTTCATGGCTAAATACTGGTGATTTCTAAAACAATACTACTTAAAGGTTTTAATTTAGCAGGGGAGACATTTAAACCAATGTTCATTAAGTAACTGCCACTATAAACCTTGCCATCTTCCGGGCTCTCGGCCTTAACACCGGGTACCAGATTAATTTCTTTAATCATGTACTCTTTACTGGCATCCAGGCCTTGTATTTTTACATTCCCAAAGATTTGTTTTTTTCTCAAATACAAATTGTAACTAAATAAAACAGCTTTGTTTTTTGCAGAATCGGCATACATTAACACAGCTCTATCCTCATCATAAGGAGAAACCAGACGATAAAGATCTCCAAACCAGATTACTTTATTTAGCCTGCCGTAGTTGGCCACTGCAGCCTTGCTAAAGTCAATTTCTTCAGGAGTCATTTTATCAACACTAATATCATAACCCAACTTGCTCATCATGGCAACATCAGTTCTAAATTTTAGCGTTTGTTTGCCCATAGAAGTTACATGGCTGGAAATGGTGTTAGCCGGGAAAAATTGAGAATAACCCCATTGAATAAATACCCTTTCTGCGGCATCGGTGTTGTCACTTGGCCAAAAGGAATCAAAATATTTAAGTGCGCCATAATCTGTTCTACCACCTCCTCCAGAACAAAGCATGATCGGCAAATGAGGATATTTAGCCCTTATCCTTTGCATGATTTTATAAAAACTCTCGGTGTAATCAATAAACATACGAGATTGATCTTTTCCTAAATATGGAGAGTAAGGATTTGTCATGAACCTGTTATTGTCCCATTTAATATAGGCGAGGTCAGGATTGTCAGTCATCATCTTATCTACCAGGTCAAATATAAACGCTTGAACTTTCGGATTTATTAAATCTAAAATCAACTGGTTACGTTGGTAACTTTCTGCTCTATTTGGTAGCTTTAAAACCCATTCAGGGTGTTTTTCATATAGTTCACTTTTAGGATTTATCATTTCTGGTTCTAACCAAATACCAAACTTGATCCCTTTTTTTGTAGCCTCTTTTACCAAATAACCAATTCCATCTGGTAATTTCTTAGGGTCTTCCTGCCAATCGCCCAGACCAGTTTTATCATCATTTCTCGGGTATTTATTGCCAAACCAGCCATCGTCTAACAAGAATAAATCAAGACCAAGTTTTTTTGATCCATCAAATAATTCTACCAATTTCTCTTGGTCAAACTTCACATGTGTGGCTTCCCAGTTGTTCAGTAAGATCATCCTCGATTTATTGCCATCCAAGACCCCGTATGCTCTTGCCCAGTTGTGTAAATTTCTACTGGCCTGACCTTTACCAGTTGCACTATAAGTAAAAACAAATTCTGGCGTAGTAAAATGTTCTCCTGCTTTCATTGTAAGTGTAGAAGCATAAGGGTTAATTCCAGAAATGATTCTTAATTTGTTAAGTCTGTCAACCTCAAATAAGAATTGAAAATTGCCTGTCCAGGCTATTGTCCCGGCAATTACTTCACCATCATTCTCTGTTGAAGATTGATTTGGAGACAGAAAAAATACCGGTGCCTGGTACATATTTGTTCTGCTCCCTAATTTGCTATCAATGATTTTGATACCACTGGTTAATTGACTTTCCTGCATGTCCATTTCCCGGGCGTAATCACCATGAAATTGAGTAAGGAAATAATTAGTCGCATCAAAATGTAGCATTGATGAGGCATAGTTATTTACCGTAATGCTGTTCTTTTCTTTATTGATGATCTCGGTAGAACTTGTTAAAACATTCGCGTTAAAGGCGGCCTTAAAGTGTAGTATGACCTCGGTTTGATAAACAGGGTCTTTTAAATAAATATCAGTTTGAGTAATGTCACCGTTAATTTTTTTAGTTTCTACCTTGGTAAACCTTAAGTCTAAGGATGGATTTCCATCTGCATGAACCACACGAATTGCTGGCTCAAAAACGTCTTCCATTCCAGCTCCAATATAGGCATCGTTTATGTTTCTTAGTTTGGCATAATTGGCTTTTGGTAATGATTTTCCAAGGTAGCGCTGATATAGTTTTCCATTAGTTTCCCCACTAAAAACCAAGCTGGTGTTTTGGGTTTCGATAATAATTACCTGGTTGTTTTGTGCCCATAAACAAGTGCTGCAAAACAGAGAAATGATAAAGAAAATGATTTTTAAATTCATGTTTTTTTTGTGATATGAATTAAGGAAATCATAGGAGTATTTGAATAGCCTTTATTATCCAGTTAGTCAATTATATTGGCAAGTTGAAATTGAAAAGCCCATGGTTTGTTCCAGGAGCTTTAAAGGCTAGTTTTTTCAATAATAACTATGAAGGATTCGGTGAGTAGGCTGATTTACCTATATCCATTGTCAAAAGGGGGCTAAGAATCCCCTGTAGGGGTGTAAAGGTTTTATTTACAAAGTTTACATTCTTATTTACAATCCAAATTATCCAGTCTGAAAGAGATCATAGTATTTTCGCTGTTATGATAAAATCTATTTTAATTATGTTTTTAGTCTTCTCAAGGCTTTTTACATTTTCACAAACTCCCTTACCCGAAAAAACTTACAAGGGTCTTAAAGAAGCCATTTATGGTATAGCACAATCATCAGATGGAAAATGGTTGCTTTCTGGTAGTGCTGATGACACAGCCATATTGTGGAACGAAAAAGGCGAGATCGTTAAACAAATGACGGGGCACCTTAGAAGTGTGAATGATGTGGCATTTTCACCAGATAACAAAAGATTTATTACTGCAGGAAGCGATGAAACTTTTGTGATATGGAGTATTAATGGGGATAGAATTAAAGTAGTTAAAGCCGATGAAATTTATGTAAAAACTGTGACCTATTCAAATAATGGAAGGTACATATTGAGTGGAGGAGGAGACAATACCGCCAAGCTATGGACTTCGGATGGGAAACTTATTAAAACTTTTAAAGGACATGCTTGTACGATATATCAGGCAAGCTTTTCGCCTGATGACAAAAAAATCGTGCTTGCCAGTTGCGATAACTCGGTTTCTATTTGGGATCTAAAAGGGAAGAAGTTAAAGACCTTAAAATACCATTCTAGCGGTGTTACTTCAGCAAGCTTTTCACCAGACGGACAGCAGATATTGACGGCCAGTTTTGATAAGCGGGTGGCTTTATGGAGTATAAAAGGTCAATTACTTAAATCTTTTAAAGCCCATAACGATGAAATAAATCAGGCACAATTTTCTAAAAATGGTAAATATATCCTTACAGGAAGTGAGGATGGTACAGCAAAATTGTGGCGGTTAAATGGACGTCTGGTGAGAACTTTTGCTGAAATTAATACAGTTGAATATACCAGTGCAACTTTTTCAGTGGATCAGAAGTTCGCGATAGTATCATCTAAAAATAATAGTATAAACTTTTATAGATTACCTGAGCTTAAATGATTCTCATTTGTTGAACAATCAATTTTGAAAGAAATATGAAAAATTGGTTGCAAGTATTTAATTGACTGTTGAGCTATTTACGTAGCTTTACAATGTTTGCAGATAAAAACCTAGCATTAAAATAAATCCCGAACGATAGTTACCATCACACGTGATCGGCATAAATCAAAACATCTTCTAAAATATAATTAATGAAGGATGTGCTTCTACATAAATTAACCAAACCAGACAGGTCGATTTCCGATTTTGTCTATTGCTTTTCGTCCATACAGAACCTTAATGACATTAGCGACGGTGTGATTATCCCTAACGGAAGAATTGACCTGACCTTTTACAAAACCTCGGATAACCAATTTCAAATTTCTCTTTTGGGACTGGAAACGAAGCCTAAGCTGACACCCAAGCAAGATATTTCCACTTTTTTTTCCATCAATTTCAATCCTCTTGCTGTAGAATATCTTCTGCATGAGTCCGTTGCAGATATTTTGGATAGCGGAAAAATAATGCCAATTGATTTCTGGGATTTTAATGCTGATGATCTAAACGACTTTGATTCATTTTGTGAGAAGGGGATAAGAAAAATCCAATCTCTTTTGCCTAAAAAAATTGATGGAAGAAAACGCAGGTTGTTCGAGCTTATTTTTGAAAGCAATGGTGAAATTTCCGTAAAGGAACTTTCGGAAAAGATATTTTGGAAAGCAAGGCAGATCAATGAATACTTCAATCAGCGTTTCGGAATTTCATTAAAGACCTATTGCAGTATCCTACGCTTCCAGGCTTCACTTTCCCACATCAAAGAGGGCAAATTGTTTCCACAACTCAACTATTACGACCAGTCCCACTTCATCAAGGAGATTAAAAAACTAGCTGGCGCATCACCCAAAGAGTTATTTAAAAATGAAAACCACCGTTTTTTACAATTTTTAGTTAACGATAAGGAGTAATTTTGCTGCATAATATATGAAATTATGCTACTACAAGATAAGAAAATCGCCATTGTTGGTGCTGGACCAGCTGGCTTAACTTTGGCTAGGCTGCTACAGATGAAAGATGCTAATGTTAAAGTTTATGAAAGGGATCTTAACAGAAATGTGCGTGTGCAAGGTTCTACCCTGGATCTTCACGAAGGCACAGGCCTTGAAGCTATACAACGGGCGGGACTGCTAGGTGAGTTTTATAAAAATCATCGTCCTGCGGCAAGCAAGATGCTTTTGGTAGATAGCTCGCTCAACATAAAATTTGATGACCATAATTTTGCGGACGTCACTGCAGAAACGCGCCCAGAAATCGACAGGGCTCCATTGCGAGATATGTTGCTGAACTCTCTATTCTCAGAAACGGTGGTTTGGGACAGCCATTTTGTTGGAATGGAAAAGCGTGGCAATGGTTGGCAACTGCATTTCAAAAATGGAACATCTGCCTATGCTGATCTGGTGATTGCAGCCGACGGTGCTAATTCCAAAATCCGTCCCTACATCAGCGATCTGAAGCCAATCTATTCGGGAGTCACGTTAATTGAAGGAAATATCTATGAGGCTGAAAAAAATTCCCCAAAGCTTTTTGAATTTGCAAATGGCGGCAAGGTAATGGCATTCGACAATGAACAATTTATTGGATATGGCTCAAAGGGCGACGGTTCCATTATGTTTGTTGCCTGTTTCAAATGTCCTGAAAACTGGCTTCGGGAAAGCGGTATTGATTTCAAAGATAAAGCGCAGGTATTGGCCTTCTTCAAAAAAGAGTTTGCCGGCTGGAGTGCAGAATGGCACGAATTCCTTACGAACGACGAGGTATACTTTACGCCCCGTCCACAATATTATTTTCCCTTCAACCAAATATGGGAAACACAGGAAAACCTTACCATGATAGGCGATTCGGCGCACCGTATGCCACCATTTGCTGGTGAAGGTGCTAATGTAGCAATGCAAGATTCGTTTGAATTGGCAGAAGTTTTGACTAGCGGTAAGTTTAGAGACATTAAAACTGCCATTGCCCATTTTGAAAAAGATATGGTGGCAAGGGGAGCAGCAGCCACGCAAGAAACCATGGAAAATACAGAAAGAATGTTCTCCGAAACAGCATTGGAACAAATGGTTTCATTTTTTAATAGTGTGCCCGATAGTATCTACTAGTGAGCCACCTATAATACAATTGGAGAGTGAGAAGTGGTTCATAATTAAAGTAAAATGAGTAAATACGCGAAATAAATCAATGCAAAGAACAAAAGCAAGCCCTAGGTAAGGTCCTGTTCAATCATTTAAAGTCTAACAATGGGTGAATCTGTATTGTTGTAATAAATATAACTAGTGTCTACTTTGAATTAACCTTAAACTATCAATCTTTTTTTTCGGTAAAAAGTTCCAAACCTTTGTGTCTTTGTATTTTCCCACCGTAAATACTGTGTTGTTCTTTCTGGATTCAAAATCATATTGTGATTCTGGTGTAAAAACAGCCAAACTGTCTCTGGACGGTTCAGTTTTGGGTGGATTAACAACCCATTTTTCAATATAGCTTCTATAGTCTAAAATACCTAGTTCCTTTAAATTTCCTTCTTTGTCTGCCTGATAAAAACTTCTTTTATTAATCCCTGAATTTTGATGGAACTTAGTAAATAAAACTCCTGATTTCGGGATCCTATACACCCTAAAGAAGAAATCATATTCTTTGTTTTCTCCAAATTTTGGATCAGTAATTATATAAACTACTCCACTAAAATCACTAGGGATGATAAATTTTTCAAAGTAAAGCACATTTATGATGATGCCAGATACAAAAAGCATTGGAGATAGAGACAGTAATTTTAAATACCATTTTTTTCTTGATAAAAGCATTAGAATTGTTCCAATGATAAAAAACGCAATAGCAAAGCCCATTAACCAAAAGGTTAAAAAGCAGAATAAACCCAGTAATTGGCAACTTACTCCTCCTATAAATAGCGTGTTTTTATTGTCCTTGTCCATTTTAGCATTAATTAAAAACATCTTTATTGCATTGTAATTTTTTAGTTGATTAATCATAATATCAATTAATTTATATTGGGCGTTATTTAGCAGAAAGCATACTATGTTTTAATATAATAAGGTGATGAACAAATGAACCTTTTATATATTTATAAAGTATGGTTGATACAATTAGCATAGCAACTAAAACAATGAAAATTAGGCTGTTATTTTGATAATATACACCGATTAATAATCCAGGAATGATATTGAAAAAGGCATAAACCTTAGATGTTTTAACTCTAAAATTTGAAAAATTTAAAGCCACATCAGAAGAAGAATATTTGCGGAATGAGCTTATTAATCCCATTACAGAACTATAAATCGCAAATACACTATAGATGAGGAAAAGCTTCCAGGAAAGCATTCCAAATAAGATAAAAACTAGAAGTACACATGTAAAATCGATTAGAACAATTGGGACTAAAAAGGTTAGATATATTCTTAAATGGCCCTCAAAAGTATTCCCACTAACGATGTTATTCAGTTCAACAGGGAATAAATAACCCCATAAGTTATTATATACATAAGTGAAAGGTATTATAGGCAAAACTAATAGCAAAAAGAAAGGCGCTTTTAATAAGATATACCCAATTTCATATTGTTTTAAAATGAGGATAAAGAAGAGAAGAAAAATAACTTTTATCAAAAATGCGATTAATAAAACAACTCTAATATTGGAATTGTTAAAAATTATCTTAAGTATTAAGTTTTTCTTAAAAAAGGAATTTATACTACTTATTAAAGATTGTTGATTGGAATTACCTTCCAATGGTATTTTTCTTTCATAAAGCATAAAGAACATGCATGTTAACCCAATTATTAACGTATTTACTATTATATAGACGCCAAATTGCTTATTAACAAAAATTATATTATCATAATAACTCAGCATTACAAGTAACATTATTAGGAAAGTGGTTACCACACTTAAATAAACATACTTGTCCCATGAAAGGGCGTTTATCAAATTTTCTGCAAATAACAATCCAAGAAACCAACAGTATACGAGAAGAGAACTGTCAAAAAATGATAACTTATCGCTAAATCCAATTAACACGGATACAAAAATAAAAAGTACCCAGTACGTTGTGGTTGTCAAGCAAACAGCAAAAAAGTCTACACATGCCATTTTCAGACTACTTATTGGATAATTTGCGCCAACAAGACATTTCTTCAAAGTAACTGAAGGGAAAAATTTCAAAATTATTGGTGTTATCAATACCAATAATTCAACACTGATAATTAATATCCTTGCAGTCATTTTATTATTAAAAAAAAAATGATCATAAATCTGGGCGACACCTATGCCGTAAATTAGCGTAATGAAGCACATAAAAGAAAGCCAAAATATTGATTTTAAATTATTCTTACTGAAAAAATTTGATATTCGCCTCTTTAATAAAAAAACAATCATAGTTTAGATTAATGTATTTAATAATAATGAAGTTCCTTCCTTTTGTTTTAAGTATTTTAACAACTCTTCGTTTATACTGCCTGTATTATTTTTAAACGCCGAAATCGTATCATCATAAACCAACTGAGACCCACTTAAAACACCAATGTGGGTTGCTATTTTATCAACGTACAACAAATCATGCGATGACACTACAATAACTCTACTACAGTTTTTATAGGCATTTAGAAACTCACATAGTTTACTTGATGCCAAAGGATCGAGATTAGCAAAAGGCTCGTCAAGTAATAAGAAATTAGGTTTATGCAGCACTGCAGCGCATACGGCTAATTTTTTTTTCATCCCGCTTGAATAGTTTGAACATGGTAAACTTAAATCTTCATGGCTATCGAAAAAAAAATTCAATAGATTTGAAGATTGTATAGCAATGGTCTCCTTATGGAGTCCATATAGCAATCCGATCCAATGCAAATAATCTGAGGCATTTAACTCATGAATCAATTGGTCATATTGACTCAAAAGACCAGTTTGTTTTTTAATGAGTATTTCGCTTTCCTTATAGTTATGGTCATTTATATATATGTCACCGCTTGTTGCTTCAATCAAATCTGACAACAGGTTGATTAATGTGCTTTTTCCAGCGCCGTTTCTGCCTAGTAAGCAATATACGGTTCCCCCGGTGCATTTTAGATCTACCTTGTCAAGGACAATGTTTTCTCCATACTTTTTAGTCAGCCCACTAATAGTTAACTTCATTTTTTAAATTTTACTTTTATATTTTGGTCTTTTTTTAAATTATAAAATCCTATCATAAAAAAGCCAATCATAGCAAAAAAAAACAAACTGGCTTTAAGTGAAAATGTCTCATTCTTATGGTAAGCATTATAGGCTAACCCTCCAGAAACTCCTGATAGAATGAATTTTAAGTAGATATCTAAAAATTTATTACTCATAGTTCTATTGATTTGATATGCATGGGAGCATATTTTGCTCCCAAAGCATCAGCAATTAACAGACCTACACAGTGGTAGCTGACAAAATACCTACACCAAAACCAACACCAGCAGTGAAATTTCCCCATTGAAATCCACCTTCAATTAACTCCATTCCTTCAATTGTTAAGCTTTTCATGTTTCTTTCGTTTAAAAGTTGATAAATGATTTATGATTCCGCATATGCGGCAGAACAAAGTATCGCGGTGTAGTATATCAATTCAATACCTCCACCTAATACGCCAACAACACTTTAACCGCAGTCAAAAGCTGCAAGGCTAATTCCGCCCTCAATTATATCCATTTCTGATTATTCTAACTATTTAATAATTAAATAGTGATTAATAAATGAAAAATTTAATATAATGATATTTATTCGTTAATTAGCATTCATATAAGTAATATACAACAGTATATTGATTTATAATAAAATAAATTCTTTATTTATTAGTTTAATCTGAATTTCTATTTAATGGCGTTTGGAATTGCAACAATAAAGTAGACATTCGGTTAAGCTGCAATATTTTGTTTGTTTAAGTTTCTTCCAAATTCTTCTGGGGACAAGTATCCCACTGCAGAATGTAGTCTTTTGCGGTTATACCAAGTTTCAATATATTCAAAAACAATGCGCGCTGCTTGGTCTTTGTCGGTGAACTTATGATGATATATACATTCGGCTTTAAGCGTCTTAAAGAAGCTTTCTGCCACTGCGTTGTCCCAGCAATTACCTTTTCTGCTCATGCTCCTGATGATTAATGGATTTTTTTCCAGTAACCATCGAAATTCATTACAGGCGTATTGAACTCCACGGTCGGAATGGAAAATGAGCTCCTGAGTAACCGGTCGCCTGGATTGTGCCATTTTAAAGGCCGGGATTACCGTATCATTTACTTTCATCGTCGTGCTTAATGCCCAGCCTATGATTTTTCTATCTCCAAGATCTATCGCCGTTGTCAGGTATAGCCAGCCTTGCCTGGTCCTGATATAAGTAATGTCGGATACCCATACAGCACCCAATATTCCTGGTTTAAAATTACGATCCAATACATTATCCGGCACAGGAAATTTATGACTGGAGTCTGTTGTAACCTTAAACTTCTTCTTCACAATGCTTCTCAGCTTTGCTTTTCTCATGATTCTGGCAACTCTTGGCCTGGATACTTTAATTGCCTGGAATTGCAACAATAAAGTAGACATTCGGTTAAGCTGCAATATTTTGTTTGTTTAAATTTCTTCCAAATTCCTCTGGGGACAAGTATCCCAAGGCAGAATGTAGTCTTTTACGGTTATACCATGTTTCAATATATTCGAAAACGATTCGGGCTGCCTGCTCTTTATCAGTAAACTTGTGCTGATAAACACATTCAGCTTTTAGTGTCTTAAAGAAGCTCTCTGCCACTGCATTGTCTCAGCAATTGCCTTTTCTGCTCATGCTCCTGATGATCAAAGGATTTGTTTCTAATAACTCCCGGAATTCATTGCAGGCATATTGAACTCCACGATCAGAATGAAAAATAAGCTCCTGAGTAACCGGTCGTCTTGATTGTGCCATTTTAAAGTCAGGGATTACCGTGTCATTTGCTTTCATTGTTGTGCTTAACGCCCAGCCGATGATTTTTCTATCACCCAGATCGATCACCGTTGTCAGATAAAGCCAGCCTTGCCGAGTCCTGATATAGGTAATGTCTGATATCCATAGAGCACCCAATATTCCTGGCTTAAAATCACGATCTAATACATTACCAGGCACAGAAAATTTATGACTAGAGTCTGTTGTAACTTTAAATTTCTTCTTCACAATGCTTCTCAGCTTTGCTTTTCGCATGATCCTGGCAACCCTTGGCCTGGAAATCCTAATCGCTTTTTTACGGAGCTCCAAGGTAATTCTGGGACTGCCATATATCTTTTTGCTGTTTTCAAAAGCCTGTAACACCTCAGCTTCAATCATTTGATTTTCAATACTTCTATTCGATGGACTACTGATGGTCCATTTGTAAAATCCAGCTCTACTTACTCTAAATACTGAACACATCTTCCTAACTAAAAATATCTTGCTACGATTCTTTATGAACCTGAATATTTGTTGTCGCCCTTGGAGAAGATGCTGATAGCCTTTTTTAAAATGTCACGCTCCATCTGTGTTTCTCGTAATTCTTTCTTCAGTAGAGCTAGTTCTTGCTCTGCTGCGCTGAGAATAACTTTGCCGTTCCCAGGAAAGCTACTACCTTGTTTACTCGAAAATTCTTTCCGCCAGCGGTACAACAACGCAGGACTAACATGGTGTCCACTCAAATGTAGCAACTCCAGTATACATTTATAATAAACCAATAGTACATAAAAAGCCTATAATAAAATTTTTTTACAAATAAAGACACTGATAGTTATAAAAAAAATATTTCATGGAATTTAAATATATATTTTTATTGATATTTAAATTATTTTTACAATATTGCGAAATACAATAAGACGAACAATATTTTAAATTAACTCTCGTAAACCGCCGCTTATAAATAAATTACGCATCTACTCAAATCCATTCTTATTTCCTGTTTTTTATATTGTTAAACAATAGGTATTAAAGTGGTATTAAAACTTTAGGACATTTTATAGTTTAGTAAATATCAAATTATCCCCTAAAATCGCATATAAATAATCAATTTATACGCTTAAGTGTAGCGTATAGGATTTTTATTGACTTAATAATACAAAAATAAACCGCCGAACAACCATCCCATGGCGTTAAGACAGGGAAGGATTATAATTAATCATTAAAAAAATGGTACAAACAAAAAAATTATCATTAGCTGATTTAAAAGTAAAGGCTAGTACGATTGAAAGCAGCGATGTTTTAGAGAAAATCCAAGGTGGCATGGCATCTGATTGCCATAGCCCAAAAGGCTTTTGGGATAGCGTTAAATCTTACCTTAAGCAATGTGTTGATGCGCCAGATATTCATCCAATGACTTGGTAATAGGCTATCTAATAGTTGGGGCCGATCAAATAATCGCCTCAACTATTATAATTTATAATTATGAGGCCGATAAAAAAATATATCGCATTTATTCTTCATCCTTCCAGTTCGGATGTGGATCGTCAATCTTTTGCAGTAAAAATACAATCGATAATTATCCTGCTAATATTTCATGTATTAATTATAATTATACTATCGGTACTTAATTCATTACTGATTCATTATGGGTTAATAATGCCCATAACAAACACCAGCAGCTGGAATAGTGTTCAAAGTCGCATATTGTTACTACTTCCGTTAGTACTGGGACCAATTCTTGAGGAAATTTCCTTTCGATTGTGGATTGGAAACGCTAAGTACATTCCTATCTCATTTACTGTTGGTTTTTTAGTTGTCAACCTGTTTATCCGGGGATTTATTTCTATAGGCTCACTTATTCAGAACGTTCCATTTCTGGCTTCATCAGCTATAATTTATGTATTTTTAACTTTTTTAATTAAAAGGAGTCCAATTAAAGTGCAACAGGTAAATCTATATCCCAGAGTCAGCATTTTTATATCAGCTATCTTATTTGGGTTTATACATATTACCCATTTTATCATATCAAAAAATGTAATTCTTTTAAGTCCGATTATAATAATGCCCTTCCTGATAATGGGTATCTTATACGGATATATCAGGGTGAAATTTGGATTTGGTTACGCCATTGCAACGCATGTATTATATAACGTTTTAGCAATCATTAATATTTTTTTATGACCACAAGTTTTACAAATTATCAACAAGCTACTATAACAGAGAGGTTCCAGGCGATTATCGATAACATCAAACTCTTATTATATAAGTCAAATGAAGATATATTTGATCAAATAGATTTCGATGATGATTTCATTTATAGTGAACCTATGCTATTTGCATTTTTCAATTCAAAGGACAAAGATGTAAATGATTTGAATTTGATTTTGTTTGGTTACAGGATTGGTGAAGAGAATAATTTAATCAAAATAACTTCAGATAGATATGGTAGGATTTACCTTCCTAATATAGGATGGTTAGTTACAGAATCTCCCAATACCGCATTTTCATTACTCGGTAGTCCTAAATCAATCACTTTATTAAATGGTGAATATAAAACAAATTTCAAGCT
The DNA here is from genome assembly GCF_032678465.1 of Pedobacter gandavensis. Lineage (GTDB taxonomy): Bacteria > Bacteroidota > Bacteroidia > Sphingobacteriales > Sphingobacteriaceae > Pedobacter > Pedobacter gandavensis_B. The sequence goes on from NZ_JAVTSK010000002.1 coordinate 617,818, forward strand.
AGATGCTCTCGAATATATAGGTGATACTGGTATAGAATTACTGAAATATCCCATACCTCTTCTTAAGCAATTTTATTATGATTCAAAAAATAATCCCGTTGAAGTTGAAATTGACGAGATATCAAAAAAGCATAAGAGAAATTTAGAACAAGCTTACTATTTAATCAAAACGCACTCACCCGAACATTATAAAATTATATGTAGTGTCGTACAGAAATGCGTTGTGTTTAATGTGAACTCTGCATTAAGAAATTCATTTGCTACGCTCTCCGCTCAGGGAATATCTTTTTTTAATGCCTATCAGGAGGATTATAACGAGGTGTTTTTTGTGGATGATATCGCCCATCAAACGGGCCATCTGATTTTCAATGTTCTTATTTATGAGGTTGAAAAATTCATAAATGTCAGTCCGGATCTTGTTCTTGATTCAGTTGTACTCGCTGACGGTAGCCTGGAAACGAGAAATATTTATATTATATTCCACGCTCTTTATACCTATTATGCAATATTTACATGCCTGAATGCCTGTCTGGCGGTTGGTGCTTTTTCCGGGCACAAAAAACATGAGGCTGTGGGACGTATGTCATTTTATATCCGCAAATGCTATTCAGATCTAGGGCTCATCGAAAGACCTAAAGAAGAAAACTATACAGTTGATAAGTTATTTACACGAGAAGGGCTTGTTATCTACAATGAAATAAAGAATTTTTTTATAGAGATAACAAAAGAATGGGGACCTCAAGTCAAAAACTTAGAGTTGAGTAATCAGACATATAATTTTAATTATTCCATTTTCTTAGCATCCAATCCTTTAGATGAACAATCTTAAAACATTATCTATCCTGCTTATATTCCTGACGATACAAGCTTGTGCCCAGAATAAAAATGAACCTGCAAAGCATCCAACAAAAACTGTCTCACAACAGGATTCCACCAAACTGAAAAGATACACGAAGGAAATTGAGATGTCACCCTTGTATTCGGTCAAAAGACAAAAGTACCTGGATAGTGTTTTGTCGATTATTCCGACCAGTGCTTACGCATGGCAACAAAAAGCAATGCCGCTTTTTAAACAAAAAAAATACGAAATCGGAATGGCTTATCTTGACAGTGCAGTGAAATATGATAAGACCGATCACTACCTAGAATACCGGGCTTTTATCAAGTGTATATTCCAGAAAAGCTACCAAGCTTCGATCAGGGATTTTGATGCTGCCCAAAAAATAAAAGGCAATTCTTATGTAATGGATCACACCTATGAATTCTATAAAGGGCTGTGCTATCTGCAACTTAATAAATTCGATACTGCGGAAAAATTATTTACCCGGAGCATCAATGAAGACAGAACAAAGATGGGTGCAAAGTGGGTCAATTGCTCCACGCTTTTTTATCAGGGAATATGTTTTTTTGAACAGGGTGATTATTTACTGGCAACCAAAAGCTTTGACGAAGCATTATTGAAATATAGTCACTTTACGGATGCAAAATATTATAAAGCAGTGTGCCTGGCTAACACCGGCAGAAAAAAAGAGGCTTTAGAAATCATTAAAGAAGCGGAATTAGATTTTAAAACAGGCTATACCATTCCCGAAACCAATGCGATGTATGAAGTGTATCCCTATCAGGTCAATAAATATACATTACAATATTACAGAGAAGAATTGGAGGGTTTGAAGAATGAATAATAAATTTCCATTTTTTAAGCAGTTGGATGAAATGGACTGCGGTCCCACTTGTTTAAGAATGGTCTCTAGTTATTATGGTAAAAGTATCACTGGCGAAGCATTACGGGAAAAGGCATTCATTACTCGTGAAGGGGTTAATATTGCTGGCATATCGCAGGCTGCGGAATCCATTGGATTACAGAGCCTGGCAATACACTCCACCTATCAGATGCTTGCCGAAGATGTGCCATTACCATGTATCATTCACTGGAGAGAACGTCATTTTGTGGTGGTCTACAAAATTGACAAAAAGTATATTACTGTGGCAGATCCGGCGTTTGGACTAATCAGGTACACCAGAGACGAATTTATAAAAGGGTGGATTTCACCGAGCGGCATCATTAAGGACGATGATGAAGGGATATTGCTTGTACTGGAGCCTACTTCAGAGTTTCATGAAGACGAAGAAAGTCAGGGCAAAAAGAACACCTTTAAGTTTTTAATCCCTTTCATACGTCCGTATAGGAGATTGATTGCCCAGCTGATTATCGGGCTATTTATCGGTAGTTTAATACAGCTTATACTCCCTTTTTTAACCCAATCTATTGTTGATGTTGGTATCAGCCAGAGCAATCTCAATTTCATTAACCTGGTTTTAATCGGGCAGCTGATTCTGTTCTTTGCCCAGACAACGACTACAGCAATAAGAAGCTGGCTGTTGCTGCATGTTACGAGTCGGATAAATATATCGCTGCTTGGTAATTTTCTCATCAAACTGATGAAATTACCTATAGCATTTTTTGATACCAAATCAACCGGTGATTTATTGCAGCGCATACAGGACAATGCCAGAATACAGAGTTTTTTGTCAACAGCATCTTTAAATATTCTTTTTTCAGCACTTAATATTCTGGTTTTCGGTGGCGTGCTATTCTATTATAGCACTACTATTTTTCTCGTTTTTCTTGGCTGTACCGTTATAAATTTTATATGGGTGTATTCTTTCATGAAAAAGCGCGCCGCGCTCGATTTTAAAAGATTCGATCAGGCTTCAGGTAACCAGAGCAGCACCATGCAATTATTAAACGGAATGCAGGAAATTAAATTGAATAACTCAGAAAAGCGCAGGAGATGGGAGTGGGAATTGATACAGGTTAAGTTATTCAAGCTCTCTATTAAAAGCTTGACTTTAAATCAGCTGCAGGATATAGGTGGCGGTTTTGTTATACAGTTAATGGGTTTTCTGGTTACTTACCTGGCGGCTAAGGAGGTGATTGCGGGCAATTTCACACTAGGGGTAATGCTGTCAATACAATATATTATCGGCCAGTTAAATGCACCTGTGAGTAGCTTCACCGGGTTTATCCAGGCGTATCAGGATGCACTCATAAGTCTTGAAAGACTTGGAGAGATACACAATAAAGAAAATGAGACGGGGCGTAATGAGGATGAACTCGACGTGCTACCCTTATCTAAGGAGATTTCTTTTAAGGGAGTAAATTTCAGATATGGATCTGCTACAAGTCCCTTGGTACTGGATAATATCAATCTTACCATCCCCGAGGGCAAAGTAACTGCTATTGTTGGGGCAAGCGGGAGCGGAAAAACGACGTTGCTAAAACTCATCTTGAAATTTTATAGCCCTACAGAAGGCATTATAAGAGTAGGTCAACAGAACATCAATAATTTTAATAGTGACTTCTGGCGAAAAAATATTGGCGTAGTCATGCAAGAGGGATACCTCTTTGCTGATACCATTGCCAGAAATATATCAGAATCTGATTCGGATGGGATTTTGGACAAGGAGAAACTGAGAAAAGCCGTACAGACTGCCAACATCGAGGAGTTTGTAGAAAGCCTGCCCAGGGGATTTAAGACCCGCCTTGGTTCCAGCGGGATCGGTGTAAGCGGTGGACAGCGCCAGCGGATATTTATTGCCCGAGCAGTTTATAAGAATTCTCCCTACTTGTTGTTTGATGAGGCAACAAGTTCTTTAGATGCTAATAACGAACGGGTAATTATGGAACGCCTGGAAGAATATTATACTAACAGAACTGTTGTAGTAGTCGCTCACCGGCTTAGTACCGTTATCAATGCCGATCAGATTATCGTCATGGATAAAGGCAGAATAATCGAACAGGGCACCCATAATGAGCTTTCAAAGTTAAGGGGTAGTTATTACACACTAATTAAAAATCAGCTAGAATTAGGACAATAAACAGCGTATGGAAAAATTATCTAAAATCTATGAACTCAATGATGAGGACGAACCGATCAGGGAGATACTTGGCAAAGTCCCATCCTGGATCATAAGATGGGGCAACTCGCTTATTCTATTGTTTTTTATAAGTCTTCTGGCAATATCCATCATCATTAAATACCCGGAAAGTATCTATTCCAAGGCGAAACTTGTATCGGTTAATGCGCCAAAGCCCATTATTGCAAAGTTGACCGGGAAGCTGACACAGATCAATTTCAAGGAAGATGCCATGATTAAAAAGGGAGATATTATCGGCTTTGTAGAAAGTGTTGCCAATCGTAACCAAGTGCTCGACATGTTTCAGCAGATCAAGCAACTCAGGAAAGCGCTCGATTCAGATAATCCGTTGAATTTCGAAGGGACCTTATCTGAGATATCTCATAATGAACTCGGGGAGTTACAACAGTCCTTTCAAACTTTTTCACAGGCCTATCTTGCCTATAAAAATTATATTCCCGGTGCATTTTACGATATTAAAAAAAAGATGCTTCTTGCTGATATGGGCAATCTGAATAGTTCAGAAGTCAATTTACAAAAGGAGAAATTTTTGCTGCAACAGGACTTAGCACTTTCTAAAACAAATTTTGACGTTAATGAAAGTTTGAGACAGAAGAGGATTATAAGCGAACTCGAATATCGAACAGAAAAAAGCAAGATGATTAACAAGCTGATTTCTGTTCCGCAGATTGATGCGTCTATCTTAAGCACTAAAAGTTTAAAAAGCGAGAAACAGAAAGAAATTTTAGAGCTGGAAAATACAATTACTACGCAGAAATTTCATTTTAGTGAGGCGCTAAGCACCTTTAATAGTCAGATAGAAGACTGGATCAAAAAGTATGCATTGGTCGCTCCGATTGAAGGAGTTGTTAGTTATAAAAATTTCATTCAGGTTAATCAACAGGTTCAGATGGGACAGGTGATCTGTTATATAAATCCACCGAGCAGCCAATATTATGCAGAAATGTATATACCACAATCCAATTTTGGGAAAGTTAAGTTAGGGCAAAAAGTATTACTGAAGTTTCCATCATACCCATATCAGGAATACGGTGTAGTTGAAGGTCGGGTTAACTTTATTTCCAGAATCGGCGTTGACAGTGGTTATTTATCCAAAGTTACATTCACCAATAATTTAGTGACCACATACAATAAAAAAATCCTGTATAAGGATGGCATGATTGCGAACACAGAAATTATTACTAAGGATATGAGACTGATAGAGCGATTTTATTACAATATAATAAAGTTTGTGAAACGATAATTAAATGGCAGCGTAAATGTAATTGGTGGTAAAAAGCAAATGATCAGATCGGCCGGAAATTCTTCGTTTTCAGTTGCTGATCTTCATTCACAATTTGCCAGTCTTGGGCTGCAAAGTCCAATTTGCTGAAATCTTCCATTACCTTCTTAGAGGTTAAACTTCTTGTTTCTACAATAGGTGGGTTCATATTGCTCCTTTTGGGAGCAATATGAAAATATCATATGTAGCCTAATAAGATACATTGGTATATCCTATAAAATCAAGAAGAAACTTGTTATATAATTAAGGTTATTAATAGCATGAGATTCAGAAATATACAAAATTAATTTTATTTTTTAAAAATTAAAGAAATATTTTTTTCTATTATTTAAATCGATCTTAAAAGGTAAAATCTATTACCTATTTTTGTTATAAGCCCCCTTTATAGCCCAAACAATTTTGAACATGAAAAATACCCTAGAATTTTTAGCGGATGTAAGAGATAGACTCGAACATGTTCCTTATGAACAAGTTTTTCAGGCTATTGCGGATATGGGTGACAAATTCCTACCAAGAGCAATCATAAAAAAGGTTGTCTACATTGATCGGGTTCGCGTTCATAGAAAATTAACCGACGTTTTCTATAAAGAAAACGATGTAAGCTGCATACACGACAAGAACATCATTACGTGTTATGTCAGTTTTGGCAGGGCTAATAAAGAAAAGCAGGCAAGTCAGTGTTCTAAGGATCGGTTGAATCGCCTGAAATTAAACAGCCTCGAATAGCGGTGTCGAAATGACACCGAAAGAGAAATGTGAGCAAAATATTCATCTCACAATCCAAAAACCAAAATGCGAAACTCAGGTCGATAAATTAACCTTAAATGCAGACAATTATTATACAACTAATTCAACATATTTGTCCAACTAATAAGGGGTTGGTACATATCGACCAAATAATTAGAAAGGTATTTGAGGATTATCTAGATAGGTATAATAGCAAATAGTAGTTTTATTACAACTCGTAAATATTCAAATGAAATTTTTGACCAAAATATTATTACTTGTCATTATCGACTTCTGCATTATATGGTTCTGGGTGAGAACAATGAATCCCGATCCCAGTGTATCAATTGGCATAATTTTGCTAATTCCATTTGTGATTGTAATAAATCTTATTATCGCAGGTATTCTATTTTTCTTCAAAAAACAGTACTCGAAATTTTTTTTGATTAATGCAGTGATTTCAGCATTCATCATAAATTTTCTTTTTAGTGCAGAAATTAGTAGGCATCAGAGAGCTCGACTTGAAAGTTGGGAATTCAAATATAACAATAGGATATATGAGATAGTACATTGGAAATCAGAAGGTACCTTTAGTATGAGTGAACAACCAGATCCTGGCGCATCATTAGAATTTCTGGAAGGAAAGTTTGTTGAGTCTAATAAGGAATATTATCTAACTACAGATTCCACTAAATATGTTATCCGAAAAAATGTTCTTTACGGTTTCGGAAATGGAAGTAAGGGGATTGCTTTAAAAAAAAATAGCCTCTAAGTTTTTGTACTTATGAAATTTAGCTCGATTTATGAAAATTGACCAAATATCAGAGATTGGAATAGACATCCAAGGAAAGCTCTACATAAAACCTTCATCAACCCGTTTTGATCTCATTTACAGAACAGCTACAGAAGTACACTGGGATGCAAACGGACTTTTCCTTTTTTCTCCAAAACCAAGAGAATGGACTTATCTTGATTGGTACAGACACATAGTTAACGTAGTGAGTAATGAGTGCGGTTATAGGCTCATATTAAGTGACGAAACTACATGGACAAACATTCCTGAGAAATTAAAGAGACAAATTATAGAAGTGAAATAAAGTTATTCCAAGAAAAGCGGGAATGATCTCCGACCATTCCCGCCTAATCTAAATTAACGCTCTCACATATGAAGACGTCAACCATCAATTAATATTGCCTAACTTCTCAAAAAGTCGCGAACTTCTTCTAAAGTAACGCCATGTCTTCGCTTACCTTCATATCCAAAACCTTGGCGTAATGTTGGGTAGTCCTGATGTTAGTATGTCCGAGCATCTTCGATACGCTTTCTATCGGTACACCATTCAATAGCGTAACGGTAGTGGCAAAGGTATGGCGGGCAATATGCGAGGTGAGTTTTTTCTCAATTCCGCAGAGGTCGGCAATTTCTTTAAGATATTCGTTCATCTTTTGGTTACTGGGAACTGGAAGAAGCAAGCCTTTAATGAGGCAAACTTTGTTGGTGGAATATCTATCGACAATCTCAACAGCTGTTGAAAGTAGCGGAACCGATGATCTTGTTTTGGTTTTCTGCCTATTAATAAAGATCCATCGGTCGCCATCAATTCCCTTTCTTATATTCTCCTGTTTCAGTTTGAACACATCGACATAAGCCAAACCAGTAAAACAACAGAAAATAAAAACATCACGAACCTGCTTCAATCTCTCGGAGAGAAACTCCTTTCCCGCGATATGAGTCAATTCCTCTTTGTTCAGATAAAAGCGGTCAACATTCTTCGTATTGCCTTTATAAGTGGTAAATGGCGATTTATCTATCCATTCATTTTCCATACAAATGCGAAGGATCTTTCCAAGATTTTTAATGTTCTTTACCACATAATTGTTCGCACAGTTCTTATCAGACCTTAGATAATGGTCAAATCCATTTAGAAATGCCTGGTCGATAGTTCTAATGTCCATATCGGCTACACCATATTTCAAAGGGATAAAAAACTTAAGGTGTCTTTCCAAAACTTTATAACGGTTCAATATGCCACGGACGTAATCTTTACCCACAAGCTGCTCCATCTTTAAATTATGATCGGTAACCGCTTCCAATAGGGTATGGGAATTGGTGAGCGTACCAAGGTAACTGGATTTAATTGCATCTGCTGTAATCAGCAATCCCATATCGAAAACACGTTGGTGCGCATAATAAACCGCATTCTGCAACTGGTCAAGATGGGTGTTCAACACCTTGATCTCTTCTTTTGAGCCGATGGCTTGGCCACCCTTGGCGTTCCATCGCTTAGGATCGCAATCCGGCAATCTCCGCACGGTTTCCCTCTACGGTAATTCTCATGTAGATCGGCACATTTCCACTCACATAGTTTTTTTGCTTTTTCAAATAGAAAAGCAGGCTAAAATTGCTCTTCATAATCTAAATATTAAAGGTGAAACAAAAATAGCTTCGCAACTAAATCTACACAAGATGTTCAGTTTGTAACAGCCTGTACAATAAATGATTATGTACAATTCGGTGAGTCAATTTTAACCGTTCTGCCTTACTCACCGAATCACTCAGCAAAGTTTTGTGAATTCATGCGATTTTTGGCAATTCCCTAAAAGCAAAAACCCTGCTAATCGTGCGATTGCAGGGTTTTATACGTTTTGATAGTCTTTGGTGTGATCCCGCTGGGATTCGAACCCAGGACCACTACATTAAAAGTGTAATGCTCTACCAGCTGAGCTACGGAATCAATTATTATTTCGTTGTTTGGTATTGCAAATATAGAAATAATAATGTAAAAACTGCCCTATAGCTATCAAAAACTTGGTTTTCTCTGGTAATGCGCTGTATTTTAGTTAAATAATTTTCCAATTATTTTTTCTTACACCAGGAATTGCCTGCAACCCAATAAAACCCCGTTTACAGCCTTTAAACGAAGTTTTTTAGTAAATCATTTGATGATAAGCGCTTTACCTCATTTTTCCTGAAATTACACGGATATGTATAATAATTACATAGAAATCTCATACTTCCCATATCTTTGTATTTATAAACAAAAAACAAATCTTCTGAACAGCAAATAGCACTGTTCAGTGTTAAATATTAAAAATGAGTATGTATAAGACGGATGAGGAAGTTGAGATTCAACGTGAAAGTTGTTTACTGGTTAGTGCTACAATTACAGAAGTGGCAAAGATCCTTAAACCAGGGATCACCACATTATCACTTGATGTAATGGCAGAGCAGTTTATCAGGGACAATGGTGCAATCCCATCTTGTAAAGGCTATCATGGTTTTCCTTACACCCTATGTATTTCTATAAATGAGCAGGTTGTTCATGGATTTCCAAGCGAGTATATCATTAAAGAAGGTGATGTAGTTTCAATTGATACCGTTGTTGCTAAGAATGGATTTCATGGAGATCACGCCTATACCTTTATTATGGGAGAGGTAGACCAGAAAGTATTAGACCTGGTTAGAATCACCAAAGAATCACTTTACGTTGGAATAGAACAAGCAGTAGTGGGCAACCGTACTGGAGATATTGGTTATGCAATTGAGCAATATACAAATGGTAAACATGGTTATGGTGTAGTTCGTGAGATGGTGGGTCATGGTGTAGGTAGAGAGATGCATGAAGACCCTCAGGTTCCAAACTATGGTAGAAAAGGAAGCGGTAAAAAGCTGACTGAAAATATGGTACTGGCAATTGAGCCGATGATTACCATGGGAAGTCGCCATATCTTTACCGAAGAAGATGGCTGGACCATCTCTACAGAAGACGGTTTACCAGCAGTTCATTTCGAGCACAATGTATGTGTAAAGAAAGGTACACCAATTATTTTGTCTGATTACCGTCCGATTGAAGCGGCAGAAAAAGCGAATGCAAATCTAAATAGCAGCTATTATAACTAAGCGTTCATTGCTAAAATAGGATCATTTACAAAGGCTAACCCATAGAACAGGGTTAGCCTTTTGTAATTTCCAGGGAATACCTCTTAAACCACTATTTAGACAGAATTCAAATAATTAGGAAAGACCTAGTTTGTAATTAATCTAAATAGTATATATTTGCGGCAAGTACTTAGAACCAATTTTGTCAGGAAACCACCACATACCCGCAAATGATACGAGCACACGTATCAATAGACAAACTTTTGAAACCATATACAATATGTATTGGGACAAGGTTTATGCAGTATGTTATAACAACATCAGAGAGATAGAACCAGCAAAGGAAATGGTTCAGGATATCTTCAAATCGCTCTGGGAGCGAAGAGCGGAGCTCGAACTCGAGAACGTGAGCAACTACCTCATTCGTGCTGCAAAATTCAAAACCTTCGAATACATCCGCAACAAAGTAAGTCGGGAAAAACACATCTGCCTAAAGTTTCAGGGCTGTAGCCAATCCTCCAATTGTACAGAGGAACACATCAATTACAATAACCTTAAAGAAAGTGTCAATATGCTGGTGGATACCCTTCCTTGCCAATGTAAAAAGGTGTACCGGATGAGCAGGGAACAGGGGATGAGTAACAAAGAAATTGCTGTAGCCTTATTGATCAGCGAAAGGGCCGTAGAATACCACATTACCAAAAGCTTAGCCGCTCTCCGGCTCAGTCTTTCCAATTATTCTGAATAAAAATAACTTTGCTATTACGGAAAATACGTTATTATGCTACTTATATTTTATATAAGTTTGTAATCCCAGTAATTAGGCTTTAAAACCCGTGATGAACATTAATCAAGACCTCATAGAAAAGTACCATAGAAATCACTGCAGCACCGAAGAACGTGAGGCTGTGGAGGAATGGTTATTCTCTAACCATACCGATGAGGGATTGCAGTTGCCATTGGGCGAATCTAAAGCAGCGCATAAAGCGGACATTTGGGCTGGGATTGAAGAGATTCTTCCCAAAGAAGAGCAGACTCCCATACATCAGTCTATTGAACATCTAAATCCAACAACAGTTCCTTTAAGCAGAAAATCAAATCGAGGCTTCTGGATGGGTGCTGTGGCCGCCACCGTGGTGATTGGTTTGTCTGGGTTAGGGATGGTACAATTGCAGCGAAACAACCAGCAAAAGGATCCCGCGCTGGTATCTGTTAACAATACATCAACGATAAATGTTCACCATCTTGAAGTCAACGACTATACCCTTGCCGTAGGGACCAGTACTTCCGCCAAAATTGATAACATGAGCGGGGTAGTTGATCTGGCCGGAAGCATTCTCATTTCTCCTAAAAAAGACATTACACTTAGCTTTGAAGGTAGTCCGGAAAAGATCACCTTTAAAAAAGACCAAACTTATATCATTCTAAAAGGCAAAGAAGGAAAAGATAAGATCATCGTCAGCGAAAAAAATCTGATGGATCTTCCTCCTGTTCTTCAAAAGCAAATCATCAATGAATTCAATATCTAAGCGCTTTCTCTTTTTTCTATTGATTTTGTTTTCTGCCCTGTTTGGATGTACAGAACGTGCTTTAATGTCTAAAAACGAAGGTAACCATAACTACAGCATTTACATTTTAGGTAAAGATGGCCAGGAATATATCCTGGAAACCAGTCAGCTGGATTCAGGACTGCTATTGCCTGAGCGTGATGGTGCTTCATTGAATGTCCCTGAAATGGATCGGAGTGTGATCGTGAAAAATGGTTATTATTATTACCTCAACAGAAAAAAAGCGGCACTCCTGAAATATGAATCAAACGGTAATCAGTTGCAGGAAGTTCAGTCTATGCCTTTAGCGCAGTTCTCCATTGAAAACTACCAATGGCTGGGAGGAGATACCTTATTGCTAACCGGTTTAGGAAGTCCTGATTTTAAGCAGGTAAAATACTGTATGCTTCATGTAGGCACTATGAAAACCATTAGTGAGGGGGAAATGGAAATCCCAATGCCTTCAGGCAGATTCGACAACATGTCTGTGGGATTTGTCACACGCCAAACACCTGATCAGCTTTTGGTTGGTTATACGTACCATCAGCAAATGGGGGTGTCAAATTATACCACGAGTGATACCACCTATATCACTGAACTGAGTTATCCTCAAATGAAGGCGATAAAAACAGTCAAGGATACCCGTTCTACTTATCCAGGCGGTGTAAATACTGTGCAATCTTCTGCTTTTAGGGATGCCCAGGGTGATTTTTATTTCATGGCCTGCCCGGGAATTGCATTAGGCAACCGCCCCGAGTTACCTACGGCAGTCATGAGAATCAATAAGAATAGTTCCATCGCAGATCCTCATTACTTTTTCAATTTATCCTCCACAATCGGGAACCATGCTTATGGAATGTGGCCGGTTGGCGATGGCAAAGCTATCGTCAGAGCAGAGCGGAAAGACTTGTTCAAAGGTCTCGGAGATCATTACAGTACTCCTCATTTTGAATTTTATCTCCTGGATCTGAAAAATAATAAAGTACTGGAGAAATTAAAACTTCCTCTGGATAAAGGGACAAGAAGAGAATGTGTATTGTTAAAGAATCACATCGCCTATATCTCTGTAAACTCTTCATCTGAAGGGAATTTTGTCTGGAAATATGATGTCATAACCGGAAGATTGACTAAAGGAGCGGAACTTGGAGGCAATACCGATTTCATCCTTAGAATTGATCAGCTAAGATAATTCTTCATTTTTTTTTCGATCCCACCTTCGGGAATATTGTGCTTATGCTACTAACAGGTATAAATGCACAATATTAAAATAATGACTTACGGAAAAATTCTACTACTCATGCTCTTCAGCACTTTTTCAATTAGTGCTTATTCACAAACTACATCAGGCATCTCAGGATACGTAAAAGACGGTAACGAAGTCATCACAGGGGCTTCTATCTTTTTAAAAGAAACTAAACAGGGGGTAGTTTCAGATGGCCAGGGACACTATCAGCTGAAAAATCTGGCAGCAGGGACTTACACCATCAGCGTTTCCTTTATCGGTTACGAAAAAGAATCAAAGCAAGTGGTGCTAAAAGCCAATCAGCAGCTCAACCTTAATTTCTCCCTAAAAAAGGACCTACAACAACTACATGATGTCAATATCAACGGGAAAACTAAAAATCAGCAGGTTAAAGAATCTGGTTTTGCAGTAAATGCCATTGAAACGAAAAAATACGCCAATACCACCGCCGATTTGAACCAGATCCTGAACAGAAGTACAGGGGTAAGGATTCGTGAGCAAGGTGGATTAGGTTCCGATTTTAAATTCTCTATTAATGGTTTATCCGGAAAGCAAGTCAAGTTTTTTATTGATGGAATTCCGATGGATGTGATGGGCAGTACCATGTCTTTGAACAATATCCCGGTAAATATGGCTGAGCGACTGGAAGTTTTCAAAGGTGTAGTACCTGTACAACTGGGAGCTGATGCAATGGGAGGCGCTGTTAATGTGGTGACCAATCAGAAAGTAAGTAATTACCTGGATCTGAGTCATAGCTATGGTTCATTCCAAACAAACAGATCTTCTCTTACCGGACAATATGTTCATCCGGAAACTGGTCTGATTATTAAAGGAAGCGGTTTTTTCAATTCTTCGGAAAATAATTATAAAATGAAAAACGTGGATCTTGTAGTGGGTGGTATCAGAGATGGAAATCACATTACAGATGTTACAGGTGCAGAATATGTGAAAGGTGATGCCAGACGTTTTCATGATGATTATCTTTCTGTCCTCGGACAAGTGGAGATGGGTGTAACCAACAAAAGCTGGGCAGATGTACTTTTCATCGGCGGAGGTTATAATGAAGGTCGTCAGGACTTACAAACAGGCTTCGATCAAAATACGGTATATGGCAATGTTAGACGTACCAATTATGCCAAGAGTGCGACGCTACGCTATAAAAAGAACGATTTATTCACCAAAGGGCTGAACCTAAGTGCATTCGCGGCGCGTTCAAAAGATAGCTACAGAACAACTGATACTGCCTTTCGCAATTACAACTGGGATGGTAGTTATTATGATAAGGGCTACACAGAGATGGGCAATGGCATCAAAACCATTAACAAAATCATGAGACCGCGTACATATGCGATGGCTAACCTGAGCTATGTGATCAATGATCAACATTCTCTAAACCTCAACTACACAATAGATCATTTGAAAAATGAAAACTTTAATCAGTTACAAGTAGGTAAGGATAGTTTACCTGGCACCATTAATAAGCAAATTGTAGGTGTCGCTTATCAGCAAAATTTATTGGATCAAAAATTATCCAATACTTTTTTTGGTAAATATTATCACCTTGGACTGGACAGAGCAAAGTATATCAGCGGACGTTACACCTCTCAGGATACCACTTTTTCTAACTTCGGTTATGGGATTGCTTCCAGATATATCATTACAACGGGACTAGGAGTAAAGGCTTCCTATGAGCACAGCTACAGGTTACAGGAGGCCGAAGAGATGTTCGGTGATGGGTTAAATCTTCAGGGTAATCCGGATTTAAAACCAGAGAGTAGCCACAATATCAATCTGGGCGCTTATTACGGTTTCCATATCAACAAAAGTGCATTCTTCTTTGAAGCTTCAGGGTTTTATCGCAATGCAAAAGACTTTATTTTTCCTGTGCCTGATGTCCGTTCCAAATTGTTGAAAAATGAAAACCAGAGCAGTGTACGCATCACAGGTTTTGAGTCAGAAGCCAGATATAGTTATGCAGATTTGTTGTCCCTGAGTGTCAATTTAACTTATCAAAGTGCAATCAACACTACTAAAAATGGCCAGACAGAATCCTACAATATTGAAGGAACTTATGGCAACAAGATTCCAAATCAACCCTGGTTATTTGGTAATGCTGATTTTACCATTGGCCAGGATAACCTGTTAGGAAAGGACACCAGATTACAGTTCAACTGGTTCACACAGTACGTAAACTGGTTTTACCTGACCTGGGAAAGTAAAGGAAATCCGAATGGAAAATCTGATATCCCTACACAATTTATCCATAATGCTTCTCTAAGTTATTCCCTGCAAAAAGGAAAATATAACATCTCTGCAGAGTGCAGGAACTTAACGGATCACCTGGCATACGACAATTTTAAACTACAAAAACCGGGAAGATCCTTCTCTGTTAAATTCAGATACTTCATTCAGTAATTAATAGATTATCAAAATATTATCACCATATATATGAATACATTATTTAAATACCCAGTCCAGCTTTTAATGATAGGAATGCTCCTGATCGGTATCAGCGGCTGCGAAAAAAGAAACGTAGGAAATGTAGAAGAAGGCACAAAATACGCCGCGATTCTATGCGTGGGTAGCTGGCCAAACACTGCTTATTATATTTCCAGTATTCCTTCCTTAACCAGTGGTACGATTAGTCTGAAAGGAAATGGGGCAGAGATGACTGGTAAAGTTTATGCGCAGGATGTGATTCAAAGAAATGGTTTCTATTACCATATGAATTCTACCAGTGGACGTTTAGGTAAGTACCATGTCGAAAATGGAACTTTGATCATAGATAAAGAGATTCCTTTTGCTTACCTGAACTGGAGTTCCTATGCCTGGGCAGACAACAATACCCTGGTTATTTTTGGAGAAGGCAAAGGGGAAGCCCGTTACACCATCCTTAAAGTGGACAACATGACGATTAAAAGCGGGAAATTGAATCTTACAGCGATTCCAAATGGATTTCAACAGTATAGCTTTGGATTTGCACAATACAGAGACAGTAAACTGTTTCTAGGTTATGGATTTGGTTCCACAGACTGGACACAGTATCCAAATATGCCTGTATATCCTAAATCTTATGTGGCTGTAATTGATTACCAGACCATGGCTGTAGAAAAGAACCTGGAGGAAAGTCGCACTACAGGCTTAGGCAGTCTGAATGTATATGCTCCATCTTCTTTTGTGGATGAAAACAATGATTTGTATTTCATTAGTGACCCGGTATCCGGTTATGACTACAAATCTCCATCTGTGATGTTCAGAATCAAAAGCGGAAGTACTGAGATTGATCCTGGTTATTTCTTTAACTACTCAGCTGCAGCAAATAATGAAAAAGCACCAGCAATGTGGTACATCGGAAATGGCAAAGCAATTGTTCGTTCAAGAATGGCGGGTGAATCTATCGATATTGATCATTATTATAGAATCATTGACGTGAAATCTGGTGCAATGATCAAGAAACTGGATCTTCCCGCAGACAAAGGGGAGCGCATGGTGAATGCAGTGATTGTAGAGGATGGAAAGGCTTTTATTTCGGTAAATGCAGCAGATAGGGATTACATCTGGCAATACGATCCGAATACAGAGCTATTGACAAAAGGTGTGGAATTTGTAGGCGGAATCGATTATATCCTGCGCATTGAGAAATTGAAATAATTGATGATTCTATTCTTACCAAATGACTTTTAAAAAAATAAATGCCTGGTTTCACCTTTGGTTCGGAATCGCTTCCGGAATCGTGGTGGTGGTTCTGGGCATCACCGGTTGTATCCTTGTTTTCGAACAGGAAATCAGGAGTATTTCTTCGCCCTGGTTCCATGCAGAGGCAAATGGAAAAGCTTTGTTACCTCCATCTAAAATTCAGGAAGCTGTGGTTAAAGCACTTCCTGATAAAGAAGTACATTCTGTGTGGTATCATGGAGAGAACCATACCGTGCATGTAACTGTTAATTCTGATTCTACGGTCTACGTAGATCCCTATACAGCCAAAGTAGTGGCTATGGTAGGCCATGAAGATTTCTTTCATATCGTGGAAGAAGGTCACTTTTACCTGTGGTTGCCCAAAGCAATTGGAGAACAAATTGTAGGATGGGGAACATTCATCTTTTTCTTTTTACTGATCAGCGGTCTGATTTTATGGTGGCCAAAAAGATGGAATAAGAAAAGTCGGGAGCAGGCATTTAAAATCAAGTGGAAGGCAAAATTTAAGCGCATCAATTACGATTTACACAATGTATTGGGTTTCTATTCCATCATTATTGCGTTGTTGTTGGCCTTTACCGGGTTGATGATGAGTTTTCAATGGTTTAACAAAGGGGTGTACTGGATGGCTGGAGGAACCGATCAGGAAAGAATAGAGGCTGTTTCCGACACTTTAAGTCATCCGCATAGCCAAATGCTGGTGCAGGTAGATAAAGCATGGCTCAAGGGTATAAATGAGCTCGCTGAGCACAATCCAAAAGACATCATTGTAAGTTTTCCTGAAAAAGCTTCTGAAGCCATTTATATTTGCACGGATATGTTTAGTGGAACCTGGAGGGATGTTTATCTGGATCAGCATACTTTGGAAGTACTGCCTGCTTCTAATAAAAAACTATTGGACGAAAATTTTGCCGCATTGCTCCGACGGGTCAATTACGGGGTTCATGTGGGGGCCATTGGCGAGTTGCCTACTAAAATACTCTTTTTCATGGTCAGCCTGATCTGCGCTTCTTTACCGGTTACCGGTTTTTATATCTGGTGGGGGAAGCAGCGTAAGTCCAGAAAAAAGGGGAGAAAGATCATTAAAAATACTTATGAGACTGCATAATTGTTGTCGTTTTTTTGCATGGAACAGCCGCTTGATTTTAATGATCGGGCGGCTGTTCTGTTAAATGCAATCTCTACTCAGGATTTTGAATGTGTTTAGCCATAATTTATAAGCGGCATCGTAAGGATATAATAAGGGGTTGGCATGTACTTGCGATATTCTTGATATGTTATTGGGATGTAGTTGGTATAGTCCTGAATATACCAACCATATAGCAACTATATACCAACAACATACCAACCCCTTATTATACCCTTAGTATGTGGCCTGTAAGTAGTTTGAAAAATAATTAATCATATTTTGAAGTATCTCAGTAATGTTTATATCTTTATTAAATTGATTTATAGTAATAATGATTATTTCTTAGCTATACCTAATGTTTTTATTTGTTAATTCTAATCCTTATTGAGTAATCTTTATTGCTGAATCGATATTTTTTAATAGAATTTAAAATTTGGTGTTATGGCAGTAGAAAAAAATGGTTTTCTCCATGGAAAGGTAGGAGGAGTGGTATCTTATCCTCTAAACGGTGTACTCGTTACCCGGGGTATCGGAATAAATAATAATCCACCAACCCTTCGGCAGTTGGGTGTTCAACAGCGGACAAGGGTGGTCAATGATTTCCTTAAAAGGGTAAGCGAATTTACCAGTGTGGGTTTTGAACTCAAAGCAAAGAAAACAAACAAAAGAACCTATGCTTTGGCATTTGGTTATAATTGGGGATTCGGGCTCAAAGGAGCCTATCCGGATATACAGATCGATTTTGAACATGTTCGGCTTGCTGAAGGACAGTTGCCTATAGTAGCTGATTTTGGGCTGGCAGTAGAGGAGCAAGGATTGAGGTATAATTGGAATCCTGATGCTACAATTCAAGGAGCCCATTGGTCTGATCAGGTCATGATGCTGGCCTATTTTCCGGCCTTACAAAAAGCATTTTATTGTACTGCCGGTGCAAGTAGAATAAATGGAACAGATTTACTTCCTATACATTATGAGCATAATGATCTGGTGGCTGAAACTTACCTTGCTTTTATTTCAAACGATAGGAAAAGGATATCAAATAGTGTCTATACTGGGCAGATCACCTGGTAATCTTCAATAAACATGGGAACATATCAATCAGGACCTTTTGGACCTTTTAGGGGTAAAGTAGGATACGTTGTTGCCGTCAAATGGAAGGGCGTAAATGTAGTGAGAAATTATCCCCAAAAAAGCACTAAAGTACCTGCTGTTGCGCTGGCTCAGCACCGGGATAAGTTTGCTTACACCATGAAGTTTGTTGGGCAGGCCTTAGGCTTGATTTATATAGGTCATGGCCATGTTTCTGGAAGGACAAATCCTGAGAACATTGCGTTTAAATCTATTTTAGCTCATGCAGTGAAGGGTATTCATCCGGATTACGAACTGGATACTGAACAGGTAAAGTTGAGCACCTGGTCGAAAATGGATGCGGTAATGCAACCTAAAGTAAGCTTAGTGGCGGACCAGATGGTTCAGGTAAGTTGGAAGATGGATGAAAGGGCAAACAGGTATACTAGTCCGGTTGATCTGGCCTATATTTTACTGTATAACCCTTCAAAAGAGGCTTCTGTAGTTTCATGTGGGTTAGTTAAGCGGGAAGCTTTATCTGCAGAATTAAATGTTCCTGATTCTTTTGAAGGAGATGTGTTGCATTGCTGGATGTTTTTTGCTTCGGAAAACGGGAAATTTGTTTCTGAAACGAGTAATGTAGGGGAGCTGAAGTGCTAAGATTAATTTGTAGGGAGCGGAATCTCTTTAAATTCCTATTGTTGTTTTTTTGTATACAGTTCTATTCTTGTGCAAGCCATCATGGTATGAAAAATCATAGCGTTTATTCCAAAAATGAGGTGGATGTAGAACCAGACTTTCCTGGAGGAGTTGAAGCAATGAAAAGTTTTGTGAACAAACATCTGGTGTGGCCTGAAGAATTCGGAAATAGTGGTTATGTGATTTTGTCGGTAGTTGTAGATAAAGATGGTGGATTCTCAGATGCGAAAGTAAAAAGAACGCTTTGCAATTTTTGCGATCAGGCCGCTAAAGAGGTTTTAAGGAAAATGCCTAAATGGAATCCTGGCTTAATTAATAATATACCGGTTAGCACTCGGATTGATGTTCCAATCCGATTTGAGTTAAATTGAGACAGACAATAATACCAGGTCCATTTTCCATAGCCATCCAAGTGCATCATTGACAACTATATCTGGAGGTAGCACCGGAAATACTATTTCAACGTCTTCGTCATCTAGTACTGTTGGTTTTGCTCAGGCTCCATCTTCAGGTACTGGTCTTGATATAAATAGTGGTAATACAGGCAGGACAAACTATGTTTTTGGTCGTGGGAATGGGACAGTCTACATTTATAATCTTAGTTCTGGCGTTACGGCTACTATACCTCAAAAATATTTTGTTACTCCTAGAAAATAAAAACTATGAAGAAAGTCACATTCTGTTTTTTGCTTTTTATAATCTTTCTGACCAACTCCGTTTTTAGTCAAAAGAAGTCATTTCCTTCTATACAGGAGGCTTTAGATTACCACGTAACCCAATTAAAAGGGGATATTCGCAATTATACTAACGTTTTTATAGTAACGAGTCTAGGTGATAGTTTGAACGTTTCAGAAAACGTTTTTCAGGTTGAGAATTCACTTAATGCCAAATTCTTGAACAAAAAGGATCAAAACTTTCTTGTGAAGTTGTTTATTGATGTTAATTCGAGCCCATTGAGGATTGATGTTGCTAATTTTAGAGTGGTTAAGCAATCTAACAGAAAAATCAAATTAAAAAACTTGGGCAATGGGAACAGTTATACTATAAAATAGCGTGTGCCATGTATTTTAAGCCGTTGATTGCGATCAACGGCTTTATCGTTTAGGTATATAGACACTTATATACTTTCACCTCAAAGCTTTCCTGATTGCTTTCCGAAAGGTAACAGCTGAACTTACGGATCACCCGCAACCCAGTCAGCTTTCAGCTTCCCTCTGTGCTTTGCTGCCCTTCCGCCCGGCTGCTTCTTCTGCCGGGAAGACCGGCCCCCCTTCGAAAACGGGGGCACTGCACCTGCCCAACCTCACAGGGATAGAAAGATCCGCTCTTATCCTCCCCACACACCAAAGAACTTTCCATCCCTGTGAGGGATTGCATGATGCCTTTACTAGCCCCCAATCGTCAAGGGTTCAGGCAGTTCATCTGTTAAGTCACCCAGAGCCAAAGAAAGGAAAGCTGTCAAGGGAACGTGGAATAAATGGCCTTGCGGGCAAAGGCTTGGAGCGTTTATGTCGCGAAAGTCAATTTACTGCTTTTCTTTCGAGGCTACCTTTGCTGTTACAGATGATCTAACGAACAAGCAAGCCTTTCATAGTACCGCTCCCTGCAAAAAATAAACAACAAAAACGGCCAAAAAACAAGGTTGGTGGATGAAAATCAAATCTATATCTTTGGTAGAGGAACGTTCTTTATAACACTGAAAAAGTGCAGCTGGCAAAGTTTGGAAACGGCTAAAAAAATGCGGTAGTCTGTACGATTATGGGGGCAAGGTTCTATGACCCAGTGATAGTCAGGTGGAATGTGGTGGATCCGCTTTCCGAAACTGATAGAAAGACTAGTCCCTATACTTATGTCTTCAATAATCCGTTGTGATTTATTGATCCTACAGGTATGAAAGGTGAGGATTGGTATGAGTCTGACGACCACAAGACCGTTAAATGGTTTGAAGGGAACGGAATCCAACAAGGATTTAATCGTGTTGGGGCTGCTGGACAGGTAAAGATCAAAGGGTCTGATAGCGAGGTTGTAAATTTGAATGCAGATGGTACCGCTACCAATGCAAGTACCGGAGAATTCGCTGCCACTTCTGTGAGCGGACAAACAGCAATTGAAGATAAACTTTCAGGTACTTTAAATGCGGCAGGCATTGCTTCTGGAAGTGTTGGCCTAGCTGGAGATATAGGAGGTTATTCAACTGCCAGTTTCCGATTAACAAATGGGGCATATAATGGATCCGAGTTTAGTCCGCGAGTATATGGAAGTGGTTGGGGAGGCGGTAGCCGGGCACAAATTACGACTTATGGCGTGTCAAATTTAGCAAGAGGAATATCTTTTGGTGCAGGTGTCGTTGGAACAGGCTTAAGTTATTATCAAATTGCTAGTGGCAGGGCTCAGCCAATCACATATGTCGATGCTGGCGTTGGTACTGTTGGAGTTATGACATCAGTAGCGGGTTACTACACAGGGGCACAAATACCATATGTTGGAGAATTTGTAATGATTTATGGTACAGGACGATTGCTTTGGGACGTTTCCTCTTCTCTTGGAGGTAGTTATGGGCCTAGTAAGTGGTTTGGAAGTGACGATACAAAGTATTTTAAATAGCTAATAGATGTTGATGTGAAAAATATTTATTATTTGATATGGGTTGATGCAATTTTGAGCTTTAAAAAGCATAATCCAAGGAATAAAAACTGGAAATGGACTGTTTTTTTTATTAATACATGGATGAATGCTCTAAATTTCTGGGTGGTATTTATGATAATAAAATACTTTGCCGGCTTTAGTCTTCCTTTGACTACGTTTAATTTGTTCCCAGGACATTTGTTGGATGATTTTTTAAATTTTACAATAAGTTTTGCGTCTCCCTTTGTGATTTTGAATTATCTTTTGATCTTACATAACGATAGATATGAAAAGCTAATAAAAAAATATGGAAAACAAGATATCAACTATGCCTTGATTTATTCAATGGTCAGTGCTCTTGGAGCTTTTGTTGTCGCTATTTTACATGGTATATTAACAAATACCATGTAAATGACAGGTAAATTTTTAAAGCCTCTGGATCAATATTCAAAGGCTTTTGTTATTTAGCAAGCTGTTGGATATGTCTTTTTGTGATAAAAGCGTCAATAAAGGTCTTGACTAGATGTTTGTCCTCGGGGCTTAATAGCTCAACTTTCCTAAACTGTTTTAAGAGTACCTTATCTGGAAGCTGAGCGGATACGCAAATGGAAAAACGACTTGGAGTGCTAATGCATCATCCTCTGTGAAAACCTATGGAAATGCATTGTTGGCGGTTGGTAGTAAGGGGTCATTGGATAAGGTAATAAATAATGATATTAAAACTAAAATAATTATTTCATCAGGTATTAAACAAGAAACGCAATCGGATGGAAGAGTTAAAACCACTTTTGGTGAAACTATTCAGGGTAACAAGAATGCTGCTGATAGCTACGGTGCAAAGGTTAATGACGATGGAACATATGGAATTAAAGAAGCGACCATAACAATATTTAATGGAAGCATTGAAAAAGGTGTTAAAGCTGGATCTGGTTCTAAATTGGAGGGGTTGACTCAAACACAGGCTATTGGTGCAGTTGCAACTCATGAAAATGTTCATGCCTCAGATAAGGATGAAATTAACAAAGATTTACATTATGCAGTTGCTAATCCTCATGACAAAGATGGGCGACCAGATAAAGAAGTTAAGCCAAATAATGCTGAGAAGAAAGTACTTAATAAACTTTAGAAGAATAATTTATGGAAAATATGAAAGTGTTTATTGTTATAGCCATTTTGTGTTTTTGTTGTAAGATATCAATCGCTCAACATAAAAAACAATCTAAGCAATCGAAAAAAAATCCATTTGAAATGGTGCATGTAAGCGATTGTGTAACAACAAAGTTGTATAATTTTATTGCTAGTACTGGGCAGAGTACAGAAAATGCAGGTTTATATATTTATCATCTATTAGGACAAGATAAATATAATAATTATCAATTTGTTGAGGGCATTTATTCCTTTCGGTTAAGGGGACCAGATTTTCTTCTTTATTACTTTATATACACGAAAAAAGATGGTATACAGATAATCAAGAATTATTCTTTGGAGGGTCTTCTAAAACAGGTTCTATCCTTTTTTGCTAGGAATGAAACGAGTTTCAGTGAGAGAAATAAAATCAGATATATTGAAGTTATGATTCATAATTTGGATAAACGTTACGATGTATTAGGTAATTCTGAGGATGCTTAATCCTTCAAAAGAATGAACTCCAAAATAACGGGGAATAGTTAAATGGCGCATGAGAATGTATGATTACGGTGCAAGGTTCTATGACCGGTGATTGGAAGGTGGAACGTAATTGATCCGTTGGCGGAGCTCCCAAGTCAGATAAATAAATCCCCTTTTGCCTACGTTTGGAACAATTCGATAAATCTTATTGATCCTGATGGAAGAATTGCAAATGGTCTTTATAGAGAATATAGGTCTGCCACAGAGTATTATAAAGACAATCCAATCGGTAAGCTTGATGGAAGTGATGGACATTGGCTGACATCAGATAGAGAGGACAATACGGAGGTTTGGAACGAAGCAAACAGAGTAAATATACAAAAACCAAATGGTTATAAGGAATATGAAAATCTTGATCAAAGGGCCGATTTTTATAGATGGTTCCAATCGCAGACTGAGGCTAAAGGTAGTGAAACAAAGTGGGCTGGCGCAGCGGCAGAAACGGTTGACAAGTTAAAGATGCTGTTATGGAAAAGCTCAGAACTTATGGGGTATTCAAATTCAGAAATAAAAGCATTTGTTAAGTCCGGTAATAAATTAATTTTGGATGATGCTTGGAGCAGTTTGCAAAAACTTTATAATGGACAGGCTTTGAAAGGCAAACAAGCTGAAGCTTGGGATAGTAAACAATTATATAAAGAGCAAATTTTAATAAATAACTCTTATTGAGGCTTATCAAATAAATCCTTAAATAATATTGAAAATGCAGTTAAACAAAAAGCATCTTGTCAAAGTTTACAACTAATTCAGCTTTTGAAGGATTAATTTTAAATACTCACGATCGATATAAGTACGGAATGAAATTAATGGGATATTAGTATGTGTTATAAATTAAATTTTGGATTTGCTGTCCTGTTATTTGTTTTGACAATAACATATAGAAATAGAATTTTATATGGTATTACAGATGATATTAAATTAATTCAAACTTTGTTGACTAGTTGGAATATAACTATGCTGATTAGTTTGGGTGTATTGTTTCTACACAGTATATGGCTTGGGTATAAAGGGGTAAGTCTGTGGTATTACTTGATTAGCGGATTGGCTTTAATTATGT
Organism: Pedobacter gandavensis; assembly: GCF_032678465.1. Taxonomy (GTDB): domain Bacteria; phylum Bacteroidota; class Bacteroidia; order Sphingobacteriales; family Sphingobacteriaceae; genus Pedobacter; species Pedobacter gandavensis_B. Next base: position 642,380 of record NZ_JAVTSK010000002.1, read on the forward strand.
TGGCTATATCAATTATTGGCATTTTTCTAACACCAAGAGGAATGATATGAGCGTAACCAGCGCAATAAGGTCATATTGTCCCTGCTGATCTTTCGAAAGTAAATAGTGTTCAAGATAATACAAAAAGAATCATGGTTAAATTGCCTAATTAAAATTAAATGAAACTCTCATATATCCTTTTAGGAATTATAATAATAGGACTTTCAATCTTTTTTATTGAAGATGATATCTCTAGTCTAAGGGTGATTAACAAGGGACGTATTGTAAATATGGAAATTGTTGAAAAACCAAAATCTTGTTTAGGAACAAGGGCGAAATGGTTTATGAAGGTGAAATATCAGGATAAAGTCTTTTCAAAGCAGATACCTTCGATATTTTGTGAGGCGCATAAGGTGGGGGATATTGTTCAAATTCGATACTTAGAGGGGGAAGATAAAATCCTCTTGTTAGACGAAGGTGTTACCTTGGAATTCATAGCAAGCGGCATATTTATTTTATTAGGATTATACCTCATTTATCTTGGAATGGTTAATAGGAAAAAATAATCAAGAAAAATCTAGTATGCTGTTGGGGCGGACCCTTTTTAGAATCCAATTAATAGAGTTAGGGAATATCTGTTAGGTATTGGTTTGGGGGCTATTGCATTACCTAAAACAATTGAAGCCTTTATGCCTACTATGGTAAATCCACGTTAAATTACTTAATATGAATCTTAGAAATATAATAATTGTTGGTCTACTTTTTTATTCTTGTAAAGGAAGTATAGGTGCGGGTACTTTAGGGGGGTGGGAAGTAATGGAGCTTCCTGTTACAGAGTCTAAATTAGATTCTGCAATGAGTGTTTTTTTTATTGATAATCCAGAATATACGGTCCCGGAGAAGTGGAAGTATGACTCTGAGTCTTGGAAACGGGGTGGTTATGATTTTTTGAAATCCAGGTTTTTCTATTTTAAAAGTGCTCCAGAGGAAATGTTTTATGTCAGTTATATAAAACCAGGGTTTGGAGTTGAGAACCCAGGCTGGGCCAGGATTGCTATTAGGTCTGTTTATACTGAAAAAATGGGATGGAAAAATAATGAACAATATAGTGAAGAAGAACAAGTAAGGATACAAAACAGATTTGATGAACAAATTCGTTCAAAACTAGAACAATATACAGGCGTAAAAACTTCTATAGAAGAATAACAGAGGTATAAGAAAATATTTTCATTCCAAAATACGATTTGGACATATGAAATGTTATAAGTTAGGTAAAGATTGGGGGGTAGATGAGATTGGCTTTAAAAATTTCTATGATCCCAAAAGAGATCACTAACGTGGATATTAATTCTATTGGTAAGCATGATAGCTATTCTAACCATATTTTTAAGCGACTTTGGTGGCACGAGTGATGGGCTCGCGTAGGTTTTCCATTAGTGTTTATGCAAGATACTCAAGGTAAGTGTATCGATTGCCAAGAGGTGAAATTCTTTAATTTATTTGATGATAGATCTTATGTTTTACTTTTTAATGTCTATATTCATAGTTGCTTTTTACCTAAAGAAGAAATCTTCTAAAGACTAGGGCAAAGCGTCGCCAGATTAAATTGAAATGAGCGAGATGTTAGATAGGAAATTACAAGGGAACAAACTGTCCTTAAATATGGTAAAGACAATAACAATTGCAATATTAATTTTATTTTGTGTTCGCCATGGATCTTCAGCAGAGTCAATGGGCTGCACTGGTTATAAAATGAGTCCGGAAAAAACAAAGTATTTTGTGCTGGAGGTAAACAGTAAGGATTATAAAACAGTTCATGTCAAGCTTAATGGCGATAAAATTTATGGAATCAACCTGGAAATCGAATTGTACAACCTCAAGTATAAGCAACAATCCCTTATCCTGTTCTCCGTTCTGTCCAGCAGATCAAAACCAAGTTGGAAACCAATCAGACTTCATGAAATTACGCCCAATCTTATCGACTTCGATTCGTTAAAAGCGCTCTTAGAGCGCCGGTTTTCAGCATATAACAATTCTGGAGGATACGATACGGATCAGATTAAAACACAGGACATCAAGCTAATCATCAAAAGAGATGATCAATATTTCATAGCTGAAAATTCCTTGCTGGAATATTTTAAAATCATCGAACAAGACCTGGTCTTCCCTAATTCAATGGGAAATGCATTTATCAATATAAAATCACCACTGATAACTGTTAAGGAGTTTGAGGACAAGTATAAACTAGCTTATAAAGAGAATTCTCCAAATGCATTTGTATCCAAAAAAATCAGCGGTAATACCAGCTTATTGACACCTTTGCAGAAACCGCTTTTATTTATGTCTGGTTCTTCAACTTTGTTTGGGCATCAACTATATAATTTCTGGCAGTTTAACTCTTGGCCTTATGCTGATTCATCAAATTCTCAAAGAGGTATTGATCGGTTTGCGTACGATCCTGCGCTCGGAATCATTGGAGGTTCATTTGATGCTTGGATTTCATGGAACTATAGAATTGACGCAAATGTAATTCATAGCAACTACATTCAGGAAAAGATAATATTGCCTGCCTCCATCAAGGACATTGTTGTTTACCATTAGGATTTCTACGAGTTAACTGATATCCATCATAAAGTTCCATTACATCCGAAAGGTTGGATTGGAAGTTGGCCTCCAAAATAATATTTAATGATATGAAGGGAGATAGAATGTATCAATTAGCCTTAAAGAAGGCATTAATGGATAATGCTGATTTAATTGAGGTTTTTGCTTTACTTATGAAAGCAAAAAAAGTTAGTTACTGCCTTTAAGGAGCTCGTTCTTTTCCCTTTCGGCCTGCAAGAGGCGTTCGTAAAGCTCCGTTAACATTTGGTAACTCTTCTGTGACTCCAAGAATTGGACCGGTGGCAGAGTTGGTACGGTTAGCTCCTGAAAAGATAGCAAAGGATGGGGGTGAATTTAGTGGAAAAACATTGGAGAGAGCATGAATTGGTTAAAAGGTATTATGAGGGTGATCCAAGTACTGGAGAGAAATCCGGGCATCAAATGATACCAGAAGAGCGAAAAGCTAGTGCTAATGATAGAACGAGAATGAGAAATCAAGATAGATCTGACTAACAGTCAAGGTGGTAAAGCAAAGAAATATTCAATGGATCAAAAGAAAAAACATGAGTTATAATATTGAAGATTATAAGGGTAAAATTATAAATCATTATTCAAGTATTTGGGGGGGAGATTTTCAGGAAAAAAAATGGCTAAAGGGTCCAATCATGCGAGTGGCTCCGCACTTTTGTGTGTTAGAGTATAAACCTTATCCATCAAGAAAAATGTGGACCTATGCTACTTGTTGCATGTCGACGAATACTCATCAGGCACCCATTGAGGTGCATATATTTTCATCTGTACAAGATGATTCAATTATTGAACTTCTTAGCGAAGTTTGTTATTATCATAATGTAGAAGCTAATCTGGATTTAGGACATACGGTAAATTTTGGTCGTCCCTGGCAGGACTATTCTAAATCCTCATTTGGTTTGCTTTCCTTACCATATCTAAATGGACCAAAATTGGAAATTATGCATTTAGCTAATAATAAGGATATACATTTTTATTGGCTTATACCGATAACAAAGACAGAAGTAGAGTATAAAAAAGAGTTTGGTTTAGAGGCGCTTGAAACTAAATTTGATGCTGATAATTTTAATTATCTAAATCCCAATCGAAGGAGTGCTGTTTAAACTTTAGTGTAAGCTATAGTACAGTCACCTTAAGAATAGACTTTTTGAGCTTGTCTGAAAGCCCATTTGTAAAGGCTGTCGACTTGTTTTTTAATGTGGTAACGATACAAGCCAGATTTGGCTTTTTTCTGGATATCGAGGAACAATTGAAGGTCCTGCTTCTTTTCCGCTGGAGTGATATGGACGATTAATAATTATAAGCTGCATTTAAGGGATTAATCTGGAGGTCTGGTTGAAGCTTAGCCATTCACTTTAACAATAAAAACGAATCATGAAAAACAATTGGACGCTTCCTGTTATACAAAAACACTATCAACAGGCATTAGAGATCGGTAAGAAGTTGAATATTGATAACCGCAACAATGGAGGATAATCTTTCCAGAGCTTTACTGTATAATGTTGAAAAGAAAGTCTTAGCTATGGAGATAAGACTTTCCTTAGTGCTTTACATCTTGGTTTTAGCTTTCGGAGCCATCATTTTTTTGTTGTGTTTTAGTTCTGTAACCAGCAATTTAACCGTGGTGTCACCAATGTTTTTAGCCATATGAGTGGTGGCCTCGACAAACATTGCATCTCCTGCTTTAAATTCTGAAATAACAGGTGCTGCTCCTTTAGCCGTAATTTCCAGTTTTCCATCTGATAGCGCATAAATAAAATGGTCTGGGTGACTGTGCCATGGTACAGAATCATTTGGAGCTATTTCCACCTCCATCACCCGCACCTTGTCATTTTCCAGGACCACCCGCTTATAAGCATTTGTTGCCACTTTCATGGGGTCCTGTGCACGCACAGCGGTACTAAACATTAAAAATAAACTTAACAATAGGGCTGTTGAGATCATTTTAACCGTTTTCATTTTGTTTTGGATTTAATTGAGCAATTCTGGAACGAACTTAGACAGTGTGGTAAAACAATTGGCAACCACAATGGTTTGTCCTTTTTGTCGAAATTAATCATAAAAAAACGGCATAGATATTGCCTAATCAATTGAGATACACTGGAAGTAAGAACCAGGTCTAAAATGGTTCTTTCTAACTCATCCCAATTTGACGTATTGTGTACGCCATAAAATTAACCTCCCAGCTAATTTCAGCGCTCTAATTATTAATGTTACTTTTTTCATGAATTATGCTAGTAATAGGAGCTAAAGGATTTGCTAAGGATATCTTAGAAATTCTTCTACAGAACAATGAACTGAATAACCTGGTGTTTTATGATGACATCAACTCGGATGAGGATGAGCTTTTTGGAGAGTTTCCCATCATCAAAACCATGGAAGAGGCTGAGCATTACTTTTCAAATATCGACAATAGATTTTCCATTGGTATTGGTAATCCAGGTTTGAGGTGTAAAATGTATTATAATTTTAGTGCCATAGGAGGTGTTTTACATTCTACCATCAGTCCGAGGATTGATGTTGGTCACTATGATGTAAGTATCGCCAATGGTTGCAATATTTTGTCGGGGGTTAAAATTTCCAATAGTGTTCAAATAGGGATGGGAACGATGATCTACTATAATTGCCTCATCAACCATGATGTTATGATTGGGAAGTTTGTGGAGATCTCTCCAGGAGCAATTGTGCTGGGGAATTGTAAAATAGGCAGTTTTACCCATATAGGATCAGGTGCAGTGATATTGCCCGGAGTAGAGGTTGGTAGTTACGTTACCGTAGCAGCAGGAGCAGTGGTTACCCGTGATACCCCGCATCACGTGATGATTGCCGGAGTACCAGCAATCATCAAGAAAAGGAATTCCTATGTGATGGTGTAGTGATGGCTAAATTAGCGGAGCTAATGTCTTGCCTTTTTCTCCATATAGCTTTAAAATGGTCTGTTCTACTTTCTTCTTTACATCTACATCCTTATTCGGGTAAGCCCAATGGTGGATGCTGACAGCAGCACTAAGTGCTTTTAAAGTATGTGGATTGTAGAAAAACATAGGCAAGAGATTATAAATTTGTTTGTTTTCTATAGCAGATACGCCGCCCAGTTCTTTTCTCTTGTAGAATTCATTCGGACTGTCATTCCACATAATGATCATATCCGGATTCCAGCCTACTAAAGTTTCAGGACTAATATTGGGTTGATCCACTTCAAAGGTACAGGCATTTACTACCCCAGCTGCCTCCAGACAAAAATTCATCATACTATTTCTACCTGCAGTGGCAAATATACGGCCATGTGCCCAGGAGAAATAAGCTTTTTTCTTAGCAGTTATGGAATCTGCTACCGTTTTCATGGCTGCATATTCGGATTTCACGTAAGCAACCAGATCTTTCGCTCTTTCCTGTGTACCTGTAAGGATCCCCAGGTCATTCATTGTCTGAAAAACTTCCTGATATTGTTCTACTTTCGTGGTGTATACCTTTACGCCAACAGATCGTAAAGCTTCTGCAAGCTCTCCCTGTGCAGACTGTAGGATCACCAGGTCTGGATTAAGCATCATGATGCTTTCAATATTACCTTCGCCGTTACTTCCGGGTACTGCCAGTTGCTTTTGCTTTATCCTGTCGTCTAAATTGGAATAAAAAGGAAACAGTTCATTGCTATTATAAACGTCATTAAATATACCAACGATTTTATCTTCTGCATTTAACATGTAAAGTGCATCCAGGGCAGGCTCATATAAGCATACAATCCTTTCTACAGGTTTGTCCAGTTCTATGCTGTTGCCCAGGGCATCCATTACGGTAATGGCTTTCTTTTGCTGTGCAGCCTCTTTTGAACCATTGCTACAAGCTAAAAGGAGTGTTGTTGCACCGATAAATAATATTGCGATTAATTTGTTCATTGTAATTTATTTAAAGATTAATACGGAAGGAAAGTCTGGCGTTAACAGGTGCCTGTTGTACCCAATAGTACATGTCGCCAGTTTTATTTCTCCATGCCGTAGAGTATATTTTTGAATTCAGGACATTATTAACCAGGAGATTGATGTTGTATTTTTCATTGCTCCAGCCAATTCCACTGTCCAGTCTGAATATATCTTTCAGATTGTCGGGTGTGGTTGTAGTCATTCTTTCGCTTCTGCCAATTAACAACTGATATCCTAGTGATACATTAAACCCTTCTAATTTTTCTATCGGTAGCAAGTAATTGATCCAGGTATTTTGGATGTGTTTTACGCGATTAGGAGTAGCCATGCCAACGTTTGCCGGATGTAGATCATCTTTGGTAATTTTTGAATCGGTATACGCATAATTGAACACCACATTTGTCCCTTTTGCAATACGGCCTTTCAAGTCAAACTCAATTCCTTTCGACTGGCTTTCTCCTGTTTGATACAATAAGTTAGAAGTTGGATCAGGAGTGATTAATCTATTGCGATAGATGTTGTAGAGTGATAAAGTGGTATTCCAGCTGCCATTGGCCCAGTCTTTTTTGACACCAACTTCATAACTTGTTCCTTTTAGCGGCTTAAGTGATGTTCCTTCAATAGAAATACCGGTTTGGGGAAGGAAGGTCTTATCGTAGAGAAAATAGACAGCTGAGCTGTTATTGAGCGCGTAATTCAGTCCGAGGCGTGGAGTAAGTGCCCAGTCTCTGGATTCACTTTTCTGCCCATAGTCGTTGGTTTTTCCATCAGATGAGGTGAGTCGTAAACCCAAAGACACTCTTAACTTCTCGTCCAGTAAGGCTATTTCGTCCATAGCATATACCGAGACATAATTCAACCTCCTATGGATTTTATTGATATCAGAAGAGATGTCATTTTCAGAGCTAAAATTTCCGCCAATACCATTGTTCAAGATGGTTTCTGAATATATGGGCTTAGAGATACTTAATGGGTAAATTGTGCTCGCGGTTGCCCAGGTGTCCCAACTTCTGGACGATTTCCTGTTGAGGTCAATTCCAGTAATAAATTGATGTTTGATCTTTCCTGTTTTAAATACCCCATTCAGATAAGCCTGAGTCGAGAATACATTGTATTTGTTGGAATCATATACCAGGTTTCTATCCAATATATCTTTATCTGTAGGATTTATCCCATTCACCCAGAATAAGGTGCCGTCATAACCACTGTTTACATAAGAAACTTTTGCAGTGAACTGCCAGTCTTGCTTAAATTTATTCTGATAGGTAAGGAAAGCATTGTGGTCTTTTCCTATGAAGGGTCTGATGCTGGGATCAGTTAGGGTAAAATCCCTTGGAAGTGTACCATAGCCGTAAGGTGAGGTTTGTGCCTCACTCAGCATCAGGTAATTGAGGTGCTGATAGATGTATTCTCCGGTTAAAGAGCTGTTCTCATTAAATTTATATTTTAAGGAAGGGGCGATGAGGATTTTGCTGTTGCGGTCATATTTAAGAAAGCCTTTAGATCCCATACCCATTACATTCAGGCGGTATTGAAGTTTATTCTTCTGATCCAGTTTACCATCCAGATCAACTGCCGCACGAAGCATGTTAAAGCTACCCATGAGTACATCTACACTATTTCTGGTACGTCCTGTAGGTTTTTTAGTCACAATATTATAGGAACCTGCGGGATCACTCATGGCATGCATGAAATTACTTGGGCCTTTTAAAAACTCTACAGTTTCAATAATAGAAATGTCGTCTGCTAATGGTCCTTTTCCTAAAGGTCGCATGTCTACACCGTTTCGTTGGGCACTAATGTATCCACCACGGGAGTAGATGTCAGGTGATATTCCATTATGAAGTTCTTCCCTTAGCGTACCGCTCACATTACGGGTCACGCTTTCGTTTAGATTGTACACGGCCTGATCTCTCAGAATCTCAGAACTTAGGATCTGGATATTCTGAGGAACGTTTAACAATGGTGTTGGGGTCCGCAGCATCTCCGACAATTGCGAAGACTTGTATCTCTTGAAGTATTTAGAAAAGATCGAAACCTCGTCTAAGCTTAAGTTTTTTGTAGTGTCTGGTTGTTTTTCTTGTGCATTCGCTGAAATGGAAATGCTCAATACAACCGCAAAAATCGTAGTTCCCCTGTATTTCATTCTGTTATGTTTTTCTCGTGTTATTTATTACAAAGAAAAAAGAAAGAGATTAGGCTGAGATAAGAGGCGTATTAACGGGTGATGAGAGCTTTTGTGAAATTGGAATTTAAAGAAAAACTAATAAATTTGATCAATTAATGTGGGTTGTAATACCACCATACCAAGTAAAACGCTCAAAAATCTAAAATTATGATTGCAGTCAACCAAACCGTTCCTTGTCCACGATGTATGGGGACAATTGAGATTAATGTACATGAATTAATCAATGGAGGAAAATTTACCTGCCAGACTTGTTCTTCAGTCATTGCCATTGCTACTGAGCGTAAAGAGATAGTAGGAGAAAGCATGGCAAAGTTTCAGGAGCTTAAAGATTTAAAGAATAAGAAATAAGATCTGACAGAAATACTGAAATTGAAGCACCAAAACCCGCAAAATCTAAGGAATGACCTATAGATTTTGCGGGTTCTCTCTTTATTGTAAAGTTCTATTTTTCAGTAAACAAACTGTTTGTTTGGATGTTATGTGGAAAAGGCAGTTTCGCTTAGCGCTGCATATTTTATTTCATTAAATCAAAACGACCATGGAAACTATAAATCTAAATGATCATGATTGGGAACAAGAGATGATCAATGAAAATATCCATACTGATCCTATTAAAGGTCCAATACCGGAGGATGATGATGACGACGATGATGATGATTTTTCTGAGGATGAAGACGATTTTGATGGGAACTCAGGCAATGATGAGGAATTTGGGGAGGATGAATTTGAGGATGGAGACGATGATGAATTAGATTGGAAGTAATCATTTAATCTTTATGGATCCTTTTAATATCATTATTACCACCAAGGGTGAGAAAATGGACCTCAACATACATCCCCAGGAGGCCGGGACTTACAAGGTTGTTTACCATGGAGCTCTTGTAGGTGAGGTTTTTATGGGTAATGAAGGCGAAAAATGGGAGGCGGTCATTGCCGATGATCTGGAGCCAGGGGGAGTTCCGGTTTATGACTATGGGGAAACTTCCGGGCATCAGTATATCCTACAGGATGAAGAGACAATTCAGGAAATTGGCAGACAAATTTCCGGGTAAATCTACCATAGTTTTGGTAATTACCTTAAGCTTCGTAGTGGTGTTATGATGATTATTAAGATCCATTCCCGATAAACAATAGGTTTGTCATATTAATCTAATCTGGTTATATTGTTGATGAACTAGATTATTTGCTATGCGCTATAAAAAAACAATTACTTTTTCTCTGTTATTAGGTATAGTTGTGACCCTAAGTGCTTTTATGCAACAACAGGAACCTAAAGCGACAAACCTTAAAGTACTTCCTAAAAACATTAGTCATGAGGATCTTGATAAAGTTATGGATGGATTTAAACTGGCATTGGGCGTAAAATGTAATTTCTGTCACGCTCCCCGCAAAGACGACCCAAAAAAACTGGACTTTGCTAGTGATGAAAACCCTAAAAAAGACATTGCAAGGGATATGATGCGCATGACCAATAAGATCAACAAAAAGTATTTCCATGAAAAGGACAAAGAAGGAAAATTAACCAATATTTCTTGTGTCAGCTGTCATAATGGAAAGGAAGAACCCGTAACCTTTAAAATGTAATGATTCTACTTAGATTTATAGTTGAATATAATAAGCTTATAATGGTTCTCTAGGATTGTGGCCCCTCATAAGATTTGGCAATTTTCCCATTTCTAAATTTAATAGCCTCGCTTTTTATATACGCAGAAGTCTTACTATTTTCTATTAATGTTTTTAGTAATGATTGAACCCTAACATCACTATGGTTATCTCTAATAAAAGGATTTCCAAAAAAACCACCTAAAACTAAACCTATCATGTGATCGCTAATTTTCCGGTCATAATAACTCTCAAAACAATTTTTAACAAACATTAAATACTTTTCAGGTTTTAACTTGTGCATACTCAATGAAACGACACTAAAATCAAGTTCTTCATAGCTAGGACGCTTTAAATACTGGATCGCACTATCTAAATATTTTTCAGGGTTATCATAGATTTCCTCAAAATCCTTAAATCCAATTGGTGAATAGATGTAGGTCATATCCACAGCCCGATCGGCTACTTTTTTCATTCTTTTTGAATAATTAATTTGTGCTATAGCAGAAACCTGTAAACAAAGGGATAGAAGAAGAGTAGCTGTTACTTTAAAATAGATCATCTATATCAATTCAGAGAGTTAATAAGGGAAGTAGGTTTTACCACTTCCTTTAAGGATAAATGTAGGGAATATTTTAGGGATTGATCCTGTTTCTTTCGTCCTCATTTCCAGCATTTCTGTTTTTGGTTTTTAAATTAGCGTTACCAAATTTATAGCTCACACCAATTCTAAATCCTCTCGTATCTCCGTAGCTTTTAACATTATTCGCTATCCCATTGGATTTGTAACTGATCAAAGGTTTCTGAGCATTTAATAGGTCTTCCCCTGTAATGGTAAGGGTTAAATTCTTTTTGAGGAATAAAAATTTCATCGAAGCATCCAGCATATGCAATGAGGAGATGTGGAAAATCTGGTACTGACCAGGTAGTTGCAAACCGTAGTTTAACCCAATAAATACTGATTTTGATTGATTTAAGGTAAAGTCATTGTTGGTATAGAAATAACCATTCGCTCCATCTATGGATTGTATAAAGTCGATTTTAGATTTTACGTTTTGATAGTTGATGTTAAATCCGGAAACATTGTTCCACCAGGAGTATTTTTTGAAATTGTAATAAGTAGAAAAACCAATCTGATAGGTGTTGGCATAATTTAAAGGGGTTAGTTTGGTGATGTTTGTGGAAGGATCAATGATGGACAATTCCTGACCAAAATTAGTTACCTGTGAAAAGTAAACGCTGCTCAGCCAGTTCTGCTTCCTGATATAGGTAAACTCCAGATTATTGATATAAGAGGGTTTTAGGTAGGGATTGCCCTCTGAGTAATAATACGGACTTGTTTTCACCACAAAAGGGTTTAGGTAGTCAAAATCAGGTCTTCTGATTCTTCGGCTGTAATTCAGAGAGAAAGAGTTGTTGTCATTTGGAACATAGCTGAGGTAGGCAGTAGGGAACAATTTGATGTAATTGTTTTTATTGGTTTGGTTCAGGTTCGCTGAAAAACCTTCTGTTTGGGTAGCTTCCATTCTAAGTCCAATTTGAGTCTCCCATTGCGCATTTAGTTTTCTATTGCCAGAAAAGTATAAAGCCTCATTGTATTCTTTGTAATTGAAGATGTTGGATTGATTCTGATCCAACACGGGAATCCCTGTCTGGCGATTGTAAACCACCAGGTCATTATTTGTATTGGTATAAGAAAGTTTTCCTCCGAAGCTGATGTTCGCCCATTTATAAGGTAGGCTAAAGTCTATTTTGCCAGAATAATTTTTAATCTGATTGAGGTTGTGATTACTGGATGAAAAGAATTTGTTTGGAATGATCTGTTGTTGCTGATCCAGTTCATTTCCCTCAAAAAAGCGGTCATCTCTTTTTCTGTAATTGAAGTAATCGAAATCTACCATGATGTTTTTTCCTGTGGTATCCAGTTGAATGGAATGGTACCAGTTCAATGAATTCATTTCCGGTTTGTTGTTGGCTTGAACATCTGAAACCACATAGGAATTGACATTTTTTGTGCTATTGTCGAACCTGCTGGTAAATGGATGGTTGGTCGATTCTTTAGTTGTGGAACTGTTTAGATATTTGATTCCAGTTGTCCATTGACCAGTTAGTTTATAATCAAGTCCGAAATTTAAACCAGAAGTACGGTTTTTGGATTTGTTGCTGATCTCTTGTTTCCACAGTTCATCTGGATAAAAAATCTGACTGGTTGATGTGGTCAGGTTTTTTTGTGAACCCTTGTTCGCCGAAGCCTGGATTGACAGCCGATTGTGATTGTAATTGAACAGGCCTTGAAGATTCCCTCCAGCATAAGTTTGTTGAGTATAAGTGCTGCCAATATTGGCATTCCAGGAGTTTTCTTTAGCTGATTTTAGCTTGATGTTGATGAGGCCACTGTTGCCTTCTGCATCATATTTTGCAGGTGGCGTGCTGATCACTTCTATACTTTTGATATTACTGGAGGGAATGGTCTTTAGAAAATGTGCAAGATCTTCTTGTGGGATTCTTTGTAAACGGTCATCAATCAAGACCAATACTTCGCCTTTTCCAACTATCGAAATTTGATCATTTTGTACTCTTACTGTTGGTGTAGCCTTGATGGCATCCAGTGCTGTTCCGCTAGAAGCCATCACTGAATTTTCTACATTAAACACTAACCTGTCAACCTTCTGTTCTAAAACTCTTTTCCTGCCGCTAATGGTTACCCCTTGAAGTTCCGTAGCTTCATTGATTTCTATGTCTCCAAGTTCCATATTTTTGTCCAATGTAATTTCCCGACTGCTAAACTTTGTACCAAGTTGTTCCAAAACCAAACGGTAATTTCCTTTCTCAGCCATGATAGAGAAGGAGCCGGTGCTATCTGTAAAAGCCTGTCTGATCAAGGTGCTGTCGTTCTTCATTAAATTTGCATACACCAATTCTACTGGGGCCTTATGAGAATTTACTATTCTGCCTTTTACTGAGAATTGCTGACCGTAAACATGGATCTGAAATAAAACGAAAACTAATAAAGGAACAATGTGTTTCATGCTTTTGCTATTAAATTTTGTACGAAACTCGGTCTGGCATGCTCAATAAGCTACTTTTTTCGACAAACCCCTGGGCTTTATCTACAAACCCATTTTTTTACCTTTAGGTGAATGGATACTTTTGTATAAAACGACGTTAGATGTATAACACCAGATTAACCAAGCGCACAGAGCTACTGATTCACCTTATATTCTGGGTATTTACGGCATATTTTTCTTTTGTAATTAATCCTTTTCAGTTCAGGTTCATTACTCCGGATTTATTTTACAAAACCTATCTGTTTGTTTTTGTCGCTACCTTTTATATTCATTACCTGGTAGTCATGAAATGGGTGTTTAAGGCATTTCAGTGGAAAAGACTATTGTTGGGAATGTTCATTTCTTACCTGGTTTTCACCTTCCTGAGGTATTTTACAGAGCAAATCCTGACTGGAATTTTATTTGATCAGATCAATTATATTCATCCTTCTTTACTCAGCTACATGGTGGATAACCTGCACTACAGCAGCAAGCCAATTGTGTTCAGTTCTTTTCTTTGGTTTGTGATTTACTTTTTCCAGGTACTGGAAGAAAATAAAAACACGGAAATCAAGTTTCTTAAAGCCCAGATCAACCCTCATTTTGTTTTCAATACCCTGAATAATATTTATTCGATGGTCTATTTCCAATCCGAAAAATCGCTCCCGGCTATTGCTAAGCTGAGTGAGGTGATGCGCTTTACGACTTATTATTCCCAAAGGGAAAAGATCAGTCTTACGGAGGAAATCAATTATATTCAGGCTTATATTGAACTGGAAGAGTTCAGGCACGAGGAAAGTGGCTTTGTTCAGGTAAACATTAAAATAGGGGATGATCACATCGAGATTCCACCTTATACCTTATCGCCATTGGTAGAGAATGCGCTAAAGCATGGACTTGCTGCTAATCAACATCCAATTGTGATAGAATTGACTGCTGATTCAAAACAATTGTCTTTTTTTGTAAGCAATGAAATCGGTACACAAAAGAAAGATAAGCTGGGTGGAATTGGACTAGACAATCTTAAAAAACGTTTAGAAATCTACTATCCAAGTGCTCATCAGCTGGTCCTGATCAACGAAAATAATCGGTTCTCCGCTCAGCTTAAAATCGATCTGAAACGCTGAGCCTGGATAGAGAACTCCTGGAAAGAGTACTCATGGATACAATACGACAACACCATAAATATTAATGATCAGATGCACAAAAAACGAATAAACTGTATTATACTGGATGATGAACCTTTCGCTGTGAAGCTCATTGCAGATTATGCTTCAAAAATCGCACAATTAAACGTATTATATGCCGGGTCTGATGTATTCAAAGCTATAGAGGTTCTGAACAGTGAATCGGTGGAGTTGATTTTTTTAGATATTCAAATGCCCGACCTGACTGGAATAGAGCTGATGCAGATGTTTAACAAAAAGCATAATTTTATCATCACTTCTGCTTATGCAGAGTATGCCCTGGATGTGTATCAGTTTCATGTGGTCGACTTTCTATTAAAGCCAATTGTTTTTAATCGTTTTTACCAGAGCGTAGAAAAGTACAATAACTGGAGAGAGAGCTTTCAAACTGCCGAAGCAGATGATTTCCTGTTCGTAAAAGCGGATCGAAAGCATTATAAAATCGCCACAGATTCGATTTTGTATATTGAAGGATTGAAAGATTATATTCGCATTCATACCAGCACTGAAAAGATCATTGTGCTGGAAAACATGAAGGATATTCTGGAAAAGCTTCCTAAAAATCAGTTTGTCCGCATTCATAGATCTTACATCATTCCGTTAAATAAGATCAAAGTGATTGAAGGATATCAAATTTTAATGAGCAATGGGGAGTATCTATCCATCGGGGAAACCTACAGAAAGTTAATAGGGGAATGGATCGCCAAATAATTTCTCGATTGTTCATTCTTATGGATCTTTTAACTACTTTGCGGTAACAAACAAACGAGCCGACACCACATTTACCATTTTATGCGATTTCGTAAAGGGGAAATAGCGTCTTTTTTGTGATGGACCTCTTTTTAGAAATTAAATAAATAAATCATATGGAAAAAAAAGTGCAGGGGGAATTGGGATGGGTGAATCTATTGCGCATTATTGCTTGTTTTTTAGTGGTGGTTTCCCACAGTTGTGATCCCTTTGTGGCACAATTCGATTCGAACCGCGGTGCATTCCTTACCGGGGTGTTTACCGGAAGTTTTGTGAGGTCATGTGTGCCTTTGTTTGTCATGATGTCTGGCGTTTTATTACTGCCCATCAATATGAGCATGGCTGATTTTTACAAGAAAAGAATTGTCAGAATCCTTATTCCACTAGTTTTCTGGTCGCTGGCCTTGCCTTTATTATTCTATGTTTATCTGACTTATATCAATCCAGGTACTCAAAATCCGGCATTGAACCTGGCAAATCATACACTTGATGCGACGTTAGGGAATCTGTATTTATTTGTTTTCAACTTCAGTTTCGCCACCATTCCACTATGGTATATGTATATGCTGGTTGGACTTTATCTGATTATGCCGGTGTTTAGTGGTTGGTTAAAACAAGCAACTAAAAAAGACATAGAGATCTTTTTATGTGTATGGGGGATCGCATTGGTTTTACCTTATATCAAAATGTTGGCTCCGGTATTGGGTTACAAAGGTAACTATGGCAATATGGGTCTTTTTGGGGTGTGCGACTGGAATGATTACGGTACATTCTATTACATTTCTGGCTTCACCGGCTATTTGGTAATGGCTTATTACTTAGTGAAATATCCATTGGACTGGAGCTGGAACAAGATGCTGAGTATCTGTATTCCTATGTTCCTGGTGGGATACCTGGTGACTTCCTTCGGATTTATCGAAACACAGAAGCACTTCCCAGGCAATTATGCCAACCTTGAAATTGTATGGTATTTTGCAGGTATCAACGTGTTTATGATGACATTCCCTGTATTTGTAATTGTTCAGAAAATGAATGTAGCCTCTACTCCGGGATTGTCGAAACTGGCTTCCCTGACATTTGGAATTTACCTTTGCCACTTTGTATTTGTAGAACTGGGCTATGATGTAATGGAAGCGATTGCTGCGCCATTACCTGTTTTTTTTAAAATCCTTGGAATTGCCTGTATTACCTTTGGAATTAGTGCTTTATTGGTATTGCTAATGAAAGCATTTAAACCAACACGCCGTTTCATTATGTAGTAATAACACAAATCATTGAACCATGAAAAAGGGTTAAATCAACAAACAGAATGTTGGTTTAACCCTTTTTTGTTCCACTACTTATCCTTTTTTATTAAACTACTTATTTAATGGCCAGTTCAGCAGTTGATATGCGCTTAGCGTTTATTTAGACTTCTTGTTGAAGTAATCCCAAACTAGTTTCGAGATATCAGAAATGATTTTTTCGTTAGTGGCCTCGTTTTCTTTGGTATCGCACACAAAGAAAGCAATTGCATAAAGCTTCCCATTAGGTAGGCGGACAATTCCGATGTCATTGATGGCTGCGGTAACACCTGCTTTATTGGTGTCTGATGTACCTGTTTTATGACCCACAATGGTACCTTTTGGCAGTTGTCCTTTGATTCTGTTAACTCCGGTAGTAGTTTCTACCATAGTGGTCCATAAGAAATTGAAACTATCTTTTGACAAAAGATTTTTAGTGTAAAACTTCACTAAGAGATCAGTAGTAGCCTTTGGAGTACTCCAGTTTGAGAATTGTACATTCCATTCTTTATGCATTTCTTCTTCATTCGCCTGGATGGCTACGTCTTTTACCCCAAGACTATGGATGTAATCATTGATGGGCTTAGGACCACCAAGTAATCTCATGAGGATGTCGCAGCCGTTATTGTCGCTTTGCGCAACCGTATATTTGAGGATTTCTGAAAGCGGCAAATCTACTTCTCCGTTAGGATGTGCATCACGGATCGGGCTCCAGGTATTCGGTAATAAATCGCTTTTCTTGATATGTATCTTTTGAGAAAGCGTAAATTTACCTTTGTCTACCTGATTTAAAACTGCCATTGCAATGTGGAACTTAAATACACTCTGCATAGGGTAGTGCTTGTCGCCATTAATGCTTAAGGTATCCTTACTTTCTATGCCATATACAGAAATACCCACATCCGCTTTTTTATGCGCGAGAACTTGCTTGATCTGTTCTCTTAGTTGTTTTTTCTGAGACTGAGCCATACTATGGAACGAAAGACCGAGCAGGATCAGACAGGAGAGGTAAATGGTTTTCTTCATGTTATTTTTTTATTGCTAACGACAAAATTAAGAATAATGTTGTCAGATGAGCGGATTAATTGCCCCTTGGAATGATGTACCAGGCCCAATAAATGAGTATAAATTGAATTGGAAGTCTGATATAAGCCAGTAAATGAGAGCCTATAGAAGGATTCGACTTAAATACATCTGCAATATGAAAAGGGAGGAAGAATAGCATCAATAACAGATTGGTCATGGCGGCAATTCTCCTGTATTTTGGCAGGATCATGCCAAAGCCAATGGAAGCCTCCAGCAATCCAACGATATAGTTGACTGCCAGCTCAGGCATCCAATCCGGAATAAAAGGATGATAAAAGGCCGGTTTTATGAGGTGATTGATTCCTGCACCTAGCATAAACAGGCCGAACAACCAGGTTAGAAAAAGTTTCTTTTTGTTTACATCTGCCATGGTGATTATCGGTTTAAAAAGACACAGTTATCCTAAAGATAAGCATATCCGGCGACTGCTTTTTCAGAATTCAAAAAGTCTCCTATGGAGACCCATTTATTTATTAATCAGAGAATGAGTTTAATAGATTTAATTCCTTTTTTTTACCCTCTAATGGCCTGGTCTTTGCGCTTTAAGATCTTCATAATAACGAACTGAACTTAATGAACAATTTCTTTATAAAATCTCTGCCTAAACTTGCCATAGTAGCCGCAACCACCGTATTTTTTTCCTGTAATTTGAATACTTCACCCGATCAGTTTTTTGGTGTTGCCGTGTTAAATACCAATACGATCACCGACTTTGGAACCGATAGATTGGCACAGCACATCCAGGCTGAAACCAAGGAGTTTGCTGATAGACCTGAGTCTAAAAAAAATGGAGATGAGGCGACCACCTTCGTTAACAACAAAGTCCTGTACATGGAAAAGGTGCTGAAAGACATCAAAGAATTACCTGAAAATGAGGATACCAAAGAAATTAAAGATTTGTCTTTAAGTATCTACGAGTATGTGATTCCTGTTTATAAAAACGAATACACCAACTACGCCAAACTTTGTGACAGTAAAGGACCTGAAGATCAAAAACAAAAGATCATTCTGGATATTGAGAAAAAATATGTCCCTAAATTTGAGGATAAGTTTGCCTTGTTACTTGAAAAAGGAAAAGCATATGCCGAAAAGCATGACTTGAATGTAAAATGGGACTAATCTGTTTTATGGACATTTGTCCGCTGTAAAGAGGAGCCTTTGAAACAACTTTGCCATCTAAATAGATCAATTTATGATGCAGAGAATAAAAAAGAATATCCTCGTAGTTGGTGGGAAAGGCCTGGTGGGCAATAAGATTGTTGAACTGTTAAAAAAAAGAAATCCGGAACTGGAAGTGTTTGTGGGGAGTCGCAACCTGAGTTCTTCTTTAGTTAATGGTTTAAGGATCGATGTAAACCAACCTGATACCTTCAGCGCAATTACAAACCAGCAAATTGGCCTCATTGTGCTTTGCGCCAATGATCCATCCAACCATATTTTAAAGTACTGTATATCGAATGGTGTCGATTATATCGACATCACTAAACCTACTCCAGATCTGGAAAAGGCATTGCAGGCGACAGCTAAGAACAATATCAATAGCCAGTTGGTGTTCAGCTCCGGTTGGATGGGGGGACTGCTGAGCAGTCTGGTCTTCCTTGCCGAACCCGAAAAGAAAAAGATCAAGTCTGTAAATTTATTCGTTTACTATTCCGTAAATGACCAGGCAGGACTAAGCTCCGCGCATTTTATGGCAGAAAATGTAGCTAAACCTTTCAAAGGATATAAAGAAAATCAACTGGTCTGGCTTAAACATTTCCTGAATTCTGAAAAACACAACTACTCATTTGGGATAGGAAAGCGGCAATCCTATAATTTTGATACACCGGATTTGTTTATCCTCCATAAAGGGGAAGGAGTTCCTACAGTACAGGTGAAAATGACTTATAACTCGCCGTTTATCACCTGGTTATTGGGCGCCTTCCAAAGTGTTAGGTTATTTGATGTGCTTTCCTTATCTATGAGAAAACTGATCTTTAGTGCCAATGGAAAAGGAGATCAGACGCTCTTTGATGTGATCGTAGACAATGGAAAGGAAAGCAAAAGAATTGCTGTCCAGGATACATTAGGACAATCGCACCTGACGGCTTTTAGTACTGTATTGCATATAGAATCCATGTTAAAAAAGGAGCATAGAAAAGGAATTTTCTTTAGTCACCAGTTACATGAACCCTCAGATTTTCTAAAACTGATGAAATCATCAGATGCGATAACAATTGAAGTACAGGAATAGATCTCTTGTTAAAGGAATCAAGGTTTTTTATAATATCTTAAGCCAAAATTAAGATACTCTATGGTATCCTATGAAATAATAACGTGTTAACGATAAGCTTTTGATCAGATGTTGGAGAGATTAATTACTTATGTCATTGCTGGGGTATGGTTCGTTAATGGACTATTCTGCAAAGTCCTGAATTTTGTACCAAGACATGAAGAAATTGTAGGAAGAATTCTTGGGGATGTTTATTCAAAGCCATTGACCATAGCCATTGGACTTTCAGAAATAGGGATGGCGATCTGGATTTTAACCGGATATAAATCCCGTTTAAATGCCATCTTACAAATTGTGATCATTGCCCTCATGAACTTTCTCGAATTTATACTGGTACCTGATCTGCTCCTATGGGGCAGATTTAACTCCTTATTCGCGTTTTTGTTTATTTTTTTGATTTACTTTAAGGAATTTAAATTACAAAGTAGTCCCATTAACGCTTAGTATGCTTTCCATTCTTAAAAATCATCCTTTCTCTGTTGAAGCGTTTTTTGAATGCTCTACAGTACTCACCTTTGCTGTACCGAAAGAAGAACTCCAATCCTTTATTCCGGATTGTCTGGAGTTGGATACCCTGGATGAGAAATGGGCTTTCCTGGCAGTAGCAATGGTCCAGACCAAAGGTTTGAGACCGAAGGGGTTTCCGACAATTCTAGGCAATGATTTCTTTTTAATAGGTTACCGGGTATTTGTAAAATACATCAATGCTGCGGGGAAAAGATTAAGAGGCTTGTATATCCTGAAATCAGAAACGGATAAAGTAAAGATGGAGTGGATGGGAAATTTATTTACCCATTATAATTATTCCACAACAGATATTACTTTTAAGAAAAGTGGAAGCCTGACAGAAATCAACTCTATAAAATCAGATTTCAATATTAAACTGGAGGAACAGTTGGGAGAAGTCTCTTTACCTGAACATTCCCCATTTGTAGATTGGAAAGCTGCCAGAAGGTTTGCAGGTCCTTTGCCTTTTACATTTACTTATAACGAAGAAAAGAAAGAAGTTTTAGTGATAGAAGGGGTCAGAGAGAATTGGATACCAGAACCGATTAAGGTCTTAGCCTGCCATATTTCATTTCTTCAATCCTTAAAACTAAAAGAAAGTGTATTGGCCAACGCTTTTATCATTAAGAATATTCCTTATCACTGGAAAAAAGGTAAAATCGAGCAATGGAACAGATAAGAAAACCCTTTCAGGGCGTTTGGAATATTGTGCGGTTCAATTGGCATTTTTACCTGCTTTCTGTAGGTTTTGTCTGCTTGTTGCTGCTTTTGATGTGGATTCAACCCGCTTTCTATGTACCGCTCCTTATTGCATGTCTTGGTTTACTTACCATCAATGTGATTTCGCTTGCCGTATCCTGGTATGTATATGATTTGTCTGGCTTGTATCAATTTAAATGGTTAAATGCTTCCTCAGGTTATCAACGTATTGTCAACATAAATGCCGGTTTTGATGAAAGCACTGCGATACTTTGCAGGAGGTTTCCCAAGGCAGAAATGCGGGTGCTCGATTTTTATGATCCTTTAAAACATACAGAGGTTTCGATCAGGAGAGCCAGAAAAGCATATCCTGCGTACCCGGGTACCGAACAGATCAATACTATAAAACTAGACCTGGAAGACCATAGCACCGATAAAATCTTTCTGATTCTCTCTGCTCACGAAATCAGGGAGGAGCAGGAAAGGATTTTGTTTTTTAAGGAACTGAATAGGGTGCTGCATCCGGATGGAGAGGTTTTTATAGTGGAACATTTGAGAGATCTGCCGAATTTTTTGGCTTATAACCTCGGTTTCTTTCATTTTCATTCCAGGCCTACATGGCTCAAGACTTTTGAGCATGCAGAATTGGCTATTCAAGAGGAAGTAAAACTTACTCCTTTTATTTCAACATTTATCTTAGTAAAGAATGGAGATACATTATAAAATCATTGGCGTACTTTTAATTGCACTATCATTTGTACATCTGGTTTTTCCCAAATACTTCAATTGGACAGAGGAATTGAGTGCTTTGAGTTTGGCCAATCGTCAGATCATGTACATCCACACTTTCTTCATTGCATTGGTGGTATTTCTAATTGGGCTGTTGTGTTTAACTTCATCGAATGAGTTGGTCTCGAATAGTTTCGGCAAGAAAATCGCATTTGGAATAGGCATCTTTTGGTTGATTCGACTGTACATCCAGTTTTTTGGATATTCGTCAAAACTCTGGAAAGGTAAGACATTTGAGACGGTCGTGCATGTCGTGTTTTCCCTGTTCTGGGCCTATTTAAGCGTCGTGTTTCTAGCTTCCTACTGGATTTAAACTGGGAGATTTTACAATTCCGTCATAATATTAAACGTATTTGGCATTTACCAGATTCTATCCCTCAAAGTATATATCTTAAGTGACTACCATGGGTTATGACCTTGAAGGGAGGTGATTTTAGCTATTGGCGACTGGACAAAGCCCATGTTCAAAGCAC
Organism: Pedobacter gandavensis; assembly: GCF_032678465.1. Classification (GTDB taxonomy): domain Bacteria; phylum Bacteroidota; class Bacteroidia; order Sphingobacteriales; family Sphingobacteriaceae; genus Pedobacter; species Pedobacter gandavensis_B. Next base: position 664,796 of record NZ_JAVTSK010000002.1, read on the forward strand.
AGGACAGGGTTTTTAATGCAGGTAAAAATTATATATGGCCGCTTCCTCAATCTATTTTGGATAGAAACAGGAATTTTTTGCCTCAAAATCAAGGTTGGTAACACACAAAATAAGAAGCATTGATGATGACGTCGAACAGAAGAGATTTTATAAAGAACGCAGGACTGCTTATGGGTAGTCTTGCTGCCATTCAGTTCCCCGTGTGGGGCAAGAGTATTTTTGTTTTGGATTATCCACTGCATAATATACCATTAGATAAGAATTTAGATCCAAAGTGGATCAAATCACTGTACAACCGTGGCAAGGAAACGGCTTATTTTAAGCGTAAAAATGAGCTCAGTTTTATAGGAATGCCAGTTGGTGGCCTTCATGCAGGAACAGTGTATGTTGGTGGCGACGGTCGTCTGTGGCTTTGGCAGATTTACAATGAAACATTTGAAGGAGCACAGGAGGGAATTGATCCTAAAACGGTGAACTGGAATGATGGTACGGCATCCAGAAAGATTCGGGTTAGAGATGGTGCAGCCTATGTAGAACCTGCTATCGCCAACAACAAACGTGTTTTAGAACAGGGCTTTGCTGTAAAAGCAGTGGTCAATGGTAAAACTTTCATTAAAGAGCTGAGCGAAGAACATTGGGATGAAGTGATCTTTAAACCTGCATATCCAATGGCCACTATCGAATACCTCAGCAAGGATTTTCCAGTACAGGTGTTGTTAAAGGTGTATTCGCCTTTTATTCCGCTGGACGCGTTAAATTCTGCGTTGCCTGCTACTTTTTTAAGGGTAGAAGTGAAAAATCCTACTGCTGCTCCGGCACAGATTTCTGTACTGGGATGGATGGAAAATGGAGCCAATAAGCTGACTGGAAAGGCTAAAACCGGAAAACGTAAAAATGAGGTAAATACTGCCTCTGGAGCTACCCGTATTTTCTCTTCATTTGACTCAGATCAGATAGAGGTAATGAACGCACAGGATGCAGGTACCATGTGTTTTACCTTACACCAGTCGAAAGGAAAGGCTTATCCTTCCATTAGTCCATGGCCGGTTACTGAAAAACACTTCAATGCTGCTGTGAATAATTCAGCAGTGATAGATGCACCTGAAAAATTGGTGGGCGGATTAGAACTTCAGGCATCAGTTGGTCCTGGGAAATCAATGAAAGCAGATTATTCTGTAAGCTGGCATTTTAACAATGCCAACGTCAACCTGAAAAAGATAGTGAAGAATGCACAGCAGGGATTTCATTATGCAACCAGATTTAAAGATGCCGATGCAGTAAGCGTGTATTTACAGGATAATTTTGATAAACTAACCAGAACCACAGAGTTGTGGACGGATACCTGGAACGATTCTACCTTGCCATATTGGTTTCTGGAACGCACTTTTATCAATATCGATACGCTGGCAACGGCCAATACCTATCGTTTCGCCGATGGTAGATTCTGGGGCTGGGAAGGTGTTGGGGCTTGTGCGGGTACCTGTACACATGTTTGGCAATACGCACAGTCTGTAGCCAGGATATTTCCGGAGCTGGAACGCGATTTAAGACAGCGTGTAGATCTGGGCCTTGGTTTTAAGGAGGATACAGGAGCAATTATATTTCGCGCAGAAAATGAAAGCCGGCCGGCAATTGATGGACAGGCGGGGACTGTATTGAGGTTTTACAGAGAACACCAGATGAGTGCTGACGATACTTTCCTGAAAACAAATTGGGCAGGGATTAAAAAGGCTACACAGTTTATGCTGGATCAGGATAAAAACGGTGATGGTATGACAGATACCCCAATGGAAAACACACTGGATGCAGTTTGGGAAGGTGAAATTGCCTGGATTGTTGGTTTGTGTATTGCCGGCGCAAGAGCAGGTCAGGCCATGGCCGAAGAAATGGGTGATGCTGCTTTTGCCAAAACTTGTGAAACCTATGTAGCCAATGGCCGTAAAAACATGGAACAGGAATTGTTTAATGGTGAGTATTTTATTCACCGTCCGGATAAGGTAGAAGGACGTAAAAAACTGGGTTCCTATAATACCTGCCATATTGATCAGGTATATGGTCAGAGTTGGGCATTTCAGGTGGGCTTGCCAAGGGTGTTGAGCAAAGATAAAGCAGTAGCCGCGCTCAAAGCTTTATGGAAGTATAATTTTACTTCTGATGTTGGGCCATACATCAAAACCCATACTGGCGGAAGGCCATATGCACTTGCAGGGGAAGGAGGAATGGTGATGAATACGAATCCATACAATGAGGCCAAACCTTTTGGAGAGCATGTGGGCTGGCAATTGGGCTATTTTCATGAGTGTATGAGTGGTTTTGAACACCAGGTAGCCGCTCATTTGATGGGAGAAGGGATGGTAGAAGAGAGTTTAATTCTGACGCGTTCTATTCACGATAGGTACCATGCTTCGAAAAGAAATCCTTTCAATGAGATCGAATGCAGCGACCATTATGCCAGAGCAATGGCCAGTTATGGTACTTTCATCAACGCGGGTGGCTTTGAGTACCATGGACCAAAAGGGTACCTGAAGTTCTCACCAGCATGGAACGCAGAGAATTTTAAAACGCCTTTCACTTCAGCTCAAGGCTGGGGGACTTACACACAACAGAAAACCGGTGCCAAACAATTACATGCGATCCACCTGAAATACGGTGAATTGCAATTAACAGAATTAGCCTTCAGTAAAATAGGCTCAGGTAAGGTAAATGCAGTTTCAGTGATGTTGGGCAGTCAGAAAATCCCCGTGCAATTCAAACAAAATGGATCAGACCTGAGCATTGTCAGCGCTAAGAAAATCAATCTGAAAATGAATGAAAGCTTAAATATTACTTTTTCCTAAATAGAACAACATGAGAAAATAATGAGGTAGAAAGAAAACAAGCCCTGATTTTTTAGATTCAGGGCTTGTTTGTTTAGTGAAAAAATATGGATTTTTTATTTCCAGCCTCCACCTAAGGCTTTGTAAATGGAAATCTGGTTCAATACCTGTTGTTTTTTAGCTTGAACCTCATTGATTTCTGCATCTAACACATTTCTTTGTGTAGTTATGATGTCCAGATAGGTCACTCTACCTGCTAAAAACAATGCATTTGCGGCTTTCACGGAAGCATTCAAGGCCTTCACTTCTTCAGAGATAAATGTTCTCTTAGCCTTGATGAAAGCCTGCGCTTTCACTGCATCCTGCACTTCGTTATAAGCCTTTAGAACAATCTTCTCATAATTCTGGAAGGCGATCCCGTAATTTGCTTTGTAACTCTCGTATTCAGCTCGTATGCGGTGCTGGTTGAAAATTGGAGCGGTTAAGCCACCTATCAAGCCATAAGCCAATGCAGTTTGCGGCTGGAACAATTTACCCAGATCAAACGATTGCAAGCCAATATGCGGCGCCAACACGATGGAAGGTAAGAATGCTACACTTGCGGCCTTCGTTTCTTTCTGTGAAGCGATCAGTTCCAGTCCCGCCTGTCTGATGTCGGGCCTTAATGCAATCATTTGCAATGGGGTACCTTCTGCTAAAGTGCTACTGGAATTAAACTCTTCTAATCCATTCTCTTTTAGTGTAATAGTAGATTCGAATCTTCCGGTCAGGAAGTTTAGGTGGTTTTGCATTAAGCTCACTTGTTGCAACACTTCCTGCTCTTTTGCTTTAGAATTGGCAAGTACTGCTTTGAATTGCTGTACACCTAATTCGGTAGCTACACCTGCTTCTTTTTGCACCTGAATCAACTTCAAACCATTCTGTTGAAGCAGGATATTTCTGCTGAGAATCTTCAGTTCTTCATCCAGGCTGAGCAATTCAAAATAGGCAGCGGATACATTACTGATCAGTTCTGTTTGTACCAGTTTCTGACCTTCGTAAGAAGCCAGGAATTTGTTTACTGCAGCTTGCTTTTTGTTTTTCAATTTACCCCATAGATCCAGTTCCCAGGAAGTTCTGATCCCTATGAAATAGTCTGGAAGCGGGTTAGGAACCTGTTCACCTGGTTTCAGGTTTGGAGAAAAATTGGTGTCGTAATTACCAATTCCATCTGCAGTGTGAAATCCGTATCTCCTTAATCCACCTTCAATTGCCAGGTCTATATTAGGTAAAGCTGCACCTTTCCGCATTCTTAGATTTGCTTTAGCCATTTCGATATGGTGAAGCGTTTGCTTCATATCCGGGTTATTGGCCAATGCCGTTTCAATTAAGGAAATGAGCTGTTCATCTTTAAAGAATTCTTTCCAGGTCGTGTGGGCTACGGTATTGCTGTCTGTACTTTTCTGGAAGCTTTCCGGCAATGCGCGGTGCTCATAGTTCGGCACATCTTTCTTCATCGAGCAGCTGCTGATCAACATCACGGATGCAATCGCGACTACCACTTTGGCACTTGCAGTTACTTTCTTTTTCATCATAGAAGAGAAGAGTACGTACAGGCCTGGAATTACGATTACCCCAACCACGGTACCGATAATCATACCACCTACAGCGGCTGTTCCGATAGAGCGGTTTCCTAAGGCACCGGCGCCTGTAGCAATCATTAAAGGAACCAATCCTGCTGCAAAAGCAAAAGAGGTCATCAAAATAGGACGCAAACGGGCTACAGAGCCTTCAATTGCAGCATCTAAGAAACTCATACCTTGTTCTTGTTTAATAATGGCATACTCTACGATTAGAATCGCGTTTTTACCGAGTAAACCGATCAGCATGACCAGTGCCACTTGTGCATAAATGTTATTTTCCAGTCCAAACATCCATAAGAACAGGAAGGCCCCAAAAATACCAGCTGGTAAAGAAAGCAATACCGGCAATGGCAATAAGAAGCTTTCATATTGCGCGGCAAGGATCAGGTAAACAAACAATAAACACAAAGCAAAGATGTATAAAGCCTGATTTCCGGAAAGGATCTGCTCTCTGGTCATACCAGACCATTCGATTTCATAGCCAGTAGGAAGTTTCTTCGCTACAGCTTCTACCGCCTCAATCGCTTGTCCGCTACTGAATCCTGCGGTGGCATCGCCATTCAGCATGGCCGAAGAGAACATGTTGTAACGGGTGATTTGCTCCGGACCATACACACGCTCCATGGTGATAAACGAAGAGAATGGCATCGTTTCACCTTGTTCATTCTTGATGAAAAGGTTCAGTACATCCTCTGGTTTTTCTCTGTAATTTGGACCAGCCTGCACCATCACTTTGTACATTTGTCCGTAGCGGATGAAGTTTGTGGCATAGTAACTACCCATTAAAGTTTGCAGGGTGTTCATGGCATTTTCTACACTAATTCCTTTTTTGGCTGCCAGATCGTGATCTACCTTGATCAGGTATTGAGGGAAGCTGACGTCGAATGTGGTAAAAACATTACCGATTTCAGGGGTAGCTTTTAAGTCTTCAATGAATTTCTTCATGACTTCAGCAGTCCGGTTCAGGTCGTCAGCACCAGTTTTATCTAAAAGACGTAATTCAAAGCCTGAGGAGTTACCAAAACCAGGTACAGTAGGCGGAGGGAAGAACTCAATATCTGCATCCATGATGTGTGAAGTTGCCTTTTTAAGGTTTTCAATCATGTCCGTTACTGATTCTTTACGATCCTTCCAGGATACAAGGTTGATCATCCCCATTCCATAAGAAGCACCAGAAACCTCGTTTACCAAACTATATCCGGCAAGTGTTGAAACGGTTTCTACGGCCTGCATTTTTCTGCTGATGGCATCAATCTCATTCAGGACACTTTCTGTACGGTCAACCGTTGCTCCTGGAGGAGTGGTGACGTTTACATAAATCATACCCTGGTCTTCCGTAGGGATAAATCCAGACGGTAAGATGCTGCTCATTCCCCAGGTAGTGATAAAGAAGGCAATTAACAGTCCGAAAGTTAGGATTCTTCTTCCTGCGATTCTGGTCAGTAATCCTTTGTATCCGCCAGCCATTCTATTGTAAACCCTGTTAAATCCTGCAAAGAATCTGGCCATCCAGCCTTTGGCTGTAGGCTTATCATGTGGAGAACGAAGAATGATGGCACATAGTGCCGGTGTTAAGGTTAATGCATTAATTCCGGAAATGATAATAGCTGATGCCAGTGTTAGAGAGAATTGTCGGTAGAAAATACCCACTGGCCCGGAAAGGAAGGCCACAGGAATAAACACGGCCGACATCACCAGGGTAATTGCCACAACCGGTTTACCTACTTCTTTCATGGCAGCGATGGTCGCTTCCATAGGTTGAAGGTGTTCTTCTTCCATTTTAGAGTAGACCGCCTCTACCACTACAATGGCATTATCAACCACAATACCGATGGCGAGTACGAGTGCAAACAGCGTCAATAAGTTGATGGAGAAGCCCAGCATCTGCATAAAAAACAACGCACCAATCAAACACACCGGAACGGCAAGCGCTGGAATTAAAGTAGATCTGAAATCCTGTAAGAAAATGAATACTACTATAAATACCAGAATAAAGGCTTCAAGTAATGTGATCAATACGCTTGATATTGAGGCGTCAAGGAATCTGGATACGTCGTATCCCATCGTGTACTTCATTCCCGGAGGGAAAGAGTTTTCCTGTAAAGTGGCCATGCGTTCCTTTACGTTCTTGATCACTTCCTGAGCATTTGATCCAGGCAGCTGCTTTAGCATGATAGATGCAGAGGGCCTGCCATCCGTTTTAGAGACCATCTCATAGTCGAGTGAACCAAACTCTACATCTGCGACGTCTTTAATCCGGATGATAGAACCATCTGCATTTGCCCTGATCGGAATATTTTTATACTCTTCAGATTCTGAAAATTTACCAGGATAGCGCAATACATATTGCTGCATATTGATCGATTTATCAGATCCGATACCCGTTTGTCCGGGTGCTGCTTCTACGTTTTGCTTTCTTAATGCGGCAATCACATCATCAGAAGAGATGTTGTATGCAGCCAGACGGTCTGGTTTTAACCACACACGCATTGCATAATCCCTTAATCCCATGATCTGTGCAAAACCTACACCTTCAATACGTTTCAGTTCTTTCAGGATATTGATGTCGGTGAAGTTGTAGATAAAGCGCTCATCTGCAGTTTTATCGTCGCTGTAGATGTTCAAATACATCAACATACTGTTCACCTCTTTCTCCGTAGTTACCCCGGCTTTAATTACTTCTTCAGGTAATTCGTCCAGTACGGTTGTTACCCTGTTTTGCACGTTTACTGCGGCAATATCAGGATCGGTACCTACTTTAAAGAAAACCTGGATCAATGTAGTTCCGTTGTTGGTAGACACGGAACTCATGTAAGTCATCCCTGCCACACCGTTAATTGCTCTTTCCAAAGGAATGGCCACTGCATTTGTACTCACCTCGGCATTTGCGCCGGTGTAATTGGCCGTTACCACCACAGAAGGGGGAACAATGTCCGGGAATTGGGTAACCGGGAGCGTAAACAGCGCCAGTAAACCCAAAAGGGTGATAAATAAGGAAATAACCAGCGATAATACCGGTCGTTTTATAAATTGTTCAAACATAATATTTTATGATTTATGCGCAGATTTAGTTTTTGGCGATTGGGTTTGCTTTAACGTCCATTGGTTTAACGGTCAGGCCATCACGCAGACTTTGGGTACCTTCAAAAACGATCTTGTCTGATTTCTTCAATCCGGAATTCACCATATAATAGTGTCCGATACGTTGTCCGGCTTCGAAAGGCGTCATTTTGATGGTGTTGTTTTCATTTAACACATACACATATGTTCTGTCCTGAATCTCGAATACGGATTTTTGGTGAACAGCTAAAATCTCACCTGTTTCTACAGGCACACTGATTTTACCGGAAGCACCATGTTTCAACAATCCTTCGGCATTCGGGAAATTGGCTTTAAGGGATAGTGAGCCGGTCTGACTGGCGAATTCACTTTCAGCGAATCTGGCAGTACCTTCAAAGGGGTAAACAACACCATTGGCCAGGGTCAGTTTAACACGTTTCTTGAAATTGTTTTTTGAATAAGTGGAGTCGCTGGCAATGTTCAGGTATTCCTTTTCGGTGATGGAGAAGTAAACATTGACTGCGCTCAAATCAGAAACAGTGGTCAGGAGGGAGCCCTCTTCCAGTAAACTGCCTGCTTTTAGTGGCATTCTGTCTATACGCCCTGTAAATGGAGATTTGATCAGGGTATGAGAAAGTCTTGATTTTGCATATCTCAATACTGATCTTGCCTCAGCTACGCGTGATTCAGCAGCTTTCAGTTTAGCGGCTCCTAAATCAAGCTCTGTTTTGGAAACGATATTGTTCTGCACCAATACCTTTGTTCTTTCCTGCTCTAAATCTACGGTTTTCGCATCAGCGATGGCATTGTTCAATACCGCTTCCGCCTTGCTCAGGTCGGCTTTGTATTCTTCGTCGTTGATCTTGAAGAGAATTTGTCCGGCTTTAACCGCTGAACCTTCTTCTACATAGATCTTCTCTAAGAATCCAGACAACCTGGACCTTACTTCTACGTTTTTTACAGCCTGGATATCGGCAATGTATTCCTTGAAAATTAGGGTGTCTAATACGTTTACTGTAGCGATAGGCACGGTTTTGGCCTGGTCTGTTTCACTTGGCGTTTTGCTTTGCGAGGTACAGCCGGCGATGGTAACGGCAGCTAAAATTGGGAAATAAGCTAAATACTTAACTTTCATGGTCATAATGATTTTTAGGGACGCGTCTATGCGGCCCGTGATATGGGTGGTTTAAAAAGAAAAATGCGTGTAAAACGGTCTTTGAATCCTTTGAGGAAACAAAAGAAAAAGCCTGTGAAAAGGCCAGTAGTACTTATGCGATGAAATCAGACAAAAGAAGAAAAGGGCCCGAATCGATTCGGACTTTGCATCAATTGCCATGATATTCAAGGATAGAAATACTAAGAAATGAGCTTGCCTAGAATGGCTTTAGCCTAAACAGATGGGTGTAATAGCTTGGTAAACAAGTGCTCTTCGTTTTATAGAAGGGATGAATAATGGTGACTAATTTTCCAATCTGTTTAAAGATAAAGAAGGAAAATAAGATCAGGATGGCCGGTAAGATGTAGATTCCCGTCTGGAACAGGCGGTAGTTTTCATTTGGAATCTCAATGCCATCCTCATAATTGTGCATAGGAATGTCCAGTAGGTCGTCAAGAACAATTTCAAGTAAGGAGTCGCCGGCAAACGAATATTGCTTAACAGAAGCATCTCCTGCTTCATAAGCAATAATGTTCAGGTAGGCGAACAACGATAAAAAATGAAACAATTTGATAAACATACAAGGTCAAAGATAGAACATTAGCCAGGCTGTTTCTTTAGAGAAAATTGTCTTTACATTTTTATGATAAATGAGAATTGGGCAAAATCAGGCTATATTCGGCCTTTTACTTCCTCTGAACCAGTAGCTCTATCTCTCTTATCCTTCACCGTCATTTTACCAAAATTAAAGCTCAGGGAGAGGGCTACACTCCGGGTATCATAGTAGTTTTCATCTACAATTCTCAGGTCATTGACCCTTATTTTGTACCGGTCTTTATTGCTCTTAAAGAAATCCTGACCGGATAAGGTCACATTCCATGCGCCTATAGCTTTTCTTAATCTGAACTCCGTCTCTAATCTGTTTCCAATTTCCGTGTTTACGATGGTAACTGGAAATGTATTGTTGGCAATGAGGGTACAAGATAGTCCCTCTTTCTTTGAAATGTTAAAGGTTTGATTGGTAGAAAGACTCAGCAGGAAGGTTTTGTTGTCAATTAAAATCTGATTGGCATAACTGCCTTTAGAAAGTACATATCCGGTTAATGTGGTTCCGGATAGCCTCCACCAGGGTAAAATCTGTTGAAAATAGGTGATGGTATTCGTGAAGCTGTATTTATTTCCATAGTTGACCTTCTTATTGGCAATTACATTTGCAGTTGGATTACTTGGTAGGGCATAGATTTCGTCCAGCGACTGACTGGCAGCCAGTTGAAAAGTAAAGCTGCCTGCTTTACTGAGGAGGGTATGACTCAATTCCTCTCTATAATATTTGGAAGGCATCAGAAATGGATTTCCTTCAAAATAGGTCTGGTCTGTGGTATAGGTACGGAATGGATTTACATCCCAGAAACCTGGTCGGTTGATCCTGCTGGAAAGCGCCATCACATAAGATTTTTCCTTGCTGCTGGTGTATTTCAGGAATGCTGTTGGGAATAGATTGGTATAGTTTCGGTCGACTACCTTAATTCCTTCCAACCATCCATTTGCAATGGTGTTTTCAATACGTAGGCCCAGTTGGTAAGACCATTTCGGGTTAATGCGGGCATTTAAAATACCATAAGCCGAATTGATGTGTTCATTGTATTGAAAGGTATTGCTTCTGTTCCTATCATTTTCCCATTGACCATCTGCAAGTTGATTTTCGAAAAGCAAATGATTGTTGATTTTTGAAACCGCTGTTTTTAGTCCGAAATCCATAGATAGCTCTTTGTTAATAGGCCATTCGAAATCAGCTTTCAGGGATTGATTGTTGATTTTTTGTGGCGCAGAACTTCTAAACAAATCTCTGACAAATAAGGCCTGTTGGGTGTTGAGGTCTATTGCTTCCGTTTTACTGATGGATTTGTTTTTGGAATTGTATTCCAATGCATCGAGGTCTATACTTAGGGTTTTACCTTTTCCATCCAGTTTGCCCTGGTAATTCAGGTTGAGCGCATAGGTGTTTGAGCTTAAATCATCTCTGTTCCTGGTAGCAGTCAAAGAATCCATGGTTTTATAGTGATCCCGGCTTTTCGCATTTCGGTTTTCCTGATGGTTCATCCCGGAATAATCGATGAGCAGTCCAAATACATGATTGTTGTTGAGTTGGTGGTCGATTCCTAAACTGCCACCTGGCGACAATATCTGGTAGTCATTGAAAGAACGAATGCTTCTGTGCAATAAATTGTTGTCGGCAGATAGGGGGTAATCGATGTCTTTTTTGAATTCAGGTTTGCGACTTCTGTTGCTCATGTATAAATTGGAGAAAACATTCCATTTCCCTTCCCGGTAGTTTCCATACAGGCTACCTGCCTGAGAATTGACGGCTGTTTGTCTGCCACTTAAACCAGCATTCCCGATAAATCCTTCTTCTTTGTTCTTTTTGGTGATGATGTTGAGGACTCCCGCGCCGCCCTCTGCATCATACTTGCTGGAGGGGCTGGTCATCACTTCTATGGCCTCCAGATTTTCGGAAGGAATACTACTCAGGTAGTTCTTTAATGCATTTCCGCTGAGGATTTTTCTTTTATTGTTGAGGTAAACCACTGCCCCTGTTGTGCCACTGATCTGGATGTTGCCATCGGAAGAAACACTAACCAATGGTGTTTTCTCAATGACTTCCCAAAGGTTACTACCGAAAATCAGATCGGTTTCTCCTACGTTAAAGCGCAGACGATCGATCTGACGCTGGAAGATTGGTTTTTTCGCGGTAATGGCCACTTCATTTAGCGTTTGAGAAGCCAGGAATTGAACATTTACGCTGGTATTCTTATGGATGCCAGCCTGCAAAGTCGTATCTCTGTAGGCTACATACCTGTAAAGTAGTTGATAATTTCCTTCAGGGATGTTTTTAAACTGATAGTTTCCTTCCGGACTGGTTATCGCATTAGCGATCACCTTAGGGCCTTGCTTCAAACTCACCATCACCAGTCCCAAGGGGCTATGCTTTTCATCAGTAACCCGACCAGAAAGCTGGTGCTTAATGGCAGGGACTCCGGATTGTGAATAGCTATTGGCAATACTGAAGCTGTTGAACAATAAGATGGAAAGCGCTAATTTTTTCATGCCCTAAGATGGCGAATAATCTCGAAAATAAAAGTGGCTTCCCTGGAAAAAGGAAGCCACTAAGTTTATTTAAATGCAGTAAATGATAGATGTCTGTGATTTAAGATCAGTCTTTTGGCTTAAATCAGTTCGTAGTAATTACTCTTCCAAAGGATACCGTTCTTACTTTCCATTTTTTTCAGGAAACCCTGATCATAAAGTTCTTCTAACTTTATGGATGCAGCCTCCATTGAAATGTCACTGAGGTAAGCAAATTCCTTATCCGCCATGGTAGGGAAGTGGTTGAACAGATTTTTTGGGTCGGTGTCTATTTCAATCTTTTTAGCATGTGGCAGGCGCTTCAAAATGATCTCTACAAAATGGTCATAAGTCTGATGCCCTTTAACGGTCACATGTTCATTGGATGAATCTGAAAAGATCAATGTTGGAAAACTGGTTACACCATGTGTTTTACCAGTGTTTAGGTCTTCCTTGAACAATTCTTTAGCTCGTCCTTCAAAGTCTCTTAGTAGTCTGGCAGAGTCGAGCCCAACTTCTAATGCAGCCTTCTCGAGGTGCTCCCATTTGATGATGTTTTTCTTTTCCACGAAAACCATCTCATTGATGCGTCTTAAGAAAAGAGGAGCAAGGTCGTTATCCTGCATTTGTGCAGCCTTAAATGCAATGGAAGGAGGATAAGACGAATGCATTGGATCTTCAATCCAGAGGTCTCCATCAATAGGCATTTCATAAATAGCGCAAACTTCATCCCAATGTTTCGCTACCTCACCTGGATTGTTTACTTTTCCTTTTGGATATTCTCCCCAGGAAGGAAGCATACCGCCCATGCAGTATTTAATGTTCAGGTAGCTGCCATATTCCAGTTTAAGTTTTCTGAGTAATGGTTGGATCGTCCAGCAAGTGGAGCAGATCGGGTCTGTAAAGTACAACACTTCAATCTGCATAATCGAATTCACCTCATCCTGTTCTTCTTTTTTGGCAATCAATGGTACAGGAATGTCATCGTCGTTTTGCTCAGCTGGGTTCAAGAAACTATGCTTTAAATCCCTGCCCAGCTGGATGTGCTTTTCTATTTGCGGAGCTCTGTCTGTATAATAGCTTTGAAACGCGGTTTCGTAATCTTCGTTTTTCAGTAATTCATCTACCAGCGTTCTTGCATCTACGATGGCATTGGTGGTACCTGCGCTGGTAAATGGAAGTGACAGATGGGCTGCATCACCTATTAAAACGACATTTTTTTTGTGAAAGTTAGGAAGCAGGTCAAAATCCCGGGTGTTCCAGATGTAACTGCTGGTAAAGTCGTTAGTGGACAATAATTCTTTGACCTCTGCAGGGAAATCTTTTAACAACTCGCTACAAAACTCAGAAATACCTTCTGGACTTTGGGTCTTAACATCATTTGCCAAACAATCGTATTGTACAAACCAGACGAATTCATTGTTATCCGTAGGAATCATACCAAAAGCAAGACCTTTGGTGTCGTCCTGAAACTTGGTGAAATTCTGGCCATGTGTTTTTGCCAGTTGTTCATTGTAAGAAACACCAACCACTTCTTTTACCGTAACCGGAGTAAAGACTACATCACCCATGATCTGCTGTCTGACTTTGGAGTTTCCGCCATCTGCACCAACAAAAATATCACCATACTCCACCTCGCCATTACTAAATACAGCAGCAACGGCCTTTTCATTTTCATAAATGAAATGACTGAATTCGCGGCCCTCATGAACCAGCTCTTTTGGGAAAGTGTCTTTTAGAAAACGAATCAGGTCGCCACGCTTGATGCATTTCCAGGAGTCCAGGTGTAAATGCTTGATTTCCTGTCCGGATGGTCTTTTAAGAATGAAGTCCTGGACCATCTTTCCTGGAATCAGACTATGGTTTTCCGGATTCAGTTCTTTTAATCTACTGAGCCCATCGCTATGCATCAGAAAGGCATGACCTCTGTCGGGCATGTTGACCAGTCTTTCATTTACGACAACTTCAATATTTTGATTTCGCAAAAATATACCAAGGGTGAGTCCGGCAATGCCTCCTCCAATTATGACAACTTTCATACTGATTTTATGGTGTTCCTGATGCGAGAGAGCGCATCTGTGAGTATTTCTTCTGAAGTAGCAAAGCTAAGGCGGATATAACCTTCTGCGCCTTCGCCAAACCATTGTTTTAAGCCAGGTACTACTGCAACTTTCGCTTCATTAAAGAGTAAATCGCGTACTTCTGTGCTGGTTTTTTTGGTTCCGGTGATGTTGGCAAAAGCCACATAACAACCTTCCGGAGCGATGCAGTGGAAACCATCAATGCGATTAAGTTCAGTTACAACTAATTCGCGCATCTGGTGCAAGTGTTTCTTGAAAGCATCCAGGTAATATGCAGATTCGTCCAATGCGGCAACTGCTGCTATCTGCGATAATACATTGGCTCCATTGATGGTAGAACTGTGTAAGGAAGCTTCAAAGAGCTTGCTGTAATGGGCCGTGTTTGACGCCATTACTGTACCTATTCTTAAGCCTGCCAAACCATATGACTTACTGAATCCTGTGATGGTAATGGTTCTGTCACGGATTTCTTCGCTCAGTGCAGCAATACTGGTAAAAACATGCGGTGCATAAATGATATCACTCCAGATCTCGTCTGATAATATGAGTAAATCATGCTTGCAGGCAATCTCTCCAAAACGCTCCAATTCTGCACGACTGAATACTTTTCCTGTCGGATTTAAAGGATTACAGATGCAGATCATTTTGGTATTCTTACTGATGAGCTTTTCCAATCGCTCAAAATCTACTGCAGCATCTCCTGGAGGGATAGAAAATGGGATTGCAGTAGCACCAACAGCCTCTATAGAGTACCTGAACAGGAAATCTACCGGATCAAAAATCAGGGCTTCATCTCCGGCATTTAAAAATGCTTTACAGGTTAGCCAGATGCCAAAAGCGGCACTGTCTACCGGGAACAGCAATGCAGGCTCTGCTGGTATATTCCGTTTTTCCTGAAAGAACCTTGCCATACTTGTTTTGAATTGTGGCAATCCTTCAGGCGGACCATAGCAAAGATATCTGTCTTTTGTAAAACGAATGATGGCTTCAGAGATTTCCGGAGCGCAAGGGAAATCTGGATCTGCTGCTGTTAATGGAATGACACCGTCTGGAACGGTTGCCCACCTTAAATTATAAGCCCTTTTTTTGAGCAGGTCAAGGTTTACTGTTGGAGAGGAGAACATGTTTTTTTATCGTGATTTAATTAGTCGCTTTGCTTGTTCAATGGGATGAAATAAGGCAGCTGAATTAGGATAGATCAGCCATTATCTGGACAAATCTTTCTTTATTTAATGGTTTAATGATAAAATCTGATACCACACTGTAGTCCCTGGATCTTTCAATATCGTGGGGAGAAATAGAAGAAGAAACAATATACAGGATGATACTTTTCTGGATACTTGGCCGTTCTACCGTAAATTCTTCTAAGAATTCCCAACCATCCATGATCGGCATGCTCAGGTCCAGAAAGATCACATCCGGTAAAACTTCCTCATTATTTCGGTTGGCCTTGAGGAAGGTCAGTGCTTGTAAGCCATCATTGAACTCATCGATATGAGTGCTGATATTTGCGGCCTTCATCATTCTCTTTGTTAAGAAAACAAAGGTGCTGTCGTCATCTATAAGCGCTATTTTCTTTAAGGAATTCATGCTTTCTGATTTATAAATTCAATAAAAAAGGTAGAACCAACGTCTATTTTACTCTCTACCCATATTTTACCTTTCATGGCTTCTACCTGTGTCTTTGTCATATATAACCCAAATCCTTTTGAATTGGGGTGATGGTGAAATACTTTTCCAATTTTGAAACAGTTGTCTTTATGCTTATCCATATCTATTCCAAGACCATTGTCTTTAAATGATAAGATTACCTTATCATCCACTTTTTTACTTTGAAGTTTAATCACTAATTTTCTTTTCGGACTTTGGTATTTCAGGCAGTTGCTGAAAAGATTATGAAAAATGCTGTATAGATATTTTGCAGGAAAATAAACTGATGGCGCTTCTTCAAAATCGGTCTCTATTACGGCTTCAGATTTGTTGATTTCTGATTGCAGTCCTTCAAATGTCCTGCGGATACAATCGGTCAGCAGGATGTTTTCAGACTTAATCTCCAGATCCTGTTTAATTTGGATGGATTCTACCAGCTCATTAAAAGTGGTATGCAGGTTTTCTATAACTGGCTTTAACTTGGAGATCAGTGTTTTTTGTTCTTCCGGGTTATTGGTGTCTTCAATAAACTCCACCAGCATAGACATGTTGACCAAAGGTGCTCTCAGATTATGCGAAACGATATTACAAAAATCGATAAGCTGGGTATTTTGTGAGGACAATTGTTGTACAAGTGCAGCTTGTTTTTCTTCCATCACCTTCCGTTCAGTGATATCTATACCAAATCCAATGACCATAGATAACTGGCCATCGTCATCATGAACAGGGTACATCCGACGCAAATGGGTGATGTTGTTGCCCTCAGGATCTTTCAGGCTATCTTCCCAGCGAATTTCTTTGTCGCTGTTTTTTACCTGCAGGAATTGTGCTCTTCTTAAATCCGCGGTAGTAGTGGCCCTATTGCGGTAGGCTGCATACTCATAGTCGTCTTTACCCACTATAAAATCCCGATATTCCTTTACACTGATCGCACCGGGGTTAACAAACAGGTATTTATGGTTCGTGTCAAAAACAGCAATATCAGTTGGTAGTTTATTTAATATATTTTCATAAAACTTTTGCTGCTTATCCAGCACCTGCGAAATCTGATTCCGACTGGTGATGTCAACGGCAAAACAAATGTAAAAATGTTCTCCCTGGATAGTTGCCGGAGAAATACTCAAGGCAATATCAAAAACACTTTGATCCTTTCGGATCGTAGAGAATTCTATGGTTGTATTTGGATGGTTTTCCGGATCATCATATTTTAAGTTTTCCAGTAACTCACGATATTGTTGAAGATCCTGACCTACAAAGGCAAACTCGTGTAAATGCTGGCCGATCACTTCTGATTTTTCCCAGCCGAAAATTTGCTCAGCTTTTGGGTTCCATTTTGAAATGACACCTTTTTCGTCCAGAACAATCACTGCATCTATGGCATTATGAAAAATGATATCTATTTCCTGACTGGTAGTAAGGGCATTGGCTAGGCTTTTATGATGTTCAAATTGATCCAGTTCGTCATCAATGATTCTGAAAATTTGCTGAGTCAATAGTTCAAGCGCTTTCAGTTGTTTGTCTGATAGTGTTCCAACCTTGCTATCCATGATACATAGATAAGCGAGGGGAAGTTGTTCTGCAGTCAGGACAGGTATACATGCATAAAAACGAATGCCTGATTTTATCAATGGATGATTAGTAAACCCTGGTTCAAACTGAATATCAGGTATCACTAATGGTGTGCTGGAAGGCAAGGGAAGCTCCCAGGGATCTGTTGAAAAACTAGTCCTGGTTTTAAATAGAAAGCCATTGTCATCTGGGGCAGCAATAAAGGCAATTGGCATCTCAGTTAACATTTCTGCTAATGAGATGATTACACTAAACATTGTTTGGGTTTTCTCCTCAAACAAGTGTTGTAATTGAATGGAGCTTAATTTTTCAATCCCCGGATAGGAGCCTAATCTCATACTTGGTTTTAAAATTAGAATGGCACTAAGATTAAAGTTCTAAATTATTAATCGAAATCTTTCGCTAGACTTCTAACTCTGTAATATTAATTAAAATTATTGATTTGACCATAATTCGAGCGATTTTTTTTAAGGGTATTTTTTGCGCTTTTTGATCATTTGAGTTAAAAATTATTCCCTGCTGAAAGCATAATGTCTAATTGAAGTAAAATTCTGTAAACACCTTGCTTTTAAGCAGATGTTAATAAAATGACCAGGAGTTTTGCAGGTGGTGATGGTTATTGAAAGACAGTCCTGACAGCAATTTTCTCTTCTTCATCAAGGGAAGGTTAATTAAAACTTAACATGATTTTATAGAATTTAAACGAAATCAACTCAATATTTTTTTAGTAATGGATAACCTGGCTACCGCCTTTATGGATTATTTCTGATCGAGGATATTCAATAGTTGCTCTAGGTCTTCGATCGTATTGTAAACATGGAAGGAAATTCTTAGGCCATTTCCTCGAGGAGTAACCAGAATATTGGCCTCATGAAGACGCTTATTGATATCGTCACTGGTTGGGATATTATAAATTGTAGCATGTTCTGCTCTTGCTACCACTGAACTGTTCAATAATCCACGACTTGCGAAAGCTTTTTTTGCCATATCTCCCAATGACTGTAACCGGTTAGAAATAAAGTCTGTGCCCAGGGATTCAAGGTGTAAAATTGATTGCTTTAAGGTGCCAAAATTTAGGGTATCCAGGTGTCCGGGTTCAAAACAAAGGGATAATAAACTTCTATCCTTTAAAAAGGGCTCAGTGGGCAGCGGGCATTTGATTCTGTTCTGATACAAATGTTTTTCGACATGGTCTTTCAGAAGTACAAATCCATTTCCATAACCCGCAAGCATCCATTTATAGCCGCTACTGATTAAGACATCCAGTCCGGACGCTTCAAAATTAAAATCTTCAGTTCCACAAAACTGTGTGCCATCTCCAACGATTAATAGATCCGGATAGTTTTCTTTTAATCTTTTGAGAAAATTAAGGTTAATTTTAATACCTGTAGCATACTGAACCAAACTAAGTGCCAATACAGATGGCTTAAATGTTTCTACTTTTGCAAGGATGTTCTGCTCAAGATGTTCGTCTGCTATTGCATAATCACAGCTAAATCCTCTACTTTCAACCGGGTAATTAATCGAAGGATAATCACTGGCAATGAGTAAAAATTTATGATCAGTCGATAGTCCATCAAGAAAAGTGTTGAAACCAATCGATAAATTCTGTACGAGAAAGGTATTTTCTACTTTACTATGAAAGAATCCGGCTACATGTGTCCTCACATCCTGCAAGAATTCCCTTTGTAGTAAGCGAAAGTTACTTCCCTGAAGGAAAAAATCCTGGTCATGCATCTTTCTCCATTCCGTAATGGAGGCAGATAAGATACCTGAACTCGCTGTATTTAGATAAGTGCAGTTTGATAGTATGGGAAATTCTGTCTTGAAACTCATAATACGAATATACTGATTACACTAAATTAGCGGTATTATTCGGAGGATAATCCATTAAAATAGTGACTTAATCTATTTAATGATTAAGTTGTGGGGCATAGCTTTGGCTTCAACCACAATAATAAACCTGAAAACCAAACCATCTGAGATCATACCATCATGAATAAAGATTATTTTCTTAAAACCAGTTTCTTGGCTTTAACTATCTGCTTAAGCTTATCCGTCAATGGTCAAAAAGCGAGACTCCCTGAATCTACTTACAACCTGGTGCTTAAAGCGCCGGTGAGCACCTGGGATGAGGCCTTGCCTCTGGGTAATGGTTTAATGGGAGGTTTGCTATGGGGAGAGAAGAATACCCTTAGACTCTCTTTAGACAGGGGAGATTTATGGGATGAACGTACCCATGGAGAAAAGGAGTGGTGGAAAAAATACACCTACCACAAAGGAGCGGAACTGATAGCTGGAAAAGAATTTAATACCGTAAATGATTGGTGGGATGAAGCTTATAATGGCGTTAGTCCAACTAAATTGCCTGCTGGAAGAATTGAACTGATCTTCCCGGATGGAGAAGTTGTTAAAGAATTTGAGCTGAAGGAAGTAACTGCTGAGGGGCTCGCAAGATTCCAATCCGGAGCAGTATTGAATGCTTTCTACAGTGCGAAAGATCCGGTTGCTTTGTTGTCAATCAAAGGTCTTTCCGCAAAAGCAGTACAATTATTGAGTCCAATGGATGTCTACCACCGAAACACAAAAGGGGATGGTGGGCCGAGTAGTGGTGGATCAGTGAGCAAACTTGGTTATCCGGAGGCCGTTAAAGGAAAATCGACCAATGCAGAATGGTATATCCAGGAAGCAGCCGACGGACTTAAATACTGCGTGTATATCGAGACCAGAAAAAACAATAAGGAAAGTCTTATTGCCTTAACCATTACCTCTACAGTGGATGCTAAAGATCCTTTGGCCTTGGCAGCTCAGCGATGTGCAGCAGCCTTAAATAAAGGATATCAGGGCATGCTTCAGCCACATATAAAATGGTGGAAGGAGTTTTGGGAAAAATCCAGTGTAAGCGTTCCTGATACTGCAGTACAAAAGCAATACAATTTAGTGCAATATTTCTATGGTGCAGCATCCCGTTTAAATGCGCCACCTATGCCATTACAAGGGGTGTGGACTGCGGATAATGGTGCTTTGCCACCTTGGAAAGGGGATTACCACAACGATTTGAATACTCAGATGACCTATATGGCCTATCAGCAATCTGGTAGATATGATGAAGGAGCTTCTTATCTGAATTTTTTATGGGATCGTCGTGATTTCTTCCGGGATTTTGCGAGAGATTTTTATGGTACGAAAGGATTAGCTTGTCCGGGAGTAATGTCTTATTCCGGACAGCCTTTGGGTGGCTGGGGTCAATATAGTATGTCGCCCACAATGAGTGCATGGAGTGCTCATTTATTTTATCTACATTGGTTATACACCGCTGATGATACTTTCCTTAAAGAAAAGGCCTATCCATGGAGTTCAGAGGTTGGTGAATGCATGTTGGGCTTATTGAAAAAAGATAGCAATGGCTTGCTGAAACTGCCACTTTCTTCTTCTCCTGAGATATTCGACAATAGTCCTAAAGCCTGGTTGGAGCCCAATAGCAATTATGATTTGATGAGCCTGAAAATGTTATTCCTTTCCCTGAAAGAAATGGCGCTGGAAATGGGTAAAACTATAGAGGCTCAAAAATGGGCGGAAGCGGCTAAAGGCTTAGGTGATTTTCATACCAAGGCAGATGGAACGTTAATGGTAGATGCTAAATATGAATTGCCTCAAAGTCACCGTCATTTATCCAACATTATGGGGATTTATCCTTTCAATCTGATCACTAGCGAAGGCGGTGAAAAAGAAGAACAGATCATTAAGTCAAGTTTGAACAATTGGGATAAATTGGGGACCCGTAGCTGGGTTGGCTATACCTTTTCCTGGATGAGCTGCTTAAAAGCAAGAGTAGGTGATGCAGAAGCTGCAGTGAAAAATCTGGACATTTTTGTGAAGGCCTTTGTTTTGAGAAATGGATTTCATGTCAATGGTGATCAGACCAAAAGCGGTTACTCTGGCTTTACTTACCGACCTTTTACTTTGGAAGGGAATTTCCTGGCTTCACAGGCTGTGCATGAAATGTTAATGCAAAGCTGGAGTTCCAAGCCGGGTGAGTTACATAGCGGTATGATTCGTATTTTTCCTGCAACACCTAAAAAATGGGCAGATGCCTCATTTAATAATTTAAGGGCTGAAGGAGGTTTTATGGTTTCGGCAGTCAGAAAGAACAATCAGACTTCTAGTTTTAGCATCACTGCAGGTAGGACTGGAAAGTTGCGAATTAAGGATAATTTTGGGGGAAGAATACCAAAATGGAATGTCAAATCAGTTGTGAAAAGAGCTGATGTTTATGAGGTAGATCTAAACAAAGGAGAAAAACTGACAGCTAATTTTTAATGGATAATTCGCAGGTATTGCTAGTTTTACCCTATGATAAGTATAATGGGTTTTAACAAAACTACTGATATGAAGAAAATAAAGGTAAGAGATGGATTTGAAGGACAGAAGCTGATTAGCTTACCGGGCATGATCTATAAAAATATGGGTGCTTCAAATGTGTTAAACCAGATTTTTATCACCCATATTGGTTATTTTCCTAAAGCTTCACATCATTTTAGAGAACGCAGAAAGGGCTGTGAAGATAATATCCTTATTTATTGTCTTCAAGGAAAAGGATGGTATGAGATTGAGGATAAGCGTTATCATGTTGAGCCCGGACAGTTTTTTCATCTTCCAGCAACCACAAAAGCGATGAAATATGGAGCTGATGAGGAAAGTCCATGGACCATTTACTGGCTACATTACTCCGGGGCATATATGGATGCTTTTAATACTATGCTCAATATTTCTCTAAATGATGGCCCTAAAGATATTCCTTATAATGAAAAGGGACTTCAGATCTGGAAGGAAATGTATGCGACACTGGAGATGGGCTATAGCAGGGATAACCTGAACAATGCAAATATGTGTTTGTATCATTTTCTATCCACCTTTCTTTATCCGGCCAGGCCTGTTGTCGGTGCAGAAGAAACAGATATGATCAGAGAAACGACAGTCTTTATGAAGGGCAGTTTGGAAGAGCGGTTCACTGTAGAGGATTTTGCAGATCGATACCAATTGTCTGCATCTCATTTCTCCAGCCTGTTCCGACAGTCGACGGGAAGCTCACCAATGGATTATTTCATACAATTGAAGGTTCAGAAATCCTGCACCATGCTCTATGGCTCTAATATAAAAATTAAAGAAATCTCATTGAATCTGGGATATGAAGACCCTTATTACTTTTCCCGCTTATTCAAAAAACAAATGGGAATGTCGCCCGAGCAATATCGATTAACCAATCGTGTATATAAATCGATTGATTCCCTTTAAAATTTACTGCTTATTTCTTTTTCTTCTTCTTTTCCAAATTCTCCTGTCTTCTAAAGGCCACAATTTCACTGACTAACTGGAGTGGGAGTGCTTTTTCTATTGGGAATTTAACGGATCCTTTCGCGAGTTCAAATTCCGATAATTCCTTTTGAAAGGCAGCAATTCCAGAGGGGGCAGGATAAAAGCCGATATGGTTTTTATAAGCCGCAAAATGCACCAGGTTTCCGTTCAGGCTGAAAGTTGGTATGGCATAATTGATGGTCTCTTCTGCCTCAGGAGCAGCTTTCTGAATCGTGGCTCTAAGTTCCTCCAAAATGAGCTGTACACTTTCAGGAAACATCGCAATGTAATCGTTTATAGTCCTGGGTTTAGGGACATCTGATGTATTTTTCATTTGATGAAGATTTTATGGGTTTGTGGATGGTTTGTCTAATTTGGCTTTTGAAAGAAACGCTAGACTCCATATTCAACATTGCAGCAATTATTAATCCAATGGAACTGATTAGTAATATACTTAAGCTTATTCTAGGCTGCAGCCAATTCATTTTTAGATGAATGCTGCTGATGAGTAAATAGGTATAACTCAGTACCCAAACGATAAAAATAAATACCATAATCCATTCCCTGTTTTCAATGGAATAGGCACTCAACTCAGATAATTGAGGCTCGATCAGGTATTTTATAAATTGGACTAAGACCATATGCTTTAACAAAAATATCTTTCTGAGCCTGGAAATTTGCTGTGATAACATGACATAATTGGGGGGGATATGCGACAAGTCAAAGATTATGATTTTGTGCAAACGTTTGTGTAATTTGAGTAGCCTCATTTTCCATTCTCCTTGCTAAAATTTTATTAGACTTGTCTATTGATCTTTTGTGCTGAACCAATAATTCAAACGAATTAAAGTACAAGGGGTTCATAAAAACGCTAATCAAATGAGAACCTAAAATATGAAAAAACTATACGCAATAGCTGCCGGTAGCCTTTTACTAGGCGGACAGGTATTTGCCCAACAGACCGATAGTGTACTGTTTGGAGAAATTGGAAAACAAGTCGCCTTTTCCAGTGGGATCGACTACAAAGACGGTAAGCTTCCAAATTTGAATGTGCCTAAAGGATTTAAAGCCCTTTTAAAAGGATCGGATCGTTTATCAGTCATCAATGCAGCCGGAAAGGTTTACAGTCCCCTGAATACTGTAGAGGTGTCGTTGTTTTATCAATTACAGCGTGAAAGCGACAAAGTCACCATGGATATGCAGACGCTTAAAATAAAAGTCCCGGGACAATATCATCTGCAAAAAATGGCCGTCAACCAACAGCCTTTTGTGATTCCTGCTTTGAGAGAATGGCATGGTTCAACAGGGACATTTCAATTGAAAAAGAAAAGTAAGATTGTCCTGGCGGAGAAAGATCCTGTATTGCAAGGCATAGCCAAAATGCTACAGAAGGATCTTCAGGCCATGAATATCTCCCTGGAAATCAGCTCAGGCAAGCCTTCCACAGGCGACATTTTGCTTTCTCTTAATGCAACTGATAAAGGATTGGCTGAGGAAGGTTATCATCTGAATATCGGAGATTATTTAAAGATCAGCGCTTTGAGTAAGAAAGGCGCAATTTGGGGCACCAGAACTTTATTGCAACTACTGGAACAGGATCCTGAAAATCATCGCATTGTAAAAGGAGAGAGTCGTGATTACCCTAAATATGCAGTCAGAGGCCTTGTTCTGGATGTGGGTAGAAAATTCTTTACGATTGATTTCCTGAGAGACTATGTGAAAATGATGTCTTACTATAAAATGTCTGAGTTTCACATCCACTTAAATGACAATGGTTTCCCCATCTATTTTAAGAACAACTGGGATGATGTACCTGCAGCTTTCCGTTTAGAGAGCACAACTTACCCTTCACTAACGGCTAAAGATGGTCATTACACGAAGAAAGAGTTCATTGCATTGCAGGATATGGCTGCAGAATACGGTGTAGATATTATTCCGGAAATTGATGTACCTGCACATTCACTGGCCATCACCAGAATCCTACCTGAAATCGGCAGTAAGAAATATGGTCCGGATCACCTGGACTTGTACCACCCAAAAACCTATGAGATTGTAAGTAATATCTTTAAAGAATACCTTGAGGGTCCAAATCCTGTGTTTAAAGGAAAGGTGATGCACATTGGTACCGACGAATATGCGAAAGCAGAAGCAGAAAAATTCAGGTATTTCACCGATTATTTCATCAAATATGTACAGGGATTTGGTAAAGAAGCGCGCGTTTGGGGTGCTTTAACACATGCTAAGGGAACGACTCCTGTAGTATCAAAAGGAGTAACTATGAATTCCTGGTACAATGGTTATGGGGAGCCTAGAGAAATGAAAAAACTAGGTTACAATCAAATCAGTACACCAGATGGTTGGTTATATATTGTCCCAGCTGCAGGTTATTATTATGACTACCTGAATTTAAAAAATATTTACCGGAAATGGGAACCTGTTAATATTGGGAATGTGACTTTCCAGGCTGGGGATCCTACCATTATTGGTGGAATGTTTGCCGTGTGGAATGATAAGTCGCCGGGCGGAAACGGCATCACAGAGAAGGATGTTCACGACCGTGTTTTCCCTGCTTTACAGGTGTTATCTCAAAAGATGTGGGCTGGTACAGACAGCATTCCTTTTAAAGACTTTCTGGTTAAAGGAAAGGCGGTTAAAGAAGGGCCTGGTGTCAATGTTGCGGGTTATGTATTAGGTAAGGATTCACTGGTTCTGAACTATAACTTTAACAGCCCGACGATAAAAGATCAGTCTGTCTACCAAAGAAATGCGGCAATCAAAAATAATGTACGTTTCGAAAAAGGTCATGAAGGAAAGTCATTAAGCTTATCAGGCGAGAATAGTGAGGTAAAACTTCCTCTAAAAGAGATTGGTTATGGTTATACCGTTTCTTTTTGGATAAAGCCTAATCCGAATTCAATTGGAGAACGGGTGCTATTTAGCTCAGAAAACGGGGTGTTTAAATCTTCCACTAAATCTCAAAAAATAGGTTTCTCCAGAGAAGGAATGGATTATGAGTTCAATTACCAATTGCCATTTGACGTATGGACACAGGTGCTGATCACCGGAAGCCCTAAAGGAACTTCATTATATATCAATGGAAAACTTCAGGAGAAGATGATGGGTAAGGAGATCCTGTTTCCGGATACCAAAGCGAATATGTTAAGGGTAGAAACTTTAGTATTTCCTTTGCAGAATTTAGGAGCCTTGAAAAATGGTTTCATTGGTGCAATTGATGATTTGAAAGTCTTCAATAAAATCCTTTCTGATGAAGAGATCAGTAAAGATTTTTCTAATACAGTAAAGATTTCAAAATAGGGAAGTCAATTCCACAGGTAAAGCGCCCGGGTCCATAAGGTTCGGGCGTTTTCTGTTGTATAAGTCCTGGATTTATTGCGGATTTGGATTTCAAATGATGTTTCTCGAGCCGCATAAAAATGAGGAATACGAACCATTTTTAAATCAGGATTATTAACTTGCTATTGCATAAAAGCAGTCTTAATGTCTAAAACCACCTATACCTCACTAAAAAAGTACTACAATGATCAGGAGAAATATCTTTTTCTTGGCAATGGGATGAATCAACTTTTAAATGTAATTTCCTGGGATCAGCTGATGGAATCCGTTTGTCGCAGGTTAAAAGTGGACATTAAAAGGAATGATAAACCCTACCAGTTGTTCTTTGAACAATTGGCCTTTGATATCAATAGTAAACGTTTAGTGGAAGAAAATATAAAGGAACTAAAGGAGATTATGGGGGCTGAGGCCATGAAGTTAATGCCGAACTCACTGCTTCAGCGCATCATTGGCTCCGGGTATTACCGCCATTACATGACCAGTAATTATGATTATTGTATTGAACGGGCGATAGATCCAAATTTCGACTCACAGCAATTCAAGCACCTCAAAAGACCTAAATACAGCCTTTATAGATACAATCTTGTTAATGATACTAAGGTTTGGCATATTCATGGAGAATGCGATAATGGTTATAGAGGAAAGTTAGCCAATTTCCCGGAAGCCTCGATTCTAATTGGTTTCGAACATTATGCAGATTATCTGGAAAAGATCCATCACTTGCTCAAAGATCCTTTAGGTAATGGTCTTTCAGTATTGTTAGACAAGTCCCAGGAAAACTGGGTACACTTGTTCTTTACCCGGGATATTGATATCCTGGGCTTTGGTCTTGATTTTACAGAAACGCACCTTTGGTTCATTATTAATTTCAGAGCACGCTTGAAACGAAAAGGGGCAAAACTGTTAAATAAGATACGCTGGGTCATTCCCGAGTTTAGTGCTGCCAGACAAAAAGATAGGATTGAGATTCTAACCTCATTGGGAATTGAAGTAAAACTCATTCCGGCCCCGGATAAAGATTACACTCGATTTTATGTGAATTTCATCAACACATTCTGCTAATGATCAATAATAATGGCAGGAGAATGCCGATTTTTATAAAATAAGAATATAGGAACTATTGTGGTTTTAGTTCTAAACTACTCAGATAGATTTATATCTTTGCGCCGCTTTTGGTTTCCGGACTCACACCCGGAATTAAAAGGGAATCTGGTGTAAATCCAGAACTGTCCCGCAGCTGTAAGCTCCTTAACCGAGGTACATTCAAAAGGTCACTGTTTCGAAAAAATGGGAAGACCGTACTTAGGGGAGCAAGTCAGAAGACCTGCCTTTAGCATTTATGATTCATAGCTTTCGGGGATTGAAGCTGGAATGAGGATACCTTTCGTGTATAACCATTTTTTTATCATTCCGTCTGCTTATGTTTTAATGCATAAGATGAGAATAAAACAAACCATAGCAGCAATGTTTTGCCTGGGTATGCTAGCCGTATCCTGCAAAAAAGAAGAAACAGAAATCGCAAAATTGACCTATCAGCATGCGAGCGATAGCCTGATTACCGTAAAAATGGACAAGGAGATGATTCTGGCACCGCAAATCAGCGGAAAAGCCAATCATTACCAATGGATAGAAAACGGTAAGGAAGTGGCCAGTACCTCAACGTATACTTTTAAAAAGGCAGATCCGGGAATTTACAATATCGAATTTAAGGTAGAAAACAGTAAAGGAAAAACCTCACTGAATTACAGGGTAAAAGTAATCGGACCCTATGGGGCGGGCGTTTTACTATTGAGTTATACAGATGAGACTGGCTTGGGAAATTCTGGTATTTCCCATTTAGATGAAGATGGAACCATTCAATTAAATGTATTTTCAAGCCTGAATCCAGGTGCCTCTCTATCACCCGAAGCAAATCAACTTTATCAATTTAAGGATAAATATTACATTACTTCATCCAGTGGACCAAACTTCCTGACGGTTGTTGATGCACAAACTTTGAAGTTGAATTATGTCATCAATAAATCTGCTGTGAGCAACGTTACTTATTTCGCCACCACAGATGGGCTAACCGGGTATGTTAATGTGACCAATCGCAGGAAATCCGGATTGTATCCAGTTGACTTGACCAATAGAAGTATCAGCTCTAGTATTCTGGAGGGGAGTAAAGAGGTTAGCCTGACTCCAATCAATACCGTTAACCAGGCTGTAGTGACAGGAGCAGGGAAACAATTGATCAAAATAGAAGGAGGTAAAGTGGTGGTTCTGAATACCTATAAAGAAAATGTTTCCGGACTGGCTAAGACTACTGATAATAGCTATTGGTTAGGTGTTCAGGGTAGCTCAGCCAACAAGGCTAAATTTGTGAAACTGGATAAAAACAATAAAGGAATTGACTCTGTGGAACTAGAATCCATTTTCAAAATTCCAGCCAATGGTGTGCTGACTTCAGGAGGTAAAGATGAGTACCTGTATTGGCAGGAAACCTCGAGAGGTGTGATTTGTAGATTCAATACCCTTACTAAAAAAGCGGAAGAGTTTGTAGACCATGCAGATGCAGGGATCATATTTGCTACTTGCTGGAAGGTCAACCCAAAAAATGGGGAACTGTATATCGCAGATAGTCCGGAGATATTTTCTGGAGGCGAACCATTTAGTAACCTGTACATTTTTGATAAAACCGGAAAACTAAGAAAGGAAGTGAAAAAAGCAGGATATCAAATTACAGATATCGTATTTCCTCAATAAATCACTATAAATTTTTAAATAAAAAAGAGTCTTAGCCATGCTAAGGCTCTTTTTTATTTAGCGGCAATTGCGGTTTATTATGTAAAAAAAGCACCAAATTGTGTAAATCTAATTTTAGTTTTCTAAGTAGGTTTGTTTGAACAAGAGCAGGAATTCTCCGAATTCCTCCTTGCTATACCTGCGTCATATAAACTATCAGGTAATTTCAGATGTTAATTGAATAAATAAAATACCTTTCAATATGATGAAACATGCTTATATAGTAACGGGAATGACTTGCCAGGGTTGCCGCATTAAAGTCGAAAATAGATTGAATGAAATAGATGGTGTTTCTGCTGTAGTTACTTTAGAGCCTGCAGAAGCCATCATTACAATGGATAAACATATCCCAACAGCGCAATTACAAAAGGCACTTTCTACCCTGGGCGACTATAAGATAGAAATGAAAGGGCATACTGAACATCATCATCCACAACAGAAATCAGTTATTGCTCCTCACCAAAAAGTTACAGCGAAAAACTATACTGAAGGGATATATTATTGTCCAATGCATTGTGAAGGGGATAAAACCTATGATAAACCAGGTCAATGTCCAGTATGTGGGATGGATTTATTAAAACAACCTGTGTTAAAAAGAACTACACAATTTACCTGCCCGATGCATCCTGAAATCATTAAAGATCAGTCTGGCGCTTGTCCCATTTGTGGGATGGATCTGGTGCCAATGGGATTGGATGTAGAGGCGGAAGATCATACTTATGAAGATTTGTTGAAAAAATTTAAGATTGCTGCAGTTTTCACGATTCCTATTTTTATCATCGCCATGACTGAAATGGTTCCCGATAACCCGCTATTTAAGCTTATGGATCTGAAATATTGGAACTGGGTGCAGTTTGCATTTTCTTTACCAGTCGTATTTTATGCAACCTGGATGTTCTTCAAGCGTGCCTGGAGGTCTGTTGTAACCTGGAAACTGAATATGTTTACCTTAATTGGAATTGGTGCAGGTGTGGCCTGGCTATTTAGTATTGTAGCTATGCTTTTTCCTGATGTCTTTCCAGATCAGTTTAAGACCCATCATGGGACAGTTTATGTATATTTTGAAGCAGCAACAGTGATTTTAACTTTGGTGTTGTTGGGGCAGTTGTTAGAAGCCAGAGCTCATGGAAAAACGAATACTGCCATCAAAGAACTCTTGAAATTAGCTCCAAATACTGCGACTAAAATTGTTGGCGACAAAGAAATGACCGTTTCTATTGATGACATTCAAAAGGGAGATTTGTTAAGGGTGAAACCGGGTGAAAAGATTCCTGTTGATGGCCGTGTAAAGACAGGCGAGCTGAGCATTGATGAATCAATGATTACCGGTGAACCTGTGCCAGTGGAGAAAAAACCAGGGGATAAAGTGAGCGCAGGAACAATTAATGGAAATAAAACCTTCGTTATGGTTGCTGAAAAGGTAGGCGCTGAAACACTTCTATCACAGATTATTGAAATGGTGAATTCTGCCAGCCGTTCTAAAGCACCCATTCAAAAGCTTGCAGACGAAATTTCAGGTTATTTTGTTCCCGTTGTGGTATTGATTGCGATTGCCACTTTTGTGGTATGGGCTATCTACGGACCAGATCCGGCCTATGTTTATGCCTTTGTGAATGCCATCGCGGTATTGATTATTGCCTGTCCATGTGCTCTTGGTCTGGCCACACCGATGTCGGTAATGGTTGGTGTAGGAAAGGGTGCACAGTCAGGTATACTTATCAAAAATGCTGAATCTTTAGAGAAAATGAACAAAGTTGATGTCGTGATCATTGATAAAACAGGAACAGTAACTGAAGGAAAACCTTCCGTTGAAGCAGTGGTCAGTGCAAATCCGGATTTTAATGAAATGGATATCCTTTCCAGAATCTTGGCCTTGAACAGTAGCAGTGAACACCCTTTGGCGGAGGCAACAATGCGTTATGGAGCGGAGAAAAATCTAAAGGTACCAACTATATTGAACTTCGAAGCGGTAACGGGTAAAGGTGTGACTGGTCAACTTGCGGATGAGGATCTGGCATTAGGCAATCAAAAGTTAATGGAGCATGTAAGGGCTGAAATTACTACTGAATTAGAGGAACAGGTAAAAGCTGCACAAAAATTAGGTAAAACAGTGTCCTATCTATCTGTAGGAAAGTCTGCTATTGGTTATGTGGTTATTTCTGATAAGATTAAGGCATCCAGTGCAGGAGCGATTCGTAAACTTCAGGATGAAGGCTTGCAGGTGATTATGTTTACCGGCGATAATGAGGACACTGCGAAGGCTGTTAGTGAGCACTTAGGGCTGGATGGTTTTAAAGCGCAAATGCTTCCTGAAGATAAATTAAATGAGATCAGGAAACTTCAGGCTGCGGGTAAGATGGTGGCTATGGCTGGTGATGGAATTAATGATGCTCCTGCGCTTTCTCAGGCCGATATTGGCATTGCTATGGGCACCGGTACGGATGTGGCGATTGAAAGTGCAGCAATTACTTTGGTCAAAGGCGATTTAAATGGGATAGCTAAAGCAAGGTTACTGAGCCATAAGGTAATGGGAAATATCAAAGGAAATTTGTTTTTCGCTTTGGGATATAATGTGCTAGGCATTCCTGTAGCTGCAGGAATACTTTATCCCTTTTTTGGAATACTGCTGTCTCCAATGATTGCGGCATTGGCCATGAGCTTTAGTTCTGTTTCAGTCATTCTAAATTCATTAAGACTGAGAAGCGCTACAATAGAATGAGGCTTAACTGCTGGGCGTTAACGTGTAATTCAGCTTTTTCCGATAGAATTGTACAAGAAGGACGCCTTATAATGGTGGGAAGTAAGAGGGGACATTTTACTTTATCTAAGTGAATACCAATATTTTTTCCGATTTTTAGGTTAAACAAAAACTATGCGCCCCTCAAAGCTTGCAGTCTACCGTCGAAAAAAAGGATTGACCCAGGAAAGCCTGGCGGAACTCTCAGGTGTGACTACCCGTACCATTCAACGAATAGAAAAAGGTAGCGTGGTTCCGCATGTACAAACCTTGAAAATATTGGCTGGTTGTCTGGAAATAGACCCGGAATTATTAATGGATGAACCGGAGGGGAGGGTATCTGAAAAGCAAGTACTACAAGGAAAGTCGGATGTGCCATTAGCCCCATTATTCCACCTCGCTGCGCTTATCGGTTTAAGTTTACCTATCTTAAACATCATACTTCCATTCGGCCTTTGGTTGGTGCTGAGAAATCAAAACCAGGAGTATGAGCAGCAAGGAAAACAGGTGTTGAATTTTCAACTCAGCATGAGCATGTTGTTGTTTCCAGCTATTGCCTTGATGGTCTGGTATTTCCCTATAGGCTTTCCAATCAGCGCCTTGATTTACGTGTTTATGGTGGTGATGACCTTATTGAATCTTTACCGTTCTGTGAAAATGATCCCGGTAAAATATCCATGGTCTTATGGTTTTTTTTGATTTCAGGAAGACGAAAAATTGAAAATGTCGTTTTTTTGATGGATTAGGGCTGATTTGTCGGGTAAGTGACACCTTGATGTCGTTGTGAGGGATTGGATTTAGTCGGAGATTTAGTAAAAAAAACGAAACATGAAAAAACTAATTCTCTTCATAATTTGCTGTTTTGGATTAACAGTAAGTTATGCACAACAAGCCAAAATGATTAAAAGGCTTAATGGTAAAAATGTTACTGCTACGGAGCTTATCACGAGATTGAATCAGATTCTGGATAGTGGAAAGGTAACTGGATTACAGGTCGCAATTATCAATCATAAAAATATTGCCTGGACCCACAGTTTCGGCTTAAAGAACCTGGAAAAACAAGTGCCATTAAATGATAGTACGGTGATGTATGCGGCTTCGTTAACCAAAGTGGTTTTTAGTTATTTGTTCATGCGCCTGGTAGAACAAGGGATTTTCGACCTGGATAAACCTATACATGGATATTTGAAATTGCCAATTAGTGAGTACCCTAAATGGAAAGATCTCGGGGAGGATACAGCCTCATTCAATAAAATTACTCCAAGGATGATACTCAGCCACAGTTCCGGTCTGCCTGTTTTACGTAGTTTATACGGTAATAAACTGCGTCTGATTGCTAAGCCTGGGGAAAAGTATTACTATTCAAATGAAGGAATGAACCTGCTTGGATTTATAGTAGAGGAGTATACCGGAAAGGGACTGAGAGAATGGACCAGGGAAGAAGTATTTGGTCCTTTACAGATGAACCATACCAGCATGATTTGGGAACCTGTATTTGAGCAGAATTTCTCCTATGCCTACTTTAAGGACGGTAAAAAATATGGTTCAGAGCGAAGGGAAAGTAGTCGGGCAGCCGGATCGATGAGTACTACCGCTGTAGATTATGCGAAATTTATTTCTAATATTTTAAACAAGAGGGGCTTATCTAAAAAATCCTATGGGGATATGTTATCTGCACAAATATTTATACATACAGAACGTGGCTTTGGTTCAAGAAAAGATAGCCTGACTACCGAAAATGATAAGATTAAATTATCCAGAGGATTGGGGCCAACCTTAATTGTAAGTCCCTATGGATCTGCTTTTTTTCATGGCGGTCATGGCGAGGCCAATCAGAATTATTTCATTGCCTTTCCGGAAAAAGGAATTTCAGTTGTATTAATGAGTAACAGTGAAAACTTTGAGCGTGTATCTGATGCGATTCTTGAGGCTTGTATTGCCGACAAGTATTCACCATTGACCTGGCTGGGGCATTTTGACAGCCATTAGATTCAAATGGAGTGTGAAATAGTCCTCAGGATCAAGCTTGATTTTGAGGACTGTTCTCCTTTAAGGCCCCGGGCAATGATTACCCCGTTTGGATCCAAAAGAAAATTATCCGAAACTCCACGAAGGGAAAGACTTTTTGCCACTGCATTGTCGAATCCCCTAAGATCAGAAACATGGGTCCAATACAATTGATCTGCTTTGATCGCTTCCAGCCAAAATGCTTTTTTCTGATCTAGGGATACGGCCAAAATGTCAAAGCCCTTTTTGGCATATTTCTGATAAGCGGTAACTAAATATGGGTTTTCCTTTCTACATGGAATACGCCAGCTTCATGAGGAGTAATACTGCGCTGAGTATTAACAGTAGATTTTTCTTATTCTTACTTGTCGTTAATTCATAGTGGAATGATAAATCATTATTGGGTTTGTATCTGACACTTAAGTTAGTAAATTTACTATGGAAATTTTTTTTTAGAAAAAATAAACCATAGGTGGAATTTGGAAATTACTGAATGTTGTTGATCCCTGCAGTCATTTTTCTCTAAAATGTAAATCCTGTTTTCAGAAAAAACCACTAAAATTTTCTTTTTATAATGACTTATGGAAAAACATTATTATATATGCGTGTACGAATTTGAGGTTGCTGTTGAATTTAATTGTTAACTTACAGTAACCGTGTGAGGTAGGTGTTTTTTATGTAGAATAAATAGTTCTAATTGATTTTAAATTACACACATTATGCTAGACTTTTTTCATTCCATTTACGAATGGATCATCGGCTTTTTCGGAGTCGGTAATTTTATTAAAATCGCTAATTCCGGCGATTACAAGGCTTTTTTAACCTATGACGGTTTTACTTCAATTATAGGGCCATTGTTTCCAATTGTTCTGGTCGTTGAAATCTTCGTGGCTTTAGTCATGAAAAAGTTTAATGCTATTGACTATAAAGTTTCTTTCTGGTCTTATGTACTAAATGCTTTTATCGGACGATTCATCTCTATAGCCGCTATTGTATTCTGCATCGGTCTTTTTGAGCAGTATGCAATTTTTAAAACCAC
This sequence comes from Pedobacter gandavensis, assembly GCF_032678465.1. Lineage (GTDB taxonomy): Bacteria > Bacteroidota > Bacteroidia > Sphingobacteriales > Sphingobacteriaceae > Pedobacter > Pedobacter gandavensis_B. The sequence continues at coordinate 699,149 of NZ_JAVTSK010000002.1, forward strand.
TTTTACCTGGTATTGGTTCATTTATGGCTATATCGTATGGGAGTTTGCACACTTTATCTATCATTATTTGGGACATAAAGTGCGCTTATTTTGGTGCCTGCATTCTACGCACCATGCACCACAGGCAATGAATCTTTCTGTGTCCTATGCGCATTTTTTTCTGGAAGGTCCTTATGCGGATGTGATCAGAACTACGGTATGTATCCTTTTAGGCGTTAACCCAGCGATGTTATTTGTAATCATGTTTATTGATGGCTTTTATGGAGGTTTTATCCATATCGGCGAACACCTCATGAAGGAAGGTAAGCTGGGCTTTATGTCTAAATTTATTTTGACACCTTCACATCACAGGGTGCACCATGCTAAGAATCCATTGTATATGGATACAAACTTCTGTAATCTTTTGAACATCTGGGATCGGGTGTTCGGCACCTACCAGCCCGCAGTAAAGGACCTGCCAATTGAATATGGAATTACCAGAGAAATGAAACCCAATAGTTTTCTGGATAGTTATTTTGGTGAGTTTGCCTGTTTGCTCAAAGATGTTTACCATGCGCCAGGTTTGAAAAATAAATTTCTGTACATTTTTATGCCCCCGGGATGGAGCCATACCGGCGATCATAAGACGGCAACTATTACCAAAAATGAGTTTCTCAAACTTCAACGCAAAAGCTATCAACCTGAAATACAAGCAGTATTTAATACCGCTAATGAGCAAAGGGTGGTGCAGGATTAAGAATTAATAATTTTTAACCTCATTGTAGCGATCATATTTAGCGCTTTGGGTTAAATGAGGCCTGCATAGGATAAATAAAATTTGTTTAGAATTCCTAACTTAGTTGTCATAATCCTTGATTTGAATAGGAGTAAAGAAATATGATTGATGATAGCCCAAAACGTTTTGATAGGATAGTAGCCATTCTAATCCAGTTACAGTCTAGCAGGATTGTCAAAGCACAGGAACTGGCGGATCGGTTTCAGGTGAGTCTTCGTACAATTTACCGTGACATCCGTAGTCTGGAAAGTTCCGGTGTACCTATTTTATCCGAAGCTGGCTCAGGTTATTCGATCATGGAGGGCTACCGTTTGCCGCCAGTGATGTTTACCCGTGAAGAAGCGGGTAGCTTTGTGGCTGCGGAGAAACTGATGCAACAACTGACTGATAAAACGCTTGGTACCAATTTTTGTTCAGCGATGTTTAAAGTGAAATCGGTGTTACGGAATAAAGATAAAGAGTGGATCAGTGCATTGGAGTCGCAAATTCTTGTCAGTCCGGGGCAGGTGCTTTTCAATCATAAGGTACCAGATGCGCTAGAGATCGTCATGGAAAGTATTGCATCACAGAAACAGGTAGACTTAAAATATCAGGCATTTGAAGCGAATGAGCCAGGACAACGAACCATTGAGCCTGTTGGGCTTTTCCATGAAAATAACTATTGGTATATTTTAGGATATTGTCATTTGAGACAGGACTACAGGCATTTTAGAACTGATCGTATTGACCAGATTAAATTGAAAGATGATATTTTTCTGAACAAACATCCTTCGTTGGATGAGTTAAGAAATAAGGAAGTCACGAGGGAGGAACAAATCCGGGTTAGAATTCTTGTAGAAAAAAAAATCCTGAAGTATCTTCAGAAAAGTAAAAAACTATATGGTTTTGTAAAAGAGGAGGATAGGGGGATTCATGTAGAAATGACCTTTATGATTTGTGGTGCCTATGAAGGTTTCCCACGCTGGTACTTAACATTTGGCGATTATGCAGAAATACTGGAACCGGAAACCATGAAAGAGCAAGTGTACCAGCTGGCAACGAAAGTGATGGCCAACCTTGGCATTGAAGATCAGGTGTCTATTTAGGTTTTAAGATTTACCTGTCCCGGATATTACCGGAAGACAGGCAAATTTTAAAGAAATAGTTGTTGATTATGGTCTTTCATAAAAGAAAGGTGGCGTAATTCCCATGCTTCTAAGATATACATAAGCTTCTCCACGATGGTGTATCTCATTGTCAATAAAATAGAAAATTGTAGACCATGTGCTACCTTTGTACTGACCAAAAATGGTAATCTCTTCACCAAACTTTTCCTCAGGAATTTGTTCCCAATACGTATTGATGATGTTGCTGGCCTCGTCCCAAAGTTGAAGTAGTTGTTCTTTTGTGTTAATGCCTTCAAAATGTTCATTAAGTTCACCAATGTTTCCTGTGGCAATTTCCTTGATACCTGGTCCGCCTATCCCTAATAATTCCATGACCATTCCTGAGAAAGTACGCATTCCTCCAATTGAATATTCAAAAAGTTCTTTTTCAGGAAAGGCTTCTATGACCCTGCGTGTTAAGGAACGATGTCCTTGCCAATGTGCCAATAATTCTGTTGTGCTGATAATTTGAGCTGTTGTGTTGGTGTTCATGATATTAAATTTTAAGATGAGTTGATTGAATAGCACAAACGTAAATCCAGGTACTGACAACAGTATGTCAACAGTTTTTTTATGTTGAAAATAATAGATTAATCCTACTCTATAAGCGCATCGATAAGTATCATCATTGATAAGCTTTATGGAAAAAATCACATCATATACTACTTAGAGAGATAGCGACTGTTGGAACCTTTATAGAACTGATGCATCTTGGGAGTAAACAGCTATCTTTTGAGAAGATTAGGGACATTGCGGTCCAGCTGCCTGAGTTGGACTTACGGGAGCTCAGCTGATTGATTTACAGTTGAGTCTTTTAGGTTGATCTTATTTTGGTACAATAAACAACTTAATGCAAGAATCGTGCAGCTCCACATGACCAGAATCATAGGGTATGCGGTGTGATCATGGAATGCGCTTAATATGGTTGTGATTAAAAAAGCAGATAAATAGCTCAGAGCACCAATCAATGCAGAGGCAGAGCCTGTAACGGTAGGAAGGGCGGCCAGATATAAAGCGGTGGTATTAGGTAAAATCAGGCCAAGCATGGCCAGGAAGAGGAAGGCAATCGTTAGCAATAAAGATAAAGGACCATTAAAGTAAATGACAAGTACCATTCCTGCTCCGCTGAATAGCTGAAAGATCAATGCAAATTTTGTAATGACCTTAAGTTCAAAGTATTTTAACAAGCGGGTATTGATTAAACCTGCGCAGATGATTCCTACTGCAAAAGCAGAAAAGATGAAACCAAATTGTTGCCGACTGAGGGAATAAACCTCTGTGAATACAAAAGGAGAACCAGTGATCATGGCAAATGCAGCACTATTGCTGACGGCTCTGACCAGAGCATAGTTTAGAAAGGAAGCATGTTGAATACATTGTTTATATCCTGCCAGGATACCTTGTAAATTTATAACCTTACTTTCATTTGCTGGTTTTCCAGCCGGCAGAACGGTCAAACACCCCAGTAGACCGATTCCTGAAACGATGGCCATGATTAGGAACAACAGTTTCCAGGTAGAGGCATCTGAGAGTAAACCACCAATCATTGGGGCAAGAATAGGAGAAACTCCCATTAGAATCTGAAGCAAGGTAAACACATGTGCTGCATTTTTTCCTTTGTATAAGTCGTTTACCAATGCTCTGGAAATGACCTGACACGCGCTTCCAGCAAGGCCTTGTAAGAAGCGGAGGACCAATAAGAGGGTAAAAGAGCTGGTCAGCATACAGGCGATGCTACAAACAATATAAACAGCCAATCCTATTCTCAGCGGTGTTTTTCTGCCCCAGATATCAGATAGCGGACCAATGAACAGTTGTCCAAGTGACATCCCGAACAGGAACAACGTGATGGTGCTCTCTATCCGAACGATTGGTACCTTGAAATAGGCAGACATGACGCCAAATGCCGGCAAATAGATATCGATGGAGATAGAGCCAATGGCTGTTAAAATCCCTAATGTAAGTGTAATGAGTAAGGTATGGGGATTTGTTTTCGACATGGCTGCAATACAGATTGGTTATCTGCAAAACTTAGGTTACTTTGGTGCTTTTAATATAGGCATAATCTAAGTATTTATAAGCGACAGTTGATGAGGAAATTATCTATGCAGATCCTGCTGACTTTTATCCATCTCTACCGGACATTTAAACTAAAATATTGAGAAGAAGATGTGCTTAAAAATGCGATCATTGCAAAATGTCACTTATCAGGGAAATTTCTTTTACAGTTTTCAAGGGCTAGCAGGTGTCAACTATAATCTTTGAAATCTATAGTTATGACGTTTTTAATAAAATAAAAAGGTTCTATGAACCTTTTTATCTTTACTTCAGGAAAAATTTTCTAATAGCGTATGCTGAATGATTTTGTATTGTTTTTTGAACCTAAAATTAATCCTTGTCTAATAGTGAATAAATTTACTGAGACATTGCTAATGTTAAGTAAATTGGAAGCCGCAGTTGCCAGGTTTATTATTTGAACAGCCTTTCCAGAATTTAATGAACAAGGTCTGATTTTTCAGTACAATGTTCAAATGCAGTTGTAATCTCCTTCAAAATTTTTAGACTAAAAGTATGTCTACCTATCAGCCATCTTTTGATTTCGTCAGGATTGATGTCAACAGCAAGGGCAAGGGTATGTTCTGAAAGTCCTTTGTCTTCTAAGGTTTTTGCAGTTTGACTGGCGATGTCTATATTTAGCTTAGCGAGCTCCTCGATAGCAGGGTTTCCGCTCTCTTCCAGCCAGATGGATACGAAATCGTTTTCTTCCATGTATGTATTCTTAATGATGTAAATAATCCAGGACTTAGGTCCCTCTAGTTTAGTGGCAGCAAATTTAGTGATAAAAGCTGCATTTATACAAGACAGAAATTGGGGTTTTTGGAGAGGGTATAAGTATGTGTTTATTTGTAAATCAATTAAAATGCTACTTTAAGTGTTTCAATTTTTTGTTGAAGCTACGTTGTATATGCTGAAGTAGCAGGTATTCTGCAAAGGGATTTTTTTCTCTTCCTAATAATAGCTTAAATCAATTGAAGCTATAGTTTATCTGTTGAAAATTCGCGGAAACTGATGACGGTTTTTATCAATTAAAACTGCAAGTCGATAATTCTCTTCTGAGTCTATCGCGAGATTCTCGATCTCCTCTATGATATAAGCAAAGGGATTTTTTCCCACTTTACGATTGCCTCCGTTTACGAATGTACTACGGTTAAAAATGTGCATTATTCCATCTTCTACAAATGTATTCGGGCGATCTTCTCCTATGAGATTGATATCACTGTTGTAATATCTGCGATTTAGGCTCTTAATGGTGAATATAGAATCATTAATGAAGTCTTCCTGATTGATTACATATTTGTTATAGGTATCGATAACAGACTGTATAGTCTGTGGTCTCAGAAAGGGGAAAATCGGACCTAGCTGAAGAAAATGCTCCCCCTGGGTATGTTCTAGCAATACAGTAGTCATCTTATCCGAGGTAAGTTCCATTTCGATCTCTGGAGCTTCTGCTTTATATACGTTGATTACTCTAACTTTTCCTGAGCGGAAAAAGTTTCCTCTAATCCTGCCAGAATCGGTATTGACAATAATTTTATCAATCTGAGGTATCTCTTCAAGTTTTTCGATCATTAAACTATAAAGTTCATTGTCGCATATTCGTTCAAAATGCCTGTTGGGAAAGAAGTATCCCGCTTCTTCAGGAATGTTTAACAATGCAGTTAAGGGAGCGTTATTCATCGTTAGAATAAGTTGATTTGGAAAGCTAATGTACGAATCGTAATGCTTGATGCGGTGGTAAAAATTAAAAAATTTATAGCTCTATATTTATGTAATCATTACCATATGAAAAGATCACCCTTTACTACGTAACAAAATAGATTATCATTGCCTTTGTTTTGGGTTTTTCAAGTGAAATAAAATCCTGAAATCAATTAATTTCAGGATTTTAACGTTTTGTTACTATTTCTGGTCATGCCGCTGGTATCGGAACCTATTCCAAAATCAATGTTTATATAGTATCTGGTGTGGTTTTTAGATTCGACTCACCGAATCACTCACCACTTTTTTTTTACTGTTTAATTGCATTGGGATGTATTATATATAGGACTAAAATTTTGTTTAATAAAAAAGCATAAGGTAAAATTCTCATTAACTTCATAGGTTAGTTTTTATTAAATTATTGTTGTGATTTATTTGAAGTAAAAAAAGATATGAAAGTCATTTGGCTGGTTGTTTCGTTATTAATTCCATTTTTTTTGTTTGGGCAACCTATTCTAGTAGTTGAAGGCCATGCGCCAAAATTGAAAGATGGTACTGCGATTTATTTTAATCCTGTTTATCCATATCGCTTAACAAAAGAAGAGGAGAATAAAAAGGTTAATCATAATAATAAGAAGTTATTGTTAAGAATGGTTTGTTCAATGCAAATTTTAAGTTGGGAAATGGCGAGCTGTTTTATCTTACTTTGGAGAATGGAAACTCAAAATTACTTTGTGTTGGCCCAGGTCAAATGAAAATTCTGATACCTTATTCAAACTTCAACAAAGCCAAAATTGAAGGTAATGAGACAGCTTTAGAATTTAATTCTTATCAAGGGCGGATATCAATGAGCAGATTAACGAATGAGAAGATAAGTGCGTACATCGATTGAGAAATGGCCAGGCACCGAAATTGGAATTAAATTTGTTATCAAAAAGGTGCAAAAAGCTTGATTCATTGTCGACTCTGTTTGAGCAGGAAAGGATGGAAGATGATTTAGATTGGATGAGAAAGCATCCAGCGTCATTTATTAATACGTTTGTTTTACATGAAAATCTAGAACGTATGACGGAGTCTTTTATAAAGAACCTATTTGAGACTTTTCCTCAAAATGTTAAGTTAAATAAATATGGTGAAGACCTCCAATATATGATAGATCATCTTTTCATTGGTGCAACTGCTCCTGTTTTCTCGCAAGCAGACACAAGTGGTCGTGTCGTTAGTTTAAGAGATTTTAGGGGGAAGTATGTTTTAATTGACTTTTGGGCATCATGGTGTGTCCATTGTCGGGCAGATAATCCATACCTAGTAAAGGCGATTGAAAAATACAAAGATAAAAACTTTGCCATTTTAGGGGTTTCTCTTGATACAAGGAAAGATTTGTGGCTCGAAGCAATTAGGCAAGATGGTTTGAACTGGACTCATATATCTGATTTAAGTAAATTTAATAATGAGGTTAGTCTAAAATACAATGTTGATGCTATTCCAAATAATTTTTTGGTCGATCCTAATGGAAGAATTGTAGCCAATAACTTAGGGGCTGAATCCATGTTAATTATGCTCGATCAATTAGTAAAATAATGTATTATAATCATCAAAATTTACAATTCAAAACGGCCTCATAGCAGTCTATTACTTAAACAAACTTACGACTTACCAACAAATTCAGCGAATGTATCGGGACAAGCTGTCGTACGTCTCAATTAAAAAGATATCCATATGTATTGGTAAAGAAATTACCGATGAACTAATTTTTCGCTTCTTGTGTATTCTTACGAGCTATATACTTTTTGGAAGTTTTGCTCATTAATTCCAGAGCTAATTGTTCGATATAAAAAGTAGTCGCTCCCTTACATTAAGCTCAAGTTAGGACAGCAACTCTGTAAAATAGCAGGATAATGACTATTCTACTATTTCTACGTAAGTTTGAATATGGAATTGACAAAAGGCCTTATACAGCAAATACAAGCCGTTGTAATCAACGCACAATCAAAGGCTATTCGCGCCGTTGATACCGAAAGAGTATTGATGTATTGGCAAATAGGTAAAATAATTTTTGAGGAAGAGCAACAAGGTAAAGAACGGGCCGATTATGGGAAATACCTTATTAAATCTATATCAGATGAATTTCAACCACAATTAGGTACAGGGTTTTCAGTTCGTCAGTTGGAAATGAACAGGCAATTTTATAGAGCTTTTCCAAATACGAACGCACTGCGTTCGCAATTCAGTTGGACGCATTATAGAACACTTATACGAATTGAAAATCAAGATAGAAGAGATTTTTATATGGCTGAAGTAGAGAAGAATAATTGGACAGCAAGGCAACTGGAACGTCAAGTAAACAGCCAATTGTTTGAAAGACTCTTATTGAGTAACGATGTGCAATCCGTGCTTGCGGTAGCCCGTGAAGAAAAATTGCCCGCTAATGCAAAAGAAATTATCAAGGATCCAATGGTATTGGAGTTTTTGGGTCTAAGGAGAGAAGCAGCTTACTACGAGAAGGATTTAGAAACTGCTATTATTACGCATCTTCAAGATTTCATTTTAGAGCTAGGTAATGGCTTTTCTTTTGTTGCAAGGCAAAAGCGTATACATATTGAAGGTGATGAATTTTTTATAGACCTGGTTTTTTACAACCGTCTATTGCAGTGCTTTGTAATTATCGAAATAAAAACCACTAAACTTACCCATCAAGACATTGGCCAGTTGCAGATGTATGTAAATTATTTTGATAGATTTGAAAAACAAGATTTTGAAAATCCATCTATTGGTATTTTGTTATGCACGGATAAAAATGATGCAGTAGTAAAAATATCTCTTCCAGAAAATAACAATACCATAATCGCTAGTAAATACCAACTCTATTTGCCAACTGAACAGCAGTTAATTGATGAGGTGAAGAAGGAAATAGAAAAACTGGACAATGAAGAAAAGTAAGAAATAAATCTAAATGAGTTTAATAGAGGTCAAATCTTAGATAACCATGAAATGGAAACCTATATCAATTTGATAATTGCTTGTAAGCGAGTGAAATCTAATGAACTTTTTATGGAGTTCAGGCAAAAGTGA
>NZ_JAVTSK010000003.1:0-581762 GCF_032678465.1 Pedobacter gandavensis
GATTAAAGCGGACCAAATGGAATCTTTGGTGAAAGAGAATTTTAAGCGTAGATTGTGGAAGTCTGAAGAGAAAGAATATTATGTCTCTGGAAGTTCCCCCGGAACTTTTATCCTTTGCATTGAAAGACTCGGCAGTATCATTGGTTAGTATTTCTTCTTATAAACGAGTTCTGGTCAATGGCAAATTAATTTCAGATAAAATTGACTATCAAAAATTTAGAATCCTACTGACCTTAAAGTATAGCGTTATTTTTTTTCTAAATCTAAACCAGTTCAAAAAAAGGGAGGTTACATCATCTCATCAAATCTATGACTAAGCTTCTGCCTTCTAGATGCTTGACAACAGTGCCCAAAAGGTTTCCACCATTCCAATCAAACGGTTCGCTAATGAGTGCTGCCTATAGTCAATTATCCTTTGAATCAATAACGCTATGAAAGTGTTCAACGATCGGAAAAGGGTCGTAATAATGATGTAATAATTCTCTCCAATGGGTGTATGCTTCAGATTGTCTAAACCCTATTGTGTGATCCTCTAATTCCTGCCATTCAACGAGTAATAAATATTTATCATCTTGTTCTAAACACTTTTGTAGACTATGTCTGATATAACCTGATATTGACCTTATATATTGCCCAGCCTGAATAAAATCTTTCTCAAACTCATTGCCTTGTCCTTTTTTAATATATAAGAAAGCTGCTTCTAGTATCATGTTGGCTGTGTTAGTACATTGCAATATAGAAATTATACTAATATAGCGCGCGCTGCCTTAAGGTTCATTTATCAAATTGTTAAACATAATAAAGCATCATTTGCCTCTTAGTAATACATCAAACTCATTTTAAGTCCAAAATTTTCTGGATCTAGGATTTTCTGTCATACCAAATGAGGTGCTTTTTAGGAACTAGTTTGTTTTTCAAATGTTGACTAAATAATCAGTACTTTCTACAGTTTCAAATCTGGGTTCAGAATTATTTCTTGTTGCCGAAAATCCATTAGATATTAAAAGAAAGTCGTTATAATCTTGTGGAAGCCTAATGCCGAGATTTTTTTCAGTTGATTCTATATTATCAATTTTTGGAGGATCGTTTCCTTTACAATTAGATTCAATTTGTTTATTTGACAATTGAGTATCCCCAGATTTCATAGATTCTTTTTAGCACATTTTTGAGCATGGAAAAACGGATATTGTTTAAGAAAGTTTAAGTTAATGAATATTTGCTTAGTAAGTATCCCGCAGTGGAATAAAGAGGAAAGAATACATCATAGAGCTGACCTAGATTTGTTTATTGTAACATTTAATATGGTCTTGTATCTAACCTGGCACAAATGAAAAATCTCCTAAAACTAATGTAGTTAGTGTAATGAATTTTGAAGATATATACAAGCGTTATGCTCCACAAATATTCAGAGTTTGCCGCGGATATACAAACGATATAGATTATGCCAGGGATTTAGTTCAGGATACCTTTATCTCTGCATGGATGAACTTATCAAGTTTTCGCAACCAGTCGCACATTAGTACCTGGCTTTTTAGAATAGCTACAAATAAGTGTCTTCGAGCCATAGAGATTACAAAACGTATGCCTCCTACAGAACTGCCTTTTAACTTAGCTGAATCATTTGAGGAGTCGCAGGAAGAGAAACTTGATTTTTTATATCAATGTATCGCTGAACTTGGGGAGACAGAGCGCATCATTATCTCTTTGGAGCTGGAAGGCCTACCTCAGGCTGAAATTGCTGCTGTTGTAGGGTTGAGTAATGGAAATGTACGGGTAAAAATTCACCGCATAAAAGAAAAATTGACTCAAAAATTTAAGGAGCATGGACAATTTAGATGATCTTAAAACCATTTGGCATACTGCAAAAACAGATATGTTGCCAAGTTCTAATGACATATTACATATTGTCAGAAATTTTAGACGACAAAAGTTGAGAGGTAAATGGGTAGTTATAATTTCATCGTTCTTGCTTTCATGTCTTATCATCATTATTTTATGTATTGTTGATTTTAAACTACCGACTACTTACATAGGGGGAGGATTAATAGCGATTTCAAGTATTCTACTTGCAATTACTAATATCCGGTCGCAGAAACGTTTTTATCAGCTTGACGATTGCAGCCACACACAGTTCCTGGCTTTTATTGAGAAAACCAGACAAAACCAAATCTATTACTATAAAAAAACACAGGTTGTCATTATGTTGCTGTGCTCGGTAGGCCTATTACTGTACCTACATGAGCTTATGATTAAGAATACAATATGGTTCATAGCGGTGGGCATGCTGAGCTTAGTCTATTTACTCATTATGTGGTTTGTAGTAAGGCGGAGAAATTTCAGAAAAGATCAAGAAAAACTAAATGCTATACGTCAACAATTAGAAAAAATCTTAAAACAACTCCAATAATATGAATCGTAACAATATCTCTAAATCCGCTTTAACATATCTTATTATCGGTCTGCTAATAATTGTTATTACGGCAATAATATGTCGTTACCTGTTACTATCAGATTTAATCAAAGGACTTTTTACAGGCCTCGGGCTTACGATGGAATTTATAACGCTCGTTAAGATACGGCAAAGCAATAAAAAAACTAAATGCGTAAAGGCTTGATTATTGTGCTATCATTTTTTAGTCAAACCAGCTATTAAACATAAATCAGATATGAAATGGTTCGAGAAGCTTTGGGGATTCTGAATGATATATTTCGTTAACTGTTTTTGCACATACTTAAGTCATTCCATCTTTAGTAACTAGGTGTTTTATTCCTTAGAATTACATTGTTTACATCTTCGGCTTTGTACTTACAGCCTACTGAAGGAACAATGATGGCAATAATATTCTTTTCCTCGTTTTTATGAGTTTACAGTTAATATTGAACAGCCAATTTTTGCTATAAATGTTCATTTTTCCGACATTTGAACATGGCGCTATTCTTAACGTTGGACAATGTCTATAACCTGTACAACATTGATTCTTCCAAAAAGATGGAAGGGATAGTTGTTCTACATCAGCAGAACTACCCCGAAAAGGAGTATACTAAGCACAGTCGTTTATTTGATGGATTGCTGCTAGGCTTTATGATACAAGGTTCTATGAAAGCCCAAATACATTTTTTAGAATACGAAATCGAGGCAGGCGACATTGCAGTTTTACAACCGAAATTGATGATAGATACAAAATCACTGAGTAAAAACGCCGAAATAGTAACCATTGGTCTTTCGTTGGATTTTATTGCTGCGTTTCCAATCCTACGCGAATTTGTAATGAACAATCAAATCCGATGGCAGCCTGTAGTCAGACTTCAAAATGAAGAAGTGAAGCTAAAGAATCAACTGGTAGAACTTATACAAAGCTTCTATCATGAAAAACAGGGCCCCAGGAAATCTGAAATACTGCGACATCTTGTTATTGCGCTAATGTATATGATTTCTGAAGCCTATTCAGGTCTGAGTCAGAATAACAGTTTAGTGAAGAACCGCAGGCATGAAATCATCGACGATTTCTACATATTGATTTCAAAGTATGCAACCCAGCAAAGGAGTGTTAAATTTTATGCGGAAAAGCTTCATTTGACCCCTCAGTATCTCTCTACTTTTCTAAAGCAAAAAACAGGGAAATCAGTTTTGCAATGGGTTGATCATGCTATGATCATACATGCTAAAACATTACTCAAATCTTCTGGTTTTTCAATCAAGCAGATCAGTAACGAGTTAAATTTTGGAGAAACAAGTTTATTCTGCAGGTTTTTTAAGAGAATCACCGGAATTTCGCCAGGTGTATTTAGAAATGGGCAATAGTCAATACTTGAGCACATATTCTGGTTATCTTACAAATTGAACGTAACTACCAAGAATGTGTAAAAATAACAGCCTCAGGCTCTGTTTATTTTTACACCATGAAAAATTCAACTAAAAAAGCAGCTATTGGATTCATATTTGTAACCCTGCTGATTGATATTACTGGATGGGGAATTATACTTCCGGTGGTTCCAAAACTTATTAAAGAACTTATTCGTAGTGATATTACTGAAGCTGCCAAATATGGTGGTTGGCTGGGTTTCGCCTATGCTATTACACAATTTATATTTTCGCCAGTGGTAGGCAACCTTAGTGACAAATATGGAAGACGTCCTATTATTTTAATTTCTCTTTTTGGATTTGCCATAGATTATATATTTCTTGCTTTTGCTCCATCTATTAGTTGGTTATTTTTAGGAAGGGTCATTGCCGGAGTAACAGGTGCTAGCATCTCAACTGCAAGTGCTTATATAGCTGATATTTCAACTGATAAAGATAGGGCTAAAAATTTTGGTATGATTGGAGCTGCTTTGGGGCTTGGATTCATTATAGGTCCAACGGTTGGAGGATTACTAGGCCATTATGATGCAAGGGCTCCATTCTATGCTGCAGCTGCGTTATGCTTGTTAAATTTTTTGTACGGATATTTTATCCTCCCAGAAAGTTTAGATAAAGATAAACGTAGAGGATTTGACTGGAAACGTGCAAACCCCGTTGGATCCTTTAAATTCTTAAGAAAGCACCCTGAAACTTCAGGTTTGGTCTTCGCTCTGATATTGATTTATATTGGTCTGCATGCTGTACAGAGCAATTGGCATTTCTTTACCATGTATAAATTTGGTTGGACAGAGCGAATGGTTGGTATTTCTCTCGGGCTGCTTGGATTGTTGCTCGGATTGGTTCAGGGAATTTTAATCAGATGGACAGCACCTAAGTTTGGAGAGCAAAAAAGCATTTATTATGGATTGATGTGTTATGCTATGGGATTGTTATTATTTGCATTTGCAAATCAAGGATGGATGATGTTTGTTTTCCTTATCCCTTACAGTCTGGGTGGTATATGTGGTCCTGCAATTCAGTCAGTAATTTCTAAAAATGTTCTACCAACTGAACAAGGCGAATTGCAAGGAGCCTTAACAGGTTTAGTGAGTGCCACTTCAATTATAGCCCCACCATTGATGACAAATTTGTTTTATTATTTCACAAATGATGAAGCTCCTTTCAAGTTTTCAGGAGCTCCATTTTTCCTTGCATCAGTCTTGATGGCTATTAGTGTAATTATTGTATACTTAACTTTTCAACGAAAAGGCAAAAAATAACTTGAAAATTATAATCACTAACGCTATTTGTTTTGTGTCAATGTCTTATTCTATTGCGATTTATCTGTTTATGAAATTGATTTGGGAAATATTGGTCATCTAAATCCCGAATTCTTTTAAAAATGGGCGGAAGGTTCATTTTTAGGAACCACCAAATTTCATACAAAAAGCCGTTCTGAAAAGAAGAACGGCTTTTTGTAATTTATAATCAGGATTTGTAGCATTCCAAAAACTTATGGATTTTATAAAATGGTATTTAGTTCAATTAAATTAAATTTATCATCATTTTTTATGAAATCCTTCATTATAGCAGCATGACCAGTACCTACCAAAATCACGATATTTTTAGTTTCTTCCGCTAACTGACTCTGAATGTTTGCATACATTATTAGATTTCTTTTATACCAATCAGCAACTAAATTCGATCCAAGATAGTTTTCATTTAACCCAATAGTGTTAGCAAAGGAAATATAAAATCCTTTATTCTCATTTAAAGCTTTATCTGTGTTTAAGCTTTTAAAAACCTCTCTCAGGTCTTTTTGTGCCATACATTCATTGCTTTTTTTGGTTAACTCTGCAAGTTTCGCTTCAAAAATCTGATTACTTTTTGGATTTGATTTTATTATTTTTTGTAATAAATCAAATCGCATATTCATTAAACTATCAATAGGATAAATCTCCTTATTACTTGATTTTTTCGCTAAACGAAAAGCCAGTTGATAAGTCTCACCTTCCGTATAAAATCGTTTACTGCGAGCGTTTTTTATGGTGTCCGTAAAGGATGAAAACTGATCATTTAAATAGAGTTGATAATGACCATTAAGTTCCTTTTTTGTTCGATAATTGCTTTCTACGAAAATTTGATCAGGTTTGTATTTTTTTATGATTAAATCTGTAATTTTCTCTAATCCAATTTGATTCTCTTTAGATAATATGTCTCTATCCACTGTTTTGATGGCGTCATTTCCCGGGTTATTAAAATGATAGGTTCCAATTAAGACAACATTTACTTTGTTTTGAGAGAAGGAATTTAGGAAGAAAAGTAAAAAAAATGGAAGAATTTGTAGTTTTTGAATGGAAAATTTTAACATAGATGGTTTTTAAATATTACAGCTATCTAATCAATAGGTGTACGGTTTCTTGTAATTTAATGACGAATATATTAAAAATATGTTTGCTGAGATCATTAGCGTATAAAAATCATTAATGCCTTCAATTGGTTTTATTCTTTATCTGGAAGCATAGAATGAAGTAAATAGTTCTTTGTAAATATACTTGTACCTGCTATTAATTACTGTCATTTGATAGTATGGGCTCTCTAAAAGCTTCATTATTGTAACATTGCAAAGGATTTTTTCTCTAAAAAGACTAGAAGAGTGACGTAGTACAAATCCAATTAACTGTTATCAATGAGCTGGAGAATGTTTTCGTATAAGTCTGCTGTAAACAACCGTAAAAAAACAAAAACACGGGAGTGGTTTGATGCCATAATTTTTGCTGTACTTGCAGCAACTTTAATTAGGGTGTTTTTTATTGAGGCCTATACCATTCCCAGCGGTTCAATGGAAAAATCTCTTTTGATTGGTGATTTCCTTTTTGTGAGTAAGGTGAATTATGGTGCCAGAATTCCTATGACACCGGTTGCATTTCCTTTTGCACATCATACCATGCCGATTACGGGAACAAAAGCATATTGGGATGGCGTTGAATGGAAATACCGTCGTTTACCAGGATTATCCGAAATTAAGAGAAATGATGTGGTGGTTTTTAATTTACCCGTTGGAGATACCGTTGCATTGGAAAATCAAGAGCCGAGTTATTATAATTTAGTCCGCCAGTTTGGCTGGAAAAGTGTGAACAGTCAATACACAGTAACAAGTCGGCCAGTTGATAAAAGAGAAAATATCATCAAAAGATGTATTGGGATTTCAGGTGATGTAGTCAGCATGAAAAACGGCATACTCAGTGTGAATGGTAAAGTAGAACCTCTAAAAAACACTGGACAAATGCCCTATAAAATTCAGCTAAAAATAGCTGATATCAACTTTGAGGTGTTTAAGGAACTGGGTTTTACTGTTAATGAAATGGAGCAGGTAGATCCTTTTACCTATGTAGCAAATGCCACCTCTGAAATGATAGATAAATTGAAAACATTTGATTTTATTAAATCCGTGGCTTTAAATGTGAAGCCGGAAACGGTTAATGATGCCGATCTTTTCCCACTGGATTCAAATCGGAAATGGAATGTCGATAATTTTGGTCCTATAAAAATTCCTGCGGCAGGGTGGACGGTTCAATTGGATAGCAACACAATGCCACTGTATTATAGAGCAATTAGAACTTACGAAGGAAATAAAGTAGAAAAGAGAGGAAATGCCTGGTACATCAATGATAAACCAGTAAATACTTATACATTTAAAATGAATTACTACTGGATGATGGGCGATAATCGACATAATTCTATCGATTCGAGATATTGGGGATTTGTACCTGAAGATCATGTGGTGGGTAAAGCATTGTTAATTTGGATGAGCTGGGATAAAGAGGGTTCTTTTTTCCATAAAATCAGATGGAACAGGTTGCTGAAAGGAATTAATTAGAAGTTTTATAGTTATTAAAAACCAGACCAAATGTTCATGAAATTAAGATTCAATTCTTTGCTGTTTTCTATCGTTTTATTAGCTGTGAATGCAAGCTGTTTTGGTCAAACGAAACAAGACAGTTTAGACGTAAGAGCTGCTGTTTTAGATTATATTGAATCGCAGCATACGCCCAATCCCGCACAGATGGATAGGGCTTTACATTCAAGGATGGTGAAGCGAACTTTTTGGAAAGATAGGGGAACAGGTAAAGAGTACCTGAGGGAAACGACACCTGAATCGATGGTGCTCTTAGCCGAAAGCTATAATAAGAAAAAAGATAAATTTCCGGTAGTTCCTAAAAAGGAAGTCCGGTTTCTTGATATTTCCGATAGAACTGCATCAATTAAACTTATTGCAGATGATTGGATCGACTATATGCACCTCATAAAGTTGAATGGTTCATGGAAAATTATTAATGTGCTTTGGCAATATCACGACAGTGAACGACATCAATAATTGCTTATTTAGATAGTCGTTCAACGGCCTCTTCAACAGAACTCAGAAAATTGACCTGCCTGCCTTTGTTGCTTTCGTAAATGAAGTCTTTAATCGGCTTTCCTGGATATTTAATGAAATCACCAACGATAACCAACTGAACCCTGTAATTGGAGGATTTTTGCAGCATTTCTCCGGCAATACCTGTTTTCAGATCAAAAAAATCAGGTAGGATACTAGGCTCATGAATAATAATCTTGTCAAAATCCTGATAATACAAATCAACTATCAGCTACAGACTTTCTTCGGCATTGGTGATGACAAAAGAATCAGAAACAACTTCTACAATTTTTATTCCCCCATTTTGATGGCAACTATATTCGTTATTAAATGTTAAAAAACAAAGATTGCAAATCTAAAAACGCCTCGCTTTACTAAACGAAGCATTTTTAGGTGTAAGATTTGGTACCTGAAAGTAAGGAGAACTTATTTATGTATTCGACCAGACCGCCAATTCGTTTCCGGCTGGGTCAAGGAAATGAAATCTTCTTCCTCCTGGAAAACTGAAAATATCTTTAGAAATTTGCCCGCCTGCTTCAATAATTTTATCCTGTACCTGAGCAAGGTTTTCGTGGTAAAGAATAACCAACGCACCGTTTTTCACGATCGAGTCGCTTTTAAAAAAGCCCCCATCAAGTCCACTTTCTGAAAAAGCAATGTATTCTGGTCCGTAATCAGTAAAACTCCAATTAAATGAGAATTGGTAGAAACGCTTTATTGCAATGAGATCTGAAGCCTGAAATTCAATATAATTGATGTGGTTGTTTTGCATGTGGTTAATTTAATCATAATGTTTCATTTTGAATCATTTTAGGAACATAACTTCTGATGGTACGGTCTAATTAAATAAGAAAGAAATGATAATTTTGTAATGCTCTAAATGAAAATCAACCAATAGCAAATGAAAACCTATTCCTTCCGGGCCAGCTTAGAAATTATAGGAATTAATCCATATGTTCAAGTTCCAGAAATGATTTTGATGGAGATTTTTATTCAGGCAGCTAAAACGAAGGGGCCTATTCCAGTCGTGGGAACTGTAAATGACCTGCCTTATCAACAAACCCTACTCAGATATAGTGGTCTATGGCGACTTTATATTAATACAATAATGCTTAAAAATTCTCCGAAACGTATAGGAGAAACGATTAAAGTAACCATTAAATTTGATCCATCAGATAGAACGATTAAGCCACACCCAAAGTTAATAGAGGCTCTCAATAATAATTTAGAAGCAAAGTTTAGATTTGATCATCTAAATCCTTATATGCAAAAGGAAATATTACGATACATTTCTTCATTAAAAACAGAGGAAAGCAGAAATCGAAACATTAAAAGAGCTGTTGATTTTTTGTTGGGTAAAAGTTCTTTTATAGGCAAAAAAATGCTTTAAATAAATTTTATCCCAATCTGCTATGCTTCAATTGTTTTTTTTGAATATGTTTACTGTGGCTAAGTTTACCTGTTAACTGGTTGTGTTAATATTATTCTTATGAAGCAATGAAACAACATATACTTTTTGTCGAAGATGAACGGGATCTTGGGAATGTAGTGAAGCAGTACTTAGAACTGGTAGGCTTTGAAGTAACATGGTGTCTTAATGCTCATGATGCATTTGATGCCTACAAAATCTCAAAATTTCATATGCTGATTGTTGATGTTCAATTGGTGGATTCCGATGGTTTTGAACTGGTTGAGAAAATCAAAAAATTGAATAAAAACCAGAGTTTTATTTTTCTTACAGCAAGGAATGAGAAGAATGACAGACTTCGGGGCTTGAAAATTGGTGCAGATGATTACATCGTAAAACCATTTGATATTGATGAGCTTGTCTTAAGAATAAAAAACATCTTAAAAAGGAATGAACCGCTGTATGTTACCGAAGAGGTATCAGCTACCAGTAATGAATTGAGGATGGGAGATTTAATCTTTAAAAAGGACCTGCTAAAGTTATTTTTACCTAATAACTCCTCGATTTCTTTAACCCTTCGTGAAGCGCAATTGCTGGAATATATGTTCTTACATCAAAATCGCATCTTAAAAAGAGCAGATATTCTTCTGGAACTCTGGGGAGAGAATGATTATTTTCTCGGTAGAAGTCTGGATGTATTCATTTCCAGATTGCGCAAGGCCTTAAATCATTCCTCAGAGGTTAGTATTCAGAATGTGTATGGGGTTGGTTACATATTCAGTATTGCAGAACTCTTAAAAAATTAAAGGTTAAAACTTTTCTTTTTCCAGGGGCATCGTGATACAAAATGCGCTGCCATGGGCTGGGGCACTCGTCACTCTTACTTCCCAGTGATGTGCTTCTACAGTTTGTTTGACATAAAACAAGCCTAAGCCCAGTCCTCGGGTTTTAATTTCATTTTGACCACGGTAAAATTTATCAAATATTGATCTTAATAGTTTTTTATCCATTCCCAGACCATTATCCCTAATCCATAGAGTCAGTTTCTGCTCATGTTCTGTCACCCCGATATGAATTTTCTTATGTTGTTGCTTGTTATATTTTAACGCATTGTCGAAAATATTATAAAGCATGGTGGTCAATGAAAATTTGTTTAATAACACAAAAGCATGAAGCCCCTCAAAATTGTAAATGATACTTGCATTTTCGGTGATTTTTAGCTTATAGTCGTTGATTACTTCCTCTAAAAGGGAACCAATCTCATAAATTTCTTTTTCCGTGGTATGCTTATTCATTTGGCTAATGTCAAGCGCCTGATTGATTAAAGTTTGGAGTCGCTGGGTTTGCCTTTGGATCACCTCTGTAAGTGGATAAACCTTTGCCTGGTCGCCAATAATTTCCTTATTTCGAATACTAGAATTTGCAACTAAAATAGTGGCAATGGGTGTATTAAATTCATGAGTAATGCTATTTAGAAAATCGGACTTCATATCCGAAAGTTTCTTTTGTCTTAACCAATTTCTATAAGTAAAGTAGTAGATGCTGATCACTAAAAAAATAAAAGATATAGATAGTAATAGGGTAAAGGACATAGACTTCAGGATAATCACTTTCCGGTTGTCGTAATCTACATGTATCGAAAAGCCCATGTAATAGCTTCTTGGTGTGGGGGAGCTAACCATGATGCCCGCCGTATGATTTTGATTGGTAGGATTCTTAAGGCTGCCATCTATGGCAATCCCATATTTATTTTGAATGTCGGGTGCCAAATAGGATAGCTTCTCGTTTTCTGGTTTGTACAATGAAATATAATTTATTCCATCAAAGGTGATCGCAATGTCATTTATGATCAAAAGATATTTTAAATCACGATCTAGATGGTTCTTTTTTAAAATAGCGCTAAAAACACTATCCATGTTGCTCTTTAATTGCAAGTCCCTGACTATAGTATCGCATACTTTTTGTTTTAGAGTGGCAAAATCACCGGGATGATGATAATAGGCATACTCTAGTGCCGCCATATTTCTATAAATAATGAGGTCAACAATTTTCTGTCCTCCCGGATAAAGCTTGTCGTTACGAACGACCTCCTTATAATCACCTTCTATAATCCGGCTTTCCTTAAGGATATACTGTTTGTCTTTTAATTTATAGGTAGTATAAATCAGATTGAATTGCAAATAGGAGAGTATAATCAGACTAATCAGCGCAATAATTTTATGAGCTATGGGAGATGGTTGTATTTTATTCAAGGTCATTTATGCTAAAATAATTGTTTTATGCTGGGAAATTGTTTTAAAATGAACATTAACATTTCATTAAGTATTCCTTAACAACTTCGAGATCCGTCAAAGCCTATTTTTATTGAAATGTTTTTATTTATCAAAAAGCCTAAAACCTTTTACCTGCTTTTAAAACGAGAAAAATGAAACATTAATGACCAAGTAATCTCAAACTAAAATCATTAAAATTAACCAAAAACCAAACTTGTATGAACTTATTAAAATTACCAAGGGTAGCATCACCAGTGCTTTTTCTTGCCGCCACGCTGTGCTCGGGTTGTGAAAAGCAAGACTATCCAAAAACCGAACTTTTTACCTGGAAGGCAAAGGTAGATGTCACCTCCAAAGGGAACCTAAGTGTTAGCATAGAAAATAGAGATGGGATAGAGAGTTCGGAAAGCTCTAAAAAAGTAGTGGATGATGATATAAACACCAAGTTCTTAATTTTTTCCTATGCTCCTGATTTCTATATGCAGCTGGAATTTCCCCAAGGCCAACAAGTGGCTTCTTACTCATTGACCTCTGGAGGAGATGCTCCGCTAAGGGATCCAAAGAATTGGAAACTGACAGCATCCAATGATGGTACTACTTGGACAACTTTGGATACCAGGGAAAATGAAGTCTTTGCTGGTCGTGAGCAAACCAGATTCTTTAATTTCAAGAACATCACTTCCTACAAATATTACCGCCTTAGCATTTCATCAATAGGTTCTGGCTCATTGTTCCAATTGAGCGAATGGAGATTGATAGAGGTTCCCGAAGATCAACAGTAACAGATCAAAAAACCAACAAACCAAAAGATAAAATTATGAGAAAAAAATTACGAATGTTAATTGGAAGAGCGCTGTTGTCAAGGGACTATGTCCCTGGGATAATGGTCATTTCTATGACTATGGGAGCTTGCATAAATGCTTCAGCATCAGTGTCTGCGCTTAATGTAACTATAAGTGTCTCCGCCACAGAACCAAATGCTGATATGTTGGTTCGCGGTATTATAAAGGATGAAAAGGGATTACCCTTACCAGGTGCGGGGATTAGAGTTAAAGGTTCTACAATTACTGCTGCTGCGGATGTAAATGGGGCTTTTAGCATCACCGTACCCAATGAGCATGCAGTTCTGATTGTCAGCTATGTCAGCTATGAAACCCAGGAAATTCCGGTAGGAAAACAAACCACATTAACGATACAAATGAAACCAAAAGGAGGAGAAGATTTAAAAGAGATCGCTATCGTAGGTTTTGGGACACAGAAGAAGGAAAGCCTGGTAGGTGCACAGTCTTCGGTAAGTGTGGAAGATTTAAAGCAACCCGTATCCAGTTTAAGTCAGATGCTGGCTGGGCGTATTCCCGGGGTGATTAACGTGACCCGAAATGGGGAGCCTGGAGCAACAGGATCTGACATTTTTATCCGGGGTATTACTTCTCAATCGGCCGGCGACAGAAGTCCTTTAATCATTATTGATGGTGTTCCGGGTAGAAACCTGAACGACATTAGTGTATATGACGTGGAAAATTTCACTGTGCTTAAAGATGCTGCTGCCACCGCAGTATATGGTATTCGTGGTGCAAACGGAGTGATACTCATCAACACAAAGCAAGGTAAAACCGGTGTACCAAAGATCTCTGTAGATTTTTACCAGGGAATTAGCAGGTTTACCCGTAAGCCACAATTAATCGATGGTATAGATTATATGAACCTGGCAAATGAGGCGAAATATACTGAATACCTAAGAGGTGGTGCCGCAGGAGCTTTTAATCCTGCTTTCAGTCTGGATGCCATTCAAAAAACAGCTGATAAGACAGATCCGATCTTGTATCCAAATGTAGATTGGTTCGATGCAATTTATAATGATTTTGGACAAAACCGGACAGCTACTGCTAATTTATCTGGGGGCGTCAGTAATGCGAGATATTATGTTTCCCTGGGGTATTATGGGGAAGGTGGATTGTTTAAAACCAATGAAGCGGATAATAAAAAGATCAAACAAAGCTACGACCGTTTCAATGTAAGTTCTAATTTAAACTGGGACATTACCGGGACAACAAAGTTGGATCTGGGAATAAAGGGTGTTTTATCGCAGACTGATTTTCCTAGCAATTTTAATGCACAGGATATTTTTAGCCAGGCTTTTCTAATCAATCCAACCTCATTTCCCATCTTGTATCCAAATGGTAGTCTGCCTGGAATTAGTCCACAAGCAGATCAACGTAATCCTTATGGGGATATTACCAGAAATGGATATCGGATTGGATATGATACACAACTATACTCCAACCTGCGTTTAACTCAGGATTTAAAAGAGATTACCCCTGGTTTGTCTATCACAGGGATGTTCTCCTTCGATGTTAAAAATGAGAACAGAATCAACAGAATAAGAAGAGAATCCTTGTACAGGATTAATCCTAATGATCCCTATATGACCGCCAACGACCCATCTTCAGGCTATAAGTATGGATTAGTATTACAAGGACAAGACTTTTTGAACTATGCCAATGGTAATGGTGGAGACAAGAAAGTCTATGCTGAGGTGGGAATTAATTACAACCGTACTTTCGGTAAGCATGCGGTTTCAGGTTTGGTACTTTATAATCAGAATGACAACACCAACCCATTTGCCGGGAATTTAACACTTTCCCTACCTTATAGGTTACAAGGAGTGGCTACCCGTGCTACCTATGCCTTTGACAATCGGTATTTTGCTGAATTTAATCTGGGTTATAATGGATCAGAAAATTTTGCACCAAGCAAACGTTACGGTGCATTTCCAGCGTTTGGAGTAGGTTGGTTATTATCCAATGAACGCTTCTTCGAAAAGTTAAAAAACACTTTTCAAATGGTTAAGTTTCGGTACTCCGATGGTATCGTAGGATCTGGAGGAAGTACTGCAAATTATGTATCGAATGAAGCAGATCGATTCTTCTACCTGACCAAAATCAGCAATACAGACATTCCAGGCTATACTTTCGGACAAACGGGACAGAATAGCGTTTCAGGTTTAGGAATTACAGCCTATGGAGTGGATGTAACCTGGGCAGAAACACGAAAACAAGATCTCGGCTTTGAATTAAAAACCTTACAAAACGACCTTTCGATTATCGTTGACGTATTTAAAGAACATCGGAAAGGTACGTTCATTAGTCGGGGGGTAGTACCAAATTATATTGGTCTGGCCAATACTCCTTTGGGGAACCTTGGAGAGGTAAAGAATAAGGGTATAGATGGTACAATCGAGTACAATGCCCAATTTAACAAGGATTTATCCATCAACTTCAGGGCGAATTATACTTATAACAAAGACAAAGTTATTGAAAATGATCAGGCACCTAAAGCTTATCCATGGATGGAGCAACGGGGATACAACATCTTAGCCGCGACCCGTTTTGGATTTATTGCAGAGAAATTGTTCGACAATCAGGCCGAAATTGATGCCAGCCCTAAACAATTTGGTACCCTTATGCCCGGTGATATTAAATACAGGGATATGAATGGGGATGGTGAAATAAACGATTTCGACAAGACTATAATCGGTAGGGGAGATATGCCAACTACCACCTATGGTTTTGGTTTTTCTTTAACCTATAAAAATTTTGATTTTGGTGCCTTCTTCCAGGGACAGGATAATGCCGATATTTTAATGAACATCCTTTCGTTTGCCTATTCTGGCGGACAAGGCAATATGCTGGCTGTGGCTACTGACCGTTGGACGGTAGATAATCCACGTCAGAATGCCGTTTACCCTAGATTATCTTATAACACCAATAATAATAATTACCAGTCAAGTACCTGGTGGAAACGTGACATCAGCTTTTTAAGATTAAAGAATATTGATCTAGGGTACAACCTTAAAGAGGGGATTAAGTCGATAGGCATTAAACGTTTAAGAATATACGTAACAGGTTATAACGTCTATACTTTCAGCAAGTTTAAACTTTGGGATCCAGAACTCTTAACCAATAATGGTACCCGTTATCCGCTTACCGCTAATTATTCCCTGGGTTTCACCGCTAATTTTTAAACATCATGAAAAGAATATTTATATATACAACAGCCTTTCTGTTAATTGCTGGAAATTATAGTTGTAAAAAATTTTTAGACCAGGTACCTGACGACCGATTGACTTTTGGACAGGCTTTTGAAAAGAAAGCAACTGTTGAGCAGGCACTGGCAAATGTGTATTCTACCTTACCTAGTCAGAATTCAGATCGTTTTCCAAGTCAGACTGGTAACATTGGTCCATGGACAGCAGCTTCTGATGAAGCAGATTATACCCTTGCCAATTTCTCAGAAAATGTAAATACAGGTGCCTGGGATGCCACAAGAGGAGAAGTGAATTACCATTGGCAGAACTTTTATAAGGGGATACAGGCAGCCAGTACTTTTATGGCTAATGTAAACAGATGTACCGATTGTAACCTTGGAGGGATCGATTTTGTTGGGCGTTACTTCAACGAAGCAAGAGCATTAAGAGCTATTTACTACTATTATTTAGTACGTCAGTATGGCCCGGTCATCTTGTTGGGTAATGATCCTATTCCCTCAGATGCCCCGTTAGCAGAAATCAGCAAACCGCGCAATTCATTTGATGAATGTATCGATTATATTGTATCTGAACTGGATGCAGCAACCGCTGGTCTTCCCCCAATTCCTCAGGCAACTGAAGACTATGGACACATTACCGGTTCAGTTGCTCAGGCCTATAAAATAAAAGCACTGCTTACTGCAGCAAGGCCTTTATTTAACGGGAATGCCGATTATGCCAATCTTAAAAATAAAGATGGTAAACAACTGATCAGTCAAACCAATAGCCCGGCTAAATGGACCAAAGTCGCAACAGCTGCAAAGGAGTTTTTAAACAATGCAAATTACTCAGGATATAGTTTATATACAGTGAGCACTACGCCTACCGGACTTCCAAATACTCCTTTTAACAGGGCCTTTCTTGCTTGCAGGGATGTCATGCTGAATGGCTGGAATTCTGAAATGATATTTGGACGGGCAGGCGATGTGACGAATTATCAATATTCCCTTGCTCCGAATCATAATGGTGCCTCGGGTGGAGATAAGGGTGGTTCTTTTTTGTCTGTCTCGCAGCAAATGGTGGATGCTTTTTTCACTGTAAATGGATTGTCTCCTAACAACGACCCAGCTTATTCCTCCAATGGTTTTTCTAGCTATCAGGCCCCGGATCCGAATGATCAGAATGCGGTAAGGTCGATTAATAACATGTACGTAAACCGGGAACCACGATTCTATGCCAATATTACGTATACGGGACGTAAATGGATTAACCCACAGTCAAATATCATTACCGATTTTACCAATACCGGAAATGCCGGGAAAGCCGGTATTGCGAATTCCGATTATACCAAAACAGGGTATACTTCAAGGAAACACCTGACAGTAGCAGGTTGGACTACCAGTAGAACACTATTTTCAATGATCCGTTTGGCAGAAATATACCTGGATTATGTAGAGGCATTGCAGGAATCAGATCCAACCAATCCAGACCTGTTATTCTACTTAAATAAAATACGCGAACGTGCTGGTATACCTCAGTATGGTGGTTCAGGATTGCCTTTGCCATCGGATATGAGAGATGCTATCCGTAAGGAAAGAAGAGTAGAACTCGCTTTTGAATTGGACCGATATTTCTATACTAGAGAATGGAAAATAGCCGAAAGTACAGATAACATTATTCGTGGATTAGACATCACCAAAGATGGTCCGGCATTCTATACGGTCATCACCACAGAAAACAGAGTATTCCAGAAACGACACTACCTATGGCCTATTCCAAATGGTGAAATACAAAAAGTACCCCTAATTGTACAAAACACAGGTTGGTAAATAAAGGCAGAATCACATCAGACGGAGGTAATCCCTCTGATGTGATTTATAGTTTGTTAAATCATATTTTATGAAGAAAAATATCCAAGTATATATAGTCCTATTTTTAGCCGGTTTGAGTGTCGGATGTAATTCCAAAAAGGAAATGATCAAACCAATACCGCCCGCTCCTCCAATTGTAGAAGTTAAAGATCCCCCAGGGGCACCAGCTAAAACCTGGAAAGAACATTGGTTTGATCATGTTCAGGTGGTCAATCGGGTGCATTACGACAATAGCGTAGCTGTTTATTATGATGGTGATGTTAAAGGAAGCATAACCTGGCCATATAAATACATGGCTGAGGCATGGGATTATACCAAAAAAACATATGGAAATTTTGGTGACGATGGTCGTTTATTTGTGATTTATCATGCGGGAAAATATGGGGGAGGGCATCCCTCAACCTATATGGATGCCAGTCATGATTATCGAAATGTTACAGACTGTGGTTCAGGGGATTTTAATGCATGGATGTCGGGTGAGGGGAATGATATTGATATCTCCACACATGAGATCGGACATATAGTAGAAGGCGCAGCAAAAGGGATTAAGGGCTCACCAGCATGGGACATATGGCATGATAGTAAATGGATGGAAATATACCAGTACGATGTATACCTCGGCTTGAATAGAACTAATGATGCCAAACGCTGGTATGACCTGATGGCGAATAAGTCTGATGCCTATCCAAGAGCCGGAACAAAATGGTTTAAAGACTGGTTTTTCCCTATCTATGATCAATTTGGTAAAACCCGTGTTTTGAATGATTTTTTTACAAAGCTTTCGGAGCATTTTCCTAAGCACCAGATCATTGTTAACGGGAAGCAATATATGGAGTACGACCGTCGAATGAATTTTGGTGAATTTATTCATTTCTGGAGTGGAGCTTCGGGGGCCGATCTTGAAAACCAGGCCTTGAAGGCATTTGGAGATAAAGATGAAAAAGGAAATGATTGGAAGCCACAGCTGGTAAAAGCGAAAGTTGATTTTCCTGGCATCACCTATTAATACATACCAATTAAACTATTTTATATGCTGAAATTTTCATGCTTTTTTACCCCACTTTTCTGCGTGCTTGTTGCGCATTCTTCCTGTAATAAGGGAACGATATCACAAAATAATTCTATAACATCAACAATAACTAAAGAGCAAGATGTTACTTCGTCAGGGGCACTTACCGTCAGTACCGAAAACACCTCAGGGGCTCAGGCGAAGGAAGGTTCTTCAAAATTAACAGACAATAATACAAGCACCAAGTTTCTGACTTATTCATTTGATCCAGCCAGTTTCATGCAAATCTCCTTCCCAAAGGAACAAGTGGTTGCCGCATACACCCTGACTTCTGGGGATGATGCGCAGGGAAGAGATCCCCGGGATTGGAAAATAACGGCTTCAAATGATGGTACAACCTGGATTCAATTGGATGCACGACAATATGAATCCTTTGGATTTAGAACGCAAACCAAGCGATTTAGCTTTAAAAATATTAAAGCTTATAAGTATTACCGTTTGAATGTTAGTGGAATAAACGACAACAGAGTAGGGCCAAACGTATTGTTTCAGCTTGCGGAATGGCGCTTAATCGAGGTGCCGGAAAAGGATCAAACAATTACTCCGGCATCTGCGACTGTAGAAACCATCACACAGGGGAAATATACACTGACCTATGTTGACCGATCCACAGATGTATTACCATCGGTTAAAGTAGGGTTGATTGATGTTTTCAAAAAGAACTATAGTAAAACTGTAGCGACCTATCATCCAAATGCGCTAACAAATATTGTGTTTATCATGAATCCGGAGTACAAGGGCGTAGCAGCAACCTACGGTGCTGGGGTAGTGCGCTATGATCCTGTTTATTTTAAAACTAATCCATTGGATTTGGATGTGGCCACTCATGAAATGATGCATATCGTACAGGAATATTCCGGAGGTGTTCCGGGCTGGGTTACAGAAGGCTTAGCTGATTATGAACGCTACCGGATCGGGATCAGTAATGCGACAGCTAATTGGACTCTGCCGAATTATCAAAGCGGACAAAACTATACAGATGCTTATAGAATAACTGCGCGTTTTTTTGTCTGGTTGGAACAGCGCAATCCAGGAATCATGGTTAAATTGAATAACGCCGCTCGTATGGGTACTTATAATAATGGAGCTTTCTGGTTATCAGAAACGACTAAAGATGTAGCGCAACTTTGGAACGACTATAAACTAAACCCTGGGATATAATTCTGGGAATACCTTGAAGAATTTATTTTAAGGGCTATAATTCGTTGTGTTCAACCGAACATAGCCCTTAAATAATTTGATGAGGATTGCCTGCCTGAAATTTTTAGGGGATAAAAAAAGATACTAGAGATTTATTTTAAAGGGCTGGCAGCATTAGAATGGCTAATGAATAAAAAGGCATCAAATAGATTACTGATATTGGTTTTGTCATTGGTACTGGCATCACTCTTTGGCATGTAGCCAATAAAGCGTGTCGGTTTTACTTCGTTTTTGCTGTTGTATTGGGCAGGAAAAAAGTAGAAAGCGGGTTTAGCCAGCCCTATAAATTGTGTTTCCCAGGATTCGGGTACCGTTTTGTCCAGAGGATAGACATTCATAGGATTGGTGTAAGTATCCCGCGATTGTTCGGTGGCTGCAAAAGTTCCTGTAGCAGTGCTGGTAGCCATTACAAAATACTGACCAGGGAAACTTTTCATAATTTCACCACCCATACCACCAACTGTATTATCGTAAATCCCAGTTTTTGCTACATGCGCATTGTGTGCCCAAATGACCATTTTTTCATTTGAATCCTTTAATATTTCAACCACATTATTGGCCATGTTTACATCCCGACTGAGTTCTTCTGTTTTTGCAACCTGATGATAAAATGGTGCAAAGGCCTGTTTGATGTTTAAAAGAATCAAATGGCTTGCGGATTTCTGCGCTGCAGACAGATGAGCAGTATTGATTTTTTGATCAAGACTATCTGCGATTAAATAGCCTTTGTAACTGCTTTTTCCCATTGCAGCATAGTCAACTTTGCTGCCTTTTACATTCATAGCTTCCCAGACTTCATCCTGCAGTGCCGCTGGTACTTTAAGGCGTGTTACCTCTTTCAAAAGTAAGGGCTGGTTGGCGAGTGTTTTTTCTAAGGCCTCTATGTCTGCATTGATAAAAACATAGTCAATGCCATCAATAATTACCTGCTTTTTGTGCGTTTTATTATAGCTTCTTACCCAGGCCAGCAATTCTTTAGTTTCTTCATTTTGCCAGATGCTGAGCAGTCTTTTTCTCATGATGGTATTTAAATCTGTTTTACCATTTAGTTCTTCGTTCAATAAGAGACCATCACTCAGATCGTTTTCTAAGGCAATATGTGTAAATCCCTTTTTCTCCACAAGTTCACGGGTAATCCAATAACGTAGTTTATAGAACTCAGCGGTACCATGGGTACCTTCACCCAGAGCTACTATTTTTTTCTGACCCATCTGCTCAATAAGATCTTTAGTATCATTTATAAATTTCTTTTGGTGAGTTGTGCTGACTTCATATAGGTTCTGGCTATGGCTTTGAACATTCGGTTTTTGTGCCAGACTGTTTAGGGATAAACTAAGTGTTGCAATAAGGAGTTGAATTGAAGTTTTCATATTTTCGATTTTGGTTGAAGCAAATCAACACAGAAAAAATAGCCCTTATGCGCATTATTCGACCGAACAGATCAGCATACCCATCAAATCGGATCGTTTTTTTTTATCGTGCAAAAAGTAGCCTTTGTCGAAAACAAGCCTTTAACAATCAATAAATATGACGACTTTAGTCATGTCATGAAGAAACCCACATTTAGTTTTCCGCTCTTTTTTGAATTGATCATATGGTTACTATATGTGGTTTGCTATAAATATTCTTTTTATTTAGAGGTTGCCCGGCTGCCTCGTGTCATGAATAATGATTTCCCATATCCGGAGATTTGTTTATATAGTATTTGTTCAGCCTTGATTTTCATTCCCTATTACCGATGGATGATTCCTTTCTTCTTGCAAAGGAAAAAGTATTTGTGGTTGTTGTTAATTACGGTTGTATACTTTTTATTGGTTGTCCCTTATTACAACTTTGCAGTCTCCTGGATTTTCAATCTAAGTACAAAAGGTACGGTGGTTAATTCACTTTTTAAGCAGGCTTATTATTTTCGAGACCTAAACATGCTACTGATCGACCTTATCGCCTTCTTTTGCATCGGCCTGTCCAGGTTTTCCTACCAAAGTGAAACCAAACGCCACCAATCTGAAACGGATCACCTACAGCTGCAATTGAACATGTTAAAAACCCAATTACAACCTCATTTCTTGTTCAATACCTTAAACAGTTTGTACGGATTGAGCCTGGTAGGTGCTAAAGAAACACCTCGTTTTATTTTGTTACTTTCTCAAATGATGCAGTATATTTTATACGATTGTGATAAAGAGGAAGTCAGCCTCCAGGAAGAAATTGATTTTTTGAAAGGATACTTTGAACTGGAACAGCAAAAATTTCCCAAAGCAAGTGTCATTTTTGAGGCCCCTGATGTGGATGAATCCATTAAAATCCCCCCTTTGTTGTTTTTACCACTGGTAGAGAACAGCTTTAAACATGGAAAACATAAATTGGAAGACCATGCTTCAGTAATGGCCCGTTTATATGTCACCTCAGAGGAAATGATCTTTTCCATTCAAAATGATAAGTTGCATACCACAGCCGATCCCGGTGTCAGGAAAGTAGGTGGTATCGGACTGGTAAACATCAGGAAGAGACTGAACCTTTACTATCCAAATCAACACCAGCTGATTATAAAAGAAGAAAATGATCAATATATAGCCACCGTAATTCTGAACCGAAAATGAAATGCATTATTATAGACGATGAGCCAATGGCTCATCAGGTACTGGAGCACTACATTAGCGAAACTCCCGGACTACAGCATTTGGCTTCTTTTAGAAATGCGGTAGATGCATTTGAGTATTTAGGGAAGCAAAAGGTAGACTTACTGTTTTTAGATATTGAAATGCCTTTAGTGAATGGATTACACTTCCTGATGGCGCTAACGACCAAACCGAAGACGATCTTTACGACAGCCTATAAGCAGTATGCCTTCGAAAGTTATGAACTCGACGCGGTTGATTATTTATTAAAACCATTTTCTTATGAACGCTTTATGAAAGCAGTAAATAAGGCCGGTTTGTCAACAGTAATGAATGGTGATGCTCCAGTCAATCACTTATTGATTAAGGATGGACAAGGGCTCTTAAGTCTTAAACAGCAGGATATCATTTACATAGAGGGTAACAAAGATTACGTGAAGTTATTTACAAATGATAAATCTTATTTGGTATACCAGACGTTGAAGGGAATACTTGAACAGCTCCGTCCTGGGCTTTTTTTGCAAGCACATCGCTCGTATATCGTGAACAAGAACCATGTGCAACGTATTGTAGATGCCAATCTGATACTGAGTAATCAATCTTTTGTTCCGATCGGACCTTTGTATAAAAAGGATTTATTAGAGATGTTAAATGGTTGAAGCCTTAAAGAAATCCCCCTTGTAAACGATAAATTTGCAAGGTCATGAAGGTAGATCATATATTTAAGAATAGTGTAGTTTTCCTCACCGGAGCGGATGGAGGAATAGGCAAGGAATTTATTGCCGAGCTTTTATAATACGAGGTTAAGAGAATTTATGCTGCGGGTATAAATATTAAGGGCTGGAAGAATTAAGTTTGAGCAATGCCGGGATAATTATTCCGATTAAACTCGATGTAACCAATACTTTGGAAGTCAGTCAATGTGCCAATGCATGCAGGGATACGACCATCCTGATCAACAATGCAGGTGTAGAATTAAAAGCAAGTTTCCTGGAAAATAAATCAGCTGCGAAAGCACAATTTGAAATGAACGTGAATTACATAGATCCAGTCGACTTGTATCAGATATATTTCCTGATGTGATGTCTCAGCAGTTTATGAACAGCAATAAGTTAAAAATTGAAGTGATGCAGACAGACCATTAAAAATCTATATTTTAGTGATATGAAAATCATGCTCTACATTCTGATCGTTAGTATAGCGGTTAGCCTGATTAACTTCTGGTTTCAGGTGTATGTTGCCGGTAAGTATTATGCCAGTGCCGGCTTATTTTTCACGGCCATTGTTGGATTATGTCCAATTGTGATCCTCTATATTGCTTACTTACTAATCAAACGAATAAAAAACTACTAAAAGGATGAAACACTTATTTACTACATTAGGCATCGGTCTGACGGTCTTAACACTCTCTTCATGCGACCGAGCACAATCCAATGTACAAACTCTTTACACTAGCAATTGTGGGGTAACCTGGGAGTTGATCAAAGCAGGCGAAACTGTGCCTAAAGGCGTAGGTATGTGTTCTTATAAAATTACAGTACCAGACTATCCAATGCAGGGGGAAAGCGTTTTTAAAAGTGCCTTCAAAAATCGTGTAATGGCAAAAATTGAAGTTACCTACGATTATTCAATTACTGATGCCAAGTTATACATTGGTGAAGCGAAGTATTTGGGTAAAATGAATAGCGACAGCGATAGCGAAGTGAACAGTTCAAAAGCTTATGAAACTGCTGAAAATTCAGTAATTGATAAAAGAATCAAAGAAATTGCCAGAGATTTATTGTTATCTGAGGATATTGTTGATTTTAATCAAAATGAGTTCGAGGCGGAATTGCTTAAAAATGTAAATCATCTTTTAAAAACGAAGGGCGTAACTTTAAACTTTCTGTCGTTTGTTCCAATTCCTGAAGAGCAGACCAGACAAGCGATTGATGTGGTTACTGCTATGAAAATCTATGAATCGAAGGGGCTAACGGAAATTGGAAAAGCAGTTTCAGCTGCCAGAGCCGGAGCAACTAAGGTGGAAGTGACGGTTAAACAGGACGAGCCAGTAACTGAAGAAAAGTAATTGCATAAAAACAGCCTTGATGAGTGTATCAAGGCTGTTTTTTCTTTAATTGAATCCCCCAGGTTTCTGAGCTTGTATGCACAGGTTGCAATAACTTAGGTAAATCATACGCTTTTGTATTCGCCGTAAATGGCCTCTTGTTCTGGTATATAAGAAAAAAAGCTGACTTTAACTCTATAGATGGACCCGTAAAGCCTGGTAATAATTTTCAAAAGACTCAGGGTCAGTATGTAGAAAAAGATAAGGCTCAATCAGTTCCAGCTCCATGAGGTTTAGCATACCATCCACAATCAGGCCATCTACTCTTGCGTAAAGACAGCCTTCAGCAAATTGATCCACATAGGATTTAGCTGCTAAAATGTACTGATCAGTGGTTTGGGGAACATTTATACTCCCCCCATAATAGTGCTGAACTCTGAATTCCCCATCTTTAGGCACTTTTAGCAAACAATGGCTATAAACTCCATTGAAGAATAGAAAGGACCACTCACCCTTAAAAATCTCTTTCATAAAAGGCTGGGCAATAAAGGAATTGTCTTTTAATAAGTTATTGATCTGTTGCTGATGTGTTGCAAAGTTGTCTGGAGTAAGGACATAGGTGTCTCTGGCACCCGCACTCACACAAGGCTTGATGATCAATTGATCTGTATTAAATGATTTCTGTAAGGAGTTAAATTCAAATGTACTTCCTTTTTCAAGATAGATAGAGTTGATCACCGCTAAACCCGCATCTGCAATTTCCTGTAGATAATGCTTGTCCATATTCCATCGTACCTTGTCGAAAGGATTCAGCAAACTGATGCTTAAGGATTCGAGATGGCTTAGCCATTGCCGAAATTCAGTCAGGTGTTCCGTATAATCCCATGGTGATTTAAGTAGCGCCAGGTCAAACTTCCCCCAATCTACGGATGGGTCATTCCATACTACACGCTCCACCGAAAGCCCTTTGTCTAATAAGAAATTCAACAAGGTCAGTTCTTCATCTTCAGTAGTCGAGGTGTAAATCTCTCGGATGTAATAAGAAACGTAAGCTATTTTAGTCATGGAATTTTTTGTCGCTAAACTAACAAATTAATAGATATTATAATATTCCGGTTTCGGCTTACCTGTTATAGCTTTCTATAGCGCTTTCAATATGTTTAGGTCCCGAAGTCTGGAAAACAAAACCACCTAGTGCAAAACCAGCACTAAGTCCTAGTAATATGAAAGCAGGGGCAAAATTCACCTCTTTGATGCTGGATTGACCGAAGCCCGGTCCGCTTGTCGAATTCATCTGACTCTTGCCCTGAACTAAAAAATAGGCCAAACCTGCAATTGCTGATGCGCCAGCTGAAACATACATTACCTTACTGAGATTTGCATTTTTTCTATAGTTATTCAAAAATTCCATACTTTCGGGATGATCGCTCAGATCGTCTTTCAGATTTTTATAATTTACCTTTTTAAGATCACCAAAACCTTTGTTGTAATAGATCGACAAGTTAATGGGAGTTGCTCTGTTATTGTGATGGCTGTGGCGCCAGTTGTAGGCATATGGATCATAAGGTCTTTCCTGGAAAAGATTGATTTTTCCTTCTATGATGCGTTCTGAAAATTCAGTTGTCCGAGTAAAGGTCAGTTTTCTGGTATTGGCAAAAAAGCCCTCCTCATTGTTGAAAAACTTTACCTGATCTACAGGTATGCGGCGGGAATCTGCCCTAATCTGCCAGTAACCCGAATAATCAGACCTCAGTTGGATTTTTCTTGCATATATGACAGAGTCTGAATAGAGATACAAGTAGTTTTTAGCATCCTGAACCTGAGCTTGTGCCTGGGAAATTAGCGCATAGCATGCCATAGCGCTTAAGATTAATTTTTTCATAACGGTTTACATTTGTGTGTGTTGAAATTAATACAAATTCTAACCCAGAAAATGAATTGTAAAGAATAAAATACAGACTATTTTTTTTATGTTGCTACCTGTTGTTTTTTAGCCATTCTTTTTCAACCTCATTTAAGGTTTTTAGATCGGGAATGTATTTGGGATTTGCCTGGTACCAATCGAGACGTTCGTAATATTTTTTAAGATCGCTACTTTGAAAAACATACCCTCTTCTGGCAAAAGGAAGATTCTTGAGGATTTTCTTTTCCCAGTCATTTTTAGGTTTAGGGATATGGTCTTGCTGGTAGTAAGAGAAGGGAAGGTAGTCCAGTTGTTCAAAACCCAAATAGTTTTGAGCATATAAAAATAACTCAGCTTTGGGCTTAAAGTTCTTTTTATGAAATACAAGTGTTCCACTTTGGATATGGAATTTTAAAGCATCATTTTCCTGCAAAGAGTTCTTAAGCCCTTTAACATCCTCGGTTTTTCCAATACCCCTGATCAGCCATTCTGTATCCTTTTTAAAGAAGGATTTCAGGATACTAAAAGTTTCAAATTCTCCTACATCAACGATGAGCGTAAAGTCATCTATTTGCTGATTGCCCCATCGGTTTGCTGCGGTCAGGACATACTCAAAGTTATAATTGTAATCAATAGAACCGGAAAGGTCGTAGGTATAGGTATGTTTTATGATGTTTAAACCGGGTTTGAATACGGCTTTAAAGTGGTAAATGTAAAAGAAATCAACTTCATTTACATTATCGATACCCTTTTTGATATCGCTTAGTTGCGCTCCTTTAATGATGCCGTTTTTAGTATAAACGCTATCTTTAACATACGCAATATTGTATTTTAAAGGCTTTTCGTTTAACAGTACAGTAAAATCCCGCATATAAGGATGTTGACCGTTTTTCGTTGTACCATCAACATCTCCGCTAGGAGAAAAAGCCTCAAATCCTACCGTTAAACTCTTCTCTTTTCCTGGGTTAAAGAACTCGTAATGCACAGTGACTTCTACCTGCTTATTCGCTACTTTTTTTAGGCTGAGAACCTCTTTTTGAACCTTAATATTCGTTTCTGTAATGGGAATAAGCTGATTTCCTTTGGCAAAAAATGCACCATCATTCGCAGAAACGATGTGCTGAAAACTCGTAATCAGTAGGAATGTAAGTAGAAGTCTCATCTTTATTTGTGCTGGCAGGGCGGAGTCCTTTGAAGATTTATGTCATAAAAAAGAATAAGTAATTGTATCACGATGTCTTGATACAATTACTTATTGGCATCTTTTACAAGTCGTATTCTTTTTCTACAACTTTCATAATTAAGTCTTTAACGGTTATTCCTTGTTGCGCCCCAAGAATCTTTAAGGCTTTCAAAGCACTCTTTTTAAGTCTCAATGGATAAGTAACAATATCATCATCCGAAGGAAGACCTTGCTTTTCGCTTTTTGTGACAGTGCTTTCTTTTGTAGGAGCATTGAACAATGCAGATACACCGCCTAAATTTCTATTGTTATCCTCTATACCATCCAATGTTTTTTTTGCCATAATCTTATAATTTAACTAAAATTTCTTCGGTAAGATTCTCGTAATCTACCGCACCATTAGATAAGGGAGCATATTCGAATACGTCCACACCTTTTAATTGTGCCTCAATTAAGGCAACGTTTACCCTGATGGAGGTCTCAAATAATTTGTCGCTGAAATATTTCTTAATACTATCTGTAATTTGTTCAGTAATTACCCTTCTAGGGTTGATTTTTGTAATAAATACGCCACCAATAGTTAGGTTTTCATTGTAATGTGTCCTGACATCAGATATAATAGAAACCAGACGGTCAATTCCCCGGTAGGCAAAATATTCTGCTTCCAATGGAATCAAGACGGTATCTGCTGCAACCAATGCGTTTACAGTAAGCATCCCTAAAGCTGGTGCACAATCAATCAGCACGTAGTCATATTTTCCTTCCACCGCTTTCAAAAGCCTTTTCACAATGGTCTCTCTACCCAATCTGGAAACCAATTCAATCTCTGCGCCTAATAGGTCTAACGAAGAAGGTACAATGTCTAGATTTTCTGAGATTTTTTCAATAGGAAGCGGAGTGTCATTTTTGATACTGTCATAAATCGATATCTTAACATCTCTGAATCCAAGACCTTCTGTTAAGTTCGATTGTGGGTCAATATCAATTAATAATGTTTTTTTGTCCGCACGTGCTAAACCGGCGCCAATATTTAAGGTAGAAGTTGTTTTTCCTGTACCACCTTTATGATTTATAACAGCTATAATCTTCATGTAAAATATATCCTTTATACGATACGCAATGATACTAAGATATACTGATGTGGAGATATCTTTAAAAGATTTTTTTAGCCCTTTAATGCTGATTTTTATGTTGCTTGTTGATTTTGAGCCAGATAATATTTTTAATTCAAGGAGTTTGAATAGGAGGTAAATGTATCTTGATATCTAAAAATACTTAATACGACCTGTTTTTCATGTCGATTACCCTATTTTTTATTAGGTTAAATAGATACAGAAAGAAAAATTAGTGTATTATAGAGGCTTGCAGGTTAGTGGCTTATTGAGTTTTTAGCTTTTGCAGGATTGTAGCACGTTCCCTTTTCATTTCTTCATTTTCTGGTGCAAACTTCAATCCTTCATTGTATTGATCCAATGCTGGTTTGAAAGCTCCAAGATTTGCCAGAACATATCCATATCCACGATAGGTTTCTGGATTTTTGGGATCTAGTAACCAGGCTTGATTTAAACGGTACATTGCAGTTTTGAGGTCGCCTTTCCTGACATAATCCATACCCCATCTGGAATGTACATAAGAGGCACGCTCTTTAGTGCCAAATTGTTCGGTAACCTCTTTAATAAACCGCTGGTCGATCTCTAAATATTCTTTTGTTTTAACCACACCACTATATTTAGGCAATAACCTTATGTCTGTCTGAGCCTGGGCAATCCATTGTTCATAACGATTTGTTGGGGTACAAGAGATGGCGAACAAGGTGATAGAGGAGATTAGGATGATCCTAAATATAGATTGGAATGATTTCATTGGAATTTATGGTAATACTATGGTTTTAGAATTAATTCTTCAGCTGTTAAACAGAAATACAGATTCTGCAATTGATGAACATATTGTAATTTATAGTCTAACATGGCAATTTCTCCATCCATCGGTTGAAAATCATCGCTCAATACAAACTGATGCCCATTTTTCTTTTCCAGTACATAGGTAATTTCATTTCCTTCTTCATATTCAAACTCGAATTTTTCGAAGCCAAATTTCGTTAGCCACTCTACCGTTAATTTAATTGGCTCCATCAATCCAGCAGAATCAATATCAGATCCATATGGGATTTGTTCCGGCTGACCGTGATCTAATGTGTAATTTCCTATTCTTAATTCGCTTGATTCCATAATCCATTCTTTGGCCGCAAAATTAGGATAATAAAACCTTAATCCATATTTTGATTGATATGGAGATTTTGATGGAGCGTAAACGAAGTGTATAGGAGGCTTTTAAGTATTAATGAAAAATCGGTATTACTTTTAGTTATGACTTATAACTTTATATGTTTTTGTGATCATCAGGATTAACGTCATTTTTGGATACCAAACCAAATATTTTGAGCGAAGAAATTAAACCAAACCAGAGCCAGGATGCCCTTATTTATACTGCAAAATCTGCAGTTTTAGTGGCATTACTGTTTATTTTAGCAAGCCTTATTGGGATGAGCGTCTTTTACTGGAAGGATAATCCTGATTTAGCTCAGGCAAAAACTTCAGCCAATGATGAACTGGAAAAATCCAATGCCATAATAAAAACTAATTCTATTCCCGCCGATGCCTGGAAGGCTCCGGCAGAAAGTACCATTCCTAACGATGAGTATGGTAATATGGTGCGCTATGGACGTGAATTGATAAAAAATACGGCCAAATATTTTGGACCAAATG
The DNA here is from genome assembly GCF_032678465.1 of Pedobacter gandavensis. GTDB lineage: Bacteria > Bacteroidota > Bacteroidia > Sphingobacteriales > Sphingobacteriaceae > Pedobacter > Pedobacter gandavensis_B. The sequence goes on from NZ_JAVTSK010000003.1 coordinate 30,623, forward strand.
GTTCGGTCGCCAGAATTAGCAACGGAATGAACTGTCAGAATTGTCATTTGGACGCGGGAACAAAAACTTTTGGCAACAACTATTCCGTTTTTTTTGCCAGTTATCCTAAAAAAAGTGCAAGATCTGGAAAAATGGCAGAAGCCACTGAACGTATCGCCGATTGTTTCCAGCGAAGCCTGAATGGTAAAGTTCCGGATCTCTCAGGAAAAGAAGTACAAGCGATGCTGGCCTATATGAAATGGTTAGGATCTGAACAGGAAAAAGGAAAGAAAGCCTTTGGTTCAGGTACCGAAAAGTTAAAATATATGGACAGGGCTGCAGATCCTAAAAAAGGAGGATTGGTGTATCTGAACAAATGCCAGAGTTGCCATGGGGCTCATGGGGAAGGCATTGAAACCGAAGACAAACTGGCTTATGTATATCCGCCATTGTGGGGAGCGCATAGTTATAATGACGGGGCTGGAATGTACAGAATCAGTAATTTCGCTGGTTTCGTGAAAAATAACATGCCTTTTGGAATAAGTTACCCTGATGCACAATTGTCGGATGAAGAAGCCTGGGATGTTGCTGCATTTGTGAATTCTCAACCCAGACCTCATAAAGAACAAAAAAATGATTACCCGGACCGTACTAAAAAACCAATTGATGCGCCTTATGGCCCTTATCTGGATGGATTACCGGAACTGCAACATAAGTATGGTCCATTCCAGCCCATTATACTCGCATTGAAAGAACTCGAAGGCGGGACTTAACCTTAAACATTTACCTGCTTACTTTATCAAATATGAAAATTTTAAACCAGCTAATTTTTGCGGCATTTGCCATGATGCCTTTAACTTCCCAGGTCTATGCCCAGGAACATCGTTTTGATCCGCCATGGAATACACCACCAGAAAGTAAAGTGCAGTTCACAGTTCCTGGAATTGACAATGTTCCTGATCTTTTTGGCGATATTAATGATCCTCAGTTAGTCGTATTTTTTGCTGGAAATCAGTTTATGGTGATTGATGAATTGCTTGCCGCATTTAAAAAGAAACACCCAAAATATCAGCGGGTATTTGCAGAAACACTCCCTCCGGGGATTTTGGCAAAACAAATTGCCACAGGTAGTATCGTAATTGGGAATATGAGAATTACCTTAAAACCTGATGTGTATACTGCCGGAAAAAGCAGGATTGAACAAACACCGGAATGGTTTAGCAAAACTCAGGTCTATGCTAAAAACAGATTGGCTATCATGGTACAAAAAGGCAACCCTAAAAATGTAAAAGGATTAAAAGATATTGGAAGGAAAGATTTGAGAATTGCGATGCCTAATCCTGAATTTGAGGGTATCGGGAAAAGAATAGAAGAAGCCTATGTAAAAGCGGGAGGGGAGGAATTAAAAGAAAAGGTTATGAAAAGTAAAGTAAAAGACAAAAGTACTTATCTGACACAAATCCACCACCGGCAATCGCCAATGCGTATTCTTTATGATCAAAGTGATGCGGCACCGGTATGGTACACCGAAGCTTATTATCAAAAGATGCTTGGCCATCCGGTAGAAATGATTGAAGTTCCGGAAACTGAGAATATCCGCTCTCAATATATCGCGGGTCAGCTGAAAAATGCACCACATCCTGAAGCCGCAAAAGATTTTATGGACTTCCTGGTAGGTGCAGAAGCCAATGCGATTTACAAGAAGTTTGGCTTTGACTTGCCTTAAATAGGCCTCACTTTTTATTCATCTGATTCCTTTGCTTTCCATTCGAATGAGAATTGAAATAAAATTAATTTGTATTAGGCCACCTGTAATGGTTTTTTCAGGTTTGAGCAATTAGCTGTGCAAGTTTATTTGGTGTTGATGCGCTGAATACCTGCTAAATAGCTATAACAGGGCAGATAAGTTTTCAAATGAAGACTGGGTAGATCCTCAAAGATCATGCTTCAGGCATTAAAATGGCCGGATCTTTGCTTATTTTTGCGAGGAAAAATAAACATGCTTTAGGTTAAATGGCCAGGCTAGCCAAAGCCTTTAAAATAAAGCATTGATGCTTAATGGAAATTAGGTCGTTTAATAAAAAACAAAAATTATGAAAAAGGCAATCTTTGCTATCTTGATCTCTTTATCTGCGTTAACATCTTGTAAAATGATGAACAAAGGTCAACAAAACACACAGGAAAATGCTGCAGCAGCAAAATTAAGTGGTAACTGGGAGTTAAATTACATTACAGGAGTTAGGATCGCCTTTAATGGCTTGTATCCTGAGACTAAACCTAGCATCAATATCAATGCTGCGGCTGATCAATTGAGTGGAAATACCAGTTGCAATGCTTTTGGTGCTAAAATGGAAGTAAAAGGCAGCAAATTGAAAATTGAAGCCAATGGGCCAATGACGATGAGACATTGCGATGGTGAAGGTGAAATGAGATTCCTGGACATGCTGAAAAAAGTAGATGCATACAGCGTAGATGGCAACACCTTAACCCTTATGATGGGTGACGTTCCAGCAATGAAATTTACAAAAAAATAGCATTTCCTTTATTGCCGATCCGGCATTAATAGCGGATTAAAAGCCATAGACCCGTATGTGGTAAATTATTTAGGCTTTTAATCGTTCAAATGAATATAAGTTCACACTTTTGTGCAACTTATATTCATTTATCATTAGCGCAATACCATAAAGATTGAAGCAAGTAGAAGAAAAACCTGAAGCGCAAAAGCTTCAACGGGGGTTACAAAACAGACATATCCAACTCATCGCCCTTGGCGGTGCAATAGGAACCGGTTTATTTTTAGGTATAGGTTCAGCTGCGGTTTTAGCAGGTCCTTCCGTAATTTTAGGTTATGCCCTTGCTGGGATTATTGCCTTCTTTATCATGCGTCAGCTTGGTGAAATGGTTGTGGAAGAACCTGTATCGGGAAGTTTCAGCCATTTCGCTTTTAAGTATTGGGGCTCTTTTGCCGGCTTTGCTTCCGGATGGAATTATTGGGCACTGTACATCCTGGTCAGTATGTCTGAATTAACAGCTATTGGTATTTATGTGCATTTCTGGTGGCCAGAAATCCCTTTATGGGGCTCCAGTCTCTTCTTTTTTCTCGTGATTAATGCCTTGAATCTTACTTCTGTGAAAGTTTATGGGGAAGTAGAATTTTGGTTTTCAATTATTAAAGTAGTTGCCATTATTGCCATGATCGCTTTTGGCGCCTATTTACTATTAAGTGGCACCGGTGGAGAACAGGCTAGTGTACAAAACTTATGGAATGACGGTGGTTTCTTTGCAAAAGGATGGTTTACTGCGGATGGTAAAGGGGGCTTTCAAGGTTTATTTGCTGCAATAGCGCTGATCATGTTTTCTTTTGGTGGATTAGAACTTATTGGAATTACCGCTGCTGAGGCAGAAAATCCAGAAAAAACAATCCCCAAAGCAACCAATCAGGTCATCTATCGCATCTTGATTTTCTATGTAGGGGCTTTAATTATTTTGTTTTCTTTATCACCATGGAAAAATATTACCACAGACAGTAGTCCTTTTGTAATGGTTTTTGAAAGTCTGAAAGGTTTTGAAATCCAGGCCTTTGGAAAAACCATTTATTTTACCAGCATTATTGCCAATGTCTTGAATCTTATTGTGCTTACTGCTGCACTTTCAGTGTACAATAGTTGTGTTTATAGTAACAGTCGCATGCTTTTCGGCCTTGCTGAACAAGGAAATGCACCTGCTTTTTTATCAAAACTCAACAAAAATCATGTGCCGATCAAAGCAATTCTGGTATCTGGTCTTTTTGCGGCTATATGCATTGTGATCAATAAACTGATTCCTGAAAAAGCATTGGAAATACTGATGTCACTCGTGGTTTCTTCTTTGATTATCAATTGGCTGATGATCAGTATTACACATTTGAAATTCAGAAAGTCCAAAGATGCGGCACAGGTAAAAACGAAGTTTCCTTCCTTTATCTATCCATTATCTAACTATATCTGTCTGATCTTCCTGCTTGGTATTTTGGTGATCATGTGGATTACTGGCATGAAACTCTCTGTAGAACTGATACCTGCATGGATATTGTTGTTGTACATCTGCTATCTATTGGTCAATAAAAGAAAGAAAGCAAAAGGACTATAGCGGATGATTTCTGTACATTTAGCATTGGTAATGATAGGAGCTACCCATCTTTGCTGCGCCCCAAAAATTTCCAGCGCTGAATGTTCCCTGGGATACGCTGTTTTTAGGCTAGGTTCTCCACCTGTTTTAGCTCATGAATATCAGTTAAACCTGGACGCCCCGAATTGCTTAAAAGGGTGCTAGAACGCTAGTATCAGCCCTTTTTATGGTTGCACATTCTAATCTGAAACAAGCCTTGCTCAGTTAGCACAATAGGTTTTTATACTTTTGAGGACATTTATCCTTACCTCCATCTCCTTTGAAACCGAATATTACCTTCGATGCTTTTTATAAAGCGGGACCTCCAATTTTAGTATTGAAGCCGGATCCACCATACTTTACCATCATAGAAGCTAATGATGCTTATTTGAAGGTGACTTCCACTACGCTCAAAGATTTGGTAGGCCGTCCTATTCTGACCGCATTTCCACAGAATCCCAACGACAAAACTTCAAAAAATACCGAGGTTTTCTATAATAGTCTACTGACTGTTCTGGAAACCAAAAAACAACATGTACTGAGTATTTTGAAGTATGATATCCCAATTAGGGGTACGGATCAGTATGAAGTGAAATATTGGATGGTGACGAATTACCCGGTGCTCGACGACCAGGATAATGTAGCTTATATCGTACATACCAATGTTGATGTGACTTCAACCTATGATTTTGTCAAAAAAGAAAGGATTGAATTAGAAGTAGAAGACTGGACCAATAAACACCTTAGGGAGTTTTTTGCCCATGCACCAGTAGCCATTGCTATGCTGAAGGGAAGGGAGTTGAAAGTAGAACTGGCCAATGCAATGATGCTGGAAATATGGGGGAAATCACAGGAGATTATTGGTAAAAGGATGTCTGATGTACTGCCTAATGCCATTAAACTGGAAATTCTAAGTTTAATCAGTCAGACCTATTGTACAGGACGTTCCCATTATAAAGAAGATATAAAAATGCTGATTGCCCGGGAGGGTTCATTTCAGGAAGCTTATTTTAATATGGTTTATCATCCCCTTAGGGATAGTTCAGAACGGGTGAATGGGGTGATCATCATGGCTGCAGAAGTTACGGAACAAGTCAATAGTAAGGCAGAATTACTGCAAGAGCAACAAAGAAGCAGGCTCGCTATTGAGGCTGCTGATCTGGGGGTTTTTGACATGGATGTAGAAAATGGTATACTAAAATGTGACCTGCGTTGTAAGGAAATCTTTGGAATAGCTGATGGCGATGTGTATGATCAGGCACGGGAATTTATGGATGCAGTTCATGAAGATGATAAAAACAGATTGGTTAAACTCATGAGAAATGCCTTCAAAAGACCCTTGCTCAATGGGGATTATGATGTTGAATTCCGTACCCTGAGTAATTTAAATAAGCAATTGAGATGGGTAAGGGCAAAGGGGAAATTGTTTTTCAATGAACAGGGAATGCCTGGTAGATTCATAGGAACTGTTTTAGATAATACCAGACAAAAAAGAGAAGAACAACTCAAAAATGATTTCATTGCCATGGTGAGTCATGAGTTAAAAACCCCGCTCACTTCCCTTAAAGCTTATGTTCAGTTGATGAAGAGAATAGAAAGAAAAGGAGAGGATACCATAAATTTCGAAACTTTAGAAAAGGCCGATACTCAGGTTAACAAGATGGTGAGTATGATCAACAGTTTCCTGAACATTTCCAGACTGGAAGCAGGTGGTATTGTGATTGAAAAATCATCGTTTGAGTTCAATGCTTTAATCCTTGAAGTGATTGAAGAGGTAAAGGCAATCGTAGATCCTCATGTCATTACTTTCCAACAAGCTGAGGAATTATGGATTACAGGTGACCGTAATAAAATTGGTCAGGTGTTGACCAATTTACTAAGTAATGCAGCTAAATACTCCATTCATAACCGAGATATCAGCTTGAATTGTTGTAGAAAAGAAAGCAGAGCCCAGGTATCTGTGGCAGACCGGGGGATGGGCATCAGGGAAAGCGACCTGCCCTATTTATTTGCCAGATTTCAACGGTTTGAAAGTGCCGAAACAAAGAACATCTCAGGTTTTGGCATCGGACTTTACCTCTGTGCCGAAATTGTAAAAAGTCACAATGGAGAGATTTGGGCAGAAAGTGAATACGGACATGGAACCACGATGTTTTTTGAACTTCCGATCAGATAAAATTATGGTTATGATCTATTGACGCTGACGTTTTTTCTCAGTGATCCATAAAGACATGTATTTAGTACTGTTGGCATTGTGATATTGCAGGATTTGTCCAAAGAAGTTTTGCTGACGATGGTTTGTCAGACTCTGGCTTAGATTTTTCAGCGTTTTTCCAAAAGCACTCAAAAATGAGGTGGCATTATATCTGGTTTGGAGTATAATTAATCCGTTTTGCTGTGCCTGAAGCCATTGATCTTTCATTTGATACAAATGCATGGCTTCAGTAATAAAAAGTTCAGGATCATCTGCAATAGCGCCGTTCCAATCGAGATCTCCAGCCATGGCCTCAGCACCAATACCTGTGGTGACACTGGGAGTCCCGCTCAACATGGCATCAATGAACTTCCCTTTAAGACCAGCGCCAAACTGAATTGGTGCTAATAATATGCGATGTTTGTTAATGGCAGCCCTGGCGTCTTCCGCTCTCCCATGCACCAGAAATCCTTCTTTTTCGTTATGAAGCTGCATCACCTTCTGGCTACTGTAAGCACCATAAATATGGATCTGGGCCCCAGGAAGTTTTTTCCTGAGCAGAGGCCATACTTTTGTTTTTAACACTTGTAAGGTATGCCAGTTGGGTTCATGTAAATAATTACCAATGAAAACAAAGCCTGTTCTTTCTTCAAAAGTTCTCCAGTTTTTTAATACAGTTTCTTCAGGGACTTCTTCTAAAAAGGGTAAATAGTATATTAATGAAGGATCGATATGAAAAGTTGTTTTCAAGATTTCCATTTCCACCTCAGAAATGATTAAAGTAAGGTCGCACCTAAGGATTGCTGCAATTTCCCTTTTTGCCATATCTGTAAATAAATCACTGGTTTGAAAGGCACGACCTGTTTTTACTGCCAATTGTCGCGCATGTCGTAAACAATGCAGGTCTTCTGTATCCAGAATTCTTAAGGCCTCAGGACATTCCTGTTGCACTCTCCATCCATATTGTTCTTCCATCACAAAGCGGTCGAAGAGCACCAGATCTGGAGCACATTCTTTTAGAAAAATATTAAATCCATCGTCATTTAATTCGATTTCCTGCTCATTTACTCCCTTAGTCTGAAGTTTAAAACTGAATTCAGTTTTAGCAGCTGCACAAGCAAAAATCACTATTGAGCCTTTAGAAATAAAGAAATCTATCAGTTGTAGTATTCTTGTTCCCGCTGCAGAAGAGCCTGGCTCTGGCCAGACCAAACCGATGATCAGTATTTTCTTTTCCCTCATTGTTTTAAAATTGTCGCAAAATAGATGTTTTTAATGCAAAGCCTATGATTATTCCTAATTTTGAGGCGGAGAATTTTATTTATACCCTCATGCTTGGATTAAAATTATTAACAGACCCCCGTTGGGCGAATATTGCAGAATCGAATTTAGAAGAGATATTAACGGATCATGCCTGGTGCGAACAAAAGGCCGCAACAAATGCAATTACTTTAATTACAAATAATTCGGAGCACATGGATTTGGTAGAAGAACTCACCGCCATTGCGATAGAAGAAATGCAGCATTTCCAGATGGTGATTGATATCATCAACAAACGTGGATATACCCTGGGCAGAGAGCGTAAAGATGATTATGTTGGGCAATTAGTGAAATTTAGCCGCAGAGATGGCAGTAGAAATAATGCTTTTATTGACCGCCTTTTATTTGCAGCAATGATTGAAGCCAGAAGTTGTGAACGATTCCGCGTATTGTCTCAAAACATTAAAGATCAGGAATTGGCAAAATTTTATCACGATTTAATGGTATCCGAAGCAGGTCACTATACCACATTTTTGAATTTTGCGCGTAAATATACCATCGATGTAGATGTGGATGCAAGATGGAAAGAATGGCTGGAATTTGAAGGTGAGCTGATCCAGAGTTACGGTAACAAAGAAGCCATACACGGTTAGGATTTAAGGATAGCCATTAGCATACAAATTGAAGCCTTGATAAGAAGTCTTGTTAAGCCCTATTCCAGGAATTTATATAGATTTTCCTGGAATTTTCTAAAGGATTTTTCTGGCGGGTATTCCAGGAGTATAAATAAGGGAGACTATGGATTAAAGAGATAACAAAAATCCAATGGTGAAATTAGCATCCCAATCGAATACAAAAGTAGGACAGTCGGTAGCGTCTTTTATGGCTTTATAGATATTTACTCCGCTTCGGATTTTGATTTTATCTGTTTTATATTTTGAAGGATCTTTTAAAACGGTATATCTTTCCTGTGCTTTTCGACCTTGGTTGGCCAATTCGAAAGGTACCCCACCAATAATAAAGCATATTTTCCGCCTTGTATCAGGTATTTTTTCAGCATCAAGGTTTACTGTCCTGTAAACCTCTGCATCCTGCATTCCCTTCTCGTAATATTTTGCTCCCGGGCCTTCCTTGAACTGGATATCATGATCGATCCAGCAGATTTTTGTGTTCCCTGAGCCTATATCTACCACAAATGAACTGTCGGCATAAACATCCGGTAACACACATTTTAAGGCTAATTTTCCTTCCTGTTCTGCGGTAACCAGATTTACTACAAAGCCCAATTTCTTTAGTTCAGTAGAGATCAAGGCTGTTTTTGGCTCACTTTGGGCTCCTGAACTGATCACAAAATGAATGTTCTTTGATTTCAGACCTTTATCTAACATTCCACTTATGTAATCTTTCAAACCCATTTTGATGTCCGCTGTGCTGGCCATACCTTCATAAACGAAGGATTTGCCAAAATCTTTTGATATAATTTCCCAGCGTTTTTCTTTATCTACATTGATAATGAAAGCATTGAACCCAGATGCGCCAACTTCTACTACACCTTTGTATACGCCATTTATTGGTTTAGCTGGTATATGGTTGAAATCAAGTAAATTAAAGAGTTTTTCTTTCTGAGTTTTACCATTTATCCTACCGGGATTACTCGTTTCTGCGTCAATTCTGCCACTTTTGAATGTCCAGTAGCCCAGGCCAATCATGAGGATGCTAAAAACAAATATTTTTACTGGCCAAGATGCTGCAGCCCAGATAGACTTTCCTTCCATAGGTTTAAGATTCGAATAACGAATATAAGCTATCTATTTATTCTTCTGTAGCTCTCCTTTAGATTTAATTAAAAATCAAACATTAACTATATTGAAAAAGATTCGAATCAAAAAAACTGGAGGACATGATGACTAATTTTAAAATGGATGCCCAAACTTATAAGGACCTCAATATATTTTCGGATGCAGGGGGGGCTGAAACTATTTTTAGTTTGTTTAAGTCAACAAAAACAATAGGAGGGAAGGAGAAAATTCAGGAAATGATGGAACATCCATCTAGTGATATCCAATTGTTGAAAGGACGTAAATCCGCTATTCAGTATTTTTGTGATCAGGAATTGCATCTACAGATCAAAAGTGAACAATTAGACCTGATCAGCTATTACCTGAAATTTAAAAAGGTTTTTTCCAGGAACAATATGTTGGACTCCTGGGTAGATTTTATAGGGAAGAAAACGAGCAATGATTATTACATTGTGACAAAGGGACTAGAGTTTTTGATTGCACTTTTGAAATATCTTTCGCGCTTTTTAGCCGAACAGCAAGCGAATAAACCTCCGGAATACCTGAGAAAAAAACTGGAAGAATTGGAAAGGATTCTTAGCCTGGATAGCATAAAAACTGCTCTTGACTATAAGGAGAAAAACATGAAGTTTTATCAGGTGAGCAGGTCAGACCATAGTTTTCGGGGAAAGGAAAATGCGGATCTGCTTATTTTGATTCAATTGGTTTACGAACTGGACGCTTTTGAAACCATTGCAGCAAGCGCAAAAAAGATGAAATTTTGCTTGCCGGAATATTCAGAAAATGAGGATCTTGAAGTGGAATTGATCGGTTTCTTTCATCCCTCTATTGAGCAAGCTGTTAAAAATGATATTTTTTTGAATCAACAGGAGAATATGATTTTTCTTACGGGATCAAATATGGCAGGTAAATCCTCTCTGTTGAAATCGATGGCCTTGGCAATTTATCTGTCCCATCTGGGATTTCCTGTGCCTGCCACTGTAATGAAAACCAGTGTTTTTAACGGACTATTGACCACAATAAATTTATCTGATCAAATCGCTGAGGGACTTAGCCATTATTACACTGAGGTAAAACGGGTAAAAGAGGCGGCTATTACATTGATGGAGAATAACCGGATGTTTATCGTATTTGATGAGCTTTTTAGAGGTACAAATGTTAAAGATGCCTATGATGCATCATTACTTATTATCTCGGAGTTGTCGGCGATTCGCAATTCCGTTTTTTTTATTTCTACGCATCTTGTTGAACTGGCTCTAGAATTAAAGAAACTCGATACCATTGCCTTTAAGCATCTGGATACTTTTTTTGAAGGAGATCAGCCGGTATTCACATACCGGCTGAAAGAAGGTGTGTCTGAGGAACGTTTAGGGATGTACATCCTTCAAAAAGAAGGGATTGTAGATATCATTCGTTCGGTTCCCCGGCAGAAAATTAGTAATTCAGCTTAAAACCTAAAGTATACCAGTTGCCCGGCATAGGAATGGCTTCAGCTTCGATAAATTGAGCATTAAACAAGTTGGCAGCATCCACATAAATACTGTAATGAGCCTGTTTATAAGCCAGTTTTGCATCGATCACCGTATAGTCCTTATAACTGATGCGGTCCTGATAACGTGCCGCAAGCGTCAGATCCATCACCTTACAGAATGAAGTGGTCAAAGTTCCACTCAATTGATTTTTTAAGCTTCTTAAGGCATATCGCGAAAAATTAACATTAGGAATCGTGGTTTTAATTTCTGGATCCAGATAGGTATAAGAGACACCCAGCCTGAATGCATTGATGATACTGTGATCTGATGCTGCAGTCCAGCGATAATCTCCGCTTACAGTTAGTCCATTTGTATTCACCTGACTATAATTCTGAGGTTGCCATGGAGCAGAAATTTCCGCTTTTACCCAGTCAATAAACTGATCGATCCGGCGGGTAAAATAGCTTACATTTCCCGAGAAATGGGCATTGTTAAATTTGATACCAGCTTCCGCATACTTAGATTTTTCAGGAACCAACTGGCCGTTTCCAATATTAGCCTTACCCGTATAATAGAGGTCTGTGTAAGTAGGTAAGCGCTGCCCTGTACCTATATTACCATATACCCTCCAGTTATCATAGATTTGGTAACCAATATCCAAACCTGGAAAAGCCTGCCATCCATAATCAGAGTTGTAATTGGTATATGCACCAATGTTAACTGCTAAGTTTTTTACCGGTTCAAACTTATACTCTCCAAAGAAACCAGTATTGCTGCGGTTTCTTTTTCCAAGACTGGTGCTTTTAATATACTCTGTTCTGGCTTCCAGACCTAATCCAAACGTTCCAATAGTAGTTTGAATGGTGTTATTCAGCTCTGCATCCAGGACATTGCTGACATGGTGGTTATGTGAAAGTGCTGGGTTTATTTTAGTGTAAATATAATCATCTACGTTATTTCTGAAGCTGATCCTAGGTACCATGGTCCAGTTTTCAGTTATTTTTGTGGTATAGGCCAATGCAGCTAATGCTGTTTTTACGGTTTCTTCGGCTTCCTTATCACCAGGAGCGGCATAAAATCCGTTCGCGCCGAATTTATTGTGAATATAACCGGTCATGATGTCGAGCTGATCTGCTTTACCAACGTTGATCTTTCCCTGGTAGTAAAACTTCTGATTGTTGAAGGCGGTATTATAACGGTATCCATTTCCGCTTTCCTGTCCGACAGAGAACAGGTGACTGGATGCTTTTAAGGCAAGTGTACCACTGGCATATTGCCCGTTGTTCACATAAATACCCTGGTCTCCTTCTTTCTTTTTGAAACTACTACCTGCGAATACATTTGCAGAAACACCGGTTTTCTGCACTTTTCGTGTGACAATATTAATTGCTCCGGTTAAGGCATTGATGCCATATACCCGGGAAGCAGAGCCACGGAGCACTTCAATATGATCGATGTCGTCCATCACAATGGGCAGGTTCATCATATTGTGACCGGTTTGTGGATCGGAAACTTTAACCCCGTTGATCAGTACAAGGGTTTCATCAAAGGTACCTCCATCGATACTGATATCTGCCTGGCTACCCCCTGGACCACGCTGTCTTACATCTACGCCAGATACATAACTGAGTAGTTCTGAAATTGACCTCGCGGGTAAGCTTTTGATCTTTTCCGCATCAATGATCCATATGTTTCTATTTTGTTTTGAAAAAGGCAGCTGAATTCGGTTTTCCTGCACCATTACTTCATTTAATTTTCTTGTGGTATCAGCAATAGCTTGGGTAGGAGTGGTGGTTTGTGCATTTAAGGTCAGGCTAAAGCCCATTAAGACTGTAAAATATGCGGAATTTTTAAAAAGCATTATCGTTTATTTTGAAGGCCAAAGATATGTTGTTTTGCTACTTTGAACCACTATAAGTTTTCTACACTTGCTAGATTTTTTTGCTTTTAAAGGAGTCGATTATATTTTATAATGACGTTATTTACAGTTTACAATGCGCTATCACTTTTAAATATTTATGCCCAAATCGCTACTCCTCCTCCTTTTGTTATTGTCTAGTTTTTCTGCTGATGGCCAAAAAATAGTTTTCTCCGGTTTTTTAAAAGAAGAACTCAGTAAAAAACCAATTTCTGAGGCGATTATTCATGTTAAGGGTACAGCGCAACCGTTGATCAGTGATGAGAAAGGCTATTTTAAAATAAAAATTGACAAAGGATTAAGAGAGATAAGCATAAGCAGGGAGGGCTATCAGAAGCTTAACCTTTCTCTGGATCTTCAGGAGGATCAAGAGAAAGTTTTCTATCTCTCGGGTATTACGGCCCAGCTAAAGGAGGTGATCATTAACAGTAATAAAACTAGCCTGCTGCAAAGTAGCCTGAATCATCATCAGCTCATCCGGCAAAGTGATCTTGGAAAAACACCAGGATTTCTGGGGGTAAATGACGTGATCAAAACGATTCAAACGCTGCCTGGGACTGGGAATGGTGGGGAAGGAAATGCCGGATTGTTTGTTCGTGGCGGGAATCCCGGACAAAATCTGGTGCTTTTTAACCATGCAGTGATTTATAATCCCTCGCATTTACTGGGCTTTTTCTCCGTGTTCAATAGTGATGCGGTAGGAGAAGTTAAGTTTTATAAATCAGGAATTCCCGCGGAGTATGGCGGCCGTTTATCCTCCGTAATTGATATCCAAAGCGAACAACAGATTGCTGATTCATTGGTTTTGGATGGAGAACTGAGCGTTTTTGTTGCAAAAATCAACCTTAAAATCCCCCTCACAAAAAAATGGTCTGTGGCCAGTACCATGAGGAAAACCTTTATGAATTATTCGGTTTTTCCCATTGTCAATAAACTGAGGGCAGATGATGAGGATGGAAATCAATTAAAGTATGATTTCTATGACCTGAATTTTTCAACTGCAGTAGAATTGACGAAGAAGGACAGGTTATTTGCCGCCTTTTATTTAGGTGGGGATGATTTTGGACTTGATATACTCAAGTTCGGGATCTCCAATGGGATGAAATGGCAAAATGCAGCAGCATCCATGAAATGGAATAGTATGATCTCTAGCCGCTTGAGCCTGGAAACTCTGGCCAGTTATAGTGGATATCGCTTTGATTTCAGAATGCAGCAGGAGGGCTTGCAGGTTGGTATTCATTCGGCAATCACAGATTTTAATTACAGCAGTACATTGAAGGCCTATTTTGATCAGCATCGGCTAAAAATCGGACTCAGTAGGATTCAGCATCAATTTCAACCCAACTCCCCATTTTCCAGAAACCTGGATACGGAATTTGAGTATGGAACACCAAATACTTATCATGCAAATGAAACAGCGATATTCCTGAGCGACGATTATCGATTTAACGATCGCTTCAGTTTATATGGAGGAATAAGGATAAGTTATTACCGTCACAATGGACCTTATAGTACCACTTTTTCTGATGGTAGTGTGATCGGATATACCAAAAATAAAAAGGTAAGCGATGCTTTTTTTCTGGAACCGGGATTAACCCTAAAGTATCATTTCAATACCAGTACTGCTTTGAAATTTGCTTACTCCAGGAATGTACAAACGGTTCACCTGATTCCTATTTCGGCTAGTAATTTTCCCAGTGATTTCTGGATTCCTTCAACATCAAAGATGCCTCCTGAAAAGGGCAATCAATATAGTTTGGGGGTATTTAAGGAATGGGTGAATGCAGGTTATGAGGGATATGTTGATTTATACTTCAGGGATATGAAAAATATAGTGGAATTTTCCGGAGGGATGATGAATTTATCAAATAGCGTGAAGATTGAAGACTTTGTATACCTGGGTAGCGGCAGGAGCTTTGGGTCCGAGTTTTATTTTAAAAAGACGAAAGGAAAAGTTACCGGCCATCTCAGTTATACCCTTTCTAAATCTGATCGGACTTTTGAAGGAATAAACGAAGGCTACAGTTTTCCTTTTAAGTACGATAGGACGCATGACTTTACCGTGGTAGCCAATTATAAACCCAATCCAGACTGGACTTTCTCAACATTGTTTACGCTGGCAACGGGTAATGCCTATACGAAGCCCATCAGTAGGTATTTAATTTCAGGAAATGTGATCAATGAATATGGTGCTTATAATAGCGCCAGAATGCCCACTTATCATCGAATGGATTTTTCTGCCAGTCGTCAATTTCCAACTAAGGGTAAATACCAAAGTATTTTGTCTTTGTCTGTCTATAATGTGTACAACCGTAATAACCCGATATTTAATTATTACATCGCTAGAGGGAGTTTAAATACGGGACATGTATCCGTACAGGAGAAGTCTATTGCCTTGTTGCCCATACTGCCATCCATCAACTATAAACTAATTTTCAAATGATAAGTTTTCGATATTTTTATGTAGCTCCAGTACTGCTATGCCTGTTTTGTGCTTGTAAAAAGGAAAAAAATCCTGGGCTTTACAAACCCCTATTCGTAGTGGAGGGTTGGATAGAAAAGGATGATTTCCCTTATGTAACCCTGACTCACAATCTTCCTTTTTTTGCCGCTGTAGATTCTGCCCAACTCGCTGAAATTATCATTAGATATGCTAAAGTAACAGTGAGCGATGGACTAGAAACAGAGGTGCTTACAGGAACTGTAGATCAGCAGTTTTTTCCTTATTTCGTCTACAGAGGCACAAGTTTAAAAGGTAAATCAGGGCATAAATACAGTTTGAAAGTTGAGTATGCCGGGAATACCCTGACAGCAGAAACGGAGATTCCTAATCCGGTAAGCCTGGACAGTCTTTGGTTTAGCTCCAGGCCAAAGGATACCCGACAATTGAATGTTCGGATTGTGGATGCAGTAAATGAAAAGAACTACTACAGGCTCTCCACGAAATTAGAAAAGGAAAGCACCTATACACCTACAATGCTGGCCAATCAGGACGATTCATTTTTTAATGGAAAAACCATTGTTTTACAAGTCAACCGTGGTGTAGCCAATAACCTGAGCAGCAAACAAGATCCGTATTTTCAGGTAGGCGACGATGTAATTGTAAAGTTGTCGGCGATTCCTGCTACTGGATATGATTTTTGGAACAGTTTGCAGGATGAAATTTTGAATGGTTCCAATCCCCTGATCAGTAGTGCAAAAGCATTGAAGACCAATATTAAAGGACCCGGTGTTGGGATCTGGTGCGGGTATCATTCCAGCTATTATAGATTGCTGGCAAAGTAAAAAGTGTTTTAACGTTACAAAGCCGATTTTCAGATGAAAACCGGCTTTGTAACGTTATTTTATGCCTGGGCTATTTGAACTAGAATTTGTTTGTAAAGGTTTCAAAATCACCCAGAAATTTGGTAAAACCATTACCAAAGAAAGCTTTTAAACTCATTTTTGAATTGTCATTGAATACCAGACGAGGTTCTAATTCATAATAAGTGATGGCCTTGGTATTCCAGTTGTTATTTACGGTGTCGTAAAACCACTCTACTCCAGGGCGTTCCATCATTACAAATTCATTCTTAGCAAAAACTTCATTTTTATCTTTGTATAAGGCATATAATTTTGAGTTTTTATTTAACGTTTCAATTTGCAGGGCCCGTTGTTCTTTTTGAGAAAGTGTATTTTCTTTGTTATAGGCATCCTGAATTACTTTGATATTGGCCTGACCAATCAGTCGTAAATTCATGATGTCAATTGTCGTATTGGCATCTTTTATGATTTCCTCAACATTTTCAAGATTCTTAACTGCAGGACGGCTTTCATTTAAATTTGCTGTAGTAGCCACAGTAAACAATTCAATATTGTCTTTTGACATCCATACTTTACTGTTCAGTGCTTTGGCATCACTTGTTGCACTAACCAGGAATGCGAAAGTACCCATGTTTAGTTTGATATTGATGTTAGTTGGAGAAGCATCTTCTTTATACTCATAAATACCAGTAAGTTTCAGTTCTTCTTTGCCAGCGATGCTTAGGGAAACATTGGTGGTAGCTGGTAATTCGAAATGATCACCATCCAGCTGAGCTTTAACTTTAGATGCGGTATAGTTTGCCCTTAAAACAACATCATTGCTGTTGCTGGCTGCTGTACTTGGATAATGGATTTCAAGTTGATCAGTCGATGGCGTATGAAGCCATTTCCCGGTTTTAATATCCCAGTTATAAATCCCATAAAATTCGCTGAGTGCCATGCTCTCTTCTACTTCGGCTCTGGTTACGGCATTTAGCAGATTTCCAGCCTCTTTGTTTTTTGCAGATATCGCAATGGCTTGTAGTTCGCGGCCTAATGTTGTACTTGACATCATTTCGAAATCTAAATCTGCCAGACGGTTAATCAGTGTAATAAATTTTTCATTGGGTAAGGCTTCAATTTTTTTGATGAAATCAAGACCATTTTGTTCTAGGGCTTTTTTGTTTTCTTCTACAGAAAGTTTCGAATATCCCAATTCAGTTGGAGGAAGTATAGGGCTTATTGGCTCTTCTGTAAAGTTTTTCTTTTTACAGGAAAGGAGGGCGCCAAATAATAAAGCGGAAAATAAAATGTTTTTCTTCATCGTTAAGTGTTAATTTGCACGAATGTATAATTAAATTTCCTTACTTTCACTAAAACTGTGTATAAACGCAATTCTTAAGGGGTTTAAAAAGAAATGACCTGATCTTTTTTAAGGAGGGATGTTTTTTGTTGGTGCTTTTGTTTTTCTAACCAATTTTCCCCAGAACTGGCATACTTATTTTGTTTTAATTATGTTTGCTGAATAATTTGAATAAGAACCGCTTTGCGGAATTTCACAGAAAAAAAGTATAAAGAGAATAAATATGATTATTGCACCTAAAATTCGTGGGTTTATCTGCCTGACTGCTCATCCTGATGGTTGCGCACAAAACGTGTTAAACCAGATCAATTATGTGAAATCTAAAGGACCAATTGATGGGCCTAAAAAAGTCCTGGTAATTGGCGCTTCAACCGGTTTTGGTTTATCGTCAAGAATTACAAGTGCTTTTGGATCTGATGCATCTACTATTGGTGTATATTTTGAAAAACCACCAGCGCCAGGAAAAACTGCTTCTCCAGGTTGGTATAATACTGCAGCATTTGAAAAGCAAGCTCATGAGGCTGGTTTGTATGCGAAAAGTATCAATGGTGATGCTTTCTCAAAAGAGATCAAAGAAAAAACTTTGGAACTGATCAAAGCTGATTTAGGTCAGGTGGATTTAGTGATTTACAGTTTAGCCTCTCCAAAAAGAGTTCATCCTGTAACAGGTGTAGTGCACAATTCAGTTTTGAAACCAATTGGTGAAGTATATACCAATAAAACAGTAGATTTCCATACTGGTGTGGTTTCTGAAATCTCTATTCAGCCAGCTACTGGTGATGATATCGAAAATACAATTGCCGTAATGGGTGGTGAAGATTGGGCAATGTGGATCGACGAATTGAAATCAGCAGGATTACTTGCAGATGGCGCAACTACAGTTGCTTATTCTTATATCGGCCCATCTTTAACTGAAGCTGTTTACCGTAAAGGTACAATCGGCCGTGCTAAAGATCATTTAGAGGCTACAGCGTTCGAAATTGCGGACAAATTGAAAGATATCAACGGAAAAGCTTATGTGTCGGTAAATAAAGCCTTAGTAACTCAGGCGAGCTCTGCCATTCCAGTGATTCCATTGTACATCTCTTTATTGTACAAAATTATGAAAGCAGAAGGCATTCATGAAGGATGTATTGAGCAAATTGAGCGTTTGTTTAAGGAGCGTTTGTATACAGGTGAAGCTTTATTAACGGATGAAAAGGGCAGAATCCGTGTAGACGATTTAGAGATGCGTGAAGATGTACAGGCACAAATTTCAAGCTTGTGGACGGAAGCAACTACAGAATCTCTTCCGGAAATTGGTGATTTAGCTGGTTACAAAAAGGATTTCTTAAATTTATTTGGTTTTGACGTAGCGGGTGTAGATTACGAAGCTGAGGCAAACGAAATGGTAGAAATTCCAGGATTGGTTTAGATCATGCTGACCTTATAAAAAGAAAAGCGCTTCCATTGGAAGCGCTTTTCTTTTTATAAATGTTTGCTCAATTCTTCTTCAAGTTCTTTTGGAAAGAGTGGTTTCCGGAATAGCCGAACAACATGTGGATTTGCTTCCGCTTTTTTGATGTCTCCAAAATCAAGTGTAGAGGATAAAATTGCTATAATACATTTATCAGTAATTGATTTTGGTAGTTCTTTATAGATTTCCAGAAATTCAAAACCATCCATTTCCGGCATCTGAATGTCCAATAAAATAAAATCTGGAATAAGCGCTTCTTCATGCTTATTCCTACTGAGGTAATTTAGCGCTTCCTCACCCGATTGGCAAAGGATAATTTCCTCAAATAACTTAGTGATGGTGATGATTTTGCTATTGATTTTTAGATCAACCTCATTGTCATCAATTAACATAACCTTTCTGAGCTTATTTAACATTTGGAATCGTGATTTTAAAGGTGGTACCTTCTATAGCATTGGAACTTACAGTGATCTTTCCGTTGATTTTATTTAATGCTTCTTTCACTATGAAAAGGCCAAGGCCACTTCCATGGTTAATCTTACTTTTAAAGAACTGCAGGAAGATCTTTTCTAAATGTTCATTTAGAATGCCCATTCCATTGTCATTGATTGAGATGTGAACTTGTGTGGGTTGCACTTCTATGGCAATGTTTACATTTTTATTCAGTTCCGTTTCCTTTTGATACTTGATCGCATTAGAAATCAGATTCCCTAAAATCACTTCAATCCGGAAGGCATCTCCATAAAATGGTTCATCCTGAATGATGTTGACATTAAATTGCATGTCCTTATCTGTATAAGCGTAAAGCTCAATCAGGTCGGCAACCAGTTTTTTGAAATCTATTTCCGTATGTTCCGAAACTGTCTTGTTATTTTTATAGTATTGGAGCGTTTTCTGGATATAATAATCTAACCGGTTGGAACAGGTTTCAATCAGCCCCCAGTATTCTCCACTGGAATTAAAAAGACCTTCCATTTTTACCAGATTTACAATTCCCATCGTGGATACTAAAGGTGCTCTTAGTTCATGAGAAATACTATAGATAAAGCGGTTTAATTCATCATTTGTTTTTTCCAGTTCCGCTACTTTATTTCTGAGGTCTATTTTTGCTTTATAGGCATCATAGGCATTTTTAATAGAATTGTGTAGCTCCAGGTCATTCCATGGTTTGGTGATGTAGCGGTAAATGTCACCATGGTTAATGGCATCAGCCAATGCTTCAATGTCGGTATAGCCCGTCAGTAATATTCTTGTAGGATCCGGAAAGGTATTTTTGATGCTTTTGAAAAACTCTACACCTGTAATATTTGGCATCTTTTGATCCGCAATAATCACTTGTACTGCAACGTTTTCCAGAATTTTTAACCCTTCGTCAGCAGATAAGGCAGTGTAAATTTCATACTGCCTTCTAAAGCTCGCTTTAAATGCATGCAAGTTATTTTCTTCATCATCAATATATAGAACACGTATAGTTGTGGCATTCATAATAAAGTTTATTATCGTGATATTAGGGGTAAGGTAATAATAAATTCTGTACCTTGATTTACTTTTGTCACAACATCTATATGACCACGGTGATTTTCAATGATCCTGAATACAATCGATAAACCTAAACCGGTACCTTCTCCAACATCTTTAGTCGTGAAAAATGGTTCGAATATCTTTTGCTTTACTTCTTCCGACATTCCTGATCCCGAATCTTTAATGCTGATTTTTACTTCATCTCCTTCTTGCCAGGTCCTGATGTGGAGTGTTTCTTCAGCATTTGTTGATGCTTTTCCTTTAATGGCCTGAATGGCATTGCTGATCAGGTTCATAAAGACCTGGTTGATTTTTCCAGGCATACATTCTACTTTTGGAAGCTCTCCATACTCTTTTACAATCTGAAGATTGCCGGGGAAGGTACTTCTCAATAAAACCAGGGTAGAATTCAGACCTTCGTTCAAATCTACCGGCTTGGTATCATTTTCATCCAGTCTGCTAAAATTTTTCAGGCTTCTGATGATTTCTGCTGTGCGTTGTGCACCTTCTCCAATTCCGGAAAGCAAAGATTTGATTTCTTCTCTGACAAAATCCAGATCAATATTTCTTTTGAAAGATTCAATGGAGCTCAGTTGCGAACTGAGGTCTTGTGCAGGATCAATATTCTCGTACATATTGATGAGCTCATTCAGGTCATCGATGTCCATCTGGAGCGGCTTAATGTTAGAGGTCACAAAATTGATCGGGTTGTTGATCTCATGAGCAATACCTGCGGTTAGCTGACCTAAAGAAGCCATTTTTTCGGAATCTACCAATTGAGATTGCGTCTCTTTCAGGTTAGATAGCGCATCGTTTAAACTGGTGTTGATATTCTCCAGGGCTTCCGTTCTTTCTTTTACCTTGATTTCCAATAGGACGTTTTGCTCACGTACCAGTTTTTCATTTTCAGTTAAGATTCTCAAAGCCTCTGATTGTGATTCTTCTTTCTCTTTCTTAAAGATATTGATCTTATCGGCCAATGCAAAAGAAAGCAATACGGCTTCTAGACCGGAACCAATTAAGATGGCATTATTGGTTAAGAAATTATAAGAAAAGATACCAATATCTTTTAATATAAATATAATCACTCCAATTAGGAAACAAGACCAGGAAATTGTAAAATAAAAGGCTGGTCGGTAATTCTTTTTATAAATAGCGATACCAGTAACAATAACTGAAATAGATGCTACAATAGTCAGTAATTGCAGTGCCATCTGAGCCTCTACCGGAAAGCCAGAGATGCTAATACCTAAACAAATCAAATAAAGTAAGATCAGTATTTTTAGATAAATATCCAGTTTGGGGTAATAATTTTTAACATGTAAGAATTCCTTGGTAAAAAGAATGGAGGTGATGCCTACAAAAACAATAGAAAAGACCAGACCCTGGTTGTTTAAATAGGTATTATCTCCCCAGATCAGGGAGAAAGCATAGCCTTGTAAACACAATTGGGTAAAGCCAACACTAAAAATGTAAACCACATAAAACAGGTAACTCCTGTCTCTCACCGTAAAATAGATGAAAATGTTGTATAAAAACATAGTAACGATCAGTCCCATGTAAAGACTGAAAACATTACTTTCCATAGAAAGTCCCTGCATAATTGTGGAATAGGATCCGATAAAAAGTGGAAGTGTAATTGGACTGGAAGCAGAAACTTTCAGGTAATAGGTAGTCGTATCAGTATGGCTGTTTAGTCTGAAAATTGGATCCTGATGAACAATCTCGCGGTGTTCAATTGCTACCTCATTTCCGGATTTAACTGCTTTAAACTGTCCTCGTTCCGGATAATAGAACACTACTTTATCAAGATTCGGACTTTTTAATTGCAGGTAATCATCACTGGCAATTTTATGATCAACAATTTTAATCCTGATCCATATATTCGATTTCGTAAGTCCGAAATTGGCAATCTTATTATAATTAGGCCTAAATTCCCCTTTTTTGATGACTTCTCCGAGTGAAAGTTGTGCAGAGGAATCCTCATAAGTAGCGATTTTATCGCTGATGTTGAGTTGTATATTTGTAGGGCTGTTCAGTTGGATCACCTGCGTTTTAGCCTGTCCGCTGATGAGCAGTAATATTAAAATAAAACAAAAAAATGGTGCAATCTTTTTCAAGGTATTCTGGTGTAGCATTATCTGTCAAACTTTAAATCGTACATGATATCAACATCTCCTTTAGGGCCGGTCTCTGAACGCACTTGTACTGGATTTTCAATAAGATCGAAGACAAGTTCTCTAATGGTAGGCTCTGCTTTTTCTAAGGTTCTAAGGTTGTCGATAATCACGGCAGTGGCAATTAAATCAAGTTTTGGATAATAGAATTGTCCGTTGTTACCGACAGCAATATTGACATCAAAACCAGTTCTTTTCCCTCCTCTAACGGTAGCAGGAGCACATAAAGCAAATAAACTATGGAGTCCAAGTGTGTAAGCTAATGCTACAGATGCACGGATCAGGAAAATACTACCGATCCCAAAACCAGCAATTTCCCGGGAATTCCAAAGACCACAAAGCTCACCTGTTTTCAAAAGTTTTCTTTCTTTAAGCTGATCAAATATTTTGGGATCCAGTTTTCCAATGGCATCTTCAATAGGAAGTGCCAGGTCTTCATCAGCAATCTGAATGCGCGCACCACCTAATGCCCTTCCATCCTCAAGAGATTCTACGAGAATGACATAGGTGTTTTCATGTTCCATCCAGGCATGTTTCGCGGAAGTGATCATGGTGATGCCATAGATTTCCAATACCTTCCGGTGTCCATCTATGAATTTTTGACATAAAGCCTCGTTATCTGTTGCTTTAAATGCGGTGAACTTTACCATTTATTGGGTTAAATTAGACATGAATATTTTATCTATTGGCAATCGTTTCGAAGGCGTTGCTGCTTCCTCAGCATAGAATAATCTACATAGAAAAACGCTGACTTCCTGCTGATTCACTGCCGAAAAGCTATTGTAAAAGATTTCATTTAATTCGGAGAACTTGTCTTTAAGATAAAGGTCCTGATTTAGTCCATCACCATACTTTAAAATATTAAAATGTAAAATACTGGCAGTCATAGGGTGAACTGAAACTCCTGCGCGATTGGCGGTTAACCACATGCGCTCAACGGCTTTTCCTCCCCTGATAAAATCATCTGAAGTATAGCCTGGCATGGTCACTAACGCAATTGCCGAAGAGGCCAAACCCGATTTTTTAGACAATCGCTCCAGTCCGGTTCCCATTTTCCAGCTTTTTAATAAATCAAGTACTTTTGGATCTTTGGCGATGCGCATTCCAATGGCTTCACCAGCTGTCAGGCCGAAAGATTCCAGGTCTAATCCATCTCCGGTTCTTTCACTATCCTCTTTTGTGAACCTCAGTTCCAGATTGAAAAGCTCATGGTGACCGGTTGGGGTGTATAAACGTAGCTTATCCGCTTCGCCCATAATATTTGCCACCTGAAGGATGTCATTTTTATCTTCTATGAAATAGATTTTAGCACCATCAATCTGTTCCGTTTCTGCTTTGATCTCCGCCAATGCTTCAGCAGGGATAGATCTGATCTCTTTGGGTTGATTTCTATTGGTGTTTCTAAGCCCGGTAAAGTCGGCCAAGCCATCCTTTTGATGACCATTACTTACCTGACTAAATTGTAATACTGCAATTAACTCAGGAACCTGTGAATCTGGAAAAAGTTGTTCATGAACCTGAAGGTTTAGTGAATCTGCTTTCAGGCGAATGCTTTCTAAGGTCAACCCAAAACCTACATATGCCACGATATTCTTGTGGTTTGCAAAAGAAAATGAGCGTTCTTTATCATGAAAAAGGAGTAATGCACCGTCTTTATACAGCCATTTCCATGGTTGATTATTACCTGCCGAGCTTCCTCTTTGTGCCGTCAGCATTAACGATTCCAATTGCTCGTCGTTCAGCTGAATTGAATTTTCTGGTTTGGTAAGTTTCAATTGAGCAGTCAGGGTATCCATTTCCGGGAAAGTGATGCCTTTTTCTGGCTGAGGGATTTCAGCGTTCGCGGAATGATCTACTGGGTCTGCAATAATCTCTTCGATGTCGACAAAGAACCTACCCGACACAGAGAGCTCCTGTAAGAGAATTCTTCTGGACAAATCTGCTGTGATCCCCCCACCATATGTGACCGCACTGGCCAATTGTGGCCAAGAAGTAATGGTTTGTTGAATTTCAATCATAGAGGCTTTCATCCTGGTGGATAAAGTCTCTACCCCGGCAATCGGCAGTATATATGGGATTTTTTCTTCGTTTGTTTTAAGGTGTTTGACTTTTGAAATATCGAGGTGTTCGATATACCCATGCAGAATCGGACGGTTCGGCTCCAGGTCAAATCGCTCAATATCTATAGTACCTCTATCGCTGGCTTCCATCAATACCGGAATCTGATGAGCTTTGGCTTTTACCCTGCATAGAATTTTGATGTCAATTCCGTCACATTCATCGATCAAAAGATCTAATTTACCATTTTCAGTTAAGAAGCTTTCAATGTTTTCTTCGGTAATTCCTTCATGAAAACAAGTTACTTTTAAGAAAGGATCTATCTCAGCAATTTCTCTGGCAACAATCACCGTTTTTCTTAAGTCTACATTCTGAACTCCACTACGGATGCGGTTGAGATTGGTGAGATCGAGGTGGTCAAAATCAGCAATTCGTAATTCTCCGCAACCACGCTCAATAGCTAGTGTCAGGGAAACTGACTGACCAACAGAAAGTCCGATGACGCCAATTTTCTTTTCCATCAGTTGGTCTTGTTCCTGCTGGGTTATTTTATGTTTATTCCTATTGGTACGAACCAAAATAAATTCTTCCTTGTCAAGGATATGTACTAATTTTTCTAACCATGGATAATAGACCCATACACCGTATGCATCAGATTCAATTCCATTCAAACGTTTTACTATAAGTTCATCAATTTCAGACTTAGTCAGTACCAAAGTTGGATTTAATCCTTTAACGAGGTCTGTAAGTTGGTTATTAATGCTGTCGAATACCTGGATATGTGGTTTTTCTTTTAGCAAATTCAATAGTGAAGATTGATCTTCCGGATTTAGAATTCTAAAGAATGTTGGCGTATAGATTTCACTATACTTTTTTGTTTGCGAAGCTAGTTCTTTTTTAAGTTGACGTAATTCTTTATCTAATTGCATTTGTTCTATGAAATATACCCTTTAATCATTGCAAAAAATCTATTAAAATTATACTTTTCATCGTTATAATGAAAGTATAATTTTTATTATAACGATAGTGTTAACTTTAATTAACGCGTTAGCCGCTAATAATGAGCATCATTCCTCAGATTATTAGTTCAAAAAACAGAATCGAAATATTTAATTATTTTAAATTTTCAACCAAATTAGTTCATTGAACCTTATAAAAGCAATATATTTAAAAAAATTATATTAAATTCATAAGATGAATTCTAACGCATCCATAAATGTCCTGTACATAGACGATGAATCTCACAATTTAAACTCTTTTAAAGCGGGATTTAGACGAATGTTTAATGTGTTTACTGCAGAGTCGGCAGAGGAGGGGAGAAAGATTCTGGAAAAGCAACTCATCCATGTGATCATCACTGATCAGCGGATGCCTGTCATGACAGGAATTGAATTCCTGGAATCGATTATTCCTGATTTTCCTGAACCTATCAGAATCTTGCTTACAGGATACGCAGACATTAATGCCGTAATTGACGCCATCAATAAAGGGCAGGTTTATAAATACATTCAGAAACCCTGGATGGCTGAAGATCTTCGGATCAATATTGAAAAAGCTTTTGAAATCTATTCGCTTAGGAAAGAGAACCGGGAGCTAACAGAAAAACTATTGATCGTGAATCAGCAATTGGAGTTTCTATTCCGTCAAAGCCTGTTGTCTTAAAGATTGGGCAAGAACTTCAGGTCAATATCGGTTTGATATTGACCTGAAAAAGCAGGCTGGAATTAATTTATTGATTTCTTTAATAAAATAGCTTTTTGTAGATATTTTAGTGCCTATTTGTGTAATTATTTAAGCGTGAAATAGCAAATAGTATTTATATTTAAATCGTTTTTTTGTTCGTAATAATTGAAATATATTTAACAAAAAAAAGGCAAAAATTCTATGAATTCTGACACTTCCGTAAACGTTCTCTATGTTGATGATGAAGTACATAATCTCAACGCTTTTAAAGCTAGTTTTCGACGTAAATTCAATGTTTTTATTGCCAGCTCTGCAATTGAGGGGAGAAAGGTATTAGAGGCCGAGGATATTCATGTGATTGTAACGGATCAGAGAATGCCTGTGACCACAGGTATTGAATTTCTAGAGTCTATTATTCCAGATTTTCCAGATCCGATCAGGATCCTTTTAACAGGATACGCGGATATCAATGCCGTTATTGATGCGATTAATAAAGGTCAGGTCTATCGATACATTCAGAAACCCTGGATGGAGGATGATCTTCGTATTAATATTGAAAAAGCTTTTGAGCTTTATACTTTAAGAAAAGACAATAGAGATTTGACTGCCAGCTTATTGGTGGCCAATGAGAAACTGGAAAATTTATTGAGAATGGGGACTGATTTTTAGTCCCCATTTTTATTAAAGCTCTTTTCTTAAACGTGCCACCGGGATATTCATTTGTTCCCTGTATTTCGCAACCGTTCTTCTGGCAATATTATATCCTTGTTCTTTCAGGATTTCTGTTAGCTTCTCATCTGCCAAAGGTTTGCGTTTATCCTCATTTGAGATGCAGTCTTCCAGGATCTTTTTTACTTCTTTGTTCGATACTTCTTCACCGCTCTCTGTTTGTATGGCTTCAGAGAAGAAAGATTTCAATAGGAAAGTTCCGAATTCTGTTTGTACATATTTTGAATTGGCAACCCTGGAAACCGTAGAAATATCCATGTCAATTTTGTCCGCTATGTCTTTTAAGATCATTGGGCGCATTTTACGTTCATCACCGGTCAACAGATATTCATACTGATACTGCATGATGGCGTTCATCGTTTTTAGCAAGGTCTGCTGTCTCTGCTTGATGGCATCAATAAACCATTTTGCAGAATCAAGCTTCTGTTTTACAAACTGAACCGCTTCCTTTAATTTTTTATCTTTTTGCGATGCTTTGTCATAATGATCAAACATGTCAATATAAGAACGACTTACCCTTAGTTCAGGGGCATTTTTTGAATTTAGCGTCAGAATTAAAGTGCCGTCATTATTGGTCACATGGAAATCGGGAATAACTTGTAACTGCTTGGTAGTTACTTGATTTGAGTCCCCTGGTTTAGGATTCAAACGCAGGATTTCAGCAATGATTTCTTTTAGATCTTCACTACTCAGTCCCAAAGCCTTTTCTAATTTATCATAGTGCTTTCTGGTAAATTCATCCAGATAGTTTTCTACAATAATGATTGCTTTTTGAATGATTGGATTTGAGGGATCTTTACGTTTTAATTGTAAAGTAAGGCATTCCTGTAAATCTCTGGCAGCAATTCCCGGAGGATCAAAACTTTGAATTACTTTTAACATCTCCAAAACATCCTCTTCTTCTACCATGGCATTTTGTGAGAAAGCAAGGTCATCGATCATGGATGTAATTGGTCTGCGCAAGTATCCATCATCATCTAAACTTCCAATAATTTGTTTTCCAATGATAAAATCCTGATTCGATAATGGAACCAGATCTAATTGCTCCTGTAAACTTTCAAAAAAAGTACTCTCAATTGCAATTGGAGTTTCTTTCTTTTCTTCATCATCCTCATTGTTATAAGAGGTGCTATAATCGTTTACATTATCGTCCTGTAAATAATCATCTACATTAAACTCATCCGTGTTTTCTTCCTTAGCGCTGGCATCAAAATCATCCGGTGTGTCATTTAGATCATCATATTCACTTTTTGGCTCCTCAGCAATCATTAAGCTGGGATCTTCGAGTGCTGGATTTTCCTCTAATTCTTCTTTAATTCGGGTATCTAATGCAACAGTAGGTACTTGCAGCAATTTAATAAATTGGATTTGCTGAGGGGAGAGCTTTTGAAGTAGTTTTTGTTGTAGATGTTGTTTAAGCATGTTTTATCAAAGCGGTATTATGTGTACCCGATCCAAAAATACGAATTTGGTTTATATATAAACTATCTCGACAAAGTATTATTGTGTTTTTAACAGAAGTAAAGCGTTTTAGAAATCCATTGTTTTTAGAATATTTTCAACCCTTACTACTTATAGGGTTAGTATTCTTGCAAACAATCCACATTAGCTTACTGTTAGGTAGCTAGTTTTGTCCAGGTAAATTAGAGAAATATCGATCAATAACAGGAATTGGTACCGGTTTAAAAAATAATTAGCTACTTTTATTAGGACGTTTAACATCTAAAACTAATACTACTTATGAGTTTCGTAAAAGAATTTAAGGAATTTGCAGTCAAAGGTAACGTGATTGACCTGGCTGTCGGTGTAATTATTGGAGGAGCCTTCGGCAAGATTGTCACCTCATTGGTCAACGACTTAATTATGCCTCCGATCAGTTTGCTGATTGGCGATAAAGGATTTGTCAATTTCTATGTTCCACTGAGTGCTAAGGTGAGAGAGTTTGTAGCCACAAATCCTACTGCTTCATTAGAAGATGCCAGGAAAATTGGACCTGTATTCGCCTGGGGTAACTTTGCAACTGAGGTGATCAATTTCCTGATTCTGGCAATGATCATTTTCTTAATGGTAAAAGCCATCAATAAAATGAAAAGAAAACAGGAAGAGGTACCACCTCCAGCTCCAGCACCAACACAAGATCAGGTATTACTTACTGAGATTCGCGATTTACTGAAAAATAAGTAAAGTATTTATAATCGGTTAGCCCTTTAATCAACCAAATCGTTATGTATCTGGTTAATTAAAGGGCTTTTTTATGAACAGGTCTGAATGGGCTTAAAATGTCCTTTTAATGTTGGGATCCGTCAGGATGATGTAATCGCCAAGTTTGGTATACTTGCTCCAAGTGGGATTTGTAAAATCTTCCGGGGAGAAACAAGAGATGTTTGCTATTTTCAATTTAGGCACTAAGGTTTTTAATTTTGCTAAGGTACCTAGTTGTTCATCGCTGTGAAAACGTCCATTCAAATGAAAAACTTTTGAGCCTTTATTGTTTTTTAAGTATCTGGCAATAGACCAGGACATGCTGGCGTCCCAAAGGTTCTGTGTCTGGTATATTTTCATACCACCCATTCCATGTCCACCAAGCATTTCTATAAACTTATCGTAATATTTTCCAGTTGCGGTGTCCACTGGCAAAGGAGGAAGAAATGAACGTGACCCTGCTGGAAACTGACTTAAAACCGATAAGCCAGCTTTGCTCACTGCATTGCTGTAGCGTGTGGCCGCATTGGCAGCGATAACCGGGAGATGGTGGTCCTTTGCATATTCGATCATTGGTTTATAGTCTTCATAGTTATTCCAGACTCTGGCTTCTTTCACAAAGTTTTTTTCCGAAATCAATCCTGACAAGTATTCATCCATTACTGGTTGGATATCGGTATGGAACATTTCTAAGCTTAAAGCAGTTTTTGGGTAGCTACTGCTTAGTCTTTTATAGAGTTCAAATTCCAGTAAATGACCAATGGAATCATTGTGTTCTTCCCCAAAAAAAAGCACATCTACTTGCTTTATATCATTTAATAATTCATCCAGTGTGATGAGCTCTTGCTTTTTCACATCATATACTTTATAATGTGCTGTTGGTGTTTGTGCAATTGACAATAGGGGCATAAAGCAAATCAGTGCAACGAGTAGTTTTTTCATGGACATTCCTGGTTTTGGTGTTAATTAGAATTATTCCAAATTAACGAATAATTTTTACCGATAAAAAATGGGGCTTTACCGACTATTGTCATCATTCGGGGTAATAGTTGTTTTTAAATGCTGATTGATCTGTTACATTTGAGTAGAAAACACATGGATTAAACGAATAAACAGATCAGCATGGAAAAGTGGAATGACGATAAAAAAAATAGTAGCACCTGGGCGGGCCTGTTCCTTTTAGCATTTGGAACGGTCTTTCTATTGAAAAATATAGGCTTGGATTTTCCAGGTTGGTTGTTTAGCTGGCATACCATACTTGTCATTATTGGTTTGTTTGTGGGCTACAAAAGGAACTTTGAGGGGAAGGGTTGGTTGGTGTTGGTATTGATTGGCGGATATTTCACTTTGAGAGATATTTTAGATGAAGATATCACCAGGTATTATTTTGCAGCGGCATTAATCGTCATGGGATTATTCTTGATCTTTAAACCAAAATCCAGTCGTATTAAAGGAGAGAAATGGAAAAAGAAACAAGCCAACTTTTCAGAAACTACATTCGCAGCTACAGAAGAACCTATATCAGGATATGAAGGAGCTGACGGAAATCCGGTGGATCCTAAAATGGGGAACTGGGTGGATGAAAATGACATCATAGATGCAGTATGTGTATTTGGTGGTACAGATCAGCATGTGTATTCTAAAAATTTCAAAGGAGGCGACCTGGTTGCTGTTTTTGGAGGATGTAATGTGAATTTAACACAAGCAGATTTTGAAGGTGCAATTGTACTGGAAGTGGTGGCTGTTTTTGGCGGTGTCAAAATCATTATTCCTTCCAGTTGGATTGTAAAATCAGAAGTAACTGCAGTTTTTGGTGGGATAGAAGACAAAAGAGGTCCTGTGGTGCTTTCCGATGGCGGAAATAAGATCATAAAGATTACCGGTCTGGCTTTGTTTGGTGGCGTGGAGATTCGCAATTTTTAAAATTAAAGCTATTACCATTTTTAACCCTTTGTATTTTGACCAACAGACCATTAGCAAATAAGAACATACAACGATATGCCCTGGCCATTTTTTTGGCCTGGGCTTCTGTATTTGTCCTGCTATTCTATTATACGTTAAATTTTAACTGGTATATCTCAATTGCCGACAGTCTCGTTACCAACGGTTTATTGGCTTTATGTTGCATGATTCTAAGCAATATGCTGGGTTTTTACCAACCCAAAAATGAAACCATCCTGTTTATACTGGTGATCACACTGATGCTGGCTGGCTTGATCACTTTTGTCAGTAATGTTTCACTCTCTTATTTGTTTAGTAATGAGCTTACGTACCAGAATTTTTTACAACTTTCATTGATTTTAAGGTTCATCATCGTATTTATTTTTCTGGCCTGGTGTGCATTGGCTAACATTTTATGGTATCGCCTGGAAGAGCAGTCCGCTACCCAGGAACGTCTGCTGACTGCTCAGAATTTGAGTAAGGAAGCAGAATTAAATAAATTGCGTCATCAGTTGCAACCCCATTTCCTTTTTAATAGCCTCAATTCTGTGTATGCACTCACCATCATGAATCCTACTGAGGCAGGAAACATGATTATGAAATTAGCCGCTTTTCTAAGAGGAAACCTGAAACGTGATGATGAAATTTGGGTGAAAGTGGCGGAAGAGATGGAATACATCCAGCTTTACCTTGATATTGAAAAGGTGCGCTTTAGTCATCGGTTAAATATTGATGTGAAAGTTGCAGAAGAAAGCTTAGATTTATGCCTGCCAGGTACACTGCTTCAGCCGATTGTAGAGAATGCCATTAAATTTGGATTGTACAATACTTCAGCTGCAATTACGATTGCGATTGCTGTGGTTGTAGAAAATAATAGATTGGTGATTACTGTGAAAAATCCTTTTGATCCGGAAATGAAGGTGACAGGTGGTACGGGATTTGGATTATCGGCCATCAAACGCAGGTTATACCTGCTGTTTGCTGATGAACAATTGCTGAGAACCATGGCAACAGAAGATAATATTTATATAACAACGCTAAAAATACCTCAGAAATAATGATGAGAACCATTTTAATAGATGATGAGTCCCTGGCCAGGGATGTCGTGAAACATTATCTGAGCAGCTTTCCGGAGATTGAGGTAGTTGCGGAATGTAGTGATGGTTTTGAAGGTATTAAAGCCATTACACAGCATCAGCCGGATTTTATTTTTCTAGATATTCAAATGCCGAAAATCAACGGTTTTGAAATGCTGGAATTGGTGGAACAACAACCTGCTGTGATCTTTACAACTGCCTTTGATGAATTTGCCATCAAAGCTTTTGAAGTAAATGCCCTGGATTACTTATTGAAACCTATAGAGAAAAGCAGGTTTGACCAGGCAATACAGAAGTTACCTGTCCGATTAAATCAGACTGAACAGCTCAGTAGGGATTTGCTGGATTCAGCCGCATTAAATCCAGCACAACAGAATAGGGTAGTGGTGAAGAAGAATGGCATTATCAAGATTATTGCCGTTGCAGATATTCATTACCTGGAAGCAGATGACGATTATGTGAAACTGAGTACCTCTGAAGGCGCTTTTCATAAGAATAAGACGATGAGCTTTTTTGAACAAACTTTAGAATCTTCACAATTTATTCGTATTCATCGATCATATATCATAAATTTGGCCCAGGTGACAAAAATAGAACTGAAAGAAAAGGACAGTTATATTGTTCTTTTAAAATCTGATATATGGCTTCCGGTAAGTAAAACGGGGTATATTAAGCTTAAAGCAGCGCTTGGCTTGTAAGATTTTAAGGAAAAATGAAAACTACCTTTAATTCTATTTGCAATTGAAATAAAATCAAGCTATATTTGCACCTCTTATTTAAAAAAATAGTCTAAGATATAATACAGTTATGAAAAGAACATTCCAACCTTCGCAAAGAAAGAGAAGAAACAAACACGGCTTCCGCGAAAGAATGGCTACAGCAAACGGTAGAAGAGTATTAGCTTCTCGTCGTGCAAAAGGAAGAAGTAAGCTATCAGTTTCTGACGAACGTCGTCACAAAGCATAATTTTTGATTGCAGCACAATAAGTGTTAGCAGATCACAATATCTGCAAATTTGCGATCAAAAACATGAACACATTTAATAAAGAAGAACGGTTATGTAGTAGAAAACTTTTAGATCTGCTATTTAAAGACGGTTCTTCTTTTTTATTATATCCATTCCGTATTTCCTATCATTTTGTAGATGTTCAAAATAGTTATCCTGCTCAGGTAGTGATCAACGCGCCCAAAAAACGCTTCAAAAAAGCAGTCGACAGGAACCTGATCAAGAGGAGGATTCGTGAGGTATATCGTTTACAAAAGCAAAAGGAACTTTATCCAGCTTTGGAGGGATCAGAACAGCTTTTGATTTTTTCTATTCAATATGTGGGTAAGAAAATCTATGAGTTCTCTTTTTTGGAGAAGAAAATGGAAGCTACTTTGAAGCGATTAGTCAGCAACATCAAAAATGACCAGGGGAATTAAACTGCTGATTGGTTGGTTCTTTTTAGGACTGATTAAACTGTATCAATGGTTTATATCACCATTGCTTGGTGCCAATTGCCGTTTCACACCTACTTGTTCCCAATATGGAATAGAAGCGATAAAAAAACATGGGCCTTTTAAAGGAGGATGGTTAACTTTGAAGCGAATTGGACGTTGTCACCCCTGGGGTGCGCATGGCCATGACCCTGTTCCTTAATCCTGAATATTTATTTTTATCTGATGATCACCATACTTCAAATTGAAACCGCTACACAAGTTTGTTCTGCCGCAATCTCTCAGGATGGAAAAACCATTGCACTGAAAGAAGAAATGGCAAGTAATATTCATGCGGGTAGCCTTACTTTATTTATTCAATCTGCCATGAACAGTGCTGGCCTAAAGTTTTCAGACCTGGACGCGATTGCGGTAAGTAAAGGACCAGGTTCTTATACTGGATTGAGAATTGGTGTATCTACGGCTAAAGGCCTTTGCTACGCATTGGATAAACCTTTAATTGCAATTGATACCTTGCAGATGATGGCAGCGGGTTTCCATAAAGCTGAACCAGCTCTTCAGGGATTGGTTTGCGCGATGATTGATGCCAGAAGAATGGAAGTGTTTACTGCAGTTTTTGATGCGCAACTGGATTACGTATCCCCTGTAGAAGCGAAAATTATTGACGAACAAAGCTTTGAGAGCTTATTGAAGACTGAAAAGGTTACTTTTATTGGTGACGGTGCCGCAAAATGCGCAGAAACATTAAAACATGAAAATGCGCATTTTTCAACAGATAATTTTAACTCTGCCAGCAACATGAGTGAATTGGCTATGGCTGCCTATACACAAGGAAGGTTTGAGAATCTGGCCTATTTTGAACCATTTTATTTAAAGGATTTTGTGTTGACTACACCAAAGAAAAAATAGTATTCATTTATTTCTTCTTGGAAAAAATGCCAAAAATTCGTTTGAATAATCCTGGTTGTTCTTCTCCTATTCCAGGCATGGTGCTACTGTTTTGTGGATGTTCTACAAAGTTCCCGAATTTTATTCCTATTCCCAGGTATATCGAAGATCCGTTATAACCACTTCCTATTGTTGCATCTTTCTTGAGGATTCCCTGTACCTGAGTGCTGGTTTTTAATAAATCGTCTGAGCCTAAAAATACTTCAAAATTTGGAGTTTGATACATGGTTTGAAGTCCCAGATAAAACAGATGCTGGAAATTGTAAGTAGGGGTGGCGGTTACCGAAAAATTTTCATACCTGAATTTATTCACCAGTGCTGCATCTCCACCCTCAAAAAACAGATTTTTAGATAGAATAATAGCTGGTGTCCATAAGCCAAAACTTTTTGACAGCATCGCATCGATTTTTGCATTTGTAGGGGAATAAAAGCCGCCTCTTTCCGGGTCTTTGGAGATGGCGTCTGTGAGGCGCTTCTGAAATTGATTCTTACTATCCAATGAACCTTCGATATCAATGATTTCATTGACGTTTTTATAGTAAGATTGATTATTCCATCGGATGAAGCCAAGATCCTTTAGGTTGGCCATTAGGAAATAACCACTCTTACTTTGATAGGAAGTACCCAAACTGATCGATGCACCGGGATTCCTGAAGGTAGGCATAAAGGTGTTCGTGCTGAGTTGATCAACATCTGTAAATGTACCACGATAGCTCCCTTTAAATTTAGCGCTTAAATGGCCTGTATTTTGATTGATGTCTAGCTCGGAATCCGTGATGTTTAACCGGTTGTAGCTTGTTCCACTCAACAAACTTAATTTTGCCCCAAAGGCAAGTCTCTTGCTGTAGTTTTCCCGATAAGTCACGCTGAATTGGTGGTAGCTTTGCATAGCAGCTTTGTTGTTAAATGCACCACTTTTAGGCATTTCATTTTCTAATCTGGCATAGTTATCTACAAGTATCAATGTTTCATTACTATATCTCGCCTGGGCATCTGTCCTCAGTTGCCAGGAAAATCCCAGCTCTTTCTGGTATTTGTAGGAATTAAATATTTTGAGGGTTAACAGATAGGCATTGGTATGTTGGTACAGGGTGTTGAATTTTTTGGTTCCCAGTGGGATGTCCTTTGAATTGTAAATCTGTTCGTTGATCAATTTACGGACAAATTCTGAATTACCTTTAGTAGCAGCATTTACCCCCAGATAAGGCAAAATGAAATTTGAAGCGTATTGTCTGGATGAATCCAGAGTAAATACCTTTTGTGCCGGATTTTCAAAACCATCAAACAGTGTTTTAGTATTGAAAAGACCATACTGCTGGGCTTTTGATAGATGACTGAATAGAATTAGTATAAAAATGAGTAGCGCTTTTTTTAACATAGTTTGTTATTTGCTTAACAAACTTGAGGATTTATAATGAGAATATTAGAAATCTTTTTCAATGTCTTTGTGTTTATTGATCAATAGATTGGTTTGAAATTTCCCATGATCACCACTCATTTGATATACTAAGGATTCATAATTCTTCAGTGCTTTTGTATCATTAAATTGTTTAGAGAAGGGCGTATTCATGTTTTTTGCCAAAAGGTTCCTGGAATTCTGATGGTCTATGTAAAAATTAAGATTGCAACTGTTGGGCAGTTGGTTGCTGACATAAATGAACCTGGAGGTGTTGATCAGTAGTTTATTAGCCCTGTAATCATCAAGAAAAGATTGTAACGTGGCCGCATGATTCGCGAAAACCAGGTAATTGTCTAGAATCAGATAGTATGGTTTTTTGAAAGATTGAAAAGGTAGTCCAAAATAAGTGTACAACAACTCAGGTTCTTTAAACAGTTTTAAATCCTCAGAATAATTTTCACTTAAATCAAGGAGTAACTGATCTAGTTTATCACCATTGCTCAGGTTAATGGCTCCAAGGCTTTCACCTGTATTCAATTGAAAAGTTATCATTTGATTTTGAAAATACTTAGGGAAAAGCAGTTCCAGATTTAAATGATATTTCTGGTTGATGGTTTCTGTGAGTTTCAGGCGTTTCTGAGCCGCTTTATGCTGTGTAAACCACTGATCTAATTTTTTACTCCAGAGTTGATACTGATCAAGGGCATAAATACTGAAGTTGGCAGTACGTTCTGGCAAAATATTCTGAATACTCATTTTTTGAGGATTTTCCTCAGCAAATAACTGGTAATAACTGTTTGGGTCATTAACTTGTGTAGTTCCGGTAAAAAGTACTTTTTCTTTACTGAAATTATAGGTTAACAATGCAAAAGCATCCTGTTGATTGAGAATGGTAAGTTCGCCATTTAATTTGCCTGGGAGCAAAGGCTTTAGTAATTCCGGGATTCGATTGAAATTAATGTACAGTTGCGCGAGGCTGTTTTTCGTTAATTTACTCCCTGATTTTATATATGTTGCAAAAGACTCCTCATTTTTATTTAATGGTTTTGATAGGATCATTTTGATCGGTTCCGGGCTATTTGACAACAGAATCAAATGATCTTTGAGTGCAAGATAGAATATACTACTGTCTGCCAGGGTTAATTTGGTTTGATCTCCTGCACTATCCAGTTTTATAGCTGCAGTTTTTAAGGCCTGAAACAATTGAACCTTGCTGTTTTCCTGATCGCTTTGCGTACTGATCACAAAATTGAGCTCTTTTCCTTTTCCAGGAAGTATTCCCAGGTAAATTAATTGCTTTTGGGTCAGTGCATTTAAAGCAGGGGAAGAGCGAACGATGTTTTTTAATGACTGCAGGGCTTTGAATTTTTCTGCACCCATGATTTCTTCAAAATTCTCCTGTCCTTTTAGGAGATCCAATACACTTTTGTCCTGTTCAAAAGAAAAAATGAAACCAGAAGCATTCACTATCGCGTGCAAACTGAGGTCGGACTCCGCATGAGCCTTATTTAATTTAGAAAAATAAAAATAGGCCATGGTCACAATGGCCGTTAGGAGTGTGATAATGCTAAGTAGGATCTTTTTCATTGCTGTCCTTACAAATTTAATTTAATAAGTTGGGATTACTAAGAAAATGCAACCAAGTTTCTTAATTTTGAAGGATTAAAAAGCCGATTTTATGAGCAACAGACCTATTATTTTAACCGCCTCTCTATTTGGACTAACAGCAGTCATTCTAGGTGCCTTTGGTGCCCATGGTTTAAAAAGCCAGGTCAGTCCGGAAGCATTGGAAGTCTGGAGCAAAGGAGTGGAATATCAGTTTTATCATACTTTCGCTTTATTGTTTCTGTCTCAATTGAATATGAAACAGCCAAAATTGCTTAAACTGGCGTATATTTTCTTCAGTTTGGGGATCATCCTTTTCTCAGGATCATTATATCTATTGGCAACCAGAGAGATTACTCATATTGGTTTTGGCGCTATTTTAGGCCCAATTACGCCAATTGGTGGATTGATGTTTATTCTTGGTTGGGGAAGCCTGTTCTTTGCCGCTTCAAATAATAAATAAGGATGAGTTCTGGTCAACTGGAATTCACAGAAAGGGAAACCCTGTTTATCGAGGTCATCCTGCCACTTTCTCTGGCGAAAAATTATATTTATAGGGTACCTTTTGAATTAAACGACCAGATCGCGATCGGAAAACGCGTGGTGGTCCAATTCGGTAAAAGTAAGATTTATACCGCATTGATCAAGAGCATCAGTCAGCAGGCACCGGAAATTTATCAGGCGAAATACATCATTGATGTGGTTGATGAACATCCGGTGATTACCGCTTCGCAATTGGAGTTCTGGGACTGGATGACCAGCTATTACCTTTGTAACGAGGGAGACGTGATGGCGGCTGCTTTGCCGGCAGGACTGAAACTTGCCAGTGAAACGATCATCGTGCTGAAGGAAGAATTTCCTCAGGATGGAGAAGTACTCAACATAAAACAGGAAACTTTGCTCAACGCTTTAAAAGTTCATGGGCGTCTGACCATCGATCAGGTATCTGCCTTGTTAGGGCAAAAAACTGTGTATCCCATCATCAATACCCTTTTAGATAAAGAGATGGTTTATATTGCTGAAGAGGTGATCGAAAAGTACAAACCTTTGATGAAATCCTTTGTTGCCCTACATCCATTTTATCATGAAGAAGAGAATTTGAAACAATTGTTCTCTGTTCTGGAAAGAGCTCCCAAGCAAATGAATGCACTGTTGACTTTTTTAAAGTTGTCCAGGCAACAAAGTACGATTCCGAAGGCACAACTGATGGAAGAAAGCGATTGTGGACCTGCGGCGTTAAAAACGTTAATGGACAAAGAAGTTTTTGTAATTGAGAAAAGGCCGGTGAGCCGTCTTAAGGATCAGGATGAGGATTTCGTACTGAACTTTGAGCTGAGCGAAAATCAGCAGCTGGCTTTGACACAAATTGAGACTGAATTTGAGAAGAAAGATGTGGTGTTATTGCATGGGGTTACGGCTTCTGGTAAAACTCAAGTGTACATCAGATTGATTGAGAAAGCCATTGAGAACGGCGGACAAGTACTGTTTCTTTTGCCTGAAATTGCCCTGACTACCCAGATCGTAGAACGTATCCAACGTTATTTCGGAGATGCGATTGGGGTATATCACTCTAAATTTAATAACAATGAGCGCGTAGAAATCTGGAATAAAGTCCTTAACGGTAAGTACCGGATCGTTTTAGGCGCCAGATCTGCTGTGTTTCTACCTTTTCAGAACTTAAAGCTGATTGTAATTGACGAAGAACATGAGTCTTCTTATAAACAGCAGGAACCTGCCCCCCGTTACCAGGCAAGGGATTCGGCTGTTTATCTGGCCTGGTTGCATAAAGCAAAAGTAGTATTAGGTTCGGCAACACCATCCATTGAGAGTTATTTCAATGCCTTGCATCAGAAATATGGTCTGGTCACCATGTCTGAGCGATTTGGAGGGGTATCTTTACCTGTTCAGGAAGTGATTAGTATCGCTGAAGAGACAAAAAAGAAAAAGATGATTTCCTATTTTTCCAGCCAGTTAGTAGAGGAGATTGAAGAAACGCTGAAATTAAAAGAGCAGGTGATCCTGTTTCAAAATAGAAGAGGTTATGCGACCATCCTGATTTGTGCAACTTGTGGCTATGCGCCAAAATGTGTGAGTTGTGATGTAAGTTTAACTTATCATAAAACGAGTGGTAAATTACATTGTCATTACTGCGGATACCATCAGAATAGTATCAATATTTGCCCGGCCTGTGGTTCTGTACATATTGAACAAAAAGGATTTGGAACGGAGCGGGTAGAAGAAGAACTAAGCCTGATTTTCCCGGAAGCAAAAATTGCAAGGTTGGATGTAGACAGTACCAGAACGAAAAACGGACTGCAACAAATCATCGCTGATTTCCAGGAAAAGAAAACCGATATTCTTATTGGTACTCAGATGGTAGCCAAAGGATTAGATTTTGATAATGTGACACTGATTGGGGTGATTAATGCCGATACTTTGTTGAATTACCCGGATTTCAGGGCTTTTGAAAGAAGTTATCAGTTATTGGCCCAGGTAGCCGGCAGGGCCGGCAGAAGGGACAAGCAGGGAAAGGTAATTATTCAGGCTTATGATGATAAACATAGGATCATTACCCAGGTAATTGATAATAAATACCAGGAAATGTATACGGATGAAATTCGCGAAAGAAGGGAGTTTCAGTATCCGCCATTTACCAGGGTAATTTTTGTCAATATCAAGCATAAAGACATGAACCTCCTGAACGTTGCCGCCCAAAAATTTGCAAATGTATTGAAAGGACATTTAGGAAGCCGGGTGCTCGGACCAGAGCAGCCAATGGTAGGCCGGATCAGGAATTTTTACATCAAACAGATCATCATTAAAAGCGATAAGAATACCGCAATTACCAAAGTAAAATCTATATTGAAGGACGTTATTTTGCAATTTCAGGCAGAAAAGGAGTATAGAGGAGCAATTGTGCAGGTAGATGTAGACCCTTATTAGTTTTATTAGGATTGATACTGTGATAATTAGCATTTAGGCCTCAATTATGTAGGCGCATTAGTTTTCAAAAAGCTATTTTTGAGTAATGGCATATAAGTTTGTAGATAATTATAGGGAACGGGGAGCGAGAAAGAAATTGGTTACACATCTTGAAAGCAGAGGCATCACTGATAAAAAGGTGCTGGAAGCCATAGGGAAGGTGCCACGTCATTTTTTCTTTGATGAAACTTTTTGGAATCAGGCTTATAAAGATATTGCCTTTCCGATTGGCGATGGTCAAACAATTTCACAACCCTATACGGTAGCTTATCAAAGTGAACTGCTCCACATTAAGAAGGGGGATAAGGTCCTAGAAATTGGAACTGGCTCTGGTTATCAAACCTGTATTTTAATGGAACTGGGTGCCAATGTATACACAATTGAGCGCCAGGAAAGCATTTACCGTCATACCATTCGGGTATTGCCTGGAATGGGGTATAATGCACATTTTTTCTTTGGTGATGGCTCAAAAGGCATAGCTGAGGAAGCACCCTATGATAAGATTATCGTTACTGCAGGTGCACCATGGGTTCCTGAAACATTGCTTAAGCAATTGAAAATCGGGGGGATTCTGGTCATCCCGGTAGGTGATGAAAATATCCAGAAAATGCTGACTGTAATTAGGGTAAGTGAAACCGATTACGATAGAATTGAGCTGGATACCTTCCGTTTTGTACCTTTAGTAGGAGATCAGGCCTGGTAAGTTAAACCTCCAGGCATTATTCTTTCATTGCACGATCCATCTCTCTTTTGGATTCTCTGTCTTTAATGCTGTCTCTTTTGTCAAATTCTTTCTTACCCTGCGCCAAAGCAATCTGAATCTTTGCATAGCCCCTGTCGTTCGTGAAAATCCTTAAAGGAACAATGGTATAGCCTTTTTCCTCACTTCTGAATTTTAATTTCTTAAGCTCTTTTTTATGAAGCAACAAAACCCTGTCGCGCTTAATGTCATGATGGTGGAACGAGCTATGGCTATACTCAGAGATATGTAGGTTCCTAACATAAAGAACATCACCGATGAACATACAAAAGGCATCGGACATATTTGCTTTACCCTGTCTGATGGCTTTAATCTCCGTACCTAATAAGGCTAATCCGGCATTAAATTCCTCAATAATATGGTAATCGAAGTAAGCTCTTTTATTTTTAATTTGAATATCGTTCTTCATTGGTCTCAATTTTCACAAAGGCCGGCACAGATCTATTCCATGCCAGATTTTATAAGAATACCGCTAATATCCGAAAGAAATAGCGATTTCTGAATTTTATCGGACAATTAATACCGGAATAGTTACTTTATGGCGTACAGAATTGACAGTAGTTCCCAGGATAAGGTCTTTTAAACCCTGATGACCATGGGCGCCCATTACTAATAACTCCAGGTCATTTTGTTTGCTGATTTCTACAATTGCATTCACAGTTCCTCCATAGCCAATATGAGGAGTAGATTTATAACCCAGATCGTTTAGATTACTACGGTACTTTTCCAGATTTTCTGCATCGCTTAAGGTTTCTGCATCTAAAGCGGAATCTCCATGATATCTGGCAACAGCTGTTTCTACGACATGGATCAGGTAATAATGTGCGTGTTTACCTCCCTGCGTCAGCGCGTGGCGAATGGTATTTCTGTCGTTCTTAGAAAAGTCGACCGTGATACCAATACGTGCATATTTGATTTTTTCAACCTCCTCGATGTCCAGTGCATTCCCATGAGGTGCATTGTGTTGGCCTTCTTTAGCTTTTCTCAACAATGGGTAAATGAAAACGTACAATAGTAATAAGCCAATCAAAATGGCGGCAGGGATGACCAGTACATAGAGGTACCAACTATGGTTATCACTGGTCCAGCCACTGATTTCCTCGATAACAAGTTTTACATTCAGGGCAACAATCACTATGGAGCTGATCCATGCGAGTGCTTTTACCCATGGTTTTATGGCAAAGCCTTTCATCGTTTTTTTATCCGAAGTGAAGTGGATCAAGGGGATTACAGCAAAGCCGAGTTGTAAGCTCAATACCACCTGACTAAGGATGAGCAGGCCGCCCAGGGCGCTGTCTCCAAGAATCAATATGGTAAAGAAGGCAGGGATAATTGCTAATAAACGGGTAATCAGGCGACGTAACCAGGGCTGGATTCTGAGCTTTAAGTGACCCTCCATTACAATCTGACCAGCAAGTGTTCCTGTTACGGTTGAGCTTTGTCCGGCAGCAATTAAGGCAATGGCAAATAGTGCAGGAGCTACATCTCCGAAGATATTTTGCAGGAGTCTATGGGCATCTTGTATCTCTGCGACTTCATGCAAACCGTTTTTATAAAAGGCAGCAGCAGCGAGAATCAGAATCGCGGCGTTGACAAAAAATGCCAGATTAAGTGCAACTGCTGTGTCAATAAAATTGAATTTTATGGCTTCTTTAATCCCTTTCTCATCCCGATCAAATTTTCTGGTTTGTACCAGTGAAGAATGAAGGTATAAATTATGAGGCATTACGGTAGCCCCAATAATCCCGATGGCAATGTATAAAGCTTCTCCAGACAACATCGAGGGTTCGAATCCTTTTACGATTTCTTTGATGTTGGGTTCCACAATAAACATTTCCACAAGGAAGGAGAGTCCTACGATAAACACCATGGAAACGATAAATGCCTCCATTTTTCGCATGCCTTTATTGAGTAAAAATAACAACAAGACGGTATCAAAAATGGTGACACTGATTCCCCAGATTAAAGGAAGTCCGAATAGCAGTTGTAAACCGATGGCCATACCAATGATCTCTGCGAGGTCACAGGCGATGATGGCTGTTTGTGCCAAACCGAATAAAGGAATGTTAATCCATTTAGGATAAGCATTCCTTGAGGCTTGTGCCAGATCAAGCCCTCTGACAATCCCTAGTCTGGCACTTAATGATTGTAGCAATAAGGCAATCAGATTTGACATTAACAGGATCCAGATCAGTTGATAGCCAAATTTACTTCCCCCGGCAATATCTGTGGCCCAGTTACCGGGATCCATATAACCGACACTCACTAAATAGGCTGGTCCAATGAATGATAAAATTCGACGCCAGCCTTTACGCTTATTGGTGTCTACACTTTGATTTACTTCGCTTAGAGATTCGGAATGCTTCATGTTAAATCCTGATGAGTATGTGCTTGGCTATTTCTCTCGTTACACTTATTCTTTTATTTTCTACAATAATTTCTATTGAGCCATCAAAGTCGTTGATGGTACTAATGGCTAATGATTTTCCAAGGGTAAGGCCTAATTTTTCCAGATGCTTCAGAAAAGCAGAGGAATGTTCACTCACCCCCATAATTAGTCCGCTTTCCTCTTTTTTAAGTTTAGTAAGTTTTACAAAAGGAACGAAATCGAATTTTCCATTTTTGTCGGGAATCGGATCACCATGCGGGTCATTCTTTGGGAAAGCAAGAAATTCATCCAGACGTTCTACCAACTCCGGAGAATTGATATGCTCCAGTTCTTCAGCAATATCATGTACTTCATCCCATTTAAAATTTAGTTTTTCCACCAGAAAGACCTCCCAGAGACGGTGTTTCCGGATTACATTGATGGCAGTTTGCCTCCCGATAGGGGTTAAACGAGCACCCTGATACTTTTTATAAAGGATCAATTCCTTCTCTGAAAGTTTTCTGAGCATGTCTGTTACTGAAGCAGCTTTGGTTTGCATCTTCTCTGCAATGGCATTGGTTTGCACCGCTTCCTCGTTGTTCTCCGACAAATGATAGATGATTTTCAGGTAGTTCTCTTCAGTGAATGACTGCATTTTTTATGTATCTAACTAAATGTTTAGACAAATCTAAAAAAATAAAAAGAAATAAACAGCAATTATTAGTACGATTTTTAGAATAAAATTTGGTGAATTTGGTGTTGATAGCCTACCTTTGGTCATATTTTAAACACAGATGGCAGCAGAACTAGATAAAACAGACTTTAAAATACTAAAATTACTACAAGAGAACGGTAGGATTACCAATCTTCTTTTATCCCAGGAAATCGGACTTTCTCCGGCACCAACCTTAGAAAGGGTACGTAAACTGGAAATGTCGGGTTTCATCAAAAGTTATCATGCCTTAGTAGATGAGGAGAA
Source organism: Pedobacter gandavensis (assembly GCF_032678465.1). Lineage (GTDB taxonomy): Bacteria > Bacteroidota > Bacteroidia > Sphingobacteriales > Sphingobacteriaceae > Pedobacter > Pedobacter gandavensis_B. The sequence continues at coordinate 75,381 of NZ_JAVTSK010000003.1, forward strand.
ACTTGGTTTAGGGATTAAAACTTTTATCCAGGTTCAATTAGACTTTCATAAGAACAATACCATTCAGATTTTCCTTGATGAAGTGAACCAGATCAAAGAAATTACGGAATGTCACCATGTAACCGGCCAGGCAGACTTTCTGTTAAAGGTATATGTAAATGACATTAAAGCTTATGAGCGTTTGATCATGGATAAGATCAGCAAGATCTCCGTGGTGAAAACTTTTCAAACGATGATGATCATGTCTACGACAAAGAAAGAACCGATTGTTCCTTTGGAGTATTAAAATGAATTCTTTAGCCCTATTGAATTAGGAAAAAACAGGGAGAATCCTGTTTTTAAATCAAAAGGGGTTATTCAATGTAGGTTGAATAACCCCTTTTATATTTTTTAGCTGATTTGCCAGTTGATTGGAGTTTTTCCTTCTTTTATCAATTGCGCATTGGTTTTTGAAAAGGGTTTACTGCCAAAGAAGCCCTTGTAAGCAGACAAAGGCGAGGGGTGTGGACCGCCAATCACCGTATGTTTAGCGGTATCAATCAATGCAATTTTCTTTTGAGCATAGGCACCCCAAAGGATGAAAATCAATCCCTTTCTTTTTTCCGATAGTTCGGTGATGATTTTGTCTGTAAACAATTCCCACCCTTTTTTCTGATGCGAACCCGCTGTTCTTGCCCGAACGGTTAATGTGGCATTGAGTAAAAGTACACCCTGATCTGCCCATTGGGTAAGGTTTCCATGGTCAGGCGTTTTAAAACCTTCAATATCTGTGTTGAGTTCTTTATAAATGTTTTTTAAAGAAGGCGGAACGGTTACTCCTTTTTTTACAGAAAACGATAAACCATGGGCCTGCCCTGGTCCATGATAAGGATCCTGTCCCAGGATCACCACCTTTACCTGATCAAAAGGTGTATGGTTTAATGCACTAAATAGATCATGCTGCTCGGGAAAGACCTCATGTCCTTCTCTTTTTTCTTGCAGTAAAAATGTTTTCAAAGCCTTCATGTAAGCCTTATTGAATTCTGGCTCTAAATGATTTTGCCAGCTTTTATCTAAATTCAGTGGCATATCTGCATCCATCATGGTATGTTATTTTTTGGCGAAGATACTCAACATATCTTTTTCCAGGCTTTCTCTTGGTGATTCTGTGATGCGGCCAAGTTCTTTCCCATTTGCGTTGAAGATGAAAGTAGGCACATTGGTAATGTTCATTCCATCAATCAATCCGTTTTCAGCTTTTTTGCTGCGGTCTACACAGATTAGGGTAACGTCTTTCTCCTGAATTTTCAAGGCATCCAGCATTTTGTAAAAATGAGGTACCTGTAGCTGACTATCCCCACACCAGGTGCCAATTACAATGGTGATTTTTTTATCTTTTATTAAAGGTTGAAGGGCTTCAATTGTAGTTTGATCTGGCTGATAAGCAGGATATTCTACCTCATACCTATTCTGCATCTCCGGTATGGCCTTAAAGCCCGTTCTATTGCAGATATTGATCAATCCGGTAACTTTTCCGGCTTCGTCTTTGGTGGTTTTGTTGATTTCTTGTGAACTGGCTGTCATAGCAAATAATAAGAGCGTAAAGGTAATTAACTTTTTCATCACAGTTTTAAGCTTAGTTTTGGTGGCCGATAGGGAGTATCCTCCTTTTCTTTATTGAAATTATAAATTAAATCTGCTTTTTGTGATATAAACACGATATTTGCAAAAAATAATTTAAAAGGAATATGCCAAATATAGTTCGCCTTATTATAGGTTTCGCAGTGTTAGGAGGGGCCATCGCCCTGATGGTCTTCGGTTTATGGGGATGGGGAATTTTAGCATTTTTCATCAGTCTTCTGATTCTGGTTACCTACTTCTTTAATGAGAATATGTTGCTTGCACAATGGTATTTAAGAAAAGATAACATGGCTAAATCAGAAGTTTTCTTAAGAAGAATTACTGATTATGAGAAACAATTGATCAAAGCACAACACGGTTATTATAACTTGTTGATTGGTTTAATTGAATCCAGAAAAGCACCAATGGCTTCAGAGAAATACTTCAAGAAAGCACTTGCATTGGGAATGACTATGGACCATAACATTGCATTGGCGAAGTTAAGTCTTGCAGGAATTGCAATGGGTAAGAGAAATAAAAGAGAAGCGCAGATGTACTTAGCAGAAGCGAAGAAAGCTGATAAGAATAAATTACTAGCTGATCAAATCAAACAAATGAAAGATCAGATGGGGATGATGGACAGACAACAACAAGTAAGATATAAATAAGAATATCAAAGAATAAAAAGCCACATGAAAATGTGGCTTTTTATTTTTCACTTAATCTGTCGTAATTCTCATAGTTGTCCTGGTTTGATCTGCTGATGATGTCATCTTCCAGGTCTTCTTTTTTCCTGCTAAAGAACAATTGCTCCGATTGGATCCTGCTGATCAACTGACGGATTAAAGTCAAGTCAAACTCCTCTTTGTTGAGCTTAATGCAGTATTCGCTTTCTGTGATTTCTAAACTTGAACTGTACATAATTTCTAGGTTTTAATTATGCTCTAAATTAAAAAAGGCTTGCTACAATTCCTGTAGCAAGCCTTTAAGTTTATGTTATCAGTTTGTTAAGCAAACCAGGCTTCAACGGCTTCTTTTGAAGGCATCGTTAATTCCAGTTTCATTTTCTTGCGCATTCCGCCAAGGTCATTAAAAACCTTATTTGGATTTGCTGCTTTTAGCTCTTCAATCGTATTGATATTCATCTTTCTGATGACAGGAACCCATTCAGCTGGTACACCTGCATTTACGAAATCTTCATCAGTTGTTACTTTCGCTTTTTTCTCCGGTCTCATTTGAGGGAAGAATAAAACTTCCTGAATAGTAGACTGGTTGGTCATTAACATCACCAATCGGTCAATACCAATTCCTAAACCGGAAGTTGGAGGCATGCCATATTCTAATGCACGAATGAAATCATCATCCATAGCCATCGCTTCATCATCACCTCTTTCAGCTAGTTTCAATTGATCGATCAGACGTTCTTTCTGATCAATAGGGTCGTTCAGTTCTGAGTAGGCATTGGCAATTTCTTTACCATTTACAAACAGCTCAAATCTTTCTACCAGACCTTCTTTACTTCTGTGTTTTTTAGCCAGAGGAGTCATTTCCAAAGGATAATCCGTGATGTAAGTAGGCTGGATCAGGTTAGCTTCTACTTTTTCGCTAAATAGCTCATCAATCAGCTTTCCTCTACCCATAGAAGCATCTACCTCAATATTCAGGCTTTTGCATACTTCTTTGATCTGATCTTCTGTCATGTCTGATACATCTATTCCAGTATATTTCTGGATAGATTCGTACATGGTCAGTTTTTCATAAGGACCTTCGAAATTGATTTTGTGTTTACCCACTTCAATTTCTGCTTTTCCATGAATAGCCACCGTGATTTTTTCCAGACAGTCTTCTACCATACCCATCATCCAGATGTAGTCTTTATAAGCTACATAGATTTCCATCGAAGTAAACTCCGGGTTATGTGTACGGTCCATACCTTCATTTCTGAACATCTTACCAAACTCATAGACGCCATCAAAACCTGCCACGATTAATCTTTTCAGGTAAAGTTCGTTGGCAATACGTAGATATAAAGGCATATCCAGGGTGTTGTGGTGTGTCGCAAACGGACGCGCCGCGGCACCACCATGGATCGGTTGAAGAATCGGGGTTTCTACTTCCATCCAACCTTGTTCATCAAAGTAATTTCTCATTGTATTGATGACCTTCGAACGGTTGATGAAAATCTGTTTGAATCCAGGGTTTACCGTAAGATCCACATAACGCTGTCTGTAGCGCATCTCCGGATCGGTAAAACCATCGTAAATATTTCCTTCCTCGTCGCGTTTTACCACTGGTAAAGGCTTCAGGGATTTTGATAACAATTTGAAAGAAGTGACATGAACAGAGATTTCTCCTGTTTGGGTGGTGAAAACATATCCCTGTACGCCTATAAAGTCTCCCAGATCCAATAACTTCTTGAATACGGTATTGTATAGGGTTTTGTCTTCATCAGGACATAGCTCGTCTCTTTTTAAGTAAACTTGTATTCTTCCTGTTGAGTCTTGTAATTCTACGAAGGCAGCACTCCCCATAATTCTGCGGGTCATGATACGGCCTGCTATGCTGATGTTCTTATATGCAGTCTTATCTCTTTCGTAGTTAGCTAAAATATCTGCTGCATTGGCATTGATTTCAAATGCTTCAGCAGGGTAGGGATCGATCCCTAATTCACGAAGTTGGTTTAGCGAATTTCTACGCAACAACTCTTGTTCTGATAGTCCTGTACTCATATTTGTGATCTGTCCGGCATCATGCCGGAAAAGGTTTATTTTATGCTGATTATCACCACAGATTTCTGTGATCTCACAAAAATAGTGATTTGTGAGGTTTTTATACGATTAAAGGAGGTATTATTATATCGCAAATTGATAACACTTTTTCCAGTGATGGAAAAAACCTCCTTTTTGATCCGTATAACGCTTTAAAAGCAGATTTAGTCGACCTCAACTTCCTCCTGATACATCTCTTCGATGTAGGCGGCATACTTGTTTTCAATGACTTTTCTTTTCGCTTTCAATGTTGGGGTGAGCTCTCCATCTTCAATGCTAAAAGGGTTTCTTTTGATCTTGAAGTTTTTGATGCGCTCAAACTTGGCCAGTTCATTTGAAAGTTTTTTGATGTCTTTGGCGATCCAATCTACAATCTCTTTATCTTCAATGAATAGTTGTGGTTGTTGGAAAAAGGAATCCTTGAGCTTGAACTCTTCCTGTAAAGTTTCTCTGTTTGGAATAATAATCGCTGTTAAATATTCTCTCTTATCGCCAATCAGGAACAACTGATCAATTTTAGGGCTTTTCAGGTAAATGTTTTCTACTGGAGTAGGGTAAACATTTTTACCATAAGCGTTGACAATCATATTTTTTAAACGGTCTGTAATTTGCAGGTTTCCCTTATAAAAACGGCCGATATCACCCGTGTGGAACCAATTGTCCTTGTCAATGGCTTCCGCTGTTTCTGCAGGTTTGTTAAAATAACCTTGCATTACACAATGACCGCGGACAATAATCTCCCCTTCTGCACATTCAAAATCTTCCTGGAAAGTCTCATGAGTTTGAATATTGATGATTTTCTTCGTTTCTACGTCCTGAATCCCAATTTCAATTCCAGGAATTACACGACCCACCGTACCATATACCTGGCGGTCATATTCAGTTACCGCCATTACAGGGGATGTTTCTGTCAGGCCAAATCCTTCCAGCACCTTAATACCCAGGTTTCCGAAAAACTCACCTACATTTTTAGGCAATGCTGCACCACCAGACAACATGAATTTTAAACGACCACCGGTTTTTTCCTTGATCTTGCTAAATACCAGTTTTTCAGCAATCGCTTTTTTAGCCGATAAGATCAGGCCAGGCTGTCTGCCCGCTTCTTTCTCGCTGCGGTATTCTTGTCCGATGTCTAATGCCCAAAGGAAAATTTTGGATTTTAGTCCGCCGCCAGCAGTTCCGCTTTTAATGGCTTTATCATGGATTCTTTCCAATAAACGAGGCACACAGCTCATCACCGTTGGCTTGATCTCCGCCATATTTTTTGCCAGGAGCTCTAAACTCTGGGCATAGGCGATCTTACAACCCTGAGCACAGCAAACATGATAGGTTGCAGTACGTTCAAATACATGAGATAGGGGAAGGAAAGATAGAAAGGTCTCTGTTTCGTCGATGATCGGGATTTGTTGCAAACACACCTTAACGTTTTGTACGAAGTTGTTGTGCGATAAAACCACACCTTTTGGTGTACCCGTAGTACCTGAAGTGTAAATTAGTGAGGAGGTATCTGTGGGACGTATTGCTTCACGGATACTTTTAATTTCTGCGCGTCTGTCTTCAGTTACCGGATTTTCCAGTAAAGTAGAAAATGGAATTACTTCCGCTTTCATTCCTTCCGGTACAGCAATCTTCTGATAATCTGGAAAAGCAGGAATGATGTACTGCAAATTTCTACAGTTCTCGGCGATCTTGGTTACTTTTTTAAATAGAAAGGGACTACCAATTAGAATGGCTCTAATTCCTGAGTCATTAATAATATAGGTCACCTCCTGTTCAGAGAGTGTAGGATAAATAGAGACATTAATGGCACCAATTTGTTGGATACCCTGGTCGTAATAAACATAGTCAGGAGAATTCTCGATCATTAAACCCATTCTGTCGCCTTTTACAATTCCTTTATCCAGGAAAAATGAGGCGACTGCATCTGCGCGTTCGAGTGTTTTTTCAAAAGAGATTTCTTCCCAATCTGCATTCTTCTTATGAATGAGAAAAGTCTCCGTTGGTTTATGAATGTTTTCTACCACATTTCTTAAGAGACTAGGTACAGTAGAAGACTCATTAAATGATACCATGTTGTATTGTTTTGTTTGATTGGAGGAACAATGATAAACTTTTCTTTGCTAAGAAAAAATCAGTTCATGAAAAAAGGGCACTGATGTGCCCTTTTAAATCAATAAGGTGTATGACTTAAACAGAGAAACTCTCGCCACAACCGCAAGAACGACTCGCGTTAGGGTTATGGAAATTGAATCCTTTTCCGTTTAGACCATCTGAAAAGTCAAGCTCAGTACCGGCAAGATATAGGAAGGATTTCATATCTAATGCAATCCTGATCCCTCTGTCTTCGAAAAACTGGTCTCCGGTTTTCTCTTCGTTATCAAAATCTAAATTATAAGATAAACCAGAGCAACCTCCACCTTTTACAGAGACACGCAAAAAATAGCTGTCATCCATCTGCGCATCTTGCATCAGGTGATCTATTTTGCTTTTCGCTTTATCGGTTATCGTAATCATCGTTTTATAAATTAAAGTTTAGCATCACAACACAAATTTCCTGCCAGACTATGATTGAAATTAGTGATGAGATTTAGGCATTTCAATTGGCTCCATACCGTTTTTAACGCGGTAATCGTTGATTGCCGACTTGATGGCATCTTCAGCCAATACTGAACAGTGAATTTTTACCGGCGGTAAAGCCAATTCTTCCACGATGTCCATATTGTCGATAGCCAAAGCCTCATCTACAGTTTTTCCTTTTAACCATTCAGTTGCTAATGAAGAAGAAGCAATTGCAGATCCGCAACCAAAGGTTTTGAATTTTGCATCTGTGATTACATTATTGTCATCTACTTCAATCTGTAGACGCATTACGTCGCCGCACTCAGGTGCACCAACTAATCCTGTACCTACATTCTTGTTATCTTTATTTAAAGTACCAACATTTCTAGGGTTGGTATAATGTTCCATTACTTTTTCTGAGTATGCCATTTTGTTTTCCTCTAAATCCCTGTTTCCAGGGATTGTGATTAAATATTGTTTATTCAGGTCTGAAGCTTAGTGCTCCGCCCATTCAATTTTGCTTAAGTCAATTCCTTCTTTAAACATTTCCCAAAGTGGAGAAAGTTCTCTCAAGTGGTTTACTGCTGCTTTAGTGTGCTCAATTGCAAAATCAATTTCTTCTTCAGTCGTGAAACGACCCAATCCGAAACGGATAGATGAGTGTGCTAAATCATCAGAAAGACCTAAGCTTTTCAAAACATAAGAAGGTTCCAATGAAGCGGAAGTACAAGCAGATCCAGAAGATACTGCAAGGTCTTTCATAGACATCATTAAGCCTTCACCTTCTACATATTTAAAAGAGATATTGGCTACATGTGGCAAACGGTGTGCAGTGTTACCGTTTACATAACTTTCTTCCATTTCAGATAAAGCGCTTTCCAATTTATCTCTTAATGCAGATAAACGTTTTGCTTCTTCATCCATTTCCAAACGGCAAAGTTCACAAGCTTTACCCAGACCAACGATACCCGGAACGTTTAATGTTCCTGAACGCATACCACGCTCATGGCCACCACCGTCGATTTGTGCAGTTACTTTAACCCTTGGGTTTTTACGGCGTACATATAATGCACCAACACCTTTAGGGCCATACATTTTATGTGCCGAGAATGCCATTAAGTCAATACCATCAGCATTTACATCTACAGGAATTTTTCCTACAGCCTGTGTTGCATCTGTCATGAATAATGCACCATGTTTGTGTGCAATGGCAGAAATTTCTTTAATTGGTTGAATCACACCGATTTCATTGTTACCATACATGATGGTCACTAAAATGGTTTGTTCAGTCATTGCAGCCTCAAGCTCCTGAAGGTCGATCAAACCATCTTCTTTCACTTGAAGGTAAGTTACTTTAGCACCTAATTTTTCCAGGTGTTTACAAGCATCTAAAACTGCTTTATGTTCAGTAGTTGCGGTAATGATATGGTTACCCTTGTCCTGATACATTTCGTAAACTCCTTTAATACCTAAATTGTCTGCTTCTGTAGCACCTGAAGTAAAGATGATTTCTTTATCAGTACAGCCAATTAGTTTTGCCACTTGTTCACGAGCGTAGTCAACACCTTCTTCTGCCACCCATCCAAAAGCATGGTTACGGCTGGCAGCGTTACCAAATTTGTTGGTGAAATATGGTAGCATCGCTTCTAAAACCCTTGGGTCAAGGGGAGTAGTTGCATTGTTATCTAAGTAAATAGGAAGTTCCATCGTATGTAATTATTCTTAATAATAGACAAATGTACGAAAAAAGAACGCCAACAATTATAAATAATAGCTATGACCGTATAGGTAAAACCTGCATTTTTACATTTTTCTAACCGTTTAATCAGATATGAGGAAAATTGAACACATCGGTATCGCTGTAAAAGACCTGGATTTATCCTGCGATCTTTACGAGAAATTATTAAACTCCCCATGCTATAAAAGAGAAGAAGTTTTGTCGGAGGGCGTGCATACCGCGTTTTTTCAAACCGGAACCAATAAAATTGAACTGCTGGCTGCCAGTAGACCGGAAAGTCCGATTGCTAAATTCCTGGAGAAGAAAGGGGAGGGCATTCATCACATTGCTTTTGATGTGGAAGATATCCTGGCAGAGATGGAACGTTTAAAAAAGGAAGGGTTTGTGTTGTTGAATGAACAACCAAAGCCTGGAGCCGACAATAAACTGGTTTGTTTTCTTCATCCGAAAGGGACAAATGGGGTACTGGTAGAATTGTGTCAGGAAATAAAAAACAGCTGATGGAAGATTTAAAAGCCTTAAGTACGATACTGAGCAGAGATTTTGAAGTAGAAGAATTCTGGACGGAAGCAGAAATCCGGGAGCGGCTGGTACAGGCTTTTGCTTACCTGCTGGATCATGATATCTCCAAAATGATGAATATTCTGTATCGTACCGACGTGGATGAGGAAAAATTGAAAAGTCTTTTGATCAGTAATTCGGAGCTTCCTTCTGCTGAAGTGATTGCTGATGCCTATTTAAGGCGGCAAAAAGAGAAAATAGAGACCAGAAAAAAGTATAGTGGATAATTTTTTAAGACTTCCTTGCTATTGAAAAATAATTTTAGGATATTTGCAACCTTAAAAATAAGCGAGAAATAAGGAAATAATAATATAAAATCATGAAAAAAGATCTGCATCCATCAAACTATAGATTTGTAGTATTTAAAGATATGTCAAATGAGTACTCTTTCTTAACTAAATCTTGTGTAGATACTAAAGAGAGCATCACTTGGGAAGATGGTAACGAATACCCTCTATATAAATTAGAGATTTCTCATACTTCTCACCCATTCTATACTGGTAAAATGAAGTTAGTAGATACAGCTGGTCGTATCGATAAATTCAAAACTCGTTACGCTAAGAAGTAATTCTACCAAAAAAGTAATTATTTTAAAGTCCCGATGCTATTGCTTCGGGACTTTTTTTATTTTTGTTGCTTATGACAATCAATTTATTTGATGATAATGCCTGGGCATCCCTGCGTCCGCTATCTTTTACAAGACCGGTTGCTGATCTTCGTGTTGGTATCCTCACCATTGCTCAAAAATGGGAGCGGCATTTAAATGCTACTGCCGGTTTCCTGACAATCCCTTATCTTTCTGTGAAATATCCTGCGGTTAACGCAAGGCTACACATTAACGGCTCAGTTTGTCCCGATGAAGGTTTGCTGGAAGCAATAAGCCTTTTGCGCGATGGAGAGGTATTGAAACAACAAGAAGTACTGATTGCCTATGCCGCGCCTTTTGGTACAAGCCCTGCACAGACAGCTGATTTGAGACCGGTAAATTATGAAGGCGAATTGATCAGAATTCTTCATCCGGAAGATATCTTTAAAAACAATGATGTGGAGCTGAAAAAGGACTTTAGTTTATTAACTAAAGGTCGTTCTTCAGCAGCCTTGAGTAATACGAACGTGATCCTTGGCGATCAGGTATTTGTAGAAGAAGGCGGTGGCGCCGAATGTGCTACATTAAACAGCTTAAGCGGACCCATCTATATTGGTAAGAATAGTCAAATCTGGGAAGGAGCGCATATTCGGGGCTCTTTTGCATTATGCCACAATTCACAAGTCAAGATGGGGGCCAAAATCTACAGTCAGACTACCATTGGTCCTTTTAGCAGGGTTGGTGGAGAGATCAATAATTCCGTTATCTGGGGTTATTCCTCTAAAGGTCATGAGGGCTATCTTGGCAACTCCGTATTGGGACAATGGTGCAATATTGGTGCAGATACCAATAATTCCAACCTTAAAAATAATTACGCAGAGGTAAAAATCTGGGACTATTCGAAGGATGATTTCCGGCCAACAGGAATGTTGTTCTGCGGTATGGTAATGGCCGACCACGTAAAGTGTGGGATCAATACGATGTTTAATACGGGATCTGTAATAGGTGTTGGGGTCAATGTTTTTGGTTCCGGATTCCCTAAAACCTTTATTCCTGATTTCTCCTGGGGTGGAGCAGAGGGCTTTCAAACCTATCGCTTAGAGAAGATGTTTGAAACTGCGGAACATGTATTTGAACGTCGGGATACCCCTTTCGATGAAGTAGAGAAAAATATATTAACTGCTGTGTTTGAGCTGACTCAGACCTACAGACTTCATAATCATTAAAAAAAACAGCAGAATTGAAGCCTTTTATCTTAGCTTCATGGCGCTAAAACAATAAAAATATGACCAGAAAAAAAATCGTTGCCGGAAATTGGAAAATGAATTTAGATTATGCCGAAGGAATATCTTTATTCTCAGAAATTGTAAATATGGTAAGAGATGAGAAAAAAGGTGACCAGGTCGCCATCATCTGCGCTCCATTCATTCATTTAAACAGTTTGGCACAATTAGGTGGTGAAACCGTTAAAATTGGTGCTCAAAATTGTCACCAAAATGAAAGCGGTGCTTATACAGGAGAGACTTCTGCAAAGATGATCAAATCTGTAGGTTGCAGTCATGTGATCATCGGACACTCTGAAAGACGTCAGTACTTTGCAGAAACAGATGAGTTATTGGCTCAGAAAACTGTTATCGCTTTACAAAATGGCCTGACCCCACTTTTCTGTATTGGTGAAACTTTAGACGAAAGAAATAACGGAAGCTATTTTGATGTGTTGAAATCTCAATTGGTAAATGGTGTTTTTGGTTTAGAAGCTGCAGACTTTTCTAAAATCGTGATCGCTTACGAACCGGTTTGGGCAATTGGAACGGGCTTGACTGCTACTGCTGAACAAGCACAGGAAGTTCATGCTTTTATCCGTGCAGAAATTGCAACTAAATATGGTATTGAAATCGCAGAAGGTACCAGCATTCTTTATGGCGGAAGCTGTAACCCTAAAAATGCAGCTGAATTATTCGCTCAAACCGATATTGATGGCGGATTAATTGGTGGCGCTTCATTGAAATCAAGAGACTTTACTGACATCGTTAAAACTTTCAATTCTTAATGCAATACATCAAGGTAACATTCAGCTTTACAGCGATAGAAGAATATCAACAAGATTTGTTGATCAGTGATTTGGCGGAGATTGGCTTTAATACATTTGAAGATACCGAAAATGGCTTTGCCGCATTTATTGACCAGGACAGTTACACTTTAGAAAGTCTAAAAGAGGTATTGGACAGGTACAAAGAAGAACTGGAAATTACATATGCCGTAACAGAGATTGCTGCAGAGAACTGGAATGAGGAGTGGGAGAAAAATTTTGAGCCCCTTATTATCGACGAGCAATGTTATGTAAGAGCAACTTTCCATCAGGCACAACCACAATATCAATATGAGATTGTGATTGATCCTAAGATGGCTTTTGGTACTGGTCACCATCAAACCACAACCATGATGATGCAATATATCCTGACTACAGATGTTCAAGGGAAAAATATCCTTGATATGGGCTGTGGAACAGGTATTCTGGCCATTTTAGCGGCCAAGAAAGGTGCAGCATCATTAGTTGCAATAGATAACGACGACGTATGCTATCTGAGTACTTTAGAAAACTCGGAGCTAAACGGCATTACCAATTTAAGGGCTGCTTGTGGTGGTAAAGAAACCATTCCGCAACAAACGTTCGACATCATACTGGCCAACATCAACAGAAATATTCTGTTGGATCAAATTCCTACCTATGCTGGAGTTTTAGCCTCTGGAGGAAGTATCTTCTTTAGTGGCTTCTATGAAAGTCCGGATCTGGATATGATTAAGGCAGCCTGTGAAGCTTTGCAGATCAGGTATGTAGATCATAAAAAAATAGGAGAGTGGGTGGCTGCCCAGTTTAAAAAAGATTAAAGATGAATACCGCTTCGGCGGTATTTTTCGTCCCTTATTTTATCATTGTAATATGCGCATACACTTTATAGCTATTGGCGGTTCCGCCATGCACAACCTGGCCATTGCCTTACACAAAAAAGGATATCAGGTAACGGGTTCTGATGATGTTATTTTTGAACCTTCTGCAAGCAGGTTAGCCCGACATGGTATCTTGCCTGAGCAAATGGGCTGGGATGCCAGCAACATTACTCCTGATCTGGATGCAGTCATTCTAGGCATGCATGCCTTGCTAGACAACCCTGAATTGTTGAAGGCACAGGAATTGGGACTTAAAATCTACTCTTATCCGGAGTATATCTATGAGCAAACCAAAGATAAACTTCGGGTAGTGATTGGAGGCAGTCATGGTAAAACCACCATCACTTCCATGATTCTGCATGTGTTAAATTACTATAACCGCGATTTTGATTACCTGGTAGGTGCACAGCTTACCGGATTTGATACCATGGTAAAGGTAACGGATGAAGCACCGCTCATCATTATCGAAGGCGATGAGTACCTGGCTTCTCCGATAGACAGGCGACCAAAATTTCATTTATATAAAGCAAATGTTGCAGTAATTAGTGGAATTGCCTGGGATCATATCAATGTGTTCCCAACTTTCGAAGATTATACCAGACAATTTGACTTGTTTATAGATACCATTCAACCGGAAGGAAAATTGATTTACTGTTCAGCCGATGAAGATTTAAATCAACTGGTAAACAGATCTACAGCCAATGTACAGAAAATAGGATATGAAATTCCTGCGCATGAGGTAAAGGATGGGATCACTTACCTATTGCCTGACCATACCCCATTAAACGTTTTTGGAAATCATAACCTGATGAACCTGAATGCCGCAGGTTTAGTTTGTGAGGCACTGGGAATTAATTCAACTCAGTTTAATGAAGCCATTTCTTCATTTACCGGCGCCGCAAAAAGGCTGGAACTGTTGATCAAAAAGGACGAAACCAACGTGTATAAAGACTTTGCTCATTCCCCATCAAAGTTAAAAGCAACCATAGAGGCGGTGAAAACTCAGTTTACAGAAAGGAAATTGGTAGCGTGTATAGAGTTACATACATTTAGTAGTTTGAATAAAGAATTTTTAGCACAATATGCAGATACAATGAAACAGGCTGACTGTTCAATTGTATACATTGATGAAGAAACTTTTAAACATAAAAAGATTATACCATTTAGTAAATTAGATGTACAAAATGCGTTTAATTCTAATGAATTACAGTTTTTTAATAATTCTGAAGAATTAAATGATTACTTATTGAGTATGAATTTTAATCGCAAAAATTTATTATTAATGAGCTCTGGTAATTTTGCTGGTCTGGATTTAATGAAATTGGCACGTGAGTTGACTACCAATTAACATAAAGTATAAACTAGAATAATACACCTAAATTTATCACATGAATATCATTGGAAAAAACATTAGACAATTACGCCAGAAAAATGGCTGGAGCCAAGGGGAAGTGGCTAAACGTCTAAATATTTCAATTCCTGCCTTTTCAAAAATTGAAACAGGTATTACAGATATCAACATCTCCAGATTAGAGCAAATTGCTAACCTGTTTCAGGTATCAACGATGGATATCATCTCTAAAGAAGGTGAAAATCCGCAATCCCTTAATTTTGAAGAAATTTCCGCCCTCAAAGAAAAACTTTCTTTGAGAGAAGAAGAGATCATTAAACTTCAAAAGAAGGTGATTGATCTTTATGAAGAGATCAGAGAAAAATAGGTAATCATTAAAATATCTTACGTAGCGTCAGGTGTCGTTTGCCAAAAGTGGCACCTGTTGCTTCATGTATTGACAGCATTTTGTCATTAAAGTCACCCACCCAACTCAATTCCAATTCATCATATTGATCTAAAGGCAACACATACTCCTTAAGTTTGATGAATAAAGCAGATTCCAGCCCATGTTTCTGAAATGACTTTTTTGTACCCATTACAATAGCACGCATTCTATTGACACCAACCCAGCGCTTATAAAGAAACATGAGTTTTTGAATTAAGCCTAATTTGCCATTAAAGCCCTTGATCAATTGATTGGCATCAGGAATGATGACCACAAAAGAAGCAGGCTCCCCATTGATGTAAGCAAACCAGATCAGTTTCTCGTCCATAATGGTCTCCATTTTCTTAAAACTTTCCAGTAAAGTTTCCTTTTTAATGGGAACAAACTTCTCAAAATCCTGCCAGCCATCATTATAGATTTCCATCAGATCCTGAACATACTTCTCTGCATTCTTTTTAGAAAAATGCTCAAAAGTATAACCAGGTTTATTGGCCACCCAGTTCGCAATTTTAGTAAAGCGTTCAGGGAAAGGCTTTCTAACTGCAAGATGATTGGTGATTTGCTCATAAGAGGTTTCAAATCCATAGTTTTTGAAAAACTCATGATAATATTCATGGTTGTAATTCATGCCGTAAGAAGGCGGCGTAAAGCCCTCTACAAGCAAACCCCAGAAGGAGTCGTTCTCTCCGAAATTGATCGGACCATCCATTGCCTCCATACCATGTTCCTGTAACCAGGTTTTGGCGGTGTCAAACAAGAGAAATGCAGCTTTCTCATCATTGATACATTCAAAGAATCCCATGCCACCAGTAGCTTGTTCATACTGATGTGCTTTTTTGTCATTGATAAAGGCAGATACTCTGCCAATTGTCTGCCCTGCGCTGTCTTTTAAGATCCAGCGCGTACATTTTCCATGCGTAAAGAAAGTGTTTTTTTTAGGGTCAAAGATTTGTTCAATATCCTGGTCCAGCGGACAAATCCAGTTTGGGTCATCTTTGTAAAGAAAACGGGCCACATTTAAAAATTCTCTTTTTGTCCTGGAGTCGGATACGGGGATAATCTGCATGTATACTAGGCTGAATTAAAATAAAAAGCATCCCTGAAGGGGATGCTTAGAAAAATACTATGTTCTATTTCTTAATAGTCGTCGTCATCGTCATCACTGAAATTGTCGAAACCTTCCAGGTCGTCTAAAGGCATGTCAAAGTCGTCGTCTTCATCTTGATACGACTTCTTTCTGCCGGTTTCTTCACTTGAATCATCGATGTCAGTTTCAGGGTCAACTAATGCACTTTTGCTAGTGGTGTTTTTTGGAGTTTTCATTACAAAAAAAATAAATTCAGTAAGGTTTGTATTGATACGTTAAAATTACAAAAAATCTTTATAAATATAAACAACAGTGTTTATTTGATTTTTTCGTGCATCAAAATTAGTATAAAAAAATTTTATAGTCAGCGTATTTTTGAAAAAAATTGATCGGAACAGTCGCTTACTTTTCAGTGTAATTTTTTTTGAATTGATGTGGTCTGGCTGGTCTGATTTATCCTGATTTGATAAATGAGGCTAAGGATAAATACTTTAGCGATCAATTAAAATTCAATTTTAATCATTTCCGATATCTCCAAAAAAACATTTTTTGAAGAGGAGCAGGTATCTTTCAGACACAGGTTGTTTCAACAGATCATGACTGATGGTCCTGAAAAATGTAAAATCCAAAAAAAAACTGTGAATTAGGTTTACAATCGACAGCTTCGGGGTCAATGCTGATCAGTCTTTTTCGTATATAACCTTGTGTAATTTGTGTGAAATTTTACAGCTCTATAGCCGATTATTAAAAAATTGAATATATTTTAAGTACTTGTAAATCTGTGAAGTAGGCGGTTTCAATCCCACTTAAGGCATAGATTTTTCCTTTGAATTACATTATCTTTATTTGACAAATCTAAATAGGAATTATGAAAGTAGTTATTTATGGAACCGGAAAAATGGCAGAATTTATTTGCTACTCTTTTAACAATGATAGTTCCTATGAGGTGGTCGCCTTTTGTGTGGATGATGCCTTTGTACCACCACTAGGAACCGAATTATTAGGTTTGCCGATACTGAGTTTTGAACAGGTTGTACTGCAATGTCCTAAGAAGGATCATTGTATGCATATTGCCATTGGTCGAAATGATGTCAGGGAAATTATTTATCATAAAGTAAAAGATGCCGGATATACCTTTGCAAATTACATCTCTTCTAAAGCCAATGTCTGGCCTGATCTGCTGGTCGGACAAAATGTCTTTATAGACCAGTGTTGTGACATCCAGCCTTTTGTGGTCATAGGAAATAATTGCATGTTAATCGGAGCCAGGATTGGTCACCATTCCACCATCATGGACAATGTGTTGTTGTCTGGAAATATACTTGCCGGAAACGTGACAGTTGGGAGTAACTCTTTTCTTGGCATCAATTCCTCCGTAAAAGAAGACGTTTTTATAGGGCGGAGAAATGTGATTGGTGCCGGTGTTTTTATCACAAAAAATACTGATGACGATTTGCTCATTTCCAATCCTTCAACTCCTCACCGTATTGCGGATTCGAGGAAATTCACCCTTTTTCATAAAACAGTAAAAACCTATTAAATAAAAAAGGGCATAGCAAAAAATCGGTACAAAAAAAAATGGTAAAGTTTGAGGCTTTACCATTTTTTAACACACAAATGAAACCTGAATTGAGATATAGTTTTAGGTTAGGTAAAATATCTTTGATCAATTCTATAAGAACGCTTTTTACAAACTATGTTTGTTTTTAATATCTATAACAAGTTTAGGGCTATTTTGGCAATCATTAATTTTTACTTAGTAAGTGGTACGTTTAATTGAGTAAACGGTAAATTAAGTGTAAAGCGGGATTAAAATGGATACAAAAGTGCCCGATAATCCATTTTGCTGGACATTTATCTGTATAGGATTTGCTTCTACCTGGTTTAATAAATGGATGCGTTCTATGGTCAGATCCATTCCTTTACTAAGGTGTTCTCCTTTTTTATCCCTCAGGGAGTTTTCAATTCCCACACCATCATCTATAATTTTAATGATCAGATGGTCGGGGCCTTTCAGGTCAATGAGGATCTCTATTTTGCCGCCTTCTTCTTTAGGCATAATGCCATGCCATATCGCATTTTCAATATAAGGCTGGAGAATCATAGAAGGAATCATGGTTTCTTCTTTGTCTATCGCCGGACTGACCTTAATCTGATAAATCAGTTTGTCTCCAAACCTCTTTTTTTCAAGACTGAGATACAATTCCAGATAATCCAATTCCTCTTCCAGCGTAATAAAACTGCGGGTACAGATTTCCAGATTTTTTCTGATCAGCTTCGCAAAACCCGTTAACACCTTGTTCGCAGAATTGGTGTCTTTGGTATTGATGTAATGTTGAATAGAATTCATCACATTAAATACAAAATGGGGATTCATCATTGCTTGTAAGGCACGTTGTTCCAGCATAAGGATCTTATTTTTCAAAAGCAATTGTTCCTGCTCTTTGTTTTTCTGACGTCGGGTAACCACCACGGCTAATTTATAAAAGGCCAGACCTGCCAGTAAAAATACCAGCACAAGAAACCAGGTAGTTTGCCAGAAATAGGCCTTCAGTACAAAACTCAGTTTAGCCGGAGCACTCCAGTTGCTGTTGTTGGATTTCGCACTCAATTCAAAAACATAGGCACCAGGTTCCAGAGTTGAAAATTCGATCCTGCGACTTTTAGTCTCGGTCCATGGCGCATCGGGCTTTAGACGATAACGATACAAAATATTTTTATTCTGGAAATCAATGGCACTATAGAAAAAAGTAATGCTGTTGTTGGAAGGTTCCAGAATATGATCCGGGTGATTTAAGCCCAGTTTATTCTTATTGTTCACTACCGAAGTAATGTAGACTTTTGGCGCTTCGTTTTTATGAATAGAATAGTTGACATCAAAATAAACCAGTCCGCTATTGGTCGCAAAATAAGCGTTTTTATCCCCAATATACAGGCAGTTTACATCATCCCGCAGGAGAGCGTTGGTGAAGCCAAATGATTCTACTAAGGCTTTGTCGTTTTTGAAATCAATTTTATTGATGCCATTGTTAGTGACTACCCATATCTCATCATTTTTCACAAACAGCCTTTTACAAATATTGTCTGCCAGGCCATCTTCCTGCGTAATCACCTTTAAGATCCGGCCATTTCTCATGAAAATCAATCCATTCCCATCGGTAGCCAATATCAGGGTCTGGTCTGAAAGCTCCTGAATATCATTGATCCTTTTTGTTAATAGTGGTTGTTTGCCAAAGTAGTTGGATAAGACGCCATTAGAAAATTGTGACAGCCCATTAACATTGGAAAACCAAAGATGTTGTGCCCGATCGTAAAATACACGGTAGGAGCGGTTGTTGAAGAAATCTTCCCCTTGTTTAAAGGATAAAGAGGTGAACTCAAACCTCCGTTCCCGGTCTGGAATAATGACCACACCTGAGGAAAGAGCCAGGGCTAGGTTTTTGCCTGAAGCAATGCTAAAACTCTTTATAACAAACATCGAGTTGTTGGTTTCTCTCAGAAAATCCAACTTCCGACTGTCTTTATAGATGTCGTTAATTCTCCCCAGGCCATAATCAGAGGCAAAATAAATGACATGATTCAGGGAGTCAAAAGCGAGTTGCTTGATCATGTTGTACTTCTTTTGATCCGGCAATGCAATTTTTTGAATATGGCCATCTTTTAAATCTATCACATTGATTTTTGCCTCATCTAGCCCAAGCCACATCCTGTTGCGATCGTCTTTGGTAATACTTTTCACAATGTCGCTGCTGAGGCCATTGCTTTTATTGAGTACATACAGGCGTTCATTTGCTTGTGGTAGCATATAAATTCCGTTGCTGGTGGTAAACCACATATTTCCCTTGGCATCTTTGATGACCTGGCTGGAGGAGATGTTATTTAGGTAGCGTTGCGTTTGCCCGCCTGCCCCAATATGGTAGATTCCTAATCCATTGCTGATCCAGAGATCCAGATTTTGATCGGTATAAAAATAACCAGGATCATTATTTAACACCTCCGGACTAATCTTAACTTTCAATAATTCCTGATTTCCTTTTCGGATGTTTAATCCATTCTGATTCAAATAGGCCAGGGTTTTATTCGGTAAATTCAGTGCAGTTTTATAAGACAATGGCAGCGTTTGATGCGGAACTACCTTGAAAGTATCTTTTTCCATCACCCTGACAGAGGTATTACTGATCGCCCAGATCTTACCATCTTTGTCTTCGTGGACGAAAGCATTAATAAACTGCCGGTCATGATCAGCGGAGATGTATTTGGTGATCGACCTGCCATTGTACATCACCAGGGTATTTTTATTTGTACCCAGCCAAATCCGATCTTTGCTATCCTGAAAAAAAGAAACAATGACAGCGTTGAACTTCAACAGCTTTAGCAGCTGATTATTGGTCTCATTATAGATTTTCCCATTTAAAAAATAGCTAAGCTGGCCATTTAAAGCAAGGAACCATATTTTCCCAGTTCTGTCTTCTTTCAACTGGAGGATTTGATTGTCTGGTAAACCATCATTAACAGAGAAGGTTTCAAAGATTTTCCCATCAAACCGACTCACACCTGCATCTGTTGCAATCCAGATATAGCCTTTGCTATCCTGCATGGTATAAAAACAATTATTGCTGGGTAAACCACTCTTTGTATCAAAGTGCTGTAGGTATGCACTTTGGGAAAATACATTTAAACTGCTGATCAGGCAGAAAACAAAAGGGATGATCCAGGTAATGATCCCTTTGGGATTATGATTTATCACTTTCAATTCTGATATAGGATTTAACTTTTTCCGCAAAATCGCTGGCACGTCTTCTGGAAACTGCAATCTTTTCTCCGTTTTTTAATAGGACTTCCACACCATTTTTGGAATTGTATTCTTTTAAATAATTCAGGTTAACAATACTGGATTTATGAATGCGTACAAATTGTTGCTCCGGAAGAAGTTCTTCGTATTCTTTTAATACCTTGGAAACCGTAATCTTTTCTTTATTGGCCAGATAAAAAATAGAATAATTGCTGTCTGCTTCGATATGAATAATGTCGTTGATGTCTATTAAAGAATAACCCTGGCCATTCGGCAGACTAATTTTTCGGATCTCTGAGCGTTCAGAAATATTGGCCGACAAATTTTGTAAACGTTCATTCCTGTTGTGATTCTTTTTATCCAGCGCAATGTATTTAGTGGCCTTTTCTACTGCGAGTTTAAGCTCGTCAATATCAATGGGCTTCAACAGGTAATCCAGGGCATTGGCTTTAATGGCCTTCAGCGCATACTGATCGTAAGCAGTCGTGAAAATTACATGAGCGTTGGATTGTTGTGCCATAGGAATCAGTTCAAATCCATTTTCAGCGGGCATAGCAATATCCAGGAAGATTAAATCAATTTGGTGATTGCTCAAAAGTAGCCTCGCTTCGGCTACCGATTTAGCAATTCCGGTGATCTGAATATTCTCGCAATTTTCTTGAACCAGGAAATATAATGAAGAGCGGGCAAATTCTTCATCATCAACAATAATCGTATTTAGCACTTCTATCGGGTTTATAGGGTGAATTTATTAAAAATATGAAGGATGTAAGAATCTTTTTTGTCCGTTCTGAAAACCAAGCCATCTTTTCTCTCGTAAGTGTCGATATAAAACCTAGAAAATTTTAGAAAACTAGATCCTGCGCAGGTAAGTTTCATAAACTTTTGAACTAAAAACTAGAATTAAGATTTGCGAAAGCAACATCCTGATTTTTTAACTCAAAGCTATAACTATGAAAAATTTACACGATGAAAAAGAAGCGCTGCAAGAGGAACGCAGTATTCTTACCACTCCCTTACAACGCCGTTCATTTTTGCAGTATGCAGGTGCAGGCGCAGCAGGTATCGCCTTAATTGCCGCTGGATGTAAAAAAGATAGACATTCCGACGAAATGCCTGGAAACATGGGAGGCGTTACGCTGGATTTTAAAGACGATTTTGGCGTATTAAACTATGCTTATGCCTTAGAACAACTAGAAGCCGCATTTTATATTCAAGTGGCTGCGACTCCTTATGCCAACATCAATGCTCAGGAGTTAGCCTACTTTAAAGACATACAATTTCATGAAATTGCCCATCGGGAGTTTTTCAAAAATGCCCTGGGCCCGGCTGCTATAGCCGGATTAGAGGTGGACTTTTCAAAAATCAATTTTGCCGACAGAACAAGTGTATTAGGCACAGCAAAAGCATTTGAAGATTTGGGCGTTTCCGCTTATAATGGAGCAGGTAAATTACTTAAAAGTGCCGTATACCTGACTTTGGCAGGGAAAATTGTTTCCGTGGAAGCACGTCATGCGGCCTATGTCAGAGAACTGATCTCTCCTAACTCTTTCTCCAATGTAGAAGTAGTAGATGCCGTAAATGGGCTCGATAAATCCCGTGACCCAAAAGCGGTTTTGGCCATTGCCGGTGGCTTTGTGAAAACAAAAATCAACGTCATTAATTTATAGTCTAAACCTGAACATCATGAATATCGTCGATATATTAGAAGAAATTGAAAAAGTAGATGGAGAAGTGTATGAACGCTTCAGTCCACGTAGAGCTGCAATGAAGGAATTCTTCAATGTAGGAAAAAAAATAAGTCTGGCCGCAATGCCTTTGGCATTGGGATCTATGTTTAATAAAGCATACGGACAAAGTACACTACCTGCAAATGTCAAAGCAGTATTGCAGTTTGCTTTAACTTTAGAGCATTTCGAAGCGGCATTTTATACCCAGGCCCTGAAAACTTCCGGGGGTGCGGATTTCTCCGGCTCTACACAGGCTACTTTGGATAAAGCCGCTATTGGGATCATCAGTGCTCATGAAACTTCCCATGTTAACTTTCTTAAAGGGGTGATTGGTGCAGATGCGGTGGCTGCTAAAGCCAGCTATGACTGGACTGCCAGTGGTGCTTTTCCAAATCCTTTCGCTACAGGTAATTATGGAATTTTTCTTGCCGTAGCTCAGGCTCTGGAAGATACTGGTGTACGTGCCTATAAAGGACAGGCACCCGCATTAGTAGGGCAGGGTGGGGTATTGGAAGCTGCATTAAATATTCACTCTGTAGAAGCGCGCCATGCGGCCAAAATCCGCTACATGCGCAATCAGAATGGTTTTAGCATTAAACCATGGATTACTGGTGGAAATGATAGTGGAGTTGCCAATGCAGCAGCAGTATATGCAGGAGAAGATAACGTGGTGCAGGCTACCATTACCATTACAGGAATCAATGGAACCGCAGTAAATGCGAATGCCGCTACAGAATCTTTTGATGAACCATTAACTACACAACAAGTGTTGGATATTGTGAAATTATTTGGAGTTTCTTAGGTTATAATTGGATTTGGTTTGGTTTAATTTAGGGAAGACGAGCATCTCGCCTTCCCTTTTTTTATGCTAATAATTGATCACCTGTTCTTCCAGATGATCAGGAAGGTCACGGTAATTGTATTGCTGACCACGAAGCTGAGGTTCGAAACCTGCTTCTCTGATGGCGTCCTGAATGCCTTTCGCTGTAAAACGGTGTGGAGCACCTGCTGCTGAAACCACATTTTCCTCGATCATAATCGATCCAAAATCATTGGCACCTGCATGTAAGCAAAGCTCTGCTACATTTTTACCAACGGTAAGCCAGGAAGCCTGAATGTTTTTAATGTTAGGTAGCATAATTCTACTCAGAGCAAGCATTCTGATGTACTCATCTCCGGAAACATTATTGCTGATTCCTCTCAATCTTTTTAACAAAGTACCGTCATCCTGAAATGGCCATGGAATAAATGCCAGGAATCCTTTCGCATCTGCCGGTTTTTCACTTTGCACTTCTCTGATCCAAACCAGATGTTCAAAACGCTCTTCAATAGTTTCCACATGACCGAACATCATCGTAGCGGAGGTGGTAATGTCTAGCTGATGCGCAGCACGCATCACATCTAACCATTCTTTTCCACCACATTTACCTTTGGAAATCAATCTCCTCACCCGGTCGTTCAGAATTTCTGCACCCGCACCAGGTAAAGAGTCCATTCCGGCTTCTTTCAAAGCACGCAATACTTCAGTATGTGAAATTCCTTCCAGTTTTGCAACATGGGCAATTTCCGGCGGACCTAAAGCATGCAGCTTCAAATCAGGATATAATTCTTTTAATTTTTTAAACAGATCGGCATAAAATTTCAATCCCAGATCCGGATGATGCCCACCCTGTAACAGCAACTGATCTCCACCTAATCTGAAAGTTTCTTCGATTTTAACTTTATAGGTTTCAATATCAGTAATATAACTTTCGTCATGCCCTGGTCTCCTAAAGAAATTACAGAACTTGCAATTGGCAATACATACATTGGTCGTGTTTACATTACGGTCTATCTGCCAGGTCACTTTCCCACTAGGTACTTGTTTTTTCCTCAATTCATTGGCCACATAGGCCAGTTCGGCAGTTGACGCATGGTGATACAGAAAAACGCCTTCTTCTTGTGTAAGAAAGTCGAATTTTAGCGCCCTATGCAATAATTCGGCTGTATTCATACTGCAAATATACCATAAGTTCCTTTCTTTTTATTTCACATTATTATCACATTTCCCTTTTGCATTATTCCTATCTTTGCCTGATTATTTTAGATATATATGGTAGATTTTAACCGTTTTACATTGGCCAATGGATTGCGTGTCCTGGTACACGAGGATGATACAACGCCTATGGCGGTGTTGAACATTCTATACGACGTTGGTGCAAGAGACGAAGAACAAGATAAAACTGGCTTTGCCCATTTATTTGAACACCTGATGTTTGGCGGTTCAGTAAATATTCCAAGCTACGACGAACCTTTACAAAGGGTAGGTGGCGAAAACAATGCTTTTACGAGCAACGACATCACCAATTATTACATCACTTTACCGGCAACAAATCTGGAAACTGCTTTCTGGCTGGAAAGCGACCGCATGCTGAGCCTAGCTTTTTCAGAGAAAAGTCTGGAAACACAAAGAAATGTAGTTTGTGAAGAATTCAAGCAAAGATATTTGAATCAACCTTACGGTGATGCCTGGTTAAAGCTGAGACCCCTGGCCTATAAAAAACACCCTTACCGCTGGGCAACGATCGGTCAAGACTTAAAGCAAATCGAAGAAGCTAAAATGGAGGATGTGAAAGCATTTTTCAAAAAACATTATCATCCTCAAAATGCCATTATGGTAGTAGGTGGAAATGTGAAAACTGAAGAGGTGAAGGCTTTGGCTGAGAAATGGTTTGCGCCAATCCCTGCCGGAGAGAAAATAAAAAGGAATCTTCCTGTAGAACCGGAGCAAACCGAACCACGTGAAGAAACGGTAGTGGCCGAAGTTCCTTTGAATGCCATTTATATGGCTTTCCAAATGCCGGATCGTGGTGATAAAGATTACCAGGTATATGACCTGATGTCTGATATCCTTTCACAGGGGCAATCTTCCAGATTGTACAACAGCTTACTTAAAGAACAACAGTTGTTTAGTGATATCCATGCTTACCTAACCGGAAGTATAGACAAAGGTCTTTTCATTGTAGAAGGTAAACTGGTAGAAGGCGTTACGATGGAAGCTGCTGAAGCGGCCATCTGGAAAGAGCTGAATGCCATTGCTACTCAGGAAGTAACTGTAGACGAGCTGACGAAAGTGAAAAATAAGTCGGAGTCTATCATTGTGTTTGCAGAAATGAGCCTTTTAGATAAAGCCATGAACCTGGCTTATTATGAGCTTTTAGGAGATGCAAGTCTATTAAATACAGAAATCGACAGGTACCATGAAGTGACTTCATCGCGTATTTTAGAAGTGGCAAAACGCACCTTCGTTAAAGAACAGTCTTCAATTTTATACTATTTAACTGCCCAAGATGCTTAACCGTACATTAGCGCCTGAATCAAAACAGGTAGATGAAATAAATTTTATTGAGCCATTAAAGCAGCAGCTGGATAATGGAATCCCGGTATTTACCATCAATGCTGGTAAACAGGAACTGGTACGTATTGAGTTTATTTTTGAAAACGTAAACTGGGACCAAACCAAACCTTTACAAGCGGTAACGGTAAGTCATTTGATCAATAACGGGACAACGGAATTAAGCGCCAAAGATATTGCAGAAAAGGTAGACTATTATGGTGCTTTTCTACAGACAGAGTATGGCGCAGACCAATCGAGCGTAAAAGTTTATACGCTAAACAAGCACCTCGCTGCGGTATTACCGATCTTAAAAGCTATTTTGAATGACAGTATTTTCCCACAACAGGAGCTGGACATTTACATTCAGAATCAAAAACAATCTTTGCAGGTAAGTTTGCAGAAAAATGATTTCCTGGCAAGGAAGCATTTTGCTCATGCTATTTTTGGGGATTCCAGCTATGGATCCAACATCGCAGCAGCAGATTACGAAGCGATCCAACAAGCTGATCTGTTAAGCTATTTTAAGGCGGCTTATAAACCAGAAAATTGCACCATCATTGTTGCCGGAAAGTTCGAACAACAAGAATTTGACCTGTTGAATGATATTCTGGGGAAAGCATGGAACAACAATGCTAGCGCTGCGATCAATAAGTTTGAATTTACTGCAGGAACAGCAGGAGAACTATTGATCGAAAAACCAGATGCCATTCAATCTGCCATTCGTATGGGGAAGTTAGCCATTACCAGAAATCATAAAGATTTTCCTGGTTTCCAGGTGATGAACTGCCTACTGGGTGGCTATTTTGGCTCCCGTTTAATGGCCAATATTCGTGAAGATAAAGGCTATACCTATGGTATCGGCTCTGCCATCGTTTCATTAAAAGACGCTGGCTACTTCTTTATCGCTACAGAAGTAGGAGTGGACGTATGTAACTCTACCCTGATCGAAATTGAGAAAGAGATTGATTTATTGAAATCTGAATTGGTATCGGAAGAAGAGTTAAACCTGGTTCGTAACTACATGTTAGGTTCTATGTTGGGCAGTTTAGAAAATGCTTTTTCTCATGCAGATAAGTTTAAAAATGCTTATTTCTCTGGTTTAGATTATAAGTATTACGATAACTATATCAATACGGTGAAAACCATTACGCCAGAAGATTTAAAACAACTGGCTAATCAATATTTAAATACTGCCGAATTCACGAAAGTGATTGTAGGTAAGAAATAGTAAGTTATCCTGGCTAAATTTTAGCCAGGATACTCTTTTGTTTATCTGCCTGATACAGCTTTTTACGAAAAGCCACATAGTCATTGTACTTCTCAGCAGGATAGGTTTTATTGGAGATGATAATCTTTCGGGTATAAATCAGGGTATTGTCTTTAACAACAGCTGTTGCTGTATACTTCCCAAACTCTGAATCAATCGTCACATCTTTGGGAATAAATTCCACTTTAAATCCTTGAGGAATTTGATAAACGACCTCATCTTCATCCATGTACCCATATTTTACGGCAAAAGGAGTTTTTCTGTTTTCAACAAGAGCTAAGGTATTGTCTACTCTATTGAGTAAATTCAGGGTAAGGAATAATTTATCCGCACCTTTAGTCAATAGCTGACTGCTTTTCAGGAGGATGCTGGAGTTGATGATCGGCTGATTTTTATCCGGCTGCGTATAACTTAAAGAAGTAATCTCTATGTTGGGAACAGACAGAGAATTCAGGATTCGTTTGCGCTGATTTATGGGCTCAGTATGCATCATTCCAAGCTGATCCTCATATTGTGCATTCGCATATTTAGTGTCTATCTGTATTACCGCAGAGCCTTCTTCATTTAGATCAACCTTCGTCTTGCAGCGCATATAATTGCTTTCCGGCTTAAGGCCTGGTGTCTCTACGAGTTTTCCGCCTTCTTCAGTAACGAGTAATACGGTTCTTCCCGCGTTGTTGTTACCGATGAATCCTGCAGGATTATAGTTGCTGGTGCATTCCAGCCAGGTAGTGTCTTTTGCCATCGGTACGCAGAGGATCATGTGGTTGGCCTGATTCATACTTGCATATTTACGGTTTAACGAAGGCATTCCATTACCGATAACCACCAGGTTAGATTTAATTCCTGCTTCTTCCAACAAGGATTTCATGTAATTCGAAAGCCCCTTGCAATCCCCATAATTAACGGTCGATACTTTTTCCGCAGCGATTGGCTGATAGCCTCCGATCCCAAGCTGAACACCCACATATCTGGTATTCTCCTGTAAATATTGATACAATACTTTTACCTTTTCCTCAGGTGTTGCAGCAGAACTAATCATGCTTTGCACTTTATTTTTTGCCGGTGCTGCCAAAACCTGACTGTTCTTGCTCAGGTCGAACATCCAGGAACCCAGATTTTTCCAGTTCTCAATATTGGCTTTTGAATTGTCATATTCAAATTGATTCGGTGCAACAGTGACCCATGGATTAACGTTTTTCAAACCTGTGCTTAAAGGTTCAGTATCTAATGCCGGGATTGCGGCGCAAGACCATTTGTATTCCATTTTGTCCTTTACCAGCGCAGAATCGGTTTTTAGTCCTTTACTCTTCAGGTATTTAAAACTAAGCTCTTTAGGGATTTTAAATGTATAGCTTGATTTTTCTACAGCCATCCCAAAGTCTGAAGCAGTATTCCAGGAAGGGTAGGAACGTATCCCCTTATAATCTATCTCATAGCTGTATTCAATGGTATAAGGAAAGTTGTTATGAAGAAATTCCAGATACTTTATCCTGCTGTCTTCATATAATGAACCATCTGAAACCGCACTGCGGTCTTTGAAATCTGAACTTTTGTAGTCTTTTATTTTTTGTCCTTTAGCGTCATAAATACTCGCCTTTAAGTTGGATATACTGGAAAATTTATCATAATACTGAACCAGGTTGGAACTGCCTTCCCCACTCTTATTTAAAATGGTTACGGCAGTTTTATATTCCTGTGTGGCTGAGCCAATTCCTTTTACCTCATAGGTTAATTCTTCATTTCTAACCACTACACTGGCATGCTCCAAAAGCTGGGCAGGAATTTTACTGGTGTCATAAAGACCTTGTGCATTCAACTGCAGACTGCCAAAGCTGAGTATGGCGATTGTAAATATCTTCTTCATCTTTAAATTTTCTTTAATACCACCTGTTCTGCCTGTTTTCTAACGATATTTTTGAAAAACTCCTGAAGTTCTTTATACTCTTCTGCAGTGTAAACTGCTTTTTTAATGGAAATTTTACTACTGATCTGTAAAGTATTTCCTTCCATAGCCGTCAAATAGCTGAAAATTGCGCTGTCATCCGCCATTTTTATTTTTTCATTTTTCGGTAATTTGTCCAATTGATAGCCTGCAGGAAATTCAAGGTTGAAACGGTAATTTTCTTCTGTTGGATAACCAAAATCGACAGGGAACTTTCTGTCTTCCAGTTTAAATGGGTTTTCCTTGGTTCTGTCGTACAACAGTGGTGTAAAGTAAATTAAGTTTCCAGCCTCTTCTATATTGTCTTCAATTTCTACATCCATAGCCTCAATAAGTAATTCTTTCTGGTCATCCAGATTCTGAATTTCATAATTTTTTAGGCCTAAACCAGGTTTGTCCTCCTTGAAGATTTTTATAAATGCATCCTGATTAACTGATGATTCATAGTTTTTTCTGAAAAATAAACCTTCATAGTTGGAAAAAGAAGAATAACGTTTTCCGGTCAGCTTATGATCTTCCCCTAAAAGCAGGGAATAGGTGATTTGTTTTCTACTCATTTCAAGTGGTTCAAGAGGAATCCAATCTCCAGTCATGGATTCTAGATCTATCTTAAAGCCTTCGTGATTTAGGTTGTTGTATCCAATTAAACCAGGGATATGGTTTTTACTTACGGCATCTAATAATTGGTAACCCTCTCCCTTTGGTACCGCTACAATCACATTGTCAAATTGAGTAATCATCGGTGTTCCGGGATGTACCCCATTGCTACGTGTACTCAGTAATACCGGGTAAGCAGGGATATTTGCCTCTTTTAACAAGGTATACAGACTCAGGTTAATATCAGCAGAACAACCTGTTTTCTTTTCAAATACCGATTTAGGATTGGTTTCATCTGTGTAAATGCTCGTCTCACCATTCCATTTTACTTTATTTTTCACATAGTTGAACAGGATGTTAACGATACTGTCGGGGTTTTTCTCATCTTTTATCAATTCCTGTACGAGTGATTTTTGATAGCCTCTTTTAGCGGTAAACAAGCCAAATTTGGCTTCCTCTTTAAGAGAAGTGATGATTTTTGGCCAGGTACTGGTAATGTCTTTGTAGAGCTGATTGGGAAATCTGGTTGCACTCAGTTCAAATTGTACTTTACTGATGTAATCGTGTAATGTGGTAATATATGGCTCAGTTTTTAATGCAGGTACATTTTCTACAAAAAATGAATACTCCGTGGCTTGTGCATTGATTAGACTTCCAGATAAATGGTATGATTCCGATTTGGTTTTGGTACTCGGATTCAGAAAAATAAAGCCCCCACCATTCATTTTATAAATTAAGTATTCCGGAATGGTCACCTGGTAACTGGAATAGAGTACTGGTATGTCTTTTTGGAAATACCAGGGCTTCAACGTAAAGGTAAAATCAGAAGTAACCTTGTATTTAAACTCTATAATTGATCCTTCTTTTACATTGGGTAAAGTGTATTTTTTTATGGTGTAATTCTTGTCTTGTTTTTCAGAAAACTTACCATCTTTATTGATTTTAAAAGCGGTGATTTTGCCATTTTCCATATTGTAAGTGGAAGCCTCGAGACCGGAAATGGTACTTTTATCCCCACCGTTATTGTAAAGCTGGATTTCCAGATTGGCCAGGTCATAAGCAGATTTATTGATCACCTTATAACGGGTATGGCGTTCATAAACATAGACAAAGGAATTTGTTTTTGGACTTATCTCAAACCAGCCACGACCAACATCGAATAAGGCTATGGCCGCTGCAGCTGAATCCACTCCGCCTGGTTTAATTTCAAATTCATTAGGATCTACCTTTCCAAACTTAAAAGATTTTTTTTCTTGCCTACTTTGTTGGGCAGAGGTAGAAAGTGCAGTCAATAGTAAAAGACCACACAAGAG
Organism: Pedobacter gandavensis; assembly: GCF_032678465.1. Taxonomy (GTDB): domain Bacteria; phylum Bacteroidota; class Bacteroidia; order Sphingobacteriales; family Sphingobacteriaceae; genus Pedobacter; species Pedobacter gandavensis_B. The sequence continues at coordinate 106,026 of NZ_JAVTSK010000003.1, forward strand.
TGATTTTATGATGTTCATTCGCGTTAATTGAAAGTACAATAATAAGTTTTTTTTACCTAAAGTAAAAAAAATGTAGTTGTTGAGCTGTATTTGTAGGGCTGAATTATTGTTATTCTTAGTTATAGTTAAGTATTCGTGTAGGTTTTTGTCCTTAAACTGATTTTTACAGAATTCCCTAAAGCACTAAATTCATTCAATTATTTGTTGATATTTGTGCCTAATCTAAATCTTTAAGCTAAATATGTCTCCGATTAAAATTGATGTGAATGACCTGACTTACAAATTAAATCCTGATTTGTCGACGATCGACTGGACTTATGTTTGTGAGTTATTTGATAAGGTAGGTTGGAGAACCAGGGTAGAGGCAGACATAGAAGCGGCTTTTAGAAGAAGCAGCTGGACTTTATTTATTTATAAAGGGGATCAGCTGATAGCTTTTGGAAGAACGATCGATGATGGAAGGTATTACGCCATTCTTGCAGATATCATTGTGGATCCTGATTTTCAGGGGAATGGACTAGGTAAATACCTGGTCAATACTTTAAACGAAAAGCTGGGCGATAATTACCATTTTGTGAACCTGACCGCTGCTCCTGGTAAAGGTGATTTTTATAAAAGTCTGGGTTGGAGAAAACAAACTACCTGTTACATCTGGCCTCAGGGACCGAAACAAAAAAGACTGCATACAGAGCCAGATCCCGAAGAACCTACTGCGTAGTTCCAGGATCCTGACTCAGGCTGGCTATTTTTAATTCCTTAAAAGAAGAAGGTCTTCTTCCGGTCATCTTGAAAAAGGTGTTGCTAAAGGAAGAAATACTATCATAACCTACTTCATAAGCGATCTCACTAATGGTGAGGTCGCTTTCCAATAACTTTTCCATCGCTTTGGTTATCCTCACCAATTTCAGGTATTGAAAAAACGAAATGTCAAGGGAAGCCAGAAAAACCCTGCTTAGGGTACGTTCACTAAATCCTGTTGCTGCGGCAATCTTTGCTAAGGTCAATTCTTCCGATAAATGTTGATGGATATATTGTAAAGCAGGCCTTAGACGCTCATTGTCGGTGGTAGGAACCACAATGGGTAAAGGGTGTTTACTGATGTCCGGCAAGATGTTTTTGAGGGTGTTCAGAAAATCATATTGTGGTGTTCCAGGAGCAATATTTCCATTCCAGTGCTCTGAGTATTTCAGCATTTCCAATAATAAATTGTTGACCGGGTAAATGCCAATTTTATCGTAGAAAGGATTCGGGTGTTCAGCATTGCTTTCAAAATAAATGTTCCGCACAATTGCAGAACGATAGCGATGCGCTAAATGATGCTCCACACCAGCCGGAATCCATAAATAATGACGGCCAGGCAGGAAATAGGATTTATCGTTTGCATAGAGGAAAATGACCCCACCTTCTACATAGGTCAATTGCCCTTTCAAGTGCTTATGGTGTCGAAAACGATCTTCAAACTTGCTGTGCCACACATAGGTATGCTGTGGTTGCTCGTCTATTGCCGATAAAAGATTTTCTTTTGTGCTTTGATCCATGTGGCTGCTTTGAACAAATATATGTCACTTTAGATAAAACAAAGAAAGAATTCTTATCCGAAATTTGTAGCATTAAACAATTTATATGAATTCTAGCTCGTTTAAAAGAACATTCCTGATCGGAATGCCAGTTCTTTTATCCTCTCTTTTTACCTATGCACAGGGGCCTGAGAATCCTGAAAATGCACTCAGCATTAGCCAGGTCTGGCAATTAACAGATAGCAATAGCAAAAAGCTACAGATGAACCAGTTGGAGGTTTTAGCTTCCGAAGCCGGTATTAAAGTGGCCAGATCTGAAAGATTACCAGAAATCTCAGCAAACGGAGTATTGGCGAATATTTTTAAAATGCCCATCTATGAAAATGGTTTGTTTCATACCCCAACACAATATCCGGTAGAACCAAAATATTATAAAGTATCCGGTGATGCGTACCTGAACATCTACAATGGTGGAAAAACCAATCGTGAAATCGCCGCTTCAAAGACGGAAAATGAATTGGCAATTGCAAAAAAGAACTTAAGTAAGCAGGAAATACATTTCCTCGCTGCGGTTTATTTTTATGATGTATACCGTAACCAGTCCTATAAAAGTTTAGTCCTGCAAGACATCAAGGACCGTGAAAAACAATTGCATGAAATCAATGTATTGTACAAAAACGGGACAGTCCTTAAAAGCGATGTGTTGCGTGCAGAACTGCGTTTGTCAAAACAAAGAATGATGCTGACTGAAATAGAAAACAGCATCCACATTGCAGAGCAGAAGCTCAATCTGCTGATTGGCAGGCCCGACGATACGCCATTAAAACCCCTTATTTCTGAAGATGAAACCGATCCGGTTTTAATTAAAGGACTGGCCAGTTATCTGGCTGCCGGACAATCAAATTCATTTAAGCTTCAGATTTCTGAAAAAGAACAAAAGCTTGGGGAATTGAAATTGAAACAGGTTAAATCAAATGTTTTGCCCTCCCTTGGTTTATTTGGAGAGTATATGCTGGCCTATCCGCAGATTCAGTTTGTGCCTTATGCATTGGCTCCATATAGTAATGGCATGGCCGGAATCAAACTTAAAGTCCCTATTTCTGCACTTTATACCAATAAACACAAGGTGAAAGTCGCTGAAATTAAGCTGCATCAGCAGGAGGTAGAAGATGAAGAGGTAAAAGACCAGATCCGTCAGGAAGTACAGGAAAACTATATCCGCTACACAGAATCATTGAAAAGGATTGAAGTAGCAAATGAGAACATTAAACAAGCGGCCGAAAGTTACCGTATTGTACAAAATACTTATTTCAATCAGCTGTCTTTACTGACCGATTTGTTGGATGCCGAAACCCAACTTTTACAGTCCAGATTTGAACTGACCACCGCAAAAGTAAATGCCAAAATACAATACTATCAATTAGAAAAAGCTGTAGGAAACTTATAATATGAACACGCAAACACAAAATAAAACAGATAAAAGAATTTCAGTAGTCACGACCGGCATTGCCGCCGTAGTGATGGTGGTATTGTTGATTTGGGGCGGAAAAACCCTGTTTACTTATTTGCGTTTTGAGGAAACAAACGATGCGCAGGTAGAAGAATACATCAACCCGGTTACGGCAAGGGTAAATGGTTACATCAAAACGGTACGTTACATCGAAAATCAGGAAGTAAAAAAGGGAGATACCCTGCTTGTGATAGATGATAGCGATTATACTGTACAACAAGACGAGGCAGCGGCTTCACTTTCCAATGCAAAAGCACAGGTAGCTGTGTTGCAAAGTAATGTGCAGACAGCCACTACCGTTGCCAATGCCAGTAAAGCAAAAATTGCGGCAGCCAAAGCAAAACTTTGGAAGCAAAAGGCAGATTTTGAGCGTTATAAGAAGCTATTTGACGCAGAGTCTGCTACACGTCAGCAATTGGAAAGTATGCAAAGTTTACTGGAAGTGGCACAGGCGGAATACGATGCTGCACAGGAAGACTATGCAGCCGCAATTTCTAAAACGAACGACATCAAAGCACAGTCGGAAGTACTGCTTTCTGAAATCCAACGTAGAGATGCCGTGTTAAAAAGAAATCATTTGAATACTTCCTACACGGTGATTTTAGCACCTTATAATGGTAAAATGGGGAGAAGAACAATTCAGCCAGGGCAATTGGTCCAAAGCGGACAAACGATCGCCTATATCGTAGATAAAGATGCCGGAAAGTGGGTGATTGCAAATTTTAAAGAAACCCAAATCGGAAAAATGTATGTCGGAGAACCTGTAAATATTGAAATAGATGCTTTTCCAGGTCAATCCTTTGAAGGAAAGATTGAATCCCTTTCTGCAGCTACAGGTTCCAGATTTTCATTATTGCCTCCCGACAATGCCACTGGTAACTTCGTGAAAATCGCACAACGTATCCCTGTAAGGATCCGCCTCGAAGGAGAATTGAAAAAATTAAGCAATTTAAATGCAGGGATGAGTGCAACGGTACACATTAAAAAGGACCATGAGTAAAACAGCGCCTATTTTTAAATCCTGGGCACCGGAATGGCTGATTAAATTCAGTATTCTGTTATTGCTTCTGGCCTCTGTGCTCTTGTTTGCCTTATCTACTGCAGATGGAACAGCTGCAGCAGGGTACTATGGAATGGAACCTGCTGATGTGCAATTTTCGCTGCTGTTGTTTTATGCCGCCGTAGCCAGTTTTGCAGGGGTAGAACGCAGGTTTTTTGAAAGGATCATTACCAAAGATTACCTGTTGATTTGTATTGTGCTGGAAATCCTGATTGCCTATTGCTGTTACCATACCCGTGAAATATGGCTGGTTTTTACCTTTAGATTTTTACAGGGAATTGTCAACTGTGGAATTACCAGTATTTGTCTGACCTTATTGTTTGGCCGACTAAAATCAGAACATTCCAGAGAAGTAGGCTATACCATCTTTTACGGAATGATCCTCTGTGTTTCTCCGGTTACTGCATTATTTGCCGTCCCCATCGTAGAGAATTTTGAATATAATGTGTTGTACAAAGCCATCATTTTTTGCTTTCTACCTGGCGCAGTACTCCTTTTTGCGATCTTAAACAGGGTACACCTGATTCGTAAAAAACCGCTATACCAGTTGGACTGGGCGAGTTTCCTGCTGTTTGTCGTGATGCTGGTTCTGATTGCTTATGTGTTGATTTATGGCCAGCAAAAAGACTGGCTGGAAGACCGTACAATCGTTTACAGTATCATTTCGATCATCCTGCTATTTATCGTTTCAATCCTGCGTCAAAAGGCATTAAAACGTCCAACTGTAGATCTTTCCATGTTTAAGTACCGCAATTTTAGTATCGGGATTGTTTTTCTAATCGTCCTGTACCTGATTCGCGGTGCTTTTACTTTAACCAGTACTTATTTTATCACGGTATTGGGTATGGATTCCCTACATGCCAATGCATTGATGATCTTTAACATTCTGGGCATTATTTTGGGTTCTTACATTGCGATCCGCTTTCTGATTCTGCAGAAAATGCTGCGGGTATTGTGGATCAGCGGATTTACTTTGCTGCTGGTATTCTTTACCATGATGCGTTTTTTATTTGCTACACAGGCTGATGCAGAGACTTTCATTTTGCCACTTATTCTGCAGGGCTTAGGAGCCGGAATGCTGATGTCCCCAATAGTTATGTTTATCGTATCAGCTGTTCCTGCACAAATGGGACAATCCGCAGCTTCGGTTGGTGTGTTTGTTCGATTTTCAACTTTTAGCCTGAGTCTGGCCTTGATTAATTATTTTCAGTTGTACTTCAAAGGAAGTCATCAGGATGAGCTAAGATCGGGGTTGTCTGCATTGGACTTAGGAATCGCGGAGCGATTAAACGGGTACCAGACCGCTTTATCCAGTCATGGGATGTTAAAAGACGAAGCGGCAAAAGCAGCGGTCGGATTGTTAAATAAGGCCGTTCAGAAGCAGGCATTTCTACAGTTTTGCGTCAATTATTATGAAATAATTGCCGCACTTTGTCTATTCAGTATTGTATTGATTGCCCTTCAACCAGTCATCAGTAAAACAATGATCAATGTGAAGGGCAAAAGGCCGGCTGCAGCAGGATTTTAAGTTGAAATTCTGCTTTATTTATTGAAGTAATCCTCCTTTTATTTCGTTGTAAATCCTGGTGCTTTCTATGACAGGAAGTTCCAGGGCTTTACCATAATCCATTATTGCTCCGGCAAATAATTCCAGTTCTGTATGTTCTTTTTTAGCCTGAACATCCAGTTGTAAAGAAGTGGGTGTCGCATAGGGGAATGTTGCTGCTTTGCTGAAGGTATTTTCAATGATCTCTTCAGGGATGTCAATGTGCTTCTTCTTGGCAATTGATTTGATTTCTTCCATAATCAAAGTGGCCTTTTTTCGTAATTCCGGCACTTCATTGATCTGTCCGATCGATTGATTGTATCTTGCAGAAACCAATCCGAAGCTGGCAATGAAAAAGAATTTGGTCCAGATGTCTGGGAAAGCATCATTTTTATAGGTAATGTCTATACCCGCAGACTGCATTAAACTGACCAGTTCCTGAGCATTGTAATCCGGATTTTCAGGGTCATTTCCGACCACAATTTTGCCGGCATTTCCTTTGTGTTCCACGATACCTTTTTCTTTGATGTGTGAAGCCACATAGACACAGGCGGGCAGTACAATGCCTTTATCAATTACTTTTCGGATCCTTTCATAAATATCTACTCCATTCATCAATGGCAGGATCAGGGTATCGGCATTGATTTTGTCTTTCAATTCCAGACAAACCTTTTCCAGGTCATATTCTTTCACGCAAATGAGGAACACATCGGTATCCAGCACCTCGCTCGGCTGCTGATGAATTTCAGCAGGATGGGCAATCGGATCTTCATGTTCCGGAGAAATCAAGGTCAGCCCATTTTTCTTAACGTTCGAAAAAGTCTCTCCTCTGGCCACAAAGGCGATGCTCAACTCTTGCTGATCGGAATACCGCTGGGCGAGTTTAAATCCAAAATATCCACCAACACCACCCAGGCCGATGACGGTCATTTTTTTTATTGTTTTTTTCATTTCGTAGGGTAGAAGGGATAAAAAGTACAAATATGTCAAATGATTTATACTTTTGGAAAAAAACACCTATTATGAAAAACCTATTCTTTATGTTGCTGTTAGGGCTATTTAGCCTGAATAATGCCAATGCGCAGCAACCAGTAATTCCTCAAAAAATTAAAAGCACTCCATTTTCTATTGGCAAGACTGATCAGATTAAGTCGAAGATTTTAGGCGAAGACAGGATCCTGAACATTTATCTTCCAGATGGTTATCATCCGGATTCTTCAAAAACTTATCCAGTAATTTACCTGCTGGATGGTTCTGCAAATGAAGATTTTGTGCATGTGGCTGGTCTGGTTCAATTCCTAACAATGACAGAAACCATGCCTGCAGCAATTGTCGTGGGGATAGGGAATGTAGATAGAAAAAGAGATTTCACCTTTCCTACAACCATTGCTAAAGATAAAAAAGACTATCCAAGCACCGGACAATCGGCAAAGTTCATCAGCTTTATTGGAAAAGAACTACAACCTTATATTCAGAAAAACTATAAAACAAATGGAGATAAAATGCTCCTTGGTCAAAGTTTAGGTGGCCTGTTAGGTACAGAAATTCTGTTGAAATCACCTTCATTGTTCAATCAGTATATGATAGTGAGCCCAAGCTTGTGGTGGGATAACGAATCTCTACTGGCTAAAGCGCCGGAGCTGTTGAAATCGCTGCCAGCACAAAAGATCAAAGTCTATGTTGCGGTAGGAAAGGAAGGAGCTGTAATGGAGGGTGATGCTAAAAAACTCTCTGAGATCTTAAAAACCACGAATTTAGAAGTTCATTTTGCTTTTTTTCCGGAAGGAAATCATGCGAATGTATTACACAATGCTTTGTATAAAGGGTTTGAACTTTTTAACCCAAAAAAATAACTCAGCGCGATGACACCAATTCTTACTTCCAATCTGATGCTTGATGCCTTGAACTTAAAAGATGCCTCATTTATCATGGAATTAGTAAATACCCAAGGCTGGAAGCAATTCATTGGCGACAGGAATGTCCATGATTTACCGGCTGCGGTAGCCTATGTGCAGAAAATCATGGACAATCCAGCGGTAACTTATTATGTCGTGAAGCTTCAGCAGGATCATACGCCGCTGGGAATCGTGACGCTGATCAAAAGAGATTATCTTCCACAGCATGATATCGGCTTTGCCTTTCTTCCGGTGTATACCGGAAAAGGCTATGCTTACGAGGCGGTCTGCGCCTTACTGAATGATCCGGAAATCAGGAAAGCACATCCTCGGTTGCTGGCCTCCAGTTTAAAAGACAATGTGCGATCTATCCGGCTTTTGGAGAAATTAGGAATGGTGTTCGAGAAAGAATACGTCCATGATCATGAAAACCTTTTGTTATTTGGCATGACACTTCAATAAATTTCATAGGTTTAACAATCTGTTTTTACTGTGGATTCCGATTCTTTATACCCCTGCTTTATCATTAGTTTCGCCTGCTCTTTTATTCCTTTTAAGGTGCTTTCGTACTGAGCTTATAATTATGTGGGTATTATTGAATATTATATAGGAGGTTGATAGGGCCTAAGATAGCTTGTAGCCCAATCAGCCTCCATTTTAAACCCATTAGGATACTGATTTCTCCTTAAAAAAATATAGCCTCTTTTACCGATCATTATAAAGTTTATTATTATCTTCATATTGTTCATTTCGAATGATAGCTAACTGAATATTAAACTATTAACGACTCTCATATGGCAATAGCTGTAAACGGCCCACATGGCCACTTTAAAGGAAAAGTAGGAAATCTTGTTTATTACATGCTTAATGGGCAACCGGTAGTCCGCTTGATTGGCCATAAAGGCAATCCCAGTTTACTTCAACTGGCCAATTACCAGAAAATGTCTGTTACCATGAAATTGCTGAGCAATATGACCAGCTTTATCAAATTGGGATTCGGCTTACAGGCCAAAGGGACAGTGCATAATGCACACAACCTGGCCACCTCTTACTTGAAAAAACACGCTTTAAAGGGAGAATATCCCAATATCAGTGTAGATTATACGAAAGTTAAACTGAGCGAAGGCAGCATGCCTGCAACCCGGGATTTAAAAATTGTTAAAGTCGCAGGCGGATTGCAAATCAGTTGGGATCCGACCCATAGCTATGAATTACAACACAACGATAGTGTGATGGTGATGCTGTGTTTTCCGGAAACCGGAAGAGACCGCGAATACCTGAATATTGCCAGAAGATCGGAAGGAAAGTGTTTTCTCCCATTGTTAGAAGAGCAGCTCAATCAACAGATAGAGCCTTATATCGCTTTCATCTCTGCAGATGGAGAAAGTGTATCTGATAGTGTTTATCTGGGTAATTTAAACGGTGAGGTTAAAACTGAGAAAGAAAAAACTGACGAAAAAAAATACCAGCAGGTAAAAGAGCGCTTTGATCAGGTGGGAGCCAGTTATTTAAGTCAGGTTAGAGACGAATATGGGATGAAACCACGTACCAAAGCCTTTAGAGTGCTGGAAAAGGAATACCTGGCGCTGAAAGAGAAGCTCGAACACCTACCCGGAAAGCCTGGTTAAACAACCCCCGGTATTTTATCTTGTTTTTTATTTACAGCTTTCAGCAAAATTGCATGGCAAATTTAGCTGAAGGTTATTCCTATGCCTAATGATGGAGAAATTACAAGCCTTCCTTTATCCGTCAAAAATGCTACTCTAGTATTAGAATAACTTTTCTAATATAACATGATGTGATCTGTTCAAAGAATCGTCATAAGATCATATGTTCCAGAATACATGATGATAATTAAAGAAAATTCTCAATGCTTACTAAAAGCCGCCGGCGATGTGAGATTTAAGTTGGAAGGGAGGGGCATTATGGTCAAGTGATAAAGAAATCTTCTCAGGGATGCGCATAAAAAAGTCGCTTACGTTTTACGAGAACATAAACGACTGTATGCCTGCTAAATTCAGCTATTAACCGATTAATTCAACAGACAACAAACTTAGCAAATTTTGTTCATTAGCAAAATTAAAGTTACATCGAGCTGCTAAGGCTTTGTCGCAATACCGATGAAATGTATAGAAACATTCACATGAAAGGAGCTGCCCTTTTTAAGGGCATACGTAAAATATTTTTTTTGATGCGTTTAACCATTGTTATAATTTTAATGACTATAAGCCAGTTGTTTGCTGAAGGTATTCAGGCTCAGACGCTAACTTATCATAAAAAAGATATCACGCTTACTGAGCTCTTTAGAGAAGTTCAAAGACAAACAGGGTATAATGTCTTTTGGTCTGATCAGAAAATCAGTTCTCATAAACCCATAGATGTTAATTTTCAGAAAACCCCTCTGGAAAGTGTTTTAGAAGAGGTGTTATCCGGGGCAGATTTAACCTACAAAATTGTCGATAAAACTATTGCAATTGTAGCAGATGATCGTTCCTTGGGTAAGAGGGAGAGTGGTCTGGCAGATTTAATTGATGTTAATGGACGTGTAGTTGACGAAAACAGTAAGCCTTTGGTTGGAGCAGTTGTAAAGATAAAGGGGGCTAAAACAGTTACATTGACGGATAATAACGGGGTGTTTGCCTTAAAGAAAGTTAATGAAAACGCCATAGTGATTATCTCTTTTTTAGGTTACGAGAGCCAGGAGTTTAAAGCTGTTGCAAATATTGGAACAGTAAAATTAGTAGTCAGTACAGGCAAACTCCAGGAAGTTGATATCAGTACAGGTTATCAAAAAATTCCGAAAGAGCGTGCTACAGGATCTTTTGCCTTTGTGGATAATGAATTAATCAATCGATCTGTTTCCACGAATATATTGGACCGATTGGATGGTGTGACCAGCGGTTTGATATTTAATAGGGGGGGGATAACTGGGCCAAGGAGTGCCATAGAAATTAGAGGAAGATCAACATTGTTTTCAGATGGTTCCCCTTTAATTATCGTAGATAATTTTCCTTATGAAGGAGATATTGGCAATATCAATCCAAATGATGTAAAGGACATTACTGTCTTAAAAGATGCCGCCGCCGCATCTATTTGGGGGGCAAGAAGTGGAAATGGCGTGATCGTGATTACCACAAAAAAAGGGGCATTAAATTCAGCGCCTAAAATCACTTTAAATTCTAATGTAAATCTCATAGAACGTCCTGATCTGTATTATGCTCCTCAATTGAGTTCCGAACAATTTGTTGAGGTAGAGGATTTTTTATTTGATAAGGGGCGTTATAATAGTAGTATTAATATGGGGTATTTACCATTGTCGCCTGCCGTAGAAATATTTTTAGCCAAAAGAAATGGGACGATATCTGCCGCGGATTCATTAGCCATGATCAATCGATTGAAAACTATAGATGGTCGTGAACAGGCTTTAGAATATGGCTACAGAAAGCTAGGGGTAAATCAACAGCATGCGATTAGTATATCTGGGGGAGGGGAAGTACAAAAATATTTTTTTTCAAGTGGTTACGACAAAAACATTTCAAATAGGTACAATGATAATTATAGTAGAGTAACTTTAAGAGGAAACAATACCTATTATTTTTTAGAAAATAAACTTGAACTTTATACCGGAATAACCTATACAGGAAGTAATACTAACACAGCTGGTGTTTCTGTTGGGACCCCGAGGTATCCATACTTACAAGTTGCCGATGCAGATGGTAATCCATTAGTGGTAGGTAATGATCTTAGAATAGCCTATGCACAGACTGCAGGGAATGGTAAGCTTTTAAATTGGCTCTATAAACCTTTGGAGGAACAAAATAAAGGATTTGGTACTCAAAAGTATGATTTAACGGATTATCGAATTGATTTAAATCTTACTTATTCTATTTTGAAGGATTTAAGTGCTTCCGCATACTATAGTTATGCGAAAATGATAGGAGAAGGAAATACGTTATTTGAACTTGACTCTTATTATACTCGTAACTTAATTAATTTGTATTCTCAAATAAATGCAACTACGGGGGAAGTTACTTATCCCATGCCTATGGGGGCAATATTAAATACTAGTCAAAATAATATTAAATCTCATAATGGCCGTTTTCAGTTGAATTTTAAGAAAGTATGGGAGAAGCATAATGTTAATTTATTGGGAGGCACAGAGATTAGAGATAATTCTGCGTTTTTAAGTAGGCAAGGAGTCTATGGTTATGATCCAGAAAATGCAAGTAATCGAAATAACACCATCAATCATACCATCGAATATCCCCAATTCACAAATCCGAATATAACTTCACGAATAGCTGGCCTTACCGAATTAAGTGGGACAACAAATCGCTTTCTATCATATTACTTTAATGGCTCCTACTCCTTTGATAGCAAGTATATCGCTTCAATGAGCTTACGCAAAGATGAATCAAATATATTTGGAGTGAAAACAAATCAAAAAGGAGTTCCATTATGGAGTGTAGGTGGATCATGGGTAATAAACAGAGAAAAGTTCTATGAAAGACTGTTGTGGTTGCCATTGTTGAAATTGAGAGTAAGTTATGGCTATACTGGAAATGTTAATACAAATATTTCTGCATACTTGACTGCTAAAGCTAAAAATGGACCCGATCTATTTAATCATATTTCTGCAATAATTCTTAATCCTCCAAACCCCTCCCTGCGTTGGGAAAGAATACGGAACATAAATCTTGGTTTAGACTTTGGTATAAAAAATAATCGCTTAAATGGTAGTATTGATTATTGGAGAAAAAATGGGCTCGACTTGATTGGCAATAGTCCAATTGCAGCACAAACTGGTGTCAAGCAATTCATAGGGAACTCCGCCAATACCTTAACAAAAGGAATAGATCTTAGTTTGAATAGTGTAAATTTCAATGGTAAACTGAAATGGTCTACCACTTTTCTTTATACCCATAGCAAAAGTGAAGTTACCGATTACAAAGTATCTAATGGCTCAAATTCAAATGTAGTTAGTGGTAATTATAATAACCCGTTACAAGGATATCCATATTATGCAATCTTTAGTTATAAATTTCGGGGCTTGGATGCCTTAGGTAATCCAAAGGGTTACTTAAATGGGAAAGAGAGTACATTATATACAGATATTTTAACTTCAATAAATCGTGATGATTTAGTTTATAATGGTTCTGCTGTCCCTATTAATTTTGGAAGTATTCGTAATACGCTTGAATATAAGGGTTTTAGTTTCAGTTTTAACATCACTTATAAATTCAATTATTATTTTCGCCGTGCTTCTTTAAACAATTCAAATTTATATGCACCGGGTGGTATTTATCAAATGCCTGATTATGATAAAAGATGGCAAAAAGCTGGTGATGAGCTTAAAACCAATGTTCCAGCACTTATTTATCCAGCCAATTCTGGCAGAGATAATTTATATACTTATTCTGAGGTATTGGTAGAGAAAGCTGATCACATCCGCCTGCAAGACATTCGATTAGGTTACCGAATCAATCAAAAAAAAGGACTTCCATTTAATGATTTAAATTTCTTTCTCTATACAGATAACGTAGGAATCATTTGGAAGGCAAATAAAAAAAATATTGATCCAGATTATCCAAATAGCCTAATTGGGCCTGCTCCTAGATCAATTGCTTTTGGATTAACCGCAAATTTTTAATCAAAGAGATATGAAAAATATTTTTAACAAGTTTTGTTTTATATTATGTTTTTTTTGCTTTTTAGGTTGCAAAAGAACTGAATTTTTAGATAAAAAACCTTCGACGAATTTAATCGTACCTAAAACTTTAAAAGATTTCCAACAGCTTTTGGATAATTATCAAACTTTCATACAAACTGGAGTAGTTTTGCCACAACTCGCTTCAGATGAATACACCCTTTCTTACCAAAATTGGCAGGTGTTAGCAAACGCTACTGAACGTAATTCCTATATTTGGGCTAGCGACATCTATCAAGGAGAGTCTGGGGAGTATAATTGGAATCCAGTTTATACTCAGATTTTTTATGCAAATAGTATACTTGAAGGATTAGCAAAATCAGAACTTTTAGCTTCAACCGAAGGAAGGGCTTTGAAAGGGGCCGCCTTATTTATACGCGCCATTGGATTTTATGATCTGACTAGAAATTATTGCAAAGCATATGACGCAAAGACTGCTCATACAGATTTGGGTATCCCTCTTCGACTTAAAGCGGGCATTGATTATATCCAGCAAAGGTCAACCCTTCAGGAGAGTTTGGATCAAATTCTTAATGATCTAAGTGTTGCCGAGAATTTATTACCTTCTGTAAGGTCTTCAGAAAATTTAAATCGACCTACTAGGATTGCTGTTTATGCACTCTTAGCCAGGATTTATCTTGATATGCGCGATTATGTGAATGCAGAACGTTTTTCGGATAAATGCCTCTCCTTATATAGTAAAATAACCGACTACAATTTGATTAGCAAAACAGCATCTATTCCATTTACTATTATTAATAATGACGAGTTAATTTATATAAGTACTACAGGTATAGATTATGATGAAATTATAGGAGCAGGTTCAGATTATTCAAGGATTAATCAAGATCTGATTAGTCTTTATTCGGGAAATGACCTCCGGCTGCAACTATATTTTTCTAAACTCACTGATGGTAGTTATAATTTAAAGAGATCATATGCTGGAAATGCGACCGGTTTTTACCCTTTTTTTGGATTGGCTACAGATGAAGTTTATCTGATCAAAGCTGAATGTTTGGCTAGAAGAAATGAAGTATCCGCCTCAATGGATGTATTGAATGCATTACTAATTAAGCGTTTTCATAATAGCTCCCCTTATGTACCAGTTGTAAGTAATTCAGCGAGTGAAGCCTTATCTAAAGTTTTAATAGAAAGACGAAAAGAATTGGTTTGGAGAGGCCTTAGGTGGTTTGATTTAAAAAGGTTAAATAAGGAAGGGGCTAATATTACACTTACCCGTACTTTAAATGGTGTGACGTATACTCTTCCTCCAAATGATTTAAGATGGGTGTTTCCAATATATCCTGCAGAAGTTGCTTTGAGTGGGATAGTACAAAATCCCCGCTAAAATATAAGAATTAAAAATAAGCTCATATAATGAAATTGCATATCAAAATGGTGAAATTATTATTCCTTACTTGTTTCATTCAATTGCTACCATTAAGGATATTCGGAAAAGAAGCTAAATCTATAGAGAAGTTCGTCATGATTGAAGTTATTGTCAAAGATTCTGCTCTTTTAAAAGATGCAAGTATTGAATTTGAAATGTGTAGGGATGCCATAAACTCTATGTTTATAACTAATTATGATTTAAATGTTTTTAAAGTCACTAAACTGAAATCTCTTTTTAAGTTGCCATTGAGCACGGACATAAATTATGGACGCATTATTTATAATTCTTCAGGGTTCAAAGTAGGTAAGGAGGTGTTTAATGCACTTAATAATCTTTTTATTTTTCAGAATGGTGACAATATCAAGATTGTATTTGGTATAAAGAGTGTATTATTTAAAGGGAAAGGAAGTCCTAAGTACAATTGCCTTTTTGAGCTGGCTAATCAAAGCCTTGATGCTGCATCTAAACTAGGTAAAATAGAGGAAGGAAATTCTTCGTTATTTGAGCGAATATTAATTCGACAAATAAAAATAGATGATTCACTTTATTTCGATAAACTAAAGATTTTAAAAAAGTATAAAAATAGAATTAATACTTCAATTTATTCATTAATTAGTGCGGATATCTGGGGCGAGCATAATTTGCATTTAACTGACAGATTCCTCATGATGACGAATGCATCTGGTGACCGAAATGGTTGGGATGAGGTTATTTATAGGTTTCTATCTTCTTATTTAAAAGAATTTGATCATAATAAATTTGATGATGATATTTTGGTGAAGTCATATAAATATTGTGATTTTTTATATAAAAGGGATAGATTCTCTACTATGTTTTTGTTAAGCTCAAAACCTGGTTTTTATAATTTTAGGTATTCTTTTAAAGAATTAATGAACTTTATCAGAAAAGGTAATGAGGGGCTGGTATATGATAAGGTATTATTGATAGCTTATAGTTTTGAAATAAACTTACGTCAGGATGCACGTGATTTTCTTATTGATGAATCTGTGGGGTTTCCGAGAGAGAATGTTTTTAGAAGAGCCATAATGGAGCTGAAAAAGAATAGTACTGGTCCGGCTTTTCCTTTTGAATTACCAGATAAGGAGGGTAAACTACATAAGCTAAGTGATTATAAAGGAAAACTTATAATTTTAGATTTTTGGTACACTGGCTGTGTCGCCTGTGCAAATTTGGCAAAGGAATTAAAACCCATTATTCAGACTTATAAAGACAATCCTAATGTTGTATTTATGACTGTTAGTATTGATGTAAAAAAAGAAAGCTGGGTGAAAAGCTTGGAAAAACAGATATATACAAGTGATGATGAGATTAATTTATATACAGCTGGACTTGGTGCTGATCATCCAATTATTAAACACTATAATATAGACGGCTTTCCTATCTTGATAATTATAAAGGATGGTAAAACGATTTCAACCGCCCCTCCAAGACCAAGGAGTAGTATAGCGGATAGTGCGATTTTATTCAAAAATTTTTTGAATGGATTTTTATAAATAAAGAGAATAGTATTTGTAATTAAATACTATTCTCTCTGTAATTTAACTTTTACTAGTCTACATATAATGTACTTTTAGTAGTTTCTGGATCTTCAATAATATAACCATTATCTAAATAATCTTGAATTTGGGTAGCAGTATAGGAAGTTTGTCCTAAAGAGACAAGTGTTGGCATATTCGATTTTCCTAATAATGTTACTTCATAAGAACATCTATTTGCTGCTGATGTTTTGCAAAATGAATAGTCTGGGGTTGCACTTGGATTTGAAGGGTTAATTTGTGTAAATTGTCCAGCTGCCCTTTGTACTAGGTAATCAAATGTAACAGCTTTTTTATTAGTACCAAGGTCTACATTTGTGAATGCACTGAATGCGAATGCTGAGCCTACAGTCATCAGGCCCAAAGCAATTTTTTGGAAATTTTTCATTGTTTTATGTTTTATTGATTTGGTTTGGTATTGCTATATTTCTTTATACAGGGGATAGCATTTACCTGTTACTACGCGTAATTTTTTATTCATCCCCTAAGTATAATCCATATTTGTAATGAGGATCACTGAATAACCAGTTATTGGCTAGATATTCATCAATTTGCTCTGTTGTGTAATAAGTTTGCCAAATGGTGGATAAGTTTGGTATATTCCATTTGCCTAGTAAAGTTACCTCGTAGATGCATTGTCGTTTAGAGCTCCCTATGCATAATGCTCCATTAGGTTGTTCATTGTAAGGTAGATATGGTGTGAATTGACCTGCGTGCCTTTGCACTAGATAATCAATCAGTATATAAGATTTTTTATTTACCATATTCTCTTGATTTTTTTTTGCATTTGTAAATGCACTAAATCCGATTGCCGTCCCAATCACGAGCAGACCCAAAATCACTTTCGTTATATTTTTCATCGTTGTAAGAATTAAATAAATATTTATGAACTTTTTTTACTGTTGATTAGCTTTATGCCAATCCCTGCAAGTAGTATAAATCCTAAATTGAACCAAATATGTTGTGTCCAGCTTAACCTGGTGATTGCCCCTCCACAATGGCAGGGTAGATGCTCCGCATCCAAGGTTAATTTCATAAAAACCAGATAGGAGGTGAAGAGTATCATGATGGCTAGTGAAAGATATAAGCCCAGACGTTTTGTTTTTGGGATGAGTAGTAAAATTGAAACTGCAATTTCAGCAACTGGGATTAGGTATGCTAGAATTGGACCTATCGTATGCAAGAAATCTAACCGACCCAAAAAACGATGAAAACTTTTAAAATCAAAAATTTTATCTGTAGCAGTATAAATAAATAGTGCAATAAATAAATAGCAGATGATTTCTATGCTGAGCTCTCTGGCCTTATCTGAAATCTGGAATCTCGATTGTCCTTTTATTGAAGTATCCATTGTTATAATTTTAGTCACACATTGATTTTGATTAATTTTTTTAGGTAAATTTTCTTACAAATGTTAAGGAGAAAAAGGACCGAAGGTTCTCAGGGAAAGCCCCCGATCCTTTTTGAATTTTGAGAAAGTTAATTTTTGGGGGGCAGTGGTTTTTGGTTTAAATTATAGGTTAGTTAAGTGTCTCTTGTTTAAATAGAATTTTTTGTACTGATATTAATCCCAGTATAATGCTGGTATTGAACCGGGTTCTGAATACAGGTAACCTAATACCAGATAATTGTTAATTTGGGCTCCTGTATAATATATCTGCCTTAATGAAGTTAGTGATGGGATGTTTAGTTTTCCTGCAGCAGTTACTTGGTATACACAGCGATATATAGTTCCTCCTATATAACACATACCATAATCTGGTACGGATGAAGGGTTGGCTATGTCTATTTGTGTAAACTCTCCATGAACTCTTTGAATGAGATAATCAAATGCTACACTACGTTTTGTATTTGATTTCACATTTACATTTGTGAATGCACTAAATGTAAATGAAGCGCTTACAACCAGGAGTTCAAAAATAATTCTACCAGTATTCATATTTTTAGTATTAGCGTTTTGTTATACCAAATATATGTAGGCTTTGAACGATGATTTGTTACATATGTAACAAACGCGTGTTGCATATGTAACAAACTTTTGTTGCATAGGTAACATTGCTTAATGATTTTGCTGAGGTTAAGGAATCTTAATCTCAGTGTAATCTTTTGTCTAAAACGGCCTATTTCTGGGGAACTGTTGCGCAGTTGCAATAATAATAGTATCTTTGCCCGGCAAATAGTAACTCCTAAATTATTTGCTATGCAACTTGATCCCAATAAATTTATATCTGAAGGTTTAACATACGACGACGTATTGTTAGTTCCTGCATATTCTGAAGTTCTGCCACGTGACGTGGATACCGGAAGTTTTTTAACTAAAAAAATACGTTTAAATGTCCCTGTTGTTTCTGCAGCAATGGATACCGTAACTGAAGCTGGTTTGGCAATTGCCATTGCTCAGGCAGGTGGTATCGGTATGCTACATAAAAACATGAGCATCGAACGTCAGGCTGAAGAAGTTAGAAAAGTAAAACGTTCAGAAAGTGGAATGATCCAGGATCCGGTTACTTTAAATGCAGATGCAAAAGTAGCGGACGCATTCCAGATCATGAAGGATTTCAAAATAGGTGGAATTCCTGTGATTGATGCCGACAATAAATTGGTAGGTATCATCACTAACAGAGACCTTCGTTTCCAGAAAGACATGCAACGTAAAGTTTCTGAAGTGATGACCAGAGAAAATCTGATCACTGCTCCTGAAGGAACTACGCTTTTACAAGCAGAAGAAATCTTACAAGATTATAAAATCGAAAAATTACCGGTAATTAATGCCGCTGGAAATCTTGCAGGTTTAATCACTTTCAAAGACATCCAAAAATATAAAAACTACCCTAAAGCATGTAAAGATGAGCGTGGAAGATTACGCGTAGGTGCAGCTGTAGGGGTAGCAGCAGATAACATTGACCGTGTAGCAGCTTTAGTTGCAGCAGGTGTGGATGTGGTGACTGTAGATACCGCTCATGGTCACTCTAAAGGTGTGATTGATATGGTAAAAGCCATTAAAGCACGTTTCCCTGATTTACAGGTGATCGCTGGAAACATCGCTACTGCAGATGCTGCAAGAGCATTGGCAGAAGCTGGTGCAGATGCAGTTAAAGTGGGTATCGGTCCAGGTTCTATCTGTACCACCAGAATTATTGCTGGTGTTGGAGTACCTCAATTGTATGCAGTTTTCGAATGTGCACAAGCATTGATCGGTACAGGAATTCCTGTAATCGCTGATGGTGGTATCAAACAAACTGGTGATATTGTAAAAGCTATTGCTGCCGGAGCGAGCTGTATCATGGCAGGTTCATTGTTCGCAGGAGTAGAAGAATCTCCAGGTGAAACCATCATCTATGAAGGACGTAAATTTAAATCTTACCGTGGTATGGGTTCTGTAGAAGCTATGCAACAAGGTTCTAAAGATCGTTATTTCCAGGATGAGGAAGATGTAGTGACCAAATTAGTTCCGGAAGGAATTGTAGGTCGCGTTCCTTATAAAGGTACTTTGGCAGAAGTGATCTACCAGTATGTTGGTGGACTAAGAGCAGGAATGCACTATTGTGGAGCAGCTACTATCGATGCTTTACAACAAGCTAAATTTGTACGTATCACTGCTGCAGGTATGAGAGAAAGTCATCCACATGATGTTTCTATCACTAAAGAATCACCAAACTATTCTAGTAAGAACTAGTTTTTGATCATAAAAAAAGGGTATCCGTAAATTTCGGATACCCTTTTTTGCGTTATAGGAACTCGTCAGGACTGATCTCCCAGGTCCATGGTTTCTTGAAACTTTGGAAAGTCCGCAGTTCTTTTATCGGAAAATCATGCGTGATGGTTTCATTGGGTAGTTTACTGTGCTTGCCCAATCCGGTAGTGACCAGTAGTTTCCTGTTCACGAAATCATATTGTTTGTCTGTCAGCTCTCCTGAGTTTTCATTGTAATAATAATTGTTCGCTTTTTCCAGTATCCAGTTATTACCATTGTATTTAAAGGTATACTTTAATTTCCACCGCCATTCTCCACCTCCCTGAAAGGATAAAGAAAGCTGATTTTTCTCAATTCCCATCGGCCGCAAGGGATCACCCAGCGAGCCACCTTCCTGCGACCTTAATATGAAGTTGTTGTTTTGAGTGGCCAGTTGATAACCATTTTTGTTTTTGAAGTAAATGGCCAGTATCCTTGGTTTCTGAATTTCCGTGATGAGCTCAGTGGTATTGTCGCCATAAGCCCTGCTTTCCCGGATTTCCTGCTGATACTCTAAAATCATCACCAGATCTTTTACCTGATCCTGGTTCAGGTCGCCAGCCACAGAGTCCAGCACTTTCCATTTTGCAGGAACCAGTTCGGTGATGGATTTTCCCTGATTTGACAATGTCGGAAACTTGAAATTCTGAGCGTAAACCGCAGTCTGACAGCATAGAAAGAAGAGGATGATTTTTAGTTTCATACATGGAAAATAACGTCAGTTTTATGAAAAAAGTGTGTTCCTGATATGAAGACCGGAATTTCTTGTAATATTGTGCCCTAATGGATAAAAAGATCAGTCTGTTTAATTGGAGTGGAGGTAAAGACAGTTGCCTGGCATTACATCATATTTTGGAGGAAGAAGCGTTTGAAGTACGCTATCTGCTGACTACCGTAAACGAAGCTTTTAAACGGGTGAGTATGCACGGAGTCAGAGAAGAACTGCTGATTGCACAGGCGAAAAGTATTGGTATTCCCTTATATCAGGTTCGTTTGTCGGAATCCCCAACTATGGAAGCTTACGAGCAAAGTATGCAGCGCCATCTTGATATATTGCATTCAAAAGGAGTAGCGTATTCTATTTTTGGAGATATTTTTCTGGAAGACCTGAGGGAATACCGGGAGCGCAAGCTGGCAGAAATGGGGCTCAAAGGGGTATTTCCTTTATGGAAACGGGATACGCTCGGGTTGATTCATGAGTTTATTGCTCTTGGGTATAGAACCATAGTAGTTTGTGCTCAGGAAGGACTGGAAGATTTCTGCGGAAGAGTAATCGACGAGCATTTTATCGCCGATCTCCCGGAAGGAATTGATCCCTGCGGAGAGAATGGCGAGTTTCATACATTTGTGTTTGATGGCCCGATTTTTACTGCTCCAATAGAATTTAGTCTGGGAGAAAAGGTATATAAGCAATTCCCGAAGCCCAATGGAGAAGAAGGAGAGTACTCCGGGTATTGGTATATTGATCTATTACCTTAAATTGGGCTTTAGCTTGAATCGGTCCCGTTATAAAACAATCAATTTCAAAGAGTCTGCTTTTACCCTGTTCTTTAACCATAACCTCAGGCGATCCTGATCAACCAGGGGAATTGGCTTATAGAATGAAGCCACTACCATCGTCAGCGTATCGGACTTATTGGAATCTAAACGAGTAAAAATGGTATTGCTAATGCTGTAATCTTTTAGATCGGGGTACAGTACACGAAGTTCTGGTTTCAGGTCTGGAAGCAACAACTTTAAAGGGTCATTAACGGCGGCTTCAGTATTGCTTTTGAATACATCTTCCAGTATGCTGGCTTTGATTTGAGAAAGATCAACTTCATTCTTCGCATTCAGACCTTGCCTAATGATCAGTTTTGTTCCTTTCAATTGGTAATCCGGTAGCTTTTGGTTTAAGGAGTCCAGCTGTTGAGGCGAGAGTTCTGCACCCAATAACAATAGGTCTATCTCGCTTCCCTTTCTGTTGAATTTCAGGTTTTTTGAGATGACTTGAGTATTGGTATAGTTCAACTGCTGACTGATGAATCTGTTCGCATTGTTTTCAAAGATACTTTTGCCTACAATCTGATAGGTGAGGTAAATACTCGGCGCAATCGTAATGATGACAATGATCCAGATATAGCGACTTACTTTCTGTTCATCTTCCTTGTTTTCAAAAGTCTTCTTTCTAAATTTCAAATACCGCACGATTAGAAAGGTAGACACACAAATAAAAACACTATTGATAAAGTAGAGGTAAATGGCACCAAAAAAATAGTAAAAATTTCCTGAAGCAATTCCAAAGCCTGCCGTACATAGCGGAGGCATTAATGCCGTGGCAATGGCCACACCCGGAATTACATTGCTCTTTTCTTGCCGGGTAGCGGCAACAATTCCTGCCAGACCACCTAAGCTAGCTATAAAAACATCCCAGATAGATGGCGAAGTTCTGGCTAATAATTCAGAGGAAGCCTCATGAAGCGGTGTGAAAGTAAAATATAGGGTAGAAGCGATGATGCTGATAATGGTAGCAAGAATGAGGTTTCGGAGCCCTTTTTTAACGAGATCAAAGTCGTTAGTGCCTATCCCAAGCCCGATTCCTACAATTGGGCCCATGAGCGGAGAGATCAGCATGGCGCCGATGATGACCGCAGTAGAATTCACATTCAATCCGATACAGGCAACAAATATGGCGAAAATTAATGTCCACAAGTTGGCCCCTTTAAAAGCAACATTTTTCTTTATCGAAGCAATGGTTTCTGCCTGAGGTGCACTGTCTTCCTGCAAATTGAAACGGTAATTGAAAAATTTTCTGAGGACGTTGTAAAGATCATTCATAAACGGAATTTTTAGAATTGTAGCAATTATTGATCCTAAAATTGTTTTTTTTTCGCAATAAACATTTGGTTGCTGTATTTATAGGATTGTAAATTCCAGAGGGGCTTTGAAATGAATTGAAGACCTGAGTTTTGAAAAAACTGGATGTCATTTTAAAAAAAATATAGGGCATAATTCTTAGGGAAAGCGCAACAAATGACTGCTTTATACCAAAGCCTAAAACGGACTTTTGTTTCATTGGAAAATAGATTTAACTTGCCAAAATGAATATAGAATTCAACAAAAATGAAGATTTGAATAAGCAGTCGGTTTACGAGTTGAAGACGAGGCTTAAAAAGATATATGAAGGTGGGGGAGCAAAGAATGCGGGGAAGCAAAAGGAGAAGGGAAAACTGCTGGCGCGTGAAAGAATCGCTTATTTAATAGATAAGGAAAGTGAATTTCTGGAAGTCGGTGCTTTTGCTGCGGATGGGATGTACGCGGAACAAGGTGGCTGCCCATCAGCAGGAGTGGTTGCCGGAATTGGCTATGTTTCCGGCAGGCAATGTATGATCATTGCCAATGATGCTACAGTGAAAGCTGGAGCCTGGTTTCCTATGACGGCTAAAAAGAACCTGAGGGCACAAGAGATTGCGATGGAGAACCGATTACCAGTCATTTATCTGGTAGATAGTGCAGGGGTATATCTGCCAATGCAAGATGAGATCTTTCCTGATAAAGAACATTTTGGACGGATGTTCAGAAATAATGCGCACATGTCGGCAGATGGAATCGTACAGATTGCAGCAATTATGGGCTCTTGTGTTGCCGGTGGTGCTTATCTCCCAATTATGAGCGATGAAGCCATGATCGTGGATGGTACGGGATCGGTGTTTCTGGCAGGTTCCTACCTGGTAAAATCCGCTATTGGGGAAGACATCGACAATGAAAGTTTAGGTGGTGCAACTACCCATTGCGAAATTTCCGGTGTGACGGATTATAAACATCCTAATGATCAGGCTTGTCTGGATAGTATTCGCAACATCATGAGCAAGCTGGGTGCTCCGGAACTTGCCGGATTTGATCGAATCAAGCCTGAGCAGCCTAAGCTGAATCCGGAAGATATTTATGGGATCCTGCCGGAAAGCAGGGAGAAACCCTATGATATGCTGGAGCTGATTTATCGTTTGGTAGATGCTTCCGATTTCGAAGAATATAAACAACTATATGGACAGAGTATCATTTGCGGATTGGGAAGAATCGACGGCTGGGCTGTGGGTATTGTGGCCAACCAGCGAAAAGTGGTGAAATCTAAAAAAGGAGAGATGCAGTTTGGTGGGGTGATTTATTCCGACAGTGCAGATAAGGCCGCAAGGTTCATCATGAACTGTAATCAGAAGAAAATCCCATTGGTGTTTCTACAGGACGTGACCGGATTTATGGTGGGCAGCAGGTCTGAACAAGGAGGAATCATCAAGGATGGTGCTAAAATGGTAATGGCAGTAGCCAACTCTGTAGTGCCTAAATTTACAATCGTATTGGGCAATTCCTATGGTGCAGGAAATTATGCCATGTGTGGCAAATCTTATGATCCCCGTTTGATTTATGCCTGGCCAAGTGCTAAAATAGCCGTAATGGGTGGCTCACAAGCCGCAAAAGTATTGCTGCAAATTCAGGAAGCCTCCCTAAAGGCAAAAGGAGAAACCATCACTCCAGAGAAAGAAGCGGAACTTTTAAAAGAAATTACAGATCGCTATAATAGTCAGACTACGCCATATTATGCAGCTTCAAGGCTTTGGGTGGATGGTGTCATCGATCCTTTAGAGACCCGAAAGGTGATTTCAATGGGAATTGAAGCCGCAAATCAATCCCCAATTAAAAAAGCCTTTAATGTAGGGATCATCCAAACCTGATTTTCTGAGATTGTAATTCCCGATATTTTATAATCAGTAACTCATAATGCGGCTTTCTGCAAAGCCAGCACTTGTTATGCGTTGTAGAAAAGTGTAATTTTGTAGTATAACAGAAAAAATAATATGTCACAAGAAATAGAACACGTTAAATGTTTAATTATAGGTTCAGGCCCGGCAGGATATACTGCAGCAATTTATGCAGCCCGTGCAGACCTGAAACCAGTAATGTATACCGGTATGGAACCTGGTGGACAATTGACACAAACTACCGAGGTTGATAATTTCCCTGGTTATCCTGCTGGAATCACAGGACCAGAAATGATGGAAGATTTCCGCAAACAAGCGGAACGCTTTGGAACTGATATCCGTTTTGGATATGTAAGTTCTGTAGATTTTTCTTCAATGCCTCATAAAGTAGTTGTAGATGATATTAAAACCATCACTGCGGATTCAGTAATTATCTCTACAGGTGCAACCGCGAAATGGTTAGGTTTACCTTCTGAACAAAAATATAATGGATTTGGTGTTTCTGCTTGTGCGGTATGCGACGGTTTCTTCTTTAAAGGATTAGATGTAGCTATCGTTGGTGCAGGTGATACTGCCGCTGAAGAAGCAACTTACCTGGCTAAACTTTGTAAAAAAGTATACATGCTAGTGAGAAGAGATGAATTCAGAGCTTCAAAAGCAATGGTGCACAGGGTATTGAATACACCTAACATTGAGGTGATTTACCATACTGAGACTTTGGAAATCCTGGGTAACGGTAAAAATGTAACTGGTGTAAAAGTATTGAACAATCAAACTAATGTGGAATCTGAGATTCCTGTAGAAGGTTTCTTTGTGGCTATTGGCCATAAACCAAATACAGATATCTTTAAAGGACAGTTAGATATGGACGAAACCGGATACCTTAAAACCATTCCTGGATCAACAAAAACAAATGTAGAAGGTGTTTTTGCTGCGGGTGATGTACAGGATCATTACTACCGTCAGGCGGTAACTGCTGCAGGTTCAGGTTGTATGGCTGCTTTAGATGCAGAACGTTTCCTGGCTGCCAAAGAAGATGAAGTAAAAGTTTTATCTTAACCGATAACAGCTATATATAAAAAGGTGGAATTCGTGAGAATTCCGCCTTTTTTTGTATCAAAGGTTTTTTTATCTTGTGCATTCAATTTAAACAAAAAATGAAGGTGCGTTGATCTGTAGGGTTCTGCAGCATAAAAAACGCTCCGTTTTAACCAAATTAATAAACACTCAAAAAACAAATGAAGAAATTTTTTACAATTGTTCTGTTGGCATTTATTGCAATAGAAGCTTCTGCGCAGCAGGACCAGAACATGGGTATTATTCCTGCCCCGGTATCTGTAAAGAAGACAAACGGTAACTTTAAACTGGATAAAACCGTAGTTCTAGTGTCGAATGACCCAAAAAACTCCAGAATGGCCGACTTGTTCAACGCCTTTGTGGTGACCAAAGCTGGATTTTCATTGAGACCTGCAAAAGCAGCAGCAGCAAATGAAAGAGCGATTGTACTGACTTCAGTAGGTGCAGATCAATTGCCTGCAGAAGGTTATAAAATCAATATCACAGGTAAAAATATTACGATTGTAGGTAAAGAAGCTGGATTATTTTATGGATTAAAATCTATGATGCAGTTGATGCCGGAAAAGGTAAACAACGAGGTATTGATCTCAAATGCTGAAATCAATGACTACCCACGTTTCAAATATAGAGGAATGCACCTGGATGTGTCCCGTCACATGTTCCCGGTTGCCCTGGTAAAGAAATATATTGATGTGATGTCTGATTATAAGATGAATAATTTCCACTGGCATTTGACAGATGATCAGGGTTGGAGAATTGAAATCAAAAAATACCCAAGGTTAACAGAAGTGGGTGGCAAAAGAAATGGAACCATTATTGGTCATCACCCTGGTGTAGGTACCGATAATAAAGAATACAAAGGCTACTACACTCAAAATGAAGTGAAAGACGTGATTGCTTATGCTGCGGCAAGGTACATCAATGTTATTCCTGAAATTGAGCTTCCTGGTCATGCTTCTGCAGCAATCGCTGCCTATCCGGAGTTGAGCTGCTTCCCGGAAAGAGATACTTTTGTAGATGCCAAAACACCTTGGTCTGGTTCCAGAAAAGGAAAACAGGTACAACAACAATTCGGCGTATTTGATGATGTGTTTGTACCTAACGACAATACTTTCAAATTCCTGGAAAATGTATTAGATGAAGTGATTGCTTTATTCCCTTCTAAATACATTCATATTGGTGGTGATGAATGCCCTAAAGAATATTGGAAAGAAAGTGCTTTCTGTCAGAAAATGATTAAAGACCTGAACTTAAAAGACGAGCATGGTTTACAGAGTTATTTCATCCAAAGAATTGAAAAACATGTGAATGCAAAAGGTCGCCGGATTATTGGATGGGATGAAATCTTAGAAGGTGGTTTAGCACCAAACGCTACGGTGATGTCCTGGAGAGGTACTGAAGGTGGTATCGCTGCAGCGCAACAAAACCATGATGTGATCATGACTCCTAATGGTGGCGGTCTTTATTTTGATCATAAACAATCTAATTCTGCTGATGAACCAACAAATATTGGTGGTTTCTCTACCTACTCGACAGTTTATAACTATGATCCAATGCCTAAAGTTTTGACTGCTGATCAACAGAAATATGTGATTGGTGTGCAGGCTAACTTATGGACAGAATATATCCAGACTCCTGCAAAAGTAGAGTACATGATTATGCCAAGGATTTTTTCACTTGCTGAAATTGCATGGACACAACCGGAACGTAAAGATTTAAAAAACTTCTCTGAAGAACGTCTTCCTCTGCACCTGGCTAGATTAGATAAAACCGGTACGAATTACTGGGTACCTACGCCTCTTGGTTTGAATGAAAAAGTAATCAACGGTGAAACGATTAACATCGATATGAAAGCGCCAATGCCAGGATCAAGTATTTACTATACTTTAGACCTGACACGCCCTTCAACTGCTGCAACTTTGTATACCAAGGGACTGCAGGTGATCGTTCCTAAAGGAGAAAAACGAGTTCTTAAAACTATAGTAATCACGCCATCCGGTAAACAAAGTGTGGTGACAGAAACCATTCTGAACAATGGTGCTGCGGATGTAAAAGTGAAATAGGTTTTCGAAAGAAACACATTGAAAAAAATATAAAAATGAAATCAGGTAAATATTTCTCAAAGCTGCCCCTGCTATTTGCAGGGCTGCTTTTATTGGCTGCTTGCGGAGATAATGCTTCCAACAAAACAACTGCTCCAGGCAGTGCGACTAATTCTTCAGAGGTTAAGAAACCACAGGGTCAGTTTCCTTTTTACAAGGACATTGCCATACGCCCTGGTATTAACTTTGAAGTAGTCAGTTGGGGGAAAGGTGTAGATAGTGTTGGCGGATACCTGATTCTATTGTCGGATACGTTGAAAAATAATTATAAGTCTTTCTCTAATGAAAGGAAGGGAATCATTACAGATGTCTGGAATATGGACCTCGATAATGATGGAAATCCGGAGATTTATATTGAATTGCTGAGTAAAAAAAACGTGCACGATCTGAATGTGTACGAATATGCAGGTGGAGAGTTTAGAAAGATCAGTTTCCCACCGCTAAGTCCTTCTATCAAGAAGAATTATGCAGGTGGCGATAAGTTCATCATCAAGGATGGAAACCTGTTCCGCTCAGTTCCTGTGTTGGATGATAAAGATACAACCAACAAAGCCGGTACAGTTAAAATGCTGCAGTATCGCTTAAATGGTAATAGTTTCTCTACTATTGAGCTCAAAGAATAGTCAGGAACATTAATTATGGCAATAAAACGGCCGTATCTTTTCAAAAAGGTACGGCCGTTTTGTTTAAACTAATTTTTTATCTTTTGCCACCTGAATGGCCTCAGCCTTTGAATTGACATTTAGTTTCGTATAAATGTTCTTGGTATGTGTTTTTACGGTTTCTACTTCAATAAAAAGTTCTTTAGCAATTTGCCCGCGGTCTTTACCAATGGTGATCAGCTCCAGAATTTGTGTTTCCCTTTTGGTGAGTGGAGTATCCTGGTTCTTTTGAAGAGAAAGGATGACTGTTTTTGCAACATCAGGGCTCATAGGTCCACCACCATTCAGTACATCTTTAATGGCTTCAATTAATTTAGCTGTAGGTGTGTTTTTAGTAAAATAGCCGGATGCACCATTCGCCAGAGCATCAAGAATGGTCTTTTCTGTTTCATAAACTGTGAGCATAATGATATATACCTGTGGCAGCAATTTCTTCAACATAGGAAGGGCATCAATGCCATTGGTACCTGGTAGTTGTATATCTAGAATGATCACATCAGGTTGATCTTTGCTGATCTTATGTTTTGCGGCATCAAAAGAAGGGTAGGTGGCCACTACCTGATACGGAGAAGTATGGTTAATTAAATAAGCATACCCTTCTCTTATGGTCTGATCATCTTCGATGATGACAATTCTGGATTCTGGCTGACTATACATTTTTCAGACGCATTAAAGTGGAAAGATGAATTGCGAGTTTAATTTCCGTTCCGCTGGCGTTTGAATTGATATCTAGTTTTGCATTGATTCTTTTTGCTCTCACGTTCATATTGTTTATCCCATGGCCATCCATGGATCCTATGGGATCTAGTCCTTGTCCATCATCCTTTACGGTGATTTTTAAGTTTTCCCCATCTACTGTTGCTGAAAATACAACCATCCCCGGTTTTGCATGTTTCAGTGCATTGTGTATTGCCTCCTTAAAGATCATCAGCAGATTTCTGCTCACATCTAATGATAATTTTCCATCGTATCCGGCCAGATCAATATGAGATTGGAAATCAACATGGGTATTGTTGAACATTTCCCTCCCAAACGCCTCAATGTGGCCTATTAGTTCAGTTAACTTATCATTTTTAGGATTTAATGACCACAATATGTCTTTAGTACCCCTATATAATTCATTTACATTGTCGTTGATTTTCGAGATGATACTTCTCTTTTCTGTATCATCTTTATCTATCATACTGCTCAATACTTCTGATAAGACGGAGATTCGGGTCAATTTGTTACCAAGATCGTCATGAAAATCTTCAGCTGTCTGCTTTCTGACTTTAAATTGCTCTTCCAGTTTGATCTTTAGCCTTAGTTTTCGCTTTCGTTCATTTAAATTCAAAATGACGTAAACAGCCAGTAAAATCAACAATACAATGAGCACAAAGATAAGCAATCGGAATACACCGGTCTGATAATAGGGAGGTGTAATTTCGAAAGAAAAGGAAGCTGCATTTAAGGAGATCAGGCCCGATTTGGTCAGTGCCCTCACTTGAAAAGTATACCTTCCTGGAGGAACAGAAGAGAAGTTCATGGAAGTATTGGAGGTACTTTCGCTGTATTT
Organism: Pedobacter gandavensis; assembly: GCF_032678465.1. GTDB lineage: Bacteria > Bacteroidota > Bacteroidia > Sphingobacteriales > Sphingobacteriaceae > Pedobacter > Pedobacter gandavensis_B. The sequence goes on from NZ_JAVTSK010000003.1 coordinate 136,075, forward strand.
ATTGTCTAATCCTACTAACCTGTACTGATACAGCAGGCCATCAGGATTGGCTAAAAAAATTCCGGTAAAGGTAATGTTCAGGTTGTTCTGATGATATGGAAGGGTCGCGATACGCCCTAGCTCATCTCCCTTGAAAATGGTTTGCTCCTTGTTCTGCCGGCCTTTACTTTGTGCAAAAGCAGTGACAGTATTGAGGTAGATATAAGGGGGGACAGTAGGCGGTACCTGATGATTCCGGTTGTAGACGATAGCCCCTTTTGTAGTCCCTACCCAAATGTCATTATTGTGCTGCAGAATGGCATTCTGATTACACTCCACCAGTAAATTTGGTTCATTGTTATTGCTGATGACACTAAAGTCTTTTGTGTTGATCTTATTGATTCCTTTGCCGGTTCCGACCCATAAAATTCCTTGCTGGTCCAGGAGCATACTGTAAATATGGTCTGAAGCTAAACCCTTCGCTGTATTTAAGGTCCTCGTTTTTCCTGTCTTCCGGTCCCAGATCAGAATCCCATTGTCGGAGGTTCCGAAAAGTAAGTTTTGTGGTCCTGATTTTGTCATGCAAAGGACGGAAGAACCTGTCAACTGAGGAAGATTTAGTGCTTTGGTCTGGCCTTTATTGCTGATGATGTATACACCATCCTGGGTGCCTACCAGAATTTCAGCTTCGGTAGTTTCCAGTAAGGTGCTGCCAAATTGCTTACTGACCCAGTCCAGTTGTTTTGTTTCTTTGTTTAATAAAAAACAACCAGCATTGGTGGAGACCCAAATCCTTCCCTTACTGTCTTCTAAAATGGCATTATAGGCAATGGAATGACGATCCGATACCATGCGAACGATTGTTTTACCATTGTAACACCAGAGTCCACCATACACGGTTCCGATCCAGATGTTTTTCTGGCGGTCGTTGTAAAGGAAGTTGATGTTCCTTGTGTTGTCTACTTCCGAAGGAATAGCAATCTCTTTAATTTTTCCGCCTTGATATTGAAATAAACCACCATAGGTTCCAATCCATATTTCGTCCGCATTAGGGCCTTTCGCCAGACTCATTACGATTTTACTATTCAATCCCTGAGATTCGTCAAAGACCACATAATCTCTGTCTATGAATCTGAACAGACCGGTTCCATCTGTAGCCAGCCAGATGTTATTCTCTATATCTTTAAATATGGCATTGACCGCATTATTGCTGAACCCGTTTTTACCATTAAAATGGATCAGGCCATTTTTCGTCAGGTAATAGGCTCCGCTGCTGTAACCGATCCAGATGTTGTTTTTAGCATCCTGTTGTATGGCGGTAAATTTACCGGATACATATTGACTCACTTTTTTTTGCTCCAGCGCATAAAGACCATCTTCTGCCATTATCCAGAGCTTATCTTTTTGTTGATGGTCACTGAAAAAATCATTGATGACAAAAGTCTTTAATATTTCGTTTTCCGGATGAGCCATCCATTTCCCCTGCTCCAGGTAAAAGATGCCTTTCCCATGCAGTGCTACTGCGACCTTTCCATTTTCATCAACTTTTAATGCCGTTATTGTTTCTTTCGGATCCTTACTGACGTTAAGAAAAGTGATCTGCTTTTTGTCGGTTTTAAAAAGTCGGGAGGAGGAGAGGCCATAAACAGTCCCCTTGGCACTGGTCACTAATTTACCTACCCACTCTCTGGTTTGGGCAAAATTATCGAACTGAGTTCCGTTAAACCTGGAAATACCACGTGCTGTACCCAGCCATATTTCATCATTTTTACCTAAACTGAGGGCCAGAGCAAAATTGTTATTCAGTCCATTGGTTTTGGTGTAACTATAAAACTGCCTTCCATTGAAACAACTAAGGCCACCCAGTGTACTGATCCATAAACGACGCTTACTATCCTGGCTGATTGCCGTAACCTGTGATTGTGTCAGGCCATCTTCAATATCATATTGACGGAAGTTATAGCGCTGTGCAAAACTATCTGCACTACCGGTTAAGAGGAGGAATAGAAAGAGGAAAATCGGTTTGTAATACACGTTCAGGTAGGAATTGATGGTTCAAGCCATTGTAAATATATTTATCAGGTACGCTTAAAAAAATACCCCTTTAAGGGTGATTTTTGCTAAGGTTACAAATATACCCCTTAAGGGGGGAACTGATGCTGATTTGCTAAGCTTAAATTTGTAGTGTAAACAATTAAACAGCCAAATCACCATGCTCATGATGACTCCGGAGTTGAATTACCAGGTCATTTTTGTAAAGAATATCCTGCAATCCAGCGAGTTCTTTGTGGAAAAACTAGGCCTGATAAAGGAAGAAGATTTACAGATGGCCGGAATTAATTGTCCGGTTTTGAAAATGTTTAATGGCCATAGTTTAATGCTGGTGAAACATGGGTCCAGAGAAAGGGAACCTACAGTAGTTTATACAGATGATTGTCTGCGGGATTTTTGTACGCTCAAAAGACAAGGTGTAGCCATCTTTACTGCACCGCTCTACAGGAAAAAGGGGCTATCCTGTGAGTTTTATGACCCTTCCGGAAATCATATTTTGTTACTGGAAGAAAGAGATTATACAGATGCTTAATTAAAAAGGAAATGACATTTCAGCAAACATTGGTCGATAAGAATGAAGTGATTATGGAATCTGCCCATGAGCAGATCCATCATGCTGAAACCGGGAAGTATGCCATTCAAATGATCTTTAGCGGATCGGCAGATTATACCATTGCCAATCGTGAACTGACATTATATTCCGGGAATTTTATCTTTTTAAATCAGGATACTTCTTATTCAAGAAAAATTGATTCTTCCGTAAAGGTAGATTCTATGTCTGTGCTGTTTGATCCCGGTTTTGTCATGGATTTTGAATATGCCAGAACAGCTAAAGCAACGCAATTGCTGGACGAACCGGTATCCGGTATTAGTAAAGCCCCGGTTTTTGTGGAGTCCATTTATCCATTGGAAGGCGATATGAAGTTTAACCTGCTGAACCTGAAAAAGCACATTGAAAAGGGCAGTAAGGATAACTTATTACTCAATACCTACCTGGAACATTGCCTGTTGAATTATTATGCGCTTTACGATGCCGAGGTAACGAACAGAGCAGCTTCTTTGAATTTTCTGAATCGTAGTACAAAATCAGAAATTCTAAGGAGGCTGAACATTGCAAGAGATTATATCATCAGCAACTACAATAAAAATCTGGGACTGGAAGAGATTGCCAGAATTGCCTGCCTTTCTGTGAATCATTTTCTAAGAACCTTTAAACAAGCTTACCATCAATCACCTCATCAATTTCTAACCAGTATCAGGCTGCGTCAGGCCAAGTATTTTTTACGGAATACTGATTATCCAGTCAATGAGATTGTAGATATCGTAGGTTTTGAATGTCCCAGTTCCTTTATCAGACTGTTTAGGAATTCCTTCCAGGTTACACCAGGTCAGTACCGTTAGTTTTCATTTCATTTTAAAGGTGTTTTTAGCACACTGATAGTCAGTTGATTGGGTTATTTTTAATAAAAAAAAGCTCATGAAAAAGACTTTGTTCTCGTGTTTACTGATGGTATTCCTCAGTGGCACAGTTGGCTACAGTAGTCCTCTGAATAATGACGATCGGCTACTCAAAAAATCTGTAAATAGTAAACCCTTTACGGTTGTAAATGCTTTTATTGAAGCAATTGTCCATACCGACGCCAGGTTGTTAAATCTGGTGTTGAACGAAAATGCGAAGGTATGTGTTTGTCTTGGTACAAAACTGGGCAGGCAATCTAAAAAACAGTTGGTTTCATTTTACCATAAATTGGGGAAAACAGAAATGAATTGCGAATCTGATTATGAAATTATTTCCAGCAGCAATACCCTTACTGTGGTTCGGGTAGATTTAAAATTCCCATTATTTGTGCAAAAGAATTTTATTACCATCGAAAGGGGAGAAGATGGACTTTGGGAGATCACTCAGGTCAACAGATTTAACGAAAATATTTAACTTGGTGATTTTCGCCTATCGGGTGTTTTGATTCCAACTTATCTTTGTCAGCAGGTAAATCCAGGTATAAGTTCGGATGAATTAAATTTGGGTTAGTTAATAAAAAGGAAAAGTCATCTCCATTTCTGAAGATGACTTTTTTACGTTTATAGCGCTCGATAAAGTTACTTAATGTTCTTTAAACTGATTTGCCAGTCGCTCGAACTTCTCAATCAATAATGATATTCTTTCCTTGTCTCTTTTGATTACTGCTTTTCTCACCAGTGTAGAGCAGAAAATCATCCACAATAAGGTGAAAACTACAATAAGCACCTGTGCCCAAAGGTCCATATAGGTCAGGATCTCTATCAGGTACAGTGCAGACCCGATGCTCAATGCTGCGGCATAAATCCAGTACATTTTATCGTGTAAGCTCGATCTGCTGATTTGATAGGCTTTTAACCTCATCAGAAATTCATTCGGATGGCTGGTGAAATCATTATTTGAAATTAAGCGGTGGCCTTTATATAACATCAATATAGAGGCGGCAATTGCAAGGAGTACTACAGTAATTCCAGCATAGGTAGTCCAGGACTGAAAATCAAAGAATACCCAAAGGCTTGCTACAGCAAGGAAGGAAATGGCCATACCTGCGATATTTAAGACCGAGCGGTTGCGCATTGAATTTACTTCCTTTTTTGCCTGTGCCAGCATTTCATCTGAAGAGAGTTTAACCTCTACCGTATGGGATTGCCAAAGCGATTGTATATGATCAAATTCTTGCATGCTGATTGTATAATTCGGTAAGTTTTAATTTTATGCGGTGGATTTTTACCCTCAGGTTCCCTTCGCTGATTCCTGAGATGTCCGCGATCTCATGGTATGGCAATTCATCCAGTACCATGGTAATGATCAAACGGTCATTTTCTTCTAGTTGAGAGATTGATTTATAAAGTAAAGCAACCTGTTCGTTCTTTTCTGAGAGCTCTTCGGGGCGGGTTTCAATGATGTTTTCAGTAAGTTCATCTTTTGCCTGACGTTTTTCCGATCTCAGATAGGTGAGACAAGTGTTGACAGCAATTCTATAAATCCAGGTGGAGATCAACGACTTATTCCGGAACTTGTCCAGGTTCTGCCAAACTTTAAGAAAAGTTTCCTGAAGCAGGTCATTCGCTGCGTCCTGATCGCCCGTATAACCGTAGCAAAGATGGAATATTTTCTTGGAATTGGTGTCGAAGATTTGTTTAAATAACAGGTCTTTCTCTTTCAATATGCGTCTTTTTATTATTTGGTTAGATAAAAATAAGGCTATTTGTTACAAGTTGAATGTATAAAGTTAGTTGCTTTGGTAATAATATTTAGAGAATAAAGTAATTGTTGTAGTTTTACAAACTGTATAAATACTTTAAAAGTTAGTATGTCAAAAAATAATAAGTTAACATTTTTCATTTTTCTTGCCTTGGTATTAGGTGTTGGATTGGGATATTATTTGAATGTCTCTTCATTAAAAGATTACAATGAGAATATTGCAAAAGCAGAGCACCAGCTCAAAAATGTTGAAGTAAAATTACTCAGCGTTAAAGACACTACTGTTGTGCAATATGCGGAACTGAATGCTCAGAAAGTAGTGGCTCAAAAAGCAAGAGCGGAAGCGGAAAAGCTGAGAGAGAAAGCATTGGAACCATTAACTTTACTCAGCGATATCTTTTTGAGACTGATCAAAATGATTGTTGCGCCACTGGTTTTCAGTACCCTGGTGGTTGGTGTAGCTAAAGTGGGAGACATCAAGGCAGTAGGTCGTATTGGTGGAAAAACCATGTTGTGGTTCATGAGTGCCTCTTTATTGTCGCTGATTCTGGGAATGATTATGGTGAATCTCTTTGAACCGGGATTGGCCATGAATTTACCTTTGCCACCAGCGAATGCGGATACTGGAATTCATAAAGTAGCGCTATCGATGAAAGACTTTATCTCGCATATTGTCCCTAAAAGTATGACAGAGGCAATGGCGACCAATGAGATCCTTCAAATCGTGGTATTCTCACTTTTCTTTGGAGTGGCTACCGCTGCAATAGGAGAGAAGGGGCAGATCATTATCAAGTTTTTTGATGCCGTAGCACATGTGATCCTTAAAGTAACTGGTTATGTGATGAACTTTGCTCCTTTTGCTGTATTTGGTGCCATGGCTGCAATTGTGGCCAAGCAAGGATTAGGGGTATTGTCTACTTATGCGATTTTTATCGGTGAGTTCTATGGCAGTATGTTATTGCTTTGGGTGGTGCTGATTATGATCGGCTGGTCTATTCTTAAAGGCAGAGTATTTAACCTGATGAACAGAATGAAAGAACCGGTATTGCTGGCTTTTAGTACGGCAAGTAGTGAGGCTGCTTATCCAAAAACGATGCTTCAATTGGAACGTTTTGGTTGTAAAGATAAAATTGTGAGTTTTGTACTGCCATTGGGTTATTCTTTTAACCTGGATGGATCAATGTTATACATGACCTTTGCCTCACTGTTTATTGCGCAGTCTTATGGCATCCATTTGACTTTTGATCAGCAGATCACGATGTTGTTGATCCTGATGCTGACGAGTAAAGGGATTGCTGGCGTACCCAGAGCATCATTAGTAGTGATTGCCGGAACGATTGCTACGTTTAACATTCCTGAAGCAGGATTGGCGTTATTGATTGGTATTGATCCATTACTAGATATGGGCCGATCGGCTACTAACGTTGTTGGAAACAGCATCGCAACCGCAGTGGTCAGCAAATGGGAGGGAGAGCTTACCGCGCCTCTTGATGACCATCAATAGATAAGAAACACAAATAATTACAACAAATATAATATGAGTACAAGAGCGAAGAAAATCTTCCTGTTATTTACCATTGTCGTACCTTTCCTGGCCTATTGTGTCATTTACTACACGCCAATGTTCCGTAATGCACCTTTTAAATCAACAGAATTCGAATCTATTGAATACAAATGGGGCGTAGGTAATAATCTGGAGAACACTTATAATTCTGCAACAGGGGATTATCAGTATGTGGATGGGAGAGACTCAGTGATCAAAACAAATGTAAAGCTACGCCACAATGATATGCTGTATTTGCATAGTAAGGCTGCAGAGATTGGCTTTTGGAATTTCCCGGACCTGATTGCCAATCAGGGAACGAACCTGGATTCCAATAAGGCTTTGCGTTATGAGATTACTTTCAATTACAAGAATAAATCTAAAAAAGTGACTTACCTGACGGATTACAATGAGATCCCTAAGTTAAAAGGACTTGCAGAGCAAATGAAAAGCCTTGTTTCACAGAGCATCAATGATGCTGAAGATAGGTATGGAAAGAAAAATTAAATCTGTTATGGATTTAAAATAATTAATTCTATATTTGCACCTCGATAAAAAAAATAAACAGTTTAAAATAATAATTATTTAACAATGTACGCAATAGTAAATATAGCAGGACAGCAATTCAAAGTTGCAAAAGACCAGCACCTTTTTGTACACCGTTTGCAAGGAGATGAAGGCGCTAGTATTGAATTTGACAATGTATTGTTGGTTGAAGAAGATGGTAAAATTCAAGTAGGTGCTCCTACTTTGAAAGGTGCTACTGTTTCAGCTAAGATCGTGTCTCATTTAAAAGGTGATAAAGTAATCGTTTTCAAAAAGAAACGTAGAAAAGGTTACAAGAAGAAAAATGGTCACCGCCAGTACTTCACTAAAATCCAGATCTCTGGTATCAGTTTATAATTAATTGTTAAACAAAACGAATTGTCAGATCATCAGATAGTTCATAAAATATAAATCATGGCACACAAAAAAGGAGCCGGTAGTTCGAGAAACGGACGTGAATCGCATAGTAAACGCCTTGGTATCAAAATCTTTGGTGGACAGGTAGCAATTTCTGGAAACATCATCGTACGCCAACGTGGTACAAAACACCATCCTGATAAAGGAGTAGGTATTGGTAAAGACCATACTTTATTCGCTTTAGTTGATGGTACAGTAATTTTCAAAAAGAAACAAGATAATAAATCTTACGTTTCTATCCTTCCTTTCCCAGTAGTAGTTACTGAAGAAGAGGTAGCAGCACCAGCTAAAGCTGAAAAAGTAGCTCCGGCAACGGAAGAAGCTGCTCCAGCTAAAAAAGCTCCTGCTAAGAAAGCTGCTAAAGCAGAATAGTAAAAAGCATTATAAAAAAGGCCATGACTTTAGGTTATGGCCTTTTTTGCGTTGATCATTTTTTTAATCAACACGCTTCTCTTTTAGCTGGCTCAGTTCATCAGCTAATTTCTCTATAGTGGCACTGAATTGTCTTAAGGTATTTTCCAGCTCCTGGATGATTCCACTTGCTGAATGCATACTTTCTTTAGGGGAGTCTTGCTCCACACCCTCAATCAGCCATTGATAACTTTTGCCATAATATCTGGCGAGCTTATGAAGGGTATGGAAGGAAGGATACTGATTTCCAAGTTCTATCTGAGAATAATTACTTCGGGATAAATTCAGAACTTCCGCAATGAATGATTGCGAAAGGCCATTTTTAGCCCTCAAATCCTTAATCCTGTCTCCTATATCCTTCTTTGATAGAATTTCTTGCATAACTAATATATATTTCGTTGATTTGCGTTGATTACAAATGAGTTAATTGTTTGATAAATAAGGCAATTATGACTCCATAATTCTATCTGAATATCTTTTTCAATCAACAGCGTTTAATGTTGTTAATTCTAGGGTTAAACAATAGATAGCGATAGGAAAGTATTTATAGGCCTTTTACACTCATTAAGTGCTATAATAGAATAAAATATGCCAATTAGAAGGAATTGCGAAGCTGCAGACTGCTCGTTTTTTATAATAGATAAAAATTACCAGTTGGTCTCTTTTAAAATAGAAGCACAAAATAACCTGGACAGTTTTCTCCTAAAAACACCCTCAATTGGGGACTTTGCTGTGGAAATCATTACACAAAAATACAGAAAGAATTTTCAGGGTTTATTGATCAGGTGTTTCTCAGGCTATAGTTTTAGCATCGCTCAGCGCTTTGCAATAGAAAATACCAGGGAGCAATTGCTACAGGTGGTCTTTACACCCCTGGTTAAAGCCGGTGTAGCAGATCAGGTGCTCTGCACATTGGTCAACGATAATGATCATTCAGGGTCTGTCAAAATGCTCGGTGAATATTCGCACTTAACCTCACATGAATTGCGCGCACCCATTACCAATATTTTAAGCCTCTCTACGCTCAGCAATTATCCGCAGCTGGAAAGCTTTGAAGTGGCTAAAATCAATCAACTACTGGGCGATATTAACCTGCAGGCGGTAAAATTAGATGGTATCATTAAGATGCTCAATGCGATGATGCACAAACAGGAGCATGAAACCGTTTTTACAGAAATGAATGAAAAGGCAGACACGAATCATATTGTTCTGGTAGACGATGATATCATTACCAATCGTTTACACCAGATGCTGATCCGGAAACACTATAATGAGAAAAAAATAGCTTTGTTCAATGAACCTGAAATTGCATTAGGATATATTAAAGAACATCAACCAGACCTGATATTACTGGACTTGCACATGCCGGAGATTGATGGCTGGAAATTTCTTCAAATGATGGAAGAACATGAGGTTTTTATCGATGTGATCATTGTTTCTTCCTCCATAGACCCAAGAGAAAGATTAAGGGCGAAATCTTTTATGTGTGTCAAAGATTTTTATGTAAAACCCCTGACCTCAGAAAAAGTAAAGCAGCTATTGGAAGATTAGTATTCTTCTTATAGCTGCTTTCTGATGCCCTGTTTGATCTGCTTAGTGCTCTCTATTCATGAGTTGATTAGCAAGGAGTAACAATTCCTCTTTTCTTTCCTCAGGGACCTTTAAAGCGCTCAGTGCTTCAAAGGCTTTATCAGAGTAATTCCTCATTTCCTGGCTGGCTAAACCTCTGATGTCGTATTTATTATATAAGGCTGTCATCCTAGCGATTTTATCCGCATAGTCAGGATTATTGCTTTGTGCTGTTATTGCCAAACGGTCGGATGCTTCGGCGCGTTCCTTTAATTCCAACAGGAGCAGTGTTTTCTTATTGGCGATGATGTCGCCACCTACCTGTTTGCCGAATTTCTCCGGATCTCCGTAAACATCCAGAATGTCATCCTGTAATTGAAAAGCAATTCCGATATTCTCTCCAAACACGTAAAGTTGTGCGGCTTCCTCTGGACTGGCACCTGCCACCTGAGCACCCAGTTTCATTGCTCCACCTAACAATACGGCTGTTTTTAAACGGATCATATTGATGTATTCGGAGATGCCTACTGTTTCACGTTCTTCAAATTCCATGTCCAGTTGCTGACCTTCACATACGCCCTGCGCAGTTGCATTAAAGGTATCCAGTGCGTCTTTCAGAACTTTGCTGTCTAACCTGGAAAGGTGCTTGTTGGATTCTACCATCATCACATCACCACTAAGAATGGCATTGTTTACTCCCCACTTTTCATGGACACTTTGCTGGCCCCGGCGCAAAGGCGCATTGTCCATGATGTCGTCATGTATTAGTGTGAAATTATGAAAGGTCTCTATTGCCAATGCAGCAGGGACCGCTTTTTCAATGCTGGCGCCAAATAAATCAGCGGCCATTAATACTAGTGCTGGTCTGATTCTTTTACCACCAAGCCCCATGATGTAACGGATGGGTTCATAAAGTCTGGCTGGTGTTTTAGGGTATTCGATTTGATCAATAGCATTTTCTATAATTTCTTGTAATTGGGTAGGAGTATACATGTTATTTGCAAAGGTGTTTACCGAAGTATCTGTGTTATTTTATTGGATTAAAGAAAAATCTATTTGTCTTTTTGAGAGGTCAACTTTTTTCACTTTTACCTGAACTTCGTCGCCAAGCTGATAAGTTCTCTTTTTACGCTGGCCTACAATACAGTAATTTTTTTCATCAAGTACGTAGAAATCGTCTGTCAGGTCTCTGAGACGTATCATGCCTTCGCATTTATTGGCATTCAACTCTATGTACATACCCCATTCTGTAACGCCGGAAATGATACCTGCATAGCTATTCCCGATATTGTCTTCCAGGTATTCCGCTTGTTTGTACTTGATTGAAGCACGTTCTGCATCGGCAGCACGTTTTTCCATTGCGGAGGAATGAGAAGCAGCAATTTCATATTCTTCCTCATTTGCAGATTTCTCATCGTTGAGGTAGGCCGCAAGAAGGCGGTGTACCATCACATCAGGGTAACGTCTGATTGGAGAGGTGAAGTGGGTATAGTGGTCGAATGCCAGACCGTAATGGCTGGTTTTCTTGGTGGTATATACTGCTTTCGCCATAGACCTGATGGCCAGTTGCGTCAATACGTTCTGTTCTTTTTTACCTTCCACATCTTCCATCAGGTAATTCAGTGATTTCGCAATCTCTTTATCCGATTTTGTATTGATCTTGTAGCCAAAACGTGCTGCAAAAAGTGCAAAGGTGTTTAGGGTTTCAAGATTAGGAGAATCATGTGAACGGTAAATAAAGGTGTATTTCTGCTTGCCTTTTCCTTTTTTAGCAATGAATTCTGCTACTTTTCTGTTGGCAAGCAGCATGAAATCTTCAATCAGTTTATGGGCGTCTTTACGTTCTTTAACGTACACACCAATAGGTTTACCATGGTCATCAAGTTTAAATTTAACTTCTGTACTTTCAAAGCTGATCGCACCTTCTTTAAATTTCTTCTCTCTGAGGATATAGGCCAGTTCGTTCAGTTTAAGAATTTCTTCTGCATAATCGCCGGCTTTTGTTTCAATCACTTCCTGTGCTTCTTCATAGCTGAAACGTCTGTTGGAATGGATCACCGTGCGACCAAACCATTGGTTAATGATGTTTGCTTTCTCATCCAGTTCAAAAACCGCTGCAAAACACAGCTTGTCTTCATTCGGACGTAAGGAACATACGCCATTACTCAGGCGCTCCGGTAGCATTGGAATGACGCGGTCTACCAGATAAACAGAGGTAGCTCTGCCATATGCCTCTTTATCTAATGCGGAGTTAGGTCTTACATAATGAGATACATCGGCAATGTGAACGCCAATTTCATAATGTCCATTCTCCAGCTTTTTGAAGGATATGGCATCGTCGAAATCTTTTGCATCGGCAGGGTCAATCGTGAAAGTAACGGTATCCCGGAAATCCCGGCGTCCTTTAATTTCTTCCGGAGATACTTCCTCAGGAATGGAGTTTGCTTCTTTTTCTACTTCAGGAGGGAAGCTCAAAGGGAAACCGTATTGCGCAAGAATCGCGTTCATTTCCGTATTGTTCTCGCCCTGTTCTCCAAGAATGGTGCTGATTTTGCCAATTGGATTTTTCGCTCCTTCCGGCCAGTCAGTAATGCTGACCTGTACTTTCTGGCCATTTTTGGCCCCATTCAGGTCGCTGAGAGGGACGAAAATGTCATGTAGCATTTTTTTATCATCCACATTTACAAAAGCGAAACGATCGGAAATTCTAATGACACCGATGAAATCAGTTTTTGCACGCTGGATGATTTCTACCACTTCTCCTTCCTTCTTACGGCCACTTTTCTTGGCGTAGATGTAAACTTTTACTTTATCCCCATGAAGGGCATTATGAAGTTTACGGGAAGATACAAATACATCCTTTTCAAATTCATCATCAGGAACGATGAAAGCTGCACCATCGGCAGTCAGATCGACTTTTCCTATGATAAATGTTTTGAGGTCTTTTAACCTGAATTTGCCACGTTCCGGTTCTGCAAAAATGCCTTTTTTGGCTTGTTGCTTTAATATATCGTGAATAGTTTCCTTAGCATCGGAATCTGTAATGTTTAATCTTGCAGAGACCTGCTTGTAATTCAGGGCCTCTTTGCTACTTTTCTCCAGAACATCGCTAATTAATTGTATTAAAACGAGTTCTAAGTGAGATGATTTCTTTTTTGCCATAGTATAGATATGAATCATTCGAAGGTAACAATTTGAAGTGGAAAAGCAGGTAAAGGACCGGTTAAATGTCTTTAATCAGGCAATTCAAGGTTGTAAAAGGCCCTTAGATCTCTTTAATGGATGCCTGATTTTTGTATCTTTGGATAAATAAGGATTTAAATAAAGCATTTAGGTTTGATAACGATAGAAGATAAAGAAAGAGAAACAGGTAAAGAGATGGTCATGACGCTGATTAAAGCGTTTGTTTGCATGGTGCTGATCTTTCTTTCTATCAGAGTTCCCGAGATCTACAGAGAATATCCTTTTCTGGGCAAGCTGGGAAATGGCTTTATCCTTTTTTTAGGACCAAGTTTGGTGATTTCAGTGGTCAGATTGGTGGTGATTTACTGGTATATCCAGAAGCACAGACTGAAAAAGTCGATCAAGGATAATTTTATCCTGGGGATCAACCGGGTAGTATCGATTCTGAATACGGTGTTTTTTGCGATTGCATTCACTTATTTGTTCGATGTAAATCCTAAGGATCTCGTATTTAGTGTTTCCATTGTGGCAGCGGCCCTGGCGGTAACTTTTAAAGATTATATAGCCAATATGATCAATGGATTGATCATCATGTTTTCAGACCGTTTGTCTTTAGGGGACCACATTAAACTGGGGGAACATGAAGGGAAGATTCTGGACATCACTTTGATCAATATGATACTTCAGAATGAAGACAGTGATATGGTCATCATCCCAAATTCGGTGGCTTTTAGTTCGGTCATCATTAACCAATCCAAGCAAAATACGAAGAAATTAAGTATAGAGTTTGACCTGTCCCTGAGGGATACCTATACGCCTGAATTTCTGGAGGGTTACCTGAATAAAGCGATCGCGCACAATTCGGAAAATGTAATGGAAGGTGGTCTTTCTGTGAAAACAATTGCCATCAATAAGGATGTCGCGATATTTAAAGTGATGGTGCTACTGAAACACTATGATAAGGTAAAGGAGCGTGGTGTAAGAAGATTGTTGAATACGGCCATCATCCAGTTGGCAGGCGGTCCGGTAGAGCCGGAAATTCATTAATAGCGCTTTCTGCTAACCTTTGAAGGAAGAACCGGGGATGGCGGCAATCAGTTGTTTGGTATATTCTTTTTTGGGATGAAGGTAAATTTCTTCGGAAAATCCCTGCTCTTCAATTTTTCCTTTATTCATCACAATCATACGATCAGAAATGTGTTTTACTACCGCAAGATCGTGTGAAATGAAGATATAAGTCAAGCCGAAATCCTGCTGTAATTGTCTCAATAAATTGAGTACCTGTGCCTGAACCGAAACATCAAGGGCTGATACAGATTCATCGCAAATGATGAATTTTGGTTGTAAGGCCAATGCCCTGGCAATTACAATTCGTTGGCGTTGACCTCCGGAGAATTCATGCGGATACTTGTTGAAGGAAGCGGGACTGAGGTCTACTCTTTCCAGTAGTTCCAAAATACGGGCTTTTCTTTTGGTATCATTTTCAAGTAATCCATGCACCTGCAAGGGTTCCATTAATGCATTTCCAACAGTTAGTTTTGGGTTTAAAGAGGAGTAAGGATCCTGGAAAATAATCTGCACCTCTCTTCTCATTTTCCGGAGTTCTGCTTTATTCAAAGCAATGATGTCTTTATCTTCAAAAATCAGGCTGCCTGAACTGGGATTGGTCAGTCTTAAAATACTCCTGCCTAAGGTGGTCTTCCCACAACCAGATTCTCCGACAAGACCTAAGGTTTCTCCGGGAAAGACTTCAAAACTGACCTGGTCTACTGCCTTCACAAAATCCGTAGTTTTTCCGAAAATACCTTTTCGGATGGGGAACCAGGTACAGAGATCTTTGACCTGTAGAATCGGGGCCTGTGCATATAATTTTGCCCTCCTTTCGCTGATTTCAGCTGAGGTATACGTATTGCTTTTTAACAGGTGTGCGATGGCCTGATTTGGTTCTCCTCCGATGAAATCAGCCACTACAGGAAGTTTTTTTAACAGGTGTTCCGGGTTCGGTCTGCAGGCCAGTAAACCTTTGGTATAAGGATGTTGTGGGGATTCAAATAGTTTTTTAACCGCTGCCTGTTCAACGATTTCTCCCTTATACATCACAACTACCTGATCCGCGATTTCCCGGATCACAGAAAGGTCGTGGGAGATGAAAATCATGGCCATTTCCCTTTCTTTTTTGATTTTCAATAGCAGCTGAAGGATGGTTTTTTGAACGGTTACATCCAATGCTGTAGTCGGCTCATCGGCAATCAAGAGTTCAGGGTTACAACTCAATGCCATGGCAATCATGACTCGTTGTTTTTGTCCACCAGACAACTGATGCGGGTAACTTTCAAAGATTTGCGCCGGGCGGGGTAATTGCACTTCTTCAAACAAAGCAATGGTTTTTTCTTTGGCTGTTGATTTATCGCAATGCTGATGGAGCATAATAGCTTCCTGTACCTGGTAGCCACAGGTAAATACCGGATTTAAGGAAGTCATCGGTTCCTGAAAAATCATCGCGATTTTGTTTCCTCTGTATTTCCGGATTTCCTCAGCAGAAAGGTGTAGCAGATCTACTCTGTCAAATTCTATGTCTCCCTTAACCTTAGTGTTTACAGGGTCGTGCAACCTCATGATGGAAAAGGAGGTGACAGATTTTCCCGATCCGGATTCTCCTACTATGCCCAATACTTTTCCTTTGTCGATCCGGAAACTGATGTGATTCACTGCAGTAAGCCAGGATTTATCTTCTTTATTTAAGAATTGTATGTGAAGGTTGCTCACGTTCAGCATCTGAAACCGGGGTTTGTTTTGATCTTTAAATTTTTGACTCAAGATAGGCAATTTTATGGCCTGAATTCCGTCTTATTGTGTTATTTTTGCAGCATGGAAAGAGAAATTCTGGATACCAAGCGTAAAGCTTTGAAGATTAACTTAAACCCTAAGATTTACGGAACTTTTGCGGAGATAGGTGCAGGACAAGAAGTGGCGCGTAATTTTTTTACTGCCGGTGCAGCCTCGGGTACGGTGGCTAAAACGATGTCGGCGTACGACATGACTTTTAGTGATGCCATCTATGGTGTAGAAGAATCGGGCAGGTATGTTAGTCAATCCAGACTATTAAAAATGTTGAGCCATGAGTTTGGCTTGTTAAATGAAAGATTGAACGGAGAGAAGTATGATGATCGTACTTTCTTTGCTTTTGCAGATACGGTTACAACTTTAAACTACAATAAATCAAATGATCCCCATGGCTGGATTGGAATTCGTTTTCAATCAGAACCAGGTGGAGCGCCTAATGAAATCTTTTTCCATGTAAGGTTACTGGATACCGATGCGGCTTTGCAACAAAATGTACTGGGCATCATCGGTGTGAATTTGGTTTATGCGGCTTTCTATTATAAGAATGATCCGCAAACGATGATTGAATCTCTGGCGGATAACCTGACTGTGGGTTCGGTTGAGATCGACCTGATTTCTGTAAGTGGTCCTGCTTTTGGAGAGATCAATAACATTCTTTTGAACCTTTATCTGATCGCGAAGGATTTTTCTGATGCTGCGATTTTTGATTCTTTAGGAAATCCTTGTCTGCCGAAAGACCTGCTGTATAAAAAGGACATCATGATTTTACGCACCAAATATGCGCAGAAATCAAATCCTAACTTTAGCATGTTAAACAAAGCGGTAGATCAGTTTGTCCGTTCTGAAAGTGTCAGTAAAGAGAATTTAAGTGTATTGATTGAGGTACTGCTATCGAATGTATTGAGCGCGGGAGATGATGAGCCGGAAAGTTTTGATTTGGAGGCCGTTGCAAAACGTGCGGAGGATATGTGTAAGACAGGAAATCTTGTGATGGTATCCAACTTTGCCAGACACAATAAACTAGCGAAATACCTGGATCGATGCAAGCCAAAAAGTGTGGGGATTTCTACCAATATCAACAACCTTAAATTCGTATTTAACTCCAGCAATTTCGGAGACAATTACTCCAGTCAGCTGTTGAGTTATGTGAGTGATATGTTTAGCAAAAATGTACGCTTATTTGCGTATCCTTTCCTGGATAAAAAGACAAATACTGTAATTACAAGTGCAAATATGCCGGTAACACCGGATGCAAAACCCCTGTTCGATTTCCTGATTCTGAATGGCTATATCGCCGATATCAAGGATTACAGCGAGGGAGATGTAAAAACAGTTTAAACAACAAAATATCAATTTAAGAAAGAGTGGCCATTTTATAGCTACTCATAAGATAAAAAGCTCAAACGTTCTCAAAGAATGTTTGAGCTTTTTTATGGAAAGAGCATTTGTTTTGATCAACGCTTAGTCGTTATTGAGATAGGCATCTTTAATCACGATAGCCATTAGCCGGTCGGGGTGGTCGATTTGTTTAAAACCAAATTGTGCATACAATCCATGTGCATCCATAGTCGCGAGCATGTATCTCCTCAGTCCCTGCAAATCATGATGGAAAAGCATCAATGACATGAGTTTTTTTGATAAATTTTGTCCGCGATGTACCTCTTCAACATATACATCGGCCATATAGGCAAAGGTTGCTTTATCGGTAATCCACCTTGCAAAACCAACTTGTTTTCCCTCTTTATAGATCCCAAAACATAAAGAATTGAGAATTGATTTTTGTACGGTTTTCAGAGGGATGTTCTGTGCCCAATAAGATTGAGTACTTAAATAATGGTGAACGGCTATAGGATCTATTTTCTGAGGATCATCAGAGTAAACATATCCACTATCAATAATTTCCATAGGCTGATATTTTATAATTGACCGGTTTGAAAAAAATGAAGCACGTAATGACAACTGATCAGCACCATGAATTTTATTGGTCTGATCAGTTGGAAAGGATCGTTAATTAGTTGCGCATATTAATAAACTGTAGTGGCTGACCAAAGTCTTCGGCTCTACAAAGGGAAATTACCGCTTGTAGGTCATCAATGCTCTTGCTTTGTACTCTAACCTGGTCATCCATCATCGAAGCCTGAACTTTTAATCCACTCGCCTTTATTTTTGCAACAATTTTTTTAGCAGTTTCTTTGTCGATACCTTCTTTCACAGTAATCTCTTTTCTGATCATATTTCCCGAAGCGTATTGCTCTTTTCCAAAGTCTAAACTGCTGGAATCCAGTCCTTGTTTTACCATTCTGGAGATAATAGCGTCTTGTATAGCCTTTAAACGCATATCGTCTTCAGTTACAATAGTGATCTGATTGGTTTTCTTATCGTGATCAATTGTGCTCTTAGAGGTATTGAAATCATAACGGTTTAAGATCTCTTTTTTGGCATTGTTCATCGCGTTGTCAAAAGTTTGCGCGTCAACTTTACTTACAATATCGAAAGTGGGCATGATTATAGCTTTAGAATAAAAAAAATATTAGATTTAAGTGAGAATTAACCCATTGTGGGTACTCATTACAAATATAAACATTAAACAAGGAATATGAACTGAGCAGTGTCCTATTTATCTGATCAACCTAAAAACTTATAAATAAACGAATATGAAAGGCAAAAAATCAAGAGTAGAAAAGAAAGTTGCTAAAAGCGCAGCGAAAAAACAATTGGAAAAAAGTCTAAGTGAGAAGTTTTTCGAAGTGGTAAAACATTTAGGACATGATGCAGAGAAAATCGGGGATGACATTGCAAAGGCGAGTAAAGTAGTTGCAAAGAAACTTTCTACGAAATTCTTCGAAGTGAAAGAAGCAGTGAATGCCAAATTGGAAGAAGCTGCAAAAGCAAAGAAACCATTGACTAAGAAAGCAGAGAAAAAAGCGAAAGCGCTGAAGAAGGAAGTAGAAAAAGAAGTAAAAAAAGCAAAAAAAGTAGTCAAAAAAGCAGTAGCAAAAGCTAAGCCGGTGGTACAGAGTGTAAAAGTTGCAGCCATCGCTACAGAAGAAAAAGCCGCTGATGCTTTGGCTAAGCCATTAAAAAAAGTAGCAGTAAAAGCGAAAACGGTAGCTAAAACAGCTGCAGAAAAAGCGGCTGTGTTAAAGAAAGAAGTGACTGAAATTGTGAATGAAGCTGCGGCAACGGCTAAAGCAAATGCAGCAAAAACTGCGGCGAAAGCTAAACCTGCCACTAAATCGGCAAGTCCTAAAGCAGCTGCTGCTAAACCTGTTGCCACTAAAACTCCGGCCACTAAGACTCCAGCCGCTAAAACTACGGCGACTAAGGCTCCGGCCACTAAAGCCAGTACGACTAAATCTGCAGCGGCCAAAGCTCCTGCTGCGAAGGCAAGTGTAGGCAGGCCTGCTAAAAAGGTCGCTCCTGCAGCAGCAACAGCTAAAGCAGTTGAAAAACCAACGGAATCAGCAAGCAAGGCTGCTGAACCAGAGGCCGTTTTAGAAAACACCGTAACTACAGATTCCAGCCCAACATAAGATCTGGTCATAGACATTAGCGGGACGTTATTTTAATTTTATGAGGAGGTGATAATTAACACTGACTTAACAATAGAATTTGCAGTTTTGAGCATCCCTGTTTTTACAGGGATTTTTTTATTTATACATGACAAGAAAAAAGGCACCATTCCTAAACAGAGAGATCAGCTGGTTGTATTTCAACGAGCGGGTTTTGCAGGAAGCGGCAGATGAGACTGTACCCTTGATAGAGAGAATTAAATTCCTTTCTATCTTCTCCTCCAATCTGGAAGAATTCTATAGGGTTAGGGTGGCCACGATGAGCCGTTTGGCCAATTTAAATGAAAAAGCGAAGGCCTTGCTGGGATTCAATCCTAAAAAGATCTTAAATGAAATAAAAAATATTGTGGTGAAACAGGAGCGTAAGTTCGAACTGTTATTCCAGGCCACCCTAATTAATGAACTGGCACAAAACAAGATTTTTATTCTCAATGAGACCCAGCTCAATGTAGCCAGGGGAGAGTTTGTAAGGAATCATTTTAGAGACAAAATACTTTCCAACCTGGTGCCCATTATGATCGATCTGGAAAAGCCATTTCCAGAATTAAAAGACAGGTATCTTTATTTTTTCGTGCGGCTTTCCAGGAAATCTTCGAAAGCCAACGCCAGATATGCATTGATTGAACTGCCCCCTAATCTTCCAAGATTTCTGGTCTTACCGGAAACCAATGGTTTGAAGTTTATCATTCTGGCAGAAGATATTATTAAATATTGTCTGGATGACATCTTTTATATGTTTAATTATGATGTAATTGATGCTTATTCTATACAGCTGACCAGGGATGCAGAATTAGATATTGATAAAAGGGTAAGTGATAAGTTTATTGAAGAATTAAAGAGCAGTCTGGATAAACGGAAGAAAGGGAAACCTATGAGATTGCTTTACGATACGGAAATGCCTTTCGACATGCTCAGTGTATTGTTAAACAAAATGAAGGTGGAAGCGGAAAGCTTAATTCCGGGGAATCGTTACCACCGTTTTGGCGATTTTATTGCCTTCCCGAATGTGGGTGGCAAAGAACTGGAGTATCCGCCAAATGTGCCTTTAAAAGTTGCGGGTTTACACCGCACAGAGAGTATTTTCAATAAACTTGCGGAAAAGGACTATCTGGTCAACTTGCCATACCAATCTTATGATTACATCATTTTATTCCTGAGAGAAGCTGCCATTGATCCGAAAGTAACAGAGATCAATATTACCTTGTATCGTCTGGCAGAGAACTCAAAAGTCGTGAATGCCCTGATTAATGCTGCGAAAAACGGTAAGAAGGTGAATTGCCTCGTAGAATTGAAAGCCAGGTTTGATGAAAACGCAAATATTTTCTGGAGTACCCGATTAAAAGAAGAGGGAGTGAACGTCAACTATGGCCTGACAGATTACAAGGTACATTCCAAAATCTGTCTGGTGAAAAGGATGGAGCGCGGAAAAGCAACCTATTATGCCAATCTGGCTACAGGTAATTTCAATGAAAAAACTGCCGGTATTTATTGCGACCACAGCATCTTTACGGCTAAAAAAGAAATCACTCAGGATTTGCAGAAATTGTTTGCAGGCCTGAATAAGAAAATGGTGGTTAGCGGATTTAAACACCTGATCGTTTCTCCTTTGGAAACACGGAGTAAATTTTATCAATTGATCGATCGCGAGATTAAGATTGCCAAATCGGGGAAACCTGCATATATGATCCTTAAGGTAAACAGTCTTGCCGATGAAGGGATTGTTGAGAAATTATATGAAGCCAGTAATGCTGGCGTTAAAATTAAGATGATTGTGAGGGGGATTTGTACGCTGGTGCCAGGTGTTGCTGGTTTTAGTGAAAATATTTCAGTGGTCAGTATCATTGATAAGTTTCTGGAACATGCCAGGGTCTTCATTTTCGGAAATAATGGGAAAGAAGAGATGTTTCTTTCTTCGGCAGATTTGATGAGCAGGAACTTTGAACATCGGGTAGAGGTTGGTTTTCCTGTGCTGGATAAAGAAGTGAAACAAGAAATTAGGGATATTATCGAGTTCCAGCTGCAGGACAATGTGAAAGCCCGGGACATCACCAAATTGAACAGCAATAAATACCATAAAAATAGATTGAATACTAAGGTGAGAGCGCAGGTTCAAACCTATAATTACTTAAAAAATAAACACCAATAAAGCCAATGCTTAGATATGCTGCTGTAGATATAGGGTCCAATGCCGTGCGGTTATTAATTGCTGACATCACTAAAACTGAGGAAGGATTCGGCTTTAAGAAGAATACATTGATCCGGGTTCCCTTACGTTTGGGAGACGATGCTTTTCTGGATCACCGCATCTCTAAAAGAAAAACGGATGATTTATTGAAAACGATGAGTGCTTTTAAAAACCTGATGGATGTCTATCAGGTAAGTAAGTACCTGGCTTGTGCCACTTCTGCGATGCGGGAGGCGGAAAACGGAGCTGAGATCATTAAACAGGTTAAGGAAGTTTGTGACCTTAATCTGGAAATTATTCAGGGACAAAGAGAGGCAAATATCATTTATGCCAATCATATAGAGGATAATCTGGACAATAAAAAGAGCTATTTATATATTGATGTAGGTGGAGGAAGTACAGAACTTTCGGTTTTCGTCAATCGAATTCCTGTAGCTTCAAAATCTTTTGATATTGGAACGATCAGAATCCTGGACAATCAGGATCGGGAAGAAACCTGGGAAGAAATGAAATTATGGGTAAAAGAAAACACGAAATCCCTTAAAAACCTTGCAGGTATTGGTACCGGTGGTAACATCAATAAGTTGTACCGCATGTCTGATGAGAAAGAAGGGATGCCCATGTCTTTTATCAAATTAAAAACACTTTACAATAATCTGAATGCCCATTCTTTAAAAGAGCGGATCCAGGTTTTTGGCTTAAATCCAGACCGTGCCGATGTAATTATTCCGGCCTGTGAGATTTATATTACCCTGTTAAAATGGACGGGAATTAAGCAGATTTATGTCCCGAAAGTTGGACTTGCGGATGGGATCATTAATCTGTTGATTGAAGAAAACCTCAAATAATAAAGAGGGATGTAACAATTTACAGCCGCTATATATAAGCTAATGCAAGGTATCGGCCATGGTGACTCACTGTGGCCGGATCTGTAGCTCTGTAACTGATGTCTTTAGGGTTGTATCCACTGATCCTCACTTTGATAGAGGGTATAGGAAACTGCTCACTGGCCACAGTATGAATGAATTCTTCAGCCAGCAGGGTTTGGGTAAAGAACCTGAGTTGATCACATTCTACGCTACCAGTAGCCGCTGCATCTTTAATGTCCAGGGAATCACAAATCAACTTTAAAGGAGCAAATGCCCGCCAGTTTTTTCTTCTGGAATGGATTTTATAGACGGCTTCCTTCATGCTCCATAACAACCAAATCATTTGACTTGGATTTTTAGCATCCAGGATCCATTGCTGCTCGCTAATGGAAAAGAGTTTGTTTAGGTAACCTTTTCTACGCCAATTACTTTCCTGCATCGCCTGCCGCAAATCCACGATGTCATTACCGATCATTTCGCTTTCAGTTTATCATAGATGATTTCCATAGCCGAACTGACATTGACCATGCGCTCCATAGATAAATTATCAATTTCTATGTCGAATTCTTCTTCCACATCCAGAACAACATCTACCAGATTGGCGGAATTGATCTTAAGGTCTTTGATAAAATCTGTGCTTTCATTGAGAAACTCTAAAGCGTCTTTGTCATGACTATAATTGGCAACAATGACTTTTAATTTTGAGAGTAATAAGGCTCTGTCCATGTTTTTGTTTTGAAAAGGTATGGCTAACATATAACTGGATCATAAGTGATGTTTTTAACAAACAGCTTAAGCGCTAATATGTTTTTTAAAAATGATACAGGAGTTGACATCTCCAAAACCGAAACTGGCTTTGGCTAGGATTTGAACAGGATGGGAGCGCTGTATCCGGGGGATACTGGAGGCGGAAATTATTGAAGTTATCTCTGGATTCAGGTCTTCGCAATTGATATTTGGAGCAATAAAACCCTGTTGCATCTGGAGTAAGGCAGCAACACATTCTACACTGCCGGCGGCACTAAGGCAGTGGCCAACCATTGATTTTAGGGAATTGATATAAGGGAAGTCATCGCCGCTTCTTTGTAAGGCTGCCGCCCAATTTTGAATTTCCAGACTATCTTTTGAAGTGGCAGTAAGGTGGCCGTTAATGAGGTCAATTTCGCTGGCATGAATACCCGCATGCTGAACCGCATTACGGATACAGCGTTGTACGGCCATCGCATTTGGCGCAGTCATGCTGCCGCTTCCCCTTTGTCCACCAGAATTTAGCTCGCCACCCAGGATTTCTGCATAAATCCGGGCACCTCTGGCCAATGCACTTTCTAAAGATTCCAATACAAATGCGCCTGCACCGGCACCTGGTACAAATCCACTGGCACTCGCACTCATCGGTCTGGATCCAGACTCAGGAGAGTCATTGTGTTTAAAGGTACAGACTTTCATGGCGTCAAATCCGGCCCATATATATGGCCCACTATCGCTCGTACTGCCTGCCAGGATTCTTGTCGCCAGTCCGGATTTTATCCGCTCATAGGCCATTAGTATGCTTTCTGTGCCCGTTGTGCAGGCCGAAGAATTACTGCTGACCTGATTACCCAATCCTAATTTCCCGCCAATATAAGCACTGATGCCACTGGCCATGGTTTGGGAAACCACATTGCTGCCCAACCTGCGGGTTTGTAAATCGTCTATTTTGTAAATCGCCTCCCTGAATTTATCTACCCCGGAAGTCCCGGTTCCAAAAATGGTTCCGCTGTCCCAATCGGGTTCTTCGGATGAGGCGATCTGAAGTCCGGCGTCTCTCCAGGCATCCATTGCTGCAATCACACCGTACATGATGCCGGAGCTGTTGAAGTTTCTCAACTCTATTTCAGAGAAATAATTGGCAATAAATTCATCCGAAAGCAGGGGAGTTCCTGCAATCTGACAGGAGAACTCCAGTTGAGCTAATAACGGATGATGGGTGATGCCGGAACGACCAGTTCGAATAGCTTCCAGGAAAGGAGCTAAACCAACTCCATTCGGTGCGACCACACCCATACCCGTTATGACTACTCTGTTAGGCATTCATTTTGTTGGTTACCATTCCTGAAATCGTTCCTTTACAAACTACTTCTCCGGCTTCATTGGTCATTTGAACATTACAATGAAGCTTTTTGAAACGGAAATATACTTTTTCAGTATTTACAGTTACTTTTTCTCCAGGGAAAACCGGTTTCATAAAATCAATGGCAGTGGAGGTCAGCATCACATGTCCTGGAAGACCGGAAGTAGCGGTGGCAGTCAGGTAAATACCAAGACAAACCAAGCCGATCTGTGCCATTGTTTCTGTTAAAATTACACCTGGAGTTACCGGATGATCCTTGAAATGCCCTTTGTAAAAATCAAGATCTTTATCATAAGTATAGGTTCCGACAGAACCGTTCTCGTCGATCGACAATAACTCATCAACAAATAAAAACGGTTTGCTATAAGGTAAGTGGGTTAGGATTTCTTCTTTATTCATGTTTATTTCAATTATCTGGTAAAGTTACCACTTTAATAATATTCTCTGTGCAGAAAAACCGGGTCCAAAGCTAAGCATGAGTCCCAGTGATCCTTTTGCCGGTTTCTTATCCAGAAACCTTTCCAGCACATATAAAACTGTTGCGCTCGACATATTTCCGTATTGCCGAAGTATTTCTTTGGTATCCAGGATGTTTTTTCCGGAATGTTCAAATAAAGCTTCTACCACCTGGATGATTTTTTTACCACCTGGATGAAAGATTAAATGATCAATATCTTCCAATGATACCTCATGTTTCTTTAGAAAAGGCTGGATAATAGCTGGAAAATGATTGGCTATATGTTCAGGCACTTCTGCATCCAGGACCATTTTTAAGCCGGTATTACTCAAATGAAAACCCATTAATTCCTCGGAATTATAGAAATGATACATTTCTTCTCCAATGATTTCTGGCCCTTCCTCATTTTCATCAGCCGACAATAAGACACAGGCTGCACCATCTCCAAAAATGGCGGCACTCACCATATTGGCCATAGAGAAATCATCAAGTTGCAGGGTAGAAGTTGGTGATTCTACGGCAACTACAGCTGCCCGTTTCCCTGGATTTGATTTTAGGAAATTCTTAGCGTAGATGATGCCGGAGATACCAGCTGCACAACCCATTTCTGTAACGGGAAGGCGGACTATATCCTGACGTAGGTTTAAAGCGTTGATCAGATAGGCATCTAAAGAGGGGATCATGATTCCCGTACAGCTTACTGTGATGATATAATCCAGATCCCTGGCATTCCAGTTTGCTTTTTCTAAGGCAGCCTGCAGACAAGCTTTGCCCAATTTGATCCCCTCAGTAATGTAAATGTTATTTCGTTCCTCAAAAGATGCAGTTCCAAAAACTGCTTCAGGAGACATAATCGAATACCTTTGGTCGACCATCGCGTTTTCAAAGATTTTCTTCACCTTTTTCCGAAAACGATCATCTTGTTCTGATAGCCATAGGTCTAAGAATGGAAGGATTTCTTCTGTTGATCTGGAAAATTCTGGAAGTGATTTTGCTACAGCTATTATTTTTACGCTCATATTGTTGGTATAATCCATTGGTACCGAAAAGCCCATTTCCATCTTATAGATGTATTACTTAGTTTCAATTGATGGGCGTATTGTTCCAGGTCTTTTCTTTTAAAACCTCTTAATATAGAAATCAGACCATCCTCTTTTGACATTTCATTTAACCTGAATACAAAGCACAAAGCCCTAAACAGATAATAAGGGATGATGCTCCGTTGTAAATCGTTGATCACCAGTCCTAGTTTAGCTTTCTCCTTAAGCCTGGAGAGGAGCTGGATGATCTCCTGATCTTTAAAATGATGTAAGGTGAGGGTGCATAAAATGATATCATAAGGCTCTGGAATTGCCCCTTCCTGAAAAACATCAAGACATTCATAACTGATGTTTTCATAATCAGCTGATAATTGAATCGCATGCTGCAGGCTGAAAGCATTCGCATCGATTCCCTTAAGTCTGAAATTTAATTGTTTTTTATGCGCATAATCGGCTAAAAACCGCAACATGTCTCCATTTCCGCAACCCACATCCAATATGCTGATTTCGCGTTTTCGCGTAAACTGATTTTCTTTCGTTATTGCCGTATCCAGTAATATTTTCAGGCCTTCGAGGCTGACTTTATTACCACCCAATAAGCGATTAATCTGCGCTATTTTATCGAGCGCCTCTATTAATACTTCCCCTTCCATGGAGAAGTTGTCCATGATTTCCGGTAATTCGCTTCTGTACCTGGTATCTACCATTGATTAGTTAATTACAATGGGTTTTCCATGAGTTTGTTTAATCATCATTGATAATAAAAAAGGATATTTTATTAATATACGCATGAATTTGTTTCTCAGTTGTTTTTTTCTCAGAATTCCTGCCATAATTTTTCCTGCAGACATACGTTTTAGGAAATTTTGGTTCCATACTTTTCGGTATTTCCGTTCCAGCTCAATACGTGAAGGAGAGTCCTGTGTTAAATAATCGATCACACATGAGGCACAAAGCTTGGCGCTATGCATAGCGATGGCCATTCCGTTGCCACAAAATGGATGAATCAATCCTGCAGTATCACCAATCATCAGCAGGTGATTTTCAACCAGTGATTTCTTTTCAAAGGAGATTTGACCAATCGTTACCGGCTGATCAAATAATGGTTTGAACTGCTCAAATACTTGTCTTAAATGAGGGTTCTGGTAAAGGACTTTCATGCGATGTTCCGGAATACTTTTGTACTTTTTAAAGGAAGTATAATCTACCAGGTAACAAATGTTGATTTGATTGTTTTCAACTTTTGAGACCCCACAATAGCCACCTTCAAAATTATGAATCGCGACCAATTCATCAGGAAAGGATCCTTCATAATGAGCTTTTACCGCAAGCCAGGGTGATTTCTTTTGTATAAAGCTACGGGACAATTTTTGATCCAGGGCATCTCTTTTTCCATATGCGCCAATTACAATATTTGCTTTTATCAACTGCTGACTGGCCAGTTTAACTTCAAATAGGTTTTGATCTTCCCGAAAATCAAGCGCTATAACGGTATCCTGGATCATCTGACAGCCTTTGTCTTTTGCTTGTTGAAAAAGAAAGTGATCTAATGAAAATCTGCTGATTCCCATACCTCCCAGGGGTAGTGGAACCTCTAGCAATTGGCCATCCTCAGTAGAGAAATTAAATCGATGAATGGCCACCGGAGATAGGACACTCAAATCTACATCCAGCCATTCCAGATAAGGGATAACCTCATTTGATAAGTATTCTCCACAAACTTTATGATGGGGATAGGTATTCTTTTCTACCAGGGTAACCGGAAAGCCTGATTTCAAAAAATGGAGCGCAGCTGTTAATCCTGATAACCCAGCGCCTATAATGAGTATTTCTACCTGAGTTTTCATATTGTAGATCCCTTGCTGCTAATAACAAGGGTATTTATGATTTGTTTTTCGCGTGTTTTATGATTTTCCTCCTATTGATTTAAGAATTTCACCCCTTGCTGCTCCTGTCGATTCCTACATTGGAACACCAAATATTAATTTCGTGAACCGATACTTTAACTTTTCTGAAAAGTATCTGATGGTATTGGAAAATATTCCAGATACCAATCGACTGCTGTAATATTTGAGTACTCAGAAATACGGAACAGCTAAACCAAAACCAAATATAATATGATGAAAAGAATCACACTTCTTATCGCTTTCCTGCAATTTTGTTGCATGATAGTGTTTGCACAATCTGTACCGGTCAATGGTACGGTTAAGGATAAATCCAACAACCCAATCCCCGGGGTTTCCGTAAAAGTAAAAAGTTCGGGCCTGGCTACCTCCACAAACACCGATGGTAAATTTTCAATAGCCGCAAAAACTGGTGATGTACTGATCTTGACAAGTATAGGCTTCATTACACAGCATTACACCATTACCTCAGGCACTGTAAATATTACACTTGCAGAAGACAACAATGATCTGGATGAAGTAGTTGTGGTGGGTTATGGAACTCAGAAGAAAAAGGACCTGACTGGCGCCGTTGCTTCTATTACTGCAAAAAGCCTGGAAAATGTACCCATTACACGAGTGGATCAAATGATTCAAGGCCGTGCAAGTGGTGTTCAGGTAACGCAAACTCAGGCGCAACCAGGGGGGACAGTGAGTCTGAGGATCCGTGGTACCAATTCCATTAATTCCAGTAATGAACCTTTATTTGTAATCGATGGTTTTCCAGGAGCGGGAAACCTGAGTTCTATAAATCCTAATGATATCCTATCCATTGATATCCTGAAAGATGCCTCTTCCATTGCTATTTATGGAAGTAGAGGAGCAAATGGGGTGGTGATCGTGACCACCAAAAAGGGTGCTGCGGGACAGTCGGCCATCAATTTCGAAGCCTACCATGGAATTCAAAAAGTAAGAAATCCTTACAAAATGATGGATGCGACCCAATATGCAAATTATCTGAATGATGCGCAAAGGCTCAGCAATATAGAGAGCCCGGCTTCTGCAAAAGCATTGCCGTATACCGATGCCCAACTGGCCAGCCTGGGTAAGGGAACAGACTGGCAGGATGAGATTTTCAGGACTGCCCCGATCAGCAATTACCAGTTGAATTTTATCGGCGGAACAGCGGAAACAAAATATAACCTGAGTATGAACTATTTCGATCAGCAGGGAATCATCATCAACTCCGGATATAAAAGAGCTTCAGTGAGGTTTAACCTGGATAAAAAAGTAGGAGAGAAATTAAATTTCGGCTTTAGCTCTCAGCTTACCGGCGGATTCGATAAACGTGCTTTGGTGAATACCAGTGGCGGTTCAAATGGTGGTGTTTTATTGGAAGCTTTGCGGATTAACCCGGCAGTACCTGTCTATACAAATGGAGAGTATACCGTTCAAAATGGCCCTACAGGTTATGTTTTTGCCTTAGGAAATCCAGTTGCCTATGCGAATAAAACGACAAATAAATATAAAAACCTGCGTGGTTTACTTAATTTCTTTGGAGAATATGAAATCATAAAAGGTTTAAAGTGGAAATCCACTTTTGGGACAGATTTCAACCTGCAAAACAGGGATTTTTATGTGCCTTCAGACCTGTTTGTGGGTAGCAATACACTTGGAACAGCAAGAAAAGAATATGGGGATAACTTCAGTTGGGTAAATGAAAATACGCTGACTTTCGACAAACAGATCAACAAAAACAATGCGGTCAATGTAATCGGAGGTTTCAGTATGCAAGAGTTTAATAATTCGGATTTCTTCGCAGCCAGTAATAATTTTTTCACCAATGTATTGGGTGCCGATAATATAGGGATTGGTGCAAACGTGCTGGTTCCGGGTTCCGGGAAACTGAAAAATAACCTGGCTTCCTTCTTTGGTCGTGTCAACTACCGCCTGATGGACAAATACCTGGTTACTTTTACGATGCGTGCAGATGGTTCCTCAAAATTTGGAGCAAATAACAAATGGGGCTATTTTCCATCGGGAGCAATTGCATGGCGTGTGATTGAAGAAGATTTTATGAAATCGCTGCCTTTTGTATCTGACCTGAAATTGAGAACCAGTTATGGGGTTTCAGGAAATCAGGAAATCGATCCATATCAATCCATCGCACGTTACAGTGTAAATGGGGCAACTCTAGGTGGAAATCGAGTGGTTGGCGTATCTCCGAATAACATTCCGAATCCTAATCTTGCCTGGGAATCTACCGCTTCATTTGATTTGGGAATTGATCTTGCTTTATTCAAGAACCGAATCTCTATCACTGCGGATTACTACAGCAAAAAAACTAAAGACCTGCTGTTAAATGTATCTATTCCAAGAACTGCAGGTTATGGTAGTATTTTACTGAATGCAGGAGGCGTATCCAATAAAGGATTTGAGCTGGCGATTAACACAGAAAACTTTATTGGAGAAAAATTCCAATGGAGCACAAATCTTAATTTCTCCATGAACAGAAACAAGGTAACCGACCTTGCTGGTGAAAAGGAACGTTTCGTTGGAGATGCGAGTAGTGCGTTGTTTCCTTCCGGAACAGGAGGGACTAGTGTATTGAGAGTAGGGGAATCTATTGGTTCCTTCTTTGGGTACCGCTTTTTAGGCATCTGGCAAACTCAGGCCGAAATTGATGCCAGTGGGATTAAAGGTGTGTTGCCTGGAGATCCGAGATATGCCGACCTGACTGGAGATAAAGTAATTGATGCTAAAGACCGGGAGATCATTGGGCATGCACAACCAGACTTTATATATGGAATCACCAATAATTTCAGTTATGGAAGATTAAATCTGAATATTTTCATTCAAGGTGTACAGGGTACTGAAGTCCTGAACCTCAATAGGTATGAAATGGAATCCGGTGATTTTACGACCAATAAACTGGCCTCTGTTGTCGACCGCTGGACTGGTCCGAATACCAGCAATACCATCCCTAAGGCCAATAGCACCTTGAGAAGAAGGACTGGTGTAACCAGTGATGTGGTAGAAAATGGTAGTTTTTTAAGGTTGAAAACTGTATCTCTTGCTTACAATATGCCAATCGGTAAAGCACTAGGAAAAACCATTAAATCCGCCAGCATTTTTATGACGGGTACCAATTTGCTGACCATTACTAAATATAGCGGTTATGATCCGGAGGTCAACTCATTTGGACTCAATAACGGACTAAGTTTAAATACTGATTATAACGCTTATCCAACCACCAGAACCTATACTGCCGGAATCAGGTTGGGCTTTTAATTGATCACCTATTAAGAAAAGATAATGAAAAAGATAAATATACTAATCGCTGCTATAGTGTTATTGAATGTTTCGTCCTGTAAGAAGTTTCTTGAGGAAGATGCCTACGATTTTATTTCCCAGAATAAATTCTACAAAACGGAAGGAGACGCAAATGCCGCTTTGAATGGAGTCATCAGCGTGATGCAAGCACAACAATATTATGGTCGTACGGTATGGGTGGTCAATGACCTGACCGGTGATCAGATGAAAGTGGGATTACCACAAACCAATCGCCCGGAATTGTACAATCAAACCTATACTTCTACCAATGGAGAGATCAGCAACTGGTGGAACAATTCTTATGTATTGATTAACCGTGCAAATGATGTAATACAAAATGTGGAGGGGGGACCAATCACGCCTGCGGTAAGGGATCACATTGTTGGAAATGCTAAATTTTTGCGTGCCCTTGCTTATTTCGACCTGGTTAGGAGTTTCGGTGATGTGCCTTTATTGATCAAGGCAACAGAAGGATCTGATGATCTTAAACCTGCCAGAACGCCAATTAAAGCAGTTTATGAGCAGATTATTACTGATCTGATGTTTGCAGAAGCAAATTGTCTGAAAGAAGATAAGGTCCCTGCAGCGAGTAAAGGACGTGTTTCCAGTGGAGCTGCAAGCGCTTTATTAGCCAAAGTATTCCTCACCAGAGCATCAAGTTCAGCTGCTGTGGCTACAGATTATCAGGATGCACTGACTGCCTGTAATAAAGTCATCGCGATGAGTCCTGGCATATATACTTTACTTCCTTTCGCTGATGTCTTTAATCCCGATAAGAAAGCTGGCAATAAAGAAGAAATATTTGTCGTACAGTTTGGTCTGGCGCCAAGTACAGGGACGATTACTCCAAGAATGCACCTGCCTAAATCTGTATTTCCTAATGATGGGAATGAGGCATTCTATGTAGAAAATGCATTTGCCTTGTCTTATTCGAATACGGATAATAGAAAAGCAGCGACGATTGGTGTCGTACCCGGAACGGCTAATTTTTACTACCTGAAATTTACTGATCCTGCCCGACAAGGGAACAGTGCCAGAAATAACTGGGTTATTCTTCGTTACGCGGATGTCTTGCTGATGCAATCAGAAGCGATGAATCAGCTGAATAGCGCTGATCCAAATAAATTTAATGGCATTAATGCAGTTAGAAACAGAGCTGGATTATTACCCTTGAGTTTGGTGACCACGCCTACGAAAGAAGATTTTGTGACTGCTTTAGTAGAGGAAAGAGGCTGGGAGTTTGCAGCTGAAGGACAAAGAAGATACGATTTGCTGAGATTAGGTAGAATGAAAGAACAACAGTTGAAAATTCATAAAATTACCCTGGATGATAAATATCTGTTGATGCCTGTTCCTGAAACGGAACGGACATTAAATGAAAATCTATCACAAAATCCTGGTTTTTAACAGAAATTAATTCAGGGCTATCGTAGGGGATTAAACCTGTAATCTTAAAATAAAAAACCGACGTTTTCTAAAAGAAATGTCGGTTTTTTTAGGTGATGTAGCGTCGTCAAAAAATTAACGGATGATGGTAACAAAGCCTTTGTATATTTCCCATGTGTTATTTGGCATTTTAACTTTCAATAAGTAGAAATAAGTTCCTTCATTAAGTTGCGAACCATCCCAGTCATTCTTATATGGTTTTTTCTCCATGACAGCAGATCCCCATCTATTGAAAATACTCAGTTCATTTTCTGGGTATTTTTCTAATGCCGGGATGTTGAAGGTGTCATTTTTCCCGTCTCCATTTGGAGTAAATACATTTGGAATGATGATATCTGATACCGTTTTATGATTTGTAGAAGTGTTATTGATCGGATTAGGGTCAGTTTCAGTAGCTGAAACTGTAGCTGTATTTTCGAGTAGTCCTGGTCTTGAAGGTTTAACCTTTATTCTTAGGGTCGCTGATTCTCCATTCTCCAGTTTTTTAATCTCCCAAAGTACAGTTCTACTGCCTGCAGCGTAATCTGCCAGACCCAAACTTGGATGTAGTAATTGGTCTAAAACCATATTTTCCGGAAGGATGTCCTGAACTTTAACATTATTTGCTACTCCGGCTCCGTTGTTTTTTACCAGCAGTAAGTATTCAAAAGTATCATTGACTGTGATGGATTTGTTTTCTGCACTTTTGGTGATCATTAAGTCTGCACTTAGTCCCAATACAGCACCGGCAGTGAGTACAATTGGGTCTGAAATATGGGAAGCGCAGCCATTCGTATTATAGGAGATCACCGTATATATCCCTGGAAGAAAGGCGGCATATTCAATATTTGTGGCGTCAGGTATGATTACACCGTCTTTCAACCATTGATAAGTCACTGCGTTAACAGAAACGGCCCTTAGCTTTAAGGAGGAGCCCGCAGGAATCACTGCGGTAGTCTGGCCATTAGATTGCGCAAAGCATGCCGTTGCACTGAGCAACAACATACCTGATACGAAACCTGTTTTTCTGTTAAACATCAATGATGATATTATGGTGCGATTATAATTGTTGGTGTGCCTGGTTTAGGAGTTACAGTAATTGTTGAAGATGCCGCAGATTCAGCAGTACAACCTGTTCCATTATCTCCCCTCAGTGTACCTGAAGAAACTTTATATTTAACCGCAGCTTTAAAAACATATGCCCCCGATCCGGCAGTGCTATTTAATGTGAAAGAATTCACATTTACCGGAGTAGTGATTGCAGCAATTGAACCAACTGTAGTCACATCTGCAACAGCAACAGCACCAGATCCAGCATCTTTTGTAGCGGTCCAGGTGAACTCATAGCCTACATCAGAAAGTACGGGTGCAAGTGCAGTAGCTGTTGCAGTAATTGTAGAAGAATTCAGTGTTGCATTCGAATTCTCCGCACAA
Organism: Pedobacter gandavensis; assembly: GCF_032678465.1. Taxonomy (GTDB): domain Bacteria; phylum Bacteroidota; class Bacteroidia; order Sphingobacteriales; family Sphingobacteriaceae; genus Pedobacter; species Pedobacter gandavensis_B. Next base: position 170,147 of record NZ_JAVTSK010000003.1, read on the forward strand.
AAACTCGTATTGGTAGGTGCTCCAAGTGCTACCCCTGGCGCTGGTAGAGAATAGACATTAAAGGCTGGCGATACATCTCCCGCACAAGAATTTGCACTGGCAGTAACGACATGAACTTTATAATAATGAGCTCCAACAGCTAGTCCTGTAACCGTAAATGGTGGCGCGACCGCATTCGTGACTACTGTAACTGTCGTCGCAGAACCTGTGGGTGCACCTGCTGAGGTGAATTCCTGCCAGATCAGTTGATCATTGGCTTTTAGCGTTCCGGTTACTGTAGGATCCGGAATCAATCCAGCGGTTCCGGTACCACATAAATATAAGTCAAAGGAATCGGCAAGTGCATTGAAAGGTAATGCGAATAAGCTGAATGCAATTGCAATGAGTTTAAGGTTTTTGAGGTTCGTTTTCATAATTTTTTAGTTTAAGAGTTTTATGTAGGTTAATTTAGAGTGACATGTGGTGTGGGTGGTTTTGGGTGTACGACAATCAAAACACTACTGTCGCTGAAACAACCATCTTTAGTATACCGCAGGTAATAGGTGGTATTGCCAAGTGACGGGGAAACTGTAGTGGAGCTCAAGGCCGCTCCTCCGATGCTTGAAGACCATACATAGCTTCCGCCAGTTGTTCCGTTTACATCAGCTGGATTCAGGCTGCTCAGATCAATGGATTGCCCCAGACATATTTCACGTTGACTGATTGCAGGAATGGAAGGTTGGGTATGAACAATTACGCTTGCAGTTTGAGTAGCCACACAGCCATTTCCGTTAGTAACAGTATAAGTAATCACAGCGGTTCCGGCTGATACACCAGTCAGCAGCCCGGAAGAAGGGTCGATGCTGGCTACCCCAGGACTTGCACTTGTCCATACACCGCCAGGAGTTGTACTGGATAGTGAGGTGGTTGCTCCAATACAGGCAGATAAGGTTCCGGTAATGGCATTCACTATTGGTAGTGCATTGATGGTGACAGTTGTAGTTTGAGCAGCTACACAGCCATTTCCGTTCGTAACAGTATAAGTAATCAGAGCTGTTCCGGCCGATACACCAGTTACCAAGCCAGAAGAAGGGTCTATGCTGGCTACCCCAGGAGTTCCGCTCGTCCATACACCACCCGTTGTAGTGCTGGATAATGTGGTTGTTTTTCCGATACAGGCAGATAAGGTTCCGGTAATGGCATTCACTACTGGTAGCGCATTAATCGTGACAGTTGCAGTTTGTGTAGCCACACAGCCATTTCCATTAGTAACAGTATACGTAATCAGAGTTGTTCCGGCTGATACACCAGTCACCAAGCCAGAAGAAGGGTCGATGCTGGCTACCGCAGGAGTTCCGCTCGTCCATACACCACCTGTTGTTGTGCTGGATAATGTGGTTGTTTTTCCAATGCAGGCAGATAGGGTTCCGGTAATGGCATTCACTACCGGTAGTGCATTAATAGTGACCGTTGCAGTTTGTATAGCTACACAGCCATTTGCATTAGTTACGGTATACGTAATCAGAGCAGTTCCGGCTGATACACCAGTCAGCAGCCCGGAAGTAGGGTCGATGCTGGCTACTCCAGGAGTTCCGCTCGTCCATACACCACCTGTTGTTGTGCTGGATAATGTGGTTGTTTTTCCTATACAGGCAGATAAGGTTCCGGTAATGGCATTCACTACCGGTAGTGCATTAATAGTGACCGTTGCAGTTTGAGTAGCCACACAGCCATTTGCATTGGTTACGGTATAAGTAATCAAAGAGGTTCCGGCTGATACACCAGTCACCAAGCCAGAAGTAGGGTTGATGCTGGCAACCCCAGGAGTTCCGCTCGTCCATACACCACCTGGTGTGGTGCTGGATAATGTGGTTGTTTTTCCTATACAGGCAGATAAGGTTCCGGTAATGGCATTCACTACCGGTAGTGCATTAATAGTGACCGTTGCAGTTTGTGTAGCTACACAGCCATTTGCATTGGTAACGGTATAAGTAATCAAAGAGGTTCCAGCAGATACACCAGTCAGCAGCCCGGAAGTAGGGTTGATACTGGCAACTCCAGGAGTTCCGCTCGTCCATACACCACCTGTTGTGGTGCTGGATAATGTGGTTGTTTTTCCTATACAGGCGGATAAGGTTCCGGTAATGGCATTCACTACTGGTAAAGCGTTAACAGTGATGGTATGTGGAACCGTGGTTGAACAACCTGTCGTAGCATTGGTAACCGTGTAATTTATGGTGGTGCTTCCTGCACTAACGCCGGTCACTAATCCAGCAGCATTAACTGTAGCAATCGCGGGGCTTACCGAAGACCAGACTCCTCCAGAGCTTGTATTACTTAGACCTGTAGATGAGTTGACACATACCGCGGCGGCGCCGGTTGTGGCGGCTACCACAGGTTTTCCGGTTAAAGAATATGCAAAGTAAACCCTGAAGTTACTAAGTGCACCGAGTAGTGCAGAAGATAATGTCAATCTTACCCTATCAAAACTTGCAGTTGGTTTTATTCTGATTTCTCCCTGGTTATCAGTTCCCAGTAATGTTAAAATGCTACTGTTTACGACTACCGCATCTGGATTTGCTGTGTTACCATTATAACTTTGTACCGTAACACCGCCTAATAGATTAGCAGTAAGTAATGTTGCTCCACTACCAATTCTTATAATGATTTCATCACAACCTACATTTGGATTGACAGAGGGAAAGATCAGCGTTTGATAAACAGTTACCCCCCCTAAACCTACGGTAACCACAAAATTGGAGTAATCGGTTAAACTACTGGAATTAATGGGGAAGGTCGGATTCGTCACTCCACATATAACACATAATCCTGTTTTTCCATTTTCCTCACTGTTCGCATAGGTTTGGGTTTGCCCTTTCACCGCAGTCCCGCATACCACCATTAACGTTATAGTTAACAATGAAAGAAAAAAATATCTGCCTATGTTTTTTAAACTGAACGGCGTCATCTTCGAGAGGTTACGGCTATTTTATTACCCTCAGGGCTAATAAAACAGCATTTTTATATGCTACCTCAAACTTAATAGAGAATGGGTGTTTAATAGCTGTTCATCTTGTTCATTTATATTTATAAAGGATCATCATATATTCCTAATTGAAGTAGAAATACTTTGTTTTACCTTAATTGTGTAATTAATAGCTATGAATGTTTCTTTGTGTGAAAATATAGAGACTTTGTTTGTCTGGCCTATTGGCTGGCGGGCTAAAACACCTGATTTTTGGAACAGTTCTATATCATAAAATCAAGACACATATTGATGTTTTATGGGGAGGTATATCCTCAAATGACCACAAATCATGAGCTTGAAAAGCCTGTAAATCAGAAAAGCCGGTTGTCATAAAAAGACAACCGGCTTTTCCGATAAGAAAATAAAAATCTTAATGATCTAACAATGCTGCGGCAGCATCATCTAAGAACCAGGTTACGCTTCCGTCTACTGGCTGAATCAACTGAGTAGGATATAATTTAGGGTTTTTCTTTTGATCTTCGATCACATGTTTCACCGCATTGGCTTTATTTTCACCAAATACTAAGAACGCAATGTTCTTTGCTTTATTGATTAAAGGAGCAGTGAAACTAATGCGGTATGTCGATAGTTTCTCTACAAATACAGAATCAACTTCTACCTCTTTACTGTTCAGAATAGTCGTACCTGGGAATAGTGAAGCCGTATGTGCATCATCTCCCATACCTAATAAAATTAAGTCAAAGCAAAGGTCTGCACCATCAAAATGGGCGTTGATTGCTTTCGTATATTCTATTGCAGCTTTTTCAGGAGCAAGGGTAGTATCCACATAAAAAATCTGGTTTGCAGGGATTTCCAACAGATCCAGCATGGCTCTTTTTGCCATTAAGCCATTATAGCTTTCATGATCAGGCATTACATTTCGTTCATCGCCGAAGAAGAAATATACTTTAGTCCAGTCGATTTTATCTTTATAGGTTGTAGCCAGTGAATGGTACAATTCTTTTGGAGAGTTACCCCCGGTCAACACAAAATTGAAATAGCCTTGTTCTTCGATCGCTTTATTAGCGATTGCAACAATATAATCTACTAAATCCTGTTGTAATTCTTCCTGGGTTTTATAAATCAATAAGTTCATTGGTACTTGTTTTATTAGCTAAAAGGCTAATCCTAAATCGGTGTAGACCGTATCAGGATTAGCCTCTTGAACAATGTTTATTTTATTTTTTTATTCGTCTTTCAAAGGTAAGGTGAACCAGTGGAAGCCATCTCTGGCTATCAAAGCTTCTGCATCTTCCGGACCCCATGAATCTGCGGTATAATTCGGGAAGCTCAGGGATTTTTTAGTTTCCCATGCATTTACAATTGGCATGAGCAATTCCCAGGCACTTTCTACCTGATCTGCGCGCATAAATTGCGTTTGATCACCAGTCATCACGTCTAGTAACAAGGTTTCATAAGCCTCAGGAGCTTGTGAAGTATAAGTGCCTTTATAATCGAACACCATGTCTACCGGATTTAAAACCATGTCTAAACCTGGTCTTTTGGCCTGTACTTGTAAACGGATACTCATTTCAGGCTGGATGCTGATGATCAGCCTGTTTTGTTGCCAGTGTTCAGTTACTGCTGAAGGAAACACCTGATGTGGCACATCCTTAAACTGAATCGTGATTAACGAAGAAGTCTGGAATAAACGCTTTCCGGTACGAACATAGAAAGGAATACCCTGCCATCTCCAGTTGTCTACGAAAAACTTGATTGCAGCAAAAGTTTCTGTATTGGAATCTGCGGCAACACCAGTTTCATGTCTGTATCCTGGTACTTCTTTACCTTCTACCCATCCTTTAGTATATTGTCCGCGGACTGTACTAAATCTGATGTCTTCCGGGCTAAAAGGACGCATTGCTTTCAAGACATCCACTTTTTTGTTTCTGATCTCGTCGGCATCAAAGTTAATTGGGGTTTCCATCCCAATCAGACAAAGCAATTGCAAAAGGTGATTCTGGATCATATCCCTCAATGCACCTGCACTTTCATAGTAACCACCTCTTTCGCCAACACCCAGCTGTTCTGTAACAGAAATCTGAACGTGATCAATATAGGTACGGTTCCATAGTGGCTCCAAAAAGGAGTTTGCAAAGCGGAAAGCCATGATATTTTGTACCGTTTCCTTACCTAAATAATGGTCTATACGATAGATCTGTTTCTCGGTAAAGATTCCGGAAAGTATGGCATTTAGTTCTCTTGCAGTTTCTAGATCTCTTCCAAAAGGTTTTTCAATTACAATTCTGCAATTGTCTTCATCGCCTGCCAGTCCATATTCAGAAAGACAGTTTGCAATCAGAGGGAAAAGGTTAGGCGCTACTGCCAGGTAATAAAGAACTTGTGTAGTCGGGCCAAATTCCTGTTGAAACTTTTCAATGTTTGCTTTTAAAACACCAAAAGTTTCCGGAGCTTCAACATCTACAGGACTATAAGAAACATGTTCTGCAAATTTGCTCCATTTATCTTCCTTCACCTTACCGGATCTGGAAAAGCTATTTACACCGCCCATTAGTGTTTTTCTGAAGTCATCATCCGTAAGCTTCTTTCGGGCTGTACCTATAATCTCAAATTTTGATGGCATAAAACCATCGGCATATAGATTGTAAAGTGCAGGCGCAAGTTTGCGCAAATTTAAATCACCGGTACCACCAAAAATGACGATTATGGTTGGATTGACGTTGATGCTTGTTTTCATTTGTGAAATTGTTGTATTAGTTCACTGGGTTATTTATAAGTTATTTTCGTTCCAGTTGGCATGGAAAATACCTTCGCTGTCTGTACGTTCAAATGTGTGTGCGCCAAAGAAGTCTCTTTGCGCCTGGGTTAAGTTTAATGGCGAATTTGCCGTTCTTAACGAATCATAATAGGTAAGGGCAGAGGCAAAACAAGGCACCGCAATACCATGGTTGATCGCAGTGACCACTACATTTCTGGTTCCAGGGATAATGTCCTTTAACTGTTGCTGAATGCTTGCATCTGCATATAAATGAGGAAGCTCAGGTTGTTTTTTGTAAGCCTGATAAATGTCTTCCAGCAATACCGCTCTGATGATACATCCGCCACGCCAGATCTGAGAGATCTCCTGTAGGTTCAGCTCATATTGATATTCAATAGAAGCTTGCGCTAATAAATGTAAACCTTGTGCATAAGAAGTGATCATGGCGAAATAAAGCGCCTGCTCTAAATGCGCTTCAAACTCCTCAGTGTTTTCAACTTTTTGTGAAGGATGAGGCAATGCTGCAGCTAAGTCTACACGTAAAGTTTTGAATTTAGAAAGGTCTCTTGCACTTACCGACTCATTAATTGTTGGGATTGGCAATTGCAGGTCCATCGACACCTGAGAAGTCCACTTTCCAGTACCTTTAGATTTCGCCTGATCTTTGATGACGTCAATCAGGTAACCTCCTGATTTTGGATCTTTTACTTTGAAAATGTCTTTGGTTACTTCCAATAGAAATGACTTCAGACGGCCATTATTCCATTTGTCGAATGTAGCATAAATCTGCTCATTGCTATAGCCAAGGCTGTTTTTCAACAAGTCATAAGTCTCTGCAAGGATTTGCATTACGCTATATTCAATTCCGTTATGCACCATTTTCACGAAATGACCGGAAGCTCCTGGGCCGATATAAGCTACACATGGATCACCATTTACTTTCGCAGAAACTGCTTCAAGAATTGGTTTAACCGCATTATAAGCTGCTTTATCACCACCAGGCATCATACTCGGACCAAATCTGGCGCCCTCTTCTCCACCAGAAATACCCATGCCGAAGAAATGTAGACCCTGCGCTGCAAGTTCTTCTGCTCTTCTGCTGGTATCTGTGAAATGAGAGTTTCCACTATCGATGATCATATCACCTTTATCCAATAATGGAACAAGCTCTTGAATTACACTGTCTACAATTGCACCTGCTGGTACCAAAAGAACAATTCTTCTTGGCAATTCCAGACTTTGAATAAAGTCTTCCAGTACGGCAAAACCTTTCAATTGATGTGCTTTTCCATCCTCTTCCAGCTTCTTTAACATGTCAGGACTCTTGTCATAACCGGTTACAGAATAGCCATTGTCGGCCATGTTAAGCAATAAATTGCGGCCCATCGTGCCAAGGCCAATCATTCCTAAAGTGTACTTGTTCATTATTTGTTGTTTATTTTAGGGTGAGTAGTAAATACATGAAATTTATCTTCCAGCTCCCATAATTTAGCACCACCCTTGATTCCGTCTTTATTGGAAACCAGGATAATGTTAGGGTCTAATGGAAAGGTAATTTCTTTTGAATTGCCACCACCGATATATAGAGTATCGTAATTAAATACGGTTTTATAAATTTCTATGATGCGTTGTAAGCGCTCATTCCAATCCTTTTTGCCAATTTTGATAAAAGCCTTGTTGCCAATATAATCGTCGTAGTCTTTATTTTTGCTAATTGGAAGGTGGGCGAGTTCCAGGTGAGGCAGGAGATCGCCATCGTAGAGAAGTGCAGTGCCAAAGCCGGTACCAACAGTAAATACAATTTCAAATCCTTTTCCCGATACCACACCTAAAGCCTGTTGATCTGCATCGTTCACCAGGCGCACCGGTTTGCCAAAGTTATCGCTGACCTGCTGTGCCAGATCAATATTGTTCCACTTTTTCTTTGCCAGATTAGGCGCAGTATAAACCACTCCGCATTTTACATAGCCTGGAAAACCAATGGAGATTTTAACAAAACTCTGGTCCAGCTTTGAAGAAAGTTCTTTGATGCATTTGATGACCATTTCTGGAGTTGCATTTTTTGGTGTAGGAACTTTGGAGTATTCAGAAATTAGCTCCCCTTCAACACTTAAAATACATGCCTTAATGCTGGTTCCACCGATATCGATAGATAAAATATTGCTGTTTTTCTCTGCTGCAGGCATGTGTAATTGATGTAAAAATAACCCGGGTGTATTATAAACACTCAAAATAACAAAAAATCGACCAGTTAAAGATGCTAAACCTCAATATAAAACAATAAAAAAACATTATGTCTGACCAAGTCCTTGTTTGATTTCTGTGAAAAGCAAGCCGCTTCCACCTCCAAAGTGGTAGATTACAGGGGTTTCCGGATGGATTTCTTTCAGTTTTTGTTCCAGTCCCTGTTCCTCCTCCGGAGGGAGCCCCGCGCCCATTAAGACCAGGTCAAAAACATGAGCATGAAAGTGATCTACTGCCGCTTCAGAAGAAGTGGCAGCAGTGACCGAAAATTCACCGGATTTCTCTATCAGGCGGGTCAGGGTTTCCAGAATCCCAGGATGACAACAGATCAGTAATATTTCTTTCTTTTTCATAATGTTAAAAATTCATCGGTACTTCCATCAATAGGACTTCAGCCTCTGTTTGGGTGTTGATCTGCAGGGACTCGATTTCCCATATTCCAAAACCATCACGTTCGGCTAAATCTTGTCCGTTTACCTGGATTGTTCCTTTTATCACGAAAATATAAAGCCCGTTTCCTTCCTTTTTTAAAGGATGCTCTAGGTGTACGCCCGCATCGAATTTTCCCAGATGAAACCAGGCATCCTGATAAATCCATACCCCCTCATCCTCTTTATCCGGCGATAAAATCTGCGTAAACTGATTGGGTAATAGCCTGCTGTCGTAACGCTCTTGCTGATACCTTGGTTTCACATTTCTTTGATTTGGAAAAAGCCAGATCTGAAGAAACTTTGCCGGATGTTTTTCGTCTTTATTGTATTCCTGATGATAAATGCCTGTACCTGCGCTCATCACCTGGATTTCTCCAGGTTCAATAACCGCCACATTGTGCATGCTATCTTCATGTTTTAAGGCACCTTCCAGTACAATGGAAATGATCTCCATATTGTCGTGTGGATGTTCCCCAAAACCGGTTCCTCCATCTATATAATCGTCGTTTAGCACCCTTAATGCGCCAAACTGAATGCGCTCTGGATTGTAATTTCCAGCAAAACTAAAGGTTTGAAAACTCTTTAACCAACCATGATCTGCGATGCTGCGGGTGTTGGCTTTATGTAATACGCTTTGTGCCATCATTTCTATATTTTAGTCAATTGAAAAACCAGGGTTTTGGCCAATTCAATCTCTGCTTTACTAATGGTATGTACTCTTCCCGGATAAATTTTAATGCTGACTTGCGCATTCATTTCTTCCAGTATCTTTTTACTTTCATTTACCCTGGATACCGGCACATGTGGGTCGGGATCTCCGGTGCTGATCAATATGGGTGTCTGTTTAAAATCACCTGAATAATTAGACAGCTTGAGTTCCGATCCAATGAGTCCGCCTGTAAATGCAACCACACCACCATACTGCATCGCATTTCTGGCGATGTATTCCAATGTCAGACAAGCTCCTTGTGAAAACCCCACAAAGAAGATTTTGTTTTTAGGAATTCCTTGTGATTCAATGTCTTCTGTTAAATCTTTGAGGAGGGACAAAGCAGAGTCCAGTGCCGGTTGATTTTCTGAAACCGGCGCCATGAAACTATAGGGATACCAACTGTGGTTTGTAGCCTGGGGAGCAAATAAAGCAGCATCATTAACCTGTAAATGTTGATTTAAAGAAATAATGTCTGATGCAGATGCCCCACGGCCATGTAAAAATACGATTGCTTTATCTGCCGAACCTATCGGTTGTCCGGCAGAAATAATGTCTTTTTTATGAAGATACATGTTCATCTAATTTTGGTAAAATTCCTTCAATGATGCTACGGTTAGGCTCATACTGAACAGGCAGTTTCAAATGAGTACCCAATTCTTCCAGCGGCTCATCAATGGTAAAGCCTGGATTATCTGTCGCCAATTCAAAAAGCACACCGCCCGGTTCACGGAAATACAAAGAATAGAAGTAATTCCGATCAATTTTCTCTGTGATGTTCATTCCCAACTGTAGCAGTTGATCTCTGAAGTACATCAAAGTTTCCTCATCTTTTACCCGGAAGGCCACATGATGAACAGAACCTCCTGCAATGTGCCCAATTGCTTCCCCTGGAGCCTCCACCAAATCCACAATTGCCGCATGAGCCACTGTATCGGTTATATAACGGGAGCGGTTTACCTCTTTGGTTAACAAACGGTAGCCAAATACACCAGTCAGAATAGCTGCAGTCGCTTCTATTTTATTACTGGTAATGGTGATGTGATGAAATCCATGTATTGCATGGAGCTTTTTCACTTCTTTACTTTCCCATTGTGCTCTGGTATCTGGTGTTTGTGCTTCCGTCAATTCAAATTTCAAACCGTCCGGATCCAAAAAGGTCAGGTACTTTTCCCCAAATTTTACAGCAGGTTTATTATAAATCACATTGTTTTCTTCTAATCTCTTTTGCCAGAACTCAAGACTGCCGGCAGGAACACTGTAGCCTATTTCCGTCACTTGTTTGCTGCCTCGTCTACCAGTGCCAATGCCCTCCCATGGGAAGAATGTTAAGATACTGCCTGGTGTGCCATGCTCATCACCGTAGTAAAAGTGATAAGTATTAGGGTCATCGAAATTAACGGTCTTTTTAACCAACCTTAATCCCAATACTCTGGTATAAAAATCATAATTTTTCTTTGCATTGCCTGCAATCGCAGTAATGTGGTGAATTCCTAAAATTTCATGTTTCATGACTCAATTGTTTAATTACAATACAAATTTATGAAGATGGAATTTTCTGGATCTTAACATATCGTAAGAAATACATTTTTCACTATCTTTAAAAAAGCAAAACATAAATCCTGCAATTGGTGTTAATCAATGTCATAAAAGTTTCATAACTGACTAATGGGGGGTAAATGTTCAGGATTCCTACCTAAGTTTGCCAACTTATAAAAACGAATTGCCATACGATGAAAAAGAATTTTATCTCCAATTCTTCGGAATCTATCCGAATGTTTAAGAGTCCACTTTTAGAAAGCCTATCGAAAATTCCTTATTTCGTACCTCTGATTGTGTATGTTCCGGTGATCCTATATTTCTGCTGGCAGGCAGTGGTACTCAATGATGTACTGACCGCAATTGGCCATATCCTGTTGGGACTTTTCATCTGGACTTTAACAGAGTATGTATTGCACCGTTTTGTATTTCATTTTTACCCTAAATCTGAATGGGGGAAAAGAATTCATTTTATCTTCCATGGCGTACACCATGATTACCCAAATGATGCCCAAAGATTGGTGATGCCACCATCAGCAAGTATTCCTTTGGCCACCGCTTTTTACTTCTTATTCCGTGCGATATTCCCGCTAAATATGTTAGATGGCTTTTTCGCAGGCTTTATTATGGGATATTTGTTTTATGACATGACGCATTATATGCTTCATCATGCTAAATTCAGTAATCCTTTCTGGAAAAAGTTAAAACAACACCATATGTTGCATCACTACGACGATTCTACTAAAGGTTATGGTGTAACTTCCGACATCTGGGACAAAGTATTCGGTTCAGAACTGAGTAAAAGGTCCTAAAGGATCTCCATGCCAAAAAAGCTTAACGTTTTGGCAATTAACAAAAACTTTATATTTCAAATTCCTGCGTTCTTTGAATTGGCCAGCATCTGTTTTAATGGCTGAACCAATTTATAAACACACAAAATGAAAACAAAAGTTTTAAGCGCCAAAGTACTGACTAACCTTATGGCTGTCTTTGCTTGCGGGATTCTTGCAGGCATTCCACAAAAGGGAACTGCACAAATTTTTACCGATAAGAATTATGTCAGGATCAGTCCAAATGATACAGAGGCCGATATCATTAAAAAAGCAGCCAATGTAAGGCCTTCAGAAAGACAACTTCGATGGCAACAGCTGGAACTTACGGCCTTTATTCATTTTGGGATCAATACATTTACCAATAAAGAGTGGGGTGATGGTACGGAAGACCCTAAAATCTTTAATCCTGAAAAACTAGATACCCGCCAGTGGGTAAAAGTATGTAAAGATGCCGGTTTCAAGCAGGTCATCTTAACCGCAAAACACCATGACGGATTCTGTTTATGGCCTAGTAAATATACCGAACATTCTGTAAAAAATAGTCCCTGGAAAAACGGGCAGGGAGATGTTGTAAAAGAAATGGCTGCCGCTTGTAAAGAGTTTGGTATTGGTTTCGGGATCTACCTTTCTCCCTGGGATCGTAATTCTCCTTATTTCGGGAGCATGGCGTATAATGATTATTTCATCAATCAGCTCACAGAACTGCTGACTCAATACGGACAAATCGACGAAGTATGGTTTGATGGTGCCAATGGAGAAGGTCCAAATGGAAAGAAACAGGTTTACGAATACAACAGATGGTATCACCTGATTCGTAAATTACAACCAAAAGCAACGATTGCGGTTTCCGGACCGGATGTGAGGTGGGTAGGAACAGAAACGGGTTATGGTAGGGAAATGGAATGGAGTGTGGTTTCCGGAGATCAGATGCGTAATGAAGCCATTGCCGAAAATTCTCAAAAAGTAGCGGAATTTGCACCAAAAGATATGATGGACAAAGATCTGGGCAGCAGAAAGGTGATCAGCAAAGCGAAAAGCCTGGTTTGGTACCCTGCAGAAATTGATGTGTCTATCCGTCCGGGATGGTTCCATCATCCGGCAGAAAACGATAAAGTGAAGAGTCCGGATAAATTAATGGATATTTATTACAGCTCCGTTGGTCGTAATGGCGTTTTGCTGTTGAATATTCCCCCAGATAAAGAAGGATTGATCAATCAAAGTGATGTGAATGCCCTTCAGGGTTTCAAAAGACAACTCGATGAAACCTTTGCGAATAATGTGTTGAAATCAGCTCAGCTTGTTGGCCTGAATCCTAAAAAAACAGCAGTTTTATTTGACGGAAAGGACAATACCTATTTGAAGATGAGCAATAAGTCCGCTCCTTATGTTCTGGAATTCAAAATGGACCAGGCTCAGAAATTTGATGTTCTGGCTTTACAGGAAAACCTGGCAATGGGACAAAGGGTAGAGTCCTTTATACTTGAATATAAAGAAGGGGAGCATTGGAAGAAAATTACGGAAGGAAGTACGATAGGATATAAACGTCTGCTGCGTTTTCCTGCAGTATCCGCAAAGGAAATCCGCCTGACGATCCTTTCTTCCAGGTTAGACCCGGCAATTGCTGAACTGGGCCTGTACCTGCGTCCGGTTAGCTATACAAAATAAAATCTAAAAAATAGCAGGAGAAGAAGCCAGGTAGAGTAGGGGAAGAATTCCGGTCTACTAGGGTCTTTGGTAGGAGTTCGGTAGGGGTTCAGTTAGGGTTGGCTAGGTCAATGGGCATAAATCGCCTAGGGCAACCCTAACTGAACCCCTACTGAACCCCTGTTCAACTTAAACCTCAACTACAAGCCTACCAGCTGGCTTTAGCCGCAATTGAGGAAAGCTGATCCCTTATGCTTTGTGCTTTAAAGACCAAAGAAAGGAGCACCAGTAGTTATTCAAAAATTAATAAAGCAAAAATAGCACATGAAAAGATGGATGTTTATGACACTAAAAATATCAGCGTATTCGCTTATGATTTTTAGTTCGGTATTTGTTAAAGCACAAATGCTCAATCCTGCTAAACAGGATTGGTTATTGAATAACGCTGCCTATACAGCTAAAATATATGCGGTTCCGGAAAAGAAGGAGCTGGTGCTGGACAATGGCTTGCTGAAAAGAACTTTTAGAATTAGTCCGGATGTGGCCTGTGTGGATTTCCTCAATCAGATTACCGGACAGCAGTTGCTAAGGGCCATAAAACCTGAAGCACGCTTAGTGATTGATGGTAAAAATTACAATGTAGGCGGTTTGTTCGGGCAAAAGGAAAATGCTTACCTCCTGCCTTCATGGATTGATGATTTTAAACCTGGCGACAGTAGTTTTCATTATGTTTCACATCAGATTACCGAATTAAAACCTTTCCTGAACTGGAAAACAAAGATGTGGGCAGGTCAAAAAAATCAGGCGGCTGGAAAAGTGCTTTCCTTTACTTACCAATCTGAGCTGCCGGCATTAAAAAACATCAAGGTACAGGTAAATTATGCGATTTATGACGGTTTGCCTTTAATTACCAAATGGCTGACAGTGGATAATAATTCCGGAAAAACGGTGCAGCTCGATCAGGTTGTGAATGAGGTGCTGGCGGTTGTGGAAGAAGAAAGCGCAGTGGTTGGTGAACTCCATTCTAATAATAAAACCGGTAGGGGAATGAAGGTGCCGCAAGGAATTTATCTGGAAAGTAATTTCGCTTTTAACAACGCAATGCGTTACCCGATTAGCGACCAAAGTACCCATTGGAAAGTAGATAAATCCTATACTTCACAGGTGAATTACGACTATACCACACCTTGTTTGTTAGAAGTGCATCCCAGCAGAAATATTGGCGTTCAGCTAAAAACCGGGACGACTTTTCAATCTATTCGTACCAATGAGTTGTTGATGGACAGTTACGATAGGGAGAGAAGAGGGCTGGCAATTCGTAAAATGTACCGTACCACTATGCCATGGACTACGGCCAATCCAATATTCATGCATTTGGTGAGTAAAAATGATGAACAGGTACGTACTGCGATTGATCAATGTGCAGCAACTGGCTATGAGGCGCTGATTTTAAGTTTCGGTAGTCATTGCAATATGGAAGATACCACCGCTACCAATATTCATAAATGGAAAACATTAACCGATTATGCCCATAAAAAAGGGATTTTCATAGGGAGTTATTCTTTGTTTAGCTCGCGTAAAATCAGTGATGAAGATGATGTCATCGATCCTAAAACCGGTAAGCCAGGCGGTGCCTTTTTTGTCAATGCCCCATGTTTTGGTAGTAAATGGGGATTGGGCTACCTGAAAAGTTTGAAGACATTTATGACTAAAACCGGTTTTGATATCTTTGAAAATGACGGACCTTACCCTGGTGATGTTTGTGCTTCAACTACCCACCCCGGGCATGAAGGCCTGGAAGATTCTCAATGGAAACAGATGGAATTGCAAAAGAGCTTATACCGTTGGTGCAATGAACAGGGAATCTATGTGAATGCACCCGATTGGTATTTTATGGATGGTACCAATAAGGTGGGAATAGGTTATCGTGAGGTGAATTTCTCGCTGTCTCGTGAACAACAGATGATTTTAAATCGCCAGAATATTTTTGATGCAACCTGGGACGAGATCCCTTCAATGGTATGGGGATTTGTTCCTTTGACAAAATATCAGGGCGGCGGACCAGAAGCTGTTCTGGAGCCATTGGCAGATCACCTTAAGGATTATGAGCAACTAATGATGCAATATTATGGCGCTGGAATTCAGGCTTGTTATCGCGGACCAAGGTTGTATGATACAGAAGAAACCAAGAAAACAGTGGTCAAAGTGATCGATTGGTATAAAGAAAACAGGGAAATTCTTAATTCTGATATTATCCATTTGCGTAGGGCAGATGGTAGGGATTGGGATGGACTGATGCACCTGAACCCTAAATTGAAAACGAAGGGAATGATCCTGGTCTATAATCCTTTAAAAGAAGAGATCCGTAGAGAATTGAAATTGCCCTTGTATTATACCGGGTTAAAAAATACGGCCACTTTAAGCGTTCAGAATGGAGCCCCGAAAAAATATACGCTGGATAGGGATTATAGCATTTCTGTTCCAGTACTGATGAAAGCAGAAAGCTATACCTGGATAAAAATTACTGAATAAAAGAAAATACCAGCAAATCCTGAAATGAAAAACTGTCGTTTTAGATCAGGAAATTAAAATGTTTTGGTTAAAAACCATAACCAATATGCAATCCTCACTTGTCGTCATCTCAACATCGACACATCGCCCTGCTTTTTGCAGGGCGATTCATAAGCTAAAGTCAAGATTTTCATCCATTAATTTAGACTTGTGTTCTTTTTAGTTCATTTAATTTTGCAATACCCATAAATAGGTAAATTCAAAACCTCTTGATGTACAGTTGTTTGAGTTCTAATGTTGCAGTTAATGTCAATTATTTTACTATCGTTACAATAATATTCCATTTATCTATATTAGCTTTGCCCCCAAACTGATATTTTTTTGTAAGATGTTGGCTTTCCCATATCTACAAAAAAGCAAATGCCTTATTGTTCAATATTGTTGTATTCTATATGTTTCCAGAAAAGAAAAGAGAACCACAGCCTTATATAAAAGACTATAATCCAGGGGATTCTTTGTCGCAGAAATGCGCATTGATCACTGGATATCCTTAAAAAGGAAAATAAATCAAAAAATGAATGAATTAAAGCTCATGGACAAGTAAGAGGTTCCATTGAGCCTATACCTAAATTATCACGATCTATTTTAACAATACCGTAATCTCATGAATAAAACAGTTAAGCAATATACCATGCTTATTGGGTTGCTATTTGCATTTGGTGCAAAAGCTCAGGTAGGAATAGGTACTAATGTACCAGATGCCAGTGCGCAACTTGAAGTGCTTTCTACTTCAAAAGGTTTACTTATTCCAAGACTCTCCCTTATTCAACGTGAAGGGATCAATAATCCTGCCAATGGTTTATTGATTTACCAAACAAATAATCTTCCGGGTTTTTATTATTATAATAATGGCCAATGGCAGAAACTGGCTAGTAATTCAGAAATAGGTACCGGGGGGTCCGGTTCCAACGGAAACACCATTCTAAGTGGTGCTACAACACCTTCTCCTTTGATCGGTACCAATGGCGATTTTTATCTGCATTTGGGTAATAATAGCCTTTATGGTCCAAAAACGGCAGGTGCATGGCCAAATAACGGTATTTTATTGGTCGGCCCAAAAGGGGACAAAGGCGATAGTGGCGCAAAAGGTGAGCCTGGACTGAACGGATTAAAAGGAGATCCAGGAGTAAAAGGTGATACCGGTGAGAAAGGCGAAAAAGGGGAGCCGGGTATTCCGGGGAATTCCTTGCCTGGTGCGGGGAAAACTGTCACTTCTTTCGGGACAATCGCAATTGGTAATGGAAATGGAGCAGTTTTAACTGATCTGACGCTTGATCTTGCTGATCATGCGGTAACTTCTATAAAAATTGCTGATGGTACAATAGCAAATATTGACCTGGATAAAAAGAATATTCCATTAAGTGGATTCGGTGCTCCGGCAAGAAACATCTCTATGGGCGGTTTCAAGTTGACAAACTTATTGGATCCCTCCAATAATCAGGATGCCGCAACAAAAAAATATGTAGATGATAAACTAGCTGCAGGCGGGCTATTACCGATGTTGAGCTTCGACGCCGGGTATAATTTGTCTATTAAAGGCAGTAATACCGTGAGTTTAGCGGATTTAAATCAAAGTTTAAGTCTGGAAGGAACAGTGCTTTCCATTTCAGGACCAAGAAATAGTCGGGTAGATTTAGCCGGTTTAGTAGGTAGTGGTGCTGGTTCGGGGAAACAGGTAGCAAGTACAGTACCTGTAGAGCCTAAAGGAGGGGTTACTTCTACTAACGTACAAGCGGCACTTGAAGAATTACAGGCAAAAATTACGACTGCTGCTGGTGGGGGCCTAACTTCAGTGAGACATGATGCTACTTTAACAGGAGACGGAAATCTAATTCCTCTTTCAATTGCTGACCAGGCAATTACTGCTGATAAAATTAAAGATGGCAGTGTAACTGATGCTAAAATTGGAACGGTAAGTGGTACTAAAGTAACCGGGGATATCTCAGGAAATGCTGCAAATGTGACCGGAATCGTAGCCATTGTAAATGGTGGAACCGGCGCAAATAATGTAACAGATGCAAAAGCTAATTTAGGCCTTGGCAATGTAGATAACGTAAGTGACCTTGATAAGCCAATCAGTACACAAACACAAACTGCCCTGGATGCCAAAGAAGATAAAGCGAATAAAAGCTTTTCAATTCTAACAGATGCTGCTTCTGATGTAAAATATCCAACGGTAAAAGCCGTGAAAACTTATATAGATGCAAATGGCGTTGTGGTAGATGCAACAACTACGGTAAAGGGCCAGTTGATGTTATCTAATGACTTGGGAGGAGCAGCGGATGCACCACAAGTATTAAAAGTTGGCGGTGCTACAGCTGCTGATATTAAGAAAGGGGTAGACCTGGCTAATGCTGCAACTTCAGCTAATCTGGGAGAAACCATTGTGAAAAGAGATGCCAATGGAGATATTATCGTGGGAAAGGTAACCGGTGATTTAATTGGGAATGCCTCAACTGCGACCTCTGCGACCTCGGTTACGGGAGTAGTTCAGGTGCCAAATGGGGGTACTGGTATTGTTTCATATACCCCTGGAAGTTATATCAATGCGCTGGACGCAACGACCTTGCAGGAAAGAACGCCAGATCAGGTGAAAGCAGATTTGGGCATTAACCTCAAGGAGGATTTAGTCAATAAAACAACAGATGGTACACTGGCCACAAACTCAGCTAATAAATATCCTTCAGAAAGTGCTGTTCGTACTTATGTAGAAACTAAAGTGAATGCCGCCGTAATTGGAGCAGGAGGGGTTCCAAATGCAACCACAACCCTGTTAGGGAAAGTGCAACTGGCAGGAGACCTTGGAGGTATTGCAGAAGCTCCAACCGTTCCGGGATTATTATTAAAAGAACCTTTAATCACAGTTTTACCAGTTACAAAAGGTGGAACAGGATTGGATACGTATACTGCCGGAGGAATTCTGATCGCAGAAACAGCAACGAAACTTGCGCAAATTAGTAAAACACAATTAAAAGTAGAGCTCGGTTTAGATAAAGTAACGAATACAGCTGATAAGGATAAAACGCTTAGTGATGCGACAAAAACGGCTTTAGATGATAAGATTAATAAATCTGAAAAAGCAGCGATAGGTGGAGTAGCAACCTTAGACGGTAATGGAAAAATTCCAACCAGCCAGATTCCTGCGATCTCTTTTTCTTCTGTAAATGTGGTATCCAGTCAGGCAGAAATGCTGGCGATTACCGGAGCGCAGATTGGAAGCACAGTGATCAATACCACAGCTTCCAAAAGTTTTGTACTGGCAGCTACTCCAGCAACTGATTTGAACAATTGGAAAGAAATCCTTACTCCAGGTGCTGGCGTACAATCTGTAAATACTAAGACAGGAAATGTGACGCTAACAGCTGCCGATCTTGGTTTGGGCAATGTGAACAATACTAGTGATGCCGATAAACCGGTAAGTACTGCTGCTCAGGTATTATTAGACGGTAAAGAATTGCTTGCTAATAAGAGTCTTAGTGTCTCAGCAGATGCTTTGTCTGACGACAAATACCCAAGTGTAAAAGCGGTAAAAGCTTATGTAGATGCCTCTACTTCAGCAGGAGCACCAGACGCAACTACGTCCAGTAAAGGTTTAGTGCAACTGGCTGCCGATCTAAATGGAACCGCCGTTGCGCCTAAAGTTGCTTTTGTAGGTGGTGTAACTGCTGCACAGGTGGCAACAGGTGCAAATGCAGCAAATGCAGCAACTTCTGCAGCTACGCCAAATACCATTGTTAAAAGAGATGGGACAGGTAAAATTGTTGGTGATGTCATAGGAAACGCAAGTTCGGCAACTACGGTTTCAGGGACGGTAGGTGTGGCAAATGGGGGTACTGGAATGAATTCTTATACCGCAGGAAACTATATCAAAGCGACTGGTACAACAACATTAGGGCAAGTTACACCTACAGCACTTAAAACAGAGCTGGGGGTTGATCTGAAAGAAGATCTCAGTAATAAAACCACTAGCATCACAAATGATGGTGGATCAGACCTAAAATACCCTAGCGCAAAAGCAGTGAAAACTTATGTGGATGCTCAGGCTGGTGGTGTGGCAGCCACCTCTACGACAAAAGGTATCGTTAAACTGGCAGGTGATTTGGCCCATCCTTCGGGAACAGCAGATCTGCCTTTGGTCGCATCTGTTGGCGGTGCAACAGCGGCAAATATTAAATCAGGGGTTGACCTTGCTAATGCAGCAACTACTGCAAGCACAGCAAATACCATTGTAAAAAGAGATGGTACAGGTGGTTTTAATGCCACGACTGCCACTAAGTTAATCACGCCAAGAACAATAAATGGAGTGGCTTTTGATGGTTCCGCGAATATTACCATTACTGCTGCACCAGTAGCAACTGACCTGACTTACACAGTTGGGCCAATCAATGGTACTTTGCAATCCAGTACTGGAAATTCAGCGATACTGACCGGCGTGACTACTTCAGTAGCCGGACTGATGCCAGCGACAGATAAAGTGAAATTAAATAAAATTACAAGCCCTGTAGCTGCTGATGCTGGTAAAGTACTTACCGCTAATGCTTCGGGTGATGCAACCTGGGTAACACCAGCAACTGGTGGCGGTACAGCTTATACCTTGCCTGCAGCTACAGCTTCTGCCCTTGGTGGTGTGAAAACAGGTGCTGGTATTGCTATTGATGCTGCCGGAGTAATTTCAACTAAAACTGATCTTACTTATACATCAAGTGCTACTAATGGAACGATCAACAGTTCTACCGGTAATGGCGCTGCAGTCATTCCTGCAAGCACAACTACTGATGCCGGTTTGATGCTACCTGCTGAGAAAAACAAACTGACCAATTATCCGATTGTTACTGCCGCAGATAAAGACAAAGTACTAACGGTAAATTCCGCTGGAACTGCAGCAGTATGGGCACCAGCGCCAACAGGTGGTGGAGGTGCAGCTTCAGGTAGTATCAAGTACTACCATCCAAATAGTCTGGCTTATGCGAAGGTTAAAGCATCAGCAGATGGAATAACCATAGCGCAGGTTGATGGCGACGTACCTGGACTTAAGACTAAATTTATCATTACTGTTCCGACAGGCGTAAGGTTGGATGTACTCAGGTTGAATATTGACAATACCATGTTCGGTAAGACTCCTGCAGAACAAGCTCCTGTTGTATTATTTGAGATCAGAGACGTAAACATGAATAATACTTCAATAGATGAATTCTGGCCACCAGCAAATATTAGTGTGATTGATAGATTTTCAGGTTTCCCTGCTAACTATTGGTCATCCGGAGTAAAAGGAGCAACAAATATGTTTTCTGTTGATAGTGTAGGTAATAATGCCCTGGTTTTGAGATTTAGCCCTGGACCGTACAAAACCTATACTGCTGTGTTTACTTTTTAATTTATTGGAATTTACTGAATCAAGGCACAATGGATTTTGGAATGAGAAAAGGTTTTTTATATGTAGTCATATTGACAATCTCAAGTGTATTTTATGGCTTTGACAGTAAAGCCCAGACACTACTGAGTGGTAGATTTTATATTAGTGGCGCCTCAGAAACGCCTACTACCGCAAATTCGAACTATTCGATTGAAGGTACATTTACTGATCCTGCTTTTATTTTTTCCGTATCTGAAATTCTACCTGGGGATATGATTGCCGATTTTGCAGGACAAACCTATAGAATCGATAAAATTGTAAGTATTACCGGGGGAAAATTAACAGTTGATGTCACTTATTTAAGAGGAGCAGCTTTTGATTATTTAACTTATCCAACAGCCTATGCAATGGGAACATTGTTTAGACCAACTGCTAATGGATATCCCTTAGGAACATTTGATCCTGAGTATGCGAACGATGCTTTAAAAATAGCCGTTATGAATGCCGCAATTCAGGATATCGATAAAGACATACGGGCATTCAAATCTGGTACAGATGCAGAAATTCCTACTAATCCTAAATTCGGAGATATTTTCTATAATGTAACCGATAAGAAACTTTACGCTTTTACAGAAAAAGGTTGGGTCAATTTAGGTGGGGGAGTCATCGCGAGTGGAACCAAATCAGAGTTCCCAAATCCTGCAAAAGCAGGAGAGATGTTTTTCAATAAAGACGATAACAATACCTATATCTATAATGGGGCATTATGGTTCAAAATCTCTACGAACGGCTCTACACCAACTGGAAATACGAATCCTGATCCTTTAGTTGTAAAGGTGAGAGAGGGAGATTTGTTTTACAACCAGGCAGATCATAAACTTTATGTGTACAACAAGACCAGTTGGGTATCGGTAGATAATGTGCTAAACGAAGGCCATATCTTTGTCGGAAATGCTTCAAGTGAAGCGGTATCTGTTCCTTTGTCGGGTGATGCAACCATCAGCAGTGCTGGGAAATTGACCATTGGTAATTTGGCCATCAGCAACGAAAAACTAGATAAATCCAATATTCCATTCAGTGGTTTCGGTTTCCCATTAGCGGATGTTCGTATGGGAAATGGAACCAATAATTTTGCGATCAAAAATCTGAAAAGTCCTTCTGTGGCAACCGATGCAGCAACCAAGGGCTATGTGGATGATTTGTTTAAGGATCCAACAGCTCTGGCATTGCCAAACAATAATTTTTTCGTAGGTAATACTTCCGATGTGGCTACTGCAACGCCAAAGAACCTGATCCCGATTTCAGGATTTGATAAAGCAATGGAGCATGTATCAATGGGGGTAAGCGGAGCAGGTGCGAAGTATAAAATCATCAACCTGGCAGAGCCTACAGATCCACAGGATGCAACAACTAAGAATTATGTAGATACCAGACCCATTAATCCTAATAAAATTACGCTTACAAAAGGAAGTTTATTAATTGGAAATGATTTGAATGTGGCCAGTCCGATCCTTAAAAATGCGGTTCCAATTACCGGATTTGGCGCCCCAACTGCCGACTTTTCTATGGCCGGTTTTAAGATTAGCAACCTGAAAGCACCGGAAACGGAACTGGATGCGGTGACTAAAAAATATGTAGATGAAAAACCCATTGCCGCTTCTAGTTTAACACTGAGCACAGGAAACCTTTTTGTAGGGGATGTGAATGGAAAAGCTGCGGATGTTTTAAAGAGTACGATTCCTATAAGTGGATTTGGCGCTGCCGCAACTGATGTATCTTTTGGCGGTTTTGTATTAAGTCATCTCGCCGATCCTAAGGTGGAAACAGATGGAGCAACGAAGAAATATGTAGATGCTTTGTTCCAGAGCCCTGCTACACTTTTATCGCTTCCGGAAGAGAATATGTTTGTTGGAAATGCAACTGGAAAAGCAACAGCAATTCCTAAGATTCAGATCCCTTTGAGTGGTTTTGCCAAGCCAGTTGCGAATATTGAAATGGGTGATGTAACTACGCAGTTCCAGATCAATTTTATGGCGGATCCGAAACAACCACAGGACGCAGCAACGAAAAACTATGTAGATACCAAAGTTGCCAATCCCGCAGCAATGACATTGCCTACTGACCATATCCTGGTAGGTAATGCGGTTAATAAAGCAGACGCAGTAAAAAAATCTGCCATATCATTGAGCGATTTTGCAAGCCCAAAAGCAGACATTTCTTTCGGTGATGGAACCACTAACTTTAAATTAACTAACCTTGCTGATCCGGCATTGGCACAAGATGCGGCGACTAAAGCTTATGTAGATTCCAAAACGACTAAAACTCCTGAAGGACCAACGGCACCAACCGGCGCAGTGGCAGGAGATACATATTACAATACCACAGATCAGCACTTATATGTTTACAATGGAACGGACTGGATTCCGATGGACAATAAACTGGACGAAGGCAATCTGTATGTAGGGAATGCAAAAGGTATCGCCACTTCAACCCTTAAAACTGCAGTTCCATTGAGTGGATTTGGTGCAGCAGCAGCAGATGTGCTTATGGGTGGATTTAAATTATCAGGACTCTCAGAACCGGCGGTAGGGCAAGATGCAGCTACAAAAAATTATGTAGACACGAAAACATTTGTAGCAGGAGCACTTCAACTAGGCAAAGACAATTTCCTTGTTGGTGATGTAAATGGTAAAGCCTCTGAAATTGCAAAAACAGCCATTTCATTAAGCGGTTTTGCTGCGGCAGGAGCAGATATTGAAATGGGTGGATTTAAGTTGAGTAATCTTGCTGATCCAATCACAGCATTCGACGCGGTAAACAAACAAACATTAGAGGCAGGATTAACTGCTGTATCAGCTGCTGCAAAGGACAATCTGGGTAACCATACCGCAATTGAAAATATCAAGCTTGGTGCAAATGCGATCAGTGCAGATGGGGGAGCCGGAAAAGGAGCCACTTTTGAAGCAGATGGAAGTGTCATCTTTGCGCAAAGCCTAACCATACGTCAGAATTTTTATACACCATCTGATCGTAGACTAAAAGATCATATCGAGACACTGAGTTCAACACTTCAAAAGATTGATCAGATCAGGGGAGTAAGGTTTGTGTATAAAGACCAGAATAAATATGCGACAGGTCCGAAAATCGGGGTGATCGCACAGGAGTTACAAAAAGTATATCCGGAAATGGTCACTGAAGGTAAAGATGGTTTTCTGAAAGTAGATTATACTCAATTGACGGGAATCCTGATTCAGGCCGTAAAAGAACAACAAAAAGAAATCGAAGAGCTGAAAATAAGAATGAATAAGCAACAAGAGCAAATCGATCAGATTCTTAAAAAATTGAACTAGGATCATGCCTTATCTGCGCTGATCAAAAACTAATCCCCCCTTTCTAAGGGAATAAATGATAAAATAATGAAGAAAATAATCTCCTCACTTGCCCTTGGTTTTCTGTTGCTACCAGTAGCAGAATTGCAGGCGCAGTTAAAAGTGAATTCAGATGGTCTTTTTATTCAAAATGGAACTGTATTCAGTACGGATGGCTTAACATTAGTTCCCGCAAATGATTGGAGTATGAAAAATCTGAGCATTAGCAAACAGCCCAATGTGGTGATCTTTCCTAAGTACAATAGTATCCAAAGGATGTACAGATTTAGCAAACCTGTAGATTTTGAAGGAGAACTGGCGCTGAGTTATGAGGATGTGGAACTGAATGGCAACGAAGGTAAAAATCTGGTATTGGCATATTCCCCTGTAACCAGTAACAATGCTAAAGACTTTATCCAGGTAAAAGAAAGCGTGGCCAATGCGGATGGACGATACATTGGTCAGCTGTTTACCAAAGCCATTCTCCTTTCAGATATCACCGCAGTAAGTATGCTGGCTTCGGCAATTAAACCTTATAGCGAGCTGGAAGCAAATAATATGATCACTCCTAATGGAGATGGTAAAAATGATACCTGGATTGTTAAAAATATCCAGCTCTATCCAAACAATGAGTTGAGAATTTTCGATCGTGAAGGAAGGGTGGTATTCACGATGTTTGGCTACGACAATTCCTGGGATGGGATGATTAATGGGGTGCCGCTTCAGGAGGACACCTATTATTATATCCTGACCATCGATTCAGGAAAAGGTAAAAAAACAGGATTTATTTCTATAGTAAGAGACAAATAATCAGATAAAATTGATCATGATGAAATTAGTAGTGCGGAGGATTTTAGCAGGCGGAGCTTTAATGGTGGGACTTTTCAATGTGGCGCAGGATGCGCAGGCTCAGATCAGACCTTTGGGAGGCCAGTATTATGAAAATCAATACCTCAGTAATCCGGCATTCGCTGGGATGACGCAGGGATTAAATGTAAATATGGGTTATCGTAACCAATGGAGATCTATTCCAGGATCACCTGTAACGATGTCTGTAACCGGTGATTATCGATATGAAAAGGTAGGATTAGGACTTTCCGTATATAGCGATAAGGCAGGCTTAATTGGCCGTACCCGTGTGATGGGAACTTATGCCTATCATTTGTCTTTAAATGGTGATAACAGAAGCCTGCATTTCGGTGTTTCCCTGGGCATGATGAAAGAAAAGCTGGATAACAACAATATTGTTGCTGCACCAGACGATATCTCTGCACAGAATTTTAACCAGCGTAAGGCATTTGTAGATGGTGATTTTGGGATTGCATTTACCAACGAAAGATTTACCCTACAGGGTGCTTTACCTAATTTGAAGAAATTCATGCAAAAAGACGATCAGAATACGGTAGATGGTTCTACCTATTTTGTAGCTGCCTCCTATAAAATCGGAACGAGTCTGGATGTGGTTTCTATAGAACCAAAGATTAGTTTCAGAGGGGCAAAAGACATCGATAACATCTGGGATATTGGAACCAACGTTAAGCTGGAAAATAACATCATTTCCTTTTTAGGGATGTACCATAGCGACAAAAGTTCTACGTTTGGTGTAGGTGTCAGTTACGATAGATATGTGATTCAGGGATATTACACCAGTCAGCTGGCCGGAGAACGACAACGTACAGGAGGAGACTTTGAGATCAACCTTAAAATTAAGTTGTTCAACGAAGGAAAATAAATCAGCTTCCATTTGATCCATGATCATGAACCATAAATAAAAAAAGCGTTGAACCTTCATAAGGTTCAACGCTTTTTTTATTTATGGAGCGTTAAATTCGTTTTTCAGGATTTAAAGGCTGACTTGCCAATAGCTTACATCTACCCATTTATTGAATTTATAACCAATCTGGCTAAGGTGAGCTACTTTGCTGAAACCTAATCTTTCATGCATTCTTGTGCTCTTTTCATTTGGCATAAGAATCCCTGCAACAATGGAATGAATTTTCATCTCACGTAGTTCTTCCATCAACTTTTTGTAAAGTGCGGTTCCTGTACCTTTATCAATCGCTTCAGGATCCAAATAAATGGCAGTGCTCACTGTAAAACGATAGGCCGGGTTTTCTTTCCAGGCGGTAGCATAACTGAAACCTAAAACTTTTCCTTCTTTCTCATAAACAAGACAAGGGTATTTGGAAAGTACAGGAGCCAGTTTATCCGCAAATTCTTGCGAATTCAATGCTACTTCGTCAAATGTAAGTAGTGTATTTTCCACATAGTGATTATAGATCTCCCTCATCGGGTTAAGATCTGATGGTGTAAACTGCCGGATCATTTTAAGGAAATTGTTGGTTTGATGCTGGGATCAAAGGTACATAATTTATTTTACAGCCGCCGCTTCATTGATCTGATGAATGATAAGATCCAGGTTGACAGCGCTTTGGTGGAGGTATTTTATGAGTTCTTGCTGTTCTTCCGCATTTTTTTCTTCCATAAGTAACTCTGATAGGGCCAGAATAGAAGCGACTGGCTTCCTGATTTCATGGGAATTAAACCAGGATACCGCCTTTAATTTTCGGTGTTGCTGAACGATCAGGTCTTCTCTGTCCTTGCTGTCGTCGATGTTATTCTCGACAGAAAGATAGCCTTCTAAGCTACCATTTAAATTGAACATAGGAGAAAGGTTGAATTGAGACCAATAGGCTTTTCCACATTTGGCATAATTGACCAATTCGCCGCTGAAAAATTCCCGGTTTTGAATAGCCTTTGCCAATTGACAGACCACCTCCTGATTTGTTTCCGGGCCATATAAAAGACTGGCATGTGTTTTTCCAAGAGCCTCTTGTTTGGTATATCCTGTAATGCTCACAAATGCGCGGTTTACCCAGGTGATGTTACCGGAAATATCAGACATGATGATCAGATTATTCATTTTGTCGACAATATCCGCCATCCGTTTATTGTCTGCCTTTACTGTTTTTTCCCTTTCCTTATTCATCAGGTAATACAAAAGATAGCCAGTTCCCAGAATATAAATGATCCCTTTTAAGGATGCAACATACCAGGAAATTTCAGGTACAAATTCCGAAGCAAAAGAAAGCAGAAGGTAGTCACTAGATGTGATCCAAAAAATACCAATAACGATATAAATGATAGGAATTCTATAGTTTCTTGTCTTCAAACGGTTGATATGCTTTGGAATAAATCAGGATAACTCTCTCAGCTGCAAATGTATTAAAAAAATGAAACTCGGGTTAAATTTCTGATAATCTTATTGCATAGTATAAGGTGATGCCAGTTGTCAACATGAAAGTGCCACTGGTCAATATTATTTCTGTAAGGATCATATCCTGACGTAATTCGCCGGATAATTTATTTAATCATTGATACAGAAAAACATTATGAAATTTCTTAATTACGGCATTATTATTCTGATTGCCCTGATCAGCGGACTAGAGAGCAAAGCACAGGAACTGTCAGGCTTCAGATTGAAAGCAGAATACATTCCACTATCCAGATATATTCCCGAAGGTAATGCGGGGAAAACAGCGCAAAAAAGTGATATGAAAAGGATAGAAGGAGGCATTGGTATTCCTTTGTCTGTGAAAATGGATTCCCTGGGCAGAGCCAAAGTATGGGCGGTAAGCCTGGGTGGTTCCTATGCTAAAATTAAAAATCAGAATTATGATGTACAATTGTTTCCAGACGAGCTGCTCAATGCGAGTGTAGGTCTAATGCACCTGCGTCCATTGAGCAAAAGCTGGAACATGTTATTTATGGCCTCTGCAGGAGTGTATACGGATATGAAAGATATTTCCTCCAAAGACATTCTTGTGATGGGAGGAGTGATTTTTATTAAACAGTTTAATCCCAATCTGGCCCTGGGCGTAGGTCCTGTAGTCTCTAATACTTTTGGTGTGCCTATGGTGTTGCCTGCCATCTTTCTAAACTGGAAAACCAATGGAAAGTTCCAGGTAATGGTCAATTTCCCTGAAAAAGTAGAATTAGCCTTTAAAGCCAGCGAGTCTATTAAATTGAAAGCAGTAGCTGAGGTCAGCTCTATGACAGCTGATGTAGGTAGAAAAGACGAAGCATTGTTGTCCTATCTGCAGGTGATTTCGGGATTTCAGCCTGAATTTAAATTAAGTAAATCATTATCATTACAGCTGACCGCAGGCGCTTCATTGTACCGTTCGATGGAATTTACCAGCCGAAAGTTGAAAGATTTCTTTAAAGAGCAAAAAAAGGAAAATCCTCCGCATTTTGAGACCACAGCATATGGAGCTGTTGGTCTCAAATGGAATTTTGGAAAGCCTTAGCGGCTGATGAGTTTATTGTAAACGATCTCCTTTAATATATCCTCTCTTCGGTGTCGGGAAATAGGCAACTCATGGTCCCCTATGAAAATTCGTCCTCCCGACACTACATCAATTTTAGAGATATTAACCAGATATGATTTATGAATCCTGAAAAAGTGTTCAGCGGGCAGTATCTCTTCCAGGGAAACTAAGGTTTGATGAATGATCAATTCCTGATCAATAAATTTTAGTTTCGCATAATTCTGCATACCCTCCACATACAGGATATCCGCCCACTGGATTTTCTTAAAACTATCTTTTTGACGTACAAATAAATAAGGATCCATCGCTTGAGGCTGTTTTTGTAAACGTTGCAAATGATGCAGTTGACGTGCCTTGGTAGCCGCCTGATGAAAACGCTGAAATGGAATCGGCTTTAGCAGGTAGTCTACAATTTGTAGACGATAACCTTCCAGCGCATGCTCTGAATAAGCAGTTGTAAGAATCGTTAATGGTGGGTTTTCCATGGATTCCAGTAATTCTAAACCTGATAAGTAAGGCATATTGATGTCCAGAAATAAGAGGTCTACCTGGTTTTTATGGATGAAATCCGAAGCTTCCATTGCAGTTCCACAAGAACCTACCAGTTGCAGGAAATCTACCTGCTCTATGAAATCTTTAATTCCTGCGCGGGCAATGGGTTCATCATCTACTATCAGGCAGGATAAGGGCTGGTCTATCGCATTTTTAGTAACCGACATAATTTACCTTTCGATCTAATTGAATAACTAAAACAACTTTAAAATGGGCATCTGTGCGTGTAATTTCCAGGTCATGATGCCCTGGATAAAGGATCAACAAACGTTTTTGTACATTTTCCAGGCCAATCCCGCTATTTTCATTTTTGCGGGCAGGTTTTGGAGAGTTTGAATTCTCTATGATGAAGGTCAGTTGTTCATGCTCCTGATTTAAGGACAAACGGACAAAGCCTCTTTCAGACGGCAAACGGGAAACGTGTTTAAATGCATTCTCTACAAATGGAACGAGCAAAAGCGGGACAATGTCCCGCTTTCCATTTGTAATGTTCCATATACAATCAACCTGAAGTTCTTCCCCCCAGCGAATTTTTTCTACGGAGACCAGGTTTTTTAAATAGCTGACCTCCTTTTCCAATGGGAGTGTTTCCCGGTTACATTCATACAACTGATACCTTAGAATGTCTGAAAATTTGATCAGTAAAGTAGAAGCAAGATCTACATCTTTTTTCATAAGAATATGCAGGTGATTCAGCACATTGAACATGAGGTGAGGATTAATCTGATCCTGTAATATCCTTAGCTGTGCTTCCAGATGCGCCTGTTGTAACAAGGTATGTTTTTGCGCCATTTTATAATGTTCCTGATAAAACTGAAAACCACAAGTAGAGCCAATGATCAGTAAAGCAGAAGGAATGGTCCTTAAAAATACCACCAGATAATCCTGATGCTGTTCCAGCTGAGCGGAATTGTCATACTGGGTGCCATGAATGATGAGCCAATAGGTGCCATAGAATAATCCCGATATTGTGGCGGTTAAAATAACCGTTGCAATAATTGCCTGGGCAACAAAAATCTGCATTTTCCCTTTTCTTAAGGCAATCGGTAATAAACCATTACTCAAAGTATGGGAGATCAGTGCCGAACAGAAGACCGTAAGAATCGTGGTTCCTGAAGTATCGAGTAAGGGGAAGTCTCTTTTCAATTGAGACCATAAAGTAAAACCCAGTAAGATCCAGAAAGAGGAAATGAAAACCAGGGGTTTATTGAAATGGAATTTTTTCATTATCAGCTTAATGTTAAAGCACTGGATTAAAAAATCAGGAATCCAACACTTGCCTGAAAGGATTTAGGACGGGATTTGAATGTTTTATCGATGTCCGTTAATGCACCTTCATAACGCAGGTCAAAAGTAAGCTTTCCTACATCAATTCCTGCACCAGCCTGATAACCCACATTGGATTTGTTAAACTCCCTGAATGCAGGATTGATTTGTTTAAAGATGGAACTCTTGTCGTTTAAGGTATAGCTATAAACAGCTCCTCCAAATATCCTCAGGTTCATTTGCTCAGTACGTAGAATTTTGTAACCCAGTACTAAAGGAAGATCCAGACTCGACCATTTTGCCTTTTGATGAATTGCGGCGTCATTTTCCAGCTTACCTGATTTTTTGCTGTACAACAATTCAGCCTGTAGATATGCTGCAGCAAGATCTACTCTGGCCAGGGCACCAGCCGAAAATCCGGTCGAATATTTACCTGAAAGGCCCGGAGCAGAAAGTGATAGTTTGCTATAATTAGCGCCGGCTTTTAATCCGATATGTACCGGACTGTTTTCTTGTGATTTCGCAGTGTTTGCCAGCATCATTAAAGCGATTGCAGGCAGTAATAATTGTTTTTTCATTTGAATGATATTTAATGTTTAACTCCGGAAGATTCCAATGAGGTTCCTCTTCCCTTATGCTGCAAAAAGGAGGATAAATCAGAAGTAATGGAAAATAATTTGATGAAGGGTATTGGAGCTTTGACCATTGGTAAACATGCTACTATGCTAAATTTATTTCAGGGTAAAGAATTAGAATAGTAGATTGCAGTCTTAAATTATAAGAAGCGCTGAATCATGGCTGTGATAAATGGACCCCAACCAGAAGTAACCCTATCGGACGATATTTACGTATTGTATCAGCAGCATTATAATTACCTGGTTTTTGTAGGTTTAAAAAGTGGACTGGATCTATGTGCGGTAAAAGACCTGATCAACCAGATCTTTTTGGGCTTCCTGGAAAAAGGGACGGATTTTAGTCAGGTCAGCAATGTGAAAGCTTATATCTCGACTACCTTTCGCCGGAAACTTATTGACAGCTACCGTTCCTCCCAGAAATATAAAATGGAATCATTGGATGAATTCTCTGATGCCTGGTCTGAACCTTCCACAGAAGAGCGTTTACTCAATAGTCAGGCCCTGGAAGAACTGAAAGAAAAGCTATCCAGGATATATGAAGGTTTACCAAGACGTTGCCAGACAGTTATATTTTTAAAATATTATGAAGGATTGAGTAATGAGGAAATTGCAGAAAGGAGCTCATTAACCATCAGGAGTGTGTACAACAATTTATTCGAAGGAATTAAACGGATGAGAGAAGAAATGGTTAAAGAGAACTTGAGTCCTAAGGACCTGAGTATTTTTATGACCCTGATTTTTGTGTAGATTTTTATTGATGATTCTGGTTTATTTATTTTTTAAAAAAAATCAAATATTGGTTGGTAAAAATTAAAGCTGATTCCGTCTAGTAGGAAAGCGCCATACGAATGTATACTATAGAACAACTTATTTTAGATCAGACCTTTCTCAATTATTGTTATAAAAGCAATGCCCAGGATATACTGACCTGGGAAACCTACGCCGCTGTATCTCCGGAAAATAAAGCGACACTCGATGAAGCCTGCAAGATGTTGTTCGCTTTAAATCAAATGCTGAAAAGCCGTGAGGAGAAACTGGCTCTGGAAGAATTTAAGCTTCTGGCATTGGCACAACAATCACAGTTATTTGTTCCTGAAGAATCCGGAGCATCCAATCAGGAGGGCGAATTGGTTCCTCTATACAAAAAACCGTCGTTTGTCCGCATTTGGTATGCTACTGCTGCCGCAGTTTTACTGGTAATGGGAATTACTTTATTCAACCAGTATCAGGAAGGACAACAATCTGATCTGGCTTTAAGAAAAGAACAGGCAAAATATCAGGTTTTTAAATCGCCATTAGGAGAAAGAATGACCCTGACATTAGCTGATCAGTCAAAGGTTATTCTAAATGCCAACAGTACACTTAAAGTACCACATGGCTATAATAAGGACAATCGGAAAGTAGTTTTACTTGGAGCGGCATATTTTGACATCAGTCCGAATGCTGAACTTCCTTTTATGCTGGAAACTTCCGATATGAAAGCAACTGTATTGGGAACCAGCTTTTACATGCGCGCTTATCCTCATGAATCAGGACAACAGGTGGAACTGCTAAGTGGAAAACTGAAAGTTCAGAAGGCCTATAATTCAAGCTTGGACAATCAGCCGGAAATCCTGCTCCCAGGAGATATGGTGATGTTGAACAGGTCTGTAGATCTGATGGAAAAGGAAACTTTTGATATTCAACAACGTCAATCCTGGATCAAAGGGCAACTCAAATTTAAAGAAACCAGCTTTAGAGCAGTGGTTACTGCTTTGGAAGATTGGTATGGTGTGCCTATTGAAATCATCGGACAACAAAAGTCGGCAGGTAAATTTTCCGGCACCTATGAAAACGAATCTTTAGAACGGGTCCTCAACATGTTCTGTTTTGCGACCGACTGTACATTCAAGATAGAAAAGGAGAAAGTCATTCTCCGTTTCAACTAAATAAATTCAACCAACAAACCTACAACCACCACTTCCCAAATTATGAAAGAAAATCTAGTCGCTATGCTGCGGCATGGGATAAAACCCTGCTGCAGGATCAGTATGCACTGTATTGCTGTCTTCTTTTTTGTCTTTCTGCAATCCGCAGGAGCACAGGAAAAGAAAAACCTTAGCTTTAATAACAAAACTATTGAACAAGCCTTTCGTCAGATAGAACAACTGTATCAGGTAAAATTCTATTATAGCACGATTAAGCTGAACCCTCAGGAAAGGATCAGCTTCCCAAAAAAGAGCCGCTCTATTGAAGATGTTCTGGCTGAGTTGGAAATGAAGGTATTCCTGAAATTTAAACAAGACGGAGCGATGATTGCCGTGAAGGCTAAAATCGCTGAGATCGAAAAACAAACCGGTGCAGTTAGTCTGCAACAGATCAATGGAACTGTAATTGATCATTTGAAGAAACCTTTGCCAGGTGTTTCTGTCCGTGTTAAAGGAGATCCTTCCAGGTCAACTGTTTCAGATAGTAATGGAAAATACCAGATCCGCGCAGCCGAAAAGGAAGTCTTGATCCTTTCCTATATTGGTTTTGTTCGTACAGAAGTGACTGTAGGAAAGAATTCCAATATCCAGACCATACTGAAAGAAGATGTTTCTGAACTGAATCAGGTGGTAGTAACGGGGATTTCCGATCGTAAAAAGGAGACCTATACAGGAAGTTCTACTACATTTACCGGACAGGAATTGATGAAACTCAGTACTGGAAATATCCTTCAGGGATTAGGTTTGCTGGATCCTTCCTTCCGGATTATTGACAATAACCTTGCCGGCTCAGATCCAAATGCTTTGCCAAATATTGAAATACGTGGAGGAAATAACCTTACCGAGAATTACGCCAGTGGCGATTTACGCTCCACTTTTTACGGAAACCCCAACCTTCCACTCTTTATCCTGGATGGTTTTGAAACCTCATTAGAGCGCATCGTGGATTTGGATATGAACAGAATTGAATCTTTAACTTTATTAAAAGATGGATCTGCAGCAGCCATATATGGAACAAGATCTGCAAATGGGGTAGTGGTTATCGTGACCAAATCTCCGGCAGCTGGAAAATTGAGGGCTACATATGCTTTAAGTTCCAATATGGTCATTCCAGATCTTAGAGATTACAATATGTTGGATGCAACCCGTTTACTCGAGTTTGAAGAAAGGGTAGGTTTGTACAGTTCGTCTACTCCCTCCGAACATATTTCAAGGCAGAAACTTTATAATGACCGACTGGCCTTTCTTAAAGCGGGAACAAATACTTATTGGCTTTCTCAGCCATTAAAGACCGCTGTAGAGCAACGCCACTCTTTAACCTTAGATGGAGGAGATCAGGCCTTTAAATATAGCGTGGGATTCTCTGCCGCTTTTAATCCGGGAGTGATGAAAGGTTCATCCCGAGACAACTATCAGGGAAATATGCTTTTTAATTACAATACTGGGAATTTTCTCTTCAGAAACGATCTTCAGATTGCAAATACAAAAGGAACAGCTTCACCTTATGGTAGTTTCCAGGATTTTGTTAATGCCAAACCCTATTTCCCAATTCCTGGCGAAGGTGGTGCAGGCTCTCCTTTTTTATATGAGACTTTTAAGAATGGGCTTAGAGATCAGTTTATAATCAACCCTTTATACAATGGGACAATTAATACCCAAAGTATAAGTCAGTATACAGAGATCATTAATAATCTATCTTCTGAATGGAAAATCAGTGACGATTTTCGTTTGAGAGCAACAATAGGAATCAACAAACGATTGTCAGATACCAAAGATTTTAGACCAGCAGAACACACTGCATTTGCTGGAATTACGCCTGATATGGCATCATATGCCCTACGTGGTGACCTGAATGTGTCCAACAGTAAATCTTTTGGTTATGAGGGTTCCTTATTTGCAACATTTAGTAAATTAATAAATGAAAAACATAGCTTTTACCTGTTGTCTGGCTTTAATGTGAAGGAATCAAATTCCAGTATCATGCGGATTACTGCTCAAGGTTTTCCCAATCCTAAAATGGATGATCTGGCCTTTGCCAAGCAGTATAAAGAAAATACCAGACCTGATGGTCTGGATAATACCAGTAGGTTAGCAGGTTTCCTGGCTACATTTAATTATGCCTACGACAGTCGATATTTTGTAGACTTATCTTTCAAGCTGGATGGCTCTTCACAGTTTGGATCAAATGAGAAATATGCTCCGGTCTGGTCTGCAGGATTGGGTTGGAACTTATACAAGGAGTCTTTTATTCAGAAACTCAATTTCTTTAGCAATTTAAGGATCACCGCTGGGATTGCCGAAACTGCCAGTCAGAATTTTGCGCCTTATCAGGCGATGACGAAATACAAGTACAATACGGAGAGTATTTATGATCAGGATTTCGGTGCGGTTATTCAGGGTTTAGGTAATGCCAACCTGAAATGGCAAACTACGCGTCAGAAGAAAGTAGCGATGGACTTTGGCTTGTTCGCAGGTCTATTGAATATCAATTCAGAATATTATTGGAAAAGCACTTCCAACCTATTACAAAGTGTAACTCTGGCACCATCTACAGGTTTTGCGAGCTTTACCGACAACATAGGATCAGTGCAGAATAATGGATTTGATATCCGTGTGAATTTAAGGGTTTTACAAGGTGGACCAAACAAGGCGAGACTGGGTATCTGGGCAAATATGGGGGCCAATAAAAATAAAATCTCCAAAATATCTGATGCCATGAAGCAACGGAATAAGCTCATTCTTGATGATTTGCAATTTAATTACGACAAAGATTTGGGAGGAGTTTCGACATTACCTCCTAATATTTTTGTGGAAGGTGCTTCCAGGTCTGCAATCTATGCCATTCGTTCCCTGGGGATTGACCCTGCTACCGGAAATGAAATTTACCAATACAGAGATGGTAGTATCGGAACAGAATGGAGAGCTGCCGAGCAGGTTGTTATTGGTGATGAACGTCCAACACTTTCCGGGGGATTAGGGGCTAATTTCGCTTATAAAGGCTGGGATGCGGTTGTAGCCGGAGGGTACTCTTATGGAGGTTACCTCTACAATTCTACGCTGGTTTCTAAGGTTGAGGATATTGATGTCTCTGAGTATAACGTAGACGAAAGGGCTTATGAAGCAAAATGGACCCGCCCCGGTGATGAAGCAAAATATAGTGGTTATTCCAGTATCAACGGTGCGAACAGGGTAGGTGCAACTTCCAGATTTGTACAGAAAAATAATTATTTAACGATTTCTGCGATTACCCTGGGTTATACTTTTAACAACAGTCCTTTCATCAAGCGTCTGAAGATTCAAAATCTCAGATTGAACCTGAGCATGAATGATATTCTCCGGATTTCTACCATTAGGATAGAACGTGGTACAATGTATCCTTTTGCGCAGCGGATCTCATTTGGTGCAAACATTACTTTATAATGGTCTTATTACTTAAAAGATATTTTAACAAAATGAAACAATTCAAATATGGCTTTTTACCTTTCTTGTTGTTGGTATTGACAATGAGCTCCTGTAAAAAGTGGTTGGATGTACAGCCAAAAACAGAAATGAAACAGGAAGAGCTTTTTGCAAGTCAGCAGGGCTTTAACGAAGCGATGGTAGGTGCTTATGTTACGATGACGAAAGATGCAGTTTATGGAAGAGAGCTAACTTATGGAATGTTGAGCGTAATGGCTTCTGACTATTCTGTGAACAGCTCCTCAGACCTGGCCATCCGTTACCTGAAACCAGTTGAGAATTTCAACTATGAAGTCAGTCAGTTCCGTGGGATGATCGACAAAGCCTGGTTACAACAATACAATACCATCGCGCAGGTCAATGCTATTTTGGAGCATATCGATGCTAAAAAATCAATTTTTTCAGGCCATAATTATGAATTGATTAAAGGTGAGGCACTGGCTTTAAGAGCTTATATTCATTTTGACTTGTTGCGGATGTTTGGTCCATCTTATCCGCATGCCGGAGATACAAAATACATGCCGTATGTAAAGACTTATGGTAAGGAAAGTACGCCCTTTTCTTCAGTGGCAGAGGTCATCAATCTGGCATTGGCTGATCTGGATCAGGCAGAAGAACTGATGCGTATGGATGATTTAGGCCCGACTGGCGGTCCGGACCGTCAGATCAGAATGAATATTTATGCTGTAAAAGGACTTAAAGCAAGGATTTACCTATATATGGGTGATCACATCAGGGCCTTTCAAAAGGCAAAGGAAGTCATAGATGCCAAAAAAATCAGGTTACGTTTAGCAGGAGCAGAAGTCAATACAGACCGCAGCTTTCATGCAGAACACCTGTTTGCCCTTTTCAGCGATAAATTTGAGAAAACCGCAGAATCGAATTTCCTGCCAGGTACAGGATTAACCACAACAACGCCTTATTACTTTACACAGGAATCAAAAATTACCACCAATATATTCAGGAATCAGCCAACTGATATTCGTTTTAAAGCACCGATGATGTTAGGAGTAAAAGGTTATCTGGTTCCTCATAAATACCTTTATGAAGATCTGGCAGGGGCTAGTACTCCATTGGTCTTAAAAAGAAATTATATTCCATTGTTGAGGATTTCAGAACTGTTTTATATCGCAGCAGAAGCGGCAGCAGATCAGCAAACAGGATTGGAATACCTGAATCAGGTTCTGGCTAGTCGTGGATTGTCGCCAATTGTCAGCACCGAAGATTTACAGGCAGAAATCGCAAAAGAATATCGCAAAGAGTTTTTTACAGAAGGCCAGACTTTCTTCTATTATAAACGCCTGAATGCAGGCCGTATTGAAGACAGTCCTGTGTTAGAAATGCAGGCAAAAACCTATGTCTTCCCATTACCGGAAGATGAAAAAATTTACGGAGGAAAATAGTCATGAGAAATAATTTTATGTCAGTAAAGAATTTAAGCTGGGCAGCTCTGGGCCTTGTGTTGTCGTTTACCTCCTGTACAAAAGAGGAGGTGAAATTTTATGATGGAAAGGATCGAATACAATTTTCCAGATTAGGATCGGGAACGGCTTCTGGTTATCTGGATAGTGTCGACTTTTCATTTGCAGCTAAAGGAGCGATTCTGGCGGATACGATGTTTTTTCCGGTAGATGTGACGGGTAGAGCTGCTTCGCAAGACCGGGAGTTTAAAGTCGAGTTGGTTGCGAATGAATCATTGGCTATACCCGGACAGGATTTCGAGTTTGGAAAAGGAGTTATTAAAGCAGGGAGTTTTAAAGGTGTTTTTCCATTGATTCTGAAAAACACTAAGGATCTGGAAACCATTCGTAAAACGGTGACTTTTAAACTCGTTGGTAATGATGCTTTTGAGCCTGGAATTGGCAGGCAGTTAAAAAGTAAAGTGGCTTTCTTTAATTTTATGGTGAAACCGCTGGATTGGGATTTGAGAATGACACGTTTCTTTGGGGTGTACTCTAAAACCAAGCATCGTTTTATTCTTTATCATCTGGGTTATCCCGAAATTAATTATGCGGCAACATTGGCACTCGAAGATCCGTCCAGGTATATCTTTGGTGGTACGAAATTCGCTTATTTTCAATTGAAGTTACGTTCACTGCTGGACGATCTGAATTCAGGCACATTAAAACCTGCTGCCGACGATCCGTTTACTTATCCTTTAAAAGATGAAAACGGGTTAAATATCATATTCCCTTAACCTTCTTTAACTAAAAAAAATGAAACGATTTTTTAACCACTTGCTATTCATTCCGTTGGTAGGGCTATTGTTTGCCTCCTGCTATAAAGATAAAGGGAACTATGACCTTAAACCGGTGAATAGTATTAGCCTGGAAGGGCCAGCCTATAGACCTGATAATTATTCTTTGGTTCAACTGGATTCCCTGAAAATTACACCAATAGTTAAGTTTACCGGCGACAGTACTCAATTGCAATACAGTTGGAAATTGATTCCTGTAAAGGCAAAAATGGGCGACACGACTATTAAAACAGTTTCTATACAAAGGAACTTAAATTATGCGATCAGGGTTCCGATTGGTGAATACATCATTCAACTGGAAGTAAGGGATCCAGGAACTTCCCTGGCAAGAAGTCAGACCTATGGCTTGAATGTGCGCGCTAAAGCTTCACAAGGTTTTTTAGTGCTGAACGAAAAAGCTGATGGTTTTCAGGATATTGATGTGATTTTAAACAATACGAAAGATGAAGTTTTTTATGGGGCTTTTTCGACCAATAATAGCATTCGTTTAAAAGATGCAACATCCCTGAGCATGATACAATCTTTGGCCAATGCCTCCGGCTTGTTGTATGTGTTCATGAAAAATGGTGGATATACTTTACTCCCTAGCTTTGGTCTGTTACAGCAAAGCCCGGCCTGGTTTTTTTATGCACCGGAAGCTTATGCGCCTACAGTGATGTATCAGGACTTTTCCGGTATGAACAATTATGTGATCAATAACGGAAGTTTGCATACGACTACAGGTAGTAGTACACCGTTGATGTTCGGTTACCGCGCTTCTGGGAATTATAAAGCATCCAAGTCTTTGTTAATGAGTAGTTATGCGTTTATATATGACGATTTGAACCACCGTTTCCTAAAATTCAACAAACCTGCAGGAAAAATGATGCCGATCACAAGAAATCCTGCAGATGCGTTTAA
The DNA here is from genome assembly GCF_032678465.1 of Pedobacter gandavensis. Lineage (GTDB taxonomy): Bacteria > Bacteroidota > Bacteroidia > Sphingobacteriales > Sphingobacteriaceae > Pedobacter > Pedobacter gandavensis_B. Next base: position 209,932 of record NZ_JAVTSK010000003.1, read on the forward strand.
TGTGGACGATATCGGGGACAAAACCTGTTTGCTTTTTGATCACAATATGCCAACTGGTACTGCACCCTCCGCTACAAATTTTGGTAGTTTAAAACCCATCGCCTATGGTAAAGACAACCAGACAGGGAAAACCTTTGTATATAAATTTGGTTTTTATAAGTCATTGGTTACTTATTGTGAAAGTGTCAAAGAAGTGACAGCTCCAGGTTTTTCTTCAGCTACGGCTTATGCGAATGCCAGCAATAATCCACTCACTTATTATGCGGTCGACAATAAAATATATGTCTATGACTTTAATAATGATGTTGCAAGAGTGGTCTATACATTTGAGCAAAGCAATGTATCTATTGATCTATTGATGACTAATGGTGCACAGTTTTTGGCAGCAGTAAACAGCAAGACTGAAAAGAAGGGATCAGTGTATTTCTTTAAAGTTGATCCTTCAGGAACTTTCAGTAATCAGACTTTTTTCTCTAAGTATGATTCTTTTGGTAAAATTCTGGATATCGAATATAAATTTAGTTCTCTGAATCCCAGTGTAACCTGGAAATAATTATACGCTCCAATCAGCCTGGAGAAGCTCCCCCTTCTTCGGGTTGGTTATTTTGAGTTCAAAATCAAAGAAATCATCTTCCAGTAGCTAAGCGCTGCTGAGCAAACGAAAAAAGTTATGAGAAAATTATTAGTGGTGATCATCAGTATGATCACAGGAACGAGTTATAGCCAGGGCATTAATTTTGAAAACCTTCCAGGATGGAAAGAAGTGCTGATGAAGGCTAAAAATGAAAATAAAGCAATTTTTGTAGACGCTTTTACCACCTGGTGCGGGCCATGTAAACAAATGGACAAAGAGGTGTTTCCAAAAAGCGAAGTCGGCGATTTCTTTAATGCCAATTTTATCAGTTTTAAGCTGCAAATGGATCAAACAAGCAAGGATGATGCCTTTACCAAACTTCGTTATGCAGATGCGAAAATGTTTGAACAAACTTATAAAATCACTTCTTATCCTTGTTATTTATTCTTTGATAGCGAAGGTAAGTTGATTCATAAAGCAGGAGGTGGTGGATTAAAACCTGCTGCATTTATTGAAATTGGAAAAGAGGCACTTGATCCAGGCAAACAGTTACTTTCCTATAAAAGAAAATATCTGGAGGGCTATCGGGAAACGGAGTTTTTAAAAACTTATGTATATAAACTCGCGGCAGCTGGAGATCCCCAATTAGGGACGGTGGCTGATGAGTATCTGCTGTTGCAAAAGGATCAGTTTTCTTTGGAAAGTGTACAAATGCGTATGTTCATGACTACGGGTTCTGATAGTAAGTATTTTAGAGTCTTACAGAAAAATCAGGACAAATTGGCTGCGGTACTAGGTGTAGAGAAAGCTGGCAGGTACCTGAAGAAAGTGATCGATGCAGAATTGATGTCGAGGGCTTTGAAAGTAGGAGTAGGACCAGATCAAAAGAAAGTTTATCAGGTAGATGAACCGGGCTTATTGGCTTATCTCGGACAATTTTACGCAGCGGATACGGCTGCATTCCTGGCCGAATTTCATGCAGTGACCGTTTGGAAATTGCTGGATCAGCAGAAAGCCTATCAACTTGCAAAGAGATTGGTTGCCCATCATAGAAAACAATTGAATCCTATTCAAACTGCACAAATCACATTAATTATTGCCGGAAAAGGAACAAATCAAGACGATAATAAACTGGCTTTATCATTGTTGGCTTTGCAAGCGGATCATAAAGATTTTCAGGTGCAACAAACGCTATGCAAGTTGTATGCTTACAATGGGCTACAGGAAAAAGCCTTGTTTCATGCCGGACTTGCTTTGAGCGAAGTCCGTAAAACCAGACCAAATTACCCAAATATCAGTCCGGAAGAGTTCCTTACGAGAACTTTGTCCGCTAGTCCTACACCTCAAATCATCAGTAACTAATGTATCTATTAACTTTAAATTTTTGGAAGAAAAGTCTAATCTTTATGCTCCTATGCTGCTTTGGATCTGTCTCTAAATCTTTCGCCATTCATGATTTTATCAATTCCTTTCGGAAGCCAGCTGTCCTGGGCTTAAAAAGCAGTGCTGCAGAGGTATTGCCCAAAGAGATTCGTTCCCCTTTTAAATTTATTGGAGGGTTAATGTATGTTGTGGTGCAGGTGAATGGAGTAGAGGGCTTGCTGTTAGTAGATACAGGAAGCAATGGTTTTATCCTGTTGAATTCAGATCATTTTAAAACGGAAAAGACCGATCAACAGTTGAAAGGAATGACATCAGAAGTGTCGATAGAAAGGGTTGCTATAAATAGCTTAACCTGGCAAAACCTAAAACTGGAAAAACAATACCTGCCCGCAGTAAAGCTCAGTCAGCTAAATCAGGGTAGTTCAGAGAAGATTCTTGGTCTGATCGGAAGCGCTTTTTTCAAATCATATCAACTAAATTTTAATTTTGCCAGTCGCGAAATGGTATTGAGTAAAGAAGGGATAGAAGAACCTAAATTGAAAGGAATTGCGCCCACGATCAGTATACCCTTTGCTTTATTGAATAATTTTCCGGTGGTGGAAGTCCGTATTTCAAATCAGCCTTATCGTTTTATTATGGATACGGGAGCTACCGACAACATTATGGACCTTAGTCTGGAAGTTTCTGCCGGTAAGGAATGGCAACAAACCCAAGAAGTGCAAATGGTTGAAGGTTCTGGTAATACCGGAAAAGTAAGACGTGGAAAGCTCCGGAACATGTGGATTGGCGGCTTAAATATGCAGGGGATAGGTATGGGCTTACATGCCATGCCAGCTTTTGATGAGCAGATGCAGGTATCCGGTATTCTTGGCTTTCAATTTTTGAAATACTTCTATGTTCAGATCAACTACATTGAAAATACAATGAAATTTTATGATATGGCCATGCTATTGAAATAAGTTAATTCCTGGTTAATGAACTGAGTATCCAGAAATGCTGGCAGGCTTATCCAGTCGTCGCCTCTTTGTAAGGGATTTCAATTTCTTTAACCAGGGAATACTCTTTGTCTTCATATTTCCACTCCAGACTGAGTTTCCATTTTCCTTCATCCATTCCATCAAGGGAGATCTCCAGAACTCCATCCGAATCACTTCTCAGGTATTTGATAATTGATTTTTTTTTAATCTTATCCTGATTCAGAAAGAATACCTTCACCGCTACCTGATGATCAAAACACATGTTAATCTTTGCCATGGCACTCGTTGGTTTTACTTAAATAGATTTTTATAGTAAAGCTTATTAAAAGAACGTTTTTTAAGGAATATTGTTTTGGGCTTTACGCTTAGTTGTAAAACTAAGCTGAGGTTTTAGGGATTGGTTTTGATATTATATAAATCTTTCCCGAAATCCTATAAAACTCTTCCTATGAGATTGGGGTACCTTTGTAATAAGAAAAATAAGATCCTCAATGAAAGAAAATATAGAAACCCTTAGCCTTCCTGTTTTAGGAATGACCTGTGCTTCCTGCGCCAGTAGTGTCGAGTCTATGATTGGCACACAGGAGGGAGTAACAGCGGCCGAGGTCAATTATGCCACACAATCGGTAAAGGTCACTTACCATCAGGATAAAATTCAGCCTTCAGATTTACAGAAAGCATTACAATCTGTTGGGTATGACTTAATTCTTGAAGAAGAAGGAGCGAAAGAAAAACAGGAAGAAGTACAACAAAATAATTATCAGCAACTGAAGAAGAGGATGATCGCCTCTTCCATATTGGCTTTGCCTGTAGTAATCATTGGTATGTTTTTCATGCATATGCCAAATGGCAACTATTATATGATGGCCTTAACAGCGCCAATTCTTTTCCTATTTGGGAAGAGCTTTTTTGTGAATGCCTGGAAACAAGCGCAACATGGTCGTGCCAATATGGACACTTTGGTGGCCTTAAGTACAGGAATTGCCTTTGCTTTTAGTGTATTCAATACTTTTTGGCCGGAATTCTGGTATTCCAGAGGTTTAGAACCACATGTTTATTTTGAAGCGGCAGCGGTGGTCATCGTATTCATTATGCTGGGGAAATTGCTGGAAGAAAAAGCGAAATCAAATACCTCTTCAGCCATTAAAAAACTAATGGGATTACAGCCAAAAACCGTGTTACTGGTAGATGAGCAGGGAGAAAGAGAGATTCCAATTGCAGAGCTGCGTATTGCGGATCGGCTGATGGTGCGCTCAGGAGAGAAAATCCCTGTAGATGGCGTCGTGTATGAGGGGAATTCTTTTGTAGATGAAAGTATGATTACGGGTGAGCCGGTAGCTGTAGCAAAAGGAGTAGGAGATCAGGTATTTGCCGGAACCATCAATCAAAAGGGGACCTTCCGTTTTAAAGCAGAAAAAGTAGGTGGAGCAACGATGCTTGCACAGATCATCAAATTGGTGCAGGATGCGCAAGGATCTAAGGCACCAGTGCAAAAGCTGGTCGATAGGATCGCCGGAATTTTTGTACCAGTTGTGATGCTGATCGCAGTTTTAACACTTGGAGCATGGTTGCTGTTTGGTGGAGAACATGCATTTACACATGGATTGCTCGCCATGGTGACGGTATTGGTGATTGCTTGTCCATGTGCCCTGGGTTTAGCTACGCCAACAGCCATTATGGTAGGAATTGGGAAGGGTGCTGAAACAGGTGTACTCATTAAAAACGCAGAAGCACTGGAACTCGGTTATAAAGTAAATGCAGTAATTCTGGATAAAACAGGAACAATTACCGAAGGCAAGCCTGAAGTAACAGCGCTGGAATGGGCAGCAGATCTTCCTCATTCTAAGACAGAACTGGAAAAAATATTGATGGCATTGGAATATGCTTCAGAGCATCCATTGGCAGAAGCAATTGTTCGCCATTTAAAAGATAAGGGCGTTGGTACTGTTGCACTGAGTCATTTTGAGAGCCTGACAGGAAAAGGAGTAGAAGGGATCGTAAATGGTCAGAAGTATTGGGCTGGAAGTCATAAGATTTTAAAAGACCAAAACATACCTGTATCCGCTGCTCTGGCCTCTAAGGTGTTGAGTTTGCAGGAAAAGGCGCAAACTGTGATTTACCTGGCCAATGCCAGCCAGGTATTGGCCATTGTGGCAATTGCCGATCAGGTGAAATCTGGTTCTGCAAGAGCAGTGGCTGCGTTAAAAGCTCAAGGTATTGAGGTATATATGCTTACCGGTGATAACAACCACACTGCTGCTTCTGTCGCTTTACAAGCTGGAATTGATCACTATAAGGCAGATGTCTTACCTTCAGATAAAGCGGATTTTGTGAAAGAATTACAAGTGGAGGGGAAAGTAGTAGCAATGGTTGGAGATGGCATCAATGATAGTCAGGCATTGGCACAGGCGGATGTTTCTATTGCCATGGGTAAAGGTTCTGATATTGCCATTGATGTAGCCAGTATCACTCTGGTATCTTCAGATTTACAGCAGGTTCCGAAAGCGTTGAAACTCTCTAAGCAGACCGTAAGGACCATTCGTCAGAACTTATTCTGGGCCTTTATTTACAACCTGATCGGGATTCCAGTTGCTGCCGGACTCTTGTACCCCATCAATGGATTCTTACTGAATCCTATGCTTGCCGGAGCAGCAATGGCTTTAAGTTCGGTGTCTGTAGTCAGTAATAGTCTAAGGTTAAAACTCTCAAAATTAAGTTAATCACTCAATATCAATCATTTTTAATTATAACATCAAATGGAAACTTTAAAATTTAAAACAAATATCAAATGTGCTGGATGTATTTCAACGGTTAGTCCGCACCTGGACGCACTTACTGAGGTAAGTAAGTGGGAAGTCGATACGAATAATCCAGATAAAATATTAACGGTTAAGGCTGCATCGGAATTGAATGGAAAATTGATTCAGGACACTTTAAAAAATGCAGGGTTTCAGGCGGAGCAAGTTTAGTTTTGCGACTTTAATGCCTTAAATTGTATATTTGCCGGCGGAAACTACAAAGGGGTTTCCGCCTTTGTTTTACCTTATGAAGAAAATTGGAGCTTTAAGTTTTGCCGCATTTTACCTGTTGTTAACCACCGGGTTATTTGTGTGTATACTCCATTGTTCTATGGCCTCTGCTTTTAGTTTTGAAAATGAGGAGGTTCATGTAGCAACAAAAGCAAAAGGCATTTCAGATACGATGCTGCAGGATAAAGACTGCGATTGCTGCCAGCATCATGGCGAATATGCGGTTAAAGAAAATATTAAAGATTCGGCTGCTGCAGGATTAAAGGCCAGATATGTATTGTCGGTCACCAGTCAGACAGTATTTGCATATCTGATTAGATCAGAAAGCATTGCCGATATCGGGAATTGGAACAGAAATACGAGCAGGGTAGCTTTTAATAAAACACCTATTTATCTTTCCAACAGGGTACTCATCATTTGATCAAGCGGAGGAAATTTCCTCATTTGTTTTTTATTGACCTGGCAACAGTTTTTTGTTGCTCATTAACTTCATTAAGCTTGACTACATGTTATTACACATTAAAAATATGGTTTGCGAACGTTGCATTACTGCTGTTCGCCATCAAATGGAAAATCTGAACTTCCTGGTTGCTGATATTACTTTAGGTACCGTGCAAATTCATCCGGAACCCGAAGATCGTCAGTTACAAAATATTGCTTCCTCCCTGAGCATTCTTGGATTTGAACTCATAGATAAAGAGAAAGATCAATTGGTAGAGCGGATTAAAACGGTCATCATTGAAATTGTTCATTATTCTGATCTTGCCAATTTGAATCAGAGTCTGATCAGTATGATCGCCTTGCGTTTAAATAGGGATTATACCTATTTAAGTCGGTTATTTTCTGAATCAGAAGGGCTTACCATTGAAAAGTTTATTATTCATCAGAAGATTGAAAAGGTGAAAGAACTGATTGAATATGGAGAACTCAATCTGAATGAGATTTCCATGAAAATGGGCTACAGTAGCAATGCCCACCTTTCTTCTCAGTTTAAGTCGATTACAGGAATAGCACCAAGCAAATATAAAGCAGAGGGGAAATCCTTAAGAAATCCTATTGATAAAATTAATAATTAAGTATCTTTAAATGCTCAGGCCATTAATTTCGGGCCTCAACCGGTTTAATTCTATAAAATAATTCCAGAATTATATAAAATTAAGCCGGTTAAATTCAGGAGATTTGAAACAGATGAAAAAAGTACTGCTAACCATAATTGCAATGTTCTACCTGGGGATTTCCAGTGGATCAACGCTGCACTTCCATTATTGCATGGGAGAGCTGGTGAGCTGGGGTATGGAAAAACAGAGTACTGAGCTTTGTGATCTTTGTGGAATGCCAAAAGGCAATGCTAAAGACAAATCATGCTGTAAAGATCAGAAACAGGAAACCAAAGTAGACCAAAGTCAAACGACTAGTCAGACGGTATACCAGTTTAATCCGCCATTTCAGGCCATTCTTCCAGTTGCATTGTTTCTGGATTATGCCGTAGAAATCCCTGTTAAAATAACCAGAGAGGCATTGAGCAATGCACCTCCTGAAGGACAGAAAGTTCCTGTCTTCCTGAAAAACTGTACCTACAGAATATAATACCCTCCCTTTATCCTTCCTGACACCTTCGTGTCGCTGGTGATGGCTTTGCCATGGCCCTATTCTTATTAAACTATTTTTTACAATTATAATTATGATGAAATCATTGAGATTCTCTATGGTGGTCGGCCTGACCTTCCTTGGTTCTGCAGTATTTGCACAATCAAAAACTGAAAGTATCAAAGTATCTGGCAACTGTTCTATGTGCAAGAAAACGATCGAAACTGCTTTAAAGGTTCCGGGAGTGAGTGCTGCAAGCTGGAATACCGAAACAAAAATGCTGAAAGTGAGCTACGACAGTACTAAAATCAGCAATGATGAAGTACAGAAAAAAGTGGCTGCTGTAGGTTATGATACGCCTAAGTATAAGGCAAAGGATGAAGTTTACAGTGCCTTACATGGTTGTTGCCAATACGACCGTGAAGCAGGTGATAAATTACCTAAAGCACCAAAGAAACACTAATTATTGATCAGGAAAATCTGTAAAAGCGAGGCCTGAGCGGGCAATTGCTTTTACAGATGGCCTTCCTGAACAGATGATTTCAAGATTCAACATCCTCATAATTTATAAAATAAAATGGTACATAAAATTATAGAATGGTCCATGCGCAACCGGTTTATTGTGCTGGTACTCTCTTTAGGCTTATTCGTTTGGGGCATTTATGCCGTGAAGAAAAATCCTATAGATGCAATACCGGATCTGTCCGAAAACCAGGTGATTGTCTTTACAGAATGGATGGGGCGTTCACCACAACTGATCGAGGATCAGGTGACGTATCCGCTGGTCACTAATTTGCAGGGAATCCCTAAGATTAAATACGTTCGTGGATCTTCCATGTTCGGAATGAGCTTTATCTATGTCATCTTTGAGGATGACGTAGATGTGTACTGGGCGAGAGAGCGTGTGCTGGAACGCATCAGTACCATTTCAAAAACCTTACCAGATGGCGTAAGTCCTCAGTTAGGACCCGATGGAACTGGAGTAGGGCACGTCTTATGGTATACCCTGGATGCGCCAGACATGGATTTGGGAGAGCAACGCGCCATCCAGGACTGGTATGTGAAGTTTGCCTTACAAACCGTACCAGGAGTAAGTGAAATTGCTTCATTTGGAGGTTTTCAGAAGCAATATCAGATCTCAATTGACCCCAATAAATTACTTTATTACAAATTGACTGCCCCGGAAGTGATTGCAGCGGTGCGAAGCAACAATAACGAATCCGGTGGCAGGAAGTTTGAAATGAGTGATATGGGCTATATCATCAAGACCTCAGGCTACCTGAAATCAATTAAGGAGATTGGGGATATCCCGGTGAAGAATCAGAATGGGACACCAATCCGGGTTTCGGATCTGGCCACCGTTCAGATGACCGGGGAAACACGTTTAGGCATATTTGATCAGGATGGAGAAGGCGAACGCGCGGGAGGAATTGTGGTGATGCGTTATGGAGAAAATGCTGCAGAGGTGATCGACAATGTCAAGGCTAAAATGAAAGAAGTTTCTAAAGGCCTGCCAAAAGGAGTCAAATTCGATATCGTATACGATCGAGGTGAACTGATTAAAGAATCGGTTGATTCCATTACCCATACGCTGATCGAGGAAATGATTGTGGTTTCAATAATTGTGATCATTTTTCTTTTCCACTGGCGTAGCGCGGTGAGTATCATTATTCAGATTCCGATTACGATTGCCGCCAGTTTTATTCTACTGAATGCTTTTGATATTTCTTCCAACATCATGTCCTTAACCGGGATTGCCCTGGCCATCGGTGTGATTGTCGACAATGGAATTATCATGAGTGAAAATGCTTATAAACACCTTTCAGAACGCTATCTGGTCTGGGAGCAAGAACAACAAAAAACAACTGAATCATGATCAAGTGGTTAAAAAATAGATTCCGTAAATCCCCGGATTGGATCACGGAAGAGGAGCGCCTGGCGATCATTACTAAATCGAGTAAACAGGTATCCAGAGGAGTTTTCTTTGCAACGGTGATCATTATCACCTCTTTTCTACCTGTATTTATGCTGACGGGGCAAGAAGGGAAATTGTTTCATCCACTGGCATTTACAAAGACTTTCATTATGATAGTCGATGCATTGCTGGTGATTACCCTGGCACCAGTAATTATCTCCTTCTTTATGAAAGGGAAGTTCAGACCGGATAGTGCAAATCCGGTAAACCGGGTATTGGAAAAAGTATATGAACCCGTCATCAGAACGGTGTTGAAATGGAGAAAAACCACTTTAGCAATTAATATCATCGCTTTGCTCATTACGATTCCTTTATTGAAAAACCTGGGCACAGAGTTTATCCCACCATTAGATGAACAGAGTATTTTGTTTATGCCGGTGACTTTACCAGATGTTTCCAATGCAGAAGCGAAAAGGATTTTACAGGTGCAGGATAAGATTATTAAATCTGTACCGGAAGTGGATAAGGTATTGGGGAAAGCAGGTAGAGCGAATACGGCAACCGACAATTCACCAATTAGCATGATTGAAACGATCATTACGCTAAAACCTAAATCAGAATGGAGGGAAGGGATCAGCAAAAAGGACATCATCACCGAACTGGATGCAAAACTGCAGATTCCAGGCGTGGTGAATGGCTGGACCCAGCCCATCATCAACAGGATCAATATGTTGGCTACGGGCATCCGTACCGATGTGGGGATTAAAGTATTTGGGCAAAATCTGGACACCATTGCTTCTGTTTCAGAGCGTGTAAAAGCGGCATTGGAAGGGACTGAAGGGGTGAGCGATCTTTTTGTGGAGCCCATCACCGGAGGTAAATACCTTTCGATAGATGTGAAAAGGGATGAACTGGCACGTTATGGTTTAAATGTAGATGATGTCAACCAGATTGTTGAAACGGCATTAGGTGGGGCAACCATTGGAAATACCATTGAAGGGCGTCAGCGTTTTTCCATTAGTGTGCGTCTGGCTCAGGAATATAGAAATAGTGTAGAGCAGATTAAGCGGATTCCGGTTCAATCGAAAGGATTTGGGGAAGTACCGCTATCAGCAGTGGCCGACATCAAATTTGAAGATGGTCCTCCGATGATCAGCTCCGATAACGCGATCCTTCGTGGTGCGGTAATGTTTAATGTAAGGGACAGAGATTTGGGAAGTACCGTTCAGGATGCCATGGAGAAGTTGAATAAAGAAAAAGGGATGCTTCCTGAAGGGTATTTTCTGGAATGGAGTGGACAGTATGAGAACCTGATCCGTGGTAAACAAACGCTGATGTGGATTGCACCAGTGGTATTGCTGATCATTTTCTTCTCTTTATACTTTGCTTTTAAATCCATCAGAGAGGCTTTCCTGAGTTTGATTACAGTGCCTTTTGCTTTAATCGGCGGGGCTTACATGATCTACTTCTGGGATGTAAATCTTTCCGTAGGTGTAGCTGTTGGTTTCATCGCGCTGTTCGGAATCGCGGTGGAAACAGGGATTGTAATGGTGATTTACCTGAATGATGCTATGGCTCAACTGATCAAATTGAAAGGAAATTCAAGGGAGAACATTACTAAAGAAGATTTAAGAGAATACGTGATTTTTGGTGCAGCCAGAAGGTTAAGACCCAAACTGATGACGGTATGTGTGTCGCTGTTTGGTCTGGTACCGGTATTATGGGCTACAGGAGTTGGCGTTGATGTGATGCAGCCAATTGTCTTACCGATGATTGGGGGGGTATTGACTTCTTCTACGCACATTTTATTGGTGACACCACTGATCTTTTTAATGTCAAAAGAATACGAATTGAGAAAATATGGAAAACTGGAGGTTCACGATGTACAACATTAAAAGAATAGCAGCATTGGTATGCATGTTACCTTTTGCTGCGGTAGCACAAGAAAAACCAGCGGTTTCGAAATTGAAACCAGTAGTCTCACAAGAAAAAACTACACAGGAAGCAGGTCTGGCTGTTTCCGGTAAGCCGGTACTTTCACTGGATACAATTTTGAAAAGAATTGATCAGAATAACCTGCTGTTGCAATCGTACGGACTGAGGGCGGAAAGTTATAAGCATACGGCCAATGCAGCAACAGCCTGGATGGCACCAATGATTGGAGTGGGAACATTTATGACTCCTTACCCTGGTCAGATGATTATGGACGAAGGGGATAAAGGATCGGTCATGGTACAGTTGGAGCAGGACATCCCTAATCCAGCGAAGCTAAAAGCGAATAAAAAGTTCATTGAATCGAAGGCAAAGGTAGAAAATGCGACCAGAGGAGTGACACTTAATGAATATAAAGCACAGGCCAAGCGCTTGTATTTTGGCTGGCTGGTTTCGATGCAGAGGATCAAGGTTTTGAAAGAAAATGAGAAGATCATGGAAACCATGAAAAAGGTGGAAGAGATCAGATATCCTTTTAATCAATCGAAATTGAGTAGCGTTTATCGGGCTACAGCAAAAATTGAGGAGAATAAAAATATGATCCGTATGCTGGAAGGGGATATGGCGAAATCTAAAGCCTGGTTAAACAGCCTAATGAATCATCCTGGCAATATGGATTTTGCGATTGACTCCACTTATCAGCCGGTTTATGTACCAGCTTCGGCAATCGATACAGGAAGTCTGGCGATGGTGAGGAAGGATATCGAGAAAATGGACTTTAGCATTCAATCGATGAAACTGAACATTGAGGCCATGCAGAAACAGGCTAAGCCAGATTTTAAACTGCGTTTTGATCACATGTCGCCTTTAACGAAAATGATGCCTAAAGCCTTTAGTGTGATGGGAATGGTGAGTATTCCAATTGCGCCATGGTCTTCGAAAATGTATAAATCGGAAGCGAAAGGAATGGGATATGAAGTGTTGGCGATGGAGAAAGAAAAAGCTGCGATGCTTCAGGAAACGCAAGGAATGTTGTATGGCATGCAGTTCGAAATCCAGTCCATGCAAAAACGCATTGAGGCAATGGAAAAAACGATTATTCCGACACTGAAAAAGACCATGGAAGTGAGTATGCTCAATTATCGCGAAAACAAAATGGAACTGCCGGAGGTGATTGGTACATGGGAGGCGCTGACGATGATGCAGGCCAATGTATTGGATGAAAAATTGAAACTTTATTTAATGATCGTAGATTATGAAAAAGAATTATATCGTTAAGCCCGGCAGAAATTTTCGTGTGCTAATGGGATTAGCGGCGATCAGTATATTATTGTTGAGTGCTTGTAAAGAAAACAAAAAGACAGATGCGCATCATGATCCAGCAACGGTAAATGTGGATAGCAATCTTTCACATTTATTAAAACCTTCCAATGAGCAGGTGGTTTCATCAGTTCCGGTGATCAAGGCCGAATATGGCTCAAAGATTTTTACTGAAGAAGTGCAGGGGATCATCAATTATGATACAAGAAACCAGCACAATATTTCTAGTAAAATTGGAGGGAGAATCGAACGTTTGTGGATTAAATACAATTATCAGCCAGTCAGCAAAGGTCAATTGATCATGGAGATTTATTCGCCCGATCTGGCGGCTGCTCAGCAGGAATTGTTGTTCATTTATCGTACTGGAAATGATCCGTTGATGTTGGAAAAAGGAAAGCAACGTTTATTGTTGTTGGGGATGACACCTGCAGGGATCAGCGCTTTAATAAAGCGGGGTACACCAAGTTACCGCATTCCTGTATACAGTAATGTTTCCGGTTTTATTCTGGAACAATCTGCTGCAACAGCAGTAGCAAGTCCGGCAGCTTCATCCGAATCTTCAACATCTGGCGATGGTATGGCCAGTATGGCTGGAACTGCAACCGCTTCGGCTGCAGCAGCTGTTCCTGCAGCTCCGGTTAATTCACCGGTTTTATTAAGAGAGGGCCAGTATGTAAGTGCAGGTGCTGCGCTTTTTACTGTATACAGTTCGGATCAACTGGTGGCTGAGTTTTCTTTGAAAGCTGCACTGGCTGCTCATCTGAGGGTAGGAAGCAAGTTTGTGTTTTACAAAACTTCAGATAAAACAGAGAGTCAAACGGCCCGTATTGGTTTAATTCAGCCAACTTTTAAAAATGGGGAGAATTTCACCATTGCAAGAGCTTATCTGAACAATCCAAAGATCAAAGTTGGCCAGTTGGTGACGGCAAGAATTCCAGTGCAATTGTCTGCATCCTGGTGGTTACCAGAGGAAGCAGTTGTCTCTGTTGGAAATAAACGCGTAGTTTTCAAGAAAGAGGGCAATGTGTTTATCCCAAAAATGGTAGATGCTGGGATCAGCATTGCTGGTAAGGTACAGATCAAAGAGGATATCAGTAGCTGGAATATCAGTAAGAATGCCGCCTATCTGGTGGATAGTGAGAGTTTTATTAAAATGACAGCAAACAAGGAACTTTAAGATATGGAACGTAAATTATTTATAAAACAGTTTGCATTGGTGGCACTCGTTCCTTCGGTATTTCTGGCCGCTTGTCAAAGCGCGCAAAAGGAGGCTGCTAAAGATGGTGTGGTCGTAAAAAAACAAACCTATACCTGTCCGATGCACCCTCAGGTGATCAAAGAAGAAATGGGAACCTGTCCGATTTGTGGAATGGACCTGGTGCCTTTCGAAAAGAATAGTAATGATAAAGCCCTGAAAGTAGATGAGAAAAGGCAGATTCTGGCAAATATTACTACGATAGTGATTGGTGCAAACAGCATCTCAGGAACTAAACAGTTGAATGGTAGACTGGTTGTTGATCCAAAACAAAGCAGCTATATCTCCAGTCGTATCGCAGGTCGGATTGAGCAATTGTATGTAAGGGAAACAGGGGTTCGGGTTAAAAAGGGGCAACCTTTGTACCAGATTTATTCAGAACAGCTTTCTGCATTACAGCAGGAATATCTGATGGCCGTTGCACAGCAAAAGCAATTTCCCGGGGATAAAATTGAACAGCAACTGGTAGAATCTGCAAAGCAGAAGCTATTGCTTTATGGACAGTCTGCCGGACAAATTCAACAATTGTTGACGACGCAGAAGAAAAACCCTTATGTAACCTTCTTTGCACCTGAAGGTGGGGTGGTTGCAGAAGTATCCGTTACCCCTGGGCAATATGTGACTGAAGGTGGTCCAATTATGAGACTGGAAGGTTATGGTGATTTATGGGTAGAAGCGGATGTTTATCCAAATGAGGTTGCCAGTATCAAAGAAGGACAAAAAGTGAAAGTGGTGATCCCGGGCTGGGAAGATCAGCCTCAGGAAATGACCATTAGTTTTATCACTCCATCCTTACTTTCAGGTACACAGCTGACGCAAATCCGGGGAAGTATTCCTAACCCAAATCAGCAATGGCAGCCGGGCGCGCAAGCCAATGTATTTGTGCCTAGCGGGAATCAAAAGAGCAGCACTTTGACCTTACCTGTTGATGCGGTAATCCGTGATGGTAAAGGGATGCACGTTTGGGTAAAACAAGGAAAGGATAGCTTTGAGCCGAAACGGGTCACTACAGGCCAGGAGAACGACAACCAGGTAGAAATTACTGCCGGCCTATCTGATGGAGAACAGGTGGTTGTAACTGGCGCCTATCTGTTGTACAGTGAATATATTTTGAAAAAAGGAAAGAATCCTATAGAAGGTTTAAAATTGAAATAATTAAATAAAAATAACATGAAAACAATCACAAGTTTAGCCATAACAATTGCGGCAACCACTTTATTATCAGCATGCGGAAATACGCAGAAACCAGCAGAAGAGTCTCATGAAGGCCATGACCATGCTAAAGAAGCAAAAACGGAAGTTAATGCAGAAAAAGGAAAGGTGAGTTTAAAGGATGATAAATTGAATGCGGTTTATCCTCACTATATTCATCTGACAACAGCCCTGACCAATGGAGATGTTGCAGAAGCAAAAGTTGCGGCTCAGGCGATTGAATTGGGTGCGAAAGAGTTATCAAATCCGGCGAGTTTATTGGCATTGACTGCCAAAATTGGCGATGCTACAGATATTGAAGTACAAAGAGTGGCTTTTGCTTCGTTGAGTGATGATTTTATTCAAAGAGCAAAGGTTTCAGGAGTTGCCGGTGGTGAGATCTACGTCGAGTACTGCCCAATGGCATTAAACGATAAAGGTGCTTCCTGGTTAAGCAATCAAAAAGACATCAAAAATCCATATTATGGTGAGTCTATGCTGACTTGCGGAGAAATTAAAGAAACGATAAAATAATTTCAGATTATTTAGAATTGGAATGGGTGTAAGTTATTTGATAATCAGGTTGTAGTTGTATATTTTTATTCACTTAAACGTATACATATGATCTACATGAGTTATTAGATTAATTCAATCTGCTTTTCTTTCCATTTTATCATGCATGTGAAGTTCTAGGAGGAAAATCTTTTTAATCTTTTGTATGAAGATTTCTTCATTTTGTTATTTGGATAAGCTGTATATTTAGATAAGACTTATAAAGTTTATCTAAATAACGGAATGAAGCAACTCAAATTTTTTGTGCCCTTTTTAAAGGAGAATGGAAAAATTATATCCAGTTATGTTTTTAGTCTTTTCTTCATTGGACTAGCGATCTGGTTCATTAAGCAGGAGCGTGGAGAAATCAGGCAGGTTGAACATTTACTGACCACGGCCAGATGGCTCTGGGTTACTATAGGCATTGTATTGAGTGTGGCTTATGTATTTATCCACGGTATGATGTACCGCTCTTCATTTGCTGCGGTTTCCAGCACGATTTCTATCGCAGATGGCACTATACTTTTTCTGAAACGTAATTTTATCAGTGTTTTTTTGCCCGCAGGCGGAGTTTCTTCTCTTGCTTTCTTTAGTAGCCCGATTGAACAGAAAGGAGTCAGCAAATCTCAGATTAATTTTGCCTCTTCTATCTACGGTTTTGTAGGAATTTTATCGGTGCTGGTGATTGCTATTCCAGTATTTATTTACGCTATCCTGGAAGGAAGTATCGGTGCCGGCGAATGGTTTGGCCTGATTGCGGCTATCCTGTTGATGGTAGGAATTTACTATTTGTATCGCTCTGTGATCAAAAGAGGGAGCATTTACCGGTTTATCATTAAATACATCCCTGTTATAGAAGTTTATGCTTCGGAATTTAGAAACAACCAGATAGAACGCAAGCATTTTATTGCCACTTTTCTTTACAGTAGTTTAATTGAAGTAGTAGGAATTGTCCATATTTATATTGCTATGCTGGCTTTGGATCTTCCTGCTTCCTGGATGAATGCAATCATCAGTTATATTGTTGCTGTCGTATTCCTAATCATCTCTCCATTTTTAAGGGGCTTAGGGGCTGTAGAAGCCTCCATGACTTTTATCCTGATTCGTTTGGGCTATGCTACTCCACAAGCGGTATCCATTACTTTTCTTTATCGTTTCATGGAGTTTTGGATTCCAATGTTCATTGGGGCCATGAGTTTTCTTTTCCGCATCAATAAATTACTGATGCGGGTGGTTCCGGCATTGTTCCTGTTGTTACTGGGGATCATCAACATTGTTTCGGTATTGACTCCTGCGATCCATTCCCGCCTGAAATTTGTGAAGGATTTTATTCCTATGGAAGCCATTACTGCTTCCAATTATTTTGTGCTGATGGCCGGTTTGTTTTTACTGGTTACCGCGGCATTCATGTTGAAAGGTTTGCGCATGGCCTGGTATTTTGCAATGGCATTGTGTTTACTTTCTCTCCTGGGGAATCTGACCAAGGCGATTGATTATGAAGAGGCGATTTTCTCTGTACTCGTGATGGTTGTTCTTCTGGCTTCCAGAAAAGAATATTATATAAAAAATAATGCTAAACTCAGGTCTTTTGGAATTCAGACTACCTTACTCAGTATTCTCGGGATCCTGATTTATGGTACGATTGGTTTTTATTTTCTCGACAAAAAGCATTTTAACATTGATTTTAGCTGGTGGCAGTCTGTCCGCTATACCCTGGAGAATTTCATCCTGATGGGTAGTGATGACCTGCAACCTATGGACCATTTCGCCAGGGGATTCCTATATTCTATCAATATTAGTGGTTTTCTATCTATTGGTTTCCTGATTTACACGCTCATCAGACCTTATATTTCCAGCGACGAAACAGAAGAACTGGAATTTGAGCAGGCCAATCAATTGTTGGAAAAGTATGGCAATACCGGGATAGATTATTTTAAAACTTATAAAGACAAGCTGATTTATTTTTCAGAGTCATTAGAGGGCTTTGTCGCGTATCGCATTGCGGGAAATTTTGCTGTGGTATTGGAATGTCCGGTTTCGGCTATTGAAAACAGGAAAGCCCTGATTAAAGATTTCGATAAATACTGCTTTGAAAATGGGATGAAAAGTTTGTATTACCGGGTGCCGGAGGAAAGTCTGGAAGACTTCTTATCCTTAGGTAAGAAACGATTGTTTTTGGGACAGGAGGGGATCGTTGATTTGTCGGCATTTTCATTGGAAGGGGGAAGTAAAAAGTCCATTCGTAATGCCTTGAAAAAGGTGACGGACCATGGTTATCATACGAAAGTGTATACCGCACCCATTAAAGATGGCCTGTTGCAAAAGTTAAAAGCTGTTTCTGACGGTTGGCTTGAGGATACGGACCGTGAAGAACTGGTGTTTTCTCAGGGGATGTTTAACTGGGAGGAATTAAAGGGGCATACCATCATAACTGTCGAAAATGCGGAGGAAAAGATTGTTGCTTTTATCAATATTATCCCAGACTATGCACCAGGCGAGGGTACCTACGATCTGATCAGGAAAACCAGTGATGCACCGAATGGGATTATCGATTTTATTATGGTTACGCTTTTTAATCACCTGAAAGCGGAAGGTTGCACAAAAGTAAACCTTGGCTTCGCACCGATGTCCGGACTGGTAGATCCACATAATTTCCCGGAGCGTTCGATGAAGTTTGCCTATGAGAAAATCAGGTCCTTCTCTCATTACAAAGGATTACGCGCAGCAAAAGAAAAATTTGCTCCTGAATGGCAGAATAGATACCTGATTTACGATCATGATTACGATTTATTACAAGTGCCAACGGTATTATCCAAGGTCATTAAACCCTAAGCTGATGAAACACTTAATTGTTTTTTTATTCCTGTTATTGCTGGGTGCTAAACCCGCTGCTGCCATCGAGGTAGAACATGTTTCTTATGGTAAATTCGGAAATATTACCATTTACCACCCTTTACGTAGTCCTGCCTCCGTCGTTTTGTTTGTTTCCGGAGATGGTGGCTGGAAAGATGTGGTCATCAATATGGCTCAAAACATGGCTGCTGAGGGGGCATTGGTTTTAGGAATAGATGCCAGACATTATGAGTATTACTTATCCAAACAAGCTACTGCATGTTTGTATCCCGCGGCCGATTTTGAAGAACTTAGCCTGTCTATTCAAAAAAAATACAGACTTCCTAATTATTTGAAGCCAGTGTTAATGGGCTATTCTTATGGTGCTACCTTGGTTTATGCCATGCTGGCGCAGGCACCTGCGAATACGTTTAAAGGAGCAATTGCCTTGGGATTTTCTCCCGACATTAACATCAATAAACCACTTTGTAAAGGGAATGGTTTGGGTTTACAGCCGGTAAAGAAAGGAGTGTCTTATATGTTGCAAAGTACAAAAAGCCTGACTGCTCCTTTTATGGTAATCAATGGAAGAAAAGATTTAGCCTGTCCTTTTGTCGTCACAGCAACTTTCCTGAAAGGGATGCCTATGACTGAGCTGATTGCTTTGCCCAATGCCGGACATGGTTTTATGAATTCCGTAGATTGGGAATCAGAACTGAGTACTGCTTTAAAAAAAATCCTGACTACTCCGGGATTCACAGAACGGAAGTCGGCGGAAAATAGCAATTTAAATCATCAGCCCATTACTCCTTACAAAGGAGATTTGCCAATCACCCTGATTCCGGCAGCTCAACAGAATAACTTACCAATTGTTTTTATGATCTCTGGTGATGGTGGCTGGACCAGCTTTGATCAGAGCCTGGCGGAGGAGCTGGCTGCCAAGGGTCTTTCCGTACTGGGTTTAGATGCACAAAAGTACTTTTGGAATGCCAAGAATCCGGATCAAACCAGTAAGGAGGTTAGTCTGGCACTCAGCCATTACCTGAACGTAATGGGAAAGGAAAACCTGATTCTTGCTGGTTACTCTTTTGGGGCTTCGATCGTTCCATTTATAGCCAACCGCTTGCCTGTTGATTTAAAATCGAGGCTTAAAAGTGTCATTTCACTTTCTCCGGATGTGACTGCGGATTTTGAAATCCATCTTGTGGATCTGTTCAATTTCGGAAGCAATAAAGAGAAATATAATGTCATTGCCGAACTTAAAAAAATAAGCCCAATAGTTCCAGTATCTATTTTTGGAGAAGGGGAAGGCAATAAAATTAAAAATCAGTTTCTAAAAGAAGGGCTCAAGGTGATCACCATTTCTGGAGATCACCATTTTGATAAAGATTATGAGAAAATCTCTACGGTATTTTTAAAGCAGATTCCAAATTAATCCATTGCCGGCATTCCCATGCTTTCCCACTCTTCTTTGGAAGGACCATAGATTCCAGGAACAGTTAAACCAAGCATGCTCATGATGACGGTCATTTGGCTTCTGTGGTGACTTTCATGGGCGATTAAGATGGAAAGGACTCTGCCTTTTTTCCACTGTTCTCCATACATATTCACGAGGTCATCCAGATTGGAGTCGGTCCATTTTAATCTTACCGTACGCATCAACAGCGTATTGTAATTTACATAGGTTTCAATCAGTTCTGTTAAAGTAGACGGAATAGGCAGCTCGTGTAAAAGATCGGTTTCAAATAAGCCCGCATTTTTTCCCATCTCTGTTAGGGTTTGGGTAATGTGCCATGCCAGGCGCTCCAGAGAACGTACGTTTTCATGAATTTTTACTGATTTTGTTTCCTCAGTAAGGTTGGAAAATAGTTTGATGGTATTTGACTCTTCTTCTTTTCTTTCAGTCAGGAAATCTTCAATACTACGATACATAATGCGCTGGTTTTTGTGCTACGAAGGTGCAAAGATTTCCTCAATTGCTCAAATAAGAATTGTATTCTTTTCGTAATTCAGGAATCCTTTTTAAGGAATTAGGATCTGTATAAATCAGATTTTGAATCTCAGTTGTAGCTTATTTGTTTAACAATAAGGCTTCTACAAGATTTAATTTGGTTTGTACTTCGGAAAGGGAAAAGTCGCCTCTGTTTCCATAGGTAATCATTCTTAAATATTCACCAAGAATCAGGCTTTGCCCATATCTGGTCTTAAACCAATGCTCAGGGTCGATCGGATATTCGTGCCGGTCTGATGGCAATGGAAATGGAATACAATGAATCCTCGAGTTAGGAAAAAAATGTTGTAGGGACAACCTCGCTCTTTTGCTGGCATAGCCATGGCAAATGAAGCTGATCGATTTTACCTTTTCAAAATCTGTTAATTTTTGTGCTTCAATGATATTCTCCAGCATATTCTTTGAACGGGTTTCCAGTAACATGTTGCCATCCTGATATTGGACCGGGAGACAGGCGTGAATAGATTCAGATTCGGGTTTGTTGTGCTGATACGAGTTCCCATAATTTGCAATCCCACCGGTAATGATCACTTGTTTTACCTGGTGGTCTTCGATTTGCTGCGTAATCAGTTTTGCAATTTCTTTGTGTTTAACATTAGAGCTAAACACAAACAAGAGATCGGATGATACCTGCTCTTCCTCTTCAAAGCATAACTTTGTGAGTACACTAATCAACTCCTGATCCATAGTCGGACAGGATGACGCGTAAGGTATTAATTCTGTTTGTAAAGGTGTCCTTTCCATGGGCCAATGCGAATTGGATTACAATATTTTGTTTTTATCCTGGCGACATTCCCGACTATCCCCCCGGATAAAAGATCTTGAGCTTGGATTCAAATCATTTTGAATTAAGTTTTTTATACTAAATAATGTCGCTTAAAAACAAATTCAACTCTACTGGGTTTTTTATACAATTCAATATCGGAAGATTAAGTGAACAGTACATTGTTTTTTTTGTTCATTTCTTATCACAGGTCAAGAGTGAAAGGCGGTGTTAAAGAATACCTTTAGCTGATTCAATAGATTTATAAAAGGGAGGAAATAAAAATGATGAAATGGATGATTGCGATTTGGATTTCAAGGCATTTTAAAAAAATGTAGTCCGCTATAAAATGACATTATGGTAAAACATCTACTTTGTGCAGCCTTCCTGTTTTCTGCGCTTTATTGTCATGCTCAGGATTCCCTGGATGTAAGTATTTATCCGAAGTATGACCAGGTAGGGAAATTTCATCGTTTTCTTTTTGGTGAGAATTACCGAAAGGAATATGCCGATAAGACAAGGGTACCTGTTATTCGTGTGTCTGAGATCAGAGGTGGACTGACGCCCATCAAAAGGGGTGGAGGAAATCAAACCCATTCCCTAAGAATGGAAGATAAACAGGGGAAGGAATGGGTTTTACGTTCTGTGGAGAAATACCCTGAAGTATTGTTGCCTTTAGAATTACAGGCTACTTTTGCCAAGGATATCGTAAAAGATAATATGTCCGCTCAGCATCCTTTTTCTGCACTGGTTGTGCCAGTTTTTGCAGATGTGGCAGGGATTCCTCATAGCAACCCAATGATTGGCTGGGTGCTCCCTGATGAAGCCCTGGGAGAGTTTGCCCCAGTTTTCGAAAATAGTTTATGCTTACTGGAAGAAAGAGAACCTGAGGGGGATACCGACAATACAGAGAAAATGTTGAGAAAGCTCAATGAAAACAATGACAATGCGGCGGATGCTCACTTATTATTGAAAGCAAAAGCTTTGGATTATCTGCTGGGAGATTGGGACAGGCATGAAGATCAATGGCGTTGGATTCCTGAAAAAACAGCACTGGGGATTCGTTATGTGGTGGTCCCCCGTGACCGCGATATGGTGTATTATTTATCTCAGGGACTGATTCCCAGGTTTGCTCAGGTATCCTGGTTGTTGCCCATGATTCAGGGCTACGAACGCAATGTGCAGAATATCAACTGGTTTTTTTGGGAAGGTAGAAGTTTGTATGGCCGGATCCTTGGAACAATGGATGAGGAAGAGTGGAATCAGATCATTCAGGAATTTGTTTCGGTGATGACCGACGAGGTTTTTGAGCATGCTTTAAAACGTTTGCCAGAACCTAGCTATTCGCTTCGTCATGATCAATTAATGTCTCAGTTAAAAGAAAGACGAAAAAGCCTGCCGGAAATGATGAAAACCTATTATCATTTCATGAACAGGATCGTCGATGTGCAAGGAAGTAACAAAAATGAATTGGTGCAGATCAGTGACCGCGGTGTTTCTGGATTGAATATCAATATCAGAAAGATAGATAAAAACGGTCAGGTTGGAGAACAGATTTTTAATCGCAATTACGAACCTTCGGTGACTAAAGAAATCCGGCTGTACGTCCGGGATGGAAATGATAAAGTAATCCTCAATAATAAAAACGCTAATATTCGCCTCCGCATGGTCAATGGAGATGGTCTGAAATTTTATGACATTCAGCAAGCCAAGCATAAGGTGCCATTTTATGGGATGGAACAAGGAATTACTTATGCCGGGCTCTCTTCGAGGTTGAATAAACATATTTCAAATGATACGAATAACACACATTATGTCCCCACAGACTTGTATTCCCGGAATATGACTTTACTGAATGCGGGCTTTAATGCGGATGACGGACTTTCTATGGGCTTGTCTTATAAAATAATGAGTCCGGGTTTTCGGAAATTGCCATTTGGAAATGTACATTCTTTTGCCTTCCTGCATTCTTTCAGAACGAATGCATTTAGCTTTAATTATTCCAGTGAGTGGTTTCAGGCCTTAGGAAAAGCAGATATTGTACTGCAAGCCAGTGCATTTGCGCCAGAGAATTCCCAAAATTTCTTTGGTTTGGGAAATGAAACACCCTATAATAAGGATGGAGACTATATATTGTACTATAGGGCCAGGTTTAGTTTATACGATTTTGATCCTGCCTTAAGGTGGAGAAGTCAAAAGAATACCTGGACTGCCGGACCTACACTTCAATATTACCGCTATAACAGGGATGATAACAACGATCGGTTTATCAGTAATACCAATATGCTTCATTCGCCGGATAGTGCCACAATCAGTCAGAACAAATGGTTTGCCGGGATCAAAATTGGCTTTAAGAGGAATACCAGAAATAATGAAATACTGCCTTCTTCAGGAAGTTTTCTGGATACCAGGTTAAGGTTTTATATAGGTCTAAATTCTGCTGCGGAATCTTCAGTACAGCTGACTGCCAGCTATGCATTTTATCATCGAATTGGAAATTCCAAACGTTTTGTATTGGCAAATCGGACGGGAGGAGGGCTTACTTTTGGAAATCAGAGTTTTTATCAGTCTAATTTTATCGGTGGAGAAGGAAATTTATTGGGATTCCGTTCTTTCCGTTTCGGTGGACAGCATAGCTTGTACAATAATCTGGAACTTCGGACAAAACTAGCCAATGTTGGAGGCTATATATTACCCGGACAATTTGGAATAACGGCCTTCTTTGATACTGGAAGGGTATGGACTAAAGATGATCAGTCGGATGTATGGCATTACAGCTATGGTGCCGGATTGTACTATGCACCAGCCATTTTAACAGTGGTTCAGGCGCAACTCGCTCATTCTAAAGAGGGGTATTATCCCTATATCACCATGAAGTTCAGGTATTAATGAAATTATATTTTATGAAATAACTGAATTGCAATTATTTATACTTACATTTGTACTATTAATTATAATAAAAAATACAATGCAAGAAGGAGTAGTAAAATTTTTTAATGAAACTAAAGGTTTCGGATTCATCGTTCCAAACTCGGGCGAAAGTGAAATCTTTGTTCATTCAACTGGCTTATTAGCCGACATCCGTGAGAACGATAAAGTTTCTTATGATGTTGAAGAAGGTCGTAAAGGTCTTAATGCAGTAAATGTTAAGGTGATTTAAATTTCCTCAATATAAATTGTGAAAACTGCCCCTCAAGGGCAGTTTTTTTTTGTGCATTATTTTTTTCTTTTTACCTGGTCGCAAGGAACAATTGCTCTGCCATTTTTTGATCATGGCCATAGATGTCATCTCTAAAATTCAATCTGCCATTAGGGTCTACCCAGGCTGTGAAGTAGGTAATAAATACAGGTACTGGCTTTTTAAGTGTCACCCAAATCTCTTTTGTGCTCTTCATCGCTTTGGCAATCTTTTCCGGTGTCCATTCAGGTTGATCTGCCAATAGATAATCTGCGAGTTTAACGGGTTGAGCCAAGCGGATACAGCCATGACTAAAAGCACGTTTTTCTTCTGCAAATAATGATTTTGCAGGAGTATCATGGAAGTAAATGTCGTAACTGTTAGGGAAGAGAAATTTTACGCGACCCAAAGAATTGTTATCGCCGGGTTTCTGACGAATCATAGGAAGGCCATTGCTGGTTCCAATCTGTTCCATATTTTTACTGCGTAAGTAATTCCGATTTTGCCTCATCGCAGGAAGAATCTCTGCACGTACAATGCTGGCAGGGATATTCCAATATGGGCTGAATACAATATTTCTCAGCTTATTGCTAAAGATCACCGTTTTATTGGCAGCTTTACCTACTACAATCCCCATATTGGATACTTGCTTATGGTCTTCAATGATATGGAGCTGATATTCTGGAATATTTACCAGGATGCTTTTACCCCCAGGCATCACTGGCATCCAGCGCATGCGCTCCAGGTTAATGAGCATTTTTTCAATCCGTTGCTGAAGCGGAGCATTCAATTCTTTTAATAAAGCGGCATCAATAGTTCCAGTGCTTCGAAGTCCATATTGCTGTTGGGTGTTTTTGACAGCGGTTTTTAACTTGGCATCAAATGTCGGTAAGCTGTCTTTCAGCGAGGTATCTCCAAGAAGCTGTAAACGTTGTTTAACCAGGCTAACCGTTAAACCAGTATCTCCAAGTTGATATTTTTTCTGGCTACCTAATGGGATGGCTTTCCAATCTCCTTCTTTTTGGATTGTATAGTACTTTTCTAACTCTTTTTTTAGTTGTCTATATTGTTGATTTACGGGTTCCCATTCCTCAGCCTTTACATTTTTGTTTGCCATTAAGGAGTCCAACAAGACAACAGCACTAAGTTTTTTCCTGGGGATATGCCATTGAATCACTTCGGGGTTTACTTTACCCTCATAAGCAGCGGCTACATAATTGAAGAAATGACTGGTTAATTTGAGTTCTAGATTGTTCAGACTGCTGTCGGACTTTTTGAAAGTAGTATCTTCTCTCATCAGGAGTTCCATCTTTTTGTCCAGATCCACATCCAAAAGAGAACTGTCGCGGAAGTTATCAACGTAGTCTTTGTTCAATTGATAAAACACCCGGGCCTGTTCCGTCAATCCTTTTTCGCCCAGCCAGGCATACTGAAAGTTCCGGCTGTTGTAAAAATTTCTTAAATACTGGGCTGCACTGTCTGTCAGTTTTTGATTGGCAATATATTGTTCCATTTGCAGGCTGTCTATTGCCAGCCTGGTCACGGAGTTTTTTGGTGTGATGGTGATGTCTCTTTCTATTTTAACTATTTTGTTCCTGTTGCAAGCTATAAATACAAGGGGAATAAGGAATAATATCAAGAGCCATTTTCTCATACTACAGTAGTTTTTCTAATTGCTTTTCGGTTTGTTTATCTAGTGTCAGTAAAAATTCTTCAATCCTAAGTTTCAATAATCGGGTGATTGTAGCGCCCGGCATTCTTTTTAGGATCATTTTTGCCTGATCACTGCTGTTTAAAAAAGTACCTTCTTCTTCATTAAAAGAAAAAGTACCTTGTTTAAAAACGCGTTCCTGCAATAAATGTTCATCCTTCATGGAAATAAATTGCAAAGGATAAATTCTATGGGTTTTTTTTTCGTATAAAATCCAGAAAAATACCTTTGATGGGTCGCTTTCCGGATCAAAATTGCGTCGTTTAATCTCGACTATAGAATTGAAAGGGGTATTGAAGAAATATAGTATTTCAAATGCTTCGGACATATTTCAGGCAAATAGCTTTAATGTAAATTTTGTACGCGAATATAGCTTTAATAATTGTTAACCTTAAAGTCATAAGGAGAGGTTATGGCTTAAAATCAGTTATCTCCTCTTTTTATTTGTAATAATTTTCATTCCTTTACAATTTCAAACAAAACAGTAATAAAATCTACGATGAGCGAAGAATTTTATCTTCATATTTTCAATAAGCAAAACCATGTTGAAGCAGTGCCTTCCAATGCGGTCATTGCCGCTTGGGCTACCAATCTGATGAGTATGGTATACCCGGAACGTTCTACCTTTCCAAAATATACATTAAAGGAAATTCAGCATCATCTTGCTGCCTTGGAACTGGAGCTAACTGCATTGTTAAACTCAACTAAAGCCTGCAGAGATTGTAATAATGAAGAAATTTCTCATCGTTTTTTTAAGGAATTACCCGAGTTGTATCGTAAGATGAATACCGATATCTCTGCAATTTTAACTGGCGATCCTGCTGCTAAAAGTGAATTTGAAATCATCAGGACTTATCCAGGTTTTATGGCGATATCAATGTATCGCATTGCACATGCTTTGTTTATAGCGGATGTACCATTAATCCCTAGAATATTGACCGAGTTTGCACATTCTCAGACAGGAATTGATATCCACCCTGGAGCTAAAATCGGAGAATACTTATATATTGACCACGGAACTGGGATTGTAATTGGGGAAACCACCATCATCGGGGATCACGTTAAATTGTATCAGGGCGTTACCTTAGGCGCATTGAGTGTAGAAAAGTATATGGCCAACACCAAACGTCATCCAACGATTGAAGCTAAGGTAATCATCTATTCCGGGGCAACAATTTTAGGTGGAGAGACCATTATTGGCGAAAGCTCCATTATCGGTGGAAACGTATGGCTAACCAAATCCGTGCCTTCAAATTCTACCGTTTATCACCAATCATCCATTAAAGTAATTGAGACCAGACAAAAAGACTAATATCATGGGAAACATCATAGAATTTGTAGGAAATACCCCTTTAGTAGAGATCCAGAAATTGCATAACAATCCAAATGTGAAGATTTTTGCAAAACTGGAGGGGAACAATCCTGGAGGAAGTGTAAAAGACAGAGCAGCCTTGAATATGATTCGCTCTGCGATAGAACGCGGCGACATCAAAAAAGGAACAAAGCTGATTGAAGCAACCAGTGGCAACACCGGAATTGCATTGGCGATGATTGCAAGTATTTATGAGATAGAAATTGAATTAGTGATGCCTCTGAATTCTACCAGAGAACGTACGCTGACAATGGAAGCTTATGGTGCAAAGGTGACTTTATTGGAATCTATAGAGATCTGCAGGGATTATGCAGAAGAAAAAGGTGCACAGGAGGGTTACTTCCTGCTAAACCAGTTTGCTAACCCAGACAATTACCTGGCACATTATAAAACTACCGGTCCGGAAATCTGGAAAGATACGAACCATCAGATTACTCATTTTGTCAGTTCAATGGGTACTACAGGGAGCATCATGGGGAATTCTATGTTTTTAAAAGAACAAAACCCGGAAATCCAGATTGTGGGTTGTCAGCCAACAGAAGAATCGTCAATCCCAGGGATTCGCAGATGGCCAACCGCCTATTTGCCAGCAATATTTGACGCCAGCAGAGTAGACCGTGTGATGGATGTTTCTCAGGTAGAAGCCACAGAAATGACCAGGAAACTAGCTAAAGTGGAAGGGATCTTTGCCGGGATGAGCAGTGGTGGCGCATTGGCCTGTGCATTGAGACTGGCGGAAGAACTGAGTTCTGGAGTGATTGTGTTTATTGCCTGCGACAGAGGTGATCGTTATTTAAGCTCTGAGCTTTTTGGTTAATCACAAACCTATCCTGAAAAGAACCAAACCTGGGAAATGAGCTCTGATTTATTGAACATACTGAAGCCTGTAGTACACTACAGTATGCATTTTTTAATGCCAGGCTTAATTGCGTACGTTTTTTTTAGAAAAGAATGGAAGAAAGCCTGGCTGATCATGATTGCGACAATGTTGGTAGATGCAGATCATCTGCTGGCCACACCGATTTTTGATCCGGGAAGGTGCAGTGTAGGTTATCATCCACTGCATTCCTATTATGCAATTGCTGTATATTTTGTCTTATTGTTCTTCCCTAAGACCAGAATCATTGCGGTTGGCTTGATCTTTCATATGTTTACCGACTGGCAGGATTGTCAGTGGTTGCATTGGTTTGGGTAAATTCTCTCTGCTTCACATCAGTACACATATAAAAGGATCCAGTATCCCCATCAAAGGGAACTCGTCTATTTGCTATATTTCAACATTTCCTGAGGTAACCAAGTTTTGTATTCTTTTACTTTTTGTTTTGAATCCTTTGAGACAGGGATTTGCCAAATGTCAAAAAAATCCGTTAAATTAGAATTGGTTGCATCGCATATGCTGGTAAACCACAGGTCTATTTTGTCCTGATCAGACTTGGGGTATGCCTCCTTTGGGAGTGTTCTATATTTTCTGAAAACTTTTTTTATGGGCTCCCATCCAAACGAATCGATTAACTGAACGTACATACTCAGAGCAAGGAAGGAATCTTTTTTCCATGTTTTAAATGAGGGAGAAGTTTTAAGATAAGACTCTACTTTATTTGTTAAGGCTTGTTTATTCGGGAATTTTTCATTGTCAAACAGCCCTTGATTCAATACCTGATGGTACGTGAATAATGTAAATAGATTTACTGTAATTTCTGTCAGTCCAGAGAAATCAATATCCTTAAACTGGTGTCTATGCCCTATCTCATGAATGTGACCCCAGGATCCTTCTTTTTCTAACCTATTGACATCTAGCATCAGTTCAGTGCTTTCGTCATCAGGTACAACAATTTTTGTTCTTGTGGTAAACATATAGCCATAAGCAACGTCAGAATCTACAATAATACGTTCGGGATGAACTCTTTTTGGAGATATGTCGGCCAGTTCTGCATTGGCATTCATAACTTTATCCCAGAACTCTAGAAGTCTTCCGGGCTGATCTAATGTTCTAATCCGTGCTGAAGGAATTGTGAAGACAATATTTTCTGTAGCTAATTCTGCCCATGGTGCCGGATAGTTGCGAATCGTTGTCAGCCATTCTTCCTCGCTAGTTTTATAAAGGTCAAAGTGGGGAGCCCTAACAGCACCTGTCAGACTAAAACCAACACTTTTCAGTGTACTGCTATCAGGAATTGAAATCAACAACAATCCCCCATAAGGCGAATATATTTCTGTTTTTGTTTTGTTTAACTCAAAGGTTCGGGTAAGATCAGATCCGTCTCGTGTAATCACCTCCAATTCGGAGATATCATCGTTATGTACTCCTATTTGAGCTTTTAATTGTTGTGTTGTATAGGATTTGTTCAAACTAATCACAACACGTTCACCTGCTGGCACGTAAAAACCAGTGCTATGTGGGCGAAAGTAGGTAGGATGTGGTTCTGATAGGCCCTGATTGCCTACTCTTACTGGAATGGTTACTTCTTCATTTTTGATTCTTGGAGATTCTTTGGTTACTTTCCCTGGAAAATTGATGTAGTTTTCTGCTTTTGCCCCTACTTTGTTTACATATTTTTTTTCAGCTAATAACTGATTGAATCTGTATCCCCAAACCTGTTCATTGTTATTGATTTTTACTGGATTTTCTTTTGATGGGAAGAAGCTGCTGTCAGCATACTTAAAAACCTGTTTTACTTGTTTCAAAATGTGAGAATTAACTTCATTATGATCAACCATGAGTTTGATAGTTGGGTCAATGAATAGAGGTTGTAACAGGTAGTCTATTTTATTTGGATCGTTCTTGGCTAACCATGGCAACAAAGTCTGAGGATGTAAATATGGAGGAATGGTATCGGCGGATAACCTTTTTTCTGTAAATCTGGCGGCAAACATCCGGTTCGGATTGTTGCAAAAACCAGCCTTGAGAAATAATGAGTTTATTTTTAGGTCTTGGATGATCGGATAGCTACTTTTCCTATCCCAGCTCAGTTCTCCATAAGGAGAGCCAAAAACCAGAGTTCCACCACGCTTGATGTATTGATGGAGATTTTTCAACATTAAAGAATCAGTAATATCTTGAGTTAAGAAGATAACAGCGGTTTTTTTCCTGATTATTTTTCCGTCGATCTGATAACAATTGGATTTGTTTTTAATATAAGAAAGGAAGTCTTCCATGCCATCACCGTATATTCCTATTAAAGGCCTTTCAGGCTTGTTCGAAGGCTTAGCCCAATTGAGAATACCATCAATGCCTTTGATCACCTCAGCGTCGTTAATCATAGGTTTTTTGAAATAGGCAGATGATCCAAGAATTAATATTTTGCCTTTACCGAGATCTGAGGAAGCAATTGCAACGAGTTTCATTTTTGTCTCATTACCTGGTCTGTAAGTACTCAGGATCTTAGGTTTTTCATTGACAATAAATACTGATGAAAACATATATGAGCTGTCTGGCATACAAAGATTCGCTATACTTTTCAATGAAGTAATTTCTTCTTGGCCTTGCGTTAACAGGTGTGTTGAACAAAGCAGTATGATCAAGATTGTTTTTTTTATTAACTTCAAATGAGCCATGTTTTAGATGATATGAATGAGTTTTCAATTAACTATAATGCAATTTAATAATAATAGTTACATGTGAAAACCTTTTGTAAATTATGGGGAATGCTGATCTTCCTTTGTTCGCAATGATTCAATTAGTTTGAATTTATAATTTGTAGATATATAAAAGGATAGGTTCCAGGTACTTTCTGCCATGCTTCTGAGCATATCCTCTTTGATGGTTAATGCATTAAGCGTAAAGATTGATAGTATGCTGATGCAGCTCTCTGCTTGTAAAAATCGAAGCGTATATGGTAAAAAAACTAATTTATTTGATATTTAAATTTCCTTGAAAACCGATGAGATTCAGGAATGGTTTCTTGCTCATGGGGAAGGAGTTTGCCAAATTTTTACAAAGGAAGCGAATGATTCTATAAATATTCTCCTATTTTGGCGAAATGAAGCGCATTACCCTTTTTATTTTCATGATGGTGGCAGCTCAGTTATTGCATGCACAAAGCCCACTAAAGATCATTTCTTATAACGTTTATAACTATTTCGAAAGTGAAGTGGAGCGTAAAGCTCGATTTATATCCTGGGCAAAAGGCCAGCAAGCGGATGTCATTGCCTATCAGGAACTGGTTAATATTACGGCTCAGGAATTACAAACATTAGGGCTGGCTATTGACCATCCATACACTGCATTGGTTAAAGAAAAGGGATATGCGGTAGGGATTTCTTCAAAATATCCGATTACGGATGTGAAGAAAGTAATTGAAGGAATGCATCATGGTTTTATGGCTGCGAAAATTAAAGATCTGAACTTTGTAGTGGTTCATTTATCTCCTTTTTCTCATGAAAAAAGGAGGGAAGAAATCGCGACTATTACTGATAGCCTGGATCGCTGGTCTCTAACCAAAAAGGTCATGATTATGGGTGATTTCAATAGTCTGGCTGCAACGGATAGTATGGCTTATAACCGTCATGATCGATTAAGACCTATGCTAGCCAGTGACAGCAGCAGTAAAATCAGCAATACAAATAATGGGATGCTGGATTATACCATTCCTGCATATTTAATGCAAAAAGGCTTTCTGGACACCTGGACATTGAAAGTAAAGGGGTTCAATTTCAGTTATCCAACACAGGTTTTTGGACCGGTTCCGGACGCTTCCAAAGAAAGAATTGATTATATCTTTGTTTCTCCGGATTTACAGAAAAATGCGATCAAACCTATTATTGTAAAAGATGCGGTGACAGATCAATTGTCTGACCATTATCCTTTGGGGATTTTACTTGTCCCACCACACTCTTGAGGTCAGGGCATCACCGCCTGCCAAACGCGCAACGGCTGCCTTATAATGTTCAGGGTTGTTTAATACTTCTGTGGAGAGGTAGATCATTCTTCTGGGGATGGTACCATTGGTTACATTGCCAGGATAATTGATTGGTTGAAGCAAAGGATAACCGGACCTTTTCCAGTTGAGCCAGGCTTCAATAAAATTAAACATGGTTCCAGTGCTGATCCAGTATTGGGTATTGATCGTTTCCAGTGCTTTTTCTTTTGTGGATTCATCTAATTGTTGGGTACTGATAAAAGTTTCAATGGCTACATCTGGAATATTGGCCTGTGGATCCATTTGTCCGCTGGCCTGCAGTGCAGTTCTAAGTCCTTTGTGGTAATGTGCAGCGGCTGTACCATTCACTGCCCAACCCCTCAATGCAGCTTCTGCCAATAAAAATTCTGTTTCTGCACAAGTCATGATAAATATAGGGCCACCAAGTTTGAGGTAAACGGATGTTCTTGGCCTTGAATACTTACCCAGGGCCGCAAAATCATTGTCATTTCCCGTTCCACCGGGATAATCAGGAGCCAGATGAATGTCTGTTTTTCCACCTGAAAGGTCATATCCATTTGGCAGACCCTGCTGTAATTCCGGATTTGTATTTCCTGCAAGATTTTGATTGTTGTTGTTGGCGAAACCAGCTGCAGGTACTTCTGCAATAGCAGCCAGACGCGGATCATTTGTTTTTTTAAGCTGATCAATAAGTGTTTTGCTCCAGCGCACCTCCCGGTAATCAGAGAGCGTTCTTAAAGCGAGGGATATCCCATTCTGACTGTTGTAATTGGAGGCATCCAT
This sequence comes from Pedobacter gandavensis, assembly GCF_032678465.1. Taxonomy (GTDB): domain Bacteria; phylum Bacteroidota; class Bacteroidia; order Sphingobacteriales; family Sphingobacteriaceae; genus Pedobacter; species Pedobacter gandavensis_B. The sequence goes on from NZ_JAVTSK010000003.1 coordinate 243,177, forward strand.
CGTAATGAAGGCATTGTCGCTGATGTCGATGAAAGTACCTCCGGCAGCAGCTTTCTCAGCCCATAATCTGGCTTTCAGCGGATCAACTTTAGTCAGTCTCATCGCCAGGCGAAGCATCAGACTGTAACCAAATTTTCTCCATTTTGTAAGGTCTCCTTTGTAAAAAAGATCGGCAGTGGGCTTTGGTAAATCCGGATTAAGTTGTTTAATAGCCTGCTCAAGGTCGTTTAACATGGAGTCATAGATGTCCTCCTGAATGTCGTAAACCGGGTACTTAATCCCTAATCTTCCTTGTCCGGCTTCATGGTAAGGACAATCGCCATACATATCCGTAATTCTTTGTAAGATCAGGACGAACATCATGTCGCCGATGGCCAGCAGATTAATGTTCGCCTTTGGATCTTTTTCTTTGGCAATTCTTTGCATTTCGCGAATACCGGAAGCTTCGGCATAACCTTCGTCAAAAATTCTTCCCTGGTAATCAGTGAAGTTGGCTACATTGATGTATTTGTCTCCGTTATTGTAATAATAGTAGGTTGAAGCCAAAAGTTGCACCATCGTGCTGGGGTAGAGCAATTGATAATAACCCTTATTCGCAAAGCGGAGTTGTGAATTGGAAAGCAGGTAATTGGGATCAAAATTCTCCTCTGTAGATTTGCTGGGATCGGTATTGATCCTGTCCAGCTCTGCTTTGCTACAGCTAAAATGAATGCCGATTAAAAGAAGGAAGGAAAGGAATATGTACTTTTTCATTTCATGTCTTTTTTAAAGGGAGTCATTACCTCAGTTTAAAATTCAGGTTGATACCAAGTGTTCTGGTTGCGGGTAAAGAAGCACCCTCAATTCCTGCATAGCTTAAACTGGAAGAAAACTCCGATTCAGGATCTATATTTTTTGTGTATTTCAGTAAAGTCCATAAGTTTCTTCCCACCAGGTCAATGCTGATATTGCTGAAAGGACTATTTCTTAGGCTGCGTTGGGGAAGCTGGTAGCCAAATATCAACTGTCTGAATTTGATGAAACTTCCGTTTAGTACAGATAGTGCAGAGATATTGGTGGCCAGTTGCGGGTAGTAGTTGTAAGCTGGAACATTGATGGTATTGCGGGAGCCATCCTCCTGAACACCTTCAGCAATCACCCCATTTTCTCTTCCCGGAAGTGTGGCTTTATGGAATCCTGAGACATAAGCATAGTTTTCCGTAGCGGACAAGATTTTCTGGCCAAATTTAAAGTCGATCAGGAAAGAAAGGCTAAAGTTTTTATAGGCAAAGCTATTGGTTAATCCACCATAAAATGTAGGTAGTGTGCTGCCCATAGGTTTTAACTCCCCTCGCTTTGGGATGCCATCTGAACCGATAATAACTTTCCCATCCGCATTTCTTAAGTAATCGTAAGCCATAATTTGTGTGATGGATTTGCCAACAACCATAGCCGTATTCGCATTGAGGGGGCGGTAAGTTCCAGTTAAGGAATATTGACTGCTGCCATCGATAGAAAGCAATCTATTGTAGATATGACTAAAATTGAAGCCGCTTTTCCAGTTGAACCATTCTGATCGGATGGGAAGCCCCTGGATGTTGATTTCTGTTCCGCTGTTCTGGGTTTTTCCAAGGTTTACATAAGCAGAAGTAAATCCAGTAGTAACCGATTGTGCGGCACTTACAATCTCGTTATGAGTAGTTCTATGAAACCAGGTCAGGTCCAGGTCCAATCTGTTGTTAAAGAATCGAAGGTTCAGTCCGGTTTCAAATTCATCCAAAGTAAAAGGCTTTAAACTATAGTTGGGAAGGCTTCTGAGGTAATTCCCCACCGGAATCCCATTGATCAGATTGTCGGTATTGTAATAAGTCTGGGTGGTATAAGGTTGGGCAGGTTCACCGCTCGTTTTGGCAAAGCTGGCTCTGATTTTTCCATAATTCAGGGATTTAGTAGGTAACAGGTCGGAGAAGATAAAACTTCCGGAGATGCCGGGGACAAAAATTCCTCTGTTATTACTGGGAAGGGTAGAATAGACATCATATCTACCGGTCGAAGAGAAATTCAGCAGTTTTTTATAATTCAGATCGAAGGTATAATAGGCGGATTGGGTGACTAATTTAGCCTGCGAATAGATGTCTTCTTTGGTAACCAGATTAGCGGGAGTATACAAGTAAGGGATGATGAATTGATTTCCACGGGCATCAGAAAGTTCTCCTTGTCTGTTTCGGTAATTGGCACCGATAGAAACATCCAGATTGAGGTCTTTGCTGATATTTCTGTTAGCGGCAAGTAAAAGGTCGCTATTCAGTTCGGAGATTTGTGTCCGTTTATAGGAATTCAATCCGCCCTGACCGTTGATGGAAAAGCCCGCGCCATATGGAATAATACTGATGATCTTATCGTTACTGATGTCGTAGCCAAATCTTCCCTGCAGGTATAACCAATCGCTGAATTTGTATTTAAGGGAGCTGGAACTGATGAAACGATGGCGGTTACTTAAATCCTGCTGTTTATTGAGCATGAAATAAGGATTGGTTTTATATTCATCATTATTCCAGCTGCTTTCCCTTCCGCTAACGGGGTCAAATCCTGGAGCAAGGGCGATCTGGTTGACTGAACTGGCTAGGCTGGCGATCCCATAATTAGGATTCAATGTACCATCACTGAGATAAGACCTGTTTTTGTTTTGCTCGTAAATATAGTTGCCGCTGAACGCGATACTGAGCTGTTTACTCAGTTCGTAAGTGGTGTATAAATTGATCGTTTTCCGGTTGAGTTTTCCATTTTTCAGGATGGCCTGATGATCCAGATTGGCTGCGGATAGTCTGAACATACTCTTTTCATTTCCTCCGCTAAAAGAAATGGTATTGGTAAAGGCTGTAGCTTTCCGGTAAAAAGTCTGAATGTTGTCTTTTACCGGACTATAGGGATAAATTTTTCCATCAAATTGCAGGAAGGGTTGGCCGTCCATTTTTTCGCCCCAACTTGAAGCACCAGAGGCAATGGCTGAGGAGAGGTTTGTTGGCCGGCGGTTTTGCGTCCCTTGTCCGTATATATATTGAAAATTTGTGTTGTTGATCGGGGTATCAAAAGAAAGATTACTGTTGTATTCAATCGCGGTATCATTTTTTGTCCCGCTTTTGATGGTGATGATGATCACACCGTTGGCTGCTCGTGCGCCATATAAGGCCGATGCAGCCGACCCTTTTAATACGGTGATGCGCTCTATATCATCTGGATTGATGTTGCTGATGCCATCCCCATAATCTGCCCCTCCATACTCGTTGGCACTTCCTCTCTGGGTATTGTCTATTGGAACTCCATTGACTACAAATAAAGGGCTGCCGGCATTCATACTCGCTGCACCCCTCAGCAAAATTTTAGCCGAGGAAGAAGCACCACCGTACACACTATTGATATTGAGTCCTGAAACTTGCCCTTCCAAAGCCAGTATGGCATTGGATGTTCTGGCTTTACTGATGGATTCCCCAGAAATTGTGGAAATGGAGTAACCGATTTTTCTTTCTTCTTTTTTAATGTCCAATGCGGTTACTACTACTTCTTCAAGTTCATTGGTTTTAGCCAGCATGGTAATGCTAAGGTAGTTTTCTTTTGGGACAGGCACTTCCATTTTTTGATAACCTACTTGCGAAAACTCCAGGATAGACTTCCTGAATACTGGAATAGAGAATTTCCCTTGCTCATCGGTCATACTGGAATTACTGCTCCCTTTAACTTTTACTGCAGTTCCGGCTAAAGGATGGCCGAATTCATTGTGCACTTTTCCATTGATCATCCTCAATTCCTGTTCTTCCTGAATTCTTCGAATCACAATCAGGTGGTTGGCTAAAAGCTGATAAGTATAATCGGATTGTGCCAGGACCTGATCTAGGACCTTTAATGCAGAAGTTTCCCTGACCCTAATGCTGATTTTTTTTAAGGGGATTTTACGCTCACTAAATACAAAATGATAGGAAGTTTGCTGTTCAATTTCAGTGATGATTTTCTTGAAATTTACCGATTTGAGGTCTAAATTAACATGATCTGATCGGACCTGTGCATCGCTGTCCATAGCGACAACCAATGTCAGGAAAAGGACAAACCACCCGGATAATTTCATGCTCAGTTTAATATTTGGTAATGCTGATTCCGACCCTATTTTCGTAAATCATGGAGAAGACCTGGAAAGGTCCCAGATTTATACTCTGGAGACCAAATTAGTAAATATAAATAGTTTTGTCTGCTATTTTATATTGAAAGGACTCAATCAGTTGCAAGGCCTTCAGGGCCTCATTCAGGTTTTCCTTTTCAAAAAGACCAGTAAACTTTACATTTCTCAACTTTTCATTTTTGAAGATGATTTTAATGCCATACCATCTGGATAGATTGTTGGCTAGTACTTCAAAAGGTTCTTCGTTAAAGATCAGCTTATGGTTCAACCAGGAGGTTTCCATAAATGCGGTAGCCGGGTTTTCTCCTTCGGCCAATAAGTTTAGTGTGCTGACGTGGTAAGCCATCGTATCCGCTCCTGAACTGAACTTGTTTTGAAGGCTGAATTTCTCTTTCGGTTTCAACAGAATCAGCTGTTTATTTCCTTTCAGTTGGATCTGAATGGCACCGGTGATCAGGCTTGTGGTATAATCACGGTCGTTTTGATAAGCTTTTACATCGAAAGAAGTTCCCAATACTTTAATACTCATTTTATCTGTATGGATCACAAAAGGATGTGAGGCATCTTTTTTGACCTCAAAAAATGCTTCCCCGCTAAGGTATACCTCTCTGGAATCTCCTTTAAATTCAGCAGGGTATTTCAGTTGCGTTTCAGAGTTTAAAGTAACCGTAGTCCCGTCAGCAAGTACGAGTTTTTGGGTCAGTCGACTAGGGGTGTTCAGTGTTTTCCAATTCTGGGCAATCAATGCAGGTACTGGTTTGCTTTTGATAAAGAACTGATAAATGGCAAAGGAACAAATCCCAATCATTAAAACCGCTGCAATTTTAAACCAGGTTCTGAAACCCGGACCTTCATGGATACTTTCCAGAACTACACTTTCCGGGACTTCAATTTTTCCTTTGATCCGCTCAAAAAGTCCTCCCATTTCTTCTTGCGTTCCCAAAGTCTCCTCTTCAAAATAACCTTTTAAGGATTCATATTCTTGCCGATATGAGGCATTACCTTCCAGCAAAGACATAAATTCTTTATGTTCCTCGACTGAAATTTCATCTGCCAGCTTCTTACTCAGCAATTCTGTAAATCTTTGATCGTTCATTTTCTTTTAGGGTGTTATTAATAAGGTTCCCATAATTTCTAAAATTGCCTACAAAAGATTAAAATATAATTGGTTAGACTTAATATAAGGATCAAACTTAAGGCATTGTCATGGAAAGAGCTTTTATGGTCTGTTTCACGATAAGCGCTCAGCACAATTCTTAGCTTGGCAATGGCTCTGAAAAGTTGTGTTTGCACTGTCCTTGGAGAAATCTCCAGAATTTCCGCCACCTCCTTGTATTTCATTCCATTTTCCTTGATCAATTTGAAAACCAATCTTGCCTGATGAGGAAGGGTGTCAATCGCCTGGTCCAGTCTTAGCTGTAACTCTTTTCTTTCCAGTTCTTTTTGAGGGTTATGATCAGCTACAAATAACTGGTCGTGTTGATCTTCTATTTCCACCAGATGCATTTGATTATGCTTTCTTAAATGTTTTAAGCTCTGATTTCTGATGGCGGCAAACAAATAGGTTTCCGGGTTCATTACATGCAGATTTGCTTTTCTATTTTCCCAGCATTTCACAAATATTTCAGAAACAATTTCCTCCGCAACCTCTTTGCTGGAAACATAGTAAATAGAAAACTTGAGTAATCTGGCGCCAAGTAAATGGTAGATGGCCTCGAAAGATGCAAGGTCATCTTCGGTACAAATCTTTGTCCACAGACTGAATAAGTCAGGCTTTACGATTTTCAATGGCTTTTGGTTAGCATGAATTAGTGCTGCAAGATAGGGATTAAAAATAATCTTCAAAATAAATGAAATTCTTGTAGGCAATTTATCTGGGGATTGGGTCTTTCCCTATATCGCCTTTATCATCCTAATGATAAAACGGTATAGCTAACCAAATAAAAAACTTAACCGTATCAATGGAAATGAGAAAACCATTACAACTGACGTGTTTATTACTTTACGCTTCTGCAAATTTGTTTGCAACTGTAAAGACCGACAAATTCAGGGCAATTTCTGCCCTCCGACCAGCTTCCTTAGAGAAGATGGACAACAAACCTTATTTTCTGGAAACCATTAAAGGAACTGTAAAGGACAATACAGGAGCCACTTTACCTGGTGTATCTGTAAAGGTGAAAAGCTCAGGACAGACTACACAAACCAACACTTCCGGACAATATAGTATCACTGCCAAACCAGGTGATGTGCTGATCTTTTCTTATGTGGGGTACCTGAGTAAGGAAGTGACGGTCTCTGCTCAGGGAACCGTAGATGTGGAGCTGACAGAAGATGCGAAAAACCTGGATGGAGTAGTGGTTACTGCACTAGGGATCAAGAAATCTACTAAATCTTTAACCTATAATGTACAAACGCTAGGTTCAAAAGAAGTCAATGAAGTAAAAGATCCAAGCTTTGTAAACAGTTTAACCGGTAAAGTATCAGGATTAACTTTAACCCACTCTTCTGCCCCTGGAGGATCCACTAAAGCAGTATTGAGAGGAAATAAATCCATCAGTGGAAACAATAACGCGCTATATGTGGTTGACGGGGTGCCATTGCCTAATTTAAGTGGACCAGGTACCACAGATGGTTTTCAAATTAGTGATGCCGGCGACGGGATCTCTAATTTAAATCCGGAAGATATCGAGGAGGTAAGTGTATTGAGTGGGGCTTCAGCATCAGCGCTGTATGGGGGACAAGCTTCAAATGGGGTGATCTTAATCACTACAAAAAAAGGTAAAGCGGGCAAAACCACAGTGAATTTTAATTCCAGCACTACTTTCGATAGTCCATTTTTGCTACCTAATACGCAAAATACCTATGGCACCCCTGCACCAGCAAAAGCTGGCGCGACACCTGCTTACAATGGTTGGGGCCCAAAAGCGGCAAATCCAGGAAGTTATACGCCAGATGATTTCTTCCAAACCGGGAAAACGTTCACCAATGCACTTTCCATTTCCGGAGGCACAGAGAAAAACCAAAGTTTTTTTTCTGCTGCAGCTACCAATGCTGAAGGGATCATTCCGAACAATAAGCTGGATCGTTATAACTTCTCTTTTAGAAATACTTCCTCTTATTTCGACAATAAGCTGAATCTTGATGCCAGAGCAGAATATATTTATCAGAAAATGCAGAACATGCCCGGACAGGGTCAATATTACAACCCCCTAACCGCAGTTTATTTGTTTCCTGGTGCTTCCGAAGATTTCAATCAGGTGAAAAATTATGAAGTGTACGATCCCATCCGTAAGATCAATACACAAAACTGGCCATATGGTGATGCTGGAATCTCTATGCAAAATCCTTATTGGATCACCAACCGCAATCTTTTTGATGTGAAAAGAAGTAGGGTAGTAGGTTCATTCACAGCTAAATATAACTTTACAGACTTCCTGAATTTGCAAGGGCGTGTGAGAATGGATAGAAGTACTGATCAGGGCGATAATAAAGTATATGCAACTACTTTGCCTAATTTATCAGGAAACAGTTTAAATGGGAATTATACGCATATGGACAATTTAAACAGTCAGACTTATGCCGATTTATTATTGAACTTCAATAAAACTCTGGGCGAGTTTAGTCTGAATGCGACCGCTGGTGCCAGTATTCAGAACTTAACCACCAACGGTTTAACCATTGGAGGCCCATTGGATCCTTTCAAAGTGCCTAATTTTTTCAGTTTACTGAACGTAACTCAGGCCAATTTAAAGCCAGTTCCTAATGCTTACCGTGAACAAAATCAGGCTGTATTTATGACTGCAACACTAGGTTATAAAAATTACCTGTTCTTGGATGTAACCGGACGTAACGACTGGAATTCGACTTTGCCTAAACCTTTCTTCTATCCTTCAATAGGTTTAAGTGCTGTGGTAAGTGAAATGACTAAACTGCCTGAATTTATCTCTTTTGCAAAACTGAGACTTTCTTATGCGGAAGTAGGAAATGCGATTCCTCAGGCCTACGCTTATGCGACTAATCCTAGTTATCCAATCACAGGTGGTGCCATCGTTCCTTTTACCGGAAAACCATTCACTACCCTGAAACCAGAGCGTAGTAAATCCTTTGAGATTGGAACAGATCTGAGATTCCTGGATAACAAACTGAGCTTAAATGCAACTTATTACAAAACTCATACAGTGAACCAGTTTTTCCGTGTGACGGTTTCAGAGACCGTAGGCTATAAAACTTATGATTTGAATGCTGGTGATGTGCAAAATCAAGGTCTGGAAATGAGCCTTGGCTACCGTGCAGAATTTGGTGAGTTCAGCTGGACACCAAATATTAACTTCTCCTTCAATCGCAACAAAATCATTGAACTATACAGTTATAATGATCCTGCCACAGGTCAGTTCATTGATGTAAAAGAAGTGAAACTAGGTGGTTCCTCTGTGATCAGAAAAGGAGGGTCTTATGGTGAAATTCAGGTGAAGGATTTCCTTAAGGATGCCAATGGAGCACTTATTTTAGACAATAAAGGCCTGCCGCAATATTCAAGTGATTTCATTAACGGAGGGAATGTGAACCCAAGATATATGTTGAGTATGAACAATGGATTTAAGTTTAAAAACTTTAACCTGAACTTCCTGATCGACAGTAGAATTGGTGGTGAGGTCATCTCTAACACTGAAAAAACCTTAGATAAATTCGGAATGTCGCAGAGAACTGCCGATAGTCGTAATGCCGGTGGAATCATGGCCAATGGTGTAGATGTAACCCAGGATTATTACGCTAGGATCTCTTCTGAACTCACTCCTTATGTTTATAGTGCCACTAACGTCCGCCTGCGCGAACTTTCTCTCGGATATACCATCCCGGCTAAAGTATTTAACAATAAGATTCAAAAGATACAGTTCTCTGTGATCGGCCGAAATCTTTGGATGATTTACAAGAAAGCACCATTTGATCCCGATGTGATCACCCTAACCGGGAATGCCTACCAAGGCTTCGACGATTTCGCAATGCCAAGTTTAAGAAGCATTGGTTTCAACGTTAATTTCACCTTTTAAGCACTAAGATTTCTGATATATATGAAAACCTTAATTAAAAAAACCAGACTGGGCGCCTTAATGGCCTTAACCTTTGTCATGGCTCAAACCTCCTGCACAAAAAAATACGACGAATATAATACCAACCCAAATGGATTGACTGATGAAGATTTGCAAAAGGATAATATTTCTGCAGGAATCTTTCTTCCGGAAATGCAGGTCAATGTCTTTTACTGTAAAACCAATGATGATTATATCTATCAGCTTCAGCAGAACCTGAACGCCGATATTTTTTCTGGGTATTTTGCCCCTCCGGGCGATTTTGGTGGACCAAATAACTCTACCTATTTTATGAAAACCGGATGGAATTTATGGCCTTTTAAAGTGGGCTATAGTGGTATTATGAACAGCTGGAGAGAGGTGCACAAGCGGGCTACTGCGAATCCTCAATTCATCGCAGTTGCGGATATTTTGAAAGTAGAAGGTATGCACCGTGTAACAGATGTGTACGGTCCAATTCCGTATACCAGGTTTGGAACAGGGGTATTGAGTACGCCTTATGATGATCAGAAAACAGTATACACAACCTTCTTTAGCGAACTCGATGGGGCCATAAAAGTACTTTCAGAGTTTCTTGCCAAAAATCCGACAGACAATTCCTTAAGCCGCTTTGATTTGGTATACGATGGAAATATCAGACAGTGGCTTAAATTTGCCAATTCCCTGAAATTACGATTGGCCATTCGTATCTCTTATGCAGATCCTGCACTGGCAAAAACCAAGGCTGAAGAGGCTGTGAATGATCCTAATGGATTAATGCTTGGTAATTCAGACAATGCTTTGGTGACAGCCGGTAAAGGTGTACCTACCAGAAATGGTCTTTGGGTAGATGACATTTCTTATAATGATACCCGAATGAATGCTTCCGCAGAGTCTATTCTGAAAGGTTTTTCTGATCCCCGTTTAAGCAAATATTATAACCTTTCTACAGTTGTTCCCGGAGATTATAAAGGGGTTCGTAGTGGAATCGCTTTTAGTGGTAAACCAGATGCTTACCTTAAATCTTCTTCTTCGAGTTTAAAAGAAAGTACTCCGGTGCAGTATATGTGTGCGGCTGAGGTGTCCTTCCTTCGCGCTGAAGGCGCATTAAAAGGATGGAATATGGGAGGAACTCCACAATCTTTCTATGAGCAAGGTGTGAAGCTTTCTTTTGAACAGGTGAACGCGAGTGGATTAGATGTTTATCTGGCAAATAATACCGGAACCATGGCGGCATATACTGACCCGATTAATCCTGCTAATAATGTGGCAGCGAATTCACCATTACTGAGTAAAATTACTGTGAAATGGGAAGAGGCAGCTACTCAGGAGCAGAAATTGGAACGTATCATTACCCAGAAATGGATCGCTGTATTCCCGGATGGACAGGAAGCCTGGTCGGAATTCAGACGTACCGGTTATCCTAAAATCTTCCCGGTGGTGACCAATCAAAGTGGCGGAACGATCGATACCGATAAGCAAATCCGCAGGTTGCCTTTCTCTGACGATGAGTATAAAAACAACCTTGCAGAGGTCACTAAAGCCGTTGCCTTGCTAGGTGGTGGTGCCGATAATGGTGGTACGAAGTTATGGTGGGATAAGAAAAACTAAGTTGTTTGTCTTGCGGCAGCAATATCTGAGCAGGATCAGTTGTTCCGGTAGCTGCTGCAGGACAAATATTTGTAACTTCGGCGCCAATATTAACTAAATACTATAGAATTGATGAAGCGTAAATACCTTTTATTTTTGGGCATCCTGCTTTCTGTGGAGCAGGTTCTTGCTCAAACCGGACTCACAAAATATGTGGATCCACATATTGGCTCGGCGGCTCATGGCCATGTGTTTGTTGGTGCTAACGTTCCTTTTGGAGCAGTTCAGTTGGGACCGACCAATGTTTTTGAAGGTTGGGATTGGTGTAGCGGTTATAATTATGCCAGTAATACCATTATTGGATTTTCTCACACCCATTTGAGTGGTACCGGAATCGGCGACCTGAATGATATTCTGGTAATGCCGGCAACAGGCCCCTCGCAACAAAATTACGTATCTACTTTCTCTCATGACCGTGAGGTTTCGAAAGCTGGATATTACAGTGTAATACTAGATAAATACAAGATTAAGGCAGAACTGACCAGTTCTGAAAGAGTAGGTTTCCACCAATATACTTTCGATAAGGCACAGGATCAACCCCATGTGATGATCGATCTGAAAGCAGGTGTAGGATGGGACAGCCCAGTAGAAACTTATGTAAAACAAATTGATGCAACTACATTGGTAGGTTACCGCCTTTCTAAAGGATGGGCCAACGACCAACGTCTGTATTTTGCAGTTAAAATTTCCCAACCTTTGAGCCACTTAGCTTTATCTGATAGCAGCAGCATGATGAAAAGCGATAAGGAATTGAAAGGTAAAGGAGTAAAGGCGGTCCTACATTTTGATGCCATCAATGCTGCGGTATTGAAACTTAAAGTTGGACTTTCTCCGGTAAGCTATGAAAATGCTTTGGCCAATATCAATGCCGAAATTCCAGGATGGGATTTCAATAAGGTACATCAGCAAGCCGATTCCAAATGGGAAAAGGAATTGTCAAAATTGAAAATTACGGCGGATGAGGATACCAAAAAGACCTTCTATACCGCTCTATATCATACTATGATTGCCCCATCAATTTTTGATGATGTCAATGGAGACTACAGAGGTACCGATAAAAAAGTCTACCATAAACCCGGATTTACCAATTATACCACATTTTCTCTTTGGGATACCTACCGCGCTTATCACCCCTTGTTTACTATTTTACACCAGGATAAAGTCTCAGATGTGATCAACTCATTTTTGGCCATTTATCAGCAACAAGGTAAACTTCCGGTATGGCATCTGATGGGCAATGAAACGAATACGATGATTGGGTACCATGCCGTTCCAATTATTGCAGATGCTTATTTGAAAGGCTTCAGAGGTTTTGACGTGAACCTTGCTTACGAAGCAATGAAACATTCTGCCATGCAAAAAGTAGAAGGTATTGAATATGCGCAGAAGCTGGAATATATCCCTTCCGATAAGGTGATTGAATCCGTAGCCAAAGGTTTGGAATATGCTATTGACGACTGGTGTATTGCTCAAATGGCAAAAGCACTGGGTAAAGAGGCAGATTATAAATACTTCTCTGAGCGTGGAAGATTGTACAGCAAGTACTTTGATAAGGACATCAACTTTATGCGCGGTAAACTGGCAAACGGTCAATGGCGTACACCATTTAATCCGGTTTCCTCGAAACACCGTGAAGATGATTATACCGAAGGAAATGCATGGCAATATACCTGGTTGGTTCCTCAGGATCCTGAAGGATTGATCGCTTTATTTGGTGGCGACCGTCCATTTACGAAGAAACTCGATACGCTATTTAGTATGAGTTCTGAGATGGGAGAAGGAAGTTCACCTGATATTACCGGGTTAATTGGTCAGTACGCTCAGGGAAATGAGCCGAACCATCATATCCCTTATTTGTATGCTTTCGCTGGTCAGCCCTGGAAAACCGCAGATCGTGTTCGTCAGATTACCGATTCTTTATACACCAATAAACCAGATGGTCTTTGCGGAAATGAAGATTTGGGTCAGATGTCGGCCTGGTACGTGTTTTCAGCAATGGGTTTCTATCCGGTGAATCCGGCCAACGGAACTTATGTATTCGGATCTCCATTGGTGAATGATGCAGTTATTGATCTGCCAGGAAACAAGAAGTTCCAGTTGAAAGCAATCAACAACAGCAAAATGAACAAGTATATCCAGAAAGCCATGTTAAATGGTAAACCTTATAAGAAATCTTATTTAGCACACAAGGACCTGGTTGCAGGTGGTACATTGATCCTTTATATGGGGAGCAAGCCTTCTAAAACATGGGGTGTAAACCCGGCAGACCGTCCTAAATCGATCACCTTAAAATAAATGCAATGTAATTAACCTATAAATTAATCCTATTAAACCAATGGTAATGAAAAATTTAAAAATGTGTTTAATTGTTGTGACCGGAATTAGTTTCGGTATGGCTTGTAAGAAGTCTGACGAGTCAAAGGGGATCCTGGGAACAGGAAAAAATGCAGTTCTGGCGACAGGAAGTTTAATTGATTACAAAAACAGTGTGCATCAGCTGTCAGTCGGTTATTACCGTACCTGGCGAGACAGTGTCACCGCAACCGGTAATACCACGAGTATGCGTCGATTGCCAGACAGTCTGGATATGGTCATGGTTTTTCCTGACTATACGCCACCTGAAAATGCTTACTGGAATGTATTGAAAACGAATTATGTTCCTTACTTACACACAAAAGGCACCAAAGTAATCATTACCATTGGAGATTTAGGATCGGCAACCACTACGGGAGCACAGGATTCTGCAGGTTATGCCTTATGGGCGAAATCCATCAATGATAAATGGATATTAGAGTACAATCTGGATGGGATCGATATTGATATAGAAAGTAACCCTACGGGGACTACGCTGACTAAAAAAGTTGCGGCAACCAAGGCTTTATCGAAGTACTTCGGGCCTAAATCCGGCACAGGCAAAAAGTTCATTTACGATACCAATCAGAACCCAACCAATTACTTTATACAAAGCTACAAATGTTTTGATTATACCTTTTTACAGGCTTATGGAAGAAGCACTTCGAACCTCACGAGTACTTTCAATTTGTATGCAACTTACATTACACCAGCTAAGTTCCTACCTGGATTTTCTTTCTACGAGGAGAATGGTTCGAACTGGGGTGATGTGGTATTTCCAGATCCTACTTTCCAGAGCAGGTGTTATAAATATGCGAACTGGCAGCCTTCTCAAGGGACCAAAGGTGGTTTGTTCTCTTATGCGATAGACCGTGATATTCCTTACATCACCAACAGTATTGTAGCACCAGATTATGCAATTACAAAACGCCTGATCAAATTGATGAATCCTTAGCCTATAAAGGTCTGTAAACAAAAACACCCTGTAGCTCTTGAATAAGCTACAGGGTGTTTTTTTATCAGGAAAGCTGATTATTCCGTTTCCTCCTCTGTTTCTTCAAGTTTGGCATCTTTATTTCTTTTAAGGGCCACTTTAGGATTATCCTGGGTACCTGTAATGCTCAAGGGAATACCGATCAATCCGAAAGGAGGTAAACCTAATCTGCCACTTAAGTTCAGGCGTCCATCGAAACTCACCTGACCTTCAAATCGTGGCCTGAATCCCGCTACACGCATTTTGAACCTTTCAATGGTAATGATGTTGTTTTTGATCCTGGATTTAATTTTGATCTCAGAAAGGTCAGGATTGCTTAAGCTATCACGTTTGGTGGCTTTTCCCACCGCATTCATCAGCTTAAAGCCACTCATGCTGATTTTCTTTACAGAGAGTTCGCCTCCACCTTTTAAAGTAGGGAAGACAGGGAACATGTCTTTGTTCAATTTTCCGGAAAGTTGGTAATCTAAACCAATCACACCTTTCATTTTACTTGCAGAACTTGCCATCTCACGGAATAATTTGATTTCTTTATAGGCTTTCGCAATATCGAATTCCTTGGCCGTCAGATGATAATCGAAAGTAGCTGACTTAGGGCTTAAACTTTTATAAGTCGCATTCATCACTACCGGCGCATCGATCATATTAAAGCTGGCTTGTTTTAAAGTCATCACGCCTTGGTTTAGTGCGAGTGTACCTTTTGCATCCTTAATTTTCAGGTCATTGTAATACACAGTTCCTGCATTTGCATTCAGTTCAACATTCAGGTTGCCTGGAATGATGATCACACCATTGCTGGCGATGGGTTTGCCTGTTGCTTCTACTGGAACACCATTATAAGCCATAAATTCATCGGCATACAAAGCTTTGGTATCCATGGTAAAACTTCCGGTTAAACTGGCCCTATCAGATAACATATAGTTGATGATATTACCCAGATGTCCTTTCATATTGATGTTAGACCGTCCATAGCTGGCCTGGAAGTTTTCAAACTTCATCTTGTCCTGTGCAAATGAGAATACACCGTTTTTAATCAGGAAAGTTTTTGGAAACATATCCGATTCCAGGTTGAGTGATTTTACCACCACTCGACCACGGTTATTCAATTTGCTGTAACGTCCATTCATTGCATCACTCTGTAATCCTTTAAATGAGACATTCGTGAAAATTGAACCTTTTACCTGATATCCTTTTACTGCAAATAGCTGGTACATTTTGCCTATATCGATACTACCTTTTGAACTGATATTGTAAGCCACATTATCAAAATTCTTAACATCTGCTTTCAACATAAAAGGCTGTCCTGCCATTTGGAAAGAGATCGGTTTGATGTTCAATTGAGTTCCTTTTAACTTGCCATCCTTATTCATCAATGCAGCATCAATCACAATTTGCTCTAAAGGCTGATCGAAATGTGCAGTTTTAATTCTGCCATTTGTCAGTTGAATAGCTGCCGTAGTTATCGGAAACAGCTTTTTAAGCTTGTTGTAGCCACCTTTACTTTGCAGGTCAAGTTGAAGCTTACCATCTAATTCCAGGTCTTTTAAAGGGTAGAAATTCTTGATTTCTGCAAAGTTGACCATCGATTTAAGCTGTACATCAACAGGCATGTTTTCTGCAGTTTGTAATTTTGCGGTACCTCGGATAAAACTACTTAAGGCCTGAATGTTTATGTCGCTGATTTCCAGTTTGGTGTTTTTATAATTCCCATCAGGGTTATTTCCATTGATATTGAAATTGATTTTATCAATCGCTGCGGGTAAAGACGCAAATTTGAAATAACCATTACTCACTTTAGAACTCAACCTGAATTTAGGAATGGTTGCGATTACTGTGTCTACTTTTCTGATGCCACTTCTCACTATTTTCTTGCTGTACTTACCATCCGCATGTAGGTCTAATTCGTAATGACCTTTGATCAGGTCTACACTGAAAATCTTAGCCCATTTCTCCATATCTATAGAAGCATGAGTTTTGATGTAGATTTCAGGACTCAGCAAACCATTGAGTTTAACTACAGAACTGACGCGATCCTTACCCATATTGAAATACAAACTGTCCATATTGATCACCAGGCTATCCATGTTTAAACTTGGCAATCTGGTTTGTAAGTTCAGGTATAATTTACTGATCGATTCCGGAGCTTTAGGATTGGAGATCTCCCCATCACGGACTTTCATGTTGAAAGTAGCAGTAGGCATGGTGTTGCTTTTGGCCAGATATTTCCCGATTAGGGAAGCCTCAATCTCTGCATAACCTTTGATATTGGTTTTTTCAACACGGTTAGCGATGGCAGCCGGCAATGCCGAAAATATGTTATGCAGGTCAGTTTCTTTTGCCTTGGTTTTAAAGTTGATATCATAACCATCTTTAATAAAGGAGAAACGGCCTACGAAATGAATAGGCAGGGAGTTGATTTGTAAATCATTCTCATCAAACATGAGATCTAATGAGTTGGTGTTGATTTTAGTCAATAGTTTCGCATTGATTTTTTTACCCAACAGGTAAGGAGATCCTGCATAAACCACATCTAAACTGTCTATGTTAGCCTGACTTTTCAAGTCGAAAATGGCCTGACTAAAATCACCCTGTCCGGAATAACTCAGTCCTTTCGCACGGATCAGCATCGGTACGGATTGATCGTCATAGCTCAGGTTACTTTTTTTTATGAAAATTCCTTCAATTTTGATGGCAGTATTGTTGCTTTCTGTAGTTTTCTGGGTAGAATCAGGTTTGCTTTCATACACATTGTAATTCGCATTCCCTTTTTCATCTACTTTCACGTTGATGTTGGCCTGATCAATGTATACCTGATCAATTTTGATCTGATCTGAAAAGATGGTACTTAAATCTACTCTGAAAGAGAGTTCTTTGGTCGACAATAACGTGTCCTGCTGAAAAGGTGCGGAACCTTTTAAAGTGAAATTATGTAGACTTAAAGTTAAGGATGGAAAATGTCTGATGAAGGATAAACTCGGATCATCAAAACTAACTTCTCCTTTGATATTTTTATTGACCCATTTTTCCACTGCCTCAGAGATGGTTTTAGGCATCAGGTAAGGCGTAATCAACAAGAGCAATACGATAGCGGAGATTGTGATCCCCGTAATTTTAAGAACTTTTTTCAAACTGGTGTGTATGTTAGTGTATTAAGCGCGCAAAGGTAATTCTTTATCGCTGAAAAAACATACGTTTAAAAGAGTAGTAATTAAGAATATTTCGCTGGGATTAATATGGGAAAATCTGCTGGAAGATGGTAATCCCCCAAAAAATACCGAATATTGTATTTGTAACGGACATGCGATGATGTCTGAAAATTTAAAAATAAGATTATGAGTGAAGAAGTAAAGGGTGCAGCACCTGAGCTTTCTACCGCAGTAGCGGATGAAATCCTAAAGCTTTCGGAAAGTGGAAACGATTATTTTGACGAGGATGATTTTGACAGTGCTATCGGTGTATGGGAAGAAGCTTTAGCTTTAATTCCTGAGCCTCAAAACGAATATATTCAAAGCGTTTGGTTAAATGCTTCTATTGGAGATGCGCATTTCCTTCAGGATGATTTCAAAACAGCATTGCCATTTTTTGAAACTGCCAAAAGCAATACAAGAGAAGATGTAGAAAGTAATCCTTTTGTAATGTTGCGTTTAGGTCAATGTTATCTTGAAAAAGGCGATAAAGAAAAAGCTAAAGAGTACCTTTTGAAAGCTTATGAATTGGAACCAGAAGACATCTTTTTTGGTGAAGAAATGAAGTATTATAACTTCCTAAAAGCCAATGCTGATTTAAAGGCCTAAGCCTAAAAATTCGGTATCCAACATTCCATTACAAATGACTCAAATCTCCCAATAGGTATTAAGCTGGTAGGGAAGTTTGGGTCATTTCAGGTTTGTGTTTCCACCTTTTATGACTCCATAGCCAATATGGAGGTGCTTCATTTAAGGTTTGTGCCAACTTATCAGCATAACTTTTCGTGATTTCTAAAGTCTCTGTTTGTTCAGGTCTCAAAGAAATCGGCATAAATTCGATTTCATAATAACCTTTTCCAATAGCTCTCATTTCCGCGTAAAAAACAGGGCGTTTTGTACGTTGAGCAATCTTTTCCACGCCCATGTGAAAGGAGGTGGGTTGATTCAGGAAATCCACCCAATAATGGGATTCATCTTTTGGCGGCGCCTGATCATTGGCAAAACAAAAGATTGAAGTTTCATTTTCACTATTCTTGATGGCCCTTAGGGTGTTCCTCATCGGAATCATGGTGTTGCCATACCTGTTGCGGGTCTGGTAAAACCATTTGTCGAACAAAGGGTTGCTCAAAGGTTTGTAGATGGTGTAAATATGCGCTTTAACATGTAAGGCCATGGCCAAAACCGACCATTCCCAGTTTCCATAATGCGGAGAACAGAGCAGGATGCTTTGCCCCTGATCCAGATGTTTGGTCACCAGTTCCAGGTTCTTGAATTTTACCCTTTCTTTCATCTCTTTTTCAGACATGGTGCGCATTTTGAAAATCTCTACCATAATCCTGGACAGGTGTTTATAATAGTCTTTTTCTATAGACTTCAGTTCCTGCGGACTTTTATCAGGATAGGCATTGCGCAGATTTTTTTGAACCACCGCTTTTCGGTAACCTACTAACCTGTAGATGATCAGGTAAAGAAAGTCTGAGCATATATAGAGCAGGGAAAATGGAAGCCTGGATAATGTATTCAGGAGAAAGATTCCGAATTTTGAGCTGAGTCGGGCAGCAGTGCTAATGGAGTCTTTGGCCCCATCCTGTGATTTACCTTGTTGTTGAATCATAAGCTGAATCTTTTGGCCAAGACATCATTATGGAAATGCTGTTGCAAAATTAAAAAGAGGAGGATGTTTTTGCAAATAAGAGCATCATTCCACCGTCATATTCAGGAGGATTTAATGTCTTTTAAGAAGGCATCAGAATCGTAAAGCAGGAGCCCATTCCTTCAACAGATTGAAATTGCATTTGTCCATGATGTAACATCACAATTTGTTTACATAACGGTAGACCGATTCCACCACCGTTTTTTTTAGTGCTAAAAAATGGAACAAAAATACTGTCCATAATTTCTACGGGAATGCCACAACCATTATCTGTGACTTTAATGGATAGCTTTCCTTTTTCCACCTGCTCTGCTGAAATTACAATTTTTGCCTTACTACTGTTTTGAACAGCCATTGCTGCATTTAAAATCAGGTTAATCAATACTTGTTCTATTAAAGCCTGATCGAGCTTGGCCATTAACTTTTGATCCGCTAATATGAGTTCTAAAATAATGTTTTTTTGTGCCAGACTGGGTTCCATCAATTGATAAATGTTTCCTAAAAGCTTGCTGATCAAAAGGGGTTGAAGAACAGGGCTCGTAATCTTATTCAGATTTCTATAGCTCTCTGCAAACTTCAAAAGACCTTCACTTCTTCTTTGGATGGTTTCCATTCCAGTTTCTAAATCATCATAAATTTGCAATTGATGACTGGGTTTTTCGAGGTTTTCCAGGCGGACTTTAAGTGTGGCCGCCAAGGAAGAAATCGGAGCAATCGAGTTCATCAGTTCATGGGTCAATACTCCAAGTAATTTCTGCCAGGCCCGGGCCTCTGTTTCATCCAATGCCTCGTTGATGTTCTGGAAGGCGACCACTGTAAATCTTAGCTGATCTGTCTTAAAAGCTGTAGCGGAGAGCAGGACTTTTAAAACCTGATCTCCACTTTTAAGGCTGACAATCCTGGATTCCCCCGGTTTTAGTGAAATGATTTTATGATACAGTTTTTCATCCCTTTGTATTAAACGATCAATAGTTTTCAAATAAGGCAGTCGCAATAACGATTTCAGGGATTCGTTCATCCAGATTACCGTACCATTATCAGCCTGATAAGATAGGATCCCTGTATCAATCAGTTCCAAAAGTTTTTTCAGGTACTGATACTGTGTTTCCTTTTCTCTGGCGATCTGCATAAAGGCAGTATTGATCTCATTAAAACCTGTTCGAAGTGGTTTTAACTCAGATGGTGCATGCTTTACTTCAAAATGAGAGGAGAAATCCCGGGAACGTACAGCTGCAAGGAAATTGTTAAGTTCCCTGTACATTTTCTGTTGACGCTGATACATGACTATCATTTGATAAATGATGGCAATAGTCAGTAACAATAAGGCCGGATACCAGGACTCAACCAGGCACCAGGCAGCCATAGCCAGGCTGATAAAAAGCAGTCCGGTTTTCCAGGCGATGTTCCATGTGGTTGCTTTAGATGTCATATTTGTGCAGCCTGCGGTACAAAGCATTTCGGGTGATCCCGAGTTCTTTAGCAGCCCAGGTAATATTTCCCCTGTTTTTTTCGATCACCTGCAGAATGGCATTTTTCTCTAAAACCCGTAAACTCAGGTCGTCTGTAGCCGGAATCGCGGTCTCAATAGGAGAGAAGACCAGGTCAGTTGATTTCAATAAAGGCCCTTCCGCCATAATGACTGCCCTTTCCATAGTATATTGAAGTTCTCTAACATTCCCAGGGAAGGTATAATGAAGTAATTTGTCCAATGCAGCTTCCTCCAAAGGCATTGGGGATTTGAAATATTTATCGGTATAAACCTTACTGAAATGTTTAGCTAATAAGAGCACATCTTTTCCTCTGCTTCTTAAGGGGGGTACTACAATTTCTACTGTATTGATGCGGTAGATTAAGTCTTTTCTAAAACGATCATCACTGGCGAGTTCTTTTAGAGCAACATTGGTGGCACAAATCAACCGGATGTTGACCGGAATCGGGTCATTGCTACCTAATTTGATGACCTGACGGTTCTGTAATACACTCAATAACTTTGCCTGCTGCTGTAAACTGATGTTGCCAATCTCATCTAAAAACAAAGTACCCTGATTTGCGGCCTCAAAACGCCCCATCCGGTCTTCTCTGGCATCAGTGTAAGCACCTTTTTTATGTCCAAATAATTCACTCTCAAATAATCCTTCACTTAAAGCGCCAACATCCACTTTTACAAATGGCCTTGCTGCTCTTGTAGATTGTTCATGAATCGCATTTGCGATCAGATCTTTACCTGTGCCATTTTCACCAAGTATCAGAATGTTGGCATCAGTTGGTGCCACACGGCTTATTTTATAAAGAATGTCTTGCATGACATCAGATTTGCCAATCAAATCTGTACCATTTCCCTTTGGAGTTCCGGAGCCCTTACTTTTAGTTTGTTCCTGACCCTCCAATGCCCTGTTTAGCGTTTCGAGCAATTTATTATTGTGCCAGGGCTTTACTACGAAATCTGTAGCACCTTCCTTTAGAGACCGGATCGCAAGGTCAATATCAGCATAAGCAGTCATCATGATGATCTTCATTTCAGGTGCCAGCGATTGTACTTTGTTGAGCCAATAGAAGCCTTCATTGCCATTGTTGATGGCACTTTTGAAGTTCATATCCAGAAGCATGAGGTCAAACTTTCTGGATGCAAGCAGGGCAGGTAATTGTTCTGGATTCTTCTCGGTCTGTACTTCCTTTGCTTCTGTATTCAATAAAAGCCTGAATCCTGTAAGTACATCCGGGTCGTCATCAACTACTAAAATAGACCTGTTTTTGAGCTGCATATATGAAGTGTTTTGGTTTAAATGGCGATTACAAGTATAACATTTTAGGGATTCTTATCCATGTTGATCGCGATAAAAATGATCGTTTTTAACTGTACCGAAACCGAACGGTAATTGTTCGGATGCGAACGCATGATTTGAGTGCTTTGTTGTTTAATGTATTGATTTTCAGTCGTTTGTTTAATTGGTATGGCTTTTATCAGTTCCTTTTGCAGGGCTTCTGACTTGGAAGCCCTGGTGTTGATCAGCACTTAAGGAACATTTTAAATTATAAATACAACATAAATTGGATCAGATTGTAAAGAAAAAACGTTGGAGCTTTAAGCGTCTGGCTTTATGGGGATCAGGAGGACTGCTCCTTGGATTAATCGCTTTTGGTTATCTCTTTACTTCTGGTAAGAGCCGGGTAAAGGTAGAAGGAACTCAATTGGTAGTTGCGGAAATCAAAAGTGGATTGTTCCAGGAATTTATTCCTGTAAATGGTATAGTGCTTCCCATAACATCCATTTATCTGGATGCTGCAGAGGGAGGCCGGTTAGAAGAAAAATATGTAGAAGATGGAGCTTTTCTTAAAAAAGGAGATCCCATTCTCCGCTTGTCCAATACGGATCTGGAGCTGAGTCTGGCCAATCAGGAAACAGCCGTGTTTAACCTGCTCACACAGATGCAGATTTCCAGGAATGCTGCCCAACAAAATACGATTGGTAAGCTCAATCAAATGGCAGATGTAGAGAGTTCATGGCAGGAAACAGAACGCGCCTATCTTGTTAATAAAAAATTATTCGATCAAAAGATCATCGCGGCACAGGAATTCAAACAAAGTCAGATTGCCTATGATTATCTGCGTAAAAAGAAAAGATTAACCGAACAAATTTTAAAACAGGATTCTGTTTTGACCAAACAAGAGCATTTTCAAAGTAGTCAGTCTATCCAACGTACCCAAAATGCGCTGGCAGTGATGCGGAAAAAGGTAGAAGATTTAACGGTAAGGGCTCCGGTAGCCGGTCAGCTAACTTCCCTGGATGCAGAAATTGGGCAGAACAAAAATAAAGGAGAAAGATTGGGGCAGATTGATGTGATCAGCGGATTTAAAGTGCGTGCAGAAATAGATGAGCATTATATCTCCAGAATTTTTCCAGGTCTTGTCGCAGAGTTTACTTTTAACAACAAAAAGACCATTGTAAAAGTGAAGAAGGTCTTTACTCAAGTTTCTAATGGGAAGTTTCAGGTTGATATGGAATTTCCAAACAGTACTCCCCAAGGCATTAGAAGAGGGCAAACTTTGCAGGTTCGTTTGGCATTGAGTGATGCAACGAATGCTTTGTTATTGCCAAGAGGAGGTTTTTATCAGAAAACCGGTGGAAACTGGATTTTCAGAGTGAATAAGGATGGAAAAACGGCACAAAGGGTAGACCTGCGTATCGGTCGGCAAAATCCGGAATTCTATGAATTAAAAGATGGATTACAACCTGGAGATCGGGTCATCATCTCCGGATATGAATCTTTTGGCGAGGTGCAGGAACTGATCCTGAACCAGGGCAAATAGTATGTGCTACAGCTCTGTTTTTATGTTGGGAAATTATAACATTAAAGTCCAATTGAACCAGGATTTATAACTTAACAGATGATGTGCCAAAATAAAACAATACCAAAACAAACCTCAAATTGAGGAAATGAAACTGAATTTTCAATGAAATCATATAAAATTGTCCTTCAAAATGAAATTAACGCTAATATACCTCACCAAATAAAACCTGAACCGTGATCAAAATCAAAGACCTTAAAAAAATCTATCGCACAGAGGAGCTGGAAACCACCGCTTTAAATGACCTCTCATTTGAAGTGAAACAAGGAGAATTTGTAGCCGTAATGGGCCCCTCCGGTTGCGGGAAATCCACCCTGCTCAATATCCTCGGACTCTTGGACGACCTCGATGAGGGAAGTTTTGTATTTAACGGCACTGAGGTGGCTAAATTCAACGATTACAAGCGCTCAGAATTGAGAACTGAAAACATTGGTTTTGTGTTTCAGAGTTTTAACCTGATCGACGAGCTGACTGTTTTTGAAAATGTAGAATTGCCTTTGATTTATACTCCACTGAAAGAAAAAGAAAGAAAAAGGATGGTGGATGAAGTGCTGGAAAAAATGCAACTCATGCATCGTAGAAACCATTTTCCTCAGCAACTTTCCGGCGGACAACAGCAAAGGGTTGCTGTAGCCCGTGCAGTGGTGAACCAACCAAAGCTGATTCTTGCCGATGAGCCTACGGGAAATCTGGACTCCCATAATGGAGCTGAAGTGATGCAGCTCATGACGGATCTGAATGCTCAGGGAACCACCATTATCATGGTTACTCACTCCGAACATGATGCAAGGTACAGTCACCGGATCATAAGAATGTTAGACGGACAAGTGGTTACTGAAAATATTCTCGCCTAATATGATCAAGCATTTTGTTAAAGTTGCCCTGCGCAACCTGCGTAAGAACATGTTTTATACGCTCATTAGCCTCATCGGTCTGATCATTTCTATGGGCGCCTGTGTCATCCTGATGAATTATGTAGATTTCGAATCAAACTATGATGATTTTCACAAAGACAGCGATAAGATCTACCGGGCAGAATCCTTCTTTACCCTGAATGGAACAGTGACCGATTCATGGGCCACCAGTTCTTTTGGGTATGCCGGCGCAATGAAAGCGGAATTTGCCGAAGTAAAAGACATTACCAGAGTAAATAATAAAGATTGCGAAAGGATTGTCCGTTATCAGGATAAAATCTACAGGGAGCCAAGGGTGGTGATTGCCGATAGTAATTTTTTCAGTTTCTTTACCTATCCGCTTTTAAAAGGGGAGCCTAAACGCATCCTGAAAGAGCCGAATACCATTGCCATTTCTGCCTCAGCAGCTAAAAAGTACTTTGGTGAAGCAGATCCTATCGGGAAAGTACTGGACATTACGACCCGTAAATCGGTGTACCATTGTGCGGTTAGCGGGGTCTACGCGGATTTTCCGCCACAATCTCATCTGAACCTGGATATGATCATCTCTTATGCCAGTACCACGCCATTTGAACGGGATTTCTGGTACCAACATGAAGCTTACACCTATGTAAAAACCAATAATGTGGATGATGCGAAACGTATTGAAAGTAAATTCCCTGCATTGGCAGAGAAATTTAAAACTGAAGATGCTATGCGTGATAAACGATGGGAGATTAGTATGGTGCCACTTACCGATATCCATTTGAATCCATTAAAACCCTATGAGTTTGAAGTAAAGGGCAGCAGGCAAAATATTCGCTTTATTTTTTTCTTTGCCCTCATAATCCTGATCGTAGGCTGGGTGAATTTCATCAATATCATGACCTCCAGGTCTATTGAACGTGCCGGAGAAATTGGAGTCAGGAAGTTAGTAGGTAGCAAAACCAAACACATGGTGACCCAATTTTTCATTGAGTCCTTTATGATCAATTTTATGGCAGTTGTGGTCTTCCTGATCCTGATGGTAGTGGCACTTCCATTTTTGGAACAGTACTATTTCTCAGCAATGTTTAATCAGTTCTGGCAGCGACCTTTGGTGTGGGGACTGCTGGTTCTGATCTTTTGTTTGAGTACCCTGATTACCGGAGCAGTTCCGATCCTTATTTTGAGAAAGGTTAAGATTGCTGTGGTCCTGAAAAACAGGATGTCCTTCCGTGTTAGGATGGGTAAAGGCCTGCGTCAGGGACTCATTATTTTCCAGTTTACAGCAGCAGTGGTACTCATTGTTTCTACGATCACTATCCGCCGACAAATGCAATACATGCAAAGTAAAGATCTGGGGGTTTCTTTAACTCAAACGCTGGTTTTTAAAACCCCGGCAAAGACAGATGCTTATGATGAAAAACTGAAAATGATCACTGAGAAAATGAAAACCATTGGAGGAGTGAAAGCCCTGACCATGTCGAGTGCAGTTCCAGGAAAAATGGTGGGTTATTTTATGGCCAACCAAAGGGATAGTGATCCGGAAAAAATCTCTGTACTCAGTGAAATGCTTCGGGTGGATTATGATTTCATTAAGGCTTATCAATTGAATATCCTGAAAGGACGGAATTTTTCCAGAGATTTTGGCGCAGATCAGGAAAGCTCCGTGATCCTGACACAAAGCGCTTTGAAACATTTTGGTTTTAAGGATGAAGAAACTGCAGTAGGAGGCTATATCAATCTGGAAGGCCAGGGCGCCAGGAAATACGAAGTGATCGGGGTAGTGCAAGATTACCATCACCACTCATTAAAAGAGAACTTCCGACCAGTGGTGTTGTTGATGTTTAGTCCATGGGGCGGGCTGGATTATGAATTTATATCCGTTAAAATTCAAGGAGCGAATCCTCAGGTCATTCTTTCTCAGATAGAGCAAGAATATAAAAGCGTGTTTCCGGATTCTTCTTTTGATTCATTTTTCCTGGATGAGTTCTTTAACAGACAGTATAAAGAAGATGTAACCTATGGTACGATCATCATGATCTTTACCTGGTTAACGATTTTTATCGTTTGTCTGGGTATCCTGGGGATCGCAAGTTTGATGTTATTAAGAAGAACTAAAGAAATTGCCATCAGGAAGATCAGTGGAGCAAGGCCACATCAGATTGTGAAATTGATCAATATGGAGTTTATACGTTGGGTGGGCATTGCCATCCTTATTGGAACCCCTTTATCCTGGTTTATCATGAACAACTGGCTGGAAAACTTTCCTTACCGGACGATGTTGGAGTGCTGGGTGTTTTTGATTGCTGGTTTTCTAACGATTTTAGTTACAGTGCTGACCGTAAGCTTCCAAACTGTAAAAAGTGCGCTGGAGAACCCTGTGAAGAGTTTGAGGAATGAATAAAAAATAATTTAAGTAAGGGCAATAAAAGAGGTTCTGGTGGAAAACAATAATTATGTATAGGAGAAGGAATAAGATTAAGAAATAGGTAACAAAAATTTGATGTTCATGCAGTAGGGCTGGCCTGAATTTTGTGACCTTGAAGCAAATCTCACCTTAAAAGAAAACATTATGAATCAAAAGGAAGTAAATGACGAGTATGTAAATGCAGTAAACAAAATTGAAACTATTTTAAAGTTCGATAAGACTGTTTATCCTAATGCTACAGCCTTTATCCACCAATTGTTAAAGCTGGCGAAAGACAATCATTTTCAGGTATTGACCAAGGATGGCTCTAGTTTAGCAGAGGCCATCGAGGGATAAGAAATAGACAAAAGATACAACCTGCTGTATCCAAAGGAATCAACCCGGCAACGATTGCCGGGTTTTTTATTGCCCTGAGAATATTTTAATTAAGCTTGTTATAACTAAATGAATATTCATTTATATTTGCTGCTCAATAAAAATAAAATGAGAATCAGGGATGTAAATAAAATAGAGTTGGTGAAAGAGAAGGCCGTAGAACTATTGGTAGAGGTCGGTTTTGAGGGCTTTACCATGGCTAAGCTGGCAAAATCATGCGGTATTTCCGTGGCCACTTTATATATCTACTATAAAGATAAAGATGATCTGATTCTTCAGGTGGGCCTGGAAGAAACTCAAAGATTAAGCGCAATGATGCTGGAAGGCTTTGATCCTGAGTTTTCTTTTGCAGAGGGTTTAAGACACCAATGGGAACATCGTGCAAAGTGCATGTTGGAAAATCCACTCACCTGTCAGATGATTGAACAACTGCGAACCTCCACTTATCAGGAAAAGATTTTCGAATCCATGACCGAGAGTTTTAAACAAACCCTGGGTGTTTTCATGGAAAAGGCAGTGGCAAATGGGGAGATCGATGCCTTGCCAATGGAGACCTATTGGTCTGTCGCCTTTGGCCCATTATATGCCCTGGTTCGTTTTCACAATGAGGGGCGCAGCATTGGAGGCAGACCCTTCATTCTAACCGATGAAATCCTATGGGCCTCCTTTGATTTAGTATTGAAAGCATTTAAAAAATAACCTACAACATGGAAATTAACGGATTTAGTGTGTTGCTATTTAAAACAAATATCCGCACCGAAAGTGATAAACAATTTATGACTGAATTGATGCAGCTGCATGACATTAGCCAGTGGACCGTCGATCAGGAAGATGTTGACTGTGTGCTGAGAATTGTCTCAAATGAAGTACAGCTCAACGATGTCATTGCATTGGTCAGCCAACATGGATACCAGTGTGAAGAATTAACCTAACCCTTACCGGACAAACTCCGTAATAAATGGATCAAAGTATACCCAGTCAGATTGCGCCGCCGTTTTCTGCTTATCAAAAATTAGTCATTGTTTTATTGGCTTTATTGCAATTTACCATTGTATTGGATTTTATGGTGCTTGCCCCTTTGGGCGATTTCCTGATGAAATCTTTGTCGATCACACCTAAAGGTTTCGGGCTTGTAGTTTCTTCCTATGCTTTTAGTGCCGGTGCATCAGGAATTCTGGCTGCGGGATTTGCGGACAAGTTCGACCGTAAAAAGCTGTTGTTGTTTTTCTACACTGGATTCATTGTTGGAACACTATGCTGTGCCATGTCTACTACTTATGAAATGCTCTTGGGAGCCAGGATTGTGACCGGACTCTTTGGAGGAGTCATAGGTGCAATTTCTATGACCATCGTCACCGATATTTTTGCTGTACACCAGCGGGGGAGAGTGATGGGCTTTGTACAGATGGCCTATGCCGCAAGTCAGATTTTAGGTATTCCTATTGGTCTTTATCTGGCCAATTTATGGGGATGGCATGCTGCTTTTTACATGATTGTGATGCTGGCAATTGCTATCGCCTTTACGGTTGTTTTCAAAGTAAAGCCCATTGATAAACACCTGGCAATTCAATCAGATAAAAATGCATTCTTACACCTTTGGCACGCCCTTTCAAATCCTTCTTACCAGACTGGATTTCTAGCTACGGCCTTTCTAAGCGTTGGAGGCTTTATGCTGATGCCCTTTGGTAGCGCATATCTGATCAATAATATCAATATTACTCAGCAAGAATTGCCGATCGTATTCATGTTTACTGGTTTGGGCTCGATTGTGATGATGCCTTTAATTGGCAAACTGAGTGATAAACTGGATAAGTTTATGATCTTTTGCGCGGGTTCTTTGCTTGCCATAGTGATGATCCTGATTTATACCAATCTGACACCGGTTCCTGTATGGCAGGTGGTGGTGTTAAATATGGTGCTGTTTATGGGCATCATGAGCAGGATGATTCCCGCAACGACCTTAACGATGAGTGTCCCTGACCAAAAGGATAGAGGAGCATTCATGAGTGTAAATGCCTCCTTGCAGCAAGTTGCAGGGGGTATAGCGGCCCTTTGTGCCGGATTAATTGTTAGCCAGGAAACGAAAAGTAGTCCGCTGCAACATTATGATACTTTAGGGATCGTAGTTTCCGTACTGGTGTTCATTTGTGGGTTCTTTGTCTACCGGGTAAATGTGATGGTGAAAAAGAAAGGGCAGGCTTAAAAAGTTGCCCTTAAAAAAGTTGCATGGTGGTGGCATTTTGTGCCGCCCCAGGCGTATTTGCTTTCTTTTTCAATAAGTCCTGAATCTTCTTCATCAGCTCACGTTGGTTCTCCCAGTTTGCAGCTTTACTAGCGATCTCTGTTGCCGAGCGTATTTTGAAAATCTTATG
The DNA here is from genome assembly GCF_032678465.1 of Pedobacter gandavensis. GTDB lineage: Bacteria > Bacteroidota > Bacteroidia > Sphingobacteriales > Sphingobacteriaceae > Pedobacter > Pedobacter gandavensis_B. The sequence goes on from NZ_JAVTSK010000003.1 coordinate 272,628, forward strand.
GTCAGCCACCAGGCGATGTTGGGTAAACAAAGCCACCAGTTTTTGGTCTCCTTTATTTTTCGGCCTGGTACGGATGTGTTTATTCAAAAGATTGATCACTTGTAAAGTCAGTTCCTTTGCAAAGTAATTATAGGCAGCATCCATTCTGACATGGATTACCGCAGGATCTTTCAGCCCACGCTCTTTTTGAAGTTGCCTAAGTTGGGATTGGAATTTAACCGCTACCGCCTGAAGTCCTTCTATTGATCTGCTCAGGTTACCAATCATGGAACGGAACTCCGGATCAGTTGATTTCATGATTTCATGATCCGCGGTCAGCTTTTCAAAAGATTCTGTCAGTTCATTGAAGGAGAAAGCAGTGCTGAATAGGTGAATAATATATCTTTCCTGAGCATCCGAAAGGAAATCGCTTAGAGAATCCACATGGCCTAATTTCATATAGTTAAGTACTTCTATATTGGAACGGAGACTCTCTTTATTGATCTTAGAGCGGAGGATCAAACCATTTAAGGTTCTTACCCTACTTAAAGCCACATAAACCTGCCCAGATACAAAAGAGTTTCCGGCATCAATAATGGCACTATCAAAGGTTAATCCCTGACTTTTATGAATGGTTACTGCCCAGGCTAGTTTGATTGGAAATTGAAAAAATTCACCTACCTGTTGTTGTATGATCGCATTATTTTCGTTCGCTTTATACTCAAAGGATTGCCAGGAGGACCTTTCCAATAATAAGTCTTCCTGTTCATCAGGAAAAGTGATATAAATTTCTTCTCCTCTGATTGATTTTACCTTTCCAATCTTCCCGTTGTAGAATTTACGATCGTCGCCAGTATCATTTTTAATGAACATCACCTGGGCACCTACTTTAAGTCGCAAAGACTGTTCTACCGGTAATACCTGTGGACTAAATGTTCCTTCCACCTGACCTTCAAAAACAAAATCCTCGCCTTCCAGTTCATCTGCCTTCTCATTATTGATGGTATTGGCTTCCGCATTATGAGATGTAATGATGATGTGATTAGAACCTTCTGCCTGTTTAAAATCAGGGTCAAAGCGTTGATTTAAGATCTCCAGCCGCGCATCACCAATCTGATTATTCCGGATGTCATTCAGAATGTCCACAAACTCCGGTTCCGTTTGCCGGAACACCTTTTTAAGTTCTACCTGTAACAAAGGGTTTTGTTTTACTACTGTGGCTTCAAAGAAATAAGGGGAAGGGTAGATCCGGCTCAATAAATCCCAGTCTTCTCTTTTCGTTACCGGAGGTAATTGAAAAAGATCCCCGATCAATAAGAGCTGTACGCCGCCAAAGGGTGCATCATTTTTTCTGACCATCCTGAGTATCGCATCTACGGCATCAATCACATCACAGCGCACCATAGATACCTCATCAATGATCATAAGCTCCAGCTCCATCAATAGTGTTTTTCTTTCCTTCGAATAGTTAAGTTCTGTAAGCAGACTTTTGATAGAAATCACACCAGCTCTTAAACTGGCCAGGTTCACATCGCCCGGAAAGAATGATCCCGGAGGCAATTGAAACAAGGAATTGATGGTAACGCCTTTTGCATTCATGGCTGCTACACCCGTGGGTGCAACGATGACTGTCTTTTTCGCTGTCGTCTCTTTTATTTTTCTAAGCAAAGTAGTTTTTCCGGTTCCGGCTTTTCCGGTGAGGAAGATGCTTTGGTTGGTATATTCTATAAAGGAGATGACATTGTCAAAAATTTCATTGGCGGAATCCACAGTACTCATGGCGACAAATTTAACCTAAATTTCCTAATTCTTCCAGATTAGCGGTGATCAATTGTAGGCTTTGAACCATTATCTAATTACTGCCTGATGCTCATAGAAATAAGATGTTGATGAGCTGACGGTGATCATTGTGTCTAGATATCAATGTGTCTTTACTGGTATTCCAGATACAATCGTTTCAATGGCCGCTGCTTCATAACTATGATCACCTGGAACAAGGATCAATTTGAAATTTTTAAGCTGCAGATCCTTTAATGCTTTGGGGTTTTCATCTATTCCATAATAACAAAGAATCGGAATATTGATCTTTCTGACTTCCGGGATCACCTTGTAAGGTTTGTCGTCGCCACCAATATTGAGGAGGTCAACTGTCCGGACTTTAAAATCACTGGTGGCAAAAGGGGAGCAGAGTTGAATGCCGGAAATCCTTCTTTTGGCACCGAAGGGTAGGCGGTTATACGCAAAGGGAATAATATCTGCACCAAAGGAATATCCACATAGGTAAATCTCATTGGCATTGTACATCCTGCGGTAGGTTCTCAACAGTAACAATAAGTGTTGAGAAAGTTCTTCCGGTGTTCTTTGTTCCCAGAAATAATTCCTGGTGTTGAAACCCACTGTCTGAAAACCCTGCTTTGAGAACTGTTGGGCCAGACCATCTTCAAATTCAAGCCAGCCACCATCACCTGAAAGCAGGAAAATTAGTTTTCTCGACTCTGGCATCACACTCGGATAAAGTATGACTGGCAAATCATAATCGTCCTTTTCAATGCCCGCATGCCTGATTTTTCGATCACGTAAAAACAATCCGCAGCCAGAAAGCAGGAGTAAAAACGCTAAGAGAACTACTGCTTTAGAATGATCCATTATTCTTTTGATTCTTTGTGATTTTCATGCTTTGGATCTCATATTTATAATGTAATTTAGAGAAAAATTCCTCCTGACGCTCAAATGTGGAAATCTTTATTTGTGGATATCTTGTAGTTATCCACAACGTGAATAAGTTATCCCCGTTGTATGAATTTACTAATGAGCGAGTTACGAAAAAGGTGAAATTTTCCGCTTCAATGTTAGTAAAATTTATGATCTTCGCACTCCCAAAACAACGAATCCATTCGATGTTTTAAAGTTTAAAACCGTAAAATTAAAGAGAACCTATGCAAAACACTTGTACCCAAGTATGGAATAACTGTCTCCAAATCATAAAGGATAATATCCCGGCCCAGAGCTTCAAGACCTGGTTCGAGCCGATATCAGCCCTTAAGCTAGAAGGCAGCGTTTTAACTGTACAAGTACCTAGTTTGTTCTTCTACGAGTGGCTGGAAGAGCATTACGTGGCATTATTACGTAAAACGGTTAAACAACAACTTGGCGCGGAAGGACGTTTGGAGTATAATATAGTGGTAGACAAGTCTACAAATGGAGCACTACCTTATACGACTAATATGCCATCAAATGGAAGCATGTCTTCTACCAACAGGAAACAATCTATGCCAGTTCCTGTAAATGTGAACAGAGACATTAAGAATCCATTTGTGATTCCTGGATTGAAAAAGATGAATGTAGATCCGCAACTGAATTCAAACTACACGTTTGATACTTTTGTGGAAGGGGATTGTAACCGTCTTGCCCGTTCGGCAGGACATGCGGTAGCTGCAAAACCTGGTGCAACTTCATTCAACCCATTAATGATCTATGGTGCTTCTGGTTTGGGAAAAACCCACCTGGCACAGGCGATTGGAAATGAAATCAGACAAAACCTTCCTGATAAACTAGTGATCTATTTATCATGTGAGAAGTTCTGTCAGCAGTTCGTAGAGTCATTGAAAAACAATACCATCAATGATTTCGTAAACTTTTATCAGGCAATGGACGTGATCATCATGGATGATATCCACAACTTTGCCGGAAAAGAAAAGACTCAGGATATCTTCTTCCATATCTTCAACCATTTACATCAATCAGGTAAACAGATCATCATTACTTCAGATAAGTCTCCAAAAGACCTTACAGGTTTAGAGGAACGCTTATTGAGTCGTTTCAAATGGGGACTTTCAGCAGATCTTCAGATCCCTGAATTAGAAACCAGAATCGCGATCTTAAGAAAGAAAATGTATGCAGATGGAATTGACCTTCCTGATGAAGTGGTAGAATACGTAGCAAACAACATCGACAACAACGTTCGTGAGCTGGAAGGCGCAATGGTTTCGCTATTGGCACAATCCACTATGAATAAAAAAGAAATTGATTTGCAACTGGCTAAATCAATGTTGAAGAACTTCATCAAAAATACCACTAAAGAGGTTTCTATGGATTATATTCAGAAACTGGTGTGTGATTACTTTGAGGTTCCGGTACATTTATTAAAAGCGCCGACCCGTAAAAGGGAAATCGTTCAGGCCCGTCAGATTTCTATGTATTTATCAAAAGGGATGACGAAATCTTCTTTGAAAACCATCGGAGCCTTCTTTGGCGGTAGAGATCACTCCACTGTAATTTATGCTTGTCAGACGGTAGAAGATTTAATCCAAACAGATAAGACTTTCAGGGCTTATGTGAATGATATTGAGAAAAAACTGAAAATGAGCTAGTCTATAGCGCATATCAACAATATATCCTAAAACCGGGAATAGAAATCGTCAGAGATTTTTATTCCCGTTTTTTTTTGGTAAAATCTTTATCTTTAAAAATGAGCAACTGGGCAGATCGCATCATCAGTTTTAATGAAAATCTGGAGTTTAAAGGTACCTTACCTGAAGGTATCCGCATCATGAATCCTTTTAAAGAAAGTCCGCTCGCCCTCAAGGTTTCATCTGAGTTTTACCGGAAGTATTATAGCGATAACCAACCACGTCAGCTGATTTTAGGAATTAACCCCGGCCGTTTTGGCTCCGGACAAACTGGTATTTCCTTTACAGATCCAAAAAGACTAACCGGCAATTGCCATATTGAATTCGCAGGACCTATGACACATGAGCCATCCTCTGCTTATATCTATGAAATGATTGATGCCTTTGGTGGAGCAAATAAATTTTACAGACAGTTTTATATCCACTCGATCTGTCCTCTGGGATTCACCAGAATAGGGGAAAATGGTAAAGAAACCAATTACAATTATTACGATCAACCGGCTTTGTTGAAATCAGTCTATTCTTTTATTGTAGAGAATATTCGGAAACAAATTGAAATGGGTTTTGAGACTGAGCTCTGTTTTTGCTTTGGAACGGGTAAAAATGAGACTTTCTTCAGAAAGCTAAATGACGCACATCAGTTTTTCAAAAAGATTGTTGCCCTGGAACATCCAAGGTATATTATGCAGTATAAGTCCAAAGAAAAGTCAGTTTATATAGATAAATACCTTCGCGCATTTAGCGAATTTTAAGGGTTTTATTGCTGTAGCTGGAGATCTCTGCCAACATTTTGATATTGGTAATCGTGATTTTACGACCTTCCGAAACCAGAAGTCCCAGGTTTTTGAACTCTTTAAGTATTCTTACCAGATTCTCTTTTGCAATACCTGCCATGTTGGATAAATCGCTACGCGAGATATTGATCGCATCCTCATTAGACTCTTCATTCTTGTACTTTTCTCTCAATACGATCAGGGTAATTGCTACTCTTTCTCTGGCCGTCCGTTGTGTAAATACAGAAATGTTATTGGTGAGCACTGCATATTCATGGCTCATGTTCTTCAACAAACGCTGAGATAAAATCACTGAGCTGTGTAGTACTTCCAGAAAATCTTCTTTAGGAATAAAGGCAATGATACAGTCTTCAATGGCAGAAGCAGAATCCGGATAACGTTCCTCAGAAAGGATGGCGTGGTAGCCAATCAATTCACCAGTACCCGCTACATACATGATCTGTTCCCGGCCATCCCGATCCACTTTATATTTCTTGACAATTCCTTTCTGTATATAGAATATGCCTGAAGGTACTGCACCTTCTTTAAAAATCACATCCCCTTTGTTATAGGTTTCTACCGTCATGTTTGCATATAGGCGGTCGTGGTCTTCTTCAGGAATGCTTTTCAGGATAGATTGGGACTTGAAATTCCATTGATCAATTGGGAAAATACCGGCTAGGCTCATAAATGCTCGTTCTCTATTCTTTAACTATTGAATCCTTTTTGATTCCACAAAGTTACTTCTAATTTTTCTGCAATCTGGCTATATTTAAGGTCATGTTGCGGTAATAACTTTGAAATAAATTGATAATTATCAGTTTTTCGATTGACAAGTTTGCGTGTTTTTTCTAATTCATGAGCTTAAATTTGTAGCCGTAAACTTAACAAGAGTGATGGCGAAATTTCAGATTATAAGAGACCTTGACAACAAGTTCCATTTTAACCTAAAGCTAAAATCAGGCGATATTGTATTGCATAGTGCAGATAAAACTGCGGCAAAGATTTCCTGCGAAAAGCAAATAGAATTGGTAAGAGCCAATTCAAAATTTGCACAGCGTTTCAGTAGACAAACGGACGAGCAGGGTTCTTTTTTTATATTAAAGGACGCAGACAACCAGGTGCTTGCGCGCAGTGGCTATTATGAGTATTGGTTAGATATGGAGCGTAGTATTGCAGCAGTACGTAGCCATACACATGATGCAGAAGTGGATGATTTCTCTTCAACAGCACAGGCAACCAGTAAATCAGCAGCTTTGGAAATGGCAGAATAGTCTTTCAAAACACGTAAAATTCCCTATTAAGCAACACTTCGGCAGAGCGCAGAAGGGTTGCTTTTTTTTTGCCTTACCCAATATCCTGTTTACCTTTTCAGCATCTTTAATTCCTGAAGGCCAGGCATATCAAAAATAGAAAATTATAGCCTCCTCATAAAGACCAGAAGAAGTTTAACATTAACAATGAATGCAATTATTTCTGGTTCGTTAAGCTTCGAAAGGAGCTTTCTTCATTTGTATGAATTTTGATAGGAGACTTTACTTTATCTTTTTTTATGGTAATATTGAGAGTATGAAAACGCTAAAATTTTTTCTTTCTGGTTTGATCTGCCTGCAGGCAGCAGGACTTTCCGCACAAACGCTTCATCCGGATAGTGTTGTTCTTGCGCTGAAACAGTTGTCAAAAGAAAAGCAGGAGCTACTTCATCAGTTCTCTGCTTCTGGAAACAAAACAGAATACGTAGAGAAAATGTTAACCCTTGGGCTTTGGGAAGAAGCAGCACAAGCAATTTCAGTAAATCAGCAAGCCTCCCCTGATTTTAAACTGCTTAAGGCAGATTACTTGTTCCTCAATAATGAGTTTAAAGCAGCCGAAGCACTGGTAGATGCCTTTATAAAAGCAAATCCCAGACATGAAAAAGCAATATTGTTAAAAGCAGCTCTGGAGATTCAGGCCTGGAGATTGCAAGCAGCAGCTTTGCGCTGTGAACAGGCTTTAAAAACACAGCCTTCAGAAAAAATCTGGCTGATGCTAGGCAGAACAAGATTACTTCAGAAAAATTATACTGAGGCATTGATCATTGCTAAAAAAGTGTTGGCGCAAAACCCAAATAGTGCAGGAGCCTATCTTCTGGAAGCAGATGTTTACTTCTGGAACCAACAACCAGATTTGGCAGAAGCACCATTAAAGAAATCACTGAGCTTAGATCCCTACAATGCGGACGCCAGATTTAGTTACGGTTATGCGATTTGGAGAAGGATAGATGCTACCCAACTCAATGCCATGGCAGCGCAATGGGAACTGGCTTTAGCCATTAATCCATTGCACTTCCAAACGAACTGGCATTGGGGGAATGGACATACCAATCTAACTTATGCGGATTATGCCGGAAAAGATGATGACATCATTAGAAAAGCATTGAAAAAAGCAGACGATGAACTGAGTCAGGGAAAGTTAACTGAGGCTATAGAGATTACAAGAACAGTCGAAAAACAATATCCTTCCTCTGTACTTCCCGGAATGCATCGCGCTTCTATTTACTATATTGCTTTTGATATGGACCGTAAAATGCGATTGGATTCTGCAGAAAATATCTTTAGAGATATCCTAAAAAAGAAAAAGCACTATGGACCCGCGCATAATGGCTTATCTGCGGTCATCAAATCTAAAAGAATTCCTTACCTGGCTGTCTATGATTCGATTGCCAATACTTTGAATACCACAAAAATCAAGGACATGGCTAATTTTCAAAAGGTATTCCCTGATGTGAATTATTACCCTGGTGAAACGGTTAAAGCAATGGCCTGGAACCAATTATTTACCGCAGTAGTCTATTTCCCTTTCCTTTCTAAACAAGGGGAGTCTTTTCGGATTCCACCTTTACACAAGGATCTGGCAGTCACGATGAATGCACCATACTTTCGTTATATGACCACCTTCGATAATCGCCAATGGATGGATATTCGCGGGGTAGGAAGTGGTGCCGCAGCAATAGAATATGTAGAAAAGGGTGCATTTATGGAAAGAAATGTGATTCTTCATGAATACGTGCATCTTTTCCATGGTCGTGTGCTGACTGATGCCGAGAACCGTAAAATCAGGGCTTTGTATTATCAGGCGATGAAAGAAAAACGAACTCTGGATTATTATTCTCAGAACAATGAAAGTGAGTATTTCGCACAGACTTATCCTGCTTATTTTGAATCTGTAAAAGTGCATCCTCAGGATTTCAAATCCATGAATACGACATCGGATTTAAAAACCAAAGACCCGGATATGTATGCTTTTCTGGATCAATTGGTCAAAAAAGAACGTGCCTACCTGGCTGGAGATCAGAAAGCAATGGCCAGCAACTGGTCGGAAGTTTATTTGAATAAAAGCAAGGATAGCAGAAGAAGCAACCTGCGCCTGACCACAAATTACCTGGATACCGCTCTGGTATATGATCCTCTATACTTACCCGCTTATTTGTATCATGCGCAATTGAAAATAGAAAGGAAAGACTTTAAAGGCGCAATCGAATGGATTAAAAAGGCGGAAGGGGTCAATGCTAAATATGCACCCGTATATTCTGCTTACGCTGATTTGTATGCTGCGAGATTTGCTGCAGGGGAGATCGACCAGCGGGCAGGGGTTCAACAACAGGCCTTTTACCTGAAAAAGGCTTTCGCTCTGGAAGACGACTATCAGGAGCTTGCAGCCATTAACCTATCATTGGCAGAGATGTATAAGAAAAACGGCATGATTGCAGAAGCAATTGCAACAGCTACCGAATATGGGAAAACAGGTCCAACGGTATCTACTTACTTAAGGGACCGAAGGGATGATGCTATAGCCTATGCTGCGGTTTTACAATCCGGACTTGGTTATACTGCCGAACCAATAGCCATTCTGAAAGCGCTAGTTGCACAGAAACCGCAAAATTTTGAGTACAGAAATAAATACGCAGATGCATTGGCAATGAACCAACAATATGAAGCTGCAATTCAGACTTTAAAAGAAGCACAGGTGATTTTGACGGCTTCGGGCAATGCCCGGACGGATTATAACCTGAGGATTGCAGATTTTTATGCGGCAATTGGAGATCGCCAAAAAGCAGATGAATACCTTCAGCCATTCCTGAAAGGAGATCAGGTGGTAAGAAATACAGATCAGCTCAGGTATAGTCTGTTGTTGATTAAAATGGGGCATTTGGAGCAGGCAGAAAATGCATTCAAAATTGCATTTCCAAAAGGTAACCCATTTTATATGGCAGATTACTATTATACCCAGGGAAAGCTCTTATCTGCCAGCGGAAAGGACAAAACTGATGTGTCCGCATTATATGAGAAGGCAATTGCTGCTAATCCTTATCTGTTTCCCGCTTATTCCGAATTGATTAGTAATTATCAGTTGGCCGGACAAAAGGAAAGGGTTATGGTTATTCAAACGATGCTAAATAAATTAAAAATCACACCAGGTCCAGGTTTTAAGCAAAAGCTAGGCTTAGATGTTGCACCTTAATACCATTGTGGGTTGAAATGCATTCTTATATCTTAGTAGGATTATAATTACGCATTTTCAGTCAACATGACCAGAATTACCCTTTTTTTACTTTGCTTCTTTTTTCTTTCTAGTAGTTTAAAAGCCCAGCCCAGCAAGGCTAAGCCTGATCTTGACTATGCTCATAAACTTTTTCGGCAAGCCCAATCCGAATATGCTGCTTTTGAAAAGCAACATGGTGGTTTTGTACAAACAAAAAATGTCAATTTACATTACCTGAGCTGGGGAAGTTCCTCTGGGATTCCCTTAATATGGTCTCATGGGAGTTTAACTAATGGTTATGAACTGTTAAAGCTAGCTGAAGACCTGGTGAAAGCTGGTTATTACCTGATTGCTATCGATTATTATGGGCACGGTCAGACTCCTATTCCTGCACACTCAGTATCATTATATCATGTTGCCGACGACATAAAAGTCCTCATGGATCACCTTAAAATTAAAAAGGCGGTGTTAGGTGGTTGGTCAAGAGGGGGTGCCGTAAGTACGGCTTTTTATGATGCCTATCCGGAAAAAGTATTGGGTTTGATTTTAGAAGACGGGGGCTCAGTAAACATGGCCACCCATTATCATAAAATGGAGGATGCTCAATTGACAGAAACCATCAAAGGTATTATGAAATATCCAATTAAGGATACGGTATATACCAGTCTTTTTGATGCTTATTATGATAACTATGATCCGGAGGAGGGAGGAACACAATTTTCTTCATTAGCCTGGATAAGTAAGTCAGCTGAACAGCAGTGGAAAATCTATCCCGGATTAATGGAGTTGTTTCAAATGAACAGTACCCAGCAATGGTATGATCTTATTTTGCGTCCTACAAAAGTTGGACTATTTGGTAGCTCTTTTTCTACACTGATGCCAGAAGTCATTTTTAGGAATTTAAATGTGCCAATGTTGATTCTTGATCCGGTCAGTGAAAATGATTTTATGCCATTTACAACGGATAATGCCGCTTTACAGGCTAAGCATCCAAATTACATTGAACATAAGATCTATGAAAATACCGGACATAATATTCATTATGAACAACCAAAGCGATTTGTAAGGGATTTAAGTGATTTTCTGAAAAGGCTAAAACCTTCTCGTTAATTAATTGTAATTTGCTATACATCCTTTTCAGCAATCTGAATGAAAAACAAGCATTTCCGTCTCTTAATGACTTTTTACTCCAGCTTTTTTCCGGCTACATTGTTGATTTCAATTGCCTGTGCTTCACTGTTTGCCTATTTGGGTAACTCATCATTGACCATCTTATTCTGGTTTAAAGTGATCACGCTCGGAATTGTCATTTATTACATCAGTAATTATAAATCAAAAGAGTTTCTGTATTACCAGAATCTAGGCATTTCTAAAAGCTTTTTATGGACAGCAACTATGGTTCTTGAATTCCTGATGTTTGCCTTCCTTTTCGTTTTATCGGCAAGGTATACAGGTATCAGTATAGATTTCTATCATCTTTTTATCTAAGACCATATGACTCATCATTTAGAAGTAGATAGTGTACAATTGAAGTTTGGGGCCAGAGAAATCCTTTCGGATGTATACCTGAAATGTGAAACCGGAAAAATTACTGGGTTACTTGGGAGAAATGGTACTGGAAAGTCGAGCCTGATGAACATCATTTTCGGAAGTCTTGTACCAGAAAACAAATCGGTACGTTTTGACGGGAAATCTGTGCCCAAAGCTTATCTGCACCACGAACTCTTGTCTTACCTTCCTCAATACCATTTCATTCCAGCTCATTTAACCTTAAACCGGGTGTTCTCAGATTTTAATCTGGAATTTGCACCATTTGAAAGCTTCTTCCCGGAATTCCGCCAGAAACATCAGCAGAAAATTATTGAACTTTCCGGCGGACAAAGACGTTTGGTAGAAGCCTATGTGTTGATCAAATCCAAGTCTGAATTTGTGATGCTGGATGAACCCTTTTCTCATTTGAGCCCCTTAATGATCGGATTAGTCAAAGAGCTGATTAAAGAAGAACAGGCTAATAAAGGATTTTTAATCACTGATCATATGTATCGTGATGTGATAGAACTCAGCAACGATTTATATGTATTGGCAGAGGAGCAAGTGTATTTGGTCAAAGAAATCGAAGACCTAAAACGTCTGGGGTATACGAGTTCAATATCTTGATTGATATATCTGCTGTCCGATCTCTTTTTTCCTATTCAATAAATGCTGGGAATTATAAATAAAATCGGATTTTTGACCGTATGATCATAAGAAAGAATGACCATTGGTTTAAAATGCTTTTTATATGGAAAGGATCTGTTTTACCACAGTTACTTCCCAGGTTATTGCTATTGTTTCTGATTTCTGTTGGTGTGGTCTACCTAAAAGGAAGGCTTTTCGAATTTAAGATTCCATTAAATCCGGCGCCATTTACCTTGTTTGGTATAGCATTGGCCTTGTTTTTAGGCTTTCGCAACAATGCGAGTTATGATCGTTTCTGGGAAGCAAGAAAAATTTGGGGTGCATTATTGAATGATACCCGATCCTTAGCCCGACAAGCACTGACCATGACTGGCTATCCTTCAGAGAGTAAGGAAGTAAATACTTTTATTCATTACCTGATTGCTTTTACTTACGCCTTAAAACACCAGTTACGAGGTACAGATGCCAGTGCAGACCTGGATCAGCGCTTAGATCCTGATTTAAATAAGCGACTGAAACCAGCCATGTATAAACCAATTCTCCTGATGAAGGAAATGGGATTATGGGTTCAAAAGGCCAAAGAGGAAGGAAAAATTGATACCATTATTCAATCATCATTTGATCAGAATCTGGACAAGTTATCTGACATCGTAGGAGGCTGTGAGCGAATTGCTTCTACACCAATTCCTTATACTTACCGCATCTTACTACACCGTACAGTGTATATCTATTGCTTTTTATTGCCTTTTGGTTTTGTAGATAGCCTGAGTTGGTTTACCCCATTTATCGTGAGTTTTATAGCTTATACCTTTGTGGCACTGGAAGCCATTGCAGATGAAATAGAAGAGCCTTTTGGAACGGAACCGAATGACCTGGCTTTGAACGCGATGACTACCATGATTGAAACTACGTTGTTGGAAATGGCAGGAAAGCCTCTTCCTGTTCCAACTCAAAAATCAGAAGGCATTCTGAATTAAGATCAATAGCTAGTCTTCTGAAGGCTGAACGATGATGTACTTGATCAAATGAAATTCTTTTCTGATTGCTTCCCGAATTCGGTTGATGGCATCCGTAATGTCTTCAGTATCGATATCTGGCTTAAATACCACAATGATAATCAGTAAAACTTCCTCAGGACTTTGGTAGGTAGAAATGATATTAGCGATCCTGATCACTGAAGTGTCTCTTTCAACGATGACTGTGATTTTTTCCTTAGTCTCAGGAGAAAGGCCTTCTCCCATCAGTAAACTCCTGCTTTCCCGGGCTAAAATCGCAGATACAAAGACCAGTAGCAGACCAACGAGTACAGAGGCCAGACCATCCATATAATCCAGTCCGAAGTTGTGGCCGATTAACATGAAAATGAAAACAATCAATAAGCCCAATAATGCAGCACCATCTTCAAAAAGCACCAGAAAACTGGAGGGATCTTTACTTTTTACAATCGCCTTCCACCAGCTCAGTCCATTTCTTTGCTGATTAAACTCCCGGATAGCAATGCGTAGCGACCAGCCTTCAAACAATAAACATAATACCAGAACCCCATAATTGATCAGTGGATCCGTTACAGGTTCAGGCTTGATGATGTGCTGGATGCCCTGATAAATAGAGATCCCGCCACCTAATCCGAAGATGAGAATGGCTACAATGAAAGACCAGAAATAGAGTTCTTTACCATAGCCGAAAGGGCGTTGCTGATCTGGCGCTTTTTTACTCTTTTTTAGGCCATAGAGCAGTAAGACCTGATTGATACTGTCTACCATGGAGTGTATACCTTCCGAAATCATGGAGGAGCTATTGGTAAAAGCGCCGGCAATAAATTTGGTGATGGCAATGAGCAGATTGGCAGCCAAAGCACTGTAAATGGATTTATTGTCTTTTATCATAACGGCTGTTGTAGCATTAACAAAAAAACTTTTTAATAGTTTACCTTTAACGCGGATTTAATGCTGCAGCGGTTGAAATAGCAGCAGTCTGATTAAAATGCTAGGCTGATGAAACGAAGTAATATTATGATGATATGGAAAAAATACTTGTTGTTGATTTTGATCATATTCCCTGTCCTGGTTTTTAGTCAGGATACCTTTAAGGGAGGATCAAAAGAGAAGTTTGACGCTTCAAAGGAAAAGATCGCAGCTCAGCTTGATGCGGATGAAAAGGAAAAACTGGAGGTCGCCTTAAGAGTACTTGCGCTTTCCGCGATATATGACAGGGACCATCAGCCTGCCTTAAAGAAAGAAAGTTTTGATGAATTGGTAAGAAAGCGTTTGAATGGCAGGGGTTTACAGGAAGCCTATGACATGGCTAACCAGTATGTACGCGCGGATCATCAGCGTAAGATCGCGAAGCTGGAGCAGGAAATGTCTGGCCTGGATGCTAAAAAACGCAAGTCCGATGCGCTAAAGGCAAAACTGAGTGTGCTAAAAGCGAAACCTTTGAAAGTAGATTCCATCCATGGGCAGTTTGTAATTTCCTGCGCCTTTACCAATGAAAGTGATCAGGTATTGAAAACTTATGAGACGGTTATCGGTTATGGTTCTACCATTGACCTCAACGATGGATGGAGTTGTATTAAAGCACCAGATTCTGGTGTCGTATTCGCGCCAAAAGAAACCAAAATTCTGACCTGTGCTTTCTCATTTGGAACAGTGAAAGAAAACTCTAATGTGATCAAATGGAAGGAAATGAAGTATCCGGTTTCGGATTTCAGTAGTTATAACCTGGCGATGGATTGTTATACCAGTATGTTGGTGATCAACGGCCAGAAGTATGAATTGAAAAATGAGGAACGCCTGTCGGCACAAGAAGAAGAGGAGCTGGCAAAGTTTAGAAAGAGTCTGGAAGATTTGAAATCTAATAATCCAGTCCTGGAAGATTTAATCATTAAGAAGCCTTAAGGATTAAATTCGTCTTTAAAAATACCTCTAAAATAAAAAAGACCAGTAACAAAATATCTATTTCGATAAATTGGTACTGGCCTTTCCAGACCCGAAGGTCAAATATCATGATAAAGCGTTATGCTTCGATAACTGCTTTTCTAGCTGTCATTTTCAAATTCTTGAATTGGTATTCAGAAGTGATGTGTTTTTTCTCACTCACTTGCGTAAATTCGAACTGGTTCTCATCAGTAACTGCAAGGTAAGCTTCTTTAGCTTTCAGGAATGAACATCTGTATAGTTCACCTCCATTTTGTAGTTTACCACTTTTTTCACTTTGGTAAGCTGCTTTATATTCTGCAAGTTTATCCGTGATTAAGCGTTCTACTCTTCCGAGTGTTGGTGTTTTTGCGCTGAAAAGTAATTCCCAGTCGTCGTAACCGCCATCTCTGGCTGTTGTTAAATTTAAAGTAAGTGTCTTACTTTTTCCTTCGTTTGTTGAACCGATTTTAATTAATCCTCCTCTTTTGGACCCTGAGAAGTAAATGTAACCTGGTTTAAGTTCCCTTAAAGCAGCAGCAATTTTAGTCGTATCGCATTGTGGACAAAAACCTCCAATTGTTCTTAACGTATGGGTGTCATTCTCCGTGCATGGCGCGGTGTTGCAAGCAATCACCTTGTCAGCTTCAGTCATACTTTTCTGCAAATCTTCTGATATTTCCTCTCCCTGGGCATCGAATATTAGTTCGGATGAGACTTTGTGTTTTTTTAAAAAAGTTTCCTGTTCCTTTGTTATTAGGTGCTTCATTGTCATTTCCAAAATTAGTCATATTAATTGGCTTTAAAATTGATTTAGCACAAACAGACTGTATTTGTCCAATTAATATTCAATTAATATTTTGATTCTCTTTCCATGATACCTCAAATAATTAGAGGTTAGCGCTATTAATCATAACGTAAAGTAATCCTGAAGAAAAACCGACGTGTAGGCGAAAAACGTCAACTTTGAGCTGCTTTTTTAATGGGGTTTCCGGCAAATAAGAGCAATATCCGTTCCACATTTAGAACTTTCTATACAATGTTTTAGAAATGTGACATTTCCTTTTGTATTTTTTATAAGACCATAGCCCGCCTTATTTTGGAATACCGTAAATTGTACTAAACATATCAAACATTTTGTAAAAACAACCAGAATATCTATGGCTATTAACCTAAAAAAAGGACAGAGAGAGCAGCTCAATGCTCAAAAATTTACTGTAGGATTGGGCTGGGATACGAACAGTGGCAGCGGACACGATTTTGATTTAGATGCCTCAGTGTTTATGCTTGGTGAGGATAAACTTTTAATATCTGATGACTTCTTTATTTTTTATAACAACCTGGTTTCACCGGATGCTGCCATAACACATACTGGCGATAATTTAACAGGAGTAGGAGATGGGGATGATGAAAGCATCCTGGTAGACCTGTCTAAAATAGATCCAAGAGTATCGGAAATCAGGATTTTAGTGACCATTTTTGAGGCCGCCAAACGTAAACAAAACTTTGGTCAGATTAGAAATTCCTTTGTCCGTATTCTGGACCATCAAGGCATAGAGATGATGAAGTATGAGCTGGACGAAGATTTCTCTATTGAGACCGCAGTAGAATTTGGTAGAATTTACCGTAGAAATGGGGAATGGAAATTTGAAGCCGTAGGTGTCGGGACAAATGAAGGATTAATAGATTACCTAAACAGGTATCAATAAATTAAATATCAATACTACATTTCCATCTGCTGCATAATGCTCATTTAAATATTGCAGCAGATGGAAATATATTATATACTGAGACCGCCAAACATACTAAAGAGGATGATCACAAGTACAATCAAGGTGATTACAATATAAAGTTTATCCTTTTCCAGTATAAAAGAGAACAGAGAGAAAACTATCCGCAAGATCGGAGTGGCAATTAAAATCACTACCCCCAGCTGTATGATCTCTTTTGCACTTCCATTTTTTAAACCCTCAATAATTCCCGGCAGACTGGTATAGCCGGCAGGTTCTCCATTGAATTCCCTGTAGTTCGGAATTGCTGATCCATTCTGGAACAGATACCAGATGCCGCCGATAATGGCCACCATCCCAGAAGTGATTACCCCATACCTCAACACCTGACCAATCAGTTGCTCCATATCGTAGTCTGTAATTTTTTTAATCTTTCCCATGGGTTTAGAATTTATGGTGGATGCCGTTGTAAATCATGTTTATAGCAATAAGTGTGATCGCGATGGAAAAAATCACTTTTAATGACTTCACATTGATTCGCATCAGGAGTTTGGAACCGGTAAAAGCTCCGGCAAGAACCCCAATGATCACCGGAAAAGCAATGCCCGGATCAATATATCCTCTTTGTAAATATACTACGGCACTTGCTGCGGCAGTTACACCCACCATAAAATTACTGGTAGTGGTGCTCACTCTAAAAGGAACGCGCATCGCTGTGTCCATGGCCAGCACTTTCAAAGCGCCTGATCCGATGCCTAGTAAACCGGAAAGTACACCTGCAAGGGTCATGATGGAAAATCCTCCGCCAACATTCTTTAATTTGTATGCTACTACCCCTTCTTTGCATGGGTAGCTACTGTTTAATTTCAAAGCATAGGAAAGTTGACTGCCTTCCTGTAAAGCGTCTTCATGTTTTTTTCTTAAGGTCATTGCCGCCGAAAAGATCAGCATCACTCCAAAGAGAATGGCAACTAGATTCACCGGCGTATATATGGCCAGTATGGCACCTAGTACTGCGCCCGCAGTGGTCGCAATTTCAAGAAACATCCCCAAACGTACATTGGTAATGCCTTCTTTGACATAGGCACTTGCAGATCCGGAAGAGGTAGCAATAGATGCGACTAATGCCGCTCCAATGGCATAACGAATGTCTACATGGAAACCTAAAGTTAAGAGCGGAATGATGACCACCCCACCGCCAAGACCGGTTAAAGAGCCTGCAAGTCCGGCCATATAAGCCCCTAATAACAACACTAGGGTAAAGAGTAAAATATTCATAAGGCTTAATAGTTATTGTCTAAGATGTTGATGGTGAGTTGCCCGGCTTTAACAGGATCTTGCTTACTGATGGCATCAAATAAAGCCTCATGTAAATGCTGACTATTGTTAAAGTGTTTGATGTCCGCTGCATCTCTCAGCTTAAAAAAATTACGCATCACTGCACTGAAACTCTCATAGAGGTCGGACAGGACCTGATTCCCGGAAGCTTTGGCAATGCTGATGTGGAAGGCAATGTCTGCTTCCGCACATTTTTTTTGCTGCTGCTCTTCAATCGCTTTTTTCCTTTGAAGAAGGAAGTTTTCCATGGTTTTCAAATCCTGCTCCGTACGGTGCTGACTGGCCAGTTTCACAATTTCTTTTTCCAATAAGGCACGAACGGAATTGATCTCTTCAAAATCTGCTCTTTTTAAACGTTGGGAGAGGCTTTCATCTTTGATCTTAGAGACCACAAAAGTTCCGGATCCTTGCTGTACTTTAAGAATGCCGGAAATAGATAAGGTTTTGATCGCTTCGCGAATGGTAGATCTTCCAACACCATAGTGTTCCATCAGTTCTGGTTCTGCAGGAATCTTTTCCCCCTTTTTCAATTTACCTGAAGCGATATCTTTCTTGATTCCAATGATGACCCTATCTGACAATTTTATTGTTTTTTTCATTTTAAAACATCTGATGTTTCAAATGTAGGTTTAGTGATTAAACATCAGATGTTTTAAAATGAATTGTGACAGAATATAGACGATGTAGGAGGATAATCCATTAAAATAATGACTTTGTCTATTTATCGGATAGGCAAGGAAAATTAGCTTTGGCCTCCGTATTTAAATAAGAAATCTACATCATCGATACTCCCATGTGCTGCTACATTAAAAAAGCAATTTACCTATTCCTCATCGCGATTTGTGTGCAAAGTCAGGTCATTCAGGCGCAAACTAAACTACAGAACCAACAAACGATCAGCTATAATGGCAATAGCATTAAAATCGACGGAAAAGAAACCTTTGTATACAGCGCTGCATTCCATTATTTCCGATGCCCGAAAGAATTATGGCGCGACAGGTTTCAGAAAATAAAAACAGCAGGCTTTAATACTGTAGAAACTTATATCCCATGGAACTGGCATGAGCGCAATATGCCTAAAGACCCTGATGATTATTTACAGATCGATTTTTCTGACCTGAAAGAATGGTTAGACATGGCGCAAAATGAATTTGGATTTTATACCATCCTCAGACCTGGACCCTTTATCTGTGCCGAATGGGCAGGAGGTGGGTACCCACGTTGGTTGGCAAAATTCAGACCGGAACAGCTCAGTGATTTCTGGTTGAGGAGCAATGATCCGGAGCATGTGAAATGGAGCTTACATTGGTTCAACGCAGTGAATAAATTCATTGCCAAAGAACAAATCACTAAAAAACCAAGAGGAAAAAAAGGAGTGATCCTGGTTCAGATCGAGAACGAATATGACGCGGATGGGAGTTAAAACAAAACAGAATTTTTGCAGGCTTTATACCGTTCAGTAAGAAATGCAGAAATCGACGTACCTGTTTTTACATGCCTTACTGCAGAATGTAGAGGGAGCCAGGACAGTATACTTTCGGAGGTTTTTGATTGTGATAACTATTATGTAGGCTTAAATGATGCCATCAGTTGCGCCAAAAGAATGAGCGATTTGAAGCGTAAGCAACCCAATGCACCTGGTTATGTTACTGAATTACAAGGAGGCTGGTTTTCAACTGTGCAAGGTCGTTTAAGTGAGGAGCATGAATCAAACTATAAGCATTTTTATGCGGTAGGCATGATGTCCATGTTGGGTGGTGCTACCGGATTGAACTATTACATGTTTTTTGGAGGCACTCATTTTGCAGGATGGGGAGCAAGAGTCCAAACCACCTCATACGATTACAATGCAGCGATCAGAGAAAATGGTTCGCTATCAGAAAAATACGTCGCTGCCCGTAACATTGGGGCCTTCATTAAGAAATATGAAGCAAAGCTGATTCATTCCAAAGGAGGAGTATGTGCCTTTGAAAATTCCCCAGTAGAGTTGGCCGGTGGAGTCCGGGTTGCAGCGGATGGTACTAAATTTGTATTTGTGCACAATAGCTCAGCGAAAAAGAAAATTGCCGGTACCGCCATAGTGAAGCCGGGTGAAAATGCGGTGCTTTCCAAGCCGATTTACAATGTCAATCAACATGAAGAAAAAGTTCTAATGGCAGTTGATGATCATTTGGGGAACGAATTACAGGCTGAGCCATCATTTGAAATATCCTACGAATTGGATTCTATGGAAACTAAGGTGCTGGTCATTCCTCCTGGAAAAAAAGCAAATAAAGGAAAATGGTGGAGTATGGAGCAGGATTTGAAAAAGAATATCGCCTTAAATTATTCAAAAATAGAGATCCCAATCCATAAAGTACTGGCTTTTGATGAAGATTTCAAAGAGGACTGGAAGCCACTTAGTCCAGGTGTTTCTTTGCCGGAACTGAAAGTGAATGATGCCCGTTACGTGCTATATCGCTCAAAATATACATTGACAGATACTGAAGCAAGTCAGTTTGGGAAATTGTTGTTTAATACCTTTTCAAGAGATATACTCAATGTGCAGGTGAATGGGAAGCTGGCAGTGCGTTTGTATCCAACAGAGAAATATGCTGCGGTGGTGACCAGAAATGTAGATAAATCTTTTGCCAGAATCAAAGACAATGAGTTTGATAATCGCTTTGATGTGGCTGGATTGTTGAAAGCCGGGGAGAATGAGATTGTAGTGGTATATGAGAACATCGGGCACGAGCATGGTTATTTCCCAATGGAGGAGCTGTGTGGGATAAAAACTGCCGGTCTTTCTAGTAATACCTCATCCATACAGAAAACACTAAGCTGGTGGCTGGCAACAGAGCTGTCGGGTATCGATCAGGGTTTTACCAAAACTGATTTTTCGGCCAAAGGCTGGAAAGAAATCGCACTGGATACCAATTTTGTGATTCCAAGAAAAGGAAATGGCATACAACCTACTGGAAAACAAGATGCCTTGTTGACCTGGTATCGTGCCGAATTTGAAATCCCTGCAAATGCGGATCCAAAAACGCTCTGGAAATTGCTGATTAATGCTTCCGGTAACGGTTATATGTACCTGAATGGACATAACATTGGCCGACACTGGGAAGTTGGTCCGCAACGCGAGTTCTTTCTGCCAGAATGCTGGTTAAATTTTGGAAAGGGTAAGAAAAACGTAATCACACTCGGACTGTGTCAAACTATGAATGGAGCTGTGGTTAAAGGAATGGAAGTGGCGTCGTATTAAATATTTAGGTGTCCCGATCCGGATATATGAAAATAATATGCTAAGAAGGTTGATTAATATGCTAAGCAGTGCGATGTCTATTCTATTATTTTTGGTCATACCACTAACCAAATTTAAGGCGATCCGGCTTTGATGATTCAATTTTAGCCCAATCATTTTCCGGCAATCGCTAAGATCTTCGATTATATGTCAGAATATCACTCATACACAGACGAAGCATTGTTTGTTCTGATAAAAGAAGGAAATCATCAAGCTTACACCCAAATTTTTGATCGTTTTTATGCCCTATTATACTTTCATGCCTTAAAGATTCTTTTAGATGAGGACGAAGCAAAAGACCTGATCCAGGAACTCTTCGAGATGATCTGGCTGAAACGTAAATCACTTACGATCAATACAAGTGTTTCTGCTTACTTATACGCTGCTACGCGAAACATCGTCCTAAACCAAATTGCGCGAAAAAAAGTAAAAAATAAATATCTGGATTCCCTGGCTGCATTTGTTGGACATGAGGAATACCTGACCGATTTTTATGTTCGCGAAAATGAACTAAAACGCATCATTGAGAAAGAGGTGGCGGCATTACCTCAAAAAATGAGTGAGATCTTTAAATTAAGTCGCCATGAATACCTCTCTCATAAAGAAATTGCTTCGAGACTGTATTTGTCCGAATTGACAGTTAAAACACAGGTTAAAAGAGCTCTGAAAATCTTGAAACCAAAGTTGGGTTTCCTTTTCTGGCTCTTCCTGACATTTTTTTCTTAATTATTTTCTACCGGCGTACCCCCAGGCCTGATTCCTTCTTGTCTTAAGACCACAAATAGCTAAAAGCTACGGTTATGATAGAAGATCCTGAGAAATTATTAGATAAATACCATGCGGGTTTATGTACAGAAGAAGAAATTGCCGTGCTGGAAAGCTGGTATTTAAAATTAAGTTCCGATGATGTGGAAGGCCTGGATGTTACCTCTGCCGAACGAACAAAAGTATTGGTATGGGCGGCATTAAACCAGCATAAAGATCCGGTAAAAAGGCTGAGGTTCAGGTATTGGGCAGCTGCCGCTACGCTATGCCTGCTAGGATTCTCAATCTATTTTTATTCCAGACCTGCTTCCATTAAAGAGGAACTGGCACACCATTCTTCTAAAAATCATACGATCACTCCAGGCAGTAATAAAGCTATTTTAACCATGTCCAATGGCCGTAAGATTTCATTAACCGATGTCAATAATGGCGAAATTGTGAAACAGGAAGGATTATCTATCACTAAAACTGCTGATGGAAAAATTGTCTATACGCTTGCCGGCGCTGGAAAAAATGGTACTTCCGACCGAAATACATTTCACACCATTGAAACGCCCAAAGGAGGGCATTATCAGATCAACTTTCCCGATGGGAGTAAAGTCTGGCTCAATTCTGCTTCATCTCTGCGTTACCAGACCAAATTTACCGGAAAGCTAAGAAAAGTAAGCCTGAGCGGAGAGGCCTATTTTGAAATTGCAAAATCCCATATTCCCTTCGTCGTAAACAGCAGAGGGCAGGAGGTACAGGTGTTGGGCACCCATTTCAACATTAATAGTTATGCTGACGAAGAAAAGGTTAAAACCACTTTGCTGGAAGGATCTGTCCGTGTCACTCCTTCAGACCCAAATAAAAATCCCAGACTACTGAAACCGGGAGAACAGAGTCAGTTGAATGAAGCTGGCATCAAGGTGCAGGATGTGGACATCGAATCTATTGTGGCCTGGAAGAATGGCGACTTCATTTTTCAAGGGGATGATTTAAAAAGTATCATGAAACAATTGGCCAGGTGGTACGATGTAGAAGTGGTTTACCGTGGCAATTGCGATCATCTGAAATTTGGTGGTTACATCTCCCGTTCAAAAAATATTTCCGCAGTACTGAACATTATGGAATCTACAGGTAAAGTGGATTTTCAGATCAATGGGAAAGTAGTGACGGTATCCGAAATCAAGAAATAAACAAGCAATTATAAACCAAATATCAAACCAAATCAACTTATGAAAAACCGCAAACTTCTCCCCTAAAATCTGTTGCCAAAAAACCGGAAGTGCTTCGAACCACTCCCGGTAAAAGATGGCTGGGATTACCCTCAAACCTTAATTTTTCGTTTAACCCAACTTACCAAATGTATGAACTTTTACAAACAATCTGTAGGTAAGCCACCCGGCTTATTGCATAAATTTCTATTGATAATGAAGCTTGTCGCAGTTTTAATGGTTACCGTTTTTTTACAGTTTGCGCAGGCAAGCAAAGCTCAACGCATTACTTTTTCCCAAAAAAATGTAAGCCTGGAAGAGGTGTTTAAAGAAATCCGTAGACAAACGGATTATGATTTTTTTTATGATCTGGAAGATATCAAAAAAGCAAAGAAGTTCAACCTTTCAGTAAAAAATGAAAGTATTAAAGCCGTCCTTGATCGCTGCTTTGCGGGTCAGGATTATACCTATTTGCTGAAAGAAAAAACGGTGATTGTGAAAGAGAAGCTCCAGAATGATTTCAATCCTCCAACAGAAAACCTTAAAAAAGTAGACATCAAGGGGAAAGTCACCGATGGAAAGGGCCTGGGAATACCAGGAGTAAGTGTGAAACTAAAAGGTGGTACCATAGGCACCGTAACGGATAAAAATGGGAATTATGCCCTTAGCCTTCCTGAATCCAATGGCACATTGGTTTTTAGTTATGTTGGTTTCAGCAGTCAGGAGGTTCCAATCGCTGGTAAAACAACGATAAATGTGAAACTCGATGAAGAGAATGCCAATCTATCAGAAGTGGTGGTGGTGGGATATGGCACTCAGAAGAAAGTGAATTTAACGGGATCTGTAGCTACCGTGGGTGGAGATGAATTGATCAAAAGACCTGCGCCAAATGCTTCATTGCTA
This sequence comes from Pedobacter gandavensis, assembly GCF_032678465.1. Classification (GTDB taxonomy): domain Bacteria; phylum Bacteroidota; class Bacteroidia; order Sphingobacteriales; family Sphingobacteriaceae; genus Pedobacter; species Pedobacter gandavensis_B. The sequence continues at coordinate 296,618 of NZ_JAVTSK010000003.1, forward strand.
TTGCAAGGCAAGGTTCCCGGACTACAGCTCATTCAAAATTCTGCCCAGCCAGGAATGGAAAATGCTTCTATTCAGATCCATGGGGTAGGTACTTTCGGTGCGGGTGGCAACAACCCTTTGGTACTGATAGATGGAGTGGAAGGTTCATTTAGTAATGTGAATCCAAATATGATTGAGAACATCTCTGTATTGAAAGATGCGGCTTCCGCTGCAATTTATGGTGTGCAGGGTGCCAATGGGGTGATTCTTGTGACTACTAAAATGGGCCTTAAAGGACGTCTAAATATAGAGTATGCCTACAATTATGGCATTCAGAAGCCCGCAGGTGTTCCCGATTTGATCTGGAACTCGGTGGAATTTATGGAGTTGAGTAACGAAGGTATCAACAGAACCGGACAAAATATAGGGAAATTGTATACTCAGACCCAAATAGATGCCTATCGGAATGGTAATGGCTCTGCAGAATTCCCCAATACCAACTGGGCGGATCTGATGTTTAAGAATGCCAGCATGCAACAACACTTTTTAAGTGTAAATGGGGGAGAAGGTAAAACCACTTATAATTTTGGGTTGGGGTATCTCGATCAGAATGGAATCCTCTTCAATACCGGCTACAAAAAATACAATGCTTCCCTGAATTTTAAAACACAGATGAGCAAGGTGGTTACTTTTGGGAGTAATTTCAGCTTTATGCAAGGCGATCGGAGAGATCCCGTAGAGAATACAGAGAATTTGGTGCTTAGTATTTATGCGCAGCACCCGCTGTGGTCTCCCTATCTTCCGGATGGCAGTGGCAGGGTAGTGAGTAAGGCTTACGATTTTGAATCCACCAATCAAAATGCTTATGCAGTGATGAATACGAGTAAAGACCTGAATAAGGAATACGGTGTTTCCGGAATCAGTTACCTTAATTTTAATATTGCCAAAGGATTGACAGGGGAAATCAGAGGTGCTGTTCGATTCAATACAGATCGGCAAACTGCAAGCAGGGTGCCATTGCATACCTTCTTATTCCAGCCTGATGCAAATGGCGTTTATAAGCCACAACAGAATTACCTGGGCACCTTTATCACGCTGAAAAAAACGCAACAGGAGTTCATGAATTATACAGCTTATTCTACCTTAACCTACGATGAGACCTTCAATAATGTCCATCATTTTACGGCGATAGGCGGGTACAACATGGAGAATCATACCTTCCAGCAACAGGCAGGTTTTAGAAGAGATTTTCCTTCCTCGGATTTATCGGATTTAAATGCTGGTGGAAATGAGGCACAAACTGCCAATGGCTATTCTTACGAATGGGCATTGCAGTCGGGATTTGGGCGGGTCAATTATGCTTATGACAATCGGTACCTTTTTGAAGCCACATTTCGTTATGATGGTTCCTCTAGGTTTCGGCAGACCAGGCGCTGGGGCACGTTTCCCGCACTTTCTGCAGGTTGGAGAATTTCTCAGGAAGCCTTCATGAAAGACAAGGAATGGATCAGTAATTTGAAAATCCGAGGTTCATGGGGACAACTTGGGAACCAGAATATTGGTAATTATCCTTATCAAAACCTATTGGATTACGGGACTTACGTTTACGACAACCTCACTACCGGAATTGTATCCCAGAGTTTATCAGACCCAAATATCACCTGGGAAACTACTACTGCGGCCGGACTTGGGTTAGATTTCGAATTGTTTAAAGGAAAGCTCTCTGGTACGTTCGACTACTTCAATAAAAAGACAAAAGATATTCTTAGAGTGGCACAATTACCGGATTTTATAGGGATGGCTGCGCCAACTGTGAATTCAGGAGCCATGAAAAATACCGGTTTCGAATTTAGCTTGTCGCATAGAAACAAGATTGGAAACGTCACTTATGAATTGGGTGCCAATTTTTATACCTATAAAAATGTGGTCAGTAAATTTGGACCGGATGAAATTCAAGGCAATAAGATCAGACGTGAAGGATTGCCATGGAACTCCTGGTATATGCTAGACTGGATCGGTGTTTTCCAGAATCAGGCAGAGATTGATGCTGCTCCAAAACACCAGAACAATCCTAAACCGGGTGATTTAAGGTTTGCGGACCATAGCGGACCAAACGGTGTACCCGATGGAAAGATTGATCCTTTTGACCGGGTCGTGATCAAAGGGCAACATCCTGATTTTAACTATGGATTTAACCTGAATCTTGGGTATAAAGGTTTTGATTTTTCTGCTTTCTTTTTAGGCGTAGCCGGTAGAAAAGTGTACACTACAGATTGGGGGTATGGCGCATTCAGACAATGGTCGCCGCCACCAACATTTTGGCGCGACCGCTGGACACCCGAAAATCCAACCAATAAACTGCCGGGAATGTATGTGGATACATACGCGCCGATTACGGCAGCTTCTTCTTTCTGGTTGCAAAACGCTTCTTATTTCAGGTTAAAAAACCTCGTGGTTGGTTATACTTTCCAGAACCAGGTTATTAAAAAGATTGGCTTACAGAACCTCCGACTGTATTTCTCCGGCGACAACCTGTTCACGATTACGGATTTTAAGGGTGATCCGGAACGTGTGATACTGGACAATAACAGTGGCCGTTTCGCCATTTATCCACAAGCAAATGTCTACACTCTTGGCATCAAAACCACCTTCTAAAGCTAAAGATCATGAATATGAACTCAATAAAATACACCTTATTAGCGGCCTCAATCATTTTTCTTGTGGGTTGTAAAAATGATTTTCTGGACAAACAACCCACTGATAAATTAACAAATGAAGTGTTTTGGACCTCTAAAAAAGACGCAGAACTTGCTCTGGCAGGTTGTTATAGCACCTTAAGAACTCCTGGATATGCCATTGACCTCACGGCATCCTCTTCTATGCAGTTTGAGTCGCTGAGTGATAATGCTTATAGCAATTCTACTGCTGATGGTTATACAGACATCTCAAGAGGTGTGATCAATTCTTCTTCCGGTGGAATCCTTGCGAGGATGTGGAACGAAGGTTATCGTGGGATTGCCCGTTGTAACTGGTTTTTAGGCAATCTTGATCGGGTACCTGATCTGACGGAAGAGGACAAGAACCGGATGCTGGGGGAAGCGTATTTTCTACGTTCATTTTTCTACAATGAACTGAGTATGTTGTATGGAGATCTGCCACTGATTACCGAAGAATTGGGCTTTGGGCCTGATGTTTTTAAAGTAAAAAAATCAGCGAAAGCTGATGTGGTGGCCAAAATTCTTAAGGACCTGGATCAGGCCATCACAGGCTTACCAAATGTTTCCTATACCAACGGGCATCCTGTACGCGCCTCTGCATTGGCACTTAAAGCAAGAATCTGCTTGTACAATGAAATGTGGCCAGAAGCTGCTGCCGCGGCTAAACTGGTGATGGATGAAAAGAAAGCTGCTTTGGCTTCAGACTATTCAGGGATATTTTTTGCTGCGCAAAATAACAATCCGGAGATTCTATTTTCGGTGAGGGCTTTGAGTCCTAATGCCGTGCATAATATGGATCTGATCTATGGTTCCCGATTTGCCATGGTACCCATGCATAGTCTGGCCGATGCCTACGAAATGAGCGATGGCAGTCCAGCTGTGGCACCCATAGTTCCGTCCTCTTATGACCCGAACAACAGGATGCGCAACGACTTTTATCAAAATAGAGACCCACGTTTAAAGCTAACCATTTTTACACCTGGAGCACCATGGGCTTATAATAAAACCATCGGATTTAACAATGTAGATAAGGGGAGAGCGGAATCTCCTTCAGTGAATAATTTAGGTCTTCGTAAATACATCAACATCAACGTAAATGATGGAAATTCCGGTTTAACAGGTAGCGAGCAGGCACTGGTTAAACTTCGTTTTGCAGATGTTTTGTTGATGTATGCAGAGGCGATGACTGAAATCGGAGGAGGAACAAGTACCGATCCGACCGCGTTAAAGGCCTTAAATGACGTACGTGCAAGGCCAGGGATCGCGATGCCTCCAAAGGCAGTGCTCACACGTGATATTGTTCGGAACGAACGTCGGGTGGAACTGGCTTTTGAAGGTTTGAGGTATTACGACATCAAGCGCTGGAAGATTGCAAAATCGGTGATGAACGGTAAAAGAGATCCTGGGAATGTGGTTCGTGTGTTTGAAGATAAACACTATTTGTGGCCTGTGCCCCAATCAGAAGTGGATAAGATGGGCATTGATTTTCAAAATCCTTCTTACCGCTAAATTCCTGAAACCAATAAATGATTGATCGTAAAATGATAAACATTCCAGCCTTAAATGCTGCTGGGAATTAATTTAGAGATATGAAGAATAGGAAAAGCTGCTTGGTGTTTCTGGGCCTTCTGATGTGCTTTTACAGGCCTGGAGTTGCGCAGGAAATTTATGCAGGAAAATACAAGGCGGTGTTTCACCAGGCACCTCAAAATATACCAACAGCAAAAACACCTGATGGCCCATTAGCTGGAAACGGTGACATAGGCTTAACGCTTGGAGGAAATCCGGATCAGCTGAGCTTTTATCTGGGCAAAAATGATTTCTGGCGGGCATATCCGGTTTATCCCGGTGGCGGAATTGCGCTGCCAGGATGGTTAGAGGTAAATATTAGCGCGCTTAAAGGCGCTAATTACTATGCTGAGCAGGTGCAGGATAAAGCCCTGATCAAAGGAGAATTTACAAAAGACGATCTTAAAGTTTCTTTGAATGCCTGGGTAACGGCAACACATAATACGGTAATGACCGAATTTATCTCCAATAAAGACTGTGAATTGAAACTACATCTGAATACTCCGAAAGGAAATACCGCTGTGAATAAAGCAGGAATTGATGGAAAAGTGATCTGGGCGACTCGTTCTTTTGAGAATACACCTTTATTGGAATGGTCCTCGCATGTGGCATTGGCCTTAAAGGTATTAGGAGCAAACCTGGAAAAGGATGGTCGTGTGAAGTTGAAAGCAAATGAAAAAGTAATCCTAACGGTTACCCTTTATACCAATCATGATCGGAAAGATTGGAAAGCAGCAGCGATAAAAGAAGCTCAAGATCTAACAGAAAAAAAGGTTACTGAAATGAAAGCTGCGCATGAAGGCTGGTGGAAGGACTTTTGGGAGCAATCAAAAGTAGAAATCGGTGATCCCTTTCTGGAAAAATATTATTACGCTTCGCAATATTTATTTGGTGCTACTTCCCGAGGAAACAAGTTTGCTCCAGGGATTTGGGGGCCTTTTGTAACACGTGATTCTACTGCATGGGGTGGAGATTATCACCTCAATTATAATTATCAGGCACCCTATTGGGCGGCCTATTCTTCCAACCACATCGATGAAACCGATAATTTTGATCAGCCTCTGCTGGATTATATGACCAAAGGAAAGGCACATGCAAAAACATTACTCCAACAGAAAGGGATTTATTACCCCGTTGGGATTGGACCAAAAGGCCTCGTTACCACACGTTGGCCATTAAGTCCGGAGGAGATGGAAAAGCGCTATGCAACAAAGGAAAATACGATAGATGGGGGCTTTAAGTTTTTGGGGCAGAAGATCAATGCCGTATTTAGTGTGGGCAATATGCTGATGCGCTTTTACAGTACGTACGACCAGGTTTATTCACAAAAGATTTATCCTTATTTGTTGGAATGTGCCAATTTCTGGGAAGACTATCTAAAATTTGAAAATGGCCGATATGTGATATACATGGACCATTATGGAGAGGTGATGCCCAATTTGAAAAATAAAGGGCAATGGCGTGATCAACTGGGTGATTTCAATTCTACACTTTCTGTAGGCCTGGTGAAAATGCTTTTTAAGGGCATTATTGATGTCAGTACTTTCCTAAATGTAGATGCAGCCAGAATTCCTAAATGGAAGCACATTGTAGCACATATGAGTGATTTTACCGTGGCCGAAGCGGGTGGCAGACTGAGTTTGAAGAGCGTAGAGAAGAGTCCTTCGGCATGGCATAGCGGTGTAAACGGCCTGGCGAGGGTTTCTATCCATGGATTGATCCTTCCTGGTGGCGTATGCGGCCCGAAAACAGATTCAGCTTTTAACCAGATTTTGCTGAGTGATGTAGGGAGGTGGAAGGAAAGAATGAAGGGTGTAGGAGAATGGGGCAATACCCTGGGTAATGGGATTGAAACTTGTTTTCCGGCGGCAGTCAGGGTAGGTTATAATTCGGAAGAGATTTTGAAACAATTAAAAGATAGGATCAATGTCCAGTCCCTACCCAATTTATGGATTACTGCGGGGGGCGGCGGCATTGAAACCTTGTCGGCAGTTCCTTTAACGATCAATGAAATGATGATGCAGAGTTATGAGCAGACCATCAGAATTTTTCCCAATTGGGATAGAAGCAAAGACGCAAGCTTTAAAAAACTTAGGGCTTATGGTGCATTTTTAGTAAGTAGTCGTCTAAAAAATGGCGAAATTCTGGAAGTGAAATTAATAAGTGAAGCCGGAAGAACTTGCAGGATCGACAATCCATGGCCTGGGAAGAAATTGCAGTTGCTTCGGAATGGACAAAAGGCGGAATTGCTATCGGGTAATACTCTTGTTTTTGATACAAAATCTGGCGAATTGATACAGCTGACCGCATTATAATAAAAGAGGGCCCTGGAATAAGTTATTATTTTTATGTAGTTTCGATTCGGATTCATAAATGGGGGACTACAGTAGTTATACAGATCAGGAATTAGTAGACTTGTTGAAGTTGGATGATCAGGTGGCATTTGCTGAAATTTTCGACCGATACCATGGCCCTCTTTATATTCACGCCTTTAAACGCCTGCAGGAACGGGAAGAATGCCGGGATTTAATACAGGAGCTACTTGGCAGCCTTTGGTCTAAAAGGAAATATTTACGCATTAGCACCACACTTTCGGGTTATTTATATATGTCGGTGCGCAACCGGATATTTAACCTGCTGACGAAGAAAAAACTGAATGATGCCTACGTCTCTGCCATCCAGTATCTTGAAACTGAAAAAACCTTTTCTACGGACCATTTAGTGCGTCAAAAACAGTTAACCGTGATCATAGATCAGGAAATTGCTGCACTTCCTCCCCGAACCAGAGAAATCTTTGAGTTGAGCAGGAAGGGATTCCTGTCTCATAGAGAAATTGCTACTCAGCTCGATATTTCAGAACAGACGGTAAAAACCACCGTGAACAATGCTTTAAAAATGCTGCGTACTAAACTGGGTTCGATGTTTTTTTTAATGCTATAATTTTTTTCATTTTCATTACCCCCAAGGCTGGTTTGCATTGTCTTTAGTGTTTGTGTGCTTAGGATAAATCTATGCATCCACAAAAATACATGAACAGACAAGAAATTGAGGCACTAATTCTTAAGTATGATCAGGGGGCATGCAACGAGCAGGAAAAGGCTTTGTTGGAAACCTGGTATGCAAGCTGGAATATCGATCAAATGGTAGAGATTTCTGAAGAAGCACTTGCTGAAGATCTTGCTTTCATCAGAAAAAACACTTTTGAGGCAATTCAGCCCTCGGTTAAAAGCACAAGGCTTTGGCCCAAAATTGCGGTTGCTGCCACGGTAATGATGACCGTAGGTGCAGGTTGGTTTTATTTCGCAAAACCAGAGCGGGATCAAAAACAGCAAAATACCAAAACTATTGATGTAGATCCAGGTTCGATTGGGGCCACATTAACCCTGGCCAATGGAAAAAGAATTAAATTGGGTAGCAGCTCAAGTGGAACGCTGGCTAAAGAAGCCGGGGTAACGATTACTAAAACGGCAAATGGGGAGTTAATTTATGAACTCACTCAGCCTGTAGCTGGAGCCCCCAATAAAATTAATATTCTGTCTACTTCCAATGGCGAAAGTTATCGCTTGCGCTTGCCTGATCAGACGGAAGTTTGGTTAAACGCAGCCTCGCAATTAAAATACCCTGTTTCATTTACAAAAGACCAGAGTCGTCAGGTTGAACTGATAGGAGAAGCCTATTTTCAGGTGGCAAAGGATAAAAATCATCCTTTTGTTTTGAAAACACAAGAGCAGAAAATCACTGTCCTGGGAACAGCTTTCAATGTAAAGGGGTATGTAAATGAACCGATAAAAACCACGCTGGTAGAAGGTAGTGTAGCAGTGTCTAGCCCCTCGACTTCCAGAATCCTAAAACCTGGGCAGAGGGCTACCTTGAATGCAAAAGGAGAATTTAAAGTAGGGCCTGCCGACAAAATGCTTGATCTGGCCTGGAAGAACAACGAGTTTATGTTCGAAAGTGAATCTATTGAAAACGTAATGAAAATGGTAGAACGCTGGTATAATGTAGAAGTCGTTTATGTAGGACAAAAATCTACAGAGAAATTTGGAGGAGTTGTTTCCAGATTCGAAAAAGTATCCAAGGTGCTGGAAGTTCTGGAACGTACCGGTACCGTAAAATTCAGGATATCGGACAATACCATCTACGTCAGCAGTATCACCAATCCTTAAAAACTAACCACAACAATTCATATTAAAAACTAAAAAAATGAGGGGAAACTTACGATAAAGCAACAACTACTAATCAAAATAAAAACGAACCAGAGGTGCTAGGAACACCTCCGGTTGAGTTTGGATATCAATAATTAAATCATATTGCTTAATGCCCATAGTTTTCGACGACAAGGAGCAGAAAGCAACTAACCAAACCTTAAACTAATGTATAAAAATTATCCGGGGAAGCTTGGGCTCTACCAACGCTTATGCCAAAAATTATTATTAATTATGCGATTAACTACCGTATTCATAATCGCATCGATGATGCAGGTCAGTGCAGCCGGTTTTGCACAAAAAATAAGTCTCTCTAAATCAAACGCCGCTTTAAAAACAGTTTTCAGAGAAATCAAATCCCAAAGCGGTTATAACTTTCTCTATACAGATAATCTGCTTAAAAATGCCAACCCAGTAACCATTAACGTAGAAAATACAGGACTTGAAAAAGTGTTAGCAGATATCTTTAAAGATCAACCCCTGAGTTACGAAATTGAAAGTAAAACCATCATCATCAAACCACTGAAAACAACAGCTTTTCAAAATGTAGCAGCTCAGGCAAAATTGGCCCCTATAAAGGGAAAGGTTGTAGATGATCTGGGCTTGCCCTTGATTGGTGCTTCGGTAAAAGTAAAGGGTACTAATAAAGCAGTATCTACCAATGCAGATGGTGCTTTTAGTATCGATGTCAAAAAGGGCGATGTCCTGGAAATTTCAATGATCGGCTTTATTCAACAGGAGATCACTATTGGCAACGAAAGTACATTGTCCATCAAATTGCTGGAAAGTAAGCAGGAATTGGGTGAAGTAGTAGTGGTGGGTTATGGTGTTCAGAAAAAAGTCAACCTTACTGGTTCTGTAGCAACATTGAGTACCCAGGACCTTAAGGACCGTTCCAATACCAATTTAATGGCTTCGGTACAGGGTAAAGTTCCGGGTGTGACTATAGTTGCGCGTCCAGGTGAAGCACCATCAATTAATTTTCGTGGTCGTGGTAACTTGGGTGCCTCTGCTCCATTATTTGTGATTGATGGTGTCATCTCCAATTCGGGGATTTTTGCCAGTCTGGATCCAAATAGCGTAGAATCAGTTTCCTTTCTTAAAGATGCGGCTTCGGCTTCAATCTATGGTTCCCGTGCAGCTTACGGTGTGGTTTTGGTGACCACCAAATCTGGGAAAAAAGGAAAGATGACCATTTCTTATAATGGTTTTGCCGGTGCTAAATCTTCTACCTACAGACCGGATGTTCTAAATTCATGGGAATACGCGGAATTGTACAACGAGGGACTTGCCAATCGTGGCGTTGCGCCTTTGTATTCTGCAGCGCAAATTGGCTGGTTTAAAGATGGTTCGAAACCTGATTTATATCCTAACACCAACTGGATGGATTTAGTACTTGATAAATCAGCGATTACCACACAACATTCTTTGAATTTTAGTGGAGGCTCAGATAAGATCCGTTATTTTACTGGTTTGAGCTATCTTTATGACGATCAGTTTATGCCGGGTCAGGATAGTAAACGTTACAACCTTCAAACCAAAGTTTCGGCGGATGTAACGAGCTGGTTAACCTTGAATACCAATGTTTCTTATATCAATACGCAAAACGATCGTGTAAAAGGGGCCGTTTCAAATTTACAAATGATCAATGTGCCTTCCACCATGGTGGCACGTCAATCTAATGGCGAATCGGGTACGATAAACGGAGGAGTTATTGCTTCTCAAAATTACATCAATGGGAATGCTTTAAGGAATTTAAACAAAAACGACTGGTCGCATGCGGATTCTGTCAATACCATTATTGATCTGGGGTTTGACCTGAAACCTGTAAAAGGATTAACCGTTAGTGGTTCAGGGTCTTATACCAGTAATGATGGAAAGCGTAAGAATTACAGAGGTTTGCAGGACAATGCCCGCAATTATTTCACTGGCGCTGAAATCCCAGGTACAGGATCTACCATTAATGAAATGAGAATGGTCTGGGCCAATACTTCCCGTTTGCTATATACGGCTACTGCAAAATACAATTGGAGCAATCAGAAGCATGATTTTACCGTACTTGGGGGAACTTCTTATGAACAAAATAAATTTGAAGCCCTATCTGCTTTGCGAAAGAATTTCGCTACCGACGATTTAAAAGATTTATCAGCGGGTTCATCAGCAGCTGGAGATCATTTGAATAGTGGAGGTATCCATGAATATAATCTTGCTTCCTATTTTGGACGTATCAATTACAGTTATTTAGGTCGCTATCTGCTGGAGGCGAACATTAGAACTGATGGTTCCTCCAGATTTTACAAAGATTCCCGTTGGGGAGTATTCCCTTCATTTTCTGCCGGTTGGTTGGTTTCTGAGGAGGCTTTCATGAAAAAAATCACATGGGTTAATCTCTTGAAACTAAGAGGTTCTTATGGGGTTTTGGGAAATATCAATAATGTAGGTAACTACGATTATTTTCAGACCTATAACAACAATATCGGATACAATTTTGAAGATCAGATTGTTCCTGGCATTAGAGAAGAGAAACCAGCAAATACCAGATTGGGTTGGGAAAAAGTGGCCATCACCGATTTGGGTATTGACTTGGAAATGTTAGGCAATAAATTGTCTGTCAGTGCAGATTATTATGTTAAAAATACGAGTGATATTTTATTGGAATACAACATTCCTGTTGAAGTAGGTGTAATCAAAAATCCTTCTCAGAACATCGGTAAACTACAAAATAAAGGTTTTGAACTTGCCTTGAATTATAGAAATAAACTGGGCGATTTCGACTATTCCATTGGTGGTAATATGTCGGTGAACAGCAATAAGATCACTGATTTGGGCGAATCCGACAACATGATCAAGAATTGGGGTGATAAAATCAAATACATTTATAAAGTTGGTGAATCTATCGGTTCTTACTATGGTTATGTTACTGACGGACTGTATTCGCAGGAAGAGATCGACAGAGGAGAATACTATAAATTAGGCCGTGTTCCTAAGGCTGGTGATATCAAGTATGTACCACAAAGAGCAAATGTAGCCTGGAAAAGTGACATCACCGGAGAGGATAGAGCGATCATTGGCAATGATGTACCGAAATATACCTATGGTTTAAATATCAGTTTAAAATATAAAAACTTCGATTTTGCTGCTTTCGGACAAGGGGTAAGCGGTGTCAAGGTTGGATTTGAAAATGATGCGTTGGTGCCATTTTTTGAAGGTGGGAACGCCAGAGCTTTTCATTTGAAAAGGTGGACAACAGAAAATCCGAATCCACAAGCGGTTTATCCCCGCATTTATGGTGGTGGTACTTTCGACAATTACAACAGAGAGTTTTCAGAGTTTTCGTTATTTGATGCCGATTATTTCCGTGTTAAAAACATTGCTTTTGGTTATAAACTTTCGGATCAATTATTAAAAAAATATGGTGTTTCTACGGCCAGGTTCTTTATAAATATGGAGAACATGTTTACCATCCGTGCCGATAAAAAAATGAAAGACTTTGACCCGGAAACTGCCAGCGCAAGATTTTTAGGGCTTGGTGTTAAAACTGTATCTGTTGGGCTTAATATCACTTTGTAACTGTAGAAAAAAAACGAATTATGAGAATCTTTTTAAATAAAATCATCATTGCTTCATCTGTACTTATCTTTTTAGGAGGATGTAAAAAACTGGACGTGGTACCACCATCTGAAGTGGCTGCGGAAACCTTCTGGAAAACAGAAAAAGATGCCTGGCTGGGCTTAAACTCCTGCTATAGCCAGCTTCCAGGTTTTGATGGTTATATCGAATTGGCTACCGATAATAGTCATAGTCAAAAATCATGGGAAGGCCCTTTTGAAGCTGCCCAACTTAATGCCATTAGTTTATCTGATGATTTTGGGTATGATTATACAGGTATCCGCATGCAAAATAACTTTCTGGAAAAGGTAGTAGGCTGTAACATGGATGAAACCTTGCGTACCAGAATGAAAGCTGAAGCCAGATTTATGCGTGCTTTTGCTTATTTGAGGTTAACATCCTATTTTGGTAAAGTAGCATTGGTAACTACCGTACTGCCTTACAATGCGCCTCCTTTGCCAAGAGATCCGGTAGAGAAAGTACAGAAATTTATCCTGGATGAATTGGCAGAGATTGCCGAAATACTACCAAAAAACTATACTGGTGGATATTTAAAAGAAAAAGGCCGGATTACCCGTTCAGGTGCTTTGGCATTAAGAGCAAGGGCAGCGCTGTATTTTGGCAATTTTGCTGAAGCAGAAAAATCAGCAAATCTTGTGATTACTGAAGGACAACACAAGTTATTTCGTGTGACAAGCCTGGATGCTGCCCAACAAAAAGAGGCAGATGAGATGGATCAGTTTATTGATTTCGCAGCCAAAGGGATCGACAAGGACAAATATGTGAAGGGAATTTTTAGTTATGAGACTTTATGGCATGGTAAAAATGCAAAGCCTGATAACCTTGAATATGTGGTGACCAGAAGTTATGTGGCTGATCTCAAGCAAAGCGATTTTCAACGTTATACGTATATCAGACCTAGTCAGCTGGTTTCTGGCTATAGTTCATTGAAGCCAGTTCAGGATTTGGTGGATGCCTATTGGGATGTGGATGGCAAAACTGTAAGACCCTTGGTGACAGCAGAAACAAGGGCGACTAACTTCGCAGCGATGGAGCAATCGGTGGCTGGTTTGGATCAGACACAATACATTGCTAAAGTACCTGGCCTTAATTTAAAAGACGCTCCATATATGACAGAGTTTCGTAACCGAGATAGCCGTTTGTATGCTTCGATTTTATTCCCTTTTAAAGGCTGGCATGAAACAGATTTTTCCGGTCCGTTTTATTACCGTTGGAAACCAGCATTTGTGAACGATGGAAATGAGTCCTCCAGTGGTTATAGCTGGCGTAAATTGGTTTCTCTGGAACCTTATATCGCTTATCCTGGTGAAGGCTGGTCTGGAGATGACTTCCCGGTGATCAGGTATGCAGAAGTATTGCTCACTTATGCCGAGGCGCGTCTCCAAAATACGGGTTGGGATGCTGATGTTCAGGTCGCTTTAAATGATTTGCGTGATCGTTGCGGGATGCCTAATGTACCCACTACAATGCCATCAAAGGCTGCTGCTTTAGATTTCGTACGTAACGAGCGAAGAATAGAGCTGGCAGGAGAGGGCAACCGTTTCCATGATATTCGTCGCTATGGAGCTACTTATGCTGCATCGGTGATGAACAGAGAAACGTTCGCACCAAACGGTCACTCTGTAGTTAAGAAGGAATGGAATGATCGATTGATGCTGATGCCGATTCCACAAACTGCTATGGATTTAAATCCTTTATTAAAAAATGACCAGAACAAAGGCTATTAATTGCCAAGCATAGTTGTTTTCATAAAATTAATACCGAATTTCCGGTTTTAAATAGAAGTAGGTTATTATAGGAGCTCAGTTGAGGCTGGCTCCTATTTTTTAAATAGCCTACTCCGTCAAATTAACCACAATGAACACTTCTTTAATTTAAACCCCTTGAAAAAAAAGATCTTACTGGTTTTATTGAGTTTCAGCTTTATACTGCCATTAACCGCACAAACACGTACCAAAGTCTATAAGCTATCTGCTTATGGCATTAAACCGAACACCGGAAAAAACATTACTCCTTTATTAGGAAAATTTTTAGAAGAAATTAAAAGTAAGACTACTGCTCAGGATGCGGTGGTGATTCAATTCCAAAAGGGTAAGTATGATTTTTATCCTGAAGGTGCGGTGAAAAGAACTTATTATATCTCTAATCATGATCAGGATAACCCAAAAACGGTTGGAATTGATGTGGTGGCTTTCAGAAACCTGACCTTTGATGGTAATGGTGCTGATCTGATGTTTCATGGCAGGATGTTGCCATTAGCTTTAATCGAGAGTGATAATGTGAAGATTAAAAATCTAAGTATCGATTTTGAAAAACCACAGATTACTCAGGTAAAGATTGTAGAGAACGATCCGATTGCCGGAACCATCATTTATGAAACTGCCCCATGGGTGACTTATAAAATTAAAGACAGTACTTTGTATAATCTGGGCGAAGGTTGGGAGATGAACCCAACTTCAGGTATCGCTTTTGAAAACAAGACGAAACACATTGTTTTCAATAGCGGTGATGTCAGGGTTGGTACTAAAGGCGTAAGCGAACTTGCTCCTGGGAGGATCAAGGCACATCATTGGAAAAATAAACAATTGATTCCTGGAACAGTAATCGCTATGAGAAGCTGGCACCGTCCAAACCCTGGTATTTTCGTACACAAGGGAAAGGATATGACTTTTGAAAATGTAAAAATACATTATGCAGAAGGTATGGGGCTTTTAGCACAGCTGACAGAGAACATCTATATGGATGGTTTTGGCGTGTGCTTAAGAGGTAAAAATGATCCAAGGTATTTTACAACTCAGGCAGATGCCACGCATTTTTCTGGTTGTAAAGGAACGATTGTCTCTAAAAATGGTTTGTATGAAGGGATGATGGACGATGCGATCAATATCCACGGTACTTATCTGAAAATGATGAAAAGACTGGACGATCGTACTGTAGTTGGTAGATATATGGAAGGTCAATCTTATGGTTTTGACTGGGGAAATATCCAGGATACCATTCAATTTATCCAATCTAAAACCATGGATTTATGGGATGCGAAAAACACGATTGCAGCTATTACGCCAATAAAATCTAATCCAAATGATCCGATTAAGGAATTCAAAATTGAGTTTACAAAGGATTTGGATAAGGAAATTGATCCTTCAAAA
Organism: Pedobacter gandavensis; assembly: GCF_032678465.1. Lineage (GTDB taxonomy): Bacteria > Bacteroidota > Bacteroidia > Sphingobacteriales > Sphingobacteriaceae > Pedobacter > Pedobacter gandavensis_B. The sequence goes on from NZ_JAVTSK010000003.1 coordinate 311,867, forward strand.
ACAGCTATTGGTATTGAGAATTTAAGCTGGACACCATCTGTAGTTTTTACAGGAAATACCATCCGCAACAATAGAGCTAGAGGCGCATTGTTTAGTACGCCAAAGCCTACATTGGTTGCTCATAATATTTTTGACCATACTTCGGGTAGTGCAATTGTACTTTGTGGTGATAGCAATGGCTGGTACGAGACTGGTTCTTGTAGAGACATCACCATTCGTGACAATACATTTATCAATGCTTTGACCAGTATGTATCAGTTTACCAGCGCGGTGATTTCCATTTACCCTGAGATCCCTGATCTTAAAGGTCAGAAGAAATATTTCCACTCTGGAATTAAGATCGAAAACAACAAGTTCGACACGTTTGATCAGCCAATTCTTTATGCAAAATCCGTAGATGGACTGGTTTTTAAGAACAATAACATTACCACCAATAAAGCTTATCCAGCTTATCACAGCAACAAAAAGAGGGTTCTTTTTGAAAGAGTGGTTCATTCGGAATTGGGCAATAACAAGGTAGACGGCAAGGTGACTGACTTGCTTGATAAATAAATTCTAAAGCCGGGGGGAATACTCCCGGTTTTTTTTGCTCTTAATTTATAATTTGAGGTGAAATTCAATAGGGGGGAACCGAATAACTGTAATTGTAGGTTTTTCCTGAAGCATTGAACTGACTGGATGTCCATTGATAAGTTTGCGCTTGTTGTGTGGGCTTTTTATCAGCTTTTACTGGCGCTTTTTTCGGTTTATGTTGAATCACAGACTTTGGTTCTTCCTGCTTTTCTTTTATTGTGGTTTGTTGTAGGTTTAAGGAGCCGGCATGAACGCTTTCTGATATTTCTGTGGCATCTTCGTTTATAAATGAGATATAGGCTTCCATACGGCTTTCTACAAGGTTTGGGTCTATTAAAACCAACTCTCTGCCTTCGTGTCTTCTCGAGCCGCTCATGACTGTGGTAGATATGTCTGCATCCGGGAAATGGATCACCAACATGGCGCGATCATTTTTGTTTCTCCAGGCCAGGTCTGCTGGGACTTCCCATTTGAATTCCACTGCTGTTCCCTGAAGGGAAATCTCGGGTTTATCTGCTTTTAACAGGCTTCCCATGCTTAGAAGTGCTTTAGGGTAATCCATGCTGATGTTTGGATATTCGCCCTGTAAAGCGTGTTTTTTATTGTATGAGACCGCCGCGTTATAGAAATTTTGATCTGTTCCGGCAGTGATGAGCCTGAATCCTGTACGGATAAAGTTTAAATGGTTTCTTAAGAAGTCGTTGATGACCGACATTTTCTGACAATTGGCCTTTCTGGGAAGGGTGAGTGGTTTTCCGCTATGTCCAATTGTTCTTATAACCGATTTCCCGTTTAACATGTAGCCAACTAGGTTGCCCACCCGGCCTTGAAATCCTCCAAATAATCCATTGTTTAAGCGTCCCATAGTTTTTGTTTTTAGTTCATTTTCAGTGGTTTGTATGGTAAGTTACGGATTGGTTTTGAAATAACAATAGGCTGAGGGTTTATTTTATACGTAGTATTTAGGGTATATAATTGTGTTTAATAGGACATTTTGACGAATTAAGGACCTATCAACTACCTATGAAGGATAGAGAAGTGATTTTATTAAGGTGTGAACAGTATATACTTAAAAATAAAGGTGAGTGAATGCAATTTGAAAGGATGATTCCTGGTGATCTTACACACTGATGGATTTTATGCGAGAAGTATAGAAATATCATTTGACTTTGCAAATGGGAAATTCTGATGTGCTAAGACCGTTTGAGATTTATTTTATAAATTATTATAAGTATTATTGATAAAAATTAACGCTATTTAAAAATGAGATTACTTTTTGTTACGCTTTGTTTATTGCTGTTAAATATTGATGTTGTTCTTTGTCAGGAGATTAATACTGATATAGTTGGCAAAAAGATGAGCTTTTTTGAAAAGCTAGAAAAGAAATACAATGGAAAGGTATACGAGACCGATGGTGATGTTATTATTCCTGGAGGTATGGCAACACCTATAATGTATAAAAGGGTACAAAAAGGTATGCCAGATCTGATTGTCAATTATGTTTTTACTGAGAAGGATTCATTGATGCATACGGTGGAATATGAGTGGGATGTCAGTAATTATTTCGACAAGGTTGATGATACGTCATCAATGTTTCGCAATGCATTTGTAAAAAAGTATAGCGAGTTATTGACATTATTATCGTCTAGATATGGAACTAGTAAGCCTAAGGGTGAACTTGCTGATTTTTTTAAAATAGATGCTCCCAAAAAGTTAAGTAAATCTGATAGATGGATAACCAACGAAAATACTGAAGTAAAATTGTATGCTTTTGGGTCGCAGGATTACAAATCTTTATTTAAAATACATATTTATGTTAGTCCGATAAGGTTTTAGGAAACCCGTATATTTGGTGTAATATTCTGGATTTAGGTTGTTGATATATGACTGATGTTCACACTAAAATAATCCGTTCCTATAATATGAGCAAGATAAAAGGGAAGGATACACAACCTGAAATTTTAGTTCGTAAGTTCCTTCACAAGAACGGATATCGTTATCGTATACATGTCAAGGATCTTCCTGGCAAACCAGATATTGTATTGCCAAGGTACAAAACTGTGGTTTTTGTACAAGGATGTTTCTGGCATGGCCATGAGGGATGTAAATATTATGTTGTTCCAAAGACTAGAACCGATTGGTGGTTGAAAAAGATAAACGAAACTATAGTTAATGATAAGACCAATCAGCAAAGTTTAGTCTCAACTGGATGGAGAGTAATTGAAATATGGGAGTGTGAGCTTAGAAAGACGTTAGTTGAAAATACATTGAATCGACTTCTTAAAGCTTTCCTAACAAAAAAACAGTAATTTATTGATTATTAATCTAATGAGAAACTTAGTGAGTTATCTTAGTCATTATATAAATGATTATATACCTTAGCGTAGTTAAATTAAATTCACGGTTAATAAAATGTGAAGCGTTTTGTTGATTGTAAGTGTTTTTGTGTCAGGTGTTTAAAGTTACAACAGTTCATTATAAATGTTAAATAAGGGTATACCCATCATAGATTTATTTGCTGGGCCAGGCGGGTTGGCAGAGGGATTCAGTTCTCTCGTAGATGATAATAATCAACGTTATTTTAATATTAAAATTTCTATTGAAAAGGATTCTCATGCTCGGGAAACCCTAAAATTGCGTTCGTTTGTTCGTCAGTTTCCATATAGATTGTTACCTGATGAGTATTATCAATTTTTGCAACGAAAGATAACACTGGATGAACTATATGGTTTTTATCCAGATGAAGCTAAAGAAGCAAATTCGGAAGCATGGCAAGCAATCCTTGGAGAAACATCTGAAAGCGAGATTGATGAAAGAATAAAAAACGCGCTTAATGGAGCCCAGGATTGGGTGCTTATAGGTGGGCCACCTTGTCAGGCTTATTCAATGGCTGGAAGATCAAGGGTGGGAGGAATAGCCGAAGATGATCACCGTGTTCATTTGTATAAAGAGTATCTTCGAATTATAGCATTGCATCAGCCTTCTGTCTTTGTGATGGAAAATGTTAAAGGCTTGTTATCTGCGGAAGTAAATAATGAGAAAATTTTCCCTAAGATATTAGACGATTTGGAAGATCCTTCTTCTGTGTTTCCTGATTATATTTCCAGTAAATATAGAATTCGTTCTCTTGTCGTTCCTGAAGTTAAAAAACATAGTGATTACTTGATTAAATCTGAAGAATATGGTATTCCTCAAAAAAGACATCGTGTAATATTACTCGGTATCAGATCAGATATAAACGAGGAGCCTGATTTCTTAATAAAAAAAACAAAAGTAGATTTGAAATCTATAATAGGTCAAATTCCAATGGTCAGAAGTGGTGTTTATAGGCAATATATAAATACAGATGAAATTATTATGGAAGATGGGACTGTTAAAAAGAAAAGGAATTACAAAACTATTAAGGATTCTTTTGAGGTGTGGGAAAAATTAATTTTAAATTTCAGGAAAGACTTAGGAGAATTGCTTCCAAAAGTTGTTGCAGTGCAAAGTTACCCTAAGAACGTGGGAGTAGAGTTTAAGCCTTATTTAGGCAATACTCTTTCAACTGGACACTCTCTTTATAAATGGTTTATTGATGAAAAAATTGGAGGAATTCTACATCATGTTTCTAGGGGGCATCTAACACTTGACCTTAAACGTTATTTGTTTGCAAGTTCTTTTACTCTTAAAACTAATAAATTCCCCCGGATGGAGGATTATATAAAGTATGGGCTGCAACCAGATCACGATAATGTTGGTAGTGGTAAATTTAATGACCGTTTCAGGGTACAGATTCCAAATGAACCAGCAACAACAGTGACTAGCCATATTTCTAAAGATGGACATTATTTTATTCATTATGATTCAGTGCAATGTAGGAGTTTGACTGTACGAGAGGCTGCAAGAATTCAAACTTTTCCAGATAATTATTTCTTTTGTGGAAGTAGAACACAACAATTTCATCAGGTTGGAAATGCCGTTCCTCCATATCTCGCATACCAAATTGCCAAAATTGTTTATAAACTATTAGTTCCAAACAACAGAGAATCAGAATTGTAAATTAATTTCATATCAATTAATTGAAATATATAATAATATTGTGTTTATTTTTCCCAGAATTTAGTAATTTAAGATCGGTTATTTAAACGCGATCAATGCAAGAAAGTATAATATTATCACCTCCCCCTGTTTTTTTTATTAAATCAATATCGGAACAGGGGTATACGTTATCAACAGCAATATCGGATTTGGTTGACAATTCAATTGCAGCAGGAGCTAAACGGATTGAGATATTATTGGATACCACTTCAAGTCCACTTCGATTATTTATTGCCGATAATGGAGGTGGGATGTCCCCTGATGAGCTAAATTTAAATATGCGTTTCCCTAGTGCAGATTTAGACGTACCCCGGGGCATAAACGACTTAGGTCGATTTGGCCTCGGATTGAAAACAGCCTCATTTTCGCAATCCAGAAAATTTACTGTTTTATCAAAAAAGAGTAGTAGTATTTATTCTGGGAGATCATGGGATGTTGAACATTTAAGGGAAACAAATAATTGGTCTTTAATAATTAATTCCGATGCGGAAGTTTCGACCTTAATCTCGGAATTTTATGGTGCAAGTAAAAATTTTCATCAACAATCAATAGATTTCCAGCCAAATACACTTATAGTTTGGGATTGTCTCTATAAACTCGAAAAAGTTATAAAGAAACATGATATTAATGATGAACTGGATGAACTCAGGAGCCATTTAGGATTAGTGTTTCATCGGTTTATACAAAATGGAGTTATTCAGATTCGCCTCAATAATTCACTGATTGAAGGATTTGAACCTTTTCCAAATAATGTAAGGGGTGTTCAAACTGTATCGGAGAACTTTTGGGAAACTAGTGATGCATATGTTAAATTTCAGGGTATTGTATTGCCAAAACGCTCGGCCACCGAAGCAAAAGAAAAAGGATCCGACTGGGTGCCTGAAGGCAGAACTTTGGAAGAGTTACAAGGGATTTATGTCTATAGAAATGATCGGCTGATTAACTATGGAGGCTGGCTTAGAGCAATCCCAAAATCTATTTATCTTCAATTTGGCAGGATAAAAATAGATATTACAAATATTAATGATGAAGAGTTTCATCTCAATGTGGCTAAATCTTCTCTAAAAATTCCCTTCGGCTTAAAAAAGGCAATGTCGGAGATGGTAAATCATGTTGCTGCACAGGCATTAAAAGAGTATCGTGAACGAATGGCTTCAGCTGTTATAAGATCTATGACTAATGCGAAAGGATTATCCATTATTCTCAGGGAAACCAATTCTTATGGGCCCAGGTTGAGGATTAATTCTGAATTTGAGATATTCAGAAAGCTTAAGGATGGCCTTTCTACTGAAAAAAATGAAATCCTAAATATTTTTGTTGCACTCATAGAGTCTAAATTAAACGAAATATGGAAAGGAGAAATAAGTACAACGGAAATTATCGAAGATTTTGATAATCAACATGAAAAAAGAATTCTAAAAATAAAAAAATATTATGAAGAAGCCGGTTATTCATTACAGGAAATAAAGGAACTACTTCTGGACAGCTTTGGCCAAACAGGCAAAATTAAAATATTAATTAACTCTCTAACAATGGATTAATGACTTGGGAATTTCTAGCAGATATTATTAAAAATAAAATAGACAAGGTAAAGAAGAAGCAAGGATCTATTACTTCAGAACAGTTAACCATTTCAATAGAACAAATTTTTTCAAGTCTTCGGGAATCTGATATGTTTGAAGACGATTTTGAAAACATTGAAGAGACTGTTCTAGGAGAGTGGTTGACTAAAATTAAATTGAGACTTAAATCTATCATTGTTACAACTATAGAACCAGATAGTGCAATTGATGATAGATTGGACTATGATCGCTGGATTGATAGCCGTCAAAATGTAATTGAATGGAATTATTTTAATCGATATGCGAAATATCTCAAAAATATTGGGAGACCATCCGATGTGGTACAAAGTACCGAGAACAGTACAAAAGGAATAATTGAACGCCTAGGAGACCCGCAAAAGGCAATTGATTCATTACAAAAAGGACTTGTTTTAGGGTCAGTACAATCTGGAAAGACTGCGAACTTTAACGGAGTGATAAATCGTGCAATAGACGCTGGCTACGATATGATTATTGTGTTCTCCGGTATTATGGAAGATCTTAGATTTCAGACACAAAAGCGGATAAATAATGATGTTCTTGGGATTGGCGAATTAGGAAATCAAATTAATCAAGTTGTTGGTGTGGGAAATATTCAGCAATTTTCCAGAAGTGGAATTCATCAGATTTCTTCAATTACATCTTCCGCCACAGATTTTAGGAAATCCCTGGTAGGTGCAAATTTTGATTTTACGAATCAACGTATTTTAGTTTGTAAAAAGAATGTCAGTGTCTTAACCAACATAATTTACTGGCTAAAATCTTCTATGCCACATGGACACAACAAACTCAATAAGTCATTATTAATAATTGATGATGAAGCGGATAATGCCTCACTTAATAACCTTGGTCATAAAGGGGCCACATATGCCAGCAAAGTAAATGGTCATTTGAGGGCATTACTTGACCTTTTTAAGCGCAGGTCCTATTTGGGCTATACTGCTACACCTTTTGCGAATATTTTACAGGATCAACATGGAGCAATGGAACAACAGGATGCCTGGGTCATTCCATTTAGATATAATGGACAGGTAAAACAGATTGAATGCAGCCTTTCTCCGGGACTTTTTCCCGATAAATTTATCTACAAGCTTGCTACTCCATCTTCCTATCTCGGGCCTAAACGTTTCTTTTCTAATGGGCGAGAGCGGGAAGGTGATAAAAAGATTCCACTTATAGAGACCATTCCGACATTGGATTTAGATGAAGTGGTGGTTTTCGGAGAGAATGACTCTACTCTAAGCAAATCATTAATTGATGCAATAGATTGTTTTGTACTTTCGATTGCATTAAGAGATTCAAGAAGATCGGTAATTCAGTCAATTCCTGGATATACAGACCACCATACCATGCTCGTACACATTTCCAGATTGATATCTGTTCAGAATGTAGTTGCTACAAATATCTCCAAATATGTAGATTTCATAACCAGTAGAATAAAAAAGGATAATATAAGTGATCCAAGTGGAGTGTATGAGAAATTGCGGTTACAATGGAATAAATTCTTTGTGTATAAGGTTGAAAATATAATTTCATATTTACCTGAAGATTATAACTCAGATGGGCTTATTCCAAAAACATGGGATGATATATCTAAACTTATCCCAAATGCCGTTAATAATATAATGGTTAAGGCTATTAATTCGGAAACCGGGGATAAACTGATATATCCAGATGGAGGGAATAAAAAGTACATAGCTGTTGGAGGTAACAGGTTATCCCGGGGATTTACACTTGAAGGTCTCACAATAAACTACTTTTTGCGTGATACAAATTATTATGATGCATTACTTCAAATGGGGCGTTGGTTTGGCTACAGGCCTGGTTACATCGATGCATGTAGACTGTTTATAGATTTTTCGACCGAGGAGAAATATAATTTCATAACAACTGCGCTTACAGAACTGGAAGAGCAAATTGAGAATATGGAGTATCAAAAGAAAAAGCCTAAAGAGTTTGAGCTTAGAATTAGAAAACATCCTGACGTTTTAAAAATCACACGTTTAGCTATCTTAAAAAATGCAAATGAGGTTAGGTTTTCTTTCCAGGATATGGTTCAACAATCTACTATTTTTAAAATTGAAAAGAACACACTTTCGAAATCCTGGACTGCATTCAAATCGTTATTTAATGCTCATAATTTTGTACCTACTGATCAGGAAGGAGGTTTTTATACTCTTGATACAAATAAGCATACTTTATTTGAGTTTTTAAATCTTCCAAATACCTATTTGGAAGAAACATTTATGACTAAATTTATAACTAGTTATATTGATCTATGCGTAGGAGTCGGGAAATTGACAAACTGGAAAATTGCAATCAAAAGGACTGGTTCAGGCGATCCTATTGATGAAGATAATATAAAACTGCAACTTACTAAGCGAAGTGCTCCAAAGGAAGATGATGAACGAGGTTACTATATGGAGTTGAAAAATGAGCAAATCTTTAGAGCATCCGGGAAATCTATGAATATCATGACATCTGGTATGGATGAATCATTAGGCCTTCCAGCAGAAAAGATAAATAAAGCAATTAGTGATTTTCGAGCTTATAAAAAGAAAAAATTCCTGGAAAATAACAAATCGGAGGAAGTAGCAGAAGAAGATTCACAAAAAACTACAATTCCTGGATGGATCTTTAGAAAAGTAAGACCTGAAAATGAAGGTCTACTTCTAATTTATTTAATAGATTTAAAATGCATTTTCAACACTGAGGAACTAATGAGTATAGCAAAGGAAAAAGGGATAAACCCTTTAATTCCCCTTGTTGGTTATGCTTTAAGTTTTCCAAGTATAACAGATGATCCAGGGGCTATCTATTTAGCAAACGACTATCAGGATGAGGGTATTTCCCAGAATGAGGATACTGAGATTCCAGAAGATTTTAATAATGAAATAAACGATATTATTTAATGAAGTTAGATTGGGAATCATTATTAAATGATAAAGGGAAATTTCCCAGGACATTTTTTTTCGAGGACTCTGCAGCCCGGTATTTTCGATACGGGATAAATGAGCAATTACAATTTTGCTTATTTTTTCATCTACCATTTGACGAGTTTAACAGGCCCACAGATTCATTGAAGTTGGCAAATATTTCATTGGAAGAACAGTTTTTGGATGGGCAAAATACAATTGTTTTAACTCTTTTAAATGATAGTTTAAAAGTTCTTTTTAACGATCTTATCATAAGCATTGTATCCCAGGTAAAAGAATTGGATAAAAAGAGCATTAAATCAGGTTTTATTTCACTATGTAAAGATTGGTTTGAATTGTTTGATCCGATTGCAGCAAAATTGACCAGAAATGAAGTACAAGGGATTATTGCTGAGTTACATTTTCTTAAATTTTTGTTAAATAATTCAAATTTCACTTTCAATGAAGTATTAAAAGCCTGGAAAGGGCCATTTGGGAAAGGACACGACTTTGAATTAGGTGAAAGTCATTTTGAAGTTAAGGGAATACAAGAAAATAAACTAATATTGAGTGTGTCTAGTGAATATCAGTTGGATTTCTTAGAAAATCAGAAACTATTTCTCATAGTATATTCATTTCTGATTAATTCATCTGAGGGTGAAACATTAGGTGAGGTGATTAACGAAACGGTTCTTCTTTTGAGATCACATACTGCATCTAAAATAAATATATTTTGGACTGCACTTAGAAAAGCAGGTTTAAACCCACAGGCCCCTGATGAGTATAATGAGTATACATTTAAACTTAAGGATGTAAGTAACTACAATTGCAGTATATATAATTTCCCATCAATACGAAGATCATTATTACCAGACTCTGTGAGACAAGTAAAATATGAGTTGGCCACCACTCTTTTAAATGACTTTAAAGTTAATGACCTTACACCCTTTATATGACGCTTAATGAACTAAATTCGTTTTTTACTTCACTTGTAAAGAACATTACGGATAACAATGGGAACATAAATAGAACATCATTGATGAATTATGTATTACCTGCTTTAAATCTTACAAGATTAACTGATTCAGAGGAAGTGAGCTACTCCCATTATCAACTACCAAAAGACAATGTGGAAGTCGATGCTTATCTTATAAACGATAGCGGTGAACGATTGCAACTATTCTTATCTAACCTAGTCTTACCTGGAGAAAAGGATTTACTTGTTTCAAGAAAAGAGTATTATGATTCCTTGTTTTTGAAGACAAAAAACTTTCTCACAAAAGCAATTAGAAATTATTTAAAGGATGTTCAATCAGGTGATCCTGCCGCAGTAATTATAAAATCATTAGAAAGTGCTGATTTTCAGCATCAGATCGATGTTGTAGAAATCTTTCTTATTTCAAATACTATTTCTTTTGAACCAAGAGGGACACATTCGCCAAAAATATTCTTATTTAATGATGATGAAATTAAAATCAGTTACAGTATTAAAGGAGATCAAAAAACAAAAATAATTAAAGTTAAATATCAGTTGATTGATCTTAATAAAATTTATAATTTTGAAATTTCTGAAGGTAACTCTGAGCCTATTGTTATAAACTTTAACCCTCCTTTAACTGCGATCAAGGCAGCGGATGATGTAGGGTTATTTGAGTCCTATCTTGCCGTAATACCAGCTTCGCTGCTCGTAGATTTTTATCATAATTATAGCTCTAGACTTCTTGAACGAAATGTACGCTCATTCCTCCAATTTAAAGGCGTCAATAAGCAACTAAAAGAGACAATCATTCAGGAACCTGAGAAATTCATAGCCTATAATAATGGTTTGACGATTACTTCTACGTCTTCTAATATAATTCAGAATGGCGGGGTAGCCTTAATCAATTCGTTAACCGATTTTCAAATTGTAAATGGGGGTCAAACGACTGCTTCGATATATTTTACAAGTAAAGATGGTGTTGATGTTTCTAAAGTAAATGTAATAGCAAAAATTAATGTAGTAAAATCTGAAGACAGAGAAAATCTTGATGATTTGATTTCAAAAATATCTCAATATTCAAATTCACAAAATAAAGTTTCCAGTGTGGATTTGAATTCCAGAAGTGTTCATTTGGTGAAAATAAAAAAGCTTTCAGAAAGCATTACTGATCCATCTGGAACAAAATGGTTTTTTGAGAGAATTCGGGGGGAGTTTAATACACTTCTAAGGATTTACCCGGGTCAGAAAACACAGATAGAGAAAAACTATCCCAAGCATAAAAGGCTTAGTAAAGAACAAATTGCAAAATATTATGTTGCCTGGGGTACAAGCCCATACCTGGTAAGAAAAGGAGGTGAAAAGGTGTTTAGAGATTTTATGGGATTTATTCAATTAGATCATAATGAGAAACACCTTAACCCTGAGAATCTTGGACGGGCTTTTTACGAAGATCTAATTTCTAAAGCCATATTTTTTAAAGAGTTTGAACAACTTTATGGTGCGGGACCAAATGCAATTGGGCAGATCCGCTCCTCTGTCGTACCCTATGCACTATCGTTATTATACAAGATGACAATGGTTAAAAAACTAAATCATTTTGATCTGGGGGCTATTTGGGTTAAACAGGGATTGCCGGATGATTTAAAAGAATTTTCTAAACAATTACTTCAATCTGTACATGAATGGCTAAAGTATTATAGCAAAAGTGATGATGTTGGCGAGTATGCGAAAAAGGAAGATTTATGGAAAGATTTGGTGAAAAGTTCAGAAGTTGCCGCATTTGAAAAAAATGAGTTTACAAAAGCAATTTTGACTAAGTATAGGCTTTCAGAATTAGAATTTAAGAAGCGATACATATCTGTCGAGACGTTTGATTTCTCAGTAATAAATGATAATTGTAGAATCCACTCTAACGGATCGAAATTCTACAATTCATTAAAGCTTAATTTTGATGATCACTTAATCCCTGGCGAGTTAAGGAAAGTTGAAGAGATAGTACAGAAACTCCAGGTTAAACACAATCTAACTGAAGAACTAGTTGATTTTGAAAATCAGATAATAAAAAAACTTCAACCTATTGATCCGGATTGGTTTCTTGAGTATAACATGGATAGTAATAATTTAATAAATACAATAGGCCACATAACGAATATTTATAATAAGAATTTATCCAGAGTTAAAGAAGCATTTGAAGCAGAAACTGTTAAATTAGTAAAAAAAGGTATTTCAGAAACAAAAGCAATCTCATGGAAAAATGTTGGTCAAGCTATATCTAAAAATGAGGTTCCCCTTATTAGTGATTTGTACAAAATAGATGAGCTACTTAAAATGTAAATTGTTTATGTCCTCCTTTTTTGGATTATCGTAGATTACGGAGATTTAATTGGATGTCAACGGAATGATAAGCTTTTTCTTTGATATTAAGGTGATAAATTTTAGATAAAACATTATAATTTGATGAACGATAAGTTCACAGATTTAACTATAGCAACATTTCATGAAGGCATCTTCAAATAAAAATTTCTTTCAGCCAAGAGCTAGGTTATTACTTCAATTAGGTGATAAACTCATTAAAAATGAAAACGTAGCTCTGCTAGAGCTGATAAAGAATTCCTATGACGCAGATGCGAAAAACGTAACTGTAAAACTGGAGCAGATAACTAATAAAAAAAATGGGAGAATTGATATCATAGATGATGGAGAGGGGATGAATATTCAACTCATTGAAAATGTATGGCTTGAACCAGGAAGTGATTATAAGGCACAACTACTGGCTAAAAATCAACGTTCAAAAATATTCAATAGACTTCCTATTGGAGAAAAAGGAATTGGACGTTTCGGTGTTCATAAGTTGGGCAATAAGATCGAATTAATTAGCCGGAGAGAGGGAGAGGATGAAGTTGTTGTTCGGATAGATTGGAACAAATTCAGCGAAGAGAAATACTTAAAAGATGCCCGTTTTGAGGTTTTTGTCAGAACTCCTGAATATTTTCTTCGGAGTCGAAAAGGCACAAGAATTTTAATTTCAGACTTACGAACAGATTGGGATAAGAGGATGGTAAGGGATTTGTATAGAGCAGTTTTTACATTAAATTCTCCTTTTAAAAAATCTGGAGACTTTTCGGTGAATATAGATATTGATGATAAATCACTTATAGAAGGATTACCTACTTGGGATGACATTAAGAAATTTGCCCTCTGGCATTTTAAATGTAAACTTTCTGGGACTATCATTAGTGAATTTATTTATGAATTTACGCCGTGGGATTCTCTTCGTGAGTTGGAGAGTAGAAATGTAACACAGGAAGAAGGTTATGTTCGGGACAACGAAACTTTTGTCAAAAGAGACCCTGACAATCCCAAAAAAGAAATAGTAATTAATCTTGCTAAAAATTATGGTTCGGACAAGGAGATTTCAACTATTGGAGAAGTTGTCTTTGAAGGTTATATTTTTGACCGTGATAAGCAAACTCTTGAGTTGGGCAATCAAGCTGGAATAACATTATTGAAACAGTATTTGGATGAGCAAGGAGGAATTAGAGTATATCGGGATAATATTCGTATTAATGAATATGGGGAGAAAGGAAACGATTGGTTGAATCTAGATATGAGAAGGATCAATGTTCCAGCAAAACGAATAAGTAATAATCTTATTCTTGCTGTTATTGATCTGAAAATTAATGAAAGTACTGCGTTAATAGAAAAGACCAACAGAGAAGGGTTTATTGAGAATGAGGCTTTTTATGATTTTTGTGGAGCTATATTACATACTATAAATATTGTTGAAACCCTTCGTAAAAATGATAAAGATCTGATTAGGAATAAATATAACCCTACTGAGCAGGAGGAGCCTGTGTTACATCATTTAAATGAGCTTCATCTTCTCATTGAAAAAAGAATACAAGAGAGACCCTTGAAGGAAGAAATTAATAAGCACCTGAAAAAGATTGAAGATGATTATAATTTCATTAATGAAACATTACTAACAAGTGCAGGAGCGGGTCTCACCTTGGCTGTTGGTATTCATGAAGTTCAGAAAGTGATAGCCGAGTTGACTTTATCAGTAAAAAAAGAGAATGTTCCTGAGAAGGTTCTAGGGCTTGTGAATCATCTTGATCAGCTGATAGAAAGTTACAGTGATCTTCTAAAGCAGGCTGATACTAAAGAAGAGAACATTGTTAAGTTTCTAAATGGGGCTGTTTTTAATGTAGAATATCGTATGGATGCTCACAATATTGAATTAATAAAAGCTTATCAGAATTATAAAGGAAATAAGGTCATTTCATGTAGTCGACGTCTTTTGATGGGGGCCGTGATGAATATAATTGATAATTCAATACACTGGTTGGAAATTAAACGTCAAAGACTTTTAAAAACAAGTGAGACTTTTGAAAAGAAAATATACATAGATGTTATACATAATGAACCGAATTATCTTGAAATAGTGATAGCAGATAATGGGGCTGGTTTCACTATTCCCAAATATCAGTTAACTAAACCTTTTATTTCCGCCAAGAGCAATGGCATAGGTCTTGGGTTACACATTGTCTCTGAAGTGATGAAGGTACAGGAGGGCTCTGTCAGGTTCCCAGAATCAAACGAATACGATCTTCCCATTGAATTTCAACATGGGGCAATTACTATACTTAAAATTAAACTCTTATCTCATGATACTTCCGAATAATGGAAAAGTAATTGTATTTGATGACAAAATAGAAGATGTTCATAAATTGTTATCTTTACTTTCCAAAGAAAAAATAGCTTATCTTTACTACCATGATGAATATGGTAATGACCTCCCAGCTGAACCCGTTGAAAATGTAAGATTAGTCTTTCTAGATTTGGAACTTGTAACTAATGGCTCTAATTCAAAAAATATAATAGCTCCAATAGCACAACGTTTAAAAACATCGCTTGTACCAAATAATCTGTATATTTTAATATACTGGAGTACAAAAGAAAACAAGTATCGTGAGGAACTTGAAAGAGAATTTGAAAATGGACTTAAGGATTATAAACCACTTAAAATTCTTACACTTGATAAAGCAAAAGCTAACGATGAAGATGGTTTCTCTTATATTAGAGCAGAACTTATTAAAGGAATTAAACAGTTTAGTGCTTTAACTTCATTTTTGTTTTGGGAATCCTCCGTAAATAATGCTGCAGGATCTATAACTAATCAAATTTGTTCCATTTTTTTTAGAGATGATAAATGGGATACTAATATGTCTGGCTTGCTTTACCAGCTAGCCAAAGGGCAAGCAGGTAGCGACGCTATTAAGGGATTGGATAAATTTCAACTTTTGGAGCTCGCTGCTGATGTTTTTAATGCAAACCTGGTTGAGTCTGTAGAAAAAAAATTTCAATCAGTGCTTCGTTCAATTAATCTTGAGGAAATAAAACAGTCCGGAAGTGGGATGTCAACTGATGAGAAAAATAACCTTCATACAAAGATCCATCTTCTTTATTCAAGTAGTGGATTTAATCACTTTTATCCTGGTAATTTATATATCATGGATATTAACGCCATTGGTAAAGAAATAATTCAGCGCAACCTAAAGGAGGACTCTAAAAAGACCCTTAATAAACAGAATACCAGATTGGTATGTATTGATCTTACCCCAGCTTGTGATTATGCTCAAGAGAAAAACTATTCTCGTATGGCTTATGGTGTTCTTTTTCCAAAAGAGATATCGAAGAAAAACCTAAAGGGGGGCGATTTCAGATATGATGCTTGCCCCCTGATGAAATTCGATGATTATTCATTCTTATTAATTGATTTTCGATGTGTTAGGTCTTTTACAAAAGATGAGTTCTTGTTTAAGTTTTCAGAACAAACCAAGTATAGATTAAGAAGTAGTCTACTATTGGATATAGAGGCACAATTAGCAAATCATGTTAATCGCCCTGGAATAATTACTTTTTAATTAAACAACGTTTAACTATTAGATTAACAGAGTTAAATTGGAACAATTGTTAATACTCGATTGCTTTGGCCTGCAGGCTTTCGATAACCAAGACCGGGAGAAACCTCCCAAATACCGGTATCAGCATGGTACGAAATCATCGGTGATGAAGGCACTTAAGCAAATGCAATCTAGGATCCGATTGTAAACTCCACACACCGCATTGACCTGAAAGATGAATCCCTGAAAAAAGCATTATTGAAAAAGGAATAATTCCGGCTTTTTTATATAATTGTATGATCTTTTAAGTGGTGGATATTACGGTTTGAATTGTGCCAGCTATTTCGGCCTGATAGTGCCAGCGATTACGGTTTAAATGATGCCACTTTAGTGGTTGCATATATCAGTCTATAACGGACCAGCCGTATCGGTGATACCGGTCCAATTTAAACAAAGCGGTATTTTACAGTAAACAAAACTGTAGAGTATGGCCGGCCACCGCAAAGACATGTTAGATATTCAACGCTTTATTCAATTAAAAGCACGGGGCGAAAGCAATCGTTCAATTGCTCGATAGGGATTAACCGCAAAACGGTTAATGAGTATATTCTCAATCTTGCTGGTTCTGGTAAAGATTTTTCGGAATTAAGCCCTCTAGATGAACAATCACTGGCTTCTATTTTACCTGAACCAAAAGCATTCAATAAGCCACAGGCTTATCTGGATTTACAGGCCCTGGTCCCCATTTACCAGAAAGCTCTTAAGAGATCCGGATTTACCTATTTAAACATCTGGGAGGAATACCGCAAGAAATATCCGGATGGATATGGTTACACGCAGTTTAAGGAACATATGTAAAAGACCTTTGCTATTCAGCAGGTGTAATCTTCCCCTAACTAGCTACGTTCAAAACTAAAAAATTCCAGTTCACATTGCTATTGTAATCTTGCTGTAATGTAGGAAAATCGTGACCACCATTATTTGTAGGGATTTTACCATATTTTAACAGAAATTCCACCGGTGTTAAATAACCAAGTGCAGCGTGTGCTCTTTTATTATTGTACATTCAAGCCCAGGCTTGAGCATATTTCCGTAATTCTGATAGATTCTCAAACATATAGTTGTCCAGCACATCTTGCCTGAAGGTTCTGTTGAACCGTTCAATCAAGCTGTTCTGAGTAGGTTTGCCTGGCTGTATATAATTCCATTTTATGTTTTTCTGGCTGCACCATTCAGAAATAGCTATTGATATAGACTCTGGCCCATTATCGGAGCGAATGGCATCTGGCTTACCTCTCCAGTCAACCAGTATCTCCAGCTCACGGATCACTCTTTGTGAGGGTAAACTTGTATCAACAGCAATAGAAAGAACCTCAGGATTAAAATCGTCTATGATGTTTAATGTCCTAAGTGTTTTTCCACTAGCCAGTGTGTCATGCATAAAATTTAGACTCCAGGTTACATTTGGATAGATAGGACAAAGTAGAGGTTCCTTAACGCGTGCTGGAAGACGTTTTTTTCTCTTGTTACGCATATTAAGACGCATCAGGGTATAAACCCGGTAAACGCGTTTATGATTCCACCTATACTGTAGTTTCCTGATACGATGACACATCATCCAAATCCCTAGGTTCTATGGGCTTCTGCAAGCGCTGACAGCTGTTCTATGATCTCATTATCATCCTTACGTTTCGCTCTGTAGTAAAATACAGAGGTGCTGATGGAAAACAATATACAGGCCTGCCCAAGACTCATTCCGAATGCATCTTTTGCATAACCGACAAGCTTACGCTTTTCGGCAGGCCCTACAGCTTTTTTTCGATAACGTCTTTAAGAATAGTAATTTGAAGAGTCTGCTCTGCTACAATCTTTTTGTATTGGGCCAGTTCCTTTTCCATTTCCTTCAACTGTTTAACCTGGGAAACTTCCATCCCGGAATACTTACTCTTCCATTTGTAAAATGTTCCCTGACTGATGCCATGTTCACGGCAGATATCCGAAACGGATTTACCTGATTCCTGCGAAGATAAAATCTTGATGATCTGTGGTTCGCTAAAATTACTTTTTTTAATTACCCTAAATTATTAAATACTACATTTATTTATGTAGCTGTTTTTAGGGAAGATTACCCCTATCTGCTTACTTTAAATACCGAACACATTTTCTCAACTAAAAATATCCTGCTATGGTCCTTTATGAACCTGAATATTTGTTGTCGCTCTTGGAGAAAATGCTGATAGCCTTCATTAATATATCACGTTCCATCTGTGTTTCACGTAGCTCTTTCTTCAATAAAGCTAACTCTTGCTCTGCTGCTGTGAGTATAACCTTCCCATTGCCAGGGAAACTGCTCTCTTGTTTGCTCGAAAATTCCTTCCTCCAACGGTGCAATAAAGTAACACTGATATCCAATTCCTTAGCTAAAGCACCTAGGTCGGTGTGGCTATTACTCAGTTGAACGCTCATCAGCTTAAACTCTTTCGTGTATGCTTTTCTCTCTCGTGACATAATTTCTGTTAAGTTACCAAATTCTCTTAACTTACTGTCTACTCAAAGATAGCAACTCCAGTTTGTTTTACATACCCTACTCTATTCATAGAGTATGTATTTTGACATTACTTATAATTTTTGATATTTAAGATGATCATTATTTCTGATCCTTTTTAGAAGTTTTCCATGATATACGTTGTAATCTTATTTTTCCGGGAAAGAATATTATCTTTTGTCCACTCCATGTTTTTAGCAGAGGTCTCTTGAACCTCGGTTTGTTGTTTTAAATAAGTATATGTGGTGTATTTCTGTGGGTATGGTATATTGCCAATTGAGCAATTGTGTTTCTTTGAGATAAGTAAGTAATTACCAAGACAATTCAAATATTGGTTGTTAAATTCATCATCATATTCACAATATCCACTTGCAAGGTGTTCTCCTGGTTTTGTTTTTGGTGCAATATGCTCCAATTCAGGGCGGTCTATTTGGTCATACCTTCTTAATATGTATCCATTTCTAGATGCTTTAGTTTCAAGGTGGTTTTCATACTTCCAAAGAAGGAACCTTGCTGTTGGGTGATGAAGTCCGCCGCTTATTGATTGTTTTAATGCTTTGTTGTTCCAATGTGCCCACCACCAGTGTGATTCAGATTTAATGCGGTTAATCCTATCAATTATGGGCTGTATTATTGGGTTTTCTTTTGTAAATTTCTGGAAATCGTAGTTAAGTCTGCTTGTCATGTCAGCACGGGTGCCTATTAGTCGGTCTCGCAAAATTATAGATTCAAGTGATACACATAGTCGGAAGATTTCTGAATAAGGTATTCGAAAACTATATGCTTTTATAATGAAAGGAATAATTTGTCCGATTCCTCCTAATGTGATTATTGAGTGTATTTCGTGGTGTTTTTTTTCATCATCGCCAAAAAATAACCGTAGAGTATCAAAACTCTTTTCTAACATCATGGAAAAGGTTTTAATGAATTCTATGGGTTCTTTTCCGGCAAGTATAGTTTTGATTTTTTCTATTGCATTACCTTCTGAAAGATTATTGAATTTCACACGCAAGGTATGGTTTAAGATTTCATCTTCACTAATTTTATACCCAATAGCAGATATAGATTTGTAAATTTTTTCAAATCTCCTCTTGACCTCTTCAATTAGGTCATTAGTCAAGTGCCCGCCATTTAGGTGTATCGCAAACATAAAGTTCGCTTTTAGAATTTCAAGAGCTGAAGGACTTTTGCCTCTGTTGTTTTGAAATATGAACATTTGTATAGCTTCAGACTCATTTTTCACATTGTAGGTACTACAAGAAGCTGTGATAGTACTGTTAAGTAGTTTTTCGAGTTCATCCGGTTCTTTAAGCATGAGTTTGTTCAAAAAATAGTCGTAGGCATACTTAATTCTTTTTGCAGATTGATACTCCAGGGTTTTATCGTCCTCTATTGACTGGTTAATTACATAATCTTTAAAAAAGTCCTTATCATATTCAACGGTTTGGAATCTGTCAATGTGGTTACATTGTATTGTATCTTGGAATATTTGGTTGTCCTCAATAGATAATTGAACTTTCTTTTTTTTAAGGCATCTAAAAAGGACAGAAAGAAAAATAGAAATAGTAGTAAGTCTTTGCTGACCGTCTATTACCGCATACTTGTTGTTTTCCTTTTCTTCAAAAAGAAAATGACCAAAATAATAAGGGTTGGAGTTATTGCTTCTTATATTTTCTTCCAAGTCACTAAGAAATACATCAGTCTGGGTTTTTCTTTCACTACCTTCTCTTGGGGTTTCCCAAGAGTAGGCACGTTGATATGTAGGTACGTATATTCTATTACCTGCGAGCATTTCTCTGATATTGGTTGATGCTTTCATTGTTTTATTATAAATAAAGTATTGATCTCTGTTATTATAGGTCTTTTTATATATGTTAGAATGGATTTTAATAGGTTTTTAATAAAGTAGTAAATCTTAGAAGTCGTCTGGTAGTTGGTTTACTAACCAAAATCAATGAATAATGCAATTGTAACAAAAAACATAACTCCCATTGAGAATATTGCAGTTAAGCTTTCCCCACCAGGTCCAGTGATATAATGCAGCGTAAAAATCCCCCAAATAAACACCAATGGAGCTAACACTAAAAAGAGATCTGGTTTATTCTTAAACCTGTTTATTATTCCTTTGATCATAGGCCTTGCCACTATTTCCAGTTGAGCAGAATGGGGACTTATTTGTCGATCTTTATTGTGATCGGTTTCTTTGATTTTCTAAAATTATATAGTTTATTGTCATGGATGTACATGCGAATTGAATCAGAGGTTAATAGGAGCGTATCGTTTTTTTGCTCACATTTACCATCTAGAAAGCTTGTAGAAGATCCAATATCTTGTTTATAGGATAGGCTGAATTCATTGCTTTTATTCCATTTAGTAATTCTAAAGGTGGTATCCTGTAAATTAAAACTCCAGTTCTCAAAATGTCCTTTATATTGATTTTTCATTTCCAGACTAAAAATCCAATAGGTAATTACAGATGCGACGATACAATTGATGAAGAAGAAATAACTATAGATTCTTTTAGTAAAGAATATCACAAGTCCAATAAGCAAATTGCAAATAAAGGCAAAAGGAATAACAATAAAAATCACCATTGCAGAGCCTGGACCAAGATCTGAAGTTGCAGCCCAAAGCCAAATGATTAGAATATCAATAACTACCAGGATTATTGAGCCTTTAAGAATTTTTGTAGAGGAGAAACTCATGTAATTTTACACCATCATTTTTAACGCGAGCACATGCTTGCAAATTCCTCTTTTGCCCTGGTATGCGGTAAACCATTTACAGGTACACCTATATCCGTTATGGTCTAATACTACTTTATGAAAAACACCCGAGCCTTTCACATTTGCTTCTATAAAACCGTCCCTTTTTTCCAGAATGGTAACATCCGAATTTTCAATCAATTTTTTAGCGTTCTTAAGTCTAGGGTTTAAACTCAGGATTCTTTCCGTTTTAAATGGCAGTTGTCTGTAGAAATGACTTCTGGACATGACGTCATAGCCCAGTAAGCCAATGGAAGACAAACTTGAGGTCAGCTGAGCCATGGTTCCAAAGTCAATATCATGTTCAATGGATAGCAATGTGGGATCAAATGTCTCATTGGATTTGAGCAAACTGTTCAAGCCATAGATCCATTCCACTGGCAGATTTTCGGTCATGTTTTCCAGGGCTTTTCCTTCTCCGGAAAATCCGCGATACGAGTCAGGTGAAAATGCCATGAGCAACTGCATTTTGCCAAATTCACATACAATTGCACAGGTTTCCCGGTCTTCAGATTCATAGACAAAAATCTGATCAACCATTGCCAGAATTCCTTCTAGTAATCGGAGTCTATGAATGCCCCCAATACGTACGCTGTCGGTAGTAGATAAGGTTGAAAACGTGAATTTTCCAGCCCGCTTTGTGACAAAGAAATCTCCTTTTACACTGCCTTTAGGTAAGGTCTGGAAGAGTTGTATGGTCTGAAGTTTATTCATTTCATACTTGAGATCCATATCTGCCAGATACAGCTGTACACTGGTTAAACCCTTAATCCAGCGCATAGGCAAGTTGACCTTCTTCTCTGTCACTTTAGTCTTGTCAGTAATTACCTGCATGTCCTGGTGACCTACAGCAAGGGTTACTTTTTCGTTCTTCTGGATGCTGTTTAAGGCATTGAGCATTGGGTCGTTGAAATCAACATTGGTCGTGCCATTGGCGATGAATTCCCCATCAATGGCTTCAGGTTTCATATCGAGCCTAACATAAACCCCATTGCAGGAAGAGAAGCCTTCAAAACGGATTCTTTCTGTTCCTGCAGAAACAATAGGATCTCGCAGGCTGGGTGGAACAGGACCGAAACTTGACCGAACAACTTTAGCAATGGTGCTCCAGCACTTCGCCGTTAGGTAAGGATCGGTCAAAGTGCCCCAAAAGAAACAAGGGATATTATTTACACTTTCTATTTCAGTCTGGTGGGCCAGGACAAGGTTATTGGTACCCTTTGTCTTGGTATAATTGGAAATGCCTTTATATTGAATTTGTAAGTCGGTCATGCCTGGTTATTTGATGATTTGTTTGATCAAAGTCTTTAATGTGGGATTGTCTTTCCATTTTTCATAAAAGGCGATGGAAGTAGCTGAAGGTTGTTGATTTGTTTTATACAGTACATCAATGTAGTGCTCTACTATCTTTTTAAAATTAACGGGTAGTTTTTCGGAAATAGTCAGGTATTTAAAAACTCCTTCCAACAATTGTAAGTATGCGAAGTTGTGCAGTAAAGATGCATCTTTTATGGTTCCAATGCTATCTGCCAAACGTAAGAAAGCGCCATATTTGTTTGAAGCAAGGTAAGCTAACTTCTCAGCGAGTAACTCCAGATCAATAGCCTTTTGTTCAATTAAGTTCATGAGAACCTCTGCAGCCATCAAACGAACCTCTTTGTTACTATGGAAAAATGTGCAGGCATAGACCAGCATAACCATCTCAGAGAAAGGGAAACCACCATTATTCATTATCTTTAAAAAGCCTTTCATTTCTTTTCCACCTCCATCTGCGAAATTGCAGGACGAATGGATCAGGAAGCAAGCCAAGGCATCTGCATTTTGTGGCATTAGACTGTGCCAGTAGTAAACATTTCCTTCATTATTCAAGTTATATTCCCAGGTGGTTTTGTTGCCATATATATCCAGACCATATAAGCAGGCAGTGGGTACATTTTGATGGCCTACAACGGAAGTTCTTAGTCTATAAAAAGAAGGACTTCGTTCATTTTGCTGGGTCTGGTAGTTCATGTATTCATGCCACTCTTCCTTAACTTCAATATTTGGTTTAAAGGGGGCAACTACAAATGGATAATCTTTAAGATGGCTGTCTTTAAACTGAGGGAAAGTTTCTTCAGGATAATAAGTCCTCGCAGCGACACTTTTTGGACCTTGATAATCAGTCTCTGCATTTCCAGTTACTTTGTTCACCAATTTATCTAATAAAGAGTTCGACTTAATGGTGATTTCCTTGCTGACTCCCAGACAAAATGCCATGAGTGGTCTTAATTCGCCCTTAAGCTGTTCCAATAAGGGGATTGCTTCGGCTGTCTGTTCGCGTGGCATTCTGCCAATGGCAATATTCAGGTCCTGCTGATTGATCTTTAAACCAAGTGTTTGCCTTGCAATCAGCCTTTCCATAAGAACTTTTGGTGCGATCCAATGGGGTTTATGTGTTGGAAAAGAAAGCAAGGGTAGTTTTAGGTCATTGTTAATTTGCTCTTGTGCTGCATGGAGCATTGGTTTGATTAACAATAAGGTTCTGGTTTTATGATAGTGGCTGTCTTCTATTTTGAATACATAATTGATATCCTGTATTTTTTGCTGCAAGAACATACTGGTATAAGCTTTATGGATAGTTTCAAAGTACCTCTTTTCCAACTGCTTTTTATAGGGTTCCAGTTGTTTGGAGTAATCGGTCGGAAACAGGTGCCTTTGACTGATGTAGGTGTTTACTAATAATTCAGAATCCAGGACTTCTTCTGAGTTGATAAAGCTTCCAAAGAGATAAAGAATGTCATTCCAGTCTTCAGGGAGCACTACTTTCTCCAATAGCACATTTTTTGTTTGTGGTTTAAACTGATAGACTTCAATTTCGCTGGTCAATTCGGCTTGTTCAGTGTTGGGCAGTAATTGGCCTAGATGAATAGGGATATTTCCCTGCATTAATGAAATATAGCCTTCTAGTTTTTCCTGTAGGTCTTTATCTTTGGGAGAGGCGATTTTTAGTAATATTTTAGTCGCTCTTTCCTGTAGGTTTAAATCAGGAATAACATAAACATCGGCAATCAGCAGACAGATTCTTTTATTCAGTTTTGGATACAGTTTGTTCATTTTTTCCAGTACAGGAAGTACGGCTTTAATCGCCGATTTATTGTCGTTCTGCATCATTACAGGTTCCAACCAATCCAGAAAAGATAATGCACTGAATTTATTGTGGTCGTAGATTTTCTTTACCTGTTCCATCGCAAAGTTCAATACTGGAGCATATGGATGGTGTAAACATACAAAAATATACTCCTGGTGTAAGATCAGCTCATCTGTCACCAGGTTCAGTTCGCCCATTCTTTTTCTGAAAAAAGATTTAAGATTGTTGTTCCAGTCCTTTGTTTGCATCAGGATCGATTCTATGATGAATTGTTTGCGGTCCAATTTACCATCCTCAATTAAGCGCTGATAAATAATTTTCCATGCGCTAAACTCATCATAAGCCTGTTCATCATTGTCCTTGAAATGTAGATTGTGCAGATTGCTTTGATAGTTAAATAACTCGGGGACATCGCGTTCGTATGCCAGTTTGTCGTTGATGATGAAGTTGATATAATCTCTGATGTTATTCTCTGAACTCCAACGGCGAAGGTTTGCTAGGGTTAAAGCATACAGTTCTGGCAACCAGTTTACAAACCCCTTGCTTTCGAGAAATCTAAGTGCAAGATAGTCGAAGGACATCCATTCATTTCGACGAAGTTTTTCCAGCAGGAAATCTCCAATCCAGTTTGGTTTAGACCAGTCCAGAATTTCCGTGAATTCTGGCTCCCCAGCTCTGGTCAATGCTTCAATTACCTCATCCCAGGAGCTAATCTCCGTTTTATTGAATAGGGCAATGGCGCTGAGGATGACGACGTCTTTTTGATTCAGGTCTTTACGAACACCCCAATTCGAATAATTTGTTGTGTTTTTTTCTCCAAGTTCTACACTGAGGTCGGTATAATCTATCCAGTAGCGTTTGTTTTTTTTGATCTGCTTTTTTAATGCTTCAAGATTCCCTTTTGAATGGTCCTTCAAAAAGGGGAGTAGTTCAGCTACTTTTCCGGATTTAACCAGCGCATCGTAATTCGTGAGGATTTCAGTGATTGGAGTTGATCTGGCATTTTTGCCAGATGGTGCTTTTTGTTGAGGAACCACCTCGCCATCTTCTGAATACCCTTTTTTTATTTTTTCATTTAACAACTTCTCAGCTACTTTCAGGCATTCGTGATTGTCAGTAAAAGTCTTGGTTTGTGAGCTTCCTGCTGTTCCGTTCCTTCCATAGGTAACTGTGTATTCGGAATTGCTTACTTCAATTTGCCAGAATTTATCTGAACTGCCATCAATGTATTTAAGGTGTTTTTTCATGCTTCATATTACGCCAGTTCAAACTAGAAATAGAATTTTCGAGGATTAAAAGCGTTTTTCGTTGTACATGCGCAATTTAACACTTATGATGATAATTGAAAATAATGGGGTTGACGATAAGATGAAAAAGATTAAAAAATAACGGGAAAGTAGATGGCAACACATCATGCGACCAGACTGATTTTTATAAGTCCGTATCATATGTTATTTGGTGCATTCATGTGTCACTTTGATGCTAAGAATGAATATTATTGAGCAAACGTTTGATTTTATTAACTAATGTAGTTTTTAATCTGTTTTTTTGTTTTTTAATTAAAATAATGAGTCCGATTTCTATTTAATTTCTGATTTATAAAACTGATTTATGAAAGAAAATGTGTAGAGGTGCTTGTTTATAACGCAAACGTTTGCGTTGATTTTTCATTCATTGGATCTGATTTAATGCCTAGTTTTACTTTATGGTTAAATTATTATATATCTATGTGGTGTGAAATTTATCATGAAAAATATATAGGTCATTTTCTTTTGTAAATGCATAGACTATGCATTTAAATTTAATTTAAGAATTTACTAACAAATTAATAAACCGTTTATTTTTTAAAAATTATCGCATGAGAAAAAATTAAAAGTTTTATTACTGAACTAAATCCTGAAACAGCCAGAACTGCCAAGGGAGGAGAATATGGGCTGACACCACCAACAATAGTCGTGTTTAGCCCTGAATGTTATGTAGCTTCTTCAGCTGTGACCGCATGGACATATTCTATGTGTACAGGTATTGCACGAGCAAATTCATTACCTCCGTAAACACACTCTACTTGATGCATAGAAATAACAATAACCTATACCACAACTGTTGCAGCATACCTTTAAGCTAATAAATGATTATAATGTCAATTTTTAAGTTGCTCCAGTTCCATCTTGTATTTATAATCTATTTTATTACAGCTTAACTGTTGTTATAAAATTGTGAATAAATGATGTGTTAATTTTTATAGTTTCAGGATTGACGTCTTTTAATCATATCTCCAATTTGGTAACGATTGTGACAACAGAAAAAAACATAAACATTAATAATAATCTGCCCTAATTTTCATGTAAATTATGGTAGGAGTATTATGTGTGAATATATATCGATGAAGGATTTTTAATTTCCCTGTCAGTGTCGTTATATGGTTTCACCAGCTAATAAAAAAACAACCCTAAAAACCTAATAAGGCATGAATACATCCTATAAATTACTTATTTTATTTACTTTCCTTTTTAAATCAATAATGGTTTCTGCTCAAATTCCAGATGAAACTGTAAGTGAAACTTTGTTGTGGTCAGTTTCGGGAAATGGCTTAAAAAAAACCTCTTATCTATTTGGTACAAATCACCTTTATGGCGGTTCCTTTCTTGATTCGATTGCCCCTGTTTTGGAAGCCTTTAATAAGTCGAATGTATTATTGGTTGAAAGGCAGATGGATAGTAGTTATAGTATTAACAATAGCAAGAATGAAACTCCCACCGACGGATATGTTCCTTATTCAGCACTTTTCCCAAAGGAAATGTTTACACAAGTTGATAAATATCTTGCCTCTATAGGGGTCGATTCTTTGGGGTCATTAGATAATGTAAAATTCCCTGCATGGAAGCTTTATTTCACAATACAGATGGATTACTTTTCAAAAAAGTTTAAAATAACCCCAAAAAATGAAAGTTCAATGGATTTTCATATGCAGAATCTAGCTTCTAACAATGGAAAAAAAATTGTAGGTCTAGATAACTTTAGTAAAAGAAAACCAGCACCTTCATCAAAATTATTTGGAAATCCTAAAGAGATTGCACAAGGAATTATTTCTATGATTAATTATATTCAGAAAGGGGTACCATCTGTACATATTTCTTTACCCGCAGAAGAACTTGACAAAATAAATGACTATAGAGATCTTAATATCCAATATCATTTTAATGAGGTAACTCCAGGAAAGAATATTCCTTTTGTTCAAGAGCTATTAATTAAGAGGAATACTTCTTGGCTGGCGGTGCTACCATCAATTCTGGTGGAACAGAGCTGCTTTGTTGCTGTGGGACTTAAACACCTCATGTATAAAGAAGGGTTGATAAGCCAATTGAAAGCAAAAGGTTATGATGTAAAACCAGTAGTTATAAAATATAAATCCAATCTTTAATGAAAACACTTTCAATTATATCGGATCAATTTTATCAAGAAATGCACACTCTGGATTTTTGATTGCCAATAATGGAGACCCTTAGTTTGGTAATAGGAATACGCCCGAAACTCAATTTTAGAATGCTCAGTCTACAGGAAGGAGGTTAAAATGATGTGGAATTACTGTTTGGCATGAAGAGGGGACTGTTAGCCAGAAAGGATATTTTAAAGAAGGGAAAGCTGATGGTACTTGGAAAACTTTTTTTAAGAGTGGTAAAATAAAATCTATTTCCTCCTTTAAGGATGGTAAAAAAAATGGCGAATGGGTCATCTAAGATGAAGGTGGAAATGTTGTTAAAAAAACGCAATATTGATGAGGCTGTAAAATAGACTGTGTCAACTAGTTAGTTGTTAACTTAGAGACACAGTTTATAAAATGAGAAAAGATGAGCAGCTCGATTACGAGCAAATGAAGCAAGAAGCCCTTGAGCAATTACGTTCGGCCAAATCACTGTATGGTAAAGATGAAGCTTTAGCTCCTTTACTAAAAAGCTTTTTAGACTCTGAATTAGAAGCAGAGCTTGAAGCCATCTAGATACCGATGAACGTCTTTCTGGCAACCGTAAAAATGGTAAAACCAGTAAAGAAGTTGTATTCCCTCTGGTACAATTACCATAGAAACACCAAGAGATCGAATCTCTACCTTTGAACCAGAGTTGATTCGTAAGCGGGAAACTATACTTGCAGAGAGTCTTGAGCAAAATATCATTGGCATTTATGGTCTTGGAATGAGCCTGAGGGATATTTCCAAACACATGACATGTACGATACAGATATCAGTCATACGGCTTTGTCTGCCATTACAGACAAGATTATTCCGGAAGTAAAGGAACGGCAATCCCTACCATTGGAGGATCTCTACATCATCATATGGCTGGGTGCGATGCATTACAAAGTCAAGGAAGATCCTCGGATGAATTCACATGTAGTTTATAATATTATTGGTATAGATCGCCATGGCTATAAAACGCTTTTAGGGATACGTTTCTCAAAATGAAGGCGCTAATTTTTGGTTATCGGTGCTTACGGATTTACAGAACAGAGGTGTAAAAGATATTTTGATTGCCTGCATTGACAATCTGAACGGGTTTCCTGCTGCAATCAATATGGTATTCCCTCAAATAGAGATTCAGACCTGTGTAGTACATCAAATTCGCAACAGCTTGAAATACGTCGCCTCTAAAGATCAGAAAGCATTTATGGTTAACCTGAAGCCTGTTTATAAAGCTGACACCCTTGAACGGGCAGAACTTAGAATGGATGATTTGGAGGCTAAATGGGGTAAGAAATATGAAAAGGTAATCGATTCCTGGAGGAATAATTGGCCAAAATTGACCAGCTACTTTCGATTTACTTGGCCCATAATAACATTAGCCAGAAGTGGACGATGCCATTAAGCAATTGGGGGATCCCTGCGCAAAAACTTGCAATTTGGTTTCCTGATCGGATGGTACTAGATTTGAACTAAAATGAAAAAGGCAGTGACTCTAATGAATCACCGCCCTGACACAGTTTGTTTTACAGATCCAAATCCATTTATTTAATAAACTTGTACTGTAGTGTTAGCATTAGGCAATGCTTATCAAGAAGTTAATTTTTATCTGGTTCGAAATAGACCCCTCCTTTATCAAGCACTTCATGAGTTCTCTTAGGGTCCATTAGAAATACCTTGCTTATTTTCATTTCCTTACCATTCGGTTCAATAAAAAAATAGGAAGTCTTCTTGTCTTTCTCTTTGATCTTCTTGACCGCGATAGTTATGAGATCAGTAATTGATACTGTATTTAGTTTTTTAAATTCAGCCAAGCTAATTGGTTTACTTTTTATCGATTTGGGCTTCTCAAAATTTATATTACCTCCCCATAAATTACATTGACATGGAAGGGTGTATGCAATAGCAAATTCTAATGAATCTTTAAAAACCATCCTATCTTTAATTGGCACTGCTGCAGTATCAAGGTAGTAATAAACAGAGTCCTTTTCTTTTATATTGCTTTGGCCTTTACAGTTTTGAGTGAAAAAAAATAAAAAACCGAATAAATAAGTTATAATTTTCATAATCTCAGGATTTAATGACAGCCGGTTTTTGGCAGTGGGGGTTGTTGAAATTAAATTATTCTTATGAAAGTTTGTTAATTCATTATTGGTAATTCCATATTTATCTAGTATTGCGTTGAATGCGCTGTTAATGAAGTTTTGTTGCGTACCTGTGTCAACTGTTTTTATGCCATAAATCATTGCCATTGCTAATTCTTTGTCCGAATAATGTGTTGTTTGTGTTTAATCACACTCACACCTTTCGCAAAATAATCTGTGAGCATTAGTAAAGGGGAATTTTCCTCAAGCATTTTTTCATTTAAAGTAATATAATATTTGTAATTTTCAATGGGCTTATTAATTTAAAGTTCAAATGTAGCTCCTGGAATTGCAAGAATAAAGTAAACATTCAGCTAAGCTGCAATATTTTGTTTAAGTTTTTTTTACATCCCTTTGGGGACAAGTATGCCAGGGCAGAATGTAATCTTTTACGGTTGTCCCAGTTTCAATATATTAGAAAACTTTGCGGGCTGCTTGCTCTTTAAAAACATCCTGCTATTACCCTTTATGAACCCGAATATTTGTTGTCGCCCTTGGAGAAAATGCTGATAGCCTTTTTAGAATATCGCACTCCATCTGCGTTTCACGCAGTTCTTTCTTCAATAAAGCCACCTCTCGCTCAGCCACGCTGAGGATAACTTTCCCATTTCCAGGAAAACTACTGCCTTGTTTGCTGGAGAATTCCTTTAGCTAATGGTACAAAAACGCCAAACTGATATCTAGTTCTTTGGCCAGTGCAGTCAAATCTGTGCGGTTATTACTCAGTTCAACGCTCATCACCTTGAACTCTTTCGGATATGTTTTTCTTTCTCGTGACATAATTTCTGTTAAGTTATCAAATTCACTTAACTTGCTGTCTAATTAAAGGTAGCAACTCCAGATTCCAATAATCCCTAATTATTGGAATATAAAAGAGAGAGATGATGAATCAGTTTGGTGGACTGGTGATGAAAAAGTCATAGGGCATAAACGGAAGTCAGTTACGTTTTCTGGCTGTGATATTTATGGCGAACTTGATGTATATGAACTTCCTCCAGGAGAAGGAAAACAACGTTTAATTGAAATTAATTACAAGTATGGTAATAAAATTCACGGTGATTCGGTGAGCTACAGCTATCAAATAGGTCACACTGTTATTGCGGTTTCCAAAAATACTATGGATAGTATATTGACAGCAGAAAAAATAAAAAAGGATTACTAGTAATTTGTCTAGTCCTTAAAAAACCTTACAGGTCAATGGCCCGTTTTAGGATTCTGTTACCCAAAGTAAAGAATTATGATAATTATTTTGTATCCGGAGGAGCTTTATTTGGTGCGAGTCAGAGACATTTTACTAAACTAATCACTAAAGAAGAAGCGAAGAAAAATGGATTATAGAAAAGAAATTGAACTCCTTTTAAGATCACTTAGACAACCACTTTTGCAAGTTATCCTTTATACTGGATTTTATGATTTGATCATAAGAATATTAATGTCAACTGGATTTATTAAGATGGATATTGGATTGGGGATTGCTTCTAGGTATCTATTCTATTTGTATATAATTTTGAGCTTATTATTATTGTTCGTTTTATATTTTCAAAAAGTGAATCGAACTTTGTATTCTATTATATTGATTTTTGTTTTTTTTGCAATATCTTTTTATAGTTTAATGAACTCAAAATTGTTCGCCTTATTAATTTCGTTTAATGCTTTAATTAGTATGTATTTATCGCATTTAATCATTATTAAATTTAATAAATAGTGACAGTCAATAATGATAACAATGGGAGATAAAAATCATGTCTTTTTAAGTAAAAAGTATGGCGCGTTCGCTAATGATCATCTTTCGATTAGTAGTACAAACAAGATCTTGGTCTTATCGGGAATATGGAAGTAGTAGGTCGAACACTTACGGCTAAACCAGATAATGTCGAACTGGGGTTAGATGGGTATGGAGGAAAAGATAACAAGCAAGTATGATGCAAGAGCTTTAATTGTAGAATAGATTTGGCTAAAAATCGGTCAAAATACTGATGAATCAATTAAAATGCTAACAAATGAAGCGTTTGTTCATTCCTTTTCTGATCAAAATAGGTTAAGAGATTTTAGACAAGCTCTTAATGATGGTATGATAAGGCCTGGTACGAAGGAATACTAGACAAAGCTGGATCTAATGCGTGATGTTGAGAGAGGAGACCATAAAAAGCTTTCAACTGGAAATTCCAACGCTTTTAGAAATTTTATGTTGCAATTAGACGCCGTAAAGGGTATAACCAAATTTATTAAATCGTATAATGAAGATGTTTCCAATCATAAATAACATGAAATTTCAAAATAAATATTTACTTTATAAATTACTATTAGTTGTTGTATTTGCAGAATTAGGCTGTATCAATAGAAATGATGTTTATATTATTAGTAAAGAGGATAGCCTTTATAAGGCATCCTTAAAACCAAAGAATGGTATACTCGTTGCACCGCCAATTTCAAAATATGGAAGACATACTTTTTTGATAGACTCAGGTCAATCGGTTTATTTTTATTCTTTTCAGGAACCTTTACTGGGTAAAGGTGTGTCTGATGATAAAGAGCCAGATACGATTGGATTAATGCCAAATCACATTTTTAAAATACCAGCAGGGACGGAACGTAAATTTTTTAAAGAAAATGTACTAGAACAAAAAAGTCAGTTCCCCTGGAAATCAATAGTCATTGCATCTTTTAAAGATTCTGTAAAAAAAAGTGATTTTATTCAATACCTAATTCGACTAAGAAAAGTTGAACCAAATAAAATTTCATTACAAATACGTCTTGCATTGCGAGAAGAGAGGGAAGTTCTGGACCATAAAAGGAAAGGTATTCATTATGATCCTGAAAAAGTTAGAAATAATGAGGATGAAAATGAATAAAAAGGTTATGCTCGTTTTTTCAGATATCGAGGGTATAAACGGGTACGTGAAATAAACTGACTTAAATACTTTAGACTTATATGACCTGCTCCCTGTTAATCAGACTGCCAAAAGTAGAGTTTCGGTAGGACAACTTGCATAAAAAAAGTAATCCTTGGACTATAGGATTAGGTTTAGCCTATGGAGTAGCAGATGCCACGGGCTATAACCCCATAGATCTTGTCTATGTTAGGGGGAAGAAGTAAACTATAGCATTACAACAAAATGAGATCATGATACATTTTTTTAAATATTATTACTTTAGAGTATTTAGTTATTTTTTTGAGGGGAGTTCAATTCCGCTCTTCAGGACATTCACTATTATGTTTGTTTTTGCATATTTTAATGTTTTAGCTTTGGCAACATTAATTTTTTCTGTGGGACTAAATGTTAGATTAAACTATCCAGTAGGAAGTGGGGTAAGATGGTTTTGGCCTTTAGTACTTATTGTGCCATTATTTACATTATTCAAGCATCGCCTAAAGCGATTAGGTCTTCATGATTTGATTTTTGCAGAGTATTCAAAAGAGACAAAGAAGCAAAAAATCAACAGAGGTTGGGGTATTATTCTTTATTTTATTGGTTCGATATTGCTTTTTATTTTAGTCTTATTGCTAAGGCAAAAGATAAGGGGGTATTGATTGTATATATCGGTGATTTCGGGCCAAGCGTATCGCTTGAAGATGGGCCAAATTTGGAGATTATGCATTGGGATAATGATAAGGACATACATTTTTATTGGCTTTTACAGATAACAAAGATAGAAGTGGAGTATAAAAAAGGGTTTGGTTTAGAGCTGCTTGAAACTAAATTCGATGCTGATGATTTCAATTATCTAAATCCTAATCGCAAAAGTGTTGGTTAAGCCTTGGTGTACACTATAAAGCCATATTAAGAATATAGAATTTGAGAAGTCGGTTTTCCGGACTTTAGTTGTTTATTGATTATACTCTGTTCTGGTATTGGCAGCAATTTGAAAATACATATTCTGAGGAAGGTAAAACAACAATCTTGTATTTTCCTTTTTAATGTCTGTATCCATAGTTTTTTTTCTGCCTAAGGAAGAAATCTTCTAAAGACTGATAGATAAGAATCAGTATGATTACGACGCAAGGTTCTATGACCCCGTAATTGGGAGGTGGAATGTTATCGATAGGTTTGCGGAAAAATATGCTGATTTTAGTCAATATCAATATGCAGCAAACAATCTAATTTCAAATATTGATGAATGTAAAGGAAGGTTACAACAATATTTCAACTAATGAGCGACCATATCAGGGCAAAAGAACTCAAGGAATGCGTATAATTATTCCACTTAAAGGGAATTAATCATGAAATGTAGAATAAAATACTTTTTTATACTTGTTATTATCTGTAATATTGGATGTGATAGTTTTGATAAGCAAATTAATTTGTTTTTGAATCCAGTTGAACCTATTTATTTATAATGTTGATACACTTAAAGCATATAACAGTATTGATACTTTAAACATCAAGAAACTATATAAGCGATTAGAATATTCGATGGAAGAGCTCGATCAATTAGATTGGAAAGTCAAGATTGAGGAATAGAGTTAGAATGTTTTTCTGGTAAATATCAATTTTATTATATTAAATTTACGCTCAAAGCCATTTGAAAGAATGGCTTTGAGCGTAAATGATATTCCATATCTGGCTAATCCAATAATTC
The DNA here is from genome assembly GCF_032678465.1 of Pedobacter gandavensis. GTDB lineage: Bacteria > Bacteroidota > Bacteroidia > Sphingobacteriales > Sphingobacteriaceae > Pedobacter > Pedobacter gandavensis_B. Next base: position 346,537 of record NZ_JAVTSK010000003.1, read on the forward strand.
ATGATAGTATTTATTGATATATGGGAGTGCCTTAGTTTCGTATACTACAGATATCGCCTCCAATACTTTTTCCAGGTGTTCTAGAATTTCCAGCACCAGGAATCCGTATTGCTCTTGTTTCGTGAAGCTGGCTTCCTCTTTAGAGTAAATGAACAGCTGATCCAGGATTTTGTACCATTGTTCCAGACTCATAAATTCGAATAAATCTTCAAAATAAAGCTTTACATCATTGATGTCATCGCCCACTAGTTTTCTGTAATATAGATCCGGACAGCTCAGGGTTTGTTTATTCTCCATGTGCCATATGAAACGTTCGTTGTTGATGCGGTAAATAGGATCATTCTTCTCTAATCTAAGAACAGTATCATCGTGCAGTAGTAAATAAGCAATTTCCAATAATTTGGTGCAGTGTTGGTGGACTACCGCAAACTGATCAGGATCTCCGAACTGGTCGTTAGAAAGGGAGCAGGCTGTTCTGATCCAATTTTGAATATCTTTTCTAAGCACTTCGATATATATTTGTTTTGTGAAAAAATAGCCGATACAATGTAAGGGATTGTCAATTTCATCCTGATTTAAATAACTGAAATCGAATTCTGCCTTGCTGGTAAATAGTGATGTTTTCATGTCTTAAATTTTTAAATAAGCGATTTGTTAATTATTCCCTGGGGGACATACGAATAACTATCCTCCTGATTTTCTAAACCATGCTTTTTGAGTTCTGTTTAAGTTATAGGTTAATTGTTTGTGTTTGTTCAGTTATTTTAATTCGTTTTTGTTTATTTAAAGTTTAATATTTAACTTAACAGTAGATTTAAAAATTGGGTTGTGAGAAATACGAAAAACAATGAACTAAGGGTTCATCAAGGTAAAAATGTGAAACGATTTAGAGAAATGTTAGGTTTGAGACAGGAAGGATTGGCAGAAATCATGGGGAGCGAGTGGAACCAGAAGCGGGTTTCATTGGTAGAAGCGAAAGAAATTGTAGAACAACAAATATTGGAGCTGGTGGCAACAGCTTTAAAGATTCCGGTGGAGGTTTTGGAAAATTTTACGGAAGAAGCAGCGATTAATTACTTCAATACTTTTGTGAATAATGGGAGTGGTTCCGTTAACAGTAATGTTAGTAATGATAATGCTTCAAGTACTGTTAACAATACCAATGCTAGTGTAGGTAAGTTTAACCTGTTAGATCAATTCATTGAAACAACCAATATGCTCAAAGCACTCTATGAAGAGAATAAAGGTCTTTATATGGCTCTACTTGCCGTTGAGCGAGAGAAAAATGAAATCCTTTCTACCAGGGTATGATCTTGCTCTAGCTTGTTTTTTCAATAATTTCTTTTTGCTTTTAATACCATGACATCCCATGTTAACTCTAGTGTTAGCATGGGATGTTTTATTAAGATGAGTCGATATTATTTTTATATGAAATAAAATATATTTTTATTTGTTTTAGTGCTAAACATTGCGGTATGAATTATTATATTTATTTTAAAGTTATAAATTGATTTATTTTTGTCATAAAAGTATTTTATCAATTTTATTTGGTGTCTTATTTGTGACGATTATTGCTGATTGATTTTTACTGAAGAGGAATTTTAATTCAGGTTAACCTAAACACACACAAATGAACAAGTATCTAAAACCGAAGTAGGCGCGGCATGCGCAATTAAAATCATCTACCGTTCCAAATTCACCCTATTTTAAACTATAGAGGCCTTTTTTAAAGGTATGGCTACGGCTATGTCCAAATTTGTCTCTTTTAAATCCCAGTAATTATGAAAACGACTTTATTAAGAATCGAAATGATTTTGAAGAGATTTCTTGAATTAAAAGAAGAGTTTAATGTAAAACATGCAGCAGAACTGGAAGATGAAGTTTGGTTAGATAACCAGGATGTGATGAAGTTATTGCGAATTAGTCCGAGCAGTTTTTACCGAAAATTGAAGATGTGTAATTGGAAGGAAAAGATGGTTGGCGGTAAAAAGTACTACCTAAAGTCTTCAATTATTTAATCCAGGCAGGATCAAGACTTCCAATTTGAGCCAGATTATCCCAAAGTGTGTCAATCTGAACCACAAGGTTTTCATCACTAGGTTCTTAAGATATTGATCTCTACGTTTGAATTGTAATGTTTAAAGCGATTTCTGTGGCGCCCGGAAAAAGCGGCTTGCAAGCAACTTACGATTTAATAGATTTTAAAACTTAAGTATTAGAAAAAATGGGAAAATTATTTGCAGGTCCATGGATGGACGTAAGAGGAAAAGTAGGAAATAACGTTGGACGTTATGTAAATGGTGAAAACATCATCACAGTTAAACCACATAAATCCAATAAACCGCCAACAGCAAATCAGCTCAATCACCAGGAATTGTTCGGTAAGATCAATAGTATTGTGGTTCATTGGGCGGAGCAAATCTCACAAGGATTTGGAAGACTTAATTCAAAACAAACAGCCAGGCAATTAGCCGTAGAATACAATTTTGAAAGGGCCATCACTGGAACTTCACCAAACAGGGAAATCGATTATTCGAAATTCATGTTTAGCCGTGGAAGTTTACCCGGTGCGCAACAGTTGAAAGTGATCAATTCGTTGGATGATTCATATTATTTGACCTTTACCTGGACGAAAGATGTGAATGATAAAGAAGCCGGAGATACTGATTTTATCAATTTCATGGTTCATTGTCCTGCTACAGGTCGGAATACAGGCTTAACGAAAGTGGTGAAAAGATCTGCTTTAACCTGGGAATTAGCTATTCCATACAGCTTTGCTGGGGAAGAGCTCGAATGTTATGTGAATTTCACGACTGCAGATGGGAAGAAGGTTTCTGACTCTCAGCATGCAGGAACCCTGTTGAAGGCTTAAACAGCAGACACCTGCTAACCGAAAGGTTAGTGGGTGTTTTTTTTCAAATTGATCACTCATTACTAAAAAGAAAAACATGAAACATTTAAGTATAAATACACCTGACCTAAGGTTAGGAACTGGTGTTAAAATGGGATTACTACTCATCGCACTGCTATTGTTGTGGCCTATTGGTCAGCAGATGATCATGAGTATGGACGTAAATGCAGGTTATATAGATCCGGGGATCTGGCTTTTGCTGCTGTTGAGCATCATCACCTTTCTAGTGATGGTAGGACTGAGCTTCTGGCTGGTAAAAGGTTTATGGAAAGGCTTAGACCTTCCGGAAAAACACATTATGGTTTTACAGTTTAAAAAAATGGAAATATGGCAACAGTTAGGATTATTATGGGCTTGCTTTGTATCCTTGCTCTTTGCGGGAGTAGGATGCCTGATCGCGATCTGCTAAGAAAGATGATCAGCAGTAGGAAGGAGGAAAATGTGCTCCGACAAAAGATTGTAGCCATTGCAGCAGGAGAGTTGGGGGTGAGAGAAGCAACCGGAAATAACGACGGACTTAGGGTAGAGGCTTATTTGAATGCGATTCGGTTGGGAAAAGGACATGCCTGGTGTGGCGCATTTGTAAGCTGGGTTTATGGTAAGGCTGGATTAGCAGAACCTCGCATAGGTTGGACGCCTTCTTTGTTCCCATCCTCGCGCTTAACAAAGTTGCCGCTTCAGGGAGATGTATTTGGACTTTATTTTCCCGCTCTAAAACGGATCGCTCATGCTGGCTTAGTGGCGCAGGTTAGTTCTGATTGGGTCATTACGCTGGAAGGAAATACGAATCCGAAAGGGAGCAGGGAAGGTGATGGCGTATACAGAAAACGAAGACATAAGCGTACGATATCAAGATTTGCGAATTGGATTAAAGAGGATAAAAGGTCATGAAGCGCGAGGTTTTTACACTGTTTTGCATCGCGCATTGCTTTTCTGCTTGCAGTTTATTCCAGAAAACGAGTACCAGTACGTTGAGGTCTGCGATGAAGGCTGAAGAAAAGTCGGTTAGGACTGCTCAATTGAAATCCATGAATCAAAGTTTGGGCTGGTCCTTGTCTGTAAGAGATGATTCTTTAAACTCCTCCTCAACGGTTGTGATCTGGCCGAAGGGGGAGTTTAGTTTCTCTCCTTTGACTGGTTTTTCTGGAATGGCAGATCGGGTAATGATTACTGGAACTTTAAAGTCTGGACAACAAATGCGGGAAGAGAAGGTACAATTGCAAAAACAAGCTGAAACTATTGCCATAAAAGCAATAAATGAGCGCTCGGTGGAACGAAATCAAAAAGAAAAAATAAAAGAACGATTTCCAATTTCGGGATGGTGGCTTGTTTTGTTACTGATCCCTTTATTCTTTGTTTTAAAACGGATAAAATCAAGGATAATAGCGTAGGTTTAAACCGGCTTAAAGCATAGTGCCACAGGAGTGATGGAAATGAAAATTACAGCTGAAATATCATGGGAACTTCAATATGTAATTAAATAGTTTTAGATTGGCTGTGTAATTTGATCATGTTAATTTTTTGAATGTCTAATTTGATAATTTACCCCCACTTTGTCTTCTATTAAAATAAATATTGTACCTAAAATAAATGATCAGAATCCCAAAAGATACCATATGGAGTAGATTTGCCAGAAATTGTTTTATGGCAATTTTGTTATTCATTTCCAGTTCGCAGATTTTGTTTGCTCAAGAGAATTCAAGATTACGTTTAGTTAACGACATCGCACGAAGTTTTGATGTTGATATGAAACTTATGAAAGACTCTATTGCCTTTTATAGTCTTGCAGTTAGAATTGAGGTAAACAAAACCAATAACAAGTTAATCGTAGAGCGTGTAGTGCCCAATGATACTTTGGATTTTGTAATTACTAAAAGTTATGAAGCGTTAAAGAAATTAGACTATAGTCCTATAGTATCCAAATCTGGGCGTTCAGTAATTATTCTTCCAATTGCAATTTTGATGTTCAATTATGATTCAAAAGTATTCCATGAACGCAAGGTAACAATGACAGATTTCTCCAAAAGAATTAATAATTTATTTGATTATGGTCCTGGGAGAAATCAGAAAATAGAGAATTATATTTATTTGAATCCCTTGTTCATTTACCTGGACAAAGCTGTTTATGATTAATAGACCATGAAGTTTTCTTCCTAAAGTTCAGGGGGACTTAATGGGACGCTTAGTTAAGATATAAAAAACAAGCCCTATGTTCTTGGTATATTCATCTACTTCCGTATCTTTCCCTCCATAACCAAATCACATTGAATACAGGGCTAAAGACGGGATCACTTGCTGCCAAAGAGAAGAGCACTGAGCGTAAGGATATCGCTTTTAAGGAGCAGTTTAAACTGTATGCGCCTAAAATTTATCATTTCGGGATGTCTTACCTAAAGTCTGTTCATGATTCTGAAGAATTGGTGCAAGATGTTTTTATGAAGGTTTGGAACCAATTTGAGTCGCTCGACGAAAGCAGGAATATCAAAGCCTACATTTTCAAGATTGCGGTGAATCTGATCTATGATCAGTTGAGAAAACGCAAACTGGATAAACTTGCTGCGGAGCTAACGGCATTGCAAACGGTGGAGCGGGAAGACACCACCTGGAATACACTGAATTTTAAAGAACTTCAATCCCAGATTGATACCCTGATTTCGCAAATGCCGGATCAACGACGATTGGTGTTTACCCTGAGCAGGGTAGAAGGTTTGAGTTATGAAGAGATTGCTCAAAAGCTAAACATTTCTATTAGAACTGTAGAGAATCAGGTATACCGGGCACTGGCCTTTTTAAAGCTCCACATTCACACCAAATACCTCCTTTATTTCATTTTCTATTATTTATATTAATTTTTTTCCGATAGGAGTGAGTACCTGAGCTTTCCCATCCGTATTAGGAGGGTATGCACAGAGAAGATCCCCAGGATAAAATAAGCCGTTCCTTCATTGAACCCGAATTAGAATTCGAGGTAAAGCGAGATTTGTATCAGTTTTTAGAACTTCAGACGGAATCACAGGAAGCCGATCCTGACTTTGATCCTTTGTATGATAAAATTTGTCATAAAATCGCAGAAGAAGCGAAACAGAAACAACGGAAAAAGGTCATTAAACTCATGAGGTATGTCCTCACCAGAGCTGCCATCTTTTTACTGGGTATCCTTAGTTACGCTTTGGTGGTACACCCATATTTCTATCCGAAAGCTGTAACGGAATTGACCTTGATAGCACCGGAGCATGCGGTAACTGAAGCCATTTTACCGGATGGTTCTAAGGTATTTCTAAATGCAAAGTCCAGTGTTCGCTACCATCAGGATGAAAAAACAGAACTCAGGGAAGTCTTCTTAACTGGCGAAGCCTGGTTTGATGTAAAAAAAGATAAAGAACACCCTTTTGTAGTGAAGACCTCCGGTTATAGCATCAAGGTTCATGGAACCAGATTTAATGTTCGTGCATTCCCTGGTGATCAAGAGCTGATCACCACCTTACAGCATGGATCTGTAGAGATTCTTCCTCGTGATGAACAACAAAAACTAGTTCCAGTGATGCTAAAGCCAGGGCAACAATTTGTCTTCTATCCTGCCACAGGAAAGGGCATTGTTACAAGAGTACAGGCAGGTATTGCTTCCCTTTGGAAAGAGAAGGAAATCCGTTTCGAGAATAAGAATTTCAAAGATTTACTGGATATGCTGGAAGGCAGGTACAACGTACGTTTTGTGGTTAAAGACCAGGAATTGTTTAATTACCATTACGATGGAACCATCCGCGATGAAAACTTAAGTACCGTGCTGGACATCCTTAACCAGACATTGCCATTCCATTACCAGAGGCTGGCAGATGGAAGTATCCAGATAGAAAAATAAGAAAACAGATTGCTTACCTAAAAACAGGCCTATGTAACAGCTAAACCTATCCACTTAAAAAGTGCCGAAAGAGCTTCGACCCTTCTTCCGGCACATAGACCAACTCAAAAGGATTTTAGAATTAATCTTTATTTAAAACTATGCAAAAAATAAATAAAAACTACCTATTAGTTTTGATCTGTTCGTTTTGCCTGATGCTTATTGCTGTTAAAACCGATGCGCAAAGCAAGGGTTCGATCAGCCTGGATTATGATCAGGTAAAAATTACCGACGTACTAAAAGCAATAGAACAAAAAACACCATACCGCTTTTTTTACCAGCGGGAACAATTGGACGGCAACCGTAAGGTGAATATCCATGTGAAAAATAAATCAGTACAGGAAGTGATGGGAATTTTGTTCCCTGATAAATCCATCAGTTACAACCTTCAAAAGGATAACCTGATTGTGCTAAAACCAAATCCTCCAATTGCAAGGGAGATCAATCAGGGAGAAAAAAGAAAAGTGACCGGGCAAGTGACCGATGCCAATGGAACCACTCTACCTGGAGTTTCAGTGAAGGTAAAGGATTTCAATGCAGGAACAACTACTGATGGGAATGGCCGCTATGAGATCATGATGCCTGAAGGCGCTGTTTCTCTGGTGTTTTCTTATTTGGGGATGGAAAGCAAGACCTTAAGTCCGGGGACAAAAGGAATACTCAATGTGAAGTTGGAAAGTTCTGCAACAGGCTTAAATGAGGTGGTGGTATCGGTAGGCTATGGTTCTGTGAGTAAAAAGGACCTGACTGGTGCTGTAGCCGTTTTAAAGGCCAAAGACTTTAACAAAGGTCTGGTTGCCAATCCTGTAGAGCTGATGCAGGGACGTGTATCTGGAGTAAATGTGATCACCAACGGTGGAGAGCCTGGAGCGGGAGCACTGGTAAGAGTGAGGGGCTCAAACTCTATTCGTTCCGGACAAGATCCTTTGTATGTGGTAGATGGTGTTCCTTTAGATATTACGGATGTTCAGCCTTCCGGGGCAACGATTTCAGGAGCGGGCAGTAATGCCACAAAGAATCCGTTGAACTTTCTAAACCCGGATGATATCGCTTCTATGGACATCCTCAAAGATGCATCTGCCACGGCAATCTATGGTTCCAGAGGCGCAAATGGGGTAATTATCATTACTACTAAAAAAGGAAAATCTGGAAAAGGCGTTCTTAATTATGCAGCAACAGGTGCGGTATCAACACTGCCGAAACAACTGGATATGATGGATGCGGAGGCTTTTAAAAGCTACCGTGCTTCAAAAGGAATTACACAAGGCGATTATGGCGCAAATACCAATTGGCAGGATGAAATTTTTAGGAATGCCTATGCGCAAAACCACAATCTTTCTTATGGTGGTGGCAACGACAATGGCAATTACCGCGGTTCGGTCAGTTATTTGGACCAGCAGGGAATTGTAAGGAAAACTGGTCTGGAGAAATTAACTTCCAGGTTTAATGTTACTCAAAATTTGATCAACAACAGGTTAAAGATTGAAGCGAACTTAACCGCTGCCAGAACCAGAGATCAAAGGGTGCCTATAGGAGAAACTGGCGGTTTTGAGGGAGATGTAATTCTTTCTGCGTTGAAAATCAATCCAACACTTCCAATCTACAACCCTGATGGAAGTTATTATCAGATGAGTAAAGATGTGAGAAATCCGTTGGCGATGATCAACCTTACCAATGATAAAAATCAAAACGATCGTATTCTGGGAAATATTACCGCTTCCCTTGACCTGATCAAAGGTTTGAAATATAAAATTAACCTGGCTACAGATCATTCCAATGCTTCCAGAAAAGTAACGCAACACCATAGCCTGATCTATCTGAGCAATAAAGGAACAGTAGACATCAGTAATGTGGAGCAGAATAGTAATCTGATGGAAAATTACCTGACCTACGATTTTAATCTTGGTGATCAGCATAAGTTTAATGCCCTTGCCGGACATTCTTACCAACAATTTAAAGCTCAATCCTATAAACTAAGCGAGGAGGGATTTGTTATTGATGATTTCGATTATATCAATGACCTGAGTCTGGGGAATTCTAAACAGGCTTCCGTTAGTTCTTCTATCATTAAGAATGCGTTACAGTCTTTTTTCGGTAGGTTAAACTATAATTTCAACGACAAATATCTCCTTACTGCCACCTTGAGAGCGGATGGTTCAACTAAGTTTGGGACCAACAATAAGTATGGATATTTCCCTTCTGCCTCTGCCGCATGGAGAATGAACGAAGAGGCTTTCTTTAAAAAACTTCAGGTTTTCAGTAATTTAAAGTTACGTGCAGGATGGGGAATTACCGGAAATCAGGAGATCCCAAATAAGATTTCTCAGATTCTTTTGGGTTCATCCGGTGGGGCAATTCTGGACGGTTCCAGCAAAAATGTGGTACAGGGAATCACGCTTACCCGTACACCAAATCCTGACATCAAATGGGAGAAAACGAGCCAGGTTAACCTGGGACTGGATTTTGGGGTGTTGAATGGCAGAATAAATGGTACCATAGACTATTTCGACAAACAAACCAGAGATGTTTTGCTGGAGGTATTTTCTATTGCACCGGCACCAACAACCAAGGTATGGACCAATGTGCCGAATATGAGCATCAGAAACAGAGGATTGGAACTTTCTTTGAATGGTTTAATTGTAGAAAAGGAAGGTTTGAGCTGGGATATGGGACTGAACTTTACGACCATCAAAAACCGTGTTTCCGGATTACCAATGAGTCAGATTACTACAGGATCTCCTAGTGGACCCGGCATCACCGGATATTCTTCTCAGATCATTAGAAATGGATCTTCTATAGGTACTTTCTGGGGTAGAAAATTCCTGGGCTTTGATGATCAAGGGAACAGTATTTTTGAAACAGATGCGAATGGCGTAGAGATTCAACAAAACCTGGGCTCGGCATTACCTCGTTTTAACTATGGAATCAGTACCAGTGTGGTGTATAAGAATTTTGACCTGAGTTTGGCGCTAAATGGAGTGTACGGTAATAAAGTATACAACAACCTGGCAAACATCATCAATCAGAATACCTTGATCGCGAAAGAATGGAATGCCACCAATGAGGCCATAAAAACCAATGAAAATCCTAATGGTACGCTGACTTACAGCAGTCGGTTTATCGAAAATGGGTCTTACCTGCGCTTGTCGAATGCCACTTTGGGCTATACGCTTAAACTGAAAAATGTAGACTGGATTAGTAAACTTCGTTTTAACCTGACTGGAAATAATCTATTTGTGATTACTAAATACACCGGTTATGATCCGGAAGTAAATGCCGATCATTCTTCTGGTGGTGTGCCTTCTATTGGTATAGACTGGACCACTTATCCAAAAGCCAGAACAGTTGTTTTTGGAGTAAATGTAGAATTCTAATGTCCCATAAATAAAAAATACACTGATGAAAAAACTATATATCATGATCACTGCGGCCATTTTATCGCTTAGCGCGTGTACCGTAGAGGAAGAAATTCTGGATGAGGTAAATGGTAATAAAGTGATCCATAATCCTGAAAATGTGGAGATGATTGTGGCTCCGGCATATGCTTACCTGAGGGATTTACAAAACCGCTCTGGAGTTTGGGGAACGATTCAATCGGTGACCGACGAGCTGGCATGGCCGGCAAGAGGATCAGATTGGGTAACCCCTGATTTACAAGCGCTGTTTACCCACGATTATGCACCTACCAATTCTTATGTAAGAAATACCTGGAACAGCTTTATGCTGGGCATTACCCGCTGTAATGTGGCTTTGAAGTACTTGTCGGAATTTCCTAAATCTCCAAAAGTAGATGGTTACATTGCCGAGGTAAAGTTTATCCGTGCCCTTTGCATGTTTAGACTTACCGATAACTTTGGGAAATTTCCTTTCAGGGAGTTTACGGAAACTGATTATTCGAAAGTACCGGTTATTCTTGATCGTCAGATGGCGGTAGATAGAATGATCAAAGAACTGAATGAGGTAATTCCTCAATTGAAAAATAAATCAGAAATTCCTTACGGCAGAGTATCTAAAGCAGCAGCTCAGATGTTGTTGGCAAATGTTTATTTGAATCATGAAGTGTTTACTGGAAACGCGAGATGGACGGAAGCCATACAGCAATGTGATGCGATCATTAATTCTGGTCAGTATACTGTAGCAGATGATTACTGGGGAATGTTCCAGTACGACAATGCCAAGTACCTGCAAAACACGGAGTCTATTCTTTCTGTGATTTATGATGAAACAATAGGACTTACAGGTGCGGTATGGATTCCAATTACCTTACATTACAATCAAAAGTTTGGCAGTTTTACCAGTCTCTGGAACGGTTGCTGTACTACACCAACATTTGTGAACACCTGGGATACTTCAGATAAAAGATTTAGTGACAGGAGGCTGATCAGTCAGCTGGGCTTTAATCAGGGCTTTTTGATTGGTCAACAGTATTCTCCAACAGGTGTAGCTTTGAAAACACGTACGGGTGCACCGCTGATCTTTACCAAGGAGTTCAGCATTAAGAATTCTAAGGAAGAGGAGGGAGTAAGGGTGGTTAAATTTGCACCAAATCCATCTACTACCAATACCAGTAATGCAGGAAATGATTTTCCATTATACCGGATTTCAGATACTTATCTGATGCGTGGGGAAGCGAAATTCAGGTCAGGTAATGTTGCTGGTGCTTTAGAAGACATCAATTACATCAGAAACACGAAACGTGGTATGCCTGCTTATACCAGTTTAGATCTGGATAAAATCCTGAAGGAACGAGGTTTTGAATTGTATTGGGAAGGTAACCGTCGTACGGATCTGGTACGTTTCAATAAATACCGTGATGCGAGAGAAGAAAAAAACTATGTGACTCCAGCTTATAAAGTGCTTTTGCCAATTCCACTAAGTGCGATTGAAGCGAATGCCAGTCTTACTCAAAATCCAGGTTATTAATCAACAGGTTTACACCTGATAAGCTAACCTGTGGTCTCTGCTGTTTTATGCAGGGGCCACAGGTTTTTTTCTAAATAGATATGAAAAATATATTTAATGTCCTGTTTAGTGCATTGCTATGCAGTGTACTGAGCGGTTATGCACAAATCAATCCATGGCTGATCAAGGCTGAAAAGATTGATCCTCAAAACTATTATGGCATCAGCATCGCCAATGGCATCATTGGTGTCACTTCTGCGCCAGAACCATTTAAAGTGAAAAGCACCGTGCTCGCAGGTGCTTATGATGCTTATGGAAGAGGTAGGGTCAGTAATTTTATCAATAGCATCAACTTGTTAAACCTTTCCTTTTCTGTGAATGGTCAGAGTGTTTCAGAGAAGAACATTCAGAAATTTTCTCAGGAGCTCAACATGAAAAAAGGAAGCTTTGCTTCTTCCTTTGATTTTGGCACTAAAGCCAGTGTGAGCTATACTTATTATGCTTTGCGTCAGCTCCCGTATGGTGTGATGCTGGATGTCTGTGTAACTGCACATGAAGATCTTGAAATCAGTGCTGCGGGTATCATGGAAAGTCCGGATGCGCTGAGGGAGGTACAGAACTATTATAGTGAAATTAATCGTTCGCATGTGAAAGCGGGACTGTTGAGCAGCACGGCCAAGAGCCCGACGGGTAAAATAAATATTGCCGCCTCCAGCACTTTTATATTTGAGGAACCTAAAGCTTTGCAACCTGAGATGAGCCATGCGAGCTACGACCATAACCGCCACAGCATGCGTTTTAATAAAAAGATAAAAGCAGGAAGTACTTATCGTTTTAGCTTGGCCGGAACTTTATTAACGAGCTCACATCATCCCGATCCCCTGAATGAAGCAGAGCGATTGACGCTGTTTGCCAAGCTGGAAGGTAGGGAACGCTTGTTGATGAAACATCATCAGGCCTGGGATAAATTATGGGAGAGTGACATTATTCTGCAAGGTGATGATCAGGCGCAGCAGGATATCCATAGTATGATGTACCATTTGTATGCTTTTTCAAGGGAAGGGTCCGAATATTCATTGTCTCCGATGGGGCTTTCCGGATTGGGCTACAACGGACATGTTTTCTGGGATACCGACATCTGGATGATGCCGGCTTTATTGCTTTTACATCCGGAACTGGCTAAACCAATGCTGAATTATCGCTTCAATCGGCTGGAAGCTGCAAAGAAGAATGCTTTTGAACATGGTTATAAAGGGGCGATGTACCCCTGGGAAAGCGCAGATTCTGGTATGGAAGAAACTCCGGTATGGGCATTAAGCGGACCTTTTGAACACCACATTACGGGTTGTGTTGCTTTTGCGGCATGGAATTATTATGGTGTAACCCAGGATCAGGATTGGCTAAGAGAAAAAGGCTGGCCGATCATTTCCGCTACTGCAGATTTTTGGGCGAGCAGGGTAGAACGAAATGGTCCTGGAAAGTACGAAATTAAGAACGTGGTAGCTGCCGATGAATGGGCAGAAAATGTAGACAATAATGCCTTTACCAATGCGGTGGCTAAAAGCAATCTGGAGATCGCGGTTAAGGCAGCTGCTCTGCTAAATTTAAAAGCGAATCCGGATTGGAGTCTGGTGGCTAGGAATATTCCGATTCTTAAATTTCCTGATGGGGTAACCAAAGAGCATGCAAGTTATGTCGGAGAATCCATAAAACAGGCCGATGTGAATCTGCTGGCCTACCCATTAAAGGTAGTTACTGCTCCTGATCAGATTCGCCGCGATCTGGATTATTATCAAGGGCGTGTTCCTGTGGCGAATACCCCTGCGATGACTCAGGCAATTTTTGCTCTTTTACATGCCAGAACAGGTGATGCTTTGCAAGCTGCTCATTACTTTAATGATGCATACCTGCCGAATTTAAATCCTCCATTCAGGGTAATTGCGGAAACCAAAGCGGGCACAAATCCTTATTTTGCTACGGGTGCTGGAGGTGCACTTCAAGCGGTGATGATGGGTTTTGGCGGACTGGATATTACAGATGATGGGATAAAGAAAGTGAGGAGTGTGATGCCTGCTCATTGGAAAAAGTTAACCTTGAAAGGAATTGGGCCAGAGCGCAGAACATACAGCAGTGGTTTAACAGAAAAATAAATCGTAATTATTCTGTTGTAAACATAGGGGAGGCCTGCTCCCCTATAGTTAACGACTTTGGGTTTCATCATTTAAAACAGTAAACCTTTTTTCGAAGGTTTCTGCTTTGTATCTGATTTTGATCAGGAACCCATGTCCGCCGTATCTGATTTCCTTTATAAAGTCGTAGAATACGGGTTTGATAAATTCAATGAATTTGAGCTGGTAGCCTTCAATATCAGGATCAATGTATTTTGCTCTATATGCCTCAGTAAATTCAATGAAATTAAATATGACGGCATTTTCTGTAGTATTTACAAATCTTCCTTTGTAGTGAATATTTGAGGTTAAAGCATAGTTTAACCTGATGAAGGTAATTAACTTCCATTGTAGTAAATCTACGGTCTCTCTATAATCTAATGATACTGTTCTCATTTTTACAAGGTTTTTCCATTGCAATTATGCTAATAAAATTAGTAAAATCAGTAGTTTAAATTATTATTTAACCAAAATTTTGAGGAAAATTGAATTGAGATTAATTGTTTATCTAAAATAGATGAGGTGTATGGGGCACCTTGCATCTACTAATTTAATGTTTAAATGTGCAAAGAACTATGTTATCCTATTTTCAATCACCAACTGCAACAAAAATTGGTAACCTATCCTAGATGTTTTTTGATTAATACTGATAAATAAACCAAGCAGGTTCTGTAATAAATAATTGATTAATCAATTTTAGTTTATTTAGAAATAATTATTTTGTTTTTGCAAAAAAAATATTGAAATTAGTTATTAAAAATAAATTAACATGCCTCACTCAAATTCTAAAAATTTTACAATTATTCTGTATTATCAGAAATGCAAATTTCAAATCCTAATACCTATTAACGATAACTCGTTATTATAGCGTTAATTAGTCCTTTCTGCAAACTTCAAATTGGTAAGGATGTTCCTATTGAATGTAAAATGATTAGCCTAGTTGCAACTAACAATTAGAAATTTCATAGAGGATCAACTCTTTTCTTGATGTCTTAGAAATCTAAGATATGGACAATTGTATTTCCCATTTTTACAATATATAATAACATTTATAGCGGAAAAAGAAGCATAAGCATCTTTAAGAAATTCAATTTATTAACCTAAATATTAAATGAGAAAACCTGTATTCACACTACTATTCCTAATTATGTCCTTGAGCTGTGTAAATGCCGCAAAATTGGATAGATTTTACATTAAAAGAGCGTATCAGCTTGACGATACTGATAATTATGTTCCTATTAGTCAAAATTCAAATTTTACACAATTTACAGCGGAGTATACAGTAACGAGGGCATTAAGAAGTTACGGATTGGAAAATTTGAATTGGATAGTTACTCTCGTTGCAATTGGAGAGGAGGATGGAATTTCATATGAACAGAACATCTCCAAGCCAATCACTCTAACTCATACTGACGGCCTATCTCAGATGTATAATAATCTAGAAATTTTGGGCACAATGCCAAATAACCTTCTACATTTTGACTATGTAGAAATTCGTTTGAAATACGAGCAGTTGTCTTACGACGAGACTTCTGGAGACTTGATAAATACCGATAGGGATGTTACGTATTCCAAAAAGTTATATGTTACTACACGAAAAGAACATCCAAATCCTTTCCTTAAGGGAGATCTAAAATTGTTTTCAACTTATTATTCTATCCTTAGAAAAGCCAGTTATGTATCTGGTGGATATTGGAACTTCAGTGAAAACTGGGAGAATGTTCAGGGAATGGCATCGCTTAATGGATTTTTATATATCGTTCAGGCCGGAAATCTACATAAGCTGAACCCTGAAACAGGTGAATATACTATTTTAGGAACTATGGGAGATTGGAATGGTACAGATGCCGTAGCAGGCTCCTCAAACGGCTTTTTATATATTGTACAAAATTCGAGAATACATAAGGTGGATCCAATAACAGGAGCATATGTAATCTTAGGAAATCCAGAATGGTCAGCAACTGAAGCGATGGTTGCCTATCAAGGAAACCTTTATGTTGTTCAAAATTCTCGACTACATAGGGTAAGTGAGAACACAGGAGCAATAACGCTAATTAGTGAGCCAGACTGGGGAGGTACAAAAGCAATTGCGAGTTCAGGAGATGGGTTTATTTACATCATTCAAAATTCTTATCTACATAAAATCAGTACAGAAGATGCATCATTCACTATTCTAGGAGAACAAGTTTGGGCAAACACACATCAAAAAGGAATGACTTTTTACAATAATTCTCTTTATGTTATTCGTAACGGTGTACTTCTAAAAGTAGAAAAGGGAACAGGAAGTATTACCAACATAAATAGCGGATATAATGGATGTGCATATTTAACAAGTCTGTAGTTGTTATTGTAATTTTTGTCAAGCGCTTTAATTAGAGGGTCCGAAAATCTATAAAAGAGTAGGGTATATGTTATTTATAATAAAAAAAGATGAACTTTTATTTAAGAAAAATCCATTGGATTGTAATTGTAATTTTATTTTCACTTACTGCTGCTTGCAAAAAAGAAGAAAATGTAGATACTAAGCTGGAAATTGAATCGACAAAAAAAATCGAGTTGGAAAAATTGATGACCTATATATCGATCTCCTTCGATATTGATCGCGATAAAATTCACTATAATGAAACTTCTGCAGAATTCTCTGTCCCTAATACAGTATTCAAAATGTCGTTAGAAACAATTGAATCAGCCTATAAATCAGCCAATGAATACAAACTTAACCATGAAAAATAAGTCATGAAAAAATATTATATTCTTCTATTAGTGTGTTTTTTATTTTCTTTAAAATTATCTGCTGCTGCTCTAAATAGTTTTTCCATTCAGAGTCAGTATTTGGTAGGTTCACAACTTCAAGTTTCATTAATTACTTCTACAGAATTTAAAGTAGACTATAGTATTGTAAGATTCCTAAGGAATTATGGATATGAAAAAATCGATTGGATAGTTACTGTTGTTTATCAAAAGAGTGGTGAGAATGAGATTCAATTAACAACTCCAGTTACCCTTACGGAAACTATTTTAACACAACCCTTAAATACAAGAACTGCTACGGCAACCATACCCCCGGGTAAAGTCGGTGGTATAATATATTTAAAGTTCCAAGCATTGACGTATGATTTAAATGGTAAATTAATTAATAATTTACGTGGCACTGAGTATTCGTCAACTAGTTATACAACTTTTATCCCAAGCCCAGTAATTCCACCTACAAGCTTCAGTGGTGCTAACGCACATTTATTTTCTGTTCATCAACAAGGAACCGTACGTAGAATAGATTATTTAACCGGTGGATTCCAGAATCTGGGGTCTAATGTTTGGGCCAATACTCAGGGAGTTGCACATTTAAATGGTTCCATTTTTATTGTTCAAGCAGGAAATTTACATAAAGTAAATCCTTTAAATGGAGACTGGGTTTTGATAGGTGAAACAGGGATTTGGAATGGAACTGACGTTGCAGCATCCTCCTCAAATGGTTTTATTTATATAATTCAAAATTCAAGGCTACATAAGGTGGATCCAATTTCAGGAGATTTTTCGATCCTGGGTAATCCGGAGTGGGGAGGAACAGAAGCTATGGTTGCCTATAATGGATATCTTTATGTTGTTCAGAATTCTACCTTACACAAAGTAGATCAGAATACTGGAGAATATTCTATACTAGGTGATCCAGATTGGGCTGGGACAGAAGCGATCGCTAGCTCAGGAGATGGTTTCATCTACATAGTGCAAAATGGGTACTTGCACAAAGTTAATACTAATGATGGATCATTTGTAATACTGGGAGGACAAGATTGGTTAAACACTTATAAAATGGGAATGGCATTCTATGATAACTCTTTATACATTCTTCAAAATGCTAGACTTCACAAAGTAAATAAAAACGATGGATCATTAGTAGTGTTGGGAAATCCGAGCTATAATGTAAATAGTTTTTTAACAGCGTATTAGGATGATAAAACTACTTAAACTAACTACAAGTTACATTGAAGTTAGTTTAAGTATTAATTGTAATAGAAAACGAATATAATAAGACCTGGTGCATTCATAAAAGACCACACTGTTCATCGGGATATAAATCTCCATAGGAATTTGGTAGAAATTTAAATATACAACATTTAGCAGCCCAATTTAATGTTCATGTTATTGTTGTAATTCTAGAATAAATAACGGTTTCATTAGATTAAAGAGGACTATCTGTCAAAGTAAATATCTATTTTGCACCAAACAAATTATAGGCTATATATGTCATTTTTTAAGAGAAAAAAGAAACCTGAAAACAATAGATGTGGTTGGTTTGGTGATTATAAAGATTGGAGCGAACTTGTAGCGCTTTCTGGTGGATATGAGTCAGATATAATTTTAAATAAAACACGCAATTCATTATTGAAAATAAAAAATGGTGAGGCCGTTTATGAACGGGATTCTGTGTTATTTAATGAAAAGATATATCCATATTCCGTAATATCCGCTCTTTTATACGCTGCTATAAATTGCAATAATCGTTTAAATGTGATTGATTTTGGAGGTTCACTAGGAAGCACTTATTATCAGGTTCGGGATTTTATTCCATCGGGACTAGAAGTGCATTGGAGTGTAGTGGAGCAAAAAGACTATGTTAATTGTGGTAAAACAATGTTTGAGGATGATTTTCTTAAGTTCCATCCGACAATTGCTAATAGCATGAGCAATAAGAAAGCGGATATATTATTACTATCAGGAGTCGTACAGTATCTGGAAAAGCCCCATGAGTTTCTAGATGAATTGAAAAAGTTTGACTTTAAATACATCTTGATAGATCGAACGGCTTTTATTTGTGATAACAACCCTGATAGATTAACCTTGCAAATTGTACCTCCTGAGATTTACGAAGCAAAATATCCTTCATGGTTTTTTAATGAAAAGAATTTCCTCAAGCATTTTGATAACTACGAGATTAAAACTGAATTTGCTTCATATGTAGTCAGTGAGCAACAAATTAACATTGACAATAGTGTACAGGGGTACGATAAAGGGTTTTTCCTGGTAAGAAAACCTTAAAGATTGAATTGATTGGAATTAATATATTGGCATGAATATTTATATTGTCATTTTGACTTTTATGATCAAACGAACCCTGAGAAAAAGTTTAGTAAGGGGGGCAGCAGATAACGCCTGCTGAAACCTCCCGGCTGATGATTTTTTTGGAAAGTAGTGATTTTTAGAATCTGATTTTTAAGCTTAATAAGAAGCGAACAAGGAGCAAAAAATGAGCTTCTGTTGAAATTATAAAATGATAAAATATTTAAGCGTTGTTTTTTCCTCAGCCTATAGAGTTGATAAATGTACTCAAAGCTTTTCAGAGAATTTTAATTTGTCTGTTTTATCACTATGAGAAAGGAAAACGCAAATTAGCAACAATAAGAAGACAGAATTAAATGATTATGAATTACGTCTCGGTAAGAATCGAGCTGAATAAAATTAAAAATAAACTTGTCGTGGAGCGAGTAGTTCCAAATGATACCTTAGATTTTGTAATGAAAAAGAGCTATACTGCTTTGCAAAAAATAGACTATAGCATTTACAAGTATCCCAAGGCAGAATGTAGTCTTCTAAGGTTATACCATGTTTCAATATTTTCGAAAACAATGCTGGCTGCCTGCTCTTTGTCAGTAAACTTGTGCTGATAAACACATTCAGCTTTTAGTGTCTTAAAGAGGCTTTCTGCCACTGCATTGTCCCAGCAATTGCCTTTTTTGCTCATGTTCCTGATGATCAAGGGATTTTTTCCTAATTCCAGAAATTTATTGCAGGCATATTGAACTCCACGAACAGAATGAAAAATAAGCTTCCACGTAGCAAAAAAATGAGGAGTTGCTTTAATTGCATTTTAAGACTATTTTAATATTTTTAAAAAATAAAAAACGCTTTTAAATGAAAATAAATTACCATTACTAATTACTAAAGGATATCTCTGAAGTCACTGGCGTAGCTCAAAAAGAGCTGAGTATTGCTGCTGCTAAAAAAAATTATAGAACAAACTAAGAATGAAGGAATATCGAACAAGAAAATTTCGGCCGCTATTGATTGGGAAAACAATGAGATATCTGGGGAACTAGATACAAATATGCACTTGCATGGAGTGGTGTGCCCGATTCTAAAGTATTCAATCCTGGGCTATCTCTTGATACAGAATACACGATGAGTGATGGAAATAAAATTACTGCGGGTGAGATAGGTGCAATTTCAGGTTTATATAAACTTTCAACTCTTGACCCTTCGAATGTTGGGTATACAAAGGGAACTCCAATATGTAATTAATAGATTTAAATCGGTTTGCTATTTGTACTAGTTTTTTAGTTTAAGTGTGTATTTTGATAATGTAAATTTATATAAAGTGTGATTATGAATAGAACCAAAACGATAATTTGGGATTCAAATATTCCTGTAAGTATAACGTTTGGATATTTAACATGTTCATTTCTGTTTTTCCTGCTCCTTTTTAATACAACCATCTCATTTGCTCAGAAAAGTCCAAGAGGTCATTTAATTAGACAGGTAGATACAAGTATTCATATCGATACAGATCGATTGAAGGATTCCATTGCCTTCTATAGCTTTTCGATAAGAATTGAAGTAAATAAAATCAAGAATAAGGTTTTAGTAGAGCGTGTCGCTCCTAATGATAGTGTTGATTATGTAAAAGTTAAGAGTTACAGTGCTTTAAAAAAAATAGACTACAGTTCTATCATTTCGAGACCTGGTAAATCAGTGATCATACTTCCAGTAGCGGTTATAGTATTCAATTATACTTCAAAAGTAGATTATGAACGAAAAATAGCACTTTCAGATTTTTCAGACAGAATAAACAGTCTGTTCAATTATGATGCTGGTAAAGAAAATAAAATAGAGCGCTATGTTTATTTGAATCCTTTGATTATTTATCTAGATAAAGTGGTTTACGATTAATTATGGGAATATTTTGCATTTGGTAAGAGGTAATATTACCCGTTTTCCTGAAGAATTTCTGTTTGAAATGATGAAAAGAAAGAGATCGAAAGTAAGAAGAGGGGGGAACAAGTTATATGCCTTTTTGCTTATGTGGGTGGTTTTTTAAAATAGTAAATCGAAGGACAAGCGAGTGGGAACCAGAAGAGGGTTTCATTGGTAGAGGCGAAAGAAATTGAAGAGCAACAAATATTGGAGCGGGTGGCAACAGCTTTAAAGATTCCGGTGGAGGTTTTGGAGAATTTTTTTCTGGAATGGCAGATCAGGTAATGATATCTGGAACATTAAAGTCTGGACAACACAGACCTGAAGAGAAAATACAGTTGGATAAACGGGCTAAAACTATTGGGATAAAAGAACAAAATGCCACATCACCGGAAAGCAATCAAAAGAAAAGAACGCTTTCCAATTTCGGAATTGTGGTTTGCTTTATTGCTCATCCCCTTGTTCTTTGTTTTAAAACGGATAAGTTCAAGGAAAACAGCTATTGGTTAAATATATCCAGATTGTTACATTTACACAAACGCTTGCGTAACAAACCTGATGTATTAATCATTTTGCCATCCTCTCTAAATAGCTAACTTAGAGCTATGAAACATCTCTTTTTTACTTGTCTGGCCTTTTTGTCTTTAAATGTTAAGGCACAAGACG
Source organism: Pedobacter gandavensis (assembly GCF_032678465.1). Taxonomy (GTDB): domain Bacteria; phylum Bacteroidota; class Bacteroidia; order Sphingobacteriales; family Sphingobacteriaceae; genus Pedobacter; species Pedobacter gandavensis_B. The sequence goes on from NZ_JAVTSK010000003.1 coordinate 368,051, forward strand.
CAAGTTTAGCTTTGCAAAAAAAGCCCTTAATAAACCAGCAAATTCTTAATGAGGAATGGGCGAAAGTCCCAAATGGACTTAACGTAAGTTTCGCTTCTTCCGATATGCGCTTTGCAAGGGAATTGCCACCGAAAGTAGCGACAACAAACAGCTGGGAAGCAAAAGCCTGGAAAGGCGAGAAAGTACATACGCAAGTGCTGGTATGGGCTAATAAAAGTGGAAAGGATATCAGTTACGAACTTACAGACCTGAAGGACAAGCAAGGTAACCTGCTTAAAAAAGACAACATTAACATTGGTTTTCTTAAATATGTAATCACTGATGAATTTAGGGACGGTTGTGGCCACCGGAAACCAGCAGATTTTGATTCTTCATATGTAGCGGATGCCATTGATACCAAAACTAAATCTGTCTCCTTAAATAAGAACAGCACACAACCCATCTGGTTGAGCATTAAAGTTCCTGCAAATGCTAAAGCTGGAAATTATACAGGTACAGTAAAAATAAAAGGAGATAAGGATTATTCCTTGCCTATCAGTATTCAGGTATTAGACAAAACATTGCCAGCACCTAATAAATGGCAGTATGATCTGGATTTATGGCAACACCCGGCCTCGATCGCCCGTGTGCACAATGTTCCGCTTTGGAGTAAAGAGCATTATGCGGCGATGAAAGAATACTATACGATGTTGGCTAATGCGGGTCAGAAAACCATTACAGCAAGTATCGTAAATGAGCCATGGGGACATCAAACTTATGATGATTATCCAAGTCTGGTGAAATGGACGAAGAAAAAAGATGGCAGCTGGAAATACGATTACAGTTTATTTGATCAGTACATCTCTTTTGTAATGGAATGCGGCATTACTGAACGCATCAATTGCTACAGTATGGTGCCTTGGAAAATCGCTTTCACCTATTATGATGAAGCTTCACAGAAAGAAGCGGTGTTTACCGATGCGATTGGTACACCTGCTTATAATGCTTTCTGGAAACCAATGCTGACCGATTTTACCCAGCACCTGAAGAAAAAGGGATGGTTCAACAAAACTTATATTGCCATGGACGAAAGACCAATGGCTGCTATGCAATCGGTGATTAAATTATTGAAAGAGACCGATAAAGGCTGGAAGATTGCTTTGGCGGGCGATTATCACCCTGAGATAGAACAAGACATTGATGTGTATTGCATTGCTTCGAGATGGGAGTTTCCTGCGGCTACTTTGGCAAAGCGTAAGCAAAAAGGTCAGTTGAGCACCTGGTATACCTGCTGTACCGAGCCTTATCCAAATGGCTTTACTTTCTCTTCACCGGCAGAAGGAGTTTGGATCGGTTGGTACACTGCAAGTAAAAATATGGAAGGTTATTTAAGATGGGCTTACAATAGCTGGACAAAAGATCCTATGGCAGATAGTCGTTTTATCACCTGGCCAGCTGGCGATACCTACATGGTTTACCCTGGTCCGCTGAGCTCTATGAGATTTGAAAAACTAATTGAAGGTGGACAGGATTTTGAGAAAATTAAGTACCTGAGAGCATTATACACCAAAAATAAGCAAACCAAGCAGTTGGCTGAACTGAATAAAGCTTTGGAAATTTTCGAGATAAAATCTTTGGCGAAGACGACAGCAGATGAGATGCTGAAAACAGTAAAACCATTGCTGAATCAATAATTCTGACTGTAGTATTCCTTCCTCAATTCTGAATTTCATTGCTTTCTAAAGCATCTGGATCAGGATTGAGGAAGGTTCAAATATGCTCCAGGCATCTCCTGGTTTTCTTCAGCGGATTCTTCTTAATAATCGCCACGTTAGTCTCAGTTAACATTTCTTAACATGATGAAAACAATCGAAGAACGCTTAAATCCAGGACATTTAATCAGGTTATATCGTTATTTTATTGTTACGCCTAACGAAATTGATTCAATTTAAAAATCTAAGTGGAATTATGTTTATCTTGCTTTTGTTAATTTAGGATCAAAATTTCGCCTTATGCTAAAGAATACATTAAATAAATTGCTGATATTACTGGCTTTAATTTCCACACTTACTTTAAGTGGTTGTAAAAAAGAGATCAGATATTGTTGTGCGATATTTGATAACAGGATCTTTGTAGCTTATTCAGACAAGCAAGGAAATGACTACTTAAAAACGCTAAGTCAGGAAACACTTTCAGGTATTAAACTTTATCACCTGGTTGACGGAAAAAAGGTTTATTTTAATAATATTGGTAGGGTGAGTGACAACCTGGTTAAACCAAGATATGCTGGTGGTCCTTATACCTTAAATATTCCACTGCCTTTACCTCAGGCAGATGGTGATGATGTAAGAACGACAGCATACCTCCTTTGGGAAAACGGTAGAGAGGACGAAATTGTAGGATCTTTTATCAGTAAGGGTGACAATCAAAGAATTAAAAAATTCTGGTACAACAAAGAAGAAGCGAGTGCGGACTACAAAGAAATCTACACTTATGTGATTCCAGAAGAATAGCATGGATGGAGGATATGGATACAATCAAACAAATCGCAAAACATTTCAGGGATGTACATTTTGGTGGGAACTGGACCTCGGTTAACCTTAAGGAGACTTTAGCTGATGTAGACTGGCAACAAGCCACAACAAAAGTTGCGGATTTAAATAACATCGCAGTCCTGGTTTTTCATATGAATTATTATGTAAGTGCAGTTCTGAAAGTTTTAGAAGGGGAGCCCTTAAATGCCAGTGATAAATTGAGTTTTGATTTACCGGAGATCCATTCTGAAGAAGATTGGCAACGATTAATCACCAAAACTTTGTCTGAGGCAGAGTCATTTGCCCTACAAATCGAGAGGCTAAAAGAAGAACAGCTTTTTGAGGATTTTATCGATCCTAAATACGGAAACTATTACAGGAATCTACAGGGAATTATTGAACATACACACTATCACCTCGGACAAATTTCATTAATCAAAAAGATCCTGTATACGCATAAAGGGGAATAGGTGGAAATAATAGCCCAATAAGACAAGGGGGCAGAAGAAAGCTAATAAAAAAAAGGAGTTGTGCTCTACAGGTTAATCCTGAGCAAACAACTCCTTTTCTATTATCATTTAATGACCCAGTAACCTAAAGCCAGCCATAACAGGCCTTTGACCAGGAAGAATAAAAATCCCCAGAAACCAAACTTCTTTACCCATTTGATAATTTTGGCTTTTTTTTCTGAATTGGGTGTATTTGTCATATTTAAAGCGATTCTTTCAGGACTTCACGCCAGCTCTCTAATTCAGGAATTCCAGGCTTGCGTTTACCAAAAAATTGAACAATCATTTCTCCGTTTTTGTCAAACAATTCAATAGAGTTGACATCGCCATCAGTAGATGGTTTAACTACCTGCCAAACGCTACGAACTTCATCTTCACGAAGGTGCAAATTAAATTCTGGATCTAAAACATTAAACCATGGACCCATGTCTACTAATTTAGTAATATTTCCGCTGTGGATTTGAATACAACCTGCATTTCCAGTGAAAACCATTACAGGAACCTGTTTTTCTGAACAGGCAGTCATTGCTTTTCTAAAAGCTTCAACAGTAGTTTCTTTTGCTCTTCCTGCAGGTGCTAAACGCAATGCCTGAGTTCTCGTTACCTTGAATTTTCTCAACAACATGAAAAACTCATGGCTATCGCCCATTTTATTCCATGCTTCCTGAAAACCGGTCACATCGATTTCCGAATCCGGAAGTTCTGATGCAGGGCTTGCTGCCGGAGCAGATTCAATCGCTACTGCTTCCTGTTCTGCTTTGCGGAATTTTTCCACTAAAGTTTCGTATGCTGCTACAACGCTGCGGTCTGTCAGGTAAATCTTGTGCAAGGCAGTTCCATGTGCATCAAAAAACTGTAAACTCTGACGGTCGTTTTCAGCTACAGCAAAACCATGTTTCCAAACACGTAGGAATAAGCGAAGGTCAATATCTGCCCCTAAAACCAGACCTGCATGTGGCGTAAAGGAAATGTCTTCATACACCCCTTTTCTCTCGTTTACACAATATTCATTGCGTGTCAAAGCCATCACATAACCCAACGAGGTTACAGATTCCAGGATCTTTTCAAAGTCGGGCGCCAAAAAAGTAACAGTCGTACCCAGACCAGTCATTAGCAATTCTGCTTCAGATACTTGTAATTCCTGAGCGGCTTCTCTGATACGTTTCTTAGGATTGGCAATTTTATAGGCTTCGTATTTTTCTTTTAGGGTGTTGGTTGCGGTAATCATAAAGGGGTGTTGGGTTAAAATGAATTGATTTGTACGTTTGTATTTTTAGGGATAAAAAAGGGTTTCAATGTTCTTGGATTGGTGAACACATCGGCATCGATCTCAAAGACCTCATAGATGTTTTTGGTACTCAGCACTTCAGATGCAGTTCCATCATACCATTTCCGGCCATTTTTAAGCATCAGAATCCGATCAGCATACTGTGCGGCAAGGTTGATGTCATGAAGGATGCCAATCACCATAAAGCCCTTAGAGGCCAAGGCCTTTGCAATCGCCAGCGTTTGTTGCTGATATTGTAAATCCAGTCCAGATACCGGCTCATCCAGCAGGAGCAAAGCGTTAGGGACATCCCAAATTTGCACCAGAATTCTGGATAACTGTACTCTTTGTTGCTCTCCCCCCGATAGACTGAGGTAAGAACGGTCTGCAAGATGTGTAATACCGCTTAATTTCATCACTTCATCACAGATCTCCTTGTCTTTTGCAGTCGGATGGTTCTGGTAATGAGGATAACGTCCCATCATCACAATTTCTTGTGCGAGGAAGGCCATATTTATGATATTTTGCTGATTTAATACCGCTCTTTTTAAAGCAAGCGCCGGAGAGGAGTAAGAATTGATGCACTGTCCATGTAAATGAATACTTCCTTTTGAAGCTTTCTTTTCTCCGCTGAGCATGCGCAAAAGTGTAGATTTACCAGCGCCATTGGCACCCAATATCACCAGCATTTCGCCCGGGCGCAGGCTGAAAGACAACTCTTTAACCAGCGTCCTTTTTCCTGCTTCATAACTGATGTGATCTGCGATTAACATTATAATACCAGTTTCTTTTTGTCTTTAATTAATATATAGAGGAACAAGGGGGTGCCCAATAAAGCAGTGATGACACCGATTGGCAATTCTATAGGGGCGATAATTGTTCTGCACAGCATATCAGCGAGGGTCAGCATTAAAGCACCCATCAATGCAGAGGCAGGAAGCACATATTTATTGTCGACCCCGATGAGGAGTCGTATGGTATGCGGTACTAACAGGCCAACAAATCCTATAATTCCGGATACGGCAACAGCAGCGCCAACAGCAAGTGTAGACAGAATCACCACATTACGTTTAATCCGGTTTACACGGAGTCCGATTTGATTGGCTTGAGTTTCACCTAAGGCAAATGCATTGAGTGCTTTCCCCATATAAGGAAGAATCAAAACGGGTAGGAGTACAAAAGGAAAAATCGCGAGAACAGTTTCCCAGGTTGCACCAGCTAGACTTCCCAGCATCCAGAAAGTAATATTTCTCAGTTGCTGATCATCTGCCATATAAGTAATTAAGCCTGTGAGCGCGCCCGCTAAAGCATTGATCGCAATACCTGCAAGCAACATGGTGGCGACATTCGATTTTCCATCTGTGCGGGATATTTGATAAACCAGCATTGCCGCAATTCCAGCACCTGCAAATGCACCAAACGCTAAGAGATAATAGCCCAGTATATTACTTAAACCTGCAAATAAGGCCATTTCTAAGACGATTACGATGACAGCCATTAAGGAAGCCCCTGCCGAAATTCCAATCAATCCCGGCTCTGCCAAGGGGTTACGAAAGATCCCTTGCACTGCTGCACCGGAAATACCCAATGCAGCGCCGACAAGAATTCCTAAAAGCACTCTTGGAAGGCGGACAATATTCATGACGCCTTCATGCTGGATAGAAACCTGGTATTCACTGAAAAAACCTGCTTTTCTTACCAATATCAGCAATACATCGGTAACCGGAATTTTTACTGCACCAAGTCCCAGAGAAAAAGCTGCAGCAAGAAATAAAGCAAGGCTTAGGGAAATGTAAAGACTGACTTTCTTGATTACCATTTACTGTTCAATTCTTTAATGGCTTGTGGCAGTCGCACAGTGAAACCTGTTAACAATTCGCCATCCATTTGTACGATTCTTTTGTTCTTTCCCGCATTGGTCAGTGATACACCTGGCATTTTTAAAATGCTATTGATGCCCCCCAGACTTTGATAGCCAAAATCAAACATCAGGATCAGGTCTGGATTGGCGTTCACCAGGGCTTCTGTAGTGTAAGGTTTATAACTCGAAAAACCATTTGCCGCATTTTTACCACCAGCAAGCTGAATAATCGCATCCATATTGGTGTTTTTACCGGCAACCATCATCACTCCGGTACCTCTTGCATAAACAAACAGGACCTTTGGATGCTTTGGGTTTTTAGCGGTTTCCGCCAGACTTTGCTGTAAATTTGAAGAGAGCTGCTTTACTAAGATTTCTCCTTTTGGGCTTTGTTCTACAGCTGCGGCAACCGCTCTGATGAATTTTGTAGTACCGGCAATAGAGAATTCCTGCTTGATACTGACTACTTTGATGCCCGCTGATTTTAACTGATAAGCAATGGCTTTGGAAATATCTCCCTCTGGGGCAATGACAAGGTCTGGTGAAAAAGAAATGATGCCTTCTGCGGATAAAACTCTGTTTTGACTTACTCTCGGTAATTTGGCAACATAAGCAGGGTAGATGCTGGTCACATCTACAGCTACAATTTGATTTCCCAACCCTAACGCATCTACTGTTTCTGTGATGGCACCACTCAGCGTGATGATTCTTTTTGGGGCAGCTGCCTGAACTCCGACATAACATAAGAGTAGGAGAAGGAAGGAATGAAGTGTTTTGGTCATTTTAAAAAAAGGCTCTTGGCTTTATAAGGATACAAAGGAATGTTTAATTATACTGATTCCAAATAAATATTTTGCACTTGTCGGTTTTGGGTCTGTTTAATTTTTCAGGCATTGATGTACTGATTTATTTGGCTTTTATTGTTATAAATTACTGTTTTTTAGTGTGTTGTTTGTTTTTTGGAATCACTCTTTTTTCTGCGGGTTCAGTTAATTCTATCTATAAATTATCCCGATTCCGTAAATATTATCCCGAAAAGGTTAAAAATAATCCCTTTTGCGTTGCTAACATATTGGTAAATGTAAGCATATTTGCCTACTTTATTTAGACTGATTAAAAATAGCACTGGAAATAAATGACTACTCAAAACGCTGCAAAGCCTTACTTATTTATACTGTTCATCTTCCTGACCAATGCTGGTTTTGCAAAGGATATTAAAGGAAGGCTCACAGGGCTTGTCTACGACGATGCCAATAAGTTGCTTTCCGGAATAACTGTAGCCTTGGAACCAGATAGAAAACGTGCGATAACAGACGCCAAAGGTAGCTTTCAAATGGACCAACTGTATCCTGGAACCTATTCACTGCGGATATCAGCCATTGGCTTTGAAACCTATACACAGGAGGTAGAAGTTTTATCAGGTCATAAAAACTCGATTACCATCAGGCTGGTTCGTAAAAATGAATCCCTGAAGGAAGTTAACGTGAATGGTGTGCATGGCAATCCGGATAATTTCATCGACATGACCAGAACCACCATGCCCAGCACAGTCATCAGCAGAAAAGAAATTGAACAAATGGGGAGCCGCCGTCTGGACGAGGTGTTGAAAGAGCAAACCGGATTGGCGATTGTTAGTGATATAGGTGCCGGGAATCGGGCTGTAGGCTTGCAAATGCAGGGTTTCGACAGTGGTTATACGATGATCATGATCGACGGACAACCGATGGTAGGCCGGAATAGCGGTAATTTTGACCTTTCCAGGGTTACAGTTTCGGATATCGAAAGAATAGAAATCATTAAAGGTGCTTCATCCTGTTTATTTGGTAGTGAAGCGCTGGCAGGGGTGGTCAATATTGTAACCCGTAAAAATATTACCCAGCCCCAAGGATTGGCCGCCATCCGTTATGGCAGTTTCAATATGGTAGATGCCACCCTGGAAGGGGAGAGCCCATTTGCCGGAAAAAAGGGATCGGTTTATTTATCCGGAAATTATTACCGGACAGATGGTTTTAACTCCAATCCTTATCTGCAGGAAGGAAAAACAGCACCTCCATTTGACAGCTATTCTTTTCAAAGTCGCGGGCGCTATCTATTAAATGAAATCAGCAGCCTGAGTTTTAACGGACGTTACGCCAACAGACATTCGGTAAATGAGCAGTCTTATGGGGTATCGCCAACTAAAGATATCCTTGATGAGCATGATTTGAATGCTTCCCTCTCTTTGAATAATAATTTTAGGAATGGAACAAAAATGAGAACGCAATATTACTTCACGAGGTATCAAACGGCTCAGGATATCACAGATTTGAATACAAATATTATCATTCCCGGTAGTCGGTTTAAGCAATTCTTACACCGTATAGAAACACAAGGAAGTCATCGTTTTTTTGAAACGCTCCAGTTAACTACTGGTGTAGGTGCCGCTTTTGAACGGTTAGACAATTCTTATTACCGGGGAAAAAAGGACATGAGTAATTATTTTGCCTACGGCCAGGCGGATTGGAATTTGTCTTCCAGCCTAAGTCTTAGCGGTGGTGCCCGTTATGATTACCACGATAAATATGGTTCTAAAATAAATCCGAGTGTTGGACTGCGTTATCAGCCAGTTGAGCAGCTGATTTTAAGAGCCGCAATTGGAACCGGTTTCAAAACCCCAAATTTCCAGCAGCTGTATATGGTGTTTACAAACCTGCAAACCGGTTATACTGTTTTTGGAGCAGAAGAATTTTGGCGGGAAATTCAGTTGCTGAAGGAAGCCGGACAAATCATGAGCGTGTTCCCGATTGCCAATCAGATTGGGAGCTTACGACCAGAAAGATCGGTTTCTTACAGTACTGGATTTGCTTATCAGCCAATTGCTTCGGTCAAATTAGATGTCAATGTTTTTTACAACGACATGAGGAATTTCATTAGTGCAGAACCTGTAGCCCTAAAAACCAATCAGCAACAGATCTTTTCTTACCTCAACGTGGCAAAAGCCTATACCGCCGGAACCGAGATTGGGATGAACTGGAAAGCCACAAAAGTGCTTAGTCTCTCTGCCGGATACCAGTTGTTATACGCGGTCGACTTAGGTATTGTTGAGGCGATAAAAAATGGTACCGGCTTGTATGCACAGGTATATGATGGGGTAAATCCACCGCGACGTTCCCGGAGATCTGATTATTTTGGAATGGCCAATAGATCCAGACATATGGCCAATATCAGAGCCAGTTATGAGCATGAGCCAACTGGAATTACAGGTTCTTTCCGCGTCAATTACCGCAGTAAATATGGCTTTACAGAAGCGAATAGTGCCAACCTGTTCCTGGATCCCTATGATACTTATGTGCCTAGCTATTTTTTATTCAATGTGGCCATACAGAAGACTTTTTACAAGAAACACCTGCAGTTACAACTGACTGCTGATAACCTGATGGATTACCGGAATCAGTTGATGCCGGCTCAACAAGGTCGGGCCATTATTGTAGGGCTCAACTGGAGATTTTTTAAAGATTAAAACAAAAGTGCTGCAACATTAATGGGCTCCTTAGAAAAGACTTATAGCACTAAGAAAAATTATATAAACGCATCAAAAAATAGACACATGAACAAAAGTTTAAAATCCTGCTTCCTGGTATTGCTCAGTATTCTGACGCTATCGGCCTGCACCAAGAAGGAAATCAAACCTGAGCTGGAAGATGGGAAGAGTAAGGTGGTGAAGGATTTACCCGGTGATGTAGGCAATACGGTGGGTAGTGGAAAACCCTTTGAGCCTTTTTATTTTAGCCTGAAAACAGTCGCTAAAGTTCCGGCTTCAGAGAAATTAAGCAGCGCCTGGGATCTGGCTTTTGCCAAAGAATACAATTCTTATGTCTCTATCAACAACGGTTCAGACGCGAATAGCCTGGGTTTCGGAGGTCCGGGGAAAGGAGCAATGATGGTGATCAATCAGGCTTATGCTCAGCTGAAAACCGCCCCTTCAGATGCCGAATTTACAGCCAATGGCATCAGTAGTACAGGGATTGATGTGGGAAATGGGAATGGCTGGTTCTTCTATGAGATGAATACCCATATCGCCGTACCGGTAAAGAACCGAACATTTGTGATCCGGACTGCCGAGGGTAAATACGCCAAACTGGAACTGATCAGTATGTACAAGGGGGCGCCGGCTGTGGTGAGTGATTTGAACTGGCCGGCACCTTACTTCACTTTTCGTTATTTCCTGCAGGAGGATGGCAGCAGGAACCTTTCAACCAATGATTAACCTTTTAATAACTATAAATGAATACGCTTAAATACTTCAAAAAATATAGTCGCCTGATGATGATTGGCATTATGGTCAGTTTGGCAACCGCCTGTTCCAAAGATGATGATCCGGAAAAGGTAGATCCCCCTGTTGAGCCGGGTAAAGTAACTTTTTATAAAATCCAAAGGGTAGAGAATCTGGCTGCGGAAACTGATGATAAAAACCCTACAGTCCCTAAGAAAGCGGTTTATTTCAGTTTGGAAGATAAACAGGAGGTAACGGCTGTTATGGCAAAAACGCACCGATGGGATATGGGCTTAAGTGGTTTGTACAACAGTTTTGTATCTGGAAACAATGGCGATAATACCAGCAATTTTGGCGCTGGTGGTCCTGGAAAAGGGGGAGTAACTATTATTGAAAAACCCTTCGATGAGGTGGTCAATGTTCCTGCTGATGTGGATTTTAAAACTGGTGTTGGCCTGATTGGAACAGATAATATGGGTGATTTTGGGGAGGGCACAGGCTGGTACATCTATGATTTTGCTGGTGGAATTGTGGGCGATAGTAGCTATGAGAAATCCCATGTGGCTTATGCTTTAGGAAGCCCGGTTAAATTGAAAAATGGAAATACAGCGCCGGCAAGAACATTGGTAATCCGCACTTCCAGAGGAAATTATGCCAAAATTAAAATGATCAGCTGCTATAAGGATGTATTTAGCCCCGATAAATGGTTCAGAAATACACCCCATATGTACTTCAGTTTTGAGTATGTGTTGGTGCCAAAAGGCAGTACAAAATTTGAATTGAAATAATCGCTGAATCCTATACAATTAAAACACGATACCCATTTGATATGAAACACAATTACGGCTACTTTTTAATGATATTTTTTATGATTGTCCTTACCGCCTGTAAGAAGACTGTCGACCTGGAACCACTTCCTGAGAACAAAATACTAGAATATAAGGTGAGCAATTTAAAGGATACTGTTATGTATGCCTCAATTAATCAGCTGAACAATACCATTACAGTTTATGTACCTGTTTTTTACGGACTCTCCTTGATTGATCCGGAAATTAAGCTCTCCCAAGGCGCTACACTTACAGAAGTTCCCATGCCGGTAGGAATTTACGAACAGGATAAAAAGTATACGGTGAAAGCCGCAGATGGAAGTACAAAGACCTATACCCTTAAAATCATCGTCATGAATCCTGTGAAGTTAATTGCCAGCTGGCCAGCTACCTATATTGTGAATGGAGAAATGATCAGTTATCCTGTTAACAGTACTTCTTTTTCCGGAAATTTCAACGCATTCGGTACCGGACTGCTACAGATAGACCTGATCCATAAAAAGACTGGAAAGCTGATTAAAGTGAATGATGCGGAAGTGGTATGGCGTCCCGGCGCAGTAGATCAAACGGCTTTTTTTACGCCAGGTCCTACGATAGATACCGGGGTTTATCAGATGAATCTGAAATATTATGACCAGGTGGTTACCATGAAAGAACCCCTTCATATTGTCCACCGTCAGCCGGATTTGCTCATGCCATCGAAGAATGTAAAGCAAGGAGAAAGCATCTCTTTCCCAGCTTTTCAAAGTGTTTTTTTAGGCCTGAAATCGGTGAAGGTAAAACTGAATGATGCAGTTTCCTATGACCTGCCTATCCTCGGTTTCACTCCTCTGGAAATGACACTTAAAGTGCCTGATGATTTCCCTGTAGGCGTGTACGATTACACCGCTTCCTTCACTTTTGAATTTGAAAACTGGAAACCGGTAAGTAAGCTTGGATCGCTTACGGTATCCGCGAAATAGACATACAACCGACTTGTGTACAGAGGAGGTTTTATAAATCCCTAATGTTAAACTTAAATACTGATGCTAATGAATTAAATGAAAAAAAACGCTTCTACCTAATCAATTAAACTCTCAAAATTAATCATCTACAAATTTAAATCATTTAAAAAAAACAATATGAAAACTATTATAAAAACCGTATTTGCTGTAACTGCCATCGCTTTAGCTGTCACCTCTTGTAAAAAACAAAATGAAGGAAATGCGCCTGCAGGTGCTTTAAAATCTACAAATAGTGTGGCCTCAGTTACACCAGTAACTTCAAATACGATTTTTGGCCACTGGGGAAATCCTAGAGGCGGAAATTTCGGTTCTATTTACATCAATCTTAGCCAGTCAGCCAGCCTGGATACGGCCTCTACAAACGACAGTAGATTTGACATCGTATTGAATGGAACCAACAATTCATTTGTACAGGGCGTAAATGGTTATACTTTAGAGTATATTCAGGATCCTGCCTTAACATTTGCTTTAATTGATGCCACAACATCAGGAACGGTTGCTACAACTATTGGAAAAAGTACAACACCACTTAGTGCTGCAAATGGATGGTACTCTTATGTTGCACCTAATGGAAATACTTTAGCACCAGACTTCTATATCATTGCACGTTCAAATGATGCTAGACCTGATTATGCATTGAAATTTACTTCTATCATCGGGGAAGGTACTGCTACGCTTAACCGTGGTAAATACGTGATCCAATACGGAGAAATACTTTAATATCATCTACCTATTGCGCTGCCGGATATTTCTGGCAGCGCTTTGTTTTTAACTCATCGATTTTATCAAATTAAATTTAAGATGCCTGAATATAAGTTTACGAGATCTTCAGTAATGTCCTGCACTTTGGGTGTATTGGTATTGTTTCTAGCTTCCCTTTCTGCCTGTAAAAAGGAATACACCGATTTTCCTTACCATGATATCGAACATTTTGAAGTCAGCATAGACGGAAAAAGTAACATCGATGGCGTGCTTAAAGGAGATAGCATCATCATGTATTGGCCTCCTTTTATGGATATGCCGGATTCAATTACGCCGCGGATCAGGGTGTCTGAACGTGCCAGTATTGTTCCAGCTTCCGGGCAGAAAGTTGCTTTTTCTGATGCTACCCGATATACGGTAACTGCTCAGGATGGCCAGGCAAAAACCTATCATTTGAAAAGAGTGAATAATCAGCCATTGTTGGATTTTGAGCTGGCAAGGACGATGGTTCGTGGAGCATTATTCCTACTTAGAGGGAATTATTTTGTAGCCGATACGGCAAAAACAAGGGTCTACCTGATTGATAAAGATAAAAAGGAAATCAGAATTGATCCGGTAACTACATTGACCATCGCAAATTTCAATGCCAGAGTACCGGCTGCAAATGTAATTGATACTGGAAGTTATTTTATTAAAATGATCAGTGGTTCCAGAATGAAAATTAATGGGCCATATAAAATTGCACGTTAAGGGGAATGCAGACTGTGTTTTAGGCCCTTAAGTGATGATGGTAATTCCGAAGGAATTGCCCACTGGCGGCAGATGGAATACGGCTGTGCTGAAAAGAAATTAAATTTGAAATTAAATATAGAATAGGATGTGCAAAACGAGAGTGTTGAGTACCAAAGGAGACACAGTGATCAGTAGCTGTGTAGGATGTAAAATGTATTATCTGTGGCATAATAATTTGTTGTTGAATTTCAGTGTTGATGCTTTTCAGGCATTTAGAGGAGTCGTATTTAGCCTTCCTTTTCAAAAGAATAGTCTGCCATTTCCAGATGATGTGGAGCGGATCATTCTACATACACCGAACGACGACATCTGTTTTGCTTTTTGCTATGAAGAATTTGAAAATTTTAAGCAGGCCATTGATGAATCGATCTATATGAACGAGGTCTATCAGCTCATGAGTAAAACCTAAAACAGCAAACCTGTTCCATTAAATAAGCGGAATCCAATAGCTACATTGGAAAAAGCGAAGGAATATATACTAAAAAGAATGAAAATTAAATCAAAGATAGAGGGCTCTGAAGACTGGTTGTTCATCGAAGAAATTCCTGAAATGTACATAGCCAATACGCCACTTTCAGAAAAGAACATCAACATTAAAATGCCTTCTGTCAATAAACTGATCAATTATCAATTGAGTTCAGGAGGCTTATTTCTGGTACATTCTACCATGCAGTTTAATGAGAATGTGAAGGTCTTGTCAGAAGTAGAAGGGGAAACCATCACCTCGCAATTTATCTTTTATGGCGCTACTCCGGCCTCATCGGAAAAAGGCCTTTCCAAAAACAGCAGGAGGATGGGTAGCAGGCATAACATTCGCTACATTCCCTCTTTGAAAGGAAAATATCCGATGCTTCCTGGTGTGGAATATAAGTATTTTTTACTGGTGCTTTCCAAAGCCTATTATTTTCATTTGATTGATCAACATTCTTTACTGCATACCGATTTTGTAAAAGAGATCCTCAAAGGAAAATTCACCTCATTTGTTGCGAAAGACCTATCCGTAACCCCTGAAATGAGAAGGCTGATCAACGACATTTGCGAATGTAAACGTTCCGGAGAGTTGAAAAGAATGCATACCGAAGCGAAGATTCTGGAGCTGCTGATGCTACAACTGGAGCAAATGCAGTCCGGATTGGAAGTGGAAAGATACCAGATCAAACCTGATGATTTAAAGAAAATTGAACATGCCAGAGAGGTGCTGGATTCCGGTTACCGTTATCCACCAACCATCATAGAGTTATCAAAAATCACCACCTTAAATGAGTTTAAACTGAAGCGTGCTTTTAAAGAGTATTTTGGCATCACTATTTATGGCTATGTGACCCGCCTGCGGATGGAAGAAGCAAAAAGACTCATTCTGGAAGAGAAAATGAGCATCGGACAAGTCGCAACAGCAGTAGGTTTTAATCATCAAAGTCACCTGACAGACGCTTTTAAACGCTATTTTGGCATGTTGCCTTCAGAGGTAAATGTGGGTATCGATTCCTAAATCGATGCCCTTCAATTGAGCTGATCGGGCAATTCTTCCTCCTCATCTTAAAGCCATAGGATGCTTCTTTAAATTTGGATGGAGTAATGGGTAAATGCAATGATTTCGGACAAGAGCGGCATTAAAGTTCTTCTGCTCTGTATAATTCTGGATGGAAACTACCCAGTTAATGCGCAATTCCGTTATATTTGTCTATCTAATACATCGAAAATCAAGTTTTAATCATTGCCGATAAATGAGTACGAATACAGCAGTTTCTCCATCAGAATTTGAATTGGTATCTGGTTTAGAAATCCACGTACAGTTAAATACGAAATCAAAAATTTTCTCCTCAGATAGTGCTTCTTTCGGGGCTAAACCCAATGAACACATTTCTGCGGTATCTCTTGCCTTACCCGGCGCTTTGCCGAAACTCAATAAAGAAGTTGTTGCCAAAGCCGTTAGAATGGGATTGGCACTCAATTGTACCATCAACGAACTGAATTACTTTGACCGCAAGAATTATTTCTATGCGGATCTTCCTAAAGGATACCAGATCACTCAGGATAATAAGCCGATTTGTCAGAATGGTTTCCTGAATGTGACTTTAGCGAATGGCGAAGAGAAAAGAATAGGCATCAACAGAATCCACCTGGAAGAAGATGCAGGAAAGAGTTTACACGATCAGAACGATCGCTTTTCTTTTGTAGACCTGAACAGGGCGGGGGTTCCATTAATAGAAATTGTGACTGAACCGGATATCCGTTCTGCGGAAGAAGCTGCTGCATTATTGCTGGAAATCAGGAAACTGGTGCGCCATCTTGATGTGAGTGATGGAAATATGGAAGAGGGTAGCTTGCGTTGCGATGCAAATATCTCCATCCGTAAATTTGGTACGACTGAATTCGGTACACGTTGTGAAGTAAAAAACTTAAACTCTGTTCGTAACGTACGCAGGGCGATGGATTTTGAATTCAACCGTCAGCAGGAAGTAATTTCTGCAGGAGGTAAAATCATTCAAAGCACCTTGAATTTTGATGCTGATCAGGGCACCACAGCCCCGATGAGGACTAAAGAAGAAGCCAATGATTACCGCTATTTCCCTGATCCTGACCTTTCACCGATACACATCTCTGCAGAATGGCTGGCGCAAATTAAATTGGAAATGCCGGCATTACCTGCAGCCATCTCTAAGCAATTAGTTGCCGATTTTGGCGTTAATGCTTCCGAAGCTGCTATGCTCTCCGAAGATCGAGACTTACTGAGCTATTTTAATGAGGCTTTAGCCACTGTTAATGTGAAGAAAAGTCTGGTGAATTGGTTAACGGGATCTATCAGAGCCTTATTAAGCGAACAGGAGATCAGCATTGCTGATTTTAAGCTGAAACCTGTACAACTGGCCGAAATGATCAACCTTGTGGATGATAAAAAGATTACTCAGCAGATTGCTTTACAGCAATTGCTTCCTGAATTGATTGCGCATCCGGAAGCAGAAGCGATGGCAACCGCTGTATCTTTAAATCTCTTGATTGTAGAGAACAGCGATGAACTGTCTGGCTTTGTAGATCAGGTTTTGGCTAAATTTGATGCCCAGGTACAAGCCTATAAGAAAGGGAAGAAGGGCGTACTCGGTCTGTTTGTTGGTGAAGTCATGAAGCTTGCCAAAGGAAAAGCAGATGCGCAGAAAGTAAACGAACTATTACAAGAAAAACTAAAGTAAAAGAACACAAATGAAGAAACTCGGATATCTGTTATTGATCTGTTTTGCATTTACTGCATGTAAAGATAAGAGTAAGTTCACCATCACCGGAGAATTTAAAAACGCAACGCCTCAAAGTAAAGTTTACTTATATGGCTTACAAAAGGAAAATGCATTGCCTTTGGATTCAACGGTGTTTTCAGAAAAAGGAGAGTTTAAATTCTCACACAGCACACCAGGTGTAGATTTCTTTAAAATCGCTGCCGGTAATAGCGAATACATGATCATTGCAAAAAATGGCGACGACATAAAAATCGCTGCTGATTTACAGGATAAGAATTTAGGATATACCATTTCTGGTGCAACAGAAGCCGATAAATTGCAGGAATTGAATACGGTTAAAAACCAGTATATGCAGAAACTATCGGCAATCCAGTCGCAATTTGAGGAAGCTGTAGCCGGTCAATCTGATAAAAGAGAAGCGATGATGGAGCAATTCAAGCCTAAATATATGGAAGAAATCAATGGCCTGAACAAAGCAGTATTGAAATTTGCTCAGGAAAACAGCAATTCATTGGCTGGTTTCTATGCCATCAACCTATTAAATCCAGCAGAGTATGAGCAGGAAATGGTAGCCTATGCAGATAAAATCAAGAGTAATTTCAATGATAACCCTTCGGTAACGGAGTTTATCACAAAAATGTCTAAGCTTAAATCATTATCAGTAGGTCAGCAGGCACCAGATTTTACCATTGCCGGTATTGATGGTAAACCAGTGAAATTGTCAGATTTTAAAGGTAAATATGTATTGATCGATTTCTGGGCTTCCTGGTGCAGACCTTGTCGCGAGGAGAATCCAAACCTGGTAAAAGCTTACCAGACTTTCAAAGATAAGAACTTTACCGTCCTTGGAATTTCTTTGGATAAAGATGCTGCGGCATGGAAAAATGCAATTGCTGCGGATCATTTAACATGGACTCATGCTGGTGAATTGAAAGATTTTGATGGCCCTGTAGTGAGAATGTACGAGATCGAAGCGATCCCAAGTTCCTTTTTATTAGACCCTAACGGAAAAATATTAGCAAAGAACTTACGTGGGGAAGAACTGGATGCTTTCTTAAATAAAACCTTAAAATAATCATAAATCCGTGTTAACACACTGGAGTTACTTAACAATTTGTTAACTTGGGTTTAACGGTATATTATAATTGATTACTTAATTTCGTAACAAATATTTAAAGCTATGAGCACCGTAAAACAGAAGATACTAATTGTGGATGATGAACCTGATATCCTTGAATTGATCGAGTACAACTTGAAAAAAGAAGGATATCAGGTTTTTTTGGCTAGCAATGGCCAGGAGGGGATTACGGTAGCAAAGAAGGTTCATCCTGATTTGATCATCCTTGACATCATGATGCCCAAAATGGACGGGATAGAGGCTTGCAGGTTAATGCGTGCCATTCCAGAGTTTAAAAATACCTTCATGGTATTCCTGACTGCCAGAAGTGAAGAGTACTCAGAAATTGCTGGTTTTAATGTAGGTGCGGATGATTATATCGCGAAACCAATTAAACCACGTGCATTGGTGAGTCGAATTAATGCCATATTAAGAAGAAATTCGAGTGCAGATGAAGTTTCTGATAATAAAGTAGAAATTGGAGATCTGGTGATCGACAGAGAAGCTTATCTGGTTTATCAAAACGGACAGAAAGTAATTCTTGCCAAAAAAGAATTTGAATTGTTGTACTTATTGGCCTCTAAACCAGGAAAAGTATACACCAGAGAGTCTATCCTTAAAAACATCTGGGAAGATTCAGTAGTGGTGACCAACCGTACAATTGATGTGCATATCCGTAAACTTCGTGAGAAATTAGGCGAGACTTATGTCGCAACTGTGAAGGGTGTAGGCTATAAATTCGAACTTTCTTAGTATTTTTGTACAGTATTAAATTCACTGTATTGAAATATCCTTCTTTTAAAGATCTTATTCTATTCGAAAACGATGATTATATCGTTGTAAATAAACCTCCATTTGTAGCCTCGCTGGATGAGCGTGGCGGATCAGGGGAGGTCAATATATTACGTTTGGCAAAGCAGTATTCTGCTGATGCACAGGTATGTCATCGTTTAGATAAAGAAACTTCAGGTGCGATTATCATCGCAAAAACTCCAGATGCCTATCGCAATGTAGCGATACAATTTGAAAAGCGTAAAATAAACAAGGTGTACCATGCTGTGGTAGACGGACAGTTTACTTTTAACGAGCTATTTATCGACCTTCCTATCCTTAACGACGGGAATAAGAGCGTTACCATCGATAGAAAAGAAGGTAAACGTGCAGAAACTATTTTTAATACCCTTAAAAATTACCGTCATTATACCCTGGTAGAATGTAAGCCAATCACTGGCCGCATGCACCAGATCAGGATTCACCTGGCTACACAACGCGCCGCAATTGCTGGTGATGATATGTACCGTGGAAAACCGGTGTTTTTATCGGCCATCAAAAAAGGTTATCGCATTGCAAAAGATGATGAGGAGCTTCCGATTATGAAACGTTTTGCTTTACATGCCAGACATTTGGTATTTAAAGGACTGGACGGTACAGATATCGTAATTGAAGCACCATATCCTAAGGATTTTGCAACCCTGATTAAATTACTTGATAAATTTGACGCTTAGAGGCTAAGATATGTATGTACGGATGGTAAATTATGTAGACAGAATTAACCAATACCGGAAGAGTAAAATCTCGAACAGGAATTTCCTTGTGATTGCAGCATTGATTGTTGGCGTGCTCGCAGGACTTGCAGCATCCTTACTGAAAGCGATTACACACCATATTGAGGAATTTCTACAGACAGGTTTCCATTGGGAATACAAGTATTACCTTTTCTTCTTTTTTCCCTTTATCGGGATTTTATTGTCGGTCCTATACGTCCGGCGTTTCATTAGAAGAGGGAAATTTGAAACCGGATTGACCCCATTGCTGTACACCATCTCCAGAAAATCAAGCAAGGTAGAACCTCATAATATTTATTCCCAGATCATCACAGCCGCCTTAACGGTAGGCTTTGGTGGTTCTACGGGGCTCGAAGCGCCTATTGTAACCAGTGGTGCAGGGATCGGATCTGTAGTAGGCCGTTTCCTGGGCTTGTCTTACAAGGAAACGACTATGCTTTTGGCTTGTGGAGCCGCTGCGGGGATCGCAGGCGCATTTAATAGTCCGATTGCAGGAATTGTGTTTGCGGTAGAAATTCTGCTCCCTGAATTCAGCATTCCTGCCTTTATTCCCTTGTTGCTGGCTTCAGCTACAGCAGCTGTGGTAGCAAGATTGTTTTATAATGAACAACTGTTCTTCCTGGTTACCGAAGGCTGGAAAATGGATGCACTGATCTATTATGTGATCCTTGCGGTGTTTATAGGCTTTTTCTCCATTTATTTTACCAAGGCAAGTACTTTTATAAAAGGTGCTTTTTATCAGATCAAACATCCTTATAAAAAGGTTGTTTTGGGTGGTTTAATGCTAGGTTTACTCGTGTTTCTATTCCCTACATTATATGGAGAGGGCTATATCACCATCAAAAACCTATTGGGTGGAAATTACTTTACCATCATTAACAATAGTATTTTCTCTGGTTACAGTCACCTGCCCTGGCTCGTGCTGGTCTTTACCATTGCCACACTTTTTGCTAAATCCGCCGCAACACTGATCACTTTAAGTGCTGGTGGGAATGGAGGTATCTTTGCACCCAGCTTAATCATGGGTGGATTGATGGGCTTTATGCTGGCTTTTACCATAAATACTTTGGGTATTGCACACCTCAATGTGGCCAATTTTATTGTGGCAGGGATGGCTGGCTCTTTAAGTGCCATCATGCATGCGCCGCTGACCGGAATTTTCCTGATTGCAGAAATCACCGGAGGCTATGTATTAATGGTTCCTCTAATGATTGTTTCTGCGATTTCTTACCTGATCAACCGCAGTAAAAATAAATACTCTATTTATACCAAGCCATTGGCAGAAAAAGGGGAGTTGTTGTCTTATGAAGACAAGGATTCTACGGTTTTGAATATGATGAAATTGAGGTATCTGGTAGAAAAGGATTACCTGGTATTATATCAGGACGATTTGATTGTTGACCGTTTAACAGAGATTTTGCAATCCAAAAGGAGCGTATTTCCGGTAGTAGCGGAGGAAGACCATAGTTTTAAAGGTTTGATCTATCTGGAGGAGCTGCTGAAGAAAGGGATCAACCATGTGGATCACCTGGAAGTGAGGGCTAACGATTTAATCGAGGAGGCTCCGGATAAAGTTCATATCAATGATTCGATGAGGATTGTGATGCAGAAAATGGAGAAAGAAAACGTATGGGCTTTACCGGTTTTGACGGAAGAAGACCGTTATCTTGGCTTTGTCTCTAAAACCACGATATTTAATAAATACCGAAAACTACTGGCCAGACAGGCAGATTATATGGAATAAGAAAAAGCCAGCTCTCTATTACAGAAGCTGGCTTTTTACGGTAACTGATTCTTTTATTTTAACGTTTATTCAGCGGTTCTTTTTAGTCCGAATTTCTCAATCTTACTGTAAAGGTGACTACGTTGAATGTCAATATCGTCGGCTGTCTTCGATACATTCCAGTTGTTTTTCTCTAGTTTGAACTTGATGAATTCTTTTTCAGCATGGTCTTTATAATCCTGGAAATTACTAAAGCTATCGTAATTCTGACTCAGGTTGCGGCCTGCATGCTGACTTGCGGAACTAGGATTTGCAGCACCAATATTTGTACCACCTCCAGGATTGGCAAAGGCAGCCACATCATGTTCTGTAATGGCTTTATCACTCAGGATGATCAAACGTTCAATCATGTTGTGTAATTCCCGTACATTTCCAGTCCATGGTAAAGCCTGTAAGGCCAGCATAGCGGCGTCCCCGATCTTTTTAACCGGCATGCCATATTCTTTGCAGATTTCTTCAAGGAACTGCTGTGCGATCTCAGGAATGTCTTCTACGCGTTCGGTTAAATGAGGAACGTGGATATTGATCACGTTTAAACGGTGGTATAAATCCATACGGAAATTGCCATCTTCGATTTCTTTTAAAAGATCTTTATTGGTTGCAGCCAGTACCCTAACGTTTACTTCCAATTCTTTTTCGCCACCTACGCGACTGATTTTATGTTCTTGTAGGGCACGCAATACTTTAGCCTGAGCAGAAAGGCTCATATCACCAATCTCATCCAGGAATAAAGTTCCGCCATTGGCCAGTTCAAATTTACCAATACGTTGTTTTACAGCCGAGGTAAAAGAACCTTTCTCATGTCCGAATAGTTCACTCTCGATCAGTTCGGATGGGATGGCCGCGCAGTTGACCTCTATTAAAGGACTGTCTGCACGATTGGATTTTTCATGTAACCAACGAGCCACGAGCTCTTTACCACTACCATTGGCACCAGTAATCAATACCCTGGCATCCGTAGGCGCAACACGTTCAATCGTTTCTTTGATTTTTCCGATGCTCTCAGAACTACCCAATATATCTCTTGTCTTGCTGGCTTTTCTCTTCAATACCTTGGTTTCAGTCACCAAAGTACCTCTGTCCAGCGCATTTCTTACGGTAATTAATAGCCTGTTTAAATCTGGTGGTTTAGAGATAAAGTCGAAGGCTCCTTTTTTACTGGCTTCAATTGCAGTTTCCACAGTTCCATGACCAGATATCATAATAAAAGGAAGATCAGGACTATAGGCTTGTGCTTGTTCCAGCACTTCCATTCCGTCCATCTTATTCATTTTAATGTCGCATAAAACCAGGTCAAATTTCTTTTTCTTAATCAGGTCTAATCCATCAACACCATTATCAATATCTTCTACATCGTAATTTTCATATTCTAGGATTTCACGAAGTGTGCTCCTTATTGCGCGTTCATCATCAATTATTAATAATTTTGCCATAGGTATTGCTCATCATTTTTATTAGGAATACGAATATATTATTTTCATTTGAATAAAATTGCTTTTAGCACTTTTGATAACCTGCTTCACTAATCTGTTACCAAATGAAAAAATCTTGAAATCAAGGCTAAACCCTGTTTATATGCTTTTCAAAGCGTTGATATTTAACAAAAAAATGCAAGCCTATAAGCCGGGTTCTGTAAACTGATTGCTCAGTCCTTCTACCATTAATCCAGTATAAATGTCGCCATTTATCTCTAACGACCTACCCACTAACATCGGACGAGCAGCCCTACATGCGTTAGCCTATTTGGTCTTTCAACTCCCGGGGTTTACCAGCAATCCGGTTGCCCGGAATACTCGTGAGCTCTTACCTCACGTTTTCAACCTTACCTGTGCTTAAAAGCCATCGGCGGTATGTTTTCTGCGGCACTTTCCATAACTCAGGTATTCATTCCTAAGCCTCTTCCCGTTAGGAAGCGGGATGCTCTGTGTTGCCCGGACTTTCCTCTCCGATAAATCGCAGCGATAGAACAGCTTGCATTTTTTGTGCTGCAAAGATATAAAAAAAAGGCGCTTTTTTGCTATAAGGGAAGTCCTTTAGCAGTTTTGAAGACCGCTCATCACTCCGTCTGTCGGAATTGTAAGCAGCAGTTTTTTTATCCTATCGGCGTAAAAGTATTCCAGGACCATTTTTTTATAAGGTGGTTTCCTACCAATGCGTAGCAATCTTTGTTTTATTTTTTTTAATAAATAAGAAGTAAAAGAAAATAATATGAAATTTTTATTTCTGGTGTTTTTTTGATGTTTCTATTATTTTTAGCTAATTAGTGTCTCTTTGTCGTTTATCAAATAAAAATCCTAAAGGATTTTACATCCGCTATTCACTTTACTTTCCCCGGATATAATCCGCTATTTGTTTTGCTCCTGTTTTGCTATTCTTATGCAATTATATTGCTCATCTTTTGCTCAAGCAAAAGATGAGCAATATAATTGCAAGTGTAACCGGGAAAAAAACAGGAGTAATTAGTTGTGTAGACTGGTTTAATCAGAAGTTAATCATTTTGTGAATTTTTTATTTCTCATATTTTTGTTTTTTTGAGAATAATATAGATATTCGATCAGGCAGTTCCTTAATGATTTTGATTCAACTGTTCCTTCATTTAATATCATTCCAATTTCTTTTTCTTTTCAGCGCTAAATAAAATTACAATATCATCTATTGTTATCCCTTTCGTTTTGGCCCGGCCGTTCAGCTTTCCGCCAAATAGAAAATTTGTTTTATTCCTCAGTGTTTTATTGAACTATAGCTACTGATTTTAAGCTGAAATGTGCTTCGTAAAATCTTGTTAAAAATTGGTCTGAAATTGAATAAAACAGATAAAACTCAGCTGTTTAAAAATAGCTGAAAACAGTTAAAAATAGTCCAAGATCATCTATTAAACTCTATAAAAGGTTGAGAATACTGTGTTCGAAAATCTTGTCAAAAATTGTTCATAAAATGAACAAAAAGGATAAAAATAGACAAAGCGTTCGGGGCTCCGTAAGTATTAATTTCAATTAACTATTATTCATAAGTACCTATTGATGTTGCATTTTTTGCGATGGATTTGGTGCGTCCTAAAAACCTGTCTACCATGATTAAAGAACAGTTTAATCCATTGCCGGCAAAATTAAAACCCAATGATGAATCTACTGGAAAAAGCACATTTTCTCGTAAAACCGTAGGGTTAAACCTGCTGCTGTTACTGATAATGACCCATGTGGCATTTCCTCAGAATAGCCTGCAAGATGAAGTATACAAACAGTATAAAGAACGGACTAATCCTTCCTTGTACAATGGTATAGCTTATCCCAGTTACCTCGATGAAAACATTTATCATAATAAACATGCCTTTTTAAGGGATTCACTCTTTAAAGCAGGAACCCTGGTTTATAGTGGCAGATTCTACAAAGATGTAGCCCTAAAATACGACATCATTCTTGATGAAGTGGTCATTTTACACCAGTTTCTGGAATCTGAAGTTGTATTGAGAAGATCTGAAGTCAGTGAATTCTCTATTGGCGATGATCATTTCATCAACATTCCGGAAGGAAAAAATATACCACCTGGTTATTATGAAATAGTGCTGAAGGGTAAAACCAAGGTACTCCGTAAGCATAAAAAAACTTACAGATATTCTATACCTTATCTCGGCAGTACCCAAAATGTGATTGATGAGTATGATCCTAAATATTACATCGAAAACAACAGGCAATTTAACCTCGTTAAAAATGAAAAATCTTTGTATGATATCTTCCCTGACAAGAAAAAGGAACTAAAAGATTTTATACAGAAAAATGATTTGCTCATCAAAGAATCACCAGGCACATCACTCCGCCTTGTTGCAGAATTTATAGACAAATAAATCCAGATATGAAGTATTTATGGACCTTGATGGTCTTTTGCTCTCCTCTCATAGGACTAGCTCAGGAAAAACTATTCAATAAGAAAATTACACTCTCAGTTGATAGCGCAAAAATTAGACAGTTTGTTGATGCCATAGAGCGTCAAAGTAATTGCTTCTTTTACTTTGATGAACAAAAGTTTGATGGTTTAGTGATCACGATGGATGTGAAAGACCAGCCGCTTGAAAAAGTTTTACAGGAGGCTTTCCAAAATAAAGGGGTCTATTATAGTATTGAAGATAACCATGCGATTTATTTGAGCACTGATGCCATTATTTCTTTTGCTGTAGGTGAAAAACCAGTAATTACGGTCACAAAGAAGTACCTGAGTCCAGCTGTAAAGGCAAATGAAAAAAGTCCTCCCGACCCAACGGTCAACCCTTTAATTCATATCAGTTATGAAGAAAATAAAATCTATGATATTGGGATCAAAACAAAGACTTTTGGTACCGGCAATGCAACGGTAGCGGGTTATGTAAGATACCATAAAACCGGGGAAGGAATCAGCGGAGCATCTATCGCTGTAGAAGGTTTTAAAATCCGCGCCATCTCCGATCAATATGGCTACTTCAGCATCACCTTACCAAAGGGAAAACATACCCTTCATCTCAAATATGTTGGGCTCAGTGATACAAAACGACAATTGATGTTGTATGGCGATGGCAAGATGACCATTGTGCTGACAGACTATATTACGGCCCTGAATGTGGTCAATATAGCCAGCGAGAAAACTTCGAATGTTCGTTCTACCCTGATGGGGATGCAAAAAGTAAACATCAAAACTGTAAAGCAGTTGCCTGCTTTATTAGGCGAGCCCGATATTATTCGCGTGATATTAAACCTTCCGGGGGTGACCAGCGTAGGGGAAGGGAGTACGGGACTTAACGTCAGGGGTGGGGCTGTAGATCAAAATCTAGTCCTGTATGATGGCGCAACAATTTACAATCCATCCCATTTCTTTGGTTTCTTTTCTGGATTCAATCCCGATGTGGTTAAAGATGCAGAGCTGTACAAAAGCAGTATTCCTATAAAATATGGTGGCCGTCTCTCTTCCGTATTAGAAGTGGTCACGCGGGAAGGTAACCACAACAAGTTTTCAGGTTCGGGAGGGATAGGCCCATTAAATGCACATCTTACTTTTGAAGGGCCAATTGGAAAAAAAACTACGTTCATCGCTGGTGGTCGTGCCACCTATTCCAACTGGCTGCTTGGTTTACTGGATGATGAAAAATACCAGCGCAGCAAAGGTGGTTTTCAGGATTTAAACCTACGAATCAGTCATGATGCGAATGAAAAAAACAGTATTTATTTTTCCGGCTATTTAAGTGCAGATCGTTTCAGTTTAGATGGAGATTCGCTTTATAAATATGCCAATAAAAATGTGGTTGTTAAATGGAAACGCATTTTCAATAATCGTCTTTTTAGCGTAGTCACAGCCGGATACGATAGCTATAATTTCTCTATGGAAAGTGAAAATGGCAATATAAATGACTTTAAATTTAAGTTTGATGTGAGGCAATATCATGGCAAAGCTGATTTTACCTATGTACCCAATGTAAAACATAAATTTGAGGCTGGTCTTTCTGCCATTTCCTATAAATTACGACCAGGAGATTATTTTGCCATTGGGAAGGGACAAGTACTGACCAATACGGTAGAGCCTGAGCAGGGTTTAGATGCCGCCGTCTATTTAAGTGATACTTATATTATGACACCTGATTTATCCCTGAATGTTGGTGTACGCTTCAATCTATTCCATTATAATGGCCCACAAACCATTTACGAATACCTCCCCGGCGCTCCCAGGAGTACAGTCAGCATCAGCAATACCATTCAAAAAACAGGAACCATCAAATCTTATATAGGCCTGGAACCGCGAGCATCATTAAGATACACTTTATCCTCAAACGCGAGTATCAAAATGGCTTACAATAGAACAAGGCAGAACATCCATATGCTGAGTAACACCACGGCCATTAGTCCGATGGATACCTGGAAACTCAGCGACAATTACCTGCGTCCACAAATCGGCGATCAGTTTGCCCTTGGCTACTATAGAAATTTCAAAGATAATAGTATTGAAACATCTATTGAGGCCTACTATAAGCGTATTCAACATGCCATTACTTATAAGAACGGAGCTGAATTGCTGTTAAATCCACACATCGAAACCGAAATCGCCAATGCCTCTGGCAAAGCATATGGCATTGAGTTTTTAATCAAAAAAACTACGGGGAAATTAACGGGTTGGCTGAGCTATACCTTTTCGAGAACATTCTTAAAAATGGATGATCCATTGGTTCCCTCAGCCGTAAATAATGGAAATTTCTTCCCGGCAGATTACGATAAACCACATGTGGTAAACTTTATCAGCAATTACAAATTGTCACATCGATTTAGTGTCTCTTTAACAACGAATTACAGTACAGGCAGGCCGATTACTTACCCTATAGCCAGGTATTATTATGCAGACGCTTATCGAATGTTATACGCTGACCGAAACACCTACCGCATACCCGATTATTTTAGAACAGACTTTAGTATGAATATCGAAGGCAACCACAAAGTGAAAAAATTATTCCACAGCAGTTTTACAGTTGGCATCTATAATTTAACCGGTCGAAGAAATCCCTACTCCGTCTATTTTGTATCTGAAAACGGGAAAACTAATGGTTATAAATTTTCCATTTTTGGAGCCGCCATTCCTTTTGCTACTTATAACTTTAAATTCTAAAGCCATGAAAAAACATTCATACTATATGATTTCAGCACTGCTATGCAGCCTGTTTTTCTGTCAGTGTAAAGATAAATTCATACCTGAAATAGAATCCCGTAAGGTCAATTACCTGGTGATCGAGGGCACCATTATACCGGGTTTGGGCAATACTACTCATATTATGCTTTCGAGAACACTTCCCCCTGATACAGATGAAAAACTCATCGTAGAAGCAGGCGCCTCTGTTAGTGTAGAGATAGAAAATGGGGCAAGCTTTGCTTTTGTTGAAGATAAACCCGGCAATTATTATGGAAAAGACATTGTGGTGCCTGCAGGTGCTAAATGCAGGCTGAAAATCACTACGAAAAACCAATCGCAATATGCTTCTGCATTTGTCCCGGTGAAGATTTCTCCTCCAATTGACCGTATTGATTATTACATTAAAAATAAAGATGCACAGATATACGTCAATACCCATGATGAAACCAATAATACCAGGTATTACCGTTGGTTGTATGAGGGTACGTATGAGTACAATTCGCAATATACGGCATTTATGAAATTCAATCCGGCCGATTCAACCCTGCTTCCTACTGATGTTCCATATCAGGAAAAAAAGTTACGTTGTTGGCAAAAAGACCTGAACACTAGTATTTTAATTGCCAGTACAGAACAGCTTCGACTGGATGAAGTATTTCAGGCACCTTTAAAAGTCATTCGCGATAATAGTATTGAGTTCGCCATTGGTTATAGCGTGCATTTAAAACAATATGCATTGACTAAAGAAGCCTATTACTATTATTTCAATTTGAGAAAAGTGACAGAACAATTGGGTGGGATTTTTAGTCCTTTACCCACTGAAATAAAGGGTAATATTTTTTGCATCAACAATCCAAATGAGCCCGTAATTGGCTATGTGTCTGCATCAACAGAAAGTATAAAGCGGCAATATATTCCCAGACCTATGGATTGGGGATACATAAATGACTGTGGTAATCCAGATCCCGATTATGATCACTCTAAACTAGGACTTGCACGACTATTTGCATTGGGAAATTTTATTGTTTACATAGAAAATAATCGTAACAAAGGATTTGGGGTGATCAGTAAAAATTGCGTTGAATGTATTACCCGGGGTGGCACAAATGAAAAACCGGTCTATTGGCCACGTTAAATAGTTGATTTAAACTACACTTATGAAAAAGGAACAATTTACAGTCTGGATGTTTCTCCTGATCGTTGCTTACACATACGCGCAACCTTCCGCAGGCGATCGTCTTAAATATAATGAACTGCCTCAATTATCAATTCAGACAGACCGGCTGGTTTATCTCTCTGGTGAAACGATCTGGCTACAGCTGCTTCCAACGCAGTCACCGGGTTCTAGAGCACAGGACCTGAGTAAAATCGTATATGTAGAAATTTTAGATGGCCGGAACAAGCCTGTTTACCAGGAGAAAATTGGCATGAAAAACGGATCTGCAACCGGGTATCTAAAATTACCTGCTGAACTGTCGACGGGTCATTACACCATATGTGCCTATACCAATTGGATGAAAAACTATGGCGAAGATTGCTTTTTTAAAAAGCAAATTGTACTGTTCAACTCATTTCAACCGATCCCTCTTATTTCGGAGGCAGCTTCCCCGATCAGCACAAGACCTATTGTTCAAGCGCAAACCAATACTGCGGGGCTGTCAGTTAAAACCAGCAAAACCGTTTTTAATAAACGGGAAAAGGTTAGCCTGAATCTGGAATCGAAGAATAGCCAATCCGATAATTTCATGGTAACGGTGATCAAAACCGATAAACTTTCTGAATGGGCTGCAAATAAAGTATTTGCAGGAGATCCTCAAAAAAGAATTCCGATGGGAGAGCTCATGGATAGAAATATTAAAGCCTTCCAATTTCCACCGGAAATTAACGGACAGCTCATTAAGGGAAAAGTTTTGAGCAAAGCAGGAGATCCGCTTCCGAACATCCCGGTATTGGTCAGTATACCAGGCAAAAATGTTCGGCTTTATGCCATTGAAAGTGATCAGGATGGGAACCTGGATTTAGAAATTCCCGTGTTAAACGGTAATATGGATTTAATCGTTCAACCCTTACCTAAAGATAGTACGGTAAGAATTGTGATCTATAGTCCATTCTTTGAGCATAAAGTTGCAGATAGCATCATGTCCGATGAGCTAGGCCTTAGTCCGGATTTAATTGCAGAGGTCAGGGAGCGACATAAAACCTTGCAGGTACAGTCGGCTTACCACAGCGATAGCTTAAGTACCGTTTTAAATGCCCCTCCATTGGACAGTACCCAATTTTTCGGAATCCCTGATGAAAAGTTTAACCTTGATGATTACAACCGTTTTACGACTATGGAAGAAGTGTTTAGGGAATATGTGGGCACCATTATCGTTGAAAAACATAAGGATGGACTTCAGCTTCGTGCCCTGAATAAAGGTTTGGTCACGCCACGTTATTCGGATCAGGATCCTCTTATTATGATCGATGGTGTACCGATTTTCAACTTCAACAAATTCTTCAAATTTGATCCCTTTAAGCTTAAAAAAGGTGCTGTAGTAGCGCATACTTACTTTTATAACAACCTTGAAGCCAATGGGATTTTAAGCTTGCAAACTTATAATGGCGACCTGGATGGATACCCGCTTGAACCTTATGTATCAGTGCATTCTTTTAATGGGATACAGCTTCCCCGTACGCCTTTTTCTCCCCAACAAGCCGTTAATAAAAGACTGCCGGATCAAAGGAACCTGATTTATTACGCCCCAAAAGTTTCCCTAAACAAAGGGTTGGCTAGCCTGGATTTTTATACCAGCGATGTACCGGGCAATTACAAAATAGCGATTCAGAATCTAAACGTAGAAAATCCAATGAGTACTACACTGGAAATAAAAGTGGAATAGCGTCAATTAAAAAAGGGCTTAACTTTTCCAATGTAATGGAGAAGTTAAACCCTTTTTAAAATATGGGAAATCAGAAAGGATTTCTATTATTGTTTACACTTTTTCAGGTCTTCATTGGCCTGTTCCAATGGATACATTCCCTGGTTATTTCCAAAAGAGTTGGTGATGTAAACGACGATCTTTGCGATGTCGATATTACCCAGCGTTTGGAAATCTGGCATTTTCTCCTCATACTTTTTACCATGAATGGTAATTGCTTCACTCATCCCATTTTTGATAAAACAGGCCAGCTTATTTCTATTTTCTTTTAGAAACACCGTATCCGTAAGCGGAGGAGCAAGGGCACCTAAGCCTTCACCTTTTGCACCATGACAATTTTGGCAATACTTAATGTAATAATCCCTTCCGCTTACATAATACAGGTCTTTTTGGACCTGATCTGCACTCTGGCAGGAGTAAATCATCATGACTAAAGTGAAGAGAACAGGAATGGTGATCAGTAATCTGCGCATGGTTATTTCTTATCTTCAGCTAGTAAAATAGCAACATCTTTTTTCAACTGTTCAACCTGTTTTTCGTCTGTACCATCATAAGCACCGCGTAGTCGTTTGTTTTTGTCGATCAGCACCAGCCATCCCTGATGGATATAACCATCTCTGTTTGTGCTGTCTTCCATTACGGCAACCAGGTAATCTTTTTCAGCTATTTTGTAAACGCTATCTTTTGATCCGTATACAAACTGCCATTTCGGGCCATCAACACCTAATTTCTGTGCGTATTTTTTTAACACTGAAGGGGTATCATATTTGAAGTCGATGGTATGTGAAAGAAACATCAGCTCTGGATTTTCTTTATAGGCTTCAAAAATGGTTTTCATATTCCGATGCATTGTCGGACAAATGGTTGTACATGAAGTAAAAAAGAAGTCAGCGATATAGATCTTATCCTTAAAAGTATCATTGTTGATCAATACGCTATCCTGGTTTAAGAAACTAAAAGCAGGAATGGTTTTATAAACCGTATCCACACCCATTGAACCGTCTGCATTTTTTACAGATACTGCTTCTCTAGGCCCTAAAATTGGCAGTTTTTTATTTTCCTGACAGGAAGAAACGAAGAGTGCGAGCGCAAATAAAAACGACGAGGGAAGGAGAAATTTTAGTTTCATAACTTTTTAGAATAGAATTTCGGTAAAGGTAACTAAAATGAAATTAACCCTTCCATTTTGGTAAGCTTAACTATTGCCACAACAACGTCATGAAATTAATATTCCCGTGTTAATCAATGATAAAACAGGCTTTCGTTGATTTTAGCCGCTTAGGGCATTTGCTTTGAACAGGGCCTGGATAAAATTAGAACACCAATGGAAAATCCTATGATCTTTGTGCGTATTGCTACCATAAATGATATAAAATACGTAGACGAAATAATTCAGGAAACGGAATCTTCGGCGATTGCCCGGGGATCGGGTATTTCAAAAAGGACGCCAGAATCACTGGCTCAGAAGATGAGAGATGAAAAAGCCGTGATTGCAATCACGAGTAGTGGCGAATGGGTGGGCTTTGCTTATTTTGAAATCTGGGAAAATGAAAAGTTCATTTCTAACTCGGGACTGATTGTGGCGCCTAAATTTAGGAAATCTGGTGTGGCCAGAGCAATTAAAGACCGGATCTTCAGAATTTCAAGAAGAAGATACCCTGAGGCAAAAATATTCAGTATTACCTCCGGAATGGCGATCATGAAGATGAACACCCGGCTGGGCTTTGAGCCGGTCAGCTTCGCGGAAATTACGCATGACCCGAATTTTTGGGAAGGCTGTAAAAGCTGTGTCAATTATGAGGTGCTGGAAGGCAAAAAGAAATGCAACTGCTTGTGTACCGCTATGTTGTTCGATCCGGAGCAGCATCAGCCAGAGGCTGAACATACTTTCTCTACAGCATCTTATCCCCATTATTTTTCTAAAATCAACCCTTCCTTTTAAATCAAATTCCCTAATTATCAAATAAAATGAATAGCCAATCACTTGATCAATCAGGTAGAGAACCTGACTTTAATACCCTTTCCGAAGCCTCGATCGGGTTATTAAAAAAACTAATTGCCAGTCCTTCGTTTAGTGGAGAAGAAAATGATACCGCTGAGCTGATTGAATCTTTCCTTCATCAAAATGGAGTGTTCACATTCCGCAAACGCAATAACATCTGGTGCTACAACAAGTACTTCGATCCTTCAAAACCGACCTTACTATTGAACTCACATCACGATACGGTAAGGCCAACAAAATCCTATCAGTTTAACCCTTTTCTACCTTTTATTCAGGAAGGGAAACTCTATGGATTGGGGAGTAATGATGCCGGTGGTGGTCTGGTTGCACTGATCGCTACTTTCCTGCATTTCTATACATTTGAAAATTTACCTTACAACCTTTGTTTGGCAGCAACGGCAGAAGAAGAGACTTCAGGGGAATATGGACTGAAGAGTGTACTTCCTGAATTACAAAATATCGCTTTTGCCATCATAGCTGAGCCTACACAAATGGAAATGGCTGTTGCTGAGAAAGGATCAATGGTGCTCGATTGTACCAGTTTCGGGAAAGCGGGGCATGCCGCAAGAGAAGAAGGCGATAACGCCATTTATAAGGCATTGCTGGATATTCAATGGTTTTCTGAATTCCTGTTTCCAATCGAAGGCGATTTGCTGAATCCGGTAAAAATGACGGTAACAGAGGTACATGCCGGTTTACAACACAATATTGTACCTGCAGAATGCGATTTTACGGTAGACATTCGCTTTACACATGGCTGGACATGGAGAGAGATTTTAACGACCGTTCAAAACCATACCACATGCCAGATTAAAGTCAGGCCGAATGTCATGAAGCCTTCTTTTATCGATGGTTATCATCCATTAGTGATGGCGGGAAAAGAGATTGGAAAAACCACTTATTGCTCTCCAACCAGTTCCGATCAGGGCTGGTTAGAAGTTCCTTCTTTAAAAATGGGTCCCGGTGATTCGGCCAGATCTCATATGGCCGATGAATACATTTATGTTGAAGAAATCCGGACCGGAATTGAAGATTACATCTGTATGCTGGAAAAATTATTTGGTCAGCATGGCAAGCAGAAAGCCTTAGTTATGTTAGATAATTATTATAATTGTTGAAATTAACGATATGCAAGACACCGTCCTAATCATAGATGACGAGAAAAAAATCTGCAGCCTTCTGGCGAGGATCATAGAGCTGGAAGGATTTAAGGTGTTTCAGGCCAATACCGGAAAGGAGGGCTTGAAAACCCTTGCCATGCAGGATGTGAATGTCGTGATCAGCGATGTGAAACTACCCGATTTCAATGGAGTGGAATTGGTCAAAGAAATCAAAAAGATCAAACCTTATGTAGAAGTGATTAACCTTACCGCGTTTGGAACCATCCAGGATGGGGTAATGGCGATGAGAAATGGTGCTTTTGATTACATCACCAAAGGAGATGATAACGATAAAATTATTCCATTGGTCTATAAAGCCATGGATAAGGTGAAGTTACAGCGGAGGGTGTTTGAGCTGGAAAATAAAATCAGTAAAAAATATAGTTTTAGCAGTATCCTTGGGCAATCGAAAGCCATGAAAGAGGCACTGGATCTGGCGCAAAAGGTAGCGGGTACAGACACCACAGTACTATTACTCGGTGAAACGGGTACGGGAAAAGAAGTTTTTGCACAGGCCATTCATTATGAGAGCCTCAGGAAAAACAAACCTTTTGTGGCCCTTAACTGCAGTGGATTTAATCCTGAGTTATTGGAAAGTGAGCTGTTTGGGTATAAACAGGGTGCATTTACCGGCGCAGGTAAAGATAAAAGAGGTTTACTGGAAGAAGCGCATGAAGGAACCCTGTTCTTAGATGAAATAGGAGAGATGAACCTCGATTTACAGGCTAAACTTTTGAGGGTGCTGGAAAATCAAACTTTCATTAAATTGGGAGACACACAAACCAGTAAAGTCAATGTCCGGATTATTGCAGCCACAAATAGAGATTTGAAAGCCGAAGCAGATGCAGGTAGGTTTAGATTAGATTTGTTTTACCGGCTTTCGGTTTTTTCTATTGAATTACCCAATCTGGCGCAAAGGAAAACAGACATCCTCATGATCGCTAAACATTACCTGAAGGAGTTTGCTGTAAAGCTGAACAAGCCGGACTTCACAATGGAGGATAGTTTTGCTGACTTACTCATGAAGCATGTTTGGAAGGGAAATATCCGGGAATTAAAAAATGTGATGGAAAGGGTCGTCATTCTTGCGGATGGCAATGTGGCTACAGCCAATCTCCTGCCTTATGAATTTCATGCTGAAGTTCAGGAAGAAGATTCTATGAAAATGCAGGTGATGGAAAAACTGCATATCAATAAAGTTTTAAAACATACCAGAGGTAATAAAACGGAAGCCGCCAGGCTACTTGGGATTGGTCTGACCACCCTTTACCG
Organism: Pedobacter gandavensis; assembly: GCF_032678465.1. GTDB lineage: Bacteria > Bacteroidota > Bacteroidia > Sphingobacteriales > Sphingobacteriaceae > Pedobacter > Pedobacter gandavensis_B. Next base: position 403,464 of record NZ_JAVTSK010000003.1, read on the forward strand.
TAAAATGGAAGAATATAAAATCAGTTAAAACCTGAAAAAACCATTTTCATTATGATAAAGAACCCTTCCATTTTGGAAGGGTTTTTTTATGCCTATCATCTGGTTTGAAGTTTTTTAGGTGTATTGATTGTTGATTATCAATTGGTTAAGTGTGCTTTTGGTTTTTTGGTATGTGGATTGGCAATAGGCATATAAATAAATAAAATTATGTTAACAATCGTACTGCTTCTCGCCCTGCTCCTCATGGTCTGGGTATTCTACAAATCTATCGACTGGTTCGAAAAAATCTAAAATTATGATCGCATTATTCATTATCGCAATCGCCGTATTTATCTATATGATTTACGTGCTGATTAAACCCGAAAAATTTTAACCAATTGTTATGAACACTGAATTACTAGGTATTATTGCCACCTATGCCCTGACCTTGCTGATTGGAATACCTTTAGGTATCTATCTGGCAAAGATGTTTGCAGGTGAGAAAGTCTGGACTGACTTTCTAAAACCCCTTGAAAAAGGGATCTATAAATTATCCGGGATTAATCCGGAAGAATCCATGAATTGGAAACAGCATATGAAAGCGCTGTTAATGATCAATATGGTCTGGTTGGTTTATGGTTTTTTTGCACTGATTTATCAGGATAAGTTACCGCTAAACCCGGATGGAAACCTGGGGCAGTCGCCAGATCTTGCTTTTAACAGCATCATTAGTTTTGTGGTGAACTGTAACCTGCAACATTATTCTGGCGAAACCGGAGCCACTTATTTGACCCAGCATTTCGTATTTATGTTCCTGCAATTTGTAAGTGCCGCAACAGGGATTGCTGCTGCAGTAGTCTTATTTAAAGCGTTCAGGGATAAAACCACCACTAATCTTGGCAACTTCTGGGTATTCTTTACCCGCTCTATTACCCGTTTATTGTTACCACTTTCTATTGTTGTGGCAACGATTCTTGCTTTTAATGGAACCACAACCAGTTATGAAGGTAAGGATCAGTTTATATCCCTTCAAGGGGATACGGTAAATGTTTCCCGTGGGCCTGCGGCTGCTTTTATAGCCATTAAACACTTAGGGACAAATGGTGGAGGTTGGTTTGGGGTCAATGCCGCGCATCCATTGGAAAACCCAAACTACCTCAGCAATATGGTAGAAGTGATTTCACAGGTGATTATTCCGATCGCAATGGTTTTCGCTTTCGGTTATTTTATCCGTAGAAAGAAAATGGCTTGGGTGATCTTCGGAATCATGACGCTTGGGATGATGTTATTATTGATTCCAACGGTAATTTCGGAAACTGGAGGAAATCCGAATATCGCAAAACTAGGGATCAGTCAGCTTTCAGGGGCGATGGAAGGAAAGGAAGTCCGGTTTGGACCTACAGCTACCGCTTACTGGAGTACAGTCACCACCATTATTTCTACCGGTTCGGTCAACTCGATGCACGATAGTGCCATGCCTTTAACCGGAATGTATCAATTGATTGCGATGATGATGAACTGTTTTTATGGCGGTTGTGGTGTCGGAATCTTAAACTACTTCATCTTCATCATCATTGCGGTATTCATTTCCGGATTGATGGTGGGTAGAACACCAGAATTCCTCGGACATAAAGTAGAAGCCCGGGAGGTTAAAATTGCTTCCATTATCGCGCTTTTACATCCTTTTATTATCCTGGTTGGTACAGCACTGGCCGCTTATACGGTTACTAATTTTCCTGATGTGGATTGGGTAGTTAAACCAGCCAACTGGTTAAACAACCCAGGTTTCCATGGCTTCTCTGAAATGTTGTATGAGAACACTTCTGCCGCTGCAAATAATGGGTCTGGATTTGAAGGTCTGGGAGACAATAATACCTTCTGGAATTTAATGACAGGTTTTGTATTGTTGCTTGGACGCTTCCTTCCGATCATTGGTCCGGTGGCTATTGCAGGCTTACTGGCGGCTAAGAAATACATCCCTGAATCTGCAGGTACTTTAAAAACAGATACTTTAACCTTTGGTGTGATGACTTTTGTGGTGATTGTGATTATCGCTGCATTAGCCTTTTTCCCTGCACTTACCTTGGGTCCATTAGCTGAACATTTCAGTATGATCAAATAAGTAGCTGTATTAGGTAAACTATAAAAATAGGGTAATGAAACCTCAATGCTCAATCATTACCATTGAAAAACAATAAGATCCAAATGAAAAATAAATCCAATATATTATTTGAACCTGCCTTGGTCAATACGGCATTAAGGCAATCATTTATCAAACTAGATCCACGCCTGATGATCCGGAATCCGGTAATGTTTACCGTAGAGATTGGAACATTTGTCATGCTGTTCGTCACAATATACTCGCTTAGCAATTCCAGTCAGGGTTCTTTCGGATATAATTTTGTCGTATTTCTTGTCTTGCTCCTGACCGTTTTGTTTGCCAATTTCGCTGAGGCGATTGCGGAAGCAAGGGGTAAAGCACAGGCAGATAGCCTGCGTAAAACAAGAGAAGAAACACCGGCAAAAGTAATTCTGGCTAATGGTACGATTGAAATCCGTTCTTCCAATCAATTGAAAAAAGGAGATGTGTTTTTCTGCGAAACCGGAGATACGATTCCTACAGATGGTGAGATTATATCAGGGATTGCAACCATTGATGAATCCGCAATTACAGGAGAATCCGCTCCCGTGATCCGCGAATCCGGTGGGGATAAATCATCCGTTACCGGAGGTACAAAGGTGCTTTCAGATCAGATTAAAGTACAGGTGAGTACGGCAGCAGGTGAAAGCTTCCTGGATAAAATGATTGCTTTGGTAGAAGGTGCTTCCCGTCAGAAAACACCAAATGAGATTGCATTAACGATTTTACTGGCTGGTTTTACATTGGTATTTATCATTGTCTGCATTACTTTAAAACCATTCGCGGATTTTGCAAATACGCCAATTACCATTGCTTCTTTCATTGCACTATTTGTTTGTCTGATTCCAACAACGATTGGTGGTTTGTTGTCTGCGATTGGAATTGCCGGAATGGACAGGGCATTGAGAGCAAATGTGATCACTAAGTCAGGTAAAGCAGTGGAGACTGCCGGCGACATTGATGTCCTGCTATTAGATAAAACAGGAACGATTACCATTGGTAACCGTAAAGCCACAAACTTTTATCCAACTGCTGGGATCATTATTAAAAGTTTTACAGATGCATGCGTATTGAGCTCTTTGGCTGATGAAACTCCGGAAGGTAAATCCATCATTGAATTGGCCGCTGCTCAGGATGCTAAGCTGATCACAACTCCCCCGGAAGGTTCTAAATTTATCAAATTTACAGCAGAAACCAGATCGAGTGGTTTAGATACACAAGATGGTCGTCGCATCAGAAAAGGGGCTTTTGATTCCATCAGGAACATCGTGCTTTCTGCAGGAAATCCATTCCCGATGGATATTGAAGAACAAGTGAAAAGAATCGCCAGCAATGGAGGGACTCCATTGGTTGTCTCAGAAAATGAACATGCCTTAGGGGTCATTGAATTGCAGGACATCATTAAACCGGGCATCAGTGAACGTTTCGAGCGACTACGTAAAATGGGTGTGAAAACGGTAATGGTGACTGGTGATAATCCATTGACTGCGAAATTTATTGCGCAAAAGGCTGGTGTAGATGATTTTATTGCTGAGGCGAAGCCGGAAGATAAAATGAACTACATCAAAGAAGAACAGGCTCAGGGTAAATTAGTGGCGATGATGGGGGATGGCACCAATGATGCACCGGCACTGGCACAAGCAGATGTAGGCGTGGCGATGAACAGTGGTACACAAGCGGCAAAAGAGGCGGGTAATATGGTAGACCTGGACAACGACCCAACCAAACTAATCGAGATCGTTGAAATCGGCAAGCAATTGCTGATCACCAGAGGAACATTAACTACTTTCTCTATTGCCAATGATGTGGCCAAGTATTTCGCCATTGTTCCTGCATTGTTCATCGTAGCTATCCCTGCCTTACGTAGTCTGAATATCATGGACCTGCACAGTCCTGAAACCGCGATCCTTTCCGCAGTGATTTTTAATGCAATTGTGATTCCATTGTTGATCCCAGTGGCTTTGCGTGGAGTGTCTTATAAGCCAATTGGTGCAACGGCATTATTACGTCGCAACTTGCTGATTTATGGAATAGGTGGAGTAATTGCTCCATTTATCGGAATAAAATTAATTGATATGGTGATTTCATTGATGGCTTAACCGCATTTTTAAAATCACACAAAAAATACTAACATAAAAATTGTCATGAAAAAATACATCATACAATCACTTAGATTAACGGGAGTACTGATGGTACTGCTTTGTATCATTTACCCGCTCCTCATTGCTTATATCGGGAAATTTAGCCCAGGGGAAGGAAGTGGAGAAAAAATCACTAAAAACGGTAAGGTGCTGGGCTATGCCTTAATCGGTCAGTCTTTTACCAAACCGGAATATTTCTGGGGTAGACCTTCCGCTGTAGCTTACAATGCAGCAGGTTCCGGAGGCTCAAACAAAGGACCAACAAATGCAGATTACCTGAAACAGGTGTCCGACAGAGTAGATACGCTATTGAAATACCATCCATATCTGAAAAAATCAGACATTCCTTCAGATATGGTGACGGCATCAGGTAGTGGATTGGACCCTGATATTTCAGAACTGGCTGCCATAATGCAGATCAAAAGAGTAGCAGCTTACCGTAAACTGAGCGACAGAACGGTTGCTGAGTTGGTTGTTAAAAATACAGAGGGGCCATTGTTTGGTCTGTTCGGCCCATCAAAAGTAAACGTACTCAAGTTAAATGTTGCCCTCGATGAGTTAAAGAAATAAGTATCCCTCCCAATTGTGCTGCCCAAACTAATCGCGTTTGCTAAACCACCAGGTTTGGCAGCCCGAAAGGGAAAGTTATGCTTGAAATTTTACCCTCTGTAAGGATCAAAAACAATGAAAAAAGGATAGAAAGGAGCCTTTATAAATCCCTTAAAATGTAAATCAAATGAAAAAATGGAATCCTCATCGGCATAATGCTTAAAAACAAATAAGCAAGGCTTTTGATCGGTCCCTGGTAGATAAAAAATAAATATCAATGAAAAAAATAATCACTTTATCAGCTGTATTAGGCACTGCCCTTTGTTCTTATGCTCAGGAAGCATCAAAAATTAAAGTCTCAGGTTATGTAGAAACCTCTTATGGCTATGATTTTAATAAACCTTCCGACAATAACAGACCAGGTTTTATATATTCTCATAATCGCAGTAATGAAGTAACGCTTAATTTAGGTTTTATTAAAGCGGCGTACGACAATGGTGCCGTACGTGCTAATCTGGCTTTAATGGCTGGTTCTTATGCCAATGCCAATTTAGCTGCCGAACCCGGAGTATTTAAAAATATTTATGAAGCCAATGCCGGAATTAAATTGTCGAAAACTCAGAATCTTTGGATAGATGCCGGGGTGTTCTCTTCACATATTGGTTTTGAAAGCGCGGTGTCAAAAGATTGCTGGGTACTCAGCAGGAATATCTCTTCTGAAAACACGCCATATTTTGAGACTGGTGCAAAAATCAGTTATGGAACGGAAGACGGAAAGTTTAGTGCTACAGTTTTGTATCTGAATGGATGGCAAAGGATTACCCGTCAGAATGAGAATTCTCAGCCTGCAGCCGGAGTACAGTTGACCTGGAAACCTACGGATAGGATTACTGTCAATTACAGTAACTACCTAGGAACAGAAGGCGCAGATTCGGTACGTGTTCAACGTTTCTATCACAATGTGTATGGGATATTTCAGCTGACAGATCATTTTGGAGTAACACTTGGCTTAGACTATGGTACGCAACAAAAAGAAAAAGGAAAATCAGCGAAAAACGAAGTGTTTTCTCCGGTAGCAATTGCACAATATCGGTTCCATCCAAAATGGGCTATGGCTGGTAGAGTAGAGTATTACGAAGATAAAAATGGGGTATTGATCGCTACCGGAACTCCTGAAGGTTTTAAAACCACTGGTTATTCTTTGAATATTGATTATGCACCGGTAAGTAATGCCGTAGTTAGACTGGAAGGAAAACTATACGATAGTAAAGACAAAATTTTTGTGCGCAAAGCAACTGCAGTGAATTATAATGCAGCGATTACTGCAAGTATAGCGGTTGCTTTTTAGCCATTTAAATAGCTGCTCATTTGCTAAAATATGTTCATCATTTTGCTAAGCATAAGTCCTGGTATTTCTCCGTTCTGCGGACTATGCGGAGTTCAGAATGATGAACATATTTATTAAAATGAGAAGGAAAGGATATTGAAATATATTACGGATATTCATGAAAACAAGAAATTATAATGCGAGTACTGTTAAACTAATTCCGCTATTAAGTGTTGGCTTATTGCTGGTTATGGTTTTGTGGTATTTGATAGATCAGGCATACGTGATTGTTAAATGGTAAGCACCGATGGAAGACAATAAGCCAAGCGCAGTAAAGGATTTTATAGACCTTGTAAGAAGATCCCGCAGAGGGAAATTTAAGGTTTATATCGGTATGAGCGCCGGGGTAGGAAAAACCTATCGAATGCTACAGGAAGCTCATGCTTTATTAAAGAATGGGATCGACCTGCAAATCGGTTATATCGAAACGCACAATCGCGTAGAAACACATGCCCTTCTGGAAGGAATTCCCATCATTCCCAGACGTAAGATCTTTTACAAAGGAAAAGAATTGGAAGAGATGGACTTGCAGTCGATCTTAAATATCCATCCTGAAGTAGTGATCGTGGATGAACTTGCTCATACCAATGTGGAGGGGAGTAAAAATACCAAACGCTGGCAGGATGTGGTAGATATTCTGGAAGCTGGAATCAGTGTCATCTCCGCAGTCAACATTCAGCACCTGGAAAGTATGAACGCTGAAATTGAAAAGATCACCGGCATTGCCATTACTGAGCGGATTCCTGATAAAATACTAGAGTTTGCTGATGAAGTGGTCAATATAGATTTGACCGCAGATGAATTGATCGATCGGTTAAAGGCAGGAAAAATCTACGATAAATCTAAGCTGAGCAGGGCTTTAGATAACTTTTTTCAGTCGGAAAAGATTCTTCAACTGAGGGAAATGGCATTGAAGGAGGTCGCCCACCGACTCGAGAAAAAAATAAATCTGGAGATTCCTAAACAAATTAAATTAAGACCAGAACGTTTTCTGGCCTGTATTTCCAGTAATCCTGAGACGGCAAAAACGGTGATCCGGAAAACAGCAAGATTGGCTTCCTACTATAATTCCCCCTGGATGGTATTGTATGTTCAAAATAGTGCAGAAAGTGGGAATAGAATTAAGTTAGATTTGCAACGACATTTGATCAATAACCTAAAGCTGGCCACAGAACTTGGTGCTGAAGTGATTAAAGTAAAGAGTGATCATGTGACAGAAACCATTATGAGAATTTCAGATGAGAAAGAGGTGACCACAATTTGTATCGGAAAGCCACATTTAAACCTATTTCAGGTGGTTTGGAGAACGGCTATTTTTAATCAACTTTTAAAACACATTTCTATCACAGAAACAGATCTTGTTATTTTGTCCTGAGGAGTATGATCAGCCAAGAAAATTTCCCAGCTATTGACGCGCTTATTCCCAATGCAAATAAACCAAAAAATACAATCAGTAAATAATTCTTAATCATAAGATATAGTCATGAAAATCAAAACCAAACTCCGCCTCGGATTCGGATTCCTATTCGTTGTGGTGATATTTTTCGGAGCAGTCTCTTTGTTTTACATGGACCAGATTTCATTAAGTTCAAAGGTGATTCTCAAAGATAATTATGAAACACTCAGTTATACGAGTAATATGCGGGAGGTATTGGATCAAAATACACTGCCACTGCCCCTGGCTGCAAAAGCTCGATTTGAGCAATATCTGGCGATGGAAGGAAAAAATATTACTGAGAAAGGAGAAGGGGCTGCGGTGGCGGCATTGCATAAAGCCTATGAAGGGATGGTATTGCCGGGAGTTACTGATCAGCAATTGAAGGAGGCAGTTACCGCAATACGTGCTGAATTACGGAAAATAGATCAAATGAATATGGCAGCTATAGTCCGTAAAAATGATATTGCTCAAAAATCAATAGAAAAATCAGCAATGTATGTCATCTTTGCTGCTTCAATTTGTTTTCTGATCCTATTTTCATTCATTGTAAATTTCCCTGGTTTCGTGGCCAATCCATTAAGGGAATTCTCCGAAGCGATCCGGGAAATTAGTCGCAAGAATTACAAACAGCGGCTGGACTTTAAAGGAACTGATGAATTTTCTGAGCTGGCACTTTCTTTCAATACGATGGCCCAGGAATTGAATAAATGGGAGAGTAGTAATCTTTCCAAAATTCAATCTGAAAAGCTAAGGATAGAGGCCATCATCCAACAAATGCAGGATGCAATCATTGGTTTGAATGAGAAAAAAGAAATTCTATTTTTCAACAAGGTAGCGGGAGAACTGTTAAACCTGAACGGAGAAGAGGTGATTGGGAAGAATGCCATAGAATTAATGAAAAGAAATGACTTGTTGAACCGCATTCTTCAGGATAAACCCTCAGAAAAAACGATGAAGATTTATGCAGATCAGAAAGAGTCCTATTTTCAACTGGAAAAAAGGGAAATTATGGTGCCCAGTTATGATGCAGATTCGGAAGTGGCGATGTCCCAAACCGCAAAAGCAGCTGGAGAGGTCTATATTTTGAAAAATATTACCCAGTTTAAAGAATTGGATGAAGCAAAAACCAATTTCATTGCAACGGTATCCCATGAGTTGAAAACACCGATATCTTCTATAAAAATGAGCTTGAAACTGATGGATGATGAGCGGGTCGGACCAATGAATGTAGAGCAGAAAGAATTGGTGCAACACATCAAGGAAGACTGTGGTCGGTTGTTAAAAATAACTTCTGAGCTTTTAGATCTGGCACAAGTGGAAACCGGTAATCTGCAGCTGAATTTCGTAAAATCAGATCCCCGGAAGATTGCAATTTATGCGATGGATTCTGTACGTTTTCAGGCAGAACAAAAATCAATCGAGCTGGAATTGATCAGCAGGAATAACCTGCCTAAGATCTATGTGGATGTAGAGAAAACTGCCTGGGTAATGGTGAATTTCCTTTCCAATGCCTTGCGTTACAGTCCTGAAAAGTCTAAGGTTGTGATTCAGGTGATTGAAAAAGGAGAGCATATTGAATTTTCCGTACGTGATTTCGGAAAGGGTATTGAAGAAGTTTATCAAAAGAGATTATTTGATAAATATTTTCAGGTGCCAACAGATGGGAACAATAAATCGGGATCTGGTTTAGGATTAGCAATTTCCAAAGATTTTATAGCAGCAGAAAGTGGAACAATTTGGGTGGAAAGTGCCTTGGGTGAAGGTAGTAAATTCTGTTTTTCATTGCCTATTGCCCTTTAGCATATACCAGGAGAGAGATTTTTCGTTACATTTGCTGTAATAAGTTCTTTAATTATTTCATCATCAACCGGAAGAGGTTTTACTTAGCTGTAGATTAATAGGGAATCGTGTGCAAATCACGAGCTGTCGCGCAACTGTAAGTAACACAAAAGGTTTTTACCCAAGATATCCACTGTTCCAAAAGGAATGGGAAGGATGGTAAAAATGTTACAAGTCAGGAGACCTGCCTTTACCGAATTGACAATGCTTTCGCGAGATGAAGCATGGGTCAGGTAGATGTATACCCGCTGTATATGCCTTTCAGGCATGTGCCTGCCTATACATTTGTTTTTCCATATCCTTCTTCTTTTCGTCAGCTTTGCGATTTCAGCAAAGAACTTTTAACTGATCTTTTCATCAATTTAAAAGCAAGAAAATGCTAACAAACAATCTAGGCTACCCGCGAATTGGTAGTAACAGAGAACTCAAAAAAGCCGCTGAGCAATTTTGGGCAGGGAAGGGTACGCTTCAAAATCTCGTACAGGTAGGAAAAAGTATCCGCCAGCAGAACTGGGAACTGCAAAAAGAAAAGGGAATTGATCTGATTCCTGCGAATGATTTTTCATTTTATGATCAGGTATTGGACCTTTCATTAACCGTAGGAGCGATTCCTAAGCGTTACCATGAGGTGATTTTAAATCCTGCAAATTCAGAGTTGGATTTGTATTTCGCTATGGCCAGAGGTTATCAGAAAGATGGACTCGACATTACGGCGATGGAAATGACCAAATGGTTTGATACCAATTACCATTACATCGTTCCTGAATTCACGAAAGACCAGCAATTCAAATTATTCTCTACAAAAATATTAGACGAATATAATGAGAGTAAAAGACTAGGCATTAAAACCAAGCCCGTGATCATTGGTCCGGTGACTTATCTGTTGCTTGGAAAAGAAAAAGAGCAGGGTTTTGAAAGAATTGACCTGATAAAAAATCTGTTGCCAGTCTATATTGACCTGCTTAAAAAACTCGAAGAGCAACAGGTAGAATGGGTGCAGTTTGACGAGCCCTTCCTGTCTTTAGACTTAACAGAAAAGGATAAAGCAGCTTTCAAATATGCCTATGCAGAGCTTAAAAAGCAATTTCCTAAGCTGAAAACCTTATTGACTACTTACTTTGAAGCATTAAAAGACAATACTGAACTGGCCCTATCACTACCTGTGCATGCCTTACACATTGATCTGGTAAGAAATCCGGAACAACTGGAAACCTTATTACCTCAGATTCCTGCTCAGCTGAAGCTTTCTTTAGGCTTGGTTGATGGACGAAACATCTGGAAAAATGATTTTCGCACTTCATTGCAATTGATTGAGCTTGCAAAAGCAAAATTGGGAGAAAACCGCCTGATCATTAGTCCTTCCTGTTCTTTAATCCATTCGCCATGCGACCTGGATCTGGAAACCAATGATACCGTTTTAACACCAGAAATCAAGCAATGGTTGTCCTTTGCGAAACAGAAGGTGGATGAAATCGTTACTTTGAAACAACTGGCGGAAAATGAGCCATCGGCATTGCCTAAACTGGAAAGCAATATTCAGGCACATGAAAACCGTAAAACTTCTGCTTTAATCCACAATGCTGCGGTAAAACAAAGGGTTGCGGCGATCAGGGAAAAAGATGAACACCGTTTAGCCCCTTATGCCTTAAGAAGTGTAGCGCAAAAGGCTGCCTTGAAATTGCCGTTTTTTCCAACCACCACCATCGGATCATTCCCGCAAACACCTGAGGTAAGAAGCTGGAGAGCAAGGTATAAAAAAGGTCTGCTGTCGCAACAGGAATACGACGAATTAATCGCTGAAGAGACCAAAGAAACGATTTTATTCCAGGAAAAAACAGGAATAGATGTGTTGGTACATGGTGAATTTGAGCGTAACGACATGGTCGAGTATTTTGGTGAACAGCTGGCCGGATTTACATTCAGCAAAAATGGCTGGGTGCAGAGTTATGGCAGCAGATGTGTGAAACCCCCGATCATTTACGGAGATGTATACCGCCCTGAACCGATGACGGTACGTTGGTCGGCTTATGCGCAGTCGCTGACCGGTAAATGGGTGAAAGGAATGTTGACTGGTCCGGTGACCATTTTACAATGGTCATTTGTGCGAAATGATCAGCCACGCTCAGAAACCTGTACACAAATTGCTTTAGCCATCAGAGATGAGGTGGTGGATTTAGAGCAGGCAGGAATAAAAATCATTCAGATTGATGAGCCTGCAATTCGCGAGGGATTGCCACTTCGGAAGGCCGACTGGCAGGAATATTTGCAATGGGCGGTGCGTGCATTCCGAATTTCGGCTAGTGGAGTGGAAAATGAGACACAAATTCATACCCATATGTGTTATTCTGAATTTAATGACATCATTCAGAACATTGCCGATATGGATGCGGATGTCATTACGATTGAATGTTCCCGGTCTCAGATGGAATTATTGGATGCTTTTGCCGATTTCAAGTATCCAAACGAAATAGGACCAGGCGTTTACGATATTCATTCGCCAAGAGTTCCTTCAAAAGAAGAGATGGTTTTGCTGCTGGAAAAAGCCCGGTCTGTGATCCCTTCAGCTCAACTTTGGGTGAATCCGGATTGCGGTTTGAAGACCAGACACTGGGAGGAAACAAAAAAAGCACTCATAGAAATGGTCGCTGCTGCAAAAGTACTGCGGGAATATGTTGAAGAAGCTGTAACTTTGTAAAAAAAATATAACAGGCAAGTGGCATGCTTGCCTGTTTCAATAGATACAGCACACAGAATGAGAATACGTAAAAATGCGGTGATAACCGGAGTTGGTGGTTATGTTCCGGAAACTGTTTTGAGCAACCGTGACCTGGAAAAAATGGTGGATACGAACGAAGAGTGGATCGTTTCCAGAACAGGGATCAAGGAGCGAAGAATAGTAAATGATGCGAATATCGCAACTTCGGATATGGCTACGAGAGCCTTGTTGAGGTTAATGGAAGATGGGAATGTAAATCCGGATGATATAGACTGTGTGATTGTATCTACATCGACTCCAGACTATGTGATGGTTTCTACCGGGAGTATGGTGTGTGAAAAAGCAGGATTAAAGAATGCCTGGGGTATCGATACCAATGCGGCTTGTAGCGGTTTCCTTTATGCATTGACTTTAGGGGCAAGTATGATTGAAAGCGGCCGTTGCAAACGTGTAGTGGTAATTGGTGCTGATAAAAACAGCTCGATCGTGAATTATAAAGACCGCAATACCTGTATTCTTTTTGGAGACGGTGCCGGAGCGGTTTTATTAGAACAGACAGAAGAAGAAGTTGGATTAATTGACAGCTATTTCAGAACGGATGGTAGTGGTAAAGAAAACCTTATTGTTACGGCCGGTGGTTCTAAACACCCTGCATCTCAGGAAACATTAGATCAGAATTTGCATTTTGTGCGCCAGGATGGACGTGTGGTATTTAAAGCTGCAATCCAGGGGATGACAGATACCTGTAAAGAAATTTTAAGGGCAAATGATCTAGACATCAAGCAAATCAACTATCTGATTCCTCACCAGGCAAATTTAAGAATCATCCAGGCTGTTGGAGAACAATTGAGTTTAACTGAATCGCAAGTGAAAGTGAATATCGAACGTTACGGAAATACCACCGCTGCTACTATACCATTGGTTTTATGGGATTTCAAAGATGATTTCAAATATGGCGATAAGCTCTTGTTAACTGCATTTGGCGCTGGATTCTCATGGGGTGCTACCTATTTAAAATGGGGCAAACTGAGAGGGAAATAGCATTTCCCTGGAAGGGAAACGATTAAAGAAAATAAAATGATAGCAGAAGATAGCATTAAAGACAGTATTACTGTAGAAGACAGAATTAAAGCTTCTGAAACACGCATTTTTAAAGCAGTGTTTCCTAATACAACCAACCACTACGACACGCTATTTGGCGGTACAGCCATGCACATGATGGACGAGGTGGCATTTATTACTGCTACACGTTTCAGCAGACAGATTATGGTAACCGTGAGCAGCGACAGGATTGACTTCAAAAGACCTATTCCTGCCGGAACCATTGTAGAGCTGATCGGTACTGTTTCGCATATCGGAAATACCAGTTTGAAAGTGAGAGTCGAAATTTATGTGGAGCAAATGTATTCTGAAGTCCGTGAAAAAGCGGTCACCGGGGAGTTCTCATTTGTAGCCATCGATGAACACAAAAAACCGATTAAAATATTAAAGTAATCACAAGAAAAGCAGGCTCCGGTCTGCTTTTTTTATGTTTTTAATGGTTAAATCCCGGGATTTGTTCCTTATCTTTGCGCCAGATGTTCATCAAACCAACAGCCATATTGCTTTTGCTCAGTTTACTGACGGTAAACTTTGCCAATGCTTTTGTATTTGCTGGTTTTGAAATCAATCAGCAATATATCGCTGCTGAACTTTGTGTCAACAAAGACAAACCTCAATTGCAATGTAACGGTAAGTGCTATTTAATGAAAAAGTTAAAGCAAGCACAAGACAAAGAACAGAAGCAGGAAAGACAAGCGCAGAAAACACAAATTCAAGATGCATTGGTGGTTACACCATTGGTGTTTAAACAATATCCTTTTGCAGAAATTACACGCCATGTTCCGGTTTCTACAGGAATGCCTAGTGCGATTCGTAATTCCATATTTCACCCTCCTCAATTTATCGGTTAACCAGATTTTTAGGTAAAAAAACGAATGTCTGATTTTAAAAAAAATTAGTCATCCGCCTATTTTAACTATGCGCTGTTTTTTAAGCGCGAAATTATTGTATCCATTTTTTCTTGTTGTTCATTTGGAATGCCTGGCCATTGCCTGCAATGGAAATGTATTGCATTTGGAAAAATATGGAGCTATCTATCGGTGTTAATGATTGAATAAGATGAAAAGAATTTTTGGCGCAGTACTGCTGGCGGTTACCGCTATCGCCTGTACGCAACCCGCAGATTATAAAAAAGAACGTGATGAAGTCATGAAGTTTCATGATGTGGTGATGGGCGACCATAGTACCCTTGTAAATTATCAAATGAAACTGGATACGCTGCAACAGAACATGGCGGATTTGAAAACAAAGTTTCCTGAAATTGATACCCTAAAAGAAAAGGAAAACATTCAATTACTTTTAAAAGAGCTGACTGCTGCAGAGGACAGTATGAATGATTGGATGCACAAATTTGAACCTGATATCAGCGGGAAGTCAAATGAAGAGGCGATCAGATATTTCCAGAACGAAAAAGCAAAGATTGTGGCGGTCGACAGTCTCTATAAAAAAGAGATCAAATCATCTGAAATCTATTTCAATAAATTCAAAAAGTAATGAGGAGATTTTTAACAGGTATGACGCTTTCTTTATTGTTGCTGATGAGCTGTAAAGAAAAGCCGAAAAGACTGCCTTATCTACAATTGGAACAGAAGGAGCGGGTAGTAGATGGTAAGACCGTTATAGATAGTGTTTTTAGGCCAATTCCGGCCTTTAAACTCTTTAACCAGGATAGTATAGTGGTCACTGAAAAAGATTTCGATGGAACGATCTATGTGGCCGATTTCTTTTTTACCTCCTGTCCGACGATTTGTCCCACTATGCATAGAAATTTAATGAAAGTCTATGAAAAGTATAAAGGGAACCCGGAAGTGAAGCTGGCTTCCCATACCATTGATGTAAAATACGATACGCCTTCCAGGATGAAAGCTTATGCCAGCAAACTTGGTGTTGATGGAAGGCAATGGGAGTACCTGTGGGGCAGCAGGGATGAAATCTATGCCCTTGCCGAACGCAATTACCTGGTTGCTGCACAAGAAGACAAAAATGCACCTGGTGGTTTTATCCATCAGGGATACCTGGTTTTGGTAGATAAAGAGAAGCGCATCAGAGGGGCTTATGATGGTACGCTGGATTCCGATGTACAGCAACTGATGACTGATATGGACACCTTGTTAAAAGAATATAAAAAATAAGCTCATGCTCAAACGCTTTACCTGCTTTATTTTATTGTTCACCTTGCTGCTGGCACAGTTCAGTAAGGTGTTCGTATATGCAGGTTTTGAGCTGAACCAGCAATACATTGCTGCTGTACTTTGTGAAAATAAAGACAAGCCGGAAATGCATTGTAATGGTAAGTGTTACCTGATGAAAAAACTGAAACAGGCTGAGGATAAGGAAAAGAAACAGGAAAGAGATGCACTGAAGAAAACAGTTTCCGATGTCTTCTTTTTAAGCGCAGTTGCTGAACCCCTGCTGCCTCTGCCGGTCCAGACAACAGCCGTCCCTGTAGAAGTATCCTTTGATCTTCCTGAACACCATAGCGAGATCCCGCACCCGCCACCCAGCGGCATTTTATTCCTTTCATAAAAAATTGCTGTCTGTATTGATTCGTATGACTATGCGAAGATCAATTGGCATCCTCCTGGAAATCACCGGCCTTGTTTTTTGTGCCATTTGATTTTCCCGGCTATCCATTTATAAAAATGCCGCTCTTTCGGCTTTACGGAAGAGTTATGGCCCATCCATATTAAATAAAATGAAAAAAATATTGACCATAGTTACCTTATCATCCTTACTATTTACCGCTTGTTCAAAAGATAAAGACGCGATTAATGCTGTAGAATCCACTGGAAAAACTACTGTAACTTTTGATGCCAGATTTGGCAATCAGGATTTCGCATTGAATACTGATTTTACCACTGGCGGAAGAACTTTCAATTTCAATAAATTCAGATATTGGATCAGTAATGTAGTGTTGGTGAATACCAATGGGGAAGAATTTAAAGTACCTGCTTCCTATTATTTGCTGGAAGAAACAGGCACTATTAGCCTTACCGGTGTGAATAATGACCTTCCTACCACGGTTTATCCTGCTACGAAAAGAGAAGATGTGGTGTTGAAAGACCTGAAAGCCGGGGATTATAAAACCCTGAAATTTTCCGTTGGGGTGGATTCCAGGTATAATGACAACCTGAGTCTATTGGCTGGAGAACTTTCTCCACTTAATGGGATGACCAATGTTTCCTGGATGTGGCTCACCAGCTATATTTTTACTTCCGCAACAGGCAAAGTAACAGAAGCTGCAAATACTAAAAATTTAAAGATTGAAACTGGCCTGAATGCCAATTATAAAACAGTCACACTAGAGCTGCCACAATTTTTAAAAGTTAGCGCCACAAAATCATCAGGAATTGTACTGAATGTGGATCTGGCCAAAGTCCTGGATGGAATTGATGTGATGACTACACCTGTGGTGGGTGCAGCACAGGCCAGCACAATGGCTGCGGTAGCAGGCAATTACAGTACGAAGGTATTCAGTGTAAAAACGGTACACTAAAGTGCTATGAAAGCTGCTATCGCATTTCTTATTTCTGCTGCTTTCCATGTACGATCAGCCTGGTTTTTCGCTATACTGATCAGCCTTGCTATTTTCAGTTCCTGTAAAAAGGAGGAATTGCCGGAGCCGCAGGATTTAAGGGGATTGCATCCTGTTGAATTGTTGCCTCCGGCAAATTTCCCTGCCTTGCAGGAACATCCTGATAATCCTTTAACAGTTGAAGGGATTGAATTGGGCAGGAAATTGTTCTATGATGTAAGGTTATCGGGGAATAACAAGATCTCCTGTGCTTCCTGTCACCGGCAGGACCTGGCTTTTTCGGATGGGTTGGCATTGAGCAATCAGGGTTTTTCCGGGAAACAACTGAGCAGACATGCCCCGGTTTTGTTTAACCTGGCCTGGGCTGATCAGGGTTTGTTCTGGGATGGAGGCGCAAAAAATCTGGAATCCCAGGCATTGGGACCTTTAACATCTGAAGAAGAAATGCATCAGGATCTTTACGAACTGGAATCCGAATTAAAAGCCATACCGGACTATGTAAATCAGTTCAGACAGGTCTTTAAATCAGAAATACGATCGACAGATGTGCTGAAAGCATTGGCGCAGTTTCAGCGGACACTGATCTCTGCAAACTCGGCCTATGATCAGTATACCGCTCGGGGGAAATCCGAAGCTTTAAATGGAGAAGAACTGCAAGGCATGAAACTGGTTGCTGAAAAATGTGGGACTTGCCATTCCGGAGCCTTATTTACCGATCAGCGTTTCCACAACAACGGAATAGACGCAGCATTTTCAGATGAAAATGAGGGGATTTATCAAGGACATTTCCGGGTAAGTTTAAATCCTGCAGATCTGGGGAAGTTTAAAACTCCTTCCTTAAGAAACGTCCGGTTAACTGCGCCTTATATGCACGATGGCAGGTTCAAGAGCCTGGAAGAGGTACTGGATCATTATCAGTATGGTATCAAGATATCTTTAACTACTGATGTCAGTTTATTCCAAAATCAGGGTAAGCCAGGAATTCCCATGTCAGTATCGGAAAGAAAAGCAATAATTGCCTTTTTGAATGCGCTCAGCGATAGTGAATTTATTAGCAATAAAAAACAAAGTGAAAACAATTAATCCTGGGAGGAAAGCCCAGGGAATAAGTATCCATATGATCAAGGACGAGCAGCTTAAATGAAAAAAGATAGTGCTCAAATGTGACATGATTAAAAGGATGCAAAAAGAAAATATCAAAATGAAAAACACAACTAAAATTATAGCCGGCCTGATTTCCGTATTGAGCATCAGCCTTTTCGGATGTTCTAAAAAAGACAATCCTGTACCAGAGTTTCAGGAAACAAATCTGGCGCCATTATCTATAGAATTCGATAACATAGTTGGTGCCCGGACTTTTACCTTAAACAATACCGGCAGTCCCTATAAAAATGCAGCAGGAGAAGAATTCAGTATTTCCTTTTTACAGTATTTTATCAGCAATATTAAAGTAGAAACTGCGGCAGGGAAAAGTTATACCGTAAATCCTGATAGCAGTTATTTCCTGATAAAGGGCTCGGATAAAGCTACGCGTTTTGCGAAAGTAAGGGTACCCGAGGGAGATTATACCAAAGTAACTTTCACTTTAGGTGTAGATAGCTTGCGCAGTACCATGCCTATCGACAAGCGTACCGGTGTTTTAGATCCTGCAGCGGGTGGCGATCATGAAAACGGCGGAATGTACTGGGGCTGGAACAACGGTTATATCTTCTTCAAATACGAAGGAAATTCTAAGGTGATTTCTGATGATGCCAGCGGTGATCCTACGGGCAAAAAGCAGTTTAAATATCATATCGGTTTCTTCGGAGGCTACTCTGTGCCTACCATTAATAATATCAAAGTAATTACCATGGATTTAAATGCTGCAGGGATTGCCAAAGTGAGAAAAGACAGACAAAGCAATGTGCACCTGTTTGTGGATCTAATGAAGGTTTTCAATGGAAAAACACCTTTCAGGATTGCAGATCATCCAAATGTGATGTTCAATGATTTTAGCAGCACAGTAGCAGGGAATTACGTAGAGATGTTTAAACACGATCACACGGAGAACTAATTGATAATGATGAAGAAGAAACATTGGGTGGTTTTACTGATTTTTGGCTTGTTTATCTTTGCCTGTAAGAAAGACCATCCCCTTAAAGAAGAAATAGAGAAGTTCCTGGGTTTTCAAAAGCCATCAAATTTTCCGGAGCCGGTGTATAATTTTTCAAATAACCCGGTCACAAAGGAAGGTTTTGAATTGGGAAGGGCCTTGTTTTATGAACCCAGACTTTCCAGGAACAATACCATTACCTGCGGTTCCTGCCATATTCAATCTTCGGCATTTACACAACATGGACATGATGTGAGTCATGGAATCGACGATCGTCTCGGAACCAGAAATTCACCCCCGATCATGAACCTGGCCTGGAGTAAAGCTTTTATGTGGGGTGGTGGGGTTTACGACCTGGATCTTCAGCCCATCACGCCCATCACCACACATGAAGAAATGGATGAAAGCCTGGATAATGTGTTGAATAAAATCAGGACAGTACCTAAGTACACCGCGCTATTTAAGCAGGCTTTTGGGACCGAAGAAGTGACTACTGCAAGATTTATGAAGGCACTTTCCCAATTCATGGTCATGTGTGTGAGTAGTAATTCAAAATATGATCAGGTGATGCGAAAGGAAGGAGCAGTATTTACCACTGAAGAGCAGGAAGGATATGTGCTGTTCAAAGAGAAATGTGCTTCCTGTCATTCGGAACCCCTGTTTACTGATGGTTCTTTCCGCAACAATGGACTGGGAACTAGCGCAGTAAATGACCAGGGCTTATACGCAGTCACGCTGATAGAAACCGACCGTTATAAATTTAAGGTGCCTTCCTTGAGGAATTTGAAATATACGGCTCCCTATACTCATGATGGCCGTTTTTTGTCGCTGGATGGCATGTTGGAACATTACAGTTCAGAAGTAAAGGATAGCCCGAATCTGGATCCGCTGCTGCGTAAGAATGGAAAATTGGGCATTGAACTGTCGACATCAGACAAGGTAAAACTAAGTGTATTTTTAGGAACGCTAAATGATGAAGTTTTTATCAATGATAAACGCTTCTCAGAACAATAAAATTGAAGATTAGCACAGTAGGTCTGTGCCATAAAAGATAGATAAAATGAGAAATAAAATAATATTGCTGAGCATCATAATGTTGTTTATAGTGAGTGTAACTAAGGCTTGTGACATTTGTGGTTGTGGGGTAGGGAGTTATTACCTGGGGATTTTGCCGGAATACAATAAGCGTTTTATAGGCTTAAGATACCAACATAAAACATTGCAAACGCACCTGGGGCCGCTTGGAGAACGAAGCCCAATTACAGCCGATGAAACCTATCAAAGTATGGAGCTCTGGGGAGGATGGAATTTTGGTACTAAATTCCGGGTATTGGCTTTCCTGCCTTATAATTTTAATGACAGACGAAGTCAGACCGGAAATGGAACTAAAACAGGTCTTGGAGATATTGCGCTAATGGGATACTATAAATTACTGGATCAGAAGGGAACGTTAGGAGACCGTTTATTGCTGCAGTCGATCTGGATTGGTGGCGGAATTAAAGTACCTACCGGAAAATATGAACCTACGGAAAGATTGGCGGTGAGTGAATCGCCTAATAACTTTCAACTGGGAACAGCAAGTACTGATTTCACCATCAATGCTGCTTATGACATCCGTTACAATGACCTGGGCTTAAATGCAAATGTCAATTATAAATTGAATACAGAAAACAGATACGAATATCGTTATGGAAATAAACTGACGGCTAATTTACTGGCTTATTATAAGTTCCGCGTTGCAGAAAAAATAACGCTGGCACCAAATGCCGGGGTACTGT
Organism: Pedobacter gandavensis; assembly: GCF_032678465.1. Classification (GTDB taxonomy): domain Bacteria; phylum Bacteroidota; class Bacteroidia; order Sphingobacteriales; family Sphingobacteriaceae; genus Pedobacter; species Pedobacter gandavensis_B. Next base: position 424,159 of record NZ_JAVTSK010000003.1, read on the forward strand.
ATGAAACTGCACAAAAAGATGTAGAAAACAACAAGTACGAAGTACAGGTTTCGGGAGGTTATTCTTTATCTGCAGTATTGGGTGTGGAAGTCGCATTGAAGGGCTTGACATTAGGTGCAAATTACCAGAATGTACGTTCGCAGGATCTTGCGGAAGGTAGGGCCAGGGCCGGGAACCGTATGATGGTTCATGTTTCCCTGCCCTTTTAAGGGAATTTATTAACCATAAATTCTAGTTGAAATCTGATTCAGCAGGATGGGTAATCCTGCTGAATCATTTGCTCATCTCCCGTAAAAAAAACTAATAAACCTTCGGTTTAAATTGTTAAGTTTGTTATAACCAGACCATAACTAACCAATCTTGCCGACCGTATGAATCTCTCAATTCTCACTGATGATGAGTTGATCGTTCTTTTTAAGCACGGTAGTGAGTCTGCGTTCAAGGAAATCTATAGCCGGTATTGGAAGGGGGTGTTCCAGGTTGCTTTTAAAAAGGTCCACCATAAAGAGCTCGCCGAAGAACTCAGTCAAAATCTTTTTGTCGCATTGTGGAATAAGCGCGAACGTGTCGAAATCTCTTCGATTTCTAACTATCTGTTCGGAAGCTTAAAATATAGCATTATCAATCATTACAAATCGCAGCTTGTGAGGACAAAGTATCAGGATCACCTCAAGTTGCAGAAGATTGACCAGGTAGACAATACCGATTATTTGTTAATGTTAAATGAACTGAGAGAGGCCTTGAATGAAGGCATCGCACGTTTGCCTAAAAAAACAGGAGAAGTATTTAAGTTGAGTAGAATGGAGCATTATTCTGTCAAAGACATCTCCAGAGAACTCAATATCTCCGAAAAAGCAGTTGAATACCACATCACACAATCGCTGAAATCTATGCGTTTTCATCTGAAAGATTACCTCTTCTTAGCCGTGTTTTCAACGCTGTTTCTATAAAGAAAAATAAATATTTTATTTTTCTTTAGGGCTCTGCCTGAATTAGCTGACATATAGTTTAAAAGCTATAATAATGAGTAGAGAAGCATTTCATCTTTTATTGGATCGGTATCTGGAAGGAAAATGTACCACAGAAGAAAAACGCGTGGTGGAGGAGTGGTACGCGATGCTGGATAAACAAGAACTGGAGGACATCAGTTCAAGGGAAATCAATGCCATTGAACAAAAACTCTGGGATCGGATTCATACAGATATTTCTATCAGTCCGGAACACTTACCTGAAATCCGCAACTCCAAAATTTGGCGCTGGACTGCGGTTGCTGCTGCAATTACTGGTTTTTGCCTGATCACAGGCTATTTATTTTTAAAAGAAAAAGTGGCCAGTCCACAGTTTATTACTGCTTCCATATCAAATGAAATCAAGCAACAGGTCAACCTGGACGGAAAACCAAAAAAGGTAGTGTTTGATGATGGCAGTTTTGTGGTATTGGAAGCCAATGCAAGCATTAAATACCCTGCCCATTTTTTAAGTGATAAAAGGGAAGTGGTATTGGAAGGTACTGGTTTTTTTCAAATCATGACGGATGCCTCCAGACCCTTTCTGGTGTACAGCAAAGATGTGGTTACTAAGGTTTTGGGAACCAGTTTTAGTGTGAGTAATCCTACAGGTGAAAAGGGAACAGAAGTAGTCGTGAAAACAGGAAAAGTAGCCGTTTCTCCTATTTGTAGTCGACTGGCGCTGGTCGAAAATATACTTGGGCATCACAAAGAAATCATCTTAAGCCCAAATCAAAAAACGGTATTTAAGGCTGATGATCACAGTTTCAGGCAAAGTCTGGTGTCCAATCCTGAACCTATTATTCCTACAAATCAAACAGAAGTAAAAGAATTGTTCTCTTTTAATGATGCAACACTTGCGGAGGTGATTGCTTCACTTAAAAAGACCTATGGTATAGAATTTCAGATCGCAGATTCTGCTTTGCTGGATGATACTTTTACAGGCGATCTTACGGAGCAGAATTTATACAGTAAACTGGATTTTTTATGTGCAGCTGTTAAGGCTTCCTATGAGATTTCTGGTACTACCATCATCATTAAAAGTAAAAATGGGCCTCATTAACAGCAAGGCCTTGTAACTAACCAAACCTAAGCAACCTAAACCAAATGCGTATGAAAAAGAGAGACTTTTACTAGAAAATCCGGAGATAAAAAAACTGACAATGTTGCGGAACATTGCCAGTTAAAATGATTTTGAACGAAACTTTTCACATTAACGAACAAAAACTTCTAAAGGTATGAATAAAAAGCGATTTGTTGCTTTAATAATAACAGCAATGCGGATATCTGTAAGCCAAATATTTATTGTCATCTTGTTCAGCTGTAGTACTTTTGCGAAAACTGCAGAGGCTCAGGGTGTACTCAATAAAGAAATTTCCATAAACATTACCGAGGGTAAAATCAAACAGATTCTGAAGGAGATACAAACTCTGACGAACGTGAAGTTTATTTATAGTCCTTCGGCCATTAAATCTGAAAGGGTCACCTCTTTAAATGTGGTCAACAAGCGGCTGGGAGATATCCTTGCAGAGGCTTTTGGGCCATTAAATATTACTTATAAGGTAGTAGATCAACACATTTTACTGTACGACAGGGGGAGTAATGCTGCCCTTGAAGCTGGGCTAGAAAAACCGGCTGTCACGATCAAGGGGCAGGTTACATCCTTAAAAGGAGAAAGTTTACCAGGGGTAAGTGTGAAGATCAAGGGAACCAATATCGGTGCTATGACCGATGCCAACGGGAATTACGCGATTAGTGCAAGCAATGCAGAAGTGGTTCTGGTATTTACCTATATCGGTTTTATGACAAAAGAAGTGCCAGCTGAAGGTAAAACAGTACTCAACGTGCAGTTAACGGAAGAGCCAACTTCTCTCGGAGAAGTGGTGGTGGTGGGCTATTCGAGTCAGAAGAAAAAAGACCTGACGGGTGCAGTATCTGTTGTCAATGTTGCTGACATGCTTAAACAACCAGCTGCTTCTGTGAATAACTTATTGCAGGGCCAGGCATCAGGGGTAACTGTATTGGGTTCTGGTCAACCCGGAGATGAACCTCAGGTCAAAATCAGAGGGATCAATACTTTTGGAAACAATAGCCCTTTGTATGTGGTAGATGGAGTGCCAACTGAAAGTGTATCTGATATCAATCCCAATGATATTGAGTCTGTTCAGGTATTAAAAGATGCAGGTGCAGCCTCGATCTATGGTTCCCGGGCAGCGAATGGTGTGATTGTAGTGACCACTAAAAAAGGGAAAGGTAAGGTGCAGGTCAACTATGATGCCTATTATGGTACGCAACGTCCAAAAACAGGAAATGTATGGAGCATCCTGAATCCAAATGAAATGGCCACCTTGAAAAGACAGATGTTGATCAATTCCGGAGAAACAGACCTGAATGACGATTTATATGGTGACGGTCCAAGCTACGTGGTACCCGATTATATCCTGCCTAAAGGAGCAAAAGAAGGAGACCCTTCTGTAAATCCAGCACTTTATAACCTGAAACCATTCTTCACATCCGATGCGGAATACAATGCTTTTTATAGAATTACAAAGGCCAATAAAACAGGTACAAACTGGTATGAGGAGATCTTTAGTCCGGCACCAATCACAAGTCACAACATTTCCGTAAGCGGTGGAACTGACCAGGGAAACTACCTCCTTTCTGCCAATTATTTTAACCAGCAAGGAACTTTGATGAACACTTATCTGGAGCGTTATACACTACGTTCCAATACCCAGTTTAATATCGGTAAAAGAGTGAGGGTGGGAGAAAATCTATCCTATTCGATTACCAATAATCCTAAAATTGGAGGTTTAAGCGGAGATAATGCGATTGGTCATGCTTTTAGGGAACAACCCATTATTCCAGTATATGACATTATGGGCAATTATGCAGGTTCCTATGGTGGAGAGCTCGGTGATGCCTACAATCCGGTAGCCATGCTCAAGAGAACAAAAAATAATAAGGCCACAGACAACAGGCTATTTGGGAATGTATTTATTGAAGCTGATTTACCCGCCTCATTAACTTTAAGGAGTTCATTTGGGGGTTCTAATTCATCCGGAAATAGCCGTTCATTTGTATATCCACAGTACGAAAATGCAGAGAACAATACCAGTAATTCTTATTCAGAGTCTTCCTATGCGAGTTTTGATTATACCTGGACAAATACCCTTTCTTTTAATAAACAGTTCGGGCAACACAGTTTGAAAGCTTTGGTAGGTACTGAATATTTGCGCAATCGTTACAGTACCATGAGTGGCAGTAACAGGGGCTATTTCTCTTTTGATCCGGACTATACCAACCTCACCACAGGTAGCGGACCTAAGGACGCCAATTCTGAACGTATTGCCAGTGCCATGTTTTCTTTAATTGGGCGTGTCGATTACAGTTTCAATGACAAGTATTTACTTGGTGCTACGCTGAGAAGAGATGGTTCATCTAAGTTTTTGGAAAATGTATATGGATGGTTTCCTGCTGTAAGTGGGGGATGGAGAATTTCGCAGGAGTCTTTTTTAAAGGATGTGAAATGGATTTCTGATTTGAAAATCAGAGGAGGCTGGGGCGTGATGGGCAACCAGTTGAATGTATCGGAAGGGAACTCATTTGATACTTACAGTAGTGATATCGCTCCTTCTTATTACGCCATTGGTGGTGGCAACAACATCGTAGCTGGTTTTTATAAAAACAGAACAGGTAATCCTGGCGCAAAATGGGAGAAAAATACCAATGCAAATATTGGTATAGATGCCACTTTGTTTGAAGGAAAATTAGAGCTTTCTGCAGATTACTATAGAAAAAATATCACAGACCTATTATTTAATCCGGAAATGATCGCCACAGAAGGAGCTTCAAGCACACCTTTTTTGAACATTGGCAAAATGAAAAATGAAGGTCTGGATCTGGCCATTACCGGACGCAGCAATATTGGTAAGGACTTTAAATTGAGTGCAACCGCAACGATCACTACCTATAATAATTTGATTCAGAAGGTTTCTGGTGACGCAGATTATTATGATCTGGATGCGCGTCGGTTTGATGGAAGTAATATCATCCGCAATCAGGTTGGCCATTCTGTAAGTGAGTTTTTTGGTTATAAAGTTGCCGGTTTCTGGCAATCACAGGAAGAAATTGATGCGGCAAATTTAAAGGTGCAGCAACAAACCGCAGACCCAAATGCAGTTTTTCAAAATGCCGTCGCTCCTGGTCGTTTCAGATATGAAGATGTGAACGGTGATGGACTGATTAATGCCGATGACCGTACTTTTCTCGGGAATGCAAATCCTGATTTTAGCTATGGTCTGAACCTGAATATGACCTATAAGGATTTCGATATGAGCATGTTCTTCTATGGTGTGCAAGGCAATTCCATTTGGAATCAGGTGAAATGGTGGACCGATTTTTCCTCATCTTTTGGAGGGGCAAAAAGTTATACCGCACTTTACAACTCCTGGACACCTGATCATAGAGATGCAAAGGCGCCCATTCAGGAAAAGGAACAGTCTTTTAGTACAAATGGGGTTCCTAACTCTTACTTCGTAGAAGATGGTTCTTACCTGCGATTAAAAAACATTCAGATTGGCTATACGCTACCTGCCAAAACTTTACAGAAGTTTGGTGTAGGTAGATTGAGGGTTTACCTTTCAGCAGCCAATCTATTTACCATCACGAAATACTCTGGGATAGATCCTGAAATTGGCACTTCCAGCGAAACAGATAACCAGACCGCTTTTGGTGTGGATGATGGTGCCTACCCAAGTCAGCGGACATTCCTTGTAGGTTTAAGTTTGAAATTTTAATTATTAATGGTTTAAACAGATGAAAAAATCAACATATCTATTGTTAACGGTACTGTTTTTTACCGGACAATCTTTTTTTTCTTGCAAGAAGGCATTAGAGCAACCACCACTGGGCGCATTAACTAAAGAAATTATCACCAACAAAAATGGGGTCAATAATCTGTTAATAGGTGCCTATGCAGCTTTGGATGGGATGGCTGGTGGAAATACCTCCCTTGGTGGAGGAGATGCCTGGGCGGCTTCTCCAAGTAATTGGGTTTTCGGTGCTATTGCTGGTGGAGATGCTTCAAAGGGAAGTGACGGCAGTGATCAGCCAGGAATAGATCCTATTGCCAAGTTTTATGCAGATGCTACCAATGCTTTTTTTAATAGCAAATGGAAAGCCCTATATGAGGGGGTAAAAAGAACCAATGATGTCCTGCTGATTTTATCACTGGCTAAAGATCTTACTCCGGAAGAACGTGTGCAAATACAAGCCCAGGCCAGATTTTTACGTGCACATTATTATTTTGAGCTGAAGAAAATGTGGAATATGGTGCCATGGATTGATGAAACTACTACAGTATTTAATCAGCCTAATACGACAGATATCTGGCCAAAAATTACTGATGACCTGAAGTTTGCATACGACAATTTACCATCCATACAATCGGAAATTGGTAGGGTCAATAAATGGGCTGCCGGCGCTTATCTTGCCAAAGCTTACTTATATCAGCATAAGTTCAGTGAATCCAGGGCTTTATTTGAAGTAGTGATTTCTACTGGAGTAACCAGCAGCGGTAAAAAATATGCACTGAATGAGGAATTCGCGGATAATTTTAAACCGAGTAAAGAAGATAATTCTGAGGTGGTTTTTGCCATCCAGATGTCGGCCAATGTAGATGCGAATGGCCCTTCCCTGGGTAATAATGGTGATATGCTGAACTTTCCATATGGAGAGAGTCCTTTTGGTTGCTGCGGATTCTTCCAGCCATCGGTCGATTTGGTGAACCATTTTAGAACGGATGCGCAAAGCGGACTTCCATACCTGAACGATTACAACGATCATGCTATCCTCAATGATATGGGGATTAAAGGTGCTGATCCCTTTGAGCCAGATCAGGGAACTGTAGATCCCAGATTGGATTGGACTGCAGGGAGACGTGGTATTCCTTATCTGGATTGGGGAAATTATCCAGGAGAACCATGGATCAGAGATCAGCGTTACGGAGGCCCTTATGGCCCTAAAAAGAATATTTACTGGCAGGCAACCAGGGCAACTGATGAGGATAAAACGACCTGGGCTCCAGGTTCAGCAATTAATTATTTAGTGATTCGTTTTGCAGATGTGCTGTTGATGGGAGCGGAAGCAGAAGCCCAGGCCGGAAGCTTATCTAAAGCTCAGGAATATGTAAATATTGTCAGGGCACGTGCCGCCAATCCTGTGGGTTGGGTGTATCAGTACAAAGATGAAGAGAATCCTTTGGCAGGGTTTTCTACGACTCCAGCAGCAAACTATAAAGTAAGTGAATATCCTGCAGGTGATTTTTCGGCTAAAGGAAAGGATAATGCACTGGCTGCAATTTACTTTGAGCGAAAAATAGAGCTGGCCATGGAAGGTCACCGTTTCTTTGACCTGGTGCGTTGGGGAATCGCGGAAACAGAATTGAATGCCTATTTTAATTATCAGGGGAAAATTACCTCCGATGTAAGAAACGGGAAGTTCATCAAAGGTAAGAATGATATCTACCCGATTCCACAGCGACAAATTGACCTGAGTCGAGCAAATGGTGCTGCTGTACTTAAACAAAACACAGGATACTAGTAATCATAATTTTGCTTTATATTTAATTAAGGAGTGGCCGTACCACTCTTTAATTTCTTTAACCTCTTTATCTAAACTATTTGATGAACCAAGCACAACGTTTTTTATCGCTGGATGTATTCCGAGGCATGACCGTCTGTTTTATGATCATTGTGAATACACCTGGAAGTGGAGCACAACCTTTTTCTATGTTGGAACATGCTGCCTGGCATGGATTTACGCCTACAGACCTGGTGTTTCCCTCTTTTCTGTTTGCTGTGGGTAATGCCATGAGCTTTTCCATGAAGAAATTTGCCCTCATGAAGGACGCTGAGGTACTTGCTAAAATATTTAAAAGAACCCTCCTTATTTTTCTGATCGGCTATCTGATGTATTGGTTCCCCTTTTTTCATTATAATGAGGGTGCTGGGATTAGTTTCGCAGCTATTGGTAATACCAGAATTATGGGTGTATTACAACGGATTGGCCTTTGTTATGGGATTGTTTCCTTAATGATCCATTATTTATCCAGTAGATCGGTACTGCTGCTGAGTGTATTGTTCTTAATAGGATACTGGCTGATATTGCTTTTTTTTGGTGATGCTGCTGACCCTTTAAGCATGACTGGAAACGCAGGGCAGTATCTGGATCAGTTTTTATTAGGCAATGCGCATCTTTACCATGGAGAGGGCATCCCTTTTGATCCGGAAGGAATTTTGAGTACCATTCCTTCCTGTGTCAATGTAGTGATTGGTTATTTTGCCGGAAAATTTATTCAGGAAAAGGGCAAAGGCTATGAAAGTATTGCAAAACTATTGTTGGCAGGTGTATTACTGGTGTTTTTGGCCTGGTGTTGGAATTTTTTCTTTCCGATCAATAAGAAACTATGGACAAGTTCTTTTGTGCTGATTACTTGCGGTCTGGATCTGCTCATCATTGCCGGATTAATCTACCTTATAGAACTGAAATCGTATGTGAAATGGACAGGTTTCTTCACTGTATTTGGGAAAAACCCCTTGTTTATTTATATCGTAGCTGATCTTTTATTGATCATTATCAATACCATATTTCCAAAATCAGATTTTGCAGGTTGGATAAATACCGTCTTTTTTCAGGCCATTGCTCCAGGGCCTTTTGGTTCCTTATTGTTTGCCATTTGCTTTATGCTGGTCTGCTGGCTTATTGGGTATATCCTGGATAAAAAAAAGATTTACATCAGGGTTTAACAGAGAAGGACTCAGCTATTTTAAGAATTCAACAGGAAGGAATTTAATTTGAGATTCCCTTCCTAATAACTCATTAATAAAGGACAAAAAAGATATACTTATGAAAAATTACTTCCTGGCAGTTTTCTTCTTATTCAGTATGGTCAGTGCCGGTATTGCTCAGGAGTCCGGCGCGATTTCAGCTACAGACCTGAGCTTGAATTGGACGCAAAGTAATGCTAAAGATGGACTGATTTTAGCGATAAATAACAATGGAAATAGTCCTTTTCCCGCTTCCGGTTGGAAAATATATTTCAATTCCAGGGAGCTAAAAGTGGTAGCTGCAGATACTTTGCTAGCGAAGGTTCAACTGGTAAATGGCGCCTTGTTCCGCTTAACACCATTAGAAGGATTTAAAGCATTGGCACCAGGTTCATCCATACAACTTCATATGGTCACTGAAGGGATGTCTAATCAATCCGAAAGGCCACAAGGCTTTTACCTGGTTTGGGACCATCAGCCTGAAAAGGGTATTGCAATCAAGAATGTGACCTTTAAACCTTTCAGTACCCATGAAATGGCAGAACAGGAGATCGCAAAAAATACGTTTGAAGAAAATAAAAAGATCAAAGACATTCGGGAAAAAGACCTTCCAATGATTTTTCCGACACCTTTAAAATACTACAAATGGAAAGGGACGTTTGATCTAACCGCAGATGTGAAAATAAAAGCGCAGGAAGGTTTTGAAAATGAAGCCGCATTGTTATCACAGGAGATCACTAAAGTTTTGGGTAAAAAACCTGCGGGGCCAGTTAAAAGAAATGGCAAAGAAATCGTTTTTCTCCGGGAACCAAGGCTCTCTGAAGAAGCTTATCATTTAAGCATCGACACAGATAAAGTGCTTATTTGGGCAGCTTCAGGAAAGGGGGCTTTTTATGCCATACAATCCTTGAAGAGTATGTTTCCTTCAAATTCCTGGTCGGGCATTAAAAAGCGGATCAAAATTCCTGAAGCCTATGTTCAGGATAAGCCAAGGTTCGGATTTAGAGGCTTCATGATGGATGTAGGCAGGAACTTTCAGCCCAAATCAGAAGTATTGAAGGTCCTCGATTTAATGGCATTATACAAACTGAATGTTTTTCATTTTCACCTGACAGAAGATGAAGGCTGGCGCCTGGAAATTCCAGGATTGCCGGAGCTGACCGCTGTTGGTGCTCGGCGTGGGCATTCCCTTGAGGAAGATGAACAGATTCATCCCGCTTATGGTTCCGGACCTATCGCTGGCCTAAATTCAGGAACTGGCTTTTATACTAAAGCAGATTATATTGAAATACTTAAATATGCTACTGCAAGACATATCCGTGTCATCCCTGAAATTGAAACACCAGGGCATGCCAGAGCCGCCATTAAGGCGATGGATGCCAGATACAACAGGCTGATTAAAGCTGGAGATAAGGAAGGTGCTGAGTACTATTTGTTAAGGGATTTGAAAGACGAAAGTCAATACCGTTCTGTGCAGGGTTTTGATGATAATGTAATTAATGTGGCCTTACCATCCAGTTATCATTTTCTTGAAAAAGTAGCTGATGAATTGATTGCAATGCATAAGGAGGCGAATGCGCCATTAACTACTATTCATTTTGGCGGGGATGAGGTGCCTGCAGGTGTCTGGGAAAAATCGCCGGCAGCAAGCCAACTGGCCATCACTGATCCGGCAGTAAAAGGAACCGATGAATTGTGGTTTTACTTCTTCAGTAAACTGAACAAAATGTTGCAATCAAAATCGTTGTTTTTGTCTGGATGGGAAGAAATAGGCTTACGAAAACAAAACGTAAATGGAAAGATGAAAATGCTACCGGAACCTCGTTTCTTTAAGCAGGATTTTCATGTGGATGTCTGGAATAATCTGCATGGGAATGAAGATCTTGCTTATAAAATGGCCAATGAAGGGTATAGAGTAGTACTCAGTCCGGTGACGAATTTCTACATAGATCTTGCGGCAAATAAGAGTTTTGAAGAAACCGGACAAAACTGGGGAGGTTACGTGGATGTCGACAAGCTTTTCTATTTTATCCCATTTGATTATTACAGGAATGTAAAGGAAGATGAGGAGGGCAATCCTGTAGATCCGGAGCGCTATAAGAATAAAGACCGATTAACGATGTACGGAAAATCAAATATCATTGGTTTACAGGCACCATTATGGAGTGAAAATATTAAAACTCCTGCGCAATTCGAATATATGTTATTGCCAAAGTTATTAGGATTAGCAGAAAGAGCCTGGGCAAAAGATCCTGAATGGGCTACTGAACAAGATCCTGAAAAAGGGAAACTGCTGTATGATCAGGCCTGGTCTGAATTTATCAATGTCTTGGCGAAAAAAGAATTGCCAAGGTTGAATGATTATGCGGGTGGGTTTGATTACCGGATTCCAACTCCAGGACTACAGATCAGTAATGGTCAGGTTGCTGCAAACGTGTTATTTCCAGGATTTACCATTCGTTATACTACTGATGGTACTGAGCCCGAGCTCAGTAGTAAACTCTATACCACTGTAATTCCTTTTAAGGAAGGCCTAAGGTTCCGTGTTTTTAATGGAAAAAACAGAGGCGGAAGAAGTATCATGGTCAAATCCTCAGCTGATTTTTTAGCCTTCTAAATCTGCTGAGCTTGAGCTGTCAGCACTTCTAACGGTTAGCATACAAACAAAAAAAACAGGGATTAATCGGAGAGATTTATCCCTGTTTTAATTAATGGCTGACCCACCACAGATCAACCTAAACCAAACAAACTACACCTATAACGGATAGATTGAGTAAAAAGTTTTTAATGCGAAAAATAAAAACAATTTAATGACAAATTCCGCTTATTCTTTATCGTGATATAAGAATTCCATGCCTTCAGGAGTGATAGAGGCGGCGTGTTGAACGCGATGCCGATTGATGTGGATGTATCCTAGTCTTTCTAATTCTTCGTACTCGTCTTCCATTCCTCCTAAAATCGAAGAACTAACTTGCTGGTCGATGATACCCAGTAATGATTTCATAGCTTCTTTTTCCATGGTCTTTTTGATTATAATCGTATCGAAATTCCTTTGATCTAATATAGTGAAAAAATAGTTTTCATAAAAGCCACGCAAAGAAGGGGGGAAGAACTGTACACCAAAAGTCCGTTTTCAATCGCGTGGCTATATGTCATTATTTCATTAGGGGTGTTTTTTATAGGTTAGCCTTTTAAGCTAAACTCTTTTCTGCCAACAACAGTTGCTGTAACATTTCCTCAATAGAGGAGCCCTGCTGGAATTTCAATTCAGGGATAAGTTTGCGATAATAAGCGATACCATCCAATAACTGCATTTTAAATTTGCTGAAATACTTTTCTTTTTTGACAGTGATTTCTTCAAGTTGACTGGCAATGTCTTTTTTCAAATACTCAACATATAAATTGAGCTCATTGATGAATAAATTGGGGCGAGATACCTCTTTCAGAAGATTATCCCTTCCATATATATGATTGATCATCTCTCTTAAAGTATATTTCCCCTGGAAGAAAGCGAGATTTGGACCAGGACAAATGCTGACCGCCTTATTTTCCTTTGGCTTCAAAATACCTACTTTTAAATAGGTAGAAGCACAAAGTCCTTCGCACAGGCATACTTTTTCTGTAATGGATTCAAACTGACGTTGGTAATGATCTTCGGAAAGCACTTGTTCTTTCAGTTGCTTTATTTTCAGGTTCTGGTATTTTCTGGATGCCGTACAAATGGGTTCTGTAGTAAATTCTGTATTGGTACACAAGAATTTCTTGGTACATGGACTTCCTGGTCGGCCTTTTTCTATACGTTGGAGTCGCTGATCCTCTGCAGTACTCTTTTTAAAGTTATTGAACAAGACTCCCAGGGGAGAAGAGTTACTGAGGTAATAATCATCCGCAACTGCAGAAGCCAGATGGTTCAAGGTCTCCTCGTCTACATTAGTGGCCTCCGGAACAAGTAGAAAAGGACTTCCCCAACCTGCAGCATCCAACTCATAATAATTGAGCAGGAATTCGTGTTCTTCAGCAGTTCCGATTCCACCCTGTGCAGTAATGCGTTGTTCTGGGATCAGGTTTGCTTCGATTTCCTTGCTTTTTAAGGCATTCATATAAAGCTGATACAGCTCTTCTAACAACTCTTTACGTTTTTGTTTGAACTCCTCCAGGATAGGTCCCAATAAGAATCCTTCCGTAGCAAATGCATGTCCGCCACAGTTCAGACCTGATTCTACCCGGAACTCTGATACCCATAATCCTTTTTTTGCCAGCATCTTGGCCTGAATTAAAGCAGAGCGGAAATCACTGACTTTAAGAATGATTTTCTTTTGAAATGTGCCGGTTTTATCCGGATAAAAGTCACTGCATTTTTCCATGTAGGTGTATAAACGAGGGTTCAAGCCAGCGGAAATGATTACTGAAGAATTCAATGTACTATTGCTAAAACCACGCATAGCAGCCAATGCATCTGTAAAGTCTTCACCTTCACTTTCATGGTTTGCATTGTAATTGACCTTATCAACTTTAGACATAATGTTGACATCAATGGCACCCGGTACCATAGATTGAAGTAATTCTGCCTGAATTTTCGTTTTTTGCTGGCCATTGTCCATGTTTTTCATGTCCTGGTATTTCTTTTTCAAAGCGGAATGTTCTGGTAAGAGCTCAAAGTAATAGCTCAGCTCTGTTCCTTCTTCAAAGGTTTGGCTTTGCAATGCTGCAAATTGTTGCTTCACCTGCACATCCAGTAAATCGAGGTAGGCCGTAATTCTTCTGGCTCTGCTATCTGTTTCTTTTTTTTCGATCAGCCTGAATGTTCCTGAATTTTGTTCCTCATGATATTTTCTCATACGTTCCGTGAGTTCATCGTCTACGATGGAAACAACAGAGGAAATGCCATATCTGGCTACTTTTAATGGAGTATCAATTGAATAGCCTAAACCTAAGACTGGGATGTGAAAAGTATGGTTCATTGGATCAGATAAATAGTACTTGAATCGCAAAAGAACACAGTATTTAATTTTAAAAACATGATATTAGTCACACTTTTGTATGATTGAGGTTATAAGCCTCTTGCAATCGAGATCATTATATTTGTAAAAAGTACACCATGGAAGAGGCAAGGTTATTGAAGGCCATTATTGAAACTGCAATTGACGGAATTATTACCATTGATGACAGGGGTAAAATTGAAAGCCTTAATCCAGCAGCATTAAAATTATTTGGTTATTCAATTGAAGAGGTAGAAGGGAAGAACATTTCTTTTTTAATGCCAGAGCCAGATCGAAGTGGTCATGATGGCTATATTCACCGTTATCAATCTACGGGAGAAAAAAGAATCATTGGCAAAGGCCGGGAAGTAAAAGGTCTGAGAAAAGATCGGAGTACCTTCCCTTTTCGTTTAGCCGTAAGTGAAGTGCAATATGAAAACCGGATTATTTATACAGGGTTTATTCATGACCTTTCCAAAGAAAAGGAGGCCGAAGAACGCCTGAGAGAGTATGCTTCAGAATTGGAGGAACTGGTTGAAGAACGTACCAAATCCCTCAAAAAAACGGTAATGGCTTTAAGTGAAGCCAAAGAAGAAGTTAGTCTTTCTCTTGAAAAAGAAAAGGAGCTCAATCAGTTGAAAAGTCGATTTGTGTCTATGGCCTCTCATGAATTCAGAACACCTTTGAGTTCTGTACAGCTTTCGGCTTCATTAATCGATAAGTATGCGGAACCTTATGACAATAAAAATATCAGTAAGCATGTCAGCAAGATTAAGAATGCAGTCAGCAACCTCACCACAATATTGAACGATTTCCTTTCACTCGAAAGATTGGAAGCAGGAAAAGTAGAACCCACCTTTACGGCTTTTGATCTGGTTAGACTTTCAGAAGAAATTACTGAAGAAATGCAGATGATGGCCAAGCAAGATCAGAATATCATTTACCAGCATACCGGATTGGAAAGTACAGTATTACTCGATCCCAATCTTTTAAAAAATTGTATGATTAATCTGATCTCTAATGCCATCAAATATTCAGGTGAAAATACATTTATTGAATTCAATACGGAAATTACGGAAAACCAATGCATGGTGACAATAAAAGACAATGGGATCGGGATTCCAGAATCAGATCATAAACACTTGTTCCAGCCGTTTTTTCGCGCACATAATACAGGCAATATTCCAGGAACAGGATTAGGATTAAATATCGTACACCGATATGCCACACTAATGAAAGGTGAACTGTATTTTGAAAGTAGCATCCATACCGGGACTAAATTTGTTTTGTCCTTTAATAAATAATAATACGAATGAAGAAGACACTGATACTCATTATAGAAGATAACGATGACATCCGGGAAAGCACTGCTGAGATATTAGAACTCGCAAATTACGAAGTATTACAAGCCATTAACGGACGTGTAGGGGTGGATATGGCAATTCATCAGCAACCAGATGTGATTTTATGTGACATCATGATGCCTGAACTGGATGGCTATGGTGTCCTTTATCTGCTTTCTAAAAATGAGCAAACAGCAACGATTCCTTTTATTTTCCTGACGGCAAAGGCGGAACGCATTGACATGCGTAAAGGGATGGAAATGGGTGCAGATGATTACCTGACGAAACCTTTTGATGATGTAGAACTGTTGAATGCCATCGAAAGCAGATTGAGTAAAAGAGATAAACAACAAATTTTTTATAGCCAGTCGTTAGAAAAACTAAGTGTCCTTTTCAGTAATAGTTCAGGATTACAGGAATTGGAAAAAGTCATTGCTGCAAGGAAAGTACGCTCAGTTAAAAAGAGACAAGTGGTCTATTATGAGGGAGATAATGTTTCAGGTCTCTATCTTGTGATGGATGGAAAGGTGAAAACTTTCAAACTGAGTGAGGATGGGAGGGAATTACTCACAGGCATGTATGGCCAGGAGGAGTATTTTGGACTGACTTCCTTATTACTTACTGCGCCTTATACGGAAACTGCAGAGGCGGTGGAAGACAGTACAGTATGTATGCTTCCAAAGGATTTAATGGAAGATTTATTGAATCGTTATCCTGATGTAGCCAGGCAGTTTATTCAGTTGATCTCCAATGATCTGCAGGATAAAGAAGAGCAATTGCTGCAATTGGCTTATCATTCTGTAAGGAAACGAATGGCCGAAGTACTGGCCAGACTGTGCAAACAGGAAGCACAGGGAATGGAATTGGTGTTGAGGGTTTCCAGGGATAACCTCGCTGCAATGGCTGGAATGGCAACAGAAACTGTGAGCAGGATTCTGAGCGACTTCAAAGACGAAGGGATCATCGAAAGAAAAGGAAGTCAGATCATTGTTCTGGATCAGCTAAGGCTTCAACAGATGAAAAACTGACGAAGATCATTTTTTCAATTGATTAAACTCATTCCCCCCGATATCGCTACATGCTAACTTTGATTATTAATAAATCGAACCAGCATGAGAGTTGTCGCATATAGTATAAAATCTTTTGAAAAAGAACCATTGGCAATCGCCAATAATAAAAAACATGATATTACATTGATATCCAATTCTTTGGGTTCTGAGACAGCTTCTTATGCCGCAGGCAAAGAAGCTGTAATTGTATTCAGTGAGGACGATGTTTCTGCTCAGGTCATCAATCGATTGGCTGATCTTGGGGTGAAATTTATTGCGACACGATCTACTGCTACTGGTCATATCGATCAGGAAGCTGCTGCTCTTAGAAATATAAAGATTGCCAATGTTCCTTTAGATGCTTTGCTGGCGCTTTCGGAGAAAGAATTGCCTATGGCACTTGCGATAGAAACGATTGTTAATCTTGATAAATGGCAACAAAAGAAGTGTTTAGGTACCTCTTGCGTGTGCTCCAGATCCTGTGATCAGCCACATGCCTTAGTGAATCCAAATCGTAAACCTCATCACCACTAATATGAATCATCTGATCTCAAAATATCATGTTGCTGCTCCCCGTTACACCAGTTATCCCACTGTGCCATATTGGAAAACAGCGGGTTTTACTGTAAAAGACTGGGAGAGAGCTGTTGCCCAATCTTTTAGGGAAAGTAATGATAAAGAAGGCATCAGTATTTATATCCACCTTCCATTTTGTGAGAGTTTGTGTACGTATTGTGGTTGTAATACCAGAATTACCAAAAACCATAAAGTAGAATCCCCTTACATTGAAGCTTTATTGAAAGAATGGCAGTTGTACCTCAATCTTTTTGTGACTAAGCCACTCATCAAGGAATTGCATTTAGGTGGTGGAACCCCAACTTTCTTCAGCGCAGAGAATTTAAAACTCATGATGGAAGGAATCTTAAAATATGCGGATCTGCATGAAGAGGCAGAATTTAGCTTTGAAGCACATCCTGGAAATACGACAGATGAACATCTAGCGACCTTAAATGAATTGGGTTTCAAAAGGCTGAGTTTAGGCATTCAGGATTTTGATCCTCAGGTACAGCTGGTCATCAATAGGGTTCAGACCTATGAAGAGGTGGAGCAGGTGACGCTAAAAGCAAGAGCATTGGGCTATACTTCTATTAATTACGATTTGATATATGGTCTTCCACACCAAAAAATAGAAGGGCTGTCTAACACGCTGGATTCGGTATTGAGGTTAAAACCAGACCGTATCGCCTTTTATAGTTATGCACATGTTCCATGGGTTAAACCAGGCCAAAGAAGATATACAGAACAAGACCTTCCTTCCCAGAAATTAAAGCAGCAACTGTATGATCTTGGATATAAAAGACTGAGAGAAGGTGGGTATCTGGATGTCGGAATGGATCATTTTACACTCGTAACAGATAGTCTGTATGATGCAGAACGCAATGGAAAGCTTCACCGGAATTTCATGGGCTATACCCATCAATATAGTAAGTTAATGATTGGTTTGGGCGTGTCTTCTATCAGCGATACCTGGACTGCATTTGCTCAAAATGTAAAAACAGTAGAGGAGTACCTGGAAATTGTGAACTCAGGAAAGCTTCCGGTAGTGAAGGGACATTTGCTTAATGCAGAAGATATGCAAACCCGTAAGCACATTCTGAACATCATGTGTAAAGGACACACTTCATGGACAAAAGAAGAAGCCGGATCTGAGGATTTTTCAGAGGGATTGCAGCGCATGCGCTGGTTGGCAATGGATGGATTGGTATTCCTGTCGGAAGATAGCTTAAGCGTCACACCATTAGGAAAAAGATTCCTAAGAAACATCTGTATGGCACTCGATTACAGATATTGGGCAGATCAGCCTAAAACAGAGTTGTTTAGCCTCACTTAAAGAATTTTTTGGTGCTCAAATGTTAAGATTGGTGACAGCGATAAGCTTCACCAATTTTGCATTATAAGCCATTTGCTGTCGTAACCTGCTTAATTTTGTATTGCATCAGCTGTCCGATAGAAGAGGCTCTGGAAATCGCCTGATCGGCTACAGGCCCCTCATAATGAGCCCTGATGGTCTCTTCCCATATTTTCATCCATCGTTCAAAGTGTTCAGCATGTAGTGGTACTTCATGGTTTAATGCAATGTGTTTCAACATTGGATTTCCCTTATAGGTGACTACATCTAATAAAATGGTTTCCCAGAAACGAACCATTACAGGAATATGAGCGTCCAGAGAGAAGTTTGCTGCTTTAAAGACCGGCCCTATGACTTCATCTGTTAAGGCTTGATTGTAAAATTCGATCACCAGAAAACGGATGTCTTTCTGATCTTGAATGTCTGATTTTATAGAAGCTGTCATTATGATGCTAATTTACGATAATTTTAAGGGATTACCTGCATTCCGGAGCGCCTTGCTCCATAGCTGGGGGACTGAGATAAGGGATGTTCAATTCCATTCCTCTCAATATAAACCAGATGCCCAGACAGAGCATGAAATATGGGATGATCCGGTTGATCCTTTTGCGGACTAAAGCTCCGGTGAAACCAATGCTGAGTGTGGCTATAAACATTAGTGGTAAGGTTCCAAAGCCAAACCAAGCCATATAAAGTGCAGCGCTGCTGACACTGCCAGTATTTAGTGCTCCCGCCATAGCCAGATAAACGAAACCACAAGGCAGAAAACCATTGATAATGCCAATGATCAAGTGATTGGCTTTATGCTGAAGAGCGTAGCCAAATAATCGATGAAAAGGGCTAAGTAATACAGATGGGGTATTCTTTAGCATCTGGATCTTGAACAATCTGGAGCAGGCTGCCATGACGATCAGTACCCCGCTTAGTATACTCAGTCCCTGTTGCAAACCAACCATCCATAGTTGCTGTCCGATTAAACCGATCAACAGACCTAGAAAGCAATAAGAAATTATCCTTCCCAATTGGTACAGTAATTTGTCCATTACCAGGAAAGCCCATCCCTTTTTTAAGGATGGGACGGCAAAAGCAAGAGGACCGCACATGCCGATGCAATGTACGCTCCCTAACAATCCAATCATGAAGGCAAGCTTCTCATTACTCATTCTACCATGACCTCCTGCTCGTCTAAATAGAATTTGCCTGCACTTTTCCAATTGATGATCAGTTTCCAGTGACCTTTTGCAATCCCTGTTAAGGGGATCGCTGCCCGATGAAGTTCATCTGTATGGATTTGAATAATTTTATCCATTCGTTTATCCGCTGTACGGACCATGTTTATTTTGCCTTCTGCGGAATCTTTAAAAGTCAGGATAATCCCTTCAGGACTAAGCTCAATTACAGGTTTTGCCTGGTCTTTCTTTACTTGCTCTTTTAGCAGGTACTCCTTATCATAATTCAGTCCCTTTTCGTAATAGTCATTGTCTACCAGCGCATCGGGGGAGCTGTTAAACATTTTTATGGCAAGCACGATGATAAAACTCATAAAGCATACCATCCCAATTACTAATTTCGTTCCCCAATTCCATTTCATTTCTTTAATCATTAAGCGGTGCGA
This sequence comes from Pedobacter gandavensis, assembly GCF_032678465.1. Lineage (GTDB taxonomy): Bacteria > Bacteroidota > Bacteroidia > Sphingobacteriales > Sphingobacteriaceae > Pedobacter > Pedobacter gandavensis_B. Next base: position 443,890 of record NZ_JAVTSK010000003.1, read on the forward strand.
TGAAAGTAGTTTCAAAAGTGTCCACTATTTTTCCATCCGACACCAGTTTGAAACCAATATCTGATTTGTATTTCTTTAATTTCTCTTGTGGCATAATCACAAAAAAAGTAAGTTTTGCCACACCACCATAAGCGATGGAATCTTGTTTTTGAATGTACTGTATTTTCACATCCGGATCATCCGGTACAATTTCAAATTTAAGGCTTTTACTGGTTTTATTGATCAGTTCAGCGTTAAATAAGTTGCTCACTTCCTTTTCTTTAGCTCTGATTTGGTACAGTGTTCCACTGGCACGTAAAATGGTGGTTTTAACATCCGTTCTGCTGGCTAGCAGATAGCTAAGTACGGAGATCAGTACCAGTAAAACCGCCGAATAAGCATAGACTCTTTTGTTGAGCCTGAAGGCTTGTTTCGTTTTGATTTCATCCTCGGATTTGAAACCAATTAAACGGGTAGGACGCTGAATTTTCTCCATGACCATATCACAGGCGTCAATACAGGCGGTGCAGTTCACACATTCCATTTGAGTTCCATTGCGGATGTCAATTCCCGTCGGACAAACCTGTACACAAAGCTTGCAGTCAATACAATCTCCACCGGAATTGGTAAGCCCTTTGACACGCTTCTCACGAGGTTCCCCGCGTTGATAATCATAGGCAACAATTATACTCTGGTTGTCCAATAGCACCCCTTGCAGGCGTCCATATGGACAAACTACGGTACACACGAGTTCTCTCATTCTGGAAAATACCAGGTAGAATACCAATGTAAATACAGAAATTGAAATGAAGCCGCTTAAATGTAAGGATACAGGTTCTGTAATGATATTGAGGAGTGCAGCCGAACCAATGAGATAGGAGAGAAAAATATTTGCAATAAAAAAAGAAATCAACAGGTAAAGTCCGTGTTTCAGTGCTTTTTTAAAAAACTTCTCTCCGGTTAAAGGTCCTTCATCCAGTTTTTTGCGTTTGTTGGAATCACCTTCTATCCAGATTTCTATTTTCCTGAATACCATTTCCAGAAAGATGGTTTGTGGACAGGCCCATCCGCAGAAGACCCGTCCAAAAACTACGGTAAATAACACAATAAATACCATAAAACTGAGCAAGGCCAGTACAAAGAGGTAGAAATCCTGAGGCCAGAAAATGACCCCAAAGAATACAAATTTCCGCTCTAAAACATTAAGTAAGACTAGTTGCTCCCCATTTAATTTAATAAATGGGGCGGCAAATAGTAAGGTCAGGAAAAAATAGCTGACCATCGAGCGGTATTGATATAATTTTCCTTTAATCACCTTTGGATAAAGCCATTTACGGCGCTGTCCATCGTCAGTTAAAGTGGAGATCTGATCTCTGAAATGATCTGGGCTTTGTGATGACATATTTATTCTTTTTTACCCTGAGGTGCTTTAGCACCAGCAGGATTACTTCCCTGTATAGAGAGGATATAATTGGTAATGTCTGATATTTGCTGGGCATTCATAGATTTTTCCCAGGCCACCATTCCTTTTTCAGGAACACCGTATTTGATGGTCTTGAAAATGTCTTTTGGTGTTCCGCCATGCAACCAGTATTCGTCCGTTAAATTCGGCCCAACACCACCTTCTCCATGCTCGCCATGACAAGGGGTACAAACCGTTTTAAATAAAGCCGCACCTTTTTGAATCACCGCAGGATCATCACTTTTTTCCATGTTGTTTTCGTTGATCTTAGGACCTCCGGAACCCGGTTTTTGTAAGAATGCAATGCGATCCGCCTCTGCCTGACGAAGTTCTACAGCATATTCTTCTTCCTGTAATTTGCCCCAGCCAAATACATGGTAATTGAGCATATAGCCGATGGCGAAAATGATCGTTCCGTAAAATAATACCATAAACCAGGCAGGAGTAGGGTTGTCCAGCTCAGCAATGCCATCGAATTTATGTTCCATCATGATATCTTTCTCCTCAGATATCGGTCTTAGTCCCATTAATTTGGTCCAGAATGATGGTTTTTGAGCTTCTTCAGCAGCACGTCTCTCTTCTTCAAGCCTGTATTTTTCCCTTTCTTCTTCAGTCGCAAATCGGGTGGGATGAAGTGTCTCCCTGATGTAGACTTTGATGACCCTCAGTACTAGTAAGGAAACCACCAATATGATGATTGCAGTAAAAAGTAGGGCCCAAATTAATAAATCTGTCATTGTACATCGTCTTTTAAAGGTAATTCACTCATATATTTTATTTCTTCTTTTTTCATGGTCAGCAATAGAATGCCGACTAGGATAAAAAAGAGCAGGAATATGCCAAGGGAGGTGATTAAATACACCTGGCTTCCATCTACTTGATCTAAAAATTGCTTAAACATAATTTAGTTGTTTAGGTTTTATTGTGCTTTAATGTCTATTCCCAATCGTTGCAGATAGGCAATAAGCGCAATGATTTCTTTATCATCTTTCACTTTGATGTTGTTCTGACGAAGGTCTGCAGCAATTTCTTTAGCCTGCTTATCCAGGTCTCGATTGGCTTTGTGTTCGTAACCTTCTTCATAAGGAACACCTAAAGTGCGCATCGCATTAATTTTGCTGATGGTGGTGGTGGTATCCAGCGTCTGGGTAATCAACCACTCGTAAGGAGGCATGATACTTCCCGGCGACATCGTTTGCGGATCTAACATGTGGTTATAATGCCATGCATTACCATATTTGCCACCTTCACGTTGCAAATCAGGACCAGTACGTTTAGAGCCCCATAGATGTGGATGGTCATAAACAAATTCTCCTGCTTTACTATATTCGCCATATCTTTCTGTTTCTGAGCGGAATGGACGAATCATTTGAGAGTGACAACTTACGCAACCTTCACGGATGTATAAATCTCTTCCCTGTAATTCAAGTGGACTGTAGGGTTTTACACTGGCAATGGTTGGAATGTTCGACTTGATCGTAAACGTCGGCATCATTTCAATCATACCACCAATCAGGATAACAATCAAAGAAAGTACCATGAAAACCATTGGTTTACGTTCCAATACCCTGTGGAATTTCTTCTCAGATCCTTGAGGAACATAATTTTCAGGCAATGGCATCGCCTCTGCAGGCTCATCCGCTAATAATTTACCTAAGCGAACGGTTTTGATTAAGTTATAGGTCATTACGATCACACCAATCAGGTACAATGCACCGCCAATAGCCCTAAGCACATACATTGGAAGAATCTGGATGATGGTTTCCAGGAAGTTAGGATAACGTAACATTCCATCTTCTGTAAACTCTTTCCACATCAAGCCCTGTGTGAAACCGGCGAAATATAAAGGTACCGCATAGAAAATGATACCTAAGGTTCCGATCCAGAAGTGGAATGAAACCAGTTTTTTAGAGTATAGTTCTGTTCTGTAGATTCTTGGAATCAACCAATATAAAATACCAAAGGTTAAGAAACCATTCCAGCCAAGGGCACCCACATGTACGTGAGCCACGATCCAGTCGGTATAGTGTGCAATGGCGTTGATCTGTTTTAAAGCAAGCATTGGTCCTTCAAAAGTGGCCATACCGTAAGCGGTAATCCCAACCACCATGAATTTAAGTCTGGAGTCTTCTCTTACTTTATCCCATGCGCCACGAAGGGTGAGCAATCCATTGATCATCCCTCCCCAACTAGGGGCAATCAGCATAATAGAGAAGGCTACACCAAGCGACTGTGCCCAACCCGGTAAAGAAGTATATAATAAGTGGTGAGGACCTGCCCAGATGTAAATGAAAATCAATGACCAGAAATGGAGAATACTCAGTTTATAAGAATATACCGGGCGATTTGCCATTTTTGGAAGGAAATAATACATCATCCCCAGGTAGGGTGTGGTTAAAAAGAATGCAACCGCATTGTGTCCATACCACCATTGTACAAGTGCATCCTGTACACCTGCGTATAGGTAATAACTTTTAAAGGCAGAAATTGGTAGCTGGAAGGAGTTTACAATATGTAATACAGCAACAGTAACGAAAGTCGCAATGTAAAACCAGATGGCTACATACATATGTTTCTCCCTTCTTTTAATAATGGTACCAAACATATTCACACCAAAAACCACCCAGATCAAGGTAATGGCAATGTCGATTGGCCATTCGAGCTCCGCATATTCATGGGAGGAAGTGAATCCTAAAGGAAGTGTGATGACTGCCGAAATGATGATCAGCTGCCAGCCCCAGAAATGAATTTTACTGAGTACATCGCTGAACATCCTCGCTTTGAGCAATCGCTGCAGGGAGTAGTAAACACCCATAAAGATCGCATTCCCCACAAAGGCAAAGATAACTGCATTGGTGTGTAAGGGCCTGATCCGGCCAAAAGTAGTGTACTGGGAGCCCATATTTAATGCAGGTTTGAAGAGCTGCATGGCAATGAGCAATCCGACCGTCATTCCGATGATGCCCCATATGATGGTGGCTACTGCGAAGTTTCTGACGATCTTGTTGTCGTAGTAAAATTTTTCAGTCATGTTAAAAAATGGATTGCTTGTTTATGGATGTAAAATTAGGTCGGTGTGCTTAGGTACAGAATGACATCAATTGTGGCTATGCGTGATCTTGATCACTTTTTATGTCGTCATTTTTCTCCTGAACCTCATCATCAAAGAGTATCCGGATTGCAGGAGTATAAGTGTCGTCATTCTGTCCACTTTTACTGGCCCAGAAAAAGGCTGCAAGAAAGATCAATGCCAATAAAATACTAAAGCCGATCAGGAGGTAGAGGATGTTCATAAGAGTTGATTTTTCTTCGCATACAGTCTCACTGCAATACTGGTGAATAGGATGATGGTGATGGTACTAATGGGCATCAATACAGCTGCAATCAATGGGGAGAGCATACCTTGTACGGCAAAATATAAGCCTACCGCATTATAGGTCAAAGAGATGGCAAAGCTGATGTGGATTACTTTTACCGCATCTTTTGCCTGTTTGATAAACAAGGGAATCTTTTGAAAACTAGCGCCATCAAGAATGGCATCGCAGCCGGGCGAGAAGTTATTGATGTTGTCTGTGACGGCAATTCCCAGGTCACTTTGTTTGAGGGCGCCTGCATCATTCAATCCATCCCCAAACATGAGTACTTTTCTACCCGAATATTGTAGGTTACGAATGTAATCAAGTTTGTTTTGCGGGCTTTGGGCAAAGTGCATTTGCTGTGCTCTGGGAAAAAATGGAATCAATGTTTGTTTATCCTGATCCTGGTCGCCGGATAAAAGATGCAAATCTGCATCTTTACCTAGCCTGAAAATCAGGTCTTTAAAACCATTTCTCCATTGTTGTTTAGAACAGAAAAATCCCAGGTACCTGTTGTTAATAATGATGTGGACTACAGCGCCTTGTGAAGGTGATTTCATTTTAAGTCCTAAAAAGGAAGCACTTCCCAGTTTCAGCTCCTGTCCATTGATGGTTCCGGAGATTCCGCGTCCCACTTTTTCCATGTATTTTAGGGCAGTGTATTTGGAAGGAAGGTTTAACCATTTTACCAATTCCCTGCTTAGAGGGTGACCGGAGTTTCTGGCCAGGTCATTTACCCATTGTTTTTCTTGTTCTGTGATGTGCCCTTCAAAACTGAAACCAGTATTCTCCGGATTGGTAATCGTACCGGTTTTGTCAAATACAAAGGTGTTAATACGGGCAAGTTCTTCAACTACAGCTGTGTTTTTAAGGTAAAACTTGTTCTTATCGAAAATGCTCAATACTGCAGAGAGGGTAAATGGAGAACTTAAAGCGAGTGCGCAGGGGCAGGCGATGATCAGCACTGCAGTGAAAGAAGCCAGGGCTTTAGTGGGATCTCCATGCAACATCCAATAAGCTGCTGAAGCGATGGCTATACTGAGTAAAACAATGCTGAAGTATTTACTGGCACGGTCAGCAAAGGTCCTGATCATGGTCTTATCACCAAAAAAGGCCTCATTGTTCCACAATTGAGTCAGGTAACTTTGAGAGACAGGTTTTACGACTTCCAGTTCTATTGCGCCCTTTAGCTGCCTGCCACCAGCGTAAACCACTTCACCCAGTACTTTTTTAACAGGTAAGGATTCACCGGTGACGAAACTAAAGTCCATTTCTGCTTCTCCTTTTAAAAGGATAGCATCCGCCGGAATGATTTCATTGCTGCGGATCAGGATTCTGTTGCCTACTTTCAATTCATTTAGCGGGAGCGGCCTTTCTTTCTCCTCTTCAATTAAGGTCACCGCAACAGGGAAATAGGAGCGGTAATCTCGTTCAAAGGAAAGGTGATGGTAAGTATGTTGCTGCATCCATTTTCCAATCAAAAGGAAGAAAACGAGCCCGCATAGGGTGTCTACAAAACCAGCTCCGGTATTCCCCAGGATTTCTACTATAGAACGGATAAACATCACTGCGATCCCTAAAGCCAAGGGGAAATCTAGGTTTAAAATGCCATTTTTAAGGTTGTTCCAGGCGGAACTGAAATAATCACGGCCACTATAAAATACTACCGGGATGGCAAAGGCAAGGTTTAACCAGCCAAAGAAGGTTCTGAATTCTTGTTCCAGCGCACTTAAACCGAAGTAATCAGGAAAACTGAGTAACATCACATTTCCAAAGCAAAATCCTGCTACAGCAATTTTGCGAATCAGGTGGTTTTCAGAATGATCTGATTTTTGCTTTTTTACGATATCCTGTAAGCTAATCAATGGCTCATAGCCTATGGAAGCCAGTATCTCTATCAGCTGACGTAAAGATAATTCCTGGTTTTTGAAGGTAACAACCACCTGTTTTTTTAGGAAATCTATCCTGGATTGCATGATGGCAGGATTGATCTGGTGTAAATGTTCAAGTAGCCATATACAGGAACTACAATGAATGGCTGGAATGTAAAGTGTGATGATGCTTACTTTCTCGTCGGTATAATCGACTAAATTTTCAGCAATCGCAGCTTCATCCAGATAGTCAAAATGTGAGGCTTTTGCTTTTTGGGTTTGTCCGGGTACCTCATTGTACGCATAATAGTTACCCAAATTATGATTGGAGAGCAATTGGTAGACACCTTTGCAACCCAGACAGCAGAAAGATTTGTTGTCCAGTAGATAAGGTGTATTCGGAAGATCATCACCACAATGATAACATTGGGTTTCCTTGGCTATGTTTTTTTGTATAATCATAGGGGCAAATTGATGTTGTCAAAGTTCTATCTTCCCCCCAAGTATAAATATGATGCTCATCACTTTCGGTCCTGATACAAATCAGAAAAACTGTTGTAATGACATCTTTTAAACTTTCTATTAATTATAAAAATTAAAAGCCTCATATTTATATCATCAACCATAAATGGAACAAATTGTTTTAAGAATGAAAAACAAAAATACATCGCATGAATTATAGGGAAATATTAGATCAGCTGAGGTTACATGTTGCGAATGTATTTCAGGCGCAAAGCGATTCCAGACTCATCTATCATAATTTAAATCATACAGAACAAGTTGTAGAGAATGCCATTAAGATTGCCAACCATTATCAGCTCTCCGACGAAGACTTCTTTATCGTTACAGCTGCCAGTTGGTTTCATGATCTGGGCTATTTTTTCGATTGTACACAACATGAACGGAGTGGTGCAGGTCTTGCGGCTGAGTTTTTAAAGGAAAAAGGGCTCAATGAAGAGGTCATTAATAAAATAGTGAAGTGTATTCTAGCCACTAAAATGCCACAACACCCTGAAATTCTACTGGAACAGATTGTCTGTGATGCAGATTTATACCATTTGGGAAGCGATAGCTTTAAGGAAAGAAATAAATTGATGCGAAAGGAAGCAGAAGCTTTTTGCTCCAGGGCATTAGACAAAGATGAATGGAGGTTGAAAACCATTCAGTTGTTTAAAACACACCATTATCATACCGATTATTGCCAGCATTTACTCAATGCTAAAAAGGCCCAGAATTTGGCCGAGTTAGAAAGTAAAGCTGAAAAAGCAGTTTATGAGGATAATGGTAATGCGGGAATAAATACACCTTTGTTAAGGGAAAAGACCAATCATCCTGAATTGAAAAAGGAAAAGAAGAAAAAGAGCGACCGACCTGATAAAGGAATTGAAACGATGTTCCGAATCACTTCCGGAAATCACCAAAGGTTAAGTGATATGGCTGATAATAAGGCACACATCATGATTTCTACCAATTCCATTATTCTTTCCGTGATCCTGAGTATTCTACTTAGGAAATTGGAAGATAATCCACATTTAATTATCCCTACACTGATCTTACTGATCATTTGTGTGGTCACTATGGTATTCTCAATATTAGCAACCAGACCATCCATACCAAAAGGAGTGTTTACTCCGGAAGACATTGCACAGAAAAGAGTAAACCTTTTGTTTTTTGGGAATTTTTATAGAATGTCTCTTCCGGAATATGAAGGGGGAATGCTCAAAATGATGGAAGACCGTGAATTTCTTTATGGCAGTCTGATCCGGGATTTATATGCGCAGGGCGTGGTCTTAGGTCGTAAATATCGTCTTCTAAGGGTCGCTTACAATGTATTTATGTTTGGTATTATCGCCTCGGTACTCGCTTTTATTACGGCCTCAGTATTGGTGACCTTATAGATTAATATGAAGTCTGCTGTATATTTTAACCGGGATTTAAGCTGGCTGAGCTTTAATGAGCGCGTGCTGATGGAGGCTGCAAAGCCAAACCTGCCCATTTTGGAAAGAATCCGTTTTCTGTCGATTTATTCCTCGAATCTGGATGAGTTTTATCGGGTAAGGATGCCGGTGATGATGTGGGATTATGAAGCTGCGAAGATGAAAATAGATCAACAGCAGCAACGCTATGGTGAGATTATCGGTGCACAGATTTTACCGGAACTGGAAGCACAAAAAATATATTGGTTATACAATAAACCAATTCCCTCCATGATCTCCGAAGCAGTAACAGCCTTGTTTTTTAACGAAGTTCTGACTTATATCCATTCGGAATGTATAGCGGATGGATTGCTGGATTTCTTTGCTGAAAATAACAGGCTTTATCAGGTGGTAATCCTTAGAAACCATGCAGGGGAGGAACGGATGGAATTGATCAGTATTCCTTCTGAAGATTTATTGCGCTTATATGCGATTCCGGTGAATGGGGCACAGTATATTGTGTTCCTGGAAGATATCATTAAATATAATCTGGCTTATTTGTTCCCTAATGATCAAATTCAGGGTGCTTATAACCTGAAGATCACCAGAAATGCAGCCTTAAAAATCGGGCAGGATGATGCCGAAGACATTACCCTTGCACTGGAAAAGCAGTTGGAAGTCAGAGATTATGGCTTTGCCACCCGTGTCCTTTTTGAACCTGGAATCCCATTAAGAAATTTATATTATGTAATCTATGCACTTAAGCTGCAAAAAGCAGCATTGGTACAGGGAGGAACCTATCATAACCTGAAAGATCTGAGTGCTTTTCCTCTTGATGAAAAGGTTTTTGGCTATCCGAAATGGCCAGCTGTAACCGGAGTTAAAATTGCTGAAAATGAAAGCCTATTCGATCATATCCTCCGCAAGGACCTGTTACTGAATGTTCCTTATCAAAATTATGATGCTGTATTGCGCTTTTTTAATGAAGCCTCAAACGACATCCATGTTACTGAAATTTATGTGACCTTGTATCGGGTTGCCCGGAATTCAAGAATCGTCAATGCATTGATGACTGCTGCCAAAAATGGAAAAAAGGTGCTGGTGCTCGTAGAGCTGAAAGCCAGATTTGATGAAGCAAATAACATCAAATGGGCAAAACAAATGAAATCAGCAGGTGTAAAAATTATTTACAGCAGTATTGACCTGAAGGTACATGCTAAAGTGGCGTTGGTTAAAAGATCTATCAATGGAGAAAACCAGTATCTCGGCCTTCTGGCAACCGGAAACCTCAATGAAAGCACTGCAAAGTTTTATACCGATCATATTTTGTTGACTGCACATCAACCAATGTTACAGGAATTAGAATCTTTGTTCAGCTTTTTGAGTAGAAAGGATAAAAGCCCTGCAGCAGAAGAACCAATTGACTTTAAGCATTTATTAGTTGCACAATTTAACCTGCATGATACTTTTCTAAACCTGATACAGCGGGAAATTGAGCATGCCAAACAGGGTTTAGAGGCCAGTATTACCATAAAACTGAACAACCTGGAGGAGCAGGTACTCATCAATAAATTGTATGAGGCCTCAGGGGCAGGGGTAAAAATACAACTCATTATCAGAGGTATCTGCTGTTTAGTTCCGGGAAAGCAGGGGCTCAGCGAAAATATTCATGTAAGGAGAATCGTAGACCGTTTCCTGGAACACGGAAGGATCTTTATCTTTGCGAATAATGGGCAGCAGGAAATCTATTTAGGCTCGGCAGACTGGATGAATCGGAATATATACAGTAGAATTGAAGTTTGTTTTCCTTTATATGACCTGGATCTGAAACGTCTAATCGAGGAAATTATTACCTTGCAGCTTCAAGATAATGTTCAGGCAGTAAATATTACAGATCAGCTGCAGAATGAAGAAATCAATGGTTCGCCTGCAATTCGTTCTCAGGAAGCTATTTATCATTTGTTACAATCGTTTAATAAGGAGTAAATGGACCTATTTTATGAAAAAAATCTCTACTAAAATATTATATATCTTGCCTTTTCTGGCATTAATCGCATTTTATGCCTGTAAACCGGCCGCTTCAAAATTTAGCAACCCTATAGGTTACGATCTGGAACATCCGGAAAAGTTCAGTATGCCGGAAAGCTTATTGGAAATCTCAGGAATTGCTTTTTATAAAGGTATTCCAGATACTATTTATTCTATACAGGATGAGGAAGGGAGTGTATTCCGACAAAAATGGAACGTAAAACAGCAAAAGAACGTAGGTTTTGCGGGTAAAGGAGATTACGAAGACATCGCGATTTTCAATGAAAAAGTATTTGTCTTAAAAAGTAATGGACAGCTTTATACTTTTCCATTCTCTGAAACAATGAAAGAAAAAGCGGAGCAGGTGAAGGTGCATAAGAAATTGGTGCCTAAAGGGGAATATGAGAGTTTATATGCCGATCCGGAAAACAATAAAGTGTATGTTTTATGCAAAACCTGTCCGGTAGATAAGAAAAGGAAAACCAGTACCGGTTATGTGTTAAATTACGATGCCAAACTCGATAGCTTAATTCCTGAAAGTAGTTTTAGCATTGATCTTGAGCAAATAAAAGCGTTGAACCCTAAGCTAAAAGCCAGTCTTAGTCCCTCGGCACTGACTAAAAACCCAGTCACAAAAGAATGGTATATCCTCGCTTCTGCCAATAAGTTATTAGTCATTGCAGATGAGCACTGGAAGGTAAAAGAAGTGCATCGTCTCAATTCTTCGGTCTACAATCAACCGGAAGGCATAGCTTTTGATAAAAATATGAACTTGTATATCTCAAATGAAGGAGATGAGCTGACCAATGGGAATATCCTAAAGTTTAAATACACGAAATCAGTAAAAAAGTAAAATAATAAGTACGAAAAATGCAAGCTATCACGCTGGATTTGAATAATAGTATTACTGAATTAAGAGAACGCCCTCCATTAGGTGCTGAGATTAAACTGTCTTTGCAACCCTTTATTTCTTTTGTGGAGGAGAAAGCAAATACAGAGAAGACTGCAAAAATCAACTTCTACCGTTATATTCTTGAACAATTCAAACAATATCCTGAGCTGAAGGATCCCATTCCAATGGAGAATGTCCGTAAGTACAATACTTTGTTTGAATTGATATATACGGCTTTATCGCCGATCATTAATGAAGAAAAGGAACATTTTTGGGCGATAAGCACACCATTGATGCCTTGTTTTCATTATGGAACCAATGCCTTTTACAATGTGCTATTGGAACCTTCTACCTGCACCTTAAAAGCCGACCTCTCGCTGCCTTCAAAATCAGAAATGAAGAAAAGCATGTTGTCTGCCTTTTATAATATGGTATTACATCGCTTTTATAACTTTTCATTAACAGCCAGCGAATTTACAGTCAACTCTATTGTTGATCCGGAAACAAAATTGCCAAAGTATTACCGCTTAAACGTCGATACAAGATTTCTTACCATCAGCACTGATGCGGAGTTACCGGAATATGACCTGAATATTGTAAAGGATTATATCCAGGATGAAAACAATACCCTTGATATCCTGACCAAACTGATTCCACCTTCAATTTTCAAAATTGAAGGCATCTCTATTGTCACCTTAACAGATGTCACAGGAGAATATGCACTGGAATCAATTAAGAATGTGATGATTGACCACCATGAATCCAAAACCGTAGATTATGGTAAAGAGATCAATAATGCTTTGAAGGCATTAGCGGGATCTAACCATCTGGAATTTGGATTGCTGCCTTATCTGAAGCTAAATAATAAACTTTTGCTGAATGAGAAGTCTGGTTTTCAAAGTGTTTTGATCAAACTGGCCGATGAGGCCGGATGGATGGACAATGAAGATTTCCAGCTTGTAAATGATTACCTGAAACACCCCAGAACCCTGATCTTCCCAGAAATTACCCTGGAGGAACAAGAGAAATATCCGATGCTTCGCCTGCTTTGGGCAACAGGAATCAAGTCTTATGGCTTATTTCCGTTGTACTACAATGCGAAATTGGTAGGTTGTCTGGAATTATACACCAAAGAATCTATTCATTTTAATGGGAATGCACTCACTAAAATAGACCTGGCTTTTCCATTACTCGCACAATTATATCAGAATATCGTCACTGATTTCAATCAGGAAATCGCCGAAATTGTAACAGATAAATTTACGGCATTGCAACCTTCAGTTCAATGGAGATTTAATGAAGCAGCCTATCATTACCTGCGTTCAGGAGGAAAAAAACGTAACCTGCCCGTTGAACAGGTGTTTTTCAGAAATGTACACCCCTTTTATGGTGCTGTAGATATCAGAAATTCCAGTATATTGAGAAATATGGCAGTTCGTAAAGATCTGCAGGTGCATTTTGAAATGCTGCAAAATACATTGGATACCATTAAAAAGAGGGTTTGTGAATCACTGGATAATGAGCTTCCCAAGAAGTATGAAATCTGGACTAAGACCAGATTTGAAGACCTGACAGACCGTGAAATTTTAAAAACGGAAGATTACCTGCAAAGGCAGATTCCTTCGGCTTTGATACATTTAAAAGAAACACATCCGGAACTTAAACCTATTGTAGATGAATACCTGGCCTGGACGGCCGTCGATGGAAAAAGCTATGAACATCGTGATAGGTATGAAAAAAGTTTACAGATGATTAATCTGGCGGTAACCAGGCATTTAGATGTGTTCAATAGAGAAATCCAAGAAATTTATCCATGTTACTTTGAAAAGTTTCGTACAGATGGGGTAGAATTCGACATTTACCTGGGGAATTCTATTGCTCCGGATACCGAATTTACAGAAGAGATTTTACATGAATTTCGACTGAAGCAACTCAAAGTCCTGGCAGAAGTGGCACAAACGAGTCATAGTTTAGCTCCTTATTTTTCCTTGCCATTGGAAACTACGCAACTCATCTTTGTTTATGAAAAATTGATAGATATCAGTTTTAGGACTGATGAGCAGCGGTTTGATGTAGAAGGGAGTTATAATATCCGTTACCAGATGGTTAAAAAGCGGATTGATAAAGCCCATGTCAAGGACACCACAGAGCGAATTACACAACCAGGAAAGATTGCCATTGTCTATTTCAATAGCTGGGAAGCCAGAGAATACCTGGGCTACATCAAAGCACTTCAGGAAATAGGATTGTTAAATGACGACCTGGAGTATCTGGATATTGAAGAATTGCAAGGAGTTGAAGGCTTAAAAGCCCTAAGAGTAGGAGTAACGCTTAAATAAAGTTAATATGCGTTTTAAAAAGGAGCTGCAAGCGGCACTAATGATAAATATGGCGCTTGGAGCCATTCCAGCTGTGGCTTTTTCACAAGGCACAGTAAAATCAGATTCTATAACGGTGGCCATTGCTCCGGAATATGATAAAGTAAGTGGTTTTCACCGGTTCTGGCTGGGAGAAAGCTATCGTAAGTTATGGGCAACGCCGGTAACTTTAAGGGTTATGGACCTTCAGAAGGAAAAAGGCGGACTAAAAATCATCAAATTAGGTGGTGGGATGCAGACGCGTTCTCTACGTTTGGTGGATCCAACAGGAAAAGAATGGGTATTGAGAACTGTTCAGAAATATGCAGACAGAAGCTTGCCAGAGAATTTAAGGGCAACTATTGCCAAAGACATTACTCAGGATCAGGTGTCTACCAACCATCCTTTTGCCGCTTTAATCGTACCCCCATTGGCTGAAGCACTAGAGTTGGATCATGCAAAACCGGAAATGGTATACATAGCGGATGATCCAGGGCTTGGGGAGTACCGTAAAGAGTTCGCCAATGCCGCCTATATATTCGAAGAAAGGTCCCCTTCAGAGGAGAAGACAGACAATACAGAGAAAGTTCAAAAGAAAATTCAAAAGGATAATGATACCAAAGCAGATCAGAAAATGACGCTGAGGGCACGCTTGCTGGATTTTCTATTGGGAGATTGGGATAGGCATGAGGACAACTGGCGCTGGGCTGCGGATAAAACGGTAGATGGTACAACATATACGCCAGTGCCCCGGGATCGCGATAAAGTATTCTATAAAACTTCAGGCGTATTTCCCTGGATATTGAGCCACCAGTGGCTTAAATCCCATTTACAGCCCTATTCACCTACGATTAGAGATGTGGATCATTGGAACTTTAATGAGCGGTATTTTGATCGGTATTTCCTGAATGAACTCAACGAGGAAGATTGGAAAGAAGCGATAAAACTGGTACAAAACAGGATGACGGATGAGCTGATTGCTAAAGCTTTCAAAGAAATGCCTGCACCGATCTATAAACAGTGTGGGGAGGAGTTGATTTTCAATTTTACTTCCCGAAGAGATCAGCTGGAGGAGTTGGCCCTGCATTATTACCGTTTTCTATCCATTAATGTAGATATTCCAGCCTCTGATAAGGCTGAATATTTTGATATTATTAAGGAAGCAGATGGAAAAGTAAAGCTCCATGTTTTCAATATCAAGAAAGATGGGACAAAAGGACGCCGTTTTTTTAACCGTACTTTCGATCCTCAGGTAACTAAAGAAATCCGATTATTCGGACTGGGGGGGAAGGATATTTTTAATGTCCGGGGAAGAAATGAATCTCCAATAAAAGTGAGAATGATTGGAGGAGAGGATGTTGATGATTTTAAAGTAGCTACTGATGTACCTGATAAATCAAATCTTTTCATTTATGATCGCGCAGATGAGAAGAATATACTCCCCGCTAAAGGTGATGCCAAATTAAGGTTGGCTAAGGATTCTGCAGTCAACCAATTCAATAAAAACGGATTCTTATACGATAGAAAAGGGATACTTGTTGATGGAAACTATAATATCGACCAGGGCATTCAGGTTGGATTAGGCTATATCATAGAGAAACAAGGTTTCAGAAAATCGCCTTATGCTTCTAAACAAGAGATTTGGGCACATTATTCAACAGGAAGAAAATCCTTTATTCTGGACTATACCGGGGATTTTAAAAAGGCAATCGGTAATAACGATTTGAATGTGGCCATCAATATGTTGGGCCCCAATAATTTAAGTAATTTCTTTGGCCTGGGAAATAATACGGTATATCAGAAAGATGACCATGATGAGCAGCTCCCGGAAGGGCAGGATCGGGAAGACGGGATCTCTTATTACCGCAACAGATATAACTATTTGAATGCCAATATCAGGTTAAGGAGAATATTGGATAAGTCTTGGATGGTGGAAGGCGGACTTTTATTTTCTTATTATACCAGCAATCGTAAGGAAAATGAAGAACGCTTCTTAAATGATTATGATGCTTTACATCCAGAGCAAGAGGTGTTTACCAATCGTTTTTATGCAGGTTTAACCGGAGGTTTGACTTATGATACCCGCAATAATATTGCGATTCCTACTAAAGGAGTGTTCTGGAAAACGACCATCTCTGCACAACAACGGGTCAGTGGTGGTGATGAACGTTATGGTGTGCTGAATACGGAATTTCGCTTTTACCTAAACCCTGGGAAATCGGGTTTTGTCATTGCCAATAGAATTGGTGCCGGGACTACGGTTGGGGATCCGACATTCTTTCAACACATTCAATTGGGAGGCGTAAACAGTCTTAGAGGGTTCAATAGCAGACGTTTTACAGGGCGGACAGGCTTATATCATAACCTGGATCTGAGGATGAAGCTGTTTAATTTTACGTCCTATCTGGTGCCTGGAACAGTGGGCATGATTGCCTTCAATGATGTGGGCAGGGTATGGCAGCCAGGGGAATCCAGTAATAAATGGCATCAGGGATACGGAGCGGGATTGTACGTGATGCCGGGTGATCAGTTCCTGATTCAAGGGACACTGGGCTTTTCAAATGAAGCAACCATGCCTTATTTTTCAGTAGGTTTCAATTTCTAAATGAACATAAAAAAACCGGTTCCTATAAAGAAACCGGTTTTTTTATGCTTAATATTTAAACTGGCTTAGTCTGCCTCTTCGTCTACGAATAACTTGATTTCGTGGTCAGAAATCGTGATCAAACGGTCCTTATACAAACCTCCAATTACTTTCTTGAACGCGCTTTTGCTGATTTTGAAACGGTCATAGATGTCGTCCGGAGCACTTTTGTCGCCCAAATGAACCACACCACCACAGGCTTTTAATTCATCCAGAATCACGTCCTTATTATCCAGGATATGTCCATAACCCATTGGCTGAAGACTTAGGTCAATTTTACCTCCCACACGAATCTTTTTGATCCATCCTTTTCTGATTTCTCCAGGATTTAACTGATCAAATAGCTCGTTGGCATACAACAAGCCAATGTATTTATTGTCTACAATGGCATTGTAACCCAGGTCAGAGCGGTCAACGATCAATAAACTTACTTCGTCGCCTTCTTCAAGATCGATGTCCTGATCTTCCACATAATTGGTTAATCGGGAAGAAGCGACCATACGGTCATTACTTTCATCCAGGTAAACATAAACCACATGTTTGTCGCCTTTAAACATCGGGCGTTTCAGCTCTCGCTGAGGAACATAAATGTCTTTATCGATACCAAGGTCCATAAACACACCATCTTCAGTTTCGTCAACAACGGTCAGGTAAGCGAAATCACCTACGCAGGCGTAAGGTTTTTTTGTAGTCGCCATTAATCTGCCGTCTTTGTGCATGTACACGAAAACATTGATATTATCCCCAATTTCGATGTTTTTAGGAACATCTACATATGGTAACAACACTTCTTTATCACCCTCTGTTAAGATGAGGCCGTTTTCTGTTTTATTTATAATTCTTAAATCGTTATATCTTCCTATTTCTATCATGTTCTTGCAGGCTTTTTTGCCAAAGGTAGCGATATCGTGAGTAACATATCCATGATGTAGACATCTAAATGCAAAAAGAAACGAACTTGGTCAGATTAGAATTACAGCATATCAATAAAAAGTATGGAGATCATGAGGTACTTTCTTTTGAGAAATGGAGCCTTGATCATGGTATTTACTGGCTTAAAGGAGGAAATGGTACCGGAAAAACCACATTGTTTAAAGTGATTGCCGGTCAGACTCCCTTTGAAGGAATGCTGAGTTTAAATGGTATTAGTATTAGGAGTCAGCCGGTTACCTATCGATCTATGATCAGTTATGCTGAGGCAGAACCGCAGTATCCGCCTTTTGTGACCGGAAATGAGTTGTTAAATTACCATATTGAAGTTCGAAAAGCGAGTCGGGAGAATACTGCTTCATTAGTTGAAGCTTTAGGGATGAGTCCATTTATGGATCAGAAAGTTGGAAGTTATTCCAGTGGGATGGTTAAAAAGCTTTCTCTAATCTGTGCTTTTGTTGGCGATGTACAGCTCTATATCCTGGATGAACCGCTGATTACCATTGATGCCAATGCTACAGCACTGCTGTATCGGCTCATAAAATCATATGCTGAAAAAGGCTGTTCATTTTTACTTTCCTCTCATCAGGAGTTGGAAATGAGCTGTTTGCCAATCAAACAGGCGTTCCAGATTGTAAACGCTGAACTGCAACCATGTTAAAGCTGATTTTAAAAACCTTAAGTAAAGAATTCTATGCAAGCCATGCTGGGCTCTTTCTTTTTGGTTTTTATCTGGCTTTTGGGGTAGTGGAGTCTTCACAATTGTTGAGTTACCATAAAACACTAATGTTGATGGTGTATTCCTCTCCATTAGTTCTGGCCTTAGTCTTTTGTTTTTGGACACTTTATCTGTTAAAATGCCTGTTTTTCATCAGGAAACTTATAAAATCGGAGCAGTATCATTTTGTCTCACTATTGACAATAACCACTGGAAAACAGCAATTTCAACTCTGGTTGAAAGTATATCTGGTATTGTTTTTGCCAATCCTGGGATATGCCATTCCAATGGTTTATGTAGGCCTGACTGAAGGCCACATCATTGGAGTCTTAGCTACAATTAGCTTTATAATACTGATTTTGACTGTGGTATCCGGATTTATGTTTCGGACCATTAATTATAGCCATGTTCCGGTAGAGGTTTATTTTATCTTCCCTTTCCCCCAATTGAAGAAACCTTACTGGACATGGCCTTTTTTTTATTTGCTAACGGAACAGCCAGTTATGTTTTTCCTGAGTAAAGTCCTTTCTTTTTCCTTGTTTACGACAGTGATGTGGGTCTTTTCTGATCTCTATAGAGAGCCCAGGGTGGCTTTGATCGGAATTCTGGCAGCAGTACTTTCTCATAGTATGCTGATTCATGCGATGCTCAGACAGGAAACAGATCAGCTTTCGTTTAGCAGGAGTCTTCCAATAAAACTGAGTACAAGAATGACCCATGTCCTCCTGGTTTTTATGCTGATTTTTTTGCCTGAGATCGTCTTTTATTTCTACCAGACGCAAGGACAGATTCAGCCTTTTCTGGTCGGATTGTGGTTTGGTTTAGCCGGATTGATGAGCTTAAGAATGATCTTGTATTGGATCAAACTAGATCTGGATCGCTATTTTAAATGGCTATTGGGGTTCTTTTTTATCAGTATGTTTGTGATCCTGTCGGGCTATACATTGTTCTTTAGTATGCTGTCAATAGCTGCTTACTTCCTTTATTTTTCCTTTTTTTATGATCGAATTGACCTTAGAGATGCTCATCAGATATGACCAGCATCCCCTTTTATAAAGAATCCGACTCATCGGATTCTTGTTGAATTTAAACTTTATTTATCTCTGTTTAAAAGACTGATAATAAATAGATTTTCTTCTCTTTTATTGCCAATGATCTTTGTGGCCATTCTGCTTTTTGCGCCTGAAGTACAGCAAAAAACCAATCGGTTTTGAAAGGCTAAAGTGTCAATTTTCTCTTCAAGTTCGTAAAGGGAAATGTGAATGCCTCCGATATTATCCATCTCAAATTCATGAGCTTCGCGTACATCAATCAAACAAAAAGGAATATGGTTTTCTTCCCATTCCAGAAGTTCACTTGGGAAAATCTCCTGATACACAATTGTTTTTTTTGTATTTTGAGGCTGATCATCCTGGGGATGCTTTGGTTGAATGTTAAAGAGTTGCATGTCGTTGTTTAGTGCATTGAAGATAAGTAGTTTTCCGGAAAGACTATCCCCAAATCCGCAGATTATTTTAATGGCTTCATTGGCCATGATGCTGCCAATAATACCCGGTAAAGGCCCAATCACGCCTGCATCTCCACAATTAGGACTATTCTCCTGCTTCGGTGGCTCAGGATAACAGCTGCGGTAATTGGGACCTCCATGATAGTTAAATACGGAAACCTGTCCTTCAAAGCGGAAAATAGACCCAAATACCAGGGTTTTACCAAGGGAAACGCAAGTGTCGTTGACCAGGTAACGCGTAGGGAAGTTGTCTGAACCATCGATGACAAGGTCATACTCCCCGAGCAAATCTGTGGCATTTTCAGGGGATAAGTAGAAAGGGTAAGCCTGGAGTTGTAATTCAGGATTCAGTAATTTTAACCGCTCCACAGCCTTTTCCGCTTTATTTACACCAATGTCCTGTTGTTGAAAAAGGATCTGCCGATGTAGGTTGCTTTCTGCGATGTTGTCCCCATCAATAATTCCAATTTTGCCGATACCCGCAGCGCCAAGGTAGAATAGGAGGGGGCATCCTAATCCACCAGCTCCAATAATTAATACAGCAGCTTTTTGTAGTTTTTGTTGCCCGGAGATGCCTAATTCTTCCAGTAAGATCTGCCTGTGATACCTTTTAAGTGCTTTGTTTTCCATCATATTACTTCATTAAACTCAAGTCCCAATCCTTCCATACAGCTTCATAACCTTGTTTATGAATCATTTCTGCGATCTCAGGTGCGGTTCTTTCATCAGATATTTCGAATTGTTCCAGAGATTGTGGCTCCACCGCATAGCCTCCGGGGTTCGTTTTTGAGCCCGCACTGATGGAGGTAATCCCGAGTTTGATGATGTGGTCACGAAAAATGACCGACTCTCTAGTAGAAATGGACAACTCTACTTCTTCATTGAAAATTCGGTAGGCACAGATCAGTTGCACTAATTCGCGGTCATTCATGGCTACTTTTGGTTCTAATCCACCGCTAAATGGCCTTAATCGTGGAAAGGAGATGCTGTATTTGCTTTTCCAGTACTTCTTTTCCAGGTAGTCAAGATGCATCGCCGTGAAAAAAGAGTCCGTCCTCCAGTCTTCCAATCCAATCAATACACCTAAACCCATTTTATGAATTCCGGCTTCACCCAGACGGTCCGGGGTGTCTAAGCGGTATTGGAAATTGGACTTTTTCCCCTTTGGATGGTGTTTCTTATAGTCTTCTTCATGATAGGTTTCCTGATAAACCAACACAGTATTCAGTCCATAGGGAGTCAATTCCTGGTAATCTGAGCGCTCTAAAGGCTGTACTTCCATGGAAATATGAGCGAAATGTGGCCGGATTAATTCCAGTACCTTTTTAAAGTAATCTGTATGGACGGTTTGATTGGCCTCTCCGGTGACCAGCAGTACATGGTGGTAGCCCATTGCCTTGATTGCGGCTACTTCTTCCATGATTTCAATAGCCGATAAGGTCTTCCGCTTTACTTTGTTGTCATAACTGAAACCGCAATACGTACAGATATTGTTGCATTCATTGCTCAGATACAGCGGTACATACATCTGTATGGTGTTGCCGAATCGCTTTAAAGTAAGCTCCTGACTCAATTTTGCCATTCTTTCCAGATAAGGAGCTGCAGCGGGGGAGATCAGGGCTTTGAAGTCTTCCAATGTCCTTTTATGACTATTTAAAGCCTGTTCTACATCCACACTATTCTTAGCGTAAATGCTCCTGCTGGTCTCTTCCCAGTTCTGTTGCTGAAAAATATCGTTAAATCTCATCTTCAAGAAAAGCGGTTAATGGGCTACTGGCAACAGCCTGTGAGTTGATCTGGCCTAATTTGGCGAGGTAGGCCATTCTACCTGCTTCAACAGCCATTTTAAAGGCTTCTGCCATGCGAACAGGGTCCCCGGAAACGGCAATTGCAGTATTCACCAATACTGCGTCAGCGCCGATTTCCATGGCTTTGGCGGCATCAGAGGCTGAGCCTATTCCGGCATCGATCACTACAGGAACCCGACTCTGACTAATGATGATTTCCAGGAAGTCTATAGTTTTTAAGCCCTTATTGCTCCCTATAGGTGAGCCTAAAGGCATTACTGCAGCCGTTCCTACATCCTCCAGACGTTTACACAGTACAGGGTCCGCATGGATGTAAGGTAAGACTACGAAGCCTAGTTTAGCCAGTTCCTCTGTGGCCTTTAAGGTTTCAATTGGATCCGGCATCAGGTATTTGGGGTCTGGGTGAATTTCCAGTTTAATCCAATTGGTTTCCAGGGCTTCCCTTGCCAGTTGAGCAGCAAAAACCGCTTCTTTAGCGTTTCTTACCCCAGAGGTATTGGGCAGCAGGTTGAATTGAGGGTGGTTGAGGTATTTGAGGAGCTGATCTGCCTGCTCGTCGGAATGTTGTTTTAAATCCACCCGCTTTAAAGCAACAGTAACCAATTCCGATCCTGAGGCCAACAGGGCAGCTTCCATGGTTGTATTGGAATTGAATTTTCCGGTGCCTGTAAACAAGCGGGAATGAAAGGTTTTGTCTGCTATTTTTAACATGATTTACTTGTATTTTAAAAGGTAGGGAAAGGGTGTTTTTCTAACTCCTGATAGAGCTGTTTGATCACTAAAGAAGTGTCCTTTTTGTGGGTTAAAGTACTGGAAAGTGCCAGGCCGTAGATGCCGGTTTTCAGGAGCTCAGGAAGGTCCTCCGGAGTAATGCCGCCAATGGCGATAATGGGGATGTTGATGTTGGCATTTCTTACTTTTTCCATGATCTTTTTATAACCTTCCAGACCTAAAATCGGACTGAGGTTCTTTTTTGTATGCGTAAATCGGTAAGGGCCTAATCCGATGTAATTCGCAGCTTCTGCAGCTCTTTTTTGAATGTCTTCAAAGGTATTTGCGGTACCGCCAATAATTTTATTATTACCAACTAATAATCTGGCATTTATGATGTTCATGTCATTTAATCCTAGATGTGTTCCGTGGGCTTCAATCGCCTTGCAGACAACAGGAAAATCATTGATGATTAATTTGCTTGCAAATTTTTTGCAGAGTGCATTTGCAGCTTTAGCGGTATCCAGGACCTCCGTTTCGGCTTCGTTTTTTACCCGGAGCTGGATCCATTTTCCGCC
This sequence comes from Pedobacter gandavensis, assembly GCF_032678465.1. Lineage (GTDB taxonomy): Bacteria > Bacteroidota > Bacteroidia > Sphingobacteriales > Sphingobacteriaceae > Pedobacter > Pedobacter gandavensis_B. The sequence goes on from NZ_JAVTSK010000003.1 coordinate 466,647, forward strand.
GGCATGCAGCACCTGCTCGATGGCTTCCAAATGACTGATTTCAGCATTGGATTGGGAGATGTAATGTAGTCTGTCGATCATAGGTTGTGATAGCCTAAAAGGCTCTGGTTACTGTTTAAAAATTGCTCAATATATTGCTTGGCCAGCAGGCAGGATTCCGGAACTGAATGACCCAGGGCAAGGCGGGCGGTGATCGCTGAAGAGAGGACACAACCCGAGCCATGTTTTGGAAAGACAGCAGCGGTTCCCGATTTGAATTCCAGACGCTCGTTTTTATGGAAGAGGTAATCTGTGCCAGGGCTCAAAGGGTGGTGTCCGCCCTTGAGTAAAATCGCACAATCTTCCGACCAGTTCCGACAAATTAAGTCCATTTCTTCGCTGCCTTTCAGTTCCTGCATCTCCAGATAATTGGGTGTAATCAAATAGAGCCGTTTTAAGAGCGTTTTAAAATTATCCAGCTCAAGACTCCAGTCGTGGAAGTTGTGTCCGGCACTGGCCTTTAAAATAGGGTCCAGGATGATTTTAATCTTCGGATCAAATGAATTCAAATGTTCACAAACCGCTGAAAGGCTTTCCAGATTTTTGATCAGACCGATTTTAACTGCCTCGATCGGGAACTTCTCAATTAAGGGCTGCAACTGAGCGATGATCTGATCAGTTTCCAGCCATTCGTTTTTCAGAAATTCGGTGTCAGTTTGAATCGTCAGTGTGCTGCAGACCCCAAATCCATAAACCCGATGTGCTTCGAAACATTTCAGGTCGGAGAGCAGACCTGCCCCGGCCGAAGGATCAAATCCTGCAATACTGATGACATAAGGTCTTTCGTCTGTCCGGTTTTTTATGCGGTAGTCTGACATGCGGATTGTAATTGTTTAAAATTTTTCAAAGCCTGTTCCGGTTCATTCCAGATAGCACCCAATACTGCCGCTCCTTCAAAATTCATCTGTCGGAGCTGAGGGATTCTCGAGGAGTTGATCCCACCCAGGGCGATGAGTTTAGTGCAGGCCATAAGGGGCAATTGAAAGCCCTCCTTAATTAATCCTGGGTAGTTTTCTTTGGAGATACTCCTGAAAACAGGGCTGATAAATGTATATTTAAATATTTGTAAACCAGTTGTTAGTTTTGTTGAATGTATAGATGTACTTAAGGTGAATGCTTCTTTTTCCAATAACTGCGTCTTCCCTAAAGCCAGACGTTGCTGCTCCTTGAAATGAAGCCTTTGGATGCCAAAGTCAGGAGCCAGTTCATGGAATTGGTGAAGGGCAATGCGCTCCAGGTATCCGGGCTCAATCGCAGCAAGCAGTTGCCGGTAAAGCCTCCGCTCTGCTCCCTCTTTTCTCAGGTGAAAGCGCTGCATCCCCTGGTCGAACAGACCATTGATCAGTTGCGCTTCCCCCTTAAAAAAGTTGGGTTTTGAAATGACAATCAGTTCCAATTACAAATAAATTTCACTTCCTTTTTCTGCAAACTCTTTAGATTTTTCAGCCATCCCTTGATTTAAAGCTTCGGTTTCTTCCAGACCTTGTTTCGCGGCATAGTCTCTTACATCCTGTGTGATTTTCATTGAACAGAAGTTCGGACCACACATCGAGCAGAAATGAGCGATTTTAGCACCATCTGCAGGAAGGGTCTCATCATGAAACTCTTTTGCGGTATCCGGATCCAGAGAAAGATTAAACTGATCTTCCCATCTGAATTCAAATCTTGCCTTACTCAATGCATTGTCACGGTATTGCGCACCTGGGTGTCCTTTGGCCAGATCTGCTGCATGTGCTGCAATTTTGTAAGTGATTACTCCATCTTTCACATCTTTTTTATTCGGCAGGCCCAGGTGTTCTTTCGGGGTCACATAGCAAAGCATGGCGGTACCAAACCAGCCAATCATTGCTGCACCAATTGCTGAAGTGATGTGGTCATAGCCAGGGGCAATGTCTGTTGTCAAAGGACCTAGGGTATAGAATGGTGCTTCTGAACAATGTTCCAGTTGCTTCTCCATGTTTTCTTTGATCAGGTGCATGGGCACATGACCAGGACCTTCGATGATGGTTTGGATGTCGTGCTTCCAGGCGATTTTTGTCAATTCGCCTAAAGTTTCCAGTTCTGCAAACTGTGCTTCATCATTGGCATCGGCAATACAACCCGGACGTAAGCCATCTCCAAGTGAAAAGGCGACATCATAAGCTTTCATGATTTCACAGATTTCCTCGAAATGGGTGTATAGGAAACTTTCTTTATGGTGGGCAAGGCACCATTTGGCCATAATTGATCCCCCACGGGAAACAATTCCAGTCACTCTTTTAGCGGTCATCGGGATATACCGCAGCAATACGCCGGCATGAATCGTGAAATAATCCACACCTTGTTCTGCCTGTTCGATCAGGGTATCTCTGAAAATCTCCCAGGTCAGGTCTTCGGCTTTGCCATTTACTTTTTCTAAGGCCTGGTAAATCGGAACTGTACCAATCGGAACAGGGGAGTTGCGGAGGATCCATTCACGGGTTTCATGAATGTTCTTTCCTGTACTCAGGTCCATGATGGTGTCTGCGCCCCATCTGCAAGCCCATACGGCCTTTTCTACTTCCTCCTCAATAGAAGAGGTCACCGCAGAGTTTCCGATGTTGGCATTGATCTTAACGAGGAAATTCCGACCAATGATCATGGGTTCCAATTCCGGGTGATTGATGTTGCATGGGATAACTGCCCTGCCGGAAGCCACCTCTGAGCGGACAAATTCCGGTGTGATGTATCCTTTCGGTGTATTTGCCCCAAAACTATAGCCCTGATGTTGCTGGGCCATCAGGCCATATTGCGCGCCCAGTTGCTCGTTCAGGAGGTCAATCCTTTGATTTTCTCTGATTGCAATATACTCCATCTCCGCAGTGATGATTCCTTTTTTCGCATAATGCATTTGGGAAACATTCATTCCGGCCCTGGCTTTGTAAGGTTTGTTTAAGTGTGAGAATCGGAGTTTATCCAGTTTTTCATTTGCCAGTCGCTCCTGCCCATAATCGGAAGAAATCTGATCCAATTGATCTACATCTGCTCTTCCGGTAATCCAGTTTTCCCTCAGTCGTGGAAGCCCTTTTTTGACATCGATTTCTACGTTCGGATCTGTATACGGGCCGCTGGTGTCATAAATGGTGACCGCTGGGTTGGGCTCAGTGGCGCCAAAGCCATTATGAATTTTTGTGTCACTTAAAGTGATTTCACGCATCGCTACCTGGATGTCATGAAGCTGTCCGGGAACAAAGATTTTTTTTGAGGCCGGAAAAGGTGTGCGGCTGATGACTTGCTCGTCTGGAGTCTTTTCGTGTTTCATGTTTTTTTTTCTTGGTAAGGAAAATGATAGGGTTTTGTAGAAATCATGGAACTATCCGCCTTGGGTGGCTTTAATTACGGTTAGCCGATCGCCATTCTGCAATAGCCTGACTGGCCATTCAGTCTTCGCAATGATGGTTTGGTTGATGGCTACAGCAATCCCCTGAACGGGAATTTGAAGCACGTTTAAAAGCAATTGTTCTACGGAACAAGTTTCGCTGATCGGATAGTTTTGTTGATTTACAGTTATTTCCATTTTTTGATAAATAGGAAAAACTATAGGCATGACCTTTTTTAAAGGCATGAAAAGACGGCAAACGGATTTGCTTCTACTTTTCCCTTCGGTAGTACTAACTACATCAGGTTCAAAGGGTATTTCTCAGCGCAAGGCACCCCTAAAGTTTTTTGTAAAACTAGGTTATTTTTTTGAAAAACAAAATCCTGCCCTAAAATCCCTAAAAAATGAAACCCTTCAGTTATGCAGCTGAAGGGTTTCTTGATGTTTAACACCGCAAAAAAAAATAATGAGCGGCTTTAAAAATAGAAGTTCAGGGATACATTTGTTGCAAAACGTTGCTTACCCGGACTTGCAATTAGGGTTCTGTCCAGACTTTTATACTTTAAGGCTTCATTATAGGTAAGACCTAGCTTAATCCCTGTTTGAATCTGTCTGTAGCTAGGGAAATTATAGTCCGCCTGCAAGGAGCCACTTAAATAATCTGCAGTATTGTACACATAATCGTGGTATATCACTGTTCTTGTAAAAGGGCCTTCAGAAATAATGGGTACAATAAACTGAGCATTCAGATTTTTAGAATATACAGCCCTCAAATTCAATCCGAAGCTCTGATTTCCTGGAAGCAGTTGGTTGAAACCAATTCCCAGTCCAGGTTTTATAGCGTTATAGGAAACCAGATTTCCCCTTATCCCATCCTGACGTTCTTCTCCGTCCTTCTTCAATTCCAATATATAATTGAAGCTTGTTGTTCCTGGTTTACTCAGGATGGCCTTTAATCCCCACTGCTCCCGGCTGTAAAGGTAATTGTTGGCCTGAGCTACATAATTGAAATCCTTGCCTCCCAGATTGTCGTAGTTGATCAGGACCGATAGTAAATATTTTTCCAGTTTCTTTTTCCAGATCAGGTTAAACTGATAAGTGTTCAGATCATAATCATTGTAGAATTCTCCATTTTTTGCATCGGGGAATTTATTGATGAATTTTTGGCTTTCCATAAGATAGGAGGCTGACATTGCCAATGTTCCAAAATCAGATTTTTCATAGCTGAGGTATAGATCAATTCCCTTTCTACTTTGCTCATTGCGAAAAACCCGATTGTTTTCAATAGGTTTTGGGTCACCATAACCATTGATGATATGGGTCACATATTCAGGTGTACTCATGTTGCCCGCATGGAGTGGATTCTTGTAAGCAACATCTGTTCCTTCCTGACCGTAACCATACCTTCCAGCCATTCCCAGTTTTAGGCCATTAGTGATGCGATAGCCTATACTTGCCTGCATATTGAATTGATAGTCATTTAGTTTTGCCCTGGGGTCATTTGTCGAATAGTGATCGCCGATCCGGTAATCTAATCCTAGCGAAAAAGGAAGGTTGTTTCCGATCATATTGCGCTGCGCCATCGCATTAAACTGATAGACAGATCGTTCGTAATTAACGTTTCTGGCAGAACCAAAATACATTGGAGCAGTGGTATTGTTTCTGGTTTGATGTGCCCAACTGGTACTATCCTCCCGTACTTTATGGTAGCTCAGAGCACCCCATAAGGAAACACCTGATAGCGTAGTTTTACCTTCCGTAGCAAAATAGGTGTCATTTGTTTTGGTACTTTCCTGATAAGGCATAAACCTGCCTTTTGTCAATTGATGTCCTATGCTTAAGGTGTTAAAGCCATCAGGCATAGTGGCCGTGAAGAAACTCTTATTTTTTGCAAAATTGTAATAGCTATACGCAGCTGAATCAATGGCAAAATTCCTGGATTGCCGGCTGGTGATGGAATCTGTCTTTTGCGCATCAGCAACTAACACCAGGCAAAGTTGCAGGAACAGTACAATAAAGTATATTTTTTTCATCAGAGAAATGGAATGTTAAACGGTTATGAGCGGGTTTTACCCGATTCATAACCGTTATTTGTGACGAAGCTTTGAATGATCAGCGCAGTCTATTTGAAGCCTCTAGGCTGGGCTTTATCCAAATAGTCAAAATCTTCAGTAGAGTTGTTGGTGTCTTTTAATACAATCCGGCCATTTATAGATTTTGCCGTTTTTCTGATGACCGACTGTGAAGTGTAATTTCCTTTTGGATTGAAGGTAAATCCAGCGTCAATATTAGGACTCAGTTTTTTTGGAAAACGGCTATCTGGAATATGCGGCTGGATTTCAACACCATCAATCAGATATTTTACCGGAATCTGGTAATATTTTTTTGATGTTGGTGATGGCGCAATCTTCGACGGTTCATTGTATTGTGGCCATTCTTTCACTCTTTGGCTGCCATCAACTTTAAAAATTACATAGCTGTCTTTTCCGTTTGCGTCTAAAATCATGTCATTACCTGAATAAGACAGAACTTCCACATTCGGAACCTGAGGATTGTTGATGTCCGATGAAAAAGGTTTTCCAATGACATCTCCTAAAAACACCTCGAAATCCGCGCCGCTTAGGTCGATGGTTAATTCCGGGTCCCTTACTGTAACCACTTTGCCATCGTTTCCGGTGAAAGGTGCTTTGTGATTTAATGCCGTTTGTGCAACCACAATGCTTTTTCCAGGTTGAACCGGATATTGCTTTCCATTACCTGGAATCATATATAGGGTTTTTGCATAAACATAATCCTTGTTCGCATTGATACTTTGATCCATGTTAGGTGATTTGCTCCAATCCATCTGTCCGGTAGAAGTGTAGTTCATATTTGGAGAAATACTGGATACTCTACCATAAATCTGTGAAAAATAAAGGCTGTCAGCATACATCACATGATCAGTATTGTTGTGGAATTCAAGGAACTGATCTCTAAATACTGCTCCATTGGTGGTGTTCGAGCCTGCATAATAAATTTGTTTGATCAACCATTCTCCGGGAGTACCGGCAATGAGCTTTAATTCCAGTCCTCCAGTAAGTGTGGCATTAATCTGCGTTCCTTTTTCAGAAGCATTAAACGTCACGGGATTTTCTGTTGGGATTCCAGTAATTCGGGTATACTCCTCTGCAGAAATTGTTAAGATTGCATCAATGTCGTAGATCCCGGCAGAAACTGATTTGAAAGCCACAGCTCCTGAAGCGTCCGTCAATAACTCCTGACTTGCTGCAGTCTGGGTATTGGTAATTTTAACCTTGATTTTTTCAAGAGGTAAAGTGTATGCTGAGCCAAGCTCAAATGCGAGTTTTATTTCCAGATCTGTAGGTTGTGTTCCAGGGGTTTTGTCTTTTTTACAAGCCAGCAGACTGGTTGCAAAGCATAGGCCAAGTAATAGTTTTTTCATGAGTATATATGTTAGAGTTTTAATGATAATTCTGTACCGAAAGTTGGACTGGGGTTAGGATATACCAGAGTTCCACCTGAAGTCATGTAAGTAGGTTGATAATTGAATACATTGTACACATTGAAGGAAAATTTGAATCTCTTTTTTATTTCTTTACCAATGCTGAGGTGGTAATTAGGGAGAATACGCGGGATGTTTCCTTCTTCATAGGCATTTTTTGGAACAAGCAAATGACCATATAAAGGATCCTTTGGATTGAAATCACTAATGGTATGGTATTCAAGTCCATTGTTTAAATAGGCAAGGGGGATACCCGCATTGGCCGGAACAATGGTTTTTTGAAGTAAGGCAAACTCTGCCGTAAATTCAGCAATAAGGCTGATTTTAGGAATATGTGTAGTGGCAGAAATGCGGGCGTTGCTTTGATAGGTAATGGGTGTATTGCGTCTGTAAATACCAATACGGCCATAGTTTGGATTGGTATTGGTGTTTGCGACATCATTGTACTGGACGTTCGACTGGTCTTTAGTTTTTGTTCTGAAAATTCCTGTGCTTAGGTTAAATGAGGTAGAGATGGCCTTGATCGCCGGAGTACTCAACATGAATTCAAGTCCGGAGCTATTGGAATTTAAGCTGTTTTCAAATGAATAGTACGATAATAATTGTTTTTTCATCCCAACCGTTGTCACAGTAGGTTGTTGTCCGGGGACATAGGTCGCCGTATATTCCGGTAAGGATACTACCTTCAGTTGTTCTACAGTGTTAATACCATTGGTAGCGATTTTATGGAAAGCCGACATCGATAGTTTAAACTGATTCAGTTTTAATTGCGAGGTAAATTCCAGGGTCTGGTTTTGAGATGATTTTAGGTTTTTATGAGTTGGCTCATAACGATCCAGGTACAGCAAATAAATACTTTCTTTAACATTTCCATTGTAGCTGATCAGGAGTGGAACTTCCATAAAGGTAGGCCCCGGATAACGTTGTGCTAAACCAGGTGCTTTAAATCCGATACCGTAGGCTACACCCAGTCTTAAGTTATTACTTACCTCATAATTGATGTTTGTTCTTGGAGCGACTGAGGCAAAGCCATTCTGGAAATCCAGTCTAAAACCAGTACGTACATTCAGGTTCCTATTCGCAATTTTCAGTTTGAACAGGTCTTCTGCATAAAAACCGAGATCCTGTTGTGCCAAAGCGAGTTTGAAATCATAATACCTTTCAGAACCAGTAGATTTGTAAAGAGAAGTTCCTGAGGTTGGGTTTATGGAGGTGCCTGAACGTGGTCTGGAAGGATCGGACATGCGACCTAATCCCTTATTCTTACTGTAATTATAGCTTGTTCCAAAAGAAAGATAATGAATAGTTTTACCAGTGTTAAACTCAGCATTGAAATCTAATCTTGTAGAAAGATTTACCGGACGGCCATCTACCAATGAAAGGGCGTCATAAATACCAGAATCAAAATGACCTTCTGTAATCCCTGTCTGAGTAGCATCCGAGTAGATAACATAAGCCACATTTTTAAGTTCTTCTCTGTAGGTTTGCTGATGTCCTTCTGAGTATTTTACATTTAAGACAATATTTTTAAGAAAATCGCCATTTAAACGATAGCTAGTTCGGTTGCCAATACCCAAATTCCAGCTGTCAAATCGGGTCTTGGTGGCTGCCGGATCATCTGGATCCAGTTTAATGCCATCCAGGTTTCTGCCATAATCAAAACTGAAAGTGTTTTTGAATTGTTTTTCCCGGCCAAAAGAGTTGGTCCACATGGTATTGGTATTGATCCTTTGGTAGGCTTTCAGCTTCTCCCTGTTGTCGGAGAAAGAATTGACGTAATTTACACCCAGGTTTATAGTGCCTAGATCCTGTCCCAGTTTCATGCCTTTGGAAAAGCTGTAAGAAGTGGCATTGTCTCTGAGTTGCATGCGGAGATAGGCAGGGCCGGAACCAGCCTGTCGCTCTACGATGACCGCACCATCAGAAAGATCGCCATATTTTGCAGAAGGGACACCCGCAATCACTTCTATACTTTCAATGTTATCTGCTGGAATCTGACGAAGGTCAATACCTCCGAAAGCATAGTCGCCAGAGTAAGAAGTATTTCTACCTCCGCTTAATCCCCAGGAAGATGGACTTAAAATATTAGATCCGGACATACCTGTTAGTCCGGGGTTATAGCTTTGCATGTTGGCATTATTGCTGATGGCTTGTCCATCGATTATGATGGCTACCCCAAAAGAATTATTTAATGCAAACGGATCTTTTCCCCTGGTACGGTCTGCATAAGTGCCTCTTAGGGTAAGGTTTTGTACATTTTGTAAGGAAGGCGGACTGATTTTTCGATTTGGAATCAGGTTCAGCAAATCGTTTAAACTCAATGCCGGAATTTGTTCAATCATGTCCCGGTCAATGATCAGGGAAGAGTTAGAAGAGCCTTCCCCGTTACTTTTTGCACTAATAGAGATTTCCTTTAAACTCAGATCCAGTATTTTCAGGGTGATGACCCCTAAGTCAATTTTATCTTTATTGATCAAAACTGCTTTGTTCTGTTTCTTATAACCAATATAACTGAACTCCAGATTGATCAGTTGATCATTTACCTCGGAGACCAGAATCGTAAAAGTTCCGTCTTTTTTAGTTACGGTATATTGGTTGGTTTCTACTAATCTGACGTTTGCAAAATCAATTGGTTTTTGCAATTCGTCCAGTACTTTTCCGGTAATGACAGATTTTTTTTGTGCAAAAATGGCTGTTGAAGCCATTAATAGCAGTGTTGTATAAAGTAATTTCAATTTAGACTGATTCTAATCCCCGCTGCAAAAGTGTACTTTTTACACTTATAAAACAACTTATTTAGAATAATTCTAGCTAAGACCGGTTGAAATCTTTATGAAGTCCTGAAAATCACTCAATTCGTCCAGAATGATTGCTTACTTTTGTAATGTAATTCTACCATCTAATGATTTCTAAGCAAAAACATCGTTTCTTTTTGAGTCTTTTCTTTTTCATGTCGGGCTTTAGTTTCGCCACTTGGGCATCTAGAATTCCAACGATAAAGATGGCCTTTGATCTGAACGAGGCGGAGTTGGGCAGTGTTTTATTGGCTTTGCCCATAGGATCATTACTCGGTTTACCCATTTCCGGCTGGTTGATTTCCAGGTTTAACAGCAAGGTGCCATTGGCTGGTGGATATGCTTTAAATGCCTTTTCTTTGGCCTTAATAGGCTTCGCACACAATATTTATAGTCTGGTAGGCGCAGTCATCCTTTTTGCTTTTACCACCAGGATCTTTAATATTTCTGTAAACACCCAGGCGCTGACGCTTCAAAAGCAATTTGATAAAAAAATTATAGGTTCTTTTCATGGATACTGGAGTATCGGAGGAATAGCGGGCATTGCACTCTCTACATTTCTATTGGCGATCAATGTATCCATCCAGCTCCATTTTACGATGGTTGCGGTTGCCATGCTAGGAATTACCCTCTATTCTTATCAGTTCCTTTTAAATGGAGATCGTGCTAAAACCGGGAATAAACTGATTTTAAGCAAGCCAGACCCCTACATATTTTACCTGGGCGTTGTGGTTTTCCTCTGTGCCATCTGCGAAGGGGGGATGTTTGATTGGAGTGGAATTTATTTCCAGGAAGTGATTAAAGTGGAGATATTCACTTATGGCTACCTGATTTTTATGACCTTTATGGCGGCCTCCAGATTTTTATCAGATATCATTATTGGTAAAATAGGCATGCCCAAAACCTATATCATGAGTGCGGCATTTATCGTTTCAGGAATTAGTCTGGCGATTATCTTTCCGGTTTTCTGGCTCGCAATGATTGGTTTTTCTTTGGTCGGTTTTGGAACTGCATCGATTATTCCGATGTCCTATGCATTGGCAGGGGCTTCAAAAAAATACTCTCCCGGGATGGCCATTTCTATTATTGCCACTTATTCGATCACAGGCATGCTTTTAGGTCCGCCATTGATTGGTTATCTGGCCCATGCCTTTAACCTAAGGGTTTCCTTTATTATTTTTGCCTTATGCGGATTGATGCTGATCCCGATTACAAGAATGTTTTTCAACCACCAGAAAATGCTCAATCAGGAACCAGACTAATCAGCGAATTGCCTCAAATCCAAAAGCCCATTCGCTTACCAGGTAAGGAATAGGCTTTTGATGAAAATTGAAATAAAGGGGGAGGTGTAAATTAACTATTCAGCACTCTTTCTGCTGTTGATTTTGCATCGGATTCCAGGCCTTTTGCTTTAGACTTTAATTGGTCTACGATATCACCAGCAGCATTTAAGGCCTCTTTTGATTTGCTTTTTGCTTTGTTCAGTGCTTCATCCTTAAGCTCAGCCAAATCATCAGCTTCTGATAGTACTTTGCTTTTTACCAGGTGTAATTTGTCTTTTGCAGTGTCTGAAAGATCTTTCGCTTTGTCAGATATTTTTGATCGGATGTCTGCCCCTTTTTCTGGTGCAAACAAAACACCTATTACTGCACCAATTGCCAGTCCGGCTAACAGTGCTACTACAGGTATTGTCGAATCAGTTTTGTGAGCGGTTAACGAAGAAAGTGCCTTGCGATAATTATTATATTTCATGAGAATAGGTTTTGTGGTTTCATCTAATTGGATGATAACCTGTGTGGTATAGGAACAAGTGTTGTTCCAAAGTGTTTGAAAAAAAACAAATTAACCAGGGGCTATTTGACAGAATGAAGACGGTATAAAGCAAATGATTTAGTTAATTTTGCAATGTGTATTTATTACACTAACTTATGTCGTATATGAAGAAAAGCTTACTTACTTTAACCCTTGGGGGACTAGGAATTGGCATTACTGAATTTGTAATGATGGGCCTTTTGCCAGATATTGCCAAAGATTTAGCCATTAGCATTCCACAAGCAGGGCATCTGATTTCTGCTTATGCCTTAGGGGTTGTGGTGGGTGCACCATTATTGGTAGCAATTGCTGGGAGCTACCCTCCAAAAAAAATTCTCATTGCATTAATGCTCATGTTTACCGCTTTTAATGCTTTATCTGCCTTTTCTCCGGATTATACCATGATGCTTGCTGCACGTTTTCTGGCAGGATTGCCCCATGGCGCTTTCTTTGGTGTCGGATCGGTAGTCGCAAGTAAAATCGCCGGAAAAGGAAAAGAAGCACAGGCCGTTTCCCTCATGTTTGCAGGTTTAACGATTGCAAACGTAATAGGAGTGCCTCTGGGTACTTACATCGGTCACCATTATTCCTGGAGGTATACCTTCGTCATCATTGTGATCGTAGGTTTGATTACCCTTCTAACCTTAAAATTATGGATGCCTAACCTTCCGGCAACTAAAAACAGGGATTTGAAAAAAGAGCTGACCTTTTTCAAATTACCAGAAGCCTGGTTGATCATTTTAATGATTGCCATAGGTACTGGTGGATTATTCTCCTGGTATAGTTACATTGCGCCATTATTGACTGATGTATCTGGTTTTGCAGCGGATTCGATCACTTATATCCTGGTACTTGCCGGTTTAGGTATGTTGGTTGGTAATTTTATCGGTGGTAAACTGGCCGACCGATTTTCTCCTGCTAAAGCTTCGGTTTCTCTTTTGATTGCCATGGCGATTTCCTTATTTATCGTTCATTATGTGTCTTATAACCAGACGATGTCACTGGTGATGACCTTTCTGACGGGTGCAATTGCTTTTGCGGTAGCTGCCCCAATACAAATGTTGATGATCAATACAGCCAAAGGATCAGAAATGATTGCAGCTTCCGTGAGCCAGGCCAGCTTCAACATCGGTAATGCGCTAGGTGCTTTTTTAGGCGGTTTACCACTAGCTGCGGGTTATGATTATACCTCCCCGGTTTGGGTAGGAACGGTGATGGCCTTAACAGGAGCCATATTTGCATGGTTACTGATTTCAAGAACTAAACGATTGTCAGTCGCACAATGAAAATCACAGCCGACTGTTCAGTTATGAACAGTCGGCTGTCCGCTTATGGACAGGTACTAAATTGAAATAGCGCATTTTAGTTCCAAAAGCTCCATTACAGGATATGGCATGTAGATTGGCTATGGCGTATAAAAATACATCGCCTTATGTTTCAACATCACCTGTTACTCATTTATCGCAATTTCAAAAGATATAAAAGTTCGTTTTTAATTAATCTACTCGGACTTACCGCGGGACTTTGTTGTGCCTTATTGATTTACCTATGGGTAATGGATGAAGTTCACATGGATAAATTTCATGCCCACACTGATCAGCTTTATCAGGTAATGGAAAATGAAAAAACTTCCTCAGGAATCAATACAAGAGACGCAACTTCCGGTCTGCTTGCCGAAGCTTTAAAGAAGGATATGCCAGAAGTTGAGCTGGCAGTAACCACTTCTCCTGCTTTTTGGTTAGCAGAGAGTAAGGTGAACATGGGAAACAACCCAGGAATAAAAGCTGCGGGTAAATTTGCAGGAAAAGACTTTTTCAAACTTTTTTCTTATCCATTGCTTGCTGGTAAGATCGATCAGGCACTCACTGGTAAAAACAATATCGCCATTTCTGAAGGATTGGCAAAAAAGCTTTTCAGTAGTACCGATGTTTTGGGAAAGGAGATGGTTTGGAGTAATTCTGAAATGAATGGCGAACACCATGCGCTCATTTCCGGAGTTTTTAAGGACGTACCGGCTAACTCTTCAGAGAAATTTGATTTTCTACTTCCCTTGGATGTACTTTTTGGTGATTCCACTTATTTGAAATGGGGTAATCTGGGACCAAATACTTTTTTGCAATTGAAGAAAGGAACTGATCCTGCACAGTTTAGTGCTAAAATTGAAGATTTCATGGAAAAGAAGGGCCATGTTTATCGTAGGTTGTTCATCAGACCTGCCGCGGATGCTTACCTCTATGGAAAATATGAAAACGGCCTGGTTAGGGGTGGAAGGATCGATTACGTGAAATTGTTTTCATTGATTGCGATTTTCATTCTGGTGATCGCCTGTATCAATTTTATGAATTTATCTACAGCAAAGGCTTCCAGAAGAATGAAGGAAGTGGGAATTAAAAAGGTTATGGGCGCGAGTCGTAAATCATTGATTCTTCAGTATATGTCGGAATCAATGCTGTTAACCTTACTGTCATTGTTCCTGGCTCTACTGGGTGTAGAACTCTTTCTTCCGCAGTTTAACGACATTACAGGAAAGGAATTAATGCTTCATTTTGATTTAAACATGGTCATCGTATTATTGGCCATCGCTTTATTTACCGGTCTTTTTTCGGGCAGTTATCCCGCATTATATTTGTCGGGATTTAATCCTGCGGCCGCATTAAAAGGGAAATTGGGAAAAACCATGGCCGAATTGTGGACCAGAAAAGGGCTGGTCGTGTTTCAGTTTACGCTCTCTGTGATCCTGATTGTGTCGGTGTTTGTGATCTATAAACAAATTGAATACGTTCAGACCCAGAGTCCAGGATATAAAAAGGACAATGTCATGTATTTTGAAACTGAAGGGAAGCTTCAGGGGAATATCGGGACTTTCCTTAAAGAGGTCAGAAAAATACCAGGGGTGATTAGCGCCGGGGGGATGGATCGAAATTTTTTAGGGGACCTGAGCGCTACTACAGGGAGCTTTAAATGGGAGGGGATGGATCCCAAAGAGATCATAAAGTTCCAAAAAGGAAAAATAAGCGCAGATATGGTGGAAACTTTAGGAATGCAAATGGCTGCCGGGAGAAGTTTTTCAGATAAATATGGCGCCGATAGTTCCAAAGTTTTAGTGAATGAAGCGGCTATAAAAGTGATGAAAATCAAAGATCCGATTGGTAAAACATTTGGAATATGGGGAGAAGATTTTCAGATTGTGGGGGTGATCAGGGATTTTAACTATGAATCTATGCACGAAGCCGTCAAACCAATGTTTTTCAAATATGCCAGCAAGGATTTAACAAGAGTAATGATTAAGATGAAAGCCGGGTTGGAGCGGGAAACCCTGGCCGGAATTCAGGAGTTCTATAAAGAGTTTAATCCAGGTTATGTATTGACTTATCGCTTTCTGGATCAGGATTTCCAGGAACAATATGTCGCGGAAAACAGAGTAGCAGTACTGTCCAGGTATTTCTCCGCCCTGGCGGTGATCATTTCCTGTCTGGGTCTATTCGGACTGGCTACTTTTACGGCCGAAAGAAGGCTGAAAGAGATTGGTATAAGGAAGGTTTTGGGTGCTTCTGAAGCCAGTATTATCATGATCTTATCCAAAGATTTCACCAAACCTGTAATTGCCGCTATTCTGATTGCTTTACCGATGAGTTACATCATGACCAGGTATTGGTTGAATACTTTTGCTTACCGGATCGAATTACAAGTCTGGTATTTTGTTGCTGCCGGATTGCTGGCCTTATTCATCGCCTGGTTAACAGTGGCCATTCAAGCGGTTAAGGCGGCCACAGTAAACCCGATTCAATGCCTTAAAACGGATTGATAAAGGCTGTTTCTTTGTCGAAAACACTAATTTGTTTATATTTGAATGCGATGAATTGTTAAAGTTCATCGCATTCATCATATGCCAGAAATCCTCCTGATTTGTGTCTTGCTAATCCCTCAGACGGTTGCCGGAGTCCTCGCTTATAGCATGGGCAGAAGCTTCTGGTTTTGGTTTTTCATCTCTTTTCTAATCCCGATCATTTCACTCATTGTTTTACTGTTTATGGACGAAAAAGGGACAACTGCTACCGGCTACGATCTTGCAGATCATGTTCGTGAAAGAGAAAAAAATAAGCCCTGATTTTCTAAATTAAATACATTCCTGGAGTAAAATCTTTAAGGCGCTGGTCTCTTCCTGAGCCAATGGCAATAATGGACCTCTTAGCTGTCCAGCATCTTCTCCTAAAAGCTCTAGTCCGGCTTTAATAGACCTTGGCAAGCCTTTTTCCAAAAGGAATTTCAAAAGATCCAGCTGTTTGTAAAACAAGGACTGCGCAGTCTTTAAGTCGTTCCTGATGATGGCTTCATACAAGGCAACATTAAGATCCGGGATCAGGTTACTCGCCGCAGTACACCATCCAGTGGCACCTGCAGCAAATGCAGCCAATGCTAATGGATTGGAGCCGTTAAAAAAATCAATTTCATCCCCCAAATCTTTGCGTAAGGTATGCATCCGTTGCAGGTCCCCTGAACTCTCCTTAATCATAGTGACGTTTGGAATCTCCATGAGTTTTTTCAATAGGGCTGGCGACATGTCTACTCCTCCTGTAGCGGGGTTATTATAAGCCATAATCGGAATGGAGATGGCTTTTGCCACAGCTTCATAATGCGCGAAAATCTCTTTTTCATTGAGCTTCCAATAGCTCATAGGTAAGATCATCACTGCGTCTGAACCTGCTTTTTCTGCAAATTTAGCATGGTAAATGGTACGCTCCGTGGTAAGATTAGATACGCCTGTCAGGACAGGTACCCTCCCGGAAACCTGTTGGATCGCAGCTTCTGTAAGGGCTTCTTTTTCTTCATCACTGAGGTAGGGCATCACCCCTGTACTTCCCAATGGAGCAATGGCATGCGTACCTGCAACAACCATCCGCTCCAATAGCCTTTTGAATAGGGGAATGTCTATTTGTTCCTGATCGTTAAATGGGGTAATGGGATAGGCAATAATGCCTTTAAATATGGATTTGCTCATGTTTTATAGGTTTTGAGGAGTAAACGATTCATCTCTGCCTTCTTCTTCCCGAAGGGCTACGCCTAAATGCTGTAATTGAGGTGCATTTTCGCAGGCAATGTATTTTGCCGGCTGCTTATCGCTCTTGTTTTGATGCCTATGCCATGCCCAGACCGGAATGTAAACGGCATCGCCTGCCTGCCACTCTACTTTTTCGTCCTCGATTTCGGTATAACCTTCGCCCTCGATGACATACAATACGGTTTCATAAGTGTGGCGGTGCCTGTTCGTCAGCTGACCAGGTAAAAGGCCGCCAATTGTCATACTTACATTTCTGGTAGGTAAGTCGACAAAAAATACCGGATGTTTTCTTTCTAATGAAAACTGATCATGAACGCCTGCCTGTTCTACATTCTGATGAATGAACTTTTCCGGACGCCTGTAATTAGGACGGGCAAAAGTTTGATGAAAATCTTTAGATGATAGTGCTGTGTTTTTTTCTGTTGTACTCATGGTCTTGTGATTTAATTTTAAACACGATTTAATGATAAAGTCTTTTGGGCAGTTGGCCTTTCGACAAGACAAAATTTGTGTATTTTTGGCCGACTAAAATCATCCAGTTTACACTTAAAGTAATGGTCCAGATGTTAAGACCTTGGAAAACCATATTAAACCTCGAATTCGGTACAGAGAAGTCTGTTTTTCAGCAGATTGCGGATCAATTGATTGCAGAAATTATCAAAGGCAGGCTAAAGCCGGGAATGTCTTTGCCAGGAAGCAGAATCCTGGCTGAGGATTTAGGTGTAAATAGAAAGACGGTAGTCCTGGCTTATGAGCAATTGATTGCAGAGGGTTGGCTGGAAGCTTTTTATAAAAAAGGAACCTTTGTCTCTGAGAAATTACCCAAACAAAAACAAAGGCGTAAGCAGATCAACGAGGATAGCATGTCTGCTTTAAAAAACTTCTCTTTTACTGCTTTTAATGAAGGAGTTCCAATCAATATCCCTACAGATATGCCTTTAATCGTGTTTAATGACGGTTTGCCCGATGTTAAGTTGGCTCCACTGGATGAGTTAGCCAGAGCTTATAAAAGGATTTTCCAGCAGAAAGCAAGATGGAGGATGCTGGGCTATGCCAATGAGCGGGGAGAAGAACGACTTCGTACTGCTGTTTTATTGATGTTGAGCATGGATCGGGCCCTGAATTTTAATCTCAACCAGATTTGTATTACCAGAGGAAGTCAAATGGCACTTTATTTAACTGCTCAGGTGTTAGTGAAACCGGGGGATTTTGTAGCTATTGAAAATCCTGGGTACAGACCTGCATTTGATGTGTTTAAACGTGCAGGTGCAAGGATGCTCCCGGTTAAACTGGATGAACAAGGTATTGATGTAAAGGAATTGGAAAAGTTATGTAAATTACAAAGCATTAAAGCGGTATATGTGACTCCGCATCATCAATTTCCGACTACCAGAAGTATGAAGGCAGATCGCCGCCTGGAATTGTTGCGCCTTTCTAATCAATATGGTTTTGCAATTGTGGAAGATGATTACGATCATGATTATCATTTTGGTTCAAGGACATTGCAGCCATTGGCAAGTTACCAGAATGCACATAATGTGATTTATGTCAGTTCTCTAAGTAAACTGATCGCGCCAGCGGTTAGAGTGGGTTATGTGGCTGGGCCGGAGTCTTTTATTGATTCTTTGGTGGCCTTAAGAATGACGATTGATCGACAGGGAGATCCGGTAATGGAAAATGCTGTGGCGGAATTAATGGAAGAAGGGCTGGTCAATAAGCACGCCAGACGGGCACTGGGCATATATAGAGAGAGAAGAGCGATCATGACCAGACTTCTGGAAACCCATATGAAGGGGCTTGCAGATTACGAAGTTCCGGAAGGAGGCTTGGCCTTTTGGCTGGTATTTAAGAAAGCGGTAAATACGGTTCAACTTGCCGAACAGCTGCTGAAGACCGGGGTGCAAGTGATTTCTACAGAAAGGTTTTCTTTTGATGAACAGCCCTTAAATGCATTGCGACTGGGTTATGCTTCTTTAGAAGCAGAAGAGATGGAACGTGGTATCAAACTGATCGCCGCTGCCTGTTACTGACCGCAAGACATCAATGGGATGGATAAACTAAAAAGCGAAATCAAAAGACATAAAGGAATATAAGTTCTGGTATCTTCTTTTGCGAATCCTGTTCCCTTCACACTTTTCATCATTCCGATATATTTGAAATCACCGATGGCACGTAAAGAAAAGATGCCGGCAATGAAATAGGTGGCCACATGAATATAATTCATGGGAATAAAGCTACCGATCAATCCGGTGTTGGCTACGGTAATGAAGGCAAAAATGGCCAGTCCAAGCGCCACAATTAGTGTTCCTGCTTTACCTGGTTGTAAGGCTTTTTCACCACTACTACATACTGGAAGCGCATTTTCCAATGCCCAACTGCCACCAAAGGCCCAATAGATATGTAAACAGGATAGAAAAAGGAAAATCAATGCATTGATTGCCACCAGGAAAAACATCATCATAGTTATAGCTAAAAAGGCTCGCAATATCGCAATACTTTCGGTTTTCACGCTATTTCGCACAGAAAAATATTTTCTTTCATTCCAGATTCCCGGAATTCTCATTTTCAATAGAAAATTAGAGGCTTGTTTTATATCTTGTGGAGAATTCATTTTAACGGATCAGGTTAATTTGAGCCCAGAGATTTAAAATAGCTCAACTATGGATAAAAAATGGAAAGAAGATGATTTGAAAGCAGTAGGCAGTCAATTGAGTTCGCCAAAAGGAGAAGAGGGCAAGAAAACTGCAGAACGTATGGCAGTTTCTAATGAGAACATGATTAGGCGGACGATAGATGCCATGAAGCTTGCTAAGCAGCAACAGGTCTTGGAAATAGGTCCAGGTAATGCCAGTCATCTTCAATTGCTCATGGAACAGGCAAAAGGCCTGCAATTTACTGGCATCGATATCTCAGAAACCATGATTGAGGAGGCCATCCGGATTAACCAGGAACTGGTGAACACCGGTCAGGCTAATTTTTCTTTGTCTGATGGCATTCATGTCAACTTCCCAGCTCAGAGTTTTCATAAGATATTCACTGTAAATACCCTGTATTTCTGGAAAAAACCAAAAGCTTATCTGGAAGAAATTTATAATGCACTAAAACCAGGAGGGTATTTTTGTATTGGTTTTGCCGACAAAAGCTTTATGGAGCAATTGCCTTTTACCAAATGGGATTTCAAACTTTACGATACACAAATGGTGAAAGACCTGTTGGAAGATGTGGGTTTTGAAGTACTGAAAGTATGGGAAGAGAAAGAGCTTGTGACCAATAATATAGGTATGGAAGTTAAAAGGGACATCATCGTGATCACTGCAGGGAAGTAGAATCAAAATAGGCCGGTATTTCGTATTGAAATTAGGCTAGTGTCATTTTTTATGATTTTTGCCGGCTAAGGATATTCCATCGTGCTGAATGTATACATTTGCATTTTTTACGACCATGGAAAACAAAATTAATACAACACTAGAAAAAATTCAGGCCAATATTGAACCCTTAAGACAGGAGATCATTCAACATAAAGTGTATGGACTGATCAATGACCTGGAAGATTTAAGGATCTTTATGGAATACCATATTTATGCAGTCTGGGACTTTATGTCTTTGTTGAAAGCCTTGCAAATTAACCTTACCTGTACAAGTATTCCATGGTTCCCGGTAGGTTCCGGAAATACCCGCGCTTTAATTAATGAAATTGTAGCCGGCGAAGAATCGGACCTGGATGCACTAGGGGATAAGAAAAGTCATTTTGAGATGTATCTGGACGCAATGGCGCAATGTGGAGCAGATACCAGTGCCATCGGAAGGTTTCTGGATGCTTTAAAATCAGCTGAAACTATGGATGCAGCCTATGAGTTGGCAGGTACACCGGCCGAAGCCAGAGAATTTGTTGACTTTACATTCCAGGTAATTCATGAAAACCAGGCGCATGTGCAAGCCAGTACTTTTACTTTTGGCAGGGAAGATCTGATTCCAAATATGTTTCTAACGATGGTCAACGATTTAAATCAGAAGTTTCCGGATCAGCTTTCTTTATTTAAATACTATCTTGATCGCCATATAGAAGTAGATGGAGATCACCATAGCCATCTGGCATTGGAAATGACGGCTGAACTTTGTGGTACAAATGAAGCGCATTGGTTGGCAGCTGAAGAAATGAGTATGGAGTCGCTAAGAAAGAGAATCCGACTTTGGGATGCTGCATATCAGGCCATATTAAGTCGTAGAAACAAGGCTAAAATTTAATTTTAAAAAAAATACATTATATATAAGTTGTATTCAGCTGATGGTAATTGAAGGAAAAGGGCATTAAACTATAGTTTAATGCCCTTTTTTCATTTTATTGCATTGGTTTTTAGTGTTTTAATCCATGTAGTTTTTAAAAATAATCATCCTAAGTCTTGTTTCGTACGAAAAGTTTCCTACCTTTAGATTATGGAAGAGATTCAATCTAAAAACCCGAAGCTAATAGAACCAACAAAAGCAGAATTAGAGATCCTGCAGGTATTATGGGAGCAAGGTCCATCTACCGTTCGTCTGGTCAATGATAAATTAAATGAATTTAGGGAGGTCAATTACACTTCTACTTTGAAGTTAATGCAGATCATGGCAGAAAAGGGGATCCTTAGCCGCGATGAAAGTCAGATGAAACATATTTATCATGTGATGGAAAAAGAACAGACCACCAAAGACTTTCTATTAGACAAGTTTATAGACACCATGTACAATGGCTCAGCCGGTCGGTTGATGATGCAGCTGATGGGAAATAAGAAAACCTCAAAAGAAGATCTGGAGGCGATCAAATCCATGTTGAATCAATTGGAAAAAAACGTTTAAAAAGTATCGTATATCTTTCAAATAAATGGTAAATCCTTAAAGAACCACAGGAATGGAAAACATCATTTTTAAAACTTTATTACACTCACTTTGGCAAGGATTAGTTCTTGCCCTCCTCACTGCAGCTGTGCTGATTTTCACGAGTAAATCCAGCGCCAGATTACGTTACAATTTATTGATTTCTTGTCTGGTATTATTCTCAGTAGCTATTTTTGCCAGCTTTATCTATGAATGGCGAATGGAGGCGACATGGAATGCCGCTGGAAATAATGGCCATAACACCGCTACTTTAACTCATGGACGCTGGCCATCCTTTATTTTACCAGGTTTAAATGGCGGAGAAAATGAGGCGATCGCTACAGTGCAGCAGCCCTGGATCTGGATGCAGAAAATATGGTCTTTCTTTAATTCTTATGCCACTACAATTGTGTTGATATGGCTTCTGGTGATCTCTGCAAAGAGCATTCAGTTGTTGACGGGATTGTACAGCATTAAGAGAATCCGAAACACTAAAATTACTGCGGCCGGACAATACTGGGACCATAAAGTTCAGGAACTTTCGCTTCAATTTGGTATCCCTAAGCTGGTAAAGATCGTACAATCTGGCCTGGTGAATGTACCAATGGTAGTGGGCTATTTTAAGCCCTTGATCCTGATTCCGATCGGTTTACTCAATAACCTTTCAAAAGAAGAGGTCGAGGCGATCATTTGTCATGAACTCGCACATGTGAAGAGAAGGGATTACCTGGTCAACATCCTCCAAAGTGTTATGGAATTGCTGTTTTTCTTTAATCCGGCTGTGACCTGGATCAGTGGATTGATCAGGGAAGAAAGGGAAAGTTGCTGTGATGACCTGGCGGTCCTGAATACAAATAACAAGGCTGGGTACATCAGGGCCCTGGTTTCTTTTGAAGAGTTTCAAATGAATAAGCCAGAATATGCAATGGGCATAGCTGAACATCCTAACCAACTGGTAAAACGGGTAAAAAGAATGGTCTCCAATGACCGGCCTACCTTAAGTAAAATGGAACAACGCCTGATGGCGGTGGCTCTTGTTGCGGTGCTGAGCTTAAGTATGGCCTTTTCATCTGCAGTCCAACGTCCTGTTCCTTCCGCAATTCAGGAAAATAATCAGCAATCACCAAATACCATTGTCGCCAGGCCGATAAATAAGAAAATTTCTAAAACTGAGCAGGAAAGCTCATCAACTGTAAAGAAGCATTCAGTTCTTGAAAGGATGGCTGTTGCCACCCAAAAGGTATTGATAGATGCCGGAAAGAAAATTATTGAACCTGCAAAGACAAAGACGGTCATAGACAGGGCTGAGTCTAAACACGAAAAATCAACGATTACCAGGGGATTTGTTTCGGATGATGATAGCGCTAAACGTTATAACGAGAAAACTCATGACCGTATTTTGGATGATTTGATCAAAGATCATTTAGTGGGGCGATATGAAACACTTTCTTTTGAAATGAATAAAGATCAGTTTCTTTTGAAAGGAGAAGAACTTCCGGAGGAAATCCGAAAAAGATATGCTAATAAGTACATCAAAAGTCCTGATTGGATCATTTCCTATAAGCAGGAATTTGAGTCAAATCATTAATGTAAATGTTCATTTGATCTGTTTTTACGCTATGTAAAGCGCTTTTTTCAAATTAATTCTTAATTAAATGAAAGTATTGATTGCGGCATTTTTGGTCGCCTGGCTGAGTACAGCCCAAATTTTAGCCTTTGGTCAAATCCAGGGTTCCATTAAACCGGCCCCGGTTTCCAAGAAACTACAGGGCGCAGGACAGATTTCAGGAAAGGTATTGAAGGGCTCAGGAGAGGCTTTTGACCTGGCCACCGTAGCCCTGATCCTGGCCAGCGATAGTAGTCTTTTGAAAAGCACTTTTACAGGAGAGGATGGAAGTTTTTCTTTTGACCTTTTGACTGAGGGAAGTTATCAATTGAGAATTTCTGCGATGGGTTATGAGAATTTACAGACTGCCCTGCTTATCCTGAAAGGATCGGAGATGAAGATTCAGCTGCCAGGATTGATACTCCAACCAGGAACAAAAGAGCTCAAAGAGGTGGCTGTTGTAGGTAAAAAAGCATTTATTGAACGTAAAATTGACCGAACGGTGGTCAATGTAGATGCCTTGATCGCCAATTCCGGAACTACCGCAATGGATGTATTGGAGAAATCTCCGGGCGTACTCGTGGATCAGAACGGGCTGATCAGTCTGAAGGGAAAACAAAGCGTTACCATTTTTATTGATGGTAAACCCAGCTATTTATCGGGAGCTGATCTGGAGAATTACCTGAGGTCTTTGCCTTCTTCTGCATTGGATCAGATTGAGTTGATGACCAATCCTCCGGCAAAATACGATGCCGCAGGAAAAGGTGGTGTGATCAATATCAAAACACGTAAAACGAATCAGGCGGGTTGGAATGGGGGATTAAATCTGGGCTATACCCAGGGAGAGTTGCCCAGGACTAATAACAGCTTCAATATCAACTTCAGGAAGAATAAACTGAACTTCTTTAGCAACCTGAATTACAATTACCAGAATTACTTTACTGACCTCGACTTGTTTCGCCGATATAAAAATGATGATGGCAGTACGCAGTCATTTTTTGAGCAAAACAGTTATATACGTAGAAAGGGGAATGCGTTTACCGGGAAAATTGGAATGGACTATTACCAGTCTGAGAAAAGTACCTGGGGCCTGGTCCTGACCGGAATGGATAGAGCTGGTCAGCAAACTACAGATAATGTCAGTCAGCTTTTAAATTCAGGTCGGGAACTGGATTCTGTGGTGAAAGCGCTCAGTAAAGAAAAACAAAGTTTTAAAAATTTAGGACTCAACCTGAACTATCGCCATGATTTTGATAAATCTGGTCAGCAAATTGCCCTGGATGCGGATTATCTGGTCTACAAAACAAATAACCGTCAGCGGATCTTTAATTCTTCTTTTTTACCTGATCAAAGTTTAAAATCTGAAGATATCCTCCTTGGAGAATTACCCGCAAATATTAAAATTTATTCCCTTAAAGCAGATTATACCAAGCCTTTTAAAGACAAGTGGAAATTGGAGGCTGGTTTAAAATCCAGTTATACCAGGACCGATAATGTGGCTGAATATAGCTACACAATTGCGAACGTCACACGTCCGGATTATCAAAAGAGTAACCATTTCATTTATAAAGAGAACATCAATTCCGGATATTTGAATTTGAGCAGGGAAACTGGAAAATGGTCTATACAATTTGGATTACGTGCAGAAAACACGAATTCTGATGGTCATCAGCTGGGGAATCCTTTGAAACCGGATTCAGCTTTCAATAGAAACTATACGAGTCTGTTTCCTACGGCCTATATATCTTACAAGCTGGATACCTTAGGCAATAACCAGATCGGGTTAAATTATGGCAGGAGAATAGACCGTCCTTATTTCCAGGACTTAAATCCATTTATTTCTCCCCTCGACAAGTTTACTTATTACGAAGGAAATCCTTTCCTAAATCCATCATTTACCAATAGCATTGAGCTGTCGCATACTTTTAAGAATAAAATTACCACCACTTTGAGCTATAGTGATACGAAGGACGAGGTCAATGAAACCATTGAGATCCGGGACGGAATCTATTACAGCAGACCCGGAAATATTGGAAGGAAAATAGTGAAAAGTTTGAGTGTAAATTCCGGATTGGATTTATTTCCATGATTAAACTGGCAGTTTTATGGTGAATTAACCAATTTAGATGCCAAGAGTGAGGATTTTTATAGTGGTGCTTTACATACTAAAGGGACTTTCTTCTCCACCAATAATAGTTTTCAATTTAAGTTGTCTGAAAGCTGGACTTCAGAGTTTAGCGGATTTTACCGGACCAAAATTACCGATGCGCAGTTCGTTATTGGCCGGATGTATGGATTTAATGCAGGGATTCAAAAGAAACTCTCGCCAGCTTCTACGATAAAAATAAATGGTAATGACCTTTTTTATACCAGGAT
This sequence comes from Pedobacter gandavensis, assembly GCF_032678465.1. GTDB lineage: Bacteria > Bacteroidota > Bacteroidia > Sphingobacteriales > Sphingobacteriaceae > Pedobacter > Pedobacter gandavensis_B. The sequence continues at coordinate 492,027 of NZ_JAVTSK010000003.1, forward strand.
TGTCAATGGAAGGATCAATAACCTCAGAAATACGGAAGCAGGCTGGCGTAACCGTTCCGATTCCAGAAATGTGGTCCTCAGTTATAGCTATCGTTTTGGAAAAACACTTTCCGGATTAAGAAAACATAAGAATACAGGTGCAGAAGCTGAGCAAAATAGGGTGAAAAATTAATATTTTCACCATCTTAGCGGATCAACAAACAAGACGAAGCTAATTTTTTATGAGTTCAGTATCATTTTTTAAAAGACAAGAAGAAGAGGCCATCCGACTTTCCAGAATGGATTCAAATATGTCCATTTCTAACCAGGATGTTGCAGGTGTAGCCAAATATTGGATGGATGATATCATTGTGATTTCCGGAGAAGGAGGGCAGTATTCAGGGAAAGCGAAATTATTGAAAACATGGAAAGAGATGTTTGCTAAGAAACCACCATTGTTCGAACGTATTCCTTCCAGTATCGTAATTGGCGATAGTGGTATTCTAGCCTGGGAAACCGGCACCTGGAATTATAAAACTGAGCCTTTTAGAGGTAATTACTCAGCGATGTGGCGTAAAATTAATGGCGTATGGTTAACCCAATCGGAATTATTCGTTTCTCTCGATTAACAATTTTAAGCCAACAGGCTGGGAGTAGTTTCCACTAATAGTCATTTTAAATCCGTTTATTGTCCATTGACCAATGGAACGATAAGCGGATTTTTAGATGAGTGCTATTTAGACCGGCTTCCCGGGTAGGTGTTCGAGCTTCTCTTTGAGCGCCAAATATTCTTTTTCTAACACTCTAAAGGCTTTTGTACGTGGTTTCATTCCATATTCGTCCTTAATCTGAGTTCTATAGCTGCTTGCCACCTGATCAAAGCGCTCTTTTACCTGCTGGTATTTTTTTTCGTCAGTTTTTTCTTTCTCAGTTTTAACCTCCCCGTTTAAATTACCCAGGTAAACACTATCAGATACACTTTCTCCATCTGCAGAGATGAAAGCGATATAAGGCTCTATCTGCTGGCTAAGCTGCTCTTCTAACAATGGCAGAAAACACTTTCCTTCAGATCTTCTGGCAATATTCAGGTATTCGCGGTCTCTTCCGGTTTCCGGAAAACAGAGCATCACCATCACGCTATCATTGTGTTGTAATTCATAGCTATGGGTCGGATCCCAGCTGATTTCCAATCCGCCTGCTACCTTAACGATTTTTAAATCCCGGGTTGCAGGCATGCTGCCTTCGCTCAGTTTAACTTTCGTATAATCTACACTGATATTGGGATATTCACCCTTTAAAGCGTGTTTTTTCAGGTAGGAGGTGGCCAGATTGTGTGCATTGTGCACTGTCCCTTTGGCCTGTAAGCCGAATCCCAATTTGATAAAGCCGGTCATACGGCTCAGCAATTTCATGGTGACAGACATTTTCTGGTAATTGGCCAGTTGAAGTAAACTGGGATTGCCTTTATGGCCAATCAAGCGGACTACCGGTTGCCCATTGAGCATATAATACACCAGATTGCCTACTTTTCCTTTGAAGTGGCCATGTGGGCCGTTTACAGCTATTGCCATATGAGCGTCGTTAATGGTTTAGTGTTCAGTTAACTATCGTTCGAGATGAACTGTATGAAGATAATAAAAAACTTTATAGTGATCAGTAAAAGAGGCTATATTTTTTTAAGGAAGATTCAATCACCTAATGGGTTTATTAAAGAGGCTGATTGGGCTATAAGCTATATTAGGCCCTATCAACCTCCAATGGGCTATCGAGTAATATTCACTTAATTATAACCTCAGTAGCAGCGCATATCCTAATGACTAAGGTTTCAGGGAGCAGAAATATTTGACTTAAGCTGGACTGAGCAGGAAGGAATTTTAAGATAAATCTAAATATCGGGGAATTTTTACTGTTAATCGAATCTGGTACCGGCATTCTTTAATTATCTTCGCCTATGATTGAAGTTTGTTGTGCAATTATCATCAATGAAGAGGGACTTGTGTTGGTGACTCAGCGTAGTGCTACCATGTCTATGCCTTTGAAAATGGAATTTCCTGGTGGTAAGATAGAACCCGGGGAGCGTCCCGAAGCCTGCCTGATCAGAGAAATAAAGGAAGAGCTGGATTTAACCATCGAAATCATTGCCAAAGGGCAGGAGGTAATTCATGATTATCCGGCATTCTCTATTTCATTACTTCCTTTTGTCTGCCGGATTGTAGAAGGTAGCCTACTATTGAAAGAGCATGCTGCTTATGCTTGGATGGAGCCTTCAGATTTGTTAAATTGCGATTGGGCGGAAGCTGATATTCCTGTTGTACATCAGTATCTGAATCCATCAATTCACCTATCATCAATAACGAATAAATAGAATTTATGAAAATCTCAGGTAAAGGGTTAATATTTCTCGCCGTTATGCTTCCATTCGTTGCGGAAGCCCAGCTGAGTAATACTCCAAAACAAACTATGACTTATCCCGAAACAAAGAAAGAAAATGTAAAAGATACCTATTTTGGTACTACAGTAGCTGATCCTTACCGCTGGTTGGAAGACGACCGGTCTGAAGAAACTAAATTATGGGTTCAGGCACAGAATGCAGTTACCAAAGCCTATCTGGCGCAAATTCCTTATAGAAATGACATTAAGGAGCGTCTGAAAAAACTGATGAACTACGAAAAGTATTCTCAGCCTTTTAAAGAAGGAGCTTATACCTATTATTACAAAAATACAGGATTACAGAACCAGAGTGTACTTTATCGTCAGAAGGAGGGACAGGAACCAGAGGTGTTTCTGGATCCAAATACCTTTTCAAAAGATGCAACCAGCTCAATGGCAGGAATCAGTTTTTCAAAAGATGGGAGCATGGTCGCCTATCAGGTTTCAGATGGAGGCTCGGATTGGACCAGAGTGATTGTGATGAAAGCAAGTGATAAATCTGTAGTTGGAGAAACCTTAACTGATGTAAAATTCTCTGGAATTGCCTGGCAGGGGAATAACGGGTTTTATTACAGCAGTTATGATAAGCCGGTGGAGGGAAGTCAATTGTCGGGCTTAACCCAATACCATAAATTGTTTTTCCATCAGCTGGGCACATCGCAAAAAGATGACCAGTTGATTTTTGGAGGAGAGCAGACACCAAGACGTTATATCGGGGCAGGTTTGACAGAAGATGAACGTTATTTGATCATTTCTGCCGCAAATTCAACTTCTGGTAATGAGTTATATATCAAAGATCTGAAGGCCAAAGATGCAGCAATTGTTCCTGTGGTTGCTAATTTTGATAAGAACCACAGTATCATTGATAATATTGGTAGTAAGCTGTTCATTTATACCAATTTAAACGCGCCAAATGGACGTGTTGTGACGGTTGATGCTGCTAATCCGGGAGTTGAAAACTGGAAAGAACTGATCAAAGAAACGGCAAATGTATTGAGTCCATCTACAGGTGGCGGTAAATTATTCGCAAATTATATTAAAGATGCGGTATCTATGGTATTGCAGTATGATATGAATGGTAAAATGGAACATGAAATCAAACTGCCGGGAATTGGGACAGCTGGAGGTTTTGGAAGTAAAAAGGAGGATAAAGAATTGTATTATACCTTCACTTCTTATGTGTATCCGGCTACGATTTTTAAATATTCGATTCCGACAGGTAAATCAGAGGTCTATAAGAAATCAGGTGTAGATTTTGATCCTGCGCAATACGAGTCGAAACAGGTGTTTTATGCCTCAAAAGACGGAACCAAAGTACCTATGATCATTACCTATAAAAAAGGGATCGTCATGAACGGGAAAAATCCTACGGTTCTGTATGGTTATGGAGGTTTTGATGTAAGCCTGACTCCAGCCTTTAGTACGGCCAACATTGTGTTGATGGAGCAAGGCGGTATTTATGCAGTAGCGAACCTGCGAGGAGGTGGTGAGTATGGTGAAAAATGGCATCTTGCAGGAACCAAAATGCAAAAGCAAAACGTGTTTGACGACTTTATTGCCGCAGGCGAGTTTCTGATTGCGAATAAATATACCTCTAAAGATTACCTGGCAAGCATGGGTGGTTCGAATGGTGGTTTATTGGTTGGAGCTACAATGGCACAGCGCCCGGACTTGTTTAAAGTTGCTTTTCCAGCGGTGGGTGTAATGGATATGCTGCGTTACCATAAATTTACTGCAGGTGCAGGATGGAGTTATGATTATGGGACCTCAGAAGATTCCAAAGAAATGTTTGAGTACCTTTATAAATACTCACCAGTTCATGCCTTAAAACCTGGAATTAAATATCCGGCAACACTCATTACTACAGCTGATCACGACGACCGTGTGGTTCCGGCGCATTCATTTAAATTTGCCGCAACCTTACAGGCAGACCAGGCAGGTGATGCACCAGTATTAATCAGTATACAAACCAATGCAGGTCATGGTGCAGGAAAACCAACCGACAAGGCAATTGAAGAGATTGCAGACAGGTGGGCTTTCCTGTTTTATAATATGGGTGTTAATTACAAAAAATAGTCCTTAGTTCCGGATCATTAATGATCCGATAACTTTAAAGGTTCAATTGATAACAGATGTGTTTGAATTCCTTATTTCATCAGATTTAGGAATTTGGGCACATCTTTTTCATTACTGGAGAATAGGATCAATTTTTTATCCGGCCCATATAGGTATAAGGATGGGTATTGTTTCGGATGAAAAAGTGGAATGAAAACATAATCCTTATCTTGAAGGGTGGTTACGTTTGTCATTGTTTTTAAAGGTTTAGCGTAGGTATCTACGAAATAATTAATGGAACGGAAAACATCCTGAGAAACCAGATATAAGTTTACATTAGCTAGTTCTTTTGTGTTTTTACTTAGGTTTCCGGCTACTTTCTGACAATGTTCGCAAGTGGCATCGAAGAACATGATCAGTGATTTTTTGCCTTTAGGAATCTGATCGGTAGAAAACCTGCTTGCATTTTCTTTATAAAAAACCGCCTGAGGAACCGTTGATCCCGGTGCCAGACCCTGTGCAAAGACGCCTATTGAAAATGCAGTGAATAGAAAGGAAAAGAAAAGTGATTTCATAAGTTCTTTTTTATTGATTAATATTGGCAATATCGTGTTCTCATTTGAAGATCTTGTCATATGAATTAAAAAAATACGATTCCTTAATTTATCAATTGTTTAGCAAAATGAAAAGAAGCAAGTTTAGTGGTCTGGCGGGTAAGGTGCTGATCTTAGTGATCATATTGTTAAATGTGGGTTGCGATCAGGTCAGTAAATCTATGGTAAGATCGAATATTGATTATTATGAAAATATAAAGTTTTTAAATGATCATTTGACCCTCACCAAAGTTGAAAATTCAGGCGCTTTTTTAAGTATGGGAGATGCGCTCCATTCAGGTTTTAAATTTGTCTTGCTTTTATTAATGCCGGTAGTGGTTCTGGCTATGGGACTTTATTTTGTCATGAGCCGAAAAGACCTCAGCTCAGTGTTGATTGTCGGTGTGTGTTGTGTGATCGGTGGCGGTATCGGTAACCTGTACGATCGGGTTCTGTATGGCTCTGTTACTGATTTTCTACACATTGATTTTATATGGTTTCAGACTGGTGTTTTTAATGTTGCAGATATGTCTATTATGGCCGGGATGTTCCTGATCATTCTGGATTCTTTCTACAAAAAGAACGATGCTCGAAAGCTTCATCCTCAACTATAAACAACGTATCCTTTTGCAGACAGTTTCAAATGGAACAGCTTGCCCTTAATTAAAATTTTTAAACCTTTTTACTGATTTTATGTTGAAAATCAATTGTATAGATACGGTTTTTGATTTTCTTTTAAATTTAGGCGCTTTCTTTGTGGTATACCGAAAAACATAATTCATTTACCATGAAAAGAAAACTATTATTAGCAATTGGCCTGTTGTTCTCGGGCCTGACTTATGCCCAGGATATTCCTGCAAAAGACGTTCCTTTGGAGGTACGAAATTCCTTAAAGAAAGCATTCCCAAATGCGACGAAGGTAGAATGGGAAATGAAAGGGGATTTATACAATGCGGATTTTGACATCGGCAGAAGAGACCATGAGGTTTGGCTGGACCGCAAAGGTGCGATACTGAAACATAAGAAAGAAATCAGAGCCAAAGAATTGCCAGTAGCAGTTTCAAATGTGATTAAGAAAAATTATGCTGGTTACAGAATTGAGGATGTAGATCGTTTTCAGGAAGGAAAAACGGTACTTTACAAAGTTGAACTGAAAAAAATTGGGGAAGAAAAGAAAATAGTTCTCGACTCAAAAGGAAGTGTAGTCGACAGAATATTATAGGGTCTTGTTTTAATTGGGGACTTACCCGCAAACAGCAAACGTCATCATGATTTTATTCAGGATGACGTTTGCTGTTTACTGCTGTTTTGTAGGCTCAGTCTTTAGCTCTTTTTTAACATCCTTGATCCCTCTTATCTCGATAACGGATTTAGTAGAGGAGGTTACAGGACTTTTAAAACCACTGACTGTTATGGCTGTTTTTTCAACCACAAGTGGAGGTTTTTCATTCTGATTGGCATCCCCGGTCACGATTGGAGGAGCGAATTTAATTTTCACTGCTTTCTTTGCTTTAGACTTTTTTGCAGCTGGGCTGACATTGTCGGTCACAATTGGAGGCGGAAATTTAACATTATTTGCCGGTGGAGGAGGAGGTGGAACTGGTCTGGGTTCTATTGGCGGCGGTGGCGGAGCAATAGGAGCTTTGGAAGCTGCCGGAACCGCTTTACTATTAGTCTTCTTCTGTTGCTTAGCTTTTACAGGTTCCTGAATTGCTGAAAAATAAGCTGGTTTTTCAGGATACAAATCTATCAGGCTATAATCTTTGCTGAAAGCCATGGTGGAAGTACCCAGCATTGCCGCTGCCATAGGCAATACACACAGGAGTTTGAGCCTTGCTCTTCCTGTTGATTTTTCTTTGTTTAACATGTTGATTCTTTGTTTTAGTATGGATTGATTAAAGATGTGATTACTCAAAGGTTTGCTTTCCATTCCAAAAGAATTCTTGATCAGAAATAAAGCATAGTCATATTTTTCGATTTCTTTTAGGGTTGTTTGTTCATCTGCAATGTATTCATGCAGTAGTTTAATGTCTTTTTTAAGCAGATATGTAATTGGATTAAACCAGTTCAGGATCTGTATGATCTCGAAAAATATAATATCAAAGCTGTGTCGTTGACGAATGTGTACCAATTCATGTTTAAGTATGGTTTCTTTTCCCTGGATATCCGGCTGTATAAACAGTAGATTGAAAAATGAAAAAGCCGCATGCTGTTGTGTCAGACTTACATAAGTTACCTTGTCTTTTTGGTAGCGCTCCGACCTTTTGGATAGGGCAACGATTTGGTAAAGATCTTTCAGGAGTTTAGCACTGAAGGCGATCGCTACGGCAACATACAATAGATAAAGGACTGCGTTTAGCGTTGAAAAAACTGATTCATTGCTATCGGCTTCCACTAAGGCAGTGCTGAACTGTTGACCGATTCCGATTTGAAACAGTTGATTCAGGTATCCCATTTGTAATAGTGGCAGGAGAAATGCCATTATTGTACTTAAAATGAGAAAGAACCTGTTGATGCCATAAAATGTTTCATTGCTCAACAGTAGACGGTAAGCAGCATAAAAAATGCTGAGGTATAAATTAGCCTCCAGGAGATAGTAGAACCAGTTCATCATTTCTTGTTTTTAAGTTTTTCTGCCATTTGTATCAATTCATCCAAAGCTTCTATATCCATGTTTTTCTCTTTTACCAGAAAGGATACCAGGCTTTCATAAGAATTTTCAAAGTAATTGTTCATTACTTTATCAAATGCAAAGTGTTTATACTGGGCTTCCGTGATCAGAGGGAAATAGATGTGTGTATTTCCAATCGCTCTATGGTCTATAAAACCTTTCCCTTCTAATACGCGGATCACTGTAGAAACGGTATTGTAGGCAGGTTTTGGTGCCTCCATTTTCTCAATTACATCCTTGGTTAAACCTTCTTTTATTTCCCATAAAATTAACATTACCTGTTCTTCTGCCTTTGTAAGTTCTCTCATTGTATTCAGTTTTTGATCCTTAACTAAAGTTACGACTATTTTTGTAGTTGCAAAACTATTTGCATAGTTCGGCAACTATTTACGTAGTTTATATTGTAACTAGTTGATTTTCAGCTAAAAATATTTCAATAATTTTTTTTTGGATTTGCTGAGGAGTAATTTAGATGAGGCAATACGAGGCATTCTGAATTTCATCCCAATGGAGAATTAATTCATGGATTCATCCAAAGAGGAGGAGCTTCTTAATTATTTGTCGGGAAAGATTAAGGTAAAGGTACTGCCTTCATGTGCTTTTGAGCTGACATGGATTTCAATATCGTGGTATAAAGCGATACTTTTAACAATAGATAATCCAAGGCCATAACCTACATTTTCTGATAAATTGGCTTTTCTAAAGCGATCAAAGATGAAATCAAGGTCTTCGTCCGCAATACCGATTCCAGTATCCCGGATCAGGATGGAATATTTTTTTTCAGGAGTAATTTCATCTGTGATCAGGATACTCCCCTGATAAACATTGTATTTAATGGCATTGTTGATGAGGTTGTAAAACAGTTGGAACAATAAATCCTGATTCACATTCGGCAATAGCCGGTCGATTTTAAGCGCTACTTTTAATTCAATCTCCTGATCCAATAAGCGGTGATTGATTTCTTCCAATACTTCATGAATGATATCAGAAGGTTTTATACTTGCTGATTTAACAAATTGCTGGTTCTCAATTCTGGAGATCAATAGCAATGAATTTGAGATTTTCTTGAGACGGCTCAATGTTTTCATCATCTCAATAATTTTCAGCACTGCACTTTCTGGGAGATTTTCATCTCCTAATAAGTTTTCCATCTTGTTTTGAAGGATGCTGATCGGAGTCATTAACTCATGAGAGGCATTGGCTGTAAACTCTCTTTCTTTTTCAAAAGCCTCATTGATCTGATCCATTAATCGAATCAGGGATTCATCCAGGTATTTAAAATCCTGAGTAGAGGTGGGAACAGGAGGGGAATGATCTTTAAAAGGAAATTTTCTATTGATCAGTTTACTTTTTATAATTCTTCCTAAAGGCCTGATGAGGATTCTGGTAAAGATCAGGTCGAACAACAGGGTAAGTGCGATGAGGCCCATCAGCACATAAAGTGCTGTTTTTTGTAGGGTTTTATTGTATTGATTAATGCTTGAAAGTGTTTTGCCAATTTCCAGTAGGTAGTTTTTCTGACCGTATTTAAAGGTATGAATGAGGATTTTATAGGTCAACGTATCCCTTTCTACGATACGTTGTGCAGTTTTTATCGTATCAATGCGTACATCTTTGGCAGCAGGCTCCAGGGCGATGTATTCTTCCTTTAGCATGGTATAACTGCCATAGCTCTCGTCGCCTTGAAGGTAATGGTCTATGCCATTTTTCTGTACAACATCGATGACCTTATTTTGCTGAGTTCGCAAGGAATAATTGGTGTACTCCGAAACAATCTGGTTGACCAGAAAAGGCAATGAAAATACAAACAACAAAACCACAGCCAGCTTGGAACTGGTCATGAACAGGATGAGCTTAGATGATAATTTCATTTATTTTCTTATTCTGTAACCTACGCCGCGCACGGTTTCCAGGAAATCGGCTGGTGCCCAGGCATTCAATTTTTTTCTGATGTTCTTGATGTGTGCATCTATATAATTGGAATCATAGTCGTCGTCTGCAAAAGTACCCCAGATGTGCTCACTGAGCTGCATTCGGGTTAAAACGCGGTTATTGTGCAGGAATAGGTAACTCAACAGATCGAATTCTTTTCTGGAGAGTTCGATTTGATTTTCCTGAAATAGCAGGAGTCTTTTTTGCAGATCTACCTGAAAATCGCCCAATGGCAGTAATTCTTCTTTGAGATTGAATTTCCGACGGGCAATGGCTTGCATTCTGGATTGAAGTTCCAATAAAGAAAAGGGCTTTGGCAGATAATCATCGGCACCAAGATCCAGTCCGGCGATGCGGTCTTCCAGATTTCCTCTGGCAGTCAGGATGATATAGGCAGCGTCCGGATTGTGTTTCTTTGCTTTTGGCAAGAGGCTTAGTCCATCTCCATCCGGAAGCCCCAGGTCCAACAGGATAAAATCGTAACTATTGTTCTGTATCTTCTCCAGTCCATCATGAATGGTATGAGCCAGGTCGCAAATATAATAGGCCTTTTTCAGGAAATCTACCATTTCATAGGCCAGCGTTTTTTCATCTTCTACAATCAGAACTTTCATGCGCTTTCTTTAGTCTCTTCTTCTATCCCCCCTTGAAGGATGTTCTCTCTTTTCAGGTGCTCTTTTTCCAGGTTTTACTTCACCCGGCTTTTCTTGTCGTCTGGATTGTGGAACTTCTTTGACATCCGGTTTCTTTCTTTCCTTACCTCTTTCCTGTCTTTTGTCTCTTTTATCCTGATAAGAGTTTTCATTTGAACTCATGGTATTCTCTTTGAAAAACAAGGGCATACTGGTTGTCCCGCTGGCAAAAGAACCAATCGGAAGCCATAATATCAGTAGGGCTATGGTATATGAACGTAAGGATTTAATAGTGCTCATGATGTAAATATATGGAAAGTTTGCCTCTTCCGAGGCAAACTAGCCCTCCCTCATTAAAACATTGTGTGTGTGTTTTATTATCTGCGCCACTTGTATTGAATGATACGAAGATGAGGACTGAACATGAAATTAAGATGAAAAAGAAGAATAAATAAAATAATTCTGAAATTTCATGTTCATTTCATGTTCGCTATAGACATTTGAATCAACAAACACACAAATGAAACATTAAATATAGGGTTATGAAAAAGTTAATTGTATTAGGGCTACTTGGAGTAATAGGATGGATGCCCTTTAAGGCTTCGGCACAAATCAGTGTCAGTTTGAACATAGGATCTCAGCCTTTATGGGGTCCCGTAGGTTATGACCATGTGGATAGTTATTATTTGCCGGATATAGAGTGTTATTATAGTGTACCAAGACGTCAGTTTATTTATAGGGATGGCGGCCGTTGGATTTATGCATCGAATCTGCCATCAAGATATAGAGGATACGACTTGTATAGTGGTTATAAGGTGGTGATCAATTCCAGAGATCCTTATCGTGATTTTCATCATCACCGTGTAAGTTATGCGAGGTATAGAAACATCAGAACTCAGCCGGTGATCAGACATAGTCATGATTCAAGGTACTATGTAGTGAAAGGTCATCCTTATTACCGCGGTTATGATAGAGGGCATAATAATTGGAAGGGAAATAAAAGATATGACCGAGACAATGACCATCGCTATGAGAGAAGAGGAAACGGACGTGGAGACAGAGGCGATAGATACGAAGGTCGTGGAGGCGACAGAGGTCATGACCGTGGCAACAGGGGACATGGCAGAGATAGAGACTAATCATTTGATGATAAAATACAATTGAGATGAAAAAACTAATTATCATGAGTTTGCTTGGAGTCATAGGGTTTTTACCCTTCCATGCAGCTGCACAGATCAGTGTGAATATCAATATCGGATCACAACCTTTGTGGGGGCCGGTTGGTTACGACCATGCAGAATACTATTATTTGCCGGACGTGGAGAGTTATTATTATGTGCCTAAACGACAGTTCGTGTATCTGGACAGAGGAAGGTGGATTTTTTCAAAATCCTTACCCTCAAGGTATAGAAATTATGACCTGTATAATGGATATAAGGTAGTCCTGAATACCAGAGATCCTTACCGTAATTTTGATAACGATCGCCGTCAGTACGCGAGGTATAAAAACGTACGTACACAACAGGTGATCCGAAACAGTAACGATAGGAAATATTATGTAGTGAAAGGACATCCACATGGAATGCCTCCCGGACAAGTTAATAAATACCCAAACAGAGCACCAAGGCCACAAGCCAGGGAATATGACAGGAACCAACGCGGCAATGACAACAGAGACAGAGGAAATGAACGTGAAAAACGCGGAAATGACCATGGAAGAGGTCATTAATTAAAAAACACGAGCGCTGATATCAAAAAAAGACCTGTGATCATTTTGGATCACAGGTCTTTTTTATGGATTGGATTTTTATTAATTATTGATCAGTTTTATGATCGCTTTTTGTTCCAGACCAGTCGGATTCATCATTCCAAGACTCATAATGGTATAAACGCTTCCTGCTTTAAGCTCAGTTTCTTCCAACTCTGATTTCACAAGGCCACTTGCTTTATCCTTGATTTGCAGAATGTACTTTTTGGCTTCCACTTCCACAAAGCTGCTGCTTGCTTTGTAGGCTTTATCGCCTACGAGAACTGCACCCTCTTTAACACTCAGATCTAATGCTGCTGCATCTTCTGAAAGGTTAATGAAACGAATCATCGCTTTATCAGCTGGTCTTTTGCTGATTTCATCATTGATCACCAGATAATCCAGGTTGCTGCTCTTTCCAATTAAAAAAAGAGAATATAACTTATTGTTTTCCAGGGTAACTTTTTTAGTGATCAGGCTTTCTGAACTGCTTGCCGTGGTAAATTTGATGGACTGCTCACCGGTATTGAGCCTTAAATAAGGTAAAGCACCGCCAAATGGGAGTGCCGCCTGATTCGCCAGTCCGTTGTTTACATAGATGTTATAGGTTGCTGGAGTAGCTGAAGTGTTGACTAACATTATCGAGGCTGATTCCGGAACTGGTGCTTCTTTAGTGGAACAAGCGGTTAGAAATAAGGTACTCATGCTGAGTAAAGCGCCGGTCATCAGCTGATTCAAGCTCCCGGTAAATTTTTTTGTAGAAAGATTCATATAAAAACAAGTTTTGATTGTTGACAGCTTAAACGAGCCGTTTTGCATAAACGCTACAACATTTAAGGGGAATTGAAAAATTAGAATTGGGAATGAAATTTGTGTGCCATCGGTATGAGAGTTATTTTAGGTTCGGACCATGCAGGGTTCCCGTACAAAACGATATTAGTAGCCACATTGGAAGAGGCAGGTTATGAGGTGCTTGACCTGGGGACGCATACGGTTAGTCCCAGTGATTATCCTGATCATGCAGCTGTGGTAGCCGAGGCCATCCAAAATCAGGAAGGAGAGCGGGGGATTTTGATTTGCGGAAGTGCAGTAGGCGTGAGTATTGCGGCAAATAAATTTAAAGGAATCAGAGCCGGGGTCTGTCATGATACCTATTCTGCGCACCAGTCTGTGGAGCATGATGATGTTAATATCTTGTGCCTTGGCGCGCGCGTGATTGGCCTGGAGTTGGCAAAGGACATAGTCTTTACCTTTTTAAAAGCTACGTTTTCGGGGGAGGAACGTCATGTAAGGCGTCTGGAGAAGATTGCAGCGCTGGAGGCAGACTGGAAAATCAATACCTAGTTTTATCTGCTTAATTACTGTGGATAAACATGTGCAAAACCTGTTAATAAACTGTTGACAAGCTGTTGACATTTTTATGTAAATATCTTTGCAAGAGTTATTTATAATATGTAAATTAGATCTATCAAAAGGGAAGTTCTTTAGCCGTTTGAAAGAATGACTTCAAAAAGAATATGTGCCGCAGGGCAAAAGATTCTGAAGCTTTCAAGGGATTAGTAAAAGATCAGATTCAAAGGAAACAGAGAAAATGATGCTTAAAATGCCTAAGCTGTTAAGTTTAGGTATATTCACTGAATTCGGGACAAACATTAAACTATTTCATTGTTCTACGGAAGGATGAGGAAAGTAAATATTCAGAGGAATCAAAGTTGAAATATACTAAGAGCGCCAAAGGAGGTTAGAATGACAGAAATTTTGATGCTTTTCCAATGCTACGGCAAAAGAAAGGTGAAAACGGAGAACCAAATCGCTAGAAGAGGGACTCCGTTTTCTTTTTGCGCGGATTTTTTAGTTCGTTAGGGATTACTTACCGAAATACTGCAGATATCAGTTCAATCATAAGCAGTGTCTGAATTATTTCTCAGGCAAATAAGCTCCTATTGATTCTAATAATACCTTTTAGCAACATTAATATTAACTAAAAGATTCCTTAACATTAAGGGAATATGACCGCGGTAGATTTGGAGAAATTACCGGGGGGATCAATAAATGACATCAGAAACTGAATTGCTTTCGCTGTTACAGTGTGGAGACCATAAAGCAATGGAGGATATTTACCTGCGCTATTGGGAAGAGGTTTTGGATACCGCATACAAACGTCTGCGTGATGAAGAAATTGCCCAGGACATCTGCCAGGAGATTTTCATCTCTTTATGGGAAAACCGCGAACGAATTCAATTGAAAGGGTCATTGTCTGCTTATTTTGCGGGTGCAGTAAAATACCGAGTGATCAATTATTTTCGTTCTTCCCAAATCAAAGAAAAACATAAAGAAGATTTGCTGATGCTGAGTTCCGGGGATATTGAACAGTCTGCAGCTCAGGGAATGATGCTTAAAGAATTACATCAGGAAGTGGATGAGGCGATCGGGGAGCTCCCTGAAAAAATGAGAGTGATCTTCTCTATGAGCCGGAAAGAAGAAAAATCCATTCGGGAAATTGCTGAAGAACTGGATCTTTCTGCCCAAACCGTAAAAAATCAAATCTCTTCTGCATTAAAAGTCATGAAGAAAAAGCTCTCTTATGTAGTGTTTTTGTTCTTTTGATAGGTGTTCATCTAAACTTAACCTAAGCTTAACAACATTCGTTAGTACCTTTTTTCTTTTCATTTGACATAGCTGTAGATGACAAAGGAAGAACAGGCGCAATTGCTGCTCAATAAATATTTAAATGGAGAAGCCAGTCCGGAAGAAGCGGCACAGGTAGAACAATGGTATCAAACTTACGATGCCAGGGAAGTTTTAGCAAAGGGAAGGAAATCTGAAATCGCAGCTGCCATTCTCCTGAATCTGCAGGAGGAAATGAAGCGGCCGAAGGGCCCTAAAATTTATCGGTTCAGCGGTCTGGTTTCGCTGAGTAGGGTTGCGGCAGCGGTATTGTTACTGATGGGTATAGGAGCAGGCTATTGGTCCTATCAGAAACTAAAGCCGGTTAAAGAACAACTAATTACGCTAAACACCAGGTCCAGTGAAAAGAAGATTGTGGTTTTTAATGATGGCTCTAAAGTCATCATGGCCCCCCTTTCAAAATTAGTATATCCTTTAAAGTTTAAAACCCGCGAAAGGACAATTTCACTGATTGAAGGAGAAGCCTTCTTCGATATTGCTCATGATGAAAAGCGGCCATTTATGGTGAAAACCAGTAATGACTTGTACACTAAAGTACTCGGCACCTCCTTTAGGATAAAATCATATAGAAAACAGCCCCATATTTCTATTCAGGTAGCGACAGGTAAAGTTGCTGTCGGAAATACGAATCAGGTATTTGGTACACTGGTTAAAGGCCAGGAAATCTCATACGATAAAGTAAATCAATCTGCTAAGATTAAGGAGACTCCGGTTAAGTTGCTGCTGGACCTGAAATTTGATGGCATTGAACTGGAGGAACTGATCCATAAACTGGAATATGCTTACAATATCCAGATTTCGCTGGCTAGTCCTGGACTAGCGCAATTGAGGTGCACCGGAATCTTTAATACCAAACAAAGTCCTGAAGAGATTCTGGAGGTCATATGCAGTCTCCATCAATTGAAATTCAGCGCATCTGAAAATCATAAAACTTTTAACGTGTATAGAAAATGAGGAAATAAAAGCAAATCAATAAACCGGCACTGATCAGATCAGTACCGGTAAATGTTAAACCGGCTTCCTAACGACAATTACAAAGCCGAAATATTTTAAAACAACATCAATGTTAAAAAACAACTAAAAATATGAAAAAATCCTCATTAAAGAGGTCACCAGCCCTTTTAAAAGTCATGAAATATTCATTGTTAACTTTTTCTATACTCTGTAGCTTTTGCGCTGCACTCTTTGCTTCGCCTACAATGGCGCAGGTATTGGAGAAAAGCAGGGTGACAATTAATGTCGGCCCAAACCGCAGCACTGTTGCGATGCTTAAAGAAATTGAAGCGAGAACCGGACTTCATTTTGTCTACAATCCGGATGCAGTTCAGCGACACCAAATTCAGGAAAGTGTGGCATTGAAAAATGAACCTGTTTCCTCCTTACTCCATTTAATGGGTTTTAATTTCCAGGAAAAATCCGGCCATGTGATCCTGAGAAAGATTCCTGTTCCGGCGGCGAGGCCAGATCGCAATGTTTCCGGAAAGGTTACAGATTCCATTGGTATGCCAATGCCGGGTGTATCTGTAAAGGTGTTGGGTATGCCAAGAGCAACCACTACTGATGCTGATGGGAAGTTTACGATCTCGGTTGCTGAAAATGCCAGTCTGACTTTTTCTATGGTAGGCTATAAGACGAAAACCCTGAAGGTGGAAGGGAATCAGGAGCTTCATGTGGTGATGATGGAAGATAAATCATTGTTGTCGGAGGTGGTTGTAGTGGGTTATGGTACCCAAAAGAAAGCTACGCTTTCAGGTGCAGTGAGTACGGTTTCTTTAGATAAAGTGTCCTCAAGATCAGTGAACAGCATTGGTGAAGTACTGGCAGGAAAAGCACCTGGAGTTATCGTGACCAATGAAGGTGGTGATCCAACTTCCGGTCCACGTGTAAATATTCGCGGTTCTGGTGGGATCAATGGTGAAAGCGTACTATATGTAGTGGATGGTTCAATTTTTCCTGGAACACCGGTATTGAATCCAAATGATATTGAGTCGATTTCTGTGTTGAAAGATGGTGCGGCAGCGATTTACGGTGCCAGAGCATCTGGTGGAGTAGTTTTAATCACTACAAAAAAAGGAAAAAGCGGTAAGATGGAGATTAATTTTGATGCGAAAGCAGGGGTACAAACTGCCTGGAAAAAATTAACCCCATTGAACGCAGAGCAAAGAGCGATGGTTGCAGAAACTGCCGCAAAAAATGGTAAAACTGCTTTGCTTCCTGCTTTTGATGCGACAAAATATCCGGAGGGAAGAATTACCCGTACCAATTGGATGGATGAGGTGTTCAGAACCGGAAAAACACAGGATTATAACCTGGGCTTATCTGGAGGTTCTGAAAAATCAAGTATGTATTTGAGTTTCAATTACCGCAAGGCGGAAGGGATTGTATTGAATACAGAAGTACAGCGTTACAATTTCAGAATCAATTCTGACCATAAACTAAACTCCTGGTTGAAAATCGGTGAGAACATGTCCTTTAGCAGTACAAATGGACGTGGCGCAAATACCAGCAGTGATTATACCGGCGCATTATTGTCGGCCATCTATTACCCGGCAAACGGTACACCATACAATCCGGATGGCAGTTTTGCAGGCTTACCAGGTGGTGCATTTGCTGGTGATTACGGCGACATTGTGAACCCTGTGGCAGAATTGAAACGCATCGATATGAACAGACCTGAAAATGTGCTTTTGATCAATCCGTATGTGATTTTAGACCTGGCAAAGGGGCTGACTTTCAAATCTAACTTTAGCTTAACAAAGGAATTTAGCAATAGAAAAATCTTTACACCAAAACGTCCGGAAGTTGGAAAACCAGTACTTATTAACTCTTTAGAAGAAGGATCAGGCAGGAAAAATGATTTGCTTGCAGAACAGATTCTGAACTATAAAACGATTCTTGGCAGTCACCATTTAGATTTCACCGGTGGTTTCTCTTTCCAGAAAACCAGATATGATGAATTTTATGTGGTAGGAAAAGGTTTTGATGATGAAGCACCTTCTAAAAGATACCTGGTCAACGCCACGGTATTTGAACCAGCAGTGAGCAGAATGCAAAGAATGGCCTTATCGTCCTTATTCTTAAGAGCGAATTACAATTACCAGGAAAAGTACTTGTTGTCTTTGATCGGTCGTCGTGATGGAACATCTATGGTGCCAAAAGCAGAGAATAAATATGCAAACTACTACTCTGCTTCTGCAGGTTGGGTATTAACAAAAGAAAACTTCTTGAGAGAGAGTACCTGGTTAAACGAATTGAAACTAAGGGGTAGTTATGGAGTATTGGGTAATCTGGGTAGTTTATCGCCAACAGATGTGAGCCCATTATTGAGCAGTACCCTTACGTATTTTGGCCAGACACCCCTAGGTGGTTATGGATATGTATCCACCGTTTTGGAAAATCCTGACCTGACCTGGGCACAATCAAAGCAAACCAATATTGGTCTGGATCTGGGTCTGATGAAGAACAGATTTAGCTTAACAGCAGATTACTTTATCAAAAATACCGATAGAATGATCTTCACCAAGCAACTTCCAGGAACTGCAGGTTTAGAAACACAAACGATCAATGCAGGTTTAATCAGAGATAATGGGATTGAATTGGGCATCAATTACAATAGCGATGCACAAAAAGCCTTTACTTATTCTATCGGTGCAACCTTAACAAAAGTGAACAATAAAGTGATTAAACTGGCTCCAGGTTCGGAAAGTTTCCCGGTGAATAAGAACTTCAGGAATGAATTGGCGCCTCTGTTTATTAAAGAAGGTCAGCCATTATACAGCTATTATGTATTGAAAACGCAGGGTATTTTCCAGACTCAGGCGGAGGTAGATGCTTATACCAATGCTAAGGGAGAGAAGATTCAGCCTAAAGCAAAACCAGGAGATTTTAAATTTGCAGACCTGGATCAGAGTGGTTCTATTGATGGAGGCGATCGTTATTTTGCCGGTAGTGCTTATCCTGATTTTTCTTATGGTTTCAGCTTTAATGCGGCCTATAAAAACTTTGACCTGAACATTTTTGCTCAGGGTGTTCAAGGAAATAAATTGTTCAACGCAGTGAAAAGAACTACTTACAGCGCCAGCGGACCTTCCTACAATAAACTAACAGGTATTCTGGATGCCTGGTCGCCTGAAAATCCAGGTGGAAAAGTTCCCATCATTTCTACTTCAGACGACAATGGAAACTTTAATGCTTCTGATTTTTATATCGAAAATGGTTCTTATCTGCGTATTCGCAATGTGACTCTGGGTTATACCTTACCAAAACTGTTGACCAATAAATTAAAAACAGGTGCGATCCGTGTATATGGTACTGCAAACAACTTATTTACCATCACCAATTATTCAGGATTTGATCCGGAGATCGGAATGGACAACTATGGTATGGATGTAGGCCGGTACCCTCAGGCAAGAAGCTTCCTGTTAGGTCTTAGTGTGAATTTGTAATTTTTAAAAGCAAGAAAAATGAAACAAAATATAAAATATCTGGCCATTGCAGCACTGGCCGTTTTAAGCTCCTGTAAACAACAACTGGACATTGTTCCGGAAGGCGCACCTTCTGCGCAGAATTTCTGGAAGACACCTGAAGATGCGATAAAAGCAGAAAATGGTTTGTATGAGAAGTATAATGATGAGAACTTTTATGGTAGGGGAATGTTCTGGTTCATCAATGCGAGTGATGATATGGTAACCGGGAGAAATAAACCTGAAGCAGACAACATTAAGAACTTCAATAAAACTTATGTGGGCGGGGGATACACGGAAACACAATGGTCTATGCGTTATGCAGTCATTAAACGTGCCAATGACATCATTAAGAATGTTCCTGCGATTCAGATGGATGAAAATCTGAAGAAACAAGTGATTGGCGATGCTTATTTTAATGCCGCATTGGTATATTTTCAACTGGCTGCAAATTATGGAAATGAAAAAGCAGGTGTGCCGATCGTAGATCTGGAAACAGATGCATCTAAAGCCATTCCAAGAGCAAAAAATGTAAATGAAAACTACGATTACATTATTCAATTATTTTTGAAAGCAGCAGATCAACTGCCGTATTTTAAGGATATGAAAGCTACAGATTATGGAAAAGCACATAAAACTGCTGCCTGGGCTTACTTGTCTAAAGTCTATTTGTATAAAAAAGACTATCCGAATGCAGTAAAATATGCGGATATGGTGATCAATTCTGGTCAGCATGAATTGGTGACGACAAAGTTTTCAGATGTTTTCAAAGCAGCAAATAACTGGTCCAAAGAATACATATGGTCTGTGGTATGTACGCCTAACGGAGGTGGTACAGGTTGGGGCAGCAAGTTGCCTGGTGTGATGTTAACAAATAAAGGCTGGGGGATTTACAATGGTTGGGGTTATTATCTGCCTACTAAGGAATTGTATGATTCGTTTGAGGCCAACGACCAGCGTAGGGAAGCCACCATTTTAAAAACCGGAGATAAATTTTTCTACTTTGGTCAAGAGCGTAGCTTTACTAAAGATGGTGGTGCAACTTCTGATTATCAATTTAAAAAATACATGGAGCCTTTCTCTTATGAAAACCCAATTCCAACACATGTGAATCCGAACGGTGACAATGGAACTACCGATCTGAACGTTCCTTTAATGCGGTATGCAGAAGTATTGCTGATCAAGGCGGAAGCTGCGATCATGAGTTCAGGTGCAGGAGCAGGGGATACGGAACTCAACAAGATCAGGCTTCGTGCCGGATTATTGGCGAAATCAGGGATGAACCTGGCCGATCTGAAAAGAGAACGTCGCAGTGAACTTGCTGGTGAATGGGCCGATCGCCACAGGGATTTAGTACGTTGGGGTGATGCACAGGCTATTTATGCCTTGCCTTTACATGATTCTCAAGGCAATGTGATCTGGCCATCCAGAGCATTTAACCCGGAGGTTCATGATGTATGGGCGGTTCCACAAAGGGAAATTGACAATAGTGCAGGCGTAATTACTCAAAATCCAGGTTGGTAATGTATATCAAAAATATCATTCGTTCAGCGGCCTTTGCAGCAGCTTTATTTGCGATGGATGCAAAGGCCCAGCAACACAGTTTAAATTATAACGCTGGTCATAGTCATAATGATTATCATCAGAATATCCCCTTGTTAACCGCGTACTACGCGGGCATGGGGGCTATTGAAGCAGACGTATTTCTGAAAAATGGAGTGTTGTATGTCGCGCATGATCCTTCAGAAATTAAAGAAGGAGCGACATTAAAAGCACTTTATCTGGAACCTTTGGCTAAATTTTATCGACAGAATGGCAACAAGCCTTATGCTGATGCGAAAATGAAATTGCAATTGGTGGTGGATATCAAAGAAAACCATCCGGCGGTGCTGACACAGCTGATCAAAGACCTTGCTGCCTATCCGGAAGTGTTCAATGCCAGCTTAAGTTCCAATGCCATTCGTTTGGTCATTAGCGGGGATATGCCTCAAGCCCAGGATTTCGGCAATTATCCAGCTTACTTTTCATTTGACGGCAGGCCGAATGTGAATTACGCTCCTGATCAATTGAAAAGAATTGCCATGATCAGTGATGATTTGAAGCACTATACCCCATGGAATGGAAAAGGAAACCCCAGTCCCGGGGACCTTTCCACCTTAAAAAAACTGATTGACGCTGCACATGCTCAGGGTAAACCTTTCCGTTTTTGGGGCACGCAGGACAGTCCAAATACCTGGATTGTGTTGGAAAGACTTGGAGCAGACTGGATCAACACCGATCAGCCGGGGAAATTAAAGGATTTTTACCTTCATAAAGATAAACTGACTTATACCAATCCTAAGGCTTATCCGGTGTATAGCCCGGAATATAAAGTGGACGGCTTACAAAAACCAGTGAAAAACGTGATCCTGTTGATTGGTGATGGGATGGGGCTGGCGCAGATTCATGCGGGCTACATTGCCAACCACGGACAGCTAAACATGAGCAATATTCCTCATATTGGTTTTTCACAAACTGCTGCCGCGGATGCTGGGAATACAGATTCTGCAGCTGGTGCTTCCGCAATGGCTATTGGAGAGAAAACGAATAACCGTTATATCGGTGTTGCAGCTGATGGCAGGAAGTTGACCAATCTGGTGGATACACTAGCTGGTTATGGAATAAAAAGCGGAATTCTCAGTGTTGGAGATTTAACGGATGCCACGCCGGCTGCTTTTTATGCGCATCAGCCGGATCGGTCAATGTCTGGGGAGATTGCTGCGGATTTATTACAAAGTAAAGCGGAGATTCTATTGGGCTCTAATCAAAAGAGTTTTCTGAAAAATCAGGATACTCAGCTGATGGACAAATTGAAAGCTCAGGGTTTTCAATTGAGTACTCAGGTTGGGGATTTCTTTAAAGCAACACAAGGCAGACAATTGGTTTTATTACCGGATAGTGCAACCAGACCTGTAAAGGATGGGCGTGGTGACTTACTCAAGAGCAGCTTACAGCATACCCTGACAATTTTATCGGCAAATAAACCGGGTTTTTTCATCATGGCGGAGGGTGCACAAATAGATTATGGGGGTCATGTAAATGATTTGCCTTATGTGGTTACCGAACTGCATGACTTTGATAAAGCGGTGGCTGCAGCATTACAGTTTGCTGATGAGAATAAAGAAACATTGGTAATCATAACCGCTGATCATGAAACTGGAGGCTTAACTTTATTGGATGCTTCCTCAGAAAAGGGAATGATTACAGGATCATTTAGTACCAATGACCATACGAATATTATGGTGCCGGTATTTGCCTATGGTCCGGGATCAGGGGCATTTATGGGGACTTACCAAAATCATGAGCTGTTCCATAAAATCCTCAAAGCAATGGACCTGAAAGCTAAAAAAATAAACGTTAAAAAATAATCCAGGAAAACTCAGCAACAGGAGCTTAACTGCAACGCCCCAAAAAGTGAAATGCTTTTTTGGGGCGTTTTTTTTAAATGGAAAGCTGTGGAAGATATTTTAAAAATCGGTAAATTTATATATCATGACTAAAGCTTCCCCAAAACGTAATTCCGCGAAAAAAAAGATCTTTGTATTAGATACTTCGGTCATATTGTATGATCATAATGCTTTCAATAACTTTCAGGAGCATGATGTAGCGATTCCCATACAGGTATTGGAAGAGTTGGACAATATGAAAAATGGGAATGAAACCAGAAATGCAGAAGCCAGAAGTTTTATCCGCTTGATGGATCAGGCTTCCGGCGACAAAATCATGAACCATTGGATTCCATTAAAAGGAATAAAACAAGGACATTTTAAAGTGGTATTGGATCATAAACCTTCGAGCCAGGATGCTGAGGCTGTTTTTGGTGCTGGTAAATTTGACCATCGGATTTTGAATGCTGCATTGAGTTTACAGGAAGAATTTCCGGAAAAGAAGGTGGTGTTGGTGTCTAAGGATATCTGTTTGCGCTTAAAAGCGAAATCACTGGATCTTCATGCTGAAGATTATGAAACTGGTAAGGTCAAAAATGTAGAAGCTTTATATACCGGGAAAACGACGCTTTCAAATGTAGATGCCCAGCTTTTTGATACTTTGAAAAATGAGGGAAGTGTTCCGGCAGCAGCCTTTGGTTTAAGCGCTGATGCCGGGAATCATTTCTATATGCTGAAAAGTAAAAGAAAAACCCAGGCGGCTTACCATGACGTTCAAAGTGATCAGCTCATTAAAGTAAAACCTCAAAAAGTGTTCAATATTTCTCCCAGAAATGAAGAACAGAGCATGGCTATAAACGCTTTAATGAATCCTGCAGTTAAATTGCTGACCATCCAGGGAAAAGCAGGGACAGGAAAGACTTTGCTGGCGATTGCCTCGGCATTGGAAATGCGTAAGGATTATCGGCAGATCTATGTTACGCGGCCAATTGTAGCTTTAAGCAATAAGGATATCGGATTTTTGCCAGGTGATGCAAAATCGAAGATTGATCCCTATATGGCACCCATTTGGGATAACCTGCGATTTATTAAGGAACAGTATCATCATGATCCTAAAACTCAGGCGAGGATAGACGAATTTGTAAATAATGAAAAGATTTTGATTGCGCCCCTGGCTTACATCAGGGGAAGAACGCTGACCCGGATTTTTTTCATTGTTGATGAAGCGCAAAACCTGACTCCACATGAAATCAAGACAATTATTTCACGTGCGGGAGAAGAAACCAAAATAGTATTTACAGGTGATATTTATCAGATTGACACACCCTATCTGGATGCGGAAAGCAATGGATTATCTTACCTGATTGAAAGTGCAAAAAATCATCCGCTATATGCGCACATCACCCTGGATAAAGGAGAACGTAGTGAACTGGCTAATTTGGCTAATGATTTATTGTAGTAAGGTCACCACATGTTTAGTTTTTTTGACTGCTTTGCAGGTCTGCTGCAGCTCTTTTTTAATAAAAAAAACCGCTCTTCTCCAGAACGGTTTTTCGTTTTATGGGCTGGTCGAATGATCCCTGTGTTACTGGATCCGGCATTTTCCGGATGCTTCAATTGCTTTTATTCTAGAGTTTTGCGATCACAAAATCTGTTTGGTTTAATTTAGATACATCATTTTTAACCAGGTGGTGTTCAGTGGATGATCCGCTTAATTTTAAGTCTGATTGTCCGCTTATTTCTGTGTAAAGGCTACCCACATTTGCAGTTACTTTTGCTTTAGCATTGTCTTTAAGGAAGATCTGAAGTACGGCTAAGTTAAAATTACCACGGGTTTTTACGGTTGCAGTTTCTGCGGCATCGATTCTTTGTAAGTCTTTCACATGAACATAAATTGTGCTTTTATCCGTAGAGTTGATGTACAAGGTATAGCCCATTTGTTTAACGCTGGTGTTTCCGTTTTGAACTTCATTGTAACTATTGATTCCTTCAGTATTTCCCTGAACCAAAATTACATTGGCATTTCCGGTTACGACTACTTTGTTGAATTTTACTGTGGCGTTAATGCTTGCTGGTGATTTTTCTTTAGCTATTGTAGTAAAAGCTGAAGAGGTTAAAACGATGGCTGTTAAAGCTGAAGCGAATAAGGTTTTGATGGAAGTTTTCATGTCTTTTGTTTTTAAGTTTTTTAAGGTTTTTTGTAGTTAAGACCAGTTCAAATGAGAAAGGTTACGGCGGTTTTTGCCGCTTTAGACCAGTTTAAAAGAACAGTCGACCAACCCTTTTAACTTCTCGACCAATCGATGAAAATATTTTCGTCGATGATTTTCAGGCTTTCGTCATGTTGTTTGGAACCGATGAGTAGCTGGTTCATTCTATCAGGATTGCTGTAGTACTGTGTTGAAGCTTTTTCCATGGAAGATGACGATCCTTTTGCTAAATTTGAATTTCAAGTATTTTCAACCTAATTAGCTCGTTATGGCCAACAATAATGTAAACATCACTTCCAAAGGGATAAAAAAAGTGCTGCAGCCCTACAATGAAAAACAAGCGCTTGCAGAATACATATGGAATGGTTTTGATGCGAAAGCAGATACGATTTTGATTGATTACACCTATAACGCCTTAGGAAGTATAGAAAGTCTGAAGATTTCGGATAACGGGTATGGGATCAATTTTTCTCTATTGAAAGATAAGTTCAATCCATTTTATGAATCTGAAAAAGCCATGGAACAAAGGATTCATTTGCATAAATCAACCATGCATGGAAAAAATGGGGTAGGGAGGCTTACCTTTTTTACTTTCGCACATGCGGCAGAATGGAATACCATTTATGAAGAAAACGGCCAGTTCAAAAATGCCAGTATTCAGGTTGCTGCGGGTGGATTGAATCATTATGAAGCCAGGATGCTAGATGAGGATGTAAAGGGCAAAGCTACTGGGACTACAGTTTCATTTGCTCATGTATTGTTTTCAAAAGAAGCCATGGAGCAAAGTATTATTCCTTATTTACAGGCTGAATTTTGCTGGTTTTTGGAATTACATCGAAAAAGAGGTTTTTCTATTATTATCAATGGAGAAGCCCTGACTTATCAGGAAAATATTGTTGATCTGGAAGATCAGCTTGTGTTTAGATATCCGGAAACTAATACCGTGTTTACCGTTAAATTTATACAATGGAAAGAATCCTTGCATAAGGAACTGTCGAAAAACTATTTTATCAATCATAAAGGCGAGGAAGTCTATAAGGATTATACCACATTGAATAAGAAAGCCGATGAATATTATCACAGTGTTTTCATTGAGAGCGAATTTTTTGACGATTTTGATTTTAGCAGTAAAGATCATGAGGCTCAGGTAAAACTATATGCCCGTACAAAATCAGCACCGGAGTATAAGTTCCTGATTAAAAAGGTCAACGAGTTATTAAGGAATAAAAGGAAGCCTTTCCTGAAAGAATTCTCAAATAAACTGATAGAAAAGTATGAATCGGAGGGGGTGTTGCCTGTTTTTCAGGAAGCAGAAGCTGCCCAGAGAAGGGAGTTGGTAGAAACTTTAAAACTCATGTATGAGCTCCAGCCTAAACTGTTTAGCGGCTTAAGTATTGATCAAAAGAAAGCTTTTGTGAGACTTACTCATGTCTTGCTGAACTCCAATGAAAGAGCACAATTGTTTTATATTATAGAAGGAATTGTAGAATTGGAAGCAGAAGAAAAACAGGAATTGCTGAGTTTTCTGAGCCTTGCCTAAGCGTCGATTGATAGATACTTTTCCGGAAATGCTGATCAGTAACATTTTCCGGGAAAGTGCTATTGGAAAGAAGCTATAAAACTTCTTTTTTAGAAGTTAATGTTGCACCTGCGCTGGCAATAACCACCAAAGCAACGGCAAGGTATTCAAAAAGAGAAAGATGTTCATGTAGGAATATCAATCCGCAGAGAGAAGCGACTGCTGGTTCCATGCTCATCAGGATACTGAAAGTACGGGCTGGCATTTGTCCGAGGGCGCTCATTTCTAAAGTGAATGGGATGGCACTTGATAAAAGGGCCAATGCTCCACCCATTAATAACAAGGTTGGTGTTAATTCATGAAATCCACCGCCGAAAAAACCGAAAGGAACTACAAGTAGTGTGGCAAATACCATACCTACGGAAACGGCATCTCCACCTTTCATGATCTTGGAAATCCGGCTGCCCAGTACAATGTAGGTAGCCCAGAATCCTCCGGCCAATAAGGCCAATAGTACTCCGATAAGGTCTAATCCCTGATTGGACCAGGGTGCAATCAAGGCAATACCAACAGCAGCCAGCAATACCCATAGGTAATCCAGTCCGCGTTTGGAGTTAAATACTGCCAGTAGTAAAGGGCCGATAAACTCCAGGGTTACTCCCAATCCCAGAGGGATACGTTTAATCGCCATGTAAAAAATCACATTCATCGCGCCTAGCGCCAATCCATAGGGAATGACTGCTTTCCATTGTGCTTTTGTGAGTTTAGATACCTTTGGACGGTTAGCAATCAAAAGGATAATCGCTGAAAGTCCAATTCTGAGTGAAGCTGTAGCTGTAGGGCCAATAGCTGGAAAAAGACCTTTGGCAATCGCTGCACCCGCCTGCACACTGATGATGGCCAATAACACTGCGGGTAAAGGTGGAATAAGAAGCAGGCTGTTTTTTTTCATCATGTGGAGGTATTAAAAATGAGGTAAATCAAACGTTTGCATGGCAGCATGAAACGCTATTCCGAATAAGGAGCGCAAAATTACGAAAAGCAGACGAGAATATTTGGCTGATCTTTTTATATCTTAGGCAACAATGAAAAAACTCGTTTTATTTGCAGGAATTCTCGTTCAATTTGTTTTTGGATGGGGATTAGTTAATAATTGTTTTGCCCAAAGAAAGCCGAATGTCATTTACATATATGCCGATGACCTTGGCTATGCTGAAATTGGTGCTTATGGGCAGCAGAAAATTAAAACTCCTCACCTGGATCAGCTTGCAAAAGAGGGCATGACTTTTACAGAGCATTATACCGGTACCCCTGTTTGTGCACCTGCAAGGGCCATGCTGATGACGGGTAAACATGGTGGTCATGCCTATATCCGTGGCAATTTTGAGCTTGGTGGTTTTGCGGATAGTGAAGAACGCGGACAGATGCCTTTAAAAGAAGGGACCTTCACGGTAGGCCATTTGATGCAGCAAGCCGGTTATAAAACCGCCTTGGTAGGTAAATGGGGATTGGGGATGAATGGTACCTCCGGTTCTCCTCTGAAACAAGGTTTTGATTATTATTACGGATTATTGGATCAAAAGCAAGCACATAATTTTTACCCGACCCACTTATGGGAAAATGACCAGCTGGATTCACTGGATAATCCTTATGTTTATGTACATCAGCCACTGGATCCTAAAAAAGCGAAGAAGGAAGATTTTGACCGTTTTAAAGGAAAGGTTTATGCTCCCGAAAAAATGACGGAGAAGGCCTTATCTTTTATCGATCAGCATAAAGAAAAGCCTTTTTTCCTATACCTCCCATATCCATTGCCACATGTTTCACTGCAAGTGCCGGATGCTTACCTGAAACCTTATCTGGGTAAGTTTGAAGAACAGCCTTATTATGGACAACAAGGTTATGCGCCCAATCAGTATCCTTTTTCCACATATGCTGCAATGATCACATTTTTGGATGCACAGGTAGGGATCATTCTCCAAAAAATAAAAGATCTGGGCTTAGATGAGGATACGATTATTATGTTTTCAAGTGACAATGGAACAACTTTTAACGGAGGGGTGGATGCGAGATATTTCAATAGTGTTGCTGGTTTAAGGGGTTTGAAAACCGATGTCTATGAAGGAGGGATCCGGGAACCTTTTATCGCCAGATGGCCAGGGAAAATTAAAGCCGGATCTAGGTCTAAGCTGATTTCTGCGCAGTACGACCTTTTAGCTACGCTTGGAGAACTAAGCGGGCAGAAAGTAGAAAATACAGATGGATTGTCCTTTCTTCCCACTTTAACCGGAAAACCCAGGCAGCAGCAAAAGCACGCATATTTGTATTTCGAATTTCCTGAAAAAGGAGGACAGCTGGCCATCAGAATGGGCGACTGGAAAGGGGTTCGTACCAATGTAAGGAAGGATCCGAATAGCCCATGGCAGGTTTATCATTTGAAAACTGATAGAAATGAAACTAAAGACCTGGCTGCTAGTCAGCCGGAATTGGTAGCAAAATTTAAGGACATCGCGAAAAAAGAGCATCAGGACTCCCATGTGAAGGATTGGAACTTTTTGTAAAAGGAATGTCATTAAGAAATAATTGAGAAAATTATTTGATTTTCATAATTATTGGTTTGAACGGAATACTTTGATTTTACCCTCAGGGGATAAATTTGTGGTGTAATACATACACCATGCCTAAACCTTTATTATTTATGGCCGTACTGTCTGGTTTTTTAATCTTGAACAGCTCCGGCAGCTATGCACAAACGCTCTATTTAAAAGATGCGATCCATACCGCTCTGGAAAATTATGGCAGCATTAAGGCTAAAAAGAATTATGTAAATGCCTCAGAGGCGGCTCTTCAGCAAGCCAGAAAAGATTATTTACCAAACCTCAGTTTATCTGCCCAGCAGGATTACGGAACCATTAACGGACAGAACGGGCCTTCCTATGGTTTGGGTGGCCTTGGTATTGCTTCCAGCGGACCAGCCTTTGATCAGCAAAACTGGAATGCAGCTTTTGGAGCTTTGTATCTGGCCAATGTGAACTGGGAGTTTTTTAGTTTCGGGAAGATTAAAGAGCGGGTAAAGGTATCTGCCGGAATTCTGAAAAGAGACCAGCAGGATCTGGCACAGGAACAGTTCCAGCAGGAAATCAAGGTCTCTGCCGCTTACCTTAATTTACTGGCCGCACAGCGCCTCAGAAGGTCTCAGGAAAACAACCTGCAAAGAGCGGTCACTTTTAAAAATACCGCAGTGATCCGGGCGAGTAACGGCCTGATTGCCGGTGTCGACTCCTCTCTGGCCAAAGCGGAGGTCTCCAGCGCAAAGATTGCTTTAACAAAAGCAAAAGACCTGGAGCAGGAGCAGGCCAACCGGCTGGGTTTATTGATGGGACAAACGGTGACCAGTCTGGTACTGGATACTGCCTCCATTACCAGAATTCCCTCGCAATTGTATCCAGATAGTACCCTGCAGGAAAAATCACATCCTTTGCTACAGTTCTACCGCAGTAGGCTGGCAGTCAGTGATCAGCAGACTCAGTTGTTTCGCAAATCCTATTATCCTACTTTCTCTATGTTTGGTGTAATGCAAGGCAGGGGATCCGGGTTCAGTTCTGCCTATGCACAAAATCAGACTGCTTTTACGCGGAATTATGCGGATGGCATCAATCCGGTTCGTGGAAATTATCTTTTTGGTGTAGGAATGGTCTGGAATCTGACCAGCATCCTGCGGACACATCCGCAGGTAAAGGCACAGGAATTTCTTTCGAAAGGACTGCAGGAGGAGTACGACCTTGTAGCGCAACAGTTGCAGGCACAGCTGGCCATTGCAGATACCAAATTGAAAAACGCAATCGACAATTATAAAGAAGCACCGATTCAGGTGAAAGCAGCTTCGGATGCTTACCTGCAAAAGAGCACTTTATATAAAAATGGACTCAGCACGATCGTGGACCTTACTCAGGCCCTGTATGTCCTGAACCGGGCAGAAACTGACCGCGACATTGCCTATAACAATGTATGGCAGGCACTCTTACTCAAATCAGCGGCCCTTGGGGATTTTGACCTGTTTATCAACGAATTTTAATTAGCTACGTCCATGAATTTAATACGCTTTGCCCTACGTAAACCCATCTCCATCCTGGTGCTGGTTGCCGGTTTATTTTTCTTTGGAATAGGTGCCATCAAAGACATCAAGGTAGATATTCTACCAAAAATGAACCTTCCGGTCATTTATATTGCACACCCTTATGGGGGATACACGCCTTCCCAGATGGAGGCTTATTTTGGAAAACAATACATCAATATCCTGCTTTTCGCCAATGGAATTAAGGCCATAGAAACGAAGAATGTGCAAGGTTTGATGTTGATGAAACTCACCTATTATGAAGGAACGAATATGGCTCAGGCTGCTGCCGAACTCAGTGCGCTGTCTAATAGAGCCCAGGCAATTTTCCCTCCGGGTTCACAGCCGCCATTCATCATTCGTTTTGATGCTTCATCCCTGCCCGTCGGGCAGCTGGTGTTGAGTAGTCCGATCCGGAGTAACAATGAATTGCAGGATTTTGCGAATACTTATGTAAGGGCTTCATTTACTGCGATTCCAGGATTACTATCTCCTGCACCTTTCGGTGGAAGTGTACGTACAATTGAAATCAATGTAGATCCGGAATTGTTACGTGCCCATCAGCTGACGGTGGATCAGGTTGTTGAAGCGATTAAAGTGAACAACCAGACTGCACCTTCAGGAAATGTCCGTATGGGGGATAAGAATTACCTGACTCCAACCAATTATACGATCAAAAAAGTAAAAGAATTTGAGAACATTCCTTTGTTTAAAGGGGGAGTACAAAACCTTTACCTTCGTGATGTTGCGGTAGTGAGGGATGGGGCAGATGCTACGGCGGGTTATGCCCTGATTAATGGTAAACGCTCGGTGTATTTAAGTATTGCGAAGTCTGGAGATGCTTCTACCTGGGATGTGGTGAGTAAATTAAAAGAGAACTTACCGATGATTCAGAATACATTGCCGGAAGATGTGAAACTTTCCTACGAGTTTGATCAATCGGTCTATGTGATCAATGCGGTGAAAAGTCTGATCAGTGAAGGCGTAATTGGTGCTTTGCTAACGGGATTGATGGTTTTATTATTCCTTGGAGATAAGCGCGCCGCATTGATTGTGATCCTGACGATTCCTACTTCTATCATTGCCGGGGTCTTGTTTTTGAAACTTTTCGGACAAACGATCAACATCATGTCCTTGAGTGGATTGGCGCTGGCTATTGGGATTCTGGTAGATGAATCGACAGTAACCATTGAAAATATACACCAGCATTTTGACATGGGGAAACCAAAGGCTTTAGCCATTTGGGATGCCTGTAAGGAAATTGCCTTTCCAAAATTGCTGATTTTATTCTGTATCCTCGCTGTATTTGCACCTGCTTTTACCATGACCGGGATTCCTGGTGCTTTATTCCTGCCACTGGCATTGGCGATTGGTTTTTCCATGATAGTCTCCTTCATTTTATCTCAGACCTTTGTGCCGATTATGGCCAACTGGCTGATGATTGCGCATCCAAAAAAGGCAAAAGCCCATTCGGATAAGATTACAGAGGATGAAGCTGTTTTTCTGGAAACGGGATTAAGTCTGGAATCAGAAAAAGATACCCTGAATCAGAAGAAGGTTCTAGTAGAAAGTTCAGATTTTAACAAGGATGGAAAAATCAGTCTTTTTGAGCGATTCAGGAACCGTTTCATGCGTTTCCTGGATCGGATGATGCCTTATCGGAAGCCGGTAGTGCTGGGATATCTGGTGCTGATCATTTCCATAGCAAGCCTTTTACTGGCCAATATTGGTAGAGATGTTTTACCTAAAGTGAATTCCAGTCAGTTTCAAATGAGAATGAGAGCCCCTGATGGCACCCGTCTGGAACGCACTGAAGAAAAGGTACAGTCGATTTTGGCAGAGTTAAAGAAAATGGTGGGGCCGGAACACCTGGCAATTACTTCTGTTTATGTAGGCCAGCATCCCGCTTTGTTTTCTGTAAACCCGATTTACCTGTTTATGGCTGGGCCTCATGAAGCTGTTTTCCAGGTGGGCCTGAAAGATTATCATGTGGATATGGAGGAGTTCAAAGACCGGTTAAGGGCTCGTGTGAAAGAACTGGAACCAGATGTTAAACTTTCATTTGAACCGATTGAGCTGACAGACAAAGTGCTGAGCCAGGGTTCTTCTACTCCGGTAGAGGTACGTATTGCCGGAAAGAACAAAAAAGAAAACGAAGAATATGCGAATAAAATTAAGAAGGAACTTTCTAAAATTTCTTATTTGAGAGATGTGCAGATTGCGCAACCGATCAAATATCCTTCATTGAATATCAACATCGACCGGATTAAAGCAGCTCAGGTAGGCCTGGATTTAAATGATGTGTCGAGATCTTTGGTCGCTTCTACCTCATCCTCCCGATACACGGATAAAAACGTCTGGGTTGACGAAAGGATTGGCCTGGCCTACGGCGTACAGGTACAGGTGCCTTTCAATAAAATGGATAGTAAAGAAAACCTGGGAGAAATTCCGCTCTTGAAAAACTCCAGTCGTCCGGTTTTGAGCGATGTAGCCAGCATTACCACTGATACGACCTATGGTGAAAATGACAATGTGGGCGCTACTCCTTATTTATCGGTTACGGCGAATTTGAACAAAAAAGATCTGGGGACTGCTTCAAAAGATGTGAATGAGGCTATTCAGTCGTTGGGAACACTACCAAGAGGATTAATTGTACAGCCAGTAGGAATGATTAAAGTGCTGGACGATACCCTGAGTAGTTTGCAGTCCGGATTGTTGGTCGCTATTGTGGTGATTTTTCTAATGTTATCCGCTAATTTTCAATCTTTTAAAGTTCCTTTAGTAATTTTAGCAACGGTACCAGCGGTGATCTTAGGTGCATTGTTACTGTTGATGCTCACAGGCTCTACTTTGAACCTGCAGTCCTATATGGGAATTATCATGTCGGTGGGCGTATCCATAGCCAATGCTGTACTTCTAATTACCAATGCGGAACACTTGCGAAAACACAATGGAAATGCGTTGGAATCGGCAAGAGAGGCCGCGGCTTTAAGGATTCGTCCCATCATCATGACCACAGTGGCTATGATTGCAGGGATGTTACCAATGGCGATTGGACATGGCGAAGGTGGTGATCAGGTTTCCCCATTGGGAAGAGCGGTAATTGGCGGGTTAATTGCTTCTACTTTTGCAGTGCTGGTGATTTTACCACTCGTGTTCGCCTGGGTGCAGGGAAAAGTTTCAACGGAGTCAATTTCTCTTGATCCGGAAGATAAAGACAGTAAACATTACATTCAGGGATTGTCTGAATAAAACGGTAGGTACTCATCATTATTAAGATATAAAATAGCGCACAAATGAAAAAATATATATTTCCATACCTCATTTACCTTACTGGGGGAATGGCATTGCCGACCTTGTTAAATGGTTGTACAGCCAATGCAAAAAAAGAAGAACTGAGTACTGAGAAACCGGCAGCAATACCGACTTTTAAACTTCAAAAGGAGAAATTGTCGACGGCTTTACAGCTTCCTGGCGAGCTAAGTGCCTTTCAGCAGGTAGACCTTTATGCCAAGGTGAGCAGCTTTGTGAAAACTTTAAACGTAGATATAGGTTCGGAGGTGAAGAAGGGCCAGCTTTTGATGACTTTAGAAGCACCTGAAACCAATTCCCAGTTGTCGGCTGCAAAAAGCAGGTTGAAATCACAGGAAGCGCTTTACATGGCAAGTAAAGCACATTACGACCGTCTGTATGAAACCAGTAAAACCCCTGGTACGATTTCAAAGAATGACCTGGATCAGGCGATTGCCCGCAGGAATTCTGATCTGGCACAGTTGGATGCGGCTAAAGCTGCTTATCAGGAGGTCGGTTCTTTACGGGATTACCTGGAAATTCGTGCACCTTTTAATGGGATCATTACGGCCAGGAATGTGAATTTGGGGGCTTACGTAGGTCCTTCCGGAAAAGGATCTGAGCTTCCATTGTTTACTTTGCAAGAGCAAAAACACCTGCGTCTGGCCGTTGCGATTCCTGAAGTATATACAGGTTATTTAAAAGCAGGGGATGAAGTGAGTTTTACGCTGAGGTCTGTTCCGGAACAAGTATTTAAAGCTAAAGTGAAGCGTTTATCCGGGGCTTTAGACTTACGTTTGCGTTCAGAAAAAGTGGAAATGGATGTTCCAAACGTCAATAAACAACTTTTACCAGGAATGATCGCAGAAGTTTATATTCCACTTCCAGCCAATGCGAGTACTTTTGTAGTTCCTAAAAAGGCAATCATAGAAACTGCCGAAGGCATTTATGTATGGAAGGTCGTAGATCATAAGGCGGAAAAAGTGAATGTAAAAAAAGGTAGAGAAACGGATGATCAAGCTGAAATTTTTGGCGCGCTCAGGATTGGTGATGAACTTGTTACAAGTCCATCTGAAGAATTGCGTGCAGGTACGCAGATCAAACCTTAAATTTACTTAAATATCGATGTTATGTTGCTGAAAAATCAAGACCTGTACGTAGTGAATAAGAGTGAAAGCTTGCAGGATTACTATGATAATCTAAAGATTCAGCGCCCGGAAATTGTTGTTCCAAGTTTTGAAATGGTGAGCGATATCGGACATTTTGGTGTTTTCAAAAGATCGGCTTATTGCCACCTGAATCCAACGCCATATAACCGCAGGGATTTTTACAAAATTTCTTTGATTATAGGCCATGGGGTGCTTCATTATCCCAACGAAAAGATTGAAGTGAATGGAAGAGCATTATTATTCACCAATCCTAATATTCCCTATGCATGGGAGTCGACTTCCGAAGCTCAAACTGGTTATTTCTGTCTTTTTACGGAGAATTTTATTCATAAGAGGAATGAAAGTTTAAGGGAGTCTTTGTTGTGGAGAATCCAGGAATGCCCTGTGATTTTGATCAATGAACAGCAGGAGGAGACTTTTAAGGGCATCATGATGAAAATGATGGAAGAAATGGAGGGGGAGTATGTTCATAAATACGACCTCTTGCGCAACTATATTCATTTGATTGTACATGAAGCTTTGAAAGTCAGGCCGGCGAGTACTTATTTCAAAGAAAACAATGCTTCTGTGAGGTTGACTTCTCTGTTTCTAGAGCTCCTGGAACGCCAGTTTCCAATCGGTTCCTCTGATCATGTTCTGGAGCTGAGAACGGCTCATGATTTTGCCCATAAGCTTTCTGTACATGTGAATCACCTGAACCATAGTGTAAAAGAAGTGACTGGCAGAACTACATCGGATCATGTATCCAGAAGGATTGCAACTGAGGCCGTTGCTTTGTTGAAGCATACTGAGTGGAATGTAGCACAGATCGCCTATTGCCTTGGTTTTGAATATCCTGCTAACTTTAATATTTTTTTCAAAAAACACCTGCAGTGTACCCCTAAATCTTTTAGATAGCCTATTTCGAATGCTATTAAATTATTCTATTTTTAGAAAAAATTAAACGAATATGAAAAAGTTTATCACGCTCATGTTTTTCGCTGTCCTGGCACTGGGAGTTCAGGCTCAGGAGAAAGCAAAAAAAGCTCCGGTTGTCATCAATTTTGAAAAACCACATGTGGTAGAAACTGCCTGTGGAGAATGTAAATTTGGGATGGAAGGAAAGGAATGTGACCTTGCAGTACGTATTGATGGCCATGCTTATTTTGTAGATGGATCAGATATTGACGATCATGGAGATGCACATGCTAAAGATGGTTTCTGTAATAAAGTCAGAAAAGCAGAGGTGACTGGGAAAGTGGTAAACGGTAGATTTAAAGCTACCTCTTTCAGGTTATTGAAAGAAGAACAGGCGAAACCAAACACTAAAATATAATATGGGATTATTTTCTGCCCTGATGGGCAATGCAGGTATCGTTAACAACGATCAGTTGAACAAAGATTATCAAAAACTTTTAACCGAAGGAGAGACCATTGAATTGGGATTTAAATTGCTCAGAGATACTTTTATTTTTACCACAAAACGCCTTATCCTGGTAGACGTTCAGGGATTAACAGGTAGCAAAACAGAATTTATGTCTGTTTCTTACAAAAGCATTTCCCGCTTTAGTGTAGAGACTTCCGGCACATTTGATCTGGATGCAGAGCTTAGAATCTGGATCTCCGGAGAAGCACTCCCTAGCATCAAAAAAAGATTTAATAAGTCGGTAAATGTATTTGATGTACAAAATGTATTGGCATTTCATGTATTGAAATAAACAGCCGGATCAAGCGGTTATATCATGATTCAGACTGGCTATCTCTACAGAGATAGCCTTTTTTATTGCGCTTTCAGCTGATCAGCTTGCTCTGATTATTTCCCGAAAAATGTAGAATACTTGTGTTGAAGCGCTAACTTTGAAAAAGCATTAAAAAACCATCAGATATGTTTCATAAAGACGAGTATATAGCAAGAAGAAAACAACTATCCGAACAATTTAAATCAGGAATTTTGTTGTTCCTGGGAAATGAAGAGAGTCCGATGAACTTTCTGGATAATGCCTATCACTTCCGACAAGACAGCACTTTTTTATATTATTTTGGAATTCCGGAACCACAATTGGCTGCGGTAATTGACCTTGACGAACCCCAGGTGACTCTTTTTGGAGATGAGATGAGCATTGATGCCATTGTTTGGATGGGCAGGCAAAAGACACTTGCCGAAAAAGCGAATGAATCAGGGATTACTTCCCTCAGTGCTTTTAGCCAGCTGGACCAATACCTGGCTAAAGCAAAAAGTCAGGGGAGAACCATACATTTTCTACCACCATATCGCGCAGAGCATAAAATCAAATTGGCAGAATTGCTGGACATCAGGCCAGCTGGAGTAAAAGAACAGGCATCGATTCCCCTGATCAAAGCTGTAGTGGCACAGCGTTCCAGGAAATCAGCAGTGGAAATCAGGGAACTGGATAAGGCTTCTGTGATTTCGGCAGATATGCACCTGCGAGCGATGGAGCTGGCTAGACCTGGTATGTCAGAAAATGAACTGGCAGCCGCTGTTCATCAGGTGGCCTTACAGGCTGGCGGACAATTGGCGTATCCGATTATTCTCACCGTAAACGGACAGATTTTGCACAATCATTACCATGGGAATATTCTCAAAGAAGGTGATATGGTCTTGAACGATTCAGGAGCGGAAACGGCTATGGGGTATGCAGGTGACCTGACACGTACTTTTCCTGCGGGCAAAAAATTCTCAGCAGAACAAAGAGATGCCTATAATATCGTGCTTCATGCCTATCAGGAAGCAGTACAAACTTTAAAACCTGGTGTAAGGTATATCGATGTACATTATCAATCCTGTCTTAGTCTGGCTGAAGGTTTAAAGACATTGGGCCTGATGAAAGGGAACATGGAGGATGCAGTTGCACAGGGTGCACATGCTTTATTTTTTCAATGTGGAACCGGTCATATGATGGGTTTAGATGTTCATGATATGGAAAATCTTGGGGAGCAATACGTTGGTTATACGGATGAACTGGTTAAAAATACCACACAGTTTGGCCTAAAGTCGCTGAGACTAGGAAAAGCATTGGAAGAGGGGTATGTGGTGACTGTAGAGCCTGGATTATATTTTATTCCGGAATTGATGGACCAATGGCAGGCAGCGAATGAATTTTCAGCCTATATCAACTACGATAAAGTTCAGGCTTACCGAAACTTTGGTGGCATTAGGGTAGAGGATGATTATGTGGTGACTGCAGATGGTTTCAGACAGTTAGGTAAGGATCTGGCAATTTCTATCGCAGATATAGAAGAGATCAGAAGCAGAGCTTATTAATCCAGCCCCTGGTAAAATTGAGAATTTAATACAAACGTTTGTATTAAATTGTTGTTATAAGTATTAATTGCTTTTTTCCTGATTAAATTTAGGTTTGGAAAATCACTATTTTTAATCAGGAAAAGGCTTCATTAATCAAAACAAGGCAAATAATTTATGGGGATTAAAGTACCAGATCACTGGAATGAAAAAGAAGAACTGATCAAACTGAAGGCAGGGGATGAGACTGCATTCGGTAACATTTATACGCATTTCAGTGGGAAGATATATGGGCAACTGCTTCACCTCTTAAAGGATCAGAATTTAACTGATAAACTGGTCCAGGATTTATTCCTGACCGTTTGGGATAAAAGAGGGAGTATTCCTCTAAAAACTGATTTCAAAACTCATTTGAATACACTGGCCGAAAATCTGGTATTTGATTACTTCAGAAAGTTTGTCAGCGATGAGGAAACGGAATTGCTGATGGCGCATTTTGGAACGCTTTCCGAAAAGGAGTTGCGTTTATTGATTCGTAAAGCTCTGGTAGATGAACTGCCTCCAGGTTTTATCGACCCGCGTTTAAAAAAACATATTGCCGCCCTGTATCCTGCTTTAAGTGAACTGATCAAATCTGCCGATCAAAAGATAAAACTCATTCCATTTTATAAGCAAAGGTCTTTTGCTTATCTCGCGATTGCCTGTACGGCTTTATTGGTGACGGGCCTGATGTCTATCTTTTACCCTCAGATCAGGGCTTCAAAATTTAATGATCCGATTACTGGTTCAGCTTCTTATGGGATAGTACCGGGAAGTAATAAGGCGACGCTAGTGTTGGCTGATGGACAAAGGATGAATTTGAGTGAGGTGAACAGTGGATTGCTGATCAGCGAATCCGGAATTACTTATAATGATGGTACGGAATTGCCGGTTTTAGCCAATGAAACGGAATTTACTCTTGAAACGCCCAATGGTGGTCAGTATATGCTCACTTTATCTGATGGGTCTAAGGTCTGGTTAAATGCAGCTTCCTCGATTAAATTTCCAGGGGTTTTTTCAGCACAGAAAATACGTAAAGTAATATTGGATGGAGAGGCGTATTTTGAAGTTGCAAGCCTTGCTGAGAGTCCTTTTATTGTTAAATCAGCCAGGCAGGAACTGAAGGTTTTGGGAACTCATTTTCAGGTGAGCAGCTATCTGGATGATGATACTGTACGTACTGCGCTATTACAAGGTAGCGTATTGGTAGATCATCCCTCAGTGGATAATAAAGAAACATTATTGAAAGCCGGACAAGAGTTATTGCTGACGACAACCAAGGCTGTGGTAGAAAATCGAAATGTGGAGGATTTGGTGGCCTGGAAGAGTGGTTTATTTGTGTTTAATCAGGAATCATTGGGAAGTATCATGAAAAAGATCAGCCGTTGGTACAATGTGGCGGTGGTATATGATGATTTGGTTGATCAGAATCGTGTTTTGACTGCAAAATTTTCCAGGTTTGATGAGCTTTCTACCATATTGAGTCAGCTGGAATTGACTGGAGCAGTCCACTTTAAACTCGAAGCGCAGCGGATTGTTGTATTAAAATAAGGTACATTATTTATCTCTTCATCATGGTTTCTTTGTTTGACCAAGAAATTCCAATTGATCTGGAACTGGATTTTGTGAATGATGCACAAAATAGAAGCAAACAGATGAATTTTGCTGAATTAGGAGTCAAACGCCATTCATCTGCTTGTTTTTGGAATCAGTCTAGTTGTGGTTCTTTCTAAATATGATTCTCTATGATACTTTCATGGGGAAAGAAGTCTTGTGGACTACAGCCAAAATCTATAGCTATTTTATTGAGTTGGTCATAGGTATACATTGCTGGCCATCTTTCTCCTTCGATTTGTCCTATATATCCATCAGAAACTTTCAACACCATGGCAATATAGGTTTGGCCTTTGTTTTTTTCTTTTCTGATTGTCCGTACTTTACGAACAATTTCTAGTTCAAACTTCGATTTTGTATTCATTTGAGCGCATTAAAGAAGAAAATACAGTTACAGATGGGCTGCGGTGTTGTATTTGTCTTTTCGTTAAGAGTTGGTTTAATTTTGGTTGATTGTTGTTTTTTGGTTAGTTTTTCTGTTTCGTATTTTTCTTTGTGGTCATTTATAGGTTTAAAATAATGGTTTTTTAGTTTTGGTTCTATTTAAAACTAAAGTTAACTAATTATATAAAATATTATGCAAAAAATTATTTAATAATATTGAAGCTGCACTCTACATTTTAATAGCGCTGATTGGCAATATATTTTACCTGAAAAAGAATCTTTAAATTGTCTATATAAGGGATTATGGGGCTGGAAGTCCACAAACACTTTGTATCTTGCTTTGTTATTTATGAACAGATAGCCTTGTTTCCTTTGATTTATGATCAGCACCTCCTTAGAAAATCATTCCAGTGTTCCTGCAAATGACTTAGCAGCAAATATTCTGAATTTAATTGATGTAGCTTGTTTACAGCTGGATAAGAACCATAATCTTATCTATGGAAATCATAAAGCCGCAGTGCTTTTTAAGTTGGAACTATCGGAAATCATGGCCAGGAATGTTTGGGAGGTTTTCGATAAAAACCTTTGTAAGGAAGCCTTTGATGCCATTGAGTATGCTGTGCGCAAACAAAAGTCACACATTAGCGAGTATTTTTGTGCCCTTACTGAAATCTGGGTTTCCCTCCATGTAATTCCATCAGGAAATGGAGTGGTACTGATGTTTACTGAAATTACTGAAATCAGTATGGTCAAGCTTCAGCTTCTGGAAGAACAAAGGCGATTAAAACTGGCCCAGGAAATAGGTAACATTGGCTATTTTGAAGGAATTACAGATGCTGCCCCGCTTTATTTAAGTGATGAAATATATCGTATTTATGGCTTTCTGGCTCAGGAAAAACCATTGAATTTTGAAGATCTTTTTTCTTATTTCCATCCGGCAGATCGATTTCAGGCCATGGATAGCTTCAGGAAGCATTTGAAAACAAGGCGTTCATTTGAACAAAGTTATCGCTTGATTACTGCCCTCAAGGAAGCGAAGATGGTCCACATGAAAGTTGAGTTTTTATATGAGGCGAAAACTGGAACAACCCGGTTTTATGGAGTAATGCAGGACGTGACTGCCTATCATCAGACTACACAAGAATTAAAGGAGAGTAAAGAATTAATAGAATCTGTTTTTGATGCAAGTTTGTTGGGAATTTCTTTGTTAAGGGCGGTTAGGGATGCTTCAGGAGAAATCATAAATTTTCGGATTGAGATGTTGAGCCGTGAATTACAAAGAGAATCAAGGCGTGAGGATTTAATTGGCAAATTGTATTTATCAGAATTCCCGGGCGTGAGGAATTCTGGCTTACTGGAGGTGATGCTAAGGGTAATGCAAACGGGGGAAACAGAACAAACAGAGTTTTATTATAACCTTGATGGGTTTAATGAATGGTACTCCAGCATGTTTGTAAAAATGGAAGATGCATTGGTGGTGACTACTGTTAATATCAGCACCCGAAAATTTGCTGAGCAGGAGCTATCAAAAAACTTGATGATTCTGCAGCAGTCGGAAGACATGGCAAAAATTGGGAGTTGGGAATATGACCTGGACTCCGCGTCGTTCAATTGGTCTGATGGAATGTATCATCTTTTTGATTTGTCAAAAGACCAGATTCCCAGTCCCGAAATTTATCTGCAATATGCAACACCAAAGTATAGCGCTGTTGCCGAAAAAATTGTAGGTCTCCTGAAGGCCGGAAACGAGGGCTTTGAAGAGAGTATTGAAATTATGGTAAATCAACAGGCTAAAGTACTGAAAATAAAAGCTTCTATACAGCAGGATGAAAATGGGAAACCTTTAAAGGTGCTGGGAGTGGATATCGATATGACCCTGCAGGTAGAACTCTTCCGAAAGAATGAACTACTTCAAAAAGAAATTTTCAGAACCATATTAGGGACACAGCAGGAGGAGCGAAAGCGCATTGCAGAAAATCTGCACAATGGACTCGGACAATTGTTGTATGGTGTGAAGCTGAGTTTAGCTAAGAATATGATCAATCATACCAGTTTATCTTCTCTTGATCATCTCAAAGAATTGAAACAAACTGACAGTTTATTGTCGGATGCGATCAAAGAAAGCCGCAGACTTTCCCATGAATTGATGCCTACGGTATTGGAAGATTTTGGGCTAAAAGCCGCATTGGACGATATTTGCAATCAATTTCAGATTGCCATTCCCATTCATACTGTATATACTGGTCTGGAAAAAAAGCTGGATAAATTCCTGGAAACTGCTATTTATAGAGTGGTTCAGGAGCTGATGATGAATGTGTTGAAGCATGCCAAGGCCAGCAAAATTAAACTCGTGATTAATGCAAATGATGAGGTGATTCATATTCAGATAATGGACGACGGGGTAGGATTTGAGCAGGAGCAGGTAATCAATAAGGGGATAGGGCTGAAAGCAATTCGGAATAAGGCAAATCTATTGAATGGTTGTCTGGCTATAAATTCAGTTTTAGGGCAAGGCACGGTCGTCTCAGTGCTATTTCCCAATGTTCCTTCTTAACGGTTAATTATCCCAGACCTACAATCTCCAGCTCAGCAGAGCTCGACGATTAAATTTGCGCAAAAGTAAGCAATGCTGATCCATCTGAATGAGAATATGAAGGAGCGGCAATTGCGGTATTAAATGATTAAATTTAGCAAGATGTTACATATATTATTAGCAGAGGACCACAATATTGTTCGGAATGGTATTAAAATGTTATTGGAAACGGACCAGGGCATAAACGTGGTGGCTGAGGCCGAAAATGGGTTAGAAGCCCTAAATTATCTCAATACGGGAGCACAGGTAGACATTATACTTGCCGATATAAATATGCCGGAACTGGATGGAATGATGCTGCTGAAAGAAATGAAAGGGAAGAATTCTGCTGCACAGGTAGTGATGCTTTCTATGCATGATAATGAAAAATATGTATTACAAGCTTTTGAAGCAGGTGCTAAGGGGTATTTGTTGAAAAGCATCAGTGCGGAAGAACTCATCTTTGCATTAAAGCATGTCGGTTCAGGAGGGAAATACCTGTGTTCAGAATTGTCCATAAGAATGTTGGAAAAGGGGGGGCAGCCTTCTATACAAGCGAATGAGCAGCCGGAAACTATTCAGAATTATTCCGACAGAGAGATCGAAATTCTGTCCTTAATTGCAGAAGGACTGACCAATACCGAAATATCCGAGCGTTTATTTATTAGTAAAAGAACAGTAGAGGGGCATCGTCAGACCCTGATTGAAAAAACCGGGGCCAGAAATACCCCTGCGTTAATTTATTATGCGGTGTTAAATCGCTTGATCAAATAGCCTTGAATCGCTGTTTTTGAGGTTTAAACGTGTGTTTTG
Organism: Pedobacter gandavensis; assembly: GCF_032678465.1. Classification (GTDB taxonomy): domain Bacteria; phylum Bacteroidota; class Bacteroidia; order Sphingobacteriales; family Sphingobacteriaceae; genus Pedobacter; species Pedobacter gandavensis_B. The sequence continues at coordinate 535,608 of NZ_JAVTSK010000003.1, forward strand.
CGGTAACTACGTAGTTGGTGTATAGAATACCTGTTTTGCTTAGGATTTATACGGTTTAGCGAAAATAGGCAGGTACAAGGCATAGCATTTGATATTCCTGTATCGAACTAAAACTATAATCCAATGAGCACAACCACAATCGATTTTAACTTTCAACTCTGGAGCTACAAGGACAATTTAAGATCTTTTGCTTTGGCATTTACACAGAATGATGACGATGCTGATGATCTGGTTCAGGACACCATGCTTAAAGCCATTCGTTATGAGAAGAACTTTAAACAGGGAACCAATCTTAAAGGATGGCTGTATATGATCTTGAGGAATACTTTTATCAATACCTACAGACGCAGGAACCTGGCAAAAAACTTCATGAATTTTGGGGTAGATATTACGAACACGACTGGAACTTTAGGCGCATCTCATAATGCAGGAGTAGGAAAATGCATTATGAACGACATTCACAGTGCACTGGATAAATTACAACCTCAGTATTATATTCCCTTTGTAAAATTCTTTGAAGGTTACAAATACCATGAAATTGCAGAGGAATTGAATATTCCGATAGGGACAGTGAAAACCAGAATTCACGTGGCCAGAGGAATTTTGAAAGCTGACCTAAAATCCTATAAGGATCAGTTTTTCCACAATGGAAACCCGGAATAAAAATAGTTCTCCCATCATTTGATGGGAGAATAATCTTTACTTTACTTTCACTGAACTGACTTCAATTAGTGCAGGGCCATTTTCCAATGGATAACCCGGAACTTTTGTTCCAATAACCTGAACCTCTTTTTTTTCGAAATGATTCAAGTTTACTGAGCTACTCTTTAAAGCATAGGTTTTATGATCTGATTCTATGGTATGCGTCCCATATTGATAGGTTGTCATTCCCATTTTTTCAATTTTTCCTGAGAGATGAACCGTATTTGCATCTGTTGATGATTTCATACTGCTACAGCCTGCAAAACTAATGCCTATGGCTAGAAGAAAGATCGACTTTTTCATAAGTTATTATCTTATAATTCGCTGATTTATAGTTCTCTGATCCAGATGTTACGGAAGCTAAGTGGTTCACTTTTATCCCCATGTGCCTGTAGCTTTATAGGAGAGGGACCATGTGCTTTATGATAAGAAGGTAAACCTACGTATTGTGAGGGGCCTTTTAGTTCAAAATTATTTTGAACTAACACGCCATTAAACAGTACAGTTACTTTAGCCGGACTTTTTAATGTACCATCGGTTTCAAATACAGGTGCGGTCCAGATCACATCATAAGTTTGCCATTCTCCTGGTTTTCTAGCTGGATTAACCAGTGGAGTAGTCTGCTTGTAAATACTTCCAGCCATACCATTGGTATAAGTTGGATTGCGATAAGCATCAAGGATTTGTAGTTCATAACCCAGGTCTCCCTTACCTATGGATGCCAGAAAAAGACCACTGTTCCCGCGGGCTTGTCCTTCACCCGTAATATGAGCAGGAACTTTCCATTCTAAATGTAATTGATAATTGTTGAAAGACTGTTTGGTCTCAATGTTCCCGGTTTGTTTATTTACTGTAAACTCACCTTTATTTACTTTCCATTGCGCAGGTTGAGACCTGTCGTTGGTCATCACCCATTGGTCCATATTTTTTCCGTCAAAAAGAACAATTGCATCAGATGGTGCATTGCCAGGGATTTTCGCCGGAGTTACCACCGCCGGAACCGGGGTGTAAAATTCGGTATCTTCATGTTTGGCCTCCTGAGCATCGGCAATGCCTAAAGTTCCCAGGATTAAAGTAGTGCTTAGAATGGCTTTATTCAAGTTCATAGCTGATCATTTACGTGATAAATTTTTCTAATATAGCACTATTGAAGAGAGTTTTAATTGAAAAATTCCGGCATTAGGTTTTGTCGCTCATTTGTTGCAAGATTGAGGAGCTCAAAGCGTTTAGCAGAGGTAAAAGAGCCCATGTCAGAATCGCTGTTGATGTGAATTGTGCCCAATAAAATGACGTATTTGCAAGGGTATTTAGTTCGGTTGACCAATTCATTGATGCGCTCGTCAATAGCCTCATAAATGACTTCTGTAGTCTCTTTTATGGGATGCACAGCGGAGAGGATTCTTTCTTTTTGCTGGAAGATGATTTGTTCAATGGTATTCATTTGATAATCTAAATCTTCCAGGTGTCCTTCTTTAATAGAGTTAGCATGTAGTTTTTCTAATGCACCTTTTGCCGCGCCACAGCAATCTGTATTGTTTTGTTGACCATAACGGTGAATTTCACCTAAGATACCTGCTTTCGAAATTCCAATATGTGGACCGTAATAGACCAGAACAGCCCCCTCGTCGGGAACATGGCTCGCCAAGGCAGCCATTCCGCTTAGTCCGGCGAAAGGGAAACCATCCAAACCACCCAATTTAAAAGGGCCTAGGAATTCATTGGACCTCACCGGAAATTGAATGCTATTGACATCGTCACTGCAAATGCTATCTGCCATCATGATCTGTGCAGGTTCCAGATCCAGATTTGCTTCTACAAAATCTATTAAGGTATTGATGCTATCAATGGTGCTGATGGCATTTGGATAATGTTGACGTATGATCGCCAGTTTCTCTCTTTTTTTCATAAAGGTGGGAAGGCATCGTCATTTATAAATGATCAATTTCAAAACAGATACCGTTCAAATATCCGATTTTCTTGAAAATTCTGGTAGGGAAGCGCCATTTATATTTGGGACTTATATCGGTTTTTGCCGATATCATCAGCTTAATGTCATCTCTTTCAGTTCAATAGGGATATCGGAAAAAGTCGATATATATTTGTACCATGAAACAGTTAGAGATATTTAAAGCTTTGTCCAACAAGACCAGATTGGAAATTTTACTTTGGCTTAAGGACCCTGAAACCAGTTTTCCTGACCAGATCTATTCCGGGTTTGAGTTTGGTGTATGTGTGGGGCAAATCCAACTCAAAGCAGGATTGACACAATCTACTGTTTCTGAATATTTATCCATTCTTCAGCGTGCCGGTCTGGTGACTTCAACAAGAGTAGGGCAGTGGACGTACTATAAAAGAAATGAAGAAGCATTTAATGAACTGAGTAAAATCATAGAATCCGATATATAAATAACATAATTATGAATACAGATAGCTTATTCAGACCCTTTAGTCTGAAATCTTTGAATATAAAAAACAGAATTGTGATGGCGCCAATGACGAGATCTTTCTCGCCGAATGGTATTCCAGGAGCAGATGTAGCGACTTATTATCGCAAAAGAGCTGAGGGAGAAGTCGGACTGATTCTCTCTGAAGGAACAGTAATTGATCGCCCGGCATCCTCAAATGATGCCAATGTGCCTCATTTTCATGGAACAGCAGCATTGGAAGGCTGGCAGAATGTGATTAAAAGTGTGCATGAAGAAGGTGGAGCAATGGGACCACAAATCTGGCATATGGGTATTATGGACAACCACCATTCAGGCTGGACACCTTCGACTCCATTTGAAGGTCCATCAGGTTTAAACAGACCTGAATTTAACAATGGTAATACCATGACAGCAGCTGATATTGAAGCTTCAATTTTGGCTTATGGTAAAGCAGCAGCTGAGGCAAAAAGAATGGGATTTGATACGGTGGAGATACATGGTGCTCATGGTTACCTGATTGATCAGTTCTTCTGGGAAGCCACCAATTTACGTACAGATATTTATGGTGGTAAAACCTTAGCTGAGCGTAGTCGTTTTGCAGTAGAAGTAGTTAAAGAGGTGCGCAGACAAGTAGGAGAAGATTTTGCAGTGATCTTGAGATTATCTCAATGGAAGCCTGCTGATTATACTTTTCAGCTTGCAAAAACGCCTCAGGAAATGGAAGCCTGGTTAAATCCTATGGCGGATGCTGGTGTCGACATTTTCCATTGCTCACAACGACGTTTCTGGGAGCCAGAGTTTGAAGGTTCTGATTTAAACTTTGCCGGCTGGGCTAAAAAAATCACTGGAAAAGCAACCATCACCGTTGGGTCTGTAGGTTTAACAGGAGAGTTTTTAAAAGCATTTGCAGGAGAAGCCTCAGAGCCAAGTTCTTTGGATGAATTGATGCGACGTATGGATAGAGGAGATTTTGACTTGGTAGGTGTAGGCAGGCCTTTATTAGCCGATCCAAACTGGGTAAAGAAAATCAAGGAAAACCGTGTAGATGAATTGAAAGGATTTACCAAAGAAGCATTAGCAAAGCTAGTGATGGACTAAGTCATTCTTAATATTTAAAGAAATGGCCATTTCAATGATTTGATATGGCCATTTCTTTTATCGCCATATTTTTTTATTTTAGCCAAACACCATTACAACCCTTTTTACAATGCGTATTTACTTCCTTTTGCTGGCTTTAATGTGTTTATGTAGCACTTTAGCCATAGCCCAGACTTCCAATCAGCGTACGGGTTGGTTATTCCTGATGAATAACAATAAATTGACAAAAAAATGGGGAACTCATCTGGATGTTCAATTGAGAACAGGAGACCAGTTTAGTCATTTGAGAAACTTCATGTTCAGACCCGGGCTGACCTATTTTATCAATGATAAAAGCGATCTGACTTTGGGATACTTATTAAATCAGACCTATATTCCTCAGGCTGGTATGAGTGATATTCAGCTTAATGAACATCGGATTTGGCAACAATACATTTACAAACATAAAATTAATGTACTTAATTTCAGCCATCGGTTTAGACTGGAACAGCGCTTTATAGATCAGCAAAAAGGGGAGGATTTGTTTGCCCAGCGCCTCAGGTATTTTGTCCGTGCCATACTTCCCCTGGCAAAAGGCCAGCAGAAATTTGAAAAAGGAGCTTTTGTTGCTTTACAAAATGAGTTGATGTTTAATATACAGCATAAAGGAAATGTAAATGGCCATTTTTTCGATCAGAACAGGGCCTATGTAGCAGCTGGTTATCGCTTTAGTAAGCAATTCGATCTGGAGGCAGGTTACCTGAATCAGGCGCAGAAAATGCGTAGCGGACAAACGATTAACCATGCCATTCAATTGGCGGTTTACACCAGGTTTTAAGTAAAAATAAATGTAGATTTACAGCATGATGAGCAGGAAAAGCACATTTCTTAAATATATTATCCTATTTCAGTTGACAATAGGGTTGGCCATCCCGATGCAGGCATTCAGCCAGCATCGCTTACAAGCCCTGGATGACCGGATTTTGATTGACCTTTCAGAACGTAGAACTCCAGAGAAAACCAGCTTCTTTATGTTTCTTTCAAAATATAATGATGTCGTTAATGTTGGCGTTCCTGTTGGACTGATGGCTGCGGGAGTGATATCGAATGACAAAGAAATGCGTCAAAATGCGGCCTATATTGCCAGCAGTTCGGCTGTAAATGTGCTGGCAACTTTACTGATTAAAAAATTGGTGAAACGTCCAAGGCCTTTTAATGGTCAGGTGAAAATTAATGCCGTTTACCAGCCTTCACATTATTCTTTCCCTTCCGGACATACTTCTACAGCCTTTACTACGGCAACAGCCTTATCGAATAGCTATAGGAAATGGTATGTCATTGCCCCAGCTTACCTTTGGGCAGGTTCTGTAGGCTTTTCCCGTCTATATCTTGGTGTTCATTATCCAACAGATGTGGCTGCTGGTGCAGTGCTAGGAACCGGATCAGCATTGTCTATGGGTTTTATGCGCGGAGATAAATAATTGCTTCTTTAATACATAATATTTTTTATATTTGCTAATATTTGTAGCATTTCTGTTGCTTGCAAAATTTATGACTTGCAGGCAATGGATAGGATCCTAGATTGAATAAGCGTATGACCATAACCGTACTTCCAATTATAGAGCCCGATATTAAACCGGGAGACCCCTTAGTAAAAGAAATGAATGATCAGCTGGTCCTGATGGCCAGAGCACTGCAGGATCAGCACCTCAAAGAACTGGAATTAATGGAACCTTTATTTGAGGATATTGTAATTTATATCAGCTATTATAATAAGCAGGGGGTTCGCTGGAAAATTGTAAATGACGTCCCTGAATCGGCTATTGCTGAAGTTGCGGAACAGTGTGATAAATTGGGTTATGTGAGGTGGAAAACAGCTACATTGAATGCTTTTAATAGAGATTAAGGGCGCTTTCCAGTCTTTTTAAGTGATCAGTTATATTTGCCGATTTCTTTTCCTTTATTTTTTAGAAATATGAAACTTTTTTGAGCTCTGATACGTAGTTGTATTAAAAGCGCCAAAATGAAAATTTCAGGCTTCTTGTTACTAATTTGTAGCCTAAATATAATCTCAGTTCATGCTCAAAATCAGCAGGAAATAAATACGGACTTTATACAGCTTTACAAAGAGAATGCGGAGCTATCTTATATTTCGCCAAGAGGAGAGATAGGATCCCCATATAAATATGTGATCAACGGAAGGCTCACTACCACTTATATGCTGCTAGCTACAGAAAAATTGCCCATTGCTTTTGCAGTGGTACCAGACTTTACTGTGAGAGTTCTGGAACAAAGGTCGGCAGCAGTGAGGACGCCAAGTTTCAGACTCGGGGGAACATTATTTGTCAGATTAGATAGGTCAGTTCCAGACTATAAATATGCTACTTTAACTTATACTCATCACTCCAATGGACAGGACGGGGAGGCTTTAAATCCGGATGGCAGTATCAACACAACAAACGGTAATTTCACGACGAATGCTTTAACCTTATCTTACCATTTTGGGACAGACCTCAACAAGAACACAAACGCAGGCTATTATTCCTTAAATCATGAAATTGGTTTTGAATGGCACAAATGGTTTAATTATGAAAAGGCCTTGACTCACGATTATGGCTTTAGTAGATTCCTCTATAATTTCTCCTGGAGGAGTTATCAACCTGAAAAAGAACAATGGCGCCTCAACTTAGAAGTTAATTATGCCGTTAACCCAATGACGGAATACGAGCTTTTTGCCCTGAAAAAAAGACTCAATGCAGAGCTTTCCTATCATTATAGCTTTCCATTTATGAATAATGCCTACTTAATGGTTGCTGCAGGGTATTATGGAGAAGACCCCTATAATATCTATTACAGGAATAAATACAGTTATATTCGCCTTGGAATTTCCAGTGGGATCTTACGTGGGAAGAAGTAACCGGGCATTATTTCTCTTCCCTTTGTTGCGACTAACACTATAATCGTAACTAATTCGTTTTATTCCTTAATCATTGGATAATAATTTTTATTTTTAACAAACACTAAAACATAAATGAAAATTTTAAGAACACGTACACTAATCGTTGCGATTGGGTTGTTGACCCTTTCGATGCAAGCTTGTAAGACTAAGAAAGTAGTCGCAAAACCTGTTACTCCTCCAGTGGAAGCCAAATCCCCTGTGAAAGAAGAAAAACCTGCTCCAGCTCCTGTACAAGAGGAAAAAGCAGAAGTAGAAATACCAAATCTGGATTTTAGCAACGTTCAGTTTGAATTTAATTCGGATGTATTGAAAACTTCTTCTTTTGGCGTATTGGATCAGGTAGTAAGTCAAATGAAAAAATTCCCGGAAGTTGTCCTGACCATTCATGGAAATTCATCTGCCGAGGGGTCCGTTGCACACAACATGTCTTTATCAGTAGACCGTGCTAATGCAGTGAAGTCTTATCTGGTAAATGCTGGAGTGAATGGCAATAGGTTGAACATTAAGGGACATGGCGCTACAAATCCGATCAGCCCAAATACTACTGAAGCCGGAAAAGCTTTAAACCGTCGTGTAGAGTTTAAAGTGAAATAAAAATCATTTAAGGGATGGAGGGTGTTTAGTTCGGTATTGGTAAACTGAAATGAAAAGTAGAACCAATACCAATCTCACTCTCCACCCATATTTTCCCTCCATGATGTTCCAATATCTCTGAGCAGAGATACAAGCCAATCCCAAAGCCGGAAATGTTTTCGGTGTGTTTGGTTTCTACCCTAAAAAAACGTTCAAATAGTTTTCCCAGTGATTGGGGTTTAATGCCCATTCCTTCGTCTTTAATACTGATTTGTGCTGCAGATGGGCTGAGCTGGCAATTCACTTCTATTTTTTTTCCTTTTGGCGAATATTTCACTGCATTACTCAATAAATTGGAAACGACAGCACCGATTTTATCACGATCCGCATGAACGGTAACTGCTGCACAGGAATTTAAGGAAATGGTGTGTTGATGAAGGGTAGGATTGGTTTCTTCAATCATTTCTTTGAGCAGTTGACTGAGGTCGAAGTGCTCCATATTCAAGTGTATCTTTCCCGACTCTAATCTCGATAAGTTCAGGAAGCCGTTGATCAGGCTATTCATTTTTTTTACCTGGAGATTTGCTTTGCTCAAACAAGTTGAGGTAAACTGATCATCCGGATTTTTTAATCTGAGCATCATCAATTGGATATATCCAATCAGGGAGGTGAGCGGTGTTTTTAATTCATGACTAACCATGCCAATGAAGTCATTTTTACGGATTTCATCTTGTTTTTGTTCTGTTACGTCAAGGATCATTCCTGAAAAATGTGCGGGATGACCGACCTCTAATGGATAAAGTCGGCCCAAGGCTTTAACCCAACGCAAATCCTGATGGTCCCGACCCACAATAGGATGTGTAATGCTAAAATCTTTTCCGGTTGCTATAGAACTCATTACCGCATCAGCAACTTGTTGCTGGTAATCTGCATGAACCTGATCCAGTGTATCCCTCAGGGAAATCTCCTCATCAGGAGCATAACCAAAAAGCTCCTTCATCCTTGGAGAGGCAAAAAATGTATTGCTCTCAATATCCAGTCTCCAGGTCCCGACATTTGCAGATTCAATCGATAAGCGAAGCATTTCTTCTGCCTGTTCAACTTTTTTTCTCGCCACTACCTGTTCTGTCACCACATTAGCCACCATCAGGATGCTCTTGGTTTTCCCTTTTTCATCTTTCATTGGCTGATACACAAAGTTGGCATAAAACTCTTCCAGTTTGTCCTGTTGCTTCAGCATCCCTCTAACTTCATTACCGTAATAAGGAAGTCCGGTAGTAAAAACATTGTTTAATAAGTCGAAAAATGGCTGCCCGTTTAACTCTGGAGATACGAGTGCCAATGGGAGACCGATGATTTCCTCTCCTTTATTCCACTCTTTCATTACCTGTTTATTTGCTGATTCAATAATGAAATCCGGACCAGTAAACAAAGCGATAGAAACAGGAGCATCATCCAGCATGTACCTGATTTTTGACTCACTGCTGGCCAGCTCGGAAAGTGTGTTTTTTATTTTTCTATTCGCATGGACCTTCTCAGTAGTTTCAGAGCAAATGACCAGAACGCCACCTGGCTGCCCGGGCAAATCTTTTACTTTACTAAAACTAAAGGTCCAATAAACATCTTCCAGTTGGTTGTTTCGGAAGATAGGAAGTAACTCATCTTCACACCAGGTTGCCTCTCCTTTAGATATCGCCTGATCAATCATGGGTTTAACGGTCTCCCAGATCTCTGGCCAGCAATCTTCTCCGCGCTGACCGAGTGCAGTAGGATGTTTTCCATCCTCCCCAAGGCTTTTGCGGTAGGCATCATTATAAAATTGAATCAGCTCCGTTCCCCACCATAAAAACATAGGAAAACGCGAGGAAATGATGATGCTAATGGTACTGAGGAGGCTCTGAGACCATTGGTCTGGCGATCCTATAGCAGTTTTTGACCAATCATAATCGCGAATCAAACGCCCCATTTCTCCTCCTCCTTCTAAATAGTGATGATAATTTGGTTGGTGATCCTGATTTGAAAGCATAGAAATAGGTAAATAGGTCTGAAAAATAAATATATATAATTTAGAAGCGGCTCGTATGATGAATTTATACAAAAAAATATTTTCTTAAAACTTTTTTGCGTTTTTATTATTGGTCATGATTGGAACTGCGGCTAAATTTCCTGCAAAAAAAACTGGCAGGTGGGGGAACTGCCAGTTAACGAATCAAATATTAATTTGAGAGATATTTGATCACAATAGAGCGTAATGATTATTTTGAGAAAGGTCAGTCACACTAAAGGCTTTCTTTGATGGAGTGGTTGCAAACATGATACTTGATACGGTTGCATTGCTGACTTTTTTATGGATTTCATTTTGATAGCTATAATTACAGATACCAGTCGTGTAAGCGTCATTCAATTCTAAGTTTATAAATAAACATGGGCTCTGATCGCTGTCCAGCAGCTTATAACCTCTAAGTTGTATCGATACATTTGGATTAATAACATCATTTTGGTAATTTCCGAATACTTTGAAGCTTAAATTAAGTGGACCTGTGAATTCTTTTACGGTGATGATGGCGGTTCCGGAAATGGTACCTGAGGGCTGTTGTTGCAAATTTAAATGGAGCACAGGTTGGAATAACCCTTCGCTTAGGACACGTAAATTAATTGGTTCAGTTAAAATCTGTTCAGTTATCATTTGAGGTTGATATTTCAATGCCCCTAAATTACCATTACCTGGGAGTCGTGGTAACCGTGAAAATACCCTATTAAAAAAACAGGTATAAATACCTGGTTCCAAATACTCAACTGAGACTTAAATATAGCTTTATTAAACAAATATTGATTTTTTTGGTTCTAAATAAATATCTTCTACTATGAAAAAAAAGCTACCTCTTCCTTTATGGACTATTGCGATACCTATTATAGCCTGGATTGCCTATTTTGCAACATCATTGGATTTCGGGAGTATGTATTCTTTTGTACTTGCTGCAGTGTTAATAGGGAGTGTGTTGGCTGCTGTACATCATGCTGAGGTAGTTGCTCATCGGGTAGGTGAACCTTATGGCACCTTATTGCTGGCTTTAGCGATTACAGTGATAGAGGTCGCATTGATCGTTTCGTTGATGCTTACCGGCGGTCCGGAAACCACTGCTTTAGCCCGGGATACGGTATTGGCGGCAGTAATGATCATTTTAACTGGAATGATTGGTTTGTGTTTACTCGTTGGGGGAGCCAGATTTAAAGAACAGTTTTTTAGTCTGGAAGGAGTAAGTGCTGCGCTGGTTACACTTTCCGCCATTCTGGTCCTCACCTTAATTCTTCCAAATTATACAACAAGTAAAGCAGGACCTGTATATACGACCGCACAATTGGGCTTTGTAGCAGTAGTCTCATTGGTGCTTTATGGAACTTTTGTTTTGGTTCAGACGGTAAGACATCGCGATTTTTTCCTGCCTCCAGAGGCTGATGGGGATGAAGATGCACATGCCGAGCCCCCAACAAAACAGGTGGCACTTTGGAGTGCTTTATTACTACTGGTCTGCTTAGGAATAGTCGTGTTACTGGCCAAATCACTTGCGCCTGATATTGAATTGGCAGTGGTAAATGCCGGTGCACCGAAATCATTGGTAGGAGTGATCATTGCGGCTGTAGTGCTCCTGCCTGAAGGCCTTGCTGCATACCGTGCAGCTAAGAAAAATCGCTTGCAAACCAGTCTAAATCTGGCAATGGGCTCTGCATTGGCGAGTATAGGTCTGACCATTCCTGCAGTTGCAATTGTTGCGATGGTGACAGGAATGACGATTACCCTGGGGATCGATATGAAATCTACTGTACTTTTGCTATTGTCGCTCTTTACGATTATGCTGTCGCTGGCCACCGGAAAAACCAATATCTTACAAGGTGTAGTTTTGTTGGTGATCTTTGCCGTTTATTTGTTCACCATCATCGCACCTTAATTTCATTATTCTTATTTTTACCAACATGAAAAAGGTAAACATAGAAGGATATGTAGAGTTTGATGCCAATATTCTGAAGGATTGGATCAATAATGGTGTTAATTATGTGAAAATTGTGAACCTGAATCTAGGCGGCAGCATCGAAGCTTTTGAACTAATTCCAAATTCTGAAATTCCGGAAACAGGAGACCTGATTCACCATATCCTTTCTGAGGATATTGAGGACTTATTGGTGACAATGGAAAAAGTGAAATTCTTAGTGCATGAAATCTACCTAGAAGAGGAGGAGTCTCTTTAGTTTCAATACAGAATTTTGTCATTTCCTGAGGAGCTATAGTCCGAAATCAAACATTCGGGGTATAGCTTTTTTGCTTTGAAAGCTTTCCATCCTATAGTTATTTTTCTCAATAATCTTTATACGAATGAATTACAGAACAAGTCCTATTAAGTGTAATCATTTTTGTTGTTCTTTCAGTAGCTCATCTGTCATAAAATGCAGTTGTTTTTCCACCGAATGTGGATAACAGTTTAGAGTCTTTCCAGATAATATTTGCCATTTTTGAAATCCATCACCAGCCCTGCATGAGGGCTGATTTATTAAAACATCCTACGAAATGAGTACTAAAAGAATCATCAAATTCGAAAAAGAAGATTGCAGCCCATGTAACATGGTCTCTGAATATCTGGATAGAAAAGGAATAGTTTATGAAACCATCAATCCTTTCAATGACCCTGAGCTGGCCATGCAATTCAGAGTACGTTCTGTGCCAACGGTGATTTTAATGGAAGCAGAACAGGAAATGGCAAGAGTAATTGGATATAAACCGGAAGAATTAGCCGCTTTAGCCTAGTTTTATTCGATTCTATTGATGACCTGCATTTATTACGATAGTAAAACTGGTAATGTAGAACGGTTTGTGAACCGATTGAAGTTACATCGCAATTGGAATATTCAAAAGATTGATCAAGTGTCTGCACCCCTGGAGGAAGGACACCTGATTACCTATACCACTGGATTTGGCGAAGTTCCAGCCTCTACGTTACGGTTCCTTGAAGAAAATAGCAGCTCAATTAAATCGATCACGTCCAGTGGAAATAAAAACTGGGGTCCTAACTATGCACTCGCAGCAAAAAAAATCTCTGCCCTGTTTCAACTGCCCATTTTGATGCAGTTTGAACTTTCAGGCACCGCAGAAGATGTTCAAAAATTTATAGATAATATAGAAGGCTAAAGATATGGTAACTAAAAAATGGATCTTATTGAACAATGAGATCATGGTTAAAAAAGACGACGAATTCAGCCTTAACAAAGACAAGGAAGCAGTTCGTTCTTACTTTTTGGACTACGTAAATAAAAACACAGTTTTCTTTTATACCTTAAAAGAGAAAATTGATTATCTCATTGAACAGGAGTATTACATTGATTTCTATCAATGGTATACGTTTGAACAAATGGAAGAAGTATACGACCTGGTTTACGCCAAGAAATTCAGGTTCCAATCCTTCATGAGTGCTTTCAAGTTTTTTCAAAGTTATGCACTCAGGGACGATAGCGGAGAAAAATTCCTGGAACGATATGAAGATCGGGTAGTCGCAGTTTCCTTATTCCTGGCTAGAGGCGATGTCGACCAGGCAAAACAATACGCAGAATTATTGATCAATCAGGAGTATCAGCCTGCAACCCCAACGTTCTTAAATTCTGGAAAAAAACGTTCTGGTGAATTGGTTTCCTGCTTTTTAGACGAAATCGGCGATAACCTGAATGGAATTGGATATGCAATTGATTCTGCCATGAAACTATCTTCTATCGGCGGAGGTGTTTCCTTTAACATCTCTAAAGTTCGTGCAAGAGGAGAGGCCATCAAGGATGTGGAAGGACGTGCAGGTGGAGTATTGCCAATTATGAAGATTCTGGAAGATACTTTCTCTTATGCCAATCAACTGGGGCAACGTCCTGGGGCAGGAGCGGTATACCTTAATGTTTTCCATACAGATATTGAAGAATTTTTAGATTGTAAAAAGATCAATGTGGATGAGAAAGTCCGCATTAAGTCACTTTCTATTGGTGTAATTGTACCTGATAAATTCATGGAACTTGCTGAAAATGATGAAGCTTGTTACCTTTTCTATCCACATACCGTTTTTAAACAGTATGGAAAATACCTGGATGAATTGGATATGGATGAGATGTATGAAGAATTGGTAACGAATCCTTTAGTGAGAAAGAAAAAGATCAATGCCCGTCATTTGATGGTGAAAATTGCTCAGACACAAAAAGAGAGTGGTTACCCTTACTTGTTTTTCAAAGGAAATGCCAATAAAGGACATGCTTTGAAAGAACTTGGAAATGTGAAGTTCTCTAACCTTTGTACAGAGATTATGCAGATTTCAGAGGTCTCAGATATCGAAATTTATGGAAAAGAGGATACGATCCGTTATGGGATTTCGTGTAACCTGGGCTCGCTGAATATTGCTACGGTTATGGAAAACAAAAGGATCAAAGAGGCGGTTTCTACGGCCATGCGCTCTTTAACTGTAGTTTCAGATTTGACCGATATCGCAATGGTGCCTTCTGTTCAGAAAGCAAATAAAGAATTGCATAGCGTTGGTCTTGGGGCAATGAATTTACATGGATTTCTGACTAAAAACCTGATCATGTATGAAAGTGCTGCTGCATTGGATTTCTGTAATGTTTTCTTTATGATGGTTAATTTCTATTCTATTCAAAGCTCAATGGAAATTGCAAAAGAGAAAAAGGAAACTTTTGTAGGTTTTGAGCAATCAGAATATGCAAATGGAAATTATTTCCAGCCATATTTGATCAAGGATATCGCACCGGTAAGTGATAAAATTGCTGCTTTATTTGAAGGAATGGAAATTCCTACTGTGGCGGATTGGACTGCATTGATGAATGACGTGAAAAGTCATGGATTATATCATGCTTACCGTTTGGCCATTGCACCAAATCAATCCACATCTTATATTATGAATGCTACAGCTTCTGTGATGCCAGTGGTAGATGTGATTGAAGTAAGAGAATATGGCGATAGTACAACTTACTATCCAATGCCTTACCTGGACAATGACAACTATTTTTTCTACAAATCAGCGTATGATATGGATCAGAAGAATGTATTGCGCCTGATATCTGTCATTCAAAAACACGTGGATCAGGGGATTTCGACGATTTTACATACAAACACGAAAGACAACACACGTGATATCGCTAAATATTACATCTATGCGCATAAAATGGGACTAAAATCTCTGTATTATACCCGGACGCGTAAAGCTTCCATTGATGAATGTGTATCCTGCTCGGTATAATTCCAGGCAGCAATTAATTACCTATTAAGAATATATAAATGAGTTCATATAAAGCAGTAAACTGGAATACGCCTGAAAATGATTATGCAGGTATGTTTTGGGAACAAAATCTTCGCCAGTTTTGGGTGGATACCGAATATATCCCTTCAAAAGATATTGACAGCTGGAAATCGTTGAGCCCGGAAATCCAGGAAGCTTATAAAAAAGCATTGGGTGGCCTTACATTATTAGATACCCTGCAAAGTCATACCGGAATGCCTAAATTGTTAGACCATATCGATGGACTGCAAAATAAGGCAGTATTGTCCTTTATGTGTATGATGGAAGCAATTCATGCCAAGTCTTACTCTACGATTTTTACCACGGTAAACAGTACAGCGGAAATCAATGAATTGTTTGAATGGGTGGAAAACAATAAGCTACTTCAATATAAAGCAGCTACGATAGACAAGTATTACAGAAGTCTGGATGCACAGAAAGTAAGCGACGAAACTTTGTTTATGGGGCTCGCAGCTTCAGTTTTGCTGGAATCTTTCTTATTCTATAGCGGTTTCTTTATGCCATTATGGTTAGCTGGACAAGGGCAAATGGTGGCCAGTGCAGATATCATTAAAAAAATTGTAGCCGATGAATCCATTCACGGGGTGTTTGTAGGTTTACTGGCTCAGGATCTGTATAAAAGACTACCTCATCCGGAGAAAAGCAAACAAGATCTGATTGACCTTTTGATGGAGCTTTATGAAAATGAATTGAAGTACACCGACGAATTGTATACGGAAGTTGGACTTACTGCAGACGTAAAAGAATATGTTAGGTACAATGCCAATAAAGCCATGATGAACCTTGGTTTTGAAGAGCTTTTCGAAGTCAAAGCCGTTAATTCTATTGTATTGAATGGCTTAAATGGCGAAACAACACAGCACGATTTCTTCTCTAAGAAATCAACAAATTATGAGAAGAGTATGGAAGTGGTACACCTGAGAGATGAAGATTTCCATGTGGCTGCGGAACCAGTTTTCTAATAAATTGCTTTCTAAGGATAAATTATGCATCTGCTTTTGAGGGCAAATGGATCCAAATTCCCGGAATAAAGAAGAAACCTGTCTTTGATGGCTTTAAATAGTCTGATAAAGATAGGTTTCTTTTTTTAAAACAAATGCGCTCATAATCAGTGTTTAATATGATGTATATCATGGTTCTTTAACTAAAGTTTGTTGACCTTAGCTGAAGATCAATTAAAACAAGCCAGATGAAAACTATCTTAATTCCAACTGATTTTTCTCCGAATGCTGATCATGCCGCGTTTTACGCTATGGAACTCGGAAAAAGCATGAAAGCAAGCCTTAAATTATGCAATGCCGTGATGGTGCCAGCTGCTGCACAAATGTCGCCTCAGGTGGCCTGGCCATTGATGGATTTGGGGACTTTGAGAACAGATGCGACTCATCAACTTCATAGTCTTGCCAAAAAGTTGAAACAAAAAAATAAAGAGGCTGGTCTTTCAGTAGATGAACACCCTCCCGTAGAGGTCCTGGCAGAGGTCGGTTCTGTAACCGAAGTCTTAAAAATGTTAGCGGAAAAGGAAAAAATCAATCTTGTAGTGATGGGCACTTCAGGTGTAGGGAGCTTAAACCGGTTTTTTCTTGGAAGTACAAGTCGGGATCTAATAGATAATGCTAGTTTTCCAATCCTGTTGATTCCGCCGGGAACGGATTTTAAACCATTGAAAAGAATCGCATTCGCGACAGATTTAAGTGCAAAAGATTTGGAATTAATTCATTCCCTCGCACTTTTTGCACGACCTTTTAATGCAGAGATTCTTATTGTCCACATCAGTCCGGATGAGTTCAACCCTGAAATACATCAAAAGAAAGTGGATGATTTCTTAAATGAGGTGACTTGTAAGGTACATTACCATAAGGTTTATTACCGTCATGTGAAGGACATGGGAGTAGATGAGGGCTTAACCTGGTTAACCAAGCATGTAGATATTGATATGCTGGCTATGGTTCACCGCAGACATCCTTTTATCAAGCGATTATTTGAAGGCAGCCATACTCAGAAAATGGCTGTTCATGTAAAACTTCCTTTATTGGTATTTCCACCGGAAACACATACCCTGCTTTAAGTTTAATAAATTTAACCTGCTGCGCTTAATTTACATTTTAATTGCCGAGAAATTCGGGTAAAGTGTAAATTTGAGCGCTTATGGGAATATTAAAGAAGGATGAGATGTACTTGGTGGATGGTTCTCAGGAACGATTGGTTCCATTATTAATGGCTTATCAACAAGCAGTAGACACCAGTATAATTTCCTCGATTACAGATGTGAAAGGGACGATAATTCATGTAAATAAACGGTTTTGTGAAGTCTCAAAATTTAGTAGAAAAGAATTGCTGGGACAAAATCACCGCATTATTAATTCTGGTTTTCACCCTAAGGAATTCCTTAAAGATATGTGGAAGACGATTGGAAAAGGGGAGGTATGGCATGGAGAAATTAAAAACCAGGCTAAAGATGGTTCGTTTTATTGGGTGGACAGTGTGATTGTGCCCATTAAAGATAAGGATGGGAAACCAGTACAATATCTTTCTTTAAGAACACTCATTTCAGAGCGAAAAGAGAAAGAAGAAAAAGACAGAGAAGATCAGGTCAATGCCATGGAAGAGATGTTGTTTAAAATCTCTCATGAACTCCGACAACCCGTTGTTAAGATTCTTGGCCTTTCGGAGTTGATTGAACATAGCGGAAATTCTCAGGAAGACCTGAAGGTCATGATTGCAGGGATCAAAGAATCGGCAATTATGCTTGACAACTATACCCGGGAACTTGCTGCATTTGTTCATAAGATTCGCAATGAGCAGGATTCAGAATCCTGTCAGTAGTTTTATACCATTTTTTCATTTAATAATACAACAAAGGTGTTGCTAAAAACAACACCTTTGTTGTTTATACCCCGAAACTCTCCAATGAAAATAGCAATCATTAGTGACCTCCATGGCAATATGCCGGCCTTAAAAGCGGTGTTGGCAGATATGTCTTTTTTTAATCCGGATCAGATTTATTGTTTGGGTGATTTAACCGATGCGGCGCCATGGCATAATGAAGTGATGGAGTTGATCAGAGCATTGGAAATCCCAACAATCATGGGAAATCACGATGAAAGGATTGCTTTTGATCATCCGGTTTTGCCACTTCAGAAACATAGCCAAATTGAGCAGGAGGCACGTTTAGCGGCCATTAATTTTACAAAACAAGACATTACAGCAAGCAATAAAGCATTTCTAGCCACTTTGCTGCCTTCATTGAGGATAGAAGTGGATGGCCTGAATATTTTATTGGTACATGGTAGTCCTGATAGTAATGAAGAGTACCTTTATGAAGATAGGGAAGAACATATGGTCATTGAAATGTTCCGGAAACAAGGAGTAGATTTGATCATTTGCGGACATACCCACCTTTCTTACCTACGTTTCTTTTCAGACTTCGTTACTCAAAGTGATAAACTTTTGATCAATGCTGGATCTGTAGGGCGATCAAAAGAAGAAGATCGTAAAGCTTGCTACCTACAATTGGAAATTCTGGCAGCCAATGAGGCCAGCGGACTTGATCGTCTGAAGCCGACAATTCGAAAAATTAGTTATTCTATTGAAGAAACCATTGAGGGGATTAAGAATAGTCCTATTCCCGATTTCTATGCAGACTTCCTGAGCAACATCAAGACTTAAATTTGTATGATTGGCGGATTAAAAAGGGAAAGGAGCTTAATTAAGCTCCTTTCCCTTTTTTAATTTATATGAATTTTAGAAGAGAGGATACTTAAATCACCTCCTAGCATAGTGTTCTTATTTACTGAAACTATCAGAAACAGCTTTACCTCTCCAGCTTTGTGGAGCTTTTAAACCCATGATCCAGGCGAGGGTAGCTGCGGTATCATATGTGATGATGACATCTTTGATCTGGTGATTTTTCTTCACCCCAACACCATTGATTACCCATGGGATTTGTACTTCATCCAATGTTTTTCCGCCATGTCCTTTACCTGTACCTCCATGGTCTGCTGAGACAATGATGATCGTCTCTTTTTCAATTCCAGCATCTTTAACCGCCTGAACGATTTTTCCGATCCTCTCATCCACCTTTTTCAATTGCTCATAATACGCAGGAGTTCGGTGCCCAATTTCATGACCCGTATGGTCTGGTTCATCAAAATGAACGAAAGTAAAATAAGGTTTTTCTTTTTTGATGATTGTTGCAGTAGTGTCTGCACAGAAATCATCTTTATCATTTCCAGGAACTACAATGCTTATCGCATCTTTTTCTACCAATGGTCC
The DNA here is from genome assembly GCF_032678465.1 of Pedobacter gandavensis. Lineage (GTDB taxonomy): Bacteria > Bacteroidota > Bacteroidia > Sphingobacteriales > Sphingobacteriaceae > Pedobacter > Pedobacter gandavensis_B. Next base: position 554,954 of record NZ_JAVTSK010000003.1, read on the forward strand.
GATTCCTGGCCAACTGTAAATCACTGCCGTTTTTGCATTTGGTTTCTGATCTCTGATGACACTAAAAATGGAAGGAAAGATACCATACTTAGTCGTAGTTACAGAAGGGATTTCAGGTGTTTTACTTCCCCATTCAGTATATCCATGCTCTGTTGGACCTGCGCCCATTAACATAGATGCCCAATTTACTGCACTGGAAGAGGGAAGTACTGATCTTGCAGCCAAACTGGAAGCACCAGTTGCCATTAGTTTTTTAAGATGGGGCATTTGCGCATCTGGAATGGCATAAGCACCTAAGCCATCGCAGCCAATCAGGATGACGTGTTTTACATTTTTTACCTGTGCATTTACGCTATAACCAGCTAGGAACAAGCAAAAAGCAATAATTGATTTTTTCATTTGTGTGGTTTATTATTGGTTAATCAGATTGAAATGTTAAATATATGTGTTCTGGTGTTTAGTTCTGTTAAACAAATGCGATTTTTTTGTTGGGAAATCAATTGTCAAACAGGAATGACCGATTTTTCAATTGAAAAGTAGCTGATGATCGGTGATTTTGGGGTATTGATTTTTGAGCAGATCAGAGATTAAAATTACTAACTGAAATACTTCAGCGCATAAAAATGCCCTATAAAGTTAATTATAGGGCATTTAAACTATTTTTTAGATCAGTATTTTATGTGATCATCAAGTAAAAAAGGAATTACCAGCCTTTAATTGCACCTCCTTTGAAGGCTTCTTTTGCTGCTTTTTCTACTTCTTCTGATTGATAAGCTTTGACAAATTTCAATACTTTCTCCTCATTTTTGTTGTCTTCTCTAGCTACAATGGAATTGACGTAAGGGGAATCCTTTGCTTCTACAAATAATCCATCCTTTTCAGGACTTAAACCGATTGGAGCGGCAAAGGTATTATTGATGATGGCAATAGTTACATTTTGATCATCCAATGCTCTTGGCAATTGTGGTGCTTCCAGTTCCAGAATTTTAAGTTTCTTAGGATTGCCGGTAATGTCATTTACAGTAGGTAATAGTCCAACGCCATCTTTTAGCTGGATCAGTCCGAATTTCGCCATTAACAATAATGCTCTTCCGCCATTGGTCGCATCATTAGGGATAATCACTGTGCTTCCATCTTTAAGTTCTGATAAAGATTTGATTTTCTTCGAATAACCAGCAAGAGGATAAACGAAAGTATTTCCTACAATCACAAATTTATAACCACGTTGCTTGCTTTGTACATCCAGATAAGGCTTGTTTTGGAAAACATTTACATCGATGTCACCCTGGTTCAGGGCTTCATTAGGCATCACATAATCGTTAAACTGAACCAGATCCACCTCTAAACCATATTTTTCCTTGGCAACCCTTTTAGCTGCTTCTGCTAAACTATATTCCGGACCAGATTCAACCCCCACCTGAATATAGTTTGGATCTGTGTTTTTTTTAGAAGAGCTGCAGCTAAATAAAGCTACTGAACTGCTTAAGATGGCTAATGCCGCGATAATTTTGATGTTTTTTGTATTCATTTATTTTTCATATTTGTTCGGTAAATCCTGTTGGCCTGCATTCGCAGCAGGACTACCTGTGGTCTACTCTTTTAGCAATAAAATCACCCAGGAATTGAATGATAAATACCAATGCAATCAACAGGATCAGTACGGTATTCATTACGAATACGTCGTATCCAACATAACCATATTGATAGCCAATCTGGCCTAATCCTCCGGCACCAACTGCACCACCCATTGCTGAATAACCAACTAAGGTAATCAGGGTAACGGAGGCACTGTTCAGGATGGAAGGAAGGGCTTCCGGTAACAATACTTTGTAAACGATCTGAAAAGGTGTGGCTCCCATTGCTCTGGCTGCCTCTACCAATCCTCCAGGAACTTCGATCAGACTGTTTTCAATTAATCTGGCAATAAAAGGAGCAGCACCTATGCTTAAAGGTACAATAGCGGCTTCCACACCAATTGAAGTCCCCACCAATGCTCTGGTGAAAGGAATCATCCAAACGATCAGAATGATAAATGGGATTGAACGAAAGATGTTCACAATAATAGAAATGGTATGGTTAAAGGTTCTATGTTCTAAAACCTGACCTTTTCTGGTCATAAATAAGAGCACCCCAGTGGGTAAACCAATTAAGAAACCAAAAAATCCAGAAACAAAAGTCATGACGATGGTTTCCCAGGCTCCTTTAGCCAGGAGCAATAGCATTGAATCAGACATAACCTATGACCTCTACTTTAATGTTTTTACTTTTATAAAATTCTATCGCCTGAAGGCTGTTTTCTTGGGTGCCAAATACTTCAATCAGCATTACACCAAATTTAACACCACCTGCATAATCCATTCTGGCACTGATCACATTACTGTCAATCTGATAAAGACGAGCCACTTCCGACAATACAGGGTCATCTACGGATTGTCCTGTAAATTCCAGTTTTAACAATGGCCTTTTGTTTTCGGTAGGAACAGTAACCAGTCGCGCTTTGTAGTCGGAGGGGATATCCAGGCTTAAAGCTGAAGCAATGAATGCCTTTGCCAATTCTGTTTTTGGATGAGAAAAGATTTCACTCACAGCACCTTGTTCAATCAATTGCCCTTCACTAATCACCGCAACCTCATCACAAATGTCTTTTACCACTTCCATTTCATGGGTAATGAGTAGGATGGTAATATTTAGTCGCCTGTTGATGTCTTTTAGTAACGTAAGTATCGATTTGGTAGTTGCAGGGTCTAAAGCACTGGTTGCCTCATCGCAAAGTAATACTCTAGGGTTACTGGCCAGAGTTCTGGCTATGGCCACACGCTGTTTCTGTCCACCCGATAAATTTACCGGATAATCGTGGTGTTTTTCATTCAAACCAACCAAAGCCAGCAATTCAGTGACTCTCTTTTCAATCTCTGCTTTTGGAGTTTGATCTAGTTCCAGAGCAAATGCAACGTTTTGAAAAACTGTGCGTGAGGATAACAAATTGAAATGTTGGAAGATCATCCCTATATGTCTTCTGGCCTTTGCCAATTCTTTTGGAGAAAGGTTCATGAGATTTTGACCATCCACAATCACTTCTCCGGAAGTTGGTTTTTCAAGTAGATTCACGCAGCGGATCAAGGTACTTTTTCCTGCTCCGGAACTTCCAATTACCCCGAATATTTTGCCTTCTGGTACCGTCAGTGAAACTCCTGATAGGGCAGTGATCGCTCTCGTCTTTTGGAAAAATGTTTTCGTTATATTTCTTAATTCAATCATTGCCCGGAGGTATTTTCGACAAAGATAAGGTTTCAGGGCATTAGAACTGCTATAAATTCTATTAAACTAGTATAGAATGAAATTCCGCGATATTAAAATCGCCGAAAACTGCTATATTGGTCAGTGATATTAGCAGATCAAATGATGGATGAATTCAAGAATTTTGATTTTGATAGACCGCCGGTTTTAGAATCTGAGCGACTATCACTTCGGGAACTGTGCAGAGATGATGCTCAGGCCATGTTTAAATTGAGAAGTAATGAAGAGGTAATGAAATATGTACCCAGACCCAGACCATCAGATATAAATGAAATATATGCACTGATTGAACAGATACATGATGGTTTTTTGAAAGAGGTCAATCTTGGTTGGGCCATCACTTTAAAAGAAGCTCCTGATGTATTGATCGGTTTTATCGGTTTTCCAAAGCTTGATTTTGATAATTTTCGTGCCGAAATAGGTTATATGATCGCTCCTGGATTTTGGGGCAAAGGAATTGCGGGGGAAGCCCTGGCATTAACGAATGATTTTGGCTTTAGTTCATTGGGATTAAATTCCGTCTACGCGATGATTGATCCGAAAAATGTGGCATCTGCTAAAGTACTGCTTAAACAAGGTTATGTTAAAGAAGCTTACTTTAAACAGGATCTTTATTATAATGGAAAGTTCTTAGATAGTGAAATTTACAGTTTGTTGAAGTCAAACCATCAATCAAAATCAGTTTAAAATTACCTGAAATGCCCGAAATCAGATTGGAAACTTTTATTGATGCAGATATTAATCTGGTATTTGACTTGTCCAGAAGTGTGGAGCTGCACCAGCTCTCAACCGTAGAGAGCAAAGAACGGGTGGTTGCCGGCCGGCTTTCCGGCCTTATGGAGCTTGATGAAAGTGTGACCTGGGAAGCCTGTCATTTTGGTGTGATACAACAATTGAGTTCCAAAATTACAGCTTTAAGACAGCCTGATTATTTTGTAGATGAAATGCAAAAGGGTATTTTTTTTTCTTTTAAACATGAGCACATTTTTAAATCCCAGCTTTCCGGTACAATTATGATTGATGTATTCAATTATGTCGCTCCTTTGGGTATTTTAGGACGTTTAGCAGATCGGCTATTCCTGTATGCCTACATGAAAAACTTACTGATCAAAAGAAATGAAGTCATCCGGCTCCATGCCGAACAAAAATAAATCTCCAATTTATTTTTCATTGATGTAATCTTAACCCCATTTCCAATACTAATTGAGAAATGAATAGATGAAATATGCTGCCACAAAATGAATTTTTAAAAAACATCAATGAACATAGGGGGATCATTTACAAGATCATCAACCTCTATGTGGATGATGAGGAAGACCGGAAAGACCTGTATCAGGAAATCCTCTTTCAGGCTTATAAATCCTATGGAAACTTTAAAGGATTTTCCAGCTTTTCTACCTGGTTATATAGGATTAGTCTAAATGTTTCTATGACTTATCTTTCAAAAAGAGATAGAAGAGAAAAGATAAGAGAATCCTTTCCTGTAGACCCAGTTGCTCCAAGCAAAGAGCTTTCCGAAAGGGCTGATAAGCTTTATCGCGCTATAAAAACGCTCAATGAATTGGATAGAGGTATCGTTATGTTACATCTGGAAGGTTATGGAAATCCAGAGATTGCTGAGATATTGGGCATCTCAAAAGTAAATACCGGCGTAAAATTGCACCGGATCAAACAACAGTTAATTCAAATTCTAAATCAGAAATAAGATGGACTTGCAAAACGAATGGAATCAATTGAATAAGGAATTGATCGCCAATGCTGGTGACAGAGAAATTGGTGCTGAAGAACTTAAGACCGCATCAATTAGCGTCCTGTCACTCCTTAAAAAGAACCTTTATATTAAATTTTTATGGGCCAGAGGAATCTCTATATCATTTTTCATCGGCTTAATTTTTACTGATGCTCCACTAAAATACTGCTTTCTGGCTTTAATATTGGCTTACGAATTGGGAATTTACTTTGCTAAACAGCAAATGAAAACCATCAGATATGACCTGAATTATGCAGATGCGACAAAATCGGTTTTAAGCGAACAACTCCAGGCCATTAAACAAACGTTAAAAATTGAAAGGATTTGGGGCTTAATCATGATTCCATTTGCCGGTCCGACTGGGTTTATCATGATAAAGATTGCAAAAGGGAAGGAGGCGTCTGAGTTATTTACCGATCCTAAAATGTTGACGATTATATTTCTGCTGATGCTTTTGGGGATTCCCCTGATATATCTGGCGGAAAAAATGAATAAAGTAGCCTTTGGTAAATATCTTGCAAAGCTGGAATCGCAGTTGCAACAAATGGAAAACTAATTTTATGTATAGGGCACCTTATATTTTAGGGGTCTTATGAGGTTGGTTTTTCAATAATCAGCTCAGCTTCAATTTGATCGAAGAGACTTTTAGGGAGGTTAACCAGGTGTCATAATCTCCCTCAATATGGTAAATACAATGATATTTTGGATTGTTTTGCCTAACAATTTGCATTTGAGCCCCGATTTCAATAGTTTTAGAATCGCGTTGCTAATTTAACACACTAGCATAGCTGCGGTATTCAGTTACTTATTACACAAAATGAAGCTCCAGAAATTATTCTTAATCATCATATTTACTACCCTAACTAACCTAGTTTTTGCACAAACCAGTGCAGAGTTGAAAAGGAATAAAGAAGCGATCCAGAGGGAGATCGAAATGTTGCAAAGGAATTTAAATGAGACTTCCAGTAATAAACGGATGACTTTAGGTCAGATCAGAGCAGTAAATGCAAAGATCCGCTTAATGCAAAACAAAATTGCTGTCATCAATTCTGAAGTGAAAAATCTGGATAATCAGATTCATGAAAACAGCAATGAAGTTCGTACCTTAAAAGGACAGCTAGGTCAGCTCAAAAAAGAATATGCAAGTATGATTCGCTTTGCGCAAAGAAATCAGAATGCTTATGATAAAATGATGTTCGTATTCGCCGCTGATAACTTTAATCAGGCTTATAAAAGGATTAAATATTTGCAACAATTTGGACAGTACCGTAAGAAACAAGTAGATTACCTTCAGGGAACACAGAAAAATATAGAGTATAAAATCGGTGTGCTGGATAAGAATCTAAAAGAAAAAAGCACTCTTTTAACCGAACAGGAGCAGGAAAAAGTAAAGCTCAACAAAAACAAATCTGAGCAATCGGTGATGTTAAACCAGATTAGCCGTCAGGAAAAACAATTCAGACAGGATCTTGCAGCGAGAAAAAGAAAACAAGCGGATATTGACCGTGCAATCAGGGCTGCCATTCAAAAAGAGATAGAAATTGCCAGAAGAAAAGCGGAAGAAGAGGAGCGCTTAGCGAATCAAAAAGCCATTGCTGAAGGCCGTCCAGTGGCTGCGGTAAAAGAGAAAACCAATTCCAGTTACCTGACTGCTTCTCCAGAGGCTGCTAAGCTTTCCGCAGGGTTTGAAAATAACAGAGGACGTTTGCCATGGCCAGTGAGTCAATATTCTATCTTAGAGCGCTTTGGAGCCCATACAGAGGGTCAGGCCAGTTATAATAACGATGGAATCAATATCCTGACAGAGAATGGTGCCGCCGTAAAAGCAGTCTTTGAAGGAAAGGTTTTGTTTGTTAGAGAGTTGTATGGCACTTATATCGTAGCCTTAATCCACGGAGATTATTTTACCATTTATCAGAATCTTAAATCAGTAAGTGTGGCCAGGGGCGATAAGGTAGAAACCAAGCAGACTTTAGGTATTGTTGCTTCAAAAGAAGATGGACCAGTTCTCCATTTTGAAATTATGAGGGGGCAGAACAAACTCAATCCAGAAGCCTGGATCGCAAAATAACGCATTAAAATTCCGGAATTTTCATTTAGATGTCATAACATCTAGCTTTGATCTTCATGCTGACCAAAACAGTACTGATAGTCAGATGTTAGCTATATATTTGTGCCCGTTCTCAGAACTTACTCTATTTAGTATCAAATAAGTTAACCGGTATCGTGCACAAATTATACTCATCTCCAGCAGGCAACAGGCCTACTGTTATTATCCTAGAAAAGCCATCTCTGATTCAAAAAGAGGTGTTTGCTGCCTTTTTTAAGTCGGCCGGTTTATTCATCTTCTTTTTGATGTTATTATTTTCAGGTCCGGTAAAAGCCCAGCAGACTGTAGTCAGCGGGACTGTAACTGATGGGAGTACGAAAGAAACACTTCCCTATGTTTCTTACCTGATTGTAGGGACAACCCTTGGCGGCAGAACTGATGCAGATGGTAAATTTAGCATTACACTTAAAGGAGAGGGTAATGTACTTAAATTTAGCTATGTAGGATATAAGTCTCAAACCAAAACCATAAAGCCAGGGACGAATCAGCTGATCAATGTGCAACTGATGCCAGATGCCATGTTGATGAATGAGGTGGTGATTTCTGCCGGGAAAAAGCCTCGATACCGCAATAAAGAAAATCCTGCTGTGGAGTTGATTAGAAAGGTGATCGCCAATAAGTCTAAGAATAAAATGGAAAACTATCACTTCGTAGAATATCAAAAATACGAACTGATGAAGTTTTCCCTGAGCAACCTTTCAGATAAGTTTAAAAACAAAAGGATTTTCCGTAATTATCAGTTTTTATTCCAGGAGCAGGACTCCACGCAGATCGGTGGAAAGAATTTTCTGCCTGTATTTCAGGAAGAAAAGCTGAGTAATGTTTATTTTAGGAAACAACCGGAAGACACTAAAACTGTAGTTGTTGCAGATAAAAAAGTCAACTTTGATGAACGTTTTATTGACAACCAGGGTTTAACGGCTTATTTTGACCGTATGTATCAGGATATCAATATCTACGATAACAATATCAATGTAGTGAGTAACCAGTTGTTGAGCCCAATTGCAGACGCTGCCCCAACCTTTTATAAGTTTTTCATTACCGATACGATTAAGAATCATAGTCCTCAACTGATTGAACTTGCTTTTACCCCACGTAATAAAACAGACCTGTTATTTGAAGGGAAGTTGTACATCACACTGGATGGTAATTATGCCGTTCAAAATGCTTACCTGACCGTCAATAAGGACATTAACCTGAATTTTGTACGCGCTTTAGAAGCTAAACTGGATTTTGAACAGAATCCTGATAAACGCTATCATTTGAGTAAAAGCAATCTGATTGTTGATTTTGGACTGAGTAAGAAGAGTGGGGGAGGTTTCACAGGAGAAAGAACAGTGGCCTTCAAGGATTTCAAAATCAATGTGCCGGTTCCTGATGCCACGTTTAGAGTGGGTGGACAATTGGCTGTGCTTTCTGATGCAAGTAAAAAATCAGATGAATTCTGGGCAAGTAACCGTCCTATACCGCTCAGCCCGACAGGAATAAATATCTACAGTAATATAGATTCCTTGCAAACAATCCCTTCCTTTAAAAGAACACTGGATATCGTTACCCTGTTCTTCGCTGGATATAAAGATTTTGGTCCCTTTGAAATGGGGCCAGTCAACACTTTTTACAGTTTTAATGGGGTTGAAGGTTTCCGACTGCGCCTCGGGGGAAGAACAACTCCTGCCTTGAGCAAGCGTTATTATTTCGAAACTTATGCCGCTTATGGCTTTAAGGATGAAAAATGGAAGTACTTCCTGAGTGGAACTTATTCTTTAAATAATAAGTCTATCTACGCTTTTCCTCAAAACTATATCAGGGCAAGTTTTCAAAGAGATACCAAGATCCCCGGACAGGAACTTCAATTCGTTCAGGAGGATAACTTCTTGCTTTCTTTCAAAAGAGGGGATAACAACATGATGTTGTATAATGATTTCTACAGACTGGATTATGTACATGAGTTCGAAAATCATTTTTCTTACACCTTAGGGCTGCGCAAATGGAAGCAGAGTCCTGCAGGGTCACTGTACTTCAATACTGTCAGTCAGGACGGCTTAATTAAGCCTACGGATCATATTAATACTACGGAGATCAGTCTGGGTTTAAGATATGCGCCAAATGAGAAGTTTTACCAGGGTAAAGTTTATCGCGTACCATTCGTAGGACCAAATCCTGTTTTCAATTTCCGTTATACCGGAGGGATTAAAGGGGTGTTAGGCGGAGAATACAATTACCACAACTTTATGGGAAGTATTGATAAACGTGTTTACCTGAGTCAGCTTGGCTATACAGATGTGACCCTGGAAGGTGCTTATATCATTGGTAAAGTCCCTTTCCCTTTGTTGGCGATTCACAGAGCCAATCAGACTTATGCTTATCAACTGAATTCTTACAACCTGATGAACTTCTTAGAGTTTGTGAGTGACCACTATGCGAGCGTTAACCTGGATCATAACTTTAACGGCTTCTTCTTCAATAAAATTCCTTTGTTAAAGAAATTGAAGTTGCGTGAGGTGATGTCTTTAAAGGTACTTTATGGTGGTTTAAGGGACGAAAATAATCCAGATAAGAATCCCGAGGCTATGCAGTTTGTTCGTAATGCAAATGGGCAGTCGATCACGAATTCTCTCAACAGCGAGCCTTATATGGAAGGTAGTGTCGGTATCGGAAACATCTTTAAGGTACTAAGGGTAGATGCAGTGAAAAGGTTCAATTACCTGAATAATCCGGATGTGTCGAGCTGGGGGATTCGTGCAAGGGTGAAGTTCGATTTCTAAACCGAAGCAGGCTAATAGATACTTAAGAATAACAATTTAATAAAGCGATGTGGGAACAAAACCACATCGCTTTTTTTTTCTTGAAAAATTGAAGAAAGGCCCTTTAATCAAATGATTAAAGGGAGGGATGATTTTCTATCTTTGCGGGGTTTGTTGGACCTATTCAATTTAAAAATGGCAGAGAAAGAAAATATAGTAGCCGTAGTGTTGACTACTGAAGAGAAGATTAAGGAAGCCGCAACTAAGCTTTTTATAGATAGAGGATTTGCAGCAACAAGAACGCGGGATATTGCAGCAGAAGCGGGGATTAATCTTGCGCTCCTCAATTATTATTTTCGGAGCAAAGAGAAGCTGTTTGAAGTGGTCATGGCCGAAAGTCTGGCTTTATTTTTAGTTGGATTGGAAGAGATTTTGAACGATGTGAATACAGTGCTCAAAGATAAAGTAGCCCGCATTGCGGTCCATTATATTGACCTGCTAAAAAAGTATCCAGACCTGCCATTGTTTATACTTACGGAAATAAAAGCAGCGCCCTCCTGGCTTGAAAAGAACCTAAGTATTCAGGAGATGTTGGGAGAATCCAATTTTTATAAACAGCTGGAAGCAACTACTCAAAAGAAAATAGCACCGATACATCTGATCATGAATCTCCTTGGAATTTTGGTTTTTCCATTTGTCGGAAGTCCGGTGCTCAGAGGCGCGGATGAGCAAAGTAAGCTGGAGTTTGATCAATTGATGGAAGAACGTAAATACTGGATTCCAATCTGGATAGAAGCCATGCTAAAAACCCTTTCTGTATGATAATTTCCGTTAATCAATTGATTAAAACAAATTATTAACTGTTTTATTTGTTATTGTAATTCAGCTAGTTATGTAAGCTTGTCTGTTGTTTTTATTTATGTTGAGTTAGTCTGTTGATTTCTAAAGACCAAGAACTGAGTAATACTGAATAAAGGCTTAGATTACATAAAAAAAATATTGCCCAGACCATTATTTTGACAATCTACTGGATAAGTTGTTTTTAGAAATCTCTAGCTTTGCCCTACCTTATTCCCGCCAGACTTAATAACAGGTTTGCTTAATGGAATAAAATAGCCTATACAATGACTTCTAAAATTTTCACTAAAATAAGCTGCAGCTTTTTAGCTGTGTTTATTTTGCTCTCTGCATTTTCAACGGTAAATGCGCAGACTGCCGACCGCAGTAATCCTTCTCCATTAAAGTTTCCAACGCCAAAAGGAATCAAGAACCAATTGTTCTATTTACAAAGAGATCCAAATACCAATACCATCATTTATGAACTCAATGTGAACGGCAGAGGAGAGGTAAATAAAAACGAACCCATCCTGGTTTATTGGCTTCGCTACGACGACAATGATGAGAAGAAAGACCTGAGCTATATTCAAAGAAAATTTGCCTATGGTATCCAGACTAAAGAAATTGCAAAAGACCAGTGGGAGATTCGTTTTGTATCTCATAAGAAAATTCCAATGTATTTAATGCAGTCGAAAGAGGATCAAAAGTATCATGTATACGTAACGGTAAATAACAAAAAGATAGAATTGTCCAAGATCTTTGTGAGGATCGAAGGGGGCTCTTTCTGGTTGCCAAACGTAAAGTATGTAGAACTTACCGGGATCAATACAGCTACTGATACCCCAGTTGTAGAAAGAATCAAAGTTTAACCGGTATAACAGAATTTCTTAAAGCGATCCACCGATGTTTTTACTGCTTCTACCGACGGTAGAGGGACGTACAACATCGGTCGCTTGATCTCCATTGCCCAGCTCCATAGTTTTGAAGAAAAAAAGAACATGGAAACGCAAGAAAAAAAACAAAAATTAAACTTTCATATCATTACTGGATCAGTAATCGTTGCATTAGGATTAATCATGCTATTGGGGAACCTGGGATTGGGACTTCCGCACTGGTTATTGTCATGGCATACGATCATGCTTGGTATAGGATTGTGGATGGGCTACCGTAGAGATTTTAAAATCTCCGGCTGGTTGATTCTGGTGATTATTGGAGGGGTTTACACCTTGGGCGATTTGTCGTTTTTCGACTTATCAGGATTAAAAGCATCTTTAATCTTAATAGGATTGGGGATTTATATGTTGGTTAAACCAGCGAAAGTTCATACCTGTGGAGGTTTTGGCCCTAAGAAACCTGTACAGTTTTAATCCTTATTACCATGCAGTTGTGGCAAGGAAATCCGGTCGCTCCGACTGGTCATATACAAATCTTTTTCTCAGTAAAACTGGAGAGCCAGGTTATGCTTCCAGTTTTGCAGCGGTAGAAATATCAGCAGTTATCGCTGATATTTCTACCTTGGAGGGATTTGCAATCGTATGGTAATCCTGCTCAAGGATTTCATAAAGCGGTCTCTTGAAGTCTTTTTCCCCTCTCGGGCCTTTCAGGCTGCTGTAGGCACCAGATATGAGGTATTGTCTGCTTATGCCGAAGGAAAGGTGGTGATGGATATGAATGTGACGCAACTGTATATTTAGTATTTGTCATATTCCTTATTTTTCTATTACTTTTGCTGCAATCATCCCTGAGTAGGGTATATAAGAAAAGATCAAATCAAAGCTTAAATATGAACTATATTACAATTGGCGCTTTAATCCTAATCACCCTCATCGCTTTACCTTATCTTTTCAGCTCCTTCAAGAAATTAAACAGGCACAATATGCCTTTTCTAAAGGCATTCAATCCAATGTGTAGTCCAGCAAGCTATGAAGCGGAAGTCCTGAAAAAAAGCCTGAGCCCGATCAGCTCTGAAATGGAAACGAAACAACTGGCGGGTTTTATCAACCACTGGACCGCAAAATTTGAGCATAAAAAGTTGACAGTGGCAGATGTAGTACTGTTAAATGAGCAATTGGCCATTGGAAACACAAAACAGGTAAACGGAATCCTGGCCTTACATCCTGATGCTTTAGCCATGTACAACGAAATCAATAGAGGCTTGACTGCTAAAGAAACAGAGAAAACAGCAAATGAAACGCAAGTTAAAGCTGAGGCAACTATTGCTGGATAACATTCATTCGGCCTTTTAGTTTGTTTTTCAACTAAGGGTGGGTATATTTGCGCCGTGGAATTTATAGCCTCCACAGCTGCACGGATCTGAAATCTTATCCAATTCACCTTAAAATTATTGATAGATGCTTAAGCCCTCAGAATTTTTCATACAGCACATCGGACAAGAGATGGATAGGTCTTTGTCGCCGGTACTGAACTGGTTAAAGCCAAGGATTCTGGCCGTAGAAAAAGGAAAGCTGGTATTGCAGCACAAGGTGAGGAAAGAAATGACCAATCCAATGGGAATCCTGCATGGTGGAATGACAGCCGCTATCATTGATGATGCTATTGGTGCAACGCTGTTTGCCTATGATGAACCACATTACTATGTTACGATCAATTTAGTGATCGATTATTTCGCCTCTGCGAAAGAAGGGGACTTGATCATTGCGGAAACGATCATGGTTAAGAAAGGACGGCAAGTGGCTAATGTCGCTTGTGAAGTTTGGAATGAAAGCAGAACGAGACTCATTGCAAAAGGTTATAGTAATCTGCTGCGGACGGAAAAAAGAAAACCAGAAGAAAGTACAGGTCACAAATAAAAGAAGATAGAATGGCTTTAAGCCTTAACAATATTAAAATAAAATAAAAAATAGGATGAAAAGAGTAGTCGTAACCGGTATGGGTGTTATTAGTCCATTAGGAAATTCTGTAGATGAATTGTGGAAGAATATCCTGGCAGGTAAGAGTGGAGTAGGGCCAATCACAAAGTTTGATTCTACCAAATTTAAAACTCATTTTGCCTGTGAGGTCAAAGATTTTAATGCAGAAGATTATTTTGAAAAGAAAGAAATCAAAAAGTATGATGTCTATACTCAGTATGCTGTTGCAGCAACTGATCAGGCCATCACAGCTGCTGGACTGGATTTCGCTAATATGTCAGAAGAAGACCGCTGTGAAGTAGGTGTAATCTGGGCAACAGGGAATGGTGGAATCGGTACTTTTGAACAACAATTGAAAGAATATCATTCAGGTGATGGTACTCCAAGATTCAGCCCTTATTTTATTCCTAAAATGATCGTTGATATTGCAGCAGGGGTGATCTCTATCCGTAACGGACTGCATGGACCGAACTATTGTACGGTTTCTGCCTGCGCTTCTTCAAACACTGCAATTATCAGTGCTTTTGATACCATTAGATTAGGAAAAGCAAATATCATGATTGCCGGTGGTTCTGAAGCTGCAATTACGGATTCTTCAGTAGGAGGATTTAATGGTGCTCAGGCACTATCGAAAAGAAATGATCAGCCAGAAAAAGCTTCCCGTCCATTTGATAAAGACAGAGATGGCTTTGTAATTGCGGAAGGTGCAGCAGCTTTAATCCTGGAAGATTATGATTATGCTATTGCCAGAGGGGCGACAATTTATGCTGAGATGGTTGGCGGTGGTATGGCTGCTGATGCTTATCATTTAACCGGTACACATCCTCAGGGATTAGGTGCGGTACAAGGAATGAAGAAAGCATTGGCTGATGCTGGACTTCAACCGGAACAAATCGATTATATCAATGCACATGCAACTTCTACAGGTCTTGGTGATTTAAGTGAGATGATCGCTATTAAAAGAGTATTTAACGATGCTCCGGTATTGATCAGTGGAACAAAATCAATGACAGGCCATTTACTAGGTGCTGCAGGTGGAATTGAAGCAGTAATCAGTGTGCTTTCTGCAAAAGATGATATGGTTCCTGGAACTACTAATACGGAAGTTTTAGATGAAGCGATTCCTGAAGGATTAAACATCGTTTTAGGTAAGTCGGTGTCTAAAAAAATCAATTATGTAATGAACAATACTTTTGGTTTTGGTGGACATACTGCAACATCTATCTTCAAAAAATACGAAGGTAAATAGAAGGTTTTTTCTCTATCGCATATCCATAAAAAAAGAGGGTCGTAAATTTACGACCCTCTTTTTTTATGCCTTAAAGGCTATCTATTTTGCTGTTTCTGTTCCGGTAATCACATGTACCTCACGCTGCGGTGCTGGAATTCCGATACTGTTTTTATCCAGTTCCTCTTTGATCGATTGAAAGTTTCTGTGGTAAACCGGCCAAAACTCTGCATTGGATGCCCAGGCGCGGATGGTCAGACTAATGGAACTGTCTGCTAAAGCTGTGACCAATACCTTAGGTTCCGGATCTTTTAGGATCTGTGGATCTGAAGCAAGAATTTTGGTAATGGCGTTCCTGGCTACATTAATGTCAGAATCGTAGGATACGCCAATCACATATTCCAGCATCCTGGTCTCGTTATCCGTTAAGTTGTTGATCACCGCATTTGCCAAAGGACCATTTGGAGCATATAATGTAGTACCATTGCCTGCTTTTAATGTGGTATATAAAATGTCAATTTTAAGTACGGTACCGCTCACCCCATTATTGGTGCTGATGGCATGGCCAACTCTAAATGGTTTAAACAGGAGAATTAACACTCCGCCAGCAAAGTTAGACAAACTACCTTGTAGGGCTAAACCTACCGCCAGACCTGCAGCTCCGAGTACGGCAACAAATGAAGTGGTTTGGATGCCCAAAGTAGAAGCTACCGTTAACAGCAACAGCACATATAGCACTACTTTGATGATGCTCAAGAGAAAGCTGGATAGAGAGATGTCGATTCTGCCTTTTGTAAATCGGTTGGTTAAAAAACGAATCAAAAATTTGATCAGCCAAAGTCCTACAAACAAGGTAAGAATGGCCGCTATAAAAGAGGGGATACGGGCAATTAAGCCGTTTAAAAGTTGATCCAGAGTGATTTCAATTTTGGACATATATGGTAATTTTTGTGTATTCGGCTGGTAGCAACATTTATGATGCCATCAATGCAGCTGATTTTGTTAATTTTGAAATTTAAGCCTAAATTAAGCTTTTAAGCCCACAGAATTGCTACAGAATTGATCGGTAGTTTTGAAAAAGAACAGTATAAGATGTTGAGATTGAAGTGTAGCCTGGTGCTAATCTTGTTTTTTTCGCTGAGTACCAAGGCTCAGCAAGTTGATTCCATAGCAAACCACAATAAGGTTAAAATTGCTCCTTTTATCATACCGGCAGTATTTATAGGTTATGGACTCATGGCAAAAGGGGATAATTTTATCAGAGATATAGATCGCAATACACAGAGGGAACTTCAGGAAGATCATCCTTTTTTTTCCAAAAGTGCAGATGACTTTATGAGATATGTACCGGCAGTGGCCGTTTATGGCCTAAACCTGGCCGGAGTAAAAGGGCGAAACAGCTATGTTGATGCTACCGGGAATTACCTGGTTTCAATGGGAATCATGACCGGCGTAGTTGCATTTGCTAAAAAGCAATCCCATAGGTTAAGACCTGATGGCAGTGGTTACGATTCCTTTCCTTCCGGACATAGCGCCGCTTCTTTTGTTGCAGCCGAATTCCTGAAACAGGAATATCAGGATGTATCTCCCTGGATAGGTTACGCAGGTTATGCAGTGGCCACAACTACCGGCATCTTCAGACTTTACAACAACAAGCATTGGGTAAGTGATGTAGTGGCTGGCGCCGGGGTGGGTATTTTATCTGCTAAACTAGGTTATCTGGTGTATCCTCAGCTTAAAAAACTCATCATGGGTCGCAAACAAAGTAATTTCAATGTGATGCCCGTTTACCAGCAAAAGGCGGTTGGATTCTCCATGTCCGGAACTTTTTAAGTAGAAAACCAGCTACAGAATTTCTACATATTTGAGTGTTAGCTTTATCTAAAATTCAAATCATGAAAAAGCTGCGCTGTTTGTTTATCGCAATTTGTCTTCCAGCATTTTTGTATGCCCAGGTAGAACCCACTGATTCTTTAGCTTTAAAGAATATCCAGGAGAATCAGAAAGCGAGTACCAACGAAAATCCGCTGCATGTAAAAGCACTGATCATTCCAGCAGCATTTATTACCTATGGCGCCCTGTCTTTCGGAGATAATCCCATCAGTAATTTAGATCGCAGCACAAGGAATGAGCTTCAGGAAGATCATCCCTTGTTTGCGGCTCATTTAGACAATTACATGCAATTTGCACCAGCACTGTCGGTTTATGCTTTAAACCTTGCCGGGATAAAAGGAAAAAATAACCTGGTAGATGCAACAGGGATTTACTTGTTGTCTTCTGCTATTATGGGAGGTAGCGTTTCTCTGTTAAAACACAGTTCACATCGTTTAAGACCGGATGGAAGTAGTTATACCTCTTTTCCCTCCGGACATACTGCTTTGGCTTTCGCAGGTGCAGAGTTTTTGAAACAGGAATATAAAGACGTTTCTCCATGGTATGGCTTTGCGGGATATGCAGTAGCAACAGCCACCGGAACATTAAGGATGTACAACAATAAACATTGGTTCAGTGATGTGGTAGCCGGTGCCGGGATAGGTATCCTTTCCACCAAAATCGCCTATTACCTGTATCCCCATCTAAAGAAACTTGTGTTGGGGAAACAAACGGTCAGCTACAGTATGGTGCCAGTTTATGAGGATAAAACCTTTGGTCTCTCCTTCCATGGAACGTTTTAAAAATAGCATTTTTGCCCTTGTCGGCTTTGTCCTCTTATCCCTTTCAGGGAAAGGACAGCTACAGTCTGGCAGAGACCTGGATTTTTTCATCCGGCAAGGCCTGAGTACGAGTCCGGTGCTCCATGATCTTAGAAATCAACAACGGAGTAATCAGCTGGATAGTTTAAGGTGGAGGGCTGGGTATCAACCACAGCTAACCGCAAGTTCCGCTGGAGTGTACGCGCCTGTAATCAAAGGTTATGGCTATGATCAGGCCATTACCAACGGGCAATCGCTGGAAGCTTTATTGAATCTAAACTATACCCTGGTGGGAAAAGATAGAATCAACCAGCAAATCACACAAACGAAAATTCATAGTGATTCCCTGACTTATGCTGCCAATTGGTCTGTGCTGGACTTAAAGAAAAACATCACCGATCAGTATTTGAATGCCTATGCCAGTCAGGAACAAATGACTTTTAATGCAGAGGTCTATGAATTGCTGAAAAAAGAAGAACAACTCCTCAAAAAGCTGACGCGGACTAATACCTATAAACAAACCGAATACCTTACTTTTTTAGTCAGCTTTCAACAACAACAATTGGCCTGGAAACAGGCTGAAATTCAGTTTAAGAATGATTACGGGATTCTGAATTACTTGTGTGGGATTCGGGATACGGCATTAACCGAACTGAAAGCACCAAATCTGAGTGCTGCTCTACCTGTGGCAGGTGAATTCTTCATCACACGTTTTAAACTCGACAGTCTGAAAAATGAAAATGATAAAAAAGGTGTAGTACTCAATTACCGGCCTAAAGCCAATATCTATGTAAATGGGGGATATAACTCTTCTTTTTTACTTCAACCTTATAAGAACTTTGGAACCAGTGCCGGCTTTACGCTTTCTATTCCACTTTATGATGGACACCAGAAGGCAATTCAACTCCATCAGTTGCGTATTCAGCAGGAAACAGGGCTCGCATATAAGGAGTTTTTTGTCCGGCAACACCAACAGCAGGTCGAGTTATTGTTGCAACAGATTAGGGAAAACAAAGCGCTGTATCCTCAGATCAATGCCCAAATCCACTTTGCGAAAAGTCTCATGGAAGTCGACAGCCGACTCTTAACTACCGGCGATCTTCGGATTGCGGATTATATCATTGCCATTAACAATTATCTGGCGGCAAAGAATCTATTGCGCCAAACAGACATCAACGGCTTTAAGCTGATCAATCAATTCAATTATTGGAACAGGTAATATGAAGAAGCTGATAAAGAACATCATGGGCTTTGGCCTCGGTTTATTATGGATGGCTTGCGGAACGCAACAGAAAGATGAAGTGTCGGATGCAATAGAACTGCAGACACCTGTAGAAGTTACCCATGCGGGGCATCAGGATATGATGTCTTATGTCGATTTAAATGCCAGTTCGGCTTTTCTGGAAAAAAGTAATGTGAAAGCAAATATCAATGGATACTTGCGGGATATGAAGGTGAACATAGGGGATGCTGTCTACGGTGGCCAGGTGTTGTTTAGCCTGGTCACCAAAGAAGCGCAGGCGATCGGAAACTCGATCAATCGTTTGGACCCTGGATTTAAGTTCTCCGGAATATCAAACATCAGGGCAGCTCAATCGGGTTTTATCACGATGCTGAACCATCAAAAAGGAGATTATGTACAGGAGGGAGAAACCTTAGCGGTATTGAGCAATAAAAACAGTCTGGTGTTTCTGTTGGATGTTCCTTATGCCATGCGGAAAAATGTAATTAATAACACTGAGGTTCTGCTCAGCTTACCTGATGGTGAAAAGCTAAATGGAAGGTTGACTATCCCATTGGCTACTGTAGATTCTATCGCGCAAACGCAGCGTTTCATCATCCGTGTTAGCCCCGGACATTCCATTCCGGAAAACCTGGTGGCTGTTGCCAGGTTGATCAGTGTTGCTCATCCCAATGCGGTAACACTTCCCAAATCAGCTGTGCTGAGTAATGAAACTGAAGATGAGTTTTGGGTGATGAAATTGAGCAATGATTCGATAGCGGTTAAAGTGCCTGTGAAAAAGGGAATAGACGATGGAAAACAGGTTGAAATCCTGAATCCTGTTTTTGCTGCAAATGATCGGTTTGTGCTGACTGGTAACTATGGGCTAGCGGATACCGCGAAGATTAAAATAAAGAAATAGCCATGAATAGTTTTTTCATTTCTCACAAGAGACCTCTGATTGCAGTATTACTGTTGATCCTTCTGGCTGGTGCTTTTTCTTATACTAAAATCAAGACCGCTTTATTTCCTGAGATCACTTTTCCTAAAATCAAAATCATTGCAGAAGGGGAGCTACAACCGGTTAATCAAATGATGCTGACGGTGACGAAACCTCTGGAAAGTGTGGTAAAACAGGTACCCGATTTAAAGCTGATTAGGAGTGTAACCAGCAGGGGAAGTTGTGAAATATCTGCTTACATGAACTGGAATGCAGATATTGATTTAAGTCAGCAAAGAATTGAATCGCAAATTGCCAGGATTAAAAACAGTCTCCCTGCCGGGTTGAACCTTAGCATAGAAAAAATGAATCCTGCAATTCTTCCAGTAAGTGGTTATACTCTGGAAAGCAAGAGTAAGTCGCAGGTAGAGCTGAAACAGCTGGCGGATTATACCATTAAGCCATTTTTACTACAAGTGGAGGGTGTTTCAGAAATCAGGATCATTGGAGGAAAAACGAAAGAATATCGGGTAAAGTTAGATTTTTCCAGGATGAGCGCATTGGCGATCAGTCCGGAACAAATTGCCGGCGCGATGGCACAAACTAATTTTGTGAAATCGAACGGATATCTTTCAGATTATAATTATTTATACTTATCAGTTACGGATGCTACTTTAAAAACTAAAGAAGATCTGGAAAACCTGATCGTTAGTAAAAAGGGCAACAGAGCGGTTCGGTTAAAAGATCTGGCGGAGGTAAATGTAGCGGAAGCCATCGAATATACACGCGTGAATGCCAATGGTAAAGAGGGGATCCTGATTGCAGTGATCAAACAACCTAATGCCAACCTGATTGATCTTTCTGCGCAAATGGAACAAAAGGTTGCTAATTTGAGAAAGATTTTACCTCAGGGCGTAACCATTAAACCTTATTATTTACAGGCAGAATTTGTAAATCGGGCGGTAACCAGTGTGACGGATAGCTTGTGGCTAGGTTTACTGCTGGCCATAGTGGTGGCGATTTTCTTTCTAAGATCCTGGAAGCCAAGTCTAACCATTCTGATCACCATTCCGATTACCCTTGGTCTCACTTTGATTGTTTTAAACCTGATCGGTTATTCCTTTAATATCATGACATTAGGAGCGATTGCAGCAGCTATTGGGTTAATCATAGATGATGCAATTGTGGTGGTCGAACAGATTCATCGTACACACGAAGAGCATCCAGCTGAACGAACTCCGGGCTTGCTAAAAAAAGCGATCGGCTACCTTTTTCCTGCAATGTTGGCTTCTTCAATTAGCACCATCGTCATTTTTGTCCCTTTTGTACTGATGACTGGTGTTGCAGGTGCTTATTTTCAGGTGATGACCAAAACGATGGTCATCACACTCATCTGTTCCTTTTTCGTGACCTGGATTGGCTTGCCGGTGATCTACCTGTTATTGACAAAAAAAGAAAAGACAGCGGCTCCAAAAAATGAACTGAATGTTTCTGGTGCTAAGACCTGGATCAGTTATTTTATTCACAGACCCTATCTGAGCTTTGGATTTATCGCAATCCTGCTGCTGCTGATGGTACTTTTGTTTCCGCGTCTGGAAACGGGTTTTTTACCTGAGATGGATGAAGGTAGTATTGTTCTGGACTATAAAACTCCTGAAGGGACTTCCCTTCAGGAGACCGATCGGATTCTAACGGAAGTAGAGCGAATGCTGGTTAAGATTCCTGAACTGGAGGCTTATTCAAGACGTACTGGTACGCAAATGGGATTTTTTATCACAGCTCCAAATACTGGAGATTACCTGATCCAGTTGAAACAGGACAGAAAGCGGACAACTAATGAGGTCATCGATGAGATTAGAAGTGAAATTGAACAGTCCCAGCCAGCATTAACTGTTGACTTCGGACAGGTAATTGGAGATATGCTGGGCGATTTGATGAGTGCGACACAGCCTATCGAACTGAAAATATTTGGAACAAATCAGAAAGTTCTTCAACAACTTTCAAAAAGTGTAGCAGATGTGGTTTCAAAAGTTAAAGGGACTGCTGATGTGTTTGATGGAATTGTGATTGCTGGTCCATCTGTATCTATCGTTCCGGATTATGCTGCGCTCGCGCAATATGGAATTTCTCCTTCAGCGTTTCAATGGCAAGTTCAGGCTGCATTGGAAGGGAATGTCATTGGGAATGTTTACGCACTGCAACAACTCTTTCCTGTTCGGATGGTTTCTTTTAGAGGAAAAAATCCTAGTATGGAGGAACTTAGTCAGATGAATATATTTTTGGATAAGGGCAAGATGATTCCGATGAAGGAGCTTGCTAAAGTCGAGATTAAAACCGGGGAAGCAGAAGTCGAAAGAGAGAATTTACAGTTGATTGGGCTGATCTCTGCACGATTGAATCAGCGGGATCTTGGAGGAGTAATGGGAGATATTCAGAAGGAGATTGCAGCGAAAGTTAAACTTCCAACTGGCTATTTCATAGAATATGGTGGCGCGTATGCAGAACAGCAACAGTCCTTTAAGGAACTGTTCATGATTCTTTTGCTATCCTGTTTGTTGGTCTTCAGTGTGATTTTGTTCGTTTTTAAAGATTTCAAAATTGCTTTTCTGATCCTATTTATTGCGATACTCGGGGTTTCTGGTTGTGCTTTGGCATTGTACCTCACACAAACACCATTAAATGTTGGAAGTTATACGGGCATGGTGATGATGGTAGGGATTGTTGCAGAGAATGCCATATTTACCTTCCTTCAGTTTAAGGATGCGCTAAATACCAGAAGTCTGGATGATGCCCTGGTGTATGCCATTTCTACGAGACTCAGACCTAAACTGATGACTGCTTTAGGGGCTATTCTTGCTTTAAGTCCTTTGGCACTGGGAATTGGGGCAGGGGCACAGTTGCATCAACCGCTGGCTATTGCAATTATAGGTGGCTTTTTAATGGCAATGCCTTTGTTATTGGTGGTGTTACCTAGTTTAATCAGGATTTTTATCACTAATGATGATGAAAAAGTAGGGGCCGAACTTCCCGGAACGTGCCCCTAATGCTGATCGACATCCATCGAGTTGAATAAATTGTTTCAAAGATATATTCTGACTAAAGTCAAAAAAATGATCTAGATCACATTTTTTTGTTTCAAATGAAAAACTCTTGAATTTCATTGTATTTCAGTTGTTTAGGTGATTTTTATGGTGTTTAATTCTCAGCCATTTTTTAAAACACTTAGATTTCTTGATTTTTTTCTACCTCATTGGTCAGTTTTTTTCCTGTGTTTTTATAGCCTGGTTTAATCAACAGAATACTAGTGTTTTTTATTTTTCTTTTAAAGAATAATAATTTTCCAATTTTTCTGGTTGTTGAATTTTATTTTTGATGATTTCTTGGATATTCGACGATTTTACACTTATTATAAGAGTATTTGCTTTAGTGGCACTATCTTATGTTGTATGAAAGTGTGTATTTTATTCCCCGATTCGGGGAATCTATTGCTTTTTTGTCTCCATATTTTGAATTTATTTTCCCCATATTTTATCTGAAAAAATTAATTTATGTCTTTTTTGTAGTTTAAATATTGTTTTATGACTAAATGCTTTTTTTGGCTCGGTTTTTATTAAAAATTCCATTTTTTGCTACTCTTCATGGGAATATTATCAAAATTCTAATTAATTTGGTAGTGCTAAATAGAGTTAACCTTTAAGAAAATTCGGTATTGACGATCACCTTGTGGATAAGCGTAATTATTTAAAGAATTGATTTCGTTTTACCAAAGATCCTTAAAGAACATACATCTCTATTCCCGTGTATGATACTAGAAACGCTCCGACGTCTGTCTTTTTTACTCATGAGCAAAGTATGCGGCCTAATCGCATTTTGTTTGTTGGTCAACTTTTCGACTGTTTATGCCGAAGGAAGTAAAGACTTGTATCCGAATAATGCAAAAGGAAATCGCGCATTTTTAAACTGTAATTCTAATAATACCCCAAGTCCTTCCTGGCCATTTAAGACCCGGGGTACTCATTATGTGTATGCCGAGGCAGGGGAAATTATTGCGGTAGCATCTAGTGCACAGGGATATGGACAAGGGACAATTATCTTAACCTCTCCTACAGGTTCCGTCATCAATTCAAATTCAAACATTACTATTGGCCGGATTCCTGATCGGAATGGGGAGCTTGCTGGTCCAAAAAAAGGGATTAATGATCCCGCAAATAGCTACACCCCTTATACAGTAATGGTTACTGCTGCTACGAAAGGTGTTTGGAAAGTAGAATTTTTACCCCCTTCAGGGACGGTAGGAACTGATTCAAGGACCGGGGTAGATATCTCAGCTAATGGGAACTGGACGCAGTCGAGGTCTGGAGGAGGAGGAAATCTTGATGAAATTGCAGCATGGGATATTTCTGTATTGAAGAATGGTACCAATTGGTTGACAGGAAGGGTATATGCCAATGTACTGAACTTGCATATGAAAGAGAGCTTCTTAGAGACCAAAGCCTATTATGCAAGCCATTACGTACTGACAAGAGATGGACGTGCATATCGCGTAAATACGAATGGTAATAATGGAGTTGCTTTTACTTTCTTCTCCAATAGCAATGGTTTCGCCCGTAACTCGGTTCCAACTTATAAAAGTGTGAATGCATCTACACTTGCAGCTATTTTACCAGTGACTCATAATCCTACGCTTGCCGACAATGGAACTAATGTTACGCATAAAATATTCTATAATAAGCCAAATCCAGACTTACCGGCTAAAGCAGCTATTTGGGGTTTCCCTGGGGCTGAAACCTGGTTGAAAAATACAGCAGTACTTCCTCAAATCACTAACCTTAGGGTAATTGGAGCAGAGGGAACACCTGGTCTGGCAGGTAGAAATGGCGCTTTTATTAATTTTGAATCTAGTACCTCAGGTACTTTTAGAATCACTATTCCTGTAACCACACCTGCAGGGGCGATTGTAAACAGGGTGATTATCGGTGTTGCAAATACGGGTTCAAATTCTGTTTATTGGGATGGAAAGGATGGTAATGGAAATTACCTTTTACCAGCAAATGTGCTCAGTACACTTAAAACGAAATTGCAGTCTGCCGAAGTCCATTTCCCTTATATAGACATGGAGATTAATCCACAAGGGTTAATTATTGAATTGACCGACAATACCACTGATTATGAAATTAGAGAGGGAGCGGGGGATGAATCTATCTATAGTAGTAGAACTTATTGGGATGACTCAGATATAACAGGTGCAGATAATCCCTCATGGCAAACATCAAAACCAGCCATTAATAATGTAACTGGAAGTCTTAAGGAAGAGAAAAAACATAGTTGGGGAGCGTATACTTCCTATGTAGGTCCTGATAATAATGACAATTCAGGTTCAGGCCTGATTAGTTTTGGAAATAGCAGATCTATGGATACCTGGGCTTACATTCAGGGAAGTGAAGTGGACAACCCGATTGATCTAGCGATTAAGGTTGCCGACTTAAAGGTGGTTAGTATTACCCCAGATGTGAGTTCTTTTCTGTCGAACCAGCAGATTAGTTATACCATAAAAGTGAAAAATGATGGACCTAGCGCCGTAGAAGGGGCGACTTTTGCTTTTGTAAATCCAGCAGGATTCCAGATCGATCCCAGCATCCCGATTACAATGAGCCCCTCTGGAATGGTAACCAGCTCCTCTATAGGTAGCGGAGGGTTTATGGCCAAGCTGAATATGGTCAACCAGGCAGAGGTTGAATTTGTCATCACTGGAAAAATGACCACTTCGCCTCTTGTCTACCCAATTTCTGCTGAGGCAAGTATACTCCGTCCGGCAGATGTCACAGATCCTGATGCGACCAATCCAAACGTTACGCCTACAGGGGTAGCACCTTCAGATCCACATTTGGAATGTAAGAATGGAACTTCGGTAGAGGCTTGTAATAACATAAAGTACCATCATATTCAATTGTATGAAATTTGTTCTGGTTCAGATGTTACTTCATTTTCTTATCAGGGAAATGCTGGAACCGTATCCCGTATTGGAAATATATCAGGCCTTAATTTCCTGAGTACTGGAAACACCATGAATATTACCGGAAAACCTGCTGCAACAGGTTCTTTTACCCTGGGAACAAACGGAAATGATCAGCAAAAAACCACTTATGTAATTAATGTGGTAGCGCTCCCAGTTGTGACTCTACCCACAACTATAGGGGTTTGCAAAACAAAAAATATAACCATCCCGGCAACTGCTTCAGGAGAGAACAATACTTTCAAATGGCAGTTTAAAAATACTGCAGGCAACTGGGTGGATTTTATTGAAGGAACAGATATAATTGGAGTAAATACTGCAGCATTGACACTGAATAATGTGCCATTGAGCTTTAATGAAAGGGATATTAAGGTCGTGGTTACTTCAGCACTTGGATGTAAAGTTGAAACTACTGGAATTTTGAAAGTTTCTGAATTAACTACTTTAGTAACTATTAGTCCTAGTGATTATGACTTTTGTGAAGGAACCACCGTGACTTTAACAGCAAGTAGCACTCCTTTTGCAAAACAGTGGATCAAAGATGGTGTTCCAATTGCTGGTGCAACAAGAAGTACTTACCAAACCGATGAATCTGGAACATATACGCTTCAAATTACAAATGATAAAGGTTGCTCTACAATGGCACGTAATTCACTGGTGATAACTGCTGGACCCACACCGGTAATATCCGATGTTGTTATAGATGGATCACCAGCGGTATGTACTGGAGAAAAAGTGAAATTATCCGTGACTTCTGCTGAAGAAGGACTTACCTATCAGTGGATGGATATGGATGGTGACATAGTAGGTGCGACTGATGCTGTTTTTTATGCTACTAAGTCTGGATATTACCAGGTCGAGGTAAAAAATAAATGGTGTAGTATTATTTCTAATGCTGTAGAAGTTGTGGTAAACCCAGTTCCAGTTGCAGAGATTACCGTGACTGGTGATAAGACATTTTGTGATGGTGGTAGCGTATTGTTGACCGCTTCTTCAGCTACGAGTTACCAGTGGTACAAAGGAGGCATTGCCATTAGTGGTGCCACCAGTCAAAGCTATACTGCCACTACTACTGGGGAGTATAGTGTAAAAGTAAGTTCTACGA
>NZ_JAVTSK010000004.1:0-435327 GCF_032678465.1 Pedobacter gandavensis
AAATCTAAGGCTTTTTTAGTTTAATTTCAAATGTTGCCCAGCTTGATCATAATCAAGATCAAAATCCAATGTCTTTCCCTTATCTTTGCAAATAACTCAATACTTTCATACTGTGATTAATGTAAATAACATCTCCGTTTCATTTGGCGGAACCACTCTTTTTAGCGACGTCACCTTTTCAATCAACGAAAACGATAAAATTGCCCTTATGGGTAAGAATGGCGCAGGCAAGTCCACCATCCTAAAAATCATTGCCAATGCGGCTAAACCTACTTCTGGTAACGTAACTGGTCCAAAAGACGCAGTAATTGCATATTTGCCACAGCATTTTCTTACTGAGGATAAGGTGACTGTTTTTGAAGAAACGATGAAAGCTTTCGAAGAGGTAAATCAGATGCAAAAAGAGCTTGAAGAGCTAAATGAACAGCTGACGATCCGTACGGATTATGAGAGTGATGATTACATGAAGCTAATCGAACGTGTTTCTGAATTGAGTGAAAAGTTCTATTCAATTGAAGAGACCAATTATGATGCAGAGGTTGAAAAAGTATTAAAAGGTTTAGGTTTTGAGCGGAAGGATTTTGCCAGACAGACTTCTGAGTTTTCAGGGGGATGGCGTATGCGTATCGAACTAGCCAAAATCTTATTAAAGAAGCCTGATCTTATTTTACTGGATGAGCCTACTAACCACATGGATATCGAGAGTATTCAATGGCTGGAGGATTTCCTGATCAATTCTGCAAAAGCAGTAATGGTGATTTCCCACGATCGTGCCTTTGTAGACAATATTACCAATCGTACCATAGAAGTGACTATGGGTAGAATATACGATTACAAAGCTAAATATACCCATTACCTTCAGTTGCGTGCCGACCGTCGTGTGCATCAATTGAAGGCTTACGAGGAACAACAACGTTTTATTGCCGATAATCAGGAATTTATTGATCGTTTCAGAGGCACTTATTCTAAAACCCTACAGGTGCAATCGCGTGTGAAAATGCTCGAAAAGCTGGAGGTAATTGAAATTGATGAAGTAGATACTTCCGCATTACGATTGAAGTTTCCGCCTTCGCCACGTTCTGGCCAATATCCGGTAATTGTAGAAGAGCTGACTAAAACCTATGGCGATCATGTGGTGTTCCAAAAAGCATCTATGGTGATCGAAAGAGGAGAGAAAGTAGCTTTTGTCGGTAAAAATGGTGAAGGTAAATCTACCATGATCAAAGCCATTATGGGCGAGATTGATTTTGAAGGAGATTTGAAAGTAGGTCATAATGCCAAAATTGGATACTTTGCTCAAAACCAGGCTGCCTTGCTTGATGAAAACATGACGGTATTTGATACCATTAACCAGATTCCATTAAGTGACGGGACAATCAAAGTTAAAGACCTTTTAGGTGCCTTTATGTTTAGTGGTGACGACATCACGAAAAAAGTAAAGGTACTTTCCGGTGGAGAGAAAACCCGTTTAGCCATGATCAAGTTGCTGTTAGAACCAGTAAATGTGTTGATTCTGGATGAGCCAACCAATCATTTGGATATGAAAACCAAAGATATTATCAAGGATGCGCTTAAAGACTTTGATGGTACTTTGATTCTGGTATCCCATGATCGTGATTTCCTGGATGGATTGGCAGAAAAGGTATTCGAGTTTGGCAACAAACGTGTACGCGAGCATTTTGAGGACATCAAAGGCTTCCTGGCTTACAAGAAAATGGACAGCTTAAAAGAAATCGAACAAAGTTAAAAAATGAGCTATCTATAAACATTCCTTTTGGAGTTTAACAGGAGTGTTCAAAATATGACCATTTATGGTCGACATTGAAAAGTCTTAGAGAGATCTAAGGCTTTTTTTGTTTTTACTACTTCAGCTCCTTCTGCCATCTACTGGTCAAAAACATGTAATTCGTCCCCCATTTTAATACTATAAAATACACTGGCATGTTCCTTTAATCGATCGATTATTTTATATTTAGGCGATTTTAAAATATGGATAGGTTTACAAGTAAAAATCTATCGAATAGTTAATCTTATAAAGCAAAAATCAATATGTCGAATACATCAAAAATTATCTACACCAAAACCGATGAGGCGCCAATGTTGGCAACCTATTCACTTTTACCAATCGTACAAGCTTTTACCGCATCAGCAGGTATTGATGTAGAAACAAGAGATATTTCTTTAGCAGGTAGAATTTTAGCAAACTTTCCTGAGTTTTTAAAAGATGATCAAAAAATAGGTGATGCTTTGGCAGAGCTTGGTGCATTAGCAACCACGCCAGAGGCTAACATCATCAAATTACCAAATATTTCAGCTTCAATTCCACAATTGGTAGGAGCAATTACAGAATTACAATCTCAAGGTTATGCTTTGCCGAACTATCCGGACAATGCACAAACTGAAGAAGAAAAAGCAATAAAAGCCAAATATGGCAAAGTATTAGGATCGGCAGTAAATCCTGTTTTACGTGAGGGTAACTCAGATCGTAGAGCGCCTAAAGCAGTTAAAAACTATGCGAAAGTAAATCCTCATTCTATGGGGGCCTGGTCTGCAGATTCTAAAACACGTGTAGCGAGCATGACAGAAGGTGATTTTTATGGTTCGGAGAAATCTTTAACCATCCCTGAAGCCAGTCAATTCAAAATAGAATTTGTTGCAGAAGATGGTGGAGTAGCTGAATTAAAAGGTTTAGCACCTTTAAAAGCAGGTGAAGTGATCGACTGTTCAGCTTTGAGTTTATCTGCTTTAAAAGCATTTGTAGCTAAAGAAATTTTAGCCACTAAAGCAGAAGGAACTTTATTGTCCGCACACTTAAAGGCAACAATGATGAAAGTTTCTGATCCGATTATCTTCGGTGCCATTGTAGAAGTTTACTTCGCAGATGTGTTTACCAAATACGCGGATTTATTTAAGGAACTAAATATTGATACACGTAATGGTTTAGGTGATGTTTATGCAAAAATTGCTGGTCATTCTAAACAAGCAGAAGTTGAAGCGGATTTAGCTAAAGCAATCGAGAATGGTCCGGCATTGGCCATGGTGAATTCTGATAAAGGAATTACAAACCTACATGTGCCAAGTGATGTAATTGTAGATGCTTCGATGCCTGCAATGATCCGTAATTCTGGCCAAATGTGGAATAAAGAGGGTAAATCTCAGGATACTACAGCTTTAATTCCTGATCGCAGTTATGCTGGTGTTTACACGGCAACAATTGATGATTGTAAGGCAAATGGTGCATTTGATGTAGCGACGATGGGTTCTGTACCTAATGTAGGCTTAATGGCACAAAAAGCAGAAGAATATGGTTCACATGATAAAACTTTCCAAGCAAAAGCAAACGGAACCATCCGCGTTACAGATGCAGATGGAAAAGTTTACTTTGATCAAAAAGTAGAAACAGGCGATATTTTCCGCATGTGTCAAACCAAGGATGCGCCAATTCAGGATTGGGTGAAACTGGCAGTAAACAGAGCTCGTTTATCAGCTACACCAGCAGTTTTCTGGTTAGATGAAAATAGAGCGCATGATAGAGAGATCATCGCGAAAGTGAAAAAATACTTAGCTGATCATGATACAGAAGGCCTGGATATTCGAATTCTTGCACCAATTGAAGCGACTAAATTTACATTGGAAAGAATTAGAAAAGGTTTAGATACCATTTCTGTTACGGGTAACGTATTACGTGATTACTTAACAGATTTATTCCCAATTTTAGAATTAGGAACTTCTGCTAAAATGTTGTCAATCGTTCCATTAATGAACGGCGGTGGTTTGTTCGAGACAGGTGCTGGTGGTTCTGCCCCAAAACACATTGAGCAATTTATTGAAGAAGGTTATTTGCGTTGGGATTCATTGGGAGAGTTTTTAGCTTTAGGTGCTTCCTTAGAGCATTTAGGTCAAACTCAAAACAATGCAAAAGCTTTAGTTTTAGCAGAGACTTTAGATGCAGCAACGGAAACATTCCTTGCTAATGATAAATCACCAGCCCGTAAAGTTGGACAAATTGACAACCGTGGTTCTCATTTCTATCTGGCTTTATATTGGGCTCAGGAGTTAGCGAAACAAACTAAAGATGCTGATTTACAAGCTAGATTTGCACCATTGGCTAAAACACTGACTGAAAATGAAGCTAAGATCTCAGCTGAATTAATTGCTGCGCAAGGTAAACCACAAAATATTGGTGGTTATTTCCATCCAAATGATGAATTGGCAGAAAAAGCAATGCGTCCAAGTGAAACATTGAATACTGCGTTAGCTGCTTTGTAAGCTATCGTTAATTATAAGGCATCGAATTGCTCTAAGGAAATTTAGGGCAATTCGAAATGCAACTCTTTAATAAAGTATCATCTTTAATGACATAAAAAAGCGATGAAGTAAAAAAAATATTTTACCTCATCGCTTTTTTTATGCAGGTATGGTACCTATTACTTTTTCTTTCCAAATTGGCGGGGATAGTAGGAGAATGTGACCATGAAATACTGCTCCAGTACATTCCTGGTACCTACACTAAAACTATTTGCATTTCCATAATTAATTATGCTGCTGTTCTGGCGAAGTAAATCCAGTGCTGAAAGTTTAATTTCAGCATTGTTGCCTTTGAGAAAACGATAAGTGGTATTCGCGTTCCAAATGGTAAAATTAACGGGTTTAGTTTCAGTTGCTGTACTTGTATTGAAACTTATATTGGTATTTAGCGTTAGGTTCTTGTTGATATTAAAACTGGAGCTCAGGTTTGTTGCTATGTTTTTTCCACTGTATTTCGTGCTAAAAGCTTCCTGCTTTGTTTTGTACGTGGAATAGACTTGCTCAATTACAACTGCCAGATGTCTGTTATAGGTATAATCCAGTTTCATTCTAGTGTCGGTATTGAAATTACCTGAAAACGTAAAAATACCATTGGTGTAACCAGGCTTTCTTGAGGTATTTAAAATGGAATGTAAACTCAGCTGAAGTTCTGATGTTTTAAATTTAATTGCTTTTCTGATGTTTCCGTAAAAATTAATGTATCTATGGCCCTCAGCATTGACAAAATAGATCGTCCGTCTATTTTGATCATCAATAAGCACGCTATCTACAATACTACGCTTAGTCATACCGGCATTTAAGTTCATATCGTAGTTTAAAATGTTTTTACCGGTTTGGTCATTATGGTTCACATTAAAAGCGATGCTAGTTTCTGTTTCTTCCTTTAAATTCAAATTACCTTTTTGTAAATAGTAGAGATTTGTACTATCTGTTAATGGTGCCAACTGATTTATATTTGGAATGCGCACATTTGTCCTATACGATAAGACATAGCTTTTGTAATATTCTCCATATTGATTGTCATGGAAGGAGACAGAAGCATCAGGTAAAAACTTACTGTAATTACGTTTAATGTTTTGAATATCCTTATTGGACTCGTTATTTTGATGGATAAACTGTTGTTTTGGAGCAAATTCAAGCGTAAGTCGCTTATTAAATCTATTGGAGAGTCGTTTGATGAATGTTTTGCTGAAATTCAATCCTGGAACTTCATGGACTTCATTTGTTTGAATCTGGTTGCTCAAATACGTATTGTTCTGGTAATTCTGACTGTCCTCATCAAAATCCTGCACCTTATTCTTATCTTTATTTTGGTTAATGTTCAATTTGTTGGACAAAGAAAGCTCTATTCCAGCCAATCCATTTTTACCTGCAATCATCGATATTAAACCAGGCAATCTTAAATTGATTTCTTGATTAACACCTTCCTTTTGACTCGCATATTTGCGGTTGAACTTCTTGTCTGATGCTGAATTCGTAAAGGACCTAAATTCGGTTGAGTTCAGACGCTGACTATTATTGTCTGTAGCGACAAGGTAGTATGTTGCA
Source organism: Pedobacter gandavensis (assembly GCF_032678465.1). Taxonomy (GTDB): domain Bacteria; phylum Bacteroidota; class Bacteroidia; order Sphingobacteriales; family Sphingobacteriaceae; genus Pedobacter; species Pedobacter gandavensis_B. The sequence goes on from NZ_JAVTSK010000004.1 coordinate 5,857, forward strand.
TCAAAACCTTTAAATACTTGCGAAGGTTTACTGTAATCCTGATTCATTATAAAATTAGCATTCAGGTTAAACCGCGAGTTTTTATAGTTGCTTTGGCTGAAGGCATTGTTGGTACTCGTTATTTTATTTTGGCCTTTCTCCGCGCTTCTAAGGCTCTCTGAATTGGTTTCGTCATCATTTACAGATAAGGATTGTGAAATTGCCAGTGTCTTGTTGTTTTCTGTCCAGTCGTATCTTGAATCGAATCGATGATTTGTACTTAGCGTATTGGTTTTATTCCTGTTTTTATCTGTAATTACATCGACATCATTTACGGGTGTTGTAGTTTGTATGGTGTTTAAAATCTCAGTGTTTTTGTTTTGTATAAAATAATTGGAGGTTAAGCTGTTCTTTTTCTCGTAGCTGGGTTTTTCTATAAAATTGTAGGTAAAAGAAAGCCCTGCGGCATTATTTTTATTGAGACCCGTTACTCTAAAATCCGGTTGGTACTCTACATTGGTACCTACACCTTTAAACGTACTATTGTTCATTAATGTTCCGACATTATTGGCAATTTTATTAATGTTGTTGCTGGCACCAATGATGGCAAGCTCTAGTTTTGGAGAGAAAATATTGAAACTTGCATCTGATTCATAACGTTTATTGGTACCAAAACCTGCTCCAATTTTTCCGAAGTAACCAATATCTTTTCCTTTTTTAAGCTTTAAATTTACTTCAAGAGTAGAATCCAAAGGATTGGTTTTATCTTTTACGGTATTGTATACCTGAATTTTTTCTAATGCATTTTTGGCAATGTTTTGTGTAGCGATCTTTGCATCACCACCAAAGAAAGGCTTTCCATTCACTAATATACTTTTTACCTCACGTCCATTTACTGTAATTTGTCCATCTCCCCACACAGTGATATTGGGGATCTTTCTGAGTAAATCCTCCACTACAGCATTACTATCCAGTTTAAAAGCGGAAGCGTTGAATTCAAGCGTATCACCGTTCATACTAATGGGTGGTATAGAGATCACGACTTCCTGTAAGGAAACATCTTTTGGGTTAATAACCATGGTCTTTAAATCCATGTTTTTTTTTGCGACAGGAATGGTAAATTCTTTCAAAAAAAATTGATAACCAACATGACTGACTTCAATTTTTAGCGGTGTATTTACAGGAAGTTTACTGAAATTAAATTCGCCATAACTGTTGCTGATCTGGTAGTTTAATAACTTGTTATCCTTTGTCTTATAGATGGATACTGTGGCCGATTTTAATACGTAATTGTGAACGGTGTCGCGTAAGATCCCTTTAACTATACCCAGTTGAAGTGAATCAATCTTTTGGGCATTGACATTAATGATCGTTACAGCAAGTAATATTGCTATAAATAAAGTACGAAAAAACTGCATAGAGGGGAGCGCTAGTTTTGTTTGAGTTTTAGTTGAATGATAACTGGGTTACTTTTCTTATTTTCTGTTTTAAAATAACTAGACATCAGCGCGCTGTACTTAGGTTTTTTGTCTACGCTTTGTTCCTTAAAGGTAAACATGGCCAATGATGAATAACTGGTATAAAAGTACTTTTTGTTGAACTTTAGGAAACCACGATTCGCAAAATCATAATGGAAACCCAAATCTGTTACCGGTAGGAAAGAAGAGGAAGAATCTGGCTCCAGGTCATCCAAAGAGGTTAAAGCAGCTGTCTTTAGATTATAGATGATGGCATCTTTTTTTTCTTTACCCGGGTCCATATCATGCATTTTTACCAGCAACTGATCCCCGATTTTATAAGTATTGCTGATGGCGTAAATTGCTTTTGGATTTTTTTTGAAATATTCTTGCCGCTTGTTTTTATAAATTGGATTAGTTGAAAAGTCTTTTGGAAGGGAATGAATTGCTGGAAAAAAAACACGATAAGCCAAGAACATTTTCTTTGAGGTTAGCTTATATATATTATAATCGTAATAATTAATGTAGAATTTTTCATTTTCTCTGTCACTATCATAAAGTGCTGGACCAGAACCTCCGCTTAAAAATAAATCATTTTCATATCTAGCAGGATCATAGGGGAAGTATTGCGCGATATCAATACTGTCTTTGCGCAATCCTATCTGATAATATAAACTGTCTTTGTTATTTTTGAGCAGATAATGGTTTCTTATTTCGGTGTGATCTGTGAATTTTAAATTCTCTTCATCATCTTCAGATACTTTCTTGATCAGTTTTCCATCCAGATCAAAATAATTTGTGTATTTCCCAGATGCTATTCTAATGAAGTCTTGTTTATTCTCCTGTTTTAAAGAAAATCCCCAAAAGCCCTGGTTTTCTTTTTCTGACTCATTTTTGAGCTGACTTCTATTTATTTTAGCTTTGAACTTACCTTCTTTGCTGAAAATTAAAACGGATTTGGTATCATAGTCAAATACGATATAACAATTTTCAGTGATTTCTAATTGATTTATAGATCCGAATAAGCTTTCCTTAGTAGTTTCTAATGGAATAAAATTTACCTCCTCAAAAACTTCAGAAACCCTGGCACCCCTGGCAGCTCCAGGGTCAATACGAATGGTAACCATTTCCGAGCTGTCAATCTTACTACTTTGTGCAGTTGCTGAAGAATAAAAAAAAGCGCCAATTAAAAACGTAAAAAGCGCTGTAAAAGGAAGATTTGAATATTTCATTGATGTCTAAATATATTACTTATTTTGACATTAAAAATATAAATGATAAAAAATACTCTTATTTGTGCTCTTTTTATGAAAATTAATCTCTGATTATTTACTTAGTTAACGCTAAGTTTTCCTTTTGTTTAATTTCTGGTTTAGTGGCCATTGTAATCGATATCCAGCTGATACTGATAAAGTAATCCGGAGAGGTTCATAGCGGAAAACTTCGCTTGTTTTACTTTATTGACCGCGGGATCCAGGCTAAAATTTCGAGCGGTACGGAAATCAGTCTTTTCTAAAACAGACCTCACAAAAGTGGCTCCAGAAAGGTCACAGTTATGAAAAATGCTGGAGGTCAAATCTGCTTCCTCAAAATCTGTTTCTTTAACTGAACAATCTGTAAACTTTGTTTTTCTGAGTTTGGTACCATAGAATGTCGAGTAATCCAGCTGACACTGTTCAAAAGAAAAAGAAAATAAAAACTTGTTACATTTTGAGAAATCTATTCCCAATACCTTACAACCTGTAAAGGTCGCCTCTTTAAAGCCTGTGCCTGTTACTACTGTAAGGGAGAAATTACATTGTTTAAACCGACAATTCATAAAATCATTGCGGCTTAAATCACTCCGGGAAAAATCACAGTTTACAAATTCACAATGGATAAATTCCCGGTTCTCCAACCGTTTTTCTGCATAATTGATATTGGTAAATGTTTTTCCTTCATGGACTGTAGTTTCATTGGAATTGCTCATAAACAAAGATACCAAGTGATTGATTTGTTTACAAGTAGTTTTATTATGCGTCTCGCAACCTGGAAAATTGTGCTGTGAGCCTATGGTTGGTCTGCATACAATTTCTTTAATTGTGGGATTAAAGCTTAAATTTGCATTTTTAAATAAGAGCATGATTAAATTATTTGTGGTGGGTTACTCACTAGATATACAGGAAGCGGAGTTGGTTGATATTTTCAGTATCCACGGAAACATACACAGCATACATTTACTAACCGATAAGTATACCGGAAGACATAAAGGCTTTGGTTTTATCGAGATGGAAGACCAGGCAGGTGCCGATAGAGCTATTGCAGCCATTAATGGCATGGTACATAAGGGCAGGAAAATTACGGTTAAATTGGCTGATGAAGATAGGGCAGAGAAGCCAAGAGCGATTAGAGAAAATAGATTCCAGTCTCAGGAACTACAGGGGAGTGCAAAAAGTGTGGAACCTTTTAAAATGAAACGTCCCAGAAAATTAATGTCCAATACATTCAGGGCAGAGAACTCTTAACTGTTCAGTGTTCGTGGTACCTGAAAGTGATGGCATAGCTATTTAGTGGATGGACTCGAATGCCCCTTTTTTTTGTCTTGTTTTACCACATGATATTTGTGTTGTTTTTCGGAAATTAGTGTGGAATGAAAATCATTAAAGTATTCATGATTTAAAACTTAAGACAATGGCCACAGCAAAAAATCCATTTGGATGGACAGAAATTTACGTAGAGGATATGGCAAGAGCACAAAAATTCTACGAGACAGTATTAGCAGTTGAACTGGTAAAGATGCCTTTGCCCGTTGGGATGGACCTCGATAAGGACTGCGAAGATTCAATGGAAATGTTATTCTTTCCGGGAGATATGGCAGCTCCGGGAACCAGTGGCGCCATAGTGAAATCCGCGATGTTCAAACCAGGCTTTGGAGGTACATTGGTTTATTTTAGTTGCGATGACTGTGCCACAGAAATTTCAAGAGTAGCAGGGGCAGGTGGAAAGGTGTTGAACGAAAAAATGTCAATTGGAGAATATGGTTTTTGCGGTGTCTGTATGGATACTGAAGGCAATGCCATCGGATTCCATTCTATGAATTAAGCAATTTATCTGATAAAAAAAAAACGGGCTTTCCATAACAGAAAGCCCGTTTTTATGAATTATAAAAAAATAAACTTACATTTTTAGTTTGTAAACAGATTTACCTTCTTTAATTGTTTCATTGACCTTAATATCTTTTATTTTTAAAGGATCAATCGTGGTTGGGTTCTGATCAAGAATCACCAAATCTGCAAGCTTACCTGCTTTCAAAGATCCTTTACGGTCTTCTTCCTGATATTGATAGGCAGCATTGATCGTAATGGCCTTTAAGGCCTCCATTGGCGTAATTTTCTCATCTGGCCCTAAGATTCTTCCAGATTGGGTTTTCCTGTTTACAGCAGCATACACTGCAGTCAGTAAATCTGGAGGGGTAACCGGAGCATCATGGTGTATGGTAAAGCTGATTCCAGCTTTTCTTGCAGAATTAGCCGGACTTAAGAACTGGCTTCTTTCAGGTCCAAAAACGCTGGTATAATGCCAATCACCCCAAATGTAAACATGGGTAGAGAAATACGAAGGCAATACCCCAGTATCTTTAATCTTCTGGATATGATCCGGTCTGCTATTTTGAACATGGATTAATGTAGCGCGCATTTCAGGTTTGTAAACGCCTTCTTCTTTTAACTTTTTAAAAGCACCAAGAGCCTGGTCAATCGCTGCATCACCATTTACATGCAATTGCGCCGTAAATCCATGTTGGAATACTTTTTTCAGTCCATCGTACACAAACTGGTCTGTAAAGGCGGGAAATCCTTTGTAATCTTTACTTGCTCCAACCGGAGGTACAAAGTATGGAATAGTTAACCAGGCTGTTTTTCCCTGTGGTGAACCATCTAAAGAAAATTTAAAACCACCTAATTTTAAACGATCGGTATATTTCATGTATTCCGGTTTAAAATCATCGATCTTGTCTTTATACATATCATAGTCCGGGAAATACACCACATCTGCAACCAGTAGTTTTTTAGCTGCGGCCTCTCTTAGGAGTGGTATACTTTCACCCATTGTTCTGCCATCACAAATCGTGGTTTGTCCGTATTTCAACCATTCTCCCTGCGCTTTCATCAGATTTTGCATGGCTTGCGATTCTTCTCCAGGTTTTACTTTTGGAACCGGCATCATGGTCATCAATTTATTTAAAGCCATGAAATTGGCGTTCTCTTCTAGTTTCCCATTGAGTTTACCTGTTTTTTTATCCCGGCCATAATGCCCGCCAGGAGGATCTTTAACCGTTTCCGGTATGCCCAGGAATTTATACATCGCAGTATTTACCACACTCACATGCCCCGATGCATGCAAGGCTATAATAGGATGGGTATTTGAAATCGCGTCCATTTGCTCCAATGTTGGATTGGTATGTTCTACCATTAAAGCATCGTCATAACCATTGCCTAGCAATGGGGTATTTGCTGGCATTGGATGATCCTGGATGTATTTCCTGATGGTGGCCTGCATATCCGGAATAGAATTTACGGTACCGTAAGGGGCAGCTCCAAGATCGATGGCCTGTTCCATTCCTGCTCTGGAGGTCAGGTGACCATGCGCATCAATAAAACCAGGCATTAAGGTCTTTCCTTGTAAATCATGAACCTCAGTTTTATCATCTACAAATTTGTCGGCTTCTGCTTTTTTTCCGGTAAATAAAATTTTACCATCTTTTACAACAAGCGCTTCAGCAGTAGGTTCTGCATCCTCCATGGTTAAAATAGGGCCGCCGAAGTAAATGGCATCCCCCTTATCGCCTGTTGTTTTGCTCTGACAGCTAAACAACAGCCCGGCAATGAGCAGTTGGAAATAGTATGTTTTCTTCATAATGTATATTTATTTAACACAGGTTGGTGCTTAATAGCTATACATTTTTCAGAAGCGATTTGTTTTAATATTTTTCAATTGCGCCCGAAGGGTTAAGCTCCTTTTGCTTAGTCAGATTAAATTGGTAGAGCTCTTCTGTTGGTACCAGTTTTCTGGAGACTTTTTCAATATCCATCCCTTTTTCCGACCAAAGGTAGGGCCTGAAACTGTAAGATTTGTTGCCATCAAGGTTGGCTATAAACTGATCCCAGGTAGACCATCTTAGCCCTTTGTAGAAATCAGCAAGATCACCATTCAGACAGAAGCGCAGGAATTCGGTGTATCCGAGACCTAAAGATTCCCATTTCAGACTATTGGGAGCCAGATAATAAACTGTTTTCAAATCAGAACTAAAAGCCCCATAATTGATGGCAAAGAAACCGCCAATCGCATCGTCCGCTACCAGGTAAAAATCAGGCTGATCTCCATATTCCTGAATAGATTTTCCTTTATTCCATTCTGGCACAGAACGATTGAGTTTCGCATTCCCAGAACCTAAAATCCGCAACCAGCCATTGTCCACCATTATTCCACCAGTATGGTAGATTACCGCAGCCAAGGTAGTATATGTAGAGAGCTGAGATTGATATAGCGCCTTGTTGGCAAGCGCGGTATCCACTTCCAGAATTTGTACTTTATTCTTTGCCGAATCCAGCCATTTTTGAACCAATGGCCATGCCGGATCTGTAGTATTTGTTAATTCATCCAGACTTTTCATTTTATTTTGGGCAAAACTGCTCAGCGAAAACAGCGTCAGTCCGATGATGAAGAGGGTTTTTAGGATGCTTTTCATACTTATAGATATTTGCATCAAAGATATTGCTTAGAATTCAAATCTGCTCTTCTAACTTGATTTTCTTCCGAAGAAAAATAAGCGATATTGAATTTAGTCCATTTTTTAAGAAATCAACATATCCTAATTAAAAATGAAGTAGCATTAGCTGAAAAATGAAGGATTTTTAATCTCAAAGAGGTTGAGGTTCAGTAGGGGTTGACTAGGAGTTCGGTAGGGGTTCAGATAGGTAAACCCTAAACCAACCCTAGGGCAACTCTTTCTGAACTCCTTCCAAACCCCTACTGAACCCGCATCTCTCTCCGAACTCTATACGAACTCTTCCTGAGTTATTTTTCATTTTTTACTATGCTGCATTTTGCAGTTTAATTTCCCGCCTCTTTTAAACAATGGCCAGATATTTGATTGTTGTTTAACGAAAAATACCGGGTCTATATGATGGCAAATCAGAAGAAAAAACTCAAAAGAACTGTTTCATTGGTCAAAATCCTGGCGAAATATGGATTTGGGGAATTGTTAAATTATACCAATCATGATCAGCACAATGAATACACCTCTCTAACAGTTTATGAGCGGATTCGGATGACTTTAGAAGAGCTTGGCCCAACCTATGTGAAATTCGGACAAGCATTCAGCATTAGAGAAGATCTGTTGCCAAAGGAAATGATTCTGGAACTGCGCAAGTTACAGAACAATGTAGAGGCAAAGCCGATTGAGGTAAGGGATTTAATCAGTAAAGAGCTAAACATAGATCCTGAGCTCTATTTTTCCGCAATAGATGAAATACCATTTGCTTCCGCTTCAATCGCTCAGGTTTATAAAGCGACATTGATCACTGGTCAAGAGGTGATTCTGAAAATTAAACGGCCCGGAATTCGGGAGGTGGTTACTTCAGATATGCTGATCATGAAAGATATCGCCAAAGTACTCATCAGCTATAGCGATGTATTCAGAAGGATTAACCTCGTGGAAGTGTTGGAAGCATTTGAAAAGTCTATTTTTCATGAACTTTCATTGGTCAACGAGCTCGACAATATTGAACGTTTTTCCCGGAATTTTAAGGGACATCGGTCTATCTATCTCGCCAAGGTATTTCCTGAGCTTTCAAATGATAATATCCTTTGTATGGAATTCATTGAAGGTGCTAAGATTACCGATAAGCAGGCTTTAATCAGCATGGGACTCAAGCCTGCGCAAATTGCTGAAAATGGCTTGGATTTGTACCTCATCCAGGTATTGGAACATGGTTTCTTTCATGCAGATCCACACCCGGGAAATCTGATGGTTCTGGAAACAGGGCAGATTGCCTTTATTGATTTCGGATCTATGGGTAGTATGATGCCGATTGAGAAGGAAATGCTGGAAGATTTTATCTCGCATTTCATGGCTCAGGATGCAAAAAGATTGATCATGACCCTAAAAAGAATGGCCATTCGATTTAATGTAGCTGATGAAAATCAACTTGAACGCGACATTCATGGTTTTTTCAACTTATTGGAAGGAGCTTCATTACAGGAAATGGACATCAAGGAAGTGCTCACAAAGTTTTCTAATATTTTGAATCAAAATGAAATCCTGATGCCCGATCACCTGTACCTGTTGGTTCGTGGAATTGTACTCATTGAAGGTATTGGCAGAGCATTGGTGCCAGATTTGAACATTGTAGAAAGCTTAAGGCCATATATTTTGAAAATCGCGCTGCGGAAACTCAGTCCGGATGAAATGAAAAAAAATGCGCTCAACCTACTCAGAACATTGACTGAGGCAATGAAAACGATGCCGGAAGAATTTCAATCGGTCTTAAGTAAGTTAAATAATGGGGAATTAAAGGTCATTCAGGAAGTGCCGCAATTGGAATCTACCAGAAAAATGATGGGTAGTCTGATGAACAGGCTGATCATGGCGCTGATCTTATCGGGCTTATTGATCGGCTCCGCAATTTTGATTGCTGCAGACCGGCCACCTAAACTTCATGATATGCCGGTGCTTGCGATGACCGCATTACTTATTAGTTTAATACTTGCGCTTTGTATTTTTATTCCGATGTGCTTTAAAAAGAAGTAAGTGGTTCATAATGAGCTGAATTTCTGTCAGATTTTTGAAGATTTTGGCCATTGGATTCCTAGAGATCAGTCAAAAAATCATGATACCTGGGATTGGTATGCATATTGATCTCCTGAAAATGAACATTTTAAATTTTACTAAAGGAAAGGAGGAATTTTTGGATGCTAAAGAAGTTTTGCAATGATAAATATAAGAATGACCTGACGACCCATGTTGGTGATTTCCTGGAATCCTTACTGGTTGATGAGCATATTTCTGCATTAAATGGCGGATACCAATTGCAGGTAAAGCACACAGGATCAGTGCTGGAGGATAGTTCTGCTGCCGGACTGAGCGCAAGAGCGCTGGCAAATTCACAGAAAGCATAAACATTTTTGAAGATTTTGTGTTGTCTTCATAATCCTGTTTTGTGATTGATAATGCTTTCTTATACGTACCATACATTGGTTATTGGATTTGATAAATGCTACAAACACGTAAAGGGAGTAGCATCGACATCAATTTTAAATATAAAATCAATACTATGGAAACACAAGTTTTAGGAAGCATCAGAAAGACGGTCAAATATTGGTACTTACTGGCCTTATTAGGAGTCGCTTTAATTTTAGTAGGTATCTGGGTGTTCATGACCCCGCTACAATCCTACATCACCCTTTCGATGCTGTTCGCAGTTACTTTTCTCTTTACCGGAATTATGGAATTGGTTTACGCGATTTCCAATCGAAAATCGTTGGACAATTGGGGATGGTCTCTTGCAGGTGGTATTGTAGATTTATTGATCGGTATTATGTTGGTCTCCAATCCACAGATTTCTTTATTGGTACTTCCATTTTACGTAGGTTTTGCCATTTTATTTCGCTCAATTATGGCGATAGGCTGGTCTATAGAGCTTAAAAAACACAAAGTTTTAAGCTGGGGTAGTTTATTAGGGATCGGTATTATAGGCTTGATCTTTTCTTTTATCATGCTTTGGAATCCGATTTTTGCGGGGATGACAATTGTTTTCTATACCGCTGCTTCATTTATTATCATAGGAATTTTCCAGGTATATCTGTCCTTCAGATTGAAAAAATTAAAAGATTAAAATTTTTAGTTCTTTTCAATCCATGAAAGAAAGCGTGATTTAAGGATACAAAGCCCTTCATAAAAATAAGATCACCATATTTATTTGCTGACTGGGCAAGTTTAAGGGATAATCTAATGATTATCCCTTTTTTTATAAAGCCCTAATATTATGATCCTATAAATCCTGCGGGAAGTATTCCTTTTAAAAAGTAAAGACCTGGAAAAATCAGGAAGCTAGTTGTAACTCTTGTGAAAGCATTTATTTTTTGATAACATTGCATAGCTCTTTTGAATTATTGTTGCTGATCAGGTAATGTTTCATGAGCATGGCTAATTAATTGCTTTTTCATGAACTTGTTGTGCGTAATTTTACTCTCTCTCTCCACAGTCAATAGCCTTACCCTGATATTTAAAACCGGAAATCAGCTTCTTAAAAATAGAATGCTGGGCATTTCTCTACTTTGCTACAACATCTCCTTATTGGTTTATTTTCTTTGGATTGATACCGGATTTATTGTTGATCATCCACATTTATTGCGCTCAATTAGCCCATTAATATACCTGAATGCACCTTTCTTTTTCTTCTACATTAGAAATTCACTGACCAACAAAACTGATTTAACAAAAAAAGATTACCTGCATTTCCTTCCCGCAGTGATTCATTTTGTGGATTTAATTCCATTTTACCTGATGCCAGTGCTGGAGAAACAAGCGATAGCCAGGATGATTTTCCTAAATAAAGATTTATTGAATTATATCGGCTCTGGGTTTATTCCAATTTCTGCCCATTATCTTCTCCGATTGGTTATACAGCTGGGCTATTTAATTTATTGTGTCTATTTGTTGAATAAATTACAGCCTCAGTTCCTGAAATCAATTCAGAAGGCACAATTGAAAAACTGGCTGTTCATTTCTTTATCGGCCATGGGAACGATCATGATCAGTAATTTCTGTTTCATGTTGTTCACTTATTTCGGAGAAAACCAGGACCAATACTCCGGCCCTAAATTTATCTGTTCTGCCATCGCTTTTCTCGGCATTCTTTTTCTAAATGCTTATATTAATTTTAATCCTGAGCTAGTTCACGGATACCAGATTTTGAGCCCTGCTCCAGCAACTAAAGATGAAATTCCAGGTATAGGAGAAATCAGTAGCCCCTCAATGAAACAGGAAAACCAAGGTTTATCAGAGGCCCTGGAGCTGGAGATTAAAGATGCAGACGAGCTGATGGAAAAGCTAAGATATGCCCTGGAGGAAGAAAAGATTTTCCTTAACAAAGGGATTACGATTCTAGAGCTGGCCAAAAATACAGCCATTCCTCCCAAAATATTATCTGTTCTCATCAACAGGAAATTTAAAACCAATTTCAATGAACTGATCAATAATTATCGTGTGGATTATGCGAAAGAATTACTTGATCAGCAAATTTTGGAACGATATTCTATTGAGGGCTTAGCTTCAATGGTAGGTTTTAACTCCAGAATCACCTTCTTTAATGCCTTTAAAAAGAAAATGGGCCTGAGTCCAAAAGAATATGCTAAAATGCAGTTAACTCTTGCTGATTGAGTGCTTTAGTGGTGTTTTTTCTTTTTAATAAAGCCTGAAAAGACTTTATATGTTGTTTCAACATCCTCTTTTGAAACAACCACTGGTTGTAATTCATGTTTAATTTTCGGTATTTAGCTTCATGTTAATCAGCAGGGAAACAACGCTGATAGCTCTATTAATTCCTGCAGTCGTAGGTAGTTCAATTGATCCTCATTAAGATATTTTTATACGCTCAATCAGAGCGGCCGGAGTAATTCGGCCGCTTGTTTTTTTAGCGAATTTTTGATGCATAGAGCTTATTGCGGAGGACTTCAAAAAGTCAACAGATTCTGTAAGTAGTTTTGGTTCAATAATAATTATTGACCTTTTTACTCGATTCACATGCGAAAACTCCGGTTGCTTTTTTTTCTGATGTTTGCCTTTAATCTTGCAAATGCACAGCATACTAAAATTACACTCTCTGGGCGTATTAAAGATACTGAAACCAGATTGCCATTATCCTTTGTTAACATTGGTCTAAAGTCTGTTAAAGACAGCAGCTTCATTGCCGGAACGGTTACTGATGAAAGTGGGCTTTTCAAAATTGCAGAACTAAGAACTGGAAGCTACCTATTGATCACTTCCTTTATGGGGCACCAAACGAAGACCATACCGGTATTAATCGGAGAGTTGACGGCTTTCCTTGACCTTGGAATAATCTTGCTGGAAAGTGATGTCAAATCGCTTTCAGAGGTAGTTATCTCTGGAAAACAGGAGTCCTTAGGGAGTAAAATGGATAAGAAGACTTTTAATATGGCAGATCAAATCAGTCAGGGAGGAGGTTCTGTATTACAGGCGATGAAAAATCTACCGGGTATCAGCAGTACTGCTGATGGAAAAATTATGTTGAGGGGCAGCGATAAAGTGGCAGTCCTCATTGATGGCCGGCAAACCGCATTGACAGGGTTTGGTGGACAGGCAGGTCTGGATAATATTCCGGCATCGGCTATAGAGCGTATTGAAATCATCAATAACCCTTCAGCTAAATTCGATGCAAATGGGAATGCAGGGATCATTAACATCATCTACAAACAACAGAAGCTGGAAGGCTGGAATGGTAAAATTGGTTTAACCACAGGGCTGGGCGCTTTATGGGAGAAAAAAGAAAATCTTCCAGGAATACGTCCTGCCTATCAGCGAACACCAAAAATAAACCCATCTCTTTCTCTGAACTATAGGAAAAATAAACTGAATACTTTTCTGCAGGCAGATTGGCTTTACACGCAAACCCTCAACCGAAATGAGTTTGCCAGTCGTATATACGACAACGGTGATGTGATTCAGCAACAAGTGAAAAGAAATAGAAATACTTCTTATTCGACCTTAAAAACAGGTGTCGACTGGAATCCTAATGAAAACAATGTGTTTTCTTTTTCCGGATTGTTTAATCGTGAAAAGATTATAGACAGAGGAGATATCCCTTATTTTAATAGAGATTTATCCATCCGATATCGCCTATGGCAGTTCCTGGAAGATGAGGTAAAATACACTGCAACAGGAACCGCAAGCTATCAGCATAAATTCAAACAACCCGGACATGTACTCAATGCTGGCTTTAATTATACCTTTCACAGGGAAGATGAAAAGTATTTCTTTACCAATATCATGCCCACATTTACCGGGCAAGATGCCTTTAAATTGCTTTCTGATGAGCATGTGGCCGATCTTAATGTAGATTATATACGCCCCTTAAAACATGGCAGGCTGGAAGCGGGGATGAAATTCCGAAATAGAACCATTCCGGTAAATATGCAGTTTCTTCCTGGACTAAATTCCCCATTGGATGTGAATGCTGGTGGTTGGGCAGATTATAAAGAAACGATCCCGGCACTTTATGGTAATTATGTTTTTGAAAGTACGAAAATTGAGCTGGAAGCAGGGCTGAGAATGGAATATGTGAAGGTGGAGTACGATGTAAACCCAAATCATCCAACCTATAAAAGTAGTGGATACGACTATACACGTCCTTTTCCAAACTTGCGTTTTGCTTATAAACTGGATGGACAAAATAAGCTGTCTGTCTTTTATAATCGCCGTGTAGACCGTCCAAATGAAGTCGACATTCGGATTTTTCCAAAATATGATGAACCGGAGGTGATTAAAGTGGGAAATCCGGCTTTACGTCCTCAGTTTACCAATAGTCTGGAACTGGGCTATAAAAACAATTGGACTGATGGATCTTTCTATTTTGCCTTTTACCAGCGAAATACTGAAGGTACCATTAGCAGGATTGCGACTCAGGTTCCTGGAAGTAACCTGATCTATAATGTATTTCAAAATGCGGGACATAGCAGTAATACTGGCGGAGAAATGGTTGCTCAGCAAAAAATGGCCAACTGGTTAACCATTAATCTGAATGCCAATGTATACCAGAATAAGTTTGACGCTTTTACTGTTGAGAATCTTTATCCTGTACCAGTAGTGTATACGGCCAAAAAAGATGAATTGATTTCCGGTAATGTGAAAGTAAACGGTTTGTTTAAGTTCCCAAAATTTGCAGAAATGCAATTAACGGGGATTTATCTGGCACCGGATCTTTTACCACAAGGTAGGATTGGTTCGCGATTTTCATTGGATCTCGGATTGAAGAAAACATTGCAAAAAGGAAAGGGGGAACTGTTCCTGAACGGAACGGATCTTTTGAATACTTTACAAATCAAAAAGACCATTCAGGGAAATGGTTTTCAATTGATCAGTACTGATTACTATGAAACACAGGTATTCAGATTGGGTTATAGTTATAAATTCTAAAAAGAAAGGTGGAGAAAATTAATTCTCCACCTTTCTTTTATGGTTAAGATGTGTCATTTAACAAGCAGCATACTAAAACCAAATATTATTTTTGTACGAATTCAGTATTTGCAGTTAAAGCAACTTCTTCACCTAACATTGCTGAACCATATTTGCTGCCAAATTTAAAGTCAGCTCTTTTGATTGTTCCTGTAACTTTGAAACCTGCAGTTGGTTTTTTAGACATTGGGTTAGTTGTTAAACCTCTTAAAACTGCATCTAAAGTAACTGCTTTAGTTACACCATGGAAAGTAAGGTTACCAGTAACTTTGTATTTGTTACCACCAACTTTTTTCACTGATGTGCTTTTGAAAGTCAGTGTTGGGTATTTCGCTGCATCAAAGAAGTCTTCTCCTTTTAAGTGCTCATCTCTCTGGCCATTGTCAGTATTTACCGAATTTACGTCTGCTGTTAAAGTAATCACTGCATCAGAAAAATCTGGTTTCGAAGAAACAATAGTAGACTGGAAGTTTTTGAAAGAACCTTCTACATCAGAGATCATCATGTGACTGATTTCAAAACCTATTTTTGAGTGAGATGGGTCAATTTCCCAAGTCGTTTGTGCATTAGATTTAAAAGAAAAAAGGGTAGTACCTAAGACTACAACAGCTAAGATTAATCTTTTCATTTTTTTGTTTTTGATGGGGTTTTTAAATATTTCCGACAAAGGAAGGGATTAATTGCAGATTTGATCTTGACCTATGATAAGAAAAATTCTACGCCTGGTTATTTTTTAGCGAATTTATCTGCAATCAGGTTTAAATTGATCCCATGTTCCAGGTAAGCTTTTAAGCCATCCAGTACCGTTGTGAAACCACCACTAGCATCATTAATTTCTGCCAGTAATTCATCTCCTGTAGTCTGGAAACCATATTGTCTGATGCTGACATAGGTACTTTCCGCACTGGTCGCCTCAAATAGAAAATCTACTATAGTGGAATATTGATCCCATAGGATAGTGATTTTTTCATTACTGATCATCTCTTTGACCATTACAGTGCTGGAAACGTCATACATTTCCCATTCCCAGGTGATGCTTTTCCCTGTTTCCAGTCGCCCGCTACTTTTAGTAAACCAGAAGTTTTTGGTGATTTCAGGCTCAACAAATGCCTGAAAAACGGAAGCAACAGGTTTTCTGATCAGCATTTGTACTTCTACTAAACCGCCCTTAGTTTTCATATGATTCTTTAATATATTGATTTATAATAAACCTCTTTTGGCCAGCATCGGCTTAATATCCGGTTGATGACCGCGGAAATTAAAGAACATTTTACCAAGGTCTTCTGTATTTCCTTTGGATAAGATCATGTCGCGGAATCGCTGGCCATTGGCTCTGGTCAATCCACCATTTTCCTCAAACCAGGAATAAGCATCATTTTCCAGCATGGAGGTCCAGGTATAGGCATAATATCCTGCAGCATAACCATTGCTCCAGATGTGTAAAAAGTAACTGGAACGATAACGTGGAGGTACTTCATACAGGTCTAGTTTTGTTTTCTTCAATGCATTGCTTTCAAACTGATCTACATTCTGCAAAGGTAGGCCAGGAGCTAAAGTATGCCATTGTAAATCCAGTTCTGCAGCAGATAGTGCTTCCGTGAATTCATAACCCTGATTAAAAGTGCTCGCTTTCTTAATCTTATCTAACAATTGTTGAGGCATGACCTGTCCGGTTTTATAATGAATGGCATAATGTTTCAGAATTGTTGGATCTGTAGCCCAGTGCTCATTAAATTGGGAGGGAAATTCTACATAATCACGCGCCACATTAGTACCAGAAAGACTCACATATTGCTGATCTGCAAAAAGACCATGTAAACCATGACCAAATTCATGGAATAGCGTGATCACATCATCAAAGCTAATGAGTGCAGGTTCCCCATCTTTTGGTTTTGCAAAATTGCAGACATTGTAAATTACCGGGATGGTACCTAATTTTTTAGATTGAGGTACGATATTGTCCATCCAGGCACCACCATTTTTATTGTCGCGTTTGTAATAATCGGTATAGAATAAGCCTAGCTGACTACCATCCTTATCCATCACATCAAATACACGTACATCTTTTTGGTAAACCGGGAGGTCTTTACGTTCTTTAAAGCTGATCCCATACAATTGGGTAGCGGCATAAAATACCCCTTTTTCTAAGACGGTATCCAGTTGAAAATACGGTTTGATTTCATTTTCATCGAGGTCATATTTTGCCTTGCGTACCTGTTCCGCATAGAAATTCCAATCCCAGGGTGCTAATTTAAAACCTCCTTTTTGTTGGTCTATGACCGCCTGTATATCTTTTGCCTCTGCTTTGGCTTTTGCGGTAGAAGCAGGAACGAGCTGGCTAAAAAAACTGGCCACCGCCTCTGGTGTTTTTGCCATCTGGTCCTGAAGTTTCCAGCTGGCATAGTTTTTAAAACCGAGAAGCTGCGCCTGTAAAGCACGGATCTGTGCAATTCTGGAAATGACTGCCCGGGTATCATTGGCATCATCTTTTTCTGCGCGGGTCCAGGAAGCATTAAATAGCTTTTCCCTTGCTGCACGATCTGTCATTCCTGAAAGTGGGGGTTGCTGTGTGGTATTGGCTAAACCTTTTCCTGCCGCCAGTAATTTGTTACTGAAACTGGTACTTAACGTAGACTCTTCTTTGTTTAAAGTCTTTAGTTTTTCTTTATCTGCATCAGATAGCTTCGCCCCGGACAATTCAAAACGCTGATAATAATAATCCAGTAGTTTTTGAGATTCCGGATCTAATTTTTGCTGTGAGCGTTGTTCGTATACTGCTGAAACCCGTTCAAATAATCTGGTATTCAGGTAAATTACATCGTTGTTGGCCGTGAGTTGTGGCGCTACAGCTTCCTGAATTTTTTGTAATTCTGGATTGGTGTTCGCGCCAGTAAGCAAATTGAAAACCCGGTTCACACGCCCAAGTAATTGTCCGCTGTTTTCAATAGCGAGAATCGTGTTTTCAAAGGTTGCTGCCTGTGGATTGTCAATGATTTTTTTTATTTCTTCCTGCTGTTGCTTCATGCCCGCTTCTATAGCTGGTTGGAAATCACTGTCCTTGATTTTATCAAATTCAGGTGCCTGGAAAGGAAGTTTACTAGGGGCAAAAAAAGGATTGGAGGAGCTGAATTCTTCCATACCTGATGCGTTTTTCTTTTGGCTCTGATTACAGGCACCCGTTATTGCAAACAGGGCAAGTAATGGGAGATAGGATATTCTTTTCATAGGTTTTTTAATGGGTTTATATATAAAAATAAGCTTTTATAGCTGAAATGGTATGTCTGTCATTTAAAAACTGGAAGCAGGTTTAGTTATTTTGGCCAAAAGGCATGATGCTGATTGATAAAGTATTATAAAACTATCCTTTATTTTTATAATTTCGTTCGGGGGACTAAACATAATGTACGACTATAAAATACTCAATGATCGGGAACTGACCAGCCTGCTCAGAGCAGGTAATCCAAATGCCTACACTGAGATTTATAACCGTCATAAAAATTTACTTCAAAATCACCTGTATAAGAAACTGGGCGATTTGGAATTGGTGAAAGATGTGTTACAGGATCTTTTTGTGAAGCTCTGGGACAATAGGTCAACAATGCCGCTTACTGATAATCTGCCAGGATATTTATTTTGTGCTGCCCGGAATCGTGTATTTAACCATTTGTCGCATCAACAAGTTGCTTCAAGATACCTCAGCTCCATTCAGACTTTCATCAACGAGGACAATTACATCACGGATCTGGAAATCAGGGAAAAGGAGTTTGCCCGGATTATCCGTCAGGAGATTGAGGCTTTACCCCCTAAAATGAGAGAAGTATTTGTCCTGAGCAGGGATGGCCACTTTTCCCATGATGAAATTGCAGAACAGCTTCAGATTTCCCCGCAAACAGTCTCCAAACAAATTAGCAATGCACTTAAAATTCTAAGGGTTAAACTAGGTTTGTTGTTCTATCTGCTGTAAGCAATAAAAAATATTTTCATTTCATCTACCTGTTGGGTATTCCTTCAACTGTCTTGGTATAAAGGGAGAAAATTCCTGCGTATTTATGCAAAACGAAGAGATAACTCATTTATTAAAGAAATATCTGGCAGGGAATTGCTCTGAGAAGGAGCGGGGACTATTGGAAACCTGGTACCTGAAATTGGAGGAAAAGGATTTACCATTGATCAGTCAGGAGAAAATGGATGAACAACTGCAAGAGATAGGGGCATTTCTTGCCAACAGATTAGAATTGCCAGTTCAGGAGGAACCTGTAGTACTGAAGCTAAAAAAATGGGCTGGACTATGGCCTAAACTGGCTGTAGCAGCGATGCTGATCATTACTTTAAGCATTGCTTTTCATTTTTATAATCCGGGAAATCAGGATCAGCCCATTTTGCATGGTCCCGATAAAATCAGTCAGTCCCTTGAATCTTCCAATAATAAAGCGATGTTGACACTTGCCGATGGTCGTACCATTTCGCTGGATGCAGCTAAAAATGGAGAAATTGCGGAGCAGGCTGGTGTCAGAATCACCAAAACAAAAGACGGTCAGCTGGTATATAAAGGAGTAGCAAAAGAAAATGCATTTAATACAATTGCCACTCCCAGGGGTGGGCAATACCAGATTAATCTGCCCGATGGTACAAAAGTATGGCTCAATGCAGCCTCTTCTCTAAGTTATCCGGCTGCATTTATAGGAAATAAGCGGGAGGTGAAACTCGAGGGCGAAGCTTATTTTGAAGTGGCCAGCCATAAAAAAATGCCTTTTATAGTGCAGAGCAAAGGCCAGGAAGTGGAAGTTTTAGGTACACATTTCAATGTGAATGCCTATGAAGATGAACCACAGATAAAAACCACACTTCTGGAAGGCAGGGTAAAAGTAAAATTGAACAATTCTAATGCAATGGCGCTGCTTGAACCAGGACAACAATCCATTTCGGTATTTCATCGTTTAGATGTAGCGACCATCAATGTGGCAGAAGTCGTTGCCTGGAAAGAAGGTTATTTTCTTTTTCAGGATGAGGACATCAGGTCTATCATGCGGAAGATCTCACGCTGGTATGATGTAGAGGTGGTTTATGGAGCTAATATCAGTGTCAATAAAATTGGCGGTAAAATATCCCGTACTAAATCATTGGAAAGCGTATTGAAAACACTCTCAAAGACGGATAAATTTAACTTTAAACTAGATGGAAGGAGGGTTACTGTGATGCCTTAAATTTTACCATCAAAAAGGCCTGTAACAAAAAACCAGAAACGTTGAAGCCGCTCCTGGTCCATTAATTTTTTACAGCTAGCCGACCCATTAATCTTTGCAAAAAAATGACCAGAACATGGTTGATAGCATTGCTATGCCTTGTTCATAAAAAACCAACTAACCAAATGTATGAATTTATAACCTTTAATTCCTACGGCTATCGCCGTATGAAACGGAAAATAGTATTGACTATGAAACTGACGGTCCTATTGTTATCGACCTGTTTTTTACAAGTAAATGCAGTGGGTTTCGCTCAAAACAAAATCACGCTTTCAGAGAGAAATGTTTCTTTGAAAAAAGTACTGACCGAAATTTCCCGGCAAAGCGGTTTCGACTTGATTTTTGTCTCTGAGGCTTTAAAACTCGCAAAACCCGTAGATATCCATGTGAAAGAAGTCAGTCTGGAAGAAGCTTTGAAATTGAGCTTTAAAAACCAACCATTGGTGGCTTACGAGATTGAGGGACAAAGTGTAATTGTGAAAGATAAAAAGATCGGAGTCTTAGTAAAGCCAGTGATTAAGCTGGCCGATATGGAAGTAAAAGGGAGGGTCCTGGATGAAACCGGTCAGGGGGTTCCCGGAGCAACAGTAAAAGTAAAAGGGACTTCGCAGGGAGCAGTCACAGATGTGAATGGGCAGTTTCTTTTGAAAGGGGTAGATGAAAATGCCACTTTACTGGTTTCCTACCTCGGTTATATCGCTCAGGAAGTAAAACTAAATGGACAAAAACAAATCACAGTAAAATTACAACTGGATTTGGCTTTGCTCAATGAAGTAGTCGTAGTGGGGTATGGAACTCAAAAGAAAGTAAACCTGACCGGTGCCGTTTCTGTAGTGAAAGGTGATGAGCTTGAAAACAGACCCGTAGCTAATGCTACGCAAAGTTTACAGGGGTTGGCACCTGGATTGAATGTATCTGTAGCCGGAAATACCAAACCCGGACAAAGTTTCAACGTGAATATCAGAGGTGCGGGAAACTTAAGTCAGACTGATGGTGCATTCGTATTGGTAGATGGGATGGCCATGTCCTTATCGGATGTAAATCCCAATGACATCGAATCTATTTCCGTATTAAAAGATGCAGCAGCATCCGCAATTTATGGAGCAAGAGCACCTTATGGCGTAATTCTGGTGACTACTAAAAAAGGGACGGCAGACCGTGCCAGCATCAACTATTCCAACAATGTGGGCTTTACTACTCCTTTATTGTTGCCAAAAATGGCGAACTCCTATGAATTTGCAACCTTTTTCAATAGTGCAACTTTTAATGCTACTGGAAGTAAGCAGTATTCGGATGAAAAACTGGCCTTGTTACAACAGTATATTAAAGATCCTACAGGGATGAACATCTTTCCTGAAGCCAATGATAATTTCTATTCCAACTGGGAGAATACTTCTAATGGAGTAGCAAACACGGATTGGTTTGCCTTTCATTATAAACCATATGCCGTACGCCAGTCGCACAATGTAAGTGCCAGCGGGGGAAATAAAAATACCCAGTTTTTTGTTTCTGGTGCTTATTACAATGAAGGAGGAAGTATGCGTTACGCCGATGTGAATTTTGATCGGTATAACTTAAATGCCAGTGTGAGTTCACAATTGGCAAGTTGGGTAAAACTAAAATTGAATACCAAATTCAGCCAGTCTACCTATAAATCTCCCTTCGGGGCCTTTGAGGGGTTGTTTTTTCATAACCTGGCCAGGATGAGACCTAATGTTTCTCCTTACGACCTGAATGGAAATTTCTCAGAGATGTCCAATGTACCGTATCTGCAATCTGGTTCCAGTGATGTGACCAAAGAAAGAACACTGGCTATTTTGCCTGGTCTGGAATTAGAACCCGTTAAAAACTGGAAAATTATGGCTGATTTTAATCTCCTGAATAAAGATATCAATCAGGATGTTTTAAAATTACCAGGCCAGATTTTCGGGATTGATGGAACACCAAAATTTGTAAACAGGTCGGAATATAACATCCCTTTGTTAGGAGGATATACGCGCTATACAAATGGTACCAATTACTTTTCTCCAAACATTTACAGCTCCTACAATTTTACCCTGAATGAAAACCACAATTTCAGTGTGATGGGAGGTTTTCAACAAGAATTGAATGAGTACCAATCTCTTTCTGCTTCTGTCCAGGATTTAATCAGTCAAACGAGACCCGGGATTTCTCTGGCCACAGGCAGTCAGACCACGACAGAAGAACGTACCCATTGGGGAACACAGGGTTTCTTTGGAAGATTCAACTACAATTACAAAAGTAAATATCTGGTAGAGATCAATGGTCGGTATGATGGCTCTTCGCGTTTTGCTGCGAATAGCAGATGGGGATTTTTTCCTTCCTTCTCTTTAGGTTACAACATTGCTCAGGAAAAATTTATGGAGCCACTTAAAGAGCAGATCAATATGCTTAAACTTCGTGGATCTTACGGTTTCTTAGGAAATCAATCCGGTGCAGGCCTCTATGCCTATGCACAGACCATGAAGATTACCGTTCCTGGTCCTTCAGGAACCGGTGGGCCATGGTATTTTCAGAATGGCAGGGAAGGATATATATGGGCACCTGATCCTTTTAACCCGGAAATCACCTGGGAAAAGGTGCAGAATGGGAATATTGGGCTGGATTTTGAGGGCTTGAAAGGTAAGCTTTCCGGTACCTTTGATGTTTATCAAAGAAGCACTAAAGATATGCTTGGCCCTTCTCTTGATATTGCCGATATGTTTGGTGGAGTACCTCCAAGAAGCAATAATGCCAACTTGAGAACCAGAGGATGGGAATTGTCCCTGAACTGGAGCGATAAGCTGGATAATGGCATTCAGTATTCCTTAGGAGTGATGTTATCTGATAATAAATCTGTGGTGACGAAATATCAGAATCCAACTAAAAACGATCCGGGAAATATCAATACCTGGTACGAAGGAAAAGAAGTGGGGGAAATCTGGGGATTCCGTGCTTCTGGCTTAATTCAAACCGCAGAAGAAGCCGCCGCTTTTAATAGACTGAACCATTCTTTCCTCTCCCCGGTAAATTGGGTGCCTGGTGATGTGAATTATCTGGACCTGAATGGGGATGGGAAAATTGATAATGGTACCAATGTTTTGGGAAATATGGGGGATAAGACCATTATTGGAAATAATTCACCCAGATATGCCTACTCATTTAATGGGGTTATCCAGTGGAAAGGAATTTCAGTTTCTGCCTTGTTTCAGGGGATTGGAAAAAGAGATTATGCCCCGAATATAGGAGATGCTTACTTCTGGGGATCAGGTGCATTGGCACAGGTAACCGTATTTAAGGAGCACCTAAACTATTGGACACCTGAGAATACCGGCGCTTATTATCCAAACCCTTATGCGGCTCCGGCAGGTTCTATAGGTTCTTTTACTAGTAAAACACAACAGCCTTCCGATAGGTACATCCAAAGTGCTGCTTATTTAAGATTGAAAAATGCGACCATTAGTTACTCCTTACCGGAACAATGGATTAAAAAAGTAAAACTCAGCAAAGTGAATGTATTTGTGACCGGAGAGAATTTGTTTACGATCACAAAACTGGCTAAAATGCTTGATCCGGAAACCATTTATTCAAGTCGGGAAGTTGGAAAAATTTACCCTCTGAGTAGGGTATATGCTATAGGTGTAAATGTTGGGCTTTAAAAAGATACGAAAATGAAAAAGAATTTAAACATAGGTGTGGTACTGGTCTTGTTGTTGACCTTTTCTGCTTGTAAGAAGAGTTTCCTTGATCTTGAACCGCTGGATACCTTAAGTACCACCAACAGTCTCGCCTCTACCAATGAGTTGAGGATGTATATGAATCAATTTTATCAGGGAGAACAATTAAATAACCAAATTTATCCGGAAAGCTTTCCATTACAACCAACTGGGGTTGGTGGTGTTGGAATTGCGTTTAATGATGCCGGAACTGATAATATGGTTTTTTCTTCCGTAAACACCAGGATGAGTGGTTTATCCTCCTTGAGTGGAGCAAGACAGATCAGAGAATATATAGCCATCAGGAACTTGAATTACTTCTTCGAAAACTTTAAAAATGCAACTGGAAGTGCCACAGAAAATAACAAATTTTTAGGAGAAGCCAGATTTTTTAGGGCTTTCTATTACTTTGCGATGCTGAAAAAGATCGGCGCTGTAACTTGGGTAAACAAAGTATTGCCAGGAGAAAAGGAAGTGATGGAAGTGCCAAGGGCATCCAGAACTTTAATCGTAGATTCTGTACTGGCTGATCTGGATCAGGCAATAGCTTTACTGCCAGCAGTTAGCAATAGTGCAAGCATGCGCCTGCATAAAGATGTAGCATTGGCTTTTAAATCGAGAGTCGCCTTGTATGAAGCAAGCTGGCAGAAATACCATAAGGCTAAAAATGATCCTTTTTTCACGAAAGACATCAGTCCGGCAAAAATTCAAAGCTATTTTGAGCAGGCACGGGATGCTGCATCCGCAGTAATGACTACAGGCAAATGGTCAGTGTATTCTACAGGAAAACCTTTAGAAGATTATGGCAATCTGTTTATCACCACAGATCTTTCCACAAATCCTGAAGTTCTGTTTTGGAAGAAATATAATGCCAATGATAACATCGCACATAGTGTAAGTAAATATACTTCAACCGGGGGGGCTGACCTTGGCCTGACCTTATCCCTGGTGGATGATTATTTAACCAGAGACGGCAGACCTTTTCTGGGGGCAGAACGTGCAGATGCGCAGAAAGTGTATGCCAGAGAATTGAGCCCTGTGCTGAGGGATCCACGCCTGGGACAAACGGTGGCCATTCCTGCTAAACCTATAAAACCATCTGTAGTTGTTCCTGGATATCCACCGATCAATCAAACTGGTTTTAATAAAAGTACTACTGGTTATCCGCTTTATAAATTCCTGGAATTTAACAATGCTGCTGCGGTTTCTGATGATTTTAAAAGTGTGGCCCCAGCCATTGCATTTCGTTATGCAGAAGTCCTGTTGAACTATGCTGAGGCGCTTGCTGAACTAGGTGGTGATCCTGCTGCCATTGCAAATGCCCTGAATCCATTGAGGACACGCGTTGGGATGCCAGCAGTTGATTTCAATAGAGAGTATAACACTGATGCGGCTTATCCTTTCCGTAACCTGAGCAATGTGATTCAGGCGGTAAGAAGGGAACGAAGAGTAGAGCTGGCAGCCGAGGGAATGCGTTTAGACGATATTATGCGCTGGGCAGCGGCAGGAGAGTTACTGATCGGAAAACGCCAGCTGGGGACATTATTTGTAGGTAGCGATATGTCCAGTCAGAATGTAAGCGGAGGGTTCTATAGCGCCTCTTTACTGTATTATGATTCTGCCCCGGCAGGAAAATCAGTCAATCTTTTTCTGACAGGGAATCCTGGTGATCCTCAACGTTATATTGATCCTTTTAAAAGTATCTTACCAAATGGCTCTGCATTTAACCCGGAAAGAGATTATTTACTGCCCATTCAACAGCGGATGTTGCAGTTAACCGCAGGTAATTGGGTGCAAAACCCAGGATGGTAATCACAATTTAAATCAAAAGAAATGAAGACAATTAAATATAGATGGAATCTACTGCTTTTTGTGATGCTGATTGCGCTGAGCTTCTCCTGTAAAAAGGAGAGTGGTTCTCCAAGACCAGAACCAACGCCATTTTCAGCAAGTATTGAAGGAGGCCAGACTACTGTTCCAGCTAGTGGTGGGAAACTGAATATCCTGATCAGCGCAGGTGCTGATGGATGGTGGGTCACTAGCGCGCAGATAGATTGGCTAACCATTACCAGAATGTATGGCTCTGGTGATTTTAAACTTCCTGTAACCATAAAAGCAAATACCAGCGGACAGCCGAGGGTGATTTCTATTAAAGTAAATCCTACCTTTAACCTTCCGTCGGTGACTTTTACCGTCAACCAGGACAAATAAACCGTTTCAGACTGTAGGTTAGCAGTCTGAATTTTAAACCTTAACACCCAAAAATGAAAAAACTTTCTTTGTTATTTTTCTTGCTCTGCGGACAGTTGACCTTTGCCCAGCAGCAGCCCAACATTATCATTATTGTTTCCGATGATCATGCTTTTCAGTCCATTGGTGCTTATGGGAGTAAGCTGATGAAGACGCCTGCAATAGACCGGATTGCTAAAGAAGGAGTACGCTTCGATAAGGGATACGTCACAAATTCTATTTGCGGACCTAGTCGTGCGGTCATTTTAACCGGCAAATACAGTCATAAAAATGGCTTTAAAGACAATGAACATTCTAAATTTGATGGGAGTCAGGATTCTTTTGTAAAACAACTGAGAAATGGTGGATATCAAACCGCATGGATTGGAAAATGGCATCTGGAAACCAAACCACAGGGATTTGACCATTGGCAGATCCTGCCTGGGCAAGGGCAGTATTACAATCCTGATTTTGACATGCAGGATGGTACTAAGAAAAGATACGAGGGTTATGTAACCAATGTGGTGGAAGATGTAGCAGAAGAATGGCTGGACAAACGTGATCAGGCCAAGCCTTTTTGTCTGGTGATTGGTCATAAAGCCACTCACCGTGTCTGGTTGCCGGATACTGCTGATATGGGGATGTTTGATAAAGTGACCTTCCCTTTGCCTCATAATTTCTATGATACCTATAAAAACCGTGAGGCCGCAAAAGTTCAGGACATGAGTATTGCTAAAACTATGGTCATGGGCTATGATCTGAAAATGTTCGGATCAGAAGCCGAAGCAGATAGAGAAGGCTCGGTAAAACGCATGAACCCTGCACAAAGGGCTAAATTTAACGCTTATTATCAGCCCATACAAGCAGATCTAAAAGCCAAAAATTTATCTGGAAATGCGTTGACAGAATGGAAATACCAACATTACATGCGTGATTATTTAAGTACAGCAGCTTCTTTAGACCGGAATATTGGTCGCACGCTGGATTATCTGGACAAAAAAGGGTTAACTAAAAATACCATCGTAATTTATATGTCTGATCAGGGTTTTTATCTGGGAGAACATGGCTGGTTCGATAAGCGCTTCATTTATGAAGAATCTTTCCGTACGCCAATGGTAATGCGTTATCCTGGAGTAATCAAACCAGGCACCGTATCAAAAGATTTTGTGATGAACCTGGATATTGCTCCAACGATGCTGGACGCTGCAGGAATTGCCATCCCTAAAGATGTACAAGGCAAATCCATGCTGCCTCAATTGAAAGATAAAAAGAATGCAGGTAGAAAAACCATGTTTTACCATTATTATGAGAATGGGGAACACAGTGTATCGCCTCATTTTGGCATTAGAGACAGCAGGTATAAGTTGATTCGTTTTTATACGCGCGTAAATGGCTGGGAGCTTTATGACTTGAAAGCAGATCCTAATGAAATGAATAACCTCTATGGAAAGAAAGGTTATGAAAAGGTTACGGCGCAAATGAAAAAGGAGCTGGATCAGCAGATCGCAAATTATGATGATCAGGATGCAGCAGCTATTTTAGCAAAAGGACTTTAAGATTCAGGCCGGCTCATTTCTGTGATGAGTAGCTGAATTTGTGCTTAA
This sequence comes from Pedobacter gandavensis, assembly GCF_032678465.1. Classification (GTDB taxonomy): domain Bacteria; phylum Bacteroidota; class Bacteroidia; order Sphingobacteriales; family Sphingobacteriaceae; genus Pedobacter; species Pedobacter gandavensis_B. Next base: position 33,316 of record NZ_JAVTSK010000004.1, read on the forward strand.
GCAGTGATGAAAAGCCCTCAGAATTTATTGAATTTTGAGGGCTTTTTTATACCTAATGTCTTTGATTGGCACCGGTTTTTTCCGCCTTTTCTAGTTTAAAGAAGTTGGAATGGGTATTTTTAAGCACTAAGGTGAAGCAGGTGCCTGCCACAAAAGGGAAGGTCAGCAATGTGAAGTCGTACCTGGCCATGATCCAGGCCACAAGCAGGGCAAGGACTACAGATACCAGAACCCAAAATCCATCCATCACTTTTGTTCCGGCAAAAACAATCGCACACAGTACCGCATTATAACTGCCTAATCCCATAGCAATGCTTTCCTCAGGATTTAGCGATAATGCACTGGAAATCATCGCTGCAAATACCGCTGCGGTCATGGCATAAAGAGCTGAGATGGGGGAACTGATAAATACCGCAATAAAAAACAGCAGTCCGGCAATGGTTCCTCCCTGGAAGATCACCTGTCCAAAACCACGAAAGGCATGGGCAAAATCCTGATTCAACTGTGTGTCCATCATTAAAATATCCGAAGGAGCTATCGGATACAGGTTATGGAATACGTACAGTAAAATCCAGGTGATAAATACAAAGGGGAAGGTAAATACCGGGATCTTCTTCACAATAAAAAAATGTTGTAGCATACTGGCTAAAATGGCTCCAATTACAATGGCGATCCAGATGATGCCTACAGACTGAAAGTAAAAAGGAAGGGCCACACCAACTAAGGCTGCACTGAAGCCATAAAGGCCACTTTCTACTTCTTCTTCCCTGTATTTAAAAACTTTTGCGGTTAGGGTACCAGTTAAAGTCGCCAGGATCGCCCCGATCCCCATTTGTAGAGAACCACAGAATATTCCGACCAAAAACAAGATGCCTGTCAAGGCATTTTCCTGTAACATGATTTGCCCGATTCCTTTTAATACAGCATCCAGAAAAGGGACTTTTTGCGTTAATGATTTCATAGAAGATATTAAATACGAGCGCTGATTAGTTACGTTATGACATTAAACTTAGCAATAAAATCTAATGGATCACCGCTAAAAAATCAATTAAATGATATATTTGCGACAATGAAAACGATAAAACACTTATTTCTATTGGTTTGCATAGCGACATGCTTTGCAGCTTGCTCTAAAGACTTTGATCAGGATGCACAATCAAAAAAGGACAAAGAACTGATCCAAAAGTTTATTGCTGACCATAAAATTCCTGATGTAATAGAAGACAAATCAGGTATATTCTACCAGGTGATCACTCGTGGAGACGTTGCAGTGATTTTCAATGCAAATACACAGATTACGGCACAATATGAAGGACGGTTGTTGAACGGTACGGTATTCGACAATGGTAGAGGCGAAGCGATTACTTTTCCTTTGGGTGGTGTGATTCCTGGATGGCAGATTGGCATTCCTAAGATCAATAAAGGAGGAGAGATCCGTTTGATTATTCCTTCTCAATTGGCTTATGGAAATACTTCTCCATCAGGTTCAATTCCTAAGAATTCGGTGCTTGATTTCACAGTGAAATTAATTGATGCTAAATAAGCATTCGGTCAGCCGTATAAACAGATAATTTACACCAGCAATATTGCTGGAAAGGGAAAAGGCCCTGCAGGATCTCGTAGATTTGCAGGGCCTTTTTTACTTGTGTTGAGGAATAATATCAATGTATTCATTCCTATAGATTCTTTTGTATTTACAATCCTGGGAGGGTATCAATTAATGCCTTTAATTTAGGATTATCCGGCATGTCTGTTTGAAAAATCAATAACTTCCCCTGTTGATCATAAATCAGGTAATGTGGAATTCCAGTGATGTTTAGTTGTTTGGCAAATTCCCCTTGCAGATCTAAAAATTGGTGCCCATGCAATTGCAGGTTTTTCATTTTACTTAACCAGTTCTGGCGATTTGCATCAATAGAAATCGCTACGAAATTAATGTTCCGGCCCTCATATTGCTTTTCCAATTGCTGTACAAATGGGGTCATTTTAATGCATGGAACGCACCATGATGCCCATAAATCAATGAATAAATACTTACCCTTAAATTGTTCCAGGGTAATGGTATCTCCAGCAACATTTTCAAAGGACACGGGAGGAATTGAAGCTCCTTTCATGGTATACCTTAGATTTTCGAAAGTGCTGCTGATCTTGTTTTTTAAAACAGGATTTTTGATGTTTTCTGCCAAAAGACGGAATGCCTTAAGGTCCTTGTCAAAATCAGTTGAAACTTTATAAGTACCCGTGTAAGCAGATAAAAGGTATCTTGCCACATCATCAACAATCGCGGAAGGCAACTGTTGTGTTTTTAACCAATTGATTGCGGTAGACACATCAGAACTGGATTTCTTTTTGTTAAACGGAGTACCTGTAGTCTGAATTTCTATATGTCGGATGAGATTATAAGTCGCATTTGGAAAAAGCTGGATTAAGGGATCCTGATAATGGCTAAGAAAGGAACTTGGGCCGCTATACGTAAAGTAATCAGTTTTGATCTCCGCCTTGCCCTTCATCAACCTCAGGTAATCTGAACTGAAACGGAATAAATTAGACTGATAGGTGTCGAATGCTTTTAATTCCAGAAATCTCTTTACCTCAGGGCTCAGCTTTTTTTGGTTCATTGTGGTATTGGCAATGACTAAAAACTGGTTTAAATCTGCTTTTAGTCCCAGCGTGTCTGGTGTTTTTGCAAACATCATTCTGATTTGCTGATTGTATTTTTCCTGTATTTCCTGTAAAGTCTGGTTGTTGACTTCCTTAATTTTTACATAATTACAAACCAGACCGAAATCCCCATGTGGAAGGTATTCCAGATTTAGACTTAGATTTGGACTCAGGTAGAGGGTACTATTGTGGACAGATTTTTTTCCTTGCTGCTCCATTACCACACTCAAATTGTAAAATCCAGCAGTTTTAAGATTAGTTTTCAGGCTAAAAGAATTTCGGTTTTCCAGTTTAACTTCTTGTGATAAAGGTTTTTGGTCGGAAGAAAAGGGGACAAGCGCGCTCAAGGAGATCAGAAAACGACGGTCCTTGCTGGTCTTGATCGTTCCTTTGATGCTGGTGATCGCCTGACTGAGCAGACTTGAGCTGATCAGTAGGGCGAATAATAAAAATTTCTTCATCTAATTATCTTGGGTTTTGAACGATGTTCGGGTTTAAGCTAATGACCTTAGAAGGAATAGGTAAAACAAACCTTGGATCATTTGCTGGAAGGGTGTTTTTGCCATGAACTATGCTGATGTTTCTTCCTTCCAGATTTCCACGTTTGATGTCGATCAGGCGAGCAGAACTAAAGGCCAGCTCTAATCTACGTTCTTTAAGTACCAAATCAATAACCTCTTCAGGACTGGCAGCACTTAGTTTGCTATAATTTACTGTTTTAATTCGTTTTTCGCGTAAAATTTCCAAATCTGCAAGTGCAGAAGCAGTGTTACCTAATCGCGCATTGGCTTCCGCACGAATCAAGAGCATTTCTTGTGTGGTAATTCCGCTATTGTTATAGTCGTAAGGCCCCTTTAAATCCATGATACCCAATGATCCATCCGGATATTTTGTTCCTGAGTAATTCCTTGGTGTCGAAGCCAGCTCTAATCTTAGGTCCTCAGGGCCATATAATGCCTTTTGTTCGTTGGAAAAAGTGAAAAAGTAATTGAAACCCCCAGCCTTATTACTGAATTTCATCAATACAATGTGTTTTTTATCCAGATTGACATTCGGATAGCCTAATAACTGACCCGTGGTTTTATTGTCAGGAACACTATAAGCGAAGGTATTGTAATCGTATATAAAACTATTTATTTTAAAAGCTTTATCGGCATATTCATATGCCCTATTCCAATTGCCCATATACAAATACATTCTGGCCAATGTTCCATAAGCAGCCGCTTTGTTTGGATGATAGTTATAGTTCGATTTTTCTGGTAATATGGAGGCAGCTTGTAGTAGATCTTTTTCTATTTGCTGATATACTGTCTTTACGGTAACACGAGGTAATAGCGCGTTAATATCTACTTTTAAGGGCATTGGAATACCTGGATCGGTATCGGCAGTAGCACTGTAGTGTTTCGCATACTCATTGACCAAAGTGAGGTTGGTAAAAGCACGGTGTACCAAAGCTTCGCCTTTTACCTGATCTCTTAGTGCGGGATTATTTTCTGTATTGTTTTCCAGACCTGATAAAATGGTATTACAGATGTAAAGGGTACGGTAAGCAATTCTCCAATCTTCATCACTTTCGCTGGCATCGTACAATTCATCCTGAAAATCATATGCTTTAATGGCTGAATTTCCTGCATAACCGATGGCCCCTGCTCTGTAGGAATCTAAAAGCGCCAGTTCATCGCTCATGTAAATACTGTTGTTAGAGGTCCTGCTGACTTCTTGTGTATTACTCAATAAGGCCTGGTAGTCCTCTAAAGTACCTGGAATAACAATGCCCTTAGGTTTTACATCCAGGTGTTTGTCGCAGGAACTGAACAAAACCACAAGAAGGACCAATGAAGATTTATATAGTGTTGAAATTTTCATGAATGTTAGGATTAAAAATTAAGGTTTAATGAGATCACATAGCTTTTTACCGCCGGGAAGCCAATGCTGCCTGTGCTAAGATTCATGTAATCAGGATCCAGATTTTGCTTGTTTGCTGTCCATAGCCATAGGTTGTTGGCCTGGCCAGTGATGCTTGCTGCGGTAAATACCTTTCCAAGGTATTGTTTTGGCAGCTGGTAAGACAAACTTAGTGACCTTAGACGGATCAAAGAGGCATCATCATCCCAAACATCTGCTTTTCTATAATAATCGTTCCATCTGGCATCCGTAGATGAAGTGTTGTAAATACGAGGAATGTTGGTATGCAATTCATCACCAGGCTTCTGCCATCTTCCGGAAATGTCGTTGGTTAATCCTGCATTAAGATCAGTACGGGTGGTATTGATGCGCATTACATGACCAAATTTATAAGTAAATTGTGGGGTCAGTGTAAAGTTCTTGTAAGCAAGATTGATCATCATTCCGCCATATACAGGTGGATCCATCGTACCTACATATTTCAAGGCATTTACATCTGTTAAGCGTGAAGCCGACCAGCTTTGAATGTTTCCTTTGGCGTCATAGATTTGTGGCTCTCCTTTATCAGAAAGACCTGCCCATTTATAGCTGTATAAATAACTTAATGGCAATCCATTGATTGGACTAGTTCCCGCGGTATAAACCACAGCAGTAGTGTTTGGAGCCAATACATCTGTTACTTTATTCTTGTTGTAGCCAAAAGTGAAGTCTGCACTCAGTTGGATATCACCCTGTAAAATTCTTGCGTTCAGGTTTAATTCAATTCCACGATTGGTCATGGTTGCAGTATTTTTTTCTGCTTTCTCAAATCCGGTTGTGGGGTCCAGTATGCTGTTGCCCAATAGGTCAAAGCTTTTCTTTCTGTAAAGATCTAAAGTTCCGGTAATTCTATTATTGAACAAGCCGAAATCAATACCAATATTGGTGGTAGCCGTTTTCTCCGGGCGCAAGGCCTGGTTTTCAGGATTGCTGAAAATGAGTTGGTTTTCCTGAGAACTCGAGTTTTTTCCTGCCAGGGCAATTGGATATGGACTGGAATTTCCAATGTTTCCATTGATTCCGTAAGTTGTTCTTAAGATCAATTTGCTTAAAAAGCTGACCGGAGCGAAGAATGCTTCATTTGTAGCATTCCAACTTGCCCCAACGCTCCATAATGGACGGTAGCGGTATTTTGGATCTGTTCCAAAAAGGTTGCTTTGGTCGGTACGGATGCTTCCTGAAAGGGTGTATTTGTTTTTATAGGTATAAGCAGCATTTGCAAATAAAGAAAAGAATCGATTGTCGTTTACCGCAAATGCCGGGTTCCATACATAAGTATCATAGCCACCCAATGAGGTTAATGTATAATTACCAAGTGCTGCAGCATCGAAATTATCAACGGTTAATGACTGAGAATTGTAGTTGTAATACCTCTCTGTATTGCTTTTGTTTTCAATTTTTCTCAACTCCATCCCTGCAATTCCGGTAATGGAATGGTCTGTTCCGATCTGCTGATTAACATTAACCATATTTCGGAATGTCCAACTGTTCTGACGGTCTTTGTATTTGTCGTATACCGGGCCAATAGGGAATCTGTTTACATAAGCTTTCTTTACATCATCATAAACTCTCCAGGTATTGGCCAGATTTCTTACATAATAAGTATTTAAATTCTGAAGATTGTCGGTATTGATAAACCTTAAGTCTGTTTGGAATTGAGAGCTGATATTTACACCTTTTACCACCTTATAATCCGCACCAACATTGATTCTGGAAGCAAATGTGTTTTTATTGGTTTTGGTGTTTTGAATATTTTGTAATGGATTAGTATCCCAATTCAGGTATCCTTTATCGTAATATCCTTGTTTCAAATGATCCGAAACTCTGGAACCATGAGAAATATAAGCGCCGTTCTCATCCAAAAGTGGTAGGTAAGGGCGACCTGTAGCGAAATCGTAACCTGCAGTGCTGCCGCTGTTATCTGCATAGGTGGCGTTAACACCCAGGGAAAGCGTAAGTTTTGGCAGGACCTGTAAGCTATTTTTAAAGTTTAAAATGAACTGGTCATTTTTGTTGCCCACATAGGAGCTCAGCTGTTTGGTGTAAAAAGAAGAAATCGCAAATTTGTGTTTTTCGGTACCTCCACGAACAGAAAGATTGATCTGACGTTGTACTGCTTTACGATAAATGAGGTCCTGCTGATCCAGGGCATTTAATTTTTTCAGATTGTTGAGGCCATCTTCTACTTGTGCATCATTGAATAGCCCTTTGTATTTTTTGTAGAACAATTCGCCGACTTTAGAATAGGGGGTATTATCGGCCGTCGCAAAATTAACCCATCCTTTTTTGATGGTTTCCACTTCAAAATCAATATAATCTGAGGTACTTGCGATTTTTTGGCTACCAAAATCCGGAGCCTGGTCTATACTTAGACTGGTGGTCAGGTCAAAGATGGCCTTACCGTCAGTTGCCATTCCGCTTTTTGTAGTGATGACAATTACCCCATTTGATGCCCTTACACCCCAGATAGAGGCTGCTGCTGCATCTTTTAATACCGTTATATTCTCAATATCATTCGGGTTAATGGTAAAGTTTCCGCTCTCTACAGGGAAACCATCCACTACAATCAGGACATCTCTGGTGCTTGATTTTAAGGAAGAAGCTCCCCGTAATTGCATTTCTCCTTTCGGTCCGATCAATAGTCCCGGAACAATGCCCTCAAGTCCTTTTGCAAAATTTGTTGAGGCCAGGTTGGTGATCGCTAATTTCTTCTTATCCACGAAGCTGAATGAACCTGTAGCTCTTTCCTTAGGCAAGTTCTGATAACCTGTAGAAACGGTAATCGCTACTTCCTGAAGTTTGGTATTGCTGGGTTTCAATTGAATGGTTAAGGCTTTAGTGATGCCTTTTGTGGATACTTCTTCCGTCTCATAACCAATGTATGAAGCGGTTAATACCGCATCATCAGCTACATTTTTAAGTTCAAATTCACCTTCTGAATTGGTCGCCGTTTTGTTGTTACCACCTTTTTCGGCAATAATTACTCCTGGCAATGGCTGTTGATCTTCCGCTATGACGCGTCCCCTCACTACTTTCAGCACCCTGACCACTGGATTGATGTTTTTTGAAGCTGGAGTTAATGGCTTGATTAAAATGGTTTTCTCAATAATTTCATAGCCAAAATTTTGCCCTTTTAAGCTTTGATTTAAGGCATCTTCCAGTTTTAAATTGCGGATATGCAGGTCTACTGGCGCTGCTTTTTGTAATAAATCGGAGCTGTATAAAAGTTCATACCCACTCTGTTTTCTAATTTCCTGAAGGACACTTTTTAAGGAAGCATTACTTCTGTTAATGGTAATCCTTTGGGAAAAACCTTCCGCACTCACCTGTAAACACAGTACAGTGAGCAGGACTGCAACTAATTTCATAATTAAAATTGGTTTGGATTTTAAAAAGCCGGATAAATTTAAGCCCGCAATTCGGTGATAAATCCCCTTGCTTTGAAGGTTGAAATTCATAAATTTGTTAGGTTAAGGTTGTTGGTTTTGTTAACTGATACTAAAATTGATGAAGAAACTTCCTTATAATGCCGGTAGTGTTGCTGCACTACCGGCTTCTTTTTTGTGTTGCTGCACAAAAAATTGTTTCAACATCCTGTTGATTTTGATAAGCCCCCCCCGAGGTTTATATCCTGGTACTTAATGTACTTATAATGTTTTTTAAGATTTGTGATGTAGTTTGTTCAATGGCTGTTATAGTTTGTTGGTGGTGGATTATTTAGATATTTTGATGCTGGAACCCTCCAGACTAAGTTGAATATTTCCAGTTAATGACAACATTTTTAATACTTTGGAAAGGTATACATCTTTTGAGATGACGCCGCTGAAGTTTCGGTCTGGCACCTGACTGTAGTCGACTTTTACTCCATACCAGCGTTCTAATTCCCTAAGAATGCTACTCAGACTTTGTTCGTTGAATACGAAATTGCCCTTTTGCCAGGCAATTACTTCTTCCGCATTTACGGCCTTAATGTCCCATTTACCTTGATTAAAGGTGCCCTGCTGACCAGGTTTCAATTTTGCCGCTGGCCCCTTACCATAACGCATCAATACTGAACCTTCCAGTAAAGTGGTTTTTATGATCTGTTCATTTGGATAGGCATTGATATTGAAATGTGTACCCAGTACTTCTATTTCCTGCTGTTGACCAGCTACCCTGAATGGTTTGTCTTTATTTTTTGCGACTTCAAAATAAGCCTCCCCGTTTAAATCTACTTTTCGTTCTTTCAGACCTTCAAAAGATGCCGGAAAACGAATCGAGCTGGCTGCATTTAACCAGACTTTAGTTCCGTCCGGGAGTTCAATCTGATAAGTTCCGCCAATAGGGGTAGATACGGTATGGAATCCGGATGGATGAACTGTACTTTGCTTTCTATCCTGTACCTGATATACAAGAACACCTTCCTTTGATTTTTTGATGCTAATGCCCGATTGTTCAGGTAATGTGCCCGCTTTTATTTCGTCCAGTGATACTGTACGACCATCCGCCAGGGTCAATGTCGCTTTTAAGCCACCTGGTTTAAGGTCCTTACCGATATTTTTCGTAAATGTAGCGTTGGATTTATTTTTTAAAGGTGGTGCAAAAATTAAGGCAGTACCTATTGCCACAAAAATTGCGGCAGCAGCTGCCACACTGATCCAAAATGAAACAGGTTTGGCTGAAGGTTTCAACGGGATGGTCTGATGCTCTTGTGCTAAGGAAGTGTCTTGAGGATCAATGTTTTCTGTTTCCAGAATACGGGTGTAGATCCGCTCTTTTAATGCAGTAACACTTTCCCTGGCCCCGGTGTCTTCCAGCATGGAATCGTCAAATGAATCATACCATTGGTTGAATTCAATTTGTTCCTCAGGACTGATGGTCCCTTGCTTCCATTTTTCTGCTAGTTGCTGTAGGTATTCTTTATTTTCCATCCAATATGAACCGCTGCTTTTATAGATAGCCAAGGCTAAAGCAGTAATCCCTTAGTCAAAAAGAAAATATTTTATAAATTGATGAGAAATAGCAGGATACCGAAATCGCCTAACTTGTCTTTTATCGTTTTTCTTGCTTTTGAAAGGTGAGCCTCTACCGTTTTTTCAGAAATTTCCAAATGCTCTGAAATTTGTTTTTGGCTGTAACCATCATCATGTTTTAAACGAAAAACCAATTGGCATTTCTCTGGTAAACTTTTAATGGTAAGTTCCAGTAATTGTTTGAGTTCATTAAAACTCAATTGATCCTGGGTACTGAGGTCTATTTCTGTAAGCTCCTGGCTCCAGTTTTTTTCAAAGGATTGGGTTCGCGTTCGTTTTTGTAAGCGGTTGATGACTTCAAACTTTACGGCAACAGAGAAATAGTTGTTAAAACCTTTACGAAGTTCAAAATTTGCTCTTTTACGCCATAAATTGCAAAAAACATCCTGTACGATTTCTTCAGCTTCTGTGGCATCGTCCAGACGTTTTCTGGATACTACGTAAAGTTTATCCCAATAGCGACGGTAGATCTCGCTAAACGCAGCTTCACTATTTTTTTTTAATAAACCAGCAAGTTCCTCCTCAGAATGTTCAGTTAAAGAAATCATCATATTACCCCGCCCTAAAATTACGATTAAATATGGGCTGCTCAAAAAGGTAGCTTGTTTTTTTTAAACGCTTGAAGAAGAATCTGCTTTTGGCGGGAATAGCCCCAGGATTTGTCGCAGTTGCAGTGCTTCAGAAAAAGAGCTTAACCTTATCTTTACATAAAAGAAAATATCTGATCCGCTAATATTAAGTGGTAAATTAGCTTTAGAACTTAAATATCAAACTTATGAAAACAATGGAATTTAAAACGATGATCAATGCTTCCCCTGAAAAAGTCTGGGAGGTATTGCTTGGTGTGGATACTTATCCGATATGGACAGCTGGATTTGCTGAAGGTTCCAACGTAACCACAGATTGGAAAAAAGGGAGCAAAGCCATCTTTGGGGATGGTAAAGGGAACGGAATGGTTTCAGAAATTGCAGAAAATATTCCTTATAAATTTCTATCTATAAGACATCTTGGTTATTTGATCGATGGCAAAGAAGATCTGGAAAGTGAGGAAATAAAAGCCTGGGCTGGTGCATTGGAAAATTATACATTGACCGAGGTTGATGGGCAAACAGAATGGAGCATAAGCGCTGATATTACGGAGGACTTTGAAGATTATATGCTGAAAACCTGGCCCCTGGCTTTAAAGAAAGTAAAAGAGCTGGCAGAAAGTAAAAGTTAATTATCTTTTTAAGGCATAGAAGAAACCGTTGGAGTCGCCAAAATAAACAAGATCTTTCTCTACGACAGGAGTAGAGAGGATCGCTCCTAAAGCAAGAATTCTTTTTTCCACTTCCAGATATTTACTTCCATCCGGATCAATGTCTTTTCTGATTTTGTCATTTTCATCGAAAAGTTGGGCGTAGTTTTTCTTACTTTCTTCTGTCTGGAAGCTTGCGTTTACTTTTCCGCTTGCCGGATCTACAAAATACATACGACCATTAAAACATCCAAAAACCAATTCTTTGTCCAGCATTACCGCCGCCCCATAAACCCTCATATTGAGTGGTAAGGTCCATTTGACATCTCCATAAGTCTTACCTAAACTGTGAAACTGATGAGTGTCGGAAGTGCCTACAAAAACTTGGTCCTGGTAGAGGAGCGGGCTGGCAACAATCCAGCTTCCAGCTTCTTTCCTATTCCAATTTCCAGTGCCAGTCTTAAAGTTGAGTGCGTAAAGGTTATAATCCCGACTTCCGAAAAAAACACTGTTCTCGTTTGTAGTTGCCGCTTTCTGAATTTCTCCTTTTGGGAAATGTAGGTCACCAACAGTTTTGAATTTCCAGACGAGCTTGCCAGTCTTACTGTCCAGGGCATAGAAGTAGCCATCATAACTCCCTATCAGGACTTTTTTATCTTTAATCACCGGACTGGCGTGTACAATTCCTCCGGTCTTATAGGACCATAGTTTTTTTCCAGTATTAAAATCGATCGCATATACACTACTGTCTCCACTACCTATGTAAACGATGTTATCCTCTATCACAGGGGAGGATAGGTAGTAATCCCATGCATCATATTGCTGTTCACCATTGGTACTGAAGGTCCATTTCAATTTGCCATTCTGATGGTCCAAAGCATATACTTTTCCATCTGTACTGGAAAAGATCACCTGATCCTGATGAACCAAAGGGTCTGATGCTATAGCTCCACTGGTTTTATATTGCCACTGAATCTTTCCTGAAATTTTGTTTAACGCATAGAAATTATGATTGCTACTTCCGAAATAAATCAGGTTGTTATGGATGGCTGCTGTTCCATAAACTGAAGCTCCTGTATTTATTTTCCATAATACTCTGGGTTGCGACTTGCTTTTAAGGCTAAAAAGAAAAAAAGGTAGAAATAGTAGTAAGTAAACTGATATTCTGAGTGTTGATTGCGTTGTTTTCATAGAGAAATTTGTTTTTTATGGAAATACTCCTATTTAGAGTGCGAAATGACCATGAAATTGAACCTAGTTATAAATATATAAAAATATCTTAGCTGTAAAATTATTGCTTAATTTTAATCAAATTAATATGGTGATGACAAGTGACTACAGAGAAGCTTAGGATGTTTGGTGATTTTGTATTCATTAGACGAAAAGGATTGATGCTTTTTGTGGTATTGCTGGGACTGCTGTTCAGTACTAAAGATGGCTTTGCTCAAATTGCTGAAGTCAAAAAATTGGAATCAAGTCTTCCACATATTAAAGATAGTCTGGCCTATGTGGATGTGCTGAATAGGATTGGTATGCTTTCCCACCTTCAGTACCGGGATTCCTGTCTCTATTATGCTCAAAAAGCAGAAGGAATTGCCCTTAGGCATCAGTATGACAAAGGAGTTGCAGACGCATTCAATTGTCAGGGGATTTATTATGTGGCCATTAACAATTATTTATCTGCAAAGTATTTTAATAATGCGCTGCAGATTTATAAGAAAATAGAAGATCAACAAGGGATTTGCCAGGTTCAGATGAACGTAGCGAGCTTGATTTCAGTAAATAAATCAGGCGGGAATGCGCAACAATATATTGAGGAAGCTTATGAAAATAGTAAGTCTTTGAATAAGGATTCCATCCGCTCTATCCTCATCAGTAAATATTTGAATATTGATACAACCTTAAGTAAGGAACGATTTAAAGACTTGTTCGGGGAGGGCTATGCGATTGCAAAAAAATATAAAGACCATCGCATGAGGATCTTTTATGCTGCAACTGCCGGTGTCAGTCTTTATGAGGAAGGACAAAAAAAGGCTGGCTTAGATACCTTGTTGAATGCCTTAAAGCAGGCGGATTTAATGGGTTATGAGAGTGTGAAAGTCTGGACTTATGTCGCGCTGAGTGATATGATGTTGGATCAGGGAAAGGATCAGTTGGGAATTAATTACCTGACCAATGGATTGGAGGCCTCAGAGGAATTCGGTTACGCAGAATATTACAGGACTTTCGCAGAAAAGTTATACCGGTATTATAAACTCCATAAGCAGCCTGAAAAGGCTTATTACTATGTCTCACTTTTGCTGGCAAAAAGAGACATGATTGCCAAGGCTGCTGATCAATCTGGTTTCAACTATTTGAATTTTGCGCTTCGTGAAAATGAGAACCTGGAGTTAAAAAGTAAAGCAGATTCCAGATTTCGAATGATTACATTATTGGGTTGCTTATGCGCACTTAGTGTAGCATTGCTGTTTTTTGTGTACCGATCATTAAGAGAAAAAAGAGCACATGCTGAAGCTGAAAGAAAATTACACGAATTGACATTGCTTCAGAATGCTGAGTTGCAAAAAACCAATCATTTTAATACCATGCTAATTTCTGTGATTGCACATGATGTACGACAGCCTTTTAGTACGGTAGTTATGCTGTCCAGTATTTTCAATGAAGAGGTCGACTTGTTAGGGGAGCAGGAGAAACTGGAAATTATGAAAGAACTCAATGGAACGGCGCAGAAAAGTTTGTCCTTTATGGATGGACTGTTGGAATGGATAAAATCCAAGAAAAATGGTTTTGAATATCATCCGGAGAAATTAATGCTTAAAACTGTCATTGAGGAGGCCAATACTTTCTTCCAAATGGGACAGGAGAAAAAACTCATCCGACTGGAAATGAACGTTCCACAGCACATTAGTGTTTATGCACACAAGCAGATGTTACTCTTTATTCTGAGGAATATGTTGAACAATGCCACGAAGTTTTCACCAGTAGGTGGGCTGATTACTATTGCTCTGGACTCGAATGATGGGGAAATTGTAGTAAGTATAACCGATCAGGGGGTAGGAATGAGCCAGGAAAAAATAGACCATCTTTTTACTTTAGCTACTACTGATGGAGAAGAGAACCAGATCCAGGGTGCCGGTCTTGCTTTGAGTATTTCTTATGAGATGGCCACCATTATGAAGGCGAGAATCGAAGCAAGAAGTACTTTAGGGAAAGGAACTTCATTTTACCTTAGTCTGAAAAAGCAGGAAGTTTAATCTTAATACTTCCTTTGTTTGAATTGTGTAATTTTTGTTTTAGTCCGATCTTTGTATTTTGTTGGTTTACTGGGTTTGTTTGACTTTTAAGCTGGTTTTTGAATTTGATTAATTGATTTGTGTAATAGCATATTTGATTCTCATAATTCTGCCTGCCGGTAAAATGTTAATTTTGCCGAATCTATGATTACAAGTCTATCTAAAACAAAAACGATCAAAGAAAACCATCAGCAAATTGCGACATGGCTTGCCTTTGCCCTATTGCCTTTATCGGGTTTTGCAACCGATATTTATATTCCTTCATTGCCAACTATGGCTGGAGAAATGAATGTTTCCAGCATTCAGGTACAACTTACCTTAAGTATTTTCCTGATCAGCTACGGTGTTTCTCAACTATTTATTGGCAGTGTGCTGGACAGTTTTGGCAGGTACAAAGTTTGTCTGGTTTCACTTTTAATTTTCGCTGCTGCAAGTCTGGTGATCGCACTTACGCACAATATTTATCTCATTTATGTGATGCGTGTCATTCACGGACTAACCGTAGGTGCAATTGTAGTCGCTAAAAGAGCCTATTTTGTAGATGTTTTTAAAGGTGATCAACTTAAACATTACCTCAGTCTATTTTCCATCATCTGGTCTACAGGACCTATTGTTGCTCCTTTTGTGGGTGGTTACCTACAGGCCGTTTGTGGCTGGGAATCCAACTTTTATTTCCTTGCAGGTTTTGCGCTGATTTTTGCGGTACTTGAACTCCTCTATAGTGGTGAAACCCTGGTACATGCTACCGAGTTTAATTTCAGGAAAATTGTGAATATCTATTTGCAAATGATCCAAACGGCTAGCTTTACACTGGGGATTGTCATGCTTGGCCTGGCTTATTGTATGGTCATGGTTTACAATATGACTGGCCCTTTTATCATTGAACATCACCTTCATTTTTCTCCTGTTATTGCGGGATATAGCTCATTGGTTTTGGGTTTTGCCTGGATGGTAGGTGGTTTTATTGGTAAAGCCACAATTAATAAACCCTTCTTTAGCCGATTGGTATGGAATGTCGCTTTGCAGCTCGCATTTGTGGCAGTCATGATTTTTAGCCTTAATTACATCGCAAATCTATATTCACTGATTTTCTTTGCATTTATAATTCATGTAGGCGCTGGTTACACTTTTAATAATTATTTCACTTTCTGTTTGAGTAAATTTCCTAAAAATGCGGGTATTGCAGGTGGACTCACCGGAGGGATCACTTATGTAATTGTTTCTTTTTTAAGTTATGGTATTGTGAATGTTGTACCTGCTCAGGATGAAAAGAATCTGAGTTACAGCTATTTGATCTTAATACTGTTGTCTATTTTGATTATGTTTTTTATATTTAAAATGAATAAGAAGCAAGCTGAAAGCGTAGCCTCATAGCGTGTTTTTAATTTTGTTTTTGCTAAACTTTGGTTAATTTAGATGTAATCATGTCCGAATCTAGCTCTCGGGTGATCATAGATCACCAATCCCAAAGCATAAAGCGTCTTTACGACAGGTATGCGGGAATGTTATTAGGTTATATTTTTGAAGTGGTAAAAGACCGAAAATTAGCCGAAGACTATTTAGTGAAAATATTTTCTGCCCTCTCTTTGCAATATGAGAATTCAGGAGAAGAAGGCTTCAATAACTGGTGTCAGTTGTTGAAATTTGCAAAAACAAAATTGCAACAGTTTTATGCGGTTAATGGCGACGAGCAGATTTATCATCGAAAGGGGCTTGATTTGGTAGCCGCTGTAAATCCCAGACTTGATCGTTTAAATGAAAGTCAAAGGAGGGTTTTTTGTGAGATTTATCACCATGGGAAAACCATTTCTGCACTTTCTATTGCACTTAACACAACAGAAGATTTAACCAGAAAGACTTTAAAAGAGGCTTTCCTAATTATGAAAAGCAATGGTTAAAATAAACGAATACCTGGAAAGTGGAATATTAGAAGCTTATGTATTGGGCTCGGCCTCAAAAGCTGAAACAGAGGAATTAATGGAGCTTAAATCCAAGCATCCTCAGGTAGAAGAAGCCTTGGCTGTACTGGAAGCGGACTTAGAGCGTATTGCAGAACATATGGCGATGACACCGCCTCCAAATACCTGGAACAAGATAGAAGCGAGCTTGAATGAGCTGGTGAAAAGTCCAAAAATGGAGTACCTTATTGGTGATGAACCTATCGAAAGGGCTCGTCCTAATTCAAGATCAGGTAGGTCTGAGCAATTTATTGAGGTAGAAGGAGAATCCGGTCATATACGCATTCACAAAATATGGAGATGGGTATTTGCTGCAGTTTTTGTTTTGGGGAAGATATTTTTAGCCTTTGCCATTTATTATTACCTGGAAAACAAACATACACAAGAAGAAATTCAACAGTTGAGAATGGAGCTGCGTAGCATGCGACAATAAGATTGATCGGGATTTTGCTGTTCTTACAATAAAATCCCGATACCATTCCTAAAAACGTAGTTCAATTTTATTGGAATAAGCGGAGTACCTTTTCATAAGATAGTTCCTGATAGTCATTGATATACAAATCACATTTCGGTAGTTCTTCAATAGTGTGAGAAGTCAGCACTCCAACCACACGCATTCCTGCATTTAAAGCTGCAGAAATTCCTGAATGAGAATCCTCAAATACCAGACATTGCTCTGGAGATACCCCTAAATTCTTCGCCGATCTCAGGTAAACTTCAGGATCTGGTTTGTGTTTTTTTACATCTTCACTCGCCATAATAGAGCCGAGTTTATTCCGGATATCTACCTGACTTAATATCAGATCAAGGTTGGCATAAGGTGCAGAGGTGGCTACACCGAGCTTTACGCCATGATGTGCTAAATCACTGATGAATTCAACGATACCTGCGATTGGTTCAATATGGTCCTTGTAAATTTTGCGGAACAATCCTTCTTTTTCTTCTTCAAGCTCGAGCAATTCAGCACCACTCACCGGTCTTTTGAAAAAATGGCTGAATATATAGCTATTGCTTTTTCCAAACATGTGCTGGGCAAATTCAGCTTCGCTGGGCGCCATGTTTCTAAGGGCAAAGAAATCTCGAAAGGCAAGCGAATGGTAGGGGTTGGTATGGCAGATGACGCCATCCATGTCAAAGATGACTGCAATTTCTTTATTCATCCGGTAAAGTTAATCACTAATCGCAAAGTTAAAAGCTTCAGGATGGTGTTTGTAATTTCGTCATTTTTGCAAGCCAGTAAAATGTAGTTTTATTTGTTTGTCCTTTTTCTTGTATTGTCTTTGTTGGAGGTCTGATCGGATCTTTGTCCGCCGCCATTGGTAATACCAATTTTTTTCTTGTCGTTTTTAACACTGTGATGGGCACGATCTGAGGTCGGATTTCCCTGGCTTGAAGCATTGTTTTTGGGATGTTGTTCTTTGTTCATGATGATTCCTTTCTATGTTGATTACCTTTAAAACAAGTGTGCGCTGATTTAGTTTGAATCTAGTAAGCTTGTCAGTGGACTTTCTTCTAATACAATTCGTTTGGCGCCACTTTCCGGAATGAATTTCCATTTGATTAACCTGATTGTCCCATTTTCTATTTCTATGCCCGTAATGTCACCATCGTTAAAGCAACAACATCCGGTATTGAAATAGGTATTCTTTGAATAGGCCAATCTAGGGGAGGTATCCCCACTGATTTTTCCGGCAATCAATTCTGCTTCGAGTTTTTGAATGACTTCCGTATTTCCATTTTTTCTGGCCTCCTCTAAGCGAATATAGGTTCTTTCCAGGTGGGTGAGCGAGTTGAATACAGGCTGATGGGTGTGTCCGGTGATTAAGGCCATTCCAGTCTGTAAGGCAGTCCAGTTGTACATCATCTCGTTATGTGTAGATTTCAACTGGTTGTCGAACGCAGGGGTGTTTGGATTGATCCGGAGGTAAGCCTGAAATGGAGCCCATACATTAGAGACAAACCATTTACTAAACCAATTCCCATCACTCTGGAGGTCACCCTGATGCCCGTGGGTGAGAAATACAGATAGGGTTTTGTTTTCAACCGGTATACGTAAAATGATCCCTTCATAAACTTTTAGTTTTTCACCATATACCCTTTCTAACTGATAGGCGGCAAGGGGATCATTATCCCAGTACAAATCATGATTGCCGAAAATTTTAAAGAAAGCATTTCTTTTAAGAAATTTTGCTTCGAGTGCAAAGGTTGCCTTGTTGTGCTTGAGAACACTTAATACCGGGTATTTCCAGAACTCTTCACTGTCTCCCAAACTGCAAAAGAGAAATTCCTCGTCGTTATAATATTGCAATGCAGCCAGGTAGTTTTTTTCTGATAAAGCGAAATCATCCCCTGAATTTCTATTCCCTTTATGCTGATCTGAAAAAATAATTAATCTGGAGGAAGCATGGAAATCCAGGAGTAAACCCTGCCTGCCTTGTGCTTTACTAATGTGGGTATATAATGCAGTTAAGGCCTTATGAACGTGTTTTTGGTCCGGTCGAGAAGTATACTTGTTCGCCAGTTTGATCACCCGTTCTGATAATAGCTTTTGTAAAAATACCCGCATGTTTGTAAAATTTTTTCAATTTCATGTAACCTTCTGCTACTTAAGGACATCTTATATTCAGAAAACAAGATCACCAAAACCATTCACTTACCTGATGATATGCATAAAAGCGTAGGTGGAACAACTATGTCTATATGAAAACGAAAATATACTATTTCTTTCCCTTGTTACTCAGTACTTTGTTATTTATTTTTAATGAAGTGGAGGCACAAAATGCAGGTAGCATCTCGGGAGAGATCTCAGGGAAAGTCCTTGACGAGACACAGAAAGCATTTCCTTATGCCAGCATCAGTTTATTGAATGCTAAAGACTCGAGTTCGGTGAGGGGGACTTTAACAGGAGATAATGGAGCATATGAATTTAAAAGCATTCAGCCGGGTAAATATCTGGTCGCTATTTATGTAGTGGGTTATCAAAAGATGCTAAAAGGGCCCTTTCAAATTACGGAAAATCAACGTTTACATACAGTAGGCCAGGTTCAGCTGGTCGTTGATGCAAAACAGCTGAAAGGGGTGGAGATTGTAAAACAAAAGCCCCTGATCGAAAGACAGATTGATAAAACAGTACTTAATATTGAGAATAGTATTCTGGCTACAGGAAATACGGCATTGGAAATTTTGCAGAAAGCTCCCGGAGTAACGGTCGATAAAGATGGTAAAATTGCGCTGAGAGGAAAGCAAGGAGTTACGGTGATGCTGGATGGCAAACCAACTTATCTTTCAGCAGAGCAATTGGCAAATTTACTTCGCGCAACAGAGGGGACTGCTATTCAGTCCATCGAATTGATCACCAATCCTTCCGCAAAATATGATGCCGCCGGAAATTCAGGAATTATCAATATTAAATTAAAGAAAAATCGAAATTTTGGTACCAATGGCTCTTTGTCTGCAGGTGCTGGTTATGGGACTTATTACAAGGCCAATACCTCATTGAACCTGAATCATAGGGAAAAGAAGTTCAATATTTTTGGAAATGCAGACTTTGGATTGAACAAGAATTTTGGAGAAACAGATATAGTCAGGGTAAATAATACCGCTATTGACAAAACTTACTTTGATCAGACCAGTCACTCAGTGCGTAGAAGGAAGAATGGAAATTTCAAAGCCGGACTGGATTATTTTCTGAATGATCAGCATACCATTGGGTTCTTTGTAAATGGCTATCGGAGCACCAGAAAATCTAGCTCAGATGTATTGACGTTAATTGGTGATCAGCCGGGTAAAACGGATTCTTCAGTAGTGGCCCCAAATACCGGGAGCTCGAAATATACTGGAATTACTTACAACCTAAACTATCGTGGCACATTAGATAGCCTGGGTCAGGAGATCAGTTTTGATGCGGATTATTCCCGTTATAACGGAAATGAAGATAATATTTTCAATAACATGTTTAAAAATGCTGCAGGGCAGCCCCTGAAACCTGATTTTATTTTCAGGAATGCCGCTCCTTCTACGGTGAAAATATGGGGTGCAAAATTAGATTACAGCTATCCGATTCGTAAAGAGATGAAATTGGATCTTGGAATGAAAACGAGTTTTGTAAGCACAGACAATAACTTCATTTTTGAGAATTTTGTGCAGCAGCAATGGCAAAATGATGTGAACAGGAGTAATCGATTTGTTTATGATGAAAATATCAATGCCGCTTATGCCAACTTCAAAACCAAATTCAAAAATACAACCCTGCAATTGGGATTGAGGGCTGAACAAACCAATTCAAAAGGGAATTCCATCACGGAAAATAAAATAGTCAAAAGAGATTACATCAATTTGTTCCCAAGCGTTTTTATCAATCAGGAATTGTCAAAAGATCATGAGTTAGGCGCTTCTTATAGCAGGAGGATTGATCGACCGGATTATGGTAATTTAAATCCCTTTATCAGTTATCTGGATTTATATTCCTACAGACAGGGAAATCCTTTCTTAAAACCACAGTTTACCAATGCTTTTGAACTCTCCTACTCCTACAAAAAGAGCTTAAATGTAACCTTAGGCTATAGTCATACAAGTGATGTGATGACTGATGTATTGCTGACAGATACGGCTAGAAAAACCATTTTTATTTCGATTCAAAACCTTGCAAAACAGGATTCTTATAATTTGAACCTGAGTTATCCTGTAGCCATTACTTCATGGTGGAGTACCAACAATAATGTAACCACTTACTATAATAATTTTCAGACGCCAAACTTGTTGGGGATGCCTTATAAAAGTGGCCGACTCGCTTATAACCTGAATACCCAACAAACGCTGAGCCTAAATCCAAGTACAAAAATTGAATGGTCCGGTTATTATCAGTCTAAACAAGTGTATGGTACTTTGTTAATTGCGGCACAATATGGAATAGATTTAGGCGCAAGTAAGTCCTTTTTGGACAATAAGTTGAACCTTAAATTTTCTGCGAATGATGTGTTTAAGTTGCAGAAGGCTAAGATTACCAGTGCGTTGCCTTCTCAAAATTATGTGGTACATGAAAGATGGGAAAGTCAGGTATTTCGCCTAACTTGTACCTATCGTTTCGGAAGTAAAGATGTTAAGGGGGCCCGTCAGCGCTCAAGTAGTTCCGAAACAGAGGGAAGGCGGGTAAAATCAGGCCGTTAAGGCCTTTAAAAAATGATGGCAGATGATGTATACTTCTGAAAGGGATTATCATTCGACAAAATTGATTAAAAAGGGAGAAAAAGAATTGGATAGCTCTTTTTCTAAATTTGCAGACTGGATTTATGAAGAGTTTGGACGGCGTCCAATAAATGTTATTTATGATAAAATTGATCCGAATAACCGACCTAAACTCAGTCTGATTTTTGAACTTCAGGGGCAGGCATCTGAATTTCATAATGGCGCTGGTTATGATGAGGAGAAAAGAAAGGCGATTGCCGATAAGTTCAAATCTTTTTATAATGAGTCTCATGGAACTTCAGATAACTCAGATATTTGGGTGATTTTTCAAGATTTTGAACCTGCTGAGCAAGCAGCCTGCAATGAAAAAATTCCTCAGGAAGTAATCAATGGTTTTAAATCCCGGTTTTTAGATCAACACCTTTGGGAGGTAGCCCGATTTGGAGCTTACACAACATTCTTCTTTTTAACGAAAGAGCAGATGCTCAATAGTAAGGAAAATGGCCTTCAGGCTGAGATCAAAGCAGAATATCTAAAGTTGTTGAAACCTTATGACGAGTTCAATTATTTCAGCCTGGATCGATTACCTGTGGTTTTTGATAACAAAGAAAACTTTGAAGAACATTATCAGGGCAATTGGGACTTATTTTACAAGTAAGGATGATTTAGGATGCTAATGGCTAAATTTCCAGCTTAGGAGCGTTGCCGAAGCTGGGATAGCTTTTATAACGCTCAGATGCATCTATATACAATATTTCATTAATAATATAGATATTTTTTTTAGCTATTACTGGGTTTTAGGAGTGTAATGAATGGATTGAACGAGAGCGATCTGGAGGTTTTTAAGTAATTTTAGTATTATCCCTTAAACAGAAACGCTCCCAATACATATTAAATGAAAAGCTGAAGGCAATCCTTCAGCTTTTTTTTTGCTCAACTCGCGGCCTTTCCTGTTTCTGTTTTAAAATTTGTATTATTAGTGGCAGTTAGGAACCACAACTGAAATACCAAATAAACCAAACACATGAAAGATTTTAAATACCTGAAGATCGCTTTGCGTTGTTGTCTGCTTTTTGTATGCATGAGCAGCGCTAGCTATGCAAAAGAGCTGTACATTTCTGTAAAAGGAAATGACAGAAATCCTGGAACAAAAGAAAAACCACTTGCCAGTTTTCAAAGGGCACAATTCCTGATTCGAAATATCAATGAGGCTGTTACCGTATACGTCCGCGCGGGAACCTATTACCTCGATAAACCTGTTAAATTTACAACTGCGGATAGCAGATCCGAAAAAACAGCGGTAGTGTATAAGGCTTATTCTGATGAAAAGGTGATCATCAGTGGAGGGAGAGCCATTCAACTAAAATGGGAGTCACTTCCCAATGGTCTAAAAAAAGCAAAAGTAAATGAAGAGCTAATCTTTGATCAGGTATTTGTGAATGGCAAACTACAACGGATGGCCAGGTACCCAAATTACAACCCCTCATCGAGATTTTTTAATGGTGCCGCTGCCGATGCGATTAGTCCGGACAGGGTGAAAAGCTGGAAGCAGCCGGAAGGTGGTTTTGTCCATGCACTACATAAACATGAATGGGGCGGCTATCATTATGAGATCACCGGAAAGGATGAACAAGGAAACATAGCCTTAAACGGTGGTTTTCAGAATAACAGACAAATGGGGATGCATGATAAATACCGTTTTGTAGAAAATATTTTCGAGGAACTGGATACTGTTGCGGAGTGGTATTATGATAAAAGGGATAAAGTATTGTATTTATACCCGGAGCAGACAGAAACGCCAGGCATTAGATCAGTAGTCGTACCGCAGTTGAAATCGCTTTTTGAATTTCGGGGGACAGCTGCACAACCGGTCAGGCATATAAGGATTGAAGGAATGGAGTTGACTCATACCTTGAGGACATTTATGGAAACCAAAGAGCCTTTGTTGAGAAGCGACTGGACAATTTACCGTGGAGGAGCAGTAGTCATGGAAGCTGCGGAAAATTGCGTAATTAGCCGGTGTTTCTTTAATGCCCCTGGTGGTAATGCTGTTTTTATGAGTAATTACAATAGGAATAATGTGGTGACTGGCTGTCATATTCTCAATGCTGGTGCCAGTGGTGTTTGTTTTGTTGGCGACCCGAATGCAGTACGTTCTCCAAGTTTTGAATATGCTCAATTTGTTCCATTGAAAGATATGGACCTTAAAGCCGGACCTAAAACAAACAACTATCCTGCAAACTGTACCGTAGAGAATACCTTAATGCATGGCCTGGGGCGCGTTGAAAAACAGGTTGCGGGTGTAGAAATTTCTATGTCGATGGACATCAAGGTTAGCCATAATACGATTTATGATGTGCCAAGAGCAGGTATTAATATTAGTGAAGGTACCTGGGGCGGGCATGTGATTGCCTATAATGATGTATACGATACGGTACTGGAATCGGGTGATCATGGGGCTTTCAATTCCTGGGGAAGAGATCGTTTCTGGCATCCTGATAGTAAATTAATGGAAGAAATTGCTGAAAATAATCCTCAGCTAATTACTGCAGATGTAATTAAACCTATTGTGATCCACGACAACCGCTTCCGTTGTGATCATGGCTGGGATATTGATCTGGATGATGGTTCCGGTAACTACCATATTTATAATAATGTTTGTCTGAATGGGGGATTAAAACTGAGGGAAGGTTTTTTCAGGACGGTAGAAAATAATGTGATCCTCAATAACTCTTTTCATCCACATGTTTGGTTTAAAAACAGTGGAGATATTTTTAGGCGTAATGTGGTTATGCGTCATTATTACCCGATTCGGGTGCTGGATTGGGGGAAGGAAGTAGATTACAATCTTTTTCCGGATCAGGAGGCCTTATTGCAAGCACAGGCAGCGGGCACAGATCAGCACTCTTTGTTTATAAGTCCTCAGTTTATGGATGCCGAAAAAGGAGATTATAGGTTGAAACCTGGTTCCCCAGCATTTAAATTAGGATTTAAGAATTTTTCTACCAGCCAATTTGGAGTGCGCAGTGCTCATTTAAAAGCTTTGGTTCGTCCGGTTAAATTACCTGTAATCCTTTCAGAAAAAAAGACTGAAGGCATCCAGTATCATGATTTTCTTGGCGCAAAGCTGAAAAATCTAAATACACTTGGAGAGCGTTCCGCTACTGGAATGGATACAGAAACAGGCGTGCTGGTGTTGGAAGTTCCAGAGAAAAGTCTTCTGCATGGCATTTTGCAAGCTAATGACGTATTGTTGATGTGTAATGGTCAGCCGATTAAAAATCTGATGGATCTGGCAAAGGTTCAATCGGATTTTCAACTGCTACAAAAAGTCCCCCTAACGATATTTAGAAATCAAGCGGCGAAGAAAGTAGAAATTCCACTGAAGTGATTGAAAAGATCAGATTACTGTTGTAAACAAGCGTGTTTTACGTTTGTTTACAACAGTTGAGGTAACAATATGATTCTGTTTTAAGAATTCTTGAATGGCTTTCTTTAAGTTTGGAAATTACCAATCATTAAAACCCGAACTCCGATGTCAGATTTTCGATTAGAAGTATTTTATACAGTAGCTAAGCGTCTCAGCTTTACGAAGGCGGCGGAAAGTTTGTTTATTACCCAACCGGCAGTTACAAAACACATCCATGAATTAGAGCAACAGTATAATAATAAGTTATTTGTCAGGAAAGGGAATCGGATTGAACTCACCCCTGCAGGTGAATTGCTATTGCGGCATGCAGAAGATTTGTTTGCTATTTACAGGAACATTGATTTTGAAATGAATGCGCTGGTAGATAAAAAGGAAGGCTTGTTAAATCTAGGTGCAAGTACTACTATCGCACATTATATCGCTGCTCCATTACTTGCCGGTTTTAGAAAGAAATTTCCGGATATCCGCCTGAATCTCATCAATGGGAATACAGAACAGATTGAAAAGGCATTAATAGATAAAGAAATTGATCTGGGAATTGTAGAAGGAAAATCCAAAAATCAGGAAATTAGCTATACGGAATTTATAAAAGACGAAATTGTGCTGGTTTGTGGCAAAGACCACCTCCTTGCAAAAAAAGACCAGCTGAAGCCGGAAACGCTGAAAGCCTATACTTTTGTATTGCGGGAGCAAGGTTCAGGTACCAGAGAGGTGATTAGCCATGCCCTGAAATCAGTAGGACTAAAAATGTCAGATTTAAAAATGGAGATTCAGCTTGGGAGCACAGAAAGTATGAAATCCTATTTGATGAATTCCGATTGTCTGGCTTTTATCTCCATTCATGCTTTAACTAACGAACTTCAAAATGGCAGTCTGAGTGTCATTGATGTGACGGGATTGAGTATAGAACGTTACTTCTATTTTATCCACCTGCAAGGTAAACTGGATGGTTTGTCAGAGGTTTTTATGCGTCATGTTCAGTTTGTGTATAACTTAAAGTAATATCAGATCAGGTTTTTCAATTTGACCTGTAGCACCATTCTTCTGAATTTTGTACCATAAAGGAGATCAATTATGGTGATGACAGAGCGAATACGAAAAATCATTTTTTTAACTGCGGCATTGGTATGTTTATTACCTTTTATGTCGCCACCCCTGGCCTTATTATTAGGTTTGATACTGGCGCAGTTCATCAAGCATCCTTATCAGGAGATGAATCATAAAGCCACTAATTTTTTACTGAAAGTTTCTGTTGTTGGTCTGGGCTTTGGAATGAATGTATTCGCTGCGATGAAAGCGGGAGCTGAAGGGTTCTTATTTACTGTGGCCTCTATCTCAGGAGTATTGATCCTGGGTTATGTGCTGGGTAAGCTATTCAAGATTGAGCGTAAAACCTCTTATTTGATTTCTGCAGGAACAGCCATTTGTGGAGGTAGTGCCATTGCAGCATTATCCCCTGTAATGAAGGCTGAAGAAAAGGAAATATCTGTTTCACTGGGGATTGTGTTTGTCCTAAACGCTATTGCCTTGTTTTTATTCCCTATGCTCGGACATGCCCTGGGTTTGACACAAAGTCAGTTTGGAATGTGGTGTGCGATTGCAATTCATGATACCAGTTCAGTTGTTGGTGCAGCCAGCAAATATGGAGAGGAAGCATTACAGATTGCTACAACAGTAAAACTTGCACGTGCTTTATGGATTATTCCACTGGCATTTGGCGCATCATTTCTATTTAAAACTGAGAAATCCAAGGTGCAAATGCCCTATTTTATCGGCTTGTTTGTACTGGCTATGCTGGCCAATACTTACCTGCCTTTTGTAAATGCATGGTCGACTTTTATTGTCTCCATTGCCAAAGCTGGATTGACGCTTACCTTATTTCTGATCGGTACTGGCTTGTCATTTAAGGTGGTTCGTGTAGTTGGCTTTAAGCCTTTTTTACAAGGACTGATTTTATGGGTGGCCATTTCTGGCGCTTCATTATGGGCGATTCTGTCACTAGGTTAAATCTTTCCTTCATTTTAAAATAAATGAGCTAAGCTCATCTATTTTAGCGATTTTTGAGGGTAAACCTAGAACATCATGAAAAAACAAGACTATATCTATCTTTACGACAGAGATCTTCAAAAATTAATCACAGAAATCGCATCCTATTCCAAACCAGAGGATATCTGGTTAAATGCCACTGGGATTAGCAATACGGCAGGCCATTTGGCCCAACATCTGATTGGAAATTTAAGAACCTTTGTTTGTGCACCAATGGGTGGTTTTTCTTACGAGCGTGATCGCGAAGCGGAATTTACGGCCCAAAGATTCAGCTACGAAGCATTGCTGGAAGAATTATATGCTTTGAAAGCAGATGTAAAGAGCAGTATTGAGCAAGTTGAAGATTTGGATGCAGCTTATCCTATTCAGGTCAAAGAGGTGTATGAAGGCCAAACGAACGATTTCATGTTGTGTCATTTATTGGCGCATTTGGCCTATCATACAGGTCAGATCAATTACCATAGGAGATTGCTGACCCAGCCTGTTATTCCAGTTCAAAAATAGCCTGGATCTCCACCGATGAATTCATTGGGAGAGAAGAAGCACCAACAGTTGCTCTGGTGTGCATCCCATTCTCTCCTAAAATTTCTACCAGGAGGTTAGAAGCCTCATTCATTAAAACAGCATGTTTAGTGTAACCCGCCGATGTATAGAAAAAACCAGTCAGTTGTACCGCTTGTTTTACTTTATCCAGATCTCCTCCTGCAGCCTGTTTTAAAACCGCAAGTACGTTTAATAAAGTTTGTCGGGTTGCTAGTTTTGCTTGCTCCTCAGTAACTTCAGTTCCTACCATTCCCGGATGATCTACTTTTCCTGCATTTAAGGCAATCTGGTTAATGAAGACCTGTTTGCCTGAAATACGGAATGGTTTGTAGTTCCCCACAGGTGCAGGCGCATCAGGCAGACTGATATTTAATGATTTCAGACGAGTTTCAATTTTACTCGTTTTCAGAATGTTTGGGCTTCCTGAAATCTGTGCTGCGCTGTTTTCTAAAGCAGTAGTAGGAAGTGTTGTTGTGATGTCCTTTGTGGATTGGTAACCTTTGGCTGCTTTTGCAAGAGCATAACCCTGAAGAGTCGCAATATGTAATTCTCCTTCAGAAGGTCGGGCAACCGTATTGGCTCCTGCCAATGAACTCGCACCGAAAACGGTGTTTCCTTGTGGAATGGTTTTATCTATATCTGATGTCCCCATGATTCCGGTAGGTATAATCGTCATACCATGGACTGCTAATGTACTCCAAAAGGATAAAATGGCGGCTTCACGTCCAGCACCACTTCCTGCCGACATGAACACTGTTGCAGGCTTTCCTTCTAATTTATGCGCTGTCCAGATGCCTACCGACTGATCCAGAAAATACCGCATATCTGCAGACATGTTCCCAAAATGAACAGCTGATCCAAAAGCGATGCCGTCGTAATCGGGTAATTCTGTGATATTGGCATAAGGAATATTGCCAAATTCTTGTTTGCCCTCATTTGGAAGTGCTTTAATTCTTGGTACCTGCTTTAATATAGCAGTTGTGCCTGGAAGTTTTTCTATGCCATTGGCAATGGCTTTTGCCATTTTATAGGTTCCGGCACTTTCTGTATTGAATAGAACCAGGATTTTTAGAGAAGAAGCTTTGGTATTCATCTTTTGCTGGGCTTTTAGGACTATACCGCTGAACAGGCATAGCCATAGGATAAAAACTGTTTTTACGCGCATTGAATTCATAAAATTCATTGAATAATTGATTTAATGATATAACAAGAGGACAAAGGTCGTTAAAGTGCATTGTCTTTAATTGTTTATATTTGCCAATAAGATGTTATTTTACGACAAATGGAGAAATCAAGATTTTGTCATTTAACCGTTGATTCGGTGGAAAAAGAGGCCTATGTCTGGCATGAAGCTGATTGGAAGTTTTCTGATGAATGGCATGCTCATCAGATGGGACAGTTGATTTTCGTAGAAAGGGGACTGCAATATCTCCATACTGCGGAAAGAACCTATTTATTACCTAGTCAGCATTGTGCATGGATCCCTCCAAGTTTGCAGCATCGAACTTCAAGTCCGATCAATCAGGTATACCTGCGTTGTATTTTTATGCGTAATCCCCCCGATCATCCTTTCTTTAAATCGCTGAATATCTTCCATACCTCCAAAGTGCTGAGGGAAATGATTTTGTTTACGGAACAATGGTCGAGACTGCAGGAAGAGGAAGCACTGGAACAGGATTTTATTAAGGTGCTGATTGGTATTCTACCGCTCACATTCAATGAAGCGTTGCCATTGGTACTTCCTGTACCCAGAGATCCAAGGATTGCAAAAATGGTGGATTATTTAACAGAGGGTGTCGACAATGGAGGGGTTTTTGGAAATAAATTCAAAATTCCCGAGGTGGCAGCAAAATTCAACCTTTCTGCAAGGACGATGGAGAGATTGTTTAAACAGGATATCGGGATCACTGTTGCAGGCTATGTTAAGCTGTATAAAATGATTAAGGCTGTAGAACTGCTATCCAGTTCAGGAGAAAATGTGAAAAGTGTATCCATGAAAGTTGGATACGATAGTGTCTCTACTTTTAGCAATACCTTTCAACAGGTTTTAGGGCTCCGCCCACAGGAAATGATATTACCTTAATTTCCAGGGTATTTTCTGATCAAACTTCTAAAAAAATAAGGCTCAGCAGAATTAACTGTGAGCCTTTATAATGAGGGTTTATTTACTTATAGAAATGGTGTTTCCCATCTGTTTAAACTTTTGATGGATCGTAATGTAATCCTGGAGATAACCAATATAAAAGAATCATTCTGGAATATCTGTAGTTGAATGGGGAACATAAAAATACACCAACCAATAGAATACCTACATAGTACCATAGATTCTCATAAGTTAAAGGAAGACCTAAAACATAGGCAGCTACACTCATGGCAATCATTTGAGCCACATTCATTGCATAGCTCACAAACATTGCTACATAGAAATATCCAGGCTCACGTTCAAATTTCAAACCGCAATGCGGACAAAATTCATTCATTTTCTGTACTTTAAGTCCATAAGTAGCGCCTGAAAAAACATTCCCTGTACGGCATCTTGGGCATTTAGAATGGGTAATACCATACCATTGGGAAACATGTGGTTTCTGATTTAATTGGTCCGTGCTGCTCATATCTGTGTTTTTTTAATTGTCTTGTTTTCTAAATTTATCCGGGGTTGAACCCGCTTGTTTTTTAAAGAATTTTATGAAATAGGAGGGATCGCTAAAAGCGAGCTTCCCGGAGATCTCTGCAATGGAAAGCTCCATATTGATCAGCAGACGCTTGGCCTCTAAAATCACCCGATCCCGGATGAGCTGCCCAGCAGAAATCCCCAATAGATCATTGCATAATGCATTTAAATGATTTGGTGTAATGTATAATAGTTCTGCATATTGTTTGGGAAACCTCAATTCTATGAAATTGGCTTCAATCAATCTTTTAAAGCTTTTAAGTAAGGTCTGATTGTAGGAATTTGTTTGAGTTTGCTGCTTTAAACTCAATCCCCTGGAGACCTGAATAAATATGTTTAGCATCAATAATCTCACTAAATCAGCATCAAATGGCCCTGGCGCTTTTCCCTCATGTAGAATCTCCTCAAAAAGAGAAACAACTTTTTCCATTGTTGGCTCTGGTAATACCAGTACCGCATCACCGGAATGTTCATCAAAGAAACTGAAGTTCTCCAGGTATAGGGGATTGTATAAAAATGACTTGAAGTAGTTTTCAGAAAAATTAATGATATATCCTTCAACTTCAGATTCAAAAGCCCAGCTATGAACTTGCCCAGGCGTCATGAAATAAATCATTCCCGGCAGTACAGGATAATTCTTGAAATCTATCGTTTGATTTCCGCTTCCTTTAGTAAAACATACCATGTGGTAAAAGGAGTGGCGATGTGCAGAATGTAAGTGTAAATATTGCTTTGAATAATGGCCAAATCTGCTGACAAGGATACCTGCATTTTTGTATTCTTCAAAAGTACTGATGTCATAAACAGGAATGTCATTCTTCATATACAAAGATACTGCTTAAACCGGATTTTTAAGCGGTACTAATTCTTTATAAAATGGTACTTTTTACTGATTAGTAATTGTTTGTTAAGCTGATATTGCTCAAATCGGCTATCTATGCTCAGGTGACGTGGTGTTTTTGAATCAAACAGATTTTTTAAAGACCCAGTACTTTTGCAGGGTATAGTTGAAACAAAGGGAAACCAGAATGTCTACCATAATCCGGGTTATTTTATAGTCCAGGCTAAGCAAATTCGTTAAAAGATAGGTTCCGGAAGATTTTAGAAATATACTACCAGCTACAACACATACGAATTTGACCAGCTGACTCCCTACAGGAAGCTGATTGGCCTGATTGGCATTGAATGTCCAGTAACGGTTGATAGAAAAGTTGACAATGGCGCCAATGATGCCACCAATAGCAATAGAAATGGTATAATGAATGTGTAGGAACTCTGTACAGGCGATCATGATCAGGTAATCAATGATCCCACCCGAGAATGCAGAAACCTGGGCTTTCGCAAAAACAAATACAGATTTCTTAAAACTCATTAACGCGCCTTTAGTTTTGCTTCACGTTCAGCATTATCCCTCATGTCACCTAATTTTAATAGTTTTCTGGTATCGATAAAATTGATGATGAATAGGACCACACAGATTCCGGTTGCAAAATATTCAATTAAATTGCCAAACACGACTTCTAAGATAATGATCAATGCAAGAATGATCCGGATTTCAGTAGGACCTACAATTCCAGCATCTATACTGTAAATGTCTGTGATTTTATAGCGTAACTGAGAGATAATCATCGCCCAGCCATATAATGCTACAAATATAAAAGCGATCAGTTCATATTCATTTCTGGCATAAACCAGATAACCTAATCCAATTAGAACGGTACTGACCCAGTCCATAATGATGTCTAATGAAAAGCCATACCATTTACGTGGTGTATTTCTATAGTAAGCCATTCTTCCATCCAGAGAGTCACCAAACCAGTTGATGGCTAAACCCAAGGGACCTAATAGCAGGTATTCTCTACCCATATAATTACCTAAAATAAAACCGAGCAGTACAATTACTGAACCAGCAGTACCTATAAATGTCAGCATATCTGAGCTGATAAAATTAGGGATGCGTTTTACCAACCAGGAAATAGTGCTTTGCTCTATACCGCTTAAAATATTGGTTCTTTTTCTATCCTGGAATATTCTTTTTAAAGTACTCTTGTCGCCAGTCAGTTGATGCGCCTCTTCTCTCAATTTATTTTCTTCCATTCAGATTGTGTAATTATACTCTTTAGAATATGCTGCAAAAATATGGAATTGAAACCTCAATTGATGGGAAAATCCGTTATTTATTCAATAGAATTAGCAATTATATGACCAAACATCTATTTTGAATAAATATTTCAATAAAGACTACTAGTTTAATAGATTTTATTATATCTTTGTCCACAGTAAAAGTTCATACATTTATTTACTTATCCAGAAAGACTGAGGGAAAGGCCCTGTGATGTCTTAGCAACCTGTTAAATTAATAAGGTGCTAATTCCTGTCCGCCATTGGCGGAAGAGATAAGTTGTTCAGAAAATCACTTGCTGATTTTCTTTAAACTCGTCCAATGCCTTATTCTCGTAAACTGATTAAGTGGATTATTTTTTAATCTATTAAACCAATTCACATGAGAATTTATTTAGACAACGCTGCAACAACACCTTTAAACAGAGAAGTATTCCTGGCAATGGAGCCATATTTCTTTGAAAACTTTGGAAATCCATCTTCTTCCCATTATCATGGCCGGGCTGCCAGGGTTGCCATTGCCCAGGCCAGGGGAATTGTCGCAGATTTGCTCCATACAAGTCCGGATCATATCGTGTTTACATCGGGGGGATCGGAGGCCGATAATACAGCCATCCTTTCTGGTATTCGGAGCAATGGAATTAAACTGGCCATCACCTCTCCATTTGAACACCATGCCGTACTGCATACCTTGCAGGCCCTGGAGAGGAATGGAGAAATCCGACTGCTTTACCTTCAGCATGATGCTCTGGGGAATCTTTCTCTGACTCATTTGGAACAGCTATTGCGTAGCAATGAAAAGGCGTTTGTTTCTTTAATGCATGGAAATAATGAGATTGGAAATCTGAATGACCTGGAAAGTATAGGTCTTATTTGTAAAAAATACCAGGCTGTTTTTCATTCGGATACCGTTCAGTCTATAGGGCAATACCTTTACAATACCCAGGAACTGAATGCAGATTTTCTGGTCGGATCTGCGCATAAGTTTCATGGACCAAAAGGGGTGGGATTTCTATATAAAAACCATAAACAGGTCCTTTATCCTATAATTAATGGTGGAGCGCAGGAGCAGAAACAGCGGGCAGGAACAGAAAATGTAACTGGGATTGTGGGCCTGGCAAAGGCACTGGAGATCAGTTATAGAAATCGGCTAGTCTGTCGGCAACACCTGGTTCGATTAAAGGAACGGATGATTTTTAAACTCAGGGAGCAGCTGGTTGATGTTGGATTCAATGGGAATTCAGCAGATACGGAAAGTAGCTTAAACAGTGTCCTGAGTGTTTCAGTTCCTGATCCTCAGAATGGGATTGATCTCTTGTCTTACCTTGATCAACATCAGATTTCAGTATCAGGTGGAAGTGCCTGTAATAGTCGCTCTGCAGGGAGATCTCATGTACTCAGTGCTTTGGGGACACCATATGGGAGAGCTACCATCCGATTTTCATTCAGCCGTTACAATACAGAAGAGGAAATCGATTATGCAGTAGCTAAACTGGCAAAATGTTACGTAAAAGCAGGGGTATCCAGTTATTCGGATGCTTATTAAAGCAATTGTTTCTAGGATGTGGTTTGGAATTGCATTTAGTCCTGAAGCAAATGGGGAGCTTTACCTCCTCGTTTGCTTCAATTCAATTACTGTAATTTCAGGCCAGATTCCTACTCTTCCTGAGAAACCAAGAAAGCCGAATCCCCTGTTAATATTCAGGTATCTGCCATTTGCACTGGTCACTCCAGCCCAATGGGCATAGCGGTATTTTACAGGACTCCACTTTATGCCAAAAGCTTCAATGCCAAATTGCATCCCATGGGTATGGCCAGATAAGGTCAATTGTATTTTTGAAGGCCATTTCTTGACTTGTGATTCCCAATGTGTGGGATCGTGTGAAAGCAGGACTTTAAAATCCTCCGGATTTACATCCTGTAATGCTTTTTTAAGGTCACCCCGCTCACCAAATCCAATCCCCCAGTTTTCTACACCTGCAAGGATGATGTACTGTCCGTTTTTCTCAATGCGGACGTGCTCATCCAATAGAAGCCGGTACCCCATGTCTGCATGGTATTTTTTTAGCGTCTGCAGATTGGCTTGTTTGGCGGCTTCGTTCTCCCATTTGATATAATCCCCATAATCGTGATTCCCAAGAACGGAGAACTGGCCATATGGTGCTTTTACCTGGGAGAAATGACCCATCCATGGTACAATTTCTTCAGCCTTATTATTGACCAGGTCACCAGTAAACACAAACAGATCTGAATTTTGAGCCTTGATCAGGTCGATTCCTTTCTGGACAGCTTTCACATTCTTAAAACTACCTGCATGCACATCGGAAATTTGAGTAATGCGGAAGCCTTCAAATTGTTCCGGCAGTTCATCAAAGAATAAAGTGTGTTTGATGACGCGATAGGCATATTTACCTTTAATAATGCCATATAGGAAAATCAGAATACTGATTGTAAATAGTGCAAGGCCAAATTCTACCCAATAAACACTTCTTGGAGCACCGGTAATTAAGCGATAACCATCTCCAATCATCAATACCAGGATAAAAACGAGCTCGCTGGTGATCAATACTAAAAAGGTATGGGTAGTAATTTTGAAAAAGATATCCATACCTTTTTTCTGCATACGCTGAATGGAATAAGCCAGTAAGACCAGAATAAAAATGAGGAAGCCCCAGAACGCCGGACTCAGCCAGCTGCTGTTGGTTAAAGTTTCAATTCCTGAAAGTACATACCAGTTGATCAGGAAGATAAAACTGGTGATGATTGCAAAAGGTAAAAGGTTGATTTTTCTTTTCATATGAGGCTTACAATTATAAATGTAAGTTTTCAGGACTGATTTTGTTTTGATCAGGGTCAATTTGACATTTTTCCGATGATTAAAGTCGGCCCTGGTCAGGGAGAACTGAAGAGTAGCAACTAAAATTGAAGGAAGCTGTCAGCTCAAAAGAAAACAGTCTGAAAAGGAATAGTAGCTCTAGTAAATCAAAAAAGTGGTAGTTTGTGTCTAGTTTTAATTTACTGATAATCAGTATTTTTGTTGTTGTATTTAATAATTCCTATAGGAATGGTAGTAAATTAATGAACTGAAAAACAGTTAGTTATAAAATAGTCTCCCTTTTTATATACTACTAAACCTATATACTTTATATATTTGTTTTATGAACCAAACAATTTACACCGGAAATCTGATGCTAAGCCACTGTATGTGCGGTTAATGATTTCGGCTGTAAAGAGAAAAAATATTTAAAAGCTTCTTCAGTCTCCCCGACAGAAGAAGCTTTTTTCAAATAAGACCAAACGTACTATGCAAAGTTTTAGAACAGAGTTAGAAAATCCTGTTGTTGAAAAGGATATTATTGATCTGGAAAAAAAGATCAGCGCCTTCAGAGAAGGAAAAATTCATGAGGAGAAATTTAGGAGCCTGCGCCTTGCCCGTGGTGTTTACGGACAAAGACAGCCTGGCGTACAGATGGTGCGTATTAAATTGCCTTTTGGAAAAGTAACCTTTAAACAATTGTTGCGTATCGCTGATGTATCTGATGAGTACGGCAGTGGAAATCTTCACTTAACGACCAGACAGGACATCCAGATTCATTATGTGAGCCTGGACAGAACCCCGCAATTGTGGGAAGAGCTGGAACGCGATGATGTAACCATCCGCGAAGCCTGTGGAAATACGGTAAGAAACGTAACTTCTTCTCCGGATTCAGGAATCAATCCAAACGAACTGTTTGATGTTTCTCCATATGCTCATGCATTTTTCACTTATTTTTTGCGGAATCCAATTTGTCAGGAAATGGGTAGAAAGATTAAATTTTCTTTCTCTTCGGATGAAAAAGATACGGCCTATAGCTATATCCATGATCTTGGTTTTATTCCTAAAATTAATGAAAAGGGAGAACGTGGTTTTAAAGTGATGTTGGGTGGTGGATTAGGTGCGCAACCTTTTCTGGCAAGTTTGGTTCATGATTTTCTACCGGAAGATCAGATTATTCCTTATGCTGAATCTATGCTAAGGGTGTTTGATCGTTATGGAGAACGTACGAATAGAAATAAAGCGCGTCTTAAATATTTGGTGCAAAAATTAGGACTGGAAGAATTGTTGAGATTAATTGATGAAGAAAGAATCGCCAATAAATCAAAATCTTTCCAGATCGATCGAAATGCGGTCGTATCTCCAGAACCTCCAGCTTTGCTGAATTATCCGGAACTGGATGTCGTTAATACATTAGAATATCAACATTGGAGAGCTACAAATGTGGTAGCGCAAAAACAAGCCGGTTTTTATGGGGTCTACGTTAAGGTGCCGGTAGGTGATATCAAAACGGATCGTGCCCGCAAACTGGTTGCAGGGATCAGTCCATATGTAGCGGATGAAATTCGCATTACCCAAAACCAGGGTTTACTATTGAAATTTGTAAGAGAAGGCGCTTTACCATCATTGTATGTCGAATTAAAGGCATTAGATTTTGCTACCCCCGGATTCGACAGCATTGCTGATGTAACGACCTGCCCGGGTACAGATACCTGTAATCTCGGGATTTCAAACAGTATGTCGCTTTCTGTGGCCCTGGAAGAAGTCATCTACGAGGAATTCCCTGAACTGATTTACGATAAAGACATCAAAATCAAAATCAGCGGATGTATGAATTCTTGCGGTCAGCATGGTTTGGCTCATATTGGATTCCATGGAAGTTCTGTAAAAGCAAATGGAAAAGTAGTACCAGCAGTACAGGTGATGTTAGGTGGCGGTACCGTTGGCGATGGCGAAGGTAGAGTAGCAGAAAGGGTGATTAAAGCGCCTTCTAAGCGTGCCACGGGTGTATTAAGAACCTTATTGAATGATTTCAGTACCAATAGTCATACGGAAGAGAGCTTCCACCATTATTACGACAGACAAGGGAAGGATTATTTTTATCAGTTGTTAAAACCATTGGCCGATCTGACTACACTAATAGAAGAAGAATATGTAGACTGGGGCCATGAAGAGATTTTCAATACTGCAATTGGTGTTGGAGAATGTGCGGGTGTGGTGATTGATCTGGTAGCCACCTTACTTTTAGAAGCAGAAGAGAAACTGGATTGGGCGAAAGCTTCCTTCGAAGCAGCGGCCTGGTCTGATGCCATTTACCATACTTATGCCGTATTTGTGAACGCTGCAAAAGCACTGTTATTGGATAAAGCTGTAAGCAGCAGCACGCAGATCGGTGTGATTCGTGAATTCGATACCCATTATGTGGAAACCGGAGAGTTTAAACTGAAAAGTACTTTCAATGAACTGGTGTTACAGATCAACAAAAACGAGCCTACAGCAGAATTTGCTGCTGCTTATTTGGCGGATGTAACAGACTTTTTTAATCAGATTAATGCAAAAAGAGAGGAGAAAATCTAATGAGCACTAAAAGTATAGATAACAAAGAGCCAAAAATTACATTGGTAGGCGCCGGTCCTGGCGATCCTGAATTGATCACGATGAGAGGTGCAAATGCCTTGAAATCTGCAGATGTGGTTTTGTATGATGCTTTAGTGAATGAAGGCGTATTAGATTACGCCAATCCTGAAGCCATCAAAGTGTATGTAGGTAAACGCTCTGGCGAACATTCTTACTCACAGGATGCAGTTAATAAACTGATGATTGATTACGCCCTAAATTATGGTCATGTGGTACGTCTGAAAGGCGGAGATCCATTCGTTTTTGGGAGAGGTTATGAAGAATTGGATTTTGCTGCGGGCTATAGCATCCCGGTCAGCGTGATCCCGGGCTTGTCCAGCTCCATATCAGTACCAGGATTACAACAAATACCGGTTACACACCGAGGCTTAAGTGAGAGTTTTTGGGTGGTGACAGGCACAACCGCTTCGGGCAAGATTTCCAATGATTTGTATGAAGCAGCAAGGTC
This sequence comes from Pedobacter gandavensis, assembly GCF_032678465.1. Lineage (GTDB taxonomy): Bacteria > Bacteroidota > Bacteroidia > Sphingobacteriales > Sphingobacteriaceae > Pedobacter > Pedobacter gandavensis_B. The sequence goes on from NZ_JAVTSK010000004.1 coordinate 71,316, forward strand.
TAAGGCTACTGTGGTGGTATTAATGGGACTGGGCAAACTCAAAGAGATTGTAAAACTTTTCCAAAATGAAGGAAAAGGACAATTGCCAGTTGCGGCCATTCAAAGTGGTTCTACAGCAAATGAAAAACTGGCAATTGGTGTTGTGGATACCATTGTGGAGACGGTAGAAGAAAAGGGGATTGAAGCACCAGCCTTATTAATTTTCGGTGAGGTAGTTTCTTTACATCCTTCTTTTCAGCCCATCAGAGAATTTTTCAATGCACTTAAAGAAGAACAATAATTGATATGGAAGGCAACCCGTTATTTCCTGTCTTCATCAAATTGGATACCATTCAGACAGTGCTGATTGGTGCAGGCCCTGTTGGATTAGAAAAATTAACAGCGATCCTGTCTAATAGTCCTGATGCCCGTGTAAGGGTGATTGCAATCGATGTATTGCCGGAATTCAGGGAAATGGCAGCTGCTCATGAAGGTGTAATTATTCTTCAAAGAGCGTTTATAACCGGAGATCTGGACCATGCTGAACTGGTCCTGGCCGCCACAAATAATGCGCTGCTGAACCAGCAAATCAGATTGGAAGCGGATCAGCGGAATTTACTGGTGAACTTTGCCGATAAACCAGAACTCTGTGATTTTTATCTGGGCTCCATCGTAAAAAAAGGAGCTCTTAAAATTGCCATATCTACCAATGGAAAGTCGCCAACCATCGCAAAACGCTTAAAAGAAGTGTTGAATGATAGTCTGCCGGAAGAGTTAAATGATACCTTAGGAAATATGGAGGCTTTAAGAAGTACCCTGAACGGTGATTTTGCCTCAAAAGTGAAAAAACTGAATGAAGTAACTTCAATTCTGGTCGCTGATCACAGGACCGCTTTGCTGGAGACAGAGATTGAAAATAGAAAATCAAACTCCGAAATTTTGCTAAGTAAAGCGGAAAGTGTAGTTTCAAATGAAAATGTCGGGATCAATGGATCGGCTGCACTGAATGTGCTTACAGAAAATAACGTAGCTATAGAAAAGAATGAAGACAAGGTGAAAAAGAACTTCAAATGGTTGATCTGGACATCAATTGTGCTTTCTTTTCTGGTGGTCATTACTGCCTTCTGGCATAAGGAACCTGAGTTCCAGACTTACCTGGCTCAACTTGATCCGCTTTTTTACTGGTTTTTACTTGGTGGATTCGTCTTCGCAATGATTGATGGTGCGATTGGAATGTCTTATGGTGTAACTTCTACTTCATTCTCTTTGGCGATGGGCGTACCTCCTGCCTCAGCAAGTATGGGGGTCCATTTGTCTGAAATCCTGAGCAATGGCATTGCCGGATGGATGCATTACCGATTTGGAAATGTAAACTGGAAATTATTCCGCATGTTATTGTTACCTGGAATTCTGGGTGCCGTAGTAGGTGCATACCTTTTGTCTTCATTGGAGCATTATAATCATTATACTAAACCAGTCATTTCCCTGTATACGCTGATTCTTGGTGGAGTGATTCTTTCTAAAGCCTACAAAATCAATCGTAAGACGAAGGATCCGAAAGGTAAAATCAAGAAAATCGGTCTCTTAGGTTTGTTTGGTGGTTTTATTGATGCTGTTGGCGGCGGAGGCTGGGGATCAATCGTATTGTCCAGCCTGATTGCCGGAGGAAGAAACGCCAGATTTTCTCTGGGCACAGTAAAGATCACTCGTTTTTTCATCGCTTTGATGAGTTCACTGACGTTTATCACCATGTTAAATGGCGCTCATTGGGAGGCAGTTGCAGGTTTAGTGATTGGAAGTGCATTGGCAGCACCAATTGCCGCAAGGGTCTCTAACAAGATCTCCGTAAAAACGATTATGGTGTCGGTAGGCGTGTTGGTGGTATTGGTTAGCTTACGTAGCATCATCAACTTTATCCTTAATGAATTTTAGTTATGAAAGAGAATTTAGCAGCAATAGCCGCAGAAATAAAAGATAAAAACCCGGTAGAAGCATTGCAGTATTTTGCAGCCAATTACCCGGGGAAAATTGTGTTCTCTACCAGTTTCGGTTGGGAAGATCAGGTCATTACCCATATGATCTTTTCTAATGACATTCCTATTGATGTATTTACCCTGGAGACAGGAAGGCTCTTCCCGGAAACTTATTACGTATGGAACAGGACCCTGGAAAATTATAAAAAACCTATCCTGGCCTATTATCCACAAGCAGAAGCATTGCAGGAAATGGTAAATGCAAAAGGACCAAACAGCTTTTACGAATCTGTAGAAAATAGAAAAGAATGTTGCCATATTCGTAAGTTAGAGCCGCTAAAAAGAGCGATTACCGGTAAGGATTGCTGGGTAACGGGGATTCGCTCGGAGCAATCATTAAACAGAACAGATATGACAAATCTGGAATGGGACGAGCAGAATAACCTGTTGAAATTTCATCCTATATTTTTCTGGTCGCTGGAAGAAGTGAAAGCTTATATTAAAGAACACAATATTGTATACAATACCCTGCATGATAAAGGTTTTCCGAGCATTGGATGCGCGCCTTGTACCAGAGCGGTACGTGAAGGAGAGGATTTCAGAGCCGGACGCTGGTGGTGGGAAGATCAATCAAAGAAAGAGTGTGGTTTACATGCCACTAAGTAAAAGATAAAAAAATGAGTAAGTATAATTTAGATTATTTAGACGAACTGGAAGCTGAAGCCATTCATATTTTACGTGAGGTAGCGGGGCAATTTGAAAAGCCAGCATTGCTGTTTTCCGGAGGAAAAGACTCGATTACGTTGGTACGTCTTGCTGAAAAAGCATTCCGTCCCGGGAAGTTTCCTTTCCCTCTGGTACATATTGATACTGGTCATAATTTCGAAGAAACAATTACCTATCGTGATCAAATGGTAAAACGTCTTGGAGAAAAACTGATTGTTGGCCATGTGCAGGAATCGATCGATCAGGGTAAAGTAGTAGAACAAACTGGTAAAAATGCCAGTAGAAATGCTTTGCAAACCGTTACCCTTTTAGACACGATCGCCAAACATGGTTTCGATGCTTGTATTGGTGGTGCTCGTCGTGATGAAGAGAAAGCAAGAGCCAAAGAAAGAATCTTCTCTGTAAGAGACGAATTCGGACAATGGGATCCTAAGCGTCAGCGTCCGGAACTTTGGAATATTTATAATGGTAAAATCCATAAAGGAGAAAATGTTCGCGTTTTCCCGATCAGCAATTGGACAGAGCTCGATGTATGGAACTATGTGAAAAGAGAAAATATTGATCTTCCTTCCATTTATTTTGCCCATCGCAGAGATGTGATCACCAGAAATGGTCAGCTAATGGCAGCTTCGCCATTTCTGAACATGGATTCAGATGATATTGTAGAAAATAAGATGGTTCGTTTCCGTACTGTAGGTGACATGAGCTGTACCGCGGCTGTAGAATCGGAAGCTGATGAAATAGAAGACATCATCAGAGAAATCAGTGCATCTAAAATTAGTGAACGTGGTGCCCGCATGGACGATAAAGTATCAGAAGCTGCAATGGAAGACCGCAAAAAAGGAGGGTATTTTTAATGAATTTATTGAAATTTTTTACAGCAGGAAGTGTTGACGACGGAAAGAGTACACTTATCGGAAGACTGCTTTACGATACAGATTCTATTTTAGCCGATCAATTGGAAGCCTTACAGCAATCCAATCGTAAGAACGATGACGGAACCATTGATCTGGCAATTTTAACAGATGGACTAAGAGCTGAAAGAGAACAGGGAATTACCATTGACGTGGCCTATAAATATTTCCAGACGGATAAACGAAAATTCATTATTGCCGATACCCCTGGTCATATTCAATATACCCGTAATATGGTTACCGGTGCTTCTACAGCCAAACTTGCCATTATCTTAATTGATGCCAGAAATGGGGTTGTAGAGCAGACCATCAGGCATTCCTATCTGGTTTCTTTATTAGGTATTGAGCATGTGGTAGTGGCCATCAACAAAATGGATATGGTAGATTATAGTGAAACTGTATTCCAGGCGATTACTGCTAAATACAAGACGCTTGCCGAAGAGTTGAAACTGAAAGAGGTAACGTTCATTCCTGTGAGCGCCTTGAAAGGGGATAATATTGTTCACGAATCTCAGCATATGGTTTGGTATCAGGGACGCAGTTTACTGCACTTCCTGGAAACAGTAGATGTAGAAGATCAGCAAAGTTACCATCTTGCCAGAATGCCGGTACAATGGGTAGTTCGTCCTCAAACTGATGAACTTCATGATTACAGGGGCTATGCAGGCCGTGTATTGAGTGGTTCTTTTAAAGTTAATGATAAGGTGACAGTCTTGCCCTCCGGAAGTAGCTCGGTGATAGATAGAATAGAAATTTTTGACCTCCAACCAGAAGAGGTGCATGCCGGCCAATCGGTTACTTTACACCTGAAAGATAACATTGATATCAGCAGGGGTGATGTGTTGGTAAACTCCGATCATTTGCCGCAAAATGCAAAGCTGATTGAGGCAGATGTTTGCTGGATGGATAGCCGTCCTCTTGACGAAACGATCACCTATTTGTTGCAGCACAATAGTAAGGTCACCAAAGCGAAAATCACTGAAATTATTTATAAAGTAGATATTAATACTTTAGAAAAGCAGAATACGGCTGAGTTCAGGTTGAATGATATTGGTAGGGTATTAGTTAAAACCGCTGATGAATTGGCTTTTGATCTTTATACGGAGAATAAAGCGAATGGTGCGGCAATTCTAATCGATAGCAGAACGAATTTAACCGTTGCAGCGTTGATGTTTAGAGCTGTTGCCGACTAGTTTTATTTTATGAACTAAAAAAAGAAGCATTACTGATAAAACGTGGAAATCTTTTGCGCGGAAGGGCGCAAAATTATCTAGACCTTTTCTTGGAACGCTTCTTTTTTTATTCATCCTGCAAGGAATGAGCTAGTCTTTCAATCGGCTATACGTAAATTGTATTTTGTTCATTACTTTTTCGCATTAAGACCAGTTTTTAAAAATTAAACCTCTTTTCCAATTAACCCCCCCCCTAAAGACGGCGGTTGATTTAGTACTCAGTTGCATTCAGATCTTCCCTCTCCAAATATTTCCTGCGTTAATTTTGCATTGTTAAAAAAATCTTGCTGCAGAGAAATCTAGAAAATTTTGCACCCTTCAGCCCAAAACATTTCAGGCTCGAACAGTAAAATTTTTTAAGTAAAATTATTTACAGGAATAATTGCCTTTTCACCTTGTATTACCTAATTTGAGATACTTTTTAACCCCTTTGAGAATTATGGAGATTATCCACCTAAGTGCAGAATGTTACCCTATTGCTAAAGTAGGTGGTTTAGGCGACGTTGTTGGCGCTTTGCCAAAATACCAGAATAAACTTGGTCATGTTGCTAAAGTGGTAATGCCGGCGTATCAGACCAAATTCATGCTGGAAAATGAGTTTGAGGTGGTTTATGATGGCTGGGGCAAGTTGGGCTTTCATGATTTTCCGGTTAGAATATTTAGGGAATTGACGAATAAACTGGGCTTTGACTTGTATCTGGTACACATTCCAGGCTTAATGGATAGACCCAATGTTTACGGATATGATGATGATACCGAGCGTTTCTTAGCTTATCAAATTGCAGTATTGGATTGGATAGCGCAATGGGAACACAAGCCAGATGTGATTCATTGTCATGATCACCATACCGGATTAGTGCCTTTTATGATGGCCTATGGACACCAGTTCAAAAAGTTAAGTCATGTCCCTAGTATTTTGACCATCCATAATGCGCAATACCAGGGGCAGTTCGGCTGGGATAAACTTCACTATCTGCCAGCATTTGATTTATGGAAATCCGGACAACTGGATTGGAAAGGTGCAATAAATCCACTTGCTGCGGCGATCAAATGTGCCTGGCGGGTGACTACAGTATCCCCGAGTTATTTGGAAGAAATTAGCTTCAGGGCGAATGGGCTGGAAGATCTTCTTGCACAGGAACGCTCAAAATCCAGGGGCATTTTAAATGGAATTGACAATGAAGTATGGGATCCGCAAAACGATCCGATGCTAGAAAAAAAATATGCCTTGCGTACGGTAGAAAACGGAAAGAAGGCAAACAAGGCAGCTTTATGCCGGGTCTTTAACCTGGATCCTGAAAAACCATTATTTACATTTATCGGCAGATTGGTAGGAGAGAAAGGAGCAGATTTACTGCCTGAAATCTTTTATAATGCCTTATCAAAAGGTAATGGCGCAATTAATGTACTGGTATTGGGATCTGGTGATCCACAGGTAGAGGGAAGATTATTGCAGCTCAAGGAAGCTTTCCCCGGAAATTATAATGTGTATATTGGTTACAATGAACAGCTTTCACACCAGATTTATGCTGGGGCAGACTTCTTACTGATGCCAAGTAGGGTGGAGCCATGCGGACTGAATCAAATGTATGCCTTACGTTATGGTACAGTTCCGATCGTCCGTAGGATAGGAGGATTAAAAGATACAGTGGTTGATATTGGAGATGGAGGTTTTGGAATTTGTCACGATCAGACCAGTGTTTGGGATGTAGGGCATGCGATTGGCAGGGCATATGAATTGTATCAGCATCAATCGCAACTGAAAGAAATCCGTAAGTATATGATGCAATTAGACCACTCATGGGACAGAGCGGCACAAGAATATATTGATTTGTACCACATATAAACTGAATATTTATGACTGATAAAGTATTAGGCGTCATCCTCGGTGGTGGCCAGGGATCAAGGCTTTCCCCACTAACACAAACGCGCTCCAAGCCTGCTGTTCCTATCGCAGGAAAATACAGATTGGTGGATATTCCGATTTCTAACTGCTTGAATTCGGGGATTCACCGAATGTTTGTGCTCACTCAGTTCAACTCTGCATCGCTAAACAAACACATTAAGAATACCTATCATTTCAGCCATTTTAGTGCTGCTTTTGTGGATATCCTGGCGGCAGAACAAACTCCTGATAATCCAACCTGGTTTCAGGGAACTGCGGATGCTGTCAGACAAGTTATGCACCATTTACTGAACCATGAGTTTGAATATGTACTGATCTTATCCGGCGATCAGCTTTATCAAATGGATTTCAATGAAATGGTAAATGCCCATATTGCAAGTGGTGTGCAAATTACCCTGGCTACTATTCCGGTAACTGCAAAAGAAGCTACCGATTTTGGTATTCTGAAAACCAATTCTGATAACATCATTACCTCTTTTATTGAAAAGCCCGCAGCGGAATTGCTGAACGACTGGACTTCTGATACCGGTGAAGAGATGCGTGCGGAAGGACGAGAACATCTGGCCTCTATGGGGATTTATATCTTCAACAGAGAGCTGCTGATCAAAATTTTTGCAGATAATGCAGAGGAGAAAGATTTTGGAAAGGAAATTATTCCGAGATTATTACAATCAAATCATGTATTGAGTTATCAATATGAAGGATACTGGACAGATATCGGAAACATTTCTTCTTTCTTTGAAGCCAATTTAGGACTCACAGATGATCTGCCAAAATTCAATCTTTTTGACAGTAAGCATAGCATTTTTACCCGTGCGCGTATGTTGCCGCCATCTAAAATATTAGGCACCACGCTGGATAAAACCATTATTGCAGAAGGTTGTATTTTACATGCCAAATGTATCAAGCATTCGGTGATTGGTATTCGTGCAAGAATTGGTAAGGGCACCACGATTGATAGTTGTTACATTATGGGCAGTGATAAATATCAGACACTGGACGATTTGGAAAGGGATCTGCTTAATAAGAAAGCCTGGATCGGAATTGGCGACAACTGTACCATTACCAATGCCATTCTGGATAAAAATTGCAGGGTAGGTAATGATGTGCAAATTATTGGTGGTGCTCATCTTCCCGATAGTGATCATCCTTTATATACTGTCAAAGATGGTATTGTCGTAGTGAAAAAAGGAGCGGTAATTCCTGATGGTACCGTGATTTAAGCATATTTTAAAGTAAAAAAAAAGCAGCTGCATTTTCTTACAGCTGCTTTTTTATGCCTGATTTTATTGATACCTGAAGACCAATGAAAATATGGTTTTTTCAAAAGGAATAGAGTTGACCTCCAGGTTCCCATGATGCATTTTCATAATGTTCCTGGTGATGGTGAGTCCGATTCCAGATCCGTTTTTCCGCGTGGTAAAGAAGGGGACAAAAATCTTCTCAATCAGTTCTGAATCAATTCCCTTTCCATTGTCGCTTACTTCCAGATACAGTTTATTCTGATCCAATCGATAGTTAATCTCAATGATCGGGTGTTCCACCCCTTCCAAAGCATAAATACTATTGGTGACCAGATTGATCAAAGCCTGTTCTACCAGTTTCAAGTCTATTTGGATGGTGATCTTTGAGGAAGTCTGCTCTACTTTAAGCATGATGTTTTTGCCATTGGCGAAAGGTTGCATCAGTACTTTAATGTGTTGCAGGATTTCTCCGATGGTATGGTATTCCAGATCAGGAGTAGGCAATTCTGCAATCAGACGGTAGTCTTTTACGAAATCCAATAGTCCTTCTGACCGTCTTTTGATCGTTTTTATGGCTGGTTTTAAATCCTCAAGGTCCTCCTGATTCAGCGATGCTTTATCTGCAATCATACTGTTTACAGTGTCCGATAAAGAGCTGATCGGAGTAATAGAATTCAGGATCTCATGAGAGATCACACCAATCAGGCGGTTCCAGGCTTCAGATTCTTTTTGTTCGATCTCATCTTTAATATTCTGGAAGGAAATGATGGTATAATCTGTTAAGTAAAGGTTCAGCGGTATGACTTCTGTGGATAGCTGGATCAGTTTATCCTGGACTTTTAACTCCATAAAACGCTTACCACCTTTGCCAATATTCTCAATTTCTTTAGCAAACTGTGGACTGTGTAATGCCAGTCTGTGCCAGTATTTATAAGCAGGAATGCCTAATAGACTGGTTGCAGCCTGGTTAAAAAACACAATTTCTGCTTGTTTGGGATCCCCTTCATTGTCCTTGATCACAATTACCCCTACAGGTACTTGTTCCAGTATGGTTTTGATCAGCTGAAACATGGAATCCTTCTCCAGCTGCATATCTTTTTGCGACTGTATAATGTCATTGAAGGATTCATAAAGCTCAGGAAAACTACCTTTAATGGCTTTATTTCTGAAATTTAGGGTACTATCTTTCGTTTTGACTGCCAGAATAAAGCGTTTGATGTCTTCTCTGATCTGGTTGATGTAGAAATACAGGTTCATCAATGCAGCGATCAAAAGAATGACCAGACCGGAAATGGTAAACCAGAGTTCGGTATTCCTGATCAGTTGATACAACAGGATACCCAGGATATTAATTAAAACCAGACGGCAGAGCAGACGGAAGGTGAATCGGTTGTAAAAGATCATAGGTCAAACTTTTCAATACGTCGATAAAGTGCGGCGCGGGTAAGTCCTAATTCCAGTGCTGCCCTGGAAATATTTCCTTTGTGTTTATCAATGGCTTTTTGAACCATTAGTTTTTCCATTTCTTCTAAGCCCATTTCTGATTGAATGGTGTTGCTGCCACCAAATTTCTGTGGACTCAGCTGTAAATCATGGGCCGAGATTTCCATGCCATCGGCCATAATTACAGCACGTTCAACGACGTGCTGTAGTTCCCGGACATTTCCTGGCCAGTGGTAAGTAAGCAGCATACTTTCCGCTTTTGCTTCAAATTTATAAAGGTTTTTATGGTATTTAGTACTGAAGCTATTTAAGAAATGATTGGCCAGAAGGGTAATGTCTTCGCCACGTTGCGCAAGTGCTGGTAATAACAATTCTACCGTATTGATGCGGAAGAGTAAATCCTGGCGGAAGCTACCTTTGGCCACCATTTCATTTAAAGGCATATTGGTTGCGGTAATTAATCGCACATTTACTTTTCGCTCTTTACTTTCTCCCAGACGGGTCACCGTTCTATTTTGGAGCACGCTCAATAGTTTTGCCTGTAATGCTGGTGATAAATTCCCGATCTCATCCAGAAATATGGTTCCTCCTTCAGCGAGCTCAAATCTGCCAGGTTTATCTTCTTTTGCATCTGTAAAAGCACCTTTCGCATATCCAAAAAGCTCACTTTCAAATAGATTTTCATGGAGTGAACCCAGGTCTACATGCATGAAGATTGCGTTTTTCCTTAAAGAATGTTTGTGGAGTTCGTAAGCGAACACTTGTTTTCCTGTCCCATTCTCGCCCAATATCAAGACATTGGCATCAGTGGGAGCCACCTTGATCAATGTATTTTGTAAGTGTTTAATCGGGGCTGAATTTCCAACGATATGCTCAAATTGTCTGGCTTGGTCTTTTTGCAAAGAGGAATGGATTTTTTCCAGTTTCTTCACTTTTTTGTTGGACTGTCTCAATCGGGAGGCAGCAGAAAGTGTGGCAAACAATTTCTCATTTTCCCATGGCTTAAGAATAAAATCTGTTGCACCTTTCTTGATGGCCTGAACAGCCAGCTCTACATTTCCATAGGCCGTCATCAGGATCACGACATAATCCTTATCGATAGACAGGATGTGCTCCAGCCAATATAAACCTTCGCGCCCATCACTAGCCCCTTTTTGATAATTCATATCCAGTAAAATCAGGTCTACCTCATTATGACTCAGTAGTACATTGATTTCTTTAGGTGATTTACAGGTAATCACCTGACTGAAATGTTGTTTTAAGAATAACCTGGCACTGAGTAAGATGTCGTCATCATCATCAATTACTAAAACATGGGCATCTATCATTATGGTATGAATTTAAGCTTTTCTATATTTCCTGACCCGCCATTGGAATCGATAGATTCCTTCCTTACCTCTTTATTACCCAAAAATATAAGAAACTGTCCGATGCTGTACAGCTACTGTCCGATTATGAACGGTTTTTAATTGAGATAAGATTTAAGTAGTTGATAATTAGGGTTATAAAAGTTTTTATGCCGATTGGCACAGCCTTGGCTTAAGGCTCAGCAATAAGCGCAATTCAAAAATGGATAAGATCATAGAGAAAAAAAGATTCAATAAGAAAACGATATTAACTATTGTAGGAGTGGTTGTTTTAGTGGGACTGGTAGCATATGGGTATAGTTTATCATTAAACAAAGTTTACAAGGCAGATGCAGAAAAGTTGACCATTAACCAGGTAACTTTCGGTGATTTCGAAGATGTGGTATTGTTGAATGCGAGTGTAGTCCCTTTAACTTCAGTAATTGTGAGTTCTCCTGAAGGAGGAACAGTGGCAGAGATCTTTACCGAAAATGGCGCATCTGTAGTGAAGGGAACTCCTTTATTGAGGATCGCAAATCCAAATGCTTTATCTAATTATACCTCCAGCGAGACCAGCATCACTGAGCAAATCAATCAATTGAGAAAATTGAGATTGGATCTCGAGCAAAATCAACGAATCATGGGTCAAGATATGATGGACATTGAAGATAAACTGAGAACCGCCACCCGTAAGTATAAAATTGATAGCGCATTATTCAAGAAAAGTGTGATTACCAGGGAAGAATTCAATACTTCCAGTCAGGATTATGAATATTATCAGGGAAGAAGGGGGATTTTGAGAAAAGCCATCAGACAAGAGAATGAAGGTAGGGTGATGCAGTTGAAACAGATTGATGTCTCTATTGGCAGAATGAATGAAAGCCTGGAAACTATCCGACAAAATATAGAAAATATGACTATTAAGGCACCTGTAGCCGGTCGTCTCTCCTCTTACGATCCGGTTATAGGTAAGTCTTATAGTCCGAATGAAATGCTTGGTAAAATTGATGTTTTACAGGGCTATAAATTGCAGGCCAGCGTAGACGAATATTATGTGAACAGAGTCAAGGAAGGGCAGACAGCAAGTGTAGAATTTAACGGGAACACCTATAAACTGGTGGTGAGAAAAGTAATTCCAGAGGTAACTGCCGGACAGTTTCAGGTAGAGATGGTATTTGAGGGCAAATCGCCGGAGGACTTAAGAAGGGGACTTTCAATGCAAGTGAAACTTACCCTATCTGACAACAGTAAGTCATTGCTGATTGCACAAGGGCAGTTTTTCCAAAGTACCGGAGGTACCTGGGTATTTGTCCTGAAAGATGGAAAAGCGACGAAGAGAAATGTGAAAATCGGTCGTAAAAACCATAAGTATTATGAAGTATTGGAAGGATTGCAAAAGGGAGAAGAAGTGATTACCTCTTCTTACGATCAGTTCAATCAGTACGATATTGTAGAAGTAAGTAAATAACCTGAAAAAAATATAGCCATGATAAAAATTGAAAACCTGGAAAAAGTATACAAAACGGAAGAAATTGAAACCACCGCTTTAAATGGAATCAACTTACATGTAAAAGAAGGGGAGTTTGTTTCCATTATGGGGCCATCCGGATGTGGGAAATCCACTCTCTTAAATGTAATGGGCTTATTGGATAAACCGGAAAGTGGAAGCTATAAATTCATCGATACAGAATTGTTGAAACTGAATGATAAAGAGCGTTCTAATTTCAGAAAACGTAACATGGGTTTTGTTTTTCAAAACTTTAACCTGATTGATGAACTGACTGTTTTTGAAAATATTGAGTTGCCATTGATCTATAATAAAGTAGCCGCAGCAGAGCGCAAGCGTCTGGTGAATGAAATCATTGAAAGGATGAACATTGTAAACAGGAGCGGACACTTTCCTCAGCAACTTTCCGGTGGGCAGCAGCAGCGTGTGGCAGTAGCCCGAGCTTTAGTCACCAAACCGAAGCTGGTACTTGCCGATGAGCCTACTGGTAACCTGGATAGTTCTCATGGTAATGAGGTTATGGAATTACTATGCGAATTGAATGAAACAGGAACGACGATTGTCATGGTGACCCACTCTTCCCATGATGCCAGTTTCTCTAATCGCATCATCAATTTAAAAGATGGTCATGTGATCTCGGAGAAAATAAATAAGGCCCGCACTGAAGAATTAATTTAACACAACTACCTCAGATGTTTAGACTCAACCTAAAAATCGCTTTGCGCAACCTTTGGAAAAACAAGGGATATACTTTATTGAATATTTTTGGATTATCAGTCGGACTTGCTGGTTATATCATCATTCTTTTATATGCAAACCTGGAAAAAAGTTATGATACCTGGAATCCTGAGGCAAAAAACGTTTATCGTCTTTCTATTAAATGGGGAGCTGATCAGGATGAATATTCTTCAAGTCCAGCCGAATTAGCACCCGCGTTAAAGGAAATTATTCCGGAAATCGTGGACTATGGGCGTTTTTACGTTTGGGATAGTTATCAACGACTATTGACTTCCGGTTCAAAAGAAATGTATGTTGACCACATTCTTGGGGTAGACAGCAATTGGTTTAATTTATTTCCTTATAAATTCATTTATGGAGATGCGAAGTCAGCAATTTTATCGAATGATCAAATTGTGTTGAGCCAGCCAATCAGTGAGAAGATCTTTGGAAAAGCTAATCCGGTGGGTCAGTCGATAATGATCAATACCGATAAAAGATATACGGTAAGTGGTGTTTATGAATTGCCAAACACACCGGAGCATATAGAGCAACAAGGTTTTATCAGGAAATCTTCAAAAGGTGACGGTTGGAACAATAGTAATTTTTACGCGTATCTGAAAGTCAAACCAGGTACAGATCCGAATACATTGAGTCAAAAACTAAATGCAGCATTTCAAAAATTACCGATGGTAAAAAAAGATACCGACTTGCAAAAGGCCAGGTTGATCACTTTACCAGTAACAGATGTCTATCTCCATGCCACTAGTTTACAGGATCCGGTAAAAAGAGGGAATGCGACAATGGTAACCATTTTGGTTTTATTTGCTTCCTTATTACTCATTATTGCCTGTATTAATTTCACAAATCTAGCCATCGCTCAGTCTGTAAAAAGGGCAAAGGAAACTGGAATCCGAAAGGTATTAGGTGCAGCAAAAAGTAATCTGATTACCTACTTTCTAACGGAAACGACAATTCAATGTTTGTTGGCTTTATTATTAGCCTTAGTATTTGCAGAAGTGTCTTTACCATTAATGAACCGTTTAATGGAGATCAATATCTCCTTGTTTACTTACAATAATCCAGGTCAGTTGACCTTGCAGATTGGTTTGCTGATGGTGTTGGTCATCGTTCTTTCTGGAGGGTACGCAGCTTTCTTTTTATCGAGCTATGAGCCTGTAAAAGTACTGAAAGGTAATTTTTCAAGAGGTACTGGTAGTTTATGGATGCGTAAAGCATTGATTTCTGTACAATTTGTAGTCGCCATTGTTTTTATCATCTCATTGATGGTCATTAAACAACAGGTGACTTATATAAAAAATCAGGATTTGGGCTTTAAAAATGACCATTTGCTGGTGTTTAAAATTAGAAAGGGAGATACCAGGACGAACTTTCAACAGGTAAAAGATCGGTTATTAAAAATTGATGGGGTTAAGGGGGTAAGCAGGGTGAATTATTATCCGGGAGTAAAAGATATGCAGGTGATAGAAAGGGACTTTAATGGCCAGTCTATTGTGAATCTGAGTGTGGTTACGGTAGACTTTGATTATTTCGATGTAATGGGGATGCCGCCCGTAGTTGGAAGGGTTTTCTCCAATCAATATAAAACTGATAGTTCATCATTAGTCGTGAATGAGGCTGCAGTTAAAAAGTATGGTCTTCGAAATCTGATTGGCAAGAAATGGTTTGAGGACAGATTAATTGTTGGTGTAGTAAAAGACCATATTCAAAAGGGGATGGAACACGCTGCTGAACCAATTGCTTTTAGGATAGAAGGTAAAACATCAAATGCTGCGAATCAGGTGATTATAAAATTGAATGGCGAGCATACCCAGCAAACGATATCCGAAATTAAAGCGCTTTGGCAATCTGTGGAACCTTTTCCATTTCAATATACCTGGCTGGATCAGACTTTTGCCAATGTGTACGTACAGTATGTGAGGCTTGATAAGATTTTTAATGTATTCACTTATGTGACGCTTGCTCTTGCTCTGTTGGGTTTATTGGCACTTGCTTCCTTTACCGTTCAGGAACGTAGCAAAGAAATTGGGGTAAGAAAAGTGCTGGGTGCAGAAACGACAGATATCTTAAAGTTGATCAATAAGACATTTCTAGTGTTGGTGGTTTTGGCTAATGCCGTTGCCATTCCAATTGCCTATATACTTGCCAGTATCTGGCTCTCAGGTTTTGCCTATCGAAGTACGATCACCCTCTGGCCATTTCTGGCAGCGATGTGCATCTCTGTAATTGTTACCATTCTGACCGTGAGTATTCAAGCTTATAAAACCGCAAATGCAAAACCTGTTGACGCACTTAAATACGAATAAACCTCAACCTAAAAGATAATGTTTAGACTTAATTTAAAAATTGCCTTACGTAACCTTTGGAAGAACAAAGGGTATACGCTGATTAATGTAGGAGGCCTTGCAATAGGTTTGGCTAGCTGTATGCTTTTATTATTGTACGTAGCCTATGAATGGAGTTACGATAAACATAGCTCAGGTTATGATCGTACCTATGTCGTATATAGTAATCAGAAGAATGCAAATAATATTATAAGTTACGCCTGGACACCTGGTGTCCTGGCAGATGAGCTAAGAGAAACCATACCAGGTGTCGCTTTTGCTTCCCATTCTACCTATCCTGCTGAATACCTGATTACAAAGGAAGATAAATCCTTTAAAAAGAGGGGGATTTTTACTGATCCTTCTTTTCTGAAAATCTTTGATTATAAATTTATAAAAGGAAATAAAGATCAGGCTTTAAAATCTCCGAACGGAATCATTCTCAGCGAAAAACTGGCTAAGATTTTATTCGGAAACGAAGAGCCTTTAAATAAAACGGTAAAACTTGCAGGCAAAGATCTCCTGACAGTAGAAGGGGTGATTGAAGATGTACCGGAAACAAGCAGTATTCAGTTTGATTACCTTTTGTCCTGGGAGTTCTATGAGAAATTAAATACCTGGACTAAAAATGCCGGATGGGGAAGCAATTTCTGTTTAACCGTAGTTCAATTAAAAGACAATAGTGCTTTTGATAAGGTAAGCAAGGCGATTCATGGCATTTATGGGAGAAATCAGAAAGACAATGATAATGTCGCAATTATTCATCCTTTTGCCAAATGGCATTTATATGATCAGTTCGAAAATGGTAAATCTGTTGGCGGTAAGATAGATATGCTTAGAATTTACTTTATTCTGGCTTTTTGTATTTTACTGATTGCCTGCATCAATTTTATGAATCTTTCTACTGCAAGGTCTGAAAAGAGAGCAAAAGAAGTAGGAGTGAGAAAGGCAATTGGTGCCTCCAGAAAAACACTGATTAGCCAGTTTATTCTGGAATCGGTATTACTGGCCTTACTAGGAATGATGGTCGCTTTTATACTTATAGAATTTAGTCTTCCTTATTTTAATAACCTTTTAAATGTAACCCTGACCATCAATTATACGGATTGGAACTTCTGGCTGGTATTGTTTGGTCTGACCATTTTTACAGGATTAATTGCGGGTAGTTACCCTGCTTTTTACCTGTCATCTTTTGAACCGGTGAAAGTGTTAAAGGGCTTCAGCAGAGCTGGAGGAACATCTCTATCGATAAGGAAGGTATTGGTGGTGTTTCAATTTGTATTTGCCTCCTGTTTGATCGTAGGTACTGCTGTGATTTACCAGCAACTGATTTTTATCAAAAATAAACCAATTGGTTACGATAAAAATGGATTGATAGAAATTCCGATAGAAGGTGTGCTAAAGGACCGTTCCAAAATAGAATTATTTCGGGAAAGGTTGTTGAAAACCGGTCTGGTAAGTCATGTGAGTACTTTTAGCCGGAGTTTAACCTTAGGTGGAAATAATACGACTTCTATAAGCTGGTCGGGTAAAAATCCGAATGAAAATATCTTGTTCAATTTTAGGTATGCTTATGAAGATTTTGCAGCGACCCTTGGAGGACGCATACTGGAAGGTAGAGATTTCTCCCACAATTTTGTAGACTCGACCAGTCTGGTGATCAATGAAGCTGCAGTGAAAACAATGGGGCTCAAGAAACCAGTAGGCTCAATTATTACCTGGGGAGAAGACCAATTTACCGTAATTGGTGTCATGAAAGATTTTGTGATGGAGTCCCCTTATCATAGTACTGCGCCGATGGTGATAGGGAAAGGAATAGATACGGACGGGGTGATGGCTATGCGCCTGGATTCGAGTCAAAATCTCAGCACCGCAGTCTCAAAAGTGCAGGCAATGCTGAAAGAAATTAATCCCGATTATCCGGTTGCAGTTACTTTTGTGTCTGAACGCTTTGAATCGAAATTCAATAATGAAAAGCTGATGGGCATACTTGCCAATTGGTTTGGAGGCTTTGCCATATTTATTTCTTGCCTGGGCTTACTAGGACTGAGTTTGTACATGGCTGAACAACGTAAAAAAGAAATTAGTATCCGAAAAGTATTAGGTGCAAGTAGCTTGAATATCCTGACCTTACTGAATAAAGATTTTGTGAAGTTGGTGGCTATTGCCAATCTCATCGCTTTTCCGCTGGCTTATATCATGATTAATAAATGGCTTTCCAAATATGAGTTCCACGTAGAGATTTCTCTGATCCCTTTTGCGATTGCAATCATCCTGTCATTGCTGATTGCCTTATTTACAGTCAGCATACAGTCAATGAAAGTGGCAAAAGCAAACCCTGTTGATGCCCTTAAATACGAATAAACCTAAACCTACAAACGATGTTCAGACTCAACCTTAAAATCGCACTGCGCAACCTTTGGAGAAATAAGGTATATACAGCTATAAATATTGGCGGACTAGCCGTTGCTTTAGCAGCCTTTATTTTGGTGGCGATCTATGTGCGTTTCGAAACCAGTTTTGACCACAATGTTCCGAATTATAAACAGATATATCAGGTTGGGAGAGTTTTACAAGATCGTAAAACCACCTTCACTTCTTTATCTCTCGCAAAAGCATTGAAAGACGCAATACCAGAAATTGAAAGTGTAGGCAGAAGCAGAAAAACTGATTTTGAATTTGCCCTTCATAGCAATGAGGCCAGGGTGTACCTAAAAGATGTAATGACTGTGGATTACAGTCTGGCTAAAATGTTCAATATGGAGATCGAAGGTGGACTCCTGAAACCGCAGGGAGAGGCCTTGAATCTATATATGCCGAAAGAAATTGCCTCGGCTATGTTTCCAAAAAAAACACCTGTATTTCCAGTCAAAGTAGCTATAGGACCAAAAACAGCCTTGCAATATGCCGATATCTCAGGAATTGTGAACCATAATACAGCACATTCCAATTTGGTTTTCGATGCTTTAATCGTTACAGAAGATGCAGGGAAAAACCAGGAACCCAGCGCTTTTAATTACTTTACATATGTTCAAGTTAAAGCAGGTACTGATATCGGTCTTTTGCAGCAAAAAGTGAATGCAGTATTTAGAGAAGAGCTGAAAAAAGAAGGTTTGAGCAGCAATAACCTGAAGGATAATGATGAATTAAAAAAAGCAGCGCCTGAAATCTTTTTAGATCCTTTAGATCATCTGCATTTGCGACCTATTGCAGGGAATAATACCAATTATAAAATTGTGATGGCTTTGTCTGTGCTCACTATTCTGGTAATGGTTATTGCCTGTATTAATTTTACTAACCTGACGATTGCCCAAACCAATAAGAGAGCAAAAGAAGTAGGCGTGAAAAAGGTTTTGGGTGCCTATCGCCGGAGTCTGATTTTTCAGTTTCTGATAGAGATTTTAATGCAATGTCTGGTTGCACTGTTAATTGCAGTGATACTTGCAGAGGTCTTTCTGCCGTTTTTCAATGATTCTTTTAATGTGTCATTTTCATTGTGGAAAGGCAATTATGAATTGATCTGGCAACTTCCATTGGTCTTGCTGATCATTACTTTAATTTCCGGTGTTTACCCGGCCTTAGTCTTGTCAGGCTTTAAACCGGTATCCGTGTTAAAAGGAAATTTACAAACCAGTTTTAAAACCCTTTGGTTGAGGAACGCTTTATTGGTGACTCAGTTTACTGTGGCTATTGTTTTCATAGCTGGATTATTGATTGTGAGTAGTCAGCTGAAATACATGCGGACAGAAGATACAGGTTTTAAAGCCGGGCAAGTGGTTTACATTAAAAACATGGTTTGGTTTGACCGGGGTTATTTTGAAAATATGAAATCAAGAATCCTGGAAATTCCGGGAGTTAATTCTTTTACTGTGGCATCCGATGTTCCGGATGGTTCCCGTCCGGGCCGGGTGGATTATACAATGGAGGGGGAAAATCTGGGCATGGACATCGTCCATATAGATTTCGATTATTTTGAGACCCTGGGAATGAAGCTCAAAGCTGGCCGTTTCTTCTCCAAAAGTTTTCCAGCGGATGCTGAAAACGGAATTGTACTCAACGAATCTGCTGCTGCTGCCTATGGCCTCAGACACCCGGTAGGAAAGACCATTCGCGGATGTGATATGGATTATCATATTGTGGGAGTGGTGAAAGATGCGAAAATGCAGGGCTTTGAAGCTGCAGTAGAGCCTACCGTATATGCGGTTAAAAGTGCCTGTGCAAATGGTAAAATGAAATTGATGATGAATATTGACCCTGATCGCATGGCAGGTGTGTTGGCTACTTTAAAATCAGACTGGAGTAACCTGAATAAAATGGATGGGGATGATTTTAGATACGAATTCATGGACGAACTATATGGTCGTTTATTTCATAAACAGGAACAGTTGCAATCGGTTTTTTATGCTGCGGCCATGCTCACTATTTTCATCGCTTTAATGGGTCTTTTTGCCTTTTCTGCCTTTACCATCAACAGTAGAATAAAAGAAATTTCTATCAGAAAGGTATTAGGGGCTACAGATTTTAATATCCTCAGATTGCTCAACTCTTTCTTTATTAGAATGGTATTCCTGGCGAATCTGATCGGCTGGCCAATTGCCTATATCACTGCACAGAGATGGCTGGATACTTTTGCTTATCGAATTGAACTGCCTATGTTTCCATTTGTTGCGGCCGGATTCCTCAGTGTATTGCTGACGGTTTTAACCGTGAGTTTTCAGGCAAGAAATGCGATGAAACTGAACCCTGTTGATGCTTTAAAATATGAATAATAAATATTCAAGCTATGTTTAAACTGAACCTTAAAATTGCAATTCGGAATCTTTGGAAGTATAAAGGTTATACCGCTATTAATGTGATTGGATTGTCTGTCGGGCTGGCCAGTTGTCTGTTGATCTTTCTGTTTTTAAAGTTCCAGTTGAGCTTTGATACTAGTTATGATAACAAGGATCGTATTTATCGTGTGGTCTCTTCCTGGACTTTTTCTGATGGCGATTTCTATACCAGCGGTGTACCAATTCCTCTGGCTCCCGCAATGCGAACTGATTTTTCACAATTTGAAGAGGTCGCGGCCGTACGCAGTAGTGGTGGTGTAGTTTTAGTTAAAGGCGGACCGGAAAATAAGGATGTCAAAAGAAAGGAAGCTGTTTTTTATGTGGAACCACAGTTCTTCAAAATTTTCCATATAGAATGGCTATCTGGAAAACCTGAGCAGGCATTATCTGCTCCCGGAACGATGGCATTATCAGAAAAATCGGCCATTGAATATTTTGGATCCTGGCAGAATGCCATCGGTAAAAGTGTGAATCTTGATCAGAAAACTGATTTTAAGATCACTGCTGTGTATAAAGATTTTCCGCAGAATACTAACTTTCCCTTCAATCTGGTCGCCTCTTATGCCTCATTTCCTGAAAAAGATTCAAAGGCATGGGGACAGGTCAGCAACAGATCCGAATGTTATGTCCTGTTAAAACCGGGGGCAAGTACTGCTGATCTTGATCAGCCATTAAAAAAGTTTATTGACAAATATTATGTAGATAAAGGGCCTGGAAAAGAGCAGCATATTTTTCAACCATTGTCGGAGGTGCACCATGATGGACGCTTCGGGAATTTCAGGTACAGCACCATATCCTATAAAGAACTGGCAGGTTTAGGATTGATCGGTCTTTTTCTATTGATTACTGCCTGTATCAATTTTATCAATCTGGCCACAGCACAGGCCATCAGCCGTTCAAAAGAAGTGGGAGTACGTAAAGTAATGGGCAGTAG
Organism: Pedobacter gandavensis; assembly: GCF_032678465.1. Lineage (GTDB taxonomy): Bacteria > Bacteroidota > Bacteroidia > Sphingobacteriales > Sphingobacteriaceae > Pedobacter > Pedobacter gandavensis_B. The sequence continues at coordinate 92,414 of NZ_JAVTSK010000004.1, forward strand.
ACGTGGACAATTGATCTGGCAGTTTTTAAGCGAGACGACCCTGATTACCGTTATTGCCTTATTGCTGGCTTGTGTGATTACAGAACTGGCCATTCCAGGAATGGAACAACTGATGAGGGAAAAGGTGTCTTTCCAGCTTTTCGCTGAGCCGGCGATTTTCATCTTCATGTTGTTATTGGTGGTATTCGTGAGCTTTATGGCTGGACTTTATCCTGCATTTGTAATTTCCGGATTTAGTCCGGCGCTGGCGATTAAAAATAAAATCAGTGCAGCGAATGCCGGAGGTATAGGTTTAAGAAAAACCCTGGTAGTGGTTCAGTTTTCCATTACTGCGGTGCTGATTATCGCTACACTCGTTGTTGTTCGGCAAATGGAATTTATGAGGGAGAAATCGCTGGGTTTTGATCATCAATCGGTAGCAGTGGTTGATGTCCCATCCGACAGTCTGAACCTGACTAAACTGGCTGGTTTTAGAGAAAGACTGATGAAGTTTCCCGGTATTGCGCAGAGCACTTATTTCAATGGCGCGCCTTTGTCGAATAGCAATTTGGAAGTGAACTTTTCTTATGATCATCGCGGAAAAGATGAACAGTTTCAATTGAATATTAAAGCAGCAGATGAAAATTACCTGAAAACCTTTAATATGAGCCTTCTGGCCGGACGGGGATTGTCCAAAAGTGATACCGTTAAGGAATATGTGATCAATGAAACTTTATTGAAAAAGCTAAATGTGCTGCGGCCGCAGGATGCCATCGGAAAACGCCTGAGTGTTACCGGCATTGAAGCGCCTATTGTGGGGGTGGTTAAAGATTTCAATAACAATTCCCTTAAGGAAGCGATATCTCCATTGGCGATCTTTAGCAGCTGGAATAGGTATAATTCTATCGCGATAAAGCTGGATCCAAAAGAGCTTAGTAAAACGATGAGTCAGGTAGAACAGTTATGGAATGCTACTTTCCCTGATCATGTTTACGAACTGGAGTTTATGGATCAGACCATTGAAAGCTTTTACAGAACCGAGCAGGTAATGGGTGTGCTTTTTAAAGTATTTGCAGGAGTTATCATTTTCATTTCCTTTATAGGATTATTTGGACTGGTTTCTTTTATCGCTACCCAAAAAACCAGAGAAATAGCCATCAGAAAAGTGCTCGGCGCTTCTACCATGGAGCTGGTGAAAATGTTGAATCGTTCTTTCCTTTATATGGTACTCATTGCTAATTTGATCGCATGGCCACTGGCTTACATTCTAACCTCAAAATGGTTGAATGGCTTTGCGTACAGGACTAGTCTGAGTGTCTGGCCGTTTTTACTGGCGATGGTTTTGTCTGTGCTCATTACTTTGATTACGGTGACCTTACGCTCTTTAAAAGCGGCAAAAACGAACCCAATTGATGCGCTTAAATATGAATAAAAACACAAATTTTAACTAACCATAAAATATAACCCGAATATCATGATCACACTTAAAAATATAGAGAAATATTACGCCAATAAAGGAGTTAAAAGTTATATCCTCCGTCATGTGAGTACCGAAATTAAATCAGGGGAGTTTGTTTCCATTATGGGACCTTCAGGTGCCGGGAAATCTACTTTGCTGAATATCCTGGGCATGTTGGAAGAGCCCACCTATGGCGAATATGAATTCATGGGAGAAAATGTACTTGCACTCAGTGAACGTAAACGAATAGACCTTTACAGGCATCATATCGGATTTGTATTTCAGGCTTATCATTTGATTGATGAAATGACTGTTGCAGAAAATATTGAAGCCCCTTTATTGTATAAGAAAATTGCAGGGGCAGAACGTAAAAGCAGGGTGGCGGATGTATTGGATCGTTTCAATATGGTGGCTAAAAAAGACCTCTTTCCGAATCAACTTTCCGGAGGTCAACAACAGTTGGTGGGAATTGCCAGAGCATTGGTGGCACAACCCTCAATTATTCTGGCTGATGAACCAACCGGAAACCTGCAGTCAGCACAAGCCTTGCAAATTATGGAACTATTTAAAAAGTTAAATGAAGAAGAGGGGATTACCATCATTCAGGTGACCCATTCTGAAGTAAACGCAGCATATGGCAGCAGAATTCTTCATTTACTGGATGGTGTGATCAAGGAAGATATTGCCATTGAGCAAGGTGTTTAAGGCTAATTTAAGATAGCTATCTATTGATGGTATCCCATAAACAGTCTGAATGAAAAAAAACGAAATGGTGGACAGGATCTGTCGCTTGTACTGTTAGCTGCAATCACAATTAATACCCTTCATATGTTTAAATTGAATTTAAAAATCGCTATAAGGAATTTACTAAGAAACAAGACGGCATCTCTGATTAACATTAGTGGCCTTGCCATTGGTCTTGCCGCCTGTCTGATGTTGTTATTGTATGTCGCTTACGAATGGAATTACGATCGCGCCTATAAAAATAAAGATAACATTTATCAGGTGATGGTGAATTTCTCTGATCAAAATAAACAGGTGACAGCTACTGGAGATCAGGCGCCAAATGTGCTTGCGAATACCTTAACACAGGAAATTCCGGAAATTGAACATATTGCAAGAATCCTCTGGCCGGTAGAACGCCTGGTGGCAAATGGAGAAAATTCATTTAAAATTGAAGGTCGGTATGCAGACGAAGATATTTTAAAAATATTTGACTATCAGTTTATTAGTGGTAGTCCGGAACATGCATTTACTGATCCCAATTCTATCATTCTCACAGAAAGCGCTGCTAAAAAACTATTTGGGACCAGCGATGTGCTGAATAAAGTATTGAAATATGAAAACCAGGTTGCTGTAAAGGTAACGGGTGTAATCAAAGACCATCCGGGAAATACCACCTATAAGTTTGACTGCCTGAACTCATGGACTTTATATGAAAAATTACACAGCTGGGCTGGCGAACCCAATTGGGGTAATTTCGCTTTCTATACTGTGCTTACTTTAAAACAGGGGGTTAATGTAGACCAGTTTAATGCAAAAATCAGTGATATCATTGTTAAACATTCACCTAGTGACAATGTAGATCCAAGCGTTTTTGTACAACCATTACTGGAACGTCATTTATACGGAGAATTTAAGAATGGACAGCCTTCCGGAGGAAGAATTGAACAACTGCGTTTCTTTGTCGCGCTGGCCTTATGCATTTTAATCATAGCCTGTATCAATTTTATGAATCTGGCAACTGCAAGATCTCAAAAGAGAGCAAAAGAAGTAGGTATAAAAAAGACCATTGGAGCATCAAGGCAATCGTTAATTGCCCAGTTTCTGTTAGAATCTTTATTGCTGAGTTTTGTGAGTGTAATTCTTGCTGTGATTCTGGTAGAATTGGCTTTGCCTAAATTCAACCATTTGCTAAATATTGAGCTGCACCTGAACTATGGAAACCCCTTTGCCTGGCTGGCAGCAATTGCTTTGATTTTAGTGACGGGTTTATTGGCCGGAAGCTACCCTGCATTTTTCCTTTCCTCTTTTAATCCGATTCAGACCATGAAAAAGTCAGTAAATGGGAAAAATTTACTTTCATTGTCTTTCAGGCAAGTATTAGTGATTGTGCAGTTTAGTTTTGCCATTGTATTGATTGTAGGAACGCTGATTGTTTATCAGCAGCTGCAGTACATTAAAAATAAACCTTTGGGATATGAAATGAACGCTTTGCTGGAGATGCCACATGAAGGTAATTTGTATCCGAAATTCGATTTGTTAAAGGAGCGACTTCTGGCCTCAGGAGCCATCACAAGTATATGTCAGTCCTCAGGTAGTATTTCGACTCCTAATTCAAATGCCTCTGGTATGGAATGGGAAGGGATGATGGAAGAAGGTAAAAGAATGTCCTTTAACCAGATTTATACCAGTTATGATTTCATCAGGACCAATGGAATAAAGTTAGTAGAAGGGCGGGATTTTGATCCTAGAATAGCTTCTGATCAGCAGGGCATGTTGTTGAGTGAAACAGCAGTGAAAACCATGGGTTTAAAAAAACCTCTGGGAAAGAGGATTAAACTATGGGGAACTGAAAAACACATTGTAGGTGTATTTAAGGATGTTACCTGGGGAGATCCAGCCAAAAGAAATTTGCCAATGATAATTGGATTTAATCCGGAGAACAGCGATGTGATTAATATGCGGATGAATGCAGAAAACCCTACAGCGGAGAATTTAGCACTGATTAGCCGGATTACTAAAGATATAAATCCAGATTTCCCTGTAGATATTAAATTTGTAGATAGCCTGATTGAGGTCAAATTTGAGAATGAAAAGATCCTTGGTGTATTGTCTAACGTTTTCGGTGGATTGGCGATATTTATTTCCTGCCTGGGTTTATTTGGTTTGTCGGCTTTTTCCGCAGAGCAACGCACAAAAGAAATTGGCGTACGTAAAGTATTGGGGGCCTCAGTAAGTGGGATTGTGAGGTTATTGTCCCTGAACTTTGTGAAAATGGTATTGCTGGCTTTAATCATCGCCATGCCTATTGCTTATTGGATGATGGAAAAATGGTTGTCGAAGTTTGATTACCATATTGCGATCAGTTGGCCTGTTTTTATGATTACTGCGGTTTTAACTTTAATGGTTGCATTTTTTACGGTAAGCTGGCAAGCATTCAAAGCTGCAAAAACAAATCCCGTAGATGCGCTGAAATACGAATAGATTTTAAAGAATGGCATGTATCTTTGTAAAATGCAACGCAGTTTTACAGATCAGATTCATCGTATTATAACCATTAATTTCCCTCCAAAAAGGATCATATCTCTGGTTCCATCTCAGACAGAGCTATTGTTTGAGATGGGATTGGATGCAGAGCTGATTGGAATCACTAAATTCTGTATTCATCCGGAAGCCAAATTCAAGGAAAAAACCAAAATTGGAGGAACAAAGAAATTGAACCTGGAATTGATCCGGAGTTTGAAACCGGATCTCATTATTGGCAATAAGGAAGAAAATGAACGGGAGCAGATCGAAGAACTGATGACAGAGTTTCCAGTTTGGATGAGTGATATTCATGATCTGGAAGGGGCAAAGAGCAGTATTACACAAATTGGGCAACTGGTGGATAGGGAGCCGGAATCTGCCTACCTGAATCATTTAATTACTGCAGGTTTCAATGATTTACAAACTTTGGCCTTACAAAATGGTCTGGATAAATCAGTTGCTTACCTGATCTGGAAGGAGCCATATCTATTTGCCGGAAGAAACACCTTTATAGACCATATGCTGGCAATGAATGGCTTGCGAAATGTGGTTAAAGAAAGTCGTTATCCGGAGATGGATTTAGAAACCCTCGCTTCTTTGAATCCCGATCTCGTCTTTTTATCCTCCGAGCCTTATCCCTTTAAAGAAAAACATCTCAAAGAAATTAGTCTGGCCCTGCCTCATGCCAAAGTGATGCTGGTTGATGGGGAAATGTTCTCCTGGTATGGGAGCAGGTTGGTAAAAGCAGTTGGATATTTGTTTCAGTTACAAAAAGAATTATACTAAATCTCAATGAAAAAACGGACTTTGGGTATGGAATTTTACGATGCTTTTTAGAATCGGAAAAAAAGATTAAAAATTAAAAGCTATAAGATCAATAGGTTAGCTAATGTGTCTTAGAATAATTGAAAAAGAGTTTTTAAGTATAAAAACAATATCTATATTTGCAATCCCGAAAGGGAACATCCTAACTGCGGAAGTGGCGTAATTGGTAGCCGCACCAGACTTAGGATCTGGCGCTTCACGGCGTGGGGGTTCGAGTCCCTTCTTCCGCACAGTAAAAAAAACAGCTTCGAAAGAGCTGTTTTTTTTTGCCCTTTTTTGCGCATAGTGATCCCCTGACAGGATGATTCTGTTTAGCCAGGTTTCCCGGGCAGGTGTTCCAGCTTCTCTTTGAGCGCCAAATATTCTTTTTCCAGCACTCTAAATGCTTTGGTACGTGGTTTCATCCCATATTCGTCCTTAATCTGACTCCTATAGCTGGTTGCCACCTGATCAAAACGTTCTTTTACCTGCTGGTATTTTTTTTCGTCACTTTTTTCTTTCTCAGTTTTAACCTCCCCGTTTAAATTACCTAGATAAACACTATCAGATACACTTTCTCCATCTGCAGAGATGAAAGCTATATAAGGCTCTATCTGTTGACTGAGCTGTTCTTCTAACAATGGGAGAAAACACTTTCCTTCCGATCTTCTGGCAATATTCAGGTATTCACGGTCTCTTCCGGTTTCCGGAAAACAGAGCATCACCATCACACTATCATTGTGTTGTAATTCATAGCTATGGGTCGGATCCCAGCTGATTTCCAATCCGCCTGCTACTTTAACGATTTTTAAATCCCGGGTTGCAGGCATGCTGCCTTGGCTCAGTTTAACTTTCGTATAATCTACACTGATATTGGGATATTCACCCTTTAAAGCGTGTTTTTTCAGGTAAGAGGTGGCCAGGTTGTGTGCATTATGCACTGTCCCTTTGGCCTGTAAGCCGAATCCCAATTTGATAAAGCCGGTCATATTGCTCAGCAATTTCATGGTAACAGACATTTTTTGGTAATTGGCCAGTTGAAGTAAACTGGGCTTGCCTTTATGGCCAATTAAGCGGACTACTGGTTGCCCATTGAGCATATAATACACCAGATTGCCTACTTTTCCTTTGAAGTGGCCATGTGGGCCGTTTACAGCTATTGCCATATGAGAGTCGTTAATGGTTTAGTGTTCAGTTAACTATCGTTCGAGATGAACTGTATGAAGATAATAAAAAACTTTATAGTGATCAGTATAAGAGGTTATATTTTTTTAATGAAAACTCAATCACCTAATGGGTTTATTAAAGAGGCTGATTGGGCTATAAGCTGTATTAGGCCCTATCAACCTCCAATAATCTATCAAGTAATACTCACAAAACTATAACCTCAGTAGGAGATCATATCCTAATGACTAAGGGCTCGGGGAGAAGAAATGTTAGAATTAAGCTGCTCTTAACCCGATTGAGTATCAAATCCAATCCAAGCTTCAGCCTATTTTCAGGGTTAATGGGCTTTTGCTTCCTCCATGATGTGATATCTGTATTTTTTTTAAGTAATTGATTTTTAGTGGTTATTGTTGTTTTTTACAGTTGATGCCTGAAAATTCTTCATTTTTATTTAAAATTTTTATGAGTTTTTAAAAAACTATTCTATCTTTGCAATCCCGAAAGGGTAATCCTAACTGCGGAAGTGGCGTAATTGGTAGCCGCACCAGACTTAGGATCTGGCGCTTCACGGCGTGGGGGTTCGAGTCCCTTCTTCCGCACAAAAAAGGTGATAAACTGAAAAGCTTATCACCTTTTTTATTTTAGTTCAGTTTATGTTTGGCTGGCAACTTTCGCATTCCTTGTTCATCCGCAATTGTATCTTGTTTTAGTGTAAAATCGCAGATTACCAATTGGTTCAGCTTACATTTAATAGCCCCTTTTTTTGAGCTTTGAACTGCTTATATTCAGACAATCAGATCAGTAATATTTTCAATTATAGGCTTTGAAATCAACAAAAAAGAATATATTTGCGCCCTCGAAAGGGAAATTTGAGCGGTGGATTGGAGTCAATTCTTCCGCAATAAAAGTTCCTCCGCACCAGGGGGGATTTTTTGTATATAGACATTAATAATTATTGATTCAGAAAGATGAACATTACACAGGAAAAAATTAACGACCTAAATGCGGTTGTGAAAATTAAGATTTCACCTGAAGATTATACTGAAAAGGTTGATAAATCTATAAAAGAACAAGCTAAAAAATCAAACCTTCCTGGTTTTCGTAAAGGAATGGTTCCTGCTGCGCACATTAAGAAAATGTTCGGTAGAAACATTTTAGTGGAAGAAATCAATACCCTATTGAGCGAAACTTTAAGCAAACACCTTGCTGACAATAAAGTAGAAGTTCTTGGACAGCCATTACCAGTAATGGATGATACTAAAGAATACAAATGGGATGGTACTGACGAATTCGAGTTCGACTATGAAATCGGTCTGGCACCAGCTGTAGATGTAAAAATCACTGCTAAAGATAAATTTACTCAGTATGTCGTTAAGGCAGACGAAGAAACATTAGCTTCACGTATCAAAAACATCAGAAGAAGCTATGGCAAAATGACAAACCCTGAAGTTTCGGCAGAAGATGACGTCCTTTATGCCGATTTAGCACAACTTTCTGCTGATGGTTCAGTTTTTGAAGGTGGCATCACCAGCACAGGATCTATTCGTTTGGATCAGGTAGCTGATAAAAAGATTTTGAAAACCTTAATCGGTTTGAAAAAAGACGATGTTGTAGAATTGGATGTTCAGAAAGCGTTTGACAACAATGAAGTGATTATTGCTAAATTGTTAAACATTCCTGAAGAAGAAGCTAAAGAAGCAAAATCGAAATTCCAGGTAACGGTTAAAAATGTAAACCGTTTAGAAGAAGCTGATTTAAATCAGGAGTTCTTTGATAAATTATTTGGTGAAGGTGTGGTAACTGATGAGGCTGGTTTTACCGCTAAAATCACAGAAGAAATAGAAGGTATGTTCAAGCAGGATGCAGATCGCAAATTGCAGAACGACATCTATACCAAGCTGACTGAAACCGTGAAAATGGAATTGCCAGATGAGTTTTTACGTAAGTGGTTAAAAGCAACTAACGAAAAATTAACTGATGCAGAATTAGCTGAAGGTTATGATGATTTCGCTAAAAACTTAAAATGGACTTTAATTGAGAACAAATTAATTAAAGACAATAGCATCGAAATCAAATATGAGGATGTATTCCAGACTGCTAAACAACGTTTAGATGCACAGTTCAGAATGTACAGCCCAAGCCCGATGCCTGAAGATCAATTGGCGCAATACACTGCAACTTTCTTGAAAGAGAAAGACAATGCAAACCGTATTTTTGATGAAGTAAAAGCGATTAAAGTTTTTGAATACATCAAATCGGTAGCTACTATTGAAGACAAAGAAATAGCTTATAACAAGTTTATCGAAATGAAGTAATCCAGGGGAAACCCAGATACTTTTAATAGATATTGGATAAGGCGGCTTTTATTAAGGCCGCCTTATTTATATAAAGAGATTATAGAATTTTACAATACCACAATAATTCACCAATTTAGTTTCACTAATTTGGTGAAAATTAGAAGGTAGAAATATATATAAATAGACATACTGATGAAAATAGACAAAGACGAATTTAGAAAATACGCTGTTAAACACCATCGTATTAATGGTTTAAACGTGGATCGTTTTATTGGTGCTACCAATAACTCTCCAAAAAGTATGACTCCTTATATTATTGAAGAGCGTCAGCTTAACGTGGCACAAATGGATGTGTTTTCACGTTTGATGATGGACCGTATCATTTTCTTAGGTGATGCCATCTACGACGGTAACGCAAACATTATTCAGGCACAACTGCTGTTTTTACAGTCGACCGATAACAATAGAGACATTCAGATATATATCAATTCACCAGGTGGTTCTGTTTATGCAGGATTAGGTATCTATGATACTATGCAATACATCACACCAGATGTGGCTACGATCTGTACGGGTATGGCTGCCTCTATGGGTGCTGTACTACTGGTAGCAGGTGCTAAAGGTAAACGTGCGGCATTGCCTCATTCACGTGTGATGATCCACCAGCCATCAGGTGGTGCTCAAGGTGTAGCTTCAGATATGGAGATCAACCTGAGAGAGATGTTGAAATTGAAAAAGGAATTATATGATATCATTTCTAACCATTCCGGACAATCGTACGAGTGGGTAGAGAAAGCTTCAGACCGTGATTACTGGATGAAAGCTGAAGAAGCTAAAGGCTTTGGAATGATTGATGAAGTGCTGGGAGCGAATAACAAAGAAAAAAATGGCTAAACAAAGTAAAGAATCCCGTTGTTCTTTTTGTGGATCAGGCAAGCAGGATACATTGATGCTTATTGAAGGTCTTGATGCCTTCATCTGCGATAAATGTGTGACTCAGGCCAATCAGTTACTGGCTCAGGAACTGGGAAGCAAAAAAGGTAAACCAATGGATACCTCGATTACCTTATTGAAACCAATGGAAATTAAGGCTCATATTGATCAATATGTAATTGGTCAGGATGATGCCAAGAAAGTACTTTCTGTAGCGGTGTATAACCACTACAAGAGATTGGGCCAATCGGTAGATCAGGCAGATGAGGTGGAGATTGAGAAATCAAACATCATGCTGGTAGGGGAGACCGGAACTGGAAAAACCTTATTGGCGAAAACTATTGCGAAGATCTTGCATGTTCCTTTTTGTATTTGTGATGCAACGGTACTTACCGAAGCAGGATACGTAGGAGAGGATGTGGAAAGTATCTTAACCCGTTTATTGCAAGCTGCGGATTACGATGTAGCTTCAGCAGAACGTGGAATCGTTTACATTGATGAGGTGGATAAAGTTGCGCGTAAAAGCGATAACCCTTCTATCACCAGAGATGTATCGGGAGAAGGCGTGCAACAGGCTTTATTGAAGATCTTAGAGGGTACTATTGTGAATGTTCCACCTCAGGGCGGACGTAAACACCCTGATCAGAAAATGATTCCTGTTAATACCAACAACATTCTGTTTATCTGTGGTGGTGCTTTCGATGGTATCGAACGTAAAATCGCCAACAGATTGCGTACACAGGCGGTGGGTTATAAAGTGAAGAAAGATGATGAAGAATTGGATCTGAACAACCTTTATAAATACATTACACCTCAGGATTTAAAATCTTTCGGTTTGATTCCTGAGCTGATTGGCCGTGTACCGGTATTGACACACTTAAATCCTTTGGATAAAGCAGCATTGCGTAATATCCTGACAGAGCCTAAAAACTCATTGTTGCGTCAGTACGTGAAATTGTTTGAATTTGAAGGTGTGAAATTGAAATTTGATGATGAGGTTTTAGATTTCATCGTTGATAAAGCAATGGAATACAAATTAGGTGCAAGGGGTTTACGCTCCATCTGTGAGGCAATTATGCTGGATGCCATGTTTGATATCCCTTCCGACTCCAGTATCAAGGAGTTGAGCATTACGCTCGACTACGCGCAGGAGAAATTCGAAAAGGCTGATTTTAAAAAGCTGAAAGCTGCTTAAATAATTTAATCCCCGTTTTACGGGGATTTTTTTTAACTTGTTATTTTAGGATAAGGACTTTGATGGCCCTTAAATCACTTAGATAAATCCTGGCAGGTTCCTTGAGGAATAAAAATACTATTAACTATACTAGAAAAAGGAGAATTTATGAATGAAGAATTAGAAGTAAACAAAGGCGGACAAGAGGAAAAGAAAACAAAGAAGAAGAAAGAAATAGAATCTCCTGTAAAATCTGGTTTGAAATCTAAAGAAGATATCGTTAGAAACTGGCTTCCAAGATATACCGGTAGGGCCTTAGAGGATTTTGGACAGTATATTCTGCTAACCAATTTCAGTAAATATGTGCAGATGTTTTCGGAATGGCACGACAATGCTCCGATAATAGGTCTGGATAAGCCAATGCAAAGTGTAACGGCTAATGGAATTACCATTATCAACTTTGGAATGGGAAGTCCGATGGCGGCCACAATGATGGATTTATTAACGGCTATTGCTCCCAAAGCAGTGTTGTTCCTAGGAAAATGTGGTGGTTTGAAAAAGAAAAACCAATTGGGTGATTTGATCCTGCCAATTGCTGCAATCAGAGGAGAAGGAACCTCAAATGATTATTTGCCTGCCGAAGTGCCTGCATTACCAGCCTTCGCCTTACAAAAAGCGATCTCTACTACTATTCGTGATCATTCCAGAGATTATTGGACGGGAACTTGCTATACCACTAACCGCAGGGTTTGGGAACACGATAAAGCGTTCAAGAAATACCTGAAAACTTTACGTGCGATGGCAGTTGATATGGAAACCGCTACGATTTTTACCACAGGATTTGCGAATAAAATTCCTACAGGTGCATTATTGCTGGTTTCAGATCAACCCATGATTCCTGAAGGTGTGAAAACAGCAGAAAGTGATACCTCAGTAACTAGTAATTACGTAGATACACACCTGAGAATTGGAATTGATTCCTTAAAACAGTTGATTAATAATGGTTTAACGGTGAAGCATTTACACTTTTAATCTTCATCAGCGCTTTTAGGATAATCAAAAGCTAATAAATTACCGGTATGGTGGCTTATCTCTTCCCATTTTTCAAATGGAAATTCAATAAGCACTGTACCACAAGTTGGGATATTATAGATGTTCGCATTACTCAGGTAATTTGCGAATTCTGTAAGTCCCGGATTGTGACCAAACAAGGCCACACTATGGTGCTTGTTGTTGAGTTGGTTGACTATCTTTAATAGAGCCGGTACATTGGCTTCATAAATAGTGGTTTCTTCCTGAATCTGACTCAGTGGCTTGTTCCATACCTGGGCAAAGTTCCTAGCGGTAGTGAGGGCACGAACAGCTGGGCTACTCACTAATAATTGCGGAACCTGGTCTTTTTTTAGAATTCTAGTCGCCATTTCCGGCGCATTCCTAAGCCCTCTCGCATTTAATGGCCTATCAAAATCGGAAATATGGCTATTTCCCCAATCAGATTTCCCGTGACGTATCAATAGAAGTTGCTTGCCCATGAAGTAGTTTGTTTAAAACACTATTTATAACAGTTGATTCGGTCAAATTGTTCATGCAGGCAAAATCACCTCTGTAACAGGGAACATTCCCATAAACAGAGCATGGACGACAGTACAAATCGATTTGTACTGCATCATTTTCGGATTGCCCGTAGCCTAAGAATCCGGCGTAAGGATGTGTGGCACCCCAGACAGAAACTACAGGGATATTTTTTAAAGATGCCAGGTGCATACCAGAAGAATCCATACTGAGCATCACATCCAGATTGGAGATGAAGTCCAACTCTTCTTCCAGTTTGATTTTCCTCACCAGAGAAGTAATGTTTTTATGTTTTGAGGCCCAGTTATTGGCTGTTTCCTCTTCTTCCGGAGATCCCCCAAAAATAAAAATATGATGTCCAAGTGCTGCCAGTTCCAGCACTACGCTTTCCATTTTAGTTAAGGGATAAACCTTTTGTAAATGCTGTGCAAATGGGCTTACTCCAATCCATTTCTGTGTTTTCTCTGGGAATAACACATGCTGAATAGGCGCAGGGTTCCGTTGATCCAAGGTATTGGAAAGCGGAAAAGGGAAACCTAATTTTTGGAATACTTTGGCATATCGGGCAACGGTTAATTCCAATGGTACCAGGATTTTATTCGTTTTACGTGTCAATGCTGATTTTTCTTTTCTGCCTTTGTCGACAGACACAGATCTGATTCCTTTTAGCATAAAAAGGAAACAAAGGATTTTACTTCTCAGATTGCTGTGTAAATCTGCAATCGCAGTGATGTCCTGCTTACTGAGTTCGCGAAAAAGTTTTAATAGTCCGAAGAAGCCCTTGTGTGCCCCTTTAGGATCAAAAGCATGGAACTTGAGGTCTTTTACCTCATTAAAAAAGGGTTTGAAAAAAGGTCGGCTAACCACCAGCAATTGGTGTTCCGGGTAATGTGCCTTGAATTCTTTAAGAATGGGGGCAGTCATCGCGACATCCCCCATTGCTGAGAAACGGATTACTAATAGGTTAGTAGTTTCTTTTGGCATTAATTACTTGTTGTTATAAAGTACAGGGTTCATGCTAGGGTCATTGTACATTTTCATTTGCTTATAAACCTTCATGTATTTTGCCCCGCTTTCAATATCTGCGATCAATTCATCTAAACTACCAGAAAGATCTGTTCTTTGGTTTAAGAGAATGTTAAGTTTTGTAGTACAACTCATTTTATGTTCTTCAGAAGCGTCCTCACGAAGGGTTTCCTCAGTCATATGATAAATCTTTAAAGCAAGAATTGATAACCTGTCGATTACCCAAGCCGGACTCTCAGAATTGATCTTAGCGTTTGCTGATGGTACGATGTGCTTATACTCTTCCAGGAAATAGCTATCGATATATTCTACTACATCTGTACGCTCCTGATTGGAAGCATCAATACGACGTTTCCATTGCAGCGCTACAACCGGATCAATTTCCGGATTACGAATCACATCTTCCATGTGCCACTGCGCAGTATCGATCCAGCATTTCATGTATAATAAATGCTCCAGTGTACCGCTGGCATAAGGATTTTCTATGGGTTGATCTATATTGTTGTGAACGTGATAATCATTGATCACGTCCTGAAATATTTTATTACAAAGCTGACTAATCATGGTGCAAAGGTAAGGATAACTATTTTTTATTATGGAAGTATTCTGAGATATCTTGAAGCGTCAAGGCATTTAAACACTGTTTTGCTTCGAGTCCGCCTTTTCTTCCAATCAAGGTACCATAGTGCATATCGTAGAATCCTTCCATTCTATGTGCATCGGGATTGATGGATAACAATACCCCTTTTTCCAATGCATAACGGTGCCAGCGCCAGTCTAAATCCAGACGTAATGGGTTGGCATTGATCTCGATCACTACCTTATTGGCGGCACAGGCATCAATTACTTTTGCATAATCAATAGGATATCCTTTTCTGCTCAATAATAATCTGCCGGTAGGATGGCCCAAAATCGTTGTATAAGGGTTCTCTATGGCTTTGATTAGTCGGGCGGTAGCTTTCTCTTCATCCATTCTTAAATTGCTGTGCACAGAGGCCACCACAAAGTCGAATGTCTTTAGAATATCATCACTATAGTCTAATGATCCATCATTTAAAATGTCACTTTCAATTCCTTTGAAAATTTTGAAAGGAGCCAGTTTCGCGTTTAAGGCATCAATTTCCTGATGTTGGGCATATAGGCGTTGCTCATTTAGCCCGTTGGCATAAAATGCGGATTTCGAGTGGTCACAAATTCCGAAGTATTCCATTTTCAGGTTGTCCTTACAGAAAGTAGCCATTTGCTCCAGGGTATGTACGCCATCACTCCAGGTAGAGTGGTTGTGTAAACTTCCTTTGAGGTCTTCATAAGTGATGAGTACCGGTAGTTTATTCTCCTTTGCCAGCTGGACTTCATTTAGTCCTTCTCTGATTTCGGGGGCTACGAAAGCAAGTCCGGCTGCTTTGTAAATGGCTTCTTCTGTTTCAAAAGGGCCGTTTCCTGCCAAAGCGAGTACTTCTTTGACATGTTGTTCATTACCGGTTAGTTCAAACCAGTTTAAGTAAAAGCTGTCCTGCTGACAGATATGCAATTGTATTTTTAATCCCGAAGCTGTGGTTGCATGGTAAGTGCCATCTGACTGTGCTTCAAAAGGAAGCCCCTCAAATGAACTGATTTTCTCCTGAACTTCTTCTGGTACGCTGGCACCAATCAGGAAAGGAACATATTCAATGATCTCCATGCAGCGTCTGTATGCTCCTGCAATTCCCAGTAGCGGATCTCCTGAAATCTGGTTTAACCAAACGGCTAGCTCTGCATACAGTTTATTTACGGTGCTTTCTGCATGGGCATACAGGAATTTCCCTAGTCCGGCCATCCTGAACTCAATGATCTTTTTAATCTCTTCCTGTGTTTTCAATCCGAAGCCTTTGGCTTCGATCAAGCGGTTTTCATTACAGGCATAATAAAGTTCCCCGATGTTTTCAATGCCAAGGTCTTTCCAGATGACCAGGATTTTTTTTGGTCCGATACCTTTGATGCCCAACATCTCTACAATACCTTCTGGTGTTTTTTGCAGTATATCCTGCAAATCGACCATCGTACCTGTTTCGAGCAGTTCCCAGACTTTCGCAGAAATGCTCTTTCCAAGTCCGTCAATCTGTGCGATCTCTTCCAGGGTTTTGCCTTGAATGGCATAAGGAAGTTTATCTACTTTTAAACCAGCATTCGCTACTGATTTGATTTTAAAAGGGTTCTCATTGTGTAACTCCATCAATTGAGAAAGCAGTCGCAAATTGCGTGCAATGGTCTTATTTTCCATGGGATTGCTAAATTAAATAAAAAGCCCCGCTTTTCCGATTAAACTGGAAAACAGCCGGTTTTCTTGCTTTAAAATGATCAGGAATAGGGGGGGATTTGGAGATGAACTACCGGCGGGGCTGGCAAAAAAAAGGTCTAAATTCAAATCCCTTTGCAGAAATTAAATTTAGACCTTTTTAGTTTTCGGATGAACTGATTTTTTCAGTGATCCGGCTTGTATTTTTACTTAGTTTACGGTAATCTCAAATGGCATTCTGGCTTGTATACCTGATTTTGAAATTGCAGTTTTAATCTGCTGATAAATCAGGTAATTGGCACCTAATTCCTGTTTGGCATAATAGGTTTTTATTTTATCGGTAGAGTTTTCCAGTAACGCTTTGATTGGGTCAATCATTTCCGGGTATTCCACGATTCTATAATCACTGATTTTGGCTTTTTTTGCAGCAGCTTTAATGGCGTCTTCGAAACTACCGGTTCTGTCGGCCAGACCAATTTTAACCGCATCAGTTCCTACCCATACGCGTCCACCAGCAATACTGTCGATATACGATTTACTTTTCTTACGACCATTGGCCACGCGTGTGATGAAGCTATCATATACATGGTTTACACCATTCTGAATGATTAGTCTTTCTCCGGCAGTCATCGGGCGGACAGTACTCATAATATCGGCATACTGGCCGGTTTTTACGCCGTCAAAAGTAATTCCAAGTTCTTTGTTTAATAGCTTCTGGAAGTTAGGAATAATTCCGAATACCCCGATTGAACCCGTAATGGTGTTTGGTTGTACAATGATGGAGTCGGCAGCACAAGCGATGTAATATCCACCGGATGCGGCTACGTTACCAAAGGAAGCAATTACTGGTTTTACTTTTTTAGATAGGACGACCTCTCTCCAGATCACGTCTGAAGCAAGGGCACTACCACCTGGTGAGTTTACCCTTAATACAATGGCTTTGATATTGGTATCGAGTCTGGCTTTTCTGATGGCTCTTGAAATCCTTTCTGAACCGATCTGGTCGTTGTTACCTTCTCCACCCATAATATCACCATTGGCATAAATGACAGCAATTTTAGTTTTGTTGGTATTTCCTTTACTGTTAAAAATGACATTCTTCGCATAGTCATTGATCGTAATGGTATTTAAAGTGCTGTTTTTACCAGTTCCGCTTATGGACTTTAATTCATCAAGGATCTCATCTTTATATTTTAATCCATCTACCATTTTGTATTTTTCGGCATCCTTAGGTTGTTGGATTTTATACTCATTGGCAATTTGGAAAAGACTGTCTTTAGAGATATTTCTGCTTTTTGAAATGTCATTAAGGAAGGTGGTATATAGTCCGTTTACATAAGCCGTTACCTGCTCACGGTTTTTATCGCTCATTTTGGTATCAATAAAAGGCTCTACTGCACTTTTATAAGTTCCTACACGAATGATTTGTGCTTCAATACCTAATTTGTCTAATGCACCTTTAAAGAAGGCCGATTGAGAGCTCAGTCCTTTAAATTCCAATGCACCTTCCGGATTGATATATATTTTATCTGCTACTGAAGCCAGATAATACGCGCCTTGGGTGTAGACTTCACTATAGGCAATAATTTTCTTTTTGCTGCTTTTGAAATCGATCAGGGCTTCTCTGATTTCTCTCATATTGGCATAGCCTGCATTTGGAGAAGAGACACTTAGATAAACACATTTGATATTGTCATCGTATTTGGCAGATTTCAGGGCTTTAATGACATCTGTAAAGCCAATACTTTTTTTACCTTCATCACCTACGATAGGCAATTCGGAAAGCGGGTCGCTATAAGTACGTTCAGTAATGGCCTGATCCAGGTTAAGGTAGAGGACCGAGTTATTGTCGACCACCACAGTTTTATCGTCTCCTATAGAAGATACGATACCTACAATAAGAGCGATGAACAGGATGAAAAACACCCCTATTGATATAATAACTCCTACAACAGTTGCAAAAACATACTTAAAAAATTCTTTCATTTGCTGGTTAAATATTTAATTTGTAAATAAAGGTAGAAAAAATGCCTGAGGCTTTTGTATGGACTTGGATAGTAAAAATGTTTATTTGTTACTGGGAAGTAATTTAGGGGATAGGGAAGAGCTGTTGAGAGATGCAGTTTTACAAATTGGAAATCAGGTAGGTGAGGTGTTTGCTGTATCTTCATTTTATGAGACCGCTGCCTGGGGTAAAACTGACCAGCCTGCTTTCATCAATCAGGCTGTAGCATTGAAAACCGGCTTGAGTCCTATGGAAGTATTAAAGGCCATATTGTCTATAGAAGCCGAATTAGGGAGGGTAAGGAAAGAAAAGTGGGGCGCCCGACTGATTGATATTGACCTGATCCTTTATGCCGGTGAGGTGGTGGATTTAGGAGAAGAACTTCAGGTTCCTCATCCTCAGATGCAGTATCGAAAATTCGTATTGGTACCTTTAGCTGAGATTGCAGGAGACTTAATTCATCCTGTTCTGGCTAAAAGTGTATCAGAAATATTAGCTATATTAGAGGATAATTTAACTGTAACAAAAATTTAATTTATTAGATTTGTTTAATGATCGATCCAAATAAGAATAACCAACCGCTTGACCTTACTTATCTAAAGGATATGTCTGGGGATAGTGCTGAATTTATTATAGAAATGTTAGACCTTTTTAAATCACAAACTCCTACATATGTAGCTGATTTGGGGAAGGCGATAAAAGCGGAAGATTGGCCAAGGGCATCAAGCTGTGCACATAAAATTAAACCTACTTTTGCTTATGTAGGCCGTGAAGATGCGAAGGAACACATGCAGATGATGGAAAGAAATGCCCGTGAATTGAATCATATTGATGGTTTGCCAGGGGCATTTGACGAACTTTGTCAGTTTGCAGAAGTCTTGTACAAACAATTGGATGAAGCTAAAGCCGATCTTAAGAAACGGCTTTAACTCCTGTCGTTCTATTCTCAATAATGGATAGAACGATATACAATACTAAAATCAGTGGGATCGCCACGAATTTAAAGATCAGTAATAACAATACGGAGGCGATGATCAGAATGTATCTGAAGGTATTTTCAGCGAATCCGAAGCTTTTAAATTTCAGTGCAATCAGGGTAATTTCACTCACCAGTAAATAGCAAGCCAGTGGAATAAAGGCCAGGTACAGCAATACAGTAGTGGTTGAATTATCGAAATGAAACACATCACTTTCATAGATAAAGGGTACTGAAGCGATCACCGCGGAGATGGCCGGAGTAGGTACACCTATAAATTTATCTGTTTGTCTGGTATCCAGATTAAACTTGGCAAGTCGGTATGCAGAAAAAACTGCGATAAAAAATGCCAGGTAAGAAAGGATAGGGAAGGCATCATATCCGAAAAAAGATCTTGGTGCCATATGGAACAGGATCACTGAAGGCAATACGCCAAAGCTCACCATATCGGCCAAAGAGTCCAGCTCTTTACCCATAGGCCCGCTCACTTTTAAGAGGCGTGCGGCAAAACCATCAAAAAAATCGATGAATAAGGAGATGAGTATGCAAAGTGCAGCGGCTCTTAAATCCTGGTTAAATGCGAAAACAATGCCAATACATCCACTAAACAAGTTAGCAGATGTAATGGCATTGGGTATCTGTTTTATGATCATTTCTAAATTAGCTATTCATAGAAATCAAAAACTCTTCGTTGGTTTTTGTATTTCTGATTTGCTGTTGTACAAACTCCATGGCTTCCTGAGCGTTCATATCCGCCAGGTGATTACGTAAGATCCAAACACGTTGTAATGTGTCTCTATCGTGTAGTAAATCATCTCTACGTGTACTTGATGCGGTGATGTCGATAGCAGGGAAGATACGTTTGTTAGATAATTTACGATCCAACTGTAATTCCATGTTACCAGTACCTTTAAATTCTTCAAAGATCACTTCGTCCATTTTCGAACCAGTTTCAGTTAAGGCAGTGGCAAGGATGGTGAGTGAACCACCTCTTTCAATGTTACGGGCAGCACCGAAGAAACGTTTAGGTTTGTGTAATGCATTGGCATCCACACCACCTGATAAGATTTTTCCTGAGGCAGGAGCAGTGGTATTGTAAGCTCTGGCTAATCTGGTGATAGAGTCTAATAAAATCACGACATCATGACCACATTCTACCAGACGTTTTGCTTTTTCTAAAACGATATTGGCAATTTTAACATGTCTTTCTGCAGGCTCATCAAAAGTAGAGGCAATTACCTCAGCTCTTACGCTTCTAGCCATATCTGTTACCTCTTCCGGGCGCTCATCGATCAATAAAATGATCAGATAAACCTCTGGATGATTTTTAGCAATAGCATTTGCAACTTCTTTCAGTAAATTGGTTTTACCGGTTTTTGGTTGTGCCACGATCAGTCCACGTTGTCCTTTACCGATTGGGGTAAATAAGTCGATGATTCTGGTGGAGTAGTTATTACTTTCTGTAAACAGGTTTAATCTTTCTGTAGGGAATAATGGAGTCAGGTAGTCAAAAGGAACACGGTCCCTTACATCAGCTGGTAAACGTCCGTTGATGGTTTCTACCCTTACCAATGGGAAATATTTTTCTCCTTCTTTTGGAGGGCGGATACTTCCTTTAACGGTATCACCTGTTTTCAAACCAAATAATTTAATTTGAGATTGAGAAACATAAATATCATCTGGAGAGGATAGGTAATTGTAATCCGCAGACCTTAAGAAACCGTAACCATCAGGCATAATCTCTAATACACCTTCGTTGGTGATGGTATTGTCGAAATCCAGGTTAGAATAACTGTTTTCGCTTTGTTTCTGATTGTTATTGTGGTTAGGCGTTTTTTGTGGCCTGTTTTCTTCTCTTGGCGGACGTTGTTTTTTGATTTCCTGTTGAGGATTGGCAACGGTCTCGGTTTTAGGTTCTGCAACAGTTTCTGTTGCTGCTACTGCTTCCGAAGCGTTAACCGGAGCATTCGTACTTTTCTCTTCTGCTACTACTGGCGTTGCTGATGGAGCCTGGGAAGACTCTTTGTCAAATAAAGCAGCCCTGTTAAAGTTATTGCTCTTGCTTTCTTCCTCCTCTTTAGGCGTAATTCTGATCCTTTTTCTGGTGGATTTTTCGGCAGGGTTTTCTTTTACAGTTTTTACTTTCGGCGTTTTTGCAGCTGCGGTAGTTTCAGCAGGTGCAACCACAGCGGGTTGTTCCTCTGCGATTTGAGAGATGACTTCTACCAGTTCAGCTTTACGCAACTCATCGGCATTTAGGATACCTTGAGATTTAGCTATCTCCCGCAGTTCGGCGGTGAGCTTTTCATTTAATTCTGTTTTGTTAAACATTATATGGGTGTAGAGAATATTTTAAAAAATATCGTTTATCCAATCGAACACAGCAAAAAATGCATTTATAAAAGATGGTATGGAACAAAATTTTATGGGATTTTCTGGAATGGTCAGATAAACTTTAGGGAATTATGCCACAATTGTATGTATTTGTAAATTAATCTCCAAGAAAAACTTTCAAATGTTTATAAAAATTACATTGAAAAGTTTAAAAACACGGCTGAAATCACTTTGAAAATTGGCATCTTTGCAGACAAAATTACGCATAGATGAATAAAAAACAGCTATTTGAGCAGATCCAGACCAAAAAATCTTTTTTGTGTGTTGGCCTTGATCCAGTATTAGAAAATATCCCTACTCACCTTCTAAAATACGAGAATCCGGTTTTAGAATTCAATAAACAAATTATTGATGCCACTAAAGATCTGTGTGTCGCCTATAAACCGAACACCGCTTTCTATGAATGTATGGGCTTGAAAGGTTGGGAAACATTGATCAAAACCTGGCAGTATATGCCTGAAGATATTTTCAGTATTGCAGATGCAAAAAGAGGAGATATTGGCAATACTTCTGCAATGTATGCGGATGCTTTTTTTAATGAGGCTAAGTCCGACATGAGTTTCGACTCGGTGACTGTTGCCCCGTATATGGGTAAGGATTCGGTGAGTCCATTCTTAAATTACAAAGATAAATGGGTGATTTTGTTGGCACTGACTTCCAATGCTGGTCATAGTGATTTTCAATTACACCAGACTCCGGAGGGAAAATTATATGAAGAAGTGATACGTATTTCTTCTCAATGGGCAGATAGCGAGCAAATGATGTACGTAGTTGGTGCAACCAGAGGTGCTGAATTTGAAAACATCAGAAGACTGGCTCCGGATAACTTTTTACTGGTTCCAGGTGTTGGTGCACAAGGTGGAAGTTTGGCGGATGTATGTCAGTATGGCTTAAATAAAGAATGTGGTTTGCTGGTCAACTCTGCCAGAGGCATCATTTATGCAAGTAAAGGAGAGGATTTTGCAGAGCGTGCAAGAGAAGAAGCTTTAAAGTTACAGCAGGAAATGGAAGCGATTCTATTGGCGGCTAAATTGATATGACCCAAAAAACTGATTTAAAGCTTATTGGAGCTTTATTGGTAGTCGCCATTGTGTGGGGGACTACCTATCTCAGTATTCGCGTGGCGGTAGAAACGATACCAGCCTGGTTTGTGGCAGCGATGCGACAAACCATCGCTTCTTTGATTCTGATGACGATTCTGATTTATCGAAAAGAACTGGCCTGGCTGGGCTGGCCCTATCTGAGACGTCAGATCATGTTGTCCACTTTGATGGTGGTGATGGCCAATGGCATGGTTACCGTGGCAGAAGAGACCATTCCCAGTGGCTTAACTTCTTTATTGAACTCCCTGAATCCCCTGGTCGTATTTTTGGCCTGTGTGGCTGTTGGTTTGCAAAAACCGAGCTGGAAAGGCTTTTTAGGAGTGATTATTGCATTTCTGGGGGTAGTTTTTATCTTTAGAGAGGGCATTAGTGACTTGCTCGACCCTAATTATAAAACCGGGATTATGTTCCTGTGTTTTGCCATGAGTGGCTGGACAATTGGTACCATTTATACCAAGAAAAACAGCCATAAATCAAATCACATTTTACTCGATTTATTTTATCAGTTTGCATTTTCTGCGGTCGCTCAGTTTGCATTGGCATTTCTTTTTTCGGGCCCAACTGCTGTAAGCAGCTGGAGTTTACATAGTTTGTTGGCAGTGGGCTATCTTGCTGTTTTTGGTTCAGTATTTACTTTCTTCTGCTACCATTATGCCTTGAAAAGGGTTTCTCCTACAGAGGTTTCTATTCTCACCTATTTCAATACCGTGATTGCACTATTTCTGGGCTGGCTGGTATTGGATGAAGTCATCACTGTAGACATTTTGATTGCAACAGTGCTGATTATTGCGGGGGTATTTATCACAAATTACCGGAGGAAATAATAATTGCACAATCTTATAGTGATAATTTAATTCTTTTGAGTTAAGTTAGACCACATGAGGTTTCCTGAAAGTTTTCTTCATTTTATCTGGCAGTTTCGATTGTTCCAGGTCTTAAACCTGTTCTGTACAACAGGAGAGGCGCTGTATATATTGGGAGTAGGGATGCCCAACAAGCATGCAGGTCCGGATTTCAGTCAGTCTAAATTAAAGATCGGAGAGCGTACCTGGGTTGGTGATGTGGAAATTCATCTAAAGTCTTCCGATTGGTTTTTACATGGGCATCAGGACGATCCAGGTTATGCTGCAGTGATCCTACATGTGGTTTATGAGCATGATCAGGTGATTTACCGCAAGGATGGGAGTATAATTCCAGTTCTTGTGTTAAAAGATCTATTTCCCGAAACTCTATTTATACATTATGAAAGTTTAGTCAATTCTTTGCACTCTTTTCCATGCGAAAAGCAAATTCATGGGATAGATCCGGTGATTGTCAATGGTGTTTTGTCCCGGATGTTGATTGAGCGTTTAGCGCAGAAATCAGTGGAAGTATTTGATCATCTGGCAAAAGTAAATGGGGATTGGGAAAGTACATTTTATCATTTCCTGGCAAAAAGCTTTGGCTTTAAAGTGAATGAAATTCCTTTTGAATTATTGGCTTCTTCCTTGCCCTTGTGGCTGCTTAGAAAACACCTGGATCATCCATTGCAGGTAGAAGCCCTGGTGTTTGGGCAGGCCGGCTTTTTAACCGGAGCTTTTAAGGATGTGTACCCGCAACAGTTAAAAAAGGAATATCAATTTCTACAGAAGAAGTACGGTTTAAGTCCGATTGGAGTAGGAGCCTGGCGTTTTTTAAGGATGCGTCCACAGAACTTTCCTACCATCAGGCTGGCTCAGTTTTCTGCTTTATTGTTAAATTCAGATCGTTTATTCTCCAGGCTGATGGCGCTGGAAGATTTATTCAGTTTGAAAAAAATGTTGCAAAGCCTTCCTGTTCATTCTTATTGGAGAACACATTACCATTTTCAAAAAGCGACTAAAAAGGTAGCGCTACAAATGGGGGATGCTTCAGTTGATCATTTGATGATTAATGTGGTCTGCCTTTTTCTTATGGCTTATGGCAAGTATTCAGAGCAAGCAGATTTGATTGACCGGGCTTTGCAATTCCTAGAGCAGCTTCCTCCTGAAAGTAATGCCATTACCAGGTCTTACCTTCAGGCAGGTATCAAAATTGATAACGCTTTTTTCTCACAAGCTGTGCTTCAAATTAATAAATACTATTGTGCTCAGAAAAAATGCTTAAATTGTGGTATCGGAATTAAGATATTAAACGAATAATATGTTCCAACGTATCATCACATTTTTTGAAAAGCAGAGTTTTGGGGTATGCACTTACCTTGCGGAACGCCTGAATATGTCGATCAGTAAAATCCGGCTGTTTTTCATTTATTCCTCTTTTTTGGCGGTTGGTTTTCCAATAATCTTTTACATCCTGGCCGCTTTGGTACTGGATGTCAGACATTATGTCAAAAAAATCCGGTTGCGAATCTGGGATGTTTAAACCTTTAGAATCGCAGCTATTTCTGGAAATCCTTTTTCCTCAGCAAGGTCTGTAGGCAATTTACCACCTTCCATTCGGATGTTTAGAGCAGCTCCATGTTCTAACAGCAGGATGATAATTTCAATATTCCCAGTTTGTGCAGCGGCATGTAGTGCGGTTAATCCTGCCTGTTGTTTTGCATTGACATCAGCTCCTGCCTCTAAAAGCATTTGGGTAATCGGAAAGCTTTTTGCTGCAACAGCGGAGTGAATCGGGAAAACACTAAATCCATTACTGGCAGGGATATTTGCATCAGCTCCTTTGAAAAGTAGCAAGCGGGTAATTTCTTCATGGCCGAAATAAGCGGCTAATCCTAAAGCTGTAAAGCCATCCTTTGAAGTGGTGTTCAGTAATTCAGGTTGTTGGAGGAGTAAATGCTCTGTTTCCTGATACTTGCCTAAAGCGCAGGCTTCGAATAGCGTAATGTTTTTAGAAAAACCAGCGATGATTCCTGCGGTAGCCGGTTTTTTATAGTAGCAAGCGAGTAAGAGTGGTGAAATCCCGTGACTGGTTTCCTGGCTGGTGAGCTCCGGGTGTTTGGTCAGTAAAACAGAAATCTCTTGTTTATTGTCTGTTTCTATTAGTTTTTCGAGCTGAGAGATGTCCATTGTTAGATTTAAATCTTAAAATACGGGAATAAATTAACAAATTTTAAATGACATCAGGATAAAAAAATTCCCGGCAGATATTTTTATCTGCCGGGAATAAACTTAAAACAAAACTTATCTCTAATTAAAACTTAAACGCTACTGATATGACTATGATATGGTTAGAAGGTTTAATGATGAACTTAGATTCTATTGATTTTATTTATTTAAGCAGGTAAGAAATTTTATTCCATACGCATACGTTTAAATGTATTTATAATAACTTAGTACATACAAGGATATGTTTTATATTTGTTGTGTATAATATTAGTCAGGAAAAATGTCGGTAAGGGGAAATCAATTCAGGTCCAATTCGTTTAAAAACGAATCTGGCGATAAACAGAGCTCGAAGTCAACAGCGTCCAGACCATCCAAAGAAAGATTTAACATCATGCCTCGACTGGACTTTCAGAATGGCAGATTGTTTAAGATCATCGGATTGGTCTTTGTGGTTTTGTCTTTATATTTTCTGATCGCTTTTACTTCTTATCTTTTCACCTGGCAGGACGATCATAGCTATGTGATTGATGCCAACGGTGGATGGGGGAATCTTTTTAAAACTTTTGAGGAGCTACAGCAAGTCAATATCAATCCGGTGGTTTCTAACTGGCTGGGAAAGATTGGCGCTTTATTGGCGCATCAGTTCATTTATGAATGGTTTGGTTTAGCTTCATTCTTATTCATTTTTGTATTTTTTGTGATCGGATATCGCCTATTGTTTAAGGTGAAAATCTTCTCTATTGAAAAAACACTCGCTTATAGCTTGTTCTTTTTATTGTTCATCTCACTTACCCTTGGTTTTGCCCATTCTTTCATTAGTGATGCGCCACATTACCTGGAGGGGGAGTTTGGTTTTTGGACAAATAAACTTTTGACTGCACAGATTGGCAAGGCTGGTGTAGCGGGTTTAATTGGCTTTTTAGGTTTATCTATCCTGATTATTGCCTATAATATTGATTTTAAACTGCCAGAGCGTAAAAAGAAGGAAAGTCTTGTTCCTGATCTTTCTGAAGAGGAAGTAGAAGAAACGGAAAATGAAATGCGATCAGGCTCAGTAGAATTTACTTTAAACGACCGCCTGGCGAGAGATCAAAGGAAAGCCCAACAGGTGGGGATTCAACCTTCCACACGGTTTGAAGAGCCTGAAGAAAGAGAAATTATTCCTGAACGTAGCGCTCCAATTTCTCCAATGGCCAATGTACAACTGGAAACTACACCTATCGTTCCGATTCCACCTGTGGTTCCGATACCGGCACCGATACCACCTGTAGTACCAGCAGCTCCAGTGATCAGAGATGTTGTAGAGATGCCGATGGAGGTCACTCCTGCTGCTGTACCTGAACTGGAATTAGAGCCAGAACCAGAGTTGGAAGATGAGCCTGAATTGGAATTGGTTATTGAAAAATCGGAGGAAGAGAAAACCTCTGACGAGCTGGTTAGGCAATTTGGTAATTATGATCCTACATTGGACCTTGCCAGCTATAAATATCCGGGTCTTGATTTATTAGAGAATTATGGCTCCAATAAGATTTCTGTGAATGCGGATGAATTGGAAGCGAATAAGAACAAAATTGTCAATACACTCCTTCATTACAATATTGAAATTGACAAGATTAAAGCAACGATTGGTCCAACAGTAACCTTATATGAGATTATACCGGCGCCAGGCGTAAGGATTTCCAAAATTAAAAATCTGGAAGATGATATCGCTTTAAGTTTAGCTGCTTTAGGGATCAGAATCATTGCACCAATGCCAGGGAAAGGAACCATTGGTATTGAGGTACCTAATTTGCATCCTGAAATGGTGTCTATGAAGAGCATTCTGGCTACAGAGAAATTCCAGAACACCACGATGGAGCTCCCAATTGCGATGGGTAAAACCATTTCTAATGAGGTTTATATAGGAGATCTGGCCAAAATGCCTCACTTATTGGTGGCCGGTGCTACCGGTCAGGGTAAGTCGGTAGGAATTAACTCTATTTTGGTTTCCCTGCTTTACAAAAAGCATCCTTCACAACTGAAATTTGTGTTGGTGGATCCAAAGAAGGTGGAGCTGACCTTGTTTAATAAAATTGAGCGTCACTTCCTGGCTAAACTTCCGGGCGAAGCGGATGCCATTATTACGGATACGAAAAAAGTGATTAATACTTTGAACTCACTTTGTATTGAGATGGATCAGCGTTATGATTTATTAAAAGATGCTCAGGTAAGAAACCTGAAAGAGTACAATGAAAAGTTTATCAAAAGAAAGCTGAATCCAAATAACTCACATCGTTTCCTTCCATACATTGTATTGATTGTTGATGAGTTTGCGGATTTGATGATGACTGCAGGTAAAGAGGTGGAAGCACCGATTGCCCGTTTGGCACAGTTGGCACGTGCGATTGGGATCCACCTGGTTTTGGCGACTCAACGTCCTTCGGTAAACATCATTACCGGTACAATTAAAGCGAATTTCCCTGCACGTCTGGCTTTTAGGGTATTGTCGAAGATTGACTCCAGAACAATCCTTGATAGCGGTGGTGCGGATCAGTTGATTGGTCGGGGAGATATGTTGTTGTCAACAGGAAATGACCTGATTCGTTTGCAGTGTGCATTTGTAGATACACCAGAAGTGGACCGTATTTCTGAGTTTATTGGTAATCAAAGAGGATATCCGGAAGCTTATCAACTTCCTGAATATATAGATGAGGCAGCAGAATCGGCTAAACTGGACTTCGATCCTAAAGATCGTGATTCAATGTTTGAGGATGCAGCGCGTTTAATTGTGATGCATCAGCAAGGTTCTACTTCTTTGATTCAAAGGAAGTTGAAGTTGGGGTATAATAGGGCTGGCAGGATTATCGATCAGTTGGAAGCTACGGGAGTAGTAGGTCCATTTGAAGGCAGTAAAGCCAGAGAGGTGCTCATTCCTGACGATTATGCTTTGGAACAGTTCTTGAATGACCTGAAGAACAATTAACACAGAAATAGAAATAGATGAAAAAAATGATATGGTCGTTGCTGGTATTGACAGGTTTTGGATTGTCTGGTTATGCACAGCAGGACGCAAAGGCGAAAGCAATATTGGCGGAGGTAAGTAAGAAATATCGTGCTGCGGAGGTCGTAAAAGCTGACTTTACTTTTACATTCGACAATCCGCAAGCAAAGCTAAAAGAGACTCAACAAGGAGCTTTAATCGTTAAGGCGAAATCCAATAAGTACCGCGTAACGATGACGAAGCAGGAATTGATTAGTGACGGTAAAACACAATGGACTTATTTAAAAGATGATAAGGAAGTACAGGTGACAGATGCAGATCACAGTAGTGATGCATTAAATCCTGCTCAAATTTTCACTATCTACGAGAAAGGTTTTAAATACGGCTATACCGGTGAAAGTAAGGTTGGAGGAAAGGTATATCAAATGATTGACCTGGCACCTGTAGACGTCAGCAAATCATACTTTAAGATCCGTTTAGGAATTGATAAACAGGCCAAACAGATTGGTACTGTTGTTATTTTTGATAAAGGCGGAAATAAATACAGCTATACCCTGAGCAAGACAGTGACAAATCTGAAAGTTCCGGAAAGTACTTTTTCTTTTGATCCAAAGAAGTATCCAGGAGTTGAAGTTGTAGACTTAAGGTAATTTGTTATTTTTGAAGATATGGTCTCAATTCATCAATTTTGAAAGTTACATTTTTAGGAACAGGTACCTCCCAGGGGATTCCGGTGATCACTTGCAATTGTGCTGTTTGTCAGTCGACAGACCATAAGAACAAGCGATTAAGGGTTTCCGTATTGGTTGAAATGGGAGATAAGACGATCGTTATTGATAGCGGACCTGATTTCAGGTACCAGATGTTACGCGCAAATGTCAAAGACCTGGATGCCATTCTTTATACGCATGAGCACAAAGACCATGTGGCTGGTTTAGATGATATCAGACCTTTTAATTATTTATTAAAGAAGAACATTGATATTTATGCGACTACCCGTGTTCAGGAAGCCTTAAAAAGAGAGTTTTCTTATATTTTCGCAGAAAACCATTATCCTGGATTGCCGCAGATTGATTTACATACGATCAGTGATCAGCCATTCGAAATTGGCAATACCAGGGTGATTCCATTGAATATTATGCATTATAAATTGCCAATTCTAGGCTTTAGAATTCATGATTTCACTTATATTACTGATGCCAAAACGATATCTGAGGAAACAATTGCCAAAGTAAAAGGCTCCAGAGTTTTGGTGATCAATGCTTTGCAGCACGAAGAACATATATCTCATTTTACTTTAGAAGAGGCCATAGAATTTGCGCAAAAGATTGGTGCAGAGACTACTTATCTGACGCATATCAGTCATAATTTAGGCCTGCATGAGGAAGTAGAAAAAAAATTACCAAAAAATATTAAATTAGCCTATGATGGCTTAAGTATATTCTGCGAATAAATATATATTTGCAGGACAAATACCCAGGTGGCGAAATTGGTAGACGCACCACCTTGAGGGGGTGGCGCTTGCAAAGGCGTGGCAGTTCGAATCTGCTTCTGGGTACAGCCGGACTTTGAACATTTCAAAGTCCGGCTTTTTTTATGAAAAATCGATGTTTTTAGCTGTTTGAAAATTGTTTAAAGTATTCCTGCTCATGGCTCAGCATTTGTATCATCCATACATTTCATACAATGTATTAAAGATCAATCCATCATTATCATGTTGTTGCCAAAAGTCCTGTATGGTATATATAGTTTCGATCCTTTCGTTTTCAGGTCCAAATTGATAGTCAGTGAGAATACAGGTTTTCTTAATAGGTGATTTGTCAAGCGCTGTTTTTAATAGTTTATCGATGTCGGCCTTATATTGATCCAAGAACCTAAATCTGAACTGTTGACTTGCTCCGCTATCATAAATTGGGTTATCCAAATTGTTGATTGGTATTGTAATTTCTTCATTTGATTCAATACTCCAATCAACTATCTCGCCGGCATAAAATCCACCATCTTTTTGATTTTTAAAGTCAGGGTTACCAACATGAACTATAGTTCCACTTTGTTGTCGAAGCAATTCATAAAAAAGTCCCCGATGACTTTCAAGCTTATTTTCTTCAATTATTGTTATCTCAAAGTCAGTTTGGTTCAATCCAAGTCCTGTCGAATTAATTGAAACTATTTCTATTGTAGGCATTGCTATTTTATCTTGAAATATAGATGTTTAAATATATGTAATTCATATTAACTCATAAGTTTTATTATACATTTTGGATTCTTCTTAAAATTTAACTTCTTCTTAAAATTTAACGTTGCATTGATTGTTTTCTATAAATTATGGAATGTGAGCATCTATTTTGAAGAAATCAGAGGTATCTTAGCTGCAGCCAGACAAAACGCTTACACTGCTGTGAACTCAACAATGGTTCAGGCATATTGGCTTATCGGAAAACGTATTGTTGAGCAAGAATAGCATGGTGAAGAAAGAGCCTTTTATGGAGAAGGTTTATTGTAGGAAATTTCTAAAGCGCTGACAGTTGAATTTGGCAAAGGCTTTTCTTACTCAATTTTTATAATTTCAGATATCTAAACCAGAATTTTACGGTAATGTACCATCACCTGGTCAAAACATATTTTTAGCCATTCTGTATAGATCGTATTATTTTCGACCAGATCTAAGGCCAATACTTCCATTGCAACGTATTTGAAGTCGGCAACTTCAGCTGGATTAGGAATTGGCAGCGTATCAGTTAGGCCGAAATAAACATGGTCATATTCATTTTCAATCAATCCGTTTTCAACTTCTGCACGATAAGAAAAGCTAAATATAGGATTAAGTGTACATTCCATTCCCATTTCTTCTTTCAGTCTTCTATGTGCCGCCTCTGCGGTAAGTTCTCCTGGTCTGGGGTGACTACAACAGGTATTGGTCCATTTTCCTGCTGAATGATATTTATCAAGTGCGCGTTGTTGCAATAAAAGTTGTCCGGAACTGTTAAAGATAAAAATTGAGAATGCCCGATGGAGTCTGCCATCAAGATGTGCCTTGAGTTTTGGCATCTTTCCTATGGGAAGATCATTTTCGTCAACCAGTATCACTTCTTCTTCTCTCATTAAATTTATATTTTATCTGTAAGCAGTAATTTTTGTACCTAAAAATGGGTAATTGTAAAGGTCATCATTTTTTAATTTAATCGGAAAAGCAATGCTTTTTTGATTTCGCTTTTCTTTCCTAGTTTTCTTTGATGAAGTTATAGTCGACGCTTTGTCCATCCCCGGAAATTACTGCTTTTAAATATTTTCCATTTCTTTTATAACTGATCTTTTTCGGGAAGTCATGTTGAGGATTCTCGCAGGTAAATCCATTTGGGATTAATTCTGTGATTTTAAAAAATGTGGCTTCCTTTTCGCCAGTAACCGACACCACGAAATAGAGTTCTTTACCTTTGAATTGAAACTCCATATTTTCTATGAACAGGATTTCCTTTCCCTTTAGGGTAACACCCTTTCCACTGAGTTTTGAGTCAGAAGATTTCGTCCAGATTTCATAACCCGATTGTCCGGATTTTGCATTTGTACGAAGCCATTTGCCGGTTATCCATTCCAAATTCTGAATTTTGCTTTCCTGTCCATTTGCAATATGGATGAATAGGAAGGCGAAAATAATGAAGAGTGTTTTAAATTTGCTCATGATGTTTTTTATTTCAAAAATAGGGGCATTTAAAAAGCTTGTATTGTACAAAACCGACTTGTTACTTCTCCGCTTTGTTTAAAAAGAAATTTGCCATGTTTTTTTCTTCAAAAAAATAATGGGAAGGGTCTTCTCCTGTAAAGGCTTTAAAGTTTCTTATAAAATGGGACTGATCATAATAACCCGATCTGAATACGATTTCAGACCAGGAACAATCTTTAGTTTTTAAGAGTTGAAAAATATAGTTGAAGCGTATAATACGGGAATAATATTTTGGAGAAAGACCCACATACCTTTTGAACAAACGTTCCAGTTGTCGTTCGCCTAGCTTGGAAACAGCAATCATTTCAGCAACACTCGCCATTCCATTACTGCTAAATATCAAGGAAAGAGTGTTTTTAATAGGGTTATCACTTGCCGTATGGCAACGGGAAATAAAGTAATTGTCTAAAATTTGTTTCAGCTCTGCCTCATCTTTAAAGGGGAATATGATCTCTTTAAGATGAGCAAGTTCAGGATTTGGAAAGGTGTCCAGGTCTACAATTTTATCCAGGTATTGATGCATGTTTAAAGAAAACAATTGGCTTAATGCTGCTGGCTTTAACTTAATGGCAACAGATGCTGTTGGCCCGGTATTTTCCAGATAAAAATAACTACTGATCTGGCCAGCAAGCAGATTTGGAGTTTGTAAACACCAGTCTTCTTTGGTTTTTGATTTATACACACTCCCATAATTGAAAATGAGTTCCGTAAAGCCATCGGGTATGATTTTTTCAATGCTCGGCTGTGTCTCTTCGGATTGCATGGTCCAATAACATTCAATGAATTCACTCAGGTCGGGATGTGCTTCAATTCTACTGAAATTCATGATGTAAAATAAGAAATATCCCGGAGGAATGATCAGCGATAGGGAGGGGTTTATAGTTTTTATAAGTTGCTTGCTGATGTATAATGTTGATTTACTGATATTTCTTCCATTATACTTGGTAAAATATGATAAATTTGCAGTCCATTAATTTTTTGGAAGGAATTTTTATATCTACTATGCTCGCTAATCAATCAGGTGAAACCGCTAATAATCTTCGCAAACTTTTTGTTTTATTTCTTGCATTTACCTTTCTCATCGCAGCTGGCTCATTGTTGCTGAGGCATTCGATCTTTAAAAAACTGGATACTTTAGCAGAGCAATTGCGTGGGCATGCCCAGAATCAAGAAATCAGTAATATCCTGCTCGATCTAAACGGAGCGGAAAGCGATTTTCAACAGGCCATTTTATATGGGGAGAATCAAAAGCTGGAAGATTATAAATCTAAATTGACCCGAACCTTTAATCAGATTGAAGTGATTCTGAAAAAGTATGACCTGGACAGTACACGGATGTTATCTGCGAATAAATCGCAATTGGGAAAAGCCTTTGATGATAAATTGTCGATTTCTAATGAAATTTTTAGCCTCAAACATAACTTTGATTCTCTGCTGAGGATTACAAACATTCAAAATATTGGAGGGCAACCTTCCAAAGATCTTATTGAAAAGTATAAGTTCAATACTGTAAAGAAAAGTGTCGGTAAAGCAGATACCACTGTACGTGTTATCAAGCCTGAACCGAAGAAAAAAGGGTTGTTTAAGCGATTGCAGGACGCCATAGAGAATAAGCAGGAGGTGGCACAGTCTGTTAAAGTAGTTACTGTAAATCGTGAAAAGCAGGTCAGGGATTCTGTGAACAGGTCTATACTCAGGAAGCAAAGCCACTCGCAGGGAGATATTCTCAGAAAATTGAATGAAGAAAATGGACGGCTGGCAAAATCCAATCAACAATTGATCTCAGCAAATCTAAGTTTGGTCATTCAACTGCATCAGTTGGTACAGGAGCTGAAAGATATTCAGTTGAATGATTGGGAAAAAGCCAGAACGGAAATGCTCAACCAGTACCAATCGGCTACGAAAGATATGAATAATTTTACCGGAGTAGCCATCGTGATGATCCTGATCTTTATTGTGTTGTTGATCATTTATATCCGTAAAGCAGGTAAATCCGAAGACAACTATATTCGTGAAAATGAACGTGCTGTGGCATTGGCAGAACAAAAATCAGAGATGCTGGCGATCATGAGTCATGAGATTAGAAATCCTTTAACTACCATTACCGGTTTGATTTTCCTGTTAAACCGTAGCCCGCTGAATGAAGATCAGAAAAAGAAATTAAACGCTATCAATTTATCTTCGAGTATGCTGATGGATACCATCAACGATATTCTTGATGTGAGTAAAATTGATCACCAGAAAGAAACTGCTTTGAAAAAAGTTTCTTTTCAACCTTGTGTAGAGATCAAAGAAACCATTGCTGCGATGACTTTTATTGCGGAAAGAAAGCAAATCTCTTTAGCTGCGGAATTTACCGGTCAGGAAGAAGGCCTGGTAATGGGCGATCCTTTTAGGTTAAAACAAATCATGCTCAACCTGATGAACAATGCGGTGAAATATACGGATCAGGGTGGAGTAACTGTAAAAGTAGATTTGAATTTAACAGACGCAAATACTATGCTGCTGAAAGTGAGTATCATTGATACTGGTATAGGCATCCCTAAAGATCAACAGGGAAAACTCTTTACCCGGTATTATCAGGCCAACAAATCATCTGGGAAACCTGGTACAGGATTAGGCCTTTACATCTGTAAACAGCTGATTGAACTTCAAAATGGACACATCAGCGTGGAAAGTGAAGCCGGAAAAGGTGCTCATTTTAAGTTTGATATCCCTTATCAAATAGCGGAATAACAAACAATGCGCTAATTTTACTGTTGCTTATTTATTCTAGGGGCTATTTAGTAACTTTAGATACATTTAAAATATGAAATATGAGATACATTTCACTGTTACTTCTATTCACCGCAATTTCTTTTTCCGGATTTGCTCAGACAAGCGATGCTATTTTGGGGCAATGGGTTAATTCTTCAGGTGAAGCGCACATTGACATTTTTAAAAAAGGAGATCGCTTTTTTGGTAAAATTGTCTGGTTAAAAGAGCCAAAAGACGATAAGGGCAATCCTAAGCTGGATGTGAAAAACCCTTCGGATAATTTAAAATCGAGACCGGTATTAGGCATGGAAATGCTGAAGGACTTTGTGTATGACAATGGTAAATGGGTAGATGGAACCATTTATGATCCAAAAGTAGGAAAAACGTATAGCTGTAACATGAGTCTGAAAAGCAATGGAGACTTGAATGTTAGAGGCTACATTGGAATTTCATTAATAGGTAGAACGGATGTGTGGAAAAGGTTTAAATAAATGAAGAGAATTATTTTTTGTTTGTTGTTTTTGCCGCTGTTTTCATTTTCACAGACCTACGACTTGATTCCACTTAGTTCAGGGGAAAACACGAGTTTACGGGGAATGAGTGTGGTTTCTGGGGAAGTGGCCTGGGTAAGTGGGAGTAACGGTCATATCGGTAAAACTACAGATGCAGGTAAAACCTGGGAATGGATCAAACCTGCTGGATTTGAAAAACTGGATTTTAGAGATATCGAAGCATTTGATGCGGATAGGGCAATTGTTGTAAATGCAGGTTCCCCTGCATATATTTTGCAAACTGCTGATGGAGGAAAAACCTGGACCGAGCGCTATAAGAACCTGGATTCTGCTATATTTTTGGATGGCATGGGTTTTTGGAACGATCAGCGGGGTATTGTTTTTGGTGATCCGATCAATAGTAAAATGCAGTTGTTAAGGACGATTGATGGTGGAAGTTCATGGAATGACATTTCTGAAAACCTCCATGCCAAAATGGGTATCGGAGAAGCGGCTTTTGCAGCCAGTGGAACCACTATTAAAACGATAGGTAATGGCAAAGTATGGATTGCCACTGGAGGAAAAGTTTCCAATATTTATTATTCCAGTAACTATGGTTCTACCTGGCAAGTGTTTGAATGTCCGATTTTGCAGGGAGAAAATAGTACAGGACCATTTTCTATGGACTTTTATGATGAAGATCATGGAGTAATTGTAGGAGGGGATTACCTGAAAGATAAAGAAAATGAAAATAATGTTTTACTCACCAGTAATGGTGGTAAAACCTGGATAAAGCCTGCTAAACCAGTGGATGGCTACCGCTCCGGAGTCATTTATATCAATGATAAAACTTTAGTGGCTACTGGTAGTTCAGGCACTGATGTTTCTTCTGATGGTGGTAGAAACTGGTATAACATCTCGGTGGTGAGTATGAATGTAATTCAAAAATCTAAAGCCGGTGATTTAATCCTGCTTGCAGGGAATAAAGGGCAGATTTATCGCTTAACTATAACTCCAAAATAATTCCATGCTAAGTAAAGTTCACCACATTGCAATTATCTGCAGTGATTACCATGTTTCTAAGTCTTTTTATACAGATGTATTGGGATTAACCATTATCAGGGAGGTGTACAGGGAAGAAAGAGATTCTTATAAACTCGATCTTGCATTAAACGGCGAGTATGTGATTGAGCTTTTTTCTTTTCCAAATCCACCTGAACGACCTACCAGACCGGAATCACTGGGGTTGAGACACCTCGCTTTTCAGGTAGATGATTTGGAAAAGGTAATTCAGGTATTGAAAGAAAAAGAAGTCCTGTCTGAACCCATTAGAATTGATGAGTTTACAAACAAGCGTTTTACCTTTATTGCTGATCCTGATTTACTCCCAATAGAGTTCTATGAAAAATAATTTTTTTAAGTTGGATACAATAATCAGCTGATTTAGTCGTCTTATATATGAGAGCGTTAATTTAGATGACGGGGATGTGGCTGGAAGCTATATCCCCGTTTCTTTTTGCCCTTAATTTTCCAATGGAAAATAAAAAGAAAGCCTGTCCGGAGACAAGCTTTTAATGACGTCATGGGCGGATTCGAACCGCCGTGAAAGGTTTTGCAGACCCATACCTAACCACTCGGCCACATGACTATGATTGAGCTGATCTGCCTACAGCAGCAAATATATATAAAGTATACTAATTTAGTAGTCTTTATTTTAAAATACTTTACCAACTGTCTTTTTAAGTACTAAGAGTGGATTTATTAACCAATAATCTTGTCCGTAGTAGCGGGTTTTAGTAGATGATCTGGATTCAGCAGACTTTTTAGTAGATCAGTAGAGGCTTGCTCCTGACTGATGAGGTCTTGTAGACTCACTCTGTCCAGCAATTGATCTACCGTCAATTGTATCATTTGCCAAAGAGATCTGATGGAGCAGTCTACAGAATTTGTGCATAGTTTCTCAGCACCAGGATATTCTTCGCAGAAATTTTTACTAAATAGTGCCCCTCCAAGTACTTTTAAAACCTGATTGATGTTGATTTCTGCGGCAGGTAAGGCCAATACATAGCCCCCTTTATTTCCGGGCGTACTATACAGATACCCTGCAATTCGCAATATTCTGCTCAGTTTGCTCACATATGCTACGGACAGACCTTCCACCTCGCTTAATGCCGGGATACTGATGCCTTCTTTCTGATCCGACCGTGCTACACGGAGCAATATCCGCAAGCCATACTCTTCTTGTGCTGTAATTTTCATGTGATTCCTTCTGTTGGTACTTTACATCATTCCCAATTCAAATTTAGCAGTTTCCGACATCATATCCCTGTTCCAGGGAGGAGACCATGTCACAACAACGGATACTTCATTTACCCCTTCAATCTTTTTCAACTTTTCCTCTACTTCCAGAGGGATGCTTTGTGCTGCCGGGCAACCAGGAGCGGTCAATGTCATCACAATCTGGACATTATTAAAGGGGGGCATGATCTCTGTTTCATAGATGAGGCCAAGTTCATAAATGCTGACTGGTATTTCCGGATCATATATGGTCTGCAGGCAGTCTATTACTTTTTGTTTCAATTCTTCTTTGTCCATGATCTATTTATTTTCAAGTTCTTCAATGGATTGATAAGCCAGCGCATAATTTTTCATTTGTTTGATCATCGCCAATAATCCGTTAGATCTGGTCTGCGCGAGGTGACTAAACATGCCGATCTCTTTAATGAATTCCAGCCTGGCTTCCAGAATGGCTTTGGGTGATTGCCCGGAAAGTACTTTAATGAGCATGCTGACCAGGCCTTTTACAATCATCGCATCACTATCAGCCCTGAAAAACACCCGACCATTTTGATAGTCAGCGATCAGCCATACATTGGATTGACAGCCTTTTATTTTGTGATCATTCGTTTTAAGGGCATCTTCTAATGGAGGCAATTGTTTTCCTAAATCAATCAGGTATTCATACTTATCTTCCCAGTTTTCAAACATAGAAAAGTCTGCAATGATTTCACTTTCAATTTCGGAGATGTTCTTTTGATTCATCAGGATAGCATTTTAATGGATTTATAAAGTCCTGCAACGAGGAGATCTATTTCTTCTTTTGTATTGTAAAGTGCAAAAGATGCTCTAATGGTACCAGGAATACCAAATCTTTTCATGAGTGGTTGAGTGCAATGGTGACCTGTTCTCAAGGCTATGCCCTGATGGTCAAGTAATACGCCCACATCATGCGGATGCATGTTCTTGAGGACAAACGAAATGAGACTTACTTTCTCTTTTGCTTGACCAATGATTTGCAGTTCAGGGATATTTTCCAGCTGTGCTGTCGCATAATCGAGTAACTCATTTTCATGTTTTCTGATCTGATCTTTTCCTATGCTTTTGATAAAATCTAAAGCGGTTTTTAAGGCAATGGTATCTGCAATGTTCGGGGTGCCGGCTTCATATTTATAAGGAAGATCGTTATAGGTGGTCAGCTCAAAACTGACCTCTTTGATCATTTCTCCTCCTCCCTGAAAAACCGGCATTTGTTCCAGTAATTGTTTTTTACCATACAAAACTCCAATTCCGGTAGGAGCGTATAGTTTATGTCCGGAAAAGGCAAAGAAATCACAATCCAAATCCTGTACATTGATATCCAGATGTACCGCAGATTGCGCTGCATCTACCAGAACT
The DNA here is from genome assembly GCF_032678465.1 of Pedobacter gandavensis. Taxonomy (GTDB): domain Bacteria; phylum Bacteroidota; class Bacteroidia; order Sphingobacteriales; family Sphingobacteriaceae; genus Pedobacter; species Pedobacter gandavensis_B. Next base: position 131,519 of record NZ_JAVTSK010000004.1, read on the forward strand.
TTTGCACCAAACTGATGTGCGAGCTCAATCATTTCCTTTACCGGATTGACTGTTCCCAATGCATTGGATACTTGTACAATGGCCACCAGCTTCGTTTTTTCTGTAAGTAGTAAGCGGTAATCTTCCATAGAAAGTTCGCCATTATCCAGCACAGGAATCACTTTTAAAACAGCAGCTTTCTCCTGACAAAGGATTTGCCATGGAACAATATTAGAATGGTGTTCCATTCCGGAGATCAGAATTTCATCACCGGGCCCAATATTTTGTCGGCCCCAGGTATAGGCAACCAGGTTGATCCCTTCCGTTGTTCCGCGGCTGAAGATAATTTCTTCTACTGCTGCTGCACCGATGAACTCCTGAACGGCATGGCGACTGGCTTCATAAGCTAATGTAGCCTCTTCTGCTAAAGTATGTATGCCGCGGTGGATATTGGCATTATAGCGGGAGTAATAGTCGCTTATTGCATCAATTACGCATTGAGGCTTTTGAGCAGTTGCAGCATTATCAAAATAAATCAGATTTTGATCATTCACCTTTCTGCTCAGGATAGGGAATTGTGTTCTTATGGCTTGAACATCGAATGCTATTTTTTTCTGTTCAATATTGGACTGGGAAGCTTTCATATCAGGAATGGGTTAGCTGATCAACAATTAACTGTTCAACGTGCTTACGCAAAGGTTCCAGTCTGATCTGATCGAGGATATCCGATGCAAATGCTTGTAATAATAATGATTCGGCAGTTTTTAAAGGAATTCCCCTGGCCCTTAAATAGAACAGGGCTTCTTCATCCAACTGACCTACGGTACAGCCATGAGAACATTTTACATCATCCGCAAAGATTTCCAGCTGAGGCTTGGCATTGATGCTGGCGCGCTCAGATAAAATGATATTTTTGCTGGATTGGTAGGCATTTGTTTTTTGTGCATCAGGCCGTACAATAATTCTTCCACTGAAAATTCCTGTAGCTGTATCGTCTGCAATTCCTTTGTAAAGCTGGTTACTGAAACAGTTTGGCTGCTTATTGTCGACCAGCGTATGGTGATCTACATGACAGTTGCCTTTCAAAAGAGAAAGACCGTATAGATGGGTTTCGTTACCCGGAGCATCTAAGATCAGGTTCAGGTTGTTGCGAATCACACCGCCATTCAGGGAAATGGTTAAGGTTTGAACATAACTTCTCCCGATCTGGTGAATTTGTGTACTGCTCACCTGGGACGCATTGATACGATCATTTTGAATTTTGTAATAGGTTAAAAATGCGTCTTCCTCTAATACAATTTCCATTACTTCGTTGTTGAAACTTTCCATACTCCCTACAGTGGTATAGGTTTCTACGAGTTGCAGATTTGTGTTCTCTGCTAAATATACCAGACTACGGGGTTGAGCCAGCGTATTTTCAGTATTGGCATCAGTAATATGATGAATATATACAGGAAAGGAAAGCTGCAGCCCTTTAGGGAGGTATATGAACACGCCAGCCTGTATAAATGCAGTATTTAGGGCATGTAGTCCGTCTTTAAGATATTGACTGCTTTTGCCAAGATGCGCTGCTATGATCTTTTGATAGGGGCCTTTTGCTGCAGTTGCTAAGGGTAAAACGATCAGTTCTTTGTCGGAAGGAACAATTCTTGATAAATGAGCTGCAAATTGCCCATTGATAAAGTAAAGTTCATTCACCAGACCAAAATCAGGTAAATGTAGTGCCTGCAGGAAAATAGGATTTAACTCTTTTTGTAAATGGTCTTTAGAAAAGCGGTAGTCTTTGTCGAACAGGCTGCTGATATTGGTATATTTCCATTCTTCCAGCTTATAGGTAGGTAATCCTGACTGATTAAACATGTCGAAAGCCGCTTTACTGAGCGCCCTGATGTCATCAGCGGAATCAGCATCTGCTAAACTCTCAAATTGATCTTTAAAATAAGCGATGTTAGTCATTATTTTTTCTTTTTGAGGAGGAACCGATGGTTATTTTTCGCTTTCCTCCGTAATGAAATCATATCCTTTTTCTTCAAGTTCAAGGGCCAGTTCCTTGGTTCCGGATTTCACAATACGGCCATTGTACAGTACATGAACATAATCTGGCTGAATGTAATCCAGAAGACGCTGATAATGGGTGATCAATAAAATTGCCCGATGTTCATTTCTCAATTTATTAATGCCATTGGCGACAATACGAAGGGCATCAATGTCCAGTCCTGAATCTGTTTCATCCAAAATCGCGAGTTTTGGTTCCAGCATGGCCATCTGGAATACTTCATTCCGTTTCTTTTCTCCTCCAGAAAAGCCTTCATTAATAGATCGGCTAAGCAAAGATTGGTCAATCTCCACCAGGGCCATCTTTTCTTTCATGATTTTCAAAAAAGCCAATGCATCCAAAGGCTCCTCACCCTGATACTTTCTTTTTTCATTGACTGCAGCTTTAATGAAATTGGTCGTACTTACTCCCGGAATTTCTACCGGATATTGAAATGCCAGAAACAAGCCCTCTCTTGCACGGTCTTCAATAGATAAATCCAATAAGTTTTTATCTAAAAAGGTAACAGTACCTTCAGTCACTTCATATTCTTCTCTTCCTGCAAGGACTGATGCCAGGGTACTTTTTCCTGAGCCATTTGGTCCCATGATGGCATGAACTTCGCCGGCTTTAATGTCCAGATTAATTCCCCTCAGGATCTCATTCCCGTCAATATTTGCATGTATGTTTTTGATAGATAACATCATATTTGAAATTTTATAACATTAGAAATTAGCCTACACTCCCTTCCATACTGATGGCTAGTAATTTTTGCGCCTCAATGGCAAATTCCATAGGAAGCTGGTTCATCACTTCTTTGGCAAAACCGTTGACGATCAATGCCACAGCGGCTTCTGCATCAATTCCCCTCTGGCGACAATAAAAAAGCTGATCTTCTCCGATTTTTGAGGTAGTGGCCTCATGCTCCACAATGGCAGTTTTATTTTTTACTTCTATATAAGGAAAAGTATGTGCGCCACAGCGATCACCCAAAAGCAGAGAATCGCATTGCGAATAATTGCGCGCATGAATTGCCCCTTTAGCTGCACGAACGAGGCCACGGTAACTGTTCTGACTTTGACCTGCGGAAATGCCTTTCGATACAATTCTACTTCTTGTATTTTTTCCAAGATGTATCATCTTTGTCCCTGTATCTGCTTGCTGGTGATGGTTGGTGAATGCTACTGAATAGAATTCCCCGATAGAATGATCTCCTTTCAGGATTACACTAGGGTATTTCCAGGTGATGGCCGAACCAGTTTCTACCTGGGTCCATGAGATTTTTGAATGATCTCCCTGACAAATGCCACGTTTGGTCACAAAATTATAGATTCCTCCATTTCCTTCCTTATCACCTGGATACCAGTTTTGAACGGTAGAGTATTTGATTTCCGCTTTTTTCATGGCGATGAGCTCCACTACTGCGGCGTGCAATTGGTTTTCATCCCTCATTGGTGCAGTACAGCCTTCCAGGTAGCTCACATAACTTCCTTCTTCAGCGATGATCAATGTTCTTTCAAATTGTCCGGAGTTTTCCGCATTAATTCTGAAATATGTAGAAAGTTCCATCGGACAGCGTACGCCTTCAGGAATATAACAGAAAGAGCCATCGGTAAAAACGGCTGCATTTAAAGCCGCAAAGTAATTGTCGGTCATTGGGACTACAGAACCTAAATGTTTCTTTACCAATTCGGGATGCTTTTGAATGGCTTCACTGATGGAGCAGAAAATGACCCCAATTTCAGACAATTGTTCTTTAAAAGAGGTCGCAATGGATACACTATCCATCACTACATCCACTGCTACTCCTGTTAACCGTTTTTGTTCATCTAAAGAAATGCCTAGTTTTTCAAAAGTACGCAACAGCTCCGGATCAACCTCGTCAAGGCTGTTGAGTTGTTCTTTTTGTTTGGGAGCAGCATAGTAAATAATGTCCTGATAATTAATAGGAGGGTGTTTGATGTTGGCCCAATCAGGTTCTACCAACTTTAGCCAATAGGCATAGGCTTTGAGTCGCCAGGCAAGCATCCATTCTGGTTCGTTCTTTTTTTTAGAAATGAGTGCTATAATCTCCTCATTTAACCCTTTTGGGATGGTATCCGTATCAATGTTGGTCACAAAGCCGTACTTGTAGTCATTTAGTGCGGATTGCTCCAACATATCCAAATCTTCATTCATGATATCGGTCTTTTATGTTGTTGTCACAATAACTGTACCTTATAAAGGTAATGCTAAACTATTGTTTGTACAAAAAAGTATAAACAGCTAAATGTAAGATTTTAAGTAGTTTGACTGTTGGTTGTTTAGTTTGATTCTTTAATTTATGAATTGTTTTTAGTTGGGGAAATCAGGTAGGCCTGAAGTGTCGTATGGCTTGTAAATGATCAAAAACAATTTGCTGCTCATAAAAATGCCCCGGAATTATTTGGAAATCCCGGGGCATTTTTATCATTGGTATGGGATTCGTTATTCCTGATCGCCAATCAATACACCTGAAACATTCCAGGAACTGAAACTTGTGCCTTCTGGCTTTCCAAGCGGTATTGCAACTTGTAATTTATGTTTACCTGGTGTCAGGTTTTCCAATGGGATTTCTACGGGAAGTGTAAGTGTTCCCGGGCACCAGTTTGAACGACTTAAATCAGAAGAGGAAAGACCATTTCCAAAATTGCCGGAAGAAGGATTGCTAAAACGGTAGGTTGCACAATCTTCTCTCCATGGAATAAAATGATAGACTCTTTTGCCATCAATAAATAGCTCATTCATTTTTGGAACAAATTCATCTCCTTTACCCCAGCCGCCATGTCCGGTAGTCAGGTACCTTAATCTAAGATTTTTTACACCTTGAGGGACATCAATCATTACAGTTAGGGAGTCTTTATCGAACATAGTCCCATATTCCTGTCCAGCCATCTCCATTAGATTTGTGGTGTTAAAAACAGGCTGGATGAATGATTTCTTTTCTTTCTCTTTTTCACCTTCATAACCAGGGTAGTAGTTCAGGTTCAGGCTAACATTGTGTCCGCCTTTATCATAGTTTCCAATAAATACCCCGATCCAGACTTCTCCCTGAAGTCTTGGTGAAAGTACGGTAATGTCTTGTTTGTAAATTGTAGAGTCAGCCCAGTTGTATCCTTTAATTTTTGCTTGCTCATTAAAGTGTTTCACGCCGAAGGAAGTGAAAAAGCGCATCAATTCTAAAGGCGGCAGGTATTGATCTGTAGCGATTACACCCTGGTATTTTTTACCGTTTTGTGCATTGTAGACTGGTAAAGTTTGTAATCCCTTTTGTAAGGCATCCAGGAAAGAGACCGATTTATCTACAGGAATCATAAAAACAGAACCTGTCCTGTCATATGCATCACCATTAGAATTTTGAATGAGCTCGGCAAATACCGACTGTCCAGGTTTTACAGCCGGAAGCTTAACTTTTTTCAGGATTACAGTGCCACCAGAGAAATGATAAGTGACATTGGCCTGATCAGCAGCCGGGTTTTCAATTTTATTTCCAAAACTGATCTTTTCATTATGGAAGATGTTGACCGTTTGATAGCGGCTTTCGATGATCTGGCGCTGATAAGCCGCTTCATCAAGTAGGGTACCCCATTGTTTCGGCCAGGCTAATTCTTCAGCTTTTACTTTACGGTAATCGATGTTTTTTGCATAGGTCTCCGAATTTCCATTGCGGATGGTTTTTAAAACCAAACCTATTCCCGGAGCGATACTGAGGTCGGGCGTTCCCTTAATCTTCAGGTCGTTGCTGTACCAGATTTCAATGGTATTAGATCGGATAAATACTTTTGCTTTTTTACATGGGATTCCCAGTATGGTATCTATACCAGCAATCAATTCTGCCTTTGCATATTCAGAGAAAGGTTTTTTAAAAGTATAGGTGCTTCCATTGCTATTCAGCACCTGATAGGTAACAGCCTCCTCAAATTGAAGGAATTGTTCTTGCTTTGCCTGACGATCCTGACCAGCGATTCTGGCCTGGCTTCCTTTTATAAAGAGTTTTTTCTCTCCGCCAACTTCTTTACCGTTGCTACGGGATCCGTAAGTAATTACCGCTTCAGTGGCCTGATTGTGTTTTTGTGCAAATGTAGTGGCGCTGATAAGGAGTAGCGCAATACTAAATAAATGAGCTTTCATAGGAGATAAAGCTAAGAATTATTCTGATAGAGGATGGGAGAGCTTTAGAAATTTAGGCAAAAAAAAGCCTCTTTACGAGCTGTAAAGAGGCAATGTACTCAGAGCGGGAATCGAACCCGCACGACTTTTAAGGTCACAGGATTTTAAGTCCTGCGTGTCTACCAGTTCCACCATCTGAGCAGGTGTTAAACCTTTTAATTAGATATCTTCTATCTGGAAGATATTGGAGCGAAAGACGAGATTCGAACTCGCGACCCCGACCTTGGCAAGGTCGTGCTCTACCAACTGAGCTACTTTCGCGTTGATGACGATACGAAGATAGGTATTGTTTTGACTTTTTTATACTCCTGTCTGAAGATTTTAGCGAATGCGCTGGATTTCAAGTAGAAAAAAAACAAATAATTTTTTACAGCAGCTGTTTTTATTTGAAAATAGCGGTTTTATACCTTCTAACTGAGTTTTTGTTAGCCTGACTGTGCTTGTTTTCTTTCAAAAAATAGATACCGATTATCAAATATTAGTAGAACTTCACATTTTAAGGTTGAAATTTTGGAACTGGGTATGCAAAAATTGATGAAACCTGAAGAGTTTTAATTTTCAATCATGATAGGAAGTGGGAAAGACTCTTAAGTTGCTTTCAGATTTGCAACTCTTGATTTTTTGAATGATTTCAGGCTAAAAACAGAAAAGCCTTCCGAATGGAAGGCTTTTGAGCGAAAGACGAGATTCGAACTCGCGACCCCGACCTTGGCAAGGTCGTGCTCTACCAACTGAGCTACTTTCGCTGTTAACGTGCCACGAAGATAGGGATAGTTTTCATTTTTCCAGCATGTCTTTTTTATAAAAAATCGAAGAAGCTGGAATTCAAGGATTAAAATTTTAAATGAAAGCTGATCGGGTATCAGTTTTTGATCTTTCCTTTATTTAGCAGCAGTTCTAAATGCAATGAGGTATGCACTTATCGGACTGAAATTGGTATTCATAAATCGTTCAGTTAAGAGCAATTCATAATCTTTTCCAGGTAAAAGCGCGACTTCAATAGTGATAGACCTGCCATCTTCAGAGAATCCAAGAACATTTTGAACACGTAATACCTTATCTCTTCCTGCTGAAGGCCCAAAATCAAACCCCCGACTTTCTTTATACATTGGCATGGAAAATTCAATAGTCAGCTGCGTGATGGAAGGATTAACTCCCTCAGTATGGTTTTTCAACTGCTTGATGCCAATCACCCTGGGAATATTGCGGTTGTATTCCTCACGGAGGTTTTGTACAGATTCTGGAAAGTATCCGGATTGATCCACAAATTTTGCCAATGCAGTGCTATCGTTGTAATCCAATTCTATCATTTCCTTTATCGCCAGTTTTTTATTACTTGCTTTTTCATAGTATTGCTCACAAATCGCATAGCCCACATAGTATCCTAAGTCACGTATTCCAAATTGATTTTTTGTATTGTTATATAACCAGAAACCAGTAGAAGGGTTGAACATCTGTAAAGAGAAGACTGCCTTTATTTTTCCTTCATTGGCTTTCCCGTAAGCTATCGCTGGGGATGGAGAGGGTTTTCCTGTTGCTTTTACCGCCAGGAACTCTGCCACACCTTCCATGGTGCATTGTGCAAGCAGGTTGTCTGCAATCGTAGTTTTCTGTTGGGTGTGTACATATTCATGAACATTTAAAAAACCAATGTCCTGGATGGGATTGCTGTCGAAGAAAGATTTCAGGTGGCGGTATTCCGAAGGAAATTCTTTTGTCTCCGTATGTTGATCTGCCATCGCCAGTTCAGCGCCAATCAGTACTTTTCCATTTAATATAGTTCCATTGGTTCTCAATGCACCAATCGTAAAATAAACATCTGCCGGTTTGAGTTCAGGATATAATTTTCTCATTTTGGCGACATCTTTAGCAATTACTTTCGCATATTCTTTTGCCTTTAAAGTGTTTTTTCTAACAGAATTCCAAAATAGGGGATACCTGTTGATGGCATCAATATAAGATTTAGCGGTATAGTCCCGGGCTTCCATAATGGCTTTTAAGCCAGGAGTTCCTTTTTTCAGATAGAATTGATTCAGATAATTGTATTGAGCAGCACTGTCCTTGCTACTACTGATTTTATCATAAGCCAGCCAGAAATTGTCGATGTCAGTTGTGATAAAAGCAGGAGTTTTTTTCTGTGCAAATAATATGGTGGAGCAACAGGAAAACAAGATAAATAGCGGGCCTAAGATTTTCATAACCTAAAGGACGCAGTCTTTTTTGAAATGTTTCACATTTTGTAAAAAAAAAGCCTCTCTACTTTCGTAAAGAGGCTTTGTACTCAGAGCGGGAATCGAACCCGCACGACTTTTAAGGTCACAGGATTTTAAGTCCTGCGTGTCTACCAGTTCCACCATCTGAGCAGGTGTTAAACCTGTGGTAAATAGCTTCAAAATTCTGAAGTTATTTAGAGCGAAAGACGAGATTCGAACTCGCGACCCCGACCTTGGCAAGGTCGTGCTCTACCAACTGAGCTACTTTCGCATGGATTTTATTTAAACATCATCCGATGTTTCCAAGTTCTTAAAGTGTATTTCGTAATACCCTTTGTTTCGTTTGGGAATGCAAATATAGGGACTTTTATTTATCCGTCAAGTTTTTTTTATAAATAATTTTAGTGGTTAGTGTAAGTTGTTGTCTTTCAATACTTCAATCACTAAATTATTTTCAAAACCCTTTGTCATGAGATAGGTGATGAGCTTATTTCGCCTTTTATAAGGATCTGTTTCTTTGATTAAATTCGACTTTTTCTCCGCAGAAATCAATATTGCCTTCAGGTAATCATCATAATCAATCGTGTTCAGCGCTTTTAAAATCATTTTCTCAGGGACCTTTTTTAATTTAAGGGCCTGCTTGATTTTAATTTTACCCCATTTTTTGATGTTAAACTTACCGGAAACATAAGCCTGAGCAAATCTCTCTTCGTTTAAATAGTTGGTGTTGATCAGTTCAGAAATGTTCTCTTCCACTTCATCTGGTCTTAATCCCCATTCATATAGCTTATCCCTGACCTCTTGTTGTGCACGTTCCTGGTAGGCACAATAATGTTCAGCTTTGAATAAAGCTGTTTTCTGATCGTACTTTACGGTTTTTTTATCTGAATTTTCCAATGTTACAATATTACACAATCGTTGCCGACGGAATTTAAAATCTTTGTACATATTAGAATATTGACGTTTTTCATACAAACAGTTACTATTAGTACCAGAACAACAGCTCATCTAATTGATCAAAAAAACACAGGTTAAGGAGGGTTATCGCTACAAATCTTTTAATTTTGAAACCATGAGCAGTACTACCTATTCCATCGGCCATTTTGCAACACTTCTTCATGCAAAAGCTTTTGTTCCTCAACCAGAATTGATCATTACCAGATTAGTGATTGACAGCAGAACAGTGATTGATCCCGAAAGTTCTTTATTCTTTGCCTTAAAGGCGAAACGTGATGGTCATGAGTTTTTAAAGGATGCTTACGATAATGGTATCCGAAGTTTTGTGATCAGTGAGGAACAATATTTAAATGCTTTTCCTGATGCAAATATGCTATTGGTTGAAAATGTGAGTCAGGCTTTACAGACCCTGGCCATTGTTCACCGGAATCAATTCGATTTAAAAGTATTGGCTATTACGGGTAGCAATGGAAAAACGGTAGTCAAAGAATGGCTTTACCAACTTTTGGCTGCAGACTTTAATATCATCCGCAGTCCTAAAAGTTTCAATTCTCAGATAGGAGTACCCTTGTCGGTCTGGAATATCCAGCGCGAACATACCATGGGGATTTTTGAAGCCGGAATCTCCAAAGAAAATGAAATGGAAGCACTTCAGTCCATCATTCAACCAACAATTGGAATTTTAACGAATATAGGTGAAGCTCATGCCGAAGGTTTTCCTTCAGTGAAAGCAAAATTATTGGAAAAATTAAAGCTCTTTAAAGATACTGAACTCTTCATTTATTCTCCGGAGTACACGAATGGAATCCCAACTAAGGATTTACCCGGACAAAGTAAGTTCTCCTGGAGTTTAACGCAGAAAGCGGATCTTCAGGTCTCTTTTATAGAACCCATAGAAGATAAGACTTATATCAGGGCAATATATAAAGGAACGGAAATAGAATGCCTGATCCCTTTCAGCGACAGAGCTTCTGTAGAAAATGGAATCATCTGCTGGGCAACTTTACTTTCTTTAGGTTATTCAGCAGAAGTGGCAGATGCCCGTCTTGAAAAGTTAAATAAGGTAGGGATGAGGCTGGAGATGAAGAACGGCATCAACCAATGTTCTGTAATAGATGATTCTTATGTCGCAGATATTCCTTCTCTCGCCATTGCCCTGGACTTTCTGAACCTTCAGAATCAACACCCTAAGAAAACATTAATTCTGTCTGATCTACAGGAAACCGGTAAAAAGGAATCCCTGCTTTATGCGGAAATTGCAGATCTGTTAAAGCAGAAGAACCTGCATAGATTGATTGGTATTGGCCCAAATATCTCTTCTATGGCTTCCTTGTTTGACCTGGAAACCTCATTCTATGAAAGTACACAAGATTTTATAGACCATTTCCCGGCTATTCATTTCTATGATGAAACCATATTGGTAAAGGGAGCAAGGAAATTTGAATTTGAGCGAATCAGTAAAATGATTACCCAAAAAGTGCATGATACGGTCCTGGAAATCGACCTGAATGCCCTGGCGGAGAACCTGCAGTTTTACCGCAATAAACTGAAACCAGGTGTTAAAATTATGGCCATGGTGAAAGCGTTTTCCTATGGAAGCGGAAGCTTTGAAATTGCCAACGTATTGCAATACCATAAAGTGGATTACCTGGCAGTGGCTTATACAGATGAAGGGGTAGCTTTGAGAAAAGGAGGGATTACTTTGCCGATTATGGTGATGAGTCCGGAGCCTTCTGCCTTTGATGCGATTGTTAAATATAAGTTAGAGCCGGAAATTTATAACCTCGATATTCTGAATGGCTTTATTAAATTTCTTCCGGAGGGCGCTGTTGATTATCCGATTCACCTTAAAATTGATACTGGAATGCACCGACTCGGTTTCGAAGAAACTGACCTTACTGATTTACTTGAAACCATTCAAAATAGTAAAAAGGTAAAAGTAGTTTCGGCATTTTCTCATTTGGTAGGAAGTGATGAAATTCAGCATGATGAATTTACTCAGTATCAAATTCAAAGGTTTAAGTCATTTGCGAAAAACATTGAAGATGGGCTCAATTATAAGTTTATCTGGCACATTTCAAATACCTCAGGTATCTCCCGTCATCCGGAAGCGCAACTGGACATGGTGCGTCTGGGCATTGGTTTATATGGTCATGATGGTGGTTTGAACCAGAATAAAGGATTGCAAACTGTGGCAGTATTAAAAACTACCGTTACGCAGGTAAAAGAAATTAAAGCAAATGAGACTGTTGGTTATAGCAGAAAAGGACTTTTACCGAATGGAGGGACCATTGCAACAGTTAAAATTGGTTACGCTGATGGTTATACCAGAAGGTTTGGTAATGGGGTAGGGAAAATGTTGCTGAATGGTCAGCTGGTGCCAACTGTTGGGGTTATTTGTATGGATATGTGCATGCTCGATGTGACCGGACTGGAGGTGAAAACTGGCGACGAAGTGATCCTGTTTAATGGAAAGCTGACGATAGCAATGCTTGCTGAACAGATTGGAACCATTCCTTATGAGATTTTAACGAATATTTCACAAAGGGTGAAACGGATTTATTTTTATGAGTAGTTTTGCAGCATGAACAGAATCGGTAGAGCCTTATTAAGATATATTATCAAAGGACTCTTAATTGTATTGCCTATAGCGCTAAGTATTTTTATTGTGATTGTAGCGGTAACCACGGTCGACAGCTGGTTAAACGTAAACAATATTTTGGGTGTGGATCCTCAAACCGGAGCGAGTAGGAATATCCCTGGTCTGGGTTTGGCATTGGTGGTAGCCATTACATTAGTTGCTGGTATTTTCGTGACCAATTTTGTAACTGAACCCATGTATAACTGGTTTGCCAGAATACTGGACAGACTGCCTATTCTTAAATTTATCTATTCTTCTATCAAAGACCTGACAGAAGCCTTTGTTGGAGATGAAAAGAAATTCAATAATCCGGTACTGGTAGAAGTAGAAGGCGATTTAAAACGAATCGGATTCTTAACACAAAGTGATTTGAGCAACATTGGTCTACCAGGAGAATCTATTGTGTATTTTCCATTTTCCTATTCTTTCGCGGGACAAGTTTATGTGGTGAAAAATGAGAAAATCAAGCCTTTAAATATGACTGCAGCTGAGGCTATGAAATTGGTGGTTTCGGGTGGAGTGAGTCATATCTGATATATTAAATGAATTATTCAGCCGGAAATAAGTTTCGGTTGTAAATAACAAAAAGATAGTTGTGAGCCCGACATTTAAATCTTTTGCTCTTCGGCTAAAGATGTGAGGAGGGGAGCAACTATCTTTTTTTATTTAAGTTCTGATCGAAATACGAAGTATATCAATTAGAAGTTTGGTTTCAAGACATACTTGTCGTAGAATCTGAAAATATGCTCTGCAGCTTCTTCTGCGGTATCTACCAACCTAAACAGATTCAAATCCTCCGCATGAATGTTATGTTCTTTGTTCAGCATCGTGGAGGTAATCCAGTCTACCAAACCACCCCAGTATTCTTTTCCTACCAAAACAATTGGGAATCTGGCAATTTTGCCAGTCTGAATCAAGGTGATCGCCTCAAAAAGCTCATCCATTGTTCCCATTCCACCTGGTAAAACAACAAATCCTTGAGAGTACTTCATGAACATGACTTTCCTGATGAAGAAGTAATCAAATTCCAGTAATTTATTGTGGTCAATGTACTTATTGTGAAACTGCTCAAATGGAAGGTCAATGTTCAATCCTACAGACTTTCCACCATTCATGTGCGCACCTTTATTTCCCGCTTCCATAATTCCGGGACCACCACCAGTGATTACCCCATATCCACGTTCTGTAAGCAATCGCCCACATTCAACCGCAATCTCATAGTATTTATTCGTTTCCGCAGTTCTTGCTGATCCAAAGATGGATACACAAGGACCAATTTTCGCTAATTTCTCAAAGCCGTCTACAAATTCGGCCATGATTTTGAAGATCTGCCAGGAATCCGTAACTTTTATTTCCTGCCAGTTTTTGTTTTCAAATGCGCTTCTAATTTTCTCTTCACTTGTCATTCTATAGGTATTTAAGTCTTAAAATCTTGTTTTTGATGCTGTTTTTTTACTGATCAGTAACAGTCCAATAAAGGTGATCAATCCGTTCACCAGGATCAGTTCTACACTAAAGGTATATCCGCCCAATAAGCTGGCAGAATTGGCATTGAGTAGGTAACAGATGGCTGGCGACAGGATACATACTAAAGGTACTAATTTATCATGAAGTCCTCTTTGCTTCATGAAAAGACCAAAACTGTATAAACCAAGTAATGGGCCATAAGTATAGGAGGCCACCTTAAAGATACCTTTAACGACGGATTCATCATTTAAAGTATTGAAAACGATGATCACAATAAACATTAATAAGGAGAACGCAATGTGTACCAGATGTCTTTTCTTTACTGCGCCAGCTGCATTCGCATTGTCGCCCTTATCCATATGTAGAAAATCTACACAGAATGAGGTGGTTAATGCAGTTAATGCGGAGTCTGTAGTAGCAAAAGTTGCGGCAGTTAAGCCCAGCATAAAAACGATTGCAGGTACAATGCTCAAATGATTAAGGGCGATTTCCGGGAAAAGAAAATCTGTTCTTGGTTTCCCTGTGATGTGATCTAAAGGAATTGCGATGCCATTTTTTGTGGCATAGATGTATAGTAAAGCGCCCACACTTAGGAAAAAGATGTTCAGGATGACAAATATTCCTGTGAAAGTAAACATGTTTTTTTGTGCTTCGCCAATGGTTTTCATACTCAGGTTTTTTTGCATCAAATCCTGATCCAAACCGGTCATAGCAATGGTCACAAATACACCACCGATAAACTGTTTGCTGAAATGGAAACCATTCGTCATAAAGTCTTCGTAAAAGAAAATTTTGGAATAACCACTGGTCTTAATCGCCTCAAAAGCCTGAGGGATGTTCATATTCAAACTGCTGCAAATGAAATAGAGGGTTAGAAAAACCGATAATACCAGGAAGAACGTTTGTAAAGTATCCGTAATGATGATGGTTTTTAGTCCGCCTTTAAAAGTATAGGACCAGATTAAAGCCAGAGAAATCAATACCGTTACCCAGAATGGAACACCATAGCTGTCGAAAATAAAGCGCTGCAACACAATGACAACGAGATACAAGCGAAAGGCAGATCCGATAGTTCTGCTGATTAAGAAGATAGATGCTGCGGTTTTATAACTGTAAAAGCCTAGTCTCTGTTCAATATAACTATAGATGGAGGTGAGCTTCATCCGATAATATAGCGGGAGCAATACAGTCGCGATAATGATAAAACCAACTGCATTTCCCAGTACAAACTGAAAATATTGGAACTGATTACCAGAAGGGGAACCAACTTCTCCTGGAACGGAAATAAATGTAACACCAGATAAGGCAGTCCCAATCATTCCAAAGGCAACCAAATACCATTTTGAGTTCCTGTTCGCTATAAAAAAGGTGGCATTGTCTGAAGATTTCTTGGAAGTAGCAAAAGCAATGATGATCAATAGGAGGAAGTAACCAATTAAAAAAGACAAAAGTATAGCTGGGCTCATAGTATGTTTTTAGCAGCTAAATGTAAGAAAATCAAATTTTAAAAATCAAATAACGGAAGATAAATCTAAATTTGTAAAATGAACTTTTCCTCTAAGCTTCTTGAAGACGCTGTCAACGAATTTTCAAAGTTACCGGGAGTCGGACAAAAGACCGCATTACGCTTGGTTTTACACCTGTTAAACAAGGAACAGGAAGAGGTTTCGAATTTCGGAAACGCCATTATTAAACTTAGACAAGAGATCAAACATTGTGCGGTTTGTCATAATATTTCAGACCATTTACATTGTGAAATCTGTACGGCTAATAAGCGTGATAAGGAAATTATTTGCGTGGTTGAGGACACCAGAGATGTGATGGCCGTAGAAAATACGGGTCAATATTTCGGCGTCTATCATGTATTGGGAGGCTTAATCTCTCCGATGGATGGCATTGGTCCGGCAGATCTTTTTATTGATTCTTTAGTGCAACGTGTGGCCACAAGTCCGGTTAAGGAAGTGATCCTGGCATTGAGCGCTACGATGGAAGGGGATACCACGCTTTTCTATCTTTATAAACGTCTGAAAGATTTTCAAATACCGATCACAGCAATTGCACGTGGAATTGCTTTTGGTGGTGAACTGGAATATGCAGACGAAATAACTTTGGGACGCTCTATCGTTACCAGAGTCCCTTATGAAAACTCATTAATCAAATAATCAGCATGGATTTTAAGAATAAAGTAGTCATCATTACCGGTGCATCATCAGGTATAGGGAAATCCTGTGCCGAAGAATTCGCAAAACGTGGTGCAAATCTGGTGCTTGCTGCCCGACAATATGTGACCCTTTGTGAAATAACTGCAGCATTAGAACAAAAATATGGCATTCGTGCAGTGGCAGTTCAAGCTGATGTGAGCAAGGAAAAGGACTGTGAGGAGCTGACTAAGCAAGCCATGCTAAGTTTTGGTAAAATCGACGTGCTGGTTAATAATGCCGGACTATCGATGCGTGCTTTGTTCAATGATCTTGATCTTTCTGTCCTGAAAAACCTGATGGATGTGAACTTTTGGGGTACCGTATATTGCACAAAATATGCTTTACCTGAAATTTTGAAAACCAAAGGCAGTGTAATTGGCGTATCTTCTATTGCAGGTTACCGCGGGTTGCCCGGACGTACCGGATATTCGGCCTCTAAATTTGCCATGAACGGATTTATGGAAGCATTAAGAACAGAGCTGTTAAAGACAGGAGTACATGTAATGGTGGCTTGTCCTGGTTTTACGGCCTCAAATATCCGTGTTACGGCATTGGCAAAAGATGGTCTTGCACATGGGGAAACCAGTATGGAAGAAGGTAAAATGATGACTTCAGATGAGGTTGCGCATCGGATTGTAAATGGTATTGCAGCCAGAAAACGTACATTGATCATGACAGGACAAGGGAAATTAACGGTATGGATCAATAAACTGTTGCCTGCACTGGCGGATAAATTGGTGTTCAATCATTTTACCAAAGAGAAGAACGCGCTGATTAAATAAAAAAGAGGGATAATGAAAACCAGGTTGTTATTTATGATACTTGCTTTTGTTGGACAAATATTTACTACTGCTGCCCAGATCAGGCTGGCTAAAAATATCGATTACGGTAAGGAGCAAGGCAAGGTCAGCAACCAGTTAAATATTTATTATCCGGAAGATACCCTCGCTAAAAAGGGAGTGATCATTTTTATTCATGGAGGTTCCTGGTCTGGAGGTAAAAAAGAAACTTATTGGTGGCTGGGTAGAAATCTGGCCCGTAAGGGACTGGTAGCAGTGATGATCAATTACGGTTTAGCTCCAAATCAGCAATATGCGCAAATGGCTGGGGATTGTGCAACGGCGGTTAACTGGGTATCCCAGCACATCGCTGCTTATGGGGGGAATCCGGAACGGATATTCCTGATGGGGCATTCGGCAGGAGGCCACCTTTCAGAGCTGATCAATGCAGATCCTCAATACCTGGAAAAAGCGGGCTTTAAAGGGAAAATCAGCGGGGTCATTTTAAATGACGCTTTCGGCCTGGATATGAACGAGTATTTGAGCAAAGCCGAGAAGGACGACAATTACCATAACTTTATTCGCACATTTACAACGGATCCTGAAACATGGACCAAGGGATCACCATTAAACTATGTGGAACACATCAGGAATCCTCATTTGATTTTTTATGGTGAAAAAACCTACCCGGCTATACAATTACAATCAGAACGTATCCAGAAAGAGCTGACAAGGCAGCAGGTGCCCAGTACACTAACGGTGATTAAGGGAAAAAAACATGTAGGCATGATTAGCCAGATGATCTTTGGAAACAACCAGCTGTACCAAAAGATCCTGGATTTCGTGGCGCAATATTAATCCCATGTCTAAAATTTCATTTGGCTAACTAAATGAAAATTATCAATTTTTGCTAATTCTGCTGGATTAGGGTCTTAATTGTTTAATATTTTAAGAAAAATTTTGCAAATAATAAAAACTATTCCATCTTTGCTTCAGATGATACAAACAAACGGACTTAATCTTTGGTGGTGGCACAACGCAATAGCGTAGTGTAACCCCCTATTTGAACGTTTTATTTACATAAAAATATTTTGAGGGTTGCTTTTTAAGCAACCTTTTTTGTTTTATACCCATGAAGAAAATACTTAATCACTTATTTGAAAATAAGACCTTCAGCAGAGCTGAGGCACAAAGAATACTGACTGCTATTGCTTTAGGTGAGTTCAATACTTCGCAAATTGCAGCCTTTATCACTGCTTACGGGATGCGTAACATTACTGTTGAAGAACTACAGGGATTTAGAGATGCGATGCTGGACTTATGTGTAAAGCTCGACTTTTCAGATTTTGAACTGGTGGACCTTTGTGGTACTGGTGGTGATGGGAAAGATACCTTCAACATCTCTACACTGGCTTCTTTTGTGGTGGCAGGAACCGGAAATAAGGTAGCAAAACATGGTAATTATGGTGTTTCTTCCGGCTGCGGTTCTTCCAATGTTATTGAATACCTGGGTTATCAGTTTACAAGCGATGCCGATACCTTAAAGAGAAACCTTGATACTTCAGGAATCTGCTTTATCCATGCGCCATTGTTTAACCCAGCGATGAAAACTGTAGCACCTATTCGTAAAGAATTAGGAGTGAAAACATTCTTCAATATGTTGGGTCCAATGTGTAATCCGGCACAGCCGAAAAATCAATTGGTAGGCGTATTTAGTCTGGAACTTGCCCGTTTATATGCCTATTTATATCAGGATACCGATAAAAACTATACGATTCTTCATGCTGTAAATGGCTTTGATGAGGTTTCCCTGACCTGCGACTATAAAGTATTCAGTAAAAAAGGAGAAGCATTGGTTAAGGTTTCAGATATCGGTTTTGAAGAGATGGATGAGTCGCTCATCAAAGGCGGCGATACGGTTGCCTCTTCTGCAGAAATCTTTATGAAGGTTTTAAATGGAGAGGGAACAGATGCACAGCATAATGTAGTGCTTTGTAATGCGGCATTGGCCTTGCAAACTATAGATGACACCAAATCTTTTGCCGATTGCTTCTATGAAGCAGAAGAATCTTTGTTTAGCAAAAACGCATTGAAACGCTTTAAAAGTCTGATTGGGTAATGAGTTATCCGCTATTGAAAATATGTGGGATGCTGCATCCCGAAAACATCAGCGAAGTGGCCGCTTTACAACCCCACTACCTGGGCTTTATCTTTTTTAAAGGATCTAAACGTTATGCAGGAGCAGTTTCGCCGGAAGTTTTGGCCAACCTACCTGAAAACATAAAGAAAACAGGTGTCTTTGTAAATGAAACGCAGGATATGGTACTGGAGCTCTTGAATAAGTATCATTTAAATGCTTTGCAACTACATGGCGCTGAATCTCCTGAGTATTGTGAGGAACTGAAATTAAGCTTAAACAGGGAGAATGCCGGAAACGTCCAATTGATTAAAGCATTTGGGCTAAGTGATGACTTTGACTTTGATCAATTGAACGCTTATGTTGGCCTGGTTGATTATTTTTTATTCGACACACAAAGCCCGGATCATGGTGGTTCTGGCAGGCAGTTCAACTGGCAAATTCTGGATAAATATACTTTAAATGTTCCCTATTTTTTAAGTGGTGGTATTGGTGTAGAAAGCGCAGAATTGTTAAATGGAATGAAAGACCAAAGGCTATTTGCCATTGATGTCAATAGTAAATTTGAAATAGAACCTGGTTTAAAAGACCTGAGTAAATTGAAAGCATTTATCAGTAAACTATCCTAAACTTTGATTAAAGGATCTAGATTTAAATTAATGAAATCCTGGAAACGAAGCGAGAATAATAACATTAGAATAAAACAGAAAGATCTTGATTTAGAGTCTTGTTTTATGGAGAATAAACAAACCTGAAAACAATCTGATCAAGATCAATAAAAGAAATAAGAACAAGATTATGAACTATTTTGTAAACGAAAAGGGATACTTTGGAGATTTTGGAGGCGCATATATCCCTGAAATGTTGTTTCCTAACGTAGAAGAGTTAAGGACCAAATACCTGGAAATTATCGCTGATGAAGGCTTTCAAAAGGAGTTTCATCAATTGTTAAAGGATTATGTGGGCAGACCTTCCCCATTGTATCTGGCTAAGCGCTTATCTGCAAAGTATGGAACCAATATCTTTTTGAAAAGAGAAGATTTGAACCATACAGGAGCACATAAAATCAACAATACCATTGGTCAGATTTTAATGGCAGAACGTTTAGGTAAAAAACGTATCATCGCAGAAACCGGTGCCGGACAACACGGTGTAGCTACCGCTACGGTATGTGCTTTACGTGGTTTGGAATGTGTGGTTTATATGGGCGAAATTGACATCCAGCGTCAGGCTCCAAATGTGGCCAGAATGAAAATGCTGGGGGCTACTGTGGTTCCGGCAACTTCCGGTAGTAAAACATTGAAAGATGCAACCAATGAGGCGATGCGCGACTGGATCAACAATCCGGTAGATACCCATTATATCATTGGTTCTGTAGTAGGGCCACATCCTTATCCGGATATGGTGGCTACTTTCCAATCCATCATTTCTGAAGAAACAAAAAAACAATTATTGGCGCAGACAGGGAATGATCAACCAGATTATGTATTGGCTTGCGTAGGTGGTGGAAGTAATGCTATGGGCATGTTCTATCATTTTATCAATGATGAGAATGTAAAACTGATTGCAATTGAAGCGGCTGGTATGGGCGTAGATAGCGGACATTCTGCTGCAACTACCGCACTAGGTAAAGAAGGTGTATTGCATGGCAGTAGAAGTATTCTGATGCAAACTGAAGACGGACAGGTGATTGAGCCTTATTCCGTATCAGCAGGTTTGGATTATCCGGGTGTTGGCCCTCAGCATGCACATTTGTTTAAAACAAAAAGGGGGCAGTATGTTTCTGTAACGGATGATGAAGCTTTACAGGCTGGCCTGTTACTGACGCAATTGGAAGGAATTATCCCTGCAATTGAAAGTGCACATGCCCTGGCATATTTAGAGAAAATGGAGTTTACAGGTAAGGAAAATGTAGTAGTTTGTTTGTCCGGCAGGGGAGATAAAGACATGGATACCTATATGAAGTATTTTGGTTTATAAAAAGAGCAATGAATAGAATTAATAAGTTATTTCAAGAGAAAAAAAATATATTATCCATCTATTATACTGCGGGTTATCCGAATTTGGGAGATACAGTAGCCATTGCAGAAGAGTTGGAAAGATCTGGTGCAGATGTATTGGAAATCGGCTTTCCTTATTCTGATCCTGTTGCCGATGGTCCGGTGATTCAAGCCAGCAGTAAAGCCGCATTGGATGCTGGAATGACACTTAAATTATTGTTTGAGCAGTTGAAAGACCTGCGTAAAACAGTGAGTATCCCGGTATTGTTAATGGGCTATGTGAATCCTTTATTACAATATGGTGTGGCTAATTTTTGCAAATCATGTGCGGAAGTAGGGGTAGATGGTTGTATCGTTCCCGATCTTCCAATGGCAGAGTATGAAGAGTTTTATGCCGATGATTTTAAACAACATGGTTTAACCAATATCTTCCTGGTGACGCCTCAAACGGCTCCCGAGCGAATTCAAAAGATTGATACTTTAAGTAATGGATTCATTTACCTGCTTTCTTCTTCAGCTACCACCGGACAAAATCTACAGGTTTCAGAAGGTACCGAGGCTTATTTCTCAAGAATAGCAGGTTTGAATTTAAAGAACCCAACAATGATTGGTTTTGGCATCAGCAGCAAAGCAACCTTTGACAAAGCTTGTCAGTTTGCCAACGGAGCCATCATCGGTAGTGCTTTTGTAAAGAACCTCAAAGCCGATGATGTTTCCGGTAGCGTGAAAGAATTTATGAAAACATTTAAGCCGTAATGGCTTTCTTTTTATTATGGATTGATTTCAGGTAAATAAAACCTGCTAATCCAGCAATAATAGAGGCGCAAAGGATGGCAAATTTAGCCTCCGTAACCTGCATCTCGTCGCTGAAAGACAATAGGGAAATAAAAATAGACATGGTAAAACCAATTCCGGCAAGCATGCCCAATCCGATGATGTGCTTCCATCCGGATCTGGAAGGTAAAGTTCCTAGTTTGAGTTTTACTGCCAGCCATGAAAATAGCGTAACCCCTATTGTTTTTCCGGCAAACAGCCCCAGGATAATGCCCATTCCCAATGGAGAAACCAGGCCACCAAGCATTTCCTTCTGAAAGGTAATGTTGGTGTTTGCCAAAGCAAAAATAGGCATGATTAAGTAATTCACAGGGCCATTTAAGAGGTGTTCCAGTTTTTCCAGAGGAGATTCTACATTGGTCTCATTACAAGGAATAGTAAAAGCCAATAATACACCTGCGATAGTTGCATGAATTCCCGAATGGTGGATGAAATACCAAAGAAAAATTCCCGGAATCAGGTAAAAATATAATGCTTTTAAATTCAGGTAATTGAATAACCACAGCACTGCCAGAACGCCTCCAGCCATTAACAGGTAATCAAAATGTACCTCACTGGTATAAAATACGGCAATCACGAGTATGGCGCCCAGATCATCTACAATCGCCAATGCTGCCAAAAACACTTTTAAAGAAGTAGGAACACTTTTACCCAACATCGAAATGATGGCCAGTGCAAAAGCAATATCGGTAGCCATTGGAATACCCCAGCCACCTGCGGCAGCTGTGCCCCGGTTAAAAGCAAAGTAAATCCCTGCAGGAACCAACATTCCGCCCATTGCCGCGATAACCGGCAAAGAGGCTTTCTTCATGGAAGACAGTTCTCCTTCCAGAAGTTCTCTTTTGATTTCCAGGCCTACCAGTAAGAAAAACACGGCCATTAAAGCATCGTTAATCCATGCAGAAACGGTATAAGAGATGCTGGTGCTGCCAAAGTTGAAGCCCAGCTCTGTGCTCAGCAAATTTGCGAATCCAGTGCTAAAAGAAGAGTTTGCTATAAATAAGGAGATCGCCACACAAATCAAAAGTATGATGCCTCCAATTTGTCCGGAACGGAAAAAATCCCTGAATGCTTGTAAGTTTAAGAGTTTCGCCATGTGCTAAAGATAGCATTCAAGGGGGAGTTAGACAACAACTTAAAGCAAACTTTCCAGATTGCCTTTTCCTTCACGAATGATTTCAAATGTTCCGGAAGTACAATCTACAACTGTAGAAGGCTCATTGTCACCATATCCACCATCGATCACCAGATCTACGCTGTCCTCATATTTTTCATGAATCAATTCTGGATCTGTAGAATATTCGATCACTTCATCATCGTCTTTTATGGAGGTCGACAAGATTGGGTTTCCCAATAGCTTCACGATTTCCCGGGCAATGTCGTTGTCCGGTACCCTGATGCCGACAGTTTTCTTTTTAGAGCTCAACAATTTTGGAACGTTGTTATTCGCATTAAAAATGAAAGTAAAAGGGCCGGGTAAGGCTTTTTTCAAAATCCGGAAAGTCGTTGTATCGATCGGTTTGATATAATCAGAGATGTGCCTCAAATCTGAACAGATAAAAGAGAAGTTAGCCTTGTCAGGTTTAATGCCCCGCAGGCGACAAATTTTCTCTATTGCTTTTTGATTGGTAATGTCACAACCCATTCCATAAATGGTATCCGTAGGGTAGATGATGATGCCTCCTTTTTTCAAGACTTCAACAACTTCTTCAATTGCCTTCGGATTTGGGTTTTCAGGATAGATTTTTATAAGCATATGTAAATTTACAAAATCTTTTATGCCGAATTGGGATTATTATTGTTGTATTGGTATGTTTTCATTAAATTATCCTGTATGAGAAAAGCTTTTATCGCAATTGCTGCATTTTTGGTGACTGCGACGCTGATGATCAGCTTCGCCTGGCCACCCTTTTATTGGGCATTTATTTTTGTAGGCCCGATTGTTCTGCTCGGAATCTATGATTTGTATCAGCCCAGGCATAGTATTGTCAGGAATTATCCCGTACTGGGGAGATTAAGGTATCTGGCGGAGGACCTTCGCCCAAAAGTATATCAGTATTTTGTGGAAAGTGATACCAATGGAAAACCTTTCAGCAGGTTAAACCGCTCACTCATTTACCAGCGCGCAAAACGTGAAAATGACACGATCCCTTTTGGAACCCAATTAGATGTTTACGAAACCGGATATGAATGGTTAAGCCACAGCATTGCCGCCATCAGCCATACCGAATTAAATGAAGATCCAAGGGTGCTGGTTGGCGGACCGGAGTGTAAACAGCCTTATTCAGCAAGTATCTACAACATTTCTGCAATGAGTTTTGGTTCATTGAGTCAGAATGCGATTCTGGCACTCAATGGAGGAGCGAAACTTGGGAACTTTGCCCACAATACCGGAGAAGGTGGGATTAGTGATTACCATGCCGGCCCGGGAGGAGATTTGATCTGGCAAATCGGTACTGGTTATTTCGGTTGCCGTCACCATGATGGGAGTTTTAATTTCGAAGCCTTCAGTGAGAAAGCGCATTCAGAACAGGTGAAAATGATTGAAATCAAGCTTTCTCAGGGCGCCAAGCCTGGTCATGGTGGTATTTTACCAGCAAAGAAAGTAACGCCTGAAATTGCCAGGATACGTTTAGTAAAAGAAGGCTTTGATGTGATTTCGCCCCCTGCACATTCCGCCTTCAAAACACCACTGGAACTGGTGGATTTTGTACAGAAATTAAGAGATTTGTCTGGCGGAAAACCCATTGGTTTCAAACTATGTATCGGCAGGAGATCAGAGTTCTTTGCGATTTGTAAGGCCATGTCAGAAACCGGAATCTATGTTGATTTTATCACTGTAGATGGGGGAGAAGGTGGTACCGGAGCTGCACCACAGGAGTTTTCTAATGCGGTAGGGATGCCACTAAGAGAGGGGATTGCTTTCGTTTATGATGTGCTGACTGGCTTTGATTTGAAAAAACACATTAAAATCATTGCCTCAGGAAAAGTAGCTTCCGGCTTTGATCTGGTCAAGAATATTGCATTGGGTGCAGATTTGTGTAACTCCGCAAGGGGAATGATGTTTGCCTTAGGTTGTATTCAGGCTTTGGAGTGTAATAGCAATACCTGTCCAACAGGTGTGGCCACACAAGACCCTAGTTTAATGAAAGGATTGGTGGTAGAGGATAAAAAGGTAAGGGTTCATAACTTTCATAAGTATACGATTGGAAGTGCGGTGGAGTTGCTTGGAGCGGCTGGATTACATCATCCTTATCAACTCACCAGAGCATATATCAATAGAAGGATCGCACCAAATGTGATGCAGTCGTACATGGAAACCTTTCCTTATATCCCTGAGGGGAGTTTGTTGAAAACGCCATACCCATTGCGTTTTGAACTGGGGATGGCCCTAAGTTCCTCCAGTAGTTTTAATCCTACAGATTATAAGGTTTCTATGGTGGACTATACCCATGCCAACTCTTTTAGCGATAACCTTCCGCCAGCAGCCCAAAGTTAAAGGGACTGCCTAACATCAAAAGAAGCGCTTTGTATTGCCAATGATATAAAATAGAAAAGGCCGGGATTGTTAAAATCCCGGCCTTTTCTATTTTATAATTTTCAGCTTAAAACTCTGCGTTTCTAGGGAAACGAGGGAAAGCGATCACGTCTCTGATGTTAGTCATACCACTCACAAAAAGAACCAGTCTTTCGAAACCTAATCCGAAACCTGAATGTGGCGCTGAACCAAAACGTCTGGTGTCTAAAAACCACCAAAGTTCTTCCTGAGGAATATTTAACTCTTCCATTCTTTGAGTCAGTTTATCCAGGCGTTCCTCTCTTTGCGAACCACCGATCATTTCCCCAATACCAGGGAAAAGAATGTCCATCGCGGCCACTGTTTTTCTACCTTGAGCATCCGGTTCATTCTGACGCATGTAGAATGATTTGATATCTGCCGGATAATCCGTTAAGATCACTGGTTTTTTGAAATGTTTCTCTACCAGGTAACGCTCATGCTCTGATTGTAAATCTGCACCCCATTCATCAATAAGATACTTGAATTGTTTCTTTTGATTAGGTTTAGAAGACCTTAAAATTGCAATAGCTTCTGTATACGTTAAACGCTCGAAATCATTGTCTAAGCAGAAGTTTAACTTGTCGATCAACGACAATTCACTACGCTCATTCTGAGGTTTTGTTTTTTCTTCTTCCAGTAAACGGTTGTTCAGGAAGTCGATTTCTTCTTTGCAGTTGTCTAAAGCATATCTGATGACATACTTCATCATGTCTTCTGCCAGTTGCATGTTATCTTCCAGGTCTGCAAAAGCAACCTCTGGTTCAATCATCCAGAATTCAGCAAGGTGACGTGTGGTATTTGAGTTTTCAGCTCTGAAAGTAGGGCCAAAAGTATAAATCTGTCCCAGCGCCATGGCAGCCAGCTCACCTTCCAACTGTCCGGAAACCGTAAGATTGGTTGCACGGGCAAAGAAATCCTGAGAGAAATCTACCTTACCCTCTTCTGTTTTAGGCGGGTTATCTAAGTCTAAAGTAGTTACTTTAAACATTTCACCAGCACCTTCTGCATCAGAAGCCGTAATGATAGGGGTGTGCATATAAGTAAAGCCTCTTTCATTGTAAAACTGATGAATGGCAAAAGCTAAAGCATGACGCAATTTGAAAACCGCATTGAAAGTATTGGTACGGAAACGTAAATGAGCAATTTCTCTTAAAAACTCTAAACTATGTTTTTTAGGCTGCAATGGGAATTTTTCCGGATCACTGTCTCCTAATATTTCAATAGAATTGGCTTTAACATCAACTCTCTGACCTTTACCAACAGATTCTACGATAATACCAGTAACTGCAATTGCAGCGCCGGTAGTGATGCGTTTCAATAAATCTTCAGGGGTATTATTAAAGTCAACAACAATCTGGATGTTTCCCATGCAGGAACCATCATTGATAGCAATAAACTGGTTGTTGCGGAAAGTACGCACCCAACCCATCACTGTTACTTCTCTGTCGAACTGCTCTGTTTCTAACAGGCTTTTTACTTTTTCTCTTTTGATCATGATTTTATTGTGGAGAGGTTCAAAAATAAGGATTTAATCAATAAACCAAGAAAGAAGTAAGTCCTTATCTTCAATTGTAGATTGATTTTTTTTATCTTTCTTATTATATTAAGTTTGCGGAGCGACATCTCAATCTTATTAACGTGCAATCGAATCATAATAAATCTTTTTGGCAGAATGCCATTGGTGGTATTACAGAGTTCTCTCTAGAGGAACGCATCTTTAACACCATGTGTATTTTTGCCTTTTTTGCCATGCTGATAGAAGCGCCATACAATTACTTTGCGGGGCTTAAGGAACTGGGCTGGCTCTGTATGGTAAGTCTGGTGTTTATAGCCGGACTATATTACCTTTCAAAAATCAGGCGAAAATCTTCTATTGCAATTACGCTGTTTTGCATTGTCTGTAACGTTACTTTCGTTTATTGTTATTTTTACGATTCAGGGATTCTGGGTCCCAATCTGTTGCTTTTTGCACTTTCTTTTTTCATCATCATCACGATTGTTCCAAAAACACAGTATAAAATCTGGGTTCCAGTTAACATGCTGGTCGTATTTTCTGTGCTGGCTGTAGAGTATTACTGGCCTGAATTAGCACCAGATCTTTACCTCAGTTCATTGGCAAAAACAATTGATTTTGGAGTTACTTATCTGGTGTCTGCGATTTTAATCTTTTTATCTATCAGCTACATGCGAAGAAATTATGAGCATGAACGTTTGTCTGTGGAGCAGCGCAATCGGGAAATCGAAGCACAGAAGGATGAAATTTTACTCCAGAAGGGGGCACTTGAATACATGAATAGAGAAAAGGATCGGTTGCTATCCATTGTTGCTCATGACATCAGAATGCCTTTGAGCTCTATACAAGGATATTTGGAGATCCTGAATTCCATAGGATTGGACGAAGAGGAGAAGCAATTGATCGAGGGCCAGTTATTGCAAATTACCAGAGATACTTCTGAAATGCTGATGAACCTGTTGTCCTGGTCCAGAACGCAGTTAAAAGGAAGTCATGTGCAATTGAAGGCAATCGATGTAAATGAGGTGCTTAAGGATTGGTTAAAGATAGAATCGGCGATTGCTGTTAAAAAGGGAATTCGTTTGAGGATGTTAACGGCCGGACAATTACACGTGATGGCTGATTATGATATGTTACATCTGGTGATCAGAAATCTGGTCTCTAATGCGATCAAATTTACTCCTGAGGGAGGAGAGGTTATTATATCTACCCGTTACAGAGGATCGGATGGGATGATCATCATATCAGACAACGGAATTGGCATTACTGCTGAAAAACAACAACATTTGTTTCAACTCAATGCGTCCACCACTTACGGGACCAATAATGAAAAAGGCATCGGTCTTGGTTTACTCTTGTGTAAGGAGTTTACAGAAAAACAACAAGGAAATATTTGGTTCGAAAGCGAATTTGATAAAGGTTCTGTTTTTTATATTTCTTTAAAATTAGAAGCTAATTAGGTTTTAATTTTAGTGTTTTTCTTGTTTTGCCTGTGTTTTTCTTCTGATGTCCTTTGTTTTTTGATTTAATTATCTCTTTTGTTGCTTGTTTTTTGTTTTATTTTTAGCTTTTAACATTTTTAATGACGTTTTTTAGTCATATTTCTGTTTTTTAATAGCTATTTGTGTTTTATGAACTGTATTTAATCTGTTTTGTGTTCATTTTTTAATAATTTTTTGTTTTTATTGGAATTTTTGTTAAAATAAATTGTGATTTGTGCCTTTATATTCTATATTTGTTTCAGCTCGTTTAATTTATATTTGGTTAAGGCGGCCTACAGTTGGATGACTGTAGGCCGCTTTTGTATTTAGCAGAGATTAGAAAGAGAAAATGAAAGTATTTTCCATAAAAAAAAGGCCAATTGAATAAACAATTGGCCTTTTGTAATTTTAAAAAAAGAACTGGTGTTTATGCCAATACTTTAGTTACTAAATCTGCTGCATCTTTCAATGCGATTGCAGAATATACTTTTAATCCTGACTCATCGATTAACTGTTTCGCTTCAGCGGCATTAGTACCTTGTAAACGACAGATAATTGGAACAGGAATATCACCGATTTCTCTGTAAGCATCAATTACACCTTGTGCTACACGGTCGCAACGAACGATACCACCAAAGATATTGATCAAAATAGCTTTCACATTTGGATCTTTAAGGATAATGTTGAAACCTGCTTTTACAGTTTGTGCATTTGCAGTTCCACCTACATCCAGGAAGTTAGCCGGCTCACCACCTGCGATTTTGATGATGTCCATGGTCGCCATTGCTAAACCAGCACCGTTCACCATACAGCCAACGTTACCATCTAATTTCACATAGTTTAAGTTTGACTCACTTGCTTCCACATCTGTTGGATCTTCTTCCAATTTATCACGCATTGCTGCATAATCAGGATGACGGAATAAAGCATTCTCATCTAAATCAACTTTAGCATCAACAGCGATGATTTTATCATCAGAAGTTTTCAATACCGGGTTAATTTCAAACATTGCAGAATCAGTGCTGTCATATGCTTTATAAAGCGCAGTGATAAATTTCACCATGTCTTTGAAAGCAGCACCACTTAATCCCAGATTGAAGGCAATTTTACGAGCCTGGAATCCTTGAAGACCAACTTTAGGATCGATCTCTTCTTTGAATATTAAATGAGGTGTCTTTTCTGCAACTTCTTCAATGTCCATTCCACCTTCGGTAGAATACATAATGATGTTAGTTCCTGTTGAACGGTTTAAAAGCACGCTCACATAGAATTCTTTAGTTTCAGAAGCTCCAGGATAATAAACATCCTGTGCAACTAAAATTTTGTTCACTTTCTTTCCTTCCGGGCCAGTCTGAGGAGTTACCAGTTGCATACCTAAAATTGCGGTTGCTCTTTCTTTAACTTCTTCAAGGTTTTTCGCCAGCTTTACGCCACCGCCTTTACCTCTTCCGCCTGCATGGATTTGCGCTTTAATCACAACCCAATCAGAATTGTAGTCGGTTTTCATTTTTTTAGCCGCTTCTACAGCCTGCTCAACCGTATGGGCAACGATGCCTTCTTGTACGGCTACACCAAAACTTTTAAGTATTTCTTTACCTTGATATTCGTGGATATTCATTTGCTGAAAAAATTTGTCCAAATCTACAATTTCAGATTGGTTTTAAAAACAGTAAGTTTGCATTTATGCTAAAAGCAACAGGTATAAAGAAAGCTTATGGAAATTTACCCATCCTTAAAGGGGTAGATTTTGAGGTGGAACAGGGAGAGATTGTCAGTATTATTGGCGCTTCCGGTGCAGGAAAAAGCACCTTGTTGCACATTTTGGGGACTTTGGATAAGCCCGATCAGGGAACTGTAGAATTAAAAGGAGTAAAGGTTAGTCAGCTATCCGGAGAATTATTGAGCGTATTTCGTAACAAAAATATAGGCTTTGTTTTTCAATTCCATCACCTCTTACCAGAGTTTAGTGCTTTGGAGAACATATGCATTCCTGCATTTATAGCGAAAACCAGTAAAAAGGAGGCAGAACTTCGTGCAATGGAACTGCTAGATCTTCTTGGATTGAAGGATAGGGCAATGCATAAACCCAATGAATTGTCGGGAGGAGAGCAGCAAAGAATTGCTGTTGCCAGAGCACTGGTAAATCATCCGGCGATTATCCTGGCAGATGAACCTTCCGGAAATCTGGACTCGGCCAATGCCAATGCCTTGCATGAGTTTTTCATCACCCTCCGTGATAATTTTAAACAAACCTTCGTCATCGTGACCCACAATGAAGGACTGGCAGAAATCTCTGACCGGGTGGTCACTATGAAGGACGGATTAATCATATAAAACTTCCTTATCATCGCTGATTAAGGATTGAAATACAATATATATTCCAATGAAAATATTAATTACAGGAGGTAAATCTGCCTCAGCATTAAAGCTGCTGAAAGCTTTTGCCAACCACCATATCGTACTTGCTGATTACGGCGATATGCCTGCTCTTTCTTCTAAGGCTTATCAAATGCATTCCCTAGGCCTAAGAAATGATGACACTACTGCGCATACCTTGCTGAACAACTGCCTGGATGAAAATGTTGAAATGTTCTTACCAATTTATGATTTTGAAATTGATGCGGTAGCGAAGGCTATGGTGCTTTTCGAAGAATTTGGCATTCAGGTTTTACTTCCTCAACCTCAGGATTTACCTGGATTTCTAAGTACTGAAAAGCAGACTGCTGATTGGGCGTTTTACCAGGATGGAGTATTGAAATTTCCTGAAAATGCATCTACAGCACAAAAGGAACTCGGACTTAAAGAAAAATTGAATGGTGTGTTTTATACCGTTGATAGCCCGGAGGGCCTAAAGCCAGTTTTATTTACCATCAATTCTTAATCATTTTAGCTCATGATGCCAGCACAATTATTAAAAGAAAAACAAGCATTCGTTTTTGAACTCGACAATGTTGTTTATCCAGAAAAGGATTATTTATTACAGGTTTACTACCTGTTTGCTCAATTTATTGAATATGGCGAGCAGTTAAACGGTTCAGATATTGTAAAATATATGCAGGAGCAATATTTAGCTCATGGGCCTGAGGGTTTATTTGAAAAAACTGCTGCGGAATTCAAAATCCCGGAGAAGTATAAAATGAATTTTGACCTGTTGATGCAAAATGCAAAGTTACCTTTGAAACTGCTGATTTTTAGTAAAGTGCTGACTTTCTTACAGGAAATTGTAGCCGCAGGCAAACAAGTATTTTTATTTGTGGATGGTGATGCCATTATGCAACTGAATAAAATCAGACAAATAGAATGGAATGGTTTGGAAAAGAACCTGATCGTTTATTTCTCTGAAGAATCTGAACCAAAACCAGGCACAAAGGGCTTATCGCTCATTATGGAGCGTCATCAATTAAGTCCGGAACAAGTATTAATGATCGGAATTAAAGCCGAAGATGAGGAAGCGGCAAAAAATCTAAAGATCGAATACCTGTCTGTAGACCTGTTATTAAAAGGCTAATCATACTAAAAGCTTTGATAGTCATGCTGTAATGAGGAACTATTATGTTATTTTTGTTTTAGAAAATCTCTAGGAATGATAAATAATGCCACCTCAAAAAGACAGCTATTTGTAGCTTTTGCCCTATTTCTGATTAGCTTTAGTGCATGTAAAAAAAATAAAGTCGTTCCAGAACCTCCGGTGACACCACCGGTATTGGGACCGAATAGCAAACAGACACCTACTAACGACCGTAGAGCCCTGACCAATGATTCCCTGTTTTTATATGCGCAACAGATTTATCTTTGGAACGATAAGCTACCTAGTTATGATGTTTTTGACCCCAGAACCTATACAAAATTGGGGACTGATCTGGCCAATTTCAATAGTGAGTTGTTTAACATTACCACTTACTCCGGATTTGAAACTGTTGCAGGTTCCAGCAGTCCGAAATATGCATTCATCAGGGATGAAGATACTGCAAATGGTAACCAGAGTTTGGCTCCAGGTAAGGTAGCCAGTGTAGATCTATCGGACACTGGTTTCGATATGGGCTTTTTAAATTTTCAAGGTTATGGCGACAATACAGGTTATGAGATTTATGTAAAGGCGGTATATCCAAATTCTCCTGCTGATCTTGCAAAAATCACCCGTGGAACTCAGATTACCAAAATTGGAAGCCTTTCAATAGGAACTAACTTCCCTGCGGAAGTAGGAACGATCAATGGCTTATTAAATGGTTCTACTACTAGTACTACTGTTTCTGGGGTCAGACCAGATGGAACCACCTTTACGGATGTGGCACTTAGTGTTAAAAAATACACCAGCAGTCCGGTGTTTACCTCGAAAGTGATTGAACAGGGAGGTAAAAAGGTGGGGTATCTGGCTTATTCGCTTTTTTCGGTGTTGACAAACCCTGACAGTAAGAGCCCATCAGATACGAGAATTGATCCCGTTTTTGCCAGTTTTGCAACCAATAATATTACTGATCTGGTAATTGACTTACGATATAATGGGGGAGGATCTGTGCAAACTGCAGAGTATCTGTTGAATCTGCTTGCTCCTGCAGGTACCTCGGGAGTGATGTTCAGTGAAACTTACAATAGCACGATGAAGAATGGAAAAGCTACCATTCTCGCCAATCAGCCATTGACAGATGCCAATGGTAAAATCCAATATAATACCAGTACTGGTAAAATGTATACTTTGAATGATGTGGATTGGTCTGATGCAGGAAATGTTTATTCTTTTTCAAAGAAAGGATCATTAAACGGATTGAAGAACATTATATTTCTGGTTTCTAATAATACCGCTTCCGCAAGTGAGCTGTTGATCAATAGTATTAAACCATACATGCAGAGTGTAAAACTTGTAGGAAAAACAACTTATGGTAAACCAGTTGGATTCTTTCCGATTACATTGGATAAACATTATTCAGTTTATCTGCCAAGTTTTGAGAGCAAAAATAAAAATGGAGAGGGCGGTTATTACAGCGGAATGATACCAGATTATATGGATACTGGTGATTTTGTTCTTTTTGATGATGCCACCCATGATTTCGGAGATCCAAATGAGAGTTACCTGGAAAAAGCACTTTCCATATTGGCGCCGGTAGCTAAATCTGCTGTGGCCAGTCGCAGCTCCTCAAATGGCATTGCTGGAAGTGCTGATATTCCGCTGAAAATGATGAAAACCAATTTTTCGAATGACAATATGGGCCCCTCAGGTATGGTGGAAACACGTTACAAACTGAAAAAATAAATGCTTATGATTCAGTGTAGTTAAAAATAATGTAAACTATTATTTACACAATAGCTGAAAAATGACTTTGATCTATGGCAATTTATTGCGATTTTAAATTTAGAAACGCATATTTATTACAAAAAGCCAGCGAATTATGATAGGGGAATTAATAGAAAAAGAAGCAATAGACATCAGCCAGATCATACCTGCTGAACAGAACCATTCTGAAGAATTAAGAGATAAGTTGAATTCTGCGCAACGCCTTGGAAATGAATTTAAATCAAAAGCAGATATTTCCTTTAATACCAAAGAAGGGCCTAAAACCGTTTCTACAACGGTATGGCAGGTAACAGAAAAATACTTGCAATTAAAAAATGGGATTCATATCCCTTTAAGTAGCCTTTTAGCAATAGAATTTTAATCCTATTGCTTTTTAATCTGCAATTTTTCTCTGAAAATAGATTGCAGATGACGTTCTTTATCAATGTTGTTAATGATTTCCAGAATGGAAGCGGCAGCATTGGTAAAGAACTTTTTATTGATGTTTTGATATTCATCTGAGGCCTGATGATAGTCTTTATGGTCCTCCACTCCAAAATATAAAAAGGGTATCCCTTTTGCATTAAAAGAACCCTGATCACTCTGATTGGTCCAGTCCTCATTGCCAGTTTTTGGGTCATCGTGTCCTAAGATTACTTTTATAGTAGGTTTACTGGTGATGAAGTATTTCTTTAATTCCGGATATTTAAAGGTACCACAAGCATAAAGTTCGTTTTTGTCATTATGGCTGATCATATCCATATTTACATTTAACCTGGTCTGGTCCAGGGCTACGATTGCTTCGCTGACAAATGCCCTGGAGCCTTGTAATCCCATTTCTTCTGCATCAAAAGCAGCCAGAACAAGGCTATAATTGGGCTTGTTTTTGAGGTAATGCGCTCCAATTTTCAGTAATGCGGCCACACCAGAAGCATTGTCATCGGCACCATTATACACCTGGTTATTGATGATCCCTACATGGTCGTAATGTGCAGAAATCACGATAATTTCCTCAGTTTTACCTGGAATATAAGCCAGCATGTTTATCCCCTCAGTTTTAGCTCCTTTTCGGTCTTTAAATGAGAAAGCCTGTTCGTAGCCAGGGCGAGAAGGAATTGGTTTTAAGCCAATTTCTTTAAATCGCTCAGCAATGTATGTCCTAGCCATTTCAGCCCCCCTTGTACCGGTCTTTCGTCCCTCAAAACGATCAGAAGATAAGGTCTCCACATCCTTTAGTAATTGCTGATCTGATTTGGAAAAGCTAGTTATGCTTTGTGCTTGACCGGGATTTTTCTGGGCATTACAACTCAGCAATGCAAATAAAGGAATCAGGAGGTAAACTCTCATTTTATTGGGGCTTGTGATATAAAGGTAAAAAAATGCGGGGGAACTGCCTAAATAACAAGCAGGGAAAACTTAATTTCAGATATGATGTTTGTTAATTGTCCGTTAAATGGGCTGAATCAGAAACATAAAAACAACAAGAGATGGAATACAGGCGTTTAGGTAAATCAGGTTTACAGGTTAGTGCACTTTCTTTGGGAAGCTGGCTTACTTTTGGACAACAGATCAGTGATCAGACTGCTGATGAATTAATGGGGATTGCGTACGATGCAGGAGTAAACTTTTTTGATAATGCAGAAGGTTATGCAGCGGGGAAGTCTGAAATCGTCATGGGGAAAATCCTTAAAGCTCATAAATGGGAAAGGGAGTCCTTCCTGGTGTCCAGTAAAGTGTTTTTTGGGACAGAAAACAAAGGTCCAAATCAGATGGGCCTCTCCCGTAAACATGTGATAGAGGCATGTCATGGGGCTTTAAAAAGGCTACAGGTAGATTATCTGGATCTTTATTTTTGCCATAGGCCAGATAAAAATACTCCGATTGAAGAAACCGTATGGGCAATGAATACTTTGTTACAGCAAGGGAAAATTCTGTATTGGGGAACTTCAGAATGGAGTGCTTCAGAAATTATGGAGGCGATTCGTGTTGCCAGACAGTATAATTTAATTGGGCCAACTATGGAGCAGCCACAATACAATCTTTTGGAGCGCAATAAGCTGGAAAATGAATACCTTCTGTTATTTAAAGAGTACGGATTAGGGACCACGATCTGGTCGCCCCTGGCTTCCGGGTTGTTATCTGGGAAATATACCAGCGGTGTCACAAAAGATACCCGTCTGGAATTGAAAGGGATGGAGTGGTTGAAGGATGCCGTGTTAAATGAAGAGAAGCTGAAAAAAGCTGAGCAACTTCAGGGATTGGCAGATCAATTGAACATTCCTCTGGCTAAATTGTCCTTGGCCTGGTGCTTAAAAAATCCGAATGTAAGCACTGTAATTTTAGGCGCTTCAAAAACAGCACAGCTCAAAGAGAACCTGACTACGCTGGAAGTCTTGCCTTTGCTTACTGAAAAAGTGATGACGGATATCGAGGACATCATGCAAACGAAACCACATTTGCCGCAGTTTTAATGCTGCACTATTGATTGCGTGTAATCTGAGCTGCATTACTGTTTTTTAAGAAAAAAGGCAGGTATAAATACATCTGCCTTTTTTTTAAAAATTATTTCCTTCAAAACAGATGAATATCAAATGTTTTAGAGGTAATTGGCTAGTAGTAAGTGAGTCTCACAACACCAGCTAACTTCTTCGCCAGGCGAATTACTTGTCTGGTATAACCATATTCGTTATCATACCAGGCATATAATACCACTGATTTATTATCTTTCGCCATAATGGTAGCCGGACCGTCAATAATCGAGGCATGACTGTTTCCAATCAAATCTGTACTCACCAACTCATTTGAGATAGAATATTCGATTTGCTCTGATAAATCACCAAATAAAGAAGCTTGTTTAAGTATTTCAGAAATTTCTTCTTTGGAGGTTATCGTGTTCAACGACAGGTTCAAGATGGCCAGGGAAACATTTGGTGTAGGAACACGTACTGCATTTCCAGTAAGCTTACCACCCAAATGAGGGATTACTTTTGCTACCGCTTTATCTGCACCGGTTTCTGTAATTACCAGGTTTAATGCAGCAGCTCTGCCTCGTCTATATTTTTTATGATAGTTGTCCAGTAAATTCTGGTCGTTGGTATAAGAATGAACGGTTTCAATATGGCCTTTTTCAATGCCGAAAGCATCGTCAATTAGTTTCAATACCGGTACAATGGCATTGGTGGTACAGGAAGCATTGGATAAAATGGTTTCTGCTTCATAATCAATTGATGCGTCATTAATTCCGGCAACCACATTCAGGATGTCTCCTTTTGCAGGAGCGGTCAATAAAACTTTGCTGATTCCTTTTGCCTCCAGGTGTCTGCTCAGGCTGGGACGGTCACGGAAAATACCTGTGTTGTCGATGAGTAATGCGTCATGAATATCGTAGGAGGTATAATCTACATCTTCCGGTTCTTTTGCCTCAATAAAATAGATGGTTTGTCCATTTATAATCAAAGCTTTATTTTCGAAATCTTCTGTAATTGTTCCATTGAATGGCCCATGAACAGAGTCTGTCCTTAAAAGCTCTGCTCTTTTGATGAGCTCCTCATCGCTGTAACTGCGGGTTACAATTGCTCTTAATCGCAATTGTTCACCTTTACCTGCCTGTAAAATCAGCTCACGGGCAGCAATTCTGCCAATACGGCCAAAACCAAACAACACAACATCTTTAGGAACTAAGTTTCTTTTGTCTTTACCGATGTGTTTGTTCAGTTTACTCACCACAAAATCATGAATGGTGGGATAGTTTCCATTGTCGTCCAACCATTCTGAAGCTAGTCGGCCAATGTCAATACGGGAAGGGGCAAGGTTGCATTTTGAAATGGTCAGTGCCAATTCCAGCGTCTCATAAATACTGATGTCTTTTCCACTGATTTGTTTTGCATATTGGTGATGAGCAAGAATTTCGCTACTTCCAACATCAAATAAAGGTTTGCGGAACAATACAAGTTCAATGGATCTGTCGAACCAGAGTTGGCCTACGACATTAATCAGCTCGATGGCTTTTTTTTCTTTTTCAATCCAATTTTGGAATTCGGATTGGTACTTCTTTAGCATGTGGCAATATTTTTGGTTAGAATGCCACAAAAGTAAAAAAGATTGAGCGAGATACCCAACCTTTTTACTTTATAAATTTATCACACAAGGTGTTAAAAGGAACTAATTGACTTAGCCCAAATAAGATTTTAAAATTTTACTTCTTGAAGTATGACGTAAGCGTTGTAAAGCTTTGTCTTTAATCTGACGTACACGCTCACGGGTCAGGTTAAACTTCTCGCCGATCTCTTCTAAAGATAGGGGATGGTTTGTGCTCAATCCGAAGAAAAGTACGATGATTTCACGCTCACGCTCTGTTAAAGTCGAAAGAGAACGTTTGATCTCTTCAGAAAGCGATTCGTTGATCAAACTGCTATCTGTATTTGGCTCATGATTTTCCAATACATCTAATAATGTATTTTCTTCACCTTGCACAAATGGCGCATCCATAGATACGTGACGACCTGAGTTACTTAGTGTGTCAGAGATTTTATCTACTGTAGTTTCTAAGATGTCGGCCAATTCTTCCGGAGAAGGCTCACGCTCATATTCCTGCTCAAGCTTAGAAAAAGCCTTGCTGATTTTACTTAATGAACCCACCTGATTTAATGGCAAACGAACGATACGACTTTGTTCAGCAATCGCCTGTAATATAGACTGACGAATCCACCAAACAGCATAAGAGATGAACTTGAAACCTTTAGTCTCATCAAAACGTTTTGCAGCTTTAATTAAACCCAGGTTACCTTCGTTGATTAAATCTCCTAGTGTTAAACCTTGATTTTGGTATTGTTTCGCTACAGAAACTACGAAACGTAAATTGGTCTTGGTTAAACGCTCTAATGCGGCCTGATCTCCCTCGCGAATTTTTCTTGCTAATATTACTTCTTCTTCGGCTGTGATTAAATCTACTTTACCAATTTCGTGAAGGTATTTGTCTAAAGATTGACTTTCGCGATTGGTAATGGATTGCGTGATTTTGAGTTGTCTCATTTATATGCTTTGGTACTCGTTATGTGTTTGAACTTGCAAAAGTAAGAATTTAAAGGCAATTTGAAAACTTAAATTCCTGAAAATGTTACAGTTTACAACTGCTATTTCTACAAATTTTAAGTAGCAATAATTATTCCAAAATACTTTTGTCAGTATTTTATAGCGGTATTGTGAATAGGTGTATATTTATTGTTTTACAATAAAGATATTTTGATTTATAATAAATAATCCATTATGTTTGTTTAGAATTATGCTTTGTCTAGCAGAAGTCAGAATGTGAAATTCTTTAGTACGGAATTTTAATTTCCTGAAAGGCAGCGAAACTGTCAGCTGACAAAAAATGAAAAGACCAGATAAATACTGCAAAAACTTTTAAAATGAGAAAAGATCTTAAATTTATTCGGATGATTAAGGGGGTATTGATCCTGGTTTCTGGTGTTTTACTGATTCTAGCCATCTATGATCATAGTTCAGCTTTTATGAAAGGCTGGAATTCATTTGATGAATTGCAAACTGCAGAACCTCGTTTTAAGGAAGCTGTATTCCAGAATGTCATCTATAAAACAGGAGATGTTCTGCATATTACTGGAAAGGCAGGCTATGTTTTTAATTTACAGCAGCAACGGCTCGTGGAAGGAACTGTTTATAATCTTAAGCAAGACAATATGATGATTTCAATTTACGCCGGTTTAATTGCTTTACTTGGATTGATAGTGCTCATTATTAGCTTCAAAGTGTTCAGTAAATTATACTATTTTCTGGACGACTCTTCTAAAGGGGAGATCTTTACCTTAAAAAATATAGATAGAATTAAACAAATAGGATTTTATGCCATTGCTTTAAGTGTGTTGTTGTGGACTGCTGATGTGATTCTTTTTCTAAAGAAACAGGAATTATTTAGTTTTACTCCCTATCAGGTAAGTTACCAATTTGATTTTAACTATGTTTTATTTGCAGCCGGAATGACGGCCATGGCCATCATGTATGTTTTCAAAAAGGGATACGAGCTGCAAAAAGAACAGGAATTAACGATATAACATATGGCGATAGTGGTGAATTTAGATGTGGTGTTGGCGCAGCGCAAAATGTCATTGACAGAATTAACGGAGCAGGTAGGGATTACCAT
Organism: Pedobacter gandavensis; assembly: GCF_032678465.1. Classification (GTDB taxonomy): domain Bacteria; phylum Bacteroidota; class Bacteroidia; order Sphingobacteriales; family Sphingobacteriaceae; genus Pedobacter; species Pedobacter gandavensis_B. The sequence goes on from NZ_JAVTSK010000004.1 coordinate 170,929, forward strand.
GTCGAACCTCTCCATTTTAAAAACCGGGAAAGCAAAGGCCATTCGGTTCGAAACACTTGAGGCCATCTGTATGGCATTGGATTGTCAACCTGGAGATCTTTTAGAATACCGTAAAGAAGGATAGTAAATAAAGCCTGTCAGTTTTTTAAATGAAACTGACAGGCTGTTGGATCGTTATTTACAACGACTAGGTGAGGTCTGAAACTTCTGCCTCTGGTGCATTCTTTTTGACAGATTCAATTCCGTTGTCGCGACTCGCTTCAGATTCATACATCTCGCTAGTACCAATTACTTGCCCATTTGTCGCTTTTAAGTTGAAATAAGGTTTTCCATTGGTAGCAGTTTTTCTTTCAAACTTGCTGTCATCTTTGGAGTTTTTTTTCACGGATTCAATTCCGTTCTGACAATTCGCTTTAGTCGTATAGCCTTCACTGCTTAGGATTACCTGACCATTACCTGCTTTCAAATCGAATTGAAATTCGCCATTTTTCCTTGTTTTGATTTCGAATTTTCCCATAATCGTTTATTTGTATTTGGTTTTTTCTGTTTCCAGGTTGAAATTTTATTTCAATTTATAAAAAATAATACATTAAAACAATATCTAATGATGATCATTATATTAAGTATCAGTGAGTTTCTACCGCATACCTGGTAAATATGCCATTTTCTTGTGTTTTATTAGGTGAATAAAACAAGTCTTTTGTGGAAATAAATATTTCTATTTAATATATTTAAGAGTATTTTAGTATTTTGAAAAACGGGCTGAACGCTGCCCTGGAATGTCAGCAAGAATGCTGAAATAGATCCAATTTTTTCAATGGATTTTATGGGGCTGGAATTCGCTATTTGTTTTGCTACTGTTTTGCTATTGCTTTGAATTTGTATTACTTTGCTCTTGTCGGAGCAACATAAAAGCAAAACATTAGCAAGTTCAGAAGAGCTAAAAAGCACCTGTTTAGTGGGCTTAACTAATGATTAATGCAGGATCGTATTTAAAAGAAAAGCACCTTAGTTGGAAATAAAAAAAGGCGGAGTTTTGCGCTCCGCCTGCTGGATTTTAAAATAAGTTTGATTACAGACTGGCCAGGTCGAAGGTACGATCAAGCCTGATGCCTTTTTCTGTCTGTTGAACTGTACAACATTCGTTTACCGCATCATGTTCTAGCATCAGGATATATTGTTTTTCTGCGGCTTCCTGAAGAAAGGATTTTTTTTCCGAGAGGGTTTTTAGAGGAAACATATCATAAGCCATCACATAGGGTAGGGGTATATGTCCGACAGAAGGGAGTAAATCTGCCATATACACGATGGTATGTCCTTTGTATTGAATTTGTGGCAACATCATCGCATCAGTATGTCCGTAAGCAAAACGAATATTAATGCCTTCATGAAAGCGGACACCTTCAACATCTTCTATGAAGCGCAACTGGCCACTTTCCTGAATTGGGAGGATGTTCTCTTTTAAAAAGGAAGCCTTTTCCCGATCGTTAGGGTTTACTGCCCAGTCCCAGTGTTTGGCATTACTCCAGTAAAACGCATTTTTAAAGGCAGGTCTAAGTTTATCACCTTCACGTACAATGGATCCTCCGCAGTGGTCAAAATGAAGGTGGGTCAGGAATACATCAGTAATGTCTGCTCTGGAGAAGCCTTTTGCTGCAAGTGATTTGTCGAGGGTATCCTCACCATGGAGGTAGTAATGTCCCATAAACTTCTCGTCCTGCTTATCACCTATGCCATTGTCTACTAAAATTAGTCGGTCACCATCTTCAATCAGCAGACAACGCATGGCCCAGGTACACATATTATTGGCATCTGCAGGGCTGGTTTTCTGCCAGATAGATTTAGGAACCACCCCAAACATGGCGCCTCCGTCTAATTTAAACAGGCCGGTATCGATCGTATGTAAGTTCATGAACTTTAGATTTAGGTAAAATATAAAAGTAAAAAAAAACCTGTTGAAAAGCTCAACAGGTTTTTTTACCGCTATTCTGATGAATAGACGATTGATATCATTTACAAATGGATCACTTCACCATATGCATCAGCTGTAGCTTCCATAATGGCTTCGCTCATTGTTGGATGCGGGTGAACAGCTTTTAACATTTCATGTCCTGTAGTTTCCAGTTTACGGGCCACTACGATTTCTGCGATCAGCTCAGTTACATTCGCACCAATCATGTGTGCACCTAGTAATTCACCGTATTTTGCATCATAGATCATTTTAATGAAACCATCTTTAGCACCCGCTGCACTGGCTTTACCTGAAGCTGAGAATGGGAATTTACCAATTTTCAATTCATATCCGGCAGCTTTAGCTGCTTTCTCTGTATAACCAACAGAAGCAATTTCAGGACTGCAATAAGTACATCCAGGGATGTTGTTGTAGTCTAATGGTTCTGGGTTGTGACCAGCAATTTTTTCTACACAGATAATTCCTTCTGCTGAAGCTACGTGAGCTAAAGCCTGACCAGGAACAATATCACCGATTGCATAATAACCTTTTACGTTAGTGCGGTAGAATTCATCTACAATCACTTTACCTTTTTCGGTTTTGATGCCGGTTTCTTCTAAACCAATGTTTTCAATGTTTGCAACTACACCTGCAGCAGAAAGAACGATATCACATTCTAAAGTCTGCATGCCTGAAGCCGTTTTTACCTGAACTTTACAGCCAGTACCAGAGGTATCTACAGATTCAACACTTGAAGAAGTCATCACTTCGATGCCTGCTTTTTTGAAGCTGCGTAACAATTGTTTAGAAACATCTTCGTCTTCTACAGGAACAATATTGTCCATGAATTCTACTACTGTTACTTTAGTACCTAAAGTCGCATAGAAGTAAGCAAATTCAACGCCAATTGCGCCAGAACCTACTACTACCATAGATTTTGGTTGCTCAGGTAATACCATTGCCTGTCTGTAACCGATGATTTTTTTACCATCTTGTTTTAAGTTAGGCAATTCTCTTGATCTACCACCTGTTGCCAATATAATACTGGTTGCAGTATAATCTTTAATGGTACCATCTGCTGCTTTAACCTCAACTTTATTTCCAGGTTTAGCTTTACCGGTTCCCATGATCACGTCAATTTTGTTCTTCTTCATCAAGAATTGAACACCCTTGCTCATGCCATCAGCAACACCGCGACTACGTTTAATCACTGCTGCGAAATCAGCCTCAGCTTCCGCAGTTTTGATGCCGTACTCAGCAGCATGATTGATATATTCAAAAACCTGCGCGCTTTTTAACAAGGCTTTGGTTGGGATACATCCCCAGTTAAGGCAGATTCCGCCTAAAGATTCGCGTTCTACAACTGCAGTTTTTAAACCTAACTGAGAAGCTCTTATTGCAGCTACATATCCACCAGGACCGCTGCCTATTACAATTACATCGTAGTTCATATCTTATATAAAGGAATTTTAACTTAAGTAATTGCCAAAATTAAAAAAATTGTTCATTAATACCGCCTCTTAGATTTTTGTCTGTTGCATTTCAGAACTTTAATTTAATTGCCCTGCCTGAGATCAGCTTATTGTTTTTATTTTATAATTTAACAAATTCCTGACAAACTGTAAGTTGGATATGTTAAAGGAGATGTTAAATGTTGAAAATTATTGTGATATTTAATAATTATTTAACATTCGAACCGCACTGCCAGATGAATTAATTTTTACCTTTGTGCCCATATATTGTATTGCAGTATCATAAAAAAACAAACATTAATAAAAAAAGTATGAAGAAATCTTTACTATTTAAGGTTGCAGTAATCATTTTTGCTTTCGTAGGATTCATTTCCAATGCAAATGCTCAGGTTACTACATCCAATTTAAATGGAATTGTTGCTGATGCAAAAGGTCCATTACCAGGAGCAACCATAGTAGCTGTCCACAATCCTACCGGGACACGATACACTGCCTCCTCTAATACTGATGGAAGGTACAATTTTGTAAACATTAACACTGGTGGTCCTTATACCGTGACAGCTAGTTATATTGGTTACAAAGTAGAAAAAATTGAAGGTGTTTACCTGAAATTAGGTGAAACTTTTACACTTAAAATTAAATTGTCGGAAGGTGGTCAGAATTTAGAAGAAGTACAAGTGGTTGGAAAAAACAGCACAGTACTGAACAGTAAAAGAACTGGTGCATCTACTACTATCGGTAAAAAGCAAATCGAAGAAATGCCAACCTTGAGTAGAAGTCTTTCTGACATTACCCGTTTAACTCCACAGGCAAATGGTAACTCTTTTGCAGGTTCAAACAACCGTTTCAACAACATCACTATTGATGGTGCAGTAAACAATGACGTTTTTGGTTTATCAGCAAATGGTACTCCAGGTGGCCCGGCAGGTACTCAACCAATCTCTCTGGATGCGATCCAAGAGGTTCAGGTGGTAATTGCTCCTTATGACATCACTCAAGGTAGCTTTACAGGTGGTGGTGTAAATGCAATCACACGTTCTGGTACAAACACTGTAGAGGGATCTGCTTATTTCTATGGCAGAAATCAAAATACAATTGGTAAAAGCGTAGATGGTTTAAATACTAAAGCCACTGAGTTTTACAACACAACTTTCGGTGCACGTCTTGGCGCGCCAATTATTAAAGACAAGTTATTCGTTTTCGCAAGTGTTGAGGCAACACGTGTTAAACAACCAACTACTTTCAACGCTGGTGATCCGGGTTCAGTACTTTCTATTGCTGATGCACAGAGAATCGCTAACTTTGCGCAAACCACTTACGGTTATGATGTAGGTGCTTTCAATGAAGTTCAAACACAAACACAAAGCAATAAATTCTTAGTTCGTTTAGATTGGAACATCAACGATAAGCATCAGTTGACTTTACGTAACAACTACGTAGATGCTTTTGATGATAACCTTTCAAGAAGTGCAAGTAGTTTCCGTTTCGGAAATAACGGTTATAGATTCAAAAACACTCAGAATGTTTCAATTTTAGAGTTGAGAAGCCGTTTCAATCAAACGCTTTCTAATAACTTAATCATTGGTTATTCAAGAATCAGAGACAGCAGAGTTCCAAATGGTTCATTGTTCCCTCAGATCACTATCAATAACCTAAATGGTGTTGCTGGTCAGTCGGCGTCATTAGGTACAGAAAGAAGTTCTGCAGCAAATGAGTTAGATCAGGATATCTTTGAATTCACAGACAACTTTAAAATCTTTGCTGGTAAACATACCTTCACAGTAGGTACACACAATGAGTTCTTTAAGTTCAGAAACTTATTCATTAACAATGCAAATGGTTACTGGCAATACAATAATGTAGACGATTATATCAACCAGAAACCTAACAGAGTTCAGGCTGCTTATTCAATCGTTCCAGGTGATAACCGTCCGGCAGCAGCATTTTCTGCAGCACAATTGGGCTTCTACTTCCAGGATGAGATTGAGGTTGCTGACAACTTCAAGTTAACCGCTGGTTTAAGAGTTGACGTACCTTTATTCTTTGATAAGCCCTTATACAATCCTTTAGTAGCTTCGGCTTTCCCAGGTTACAATACTGCTAAATTGCCAAGTGGACAAATCTTAGTTTCTCCAAGAATGGGCTTTAACTGGGATGTAACTGGAGATAGAACCATGCAAGTAAGAGGTGGTCTAGGTCTATTCACTGGAAGGGTTCCTTTCGTTTGGATGGCAAACCAATTTACAAACAGTGGTATGTTATATGGTAGTGTAGATCAAACGGCTACTACAACAGTACCAATTGCTTTTGTACCAGATCCAAATAAACAAAATACTGCTGGTACTCCAGGTAAAACATATGAGGTGAATTTATTGTCTGATAAATTTAAATTGCCTCAAGTATTGCGTTACAGTTTAGGAACAGATATTAAATTACCAGGTGGTATCCTTGCTACATTAGATGGTATCTATTCTAAAACAATCAATAACGTTAATTATTCAAACATCAACATTAAAGGCCGTACAGGTACACTTGCTCCAAACCTTTCAGGTGGACAAGATACAAGACCTACTTATGGTGGTAAAGTAGATGCCACTTTCACTAACGTATTGTTATTAGATAACACAAGCGAAGGTTCTTCTTATAGCTTAACTGCACAATTGTCTAAATCATTTAACTTTGGTTTAAGTGCAATGGTTGCTTATAACTACGGTAAATCTCAAGACGTAAACAGTGGAGCAAGCAGTACTGCTTTTTCTAACTGGCAGTTTTTACAAATCGTTAATGATCCAAACAATGCACCGGTTGCTTATTCAAACTTTGACTTAAGACACCGTGTGATTGGTAGCTTAAGCTATGGTGTAAACTACGGTAAAAACAAAACTTTCGGAACTACATTCTCGATGTTCTACGTTGGTAAATCTGGTTCACCATTTACTTACCTTTATTTTGGTGATCTTAACGGTGATGGTGCAAATCAAAATGATTTAATGTACGTACCAAGAAATGCTAGCGAAATTAAATTAGTTCCTTACTATGCTAGAAACTCAGCAAACCAAGTAATTGTTACTCCAGGTACAGCGACTCCAGCAGAGCAATGGGCAGCGCTTGATAATTACATCAGCAATGATCCATACTTAAGCAAACACAGAGGTGAGTATACAGAACGTAATGGTGCTAGAATGCCTTGGGAACACCAATTTGATGTTCGTGTAATGCAAGATTTAGGTGGCATGATCCACGGTACAAAAAACAGATTACAATTGTCTGTTGATATCATCAACGTTGGTAACTTATTGAATAAGGACTGGGGAAGAAAGTATTTTGTATCTAACAGTGCAAACACTTTAATCAACTATAACACTACTCAGGCATCGGATAGAGGCTTTAACTTTAAAGCGCCTTCAACTGGTTCACCATACAGTGTGTCAGGATTTGATTCAAGATGGCAAGCTCAAATTGGTCTTAGATATATTTTTAACTAAGATTGATGTAATCCATAAAAAAATCCCCGCCCTTGTAAAAGGAGCGGGGATTTTTTATTTAACTAAGGCCGGTGCCTCTGCAGAATTATTGTTCCTTAATCACCAACATCCAGCCTTTACCTTTCGGAACAGGAATCTCCTGATCTACTGCAAAGCTTGCTGAAGGTTGAAAGTTCTTCAGTTCCGATGCAGTAATACTTGCTTTAGCAGGGTCGATACCCAATGCTTTCCAGTCGATATTTAATCGGATGTTTACCTCATTTTCTGCCCAACTCGCCAAGGAGAGCAACACACTTTTATCTTTCTTATAAATCGTAACCGGAACCGCTGGATTATTGCTCTTTACCGGATTGTTTTCTACCCAGTAACCGATCATTTTACTGCCCTGCATGCCAAAATTGTCCCATTCTTTCCAGATCGGACGTGGGTCGGCACCATCACTCCATGGCATTCTATTGGTCATGCCATACAGCATTCCCCTCCAGGCATTTCCTCCATCCTGCAGCATTTCACCCATCAGACCAAAAGGAATACCTGACACTTCAGTCAGGAAGAAATCAGGACTGTTTTTGTCATAATAGAAATACTCACCAAACCACAGTCTGTTCAGGTAAGGGAAATGTTCCATATAAAGGTTTGCACTGTTGTTAAAGCCATCGCTTTTATTGTATTGGTTGGCTGAGTGTAAATCGATAATTCCCGGATGTCCATCCTTCGTTAATACCCTTTTTATTCTTTTCATGGTGGTACGGTCAAAAGCCACATCATCCAGATAAATGCCGTCGATGCCTACGTTTTGTACCAGCCAGTTCATGCCTTCCACATAGTAATTGTGCCACCTGCTCATGCCACTGTTTACCACCGCTGCATCTTTGATTTCCGGAACATACCAGGCCGCTATATAGTCCTTACCCAGGTGTTCCTGTAACCAGGAGTAACCTCCTCCAGCACCCGGCGAATAAATCTCATGCCCCAGACTACGTAAAGGGAAGGTTTCATACGCACTATTTGACAACTCCCGAACAGTATTGTAGATTTTAACTTTTAAGCCTTTCAAATGCGCTTCATTGATGTAAGATTTCATCTCTTTATGCGCAATGAATGGATAATTGATATAAGGGTTGATTGGGGTTGCGTGGTGAATATTTATCAGGTTTGCACCAGTTGCTTTAATGGTGTCCAGGTTATCATATTTATGGTAAAACCTATTGCTCCATTGAAAATCAGTATTGATGGGATGGAAAGGTGTGATCAGTAAATTGAAGTTATAATATAAAGTGTCTCCTTTTTTCATGCGCTGAGAACCACTGTAGTTGTCAGATAAAATCGCTTTTCCTTTTTTGAATACTTCAATACCTCCTTTTCCTTCATTTCCCCAGGATGTAGGGAGCAATAAGGGCTTCTGCAGGTAGAAATTTGTATTGAGCGGACGAACATAGTGATTGTCTTTTAAAGTGTATTGTAAGCCGGCATTGACATCACCAATCCATGCGCCATCCTGGTTTTTATTCGCTACATCCCATTTCCATTTCAGGGTATCTGGTCTGTAGCCACCTTTTAATCCGAGACCCATCATGTATTTGGCCGCTTGCTCTCTAAACGGAATGTGTAAACGGACATCATTTAATGCGATGTCCTCCATAGCGATGATTTTTACAGTATAGGAAAGGAAGCCATCAAATTCTATCGCTCCATCGACTTCCATTTTTAGCCCCCCCGAAGTGTTTGTGTTGCTCCATTTGATCGTTCCAGGACTTTGCTCTGTAAAGGTTAAAGGACCGTTTTTCCAGATCAGGTCTTTGTCCTTCATATCTTTTACATGAAAATGAATGGGTTCTGTCAGGATTTCTTTTCCGGTAGTAGAGAATTCAGTCATCTCTGGTGTAAAAAAGGTTTGGATCTGTGCAGGAAATCCATCTTTGTTTAAATCTACTTTTCGGCCCAGTAAGGAGATGCTCTGCTCTTTTAACACCAGTGGCGTATATGGTGCTATGACTTCATTTTTCTGAGCCAGGGTAGAGTTCAACCAGGTTAAACGGGTTTGCTTCCAGGGTTCGTTGATACCGCCATCCGCTATGGTCTTATTATTGACGGTTAGGTTTATACGAATCGTTGTAGCCGGAACTCCATTAGCGGTAACCGTAACGCTGCCAGTATAGGTCCCAGCAATGGCGCTTTTTGGAAGATTAGCCAATACCCACAATGCCTGGACTTTTCCTTTCGCAACGTCTACTGTTTTATGTAAGGCTTGTGTATTCCAGTTGGTCCCATCCGTATTCAGACAAGATAAAATACTAGCGGGAAGGCTTGCGCCGGTTTTGCTTTTTAATGCGGTAAATTTTAACTGTACATTTTTCAGGTCCTGTTTTACCGGATAGATTCCCAATTGAAAGGCATAGTTTTCGCCTTTGGCTGCACTGCCCGAGAATTGTGATTGAAGGCCTTTGGTGATCCAGCGTTGTGGTAAATCGTCCTTCATCTTTATGGGATTTAAACGGTCTTCCGGAAATACCAGGTAGCTTTTCTGTGGATGGTTTTTGATCAGTGCCAGGGTTTCTTTAGCAGTGGCGATCACCTCCATCGGATAATTGCTGTTCATGGCATTCACCGATTGGATTTCCTGAACTTTTACTGTCGCGATTTTTGCATTTTCAGCTGGCCAGGAGGGATTGTTCTGATCTTTTCTTTGGAGGTAAACTGCATTCGGATAATTAGAACGGCCATCTACTTTGTATGGTTGGTAATAAAGGTAATAGCTGCCGATTCCAGAGCTGGGTTCGAAGTAAATGGTGCCTTGCTCCCTGTTGATTTCGCCAACTTTGACTTGTTTTACCATTTGATTGGTTTTCGCATCTACTACCCAGATTTGCTTTAATTCAGGTTGGAGATCTCTTCTGCGCCAGGGGATGATGGCTTTGGCTACCCGGCCATCACTGGTCACATTAAGCACTACACGGTGATTGCCCAGGGAATCTGGATTCCATGCATTTTTACCATTGGTATATTTCAGCTCCTGTGCCGATGTGTTTCCGGCCAGAAGTACCAAAATAAATGGTACTAAGTATTTTTTCATAAAAACGGTTGTGTTGATTATTCTAATAAAATTAGGTGTTATTTCTAAGTTGTTTGAAAAATAATCAACGCAATCGTTTGATCATGAGTGCAGATAGATTTGAGGGTGCTTTATAAATGAAAAGTTGTTCTTCGAATCATTAAAAGATTTACTTAGCCTAATTTAGCCAGGTACTGTCTGGCAGAATCTGACAAGGCTGCAAAAGCACCAGCCATCATAATGATATCTTTGACCACCAGTCTGCCTCTGGCGGAGAGTAGCGGGAAACCATGGTTCGGATCTCCCAGATCAGGAACCCAGGAATCTTTGGTAGTGATTAAAAAGGATAGGGTAACTACCGACATGATGATTACTAAAGCTGCCCCAGCCATACCAATGCCAGGATGATAAGTGTTCAACAATAGCATGATTCCTAATACGACCAGCACAGTGCCTAATCCATAGGAGAATAGATAGGTATGATTAGCTGTATGCCAGGCAATTTTCTCCGGATTGGCTTCTCCTTCTTTTTGCATATGCGGTTTGTACTCCGATGGATGGGCATAAAAGAAAGACATTACCGGAGAATTGGCCACAAAAGGAACAATTCCTTCGGCCTCATAATTATAAACTTTTAAGGCACCAATCCAGATCAATACAATGGCAATCGCAATGCGGATGAAACGGATACTCAGCGACGATAGAGCCGAAAGGCTTTGGAGGAATGAAGTAAATTGAACAGTCATAACATTTGAAAATTAAGCTACAAAGCTCGGCAGATCAAATGCGGAATACCATGGACAATTTTAGCGATTAGATGGACAAATCTGTCTGAAAACACAGGCCACAACAAATTGGCTATGCGATTATGAAAATGAAATTTTTCTGTATATTTCAATACTTGCAATGTGGTCGGTAATTATAAACATATGAATTCATCTAGTATAAGTAATTATATCAATACGCTCTTTCCTCAATTTGAACCCGCGTTAAGGCAGATCCTGATTGAACAGGTGAGCATGAAACAAGTGAAAGCGGGTGAACACCTGATGCAAACAGGACAGTATTTTAGGTCTACGGTGCTCATCGTTGAAGGCCGGGTAAAATTGTATAGGGAAGGGGCTGAAGGGGATGAGTTTTTTATGTATTACCTGCAACCAGGAGAAGCTTGTGCCTTGTCTATGATTTGTGCCGCCAAACAAGAGTCCAGTCAGGTTATGGGAAAAGCGATTGAGGACAGTACGATACTCATGCTGCCTATTGCTTTAATGGATAGCCTGATGAAGGAATATCCTAGCTGGTATTATTTTGTGATGGAAACGTATCGCTCCAGATTTGAAGAATTGTTGCTGGTGATTGATAGCATCGCATTCAAAGGATTGGATGAAAGACTCCGCTTTTACCTTCAAAAACAAAAGGAACAGCTTCAATCCAATGAATTGAATTTAACCCACCAGGAAATTGCAGCCGACTTAAATTCTAGCAGAGAAGTGATCTCCCGATTGCTCAAGAAAATGGAACAAAGAGGCGAAATAAAGTTGTATAGGAACTATATCGAGCTGAAATCATAAATTCGGTGACTTTTGTCACCTTGATTCAGGTCTGGAATCTCCATCTTTGTCCTAAAGGAATAAAATATGGAAGTTGTTGCATACCTGGCCTCGGCGCTAATTGGTATTTCATTAGGATTAGTCGGTGGTGGTGGATCTATTTTAACGGTACCGGTACTGGTTTATTTATTTGGCATTTCGCCATTGCTGGCCACTTCTTATTCTCTATTTATCGTAGGTAGTACGAGTCTGGTAGGTGCATTTCAGAATTATAGGAATGGACTGGTACAGGTGAAAATAGCGTTGTTGTTCGGAATGAGTTCCGTAACTACGGTATGGCTCAGCAGAAAGTTTCTGATTCCTGCAATCCCGGAACATATTGCCTCTTTTGCGCATTTTGAACTGACGGAAAGGATGTTGATGATGAGCCTTTTTGCCTTGTTGATGCTCATTGCAGCAATTGCCATGATCAGAAGTGGGAGAGCGCAAACAGCAGAACCTTCAGTTGCAAATGAAGATTTAAACTATGCAAAATTATTACTGTATGGAATTGGAATAGGTTTAACCACTGGATTATTAGGTGCAGGAGGAGGATTTTTGCTGATTCCTACTTTAGTGTTGCTCGTAGGCCTGTCTATGAAAGAAGCGATTGGTACCTCGCTTTTTATCATTGCATTAAATTCGCTGATCGGCTTTTCAGGCGATTTTGGTCATTTTAATATCGACTGGATCTTTTTATTAAAAATTACGATGATTGCCATTACCGGAATTTTTATCGGTGGTTACCTGAGTAAAAGGCTGAATGGTAAGAAACTTAAAATTGGTTTTGGATGGTTTGTATTGGTGATGGGGATTTATATCCTGACTAAAGAGCTTTTCTTTTAGAGAAAAACGGGTTCTTCTGACTAATCAACTTTAACCTCAACCCATTTCCTAATAGAAAAGATAATAAATAGAAAAAAATAATATGATGATAGAATTAATAAGACAACCCTGGCCCTGGTATTTTTCGGGCTTTATGATTGTAGTCATTATGCTGTTGCTTAACTTTTGGGGCAAGTCCTTTGGCTTTTCCTCTAATTTAAGGACCATCTGCAGTATGGCCGGAGCAGGTAAAAAGGTTAAATTTTTTGATTTTGACTGGAGAGCTCAACGTTGGAACCTGTTGTTTTTAATAGGGGCAGTGATTGGTGGATGGATCTCTTCTACTTTTCTTTCTAATCCTAATGCGCTGGAATTATCAGCTGCTACAGTAAAGGATCTTCAGCATATGGGAATTCAGTTTAACGGTCAGCTTAATCCGGATGAATTGTTTGGCCTGCAAGCTTTAGCTGCTCCAAAAACATGGATTTTGTTGCTGTCAGGCGGGATTCTGGTAGGTTTCGGTTCCAGGTATGCCGGTGGTTGTACTTCGGGGCATGCGATATCCGGACTGTCGAATTTGCAATTACCTTCCTTGGTAGCCGTGATCGGTTTCTTTATTGGAGGATTGATCATGACCTGGCTGCTATTGCCATTGCTGATCTGATGGTCTGGATTGGATTTTTATCCAGGTTTTATGCTTATAAATTATTAAAGAAATTAAATGAAAACATTAAAATATATCCTTGCCGGCATACTTTTCGGCATCATCATGAGTAAATCTGAAGCAGTATCCTGGTTTCGTATCCAGGAGATGTTTCGCTTTCAATCTTTCCATATGTATGGCATCATTGGTACTGCAGTAGTGCTGGGCGTGATCGCCGTTTTTCTGATTAAAAAGTATCATTTGAAAGATTCAGAAAATCAATTGATCGAATTTCCAGAAAAAGACAAGCAGTATAAGAAGTACCTCATTGGAGGTGCCATTTTTGGACTGGGCTGGGCGCTCAGCGGTGCTTGTCCGGGGCCCATGTTTGTAAACCTCGGTTATGGCTACCTGACAATGCTCATTGTTATTTTTGGCGCTTTACTGGGAACTTATCTTTATGGCTTGCTAAAAGATAAACTCCCACATTAAAACAACAAGGTGGAATATTCCATAAACAGGTGATATTGGTCACACAATAACTCCCTTTAATTGTTGAAATTTGTATAGAATCAAAGGGTAGAAGGTTAGAAAATAGGTTTTACGTTAAATGAATTGAAATGATTATAGAACAGTTTAAAGATGAGTTTTTAGCGCATTATAGCTATGCAATCGTAAGTGAATGTGAGCAAAAGATCGTATTGATAGATCCTTCCCGTAATCCTGAACCTTATTATGATTTTGCAAAGAAGTTTGACGCGGAGATTATTGGAGTCATAGAAACCCATCCACATGCCGATTTTGTGAGTAGCCACCTCGAGATTCATGAAAGCACGGGAGCTAAAATATATGCGCATAGTTTAACTGGTGCTGCTTATCCTGTACATCAATTTGATGAGGGTACAAGGCTTGATTTTGGTAAAATAAAACTAAGTAGTATTCATACTCCAGGTCATTCTCCGGATAGTATTTCGATATTGTTGGAACATGATGGAAAAGCCAAAGCCGTTTTTACAGGTGATACTTTGTTTATTGGCGATTGTGGCAGACCTGACTTAAGGGAGTCTGTAGGAAATTTACAGGCCAAACGCGAAAAACTGGCGCTTCAGATGTACCATTCCCTAAGGGATAAATTAATGGTATTGGCCGATGAAGTTTTGGTTTACCCCGCACATGGTTCCGGTACTTTATGTGGGAAAGCTTTAAGCACTGCAAACTTCAGCACCATTGGGGAGGAAAAGCAAAGCAACTGGTCTCTTCAGAAAATGACTGAAACTGATTTTATTAAAGAATTAACGAGTGATCAGCCATTCATCCCTAAATATTTTGGTTATGATGTAGAGCTGAACAGAAAGGGAGCAGCGCATTTCAAACCTTTAGTGGATCAGGTGAAGATAATTAAACAACCTGAACTGGAAGAAATTAACGCCTCTATTGTAGTCGTGGATGCGCGTCCTGAGGCTCATTTTAAAGCCGGTCATTTTCCTGGTGCAGTGAATATTGTTTATGGCAAAAAGTTTGAAACCTGGTTGGGAAGCATCATCAGACCAGGGGAGCATTTTTATTTAACAGCCTCCAATGCCCAGGAACTGGAAGAATTGATCCATCGTTCTGCAAGTATTGGTTATGAAGGGTTTATTCTTGCCGCTTTTGTCTCCAATTCTGGCGATGTATTTATGCCTGTATTGCCTTTAGAATGTTTCATTGCCAATCCTGAGGAATTTACCATTATTGATGTCAGGAATGAAAATGAAGTAAAAAAGAACAAAATATTCGACCATTCTAAAAATATCCCTCTGGGAGAATTGAGGGAACGAATTAAAGAGGTTCCGGCAGATAAACCGATAGTGGTGCATTGCGCAGGAGGTAGCAGGAGTGCAGCTGGAAGCAGTATTATTGCCGCAGAATTTGGTGCAATCACTCCGGTATACGACCTGGGAGTAGTGGTTCGCGATTTTGCAAAACCGGAGAAATAGCTGATGGATACCATTCAGCGCCAGACATGGTGAATGCGGGGTAAGGCGTAGAAATTTTCTCTTATTGCCTGAATGATGAGGATAATGATCAGGATTGAGCCTCAGCTGAAATGCTATAATGTAACTCATCATTAGTGTTTTAGCTGAGTCTTAACAATTTGTTTATATAGAATCCGACTCATTTTTACAGAAAATTTAATTAATATTGAGCAGGATCTGCCAGAAAGAGGGCAATGACTCCTAAATAATGATTTCATATACCACTTTAGCCGATTCTGATTTAGTTGCTTGTTTAAAAGATAGCGACAAAGCTGCTTTTACCGAAATTTACAATCGGTATAAAGGTTTATTGTACATCCATGCCTATCATAAACTTAGAAATCAAGCGGAAGCCGATGATGTGGTTCATGAACTTTTTGCTGCACTGTGGACAAAAAGAACTGAATTGGTCTTAAAAACACATTTGTCGGGATACCTCTATCAGTCCGTTAGAAATCGAATCATAGATTTGATCAGCCATAAAAAAGTAGCTTCGGAGTATATGGTGTCTTTGCAACATTTTATCGACCATAGTGAGGCTCAGACAGATCATCTGGTTCGGGAAAATGAACTTTCAGCAATGATTGAAAAGGAGATCAGTGCTTTACCACCAAAGATGAAGGAGGTTTTTGAAATGAGCAGAAAAGCCAACCTCAGTCATAAAGAAATTGCTTCAGCCCTGGAGCTCTCTGAAACCACTGTCAAAAAACACGTCAATAACGCACTTAAAATCCTCAGGGGAAAATTCGGTATTTTGCTTTACATGCTGTACATCAGTCAGCGCTAATCATATTTTAATGTATTTATACACCTCATTATCAATCTTGTTGTAATTATTTTCATTTTCTTTTACGCCCAGGGTCCAGGCTAACCGTCTATAGGTTAAATAGCATCAAAGGTTTATGCAGGCAAAGGAGTTATTAGAGAAATATAAAGCAGGAAATTGTACAGATGAAGAAAAGGCAATTGTAGAAACCTGGTATTTGACATTCCCAAATGCAGCAACTGAATTGCATCATGAGGAGATAGAATCGGCTACTGACCGGATTTGGGACAGGTTGCCCATTCATGACACTGATGAATCATTACCTTCGATAGTTAAAAGGACTCCTGTATGGCAACGCATTGCCGCTGCGGCTGCAGTAGTACTGGTTGCAGGGATTGGCCTGGTTATTTTTAAGGCTCAGCGCCCATCAGGTACTACTTCTGATTTATCAACAGCCAACTACGGTGCCAAAAGTCCTATTCTTCCAGGAGGAAACAAGGCCATATTGACCTTGGCTGATGGACAGCAGATTACCCTTGATGAAGCCGGAAACGGAAAATTAGCTGAACAATCTGGAATTACCATTACAAAGACCAAAGATGGTCAATTGGTTTATACGGTTTCTGCGGCACAAAATACCCAAAAGACAGCGATGAATACCATCGCAACGCCTAAAGGCGGACAATACCAGATCAACCTTCCTGATGGGACTAAGGTATGGCTGAATGCCGCATCTTCGTTACGTTATCCTACGACATTTTCAGGTGAAGAACGACTGGTGAACCTAACCGGAGAGGCTTATTTTGAAGTTGCTAAATCAGCACAGGCAAAATCCTTTAAAGTTTCTACCACTAAACAAACCGTGGAAGTATTGGGGACTCATTTCAATATCAATGCTTATACAGACGAACCCAACACAAAGACTACTTTATTGGAAGGTTCCGTAAAAGTAAAAAGTAATATTACTGAGGATCATTCAATGGTGCTGAAACCAGGACAGCAGTCGGCATTAAATGATCGTCAGTTCCACATCAATTACGGAAAGGAAGCGGAAGCCATCGCCTGGAAAAACGGCGTCTTCAAATTTGAAGAGGAAGATTTGCCTACTGTGATGCGTGCTGTAGCGCGTTGGTATGACCTGGACGTGGTTTATGAAGGGACTTTACCACGTAGACAATTCTCTGGCGAGATCGATAGAAATAGCAACCTCTCGCAAGTACTGGATATCCTGAGCTTTTTTAAAGTGCATTTCAGTGTTCATGGTAAACAAATCATTGTGAGGCCTTAATCGGTCCTGAAAGCCGGATTACATTAAAACTTATAAATACCAAACCATACTCACCAAACAAACTTAAGCACAATGAGAACAAAACTACGAAGACATTGACCACCACAAGGGATAAACAGCACCTTTTCTAAGGTGTAAAAGAACCGCAGAAGTGTTCGAGCACAACTGCGGTAAATGCTGAGTTAACCCTTCCCGGAAAAGATCCGGGACAAACAATTTGCAAACTATTCACGGTATTAACCCAAACATTACAAAAGTATGAATTTTAATGCTATTACTACAGCTATGTCTAAGCCATGGCTGCCCCCTAAATTGCTACTGATTATGAAGTTGACCACCATCTTATTGTTTCTGGCTTTTATGCAGGCCAGTGCAAAAGGGTATAGCCAAATTAATCTGAAAGAAAAGAACGCACCTTTGGAAAGGATTTTAGAATCCATCAAAAAACAAACCGGCTATGTGTTCTTTTACGACAGTAAGGATGTCCGCCAAACCAGGATGTCTATCGAAGTGAAAAATGCCTCTCTGGAGACCGTATTGAGAGAATGTTCAAACGTACTTCCTTTAACTTTTAAGGTAGTAGGAAACAATGTCCTGCTGAGAAGAAAAGATCTGGATATTGCAATGACCAATGCCGCTTTTAAAATGATGGTGTTGAAAGGAAAAGTGTTGGATGAAATTGGAAAACCGCTTCCAGGCGTTAGTATTTCCCTGAGCGGAGATGATTTTAAACAGCATACCCAAACCAATAACAATGGTGAATATGCCTTTAATATTTCTAAAGCTGGAAAATATCAGCTGACTGCGACTTTTGTAGGTTATCAAAAATTTATCTCCAGTATAGAGATGAAAAATACAGATGCGATGACCAACATTACATTGGTTCCATCTAATGAGGATCTTGCTGAAGTAATGGTGGTGGCTTATGGTACACAAACGAAATCTTCCTATACAGGATCTGCAAAAATGTTAAAATCAACTGTGATCAATGGCAATCCAAATGCCAGTATCCAGGAAACTTTGCAGGGAAATGTGGCTGGTGTTGCCGTTTCAAGTGGATCAGGTCAGCCAGGTGCAGTTCCTAATGTAAGGATCCGTGGTATTGGTTCTGTAAGTGCAGGTAGTTCTCCACTATATGTAGTGGATGGTATTCCTTTGGAATCCGGACAAATCAATGGCTTGAATAATTTTGATGTAGAGTCGGTGTCAGTATTGAAGGATGCTGCAGCAGCTTCTATGTATGGTTCCAGAGCAGCGAATGGCGTAATTTTAATCACCACTAAGTCTGGTGTAGCTGGTAAAACAGTGATCAGTGCTTCAGCTCAGGTGGGTACCAATAAAGTGACTAAAGTAAAAGGTCATGACCTATTGAATACCAATGAAGCATTGGAGCTTTTAAGAGAAGGATGGGCTAACAATCCGAAACTTGATCCTAGCGGTTTTGATAAACAGTTGGTTACGGATGGTGTAAATCCAAATGTAAACACAGATTGGTTTGATCTGCTCACACGTAATGGAAACTATTCTCAATTAGACCTTTCTGCCAGTGGTGGTACTGAAAAGACGAAGTTTTATATTTCAGGAAGTCATTATGTAGCTAAAGCCGCATTATTGGGTTCTGAATTTAGCCGTAGTACAGGGAACTTAAAATTGACTAACCAGGCTACAGACAAGTTATCATTTTCGGGTGGTTTACAAGTGAATTATCGTAAAAACCAAACTCAGGCAGATGGAGGAACTTTCGGAAATCCAGTGCGTATGTATACACTTTATCAGCCTTGGTTAAGGGCTTATAATGATGATGGTACTTACGATTTTAGCTATTATAACAGGTACAATCCAATGGCTCAGGTTAAAGAGAGTTATGATAAAAGCAATGCCTATGGGATGTTGGGTAATTTCTTAGTGAAATATCAGATCCTGCCTTCTTTATCTATTGAGAACCAAAGTAATATTAACTTCCTTTACAGAGAATCAATTAGCTATAACAAATCTGGTGTAGGTACTTCACGTAGTGATGGTGGTAGAGCAACCAATTCTACTGACCGAATGAGCAATTTTGTAAATACACTGATCCTTCGTTACAATGAAAGTTTTGGTGATTTCGGCTTGAAATCTTATGCAGGTTATGAAGAGCAGAGGGTAGATGAAGTAGGAAACTATGTTTCTAAACGTAACTTCCTGCCTAATACCTATACTTTAGATAATGCTTCTATCTTAACAGCTGGAGGATCTACCGGAACAGGTAATAGCCTAAGCTCGGTTTTCTTCAATGCTTCATTTGATTATCTATCGAAGTATTATTTAAGTTTTTCTGGCCGTCGTGATGGTTCATCAAGATTCGGTTCTGAAAAAAGATATGGTAATTTCTACGCCATTGGTGCTTCATGGAACATCATTAAAGAAAACTTCATGCAGAAACAAAATGTGATTTCTGACTTACGCATCCGTACCAGCTATGGTGTCAATGGAAATCAGGACATTGGTAACTTTGATTCCAGAGCATTATACAATGGCTCTAGCTATGACAATGCACCAGGTTTGGTTTTCTCCAATTATGGTAATAACCTGCTGACCTGGGAAAAGAATAAACCTTTCAATGTGGGCCTTGATTTTGGGGTGTTGAACAACCGCTTAACAGGTACTTTTGAGTATTATACCCGTGCGACTTCAGATCTGTTATTGGACAAGCCAATTTCATCCACCAATGGGGTAACCAGTTTTACGGATAACATCGGTGCCATGAGAAACTCAGGATTGGAGCTGGAGTTAAACAGTGTCAATGTTAAACCAGGGAATGAAGGATTTGGATGGAATACCAGTTTCAATATCTCTACGATAAAGAACGAAATCACGGCATTAAACAGTCCTATTGTTAGTGGTAGTTACAACCGTTTTGTGGGTGGTGATTACTATCAGTTGTATTTGGTAGGTTATGCAGGTGTAAATCCTTCAAATGGAGAAGCATTGTGGTATAAAGACGGTTCAAAAACCGAAACTACCAACGACTATAATAAAGCGACTCAATTTAATCAGGGTAGCGCTTTACCGAAAGTATTCGGAGGTTTAACGAATACGTTTTCTTATAAACGTTTCTCATTAAGCTTCATGTTATACTTCAACCTGGGTAATAAAATATTTGACAATTACGGTGCAACAAGTTTCAGCGATGGTTCAGGAGGTTTTGCGCCAACTACCAAGATGACACGTTACTATTACGAGAACAGATGGACACATGAAGGTCAAGTTACTGATCAGCCTAAAGTGGTGTTCAACGGAACGCAATCAGGTTCTTCCTCTCAAAGTTCTACACGTTTCCTTTATGATGGAGACTATGTACGTCTGAGAGATGTTACCCTGGGTTACCAATTGCCAGATCTATGGATCAAAAAACTGAACTTATCGAGTGCAAGGATTTATTTCAGAGCGAATAACCTGTTCACTTACATCAGAGATAAACGCATTAGCTTTGACCCTGAAGTAGGTATTGAAGGATTTGCAGATAAAAATATTCCAATTTACAAAACTGCCCTTCTAGGTCTTGATCTTAAATTTTAATTATAGCTACAGATGAAAATGATAAAATATACTTCAAAAATATTCCCACTACTGGTGCTGGCCTTGTCCTTTGGCGCTTGTAAAAAGGACCTTCTTAACATCAATCCTCAGCAACAAACCGATGTGGAATTGGTGGTGATTGATTTACCAACTACTAAAGCTGCGGTAATGGGTACCTACGGACTGCTGCAGTCTGCGTCCTATTATGGTCGTACCATGATGATCCTGCCGGATCTTATGGCAGATAATATGTATATCAGTAAGAAAAACTCCAAAAGATATATCAATTATGATTCCTATACAGTAGCTACAAACGATACCTATTCGAGTGCGACCTGGAATATTTTGTACCGCACTGTAGTGAATGCGAACATCATTATTTCTAAAGGAAAAGTATTGACAGTTCCGGAATCTGAAGCAGCAGAGGTAAACCATTTATTAGGAGAAGCTCATGTGTTAAGAGCCCTGGCGAATTTTGATTTGGTACGTTTGTATGGTGCTCCATATAATGCAACTCCTGATGCAAGCCATATTGGTGTACCTGTAGTGAGTGTGAGCGGTACCAGTAAAGAAGATATCATTAGCCCAAAACGGAATACTGTAAAAGAAAGCTATGATCTGATCGTCGCTGATTTGAAAAGAGCAGTAGAGATTCTGCCAACTACACCGGTAGGTTTTACAGCCAGCAACAGAGGCCACATCAGTCATTTTGCTGCAGAAGCCCTTTTAGCAAGGGTATACCTGTATATGGGTGATTACCTGAATGCAGAACTTGCCGCTACCAACGTCATCAATAGCGGTAAATATACTTTGTTGAGTAATGCGAATTATTTGAATTTCAGAACGCAGAATAACTCAGAGTCGATTTTTGAGGTACTTTTCAATACCACCAGCAACAATGGTACAGATGCTTTATCTAACTTCCTGACTCAAGGTGGAAGTTATGGTGATGGTCTGGCGACTGAGAATCTATTCAATGCTTATAAAGCAACGGATGTGAGAAGAGGTTTTATTGTGAAAAGTAAAAGAACAGGTTCAGGTGGTGAAGATCCAGCTTATGTAATCACAAAGTACAATAACATCAGTACTTATGAGGAAGGTATTAAAGTAATTCGCTTTGCAGAAGTGTACCTGATTAGAGCAGAAGCCAGAGCAAAACAAACAGGAAAGGATGCTTTAGCAGCAGCTGATCTGGATGTGATCGCTAAACGTGCGGATGTCTCTGCAACGCCAACTACGGCAACCGGTCAGAATTTAATCGATCTGATCCTTAATGAAAATAGAAAAGAATTTCCTTTTGAAGGACACCGTTTGTTCGATTTAACACGTAACAAATTGGCCTTTACCAAATATGGTATGAGTGATGCAGTGCTTCAAATCCCTGCTAATTCTTTAAAAACAGTTCTTCCAATTCCTTTGAGAGAGATGAACGCGAATCCAAATATGGTACAAAACGAAGGTTATAAATAATTTATCCGTATCCTATGAATTTACTAACCATGGCCTTGCCACTGCTTTTAAACTGTATGTCTTTCTCTTCAGACCAGCTAAAACCTGGTTCAGGAAATGAAAACGACGGCCCTTATGTACTGTATCACAATGATCAGATTGAAGTTAGAACAGTGGTGATGGAAGGAGGTGTCCGGAAAGGGAAACTGCAAACTTACCCAGCCAGTAAAAAGGCTGAGGTACCTGTCAACGTTGAATTTTCTGATCATCCCCAATGGAATTTCTCAGTGAAATTGCAATCCGTCCTTAAAAATGAACCGGCAGAATTTAAGCAACCGGACAAGCTACTGGCCCTTTCTGATATAGAAGGGGAGTTTGAAGCATTCAGGAAGCTAATGCTGGCCAATAAAGTGATGGATGAGCAGTATAACTGGATTTTTGGTAAAGGACAAGTGGTAATTTGCGGTGATTTATTTGACCGTGGAAAAGAAGTGCCGGCCACGATCTGGTTGCTGTACAAACTGGAACAGGATGCCAAAGCCAAGGGTGGTTATTTACACACCATCCTTGGTAACCATGACATCATGAACTTAAGTGGCGACCTACGTTATGTAAAGTCAAAATATTTCGACAATGCAAAGCTAATGGAACAGGATTACATGAATTTGTATGGTCCAAATGCTGAGCTGGGACGTTGGTTGAGGACTAAAAATCTGATTGAAAAGATTGGTGATAACCTTTGTCTGCATGCAGGTGTAGCTCCGGTGATCAATACTTTGAAAATGAGCCTGAAGGAAATCAACGACCGTTGTCGGCCTTATTACGATAAATATAAAAAACCAGGAATGATTCCCGACAAAGAGGTGATGATGTTTTTCGATGGAACGCGTTCTTCGCTATTCTGGTACAGGGGATATTTTGTAGAACCAAAAGCAACAGAAGAAGAGGTGGATCAGACGCTTGCCCTTTACAAGGTGAAAACGATTATCGTTGGCCATACGATTACCGATACCAATGTAGGCTTTTACTATAAAGGAAAGGTGTTAGGCATAGATGTGAACCAACATGCAGGAAAACATGAAGGTGCTTTATACGAGAAAAAAAACTGGTATAAAATCAATACTACCGGTGAAAAACTGAGCATCGGAACTTATTAATTAACCCTCATTTTCTAGAAAAACCGTTGTCTATAACATAGGCAGCGGTTTTTTTTGTTTCCCCTGAAAAACTAAGTCAGCTCTAAGTGATTTTATTTGATTGTCAGTTGTTTGATGGTTAATTATTGATTTAATTGATTGATGTTATCAATAATTTATGCTAGTTTTAAGCCTTGTATAAGCAGAGTTTGGATATTTTGATAATACTGGCAATATCAATTGTCAGTTGCCCATGTAAAAAGGCAGATCAAATCACTTCGGGGGGAGTGGAATAGTTCGGTATTTGTCCGCTCTCTTATACTATCTTCAGCAGCTCTTCTATAAAAAGAGTTGCTGATTTTTTTCTAAAAACTCCTTTCTGCCATAAGATATAAGCTTCTTTATAGAGTTCTTTTCCAGTAATTGGGATGGCGATCAGGTTTTCCCATCCCGTAATGGCTTTCTCATTAATAATCGTTACCCAGTTTCCTGTATCCACCAAAGAGAGTAGAGAATGGGTATCATTCATCTCTATTTTGATATTGGGAACGATGTTGTTTTTCTTAAAGAGTTCGTCCAACATATCTCTGGAGCTGAATCCTTTGTTTGCCAGGATCATTTCCGTTTCTGCCAGTTCTTTTAAGGAGATCCGGTTTAGTTTTGCCAGGGGGTGTTTTTTGGAGGTCACCATTTTAATCCGGGAAGAAAACAATAGCTGCATTTCCAAGCCTTCATTGTCGGATTGCTCATGAAAAGCCAAGATGAAGTCAAGATCAGCAGTCTTTAACCTGGCTTCCAATGCACCAGCGATCCCTGATTCAATGTGTAGTTTAATGCCTGGGTATTTGTTAGAAAAAGGAGTGAGGGAGGGGAGCAATAAAGAACTGAAAGCATAGGTGACGCCAATTCTCAATTCCCCGTTTACGAGGTTGTTCAATTCAAAAATTGCCTGCTTTGATTTCTTGATCTCCAGCATGATTTGCCTGGCATGGTTTAGAAATAACTTTCCCGCCTCAGTAAGCTGTACATGTTTACCTACCCGGTCGAAAAGCAACATCCCCAATTCTTCTTCCAATTGCTTTACCTGTTGTGATAGGGTAGACTGGGTCACAAAACATTGTTCCGCCGCTGCGGTAAAATGTAAGAGTTCTGCGGCTTTAATGAAATAACTGAGTTGTCTGAATTCCATAAGGGGGGTGTTTATCGATCGTTAAAACTAATCAATATCATTAAAACTATCAATTTTACAGATATATTCTTTATCCCGAGATTTGTAGGCACAGCAGAAAAGCTTAGAAAATATTTCCACATGACTCTATTCAGATCACTCAAATCCCGCAATTTTAAACTGTTTTTCTATGGACAATCGATCTCCCTGGTAGGGACATGGATGCAGAAGACGGCGGTAAGTTGGTTGGTGTATCAGCTTACAGGCTCCGCCTTATTGCTGGGGGTAGTTGGCTTTGTGAGTCTGATTCCTTCTCTTTTGTTGTCTCCTTATGCAGGGAGCCTGGTAGATCGCCATAACCGTTACCATATCCTGGTGCTTACACAAATTGCTTCTATGGTTCAGGCGGGAGCACTGGCAGCCATTATATTTTTTGGTTATTATAACATCCTGCTGATCATTGCACTCAGTTTGATTCAGGGGATTATCAATGCATTCGACATGACCTGCCGACAATCATTAATGGTGGAAATGGTAGACCATAAAGAGGACCTTCCAAATGCCATTGCGCTGAATTCTACAATGGTCAACTTTGCCAGAATTGCAGGTCCTGCTGTTGCAGGGATCATTCTCAGTACTTTTGGTACAGATTTTTGCTTTGTTTTGAACTTCCTGAGTTATATCCCGGTATTGATTTGCCTGTTTATGATGCGTTTAAAGGTAGTTGTGATGGAGAAATCTGAGAAAAGCATCTGGACCGAACTGGAGGAAGGCTTTAAATATGTTTCAGGAGATAAAAACCTCAGTAGTATGCTGATCATGATCGGTATCAGCAGCCTTTTTGTGATCCCTTTTAATACGCTCATGCCTATTTTTGCCAAAGATATTTTTAATGGCGATGCCAGAACTTTCAGCTGGTTTGAAAGTGCTGCAGGATTAGGCTCCATCATCAGTGCAGTGTATTTGGCAAACCTGAAACATAACAATGGCCTGATGAAAATGGTGGCTATTGCAGGTGGTATTCTGGGCGGTAGTCTGCTTTTTCTAGCTTTTGCACCTCAATTGCCAATTGCCTTGTTTTTCATGACCTTAACCGGGGTAGGGATGATGGGACAAACCTCAGCCATTAATACCTATATTCAAACCCATTCCCTTCCCGAGATGCGAGGCAGGGCGATTAGTTATTATGTGATGGCTTACCAGGGGATCCTTCCCATCGGTAGTTTGCTGATCGGTTGGCTGGCTAATGTGATGGGGCCCAGACCTGCTATCTTTCTGGAAGGACTGATTGGCATTGCCGCTACCATAGCTTTCGTGATTTACAGAAGTAAATATGCCCGAACAAAGACGGTAAGCTTGTAATCACTACCTATTAATGGTCACAATTTCTTAACTTTGGCTATCACTAACTAATTTATTATATCATGAGAAAAACAGTTTATCTGCTGTTGTGTGCATTGGTTTTGTCCTTTGCGAACACAGTTAAGGCAGATGAAGGGATGTGGATCCCGATGCTGATAGGAAAGAACTATGAGCAAATGAAGAAGCAAGGGTTTAAGCTAACCGCAAAAGACCTTTACAATGCAAACGGTTCCAGTCTGAAAGATGCAATTGTTCATTTCGGTGGCTTCTGTACTGGTGAGATCGTTTCTGATAAAGGTTTGATCTTTACCAATCACCACTGTGGATACGATGCCATCGCCTCGAATTCAACTCCACAGAATAACATCCTTGACAATGGTTTCTACGCTAAAAATTATGGTGAAGAGAAGCCTATCGATGGATTATTCGTTAAATTCCTATTGAAAATGGAAGATGTAACGCCTCAGGTGGAAGCCGCAGTAAAAGGCCTTACAGGTGCAGAAAAATCTTCTAAAATGTTAGAAGTTTTCAATTCAATCGCTAAAGCAGCAGTAACCGGTCCAACCATTGAAGCGAATGTAAAGGACTTTTATAAATCTAACCAGTTTATCCTTTTTGTATATGAGCGCTTCGACGATATTCGTCTGGTAGGTACTCCTCCTCAAAACATTGGTAAATTTGGTGGTGATACAGACAACTGGGAATGGCCTCGTCAGACTGGTGATTTTTCTGTTTTCAGAGTATATGCTGGTAAAGACAACAAACCGGCCAACTATACTGCAGCCAATGTTCCTTACACCCCTAAAAAATTCCTTCCGGTTTCTATCAAAGGTGTGAAAAATGGTGATTTCTCTATGGTATATGGCTACCCTGGTCGTACTGACAGGTATTTAACTTCTTATGGAGTAGATCTTGCCACTGAAAAAGTAAGCCCTACAATCGTTAAATTACGTGATATCCGCCTGAAATCCTGGAAACAAGAAATGGATAAAAGCGTAGATACACGTTTGAAATTGTCTTCTCAATATGCAAATATTGCCAACTACTGGAAGTATTATATCGGTCAGACAGAACAATTGAAGCGTCTTAAAGTCTCAGATTCAAAAAGAAAAGAAGAGAAAGCATTTACCGATTGGGCAGCTCAGAAAACTGAATTCGCTGGTCTGATGGAACAATATGCGCAGATCTATAAAGAAATTGATCCGATCTCTGTACAACGTACTTATATCAATGAAGGTTTTATGGCTTCTGCATGGGTGCCTAATGCGATTTCTATCGTACGTGCCTATGCTGCAATTGACCAGAAAAAAGGAGATGCTGCTTTCGCTGAAAAAGTGAAAAGTAGTCTCCAGGCTGCTGCCAATGCTTATGAGGAAACTTATGTAGAACCAGCTGATAAAAAGATCTTCGCTAAAATTTTAGCTTCTTTCTATCAGGATGTGCCAGTGAAATCTCAGCCTAAATTCTTTGCTGAAATCTCTGAGAAATACTGGACAGGAAATCCTGAAACTACTTTTGAGAAGTTCGCGGAATATCTGTGGGAAAACAGTAACCTGATTAAACCTGCAAAATTGAAAGCCTTTTTAGCTAGCAACCCTTCATCAGAGGCAATTAAAGCTGATCCAGGCTATAAATATGCCGTTAATGTTTATCCTCCAGACTATGTAAAAGCCAATTTTGGTTCTATTGTAGCTGATTTTGAAACTAAAAAAGCAAAACTTGATCACTTGTACCTGAAAGCAACTTTAGAGAAAAATAAAGGTAAATTGATGTATCCGGATGCAAATTCTACCATGCGCCTTTCTTATGGTAATGTTCAGGATTATTCTCCTAAAGATGGTATCGTGTATAAAACGACCACTACTATCGATGGTATGATGAAAAAGTATATTCCTGGCGACAGTGAATTTGATCTTCCTGCTAACCTGATTGAAAACTATAACAAAAAGAATTTTGGTCAGTATGGTAATGATGGTACGCTAACCGTAAACTTCATTACTAACAATGACATTACTGGTGGTAACTCAGGCTCACCTGTGATCAATGGTAATGGTGAGTTAATCGGTCTTGCTTTCGATGGTAACTGGGAAGCAATGAGTGGTGATATTGCTTTTGATAAGCAGTTTAAACGTACGATCTGTGTGGATGTACGCTACGTATTGTGGTGTATTGACGTGTTAGGTGGTGCGAAAAACATTATCAACGAGTTGTCCATTCGTAAGTAAAGGGTAAAAAATATTTACTCTTTTCCTACTCGAATATTTGCTGAAGGGCAAATCTTCGCAGGTAGTCAAAGAGAAACATTTTTTACTGGGAAAAGGATAATTCTGCATCATAATTTTACAACTGGTAATGCGGTTGCTTAGAATGCAGAAAAATAGAAAAGGGATCAGATATATGTCTGATCCCTTTTTTTGTAGGGTGGATGTTTGTTTTTAGCCGCTTTATTTTAACCATCATGTTTAATCATCACGTTTAATCATCACGTTTATTCGTGTTTTGTTGATAGGTTGCTTAGGGCTGTGTTTAACCCTCCTGAATAGCGTTCTGTTTAATGACTATAAATTACAAACCCGATAAAATGCCTACTCTTTTTGTGTCAAATGCAGAGAACCTTAAAGTACTTAAAAAAAAGAATACCTTCTCAGAAAAGGCATAGCAGGTTTTGCGCCCTTCAGCGCAAGGCTTGCAGCCTTTGAAGAGCAAGGTGTTCTTTTTTACCTCCGTAATTTCACAAAACAAGAAAACCGGCAATAAAATCACCGGTTTCAAAAATATTAAGATTAAACTTCTGTCTAATTATAAACAAACGTCCCTTTTTCGCTTTCTATTGTTACTTGTTTCTGCGCTGAAGCTTCAACACGACCAATAACCTGCGCATCAATGTTAAAGCTCTTAGAAATGGCAATAATATCCTCAGCAATTGCTGCAGGAACATATAACTCCATTCTATGACCCATATTGAATACTTTATACATTTCTTTCCAATCTGTACCAGACTGCTCCTGAATCAACTGGAACAATGGAGGAACAGGGAACATATTGTCTTTAATGATATGAACATCATTATTTACAAAGTGAAGCACTTTGGTTTGCGCACCACCACTGCAGTGTACAAGACCATGAATCTGATCTCTGTGTGCATCTAAAACCTGTTTAATTACTGGTGCATAAGTACGGGTAGGAGAAAGTACCAGTTTTCCAACAGTAATTTCTGTATCCTCATCAATTTTAATGGTGTCTGTTAACTTTTTGCCACCAGAAAATACCAGATCAAAAGGAACAGAAGGATCAAAACTCTCTGGATAGCTGGTTGCAACTGATTTATCGAAAACATCATGTCTGGCAGAAGTCAGCCCATTAGAGCCCATACCACCATTATATTCTGTTTCGTAAGTAGCTTGTCCTGATGAAGAAAGTCCAACAATCACATCACCAGCCTGGATCTTATGATTGCTAATGATTTTATCTCTTTCAATTCTGCAGGTCACTGTAGAATCTACAATGATCGTGCGAACAAGGTCGCCTACATCAGCTGTTTCACCACCTGTAGAATAAATAGAGATACCAAGTTCTCTAAGTTCTGCAAGAATTTCTTCTGTACCATTAATGATGGCAGCAATTACTTCTCCAGGGATCAGATTTTTGTTACGTCCGATGGTAGAAGATAAAAGGATCTGGTCTGTTGCACCCACGCAAATTAGGTCATCGATGTTCATGATGATGGCATCCTGAGCAATCCCTTTCCATACAGAAAGATCACCTGTTTCTTTCCAGTATACGTAGGCCAGGGACGATTTCGTTCCTGCACCATCTGCATGCATAATGTTGCAGAAAGTCTCATCATTCCCTAAAATATCAGGTATGATTTTACAGAAGGCTTGCGGAAAAATACCTTTATCTATATTCTTGATGGCTTGGTGCACATCTTCTTTTGACGCAGAAACGCCACGTTGGTTGTACCTGTTATCACTCATGTTGTTGCAAAGATAGGGAAACGGCCGAATGTTGAGGCCTTAACGAAAAAAAAATAACCCTTCAAAATTGATTGAAGGGTTATAAAACTAAAATTTAATGGTTTATTGAGGTTTGGTCTATTTTAAAAATAGTAATTCTCTGAATTTTGGAAGTGGCCATACACTATCATCAACGATTTGTTCCAATTTATCTGTGTGGTAACGGATCGTATCGAAGTATGATTTTACTTTCTCATCGTAAGCGATTGCTTTATCACGACTATCTTCAATAGCATTTGTTTGTTTACGTTCTTCCAACATCTTATCGATATTTACTTTAAGACCGCTCAAATGCTCTGAAACTTTATTGATGATATTTACAGGAGTTTCCAATGCTTCTTTTGATAAACCAAGTTCTTTTAGACCTTTGGCATTTTCAATCAAAGTGTTTTGGTAAGTGATACTTGCCGGGATGATGATACTGTTTACCATTTCGCCCATTACCCTTGCTTCAATCTGAAGTTTCTTGAAATAGCTTTCTAATAAGATCTCATGACGGGCGTGTAATTCACGTTTGCTGAAGATGTTTGTATTTGCGAAAAGCTCAGTAGTTTTATCAGTTACATAAGCATCAAGTGCTTTAGGTGTAGTTTTAATGTTTGATAAACCACGTTTCGCAGCTTCATCTTCCCACTCCTGACTGTAACCATTTCCTTCAAAACGGATGTCTTTTGATTCTTTAAGGTATTTTTTGATGATGGTTAATAAAGCCACATCTTTTTTCTCTCCTTTTTTGATCAATTTATCAACTTCAACTTTGAATTTAGTCAATTGATCTGCAACGATTGCGTTTAATACAGTCATTGGTGCAGAAGAGTTTTCAGAAGAACCCACAGCTCTTAACTCAAATTTATTACCTGTGAAGGCGAAAGGAGAAGTACGGTTACGGTCGGTCGTATCAAAAGAGATCTGAGGGATCTTAGGAATACCTAACCATAATGAGTCTTCACTTTTTACTTTTTTAATGATGCTTCTTGAAGATTCGATTTCATCTAACACATCGTTCAGTTGAGAACCAAGGAAACAAGAAATGATCGCCGGTGGAGCTTCGTTAGCACCTAGACGGTGGTCATTGCTCACTGAAGCAATACTAGCTCTTAGAAGGTCTGCATGTTCGTGTACTGCTTTGATGGTGTTCACGAAGAAGGTCAGGAACATCAGGTTATTTTTAGGTGTTTTTCCTGGCGACAATAAGTTTTTGCCGGTATCAGTGATTAACGACCAGTTGTTGTGTTTACCTGAACCATTGATACCTGCATATGGTTTCTCATGTAATAACACTTTGAAGTTATGTTTTACTGCAACTTTCTCCATTAAGTCCATCAACAATTGGTTGTGGTCAATGGCAAGGTTGATTTCTTCATAAATTGGCGCACACTCAAATTGAGAAGGTGCAACCTCATTGTGACGGGTTTTCAATGGAATACCTAATTTCAAGGCTTCATTTTCGAAATCAACCATATAAGTGAACACACGCTCAGGAATAGATCCAAAATAATGATCTTCTAATTGTTGTCCTTTTGCAGAGATGTGTCCAAATAAGGCACGGCCTGTTAAAGCTAAATCGGGACGGGCATTGTATAGGGCACGGTCAACCAGGAAATATTCCTGCTCAATACCAAGAGAAACGCTCACTTTAGTGATGCCTTTATCAAAATACTGACAAACGTCAACTGCAGCTTTATCTATCGCAGATAATGCTTTTAAAAGAGGGGCTTTATAATCAAGGGCTTCACCTGTGTAAGCAATAAATACGGTTGGAATACAAAGCGTTTTACCTGCTTTGCTTTCCATAATGAAAGCTGGAGAAGAAGGATCCCATGCAGTATAACCACGCGCTTCGAAAGTGTTGCGGATACCACCATTAGGGAAACTTGAAGCATCTGGCTCTTGTTGAACCAATGCACTTCCTGCAAATACCTCAATTGCTCCATCTTTACTTGGCTCAAAGAAAGAGTCATGTTTTTCAGCAGTAGATCCTGTTAATGGCTGAAACCAGTGCGTGTAGTGTGTTGCACCTTTAGAGATTGCCCATGTTTTCATTGCTGTAGCGATGTGGTTAGCATCTTCATGGTTGATCAACTCACCCTGGTCAATTGATGAAACTAATTTTTCAAATACCTCTTTTGATAAGAAATCTTTCATTTTTTTCTTATCAAAAACATTCACTCCGAAAAACTCAGAAATCTTAGTCGAAGGCGACTTTACTTCTGGTGAAATTCTTGATTGTGCCTCTTTTAATGCAGTTGTCCTTAAGCTTTTCATTTATTTGTTTAAAATTTGATCAAAAATATATTTTTTGTTTGGTATTTCTGTTGAATTGTCTGTAAAAATACGAATGTCGTTAGATATTCAAAGAAATATTTCTGGTTTTTTGGTGTTTTTCGGAAAATGGGGTTAAAAATAGCGCTATTGGGTGTTCTGTTTAGCTGTTTTGTGGTTTTTCACCTAAACTGGTGAAAATGGCTTTCAATTATGGAATATCAGTAATAATCCCATCATCAGTTAAAATAAACCTTTCGAAATATGCTAAACTCCTCTTCAAATCTCTACAAGTCCGAGTGGCTCGATCTTGTATTCAAAAACAGAAATCAAAATTATGGTGCCTTTGTGTTGCGTGCAGAATCTTCTAAGATTCTCCTGCGGTCATTGTTGTTGGCAACGCTAATGTTCGTTGTTCCATTTTTAATAATGATGATCACAAGGGCTCCGGAAGTTGAAACGAGAACCGATACTGTTGTGGACCTTCGTCCGCCTGCAGAGCCATTGGTTCCTAAAAAGCAGGAAGAAGCACCGAAGGTGGAGCCGATAAAAGAAATCAAACAAAAGTTAAAGATGTATAAAGCAGTTTCCAGCCCAATTGTGGTTGAAAATCCGATAGCGGAGCCACCTACATTGAAAGAAATGGAACATGCAGTTGCTGGACCGGTAACCCAAAGTGGCTTAGAGACCAATTTGCAGGTCTTGCCGGAAACAGGTAAGGGTGGTACAGGTGGTGAGGCTGCAGGAACTGGTGGTGCCGGGGAAGTTGACAATCAGATTTACGATGCCAGAGGTATAGAGGTGTATCCAGAGTTTGAAGGCGGAATGAAAGGTTGGGCAAAATTTCTACAAAGAAATCTAAGGTATCCAGACTTAGCTCAGGAACGGGAAGTACAGGGAAGAGTGATGGTGAGTTTTGTGATTGAAAGAGATGGTTCTATTTCTGATGTGAAACTGATCAGTGGGATTGGTTCAGGTTGTGATGAAGAAGCCTTAAGGGTGATTCGTAAATCTCCGAATTGGAAACCTGGCAGACAGAATTCGCAGACGGTCAGGGTGAGGTATACGATGCCATTGGCTTTTGCATTGGCGCAATAATAGGGTTGACGCTATATGTATATTATATATACATACGAAATACATCAGGTAAATATTGAAAAAGGGAGGCTATCAAAGCCTCCCTTTTTTGGGATTGATCTTTTTTTGCCAGGAGAAACAAAAAATTTAAGGCAAAAAAAAAGCAGCCTTTTCAGACTGCTTTCAAAACTGGGGTGGAATATGGGGCTCGAACCCACGACCCTCGGTACCACAAACCGATGCTCTAACCAACTGAGCTAAAACCACCATGTTTTTTCAACGTCACAAAAGTACGATTAATATTGTTGAATGCAAATATTTTTGAGGTTTAACCTTATCTTTTCTTTTAACCAATTCAATTTCAGCATATTTAATTTTCATAATAATATTTATTAATCTTCATAAATTGCATTTAGAGCTTAAAAACATAGATTTGTCCAGATATGATTGAGATTTTTACAGACGGAGCAGCAAGTGGAAACCCAGGTCCAGGTGGTTATGGAGTCATTTTGCGTTCAGGAAAGCATTATAAAGAATTGAGTGGCGGCTTTCGCATGACAACCAATAACCGTATGGAATTATTGGCTGTAATAGAAGGTTTAAAAGCGATAAAAACACCTGGTCAGCAGGTGACTGTTGTTTCCGATTCTAAATATGTGGTAGATTCTGTGGAGAAGAAATGGGTATTTGGCTGGGTAAAGATCGGTTTTAAAGGCAAGAAGAATAAGGACCTTTGGCTTCGATTCCTGGAGGTATATAAATTACACGATGTGAAATTCGTCTGGATCAAAGGTCATAATGCCCATCCTGAGAATGAACGTTGTGATCAGCTTGCTGTTGCAGCAGGTAAAAATAAGGCTGCATTAGGTATAGATGTAGAGTTTGAAAAGGAACGGGCTAAAGAAACGTTGCTATAAAACTTTCTTTAGCCCGCTTATTTTGCGGTTGATTAACCTACTTGTTTTAGATTTTGGGCATCTGCTGAATTTACCTCCTTTTCTGTCGAAAACTCAGCCATCATTCCTTCGGCCATATTCACCATTTCCTTGGATCCGATAAAAATAGAACTGCGTTGATGTAATTCGGTAGGCTCTATTTCTAGAATCCGGTTAAAACCATCAGATGCAGTACCACCTGCCTGTTCTACAATAAAAGCCATCGGATTGCATTCGTATAATAATCTTAGTTTTCCCTTCGGTGATTTTGCAGTAGTAGGGTAGATGTAGATTCCACCTTTAATGAGGTTTCTGTGAATATCGCCAACCATAGAGCCAATATATCTGGAAGTATAGGGTCTGTTTGTAGCTTCATCATGAACCTGTACATATTTCAGGTATTTTTTCACGCCTTCAGGGAAGTGAACATAATTTCCTTCATTTAAGGAATAAATATTTCCACCATCAGGAATGGTCATGTTGGGATGCGATAGGCAAAACTCACCAATAGATGGATCTAATGTAAAGCCATTGACCCCTTTTCCGGTGGTGTAAACTAACATGGTAGAGGAACCGTAAATCACATATCCTGCAGCAACCTGCTGCGTTCCTTTTTGAAGGACGTCTGCCAATGTTGCCTGCCCTTCAACTGATTTTCTGCGGTAGATCGAAAAGATAGTTCCAACAGCTACATTGCAATCAATATTTGATGAGCCATCTAAAGGATCTATACATACAATATACTTTGCATTTTTGGAGACCGGGGAGTCTATGCGAACAAAATCATCCTCTTCTTCTGTCGCTACAATACAGCATTCCCCACCACTGGTTAGGGCGCTGATGAATTGAATGTTTGCGAAAACATCAAGTTTCTTTTGGCCTTCGCCTTGAATATTCACTGTTCCTGCATCCCCCAGGATATCTACTAAACCCGCCTTATTGACCTCCCTGTTCACTATTTTTGCTGCAATTCCTATATCCCGAAGCAATCTGGAGAGTTCTCCTTTTGCATATGAAAAATCAGCTTGTTTTTCAATGATAAATTGGCCTAATGTTTTGATGCCTGACATGGTGCTTAGTGTATTTTGTACGTTATCTATTTCCTATTTCTATGGCCTCTAAGGTATGGATTTTTTCTTCCGAAATACAAAATCTGATTAATGTTTTTACCTTGTGCCAGCCTGAATTTCCTGCTGCACCGGGATTTATGTGCAGACAGTTGATCTTTGGATCAAACATTACTTTTAAGATATGAGAGTGTCCTGTGATGAATAACATAGGGGGCTTAGTGTATATTTCACGCTTTATGTTTGGGGCGTATTTTCCAGGGTATCCCCCGATGTGTGTCATCCATACATCTACCTTTTCACAGTTGAACCTCAGGTGTTCCGGGTATTGCGCGCGGATTTCTTTATCATCAATATTTCCATAAACGCCTTTGAGCGGTTTAAAGGCAGCAAGTCGCTCGGCTACATCTGGTCCAAAGTCGCCGGCATGCCAGATTTCATCACATTCCTCAAAGTGTTTGAATACGGCATCATCAAGAAAACCGTGTGTATCAGAAAGAAGTCCTATTTTTTTCAAAGTATAGCTTTTATTGTCTATACAAAGCTATATATATTGACCAGGAGATCCATGTAAAAGACCAGAAAGATGTTTGGGATAAAGGAATAAGTACTTTAAAAAGCAAGAAAGAAGTCTTTTAACAATGTTTTGTAAGCAGGAGTGTGAACACCTTTTGATTCATAGATGTAAAAGTTCTCTGAAGTAAATTGTCCTGGTTTTTGTGGAGATAAACAGATGATCAAACGAATCACGGGTCTGTTGTGGTCAGAACAAATGTCAATACGTTTATGAAGATGTAGTCCATAAGATATTGCATTCTCTATCAATATTTCAGCTTGCTTCAGAGGCAGGATTAGCCAGAAGGAACCCTCCGGGTTTAATATTTCAGTCACCTTATCGAGTAAGGAGTCGAAAAACTCCTCGTCTGCATGTCTGGCAATCCCTTTTCTATGTTCCGGATTTTTTAAATCATTTACAAAAAATGGAGGATTGGAAACCACTAAATCATATTTATGAGCAGTTTGATAGCTGGCGATAGGACTTAAATGAGCTTTAGTACGAGCGTTAAACTTTGAGCCTGCAAAATTATCTGTAGCTGTATTTGCTGCGGATTCATCAATTTCTACAGCATCAACCTGCGCATTTGGAAAACGTTGTGCCAGCATCATTGCAATGACTCCCGTACCTGTGCCAATATCCAATACATAACCTGGCTCTTGTTGATTAGCAATAGCACCTAGTAATACACCATCGGTATTGATTTTCATAGCGCAGCCAGCCTGATTCACTTCGAATTCTTTAAATTTAAAAATACTGCCCATGATGGTAATTGATTGATATAAAACGAACTGAAAAAATTATCCAGGAGTTTGGAAACGCGGCAAAGATAAAAAAATACATTTATTTCAATGAAATGTTGGAAAATCAAATTTTAATACTACTTTTGTGGCCTTGAAAAAAACATGGTGGTTTTAGCTCAGTTGGTTAGAGCATCGGTTTGTGGTACCGAG
The DNA here is from genome assembly GCF_032678465.1 of Pedobacter gandavensis. GTDB lineage: Bacteria > Bacteroidota > Bacteroidia > Sphingobacteriales > Sphingobacteriaceae > Pedobacter > Pedobacter gandavensis_B. The sequence continues at coordinate 207,554 of NZ_JAVTSK010000004.1, forward strand.
GGTCGTGGGTTCGAGCCCCATATTCCACCCATCGTCGGGGAAAAGAGTCGTTCAAAGACACTTTTCCCTTTTTTTATGCTTTGTAATTCCTTGTTACGCGAATACACCAGACTTAGTAAAGCACCTGCTCCAAAAATAGTTAAAGAACCACTACCCGTTCCGAAAGACTTTCCTGCGGGCAAGAAACTGGCCGCTACAGATGGTGTTATCAAACAGCGATTTGATGAGATGAAGAAATTACAGGATAAGCTATCAATCTGCATTGGAGCAATGGATCCGTTGAAGGAACTGTTAACAGATTGAAAACCATACTATTTATATGGGTTAACCGTTAAACTGCGGGTAAAACCCGGTGTGCCTGCTGTTACAATCAGCAATCCACCGTTTGTTTCATCGGCTCTATCTATAAAAAGTTGTCCTTTTTTACCAATGCCGATTTGTTTCTTGGTAGAAGAGGTTCTCCAGTAAAATGGGGGAACTCCTATCATCGAAAAATCGTGCTTAAACCTAAAATAGCCATTTTTTAATTTCCCGGTCAGGATAACATTTCGCAGTGCGTTATTGCGGTTAAATAGGGTTGCTTCCAGGTGATGGTTATCTACAAGTTGTAATTCAATGTGTGTAGCCTGGTCTAACTGGTCATTATAAGAGTTGTTGGGATTTTCGAAATGATGCCATACTGTTCTCGTGATTACCGTGTCAGTTTTATTTTTCCAGGGAACTGTCTCATCCACTTTTACAGGATATTTGCCAAGTGCCATTGGTGCGGTTAGTTGCGTATGATCAGTCCTATTTGGAGTTTTAAGACTAACACATGAAGTGACAAAAGAGGTAACGAAGAGGGCTATAATTTTTTGCGATCCGTTCATAAATACATTTATAAGTCAAGAAGCTCCTGAGTGACCTCTGTAGACTGAGGAGCTTTAATGACTAAGTTAAGCATTAATTTGACTTGCTGCGGTTTAAACACACTACTAGTAATAAGGCATCCAAAAACATCCCTAGTAGTGAACTCTGAAACTTCTCTACTAGGGATAAAAACCTTTCAATGGTTGATGGTTAATTAAATATCCCAACCTTTATCAGGTGAATCTTTCCTATCAAATTACTAATCTGTTTTTAGGTTGCGATTTCTATTGTAGCTGTGAGATTAGGTATTGAATATCGCATTTTCAATAATTATTAGAGTCATCCAAGAAACCTGAATTAATATCTGACTTCAAAATCTCCATTCTTTATTGTGATTGAATCTCTAAGATCTTTTACGTTATACAAAACCCCACTTAATGTTCCTCGAACAACTGGAGTCAAGCTTTCATTTGGAAATTCATATTTTGTGATTTCGATTTCGAAAGATTTTTTAGTTTTATCAGTGGAGTATATAGCTTCATTATTGAGATCGTCATATTTTTTTAAATAAATATATGTGCTTAAGCTCTTCTCAAAAAAATCAGCGTTATCGATATGATAAGTATTCTTTTTAATATCAAAAATTTGAAAATTTAATTCTGCATGCGCTTTCAGCGTTTCTTTAGGGAGGATAGCCTTAATGGTATACATTTCAATTTGATTCCCATTACTCATCCCTACTCCTGTCCAGGAGCCCTTAAACAGGTTCCTGTCTTTAGCAAGGGAGTTTTGAATCGTAATTGGCTTGCTTCCAATTACCGCATTGAAATATTGAGTGTACTCTGTTTCTTCTTTGGTTGGTGCTTTTTCCTTTTTACAAGAATAGCATATTAACAATACTATAAAACATAACAGTAATTTTAGATGTGCATTTGTTGTTTTCATAGTACATATGATTTATTTGTGAATGTACAGGGGGTATTTAGTTTTTCCAAACATTTAATCCCCCGTATTAAAATAATTACCTCATTTTGGGTTCAATAGCAAGATAAATGTACCAGAACTTACTTCATTAATCGTGTAATTGGTCGTTTGAGTAGGAGTATCCCCTGGTTTATATACCGGATTCTTAATAACTTCCTTCTTCCATATAATTGCTGAGCCAAACTCTAAAACCCCTTCCCCTAATTCGTCAGAACCTCTAGTAGTTTTATATAGATAAGTTGAACTTGAAGTAGTTTCCATAGATGCTCCAAATTTATAGCCAAGCTTAACTTTTTCCCAAAACAAAATGATTGACCTTATTTAGCCAGGCTTCCCGGGTAGGTGTAGGAGCTTCTCCTTGAGTACCTGATATTCTTTTTCCAGTATTTTAAAAGCCTTGTGCGTTGGTCTATTGCCATATTCGTCTCTAACCTGGTTCAAATAACTGGCTTCCACCTGATCAAAACGCTCTTTTACCTGCTGGTACTTCTTTTCCTCATTTTTTTCGTTTTCAGTTTTAGCCTCACCATTTAAATTACCCAAATAAACACTGTCGGACACCCTTTCTCCATCTGCAGAGATGAACGCAATATAGGGTTCTATCTGCTGTTTCAATTGCTCTTCCATCAGTGGAAGGAAACATTTTCCTTCAGATCTTCTGGCGATGTTCAGGTATTCCCGGCCTCTTTCTTTTTCAGGAAAACAAAGCATTACCATCACGCTGTCGTTGTGTTTTAATTCCTGACTATGAGTAGGATCCCAGCTGATTTCCAGGCCGCCTGCAACCTTAAAGATTTTTAAATCTGGAGTTTCAGGCATGCTGCCTTCGCTCAGTTTCACTTTACCATAATCAACGCTGATATTGGGATATTCGCCCTTTAAAGCATTCTTTTTCAGGTAAGAGGTGGCCAGATTATGTGCGTTGTGAACTGTTCCTTTGGCTTGTATCCCGTAACCCAACTTGATAAATCCAGACATATGGCTCAGTAAATTCATGGTGACAGACATTTTCTGGTAATTGGCCAGTTGAAGTGTGCTGGGTTTACCTTTTTTGCCAATTAAGCGTACTACAGGTTGCCCATTGAGCATGTAAAAAACCAGATTTCCTACTTTTCCTTTGAAGTGGCCTTGGGGGCCGTTTGCAGCTATTGCCATGTGAGCGTCCTTAATGGTTTGGTATTCAGTTCTCTATTGTCCAGTGCGGATAGTATGAAGATAGTGATAAACTTTATATTCACTCCTATATGAGGATACATTTTTTAAATGGAAAATAAAGATAACAGTAGTCTTATCAAGGTGTTTGATAAGACTACTAGCTATTTTAGGCCCTATCAACCTACTATAGAATATCTAGCAATACCTATGTAATTATAATCTCAGAACGAAGGCATATCCTAGGGAATATAGCCTCAAATAGAAAAGAAGTAGGACAGATGTCGGTATTGCTGCGAATGAACTTAAAGCAATCCTGCTGATGAATGGAAAGCTTTGAAATGGGACAAGATCTAAAAATAGATCTTAATCCCATTTTCCTGGAGGTATTAGTCTTTTACTTTTGCTTTGTTGTGCAATGCAATTGCTTTTGCATAGGCCAGATATTGGTTTCGTTGATCCTGATTTTCTTGTATAAATAAAATCCGTCCCTTAGTGTTTTCAGATTCGTTGTGGTAATATACCGTCACACTTTTATATTTTTTATCCAAATCATCAACGCCGGTTACATCAGACCATTTTATCTCAAGTTTTTTCCCTAGTCCATAGTTAAAAGTCATTTCACGATCAGTAATCGTTGTTCCTGAGGGCATGAAATTTAAGTACAAACCTTGATTGACCATTGCCATATCAGTATGTTCATTCAGCCATGTTGCCATTTTCTCCGGAGATTGTGCGGACGCGAAAAATGTTAAACAACACAACACAGCAATTAAGTTTAGTGTTTTCATATTTTTACAATTATTTATCGTCTATAGCAAGGGCAATAATATCTGTTGCAAAGGTGAGGGCAACGAAATCAAGTATATCTGTATCTACATAAGGCTTTCCATCTCTGGAATCTGCAAAACCTTTATAAACAACCCGACATTGCCTGTTACCATCAGCGCTAGTCCATAGATTGGCATAATTTGCAGGAAAACCACCCATGTATTTCAAATTTTGAGTAAGCTTGTATCCATTGTTTTTTAAGGCAGCTTCCATTGCGAGTGCATCCGATTTGGTTAACTCTTTACATATCAGTCCAACGACTTTATCGTCCAGGCAATACAAGGTTAAATCATAGGTTTTATATTCGTAAAGTCGCATCATAAAAGGGCCTTTTTTCTCATCATATTCCTTATCGTACATATAAGGACCTCCTTTTTTCATTGCTTTTTTCAGATCGGATGTTTTATGACCAAGGTAGTAGTCAAATTCGACTATAGTTCTAGGCCATTCCTGTGCATGTACCGAAATATTAATCAGTATAAAAAAGCTGATTAAGGCAGTGGTTTTCTTTTTCATGATTATAGGTTTTTTGTATAGAAAATGATATGAAAACAAATTTAGCGCAAAGCATCAGGTCAAAAAATACTCCTAAATGAGTATTTTGATACATTGGTTATGAGTGGTTTGAGGAATTGAAATGGTTTTTTTCAGGATAAACCTAGATGGGTCTTTTTTCTTAAGTTGTAAGATCAAGCCTTAGACTTAAGTAATTGATATTGTTTTTTTAAAAATACGATGCAATCAGCTAATAATATTTATTTTTAGCTCCTAAACTATTTTTATTATTAACCTATCCATGACCTCGTACCAGAATCTTTCAGATAATGATCTGGCGGAGCGACTCCGCTTTGGAGATCATCGCGCCTTTGGGGAAATTTATGAGCGTTTTTTTGGGGTATTGTATAGACATGCATTGTATAAGTTCCCTGACCAGGAGCAGGCAAAAGATGTAGTTCATGAATTGTTCGAAGATTTATGGCTGAAAAGAGAAGTATTGTCTATAGACCGAAATCTTTCAAATTATCTATATACCGCTACCAGGAATAAAATATTAAAAATCATCGCACATCAAAATGTGGTGGCTGCTTACGCCGCTAAACAGGTCGTACTGATCAAACAGGAGGAAGGATTTACTGATCATAGGGTCAGAGAACGTCAGCTTGCCGAAATGATTGAAAGAGAAATTCAATCGCTCCCCGTAAAAATGAAAGCCGCATTTGAACTTAGTAGAAAGCATAATTATACTTATAAAGAAATCGCAGAAAAAATGGACATCACCGAGCAATCGGTGCGTAGCCATGTCAAAAATGCCCTCAGGATTTTGAGAGTGAAATTTGGTTTATTTATAATTCTAATGATATTATTCTGTCTTTTTTTAGGTTTTTAAAATTTTTTATAAAATTATTACCCCCATACCCCATAAGATAAAGGTCTATAGTTTTAGGAGCCAAGAATAGGCTTCTAAGCATATATGCAGAAAAAAATCGACCTGAACGAGCTACTTCATAAATTTCATCATGGAACTTGCAATGCAGAAGAACTGGCATTACTAGAGCGCTGGTATGCACAAGATATTCCTTTTGATCGGGAAGTTTCAGAAGAGGAAATGCTACAGGCCAGGTCTGATGTCTGGCAGAGGTTAAAATCGGGACTTCATTTTAACAGGGCTACAGTTCGCCTGTGGACAAGAGTTGCTGCAGCTGCCGTATTATTCATGACTTGCGGCATTGGGGTTTTGTTCTATGCAAAACAAGCGGAGAATAAAACGATTAGAGGCAAATACAATAAATTCGGGAAAAATGACATCGCTCCAGGCGGAAATAAAGCCTACTTAACGCTGGCTGACGGTAAAAAAATTGTTTTAACTGATGCTGGAGTAGGGACTTTAGCAGAAGAATCAGGGGTAGAAATCAGTAAAAATGCTGAAGGACAAATTATTTATAAAATAGCTGATCAGAAAGATCAAATTTCAAATCCCCTAACTGCAGTAAATAAGATTGAAACACCGAGAGGCGGACAATATCAGGTGCTTTTACCTGATGGAACCAAAGTTTGGTTAAACGCTGCATCAAAATTGACCTATCCTGTTTCATTTGCGAATAGAGACAGAACTGTGGAGCTGGTTGGCGAGGCTTATTTTGAAGTGGCTAAAGATGTGGCTCATCCTTTTAAGGTAAGAAGTGTAGGGCAAGTGATAGAAGTTTTAGGAACTCATTTTAATGTAAATGCTTACCAGGATGAGCGGGTAATTCGTACCAGTTTGATGGAAGGATCGGTAAAGGTGTTTTCAGGATCAGGAAATGGAACACTGCTCAAACCAGGACAGCAAAGTAAGCTAAGTAATAAGTCCATTCAGGTAGAAGATGTCAATGTAAATGATGTATTGGATTGGAAATCTGGAAACTTTGTGTTCGACGATGAAGATCTGGAAAGTATTCTAAGAAAGGTAGCCCGATGGTACGATGTAGAAATTGTATACGAAGTCGATCCTGCTGGAGTTTCCCTACTGGGAAAAATTTCCAGGACTAAAAATATCTCCTCCATTCTGGAGGCAATAGAACAAACGGAACAAGTTCATTTTAAAATCGAAGGAAGGAGGATCATTGTGATGAAATAATGCTACTTCACATCATAGGGATCCCCGCAAAAAAAAAGCCGTTGTGCTACCAACACTAACGGCTCCGACAATTAATTGTCTTTTGTTCGGGACAACCCATTCTTATTGCGACTAAACAACTCGATCAATTAAACCCAAACAATCAAATATATGATTATTTACCATCTTTTTAGGGGTAAGCCATTGGCGTATATACCTATCCAATTCATAAGAATTATGAAGCTGATTATTATTTTAATGTCTATTGGTATACTTCATGTAAGTGCCAGTGGATATGCTCAGCGAATTACATTGTCTGAGAAAAATGCTTCTCTCGAGAAAATTATTAATAAGATAAGAACCCAATCAGGTTATGACTTTCTGGGTAATACTAAACTCATTCGTAGTGCGAAACCGATTAATATCAATGTTAAAGGTTCTACTATTGAGGAAGTGTTACAAATTTGTTTCGCTGGACAGGATTTGTCATATGCCTTGAATAACAATATTGTAGTGATCAGAAAAAAGGCTGATCAAAGTGCAAGTTCCATTGTTACGGTAGCCGTTGCGGCAATCGATGTACGCGGTCGTGTGATTGATGAAACCGGACTTCCTCTTGGTGGTGCTTCTGTAAAATTGAAATCAGGTGCTAAAAGTGTAGGAACGGATGCAAACGGAAGTTTTGTACTGAAAGGTGTAGAAAAAGGAGCCATTTTGGTGGTTTCTTATCTGGGATACATTCCTAAAGAATTAAAAGCAGCAGAAAACCTGGGCGATATTAAACTGGAAGAGGATGCAAAAGCATTAAATGATGTGGTTATCAATGTAGCCTATGGAACCTCGAAGAAATCTGCGTTCACAGGAGCAGTTGCTACTGTTGGTGCGGATGCTTTGAAAGAAAGGCCGGTTACGAATGTATTATCTGCATTGGCAGGTGCTGCGCCAGGTATTCAGGTGAATGCTGGAACTGGACAACCAGGAGCTGGTCCTTCAATCCGTTTGCGTGGTTTTGGATCCATCAATGCTTCTAATGATCCATTATATGTAGTGGATGGAATCCAGTATGATGGAAACATCGGAAGCATTAATCCGGAAGATATCGAAAATATCAGTATCCTGAAAGATGCCGCATCATCGGCTCTTTATGGTTCCAGTGCTGCAAATGGCGTGATTCTGATCACGACTAAAAAAGGTAGAGCGCATCAGGAAAAGTTAACCTTCAGAGGTTTGCAAGGTGTAACCTCCAGAGGTATTCCTGAGTACGAAACTGTAGATGCTTATCAATATTATCCTTTGGCATGGCAGGCCTATAGAAATAGTTTAGTGTACCCGACAACGGGAACAGGAATATCACTCCCTGCAGCCAATATTGCAGCCAGTAATGACATCAAAACACTTTTGATGAACAATCCTTTTAACGTTGATGACAAGAGTATTGTAAGTACAGATGGTGTATTAAACCCAAATGCCCAATTGAAATATCCAAACGACCTGAACTGGTTGGATGGTTTGCAAAGAAATGGAATAAGATCAGATTACAGCATGGCTGTGAGTGGTGGTTCAGAGAAATCTGATTACTATGTTTCCCTGGGTTATTTAAATGAAAAAGGATATATCATCCGCTCTGATTATAACAGAATTAGTGGTAGAATCAATGTCAATTCTAAACCATTAAGCTGGTTTAAAACAGGATTGAACATTTCTGGTAACATCATCAAGTCTAATCAGGCTGATGCGGACGGTAGTTCCAGCATCGTAAATCCCTTTAACTTCTCTAGAAGTATAGGTCCAATTTACCCTGTTTACGCTCATGATCCAACAACTGGAGACTTTATTCTAAATGAAAAAGGTCAGAAAATCTATGATACCGGCGGTTTACAAGGTACTTTAGGTATTCCTAACAGACCTTCAGGTGCACTCCCTGGGCGTCATATTTTACAGGAAACTTTGCTGAATACCACCCAAATTAAAAGAAATGTATTGGGGGCAAGGACTTATGGAGAAATTACCTTTCTGAAAGATTTTAAGTTCACGACTAACCTTGGGGTAGATGTAAACAATTATTTTTTCAATGATTACCAGAATAAAATTGTGGGTGATGGTGCGCCAAATGGCAGAGCAAGAAATACGACCAGCACCACTATTTCTTATACGCTTGAACAGTTATTGAACTATACGAAAAAAATTGATAACCATAATTTTGGTGTTTTATTGGGTCATAACAACTATAGTTATAGCTACAAGTATTTAACAGGGGCAAGAAATGGTCAAATTCTAGACGGGAATACCGAACTGGTTAATTTTGCCACAACTACAGACCTGAGTTCCTATACAGATACGTATAGAAAAGAGGCATTTTTTGCCAGATTGAATTACGATTATGATTCGAAATATATTTTATCAGGTTCCTTTAGAAGGGATGGTTCTTCTAAATGGCTTCCTGGAAATAGATGGGGTAATTTTTATGCCATCGGCGGCGCCTGGCTTGCCAGTCAGGAAGACTTCCTGAAAGATGTAAGTTGGTTGTCTTACTTAAAAGTAAGATCTTCTTATGGTTCATTAGGTAATGATGGCCTGGATTCTTATTACCCATCAAGAGACTTCTATAGATTGGGTTATAATAATGGTGCTGAACCAGGTATCCTGCTGGCTAACGTTGCAGATCCTAAGCTGACCTGGGAAACCAATACACAGGCTGATGCAGCGGTTGAATTTGGTTTTTTCGGAAACAGATTACGCGGTTCATTTGAAGTGTTCGACAGACGTTCTAAAGATTTATTGTTTAGAGTGCCTCTTGCACTGTCTAGTGGTATCGGTATCGGAAACGGAGCTACATTTGATAGTACCATTTCTAAGAATATCGGAAAGATGAGCAATAAAGGTATTGAAATTCAACTTGGTGGAGACCTGGTGAAAACTCAGGATTTTAACTGGGCTCTTAATGTAAACTGGACCATGATCCGTAATAAGATCAACAAAATGCCAGATGATGTGCCAACATTTATTGATGGCACAAAACAGTTGGCAGTAGGTGTTTCCCGTTATCAATTCTGGTTACGTCAATGGGCAGGCGTGGATCCAAGTGATGGTTCTAGTTTATACCTGATCAATCCTTCAAGTCCTGAAGCACCAGCGGATCTTAGAACAATTGATGGTCAGAAATACACAACCAATACCAACAATGCATTATTTGCGTATTCAGGAACCTCATTGCCTGATTTTGATGGTAGTTTCACTAATACTTTCCGTTATAAAAGATTATCACTTTCCGTACAAATGAATTATGGTGTAGGTGGTAAATCATTCGACAGTAACTATCAGGGATTGATGTCTTATAGTTCTTATGGTGGTTCCTTGCATGTGGATGCCATGAAAAGCTGGCAACAAGTTGGGGATAATTCTAATATACCAAGATTGGATGTAGGTAGATCTGCTTTAAGTAATGCTACTTCAACCCGCTTCCTGATCGATGCTTCTTATCTGGATCTACGTTCAGTAAACTTAAGTTATGCTGTGTCTCCTACATGGATTAAACAAGTAGGATTAAGCAACCTTAATGTGTTTGCTTCAGGTGAGAACCTGGTTCTTTGGTCGAAACGTAAAGGATTTGACCCAAGACAAAACTTTAACGGCACAAACTCTAATGTTTATACGCCGTCTAGAGTACTGAGTTTAGGATTAAGTGCCACATTTTAAAACAAGACAAATATGAAAAATCTACACAAACTATATTTACCATTGGGCGTGCTCATTTTGTCCTTTGGCTCCTGTAAAAAAGAATATTTAGATGTTCAACCAACCAACCTGGTTGATACTAAGGCGGTTTTTACCACCACTGCAAATGCGATGGCTGCATTAAATGGAATCCATAGATCATTGTATATTCAATATTCCAGACAGGAAGAAGGTGGACAGGGTTCGGTGAATCTGAATATTGATTATATGGGTAATGACCTGGTTAATTCAGTCAGTACAACTGCTTATGGTGTTTATAAATGGGTGGCACATAAAAATGCAACCAGTCTGACTAATAACTACATTTATACCTTTTATTACAGAATCATAGAGAATGCGAATATGATCATTGATGGTATCGATGCAGCTGAAGGACCCGAGGCAACTAAAAAGATGATCAAAGGAGAAGCTTTAGCTTATCGCGCCTGGGCACATTTTGTGCTGGTACAGACTTTTGGAAAACGCTATGATAAAGGAGCTTCCAATACGCAAGCGGGAATTCCAATCAAAATCAGTTCTGTTTTAGATGCAGGTTTGCCTAGATCTTCAGTTGAGGAGGTATACAGTCAGATTAATGCAGATCTTGATGCCTCAATTTTATTGTTGACCGGTGCAACAGCAAGACCTACGAAATCACATCTGAATCTTAGTGTGGCAAAAGGCTTGAAAGCCAGAGTAGCCTTAACGCAGGGTTTATGGGCGGTTGCTGCTCAATATGCAGCAGAAGCCAGACCAGGATATGCCTTAATGAGCAATGCTGATTATTTGAAAGGCTTTAATAGTCTGAGTAATTCGGAGTGGATGTGGGGTAGTGCACAACAAGAAGATCAGACTACCTTTTTCTTCTCCTTCTTTGCTTACATGGGAACTTATGCTTCCACTGCAAACAGAAGTAATCCGAAACGTATCAATTCGGCATTATATACTAAAATTGCCACCACAGATGTACGTAAAGGCCTTTGGGATCCGACAGGAACAAATTTAGCCTTCCCGATCCCTGCTCAAGGAATCAGATCTACTTACATGCAACGTAAATTTACAAATGCCGGAGCTACAAGTATCGGAGATGTGGTGAATATGAGGGTAGCAGAAATGTACCTGATCGAAGCGGAAGCAAAGGCGCATTTAGCAGTAGAAGGCAATGCCGCAGAAAATATCAATGCTCAAAATGCTTTGTTTACTTTGGCTAAAAACCGCGATGCTTCTTATGTATTGTCTACAAATACAGGTGCTGCGTTATTGAATGAAATCCTCATTCAAAGAAGAGTGGAGCTCTGGGGAGAAGGATTTGGTTTCTTCGACCTGAAACGCCTGAACTTACCAGTTGACAGAACCGGTGGAAATGCAACACTTGCAATTAGTGGGGTGTTAACCGTTCCTGCTGGTGGAAATGAATGGCAATGGTCTATTCCTCAGGCAGAAATCGATGCCAATAAGGCAATCGGTCCTGGCGGACAAAATCCATAGTTAATCATATACTTTTTATAAAAGGCTGCCCCTCTGTAAAGAGAAGGCAGCCTTTTTTGTAGGAATACCCCAGCTGAAGATCCGACGAAAAATCTCAGATCAGGGTCATAACTGAGGCAATTCTACCGTCCTTGCCCTATGATTGTTGTTATTTTAGTCTTTTTCAATTGCATCATTATTACTTTTTAAAGTATCTTTGCAGCACTTTATGAATATGATCTTTTTCTTCGAAACCCCATCTGCCAAGATTTATGTCTTGCAAGTAAACCGGAGCCTTACACCAGCTGATATTTCAAAATTAAGTTGGCTGTTTGGAGGCGCGAAAGTTAGAACCGAAACTTCCTTAAGTGGTTTCTTTGTTGGTCCAAGGGCTGCAATGGTAACCCCATGGAGCACAAACGCAGTAGAGATTACCCAAAATATGGACCTTCATGGTATCGTTCGTATTGAAGAGTTTGAGACTGTAACTGCTGATGCTTCGGATTATGATCACATGTTGTTTCAAAAATATGAAGGACTAGGTCAGGATGTATTTACTACTAATGTTCAACCAGAACCAATTCTGGAAATCTCTGACATTGCTGCGTATAACAAGCAGGAAGGATTGTCGCTGAGCGATGAAGAAGTAGCCTATTTAAACCAGCTGGCTGAAAACTTAGGTCGTAAGTTAACCGATTCTGAAGTATTCGGTTTCTCTCAGGTAAACTCTGAACACTGTCGCCATAAAATTTTCAACGGAAAGTTTGTGATCGACGGAGAAGAAAAACCGTATTCTCTATTTAAAATGATCCGTCATACTTCTGAAGCAAATCCAAATGGAATTGTTTCTGCGTATAAAGATAACGTTGCCTTCGTAAAAGGTCCGGTAGTACAGCAATTTGCCCCGAAAAGAGCAGATGTTCCTGATTACTACCAGGTAAAAGATTTTGAATCTGTCATCTCCATCAAAGCGGAAACGCATAACTTCCCAACAACTGTAGAACCATTTAATGGTGCTGCAACTGGTGCAGGTGGTGAAATCAGAGACAGACTGGCAGGCGGACAAGGTTCATTGCCTCTTGCAGGTACTGCAATCTATATGACTGCTTTGTCGAGATTAGAAGAGAATCGTCCCTGGGAAGCTGGTGTTGAGGAAAGAAAATGGTTGTATCAAACACCAATGGATATCCTGATCAAAGCTTCAAACGGAGCTTCAGATTTTGGTAATAAATTCGGACAACCGCTGATCACTGGTTCTGTGCTTACTTTTGAGCATGAAGAAGATGGTAGAAAATTAGGTTACGATAAAGTGATCATGCTTGCAGGTGGCGTAGGCTACGGTAAAGCAGATCAGGCCTTAAAACATAAACCAGCTACTGGTGATAAAATCGTCATCTTAGGTGGTGAGAATTACCGTATCGGTATGGGTGGTGCTGCAGTATCTTCTGCAGATACTGGTGCTTTAGGTTCGAGTATTGAGCTAAATGCCATCCAGCGTTCTAACCCGGAAATGCAAAAAAGAGCAGCCAATACCGTTCGTGGTATGGTAGAAAGCGATGTGAATGCAATCGTTTCTATCCATGATCATGGTGCTGGTGGTCACTTAAACTGTCTTTCTGAATTGGTAGAAGAAACTGGTGGATTGATCGATCTGGATCAACTTCCAGTTGGAGATCCGACACTTTCTGCCAAAGAAATTATTGGTAACGAGTCTCAGGAACGTATGGGATTAGTGATTGGTGCAGATAGCATCGATACTTTACATAAAATCGCAGACCGTGAGCGTAGCCCAATGTATACTGTGGGTGATGTAACCGGAGATCACCGTTTTACTTTCGCTTCTAAAACTACAGGTTTAAAACCAATGGACCTGGAATTGAAAGACATGTTTGGCAGCTCGCCAAAGGTGATCATGGAGGATAAAACTATCGACAGGAAATATGAACCTGTTACTTATGATATTAATAAATTGGATGCCTACCTTGAGCAGGTATTACAATTGGAAGCTGTCGCATCAAAAGATTGGTTGACGAATAAAGTTGACCGTTGCGTGGGTGGTAGAGTGGCCAAGCAACAATGTGCTGGTCCATTACAATTGCCATTAAATAACTGTGGTGTAATGGCGCTGGATTATCAGGGAAAAGATGGTATCGCGACTTCAGTTGGTCACGCACCAATATCTGCTTTGATTGATCCTGCTGCAGGTAGCCGTAATGCCATTGCTGAATCCCTATCCAACATCATCTGGGCTCCATTAAAAGATGGAATGGAGAGCGTCTCGCTTTCTGCAAACTGGATGTGGGCCTGTAAAAATGAAGGTGAAGATGCCCGTTTATATGAAGCGGTTAAAGCATGTTCTGAATTTGCCATTGAGTTGGGGGTAAATATTCCAACAGGTAAGGATTCCTTATCGATGAAACAGAAATATCCGGACGGAGAAGTTATTGCTCCGGGTACGGTGATTATTTCTGCCGGTGGTCATTGCGATGACATTACTGCAGTGGTAGAGCCCGTTCTTCAGAAAAATGGTGGTTCGATCTACTACATCAACCTTTCAAATGATACTTACAAATTAGGTGGATCTTCTTTCGCACAGATCATGAACAAAATTGGTCATGAAACTCCGGATGTGACTGATGCTGCTCAATTTAAAAATACATTCAACACTGTTCAACAATTGATCAAAACGGGTAAAATCCAGGCAGGTCATGATATCGGTAGCGGTGGTTTAATCACTACCTTATTAGAACTTTGCTTTGCAGACAGAGAGCTTGGTGCAGCCATCGATCTTTCTGAACTGAGCAATGAAGATTTGATTAAAGTATTGTTCGCGGAAAACATTGGTATCGTATTCCAGGCTGATCAATCTGTAGAAGGACTGTTAGCAGAAGCTGGTGTAGCTTACCATAAAATTGGTATTGTGAAATCTGAGCCAGTATTAACGGTGAAGAATGCAACAGGCAAACATAGCTTTGACATCGATCATTTACGTGATGTATGGTTCAAAACTTCTTACCTATTAGATCAAAAACAAGCAGGTCCTGTTAAAGCAAAAGAGCGTTTTGACAATTACAAAAACCATGTATTGAACTATACTTTCCCATTACAGTTTGATGGTAAAAAGCCGGTAATTGATGCAAATAAACCAAGACCGAAAGCCGCGGTATTGAGAGAAAAAGGAAGTAACTCTGAGCGCGAATTGGCAAATGCCATGTACCTTGCAGGTTTCGACGTGAAAGATGTTCACATGACCGATTTAATCTCTGGTCGCGAGACTTTAGAAGATATCCAGTTTATCGGAGCTGTTGGAGGTTTCTCTAACTCCGACGTATTGGGTTCTGCAAAAGGCTGGGCTGGCGCATTCCTATACAATGAGAAGGCAAGATTAGCTTTAGAAAACTTCTTCAAACGTGAGGATACACTTTCAGTCGGTATCTGTAACGGTTGTCAGCTGTTTGTGGAATTGGGATTGATCAATAAAGATCATGAAGAAAAACCTAAAATGTTGCACAACGAAAGTCATAAACATGAGAGTATCTTTACCTCATTAACGATCCAGGAAAACCACTCTGTGATGTTATCCAGCCTTGCTGGAAGTACATTAGGGGTTTGGGTTTCACATGGTGAAGGTAAATTTCAGTTGCCATATGCGGAAGATCAGTATGGTATCGTAGCGAAATATGCTTACGAAAGCTATCCTGCAAATCCTAATGGTTCTGATTATAATACTGCAATGATGTGTGATCAATCAGGAAGACACCTGGTGATGATGCCTCACATTGAGCGTTCCTTGTTCCAATGGCATTGGGCTAATTATCCACAAGGCCGTAAAGATGAAGTATCTCCATGGATGGAAGCCTTTGTAAATGCCAGAGTATGGCTGGAAAAGAAATCCAAATAATATAAATTTAATCGCCTCCCGAGTCAAATCAGGAGGCGATTTTTCGTTTATACCAATTGGATGATTACTTTCGCAATGTTAAAACCATTGTTATGAAGAATGTCATGCTTGCCAGTACTTCCACCTTATTCGGAGAAGAATACCTTGCTTACCTGTTGCCGGAATTGTCTGTTTTCTTTGCCGGTGTTTCTGAAATCATATTTATCCCATTTGCGCGTCCCTCTGGAATCAGTCACGATGACTATACCGAAAAAGTAAGGGAAACTTTTGCCGGTCTGGGCATCAGAGTTCGTGGCTTACATACTTTTTCCGAACCTGAAACTGCCATTGCAGCAGCACAAGGTTTCTTTACTGGTGGAGGCAATACTTTTTTATTGGTGCAGCAATTGCATGACCTGAACCTGATGGAGGTATTAAAGAAAAGGGTAGAAAGTGGGATTCCATATCTGGGAACCAGCGCAGGTAGTAATATCGGCGGTGTCAATATGAAGAATACCAATGATATGCCTATAGTATACCCTTCAGATTTTAAAACAATGGCTTTGGTTCCTTTTAATCTCAATGCCCACTACCTGGATCCGGATCCGACAAGTACACATAATGGAGAAACCAGGGCAACACGCATCAAAGAGTTTCATGTATTCAATGATACTCCTGTAGTTGGACTTCGTGAAGGTAGCTGGATACGTGTAAAGGGGGAGCAGATCAGTACAGAAGGAAGCAAAGATTCCAGGATATTTCTGGCCGGAATAGAGCCCTATGAATTGAAACCAGGATCACCTTTGAAATTCTGATTTTAGTACTGGTTATCGGCTGATTATATCGTTATATTTGTTTTGAGGCTATCTTTAATGAGCGAGAAAACAAACTTTTATACTCTTTATCCGCTCGGTGATTCAGCGATTGTCATTCAGTTTCCTGATCAGATCAGCGAAGATATTCATCAGCAGGTAAGGGCAGTTTCGGCTTTTCTTGATGAAAATTCATTCGAGGGCTTTGTCGAATATACTCCTGCTTTTAGTTCGGTAACGATCTATTATCAACCCTGGATACTCCTGTACACAGAGATTCAGGCTTTACTGGAAGAGATGCTCAGGGAGCTGATAGAGGATGGGACCAGACTTCCGGAAACAAGGATCGAAATACCGGTAGTTTATGGTGGAGATTATGGCCCGGATCTGGAGTTTGTAGCTGCTTATAACCAGTTGAGCACTAAGGAGGTCGTTGCTATCCATACCTCCGAAGAATATCTCGTATATATGATTGGATTTGCTCCAGGTTTTCCTTACCTGGGCGGTATGAATGAAAAAATTGCTACACCCAGAAAAGCGCAACCCAGAACAAAAATCGCTGCGGGAGCGGTAGGGATTGCAGGTAGGCAGACTGGGGTATATCCTATAGAAACACCAGGAGGATGGCAGATCATCGGCCAAAGTCCATTGTCATTGTTCGACTTTAACCGTGAGGTACCCGCTTTATTAAAAGCCGGGGATCGGGTACGGTTTGTCGCCATTTCTGAAGCAGAATTTCTGAACATAACACGTAAAAATGGGAATTAAGTTGATTAAAGGCGGAATGTTGAGCAGCTTTCAGGATTCTGGCCGGATCGGTTACCGTAAAGATGGGGTAGTTGTAAGCGGGGCAATGGATCAGGATGCTTTAAAATTAGGGAATCTGTTGCTGGGAAATGAAGCTGGGCTGGCCGGATTGGAATGTACTTTAACCGGTCCTGAGCTTCTTTTTGAAGGTGATGCCTTGATTGCCATTACTGGTGGCGATTTGTCGGCTGAAATGGATGGATTTCCCGTTCATATGTGGCGTCCGGTTATGGCGAGAAAAGGGGCAGTACTTTCTTTTGGACAAGCCATAGCTGGTTGTCGTGCTTATCTATGTGTTCAGGGGGGGGTTAACTTAAATCCTGTATTGGGCAGTTCTTCTACTTATCTCGCTGCAGGTTTTGGTGGATTCCTGGGACGTGCTTTAAAAAAAGGAGATCAGATTGCTTTTAACCAGGAAATACCGAGATTGCCCGTTCACATGAACTGGGGCTTAAGTCCGGATTTATACACCGCAACTGATAGAAATATCATTCGCGTTATGAAGGGGCCTGAGTTCGAGTTATTCCGGGAAAAAAGCATTGCCGACTTATTTATCAGTGAGTTTAGGATCAGTATGGCTGCCGACAGGATGGGTTATCGTCTGGAAGGACCAATACTGGAATTAAAGGTAGCTAAAGAAATGTTGTCTTCGGCAGTTGCCTTTGGAACGGTGCAGGTGACTGCTGAAGGGAGCCCTATTGTGTTGATGGCTGATCACCAGACTACCGGGGGCTATCCGAGGATCTTACAGGTATTAAATGTTGATCTTGGAAAATTAGCACAGCTCCGTTCCGGAGCGCTCATCCAGTTTGAACTCCAGGACTTAAAACAAGCGCAAGGACTTTTAATTTCGCGGGAGAAGGAAATGAATCAACTTAAACAGAGTTTAACTTTTAAATATATACCGCATGACTAAATCTTTTAGGGTAGACCTGAATTGTGATATGGGGGAAGGTTTTGGGGCCTACGATATAGGTAACGATGCCGCAATTATGCCATTCGTTTCTGCAGTTAATATTGCCTGTGGTTTTCATGCCGGAGATCCGGCAGTCATGAAAAAAACCGTAAGATTGGCCATGCGACATGGTGTTGCAATCGGAGCACATCCTGGATTACCGGATTTGCAGGGCTTTGGAAGAAGAACAATGGCCATTTCTGCGGAAGAGGCTTATGACATGGTGGTGTATCAGATCGGTGCGCTGGCTGCTTTCGTGAAATCTGAAGGAGGAATACTGAAACACATAAAACCACACGGTGCTTTATATAATATGGCCGCAACCAACAGGAGGCTTTCTGAAGCAATTGCCAATGCGGTGTATAAGGTAGATCCGGATTTGATCTTGTATGGATTATCAGGCTCAGAACTGATTCATGCCGGAGAAAATATTGGTTTATCAGTGGCAAATGAAGTATTTGCAGACCGTACTTATCAGCGGGATGGTACATTGACAGCGAGGAAACAACAGGATGCTTTAATTACAGATCCATTGCTGGCAGTGGCTCAGGTAATGCAGATGATTAAAGAGGGAAGTGTATACGCTACCTCTGGAGAGATCTTAAAAATCCAGGCAGATACAATTTGTATCCATGGTGATGGGAAAACTGCCGTTGCCTTTGCTGAGCAGCTTCATCTGGCATTGAACAATGCGGGCATGCAATTGGGTTTACCTGATTTATCCAGACCTGATAAATTAGCCAGATGAAAGTGATAAAAAACAGAAGCGTCCTGATTGGGGCTGCATTTTTAATGGCAACCTCCGCGGTTGGGCCTGGTTTCCTAACCCAGACTACCTTCTTTACACAGTCTTTAGGGGCAAGTTTTGGTTTTGTGATCCTCATTTCTATCATCATAGATATTGGAGTGCAACTCAATATATGGCGTGTAATTGCCGTATCTGGAAAGAGAGCGCAGGATATTGCGAATATGCTTTTGCCAGGCTTGGGTGGCTTTATTTCTTTTCTGATTGTGCTGGGGGGATTGGCTTTTAATATTGGAAACATCGCAGGAGCTGGGCTCGGACTTCAAGCCTTATTGGGTATTTCTGTTCTGAATGGAGCCATGATTTCGGCTGCGCTGGCCATTGCTATTTTCCTGGTCCGAGAAGCAGGAAAAGCGATGGATCGTTTTGCACAGTTGATGGGCTTTGTGATGATCATTGCGATCATTTACATTGCGGTAACCTCGGCGCCCCCAATTGGAGAAGCTGCATTGCGGACTATTGTACCCTTGAAAATAGATTTTGTAAGTATTGTCACACTTGTTGGGGGTACAGTTGGTGGTTATATTACTTTTGCAGGTGGACATCGTTTGCTGGATGCAGGTGTAAAAGGAAAGGAGTCTTTACCTGCGGTAAACACGAGTGCGGTAATGGGAATTTCTGTGGCTTCACTGGTTAGGGTATTCCTGTTTCTGGCTTCCTTAGGGGTGATTAGTCAAGGGCTGGCCATAGATGCTACAAATCCAACCGCATCTGTATTTCAATTGGCGGCAGGAAATATCGGTTATCGTTTATTTGGATTGGTGATGTTTTCAGCTGCGGTAACTTCCGTGATTGGCTCTGCCTATACTTCTGTTTCCTTCATTAAATCCTTTAGCGTTAAAATCAGAGAGCGGGAGCGTCTGGTAATCATTGTTTTCATTTTAATTTCAACACTTATCTTTTTATGGGTCGGGAAACCAGTTAAACTATTGATTCTTGCAGGAGTACTGAACGGATTTATCTTACCTGTGACTTTGGCTACGATTCTTTTTGCTGCGTATAAGAAAGAGATTATTGGCGATTACAAGCATCCGGTCTGGCTTACCATGTTCGGTGGATTGGTGGTCCTGATTGTGGGGATAATGAGCGTAAAAGTGTTGATGGATATGATCAATGGCTAGCGGTTCCCTAATGAGAAGCCGCTGCCTGTAAGGCCCTTTGAAGAAAGCCTTGTTGTTTCAATTTATCTTCTGCTTCGCTGATGGCTTTGAGCAGATTGTTTTGCGTATCGGTTACCTCTGTTAGTATTTTAGTCATCAGCTGCCATACTGGCTGCATTTTAGCAATCAATTCCTCCCCTTTAGCTGTCAGTTGAACCAATCGCTTGCGCTCATCTCTTTTGTCTTTTTTAGAGCGGATTAGTTTTTGCTTTTCCAGTTCTTTTAACAAGCTTATTGTTGAAGGATGGGTGTAACCGATTTCCGTGGCCAGTTCTACAACGCCCAGTGGTTGTTTATGATGTAGTGTATAAATCACCGGAAACCATTTCGGTTCGAAATCAATTTCATAGGTTTTGTAGAGTAGGGCACCGTCTTTCCGGAGTTGTTCACTCAAGCGCTGTAAACGTGTAGAAAGGGCCAGGATACCAAGTTCGTCAATG
Organism: Pedobacter gandavensis; assembly: GCF_032678465.1. GTDB lineage: Bacteria > Bacteroidota > Bacteroidia > Sphingobacteriales > Sphingobacteriaceae > Pedobacter > Pedobacter gandavensis_B. Next base: position 228,006 of record NZ_JAVTSK010000004.1, read on the forward strand.
ACGTTCATGTTTATTTTAGGGCTAATTGATAAAATACGGAATCTCCCCCCATCAATGGGAATTGTGATGGCAGGTCTGATTTTTCCATTTTCTGAAAGCCATTTCTCTCATAAAAACGGAGGGCAGCCTGTAGCACCGGAACTGTTCCGAGGTAAAGATGCTCAATTCCATTGTTTTTACAATGTGTCATCAGGTTTTCCAGTAATCGTTGTGCAATGCTCAGTTCTTTTCCTCTGTATGTTTTGTTGACAAACATTTTCCTTAGCGCTACGGATTTGTCGTCAAATTTGATCATCGCAATCGTTCCCACTAGTTTTTTGTTCACAGTAGCGCCCCAGAAAGCACCGCCACTTTTATAATAGACATTGTCGATGTCTAGTAAATCCGGCTGATCACTTAAGGTGATGGCCACCTGAAATTCAATTTGTTGGATGGGTAATACCAGGTCAATGATCGCTGCTGCAGCTTCATTTTTTATTTGTGCGATTTGTACTTCCATTGCTTTTAATTATTGTACATGGTAAAACTACGTAGTTGACTACGTATATCCAAATCAATTGTTTTATTTTTAATATCTTTGTCTTCTTTTCAAAATGCTATGTCTTGTTTCGGTTACTGTAAAGATTGTGGAGAAATTCATGAATTGCCTTCATCACTTGCTGTTCCTCACTGTGAGGCGCTAATGGATCAACTGGCCAAGCATAAAAGAATAGATTTTGATATTCCATTGGCCATGGCGGATCCGCGTTTATCGACTGATATTTTGTATTCAAAAATGAGGGGTAGGATGTTTGGGATTCTGGTTTGTGAAGATCAGCATGGAAAGGAAGTGATTCTTCGTGCCTTCTCTTCCCGTCACAATGGCGTATGGAATGTGGCAGGTTGGGTACCTCCATTGGTAGATGAACATGCGTTCGTGGCTACTGTGGAAGCAGGAAATCTGGACCTGCATCCTCTAACTGATTTTATTGATACACTTCCTAAGGAATCAAAGGAATGGTATTTAAAGTTGGCCGAAAGAAGGTTGGTCTCTCATGGGATTCTGGCGAAACTGAATGCGCTTTATACCTTTCATAATTTTAAGGGGGAAAAACGAAGTCTGGAAGAGGCTTTTCAATTGAAAAAAGGAATTCCTGTAGGTACGGGCGATTGCTGCGCACCGAAATTGCTGGACTATGCCGCAACACATCAGCTCAGACCATTAGCCATTGCTGAGTTTTTCTGGGGAAAGGAAACTGCCTCAGGGCATCGCGTAGAAGGTGGTTTTTATGGTTCCTGTGAAGAAAAATGCCAACCTGTTTTGGGCTTTATGTTGTGTGGAAGTAAACAAACTGTTACAATCTAATGTCAATTATCTATAATTATACTGTTGTTTTAGCGTTGTTATAAATTATGTTTAACTTTGAAAACAATCACAGGAACCGGCTCTCCGGTCCTAATTCATATTGATCTTTTTTTTATCAATGAAAAACAAGCAACGCTCTTTCCTTCTCATTTCTGCAGTAATTATTTTAGTTATAGGTTTTCTGTTTCGGAATTCGGTGGTGCAGCGTGGCGAGCAATCAACACTGGTTTCCAGTCTTCAGGAACTGGAAGATAATAGTTTAAGAATCTCAAAATTAGATACGATCACCTTAAGTTTACAAACTGCAGAGAACAATTTCAGAATGTATACTACACTCTGGGATACCACCTATCTTCAAAAATATACGCGAGATATTCGTCTGATATCCAGTTTGCTAAAGGACTTGTCTGCCGGAGATGGTCATCATATTTCCAGAGACATAGATGGTGATTTTAAAAATAAAAGTGGGCAGATGACCATTTACGGAGCGCTCAAAAAGCTCACAGATTCTTTAAATAACATCAATGTAGAGCTGGAATTGTTGAAGATCAGGGGGGATAAACCAAAACTGAAGACTTATCCTAAAGCAATGCTGAAGAAAGTCACCAGGGTAGAGGAATTGGTAACTGCGGCTCCGGCTCCCAGGCAAAAACTATTTAAAAGGTTGAGGAATGCCATTTCGAATAAAGAAGTAAAAAAAGACTCGGTCAAGACCAGAAGTACCGAAGTTACCTATGAGCAAACCGCTTCAGATATAGAAGATTATAATAAGACACAACTGGATAATATTGAGCGGTTTTACGCTGGTGTTTTTGATGATCTGAAAAATAACCGAAAGGTGTTGACCAAAAAGGAAGAACAGATTCTGAAATTGAATGAGAGCATTTTTCAAAATGTGAAACGTCTGTTTCAGGAGTTCAGAAATAAAGAGCAGATCAATGCAGAACTCAAAAAAACAATTTTAAAAAGTAGAGCAGCGAGCTCCCTTGACTCGATTGGGAGGTCCAGACAAATCAACTTTTGGATCAGTGTATTTTCTTACTTTGCCATCATTCTGTTGATCTGGAAGCTCTATAGGGCCTATGATAAGACTTTAAGAGCCAATCAGCTGGCAGCAGAGCAGGTAGTCATCAAATCCAGATTCTTTACCAGCATTAGTCATGAGATGAGAACCCCGCTAAATGCAATTATCGGAGTATCTGAACAGTTGAAATCTACACCATTAAATGAAGACCAACAGCAGATGTCGAAACTCCTTGACAACTCTTCTTCCATGTTGTTATCGGCAGTTAATGAGGTGCTGGACTTCTCCAGACTGGAAACCGGTAAACTGGCATTGGCCAAAGCCCCATTCCGTTATAAAAAGGTCATAGCCGATATTGCAGCCACTGCCAGAATTCTGGCCGACCAAAAAGACCTGACTTTAGAGCTATTGATGGACAAAGCTCCAGATTTATTAATCGATGGTGATCCTTACCGTTTAAAGCAAATGGTGATGAACCTGATCGCTAATGCCATTAAATTTACGGATAAGGGGAAGGTGAGCATTAAGGTGAGCGTTAAAAAAGCAGAACAAAAGCACATTACCTTAGTGATTAAAGTGAAAGATACGGGAATTGGGATTTCTTCAGATAATCTTCCTTTGATTTTCAATGAGTTCTCACAAGTGATCCATTCTAAACGAAGCGACTGGCAAAAGGGTTCAGGTTTAGGGCTGGCCATAAGTAAGAAGCTGGTAGAGATGCATAAAGGTAAAATCTCCGTAGAAAGTACATTGGGAAAAGGTGCAACTTTTACATTGGAAATTCCATATGCAATTGCGGAAAAGGATAGTGAGGAAATCGATGTAGAAAAGGCTCCGGTTATCAATAGTGATCGTTTTAAAAATCTTCATTTGCTGGTGGTGGACGATTCGGAAATGAACCTCCTGGTGATCAAAATGATTTTTAAGAAAATGGGAATCAGTTTTGATACTGCCAGTAATGGACAGGAGGCGTTGACCTTCCTGGAATCAAGGAAGTATGATATGGTGCTTACTGATATTCAGATGCCTGAAATGGATGGGATAGAGCTGACAAAAAGAATTCGTGCCTTGAATGATCCTCAAAAATCTCAGTTACCAATCATTGCCATCACCGGACAAATTAGTAGTGAATCGCATGAAAGGTACCTTTCTGCAGGCTTAAATGATTACCTCATTAAACCTTTCAAGGAGTCTGAGCTTATGGAGAAAATACTGGATTACTTGTAGTCATCAGTATACTGGCAGATTTCATTCCCTCTTTCATAAATTGCGCAAACGGTTGCAATGCTTAATGCAAACGATTGTGTACCTGTTCATGGTTTTTACAAGGTTTTTTTTGGTTAATATTTGCTTAGAATTGTATTCAGACCGTTCTAAAAAAGAGCAGTCTGCAACTAAAATAAACCAAATATAGTTATGAAGATCAAACATCAGGCGCGTTTTTTACTCGCGGTGTTATGGATGGCTGCATCACCAGTGCTGGCTCAGTTTAACATTGTACCGCTCCCTCAGAAAATAGTGGCAACAGGAAGCCCATTTCTTCTGAAGCCACAGACTAAAATTTTTTATACCAAAGGCCTCAGACCACAGGCAGAGTTGTTGGTTGCAGCATTGTCTCCAGCTACGGGATACGACTTTGTGTTGTTAGAATCGGCTAAACCAGGGAATGGCATTGCTTTAAGCACCGGAGTTTCAGGATCCACAAACAAAGAAAGCTATCAGCTCAATGTGAACAAAGACAAGATCAGTATAAAAGGGAATAATAGTGCCGGAGTGTTTTATGGTATCCAGACCTTACTTCAGATGTTACCTCCACAAGTTTATCATAAAGAACGTCAGAAAGGCCAGAAATGGGAGATAAAAGGTGCTTCTGTTACTGATGAGCCCTTGTATCCATGGAGGGGCATGATGTTGGACGTAGCCCGTTATTTCTTCTCAAAAGAATATGTACTGAGGTTCATTGATATGATGGCCATGTACAAAATGAATGCTTTACATTTCCACCTGACAGATGATTCTGGCTGGAGAATAGAAATGAAAAAATATCCAAAGCTGACGGAGATTGGAGGTTTCAGTGGTACCGGGCCGGATCGTAAGGGAGGTTATTATACACAGCAGGATTTGAAGGAAATTGTGGCATATGGTATGGCGAGAAATGTCGATATCATTCCGGAGTTGGAATTACCGGCTCATGCACAGGCGGCAGTTGCTGCTTACCCTTATTTATGTTGTACCGGGGAGCAATATGAAGTTCCGGGGCAACACTTTATCAGTAAAGAGTTATTGTGTGCCGGTAAAGAGAGTACCTATCAATTTATTGACGATATCATCAAAGAGACCGTTGCACTATTCCCTTCAAAGTATTTACATATTGGTGGTGATGAAGCTGTTTATACGCGTTGGAAAGCTTGTCCGCTTTGTCAAAAGAAAAAAAATGAACTTGGTTTGAAAACGGAGGAGCAGCTGCGTGTTCATTTCAATCAGCGTGTTCAGAAAATTGCGACTAATTATGGAAAAACCATTGTAGGATGGGATGAGATTATTGAAGATGGTTTGGAAGATAAAGCAGTTGGGATGATCTGGCACGATGCCAGGAAAGCATTTAAAGCCGCTGAAGCCGGACATTATTCGGTGATGTCCTTAACCGGCTATTGCTATTTTGATGTAGCAGAAAGTGCGATCCCGGGAGAAATTAAAGCAGCGGGTTGGTTGCCTCCGATCTCTTTAGAAAAGGTATACCAGCTGAATCCAATGTTGGAGGGAATGGACGAGAAGTACCGTCCATTGATATTAGGAGCATCCGCTACTTTATGGTCAGACCAGTTTATTCATGGGACCATTCTTCAGGAGCTTCCTTTATTGAATGAAAACCGTTCGGAGAAATACTTCGATTACCTGACTTTTCCAAGGATGTCTGCGTTGGCAGAGGTATTATGGACACCGGTAGCCAGACAGAATTGGAATGATTTTCAAAACCGGATGCGCAGTCAATACAGTAGATATGATGCAGCAGGAATTGGTTACCGTGTACCCCTTCCAAAATTAATCAGTAATGTTAAGGACGCAAAGGGATATGTGATTCAACTGGAAAACCTGGTAGATGGGGCGGAAATTCGTTACAGTACGGATGGCAGCATTCCAAATGTATTTTCTGCGGTTTACACCCAGCCAGTGACAGTACCGGAATTGAAAGATTTTTATGCCATTACCGTACGGAATAGAAGTCAGTTTTCTCTACCCTTTTATTTCCCGGGAAAAGGGGATAAGTTTAGAAAATACGGAGAGTTGTTGGCCGAATGGAATCCTCAGAATGTGCAGGGGAAAGAATTTGCTGTGCTGGAAATGAATAGCTCAGGAAAAATCAATGGTAATGGCAGCTATGCACTTCATTTCTGGTACACGGAAGGAGATTCACGTTTAGAGATCCAGTCGGTAGAAGTGTTTAAAAACGGGCAAAAGGTGGTAGAAGACGTACATGAAGGTTTTACCGGCAGTCAGGCCAGCAATAACAAGTATAGTTTCAAAATTGATAATTATGAGACCGGAGCAGTATATACAATCAAAGCAAAGGTTCGTGGTGATGTCAATGACAACACCAATGGTGTAGTGATGATCAAAAAAAGCTAATGAATTTCCTTAAAATGAGAATTTAACCATCAATTATAGGCAGGAGTTTTCCTGCCTATAATTTCACTTGCCGGATGATATTTTTCACATTCAACTCTATAATGTCTGTCATGGATTCACATTCCAGATATTGGTTGTCTCCAAAATGAGCCGCCATTCCGAGTTTTAAACTGTTTGTATTTTCCCGGGTAGTCAATTCATCTTCATTGGATACATCTCTTAAATCCGCCAGTCGATGTCGCTCACTACGGACCCTGTGCAGGATTGACGATTTTTCTTCCTGTTGATATTGCAGAAAAGTTTTATCCGTGAGCTGTTCAGTACATAATTTAACGTAGGGATAGTTTTCTTTAAAAAACTGTGGCAGGTATACCTTTACATTTCCTTCATAAAACTGCTGGTCAAAATCAATGGCTCTGATTTTAAACTGGATGTCATCGAAATCCGGGGTAATCTGTACGACAAAATTATAGGCCCTCATATCCCCCAGGAGCATCACTAAACAGCGCTCATTAAATTTCACGAATTCCTTGGCAATGCGGGTCTGGTTGTATTCCGGATGGTGTAAATAGGTTTTTGCAAATACGTCACCAGGTATTCCGGCAATATGTTCTTCAATCAGTGTTTCACGGTCTACCAGGTAATTTACCTGATTTGGAGAAAGGATCTCCTCTAGCTCCAGTCCATAAATACGGGAAGCATCGGCTTGTTTCACATAGAAATAATCATAAACATCATTTAAGCGGTTCACAATCCGGATCCTGAAAGGATGGGTATTGCCAAAGGTGCAATATTCAATTTTATCAATGTATTTATGTTGTACGATTCTAAGGTTGCCCGATGCTTTTAAGTTCGCATATATCACTTTCAATCCATTGTGCAGATTTTCAATACGCTCAGAAGAGTAAATCGGTCCTTCCCACAAAGAGTCTCTTCCGTATTTATCCATAATAGGAAAGGATTCATCAAACATCATCAGATCGCTATAACTGATGGGAAGTCTGGACTCCCTTTGGTAGCTTTTCAGGTACTTTTGTAAGGAAGGGGAGACAGGGAAGATTGGTTTCTTACGGGATATTTTTACGTCATTAGGTTCCATCAATTCGTATTTACGCTCAATTTAGTATTTTCTATAGGGAATCAGGCCATTCTTTGTAAGAATTTGAACCGGTCTTATTTTAAGGTTATCCAGGGTCCTTCTGCAGTCAGGCTGATTGAAGACCATACTGATTGCCCAGTTCCTCCCTGAAGAAATCCTATGTTAGGGAGGGCTTTCATTTTTCATTTATAAAAATAATACGTAATTTTCATCAATAATAAATTAACGACATATTCTCGATTACATCTCATGAAAAAACCAGTGCGTTACCGGTACTCCTTGTATACCCGTTTAAAAAAATGGCTACAATCTACTGTCATTCGTTGGAAAAACAGGAATGAGGGGGGAGGGAACCTGGAAAAATTTCCTGTACTGAACATTAAAGAAGTGGCTTTGGTACGGGCTGAAATTCATACAGGAATCCTTTTAGATGAGTCCTGTAATTATGCCGTATATCCTAATCAAAAAATTTATACTGTTTTTGAAAGTATAGAAAAGGCTTTGAAACACGCCCGACAAATTATTGAGGAAAGAAGGAATATTGAGTGCATGCTTTATGGTATAGATCAAAGAGTATTGTATTGTGTGAATTGCAATAACTTTGAAGCTTATTGAGCTCGGTTAAGCCAGAAAAATAAAAGGTTTATACTGAAATATTCTTTTTATATCCGAAATTGGCATCATAGATCCTTCTGATCTTATATTTTGATGGGTAGTAAGATTATTCGGTTTATATTTTTTGGAAATTACTTTGTTGGCATACTGGCTGTTGCATTAACGCTGGAAGCAACGATGCAGCTAAAATTACCTTACAATTCCCTCAACTATTATTTGTTGTTGTTCCTAGCACCAACGATATACTATACCTATGCTTATCATAAAATGTCCGGGCAGCCTGTAGCGAACAATCCGCGAAGTTTATGGTATTTTAAGCATAAAACCTTTATCAAATGGAGTCAGGCAATTCTGTTTACGGTATGCCTGGGCCTTGCCATCAGTCTACTCTATCAGAATTACCACCATATTCTGGCTCTTCCGGCAAGGTACTGGGGCGCAATTGGCATCATCGTATTTGCTGCTGCACTTTATTATGGTTTACTGCCAAAATCTTTCCGGCAATTGAATTTGCGTAACACGGGTTGGCTAAAGGCTTTTGTAATTGGATTTGTATGGGCTTGCTGTGCTAATGTAATGCCTTTAATCATGCTTAAAATTGAAACCGGTGTGGATTATCATGATCCCTTACTCTGGACCTGGCTGTTCATTAAAAACTGGATGTTCTGCACGGTGAATGCAATTATTTTCGATATCAAAGATTATCCCACAGACTCGAATAAACATTTGAAAACCTTTGTTGTCCAGTATGGCTTAAGAAAAACCATTTTTTACATACTTATTCCTTTGTTAATCGTAGGAATCATTGCTTTATTCATATTTGTAAGTTATAAAGGATTTGGTCCAATTCCCTTTCTTTTGAATTTACTACCCTTCTTACTGACTATTTATATTGCCTACACGATGAGGCGTCGGAAAAATATCTTATATTATCTGATGGTGATCGATGGATTGATTCTGTTTAAAGCCATTTGTGGTATGCTCGCTATGCAGTTTATGCCTTTAACCTAGCTCATCAAACCTAATATGGGAAGCTTATGCTAAATAACTATGACCATATCGCCCGTTATTATGATTCCCTGAGTCGGCTGATTTTTTTTAAATCACAAGTGAATGCACAGGTTCATCAGTTACGCTTTCTTCCAGAAAAGGGGAGGGTATTAATTGTTGGGGGTGGTACAGGGTGGATTCTGGAGGAAATTGCTAAACTACGGCCGGAAGGCTTAGTGGTGGTTTATGTTGAGATTTCAGCAAAAATGATGGCTTTATCGATGAATAGGGAAATTGGAGGGAATCAGGTAGATTTTGTTCATCTTGGGATTGAAGATTTTTCCAGTGACCAGCGTTTTGATGTAATTTGTACACCTTTCTTATTCGATAATTTTGCACCTGAACGCGCAGCGATGGTCTTTAAACAGCTGGATAACTTGCTTAAAAATGAGGGACTCTGGTTGCACACGGATTTTAATCTGGGAGAAAGGAAGGAGGGAAAAGTTACTGGAAGAAATGGAACCTGGTGGAAAACAGCTTTTTTATCCTTGATGTATCATTTTTTTAAATTCGCCGGAAATGTAGAAGCCTCAAAGTTGATCAATATGCTGCCTTATTTTGTGGGAGCAGATTATAAAATTTCGGAGGAGAAGTACTATTATCGAAAATTTATTCAGAGCATGGTGTTTAAGAAAAAAAATCAATAAATAGTTTGGACTCAACAGTACATTTTTACCGGGATTTGCTGAATCATCACATTTCGCTTCTGGCGCTTTTTAAGGAGCAAGAACATTTCAATGTTATTCTCGATGATTTGCCTATCATGACTAGGCATATCAAAGGTTGAATTTGTTTTGTGATTTAAGATGAGCGATTTATTTTAGGATTTAAAGTCGTGTTTTAGGAGGAATCAGTAAATTGGAACAGCCAAATGAATCACCTAGAACACACAAAATGAGGAGAAAATTATTACTCACGACCTATGTCGTCTTCCTGTTTCTAACCGGAACTTTCGCACAATCGCGTACCCTTAAAAAAACTATTGATCCTGCCCATCCTGCGGATTGGTTCAAAGAAGCCAGATTCGGAATGTTCGTTCACTGGGGACTATATAGCATTTTAGGTGGCCACTATAAGGGGCATCAATTGCCAGATACCAGCTACAAATATGGAAATAGCTGGTATGCAGAATGGATTCAACAACGCTTAGAGATTCCACCAAAAGAATATCAGCAATTGGCGGGGCAATTTAATCCAATTCATTTCAATGCAGATCAATGGATACTGGAAGCTAAGAATGCGGGGATGAAGTATTTTGTGATCACTGCCAAACACCATGATGGTTTTGCTTTATGGGACAGTAAGGTTTCTAGTTTTGATATTGCCAATAGTCCGCTGAAAGGCCGCGACATTCTTGGAGAATTGGCCAGAGCTTGTAAAAAATATGGATTGAAGTTTGGCTTTTATTATTCTCATTGGCAGGATTGGGAACATCCGGGTGGAGACTGGCCGGAATGGAGTAAGGTGAAAAGAACTGATGCAGATTTCGAAAAATACTGGCAACAGAAATCATTACCACAGGTGGTAGAATTGATTCAACGCTATGACCCTGATTTATTATGGTTTGACACCTGGGATGAGCCCAATAAAATTACTGAACATCGAAGGGATGAGCTGATTGCTCTGGTTAGAAAATGGAGTGCCAAATGCCTGATCAATGGGCGTATCCGCTATCAGGGGCCGGGTGATGACATCGACTTTTTAGAAATGCACGACAACCAGTATCCGGATAAGATTTTAGAGCGACCATGGCAAACTCCGGCAACGATGGTACATTCCTGGGGCTGGCATTCGACAGATTATAGCTGGAAATCGGCGACAGAAATGTTGGGATACCTGGTCAGCAATACCGCCAAAGGGGGCAATTACCTTTTAAATGTAGGGCCTATGCCTGATGGCAGGATGCCAGTAGCCGCAATTCACCGGCTTAGGGAAATGGGGGGATGGTTGCTGGCAAATGGAGCAGCAGTATATGATACCCAACCTTTGAAAGGCCTTACAGCTCCGGCAGGAACAGTCTTTACCGAATCCAGCAAGAAGAAAAAAGGAGAACGTGAAGTGTTTGTAAGTATCATTAAACCTTTGACTTCCGAAGAATTGATCTTACCATTTAATCCCTCAGCGCTGATCAGTTGTAGTATGCTGGAAACCGGAGCGCCTGTGATTTCAGACGCGGCCACTGGTCACTCGCTGAAACTTAAACTCAACAAGTCACAGATGTCTATGGCGGATGGTATCCCTGTCATTAGCCTACGCTTAAAAACTACCCAGGATCATTAGGAATTTAAATATAATTGTATATTTAGAGGACACCAATGTAGGTTTTAGTCATAAATGATTATGAAAACTTCTGCAAATGATCCGTTCGATTTAGATACTTGTATCAGAGGCCTCAGTATGTTGATGGCCTCTGTTCATTCAGATTTTTATGAATTTGTTTATTATTTTGCTTTTAAAAAATCTTTTAAGAAATACGCGAAGGACTTTAATAACCCATGGGAATCGCCGATTGAAGATGGAGCTTTCTTCGATGATGTAGAGGATCCATATGTTCAGGGCTGCATCAAAGTTTTTAGTCTGATAGGCAATGCTAAAACTGATTTGAATACCTGGTTTGGGATTAATGAATATCAGGATTCACAATCTGCTAAATATGTTTTTGAAGGGATGCGATTCAGGCCCTATCAGGCGATATTTAAACGTAGCCAGAGTTATAAAAAACTGAGGTTAACTTACGAACGGTCCTTGTCGGAATTGATTCATAGCTTATTTTTATATGCTTGTGCTATGACTGCCGAGAGTAATAAAATCCCTTTGGTCCTGAAAAAACAGTTTAAACTGAATGGTGATGAATCCTTTAGATTGCTTAACCGCGATGATGATCAGGTGGCTTTGCTGATCGAACTGATGAAGGAATTGAAAAAGATATTGAATGATCTTCGTTTACAGATTTATACGCCTAATGTACCAGTTAACAGAGCATTTGGGAAATCTAAGGTAGATTCAAAAGATAGCAGAAATCCTAAAGAATAAATAAAAATAAGTTATTGCTAAATGTTCCTTTTTATTCCTGTTTGAGCTGGAATATTTACTATAAGCGATATTTTTTTGTTGTTCTCATAAAAACAATGTTACTGCTTAATTGGTTGTATTAAAAATTAAGCATAAAAGATCTGTCGCAGGGATAGTTCATTAATTATTTATTTTTGAAAATATCAGATAGAACTAAATGCTTGCGAATTGATGTAGCCAAGCTTTATTGCCCATCTCTTTTTTGTAGGTAGAATTCAGTATTTGGACTGCATTTGAATCGATTTTAAGCTAAATCAGGATGAAAAATGTTAGTGCTCCACCTTCAGATCTTCCTTTCGAAAAGCAGTTAAAGGCTTATCAGAAACGAATATCCAATATCCTGGAGAGCTTTACAGATGGTTTTTTTGAATTAGACAGCAACTGGGTGGTGACCTACTGGAATAAAGAGGCAGAAGAGATGCTGGGAATGCCCAGAAAGGACATCATTGGAAAAAATCTCTGGGAGGTTTATGCGGAGGCCATTCCGCTTAAATTTTACGAAGAATACCATCGTGCAGTAGCAGAAAATACTTCCGTACGTTTCCAGGAATATTTTAAACCTCAAAGGAAATGGTTTGAAGTTGCGGCTTTTCCTTCTGGTGAAGGATTGTCTGTTTATTTCAAAGACATTACTGCCCATAAGGAAGCCACTGTCCAATTGAAAAGGGAAAAGCAAAGGTATATTGACTTGTTTAACCTCAGCCCGGTTCCACAATTGGTATATGACCAGCAAACACTACGCTTTTTAGATGTAAATGAAGCTGCCATAAAGTTTTACGGGTACAGGCGTCCGGAATTTCTAAAAATGACCATTATTGATTTACGCCCTATGGCAGATCGGGAGGAGAGAAAAGAGGTTTTTGTGGAAAGTCCTGATATTGGTGATGTAGGACAACTGCTGAGCCGTCATTGTAAAAAGAATGGGGAATTGGTCTATGTCACAGTTGAAAGTAATGAAGTGCTATTTGAAGATTCTGCCTCATGCCTGGCTTTAGTGATCGATCGTACCCAACAGATCCGGGCAGAAAATGCCTTGTTTATTAGTGAGCAAAGGTTCAAAGCAATGGTTCAGAATGGATCAGATCTGATTGCTATTGTAGATACTAACGGGCTTTATAAGTATGTGAGTCCGGCGGTAACTGCAATTCTGGGCTTTGATCCTGAGCTAATGCTGGGCAAGCACATTTTTGAGTTTATCCACCCCGATGATCAGGAGGAAACCAGGCGACAATTTAATCAGATCAAGAAACATAAACAGGTGCCCATTCCCTTATTCCGGTTTAAGAATAACCAGGGAGCATATCGTTGGATGGAAACCATTATGACCAATATGTTGGAGGACTCCGCAGTTTTGGGGATGGTTTGTAATTCAAGGGATATCACAGAAGATATAGAGAATAAAAGAAAAGTTTCGGAAAGCATCAGTAGATATAACATTGTGTCTAAGGCCACCAGTGATGTGATTTGGGATTGGGATATGGCTTCCGGACATATTATTTGGAATAATGGGATTAAAGAGGTTTTTGGTTACAGTAATACGAACAATTGCCGGAGCTGGTTATTAGATCGGATCCATCCTGATGATTTAAACATGGTTCTGGCCGAGTTTGATCTGCTGAGTACAAATAAAAAAGTAAGATTAAAATTAGAGTATCGTTTCCGTTGTGCAGATGGTACATATAAAACAGTATTAGACCGGTCTTTTATTGTTTTTGATGCATTAGCAAAACCCATTCGTATGATTGGATCGATGCAGGACATTACAGAGCGGATTAATCATATTAAAGCGATAGAATCACAGAATAGTCAGTTGAGGGAAATTGCCTGGATTCAGGCTCATGAAATCCGTGCGCCTTTAGCCCGTATAATGGGCCTGGTATCACTTCTGGAGGTTTATTCATCAGATGAGGTGTTGTCAGATTACATCAGGCATTTGAAATCTTCTTCTGATGAGCTGGACAAGGCGATCAGGACGATTATGAAAAATGCCAACCATAAAATTGGAGACGCAGCTGAAAACAACACTTCTTAACCTACATCAATGGACGATGACTTCAGCCGGGGTATCTTTGTATACAATAATTAATTCGCTAAGGGTTAAACAAGTTTAAGCTTGATTCCTGAGACATTGATTGTTGCTAAAAAAGGAGAAATATAATGAAAAAGGTAATTGAAAAAATCGTGACAAATTCTGGCAGACCACACATGGTTGGTGATGGGTTTAGGGTATTTAATTATATCCCGGGAGCAGGTATCCCTCAGGAAAGAATCAGCCCGTTTTTACTCCTGGACTTTAATCCTGAGTATGATTTTGGTCCTTCTAATCATGTAAGAGGTGTTGGTGTCCATCCCCATAAAGGCTTTGAGACCGTAACTATTGCTTATAAAGGAAGCGTAGCGCATCATGACAGTACAGGTAGTCATGGGGTAATCAATGCAGGTGATGTTCAATGGATGACTGCTGGTAACGGTATTTTGCATAAAGAATACCATGAAGAGGCATTTTCTAAAAAAGGCGGTCCTTTTGAAATGGTACAGTTATGGGTGAACCTACCTAAAAAAGATAAATCAGTAGCGCCACATTATCAGGAGTTGGCTGCTGCCGGAATGGGTAAGCTAGAATTGCCAGATGGCGCAGGTATCGTAAATGTAATCGCCGGAAATTTCAATGGCATTGCAGGACCTGCTCAAACTTATAGTCCAGTAAATTTGTTTGATATTAAATTGAATGAAGGTGGAATTGTAAGTACTCAGGTTGCTGCTACACATAATACCGCTTTGTTGGTGATCAGTGGAAGTGTAGAGGTAAATGATGAACGTGTAGGAGAACATAATTATGTCTTGTTTGCTAATGAAGGGGAAGAGATTCATTTGAAAGGCAATCAAAATAGTGTGATTTTACTGATGAGTGGGGAACCATTAAACGAACCTATCGTGAGTTACGGCCCATTTGTAATGAATACAGATGAAGAAATCAGTCAGGCAATCGTTGATTTCAACATGGGTAAATTTGGCGTATTGGCTGATTAATTAAAACATAAAGCTATGAATGAAGAATATGTAAGTCTTCCTTTGATAAAGCATGCGGAAGAACATCGTTTTGAGTTGAAGGTTGGCGAGTATACTGCTTTTATTGAATACAAAGAGCGCGATAAAAAGATCTGGTTGATTCATACAGAATCACCTGTAGAATTACAAGGTAAAGGCGCAGCTACAGCAGTAATAGAAAAGACATTGGCTTATATAGAAGACAATGGTTATAAGTTGATTCCGCTCTGTCCATTGGTTGCCGCTTATTTGAAACGTCATCCGGATTGGAACAGGATTGTTGACTAAGGTATTCGGATTTCCATGATTTTAAAAAAAAAGCACTACATCTTTTGATATAGTGCTTTTTTTATTTAGAGCTTTAACCAGTCTGCTTTACTGATTTCGAACCAGTCGCATTGTATTCCTTCATGGTCGAAATGACCTGTGATTTTCAATCCTGATTTTTGCAGGGCATGACGGGAACCTGCATTTTCTGCATGTGCCATGGCATAAACGGTTTCCAGTTTCATTTCTTCAAATGCATATTTTAAGGAGGCTTTAGCCGATTCAGTGGCATAGCCCTTGCCCCAATATTCTTTTAGAAAACGGTAACCAACCTCATAAAAGTGGTTGCGGTTGTTGATTGGTGTGGTGATAAATTTCAAACCTCCCCAGCCAACAAAAGTATTACTGGCCTTATCAATTACAGCCCATCTGCCAATGCCATTGTCTTCATATTGTTGTCTGATGAAGCGAATATTATCCTCGGACTCTTCGATTTTTTTAAAAGGTTTATTACCCAGGTATTTATGGACCTCAGGATCTGAATCCATTTTGAACATGGAGGGACTATCCTCCATGGTAATTTCTCTTAGAATAATACGATCTGTTTCTGCGAAAATTTTCATGTAATTGGTGTACTGTATTTTACGGAGCCCTTATGCGCCGCAAATTTGCTGATAACTAAAGATTTATAAAAGTTCTTTAATTTTTTTAAAATATTTGGTTGCAATATAGTTAAAAGACTAAAATATTCTTATTATTGAGCTAAGTATAGTCATGAAATCAAAAAAGATAACTACGGAACGTCTTTATTTACTTCCATTTACAACAGAGATTGCCAGGGAGGTTATGGACGGACAATTTACTTCCTTATCAAAGATGGGCCTGAACTTAGCTGAAGGCTGGCCTGATCAGGAACTGATCGAATGTTTGCCCAGAGTCATCATGGCGCTTGAACTGGTTACAGCGCCTACTGGCTTTGAATCCTGGATGATCATTGATAAAGAAAGAAAAACGATAGTTGGGGATTTGGGCTTTAAAGGTGGGCCGGATGAAAATGGTCATGTTGATCTTGGCTATGGGATTTTAGCCTCAGAAAGACGTAAAGGCTATGCAGTAGAGGCTGGGAGAGCCCTGATCAAATGGGCATTTAAGCAACCCGAAGTAAAAGTAATTACCGCAAAGTGTGAGCACATTAATGCGGCTTCTACCAAAACATTGATGCAATTGGGCTTTTACCAGAAATTCATTAAAGAAGAAATGGTTCATTGGTTTTTATTGCGGGAACCTACTAAAAAGATCGTAGGTTAACTACCCAAAATATAAAAAAAGTGGATACCTGTTGTTCAGGTTATTGTGGCTTTTACTCGGAATTTGTGTGGAGTTTTTAAAACTTAATATTCCATTTTGCGTTATCAAGTTAGTTTTAAAGCTTATTTGTTGATTCAATGGTATTAATCTCAGCTAAATTTTGGTAAACATGAACAGCAGGCCTTCTAAGGATTCCAGTGATTGTTTCTACTCCGGGGCAGACTTCCAGAACTTCTTTAAATCATCTCCACAGTCGGTGGTCTTTAAAGCTAACGCCCCTGATTTTACCATCTTAGCAGTCAGCGATCAGTTTGTTGAAATTTCTTTAAAACCCAGGACAGCCTTATTGGGGCAAAAGCTTTTGGAGGTGTTTTCTGGCAGAACAAGAGATGCTTATGCCAGAGAATTTGCGTTTAATGCTTTGGAGGAAGTGATCAGAACGAAGAAACGCGTTGATCTTCCTATTTATAAATATGATATTTATTCTAGTGAAACAGGGAAGATGGAACCTTTATATTGGTCGAATTCTAATCAACCTGTGCTGGACGGGAATGGTGATGTAGCTTATATCATCAATACCACAGATAATGTGACTGCCCAGGTGATGTTGAAAGAGATGGCAAATACTTCTGAAGAAAACCTCCATCAGCAACAGCAGCGTTTACATAAAATGTTTATGAAAGCCCCGATAGGGATGGCGCTGTATGCCAGAAATGATTTTGTTATTGAATATGCGAATGAGGCTATTTGTAAGATCTGGGGAAAAGGAGGTCCGTTGGAAGTTCTTGGACAGTCCATCTTTAAGTTGTTGCCCTCGATGCTGGAGTTTGGGTATCGGGAGATTTTCGAAAGGGTGATTTCCAGTGGTCAGTCCTATCAGGGTAGGGAATCTCCTGTAAAATACGAGCGTGATGGACAAATGGAGACCTTCTATTTTGACCTCAACCTGGAACCTATATTTGGTAAAGGTCAGGAAGTAACAGGTTTACTTTCAGTAGTGAATGATGTGACGGAAAAGGTACTTACAAGGAAAACAATTGAAAATGCTGAGGAACGGCTTCGGCTGGCTTCTGAAGCAACAGGAATTGGAAGTTGGGATCTTGATTTACAAAACAAAGAAATTATATATTCTGCAAGGCTTGCCGATTTATTTGGGGTGCCAGGGAAAACAAATCTGAGTTTTGCTGAGCTTCGCGCGATCATCCATCCTGATGATAGGAGTATTGTGGAACAGGCTTTTCAAAGTGCTTTGATTTCTGGGAAGTACAGCTATCAGGCCAGAATTAAAAGAGCAGATGAGGTCATTTATTGGATAAGTGTAAATGGAAAGGTGATTTTTAACGAGAGTGGAACACCCGTCAGGATGCTTGGTACGGTTATGGACATCACGGAGCATAAGCAGGAGGAATTACAAAAAAATGATTTTATTGCCATTGCAAGTCATGAACTCAAAACTCCTTTAACCTCTTTAAAAGCGTATGCGCAGTTATTGAAATCAAGTAAAGCGGCCAGTGATCCGGGCTTTATAAAAAGTGTTGGAACCAGGATTGAAGGGCAGATCAATAAAATGACCAAACTCGTTTACAGCTTCCTGGATCTTTCCAGGATTGAAATGAATAAGACGGAACTCAGAAAGGAAATGATCAATTTGAATGAATTGATTCAAGAGGTGCTGAACGATTACCGGTTCCAGGAAAAGAACCATCCCCTTAGTTTTGAACCTGAGGGGCTCCCACTGCTTTATGCAGATAAGCATAAAATCACGCAGGTGGTGGATAACCTGGTGAGCAATGCGATTAAATATTCTCCTCAGGGAGGAGAAGTACTGGTGTCTGCAAGCTTAAGCGCTAATGAAGTTCTGATTTCTGTAACTGATCAGGGGATTGGGATCGACAATAATCACCTTAACAAAATCTTTGACCGCTATTACAGGATCGATGATATGCAAGTTAAAAATGCTTCTGGTTTTGGAATCGGCTTGTATTTATGCGCGGATATTGTGAAGCGTCATCATGGGAAAATCGGGCTTGAAAGTGAGCCTGGCAAAGGAAGTAGGTTCTTTTTCACCTTGCCAGTTGACGCTCCTTCAAAAATCCAATAGGAATAGGTTATTCAATTACAAAAACCGTCATGTTTTTAGGACCATGAGCACCAAGTACTAATGATTGCTCAATATCAGCGGTTTTTGAAGGACCGGCGATAAAAGCTCCAAAACCATAACTGGAATCTGCAATTTGTTGATAAGCTTCCTGCATATTGGATAAAATATCTTTCTGATGAACTACGACCACTAACTGCTGGCAAATAAAAGGGATCACCCTTTGTCCCATGAGGGATTCTGTTACCCAAAGTGCTGCATTTTCTGCAACCCCGAAATGTGCTTTAATAATCGCAACATCTACATCTTCATAGCTATGTGGGGCTAAGTCCTCCCAATCTTTTTCAGTCAGGTTTTTCAGTTCAGGAATAGTGGAAATGACTCTTGGTAAATGGGCAAACCTGGTTTTAATCTGTAAGCCGATTTCTTCAACATCTTTTACAACATACATCGTTCCTCCGATTCCATCCAGTACCTTTCCAAACATGTCTACAGGATCGGGATATTGAACCAGGGCAGTTAAATTTGCGGGTAAACTGGTTAAAGCAGGTTGGTTTTCTTTAACACGGGCAAGGATCTCGGCTCTGCTACTCATGGTTGTTCTTTTTATACCATTCACGGAATGACTGTTGTGGTGGCACTGGCATATCACGCTGACTGTACCAGGCATTTAATTTATTGTTGACCAGGAAAGGGGTATTTTTCAATACCCAGCGGCCTGTTTTTCCTGCAGTTCTATAAGCACCTGGGTGAGAGAGCGTAAATTCCATGACTTTCATGGCAGCCGTTTTTTTAGGATCTGCATGCCCTTCCTTCACGATAACTTGTCGCCATTTGTAAAGCTGTTCATGGATGTTGATTTTCACTGGACAAACATTCGTACAGGAGCCACATAGGGTAGAAGCAAAAGGTAAATCTGCATATTGTTTCATATCCAGATTGGGGGCTAAAATGGCTCCAATCGGGCCAGCAATGGCGGTATGGTAACTATGTCCTCCACTTCTGCGGTACACCGGACAAGTGTTCATACAGGCACCACAACGGATACATTTTAGTGAATTGCGGAAATCCGCTCTTCCCAGTTGCTGGGTTCGGCCATTATCTACCAAGATCAGGTGCATCTCCTGTCCTTTTCTTGGCGTACGGAAATGACTGGAATAGGTTGTAATCGGTTGACCGGTTGCACTTCTGGCCAATAACCTTAAAAATACACTCAGGTGTGCACGTTTAGGGATGATTTTTTCAATACCCATACAGGCAATATGTACTTCAGAAAGGTGTGCACCCATATCGGCATTTCCTTCGTTCGTGCAAACCACAAACTCGCCGGTTTCTGCGATGGCAAAATTGACTCCGGTAATGGCTGCTCTTCTGGTCAGGAACTTCTCGCGGAGGTGTAACCTGGCGGCGGCAGTAAGCAACTGTGGATCTGAAGCCCCTTCAGGAGTGCCTAGGTGTTCGTGAAACAACTCTCCGATTTCTTCTTTTTTCTTATGGATACAAGGTAGTACAATATGACTTGGTGGTTCTTCTGCTAACTGTACAATCCGCTCACCAAGATCGGTATCAATGACTTCAATTCCATTCTGGTGTAAATATTCATTCAGGTGGCATTCTTCAGTCAGCATAGACTTACTTTTTACCATTCTGTTGATTTCTTTGGCTTTCAATATGGCATGGACAATTCTGTTGTGTTCAGCCGCATCACCCGCCCAGTGTACGGTAATGCCATTTTTTTGCGCATTGTTTTCAAACTCCATCAAATAATCGTGGAGGTTGGAAAGTACATTGTCTTTAATCTGAGAAGCATTTTCTCTGAGTGCTTCCCATTCAGAAAGGGTATTTGCGGCTTTATCACGTTTGGCACGTACAAACCATAAGGTTTCATCATGCCAGTCTACGCGGGCTTCATCCTGATTAAAAATGTCAGCTAATGCGGCGTGGTCCTTTGTTCCTTTACTCATTTTCTTAAATTTCTTCTGCATTTAGGATTTCTGCAATGTGTAACACTTTTACCTGACTATTTCCGCGGCGTAGAATTCCTTCCATGTGCATTAAACAGGACATATCAGCTGCGGTGATGTATTGGGCTCCATGACTGAGGTGGTCTTTAATCCGGTCTTTGCCCATTTTAACAGATACAGCTTCTTCTGCCACGCAAAATGTTCCTCCAAATCCGCAACATTCATCAGGGCGGCTCAATTCGACCAATTCCAGGTCTTTCACCATGTTTAGCAGGTGTAAAGGTTTTGAAAAAGGAGCAGCCACCAGTTCTGTCATTTGAGACATCATTAATCCTCGTTGGCCGTGGCAGCTTTGGTGGACGCCTACTTTATGAGGGAATCTTGCATTTAATTCTTCTACCTTTAGAATGTCTGTAAGGAATTCTGTTAACTCATATACTTTTTTACGAATGCCAATTGCTTTTTCCGATTGCTCCTTACTGTGTAAATGATCTTTTATATGCAATACACAGCTTCCTGATGGGGAAACGATATAGTCGAATTCAGCGAAATTATCTATGAAAAGTTCGTTGCATCCAGTGGTCAGGTGTTCAAATCCTGAATTGGCCATCGGCTGCCCGCAACAGGTTTGCTGTAGGGGATAAGATACTTTGACTCCTAATTTTTGAAGGAGCTTTAAGGTGGCGATTGCTGCATTCGGGTAGAACTGGTCAATGTAGCAAGGGATAAAAAGGCCAACGGTCATAAAGAAAAATTTAAGGTTTCGTGATACGTAATACCACGTAAGAATTCCTAAGAAAGCTGGAAGTTATCACTTTTGATGGAAATTAGCCCGTTAACGGTAATTACGCTTAATATATTGCCAAAATAATGTAGGGAAGGACTTTTTGTAAATTATGAAAACGTTTTCATAATTATGAAAGAATTGACTAGCTTGCCTGTGCTTAATTTAAGCGTAATTCAGTTTTATAGATGAGTAAGGATAAAAAACCGCAGCAAAACACCATTCTTGATATTGCAGATGCATTGAAACTTTCTCCGGCAACGATTTCAAGAGCGCTGAACAATCATCCACATGTTAAAGAGAAAACAAAAAATGATGTGTTGAAAATGGCGGCCCAGTTGGGATATAGAAGGAACCAAATGGCTTCCGGATTAAGGAGTAATAAAACCCATACCGTTGGACTGATTGTTCCACGTATTTCTATGTTTTTTCATGCGGAAGTACTCACTACCATTCAGAACGAGCTGCATAAATATGGTTATAACCTGATCATCTGTCAGTCTAATGATGTACTGAGTATGGAAGAAGAATTAGCAGATATCCTGTATGCTTCGAGAGTGGATGCACTGATTGTAGCCTGCACTTTACAAACTACGGATTTCAGCCATTTTGATAAGCTGTTGAACACTGGAATTCCAGTGATTTTCTATGACCGGGTTCCCCTGAATTCTTATCCTGCAACCTATATCAAAGGAGATGATTTCCGTGGCGGGTATTTGGCAACTACTCATTTGATTGAGACTGGAAGCCAGCGAATTGCTCATATTTCCGGCAAATTGAGCTCTAATCTTTATCAGGATCGCACTGCGGGTTTTAGGAAGGCGATGGAACAGTACCAGCTGCCTGTAAAGGCAGAATGGGTTTTTCATCAGGAACTGACGCATGAAAATGCAAAAGAAGCTATGGCTGAACTGTTTTCAGAGACTGTACAGCCTGATGCACTCTTTGCTGCTAATGATGTAACCGCAATTGCTGCATTGGAATATGCTAAAGAGAATGGAATTCAGGTGCCACAGGATTTGAAAATTATCGGTTATTCAAATGATCCCAGAACTTCTATCATTACTCCGGCTTTGTCTACCATAGAGCAATATCCCACGAAGGTTGGGCAAAAGATTGTTTCCGTATTGATAGAACAACTGAAAAACAGAATGCAGGAGGTTGGACTAGAGCAAAAACCATATGTGATTCCAGTTGACCTGATCAGAAGAATGTCTTCCTGAAAGACTTTGATTATGGGACTACTAAAGCTATACCAGAAATGACGGTCAATAAAGGAGAAGAGAATACCTAAACAACAGAACCTAATTAAATTAAATATAAATTTTGAATTAAACAGTAAATTATGCGGAAGCTCGTAGTTTTTTTTAGTTTTTTAATCATGAATACTGGGATATTGATGGCCCAGAATCCACCTTCAAAAGAAGGAATGGCACAATTAATTGATGATCAGTTTAAATTTGCTGACCAGCAATATAAAGTACTTAGCAAGAACGTTCCGGCAGATGTGATGCCTCAAACTTATAACGCTGAGAAAAATAAAGTACAAACCAGTGATACTAAATGGTGGTGTAGTGGATTTTACCCGGGTACTTTATTTTATATCTATGAATATACCAAGGATCCGGAAATCCTGAAAGAGGCTACTGCCAGATTGGGAATCCTGGAAAAGGAAAAACACTATACCGGAAACCATGACCTGGGGTTCATGATGTATTGCAGCTTTGGAAATGCATACCGCATTACTAAAAATCCTGCTTATAAAACCACCATCGATACTGCTGCGGCTTCTTTAACCACCAGATATCGCCCTGGGGCAAAAGTGATCCAATCCTGGAATTCGAGCAAAAAATGGGCTGGACCAGTGATCATCGACAACATGATGAACCTGGAATTGCTGTACTGGGTTTCAGATCATGGCGGCGATAAAAAATATAGAGATGTGGCAATTACACATGCCAATACTACTTTGAAAAATCATTTCCGTCCGGATTTCAGTTCTTACCATGTGGTGGATTATGACATGAAAACGGGTGAAGTGGTGAAAAAACAAACGGCACAAGGCGCTGCCGATGAGTCTGCCTGGAGCAGAGGACAAAGCTGGGGATTGTATGGATATACCATGATGTACCGCTTTAGCAAAGATAAACGTTACCTGGAGCAAGCTAAACGTATTGCTAAATTTACGCTGAACCATCCTCATATGCCTGAAGATCTGGTTCCTTATTGGGATTATGATGCACCAGGTATCCCAAATACTTATCGCGATGCTTCAGCAGCAGCGGTGAATGCCTCAGCATTATTGGAGTTGGCACAGTATGTCAATAAAAAAGACCGCAAAATTTATGTGGCTGCGGCAGAAAAGATGATTCGCTCATTGGCTTCTGATACTTATCGTGCAAAATTAGGAGAGAACGGTGGTTTTCTTTTGATGCATAGTGTGGGCTCTATTCCACATAAATCGGAAATCGATGTGCCTTTAACTTATGCTGATTACTACTTTTTGGAAGCCTTACACCGTTATAAGAACTGGTATTTGTAGCGAGTCTTCATGAAGCCACTTGCTTTTCCTCAGAAACGATTTTTTTAAACCATAGCCTGCAAAGTAAACAGGCCATACCATATCAATTTTATATAAATAGCAATGAAAACATATTTTGACAGCAGGTTCGCATTAAGCCCGAATGAAGGAAAACAATTAGATACCAAAGGATTACGTGATCATTTCCTGATGGAACAGCTTTTTGAAGCGGATGCCATTCATTTGACTTTATCTCATTACGACAGGTACATTACCGGAGGGGTGATGCCCGTTCAGGAAGAAGTAAGTTTGTCGAATCCTGAAAATTTAAAAGCCGGTTATTTTCTGGAAAGAAGAGAGTTAGGGATGATTAATGTAGGTGGTAAAGGTATTGTAGTTGCGGATGGAATAACTTATGAACTGGAATATAAGGAGGCCTTGTACCTGGGTAAAGGCACAAAAGAGGTAGTTTTTTCGTCCGTTGAAGCTAATACGCCAGCCAAATTTTATCTTAATTCTGCACCAGCACATCATACTTATCCTTCGAAAAAGGTTTCTAAAGCGGAAGCGGAGGTAGTAGAATTGGGTTCGGCAGCAACAGCAAATCACAGGGTGATCAATAAACTGATTGTAAACAGCGTGTTGCCAACCTGTCAGCTGCAAATGGGCATGACAGAACTGAAAAGCGGGAGTGTATGGAATACGATGCCTGCACATACCCACGACCGTAGAATGGAAGTTTACTTCTATTTTGAAGTACCGGAAGGACAAAGTGTGTGTCATTTTATGGGACAGCCACAGGAAACCAGACATGTGTGGATGCAAAACGAACAAGCGATTATTTCGCCAAACTGGTCGGTGCATTCTGGTGCTGGAACAAGCAATTATACTTTTATCTGGGGAATGGCCGGTGAAAACCTGGATTATGGCGATATGGACCACTGCGCCATCACCGAGTTGAGATAACCTTGGCTATTGAGCTAAAATAAAAACCAAATGATCAGGTTATGTCACCAGCATAACCTGATTTTAAACGTATGAACGATGAAAAAAATTCTCCTGTTTTTATGGGTTGCTGCAGGTCTGCAAACTACCCTGAATGCACAAACTAAAACCCCAAAGGCCAGTATCCTTATTCAAAATGCTTCGAAGCAAAAGAGAACAGCTGCGGTAACGGCTATCCCATGGGAAAGTGTACTTGCTAAATATCCGGGTATAGATACTGCTAATTTTAAGGTCTTAAATACCGCGCAAAAGGAAGTCCCCTTCCAATTGGAATTTAAGGGGTTGCGTACTCCGCAGCACTTATTGGTACAAATTGATGTACCGGCAAATGGCAGTGTTAAATTGACGATTGTTCCTGGAAAGGCAATAAAACCAGTTCAAAAGACATTCGGAAGATACATTCCTGAGCGCAAGGATGATTTTGCCTGGGAAAATGATAAAGTTGCTTTTCGTATGTACGGAAAAGCCCTGGAAAGTAGCCCTAAAGAAAATGCCTATGGAATCGATGTTTGGGGAAAGCGGGTGAGTAGAATGGTTTTGAACGAACGTTATAAACGAGGAAGATACCATGAAGACCTGGGTGATGGGAACGATTATTACCATGTGGGCCTGACTTTAGGTGCTGGCGATATTGCACCAATTTCTGGCGATAAGATTTATTATCCTTTAAATTACCGTACCTGGAAAATCCTGGATCAGGGAGCATTGCGCTTTACTTTTCAATTGAGTTATGAAAACTGGGACGTAGCTGGAAAACTGGTCAAAGTTGTGAAAACGATTTCCCTTGATGCAGGTTCTCATTTGAATAGAGTGGAAGCGAATTATGAATATCCTGGATCTGCTGATTTACCTGTAGTGGTTGGGATCATTAAAAGAGCAGAACCTGGAACCATTTTGCTAAATGAACGCCAGGGGGTAATGGGCTATTGGGAACCTCAACATGGAGCTGATGGTACGATGGGAATCGGTGTGATTTTATCTGATCCTAAACTTCAAATGAAGGTGACTAAAGAGCAATTGCTGGCTGAAACAAAAGCACAAAGTGGATCCCCTGTGGTATATTATAATGGTGCTGCATGGGATAAAGCGGGGGAAATTACCACTGCAGAGGCTTGGTTTGCTTATCTGAACAATTTTAAACAAGCATTGGAACAGCCTTTAAAGGTAAGTGTTCAATAATCATATTTTAAAAACATATCAAATGTCGGTACTTAATTTATTTAATTTAAAAGGTAAAATAGCCCTGGTGACAGGTTGTAAACGCGGAATTGGAAAAGCAATGGCTGAAGCATTGGCCGAAGCCGGTGCAGATATTATTGGCGTATCTGCCAGTCTGGAATTGGAAAATTCGACGGTGGAAAAATCAGTTAAAGCATTGGGACGTAATTTCCATGCTTATCAATGTAATTTCAACGATCGCAATTCCTTAAAAGCATTTATTGAAAAGGTAAAATTGGAGCATCCGGTAATTGATATTCTGGTGAATAATGCCGGAACAATTTTGAGAAAACCAATTGCGGAACATCCTGATGAGTATTGGGATGAGGTGATTGCCGTGAATCAGACTGCACCATTTATTCTGACTCGTGAAATTGGAAAAGAGATGGTGTTGAGAGGATCTGGAAAAATCATCTTTACTGCTTCGCTGTTAACTTTCCAGGGAGGAATTACTGTTCCGGGCTATGCTGCAAGTAAAGGTGCGGTAGGACAGTTGACAAAGGCTTTTGCTAACGAATGGGCCAGTAAAGGGCTGAATGTAAATGCCATTGCACCTGGTTATATCTCTACGGATAATACGACTGCTTTAAGAGCAGATGAAGATAGAAGTCGTTCTATTATGGAGCGTATTCCTGCGGGAAGATGGGGTGAACCGGAAGATTTTAAAGGACCAACCGTATTCTTAGCTTCGGATGCTTCGAACTATATGCATGGTACTGTCATGACGGTAGATGGTGGATGGATGGGGAGGTAGCATGAAGAGGATCAGCTTATCTTTGCTTATTTTATTGGGTGTTTCGCAGATTGCGGATGCCCAGCAAAAGAAAAATGAACGTCCAAATGTGATCATTATCAATATGGACGATATGGGTTATGGAGATACGGAACCTTATGGCATGACCGGAATTCCTACCCCAAACTTTAATAAGGCTGCAACTGAAGGGATGCGGCTTACCCATTTCAATACGGCACAGGCCGTATGCAGTCCATCCAGGGCTGCCTTACTGACCGGATGTTACCCAAACAGACTCAGTCTGGCCCATGCTTTAAGTCCGGAAGCAAAAACAGCGTTAAATACTTCCGAAGAAACGATCGCCTCCCTGTTGAAAAAACAAGGATACAAAACAGGAATGCTGGGAAAATGGCATTTGGGTTCCAAAGCCCCATTCCTGCCTACATATTTTGGTTTTGATAGTTTTTATGGGATTCCTTACTCGCATGATATGTGGCCGGTAGACTATGCAGGTAAACCTTTGGATTCTTCAACTTATAGGGGGAAATATCCTCGCCTGCCAATTATTAGCGGTGAAAAGGTGGTCGCTTATAATGACAACCTGGAGGATCAGGGAAAACTTACTGGTACTTTTACTAAAAAGGCGGTGGAGTTCATTACTGCCCATCAGCAGGAACCGTTCTTTTTATATCTCGCTCAACCGATGCCTCATGTGCCATTGGCGGCTTCAAAAGCTTTCCAGGGGAAAAGTGAACTTGGAGTTTTTGGTGATGTAATTATGGAACTGGACTGGTCGGTGGGAGAGATCATGAAAACATTGGACCGGTATAAATTGTCGGAAAACACCATTCTGATCATTACCAGCGACAATGGGCCATGGCTGAATTTTGGAGACAATGCCGGTTCTACCGGAGGTTTTCGTGAAGGAAAGGGGACAGCCTGGGATGGAGGAACTCGTATACCATGTCTGATCAGGTGGCCGGGTAAAATTGCCGCAGGAAGTGTGAATTCTCAATTGATGCTAAATCTGGATCTTCTGCCAACAATTGTTACATTAACTCATGCAAAATTGCCGACTCAAAGAATTGATGGGCTTGATTTTTCCGGTTTGTTAACTGGGAAAACAAATAAAGGACCAAGGGAGGTTTTTTACTATTATTATGATGTGAATAACCTGAAAGCAGTACGCTATAAAAACTGGAAGTTGGTATTTCCACATACCTCCAGAACCTATACCGGTAGTTTACCTGGAAAGGGGGGGTATCCAGGTCCTGCACCAGATGTAAAAGTGAAAATGGCCCTGTATAATCTTTCTCATGATCCTGGAGAGCAATATGATGTGCAGGAAAACTATCCTGAAATACTGAAACAGATACAGGCTTATGCGGAAGAAGCAAGGGCAGATCTTGGTGATGACCTGACAAACCGGAAAGGGGCGAACAGAAGGCCTGCTGGGAATGTCAAATGACCAGGTTCTTCAATAAAATGATCAAAATCAACCGGATTACCTGGATAAGGTAATCCTTCGTAACAATTAAATCAATAGAAATGATAAAATCGAAAATTAGCATTTTGTCTGGAATCTCTTTGATGTTCTTTGCCACATTTTTTCTGGGAACTCCGGAAAAGCTATTGGCTCAGGATCATAAAATGAGTACTCAGGATAACTGTCCGATTATTCCTTTACCGCTTAAAGCGATAAAAGGAAACGGTACATTCTTATTAAATGTAAACACGCCTCTGATTTTAAATGATGAGGCCTTAAAACCAATTGCTCAATATTTGCAGGCGGAATTGTTAAAGTCTCAGCACTTACCCATAGGCATTCAGCCAGCTGTAGTGAAAAATCCATCGATAAAACTATTGCTTTCCCCAAAGAAAAAAACGGAGGGTTTAGAAGCTTACACCTTGGATATCAATTCCGATGGAGTGACCATTGCTGCCCGGGAAATTTCAGGTGTCTTTTACGGCGCTACTTCATTACTGCAATTGATCAGGCAGACGAAAAAGGAAAATGGTGGTTTGAATCTGGCTTCCTGGAAAATAGAAGATCAACCAGCATATGGCTGGAGAGGATTCATGTTAGACGAGTCCAGGTTCTTCTTTGGTATGGAGAAGGTAAAATCTATCATCGACTGGATGGCGTTTTATAAATTAAACAAATTGCATTGGCACTTGACCGATGAACCGGCCTGGCGTATAGAGATTAAAAAGTATCCTAAACTTACATTGATTGGTGGAATCGGTGATTTTTTAAGTGAATTTACACCTGCACAATACTATACACAGGAACAGATTAAGGAAGTGGTAGCTTATGCGGCACAGCGGTTCATTACCGTAATTCCTGAGATTGACATGCCTGGACATGCTACAGCAGCCAATAGAGCCTATCCTGAATTTAGTGGAGGTGGAGGGCCGGGTCATCCGGAATTTACCTTCAATCCTGGTAAAGAGCGTACATATGCCTACCTGACTAACATTTTAAAGGAGACCAACGTGTTGTTCCCATCTGCGATGATTCATCTTGGTGGCGACGAGGTAAGTTATGGTAATCATAAATGGGCAACAGATCCGGACATTTCAGCTTTGATAAAGGATAAAAATCTAGCAGGTACTAAAGGTGCGGAGACTTATTTCATGAAAAGGATGGCCGATTCTGTGTATCAAATGAATGCAAAACTATTGGTTTGGGATGAGATGGCAGAAGCCGGACTTCCAAAAGACAAAACCATTATCTTCTGGTGGCGCCATGATCAGCCGGCGGTTTTGAAACAGGCATTGAGTCATGGATATGAGACGGTATTGTGTCCAAGATTACCTCTGTATTTTGATTTTGTGCAGGACAGCACCCATACCTATGGTCGAAAATGGGGCAAATTATACAACCCGATTGAAAGTGTTTATTCATTTTCTGCAGATAGTTACCAGTCTCAGACTGTCGCTAAAAACCAAATTCTGGGCATTCAGGCCAACCTCTGGACGGAAACAGTTCCGAATACCCAAAGATTGGATTACCTCTTATTTCCAAGAATTTCTGCTTTGGCAGAAGCCGCATGGTCTCCAAAGATAGGAAAGGATTTCTCTGCATTCATGCAGCGCTTAAAAGGACATTATCCACTTTATGAGCAAGCGGGGATTTATTATTATGATCCGGCACAGACTCGCAAATTCCCGGAACCGGTAAAGGTGGGTTCAGGTGTAAAACGCTTTGATACTGCAGATTAATTTAAGGAGATCAAATTAGAATTTAATGAAAAGAAGAAACTTTTTTAAGATTGCGCCTTTAGCCGGATTATTTGGTTTTATCAGTCCAGGGAAAGCCATAGCAGCAATTCCAGAGACTTTTACGGTTGCTCAATCCGATCGGGAATACTGGCTGGAACTTATGATTCGTATTGCGGAACCAGTATTGAGAAATGCCTCAAAAGGGGAATTAAAGAAAAATATGCCGCTCGAAACTCCGAAAGGATATGCAAAAAAAGTCGCTGAGGTGACCTATCTTGAGGCCTTGGGAAGAACACTGGCTGGAATTTCCGGCTGGCTTTCTTTACCGGCAGACCAATCAAAGGAGGGTTTAAAGAGGACTGAATTTGCAGAGTTGGCGAGGAAAAGTATTATAAATATCGTTGACCCGGCAAGTCCGGATTATACTGATTTTCTGAAAAAGGGAGAATCTCAGTTACTTGTAGACGCTGCTTTTCTAGCACATGCTTTTTTACGCGCTCCTTTGCAGCTATGGGAACCACTTTCTGCCAAAGGGAAGCAGCAGGTGATTGCTGCTTTCCGGAATATCAGCTGGATTAAACCCGGACAAAATAACTGGTTGTTGTTTGCTGCGATGGTTGAGGTGTTCTTCTTGAGCATTGGAGAAGACTGGCAGCAGGAAAAAGTGACTTATGCTATTGATAAACATCATGAATGGTATAAAGGAGATGGTTGGTATGGGGATGGTGAGAAGTTTCATTTCGACTATTATAATGGCTTTGTGATTCATCCTATGCTGGTAGATATTGTTAAGGTATTGCAGGGAAAAGGATTGTATCCTGAAAAAGATTATCAACTGATATTAAGAAGGATGCAACGTTTTGGCGCTAGTCAGGAGCGTATGATATCTCCTGAAGGCTCATATCCGGCAATAGGCCGATCGGTAGCTTACCGAGTTGGGGCATTTCAGCCTTTAGGACAGCTGGCTTTAAACCATCAGTTGCCCGCCATGATCAGTCCCGCACAGGTACGCTCAGCACTCACGGCAGTCATGAAAAGGCAGTTTGGAATGAAAGGAACGTTTAGCGCTACAGGCTGGTTGCAAATCGGTTTTTGCGGACATCAGTTGGAAGCTGCGGAGACTTATATCAGCACAGGAAGTTTGTACTTATGCAGCGTTGGTTTTCTGCCCTTGGGTTTGCCTGCAGATGATGTTTTTTGGAGTAGTCCGGCAGCGGATTGGACAGGGAAAAAAGCATGGTCGGGACAGTTGTATCCGGAAGACCATGCAGTAAGTTTTTAAAGTATACTATAAGGCCCCCGTATTTGTCATGCAGGGGCCTTATTAAAGAATGCAGGATGAATTAAAGGTTACTTTCTATTGCACCTACTTTCTCCCGATACAGTTCTATCGGACCATCCAGTAATACTGCAATTACAGTTAAGCTTTTGTCTAAGCGGTCTTCAGGAACAGGAATGTATACAATTCCAGGAACTGCGCTCCAGTACAATTTATTGTAAATTTCCGGCTCCATCATGGTGCCTTCACCAACTACACGGATTCTACTGATTTTATTTTTAATTCCTTTCAAGGCAATCGGGCCTGTTGGCTTACCTTCTACGAACAGGAACAAGGTTTGTTTATCTGCTGACAATGCACTTTTACCCTGGTAATGTCCTTCCGGGAGTCCCTTTGTTGTTTTGTATAAACTTTCTGAATTCTTAGTGATCCAGTTGTAAAGCTCAGGAGATAGTGAGTTTTTTTCTGAGGCTAAGCCTAATCCGTCTACGGTAAGTTTTGTTTGATCGAATGGGTTATTTCCATCATGAATGGCACTGGTAATCTGGGTAATCTGTTGTTTTATACTGCCTTTTTTTTGAGGAGCCAACGTTGCAACTACAGCTGTTTTTTCTGCTAAACGGATGGGTTCATTGAATTGAATTGCCATTACGGTGACGTCCTGATCGGTTGCGTTTTCAGGAATGGTCAGCGTCAGGTTATTGCCTTCTTTTTTTACTCTTAAAACTTGGTTGTTGCCTACGATTCTAGCAGATTTAACTGCTGAAAGGATGCCATTTAAGTTGAAGACACCTTCATAAGGCTTCCAGTCGGCATACAGATATAATGTTTTCCTGTCTTTAGAAAGACTGGTTTTTCCGTTGAAATGTTCCGCAGGGATACCCGAGCGTGTTCCATAAATGGCTTCGTCATGTTTGCTGGTCCAGCGGGCCAGGCCTTTTAGCACTTTAACTTGTTGTTCGGGAATTGTTCCATCAGCTTTAGGGCCGATGTCTAACAATAGATTTCCACCCATACTAATACAGTCTACCAAGGTGCGGATGATCATATTTGGGGATTTATATTTGTTGTCGTATGGCTGATAACCCCATGAATCATTGATGGTGTAACACAATTCCCAGTAGTCTCCGGCAGGTTTTACTACAGGAATGCCCTGTTCAGGAGTTTCGTAATCCCCATGGTGATTTAGGCGTGAGTTGATAATGATGTCTGAATTGTAACTGCGCAGGTTTTTAAGCACTTTTTGTGCCTGCCATTCTTCGCCATTGTGTTCCCAGTCTCCATCAAACCAAATTAAATCAGGTTTATAGTTAGCAGAAAGCTCATTTAGTTGTTGTTGGTAGTAGCTAAGAAAGGTATTCCATCTTTCTGGTTCTGCTTTCAATTGATATCTTTTATGTTCTCTAGTGAACACATCATAGTCTGGATAACTCCAATCCGGTAAAGAGAAGTACAATCCTGTTTTTAAGCCAGAAGCTTTCAATGCTTTGACAAATGGACTAATCAGGTCTTTTTTTGCTGCGCTATGTTTGAGCGTGGTGGTAGCATTATGGGCTTTTGTATCCCATAAA
The DNA here is from genome assembly GCF_032678465.1 of Pedobacter gandavensis. Taxonomy (GTDB): domain Bacteria; phylum Bacteroidota; class Bacteroidia; order Sphingobacteriales; family Sphingobacteriaceae; genus Pedobacter; species Pedobacter gandavensis_B. Next base: position 260,859 of record NZ_JAVTSK010000004.1, read on the forward strand.
GAAACCCCATCGTGGTGTTTAGTGGTGATGACTGAATATTTGGCTCCGCTTTCTTTGATCAGCTTAACCCATTCTTCCGGTTGGTAATTGGAGGCATTAAAACCATCCAATTGTTTCATATAATTATCATGGTTGATGTAGTTGTTAAAAAATGCCCAGGATTCTGAAATTCCATTTACGGAATATATGCCCCAATGGATAAAAATGCCAAGTTTAGCATCGGTAAACCATTCCATTTTTTTGGCATTGGTACTGGTCTTTTCTTTGGAGTTGTTTACCTGTGCTTTGCTGGCGCTGACCGACAGGCAAAGGAATAAGGCAGACAATAAGGTCTTTTTGTTCATAGAATGGTTAGGTTTCGTTGTGTGTGTGATTTATGGGTTATTTCTGTAGATAAGATTTCTGGTAGCTTAATGGGCTTTTTCCAGTAATGATTTTAAAGTGCTTGTGAAAACTGGCAAAGTTATGAAACCCACTTTCATAACAGATCTGTTTTACATTCATGCTGTCCTCAATCAGCAATTTGCAAGCATGTCCGACTCTGATTTCAGAGATGAACTGGGTGTAAGTTTTCCTGGTCCTTGATTTAAAATAGCGGCAAAATGAATTTGGACTGATATTGGCCACTGCCGCCATCTCTTCCATTTGGATTTTTCTTTTGAAATTTGCTAAGGAGTAATTGTAAATCGCATTGATGCGGTCATTTTCAATTTCTTCAAAATCATGGCGGAAACCGATGGAGGAAAGCAATTCATGCTGTGTGCAATTTTCAATGGCCAGTAATGCTTCCATCAAAAGAATAATCCTTTTGGAGCCTTCAGATAATAAAATTGATTCCATAATTTCTCCGATAGCGTTTTTTACTTTGTCGGAGATTTGAATTCCTCTTTGTGCTTTTTCGAGAATCAGTTTTAAGGCTTTGTTCTCCGGCAGGTTTAAAAAATGGTTTCCCCAGAAGTTTTCACAGAAATGTACAACTACCACATCTGCATTTTCCTGTTCGTCTTCTACGAAATAGCTATCATCGAATCTCCAGTAATGGGGGAGGTGAGCACCGATCAACACCAAGTCTCCGGACCTGAAACGTTTAATACTGTCGCCGATAAATTGGGTACCATTTCCTTTTTTAAAATAAATTAACTCTACTTCCGCATGGTAATGCCAACGGTTGTTGATGTAGGGGACTTTGTCTCTCCTTGCACTAAATGAATTCACAAGGTTGTTTGAAACTTTGAGTAGTTGTGGCTTCATGAAATTTGGTTAGGTCAGGCTAAAAATATAAAAATCTTTTATAAATACCTTGTAAATTCATTAATACTGTAATAATCGCCAATATTGCTGAATGATCTAAGTACTAACTTTCCCAAAAGATAAGCAACTCAGTATAATCGGGTTACATTAGGCCATTTTTCATAAAAACTGATAACTTTGGTTCCCTAACACATAAATAACCTTAGCCAACATGATGAAAAGAACCTGGAGCACCATGATCATGGTCTTTATGCTTCCTATTGCAGTTATTCCAACCTGTATTAATGCTCAGACATTACAAAAACCTACTCATCCTGATGCCCCAAATATCATATTTATTTTAACGGATGATTTGGGTTATGGAGACCTGGGTGTTTTTTTTCAGAATCAACGCAAACAAAAAGGCAATAAAGCCTTGCCATATCAATTGACACCTTTTCTAGACCAGATGGCTGCATCGGGTGCAAAATTCAGTAACCAATATAGCAATGCTCCGGTGTGTGCGCCATCGAGGGCTTCCTTTATGACGGGAATGAATCAGGGCAATGCCAGTGTAAGAGACAATCAGTTCGACAAACAAATTGAAGATAACCATACCATTGCCAATCTATTGAAAGGGGCAGGATATGCTACTGCAGCGATTGGTAAATGGGGATTACAAGGCGAAACGAAAGATGAACCTAACTGGCCGGCACATCCTTTAAAGCGGGGATTTGATCAATTTTATGGGTATATGAGGCATGCAGACGGTCATGAACATTATCCTTTTGAAGGTTTATATAGAGGTAAAAAAGAAGTCTATGATAATTTTACCAATGTAGCTGCCGGATTGAGTAAAAGCTATACCACAGATCTATGGACTGCTTATGCGAAAAAGTGGATTGTGGATCATGAGCAAGGAAAACATAAGAAACAACCATTTTTCATGTTTCTGGCTTATGATGCGCCACATGCGGTATTGGAGTTACCCACTCAGGCGTATCCTGCAGGTGCTGGTTTAAAAGGTGGTTTACAATGGAAAGGGAAAGAGGGAATGATGATCAACACTGCTTCGGGTGAAATAGACAGTTATGTGCACCCTGACTACCAAAATGCGACTTATGATAATGACCATAATGTGAACACCCCAGAAAAACCATGGCCGGATACTTATAAACGTTATGCTACCGCAAATCGTAGAATTGACGATGCCATAGGTGATCTCCTGCAGCTTTTAAAAGACCTGAACATCGCTGAAAATACTATGGTGGTTTTTACTTCTGATAATGGCCCCTCAATTGAATCCTACCTGCCAAAAGGTTATGTGGCGAACAGTCCGGAGTTTTTTGGAAGTTATGGCCCTTTTGATGGCATCAAAAGAGATGTCTGGGAAGGTGGATTGAGAATGCCTACCCTGGTTTCCTGGCCGGCAAAAATAAAGCCGGGTAAAACGATCCATACGCCAAGCATGCTGTCTGACTGGATGAGTACATTTGCAGCAGCAGCTTATATCCCTACCCCAGCCAGATTGGATGGAGTTTCCTTGTTGCCCAGCCTAACCGGGAAAGGCCGACAGGAGCAGGCTCAGGTTTATGTTGAATACACAGAAGGAGGAAACACACCGAATTTTAAGGAATTCGAAGCTAGTAGAAGAGGGCGAAAACGTAATCAGATGCAAATGATCCGTATGGGTGATCTCGTTGGTGTGCGCTATAATATTCAATCGGCTGCGGATGATTTTGAGATCTATAATGTAGTAAAAGATCCAAAGGAAAGTAGCAACCTGGGAACTGATCCTGCCTATCGCAATTTGCAGGAAAGCATGAAAGAAAAAGTATTACAGGTTAGAAAAGTAGATGCAGAGGCTCGCCGTCCTTATGATGCGGCATTTATTCCTGCAGTAAATCCTAAATCCAGGTTAATTCCGGGTTTAAGCTGGAAATTTTTTGGAGGGGATTTTCAATATGTGCCGAGCGAAAAAGGGACAGCTGTTCAAGAGAAAGGTACTGCAAAGGCGATGGAACATAATGGTGTTCCCAAGCTTCCGGGTATGGTCTTGTATGAAGCCTGGTTCAAAGCCCCCAAAGATGGGGAATATAGTTTCTCTATTGAAACTAATGGAAAGGCCTATGTGCGTTTACATGAAGCTGAATTGCTGGATGCTGACTATGGCTATAGGCCAGGTAAGGAGCTGGAGAGGACCGTGAAATTGAAAGCAGGATACCATCCGATCAAAATTTATGGGTTACAAGAACAGGGAAAAATAATGTCTTTGCGCTTAAAGCAAAAGGCAGTTGGAGCTAACTGGCAGATATTGAGCGAGAACAATCTTTTTAGGGTAAAATAACTCGTTTTAATTGCTTTTAAAGTAGCATTTGTTGTAAAAAAAAGTGTTTAAACTTTCATTTAACCAAAAAGTTAATTACATTTGAGCTTACCCTTTCGAGGGTATGTTTTTCATAGGTAGATGTAGGGTCGGAAATTTATTTCCGATCCTTTTTTTGTTTTAGGCCTTCCAGGCCATTTTTTTAATGAAGGCTTACAAAAAAGCTACCTTTTCTTTGATCACTACATTCGATACACTGTATTTGTTTTAATTTTATCTTTGTTCCGCTTATGGATAAGAAGAAAATCATTGTTGCCATTACCGGAGCCAGCGGCTCGATTTACGCTAAACTACTTCTTGATAACCTGATGGTCCTTGCTGATCAGATAGAGACTGTAGCGGTCGTGATGTCGGACAATGCGAAAGAAGTCTGGAGGTTTGAGTTGGGGAATGAAGACTATGATCATTACCCTTATAAATTTTATCCAAAAATGGACTTCAATGCTCCTTTTGCTTCGGGCTCGGCAAAATTTGACACTATGATTATCATTCCATGCTCTATGGGGACACTGGGTAGAATTGCCCATGGTATTTCCAATGACCTCATCAGCAGAGCGGCCGATGTGGTGTTGAAGGAGCGTAGAAAATTGATCGCTGTAGTGCGTGATACGCCTTTTAGTCTCATTCACATCAATAATTTAAAGATAGTGACCGAAGCTGGAGGCATCATTTGTCCGGCAAGTCCTTCGTTTTACTCGCTACCAAAAACCATCGAGGAAGTGGCACAAACAGTGGTTAGCCGCGTCATAGACCTTGCTGGTCTCCGCCAGGATAGTTACCGCTGGAATGAGGGATAATCTCGTCTAAAACCTTATCTTTGCGCATTCTCAAAGAAATTTTATAAGGGCTAAATGAAGAAGGTTGCATTTTATACACTAGGTTGTAAGTTGAATTTTTCAGAAACTTCAACTATAGGGAGATTATTTACCGATGCCGGTTATTCGGTGGTGGACTTTACAGCAGGGGCAGATGTATATGTGATCAATACCTGCTCTGTAACGGAACACGCGGACAAAAAATGCCGCAAGGTGGTAAAAGAAGCGCTAAAATATTCACCGGATGCCTATGTCACCATTGTAGGTTGCTATGCACAGCTGAAACCAGTAGAAATTGCTGAAATTGAAGGTGTAGACATGGTCCTGGGTGCTGCCGAAAAATTCCGTATCGTAGAATACATTTCTGATTTAACGAAACAGCCAAAGGCCGTTATTCATCAGCAAAATATAGAAAAAGTAAACCATAACTTTATTGCAGCATACTCTATTGGAGATAGAACCCGGACTTTCCTAAAAGTTCAGGATGGTTGCGATTACCCTTGTACTTACTGTACCATTCCTTTAGCACGAGGTGGCAGCAGAAGTGATACCATTGAAAATGTACTGAACAGAGCGAAACAAATCGCAGAAAGCGGTGTAAAAGAAATTGTACTTACAGGTGTAAACCTGGGTGATTTCGGGATCAGGGATGGTAAAAGAGAAGATAAGTTCTTTGATCTGGTGAAGGCGTTGGATGAAGTAGATGGAATTGAAAGAATCCGTATTTCTTCTATTGAACCAAACCTGCTGAGCAATGAGATCATTGAGTTTGTGGCTCAATCAAAAAGATTCGTACCTCATTTTCATATTCCATTACAATCAGGATCTAATAAGATTCTAGGCTTAATGAAAAGACGTTACCAAAGAGAACTCTATACTGAACGTGTAGCGAAGATTAAAGCATTAATTCCTAATTGCTGTATCGGGGTAGATGTGATTGTGGGTTTCCCTGGGGAAACGCATGACGATTTTCTGGATACTTACCAGTTCCTGAATGAACTGGACATTTCTTACCTGCATGTATTTACTTATTCTGAGCGTGAGCAAACTGAAGCGGCAGAAATGAAAGGGCGTGTGGCAGGGAGTACCAGAGCAGACCGTAGTAAAATGCTGCACATCTTATCGGATAAAAAACGCAGGGCTTTCTACCAGTCACAAATTGGTACTGTTGGCGAAGTGCTTTTTGAAGACGATCAGAAGGATGGTTTCATGCATGGTTTTACGAAAAACTATGTAAAAGTAAAGGCAAAATATGACCCGGTAATGGTAAACGAAATTAAAAGGGTGAAATTGGTTGAACTTACTGCTGATGGCGAAGTAGAAGTTGCAGAAAGCGAAGAAGTTTTAGCTCATTAATCTTATATTCGCATAAAAACCTTTCTAAACGTATGTTTCCAACCGTATCCCATTTTATAGAATATCTTTTCGGTGTTCAGATACCTCTTCCTTTCAATACCTTCGGTGTTTTTGTTGCGCTTGCTTTTATTGCAGGGTACTGGGCATTTACTGAAGAGTTTAAACGCAAAGAAGCCTTAGGTATTCTTCATCCGATCAAAAAGTACATTACTGTAGGAAAACCTGCAAGCATGATGGAGCTGGTTTCCAATGGTGTTTTTGGTTTCCTGATCGGTTATAAACTGGTTTATGCTTTATTGAATTATAAGCTATTTGTGAATGATGCCCAAACGGTATTGCTTTCCACTAATGGGAGTATTCTGGGTGGTTTATTCTTTGCAGGTTTATTCGCTTACTGGGACCATAAAGAAAAAAACAGGGTAAAATTACCGGCACCCAAAACAGTGGAAGTGATCCAGCATCCTTATGAGCTGATGGGCAATATGATTGTCTGGGCAGCGGTATGGGGATTTCTTGGCGCTAAGATTTTCGACAACCTGGAGCATTGGGATACCTTTGTACAGGATCCGATTGGTGGTTTATTGTCCTTCAGCGGACTTACATTTTATGGCGGTTTGATCTGTGGCGGTGCTGCGGTATTATATATAGCAAAAAAGAATGGTATCAAAATTCTGCATATGCTGGATATTGGTGGACCAGGAATGATGTTGGCTTATGCAGTTGGTCGTATCGGTTGCCAGATGTCTGGTGATGGAGATTGGGGGATTGATAACTTAAATCCTAAGCCGGTAAGCTGGTTACCAGATTGGTTATGGGCGTATACCTACCCTAACAACGTAGCCAATGAAGGAATTCCAATTCCTGGTTGCGTAGGCAGATTTTGTCATGAGCTGGCCAATCCAGTATACCCGACGCCGATTTATGAAGTGATCGTTTGCTTTATCCTATTTTTAATCCTTTGGCGTATCCGTACTAAGATTAAGCTTCCAGGTATGATGTTTGGAATTTACCTGATGATGAATGGTATGGAAAGATTCTTTATTGAATTGATTCGTGTAAATACCAAATATGATGTTGCCGGAATCCGTTTTACTCAGGCAGAATTGATTTCCAGTATATTATTTCTATCCGGTTTGCTGTTGGTTGTTTATTCTGTGAAGAATAAAGAAAAGCTGGCAAACTATTAAAATCTAAGATTTGAATTACGAATTACTGTGTTCTAAAGTTGTAGCGATTGCCCGCTTAACCGGAAATTTCATCCGCAAGGAGTCCATGAATTTTGAGGCCTCGGCGGTAGAAATTAAGGGGCTGAATGACCTGGTCTCCTATGTAGACAAGACTGCGGAAAAGCAATTGGTTAGAAACCTGGTGAAACTGCTTCCTGAAGCTGGTTTCATTACGGAAGAAGAGACCATTAATACGGTAGGGAAGGTTTACAATTGGATTATAGATCCATTAGATGGGACAACAAATTTCATCCATGGTTTACCTACTTATGCAATTAGTATTGCACTTTATGAAGATGGACAGCCGGTAATTGGCGTGGTCTATGAGATCAATAGGGGAGAGATGTTTTCTACCTTTAAAGGTGGAGCAGCTTACCTGAACAATAAAGAAATCCGGGTTTCCTCAAGAACTGCTTTATCGGAGACTTTAATCGCTACTGGTTTCCCATACTATCAGTTTGATCAGCAGGAGGCCTATATGCAATTGCTTTCCGAAATGATGCGCAGTTGTCATGGGTTAAGAAGAATTGGTTCTGCGGCTACTGATTTGGCCTATGTGGCTTGTGGTAGATTTGATGGTTTTTTTGAATACAACCTGAACTCCTGGGATGTTGCGGCAGGTGCCTACCTGGTTCAGCAGGCAGGAGGAAACATCCTTAATTTCTCTGGGGGTATCGAATTTATCCAAAAGCGCGAGATCCTGGCTACAAATGGACAGATTGATTTGGAGCTGCAGGCGATTATGGCCAAACATTTTTAATTTCAATTAACAGCATATACAGATACAGAAAAGGCCTTGATTTTAACAATCAAGGCCTTTTTCTTTGATGATCTTTTTCGCTTATAAAGCTTCAGATACAACTTCTTTTACTTCAGGAACCATGCGTTGCAATAAGTTCTGGATACCAGATTTTAAAGTAATGGTAGAAGATGGACAACCACTGCAAGAACCTCTAAGTTCTACAGTAACCACACCTTCATCAAATGATTTATAGCTAATCGCACCACCATCTTGTTCTACTGCAGGACGAACATAGTCGTGTAAGATCTGTTGGATCTTGATTTCAATGTCTGTTCCGGTAAACGCAGGAGCAGTTTCGTCAGTTTCTTCTTTGATTTTGTACTCAGATTCTACCGCACCTTTTACAAATTCCTTTAGAATTGGCTCAATATCTGCCCATTCAGCGTCTTCAGTTTTGGTGATGGTGACAAAGTTACTTGCAAAAAAAACGCCGTTTACAAAGTTGAACTTGAACAGTTCCTTTGCAAAAGGAGAATGTTCAGCACTCTCTTTAGTCGCAAAATCTTCGCTGCCATTGATCAATAATTTATTGACCATAAATTTCATGGTGGCAGGATTAGGGGTTTGTTCTGTATATACGTTGATCGTCATTGTCTTTTTTTCTTACAAAAATAAATAATTCAAAGCTGCAAATTACGGTATCGATGTCTGTTTTAGGTCATTAATTCCTAGAAGACACCCGTGTAGCTAAATGGCGTAATTTGTTTTAGTTCTGCTTTTATAGTATCGTTTACATTTAAACCATCAATAAAGGTGGCCATAGTATCCGCTGTAATCTTATGATTGGTACGTGTCAGGTCTTTTAAGGCCTCGTATGGATTCGGATAAGCTTCTCTTCTCAATACGGTTTGAATCGCTTCTGCTACTACCGCCCAGTTGTTTTCTAAATCTGCAGCAATTGCGTCATTATTTAAGATGATTTTGTTTAATCCTCTTAAGGTGGAAGCGATGGTAATCACCGTGTGTGCCATTGGAACACCTATGTTTCTCAATACTGTAGAATCAGTAAGGTCTCTTTGCAGACGTGAAATTGGAAGTTTTGCTGCGAAGAATTCAAATAAAGCATTTGCAATTCCTGCATTTCCTTCGGCATTTTCAAAGTCAATTGGATTTACTTTATGTGGCATAGCCGATGAACCTACTTCTCCTTCTTTAATTCTTTGTTTGAAGTAATTTTTGGAGATGTATGTCCAGATGTCGCGATCAAGGTCAATAATAATGTTGTTGATGCGTTTTAATGCATCACATTGTGCAGCAAACTGATCATAATGTTCGATCTGAGTGGTGTGCTGTGCACGTGTTAATCCCAATACTTCAGTAACGAAATGGTTAGAGAAGTCTACCCAGTTTACATTTGGGTAAGCAATGTGGTGTGCATTGAAGTTACCTGTAGCCCCACCAAATTTTGCACTGTTAGGAATATTTTTTAAGTTATTTAACTGGATTTCCAAACGTTCTGCAAATACCAGGAATTCCTTACCCAATTTAGTAGGAGAAGCTGGCTGACCATGGGTGAATGCCAATAAAGGAACATCTTTCCATTCTGTAGCAAGATCTTTAATCTTGCTGATTAAGTTGCTGATGTTTGGATAGTATACTTCATTTAAAGCCAGTTTAAAAGTATATGGAATGGCAGTATTGTTGATGTCCTGAGAAGTCAGACCGAAATGGATGAATTCTTTATATTCCTGGAAACCTAAATCATCAAATTGTTTTTTGATGAAATATTCTACCGCTTTTACATCATGGTTGGTTACTTTTTCCGTGTCTTTAATCTCCTGAGCATTTGCATCTGAGAATTGCTCATGGATCAGGCGTAATTTTCCATAGTTTGATTTATCAAATTTCGCTAATCCAGGTAATCCAATTTCACATAGTGAAATGAAATACTCTACTTCTACATAAACCCTGTATTTAATTAGTGCAGATTCAGAAAAGTACTTAGAAAGGCTTTCAGTTGTATTTCTATAACGGCCATCTATTGGAGATATAGCTTGTAATGGTGATAAATTCATGGATATTAAGATTGTTTACGGTCGCGAAGTTACGTATTATTCACCGTTTTTGGGAATGGAAGGCCTGCTAATTGAATTTCAGGGCATAAAAAAAGGCTTTGGAGATGTCCAAAGCCTTTTTTTATGGAGTTAATTAAAACTAGTGAGCAGCTGGTTTTTCAGCTTCAGTAGTAGTTTTAACAACTGTATCTTTTACTGTAGTATCTTTTACTGTAGTATCAACTGTAGTTACAACAGCACCTGAGTCAGTTAGAGTAGTATCAGCTGATTCAGCTTTTTTCTCTGAAGTACAAGCTGCTACTGATAAAGTGATTGCTAAAGCTGCGAAACCTAATTTAAATGCGTTTTTCATTATATTTTGTTTAAATGTTAAATAATCAATTTTGTAGATTAATACGCTAAAGGGGAAAAGGTAACCCAGGTAACTCCATTATTTTTTATTTTTTTTCAGGTTGCTCTTTCAGTGGCTGGAAAGGGCCTCAATTGGGCTCCGAATTGCTCTGAGGAAATTAGGGAAAGAGTGGTGGTGTGTGCTGGAAGAGTGGCACCTTCGGATGGGGTATGCTTGGAGTTGGCTTAAGATCGTTGTAGCCATTCAAACTCCAACCGAAGTCCAGGTCAACCCGAAGTTAAACTGCAACTCAATTCGGTCATTTTGAGGTGATTGTGTTTCCTGAAAATAGCGGATGAGCTCAATTCCTCCTGAGCTCAGGTGTGAAGAACGAATGCTTTGGATAGGAGCATTTTTTTTAATGGGCTGGGAATGGCGAAAACTGAGATAAATCAAGAGCTGTGGGGGGAGAAAGTAGGGAGGGGAGTTACCTGATTTGGAAAGTATATGGCAACAAAAAAGGTGCTGAATTTCTCCAGCACCTTTCTTGTGATTAGCTTTTTGAGCTTATTTTTTTGTTACAGTGTCAGTAGCAACAGTTGTAGTTTTTACAGTAGTATCTTTTACTGTAGTGTCAACAACGTTAGTGTCAACTGTAGTAACAACAGCACCTGAATCAGTAAGTGTAGTGTCAGTTGATTCACCTTTTTTCTCTGATGAACAAGCTGCAACTGATAAAGTGATTGCTAAAGCTGCGAAACCTAATTTAAATGCGTTTTTCATTATAATTCTATTTTAAATAATTAATTAATTTTGCAGTTTAATACCTGAAAGATTAAAAGGTAACCCAGCAAATTCAGAAAAAAATATTTTTTTTTATTTGATGAATTTGGATGGACTGACGTTATCATAAGGTATTGAGGGAAAGATCAGAAAAAAGTATTTTTTTTTGGTTAACATTGGGTTACCATTCACGTATAAATGTATTAATTGGTGAGTAATAAGTTAAGCAGTTCAGTTCCAACAGATAGAGAGGTAGTTTTAGGGATACTAAATGACTCAGAAGATACGCTAAATAAATTGTACACCGGATATTTTCCGATGATACTGCAGTTTATTTTGAATAACAACGGTGATGAAGACGATGCAAAAGACGTGTATCAGGAAGGAATCATCGTTTTATACAATAAAATAAAGGGCGGAAATTTTGAATTGAGCAGTAAACTAAAGACCTATATCTACTCAGTTTGCAGAAGAATCTGGTTGAAAAAGCTTTCTCAGGAAAGCAGGAAAACCAATAATGTCTCAGATTTTGAAGATATCATGGCAGTAGAGGTGGAGGTGGAGCAACATGAAGAAAAAGATCAACAGTTTGATAAAATGAACGATGCGCTTCTTCATCTTGGTGAACCTTGCAAAACCATTATTCAGGATTTTTACATCAACGGTCTCTCTATGCAGGACATTTGTGAGAAATTTGGCTATACTAATACCGACAATGCCAAAACTCAAAAATATAAATGCTTACAGCGGCTGAAGAAATTGTTTTTTCAAGTTTAAAGGTGATATGAGAAACGAGATTGAGTTAGAGGGTATAATTGAAGATTATTTAAATGGTAAGCTTTCTGAAGCAGAAAGAGTAGCTTTTGAGCAGCTTCGCAAGACTGATCCGGTAGTGGATCATAAGGTGGTTGCACATAAGGTTTTTCTGGACGCTATGGGGACTTATGCGAATCAACTGGACTTAAAAGCGAAAATGGATCGCGCACATGCTACAATGGATGTGGATGCCCTGACAGAAAACTTAAGACCACACCCTTCTTATATCGTAAATCTTTGGCGCAAAAACAAAGCAGCGATTGCCGTTGCTGCATCTTTTATTTTGTTAACGATTGTTACCGTTTATTCTATACAGCAAAACACCAAACAAATTGGTAATGTAGAGCTGGTGAGCAGGGAATTAACGAAAATTAAAAATTCTCAAAGTAGTCTGATTAGAATTATCAATTCAAAAAATACACCTAAAAATGTGAAACCGGCCAATTTTGGAGGTACCGGTTTTGCCTTAACAGCGAATGGTTATTTATTGACCAATCTGCATGTGGTAGACGGTGCAGACTCTGTATATGTGCAGGACAATAAAGGTGAATCTTATAAAGCTAAGGTTGTGAGGACGGATTCTCAATATGACCTCGCTATTCTTAAAATTACAGATGCTTCATTTAATGGCCTTTCCAGCCTTCCTTACCGATTGAAACAAAGCGGAATCGGAATGGGTGACGTAGTATATACTCTGGGCTTCCCTAAAGATGATGCCGTATTTGGAGAAGGTTATGTAAGTTCAAAAACCGGTTATAATGGAGATACTACACAATATCAGGTTGCTATTCCTGTAAATCCAGGAAATAGTGGTGGTCCTTTATTAGACCACCAGGGCAATATTATTGGCGTCATCTCTGCGAAAGAAAAACAAGTTGATGGGGCTACATTTGCCATTAAGTCGAAATATATTCAAGAGGCTTTAAATTCTATTCCTAATGATTCTTTAGGTAAAAAAGTAGCCTTCAACAAAAGAAATTCTTTGCAAGGACTGAGTAGAAATAAACAGGTGCAAAAAATACAAGATTATGTATTCATGATCAAAGTATACAAATAAGAGTTTTCATTATAATCCTTTGAGGACCCTATGGCTGATTTTGCTGTAGGGTCTTCTTTTTTTACCTGGTTTTTTCAGACTTCTTATTTAAAATTTCCTAGTTTTATAATTGGACTGAGGAGGTGATCAGTGGATTAAACTTAATTGGAAAGCTATGGATTTTGGAAAGGTTGCAGCGGAAGAAATTGGCAGGATAGATTTTAGCTTGCCTGCAGATGGACAGCAGACTGTCCATACATTAAGCGGGGGAAAGGCAAAAAATACGCCGGAATTTTATGTGGGCTGCGCTAAATGGGGCAGAAAAGAATGGGTCAACATGATTTACCCCGCTAAAACTAAAGAAGCCAACTTTTTGGATGAGTACGTTAAACATTTTAACGCTATTGAATTGAATGCAGTATTTTACAGTCTGCCGAAGCCAGAACAGATCCGTAAATGGAAAGAAAAAGCAATGTTAAATGCAAGGAATGGCTTTGTTTTCTGTCCGAAGTTTTCTCAGACCATCACTCATATGAAAAGGCTAAAAGGGGCAGAAGAGGCCACCGAAGTTTTCTTATCCGGGATCTCTGAATTCGGCGCATATCTGGGGCCTTGTTTTTTACAAATGGGCGATAATTTTGGGCCTAAAAACAAGGAGGTTTTGCAAAATTATCTGGAATACCTGCCGCAGGATTTAGCGGTATTTGTAGAGCTTAGAAATCCGGAATGGTTCACTATTGAAAGCAATCGTAAACCCTTATTCGAAATGTTGGCCAGGCTGAATAAAGGCGCTGCAATTACTGACACAAGCGGTCGAAGAGATGTGCTCCATATGGAACTTACGGTGCCGGAGGTTTTTATCCGTTTTGTTGGGAATGGAGCGGCGTTTAAAGCTTCAGATGAAGCAAGGATCGATGAGTGGGTAAAACGTCTTAAAATCTGGCTGAACCAGGGATTGGAAAAAGTGTATTTCTTTCTGCATCAGCATGATGAGAAAGATACGCCAATTCTGGCAAACTATACCATTAAAGCGTTCAACAAACATTTGGGAAGTCAACTCCAGGAAATAAAATTTCTAGGGGGGTGAATTTGAGAAATTACAAAAGACCCACAATTAATTTAAAAAGTATACTAATTTTGTAGATATTATAATTTATACCCTAAAACCACAACATTATGAGTTTAAGAATAGGGGACGTAGCGCCCAATTTTAAAGCAGAAACTTCTATCGGTAACATTGATTTTTATGAATTCTTAGGAGACAGCTGGGGCGTTTTATTTTCTCATCCCGCAGATTATACTCCGGTATGTACAACTGAACTTGGCCGTACTGCTTCCTTAAAAAGGGAATTTGAAAAAAGAAATGTAAAAGTACTTGCCCTAAGTGTTGATTCGGCAGAATCGCACAAAGGTTGGATCAGGGACATCAATGAGACACAAGATACTACTGTAGAGTTTCCAATCATTGCAGATGAAGACAAGAAGGTCGCAGATCTTTATGATATGATCCATCCAAATGCTTCAGAAACATTAACTGTACGCTCTTTGTTTATTATCTCACCAGATAAAAAAGTGAAATTGATGTTGACTTACCCTGCTTCTACGGGAAGGAATTTTGATGAAGTGTTGAGAGTAATCGATTCCTTGCAATTAACTGCAAATTATAGTGTGGCTACACCAGCAGATTGGAAAGATGGGGATGATGTAGTGGTGATGAATAGTATAAAAACCGAGGATATTCCGGCTAAGTTCCCAAAAGGTCATAAAGTGATTAAACCTTATCTAAGAATGACGCCACAACCAAATAAATAATAGTTTATTTATTGCTGATGAGGTGATATAAATGAAATGGCCCCAGGATATTGGGGCCATTTTATTTTGTAATCTATTGGTTGTTATAGAGTTTCAATGCAGGAGGTCCTGAGTTTAGTTTACAGACCTCTGTTTTAACCTATGGACTTAGTAAAGATACTTTCGTAATTTTGATATCGGGCTTTAATTTCTTTACTCAGCTCCACCTGCTGATTGGCCTGACTCAACTCCTCCAATCCATTTAATATAGACAGACCAACCTGTATTTCTCTTAAGCGTCTTATTTGATATTCAGGCTCCAATGAAGTAATGTATTGCAATTCAAGATTTAAAAAGGAGAACGTTTCTTTTACCATTAGTTTGGCTTGATCCAGGTCTTTTAATTCGTAAAACAATTGGATGCTATTGTACCTGTTTATGGTATCCTGAATAGAGTAGCTTTTTGTAGGGAGTTCGTTTATACTTTTTTTCATGACCGCCAAAGCCTGTGTTTTTTTACCTTCCATTATCAGGTTTGTTGCCAGGTTATTGTGGAAGGTCCAGGTCGTTTCTCCCACGCCTCTGCTTTCAGTATCCAGGTATTTTGCAGATTTGAAACCAGAATAATCCATTTTATGCATCACATTGTTGTACATTACCGCTGTATTGGTGACCTCTGATTGATGGCGTTTATCTTTAGGATCTCTTTTTAGAGGCAATAAACGATAGGCATAACCTTCTAAATACAGGTATTTTTCTAAGCCGATATAAGTATCAGAAGAAACTGAGGTGGCGAAATATATTGGTCTTTCCCAATTGTTGTGCACCAGGATATCGTACATGGCCAGGTCTCCTTTACCAATGTAATTTTTATCTACCTTCCATTCCATCTGCTCTGCAACCAGATCTTTGTCTGCTGCAGGAATGGTATTGGTTTTAACGAGTTGATCCGGATTGATGCTCATTTTTAGTTTTCTGGTAGGTAGGAAGTTCTCAAATGAACCGTCATTCATCTGTATTTTATCGGCCTTCTCGTCCGAAGTGAGTACCGTTAGTAAATCTTTTAATTCTACACTATCCGCAATTCCGTAGTCCACAAAAGGAATATAATCCCGAACCCCTTGCTCATATTTTTCTGAAGCCATGGTGATGGGCAGTGCTGCAGATTTATTCTGTTGCTTTTTTAATTGATTGATAAAATCTCCATCGCTTAAGAATTGGATGCAGATCACTCTCACATCTGTTCTAATGCCCTCTACTTCCTGGGCATACCATAATGGGTAGGTATCGTTATCCGCATTGGTAAATAGAATCGCATTTGGCGCACAGGAGTTCAGGTAATTTACGGCCCAGTCCCTTGCAGTGGTTTTACCGGAACGGTTATGATCATCCCAACCTTGTACTGCCATGAGGGTTGGTGCAAACAGTAATCCGATCAGACCGGCAAAGACCAGGCTCATTTTTGCCGGAGCAAAACGGGAGAGTATTTCTTTAATGGCCAATACCCCAAAGCCTATAAAGATGCAAAAGGCATAAAATGAACCTACATAGGCGTAGTCACGTTCCCTGACTTGCAAAGGGTCTTGGTTTAAATATAATACAATGGCCAGTCCGGTGAAGAAGAATAAGGTGGCAATTACTATTGTTGCTGATTTATTTTTTCGGTACAGAAAAATCAGCCCTGCCATACCCAGGACAAAAGGTAAGCCATATAAGACATTATGCCCTTTGTTCTCTTTAATGGAAGGAGGAAGATCCTTTTGCGACCCCAGTCTGAAGGCATCTAAGGGCTTTATGCCAGTAAGCCAGTTCCCCTGTTCCAGATTCCCCTGTCCCTGGATGTCGCTCTGACGACCAACAAAGTTCCATAGGAAATAGCGCATATACATGAAACCTATTTGATAAGAGCTGAAAAAGCTGAGGTTATCCACCATAGTTGGGGTCTGATCTTTTTCTAAACCCGTCCATTGTTGATAAAAAGCATCATGACCAGGTTTGGTGCTATACATTCTGGGAAACAGTATGTTTTTATCATAATCGACTTTAAATGATTTTCCAGATTCTTCATATTTTGTTTTGCCCTTTCGGTATTCCGTTCCAGTTTCTTTAAAATCGGTTTGTTTCGCGTCAAATGTTCTTCCATAGAGCAGTGGGGTCTCCCCATAATTGGTGCGGCCAAGGTAACTGTACAATGAAAATGGCTGGTCTGGATTGGATAGGTTGATGCTTGGTTTGGCATTTGCCCGGATTAAAATCACAAAATAGGAGCTAAAGCCAAAAATCAGGAATGCAAAACAAAGTAAACTAAGATTCAACTTATATTTACGATGTTGAATAGAGTAGTAAATGGCGTAGCTGATTGCGCCGATCAATAATAAAATAAAAACCATGGCACCAAAGCCAAAACTAAATCCTAGTGTGTTGACAAAGAAAAGATCGAATTTCGCAGCGAGTAGTACCAGGTATTGCACCACCACTACTTGCACAAAGCCAACAATGACACAGGCAATGGCAAAAGCTTTCAACATTCCGGTCCAGGTTGGTTCTTTTGTTTTTTTGAAATAATAAACAAGCACAATGGCTGGAATGGTGAGTAGACTCAAAAGATGTGCGCCAATTGATAGGCCTACCAGGAAAGAAATGAGCACGAGCCAACGGTTGTCTGTGTTTTTTTCCCATTTCAGAATAGACCAGAATACAATAGCTGTAAAAAGAGTGGATAGGGCATAAACCTCTGATTCTACTGCAGAAAACCAAAACGTATCGGAAAAGGTATAAGCCAATGCGCCTACAATACCTGCAGAAATAACACCCAGGGTTTCTAGCTTGGATTTCTCCTCCGGATATAACCTGGAGGCCATTGCAGTAATGGTCCAGTAGAGGAACATAATAGTAGCTCCACTAAATAACACAGAACTGAAATTGATCCAATAGGCGATCTTAGTGGTGTCGCCAAGGGCGAGCAGGGAAAATAATTTGCCAATCATCAGGAATAATGGCGCACCGGGTTGATGTCCAACCTGGATTTTATGACTGGCAGCAATGAACTCACCACAATCCCAGAAGCTAACTGTAGGTTCCATTGTCAGCCAGTATACTAAAGTAGCAATTCCAAATAAGAGGAAGCCTACATAGTTATTGAGGCGGTAATAACTTTTCATGATTTAAGGTTTAGTTTTGGGTTAATCAAAAATAACCAAAACATTAAAGCATAGCCTTTTGGAAACGTTAAAGTATGTTAAAGAATGTTAAAATTTGCGGATAAGAAGGTATGGAATTAGTAATGTTGTTCTATACTGGCATCAATCACCAGATAGCCCTGCTTTTTGCTCTGCGTAAAAATTAAAAAGCGTTTCTGATCAGGTTTGATCTTATACTTTTTGACCAGCTGTTCAGCTTTGTCGCGGTAATTTCTGGCAATCACATTTCCCCTCAGGTCTTTTTCTTTTTTCAGATCAGCAGGAGCAAGGAGGCCATTGATCTTAAACCTTCTTCCAGGAAACTCCTTTAAAATTTCAGAAGAAGTATAGAGTTGAGTTTGGGAATGTAATTTTTGTAAATCATATCTGCTGGCAATCAAATTAAAGGCGCCGCCTTTTAGTAAGGCCGTATCGGGTTCATATAGGTATTGTTGTAGGTCTTCTTCTGGAATTTCAGCTTCATGATCCTCTTCTCCCTTGTAAAAACTAAAGATCTTTTGCTGCTCATTGAGGGTCGTACAAACGATTCTCACTTTGTCAGATGGCTCATTTTCCAGAATCCAGAGCAATTCCTTACATTCATTTTTAACACTGACCACATGGATTTCAGAGACTTTTTTCAGCTCTTTTAATCCGGCACTGAGGTCTAATAAAGGCGCAGTTTTGATGATAATGCGTTTTGATTTTGACAAGAGCAGGTCCAGGTGTCCGACCACATTTGGCGTGCAGTCTTTGAGCATAAATACTTTTCCTGCAATACTTCTTCTGGCTGGATCGATGTAAATATTGTCGAAATGAACAGGGTTTTCCTGCAAATAAGCAATGCCATCTAATGCCAGGAAGTCTATGTTCGACTGCTGGAGCACCTTTGCATTGTATGCCGCAATTTCAGAAAGTTCTGGATTGATTTCACAATGGCTGACTGATTGCAGTTTTCTCGCAAAAAACAGGCTGTCTACTCCAAAACCACCGGTCAGGTCGATCAGGGTCTGTCCTATGGTCAAGCCTGATTTATAGGCCGCCGTACTTTCTGAAGAACACTGTTCTATAGACAATAAAGCCGGATAATAAATCAGGTCCCGATGGTACCAGGTAGGTAATTTCTTTGCACTTTTCTGTTTTGCCGCAATCTGGTTGGCCAATTCTCTGGAACTGACCTCAGGAAAGGGACTCTTAGCCATAGCAATGGTAAATACATCCCCATTTAAATGTTGATGGATATATTCCTGTACTTCTCCGGCTAAAATATTTTTGTTCAATGGAATGGATGTTAAGCGTTAAGGCTACGGTCTTTCATTACAATCTGACAAGTGTGTCTGCTCTTCACTTCCAGCAAAATATTCTTGTTAACCGTTACACGATCGATGGTTTCCTGGTTGTAGTACCTGATGGTCACTAATTCCAGGCCAGTGTTGTATTTTACTTTGTAATGAACGGAAAGCTCCTCAATCAGTTTTTGTAATTTCTCCGGATCTTCATCAATGCTTACTGAAAAGCTAATGGCAGAGTTGAGCATCGTATTAATTTTCACCTTGTGCTCATGAAAAAGACTGAAAATATCACTTAGATTTTCTTCTATAATAAAGGAGAAATCTTTAGGGAAGATAGAAATCAGGACCTGGTGTACTTTGAAAATAAAGGAAGGAACCGGTAATTGGTTTTCTGCATTGGTGATGTCTGTCCCTTCTGCTTCCGGATGAAGGAAAGAGCGTACAAACAAAGGGATGTTCTTATTTTGGATCGGTTTAATGGTTTTTGGATGGATGACCGTTGCCCCATAATAAGCCAGTTCGATGGCATCATGATAGGACAGCTGAGGAATCCGCTCAGTTTCATCAAACCATTTTGGATCTGCATTTAACACACCTGGTACATCTTTCCAGATGGTTAAGGAATCTGCGTTCAGGCAGGAAGAGAAAATTGCTGCTGAATAATCCGAGCCTTCGCGACCTAAAGTGGTGGTGAAATTTTCACTGGTTCCGCCAATAAATCCTTGCGTTACGCCGATAAAATGATCCAGTACCGGCAACAATTCCTTTTGTACCTCAGCTTCTGTTTTTTCCCAGTTTACATTGCCTTCGCGGTAGTTGTTGTCTGTTTGAATGAAGTTACGGGCATCCAGCCATTTAGATTTTAAGCCTGTTTCATTTAGATATGCAGCAACGATTTTGGTGGAAATGACCTCTCCAATAGAGACAATCTGGTCATATATATAGTCCGGTGTGTCTGTGATCTCTTCTTCAATTAGCCAGTCGATTTCAACAAAGGTATTCGCCACATCATTGTAGATGGGGTGTTGTTGATTTCGGAAGAGCTCAGCTATAATTTCAAAATGATACGCTTTTACGGCATCAAAAATCTGATGCATCTGCGCTTCTTCTCCATGCAGGTAGGCTTTGCAGAGTTCTTCCAGTTTGTTGGTCATTTTGCCCATGGCAGAAATGACAATTAATAATTTTTGATTAGGGTAGCGGCTAACAATTTGCGTAAGGTTGATGACGCCAGCTGCATCTTTCACAGAGGCACCTCCAAATTTGAATACAAGCATAATTATTTTGTACGGGCTGTTAATGTATTTGGCCTGGCTATGTCTTTGATTTCGCTGAAAGGAATGGTCAATTCAGTGCTGCCATAAGCGTAGGCTTTAATTTCATATGGGTTGTAAAGGAATTTAAGACCTTCCTTTGTGATCGTAAAATTGCGGTTCAGACTGAATTTGTCATTTTCAAAGAAATAACTGTCTTTAAGGCTCGCAGTAGGACTGATTTTCTCATTTTTTCTAAAAATTTTCTCTGCAATGCTGGTGAGTTGAGGTATACTACCCTCCTTAATCAAGGATTCCAGTGTGATTTCCTGTAATGTTTGTGGATTTATGTTCCAATAAATCATGGCACTATTTGGGTGTGCACCACCGGAATAATTTACCAGACTGTGCTCGAGACCTAAATAATCCGGCTGATCCGTCAATACCTTTGTTTCGGCATCTAAAAACCAAGCCCCCATGGTTCCTTCGGTATCTCTGATTTCTTCGTAACCTTTCAGGAAATTAGCTGCCACCTGCTGATAGGTCTGGTCTTTTTTTTCATCGGGATTTACGATGGCATCAATCGTTTTTTGCTGTACCAATTGATTCAGCTTTTGATCAGAAAATACCGGATACACGATGCGGACATAAGCGGTATCCGTAGTTTTAACTTTAGGATTAGGCTTACTGAACACTTTAAGGCTGTCATACTTAAAAGTCAACTCTTTATCAGCATTCATTTCCTGATTAGCAAGCCCTGTAGTATCACCCTGTTCATTTGCTTTTTTTTCACTCTGACAAGCTGCAAAGCTTAAAGCCAGCAATAGTATTGCTAATTTTTTCATGTGCTGTTGTTTTTAAAAGATTAATGAGTTCAATTGGTTCCGATGTCAGTTTTTTATAAAGTGTTGTTATTAAAAACCTGTATCCTGAGTCGTTATTTCTGAATTTGTTCTTTTGAAAATGAAGCATTCAGCCAATCTGCTTCCAGATGAGCCTCATATTTCTTATAAAAGTTGATGGCCGGTTCATTCCAATCCAATACCTGCCAGTTCATGCCATTAAAGTTTCTGTCTTTGGCTTCTTTCATGACCCTTTCAAAAAGTAGCTTTCCAATTCCCTTTCCTCTATAGCTTTCTGTAACAATAAAGTCCTCCAGGTATAATCTGCATCCTTTCCAGGTCGAATATCTTGTGTAGTATAAGGCAAAGCCGATAATCAATTGATCATTTTCAACTACAAAAGCATTCCAGACAGGATTTGAACCGAAGCCTGCATCTTCAAATTCCGCTAAAGTAACTGTTACTTCTTCCGGTGCTTTTTCATATAAGGCAAGTTCATGAATCAATTCTAATAAACGTGGACAATCCTGTTGTGTGGCAACTCTGATATTTATATTCATTATGCTTCTTCTTTCCAGTGTTTAATTTTTCTTTTTCCAAAAATACTGCTGCCCACGCGAACCATAGTGCTTCCGGCTTCAATGGCTAGTTTATAATCTCCGGACATGCCCATAGAAAGTTCTTTAAAGCTGCTGTCTTTCCTGAAAAAACTTACTTTGATACCATCAAAAAGCACTTTTAGCTCCTGGAACTCGTCCATGGTTTGCTTTTCTTGTGCATTGTTGCTGGCAATGCCCATTAAGCCAACAATCCTGATGTTTTTCATTGCTGCAAATTCTTCTGAGCGCAGCAATTCAATCGCTTCATCATAACCTAAGCCGAACTTGGTATCTTCATCAGCAATATAAATCTGTAGTAAACAATCAATCACTCTTTTGTTTTTTGCTGCTTGTTTGTTGATCTCGATCAGCAATTTTAAACTGTCTACGGACTGAATCAGTTGGATAAAAGGAGCAATGTGTTTTACCTTATTCGTTTGTAAATGGCCAATCAGATGCCATTCAATATCCTGTGGAAGTTGCGCCTGTTTTTCAACGAGTTCCTGTACAATATTCTCACCAAACACCCTTTGTCCGGCATCATAAGCCTCTAAAACTGCGGATGCCTCCTGGTATTTTGAAACCGCGATTAACTTCACCGCTACTTCATCCAATTCGTTTTTATATTTTAATAAGTTATCTGCTATACTCATTTATCAGTATTTTTGGTAAAATTAAGAACCTTAGCGAACTTTGGCTAAGAAATAATGATGTTTTAAGCATAATGAGAAACTTTTTATATATACTGTCCCTATTTTTACTGATTTCGGCCTGTAAACCAGGAATTCCTAAAGACATCATCCAACCTGATCAAATGCCAGGTGTATTGAGCGACATTCATGTGGCAGACGCATATATCACTGCCATCCCACAAGTTGATTCTGCAAAGAAGGTGGCTGCTTCTTATTACATGGGGATTTATAAGAAGTATGGGATTGATTCTGCGATTCTTGCAAGAAGCATGGTCTATTACAATGATAATCCAAAGTTATTGGATGAAATATATACCCGTGTGGTTGACGATTTAACCAAACAGAAAGCCGTGATTACCAAATCGGATTCATTGGCAAATGAGAAAAGTAAAATAGAATTATTACGGAAGGTGAGTGCGGATTCCCTGAAAAGAAAATCGCCGGATTATAAAATCCGCTTCCTGCTGAAAGACACAACTGGTCTGACAGACACCACCAAAAAGGTGATGGAGTACATTCAGCCAAAGATGGTTTACAAAAACCAAAATTAGAATTATAAGTATGTTATATCCGGAGAATTGTTTAGAGCGTTTGGGTTTTAGTGAGGTCAGACAACTTATTCATAAACACTGTTTAAGTCCAATGGGACAACAGATGGTCGATAAAATGCAGGTCATGACTAAGTATGACCAGATCAATAAATTTTTGCGCCAGACCTATGAATTTAAAAGCATCCTGGAAAACCAGGAACCTTTACAGATCAGTAGCTTTTTTGATATTAAAGCATTAGCAGATAAAATTAAAGTAGAGGGAACTTACCTGGTAGAAGAAGAATTGTACCAGATGTATGTTTCGTTACAGACGGTATTTTCTGTGTTGCGCTTTTTTGAAGAAAGAAAAGAAATCTATCCTAATCTGGAAGCCTTACTGGAACACCTTCCCGTAGAGAAAAATATCCTCAAAAAGATTGAGACGGTGCTGGATCCGAAAGGTAAAATCAAGCCCAATGCTTCGAGTACCCTCCAGCAGATTATCGGCGACATTGCCAAGACAGAGCAGGATGTGAGAAAGCGGATGGATTCCATTTATAAAACTGCCATAGGTAACAACTGGGTAGCAGATGGGAGTTTAACGATCAGAGATGGGAGGATGTGTATTCCGATTCTAGCAGAGAATAAAAGAAAACTTAAGGGGTTCATTCATGATGAGTCTGCCAGTGGGCAAACCGTTTATTTGGAGCCGGAGGAGGTATTTACATTAAATAATAAGTTAAGAGATCTGGAATTTGATAAACGTAGAGAGATCATTAGGATTCTGATCGCGCTGACGACAGATTTAAGGCCCTATACGCCATTATTGTTATCATATCATGGATTTCTGACAAAATTGGATTTTGTTCGGGCTAAAGCTTTGTTTTCAATTGATATAGAGGCGGATATGCCGATCCTGGTAAAGGAGGCGAGAACGAAACTGAACAATGCCAGGCATCCACTGCTATATCTTTCTTTCAAGGAAGATAAAAAGACAGTGGTACCCTTAAATGTACACATCACAGATGACCTAAGAATTGTATTGGTTTCCGGACCAAATGCCGGGGGAAAGTCGGTATGTATGAAAACTGTAGGTTTATTACAGATCATGGTTCAATCGGGTTTATTGATTCCTGTTCATGAATCGAGTGAAGTTGGAATCTTCGAAAATATCTTTGCTGATATTGGCGATGACCAGTCTATTGAAAGTGATTTGAGTACTTACAGTGCGCATTTAACGAAAATGAGACATTTTGTAGCTCATGCTACGCCAAAAACATTGGTTTTGATTGATGAATTTGGTACAGGTACTGACCCGCAATTCGGTGGACCAATGGCTGAGGCAGTGTTGGAAGTCTTAAATAATAAGAAGGTAAGAGGGGTAATTACTACCCATTATTCCAATCTAAAGCTCTTCGCTGGAAATACTCCTGGTTTAGAAAATGCGTCGATGTTATTTGATAACGATCGTATGAAACCGATGTATGTATTGGAAATTGGTAAGCCAGGTAGTTCTTATGCTTTTGAAATCGCTCAAAATATCGGGCTTCAGAAAGAAGTATTGGAATTGGCGAGGAAGAAAACTGGCACCAATCAAAACCGTATTGACAGTTTACTGGTAGATTTAGAAAAAGAGAAAAAGCAGATTTATGATACGAAGGTACATTTGTCAAATCAGCAGAATAAAGTGAAAAACCTGGTTGCCGAAAATGAAAAGCTAAAACTGTTCCTTGATGAAAATAGAAAAATCCTGATCAAAGAAGCAAAACTGGAAGCACAGGCGATTATTAAAAATGCCAATAAACTTGTAGAAAATACAATTGCGGAGATTAAAGACAAACAAGCCGATAAAATCGTCACCAAAGAACTCCGTCAGAATCTGCAAAAAGTTCTCGTACAACATCAGGTAAAAGAAGAAAAAAAACCTGAAGTCGCGGTAGTTTTAAATACGCCAATTGAAGTTGGAGATTGGGTGCAGTTGAACAATAGTGAAACCACCGGACAGGTCTTAGAAATCAATAGAGATAATTTAGTAGTTGCTTTAGGTGATCTCCGCTCTGTTTTAAAGAAAAACAGGGTTTATAAGATTAGTAATAAGCAGGCTAAAAAGGCAATTCAGAACAATTCTTATACTGGTAGCATTTCTGAGGCCATCGGTAATTTTACTGCTGAGTTGGATTTACGCGGCATGCGGGGCGAAAATGCTTTGCACGAGGTCGAGAAATACCTCGACAAATCTATTATGCTGGGTTTTCCATTCATAAAAATTATTCATGGTAAGGGAGATGGAATTTTAAGAAAACTAATCCGCGAATACCTGAAAAAATATAGTCAGGTAAATCGTGTGGAAGATGAGCATGCCGACAGAGGTGGCGATGGAATTACCTATGTGTATTTCAACTAGTTAAACATATTCAGGACATTGCTTGTTATCAAACAAAGTAATGTCCTATGAAAACATTAATCATCAGTGCTTTAGCAATTCTGCTCTGCACTACTGCCTGTAAGAAAAACAAATCTGCTGCAATACAGGATCCCATACTTCCTGATGCTGCGCTAAAGACAAAAGTTCTTGCTGCTGGTTTAGCTTTTCCCTGGGAAATCATTTATGGGCCTGATCAGCAATTGTGGATGACGGAAAGGGGAGGGAAGATTAGTAGGGTCAATCCTCAAACTGGAACTGTGACCCTATTGCATCAGATTTCTGAAGTAGTTGCCAACGGAGAAGGTGGTTTACTTGGAATGGTGCTTGCTCCAAATTTTGCGACTAATCCATGGGTATATGTCGTGTATAATTACGGAACAGGAAATAACTACAAAGAGAAAGTAGTTCGGTTTACCTATGCGAATGGGGCTTTAAGCTCGCCATTATCTATTATAGATCAGATTCCTGCTTCTGGCATTCATAATGGTTCCCGATTGATGATCAGTGCTGATCAAAAGTTATTCATCAGCACAGGTGATGCGAGTAACGCGAACAATGCTCAGGATAAAAATTCTTTATCAGGAAAAATCCTCCGGCTGAATCTGGATGGGAGTATTCCGGGAGATAATCCCTTTGTGAATAGTCCGGTTTGGAGCTTTGGTCATCGAAATCCACAGGGACTAATTCAGGTAGGAGATAAGATTTATGCCGCGGAGCATGGTCCGAATAATGATGATGAAGTGAATTTGATTCTTAAAGGTCGGAATTATGGATGGCCAAATGTGGAAGGTTTTTGTAACCTCTCTTCAGAAAAGGCCTTTTGTACTTCGAACGATGTGGTAGAGCCAATGTTTGCCTGGACACCTACTATTGCTACTTCCAGCCTTAATTATTACAATTCAGATTACATTCCGCAATGGAAAAATTCACTGTTACTGCTCAGTTTGAAAGGATCTAAACTTACCCAGTTGAGTTTAAACTCTGAGGGCGACAAAATCACTACAGCTCAGGATTTTCTCCTAAATCAGTTTGGACGCCTAAGAGCCATTTGCCAATCTCCGGAGGGAAAGCTCTATATCACCACCAGTAATGGTAATGATGATAAAATTATAGAAATCGCCAAATAAATTGTTCGAACACATTTTATACTATAATTTAGTAGCAAAACCTTATATATGATCAACAAAGTAGTTTCGGGCGCTGATGAAGCCATCAGCGATATAGAGAATGGGGACACCCTGATGCTCGGCGGTTTTGGGCTCTGTGGGATTCCTGAGAATTGCATTACCGCATTGGTAAAAAAGGGTGTTAAAGATTTAACATGTATATCTAATAATGCTGGGGTAGATGATTTTGGTATCGGATTGATGCTTCAGAAACGCCAGGTAAAGAAAATGATCTCTTCATACGTAGGTGAGAACGCGGAATTTGAACGCCAATTGCTGAGTGGAGAGCTGGAAGTTGAATTGATTCCTCAGGGTACACTGGCTACCAGATGTATGGCGGCAGGCTATGGAATGCCTGCAATTTTCACCCCCGCGGGCGTAGGTACAGAAGTAGCTGAAGGAAAGGAAGTGCGCAACTTTAATGGTAAAGACTACTTGATGGAATATGCTTTCAATGCTGATTTTGCGATCGTAAAGGCATGGAAAGGTGATACTGCGGGTAACCTGATTTTTAGGTCGACCAGCAGAAACTTTAACCCGGTAATGGCTATGGCTGGAAAAGTCACCATTGCAGAAGTGGAAGAGCTCGTAGAAGCAGGAGCGCTTGATCCGGATCACATCCATACTCCTGGTGTTTTCGTGCACCGTATTTTTCAAGGTGCCAATTATGAAAAAAGAATTGAGCAACGAACAGTTAGAACAAAAAATTAATCCTGTAAATTATTAATATGTTGGATAAGGACGGAATTGCGAAACGTATCGCAAGAGAAATCAAAGACGGTTATTACGTGAATTTAGGGATTGGAATTCCTACACTGGTTGCCAATTATATTCCAGAAGGCATCAATGTGGTGCTCCAGTCGGAAAACGGCCTATTAGGAATGGGACCTTTTCCTTTTGAAGGTGAAGAGGATGCAGATTTGATCAATGCAGGTAAGCAAACGATTACCACCCTGCCTGGTTCTTCTATTTTTGATTCGGCGATGAGTTTTGGGATGATCAGAAGTCAGAAGATTGACCTTACTATTTTAGGTGCAATGGAAGTTTCAGAAAATGGAGACATTGCCAACTGGAAAATTCCTGGAAAAATGGTGAAAGGTATGGGAGGGGCAATGGACTTGGTGGCTTCCGCAAAGAACATTATCGTGGCCATGCAACATGTGAACAAAGCAGGAGAGAGTAAACTCTTACCAAAATGTACCTTACCTTTAACTGGTGTCAATTGCATCAAGAAAATTGTGACAGAGCTTGCGGTATTGGATGTTTTGCTTGGCGGCGGATTTAAATTGATAGAAAGGGCTCCAGGAGTGAGTGTGGATTACATCAGACAAGCTACCACAGGTAAGCTATTTGCAGATGATGATGTGCCGGAAATGATATTAAACTAAATAAAAGAGGGACGCTATAGCGTCCCTCTTTTATTTATTCTGCTTTATGTTTGCAGTATTTCACTTTTAAATCTGCAGATATCTCTTCTGTGATTTTAATGATGTCATCTGGAGTATTTAAATTATTGGTGACCAATTGATCACAAGTTTCTCTGTATGGCAACAGGTATTCTTTATATGCCGGAACCACATGGTTATGCCATTTATAAGTTACGTCATCTTCCGGATAACCTCTTTCCATACCATCGCGTTTAATGCGACGCGCTAAAGCTACTGATTCCTCAGCTTCAACAAAAATACGGTGGTCTAATAAGGCTGCAATTTCTTTGAAATGCAATATGAACAAACCTTCTACAATGATAATTGGCGCAGGATGAATTTCCAGAATTTTAGTAACAGCTAAAGGATTATTAAATTTGTATTCCTTTTTATAAATCACTTCTCCTTTAATCAATTTCTTGATGTCCAAAAGAAACTGCTGATCATCAATGGTTGATGGCAGATCAAAGTTATAAAGTTTGTTTTCTTCCTGACTCATTTCGCCCACAGGAATGTAATAGTCATCCTGGGAAACCAGGGTTACCTCATCGTTCTTAAAATGATGTAAGAAACAATTTAAAAAAAAGGTTTTACCGGAACCACTTCCCCCCGCAATACCAATGATAAATGGCTTATTGTTCATTATCTTGTCCACCGTACGTTAAATTACAAAAAAATCTTTTATCTATAGCACCTAACGCGTCCGCTACGGCTTTAGTCATTACAATGATTACATCTTTTGTAGATTCATTTTCGGTGAATTTACCAACTACCTTCGCAAAAGTAGACCTATTGCTCATTGGATTGGTAATTTTCATTACGGTTCCAATTGGTGCAGTACGATGTAATACCAACATTTTTGAGGGATCAAGATCCGGATCTGCAATCCAGGTTCCTGTTCCTTTTTCGTCCATTTGGTTTAGACCATATCTGCTCGCTGGCAACCTTAATGACGGATTTTTTATAGAATTCAAGGTATCTACTGGGTTTTCCTCCTGGCGACTAGCCGAGGGAACTGGTTTTTGTGGATACTGACCTTTGATTAATAATTTTTGACCTACTCTTAATGCATAGCCATTCAGGTTATTTTTTGCTTTTACCTGATCCATTGTGAGCTTATAACGAGTGGCAATGGAATACAGTGTTTCGTTAGAAGCTACAGTATGTTCAATAAAGTCTTCTGAAGTATCAGCTGTTGGATTTTGATTTGCTGCAGCTGATTGCTGTTGTTTTTTCGGGAAGATAGGAACCAGAACTTCTTCTTTTTTCTTCGTATCTATTGGGTTTTTAGTTTCTGTGGCAACCGGTTGTGTAGTCCCAACTCCTGATTTTGCAGGTACAGTTCCAGAGAGGTTAGTTTCTGCTTCATTCTCCACTACAACTTCGTTTGCAGGAACTTTTAACACCTGACCGATAGAAAGGTTAATGGTTCTGAGGTTATTGATCCTTTTAATCTCATTAACTGTAGTGTTATATTTCTTTGCCAGCATACCCA
The DNA here is from genome assembly GCF_032678465.1 of Pedobacter gandavensis. GTDB lineage: Bacteria > Bacteroidota > Bacteroidia > Sphingobacteriales > Sphingobacteriaceae > Pedobacter > Pedobacter gandavensis_B. The sequence continues at coordinate 290,346 of NZ_JAVTSK010000004.1, forward strand.
GATTTTCTTTCTTTTGAACTGTATGTTCAATTAAAATACCATCAGGATCTGTATTTTCATTCTTTTTAGGAATTCCTGTTCTATTACTAGCCGTTACTGGTGTTCTATCTGGTGCTGGACTAGTAAATGGAAGGTTAGTTGGTACTTTAATGATGACACCAATTTGAAGGAACTTATTGTCGTTGAAAGTCATGATTTCCTTCGGAGTCACATTGTATCGTCTTCCAATGGCATAATAGGTATCTTTTGCAGCTACTTCGTGGACAATTAACTTTTTCCCATTGTGGTTTTCTACTCCTATAGAATCCCTTGTATTGGTATTGGCATTGGCAGTGGGTAATTTTAAAAGCACTGCAAATAACGATACTATATAATATTTATACATTAATGTCTCTGTTAAATTTAATAAACAATTATACGAATAATAAAAGAAAGCGGGAATTTTGATATTTAACGTTCATTCCAATGGGGTATTGCCCCTTAAAATAACATTTTTCAAAACCATTTAATTTTCGTGTTGTTGTATAGGCACTCCTATGATCGGACAAAAATAAAACAATATATACTATGGACGCAAAAGAAATTAGTTTAAATGAGAAAGAAGTGAGACCTGTAGTGGACATGCTGAACGACTATCTGGCTAATTATCACATACATTACCAGAAATTGAGAGGTTGTCACTGGAATGTAAAAGGTCAGAATTTCTTCACTTTACATATCAAGTTTGAAGAACTTTATACCAATGCACAGTTAACAATAGATGAAATTGCAGAGCGTGTCCTGACTTTAGGAAAGCCGCCGCATAGTCGATTTGCAGATTACATTAAAGAGTCATCCATCAAGGAAGTGAATACCATAGGAATGAAAGATATGGATATGGTAGAAGAGATTTTAGCAGATATGGCTCATCTAATTCAGATAGAACGCGATTTATTAGATGCTACTGATAAGGCTGGGGATGATGGATCAAATGATATGGTCAACAGATTTATGCAGTTTAAGGAGAAAAATACCTGGATGTTGCGATCATTTTGTGGTAAAAAATAAGTTTTAGTATTTCTAAAAATACCAAACCGCTTCCTAATATTTTAAGAAGCGGTTTTTTTGTGGGGTTTGCCCATACTTTAAAGTATCGTTTCATTCATTTTTTGAAGATAGTTTCTGGGTGTAATTCCGGTATGTTTTTTAAACTCGTAAAAGAAAGAACTGCGAGAAGAAAAACCGGCTTCACGTCCTAAGCCATCCAGGCTATATTGTTTACAATGGTCTTTATTCTGCATTTCATCTAAAACATAATTTACCCTATAGCTATTTATAAAATGACTAAAGTTTTGCTGAAAATATAGGTTCAGTAAATGAGATAAATTGTGGGAACTGAGGTTCAACATTTGGGCAAATTGGGCAAGCGAGAGTTTCTTCTGAAGATAGGGGCGATGTTCTTCCAGATAGAATACAATTTGCTCTTTAGACAATATCCTCTCATCTCCCTTCTTATTAGCAGTACTTACAATTTTCTTGAGGGTTGTGATCTTAATGTTGAGGTAGGAGGCAACTAGTTCTAATGGAATCCGGCTAGCATGGTGGGGGTAATTTTTTAAGAAGTCGGCATACTTATCTGAAGCATTACCAATCCTGAAAAACACCGATCTGTGGTGCGCTATCTTATAATAAAGCTCCATCACTTTTCTCATTACAATGTTCATTTCTGGAAAGTTAGCTGTTACCTTTTCCAGATCTTGTACGTGGAGGCCGAGTAATAAGGAATCTTCAGCTGCTTTTATGTCTTCCGTGGCTGGAACAATGCCATAAATCCCTTCTATGGCAGATACGAATTCTCCCTGAACACAGATGAAACTTGTAAGTACTTGTTTTCCTGAAGTGGCTTCACCAGTAAGGATACCCTCGATAATAAAATAAATAAAATAACTATAATCTCCTTTCCTCAATAAATATTCATTCTTCTTGACATGAATTTCATAACAAGTTTCCCCTAGTTGCTTTTTTGCGCCTGCTGGAAGTGGGAAGAAGTAGTCTAAACGTTCAAATACGGCATGTAAGTATTTTTGATCTGGTTTTATTTTGTGGTGGAGAGGGGTTGACATGAAGATATTTGTGGTTTGGGACTGCAAAATAGTTAAAAGTGTGTATAAGATTATAATATTGTACTCTTTAGTTGTAAAATTTTACTAATTCATAATGTCTGGCAGTTACTTTTGTCAAAAATGTAAATCAACTGACCCTGGCTGGTACCAGGATTCTATAAAAGGTATTAAAGAACATGGAACGCTCCCATTCGTAATTGCTTCGACTGCTACCCTTAGCAGCGGAGCTTTTATTTTTATATGACGTTTTTTTATTTTTTCGGAGGAATGCTTTTATGCCAAGCAACAATAGTTTAATACCTTTGGAAGGTAATGGGATATAAAAGTTTAGCAGAATGTGTGGCCGATTTAGAAAAACATGGCCATCTAATCAGGATTAAAGAAGAAGTTGACCCCTATCTAGAAATGGCGGCTATTCATTTGCGTGTTTACGAAAAACAGGGTCCAGCATTATACTTTGAGAAGGTAAAAGGAAGTCCTTTTCCTGCTGTTTCTAATTTGTTTGGTACGTTGGAGCGCGCGAAGTTTATGTTTAGGGATAGCCTTGATAAAGTGGAACAATTGGTTGGATTAAAGTTTGATCCGATGTCAGCTCTTAAAAATCCATTGAAACTTCCTGCAATAGGTCTTAGTGCCCTTACCGCATTGCCTTTAAAACAAACTTTTAAATCTACCTTCAGTAAAACAACAATTAGTGCTTTGCCACAGATCGTAAACTGGCCTATGGATGGCGGCCCTTTTATTACAATGCCACAGGTATATACGGAGGACGTAGATAAGCCGGGGATTATGAATGCAAATCTTGGAATGTACCGTATTCAGCTTGCTGGCAATGATTATGTACAGGATCAGGAAATTGGTCTGCATTATCAGATTCATAGAGGAATTGGAGTTCATCAATCGAAAGCCAATGCCAAAGGTCAACCATTAAAAGTGAGTGTTTTTGTAGGTGGTCCGCCTTCACATCCGCTAGCGGCAGTAATGCCTTTGCCGGAAGGTTTGTCGGAGATGACCTTCGCGGGTGCATTAGGGAACCGTAGGTTCAGGTATTTCTATGATGAAGAAGGCTTCTGTATTTCTGCTGATGCAGACTTTGTAATTACAGGAACCGTTTATCCTCAGGAAACGAAACCTGAAGGTCCTTTCGGGGATCATTTGGGTTATTACAGTTTAACACATCCTTTTCCATTAATGAAGGTGCACAATGTCTACCATCGTAAGGATGCGATATGGTCTTTTACGGTTGTGGGCAGACCTCCTCAGGAGGACACGAGTTTTGGTGCATTGATTCATGAAATTGCCGGATCGGCTTTGCCACGTGAGATTCACGGATTAAAAGAACTCAATGCGGTAGATGCTGCAGGTGTACATCCTTTGTTGTTTGCGATAGGAAGTGAACGTTACACCCCATTTCTAACGGAACGTAGACCCCAGGAGATCCTTACCATTTCCAATCATATTCTAGGTAAGAATCAATTGAGCCTGGCTAAATACCTGTTTATTGCAGCCAGGGAAGATGACGAATCTTTGGATACGCATGACCTTTCCCGGTTTATGCAGCATGTATTGTCGAGAATGGACTTTAAGACCGATTTACACTTCCATACCAATACCACTATTGATACACTGGATTACAGTGGCGATGGGTTGAATAGTGGTTCAAAAGTGGTTTTTGCTGCTGCAGGAGCTGAGCGAAGAAAATTATCAGCTGTAGTGCCAGTTGGGTTTGATTTACCTGAAGGTTTTAGTGGAGCACATATTGCTATTCCAGGCCTGCTTACCATTCAGGCCTCTACTTATTTGAGTCATGCCAATGCTCTTGAAGAAATTGAAGTATTAAACCAGAAATTGAAAGACGAGGATCTCGATGGGATTGCTATGATAGTTTTGTGTGATGATAGTGCTTTCACAGCTGCAACTATCAATAATCTGGTATGGATTACCTTTACCAGGAGTAATCCTGCTATGGATATTCATGGGATCAATTCATTTACTACAAATAAACATTGGGGATGTACTGGTCCTGTGGTCATCGATGCACGTATAAAACCGCATCATGCTCCGGAATTGATCAAAGATCCTAAGGTAGAACAAAACATAGAAAGGTTTGCAGGCCTCTTTAAAGCAAATGGTTTTTAATTGTTGAGATACATTTCTTCATTATCTATAAATAGAAAAAGGGAAGCTGATTTTAAATCAACTTCCCTTTTTTATGCGCCTAAACCAATAGCGTCTACAGGGTTAGAACCTTACACCAAAGGTTAAAAAGATATTATTTTTACCTGTTTTAATATTGGCAACGGGTTCAGATTGATCATTTAAAAAGTAGCTATCCAAATCAACATTATTTTCTACACGTTGGTAAGCAAGATCTAAATAGTAGTTATTGACACGGTAACCTAGACCACCAGTGTAAAATTTAGTAGCAAAATAAGAGTTGTTGTCATTTTTGATTGGAGTTCCATTGTTTCCATAACCTGCTCTTAAACTGAAGCTATTGTCTACCTTGAACTCTGCTCCAAATCTATAGTTAACGGCACTTTGGTAGTTGTCTCTAATGAAATCGTTAGCTGAATTCACCGCTCCCTGGTTGTTGTCCTGATCAAGGGAATATTTAATGGAGGTATAGTCAACATAGTCAACGTCTGCTGAAATTAACGCTCTGCCTCCGATTACGTAACTTGCACCCAGGGATCCTTTTCCTGGTGTACGCAATTGATAAGTAACACCTGAAATGCCTGGAGTATTTGTAAAGATACCTTCTTTATCCCCTGCAGAATATGTTGTTGATAAAGAATGGGCTTGAACATCATCAAAATACATCCAGCTCGGCGACTGATAAGTTGCACCTACGCGTAAATTTGCATCAGGTCTGTAAATGATACCTAAACGGGCATTGAACCCTGTCCCTTTAACATCTGAATTTACTCTGTAATCTGAAGTGTAGTTACTAGCTACACCAGTATTGTAACCTGTTTCTCTGAACATACGGTCACTTTCATACCTTGAAGTGATAAAGTTCAAACTGGCACCCACATACACCTTATTAGAGATGTTTAAAGCACCAGCTACATTCATCTCTGAGGTAGATCCTGTTCTAATTTCTGATTGACTTTGGCGGTACGGAGCCCTGGTTGCAGGTAAATAAGTATCATTAGCTGCATCATAGTTAATTAAATAGTTGTCATAAGCCATTTTTTCTATGCTGTAATTAGCCAGGGTAGTTGGATCTCCAGGAGTGAAAAAATTAGCCTCCTCTGCAAAATAATTATTAATGGAATTCTGATTGTTGGTTCCATTAAAGCTGAATTTGCCAGTGAAATCATTATTACGGCTATAACCTACACCAAAAACTGTACTGATCACACCTTTAGTAGGGTCCTGACCTTTTGGTTTGAAAGTAGGATTATAAAAAACAGCACCTACATTATTCAGGTTCAATCTGTTTTTAGAAGCGTTTGTTCTTTCTCCAAGAAAATCAGCTTTTCCTTTCATCATATTGAATTCAGGGGTGAAGCTAAATTCTGATTTGGTGAACAAGCCAAGTCCTGCAGGGTTACCACCTAATGAACTCATGTCGCCACCAACACCAATTTGTGCGCCACCCATACTTTTAAATCGGCTGGTGCTACCATAATTAGTTTGAGAGAATCTCAAGGCATCAGGGCTATATTGAGCATATAAAGAACCTGTAGTGGCTACTATAGCCACTAAGGAGGATAGAATTTTTTTCATGTTTGTTTTCTGAATGATAATTATTGGACCTGATTAGCCTCTTCCACCTCTAGAAGATCTACCGCCGCCACCTCCGGTGCTACCACCGCCTGAGGATCTACCTCCGCCCATATCTCCACCACGGGATGGGGTATAAGATGGTGTATTCTGTGGTTGTGGTCTGTAGCTATCTCTTGTAGGTCTGGCTTGTGGCTCCTGTCTGCCATTATCATAACCCTGAGAACGTGTAGGTCTGTTGCTTGAACCTGCTGGTCTTTGAACATTGCCTTGTGTTCTGTTTGGAATATAAGAGTCAGCTCTACTTCCACGGGAAATGACATTGCCATTTCTATCACTTCTGGTATTTCCGGAACCTCTTACACTGCTGCCACCATAACTTCTATCGCCGTAGCCTCTTGAAGGTCTTGGTGCATTGTAAGTCCTTCCAGTGTTTGATCCAATAATGATACCGCCGCCCCATCCTGGATAGAAACCGCCTCCCCATCCTGGATAAAAGCCACCGCCCCATCCTGGATACCAAGGATTATATCCAAATGAAGGATAATAGCCACCGCCCCATCCATACCATGGGTTGCCCCAGGCAGAACCAAAGCTAAGACCTAAAGAAAAACCACCATAGCCATATCCACCACCGTAGCCGAAACCACCGTCGAAGTAAGGATCATAATAGGATCTCCATGGACTAGCGTAAGAAAATCTATTGATACGGGAAGAGTAATCCATGTCATAATAAGGATCACTGGTGCCGTAATATTCATCATTGGAATCGTAATAATCATCCTGACTGGGAACGACTCTAGGTTGAGGCGTATAAATTTGGGCTTTTGCATTCGAGTTGTACACATCATCCGCTTGAGCACCTTGCTGCGCATACCTTGGCGCAGAGCAGGACGCGACAACTACTGTTGTCAAGGCCAGCATGCTGGTGATTAAATGTCTAGGTTTCATAACTATATGTGTTGTTTGTGTGTCACACGCTTTTTTGTAGGCTATAAATTTATAAATTTGTAAACTACATTTCAAGCAAAGTTACACAAAAAACATTCCAAATAGTTATGAGCAAAGGTATTACAAGTAAAAATGAAGATTATTCGCAGTGGTATAACGACATTGTTATGAAAGCCGATCTGGCAGAGCATTCCTCTGTTAAAGGATGTATGGTGATTAAACCCTACGGATACTCCATTTGGGAGAAAATACAGGCGGTTTTAGACAAAAAGTTTAAAGATACAGGACATAGTAACGCTTATTTTCCTTTATTCATTCCTAAGTCATATTTTTCTAAAGAGGCATCACACGTAGAAGGTTTTGCCACTGAGTGTGCCGTTGTGACACATTACCGTCTTAAAAATGATGGAACTGGAAATATTATCGTAGACGAAACGGCGAAACTGGAGGAGGAATTAATTGTTAGACCAACTTCTGAAACCATTATTTGGAATACCTACAGAGGATGGATCCAGTCTTACCGTGATCTTCCTTTACTGATCAATCAATGGGCGAATGTGGTGCGCTGGGAAATGCGTACACGTTTATTTCTTCGTACCACCGAATTTTTATGGCAGGAAGGACATACCGCACATGCTACCGCTGAAGAGGCTATTGAAGAAACAGAAAAAATGTTAGAGGTATATGCTGACTTCGCGGAAACCTGGATGGCTATGCCTGTAGTTAAGGGTGTTAAAACACCAAATGAGCGCTTTGCTGGTGCATTAGATACTTATTGTATTGAGGCATTGATGCAGGATGGTAAAGCTTTACAAGCAGGTACTTCTCACTTCCTCGGACAAAATTTCGCGAAAGCATTTGACGTGAAGTTCACCAATAAAGAAGGTAAAATTGAACATGTGTGGGCGAGTTCATGGGGTGTTTCGACACGCTTAATGGGTGCTTTGATCATGGCTCATAGTGATGATGCAGGTTTGGTATTGCCTCCAAAATTAGCCCCAATTCAAGTGGTGATTGTCCCAATCCATAAAAATGAGGAAGACCTTAAAAATATCAGTAATTATGTAGACGAACTGACTGCAAAATTGAAAAGTCTTGGAGTATCTGTGAAATACGATGATCGTGAAGCACAGCGTCCAGGATTTAAATTCGCTGAATATGAGTTGAAAGGTGTACCAATTCGCTTAGCAATCGGTGGCCGTGATCTGGAAAATGGGACTGTTGAACTTGCCCGAAGAGATACAAGAGAGAAACAAACCGTTGCTCAGGAAGGTCTTGACATTTTTATTGTTCAGTTGTTAGATGAAATTCAGTCAAACATTTATAATAAAGCATTGAAATTCCGTGATGAACATACTACTGAAGCAAATTCTTACGATGAATTGAAAGAGTTGTTAGATGGTAAAACAGGATTTGTTTCTGCGCATTGGGATGGTACACCGGAAACAGAACAAAAGATTAAGGAAGAGACAAAAGCAACCATTAGGTGTGTTCCTTTAAACAATAAGCAGGAAGAGGGTGTTTGTATTTATTCAGGCAAGCCATCTAAACAGAGGGTGTTATTTGCCCGCGCTTATTAATCAAAGCAGTAATTGGCGCGATAAAGGAAACAAAAATTAAAAGATGGACACAGAAAATTACGCCAGAATACTTACTGAACTTGAAGATAAAGCCTCTTTAAAACAAGAGATCTATAGAAATACGACGGAAGTCTATGAGTTGCTAAAAAAGCAGCTCATAGCAACCGCTGGAAAATTGAAACATGATTATCAATCGAAGGATCCCTCTGTAGAGATTGATTACAAAGAGAATAATAAGTTTGAGGTACAGCTAAAATTCTCAGGCGATATGATGGTCGTCTCTATGCACAGTAATGTGTTTAACTTTGGGGAAGGTCATTCCATATTTCAAACGAAATACATAAAAGATAATTCATCTTTGAGCTATTGTGGAGTGATCTTTATCCATAATTTTCTCGCCGATTCTATCAAATATAATCGCCTTGCAGATCAGGGATCGCTGATTGCAAGAATTCTCATCAATAAAGAAAAACATTTTATAGTAGAAGGGGAGGGCGCATTAGGCTTTTTATATCAGGATTTTTCGGCTAACCTGGTGACTCGGGAAATCCTTACAGATATCATTGAAAGGTCAATTTTGTTCTGCCTGGGCGCTGATTTGATTATTCCCCCTTATGCGCAAATAAAAGACGTAACTTTAAATCAAAAACAATCCATGTTGGCCGGAAGCGGTTACCCAACAGGGAAACACCTGGGGTATCAGTTTAAGGCTGAAATAGAACAAAATAAAAACCTATGAAGTTCGCAACAAAAGCTATACATGCTGGTCAGGAACCTGACCCATCTACAGGAGCAGTAATGACTCCAATTTATCAAACCTCTACCTACTGGCAAAAATCTCCTGGAGATCACCAGGGGTATGAATATTCAAGAGGTACCAATCCTACGCGTAAAGCATTGGAAGATTGTCTGGCCGCTTTGGAAAATGCTAAATACGGTTTGGCTTTTTCAAGTGGAATGGGTGCTACCGATACAGTTTTAAGACTGTTGCAGCCAGGGGATGAAGTGATCACCGGAAATGATTTATACGGTGGGTCTTATAGAATCTTCACTAAGGTTTATGCAAAATATGGCATTAAATTCCATTTTCTGGACTTGTCTAAGCCAGAAAACATGTTGCCATATATCAATGATAAAACGAAATTGGTATGGATTGAAACCCCTACAAATCCAACAATGCAGATCATCGACATTGAAGGTATTGCCAAAATCACTAAAGAAAAGAACCTGATTTTAACGGTCGACAATACTTTTGCTTCCCCATATCTTCAGAATCCAATTGATCTGGGCGCAGATATCGTGATGCATTCAGTGACCAAATATATTGGTGGTCACTCTGATGTGGTGATGGGCGCTTTATTATTGAACGATGAACAATTGTACAAAGACCTTTGGTTTATTTACAATGCTTGTGGCGCTACACCAGGACCTCAGGATGCTTTCCTGGTTTTGAGAGGAATTAAAACACTTCATTTGCGTATGAAAGCACATTGTGAGAACGGTGAAAAAGTAGCACGTTTTCTAAAAACACATCCAAAAGTAGATAAGATCTATTGGCCTGGTTTTGAAGATCATCCTAATCATGACATCGCGAAGAAACAAATGCGAGGTTTTGGCGGGATGGTGTCCATTACTTTAAAAGGAGCTGACCTTCAGGAGACTTTCAGGATTGCTTCCTCCTTTAAAGTATTTACACTTGCGGAATCTCTGGGTGGAGTTGAATCTTTAATCAATCACCCGGTAAGTATGACGCATGGTTCTATTCCTAAAGAAGAGCGCGAAAAAGTCGGGGTAACTGATAATCTTTTACGCCTGAGTGTAGGAGTCGAAGATATTGACGATCTAATTGCAGATTTAGAACAGGCTTTAAGCTAATTTAAAATTACTAAAATAAGAAATATTGGAATTCCTGGAACTTAAAGATTTTTTGGATTATAAGGTTGAGCAGTACAACAGGCCTAATTTTATCACCAATGATCCGATTTGCATTCCCCACCGTTTTTCTAAGAAACAAGACGTTGAAATTGCCGCATTCTTTGCGGCAATTTTAGCATGGGGGCAACGCAAAACCATAATCAATAAATGTACAGAGCTGTTTGAACGGATGGACAATTCGCCCTATGATTTTATGATACAACATAGCGATCAAGATCTTAAAGGCTTGCTGGGGTTTAAGCATCGCACATTCAATGATACAGATTTATTGTATTTTGTTTCCTTCTTTAAGTATCATTATGAACAATCGGATAGCCTGGAAACAGCATTTCTTGCCCCAAAGCCCATATTTAGGGAGGAGTACCTAACAGAGGTTCCTTTAAAAAGGAAAGCACAAAAAAGCTACGCTTCGGCTGCCTGTATGTTATCAGAATTAGAGAAAGCAGCACCTCGAACAGAACAATATTTAAATCATTTCAGGTCTTATTTCTTTAGTCTGCCTGATTTTCCGAGACGAACCATTAAACATGTCTCTTCACCAAAGCAAAAATCAACTTGTAAACGCCTCAATATGTTTTTACGCTGGATGGTGAGAACAGACAATAAGGGCGTTGATTTTGGTCTATGGAATACCCTGAAGCCCGCAGATTTAATTTGCCCATGTGATGTTCATGTAGATCGGGTTGCGCGTAGACTTGGGATGATCAGCAGAAAGCAAACGGATTGGCAAACTGCAGTGGAATTGACTAGAAAGCTTGCTGAATTTGACCCTTTAGATCCTGTAAAATACGATTTCGCATTGTTTGGCTTAGGTGTGGAAGAGAAGTTTTAGTTTTTTGTAAAGCGTATATTCTTTACTAAATTTAAATATGGTGACTTTTAAAGCAGAGATAGAACGCTTCGCAGAAATGGGCGAAAAAACGGGTTGGACGTATATTTTTGTTCCATTTGAAATTGCGAATGCCATTAAAGCAGACTGTAGGAAAAGTTACCGTGTAAGGGGTATGCTGGATCAGGTGAATATAGCCGGCCTGGCATTGGTGCCAATGGGATCAGGAGACTTTATCATTGCACTGAATCAGCTCCTGCGTAAAAAGTTGAAAAAAGATAAAGGAGGAATAGTCTCCCTGATGCTGGAAGAGGACCCTGATTTTAAAATTCTCATGCCCGATGACCTGGAAGTTTGCCTTTCTGATGAACCGCAATGGCTGGAAGGATTTTTAAAGCTGCCAAAATCTCATCAAAACTGGTACATCAATTGGTTAAACTCAGCTAAAACAGAAGCAACAAGAACTAAGAGATTGGTCAGAATTGTAAATGCGATGGATAAAAACTGGGATTTCGGAACGATGATGCGGGATGGAAAAGCCCGCAAGGAATAAGAAATTACTTTTTGTAATTTCTAAACCAACTCCAGACTTTCATTTGAATCACCCCTAGAAAAGCTTCTCTAAAAATACGCGTGCTCATTTTTGATGTACCTTCAGTACGGTCTGTAAAGATGATTGGAACCTCTACCACCTTAAAGCCATATTTGATCGCAGTGAACTTCATTTCAATCTGGAAGGCATAACCGACAAATTTGATTTTGTCTAAAGGAATGGTATTTAAAACACGTCTGGTATAACATTTAAAACCTGCTGTGGCATCCTGAATGTCAATCCTGGTAATGATTCTAACATACATAGAGGCAAAGTAAGACATCAATACTCTGCTCATAGGCCAGTTCACTACATTTACCCCATTTACATATCGAGAGCCAATAGCCAGGTCTGCTCCCTTCAAACATGCTTCGCGAAGTCTGATCAGATCGTCAGGATTGTGAGAGAAGTCAGCATCCATCTCAAAAATATATTCGTATTGTGGACGGGACAATGCCCAGCGAAAACCATGAATATAAGCTGTACCCAGACCTAATTTCCCTGTTCTTTCCTCGATGTGTAGTGAAGCAAATTCTTTTTGTAATCCTTTTACAATGGCAGCTGTCCCATCGGGAGAACCGTCATCGATAATCAGGATTTCAAAGGAATAAGGCAAGGAAAAAACCTTTCTGATGATTTTCTCAATGTTTTCTTTCTCGTTGTAAGTAGGGATAATAATTAGACTGTCTGACACGTAAAATAAATTTAGGAGCGAAATTATGGATTCTTAACGAAAAAACCCTCAGTATATTCTAATACCGAGGGTTAATTGTGTTAAATCACCATAAAATGAGATTACTTGACGTCTCCCATTAGTTTTTTCACCATTGGTGATAAGATAATTAATAATATTCCAGCAATTAAGGCATAAATCGCCAATTGCTTATAGCCTTCTGTGAAGGTGATTAATTTTTGAGCTGTCGTATCATTGTCTCCACCCTTAGCCATGTTTGCACCTAAAATACCTGCAACATATTGTCCGTATGCACTGGCAAGGAACCACATTCCCATCATGACACCTTGTAGTTTAACAGGTGATAATTTGGTCATAATAGATAAGCCTATAGGAGAGAGACAAAGTTCACCGAAGGTGATGACAAGATAAGATAGGGTAAAGGCGTCTAATGAAGCGATACCTTGCGCATTCGCAAAGAAACGGGTACTGTACAAGATAAAGAAACCACCAGCGAGGAATAAAAATCCTAAACCGAATTTAACCACAGTATTTGGTTCAATCTTTTTCTTTGCTAGTCCAATCCATACCAGACTGAAAACAAAGGCAAAGATGATCACAAAGAAAGAGTTGGCCGAATTGTTTACTCCATTTGGATCCAAAGTGATGACACCAAGTAGTTTGTCGTCGAGATTTCTGGCTGCAAAAAGTGCCATAGAACCACCGCTTTGTTCATAAATCCCCCAGAATACAATAGAAAAGAGAATAAAAATGATAGCCGCAATTAGTTTTTTACGTTCTTCCCATCCGTATTTACTCATTTCATAAATGATGTAAACCAGAGTAGCAGGGCCGATGATGTACATAAACCAGTCGGTATATTGTGTTTTGGCAACCATCGTCATGATCACTGGAATAATGGCCAATGAACCTGCATACACAGCGTAGTCGTACCATTTTCTATTGATGGCTTTCGTTTTTACTACTGCAGGTTCTGCTGGTAATTTGCCATCCAGACTTTCAGGTAAGATAACGGTGAGCTCTTCGTCTTTAAATGGAGATAATCCGATTGGCCCCAGACTTCTTTTAGTAAAGATAAAGGTTAACAAACTGATGGTCATTACAATTCCGGCAAGTCCAAAAGCCAAATGCCATGAATAGGTTTTTCCTAAATAGATACAGGCATAACCACCCAATAAACCACCAATGTTAATCCCTGCATAGAACAGTGAGAAACCGGCGTCCCGGCGGGGGTCATTTCCTTTGTACAATGAACCCACCATAGTAGAAATGTTTGGCTTAAAGAAACCGGTACCTACTACTGTGAAACTGATCCCCAGAAAGAAAAACTGATGTGGATCGTAGGATAGGATTGCACTGCCGACAATCATGAGAATACCACCCCAGAATAGTGATTTTCTGAATCCCAGGATTTTATCTGCAAAGAGTCCACCAATAAAGGTGAAAGCATATACGAAGGCCTGAGTGGCACCGTACTGAAGATTGGCATCGCCATCTTTCATCATTAATTGTGTCACCATGAAATAGGTGAGCATTCCCCGCATTCCGTAGAAACAGAAGCGTTCCCACATTTCAGAGAAGAACAGGTACCAAAGTTGTTTTGGATACTTGCCCTTGAAATCCTGAATTTGTTCTAAAGTAAGATTTTCAGCCATATCTTATATTGTAATTGATCTGTTAGTAAAAAAAGCCTTTGGAGAGTTCCAAAGGCTTGCTTTTAATTATTTTACTCCGTGCATTAAGCGTTTTAATACTGGAGTTAGCATCATGATGATCAGGCCTAATCCGATAGGGATGAAGGTGAAGATCAGGAAGAAAGTACTCATAGAATATTTTGAAGTGATCTCATCGATCATACCACCCATGGTACCTGCAATCTTATTTCCGATCGCAATCGCTAAATACCAGATACCAAACATAATGGCAATCATTCTTCCAGGAACCAGTTTACTTACATAAGATAAACCTACCGGAGAGATGAACAGCTCCCCCATGGTATGGAAGAAGTAGGCCAATACCAACCAGATCATACTTACCGAAGCTACAGCAGCTCCCTGAGGGATACTGCTTGCACCGTAAGCAAGTGCTGCGAAACCAATTCCTAAAAGGATCATTCCGAAACCGTTTTTAAAGGTAGCAGATGGATTGTATTTACTTTCCCAAAGCTTAGATACGATTGGTGCACAGCTGATGATGAATAGAGAGTTCAGAATACCGAACCAGGTTGCCGGAACTTCTGATTTCACTTCAGCATATTGATTTTTAAGCATGTAAATCACGATCACCCAAATGATGATGAAACCACAAGCTAAAATGATATTACCAATAGAGTATTTGCCGAAAGTCTTAGAAAACAACTTTAACAATACATATGAGATGATCATTAGAGGAATTACTGTAATTAGGGTATTTACAATATTGAAAATTACCTTAGAATCACCTGTTAAAAGTCGTTGAGTATAATCTTTTGCAAAGATTGTCATGGAACCACCTGCCTGTTCAAAAGATGCCCAGAAGAAAATGGTGATAAAGGCCAGGATAATTACTGCAATCATTTTATCACGTAATACAGGAGTATACTGACTGATCCTTTTGATCAGAATGAATACGAAAAGTACCAATGCGGTAATGATCATAAAATTACTACCTTCCAGGCCTCCCACATTAAATGCAAATAAATTCATGCTGGTGATCTTGGAAACCGGGTCATTGATGATCCATGATAGACCGATTGCTGCAATCAGACCGATCAATACAAGATCAAATTTAGAGAAAGGATTTCTTGTTGATTCTTCCAGGTTGTCAGAAGTTTCTTCCACTTCATTTTTAACTGGTTTTAAACCAATATTTCCAAAAATACCTTGTGTGAAATAGAACTGAAGCATACCGATGAACATAAAGATACCGGCTAAACCGAATCCGTAAGCCCATCCCCAGTCTTTACTTTCGCCGATATAACCACACAGCAACATTCCTAAAAATGCACCTGCGTTTACACCCATATAGAAAATGGTATAAGCACCATCTTTTTTCTCCGGGTGTTTTTTATACATCTGTGCGATGATAGAAGTCATGTTTGGTTTGAAGAAACCGTTTCCAATTACCAATAGACATAAGCCCAGGTACATAAAGAAATGGTCAATCTCAATGGCCATCGATAAATGGCCTAGGGTCATTAATACGGCACCTACAATCACCGCCCAGCGGTATCCGATAATCCTATCGGCAATGTAACCACCTAAAATAGGGGTAAGGTAAGCTAAACCTGTATAAGAACCATAAATTGCTAATGCATGAGCTCTAGGCCATCCCCATCCTGGATTGTCACCAATAATGGATGAAGTTAGAAACAGCACTAGTAATGCGCGCATCCCGTAGTAGGAGAATCTTTCCCACATCTCTGTAAAGAATAGAACAAACAGTCCTGCCGGATGTCCTAGTACCTTACTCTCAAAAAAGTTATTTGGAGTGTCCAAATTTTGTGCATTCATGTGTTGGTTTTTTTGTGTAATAATTTATTGAAAGGTTCAGTTAGTTCTTATAAATAAATAATCGAGAGGCTTGTGTTTTGGTAGGGTTTTTGTTTGATATTAAAATAAACCATCGCGCAAGATAGGCACCCGGACTCAAACTCACAAATTTTTAAAGTAGTTTAGGAGGGTATAACCATGCATTAAAGCTTCTTAATTGCCTGGATTTTTTTGTCTTTGGGGTCAATATAGAGCTCGTCCAGATCATTGGGGTCGTTCTTTAGTTCCACATTCTCAACGAGTTTAAGTTTGCCTCCTGTCACTTTATACGCATCAAAACTTAGGTCGGAAGCATAATATTCAAAATTTCCTGTCATTTCTTCACTGAAAGGAGCAAGATGATCAAAAACGATCATATTTACACTTTTGTCCATTGTCAGGGTCATGGAGTTGAGCTTATTGTATTCAAAGATCATTCGGTTGTTTGCCTGATTTTTAGGCTGTATGAATATGGCTTTTCCGAAGCTGGGTTCTCCCTTTTCAAACGACAATACTTCGATTATTTTTTTAGACGTTTTACTATTGTTTCCTTTCCAGCCAAGCAAAGCATAGGAAGTTGCTTTACCATTATTGTTCAGTGGAACGATTTGATAGTAGTAGGCTCCATACCAGTTCTTATGATCCGTAATGACATTGGGATCTTTCAGTTGTTCTGTCATATCTATTAAAGGGAACAACTTAAGTTTTCCGTCTTTGCTGGCCATTTGTATGGCGCCGAAGTAACGATAAGTACCGTCATCTATGGGAAGGTACCAGGTGAAGACGCGGAAAGATTTATCTGGAGCATTCAGAACAGCGACTCTTTTTAAGGAGTCAAAATTCTGGTTAAATGATCCGGGAGTTTTTAGTGCCACTACCAATGTTTTTATGAAGTGTGCATTTGCTGCAAAACGTGCCTGATTGTTTGGCGCGTTTTCAGTCTGATCACTGATGCGGATTAAAGAATCCTGAAGCCTGGCTATTGCCGGGATATTGGATAGGGGGAAAGTATGCTGCGCATGAACTATGGTCATTACGCAGCATAAAATTAGGACTAAAAGAATAGGTTTTGATGAAGTCTTGAACATTTACTTTAGCTTTTCAATAACTATTGCGCTGGCACCACCACCGCCATTACAAATTCCGGCTACACCGATACTTCCATTATTTTGGGCCAATACGCCTAATAAAGTCACTACAATTCTTGCGCCCGAAGCACCCAGTGGATGTCCTATGGCTACGGCACCACCATTTACGTTTACTTTTTCTCCATCTAACTCCAATAATTTGTTGTTGGCTAAAGAAACCACAGAGAAAGCTTCGTTTATTTCGAAATAATCTACGTCGCTGATGGTTTTACCTGCTTTTTTTAAGGCCAATGGAATTGCTTTCGCCGGAGCAGTGGTAAACCATTCTGGTGCTTGTTGTGCATCAGCGTAGGCAAGAATTTTTGCCAATGGTTTTAATCCAAGTGCTGTTGCTTTATCTGCACTCATGAGTACCAATGCAGCCGCACCATCATTTAAAGTCGAGGCATTTGCTGCGGTGACTGTACCATCTTTTTTGAATACAGGTTTTAAGCTTGGGATTTTATCAAATTTTACTGCGAATGGCTCCTCATCTTTTGAGATGAGCGTCACTTCGCCTTTGCGGTCTTTTACAGGTACAGGCACAATTTCTGAATCGAATTTTCCAGAATTTTGGGCAGCCTGAGCCTTTTCATAAGAACTAATGGCAAAAGCATCCTGATCTTCGCGACTAATTTCACATTCTGCAGCACATAATTCAGCGGCAGAACCCATGTGATAATCATTATATACGTCCCATAGACCGTCTTTTACCAGTCCGTCCGTCAACTGACCATGACCCAAACGGTATCCGTTTCTTGCTTTATCCAGATAATAGGGAACATTGCTCATGCTTTCCATACCACCTGCAACGATGATGTCATTTTCACCCAGGGCGATGCTTTGTGCAGCCAGCATAATGGCTTTGGTTCCTGAAGCACACACTTTGTTAATGGTGGTCGCAGGGAGATCCGGTAAACCGGCAAACTTCGCGGCCTGAGTTGCTGGTGCCTGGCCAATATTGGCAGACAATACATTGCCCATATATACTTCCTGAATGTCAGCAAGGCTAATGCCTGCTTTTTCTACAGCAGCCTTAATGGCTATACCTCCCAGTTGAGGGGCTGAAAAGCTTGATAATGAACCACCAAAACTTCCTATCGGGGTTCTAACTGCAGATACTATAACTACTTCTCTCATTGATGTTTTATTATTTTGGTTGAAAGCAAAGTTAAGTAATTAGTAGTATCTGCTGGTTAAAGTCTATCGTTTTTAACGATGTTCATCTGTATCATTTTTGTTTATCCGTCGTTTTCTTTTCGATTTCACAGCTTCATTCAACAGGTATTCTATTTGCCCGTTTATACTTCTGAATTCATCCGAAGCCCAGTTTTCAATTTCTTTGAGCAGGGCAGGATTGATTCTTAAAGCAAAAGCTTTTTTATCTTTCTCAGACATGTTTTCTGCAGGTTAATTATATAAGGTGCCTGTATTTACGACAGGCTGTACGTTCCTGTCACCGCAAAGAACAACTAAAAGGTTGCTCACCATTGAAGCTTTGCGTTCTTCGTCTAACTCTACTATCTTCTTCTCTGATAAGCGTTCTAAAGCCATTTCTACCATGCTAACTGCACCTTCTACAATAAGTTTTCGGGCGGCAATTACCGCAGTAGCCTGCTGACGTTGAAGCATGGCGCTGGCAATTTCCTGTGCATAAGCCAAATGGGAAATTCTCGCTTCAATCACTTCAATACCTGCTCTTGATAAACGTTCGCTTAATTCTGCTTCTAATAATGAACTCACTTTTTCGGCACCATCTTTTAAAGTAATGGTGGCCTCTTCATCTTCAAAGTTGTCGTAAGGAAAGATATTGGCCAGATGCCTCACTGCCGCTTCGCTTTGGATAGTTACATATTGCAGGTAATCTTCAACGGCAAACATCGCCTTTGCAGTTTCCTGAATTTGCCATACCACTACCGCCGCAATTTCAATTGGGTTTCCCAGTTTGTCATTTACTTTAATTTGATGACCATTTAGATTTCTTGCTTTCAGGGATACTTTCTGTTTAATGGTTAATGGATTAACCCAGAAAAAACCATCGGTCTTCACTGTGCCTACATACTTCCCGAAAAGGGTCAGTACTTTGGATTCGTTTGGATTGTTGATGATCAATCCTGGTAAAACAAGTAGGAAGTTTAGGCCAAGCACGAATGCGCCAATGCCAAACTGTTTTGTGGCCAATGCATAAATTCCGCCGCCTAGGAGCGCTAGGAATAATACAAATGTAAGATAGCCAGATGGGGGAGTAATGATTTTTTCCTGATACATAATGATGTTAATTTGATATCATTAAGTAACGGATTATCTTTCATATTTACAAGTTAAATCTTTGTAAATGCGATCCTTCCTTAGGATAAGCTGACTCAAAAGCCGATATGAGGAAAAATTGTATTATTTTTGAATCAAATCAATTTATACCATTTTGGCAAAAATCAAGAAGAATTCCCACAGGGTGCTTTACCGCAAGTATTCATCAAATATCAAATATGTGATGATGGTGCTTTCCGTATTGATCATAACGGTGTTTTTACCTAAGCAACCCAGGTTTAGGTATGAGTTTGAAAAAGGGGAAATCTGGAAAAATAAGGATCTGGTTTCTCCCTTCAGCTTTGCCATCTTAAAAACGATGCCTCAGGTCGCAACGGATAAAAAAGATGCTTTAAGTAATGTTTTGCCCATCTATAAGATGAATACAGAGTTGATTCATAGTGTAGAAGAAGCCTATACGAATGAGTTTGATGTGAAATGGAAGACCAATGCTTTTCCTGAAGAAGAGAAAGCGGCTTATAAAGCGGCTTCTATTAAGCTGCTGGAATCCATTTACAACAGAGGCATCATTGCCATGAATGTGAAACACCAAAAGGGGAACAAATATTATGATTTTGCACTCCTCACCAATAACATCAGTAAGAACCTAAGTACGCAGGATGTGTTTACTGTGCCTTCTGCTCTGGAGTACTTTGAAAAGAACTTTACTTCAGTGAATCTCAAGATTAAAGAAATGATTGTGGGCTTGGTGGAAGATCATTTACAACCTAATATTCTTTTTGATGAAAAGCTGACCAGTATCGTTCAGGAAAATACGGTAAATAGTCTTTCTACAACGCGGGGGATGGTGCAAAAAGGAGAATTGATCATTGCAAAAGACAATGTAGTGGATGATGAAATTTATCAAAAACTACTCTCTTTTAAAGAAGCGTATGAAGCACAAACGAAAACCATTGGAGATAGCAAACTGGTTTACCTCGGACAAATATTACTCGTAGGTTTTATTGTGAGCTTGCTGATGTTCTTCCTGAAGTTATTTAGGAAGGATATTTTTGCAGATAACCGCCAATTGTCATTATTGCTATTGGTGATCACGACCATGTTGCTTTGTTTAACCTGGGCCATTAAATTGAATTTGCCGAGCATCTATTATATACCTTTCTGTATTGTTCCGATTATCATCCGAATTTTGTTTGATACACGTCTGGCACTTTATTTACATTTATTAGTGATCCTGATTGCCGGTTTCTTTGTGCCGAATAGTTTTGAATTTGTTTTCTATCAGATCACCTCAGGAATGGTCGCTATATATAGTATTAGAAACCTGATCAAAAGAGAACAGTTATTGTTGTCCGCTTTATTTATCCTCTCCGCTTACTTTGTATCCTTTCTTGGCATCGGTTTGTTAAGGGAAGGATCTTTCAGCGAGATCGAATGGCTTAATTTTGTGCCTTTCATTATTAGCGTACTATTGTCCTTATTGGCCTATCCGCTCATCTATGCTTTTGAAAGGTTGTTTGGCATCACTTCAGATGTCGCATTAATTGAATTGACGAATACCAATAATAAATTATTGAGGGAGCTGGCCTTCAAAGCTCCTGGTACCTTCCAGCATTCTTTACAGGTGGCCAACCTTGCAGAAGCTGCGATCTTTAAGATAGGAGGGAATTCCTTATTGGTAAGAGCCGGTGCGCTATACCATGATATCGGTAAAATTGAGAATCCGCAGTACTTTATAGAGAATCAAAATACGGCGCTTAGTCCACATGATAAGTTGCCTTATGAGCAAAGTGCCCAGATCATCATTAAACATGTTCATAAAGGAATAGAAATCACCCGCAGGCATCAATTACCGGAAAGTGTGATCGATTTTATCCGAACCCACCATGGAAATACACGGGTAGATTATTTTTATCAGTCCTTTTTGAAGAACTCTCCGGAGAAATTTGTGGACGAAAACATCTTTCGTTACCCTGGTCCAATCCCTTTTTCTAAGGAAACTGGCGTGTTAATGCTGGCAGATTCGGTCGAAGCAGCCTCAAGAAGTCTCAAAAATCCGGACGCGCAAAGCATAAATGACCTGGTCGAAAGGATCATTAACTATAAATTAGAACAAAATCAATTAGATAATTGCGATATTACTTTAAAAGATTTAGAAACTATAAAGTTGATATTCAAGACGATGCTGATGAGCATCTATCATGTGCGTATAGATTACCTACAAAATGTTTAATTTTTTTTTGGAACTATCAATCATCTTCCTATATTTGCAATCCCGAAAAACAGCAACGGTTTTTGTTTAAAGCGGGAAAGTTAATTGAAAAGGAGAGGTGCCTGAGTGGCCGAAAGGAACAGTTTGCTAAACTGTCGTACTGGCAACGGTACCGCGGGTTCGAATCCCGCCCTCTCCGCTGAGTTAAAGATCACGAAAAATTGGTTTTACCAATAATTAAATCGTGTCTTTGCAGCCCTCCGAAAGAGGGAGAAAGATGATACCAGTTCGGGGTGTAGCGTAGCCCGGTATCGCGCCTGCTTTGGGAGCAGGAGGTCGTAGGTTCGAATCCTGCCACCCCGACACAAACTACTTGGAAAAGAAGTTTTATAATGACCAATAAAAAAGATTGATACCAGTTCGGGGTGTAGCGTAGCCCGGTATCGCGCCTGCTTTGGGAGCAGGAGGTCGTAGGTTCGAATCCTGCCACCCCGACACAAACTACTTGGAAAAGAAGTTTTATAATGACCAGTAAAAAAGATTGATACCAGTTCGGGGTGTAGCGTAGCCCGGTATCGCGCCTGCTTTGGGAGCAGGAGGTCGTAGGTTCGAATCCTGCCACCCCGACACAACAAGAAAAGCCTTTAGATCATAAGATTTAAAGGCTTTTTTGCTTTATTAACCTCTTACTTAAATGTGCAAAAATCTTATTATTAGTTAGCTTATTAGGTGTTTTTCTTAATTGCTATGCTCAGGAAAACACCAAGAAATTCAAGCTGATTGTACCTAAACAAAAAATATTGCAAAGCAATTATAACAGTATCAGTTTTGTAGATTCCAGATCTGATACTTCTTTAATGGGGATGGGTTTTGTACAAACAGGGATGTTCAATGAAAAGACTGCAGTTGTTGCTGAACCTTCACTTTCTACTCAGTTGAGCGATGCACTTGTTGCTTTAACAGATCACAATGCGGTCAAAAAAGAATTACTATTTCAATTGAGAGAGTTGCACTTTTCTGAATTAACTAAAACCACAAGCGAGAGAGGTACCTTTTCCTTTAGGGCTTCGCTGTATGCTGTTGAAAATAATAATTATAGCTACATTGCCAGTATCGATACCACTTATACTCTGAAATCCGGTATTGATGTGACCAATCCTTTGTTAAAGAAGGCAGGTAGTGTTATCATCGATTTTGTATCTACTAATCTCTCCGTTAAGCCTTCAGATTCCTTACTATACTCGATGTCTGATATCGTCAAAATAGATAGTCTGGAGAAGCGAAATTTAAAGCTTTATAGTATTTCAGAATTTGTACCGGGCTTATATGTCAACTATCAATCTTTTGTTTAGCAATATCCTGATGCTCAGATAACTGTAAAAGAGGAGGATGGGCGTATCCATGAAGTTTATTCTGTAGGTTCAGGTGATAAACAACAAAAGGTCAAATTAAAAGATGTTTATGCTATTGTTCATAATCGAAAGCCTTATATAGCAACTGAGTACGGCTATTATCTCTTAGAGAAAAGAAATGATAATTTCTTCTATGCCGGTAAGTTAAAGTACCGTCCAGCGGCGCAAATGTCTTGGCAGTAAGCATGTTTGGTGTTTTAGGTGCTTTTTTAGCTGGTGATGCCAATTCGGTATACCAAATGAAAATCGATCATGTGAATGGTGATTTTATACCTGTTAAACTTATAGAAAAGTAATTTAAATTGTGATATAGTTGGCTCAGCATCTTTCCCAACACAAATTAAAAGCCCTTATATTTTGCGATTAAGGGCTTTTTTAGTAGTTTATAAACCTGAGTAATATCCTTTAGGCAAGACCTCTGTCAAATAATAGGTATTGGGAAGAAGAGGATTTCCTATGCTATCATATAAGTATCAATTGGATAGAATCCATAAAATCTGCTTGGAAAAATAAACTGATCATAATTTATTCCATTTCTCTAAGAGTTCCTCTTGATCTATTGTTTGGTCATAAACCCATTATTAGTACTGTTTAATGTAACAAAATAATAATGATTTAATAATTTAAATAAAAAAAGTCATCATATTTTTAATATTATAATTTTTATATATAAGTTTAGAAAATAATACCAAAAATATCAATTATTGAAATTAAATTATCTATTATAAATACATACTCTTTATTACGCATGTTAAGTTAATAATGGTGTTTGTTTTTATTAAAATAAATTAATTAATTTCTTTTGTTGAGAATCTGATGGTGTTTAGATGGAGTCTTTTCAAAATTCCATTACAACAAATAAAAATTCATCCAAAACCAAAAATGAACACTATGAAAAAGAATTACGTGTTACTAACCGTAGTTGCCTTAACAGGCTTAACCGTTTTACACTCGTGTAAAAAAGAGAAAACAGCAACTGAAATATCAAAAGAAGACTATGTAAGTCCAAAAGGCTATGTCTCACAGTTCAAAGGAATGAAAAGACTTCCTAATGAGACCATAAAGATCAATGTGTCAGATCCGGCGACACTAAAAAACTTGGCTAGTCTACATAAGAAAAATACGCTGGAGGTGGAAAGCCAAACTGGAAACACATTGTTCATGCGTTCTACAGAGATTCCGGCAATTAATAATAACGTCAGACAGGTCATCTATTTAGGTGCGATTGTTAAAGCTACAGATCTTGGCGATATTACAAAGATTGTTCCCGTCCTAACCACCACTGCAGAACGAAATCCAATTACGATATATGCAGATTTTCCAACTGACAGTATTTCAAGAGTTATTAAAAGCCCTAGTCCTAACTCAGACAAATCTTACATCCGCGCAGCCCTGAAAGCTGGGAGTGGTAAGCAACTATCGTCCTTCCGTTTTCAAATGGAAAGTTTTAAAAAGAATGAAGAGTTGAAGTTAGCCTTCCGTGCAAACGTAAATATTGGTGGCCTTTTAAATATAACTGCCTTAGATTCCTCTAAATTTAGTCAGAAGAAAACGAGTGTTAGAGTTGAATTTACGCAAGAGAATTTTGCAGTAAATATTGAACCGCCTATTGAACAACCATTTCTTAAAGATCCTATAAATACAACCAAATTTGGCAATACTGACCCACTGATTGTTAGTTCCATTGTTTATGGAAGAAAAGGAATTATGACCATTGAGTCTGATTCTTCTTATTCAAGTGTAACTCAAATGCTCAATATCGTTTTGAAAGCGCCAATATCTAAGCTGGTTGAAGCGGCGGATAAAGTTGCCGGAAATGACACTTCTTCTTTAGGAGTTACCCTTGGTATGACAAAGGAGCAAATAAAGACACTTCAAACTTCAGTTATGAAAGTTTATATCATCGGTGTTAACGGAGACCAGATATTTAAAGTGGTCCAAGGACTTACAGGATTCACCGATATATTAGCAGGCGGTGGAATATTCTCACCAGAATCTCCTGGCGTTCCATTGTACTATACCCTGAATTACCTGAGTGATTTTTCGCCTTATTGGAACAAGTTCCAGGTAACCGTTACAAACTAACATGAAGAAGTTTATTTATTGCCTGGCAATCTCGCTAAGTGTCCTTAATTTCTCCTGTCAGAAAGACAAGTATACATCCCCTTCCTTAGATCAGGAAGGGGATCAAAAAAGCAATCTTTTAGCTACTAAGTTTAAAGATCTGAAGGTTGAACTTGTTGATCCTATTGTAATCATGGGTGGAAGGAGCATGGAGGAACTTTTAAATGCCAGAAAGCAAAATGGAGCTACGCTAATCGGAGAGTATTCCTCCTCAGAAGGATTAGTGCGGGAATTTGAATCTACTGAAATGATAGTTACCCCTGATAATGAGACTTATATTTATCCAGGCTCTATTATCAAAAGTGCTTCCATACCGAGTGATGATTTTGCGCCATTAATTGGCTATAAAAAGTTACCCATCGATGTTTCTACTACTTTCATTTCAGATAAATCATTTGGTCGGATATTATCCCCCTCGCTTTCACAAACCAGAGTATTTCTAAGAGATGCCTTGATGGATCCCTCTTTTTCAGGGAATCAACTGGAAGAATTCAGTACAGAATCCTACCTTATTAACTCCTACAAAGAAACTAAGGTTGCTTTTGGATACAATATAAATGAGAAAAGGTTGTTTTCTTCAACGAATACCTCGATGAATTCATCCAGCTCTAAGATAACCAGTAAAACAGGTCTGATACTCACTTATCTGGTGAAAAACTTTACCCTGAGTACCCCTAATCCACAGGTTGGTGAAATGGTAGACTATGTAAATACTCCTGCAAGTGTTTTTCAGGGAAGCTCACCAGTTTATGTCAATTCGGTCACCTATGGTCGTTTTGGTTTTTTAATGGTTGAATCGGAATCAGATAGCGCTGTTGTACATACTACCTGGAAGAAAGTCGTGAAAAAATTATTTCGAAAATCAACTGAAACTTTTAGCTCCGATGAGCTGAAAGTATTTAATTCATGTAAGGTCACCGTTTATCTGCTGGGAAGTTCATTAGGTACGGTCACTGATCTGATTATCAACCCTGGTAGCTATGAGGCCTTAGCAGGATTCTTTTCCGATAATCTTGGGATATTTACGGCATCTGATCCTGGTGTCCCTATTCAGTTCAGTGCAAAATATCTGACAAACAACATGCCATACAAGTCTACTTTCAGAATTGTAAAATAGCAATTACCTCAGTGAAAATTATCAAAGATAACAAAGAAGATCATCTGAAACTAAGAACCAATTATATGGCTAAACCTAGCCTTATAATTGGTCTGGTTCTTTTTACACTCAACTTTTCAGCCTGCAAAAAATCTCAGGTTCCAGAGAACGATAACAATCCCATTACAGAAAGAAAAGACCAAATTAACAGTAATCTGGACTCCATATTTCAGTATGCTCAGCAGATCTATTTATGGAATGAACAATTGCCTTCAAAAACAACCTTTAATCCCTCCAGATTTTTTAATGCCGGAGCCAATAATGAGATCGCAATTTATAAAGATGAAATCATGGCAATCAGCAAATTCGCCATTAACCCTTTTAATAACAATCCATTTGAATATAATGCCTTGAATTTAACGAAGCCAAAATACTCTTCCATCATTGAAATCAATGCGAGCCCTTCAACAGATATCAACATTAATACGTCGGATAATGACTATGGGATCGCATTTGTAGGTACAGCAAATAATGAGGTCAGGTTATTGTATGTTGATGCTAATTCATCGGCAGGTCTTTTAAAGCTCCATAGAGGGCTGAAGGTGATTGCGGTTAACGGCAAGACTGCAAAAGCAACACCTGATTATTATAGTTTTATTTCAGCTGCGTTAAAGGAGCAGAGCATGACGATAACCATTGAGGAACTGGCCAATGGGCAGCCGAATTCTAAAACGGTACAGTTGAGTAAAAGACCTTACCGTAAGAATCCCGTCTTAGCCTACAAAATCATTAAGGAAGGACTGAAAAAGATTGGTTATATCGCCTACAACAGCTTTACCTATGAAGAAGACTCCAGGAAATATTTAGATCCCATCTTCAGTATGTTCTCCACAGCAGGCATTTCGGAATTGGTGGTTGATTTACGCTATAATGGAGGTGGTTATCAAAGTACGGCAATATATCTGGCGAATAAGATAGCCCCTGCCTCAACCAATGGAAAGCTTATGTTTACCGAATTTTATAATAAAATGATGCAGGACGGTAAAGCAGATTTGCTAAAAAATCAACCTTTGCTGGATGGTGGCGACCAGCCAATTTATATTGATGGCAGGATCGCCACATTAATGGATCTTGATTATAGTCCTGCAGGGAACAGCTTTCTTTTTGAACAACAGTTGGGTCCTTCAATTGAAGTCAAAAAAGTCAGCTTTATTGTGAGTAATAAAACCGCCTCTTCCAGTGAACTCCTGATCAATGTTTTAAAACCTTATATGGAGCTGAAAATTATCGGTGTATCAACTGATGGAGCCACAAATGTTAAAACTTATGGGAAACCTGTAGGCTTTTTTGACATCAGGATTGATCGGTATAAAATGTACTTGGCCATGTATCAGGACAAGAATGCCCATGGTGAGGGCGACTTCTTTGACGGCCTCCCTGCAGATCTTTCTACCGAAGACGAAGTTAGTGTTGATTTCGGCGAAAAGAATGATCCTGCTATTTCTGCCATTTTAGGGATCTCAAATACATTAGCCTCAAGAAAGGAAAACTCTCTCGCTACATCGAGTCAGCTTCGATCCGGAAGTCCCTCTTTCAACAGATTAACGCCAAAAACTTATCTGTTACCCGAGCCAAGTGTTAGCGGTATGATCAAAACAGCTAAACAGTTTAAATTAAAAACAAAAAACATAACAGATGAACGTCAGCAATAAAAATAGCTATAAACTACCAGTCGTTATCGCTGGTTTAATGTTGATCACGACATTAAATTCCTGTACAAAGGACCATTCTTTGAATACTGCTGTGCAGGAGGAATCAAAAGGTCCCGAAGGATATATTTCACAGTTTAAAGGAGCCAAAAGAGCAGCAAACCCTTTTATAGAAGTGACAGTATCTGATGCTAAAGTTCTGAATAACCTGCTGCAAAGTAGGAAACAAAATACAGTAGAAATATTAAAAGATAGCGTATGGACAGGAGGAAAAACACTTTTTCTGAGGTCAACAGATATTCCTGCAATTAATCCAGAGATTAGAAAATCCATCTATTTAGGAGCGATTATCAAAGGAGAAGAGATTACTGATGTATCCGCCATTAAACCGTTACTACTACCCTCATCGGAGCGTAATCCAATTACAATGTATGCGACTTTTATTACAGACAGTACTTCAAGAGAAGTAGCCAAACCAAGTCCTGAAGCAGACAGATCTTACCTTCGGGATGCATTAAAGGCTGGAAGTGGTAAGCAATTGTCTGCATTCCGCTTTAATATGGAGTCATTCTCAAGAACCAATGAATTGAGGTTATCTTTTGGTGCCAATGTAAATATTGGTGGAATTTTAGGAATAACGACTACGGAGAATTCCGTGTTTAGTACGAAAAAAACCAGCGTAAGAGTCGAATTCACGCAAGAAAATTATTCCATTAACATTGAACCCCCTCTTGGTTTGCCTTTTATAAAAAATATGACGGATAAAACCAAATTTGGGCTTCTTGATCCTATGATCGTTTCCTCGATTACCTATGGAAGAAAAGGCATCATGACCTTTGAATCTGATTCAAACTATGAAGATGTCGTAAAAACACTTAATATTATACTGAAGCTCCCTATTCCTAAACTGGTGTCAGAAGGTGGTAAGCCGCTGATCTCAGCGGAAATTGGCTTATCAAAGGAACAAATGAGCCTGCTTGAGAATTCGATTATGAAAGTGTATGTCATAGGTGTTAATGGCAAAGACGTATTTAAAATTGTCAAAGGCCTGGAAGGATTTATGGAAATCCTTGCTACCGGTCAGGAATTTTCCCCGGAAACACCCGGAGTGCCACTCTTCTACACTTTAAATTATGTCAGTGATTTTAGTAACTACTGGAATAACTTTAAAGTGAATATTGCGAATTAGGGAAAAGACTAAACTAAGACTTTTGGAGAATAGCCAAAAATACAACAACAATATCGCGTTTAAACTCAAAACATATATTTTAATATAAATGAATACCCCTATTAAAAATAAAAATATGAAGAAAGCAGGATTCTTAATTCTACTTTTTTTGACCATCATTACCGCCTGTCGTAAATCCGAAATTATGACTGCCTCCGCCAACAATGGAAAAGATTGGATGAAGGACCTCAAGGAATTGAAGATACCATCCTTTACAGTTAAAGATGAATATAAGGATTTCAGCAGACTGGCCGACGCATTATCCAGAAGAAAATTAAATGCAGATGGAGGGGTGCCAAACCCTAATACTTCGATGGGATCCTTTCCCACAGACAATTGGACGATATCAGATGGACCAAATGATTTAACATCTCGTGCCATGGAACAATTTCAATCAAATGTATTTGTGATCTCTCCCGAGATGGGTTTGAGTATATACCCTGGTGCAATTCTGGATGCAAAGAGTATAACTGCAGAGAATTTTGCCCCTAGACCTCTGGTAGGGATTGAGGCCTATATGCGTCCGGCAAGTATGTCGACCAGCTTGCCTGTAGGATCTGGAAAAGTTACCAAAACTACCATTCTGAAACCATCCAGCAGTAGAGCGTTTGTTAATGCTGCGCTAAAAGACCTTTCGCAACTTAGCCCAGGGAAAATAGCTCCTGCAAGGTTTCAGGCTGAAATGAGTTCTTTTAATACTTATGATAAACTCAAAACATTATACGGCTATAACAAAAAATTAGATCTATGGGCATTTGATAAAAACACTATAAAAGATGTTGATTTGCAAGTTATTAGAAAAAAGTCTGGTGTCATTATTAAATTTTTTATGGAGAATTTTTCTATAGATGTAGATGTGCCTGACGATCAGCAATTGTTTGACAGCACAGGGATGGATAAATCACTCTTTATGGGAACGAGTCCAATGTATGTAAGTAGTGTGACTTATGGTAGAATGGGCATCATGACTATAGAATCTGAATCTGATGTCATTGTTTTACAAAGTGCCATCCAAAAAAAGTTCAACATATTAAAAGGTGTTGTTGGTGGGGGGAATATCCTGACCCAGCAAGAAACAGAGGCAATGGATGCGTCCATTATCAGATATGCACTCACAGGGCCGCAAGGAAGCTCAGCGCCCATCACCATTTCGGGGATAGCCGCTTTTGAACAAATACTTAGTGAAAACTCCAGCTTTACTGCAGAGACACCTGGAGTTCCAATTAGTTTTAGATTAAGACAATTGTCGAGCCACACAAATGTTCCGGCTCTTTTCGAAATCAATTATGGTGAATATCTTAAACCTTATGCCAGAATTGAATACAGAGATGTAAAAGCTGAATATAAAGGTAAACAGGGTGTACATTCGAATGTCACCAATTGGAGAGCAAATATTTTTATCGCCTGTTATCCGACAAAAGAATGTATACCTGAACAACGAGCCAAACCATTAAACTTCATTAATTTTGATTACACCAGGAGAGAAACTGGAAAAAATAACTTTGATGCCAATGGAAATATTACACCAGGAACTTATAATGTAATCACCTCAGATGTGTTGAATAAAGAACGCATACGTAATACCAAAGGAAGCGATATACTGCTCTTTACATACTCTAATGGTACACCTCCAAGTTTTCCTAATACTACAGTGCAATACGCTCAACAGCGAGATGGGCTGTACGGAAAAAATGACGATTTTCTGTTTTTAATATATTCTGGTTACACTTTATTATCTGGAAAGGGCTATAATGCTTTGCCAACACTGAAACCCGTAGATGATATATTGTACGAAGGTGCACAATATTAAAATGGCTTCATTTCCAATAAGCAGATTGTACTGAAAAAAAGGTTGCATCATTCAAAAAGATGATGCAACCTTTTTTATGCCCTCAGTCTTTATAAATTGAAATTACAGTTTACCTGGAAGAAATTGTAATGATTTCATAACCATTTATTGTTTTAAAATCAAAGTTCAATTAATACGCTAGCAACATCTTCGTACCATAAAAATCTTAAATATATTATGGTAAGAAAACTACTATTTGCAGTATTATCTATGTGTTTTTGTGTTCAAAATCCTCTTTTTGCACAGACTACGCAGGCCTCTATTTTTGGTACAGTTACGGATCAACAGAAGAAGCCAATTCCAGGCGCGTCCATTCAGGTCAAGAATACCTCTACAGGTTTCAGCAGCAGAACCTCTACTAATGCTAAAGGAGAATATACTTTTCAGGAGCTTCCTTTGGGTGGCCCATATTCAATTACAGCTACCTTTATGGGCTATGCAGAACAAACCCGAACACTTGCAGCACTGAACTTTGGCGATGCAGCAAGAGTTTCTATAGTGATGAATGAGGCCTCACAAGATTTAAAGGGTGTGGAAGTAGTCGCTTCAGGCTTGAAAAATAAGGTGCAGAATTTTGGGGCATCGACAGAAATATCTGCCAAAACAATGAACCAATTGCCTGTAAATGGTCGTAACTTTTCTAATTTAATGGACCTTTCTCCTTTAAGTCGAGGGAACGGAATTGCCGGACAGCTAGCTTCCTCTACTAATTTTACCATTGATGGAATGAGTGCTAAAAATCCAACCTCATCGGGAAGTACAACCAGCCGTAGTGGTGCACCTTACTCTATCTCTATGGAAGCTGTTCGAGAATTTAAGGTAGTAACCAATCAGTATGACGTCACCTTAGGCAGAGCCGGGGGTGGTACGGTTACAGCGGTAACCAAATCTGGTACAAATACGGTTTCTGGTAGCGCATTCATGTATGGAAGAGCAGACTGGTTATCGAGCCCTTATGATATTAGAGGTGTTAAGCGCAAAAACGACTTCTCTACTTATCAATATGGCTTTACTTTAGGCGGACCAATTATAAAGGATAAGCTGCATTATTTTGTAGGATTGGATCACCAGAAAGATTCTCGTCCATTAATTATTGCGGACATTAACGGCCCTGCAGATGAAGCGAGATTTAAAATTACCAATGCTACATTATCAAACTTTTTAGATATCGCACGCTCGAAATATGGCGTTGCAAATACACCTCAGTATGGTACATTCGACAGAACGCGTGGTTCAGATGCCGCATTTGCCCGTATCGACTGGCAAATCAACGAGAAAAACCTGTTAACCATTCGTGACAACTATACAAACGACAGAAATCCACTGGGTTTGGCGGATAATACGGCCATCAACTTCTTCGAGAGTTATGGTAATGATAAAAATGTAGACAACAGTTTATTGGCCACTTTACGTTCCAATGTCAACAGCAAACTGACCAATGAATTGAAAGTTCAGCATCTTTATACTTATCAGGCAAGTACACAAAACGATGAGCTTGGTTTTTCCATTCCAAGGGCGGTAGTCGGTAATATCCCTTCAAAATTGTCGGATGGTACAAGCGCAAGTACTGCCATACAAATTGGTGGCCACCGCTTTGGACAAGAGGGTTTTACCAA
The DNA here is from genome assembly GCF_032678465.1 of Pedobacter gandavensis. GTDB lineage: Bacteria > Bacteroidota > Bacteroidia > Sphingobacteriales > Sphingobacteriaceae > Pedobacter > Pedobacter gandavensis_B. Next base: position 322,911 of record NZ_JAVTSK010000004.1, read on the forward strand.
CAATGTTTTCCAGTTGGTAGATAATTTATACTATAATACAGATAAGATTAAATACACATTCGGTGTGGATTTAATGTACACCAATGCAAAATCACTTTATGGAAGTGAAGTAAACGGAAGATTTGAATATACCAATAATGATGCTGGTTCCTCACTAGAGAACTTCAGTAATTTGCTTCCAAACAGATATTACCGTGAAGTACCTTTAGTTGCAGATCCAACAGTTAAAGCAGGGATTTGGAATACGGCTGCCTATGGACAGATGCAAACCAAATTAGCCCGCGGACTAGATTTTATTGGCGGTTTGCGCTTAGACTATAGTTCTTATCCTACCTCAGCACTGAACCAAACATTGCTGGAAGAAGTAGGAGTAAGAACCGATCATAAGCTGAAACAATTCTTAATTCAGCCAAGAATCCAATTCAATTGGGATATCAACGAAAACAGAACCGACTTTCTTCGTTTCGGGGCAGGTATATTCGGATCTGATGTAAACAATTATGTCACCATTAATAATTTAACCTTTGATGGTACACATTTAGCAACGGTAGATGTAATCAATACTAATGTTCCAAAACCAGATTTTATCGGATATAGAAATGGTACTGCCACAGCGCCAACCTTAGCGTCATTACAATTGCCAACAATCAATACTTATGGTGCAGATGCAAAAATTCCGGTAGTATATAAAGCCAACTTATCCTACAGTAAATTGATCAGCGACAGGTTAAAAGTTGGAATTACTGGTTATGCAACTCTAGGTCGACACAACTATATGTACGTAGACAGAAATATGGTTGCTAAACCATTCTTTACCTTACCTAATGAAGATAATCGTGGTGTGTTTGTGCCAGAAATGCCAAGCAATGGTTCTCCAGACTGGAAACAAGGTCGTATCAGTAATAAATTTGGTCGTGTATTAGAACTAAATAGCGATGGTAAAGTAAACCAGTTCGCAGTGGTTCTTGATGCCACATGGAGATACTTCAGAGATGGTGAAATCTCTGCAAGTTATACCTGGAATGATGCAAAAGACAATACTTCTTACAATGGTAACGTAGCAAACTCTGCCACATTATCATTGCCTGTAAAAGATGACCCGAGAGATTTAAGTCACATGACTTATTCTGATGGTCAATTCAGAAGTAAAGTGGTGATTTATGGTACACTTCCTACGTTCTATGGAGTAACTGTTGGTGTTCGTTATTCAGGAATTGGTGGTACACGTTACAGTCTTTTATCTGGTGTGAACAACAATGGCGACTTTGTACCTAGCAACGATTTGGCTTATGTTTTTGATAGAAATAACCAAGCTGTTCCTCAAAATGTTCGCGATGGTTTACAAGCGATACTGGACAATCCTCTCGCCAGCCAAAGCTTAAAAGATTATATCCTGGAATATTCAGGTAAAATTGCAAAGCGTAATGGCGGTGTAAATGAATTCTTTGGTGTGGTAGATGTTAGGGTAAGCAAAAAGTTTAAAATTTATAAAACACATGCTATTGATGTTTCCTGTGATATCTTCAACTTTGCCAACTTACTGAAGAAAACATGGGGTGTAAATGAATCTTTGGGTAATCAGTCATTGTATGCTCTAAACGGACGTGCAGAGGTAAAGGCAACTCCTACAACACCTGCTATCCCTGCAGTTCCAAACTACGATTCAGTAACAAAATCATTCAATTACAAAGTGAATAATTCCGGTATCGTGAATCCTTCAGGTAATCCATACCAATTTCAAATTGGTTTGAGATACGGATTTTAACAAAACTCAAAAGCTGGACAAAATTAGAAATGAATATTTAATTGAAGCACCCGATACATTCGGGCGCTTCAATTTTTGATTAGCCATTAATAATACATTTTATGATCAATGAATCTATAAATGTTCTGCCGATAATGCCATAAAAATCAGTTTATCTGCCTAAGTTTATAGCCAGCTTCCTATGGAATTTATTACTATACCAAAGACTAATGGATCTAGGATTTTGGAGAATATGAATACACTAGGACAGTTCCAATGCCAGTCGAAATTTTAAAGATCTTATGACTGTCTGATAATCCGACTAATTAATGATTCCATGCCTGTAAAGGTCCAATGCTTTTTGTAAAATCCCTTCAATTGTTTTTTTTGGCAGGTCCTGGTTTGGATTAACCCTGAAAATTTTCATTCTGGCGCGGTCACCTGTTTCTAATTTAGGATGATCCAGGTGTTTGCCCTCTACCATTAGTAGGTAGGGTTCATCTGTTTTTTTATCAGTCCATAAATAACAAACCATTTTCTTTTTATAGCAGAAACATGGCATTCCATACTTCCGTGTTTCGGTAATGTTCCGGTCTTGTTCAAGAATAATGCTTCTTAAAGCAAGTAAACAGCTTTTATTCGGCTCTTTTTGATCCAGATAGTAGTTTTGAAGTTCTTCTAACATGAGTTTCTATTTTAATTGCCCCGCAAGTTCTATCAGTTAAATCGGCCTCCTTTACAATTGGGTTGTGATTTTCACCTTCTTGAAATCTTAATACAGTCAATTTACCATATTAAATCAGGTTAAAAAAAATTGATAGGAGCTTACCTTCATTAAGGACGATTAAATGAATTGAAATGGTAATGTAAAGTTGGATTTAACTGTTAGTCAATCGTTTGCGCAGTGTTATTTCGAAGCGCATGTAACTTTGTGAATAAATTAGTTATACGAGAGTGGAATTAGTGTGGGGATGGCGTCAACTGAATGAATTTTTTATTTATATCATTTTAATCAAACCTAAAATCCTAACCAATGAACAAAAAAAATTACGTCTCTAACTTTATGGCTGCGCTATTGATTGTGGCCTGTGGAATCTCATTTTCATCCTGTACCAAGGCAACCCTGCCTCCAGATGATAAATCTGTACCTTCAGTTCGTAAATTAGCAGTCAGCACTGTGACCGCAGATGCAATGACATTCGTTATTCCTGCAAACAAGGCTTATGCAGAACCATTTGAGCAAAATGATAATGCTGTAGGAGTGGCTATCCCAATAGGCTATCCGGAAGACTTTGGAGTAGTCTCCAATTGGACTAACCAATCCCGTAGTGTGGTATATTATCTTTACCAAACTGCCGGTGAATATGATTTTTCCATTGAAAACACCGTTTCAAACGGCGTTAATTTGAATTATGAGGTCAAGATAACACCATGCTATACCGGTCTGGCAGTAACACCAAGCACCCAATCGGTTACTTTTAATGGAACCGGAACAGTGAACCTGAGCACCGCTTTTAAAGTGGTGGCATCAACAACGGGTTACTATCGTTACGAGTTGAAACCACTGTCTAATCCCAATAATTCCATCACCATTCACAATTTAATATTTAAAGCTTTACAGGCAAATTCAAAAGTAAACCAAACCAATTATCAAAGCTCTCCATCAGTGCATCTTAGCTTTAGCTCAACTGCGAGTACGCTGAAGTCCTATAACTGGCTGTATCAAGAAGTGGTAGTGCCAGCAGGTAAGGATCCATTATATACTTTCTATATGTCAATAGGTTTCTATAGGGGCTACCTGGGAATCCAGACCAACTCGCCCACAGAGCGAAGGGTATTGTTTTCAGTATGGGATAGCGCAGACGCGCAAAATGATCCGAATCATACTGCCGCCGACAATGTCAGCCTACTTGCTAAGGGAACGAATGTGACCAGTAATGGATTTGGTGGAGAAGGCACCGGAGGTCAGACTTATATCAATGCAAACTGGCAAACCAATCAGGTGGTTTCTTTCATCATGAATGTCAGACCAGAAAGCACTAATTCTGTGCTGTTGTCTGCCTGGTATAAATTGGAAGGGCAAACTACCTGGAATTATATTGCAACCTGGCGTGCGCCAAAAGATCAGCGATATTTTGACGGATTTTATTCATTTCTGGAGAACTTCGGACCTAAAAACGGGCAGATCCGCAGGGAAGCAGAGTACTTTAACTCCTGGGCGAAGGAAAGTGCTTCGGGTAACTGGGTGAACCTAAATAAGGTTTCCTACAGTAATACGGATGGAGCCGTAGGACAAAGAGTTGATTTTGAGCAAGGGGTATCCCCCTTAAATTCAGCCAGATTTTATATGTCCAGCGGTGGTTATACCCCAACAATTAAAACGGTCTCCAATACATTGCCGCTTTCATCTATAAGTCCTACAGTCAATTTAACTACTTTGTCAGACCGCGTTGATCAGGCACTCGCAGACTATGTCGAATTGACCAATGGTGGGATTTATAAAATAGTTTCAGCAGTCAACAATACCAGTGTTATTGACGTCAATAGCTACACTCCGGCAAATGAAACTCCTGTAACTTTATGGTCGAATAACACACCGACTTCGAACAATCAAAAATTCCTTGCCAGAAAAGTAGGCAGTGCCTATGTATTCAAGTCATTGGCAGACACGACAAAGGTATTGGATGTATATACGGGTTCAAGTGTAGACGGAACTAAGGTACAGGTTTATACTTTACACAATGGAAATTCCCAGAAATGGACAATAGAAAGTGCAGGTGGTGGTTATTTGAATGTAAAATCACTAGTTGGCTCCAACAAATCCCTGGATGTAAATGGTGGCTCTACAGCAAACGGTACAAAAATACAAATCAATACCTCAAACACTTCAAATGCTCAAAAATTCAAATTCATAGCGCAGTAGCACAAAACGTTTAAGTTCAAACAAAACAGCCTGAAGTGCCTTTAGGCTGTTTTGTATAATAGCCCTAATACTGGTATGCTCAGATTTATACAGAAGAATTATCCGATAGAGATTTCCATCCCTTTAGACCTGAATGATCTAAACAATTACTTTATCAAAATCATTGAGCAATTAATCAGGGAAGGAGCTTAACAAAATAAAATGCTTTGGCTAATTTCCTGCAGAAATTGGGCATTGGTTTCCATTTCTTTTAAAACAGGACGCTGCTCTTTAATTTATCTGATCATCAGGTTTATGTTTTCCAGACAAATGCGATAAACAGGATGCTATAGATCTAAGGTGAAAATAAAAAAGGCCCTCTGAATTTGAATCCAGAGGGCCTGAGTATTTAGGTGTAAATCCGTTTAGAATTTAACGCTATTCAGATTCTTGTCGACCAATATACCATCGATGGCTTTAAGGTCAAATTTCACTTTACGCTTAGCTTTCAGTTTGATCACAAACAATTCAGAAGTACCATTTAACACTTCTTTGTCGCCTAAGTTTACAAAAGTCGCATACAAGGCCTTACTGCCATTGGTATGTAACCTGTCGTAAGTCATATTTTCCATATGCTTCACATTCGTAGGCTGAATATTTACAAACTCAAAATCAGCAGCGTTATATGGTAATGCAAAGCTTAAAGCATTTACAGATTTAAGATTTGTACCTTTCACTTTAACCTCGATGATCTCATCTTTGTTATAGTTTTGTTTTGCAGTGCTGATGCTCAGTTTACCTGCCACTTTATCCATTTTTGCATCAGCTTTCACACCACCGTCAATTCTGGTGGCAACCAATGAAATGTCATAAGCGTCAATCAAACCATTTTTGTTGATGTCACCATTGCTGATGTAACCTTCGAAATCACCATCACCTTGTCTTAAACCGGTATAGTTCATATACGAAGTCAAGTCATTTCTGTCAATCAAACGGTCATTGTTGATGTCTCCAGGAAGGTAACTTTCTGTACCAGGAACTTTGAATACATAGATTTCTCTACCAGAACCGAAATTACCAACACCCTCAGTAACGGCCATTTTGATGTAACGTGCTGATGGATGAGTAGGGAAGTTAAATACCTTCACTTCATCTGTATTAGCCCATGTGAAATCACCTGCAGGAGTCCAGTCTTGTTTATTGTTGCTAAAGAATACTTTACCTTTCAGAATGATGCCATTTCCTCTTCCTGAGCGAGGTAAGTAATGGAATTTATCCAGTTGGTTAATGGTTTTTAAGTCCATCACCATCTCGAATGGCAGTGCATTTACACCCCATTTCGTATGCCAGGTATTTCCTTCATCAAAGTCGAACAATTGCTCGATTTCTGAACCTTCCTGATCCGCTGCAGTAGATTGGGCAACGATACCCTGAATTGCAAATTCTAACGGATTAGATTTGGTAGTTGCATTAAATTCTGTCCAGGCCGACTGACCATCTTTATTCACTGCACGCAGTTTAAATGAATATGGAGTCTCTGCGGTTAAGCCATCAAACAACAATGCAGTATCTCTGATGGTGGTGTAATGCATGTCATTGAAATCGATTTCGTAGAAATCGGCATGAGGTACTTTCGACCAGGTTGGTGTCAAGGTATAAGCTTCCTTATTTTTATCTGATACGCCTGCATGAAGTGGAGCTGTTAAAGCACCAGTTGAGATGCGCAAACGATCAGCAGGCTCAAATTTGAAACCTTCAATAGTCGCAACAACAGGGTTCACTGTAATGTCTGTAGTGCCCGTTTTGATCAATAGCTGAGGATTTTTTACCATGGCTACTTTCTCAAACTCACTTCCTTTTGTTGCAAATTTATTTAAGTTCGGAGCTGCGTCGTAGAAATACACGTTCTCTTTGCTCAGGAAGTCATTCATCGAACTGGCTTCTGTTAATTTCACTTTATCCTTTCCAACCTTCAGCAAAACCTTTTTAGGTTTTTGAGAAACATTGATTCTGAATTCTGTAGCTTTCTGTTTTACAAAGCCATTGAAATCACCTGTTGAAGGATGAATAGTTACAGTTGCACGGTTCTTTTTGTCTACTTCCGACTCAATTAAGCTGGAAACGCCTTTACCCAGTTTGTATTGTTCCGTAGTTCCATCATCATCATATTCTGTAAAAGAGCTTTTTCCGGCAGGATAAACCTCATAAATACGAACCGATTTGTTGATTTCTGTTACATTGTTATTTGGATTAGTTACCGGGATAATTGCGCCATTCTTTACGAATACCGGCAATTTCCAGATAGGGCTTTCAAAACTATTCAGGATGCTGTTTCCTGCATATTTATCACCTGAAAAATAATCAATCCATGATCCTTCAGGAAGGTAAATGCCATTGCGAATGTCATTGCCTTTTGCATCAGATTTTGTAGCCTGATAAATAGGAGCGACTAAGAAATTAGGACCATATAAAAACTGGTATTGTGTGGCTTTTCCTTGTGTATAGGCGTTTGGATACTCCAGGAACATCGCTCTAATCATTGGTAAACCTGTTACGGCTTCTCTGGCAATGCTGTAAGCATATGGCATCAACTCCGATTTCAATTTCAGGTAATTACGATTGATTGAGGTCGCAGGTTCACCAAGGGCATGTGGATACTTTTCATTTGATCCCCATCCATCCATGTTCAACTGCATTGGTGTGAAAGTTTTCCATTGGAAATCTCTAATGTTAACCGCTACGTTTTTACCACCAAAAATACCATCTACATCGGAGGTAATGTTCGGCTGTCCGGATAAACCAGAACCCAGATAAGTAGGGATATGGAAACGAATGTATTCCCAAACACCACCAGTCTGGTCACCAGACCAAATACCTGCATAGCGCTGTGTACCTGCCCAACCATCTAAAGAGATGATGAAAGGACGAGCGTCATTGCCATATTTGGTCATGATCTGCGCCACATCAGCTACGCCGTTTAATCCGAAAGAATATCCGGCACCTACCCAGGCCACATCAGTTTTCAATACACGAACACCCGCCTCTTTTACCTCTTTTAAAATATCTCTTTGTAATAAAGCAGAAATCTCTGGTTTCGGATGAAGGTCTGATTGTGTCCATAAGCCGATTTCTACCCCATTTTTACGGGCATAATCTCCTAGGCTTTTTAAATTCTGAATATTGCCATCCAAAGTTTCTGTCTGGCCATATCCAGCACCATAACCATCATTAGGAAGTAACCAGCCAAAAGGCATGTCGTTCTTCTTGTAACGATCAATTACAGCACGTGCAGAAAATTGGTAGTTGTTTTTCTCTCCGTTTAGAGATTCTTTAATTCCACCGTTGTCTTTCTGACTTTCTTTATAATGTTTGCCATCTTCAAATAGCATTCCTTTTTCATCTGCTTTCCAGAAATCACGGTTATAAGCATTTAAATGCCCCTGGTAAAAACCAAATTTCGGTAAGAGTACCGGATTTCCTGTCAACTGATAATAGTCGTTTAGAAGTGGTACAGCACCATCACTTGCCATCAGGAAGACATCCAGGTAATTTGTGTCATGGGATAACTTCACCGTACCTTTTTCTTTAGCACCGAAATCATATTTACCTTTTTTAAAGGTGTGCCATAACAGGCCATAACCCTTAGACGACCAGTAGTAAGGGCTAGGGGAGGCTACTCCACCATCCGTCCAGCTGTTCTGGTTTTCAATTGAAATTGCTTTGCCTTTATGAGAGAAACGACCATTCTGAACACCACCTCCATAGAAATACTCTTGTGGACCTTCTTTAAAAGTCATCACTACTTCATTCTTTTCAAAACGCACAGGTGCCGCTTCTTCCAAAACCACCTGGTTGGTCACAAGGTTAGTGATTTTTAGTAGCGTCGTGTTTTTGTCGATTTGAACTGATATTTTATCAGTAGAAATCGTAATCAGGCTGTTTTCGTCTGTTAAATTTAGCTTTGCAACCGCTCTTCTTGGGTTTTCTACCAGAATTTTTGCTTCCGGTTTAGCTTCCGGATCTCTCATCACGCCACCATTATTATCCTGGAACAACCTGAAGATTTGATCTCCATAGAAATCTAAAGTCAATCGCTGATTGTCCGAAAACAAAACCTCAATCACAGTAGGGCTAACCTTTTTTGCACTGATGATTTTGTGATCCTGCTGGATAACTTGCTGGAAAGTAAGTGGTGCTGGTACTGCTCCGGCATTTAATTGGGAGATCAGTAATGGAAATGCTAAGGCAAGCAAAGCGGTGTTTTGAGGTTTAGAACTCCAAAATGTTTTTTTCATAATTGTGTGTTAAATCTTAGGGCAGTGCTGCTTTGCTTGAAGAACCTAACCATTCATGCAGCCTCACACCAGAAGTTTTCATTTGAAGCCGCCAATATAGAAATTATCTGTTGGTTTTTGCTTTTGCAAAATTGTATTATTTTTAGGTATATATTAGTAATTTGGCAATTGCAGGGCGGGAAAACACGCATAAATCCCGACAAATTCCTATAGCTTGCTCATCAGATGATAGTCCATTGTAAGAGGACATTAAAACCACTATTTTGCCCGCTATTAAAATAAAAGGGGGAAATATGTTTCAAATCGTCATTAGTGAGATAGGATGGGTTGGTGTAGTTTTATGCACGCTGGGCTACCTGTTACTCAGTGTAAAAGTGCTAAAGGCCGATTCATTAAGTTTTCAGACGCTAAATATTATCGGCGGTTTATGTTTGGTGACCTCAGCACTGCACAACAGTGATATGCCAAATGCAGTGGCAAATGGACTTTGGGTCCTGATTGGATTTTATGCCGTAGCCCGTCATATCAGGTCCAACAGAGTCGCAGAAAAGAGTTAAGGTTTCCAGTCCCCACCCAATATAAAATAAGCTTTGCTTTTATAGTAATCTAGTTTTTCAGCATAAGCCTTCTTATCGCTTTCCAATGAAAGATAAAAATAAACTCCATCTACCAGGACAAAAATCAAATCCGCTGCGACTTTCGCATCCGCAACTTTAATCAGTTTTTTTTGATGACATTCTTCGATCATCGTCGTCAGCCCAAGTCGAAGTGCATCTAAAATTGTCTTATATTTTTCCTTTATCTTTTTCTCCCTGAATGCCATGGCATAAAAGGTATAAAATAAACCGTCATCAAAAAGTGAGTTCCATTTCTTAGAGAAGAGCATTTCAATCGTTTTATGCAAATCAGCAAGACCAGCGCCATCTTTACTCTTAATGGTATAAATTAAAAGATAACGGTCCAGAATGTAATCAATTAAGGCATAAGTAAGTTCCTCCTTGGTTTGAAAGTAATGAATGATCAGGCTCGGATTGATGTCCATGACCTTCGCAATTTTCGCGATAGAAGTGTTTTCATAGCCCTCTTTCTTCGCAACTTTATAAAAAATCTTAATAATTTCTAACTGCCTGGTTTCTTTGAGACTTTTTCTACCCATATGAAATTTATGATGGATCCAATGTACTAAAAAGTAAAGCTAGTTCGCAAATTATTTATTTTAAATTGAATGTACGTTCAATTAATTTATTTGTAACTTCCTGTTAATATTGGAAGTGGACCTTTGCCGCGCAACACACAATATTATAAACCAAACCAAAATAAACCAGCAAATAAACGAACCAGTGAAATTAAAACAACACGCAATTTTACCCATGTGTACACAAGTATATAAGGAATGGGTAGCCAATCTATCGGACCAACAATCGTAAAACCACAAACCACATTAAACTTTATTGTAATTATGAAAAAAAATCTATTCATGATTTGCCTCATGTTATTTACTGCAAAAGTTTTTGCTCAGAACATCACGGTAAAAGGTGAGGTGACTGATGCAGATACCAAAGGGCCAATTCCCTCAGTAAACGTAAGTGTTAAGGGGACCAAGAATCGCATTGGAACCAATTCCAATGGGATGTATACTTTAACTAATGTAGATCCCAATGCCATTCTAGTATTCTCCTATATCGGTTATAAAACCGAAGAACGAAACCTGAATGGTAAAACACAATTGAATGTCAGCCTGAAGCCTGATTTAGGTGATCTGGATGAAGTTGTAGTAGTCGGATTCGGTACCAAAAAGAAGATTAACGTTGCAGGAGCCATCGATCAGATCTCAGGAAAAGAATTGGAGTCACGCCCGATTTCCAATGTCATGCAAGGTTTGCAGGGATTAAGCCCTGGGTTAAATATCTCTTATTCCGGAGGCGCTCCAGGATCTGTTCCCAACATCAATATCCGGGGATATACCTCCGTAAATGGTGGTTCGCCATTGGTGGTTATCGATGGAATTCCAGCCACCAGTAATGATGATATGCTCAGACTAAATCCTTCAGATATCTCTTCTTTTACGGTGCTACGTGATGCAGCTTCCTCCGCTATTTATGGCGCAAGAGCTGCTTTTGGAGTGATCTTAATTACGACCAAACAAGGAGAAGCCGGAAAACAACAGATCATTTATAATACCTTCAGCGCATGGGGGAAGCCTACTGTATTGCCTAAACCAGTGACAGACCCTTATATTTTCTCCAGGGTTTTGGAAACCGCAACCAATAATACGCCATGGGATTATGTGAACTTCTCAGACGAGTATTATAAATGGGCGAGAGAAAGATCTGATGATCCATCCATTCCAGACACACGTCTCAATCCCGCAGATCAAACAAAATGGGCCTATATGGGGAGCAATGACTGGTATGATTACTTTTTTAACCGTTCCACCCTGTCTCAAAATCATGCCGTATCCCTTTCTGGTGGAGCGAATATCAATAACAAACCACTCACCTATTATTTGTCTGCAGACTATACAAAGGAGAACGGATTAAATAAACTGACTGATGATTATTGGAGTAGATATGGTTTGCGCTCAAGGGTTGGATTTTCACCACTGAGTTGGTTGAAACTAGACAATAACCTTAATATTTATCAGACAAAAAGGACCTTACCAAATACGGATATCAGAGACCTGTACTATCTGCAACCTACTGATGTGGCCAAAAATCCAGATGGAAGCTGGGCAAATACCGGTGCTGGCAGACTCGCCGCCCGATTGGTAGATGGTGGGAGTAACCTCGAAAATATGTTTGGTTTTCAAAATGTCACCAGCGCTGTAGCAACTTTCCTGAATGGCGCCTTAACTGTAAACGGAGATGCTTCATTTAAAAGAGAATTGTGGAGATACCACAATGACTCTAAAAAGTATAAAATCGGATATGGCCCGGATGATATCAGAGAAGAAGGTGGAAACGGATTCATTAGAGAAAGCAATAACTATCTGGCCAATAATGCCTTTAATCTATACGCTACCTATAAGAAGACTATAGGAGACCATGCCTTTAGCGCAATGGTGGGTTACAACAGTGAGACCTACGACTACTCCACTGTAAATGCACAAAGGGATTTTCTCATCTCTTCTTCACTCCCTTACCTTGGACTAACCACCGGAGAAGCTAAAATTGGAACAGGATATAGCGCCTATGCAACCAAAAGTGGTTTCAGTAGAATCAATTATACCTACAAAGACCGTTATATTTTGGAAGGAACCGGCCGCTATGATGGATCCTCACGTTTCCCAGTCTCCAGTAGATGGGGCTTTTTCCCTTCTGCATCCTTCGCCTGGATCACAAGTTCGGAGGAATTCATGAAACCGCTTGCACCAGTACTTTCTATGTTTAAACTGCGCAGTACTTATGGGGATCTTGGCAACCAAAATGTAGATAATTTCGCCTATATCCAGACTTTGCCTACCGGAGGATCCAATTATCTGATCGATGGCATGCAACGTCAGGTGATTTTACAAGCGCCGAAATTATATATTGATCCAACAACTTATACCTGGGAGCGGGTATCGACACTCAATCTGGGTACCGATATTGGTTTGATTGATAATAAATTCCTGCTGACTTTCGATTATTATATACGTGATACCAAAGGGATGTTGGTAGCCGGACAAGAACTTCCGGCAGTAATCGGAACCACGCCTCCGGCACAAAATGTGGCCGATCTTAGAACGAAAGGCTGGGAGCTATCTGTTACTTATCGCGACCATGTAGATATCGGAGCAAAACCATTTAATTTTAGTGCTAAAGTATTCCTTTCCGACTCCCGCTCCAAGATCACGAAGTTTAAGAACGACCAGGACTTGCTTTCTAATTATCGCGTAGGACAAACACTCGGTGAGATTTGGGGATTGGAAAATGATGGTTTCTTCCAAAGTAAAGAAGAAATTGCTGCCCTGGATCAAAAGAGCCTGATCCCATGGGGAGCTTTGGACATTGTACCTGGATGGCCAAAGTATAAGGACCTGAATGGCGACAATAAAATCGAGAGGGGCCTCAGTGCCAAGGACTCAAAAGACCTTAAAATTATTGGAAACAGTAGCGATCGCTATAGCCTTGGTGCAAACTTCAATATGGATTGGAATGGTTTCGACTTGTCTATATTCATGCAAGGAGTATTAAAAAGAGACTACTATCCTCATCATTACTTGTTCTGGGGACCATATCAGCAGCCTTATGCCAACGTATACCCATGGAACCTGGATTTCTACAGAGGGGTTTCCGATTCTCCTGAACAAAGGGCCAAACACTCTGCTGCTTATATTGCGGCCGGACTGGCAGATGCAAATACCAATTCTCAATACCCGGTACTACAAGCCTGGTTAGCCGATGCCAACACTGGCGCTGGTCTGGATATTCCACAAACAAAATACCTGTTAAACGGTGCTTACTTAAGGATTAAGAATATCACATTTGGCTATACCCTGCCAAAAACTTTAACCAAACGTGTAGGGATCAACCGACTGAGGGTCTATGTAACAGGTGAAAATTTGTATGAATTCTCTAAAATCAAGAAATATGTTGATCCTGAGGCTGTGAATACAGATAGAAGTGCCTGGGCATACCCCTTCCAAAGAAGAGTAGCGCTAGGCTTAAACCTTGATTTTTAACGTTCGTTTTAACATCATTTAGACATAACATGAAGAAAAATATATATCTGCTACTCGCTTTGCTGGCCATTGGAGTAGGCGCTTGTAAGAAGGGAGAACTGGATCGTTTTCCGCAGACCTCAGTTTCTCCAAACCTTTTCTTTAATACCGAAGAAGACCTTGCCTTGTATGTGAATGGCTTGCTGTCGATGCCTGATAGAGGAACTTATCTGAGCGATCAGAGTAGCGACAATGTAACGACCACGGCTGCTGTAGAAGTGAAAAATATCATGGCTGGTAATGCCAATGCCCAGAATATTACAGGTGGATGGAACTGGTCCAGACTCCGTAACATCAATTATTTTTTAGAAAACTACAATAAAGCCAAGGTTTCGGATGAAATTAAACGACATTATGTTGGATTAGCCAGATACTACAGAGCGAGCTTTTATTTGGGAATGGTGAAACGCTTTTCTGATGTGCCTTGGTATTCCGGAACTTTAAATCCAGGCGATCAGGATTTATATAAAGCACGTGATTCGCGTGCCCTGGTCATGGATAGTGTGATGGCCGATCTGGATTATGCCTATAAGAATGTCAGGGAAAAGGTGCCTTCAGGAACACCAGGAAAATGGGCTACCGCAGTATTTTACATGAGAGCAGCCTTGTATGAAGGTACCTTCCGTAAATACCATAATGAACTGAATTTACAGGCTTCAGCCAATCCATTTTTAGAAACTGCCGCGAAAATAAGTGCAGAGGTGATGGCCTCAGGTAAGTTCTCTATTTACAATACCAATAAGCCAGCTATCGATTATGCCAGTTTGTTTGCGAGTCAGGACCTGACTACAAATCCGGAAGTCATTCTTGTGAATGTTTTTGACCAGACGAAGAACTGGGGGCAAAATGTCAATGGAACCGTATTTGGCGATTATGAACAGGCTCCTGCAAAAGACCTGCTCCAGTCTTACCTGATGAAAGATGGTACCCGATATACCGATATCAGTAATCATGATCAATTTGGTTTTGTGAAAGAATTCGAGAATCGTGATCCCCGCTTAGCACAAACCATTGCCTATCCAGGATGGATCAGCGTACCCAATACTACACCTTACATTCAGCGTTTAAATAAAAATTTTACCGGATACCATCAGCTAAAAGGTTATGTGAACAGTACGGATTTTAATACCTTAAACAGTGTTGATTTTCCCGTATACCGTTATGCCGAAGTATTGCTCACCAATGCCGAAGCGCTAGCTGAATTAGGAACATTGAGTCAGGCTCAATTGGATGCTACAGTTAACCTGCTGAGGAAAAGAGCAGGAATGCCTGATTTAAACCTTAGCCAGGCAAATGGAAATCCTGATCCACTTTTACAACAGCAGTTTAACAATGTAACCGCTAACCAGGGACTGATCCTGGAAATCAGAAGAGAACGTAGAGTTGAGTTTGCTTTTGAGGACTTTAGATTTGATGACCTGATGAGGTGGAAAGCCGGAAAATTACTGACTAAAAGTCCTGAAGGAATGTATTTTCCTGGTTTAGGGAAATTTGACCTAACAGGTGATGGTGTAGATGACATCATCTTGATTGATGTAGGTCAAACTATTCCGGAAGAAGCGCAAAAAGTAAAGAACTCATTAGGAATCTCCCTGGTATATTATGTTGCGGGCCCAATCGGATCAGAAGCGACCGTATACCTTAAAAATGGAAAAAATGGAGGAAATATTGTCACTGAATCAATTACCCGTAAATTCGAGGAACCTAAGTACTATTACCGCCCGATTCCACAACAGCAAATTTTATTGAATAGCAACCTTAAACAAATATTCGGCTGGTAACACACAGCCGTATCATACTCATGAAACCCTAAACAAATGACGCAATTGAAAAGAAGATCTTTACTGAAAGCGGCGGGACTGGCACTTGGCGCAGTAGCAACTGGTGCTGTACCCGCACTGGCTTCAAGTCCTGATAAACAGGCGAAGAATGCGAAAAAACCGGCTTTAACTGTAGCGCATATTACCGATGTGCACATCAGAGAAGGTGATGATGCCCCTGCCAGATTTAAAAAATGCCTGAACCAGATTATCGCCAGACATAAACCTGATTTCTTCCTCAACGGAGGAGATTCTATCAACGATGCCTCTTATGATAATGTAGTCCATGATCAGGTGATCCAGCAATGGGGGATCTGGGACGACTGTATGAAGTCCCTGGATAAATATGAGCTACATAGCTGTATTGGCAATCATGATCCCTGGTGGAAAGCACCTTCTAAAGACCATGAAATGTATGGGAAGGATTACGTAGTGAAACGACTGAAAATTCCCAATAGGTACTATTCATTTACAAAGAAGAACTGGCATTTCATTATTTTAGATGGGAACAATAAAGACATTTCCCTGGATCCTGAACAATACGAATGGTTAGAAAAGGAGCTCGACAAATTACCGGCAGGAACGCCAACCTTATTGATGTCGCATTATCCAATCCTTGGTACCACCCAGGTTCTGGTAGGCGGCGGACATTCCGACTGTAAAAAGTTAAAGGATTTGTTTTACAAACACCGTGATAAGGTGAAGGTTTGTCTCAGTGGCCATAATCACTTAACTGATCATACCAGCTATAACGGGGTGCTTTATTGTTGCAATGGCGCAATGAGCGGTTTCTGGTGGGGAAAAGGGGATGCCGAATCTGCAGGACCGGGATATTATCTGGAAACGCCTCCAGGTTATGCCATGCTAAAATTATATGAAGATGGTACGGTGGAGAATGATTACTACCCTCATAGTTTATAAAACCCAATTCTTTGATGAGCCTTTAAATCTGCGGATTTAAAGGCTCTTTTTTTTGGGGCGTACTATAGGGCTCTTTTTTTCCTAACGCCAATATATGCGGCTAATAGTAAACCCGAAATCAATACAATCGAAGCAACTAAAGAAATGATCTCCCCGGTATAATATGATGCCGGATGAAATACAAATTCTATTTTATGATTTCCTGCCGGAATATGTGCAGCCCTTAACAGGTAATTCGCACGGAAATAGGGTTGCTCCACATCATCTATCAACATCTTCCAACCCTTATTGTAATAGATTTCTGAAAATACCGCAATATTGGACTGCGGAGAATTGCTCTGGTATACCATCCGGTCAGGGTAATAGCTACTCAGTTTAATTTTTCCAGAAGGAGGTATAGCAGTTAACTGTTGCTCCTTAACCAAAGGTTTGTACTGCTGGTCGATCACTATCTTTTCTTTCGGGTCAAAAATACCGATCAGCTCCATTTCCTGATCTGCATTGGCGACATACTGGATCTTGTTGACAAACCAGACATGGCCACATGCATTCGGATTCAATTGTGCCTGCAGCTTTGGGGATTTTGGATCCCTGCCGATCAGGTATTTGGTGTTCATCATACCCAGAATATTCAGGTTGATGTTCTTCTTGAAATGCGTTTCAATCACCTCATCAAATCGCTTCAGGCGGACGGCCGAATAACCACCAATAGACTTGTGGAAGTATGGAGTAGTGGCATCATTCATGATGCTTTGCGTCAAATCAATTACTTTGAAGTTCGGGTCTTTATCCTGGTCAATCAAATGGTCCACTTCCCGCATCTGAGGTTTTTCAACATCCTTTTTAGCCATAAAAGTGCCCTCGTTTAAATACCTTTTATCTACGCCCCACATGTCCAGCAATACTAAAAATAAGAATGCAATGGACAGTACCTGAAAATTGATTTTGTTTTTTAGGTAGGCCCAGATTCCTCCAAATGCCACCAGAATAAACAAACAAGAGCGAATGGCATCTGCCTGAGCAGCAGATTTTCTATCCGCTACAAAAGCATTTCCAATGGTGTTTGCAGTAGATTGATCTAATTTAAGTGCCTCTGCAAACTGGGCTACAACAGCTTCGTGGTCACTGCTTTTAAAAGAAAGAAACAGCGTAGGAATAACCGCAATCAGTAAGGAAAGTCCAAAAGTAATGTAAAAGGCAGTTTTAACCTTTTTAAAAAGTTCTGGCTTATTCGGATTCAATAATAATTCGTTAACCGCCAGCACCGCCAATATTGGAAAACACAATCCGGCTACCGCAAGAATTGACTCGACTGCCCGGAATTTATTATAGAAAGGGGCATAGTAAAAGAACAAATCAGATATCAATGGTAAGTTCTTTCCAAAGGATAAGAACATGGTGAGGATGACTACCGACAATAACCACCATTTGATGCGGTTTTTAACAATAAATAATCCCAATACAAAAAGGAAACAAATCACCGCTCCAAAATAAAACGAGCCTTCGGTGAAGGGCTTTTCTCCCCAGTAAAAAGGCATAAGGGATTTAGAAAGATAATCTGCCTGACCCGCATCGGCGCCGATTTCCGTCAGTGTTTTGACCACATTGGGATGGGAAACCGCATTTCCTCTGGAACTCCCGCCAAAGGCATTCGGAATCAGGAAAGTAATACACTCTTCCACCCCCTGACTCCATTGGTAAGCATATTCCCTGGATAATCCCGTGCTGGTTTTTTCCACTTTCTGCGTCAGGTTGGCATGCCCCCTAATTGTTTCTGCACTGTATTCGTAAGTACTCCATAAGGAAGAAGTATTGACTGCAACAGCGAGCAAACCTGCCAACAGGGCAAAGGCAGCAGATTTTAAAAAGACTCCTGTTTGTTTGGATTTTATCGCATAATAGGCTTCTATTCCTACCAGTAACAGAATCGCTAAAAATAGGTAATAAGTCATCTGGATATGATTGGCTCTAATTTCCAGGGCTAAAAATAAAGCCAATACGGCTGCTCCATAAAGGTGCTTGCCTCTGAAAACCAGGATTACTCCTGCAATAACAGGGGCAAAGAAAGAGATCGCTGCGACCTGATTGGCATGCCCTGCGCCAAATAATATGATGTTGTAGGAGGAAAAAGTAAAAGCAATAGCCCCTGCAGCGGATAACCAGGGATTCAGCTTTAAAACACAAAATAGGAAGTAACTGCCCAGCAGCAACACCAGCACAGTTCCTACTGGCTGAGGGAAAGAATGATTAATGGCCTTTACTGCCCAGGTCGTAATGTTGTTGGGGTAGGGGGCCCAGATTTGAAATGCAGGCATTCCTCCATGGATTTGATTGGTCCATAAAATCGTCTCGCCTTTATCCCTGTAATGATTGATTTCAGTAGTAGTAGATTGTGCTCTCGTCACATCATTTTGTCCAAGTGTCTTTCCAAAGAATACGGGATTAAAATATAAAAAAGTGATTCCAAAGAAAAGTATAATGACCATCAGGTGTTGGCCATTTCGCTTAAACCAGTTATTCATAGTTGCTAAAATTTCTCTAAATATAGAAAAACCGCAGGCTATAACCTTAGCGATGAAAATGGACCAATAGCTTTTCTTGACTTATGGTAATTTTTCCTAACTATTTACCTGATAAATTTGTTGTAATCCAGATAGCCAATAATTAGCCCTTAAATGAAAAAATATGTATCAGCTTAAAGTAATTGTGGCCAGCACCAGGCCAGGAAGAAAAGGACCCGCCATTGCAAAGTGGTTTATGGACATGCTCCATGAACAATCAGAATTTGAAGTAGAATTGATTGATCTTAAAGAGCTGAACCTGCCCTTCATGGATGAACCAGAACCTCCCAGACTTCGGAAATATCAACACGAACATACCAAAGCATGGAGTAGGAAAATCGAAGCTGCTGATGCCTTTGTTTTCGTAACTCCCGAATATAACTTCGGATTCCCTGCCACCCTAAAAAATGCGCTCGATTTTCTTTATCAGGAATGGACTTTTAAACCTGTCGGCTTTGTCAGTTATGGGGGAATGGCCGGTGGAACAAGGGCAGTTCAGATGCTCAAGCAAGTGGTCACCTCTATGAAAATGGTTCCATTGCTAGAAGCCGTTCACATTTCATATTTCACGAAATATATAAACGAAGAAGAACAGTTCATAGGAGATGAAGGACATGTTCGCATGGCGAATGGAATGTTAAAGGAATTGCAGTGGTGGACAAACAAATTGAAAGGTTAAATACAATTTTTATGAAAAAGAACATTGCAGGTGTCTATAACAGCACTTATAAACACGCAGTTGGAGATGGATTTAAAGTGATCAATATTTTTCCAAATGGAAATAACCTGGGGGATAAAATGAGTCCCTTTTACATGATCGATTACCAGCCCGAAACGTATTATGAGCCCAGTGATAAAAAGCGTGGGGTAAATGTACACCCGCATCGTGGAATAGAACCAGTTACCCTGGTTTATCAGGGGGCTGTTGCCCATGCAGATAGTGCGGGTCATACTGGGATTGTAGGTCCGGGTGATGTACAATGGATGACTTCCGGAAAAGGAATTCTGCATAAGGAGTATTTCGAAGAAGAGTTTTCCCGTAAAGGAGGAAACTTGCAAATGATTCAGGTTTGGACCATTTTGCCAAAAGCCTACAAATATGTGGATCCGAGTTATCAGACCCTACTCAAAGAGGAGATTAAAAAGGTAACACTGGAAGAAGGAGAGGTAAGGGTAATCGCTGGAAGTTATCAGGATGTGGAAAGTCCGGTAAGAACCTATAGTCCGATGAATCTATTAGATGTGTCTTTGGAAAAAGGGGGAGGAATGAAAATAGATTGTCCGGCTGAATATAATATGGGGATTCTTGTGCTCGAAGGCCAGATTAAATTAAATGATGCGGAAGCCGGTAAAGAACAGTTTGTCTTGTTTGAAAATGAAGGAGAAGTGGTAGAAATCTTTGCAGAGCAAGCTTCTAAATTTTTGATCCTGAATGGAAAACCACTAAATGAGCCTGCCGTACATAAAGGGCCGTTTGTAATGAATACCCAGGAAGAAATTGATCAGGCTTTTGCTGATGTTGCTGCCGGTAAGTTTGGTTACCTGGAAAATGAGGTGATTTAGGAGATAGATTTTTGAGAATGGTGGATAGGGCTATGGACTTATGAAAAATGATCCTTATTAAATGTTAAACATGAAATAAAAGGCCAAACCTATTAGCGCCGCAAATCCGGTATTTAAAAAATTGACCATATTGTTCCCAATCAGGTGTTTTCTTTCCAATAATCCACCCAGCAGAGAGTCGGTAAGGTTACCCAGAACACCTGCTAAAAGAACAACCAGCGCCATTTGCCCGAATCCGGCATAAATTAAAGCGATGATCCCCGCACCAATCGCACCAATAATGGTTCCCTCAATACTAACCACGCCATCTAAACCATTCGCATCCTTTTGGAAAGTAACGATGTTATAAAAACGCTTGCCGTAAACCATTCCTAATTCTGAAGATAAAGTATCGGCAAGGGCAGAAGCCAAACTGGCAGCCATCATTAACAGGTACAAGGGGGAGTTTTCAGTATCCAGAAAGCACAATAGGGCCATAAATCCAGCTACACCTCCATTCGCAAGTACCTGCCATGCATCGCGACCCGTCTTTTCTCCCGAATCTGGATGGATCAGCTGTTTTAAAGACTTTTTATGCGAAGTAGCAATTAGGCTTAAGCCAAAAAATGCTGCCAACATGGATATGCCTTTTAATCCGGAAACTGCGGCAACCAGAAAACCCAATATCGCTGCAGTTACCGCTGCTGAGAAAGTAAGTTTTCTTTTTTTTACGCAAATGACCACCACAACCAGTAAGAGGAGTAGTGCGGTTTGCAGGAAATGATCAGTAAGAATAGGCTGCATGTGCTTCAAATAAGAGGTTAAACTAAAGTATTGAATTTAACTTTAATGTGCTCTTTTGCCTGTTTTTGGAATTCTTCCGGTGTCTGTCCAGTCTGCTTCTTAAAAAAGCGGCTAAAATAGGGGCGATCAGAAAATCCCAGTTCATAAGCGATTTCTTTGATGGTAATCTCGCTATGAATGATGCTCCGTTTTGCCTCCAGAATAATGCGGTCATGGATCAGTTGCATCCCTGTTTTGTCCAGTTTTTCTTTCAGAATCTGATTCAATCGCTTAGAACTAATGCCCAGCTTACCAGCATAAAAATCAGTATTTCGCACTTGCTGGTAATTACTTTCCAATAACATCAAAAACTCATAAACACGTTTTTGATGGATATCCTGCGTTGTAAATTCGTGCTCTTTTACCTGGATCAATTTCAATAGAAATACTTTAAGCAATGCCTTCACCATGGTCATACTATGGTTTGCATATTCCTTTTCTAGTAAATTAAAAATACCGGATAGCTCTGTAGCAGCGGCTTCTGTTAGCCTTAGACAAGAGAATTCACCTTGCACATTGAAGATTTTAAAGAGATCCAAAAGAAACTCTTTGTCTTCCTCTTCCAACATATCCCGCTTAAAAGAAATCAACTCCCCATTCTTACCGGCTTTATTCAGTTGATGCACACGATAGGGAGGAATCAGGTAGATCCAATCCCCTTTCGCATCCAGGTCAGTATCCTTTAAGGCGTGTAAAGCATCTTCATTCTTTAACCACACAATTTCAAAAAAGTCTTTTCTCCCTGGATCATTTAGATAACTAGGCGGACAATTGCCCAGATTACGAATATAAATCAGTGACTTTTCCAGACCCGCCGGTAATGCATCATTCCTCATGATCTAAAGATAAGGACTCTCTGTTAAGCGTATGGGAGAATTTGGAAATTATGGTGGACTATTCGGAAATACCTTATTTTTTGTGGCTTAAGTATGACTTTTAAAGCAATCAGTTTCCTGATTGTCCCATATAAATGGCTGATAGTGTAACAGGGAGCCAGAAATGCCAGCCTACCTTTGACCCGGATTAAAAACAATTACAATGGAGGCCACAATAATCGCAGATAAACAATTGGAAAAAGAGGTTCGGAGCAACCTTGAAATGATAATCATGGAAAATACCTGGTTGTTAAAACAAATGGATTTTAAGGAAGTCGCTACTTTGGTAATGACCATTAAAGCTGCCAATCGTGTTTTTTTGATTGCTGCAGGTCGTTCCGGTTTTGCCATGCGCTCTGCCGCGATGCGCTTCATGCACCTTGGACTAAATGCCCATTTTGTAGGAGAAACTACAACACCTGCTATTCAGGAAGGTGATTTACTCCTTGCAGCTTCCGGCTCCGGTACCACCAGCTCGATTGTAAGAGCTGCCGAAAAAGCCAGGTCAGTAGGCGCAACTGTAGTGGCACTTTCTACGCAAACACAATCGTCGCTATCCAGTATCGCAGATCAGTTGATCCTGATTCCTGCTGCAGAAAAAGAAGACCATGAAGGCAGTCGATCCAGACAATATGCAGGAAGCCTTTTTGAACAATTTCTCCTGTTGTTAACGGATGCCATATTCCAGTCCTTATGGAAGATGGAAGACACACCAAATGCCGAACTCTGGAAACGACATGCAAACCTTGAATAAATAGGAACAAAAACCTAAGCTAAAAACAGAGTTAAGGGCTCCTCAATAGAGAATTAAAGACAATTAAGAAAATAGAGACAATTAAGAGTTAAATCATTTATTATATAAAATCATTATGGCAAAATTACAAGTAGCAATCGATTTATTAACAACAGAAGAAGCATTGGCATTGGCAGCAAAAGTTGCCCCTTATGTAGATATTATTGAATTGGGTACTCCATTGATTAAAAACATGGGTGCAGCAGTGATCACTGCAATGAAAACTGCACATCCGGATAAACTGGTTTTTGCAGATATGAAAACAGCAGATGCTGGTGAATTAGAAGCAGACATCGCCTTTAAGGCTGGTGCCGATTTAGTAACTGTAATGGGAGCTGTTGGTGACGCCACAATTATTGGTGCTGTTAAAGCCGCAAAAGCGCATGGTAAAGGTGTAGTCGTAGATACTATTGGTTACCCTGATCGTGTGAGACGTGCGCAGGAAGTGACCAAATTAGGTGTGGATTTCGTTGAATTACACGCTGGTTTAGATGAGCAATGGACGCCAGGATATTCTATCCAGGTATTGATCGACGAAACAGCAAGAGTAGGGGTGCCGGTTTCTGTAGCTGGTGGAGTTAACCTGGATAATGTTGCAGCAGTAGTGAAAGCAGGAGCAACCGTAGTAGTTGCAGGAGCTGCAATCTATGCTGCAGAAGATCCGGCAGCAGCTGCAAAAGCAATGCGCGAAGCAATTGAAGCAGCAGGTACTCACATATAGTAAAAAGAAATGCCCCCGGTTTGTCGGGGGCATTTTTGTATTTAAAATAATCAGGTGAATTTTACTTCTAGAAAAAGATTCCAGTCAGAGCAAAACCGACAATAATCGCTACGGATAAGGCCACAAGACCTGGAACCATGAAACTGTGGTTCAGCACATACTTCCCAATCTTCGTACTCCCCGTTCGGTCAAAATCTATCGCTGCAACCAGGGTAGGGTAACCTGGAAGTAGGAAATCACCACTAACGGCAGGGAACATTGCAATTAAATGCGGGTTCACAATTCCTAAGGCAACACCCATTGGCATAATCGTTCTGGTCGTCGCCGCCTGACTAAATGTCAATGCGCCCATAATGAACAATGCGAAAGCAAAAGTCCAGGGATAAACAGAAACAATATCTTTAAAAGTATGCTCAATGATCGCTTCGTTTGCCGCCATAAAAGTTGCACTCATCCATACTACACCCAATACAGAAACAACTGCAGTTGCCATGGAGGTAAATAAACTCATTTTGGCCACCTTTGTTGCCGAAGTTTTAGTAATCAGCATGATCAGTGCAGAAGCCGTTAAAGTAATCATTATGATCAAACTGGTCAGACTAATTGTTCCATCCGCATTCACGCTGAAACTTTTTCCACCACCCACATGTGGTACCATGCTAGGGAAAGCTCCAAAGAGAATGATCAGCAGAATGGCTAACCCAAAAATTCCAACGGCAATTTTAGCACCAGGAGTAGCTTTGTAATGATTTTCCCCACCACTGGTATCCGTCGGATCCATAGAGCGTGCAAATTCCGGGTCTTTCATTTTTTCGATAAAGATCGGGTCCTTATCCAGTTCCACACCCTTTTTACGTACCACCAGAATGCTGACGAATATCCCTACAATCGAGGCAGGAATACAGATTTTCATAATGTCTATCGATGCCGAAGAATAAGCAAGAATTGCCACAAGCGAAGCCGTAGCTGCACTCATTGGACTTCCGGTAATGGCCAGGTGAGAGGCAATTACAGAAACCGATAAAGGCCTTTCAGGTCTGATTCTTTGCTTTGCTGCTACTTCCGAAATGATCGGTAAAAGAGAGTAAACGATATGTGCAGTTCCCGCAAACAGACAAAGGAAATAAGTAGTAAAGGGAGCTATAAATGTAATCTGACTAGGGTTTTTCCTAATGATCTGTTCGGCAATACTGACCAGATAATCTAAACCACCGGCCGCCTGTAAAGTGGCAGCCGTGGTTACAATAGCGAGAATAATCAACAATACCGCAACGGGAGGCTCTGCGGGTGTCATTTTAAACACCAACACAAAAATCATTAAGCCTACCATTCCCATCACCCCGAGCCCAATACCTTTCATTTGTGATCCTATCAGGATCATGGCTAGTAATATGCCGAGCTGGACGAATATCATTGTGAGATGAATTTAGGATTGATTAGGTTTTCAATAGAATATACCTCATCCCATTTTGCCTGGGTAATCAGTTTTCTTTCGGTTACCACAATCTCGTAAATAGATTTGCCTGTTTTCAAAGCCTCTTTAGCGATAGAAGCAGATTCTTCATAACCTAATATTGGATTCAATTGAGTGACGATACCAATACTCTGCATTACCATATTTTTACAGTGTTCTTCATTCGCAGTAATGCCTAACACACATTTATTTTTTAGAGTCAGACAAGCTTTTGTCAGGTATTGCAATGAAGTGAATAGCGCCATTCCAATAACTGGCTCCATCACATTGAGTTGTAACTGACCTGCTTCAGCTGCCATGGTTACGGTTAAATCTGCACCAATTACATAGAAACAAGTTTGGTTCATCAACTCAGGAATCACCGGATTTACCTTTCCTGGCATGATCGAAGATCCTGGTTGCATTGGTGGAAGATTGATCTCATTTAAACCACATCTTGGTCCGCTACTCAACAACCTTAAGTCATTACAGATTTTACTTAGTTTAATCGCATTACGCTTTAAGGTACCACTCAATTGAACCAATGCACCTGTATCATAGGTAGCTTCAATTAAATCTGCGGCAAGCACTACGGGAACTTTGCTGATTTCCGCCAGGTATTTCACACATAAAGCAGAATATCCTTCTGGGGCATTTACACCCGTGCCGATTGCAGTTGCGCCCATATTTACTTCGGTAATCAATAGGGAAGATTCTTTTAGACGCAATACATCTTCACCCAAAGTAGTGGCAAATGCATTAAATTCCTGGCCTAAGGTCATCGGTACTGCATCCTGAAGCTGTGTACGGCCCATTTTCAGGATATCTTTAAATTCTTTTCCTTTGATAAAGAAAGCTTCCTGTAATTCCTCCAGCGCCAGTGCGAAAGATTTGATCTTAAGATAAACCGCGATTCTGAATGCGGTTGGGTAAGCATCATTCGTGCTCTGAGAAAGGTTTACATGGTTATTCGGATGTAAATGAGTATAATCACCTTTTTTAAAGCCCATATATTCCAGACCAAGGTTGGCAATTACTTCATTTGCATTCATATTGGTAGAAGTTCCTGCACCACCCTGAATTAAATCGCTGATAAACTGATCCGTAAATTCACCTGCAATTAGCCTGTCGCAGGCATAAACTATGGCCTCTGCTTTTTTAGCATCTAGAATTCCCAGATCTCTGTTCGCCAATGCTGCGGCTTTTTTTACGTGACCAAATGCTTGTATCAAAAGCGGTTCACTACCAATTGGAATTCCGGTAATATCGAAATTTTCTTTTGCGCGCATCGTTTGAACGCCATAATAGTGGTCATTACTGATTTCTTTTTCACCTAAAAAGTCGTGTTCAATTCGAAAAGTTGCCATAATAGTATAAAGTTAAATAGTATGTTTTTTTATGTTAAATCGTAATTAGTACTTTAAAAAGTATTTTTGTAGTTCTGCGGTTTTATGGGTTTTTGTTAAGCCCAACATTAGCAGAATTCTTGCCTTTTGAGGATTTAGATCGTCTGAAACAATGGTGCCTAATTCTTCGTCATTTACTTCACCATCTTCTACCACTCGACCGGAAACACATCTGCTCCCGCGACAAACGGCGATGCCTTCAGCAACTGCTTTTTTGACCGCTGCAGTAAATGATTTAGAAAAGTTTCCATTTCCAACACCCGCAATCACGATACCTGCTACTTTGTCCTTAATCATAAGGTCTAAGTACATAGGAGAGGCGTCTGTATACATATAAGCGATTTCAACCTTTGGAAAAACCGTGTTTTTATCGATGCTGAAAGGGGCGATATGAGGTGTTCTACGGTCTGATGACTTATAAAATTCTACTTTTCCGTCGAATACTTGTCCAACAGGACCACTATTTGGTGAGCCAAAAGCATTTACCTTTGTGGTACTCAGTTTGGTCACATCTCTGGAACTGAAGATAGATTCATTGAAGGAAACGAGAACTCCACGATTTCTGCTTTTAGGACTGGCAGCAACGGTAATGGCATCATAAAGATTTTTTGGCCCATCAGCACTAATCGCTGTAGAAGCCCGCATGGCACCAGTTAGTACGATCGGATTCTCCGAAGAAATCACTAAATCCAGGAAATATGCCGTTTCTTCTTGAGTATCTGTACCATGGGTAATCACAATACCATCCGCTTCTTTTTTGCTAAAAATCTCATTGATTCTAAGCGCTAATTTTTTCCATATTTCCAGACTCATATCCTGACTGCCTACGGAAGAAATTTGTTCGCCACTAACTTCAGCGATCTGACTCACGGTTGGAATTGAACCAATAAGTGCAGAAACAGGAATTTTACCAGCCGTATATCCGGCACGGTCAGCAGAAGCGCCCTCTCCGGCAATGGTTCCTCCGGTAGCCAATATGATGATTCTTGGTTTTTGGCCATAAGCTACCTGTAGCAACAGGACCATTACTAAAAGGGACAGTAGTTTTTTCATAATTGTAGATTTATACTTTATTGAATATTTGTGCTTTTAAAAATTATATAACATGCCAAAATTGATGCGTACTGCATCTTTTCCTTTCTTGATGCCCTCGTCTAAATGAAGTTCTTTATAACCGATCTGAGGCTCAAAACCTACCATTAGGTTGTCCAGAAGATTGTAAGAAAGGTTGAGCGTGAAGTGGTAATTGGTCATCTCATTCCAGGGACTTGCAGTTGCTTCTGCACCTGAAAAATGGTTGTAGGAAGCAATTACCATGGTATGAAATTTTGGGCTCCAGAAACGTTGGTAGGAGATGAAACCAGAATGAACATTCAATAGGTCCAATTCTCCTAATTTGTTCTCATTGGCAAATCCGTCTAATCCAGAGCCACCAACAGCCAGGAAATAATCTGTAATGCCTTTACCCACATTGAATTGTGCCTGAAGGTTATTCACCAGACCCGATTTTTTGTTGAAAAAGATACTGGCCATACCGGTCAGCCCCCAGCCATTAGCCGATTTAAATTTAAAATCTTCGGCACCAGCAGCTACGTTTTTTGAATCATAACCGATATTTCTATAAATTCCGGCAACTTTCATAAAACCACCATTGTCGTAATCATACCTCAAGGCACCAATAAAATCAGGCATTCTTCTAGGCGCGTAATCCACTCCAAGTGTTTCATTGGCGGTATAATCAAATAACCGGCGTGGCTCCATTTGTTCCACCGCAAGTTCATACCCTGCATAGCCCTTAGGGTTGAATTTATTCCTATAGTTCAGTTGGATTCTTCTGCTCAATACCATTCCGGTAGGGCCGTCCCAATCCAGTAAACTCGCTGGCCACAAATCAGGGTCACCGAAAGTCGACCAGTTCTGTCCTAAAGTAAAATTATTGTATTTGATCCAGGCATGTCGTAACCTGAATAAAGATGTACGGTTGGGCCCGCCCTCAAAATCGCCTTCCAGCATTGACCGGATTTCTTTTCCGTTTTTCAATTGAGTGGTGGTGGTGAAACGCAGCTGACTTTGGCGCATATCTACCCAGAATGCAGGCTTATTCTTTCCGAAAACATCGTTTTCATGGATAAGAAAAGAACTGTTGCCATGGAGATTTCCACTGATGTCGTAAATGCCATTAAGTTTTAACCTGCCAATAAGGGCTGAACTGATCCTGGGCTTGCCATTTAGCGAGTCCTTGCTCTCATATTTGATCAGTTGTGCCTGTGCCTGTATCGTGATGAGCGAACAGCCAGCAAACAGCAACCCAAGAGAAACTTTAACTTTTGTAAAGGTTGTATTCATAGATGTGATTTAAAGGAGAATTGAAGTACATAGAGTATCCTTCAAGAAAAAAAATCCTTTAAAATCGCCAGGAATAGCAATTGCAAGCGTACGGAGTAGTTTTTTCATAAAGAGGTAGCAGAATGAAGGAAATACTTTTGTTTCTTGAACAACCACTTAAGGCTATAAATGTTTGAAATTTATTGTAATAATTTAAATATTGTTGTGTTGTGCTGATTTTCAGGCAGATCTGTCTTGTGGTTTAACTTGATTTTTGTACTGCTTAAAAGATTTGACCATATAAGATCTCCCTAAGTGTAAAGAAAGCTCGAAATTAAATAGCTGGAAAACTAAAGGGGAATGGCATAGGAATTCCCTTAGCTAAATTATAGCTGACCATTTTAATCTGTTTGCATTTTTTTATAATTTTTTGTGCCGAAATCAGCTACGATATTATGTACACAATAATAGTAGCCAGTTTAGCCTGGCTTCCCGGGCAGGTGTTCCAGCTTCTCTTTGAGCGCCAAATATTCTTTTTCCAGCACTCTAAAGGCTTTTGTGCGTGGTTTCATCCCATATTCGTCCTTAATCTGACTTCTATAACTGGTTGCCACCTGATCAAAGCGCTCTTTTACCTGCTGGTATTTTTTTTCGTCAGTTTTTTCTTTCTCAGTTTTAACTTCCCCGTTTAAATTACCCAGATAAACACTATTAGATACACTTTCTCCATCTGCAGAGATGAAAGCTATATAAGGCTCTATCTGTTGACTGAGCTGTTCTTCTAACAATGGAAGGAAACATTTTCCTTCAGATCTTCTGGCAATATTCAGGTACTCGCGGTCTCTTCCGGTTTCCGGAAAACAGAGCATCACCATCACGCTATCGTTGTGTTGTAATTCATAGCTATGCGTTGGATCCCAGCTGATTTCCAAGCCGCCTGCTACTTTAACAATTTTTAAATCCCGAGTTGCAGGCATGCTGCCTTCGCTCAGTTTAACTTTCGTATAATCTACACTGATATTGGGATATTCACCCTTTAAAGCGTGTTTTTTCAGGTAAGAGGTGGCCAGGTTGTGTGCATTATGCACTGTCCCTTTGGCCTGTAAGCCGAATCCCAATTTGATAAAGCCGGTCATATTGCTCAGCAATTTCATGGTGACAGACATTTTTTGGTAATTGGCCAGTTGAAGTAAACTGGGCTTGCCTTTATGGCCAATTAAGCGGACTACTGGTTGCCCATTGAGCATATAATACACCAGATTGCCTACTTTTCCTTTGAAGTGGCCATGTGGGCCGTTTACAGCTATTGCCATATGAGCGTCGTTAATGGTTTAGTTTTCAGTTAACTATCGTTCGAGATGAACTGTATGAAGATAATAAAAAACTTTATAGTGATCAGTAAAAGAGGCTATATTTTTTTAAGGAAAATTCAATCACCTAATGGGTTTATTAAAGAGGCTGATTGGGCTATAAGCTATATTAGGCCCTATCAACCTCCAATAGTCTATCTGGCAATGCCCTCATAATTATAACCTCAGTAGATAGGCATATCCTAAGGACTAAGGCTTCAGAGCAAAAGAACATTTGTCTTAAGCCTGCCGGTCCTGGTCTGAACGAATTGGGGAGTAAAATGATTTGCAGTACACTTGATGATTAGGCCACTTTTTCTGTTTTATGTAAGCTTGCCGGACCGTCAATGATGGCAGCAGAATCTGCTACAAATCTGGCAATATGGGCCTGTGCATTATGGAGGTCTAATCCTTCCTGACTTTCCCAGATCTCATGAAATATAAAAATGTTTCTGTTTTCCTGATCCTGATGAAGATCGTATTGGATACAGGCTTTCTCTTTTCTGGATTCAGTCAGCAATTCCAATAACAGGGCTTTCATCGCCTCAGCATTTCCTTCAGTACTCTTGATAAGGGCAGTTAAATTTATATTCATCTTTTCTGTTTTTCGTAATGAAACAAAAGTAATCAGCTTTCCTTTATTATGAAAATCACAAAAATTATAATGGCTTATCATAATTCTTTGCCTGTATTTGGCGCTCCAGGATTAGAAGATTAAAATTTAAGGATATCGTTATAATATTCAGTGATTTTGGCAAAGTAGGAATACTTAGATAAAATCTGAGTAGGTTTAGGTAGCTGGGCGCTACAAAATTTTACATACATGAAATCCTGTTTTTCTTTTTTCTTCTTTTTATTCGTTGCAACGAGCCTCTCTGCACAACCAAATCCTACATCTATTAACTGGCCTGTATTCATGGCTAGGCAGACTTTGCGTTGGGATACCATCGGAACTAGCTATTATAGTGGGATTATTTTGGGGAATGGCCTGATGGGCACAAATATATATAAGGAAGACGGGCATACGATTCGCTTTGATATCGGCCGGACTGATGTAACAGACCAGCGATCACATCAGGGTACAGGGCTTTCTGAGCCATTGATTTCGAGACCGAGATTACCCATCGGCCGGATGACACTTAAAACCGTCGGAGAGATTACTGGTGCCAAAATGAGTCTGGACATTTACAATGCGATTGCAGAAGGAACGATTTACACCACAAAAGGGAGTCTTAAATTCAAATCATTCGTTCCTGCAGAGCATAACGTGATTTATATCTCCGCAATAGGAAGTCAGTCAGAAAAGGATGTGAATTGGCATTTTGTGGCCGAAAAGAGTCAAAGTCCTCGGATGAACCAGCAGAATGCCGGAAATCCTGCAGTGTATCCTGAAAATCCAGCCAGCCAACTTTCAAAAAACGGCGGGTTCAATATTTGTAAACAAGCTTTACTCAATAATAGAGGAGGTTATGCCACTTTATGGAGGGAAAAGAAAGTTGCCAATGAAAGTACCATGCTCATCTCCGTAGGATACGATGGAAATGGAAAAGAGGATGAAGTAAATGCTGCGATGCAAGCGATTCAAGGTTTTACAAGAATAAAATATCCAGTTTTATTGGCTGCACATCAAAAATGGTGGCATGAGTTTTATCAAAAAAGTTTTATTTCCATTCCAGATCAGCGTATGGAAAGTTTTTATTGGATTCAGCTCTATAAAATGGCTTCAGCCACCAGGGAAAACCTTCCTATGATCGACTTAATGGGGCCATGGTTTAATTCAAAAACGCCATGGCCTGGTGTCTGGTGGAACCTCAATACCCAGCTTACTTATTCGCCAATTTTCACTGCCAATCATCTGGACTTAGGTAAATCCCTGTTCAATACCCTAAATAAGAACCTTCAAAATCTGATTAATAATGTGCCTCAGGAATGGAGGAAAGATGCTGCCGCTATTGGCCGGATTTCGGGATATGATTTGGTAGCCCCTTTAGCCATGGACCAAAAAGAGAACGGACAGTTCGAATTGGGGAATTTAACCTGGGCGATGTTTTATTATTACCAGTATTATGCCTATTCAAAAGATCGGAAGGAATTACAAGAACACATTTATCCGCTATTAAAAAGATCAGTAAACCATCTTTTATATCATTTAACAAAAGCTGAGGATGGGCTCTGGCATTTACCATCTTCTTTTTCACCCGAGTACAAATATGCGGAAGATGCCAATTATGCGCTTTCCAGTCTGTATTGGGGTTTAGGTACTCTGATCCATCTAAATGAAAAAGACGGTTTTCAGGATCCTGACCTTGACAAATGGAAAGATGTATTAGGAAATCTGGTTCCTTATCCGAAGAATGAAACTGGATTTATGATTGGGAAAGACTTGAGTTTAACGAGTTCTCATCGGCATTATTCTCATTTAATGATGATTTACCCTTATCATTTGATTACTCCATTAAAGGAGGACAACAAGGCATTAATTGAGCAGTCTTTGAACCATTGGCTTTCGCTGAAAGGTGCTTTGCAAGGTTATACTTTTACAGGTGCTGCTTCTATGAATGCGCTGATGGGTAAGGGAGATCAGGCTTATCATTTACTCAATCAACTTTTTGACCAGTTCATACAACCAAATACTTTGTATCAGGAATCAGGTCCTGTTATAGAAACGCCATTATCTGCGGCAACCTCTATTCAGGAGTTACTCATTCAAAGCTGGGGAAATAAAATCAGGGTTTTTCCAGCCTTGCCAGAAGTGTGGAGGGATGTTTCATTTGATCAACTTCGTACAGAAGGTGGCTTTTTGGTGTCAGCAACTAAAACAAAAGGAGAAACAAAATTTATTAAAGTTTATAGTACAAAAGGAGATACCTGTCGCTTACAAACTGATCTTAAAGTGAGTTACGTATCTTCTGATAAGCGGAAAAACCTCGCTTATGCAGTATACCAGAATGATGGAAAAACAAATGTTAGTTTTTCAACCTTAGCTGGAGAAACCATTTTTCTCTCGGATGCTGGGGAACAACATAGGTTTAAGGTACTTCCCGTTCAACCAACAATTAAAGAAAGTTGGTCCTGGGGATTAAAAAAGAAATTTAACACTTTTATTAAAAATAGATAGCCGAGTATTTAATTTCCTTGTCTTAAGGTGCTTTGATCGTTTGTCAATATAATTCGTATTTCTTCTTTTTTTGTATCATACAAACCTGGTTTAATTATATATTTATGACATCTAAAAGAGTTTTTGGATGTTTATTATTCTTTTAAGTTAATCAAAGGATTGATTTACAGCTTAATTCATTTCTTTTTGTAGTTTTAATTAACCAGGGCCTTATGTTTTTAGTCAGGATTAGATTATATTGTGCAATTGAAATCTGAACGTCTGAAGGGAAGGTGTTTTAATTTCATTCAAGAAATTTTATAAAAGAAACCTTGCCGGTGATTTTGATAATTGTTCTCAGTACCCGATAAAAAATGGATAGGAAGAAAAAGAAAAATGCTGCAATTAAATCTGCGGCTAATGTTGAGCACCAACGTAAGGCTTTAAAGGAACGTTTTCTGCACCGGAGTAAGGAGATCATTAAGTTGATTGGGGGAGAGGCATTTTTAAAAGGCTTTCCTGCGATTTTTCTTGAAAAAGTATACGAACATCGTTACCCGGGATTAAAGGTTAAGTTGGCTCCGGACTCGGATATTGAGAAGTTCAGATTGGTTCAGTACAATAAATTATTGCTGCAGTTTGTTGAAACGACAGAGATTACCTTCCCGAACAATAATAAAGTACCATTGTCATGGTATCTCTCAGAAGGAATGACACTAAGAGATTGTTTATCAGAACTCGAACCTAATGGAGATCCCTGGCTGGAAGAAGTTAAACGCAATTTTGCTTTCTCGTTTCATGATGGTAAATTTCACCATGATTTGCAAGAGTTATTAATTGATTTGGTGACAGATATCAGTACTTATCTGAGTGATTACAACGGTCATATTTTTAGAGCTGACCTTTCTTTTACCCCTTGCTTTGCGCAGTACCATCCAGAAAATAACATCATCATTCATACTTTTAAACCTGAGAAGGAAAAAGTGGAGACAAATGCAGGTGTTCGGTCTGCGATTCGTCTGGGCTGGATTTCCCCAGAATTTAAATGGCAGTATTTTAATGTTAAACCTTCAAAGCTTGGTTTTAAGAACACTGGTTTGGATGTTCCTTTGGAATTGTACATTACAACACATGCATTAAGAAGATTGCAGGAAAGAATTAATATTACTCCAGGGATTATGCATCAGATCTTATTGCATACCTTTTTGGAACCTCAAATCGGACACCGCTGGAAAGCTGAGCTTAGCCATGTTGATTTCCTCGTCTCTGGCCATAAGGTAGGATATTTAGTGGTAAAGTTGCATGGGAGTAAATTAGTAGTACATACATTTCTGTTTCTCACGAATAACGATACTTTTGAAGGAGAAAAACTTGGACGTTTATTAAGTGTGGTTAAAGAAGACAAAAAATACCTGGAAATTGATACGCTTCCAGCATTTAATTCCTACCATATTGATGAAAATAAAGAACTCAGTCAGTTGTTTATAGATGCAGGTTGCGAATCCTTGCTGAAACTGAGACATGTTCAGGAATTTACGGTCAATCAGGTTGCAGATAAGGACCCGGAATCAATTTTACAATACCTGGCTGATGCGCCATATTTTACTAAAAAGGTAAATCAGCCAGATTAGATTATTTTAAAGCTATTGTTTCAATTTCGTCAATAGGAAGGCAGGTGATTTCAGAGATCTGGTTTATAGAAAATCCTTTCTGCTTCATTTGATGAGCAATGACTCGCTTGTTGGCCATTTCGCCCTCTAAAATTCCTTCTGCTTTGCCTTCTGCTTTTGCCTCCATTTTGGCATATGTGATGCTGTTTTCGTAATCCGTATAGGATTTTAAATTAGACTCATAAATTTCCAATTCTATTTCAGACATCTTATTCAATTCTGCCAATTGAAAAATCTCAAAGAAAACTCCCTCCTGGAAGCTGACTGGTAATTGTGTTAGTTTGCTCATGTGTTTCAGGATATATAACCATTTGTCTAGATCAGTTTGTAATTCTTCTTCTTTCTTATTAAAACCAGGTAATTCAATGAATTTATAACCCATTCTTTCGAAGAAAACTTTCCCGGTATTTTTATTCATTAAAGCGATGTCTTGTAGGTAGGATCCGGACTCGCTATCTGAAAGTTTAAAGTTGATTAAAGCGATGACATAGACCGTTTTGAGTGGTTTTTGCCAATTCTTTCCCATAGTAGTCTGTCTGTTGATCGATCTTGATAGATAAAATATACAGCGATCTTTGAAATAAAGTTGTTTTTGCTGTTGCATCTCAATGATAAATTGCTCGCCATTATCAGCGATACATTTAATATCGAAAAATACTTTTTTAAACATTTGCTGGTTTCCTGCGGCTTCTGTTACCCCATATTCAATCGATCTGATTTTCTTTTCGCCATGAAATATAGCATTGAGAAAAGAAATCATAATGTTTTTATGTGCCTCAGCTGTAAAAAGGTACTTGAAACCGAAATCGGTCAGGGGATCTATAAAGCGACATAAGGTAAGAGGAATTGACATATACAAATGCTTATGGTCTAACATCTATATTTAAAATCTCAATAACAACTTATGGTGTATTTTTTATTTAACAAATTAATATTTGTAGGAGATGGGTTATTGGCTCGCGCTTTTTCCTTAAATGACTAAGGCCAAAATTCCTTAATCATTTGACAGAAAAATTCAGTTTATTTTGCGTAAAACTGACGTTATTTGAAAGACACACCTCAAACAAAAAAAAATGAAGCTCTACCGGAATATCGCCCTGTTTGCACTGAGTAACTCTTTCTTGCTTGCGCTGAGCACAGGAGCAATCGCCCAATCCTCAGATGTCGCCATTTATTTTAAAAAACCTGCAGTTACTTTTCAGGAAGCACTGCCTTTGGGAAATGGACGTATTGGGGCATTAATTGCCGGAAATCCTAATAAAGACAGGATTACCTTAAACGAGATCACATTGTGGTCGGGTGGGGTACAGGATGCCGATAGGGAAAATGCACATCAATATCTGAAACCTATTCAGGATTTTTTATTGAAAGGTCAGAATAAAGAAGCACAGGAGCTGTTGCAAAAGCAGTTTGTTGCCAAAGGAGCTGGTTCTGCTTTTGGAAATGGTAAAGATGCATCTTACGGGGCGTACCAAACTATGGGCGACTTATGGATCAATTGGAAAGATACCACTGCAGCTTATACAGATTATAGTCGGGTTTTGAATTTAGAAAAAGCGATTGCAACCACAAAGTGGAAGCGCAATGGTGTCACCTATACTCAGGAAGCACTAACCAGCATCCCTGGAAATGTATTGATGATGAAAATCAGTGCCTCCGACAAGGGCAAGATCAGTTTCCGCACCAGCATCAGTAGAAAGGAGAATGCGACTGTAAAAGCAGAAGGACAAACGTTAATGATGATTGGGCAATTGCCGAATGGTAAGGAAGCTGGTTTGCGTTTCGCCTCGGGTTTAGCGGTACAGGTAAAAGGCGGACAAAAGATTGTCAAAGGAAATGAAATAGAAGTCATCAATGCAGATGAGTGTATTTTGCTGTGGACAGCTGCCACTGATTATAATGTAAGTGATTACAACAAACCTGGAGCGGAGCCGATTGCTACTGTAAAAAATAACCTGATGAAGGCTGGTCAATTAACAGCATTACAAATTGAAAAGGCGCATATCAATGCTTTTGGCAGTTTTTTCAATAGAAACAGGTTTTCCTTAAAAGGAGCAGCTCCTGAAGTTTTTGCATTGAGTACGCCAGAACGTATGGAGCGTTATGCGAAGCATTTGCCGGATCCTCAGTTTCCGGTATTGTATTACAATTTTGGTCGGTATTTGTTGATTTCCTCTTCTCAGCAAGGCAGTTTACCTGCAAACTTACAGGGACTCTGGGCCGAAGAATACCAGACTCCATGGAATGGAGATTATCATTTGAACATTAACATACAGATGAATTACTGGCTGGCTGAGCCAACTGGTCTGGGTGATTTGGCAGAACCATTGCACCAGTTTATTGCTGGTCTGGTGAAACCAGGATCAAAAACTGCAAAAGCTTATTATAATGCACCTGGATGGGTGGCACACGTGATTGCAAATCCATGGGGATATACTTCACCGGGAGAGGGAGCCGACTGGGGCTCTACATTAACTGGTGGTGCATGGTTGTGTGAACACCTTTGGGAGCATTATAAATTTACGAATGACAAAGCATTCTTAGCAAAATACTATCCGGTTTTTAAAGAAGCGGCTACATTTCTTTCGGCCATTCTCATTGAAGAACCAGCGCATAAATGGTTGGTAACCGCACCATCCAATTCACCGGAAAATACTTACATCATGCCAAATGGTTTTAAAGGGCAGACTGCAATGGGTCCAACGATGGATATGCAAATTTGTAGGGAGATTTTTGGCTATAGTATTGAAGCAGCAAAGATCCTGGGCAAGGATCAGGAATGGGCAAAAAAATTATCAGCTATCAGGAAACGTCTGGCTCCTAACCAAATTGGCGCAGCAGGAGATATCAATGAATGGCTGGCCGATTGGAAAGATGCGGAACCGACGCATCGCCATGTGTCGCAGCTTTACGGTTTACACCCTTATGAAGAAATTACCCCTTGGGATACTCCTGAACTGGCTAAAGCAGCTCGTGAAAGCCTGATTCAGCGTGGAGATGGAGGAACCGGATGGTCTAAAGCCTGGAAAATTAACCACTGGGCACGTTTAGGTGATGGGGATCACGCCTTAACTTTATTCAGACAACTGCTGACTTTAGTCGATCCTTCAAGAAAATTAAACATGCACACAGGTGGAACCTATCCGAATTTGTTCTGTGCACATCCTCCTTTTCAGATTGATGGGAATTTTGGGGGGACTTCGGGTATTGCCGAAATGCTGATGCAAAGTCATGGTCAGGTTCATGTGATCCGTCTGCTACCTGCTTTGCCTTTCGATGAAGACTGGAAAAGTGGTTCAGTTAAAGGGATGCGGGCCAGAAATGCATTTGTAGTTGATTTTGACTGGGAAAATGGAACCTTGAAGAAAGGAAATATACTGGCTTTAAATGGAGGGTTATGCCAGATCGAACTGCCTGCAAACATGCAAATTAAGGATAAACAGGGTAGGGTGAAGGCTAAGACTTCCGATAAACGAGCTGTGGT
The DNA here is from genome assembly GCF_032678465.1 of Pedobacter gandavensis. Lineage (GTDB taxonomy): Bacteria > Bacteroidota > Bacteroidia > Sphingobacteriales > Sphingobacteriaceae > Pedobacter > Pedobacter gandavensis_B. Next base: position 361,414 of record NZ_JAVTSK010000004.1, read on the forward strand.
TAACTTCAAAGCAGAGAAAGGGGCAAATTATCAATTTGAAAAAGTATAAGGAAAGCCTGAAAATAATTTTACGCAAGCGTTTGTGTAGAATTAACAGAATTAAACCCTAAACACAATCATTATATTCGTTAAGTACAACCGATATATAATTTAACCACAAATGAAACCTAATCGTAGAAAGTTTTTACAACAACTAGCTATTGGCTCCAGCGCAGTAGCAATGGGCTTACCCGCATTCGCAAAGTCGCCAGCATCAAACACAGAGGGCTTATTAAATGAATCTCCTTCACTTTATCCAAATACAAGCGGAGCGAGGTTTAATATGTCAGGATATGCAGCACCGAAAATTGATAAAGTAAAGATCGGTTTTATCGGACTGGGAATGCGTGGACCGGGTGCAGTAAGCAGAATGTCCTTTATTGAAGGTGTCGAAATTAAAGCACTATGTGATAAACTTCCTGAAAGAGCTGCCGCTGCACAAAAGACATTGCAGAAAAAAGGCTTGCCTAAAGCAAAGGAGTATTCTGGTGAAAATGGCTGGAAAGAAATGATTGAGAAGGAAGATCTTGATCTTGTTTATATCTGTACTCCTTGGCATTTACATACTCCTATGGCTGTTTTTGCGATGGAGCATGGCAAACATGCAGCTACAGAAGTTGCTGCAGCCCTTACAATTGATGAATGCTGGCAATTGGTGGAGACTTCAGAACGCACACGTAAGCATTGCATGATGCTGGAAAACTGCTGTTATGATTTCTTTGAAATGCTGACATTGAACATGGTTCGTCAGGGGATGTTTGGTGAACTGATCCATGCAGAAGGTGCCTATATCCATGACCTTTTAGACCTGAATTTTAGTAAGGATGGTTATGAAGACATGTGGAGATTAAAAGAAAATATTGATTATAATGGAAACATTTATCCAACCCATGGTTTAGGTCCGATTGCCCAGTGCATGAACATCAACAGAGGTGATAAAATGGACTATTTAGTGTCTATGTCTTCCAATGATTTCATGATGGGTGCTGAAGCAAAGAAAAGAGCCGAAAAAGATGCTTTCTACAATCAGTTTGTAGGTAAGAACTTCAGAGGTAATATGAACACCACCACGATCAGAACCAATAAAGGGAAAACAATGATGTTGCAGCACGATGTTACTTCCCCACGTCCATATTCGAGAATTCATGTATTGAGCGGTACGAAAGCTTTTGCCAGTAAGTATCCTGAACCAGAGCGTATTGCTTTTGGTCATGAATTCGTGAAAGACGCAGAATTGAAAAAATTATATGACACGTATACTCCACCGTTGATCAAACATGTTGGAGAAATGGCTAAAAAAGTAGGTGGTCATGGTGGAATGGACTTCATGATGGATTGGAGATTAATTGATTGTTTACGTAATGGATTGCCATTGGATCAGGATGTATATGATGCTGCTGCATGGAGCTGTATTGTTCCTTTAAGTAAAAAGTCGGTAGCAAAAAGATCAACCAGCATAGATATCCCTGATTTCACAAGAGGTAACTGGACGACCAATAAACCAGTAAACCTTACTTTAGATGGTGGTGGCAACACTACATTTAGATAAACTTCTTAAAAGATGCGCTCAATAGTCATTGAGATATCATAATGAATAGGCTGGGTTAACGCAAACGTTTGTGTTAACCCAGTTTCATTTCTCTTTTCCTATCTTTGCCGCAATGAAGCTTGCATTGCAAAACCCAAAATATCTGATAGTTATCGGTCTGGCAGTGTTCCTGTGTATCACTGGTGTTACTTTTTTTACTGGTCGCTTTCTCGAAGATCGGATGAATAAAACTGCCGATTTTGCAGAACGAAATGTTTACCGTCAGAAAATACTGGTCTTCCAATATGAATTTGACAATCTTTTCAAAGGGATGCAAGTAGCAACTACACTTTTTCCTGAATTGAAAGCTGACATTAGTGATGAACGCTTAATGCAAAACCTTGGAACAGTATTGTTATCAGATGAAAAGGTTAAGAAGGCTTGGTATGCCATTATTAGAGGGAATGATACGTCTTTTGTTTATCTGGTTAGAAATGCAGCCTCTTTTAAACAGGTGCCAATGCCTAAGTATGTAAAAGGTTGGGCAAAACAACAGTTTTTGGCCAATGATACCAGTAACGTACGGGGTATACAGACGAAGATCTCTCCGGCTTTGCATCTGTTAACAGCAAGCAATGCCATCGAATCAGATAGAGGGCGTCTTTTAACCGGTTTAGATATTGATCTTGTGGAATTACAGCATGCTTTTGCTCTAGTCGACGAAAGAGGGCAGTCCTATGCCATAATTGTAGATGAAAATGGCGTTTGTATTACCAGTCCGGATGAGAAACAAATTGGTAAGCAATTGTTTCATCCTAAGCAGGATACGCTGTTCAATCAGGTGACTCCTTATGGAAGGACGAAGAGTGAAAAAGTAGCGTCGGATTTTTTACAACTTCCGGTTACCCGGTATTATTTTCCAAATACCATTAATGGCTTGAACTGGACCATCATTGTTGATATTCCTGGTTTTTTATTGGATGATTTAACAGATATCCGTACTTATTCCATTTATATTGGTCTCCTCTCAGCTGCCATCATTTTAGGGCTCATTTGGCTATACCAGCGCAAATGGCAAAAAGAGTTTTTGCTGCGCAGAGAAGTAGAAGTAAACCGTCAGGAATTGCTAATGGAAAAGCAAGAGTTAAAGCTTCTTGCTGAAACCCATGGAAAGGATAATGCCATGCTGCAATTGAGTAAATTAAAAGAAAAAGTGAATCCTCATTTTCTTTTCAATTCCCTCAGTTCCTTAAATGCACTGATTGCAGAGGATACGGAGCTCGCTAAGGCATTTGTTCTGAAGCTTTCAAGGGTATACCGCTATGTGCTGGAATCATACCCTAGCGGACTTGCTCCGGTAGCAGACGAACTGCGCTTCATGAAGGAATATTTCTTCCTGTTAAAGATTCGCTTCGGGGATGCCCTGGAGCCTTTAGATATTCAGGTCGATGAAAGCCTGATGAAGGGCGAAATTCCCTTCATGAGTCTACAGACTTTGATTGAAAATGCCGTTAAACACAACATGCTTTCGAAAGAAAAACCATTGAAAATTACGGTTAGAACTGAGAAAAATAAGATAATCGTGAGCAATAACCTCCAATTGCGAACCGATGTCAAAGATTCCGGAAAACAGGGGCTCAGCTACCTGAAAAGCACTTATTCCTATTTTGGAAATCAGGACTTTAGCTTTGGAATCGAAGAGGAACACTTCAGGTGTTATCTCCCTGTTTTACATTTAACTGAATAGTAATCAGGACACAATATTAAGTTAACAATAAAAATTTCACTCCTTAAAAATGCGCTTTCACTAAGTATATTGTACGAGTTCACTCCCCAAAATTTCATAATCTGCCAATTATCCCCCACTTTGGAACATGATTTTGAATAAGACTTCATTTTTTTTGGCTGTTTTAGCAGGCTTGTTTACTACACAGGTAAACGCACAAACTCCTAAAAAATTTCCAACTAAAACCACTAAGAAAGTATTAGCTGACTCGCTAAAGAAAAAAAATGCTGCCGACACCACGAAAGGTAAGGAGCTGAAGAGTTATGCCGATTTGTTAAAGAAAGCAAAAACGGTAAATGGACTTTTTAAAGTCCACCAGGTAGAAACTGATTACTACTTTGAGATCCCACTTAAATTAATGGGTAAGGATTTCTTAGTGGTCAACAAAATATCATCCGTACCATTAGCATTGAATGAATCCGGATTAAATAAAGGGATGAACTTTGAAAACAAAGTGATTCGCTTTTCTCAAAATAAACTGGCGAAAACCATCTGGGTAAAAACAATCGTTCCTCAGGTAGAATCGCCGGAAGCAGATATGATCACCCGTTCTGTAAAAGATAATTTCATCGGTTCCGTAATCGAATCTTTCAAAATTGAAGCTTACAGCCCGGATTCATCCGCAGTAGTGATCAAAATGAATAGAGTTTTTGACGGGACAGATAAAAGTTTCAATGATGTGTTTACCGATGTTGGTTTAGGTACTTCGCCTAAAGCTGCTTTATCGGCAATTGAGCAGATTAAAAGTTTCCCTCAAAATGTAGTAGTACGCGCTTTATTAAGTACCCGAGTAACGGAAGGTCAAAACAGTATTCCAATTAGTATGGCGGTGACGACTAACGTACTTTTATTACCGGAGAGGCCAATGAAGCCTCGTTATGCAGACGATAGAGTAGGATTCTTTACCACTCCAAGATGGTACTTCTCCGATACGCAGCATAAAATGGAAAAAAGGGAACTGTTAACCAGATGGAGAATGGAACCTAAAGCAGAAGACCGTGCCCGTTATCTTGCAGGAGAATTGGTTGAACCAGAAAAACCAATCATATTTTATATTGACCCTTCTACGCCTCCACAATGGAGAGCACAAATCATTGCTGGTGTGGTAGACTGGCAAAAAGCTTTTGAAGCTGCAGGTTTCAAAAACGCCATTCAGGCAAGAGAAGTGAAAGACATCGCTGATTATGATGGTGATGACATTCGTTATTCGGAAATCACTTATGCTGCTTCGCCAAAATCCAATGCAATGGGCCCTGCTGTAATCGATCCACGTTCAGGAGAGATTCTGGAATCAGATGTGATCTGGTGGCACAATGTAATGACCTCTTTGCAAAGCTGGATGAGAATTCAGACTGGCGTGATCGACGAGGGTGCAAGAGCAAATAAGTTCTCTGATGCACGTATGGCACATGCCATTCGCTTTGTATCTTCTCATGAAGTGGGGCATACTTTAGGTTTGAAACACAACATGGGTTCTTCCTTCTCATTCCCAGTAGATTCTCTACGCTCGCCTTCATTTACGGATCGCATGGGCGGAACAGCTTCTTCGATCATGGATTATGCACGTTTCAACTACGTAGCACAACCAGAAGATAAGGTAACCAGCATTACCCCTAAAATTGGTATTTATGATAAATATGCAATCGCATGGGGATACCGTTGGTTAGATGTGAAGGATCCACATGAGGAAATTCCTGTATTGGCTAAATGGATTAAAGACCATGAAAACGATCCATTGTATTTCTATGGTGAACAACAAAGTTCCAATGTGATTGATCCAAGATCTCAATCAGAAGATTTAGGTGATGACGCAGTTAAAGCAAGTCGTTATGGTTTGTTAAACTTAAAGCGTTTGATTCCTCAGATTTCTACATGGGCTGCTAATCCTGGTGAAGATTATTATCAGGCAGGAAAATTGTATATGGCTGCCATCTTCCAATGGTTGACTTATGCAGAGCATGTTACTGCAAACATCGGTGGTTACTACCTGGAGAAACCAGTAGCAGGAGATCATAAGAATGCTTATACACCTGTTCCAAAAGCAACGCAGATCAAAGCGCTTGATTATTTGAAACAAGAGGTAATGGAAGTTCCGGATTGGTTGTTCAATAAGGATTTATTATTGAAAACATTCCCAATCAAGGATTCTCCGGCAGGACCATATGAGTATGCACCATACAATGTGAGACGCGAATTCCAATACGGTATATTGTATAGCCTGGTTAGTCAGGAGCGTTTATTGAGAATGATGGAGATGGAAGTCTTATTAGGTAAAGACAGCGTATTTACAGCTAATGAATTATTAAAGGAAGTAAGAGAGACCGTATTTGCGAAAACTCAACGTGGCAAGGCACTGTCGATTACTGACCGCATGTTACAACAAAACTATGTGGATGTATTATTGGTGAGCACCGACAAAATGTTGGAGAAAATTACTAAGACATCACTACAAGATAATAAGTTAAAAATGCAAAATCAATTGCAAGTGTGTGATTTCAATATAGATGGTAAATCAGTTGTAGGGGCTGAGGAGACATCATTGAGAAACATTCAGGTGAGTTCTATGAGCAGAACCTCTGACGTAGCAGCTGCGAAACGCAGTGAATTACTTCAGATTCTTACGATCCTGGAAAAGAACAAAGGCAGAGGCGATGATGCAACAAAAGGTCATTACTTAGACTTGATCCTTAGGATCCGTCAGAGTTTGAGAATGAACTAATAACAACCAAACAACTATAATATTTTAAAAAGGGGACATGAATAAACAATTAATGCTAATTTTAATCCTGCTGGGCTTTGGCTTTGCAGGTTTTAGCCAGAGCACTACGACCATCACTGGTCAGGTACTGGACGAAAAAGACGGTTTGCCAATACCTGGAGCCTCGGTATTTGTAGACAAAGCCATGATTGGTGAGCAAAGTGGAGTACCTGGTGTGATCCAGAATACAGTAGTAGGGACGGTAACTGATGGAGATGGTAAATTCTCTTTGAAAGTACCTGAAGGAACCACTGCTTTAAGAGTAACTTATTTGGGTTATGAATCTGCGCTGATCAATATTATTAACAAAACCCACGTGACTGTTTCTTTGAAGAATGCGGACAATACCTTGGGGGAGGTAGTCGTGAATGGTTATACTGATATTGCAAAGCGTAAAAATACGACAGCAACCGTAAAGCTGGACTACGATAAAGTACGTCAGACTGGTGTTGCCGGTATTGACCAGATGCTTGAAGGACAGGTTGCCGGTGTTTCTGTTGGAAACATTACTGGTGGTCCTGGTGCTGCTCCACAGATCAGAATCCGTGGTACGGTTTCTTTAAATGGTTCACAAGATCCTCTATGGGTGTTGGATGGACTGCCTTTGGATGGTACGAATTTGCCAAATACGATTAAAAGAGACGATATTGATCAATTGCGCAACTTGCCAATTGCGGGATTAAATCCTGATGATATTGCTGACATTACGATTCTTAAAGACGCTGCGGCTACCGCAATTTATGGGGCAAGAGCAGCAAACGGAGTAATTGTGATTACCACCAAAAAAGGGAAACAAGGTCCAATGGCCATCAACTTCTCTGCAAACTCATTCGTTTCACAACGTCCTGATTTGGGAAAACTGGACTTAATGAATGCAACAGAAAAAGTTGATTTCGAATTGGGTCTGGCTTCAAGGTCAGATTTAACTTATAGAGACAATCAAGGTGGTGTAGCCAGAATCCTGAACAAAAGCGGTGAACTGAACAAATTCAGAACAGGTGGTTTTTCTGCGCTATCTGCATGGACTCAAGAGGCGATTAATGGTTTAAGGGTACAAGGCACTGATTGGGGTAAAGAATTATACCAGAATGCCTTAAATCAGCAGTACACTTTAGGTTTGTCGGGTGGTTCTGAGCAAGCAACGTATTATTTCTCCGGAGGATATTACAATGAGCAGGGAACAACGAAACAAACAGGACTGGAACGTTATAACATGACGTTGAAAACTGATTATAAAATCTCACAAAAACTGAAAGCTGGTGTAGCATTCTTTGGTTCCAAATCGAAACGTAAAAGCTACTTTACAGATTCAGACTCTTTTACGAATTTAAGTACCTATACCAGAAATGTAAATCCTTACCAAACAGTAAGAGATGCTAACGGTAATTTTGCTTATGATGCTGATATTTTTGGAAATGTTGGTGGTGACGTTTATATTCCATTTAACACAGTGGAAGAACGTGAGAACACCCGCTACACGTTAGACAATAAAAGTGTGAAGACCATTATGGATTTGAACTATCAGATCAATAAAAATCTGAATATTCGAACAGAATTAGGTCTGCAGTTTGAAGATACAGGAATTGAAAAGTATGCCAGCCAGCAATCTTACAATTTACGTAAGCTGAAAGAAACCACCAGATATTATAACTCATCAACTAAGAAATACGAGTATTATCTACCAGAAGGTGGAATGATCTACAACCAAAATAATTCTTCTTTCCAGTACAACTGGAAGTCAATTTTAGAATACAAAAAGGTATTTGCTGAAAAGCATGAAATTGAAGCCCTTGCTGGTTCTGAGTTGAGAAGAACTTATGACGAAGGGGTGACTACCAGAGGATTTGGTTTCAACGAACGTACCTTGACAAATCAGGCAATTGTATTTAGAAATTCTTCAGATGCAGCCAGAAGCGATTTACGTCCTTACCAGAAAACACAGTTAGAAAATAAATACGCCTCTTTCTATGGTACATTGTCTTATACTTACGACAGAAAATATACCCTTTACGGAAGTATTCGTTATGATGGATCTGATTTATTTGGGGTAGATCCTAAATATAGATTCTTGCCGATCTATTCACTTTCAGGTGCATGGAATGCAAGTGAAGAGAAATTCATTAAAGATATCTCATGGATCTCTAATCTTCGCGTGCGTACTTCTTACGGTTTGCAAGGTAATATCGACAAGAATACGACGCCTTATGTAGTAGGGGAATACCAACAAAGTGGTATCCTTCCAGGAGGAAATCAATCTACGATCGTGGTTACTCGTCCGCCAAACAACAAGCTAAGATGGGAAAAGACTTCTACTTTTAACGCAGGTGTAGATTTTGGAATTTTGAACAATGCAGTTCAGGTGACCTTTGATTATTACAACCGTTTCAGTAAAGACTTAATTGGAATTGAAGAGCTGCAATTAGAAAATGGTTTTAATTTTACCAGTTCTAATTTCTCTCAAATCAGAAATAAAGGATTGGAGTTAACGGTTTCCACAAGAAACATTAGTAGCAATAGATTCCAGTGGTATACGGATTTCAACATTGCACACAATAAGAGCAAAGTCATCAGAGAAAAAGTACGTGCTAACCAGTTGAATCCATCTAAAGAAGGTTATCCTGTGAACGGACTATTTGTGATTAAAACCGCCGGATTAGATAAAGATGGAATTCCTCAATTCAAAAATAAAGATGGAAACATCGTTTCATTAGAGGAGTTTTACAAATTGTATGATCCTTATGCTGATAATGAATGGTTAGCGGGTTATTACACCAACAGTGCTTTGACTGACAAAGATTTCCAGGGCTTATACACATATGCCGGAAATGGAGATGCGGAATATACTGGTGGTGTAACCAACCGTTTCCGTTATGCAAATTTTGATTTATCGATCTCTGCACTTTTCAATATCAATAAATTGGTAAGGGAACAGGCACTTTACAATCCTGCACAGGTAGACCGTGGTAGAAATTACCCGAGAGCAATTCTTAATGCATGGAGCCCAACAAATACGAACAGTACTTTACCTGGAATTTATGGTTCTTCAACCAATCCTGATCGATGGATGGCTTATACATGGCAAAATGGAAATGATCCTGGAAATACCTATAAAGACATGGATATTTTCGTAAGAAACATGAGCTATGTGCGTATCAATAGTATTCGTTTAGGCTATACTGTACCTTCAAAAATTGCAGGAAAAGTAAAAGCCAATAGTTTACGAGTGAGTGTGGAAGCTAGAAATCCTTTTGTGATCAGTACAGATTATAAAGGTTACTTCGATCCGGAAACTTATGGTAACATTTATTCACAACCGATCACTAGAAGTATTTCTATTGGTCTAAATGCTAGTTTTTAATTCATAAGAAGATGAATAAGATTATAAAATTAAGCGCAGTTTTATTGCTGATGGTATCAGCAAGTAGCTGTAAAAAATACCTGGATGTACAACCGGTAGGAAAAGTTATTCCTACTACAGTGGAAGACTTCAGGGCTTTACTAAACTCTGGTTACACTCAGTTTCCAACCCATAAATCAATGTTGGCTTTTCGTACAGATGAGTTATTGGTAAATGATGATGAACCGAGTGCAGTACTTTTTCGTGACCAGTACAAATGGAACGATGAGAACCCGGATCCAAATTCCAGGGAATTGCCTTATGGTGGGTTTTATACCTCTATTTTTTATGCCAATTCTGTAATTGCAGATATTGAAACTAAAGCGGGTAAAACACCAGAAACCGCACAGATTAAGGGAGAGGCTTTTGTGCTTCGAGCTTACAATTATTTTGAATTGTTGAACCTATTTACGAAGCCTTTTAACAAAGGTACTGCAGCAGCTGATCGTGGTGTACCAATTTCGCTGATCATTGACATTGAAACTAATCATAAGCCTTCTTCAGTGGAAGCAGTTTACAATCAGATTTTTTCAGATTTAGCAGCTGGTCAGGCTTTGATGAATGTAGATAACTTCGCATCAGGATTGAACTATCGTTTCACTAAACGTGCGGCATTAGCTTTAACCGCTAGAATTCATGAGTTCAGAGGGGAGTGGGAAGCAGCACTTAAGGCAAGTCAGGATGCTTTAGCAATGAACAGTCAACTAGAAGATTTAAACAATGAGAAAGCGGTGTCTCCAAACAATTATTTGTCAAAAGAAAACATCATGTCGATGGAAGATACTTTTAACAGTGATGTAAGCAGAAGTTCTTATATGTCTCCACATTTAATTGGAATCTACGATCAGACTGCTGATAAACGATTTGGCTTGTACTTCGGTAAATCAGGAGGAGATTATGTTTCAACTAAAGGAAACAGCAACGCCTTCAAAATTTCTTTCCGTAATGGAGAGTTGTATTTGATCCAGGCAGAAGCAGCATTACAATTGGGTAACCTTTCTTTGGCACAACAAAGTTTGTTGGCTTTAAAAGAAAAACGTTATACACCAGCTTACTTCAGCACTGAAAAAGTACGTGTAATGGCATTGAATAATGATGGCCTGATGGAAGATATCTTGAAAGAGAGAGAAAGAGAGCTGGCTTTGGAAGGTCATCGTTGGTACGATCTTAAACGTTACGGTCAACCAGAATTGAAACATACGGTAAATGGTCAGGTTTTCACCTTATTGAAAAATGATCCAAGATATACCATTCGCTTCCCTCAATCGGCAGTGAAAGCAAATCCGAACCTTCAATAGTATTAATAACATATAGAAAGATTAGTGCGGGTGATTAACTCCGGTCTGTTTTACAGACCGGAGTTTTTTTTTACTTTTGCAGCCAAGCAAGATCAGGATGAAAGTAGCAATTATAGAGGATGAAGAGTTGGCGGCCGTTACCTTACGCAAGATGCTGGTTCAGTTAAATCCGGACATTGAAGTTCTGGCTACTTTGGCTACGGTAGAGTCGGCGGTAGAATGGCTGAGCAATAATAATCCCGACCTCTTGTTTATGGACATTCATCTGGGGGATGGCGAAAGCTTCCAGATCTTTGAACAGGTAGAAGTTGACTGCCCGGTGATCTTCACCACTGCTTACGATCAATACACGCTGAAAGCGTTTAAAAACCAGGGCATCGATTATCTGCTCAAACCCTTTGACGAAGAAGATGTGGCTGCTGCATTGGCGAAACTGAAAGGAATTCGTAAGATTTCTGAGATCGGATTACCACAAATCAGTTATCAAACCTTAGGTCCTGCGCCGAAAATCCGAAATCGTTTCATGGTGAAATTAGGTAAACTGATCAAGACAGTACAATCTGAAGATGTGGCTTACTTTATGGCCGAGGGAAAATACCTGTTCCTGGTCACCAATGATAAACAGAATTACATCATAGAAGAAACGATCGCCAGTCTGGAACCCCAACTAGACAGCTCCGACTTTTTTCGCATCAACCGTAAATTCATTATCAATATCAAAGCTGTCCGCGAGATGTACAAGCTTTCCAGAAACCGCGTCAGGATTGTACTGGAACCTGCACCTTTAGAAGGGCTGGAAGTGGTGGTGAGTGAAGAGCGAGCAGAAGCCTTTAAAAACTGGTTAAATCAATAATTCTTGCGGGTTTTTGGTAGGGAAGGTATTTTTTATATACTTTTACCCCTAACCGAATATTACAATTTACTGCCATAATTAGCAGAAACTTGTGCAAGAATGAAAAAATGAACCACTACAAACTATTGCTTCTGGCATTGCTGTTTTCCTATTTTGGAAGTACTGCGCAACAAAAAAGCATTAGCTTTAATCACTTAACAGTAGAGAACGGATTGTCACAAAGCAGTGTACTATCCATTACACAAGACAGCCTTGGCTTCATGTGGTTTGGTACTAAAGACGGTCTCAATAAATTCAATAGTCAGAACTTCGAAGTTTATAAATACCATAAAAAAGATACCAGCTCTTTAACGAGCAGTATGAACATTAACGCCTTGCTTACAGATAGCAAGGGGAATGTATGGGTAGGCACGCAGAAAGGCCTAAACCTTTATCTGCCAAAAACCAATTCTTTCAAGCGCTTTCAATACCATCCTCAACAAAAACACAGTCTCAGTAATAATGTCATCAGAAGTATTTTTGAAGACCGTCAGGGTTTTCTTTGGGTAGGTACAGATAGTGGTTTAAATAAACTGGTGGCACCTGATAAATTTGAGCGCTTCATGACAGTTGCTGATCCCCAGAATGGATCTATACATCATTTGATTAAATCTGTATACCAGGATTATAATAATGTGATGTGGATAGGCACCATGCAGGGACTAACCAGTATGGTCCTGAAAAATGGAAAATATGTATACCGCTCTTATGTACATGACCGGAATCGTCCGGAAAGTTTGAGTGATAATGACGTTGGTTCCATTTTGGAAGACAATAAAAATAACCTCTGGGTTGGCACACATAGTGGTGGATTGGAATTAATGGACCGTAAATCAGGTACATTCAAACATTTCCGATTTAGAAAGGGGCAGGCCAATAGCATTAGTAGTAATGTGATCCGGAAAATGATACAGGCCAGAGATGGAAAGCTTTGGGTCTCTACCTTAAATGGGATCAATATCATTGATGTGGAAACACATGAGATCAAAGTTCTGAATCACCTTCCCGACGATCCTTCCAGTTTAAACCAGAATTCTATCTACGACCTGATGCAGGATGCCGCAGGTTCGATCTGGGTGGGTACATATTATGGTGGTGTCAATGTTTATCACCTAAATTCAACTCCTTTCCGGGAGTATAAATCCAAGATCGGTAAAAACGGACTGAGCAGTAATGTGGTTAGTGCGATGGTGGAAGATTCGAAGAATAACCTTTGGATAGGAACAGAAGCAGAAGGACTTAATTATTATGACCGGTCATCGGGCAGGTTTAGTAGTTTTAGGCATGATCCCGAAAATCCCTCTTCCTTAAGTTCTACACTCGTTAAGGCTGTTTCTATAGACCACAAGGGAAGGGTATGGGTGGGGAATTATGAAGGTGGCCTGGATTTATTTATGCCGGAAACTAAAAACTTCCGCCATTATGGGGCAAATTCTAAAGATCCGGGATCACTAAATTCCAATCGGATTATTGCTTTGCTGCACGACAGACAGCAACGTTTTTGGGTTGGAACGCGTGCCAATGGTATTTTTCTATATAACGAAGAAAAAGATAACTTTTCGCCTTTTCTTGGTGGACAAGACAAACACGATCTAAAGGTAGTCCGCTGCCTGTTTCAGGATTCTAAAAACAACATCTGGATTTGCTGTAGCTCGGGAACTTATATTCTGGAGCCAAATGCAAAAAAACTGAGGAGGTTTAAAAATAATGATGAGCGGGTATTGTTCAACGACATCAATTTTGTACAGGAAGATTCCCGGGGAAACATTTGGCTGGGTGGTTATGAATCCGGATTGATCCGTTACACACCTCAATATAAAACCATCCGTTCCTTTAAAAAGGAAGATGGCTTGCCTAGTAATGTGATCCTTGGCATGTTGGAAGACGATAAAGGTAACCTTTGGATCAGTACAGACAATGGACTTTCTAAATTTGACCGCAAGTCTTTTAAAACCTATACCGTGAGAGACGGTCTCCCTGGAAATGTATTCAATTATAATTCTTTCTTTAAAGATAGTAAGGGAGAGTTTTTCTTTGGAGGATTTAATGGATTGCTGAGTTTCTTCCCAGACCAGATCAAGGACAACGATCGGGTGCCTAAGGTGGTATTTACCCGTCTCAAGCTTTTCAATAAGCCCATCGCCATCAATGATGAAACGGAGTTGTTGAAAGAGAACATCAGTCTGACAAAAGAACTGACTTTCTCTTACCATCAGAATATTTTTACGGTAGATTTTGCAGTATTGAATTATATCAAATCTGAGAAGAACAGATATGCTTATAAGCTGGAAGGTTTTGAAAAGGACTGGAATTATGTAAATGTTCCTTCGGCTACTTTTACCAACCTTCCTTCAGGTACTTATACCTTATTGATCCGAGGCTCCAACAATGACGGGCTATGGAATCCTGTGCCTACAAAACTCCTGATCCATGTGAACCCACCTTTCTGGAAAACCTGGTGGGCTTACCTGATTTATTTATCCGTTTTTGTTGCCTTGCTCTTCCTGTTCTCCCGTTTTCTTTGGATCCGGGCATTCCTGAAGAGAGAGCAGGAGGTATATCAAATGAAACTCGATTTCTTTACCAATGTTTCTCATGAGATCAGAACTCCACTGACTTTGATAGAAGGGCCATTGGACACACTGATCAATGAAACGAAGGAATCACCAGTCTTAAATAGAAAGCTGTTAACCGTAAGGAGAAACGCGGGTCGATTAACCAGATTGGTCAATGAACTGCTGGATTTCAGGAAAGCTGAATCCGGGAAATTGAGCCTGAATATCTCACCGGGGAATATTGTGACTTTTGCGCAGGAAATTTACCTGTCTTTTACAGAGCTGGCCATCAAACAAGGAATCGATTATCAATTCCTATCAGAAGAAGCCCAGATAGAAGTGTATTTTGACAATGAGCAATTGGAAAAAGTCTTGTATAATCTTTTGTCGAATGCCTTTAAATGTACGCCAGAAGGTGGTACTATACGCTTATCTGTTTTAAAAACGACAACCGATTTTGTAGCGCTCCGCATTTGCGATAATGGGAAAGGCATTCCGGAAGAAAGTAGAGAAAAGTTGTTTACCAATTTCTATCAGGTCAAAGATCCACTTTCCAGGAACAGTGGTACGGGTATTGGACTGGCACTTTCCAAAAAGATTGCAGAGTTGCACCATGGTCAGCTGTTTCTAGCAGAGCAGAAAGACATCCCGGAAGCAGATGTTCGTACCTGTTTCTGTTTGAAGTTAAAACTGGGACAGGAACACTTTTCAAAAGAAGAACTGGTACAGGATTTCCAAAACAGTGAAAATCCTGCCCATTACCAGGCTGATGCGCTCGCTCTTGAAAGCCAAAGCCCGCTGCCTGCGGTATCGGAATCTGTAACCAATGAAGAGCAGGTCACCGTTTTAATCGTAGAAGACAATCATGAGGTTCGGGATTTTATCCTGCAATCCCTGCGTCCATTTTACCTGGTCCTGGAAGCAGAAAATGGCGCGAAAGGTTTGGAACTAGCCATAGAGAAAATACCTGACCTGATTGTAAGTGATGTCATGATGCCGGTAATGGATGGATTGGAATTGTGCAGGACCTTAAAAACTGACGTCAGAACCAGTCATATTCCAGTGATCCTGCTCACCGCGAGGACTGGGAATATCCATGAAGTTAACGGTTTGAAAACCGGTGCTGAGGCTTACCTTACGAAACCTTTTAGCATTAGCAGTCTGCAGTTGACGATTTCAAACCTACTCATGCTTCAGGCCAATATGAGAAGGAAATTTAGTCAGCAGATTACCCTGCAACCCGCCAATATTTTAATAGAATCTTCAGATGAGGAATTCCTGAATAAGGTCATGATCCTGATTGAAAATAATTTCAGCAACCCAGACTTTAGTGTAAATACACTGGCTTCTGATCTGGGGATGAGTACGCCCATTCTGTATAAAAAGATAAAGGTGCTGACCGGTCTTACGGTGAATAATTTCATTAAATCTGTTCGCCTGAAAAGAGCAGCTCAGCTGCTAAGGCAAAAGGCATATACGGTTTATGAGATTGCTTATATGGTAGGATTCAATGATCCCAAATATTTCAGTAAAGAGTTTGTGAAACAGTTTGGAAGGACCCCCTCTGATTATGCCTTGGAAGAATAATTCATACGCGTTTTAAGAATTTCCCCCTTTAAACTTAAGAATTTCCCCCCTTGGAGCTATAAAGGAGCGGTACATTAGCAAAACCAAGTATAATTTATCTGTAAGACCAAAGATCTAATGAACGAGTATTCTATGATTTCTTGTCCTGTATTTTCCGCCAATAGGAATGTTTTTCAGGATTCTTCAACGCAAGCCATTACCGGAGCGATCTATGGGTCTCCAGGTTTTCACATTAACGTTTCTCTGATTTCAACTAAATAATTATTGATTATGAAAGCACAACTACTCAAAGTATCAATGGCTCCTGCTCAATCATTTAGTGTCAGACAGGATGTCGAACCATTTGTAAACAACAAATGGCATTACCACCAGGAACTGGAATTGATTTATTTCAAAGAAGGTAAAGGCACCCAGTTTATCGGTGATAGTATTCAATCCTTTGACTCCGGCGACCTGCTATTGGTAGGCGCTCATCTGCCTCATTACTGGAGGTTTGAAGATGCTTATTTCGAAGCAGGGGAAAGGAGTGGCACAGCCGATGTAAAAGTTGCGCATTTTAGTGAAGATCTGTGGGGAGATTTCTTCCTGAACCTACCAGAAAATAAGGCATTGAAAGATGTAATGGAGAAATCCAAAAGAGGATTAAAGATCAAGGGAAAAAATAAAGAATTGGTGGCAGCTTTACTATGTAGGATGCTGGAAGCTGAAGGAACTGAAAGGATCATTCTGTTGATGCAGGCATTATTGGAAATCTCTAAATGCGGGGAATTGGAAACCTTAGCCTCACTTGGATTTCAATATGATCTGGAACAGGTGGAAAAAGATCGGATCAGTGATATCTATGAATATACTTATGCCAATTTCAGGAATAAGATCTGTCTGGAAGAGATCGCTGATGTAGCCAGAATCAGTCCGAATTCTTTTTGTCGTTATTTTAAGTCGAGGACCAGAAAAACTTATTCTCAGTTTCTGACGGAGATCAAAGTAGGGCAGGCCTGTAAGCTCTTAATTGAAGCCCACCTCAACCTCAAACAAATCTGCTATAACAGTGGCTTTAATAATTTTGCCAGTTTCCATAAGTGTTTTAAAAAAGTAACCGGAAAAAGCCCCCTTTGTTACCAGAGGGAGTTTGTAACCGAATATATCAACTAATAAACCGAGCCAATTCTGTTGACAACTACGCCAAACCAACCGACTGATTCCTGAAAAATAATCCGTCAATTAGCTTAACCAAATATTAAACTTAAAAGAACCAACAATGAAAATGACCACCACAAAAAGCCATAGGGGATATATGGCCTCTACCTCCTGACCAGCATCTTACCGGATTCCCGGTTTATTTTGCTGAAGATCAATTAAAATATTTACTCATTTTTAAAACTGAAGTATGAAGGAAATTTATACTATGAACCTCTATTTGTCTGACAAATGGAAAATGTGCAAGATCAGGACGGTTGGCGTAATCGTTTTATTAGCCATGGGGATGTTGTTTTCCCCGGCTATCTATGCACAAAAAACAATCACCGTTAAAGGTGTGGTGAAGGATGATAAGGGCGGGAATCTTCCAGGTGTAGGGGTGAAAGCCAAAGGGACTACAATTGGAACTTCTACCAATGGGGATGGTGCCTACACTTTAAATGTACCAGGCGAAACGACGGTATTGGTATTTAGCTATATCGGTTATATGCCTCAGGAAATTACCGTTGGAAACAAAACAACGATAAACATCAATTTAAAAGAAGATTTTTCTGACCTGGAAGAGGTCGTAGTTACCGGTTATGGCGGGGTCGCAAAAAAGAAAGACCTGACAGGCGCGAGTTCCTCTGTCAACGAAAAAGCCATTAAAGAACGTCAGCCAATTAACCTTTTTGATGCTTTGCAAGGCCAGGCAGCAGGGGTTTTAATTGTGAATGATGGTGGTGGAGCACCTGGCGCAACTGGTTCCATTCAGATTCGTGGTACTTCCACTTTAAATGGTGGAAACGGTCCATTATATATCGTGGATGGGGTGATCGATCCGAATGGTGCAAACATTAACCCAGCCGATATGGCCGGTATAGAAGTGTTAAAAGATGCGGCTTCAGCCTCTATTTATGGTTCACGTGCTGCAAACGGGGTAATTTTAATTACCACCAAAAGAGGACAGGAAGGCAAACCTTCTATAGACCTGACTTATAATCATGTTTTTGGACGTTTAGCGCATAGCATTCCAATCAGTAATTCTGCTGAAGTACGTGCATTCAGGTCTATTCAAGGCAGAACAAATGCGACAGATTCGCTGAATCCAAGTTTTAATGCCGACAATGATTTGCAGGAGATCCTTTTAGGTAACCTGGCACAAAAGAAAGAGATTAAACTAGGTGTGAGCGGTGCAAACAAAGGATTGAATTATTATACCAGTTTGAATTACCTGGATGATAAATCGATCATTATGAACAGCTGGGCAAAACGTCTGCAATCAAGAGTGAACATTGGGTATCAGGTTTCCCCGAAATTCAAATATTCAAACAACATCTCATTTGGCTGGTCCAAAGGGAATGCCATTCCAGTAGGAAATACCATCAGAGTGGTGATCGACAGGCCAGCTTATTCCTTGTTGTATTATCCCGATGGGACTTTAACGAGTTATATCGCTTCTAAACGAAACCCGATTGCTCAGGCTTTATATGAAAGGGATGAGGACGAGGTGTATTCTGCCCAATTGAATAATCAGATTGATTATTCCTTTACCAATGACCTGAAGTTTACCACTTTGTTCAATGCTACATTCGACAATGCTCAGAATATGTATTTCTCTCCAAGAATAATCTCTGCGAATAAAGATCAGAATTCAGGGAGAAATGAGATGACCAAAACCTTCCGCTGGGAGTATCAGGCTTACATGAACTATAACAGAACTTTATTAACAGACCATACTTTCTCTGGATTATTGGGTTTTAGCGCAGATAGAAGAAAGTTCGATCGGGTACATACAGAGTACCTGAATAGTGTAAATGAAGAAATCTTTGTAACGCTTCCGGATTACCTGAATGCTTCCAGAAGTTACACGGATGGAACTGCAAACTCTACAGTTTCTATCTTTAGTAGATTAGGATATAACTATAAAGGACGATACATCTTGCAGGGAACTTATCGTAGAGATGGATCTTCAAGATTTGGACCGGAAAATCGTTGGGGTAATTTCTTCTCTGCATCTGCTGCATGGCGTTTCTCTGATGAGAAATTCATGAACTTTGCTAAACCTTACCTGGAAGATGCAAAACTTCGTTATAGTTTTGGTCAGTTAGGAAACGATAAAATCGGAGATTACGAATCTTATACCAAATATGGATTTTCTGGTAATTACAATGGTATTGGTGCTGCAGTACCGATTTCCAACTTTGGTAACCCTTATATCAAATGGGAAACTACTACACAGAACAACATTGGAATGGACTTGAGCTTCTTCAAAGGAAGGCTAGGATTTACCGCCGATTACTACGTAAAAGAGACCACTAATTTACTATACCCAAGGGAACTGGCGAAAGAAACAGGTTTCAACACCGTACAGGTGAACCTGGGAACCATCCAGTCTAAAGGTTTAGAGTTTGTAGTGAATGGAACACCAGTGGCGTCGAAGAATTTCGAATGGAATGTAATGGGTAACCTCACCTTTGAACGTGGGAAGATTAAGAAGCTAGCAGGTGGTATTCCGTTATTTGTTGGAAATAAATGGTATGTAGAAGAAGGTGGTAAAATTGGTAATTTCTATGGCTGGAGAAATCTGGGTGTATACCAATGGAATGAATCGAATGCCTATGATGAGAACTGGAAAAAACTGACAGTTGTACTGGAAAATGGTGCGCCGAAAATTGAGAATGGTAAGCCGGTATATACCAAAGACGGACAACTTTATACCGGTAATGTATTGAGCAAACGTGCACCGGACGGGAAATTAAAAGGTGGTGATGCCGAATGGGAAGAGGTGAAAGAAGATGGGGTAATTGATGATGAAGACCGTCAGATTCTGGGCAATGCGACGCCTGATTTCTATCTGGGTGTCACCAATAACCTGCGCTACAAAGCCTTCTCTTTATCCTTTACTTTCAATGGCTCTTTTGGTGGAGAAGTATACAATACTTTATTGCAAAGTCAGAATAATCCCTCCAATACAGGTGCCGGTTCTCCGGATATCGTGTACAATTCCTGGAGAAAGCCTGGAGATGTGGCGAAATATCCATATTACATCGAGAAGAACAACCGTGGAAACCTGAAAACCAATCAGAACAGTCTTTATATCGAAGATGCTTCCTTCTTTAGGTTATCAAGTGCACGCTTGTCGTATCAATTGGATGAAAAATGGTCTAAAGTGGTTCATCTGAGAAGAGTTACTACTTATATATATGGAACCAATTTATTAACCTGGACCAATTACCGTGGTTACGATCCTGAGTTCAGTACCAGCAACCCATTAACTCCGGGTGATGACGTAGGTAAATATCCAAGAAGAAGAGAGTTTGGTTTTGGTATCAATGTTAATTTCTAATATGATGATGATGAAAAAATTAATCGCAATGTCTGCATTAGGTGCAACACTGTTATTAGGAGGTTGTAAAAAGTTTTTAGATGAACGACCTTTCAATCAGGTGCCAATAACAGATTTTTATAAAAACAGATATGATGTAGAAGCGGCAGTTGCAGGAATGTATTCCGGATTTCAGCTGGAAATGGTCGGAAAAGATCAATACACCGAAAAGTACATGTACTGGGGAGAGTACCGTTCAGATAATTTTGACCGCTTTTTAATCTATACCAAGGATTATGTAGATGAAATTGTATTGAACAGTTTAACACCTACCAATCAGTTCTCGGATTGGAGTGGATTGTATGCGGTGATCGGTAGAGCCAATAACAACATCAAATATATCCCATTAGCAGCCAGTCTGGATCCTTTACTCACAAAGGCCATGATTGATAGTTATCTTTCTCAAACCTATGCCATGCGTGCCATGAGTTATTTTTATCTGGTACGTGTTTGGGGAGATGCACCGATTAGGTTGGAACCTTATGAAACATTGGATCAGCCTTCCCAGGAACCCAGAGCAGCAAAAGATAAAGTGATCAATGAAGTGATCATTCCAGATTTAGAGAAAGCTTATGCTTTAGTGAAAAAGGGTGATAAATCTGTGGTTTTTAACCTTGGTGAAGCGGCCATCTGTGCAACCATGGCAGATGTGTACATGTGGAAGAAGGATTATGCGAATGCGATCAAATGGATTAAGCTTTTATTCGCGGCTAAAGGTCCTACAGGAACAGTTTATGCAGGAACAAATGAGGCCAACTTACAACCTTCAGCAACCTGGAAAAGTGTGTTTACCGCTCCTGCAAATAGTATTGAGTCGATCTGGAGCATCCATTGGGATTACCTGAAAAATGGTTGCGCCTGTATGCAGACCTCCTGGACATCCAACAACAAACAAGTGGTGGTGGACGAAGGAATCTGGGCGACCTGGTTCCAGCCACAATCGCAGACAACAAGGTCTTCAGATATCAGACCGAGACAAACTGCAGATGTGTTTTTGGCACAGCCGAAACCGAACAGGGACCGTTTTATTAAATGGTATCCAACGGCAGCCAGTCCAACTGCAACAGATCCATGGCCGGCTACCAATCAGGCAGCACCAGTTTACCTGACCATGTACCGTTTGGCGGATATTTATCTTTTATATGCGGAAGCATTGAATGGATCAGGTGATTTGCCAACGGCTTTGAAATATTTGAATTATGTGCGTAAACGTGCAGGAATTCCGGAATATCTGGCTGGAGATCCTCTGGTAGCGAACCAAATTGCCATGGAAGATGCCATTCTTAATGAAAGACAACTTGAGCTTTTTGGCGAAGGGAAAAGATGGTTCGACCTGGTTCGTACCAATCATGTGAAGAAGGTGATGGATCCTATTTTGATCAGAAGACAAACGGCAGCTGGAAATATAGAGACACCGGGCTTCCTGAATCCTGAGCAAAAGGTTTACTGGCCACTACACAGAAATGTGCTGAATTCCAATTATAAATTATACCAAAATCCTGGTTACACTGATTAAAAGATCGCATATGAATAAGCTCAATATTTTAGTAAAAAGGTACGCCTTTATATTGCTTTTACCACTGGCAGCCGGATGTAATATGTTCGGTATGGAAATGCAAAAGAAATACGACTATAATCCTAAAACCCTGGATCCGAATATTAATATATCGGCCAGGCAATTTTTAGAAAACCGTTCTTATACCAGTACAACCAATCTTAGTGATACCGTGTTTAAGTGGATGAGGAAAGGTCTTGAATATGCTGAAATCGACCTTGCTGCATATGAAAAGCAAGGGATGACTTTCATCTTTCTGCATAATGATGCAGTTAGGGTTTGGGATGCCAAAGCCAAAAAGGTAACTGCAGGAATGTGGGTCGATTTTCCAATTATCACTTTAAAGCCGGGAACGAATGAAATTTTAACGAGTCGACCGGCCAGCAGGTGGGAAGATTACCCGAAAGAAGATGTAAGGAACTACTTTTTATACCTGATGTTACAGGGAAATTATAATTTCAATAACATCCGGTTAACGCCTGTTGAGGCCCAAACGATGTTGCCTCCAGGGACACTTGCTACGAAAGCCTCTGGCCTTGGGTTACTAAATGACTTTAAAGGATTTGATCAGGAAGGCAAAATGAGCCTAAGGATCATCAACAACGATGACCTTGCTCCAATTGAAATTAACAAGAAAACGAAAAACAGATCTGGTGGTTATGTGACCACAAACGCGATTGTCCATGTATATGGCAATACGGTTTACCCTTTCCGAGTAGAATAAAATTTATGAGAAGACTTACTTTAGCCATTTTTTGCACGATCCTATTTAATAATGTATTCGCACAGCAAAGTCAACGTTTAACCCAGAACTGGGAATTTTTGAAGGGAGACCTCGGTGGTATATATGAAGCCATCAGGCCAGTGAAGGCTGGAAACCCGGAAAGTGTTCCGGTATGGGAGCAGGTCACACTTCCGCATTGTTTCAATGCAAAGGATGCTGTTACGCCAGATCTGAACTATTACCAGGGGCCGGGTTGGTACCGGACACAGCTGTCGATCAATAATCCGTATAAAAATGGAAGAACGCTGCTTCATTTTGAAGGGGCGGGTCAGAAAACTAAAGTGTATGTCTATGATGTTTTAGTAGCCGAACATACTGGAGGTTACGATGAATGGACGGCTGACATTACCGATGCGGTTGCAGCCTTCCGTAAAAATCCTTTATTCCAAAAACAGTTTAAAGGAAAGATCCCGGTGGAAATCCGTTCGGATAACTCCCGGGATCTTGAAATGATCCCTTCGGATCTTTCAGATTTCAATGTGTATGGTGGTTTGTATCGCTACCTGAACCTGCAGTATCAACCACAGGTTTCGGCTGAAAAGCTTTTCGCAACGGCAAGTGTTGATGTGAAAGGGGCTCTGGGAACTTTGAAAATCAGTTCCCGTCTGCTAAATCCTGATGGGGTAGACACCATTATGCTGAAATTACAGGTAAAAGATCCCCAAGGGAAATTGGTAGCCAGTTTTAATAAAGAATGGAAAGCATTTTATGGTAAAAAAGAGCTTTGGGAAACTACTTTGAAGAATCCTAAACTATGGTCTACCGAAAATCCTAACCTGTATACGGTTGAAATGAGCATCACTGCCAATGGTGTTTCATCGGTTCATTCCGAGAAAATAGGTTTTAGAAACTTTGAGTTCGTAAAAAAAGGGCCTTTTATGTTGAATGGTAAAAGGCTTTTATTAAGGGGAACACATCGTCATGAAGACCATGCAGGTGTTGCAGCAGCGATGACAGAAGATCAGATCCGTGAGGAGATGGTACTGATGAAAAGTATGGGAGTGAATTTTATCCGTCTGGGTCATTACCAGCAATCCAGAATTGTACTGGATTTATGCGATAGCCTGGGGATTTTAGTTTGGGAAGAGATTCCATGGTGTCGTGGTGGTTTGGGTGGCGAAAGCTATAAAAATCAGGCACGTACTATGTTGGTAAATATGGTGGAACAACATTATAACCATCCTTCCATTATCATTTGGGGTATGGGTAATGAAAACGACTGGCCAGGGGATTTCTCTGAGTTTGATCAGCATAAGATCAGGGAGTTCATGAAAGAACTGAATGACCTTTCCCATGTTTTAGATCCTTCCAGAAAAACAGCAATTAGAAGGTGTGATTTCTGTAAAGACATTGTAGATGTTTATTCGCCTTCCATCTGGGCAGGTTGGTACCGTGGAATTTATACCGAATATAAAGATGTATCTAAGCAGGAATTTGATAAAGTAGACCATTTCCTTCATGTAGAATGGGGAGGAGATAGCCATGCCGGCCGTCATTCGGAAAGTCCGGATAACGCTTTGAGTCTGGTGACTACAGGTAAAGGTGCAGATGAGCGTGCTGGTGATGCTTCCTTATTTGGTGGCAGTGCGCGTGTTTCTAAAGATGGCGATTGGAGTGAAAGTTACATTGTGAACCTGATCGACTGGCATTTGAAAGAACAGGAAACCATGCCCTGGTTAAGTGGTGCCGCTTACTGGCCATTTAAAGATTTTTCTACTCCGGTCCGTCCGGATAATCCAGTTCCTTATATGAATCAAAAAGGGGTGGTAGAGCGTGATTTTACAAAAAAAGAAGCATTCTATGTGTTCCAGTCGTACTGGACAACGGCGCCAATGATCCATATTTATGGGCATTCCTGGCCGGTAAGGTGGGGGGCTGCTGATGAGCAGAAGATGATTAAGGTATACGCTAATCTCGATGAGGTAGAACTCTTTCTGAATGGTAAAAGTCTGGGTAAGAGAAAGAGAAACAGTCAGGATTTTCCTGCTGCTGGATTGAGGTGGATGGTGAATTTTAAAGAAGGGCAGAACACGATCAAAGCGGTAGGCAAGAAAGATGGAAAAGTATTTACTGATGAGATCACACAGGAATATCAAACCGCTAAATGGGACAAACCTGCAAAAATGGTTTTGGAAAAAATCTCTGAAAAGGATGGTGTTGCTACGATTCAGGTTAAAGTGCTGGACAAGAACAATATTTTGTGTCTGGATGCACAAAACTATGTCAGCTTTGGAATCACTGGAGATGGAACTTTAATGGATGATTTGGGAACTGCCCGTGGTTCAAGAAAAGTTCAGCTTGGAAATGGTCGTGCGGAGATCAGTATTCAGATGAATAAAGGAAAGAGTGTAGCCAGTGTAAAAGCTGATGGATTGGCATCCGCATTTGTCGAAATAAAATAATTGAAATGAAGAAACTGTATGTCTTTTTAGGAGCCCTGTCCCTGCTTAGTGTAAGTACCATTGCACAACAGCCTTTAAAATTGTGGTACGATCGGCCAGCGAAAGTCTGGGAGGAAGCCTTGCCATTGGGTAATGGAAAAACCGGTGCGATGGTGTATGGCCGGGTAAACCGGGAAAGAA
Source organism: Pedobacter gandavensis (assembly GCF_032678465.1). Lineage (GTDB taxonomy): Bacteria > Bacteroidota > Bacteroidia > Sphingobacteriales > Sphingobacteriaceae > Pedobacter > Pedobacter gandavensis_B. The sequence goes on from NZ_JAVTSK010000004.1 coordinate 386,739, forward strand.
TTCCTTTGAACGACAATACCCTTTGGTCTGGTTATCCAGATCCGGGCAATAATCCGGCAGGGCCTTCGGTATTACCGGAAGTGCGTAAAGCAATTGAGGAAGGGAAGTATGAGGAAGCCACACAGCTGTGGCGGAAAATGCAGGGGCCATACTCGGCCAGATATTTGCCTTTAGGAGATTTATACCTGCAATTTCATCAGAAAGACAGTATTCCAACGCGCTACAACAGGTCGCTTCAATTGGAAAATGCGATGGCCAGCGTAAATTATTCTCTGAATGGGGTTGACTATAAAAGAGAAGTATTTACCAGTTTTCCTGGGAAAGTACTGATGATGAAAATTACGGCGAGTAAGCCAGGTTCCATTAGTTTTAATGCCGGATTGATCAGCAAACTACGTTTTAAGACAACTGCCGGAGGCCAACAAGAGTTGATCCTGAAAGGGAAGGCGCCGAAGTTTGTAGCGAATAGGGATTATGAACCTAAGCAGGTGGAGTATGACGAAAAGGAAGGGATGACTTTTGAAATCCGAATGAGGGTCAAAAATGAAGGGGGGACATTGAAGAGCCTTGGTGATCAGCTTGAAATTAAAAATGCCAATGCCGTTACAATTTATTTAACGGAAGCAACCAGTTTTAATGGCTTCGACAAATCTCCGGGACTTGCAGGGAAAGATCCTGCTATTGCTGCCCTGGCAGACATGAATGCCGTATTTGGAAAAACTTATGAGGTGTTGAAAGCACAACATGTAAAAGATTATCAACAGCTTTTTAATCGGGTGAAATTTGAGCTGAAGGGGAATCCGGTTGCAGAAAAACAGCCAACAGATGAACGTTTGAAGCAATACGCGAAAACTAAAAATGATCAGGGTTTACAAGCTTTGTATTATCAGTTTGGCAGGTATTTAATGATCGCTTGTTCGCGTCCCGGATCCAGACCATCTAATCTTCAGGGAATTTGGAATGATCATGTTCAGCCACCATGGGGGAGTAACTATACTACCAATATCAATACGGAAATGAATTACTGGCTGGCAGAAAATGCCAACCTTTCGGAATGTCATCAACCACTTTTTGATTTTATGAAAGAGCTGGCTGTAAATGGGGCAAAAACCGCTAAAATAAATTACAACATAGACAAAGGTTGGGTGGCACACCACAATTCGGACCTCTGGGCCAAAACTTCTCCTCCGGGAGGGTATGATTGGGATCCTAAAGGAGCACCAAGATGGACGGCATGGCCAATGAGTGGCGCCTGGTTCAGTACCCATTTATTTGAACATTATCTGTTTACCGGAGACAAAATGTTTTTAAGTAAAACTGCTTATCCTCTGATGAAAGGCGCCGCGGAGTTTATGTTGCAATGGCTGATCAAGGATGATAAAACGGGTTATCTGGTGACTAGCCCTTCTACTTCTCCGGAGAATACGGTGAAGATTCAAGGAAAAGAATACCAGCTATCCAAAGCCTCAACAATGGATATGTCGATCCTCAGAGAGTTGTTTACTGCCCTGATCCGTACAACTGAAGCCTTGAATATCGATATCGAATTCAGAAAGGAATTGATAAATGCACGTAAGCAGTTATACCCTTTCCACATTGGACAATATGGTCAGGTGCAGGAATGGTTTCAGGATTGGGACGATCCAAAGGATACCCACCGTCACATTTCTCATTTGTTCAGCTTATTTCCAGGTAACCAGATTTCAGTTTTTGAAACTCCTGAACTGGCGAGTGCTGCAAAACAGACGCTGATTTTTAGAGGAGATGTGAGCACAGGCTGGTCGATGGCCTGGAAGATCAATTGGTGGGCAAGGTTACAGGATGGGAATCATGCCTATAAAATCCTGGAGGATGCCTTCACTTATATCGATCCGACTTTAACAAAAGCACAGATGAGTGGAGGTGGTACTTATCCGAATCTTTTTGATGCGCATCCGCCTTTCCAGATTGATGGAAACTTTGGTGCTACTGCCGGAATTACGGAGATGTTATTGCAAAGTCAGGATGGAATGATCAGTTTATTACCTGCATTGCCAGATGCCTGGTCTTCAGGTAGCATCCAGGGGATCAAAGCCAGAGGGAATTTTGTAGTTGGCATCAACTGGAAAGATGGTAAGTTAACTGAAGCCAGCATCAAATCAGTATTAGGAGGAAATTGCAGGTTACGCAGTTTGCAACCCATAAAGATTGTTGCATTTGATATTGCTGATGCAACTGCTGCTTCAGCAGCTAAGGCTAAAGTGCTGCCTGCTAAAGAGCCGAATGGAGCAAATAGCAATTTACTAACTCAGAAAGCTTTTGTGCCGGAATTCAAAAAGGGTACAGCGGTAGTGTTGAAAAAACTGGAAGTAGCTGAGGGCTATGTTTTAGATTTTAAAACCGAAAAAAATAAGATTTACAAGGTTTATCCCTTATAGCATAATTTAAAATGATGTTTAAAAGCTTTGCGATTGGTATTGCATTTTTATGTTGTGGTTTTTGTGTAAATGCGCAAAACATTGCCTGGGAGCAGGTGGCTTCCGGAGTCTGGAAAGGAACTGTAGGCCGTCCTGAAAGTTATAACCTGTTAACAGCTTCCGGTGCCAAACCTTATTTAGCGGGATTGAACACAATGAGTTCGCCTGAATTTCCAATGCAGCAAAAGCAAGTGCTTGCCCAATTTAAAGATGGAAAGACTTATTTGAGTTTTCCATTACAAAAGGAAGAGCAGCTTTTTGGCTTTGGTTTGAATTTCCAGACTGTGCACCAGCGGGGGAAGATTCTGGAACTGCATGTAGACCATTTTGGTGGTAAAGACAATGGTCGGACACATGCTCCAACTCCCTTTTACGTATCGTCGGCAGGATATGGGGTTTTCATTAATTCTGCACGTTACCTGAAAGTCTATGCGGGAACAGGGGTGAAAAGGGATAGTGAAAACGCGCCAATAGCCAAAGATCGGAACACCGATAAAAGCTGGGCTTCCCGCCCGTATTCCGATGCAGTAGAATTTTTGGTTCCGGCAGAAGGTGTGGAGTTTTATGTATTTGCTGGTCCGACACCATTGGAAGCAGTGAGCAGGTATAATTTATTTAATGGTGGAGGCCCATTGCCTCCGCGTTGGGGATTGGGATTTACTCAGCGTGTCAAAACCTTATTTACCGCTGAGGACGTAGAAAAAGAAGCCGCCACCTTCACAGAGAAAGGTTTTCCATTGGATTTCATAGGGCTGGAACCAGGTTGGCAGAGTAAGGCATACCCTTGTTCTTTTGAATGGGATAAAGGCAGGTTTCCAGATCCTGCAGGATTTGTAGCTAGCATGCTTAAAAAAGGAATCAGGTTGAACTTATGGACCAATCCTTATGTCTCTCCGGAAGCTCCGATTTATAAAGAGATCAAACCTTTTACCGCAGATCATACGGTTTGGCTGGGCGCAATACCAGACCTCAGCATGCCGGAGGCGCAGCAATTGTTGTTTGGACAATTGAAAAAGAGCCAGGTCGATATTGGTGTGAGTGGGTATAAGTTTGATGAGGTAGATGGTTATGATCATTATTTATGGCCAGATGTGACGACTTTCCCTTCCGGGAAAAGTGCGGAGCAAATGCGTCAGACTTATGGATTGCTGACTCAACGTTGGAGTTCTGAACTTTTCCATGAGCGTAATCAACGGACTTATGGTTTAGTGCGTGGTTCTAATGGCGGTGGAACCTCTTTTCCTTATGTGATATACAACGATTATTATAACCATGAGGATTTTATTACCGCATTGATCAACAGTAGTTTTGCCGGAGTCTTGTGGACGCCGGAAGTGCGGGCATCTAAAACAGGAGAAGAATGGTTGCGCAGGATGCAGTCGGTCGTGTTTTCGCCTATGGCGATGATCAATGCCTGGTCTAGTGGCACAAAACCATGGTCTTATCCGGAAGTAGAGCAACAGGTCAAAGATATGGCTGTTTTGCGCATGAAGATGATGCCTTACTGGTATAGCGAGTTTGCGAAATACCATTTTAAAGGAATCCCGCCATTTCGGGCGATGAACCTCGAACAAGGTTTTAACTCCGGACTTCAAAAGGAAGTGAAAAATACGAATCTGGAAGAAAATCCCTATGTGGATGCAGTTACTAAAGAAGTAAAAGATCAGTATATGGCCGGGGAGTATTTACTGGTAGCTCCCATGTTTGCGGGAAAAACAACCCGTACGGTCATTCTTCCCCGGGGGAAATGGTTTGACTTTTATACTGGTGATTTCGTGGGCGATGGGACGGTAATTACAGTAACGCCTGGGCTGGACCGTATTCCGGTGTATGTAAAAGATGGTGGGATTATTCCTATGGGACCAGCATTAATGCAGGCCCCGAAAGCAAAGGATAAACTTGATCTTGAGATCAGGTATTATGGATATCAACCAGGTAGTTATCAGCTTTATGATGATGATGGTGAGAGTTTCGATTATGAAAAAGGTGCGTATATCTTCCGGGAGATTAAAGTGGAACATGGAAAGGATGGGAAGTTAAAAACAGCCATCAGTGCTGCGGTTAAAGGAAAACCGAATACTCTGAATAAAATTAGTTTTAAGGCAATGACTCGTATTAAAAATTAAGGATGAAAAGATTAACCCTAAGCCTTTTTACAGCAATTTTTCTATTGATAAGCTTTCCCCGGCTTGTCAGTGGAAATCCGCTGAATGATGAAGTTAAAAAGCAGGCAGTGCTGACTTTAAAAAATAAGGTGCTGGCTCGTGCGAAATGGGCAATGCAGCAAAAACCGACTACAGTAACGGCAGCAAGCTCATCAAGAAGTGCTGGTGGTGTACATGATTTCTTCTCAGAAGGGGATTATTGGTGGCCGGATCCTAAAAATCCGGATGGCCCCTATATACAGCGGGATGGGATGACCAATCCGGATAATTTTGTAGCCCATCGTTTGGCGATGATCCGTTTTAGTGAAATTATTGGTGCTTTGGCTTCTGCCTATCGCCTAACGGGGGAGGAAAAGTATGCTAAACAGGCCATGGTTCATTTGAAAGCCTGGTTTATCAATGAAGCAACGCTGATGAATCCTCATTTAAAATATGCCCAGGCGATTAAAGGCAGGTTTACTGGACGCGGGATAGGGATCATTGACACCATTCAGCTGATGGAGGTGGCACAGGGAGTATTGGTGATGTCTAAAGCCATGGATGTTGCCGTTTTGAAAGGTGTTAAAGACTGGTTTTCTGAATATCTGAATTGGCTGATGACGCATCCTTATGGTAAAGATGAGCTAAAAGCAGAAAATAACCATGGAACCTGTTTCACAATGCAGGTGGCTTCTTTTGCGAAGCTGACCGGCAATCAGGGCTTGTTGGATTTTTGTGCAGATCGTTATAAAACCGTATTGCTGCCAAATCAGATGGCCATTGATGGTAGTTTTCCAAGAGAATTGGCGCGGACCAAGCCTTATGGTTATTCTGTTTTTAACCTGGATGCGATGACTACACTTTGTCAGATTCTTTCTACTCCTAAGGATAACCTCTGGACTTTTGAAACCTCTGATGGGAAGTCGATCAGAAAGGGAGTAGCGTATTTTTTCCCTTTTGTAAAGGATAAAAGTAAATGGCCTTTAAAACCAGATGTGATGTATTGGGAAAACTGGCCGGTGGCCCAGCCCTTTTTAATATTTGCTGCTGCTGCTTTTGAGGAGCAGAGTTGGTTGCAGACCTGGCAGAAACTGGATCATGAACCGAAAGTAGAAGAAGTGATTCGGAATTTACCGCTGAGGAATCCCCTGATTTGGTTGAACTGATTTCCTATTTTTTAGCGTTAATCGCATCAAATGAAGGAATGCATTTTAAAATTTAGACCTCTTTTTTAATTGATAAATGATGAATTGTAAATCGGCTTTTTTGTTGTTGTCTTTGTCCTTGACAGCGGGTTATAGTTATAGCCAGGTGGCCGGTGATGAAGATAAAGAGATGTTTAACCAGGCGAAGCTTCGTGATGAACGAGCAATCGAAGCCGCTAAAAATGACTGGTGGACAGCATCAATGAAGGGTCATGAACAGCGTATGAAATGGTGGCGTGATGCGAAGTTTGGAATGTTTGTCCACTGGGGATTGTACTCTATTCCTGAAGGAGAATGGAAAGGGAAGGTCCTGAGTGGTTATGCAGAACACCTGATGCGTAAGGAAAAAATCAGTAAGGCGGATTATCTGGAGCTTGCTCATGAATTTAATCCCTTGAAATTTAATGCCGAAGAATGGATTCTGAAAGCAAAAAAAGCGGGTATGAACTATTTTATCATTACAGCCAAGCACCACGATGGTTTTGCGTTGTTTGATTCCAAAGTTTCAGATTTCGATGTGATGGACCAGACTCCTTTTAAACGGGATCCTATGGCAGAATTGACTGCAGCAGCGAAGAAGCATGGTATGAAATTCGGGTTTTATTATTCTCATGCTTTCGACTGGGAGCATCCAGATGCGCCAGGTAATGATTGGGAATATAAAAATCCGGGAGGTGATCAACTGATCGGTGGAGCAAACTGGTTCGACCAGCATCCGGAATGGTTGCCAAAAGCCCAAAAATATGTAGATGAGAAAGCCATTCCTCAAATTCAGGAACTCATTAAGAAGTATCATCCTGATATTCTATGGTTTGATACCCCTCATAAATTACCATTCTCAGAAAATCTGAGGATACTTCAGGCGATCAGGGCAAGCGATCCGAATATTGTGGTAAATGGTCGCCTGGCGAGAACTGCGACTACGAATTTTGGTGATTACCAAAATACGGGAGATCGTCCGGCAGAGTTTCGTACGGTCAGCGGAGATTGGGAAGCTATTCCTACAACTAATGAATCTTATGGTTATTCAAAGCATGACCACAGTCATAAGTCGGCCAGTTTTTTTATTCGCTTGCTGGCAAATGCGGCTTCCCGCGGCGGGAATCTGCTGATGAATATCGGTCCGAAAGGTGATGGTAGTTTTGATCAGAAGGACCAGCGGATTCTGGATAGCATAGGTCCCTGGTTACATAAAAATAAAGCTTCCATTTTTGGAACGGATAGAACCGATTTACCGATTCCGGCCTGGGGTGTGGCGACTCAGCAGGGCCAGCGACTTTACCTGCATGTATTTGACTGGCCTAAGGATGGACAGTTGTTATTAGGTGGCTTAAAAACGGAGGTGAAACAGGCTTATCTACTGAACGATCCTTTAAAAAAAACATTGAAATTGCAACGTTTGGGAACTGCAGATCTGCGTATTGCAGTACCTAAAAAGTCAGCGGATAGGGTGGATGCTGTAGTGGTATTGGAATTAAATGGCCCTCTGGAAGTTGATCCTATTCGTTTGCTGGCCGATAAAGAGCTGACCAACAGGTTGCTGGCTTTTGATGCCCGGTTAAAAGGTAAGGGGTTTGGATTTGGAGATGGTAAAACCGATCGTTATTTCGTGGATGGGATAAAGTCGGAAGAGCAGTCTTTGACCTGGGACCTAAGAATGATCAATCCGGCAAAATATCGTGTGCTGGTAAAATATCTGCCCGGAGCAGATCCCGGAGCAAAATATCGGGTTGAGCTCGGTTCTTCCAGCATTGAGGTATCCACAACTGCTCAGAAAAGTGGGGTGGTAACTCAGGATGTGGCAACATTAGCGTTTCCTGCAGGAGATTATCAGCTGAAATTAAGTCCGGTAAAGCCAAATGGAGTTGAGCTAATGAAGTTGTTAGAAGTGCAGCTGATTCCTATAGCTCCATAGTTTTTATTAAGTGATTACCCTTATAATATTTAAAATAATGAAAAGATACTTTTTTACTGTACTAGCTCTTTCTGTGCTGAATTCCAGCGTTTTTGCTCAGCAGCCAAATGTTAAAAAGGCCTTTAAACTCGCGGCCAAACAAACTGAATTTATGTTGAAGGAGGTAGACGAAGCGAAACATCAATCGGGGAATCCGGCCCTGGTGTCGCCAAGAACTACTGAGAAAGGAAAACTGAAATTGGTGGCTTCCAAGGACTGGACCAGTGGTTTTTTTCCAGGAGTATTGTGGTTTTTATACGAGTATAATCACCAACAGGCCTGGATGAAGGAAGCTAGAAAATTCTCTTCAGCAATAGAAAAGGAAAAGCTAAATGGTACGACTCATGATATGGGCTTTAAAGTATACTGTAGTATTGGGACTGGCTATCGAATAACTGATGATGCACATTATAAAGCCGTGATTATAGAATCGGCAAAAAAATTGTCGACTCGTTTTAACCCTAAAACAGGGGTAATTTTATCCTGGGACCATAGTCGGGATAAATGGGTAAATCCGGTGATCATCGACAATATGATGAACCTGGAATTGTTGTTTGAGGCGAGCAGATTAACCGGAGATTCTTCTTTTTATAAAATTGCTGTAAGCCATGCGAACACGACGATAAAAAATCATTTCCGTCCGGATTATAGCTCTTATCATGTGATTGATTATGATCCGCAGACTGGTGTTGTCCTGAAAAAACAAACGCATCAGGGCTATAGTCATGAATCAGCCTGGTCAAGAGGACAAGGTTGGGCGCTTTATGGATATACCATGTGTTACCGCTTTACCAAAAATCCGGTGTATCTGAAACAAGCGGAAAACATTGCTAATTATATCTTAAATCACCCTAATATGCCAAAAGACCTGGTTCCTTACTGGGATTATAATGCGCCAAACATTCCTAATGAGCCTCGTGATGTATCCGCCGCTGCGGTAATCGCTTCCGCATTGTATGAGCTGAGTGGGTATAGTGATCAAAAGAAGACTTATCTGGATAAGGCAAATGTGATGATGAACAGTATGGCAGATAAATATACTGCGCCAATAGGGACGAATGGAGGATTTATTTTGACCAGCAGTACAGGTTCTAAGCCCTCTAATTCGGAAGTAGATGTACCACTCTCTTATGCTGATTATTACTACCTGGAAGCTTTGTTAAGGGCTGATCAGTTGAAATAAGATACAATTAGACAAGCAGGAATTCAGGGGTCTTACCTTATCATCGGACAATAACAGGAATCAACCAAATTTTAACCATATATCATTTTTATGAAAAAGAACCAATTAATGATTGCAGTATTCATGAGTGGGAGTTTGTTATTGTCCAGTTGTGAAAAGGATAAGTCTGTTGCAGAGCAGGATAAAGTTCCTGCAGCTGCTAATGGAGATGTCCAGATTTCCTCCGTATTGTTCAATGGTGATGCCAGCAATGGCTCTTCGAATGTCTGGAAGAATATTAATATCGAAGGGACTGGTGCGGTATCTACGGTGACCGATGAAACAGGAGTATTGACCTGGAAATTCCTGAAACCTGTTGGGAGCCACCGTACAGAAGGACATGGAGCGAAGAACTATCTGGCAGCTGAGGGTGATGAAATTTACATCGGTTTTACGAGTAAACTGCTCATTCCTTCCAGTATAAAAACTGAAGCGATCTTTCAGTGGAAATCTTATCCGACAGCAGGATCATTGCAAAATCATCCTTTGATGCTGAGGACAAAAGCTGGAAAGCTGGAGCTGCAACATTTTGACGATAATGATGGTTCCAGCGTTCCATGGTCGATTACCTTGCCGGTGAGTACCTGGATGCGCTTTGTGATTCGCATGAAAGTTTCCCGTAATCCCTCTGTTGGCTTTATTGAACTCTGGTACAATGGTGTGAAACAAACCCTGGCCAATGGAACACAGCGTCTGAGCTGTAGAACACTTGATGTACAGGATTGCGATCCAAAATGGGGTGTTTATGGAGGGGATGAAGCGGCTGTGACACATTACGTAAAAAATATAAGGATTGCGACCACCTATGCAGATGCTGCACAATAAATAAAATTTTAGGACTTGAAGTAAAATTACTGACTGTTACTGCTGCTGTAGTTAGGCTATTGCTACAGCAAGAATAAAACTGTAATAAGGAAAAATAACAATGATTAGGGGAGCCTCTGTCAATATTGCTGAAAGATCAGCCAATTGAAGAGTGTTCCCCTTGTTAAATATGCAGTACATTAGGAGACCAAACCAATATAAACTACCTATGCGTAAAATATCATTATCACTAATCATAGCATTATCTTTTTTTGTTCAGCTGGCGCATAGCCAAGGTGTATTGAGCAAAGACGAGCGGATGGCCTGGTGGAGAGAGGCCAAATTTGGAATGTTCATTCACTGGGGTGTTTATGCCCAGTTTGCAGGTGTGTACAAAGGACATGAGCAGCGCCGTGGTGGGGCGGAATGGATCATGAACCGATCTAAAATTCCCGTGGCAGAATATCAGGAAATGGCGAAAAGTTTCAATCCGACAAAATATGATGCAGATGCCTGGGTGAAGATGGCCAAAGATGCAGGAATGAAGTATCTGATCATTACTGCCAAACATCACGATGGTTTTGCCTTATTCAATTCAAAGGCTAGTAAATGGGACATCACGGATGCTACACCGTATGGGAAAGACTTGTTGAAACCTTTAGCCGAGGCTTGTAAAAAGCATGGCTTGAAATTAGGTTTCTACTATTCTCAGGCACAGGACTGGAACAATCCTGGTGGATCAGCCGCGCGAAAAGAAATGAAAGAAGGTTGGGCAAATCCGGATTCTACAAAGATTGATGCCTATACCCTGGCGAATAAAGGCCATTGGGATCCAGCTCAGCAAACCAAAACTTTTGATCAGTACATTGATGAAGTGGCAGTACCACAGGTTAAAGAATTGATGACCAATTACGGTGATGTTGCTGTGTTGTGGTGGGATACGCCAACGAATATGACTGATGAGGCGGCTTTGAAACTGCAGAATGCCTTAAAATCACAACCTCAGATCATTACCAATGACCGCTTGAAAAGACCTAATTTCCCTGGAGATACTAAAACTCCGGAACAAAAAATCCCTGGCCAGGCTGAACTGGATGGAATGGACTGGGAAACCTGTATGACCATGAATGGTACCTGGGGCTTTCGTACTTCAGATCATAAATGGAAATCCAGTGAAATGCTGATCCGTAATCTGGCAGATATCTCCTCTAAAGGCGGTAATTACCTGTTAAATGTAGGACCGAAACCGGATGGTACTTTCCCTGAGGAAAGTGTGCAGAGGCTAAGTGATATCGGAAAATGGATGAAGGTAAACAGTGAGGCCATTTATGGAACAAAATCAAGTCCTTTAGCGCCACTAGACTGGGGACGCTGTACGAGAAAGGAAACCAGGAATGGAACGGTACTGTATTTTTCTGTATTCAACTGGCCGAAAGATGGCGTGTTAGTTGTTCCGGGAGTTCAGAATAAAGTAAGTTCAGCAGTGCTTTTAGCGAAAGGTAAAGGCAAGGTGACTACAGAAAGAAAAGGCGATGACCTGCTCATTTCTGTTCCTGCAACAGCTCCGGATGCGGTGGCTTCTGTGATTCGTGTGGAATTTGAAGGTCCTGTAGCGCATCAGGCAACTGATCAGCCTAAAAAAGAAATGAAAACCGGAGCTTTAGATTAAGAAAATGAAATCGATACTTGTAACTTTTTTTCTGTGCTGGCTGACTGCTGTCGGGCTGGCAAAAGATTACCGCATACGTTCTGCCAGGGAACTGGATGTACTGACTTTAGTAGCTGGCGACCGGGTGTTGATGGAAGAGGGAGAATGGAAAGATCAGAAAATTGTTTTTAAAGGCAATGGGACGAAAGCCCGACCTATTGTTTTAATTGCGGTAAATCCTGGGAAAACCCTGCTGACGGGAAGTTCTTCACTAGAGATAGATGGTTCCTGGCTGTTGGTGGATGGTTTATCATTTACCAATGGATTTCTAGCATCAGGTGATGTGATTGGTTTTTCTGAGCAATCCTCGTTTTGCAGGTTAACGAATACGGCGATTGTTGATTACAACCATCCAGATGAGAAGGTAGATTACCGATGGGTATCTTTAAGGGGAACCCGAAATCGGGTAGACCATTGTTTCTTTAAAGGGAAACGTCATCAGGGAGTAACACTGATTGTCTGGCTTTCTGAAAAACCAAATTACCACCAGATAGACCATAATTATTTCGGGCCACGTCCGGAATTGGGAAGAAATGGAGGAGAGACGATTAGGATTGGAACCAGTACCTGGTCATTTTATGATTCCTTTACAAGGGTAGAAGACAATATTTTTGAACATTGTGATGGCGAACTGGAAGCCCTTTCTAATAAATCATGTAAAAATACCATCAGAAATAATTTGTTTTATGAGTGTAAGGCCACGCTAACCTTAAGGCATGGGAATGATGCAGAGGTTTATGGAAACTACTTTCTTGGCAATGGTAAACCTGGAACTGGGGGGATACGGATCATTGGAGAAAACCACAAAGTACATGACAATTACTTTCAGGATTTAACGGGAACCAGCGTCAGTGCAGCGATTTCTGTGATGGCCGGATTGCCAAATCCCATTTTAACCAGTCACTGGCAGGTTAAAAATGCCCAGATTATGAATAACCTGATTCTGAATTGTAAGGAACCTTTTGCCATCGCTGCGGGCTATCATCCTGGTCGATATCTCCCTGCTTTAAATACAGTTTTTGCGAAAAATATCATTCTGACAAACCAATCTCCATTGAAATGGTATGATGAAAAGGTGGCCATTCATTTTGATGATAATCTGATCATCAGCTCTTCATATGCTGGTACTCCTGAAAAGGGCTTTGTATTGAAGAATGAACCGCTTAAAAAGATGGCAGATGGTTTATACCTGAAACCTGGACAAGCGGTATATAAACCTTTTTGGGAAAGCGAAAAAATTGGTCCTAACTGGACTAAACTGAATACTTCTTTTCCGGTATTATCCTTATGATCCCTTTTTTTGGTTTAACTTCTGAATCTGTACGTACAGGGCTTTTTTCTGATCACTCTATTTAAAACATTTTCTCCAATGAAGCGCTCATTACTTATTTTTCCATTGCTTTGTATGATGGCGGGTCTGGGGAAAGGACAACAAATATCGCCGCTCTGGACTGATTTTGTGCAGGCAAAGCAACAGGCTAAAACACCCATACTTCCTGATTTTTCTTTTGCAGGCTACCATTGGTCGGAAAAGGAACTGCCTTCCCTGAAAGGGAAAAGGGTTTTTAAAGTATCGGATTATGGTGCCATTGCGAATGATGATTTATTTGATGATGCTGCCATTCAAAAAGCGGTGGATGCTGCGGAAGCGAATCCTGGAGGAGGGATTGTATTTTTTGATCCAGGGAAATACCTGATTGCCCCTGATGAGGATGCAAAAAAACAGATCCGGATTTCCAAAAGCGGGATCATTTTGAAAGGCTCCGGAAGCGGGGAAGGAGGTACTGAAATCTATCAGGCAAATATGCGGATCCATGGCAGGCAGTTTTTATTTCAACCTGGAAATGTAAAGGATGAAAAGCTGACGACGATTATTGAGGATGCCGGAAGGGAAACTTTTTCTGTAAAAGTGAAGGATGCATCGAAATTGAAGCTGGGTCAGGATGTGGTGATCCGTCACCGGACGGAAGAATTTACCAGGCTCTATTTTGCGCCGCTAGAGCTGAAATCACAATGGTCACGCTTGTTTGGTGATAAAGGAGGGATGCAGATTTACGAGATTCATACGATCACAAAGATAAAAGGGAATCAGGTTTATTTTAAGAATCCGCTGCACCTGGATTTAAAATTGGTAAAGAGCGGGAGCTGGGATATTGAGCGTTACCATTCTCTCTCAGAATGCGGGGTTGAAGACCTTCGTTTCAGTAGCAATTGGAAAAATTACCCGGAAGAATTCGTTCACCATAAGAATGAAATACATGATTATGCCTATGAGGCGGTTGGTATGGAGTACCTAAAGGATAGCTGGATCAGGAATTGCGAGTTTCATGACTTGAATGAGGGTGTTTTTATCCGTTCGGGTTACAGAATGACCATAGAAAATACGCATTTCAGAGGTAAAAAGGGCCATGCTTCAGTTCATGCCCGTACCGGATACGGGGTATTGGTGAAGAATTGTAGCTTTAATGGCGCACAGCACCATGGAGCAGGAACGGGTTATAGTGCGGTAGGAACGGTGATTACGAAGTGTTCTTTGGGCCTGGATCAGAACTTTGATATTCATTCCGGGCAACCTTATGCCACACTTTATGATGATGTACAAGGTGGGGTGTTTTATAATTTAGGTGGACCAGAACCTGGATACCCCCACCATGGTAAGCAGTTGGTGCTGTGGAATTTTCAGCATCGTTCTGTGAAGGACCAGCATTATGATTTTTGGGATAGTTCACGAAGAAGAAACTATACGATTGCCTTGCCAATTCTGGTGGGCTTTACTTCAGATAAAGTGGTTACTTTTGATCATGCCGGAATAAATGAATCACAAGGTAAACCAGTACTTCCTCAGTCTTTATTTGAGGCACAGTTACAATTGAGGTTAAAAGGAATTGATCTGGCGAAAGCGAGATAAAAAAAGATTTTACATGACAAAAGTATTTAAGTTTCTCTTGATATGGCTGATTTTTGTAATTGGTTATGAGGGGTATGCACAGTCGAAATTTCGGATTGTTTGTGTCGGCAACAGCATCACCTACGGCTCAGGCCTGAAAGACCGGAGCAGGGAATCTTATCCGGCACAGCTGCAGGCCTTACTTGGGGCCCAATATGAAGTTCTTAATTATGGGCTAAGTGGAGCCACTATGCTTAAAAATGGGAATAAACCGTATTGGAGAAGTCAGGAATATCAGCAGGTATTGAAGAGTAATCCTGATCTGGTATTTATTAAACTGGGTACAAATGACAGTAAGCAAATCAACCGGGCAGAGATGGGCTCATTCGTAGCAGACTACAAAGATATGGTACATCGATTTCAGGAGTTGCCCACTAAACCTAAGGTGGTTTTGTTGCTTCCTTTAAAAGCTTTTTCTGATACGAAATTTGGAATTTCAGGTACTTACCTGAAGGATAGCCTGCTCGCTATGGTGCAAAAAGTAGCCTATGATGAACAGCTGGAATTGATTGATCTATATGCTTTGTTTGGGGATAAGGAGGACTTGCTGGCGGATAAAATCCACCCGAACGCAATCGGAGATGGCTTTATTGCGGAACGTTTAAAGACTTTCGTTCTGCAAAAATACAGGGCAGCAAAAGACCTTTCCGGGAAGTTGAAAGCACCTGTGAAAAAGAGTTCGTTTTATGGATATACACAATTGAATTTTCCTTTTAACGGGCATGATGCCCGGATTGTCAGTCCGAAGGTCCAGGCGAAAGGGATGCCCTGGGTATGGAGGGCCAGGTTCTTTGGTCATGAGCCACAAACAGACATCGCTTTGTTGGAACGGGGCTTTCATATCGTGTACTGTGACGTAGCAGAATTGTTCGGAAACGCCGAAGCGATTGGCATTTGGAATGATTATTATCGATTCCTTCAAAACTTGGGATTCGCGAAAAAGGCGGCGATGGAAGGAATGAGCAGAGGCGGAGTTTATGTGTACAACTGGGCAGCGGCCAATCCGGATAAGGTAGCTTGTGTGTATGCAGATAATCCAGTGTTGGATTTGAAAAGCTGGCCGGGAGGAAAAGGTAAGGGCCCAGGGAGTAAAGAGAACTGGACTGCCTTTTTAAAAGCTTATAATTATGCGAATGATGCAGAGGCGATTGATTTTAAAGGTAGTCCGATAGATCAGATTAAGGCCATTGTAAAAGGGCAATATCCGATGTTACATGTTTGTGGGGATCAGGATGAAGTGGTTCCTATGGCAGAAAACAGCCTTCCTTTTGCAGAAAAAATTAAGGCAGCGGGTGGAGCTATTCAGCTCATCCATAAGCCTGAAGGTAAACATCATCCGCATAGTCTACCCAACCCGCAACCTATTGTTGATTTTATATTGAAAGCTACCGGTTATTGAGACCGGCTAGCTTTATGTTGATGCCTTTATTAAGGAGTTTTTAAATGAGCGGCTTTCCGCTGCGCCAGGAATAGGGAGCTGGGTTGCAGGTTTTGCTGATCCTGAGCTTCCCATTCTCCGTCAGGCTTACCAGGTAAGCGGCCGGCTACTTTTTTTCCCTTTAAGCCAATGGCGTAATTTTTACCTGAAGCCCATGGGTTTTGAACTGCCGCGGATTCTACCGTACAATTCCATAGTACTTGTGTGACGCCTGCCCAACCATGTCCACTGCCCCAGTTTCCACGATCCTGCACATTGATTTGTCCGTCGGTATCAATGTTGTCGTAGAGCGTCCCAGAGGCCCAGCGGTGGTGTGGACCGATATCGGCATGGGTATTTCTGGATTTACAGTTGTAGAATACATTTGGACCAGCAGTTTTAGCTCCTGTTACATAATCATGGCGGCCTTCTGTGGTTTCCAGGTTCATGAACAGATTTTGCTGTCCGTTGTTATTGAAAGAATACCTTCTACCACCAGTGATGATTGATTTTGCATCTAAACATCTGGAGTCTTTTACGGTGATGTTTTTTGCTCCGGTATTCAGGCTAACCGCTGCATAAATGAAAAAGCGTGCAGTAATGTTGCTGACCCAGCCGTTTTCAATATCATCGAAGTCGATGGCAATGTTGCCATGGTCTTCATCGGTATCACTGGCGTATTCGGATTCAAACAGCATGTTTTCAACACCAACTTCTTTTAACCGGCCTTTATAGCTGTATTTGTAAATGGATCCGGTACTGTATTTTTGGTCTATGGCCATCACTACCGGGTTGTCAATGAAAATCGTGTTGCCCTTGATTTTTGTGATTTCTCTTTCATAGCTCAGGTCATATTCTTCTGGCCTCCATTGTTTGGTGCCTTCTCTGGCGATGATCTGATCCATCTGAATATCTTTAATCCAATTGGCACTTCCTGGTCTGTAAAGAATGATTTTATCACCTGCTTTGAATGCTTTTGGATCAGTTACGTTAAAGGATTTGGCGCCAACAGGCAGGTATTTATCGGTGATGTTTACCCTGGTTCCTGGAGTTTCTGTGATTTTTCCTGTACCATTGATTTGTAGGAGGGATCGGGAACCTTTGCCAGTCGCGATGAGTCTGGTTCCTTCAGCAGTGTTTCCTTCACCTTTCAGGACGATACCATCTGCATTGATGTGTATTGTTCCGGCAATCGGATAAGTTCCTTTACTGAGGAGGATGGTTCCTCTATGTCCGTTTTGATCAGGAGCCTGTGCAGCAACTTCATCAATTGCCTGTTGGATCATTTTACCTGCGTCTCCATCGATAGGTTTTAGCGTTTTTAGCACCTTCAGTTTAGGAATGGGGATGAAGCCATGGTGGTAACCAACCAGACTGAAATCAGGAAGGGTATTCCCTTGTTCATCGGGATGGTAAGTGATGGTTCCATCTTTATGAACGTCCAGGAATTTAGACTTCCAGAAAGCAATTTTAGTGTTGAGACTGTCCTGATCTGTTTTTCCCGAACGCTGTCTGGAGATGCTTGGATCATGATCGTTGATAAAAGAAAAAAGAGCTGTGCTGGTTAGAAGGGCCAGCACAGTCCAGGAAAATTTGTGCTTCATTTGATGGTCAGTATTTGGTTTATGACCATGCAATAGCGTGATAATATTCTAATTTTTAATCGTTTAAATTGGCAGGGTAATCAAGATCATTGGCAATTCCTGACGATTTACCTCTTTGAAATATTCATTTTTTGGATACGAACAGCATTTAAAATGGCGAGTAAGGCTACACCTACATCTGCAATTACGGCTTCCCAGAGGTTGGCTACCCCGCCTGCACCCAGGATCAGTACAATCGCTTTGACGCTCATCGCCAGGATAATATTTTGCCATACTACATTTCTGGTGAGTTTACCGATTTTAATGGCTGCAACTATTTTGGAGGGCTGATCGTTTTGAATTACGATGTCGGCGGTTTCAATGGTTGCATCGCTACCCAATCCACCCATGGCAATTCCTGCATCGGCCAATGCCACAACAGGAGCATCATTTACGCCATCACCAACAAATGCCAGTGTGCTTCCTGCGGCTTTAAGCTCTTCTACTTTTGACACTTTATTTTCTGGAAGCAGGTCGCCGAATGCCTGATCGATACCTAAAAATGTAGCTACTTTGTTCACTACACTCTGTTTATCACCGCTCAGCATAACTGTTTTTATGTTTAAAGCATGTAAGTCTGTGATGGCTTGTTTTGCATCAGCTTTGACTTCATCGGCAATGGTGACAAAACCTGCATACTTCCGGTCTATGGCTACCACTACCAGGGAGTCTACAATACCATCTATCTCTGATGGATATGGAATGTTGAATTTTTTAAGGAGTTTGGCATTGCCCGCAAGTATTTCCTTAGCCGCTATCAGCCCTTTTAAGCCATGTCCCGGAATTTCTTCTACATGTTCAACGGAACTCTGCTCTGGCGTTGTGCCAGCGTATTCCGCGATAGCTGTAGCAATAGGATGAGTTGATTTACTTTCTATTGCTGCCAGTAATTTTATGAATTCTTTTTCTTCAATACCTGCTATTGTACTGACTTTCTGTACCTGGAAAACGCCTTTGGTCAGGGTACCCGTTTTGTCCATCACCACCGTATCAATCTTTGTCATGATGTCCAGGAAGTTTGATCCTTTAAACAGGATCCCATTTCTGGAGGCCAATCCGATTCCCCCGAAATAACCTAGCGGAATAGAAACAACCAATGCACAAGGGCAACTGATCACGAGGAATACCAATCCACGATAAAACCAATCCTGGAAAACATAATCTGCTACAAAGAAGTAGGGCAGCGTGATGAGCATGACGGCCAATAGAAACACAATCGGAGTATATACCTTGGCAAATCGGGAGATAAACAATTGTGTTTGTGATTTTCTGGCGGTGGCATCCTGTACCATTTCCAGAATCTTGCTGAGCTTACTGTCTTTGAACAGTGATTTTACCTCAACCTGTGCCAACTGGTTGAGATTGATCATTCCTGCCAGTACCTGGTCGCCTTTTGTTTTTCCATCAGGCTTACTTTCTCCTGTTAATGCGGCTGTATTGAAAGTGGCCTTTTCTGAATAGAGCACACCATCCAGCGCTACTTTTTCTCCAGGTTTCACCTGAATGATTTCGGCGATGGCGACTTCTGAAGGAGCCACATTGATCACTTTTCCATCCCGGATCACATCCACACTGTCGGGTCTGATGTCTAAAAGAGCCTTAATACTTCTCTTTGCCTTGTTTACTGCTGAGTCCTGAAACCACTCTCCAATAGAGTAGAAGACCATAACGGCCACACCTTCACTGTAGGAACCAATGGCAAAGGCACCAATTGTAGCTACACTCATGAGGAAAAATTCATTGAAAAAGTCGAACCTCATGGCTTTTTTGAATGCCAGTGTGAGGACATTGTATCCTGCCAGGAGGTAGGCAGGGACATAAATAATCAGTTGGGTTAACTGATTAAAGGTGGTGTTAAAACCATATTCCAGGGTCAGCATTGTGACCACTACTGCCAGTGAGCTGAGTAATGGCCAGTGACTGGTCCATGATTCCGGCTCGCCGGATCCGTGATTGTGACCATCATCATCGTGGTGCTGCTGGTCAGCACTGTGTTGATGTTCATCGTGCTGATGTCCGTTTTTGGAATGGTTATGATGGGCATGGCCATTTTTTTGGCCCTGATCTTTTATGACAATTTCATTGGTTTCTTCCGTACTGCAACAGTCTTTGATTTTCATAGATTCTGGCATCTTGTATAAAATTAATATACAAATTTACCAGCAAAAATGATGCAATGCTATTGCAAAGTTATGCGCAGACAGCGCTTAGTCAGGATTACATTGATCACATACCCCTTTGATGACCAGATTCATTTCCTCTGAGCGGAATTTTTTAGGAAGGGTAATTTCCGGAATTTGGGTGTTAGGCAGACAAAAGGTCTCTTTACATTGTTGACAATAGAAATGTACATGGAGGTCATGATGATGATCAGCATCACATTCCTCCATGCACAAGGCATATTTTGTAGTACCTGTTCCATCATCTATATGATGCACCAGGCCTTTCTCCTCAAAAGTTTTCAGGGTACGGTATAGGGTAATTCTATCGGATGGTCCCATACCTTTCTCCAGATCAGTCAGACTAATGGCTGCATTTTGCTGCATCAGAAAATCCAGTACCAGCAATCGCATGGCAGTAGGGTTGATGTCTTTATTTTTGAGCCTTTGTTCGATGTCTTTTGTCATTTCCTGATCGCTATGAGTATTTTTATAAATTGATTTCTCGTTTAGGTATACAAAAATACCGATTTTTAATGGGAGTGTTCTGAAGGGCCTGAAGATTTGGATTGCAGGTAAAAAGCACCTTTAACCACCAATCTGGTGTTTTCAGGAAGTTTTTCCAGAGGAGTGATGCTGATGTAACCAAGTTCAGCAACACCGGTAACTACCTCGACCTTTTTGAAATGTGTTCCATGTTTATGTTGCTCTGCTCCTTTAGCCGGTTCTTTTTCCATTTGGGCTGTTTTGTTGGGTGCTTCGGCTTTTTCATGTTCATCTGTTTTCGCTTCTTCCTCCACAATGAAAATATATTCTTTTCCTTCGGCCTTCACAACCGCATCGATGGGTACTGCCGGCGATTTTTCAGTTCCTACACTGATTAATCCGGTCACATACATTCCAGGAATCAGGTTTGGTAATGGCTTATTGATGACAGCATGAACAATTACACCCTTGGTATCATCTTCAAAAGATTTGTTGATTCCAATTAATACACCTTCAATTTGCTGATTGTCCTGGTTCGTTAGCCTGAAGCTTACTTTCTGACCGATCTGTACTTTGAAAAGATCCTTCTCATATACCAATAGGTCTGCATGAATTTTTGAGTTGTCTACGATATCCATTAAGGAAGTGCCTGGTTGCACAAAAGCACCGGTGGTGACCTGAATAGTTCCAATTGTTCCGGAGATAGGAGCCGTTACACTGGTTTGAGCAGTAATGTTTCCTGCAGAAACCCTTTTAGGAGAAATTCCCTGCTGTTGCAGCTGACGTTCCAGTGCTTTTATTTTTGAAAGTTCTGTATGGTAATTTGCTTCAGCCAGCTGAAAAGACCTTCCTGTTCCGGCATCCGCTGCTTTCAATTGTTGCTGTCGTTTGTACTCGGCTTCTACAAAGGAGAATCCATTTTTTGCAGAGAGGTAATCCTGCTGTAGTTTGATCATTTCCTGATTTTCGACCACTGCCAGCACTTGTCCTTTTTTGACTTTCTGACCTTCGAGTACATTGATTTTACGAATGATCCCACCGGAAAGCAAGTTTACTTTGGCTTCATTTTGTGGGGGAACAGCCAGCTGTCCGCTTGCTTTGACTACAGCGGTAAGATTTTTTTCCTGGATGGTTCCGATTTCGATGCCTACCGCTTTCATTTGCTGTTCAGTCAGCTCTATTTCATCACTATGTGATGCCTCATCTTCATGTACTGCTGATGCCTCTTTTTCTACCGGTTTATCTTTAGTACCATTGCATGAGGTAAGGGAAGTGCCTAGCAAAACTGCGATCATTAGGGCAGCTGGTAAATTGTTTTTATATAAGTTCATCTGATTATTCTCCTTTGATAAATGCCAATTGAATGGTGGTTTGGTTTAATTGATTGAGTGTTTCGAGGTAGGTGATATTGCTTTGAATCGCGAGGGAAATGTTCTGTACATATTCCATATAGCCGATTTCTCCAAGATCAAAGGATACCTGGGCAATTCTCAACTGTTCTTTAGCTTGTTTTAAGCCCACATTTTTATAGTAATCAAGAATCTGTTTGTTTTTCAGGTATTCCTGAAATATCTGCTCGTATTGGATTTCGAGTCCGCGTGCGGTATTCTGATAATCATTTTCAGCGATCTGTACGGCAATTTTTTCTGCTTTTACCCTGGCACGGCCTGCTCCGTTAAACAATGGCACTGCAACACCAACCTGCAGACCCGCAATCCGGGTTCCAGGGGTATAACTTCTGTCGATATTGGCAGGGTTGAAGGATTTAATGACCATTTGCTGGCTATAGCCCAGCGTAAAATCAGGCATGGCCTTAGATTTCTGAAGGGCAATTTTTGCATTGGCAATCGCTACCTGTTGTTCCTGATAACTGAGCAATGGATTCAAGCCTTTATTGCCGGGATCCAATTTTTCAGCAGTTAGCATCGGCAAATCAGTTGAAGCCAGCAGGATTGGATTTCTGATGTTTAGCAATTGCTGGAGGCTTAATTCCTGTATTTTTAACTCTGCCTCCGCAGCATTTTTCAAGGCTTGTACTTCCTGATACTTATTTCTGGCGGTCATAAGTTCCAGATTTGAAGTCTCCCCGGATTTATGTCTGACTTCCGCTTTTTTGATGAAATTCCGATAAATACTATCCTGGAAATTCAAGACTTTCAAGGTTTGGATATAGTACAAGTAATTGTAATAAGCCGTTTTTGTATCTCTTACAATTTCTGCACGTGAATAGTGGAATGCTTTTTCCGTTAAGGCACTTTCCATCTTCAGTACTTTACTCTGATTTTTATACAGTCCTGGCCAGGCAAAGGTCTGCGTCACATTCACAGCGTTGTCGTTACCACCACCACTTGAAGGATCCTGAGATAAAGAGAACTCGGTTTTTCCAGGATCAAATCCCGATTTTTGTAATGCTTTAGACTGATCTATACCCAGTTTGGCGGATTTTAATTTCAGGTTATTGTTTAGGGCCATGGCAATGACGCTATCCAGGCTGAGTGGTTGAATTTGTGCTTTCGCATTGTTGACACTGCTGAAGCTGGTTAAACCAATAATTCCGATGATCAATAAGCTTTTTGCCATTTGATTGGGGTTTGATGATTCGGTTTTATCGTCTTTTTTAGAAAACAATAAGTATAAACAAGGAAGTACAAATAAGGTCAGCAGGGTAGCGGATAGTAAACCACCTATCACCACTGTAGCCAGAGGTTTCTGCACTTCAGCTCCTGCACTTCCGGAAAGCGCCATAGGCAGGAATCCCAGGGACGCTACTGCTGCGGTCATGATCACCGGACGTAGCCTTACTTTTGTTCCTTCGAGTACGCGCTGGTAAATATCGGTCATGCCTTCTTCTTTCAATTGATTGAAATAGCTGATCAATACAATACCATTCAATACAGCGACACCAAATAAGGCGATGAAACCTACTCCGGCAGAAATACTGAAAGGCATATCCCTTAGAATTAAGGCAAAGACCCCACCGATTGCGGAAAGTGGAATGGCTGTGAAAATGAGTACGGTCTGGCTAAAAGATTTGAAGGTCATGTATAATAATCCCATAATCAGGATGAGTGCAATAGGAACGGCAATCGATAACCTGTCTTTTGCTTTCGTTAGGTTCTCAAATTGTCCGCCATAGGTTAGGTAGTATCCGGAAGGGAGTTTTAATTTTTCATCCAGGATGCTTTGAATTTCTGCAACCGTACGTTCCACATCTCTACCTTTGACGTTAAAACCGACATAGATTCTACGTTTTCCATCTTCTCTGGAGATCTGGGCCGGTGCATTTTTTAACGTAATGCTGGCTACCTGGTTTAGGGGGACTTTGTTGCCTGAAGGTAGTGGGATATAAAGGTTTTCGATGCTTGAGATATTTTCACGTAAATCTCTTTGCAAGCGGACGACCATTTCAAATCTTTTCTCGCCTTCAAATATCACCCCTGCAGTATTACCTGCAAAAGCAGTTTTCAGGAGGGTGTTGACTTCGGCAATGCTCAGTCCATATTGTGCAATTTTATCACGGTCGTACTCTACAACAATTTGCGGAAGACCAGTGACCTGCTCTACAAAAGGTTCATTTACACCTTCAACCGGGGCAATCAGTCTGGCAATTTTATTGGCCTGTTGTGTCAAAACGTCCAGGTCTTCCCCGTAGATTTTTATGGCAACATCCTGGCGGACACCCGTCATCAGTTCATTGAAGCGCATTTGCATGGGCTGTGTGATTTCGATATTCACACCTGGCAAAATAGACAATGCCTCTTCCATTTTCCCGGATAACTCTTCTTTCGTTTTTGCCGATGTCCATTGTTCTTTTGGTTTCATCGCAACCATCATATCGCCTCGTTCTACGGGCATTGGATCTGTAGGAATTTCGGCGCTTCCGATTCTGGTAACCACTTGCTTTACTTCAGGAAACTGTTCTTTTAAGATTTTTTCGGCTTTGCCAAAAGTTTCCACTACCTGACTAAGGGAGGTTCCTTGCGACATCGATATTTCTACTGCCAGGTCACCTTCTTCTAGTTGTGGAAGAAATTCGCCACCCATGTTGTTGAATACCCAAAGGGTGATGGCAAACAGGATGACCGCTGCGGCGACAGTTAACTTTTTGAATTTCAATACTGCTTTTAGGGCAGGTTGATAGACGCTTAGCATGGCGTCCATGATTTTATCGGAGATGTTTCGCTTATGAGTGGTGTTCTTGCTCAGGAATAATGCAGCCATCATTGGCACGTAAGTCATCGATAAAATGAAAGCACCTACAATCGCAAAAACTACGGTTTGTGCCATAGGCTTGAACATTTTACCTTCAATACCTACCAGAGTTAAGAGCGGAAGGTAAACGATCAGGATAATGATTTCACCAAAAGCAGCACTATTTCTGATTTTCGAAGCCGCCGTATAAACTTCTACATCCATCTGTTCCTTGTTGAGTGGGATGCTTTCCTTTCCATGATTCCGGCTACTGAGTCTGAAAATGATGGCTTCAACAATAATGACCGCTCCGTCTACGATTAGTCCGAAATCTATGGCGCCAAGGCTCATGAGGTTTCCGGAGACCCCAAAAAGTCGCATCATTGCAAATGCAAAGAGCATGGATAAGGGGATCACCGAAGCGACAATCAAGCCAGCTCTCCAATTTCCCAATAATAGCAGTAGCACAAAAATAACGATCAATGCACCTTCAATCAGGTTTTTCTGAACGGTACTGATGGATCTGCCTACTAATTCGGTACGGTCGATAAATGGCTCAATGACTACGCCTTCAGGAAGGGACTTTTGAATTTGTATAATGCGTTCTTTTACATTTTTAATGACTTCATTGAAGTTTTCTCCCTTTAACATCAGGGTGATTCCGGCCACCACTTCACCTTCACCATCACGGGTCACTGCGCCATATCTGGTGGCAGAACCAAGCTGTACAGTAGCAACATCACGGATCAGAATAGGGACACCACCCATGTTTTTTACCACTATTTTCTCAATATCTGCCAGACTTTTTACCTGTCCGACACCCCGAATGGTATAAGAATTACTTTGCTGTTCGATATAGGAACCTCCGGTATTCTCATTGTTATTTTCTAATGCTTTATAAATATCAGCAATGGTAATGTTTAGAGAATTCAGTTTATCATTATCGAGGGCAATTTCGTATTGTTTGACATAACCGCCCCAGCCGCTTACTTCTGCCACACCTTTCGTACCGGCAAGCTGGGTTCTCACTACCCAGTCTTGTAAAGTCCTCAGGTCGGTTGCATTGTATTTATGCTCATATCCTTTTTTGGTATGCAATACATACTGGTAAATTTCACCCAATCCTGTGGTGATAGGTGCAAGGGCAGGTTCTGCCAGCCCTTTTGGGATATTGGCTTCTGCTTCTTTTAATTGCGCACTGACCTGTTGACGCGCCCAATAAATATCGGTGTCATCTTCAAAGACAATGGTAATTACGGAGATACCGGACCGGGATATGGAACGTTTTTCAATGACCTGTGGAATGTTAGCCATTGCCAGTTCTATCGGAGCGGTAATGAACTGCTCTACTTCCTGTGCACCTAAACTCGGTGCCTGAGTCATGATTTGTACCTGATTATTCGTGATGTCAGGTACGGCATCTATGGGTAATCTGCTTAAGGAGTAAATGCCCCAGATGATCAGGGAAAGTGTCATTAAACCAATGGCCAGTTTATTCTTAATAGAGAATAAAATAATCTTATCAAACATAAGGGTTTGTGTTTTGCTAAAAAAAATCAATACGTGAATTCACCATGGAATGAGGGATGTTTCATCGCCAGGGAATAGAAATGGAATTAGATTAGCTCAACTGAGGCGGTTGCCAGATATCGCCGGCAAAGATGATCAATGGGGCAGTAGGAAGTTCAGGATAGCTGACTTCTTTTTTGGAGAATAATGTGGTACTGATAGACTGACTGGCGCTGGGAATTGCAAAAGCCTGACAAGTGCTGCAATGGAAGAAAGGGGAGCAGGTATGTGGACCTGGGTCCTGATCACAAGGGATTTCCTGTACTTCGCTGATATGCGATTGTTCGGTACTTATTTTAGCTTCATCGTCGCAACATGGCCATACAGAAAGGGCCATGATGACAATTGTAAATATATAAGCTAAATACCTCACGCCGCAAACTTATAGATTTTTTTAAAATACCAATGATATTTTTGGTTTTTTTTTACTTTGGAGATATATCTATTCTTATAACTCTGGTAATGTTGATAAATTCTGTCAAAACACGACCTTGTAGCTGGGATCTTCCAATATGTTCACTTCAATGATGGCTTCGGCATCTTTTAATAGTTTTCTGCAATCTTCACTTAGGTGTGTTAAATGAATGGTTTTTCCAAGTTTTTGATAGCGTTCGGTCAGTTTATTTACCGCATCAATACCAGACATATCCGCTATTCTGCTCTCTTTAAAGTTAACGATAATCATTTCCGGATCTGTGGCTGGTTCAAAATTTTCCATGAAATTATGGGTAGAACCAAAGAATAGTGGACCAAAGATTTCGTAGTGTTTGACCCCATTTTCATCAAGGTATTTCTTTGCATGGATTCTTTTGGCACTTTCCCAGGCGAAGATCAAGGCGGATAGGATCACTCCGATCAGTACGGCAAGCGCAAGATTATGCAACCATACGGTGATGGCGGCTACCATCATGCCCACTAAAATATCTTTTCCAGGCATTTTATTGATGACTTTAAAACTCATCCATTCGAATGTTCCAATAGCCACCATCATCATGACTCCTGTTAATGCAGCCATGGGTACTCTTTCGATCACTGGCGCAGCAAAAAGAATGATGATGAGAATGGTGATGGCTGCTACGATTCCGGAAAGCCTGGCTCTGGCGCCTGCAGATAGGTTGACCAGAGTTTGCGCTATCATCGGGCAACCGCCCATTCCAAAGAAAAAGCCGTTGAGCATATTTGCAGATCCTTGAGCAATACATTCTCGGTTGCTATTTCCCTTACTTTCGGTAATTTCGTCTACCAGGTTCAGGGTGAGCAATCCTTCTGTTAATCCTACTGCGCCCATGATGAGGGCATAGGGCAGAATGATTTGTAAAGTTTCCAGGGTAAATGGGACTTCCGGGATATGAAAAGGTGGAAAACCACCACTTACTGCGGCAATATCCCCGACAGTCCTCGTTTCGATTTTTAATCCCAGAACAAGTAAAAACACGACAATAATGGCGACTAGTGAGGAGGGAATGGCTTTAGTGAATTTTGGGAGTATCAGCACAATTGCAATAGTTAAAGCCACCAGACCGACCATCAGGTATAAGGCATTCCCGGTTAACCAGACCATTTCTCCGTTGACCATCGTTTTAAACTGCTCTATTTGCGCCATAAAGATAATGATGGCCAGTCCATTGACAAAGCCAAACATGACGGGTTGGGGAACCAGGCGGACAAATTTTCCTAATTTAAATAAGCCAATACAGATTTGAAAAATACCAGCGAGAACCACTGCTGCAAAGACATAATCCAGTCCATGAGATTTCATTAAGGCAATCAGAACGATCACTGTGGCCCCAGCTCCTCCTGAAATTAAACCTGGTCTGCCTCCAAATATTGCAGTAACCAGACCCATAATGAATGCAGCATACAATCCAGTTAATGGAGGGAAGCCGGCCAGAATTGCGAAGGAAAGCGACTCTGGCATCATCGTCATGGCTACAGTTAGCCCTGCGAGGATTTCAGTTTTATAGTTGATCTTTTTACTAAAGTCGAAAAGCTGAATAAAAGGTTTTTGGAAGTAGGATTTCATTTCCGTGTAAAGTTACGCCAGATTTATCTTGCATTGCTTAGGGAAAAGAAAAAACGGGTGATATTATTTATGAATATTGAGTTCGTTTTGTAATTCTCTAATCTCGTGTTGCATATCATGTACTTTTTTCAGGAGGTGTCTGATGGCATCAATACCTTCTATATTGATCTGCAGGTCGTAATGTAAATGGATGTACTTGTCGAGTTCTGCGAGTTGGTCTGTATGGATGCATTTTTCTTTTTCAACAACTGGAAAACGGACGATGTCCGATTCTTCCAATGAGACCATAAATGAGGGGTCTATGTGGTAATTGATACAATACTCAGTGATGGTGATGAATTCTGTTTCCATAGCTGTAGTGGTTAACTCAGGTTTTGTAGTTCTTTAAACAATTCTTTTTGTTTGTCAGAAAGGTTTTCTGGAAGTTTAACATTGTAGGTAATGAAAAGGTTCCCAAATTCTCCATCTTTTTTATACAGAGGGAATCCTTTGTTCTTTAGCCTTACTTTAGTGCCATTTTGTGTTCCTGCTGGAATTTTAAGTTTTACTTTTCCGTCGAGTGTTTCGACCATTACTTCACCCCCAAGCACAGCGGTATACAGATCGATGTCTTGTTGCAGGTATAGATCATTGTGGAGTCTTTTAAATATCGGATCTTCTTCAACATTGATCGTCAAGTATAAATCACCGGCTGGACCGCCGTTGATACCTTCCGCACCTAGACCTTTTAATTTGATGACCTGTTCATCAGCAATTCCGGCAGGAATAGTAATCCGGATTTTCTTATCGTTGATGGTCAGTGTTTGTTTATGTGTGGTATAAGCGTCTCTCAGGCTGATGCTAAAAGTTGCGTTGTAATCCTGTCCTTTATACTTCATGCTGTTTCTGCCAGAGGATCTTCCGCCCCCACCAAACATAGATTCAAAGAAATCGGAGAAATCGCCACTGCCAAAATCTGAAGCGCCCTGACCTGATCTTCCACCAGAGAAAGGATTTCCATGATGCTGTCTGGATTGTGATCTGGCCTGTTCAAACTGATCTGAGTTTTTCCAGTGTTCGCCATATTCATCGTATTTTTTTCGCTTTTCAGGATCATTCAGCGCTTCATTCGCTTCATTGATCTCCTGAAATCTTTTGTTCGCTTCTTTGTCGTTGGGGTTTAAATCCGGATGATATTTTCTTGCGAGTTTCCTGTATGCTTTTTTAATATCCTCCTGTGAAGCTTTTTTGTCAACGCCCAGAATCTTATAATAGTCGATAAATGCCATGTCAATAATTGGTCTATCCTCAAATTTAAGCTATTATTTTTATCATTTATCAATTTTCATCCAATTGCATTAAGTTAGTGTTACAATTACACCGGTTTTCTCAATAATAATAATAAATTTGAGAATGAAAGGCTTGTGGCTGACCACCTAAGCTGAAAACCAAATGTAATCTTTCCTGTAGGGTGCCATCTTTTTTGACAGATATACGCATCCATGTGTCGTTTCGGATCGTTTTACATGACGTTTGTTTTTATTGAAAATCATTAATACACAAACTATATATGAAACCAAACCAACCTAACTCAAGAAGAGATTTTATTAAGAAGGCTGCTGTGGGTGCTGCTGCATTCACGATTGTCCCCAGGTATGTACTTGGAGGGACTGGCTTTATTGCGCCTAGTGACCGTTTAACTAAAGCGGTAATCGGTGTGGGTAGTATGGGAAGAGGCCATTTTGGATACGATGGAACCCAGGTGGTTGCCATTTGTGATGTGGATACCAGACATCTGGATATTGCCAAACCTATGCTCGATAAAGGAGTGAAAACTTTTAGCGATTATCGTGAACTGATTAAATTACCTGAAGTAGATATTGTACACATTGCGACACCTCCACATTGGCATGGAATTATGTCTGTTGATGCTGCAAATGCAGGAAAAGACATTTGGTGTGAAAAGCCAATGACACATACAATTGGAGAGGGGAAGCGGGTGATGGAAGCAGTTCAGAAGCATGGCCGCATGTTTCGTCTGAATACCTGGTTCCGTTTCAAGGATAATTTCTATGGAATGGGAACTACGGTAAAACCGATCAAAAAACTAGTAGATAGTGGGATGTTAGGCTGGCCATTGAAAGTGACTGTGAGTAAGCATACAGGCTTCGACTGGAAATTTTACTGGGTAGGTAAAGACAATTTACCTGTGGAGCCTGTACCGGCAGAATTGGATTATGAATCCTGGTTAGGTCCGGCACCCTACAAACCATATAGCAGCCATCGTGTGCACCAGACCTTCAGAGGGTATTGGGATTATGATGGTGGTGGTTTAAGTGATATGGGGCAACATTATCTGGATCCGATTCAATATTTCCTTGGAAAAGATGATACCAGTCCGGTTTCCGTAGAAATTGATGCGCCGCAACAGCATACGGATGCAGTGGGCATCTGGCGTAGAATTACTTATACCTATGCTGATGGTTGTCAGATTATATTGGATGGAGAAGGAAAAGATGAGAAGGCAGCCTATATTGAAGGGCCAAAAGGAAAACTTTATGCCGGATTTAAATCTGATATCCCGGATTTAGAGCGTAAGCTTGCTGCTTTCCCTGATCCTGCTCCGCAAATGACAGATTTTATCACTTCTGTGAAAACCAGATCTCAGTTTGCTTTAAATGAAGAGAATGGACATCGTTCCTGTAACATCATCAACATCGGATTGGCTGCATTACGTTTGGGTCGTTCTTTGAAGTTTGACCCGGTGAAACAGGAGTTTATTGATGACGAAGGTGCAAATAGGCTGATTAATCCTGTGATGCGCGCTCCTTACACCATTTAAGATCAGTTAATTATAATCAATTCTCAAAATTTATAGATAAAAAGATGAAAAAGATATGCTTTATCCTTTTGGCAGGCCTTGCATTCCAGGGAACGCTACATGCACAGGATAAAAAAGACCAGCGTACGCAGACTACGCGTATTGCTGATTTGCTGGCGCAAATGCCGGCAAAAGATGCTGGCTTAGGTGCGATTAATGTAAATGAAATTGCTGCATTGGGTGAGAATGGTTACCTGGAACTGATCGGAATGTTATCTCCGGTAGGAAAAGGCAACAATGCACCAATTGAATACGCCATTGGTGGCTTTACTGCAGCATCTACAAAGTCTGGTCATGAAAACTGGAGGAAAATGAGCGTGGCTGCGCTTGGCAAAGCTTTACAAAAATTGACTGATCCTCAAAATAAAGCCTTTATCATGAGTCAGTTGGATGGGATTGCGAAAGATGATGCCATTCCTTATCTGATTTCTTACTTAAAAGATGCACAGCTTGCAGATCCTTCAGTGAGGGTATTGGTAAAAATTAATACACCGGCTGCTCAACAGGCCTTACTAGCTGCTTTGGCATCTACTCTGGGAAAGAGCCGCTTGTCGGTTGTAGAAGGTTTAGGAGACAGTCGTGTAAAAGCTGCAGCACAGCCGATTGGGGCATTGACTGTGGGTACTGATCCGAATTTAACAAAGATGAGTCTATATGCGCTTGCGAAAATTGCGGACCCTTCTTCCGAAGGTTTGATGGCCTCGGCGGCTGCTAAAAGCAATTTTAAATATGAAAATACAAATGCAGTACCAGCTTATCTGGACTATGCGGCCAATCTATTGCTGCAAGGTAATTCCGCATTGTCTCATAAAATTGCATTGCAATTGTTGGATAAGGCCAATGGCCCTGATTTGGTTTCTGTTCGCACCGGAGCTTTAAAAATCCTTGCTGATGAGCATAAGGCGGCAGATATTTCCGTTCTATTGGCTGCGATGAAGGATCCTTCAGTAGCTTACAGGGCAGCAGCATTAAAATTTGCCTTACCTTATTTGAATCCAGGTACTACAGCGCTATGGATCAGTCAACTGACTAAAGAAAAGCCGGATGTTCAGGCAGAAATGGTGACGATGCTTGGCGATGGAAAAGCGAAAGCTGCACTTCCAACGGTACTTAAACTGATCAATGCAAAGGACGAAGCCTTGAGGTTTGCTGCGATTGAGGCTGCCGCAAACATTGGTGGTTCAGAGGTGCTGGACGATTTGTTTAAAACCATGGCTAAAGGTGATGAGGCTACTATAAATAAAGTAGCTGATGTTTTGCTGAGAATGAAAGGGGAGGATTTGACCGGAAAAATTGCGGATGTTTTACCTAAAATGAAACCTAATGTGCAGGTGGCTTTAATTCAGGTCCTGGCATCGCGTTCTGCTCATGGACAAATCAATACAGTTTATGCCCTGCAAAAGAGTAAAAATCCGGCAGTAAGAAAAGCGGCTTTTGCTGCCTTGCCGTCATTGGCGACAAAAGCAGATCTTTCTGATTTGTTTAGCTTATTAAACAGCAAGGAAATCAGTGATGAAGAATCTTTGATGCTGCAATCTGCATTGATTGCTGCTTTAAAAGGAGCATCTACGGAAAATGATACGGCTCTTGTTTTAGAGAAAATGGCAGCAGCCAGTCCTGAAAAGAAAAAGTTCTTCTATAAGGTATTGGCGAGTCTGGGGAATGCTCAGTCGTTGGCAGCGGTAAATAATGCTTTTCAGACAGGGGATGAGCAAACGAAAAAAGTAGCATTGGAAGCTTTGGCCTCATGGGCAAATGAGGGTTCTTTAGAAAGCCTGTTGGCGATTGCAAGAACAAATGGGAATCCAGATTTTCAGCAGGAAGCATTGAAGGGATATTTACGTTTGTTGCGTGCTTCAAGGTCAACTCCAGCACAAAGGTTACTAAGGTTGCGTGATGCAATGGATGTGGCTAAAACAGAACAATTGCAACAGCAGATCCTGACTGATTTACAGGATGCGAAGACCTATAATGCCGCAATTTTTGCGGGTAGATATATGGATCAGCCAGCATTGCAGCAAGCTGCGGCGAGAGCGGTGATGATGATTGTGTTGTCGGATAGGTCTTATGAAGGTGCTGAGGTAAGGGATTTGTTGAATAAGACGATTCAAGTGCTGAAAGGTGGGGATAGTGAGTATGAGAAAGAGGCTGTTCGTAAATATCTGGCAGAAATGAAGGCTGGTACAGGATTCGTTTCTGTGTTCAATGGAAAGGATCTGACGGGCTGGAAAGGTTTGGTGGCTGATCCTTTGAAAAGGGCAAAAATGGATGATAAAACCTTAGCGGCAGCACAGGAAAAAGCAGATGCAGCGGCTTTGAAAAGTTGGGTGATTGAGAAAGGTGACCTGTTGTTCACCGGAAACGGAGATAACCTGGCTACTTTAAAAAAATATGGTGATTTTGAAATGCTGGTAGATTGGAAAATCTATGACGATGGAAATAAGAAAGGTGATGCAGGGATTTATTTAAGAGGAAGTCCGCAGGTACAGATCTGGGATACCTCGAGGGTAGATGTGGGTGCGCAGGTAGGTTCCGGTGGCTTGTATAACAATCAGGTCAATGAGAGTAAGCCCTTAAAAGTTGTGGATAACAAATTAGGCGAATGGAATACCTTCCGCATTATTATGAAAGGTGACCGTGTAACGGTATACCTGAATGGGGTATTGGTTACTGACGATGTGATCCTGGAAAATTATTGGGATCGCAAGTTGCCGATTTTTGCAGAAGAGCAGATCGAGTTGCAGGCCCATGGTTCCAGAGTTGCCTATAGAGATATTTATATTAAGGAGTTGGAGCGCCCGGTTCCTTTTCAGCTGAGTGCTGCAGAAAAGAAAGAAGGCTATAAAGTATTGTTTGATGGTACAAACATGCACGAATGGACTGGCAATACGGCTGCGTATACGATCTCAGATGGAAATATGGAAATCAATCCTAAACCAGGTAAAGGTTCTGGTGGTAATCTGTTTAGTAAAGATGACTACAGTGATTTTGTGTTCCGTTTTGAGTTCCAGTTGACGCCTGGCGCTAATAATGGATTAGGCATCCGTGCTCCATTAGCTGGTGATGCAGCTTATGAAGGAATGGAACTGCAAATTCTGGACAATGATGCCCCTATTTATAAAGACCTGCATGTGTACCAATACCATGGTTCTATTTATGGCGTTCAAGCCGCAAAAAGAGGTTCTTTAAAGCCATTAGGTGAGTGGAATTATCAGGAAGTAACTGTAAAAGGGCCTAAAATTAAAGTCGTATTGAATGGAGATGTGATCCTGGATGGCGACATTACTGAGGCCCGTAAAAAGGGTACAGTAGACGGTCAGAATCACCCGGGTTTACAGCGCGATAAAGGTCGTGTAGGTTTCCTTGGACATGGTTCTGTAGTCCGTTTTAAAAACATTAGAATTAAAGACCTAAGCACTTCAAAATAGGCTTGGGTAATGGTGAAATTGAATTAAAGAGGTTAAAATATGACTGAAGAAACTAAAGGTTCAGCAGGAAGTAGTTCAAGAAGGAATTTCATTAAGACGACCGCACTTGCGGCTGCCGGATTTATGATCGTGCCCAGGCATGTATTGGGGGGTAGAGGATTTTTAGCACCCAGCGACCGTTTAATGGTTGCTGGTGTGGGTGTTGGTGGAAAAGGCCAGAGTAATTTAAGTAACATTTATAAAGGGGGGAAGGCAGATATTGCTTTCCTCTGTGATGTAGACGACCGAAGGGCAGCTTATTCTGTGAAAAGTTTCCCTGCTGCCAAATATTATAAGGATTACAGAGAAATGCTGGATAAGGAAGGCAAACACATTGATGGTGTGGTGGTTTCTACACCTGATCATAACCATGCCATGATTGCCATGGCTGCGATGCAACTTGGCAAACATGTATATGTAGAGAAGCCCCTTTCTCATGATATTTTTGAAGCGAGGAAGCTGACTGAAGCTGCCAATCGATACCAGGTAGTGACTCAAATGGGAAACCAGGGCTCTTCAGGAGATGGGGTGAGGCAATTACAGGATTGGGTGGATGCCGGTGTAATTGGTAAGGTAGAGCGTGTGTACTGCTGGACGGATAGGCCTTCATGGCCACAGGGGATTACCTGGCCATCGATAAACGGAGCAGTTCCTAAGGAGCTGGATTGGGATCTTTGGTTAGGAAGTGCACCTTATAAACCATTTGTCGACAAACTCGTGCCCTTTAACTGGCGAGGCTGGTGGGATTACGGAACCGGTGCGATAGGAGATATGGGGTGCCATCTGGTAGAGCCAGCTTTCCGTATTCTTGGACTGGATACGCCAATAGATGTACAATGCAGTGTGGGCAGCATATACGTGGATGAATTTAAGCGTGGTTATTTCCCGGATAGCTGTCCGCCATCAAGCCATGTGATCATGACTTTTAAGAAGACAAAAAAGACGAAGGACAACCTGGAGATTCATTGGATGGACGGTGGCATTAAGCCTGGCAGGCCCGCAGAGTTGGGAGCCAATGAGGCTTTCGGTGCGAACGGTGTTTTGTTTGAAGGGACGAAAGGAAAGATGATGTGTGATGTTTATGGTGCAAATCCACGTTTATTACCTTTGTCGCGCAATGAAGAAGTGAAAGTTAAACCTGGTGTAGAGCGTGTAATTGGAGGTGTAGATGGACATTACTGGGATTGGGCAGAAGCCTGTATTGCTGGGTATGGGAAGAAAAAATTGAGTTCTCCTTTTGAGATCGCGGGTCCTTTAACGGAGACCTTATTGATTGCTAATCTTGCAATCAGGGGAACGGATATTCAAAAACCAAGACAAAGCGGTAATGGCTTTGACTATCCGGGTAGAGATATTAAACTACTTTGGGATAAAGAAAACTTAAGGGTAACTAATTTTGATGATGTCAATCAGTTTGTAAGACGTGAATATCGTCAGGGTTGGAGCTTAGGTGTATAATTTTAGATAAATGAGTTTGAAGCGTAATAAAATAAGAGTTTTAGTAGTAGGATGTGGCAATATGGGAGCCTCTCATGCCATGGCTTACCATCAATTGGAAGATTTTGAGATTTGCGGATTGGTTTCCAGAGGAGAGAGTAAGGAGGTTTTGAATGAAAAACTGGGGGCGGGTTATCCATTGTTTAATGATTTTGAAACTGCAATGGCGAGCAGTAAACCTGATGCCGTATGTATTTCCACGTATCCTGACACCCATGAGCCATTTGCCATTAAAGCAATGGAACTGGGTTGCCATGTATTTATAGAGAAGCCGCTGGCGGATTCCCTTGCTGCTGCGCAGCGGGTTGCTGATGCTGCCAAGCGATACCATAAGAAATTGTTGGTGGGCTATATTTTACGTTATCACCCTTCCTGGACACGTTTCATTGAACTGTCGCAGGGAATGGGAAAACCATTGGTGATGCGTATGAATTTGAATCAGCAAAGTCAGGGCTCAAAGTGGAATGTCCATAAAAATTTAATGAACAGTTTGAGTCCTATTGTGGACTGTGGTGTTCATTATATTGATGTAATGTGCCAGATGACCCGATCAAGGCCTGTACAGGTAAGTGCAATTGGTGCAAGATTAACCGAGGAGATCCCTGATGATAATTACAATTACGGACAACTACAGATTCGTTTTGAGGATGGCTCTGTAGGCTGGTATGAGTCGGGATGGGGACCGATGATGAGTGAAACTGCCTTTTTTATCAAAGACGTTGTTGGACCAAAAGGCGCGGTATCTATTGTGGCGAAAGCAGCTTCAGCTGCAGGGAAATCGGATGTGATTGATGCGCATACGAAGACAGAGTCTATTAAAGTTCATCATGCTGGTCTGAATGAGGCCGGGGAATTTTCCCAAAGCGATGAATGGGTAGATTTGATGGATGAACCTGATCATCTGGAGCTCTGCAAGAGGGAGCAACGTCATTTCCTGAAGGCGATTCAGGAAGATCTGGACTTGACTCAACCTACTCAGGATGCGCTCAATAGTTTAAGAGTAGCTTTTGCCAGTGATGAATCTGTTCGTACCGGAGAGGTCGTTAAACTGATCTAATATTTTGGAATTTGTTATTTTTTGAAAGCCCGCTATCATGCGGGCTTTTTCTATTTACAAATAATTTTAATCTTTATAATTATTTTTGCTTAGTGTATATTTGTTTTTTAGTTTATTTTGTTTATTGATTATTATACTCTGTTTTTGAGTGTTTTGTCGACAATAAATATTTTTATAATCCTTACTTAGTGTATTTTATTTTAATATTTTTGTTGCCATAGGGTGATGGATTTTAAGTGAAATCTCCACTCTTTTTAGGCGATTTGCAATACTGGTTTAGAATGGATTACGCTCTTAAAATAAGTAAGCTTTCTAAAGGTTTTTAGGGATCTGATAGTGTTCAGGTCTGATTTGCATTTGGTTTTAATCAATGATAAATTAATCTATTTTATGAGAGCTTTAAGGATATCACAAAGTATTACAAACAGAAAAAGGGACTCCCTGGAGAAGTATCTGAATGATCTGGGAAAATTTGAGCTATTAAAAATTGAAGAAGAAATAGAATTGGCTATCCGGATTGCTGAGGGTGATAGTGCAGCCCTGGAAAAATTAGTCAATGCAAATCTTCGTTTTGTGATTTCTGTTTCCAAGAAATATCAGCACAAAGGCCTGCGACTTTCAGATCTGATTAGTGAAGGTAATATTGGTCTGATCAAGGCAGCGAAGCGATATGATCATACTAAAGGATTCAAATTTATATCTTTTGCCGTATGGTGGATCAGGCAGGCTATTTTGTCTGCGATCTCCGATCAACATAGAATGATTCGTTTACCCGGAAATCAAATTATTGGAAATACTGCGATCAATAAAGCCTCTGTGCGGTTAGAGCAAAAATTGGAGCGAATGCCTACAATAGAGGAGATTGCTGAAGAGGTTGGCTATAAGGAGGCCCGTGTTTTAGACTTTCAATCTAATGCGGCTTTGTCAGTTTCCCTGGATAAGCCATTAAATGAAGAAACAAATTTCAGTTTATTAGACAAGATTCCTTCCGTCAGTTTGGATCCGGTTGACGGGGAGCTGATGAAGGAATCTTTGTATGAGGATCTAAAAAGGTGTCTGGTGATTTTACCAGAAAGAGAGCAGAAAATTTTGGCGCTTTATTATGGGTTGTATGATGGTGTTGAAACTACATTGGATGAAATGGTCTATATTTTTGACTTAAGCAAAGAGAGATTGCGGCAGCTAAAGGATAAAGCTTTGAAGACTTTGCGCAATAGTCCGGAATCTCAAATGATCAGGGAATACCTCGATTAAGCCATAAACAGGCGTTTTTTTTATGTTGATTCATCTGGGTTTTGTTTAAAGATTGAGGTGTTTTATTTAAACGAAATAGAATATTACGAGCGTTTTAAGTGTAAAAGGGCTTTTTTATTGAAAAAAAGAGTGCTATCCTTAAATATTCATTTGGTGGAAATCCAATAATTATTAACTTTAAAGCGTTATATCATATATTTAAAATCTTAAACGAAAGAAAAACATGGAAAAATTCTCGAAACTTAAAGAACTTATTGCAAGCGTTGAAGCTGATGCAGACAAATTTTATAAT
Source organism: Pedobacter gandavensis (assembly GCF_032678465.1). Lineage (GTDB taxonomy): Bacteria > Bacteroidota > Bacteroidia > Sphingobacteriales > Sphingobacteriaceae > Pedobacter > Pedobacter gandavensis_B. The sequence continues at coordinate 425,094 of NZ_JAVTSK010000004.1, forward strand.
TCAGGAAACGGTGCAGCTGGTACAAGAGTACGTAAAGCAATGCAAGATTTAAAAGGCCTTGCTCAGGACATCCGTACTGAAGTGACTGAGAAGAAAAACGCAAAGTAATCTACTTTGAATGTCATGAGAAAGGCCCGCTTAATGCGGGCCTTTCTCATTTATAGCTATTGAGGTTTTTATTTTCTAATTTTAAACCCTCAATCTTATGAATTCTCCAGAGCAACCATTACAGCGTAAGATCATCCACATAGATATGGATTCCTTTTATGCCTCAGTAGAGCAGAGGGATGATCCTACCCTGGAAGGTAAGGCTGTGGCTGTGGGTGGTTCTCCAGATGGAAGAGGAGGAGTAGTGGCGACGGCCAATTACGAAGCAAGGAGGTTTGGAGTACATTCTGCCATGTCTTCAAAAAAAGCACAACGCTTATGTCCACACCTCATCTTTCTTTATCCCAGATTTGCAGTTTACAAAGAGATCTCTAAACAAATTCGTGAAATATTTAGTCGATATACCGACCTCATTGAACCTTTGTCGCTTGATGAAGCTTACCTGGATGTAACCGAGGATAAATTAGGGATTGGTTCTGCAATTGATATTGCCAAGGAAATTAAAGCGGCCATTAAAGCCGAATTAAATCTAACGGCTTCCGCTGGTGTTTCAATCAATAAATTTGTGGCAAAGGTAGCTTCCAACATGAATAAGCCTGATGGATTAACCTTTATTGGGCCTTCTAAAGTGGAACGTTTTATCGCGGCATTGCCAGTAGAAAAGTTTCATGGCGTGGGGAAAGTGACTGCCGAGAAAATGAAAATCCGGGGTTTGCATAAAGGCTCAGATTTGAAAAAGCTAACTGAAGCGGAGCTGGTGTTTCTTTTTGGAAAGAGTGGCCATTTTTTCTACAGGATTGTTCGTGGAATCGACCACCGCAAAGTGGAGCCAAATCAGGAAACTAAGTCTATCGGTGCAGAAGATACTTTTTCTTATGACCTCACCGAGCTCGAACAAATGAATCAGGAACTGGAGCGTCTTGCAGGTATTGTGTATAAACGAATGAGTCTTTATCAGTTGTTTGGAAGAACGCTGACCATTAAGATCAAGTTTAGTGATTTTAGACAAATGACCAGGAGTAAATCTTTTCCTGTGCCGATTACTGATTTGGAAATGATGATCGGAATCGCCCGGTCTTTATTGGATGGAGCTCATTTGGAAGAGGTGGAAGTACGGTTACTAGGTGTTTCAATCTCTAATTTTATTCACCCAAAAGAGCAAGGGGAGTGGTATCAGTCCCGACTTTTCCCTTAGTTTCAAAAAAGTATAGGTCTAACGATTTTTTGTGAATAATTTAAGCTGTTAGTTATGTTATTCAAAATATATATAGGAACAGGAGTTGCTTTTGGGTTATTTATGTAAATTGAAACCAACATCCATCCTAAAGTATTTCTTATGGAATCCTTATCAAAGTTTTTTGATCCTGATTTGCAGCAGCCTGATATGGCTTTTCTGAATAAATTATTTGAATTCCAACAAGCTTATTATTCCGGAGAGGCTAAGCTAAAAATTATAGAATCCTTGCTTCAGGAATTATGTTTGCTGACAGGTAGCTCCGCTGCGGGAATTTTTGCTCTGGATAGAACTATCATTACGGGGCCTGGGCGCAGTAACGTAGACCATATCATGATTCATGATTTTCTATCCAATGACCTTACTGCCATTTCTTTTCATTATGAAACCAGAAATATCAATGGATATGATATCCTGATTTGTCCTTTTGTTGATCCGGAAGGAAAAGAAAGAAAACTTTACCTGGTTCAGGCTACGCATCCTTTTACGTTAAGTGATTTCTATGCCATCAAGCCAGCTTTGCCGGTGTTGAATGGAATGGTCTTTCATTTGAATGCAGTGGCTGAAATTAACCAGCAACACCAGGAAATCGCGCGTTTACAATCGCTCATTGCTTCATTAGATGATATCATCATTGAACTGGATGAAAATAGTGTGATAAAAAAGGTTTGGGTCAAAGATGTGACAAAACTATTTATGCCTCAGGAGTTTTTTATTGACAAAACTATGGTGGAGGTAATGGGGAGTTTTGCCAGTATTTTTACAGAATGCATAGAGAAATTATTGTTAACCGGAGAACGTCAGGAATGTGTGTATCCGGACTTTAATCCGGAGAAAAAATCCTGGTATAGTGCTAAGTTTCAAAAGATAGATCCGGCATCTATAGGTGGAAAGATGCGATTGATTTGTGTGATAGAAGACATTACTTCTAAAAAATTAATGAGTGATCAGTTGCAGCATCAAACTTTAGAATTAATTGCGGCGAAGAATCTGGCGGAGCAAATTGCCAGAAAGAGGACTGAAATCCTTTCTATCATGAGCCATGAAATTCGCACTCCATTAAATGGAATTATAGGAATCTGTAATCTTCTTCATCAGGGGACTTATGCTGATCCGCATATCCGGGAATATATTGATCATCTGAATTTCTCTTCTAATCATTTATTGAATTTGGTAAACGATATTTTAGATCTTGAAAAGATTGAAAATAAAAAAATGGAGCTAAGGGCTACGGAGATTCGACTGGTGAATTTTGTTGGGAACATTCAAAAGCAATTTGAATCCCTGGCTAAATCTAAAGGCTTAGATCTTAAGTTTTATCATGATGATGCAATCCCTGAATTTGTGTATGCAGACGACCTGAGATTGGGTCGGATTTTGAACAATTTAATTGGAAATGCAATTAAATTCACTGATACAGGTAATGTTGCCATTTACTTAACTGTTGTTGATCAGGATGCAGAAATGGTGAGGTTATGTTTTAAAGTAGAAGATACCGGAATAGGAATTCCGGAACATTTGCATAACCTCGTTTTCGATAAATTTCATCAGGTACAGCAGGCCAGTCACCGGCAACAACAAGGAACCGGACTTGGTTTGAGCATTACGAAAGGATTGGTGGATTTGTTTAAGAGTGAAATTGTCCTGAAAAGTAAGGCGGAAGGTGGGACAAGTTTTGAGTTTGAAATAGACTTTAAAATTGGAACGAATTCAGAAAATAAAGTACCTGCAATTCCGGGGACAAACAAGACGAAGGTATTGCCAGAGTTGAGATTATTGATTGTGGATGACAACCCTGTAAACTTATTGGTTGCAAAGCGTCAGTTGAGCTGTTTCGGGCTCAATGCAGCTCAGGCAGATAGTGGTATTTCCGCTTTGAAAATTTTAGAAGAGGGGGATTTTGATGTGATCCTGATTGACCTGCATATGCCGGGAATGGATGGTTATCAATTGGCGCGTAACGTACAGATTGGGCATCCGGATGTTAAGGTGATCATTTTTACTGCAGATATTCTGGAAGAGGTCAGGACCCGTTTGAGGGAGATGGGAATTCAGCATGTGTTATCAAAGCCTTTTAATCCTGATGAAATGCACCGGTTGCTGCTGGAAGTGGTTGAACCAGAGCATTAAGCAGTCGCAGCTCAGCTTTAGCTGAGCTGCGACTGGAGTTAGTTTAATCGGATCGGGCTTCCTGTCCATTCCGTGCCATCAGCTAATTTCTCGCCTTTCATAACTAATGAAAGTGGCTCCAGTTTCACATCATCTCCGATTTCACTGTCATAAAGAATTATAGTTCTGGAACCGATGCTACATCTGGCTCCAATTTTAACGGTACCCACTTTCATTACCCGATCTTCAAAAAGGTGAGTTTGTGGTCCACAATCTTCATTTAAGGCGGTGTCGTCTCCGATACTTACCATATCATGTTCTGTAATATCAGTGGTGTTTAGCCATACCCTTTTCCCAAATTTGACTCCAAACAGGCTCAGCATCATTGGTAAGAATGGTGTACCTTTCATAAATTCCAGTAAAAATGGAACGGCAAGCGCCTCGTAGGTCGTGGTGTTTGCTTCACTTCGCCATACTTTATGCGTCCACATCGGATGTTGTTCCGCTTTGAATTTGCCTATAGTAATCCATTTTAAGAGCAATGTTACGAGTAGTGCTGGTCCTCCCATATAAAAGAGGTAGTAAAATGGAACTTTTGGTGCTTCTTTTAAGATTTGCCATAATGTTCTGTCCTTTACTAAATCGTGGCAATAAGCTATAAATAATACACTACAGCAAATGATGACGGTTTCCGGCAGAATAATTCTTATTCCTTCAATAATGGTTCTTGCCGTTCTTCTGCCAATGGTAGGGCTGGTGGTGAGTTCAGGAGGATAATTTCCGCTATTTTGTCTTTTGGGTAAGGCAATAGCAGGAGATCCAAACCAGTCTTTTGTATTTGATTGTTTCAGTTGATCTGCGGTTGGAGGAGTAGATAGTACACCAATTAACATATCATCAGCCAATTCATATCCTTGAGGAATCAGGGCACTGTTGCCCACGAAGCTTCTGTTGCCAATTTTGGTGTGATCGAGTATGAGTTGTTGTCCGCGAATATCTTCTTCACCAAGTGTAACAGCATCAGCAATAAAAGATTCATCCCCAATTTCCAATAAGGTATGTGTCACATTGCTGGCAGTAGAAATTTCCGTGTTTTTACCAATTTTAGCACCTAGCATCCTGAAAAATGAAGAAATGTATACCGTAGCGTACATGGGATGCAGGACGATGAGCGAGGTGGAGATCAATTGATCTGATAACCATTTTCTGACATATGTCCAGCCATATACAGGGTAAGTGCCGGGTTTCATTTTATAAAGCAATAACCTGGATAGCAGGATGGTTTCCAGGGCATAAATGATGATGTAGACGATAGTGAGTAAGGGGATGTGAATAAAATAATTGAAATTGTAATCAGGAGCCTGTGTATCCATGTAATTTAACATTTCAATCAATGGAAGTAAGGGCAGTAAGATGACAATAGGGAAAAGGATGAGCAGGATGGTATATAGTAAACCGTAGCACTTTCTTTTGAAACCAGAAACGATTAAAGGCTGTGGAAGTTCCTCCTGACGTTTGCTGCCTATTGGTTCTGCAGGACTGCCTTTCCAGACTTCTCTGGCGCGTATGTGCTGACCAGGTTGTAAATGACTCAGGTCTTGTAGTTCTCCCCATTCATCAATAACAGTATCCCCGGAAATGACGGCGCTCGTACCTATATAGGCATGATCGGCAATTTTAATTTTTCTCAGTTTTAAGAGTCCGTTTTCTACAATTACATTGTTGAGTACAACTCCAGAACTAATGCTGACATCACTGCCGATTTCCATTAAATCCTCCATTCCAACTGTAATGGAGCTGATTTGGGAATCCGGAGCCATTTTCATTCCCATCATTTTGAGATAGAAAGGATAAAGTGGGGTGCCGTTCATGAATTGAAGCGGGACCAGACGTTGTATGGATTTGACCAGCCAATAGCGGAAATAATAAGTTCCCCAAATTGGATAATCGCCTTCTTTTGTTTTTCCCAGGAGCAGCCATTTCATCACAATACTCAGGAGAGAAAATGTTGGTGCGATCAGACAAAATAATAAAAGGGCAGTAATGATTGCCCAGAACGTATCACCTTTGTCAGTTTCACTTTTGGCCAGTTGATAGTAATAGCCCAGGTACGGTACAAAAATCTGCGCTGCAAAAAGGGCATAAATCACCAGAAGTGAAAATCCCTGGGCAATTCCACAGATCCAGTAGCGCAGCGAATGGACTTTGTGAAAAGCTTCCTTATGCTTAGGTATATGTTGTTTTTCTTTTTCTGCGGCCAGGGTCCAGGTTTGGATCAGTTTACTGATCGGACGGTTTGTATAGATGTCTTTTAAAGAGGCCTGATGAAGATGAGCCTCTTTCCTCAGCCAGGAGGATAAAGAGGCTGCAAGTAAAGAATGGCCACCCAGATCCATGAAAAAGTCATTTTCAATGCTGATGGCTCTTCCTGGAAAAAGGTGTTTTAACCCGGCGATGACTTTGGTTTCTATATCATCATCAGGATGTAGGAGTATGGCTTCCTCAGGTTTAATATCCAGTAGAATTTGCGGAACCGGTAAGTCTTTTCTATTGATCTTTCCGCTGGGCAGTCTTGGCATTTTATCCATGACTACCAAAATTAAAGGAACCATGTATGGGGGTAGAACCTTTGCCAATTGCATTCTGGCTTCATGATCATCGAAAGAAACATTTGGTTTCAGGGAAACATATCCGATGAGTTGGTCCTGAAGGTTGGCATCTTTTTTTAAGGCTACGGCAGCGGCAGAAACATTTTCAAGTTCATTGAGTTTAACTTCGATTTCGCCAAGTTCTATGCGGTATCCCCGAAGTTTAACCTGGTCGTCCAGGCGACCACGAAAATCGATGCTACCGTCCGCCTGCATGATTACAGCATCTCCGCTCAGATAGATTCGTTCTCCTGGAAGTTCCTGAAGTGATGCTGGTTTGTTCAGGAACTTTTCTGCGCTGAGTTCGGGACGGTTTACATATCCATCGCAAACACCGGGGCCTGAAATGATCAGTTGTCCTTGTTCGCCGAATGGTAAAATCTCAAATTGTTCATTGACTACAGCCAGGTTGTAATTGGGGAGTGGATTGCCAATGGTGATGGGGTCACCAGGGCGGAGAGGAATCATGGTAGCGGTAACAGTGGTTTCTGTTGGTCCATAACTGTTATAAAAAACATTGGTACCTGGCTTGCTCCATCGGTTTAGAACCTGGGTCGTACAAGCTTCACCACCAGCATTAATCAGACGTATGGTAGGAATGTTGTCATCTATTACGGCCAGGAGACTGGGAACAGCATGAAGAATGGTAATGTTTTGTGCTCTGAAAATATCCGCAAGTTCATCAATAGATTTAGCGGTAGTTGCATCGGCAATCCAAATGGTTGCACCAGCAGAGAGGCTAATCCAGGTTTCTTCGCACCACATGTCAAATGAAACAGAGAATCCCTGATAAACACGGTCTTCAGGAAGGATTTGAATCACACTTTGTTCAGATCTGATCAGGTGGCAGATTTGACGGTGACTGATAGGAATGCCTTTAGGTTTTCCAGTACTTCCGGAGGTATACAATACATAGGCCACATCATCTGGCAATGCGGCTAGCTGATAGGCTGGGACAGGTGAATTAAAGTCGGGCCGCTCTGGAATGCGGAATACCGGGCAAGATCCTTCATCCAGGGCATCACTGAAGCAGGCCGATGCAGCTACTTCCTGCATCACGGTATGGACCCGGTCGGCAGGCATTTCCCGGTCTAATGGAACATAAGCTGCACCCGATTTTGCAATTCCTAAAATGGCGACAGGTAGTTCCAGACTTCTTGGCCACCATAAGCCTACACTATGGCCTCTTCCAATACCGTTTTTATTTAAAAAAGCAGCGATCGCATCACTCCAGGCATCTAGTTCCTTGTAGCTGAGGCTTTGATCGTTAAAAATTAAAGCGGTTTTATGAGGGACTATTGCTACAGTATTCCTGATGAGGTCTCCAATGGTTTCGTCTCTGCAGAATTCAGGACGTATCTTGCCAATAATAATGCTTTTTGAATTCATGAGCACGCGGAAATTTAGTTAAACTAAATAACCGTTTTTTTTTGACAAAACCACTAAAAACAAAGGGGACATTCTTCTAAATGATGAATGTCCCCTTTACATAATTGGTTTATCCGATTAAGCGAAATCTAGCCAGGAGCTATTTACTGCATAATCATCAATAGATTTTACGTTATTTTCAAATTGAAGGGAGGCAATTAATGCTGAAACCTCCTGTTTAACCATGGTAATGCAGTTTTCAACCAGGTCTTTTCTGTATCCTTTTTCCTGTAGTTTTAGTACATATCCAACGCAGATCACTCTGGCGATTATTTTACCAAGATCTACCATTTTACGTTGAGAAAGGTTTTCCGACAATTGGAATGACAATTCTTTCTTAAAATAAGCAACAGGTGATGCAGTAATTTTTAATTCAGCAAGGTAATCAAACAGGTTAGACTGTTTTTGTTTCTTCATGGAACGGGTAATCATTTCTGCTGCCTGGTTATATAGCATTTCATTTGATCCCTCAAAAATTTGGAATGGACGGCTGTCCATGATGCCACGACCACCGATATGGCTGGTTCTATAACCTTTTGCTCCAGAAAGTTGTACGAGCAATTGTGCAGATTCCTGCATTAAATCGGTCACCACTGCTTTCATGGTATTTGCTTCCAGACCTTCCATGGCCAGGTTATGTGCTATGCCACTAATCTCACTACTGTGGGCGCACATGGCAGAGCAAATCGTATAAGCAGATTGAATTCTCGACAATTGGAACTGTACATTGTCGATGGCCATTAAATTGCCGCTACCCACAATTCGCGTACGGCAATGCTGCATGGCTTCATCTAACATTCTCTTAATGAAACCCATTCCCATTCCCGGGAATTGCATCCTGCTTCTATGAAGAATGTCCAGCATCATTTTGATACCAGTAGTTTCTGGTTTTAATCTGAAATTCTGTGGAACAACAAGGTCAAGCTGGTTTAATCCATAAGGGATCATATACAAGCCTGGATTGTCATAAAGCTCTTCTACTACAATATGCTGTTTCGGTTTAGTGATGTCGCAAAGGAAAAAATCGATATCTCTTCCTAAATCACCATTTTCATTTTCGTTTCTTGCGGCGATGATCCAGTAATCGGCCATCCCGGTAAGTCCTTGCCAGTGTTTGGTTCCTTTAATCTGGTAACCTTCAGGAACAGCTTTGCTGGCTGTTTTCATATTCAATGCATCACTGCCATAATCAGGTTCAGTGATCATCAGACCTCCCATTTGACCTTTTTCCAGAAAATTATCGAAGATTCCTTTCTTTACGGATTCATCAGCATATTTTGAAACTGGCTCTAAGAAAAGTGCGATATTGATACCAAAAGTAAGTGACAGGGGTAGGGATTCATAAGAGGCTGCGGCTAAAAGGCCCAAACATTCTTTAACGATACTTCCACGGCCGCCGTATTCAGTAGGAATGGCTACAGAAAGTGGTTTCTGATCCATAATTCCTTTAAGAATTTCTGGGGGTAATCCTCTTTCCAGGCTCAGTTGATCAATGTCTGCCTGGACATGAAACAAGTGTTTCAATGTTTGCTCGAAGTCTCTGATGTAATCAGAAAACTTGATGTCGGTTAATGTCATATATAGAATACAAGTATTTTAAAAAGATCGTTAAGCAAATAAGTGAATATTTATTTAGAATCTCTATAAATAATAAACAATTTTTGCTGAACATCGAATCCAAAATAATGACAATCTCGTGGAACATAAAATGATCACGGTCACATTGATTTGATTCTTTATGGATGCGAAGGTTGCTAAGCCCTCTTACACAGCTGTTTAATCTAATCTCAGCAAAAATGAAAACGAAAATACGTTCCATTGTGCTCAGGATAGTACCGAAATATACGGTTTATGCCTATTTAAAAGGTTAAAAATAAAAAAAAATAACCGAAATGGTAGCTGTTTTAGCGCATGTCTGTTAAAGTGCCTGGAAATTATTTAGTTAAAATTTAATTAAATCATCAGATTGGGGATCCGATAAATCACCACATTTTTGAAGCAATTTGATTTCTTTTTAATTCGGGGAGACCGGATAATTTCTTTGATGAAGTCGCATGGTTTTGCGTAGATTTATCCAATATTTTAATCGATTATGCTGTATATTTTTGACCCCGAAACTGATTATATCCTCGAAGACGAGCAGGCGCTGTTACGTCCTTTACAAATTTCAGATTTTGAAAATCTAAAGACCTTTGCGATCAATGAACCCGAACTGTGGACCTATTCCTTACAGCATGCAGGAACTGAGCCTGCAATGAAACAATATATTGAAAAGGCACTGATTGCTAAAGAGAAAGGGCTGGCTTATCCTTTTATCGTTTTTGATAAACTGAAACAGCGGTATGCGGGAACTACCCGGCTATATGATATTGATTTATCCAATAAATGTTTATCGCTGGGCTATACCTGGTACGGGAAAGAATTTCAGGGAACAGGATTGAATAAGCATTGTAAGTTTTTGCTTTTCGAATTTGTATTTGAGCAGATGGGAATGGAAAGGGTTGAATTTCGCCTGGACAGCCAGAATGAACGAAGTATGCGGGCGATAAAAGGTTTAGGTTGTAGTTTTGAAGGTGTATTACGAAGTAATGGTTATCGTCCTGATGGTACCAGAAGAGATTCCGCTATCTTGAGTATGTTGAGGGAAGAGTGGTACGCCGGGAAAAAGGAGCTGTTGAAGAATAAATTGATTTGATGAAGTTTTTTT
>NZ_JAVTSK010000005.1:0-418576 GCF_032678465.1 Pedobacter gandavensis
AATAATTCCACTTGAACCAACGTAACCCAATCGTAACTATAAATAAAAAAATCGCCTTTAAATTTAATTAAAGGCGATTTTATGTACCCGGAGCCGGAGTCGAACCGGCACGGTTTCCCACAGGTGTTTGAGACCAGCGCGTCTACCAATTCCGCCATCCGGGCATTTGCTTTGTTAGCGGGCTGCAAATATAGGAACTACTTCTATAAATGCAAATTTTTAATTTAATTTTCTTCTTTTAGTTTTTTGTCAACGATAAATGGTGCAAAAGGAAGCAGTGAAGCAGCCCCAATCATAGCCGTTTTTTTGAAACTCCATTTATACTCCATCCAGGCCATAATTAAGATCACGATATACAGTACAAAAAGCAAACCGTGTGCCCAGCCAGTATATTTCACTGCAAGTGGCATATCAGCCCAGTATTTCAATGGCATTGCTATAAATAACAACAACAGGTAAGAGAGCCCTTCAGCTACAGCGATTTTTCTAAAAATGGATAATGTGTTCATAAAAATGGGTTTGATTCCAAAAATAGCTCAAACAAACATTGTAAAAAAGCCCTGTTGGGCTTTTTTACAATGCATTAACACCTATACGGCAGATTCTGCCTTTTTAATACTTTCCCGGATTCGGTATAAGTACTTATTGCGGTAATATAAATCTTTAATCGCAGTCAGGATGCGCAACTGAGCTTCCTTATCCTTGTTTTCAAATGAAGTCGTTAGGGAAGCGATCTGATCACTTAAGCCCTTTTCTATTTCATCCACCTCTACTTTTAAAGCCGCTAAACGTTCGGCATCCGGATCAAACTGCAAATCCATCAGTGCCTCATTCACGTCCATCATCTCCATTAGAAAAGACTGGGGAAGCGAATAATTTTCACCCTCGATCAACTGTCCTTTTAAATCCAGGATATAATGCACTCTTTTTTGAGGGTCGCTTAATACCTGATACGCTTTATTGTTGATCGTACTTAATTCTAAAACTTCCGTCTGTTTCTCTTCCGATTCATTGATATAAAAATCAGGATGATACTTTTTGCTCAGCTCATAAAATTTACGCTTGATCTCTGCAGTATCCGGATGAAAAGTGACTGGTATTCCGTAAAACTCAAAGTAATCTACCATCGTCTTAAGGCTTGAAGAAGACTTTGAATAAATCATTCCCCAATACAAAAACCATCAAGGCCAACAACATGACGAAACCCACCATTTGTGCACGTTCCATAAATTTATCCCCCAATGGTTTTCCTTTTACCATCTCAATAAGCAGGAACACGACGTGTCCACCGTCCAAGGCAGGAATAGGTAATAGATTCATAAATGCCAACGCAATTGAAATAAAACCTGTTGAAGCCCAAAATCTAGCCCAGATCCACTCACCACCATAAACTTTACGTGCAATCTCTACAGGGCCTGAAAATGCTTTATTCGCATTGATTTTCCCAGTCAATACTTTCCAGATACCTTTGGCATTATCACTAAATGTCTTCCAAGCCTGGTCTACCCCAATTGGAAAAGCAGCAAGTAAACCATACTTAATGGTTTCTTGTTTAATCTCATTCGGGTTAAAAGCAAAGCCAATTGTACCGGCAGTATCCACAGGAATATTCAGGTCTAGTACTTTACCAGTACGATTGATCGTAAAATCAGTTAGCTTACCTTTGTTTTTCGCAATGGCTTCACGAACATCTATATCATTTTTTACCGGCTGTTTGTTAATGGCAATAATCTGATCTCCTTTTAATACTCCAGAATTTGCAGCTGGTTTCCCGGCAATCACACTATCTATTGTCGCCGTTCTCAATGGCACACGACTGATAAATGCCTCGATTCCCATATCAGAAACCTTATTCAAAATATTGTCAGGAACTTTAATATCTAAAGTTTTATTACCACGGACAATCGTTAAAGTTGTATTTCCAAGTAGTACTTTAGAACTAATCAATTCCTCAAAGCGGATAACTTTCTTCCCATTTACTGCAATCACACGGTCTCCTCTTTCCAATCCGATTTCCTTACCAATCTCCCCAGGATTAATTCCTACCAACACAGAACTGTTCGGAATATACGTTTCTCCATACTTAAAGGTCATCATCCAAAAGATGAAAATACCTACGATAATATTTACAATTACCCCACCTAACATTACAATGAGACGTTGCCAGGCAGGTTTCCCTCTGAATTCCCAGGGTTGAACAGGTTGTTTCAACTGCTCTGTATCCATCGATTCATCGATCATTCCTGCAATTTTCACGTAGCCACCTAAAGGCAACCATCCTATCCCGTATTCACAGTCGCCGCGCTTGAAGCTAAATAATTTGAAACCCCAGGCATCAAAAAACAAGTAAAACTTCTCTACTTTAATCCCAAAGGCACGTGCCGCCAGAAAATGTCCTAATTCGTGTAAAATCACTAGTATCGATAACCCTAAAAGCAACTGGGCCGCCATAATCAATCCGCTCATATCTTATATTAAATTTTTAATTTTGATTCGTTAATTTCTATTTTGTTACTAGTTGATTCGCAAATATACGTGTATGATGATCCGTTTCTAAATAATTATTCAGTCCTGGTTTCTCAATGAACCTGATATCTTCCATACACCTTTCAATCACATCACTCATTTCTAAAAAGCCTATTTTATCGTTTAAAAATGCGTTTACGACTACCTCATTTGCCGCATTGATGATACATGGCATATTCCCTCCTTTTCTCAAAGCAGTATAAGCCAGATCAAGATTTCTAAAGGTTTTATTATCCGCAGGGTAAAAGGTCAGTTCAGGGTATTCCAGAAAGTTAAAACGCTTAAAGTCCGTACTTATTCTCTCTGGGTATGCTAATGCGTAATGAATAGGTAATTTCATGTCAGGAACCCCCATTTGTGCCTTCATCGATCCATCCTTAAATTGTGCAATAGAATGAATGATCGACTGAGGATGAACAATTACATCAATCTGATCTACCTCCAGGTCAAACAACCATTTCGCTTCAATTACTTCCAGGCCTTTATTCATTAAAGAGGCAGAATCAATCGTGATTTTGGCTCCCATAACCCAATTGGGGTGTTTTAGCGCTTGTGATTTGGTTACACTGGCCAGGAAGCCTTGATCTTTTCCCCTAAATGGGCCACCAGATGCGGTCAGATAGATCTTTTCCAGCGAATCATTTCCCTCACCTACCAGGCATTGGAAAATCGCAGAATGCTCTGAATCCACAGGAATAATACTTACTCCGTGTTTTTTAGCTAGTTTGGTGATCAGATCACCAGCTACAACCAAAGTTTCTTTGTTCGCCAGTGCAATGTCTTTTCCCGCCTCAATCGCAGCAATGGTTGGTTTTAAACCTGCTGAACCGACTACTGCGGTAAGCACCAGATCAACTTCTGTTAAAGCGGCAGCTTCACATAAACCCTCTTCTCCCGCCGAAACCCGAATTGCCGTGCCAGCCAGGGCAGATTTTACACTTAAAAATTGACTTTCATCACCAATTACCACAAGGGCAGGTTGGAATGTTAAAGCCTGACTAATGAGTAAATCTGCGTTGCATTGAGCCGTTAATGCCAAAACTTTGTATAATCCAGGATTTGCCTGAACCACAGCTAAGGCCTGCGTGCCTACAGATCCTGTAGACCCAAGTATTGCTATATTCTTCAATTAAAATTCTCCCTGTTCTTCGTCTTCTTGACGAATTGTAAAACTACTTAAAACCTCTGCAATCTTCCTGTCATTTGATAAACGCGGGACTTTATTTTGTCCACCTAATTTACCTTCGGCCCTCATATAGTTCACAAAAGCGTCTTTTTGAAGGGAACGAATGATTAAAGGTTGTAATATTTTGCCTTCAATTAGGTCAAAATAGTAAATATTCTTCTTTTGTAAAGCCTTGTCTACCTTTTTACTAAATGCAAGTAGATCTTCAGGCTCGACAGTAAATTCAACAAACCACTCATGATAAGGCAATTCTCCATGTGGTGTGTTTACTTGTGGCGCCACTGTAAATTCGGTAATGCCTACCCCCTCTTCGTTTGCTACCGTTAAAAGTGCATGCTCTACCTCTTCTCCTATCACATGCTCACCAAAAGCAGAAATAAAGTGCTTGATCCTTCCCGTAACCATGATTTTGTAAGGGTCTTTGGAAACAAACTTAATGGTATCACCAATACTATAGCCCCACAAACCAGCATTGGTATTTAGTATTAAAGCATAATTCTTTTCCAGTTCAACCTCAGCTAAACTTAAACGCGTAGGATTTTCATTGTAATATTCATCAGCTGGAACGAACTCATAAAAGATTCCTGCCTTTGCCAATAGCAACAGACTTTTATCTTTTTGGCTATCCTGATATGCGATAAATCCTTCTGATGCCGGGTAAGTTTCTATGGCATCAATTTTTCTACCGATGCTTTCTTCAATTTTAGAGCGGTATGGTTCGTAATTCACTCCTCCATAAACAAAAAGGCTGAAGTCAGGAAAAATATCCTTGATCTTCTTACCTCCGGATTTTTCACTCAGCTTATCAAAATACATTTGTACCCATGGCGGAATGCCCGAGATCAAAGTCATGTTTTCATGAATAGTTTCCTCAACGATCGCATCTACTTTCTCCTCCCAATCTTCAATGCAATTGGTTTTATAAGATGGAAGTCTGTTTTTTTGTAAATATTTAGGCACAAGATGCGCCACAATTCCAGACAACCTACCTACATTAATGCCATTTTTCCTGGTCATCACAGGACTTCCCTGCAGGAAAATCATCTTTCCATTGATGAACTTCACATTACCCGTCTCATGAATATAGGTTAATAGTGCGTTTCTTGCGGCCTTAATATGTTCAGGCATCGATTCTTTGGAAATAGGAATGTATTTTACGCCTGAAGTAGTGCCGGAAGTTTTAGCGAAATATTGTGGTTTTCCCTTCCACATCACATGGGCTTCACCTGCCACTACACGATCAATATAAGGCCTCAAGGCCTCATAATCCCTTAATGGAACCCTTTTCTTGAAGTCTTCATAACTATGGATTTCCCCGAAATGATGGTCCTTACCAAAAGCTGTATTTTTCGCGGAATCAATGAGCTGTGCGAGAATTGTTTGTTGCGCAGTTACTGCATTTTTTTTCCATTTATTGATGCCTCTGACTACCAGGGCAGCAAACGGTTTACTTAATGCCGCTTTTAATCCCATAAATTATTTTTAAACGATGTTGTGTAAAATATCAGGATGTTCGTCTCCTTTATATTCTTT
Source organism: Pedobacter gandavensis (assembly GCF_032678465.1). GTDB lineage: Bacteria > Bacteroidota > Bacteroidia > Sphingobacteriales > Sphingobacteriaceae > Pedobacter > Pedobacter gandavensis_B. The sequence goes on from NZ_JAVTSK010000005.1 coordinate 5,246, forward strand.
TACCATTCTACGGTAAGCAACAGTAACTAATGCTGTAGAGAATGGTACGACAATAAAGGAACTAAAAATAGCTGTAAATAAAGAAACGTAAGAGTAAATCTCGTAGTTGAAGATTAAGCTGATCAATTGAAAACCACTTACAACAACGATATAGAAAAACCCGAATACAATCGCCTGGATCAATACAAAACCACCAAAAATAAATAGCAGCTTAATGAAGTTTCCTTTGGTAGTGGCCAGACTCAGTTTAATGGATTCAAAGGGGTGTACATGTTTATCAATGATAAAGAAGGGAAAGAAAATTATCCTGATGAAAGTGAAAAAGATGCTTAAAATTGCAATTGCGACTGCAATATTAACGATCACCTTCCCTGCAGCAGTAAAATTCCCAATCAATCCCTGGCTCACTGCAAACTTTAAAATCAGGTCCAAAACGTACAATACAGGCAATAACAGGATACCTACAAGAAAAATACTAATCCCAAAATATAGTGTACCAACTAAGAAACGAATGATTTCCGTTCTCGTTGGTAAAGTTTCAATGATCTGAATATCCATGTCGTCTTCTTTATCCAGCAGGTGGAAAATATATTTCAGCAAGGAAAGGTTAACTATACAATACAATAGCACAAAGATCAATAGCATCACTACCCTCACCCCTGTAGGGAGTTCACCCATAAAAAAGGCCATAAAAGTAGAAGTGGAAACGGTTATAAAAACCAGAAAACATAGGGTGGCAATAGAGAAATAATGATCACGCGTAACGATCCAGGCCTGCATGATCACATCCTTCACCGTAAACGTACTCTCCTTTAAAAAATTTATCATGGTTGTTTAAATACTACACGCTTAAAAAAATCCTGCATAAACCCTAACCCATAAGCAGTGAGTTGGATGAATGATGCAATGATACTAAAAAAAGCAACTTTTAAAGATTTGTTGACTTGCCAGGAATGAAAAAAGATCATCACAAAGTATAGCAACAGTATAAAGTTACCGATAAAAGCCAATGGTGGCCAAATGATATTCATCAATAAAGTGAAGATCACAAAACAAGTAAAAGCTGCTGGAAAAAAATGTACAATTTTCAATTCCGAAGGGAAATGTTTATAGATATTGATCCTTGCTCTTCCAAAAAAATGAAGCTGTTTATAAAATTGTCCGAAGCTGGTTCTACGCTTATGAAAAACTTTTGCCGCAGGGATCAGGCCAATTTTAAAGCCACTTTCATGAATTCGGATACTGTACTCAATATCCTCCCCTAAGCGGGTCAGGATAAATCCACCTACTTTTTCCCATACTTCCCTGGAAACGCCCATATTAAAGCTTCTTGGATGAAATTGGCCGATGTGCTTCTTATTTCCCCTGATGCCTCCGGTAGTAAATGGCGAAGTCATTGCGTAACTAATCGCTTTTTGTACTGGGGTAAAAGTTTCATGCGCGGCATCCGGACCACCATAGGCATCCAGATGGTGTTCAAAAAGGTAGTTTTTAACCGTTTCCAGGTAATCATCAGGAATCAGACAATCTGAATCAAAAATTACAAAGTAATCACCTTTGGCACGCTCAAAACCATAGTTTCTTGCAAAACCTTGTCCTGCATTCGGTTTAAAGAAATATTTAATATCCAGCTGATTTTCGTATTTCGCTACAATTGCTTTCGCATCATTCGTAGATCCGTCCTCTATCACCAATACCTCAAACTGAGGATAGCTCTGCTGTGTTAAAGTCTCCAACAACTCATCAATTTCCTGCGGACGGTTGTATAGAGGAATAATTATTGAAAAAAACATGTATTAAGAGATTTCCTTTTCAATCAGATAAGCATTTCTTTCAGGTGCGTTTCTGGTCACCAGTTCTGCCACAAATCCAGTAAGAAAAAGTTGAGAACCCAAAATAATAGCCACTAAAGCAATATAGAATAAGGGCTGGTCCGTCACTTCCCTTTTATAAGGGATCAACATCGCAATATGGTACAACTTTACACCGATCATCCATAAAGCCATTATCGTTCCTAAAAGGAAACTCAATACGCCTAATGAACCAAAAAAGTGCATAGGTCTTTTACCAAACTTACCTACAAAGAAGATGGACAATAAATCCAAAAAACCATTGATAAATCTGCTCAATCCGAATTTAGTAACGCCATATTTTCTGGCTCTATGCTCTACGACCTGCTCACCAATCTTTTTGAAACCTGCCCATTTGGCTATTACGGGGATATAACGATGCATTTCTCCGTAAACTTCAATGGTTTTGACTACTTCTTTACGGTACGCTTTTAAACCACAATTAAAATCGTTCAACTGAATACCAGACATTTTTCTGGTCGCCGCATTGAATAATTTTGTAGGAATAGTTTTTGAAATCGGATCGTAACGTTTTTTCTTCCAACCGGAGATGATGTCCAGCTTTTCCTCTTTGATCCTACGGAATAATTCCGGAATTTCATCAGGGCTGTCTTGTAAATCCGCATCCATTGTGATGATCACATCACCCTGGGCTGCTTCGAAAGCAACATTGAGTGCTGCTGATTTACCATAATTCCTCCTGAATTTAATGCCTTTCACCGCATCAAACTGAGTTTTCAAATCTTCAATCACCGCCCAGGAAGTATCTGTACTGCCATCGTCCACAAACAGGATTTCGTAAGAGAAGTTATTCGCTTCCATTACTTTAGCAATCCAGGAAGTTAACTCCGGAAGTGACTCTTCTTCATTATATAAAGGAACTACAATAGAAATATCCATGACTTAATAACGTGCTAAAAAAAAGCAACGTGCAAATTTCATCAAATAAAATGACAAAATTGCACGTTGTATACTTATAAATACATAGGTTAAATTACGCTAATCTATGTCCAATGGTCTTTCCTTTTTGAAAACTGCTGCTCCAATCAGACTTGCAACCAAACCAATAATGGTATAAGTAATTGCAGTTCCAAAACCAACAAACAGTCCCATATAAGGGCGCATCATTTCTACGCCTTTAACCTTTTGTTCATCGCCATCTGCCTGCTCAATTGCAGCAGAAAGCAATTCATCAGTCGCCGATTTATCCACAAAATAATAAATGACCTGAACCAGGAACAGCAACAATCCAGCATAAGCAGCCACTTTGAATCCCGCAGAAAAACCACGATTAAAGCTCATGTATCCACCCAATTCTTTTTTATGATTGGACTGCACATACACGATGGCCAAAAAGAAAGGTACATAAGACAATAACTGACTAACGATCTTAGAACCCGTAGACAAATTCGTATTCGCAGGACTGATGTTTAGAAACTTAAAAACAAAAATCAATACAAAGAAGTAAACTGCGAAAGCAATAGCCGCTTGAAAGGCCAATTTGTTTGGTTTCTTTTCTAACTCAATTAAGTTTTGGTGCATATATTAAGGTTTAAGTATTAGTTCTTGTTAAAATTAGCAATTAACGTATAAACTGCAACGTCAAATTCCTTATTAGGGCTAAATTCCTGTAAATCTTTGATTACTTCTTCACTTTCTTTTGGCTGGTGGAAGAAACACATGAAAGGAATAAATAAATCTTCCATTTCTTCACCTAATTCAATCATGCCCACGTGGCTGCAAATATCTTCTACACTACTTTCCACCAGGTTTTGGTTGGTGATCAGATCTTCATAGATATGAAACTCGTCCTGGAATTCATCCTCTTCAACCAATAAGAATTCTTTAAGGAAATCGCCAAGCTCCGGCTTAATGCGCTCATCATGACATTCATTGATGTACAACAACAGGTTTAAAAGTTCCGTACCACGATCGATGGTTTCTTCTTCAATATCTGCCCACTCATCTGTTTCCAGGTAATCTTCTTCTAATTTTTTTACATCATTAGCGAAGAAATTAATCATTAACAAATCGAAGAAAACCTCTCTTAATTCCTCAAATGCTGGGTATTCATCAAATACCTCATCAAATTCTTCTACTTTTTCAAGGAAGCCAAGGTCTTTACTGAATACTTCGATCAGGCCCTCTTCTAATTTGATGGAATCTATTCCAGATACCGCGGCAAATTTATCTAACGACGCAATTAGCGCTGTTCTTACATGATTATCCATATTGTATTTGTTTGTTGTTATATACCAGTTGAACTTTACCGGTTAATTTTTTATTTAAAAGCGGTGAATTCGCCGATTTTGATTGATTGTTTGTGGCATTGTATTCCCATTCCTGTGTTGGATGATATACGGTGAAATTCGCAATCTCATTTTCTGCGATCACAGGAACTGCAAGATTTAACAATTTACGTGGGTTAATGGCTAGCTTTTCTGCAATTTGTGTAGCGTCCAATCCAGCCTTAAGCATCAAAGGTAATACAGTTTGCAAGGCGATGATACCATAGGCAGCAATTTCAAACTCTACCGCCTTAAATTCTATTTCCTGAGGACGGTGTTGAGAACATACCGCATCAATGGTCCCGTCTTTTAAACCGTTAATTAAAGCTTTTACATCTGATTTTCCGCGCAAGGGTGGCTTTACCTTATAATTGCTATCGAAGTCATTCAATAGCTCTTCTGTAAATACCAGATGGTGCGCAGCAACATCACAGCTAATCTTTAAGCCATCCTTTTTAGCTTTTTTAATCAATGCGACAGAACCTGCAGTGGAGATATTACTGATGTGTAAGGGAGCTTCATGGTAAGTAGCCAGGAAAATATCTCTGCTGATGTGCATCTCTTCTGCTAATGCAGGAACGCCCTTCATCCCCAGTAAAACGCTGGTTTTACTTTCATGAATCTGTGATTTTCCGGAGATGGATTTATTTTCCGGGTGCACCATCATCAGTCCGTTAAAGCCTTTAACGTATTGCAAAGCCCGGCTCATGAATCCATCATCACAAATCGCCTTATTGCCATCAGAAAAAGCAACAGCACCTGCCTGTTGCATATCATACATTTCCGCGAGTTCTTTGCCTTCCAAATCACGACTAACTGCCCCTATTGGTAATACGTCTACCAGATTTCCAGCTGCTTTGTTGATGATATAAGCAATTTCGCCTTTAGAATGAACTATAGGTTTGGTATGTGGCAAAACAGCCAATCCTGTAAAACCTCCAGCCATAGCAGCTCGTGTTCCAGTTTCAATATCTTCTTTGGTTTCAAAACCAGGATCTCCTATAGAGCAGTTCAGGTCAAAAAATCCTGGTGATAATATGGCACCTGCTCCGTCAAACACTTCTTCCTTACCGGAAGAATGCAGGTTACTGCCAATAGCAGTAATCTTGCCCTGTTCTACACGTACATCACAAGTTTTTTGATGGAACTGGCTATTTGGGTCGGCAATGGTTACCCCAGTGATGAGAAGATTCATGTTTTTTGTATGTTTTTTGTTTTATTAAAAAATCGGATCAATAGTATTTCGATGGCTAAAAAAACAACAGCCAAAATTAGGCAAAGTTTCCATAACTCTATACTGCTATTTTTCGCCTGTATATTCAACGACAAGGCATCTTTCTGTGAATTGTGCAGCGCAATCTGTTGTCTGCCGAATAAATCCTTCAAGTTTTGATCACTCGCGTAACTCATATCGGACTCTTTTCTGTCATCATTAAAGGCCAATACCGCGAGCACTGAATCTGTTCTCTTCAGATCGTAAAAACCGGACTTCTTCACCTGATCTGCAATGTATAGCAGAGTTTGCCCGGGTGTTTGACGGATTTCCGGAATCACCTCAGTTCCATCAGCTGATTTTAACAATAGTGATTGATTGGCGCCAACGCTTATTTTTTGCTGGGCTAATAAATCATCTTTTCCGGAAGTATAGTACATTGGTTGTTCTTTAGCACTGCTAAAAGCAACTTTGAACAACAGCGGCACAAAAACCGGATGTCTGGATAAGTTTCCATCTTCCGTTGTCAAAGTGCTGGCCGACAAATATATTTTGCCAGACCCCAATGGGTATCTGGCAAAAAGACTTTGGTTTAAAGGCAATTGAAGAATACGCTCTCTCCCTCCTGTACTTCTTTCCAGATAACTGAAATATCTGTTTACTACAGGAAGATCCATATTTGCAGGAACCTGATCAAATACATCCCTAAACAATGGATCTTTAAGGTCGATGCTACTGGTTACAGGACTACCAGCATTTAATTGCTTAACTGCTGGCAAGGTCAGTGCCGTTAAAAAAGAAGTATAAACTCTGGCACCAGCGTCCAGATCCGGAAAAATCACTAAACTCCCTCCTTTTTGCACAAAGCTTTTAAGCTGTTGTGCCAATCCTGAGGAAGGTTGCTTTAAACCGTTAAGAACAATCAGACTATATTCCGGGAAGCTCGAATATTTGATATTTGCCTCCGTCATTTCCGTCAGTTTAAAATACGGATCAGCTGCAAATAATGATTTTAAGAATTGTTGTGTAGGATCTCCTGAGATACTTAGCACTTTCATTTCGTTATTTACAGGGAAACTAAAATTCAATTCATCATCAAAAGTGATGGGAAAATCTTTAATACTCAACACCCCTTTCTGCCATCCTTGATTTAAACCGCTAAAAGCTAATGTATCTTTAATCGATTTCCCGGCGGGGACTTTAACATTGCTGATTGCCTTTTGTTGCTGATTGATGAGAAGCTTCAATGGAACATCTACCGCATCTTCCGAACTATAATTATGAAGCTGCACGACCAATTGTTCTGCTTGCTTAGGTTGATGAACCGGGGATAAACTCCAGACACTATCGACTGCTATATTTGGAAGCGCATTCGCGTTCAATTTAATGAAGGAATACCTGATCAACGAATCAGATTTAATTTTTTCCCTGCCGGTAAAATTTTGCTGAAAATCTGAAAGCAGGTAAGCGATTTGATTTTTCCTGGAATCCCCCTCCTGGTTTAGCCTATTGACAATCTGCTGCAAGGTCCTGCTGGCTGGAGATATTTTCACATCTTCCAGCATCTGAACAAAAGCTTCCTTATTTAATCTTCGCTGATGTTTTCCTTCAAAGTCATTAGTAAGCAACTGAAACTGGTCGTTCAACTCGTAAGCCGCAGCAATTTCTTTCGCCTTACGCTTGGCCTCATCCAATAAATTCCCCTCCTTATTTACCGTTTCCATACTATAGGAATTATCGATATAAACACTAATCAGGTTTCCTTTTTTAGGGTCTGCTCCAGTATCCAGTGGAATATATGGCCTTGCAAAGGCAAATACCAGGAAGATGATCGCGAGAATTCTACAGCACAATACCAATAAATGGAGAAACTTATCCCTGGAAGAATTCTGCTCTTTCGCTTCCTTAAGAAACTGTACATTACTAAAATATACCTTCTTAAATTTTCTAAAATTAAATAAGTGAATTACAATAGGAATGGCTATTGCCAGCAGTGCGAAAAGAAAACCTGGGTATAGGAAATTCATTAAAAACCAAAGGTAGAACTTTTACATGAATTTCCTCATAGCTGACCATAAAGTTTCATCCAAACCATAAACATCTGCTCTATATTGCATTGAACCATTCTCTGACCAGGCAGTAATATAATTGATAATCAATGGCACCTGTTTTTTTGTTCCAAACCAGGTTGGTTTTAGCTTAAATAAATTAACAGTATCTGCTTTCTTTGCCAGTTTTTTGCGATAGAGTGCCATTTTAGTCGTATCCAATGGTGGAAGGTTAACTTCCATTCTAAGCTGATCATAACGGCTTTTATCCTTCACCAGATTTTCTGCAAATTCTAAAGGTTTTTCGACGCGGATACAACCGTGACTGATTGCACGGTTGGCTCTTGTAAAACCACTCTTATTATTGGTATCGTGTAGGTAAATACTGGAACCATTATCGAAGATAAATTTAAACTTACCCAAAGCATTACCATCACCGGATCCCTGTTTAAACTGATAAGGCAGTTTTTCTCTGGAATAATTACTCCATTGAATGGTATCGGGTTCGCCAATCAACTTCCCATTTCTGTACACATTGATATTACTATTAGAAAGATAATAAGGGTCTTTCCTTGCCATCCAGTAGATCTCATTTCTGGCAATACTCACCGGAATATTCCAGATTGGATTTACCTGGATAGAATTTAGTTTACTATATAAAATGGGCGTTTCATGGTTTTTAGGTTTATCATCCAGGTTACCGCTTTTCGCGTATCTGGCAATTTTTTCTGCATATTCATCCTCCCTCTTTCCTCCTACACATACTTTCATGTGGCTTACTGTATCCTCTTTATTGAACCAGGTCAATGAAAAATCTGGTATATTTACCTCTACATATTCATTTCCCATCTCTGGCATCTGCCACCTCAAACGTTCCATATTTACCAGAATCGTTTTTGCCTGATCACTTTTACCTAAACCAGCTTGTTTTAAACTGGCTAGTTTGGCTTGCATTGCTAAATACTGCTTAGAACGAGGTTGGATTTCTTTAAGTAAAGCCTGAATATCTTTTGTAGCCAAAACTTTAGAAATGCTTAAGCTATCCGGGCGCTTTATAGGAACATAATAACGGGAAAACAATTTGCGTGGATTCACACTTCCATAGCTCACAAAATTATCATACTTGGTTAAGCTTTCCGCAGCATTCAACTCTAGATCTGCAATCACCGGATAAACCTCCTGGATCGATTTAAATTTATTAGCAGAAAGCGCCTGTAAAGCTTTTTTCAATTCTTCCAATCGGAAAAGTTCAGGGTTATAACCATGCGCATCAACTCTCGTAATATAAGCAGTCAGCGTATCTAAACCTCCATTTATGAAAAACTGTGAGACTAAACGTGGTTCTTCCTCATGGCTTGCATAAAAATTTTCAATAGTATTCGGATTGGTCAATTTTCCCTTTAAAGCATCAAAGCGTTGCTTAAAGACTACATTATATTCAGTAGTATCAAAATCTTTGTAGAGTTTGTTATCAAAATGTTTAGATAGCAATAAACCAATTTCAGGGGTATCTTTAAACCAGGAACAGGCGTTTAACAGTAAACAGAACGGTAATAAAAGGAACAGAACTTTTTTCAATGTGGTATTTTTTTTACAAAACTAGACGTTAAATGTCATTATCAAATGGAATTAGGCAAATTAAATGCCATATATATTTTGTTTTATGCTTTCAATCTATATATTTGCAGTTCCACAGCATGCTAATACTTGTTGATTAAGGACTTAAAAATAATTATGACTCAAATTTTGAACCATCACTTACATTTACACCATCGCCTGTCGGCGATGTATATGTAATGTTTTGTACTTCAAAACTTGTTTCCGAAATATTTTCTTGTCCAATACTCAATAAATTCAATCTAGCATAATCATTGAAAACACTTAAAATAGCTATCCAGAAGTCTGGTAGATTAAACGAAAAATCTGTAGAAATTCTTAAAAATTGTGGTTTATCATTCGAAAACTACAAAAGCTCACTAATCTCTACCGTTACCAATTTTCCATTAGAAATTCTCTTCCTAAGAGACGATGATATTCCAGAATATGTTCAGGATGGTATTGCCGACATAGGTATTGTAGGTGAAAATGTGATTGTAGAATCCGGTGCAGAGGTCTCTTATCTTCAAAGACTTGGATTCGGAAAATGCACTTTAAAAATTGCTATTCCCAATGAAAGTCGGATTACCGAGATTGCACAATTAGAAGGTAAAGCCATTGCCACTTCTTACCCGGTAATTTTAGAAAAATACCTGAAAGAAAATCATGTTAATGCTGAAGTGAGAACCATTTCTGGTTCTGTAGAAATCGGACCTGGTTTAGGTTTGAGTGACGCCATTTGTGATATTGTTTCTACTGGAGGTACATTAAAAAGTAATGGACTAAAACCATTCTCAGAAGTAATGAAATCTGAAGCCATTCTGATTGGAAGCAAAGGCTCAGACCTACTCCCTGAAGTACAGGAACTTTTACAAAGAATCCTTTCTGTATTGCGTGCTAAAGAAACCAAATATGTGGTATTAAATGTGGCTAAAGTCAATTTAAAGAAAGTAGTCGATTTATTACCAGGTGTAAAAAGTCCGACAGTTGTTCCTTTATTTGATGAAGAATGGGTTGCTGTTCATTCAGTAATCGCAGAACACGATTTTTGGGAAAAGATCAACAGCCTGAAAGCTGCAGGTGCGCAAGGAATTGTAGTCATGCCAATAGAGAAAATCATCGCCTAAGTTTCACTTAAAAAACAACACATTGAAAACCTACAGTTATAAAGAGTTGAGTAAAGAAGAGATCACTAAACTCTGCTTAAGACAACTCGAAGATGATAGTAGTATCCTGGATCGTGTAACTCAGATTGTTGAAGAGGTAAAAACACGCGGAGATGCTGCATTAGTAGCCTATGCAAATCAGTTTGATCAGGTTTCCTTAACAAAATTATACCTGTCGGAAGCAGAGATTGAAAGCATTGCAGCAAAGATTCCAGCAGCAGAAAAAGCAGCAATTGATACTGCTTATGCCAACATACATACCTTTCATGCGGCACAAGCCCATACAGAATCAAAATTGGAAACCATGCCTGGCGTTACTTGCTGGCGGGAAAGCAGAGCGATCAGCCGCGTAGGTCTGTATATTCCTGGAGGATCAGCGGTTTTACCCAGCACCTTTCTGATGCTCGGTATTCCTGCCGTATTGGCTGGATGTAAAGATATCGTGGTCTGCTCCCCTCCTCAAAAAGATGGAAAGACCAATTGCTACCTTGCTTATTGTGCTTTAAAGCTTGGCATCAAAAGAATTTATATGATTGGCGGCGCTCAAGCTATTGCTGCAATGGCTTATGGAACGGAAAGTGTACCTAAAGTCTATAAGATTTTTGGACCGGGCAACCGTTATGTAACTCAGGCCAAACAGCTGATTCAGTCGAGCAGTATGACGGCTATAGATATGCCAGCTGGTCCCTCAGAAGTTTTAATAATTGCTGATGAAAGTGCAAATCCGGCATTTATTGCCTCCGATTTACTCGCCCAGGCAGAACATGGTGCCGATAGTCAGGCAATTTTAGTTGCTACTTCTCAGCGCATTATTACCGAAACATTAAAACAAATCGAGGCCCAGATTGCTGTACTTCCTAGAAAAGAAGTCACAGAGAAAGCAATCGCCAATTCATATGTTGTATTGGTGGACAATCTGGAAGAGGCCATGGAATTTAGCAATGAATATGCTCCGGAGCACCTGATATTAGCTACGGCTAAGTTTGAACAACTCATCCCTTTAATTGAGAATGCCGGATCTGTGTTTCTAGGTAATCTTACTCCGGAAAGTGCGGGTGATTATGCCTCCGGAACCAATCACACCTTACCTACCAGTGGCTTTGCAAAAGCATACTCTGGGGTATCTCTCGATTCATTTCTAAAAAAAATAACCTTTCAGCACATCACAGCACAAGGTTTAGAAAATATTGGCAGCACAGTTGAAGTGTTGGCCGCTGCAGAAGGTCTGCAAGCACACAAAAATGCAATCACTATTCGTTTAAAATCATAAAGATGGATATCAATAACTTACAAAGAGAAAATATCAAAAACCTGAGACCATATTCAACCGCCAGAGACGAATATAAAGGCCAGGCCAGTGTATATTTAGATGCAAATGAGAATGGATATGGTTCTCCTTTGGATGTCAACTTTAACAGATACCCTGATCCATTACAATTGGACCTTAAAGATGCGCTAAGTAAAATCAAGGGTGTCCCAATTGAAAATACTTTCCTGGGCAATGGTAGTGATGAAGCCATCGATTTATTATTCCGTGCTTTTTGCGAACCCGGAAAAGACAATGTGATTATTCTTCCACCAACTTATGGAATGTATCAGGTTTCCGCTCAGATCAATAATGTAGAGACCAGAAAAGTCAATCTTTTACCCAACTACCAATTGGACCTGGAGAAAATAGCAGAAGCAATTGATGAAAATACAAAATTAATCTTCATTTGCTCTCCAAATAATCCAACTGGAAATTCTATTATCCGCACGGATATTGAAACAGTACTGGCTAATTTCAATGGCTTGGTCATCATTGATGAGGCCTATATCAATTATGCCAAACAACGTACCTTTATTAAGGAACTGACGGAATACCCGAACCTGGTAGTCTTACAAACCTTTTCTAAAGCTTGGGGCCTTGCTGCTTTGCGATTAGGCATGGCCTTTGCAGCCCGTCCGGTGATCGATATCCTAAATAAGGTAAAACCTCCTTATAATATCAATCAAGCCACACAAGACCTTGCTTTAAAAGCACTGGAAAACATTGCACAGGTAAACGAATGGATCAAACTTACCGTTGCTGAAAGGGAAAACCTAAGCGAAGCTTTAAGGACTTTAGCAATCGTTAAAAAAGTTCATGCCTCTGACGCGAATTTCATACTAATTGAAGTGATTGATGCGTTGAAAACTTATGATGCCTTAGTCGAACAGGGTATTATTGTCAGGGATCGTTCTAAAGTAACATTATGTGAAGGCTGCCTACGAATCACCATTGGAACTCCACAAGAAAACGAAATCCTCCTAGCGGCCTTAAAAGCGCTGAATTCTTAATCAAACATGAAACCATTATAGCATACTAATGAAAAAAGTACTATTTATTGACAGAGATGGCACGCTCATTAATGAACCACCTGATGAACAAATCGACTCTTTTGAAAAACTGGAATTCTATCCAAGAGCTCTATATTATCTTTCAAAAATAGCTAAAGAGCTGGATTACGAATTGGTCATGGTAACCAATCAGGATGGACTAGGCACAGATGCTCATCCGGAAGCCAACTTCTGGCCCGTGCACAACTTTGTGATGAACACCTTCGCCAATGAAGGTGTAGTTTTCGATGAAGTGATCATCGATAAAACTTTTGCCCATGAAAATGCACCAACACGAAAACCTAACATCGGTTTATTACAGCATTTTTTAAGTCCTGATTATGATCTTGAAAACTCTTTTGTAATCGGTGACCGCATCAATGATATTATACTAGCAAAAAATTTAGGCGCAAAGGCCATTTGGATTTGCAACAATCTACAATTAGGTGCGAATGAAAATTTAGAAAAGATAGAGGCACTTCATGATGATATCGCCTTAAAAACCCAAAATTGGGAAAATATTTACACCATGCTGAAAGCCGGAAGCCGGACAATTCACCATGAAAGAAACACCAATGAAACCAAGATCAGCATAGACATTGACTTGGATGGGACTGGGAAAGCAGAAATATCTACAGGATTAAACTTCTTTGACCACATGTTGGATCAAATTGCCCGCCATGGAAGTATTGACCTGAAAATTAAGACGAATGGCGACCTACATATCGACGAGCACCATACTATTGAAGATACAGGAATCGCCCTTGGTGAAGCATTTTCAAAAGCAATTGGCAATAAATTAGGACTGGAACGCTATGGCTTCTGCCTGCCTATGGACGATTGTTTAGCACAGGTAGCTATTGATTTTGGTGGCAGAAACTGGATCGTTTGGGATGCAGATTTTAAACGTGAGAAAGTTGGAGATATGCCAACAGAAATGTTTTATCACTTCTTCAAATCCTTCAGTGATGCCGCAAAATGCAACCTGAATATTAAAGCTGAAGGCGACAATGAACATCATAAAATTGAAGCTATATTTAAAGCATTTGCAAAAGCTATAAAAATGGCCATTAAACGCGATGCAGAAAAGTTAGTCTTACCAAGTACTAAAGGCGTATTGTAATGATTGGAATTGTAAATTACGGAGCAGGTAATATCTTTTCGCTGACTTCAGCATTAGAAAGACAGCACCTGAACTACGGCATGGTCGACAGGGAAGCAGATTTGGATAAATATACCCATATCATTATCCCCGGAGTAGGCCATGCAGCTGCTGCAATGCAAAAACTGGAACAAACCGGATTGGTAGCGCCAATTAAAAACCTTAAAAAACCAGTATTAGGCATTTGCGTAGGCATGCAACTGCTTACCAATCATTCTGAAGAAGGAGATTCCAGTTTAATGGGTATTTTTCCTTTAAAAACCTGCTTATTCGACAAAAATAATGGTATTAAAATCCCTCACATGGGTTGGAATAATATCGAACATAAAAACAATCCTTTATTTGAGGGAGTAGCGAATGGTGCACAATTTTACTTTGTTCATTCTTACTTTATTGAATATAACCCTATTTTTGATATTGCCACTGCGAATTATGGCACGCCATTTTCTGCAGCTATACAAAAAGATAATTTCTACGGCGTTCAGTTCCACCCGGAAAAATCCGGTGCCGCCGGAGAACATATATTAAAGAATTTCTCAACCTTAACACAATAAAATGTACATAATACCTGCTATTGATATTTTAGATGGAAAAGTAGTTCGCCTTAGAGAAGGTGACTATAACCAGAAAACTGAATATGACGTTTCCATCGCCGAAATGATCGAGACTTACCGTTCTAACGGTACAGAATTCATACATATTATTGACTTAAACGGTGCAAAAGGAGATTTCAGTAACCAAAAAGCATTGTTTGAAATCATCAGTAAAACAGATATGCGTGTACAATACGGAGGCGGAATCCGCACAATTCAACAGGTTACAGACCTATTGGATGCAGGAGTTCACCGCGTAATTGTTGGTACACAAGCCATCACCAACCCAGATTTCCTTGCAGAATTAAGTCAGGAAGTAGGCAAAAAATATGATTATGCCAACAGAATCGTTATCGCAATTGACGTATTGGATGAAGTCATTAAATATTCCGGATGGATGGAAAGCTCACCTGTAAAATTAATGGATTATGTAGATAAATGCCTGCAATTGGGCTTTTTCAGATTCCTATGTACAGACATCAACAAAGATGGTAAATTAGGAGGCGCTGCCGTAGATCTTTATAAAAAACTATTGGAACACTCTCCATTTATTAAGCTAATTGCTTCGGGTGGCGTAAGTTCTATGGCTGACATTGAAGAACTCGCTAAATTAGACGTTAGATCGGTAGTTGTAGGTAAAGCTATTTATGAAAATAGAATTACTATCGAAGAGATTAAAGAATGGAATTTAAAGCAAATGACTTCTCTTTAAGCTATGCTAAGTAAGCGTATCATTCCCTGCCTGGATGTTAAAGATGGCAGGACAGTAAAGGGAGTTAATTTTGTAGACCTAAAAGATGCCGGAGATCCGGTAGAACTGGCCTGGCAATATGCACAGCAAGGTGCTGATGAACTTGTATTTCTAGACATTACCGCTACCCATGAGCGACGTAAAACGATGATAGAAATGGTAAAATCAGTGGCCCGTCAGCTGAACATTCCTTTTACCATTGGTGGGGGAATTACGACCATTCAGGATGCAGAAGCCTTGCTAAATGCAGGAGCCGATAAAATTAGTATCAATTCTGCTGCCGTTAAAAATCCTGTTTTGATTGAAGAACTCGCGGCCGCATTTGGTGTTCAGTTTGTAGTGGTTGCCGTAGACACCAAATTCGTGGAAGGCAAAAACCGTGTTCACCTTAATGGCGGCAGACTCATCACTGAACTAGAAACTGAAAACTGGATCCGTCAGGCAGAAAGTATGGGTGCCGGGGAGATTCTACTGACCTCAATGGACCATGATGGCACAAAACAAGGTTTTGATTGCGGTTTATTGAATACCATTTCACAAATGATCAACATTCCTGTGATTGCCTCAGGAGGTGCTGGAAAAATGGAACATTTCATTGAAGTCTTTGAAAAAACAGGTGTAGACGCCGCTCTTGCGGCTTCGGTATTTCATTTCGGTGAGATTCCTATACCCGACCTGAAACAAAAATTAAAATACCACAATATACCTGTAAGGTTATGAATATAGATTTTGAAAAAACAGAGGGACTGGTTCCTGTGATCATTCAGGACGACCAGACGCTGGAAGTTTTAATGTTGGGTTACATGAACCAGGAAGCCTGGACAAAAACACAGGAAGAAGGGAAAGTTACCTTCTTTTCCAGGTCTAAAAACCGCCTATGGACCAAAGGTGAAGAGAGTGGTCATTTCCTTTTCGTGAAAGATACACATATTGATTGCGATCGCGATACCATTTTGATTAAAGCCAGTCCGGTAGGCCCAACCTGTCATACCGGAAGCAGAAGCTGCTTTAAAACAGATTACAATCAAAACTTCCTCTTTGAATTAGAAAGCATTATTTCTCAGAGGTATGAAAACCCTTCCGAAGAATCCTATGTTAACAAACTCCGCGAAAAAGGGCTGAACAAGATTGCACAAAAAGTAGGTGAAGAAGGTGTTGAGACCGTAATTGCCGCCCTGAATGAAACGGATGAAGATTTTGTCAATGAAAGTTCTGACCTTATTTTCCACCTTTTAGTCCTGTTAAAAGAAAAAGGAAAAAGCTTAACAGAGATCGCACAAAATCTGGAAAAAAGACACCGTAAATAGAAATTAAAATTACCGATTAAAATATCATGCTGAAACATTTTCATACCCTTAACGGACACCAGAATCCAATCTACGCCTTAGCTAACGCACCTGAAAAAAATACTTTTTTCAGTGCTGGAAACGACAAGGGCGTCGTAAAATGGTCTCTGGAAACGATGGGTTTTGTAAAAGTTCTTGTGCCAGTGCAAAGTTCAGTCTATGCTTTGCACTGCTTCGGCAACCTATTATTCATTGCACAACGCAGTGGCTCAATCCTGGTTTTTAACCTGGATGAGGAAAAGGTAATTGCTACTTTAAGTTTTCACCAGAAAGGAGTATTTGATCTAAAAACCATCAGCCATAAGAATGAGCTGATCAGCACAGGAGAAGACGGCATGCTTGCTGTATGGTCATTAGCAGATTTTTCTTTATTGTACCATTTCAAGGTGATTCCACAAACAGTCAGAGTAATCGCCTTGAGTAAAGATCAAAAGCAAATGGCATTAGGAGGGAAAGATGGTATCATCAGGATCTATAATTCTGAGGATTATAGCTTACTCCATCAACTCAACAGCCATACGTTACCCATCACCTCTTTACAATATGCTCCTACTGGAGATTACCTGATTTCTGGAAGCAGAGATGCACAGTTAAAAATATGGAGTCTTCCAGACTATGAACTCATCAATAGCATCGCTGCACATATGTTCAGTATTTATGCGATTGCATTTCATCCTACACAACCTTATTACGCCACCTGCAGCCAGGATAAAGGCATAAAAATATGGGGCAGCCAGGATTTTAGGCTTTACAAAATCTTAAGTTTGGAAAAAAACACAGAAGGTCATTCCCATTCCATCAATAAATTGATTTGGAGTACGGATGGAGCCTACCTGATTTCGACTGGTGACGACCGACAAGTCATGGTCTGGAAATTTAACTAACAGGTTATCAGAACACTGCCATTTACTTTTAAAAAACTAAGGAAAGAAAAGTAAGAATGTTTAAATTGGTATAAAATAGTACCGATCATGGCAAAAGAACATCAATATAAAACCGCAGTTATCTGGACAGGAAATAAAGGTTCAGGAACAATGGACTATCGCTCTTATGACAGAAGCTATGTGATTTCCGTTGAGCATAAAGCAGACATTGCCGGCTCTTCAGATTCGGCCTTTTTAGGCGACAAAACCAAGCATAACCCAGAGGACTTACTCGTCTCTTCATTGTCCTCGTGTCATATGCTCTGGTACCTTCATCTCTGCTCCCAAAATGATATTATTGTGATGGATTACAAAGACAATGCTGTTGGTACAATGCTAGAGAATGCAGACGGTAGTGGCCATTTTTCAGAAGTGACCTTATATCCAGTAGTTACCATTACCAGAGCTGAAGATCAGGATAAGGCAAACGCATTGCATGAACAAGCGCACAAAATGTGTTTCATCGCCAATTCCTGCAATTTCCCGGTTAAATGTGAGCCAAGCTGTATTGTTGAAGGCAATTAATAAAAGAAACCTCTCCCAAAATGGATAAATTGGATATTATATAAAGCGTTTGATGATTCTAAGTTTGTGGCTGTAACGCCCTAGCTCCGCATTGTAAATTCCCTGGTCATCTATCGGATCAATTCTCACCTTCCCGGAAGCATGGATGATACGATCATTGCTGAGCATAATTCCTACATGAATAATCTTTCCATCTGCATTATCAAAAAATGCAACATCTCCGGCTTTCACCTCAGGTAAAAAGTCAACAACATGCCCTTGCTCGGCCTGCTGCCAGGCATCACGCTTCAACTGTATACCATTCATTTTAAAGACTACCTGTATAAATCCAGAGCAGTCTATTCCAAATAAATTCCTTCCACCCCATAAATACGGAGCATTCAGAAAGAAAAGTGCATGTCGAAGCAATTCTTCATTGGTATGGTAGGCGGTAATTTTCAGAGGGGTAAACATCACTTTAAACTTTTCTTTTCCGAGATAACAGAAGCCATTTTCCAGCATCGGGAGATTACTCCCGGGAGATAAGTAATACTTAGTGCCTTCTTCATCTATAACCGTTCCCAGCAGCTCAGCTGGCACTACATGGTCACAGTCATGGTTATGAACATATTGTTCCAGGGAAAGCATGGTTAATTGTTTAAAATCCATCCATCCTTCATAGCCATCATATGCATTATAGATCAACCACCAGTTTTCCTTCTTTTCCAGAATTTCCACATGGTCACCAAAAAGCAATTGAGAACTAATTTCGGCCTTATCCGAGGCTTCCGTTCTTATAGGGGCGATGGCCACCCTGCAAATTCCATATTCTTGTTCCATATTTTTGCTTTTCTGAGGGTATAAAAATAACAATATCTCTATCATTTTCTCACAATAGCACTAAGAATAGAAATTACCGATTAGATTTCCGTAAAACCACTGAAAATCTATATATTAGACAAATGGAATAGCCTTTTCAAGAAAGACATATTTGAATATCGCATTCGACAATCAAACAATTCACTTTGAAAGATGTCTTAATAGTATAACCACTAAATTGTAAGATCATGAACCTGAAAAAGATTTTAATTGCTGTCGACAACAGTACCTGCTCCGAAAAGGCGGCCAAGACAGGGTATGAAATCGCAAAAACATTTGGTGCAGAAGTAGCGCTGGTCAATATTATTGAACCTATTCCAGCCAACATCAATCCAGATCTAACCCTTGCCCCTGTCTTTTTGGAGACTTACGACAACAGCGAAGAGAATAGCAATATGCTATTGAAAGAAATAGAAGCAAAATATAGTTTAGGCATTCCAACTACCTATCTAAGTGTGATTGATAATGCCGCACATGGCATCATCCAACAATCTGATGAATGGGGTTCTAACCTGATTGTTATTGGTACCTATGGCCGTACTGGTCTGTACCATTTCTTAATGGGTAGTGTTGCTGAACACGTAGCCAGAAAATCGGCTTGTCCTGTTTTAATCGTACCAAATAAATTTGAAGATAAGGATTAAGAGGAACACAGAAATTTTCAGAAAAATAGTTTAAACAAAAAAGGACGCCAAAAGCGTCCTTTATATTTTTTCAATAAATCTGTTCTTAGTTTTCCTGATGTAACCAGGCCTTTTTAGCCAATAATTCTTCTTCAGTTTCACGCACGTCTTCATCATCAACACAACAATCTACCGGGCAAACTGCCGCACATTGAGGTTCATCATGAAAACCTTTACACTCTGTACATTTATCGGAAACGATATAATAAACTTCGTCAGAGCCTGCTTCCATCGAAGCCTCAGCGTCTACTTCTTTACCTCCGAAATCAATGATGCCATTTAAATTGGTTCCATCAGAGAATCTCCAGGCTGTGCCTGCGTCATAAATCGCATTATTTGGGCATTCAGGCTCACATGCTCCACAGTTAATACATTCGTCTGTTATTTTAATAGCCATGTCTTCGTCTAATTCTAATGCTAAGGTTACCTTTGCAAGGCAAATATAACACATAAACTTTAAAATAATTGGAATATGGCAATCCTTACTGCTGAAAAACTCATAATTGCATTCAAAAAGCTCGGTCAATTTACTGCCAATCCCGATCCTGACTTTAAAAATTTAATTTTATCAGCACCAAACAGCAATGCATGGTTCACCGTTGAGGAAGTAGAAAAATCCCTTAATGCCTTGCATCATATGCTCAATGAACAGGATATTGAAACCTGGTTCAAATCCATTAAGGTGACCGAAACGCCTAAAAAAGTAGGATTGATTCTCGCTGGAAATATTCCAATGGTGGGTTTTCACGATGTCCTATCCGTATTGGCTACGGGAAATATTGCATTGATCAAACTTTCCTCTTCAGACGACAAACTACTGCCTGCCTTATTGAAAAGATTGGTGGAAATAGAGCCATTACTGGCAAATCATATTGTCTATGTAGAAAGACTAAAAGATTTCGATGCAGTAATTGCCACCGGTAGCAACAATACTTCCAGATATTTTGAATATTATTTCGGCAAAGTGCCCAACATCATTAGAAAAAACAGAAATAGTGTGGCTGTATTGACTGGGGAAGAAAGCAAGGATGAAGTCGCATTGCTAGGACATGACATCTTCGATTACTTTGGATTAGGATGTAGAAATGTATCAAAAATTTTCATTCCGGAAGACTACGACATCAAAAATTTCTATGAGCCGATAGCATCTTTTCAGAACATCATCAACCACTTCAAATACAACAACAACTACGATTATAACAAATCTATCTACCTGGTCAATGCAGCGGCGCATTTCGACAACGGATTTTTGTTATTGAAAGAAGATGTAAATATGGTATCACCACTGGCGGTAATATTTTATGAGCGCTACAAGAACCTCGAAGAAGTTCAGGAAAGATTGGCTAAAGAAGAAGAGAACATTCAATGTATCGTTTCTAAAGCGGATTTAAAACTAAAAACTACTGTACTTGCACCTGGACAAAGTCAGGCACCAAAACTCTGGGATTATGCGGATAATGTAAACACCATCGAGTTCCTGAACATCATTTAAAGTTCAAGAAAATCAAGTCAAAATACCAATCCAATAAAAAGGTCGAATCCCCTGAAATCAGGATCCGACCTTTTAAATTAAATGCTCTTGAAAATGCCGAATGAACGGCCTGATCTCATTTTATTTCTTAGTGAGCTTTAACCTTAATTCATAGATATACTTACCTGGCTTATTCAATTTTGTACTAAACCTGATATTCGCATTCACAGGACTTTCATTCCATGTTTTATACGTAGTTAGCGTTGGCGGAAACCAACTAGTAGGATCTGCAATCTCCGTTGAGGCTATGTATTGATTATACATCCTGTAATAACATAAAATGTTATTGGTTTTATCATCCCAGTAAGGGTCAGGAAACCTTGTCGTAGGAAAATAGTCATATATTATAGCTGTATCAGTTACCGTAGTTTTATATGTGAATGTTTTTAGATTATTCAAAAAAGTACTTCCACTTGGTCTGCTTTCCATAGCTTTCCCAGGAAAAACGGCACCATTCTTATCTAAAACTTTCAAAACAATTTGATTGGGAAAATCCGCAACCCTTTTGATGTTTAGTTCTACACTAGTTCCTTTTCCTATTTCTGAATCTACCCACTGGTCGTCATATGGAAATCTCAATGCAGTCTCTGTACCAGTCTTAACTGGTGTAAAATAAGGTACTGTAGTATATTCAAAAGCAATAGGTTCGTTTAACTTAATGGTACAAATCCCCATATAAGTCTTTACTCCATTTGGATTTTCTACCTGTACATCTACAAGGTAGTACCCTGCAGGCACATTTGTGGTCGAACCATTGATCACCATCTGCCCACTACTAGATAATATCGAGATCGGCGTTTTCAACACGCTATCTCTCTTTGCCATCAACAAGGCTAGGGTGGTGTCCGTTTTAGGGTCAAATGCAGATTTCCAAATCCCCACCTTATATTCCTTAAAGAAAGCTTCTTCTCTCTGTCCCGTTGCTTTGTTTCTGATGTTTAACAAAGTTACTTTTAATGGAGGCGTGGAATTGTCTAAGACAATACCATTGGTGGTGATCGTTTGCCCCTGACTAATCACTAAGGTATCTGCCATGTACCTTAAGTTTTCACTTAAATAACCTACCGGTGTTTTCTTGCAGCCCATAAAAGTCAATGTCGCTAGGACAATTAACAACAAGGCTAAATTCATATATTTTTTCATTTTAACTTCTTTATATCTTAAAAATTATTGCATAAAGGCCCAGCGGTGCTGGTTCCCTAAGACATGCACAACACCTGTATTGGTCAGAATTCCAGTGGTCTGGCAAATGACCTTAATATCTAATAAATTCTTATTTCCTGAAGGATCAACCCGTTCAGCATTCACCATAATATCTTTCGCTCCCATCACTTTGGTGACATAAACGTATTTAGGTTTATTATTAATGATCCCGTCAACCTGATAGTCATTAGAAACCTCCAGCGAGATATCCAATAGTTGATTAGGTGTAGACGTCTGATATGACGTTCCATTTTCGTTTAAATCTTCGCGAACGATCTCCTTAGGAAAGAAATAAATCCCCATAGAGTCCTTTAACATTTTCGGCGTAAATTTTTTGAATAAAGAATCCAGGTTGTAATTCAATCTTTCATCAGTCTTTCTTGCCTCATCTCTTTTAGCGTTCAAAAAATTCCTGATCGCGTAATTATTTGGCACAAAAAAGGTACCCGGACTGTTAATAAGATCTTTCAATCCTGCCTTGTCGATAATCAATAATGTCGTATCGAATTTCTTACTTGGGTGTGTTTTCAAGAAATCATAAGTTGTCATATCAACTTTTGCTATGCTCTTACCACCGTCTATTACACCATCTTTTTTACATGACATCATCAATGCTACCATAGTAAAGGCAGTCATCATCAGATAGGTTATTTTTATCTTTTTCATCTTTTTAAATACTATTTTGATTGTATTAATTATTCTGCCACCATTGATTCTGACCAATAAGTCTGTTGGCATTTACCACAGCATCATCAATAGGCCATAAATACCCCTTGTTTCGGTAACGGTCTTTAGTCATCCATGGAGGGAAAAAAGTAACACCTGTGGATAGTATATTTCTACTATTTCTAACCATGTCAAAATAGATATGGCCTTCTCCAATCAGCTCTCTCTCTCTTTCCAAAAAGATGTCACGCTGAAGTAACACCCCAGTACTAGAGATATCAGCAACCCCCGCTCTGGCGCGAATTTTATTTAATTCCGTAGCTGCCTCACCATCTCTATGTAAGGCATTCAAAGCTTCTGCTTTTAAAAGAATCATATCAGCCAATCTGAATACAACCAGATTACTTTCAGCGCGCATGTCAAAACTACCGCCTGAACCTACATTTAAAATATCACGGTATTTGACCATATTTGGTTTTTGATCCGTAGTATTTTTATAGGCAACAAATTCTTTTAAACGGGTATCATCCTTACTATAAAGGCCATCAATCATTGCTGGAGCAAGCCAGTAGGTAGGAATAGAATTTGGCATTCCTTTAATGATATCGCTACTAATGGTGATGTATGCAATAGAATTCGAAATATTTGGATCATAAGAACTCGCTTCATTATTGCTGTATTTATTAGTAATCACGAAGATATTCTCTTCTGCATTGTTGTCAGAGAAAACTTTCCTGATCTGACCGGTAGGTTGTAAAGAGATTAGATCTGTTCTATTTTGAAGAGAATCCGTATATAAAATAGTTTTCTGATAATCACCTGCCCATGCTGAGGCATGAGCTAATAAAGCAAGTGCCGAGGCTTTACTTGCTCTAAAACGCTGATTCTCATCCAAACCTTCCCATGTCAATAATGCTGAAGCTTTAGCCGCATCGCTCATAATTTGAGTCATAATGGCCTTGGAATCAGTTCTAGGAATCAATTTCGCTTGATCAGCTGTGGTAATTGCTTCCAATTGCAATGGCAGATCTCCCCATACCCTAGTCATATAAAAATAAGACAAGGCTCTCAGAAAGTAAGCCTCACCTCGCAGGTAATTCTTTCTACCTGCCTCAAATTTATCATCCGAAATTGTTGGGATTTTTTCCAAAATTAGATTTGACAAGCCAACCACCTGATACCAGTTGGTCCAATTTTGTGTTCCATTTTCTTTGTAAGGTATTCTAAATTTCCCCCCGTCATATGGATATTTATCATTGGCACTATCTGAATTAAACAAACCGGAAGGTGCGTCACCCCATAAAAAGAAAGAGTTTTGGTTGAACATACTTTTTCTGAAAAGCGCATATGCACCCAAAGTTGCACCATTTACATCTGACTCTTTCTTCCAGAATGCACCTTCATAAGTTGCATTTCTAAGGTCATTATCTAGTGCTTTCTTGCAGGAAACACTAAAGCAGCTCAACAAACCAACCAGTCCGACTGCCAATACATTATATCTATTATTAAATACTTTCATTTCTTGTTGTTGCGATAAGTTTAAAATCCAATTTGTACGCCAAGTGTGAACTTTGAAGGTAATGGATAACCATCTCCATAATCATAGCCTCTACCGTCTACCTGTTCTGCATCATTACCTCTGAATTTTTGGAAAATATGAACGTTATCCATTGTTCCATACAGACGAAGGTTATCGATCTTAGCTCCCCTTAACCAGGCAATATTCTTGGTATCGAAAGTATAATTCAGGTTGATGTTTTTGATACGGATATACCATCCTGGCTCCACAAACAGTGTCTGTCCGGCTCTCCATGCATATAAGCCCATGAATGGATTTAAAGCTGGGAAAGTCGCCTGATCACCCGGTTGACGCCAGTAATTATACTGACTAATATCAGTAATAGAAGACATCGCAAAATTCTGAGGATCACCATAAAACAAACCATTAGACAATTTTCTCGCTAGGGTATTATTGACGATGGTTCGACCAAAAGTAAAGGTGGTTAAGATTTGTAAGCCCCAACCTTTGTATTTGAAATAGTTGGTAAAACCACCTGTTACTTTTGGATTTGGATCACCATAAAAAGTCTGGTCATCTCTTCCTTGTGCGTCAGAGATCATATAGTCACCGTTGGTATCACGCCAGTTTGGATATCCCAAAACCAGGGATCCCCATTTAGTTGCACCAATTGCCCCTGTTAATGGATTTACAATTAAGTCACTAGCATTATTGATTACCCCATCAGTGATGTACATTTTATACATATTCAAAGGTTTTCCAACAACATAAACTGCATCTCCATAATATAAATCACGGTTTCCATTTGGTAAGGCAGTTACCATATTTTTGTTGAAAGATAAATTCAGTGAAGGCATCCAACTGAAATCTTTACTTCTGATCGCGGTACCACCCAAATTGATCTCCACACCAGAATTCCTTACTCCTGCAGCGTTGGTAAATGTATTTAGGTATCCAGAATACTCAGGAATAACGACACTCAGCATCTGTCCTGTAGTATTTCTACTATACACATCAATATTTGCATTCAGCCTGTTTTTAAACAAGACCAGGTCTAATCCAAGATTCCAGGCATCAGATTGTTGCCAGGTAATATTATCGTTTGTAATACCACGATAATCAGGAATAACCACCGTAGCACCGCCATAACTTACCGCATTTGAACCGCTGTATCCACCATTTGAAGTGTACGAATTATAACGCGAATTGTCATCAATACTGCTCTCATCACCTGTACGACCCCAACTAGCTCTGACTTTTAACTCATCAATCCAGCTGAATTTCTTAAGGAATTGCTCTTCAGAAGCCAACCAACCCAAACCAATAGAAGGGAAACGTCCCCATTTGTTATTTTTACCAAATCTGGAAGAAGCATCAGCTCTAAAAACTACATCAAGAAGGTACTTACTATCATAATCATAGTGTAACGCTCCTAAAAAGGATAACTTTGCATAAGTAGTTAGATCTGTAGAACCACGCAGGTTTCCATTAGGAATACCAGAAACCACCTGTATGTTATCATTAGGCACTCCTAAACCGCTGATGCTGGTTTTATCATTTTGTCTTTGCTCAAATTCCTGAACAAAATTGGCGGTGATATTATGACGTTTCGCAATGGTTTTTATCCATAATAAATTATTCGTGATGATGTATTTTTGTCTTTGTGTAGCAAACGACTCTGCATAAGCTAAACCACTCTCCTCCAAATAGGAAGGAGAAGAATAATCTAATTTAGAAGTCGAATAACTAACTGCTGCACGGGTACTGATTCTAAAATCATTCAGAAAAGAATATCTTAATTCTGCACTACCATTTAAGTCATTGTTCACATTATCATTCCTTCTATGGTTGTAAGGATTGGTTACAGCATCCTTATTTAGGCCATCAAAAAGTAATAAAGAACTAGGCATATCCACCGGATTAATCCTAAATACGTTTCTGTAATTGTTAGGATCTGGCCTTTCTGAACCCACTAATCGCTTACCATGTGAAGCGCGTAAGCTGGTAATCAACTCAAGGTTTTTACCAAAATTAACACCTACATTACTATTAAAAGAGTAGCGTTTAAATCCAGTATTGATCACCACCCCTTTTTCATCATATAAACCTCCGCTCAGACGATAGTTAAAAACCTCTGATCCACCGGAAGCAGAGACGTCATAATTATGCACTGCACCTGCCTGATAAAAAATGTCCTGATAATCATTGTTGTTGTTAAATGCGGGATTCAAACTATCAGTTAACATGATAGGGATGTTATTCTGAATTTTAGCATCAGTCCCGTAATTGTAAAACAAATCCATTTTTTGTCTTCGTTCTGCAGCGCCAATCAAAGTCGATACCTTTTGTGGTTTCTGTACAATTCCGTGATAAGTATTGAAACTAATTCTCGGTGCACCAATTTTCCCACGCTTTGTTTTAATCAGAATTACACCATTTGCTGCTCTGGATCCGTAAAGTGCCGCAGCTGCCGCATCCTTTAACACGTCAATAGATTCAACATCATTTGGATTCAAAGAAGCCAAAAAGTTTGTACCTGTAGCATCAAAAGCCCTAATTTCATCTTCACCTAAAGGAATTCCATCCATTACATAGAGTGGACTACTGTACAACATATCTGAATTATAGGTGTCTGCAGAACGCGGAATATTCGTATTCCCACGAACTACCAAAGAGGTTCTCACCCCAGGTTGTCCACTAAAATTCTGAACATTTACTCCAGGAAGCTTTCCTTGTAACAAAATGTCCACACTCGCAGCAGGCAAATTTTCAATATCCTTGGCTGTAATACTGTTCATGGCATTCGTTGATTTCTTACGACTGAAACTGGTGTATCCAGTGACTACCACTTCATTCAGGTCGTTCAAATCTTCTTTCAGCGTTACCGATAACTTTGTTTTGCCACTCACAGAAACCTCTTTGGTTACGAAGCCAATCATCCTGAAAACAAGTACCGCATCATCGCTTACCTTAATTTTAAAGGCACCATTACCATCTGTACTCGACAAAGATCCTTTTTGCCCTTTAATCGATACAGTTACACCAGGCATCGGTATTCCCTTATCATCCTTCACTACACCAGTCACCTCTATTGGTGCCATGGCCTTTACCGATTGTAGCCCCGGGACAGCTATCAACCGATAATTGGATGCATACACAGACTTGCTATCTGCAAGCATACCGACCCCCTGGAGCATCAGCAGCATCATACAAGTCCTTTTAACAAGTAATTTTTTCTTCATAAAGTGTTTTTTTGTTGTTATTGAATTCTATCAGAATTCGATTTGGTTATAATTAGGGTAGGGACTAAAACTTTTGGTTCTTGACAATTCAAGCACAGGATCTGAGGATAGCAGAAAAAAAAGCAAAAGCCTCCCCCGTTAAGTTTTTTACAAACTTTTTAATTGTACTCAGTCAAGAAAATTGCTGGCCATGGAAAATTACTTTCCTTGCTTAAGGATCCTTTATTGCTTCAGATGTGAATAAGCTGTTGGTGATAGGTAATGGTGGTTCAAGTTTTTTTAGGTTTGGTTGAGGGTTCTGGTTAATTTTTTAGTTTTTTAGCATTGATCATTAAATCCCACATGGTCAGTAGGCTTATCATTAATAATTTGCTAGTCCGAATGTATTGTAATTAAAAAGTCAATCTACTAAGCAATAGAACGCAAACGTTTGCGCTATAGCTACGTTAAGAAATTATCTGTTTTACTATTTTATGAGAACAAGTCGTTACTTTTGAATAGTATAAGCATAAGCAAATAATAGGTTATTATATCTATTAAAACGTTACAGGAGCATCTTAAAAGCATAAACTATTTTATTAAATTTTACACAAACGTTTGATTTAATTATTAAAACATAAAATTATCTATATAATACTAATAAATATTTTATTACAATTATTGAAAAACATTAAAAAGAAAAATAGCACTCAAAAAATCGACCTTAAATTAACAAAAGAACATTTCAGAATCAGTTTTAAACAAAAAGTGCAGAAAAACCAGAACTAAAGCAGTAATTGTTACTCTCAAAAAATCTTTTCCATTCATCCCAATCCGAGATGTCTCTAAAATTCGACTGAGCGCTTCATTTCTCATTTTGAAATACTATTTTTGAACGAAATGTATGTAATCAAAGTTAAAGGCATTGCCAAAATCCCAGACTATGTACAGTTAAGGGATGATAAATTCACGCTATTAGCGTACTTTAGGGTAGATAGACCAGAAAAGTCCTTAGAGAAACTAGGTCTGGGCGAGAAATCGTCCGATATAATGAATTTTGTGAACGATTTGCCTTTCGGACAAATTGCTAAATTAGATATTTAAACATGACAGAAAACGCAGTTATAAACTTAAAGAACGTAGATGTGTTCCAACAAAAACACCTGGTTTTATCTAATGTAAATCTGAATGTAGACAAGGGAGAGTTCGTTTTTCTAATTGGTCAGACTGGATCTGGTAAAAGTAGTTTACTAAAAATCATTTACGGAGACCTGCATATTGGAAACGGTGAAGGACAGATTGCTGGATTCGATTTAAAGAACCTTGCGATTAAAGACGTACCTTATTTACGTAGAAAACTAGGTATTGTTTTCCAGGATTTTCAACTGCTAACGGATAGAACTGTAGAAAAAAACCTAGAGTTTGTGTTAAAAGCAACCGGCTGGAAAGATGCAACCTTAATTCAGGAACGCATTAAAGACGTACTGGAAAAAGTAGGATTACGTTCTAAAATCAGAAAAATGCCTCATGAGCTTTCGGGTGGAGAGCAGCAACGTGTCGTAATTGCCCGTGCATTATTGAACAATCCGGAAATTATCCTTGCCGACGAACCAACAGGTAATCTGGATCCGGATACTTCCGAAGAAATCGTGATGTTACTGAAGCAAATCAGTCAGGGTGGAACAGCAGTATTAATGGCTACCCACGACTACCATATCATCCGTACTCTACCTTCTAGAATCATAAAATGTGAAGGTGGCATCGTACATGAGGATGCACAAATTGTGTAACTAAATTCTGACAAAATCATATTATTCAGCCATTCTAGTCAGTGTTTTCATTTGAAAACTGACAGTATGGCTGATATCATTCATTGGCAAACCTTTTGAGTTTGAATCCAAAAATTCTACTATACCATGTTTAGCAAGAAGAAAAAAAACGACATCGAAGATCCTATTATGGAAAATACTGCTGATGAGCAGGTAACCAACGTGCAAGCCGAAGAAAGTGCAGATGCCGCTTCAACAGCAGAAGTTCAACCAGAACTGTCAGTTGAAGAAAAGCTACAACAAGAAGTTGCTGCATTAAATGATAAATACCTGCGCTTATTTGCAGAGTTCGACAACTATAAACGTCGTACTCAAAAAGAGCGTGTGGAACTTTTACAAACTGCAGGTAAAGACGTAATTGTCTCTATGCTTCCGGTATTGGACGATTTTGACCGTGCCAACAAAGCAATGCAAGGTGCTACAGACGTAGCTCCAATCCTTGAAGGACTGGCATTGGTTCACCACAAATTAAAAACTACATTAGGCCAAAAAGGACTGAAAGAAATGGAAACATTACATACCCCATTTGATACAGACCTACATGAGGCAATAACTAATATTCCTGCTCCAAATGAGGAGTTAAAAGGAAAAGTGATGGACGAATTAGAAAAAGGATACACTTTAAACGACAAGGTAATACGCTTTGCTAAAGTCGTTGTAGGGAGTTAATATTTTATGAGCAAGAGAGATTATTATGATGTACTTGGCGTGTCCAAGAGTTCATCTGCTGAAGAAATTAAAAAGGCTTACCGAAAGTTAGCCATTAAATTCCATCCGGATAAAAACCCGGATGATAAATCAGCAGAGGATAAGTTTAAGGAAGCTGCCGAAGCTTATGAGATTTTAAGTAATCCTGAGAAAAAACAACGTTATGACCATTACGGACATGCGGGTGTTGGCGGTGCTTCTGGTGGCGGCGGCTATGGCGGTGGCGGCATGAACATGGAGGATATCTTCAGCCAATTTGGAGATATTTTCGGTGGTGGTGGCGGCAGCCCATTTGATAGCTTCTTTGGCGGCGGTGGTCAACAATCTCGTGGTGGCCGACGTGTAGCAAAAGGTACCAACCTGCGCATCAAAGTAAAACTCACCCTGGAAGAAATCGCCAACGGTGTAGAAAAGAAAATCAAAGTCAATAAACAAATAAGTTGCAAAACCTGTGATGGTTCAGGTGCTAAAGACCGTAACTCGGTAAGTACTTGTCAGACTTGTGGTGGAAGCGGTGCGGTACGCAGAGTTACCAATACCATTTTGGGACAAATGCAAACCACCTCTACCTGCCCTACTTGTAATGGTAGCGGCTCGCAGATTACTGCTAAATGTACCTCCTGCCATGGTGAGGGTATCACACGTGGTGAAGAAACCATTACCATAAATATCCCAGCTGGGGTAAGCGACGGTATGCAACTAAGCATGAGCGGTAAAGGTAATGCGGCACCTCAAGGTGGAATTCCAGGTGATTTAATCATCCTGATTGAAGAAATCCCTCATGAATCTCTAAAACGTGAAGGAAACAATGTGGTTTACGACTTACACGTTTCTATCGTTGATGCAGCTTTAGGTTACAGTGCGGAAGTTCCTACCATTGATGGTAAAGCAAAAATCAAAATTGAACCAGGTACACAAAGCGGCAAACTTTTACGTTTGAAAGGCAAAGGTATTCCGGAAATCAATTCTTACCACCGAGGTGATGAGATTATCCATGTCAACATCTGGACCCCAAAAGCATTAAGCTCGGAAGAAAGAAGTATGCTGGAGAAACTTAGGGAATCTCCTAACTTCAAACCTCAGCCAGGAAAAAATGACAAGAGTTTCTTTGAAAAAATGAAAGAATACTTTGACTAATTTATATTAGTCAGCATGCTGAAAAGCCACCCAAATGGGTGGCTTTTTTTATGTCTCATTTTTATTGTATTAAAAAAAATAAACTCAAAATCAGTAACATTTTAATAAGTTAGAGTACTAAACTATTAAAAACTAAAAAATGCTGATAATAAACAACATTGTGAAACAGTATGCTGCCCATCGCGCATTAGATGATGTCAGTTTACACGTAGAAAAAGGAAAAATATTTGGCCTTTTAGGGCCAAATGGAGCAGGAAAAACTTCACTGATACGAATCATTACCCAAATTACGGCCCCTGATAGTGGAGAAGTCATTTTTAACGGAGAAAGACTCAATGTTCAGCACATTGCTCAAATCGGTTATTTGCCAGAAGAGCGGGGCTTATATAAAAAAATGGAAATCGGGGAACAGGTATTATACCTCGCCAGACTTAAAGGACTCAGCACTCCAGAAGCCACCAAAAGAATCAGATATTGGTTTGAAAAACTGAACATGGCAGATTGGTGGAACAAAAAAGTAGAAGATCTTAGTAAGGGTATGCAACAAAAAGTGCAGTTTGTGGCTACTGTTTTACATAAACCAGAATTGATCATTCTCGACGAGCCATTTTCAGGATTCGATCCTGTAAATGCTGATGTCATCAAAAACGAAATTTTAGAACTCAATAAAGAAGGAGCCACCTTTATTTTCTCTACCCATAGAATGGAATCCGTAGAACAGCTCTGCGACAATATTGCCCTCATTCACCGTTCTAAGAAAATACTGGATGGGCCGGTAAAGGAAATTAAAGAAAAATACCGCAACAATACCTATTTACTGGAATACCAGGGAGCTTATGATCTTGAAAATGGAAAGGATCTCTTTGAAGTACTGGAAAACAATACCACTGATGGACATACCAAACTCAAAATTAAAATCAGAGAACAACAAACCGCAAATCAGGTACTATCCTCATTACTTCCTTATGTTTCTATTAACAGATTAGATGAAGTGATCCCAACTATGAACGATATTTTCATTGAAAAAGTAACACAAAAAAGCTAACATCATGAACAAAATTCTACTCATTATACAAAGAGAATACTTATCAAGGGTAAAGAAAAAGTCGTTCATTGTGATGACTTTACTCACACCAATCATCATTGCCCTGTTTTATGGATTAATCATTTATTTCTCTATTCAAGGCGTAAAAGGAACGCATAGTAAAGTCGCAGTACTTAATGAGAATAAAGTGTTAACAGAGCAACTCAACTCCAATAAAAACATTACTTACACTTATGTAAATCAATCTTTGGAGGAGATGAAAGCCTCTATTAAGAAGTCTGATTACGACTATATCCTATACATCCCTGCTTTTGAATTGAATAAGCCTGCCGGAATCCAACTCTTAGGTACCAAACAAGCCGGATTATCCCTCAATGGAAAGATCTCCGGAGACGTAGAAAACATCATCCGAAATCAGAAATTAAAAGCATCTGGAATTTCCCAGACCGATCTGGACGGTTTGAAAACGAATATCGAAATCGACAATAAAAAAATTGCTGAAGATGGTAAAGAAGAAAATTCAAGCGCAGGAGCCAATACCATTATCGGAACCATTGCCGGTATCCTCATGTTTATGTTTATCATGTTATATGGCATCCAGGTCATGCGCGGCATTATTGAAGAAAAAACAAGTAGAATCATAGAAATCATGATCTCTTCTGTAAAACCTTTTCAATTGATGATGGGAAAAATTATTGGTATTGCATTAGTAGGCCTCACACAATTCATCTTATGGATTGTACTCACCGCCTCCATCTCTACAGTTGCATTGACAACATTAGTCGGAAAAGACCAACTGAAACAAAGCAGTAGTATGGCCCTAAAAGCTAAAGATGGGGCTTACGTCAACAACTCCTCTACAACTGCCATGGACAGTCCGGTTTTATCCATGCAGAAAAGCCTATCTAGTTTACCGCTGACGAAGATCATTCTAGTATTTATATTTTTCTTTATTGGTGGATATTTATTCTATAGTGCGCTTTATGCGGCCATAGGATCGGCCGTCGACAGTGAAACGGAAACTCAGCAATTTATGATGCCCGTTATGATGCCTTTCCTTGTTGGCTATGCCTTGTCTTTAAGTATCGTACCTAATGATCCTTATGGTCCTGTTGCTTTTTGGATGTCAATGATCCCATTTACATCCCCTATTGCCATGGTAGTTCGTTTACCTTATGGCGTACCAGATTGGCAATTGGCATTGTCAATGTTTATTTTAGTGGTCGGATTTATAGGCACCGTATGGCTAGCCTCCAGAATCTATAGAGTAGGAATTTTAATGTATGGTAAGAAAACCAGTCTGAAAGAAATGATCAAATGGTTTGCTTATAAAAATTAATCACAATGAGGGTTGCAGCAATAGACTTAGGCACGAATACTTTTCATCTGATCATCGCAGATCTGAACGGGCCAGAGCCGGAAATTATCCTGAAAACCAATCTGCCTGTCAGACTTGGTGAAGGAAAAATTAATGACAATCTGATCATCCAGGAGGCCTTTGAGAGAGGCCTCCTGGCTCTGGAAGAGTTCAGCCTGCTGACCACTGAACATCAGGTTGAACTCATTAAAGCCACCGCTACCTCGGCGGTCAGGAGTGCTGCCAATGGCGCCGACTTTGTCAAGGCTGCCAAAAGCTATGCAGGAATTGACATTACGGTAATTAGTGGTGAAGAAGAAGCTGACTATATTTTCCAGGGAGTAAAAGCTACAGGACTTATTCAGGAACGCTGTCTAATCATGGACATTGGAGGTGGAAGCACAGAATTTATCATTTGTGATTCGGAGCAAGTCTTTTGGAAGAAAAGTTACAACATTGGTGCAGCAAGATTAATGCAGGCCTATTTTCATTCCGATCCAATCAATGCTGTAGATAAATCTACGGTTAGGCAGCATTTAACAACCGAACTAATCGATTTAAAAGAAAAGTTAGACTTATATCAGCCAAATCATTTGATTGGCTCAGCGGGCGCATTTGAGACCTTTACAGGAATGCTCTACCCAGACCTGGACTTGAAAGCAATCAAATCACATTTGATTCCAGTTTCAGATTACCGGCAGCTATCAGCAACTTTCATCGCATCCAGTCATGCGGAAAGAGAGAAAATGCCAGGACTGATTAAATTAAGAGTGGATATGATTGTGATGGCAGCCCTACTCACAGATTACATCCTTGAGCTGGGCCACCCTCAAAAAATGAGTTTATCTACTTACGACCTGAAAATGGGCGTCCTGGCAAGTTTAAAAGATCAGACAGACCAGTTACCTTCAGCTAAAGCCTTATAAAGTCTTTCTGTGGGTAGCCCCATCACATTGGTGTAAGAGCCTATAATTTTCGATACAGCGATTAAACCGATCCAGTCTTGAATACCATATGAACCGGCCTTATCCATAGGCTTGTAATTTTTAATGTAATATTGAATTTGTGCTGGTGTCAAAATATTGAAAAATACTTCTGTAGTATCATAAAAGGATCGCATTTCTCCATTATAGGTTAAACTCACACCTGTATAAACCTGGTGGTTGGTTCCCGATAACTTAGTTAGCATTTCCGTGGCATGATGTGCATCTTCTGGTTTCCCCAGAATTTCACCATTGTAAGCAACAATAGTATCGGCAGTAATAATTATGCTCCCTTTGCTATCTTCATCAAACGCTTTAGCTTTTTTCTCTGCGATATAAACCGCAATTTCTGCTGGAAGCAGATCTTTCGGGTAAGTCTCATCCACCTCTTTCAAGACGACCTTAAAATCAAGATTCATTGCATTCATTAGCTCTTGTCTGCGGGGAGATTTAGAGGCCAGGATAATGGGAATTTTTTGCTGATACATAAAATATATTTGTGCAAAAATAACAAAAGCGGCCAATGGCCGCCTTTATCTGCAATAAAATAATTTATTGCTCCCCCCCTGCTTTGGGTTCTTGACCCATCCTATTTCCTTTCATGCGCTCTTTACGCTCTGCTTTCCAGGTTTCATACGTTTTTTTCTGGTCGACAGTTAGAATCGCAGCAATCTTTGTATCTGTATCTTCTGACAATTTCATCATCTCTGCTCTTCTCGCTTCTTTATCCGCATTACCAGCGGCACGGGCTTTATCCATCGCATTTGCCTGATCTAAAAATATCGCCGTAGCTTTATTTTTTTGATCATCATTCAGGCCTAACCGCTTAGTCAAACCATCTGCGCTTTTTTGAGCTCTTTCTTCAGGTGTCATTTTTTGGCGACCACCTTGTGCCTGTGCGAATGTAATTACACTGAATAACAGTCCGCAGATCAATAATAATTTCTTCATGTGTTTCTTTTTAGTTCTAAAAGTTCTCAGTCCAAAACGCTGATCCCACCAATTCGGTACAGCCTTAAAGGCCCGGTTTTTATGAATTAGAGGAAAACAAAGGCACATGGTTTAATATCACTAATGTAACATATTTATTACACAACCAAAAATGAAATAAGCGTAGAATTATTATTTGCCAGAATCGGCTGCAGCAGGATTTTCATCAAACCATTTTCCCTGCACACGCATGACTTTTTCAATGATCTCTCTCACAGCGGTCTTTCCACCGGTATAAGGAGAAATATATTGAGAAATGGCTTTAATTTCAGGAACGGCATCTGCCGGACAAGTAGGGAGCCCTACCAGTTTCATGACTTTTAGATCTGGGATGTCATCTCCCATATAAGTTACCTCAGCCATACTTAGCTGATTCTTTTCCAGATAACTGCTCAGTACCTGAACTTTATCAGAAACACCGAGAAAAACCGCAGTAATCCCCAGTCCTTCAAAACGTTTCTGCATCGCCAGACCTTTACCTCCGGAGATGATACAAACATGGTAGCCCTTTTTAACAGCAAGCTGTAGGGCATAACCATCTTTAATATTAAATGTCCGCAAAAACTCCCCCGAATCCGAGGCCAGAATATCACCATTAGTCAGAACACCATCCACATCAAAAATGAATGTGGTAATCTCTTTAAGTTTTTGCAGAAACATGAGGTTTAATTTTGGTTATCTCTCCATTCATAAACCCAGGCCGACTGGATTTGCTCCAGGTGACCTTCAGAACTTTCTTCCTTGGTTCCCTTAAAATTAGGTAGAGAAAGTACCCATTCTAATAATTCAGTAAACCTGATACGGTATATTTTGGCTTCATTGAAATCGTCCCCAAATTTCTCATATAATTCCTGAGCAATGTCTTCGTGGTCGTTCCAATAAATTGGTAAAGCAAATTTATCTTGCATAATGCTGTTTGTTTGTTAATTAATGGCCTAAAAATTCGGATTGATCAGGGATAGTCACTTCGATATCTCCGCTGATTACTACACATTGGCAGCCCAATCTGGAAGTAATTCTAGGACGAACAGCACGGTCAATAAAGTCTTCTTCCTTATCGGAGATCTCCTGTATATTATCCATACCCTTAGTCACGTAAACATGACAAGTACTACATCCACAAACACCACCGCAGTTGTGTTGTAATTCTATTCCGTGATCATGGCATACATCAAGAACCGATTCACCTCCAGCAATTGGAAGTTCAATAGATTCTTTACCCTGCTCTTCAAAATTTATCTTTAATTTAAAAATACTCATAATTTATGTGTCAAAAATAAGCACCAAAAACGGCAATTATGTGATTAATGTTTTTTTTTAATGCTTTTACTTAAAGTTTCATAGAGATCCTGCAATTCAGGCATCCCTGTTAACAATTCTTTATGTTTAATTAATGTTTGTTCATCATTTCGGATGGCCGGTCCGGTTTGTACATCGCGTGGAAAAGCATGTTGTACTTTTTCCGCCGTTTCCAGGATTAAAGGCCGTAAAATCTCAAATTCGAGCTCGTTATTCTCCAGAATATCCTGACCAATTGCATACAAGTGATTGCTGAAATTACAAGCAAAAACAGCCGCTAAATGTAAAATTCTTCTTTGTGCAGAACTCACCTCATAAACCAGTGGGCTTAAAGCTAAGGCTACCTTTTTTAAAACAAGCATTACTGCTTCATTTTTTGCTTCCAGACAAAGGGGTACTTTTGAAAAATCGAGTGCTTTACTTCGCGAGAAGGTTTGTAATGGATACAAAACTCCATAGTTTTCCATTGAAGCAGGAAATACATTCAAATCAGTCGCGCCAGAAGTATGCAGCACCAAACCCCTTACCTCTTTCAACACCTCCAGCATTTCCGCAATCGCATCGTCCTTTATTGCAATCAGGTATAAATCAGCGGCTAAATTAATATCCGCCTTAACAGAACCCCCCTGCGCGTTTACCTGATTTGCCAGCAAAGCAGCGTGGTCCGGATTTTTACTCCATACCTGTATCAATTCAAATCCTGCTGCAACAAATGCAGTAGAAAAATGTGTGGCCACATTACCTGAACCTATACAAACTACTTTCATTTTCAGAACCAAATTAAAAGCCTGAGCTTCCCAATGACGAATTCATTTGGAAAGCTCAGGCCATTTATAATTAAACTACTTTAGCTTCTTTTTGTCTTCTAAAGATCGATAATAAAAATCCGATCACCATTACTATCGTCCCCGCCCAATATAAATTGATATAAGGGAACTCAATAGATTTAAATACCACCCAATCCTTAACTTGCTGAGGTTTTTCGAAAACCTGCAATTCCACTTTCCCCTGATCAGGCAGGATTTTCGTAAACCTGAATCTCAATCCAAGATCATCAATATTACGTGCAAAATCAAAGGTATTGTTTCCTTTAACGAGGAAGATTGGCTCTGTTTTATAAACTTTACCGTTCACTTCCACTTGCAATGGCAGACCTACAGCAAGGTCATTTTCTGCCAATACCAGACTTTTTGCTTCAGGTTTATTGTTTAATCCCTTAATGGTGATCACACCACTACTGGTATGTAAGGTATCACCCGCTTTAACGATGGCAATTCTTGGAGCTTTATAATTTTCTTCCGGACTATGATCTTCATGCGTTTCTTTTTTATCAGGTGCGCTGGTGATGTGGGTATACACATCATAAGTCAGGTAATGTTTGGTATCCGGAGAAGCAATCAATCCCATTTTCCCATTCGCCTGAACATGTGGATTCAATTCAAAATCTTCTTTCAGTTTTCCTGTTTTCTCATCATACACCTTAAAATTTAGTGTATAAATTGTATTTGGAGCAACAGTGGTATCTCTTGTATAAGTAACCGTATACCTGCCCATTTTCTTGGGCTCATTTTTATACAATACAATATTTTCTCCTGGTTTCTCTGCTTTCTCAAAATCTTTTACCGGAATAAAGTTAGTAGCATTGATAGAGATTGGTTTATTGGTTGCAGCGGCTACTAAAGCACCAATCAGCAACAAAGCAAAACCCATATGCGCTACAGCAGCTCCTACCAATTTACGTTTTCCACCAAGTCCTTGTCCCAATACCCTTGCATTGGCAAGAATGGCAAATACACAGCTGAACGTAAGCAGGATGTACATTAAATTGGTATAAATATCTGTCAAGTATACAAAACCTGCAGTAATCACAATTGCAAAAACGATCGAAGCAATTAAGCTGCTATAGAATTTACGAATGTCTGTTCTCTTGTATTTCATAAATTGAGAGAAACCAGAAATCACAGTAACTAGAATGGCAAAAGGTGCCTGCCATTGATTGTAATATTTAATGGCATCAATCGGTGGCGCAAATTTAGTTCCAAATGCCGCATTGAATACCGGTACGGAAGTAGAGAAAATTACCTGGATACAGGCAACAGTGATCACTAAAGCACCAATAAACATCCAGAATTCTCTGGAATAAGTTTCTTCATCTTTATTGGTGATTGGTAATTCTTTCCACCGTAGGATCAGCAAAACTGTTGGTATTGCTAAAAACACCACATTGTAAAGGATCAGGTGACCAAACATACCCAAATCAGTAAATGAGTGTACTGAAGTTTCTCCAAGAATACCACTCCTGGTCAGGAAAGAAGCATACAATACCAGCACAAAACTGATAAATATTAAAACAATCGCAGTAAAGAAAGAATGTCCTGTATTCTTAAAAGCAATCATCACATGGACACCTGCAATCAGGGTTAACCATGGAATGATGGAAGCATTTTCTACCGGGTCCCATGCCCAGAATCCACCAAAGTTTAATGCCTCATAAGCCCAGAATGACCCCATGATAATTCCAGTTCCCAATATCATTACGGCAAATAAAGCCCATGGCATCGCTGGTTTAACCCATTCTTTGTATTTCTTCTGCCATAAACCAGTTACTGCATAAGCGAAAGGAACAATCATACTAGCAAACCCTAAAAATAAGGTTGGCGGGTGAATCACCATCCAATAGTTCTGTAACAATGGATTTAATCCTCTACCATCAGTAATGAATTTCAAATAGTTTTTATAATTTTCAGGATCAGCAAATATTGGTGCTGTTGCCTTTAAGTCTAATGCTTCCCTTAACAGGATAAATGGTGAGCTTCCAATTCTTTCCCCAAAAATTTCCACTCCCAGTAACATAGAAGTTAAAAACACCTGTGAAAAAGCAACAATCGTCATCACGCCATTCTCCCATGATTTAGCTTTCCAGATCAGAATTGCACCCAACAGAGATTGCCAGAAAGCCCATAACCAGAAACTCCCTTCCTGTCCTTCCCAGAATGCAGAAACGATATAATAAACCGGAAGTTCCTTAGAAGAATGCGAATAAACGTAGTAATACTCGTTATTATGATTTAAAATGAGATAAAATAAAGTAACTCCAATTCCCAGGATACTAACCCAGTTGATGAGAAATGAAATCCGACCTAGGCGTGTCCATGATTGATCTCCAAGGTCTTTATTCTTAGTCGCAAAATAGTAAGCTATCGTAGAAAGAAGTGAAGCAGCAAATGCTAAAACAATAAAGAATTGACCGATTTTACCGGGCAGGAGGTGCTCTCCAAAAAATTGTATATCCATTAAGATTAGTTGTATTTTATTACCTGACCATCCTCTTTTACCTCAACAAGGTCATTGTTGTATTTAGAAGGACATTTCATTAATATTTTTGAAGCAAAAAAGGTATCATCTTTCATTCTACCGATTAAAACTAATTTTTCTGAACGTTCAAAATCCTGTGGTTTGGTACCTTTATAAACTACTTTATTCACCATCCCTTTTTCGTCTTTCATAAAGAAAGTAAAACGATTAGCATCTATTTGAGCATCATAGTGCATCCCTTTTGATTTTTCCCAGTACCCCATCACATGGAATTCTCTGGAATCTTTGGCAGCTTCAGTAAAGGTCGAATAGTTACTGGTACCGGCATTCAAACTGATTAAGAACCCTACACAGATTGCTATTGTGATCAAACCAATAATTGCACTTTTTCTCATGATGCTAATAAAATTTTAGATTGAACACAAAGATAAAAAATATAGTTACCTAAAATCTTTTAGAGCCCTGCAATTCACTTTGATGTCGATTTATTGATAGTTCTCTGACAAAAACAATGTAATTATGGGAACAATCATCGAAAAAGAAATTATTTCCCTTATTTTAAGTACTCAGATTTAATAAATTCAGGCATTTTCGCCCTCAGTTTCATCACTTTCGGCATAGAAACCTTTCTAATGTAAGACTCAGTCTGATTTCGCTGGTAGTAATCCTGATGTTCAGTTTCTGCCGGATAAATCATCTCGAATGGCAACAATTCAGTCGCTATTGTTTTTCCTTTAAAATCAGTTAATTCGAGATGACGAATGAGTGAAGAAAGAATGTGATACTCTTCCGGCGAACGAAAGAAGGCGATAGACCTGTATTCAGGGCCGATATCAGGACCTTGTCCATCTAGCTGCGTTGGATCATGCGCATAGAAGAATGCTTTACCTAGCGTTTCAAAAGAAATTACGGCCGGATCATAATAAACCTGCACAGCTTCGGCATATCCTGTGGTTTGCGACTGTAAATCCTGATAGTTTGGATTTGGCTTTGTTCCTCCGGCATAACCGCTGATGACTTTATGCACTCCTTTTAATTCCATCATCGCCTCCTGGGTTGCCCAAAAGCAACCTCCTGCAAAAGTAGCCAGTTTTTCATTCGATGCAGGAGCAACCATCACAGCGAAGCCGTTTTTACTTTCTAAATGTTGCAATTTCTCATCCCGGGCACAAGCCGACAGTAAAAACAGTACTGCAACAGTGATCAAATGCATACTCCTCATGATTCAGCGCTTTAGTTCAAGATACGTGAAAGATCAAAAAAAGGATGTTGCAGATTAGAAAGTGCTACAGTAAAATGACAAAAAACGAAAAAAAAAGAGGTGGGGATGGCCCACCTCTTTTGATAGATTGGATAAACGCTTATGGCCAAATACCAAGGTTCATATAAGAAATTGCAATTTTATCTATAGAGCCTACAAATGCAGCCGTTCTTAAAGTCTGAATACCTGGTTTACTCATTAATGTTTCTCTGATTTCATGGTAAGAATGAATCATGGTATCTTCCAAACCTGAGTTCACTAATTCTAATTCAGAAGCACCTTTAACGATCATTAAACGGTGTTCAGCAGGAATGCTCTTACCAGTTAAGCCTTCTAAAGTATTGATCAGATTTCTGTTTGAATTTTCAGCATAACGATTTTCCATACGGCCAAAGGCAACGTGAGAAAGGTTTTTCAACCACTCAAAATAGGATACAGTTACCCCACCAGCATTACAATACATATCAGGAATGATGATTCCACCCATTTCAGTGAAGATTTCTTCTGCTTCAGGAGTACAAGGACCATTCGCACCTTCAGCAATAATTTTCGCCTGGATGCTTCTGATATTGTCAGAAGTAATCTGATTTTCTAAAGCTGCAGGAACCAGAATATCACATGGTTGTTCCAGACCTTCCATCGAATTTTTAAATTCTTTAGCACCTGGGAAACCTAAGATTGAACCAGTTAATTTACGGTGTGCAAACACTTCATCAATGTTCAATCCATTCTCATTGTAAATGGCACCTTCAAATTCACAAAGACCAACGATAGTTGCGCCAAATTCAGCTAAAAATTTAGCAGAATGGTAACCTACGTTTCCTAAACCTTGTACGATCACTCTTTTATCACCTAAACCAGCTTTAAAACCGATTTTAGCCATATCTTCAGCTACACTAACGCATTCTCTGATGGCATAGGCTACCCCACGACCGGTTGCTTCTTTACGTCCGCGAATTCCGTGTAAAGCGATTGGCTTTCCCGTAACGCAACCTAAAGCGTCTAGCTGACCTGGGTTCATGGTCATATAAGTATCTGCGATCCAACTCATTTCACGCTCACCTGATCCGTAATCCGGAGCAGGAACATCAATACCAGGACCGATAAAATTCTTTTTGATTAATTCTGTGGTATAACGACGGGTGATGTTTTCCAGCTCTCCTACCGTGTAGTTTTTAGGGGTAATTTTAATCCCACCTTTAGCACCACCGAAAGGAACATTTACAATCGCACATTTGTACGTCATTAATGCGGCTAAGGCCATTACCTCATCTTCATTTACCATCTCACTGTAGCGGATACCTCCTTTAGTGGGACTCATGTGGTGAGAATGCTCCACACGCCATGCATCGATCACTTCAAAACCATTTCCTCTGCGGATAGGGAATTGAAAACGATACACACTGTTACAAGCTTTAATTTGGGTTAACAGACCTTCTGGATGAGAAGTAAATTGTGCGGCACTGTCAAAGTTTTTGCATACATCTGCAAAAAAATTTGTCTCGTTTGCTGTATTAGCCATTCTTTGTTTTTTATGAATTGAATATAAGTTCTTATACTAATTACCTGCAAAATTGCAGTAAAAAAAAACATTTATGCAAATGGTAAATCACTTAGTGTAAGGCACACACTACGTCAAAACAAAGGCCAAAACAGCGCTTAAACGATTTAAAAATAGATTTTAACCGATTATTTCTTTTCTAACTTTTTTATTCTTTTTTCTATTGTAAACAGAAAGAAAAGCAAGCCCAGCAGAATTACCAATACACAAGCTACCACTACGTATATTTTATCAGATGCATAAAGGCTGTCGCTAATTGAAGAACCGGTTCCTTGTGCAAACAATTGCAACGTCAATAGAAACATTAAAAAGGTTGCTGTAAATTTTTTCATTAGAATATTTTTTGATGATTAAATTGGTAAAATAACCTTGCCCAGGTCTTAATTTAACTGTTTATTTCTTTCTAAATTTCGGAGCCTGTAAATCAGGTTATAAATCCAGCAACCGATTAGAATCCAACCCAGACACGCAGGGTAAAAAACCATTCTCATACGGCTATCCAGATCGTAAGCGTTGAAACCTGGGTTTCCACCGTTACCCGGATGTAGGGAATCCGACAAACGTGGCAATACAAATAATAGCACTACCATGATCGGAAAAGCGAAAATATTGTAGATCGCAGAGATCTTTGCTCTCTTTTGTTCTTCATCAATCGCATTACGTAGCACCAGATAAGCGAAATATAGTAAAATGGCAATTGCCGCGAAGTTCTGTTTCACGTCGAAACTCCAGGCTTGTCCCCAGGTAAATTTAGCCCAGATGGCACCAGTTACAATCCCAAGAAGTCCGAATATCACGCCTGCATTTACACTTTCTACAGCCTTGATATCATCCATAGGATCATTAGTTCTCAATGATTTGATACTATAAAAAACAGAAATACTGAACAATACAATCATGGCAAACCACATTGGCACATGAAAATAAAGGTTTCGGATACTCTCCCGAATAATCGGCAATTCAGGAGTTTTCATTAGAAAACCTGCAACAGTAGAATAAATTACTAAAATTGCACCTAATACTTTCCACCAGTTCTTATACATTGACATTAAAATTTGATCTTTTTTGTGCTGTTAATCGGCAAATGTAGCTAGAAATTTTATAAACGGTAGTTCTTCCCGGCAAAAACAAGGTAAATGACCCGGTGCTTACTTAATTCTAATCTCTCCATAGATAAGGAAAGAGTAAAACCGATACCGACATCACCAGGGCATTGATGATTAACAATAAACCGATCTCATCCATGCTCACACTTCTGTCTAAGCCATCCATTGCATTTTTTGTAAGTTTGATCAATACCACCAATACAGGAATAATGATCGGAAAACTCAATATGGCCATCAACATCCCCCCATTTCCGGCTTTAGATGCTATCGCGGAAACCATAGTGAAAATTGTGGAAAAGCTTAAGCTCCCCAAAATGGCTGCCAGTAAATACAAGCCTAAATCCTCCGGACCAAAATCAAAGACCACAATATAAAAACCCAATGCAATCACGGTAAGCACCATCATCAGCAAAGCATTATAAATGGTTTTGGAAATGATGAGCGCCAGAGGACTCGCAATCGTATAAATATATACTTGTCGGCCTCTACTCTCCTGCAGAAAACTCTTTGAGACTGCATTGATCGAAGCGAAAAGCATGATGATCCAGAACAAAGCATTTAAAGTGACCTTATCTGTACTCACAAATGATAAAAAGC
This sequence comes from Pedobacter gandavensis, assembly GCF_032678465.1. Classification (GTDB taxonomy): domain Bacteria; phylum Bacteroidota; class Bacteroidia; order Sphingobacteriales; family Sphingobacteriaceae; genus Pedobacter; species Pedobacter gandavensis_B. The sequence goes on from NZ_JAVTSK010000005.1 coordinate 49,934, forward strand.
AGACAAATACTGTAGACACAACGTACAAAAGCACTCCGTTTAAAGCGTATTTGGAACGCCACTCTAACAATAATTCCTTTTTTATTAAATGTTTGATCTGTTCTGCTAAATTCATTCGGTGACAAAGATAATTCTTAATCGTTCCATTTACTAATGAGCGTTAGAATTTAGTTAAATACCAAGAATTGTAGCGCATACCTATAAGAAAGCAACTTAAATTGAATTGGAACGATAATCGCTCTTAAATTTTAAACCTGGTAGGTAATATACTTTTGAAAACTTCTTCCTTTTAGAAGGAAGATAAAATGAAGTCCATATTGAGGAATACCCCAGGTGTTAAGGTAACCCGTGATTGGTTCATCCAAGCGGTCAATAAATTTCAGACAATAATGTTCAAAATTATGGTCAATAAACTTGTATTGGTATTCTGGACTAAAATGATTCAGGTTAATGCGCAAATTGCCATTACCCAGCAGGATCAACAAATGATGTACAGTCATCGCCCTCATAATGTGTGGATTCTTTTTCACCCACCTGGCCATGCTTCTGTTGAAGTCCAGCTCATCAATATCAACAAACTCTTGCGCTTCCATATTATAAATCAGAGCAATACTAGCAAAAAAAACTAAAGCGCTAAAATTTTATACATTTGAAAAGCAAATTTTACCTGGTTATGCTTATGACTCCTATCTTCTCCAGTATTTTACAAAGTCCGATTGGTCCTCTCTATATTTATGCCAGTGAAACAGCATTGATCAGCATTACCTTCAAAGCTACACAGTCCAAAATCCTTTCAGAAAACCAGATTAGTAAACAAGCAGCAATCCAACTAAATGACTATTTTGAAGGAAAATTAACCCGTTTCAGTTTACCCCTGGAACAAAGCGGGACTGAGTTCCAGCAAGGAGTATGGACCGCATTACAAAATATTGAATATGGGGATACCTGTTCCTATTTGGAATTTTCAAAGCAACAAAATAACGTACTGGCCATTCGTGCAATTGCCGCAGCAAATGGTAAAAACAAACTGGCCATAGTAGTACCCTGCCATAGGGTGATTGGCAGTAATGGAAAGCTGGTGGGCTATGCAGAAGAACTATGGCGAAAGAAATGGCTCCTGGATCATGAAAAATCCGTCAGTAAAAAAGGACAAATGACATTTAATTTTTAAGCTTATGAACCCATACCTGGATATCATTCTGAGAAGTCTCGCGGTTTACGCCTTTATGCTGGTCGCCATCCGTTTAACAGGAAAAAAGGAACTTTCTCAGCTAAACACTACCGATGTAGTGTTGATTTTACTGATCAGTAATGCTGTACAAAATGCCATGGTAGGTAATAATACCAGTCTGCAGGGAGGCTTAATCGCTGCAGCAGTACTATTTGCGCTCAACTTTGGACTGAAAAAACTCATGTACAGCAACAAGAAATTCAGAGAACTTCTTTCTGAAAAACCAGAAATCCTCATCCATAATGGTAAATTGGATTTTGAAAAGCTGGCCAGACTGGACATTACCGATGATGAATTGAGGGAAGCGATGAGAGAGCATGGGGTAGAAAAATTCAAAGAGGTGAAGCTGGCAATTTTCGAAGTGGATGGAAACATCAGCATCATCACCGGTACAGACACCCTGAAACACACCCATTTCAAACGTAAAAGAAAACAAAAAGCACTGGGTGGATTAAACTAAAATTCAGTGGTAAAAAAAATGAGCTGATCTATTCCGATCGGCTCATTTATATTTTTAAAGACAATTTAAAACCTAAGCTGCCTGATTTGGTATAGCGCTTTGCAGTAACACCACTTTTGGTCTTCTGATCGTAATCAGTACGAGAGCACCAGCTACAATCACATACCAACCCCATTTCAACTTCACCATTCCTGATGCCAGATTCACCATCTTTTTAAAGTGAAGAAAGCCAAAAGAATCCTGCACTTTGAAATAGATACCAGCTAATGAAATCGCTACCAATGCGATTCCTGCCCAACCGGCAAACTTAATGAGGCCAATTTTATGAGTAAAAGAACCTAATAAAGCAAGCAATACCAGTACATAGAAAGTAATGGCTAATGTAGTGTCAATATCAAAATAGTTCCAGTTTCCAATAATAGGTAATCGCATTAAAGGACATAATCCTCCTGCAGCCATAATTGCTGCACCAATAACTCCCTGAATTTTCATCCTGACTTACTGCTGTGTGTTGATCCCCATTTTATCGGCAAAATGCGCGCAATAGTCGCGTAAATCTTCGACGATTAATGTCTCTCCTGTAGCTTTCAGAAAGCTATCTCCCATGGTTTGCAAAGTTTCATAAAAGAATCTTTTCATCTCATCTACAGGCATATCTTTAGTCCATAAATCGATACGCATAGAATTCTTATAATTATGATCCCAAAGTGCCAACATCATCGATTTCACAGGTACCTGCTCTTTAGTAGCGGCATCTGTAGATTCCCAAAGGATGTTCTCAGGTACGTTACTGTCGTCTAACTCAACGGTAATTTTAATTTCTGCTTGTTTCATTTATTTTAATACTGAATTTATAATAAAAAATAAGAGAACGGTAAAAAGGATCACAGTAGACTCTACAATCCAGAGCTTTTTCAGTTGAGGGATAAACTTCCTGAAAATCTGATCAGACACAAAAGCAACTACAGAAATGAGCACACTAAAGCCGATCAGAATCGGATATAGATTGATGCTCTTTTCATTTACCGGCGGCCTTTTTTCGAATAACAATACCGCTGCAATCGTTAAAAAGATAGCTGAAATGATGTTCAGTGGTGTCAGTTTTATCTTCAATTTCCTTAGTTTTACCTTGCTCTTGTATTATTTTTTGTTTTTGAACTTCTTGGACTTCCAGGAAGGAATTTTATTTTTCATTTTCTCTCTTTCTGAAGCCGCAATTGCTGCTGCATGTTTCTTTTCATGGAAAGCACCTTTAAAATCAGGATCTTCCTTGCGCTTTTGATCGTCAATTGCCCTGGCAATCGCCTGACGCTCTTCAAATGGCGTCTCTTCCACAAAAACTTCCGCTGGCAAAGGTACTACAGGAATCTGTTGTCTGATCAACTTCTCTATTTTCTCAATGTAATATTTTTCAGAAGGTGTAGCAAAAGTTAAGGCATCCCCTTTGGCATAAGCTCTACCCGTACGACCTATACGATGTACATAATCTTCAATAATAATCGGCACATCGAAATTGATCACATGGCTCACCTCAGAAACATCAATTCCACGGGAAGCCACATCCGTAGCCACCAATACCCTGATGTTGCCTTCTTTAAAACTGTTGATCGAGTTGATTCTCGTATTCTGACCCTTATTGGCATGGATTACCCTTACCGCATCTTCACCAAATCTGCGCACGATAAAACTAAAGATGTTATCAGCAACCGTTTTGGTCTTACAGAAAATAATCAATCTTTTAAACTCTTCATCATTTTTCAGCAGGTGCTGTAATAAGTTGATCTTTGTTTTGAAATTGGGTACTTCATACAAGCTCTGCGTCACAGTCTGAGCAGGTGTTGCCTGCATCCCCACCTCAATTATAGTCGGGTGCTTTAAGAAATCACCGGCAATTTTTTGAACCAGATCACTCATGGTTGCAGAAAACAATAAGTTCTGACGACGGCGCGGCACTACTTCTAAAATACGATGAATAGAGCCGATAAAGCCCATGTCCATCATTTTATCCGCTTCATCCAATACCAAAAATTTCAAATATTGAGTATTGATATGTCCAGCCAGATAAATATCTAAAAATCTTCCAGGAGTAGCTACAATGATGTCTACACCTGCTTTAATTTGCTCGATTTGCGTTTTTGGACCAATACCGCCGAAAACAACAACGGTACGTAAGTCTGTATATTTAGAGAAAATTTTAATATGTTCAGTGATTTGCATCGCCAACTCTCTGGTTGGGGCTAAAATCAAGGCTCTTGGCGCATCACCCTGAGCGTATTTCAATTGCATCAGAATCGGCAATACATAAGCAGCTGTTTTTCCGGTTCCAGTCTCGGCAATACCAAATATATCCTGACCTGATAAAACAGGCGCAATTGCTTTTTCTTGTATAGGTGTGGCAACAGTAAAGCCTGCATCAGCTACAGCATTTAAAATCTGTCGATTAAGGTTAAACTCTTCAAATGTTTTGGGCATTTTGCAAAGATACTATTATTTATAGGATCAACAGCTCAAGGGATTATTTATGATGAAATAATGTATTTTTATAAGTTTAACGAATGAACCACATGCAAAATCAACAAAACAAATGGTTAAAGGCCATATTTCCTGTTGCCTTTAGTGTACTGCTCAGCGTAACTACAACTACCTCTGCTCAGGATTTATACCTGCCAAGAAATATTAAAATGGCCTACGAAAAAGGAACCAGGTCTAAAGATGGAAAACCAGGAAAACAATACTGGCAGAATAAAGGGAAATACGACATGACCATTAGTGTAGATCCCAATAGCAAAATTGTGAGCGGATCAGAAACTATTAAATATACCAATCACAGCCCGGATACCTTACAGCACATCGCCATCAGGTTTGTCAACAACCTGCATAAACCAAACGCTCCACGTGCCAATTATGTCAGTAAAGACTTCTTAAGCGAGGGGTTGACGATCAGCGATCTTCAAATTGACGGACAAAAATATAATGCAAAATCAGAAAACTGGGAGACTGTAGAAAGTCTCAAACTTAAAAAACCGCTATATCCGGGACAAACTGCTGAGCTGAACATCAGTTGGTCTTATCCCTTATCAAAAGAGAGTGGCCGGGAGGGTCAGTTAGACAACAGTACATTTTTTGTCGCCTATGCTTTCCCAAGAGTTTCCGTCTATGACGATTACAATGGCTGGGATTTGATTCCTCATACCGACAGAACCGAGTTTTACAACGATTTTAATGATTACAAACTGATGGTCAGGGCTCCTAAAAACTATGTAGTATGGGCTACCGGAGATTTCCAAAATCCGGATGAAGTTTTAAACCCGGTTTTTGCAGAACGACTAAAAAAATCTTATAGCACTGAGGCTATTGCTCCGATTGCCAATGCGGAGGAAATGGCAAAAGGGCTCGTTACACAGCAAAAAGATTGGAACAGCTGGGTGTTTACTGCGGATCATATCCCAGATATGACTTTTGCCTTGAGCAACCATTATTTATGGGATGCGGGCAGCGTGGTGGTGGATTCAAAAACCGGTAGAAGAGCAAGTGCACAGGCGGCTTATGATGCTAAAGCTACCGATTTCCCACATGCTGTAGACTGGACTAAACAGTCTTTATCCTGGTTCTCCAACAATTGGCCGGGCGTAGCCTATCCTTATTCAAAGATGACCGCAGTTCGGGGATTTGCGGATATGGAATATCCAATGATGATCAACGACTCTACTACTCCAGACCTGGAATTCTCGCAGTTTGTGCTAAACCACGAAGTTGCCCATACCTATTTCCCTTTCTATATGGGAACCAATGAAACCAGATATGCACATATGGACGAAGGCTGGGCCACCACTTTTGAATACCTGATTTCTACGGCGCAACTTGGAAAAGAGAAAGCAGATGAGAACTTTAAACAATTCCGCGTGAGCAGATGGATCAACGACCCTTCTACAGAAGAAGATCAGCCGATCATCAGCCTTTCTACTCAGGTTTCGGGCCCTGGCTACAGCAATAATGCCTATGGAAAACCGGCCCTCGCCTACCTTGCTTTAAAAGATATGCTGGGAGATCTCCAGTTTAAAAAATACCTACACGCCTATATGGAGCGCTGGAACGGCAAACATCCAATTCCCTGGGACTTCTTTTATACTTTTAACAATGTATCCGGGCAAAACCTCAACTGGTATTGGAACAACTGGTTCTTCAGTAACCACTACATTGACCTGTCCATTAAACAAGTATCCAACAAAGGACTGGCTTACCAGATTCAACTCCAAAACATCGGCGGATTTGCCATCCCTTTTGATGTCAGATTGAAGTATAAAAATGGAACTATAGCTGTATTTCATCAAAGTCCTGCAATTTGGAAAGACAATCAAAGATCTACTATCATTAAGCTGAATGCAAAACAAGCAATTGCAGAAATTCTTATCGATGGTGGCATATTTATGGATGCGAGCCCTGCAGATAACATCTGGAAGGACAAATAACATTTTTTTTATTTAAGTTTGAAGGCATGAACACCATTCTGATAAAAGCGGCCACAGTGGTAAACGAAGGCCAAATATTTGTTGCTGACGTACTGATTAAAGAGGGATTTATTGAAAAAATTGCACCGAATATCCAGGCGGAAGGCGCAAAAGAAATCAATGCAGAGGGCTTACACCTCTTCCCTGGAATGATCGATGACCAGGTACATTTTAGAGAACCGGGACTAACGGATAAAGCGGATATATTTACGGAAAGTATGGCTGCCGTTGCAGGTGGAATCACTTCCTTCATGGAAATGCCTAATACCGTTCCCAATACTTTGAGTCAGCAATTACTGGCCGATAAATACAAAATTGCTTCTGAGGTTTCTTTAGCGAATTACTCCTTTTTCATGGGAGCTTCCAATGACAACCTGGACGAAGTCCTGAAAACTGATCCTAAAAACGTTTGTGGGATTAAAGTATTCATGGGCTCATCTACTGGAAATATGCTGGTAGACAACTCAACAGTCTTAGAAAATATCTTCAAGGATGCCCCGATGTTGGTGGCTACGCATTGCGAAGATGAAAAGACCATCAGAGAGAATATGGCACGTTACAAGGCACAATATGGCGATAACATCACCATAGACATGCACCCGCTCATCAGAAGCGCGGAAGCTTGTTATATTTCTTCCTCTATGGCAGTGGAGCTGGCAAAAAAACACCAGACACGTCTACACATTCTGCATATCTCTACGGCTAAGGAAGTCGCATTATTTGACAATATTACGCCATTAAAAGATAAAAAAATCACCGCTGAAGCCTGTGTGCATCACCTGTGGTTCGACGACAGAGATTATGCAACAAAAGGCAACTGGATCAAATGGAATCCGGCAGTAAAAACTGAGCAGGATAAAGATGCCATCTTAAAAGGCGTACTGGATGGTCACATCGACATCATTGCAACAGACCATGCCCCTCATACCATTGCCGAAAAAGAGCAACCTTACCTGCAGGCCCCATCTGGTGGCCCTCTGGTACAGCACGCACTCTCTGCATTACTGGAAATGTACCATCAAAAGAAAATTACGCTGGAACAGATTGCAGAAAAAACTGCACATAATGTAGCCACTTGCTTCCAGGTAGATAGACGAGGTTTCATTAGAGAAGGTTACTGGGCAGATTTAGTATTGGTGAACCTGAATGATCCGGTTAAAGTAACCAGAGCAAACCTTTGGTACAAATGCGGATGGTCGCCTTTTGAAGGTCAGACTTTCCAGTCAGAAATTACCCATACCTTCATTTCGGGTAACCTGGCTTATCAAAAAGGAAATTTCATGACCAATGAAAAAGGGAAAAGGTTGACGTTTAACCGATAAAACAGAGATTGTCTACATTTAACTTCAAATTGGTAACCTATAAATTATGAGCTTAATGGACAAACCCAGATTTAAACAGTTTGTCCTGCTGTTCAGTCTGTCGGGAATTGTGTTTCTCGCCGGACTGAACAGTAATTTCATAGAAAAATACTATTCTAATGGCCTCTACCTGGTCAGCTCACTGATCCAACGTTGGATCAGTTCTCTCTTCCCCTTCCCTGTCGGAGATTTTATTTATCTTTTTCTGATTCTATTCATCCTAAGAAGCCTGTATATATTTTTCAAAAAACTGGTTCAGAAGAAATTGAAAAAGACAGATCGGATCAATATACCTTTGCAATTGCTGAATTTCGGATTGATCTTATACCTGGTATTTAAAATTCTATGGGGTTTGAATTATTCACGTCCTACCATTACCAAAGAACTGGGGATTTCAAATGAGAAATACAGTACTGCCGATTTGGTATTACTCGGGGAATATTTCATCAGCAGGCTGAACAATTTACAATCGATCAAGAAAGAAAGGTACAACCTGGATCAGCTGGAGCGTAAAGCAAAACTCTCATATGATAGCTTAAAGCAAAGCAATCCTTTTTTCAACTATCCAATTCCCTCTGTAAAAGCAGTACTAAACAGTTGGATCGTCACCAAAATTGGCATTGAAGGCTATTACAATCCCGTGTCTGGCGAAGCGAATGTCAATATGCGCTTACCAACTACCTCATTACCATTCGTCACCTGTCATGAAATAGCCCATCAACTAGGCATTGGTCGCGAAGATGAAGCCAATCTGATTGGTTACCTCGTAGCCACCAACAGCAGCGATAAAAACTTCCAGTATTCGGCGGCCTACAACATGCTCAGAAGTATTCTTTTTGAGATCAAAATCAAATCACCGGAAGACTACCAGCGATTATATGCGACTATAAATCCGGTTACTCTGAACGATTTTAAAATAGAAAGGGCGTTCTGGAGAAAATACAATAGTGATATGTATGGCTATATGGATGTCGCACTGGATAGCTTTTTAAAGCTGAATAATCAGAAAAAAGGAACAGACAGCTACCAGGATATCGTATTATGGTTGTATAATATTCATAAAAAAGAGCTGATTCAGGCGCAGAAGGTTAAAACATTACAACCTTAAAACAAAAAAAGAACAAAACATTCCTAAATTTGCCTCACTATGGCAAAGATATCCATTAACCTGGCAACAGGTTCACTACAGAAAGAAGAAATCATCGTCGGTATTGACCTTGGTACCACCAACAGTCTGGTGGCCTTTATCAACCCAGATAAAGATCCTATGGTCATTAATGACACAGGAAAAGGTGTATTGGTCCCATCAATCGTGCATTTTAATGCAAATGGCGATGCTGTCGTAGGAAATGAAGCCAAAGAATTTTTAATCAGCGATCCCGCAAACACTATATTTTCTGTTAAAAGACTATTAGGCAGATCTTATAAAGATGTTGCCGCTCATCAGGATACTTTCTCTTACAAAATCATAGATGACGAAAACGATTCTTTGGTAAAGATCAAAGCTGGTGATAAATTCTACACACCGATAGAACTTTCTGCGCAAATACTGAAAGAACTGAAGGCAAGAGCAGAACACGCTTTAAAAACACCAGTAAACCGTGCTGTAATTACCGTTCCGGCTTACTTTAATGATAGTCAGCGCCAGGCCACCCGTGATGCGGGTAGATTAGCCGGACTTGACGTATTGAGAATTGTTAACGAACCTACTGCAGCCAGTTTAGCTTACGGTATCGGTCTGGATCCTACTCAACAAAAAACAATTGCCGTATATGACCTTGGTGGTGGAACCTTTGATGTTTCCATTCTGGCCATTCAAAACGGAATCTTTGAAGTATTGGCCACCAACGGAAATACTTTCCTTGGCGGTGATGATTTTGACCGTGCCATTGTTCACTACTGGATCGAAAAAAATAATTTAGATGCAGCTGCATTATCCGCAGATCAGGGTTTAATGCAGTCCTTAAGACTAAAAGCAGAAGAAGCTAAAAAAGCACTAAGTGCTCAAAATCTTTTCAATGAAAAAATTGGAGAGATCTTCTGCACTTTAGATAAACAAACTTTTGAAGAGTTGATTTCGGCTAAGGTTGCTGAAACATTGAATGCCTGTAAACAAGCTTTAAGTGATGCCAACCTCAGCGTAAATGAAATCGACGAAGTGGTATTGGTAGGTGGCTCTACCCGTACACCTTATGTAAAAACAAAAGTGGCTGAATTTTTCAATTCTACTCCACATGACCAGATTAACCCGGATGAAGTAGTTGCATTGGGTGCGGCAATTCAAGCCGATATCCTTGCAGGAAACCGCTCAGACATTCTATTATTGGACGTAACCCCATTATCTCTTGGTATTGAAACCATGGGCGGATTAATGGACGTGATCATTCCAAGAAATGCAAAAGTACCTACCAAGGCCGGCCGACAATACACCACATCTATCGACGGACAGGTTAACATGAAGATCTCTGTATTTCAGGGAGAGCGTGACCTGGTTAAAGAAAACAGGAAACTGGCAGAATTTGACCTGAAAGGAATCCCGGCAATGCCGGCAGGATTACCAAAAGTAGACATCAACTTTATGTTGAATGCGGATGGGATTCTAACGGTTCAGGCAATAGAACTGCGTTCTGGGGTAAAACAGGAAATCGATATTACCCCAAGTTATGGACTAACCGATGATACTGTAGAAAAAATGCTGATCGATAGTATCACCCATGCAAAGAGTGATGTGGAACAACGGATGTTAATTGAAGCAAGAAGTGAAGGCGAGCAGTTGGTGTATACTGCAGAACGCTTTATTGAAAAACATGGTAACTTCTTAACCGAACAAGAAATCACAGACACTAAAACTTATATTGAGGCGCTTAAAACCGCATTGGCCACGGCAGATAAAGATACCATTTTGAAAAAAGCGGATGAGCTAAATGAGTTCACCCGTCCATTTGCGGAAAGAGTGATGGACATGGCTGTTTCTTCAGCTATGAAAGGAAAAAGCATAGAAGAATAACCACTCAATAGGTTAAAATATAGAACTTAACAGGGATGAATCGTGAATTTATCCCTGTTTTGCTTTTAGGCATATTGTTGTTGTGTTCCTCCTGGGGATTTTACGCACATCAACGCATCAATTATCTGGCTGTTTTTACGCTCCATAATGGCCTGAATACTTTTTATAAGGCAAATATCGAATACCTGAGTGATCATGCTGTAGATGCTGATAAACGACGATATGCAGACTCGGCAGAGGCCTCCAGGCATTTCATAGATATTGAATGCTATGAGCAGCATATCGACAGCATTCCCAGAAAATGGAATGATGCAGTACAAAGATATGGTATGAATAAACTCCAGACCAATGGCCTCCTCCCCTGGCAGATTCAAAAATCCTATTATAAACTCGTCAGGGCTTTTGCAGAACGGGATTCCCTGAAAATATTGATTTATTCTGCCTACCTCGGTCATTATGTTTCAGATGCACATGTACCGCTCCATACCACACAAAACCACAATGGCCAGCTGACTAACCAACATGGCATCCATGCCTTCTGGGAAAGTCGTTTACCGGAATTATTCGCCAGTCAATACAATTTTCAGGTTGGAAAAGCAATCTATATCAACGACCCATTAAAAACAGCCTGGAAAATCGTCAGTCATAGTCACCATTTACTGGACAGTGTACTAGCTATGGAATTAAAAGTAAGTTTAAGCACCTCGGCCCGAAAGAAATACAGTTTTTCCAAGCGGCAACAATCGTTGCTCCGACAATATTCCTTACATTATTCAAGGGCTTATCATCAAGAAATGAACCATATGGTAGAGCGACAAATGCGGGCAGCCATACATGCTACCGGAAGTTTTTGGTACACCGCCTGGATCGATGCCGGGCAACCAGATTTAAAAAATATGCCTAAAAAAAACGCAGCTTCAAATCCCGATAAGGAAATTGAAGCTGCGCCATTGCCCAATGAAAAAGGGCGTATCATTGGTAGAGAACCAAATTAGTCCTTTAAAATATCTTTAGGTTTGATTCTGCTTTTAATCGCTGCATAAATCACCGGACCAAAAGTCACCACCGCAATCGTAATGATAACAATTGAAAAGTTGTCTCTGATGATTGGAATTTGTCCCAATAAGAAACCAGCAAACAACAAACTGAAAATCCAGCCAATACCACCCACAACGTTGTAATAGGTAAATCTGCCGAAAGGCATTTTTGCTACACCAGCAACGAAAGGTGCAATCGTTCTGAAAATCGGCAGGAAGCGGCTAAAAATAATCGCTTTACCCCCATGTTTTTCAAAAAACTCATGAGACTTAGTATAGTACTCCAGTTTAAGAATCTTATTTCCTTCCTTAAACACCTTAATACCAAAATAACTACCTAAGCGGTAATTCAGGCTGTTACCAGCAATCGCAGCAATGGTGAGCAGGAGGAACATGATCCAAATGTCCAGGCCGGTTCCGCCTTTAGCGATCAATGCACCTACAGCAAACAGCATCGAGTCGCCAGGTAAAAATGGCGTTACTACAAATCCGGTTTCCGCGAAAATAATCAAGAATAAAATAAGGTAAGTCCATGTTTTATAATCGCTTACCAACTGCACTAAAGCTTTATCGGTATGCAATATAAAATCTACTAGTTGTGATAAAAGTTCCAAATCGTATAGTTTAAGCTCCAAAACTAAGAATAACCTGTTAATAAACCTGCTATTTTAAATTTTAGTCGTCAATAATTAGTTAGCTGTGACAGAATAAATTCCGTGGTTCATTTGGGGATTAGGCAAAAAGAAGGCCTGATAAAAATACCAGGCCTCATATTATAGTTTAAGATAATTCTAGTTGTAGTTGTTCAGCATTACTGGCATCACCAACATCAATACATCTTCATTCTCGTCATTTGTATGTGGAATCAGTAATCCTGCACGGTTAGGTGTAGAAAGTTCTAAAGTCACTTCTTCACCACTCAGGTTGCTCAACATCTCGATCAGGAAGCGAGCGTTGAAACCAATTTCCAAATCTTCACCTTCATACTGGCAGCTCAAACGCTCATGCGCTTCATTGGCAAAATCTAAATCCTCAGAAGAGATATTTAATTCACTGCCATTGATTTTTAAACGTACCTGGTGTGTAGTTTTATTGGCAAAAATCACCACCCTACGTAAAGTGTTTAAAAACAAAGCGCGATCAATGATCAGTTTATTAGGGTTATTTGCAGGAATTACCGCTTCATAATCCGGGTAACGCTCATCAATCAGGCGACAAACCAGGTTGATGTTTTCAAATTTAAAGAAAGCGCTGGTCGCATTATAATCCACAGAAACATTCACGTCAGTAGAAGGAAGTGCTGCTTTTAATAATGTCAATGCTTTTTTAGGAAGGATGAACGAAGAAGCTTTATCGCCTTTGCTGTCCATTCTTCTGTATCTTACCAATTTATGCGCATCAGTAGCCACAAAAGTGATATGTTGCTCAGATAACTGGCAATATACCCCTGTCATTGCCGGACGCAACTCATCACTGCTTACTGCAAAAATGGTTTTGGTAATCGCTTCAGTCAATACAGAGGCAGGAAGATTTACCGATGAAGCATTTTCTACTACCGGAATTTTCGGGAAATCATCCCCATTTTCTCCGCTTAGTTTATATTTACCATCACCTGCGCTGATTTCAATAGAGAAAGTGTTGTCGTCAATATTGAAAGAGATCGGCTGATCTGGTAATGTTTTTAAGGTGTCTAAAAGTATTTTTGCTGGCACAGCTACTTTTCCGCCTTCCTTTGACTCAACCGGTAAAGAGGTGGTCATGCTGGTTTGTAAATCAGTAGCAGAGATGGTTAAACTTCCATCTTTAATTTCAAAAAGGAAATTCTCCAATATCGGCAAAACAGTACTGCTGCTTGAGGCACCATTTACTGTTTGCAAATGTTTTAATAACGTTGATGTGGATACAATAAATCTCATAGTATGATCTTGTCAGTTCTCAAAAATATAAAAATTACCTTGCATACTTATGCTTGCGGTAATAATGTTGAAAAATCGCGAACGATATTAACAATAATAAGGGCAATACCATATTGATCAATTGCCATTGTAGTTTTTCTGTGCGGAGTTTTGCTTTATCCAACAGCCTGACCTTAACCTCTTTATTTCTCAAATCGATTAAATGATCGTCATTGGTCAGGTAATCTGCGATATTTAAGAGCAAAGCTTTATTTCCGTAATTTTTTTGCGTGTATCTGTCGAAGCCCAATGGAAATGCAGAACCGTCCTTGCTACTGATTTGATTTTTGAAGACATCTCCATCTCCAATTACCACCATCCTGGTCGGTTTGCTCAGTACAGGAAGCGAATAGTTCCCGGTAATTCCGGCAGGTATCGAACGGTTCAAAAACACCGAAGGAAAAGTCCCTTCGATCAATACCCCTAATGCCTGCGCTTTGCTCGCATAATCACGGGGATCTGGTTGCTCGGCCACCATTTGCAGCGACAATAACTTTGGAGTGTTAAAAATCTTATTGAACGGAGAAGAATGAAGGATCACCGTTTTCTTTAGTCCTTTTACAGCGATGGTGTCTACTGTACTCACAAACTCCCCTTTCAGCACATCAATGTTCTTCACCAGGTTGTGGGAGGTGTCTGGTTGCATCAGTGGATAATAAACCCATGGAGCCATTTCTATCTGCCCATTGCTGCCCATACTCAATGGTATTTCGGCACAATTGGCATCCGCAATCAGGTTATAATTCACTCTGGCACCATACATAAACAGCATGTCATCCAGGTTCAGTTTTTTATTGAAGGCTAGTTGTTCTCCTGAGCCTTTCAGACTATCCAGATCGGCACTCACCTGATCAATAGCCCAGACTACACGACCTCCCTTCATCACGAAGTAATTGATTTTAAACTTCTCAGCTTCTGTGAATTCCAGCTGAGGTTTGGCAATCACCAATGTTTTCAATTTGTCCAGTCCTGAAGCATCGATTGTATTCAGGTTTACCCTACCCACTTCATAACTATCAGATAAACTGGTAATGGCATCATTCAACTGGAGATCTGATAATTCACCATTACCTTCCGTAAAACCAATTCTTGGATGCGCTGCTGAAAGCAGCTTCTGAATGGCAGAAGTAAACAAATACTCCAGGTTTTGAATGGAATTGTTGATGTTCTCTTCATAACCACCGGTAGCGCCTAAATTTTGTAATAATTTTACTGGTAATTGCCGGTCAGGATGCTCCAACATGGCCATTGGAAAGACAATTTTCTGCGCAAAACCCGCATCATTTTTAATATTTACCGTAGTGGGTTCAATTCCCGCACTATACAAATGATTCATCACGGTATCCTGGTCAGCGATAGAAAGTCCGGAAAGCGGATCTTTAAAAATCACTTTGATTTCCTGTCCGGCAACAGCCTTGTAATCCGCCAACAAATCTTTTGTCGCATTTCTCAGTCTTTTAAAAGGAGCTGGTAAATCCCCATCTAAAAACACCGTAATGGTGATCGGCTGTTTAATTTGTTTTAAGATTTCCTTAGATTTAGGCGTTAAAGTATATCGCTTTTCTTTGGTAAAGTCGATGCGGGTGTAGACATATTGTGCCAGCACGTTGACCAAAACCAGGGCAACCAGGAATATTAAAACGCGAAGGGTTTTACCTTTTTTAATTACCATTTCCTACCTCCGATCACGAGTTTGGTCAGGCCTAAAAAAACAGCCATAAAACTGAGAAAATAAACCAGATCTCTGGTATCTAACACCCCCCTGCTCATCGATTGATAATGTTCGTTGACACTTAAATTGAGTAACATATTTTCAATGGCACGAAAGCTAAAAATCTGGCTCATGGCTTCAAATCCGCTATAAGCGAAAAAACAAAGAAACACTGACAATGCAAATGCAACCACCTGATTTTTAGTCAACGACGAAGCAAAAATACCAATGGAGACAAAAGCTGCACCTAATAATAATAAACCAATGTATGATCCGATAATTGCTCCGGTATCGATGTTTCCTTTTGGCAAAGCCAGTTCAGCAATCGTATACGAATAGATCAAGGTAGGGAGTAAAGCGAAGACCACCAATACCAAACAAGCCAGGTATTTGGCTGCAATAATCTGCCAATCGCTTAGTGGACGTGTAGCCAGTAAGATGTAAGTCCCTTCCCTTCTCTCCTCCGCAAAAGACCTCATGGTGATGGCGGGAATCAAAAAAAGAAATAAAAAAGGAGCCAGTCCAAAGAAGCCAGTCAACTCCGCATATCCGTATTCCAGGATCGAAGTATCCGGGAAAAACCACAACAATAAGCCGGAAGCCAACAAAAAAACACCGATGGTAATATAAGCCATCAATGAGTTCAATAAACTAAATAACTCTCTTTTAAATACCGCGTACATTCATTTGGATTAACGATGCCGAAGTTAGAAAATTTAAAAGACAAAAAAGGGTGCCCAATAAAATCGGACACCCAAAACACTAACTATCCACCTATATTTATTATTGTTTATCCCACCAGATTCTGCCTTTGGTTTCGTTAATATCGACACCATAAGCCGGATCTTTGGCTTTCATATCATTCGCTGCTTTCAATTGATTCGCTCTGTTTAAATCAGCTCCTGGTAATACACCTCTTCTTGGTCTGATCAGGTTGGCACTACCATTCCATAGGTTTTCCAGATAGGCAACACCAGTACCATCACCAATATTTCCAGGCGTAGTTGGTTGTCCGGCTCTGTAATCTACAGCCTGAGGATATCCAGTTCTTTTCCACATTGCCCATGCCTCTTCAGGTTGCGCCAGAAAATGCACCCAGGATTGAGAATAAATGCTCACCAATCCGTTGTAAGGGAAACGGGTTAAATAATCACCCATAGCCAATGTTGAGGCAAAAGGTACTTTGATATCGATTCCAACTTTTTTGTATTGATCAAAAGAAGCAGTTACACCTTCATTGTACCAGGTCGCTGCATCTTTACCCATTACACTAGCACTTTTTTTAGCCGCAATTTCAGCCATCATAAAACAGGTTTCTGCATAGCTCAGGAACAAAGATTTGTATTTTAAAGAACCACCAGCAACTACCTCTTCATTGGTATTCAACAATGGATCTGGAATTCCCTCCTTAAAACCACCATTTTTCACAAAATAACGTCCTTGAATCAGCGACTGATAGGTTAAATTAACCGATGCAGCAGTTGTGGAAAAAGTCTGAAAACGACCAGCTCCTGTTGGCCCATAGGAAGCATCCTGAGAAGCAGGAAATGTATGCTTGCCATAATAGCGTTGTTGATACTCAGGAGTGGCGAGCAGCGCAAGGGTAGCTGGAGTGGCAGTAGTTAATAAACTGCTGTACGCCGGATTATTCGTACCCAGTTGATTCTGACGTACCATCACTGCCAGTCTAGGATCCCTGGCAGATTTAAGGTATTCTACAAAAGGGTAAGCTGCATTAAAACTCGTTTTAATGGAATTGATGTCATCCACATTGTTGTTCCAGTCTCTGGAATTATTAATCCCAAAAGACTCGTCATAAGTAGCAATCAACTGTCCGCCAAAATTAGTTTGAACATCTGTAAGAATTGCATCCAGATTGGCCGGGTCTCTTTTCTCATAACGCTGTGCGATTTTGATACGCAGGGTATTCGCAAATTTCAACCAATTGGTCATCGCGCCTTTGTAAAAGAAATCGTTAGCAGTAAGCTCCATCTGACCAGCAGGTAAGTTTTTAATGGTATTTGCTGCTTCTTTTAATTTTGTATCGAATGTTTTATACAGGTCGTAATCATAATCATATGCAGGTAACGGATAAGTAACATCCTGAAATGCCTGTGCGTATGGCATTGCCCCAAACACATCAACAGATCTCCAGGCCTGGTAAACATCAACGATCTGACTGATGGCCTTTAAATTTGTATAAGTCGCCTTTTGAGCATCAGGCATCTGATCAATCTTGGCAATGATTCTGCTGAGTCCTACTCCTACCTTTTGGTAATAATCATTATAATATTGACTTAAGCCTGGATTCCCTCCTTTTATAGCAGCTGGCGCCCAATAGTTGGCGGAGAGATCAGCGCTGGCACCATCCTGAACAATATACTGCATATAGGTCATAATGGTATATCTATTCTGCACCTTAAAGCGCTCATTATAATTGATATCGTTAATCGCCGTAGAGAACAAATACCTTGGATCAACATCTGGAAGGGCATCAGGCCTTGTATTGAGCTCAATCATCTCTTTCTTACAGGACTGCCCAAATGCAGCCATGACAATCAGTCCCAGTATATATAATTTCTTTTTCATTTCTTTAGTTTTTAGAATTTAGAACTTAACGTTTAAGGAAACAGCATAATTCCTTGAAAAAGGAACACCACCGGTAATCCAAGGGTTAAATGGATCATTACTTTGTAGAGATTCAGGGTTCTGACCACCAGTTAAACTGTTATATAAATAACCCAGATTTCTAGCTGTAAAGCTGATACGTGCTCCTTTGATTTTTACCTTATCCAGAATCTGGTAAGGAATCTGGTACCCTAAAGTTACTTCGCGCAACATCAACCAGGACATTTTAGAAATTGCACCGGAGGTATTCAATGCGTTCTGCCATCCTTTGGTATAAGTATAATAAACTGAGGCCTTCCAAGGTTCCACTAACCCCTGGTCGTAAGCTGCTTTAAAGGTCATTCCAGCAATCGATTTAGTTGGATCAATTAAACTCATTTCTCCCGCAGCGAAAACAGCATCAGGAATAGCACCATCAAAAACAGTTTGTCCGGTATAAGAATCTATACGGGCTACACCGCCATGAGCCTGGTCACGAAACTTCAAAGAAGCCAATGGTATACCATTTCCCATGGAATAGGCATAAGTCTCTGAATAAACATAACCGCCAAAACGGGCATCCATTTGTGTAAATAAGCTAAAGTTTTTATACCTCATATTTACAGAGAAACCACCAGTTAGGCTAGGCTCTACTCTACCCACCGCTAATCTGCCGTTTGGCAAATCAGAATCTGAGTTATCCACCAGGTTGTAATTGGCAACATTATATTTTACATCTGCATTTGGATTCGACAGTCTAGGCGCATTTACAATTAATGGGAAGCCAGTAGCAGGATCAATTTTCACAGTGGTATTGGCACGCATTTCCAAAATTCCAAAATCGCCGCCTTCATAAGCCCAAACTTGTCCACCTTCATAGTCTCCTGTGATGTTCCAGGCTGTAATTCCTCCACCAAATTTGATGATCTTACTTTTGTTGTGTGCCAGGTTAAGGGATAAATCTAAGCCCCAGTCTTTAGTTCTGATTGGAGAACCCATAATCGAAGCCTCAAATCCTTTATTCTGAATATTTCCAGCATTAAAAAAAGTTTGTTTATAACCCGTTTCCGGTACACCGTTCAATTTCAGCAGCTGATCATAAGTATTACCTTTATACCAGGCAAAATCTACATCAATTCTGTTTTTCAGGAAGGATAAGGTAGTACCAAATTCAATTTCTCTTTGTCTCTGAGGTTTCAAATCATAATTTGGTTTAACATCCCCATTAATTTGAGTCGCAGCAGGCACGGTTTGTCCATTTTGGTCAATAATAACCGATGGAGAGTAGCCCGCACCAGTATCGTATGGTCTTGCAATCCCCGCACTTCCTACATAGGCAACGGAAGCTCTGATTTTTCCGAACGACAACCAGGATGGCATATCATCTTTAAAGTGATCCGAGAAAATGTAGGAAAGGTTTGCAGAAGGATAGAATACAGAATTGTTGTTCTTTCCAGGAACAATTGTTGGATAAGTAAGTGTAGAAATCCAGTCGTTACGTCCTGACAACTCTAAGTTCAGGTATTTCTTATAAGCGAAATTCACCACACCCGCCAGACCAATCGTTTTTCTGGAAGGTCTTAACAATGAATACTTTCTGGTAGTCAGGTTTACTGCATCACCCTGAACAGGTTTAACCGAATTATCCAGGAAGAAGAAATTAGGCACTGCTAAACCTCCATTGGTATTTGCACTATAGGTTTCTCCAAGTTTATCTCCATAAATCTCATTGATCAACCTAAAATCTATATTCAGGTCGTCATTGATGTTTTTATTGGCATGAGCCATGAATAATAAAGTGTAGTCAGTGGAGTATCCACCCCCAACACCATAGTAGCCGCCTTTATTATCTTTATCATTACCATAATCCTTGGATTCTGCAAAGTTCTTCTGGTAGTTAAAATTACCTCTTGCACTCAAATCTAACCAGGGATTTACCTGAGCTTTCAACTGAAGGTATCCCAATAAAGAGTTCTCATGATTGGTATAGTTCTTTTTGTCAATTCTTGAAAATGTATTGGTTACCGCATTAAAGTTTCCACCCGGATAGCTATAAGTATAAATTTCATTATTTGCAGGGTTTCTATATCCGGCATACCAATCTGCGAGATCCAGGTTCCTTGGCAAATAATAGGTACTAAAAGCCAATGCATTATCACCATAGGTAGAATATCTACTTTGGTTAAAATAGTTACTGGTTCTGGTATTTGCATAACTTATACCCATATCAGTAGAAAAGATCTTATTAATTTCGCCACCAACTTTGACATCAATTGCATCTCTTTTCAATCCGTTATTTGGCAAAATACCTTTGTTACTGGTATTAGAATAAGAAACACGGTAATTAAACTTGTCGGTACTTCCACCTAATGCTACGTTATTATTGATGTAATTTCCATTGCGATAAAAAGTTTTCCAGTTATCTGGTTGCGCAACATAGGGAACCAATTTGGATGGATTGTAAATTGCAGGAGTTAATCTTCCATCGAATTTTGGTCCCCAGCTTCCTGTGGTTAAACTCTGCGTACCATCTGGTCTGAAGTTACCTTCTCTGGTGATGTAACTTCCCATACCGTAATCATTCTGAAGATCCATGAAATTTTTGTATACCTCAGTAGTTTGGTAAGTACTATTCACCTCAATTCCTAAACCCGGGCCACTTTTTCCTCGTTTTGTGTTGATCACTACTGCACCATTCAATCCTCTTGAACCGTACAATGTAGTGGCTGCCGCACCTTTAAGAATCGTAATCGACTCATAATCATCAGGGTTCAGGTTTTTAAGCTGAGAACCACCATCCGCAGCATCCCCACCTACAATGTTATTATTGAGCACCTGACCATCAATAACAAAGATCGGCTGGTTATTTGCCTGCCTATCGCTGCTACCTAAAACCTTGGCACCCCTGATTTGAATGTAAGGTGAGGTTTGCACACCTGCAGTTCCCACCACATTGATGTTCACTCCGGCTACTTTACCTTGTAAACCCGTAATCGGGTTGACTGTATTGGTCCTAGTAATGTCTTCCCCCTTAATTTTGGTTACAGAATATCCCAGGTTTCGGTCTATCTTTTTTACCCCGAGTGCCCCTTCTACTGTTACTTCTTTCAAATCACTGTTACTAGGGACTAAACTTACATTTACCACCCGGTCAGCACCTACAACCGCTTCTTTAGTCGCATAGCCAAGGTACCTGAACTCTAAAGTATTCCCAGCAACCGCCTCAATTGAAAATTTCCCATCAGAATTTGTACTGGTTGATTTTTTCGATTCTTTCACCCGTACACTTACTGCAGGCAGGGGATTGCCTGTCTCATCTTTTACCGTACCGCTTACAGTACGACCATTCTGGGCAAAGACTCCGATGCTCCAGAATAACGCAGCAAAGCTGAGCCACGTCATTTTTAGTAGTTGTTTAGTCATAGTTTGTTTTTTAGTTTTGGTTTATATTAATTGGCTAAAGGATGGTTCTCTTTTAAGTTTTTCGGTTACAAAAACTCCGTTCGTTCAATCACCATATTGGCAGCACCAACCAGTTCTGCATCATTGGCGATTTCAGAAACTTCTATTTGGGTAGACTCTGCAATTCTTGGGATACAAAATTCATTAATGGCTTGTTGAATGGAAGGCATGAACATTTTACCGGCAACAGCTGCCCTTCCACTCAATACAATTTTTTCAGGATTCATGATATGGATCAAAGTGGCTACTCCTTTCCCAAGATGAAATGAAGCATCAGACAGGATGGAAATCGCCAGGGGGTCACCGGAATTTGCTGCGGTTAAGAAATGATCCCCTGCATGTTTCGTCTGGTCTAAAAACAAGCGTTTCATACTGGACTCAACACCTGCTTCTACCTGGGCTTTAGCTTTTCTTGCCATCACCAGTAAAGAAGTTTCTACTTCAAGGCAACCACGTTTACCACAGGAGCACAATTGGTGGTTACCCGACAGGGGAATATGACTAAATTCACCTGCGAAGCCACTATGTCCTCTAAATATTTTTCCATCTATGATCATCCCAAGGCCAGTTCCCCAACCCACATTGATCACCATAACATCCTGCTTTCCCTTGGCCTTACCAAATTTTAATTCTGCCATGGCAATTAAACTGGAATCATTGTCGATGAACACTGGAAGGTTTAATTGTCTAGTCAGGTAGTCTTTTAGACTTTCCCCATCAGCAGTTGGAAATAACGTGTAGTTAATCCCCTTTTCAATATTTACGAATCCCGGCATCCCGATACCTACGCCCAGCAGATGATCCGGATGAAGTCCTGATTTCTCAATATTTGCCTTGATAAAATTGACTAATTTCTCTAATGCATCTACATCTGTATAAGTATCAATTTCAATCACTTGCAATGGAAGTTGAATACTATGGGTTAAATTATAGATCAGCATCCTGGTCACCATTTGATCCACGGCAACAGAAACAATAAAACGTTCCTTTTTAGGATTCAGGAGAAACATGGAAGGTCTTCTTCCTCCACTTGAGGGCGCAAGTCCTTCACTGATGATAAATTCTTCAACAATTAATTCATTGACGACTGTAGTTACATTAGGAAGACTTTTCTGGGTCAGCTTGCTAAGTTCATTTAGAGAAAGAGAGGAACCAGCGTATAAATTCCTAAGAATTTCTTTTCGTAATTGAGCGCTCTTTTTTATTGTGGCGGACATATGTAGCGTTTGTTTTACATAAACATATATAATCTTAATTTAAGAATACAATACTTTTGAATTATTTTAAAAAGTCAAAAGGCATTGTAAATAAAATAGATAAGTTAAGCACTTACATTCCCTTTCATAAAAGCCCTAAAACGGACTTCCAGACAGCCCTAAAAAAAAATCAAATTAGTTTAATAAATAACCTTATTGGAAAACATCGGCTTTGTAACAAATATGTTGAGGAGAATATTATCTTTTTACTTTAAATTGACAAAGATAAGTTGTAAAGCCAATTGAGCTCATTTTTAACTAGTTAGTGTTATAAGTACACATCAGAAATCAGTCGGAAAAAAAGTAAAAATATTTTTCATTTACTTCAAAAAGTAGCCTTTTTAGGCTCAAAATTTCTCAAAAACAGGCTGTTTTGGCTGCTAAAAATGATTGCAAAAACTCAAATTCTTCCTAAAACCAATCAAGTCATACATAATCCTGATAAAAATCATTCCCAATTAGCCGGAAAAACCAGGCAAAAATGAAGCAATTTCTGAGGTTTTTTAGCCCCAAAATAAACGCAATAATGCAAGAAATGTAAAGTTGATTTTCTTGTTTTAATTCCAGCTCCTTTCGAGGGCTTTAAGATCAGTTGATTTGACTATCAACCCGATAATGATGGATTAAAAAAAGCAAAGCCCTCCTGTAAAACAGGAAGGCTTTGAGCATGTGCTGATATCGCACAGAAATTAAATGAAATGGGCTTATAAACCGAAATTAAATGCCGCACGTAAACCAATAAAAGAAGCTGTACCATGATTAGACCAGCCTTCATAACGACCACCTAAATCAATAGAAGCTTTATCCGACACAGGGAATTCAACCCCTACACCTGGAGAATATACGAAAGCTGTTCCATCATTAAAATCACCTGTTCCAAATGAAGCACCCACTTCACCATTTACATAAAAGTTCTCAGCAAGGAAATACCTGGCTCCAACTTTAACAGGAATATATCCGGTATTCACTTTACCAACAAAAGGAATTTCCTTTGACTGAAAGTTAAGGTATCCTGCACTAGCAGTTAAGTTTAAATTCGGAGCAACAGGATGTTGATAATTCAGTGATCCGCCATAGCCAAAGTTCCAGGCATCACCAAAATTTCCCATTGGAAATGCAAACTCTGCACCTACGCCAAATTTAGGGCCATTCATAGCTGGATCTTTTGTTTGAGCATTGACATTTGAGAAAGCGAAAATACCTGCGATCGCTGTTAGTAAAAATAATTTTTTCATGTGTTTAAGTTTAATTCTTATTTGTGATATAAAATCACCAGAGAAATACAAAAACTTGGCCAATGCACATAAACACTTAAAAAAAATTAAATCAGGATGTCAATTTTCTAAAAATATCCTCTAAAGAAGTCAGTTGGTGTTCTTTTTTAAGTTCAATTATCGGGGAATTAGCTGCGATACGGCCTTTATCAATGATAATCACCTCATCACAAAGTGCCTCCACTTCCTGCATAATATGCGTGGAGATGATCACTGTTTTGTTTTTCCCCAGCGCTTTGATCAGTTCCCTGATCTCTACCAACTGATTCGGATCCAATCCTGATGTCGGTTCATCAAGAATCAATACCTGTGGATCATGAATGATTGCCTGAGCCAATCCTACCCTTTGTTTATATCCTTTAGAAAGCATCGCAATCTTCTTATGCTGCTCAGCGCTCAGGCCTACCTTTTGAATAGTTTCCTTTACTTTCTGTTTTGCATCTTTCAATTGATAAGTATTGGCCACAAACAATAAAAACTCCTGCACATACATATCTGTATACAATGGCGTATTTTCGGGAAGATAGCCCATGATCTTTTTCAACTCAATAGCTTGTGTCTGCACATCATAACCACACAAGCTCGCAGTCCCCGAACTTGGCTTCAAATAACCCGTCAACATTCGCATGGTGGTTGACTTCCCGGCACCATTTGGACCAAGAAAACCCAAGATCTTACCGGGCTTAGCTTCAAAGCTAATCCCATCAACCGCCTTTTGCTGGTCGAAATGTTTGCTGAGTGAATTTACCAGGATGCTCAATTTACTTTACCTTTTTAACGTTTGAAGAACGAATCTTTTTATCTTTTCTATATTGATTGAACTCTTTTCCAGCCAATTCTAAATTATCAGTCGAAATCATATCTGCACCAGCTTCCAGGTACTGGTAATAATATTTACCATTTGGTCTGGCCAAAGAACGTTTGTCTAAGTTACCCATTGTGCCCATGATACAGGTAATCCCATTTTCATGTAAGCCATCAAACACTTTTTGTTCTGGAACTGAGGTGCCCACAAAAGCGACAATCCTGTTGTTAGGTACTCCTTTTCCATTTAGTCTCTTTAAATCCGTATCATACTTAACAGAAGCAGAAATCATCAGGTCAGGCGCCAGACGATGCAGCTCTACAGCCTGATTGTCATTATAAGTAATCACAATCGAATTGGATTCTGATTTCGTTTTACGTACTTCCTCAATGATTTTAGCAAAAGGTACGCCCTTTTTAATATCTATTGTAAATAGTACTTTTCCCTTTCCCCAGGTCAGCACCTCATTCAAAGTCGGGATTTTATATGGAGTTAGAGTTCCGAAATCATCTTTTAACTGGAGCTTCTGCAATTCTGCATAAGTATAGCTACCGATCATACCAGTACCATTACTAGTTCTCTCCAGTCGGTCGTCGTGCATGATCACCAATACCGAATCTTTACTCAAGGCCACATCAAATTCAATCACTACCGGCTGATATTTTGTCGCATTCTCGAATGTTGCAATACAATTTTCAGGAAAACCTTTCATGGGCCCTCCTCTATGTGCCGAAATCAGTGGATATCCAGGTGTTTTTCTATTTAAAAATGACCTTAATTCTTCACTATTATTGAAAGAAATATAGTTTTTCGTTTGCCCTGTGCAGGATATGGCAAGCATTAACAAGCCTACCAGAAGCAGATTAAATTGTTTCATGGTCAAAAGTAGGAATTTAGGTCCTATATATATTTGTTAATCTTCTATATTTGCATCATTATGGCAAAGAACACTAACGACGAACAATTTAAAAATGTAATATCACATGCCAAGGAATACGGTTTTGTATTTCAAAGTAGCGAGATTTATGACGGACTAAGTGCGGTATATGACTACGGACAATTAGGCTCGGAATTAAAGAATAACATTAAAACTTATTGGTGGAAATCCATGGTTCAGATGCATGAGAACATTGTAGGAATTGATTCTGCAATTTTTATGCACCCGAAAGTATGGAAAGCCAGCGGACACGTAGACGGGTTTAACGATCCTATGATCGATAACAAAGACTCGAAAAAGCGCTACCGTGCAGACCAGTTGTTAGAAGACAAAATTGCCCGTTACGAGAAAGACGGTAAAACTGATAAAGCTGCGAAATTGCAGGCTGATATGGATGATGCTTTACAAGCTGAAGATCTTCCACGCTTAAAACTACTGATCGAAGAGCATGAAATAGCTTGTCCGGTAAGTGGCACTAAAAACTGGACCGATGTACGCCAGTTTAACCTTATGTTCAGCACTCAGTTTGGTGCAATGGCAGAAGGTTCCGATGAAGTATACCTACGTCCGGAAACCGCACAAGGTATCTTTGTCAACTTCTTAAACGTACAGAAATCCGGAAGAATGAAAATTCCTTTCGGTATTGCACAAATCGGAAAAGCATTCAGAAATGAGGTAATTGCTCGTCAGTTCATCATGAGAATGCGTGAATTCGAACAAATGGAGATGCAATTCTTTGTTCGTCCGGGTGAAGATGCAAAATGGTTCGCCTACTGGAAAGAAGCGCGTCTGAAATGGCACCAGGCTTTAGGTACTTCTCCGGAAAAATACCGCTTCCACGACCATGTTAAATTAGCACACTATGCGAACGCCGCTACTGATATCGAATTTGAATTCCCATTCGGATTTAAAGAAGTAGAAGGTATCCATAGCCGTACTGATTTCGATTTAACACAACACCAGACTTTCTCTGGTAAGAAAATGCAATATTTCGATGCTGAACTAAATGAAGAAGGTAAACCTTACGGAAATTATGTTCCTTACGTGATCGAAACTTCTATTGGTTTAGACCGCATGTTCCTGTTAACCATGATCAATGCTTTCGAAGAGCAGGATTTAAGTACAGAAGAAAAACAAGACAGCAGAACTTTATTACGCTTACACCCTTGCTTAGCACCGGTTAAAGTAGCAATCTTCCCATTAACAAAGAAAGATGGTTTACCAGAAAAAGCAAGAGAAATCATGGACAGCCTGAAATTTGATTTCAACTGTGTATATGAAGAAAAAGATGCAATTGGTAAACGTTACCGTCGACAAGATGCGATTGGTACACCATTCTGTTTAACAGTAGATCACCAGACTTTAGAAGACAATACCGTAACAATCCGTCACCGTGATTCGATGGAGCAGCAAAGGATTGACATTAAAGACCTGGAAGAATTGATCTCTAGCAGAGTAAGCTGGAAAAATCTTTTGAGATAAGCATTCCTATAAATCCATAAAAAACCCTGCCATCAAACGATGAGCAGGGTTTTTCTTTTAGAGATCCGGTCTGGGAGAAATTAAGCCAGTGTCCGCTTTCTCAAAGTATGTAATCTTGCATAGCAAATGCTACTGTAAAAAGCGCATAACAAAATAAGGTGTAACAATAATTTAGGATTCTCCCATATACTTGCCCCACTCTGTACTACTGCCGTATAGATCTGTATAAATGGTGTGGTAGGTAATAACATCGACAACCACTGTATCGGTAAGGGTAAAGATTCAAATGGCCAGGAATATCCGGTAATCAGGAAAATCGGGTAGGTTGAAAATGCCATCATCTGCAAACAAAGCAACTGAGATTTAAACAAAGAACCGATAAACTGTCCCATTGGAATTAAAGTCAACAGGAACAACAGCAACAATAAACTCAGTTCGAAACCATTGCCCCTCATGGGCAGGTTGAGTAGACTGTAATTTACATTTAGAAAGAAAAATGCATAGGCGGAAAAAAGAATAAGGTAAAATAATCCCTTACCCCAAATCGCCATCGAAGCTCCTCCCCTCAACCAGCCAGCAATGGTAGCGTGCTGTCTTTCTGCTGCCACACTTTCTGAAAGACCGATCAGCAAAGTTTGTTGTAGAATCAGCGCCAACAGACCTGGCAATAAGAAAGCCCCATAACTGGAACGTTCATTAAACAGTGGACGGTAATCCAGACTCACCGGCATCACATTCTGCATGGCAATGGCAGAAGTCATCCCCTCGCTCTTCTCAAAGAACTGGAGTCTAACCCCAGCCCCCACAGTTAAACAAATGGCCTGTACACTCGCCAATATATCACTGGAAGGCAAAAATCTGGCGGCATTTACAGCCAGAACCACATTACTCTGTTTTAAACTTAACAAATTCGTTTGTGTTCCTTTAGGGATATACATATACCCCTGACAAAGCCCCTCATACATTTGTTCTTTTGCATCTTCCAGATTGGAAAAATGAATCAGTTCTACCATTGGGGAATTGTCTATATTCTGTTGTAACAAACGGGATAAACGTGTCTGATCATCATCTACGATAGCCAGTTTCACATTTTCTTCTTCTTTATTGATATAGATACTCCCATAGAAAAAAGCATACAACAAGGGCGCGATCAGTAAAGTAAGGAGCAAACTATGGTCCTTTACCACCGATGCAGCCTCTCTCAGTAAAAGATTAATTAAGGACGGGTTCGGCTGCTGCTTCATTTTTACTTTGATTAAATTGACGTTGGAAAAGAATTAGGGCAGTTGGGAACATCACCGCTGGAAACAACAATAGTTTATATAAATCGGCCTGGGCATAATAGAATGGCAGATTCATATAGTAAATTTTGAAAAAAGTATCCAGAAAAGGCGTATAAGGCATAATCGTTGCATAGTACTGATCGTACCAGGGCATTGCCCACCTGGGAAAAGTAAAACCGCTGAAAACAAATGCTGGTGAAGTATAAAACAAGGCCACATCACCGGAAAGCATTACATCTTTAAATAAAGCCGAGATAAACATTCCTATCCCGATACAGGCTACAGAAAGCAAAGTATACAGTGCAAAAAACTTACCTGTTGCCGCTGGTACCCCAATATCAAAGAAAGGAAAAAGGATAAAGGCAATGATGACAAAATTAAACCAACTGATCACCAGATGGGCAATCGTTTTACCGGCAATTACGCGAAATGCCGATCCCTTTGCCAATTCGTATAATTGCGACATCGTATTGGTCTTGTATTCATAATTGAGTGCCAGCATACTGCTGATGATCAAAATCATTTGCATCCCTACGGTAATGAGTCCAGGAACCAGGTATTCCTGATAATTGTAGGTCGCATTGTACAGCTGATAAGTATCTAGTTTGATCGGGTTGGCCAGGGCCATGGCCCGGTCGGGTTCCATTCCGGTCTTGACCAGCTTCTTCAGCACAATTCCAGTACTTCCGGTAATGATGACCTGTGCCGCAGCCTTATACACCATTTTTGCGGGGACTAATGCCGCTGCATTGGTATATAAAGTCACCGTTGTAGGATGTCGGCTATAAATATCATTCTGCATGTGGTGAGGGAAATGTACTGCGCCCATGATCTCTCCCTTCTGGATTGCCTGCTGTACTTCAGCTTCACTAAACAACCTTTTGGTAATGTGTAAAGCATCCCGCTGCTCCAGCAAAAAAATCAGCTGCCGGCTTACCGGACTTTGATCGTCATCCCAAATAGCAAAAGGGAGATGTTTCGCTTCTTTCTCCTGGTAGATATACGCGTAAAAGGAAAATAACAGCGCAGGAACCACCAACATCACGAGGTAAAATACCTTTAGATGGAGAATCCTGTTCCATTCCCGAATGATGATCTGACAAGTCGAACGCATTATGGCAAAATTAAAGAAGCCGTCATACCAGCACGCAAGCCTTTAATTCCTGCAGGGTTTTCTGGTTTCAGCTCTATTGTAAACGTCCTCAATTCAAATTGTCCTTTATCTTTTGTAGGCACCCAGTTGGCAAACTCTAAAGTTGGTGCAATGGAAGTCACTTTTACTTGAAAAGTTTCAGGGTCACATCCAGGAACTTTTACTGATGCTATAGAACCTACTTTTAAAAGATTGGAGTCATCCTGACGAACATTGAACCTTAATAACTTGGAATTTTTCTTTTCAATCGTCATCATTGGATAACCTATGGAAACAATCTCCCCCTGATGTGTCACCAGACTGGAAATCACGCCATCTGCCGGTGCATGAACCCTGGTATTATCGCCTAATGATTTGGTGAGCTCGTAAGCCTGCTCTGCTTGTTTTACAATTGCATTCGCCGTTTTTATAATCTCCGGACGCGTACCATCTTTTAACATTTTCAGGTTCAGTTTCGCCATTTCCATCTCTTTCTTAGCCGCTTCATAACGGAAGTAAAACACATCCCTTTCCTGCCCTGAAATCACATCTGCGTTATATAGACGCTGCATCCTGTCGTTGGTAGCACTGAACAATTTATATTGATCCTCACTAATTTGATAAAGTTTGGAAGTCGCATCTATCAATTCTGGTCTTGCGCCTTTCAGCAATAACTCCTGCTGCCCTTTCGCAGCATCAATTGCTGCTAAAGCCTGCGCTTTTATCGCATCAATCTCATTGGATCGAAGAATGGCTACAATCTGCCCCTCTTTTACCGTATCGCCGAGCTCAACCAGTAAGGAATCCAATCGGCCCGGAAATTCTGCTGCCACATCTACGCTGGAAGCGTCTACCATACCAATGAAGTTATTGTCTTCTTTTTTATTCCCTGCCAGGAAAAAGAACAAAGCAGCGATGACCACTATAATAGGGATCAGTAAGGCCCAGTAATTTTTGATGATATCTTTCATGTATAGGTGTTTTATATCTTGAGTATTTTGGTTTATAATAAATTTATTTTAGGTATTGAGCCAGTTCTTTAGGCGTTCCTATGCTATTAAAATAAGCAGCAACAGCCAGATAATAGCCAAAAACGGCGGTATGATAACCTTTATCTATCTCTGTTTCTACCAACAGCGCATCATTTACATCTTTTGGAGAAGAGAGCTGATTTTTCATCCTTTCGCCAATAAGCATACTGGTGGTATGGGCCTCTTTCCGGGCATTATCTAAAGTGTTCACATCGTTTTGGAGCGACTTCATTTTATTTCTGGCCACCGTAGATTGCACCTGTAACGCTAATCCGGCACTTTGCTCTCCAAGCTTAGCTTCTTCTACCAGTTTTCTGGCAGCCTGGGTACGTTTACGCGTTTGTCCATTAAATAAACTCCATTGCATTTCTACCCCAATAAACCAATCCGGTATCGTTACGGGCAGGTCTTTCTGGTACAGGTTATAATTACCAATGGCAAAAATATTTGGCAAAGAAAAAGACTTACTGATTTTCTCTGCTGTTTTTGCATAATTGATTTTGCTCCCTGCTAATCTGTAAATAGGGTTTGTAACCCAGAAATCTTCTTTTGGAGGAGCAGGCGTTATATGCTGGTATTTTAAAGTATCCGCAATTACGATATTGGAATCCAAAGGGATACCCAAAAGTTTATTCAGCTCTACTTTCGCATTTTGCTGTTCTAATTTGATGTTGTTAAACTGGCTTTCTGCCTGGATCAAAACTACATTTGTCCAGCTTTTTTGATAAGGAGCAAGGATTTGGTTTTTCACCAATTCCTGCGCATAAGCCTTGTTCTTAGTCAGCGCATCTACCATAGTTTGCTGTTCACGCAGTAAAGTATTCAGGTATAAAATCCGGAGGTATTGTAAAGAAATCAGGAATTCAATTTCCTTCCCTACCAGATCTACATTGATGTCTGCTGATTTCACTAACGATTCTGCCAGATTCCCCGCTGCATCAAGTTTATAACCCAAAAAAATCGGTTGCCGGAAGCCAACGCCCGCTAAGAAATAAGATTGTTTACTCAAACTAGGATTGTAATCCGGGTAAATGGCACCAATTACGTTTTTCGATGTGTTATAAATCCGGTCCTGTACCGACTGTGGCAATGGATTTCCGGTAATTTCTTTGAATACTTCATTTGCGGTATTGACACTTTGCTGAGAAGATCCGTTCACTACGCCATCTCTCGCCTGTTGGAGGTTAATGGATAAAGGGCTGCTCAGGTAAGTATAACTCGACAAAAGATCTACTTTTGGCAAATAACTTTTGCTTTCCGCTCTGAGGTTGGATTCTGAGGAAGCCAATGTGGATTTCGCCTGTCTCAGGCTCAGGTTATTTTGCTGCGCGAGATTAAAACAATCCTCCAGAGAGGTATTCTGTGCGCTTGCAGCAATTCCCCAGGTCATCAGACCGCAGAGGAGGACGCGACTTTTATAGGTATGTATTTCTTTAAACATGCTACTTTTTTAAAACTTTACTCAGGGTATATTCCCAGTTCATTCTGGCGATATTCAGGACGGAAATGCTTTGTGGGCATTCCACTTCACAAGCTTCTGTATTGGTACAATGACCAAAATCTTCAAAATCCATTTGCGCCACCATCGATAGTACACGCTTATTCGATTCCATCTTTCCTTGTGGCAGTTTCGACAAATGCGAGATTTTAGCGGAGGTAAATAATGCGGCACTGGAATTTTTACAAGTGGCCACACAGGCGCCACATCCAATACATGCTGCGCTATCGAATGCAGATTCCGCTTGTTCATGGGTGATTGGAATTCCATTGGCTTCCGGAGCCTGTCCTGTATTTACAGATACAAAACCACCCGACTGGATGATCCTGTCGAAAGCAGAACGATCCACCCTCAAATCTCTTTTCACTGGAAATGCCGCAGCTCTAAAAGGTTCGATATAAATCGTATCCCCTTCTTTAAACTCCCGCATGTGTAGCTGACAAGTGGTTAAATGTGCAACAGGGCCGTGTACACGGCCATTGATCATCATGCCACATTGGCCACAAATCCCTTCCCTGCAATCATGGTCGAACTCCACAGGGCGATCCCCATTTAAGATCAATTGCTCATTCAGCGTATCCATCATCTCCAGAAAGGACATGTGTGGAATCACATTGTCCAATTCATAATCGACTAATTTCCCCGGACTACCCGCATCAGTTTGTCGCCATATTTTTAAATAGATGTTCATAGCCGGTATATTATTTATAACTCCTTACGGTTAATTCTACGTTTTCAAAATACAGTGGTTCCCGAACCAGTACTTCTTCCTGCATTCCCCCTTTGTATTCCCATGCAGATACGAAACAATACTCCTCATCATTCCTTAAGGCCTCTCCTTCCGGAGTCTGGTATTCTTCCCTGAAATGGGCCCCACAGGACTCCTCTCTCGTTAAAGCATCCTGACACATCAGCTCTGCAATTTCCAGGTAATCGCTAATGCGACCTGCTTTTTCCAGTTCTCCATTCATCTCTTCCTCTGTACCCGGTACTTTAAGGTGCTGATAGAAGTCTGCCCGCAAACTTTTAATTTCCTGTATTGCTTTCGTTAGTCCCTCCCTGCTTCTAGATAAACCACAATAGTCATACAGAAGTTTTCCTAATATTTTATGATAGTGATCGGCAGTTTTAGTACCGTTAATTTCTATTAATTTGCTCAGATGAGCTCTTACTCCAACTTCTGCATCTACAAACTCCTGTTCATCGGTGCTCAGTCTGGCAGATTTGATCTCTCCCGCCAGGTAATTAGAGATCGTATAGGGGGCAATAAAATAACCATCCACACAAGCCTGCAATAAAGAGTTGGCACCTAGACGGTTGGCACCATGATCAGCAAAATTAGCTTCGCCAAGTGCAAACAAGCCAGGTATTGTGGTCATCAGCTCATAATCTACCCATAAACCACCCATAGAAAAATGCGCCGCAGGTGAAATCATCATGGGTTCTTTATAGGCATCGATGTCTGTAATCTTACGATACATGTCAAACAGGTTTCCATATTTCTCCTTAATCTTTCCCTGCCCCTGCTCTTTGATCGCTTTTGAAAAATCAAGATAAACGGCATTCAGCTGGGGCCCTACTCCAAATCCTGCATCGATGCGTTCCTTTGCGGCACGGGAAGAAATGTCTCTGGGCGCAAGGTTTCCAAAAGCAGGATAACGACGTTCCAGATAATAATCCCTTTCTGTTTCGGGAATATCATTAGGTTTTCTGGTTTCTGGGTTTTTCAAAGACACCCAAATCCGACCATCATTTCTTAAAGATTCTGACATCAGGGTGAGTTTACTCTGGTAACTTCCTGATTGTGGTAAAGAGGTGGGATGCACTTGTGTCCAGCTTGGACAAGCCATAAAAGCTCCTTTTTTATGGGCACGCCAGATGGCGGAAGCGTTACAGCCCATCGCCAGGGTCGACAAATAATAAATCTTGCCGAAACCTCCGGTAGCCAACACCACTGTATGTGCACTGTGTCTTTCAATCTCTCCTGTATCGAGATTCCTCACAATAATCCCTCTTGCCTTTCCATCTACAATTACCAGATCCAACATTTCATGTCGGGTATATAAAGTAACTGTTTTGGCGGTCACCTGTCTCATGAGTGCCTGATATGCTCCCAACAACAATTGTTGTCCGGTTTGCCCTCTCGCATAAAAAGTCCGGCTCACCTGAACTCCTCCAAAAGAACGGTTGTTCAGGTATCCACCATATTCACGACCAAAAGGAACTCCCTGGGCTACTGCCTGATCAATCAATTGTGCAGAACATTCTGCAAGTCGGTATACGTTCGCTTCACGGGAGCGGAAATCTCCTCCTTTAATCGTATCGTAAAACATGCGATAAACACTATCGCCATCATTTTTGTAGTTTTTCATCGCATTCACCCCCCCCTGGGCAGCAACAGAATGTGCTCTTCGGGCAGAGTCCTGGAAGCAAAATGATTTTACATTATAGCCCATTTCTCCCAGAGAAGCAGCCGCAGCACTTCCTGAAAGGCCGGTTCCAACTACAATCACATCCATTTTCTTTCTATTGGCGGGATTCACCAGTCGCGCATGGTCCTTATAAAAACTCCATTTATCCTTTAAGGGTCCCGGTGGGATTTTAGCATTTAATTCCATACCACATGCTGAGTTAAATAAACATAAATTGGGATAATTGCGAAGCCAAACGTAATCGCATAACTGTAAACCTTTCCAAAATTCCTGACCCAGGTAACGTATTTAGGATGATAAAGTCCAAGCGAGCGTGCGGCACTAAAAAAGCCGTGTAAAAGATGATAACCCAGCGCAAACATGGAAAGCACATAAAACAACACATACCACCAATCCTGATAAGCAGCGATCACTATGGTATATAAATCCTTGTGTCCGGCCTCATCCATCGGTAAGGTTCCAAACTTATACTGGTACCAGAAATCTTTAAAATGGAAAACCAGGAAAATCAGGATCAATGTGCCCAGAATCCCCATATTGCGGGAATACCATTTACTTGTTGCCGCTCTTCCATCTATGGCGTATTTACCTGCTGTTTTCTTATTTTTGAGGGTAATGACTAAGGCATCTATTCCATGTATGATGATAGATGCATACAATACGTAAGAAATAATTTTAATAAATATATTGCCCGAAAGCAGTTGGGAATAACCGTTAAAACTTCCTTTTGCCTGTTCCGCAGGAAGCAGCAATTGCAGGTTACCAAGCAAATGAATCACCAGGAAAAAACAGAGGAATAAGCCCGTTAAAGCCATTAATGTTTTACGCATCAGCGTAGAAGTATTTGTTTTTCTATCCATAGCTTTAAATTAAAATACGCCAATTACTTTCCACCAAAGGCCGCCAATTCCTATCCAGATGATCAGAAAAATAATGCTGAGGATGAATCCCCTCGACCACCAATCTTTCACATCAACATAGGTGCTTCCAAAAAATACCGGTGCCGGCCCATGACCATAATGGGTTAAGGTGCCGAAAATCCCTCCACAAAAACCCAGAGAAAGCGCCAGTAACATTGGTGGGATTCCAATAATGACCCCTAGCCCTAACAATGCCGCATACATAGAAGCCACATGGGCCGTTGCACTGGCAAAAAGGTAATGGCTATAAAAATAAACCAGTATAATGATGGGGAAGGCTAAAGTCCAGCTGAGACCACCGATTTCATTTTTCACCAGATTGCTCAACCATGGGATCAGTCCGAGGGTATTAAGCGCAGAACCCATCATCACCAATGCGGAAAACCAAACTATGGTATCCCAGGCCCCCTTTTCACTTTTCACATCCTCCCAGGTCAGTACTCTGGAAAGCAGGAGGAAAACCAGTCCGATGAATGCAGTAGTAGTGGCATCGATCTTAAAAAAATCGCCACTTACCCATAATACCAGCAACAACACAAAAGCAATCAGCATCAGCCATTCATTTTTAGAGACAGCGCCCATTTCTTTCAATTGATCTGTAGCCATTTTTGTGGCTCCATTGGTGGCTTTAATCTCCGGCGGATAGATTTTATACAATACATAGGGAATCACCAACAGAGAAATGATGCCAGGAACAATCGCTGCCCACATCCATGACATCCAGGTAATCTGAATGCCCAGATCCGCAGCGAACTTCTGGCACATCGGGTTACTCGCCGTACCGGTCAGGAACATCGAAGAAGTAATCAAATTGACATTATAACTACTCAAACTCAGATAGGCACCTAACTTGCGGTGTGTTTCTGCTTTGTCCGGAAAAGAACCAAAATTGATGGCCATCGCCTTCATGATCGGATAAATAATTCCTCCCCCACGGGCGGTATTGCTGGGAATAGCAGGCGCCAACACTAAATCTGCCAATCCAAGACCATAACCTAATCCCAAAGAACTACGGCCAAATACACGGATAAAGAGATAGGCGATCCTGCTTCCCAAACCTGTTTTAATAAATCCACGGGCGATAAAAAAAGAGATCCCGATTAACCAGATAACCTTATCACCGAAACTACTTAAAGCTAAAGAGATTGCCTTTCCTGGATCACCAGGTGCAAGTACACCTGATACGGCTACCAAAGCAATCGCGGTCATAGACATTGTACCCATTGAAGCGGCTTTGAGTATAATTCCTAAAATGGTGGCCAGAAAAATGGCCAATAAATGCCAGGCTTCTGCCTTTACCCCCTCCGGCTCCGGAATAAACCAGATGATCAAGCCGAATACCAGGGTAATCAGGAGCATTTTATAGTTTATTTCTTGCATGTTTGGTTATACTATTAATTTTAAATGTGAGCCTGCTCTTTAGGAAATTTAATTCAGTACAGATAAGCGGGCTTTCTTTCGTTAAAAACGCGCTTGCACCTGGCAAATCACCCGATTGGTATTATACTGTGTGGTGTTCGGTATATTTCTTTCGTAACGGTCCATTTGCAGCCCCAATTGTACCCTAATCGCATAAGCTTCTGCAAAAGAAGCACTGAGCATTGGAATGTAAGTTTCTCTGGAATTCCCTGCCAACTTAAAATCAGCATCTAGGTATTCATAGCGAAAAGCAAATTCCAGATCTTTTAACCTTGTGTTTTTAAAACTGTAACTTACATTTGGCAATACATAAATCCCCCTCATCGCATATTTGCTAATTGGAATATTTGGGCTTTCCTGACCAAAGAACTCCTGACTGTTGATCCCTTGTTTGTATTCAGATACAAAAGACATTCCCCAGCGCTCAGTCAATTTTTTTGTATAATCTACATCTACGCCGTAAGCCCAGATGCGTTGCCCCAGGTTCTTACCTACTCCTACACTGCCTCCCAAATGAGTGTTCTTACTTAAACCCAACACTACACGTGCAGGGAAGATTTTTCCATCATCATTGTCGCTCAACTGATTTCGGTTATTCCCGTTAAATACGCCCACAGCATACTGAATAGGAATGGCGATGTCTTTGATCTGGCCGGAGAAACTTGCACCAATCTGAAAACTCTGCCAGCTATTGGCACCAAACAAATAATACTGATTAGAAAAATCAATAGACTTAACAAAGTCTACCGGATAATTATCTTCCTGTCCAAATTGCGGACGAAACTGACCGAATTGAAAATTCACATAATCATTGACACTATATTTGATAAAAGCATTTTCCAATACCTTGTTTTGTGGGTTTCCGGTAAAGTCGCCAAAGTTGACCAGAATAACTGCGTTGATCCGGTCGTTGATCGCCGCATTCAACTGTACCCTTGCTCTTTTTACAGAAAAGGAATTGTGGGAAAAATGTTCGTCACCAGAATGGTGTAAACCTTTAATGTCTACATCGCTGTCCAATGAGTAATTGAATTGACTTTGCAACATTCCGGATAAAGTAAGTTTCGTCTTGGAGGAAACTGGAATTTCTACACCTTGGGCCTTCAATAAAACAGGTGTACAAAACAGGACTAAAAACGTTAGAATTCTAAACTTCATTCAATTTGACAATTAGACCTTTTGATGAGTTTCACCTAAATAATAAGAGGGGGCTTTACCGGTGTTTTTAATAAAGGCCCTGAAAAAAGTGGTTCTAGAAGTAAATCCTGCCTGCCATGCCATGCCTTCCAGAGACAATTGCTTCCATTCTTCCAACTGGATCTGTGACTTCACGTACTCCACTCTTTGAAAGTTAATGAAATTCTGGAAATTCATTTGATACTCTTTGTTGATCAGGCAGGAAAGATGATGGGCAGGAATACCTGTATCATCCGAAAGATCTTTTATCGAATAACCTTTTGTGAGGAAAGGTTGTTCTTCAATCAGGATTTCCTCTAAAGTTTGCAGGTAAGCAATGCGCTTATCCTTATTGTATAAAAGCTGCCCCTGATCAGGACGCTCCTTTTCTAATATAGGCGCCATGGATTTTTCCATTGCCGGTATTCTATGCGCTCCAGACTTAAGTTCAGGAGAAAATTTCTTTTTAAGGGTATTGATGAATCGAAAAATGGGTTGTTTTACGACATGTGGAACGAAAAAAAGCAGATAAGCAGCGCTTACAAACGCATTATCATCAATTTGCGGGGAAAAATGTACCATTTAATGAGCATTTAGTATTTCAAGGATAGATAGGATGTATATGGGGTAACAGGCAGATTACCCCGGACGGAGGTACCTGTTAGCGTGAGGAGTATGTTTTTCCATAGGTGATGGATTTTGTAAGTTTTTTCCGCTAAGCAATTAATAATTTCACAACCTGTATCTCTACGAAAGGAGCCAAAACTTCCATTTCGAGTGACCAGGTTTTATAATAGTACATTATTAAGCGAAAAAGGTTTTATTTATTTTCAAATAAATAATTACCTAAATAGAGGATTATTATCAGGATAACTCTATGTAAACTCAGCTATATTTTATACTGACCATAGAAGAGCAATAAATAATTTCTTAACAAAAAATCAATCAAGAGAATAACTAGAATCTGAATTGCATCGTCAATTGAATCCGACTGTTATTGGCAGAATCGCCATTTATGTTCTTTCTGGTACCGTATAAATATTCAACCCCAGCTTTTATAAAGCTGTTGGGATAATAAATCAGGTTCAAAATACCATAATTTGAAGCTTTAAAATTCTGATCTGCAAGCACTCCCTTATTTTTCAGGTTTAAATATCCCCAACCGGCAGTAGAGCTAAATTGATCTGCCCACCAATGATCATAAGAAGCTGAAATTCCCCAAACGGCCAGAATTTCCAGGTTCTCAGTAGCTGGATTATAGATCCCATCATAATTATCCGGACCAATGTCGTTAATGTATTTACTGATTCCTTTACCATAAGTTGCCTGAAACACGAAATTATCCTTGTTCCCCGGTTGTTGTAAAACTCC
This sequence comes from Pedobacter gandavensis, assembly GCF_032678465.1. Taxonomy (GTDB): domain Bacteria; phylum Bacteroidota; class Bacteroidia; order Sphingobacteriales; family Sphingobacteriaceae; genus Pedobacter; species Pedobacter gandavensis_B. The sequence continues at coordinate 89,289 of NZ_JAVTSK010000005.1, forward strand.
ACTTGCACTGAGGCCATATCCAATCTTACTTTCTCTCTTTTGCGCAGCGTTTTCGTACACTATAGGATGCAATACCGAGGAGAAACGCAGGTGGCTCCCATTCTTACTATACTGAATACTGCCAGTAATATCAGGTACTTGCTTCAGCGTTTTAAATCCCGATGCTTCGGGAAGTGTAAGAAAACTTACCGGATCCTCTAACGCGAAGACCACATCAGTAGTTTTACTTACCGGAAGGGTTAATCTGAACTGCACCTGCCTGCCTGAAGTCATCGCATTGGGACCATTGTAATCCAAAGTATTTGGATAGGCATCTACATCCATAAAATTAGACCAGTACATCCCGACCAAAATTTTACCATATTCGGCATATGCCATTCTTAAATTTGGACTAAACGAACTATTAAAAAGATCGAATTCCAAAACCGTTTTCAATGCTTTCTTATCTATAGGAATCTGTCCGCTTAGGTTAAAACGACTGGCGGCAACACTATATGTCGTATTGCTTTTTTTATCGTTAGGAATCGTGATCCCGGAGGAAAGAAAGCCCAAAGGACTGTTATTGTTGTGAAAATCATGAATCGCATCCGTCTGGATGAAACCTCCGATCTGCAGGGCAATACCCTCATCATCTGCCATCACAACACCGGTATATTTTCCGGATTCTACTGCACTTCTGGTTTGTGTTCTGGGTGGTGAAGCATTCTTTTTTAAGCGGATATCCAGGTAATTCAGTCGCGCTTCCAGACTATCCAGGCGTTTACGGATCAGCGAATCTGTTTGTGCATAGGCATTGATTCCCAGCATTTGAATAAAAAGTAAAGTCAGTGTCAGTTTAAAAAAGCTTCGTATCATTTAATCAGTTTTGAAAATATAAGAACTCAGAGCATCCACCTCCGTTGTGCCGTAAAGGAAATGGTAAGCCATAGGTTGTTGTTTTTATTTTTAATTCCATCATACACCTCTGCCCTGATGGCATCCAGTTCATCCACAGATTGGAGCGGGTATCCTTCAGGCAACAGGAAATCTATTTCAATCAGGTGATATTTTCCGGTCTTGGCAATATGACTCTTCACTTCCAAAAATTGCTTCTGGCTAACCATCTCCTGGACCAGGGCTTTCGTGGTCATTTCCACCTCATCTTCAGGGGCATACAGAAGCAGCTCTTTCAGGTTCCGGATTCCTGTTCTGATGGGTTCTACGAGAAAGATCAAAGAAGCCAAAATCACCAATGTAGGATCTACATAAGGTACCACAGCGTGGAAACCGAGCCAGTCCAGTACAAAGGCAATCATCATTCCTATCAGGATTGCAATGCTTAAAAAAGTCCCCAATTGCCATTCCAGTGCTTCAATTTTCACAAATTCTGAGTTAACGCGTTGCGCTTTTCTTCTGAAATACAACCAAATTGCCGTTGAGCCAAGAGCAGAAAAGATCAGGTAGAGAATAGCAACATTCAGATCTACGATCCTGCCTCCATGCATAAAATCGAGTGCTGCAGTAATTAAAGAATATAGACAGAGGAAAATGATCACCAGACACTGAATCAGAATGATGAAAGGTTCAAAATGTGCTCTTCCATATGGAAGCACCTGGTCTTCCGGTTTTCGGATAAAGCGGAGTGCAAAAATGGAGGCAATGGATAAAACCATCCCAATCAGACTAAAAAGTCCATCAAAAATAATGGCTTTTGCATCGCTGAACAAGCCAAAACAGATGCTTAAAAAAGCAAAAACACCTGTCAGATAAATAGATAGCTTAATCAGTCGGTTTTCAGTCAGCGCCATAAATATTTTTAATTCCTCAAAATACACAAAAGCCTTACTCCTAAATGCTCAACTATGTTCCACATTCTAAAGTGAAACGCATTGCATCAGGTCTTGCCCGGCTTTCTTAAAAGGGTATCAATAGCTTTGTTAATAAGGTCTATCTAAATCCTTAATTATTATGGCAGAAAACACTAAGAAAGTTGGTTTAATCCCTGTAATGCTGATGGTTGCGGGAAACATTATGGGTTCAGGAGTCTTCCTCTTGCCTGCAAATTTAGCCGCCACGGGTGGTATTGCCATATATGGCTGGCTGGTTACCATTGTTGGTGCCATTGCACTCTCTATCGTATATGCGAAAATTTCTTCGATAGACCGCAGTCCGGGTGGTTCTTATGCTTATGCAAGAAGAGCATTTGGTCCTTTTCTAGGGTACCAGACTAATATGTTGTATTGGGTGGCCGCCTGGGTAGGCAATATCGCTATTGTAGTGGTAGGTGTAGGTTACCTGGCTTTCTTCTTTCCATTTTTAAAAGAGCCCATTCCTGCCACGATCTGTTCTATTGGTATCCTCTGGGCTTTTGTGCTAATCAATATCTCCGGCCCGAATTTAATGACCAAGGTACAGGCATTTACCACTGTATTGGCCCTGATTCCTATTATTGGTGTAGCCGTATTTGGTTGGTTCTGGTTTAAAAGCAGCACCTATATGGAAGCCTGGAATGTGAGTGGAAAAGACTCACTTGGTGCTGTACAAAGTGTTCTTAACATTACGTTATGGGCCTTTATTGGAGTAGAAACTGCTTCGGTAGTCGCAGGGGTTGTAGAAAATCCTAAAAAGAATGTGCCAATTGCAACCGTTGGAGGTGTATTAATTGCCGCAGTCTCCTATATATTATCCAGTACTGCAATTATGGGTATGATTCCTAACGCACAATTACAGGTTTCTTCTTCTCCTTTCGGGGATGCTGTTGCGATGGCATTAGGAAAAACTGCAGGAGCAGTAGTGGCATTCTGTGCCATGCTAGGATGTCTGGGCTCTGTAGGAGGATGGACACTTGTAGCCGGACAAACGGCGAAAGCCGCAGCAGATGATGGATTATTCCCAAAAATATTCGGGAAAGTCAATAAAGCTGGGATACCGGTTACCGGACTGGTGATTGTCGGTATCCTGATGACCATCCTACAATTAACCACCATTTCTCCAAATGCAGCAAAACAATTCGGCGTAGTTTCTTCGATTACCGTAATCTTTACAGTGATTCCTTATATCTATACCTGTGCGGCATTGATGCTCATTGGCCATGGAAATCTTGGAGAGAAACGCAACGCCTACATCGTCATTATTGGCATTGCCTTTATCTACTGTATCTGGTCTGTGGTTAGCTCCGATTCAACAACCGTTTTAGGGGCTTTCGTTTCCGTACTGATCACCACTGCACTTTACGCTTTCAATTATAACCGTACCCATAAAGGTGCTTATCCACTTGATGCTAATTAAATAAATAAACCTATGATTCAACGTATCAATAAACTCAACAAAAGAAAAGTTCTCATCATTGATGATGAATTACTTAGCCTAAATACAGCCAATGGAAGAGCGGTTCGCGCCTTGGTTAATGAACTTATCGACCGTAATTTTGAAGTAATAGAAGCCATTTCCTACGACGATGCACTTTCTGTGATTACTTCTGATGCAGCAATCAGCTGTGTATTGCTGGACTGGACCTTAGGTGATAATGATGAGGCTACACATCAGCAAGGCACTGCCTTACTGGAAGAAATCAGGAAAAGAAATGCAAGCGTACCTGTATTCTTAATTGCGGAAAAAGGCGATCAGAATTCCTTCACTATAGAATCGATGAGTATGGCTAATGAATTCATCTGGATGCTGGAAGATACAGCCTCATTCCTTGGTGGAAGGATTGAGATTGCTATCCATCATTATTTTGAGAACTTATTACCTCCATTTACCAAAGCGCTGATTAATTATACAGAAAACTCGGCAGAGTACTCCTGGGCTGCTCCAGGACATCAGGGTGGAATTGCCTTTACAAAATCTCCGGTAGGAAGGGTATTTTTTGATTACTTTGGCGAGAACCTTTTCCGCACCGATACCGGAATTGAAAGAACGCCACTTGGCTCACTACTGGATCATGAAGGACCTGTAAAAGAATCTGAAGCTTATGTGGCCAAGGTATTTGGCTCCCACCTGAGTTACAACATGCTGAATGGAACTTCGGGTTCCAACAGGGCAGTATTTATAGCGGCAGTTTCAGATGGACAGTACGCCTTATGTGATCGAAATTGTCATAAATCTATAGAGCAATCCTTAACGATGACCAGTGCAATTCCGGTCTTCTTTATCCCTACCCGTAATCGCTTTGGGATTATCGGTCCGATTCCCGCGAAAGAATTTTCTCCGGAAGTGATTCAATCAAAGATAAAAAACCATCCACTTAAGGATCTGGCCGTACAGGATAAACCAGTATATGCTGTCGTTACCAACAGTACTTACGATGGGATGTGTTACAATTCAAAAGACCTTGAAGGGATACTTGCCAAAAGCGTAGACCAAATTCATTTGGATGAGGCCTGGTATGCTTATGCCCGTTTCAACCCATTATATAAAGACAGGTTTGGCTTACGTGGCAATGCGGAAGACCATTCAAAAGATGACCCTACAATTTTTGTTACCCATTCTACGCATAAATTATTGGCTGCACTTTCACAATCTTCTTACATCCATGTAAGAAACGGTAGAAAGCCAATTGAGCACAGTAGATTTAACGAATCTTACCTTTTACAATCGACCACTTCTCCATTGTACGCGATCATCGCTTCCAATGAGATTGGTGCTGCGATGATGGATGGTCCACAGGGAGAAATTCTGATTCAGGATGTAATTGATGAAGCGGTGGATTTCCGCCAGGCATTGGCACGTACCCAACGAGCTTTCCATAAGAAAAAAGACTGGTTCTTTGGTTCCTGGAATGCACCAACGGTAACCGATCCGGCAACTGGAAAAGAAATTGATTTTGCAGATGCGCCGAAGGAATTGCTCAGTCATGACCCGAAATGCTGGGTATTAAAGCCTGGAGATGCATGGCATGGTTTCGATCACATGACCGACAACTGGTGTATGCTGGATCCGATTAAAGCAGGAATATTATGTCCTGGGATGGAAGATAATGGTAAATTGAGTGAATGGGGAATCCCGGCAGCGGTATTGTCCTCTTTCTTATATGCAAAAGGCATCATCCCTTCCAGAACAACAGATTTCATGGTTCTTTGCCTCTTCTCTGTAGGAAATACCAAAGGAAAATGGGGTACATTGATCAATGCACTTTTAGAGTTCAAAAGAATGTACGATGAAAATGCGCCACTAACGGTAACGATTCCGGATCTGCCGGCAAGCTATCCAGACCGTTATGGTAAGATGGGATTAAAAGACCTTGCTGATGAAATGTTCCATAACATGAGAGAAAGCAATATGGATAAATGGCAGACTGCTGCTTTTAGTCAACTGCCAACACCTATCACTACACCAAGAGTGGGATTTCAAAAACTGATGTCAGGCGATGTGGAGCTATTGCCACTCGATAAATTGGCTGGCAGAACTTCCGCTGTAGGTGTTATCCCTTATCCTCCGGGAATTCCAATCATTATGCCTGGTGAAAGCTTTGGTCCGAATGATGGCCCCTGGTTAAGCTATATCCGCAGCCTTCAGGAATGGGGACGAAAATTCCCTGGCTTTGAAAAGGTAGTGGAAGGATCAGAAATGAAAGATGATACCTACCATGTCTGGTGTTTAAAATAAGCCTTTAAAGTAAAACGGGGAAGTTCCCTCCGAAACCTCCCCGTTTAAATTAACGCTCTCATATATATAGACGCTCGTCTATTCAGATTATTGTATCTGAACCAAAATATTTTTCAAATCCCCTTCTATTTCCTGTTTAATCGGTTTTTCATAGCTGGAATTTCCAGCTCATCCGCTCTTTATATTTATTTACAATTAATCTAAATAATGCTTGCACTTGTCAAAATCACAAAGTACATTTGCGCCTTCATAGAATTAATCTAAATAACACCATATGAAGAGATTTTACATCTTATTAAACATTACGCTACTCCTATTATTAACCAATACTACTTTTGCCCAACTGGCATCGGCTCCTGTGAGGGGATCGATCAGCGGAAAAGTGAGTACAAGTGATGGTAAACCTGCTGCTTATGTGAGCGTACAGATTGTAGAGAACAACAGAAAGTCGCTGACTAAAGAAGATGGTACGTTTATTTTCAATCACCTGAAATCCGGAACATATACTGTAAAAACTTCATATATCGGTTTAGAAGTACAAACTCAAATTGCTACAGTCATTGAAGGCCAGAACAGCAAACTATACTTTACATTGAATGAAAGTTCTTCTGAACTGAATGAAGTTAATATTGCAGCCAGCCTGAGCCCAAATTTGAAACCCGTTACCCTGGGTAAAGTATCTATTCCAGCAAGAGATCTTCCACAAGCGGTACAAATTATCAATAGCCAAACCATTACAGACCAACAAGCCAGCAGATTAAGTGATGTGCTAAAAAATGTAAATGGTGTTGCATTTGGTGCCAACCGTGGTGGTGTAAGTGGTGAAACATTTTATGCCCGTGGTTATGCACTAGGTACTAACAACATATTCAAAAATGGTGCGCGTACTACTACAGGAGGTATGCCGGAAACCAGCACACTAGAATCCGTAGAAGTACTAAAAGGTAGTGCTGCTTTATTATATGGTGGTGTTTCTGGCGGTGCTGTAGTAAACATGGTGACTAAAAAGCCACAGTTCAATTATGGTGGTGAAGTATCTATGCGTGCAGGAAGCTATGATTTATATAAGCCTACTGCTGATATTTATGGACCTATCAGTAAAGACCTTGCATTCCGTGTGATCGGCACCTATGAAGATGCTGGAAGTTACAGAGACCATGTTACCTCGAACAGAATCTATGTGAATCCCTCCCTATTATACAAACTGAGTGATAAAACAGAAATTTTGCTTCAAGGAGATTATCTGAAGAGTGATTTCACTCCAGATTTTGGAGTAGGAACTGTCGGTAACCAATTACCTGAGAACATCAGCAGACACATGTTTTTGAATACGCGTTGGGCATACAATAAAACAAATACAACAACCGCACAAGCAAACATTACCCATAGATTTAATGATAGCTGGAAACTAAATGTAGTTGCATCCCTACAATCATACAACAGAAATTATTTCTCTTCTGAACGTCCTGCAGCCGCTGCAGATGGATTATGGAACCGTGCTTTAACACGTTCTAAAACAGATGAAGCTACTTACAACCAACAGATCAATCTGACTGGTAACTTTAAAACTGCAGGTATTGCACATACTTTGTTAGTTGGTGCAGATGCTGATCAATCGATTACTAAAGCATATGGTTTCAGCGATCCAAACCTTTTGAAAGATTCAAAAAACGCCAAATATTATGACCAGGTAAATATTCTTGATCCTTCCAGCTTTAATATTCCAAGCAATTTTAATATGCCGGAAACCTCTTTAATTTCTGATACAAAAACTCCAATTTATAGAATGGGTGGTTTTGTACAGGACTTAATTGCATTAACGGATCAATTTAAAGTATTGGCTGGTCTTCGTTATAGCTTCCAAAGAACACCAAGATCTGTACTATCAAATTATACGACAGGTCAGCATACCATTTCCAGCAATGGCATTGGCAAAACAAAAACAGAAAGCGCTTTTTCTCCAAAATTAGGTTTCATTTACGAACCCTTTAAAACGACTTCAATCTATGTAAGTTACGCCAATAACTTCACTTCAAATGCCGGATTAAACATTGCTACAAATTCACCTATGGATCCTTCAATTATTGATCAATACGAAGCAGGCATTAAAAATGATTTCCTTGGTGGTCGTCTCTCAGTAAACCTTACTGCCTATAAAATCATCAACAACAAATTTGCTCAGACGGCGGAATTTAAACCCGATGGCAGTGTAAACGGTGATACCAATTTAAAAGAGTTTACTGGAAAAACTGCCAGTGATGGTGTAGAATTAGACATTACAGGTACCATCGCAGAGGGATTGACATTCCTTGCTGGCTACAGCTATAATTATATGCGCTATACACATACCCGTGAAGGTATTGTAGGTTCTGATGGTAAAGTCCTGGTAACCGGTGGTATCGTTGAAGGCGAACGTTTAGTGGGTACAACGAAAAACACTGCTAATGGTTCCCTGTTCTACACTTTACAGAATGGTAGCCTTAGAGGATTAAAACTAGGAGCTTCTGCTTATTATACTGGTGATCGTAACGGTGGAAGAAACACCAACAAATCGGGAACTTCTACTGGAATCATTCCTTTAAAAGCTTTCACTACAGTAGACCTTTCTGCAGGTTATAACTGGAAAAAACTTTCATTATTGACCAAAATAGCAAACATTACTAATGAATTAAACTACTTTGTTCATGAAAACTACAGTGTGAACCCAATTCCTCCAAGACAATTTGTGGCCACATTGAGCTATAGGTTCTAAGAATCGCCTGGAATAGTAACTATATAAAACATCATATGATACATAAAGAGTTGTCTGAAAATGACAACTCTTTTTATTTCCCCCCTGCTCATCGCTTAGGTAAATCATTCCCACAGCAAGGAAATATTAATATCATTTTAAGACCATACAAAATATGGTATGCCGGAGCTTAAATTTTGAGTATTCAGGAAAAGCAATCAAAATTTCAAGCAATTTCCACCTGATTTGAGCCCTATTTTAAACCAAGAAAAAAGACGCTTTCTGGCCTATTTGTTTTGCTCCTGTTTTGCTACTTTATTGATTTTCTCTTACTATACTTTTATCCAGGCAAAACAAAAGCAATATCTGGGCAGATCGAATGAAATGTAACACTAATGGCCATTATGGGCCTGTATCATGGTTAACGTATAATTAAACCAGGAAAGGATTAAAATCCAGTTGAAGCAAAGCCTGGCAAAAAAATCAGCAAGCACATATGATATGGCCTGTGTTTTGCGTTAATGCAACAAAAGAGATCCGCTAAAGCTTAAAAGATCCAAGAAAGAAAGATAAGATGAAGATAATTGCCCTTGCGCTCCTACTAATCCTGCCATTTACCTCCCCTCCGGTTCCATCCAATCCACGACAATCAGCAGATGACAGCTGGACCAGAGCAGAATTAAAAATGGCCAATACAGCTGGGAATGCCAGCTATCTGACCGCCGAAGAGAAAGACATGGTGATTTACATGAATCTGGCCAGAATGGATGGTGCCAGATTTTTTGACACTTACTTCCAGGACTTTGTAGATGCCTATAATATAAGGATGCAACAGTACGGGAATTATGAACAACTAAAGGTGAACAGAAACGACAATTATTACCGTACTTTAAGGAGAGATCTTGATCAAGTAAAGGATTTTCCCGTATTCTGGCCCGATCCTGCGCTCAGTAATGTAGCCAAAGCACATGCAAAAGACTTGAATAGAAACAATTATGCAGGCCATACTTCAAAGGATGGTCGTACACTAAACCAGCGGATTGCCACCGTATATCCCAAGAAATCCAATGGTGAATGTATCGCTTTTGGCTTCAACTCCGGACTGGAGAACGTATGTATGTTACTGCTGGACAAGGGTGTTCCAGACCTTGGCCACCGTAAACTGATCTTAAACAGATCATCGGAACTCAACACCGTTGGCTTAAGTATACAACCTCATCCCCGTTACCGTTACTGTGCTGTGATCGACTTTGTATCCCTTCCAGAATAATATTTACAATTAAATAACTTCAAATTCCTTTGAATTGAGGAAAAAGGTGCCGAGCTTTGCGCCAATGAAAACGACTGATAATAAGTACAACACCGCATATAGGCGCTTCGCGCGGTATGAGCGGGAGAACTACGCTTTCGGCTTCGCTTTCCAGAGTACCTGCAGAGATTTTATTCTCTTAGCCCCGAGTCCTTCACCTTAAGATTCTCGATTCAGGGGCCTATTCTATTCGAAAAATCATTATTTAAATTCATTTTGAAGGATTAAGATTCAAAAATCATATCCCTTTCAAATGTTCATTCTACTTTTATTTATCAGCACCTTATGAAACAAAAAGGATTTCGTTCCATACTTGGGACAGTATTTCTTTGGATCGCCTTAATTGGCATTATCGCGTTAATCGTGAATGCGTTTTATCAAAAATCCGCTTTCCACCTCCTGATTGCATTACCGGTGATCCTGGTTACTGCATTGGCTTACGATCGCTTTCAATCTAAACATGCCGTTCTACGTAATTATCCTGTAATTGGTCGTTTACGTTATTTCTTCGAATCAATCAGACCAGAGATGCGTCAGTATTTCTTTGAATCAGAGCTGGATGGGAAACCATTTAACCGTCGCCAGCGCTCTATTGTTTACCAAAGAGCAAAAAATGAAAGAGAAACTGTAGCCTTCGGGATGCAGGTAGACCCATACCAGGAAGGTTACGAATGGGTATCACACAGTATTTACCCTAAAAAAATCGCCAATATGGATTTAAGGGTAAAAGTGGGTGGTACTGGCTGTTTACAACCATACGACCTAAGTATCCTGAATATTGGTGCCATGAGTTTTGGGGCATTGAGTAAAACTGCGATTCAATCATTGAGTAATGGTGCCAATCTGAATAAATTTGCACACAATACCGGTGAAGGAGGAATCAGCCCATACCACGTAAAAGGTGGTGGTGATTTGATCTGGCAGGTAGGTACCGGATACTTTGGCTGTAGAGATGCAGAAGGTAAATTTGATGGCGCACTTTTTCAAAAGAACTCTAAAAGAGAGTATGTGAAAATGATTGAGCTTAAACTATCTCAGGGTGCAAAACCTGGTCATGGTGGTATCTTACCAGCAGCCAAAAATACGCCGGAGATTGCGGAGATCAGAAATGTTATTGCCGGAACAACAATTTTATCGCCTCCAGCACACAGCACTTTCTCTGATGCCCAGGGATTGATGCATTTCATCAAGCAAATGCGTGAGCTTTCGGGCGGTAAACCAATTGGTTTCAAATTATGTATTGGTAGTAAAGAAGAGTTTATCGACATCTGCGAAGCCATGATTGCGACTAAAATCTCTCCGGATTTCATCACCATTGACGGTGCAGAAGGTGGAACCGGTGCAGCTCCATTAGAATATACGGATTACGTAGGGATGCCATTATTGGATGCCCTTGCCTTTGTGAATACTACTTTGAAAAAATACGGACTAAGAAATGACATCAAAATCCTGGCTTCAGGAAAGATCATTACCGGATTTGACATTATGCGTGTAGTTGCACTTGGTGCAGATGCCTGCTATAGTGCAAGAGGAATGATGATGGCCCTGGGCTGTATCCAGGCATTGAAATGCGACAGCGGTAAATGTCCAGTTGGTATTGCCACCCAGGATAAGAGCTTATTTAAAGGAATTGATGTGACCGATAAAAAACATCGTGTAGCCAATTTCCATAAAAACACCGTTCATGCAACTATCGAACTGATGGAAGCCTGTGGTTTTGATACCTTAAATGAAATCAAACCAGAGCGTTTCAACAGAAGAATCGATACCACCAAATCGCTGAACTTTAAAGACATCTATTTCTCCTAGAGCATGATATTATAGAGAAATAGCTAACAATGATCAAAAAGGGCTGTCTTCCATAAGGAGACGGCCCTTTTGATGAATTTAACATTAATAAATCATTATCAATACTTAGCTTTGGAGCAAATATTCAAAACTTTGAAAATAAAAAACACCACTGGTCTCCAGCTTTATCTGGTATTGGCCTATAGATTTCTGATCTTATTATTCCTCTATACCCTATGTAGAATCGGATTCTACTTTTTCAATCAGGACCTCTTCCAGAACATTACCCTAACAAAGTACCTGTACATCCTTTGGGGTGGTTTAAAATTTGATGTTTCCGCATTACTCTATATCAATTCGGTATATATCCTCGCCCATCTGATTCCTTTTTCCTTCCGTTACAAGAAAGGTTATCAAAAGTTTTTCAAATGGTGGTTCATTGTGACCAACAGCTTGGGGATTATAGCCAATCTAATGGATTTTGTTTATTATAAATTCACTCTTAAAAGGACAACAGCAACGGTTTTCAGTCAGTTTAGCAATGAACAAAATAAACTAAAACTATTTGGCGATTTCCTGAAGGACTATTGGTATCTGCTGATTTTACTGGCCCTGTTCGTTTGGCTGTTCATTAAGCTGTATCAACTCGTTCAGGTAAAAAAAACGGTTTCCTTTACCTGGCCGATTTATCTTTTGCATACTGCATTAATGGGGCTGATCCTGATCATGTGTATCACCGGTATTCGTGGTGGCTGGGGTGCCCAAACCAGGCCAATCACCCTGAGCAATGCCGGAGATTATGTAGATACTCCTGATCAAATGAGTCTGGTTTTGAATACCCCTTTCTCGATCATCAGAACCTTAAAAGCCTCGAAATTAAAGCCACTTAATTTCTATGATGAACAAACTTTAAATTCATTATACAACCCAATATACCTGCCAAAAGACAGTGCCAAATTCAACAAGTTAAACGTGATGGTCATCATCGTAGAAAGTCTGGGAAAAGAGCACATTGGCAGTCTGAATAAAGACCTTGATGGGGGTAAGTATAAAGGTTACACGCCTTTTCTGGATTCTTTGATAGGCGAAAGTTATACTTTTAAAAGGAGCTATGCCAACGGCAGAAAATCTATCGATGCCCTGCCTTCTGTCATTACTGGTATCCCTTCGATCAACGAACCTTTTGTACTGTCGATTTATTCGGGCAACAAAACCACCAGTTTAGCGAAAATCCTGGGCGACGAAGGTTACGAAACCGCCTTTTTTCATGGTGCAGCAAATGGCTCTATGGGTTTCTCTTCTTATACCAACCTGGCAGGGGTCAGGAAATACTTTGGACTTAATGAATATGGTAAAACAGGCGATTCTGGTACCTGGGGAATTTGGGACGATCCGTTTTTACAATTCACCGCCAAAACCCTGAATACACTACAACAACCTTTCTTTGCCAGTGTGTTCACCTTATCATCACACCACCCTTTTAATGTGCCGGACCAGTATGCAGGGAAATTTCCTAAAGGTCCACTACCCGTTCAGGAGCCTCTAGGTTATACCGATATGGCTTTGCGCAATTTCTTCAAAACCGCCGCTACCATGCCCTGGTACAAGAATACGTTATTTGTGCTGTGTGCAGATCATGCGACCGTTTCTTATCACCCGGAGTATCAGACTACACCAGGTTATTTCTCCATCCCTATCATTTTTTACCGTCCGGATGGTTCCTTAAAAGGATTGTCGGATAAACTGGTACAACAAATGGACATCATGCCTACGGTATTGAACTACCTGCATTACGATAAGCCTTACTTCTCTCTGGGATTTGATGCTTTTGATCAGCAAACAGATAACTTTGTAGTGAACAATAATGATGGTTCTTTTAACTTTTATATGGGAGATTATTACCTGGTAAACGATGGCAAGGAGAACCTGGCGCTATACAACCTGAAAAAAGACCGCCTCACAAAAAATAACATTCTGAAACAGGAGCCAGCTGTAGCTGAGGCCATGGAAAGGAAGTTGAAAGCCTTCCGACAACAATATAACAATAGAATGATCGCAAATCAGTTAACCTATAAATAAGTATGCGCAAAGCTTTGTTAAAGCTCATAGACTTTTTCTATCCTCCTTTTTCGAAATACATTTCCTTACATACTTTCAGGTACATCGCCTCCGGGGGCACCACCTTCGTCTCCGGCATTGTGATTTATTATATTGCCTATAACTGGATTTTAAAGCAACAGGATGTCCATCTGGATTTTCCAATGTTGCCAAAACTCATTACCGCACCAGTTGCAGCGCTTTGTATTGAAACCCTGATTACTTTTTTTATCGGTTTTATCTTAAATAAATACCTGGTCTTCACCAAATCTACTTTAAAAGGCCGTATCCAATTGTTCAGATATGGCTCCGTAGTGGCCACCAATATCCTGATCAATTATGCCTTACTAAAAGTCATGGTGGAAGCTTTTTCATTTTATCCTACAGTTTCCAAAATCATCATTTCATTCTTACTGGCCATATTTAGTTATTTCTCTCAAAAACACTTCTCTTTTAAAGTGAAGAAATAGCGTAGGACATCCCTAATAATGTCTACTTTCCGTTATTTTTCATAAATGAAGGCAGGTTTTGTTTAGGAGAAGACGTAGATTTTCTTATATTGGGCTCGATATAAACCATATAGGTAATGAGTGATTTTAATGACTTTAACAATCCACGAGTAGCTAAGCTTCCAAAGCATTTAAGGCAATTTATTGTAGAGCAGCATTATGAAAAATATACGCCAATTGATCAGGCAGTTTGGCGCTATGTGATGCGCCAGAACTATAGCTACCTGAAAGAAGTGGCCTATTATCCCTATATTAAAGGTTTGCAACGTGCAGGTTTAAGCATCGAACAGATTCCAAACTTGCAAACCATGAACGACAATCTGGGCAAAATTGGCTGGGGTGCAGTCACTGTTGACGGTTTTATTCCACCCGCAGCCTTCATGGAATACCAGGCTTACCAGGTATTGGTGATTGCCGCAGATATCCGTCAGATTAACCATATTGAATATACACCAGCTCCGGATATCATCCATGAGTCGGCAGGGCATGCCCCGATTATCGCAGATGCAGATTACAACAGTTACCTGAGCTATTTTGGCTCTATTGGTGCTAAAGCCATGTTTTCTTCGAAGGATTTTGAACTTTATGAAGCCATTCGAAACCTGAGCATTTTAAAAGAATCAGCAAATACCCCTGAGCAGGAAATTGCAAAGGCTGAACAGCATTTACAGCAAGTGGCTGAAAATATGGGCGAGCCTTCTGAAATGGCCTTATTGGGTCGTTTGCATTGGTGGACGGTAGAATATGGTTTGATTGGTACATTGGAAAATCCAAAAATTTATGGGGCAGGCTTACTTTCCTCTATTGGCGAGAGTTCCAGCTGTATGAAAGAGGATGTGAAGAAATTATGGTACAATATTGACACCATCAATTACTCTTATGACATCACCAAACCGCAGCCACAGTTATTTGTAACAGAAACTTTCCAAAACCTGATTGACGTGTTGGAGCAGTTTGCAGACACCATGGCATTCAGACGCGGGGGCTCGGAAAGTATCGTGAAAGCCATTGAGTGTAAAAACCCAGCAACGGCAGTTTACAGTTCAGGCTTGCAGGTTACTGGTGTCTTCACAGACATGGGCTTAAATGCTGCTGATGAACTGACCTTCATTAAAACAACCGGACCTTCTGCATTGGCAGTAGATGACAAACAACTGGAAGGTCATAGTAAATTCTACCATAAAGATGGATTCTCCTCTCCTGTTGGCCGCTTAAATGGCCTGGTGTTAGAAGATTTGAGCCTTTCTGAATTACAAGCGCAAGGTATTGCCAGGGGCAGCAGAGCGGATATCACTTTCGATAGCGGCATCCATCTGAATGGTCTAGTGAAAGAAATCCTGCAACATAATGGTAAAACCATTCTGATTGTATTCGAAGATTGTACCGTTAAAGAAGACAATGGCAATGTTCTTTTCCAACCTGAATGGGGTATTTATGATATGGCTGTAGGAGAGAAAATCATCTCTGTATTTAATGGTGCAGCAGATAAAGATGCTTATGAAGAAATCACACACATCAGTGATAAACAAACGCATAAAGTAAGCTACGATCAAAAAACACAGGAGCTTCATGCCATCTACAAAGAGATTCGTACGATCAGGGAAGAAAAGAGAAATTATGCGCAGGTAATTGCGCTATTTGAAGCTTTAAAAACAGAACACAGATACGACTGGCTGGCTGCTTTAGAGATTCTGGAGATCCTTTACCATAAGAATCTGGATCCGCAGCTGGAAAAAGAAGTCCGCATTTACCTGGAGCTGAAAGCAGCAAATGAACCAGATCATTATAAATTAATTACCGACGGTTTACATGTGATTGAAAATCCCGTGAGCCAATTGATTACAGAAGAAGATTAAATGAATATAGTATTAACAGGTGCGAGTAGTGGAATTGGTTTTGAGGCAGCATTAGAATTCGCACTTCACAAAGAAAACAAAATCGTATGTATTGCCCGTTCGGCAGATAAACTGCGTAAACTTTTAGAAATTGCCAGAGGTATAAATCCGGATTGCGTCTTACTTCCGGTTGAATTTGACATTGTAAACGATGATTATGCCGCATTACTTCCTTTTTTAAAGGAAAGACTGGGCAATGTAGATATTTTAATAAATAATGCCGGCGCTTTACTGAACAAACCTTTCCTGGAAACCAGTAAAGAGGATATGTACCAGATGTTTGAAAGTAATGTATTGGGTCATTTTAATATGATTCAAAACCTTTTGCCATTGATGACCACTGGTAGTCATATTGTCAACATTGGCAGTATGGGCGGCTATCAGGGTAGCGTGAAATTCCCTGGCCTGGCAGCTTATTCTTCGAGCAAATCAGCCTTGCATACTTTAACGGAATGCCTGGCTTTTGAATTGGCAGAAAGTGGGATTAAGATCAATTGTCTGGCACTAGGTTCCGCACAAACTGAAATGCTGGAATTGGCCTTTCCTGGCTATCAATCGCCAGTAATGGCCTTTGAAATGGGGAAATATGTGGCCGACTTCGCGAAGACTGGTCACAAGTTTTTTAATGGAAAAGTGATTCCAGTATCAGTAAGCACCCCTTAATCAATTAGTTATCAACATTACTTTTGGCTAAAGATTTTTTGATATATCTTTAGCCCAATCCCTATGAAGAAAAGCATAATAATTGTCCTGTTTTTATCCATGAGTACTTTTGCGGCAAAGTCGCAAGGATTGACACCTATCCCATACCAGGATATGGTTTTCAAGCTGATGGAACATCTACCGGCACTCCCTGCCAGTAAACTTCAACCGAGTCATCTTTTATCTTTTGCGAAATCCATGATTGGTACACGTTACCGTTATGCATCCAGCAATCCGAAAAATGGTTTCGATTGCTCTGGATTCGTCAACTACGTATTCAGGAACTTTGGGATCAATGCCCCACGTTCCTCAAGAGATTTTGCTACTAAAGGCCAGGATAAGAAGCTTGCTGATGCACAAGTTGGAGATGTGATCATCTTTACCGGTACCAACAGTCGCGTTCGTCGTGTAGGTCATGTAGGTATTATCTCTGCTGTGGATGGTGATGAAATCAAATTCATCCATTCTTCTTCAGGAGCCGCTAAAGGCGTAACCATCACCAGTTTAAATGACAGTTTCTACAAGAAACGCTTTATGAAAGTGGTTAGCATTTTATAAGTAATCCTATAAAATGCTTTTGACCTTATATTAAAGCAAGACGACTTTTAAAGCAGCCATGACATTGCCTTCTGCCAGGAATTGCTTCGCCAATTCATGAAGTTCACGTTCGCGGTTATGGGCATCACCAATGGTCGCATCTAAAACTTCTTTCACCACACTGTTTCCATACATTTCATCAATATCATCTGCTGAAGGCAGCTGTTCGATATTGCCTAACCTGCCCAGGTCATTTCCAGATAACACATGAGAATGACGTACAGCTTTAGGTAAAGCATCTACACCAATACCTAATGTGGTCAAAGGTTTGGCCACTTTAAATAAACTATCTGGTGTAACACGACAATACCAATCGCCACCTAAACGCGCCACAAGATCTATCTTTTCCTGATCGATTTTACCATCGGCATCTAAAATATTTTCCTGAATATGGATCAGCTTTACTTCTGCCAGAATTAAATTACCAGCACCGGGTTGATCTCCCAGATGAATGACTTCCCTGACTACACATTCCAATTGCACCGGTGCTTCAGCTACTCTTGGTGGCTTCACCAAATGAGAAGGTAACATCGTAAAACCAGCTTTTTCAAATTCGTTCACCCCTTTAGCATATTCTGTACTGGCCAGGCTCATTTGCTGTACCATTGGGTAATTCACAATATTGATCACACATTCTTTTACTTCCAGCACATTTTCAAGCGTATGTTTGGTACTGCCGTCCCTCACCCTTCTCGATGGAGAAAAGATACATAAAGGTGGATTGGTGCTGAACATATTGAAAAAACTGAATGGGCTCAGGTTGATATTGCCCTCCTGATCGATCGTACTTGCAAAACAAATGGGTCTGGGTGCAATCGCATATTGCAGGTAATTTTGTAATTGAACAGCGGGAATGGTGGTTACATCGATAGTCAGCATATAGGTTTGAGCTTGTTTAGAGCCAAAGTTACTGTCAAAATGTAGTTTAAAAAAGGCTCTGCCAAATTTTAATTTAAGGGGAAATTGAAACCGGAAATAGAGATACCGCAATAAGTTTTAGGACCAAAATCAAAACGTTTCAGGAATGAAAAATTCCAGGAATAGGAGTCCAGGAGGAAGGAAACCCGGATTTTTCCAATTAAGACCCGAAGGTATTTACAGGAAAAATCCGGGTAAATATTGAAGGCGCTGATTACTTCTTCTTCAGTGCAAGAATAGAGAAATCAGTATCTACTTTTTTGATGACATTGCTCAGGTGTCCAAGACCAGTGATTTCCATCTCCACCACATCTTCAGCTTGTAACCATTGTGGTTTAAAATCAGGATTGTTCAATAATCCGGTTCCATTTAGCTCCAGAAAACATCCGGTGCCTACGGTACCTGATCCGATCACATCACCAGGTAAAATATCCACGCCATAAGCACAACGTTCAATGATTTCGGCGAAAGTCCAGTCCATATCTGCCATATTTCCGCCAGATACCTGTATCCCATTTACGGTACAAGTCATTTCCAGATTGTAGGCTTTTCCGGTATGACCAGGTTTAGCTTCGCAAAGGTATTCTTCCAGTTCATCAGGAGTAACCAACCATGGGCCAATTACTGTAGAGAAGTCTTTTCCTTTTGCAGGCCCTAAGTTCAGTAACATTTCTTCCATTTGCAGGGTTCTTGCGCTCATGTCGTTCATGATCATATAACCGGCAATGTAATTGTCGGCTTCCGAAGCAGGAATATTACGTCCTTTTGTACCAATCACAATGGCAACTTCCAGTTCAAAGTCAAGCTTTTGGAAATGATCCGGCATACATTCAATGTCACCAGACCCCTGAATGGCATTGTGGTTGGTGAAATAGAAAATTGGATACTGATCAAATTCAGCAATCATGTCTACTTTACGGTTTCTACGTGCCGCAGCCACATGCTGACGAAAAGCATAACCATCTCTGCAAGAGCTTGGATGCGGTACTGGTGCCAGCAATTCAAAAAAAGCCTCCTCTTTAGGTTCGATTTCGCCAGATTTAATCTGTGCGTCTACCTTTTTAGCGCGATCCATCAGATCTACCCCACCCTGTAGGAAAGCATTCATTTCATCCGGCAACAGCTTGTCGCAAGAATTCAGGTTATAAATATGTCCGTTTACAAAAACACCCAGGTGTTCTCTGTCTTCTGTCTTATAGGATACCAGCTTCATATGTGCAGTTTTTTATCAAGTTATTCAAAGCTATATAAAAATACAGCATCAGTGGTTAAATATATTTTATCTACATATAATTGGACTGATTGTTTGTTCTTTACTATAATTATTCATTAATTTAGCTCCGCAAACAAAATGATCTTACAACAAACATATCAAAATCAGGTAGCCAAACAAGCCTTGGCCGCATTCCGGTATGCGATGCTTTCGAAGATCATCTTTGCTCAATATTCCAAATAGCCTTCCCCTTGCTTTTGAATAAAACGTTTTCCACGTTTTACTGTTATTAACACATATATAATTCTAACCAAATTAACCTACTGTTATGCCTATTTATCATACCTTAGGAACTATTCCTGCGAAACGTCATACCGTTTTTAGAAAGCCAGATGGCAATTTATATGCAGAAGAATTGGTTTCTACTGAAGGCTTTTCCAGCTTGTACTCACTCGTTTACCATTGTCACCCGCCAACCATTGTAAAATCACTTGGAGAACCCTATTCTGTGGAGCCAAAGATTGCACGTGAAAAGCACCTGCGTCATACCAGTCTGATTGGTTTTAACATCAAACCGGAAGATGATTACCTGAAAAGCAGGAAAGCAGTCCTGGTAAATAGCGACTTACACATTTCCCTGGCAGCGCCAAGAAAGTCTATGACCGACTATTTTTATAAGAATAGTCAGGCAGATGAAGTGATCTTCATCCATGAAGGAACGGGAACACTAAAAACAGGCTTTGGAAAAATCCGTTTTTCCTACGGTGATTACCTGGTTGTACCCAGAGGTACCATTTACCAAATGGAATTCGACGATGAGAAAAACCGACTGTTTATCATTGAAAGTTTTAGTCCAATCCGCTCTCCAAAGCGCTACAGAAATGAATACGGTCAGTTGATGGAGCATGCTCCGTACTGCGAGCGCGACATCAGACGTCCTCAGGATCTGGAGACGATTGATGAATATGGTGATTTCAAAGTGCTGATCAAGAAACAAGGTTTAATGTATCCATATACTTATGGCACACATCCTTTTGATTTTGTGGGCTGGGACGGTTTTCACTATCCATGGGCATTTTCTATCCATGATTTTGAACCGATTACAGGCCGTTTACATCAGCCACCTCCGGTACACCAGACTTTTGAAGGGCATAATTTCGTGATTTGCTCATTTGTACCAAGAAAATATGATTACCATCCCCTATCTATTCCTGCGCCATACAACCACAGTAATGTAGATAGTGATGAGGTATTGTATTATGTAGATGGTGATTTCATGAGCAGAAAAAGTGTGGTTAAAGGTCAGATTACCTTACATCCTGGTGGAATTCCACATGGACCACATCCTGGAACTGTAGAGAAATCCATCGGTAAAGAAAGCACGGAAGAATTAGCGGTAATGGTTGATCCTTTCCGCCCTTTGATGTTAACAGAAGATGCCATTAACATTGAGGATGAAAATTACCACAAAAGCTGGCAGGAAAACGTAGAATAATCAGATAATTTTTAAAATATTATACCATCATGAGTACACAGACATTTGCAGAAAAGATCGCAAAAGCGCCTGATTTTCTTCCAATTAATGGAACGGATTACATAGAATTCTATGTAGGCAATGCAAAACAAGCTGCACATTACTATAAAACTGCGTTTGGATTCCAATCACTGGCTTATGCCGGACCAGAAACAGGAGTTCGCGACCGCGCTTCCTATGTATTGACACAAGGGAAAATCAAGTTAATCTTAACTACTGCCTTAAAATCGGATAGCCCGATTGCAGAACATGTAAAGAAACATGGAGATGGGGTAAAAGTGTTGGCATTATGGGTGGATGATGCATACAGCGCATTCGAAGAGACGACAAAACGTGGTGCAAAACCATACCTGGAGCCTGTTACCCTGACAGATGAGTCTGGAGAGCTGAAAATGTCAGGCATTTATACTTATGGAGAGACCATCCATATGTTTGTAGAGCGCAAAAACTACAAGGGTACATTTATGCCGGGTTACCGCGAGTGGAAAAGCGACTATGCACCAACAGAGGCTGGTTTATTGTACATCGACCACTGCGTGGGTAATGTTGGATGGAACAGAATGAACGAGACCGTTAAATGGTATGAAGAAGTGATGGGATTTGTCAATATCCTGTCTTTTGACGACAAGCAGATCAACACGGAATACTCGGCCCTGATGAGTAAGGTAATGAGCAATGGGAATGGTTTTTCGAAATTCCCGATCAATGAGCCTGCAGAAGGAAAGAAAAAATCACAGATTGAAGAATATTTAGAATTTTATGAAGGCGAAGGGGTGCAACACATTGCGGTAGCTACAAAAGATATTTTGACTACCGTAAGGGAATTAAAAGCTCGAGGGGTTGAGTTTTTAAGTGCACCCCCTGATGCCTATTACAGCATGATGCCAAACCGTGTGGGTGAGATTGATGAAGAGATTGCACAATTGAAAGAACTGGGTATTCTGGTAGATTGCGATGAAGAAGGGTATCTATTACAAATTTTCACTAAACCGGTAGAAGACCGTCCGACTTTGTTCTTTGAAATCATCCAAAGAAAAGGAGCGCAATCTTTTGGTGCCGGTAATTTCAAAGCCTTGTTTGAATCCCTGGAACGTGAGCAGGAATTGAGAGGCAACTTATAAAAAACTGATCATTATTATTCATAAAACTAAAGCCAGTCTGGAAACAGTACTGGCTTTTTTATGTTACAGAAGCAAGAATTAGGAAAAATTAGTTAATTTCGGCCTTCTAGGCAACCTGCGAGAATGGACATTAACATCATCGGAAGCATCTCATTATTCTTTACACGCTTTGGCGCGGCTTTTAAATTATTCCAAAAGAATGATCCACTGCGTCTTGCCGGTGCAACTGCTTTCTTTGCCAATTTTGCCTTGCCTCCCATTCTGATTATTTTAATTCGCTTATTTGGTTTTTTCATGGATCGGAAAGAACTGGCGAATACCTTGTTTGAGCGACTAGGGACAGTCTTAGATGACAGCAGTACGACTCAAATCAGACAGGTTTTAAAAAACATCAGAGGCGTAGATCATCAATGGTATGCCACCATTCTGAGTTTTATATTCTTCATATTTGTAGCCACTACCCTTTTCGCAGTCATCAAAAACTCCATGGATCAGATCTGGTCTATTGGCATCAAAGAAAAGGTAGGCTTTGTATTTAAAATGAAACTCAGGGCGCGTTCTTTTGTAATTATCTTATTAGCCGGACTGTTGTTTTTTGTTGGAATCATGACGGATAGTATGCAGGCGATCATTGGCACTTATGTCAACAATGCTGCCCCAACTTTCGGAAGGTTTTTTCTATTGATGCTGAACCAGGTATTGTTTATCGTGATTGTGACCACCTGGTTTTCTGTCTTATTCAAATTCCTCACCAACGGCCGTCCCAGTTGGAAATCGGCCATACATGGTGGTATTCTAACTGGTATCCTGTTTACCATTGGCAAGTCCATTCTTAGAATTATGCTGCCTTTAAGTGGCATTGGAAATATCTATGGTACCTCAGGATCAATTGTTCTGATTATGCTTTTTGTATTTTACTCTTCTTTCATTTTTTACTTTGGTGCTTGTTATGTAAAAGTATTGAGTGACGACAAAAACCGTCCTATACGCCCTATAAAGGGCGCGTTTACTTATGAAATCAAAGAAATAATAAAAGAGGCCTAAACAATTTAAGCGGTTGCGATTTTCTCAAATCCTTGCATTTCAAATACCGCTAGTTTATTGAACAGGTTATAATGAAGGGTTCCAAAAAGGTTGACAATCCCTTCTTTATTTTTTCCTTCAATACAGATACTTTCTTTAAAAATATCTTTGTGTCGCAAAATCTGGTCAGACAAGATCAGCTCTTCATCCTGAATTTTAACATCATCTGCTTCGATAGAGAATTGTTTGAGCAGCTCAGAGAAGCCTTTTCCATTCAATAATAGTTCTTTGATATTCATGGTCTTCTTATTTAAGTTAGGGAAGATTTTAACGTCAATTTTAGCGCCAAAAAAAAGGGCAAAACCCTAAAGTTCAGCCCTTTTCCACAAATGTTGAGAAATTGTATTTTAGAATAAACGGTAAGCCAGTCCTAATGTGAACAGACCCAGTTTTTTACCACTAAAATCGTCTTTGCCAATTTTTGATAAACCTTGTTCATATCTCAGATCGATGCCTAATTTACTGACATCCAGTCCGGCACCAAACTGCCATGCAAAATTCTGATCTTTAAAATTGCCCTTAAATGCCTCTCCAATTGCCTGATTCACCTTTTGGTCTTTATTTAGGACAAAGGAAACTACCGGCCCAGTGTTTAAGCGGAAACCTATACCTGCAGCACCGATTTTGGTACCAATTAAAACTGGAATATCTAAACTGGTGAAGTCTACTTTATTTTCAAAGCCGTTACCGTCTTTTAAAGTTGTGTTCTTGCCCGAAATATACATCTCTGGTTGCAAGTGAATTCCTGCCGCACCAATACGTGCCCAGATACCACCATAATATCCTGCTCTATTATCGCTTTTTAAAGTACCTTCCGTACTTAGTTTAGTCATATTGACCCCACCTTTTAAGCCGAATTGAAAGCTAGGCAGAATTTGACTGAAGCCCATCATACTTGAACAGACGAATAACGCAGATAAAATTATTTTTTTCATAATGTAACGTATAGGTTGATATAAAAACTGTTATGTAAAACTAAGAATATTTTTAATTCATCAGTATATTACGTAATTTTATATTTACAATCGCCTATTTGAAACCGAGTTAGAATTCTAGGCTGAGCGCTTATCATCACCTATTTTAGATGGATTTTACATTCAATGCATACTCCTATTTCTTAATTTTTTTTGGGATCATCACCCTTTTCTTATCCTGGTATGCCTACCGTAAAGAACATGGTGCCGTAAGGCTTTTTGGTCTGGTCATGCTATCTAATGCCATCTGGTCATTAGGATATGGCTTTGAACTTGCTTCACATGAATTGACACAGGCAAAACTGCTGATCGATATTGAATATATTGGCATCAGTACCCTCCCAATGTCCTGGTTACTATTTTGTTTAAAGCTCTCTGGAAAGGAGTACTGGTACAAACGGCCCTTAAACCTAACCTTGTTGATTTCGATCACTGCGCTCACTTCCATATTGGTTTGGACCAATGATTACCACCAACTATATTACAAGCATTATCTTATGGATAGCACTGGTCCCTTTCCAACGGTATCCATTGAACCAGGGATCGCTTACAAACTCTTTACTGGCTATTTTTACCTCTTACTGGCTATCGGTAGCTACCAACTCATCTCTACATTCCGCAAATCCGATCCCATTTATAAAAGACAAAACTACAGCATTATCCTTGCCGCATTAATTCCATGGATCACCAATATCGCTTACATTTTGGGCTTTCGTCCAATTAACAACCTCGACCTGACTCCTTTCGCTTTTGCCGGTACCATTACATTTGTACTCATTGCCATTTACCGTTTTAAGCTGTTTGATGTCTTACCCGTGGCCAGAGAAAAAGTACTTGAATTAATCCAGGATGGTTTTTTGGTGATTGATAAGCAATTTCGGGTGATTGATTACAATCATGCTTTAAGAAAATACCTGAATGAGCCCAACAATAAAAAGATCATAGGAACTTCAATTGAATCTTTATTTCCACAACAGGAGAATTTTTTTCAGTTCCTAAAAAACCATCAATCAGGAAAAGTGGAGTTACGCGCGGAGAGCCCATTGGGCCAGCATGATCTGGAGGCAAACATCCTGTATCTGAATCAAAATCAGCTCAGTAATACGGCCACAATAATTAAATTTCAGGACCTCACTAATTTTAAACAGGAAGCCTTAAAATCCCAGCAACAAACGGAAGAACTAAAAAAGCTAAACCAATTAAAGGACCGTATTTTCTCTATCATTGCGCATGACCTTCGCGGCCCACTGGTGAACCTCTCTGAGGTACTCAAAATGATTTCCAATGATCAGATCACGATTGAGGAATTTAAAATGTTATCGCCGACCTTAAACAAGGATATCTTATATACTACTGAGCTCCTTGAAAACATATTACATTGGTCTAGAAGTCAATTGAAAGGATACGGTATCAATAAAGAATTTTTTGATCTGAGGGGTATGATCATCAATGAGGTCAATTACCACCTGCCTTCCGCAACTTCTAAAAACATCACGATCATTCAGGATGTTTTTCCGGGAATCCTGGTTTATGCAGACATGCTAATGATCCAGATTGTAGTCCGGAATTTATTGAGTAATGCGATCAAATTCTGCTTCGAAGGTTGTGAGATCGACATTTCCTCCGTTTATACCAAAGGCCAGATGATGCTTTCCATACACGACAATGGGGTGGGCATTAAAGCAGAAACTGTTGAAAAACTATTTAGTGGGGAAAACCAATCGACCAGAGGGACTTTAAATGAAAAAGGAACCGGTCTGGGTTTAGTGGTATGCAGAGAGTTTATGGAACGCAATGAGGGTACTATTAATGTTGAAAGTGAATTGGGCATAGGTACCAAATTCAATTTATTTATCCCTGTTGCCCCGGAAAATGATGATTTTAATGTAAAAAACCGATAAGCAAATCAATGCTTACCGGCTTTTTCAGGCTTCATAAAAATCCTCTGCATGCATCAGATCCTGTTTTTCTTTTTATCATTCAAAGCTTAATGGCCTGTAGCTTCATTAATGGCCTGTTTTTCTTTTAAAGCTTCTACGTTGTTTTTATTTCCAAAATTCTGAGTTTTATCAGCAAAGTATTCCAGTATGCCAACAATGGTATCCAGGTTGTCCGATACCCTTTGGTGCATATCTGGCAAGTCTTTGTCCAGTCTTTTATCTCCCAATTCAATATTGTCCACTTCAATCTTACCTATTTTCTGGATAATCGCTTGTTGTGAATGTTGTAAATCTTCCAACTCCCTGACTATCTTCTCCATTAATTCAAACTTTTTTAAAGTATCCATATTTTTATCGATTTAGTTTAACCTAGTATTGATATACTAATAGAACCAATTACATGGCAAGTATGTTTTTATTTTTTCAGATAAGCGCAAAACCTACAGCCCATAATTTGGAAAACTGAAATCAAACTAATAACTTAGTTTATTAAATGAGCTCAGTATAATGTGCTGAGATTTTACAGCACCTAAAAATTCTGTATATACTTCTTTAAATTATAACACAAACAGCAACACATGAAAAAACTCCTGCTTTCGCTTTTAATTTTGATCAGTACCTCTTACGTAAACGGACAAACCAATGCTGTAGATAAAGAAAAATTGCTGGATTATTTTCAAACGCAACGCTACCTGGATGCTGCTCAGTACCTGCAAGGCATTTACACCGAAGACACAAAAGATTCGAAGGAGATTTCTCAGCTGGCTTATGCCTACCTGATGGCGGGAAAACTTGCTGAAGCAGAGAAGAACTACTTAAAGCTCTATGCAGAAAAACCAGAGGACATTGCAGGCTTGTTTAATCTGTCTAACATCAATTTAAGAAGGGGAAACAATGCCAAGGCCAAAGAATACCTGACCAAGGTTGTAGAACTGGATAGCAATAATTTCAATGCCTACAAGCAAATCGGGCGTATTGAAAAAGAACAGGGAGATCTGGTGCCCATGTTCAAAAATTTCAAAAAGGCGAATAAACTCAATCCAACAGATGCAGATGTAGCTTATGAACTCAGTGAGCTATACTTCAAGATGAACCAATTCATCAGTGCATTAAACGTGCTTGAACCTGCTTTGTCAGCTGACAGCAGTAATCTTCAATTGTTAAAAATGAAAATGCCAGCCAGCATTGCTACAAAAAAATACCAGGAGTCTATTCAAACCGGAGAAAAGCTGATGGCTTATGGGGACAGTTCTACTTTTGTGCTGACCAATATGGCGAAGAGTTATTTTCTACTTCTGAATTATCAAAAAGCATTGGATTACTTCTTAAAAGCAAGCATTGATAAAAATGCTGATGAAGGCCTTTTATATAATATCGCCTTAAGTTACCGCGGGATCAAAGATTACAAGAATGCGGCAGATTATTTAGAGCGTACCCTCAAAGTGGCCATTTCCAAGAAAACATCGAGTTATTACGGCCTTCTGGGAGATTCTTATGAAAGTATTGATAAAAACGACCTGGCTAATGCGGCCTATAAACGCGGGCTTTTATTTGAGAACAATGGCAGTTTATACTATAACATCGCTTTAGTCTATGAAACCAAGCTAAATGACAAGAAAAATGCCATCAATTATTACCAGCAGTACCTGAAAACCGTAGATCCTAAAGAGCAGGCCAAACTGGTCGTTTTTATCAAAAGTAAAATTGAAGAATTAAAGCGGTAATTCACCGCGTGCCATTAAGCGGGCCACGTATTTACCAATAATATCAAATTCAAGATTTACCGTATCTCCAACATTTACCTGATGAAGGTTGGTATGTTCAAAAGTGTAGGGAATGATAAAAACAGAAAACTCATCATTTTCTGACCCTACCACGGTTAAACTAATTCCATTGACACAAACAGAGCCTTTTTCTACGGTCACATTTCCGTTCTGGGCATCGTATTTAAAACGGTATTCCCAGCTGCCATCCAGTTCTGCTCTTTTCACACAAACCGCAGTCTGGTCTACATGTCCCTGTACAATGTGTCCGTCCAAACGTCCATTCATCTGCATACAACGCTCCAGGTTCACTTTGCTGCCTAGCGCCAAATGCCCCAGATTTGTCTTTTCTAAAGTTTCCTGAATGGCCGTTACCGTATGATTCGTGTCTGTTAAAGCCACTACGGTTAAGCAAACCCCATTATGGGCTATGCTTTGATCGATCTTTAGCTCATTGCTCAATTCCGATTTAACGGTAAAATGAAGATTAGTTCCTTCTTCCCTAATCGCTTCGATTTCTCCTAATGTTTCAATTATCCCTGTAAACATCTGCTAATTATATTTTGTACGGTTTCTTTTCCAATTGCTAGCCTGAGACTCCTGAGTTACAGTAGCTGGCTCATTGGTTTTCTTTTTATAAGTTATTGCAGCGATAACTGCTGCAATCATTGCTTCATTTTCATCGCTTTCCTTCAAGCGATCCGGATTAAAATACTTACTCACGAAGTGGGTATTGAAATCGCCTGATTTGAAAGCCTCATGTTGCATGACAAATTTACCAAAACCAAGGGTAGTTTTTATTCCGGTAATGTGATATTCGTCAATTGCCCTGACCATTCTTTCTATAGCCTCTTCCCTATTCTGGCCATAAGTAATCAATTTGGCGATCATTGGATCATAATAAATGGGAATTTCCATCCCTTGTTCAAAGCCGTCATCTACGCGGACCCCGTTCCCTTTTGGGCTCTGATAAACTTCCAGTGTCCCAATATCAGGAAGGAAGTTGTTCTCCGGATCTTCTGCATATACCCTCAGTTCAATCGCATGGCCATGGATTTTAAGGTCTTCCTGTGAATAGGACAAAGTCTCTCCTCTGGCGATTTTAATTTGCTCTTTAACCAGGTCTAAGCCCGTAATCAACTCTGTTACCGGATGCTCTACCTGAAGTCTGGTGTTCATCTCTAAAAAGAAGAAATCCAGGTGTTCATCCAGAATAAACTCTACAGTTCCAGCGCCCACATAATTAACCGAACGCGCCACATCTACGGCACATTTACCCATTTTAGCTCTGATTTCTTCAGTTAGCACACTTGAAGGGGCTTCTTCCACCACTTTCTGATGCCTGCGTTGAACAGAACATTCGCGTTCAAAAAGGTGCACAATATGGCCATGGGTATCCCCCAAAACCTGTATTTCAATATGCCTTGGCGAAGAAACATAACGTTCAATAAAAACAGCACCATCACCAAAAGCAGAAGTTGCCTCACTCACGGCCAACTGCATTTGCTCTTCAAAGTCTGCTACTTTTTCTACTATGCGCATTCCTTTTCCACCACCACCCGCAGCAGCTTTAATCAGAATAGGGAAACCTACTTCTACAGCTCTAGCTTTCGCTTCTTCTATATCAGTAATTGCTTCTTCAGTTCCGGGAACCATAGGGATCTGGTATTTTAAAGCTGCCGCTTTTGCAGACAACTTATTTCCCATAATTTCCATGGCTTCGGGAGTAGGGCCGATCAGAATTAGACCTGAGGCTTTCACCAATCTGGCAAAACCTGCATTTTCTGACAGGAAGCCGTATCCTGGATGAATCGCGTCGGCACCAGTAATTTTACAGGCTTCAATGATTTTTTCTCCCAATAGATAACTCTGACTGGATGCTGCAGGGCCAATACAAATGGCTTCATCTGCATAACGCACATGAAGCGCTGCTCGATCAGCTTCCGAATAAACCGCTACTGTTTTAATGCCCATTTCACGTGCAGAACGCATGATGCGCAATGCTATCTCGCCCCTGTTGGCTACCAAAATTTTCTTCATGTAAGGTTATTTATGCGCTGAAGGATGTAAATGTAAAATGATTTCAATGGTCTGGTCGATCATTTCCGGAGAAATATCGAGATGAGTCACCATACGAACCGTTCTCGGCCCGGTAGTACTGCAAACTACACCTTTTTCTGCCAAAAGATGGACAATATTTTCGGCATTAAAACCAGCGGCAATTTCAAACAACACGATATTGGTTTCCACAGGCATGACGGAAGCGACATAATTCATCTGAGTCAATGCCGCAGCCAATGTCCGGGCATGATCATGATCGATGGAAAGCCTTTGCACATGGTGGTCTAATGCATAAATTCCAGCCGCAGCCAGAAAGCCCGCCTGTCGCCATCCACCTCCAAACGCCTTGCGAAGTTTGATCGCTTTTTTGATGGTCTCTTTGCTTCCCAAAAGAACGGAACCCACCGGCGCGCCCAATCCTTTAGATAAACACACCGAAATACCATCAAAATATTGTCCGTAGTGTTTTGCAGAATTACCTGTCGCCACTAAAGCATTGAAAACTCTTGCGCCATCCAGATGTAACTTTAATCCTTTTATATTACATAAAGTATGAATGGGCTCGATCTGGGACAAATGATAACATGCCCCGCCCCCTTTATTTACTGTATTTTCCAATACCACAAGGCTGGAGTTCGGATAATGAATGTTATCTTCATTAATTTCAGGTTCGATCAGTTCCGGACTAACGATGCCCCTCGGTCCATGGAGTAAACGCACTGAAGCCATAGAATGATAGGCAATTCCGCCAGCTTCATAACGGTAAACATGAGCAGTCTGGTCGCAAATCACTTCATCCATTGGTTGGGTAAAACATTTGATCGCAATCTGGTTGGTCATCGTTCCTGATGGACAAAACAATCCGGCTTCCATATTAAACATCCCCGCAAGTTTCGTCTCCAGTTGATGAACAGTTTCATCTTCTCCGTAAACATCATCACCAACTTTCGCTGCCATCATTGCAGCCAGCATTCCAGCTGTTGGTTTAGTCACTGTATCGCTTCTCAAATCAATCTTTATTGGCATCATATTTTGATTATAGCTTATCTACAAATATTAACTTTTTAAATCTCGTTAAAAAGTGCTGCTCCACAAAATCAATGGAGCTAACGAGATAATTACAATAAATACAGATGATGGGTATTTTATTCAAAAACCGCTTTTAAGGCTAGTAAAACGTTTATTAAGTACGATACTGAGGTTTTTTAAATTTATAAAAAGCCCTTTTTCCAGAATTAAAATGCCAATTCCGCTAAATGCTTGATTTTTAATTTGGATTTCAAAATAACAAGTGTATTTTAGGCTTAGTGTTTTTTTAACAATATGGTAACTTTAAATCAATAAATAAAAAGAGCAAAAACGCCCTTATTTGCACAATAAAGGCGGAAAATTATTTAAATAACTTAAACCAAAGAATTAAATTTATGAAAAAAAAACATACAAAAGTGTTAGGATTATTTACTTTTATCCCGAAAAAAACAAATTAAGATGATAGTTATTGCAGATGGTGGTTCCACCAAAACCAATTGGTGCTTAATTAATGAAGCTGGCAGAAAAATTCTATTTAATACAGAAGGATACAATCCATACTTTTCGGATACCGCATATATTGTTGGTTCGTTAAGAAAATCTCTTCCGGATCATTTAGAAACAGATAAACTTACCGAAGTAAATTACTATGGTGCAGGATGTTCAACTGATGCCAAACGCAAAATTGTAGCAGATGCAATGCAACAGGTATTTCCTAATGCAAAGATCAACATCGGACATGATTTATTGGCTTCATGCCGTGCTTTACTAGGTGATGAGCCAGGTTTTGCGGCAATCTTAGGTACAGGTACAAACTCTTGTTTGTATGACGGTAAAGACATTACGCTAAACATCGATTCATTAGGATATTTCCTGGGTGATGAAGGTAGCGGATGCTACATCGGAAAAAGAATTCTTAGTGATTACATGAAAGGTTATATGCCTAAAGGTTTAAGAGAAAGTTTCTATGATAACTTTGCCCTGACCAATGAGGATATTTTTGATCATATTTATAATAAACCACTTCCAAATCGTTTTTGTGCTGGTTTCAGCAAGTTCTTATACGACTATAAAGACAATTACGAAGATTATACCTTCTCTACTGTAGATTTCGCATTTACTGCTTTCTTTGATAATTTAGTAGTTCACTATCCAAACTATAAAGATTACTCACTAAACTGCGTTGGATCTGTAGGTTATAGCTTCAGAGATATTTTAAGTGTTGTTGCCGACAGATATGAAATGGGTGTTGGTAAAGTGATCCGCTCTCCTATAGATGATTTAGTGGAATACCACATGAATACGGTGAACAAATAAGCAATACATTCTTATAAAGAAAAAAGAGGGCATCCCAAAAGGTGCCCTCTTTTTGTTATCAGCCAGAATTAATTTAACATATTTTAACAAGAGGGATTTAAGAAAATTTGGTATCATTGAATAACCAAAATATTTCCCCAAAAGGAAATTAACCTAAACCAAATTCTCTTCATGTTTAAAATTTTAGCGCCTCTCCTGCTATTTTTAATAGCGTCCAGTACCCATGCACAGGATAAAGCCAGTATCAAAGGCACTTTAGCTGACTCCATTAGCAATAGCCCTATAGAATTCGCCACTGTTGCGGTAGTGAATGCTAAAGACACCTCCCTGATCTCTTATACTTTATCCGATAAAAAGGGAACATTTCATATAGCAGGTATACCAACGAATCGCGCTACAAAACTGATCATTTCCTATGTGGGTTATCCTACCCACCGACAAAACCTCCAACTTAAACCAGGCGAGGTCAGGGATTTTGGCACTTTACGATTTAAAGGGACCCAACTGGATGAAGTAGTAATCAGGGGAGAAAGGTCGCCGGTAGTCATAAAAAAAGACACCATTGAATTCAACGTAGAAGCATTTAAAACCAGGCCGAATGCAGTGGTGGAAGAATTGCTCAGAAAGCTTCCTGGTGTCCAGGTCAATGCAGATGGTTCTATACTCGTCAATGGCAAGGCGATCAGCAAATTACTGATTGATGGAAAGGAGTTTTTCGGAAATGATCCATTGATTGCTACCAAAAACCTGGATGCAGACCTCCTGGATCAGATCCAGATTTATGATGATCGCGAAGATGATCCGGATCATAAAATCAGTGCTTCTCAAGTATCGAAGATCATTAACCTGAAACTAAAAAGCAAAATCAAAAAAAGTACCATAGGCAAGTTTTATGGTGGTGCCGGAACCCGCGACCGCTTCGATGGAGGGGGAATTCTGAGTAACTTTAGAGATACCCTACAGGTCAGTCTGATTGGGCTATCCAACAACTTGAATAAAACCGGTTTCTCTCAAAATGAGCTGTATAGTATGGGTGGATTTGATCGCTCTGGAGGTTCCGGATATTATGATGGCACCTTTGGAGGTAGATCCTGGGCTGGAGACATGGAGAAAATAACAGCCGGTGGCGTTAATATCAATAACAATTATGGGAAAAAACTAAAGACCAACCTCACCTACTTCTATACCAATACCAACACCACTAATGCCTCCAGTAGCTTTTCCGAACAGACCTTGGAAATCATAAAAATCACGTCATCCTCTACTTCAAAGAGCCGGAACAACAATCAAAAACACGCAATTGGTGGCTTAATCGAATGGAAACCTGACAGCTTAAATCAATTTAGATATCAGCCAAAGCTGAATTTAGGCAACGATAACCGTGAAAGTTCTTCGAATAGCAATAGCTTTAACACCTTGCATCCCAAACTGAATGAGATCAGCAACAGCTCTAACAGTAACAACAACAACCATCAGTTTTCTCATACCGCATCTTACTATAGACGCTTAAAAAAGGATGGCGAATCCATCAACATCCGTCATTCCCTGTCGCTCAACAAAAATGCTTCAGACAGATTCTCCCTTTATGATCTGAAATCATACGTAGAAAGCATTAAACCGGAGTTATTTGATCGTTTGGAAGAAAACAACAACAAATATAATGATGCCAGCTTAACAGCGGATTACACCTACCCCATCCACAAACTACTGACATTCGAAATCAAAGCAGTTATAAACTATGCAAATTCGACTGAAAAAGTATCCAGCTATGATAAAAACCCAATAGATGGAATGTACAACATCTTCTTAATTCCACAGAGTAGTAACCTAAGTAGAGATACCTGGTCCCAAGAGCTGAGACCAAAATTATCCTTCAACTTTGCTAAGTCCTATAGTTTGAAAGTTGGACTCAATGGAGCCTTGCAAAATGTACAAAACAAGTTCAATAGGGATGTTATGGATCAGCACTTGCAATACGCTAATCTATTTCCTGAAATCACTATTCAGGGGCCTAGTTTTTATCTTTCCTATACGGAGCAAATTCAACAACCAAGAATCGCTCAAATGCAGCCCATCACCAGAGAATATACCCAATTGACTAAATTTATAGGAAACCCTGATTTAAAACCCCAACACCACCGGTTCTTCCAGGGAAATATCTATAAATACAACCATAGTAAGCAAATCAATTTCAGTGCATATTCCGGTCTAACATTATCCGATAACAGTACCATAGAAAAAAACACAATTTCAGAGGATGGAGCCAGAGTCACCACTCCGGTTAACAGAGATGGTTATGTTTCTGGTTACCTGGGGATTAATTTCGGAAAGCAATTCAAAAAATCCCAGGACTGGCAAATTGGTTTAAACAACGATTTTTATGCTAACCTAAATCGAACTGCTTTCTTTCTGAATCAGGATGAAGGAACGCAAACCACTTATTACCTGAGACTCGGACAAGCGGTCAACTTTAATTACCAATCCCTACTTACGGTGACCACCAATTACACCTTCCTTCAAAACATGACCACCTACAAGGGAGTTGATTACAAAAATATCAAGACCCCTAGTCACGATATAGGAGCGGAACTGGTCCTGAGGTGGCCAAAAAGAATTATCCTGGAAAGTAAATATGCTTTTAATTACAATCCCAGAATTACCCAGGGCTATTCTAAAAGTGCCAACATTTTAAATCTTGCTGTTTCCTTTCAGATGTTGAAAAAAGACCGTGGACAACTAAAAATTTCGGCATTCGACCTATTAAATGAGAGTATTTCTGTTTCCCGTTATGCCAATGCCAATTCAGTGTCTATTTCTGAACGACAAATTCTAAGGAGGTATTTTCTAGCTACTTATCAGTATAAATTCTCTACACATAAAGGGAAATAAAAGGGTGGTAAAAAAACAAGGCCGCTGCATTTATAATGCAGCGGCCTTGTTCGTATAGGTGCTTTAATTTAAAACGAGATCTCTTTACTGAATAACTTCGCGTATTTACGCTTATCAAATTTATACAAAGTTGCAGCCCTGAAGCTCACTCCTTTTTGCTTTTCCTCAAGGTCTTTCAATACCCCAAAGCTCAGCATCTTCTTTCTGAAGTTTCTTTTGTCTAGTTTTTTGTTGAGAATAATCTCATACACATTTTGCAATTGTGTCAGGGTAAATTTCTCTGGTAAAAGTTCAAATGCAATCGGCTGGTGTTTGATTCTTCTTTTGATCTTTTCGAGTCCTTTATCGAAAATCTGCTGATGATCGAATGCCAGTTTAGGGAGATCTTTCACATTGATCCAATGTGCTTGTTTGGCATAATTACTTAATGGTTTTAGCGCTTTATCGCCTCCTAATCTTAATAAAGCGTAATAGGCAATACTCACTACTCTTCCCTGAGGATGTCGATTTACATCGCCAAAAGTGTAGTATTGTTCCATATATACATCACCCAATCCGGTGAGTTCATGCAAAATTCGGGAGGCAGACTGGTCCAGGCTTTCGTCTTCGGCTACTATATTTCCTGGTAATGCCCACCAGTCCTTGAAGGGCTCTTCGTTTCTTTCGATCAAAAGAATTTTCAATTCTCCTTCATCAAATCCGAACAGCACACAATCAATCGAGAAAGTGGAATTAAACTTTGGTAAGACTTCTTTCAAAATATCAAATTTTATTTATCAAACTTATTTTTCAATCTGCCTTGAATTCATTTTAAGGCGTTCATTTGTGGTAGATTATTTATCTTTTTATTCTTTCCCCTTATTCCCTTTGCTATACTTCCCTCCCCCTACTCTGGGTTTAATCTATAAAGTTCTTAAATAATATCGTGTTTTAACAAGATTAATAGGATTTAAGTTAAAAACAAAATGAAAAGTATAATTATAAAAATATTGTTGCAAAAGAATCTTAGCGGAATTGAGCTCCTAAGGAGGATTTTTCCATCGTGTTTTCTATATTGCATCCGCTAATCCTAAGGATGCAGAAATGTGAAATCTTATTTGTAGCGTTTTTAAGCTGTTTTTTATTAGAATGATCAAGGGGGATAGGGCCATATTTTAGTTTGCTAAATCATTAAAGCAACTATAAATCTGAGTCAGGGTTTATAAAACGGTAATTTTTTAAACATTGAAGCAATAAAATACACTTACATCCCAGTTAGGAAGGAAAATTAAAAATAAATTACTTAGTGTAAATAATACACGCTATATTCGTAATCACAAATCATGAAACCAAATATTAAAAATATCGCCGTATTGACATCTGGAGGAGACGCTCCAGGGATGAACGCCTGCATCAGGGCCGTAGTACGTACTGGCATATACAATGGAATCAACATGTTTGGGGTTTTGCAGGGATACCAGGGCTTGATCAATAACAACATCAATCCAATGGATGCAAGATCCGTTAGTAACATCATACATTTAGGTGGCACCATTTTAAAAACCGCCCGTTGTCTTGAGTTTAAAACTGAAGAAGGTATGGCACTTGCTTTTGAAAACTTAAAAGCACGTGATATAGACGGTTTGGTAGTGATCGGTGGAGATGGAACATTTACAGGGGCGCAGAGATTTGGCCAGAAGTTCGGAATTCGTGTAATCGGAATTCCAGGAACGATCGACAATGATTTATATGGCTCTGACTTTACTTTAGGATACGATACGGCAATAAATACCGTTATTGAAGCAATAGATAAAATTAGAGATACTGCCGATTCTCATGACCGTTTGTTCTTTATTGAAGTCATGGGCAGAGATTCAGGATGTATCGCCTTGAGAAGTGCAATTGCCAGTGGTGCAGAAGCTGTACTCCTACCGGAAAAAGAAACCAGTCTGGATGAGCTAATCTCACAATTGGTAGCTGGAGCTTCAACAAAAAAATCTTCGAGCATTGTCATCGTATCTGAAGGCCATAAGGCTGGTGGAGCATATGATGTAGCGAAAAAGGTGAAAGAGAGTTTTAACCACTACGACACGAAGGTCACCATATTAGGTCACCTGCAACGTGGCGGTAGCCCGAGTAGTTTCGACCGAATTTTAGGTAGTCGTTTAGGCTTTGCAGCTGTGAACGAATTGCTAAAAGGAAGTACCATGCAAATGGTTGGCTTACGTGGTAATGATATAAAGACGACAAGTATAGACGAAGCGCTAACCAGACATACTTTTAAGCTGGAAAGTGATTTATTGGAAATGACTAAGGTTTTATCCATTTAATCATGATAGCGGTAGTTTACAGTGGATCTAAAACAGCGTACTGGAAAATTGCTCAGGATGGAAAGACCATTGCCGAATGCAATATGCCAGGAATTAATCCCTGTTTTAATGACCAGAAGTCTATACTTCAGTTCTTAAATAAAAAATCGATTCTGGTGAATCATGCAGAAAGCATTAAGAAGATTTATGTTTTTGCTGCTGGTGCTTCCTCAGAAGAAAGAAGAAATGAATTAGCGGAAACGCTTGGAATGTTCTTTAGATATAGTAAAATAACGGTTAAAGATGACCTGTATGGAGCAGCGATCTCTGCCTGTTACAATAATCCTGGAATTGTAGGGTTATTGGGTAGCGGAGCCAATTGTGCTTATTACGACGGAAAGAAACCGGAGAAGAACAACTTTGGGCTAGGGTACATCCTTGGTGATGAAGGTTCAGCAAATTACCTTGGAAAAACGCTGTTAAAGTATTTTGTACAGGATAAATTGCCAAAAGAACTGCATAAAAAGTTTGAACAAAAGTATAACCTCGACAGGCCTCAAATCCTGGAACGGGTATACAAACGTCCTCTAGCTCAGCAGTTTCTAAGTTCCTTCTTTGACTTCTTTTTGGAAAACAGAAATGATAAATTTTTGTTAGGGATAATAGAGAAAGGATTTGAAAGTTATTTTAATACTTATTTGTTGCCAACATTGAAATTACATCCCGGTAAAGAAATACATTTTGTAGGTCTTGTGGCCGGAAACTTTCAGGAAGAGCTGCGGGCAACCGCAAAAAGGCATGAACTGGAAATAACATCGATTACTAAAGAACCGATATATAATTTACTAAACTACTATTCAAATTAACAAAATGAGCAAAATTGGAATAAACGGCTTTGGCCGTATCGGCAGACTGGTTTTTAGAGCTGCTTTAAAAAGAGGATTAGATATTGTTGCAATCAATGATTTAGTTGAGCCGGATTACATGGCTTATATGTTAAAATACGATACTACACACGGTCGTTTTGATGGTACTATTGAAGTAGTAAACGGTCACCTTGTAGTAAACGGAAAAACGATCCGTATCACTGCGGAAAGAGATCCAGCTAACTTAAAGTGGAATGAAGTAGGTGTAGAAACAGTTATCGAATCTACAGGTTTATTTTTAACTCAGGTTGATGCTGAAAAACATATTCAGGCTGGCGCAAAAAGAGTAGTACTTTCTGCTCCTGCAAAAGATGATGCCATCCCTACTTACGTAATGGGTGTGAATCATGAGTTATTAACTGCTGATCAAACTGTAGTTTCTAACGCTTCTTGTACAACTAACTGTTTAGCACCAATCGCTAAAGTATTGAACGACAACTTTGGTATCGTTGAAGGCTTAATGAGCACAGTTCACGCTGTAACTGCAACTCAAAAAACAGTAGATGGTCCTTCAGCTAAGGACTGGAGAGGTGGACGTGGTGGTTTCTCTAACATCATCCCTTCTGGTACTGGTGCTGCGAAAGCAGTAGCAAAAGTAATTCCTGCTTTAAAAGGAAAATTAACAGGTATGGCTTTCCGTGTACCGGTAGCTGACGTATCTGTTGTTGATTTAACAGTTCGTCTGGAAAAAGCAGCAAGTTATGAAGAAATTAAAGCAGCCATGAAAGCAGCCTCAGAAGGTTACTTGAAAGGTGTGCTAGGATATACAGAAGATGAAGTAGTTTCTTCTGACTTTATAGGAGATGATCATGCATCTATTTTCGATGCAAATGCAGGTATTGCATTAAATGACAACTTCGTGAAAGTAGTTTCTTGGTATGACAACGAATGGGGCTATTCTAATGCATTAGCTAAATTCGTAGAGTACTACGGAAACTTAAAGTAAAACCCGTTCATACAGGTTTATATTTGGTTAGAAAAGGGATGTGTCTGGATGGAACATCCCTTTCTTGTTTTCTAACCAGATACAGCTACTGTATTTCAATTAGTTACACCACAAACAACGGTTCAACATATGTTAATTATTCTGTTATTTATCTTTTAATATTGAATTCTAATGTAGGCATTCAAACGTTATATTGAAGGTCTTGTCCCCCATTTTGTACCCGTGTTTGTCCCTGCAGTTTCTATATCAACCCCTGATCAGCAAATCTGTAGAAACGGTCTTTACAAAGACGTAAATAATCAGGTGATCGAGTATCTTCAAATCTAATAGCACGCCTCCATCTTTAAGTTTACTTGTCAATACTATACCTTCCCTGCTTGGATCGGGTTCTCCGCTTGGATGACACTGGCAAAGAATGATACCACTTGCACAGGCTTTTAATGCAGCTGCAAAGATTATTTTAGGATCCGCTATTGTTCCACTAAATCCACCGGATGAGATATGCACTACACCAAGTACTCTATTTCTTCTGTTCAAGAGAAGTATTTTAAACTCCTCTACCAACTCAATTTTACTCATGCTCCAATGCTGTATGAAAATCTCATAGGCATCGTTAGAACTGCTAATTTGTGGTCTTTCTGCAACTTTGTAACTTGGTTTGTAGCTGATCTCTATCTCTGCTACTTTGAATGATGTGTTATGTACCATAGT
This sequence comes from Pedobacter gandavensis, assembly GCF_032678465.1. Lineage (GTDB taxonomy): Bacteria > Bacteroidota > Bacteroidia > Sphingobacteriales > Sphingobacteriaceae > Pedobacter > Pedobacter gandavensis_B. The sequence continues at coordinate 129,216 of NZ_JAVTSK010000005.1, forward strand.
TTTATTAATTATGGTACCCAAACCAAGCTTTCAACACAATTAAGCAAAGGCAGGAACGGAATAAAGAGACCGTGTAGTTACCACAGGAGCGTTTATGCCGTAGTTCCTTTAAGCGTATTGTGGTGACAAGCTTACCTTTGTGGAGTAATTAATAACGAAATTAACTATCTCCACAAGATAACAACACTACGTAATGATTTCCTTCAGTGTTTTTATAAATTCTTGAGTATCTAAGAAGTAACTCGGATAGGCCTTGCGTAAAGTTTCAAGTGATGTTGAAGACACAAGAACAACCTGCCTTTTGTTACCTTCCGTTATAGAGGTTTCTTCCTTAATAAAAATTGAAAGTTGTAAATCTAAACTCCTTTTATGCTAACCGCCTGCGAATGGATTGATGGTCAGTACAGTAAAGCTACATTGTAGCGGTGTACTGATATGTTTTCAGCATGAAAACACGAGGATTGGCGGAATTGTTGATCTGTTGGCCGAGAGCGCTGATGCTGCAACAATTGTGTCAATCTAAAGCCTGAGCTACCCGCAGGTGAGCTGAACTGAGAAAGCCGATAGATTCATTAATAATGAAGCGTAGCAAATGGTTAATGCAGATAGAGCAAGCTTTCATGAGTTGGCTCGTATGCTGAAAGCCAAAAATGATGACAGATTTGCGTGTGGGGGGGCTAAGCCAGGATGATTAGTCCTAGCTTAGTGCGGTGGGAATCTGGCGTTATTTTATGGCTAGCATAGTCACAGCGAATAACGATTTTCCTGCGTCTTGCTTTGTTCAAACCCACAGGTGGAAGATAGTGCGAATGCTTGCAATGCAGTTTATAGATCGCTTCTACAGCGTGTTTTACCTTATAAACGAATGAACAATCCTCCCATTCCACGACTTAAGCCACCCCTTTTTTGGGAGGGGAGGCATTGGGAATGATGATATTTACTCTGAAACCTCATCTACAGGTAAATCATTCCAATATTTAAAGAATGCCATTCCTTCATCTGTTAGCTTGTAATCCTTATTGTTAGTATTCACATTATGCTTAGTTCCAGGAATTATAAAGTTTTCACGTAAGAGCACTTTCATTATGTCATCTTCATTACTCATTAGTGCCACACCTGTAATATTAGCTAGATAGCCATTAAACTTTTTGGATGTCCATTCTTGTTTCGCTTTGTTAGCAACTCTAATAAAATTCTGTGGAATAGTGTTAGTTACTTCACTTTTTGATATTTGGATAGTACACCTAAGATTGGTACTATTTTATTTTAATAATTATACCATTATGAATGAATACATGCAAATATGATAAGAAGAGTATCTAAAGTTTATGATATGTCCAGTTATTCTGTAATTATTTTAAAAAATGATTTAATTTTTAACAAAAAAGCAATATAACAACCCATTATATAAATTTTTATTGTTATCTTACCTTAAATAAAATAAATATGGATCGTATAATCAATATCACACTGATTTCATGTGTAATCATTTTAGTTGCAATCTTGACTATGGAGCTTTTGAATCCAATACAGGGATTAATTGATCGCTTTCCTTATCCTTTAATTATATCCATCTGCTCCCTTTACTACATTAAAATAAAGCGCGCAAAACGTATCAAACAAAGTCCAAACGACTCCAGCACCATTTAAGTCAGGCTTTGACAGGGATATGGTCTGCCCCCCTTTTTCCCACCACATTTCTGTACTAAAATCGTAGCAGCTAATTACCTTTCTTTTTTATATTTGCGTGTAAACAAATGAAATACCTTTCCGCTCAATTATGAAAAAAACATTGCTTGCCCTTTCACTGACAGCCCTGATCTTTGGCTGTAGTAAAGATGAAGAAAAGACGAAAAACTATCTACCCAGAGTTTTAACAAAAAATGAAGCCTTCAACCAATACGCCGAACAAAAGGCTGATTCTATCACCATTTACAAATTAAACAAACCAGAACAGAAAGAATGGTTGTCTGTAAAATTCAGAGACAGTACGGTAAGCATCCAGACCGACCCTTCAGATCCTAAAAAATCAACACCGCATTTTACTTTTGCAGAATTCATCAATACCCAAAAAACAAGTTTATTGGTTCAAATTGCAGATGAAACTGCATTGGTTGCACCTGTTTATATCATTTCATTAAAAGATGGAAAACTGGAAGTGTTGAGCCTGGAACGCCCAACTCAACCAGGACCAGGTGAAAAATCTGGATTAGGCATCAACAGACTTGGCCGTACCGGACACCTGATCAACAATGACTTTTTCATTACCGGCGTAACCGCGAAAGCTTATTTATTGAAACGACAAGAACCGGAGCAAAGAATTGCCGGAAAATTTTTAATGTTATCCCCAGACCGACAAACCATCGTTTTTGCAACACCAAAAGAATTGTATCAGGTAAATTTTGTTACCGATCAAAGCTTAACACAAACTTTCCCAGGTGAATTACCTACTGAAGTGCCGGCAATTTACAGCTGGGTACAAAACAACTTTAGTTTCCAAAAAGACAAACAAGGTGTTACCTTTTTGAAAAAGAATGATACCGACAGAATCGTCGACATCAGTGAATTTAAGAAATAGCGGTTACACACCAAAATCATCAAGGGAGTAAGGCAATTCCTCACAAAAAAAGCCGTTGTTCAGGAGAATATGTTTCACCACTGCGACAGCCGGAATTGAACTTACTACCCTTAAAATCTTATCTACATCTTCAAAAGCAAACGACCAGTTTTTTTCTCCAAATAAAGTATTCATCACAGGACTAATCGAAACCAAATCCTTTTGATCCTGTACCGAGGTTTTAAATATCATAATATTCATCATCTTCCGATTTAATATTTTAGCAATAATCTTCCCTAAAATTGCATGATCCTCAGTACTTAGAAAAGTGGCCACAGTCAAAACCAATAAAAAGACCGATGAACAACGGCAAATCATCGGTAAACGATTTGCAAGTGCTAACTTTTTTTGATGAGATCAATAGAAAGAGCAGATCTGCCTTTGCACTATGTCCATTTACCCGGTTGCATAACCGGACGTATGACCAGACTTGTCCTGGCGAAAGTATCATTGCTGAATATGGCACTGGCGAAGTGTTAAGCCGCTTAAGCGATCCCTTTGGCTTTCAAAGTCTGGGCGCCGTATTGGGGATGGACTGGCAAAATGTAGAAAAAGAGAGAAGAGAATCCTGGAAATATAGAGGTAAAACCGTTTTCGGCGATGCTCAATCAGGTCTAGATTCGAAACTCAGTCTTTTTTAAACTTAAAAAGCCGAAATTACCTGTTTAAACATCTTAATTTTTTAGTAAAATAAGCACGATTTCTTATCTTGGCTATTCATTTATAATAGATTAATTCCGTTATTTGTTTTGTTTAGTTTAAAATATACCAACAGAACACATTAATGCAGTTTAAACAATTCTCCTGGCAAATTGCCTGGGATTACCCGCCATTCAGACTTAAATTTATTCTGGGAATCTCTATTCTTGCATTGATTTTGCTATTCATTCCTCATTTTTTCGCTTTCGTGGAGAATAGAGAGAAGGGATTTATACTAAACGACTGGCTATTGGCGAATATTCCTGCGGTTGATGTGTCCTGGTGGATCTTTATCATTCTTTATGGAATGTCGATATTCTTCATCATTCGCATGTCCAGAAATACCTCCATCTGCCTAACAGCCTTATGGTCCTATGTATTCCTCTGCATAGCAAGAATCATCACCATTTCTATTGTCCCGCTTCACCCACCTAAAGATATTATTGAATTAATAGACCCTTGCTCTATTGTTTTTTATGGCTCTAATGTGATCACCAAGGACCTTTTCTTCTCCGGTCATACGGCTACCATCTTCTTAGGAGCACTTTGCCTGGAAAATAAACGGGAAAAAACCATCGCTTTTATTGCAGCTGGAGTAATTGGTATTTTGCTATTGGTACAACATGTACATTATACGGCCGATGTCCTTGCGGCGCCGTTGTTTAGCTGGATATGCTGGTATTTTGGGAAATCAATTGAAAAGCTTTAAAACTTCTTTTAAAGTATAGCGGAAACATTCCTAAGAACTGCTTCCGCCAGAAGGGTTGAGAGCTTCTATATCTTTAATTCCAGTCGATTTCAAAGATTGAATCAACTCATTTGTATAATTAAAATCCTGATCAAGGTTGATGTTAAAGATCATCATACCTCCTTTGATGCCATTGTCAGGTTGCCATTGTGACAACTGAATAGCATCAGTCAAAGAAGTCAGCTGATGTTTTCCTGGTTGTACTCCAAACAATAACTTTTTGCTACCAACCAAACCAGCATATAACTCAAATTGATTGATCATGGTTTCCATATCCCATAGGTAACCTGCCAGTGATACATAGTCAAAACAAGCATTACATCGCTTCAATAACTGCTCGTCTACATAATACTGATAAGTCACATAACTCATCTTTTTTCTGGTCGCAGACTTAGGTCCAAAGTATTTAGATAGCTCTAGTACCACCTTAATAAAAGTCTCATTCGGCACCTCACCACCCATTTCAGGATCTATATCAATACCATCAAGCCCCCAGTCGTTGACCACCAGATCATAAACTTCAGCAGCAAATTTTTCAGGATCAGCAATCGTATTCCAGCAAATTTTTGGATAGATAGCAGAGGCAATTGAAGCCATCACCCGCACCCCCTTTTTCTGCTGCGACCGAACACCAGTCAGGATATCTTCCCAGCCCAGCCCGTTGCTGGTCAAGTATAAATGTTGTAATGTTTGATCAGGATCCAGATTAATTACAAATAAATTGATCACGTCAACTCCGCTTGGAAGTTCTTCAATAATCATCTTTTGATTCGCATAACCTAACCAGTAGGCAACAAACAGAGGATCCGGCGATTTCATATGAATAAATAGGGGTTAGTTATACTGGTGCTATGAAAAATAAAGATCTATAAATGGATTAGGATGAAAACGCGTGGGATTACCTGAATAAAAAAACAGGTATTTATACCTGTTTAAATAAGATAATCGTAACAAATATAAATTTGCTGTAAATAATTCATCAGCTTAGCAAAGAATGTTTTATTTTCGATTAAGAATTAAACTAACCTGCTCTTAAAAAAACTAGTAAATCAACAAAAAACAATAATAAGCCATGGAAAAAGAAGCCGTTAAACACGACAAAAGTATTTTTGAAATTCCTTTAGCTGAAGCTAAGGAACTAACTGCTGCATGGGCAGCAAGGGGAAACTTCATTAAAGGATTTCTGATTGATAAAGACGAATTACAGGATATGCTAAGAGAACCAGGAACAAGATATCTAAGGGTTTATTTTGGCTGGGATGTAGAAATGGAAGTGGGTAGAGAACAAAGAATGATCATGGTTCCTGCAGATATATATGGAAAAGACATGATCAATAAAGAAGGTTCAGAAGAAGCAGGAGATGGCGAAGTGAATAGCAACATATTTGATTTCACTATGCCTTGCCCACCAACCTGTTCACCTGATGAGATCTTGAACCCATAATGGCATCATTAGTAGAAAAAGTTTACTTATATTTTTCAATGGGCATTGTATTATGCCCATTGATTTTAGCCTTGATTAACGTTAAATCCTACCCAAAGGAATTAAAGGTAATCACCCTCTATTTGTCGTCCATAGCTATTATCGGCGCTTATAGTGCCTACCTATGGACCCATCTTCAAAATAACCTTCCGGTATTGCATATTTACACCATGGTAGAGTTTACTACCATTATGCTCTTCTACCAGGTTATATTTAAGAATTATATTCCTAAACGCTCATTCTGGTTAGTCATCGGAATATTTCTGGTTTTCTGCCTACTTAATGCCACCTATATCCAAGACTGGAAAATATTCAATACTTATCCGCGTACGCTGGAAAGTATCCTCGTCATAAGCGCATCCTTATATTATTATTATAAAATTACCCGTCAGAGCCTCTATACTCAAATAGAGAAAAGCCCTGTATTCTGGATCAATACCGGTTTTTTCATTTACTTCTCGGGAAGTTTTTTATTATTTACCATCAGCAATTATATCCTGCCATATAGCTTTAAATTCAATATGATGGTTTGGCAATTTCATGCCTTCCTTTCAATTGTCAACAATATTTTAATCTTTATTGGACTATGGCAGCACAAGAAAACATAGATGTTTACTTCTTTCTCTTTACAGGCATGATTGTCATGTTTGTCCTGAGTGCTGCTGTGGTAGTACTTTTCTTTGTGTACCAGAAAAAATTTTACCATCAGCAAGTTGCACTGAGAGAAAAAGATGCAGAATACCAGCAAAAACTATTACATAATAACATCGAAAAAATTGAGGAAGAAAGACGAAGAGTAGCTAAAGATCTTCATGATGAAGTAGGCAGTATATTCTCTACTATTGGCATAAAAATAATACAGTTTGAGAAAAAAAACAATGCTTTAGCTGAAGACAACGGAGGATTGGACCTGATCAAAGATACAAAGCTGCTGGTCGACAAAGGCGTAATGAGTGTCCGCAGAATATCTCACAATATGATCCCTAATGAACTGGAAATGTTTGGAATCGCTGCAGCAATTGAAGAATTATGCTTTCAGATTGAAGGTTCCGATGGTTTAGATGTGAACTTTGAAAGCGAAGGTCTGGATAAATGTGGTCGTGCAGAAATAGAACTAGCCCTTTACCGCATCACTCAGGAACTCATTAGTAATACCGTAAAACATGCCAGGGCTAAAAAAGTAGAAATACTCCTCAACTGTAGCGACATGGACATACTTTATCAGTATAAAGACGATGGCATTGGTTTCGACATGGATCAGATTCGAAGAGGTCTGGGTATACAAAACATCACTAGCAGGGTAGAAATGAACGGCGGGCAAATCACTTACCATAGCGGTATTCAGGGATTTGGTGTTTCAATTTATTTCCCTGCATAAACTTCAATAAGATGAATAAATTGATAAAAATAGCTGTTACAGATGATCAGGTGATGTTTAGAGAATGCCTGGTCAACAATATTAAAAGCTTTGGAAACATGGAAGTGCTGTTTGAAGCAGGAAATGGTCTGGAATTACTAACTGCAATGAATGAATGTGGTGAGGAGAAACCAGACATCGTACTCATGGATCTGAACATGCCTGAAATGAATGGCATGGAAGCTACAAAAAAATTGAAGATCACTTTTCCTGACGTCCGGGTCATCGTACTTTCAGTTCATGGCGAAGAGAAGCACATCACCAGGATGATTCAACAAGGTGTAAACGGTTATATCGCTAAAAACTCAGACCTTTCTGAGCTTAAAAATGCCATAGAAATGACCTATAATAATGGTTTCTATTTCAATGAAATGGTCTTAAAAACTTTACAATCCGGAAAATTACTCAACAAAACCAACCTTAGAGGGTTTGATGCCAGCTCTTCGCTTACACAACGTGAAAAAGAAATATTAGAGCTCATCTGTGAAGAACTTACTACAGCTGAAATTGCCGATAAATTGTCGATCAGCTTACGTACAGTAGATGGACACCGAAACAACTTATTGGTGAAAACCGGAGCAAAAAATGTAGCTGGATTGGTGGTCTTTGCCTTTAAACACAAGATTGTCGATACTGATCTTTAATAAAAAATCCTTCGCCATTTCCCCAACTGAGTTAGACACCAGTTGCCAGTAAAGCACTTTTAGCCTGCTTTTAATCCAGGAATAACTCATCCGCTATAGTCAATAACGGATGAACTTCCATATTATCTTCCCTCAGACTAGAAGTTACGATCACCAATAGCAATTTAGGTTCATGTAGAAATTCGATCATTTCCAAAGCATCTGGCATCAACTCCATACCTTTTGTTTTCAATCTCTCCAATGTAAGTGCTTCCCACCTCTTGATCACTTCTTCCAGATCTGTAGCTATGCCATATTTAGACAATAGATTTTTGCATTCATCGGAAGTAGAATTCCAGCATAATTTTTTAACCAATCGGAATAACTCAACTGAACATAATCATCTCCCAACAACTCATTCCAACATTCATAATGAAAATACCTAGAATCAATTAATGTCCCGTACAGATCAAATCATACAGCCTTTAGATTTTTCATTTGGTATTCAGGGCTTAAATGTATTCTACATATACCTTCTGATTGTACAAAACCCGAAATAAAATGCAGATGATCTCATAGAAGCTGGGATTGAATGCCTATAAAAGAATAATAATCATTATATTAAATATAATTTTGAATATTATTCTGATTATACATATATTCATAGAATGATAATCGAAAACAACATCAATTTAGATAAGATTGACCTTGCTATTTTAAGGTTAATGCAGGAAAACTCCCGAATATCCAATGTCCATATGGCTAAAGAACTGGAGATGGCTCCTTCTGCGGTATTGGAAAGGGTGAAGAAACTGGAACAAAAAAATGTGATCACACATTACACTGCAAGAATCAACCCCGCAGCTGTGGATTTAAAATTACTGGCCTTTATTTCTATGAAAGCATCACATAGTATTGGTTGTACCACCACTGCTACAGAATTAGCCAGGATTAAAGAAGTACAGGAAGTACATATTATCGCTGGCGACGATTGCTATCTGGTCAAGGTAAGAACCACAGACTCCGCCTCATTAATGGCCTTAATGAGAGACTCATTTAGCAAAATAACCACGATTCAATCTATCCGAACCACAATTGTACTGGAAACTATCAAAGAAGACTTACAATTGCTCATCCCTGAAAAATAACCTGAAACTATGAATCCTACTCCTAAAACCGCATCCCCTATCATGGTATATCTGGCTTTTACCGTCGTTTATATTGTATGGGGCTCCACCTATTTTTTCATCCAAAAAGCCCTTGCCGGCTTTCCACCATTTATCCTGGGTACTTTCCGTTTTCTGATTGCCGGAGGATTGATGATTTCCTGGTGTGCACTAAAGGGGGAACAGTTATTCAACAAAAGAAGTGTAAAAGTTGCGGCAATTGCAGGTATCCTGATGCTCGGTTTAGGAAATGGAATTGTCATCTGGGTAGAGCAGTTTATTCCAAGTGGATTAGTGGCCATTATGGTCGCCTCCGCAGCGATTTGGTTCGTCATTCTTGATAAACCAAAATGGAAAGAGAATCTAAGTAGCAAATCTACACTGGCAGGCCTTATTATAGGTTTCATTGGTGTGATCCTACTCTTCGGAGAACAGATGATCCATTCCTTTAATACCCATCAAAGTACAAAACAAATTATTGGTATGAGCCTACTGGTAGTAGGTCCGATTGCCTGGGCCGGAGGATCACTTTATGCCAAATACAAAACCTCGACTGATAGTTCAGTCACCGTAAATACCGCCTGGCAAATGATTGCAGCAGGAATTGTGTTCATACCTGGCAGTATTTTTAGTTCAGAATACCAAACCTTCCAATGGTCTAATGTTCCCTTGGATGCCTGGCTTTCGATCAGTTACCTGATTATTTTTGGTTCTATCGCTGCATTTAGTGCCTATGTATGGTTATTAAAAGTAAGGCCTGCTACCCAGGTGAGCACTTATGCTTATGTTAACCCTGTGGTGGCCATCCTGCTCAGTCTCTGTTTTACCAATGAGAAAATTACATTTATACAGATCATCGGACTGCTTGTTATCTTAGGAAGTGTGCTCCTGATCAATCTCGTGAAGTATAGAAACAGTGCTAAAGCAACTCCCCAAAAAAAAACACTACTGGTTCAGGAAGTTTAAATAATAGCTCCTTAGACAAAAAAGCATACTAAAAAACTAAAGCAGCTTAGGAAATCCTAAGCTGCTTTGTTGTAAACAATAACACCAGGCGCTGAAATTAAGCGATTTTACTCACCTCTTCAATACGGTATACTTTAATACCTTCAGGCATCTCCCATTGTAACTGCGCGCCTTTAACATAACCCACCATTGCCACACCTATTGGCGATAAAATGGAAAGCGTTTTATGCTTGTCTCTTGCCTTTGCAGGCGCAACCAGCTTATAGGTAAATTCTTCGCCGGATTCCATTTCTCTGACACGAACAGCCCTACCCACGGTTACTACATCTTCAGGAAGTTCTTTATTCAACACTTGCTTAGCAAAACGCAGTTCCAATTTTAGTTTTTCCTCATTGAACTTGCTTAATTTTCTTCTTCTAATGTGCTCTTTTAATAAGTCAAAAATTCCAGTGGATAATATGATAGGGGTCTCGTCTATTTTTAATGATTTTGTAGTCATGATTTGTTGATTAAATGATAAAATATTGGGTTAAATGATTACATATAGAGGTATGCGCTTGCCCCAGTCTGATACTCAACTGGGGCCAAACCATCAAAGTCCCTCACCCTCCTGACCAATACTCCCATATTAATAAGCGTTATTTTTTTCTTTCTCTAAAACAAGTGAACTTTCAGATTCCACAATTTGATGATAATTTTGAAAGACCGCTACCAGCACAAAAAAAGAGATAGAAAGGCCGATCGCTAATGGTTTAACCATCAAAATGGACATCAGCAAAAACCCGAGATTTAGTAGAGAAAGCAATACAAGGACACCCCTTAAAAAGGAGATGATGCCTGATTTTTTCATAATAAGAAAGAAAAAGATAAAAGGAAAAAAGAATTAAGATCAAATCCCCAAACCTTCAGAAAGGCTGGGGCTTACTTAATAAAGTCCTTACTGCTTTTAAGAAAAGAATCTCCCAAACGATATTGCAGAGATAAAAAATGGCAAGACACAGCCGACACCCTACGCAATTGAGTTGCGAGCTGGTTACTGCGGAAGTGATTGATATGCCTGATGGGATTCATTATGGCAAAGGTAGTCCAAATGCTTCGATATAAAAAATATCTGTTGAATAGGATAAAATTAAGTAAATGCCAGGCTTTGCAACCTGGCATTTAAAAAAGTTGTGAAAAGGACAGGCCTAATTTTTCAACCTCACGTATTTCTCAATGATCTCATGATCTACCCCAAGTTTTTCGTCTTTTTCAAAACCTCTCTGAATCAGAGTATCCCCTTTCATTGACAACGTGAATTCAAAGGTCTTATCTTCCCAATCCCTGCTAATAAAGTATTCCAGGTGTTCTGTGTATTTATTTCCCTTTAAAGTATAGGTGCCTCCCCCAGCCACAAAAACTGGTTTTGGATCTTTCCCGTGTTTCAAATCATGATTAAAAAAGGCAAAATGAGTGCCATTGAACATCTTAATCTGCTTCATCCCTTTCTTATAATCTGTAAATGTAGACTTCCCTTTTGCAATAGTCTCTCCGGAAACAAGTTGCCAGGTACCTTGAATAGGTAAGTCTTTTTCTACCGGATTCGCATCCTTCATCAGGTTTAATACAGGGAGCATGGCTGAACTAAGGATAAAGAGGCCAACTTTTAGGTTCATAACGTTAATTTTTAGGTTTAGGTTTTCTATTCGGTTTGGTTTAGCCTTAACTCTTCTTTGAAAGAAGAGAAAGCATTACTAAAATATTAAATATTTTTCATTCAGCCGTTATACTTTTCATTCCTTTTGTAACACTGAGAATCATAGTTGTTCACATTGAATATCAAATTGCTTCATATACAAAGCCCAGATCTTTATGCTTATACTTTTTTAAGGCCAATCCATTCTCGTCCACTAAAAGCTCCTCCAGAGCTATTTCTAGAAAACCAGCTTTAATCCGGTGACCCGCACGATTCCTGCACATATTAAAAATTGCCAATGGCGTCTTAGGTCCGGAATCAAAAAAACCTTCCATGATTAAATGACTGAGTTCTATTTTACTGTGCTGCCGAAATGCGATACGCTCATTTTCATGGTAGCGTTTCACCGGATTCGCTTCATTCAGCAGGTATAAAAGCTCCATTGGCTGTTCCTCATGGAGTTGATAAACTTTGTATTGGATGAAATCCCCCTTTTGCGAATGTAGCGACAATAATTTGATCTCCTTAGGACGACCATCTATGTTCCTGAAAAAGTCAACGGTATGGCAATCAAATATCTTTGCCAACACAGAGATATCCCCCAGCCATAATTCCTTATGCAATTTAAATCCTTCCCGGTCTGCAATAAACCCTTTCTTCCTTCCCATTAAAAAGGAAAGTTCTTCCTGTGAATATTGTGCAGCGATCCGCTTCAATTGTATGAAATATATCAAGTCAAAATTTAAATAGGTAGTTTTTATTCCCTTTTCCACTCTTTTTGCAATAATTGTCATATTTTTCGGTTTTTATTAACCAAAAGTAAAAACAACAATATCATAAAAAGAATAAGGTGAGGTTGTAATTAACAACACGTAGGTTGTATTATACAACTGCTCAACTCATTCCTGGTTCCGGCATAATTTAATAAACACGAATAAAATGATCAAAAAACCCCATTTAGGAAGAAATCTGAGTCGCATCCGCCTCTATTACGGAATGAAACAAAGCACCTTAGCTAAAGCACTGGGTATTAGCCAGCAAGCCGTTTCAAAAATGGAACAGAAAAAGACAATAGGAGACGACTTATTACTTAAAATCTCAAAAATTCTAAATGTCAAACTTAGCCTTTTTAAAAAACTGGATACCGAGCTTAGTTTACACGTCAACAATAATGCTTATGAAATTGAAAAAAATAGCGATATGGGACTAATCATCGAACTCATTAAGCGATTAAGGGAAAAAGAATAAATCCATCCTTCCAAAAACAATAAACCTGATTTAGCGATTCTTCGATAGCAAACACCCGATAAACACCCTATCGAAGACGCTATGACTGAAAAGGAACACACTATAGCAGTAATTTTCGCATCCATTTGATTCTGCAGAGTAGCCAAACCACTGCATAAGCCAGCAACAACGTGATCATACAAGAAAGCAATACATTTAAACCCGGATGGAGGTCAAACTGAGCAGCAAAATACCTAAAAATCAAACCTATAAAAAAATAATGCACTAAAAATATTCCAAAAGAATATTTAGCAATGGATTGAATGACTTGCCTGAAAACTCCATTTTTTAACTCCATACCTTCCAGCATTAAAAATACCCCGACCGCTTCTAAAAGTACATTAGGTGAACAATAATACCAGACCATTTCAATATTAGGGATAGAAAAAGGAACACTGATCGTCAGGTAATATGTGATGCCATAACCCGTCAGAAACAACAAAATCCCCATACATCTTTTTGTCAGCGTACTCCATCCCGGCAAATAAGTGTACAGATAATAGCCCATCAGTAAATACCCGATAAAGCCTGATAAATAGTAAAAAGAATGAAACTCATTCCAGTCACATACGCCAAAGGCCAATTCAGTTAAAAACTTCAGATAAGGGATAAAAGTGGAGAAAATAAAAATGGCCAGTACCAGTTCCAATTCCCTTTTTGTTGCCTTAGCTACCCATGGAGAAATGATGGGAATAATAAGATACAAACCAACCAACATATACAAATACCATAAATGAGGAGAAGCATCACCAAAACTTAAAGGCAATCTGACCATATTGAACCAGATTTTGTCTGCTGATTTAGGATTCAATACCAGCGCATCAAATACCACATAAGCTGCACCCCAAAAAAGTAATGGGGGGATAATGCGCCACAACCTCTTTTTATAAAATTCAATGGTATTGAGTTTCGTGGGCAACAGTAAAACTCCGGAAATGAGCACAAATAAAGGTACTGCGAAACGGTATAAAGAACCAATGTAAGTCCCCCATTCAAAATTAAAATTACCGTCCTGGTTCAGAATAATACAGTCATTGGCATGAGCTACAATCACCATAAAAACAGCGATCACTTTCAGTAAATCCAGCCAGTTAATTTTCACCTTATTCTTCAAAATCTCCTGCTCTAATCTTAATTGGTCTTCCATACGCTTACTAATTGGGAGGATAAACCTAAAGCAATTAACGCAAACTATCAAGCTTTGCCACCATACCCCAGCTCAATGCCAAAAGCGTTTAATCATTAGCTATAAATGGTTAATGATTAAAAATCAGGTAACCTATCTTAGTAAACGACTAACCATCAAGCGATATCCAAATATGAATAAGCTCAAAAAACGCGTCATTTACCTGCTTTTATTTTTTTCCACAATTTATCACAGTCAAGCCCAGGACATCGAAAGATGGGATAAAGATGCCTCCACAAAAGAAAACCCAAATACCCGCTGGTTTCAGGAAGCTAAATTTGGCCTGTTTATCCATTGGGGATTGTATTCCAAACTGGCGGGCGTATGGGAGGAGAAGGATTATTATGGTAGCGGAGAATGGTTGATGCATCAGGCTAAAATCCCTGCAAAAGACTATGAAAAGGTAGCTACCAGCTTTAATCCTACAAAATTTAATGCAGAAGAATGGACTGACCTGGCAAAGGATGCCGGGATAAAGTATATGGTCATCACCGCCAAACACCATGAAGGTTTTGCCATGTACGACTCGAAAGTAAGTGATTTCAGCATTGTAAAAGCCAGTCCATATGGTAAAGATCCGATGAAAGCACTTGCCAATGCCAGTCGCAAAAAAGGCATCCGCTTTGGCTTCTATTATTCTCAATTTTTAGACTGGCATGAACCTAACGGTGGCGGCAATAAGTGGGACTTTAAAGAAGAAAATAAAGATTACTTAAAATACTATAAAGAAAAGTCTATCCCGCAGCTCAAAGAATTATTGACCAACTATGGTGATCTGGGCATTGTCTGGTTTGATATGCCAGGCGGATTAAATAAACAACAGACTCAGGACCTGGTGAATGAAATGCATGCACTGCAGCCGAAAAGTCTGTTCAGTAGCCGTGTCGGACAAGGTCTTGGTGATTACCGTACTTTCGGTGATTCAGAAGTTCCGGCAACGCCGATAAAAGGTGCATGGGAATCTATTTATACCCATAATGATTCATGGGGCTATATCAGCCACGACATGAACTTCAAAACCCCTGAAGAAATTACCCAGCTCCTGGCTAATGTCGCTTCAAAAGGAGGAAACCTCATGCTAAATGTGGGCCCTGATGGAGAAGGTAACATTCCCTACTACTCGGAGAAATACTTGAGAGCCACCGGTAAATGGTTACAGAAAAATGGAGAAAGTATTTATGGCAGTACCTATGGTCTGGTTCCAGCTCAGCCCTGGGGAGTAACGACTTCTAAACCAGGAAAACTTTACCTGCATATCCTTCAGCCTGCTAAAAATGGCAAGATCAGAGTTCCGGGAATCAACGTGAACGTCACTGATGTGGCACAACTTGGTAGCAACACTAAATTGAAATATGAACTTAAAAATCAAGTCCTATATCTGGAGCTGCCTCCTGGAAGGGACCCTTACCATACAGTCATTACAGTGAGTTTTAAAGGCCAGCTAAATGATGGCTATTTAAATTCAATCCCAACGGTTTCTGCTGCGTACGACAACAATGTACTGGAAGTTGTCCATTCAAAACCCAGCGGTGCCGCAAAAATGCAAACCTTAACCTATAGCCATTATTTTGGCGACTGGAAGCATACCAATTGTATCACCGACATGGTAAAACCTGAAGATCAGGTTAGTTTTCAATTTAACATCACAGAACCTGGCGATTATAAAGTGCTATTGGAATATGCTTGTCCGGAGGAAAGTGCAAAACAGGAAGGTCTCCTGGAATTCGACCATAAGACCTATAAATTTCAAACCCTAAGAACCTCCGAATATAAGTCTTCTAAACCACTGCTCTTTATTAAACACCCGGTGGCGACTGTTACCGTACAAAAACCTGGAGTATACATCTTGAATTTAAAACCGGAAAACAATACTAAGGAACTTTTTAAATTAAAATCCCTGATTCTGCAACCTATCCAATAAAGCTGAGCAGACTTAATCCTCTACGAAATCCAGGTCTTTATGATGGGTTTCAGGAATGGTTTTAATACAATAAAAGCCGATTCCAAAACAAAGCAACCCGATGATTGCTGCTGCATGCAATTCCATCACATGCGGTTTTAAAAAAGTATAACCTGTAGTCATCAGCACCACTGTTCCGCGCACCATGTTCGGAATGGTGGTGGCTGCTGTTGCCCTTACATTCGTTCCGAATTGCTCCGCACCGATGGTCACAAACATCGCCCAATAGCCAATTCCAAACCCGATCCATAAACACATCGCATATAGTCCTTTTGTAGTAGAAATCCCTCCATAAAGAAAAATCAGACTCCCAATTGCAGCAAACATCATCAGGTAAGCAACTGCCTTACGGCGCGACTCCAGCCAGTAACTGATTATTCCACTAACCAGATCCCCCGCAGCAAGACCTACATAACACCACATCACTGCCAACCCAGGTTTGATGGCCTCTGAAATGTGTAAGGCTTTACCAATCTCATTACTAAACGTAGCCAGAATCCCAATCACAAACCAGGTAGGTAAGCCCATACCAATGCATTTCAGGTACAGAACTAACCGGCTTTTCTTTGTGAAAAAAGAGAGGAAATTCCCTTTGCTCAATTGTTCTTTGGCCTTCATCGTATGAAACATTCCAGACTCGAATACGCCAATCCTTAAAAACAACAAAAGGATCCCCATTCCTCCTCCAATAAAATAAGCATTCCGCCAGCTAAACAATTCTACCGTAAAATAACCAACTACAGCGCCCAGCAGTCCAACTCCAGCTACCAATGAAGTTCCCAATGCCCGAAGTTTTTTGGGTAAACTTTCAGAAACCAGGGTTATCCCGGCTCCAAGCTCCCCTGCCAGACCCACTCCCGCAATAAAGCGCAGAACCTTATACACAAAAACATCATGCACAAAGCCACAGGCAAAATTTGCAATAGAATAGGTAATGATAGAACCAAATAGAACAGAAAGCCGGCCTTTCTTATCGCCCAGTACACCCCATAGAATTCCACCTAACAATAATCCCGTCATTTGCCAGTTGAGGATACTTGCTCCTTCTATAGAACGGGCTGCTTCATCAAGCCCCAGCTCTGTTAAACTGGGAATCCTTACGATACCAAATAATAGCAAATCATAGATGTCTACAAAATAGCCCAGAGAAGCTACAATAACTGGTGCACTGAGCAAGTAAGCCCAGTTGCTTTTTTCTTTAATGGTGGTGGTCATTTATGATTTAAGGTTTGTTGGTTGAAATCTATTTCTAATGTAACAATTCCATGAGGAATAATTTCAATTTTATCTACTGTACATCTGGACCTGGTTATTTTAACCAGGTTGCTCTTGCCCACAAGCCTTCCAAAGGGCCTTGTTTGTGCTTGCTCAGCCACCATTTACAAAATTGCACCTGTGCCAGAAAAACAACAATACCGATCAATAAGCTCACTGTCATTCCGCATGATTTCGCCAGAGAAAGCCCAAAAGGAAAATAAATTAAAGCGCCTAAAATCGACTGACTCACATAATTCGTTAAACTCATTCGTCCATAAGGGATCAAAGAAGCCGTCAGCTTTTTAAACTTGATTTTCTGATATAAAAGCTGGAAAGAAGCGGCTAAAACTATGGTAAATGAAAATTTAGACCACATGTCCATCACCACACCTACCGTAGATTTATTGATCAGATCCTTATTGTTGTCCATCATGATCACTTTAAATTCATAAAGTGGCGCAAATGCGATAGCAGAAATGATCAAAGCGCTCAGCCAAAAATTCCTGTTTTCTTTTGAATCCAGGAAAAGTTGCTTTCTCCCAATCCACAATCCACACATAAACAAGCCCATGGTCTGCATAAAGCGTCCCTCTTCAATTGCCCACAATAAACTGGCCTTTTGTCCGGTAGTCAGGTTAACAATGAAGAACTCTCTAAGGTTACCACTCGCTACTACCTTTCCGATTTCTCCATAAAGCGCAGAAGCCTGCTTTACAGGTAAGCTATAAGTTGCATCAAACAAACTTCTTAAATAATGATACCACTCTATAGGCTGAAGTAAACAAAGTACCGCCAGAAATAACAAGGTTTTATTGTCTGCTTTTCTGACAAAAAACAAAATTACACCTGCAATACAATAAAGTAGCAAGACGTCTCCCCCTGGAAAGAACAAAGCATTCAAAGAAGCAAACACACTTAATAACAGTAGTCGCCATAAAAAGCGATATCCAAAATCCTTACCCATGGCCTGTTGTTTGGCGAATAAGAGGGAAAAAGTAAAACCAAAAAGAAGTGCAAATATCGCATAGGCTTTCCCTGCAAATAGAGAAAAAACAAAGCTAAAAACGCCTTTATCCAAGGCATTTAACCAATCAGGTTGTGAGGCTGGATCCGGATAAATGCCAGAAATAAAGTGTTCAATATTATGTACTAAAAAGATGGCCATTACAGCAAATCCTCTAAAAGCATCCACTACATCGATCCGGTTGCTTTGCCCGGGAATTGTACTCGCTAAATTCATTTAAATTAGTTTGATTTCAAATTTGTGTCCCTAAAGCTAATAATTTTGTTCTTTATGTCAAATATCAGAGGTGGAACCAGGTACAAACCAAACGTTTTGATATTAAGCCACATATGCGTATCTTTGTTAAAAAAAAGACCATGCTAATTACCCACATATCCATTTTACAAGCCGCAGCTACAAAGCCTGCCTGCTTCGGATAGTCATGGAATATTCTTTTTCCAGCTGATATTCAGCCCAATAAAATACAATGATTTAATACCCATCCCGATTTTCTTTTCGGATTAAACAACGACACAATTCCTTATGGACATTTTATATACCACTGAAGAAAAGTATTTGGAAGCGCTTGAAGAATTAAACTTCGGAGAGCCACCAAAAGCCCTTCACTTACTAAATGCAATTATTCAATCAGACCCGGAATATGCGAGAGCGTATTGCAGTCTGGGAAACATTTACCAGGATAAATTTAAAAACTATCAGACTGCTGGTTACTATTACACAAAATGCATCGAATTGGAACCTGAATTTCCGGATACATATTTGCCCTATTTACGCTTATTGACTACCCTGGAAATGCCGAAACTTGCCGAGCAGGTATTCAAACAGGCATTAGCCACCAAAGGAGTTTGCAAATGCTGCATCTATGAGCAAATGGGCATCTATGCAGAGCAGGATAAAAAATGGGAAGCTGCCAATGAATTATATAAAAAAGCGCTGTTAAACAGCACAGGAATAGAAGACAAAACTGCATTACATGATAACCTGCAGCGACTAAAAGATAAAAAGAAATTAAGCTCTACGGTGATTTACAACTTTCAATCACAGGATTAAAAACAAGCAAAGCCTTCATAACTGAAGGCTTTGCTTGTTTTATAAATTCCGGATTTACCCGCTACTATTTTCCTTGCTTTAACACAATAGCTCCTAAAGGTGGCAACTGCAGTTGAATGGAATACTCCCGACCATGACAATCTAAAGGTTCAGGCAGGAACAGCATACCTTCATTTCCTTTTCCGCTACCAAAAAACTCTGGAGCATCTGTATTAAAAATTTCTTTCCATTTTGCTTTGAACGGAAGTCCGATACGGTAGTTTTCCCTGAATACAGGGGTCATATTCAATACCACAATCAACGTATCTTTAGCTTTAAGTCCCTTCCTGAGGTATACGTAAACTGAATTATTGGTATCGTCGGCGTTCATCCATTCAAATCCTTCATAAGAAAAACTATGGGCATAAAGCGCAGGTTCAGTACGGTAAAGTTGATTCAATGCACGAACGGTTTGCTGCATCCCTAAATGAGGCGCATGTTGCAGCAGATGCCAATCCAATGAGCTTTTAAAATCCCATTCATGCGTTTGAGCAAACTCATTCCCCATAAACAATAATTTAGTTCCAGGTTGCGTAAACATATATGCATATAAAAGTCGCAGGTTAGCGAACTTCTGCCATTCATCTCCCGGCATTTTATAGATCATGGAAGATTTTCCATGCACCACCTCATCATGTGAGAAAGGCAGCATAAATCGCTCAGTAAAGGCATAAGTAATGCTAAAAGTAAGCTGATGATGATGATAACTCCTATTCAACGGATCATTTTTGAAATACTTTAAGGTATCATTCATCCAGCCCATCATCCATTTCATGCCAAAACCTAAACCGCCCTCTTTAACCGGATGGGTAACACCAGCATAGGTACTACTCTCTTCCGCGATGGTATGTACCCCTTCAAAATTCCCGTAAACAGCCTCATTCAGATCTTTCAAAAACTGTATGGCGCCCAGGTTTTCTGGCCCCCCAAACTCGTTCGTGGCCGATTCTCCAGCCTTTCTGGAGAAGTTAAAATACAACATGGAAGCTACAGCATCCACACGGAGTCCATCAGCATGAAATTTATCCAGCCAGAATACCGCATTGCTGATCAGAAAAGACCTCACTTCCCCTCTGTCATAATTAAAAATGTAGGACTTCCAGTCCGGATGAAAACCTTTTCTCATATCTGCATGCTCATACAAATGTGTACCGTCAAAATGGTACAAACCATGTGCATCACCAGGAAAATGAGAAGGTACCCAGTCCAGAATGACCCCAATATCGTTTTTATGAAGTTCATCAATCAGGTACATCAACTCTTCTGGTGTCCCATGTCTGGAACTGGCGGCATAATATCCTGTAATCTGATAGCCCCAGGATGGGAAATAGGGATACTCCATGATTGGCATCAGTTCCACATGTGTAAAACCCATATCCAGAATATAAGGCACCAGACTATTGGCTATTTCTTTGTAAGTAAGTACCCGCTGAGGTTCTGAAGGATCCCGTTGCCAGGAACCCAAATGAAGTTCATACACCGAGAAAGGCTGATTTAAGGCATTTACTTTTGGTCGTTTCTTCAACCAGCTCTTATCCTTCCAGCGGTAATCAGCTTCCCAAATGACAGAAGCAGTTCTGGGAGGATGTTCCCAATGCCGGGCAAAAGGATCACCTTTCTGGATATCCAGGCCATCAAAACCTTTAATGGCATATTTATAAACTTCTCCATTTTTCAGGTCAGGAATAAAACCTTCCCAGATTCCAGAGGCATCCCATCTTTTATTCAAATAATGACTGCCCGCATCCCAATTGTTAAAATTTCCGACCACACTTACTTTCTGCGCATTTGGAGCCCAAACGGCAAAATAAGCACCATCTCTACCATCAACCCGGAGCAGATGTACCCCCAATTTTTCATACAAACGGAAGTGTTTCCCGGTCACAAATAAGGAAACATCAAAATCTGTAAATAGGCTATGCAACCAAACGCTACAATCTTGCGCTACTACTTTATCGGCTATTATTTTTTCGGAACTGCGCTTTACTGGTACACTCATGAAAATGATTTTAATTATTTGTCGCTACTCACCAAATATCTTAACGGTCATAAAATTCTTGTTGGACCTGAACCGTAAGCAGTTACGTTCGTCCATATAATAATCCTTTACATCCTTTTCATCTACCGTGATTTTATTCACTTTAAATGGAAGACCAGCAACGGTATAATCGTACAATTCGTAATTCGGAGTATATAGTCCGGCTATACTTTGCTCAATACGCAATTGCTGAAGGTCGCCTTTAACACTAAACTTTTTCTCTGAATAAATATCCTGCTCGTAAGCAAAAGTATCCCCATGATCTTCATAGAAGAAGGAATTCACTTCATAGTCTGCATAGTAAATGCTCAGCTTTACTTCCTCAATATTTTTCTCACCTACATATTGCATCACCGGATACTCAGGAATCACTGAACCAGCACGGACAAACAATGGCATATGGTCTAAAGCAGCTTGAATCAGATGCTCACTTTCGCCTGTCAGAATCTCATGTGTCCAGAAGTTATACCATTTGCCTTTTGGAAGATACACCATACGGGAAGTGGCACCTTGTTCCAATACCGGACAAACCAGTATTTTATCCCCAAAAGTAAACTCATCCTGACGGTAGTGGTTGCCTACATTTTCCTGCTCCATCATTACCAATGGCCTTAATATAGGGAAACCATAACGATGGTGCTCCCAGAACACCGAATATAAATAAGGCATCAATTGATAACGCAATTCAATAAATGCCCTGTTGATACTGGTATAAGGCTCTCCGAAGCTCCATGGCTCACGCTCTGCTGTATCTCCTGCCGAATGCGCGCGCATAAAAGGAGAAAAAGTGCCCAGCTGAATCCAGCGGGTAAATAACTCTGCATCTGGTTCTCCACTGAATCCACCAATATCAGTTCCACAGAAAGGAACGCCGGAAACCGACATCCGCTGACATTGGATATTGCCCATTTTCAAATGCTCCCAGGTCGCTACATTATCGCCTGTCCACACACAACCATACCTTTGCATTCCGGAATATCCAGCTCTGGTAATGGTAAAAGGACGTTTATTCCGCATCAATTTCTTCAGTCCATCATAAGTAGAACGTACCATTTGCATCCCGTATACGTTATGCGCTTTACGATGTGAACCTCTGTAGCCATCAAAATTATGCCTTACATCATTCGGAAAGGTACCTGCGCCAAATACGGCAGGTTCATTCATATCATTCCAAACCCCCGCTACACCAATATCAACGAGTTCCTTATATAAATTGCCCCACCATTCCCTGACCACCGGATTGGTGAAATCAGGAAACTGACACCTGCCTGGCCATACATGGCCTTCCATAAAATAATCGTCGCTTCTTCTACAGAAATAATTGTGTTCTTTACCCTCTTTAAAAACCCAGTAGTTGTCATCCACTTTAATTCCCGGATCAATCATGACCACCGTCTTAAAGCCATCGTTGGCCAGCTCCCTGATCATTCTTTTGGGATCAGGGAAATAGTTTTTATTCCAGGTAAAACAGCGGTAACCATCCATATAATCGATATCCAGATAAATGGCATCACAAGGGATATTCCTGGAACGGAAACCATCCGCGATTTCTTTCACTTTCTTCTCCGGATAATAACTCCACCTACATTGGTGGTAACCTAGAGCCCATTTTGGAGGCATAGGATGAGTTCCTGTTAAGGTTTGATATCTTTTTACCACGTCCATCATATGTGGTCCATGGATGTAATAATATTGCAATTCACCACCATCAGCCCAAAAACTGGTCTTCTGCTGATTTTCCCTTCCAAAATCAAAATAAGAACGGAAAGTATTGTCGAAGAAAATACCGTAAGCTGCCTGCTGATTGATGCCGATGTAAAAAGGAATGGTTCGGTACAAAGGATCCTGATCCCATCCAAAAGAATAGGCATCAGTATTCCAGTTCTGGAAATGACGTCCCCTTAGGTTCATATTCCCCGATTTATCTCCTAATCCAAAGAAGTTTTCTTCCGCCTGACATTTCTTAGTCGCATACACATAATAACCGCCAAACTCAACATTCTCTTCCCAGTGCATTGGTGCATCATCCTCACTCATCACCATCTGGTTTTGATTTTCTACAAAGATGATATGAAAATCTGCTTTCCTCACCTTACAGGTAATGGTATTTGTGGAAATGGCATAGTAGTCCTCCAGCTCTGTCATTTTAAAAGTGGTCACTTTCTGATCTACAACAGGTACGGCATAAGAGAAATCATCCAGGAAAACACCATGAGGTGCCAGTCTTACTCTAATGATTTCATCGCTCACTACCCTTACTTCTACCCTTGCATCCCCATCAGAAAAGAAGAACTTATTTCCTTCTTTCTTCATCTTCTGCACCCCAGACAAATATTTTTTTACAATTGGTTTTAAATCGGTAACCGGATTATTTAAGTGTTGAATCGTTTCTTCAACAATTTCGGGAACTTTATCCTCCTCTTTTATTTCTTTCCCTTGTTCGTGTTGTTCTTCCATGAAAATCGTTTAAGTAATAGTAGCAGATTGATAGATCGTGTATTTTGTACAACTAAGGTTGTTAAAATTTACAGGAAAACCAAAGGATTATTCAGCTCTTTTAGATTGTAACTGAAAAGTTTAGCGCATAAAAAACCCCGGCATTTCTGCCAGGGTTTTTCCAATTTTAAAACTGAGAGCTATGGATTGAATACGTAAGACACATAATACAGCGCCCCAACTGAAGGGTTTCCGTAAGAAGTGAAATAGTATTTATTTAACACATTTGATCCACCTACTTTAATCATAGAGTTTACTGAAGGGATCTTCAGGTTCACCTGTGCATCAAGTGTACTGAATGAAGGTACTTGTCCTGAAGCAAATGAAGAGTTCCAGTAGAAATCACCTTGCCAGCGCCAGTTCAAATTGAAACCTATGTTTTTGATGATTTCTCTATTGCCAAAACCCAGGTTATAACGCCATTCCGGTGTATTGAAATCATTGATATAATCTTGTGGGAGTTTATCCAGTTTGTTATAGGAAACATTACCACTCAGGTTATACTTCCCAATTAAATAGTCCAAACCAAGGGCTCCTCCATATGTTTTCACTTCACCTTTAGCATTCACAGGAACACCAAATTTAGTGAAAGATCCATCTGCATTACCTTGATAAACATCAACAGCAGTAATGAAATCCTTATAAATGCTATAATAACCATAAACATCGATCAGGAACTTAGGACCCAATAAGCCTTTATAACCCAGCTCATAGGATTGTACACTCTCCGGACGAACGCCTTTAGTATCAAAATTATAATTCTGAAGCAAAGCCGGATTTGGTGCACCAGCCGAAGCTGAAGCTAAAAATGCACGGTAACTTACATCAGTAAATGGTTTATTCGTCAGCAAATTGTACTTAGCCAGACTTGATGGTAAACCACCAATCAAACGCTGAGATCCACCACCCACAGATAAATCTATGTATTGATTCTGGGTAGTAGGATTACGATAGCCTGTCTGATAAGATACACGAATGTTATTATTTGGTGCCACAGTGAATACACCGGTGATTCTTGGGGTAAACCTGCCATCAAAATTCGAGCTTTTATCATAACGTCCTGAAAACGTTAATTTCAACTTTTCATTGAACAATTTCTTACCCAATTGCGCAAAAGCACCATACTCATTGATGTCGATTTCTTTATTTAAATCGTCGAAAATAGTACCACCAGACCTCAATTGATACATACGGTAAGAAGTACCAACCTGCAATTCCACAACATTGTTCAGGGCATTAGAAAAGTTGTACATGCCCTCATAATGATACAAATTGGTTTTATCATTAAATTTCGCACCATAAGTACCCGATTTAAAATCTGTACTGGCAATCGTGGTATTCATGATCTTCTCTTTTGCAGCCTCAAACTCAGGAGAACCAGGTTGGAACCTCCCCTGATCAGCTGCCGCTCTTGCAGCTGCATGTGCTTGTTCATCAGTTCTACCTAAAGCCTTTGCGCCTACAAAATTACCTACATACTGAGGGAACCAGTCCGTAGATCTTTTAGAGGTCTCATTGATGTAACTACCCAATATAGAAGAAATATAAGAATCTCCGGAACGTTCCTGAGTCGTATAACCTCTTAAGAAGAAATCCTGACCTTTCAACTCCAGTTTATATTGTCCGATACTGAAATTACGCAGTGAATAACGGTCAGAACCGGTATAAACCGAGGTTCCTGTTCCCCAATTTGCCTGCGCAATTGCTTCAATTGTTGGTGAAAAACGGTAGTGTAGAGCTCCAGCAGCTTTTAACGATTGTGTTTTATAATCTACCAGATTCTGTTCTTCATATCCGGTTCTGGAAACCGCCTGATCTGGAAGTAAAGCAGGATTCGATAAACCTGCTACAAAAGGTCTGAACCTTGGATCAGTCCCCAGGAAGTTGTTTAACGCTGTTAAGCCTGCCGGATTAGCTTTAAATCCTGCAATTTGAGCGGGAGTAGGCGCAGTAGGTAAACCCAATGCTTGCTGAACAAATCCGGAAGTTCCGGCGTTTACTGCAGCCTGAGCCACATTTCTCATATTCTGACTCACCTCATCACCATACACGTTTATCCCGTCATAGTTTGGATCAGATTGTCTCGTTCCTTCTTTAAATTTGCGAGCAGCACGGTCAAAATCGCTGTAATTATTCGCATGCCAATCCTGTGCCTGAAGAAAAGAGAAGCTTCCTTTAAATGCAAACTTATTGTTCCAGGCCTTTGCCAGACGTACATCCAGCTGATTGAAGGGCTCTACCTTTGAAGTAGGATCGTTCACATGGTTGATCCCGCTTTTAAACTGGAAACTTGCACCCTGATAATCAAAAGGATTTTTAGAAGTGATCAACATGGTTCCACTGATCCCACCGGCACCATATAAGGCAGATGAAGCACCAGGCAATAACTCTACATTATCTACATCCAGATCATTGATCCCAACGATGTTACCCACAGAGAAATTCAGACCAGGTGCCTGATTGTCCATCCCATCCACAAACTGGTTGAAACGGGTATTTCCATTAGAGTTAAAACCCCGGGTATTGATCGATTTGAAAGTCAAACTTTGCGTACTCATCTCTACCCCTTTCAAATTCGTCAATGCATCATAAAATGACGGTGCTGCAACTTCTTTAATGGCTGTCGCACCCATTCTTTCAATAGAAACAGGAGATTCCAGAATCCGCTCAGGAGTTCTGGAAGCAGAGATCACCACCTCTTGCCCTAAAATTCCGATTTGCTCAAGCGCAGCATCCAGATTCGCCATGTTTCCTGTAATTTGTTTTTCTACCGGCGCATACCCCACATAAGAAATCACCAGAATAAAAGGTGCTTTCTGTGAAGTACTGAAATTGTACTTTCCATTAATGTCTGTTGCCGTGCCGGAGGTAGTGCCTTTAACCGTGATTCCAACACCTGGTATTGGTTCCTTAGTGTTCTTATCGGTAATTGTTCCACTAATGATCACATTTTGTGCTTGTGCAAATGCAACAGTGATACACAGCAGTAAAAACGTGAGGATCGTTTTTGTAAAAGTTTTGCTCATACTATCGAGAATTTATAGGTGGTTAATTTATCTTAAAATTAATACATTTTTTTAATTATCCAAACCCAATTTGGGCAATAATTTAATTGACGAAATCTAATTTTCATTTCAAATGAATTAAGTTTTATGTTAAATTGCAAAGGGATAAAAAATCTATTCCCTTTTTTTGATAAGATAAGCCGTACATTTAATTCAACCATGATGAATAAATTAAAAGCCCTGATTTGTGTAGTTATCCCTATACTACTGGCCTACGCCTTAAATACCAAGTTTGGCAATACACCTCCACTGCTGAAATTCCTCAACCCTTTTACCGGATTCTGGCAAAATGCTGAAAAAAATACAATCGCTTCCAAAACAAGCCTGGCCTTAAAAGGAACCCTGGATAATGTAGATATTGCGTTTGACGACCGCATGATCCCACATATCTTCGCAAAAAATGACCATGATGTTTATTATGCCCAGGGATATGTAACAGCCATGCATCGTTTATGGCAAATGGATTTCCAGACACGTTATGCCGCCGGACGATTATCAGAGGTTGTCGGCAAAAAAGCCATAGAACTCGACCGCTACCAACGCCGGATGGGTATGGTTTATGGCGCAGAAAAATCATTGGAAGGGATGATGGCAGATCCAAAATCTAAAGAAATGGTGCTGGCTTACACTGCTGGTATCAATGCTTACATTCATAGCCTCAATGCAGCAACACTTCCCCTAGAATACAAAATACTGAATTTTAAACCCGAAGACTGGACGCCACTGAAATGTGCGTTATTGTTAAAACAAATGTCGGCCGTCCTCGCCATGGGTTCCGACGAATTTTATATGACCAATATCAGGAAGAAATTCGGAACAGAAGTGGTAAAAGACCTCTTCCCGGATTATCCTTTCAAAGAAGATCCTATTATCCCTGTAGGCACAAAATGGGATTTCAAACCACTCCCAATCCCTACAGCGCCTACTTCATTCGCAGAAATGACGACCGCAAACATCAAAACACAAGAGAAAATCGAAGGAATCGGAAGCAATAACTGGGCGATTTCAGGAGAAAAAACACTTTCAGGATCGCCAATCCTCGCCAATGATCCACACCTTGATCTTACCCTACCCTCCATCTGGTACCAGATCCAATTGCATGCACCCGGCTTAAATGCCTACGGCGTATCCCTGCCGGGAGCACCGGGCATCATTATCGGATTCAACCAGAACATTGCCTGGGGCGTCACCAATGTAGCAGCAGATGTGCTTGATTTTTACCAGATCAAATTCAAAGACCAAAGTCATAAAAGCTATTGGTACAACAACAAATGGAACAATACCACCACCCGACTGGAAAATATTAAGATCCTTGGTGAAAAGACTGAAGTAGATACGGTATTCTATACCCATCATGGCCCTGTCGTATATCTGCAAAAACCAAAAGACTTCTCCAAAGCTGCAAATGTGCCCATTGGAAATGCACTACGTTGGATCGCTCATGAAAAATCCAACGAACTCAGAACCTTTTATCTCCTGAACAGAGGTAAAAATTACAACGATTACCGCAATGCCCTGACTTATTACACCGCACCAGCTCAGAATTTCGTTTTCGCTTCTGCTGATAACGACATTTCCATCACCGCAAATGGAAAGTATCCACTCAAATGGAAAGACCAGGGTAAATTTATTCTGGACGGTACAGACCCTAAAAGCGACTGGCAAGGCTGGATTCCTGCATCGCAAAACCCAACGGTAAAAAATCCGCCAAGAAATTTTGTGAGTTCTGCCAATCAATCCTCTACAGACCCCAGCTACCCTTATTACATCAATTGGGAGTTCAGTCCGTATGAACGTGGCAAAAGAATCAACGACCGCCTTACTGTCATGAAAAATGCAACTGCCGATAGCATCCGCCTCATGCAAACGGATTCCTACAGCATATTTGCACAAAATATTCTTCCCTATATCCTGCCACTTATCAACCAGCCTAAACTCAACGCCACCCAAAAAGAAGCCTTCAGAATTACCTCCGAATGGAATAAATATTATGGTGCAGAATCTGTTGGAGCCAGCATATTCGACCTTTGGACAAAAAGAATGATGTTCAACATCTGGAATGATGAATTTACAGTAGACTCCGTTCCA
This sequence comes from Pedobacter gandavensis, assembly GCF_032678465.1. Taxonomy (GTDB): domain Bacteria; phylum Bacteroidota; class Bacteroidia; order Sphingobacteriales; family Sphingobacteriaceae; genus Pedobacter; species Pedobacter gandavensis_B. The sequence continues at coordinate 158,100 of NZ_JAVTSK010000005.1, forward strand.
ATGCGATTCCCTTCCAGAGACCGTACCGTTGAATTGATTCAAAAAGACCCAAACTCCAAATGGTTTGATAACATCAATACCCCGACCAAAGAAACCCTGAATGATATTGCAAATGAAGCTTTCAAATATGCTTGTGATAGTCTGGAAAGGAAATATGGTGCCATCAGCATGGATTGGGCCTGGGCAAATGTGAAACATAGCAATGTGCCACACCTGGCCAAAATTCCCGGTTTTGGCTCCAAAGTACTGATAACCGGTGGTGGAAAAATGACCATCAATGCCCTAAGTGAAAGTAATGGCCCTTCCTGGAGAATGGTCATCGAACTTGGTAAAAATCCTAAAGGACATGGCGTCTTTCCAGGCGGACAATCAGGCAATCCCGGAAGTCGCTTCTACGACAACATGATCGATACCTGGGCCAGTGGAAAATTGTACGACCTGTATTTCATGCAAACTCCTGAAGACCCTGCTGCTAAAATTATTGCTACTTTAAAAATAACCAAAAAATAAGCATATGGTATTTCTAATTATACTGATCGCCTCCTTCCTTTTACAAATGGTGCTCCCTTGGTGGGTCATCATTGTCATCTCTTTTGCAACCTGCGGATTGATCGGCAAAACTGCAAAAATATCCTTATGGGCGCCCTTCTTTGCGATTCTGCTACTCTGGACAGGCATGGCACTTTTCAAAAGCATTCCCAACGACCATATCCTGGCCAGTCGGATTGCCGAAATGATTGGTGTAAAAACCTGGTACCTGGTTCTGGCATTAACCGCTATCCTTGGTGCTTTTGCAGCAGGTGTAAGTGGTTTCTGTGGTTACCAGTTTAGAAAAGCACTCCTTATTAAAAATCAGGTCGCCAACTAAAGCTTTCTTTGTACTTTTACAGTGTGAAGGAATTAATCAATCAAATATTTTCTATCTCCAATAAGGAACAGTTTGAAAAAACCTGTCTGGAGGTGTTTCAACACCAGGCAGAAAACTGTCAGGTCTATAAAGACTATATGTCTCACCTTAAAGTAAAGCCCGCAGCAATCCGCGCTTCAAAAGACATCCCGTTTCTACCGATCAGCTTTTTCAAAACTCATGAAGTCCTGAGCAGCACTGCTCCGGTAGAAATTACTTTTAGCAGCTCTGGCACCACTGGAATGGTACAAAGTAAACACCTTGTCACCGACCTTTCTATCTACGACCAAAGCTTTAACCTGGCCTTCGAACAATTCTATGGAACAATAGAAAACACTTGCTTCCTGGCCCTCCTGCCTTCGTATCTGGAACGCGAAGGATCTTCCTTAATCTATATGGTAGATGCCTTGATCAGAGATAGCAAACACCCCGACAGTGGCTATTTCCTCCACAATCACGAAGAACTACATCAAAAATTAACACAATTAAAGTCCAGCGGACAAAAGACCATCTTAATTGGGGTCACCTATGCGCTGCTCGATTTTATAGAAAAATATCAGATCAATTTTCCGGAACTGGTGGTCATGGAAACTGGTGGCATGAAAGGTAAAAGAAAAGAAATGGTGCGCGAAGAACTCCACCAGATCCTACAGGATAGATTTGGCGTAAACAGTATCCATAGTGAATATGGCATGACGGAACTCCTCGGACAAGCATACTCCCAGGGACTGGGTATTTTCAATTGCCCGCCATGGATGAAAATCTATCTGCGTGATACCAATGATCCCCTAAGCCTGATCAGCAATAATAGTGGCGGAATCAATGTCATTGATTTATCCAATCTCAATTCCTGTGCTTTTATCGCTACTCAGGATTTAGGAAAACTATTTCCTGATGGATCTTTTGAAGTCTTAGGCCGCTTTGACAATGCAGATATCAGAGGATGTAACCTGCTCGTTCAATAGTAGAGATTCCTATCAATCAGGACATTCACATAAAAAAAGACCGGCCTTATTAGGACCGGTCTTTTTCATTTATATTTTTTTCCTTATTTCGCGCTCAATAAGAAATAGTTTTTCTTTCCTTTTTGAACAATAATAAACTGATCATTCAAAAGATGTTCTGATCCAATCATTGCTGCTGCATCCTTCAATTTCTCTCTGTTTACAGATACACCACCACCTTGAATCAATTTCTTCGCTTCACCTTTCGAAGCAAAAACTGCCGATTTCTCTGCCAGTAAAGTCGCGGCATCTATTCCTGCCATCAAGGCTTCTTTTGAAATCTCAAACTGAGGAATACCTTCAAAAATCTCTAATACCTGTTCCTCATTTAAAGTCCTAAAGAACTCCAATGATCCATTGCCAAATAAAAACTCTGAAGTTTTAATCGCAGTTTCCAAAGCTTCCGGAGAATGCGTTCTCAGCGTAATGTCCTCCGCCAATGCTTTCTGCAAAATGCGCAAATGTGGCGCTGCATCATGCTCCACTTCTAAAGCCTCAATGTCTTCCTGTGTTTTCAAAGTGAAGATTCTGATCCATTTTTTAGTATCATCATCAGATGCATTCAACCAGAACTGGTAGAATTTGTATGGAGAAGTTTTCTCCGGTGCCAACCAAACTGCACCACTCTCCGTTTTACCAAATTTAGTGCCGTCTGCTTTTTTAATCAGCTTGGTGGTAACCGCAAAGGCAGTCCCCGAATCTTTACGTCTGATCAATTCTGTACCGGTCACGATATTTCCCCACTGATCTGATCCACCCATCTGTACCAGACAGTTGTGATGTTTCCATAAGTAGTAAAAATCGAAACCCTGAATCAACTGGTAGCAAAACTCGGTAAATGACAAACCTGAATCACCTTCAAGACGTCTCTTCACACTATCTTTTGCCATCATATAGTTCACAGTAATATGCTTTCCTACATCCCTGATAAAAGTGAAAAGATTCATGTCCTTAAACCAGTCATTGTTGTTCACCATGACTGCACCATTTCCAGCTTCCTCAAAATTCAGAAATTTAGACAGTTGCTTTCTCATTCCTGCAAGGTTATGCTCTACCATATCCTCAGTCTGCAGGTTACGCTCATCAGATTTACCTGAAGGATCACCAACCATTCCCGTTGCTCCGCCTACCAAAGCATAAGGCTTATGTCCGGCACGTTGAAAATGAATTAAAGTCATGATCTGAGTCAGATGGCCCACATGCAGAGAGTCTGCTGTTGGATCAAAACCGATATAACCCGATGTCATTCCTTCATTTAATTTTTCTTCAGTACCAGGCATTATATCCTGCAACATGCCTCTCCAGCGTAACTCTTCAATGAAATTGGTCATTATGTATCTCCTTAGTTTGCCGCAAATATAAGACAAAAACCAAACAAAAATCGTTACTTTTAAAGCCATGAACTTTCTTTCCCACTATTATTTTGAACGACACAATACCGACGAAAATATTGTAATAGGCGTTATTTTGCCCGATCTGGTGAAAAATGCACAGAAAGAAAGTAACCTCTATCCACAGAAAGAAAAACATTTATTTTTAAAGGATCCTCATCAGCAATCGCTGTTAAAAGGATGGGAAAGGCACCTGGAAGTAGACCGGATTTTCCATAATTCCGACTTTTTCAAAGTTCAAACCAATGCCTTAAAACAACTGATCTTACCTGCCTGTGAAAATAGCCCTGTAAAACCTTTTTTTCTGGCCCACATTGGTATTGAACTGGTGCTGGATCACATTCTGACCCAAAAAGGCATGGTCAATATCGATATCTTTTACCAGCACCTGATCAAATCCGATAAAGAAGCCATTGAAGCTTTTCTGAAAAACTGTGGTGTAACTGATACCAGTGTATTCCTCAAATTCCTGGAAAACTTTATCAACAGCCGCTACCTCTTCAGCTATCAGAAAATAGAAAACATCTCTTACGCACTCAACAGGATCTGTATGCGTATCTGGCCAAAACCTTTCAGCGAAGCACAGACAGAAATGCTCAGCGAAAAGCTCATCATTTACCGCGATGCAATGGAACCAGAGTACATGGAGATTTTCAACACCATCGAGAGCATTCTGCCCCCTTTATAATCTGAGTTTTTCTATCTTTGTCTTATGCCACTTATGGAGATAAAAGACAAAATGGAAGCCTTGGTTAAGGAGCTTAACCAACATAGTTACAATTATTATGTATTGGCAATGCCTACCATTGCAGATTACGAGTTCGATAAAAAATTAGCCGAACTGGAACAACTTGAAAAAGCACATCCGGAATTCGCTGATCCTAATTCACCTACCCAAAAAGTTGGCGGAGACATCACCAAATCTTTCAAAACGGTAAACCACCGCTGGCCAATGCTTTCTTTAGGGAATACCTATAACGAACAAGACCTCCGCGATTTCGACGAACGTGTCAGAAAAGCAATTGGAGATCAGTTTGAATATGTATGCGAACTGAAATTCGATGGTCTTTCCATTAGCTTAACCTACGAAAACAATAAACTGGTTCGTGCAGTTACCCGTGGTGATGGAACCAAAGGTGATGATGTCACTACCAATATCAAAACCATCAACAATATTCCCCATCAGTTAAAAAACGAAACTGTTCCCCCTCTATTTGAAATCAGGGGAGAGATATTTATGCACCGTGCAGCCTTCGACCGCCTCAATAGAGAACGCGAAGAGCTTGGGGAGGTACAATATGCCAACCCTAGAAATTTTGCTGCAGGAACCGTTAAAATGCAGGATTCCAAAGAAGTGGCCAGACGACCATTAGACTGTTTCCTGTATTCACTGAATACCGATAAAAACTATTTTAAAACCCATTGGGAAAGCTTACAAAGCTTAAAAGAATGGGGCTTTAACGTCTGCGAACATACCATACTGAGCAGCAGTATCGAAGGTGTGCTGGACTTTATCCATAAATGGGAAGATCAACGTTTCAAACTTTCCTACGATATTGATGGGATTGTCATCAAAGTAAACAGTTATGCACAACAGCAGGAATTGGGCTTTACCGCCAAATCTCCGCGCTGGGCCATCTCTTATAAATACAAGGCACAGGAAGTAGAAACCATTCTGGAAAAAGTCAGTTACCAGGTGGGAAGAACCGGTGCGGTTACCCCTGTAGCCAATTTAAAACCGGTGCAACTGGCAGGTACCACTGTAAAAAGAGCCACCTTACACAATGCCAATGAAATCGAAAGATTAGACCTACACGAAGGAGATACGGTATTTGTAGAAAAAGGCGGAGAGATCATTCCTAAAATCATCAATGTCAATCTGGAAAAACGTAAACCAGGTGCCTTGAAAATACATTACCTGACCGAATGCCCGGAATGCAATACCCCTTTGATCAGAAAAGAAGGAGAAGTGGCTTTCTATTGCCCGAATGATGAAGCCTGTCCGCCGCAAATCGTAGGAAAAATCCAGCATTTCATTAGCCGCAAGGCCATGAATATCGACGGATTAGGTGATGAAACCATTGAAACCTTTTACCAGCGTGGATTAGTTGCACACATCAGCGATCTATATACGCTCCACCAAAGATCCGAAGACCTCAAAACACTGGAACGTTTTGGAGAACGCTCCATTGAAAACATGCTGAAAGGAATTGAAAACTCGAAACAGATGCCTTTTGAGAAAGTACTTTTCGGATTGGGAATCCGTTATGTGGGTGAAACCGTTGCCCGTAAATTGGCAGTAGGCACCAAGCATATCGATAAATTAATGACTGCAACTGTAGAAGAGCTGACTGCAATTGATGAAATCGGACAAAGAATCGCAGAAAGTATCATAGAATACTTCGCAAAACCAGAACATATTCAGCAAATCGAGCTGTTAAAGTCATACGGACTGCAGTTTGAAGTGGTAGAAAAAGAAATTACACTGCAAAGTGACAAATTAACTGGAAAAACATTCGTAATTTCGGGAGTTTTTGACAATTACAGTAGAGAAGAACTCAAAGAGATAATAGAAAGCAATGGTGGTAAGATCCTAAGCGGTATTTCCGCTAAACTCAACTACCTTGTCGCGGGTGATAACATGGGACCTTCCAAATTGGAAAAGGCGAATAAATTGAATGTCCCCCTGATTTCACAGGATGACCTATTAGCGTTATTGAAGTAAATAAAAAAGATGAACAAATTTCACGGAACGGGTGTGGCATTGGTCACCCCATTTAATGCAGACGGAACAGTGGATTATCCAGGCCTTAAAAACCTGATCAATCACCTGGTTGAAGGAAAAGTAGAATACCTGGTATCATTAGGTACAACAGGAGAAGCATCAACACTGAATAAGAGCGACAAGAAGAAGATCTGGGAATTTACTGCTGAAATTAACAATGGCCGCTTACCACTGGTAGCTGGTATCGGCGGAAACGATACTGCTGAACTTGTTCAAAGTATAAAAGAATTCGAAGTGAATGGTTATGATGCAATTTTATCAGCCAGTCCTTATTATAATAAGCCAAGTCAGGAAGGCATTTACCAACATTATAAAGCAATAGCGGAAGCAAGCGCATTACCATTATTCCTTTACAATGTCCCAGGTCGTACGGGCAGCAATGTCAGCCCTGAAACCACCTGCCGCTTAGCCAATGATTTCAAAAATATCATTGGAACCAAAGAGGCTTCTGGAAGTTTCGACCAGTTCAACCAAATCCTTCGCGATAAGCCTGCCGATTTTATGTTGATCTCTGGCGATGATCCGGTAGCCATGCCAATGATTGCATTGGGTGCAGTTGGGGTGATTTCTGTAGTAGGAAATGCCTTGCCTAAACAATTGTCTGATATGATCAGATTGTGCTTAAATGGTGATTTCAAAACAGCAGCACCTTTACACCTGGACTTAATTGAGTTCACCAGACTGATCTTCGCAGAAGGTAATCCTGGCGGCGTAAAAGCAGCATTGAAACATTTAGGCGTATGTGATGACTATGTGCGTTTGCCATTGGTACAGGTTACTGAAAACCTACGCAAAGCCATTATTGCAGAAACCAATAGAATTTCGGCATAATACCTACACCTTATTCCATAAAAAAAGCGTCCCGGTTGCCTGGACGCTTTTTTTTTGAATCAAAAAGCTTATTTAGCCTCTTTGTTTTTAGTTTCCTGAACTTCCAGACGGATCGCCTGAGCTAAGTTCTTAAGATCCTGCATACCTTTACGAACACGTGTTCCTGCGGCGCTATTAGCTTTGTTGTAGAATTTGTCCGCATCTGCTTCTAAAGCAGCAACAAGTTCTTTTGCTTCCTGAAATTTTTTCATCGTTAATTTACTCCTTTTTAGTTTTTAATGGTTTGATTGATACTCTATTACTAAAGTAAGATGTTTATTCTAATAAAAAAAGATTTTCAGACAATAAATAAAGGGCTTTTGAAAACTATATTTTCAAGGGCAAAAAAAAGACTGCCTTTAAAAGCAGTCTTCTTTAAAATCATTTGAAATGAACTAAGCCATAGAGAACTGATTCTCTTTGTAATAACCAGTTTTCAATTTCTCAGACACCTCGCTAAAAGCGTCTAAAGTACGTTGTACGTCCTCCATAGTGTGAACAGCAGTTGGGATCAACCTAAGCTCAATAAGTCCTTTAGGGATCACCGGATACACTACAATCGAGCAAAAGATACCGTAGTTCTCACGTAAATCCATTGTCAATGCTGTAGCTTCCAGTAACTCGCCTTTTAAGAATACAGGAGTCACCATCGTATTAGTAATCCCCAAATCAAAACCACGTTCTCTTAAACCTTTCTGTAGGCTGGTTGCGATCAACCAAAGACGCTCTCTTAACTCCGGATTATTTTTTAACAACTCTAATCTTTTCAATAAACCAATCACCATTGGCATCGGTAAAGCCTTCGCGAAAGTCTGCGAACGCATATTGTAACGGAAATAGTTGGTCAGTTCTTCTGTAGAAGCCACGAAAGCACCAATACCTGCCATTGATTTTGCGAAAGTACCGAAGTACACATCTACGCCATCAATACAACCTTGTTCTTCGTGAGTACCCGCACCTGTTGGGCCCATCGTACCGAAACCATGTGCATCGTCAATTAATAAACGGAAGCTGAATTCTTTTTTCAGTTCAATCAGTTCCTTCAATTTACCCTGAGCACCTGACATTCCAAATACACCTTCAGTGATCAAAAGAATACCACCACCAGTTTGTTCCGTCAGTTTGGTAGCACGTTCCAATTGCTTGCGCGCGCTTTCAATATCATTGTGTTGGTAAACAAAGCGTTTACCCATGTGTAAACGTAAACCATCAATAATGCAGGCATGAGATTCCGCATCGTAAACGATCACGTCATTTCTATCTACTAAACAGTCGATGATAGACACCATTCCCTGGTAACCGAAGTTCAATAGAAACGCATCTTCTTTCCCTACAAATTCTGCCAGCTCTTTTTCCATTTGCTCATGGTACTTAGAGTTTCCTGACATCATTCTTGCACCCATTGGGTAAGCCATACCAAAGTCTGTCGCTCCCTGCTGATCCGCTGCCCTTACTTCCGGGTGATTGGCCAATCCTAAATAGTTGTTTAAACTCCAAACTAAATGCTCTTTGCCGCGAAAATTCATGTGAGGTGCGATAGCCCCTTCTAATTTAGGAAAAGAGAAATATCCATGTGACCATTTCTGGTGCTGACCAATCGGTCCCATGCGTTTTGCTACTTTATCAAAAATATCCAATGTGTATTTATTTAAATGTGATGTATCTTATTTTTTGCAAATTTAAGGTTAATCTGCTTCAATAGCAATTTTACCTGGCTGCGCTTTAAGCCGCTAGCCCTCCCCACACGATTATTATGCCAAAAAAGCCTTAACAATAAAATTGCTAAGGCTTTTTCAAATATTTAAACCGATGGGTTAATCAACGTTATCGTGTAAGAATGAGTTATTAGGTCTGATCTCTGTTGAACCTTCTTCATCATTACTCAGTGTAAATCTGGAAACCTGAGACTCTGAAGAATGCTGAACCTGTTCCAACTGCATTTGCTTACGTTTATAAGCAGGCTCGTTTTCCAGTTCCTGTAAACCATTGCTGGTCCTTAGTTTCATACTCAGGTCTTTTAACCTTAAAATCCTTTCTTTGGATTTTCTCAACTGATCTTCGATAGAGTCATCACTCTTATCATCATCAGCTCCTGGTGCTGCCATTTCCTCAGGCTGAGCTTCCACATTGTTATGGAACACCGCTTCTGGTTTTTCAAAGGTGAAATCAGTTTCCGCCACCTTCACTTCAAATTCAAAAGAAGGATCATTTTGCGTTTCCGCAACCGGAGCCTCTTCTTCCACCAAAGTATGTCTGACGATGCCATTGTGATCTGGCTCCTGATAAGCTCTTTTATTGTTGCCGTATAAATCACCAAAAAGATCAGACTGCTTAAGGTCTTCTTTAGTTTTCATAACCGGCTCATTTGAATAGGCTTCCGGTCTTGGCGCGATAAAAGAATTCACTGCTTCTACCGGCTTCACCAGCGGTGCTTCCTCAGGCGTAAGCAAAGAAACTTTTCTTACATTTTTTTTTTCTTCATCACGTTGCTCTGTAGTCTGGAATCCAGTGGCAATAATCGTTACCGATAATTTATCCTCCAGGTTCTCATCAATACAGTTACCCCAGATCAGGTCCGCAGAAAGTCCCGCTTTATCCTGAATATAGTCTGTGATGATCGTCACCTCATCCATCGTTACTTCACGTAATCCTGAACTGATATTTAATAAAATATATCTGGCGCCTTCAATTTCGTTATCTTTTAACAATGGAGAAGCCAAAGCGCCTTCCACTGCATTTAATGCTCTGTTCTCACCATCACAAGCGAAACTACCCATGATCGAAACCCCACTGTCCTTCATCACCGTACGCACATCTTTAAAATCCACGTTGATGTATCCAGGTACAGTAATGATCTCTGCAATACCCTTCGCTGCGGTAGTTAAGATATCATCTGCCTGTGCAAAAGCAGAACCCAAAGTCAGGTTACCGAAAATTTCCCTTAAGCGGTCGTTCGAGATCACCAGATAAGAGTCTACATATTTTTTCAGTTCATCCAAACCATCATTGGCCTGCATCTTACGTCTTTTACCCTCAAAGGCAAATGGCGTAGTCACAATAGCAACAGTTAATATATCCAATTCTTTTGCGGCCTTAGCAATGATCGGACTGGCACCTGTTCCGGTACCACCGCCCATTCCGGCAGTAATAAACAACATCTTAGTGGTATTTCCCAGCATTTGTTTGATGTCATCTATATTCTCTATAGCAGAGTTCTTTCCTACCTCAGGGATAGAGCCTGCACCCATTCCCTCTGTTAAGCTAGCACCCAATTGTACCTTGTTAGGGATAGGACTAAACTCCAATGCCTGCGCATCTGTATTACAAATAATAAAGTCTACTCCAGTAATTCCCTGACGGTACATATGGTTTACCGCATTACCACCACCGCCACCAACACCAATTACCTTGATGATTGATGACTTATCTTTTAACATTTCGAACTGCATATCTTTATGAATCAGTTGTTTAAAAATTCGTTTTTCCTGTTCATCTACCAACGTAATAATACCATTTTTTAACAGGGCTTTTATTAATCTGTTTGGAATGTGGAAAAATCGCTAATTGTGGATAAGTATTTATGATTTAATATAATCTTCGTCACTTACGTTCATATCGTCCTTTACGAAGTCTTTCGCCTTTGCCAATAGCTTATCGAAGAGCCCACCGCCAGAATTTTTATTTTTGTCTTTAGGATCTTTAGGCTTCTCTACATACACTCCTGGTTGCTTCATTTCTTCGATCAGCTCCTCTGCTTTTTGAATTCCTTTGATCAGCAAACCCACACTGGTGGCATACATCGGACTTTTCAAATCGTCATAAATCGTCTTTGGCATGTCTTCATATTTCGACAAATGCTCATTTGGATAACCTACGCGGCAGTCTAAACCAGTCACATATTCGACCAATTGAGAAAGGTGTTTCAGCAAGGCACCCCCACCAGTGATGACCACACCACCGATTAGTTTTTTCTCATATCCGGACGACTTAATCTCATAATAAACATGCTCAATGATTTCTTCCATACGGGCCTGGATCACATAAGCTAGGTTTTTTACAGAAATCTCTTTTGGCTCTCTTCCACGAAGTCCGGGAACACAAATGATTTCATTTTCTTTGTTCTCTTCAGCCAGGGCAGAACCGAAACGGGTCTTCAACAATTCAGCCTGATTTCTCATCACAGAACATCCTTCACGAATATCTTCCGTTACACTGTTCCCCCCAAACGGGATCACTGCAGTATGGCGGATGATGCCTTCATGAAAAATAGCAATATCGGTTGTACCACCACCAATATCCACTAAAGCAATACCAGCTTCCTTCTCTTCGTCGCTCAACACCGACTCTGAAGAAGCAAGAGGCTCTAATATTAATTCCTGAGTTTGTAACCCGGCATTGGTTACGCATCTCATAATGTTTTTAACTGCAGTTACCTGTCCGGAGATGATGTGGAAGTTCGCTTCTAAACGTACCCCTGCCATCCCGATCGGGTCTTTCACCCCAGGCTCATTATCGATAGTAAATTCTTGTGGCAGGACATGAATAATTTCTTCTCCTGGGGGCATCACCAGTTTGAACATATCATCGATTAATTTGTCGATATCCTTTTTACCAATTTCATTATTCAGCTCTCTCCTGGTCAAAATGCCACGGTGCTGCAAACTCTTGATATGCTGACCAGCGATACCAACGTTCACCACGCGGATTTCTACATTCGATTGACCGCTGGCAACTTCCACTGCCTGTGCGATTCCCTGAACTGTTTTTTGGATGTTGGAAACCACACCACGGGTTACCCCGGCAGATTCCGCTTTTCCAATGCCCAATACCTCTATTTTCTTATGCTGAGTGCGCCGACCAACGATCACGCAAATTTTTGTAGTACCAATATCCAATCCTACGACGATTGGAGACTGCACGATAGATTTTTCTTTGCCCATAACTATATCGATTTGCTGAGTTATATTCTTGTTGTTTTTCTGGTATCTGTATTCTTATTTCTTTTCTGCTGCCTTTGCAGGCTTTTTAGCAGGTGTTTTTTTCTCTGTTGTTGCTGTCTTTTTAACTGCAGTCGCTGCTGCTTTTGGCTTGTTCTCCGCCTTTTTAGCCGGAGCTTTTACCGCTGCCTTAACTGGCTTTTTCACTTCCGGCTTCTTTACCGCAGTTGCTTTAACAACTGGCTTTGTCGTCGGAGGCTTAAGTGGCTCTACGCTTCCATCCGGGACATCCGGATCTTCAGCATCGTTCTTCATTTCCTTGGCAATCTCCTGCATCACCGATGCACTGAGCAGACCTCTGGTCGCTTTCGAGCTGTCCGAAACCCTAGGGCGCTTTAGCCCATTCACAATCTGCGAGTCAGGCTGGTTCTTTTCGCAAACCACCTGGTTCGTATATTTGATGTTGATCGTTTTATAAGTATCCCATCCCACTTTCGGCATGGCTTGTTTATAAAACGCCAGAAGATTTCTCATTTTCACCTGCAAGGAATCAGCAGAACCCAGCAAGATGCGCTGGTTACCTACTCTTGGGATCAACTCAATATCCATTTTATCATCTACGAACAATTGCTCGATTTGTGCATCCCACAAAGTATCTCTTTTGATGAACAATGCGGTCTCGTACAAATCTGCTGCCAATTTGGTGATCAAAGTATCTACTCTGCCACTAAAACGCTCCATGATATTTCCATTAGCCACCAAAACGTTGGCCGTAAAGTTTGGAGACACCGGCATTTTCAGACCATCGCGGTCTATGTAATAGTCCTGTCCACCCGCATTAATCACCCTTAAAATAGGCTGACGCTGCGTAATTTCAATATGAATCACCCCATCCATGTCGGCGTACACAATGGCACGGCCAATGTATGGATTGGAAATGAGCTTTTTCTCGATCGCCTGCAAGTTGACATTTTCCAACCTCTGACCGATTAAAGTGCCCTGACTATGCTTTAAAACCGCATCAATCTCTTCCCGCTCGATAAAATTATCTGCTCCCGGGATTAATATTTTGACATTCGTAATGGTCACCGTATCCTTCTTCATGCTGATGAAACTCATCAGCACAACCACTCCACACAGGCAAAAAATCCATGCAAAGCATCTGAATACAAATTTCCAATTGATGTCTTTAAACATTAGTAAAATTGGTTTTTAAAGGTTGTATTAAGGTATCAATATCTCCGGCACCTACGGTAATCAGCAGCTCCGGATTTTTACTTTTAACACGCTCCAGCACAAGGTCTTTCGCGCAAATTTCTTTATTCTTTAAAGTGATTTTATCCAGTAAAAATCTGGAGTTTACCCCCTCAATCGGCAATTCCCTGGCTGGATAAATCTCCAATAAAATCAGGTCATCTACCGTGCTCAGCACCTCTGCAAAGCCATCGGCAAAATCGCGTGTGCGACTGAACAAATGGGGCTGAAAAATCACTGTCATTTTCTTCTCCGGATACAATTGTCTAACCGCATGAAAACATGCTTTTAATTCTTCCGGATGGTGTGCATAATCGTCAATATAAATGTGCTGATCTGTCTGAACAATATATTCAAACCTTCTCTTCACTCCTTTAAAACTGGCAATAGCGCCCTTTATTTTATCCGCATCAATGCCCAGCTTTAAGGCCACTGCAATTGCCGCTACTGCATTTTCAACATTATGTTTTCCAGGCAACATCAACTCCACATCATTGATCTTCAGATCCCCGTCCTGATAATCAAAAACAAACTTAGATCCGGCTACGCGAATGTTGTCGCCTTTAATGGAGGAAGACAATCCTGCACTATAGCTCAGGCCATTTTCCAAAGGCAAACCTGCCTTTACGAACAAGGTACCCTCAGGCTTCAATTGGCCTGCAAACAAACGGAAAGATTCTTCCAGGTGACTCGCATCCCCATAGATGTCCAGATGATCTGCATCCATAGAAGTGATCACTGCCAGATCCGGATGTAAGGTCAGGAAGGAACGGTCGTACTCATCCGCTTCCACCACCACTACATGGTTGGTCCCCAATATAAAGTTGCTGTCATAGTTACTGGCAATACCGCCCAAAAAGGCAGTACATCCAAAACCCGTATCCGTCAACACATGTGCAATGATCGAAGAAGTGGTCGTTTTACCATGAGTACCTGCAACAGCAATACAAAACTGCCCTTCGCTAATGATCCCCAGCACCTCCGACCGTTTCTTTAAAACAAAGCCCTGCTCCTGGAAATAATGCATCAAGGCACTATGCTTCGGAATGGCAGGCGTATACACCACTAAGGTATATTCATCCTTATTCAGGAACTCTACAGGTAAAGTAAATACTTCATCCACATAAGAGATCTGAATCCCTTCATCTTCTAAAACTTTTGTCAGGTTAGTCCTGGTCTTATCGTATCCACAAACCTCGCAACCTCTGCTTTTGAAGTAACGGGCAAGCGCACTCATACCGATTCCACCGATCCCAACAAAATAAATTCTTTTAATCTTATCTAACTTCACTTAGACCTCCTTTCCCTGCTAAATTTAACACCTCTTCTGCGATGATGTTATCCGCATCAGGCAAAGCCATTTTTCCTATATTTTCGGAAAGCAGTTTACAGCGTTCCTTATCTTTTAATAAATTCAAAGCCTCAGCTACCAATGTATCCTCTGCAGAACGATCGGCAATTAAAAGCGCGGCATGGTGTTTCACCAATGCCATTGCATTTTTTGTCTGGTGGTCTTCTGCCACGTTTGGCGAAGGCACCAGGATCACCGGTTTTTTAATCAGACACAACTCTGCAATCGTACCTGCACCTGCTCTCGAAATGATCAGATCGGCCGCAGCATAAGCCATGTCCATTTTATTCAGGAATTCCAGAATACACACGTTAGGATGGTAATTCAGACCTAAGCGATCCACAATTCCTTTGTAATAATATTTACCCGTCTGCCAGATCACCTGAACATCCTGAGCAATTAAATCTGGCAAATGCTTCTCAATACTTTTGTTTAATGTCCCGGCACCTAAGCTACCACCCGTCACCAGAATGGTTTTCTTTAAAGGATCCAGTTTCAACAACTCTGCTCCGGCATGGTGTTTATGTGCGATGTCTACCACATCTTTCCTTACGGGATTACCTGTTTTCAGGATATTTTGCGCAGGGAAAAACTGATCCATCTCATCAAAAGCCACACATACTTTCGAAGCTTTTTTCCCTAACCATTTATTGGTTACCCCTGCATAGGAATTTTGCTCCTGAATCAGGTAAGGAATATTTTTTAATGATGCAGCAAATAGAATTGGTCCGGAGGCATAACCACCTACACCTACGACTACATCAGGTTTAAAATCAGCAATTAACTGCAAGGCTTTACGCATGCTTCCTAGCATTTTAAATGGCAAACTTAAATTTTTAACGATCGAGCCTCTTTGTATACCGCTGATGTTTAAACCTATGATCTTATATCCGGCAGCTGGAACTTTTTCCATTTCCATTCTGCCTGTTGCGCCGACAAATAAAATCTCACAGCCCGGCTCCATGCGTTTTAAAGCATTCGCTATCGATATGGCAGGAAATATATGTCCGCCAGTACCGCCACCTGAAATAATTACTCTCGTTGCTCTCTTCATCTTCTTTTAATCTATTGCAGGGATCTCACCTACGACTACTTTTTTATTGCTGTTTTTCTCTTCCACATCCCTGCTCACACTCAGGATGATCCCAAAAGCGATACTGGTAAAAATCATGGAAGTACCCCCCATACTCACCAATGGCAAAGGAACCCCGGTAACGGGACCTAAACCTACGGCTACGGCCATGTTCGCAAAAGCCTGAATCGTTAAGCTAAAGCTCAATCCCGCAGCCAGTAAAGCACCGAAGGCCTTGGGACTCTGCGTGACAATCCGGACACATCGGTAGAGCAGTACCAGGTATAGCACAATCACCGTCATTGCTCCTAATAAACCATATTCTTCTACGATAATCGCGAAGATAAAATCCGAATACGGGTGTGGTAAAAAGTTTCTTTGTGTGCTGTTTCCGGGACCTTTTCCAAAAACACCACCAGTTGCCAATGCAATTTTAGACTGATCGGCCTGATAAGTTTTATCCGAATTCTGTTTCTCCGGATGTAAAAATGAGTTTACCCTGGATTTGTAGGTTCCGGCCCTTGGACCTAAAAACACGATGAACAACAACAACACCGCACCACCTGCACAAACAATGGAAATCTGTTTGATGGAGATCCTGCCTATGATCAGCAATAAAATACTTACGCCAAACAACATAATTGCCGTTGATAAATTCGCCCAGGCAATCAATGCAAAAACCACACAAACGGAACCCATAATCGGGACGAAAGCTTCCTTTACATCTTTAATATTCTCCTGTTTCTTGGTCAGCATTCTCGCCAAAAAAGTAATCAGGGCCAGTTTCGCCAAATCGGAAGTCTGGAAAGTCAGGCCAATCACGGGAATCTTTACCCAGCGGGAAGCATCATTGATGTTCGCACCAAACACCGCTGTATAGAACAACAATGGGATGGTAATGATCATCAATACCTTAGAAATCCCCGCATAATATTTATAGTCCAGTAAATGCGCAATATAAATCATGCCTATACCCATGATCACGAAAATCAGGTGCTTCGTCAATAAAACCTTTTCAACGGTTTTATTCACTTTATAGGCATACGTTCCCGTTGCACTATACACGGTAAGTATAGAGATCAGCGACAACAGGATGATGATCAGCCATATCCAGCGATCTCCTTTTGTCTTGTCTAATATCTGATTAATTGCGATCATAACTTATAGTTCTTTCACAGCCATTTTGAACTGATTGCCACGGTCTTCGTAATTTTTAAAAAGGTCAAAACTTGCGCAGGCCGGTGATAACAGTACCGTATTTCCTTTATTGGCCAGATGGTAAGCCACCTGAACCGCTTCATTTGCAGAGAACGTATTGACGATCACTTCCACATCATCTTCAAAAGCTTCGTGGATTCTTTTATTGTCTTTTCCTAAACATACAATCGCCCTTACTTTCTCACGAACCAGGTCTTTCAGCATGCTGTAGTCATTGCCTTTATCCACGCCACCCATAATCAGGATTACCCCAGGATTTACACTTTCCAGTGCATACCAGGTAGAGTTCACATTTGTGGCTTTAGAATCGTTGATGTACTCCACACCGGAGATTTTAGCGACGTGTTCTAAACGGTGTTCCACATTTTTAAAATCACTCATGCTTTCACGAATCACGGAATTTTTAATATCCAATATTTTCGCAACTATGCCCGCAGCCATAGAATTATAAACATTATGCTTGCCTTGCAAGGCTAATTCTGTGATCGACATGGTTAATTCCTCTTTTAAGTTAATGTTGATGTGTATGTTATTGCCCTCCAGGTAAGCGCCATTTTCAATCTCCTTACGGATAGAAAATGCATGCATGCCTGAATTGATTTTGACCGACTTCATTGCTTTCAAAGTCTCGTCATCATCAGCACAATAAATGAAAACATCATCACTCTGCTGATTTTGAGTGATCCGCAGTTTTGAGGCTGCATAATTACTCAGTTTATAGTCGTACCGATCCAAATGATCCGGCGTAATGTTCAATAAAATGGAGATATCAGCTTTGAACTCATACATATCGTCCAACATAAAGCTGGAAATCTCCAATACATAATAATCAAAGTCAGCTGTTGCCACTAAAGCCGCAAAGCTGTTTCCAATATTTCCTGCCAGCCCAACGTTCAAGCCCGCATTTTTCAAAATGTGGTAAGTCAACAAGGAAGTCGTTGTTTTACCATTTGACCCTGTGATACAGATCGTTTTCGCCTGGGTATACCTTTTTGCAAATTCAATTTCAGAGATCACCGAAATGCCTTTAGCTTTCAGTGCTTTAACCATTGCTGCCTTCTCCGGAATTCCAGGGCTCTTTATCACCTCTGTCGCATTCAAAATCAATTCAGCCGTATGCTGTTTTTCTTCGAAGGCGATATTCAGCTCTTCCAAACGCTCTTTATACTGTGTTGGAATCGCAGCAAGATCGGAGACAAAAACATCAAATCCTTGCTTCTGCGCTAACATTGCTGCACCTACACCGCTCTCACCGGCTCCTAAAACGACTATCCTTTGCTTTTCCATTATCGAAGTTTTAAGGTAATGATCGTAATGATGGCCAATAAAATTCCAATGATCCAGAATCTTGTTACGATTTTAGCTTCATGGTATCCTTTTTTCTGATAGTGGTGGTGCAAAGGAGACATCAAAAATACCCTTTTTCCTTCTCCAAATCGCTTTTTTGTATACTTAAAATAACTCACCTGAATAATAACCGACAGGTTTTCGATCAGGAATACCCCACATAAAACAGGGATCAATAATTCTTTACGGATCATGATGGCAAAAGCGGCGATAATACCACCTATAGCCAGACTTCCGGTATCTCCCATAAACACCTGTGCAGGGTAAGAATTGTACCATAAGAAGCCCACACAAGCACCCACAAAGGCACCAGCAAAGATCATCAGCTCACCTGAATTCGGGATATACATGATGTTCAGGTAATCGGCAATTACGGTATTACCCGATACATATGCCAGCAAACCTAAGGTAATCCCGATAATCGCGGAAGTTCCTGTGGCAAGTCCATCTATTCCATCCGTGATATTTGCCCCATTGGATACCGCAGTTACAATAATCACCACGAAAAACAAGAATACAAACACCGAATATTTTTCATAGCCATCTCCTAAAAACTTCAGGACTTTGGCATAATCAAACTCATTATTTTTATAGAAAGGAACGTTCGTTAAAGTCGACTTCACATCCTGGGTATAGTAAAAACTCTCGCCTTTTTGTCTCAATACCATAGGTGCAGTCTTGTTCGTAATCCCTGATTCATCTACGGTCTGACGCACCACAATGTTAGGATTGAAATACATCGTCCAGCCAATGATCAAAGCCAAACCAACCTGACCTACAATTTTAAACCGACCTGCTAAACCTTCTTTGTTCTTTCTGAAAACCTTGATATAATCATCTACAAAGCCGATCACCCCCATCCATACGGTAGTGATGATCATCAGTAATACATAAATATTGGAAAGGTTAGCCAATAAAAGTGTAGGCACCAGAATCCCCAGAAGGATCATGATTCCACCCATAGTTGGGGTACCTGCTTTTTGCATTTGTCCTTCCAGGCCCAGGTTTCTCACCGTTTCTCCCACCTGCATTTTCTGCAGATAGTTGATGATGCTACGACCAAAAACAGTGGTAATGATTAAAGAAATAATGATCGCTAATGAAGTACGGAAAGTGATGTATTGAAACAACCTCAATCCTGGGAAATCATAATTTGCGTTTAAATATTCAAATAAATAATATAACATTAGCTGATCAGGTTTAATTGTTCCATTAATATTTCCTTATCATCGAAATGATACCTTACGCCATTGATTTCCTGGTACTTTTCATGTCCTTTACCAGCAAGCAGGATGATATCTCCTGGTTTTGCCAGATGGCAAGCCGTTTTAATCGCTTCTCTTCTATCTACTATGCTCAACGTTTTCCTTTTATTTGTGGGCGAGACCCCCTTTTCCATTTCTTCTACTATCGTTTGAGGATTCTCTGATCTCGGATTGTCGGAAGTCAGGATCACCTTATCACTCCAATCGCAAGCTACCTGAGCCATAATCGGGCGTTTGGTTTTATCCCTGTCGCCACCACAACCAATGATCGTAATCACCTGTTCTGTACCTTTTCTAATGTCAGCGATCGTACTCAATACATTCTGAACCGCATCAGGAGTATGCGCATAATCTACAATCCCGATGATCTGGTTATTGGAAGTTACATAGTCGAACCTGCCTTCCGCACCAGTCAGGTTGCTCAAAGCCGTCAACACCTCCAGTTTATCTTCTCCCAATAAAACCGCCGTACCATAAACAGCAAGCAGGTTATAGGCATTGAAAGAACCTACCAGTTTAAAGAACACATCTGCCTGATCAATTTCCAGGTGTAAACCATTGAAACTATTCTCTACAACTTTCGCTTTAAAATCAGCCAGTTGCTTTAAGGCATAGGTCATTTTAGTGGCCCTGGTATTCTGCAACATCACCATTCCATTTCTATCATCCAGATTGGTCAATGCAAAAGCACCAGCCGGCAATCCATCAAAAAACGCTTTTTTCGCTTTGATGTAATTGTCAAAGGTTTTATGGAAGTCTAAATGATCGTGACTGATGTTCGAGAACACACCACCAACAAAGTCTAATCCTTCAATACGGTGCTGAACAACGGCATGAGAACTCACTTCCATAAAGCAATACTCACAACCTGCATCCACCATTTTTTGCAACAACTCATTTAAAGCTATTGGGTTTGGTGTGGTATGCGTAGCCGGAATCACTACATCGTCGATATGATTCTGTACCGTAGAAATCAATCCTACATGGTAACCTAAACTGCGGAACAACTTAAATAAGATGGTCGCAATTGTCGTTTTACCATTGGTACCGGTAATGCCTACCAATTTTAATTTTGAAGAAGGATTGCCATAAAAATTGGCCGCCATTTCTCCTAAAGCTACAGAACTGTTGTCTACCTGAATGTAAACTACTCCCGGAACGGTCTCCGCAGGAATCTGCTCACATACGATTACCGAAGCGCCAGCCTGTATTGTATTCTCTATATATTTATGTCCATCTGAAAGTGTGCCTTTGATTGCAAAGAACACCGCATCTTTAACCACCTGACGGGAATCAAAAACAAGCGCAGTAATCTCCCTATTGGTTGATCCAACCAGGTTTGTTATTGCGATTCCATATAAAACGTCTTGTAATTGCATATTATCTTAATTCTAAATCCACTCCTAATCCTCTACCTATTTTACTGCCGGAAGGAATCGACTGACTCACCACCTTTCCACTTCCAGTTACTCTGGTTTTCAGACCTGCATTTCCCAATAGGTATAATGCGTCTTTCAATCCCATACCATTTACATTCGGCATCACTCCTTTAACGGTGTTATAATCCTGATAAACCACACCATTATTGGTATCAATGCTATTGAAATATTCTGATTTCGCGGCATATAAAGACTTGATTCCAAAAGCACCATATACTTTCTTCACGGCTTTACTTTGTCCGGATTTCGCTTCAGGATTTCTGGTATTACCTACCAGGTGGTCCTTTACATTATTGTACATATCGATATCACTTGCGTAAATACGATCTGCTATTTCTTTAAATACCGGCCCCGCTACTGTTGCACCATAATACCCATTTTTAGGCCCGTTAATCGACACCATAATCGAATATTTGGGTTTATCAGCCGGGAAGTATCCACAAAAAGAAGCCTGGTAACTTCTCTTTGCACGGTATCCTTTATTGCCATCTGCTACCTGCGCAGTTCCGGTTTTTCCTGCTACGCGATAAAATGGTGAGGCCATCAGCTTACCCGTTCCTTTGGTCACTACTGATTCCAGCATGGCCTGTAATTTCTTCACGGTTTTCTCCGAACAAATCTGCTCAGATATCACTCTGGCATTGTATTGCTCAATCGGATTTCCCAGCCTTCTGATCTCTTTCACAAAAATCGGCGAGATGAACTTGCCATCATTTGCTACAGCATTGTAAAATGCCAGTATTTGCAATGGGGTAATCTGCATCTCATAACCATAGGCCATCTGCGCCAGGGTCAGGTTTTTGTTCCAGCTTCTGTTCGAAGGGTTTTTGATCACCGGTTTTGCTTCTCCAGGAATCTGTAAGCCCAGCTTCTCATTCATATGGATGTCATACAAATGATCCGTAAACTGCGAAGGATTTTCCTTGTAATGGGTATTTACCAGTTTAGCAATCGCTGTATTTGCCGATTGCTCAAATGCCTTCATGACCGTTACTACCCCAATTCCACCATGTGAATCCTTAATAGTATGGCCAGGAACACGGTAAAAACCATCTCCGGTATCTACCAAAGTATTGGTATCTACTTTCTTATCTTCCAGCAAAGCCATGTAAGAAGCCAGTTTAAAGGTAGAACCCGGATCCTGACTGCCACCAATGGCATAGTTGAATTTTTCTTCATAAACACCTTCTGATACCCTGGTGTAATTCGCTACCGCTCTCACTTCACCGGTATTCACTTCCATCAGAATTACGGTACCATGATCTGCATCACTCAGTTTCAACTGTCTTTCTAAAGCAGTCTGTGCCAGATCCTGCATGTTGATGTCGATGGTAGAGATGATGTCTGCCCCTTCTTTAGGCGCTACTTCTGCTTCATCATTTACGGGCATCCATACACCACCGGCAATACGTTGTACCAGTCTTTTACCACTCTCCCCATTGATGTAATTGCCATATGCACCCTCCAAACCTACGCCATTGGCCACATTTTCATTTTTGTATCCAATAGTTCTGGAAGCCAAAAACTTAAAGGGTTTAATTCTTTTGTTTTGTTGTACCGCGATTAAACCGCCAGAGTATTTCCCGATGTTGTACAAAGGAAAAGTTCTGATGGTTTTCAATTCCTGATAGCCTACTTTACGCTTGATCAAAAGGTAACGAGCGCTATCCTGTCTGGCAGAACGCAGGTAACGTGAATATTCTTTAGGGCTTTTATCTTTAAAAAACGCGGACAATTGTAAGGCTAAAGAATCCACTTTTCCGTAGAATACTTTATCATCATCAATTCCACCAGCAAACAAATCCATCCTCAATTCATATTCAGGAATGGAAGTAGCCAGCAAGCTACCATCTGAGGAATAAATGTTTCCACGAGCCGCTTCCACATTGATATACTTAGTAGAGAGGCTGTCGGCCATGGCGCGCCATTTATGCCCCTCTACAAATTGTACATCACATAGTCTGACCAATACTGCTACGGCAAGCAGTACAATCAGTCCGAATGACAGATAAACACGTAATAATATGTTTGCTCTAATGTTCATTAGCGTTTATAACGATTTTTTTAGGGGGTTCAATTAATTCTTTAATCCCTAACGTATCTACTTTCTTTGCAACTTCAGTGAGTTTGCTTTTGAACATTAAATCTGCTTTCAGCGATTTATATTCCCAGCTCAACTCTTTTACTTCTTTATTTAACTTGTCAATATTTCTGATGTTCTTCACTGCCATATGACTGTTTGCGATGTAGAGCATACACAAAACCGACAAAAACAGTAAAAACGGTAACATATCTGTTGCCGCTTCCTTGGTTACTACCCCTTCGGTAAATAACTTCTTAAAGAACGCTTTACCACTTTCAGGCTCCCTTTCCTTCCTTCTGGGTTTCTTGATCTGAATCTCTTCAGCCTCCAGTTCTTCCTCTTCTATATTTGGCCTGAATTGATTGTTCATAACCTTTCTCCAATCCTAAGCTTTGCGCTTCTTGCCCTGCTGTTTCGTTCTACCTCTTCTTCATTGGCAATCACTGCTTTTCTGGTGATGATTTTAAATGGTTTTTGTTCATTACCATAAAAATCCTTCTCCACTTCGCCTCTGAATTTACCCTTTGCCAGGTAACTTTTTACCGGTCTGTCTTCCAATGAATGGTAAGACATCACCACCAAACGGCCTCCTGGTTTCAGCACATCCGCAGTTTGCATTAAAAAGTTCTCCAGCACTTCAATTTCTTTGTTCACCTCAATGCGCAAAGCCTGAAAAACCTGAGCCATATACTTGTGCTCTTTCCCTTTAGGGATGTGTGCAGCAGCAGCTCTTTTAAAATCCGCAAGGGTTTTTATGGGTTGTTCAACACGGCCAGTCACCACGGCACGGGCCAGCGACTTTGCGTTTTTCACTTCACCATAGATTCCGAAAATCTTGTGTAACTGATCTTCTGTATAGGTATTCAATACATCGGCAGCTGTTAAAGCACCCTGTTTATCCATACGCATATCCAGGTCAGATTCAAATCTGGTAGAAAAACCACGTTCCGGAACATCAAACTGATGTGAGGAAACCCCTAAATCCGCTAAAATGCCATCCACCGCTTTATAACCCAGTAAACGCAGGTTATTTTTGATGAAAGCAAAATTCTGATCTACGAAAATGAAACGTGGGTCATCAATTTTATTCCTTTGTGCATCAGGATCCTGATCGAAGCTGATCAATACTCCATCTTTTCCTAAATGCTTCAGGATTTCTCTTGAATGTCCGCCACCACCAAAGGTAACGTCCACATATACTCCATCGGGTTTGATATTCAAACCTTCGATACATTCTTTCAACATGACAGGAATGTGGTAATTATTCTCCATCGCTCCTCCTATTTTTATTACCCATTACTTCTTCTGCAAGTTTTGAAAAGTCAGCCGGCTCCGCATCAAACAAAGCATCATAAGCCTTTTTCGACCATACCTCAATCTTATCAAACTGACAAGCCAAAACCAATTCTGTATTGATTTCAATGCCTACCGATTCCAATAAAGATTTAGGTAAATTCACTCTACCTGCCGCATCCAGTGTCAATTCCGAAGCGCCGCGGGTAAAATACCGAATAAATTCTCTGTTTTTTTGTTCGTATGGATTCAACTTACTCAACTCTTCCACTATTCCTTCCCATACTTTTTTAGGATAAATCACCAGGTGTTTCTCAAAACCCCTGTTGATCACAAGTCCCTCAACCTCAACATTAGGCAATTGTTTTTTCAGAGACGAAGGAACCATCAAGCGGCCTTTCGCATCCAATTTACAATCAAACTCTCCTAACAGTTGAACCATTTCTTTATGTGGTCTTTATAATGTAGTGTAAAAATAGATATTTCTACCACTTTTCACCACATTCTCCCACAAAAAATTATCAACATAATTCGTACCACTTTTTTTGTGCCTTGAGGACTTCGAAAACACAGTAAATGAGGTGGTAAAAAAAACAGGCGCCTCGAAAAATCGCGAAGCGCCTGTCTATTTTTTCAGACGAAAATATTAGTCGTTGATGGCTTTTACACCTGGCAATTCTTTGCCTTCCATGTACTCTAATAATGCCCCACCACCAGTAGAAACATAGCTCACTTTATCCTCTAAATTGAATTTAGCGATCGCCGCAGCAGAATCACCACCACCGATCAATGAAAACGCGCTATTGTCCTGAGTAGCAGCCACAACCGCATCAGCAATTGCACGTGTTCCCTGCTCGAAGTTCGACATTTCGAAAACACCCATCGGACCATTCCAAAGCAAAGTTTTCGAACCTTTGATCACTTCAGAAAATAAAGCGATGGTTTTTGGACCGATATCCAGACCCATCCAATCCGCAGGAATACAACCTGTATCCACGTTTTTCTTTTCTGCTTCATTTGAGAATTTATCCGCAATTACGGTATCCAAAGGAAGGTATAAATTCACACCTTTCGCTTTCGCTTTATCCAGCAACTCAAGGCATAAAGCCATTCTGTCTTCCTCTAAAAGAGAAGTACCGATTTCACCACCCTGTGCCTTTGCAAAAGTATAAGCCATACCACCACCGATGATCAGGTTGTCTACTTTGTCCAACAGGCTTTCGATCAATAAGATCTTATCTGATACTTTCGCACCACCCATAATGGCAGTGAAAGGTTTAACTGCACCATGGTTTACTTTTTCCGCATTTTTAAGCTCTTCAGCCATCAAATAACCGAAGTATTTATCATTCGGGAAGAATTGAGCGATGATGGCAGTTGAGGCATGCGCACGGTGTGCAGTACCAAAAGCATCATTCACATATACATTTCCTAATTTTGACAGTTTCTCTGCGAAATCTTTGTCTCCTTTTTCTTCTTCTTTGTAGAAACGAAGGTTTTCCAATAGCAATACTTGTCCTGGTTCCAGGTTTTTAGCTTTCACTACTGCTTCCTCTCCAATACAATCATTTGCAAACTTCACTTCCAGGTCTAACATTCTGGAAAGGTCACCTAAAATGTGTTTCAAAGAAAATTTATCCTCAGGTCCGTTTTTAGGACGGCCCAAATGAGACATCAGAATTACCGATCCACCATCATTCAGAATTTTAGTAATGGTTGGCAATGCCGCACGCATTCTTTTATCATCTGTAATGTTGAATTCTGCATCCAGAGGCACATTAAAATCTACCCTGATTAAAGCTTTCTTATCTTTGAAATTACACTGGTCTATTGTTCTCATTATTGTTATTGTTTAGAATTATTGGTTTTTGAATTACAAATGATGCTTTATCATTTACAGTTTTCTGAGCATATCAAAATGCGGACCTACACCCGGAATCTCAAATTCCTCAGAAATGAACGCAAAGCCGAGCTTCGTGTAAAAAGCAGCGGCACTAGTTCGTGCGTTGCACCAAATATAAGCAGCATTAGCTGATCTCAGTTCATCAATTGCAAATTTTATCAGCTTTGCCCCATATCCTTTTCCTGCAAAAGCAGGATCAGAAGCCATCCCTCTCAATCGAAAACCTCCGGAACCAAGTTCAGGACGATCTTCAGGAAAAAATGTAGCCACGGTAACCAGCTGATCCCCTTCAAAACAACCGAGGTGAAAAACACCTTCCTGCTGATCCTGAGGGAAGATACATTGCGCGTAAGGCATTCCATTTCTCAGGACTGCACTTCTTAAAGGCAGGGTTTCTGCCGCTGTAATTTCCTTAATCATGTGCTGCTGCAATTTTTTGTACCAGATCTACCAAACGATTCGAGTAACCCGACTCATTGTCATACCAACCCACCACTTTCACCATATCCCCAACGATGGAAGTCAGCTCTGCATCAAAAATGCAGGAATGTGGATTGTCTAAAATATCAACGGAAACAATAGGGTCTTCGGTATATTCAACCAGTCCTTTTAATTCATTTTCTGCCGCTTTTTTAAAGGCCATATTGATTTGCTCAATCGTAGTCGCGGATTTTAACAAACAGGTGAAATCCGTTAAGGATCCATTCAATACCGGAACCCTTATCCCGGCACCTCCCAGTTTTCCATCCAGATGAGGAAAAATATTGGTAATTGCTTTCGCCGCACCAGTGCTCGTAGGAATGATAGAAGCCGAAGCCGCTCTCGCCCTTCTCAAATCCTTATGCGGACCATCATGTAAATTCTGATCACCTGTCATCGAATGAACCGTAGTGATATACCCCTCCAGAACACCCCAGTTATCATCCAGAATTTTCACCATTGGTGCCACATTATTGGTGGTACAGGAAGCGTTGGAAAGGATTTCAGCTTTCAAATCAATCTCTGATTCGTTTACGCCTAATACCACCATTGGAATGTCTTTATCCGCTGCTGGTGCCGAAATCAATACTTGTTTTGCACCTGCTTTTAAGTGCTGGCCCGCCCCTGCTCTGCTGGTAAATTTACCAGTAGATTCCAGGACAAGGTCGATGCCCAACTCCGCCCATGGCAGCTCTTCTGGCTTTGACTTTGCATACACCATGATCTTTTTTCCATTCACAATTAAAGCATCCGATTCAAAGCTAACTGTACCCTTAAATCCGCGGTGAACAGTATCGTATTTGAACAAATGTGCCAGCGTTGCAGGATCTCCGAGGTCATTGATCGCCACAACATTGATGTTTTTTTCAATCGCACTACGTAAAAAGATACGGCCGATTCTGCCAAAACCATTAATTGCTATTTTCATTGAAATATATTTCTTTCTGTTTTCTTTGGTTATTTCGCTAACAGCTTCCGGGAATATCCTTTTTACAGTTTTTTCCCTTCTTGCTGTTTTAAATTCCAGGATCGGCGAAACCGCCTGATGATCTTTGAAATTATGGGGCAAAAGTACCTATATTCTATGGAGAAGCCTGAGAATTTTAAAGTAGAATGTTAAAAATTATGTCATGTTTGAGGAGGGATGTGGAGTGGTAAATTAAAGGGAGGAAAAGAGGCAGTACTACTCCAAGGCTGGATTATTTTGGCGCTCCCTTTAAGGGGAGCGTCAAAATCTTCCTAGGCCTTGTCCTAGACTATCCTCTTTTTTGGATGCAGACAAACCAATATGGTGCTAAATTTAAACGATCCTCTTTTTTGGATGCAGACAAACCGGTATGGTGCTAAATTTAAACGATCCGCTTTTTTGGATGCAGACAAACTGATATGGAGCTAATTTTAGAACGATCTGCTTTTTTGGTGCAGACAAACTGATATGGAGCTAATTTTAGAACAATCCGCTTTTTTGGATGCAGACAAACAGATATGGAAGTAATTTTAG
Source organism: Pedobacter gandavensis (assembly GCF_032678465.1). Lineage (GTDB taxonomy): Bacteria > Bacteroidota > Bacteroidia > Sphingobacteriales > Sphingobacteriaceae > Pedobacter > Pedobacter gandavensis_B. The sequence continues at coordinate 186,200 of NZ_JAVTSK010000005.1, forward strand.
AACGATTCATTTTTGGATGCATAAAAACCTGGAGGGAGTAAATTAAAAATAATATGTATTTTCAGCGTTCCAGGTATAAATGATATGAATTACAATAGAAGGGATTTTTTAGGGACAACAGTGCTTGCAGCCACTGCTCCTCTTTTAACATCTATGAAAGCATTTGAGCTTTCGGCTACGACCGTACAGACTGCTGATGGCTTTTCTTTAAAAATTATGGCTCCATACTGGGGTTTTCCTGGTTCTGTAACGGAATGCTGTAAAAGAGCAAAAGCAGATGGTTATGACGGCATAGAAATCTTATGGATGCCAGATATTCAGGAAGAATTGTTTGCAGCACTAAAAAAGTATCAGTTATCGGTAGGTTTCCTTTGTCGCGGGGACGAACCCAACCCAGCTACCAATCTGGCTACTTTTAAACGGGTCCTGAAAGCAGCTGCTGAAAATAAATACCAAAAACCGCTTTACATCAATGTACATTCTGGAAAGGATTTTTTTAAATACGAAGACAACAAAAAGTTCATTGATTTTACAATTCAATATGCTACAGAAACAGGAGTTCCGATCTATCATGAAACGCATCGTTCAAGAATGCTGTATTCGGCTCCCGCCTCAGTACCCTATCTGGAAAAAAATCCAGGTCTGAGATTAACCTTAGATATTTCTCATTGGTGTAATGTAAGTGAAAGTATGCTGGCTGACCAGCAAGAAACGGTGGATCTGGCAATTTCAAGAACAGACCATGTGCATTCCCGTGTTGGTCATGAAGAAGGCCCACAGGTTAGTGATCCCCGCGCACCGGAATGGAAGAATGCCGTAGCTGCGCATTTTGCCTTCTGGGATAAGGTAGTGGCGATCAAAAAACAACAGGGCAAAATGCTGACCATGTTAACCGAATTTGGTCCGCCCAGTTATATGCCTACCCTGCCCTATACCAACCTTCCTGTTGCCGACCAATGGGAGATCAATACATACATGATGAATACCTGGAAGAAAAGATACCTATAATCCCTTTCAGATCAATAGATTGATCATAAAACAGGCCGTATCCTTATTGGGATACGGCCTCTGTGCCTTCTGGAAATCAGATTATTTTCCATCTGATTTCAGGAATGATCGCATTTGCAATTCAAATTCCTCATGTTTGGACAGCCATTCTACTACCGCTAATTTTTCATTCGTGTTTGCCTCTATGGCTGCCATTAATGAACTCAGTTCTTCTCCATCTAACTTAAAGTTTCTGAAAAACTCTGCTACATTAGGTTTCGCAGCCACAAAATGCTTGTTGGCCACCGTCTGAATGGTCTCTACCTCTCCAAAAACTGCTTTGGGATCATTCAGAAACTTCAGCTTATAAGTACTAAAAATATAATGTGGAGACCAGCCCGTGATGACTACAGGTTGCTTGGCATCTATGCTTTTTTTCAATATGGCCAACATCGCCGCTTCACTTGAAGATTGCAGTTCCATTTTCAAACCATAATCTTTAATGGCCAGCTCTGCTTTGCTCATAATTCCGGCACCTGCATCAATCCCAATGATTTTTCCGTTGAACAATGCGGCATTTGCATTTAACGCTTCAACCGAATTGATGTTGACATATTCAGGAACTACCAGACCAATTCTGGCATTGTTGAAATTCGTTCCTAAAACTTCCAGTTTAGCACCGAATTTATCGAGGTATTCTTTATGCGTTACCGGCATCCAGCTGTCCAGAAAGACATCTGCATCACCAGCAGCTACAGCCGCAAAAACCGGGGCTACATCTGCATTTTTCAAGGCTACTGTATACCCTTCTTTTTCCAGCAATACTTTAGAAAGCTGTGTCATGGCCACACCTTCTGCCCAGTTTACGTAAGCTATGGTTACTTTTTTGTCATTTCCAGGCGTTTCACAAGAGGCGAAAACACCAATTATGAATGCGATGAATATACTTCCGATTATCTTTTTCATGTGTTGTATTTTTATAATTTATGTATAATTTGCTATCTCAATATGAACATTTGTGTACGTTCTATTCCAGCTCATTCCTTGTTGTGATGCAATTGAGGAATGACTACTGCTTAAACGCTGGCCGGTTTTTTCTGCCCAAAGGATTGTGTAATCCGGTCGAGAATTACGGCCAGGATCACGACTGCAATCCCGCCTTCAAAGCCTAAGCCGATTTTCAACTGGGTAATTCCTTTCAATACCACCTCACCTAATCCGCCGGCAGCGATCATAGCAGAAACCACCACCATAGAGAGTGCCATCATGATGGTTTGATTGACACCAGCCAGAATCGTAGGCAAGGCCAAAGGCAATTCCACTTTAAAAAGTAGCTGACGAGGTGTGGCACCAAATGAGCGAGTGGCTTCTACAATGGAAGCCGGCACCTGACTGATCCCCAATGTGGTTAATCTCACCGCTGGTGGCATAGCAAAAATCACCGTTGCAAAGGCCCCGGGAACTTTCCCTAAGCCAAAAAACAGCACTGCAGGAATCAGATAAACAAAGGCAGGCATGGTTTGCATTAAATCCAGTACCGGACGAATCACTTTGCCGGCCATCGGATTCTTGGCCGCCCAGATCCCTAATGGAACACCCATCAGCAAAGCAATAAATGCTGCAGATAAAATCAGGGCCAGCGTCGCCATAGTCTGCTCCCAATAACCCATTCCCCAGATCAGCCCCAGTCCGAGAACGGTAAAAACCGTTAAGCCCCAGCCACTACGTTTCCAGGCCAGCAAGCCGATCAAGGCAATCAGGATGTAAAAAGGTGGAAACATCAGTACCCATTCCACCGAATTAACCACTGATTCTACCACAACCCGGATGAATTCGAAGACCACTGAAAAGTTCAGGGTCAACCAGTTGATAAATTGTTCGATATATGTCCCTATGTGTATCATTAAATAATTTCTTTTTGAAGGTGATCAATTCTATTTCCATTCAGATTTTCCCAGCTTGCTCCTGTCGTTTCAATCAACAGAGAAGTTTGGGCAACAATTCCAATCAGTTTGTTTGTTTTTTCATCTACTACAGGCACGGCTCTGCCGTTTTCCGCAATAAATGGCAGCATTTGTTCTACTGTAGTTTCCGGATAAGCAACAGGAATGTCCCTTATGATTGCTTTTTCGATGGTATGTTCCTTTTGTGCCTTGAGCTCCAGAAGATCTTTCAGGTACACAAAACCAAGGAAATGCTTATCGATGGAGACTGCCGGTAAAGAAGTTAATCCGGAAGTACGCATTTTACGCAGACTTCCCTCTACCCCATCCTTTTTGAAAATGGCCACGGTAGGTTTTTCAAACAGCAAACTTGCGGCAGTAATGATGGATTTACGGTCTACTTTTTCAACAAAAGAGGCCACATAATCGCTTGCCGGATTGGTTAAAATATCCTCTGGTGTACCTATTTGTATAACTTCTCCATCTTTCATAATGGCAATGCGATCCCCTAAGCGTATCGCTTCATCCAGATCATGGGTAATAAAAACAATGGTCCGGTGCATTTTCTCCTGCAGGTCAATTAATTCATCCTGCATCTGCGTACGGATGAGTGGATCAAGTGCAGAGAAAGCCTCATCCATCAACAGAATCTCCGGATCATTGGCTAATGCTCTGGCCAGACCAACACGTTGTTGCATCCCACCTGAAAGCTCGCCGGTATGCTGATTTTCGTAACCCCGAAGGCTCACCAGATCAATCACTGCTGTTGCTTTTTCTTCTCTTTCTGCTTGCGGAATATCCTGTAACTCCAGTCCGAATGCCACATTTTCCAATACAGTGCGGTGTGGTAGGAGTCCGAAGTTCTGAAATACCATCGCCATTTCTTTCCGGCGAACCCTCTGCAACTCCTGATCAGCCAGGCTGGTAATGTTGTTTTGATTTAAAATTACATTACCTGAAGTAGGTTCAATTAACCTATTCAAACAGCGCAACAAGCTGGATTTACCACTGCCTGATAAACCCATGATGACAAAAAATTCCCCTTCTTCAATTTCGAAGTTTGCATTTTTTACCGCTACAGTGCAACCTGTTTCTTTAAGAATCTCCGCTTTGGATTTCCCTTGCTTCAATAATGAAAGTGCCTTCTCTTTTTCTTTTCCGAAAATGAGGGTAAGGTCTTCTATTTTAAGTTTAGACATTTTTGATAGATATGATGTTAAAAATTAATAGCCTGTTGTATCAGAAGTAATAGCCAATATTGATGTTGAAACGGCTGCTCCATTTGGCATCCGGATTTCCTATGGCCAGGCCATTTTGCCAATCCGGACCTAACCAGGGTTGATTTCTCCCTGCTGCCCAATCCACATAACTGATCAGATTTCCCGCCTTAAGCATCATGCCCAAAACATTCATTTGGGTATCGCTTGTTCCTTTTTGCGTTTTATCCATATAGGAAAAGTTTTCATAAAAGGTGATTGAGCTCAGCGGCCCAATCTTAACTGGCTGGGTATAGGAAACAGAGGCGGTATGCAGATATGCCTTTGTAGCCACATCGTAACTGGAGCCATAAGCTCCCAGACTTACACTTTGCTTGTATTGTGCTGAATCTGCCAGCTGATATTGATAATACATGGATTGCAGTTTCACATTAAATTTCCCAAAATTCAGGTCGGTATGTAAGGCTGCCGCCCATCTGGAGCCCATATTGCCGGTAGGAATGTTGTATACCCCAGACAGCATTCCGGAAATTCCAATTCGTTTATTTTCGGAGAGTAAATATTCTGTTTTTACATTTCCCTGGTTCAGCTCTTTATTCCGGCCAGCAACATCGTAAGAATATCGGGAAAGATCTATGCTGGTCTTGTCGCCAAAATCCAGTTCCATTGCACTTTTAAAAAAGGCCAGATCATACAACCAGCGGTTGCTCCGTTGATGAAATCGGATACCCATCGAAGCTTTATCTTCGAAGCCCAGGTAGTATGGAAGGTTAAAAAACCAACTGTGAGAGTTGTATGTGGTATTCCCGAAGGGATTTTGAACTAGTCCAATCGCAAGATTGGTACTGTCGTTGAAGTGATAGGTTAAATACCCATCTTTTAGAAAAGATCCACCAAAGGATCTGGAATAAAACCGATATTCTGCATGGAAATCTAGTTTCTTGTGGGAGGCATCCACCTGAATACGGAACATATCCAGTCCGAAATCTCCACCTCTTTTTACTTGCTCTTTTTTCCAGCTGGAAAGGTTGTAATTGAACCTTAATGCGCCACCAATTTTAAGCTGGGGCTTATCCAGGTGTTTCGTAGTATCTGCCTTATTTCTGGTATCCGCCTTGTTTCGGGGATGATCCACTATTGTGGGAGCTACTTTATTTGTGGAATCAGAGGGATCTGCTGGAGCGACCTTAATTGCCTGGCCTACTCTGGCTGCCTTTCTTTTCGAGTCTGGCAGCCCCGTTGAACTGCCTCCATCTGCCCGCAATGAAACAAAAGGAGTATTTTCTCGGATCGGGATCTGGTTCTGGGCCACAGTTGTCGGAGGGACAACAAAAAACAGCACTAAACAGCCTATAAGCTGTGTGAATTTTACCATAATAAAAATTTAGTACAAGTCCGCTTAATTGCTGCTTGTAATAAAATGCTTTAAATAAAACATTAAAATGAAAATCAGGGGGCAATCCCCTTAGACATTTAAACAGGTTTTCACCTATTTCTTAAAAAGAAATTAACTAGCAAATTCCGACGAATTCGCTGAGTTTTAAATTAAAAACAGGACAAAGGTAGGAAAAAAAAGGCTAAAATCCAAGTAGTGCTCCAAATTAGGGCCCCTGGAAGAGGCTTACACCTGACCTCCGTATGATAAAAAAGGAAGAATTAAATCTTAATTTTGGGCGGTTTAAAACCAATCTATGTTCCTATGAATTTAACAGATCTGTCCAGGCAAATGGCCTTCATCCACGAAATTGACAAACTCAAATACATCCAGCGAAAAACGCGCTTATTCAATAGTATGCGTCATGAAAACGATGCGGAACACAGTTGGCATCTGGCGATGATGGCGCTCGTTCTTTCTGAACACGCCAATGAAAAAGTAGACATTTTGAAAGTGGTTAAAATGTTATTGATTCATGATATTGTGGAGATCGATTCGGGAGATGTTTTTTTATATGATCAAAATGCAAATCACGACAATAGAGTGGAAGAACAGGAAGCAGCAAAGCGGATATTCGGACTATTACCAGATCAACAGGCAGAAGAATTTATTTCACTATGGGAAGAATTCGAAGCCGGAATTTCCGCAGAATCTAAGTTTGCCAAATCTATCGACCGACTGGAGCCTGTTCTTCAAAATGTATCAAATGAAGGTGGAACCTGGAGCGAATTTGACGTGAAATATGATACTGTTTTTCAGAAAACAGTTAAAATTAAGGAAGGTTCACAGGTGTTATGGGACCATACCACCAATTTATTTGAAGAGAGTATAACCAGAGGGATTCTGAAGAAAAACTAAATCCAGAACGAAATATTCCATATTTATCAAATGAAAGGGGGCATATCCTCAGGATATCCCCTGCAGTTCCATGCTGCTATCTCGCGCTCCCTGCTGCCCTACTGAAAATAAACTGAGCATTGGAGAACTGGGAACGGAGTTCCTATTGAAATTCTAACTGCCAGACCTTTAGGCGGGCTTTTATAGGCATCTGCTAGGGCTTTGTAGGGTTCCAGCCCCAATCAGCAGGCTTTAAATTCCGATTATCATCGGTGAAAATTACTTAAAAATAAGCAACTCTCCCCAGCTGCAATATACCTTCTTTTGATGATCATCATCTATACAACAGCAAGAAATAACGAACTTACTGACAAGTCATTAAGCGATTTGAAAATCAGAGCAGACACCAGGAAAGTCTGGCTAAAACTACCAGAATCCTCCTGTTTTCCTGGCAGTTATAAAGTTCAGGATAGCGCAGGACACTTCAGCATTTCATAGAAAAATGAGGCCGATCTATTCATTAAAAGCAATAACTTTGTGCCTTTAATCCTTAGATTTTTATGGCATCATCCAGAAAAGCAGCGCTAAGCTTCATTTTCATCACCATGTTATTGGACGTGATTGGCATTGGGCTGATTATTCCGGTATTTCCTCAATTGATCGAACAATTGATTCATGGCAATATCAGTGAAGCTTCGCAATGGAGCGGATTACTCATGTTTGCCTATGCCATTATGCAGTTCGTTTGTGCCCCGATTATAGGCAACCTGAGCGATAAATACGGCAGAAGACCTGTTTTGCTGGTTTCATTATTAGGATTTGGGGTAGATTATATATTTCTGGCATTAGCGCCTACCATTTGGTGGTTATTCCTTGGCCGTATCATTGCAGGGATTTTTGGTGCAAGTATGACCACTGCAACGGCCTATATTGCTGACATCAGTACGCCGGAAAACAGGGCACAGAATTTTGGTTTGATTGGTGCAGCATTCGGTCTGGGCTTTGTAATCGGTCCGGCATTAGGTGGATTATTAGGTGGACTAGGCCCAAGAGTTCCTTTTATCGCCGCTGCAGTCCTTACCTTCATCAATGTGATTTATGGCTATTTTGTATTGCCCGAATCCCTGGATAAGGCACACCGGAGAGCTTTTGAATGGTCCAGAGCCAATCCGATAGGCTCCCTGCTTTGTCTTAAAAAATACAAAGGCATAGGTGGATTAATCGTCGCACTAATTTTCATTTACATTGCGGGTCAGGCCCTACAAAGCACCTGGACTTTCATCAATATTGAACGTTTTCAATGGAATACTTTTCTGATTGGCATTTCATTGGCCACTGCCGGAATCCTGGTTGCCCTGGTTCAGGGAGGCTTAATCAGGTACACCAGTCCGCGTTTAGGAAATGAAAAAAGCATTTACATCGGATTGGCTTTCTCCGTGTTAGGCATGTTATTATTTGCTTTTGCCAACCAAACCTGGATGATGTTCGCCTTTTTGATTCCCTATTGTTTAGGCGGGATAGCTGGTCCGGCGCTACAAGCTACCATTTCCGAAAATGTACCACAGAACGAACAGGGAGAACTCCAGGGGGCTTTAACCAGTCTGATGAGTGCCACTTCGATTGTTGGCCCATTATTAATGACCAATTTATTTGCCTGGTTTACCAATCCTAAAGCACCGGTTAAATTTTCAGGTGCTCCTTTCCTTGCCGGAGCAGTATTTATGCTGATCAGCTTATGGATTTGTAGGAACACCATGAAAAAAGAATCTTTTATCAACAGAAAATAATCCGGATTTAAGGATTGACCTTGATCAGTACAGCCAATTGTAATTTAATTCCGGCCATACTGATCTCTTCTGATGCCTTTTGCTGAAAACCATACCGCTCATAAAAAGAAATCATTTCTTTTGCTTCCGTATTTACAGTGAGACGCAATACCTCATAAGATTTGCAGACGTTCAGACATTTTTCCAGTAAAATTTCTTTGGCACTCGTACCCTGATAGGCATTGAGCACTTCAAAGTCTTGCAGGTGAATCACCCGCTTGTCCTGGAATTCCTGTGGAACCCTTCCATTTCCACTGAGGTAAGCATAGCCGGCAGGCTGATCCTCCACATAAACTACAATCAATTGATTTGAAAAGGTGTTTAAATGGTTAACGATAGTTGCTGTATTGAATTTATCAAAGAGGTAATCTTCAAGTTGAGCAACACTAAGTATACGACCATATTTTTCTTGTCCGCGTTTTTCTCCAAGCATTTGTAATACTGCGATCCCTTCTTCCGAGGCTACAGTGAACTTTGTTTTTATCTTATTTTCCATGAATAACCAATTTTTTTCAGCGCTCTTATTTTAAGGTCAAAAATAAGGGCTCTCCTTTCACAGTTGGGAGACAGTACCCGAAAATCCATTGGGTACAGATCAGGAGATCGCCCTGGCAGCGATGATGCCCGCCTGTTTCAAAACCTCTTCTCTTTGCTCCGTGTACTTCAATGCAAAAATAATCCTGAAATACTGTTCAAAGGCATTGCTATAAGAAAAAGTAGAGCCAGGAGTAAAACGCAGTCCGATCTTTTCACAGGAAGTGTAAAATTTAGTCAAGTCCATTTCCTGATCCATTTTTAACCAGATGCTATAGCCGCCTTTAGGGGTAGAAATGAGGGTTCTCTCTGGAAAATGACTGGAAATGATTGCAATGGTTTGATAGCATTGTCCCGCTAATTTCCTCCTGAAGGAATGCAAGTGACGGTCATAGCTGGAGCTCGACAAAATTTTCAGCATTGTTTCCTGATAAATTGGAGCTACCGTGCTCCCCAATGCAAATTTAATCTGTTCTGCCTCTTTGAAAAACCGCCCCGTAAACAGCCAACCTAAACGAATCCCAGAAGCCAGGGTTTTAGCATAGGAGGAAAAAGTCATGACCAGACCACTATCGTCCATTGCGCTGATATTTCCTGGTCTATGATCAGAAAAATTCAGGTCTCCATACACATCATTTTCAATAATAGGGATCTCTTTCTCTTTTGCGATTTCAAGCAACTTTCTTTTATTTTCATCAGACATCAGTAGGCCTGTTGGATTATGAAAATTTGGACTGACTACAATGGCTTTTATAGGAATGGTTCTCAACGTTTCCTGCAAAAAATCCAGGTCAAAACCATTTGGATCCAATACCGGTATCTCTACAATTTTAAGTTTTAGGGAAGTCAGTACCTGCAACATCGAAAACACACATGGACTTTCCACTGCGACTGCCTCTCCCGGCTGGGTTACTGCGGCCAATGCAATGTAAAATGCCTGTAATGCCCCATCAGTGATGATTAGTCCTTCTGCGTCAAAATGAGCATGGTTTAAAGCGGCACGTTTTACAATGTGTTCCTTTAGCGTTTCAGCGCCATTTGAAGGATAGTAACGGAGTAATTGTGTTCCTTTTTCCCTGATGACCTGCTGCATACTACGCAGAATCATTTTCTGAGGAATAAAGATATCGTCTGGTGTAGCCACATTAAACTCCGTGAGCCTATGCCGTTGTTTTAGATCCTGACTTGCGGTAACTGCACGTAAATTATTTTTAAACAACTCATCTCTTACCCTATTTTGATTCGGGACAGTGTGCTGAGTATACTTGTCGGGCTTTCCTGGCAATGCTACATAATAACCGGATTTAGGTATACTTTCAACTAAACCCATAATCATTAAAAGCTCATAAGCTTTTTGCACAGTAGTTAATCCAGCTTTATACTGCTGTTTCAGTCTCCTGACTGATGGCAGTTTATGTCCCGGTTTTAACCTTCCTTCGGTAATGTTATGCGCGATCTCTGAGGAGATCTCTTCGTATCTATACTTGTTCATAGGAAGAGTTAGGCACCGAATTTACGTATTTTGAACTGCTTTCCTAATGTTGGACTTAGCCTGTTGTCTATACTTCAGCAGGAAATGAATGGTTTCATACCCTGCTGAAATGTGAACAACCCTGTGGATAAAGGGTGGATAACACGTGGAGAACTATGTGAACAACCTTGTGGATAAAAGGCTATCTGAAGTTACCTTCTTTGTTAATCAATTGAAAATAAGTGTCAAGATTCAGCCCTAAAGAAGTTTCAAAAGCGGCTTTCAGATCTTCTGGCTGTGGGTGCTTATTCTTCCATTTACTGAAGTAATACTGAAAAGCTTTGTCCATTTTTTCTCTGCCGACTTCATTTTCCAATATAAATAACCACAAAGCAGTTTTCACATAAGAAGCCATACTGTACTCATCAGAACTACTGAATTTATCTGATGGGGTTTCTATTGCAGATTTCATTGGAATAGAACTCAGAGCATTGTAAATACTTGTCATAAATTCTTTTTCAGGAAGTTGCCTTACCTGAGCCGGAATGGCATCTCCGAAAAGACTATTGTTGCGGTATTTCTCCGCTTCATATCTGAATTGGAAATAGGTATTCAATCCTTCATCTAACCAGGCATGCTGACGTTCATTGCTGCCCAGCATACTCATGAACCAGTTGTGGCCAATTTCATGGGCAATCACTGCATCCAGACTTTCTTTCTTGGCATCCGGGCTGGTGATCAAAGTGATGGTTGGATATTCCATTCCTCCACTGGAATTGTTGGCTGGTCCTTCTACCACCTGTACCAGGGGGTATTCGTACTCCCCGATCCATTTACTATAATGTTTTACAGCGTCCTTTGCATAATCAATGCTATTCTTCCAAAGTGTTTCTTTTTTATTGTGGTAATAAGTAAAAGCATCCACCACTTTTCCTGAAGCCAATTGTGCAGTATCGTACTGAATCACAAAATTCTTAGCTGCAAACCAGGCAAAATCAGGTACATTATCAATTTGATAGCTGAGTGTTTTGGTCGCAGCTTTTGTCAAGGGTTGATATAATGCTGGATTCCCTGTTCTATTTTTGGCATTTGCAGTTCCCAATTTTTTGTACTGTGCCAATTCATTAGCGGTTTGTAGTACTCCGGTAGCGCCTACCACATAATCTGAAGGCAGGGTGATGTTCACTTTAAAAGAGGCATAGTCACTGTAATATTCACCCATGTCGAGATATGGGAATTCATGCCAGCCGGTTTTATCAAATACTGCCGGTTTTGGATACCATTGACAAATCATAAACTCCCCATCGGCAAAACCGGATCTGGAGAAGTAGGAAGGCAATTTTACATTGAAATCCGTACTGATCTGGACCGATTCACCAGGTTTTAAAGGTGTTGGTAGTTTCAGTTTGATGATATCGATATACTGCGGATTGGAATGCGGTTCCGTTTGAGCCAGCGCTCCATTCACTTTAAAATTTAAGCCATCAATACTTCCAAAACTATACTTTTCCAGTTTCTTCACCCTGCTGGTATCATTTTTCAATTGCTGAAACAGTGCTGTTGATTCCTGTTTATAGGCATTTGGCCAAATGTGGAACCAAATGAAGTCCAATGTAGCCGGGGAGTTGTTTTTATACAGGATCTGCTCCGAACCTTTAAGGGTTTTCGTTTGATCATTCAAGGCAACATCAATTTGATAACTGACTTCCTGCTGCCAGTATTTATCCTGCGCGAAACCGAGAGTGCTAAGGCATACAAATAGGATGATCAGGCATTTTTTCATACTCATTGGGTGTTTAAAGGTTAAGGGCACTGCTTTAGCAAATACCTTATTTGTGTGTGATCTTCAGATAAGAAATTGTTTCCACTACACAGGAGTCAAAGATCAGGCCTTTTTAGCCCTCCAAAGGCACCAGGAAAGCTAAAACAATGACTATCAGTCAAATATTAACAAACTTTAACATTTGCATTTAATTGTTAAGGAAAATAATAATTAGATTTAATACAACCTAATTAATCGTATTTAAATGTTCCAAATGAAAGTTATGAACTCCCTGAAAAATGATACACTGAGCGGTTTATTTTCAAAGAAACACCTAGGGACAAAAATCAAGATACCTTAAAAAGGAGCGCTACCAACTATTATACATCCCGGAAAACCCATATCTTAATTAAAACCATATCCTAATGCTTTCAATTGTTGACCATAGAATTATTTTTTAAAGCAAGAAAACAGTCCATTTCAAGCTCAACCGAAATTGGCTGAATAACAAATTTACAGGGGGGAGTCATTATACCATGAATACGAACATACACTTGAGCAGAACAAATCCTGATCATTTAGATTTCAGGAAGTTAATTGCACTTTTAGATGAAAATCTAAGTGAAGCCAATGGCGCATCACAATCTTTTTTTTCTCAGTTTAACCAAACAGATGAGATCAAACATGTGGTCATCGCCTACGAGGAAGGCGTTGCCATAGCCTGCGGTTCTATAAAAGAATATGAACCGGGAACCATGGAATTGAAACGGATGTTCGTACATCCTGAATTCCGAAATCGTGGAATTGCCTCAGAAATCCTGTTACATCTGGAAAAATGGGCACATGAAATGGGTTATGAAAAATGCATTCTGGAAACTGGCATGAAGCAGAAAGAAGCAGTGATTCTCTATGAGAAAAGAGGCTACCAGCGAATACCAAATTACGGTCAGTATGAAAACATAGCCGAAAGCATTTGCATGGAGAAGCAACTAAAAGACCTTTCTATTGCCATTTGAGCAAGAGAAAGGTCTTTGTATTAATTGGCTGAAAATAGTTTTAAACTACTTCTGCATTAATGGATTCCCATAACATATCTTTTAATTCTGTTAAGCCTTTTTGCGCAACAGAAGAAATGAAGATCGATGGCACATGGGCAGGAATTTCCTTTTTCATTTCTGCGGTCAGTTCTTCATCCAGCATATCGGATTTGGTGATGGCCAATAAATGAGGCTTTTGCATCAATTCCGGATTGTAATCTTTCAGCTCTTTTTTAAGAATTTCGTATTCTTCGGCAATGGTACGGTGCGTATCTGCAGGAACCATAAACAGCAATACAGAGTTTCTTTCGATATGGCGTAGGAAACGGAATCCCAGTCCTTTACCTTTTGAAGCTCCCTCAATAATTCCAGGAATATCTGCCATTACGAAGGACTTACCAGCACGGTAAGCTACGATACCCAGGTTTGGAACCAATGTGGTAAAAGGATAATCCGCGATTTCTGGTTTTGCTGCCGACAATACAGACAGCAGAGTTGATTTACCTGCATTCGGGAAACCTACCAGACCTACATCGGCCAAAACTTTTAATTCCAGCACCATCCATTGCTCTTTACCAGGTTCACCCGGTTGTGCAAAACGAGGGGTTTGCATGGTTGGCGTTTTAAAGTGCCAGTTTCCTAATCCACCACGACCACCAGGGGTTAGAATTTTAGTCTCTCCATCCTGAGTAATTTCGAAAAGTACCTCACCTGTTTCCGCATCTTTAGCGATCGTTCCCAGGGGTACGTCCAGAATTTCATCCTTACCAAATTTACCTGAAGAGGTACCACTTGATCCTGGCTGACCATCCTGTGCGATGATGTGTTTACGGTATTTTAAGTGAAGTAAAGTCCAGAATTGAGAGTTCCCACGGAGTATGATGTGTCCACCGCGTCCACCATCACCACCATCAGGACCACCTGTAGAAGTGCGTATATCACGATGCAAGTGTGCAGAACCTGACCCTCCCTTACCTGAGCGACAGCATATTTTAACATAATCTACAAAATTCGAACCTTGCGACATAACCTTCTTTTTTTAAAATAAAAAAGCCGACTTAATAGCCGGGCTTTTGCGGTCCTGCTTAATAACAGCACCAAATTTATGATAAACCTACCGGTTTTCCGGCAGGTCTTTTTTATTAATACTGATCAACAACCGCACGTAACTCGGTAAAGATCGCATCGATATTACCGATACCGTTTACTTTACTTAGTTTACCTTGTGCTTCGTAATACGGCAAAACATGAATGGTTTTGCTGAAATACTCGTCAATTCTTTTTTGCAGTTTATCTGCCTGATCATCCGCACGACCACTTTCCAACTGACGTTGAGCGATACGTTTGGTTAATTCTTCCTGATCCACATCTAAAGCAATTACACCTGCAATATTGCTGCCTTTGCTCTCTAAAAATTCATCCAGTGCAATCGCTTGTGGAACTGTACGTGGAAAACCGTCAAAAATAAAGCCTTTAGCTTCCGGGTTTTTATCCACTTCTTCTTCCAGCATGGCGATGGTTATCTCATCAGGAACCAATTGTCCGTCTGCGATCAACTCACTTACCTTCTGCCCTAGTGGGGATTGATTTTTAATGTGAGCCCTAAAAAGGTCACCTGTTGAAATGTGAATCAATTGATACTGATCGATCAATTTCTGAGATTGAGTGCCTTTGCCTGCACCCGGTGGGCCAAAGAGAACAAAATTAAGCATTTGGTTTGTCTTTAAAATTAGAAAGTTTCCTGCTTTCGCATGAAAACTTTAGTTTCATGTTTAGTGTAATTATTTAATGATCCCTTCACAAATTCCAACCCGGCAAATCCACCTGGGAGACAAAAAGATTTCAAATCATCTGTTCATTCTGCCTTCAAAATCAACCTGTCATTTTGAAGACCCTTTCTAGAGGATTCAAGGTTAAAACTGAAGCTTTCCTAAAGAATTCAGCAATTTTAGCTCGAATTACCTGTTTTAAAGTTCAAAACAAGTAAAGTCCTTTTGAGGTTGCAAATATATAATTATTAATTTAGTATAGTTAATTTTTGACAAATTCTTAGCCATGAATTTGATGTTTATGTGAATTTTAACCGGAAACATCGTGTAAAATTAACACTATGGTGTTTCAGGCCTAAATCTCCCTTAACAAAAAGCTCAAATGGCGGATGATTTTGCCGGAATTAAGACACCTTTCGCTCTTGCTGAAAAAAGTACAATCATCAGTGCCATACTACTCCATGCCAGCATCTGCCAGGTGGCTCCATCCCAGCCTCCAAACTTCCAGGCCAGTAAACCGCCATAAGTTCCTACCGCAGCACCGATAAAATAAGTGGTCATATAAATCGTGTTCAGCCTGCTGTGTGCCTGTTCGTCCAGACTATAAATTCTGGTGAAATTGGTGATTTGTGTGGCTTGTACCCCAATGTCCAGGAAAAATACGCTGAGGATTAGCACAGAGATCGAGAATGGGAACAGTTTGATCAGGACAATACTGCCTATCACCATAGAAACCGTGATCAACAACGATTTGTATACGCTCCCTTTATCGGCGAGCTTTCCAAAATATGGAGCTACCAGGGCACCGCCAATGGCAATCAGGCCAAACATTCCAATCGTTCCGCTATGAAAATTCAAAGGCGGAGCACTCAGATGAAAAGTTAGCGTGGTCCAGAATGAACAAAATACACCAAAGGTAAAAGCACCGAGAATAGCTGCCTGACGGAGGACCTTGTATTCTTTGATCAATGACAAGGTCGATTTGAGTAAACTGCCATAGTTTCCTTTGAATTTAGCAGGAGCTTCGGGTAGGTATATTTTCAACAACACTGTCATGATCAATACCATGAAAGCGGAAAGTCCGAATACAGAACGCCAGCCAAACCATTCGGTAAGCAATCCCGCCAGTACCCTGGCTCCTAAAATCCCAACCAGAATTCCACTGAAAACTTTACCTACCGTAGCTCCTCTATTTTCCTTTCCTAAAGTCGCGGCCATAGGGAGGATAATTTGTGCAGGAGTAGAAAACAGTCCGACGAAGAAGCTGAGTACAGAGATTTGTAAAACTGAGCTGGAAAGACTGGTTAAAATCAGCGTTAAACAAAGCAATGCCGCCAATAAAATGATCAGGTTCTTACGGTTTACTTTATCGCCTAATGGCAACAGAAAAAACATCCCCAATCCGTAGCCCAGCTGGGCAATCATAGAAATTTTGCCGATTTCACTTTCGGAGGCCTGCATCGTGACCGCGATTTCTTTGAGAATAGGTTGGTTATAATACACGTTTGCTACTATAATACCTGCAGAAACTGCCATTAAAGGAATCACTCCAGCGTGTATCTTTGTACTTTGATTGGGATTGGCTAACATAATAGATCATTTGATGAATGCTGCAAAGCTATCTTCAGGCGATCCTATAAAATGGTAGATATTCATCTTATACTAGTAAAAAGTAACTGTGAAAAGATTTATTCAGCATGAGGCCTTATTTGTGAGGCATTTTGAAACGGAAAAATGGCCCTTTCCTTTGCACAACCATGACCATTATGAACTGGTATTTATCCATTCCGGAAAAGGTATACATTCCCATAATCAGGTAGATCAGGCTTATTCTGGCAGAACTTTATTCCTGCTGGCTCCCCAGGATGCACATATTTTTGAGATCGAAGCGCTTACAGAATTCAGCGTATTGAAATTCAACAATCTATACCTGGAAGGGCTCTCAAATGAAAAGAATTCTACAACATGGAAGAAACTACTGGATCATTTACTGGCCATTGCCGCTACATATGATACCTGTCTGGTAAAATCGGAAGCAGATTTGATCAAGATTGAGCAATTGATGCAATTGATTGTACAGGAATGGGAAGCAAATTGCGGAACAGGGAATGATGTCATGTTTCATTTGATACGGGCAGTCTTCAGTATACTCAAAAGAAACGCGATTGGAAACATTATTCCAAGCCCCTCTTCCAATGGCGATCTGGTGATTTCTATTATTGAATTTATCCATGCACATATTCAGGAACCGGAGGCTTTAAAACTGAATGTTTTAGCACTTCATTTTAATTTCTCGCCAAATTACCTGAGTAGTTTATTTAAGCGGCAAGTGAAGGTTTCTATTAAGCAATACATTGATGATTACAAGTATAAACTCATTGAAACACAGCTAAACTCTGGTGGGAAGATTAAAAAAGAAATCAGTAATGATTTTGGTTTTAATGATTTGAGTCATTTCCTGAAGTTTTTAAAAAAGTATGCGGATGCCGGAGAGGCGATTTTGAAAAGGAATGACAATGGGCTCATCTAATATTCAGGCTGTTTCAAAATAGAAACAGCCTGTTGATCAGGAAGGATTCATGGAAACATCCTTGATGACCATTATTTTGGGCTTACATTCTTTACAGAATCAGTTTAATCTTCGCCGGAAATAAACGCTCAGGATCTCCAAACAATGCACAACTTTCTGCCAGCACTGCATCTGAGAGTTTGACTTTAGCATTGAACACTACTTTTCCTTTATACATCAGTTTTACTTTCTTTGAAAGGTCCATCAATTTTGGGCTTAAAAAGATAGAGATCTCTCCTTGTTTAACTGCAGCTGATTTCAGCCCCTCCCCATCCTGTAATTTTACCTCCAGATTGATGGTATTGTTACT
This sequence comes from Pedobacter gandavensis, assembly GCF_032678465.1. Lineage (GTDB taxonomy): Bacteria > Bacteroidota > Bacteroidia > Sphingobacteriales > Sphingobacteriaceae > Pedobacter > Pedobacter gandavensis_B. The sequence goes on from NZ_JAVTSK010000005.1 coordinate 203,897, forward strand.
TTTATCCATCTGAATGTCAAACACTGCACGATCCAATTCCTCTCCTTCTTTTAATCCAAGAGCTTTGTCGATGCTGATGTTATAAAATCCATTCCGGTACCTGCCATCCATAGGAAACAATACCCAGCTTAATGCTGCTGGCTGAGGATTTCTGACATGTTGAATCAAATACGGGGTAGTTTTGGTATAATCTATCCCATGTCCTTTTCCGGCCTGTAATTCAATTTTGTGGGTAAAACCGGTTTTATAAACCCTCTGTAAGCTATCGAAAACGACTTTGGCACGGTTAGTTAATTTGTTTCGGCCAAAACCATTGTCATTTTCTCCAGTTTGAAAAGAGAAAGCGATGTTTCTGTAGTTTAATACGGGCGCATTTCTTAGTGGTTCTCCTCCTGCCATCGGGCCTGCACCGGCCAGATAATCGGCGTAAAATGCACCTAAACGCTGACTACCATATCCACCTTCAGAGATCCCCATCACATAGATTTTGTTCGCATCTACCTTTCCGCTGATCATTGCCAGACGGAACAACTTTTCCCAGGCATATTGTTCTGGCTTAAACCACCAGCGGTAACGTCTTTCGTTTGGAATCTGTGGAATGAAATAAATGGCCGGTGCATCTTTGTACCTTAGGCTCCATCCGATAGTCGCATTAAACTCTGCTATTTTTGGTCCGGAACCATGGAGGTTAAGGAACAGGGGATAACCTGTTGAGGGTTGATCTTCCTTACTGAAATAATAAAATGGCATGGGATCCTCTGCTTTCATTTGCCATTGATGAACCGGATAAGCTTTGAGTTCCGGCTTCGCCATGATTGGCTCAGGCAATTCACTGAGGTCGGTATTTGCTTTTTTCCATAGTGCCCAAATGCGTTTAGCCGACTGGTCTAATTGGGAAATTTTAAGCGGAGTCCCCTGACCTGGGTATCCCATCACTGACTTCTCATATTGCTCAATGTTTTTCTTAAAATAGCTTAGCGTTACGCTGTCTGAGGGAGCGGCCTTTTTGGCAGGAGAGACTTGCCAGTTTCCAGCGAAAAAGGCCAGAAGTAATAGATATTTATTGAATTTCATATTGTGTTTAAGTGTTTTAAATTATGTTCTTTTAATTAAGGTTGTTCAATCCGTCGTTCCCGGGTTCAGCATCTGCTGAATACCGGATTTAGGTACTCAGTCCTTTTTAGGATGTCTGATCAATCAATTGAGGTAATTTCAAAATCTTACAACTTCAAAGCAGTTTCAATCAACACATTGACTTCTTCAAAAGCGGCATCCGTTGCCCCTGTAAAACCACTGAGTGCATACCTTACATTCCCAGCTTTGTCGATGACGAATTTGGCTGGAATACCCGCGACTTTATATTTCTTCGTCAGTTCATAGGCACCGGATTTCTGATCATCCATTAGAATCTGAAAGGAAAACCCCTTATCCCTGATAAAACCGTCAACCTGTTTTCTTCTTTTTTCCAGATCCTTTTCTTTTTCTAAAGTATTGATGAAAAGAAATACAACCTCAGGATGATTTCTATATTTATCAACTGCTTTTTGCATGGCAGGAAAGGAAGCCACACAAGGTCCACACCAGGTTGCCCAGAAGTCTAGAAACACCACTTTTCCTCTAAGGTCTTCCAGGGAGACCGTTTTCCCGGATAGATCGGTCAGCGCAAATAATGGTGCCGGATAATTCACCTGCTGACCTGCCAGACTGATTTCTTTGTCTTTTCTCAGGTGTTGAAATAAAGTTTCCAGATGTGCTGGAAAATCTTTTTCTGATTTCCCTAAGCCCATCCAGCTTTCTTTCAGGGCCATTTTCAATTCCTCATCTGCCACACCTTGTTTGATGATGTCTTCCAACATTCTGGAAGCCTCCAAATACGCTTTGTTCTTTTGAAGAATCAGGGCATAGGTTTGCAGATCTGAATTTTTCATCAGATCCGGACTACTGATTGGTTTGATATAGTCCAGGGCCGCTTTATATTGTCCTGTTCTGTACAACAAATTCGCATAAGCGGTTTGATAAGCATAGTATGGTGCTGTTCCGGTGGCACTTTCTGCAATTTTCAATTTTAATACGGCAGTAGCCTCATCGATATTCTTTTTATTAAATGCTGTTTTTGGTAAAGCCGCATAGCCCTTATGTCTTAGGTTCGCATCCTGGATCTGAGCCACATAGGCCAAAGCGGACTCATCTTTAAATTTTATGAGTTGATTGGCCGCATCCAGAATGGCCAGATCCTGAAAGAAAGTCAGGCCAGAATTGTTCATTTGAGCAAAGCTTTTCATACTTTTCTCAAAGGCCAGTTTAGTAGCTTCCGCTGTTTCCTGTCTACCAACATTTCCCATTAAGCCATGCAGTCCGGATTTCCCCTCCTCTGCTTTTTTCATGGGTTTATCCTGTGCATAAATATTACCGCTGATGCTCCCCAACAATAACCAGATCATCCATTGTTTTTTCATTATTTTCTATTTTTAAACTCCAGAAAAACAGGCTTATTCAAATCCTTATACTCTTTTGTAAAGGTCTGATCCGTAAAACCACCCAGTCCATCGATAGAGAAAGTATATACTTTTCCAGTGTTGTTGTTATAGGTTCCTACAGCCAGCGTTCTGTTGTTATCTGGATAACCCACCCAGGTACTATGGCTTTGCTTCAAACACATCGCAGTAATTTCTTCTCCAGCGAGAAAAGTGTAGATGATTTTAGCGCTATTTTTTTCAATGTCCAGCAGGTAAATATGGTTATCTACGGCATAGTACAGGTGCATATACATTCCTGAAAAAGCAAACAATTTTGCATTTTTTAGAGAAGGAGCGGCGCTGACATTGTGCAGTGCAGCAGCCCCACCAGGATTCAGCCGGTAGATGTAATAGGCATCACCATCATTGTCTTTCATGAGGTAATTGTAATTTTCAGCAGGTGCTTTTCCCGCAGCAACAAGTACCTTCCCAATCTGGTTCATGTTAAAAGCTGCATTTGAAGGAACAGAAAAAGTAAATACCGCGTTATTCGAATAATTCAGGAACTTTTGATTTTTAGTATCATAAAGTATCCCTGTATCATTAGATCCAGGCGAATAAACAAACCTGGAGATCTTATGATCTCCACCTAAAGGAGCTCCGAACCTCAGGTCCACCTGTCCACCATAAAAACTTCCATTCGTGACCATGAATGTGGCAGAACCAAAGGTATTATAGAGGTAATTTTCCGGCCGTATCGGTTCTGGTTTTGAAACGAACCAATCTTTGGCATTTTGAATTTTCAGAAAGCTGGCATAATTCACACGAACGGCATCTTTTTCTGATAGAATAATGATGTTCTGGGAGGAATTAAAAAAAGTTGCCAGCACTTTAATGGAAAAAGCTCCTTCCGGTAAATGTTCAGCATTTGCGGTCCGGTAAATGTCGCGGACAATCGTTCCATTGGCGTTCAGCAAGTCGATATCCCTACTTTTATCTGCCTTTTCATTGATCACCAGCCAACCTTCACTCAACTTACTGCTGACTTCCATAAAGAACTTTTTAAAATAAGACACACCGGTTTCCGTATCCGTCACCGTATAGAGTAGCGTATATTTATCAGGCTTAAGGCCTATTGCTACATTTAGGTTCTTTTGAGTACTTAAGGTCTGGGCGCTGGAACCGCCCAAAGGCGCTGTATACAGGTAAGCTGACCATTTATAAATCAGCCTGCTTTCTGGAATCGGTTGAGTTTGTATGATCAAAGGGCTCATTTTTGCCGTATCAAACTGCAAAACATTGATGGTATCCTTCGCATCACTTTTCATACTGATTTTGTTGATCTCATGGAGATCATAATTGCCTTTATCCTTATAGCAACCTGTCAGCGCAAGGCCTGCCAGGAGAATCAGGCTTAACATATATTTTTTCATGATTAGCATAAATTTGGAGATAAATAATTAGGGGAATCTAACCGGAACCTTATTTTCGTCGAGCAGTTCAGTTCCATTTTCCCGTAAGTAATTGGCGACATAATTTCTACCGACTCCTCGGATGTAAATGAGATTTTCCACTCCGATATTACTGAACTCAGAGAAACCTGTTTCCCTGATGATCAGTCCGTATTTTACCTGGCTATAGGGCCCAAATCTAATCTCATCCCAAAAACTTGGTTTGGACAGGAAGTTATTCAATCGAATTAAAAAGGTCTGGAGTTCCTTTGTTCCAGGTTTAAAATCGCTGGACGAACCAAGTGTGATCCAGATTCTACCTTCGGTTTTCCGCAATTCCTCCGTTTTAATTACTTTCACCATTAGTGTGCCCACACTGCTATTTGCTGGAATAAATACAGGAAGCAATTCATAGTTTGCCGTACTTACCGTTGTTTTTTCTGGGATGACCCCATAATTAACGACCCTATCTTTTGGAGCAGTCAGCCCCATAATCCGCAGTGGTATTTTAATCGTATCGTAAGCAACATTTTCTTCTTTAACCGCAAAAGAGTAAACTGTACTGTCCCCATTTTGCTTATACATATTGATGCTGGCCTCCAGTTCGTAAGGCATTAATTTTTCTTTCTTGCAGGCGGTTTGAAAAAAAGCAAAGGCAAGAAGAAACAGGTAAATTATTTTTTTCATCTTTCAGGTCTTATTGAGGATTAAATTCAATTTCATCTAAAGGTTTAGGGAAGACATAAACCGCGGAGTTTAATGCTTTTCCATAACCATTAATTCTGGCAGTATTGGTCCGTTTGTAATAAAAGAACAGTTGTCCTTCCTGACAGAATTCCTTTCTATATTCTTTAAAAATTTCGGTTTGAATTTTTGCAGGATCAAAATCCGCGGAAAGTTCTGCTACACCTCTGTTTTTCCTGATCGAATTGAGCATTTTGATCTGATCTGACGGATTGGTTGCACTTTCTGCAGCGATATAGAACATTTCTGAAAGACGGATTAAAGGGATTCTTTTGATAAACATGCTATTCGTCTGTATGTCATCCTGAAGGTATTTCACAGGTAGATCCGGGACTGTTCCACCATAATTTTTCCAAAGAAAGACCCTTCTGAAATCGGTGCTACTGCCTTCAAAGAGTTCGCTGATAAAGGTAACTTTATTGGTTAGCACGTTATTTTCTGCAGCCGCAGCCGCGGTAAACAACTGATCATTTATCCCTTTAAGATCGGACATGTAGATCCCAAAAAGGTGCTCTGACACAAAAGTGCGACTGGGTGTACTACCCGCTAAAGTGGCACGGTCTACAAAAGGAAATAGTTTACTGTTGTTGATGATCAGGCTGGCTTTTTCATAAGCGTTGACATGATCGCCTTTATACAGGTATATCCTGGCCATTAATCCATTTGCCGCCCAGTAATTAAAATGATTGCGCGTATGGGAAAGAAAGGGATCCGCCTGGCCGTAAACCACTGATTTGTTTACTGCCAATAGGTTTGTGGCTTCCTGAAGGTCCTTTAAACAAGAATCAATGAGGGAAGTCCCAGAGATTGCAGGTCTGACTTTCATGTTAAAACCACTAACATAAGGGATAGATTTCTGATCTAGGCCTTCTAAAGGTACTGGTCCGAATGCCCGCAATAAATCGAAGTGTAAAAAAGCCCTTAAGCCCAAAGCTTCGCCTTTTACCAATTCATAATTATTTCCGGTAAAGACCTTTCTTTTGGCATCTATGGCCTCCAGCAGGTTATTTATATTGGCAATGGCACTGTAAGAATTGCGCCAGAAACCGTCGATCGTTGACTGGACCCTGCCATCTGTATATTCATATAAACCCGCCTTATTGTAATTATGGCTGGAAGCAGCAACATCGTAATACTGTGCAAAAACGTCCATGGTCCCCATAGTAAACTCTTTGGCATACAAGGCAGGTGAAGCCAGCTGAAGGTAAACCCCTGTTAATGCATCTTTAAATCCCTGTTCATCCTCAAAAAGCACACTTTCGCTGACATTGGTTTTCGGCTTTACGTCCAGCCATTTTTTGCAACCGGTACAGGCAATTAAAACGATGCAAAGTGCTATTGTCATTTGTTTAATAGTGTTCATGGTCCTGAATTAAAAAGTGGTATTTAAACTAAAGGTGAAATTTCTGGCGAAGGGATAGGATAATCCTCGTTCAATCCGGATGGTCGACAGCTGCAGTATATTATTGGCCTGTAACCCAAAACGGGTGTTTTTGAGGTTCCATTTAGAGCTGATTTTATCCGGCAGGATATATCCGAAAGAGATACTGGTAAAGTTCAGGTAGTTATTTTTCTGCATGAACCTGGAGGTGACATTGGTTTTACTGGTCACCGGTTTGCCTTCTAGAGTGGTTAATCCTTTGAAAAAGGTAACATCTCCCGGCTGCTTCCAGCGTTCTAGAAACACCCTTTCGTCTACATTGAGGGAGATATCTGCATTTTCCACACTATTAGCCAGGGTATTATTGTATTGCTTTGCGCCAAGCTGGTAACTGAAATAGGCCCCAAACTGGAATCCTTTATAGGTAAGGTTAGTGCCCAGATTTCCGCTGAGTTTTGGCAATTCATCACCCACCACCACTTTATCTACAGGGTTCCAGATATAGGTTAATTTTCCATCACGATCGTAATACACCTCCATACCGGTACTTGGATCAATACCTGCAGACCTTACGGCCCAAATTGCATTTACGGATTGTCCCTCCTGATACCTTGGCAATGGTCTGGTCTGCTTATTTTTATCCGCCATCGCATCGTTCTGTTCATTCATTTTCTTTAATGAATTAGAGATCCTGAGGATTTTATTTTTGTTGTTGATGCCGTTGACAAACATACTCCATGAAAGAGAATTGGCATTTGGTTTAATCAAAAAGGCGGTTAGACTTCCTTCGATACCTGTATTCCCCAGCTTACCCATATTTTCTTTATAAGAACTTAGGCCTAATGATGGAGGTGTACTGATGTCTAACAACAAATTATCAGTCCTCTCAAAATAAGCATCCAGCCTTAGCTGTAAACGGTCCTGAAAAAGAGAAACATCTGCTCCAAGATTTGTTTTATTGGTTTGCTGCCATTTTAAATTGGGATTCCCGTAGCTCATTAAATTTGCGCCATACATCCCCAGGTAATCCTGTCCCGTATTGTAGGTATAAGTCGTGATCGCCATAAATGGAGAAAACTGCTGACTTCCGGTAGTTCCTATACCACCACGTAATTTAAGCCGATTCAGCACTGGTTTCAGGCGCGCCATAAATGCTTCCTCATGTAAATTCCAGCCGAGTCCTATGGCCCAGAACGGAGCGAACCTATTCATTTCTCCGAATTGAGTAGAACCATCTACGTTCAGCGCCAGGTCAAAAAGAAAACGCTTATCGAAAGTGTAGTTGAAACTGGCAAAAGAAGAAATCCTTCTGGTTAGATTATCCTGTCCACTTGGACGACTGCCTTTCTGAAATTCTTTTCCAAAAAAGACTTCATCCAGTCTGTTATTTGGAAATCCACGCACCAAAATTCCTGTAGACTCACTATGTTGCTGCGCCGCAGATGCCCCAATTGTTGCATAAACCACGTGTTTACCGAAAGTCTTATTGTAGTCGGCGGTAAGGCTCCCATCATAATTAAAAAAAGTACTGTTGTTTTTGGCATAACTTCCCCTGCTGGTATAGTCATCCGAATTGTAGTCGCTGATTCTGGAAAAAGAGGTATGGTCTGCAGGAAGGAAATTATTGCTCTCGTCATTTTGGCTGGAAAAACCAAACTTACCAGTCAGTCTAAGTCCGCCATCAAAACGCCATTCCAAAAAAGTATTGTTACTGATCCCGGAATATTTAGAGTTACTCACTGTTCCCAGATTTGCATTGTACAATGGGTTTCCGATCTGGGAGGTGGTATTGTAACCTGGATCTACAATATCTTCCAATGATTTTTTAATATTACCTTTGGCATCATAAGGATTCCAGTAAGGATTTAACCTGGAGTAATCTCCAAAACTACCATAAGGAGAATTGTCGGATTTATTGGCGCTTACGCTGAGTTGGTTCCTCACCATAAACTTGTTTTTACGATAAGAAAGTGACATACCGCCGTCGTAGGTTTGACGACCGGAACCTTTCATTACCCCTTTATTATTCCCATAACCGAAGTTGATGCCATATCTGACAAACTGATCTCCACCTTCTACATACAAACCTTGTCTGGTACCAATTCCTGTTTGCAGGGGTTGCGACAACCAATAGGTATCTACCCCTCTTGCAATTTCCGCCCTTCTATTTGCATAGCGTTGATCCAGCACGGTCTGGGCCTGTGGAATTGAGCTGAAATACAAGCCACCTACCCTTTCCAGTTCTAATTTATCTTTTGCATTGAGCAGATGATAAGAGCTAAGATCCGGGCTGGTCAGCTGAAGTGTACTGCTGTAGTTAATGGTCAGTTTACCGGCCTGAGGTTGTTTGGTTTCTACCACAATTACACCGTTTGCGGCACGTGCACCATAAGCAGAGGTGGCTACCGCATCTTTCAGGATGGTAATTTTTTCTATGCGGGTGATATCGAGATCATATATTTTCTGCAGGCTGACTTCAAACCCATCCAGCATAAATAAAGGCATACTCGGATTAGATTGGTAAGCGGCCATGAAATCTGCTCCTGAAGAAGGAATTTCTCCATTTTCGCCAATTGCTTGTCCGGGGAAGTTATTTGTCCCTCTCAAACTGATTTTTGGCAATCGGTTAGGGTCACTACCGAACTCCATATTATCAGGAACGCGGATTGCCGGATCAAATACTTTAATGGCATCAAACACATTCATGGCGTTTACCGTACGCAGGTCGGCACCCTTGATCGTGGTTGCGGCTCCTGTAAAGTTCTCCGTAGGTCTGGAGTATAATCCGGTGACAACCACACTGGAAAGTTCGGAAACCGACTGTTCCAATTTCACATTGAGCGTTGTTTTATTCCCTACTTTTTCTTCTTTGATTTTATAGCCAATAAAGCTAAACACCAGTATTTCTCCTGGTTTAGGTACTTCAATCGCATACTCCCCTTTGCTATCGGTGCTCTTCATCAGGTTGGTCCCTTTAACCTTTACGGTTACCCCGGGAATGGGGTTTCCAGAAAAATCGGTTACCTTCCCCTGTATGGTGACCGGGTCTGCGGTATTCTTTTCTGTAGCGTTTCCCGGGACTTGCTTTGGGCTGATCACTATGTTTTTATCTTTCCGGATGTAAGTGAGGTTTTGGGCGGCGAGGATTTGATTTAATACCTCATGCAATGGTTTCTTTTTGAAATTCACATTCATTCTTTGTGCATCATGAACTTTAGAAGATTGATAGAGCACATAAAAACCGGTTTGTTTAGTGATTTCGTCGAAAACTTCCTTTAGTGAGGCATTTTGTTTGGTATAGGTCAGTTCTTGCGCAAAACTGCTTGCTCCCACCTGTGCCATAAAGAAAGTCATGATGAATACGATCAGGCTAAGCCTCATAATAATTTGTCGTTTTAGTATTGGTTCAATACGCAATGACGAGACAGGAAGGCAGGCGAATTGCCTCCAGCTGTGCAGATCACAAAATTTCATATATTTGTTTAGGTTGAATTGTAAAACTTATTGGTTCGAAACAGATAGGTCCGCATGAAGATCAGAACCGGGGATGTTAGTCGCATCACCGGTTCAACCTATTCTCATGCTAGTCAGGTAGCTTTATTTCATGACGATAATTCTCCTTTCTTCGATTTTAAAGTGCACACCTCCGGTTAATTCCAGAGCTTCCAATACACTGGAAACGGCTTCAAATCTGGATACACGACCAGAAAAAACCTGATCAGGGCTGATCTGATCGCGGTAAACGATCTCTACATTGTACCATCTGCTGAGTTTCCTCATGATACTTTCCAGAGGTTCATCGTTAAATTTGAAATATCCGTTTTTCCAGGCGGTAGCTTCTTCGACATCAGCATTTTGCACCTGAATTGCAAGGGTATTCAGGCTATGATTTTGATTTATATTTGGTTTTTGGTTTTGAGTTCTTCCGGAACGAAGCACACTTTGTTGTCCGGGGCTAAGGATTTTGAAATTTCTGGTATTGCTGAGGGAGACCATTACGGAACCTTTCAACAAGGTCGTTTTAAGCCTTGATTCCTCAGCATAGGCGTTCACATTAAAATGTGTTCCGAGTACTTTAATTGTCTGGGGACCGGATTTAACGAAGAAAGGTTTTTCGGGCTGGTGGCTAACTTCAAAATAGGCTTCTCCGCTGAGTTCTACCAATCGTTGACTGGCCTCAAACTGTTCCGGATATTTTAAAGATGAAGCAGCATTGAGCCAAACCTTAGTTCCATCGGAAAGGATGATTTGGTATTGTCCTCCTTTAGGGGTACTAATGGTATTGAGCGCTTGAACCTGGGTTCCGGGTCTCCCTGAATCCTTTGTTTCCTGCTTTCCTAAGATTTTGGTACCATCATTATAGCTCAGTTGGCTGGCCGTAATCACGACCGCTTCTTTACTTTCATTTAAATTGATCCGGCGGCCATCTGCCAGCGTAATCACTGCACGATTGCCACCGGGAGAGGCATCATAAACGATATCAGTTTTGCTTTTGGAAGTGTTTTTTTGTGGTGGATAAAGGTATATACCAATGGTTAAAATGAGGACAATTACTGCGGCGGCTTTAAAAATAAGGCCATTGCTCCAATTTCTCAGATTCCTACTGTTCAGGAAAGGCCTGGTATTTTGAGTATGCTCAGATTCAGATGAAAGGCTTTCGGCTAATAAATAGTCCGCTTCTGAGGCGTGGAGTTCCTGATCAGAAGAAATCCCCTTAGGCAATTTATAAATCTTATCCAGCGTTTCCTGCTTTCTGCTGTACCTGCCCATTTCTATGAGCGCCTTAATTTGTTGTTCAGGATCCATTAACTCTTCTAAGAGTTGTTTATTTTCCTCCTTACGCGCTAACCATTCCGACAGGTCTTGCTGTCCAGATGCAGTAAGTGTTCCTTCCCGCTGACGATTGATTAAATAAGTGATATAGGTTGCTTCGCTTACTTTGTGGCGATCCATACTACTGGTGTTTTCTAATAACACTGAGCGGCAGGAAAAAAGTACCAGTCAAAAAAACAAATACTCACAAAGAACTAAAATACAGCTGATTAAATTAAAAAACAGAATAAGTAATGAGCTAGGCCTCATTTACGACTGGGATGAGCAGGTGTAGTTATTTCAAGAGGCAGGCATAAAGTAAGAGGAAGTAAAATGCATCTTTAGTAATTGCTCCCCTCAGAATGGAAAGTCCCCGGTGTTTATGATTTTTAACCGTTTGTAGGGATATGCCTAATTTATCCGCGATTTCCGGATTTTTTAAATCCTCGATAAATGACATTTTAATCACCTGTGCACATTGTGCGGGGAGTTTATCTATGGCGCGATAGATTTCAGCCCATACATCTGCCCTGATCATGTTGTTCAGGAAGGTGTTTTCGATCATATCAGTTGTCACCGCATAACGGTCTTCCCTGGCTTTTAGGTTTTCTAATGACTTGGCATGCGTAAAACAGGCATTCGCTGCAGCGCGATACAGGTAAGCCTTTAGGTGTTCGGCATCATTAAACGCAGTATTTTGCTGCCATAATCTCGAAAATAGTCCAGCAATGATGTCCTCAGCTTGATTTGTGTCCCTCACATATCGCTCTGCGAAAAAGCAAAGCGGTTCATAATACAGGTTATAGATACTGGTAAATTCCTCTTTATTTCCCAAATCAATGGGTATAGGCGATTGCAGCTCTAAGTCTTGGTTCATGGTTCAGGAAGCGGAGGTTAAAGGCGGTTATTTTTGTTAGAAAGGTATCCCGCTTTAAAAATAGCTAAATATGTGATTAACCCAAACTTCATATGGGATTAATGTGGACCTGTCGCATAAAATTATCAGGGCAATTGTGCCTCTAGTTTAAGCTCATTGGAATTCCCACCGATGAGGATTGTAAATTCGCTGTTTGGCTCAAATACCTTTTTCATTTGCCTATTGATGATAGATAGGTCAGATTTTGACAATTTAAATTCGATAATTTTTGAGGCACCGCGCTTCAGGTGGACACGTTCAAACTTTTTTAGTTGCTTTATAGGCTGGGAAATGGAAGAAAACCTGTGTTTAAGGTAAAGCTGGGCGACCTCATCGCCATCATAGTTCCCGGTATTGCTCAATTGAAAAGAAATCAGGTACGCTACCGAATCCTTTTCCTTTAGGATTTTCAGGTCGCTATACTCAAAAGGGGAATAGCCCTTTCCATATCCAAATGCGTAGCGTGGTGTAGCAGGCGCTTCTACATAATGGTGATCCTGTGTACTTTTCTTGTTGTAATGAACAGGCAATTGCCCTACATTTCCTGGAACAGAAATTGGCATTTTTCCTCCGGGGTTATAGTCTCCGAACAATACCTCAGCAATTGCGGTTCCCCCCTCTTGTCCGGGATACCATGCACAGAGTAAGGCATCTGCATTTTCTGCCGCCCAGTTCATGTTTAAAGGACGTCCCTGAATGTAAATGACCACCAGTGGTTTACCTGTTTTCTTTAGTTCTTTCAGCAATTCCAATTGTTTTCCAAGCAGATCAAGGCTGGAACGATCAAAACCTTCTCCACTTTCCATATCAGAAATGTTGTCTTTTGAAGCAACTGCAGCGCCGGTATTCAGGTATTCTGTTTTAAAATCGCGGGCGCTGGAACCGCCAACTACGGCGACTACCACATCGGACTGCTCCGCAGCCAGTACGGCTTCCCGAATGCTCAGGTTACTGGTATCACGAATGGCACAACCTTTCACATAACTCACATTGGCTTCTGGCAATTTTGCTTTGATTCCTTTGAGTACAGTAATGACCTCTCCATCTCGTTGCGGAGCGGTATAATCTCCCAACATGTTATAGACATTATCCGCATTAGGTCCTACTACTGCGATTTTCATTGTCTTTTTAAGGGGAAGCGTCTCTTTTTTATTTTCCAGCAGCACAATTGACTCGAGGGCCAGCTGTCTGGCTACCTGAATATTTTCTTTGGTTTTCAGTTCTTTTTCAGCCTTTTCAATTGACACATAAGGATTTTCAAACAAGCCCATTTCAAATTTCAGGGCAAGTACCCGATAAACGGCTTCATCAATTCTACTTTCTTGTAGTTCTCCATTTCTGACTGCAGCGATCAGATTAGGATAAGCATTTCCGCCCAGATCGGCATCCAAGCCGGCTTGCATTGCTAGAATCCCCGCTTGCTGATGGTCTTTAGCTATGCGATGGCTCCCTTTAATCCCTTCAATACTTCCTAAATCGGATATACTAAAACCTTTGAAATCCCATTCTTTATGAAGGATATCTGTGAGTAGAAATTCATTAGCGGAGCAGGGAATCCCATCAATAGAGTTGTATGCGGCCATTACAGATAAGGCGCCAGCAGCTATTGCGGATTGAAAGGCTGGTAGAAATTCGGCTCTCAGCTCCCTTTCTCCTACACTTGCGGCACTTCCGTTTTGTCCGCTTTCCGGGATTCCATAGGCAACAAAGTGTTTTAAAGTGGCTATGGTGGAATAGGGATGATTTAACTTTCCTGCACCTAATCCTTTTACCATGGCAGCAGCCATGCTCCCGGTAAGGATGGGATCTTCTCCATAGCTTTCCTCTACCCTTGACCATCTTGGGTCCCGGCTAAGGTCGAGCACTGGACCGTAACTGATGTGCGCTCCTTGCAGGCGAACCTCCTTTCCGGTGATTTCTCCCATCTTTTCGAGCAGGAGCGGATTCCAGGTAGCTGCCTGTCCGATTCCGGTTGGAAAAACCGTGGTGCCTATGGCCATGTGTCCATGTGGCGCTTCTTCTGCCAGGAAGATCGGAATACCTAATCTCGTGTTTTCTAGCACATATCTTTGAAGTGCATTCCCAGCTTTTGCCGCCAGTTTCGGGTTGAGTCCGTTGGCTATGGTTTTCTGCGTCCAGGGATCTGCGCGATAGGTTGCCCACAACATCCCGATGTTTTTCTGCTTGACAATATCTTTGAATTTTTGAGAGACGGTAACTTCGTTTCCATTTCTATCGTACATTTCCCAGCCTAGCGGGCATAAGAGTTGTCCGATTTTCTCTTCTAAGGTCATCTTACTGATCAGGTCATTTGTACGTGCAGCAACAGGTTGCTTTGGATCTTTGTAGATCGCTTTCTGTGCGGATGCGTTAATTCCTAACAGCAGGATGATCAAAGAAATGGGAAGAGAAACTTTATTCATAAGACTGGTTTATATTTGGCTCAATGGGTAGCTCAATATAAGTATCGTCAATAAAACACAATTATGCACTTTATTCAAAAAAAAAGCCCCTATCAATTTTATTAGAAAGGGGCTGAAATGCTAATTAGCACATCCTTATAAAATATAGTAAGAGCCAATTCCTGCTTTTTCCAGTTGTGGCAGATCTTCATATAAATTACTTTCATCAATCATTTGACACAAGTCTTTTTCGATGTTCCGACAGATGGTAGTTGTAGGTGTATCTGTAGGTTTATTCTCGAAAGGATCCTGGAGGTGGACAGCCATTTTTTCGACCAATAGAAAAAATGCTGCGATGGCGATGACCAGGGGGACCTCCATGTAACCAAAGTATTCTATCAGTCCGAATGGCAGCAGTATAATAAACAAATGAATGGACATGCTGATATATTTACTATAAGTAACAGGGAATACGGTATTTTTAATCCGTTCAGATCCTCCCATATGGTTACACAAAGCGGTGATACTTTTGCTAATTTCTATTTGCTGGTACTTATTGATCCAACCTTCATTTAACGCCCTTTTTAGATCCATTGCATGTAACTCTAACAATGCAACCGTCACATTTCGCTGGTTCTTCACAAAAAGCAACTCTTTCTTATCCAGGTATCGCTCGAGACCTTTATGCGCACTAAAACCTCTTAAATTCTGACTCAGTGCATTACACCAGGCGATTTGTCTTTTGATAAACCTGGTTTTGAACTGTTCCACTTCCACTACATCATAGGGGCTTTCTACAAATGATAAGATTTGTCTGGATATCGTTCTCGAATCATTCACAATGGCACCCCAGATGATTCGGGCTTCCCACCATCTATCGTAAGCCTGGTTGGAACGAAATGCCAGCAATAAGGAGATGATGGTACCTAAAAGCGCTGGAACTGCAATAGGGATAGAAATTCTGGTGACATGAAAATTCTGATAAAGGATCACAATTCCTAAAGAATAGGCAATTACAAAAAACAGCTCGGTTTTTATTTTTCCAAAAATGTAAGTCAGGGGTATATTGTTTCGTAAAAGCATCGTGAATGGGTTATGGTTAAAAACTAAACACTTACTACGCGCTTTCTTTCGGCTGGCATTTTGGTATCAAACAATCGTTCTTCGCCAGAGAATTCATGGATATCCAATTCTATCACTTCAGCACCGCAGCGTTTTGTCAGTAATCTGGGATCAATACTCGATTTGTGTATTGGGTTAAAATCATAGCCTTTTGGGTAAGCGATGCCATCTGCATTCATGCCATCAATGAAGTTTCTAAATGCGGCTACTGTGCTCCCATAAAAATATTCTACCCGCATCATTTGAATATCTTTTGGATATTTCGCTCTATAAGTATTCATCTTTTCACAAAATTCATCACTCAGCATTTCGTAATCTCTGCTCCTTCTACTTAACATGAGCATGTCCGTAATCGAATCTGAGAGTTTAAAGGCATGCATGAAAATGATGTTTAACATTTCAGGTTTGTTGGTTAACACCAGACTGTCAATAATTTTCAGACTTTCTACATTAAAATCGGTGGGTACTAATACAGTTTTCATAAGGCTTCTTGTTTTAATTCAATGATTAATTTGTTAAAACAAGTCTCGCCAAATGTTATTACAGACAAATTAGAGATACATTAAAATAGCATTAGAATTTCAGAAAGATCAAATAAAGGATCAGTTTATGGGAAGAATCACTTTAATTTCTGTTCCCACCTGTTCCTTAGAGCTGATCCCGATGCTCCCTCTATGTAAACGAATGATGTTCAGGGAAAGGGGTAAACCGATGCCATATCCTTTAAAATCTGTGGTATTGGATGCCCTGTAGAAAGGTTCGAAAATATGCTGTACATCACCTGGAGGAATCCCAATCCCCTGATCTTTTACGGCCACTGACAATACATTAGACTTACTTTCTAGTGTGATGAGTACAGTTTTATTATTGGAATATTTACAGGCATTGCTGACAATATTTGTGATGGCGAGTTTTAACAGGTTAAGGTTTGCTTTCACCGTGATTTGTTCTTCCTCTTCTGGTAGCTGACTAAAGTCTATTTCTATGATACTTTCGGGGTGTACCTGATTCACGGTGCGCTGCACATCCCAAATCAATTCATCCATTCTTACCTGTTCCCAGGGTTGGGTCTTCCCATTGAAGCCAGATTGCGCCAAACCTAGAAGACTGGTAAGGATATGCTCCAACCGATCTGATTCATCTTTTATCTTGCTCAGCGCTTTGTACCTATTGGTGCCGGTTGATTCCGCTTTCAGCTCCAGTTCGACTTCTGCACTGATAATAGTGAGTGGTGTTCTCAATTCATGAGAGGCATTACTGATAAAATTATTTTGCGTTTCAAAAGCGGTCTCCAATCTGTTTAACATGTTGTTAAAGGTTTGAGAGAGCTGTGCCATCTCGTCATTGCCTTGTACCTCCAGTCTCAGATGCAGGTTTTCCGCTTTTATCTTTTTCACACTTTTAATGATGTTTCTTAGGGGCGTCAGCATATAGCTCGAAAACTTCCAGCCCACTACAAAGGACATAATGATGGATAGGAAAAAACCTGCGATTAAAATTTTCTGTAAATCCTTTAATTCGCGAAATCCAAAAGGATCAATAGCGGAGACGATAATGATCTGTCCTTGCTGATCTCCCGCAAGGTACTTTCCTACATAAAAATGGTTTTCTGTACGATAGCGGGCTATTTTACCTTCGCTCAGTTTTTCGTAAAAGGTATTTGGGAGATCGACCCCTATTTTGGGATTGCCAATGTCTTTTTTTGCAATTACATATTCCTTTTCCTCCGGTAATCGTTCCAGGTATTGATTGCGGACTTTAGCATAGGCATTGTTGTTTTGATCTTCAGCACTCTTAATTTCCGCAGCGATATTCACCCTGGCTTCCAGCCTCTTATAAAAGTCTTCAAAAGCAAAGTCATTGGCAAAGTACCAGACAAAACCACTTAACAAAGAAATAATTACGGCAGATAGAATCGCGAAAAGCAGGGTTATTTTTTTAGCAATTTTCATTAAGCATCCTTTAAAACATAACCTAGTCCAATTGCGGTATGTATCAGTTTCTGAGTACCTGCTTTGTCTACCTTCTTACGTAGGTAGTTGACATAAACATCCACCACATTTGTACCCAGGTTAAAGTTGATGTCCCATACATTTTCAAGAATATCAATCCGGGATAGGATTTTTGATTTATTCTTTGCCATGAACTCCAATAAGCGGTATTCTGTTGCCGTTAAGGTAAGTTCTACATTGGCTCTTTTCACGGTTTTGGCCGATAAATTTATTTGTAAATCTGCAACGGTAATGATCTGGTCATTGACCTCTACACCGCTATAACGTCTAAGTAGCATCCTGATTCTTGCGAAAAGCTCAGCAAATTGAAAGGGTTTAATGAGGTAATCATCAGCACCATTGTCGAGACCATTGACCACATTTTCTGTGGTACCAAGTGCCGTGAGCATGATGATGGGTACGGTAGGTTTATTTTTCTTAATGATTTTACAGAGTTCCAGGCCATTGATCCCAGGCAACATGATGTCTAATATAATCAGGTCAAAATGATTTTTCATCGCCATCATTTCCCCGATTACGCCATCCGGAGCAATACTCACGTTGAACCCTTCGTCAATCAGTCCTCTCGAAACGACAGAAACAACATTGGGTTCATCTTCTACTAGCAATAAATTCATCCCTGAAAATATTCTAAAAAACACTACAAATCATCATGTTAAGGCTTAAAATATTAAAGCGCCCTGTTTTTTTAACATAACACAGACATTGCAGGCTTTATTTTGGATTTTGGTTTATAAAACCAACAGTCCGGCATCTCTTAAATTGTAAATTGGTTCTGAGTACCAGAACAATTCAAAGAGCTCCATTGTCTTTTCATAATCTGCTTTAATTTCCTGGAAGGTATATACCTGAGTATTGGAAACTGTTATTTTTTGCAGGATAGCCATCAGCCATTCTCCTTCCTTTTTACTGGTCTGGATGGAGAAGCTATCTTTTTTATCATGAAAAGTCAGGACCATTGTTTCCTGGGGCTTATTCTTCTTATACTTTGTAAAGAGTTCTGTATCGGGTTTCCCTCCTAACCACACCATTTTAGCTGTGGGTTTGGTATTGAGCTTACTTTCCTCTTTTATCGCATTTTCAATAAAATCTGCGGGGATCTCTGTTTTCGGAATTTTAAAATCGAACCAATCCTGTAATTTGTATTCGAAGCAAATGCCATGCATGAAATTAAACAGCGATTTCTTCAGGCCGAAACTGAACTTATTATGATCTATTCCTGTTTTATCAATATAGTTGATGTCATTATTGGCAAAGGTCCCGATCTCTTCTGTTTCTTTGACCACCCCAAATTTCTCCGGGTGTAAGCCAACCGGACTATGCGCGGTCATGGCAAACTGATGCCAGAAACCAGACTGCAGCACCCCTGCTTCGAACAATTGTCTGACCATTTCCAGACTATCTATTGTTTCCTGCACGGTCTGGGTTGGATAGCCATACATTAAATAAGCATGTACCAAAATCCCCGCCTCGGTCAGGTTTCGGGTTACCCGGGCCACTTGCTCTACGGTTACCCCTTTATCAATCAGTTTCAATAACCTGTCGGATGCCACTTCCAGTCCTCCGGAAACGGCAATACAACCAGAGGCTTTGAGTAGGATACATAAATCTCTGGTAAAGCTCTTTTCGAAACGAATATTGGTCCACCAGGTCACAGAGATTTTCCTTCTCAGGATTTCTAAAGCGACTTCCCTCATCAATGCCGGTGGGGCAGCTTCATCCACAAAGTGAAAACCATTCTGTCCTGTTTTTTCAGTCAGCTCTTCGATCCGGTCTACAATCAATTTAGCAGCAACAGGTTCATACACCTTGATATAATCCAAAGAGATATCACAGAAGGTACATTTTCCCCAATAACAGCCATGTGCCATGGTTAATTTGTTCCAGCGACCATCACTCCACATCCTGTGCATTGGATTTACAATCTCAATTACAGAAATGTATTGGTCCAGTTTTAAGTCACTATAATCTGGTGTCCCTACATCAAATTGTTTATAGTCCGTTCTGAGCGCATCATTTTTATACACCACTTCCCCATTTTCCAATAGGAAGGTCCTTTTATACAGATGAAATGCTCCGGGTTTTGTGATCGAATCATAGATCAGTTCAACAGGTAGCTCTCCATCATCCAGAGAAATAAAGTCGAAGAATTCAAAAACTCTTTTATCTGAAAGGGAGCGTAATTCGGTATTTGGAAAACCGCCACCCATTGCTATTTTAGTCCCGGGATGGTGCTTTTTTACATATTGTGCGCATCGGAATGCGGCATATAAATTTCCTGGAAAGGGAACGGAAATCAAAAACAATTTAGGTTGAATTGTGGCAATTTTCTCTTCCAGAATATCCATCAGGAGTTTATCCATATAGGTATATTCCTGATTTAAGAATTCATAAAGTTCATCAAATGAGTTTGCACTTCTGCCTAATCTTTCTGCATATCTACTAAATCCAAAATTCGGGTCAATACATTCGATGATGAAATCCGAGATATCTTCCAGATAGAGCGTGGCTAAATGTTTCCCTTTATCCTGGGTTCCCATTGTCCCGAATGCCCAGTCGAGTTCATCCAACTGCTCAAACCTTGATGCTTCCGGTAGGAAGTCCTCCTGACAAATCTGCAATGCCAGGGTTGGATTTTTGCCTTGTAAAAAAGCAATTACCGCATCGATGGTCTTTATATACTCCTCTTTTAAAGCTAAAATCCGTTTTGCATTTGCTCCTTTTGGCTGAGCATTTCTTTTCTCCGCATGAGAGAAAAGCGCCGTTAATCCCTTTCTGGAAAACAAGGCCAGGATCACTTCAATACCTAAATCTGCCTGAGTAGAGGAGATATTTTTAGTGTTCAAAAAGCCTTTGATATAAGCAGTTGCAGGATACGGGGTATTCAGCTGGGTAAATGGAGGGGTAACAAGGAACAGATCTGTTTTCAAAATGGATTAGTATTACCCTGCAAAAATACAATAATACTTTAACATGCCATTAAAACAAAAAGGAGCCGTTCCCGGAAAGGCTTTTTCTGATGATGTTCAGATAAGTTTCATTATTGGATCGTTTGAAAGTAATGTCCCGACATTGGTTGAAGCTTACGAACGCTTTTAAGGCCTCAATGAACTGCGCTATCGTAATTTCATTCAGGTCAATGGCTTCAAAATGGATGTTCTGTACGATTAACAGTTTTTGTTTTCGATCTGCTTTTGCGTCCATCCTGGCGATAAAGGTATCTCCTGCAAGTATCGGTAAAGAAAAATAACCATATAGGCGTTTGGGAGCAGGCACAAAGCATTCGATCTGGTAATCAAAATTAAAGAAGTCTTTCAATCTGTGGCGGAAGACGTTAAGGATATCGAAAGGGGAAAGGATGAAAACATCATTGGACAGGTCGACTTTAATTTCCTGATTGGGCAGCATAAAGAAAGGAGTTTTCAAGCCCTCTACGGTAACCATTCTTACCTGACCAGACTGAGCCATTTTCTCCAGCTCTTTTTTAACAAGATTTCCTTTTACCCGACGAGATCGCCAGTTCATTTCCTTAACGGAGGCAATTCCCAGGGCAGTTAAAGTCTGGCAGATAATGAAACGCGCATATTCTTCTGCGCTGGGCATAGTTAAGTCTATATCATCTGGAACTAAATTGAGTGGCAGGTCGTAGACTTTCTGAAAGCTTTTACTGCGACTGATCATCAGCTTTCCTTCGAAATAGAGTCTTTCGAGTGCAACTTTAGCTGGTCGCCAGTCCCACCAGCCTGAACTTGCTTCAGAACGGTCGTTTTCAAAATCCCCAACCATCTTTGCTCCTTCCCGTTCTACCTGATCCAGGATCTGCTTCATTAAATTACTTTCCGACTTGCTGACTGCTTTTCCTTGTGTTTCGAAGGCTTGTTTTACAGGCAATGAAAAGCGGAAATCTGTCATAGGAAGATACCCTGCATCCGAACTGAAATACTCATAAATACGTCCCTCCCCGGCAAGTTCAGTCAGCCATTCTATCTCATAATCTGGAATTCGTGCAGCCATCACATGGTGATGAGCACGTTCTACCACATAATTTGTATCGAGCTGTACGAATCCTAAATGATCAATCAGCCGGTAAACAGCTTCTATTCCCGTTCCAAACTGGGCTTTTCGCGCAAGTCCGGCGGCTTCAAGAATGATTTTTCTCGCTTGTAATTGAGTTAAGGTAATTGCTTCCATTGGCATATGATCAACCAAAATTACTCAGAATTAGCAGATTAATGCAAGATTGGTCATTATGCCCGATCAATAAACTGAACAGGGACATGATCTGTCAACCATACCAGATTATCTGATAAATAAAATAAATAGCCCGCCTGATGCATCGCAGCCGCATGTATTTTAAGAACAACAGGTTTCCCATGTCTTCCCCCTACCTGTATCGCAGTTTTCTGGTCCTGACTTAGATGTACCTGCTGTCTGTCACGTTTTTCTAAACCTGTATTCAGAATTGATGCTACAGATTTTTCAGCTGTTCCGTGAAAAAGAAAATCAGGCGGAATCTGTGCGACATAACCTAATTCTACTGCAATCGAATGGCCTTGACTAGCGCGAATCTGTTTCCCGTTCGGGCTAAAGGCGAACCGCTTCTTCGCATTGGTTTCCACCACTTCATCCAATAGCATACGATTTACAGCAATGTCATGTACATTCATCTGCTGAATCAGGAAATTAACATCCACCCAACCATTTGGATCGAGCTCAATCCCCATCAATTCAGGCTGATGCCTCAGCACCAAACTTAAAACTTTACTAATTCTGGTCAGCTCTTTATGACTCGTCATTACCTAAATAATTTACCTTCAATTTCCCAAATCTAATACTTTTCAAATATGAAGTAAACTTATTTTAATGCTTGTATCTTTCCAATCAGTACTGTCAGGGCAGAAGGTTTGTGGCGTATTAAATTTTTCCCTATCTTTCTCCTACCTATGATCTATATCTTCATCACCATACTCTGCTTGTTAGTAGTTGGCAGCATTTATTATTACAATACACTTGTGACTAAAAAAAACAGGATGAAAGAAGCCTGGAGCGGGATTGATGTTTATTTAAAAAAAAGATATGAATTAATCCCCAACCTTATTGAAACGGTGAAAGGTTATGCCAGTCATGAGCAAAAACTGATGCAAGAGCTGGTTCGGTTACGTAATGAAGCCATTCAACCTCAACAAAGTCAGGAAAAAGTGAACATTGAGAATCGTCTTTCAGAAAACATCAGCAAACTGATGGTCATTGCAGAGAGTTATCCTGATCTGAAGGCGAATACCAATTTCCAGCAGCTCCAGACTCAACTGGAAACCATAGATACAGAGATTGAACAGTCCAGGAGATATTACAATGGTACAGTGAGGGACAATAACATTCAGGTCGAATCCTTCCCCTCCAATTTTATCGCCGCTATCTTTGGATTCAAAAATGGAATTTTCTTCGAAATAAATAATTCCGCGGAACGCGATCCGGTAAAAGTTTCTTTTTAAATCATTTAGATGAAACTTAAGCAGCTATTTACGTCCCTCAGGCTATTAACGATTATATTACTGCTCCTTCCTGCTTTGTTCATTAGCGCTATAGCACAGGAACCTTTAACCGTACAAACTGAGCAGGATAACCGATCTGAAAGAATCATATCTTTTCACACCGACATCAAAATTGATACTTCGGGCATGATGTACATTTCTGAGAAAATCAAAGTTTATTCCTCAGGAGATCAGATTGCACGAGGCATTATCAGGAGTATCCCCATCTATCGTAAAGATATTTTTGGTGATAGAAAATCTGCGGATTTTAAAATAACGAGCGTTTTAAAAGATGGGAAGAGCGAAAATTACAAAACCAGGAACGATGGAAGTGTTCGTAGTATTTACCTGGGAAATGAAGATGTGCTTCTTGATCCAGGAGTTTATACCTATGAAATCAATTACCAAACTAAAGGTCAGGTAGGTTTCTATAAAAATTATGATGAAATTTATTGGAATGTGACAGGGAACGACTGGAATTTCAGTATAGAAAAAGCCTCTGCGACCATTGTACTTCCTAAAGGAGCACTAGCTGGCAATACCGCTTGTTATACTGGACCTTCTGGCTCAACCGACAAAAACTGCAGCATCAGTATCCTTCCCGATCAATCTGTAAGCTTTAAAACCACGGAAAGTTTGCCTTCAGGCTCTGGATTTACGGTGGCCTTAGCTTTTACAAAGGGAATTATTCACAGGCCCTCTGATTTTGAGCTTTTTTACCAGGACTACCTGAAAATGACCTTGACGGCACTGCTACTGATTGGCCTGGCAATTTATTATTACATCAGCTGGTATCGTTATGGAAGAGATCCTGTAGAATCTGTCATTATCCCTGATTTTAATGTCCCAAACAACTGGTCTCCGGCCCTACTCCGCTATTTTTACATCAAAAAAATAGATGATAAATCTTTTGCCATTTCGATCATCAACATGGCCGTTAAAAAAGTCATAAAAATCAGCAAAGGCACAGGTTCTAATGAAGAAGACTACGCTGTTGAAAAATCAACAGCTTCCACAAATATTTTATCGAAAGAAGAAGATGCCATTTATGTCCGCTTTTTTAACAAAAGAAATAGAATTTACATCAATAAATCGAATGGTTCTACAATTAATGCCGCGAAGAATGCACATGGCGATCGTTTGAAACCCCAGCTTGACTTAAAAACTTTCTTTATTAGTCATAAGCAGCATTTAATTAAATCAACATTGGTAACGCTGGCGGCATATGGGTTGTTTATGTTTTATGTAGAAACCGGCACTCCATTGCTGATCCTGTTTCTTTGTCCTTTTATTCTGATTGGGGGATTTTGTTTTTTTGGAGGATTCAGAATGATCGGGGAATCCATCCCTGTAGGAGTTTTCCTGATCTTTTGGGGAGCGGGTTTCGGTGGAGGTCCATTGTATATGCTCCTTTCTAATTTGAATGATGTACCCATCGTTTCGCTCGTATTTATCCTTACCAGTATCCTTATGTTTGGATGGTATATTTTCCTGATCAAGGCACCTACCGCTGCAGGGGCTGATGTAATCAGTAAGATTAAAGGATTTAAAATGTATCTGGAAACAGCAGAGGAACATCGTTTAAACCTATTGAATCCACCAGAACATACACCGGAGTTATTTGAGAAATTCCTGCCTTATGCACTTGCACTTGATGTGGAGAATGCCTGGGGAGCAAAATTTGAGGCGCTGCTCAATCAAGCCGACTACTGTCCGGATTGGTATGATGGCGACAGATTTTATTATCCTCAAATTACCAAAGGTTTCATCGTACCCTTTAGCAGTGCGGTAAGCGATAGCAAACCAGATACGGGTTCTTCCTCAGGATCATCAGGAAGTTCGAGCTGGAGTTCTGGAAGTAGTGGTGGTGGTTCTTCTGGCGGAGGTGGAGGCGGTGGAGGTGGCGGAGGCTGGTAAGCCGAATTCCCAATCATCCCGACAATTTAGCGTAAAAATACCCGATGCAATTTTTAGCTATTGTGGTTGAAAGGCTATTCCACTTCCTCCTACTACTTTAATCCCATCTGGGAATTTTTTCCAAAACCTGATGTAGCGAAAGTTGGCTTCAAACGGGACGGCATTAAACTCTCCGCTCAATTTCATGGTCAAAGTGATCACCGCCATGTCATCGATAATATGTAGTTTTTCAACTTCGGGAAGAAGTTCCTTAACCTTTAATGCTCCATTGCGATAAGTATCCAGATCAATCTCTTTGGTTATGGTTTCCCCACCTGGAAGAATGAACAACAGGTCGTCATGCAACAACTGGTCGAGCGCAGTAATATTACCCGCTTTGATGGCAGTGTAAAGTTTGTCTTCCTGTTCCAGGATGCTATTTTCCGTGAGTTTATGCTCCATGACTGATCAGTTTATAACACTATGAATCTCCATAGTGGACATATTTATATTACAATTGATTTAATTAGCGATACAGGTGTGAAGAAAACGATGTTAACCTGTACTCTCCAACCAAAGATAAGGATTGAAGCGGATGGAATGTATTTAAATACAAAAAGCCTCAGATTTCTCTAAGGCTTCTTTCTGTGCACTTGTAGGGATTCGAACCCCAAACCTTCTCATCCGTAGTGAGATGCTCTATCCAATTGAGCTACAAATGCATATTTCATTGGTGTTATCGCTATCGGTTATCTATTCGATTCCGACATTTCAACAAAAAAACCTTAGATTTCTCTAAGGTTTTTCGTGCACTTGTAGGGATTCGAACCCCAAACCTTCTCATCCGTAGTGAGATGCTCTATCCAATTGAGCTACAAATGCATTTCCTTTAAACGTTGTTTCGTTATTGGACTGCAAAAGTAGTGTTTGAAATTGAAAATACAAACTTTATTTAAAAAAAAATTTCAAACACTAACCTTCAAAAACTGCGATTAAGCTTCAATTGAGCGTTTAATTGCGTCAAAATCAGGCATATTCCCAGCATCTTCTAAAACTTCAGCATGGATAATTTTTCCTTCTTCGTTGATTACAAAAGCTGCTCTTTTTGAGATTCCCTTCATATTGAATGCGAAATCTTCGTAAAAAGCACCGTAAGCTTTAGACACTTCTTTATTAAAATCAGAAAGCAGAGGGAACTGGTAACTCTGATCTTCTTTAAATTTAGCCAGTGTAAAAGGAGAATCTACAGAGATCCCTACTACATCTGCGTTCATGCCTTCATAATAACCAAAGCTATCTCTCATGGTACATAACTGAGCAGTACATACCCCTGTAAAAGCCAATGGGAAGAAATGGATCACCAATTTTCTTCCTTTATAATCAGATAGGGATACTTCTTTCAGGTCTGAACTGAATAATTTAAAATCCGGGGCTTGATCGCCAATTTGTAGTGCCATAGTATATATATTTTAGAATTTAAACGGTTTCTTTTGATCGTAATTGTTCATTTAATATTTCCAGTCCTTCCTGAAAGCTGTGGGGCGCATAGCCCAGATCACGAATGCTTTTATCCAAAATAAAGCCGGTTCTTACCGGACGTTTAGCAGTTTGGTTTAAAGTCTCGGCAGAGATTTCTTTAATTAGTCCTTTATCCAGTTTCCAGAAGTCTGCTACTTTAGCAACCAGCTCCGAAATACTCATCATATCTTTTCCTGAAGCATTATATATACCGTTTGCTTCTTTAGCTACAGCAAGCAGACAGCAGTCGGCCAGATCTTCTGCCAGCGTCGGCATGCGCCATTGGTCGTTCACTACATTAATAGGTTGTCCTTTTTCCAAAGCAGCTTTTGCCCATAATACAATATTACTGCGGCTCATATCACTGACGATACCATATACGATAATGGTTCTCAACACTGCCCATTTGATTTTAGAATGCTGAAGGAGTTCCTCTGCTTCTACTTTCGTTTGTCCATAATAACTTAAAGGGCAGGTAGGGGCTTCTTCATCGTATGGTCCATCTGCACCATCAAACACAAAATCAGTAGACAGGTGAATCAACTGGATATCGAACTGCCCGCAAACACCGATCAGCGTCTCCACAGCCTTTACATTTAGCGCATAAGCCAACTCTTTTTGATCTTCACAAGTATCCACATTGGTCATAGCCGC
The DNA here is from genome assembly GCF_032678465.1 of Pedobacter gandavensis. GTDB lineage: Bacteria > Bacteroidota > Bacteroidia > Sphingobacteriales > Sphingobacteriaceae > Pedobacter > Pedobacter gandavensis_B. The sequence continues at coordinate 230,792 of NZ_JAVTSK010000005.1, forward strand.
GGTGTGAATGATCGCATCTGGTTGATATTTGGCTACAATTTCATTCACATTTGCCGCATCCAGAATATCCATTTCTGCATATAGGTATCCTTCCTTAACAGGATAACGGTTCGCTCCTTTAGCTGTCGCAATCAGATTAAATTGTTTTGTTGCGAGCACTCTTTCCGTAATTTTCTGCCCAAGAAGGCCATTGCTACCCGTTACTAGTATTGTTTTCATGAATTTAATCTGTTTCGCTAAGATGAATATAATGAGCCCAAAAACTCTCTTTTTAATGTCAAAAACGGCTTCTTTAGGACCTGTTTTATACCGGCTAAAATATTGATTTAAAAACTGTGGAAAAACTTTTTATTTATATATGCAATTTATGTTGAAAAATCTTAACTTTGCAAACCGAATTGTGGGCTCTAAAAACGGCCTTTAACATTTTGATATTTATAATTTTACCCAAAACAATATATGCCTAACATTGGAAAAATAGCGCAGATTATAGGACCGGTAGTTGACGTGAGTTTTGCTGACGATGCTCATTTACCTCAAATTTTCTCTGCATTAGAGATTGAAAAAGAAAACGGTCAAAAGATCGTTTTAGAAGTTCAACAACATCTTGGTGAAGACCGCGTACGTGCAATCGCAATGGACTCGACTGACGGTTTAGTTCGTGGCATGAAAGCAGTAGATACTGGCGCACCTATCAAAATGCCTGTTGGTGATCAGATTAAAGGTCGTCTATTCAATGTTGTTGGTGAGGCTATCGACGGTATCAACACGATTGATAAAACTAACGGTAGACCAATCCACAATGCTCCTCCAAAATTCGACGAGCTATCAACTGAATCAGAGGTACTATTTACTGGTATCAAAGTAATCGATTTATTAGAGCCTTACGCTAAAGGTGGTAAGATCGGTTTATTCGGTGGTGCTGGTGTTGGTAAAACAGTATTGATCATGGAGTTGGTAAACAACATCGCGAAAGCGTATGCTGGTTTATCAGTATTTGCTGGTGTAGGTGAGCGTACACGTGAAGGTAATGACCTTTTACGTGAATTTATCGAATCTGGTGTAATCAACTATGGTGAAGACTTCCTTCATTCGATGGAAAAAGGCGGATGGGATTTGAGCAAGGTTGATACAGAAAAATTAAAAGATTCTAAAGCAACATTGGTATTCGGTCAGATGAACGAGCCTCCTGGTGCACGTGCTCGTGTAGCATTATCAGGATTAACAGTTGCGGAATACTTCCGTGATGGTGATGGCGAAGGCGCTGGAAAAGACATCCTTTTCTTCGTTGATAACATCTTCCGTTTCACTCAGGCAGGTTCTGAAGTATCGGCACTTTTAGGTCGTATGCCTTCTGCGGTAGGTTACCAACCAACTTTGGCAACAGAGATGGGTTTAATGCAGGAACGTATTACTTCAACTAAACGTGGATCAATTACATCTGTACAGGCGGTTTATGTACCTGCGGATGATTTAACGGATCCGGCTCCGGCTACCACGTTTGCCCACTTAGATGCAACTACAGTATTGTCTCGTAAAATCTCTGAGCTAGGTATTTATCCTGCGGTGGATCCATTGGATTCAACTTCAAGAATCTTATCTCCAGCAGTATTAGGTGACGAGCACTATAACACAGCTCAACGTGTGAAAGAAATTTTACAACGTTACAAAGAGTTACAGGATATCATCGCGATCTTAGGTATGGACGAATTATCTGAAGAAGATAAATTAATCGTTCACCGTGCGCGTCGTGTTCAACGTTTCTTATCTCAACCATTCCACGTAGCTGAGCAATTTACAGGCTTAAAAGGTGTATTGGTTGACATTAAAGATACCATCAAAGCATTTAATATGATTATGGATGGTGAAGTTGATGAATATCCAGAGGCTGCATTTAACTTAGTAGGTGGTATCGAAGATGCAATCGAAAAAGGTAAAAAACTATTAGCTGAAGCAAACGCTTAATTTTAATTAAAGCGCATACACTTTGAATATGACACTAGAAATATTAACACCAGATAAAAAAGTCTTTGAAGGCGAAGTAACAGCTGTTACTGTACCAGGTACCATGGGTTCATTTCAAATTTTGCATGACCATGCTCCTATTATCTCAACCTTGGAAGACGGACCAGTAATTGTAAAAGCCAAAAATGGCGATCAAACCTTTAATATTAAAGGTGGCGTTGTAGAGGTTTTAAAAAACAAAGTTATTGTTCTAGCCGAAGGGGTTGCTTAATATTTAAAGCATAATAAAAAAAGGATGTTCGAAAGAGCATCCTTTTTTTTTGCCTTTTATTTTTTATAGGGAACTCTATTGATACTGCTCCTGAATGCAAGGCATGGGAGTGTATTTTCTTCTGACCATCTTCAAATTCAGGATACCTATAAATTCTGTCCTCTTCTCCCTGACCATATCATTACCATATTTTATTCCGAAATAAAACAAAATAATAGTCGTATTTTCTGATATATTTAAGGAATTGGCTAAAAATACCTTTTTATTGTGAGGATTGCCTGGCTTTACATTTTCCCACATTTCAAATTTTTCAGTCTTTTTATGCGGCAGTCTTTATTTCCTTAACGTAAGCCTACTTTTTTTGAAATAAAACGACGAAATACCCATAATTTCAGCATAAAATATCGACCACATTTTATTTGGCCAGTCCTTTATATTTTAGTCGTATTTTCTTCAACTTTTTTGACCATTCTTCAATTTTAGGCGGAATATGAGAGAAAATACAATGCAAGCATAATACCCATACCGAATACCGATTTCATATTTGGTATAGTACCATCCACGTAAAGTGATTAAAAGTACGACTTTTCAAATATTATATTTTGATATGTAATCAAAATAAAGAATTATATTTTTTTTCAAATAATTTTGCGCAGCTATTGATAGTATAGATCACAAGACCTAAATTGGATTTATAAAGCAACAACAAATACAACCTGCTAATAAAGACCTAAAATGAACCTTAACATCACCGCCTTAATTATTGTCATTATTAATGTGATTCTTCTGCTGGTAATTCAGAAGGACAAGGCGCTGCAATAGAATATTTTAGATACAAAAATAAACTCAAGCGCCCCCCACAAGTGGCGCTTTTTTAATGAACCAAAACCAAGACAAGAACCCATACCATACCTAGAGCTTTAACCAATGAAATACTTCAATTCAAATACAGTGTTATACTTAGACGGCAAGTTTCAGAAAGCCACCGACACCACCGCCGATATCTATGGGCAATCACTGCACTACGGCTATGCTGTATTTGAAGGAATCAGAGCATATAGAACACATAACGGAACCAGGGTATTCAAAGTAAGAGAACATTTCGAAAGATTGAAGAGATCAGCAGAATTGGTTCACATGCCTTTCCCATGGGACATCAATGACTTGATCAGGCAAACCTATAAGTTACTTCAATTGAATAATTTAAAAGATGCTTATATCCGTCCTTTGGTATACTGTGCGCCAAATATGTCTCTGGTTGCAGCTACGGAAGTATCTATCATGATCTGTGCCTGGGAATGGGGTGCTTACCTTGGTAATGAGCAGTTAAAAGTTGGCATTTCAAGCTATGAACGTCCAAATCCTAAATCCTCCCCTATTGAGGCGAAAGTAAGTGGCAACTATGTGAACTCCATTTTAGCCACTACTGAAGCGAAACGCAATGGATTTGATGAAGCATTGTTATTGGACATGAATGGCAACATCGCCGAAGCACCAGGCGCAAATATCTTCATGGAGAAAAACGGAAAATTATACACCCCACCACTAGGAAATATTTTAGCAGGAATCACCCGTGCAACAGTCATCGAACTATGTCATATCCTGGATATAGAAGTGATTGAAAAACACCTGACCGTAACTGACTTGAAACATGCAGACAGCGCTTTCTTCTGTGGTACCGCTACAGAGATCGCAGGAATTGCATCAATAGACGAATATCAGTTCCCGGTAAGATGGAACGATAGTGTTGGAGCCACCATACAACGCACTTACAAATGTTTAGTGTTAGAAAAACAAAATTACGAAGTAATCATATAATATGTCACAATCACCAGAATTAAACCGCTACAGTAAAGTATTCACGCAGGATCCAACCCAGCCTGCTGCCCAAGCCATGTTATATGGAATTGGCTTGACCAAAGAAGATATGGACAAAGCCCAGGTCGGCATTGCAAGTATGGGATACGATGGAAATACCTGCAACATGCACCTAAATGATTTAGCTAAAATTGTTAAAGAAGGTGTCTGGGATAATGGAATGGTCGGTTTAACCTTCAGCACCATTGGCGTAAGCGATGGAATGTCTAACGGTACAGATGGAATGCGTTATTCTTTGGTTTCCAGAGATGTCATTGCAGATTCAATTGAAACCATTTGTGGCGGACAATATTACGATGGCGTGATTGCATTGCCTGGCTGCGATAAAAACATGCCGGGTTCTATCATGGCTATGGGCAGATTAAATCGTCCTGCGATTATGGTATACGGTGGAAGTATCCACTCCGGAAAATATAAAGGAAAAACATTAAACATCGTTTCTGCTTTTGAAGCTCTTGGCGAGAAATTAGCCGGAAACTTAGATGAAGAAGACTTCCAGGGAATTATTCGTCATACCTGCCCGGGCGCTGGCGCTTGTGGTGGTATGTATACCGCAAATACCATGGCTTCGGCAATTGAGGCTTTAGGGATGAGCTTACCTTATAGCTCTTCTTACCCAGCCTTAAGTGAAGAGAAGAAAGCGGAATGTTTAAATGCTGGTAAAGCCATCCGTGTTTTATTAGAAAAAAATATACTTCCTACAGACATCATGACGGAAAAAGCATTTCACAATGCAATTGTAACCGTAATGGTGTTGGGTGGTTCTACAAATGCGGTACTGCATTTAATTGCTATGGCAAAATCAGTAGGATTGACCTTGAATTTAGCAGATTTCCAGGCGGTAAGTGATGCCACTCCTGTATTGGCAGATTTAAAGCCTAGTGGTAATTACTTAATGGAAGATGTACATGAGATTGGTGGTGTTCCTGCCATTTTAAAATATCTTTTGAAAGTAGGTCTGATTCATGGCGACTGTATCACCGTAACTGGAAAGACATTGGCTGAGAATGTTGAATCTGCATTAGATTTAGATTTTGATACACAAAAAGTAATTCTTCCGGTAACTAACCCGATCAAAGCAACTGGTCACCTTCAAATGCTGTATGGTAACATCGCAGAAAAAGGTTCCGTAGCAAAGATCTCTGGTAAAGAAGGAGAAAGATTTGAAGGTCCGGCTCGCGTATTTGATGGCGAGAAGTCATTGATCGCTGGAATTCAAAGTGGTAAAGTAAAAAAAGGTGATGTAGTGGTGATCAGACAAGTGGGTCCTAAAGGAGCTCCTGGTATGCCGGAAATGTTGAAACCAACTTCAGCCATTATTGGTGCGGGACTTGGAAAATCAGTTGCTTTAATTACTGATGGCCGTTTCTCTGGTGGTACACACGGTTTCGTGGTTGGTCACATTACTCCTGAGGCCTGGGACGGTGGAAATATCGCTTTTGTACACGACAATGACATCATTGTTATTGACGCGGTAAACAACACTTTAAACCTTCAAATTACCGAAGAAGAAATGGCAAATCGTAAAGCGGTTTGGAAACAGTTACCACCACCCGTCAAAGGAGGTGTGCTTTACAAATACCTGAAACAAGTAAGCGATGCCAGCGAAGGCTGTGTAACTGATGCCTACACTCACTAATCAATTTAAGAAACCCCATACTTAAAAGAAAAACAATGGACATAGCACAAGAGGAAGCAACCACCTTAACAGAGCCGAAGAAAACAGTAAATGTTTCTGGTTCTGTGGCTTTATTGGAAGGATTAATAGCAGAAGGTACCGATACCATTTTTGGTTATCCAGGTGGTGCCATCATGCCTATTTATGATGCATTATACGATTACAAAGACAAGTTAAAACATATTTTAGTACGTCATGAACAGGGCGGCACACATGCCGGACAAGGTTATGCACGTACTTCCGGAAAAGTGGGTGTAGTATTTGCAACCAGTGGCCCGGGTGCTACAAATCTGGTAACAGGTTTGGCAGACGCACAAATCGACAGTACGCCAATGGTTTGTATCACTGGTCAGGTGTACGCACACTTATTAGGTACAGATGCTTTCCAGGAAACAGATGTGATCAACATTACCACTCCGCTAACGAAATGGAACTACCAGATCACAGATGCAACTGAGATACCTGCGGTATTAGCGAAAGCATTTTATATTGCACGTAGCGGGCGACCAGGTCCGGTATTGATCGATATCACTAAAAACGCCCAGCTACAAATGTTTGATTTTGAAGGCTACACGCCTTGCGATCACGTTCGTAGTTACCGTCCGAAACCAAATGTTCGTACCGAATATATCGAGCAGGCTGCAGCCTTAATCAATTCAGCAAAAAAACCATTTGTGTTGTTCGGCCAGGGGGTTTCCCTGGGAAATGCAGAGCAGGAATTTAAAGCTTTCGTAGAGAAAAGCGGTATTCCTTCGGCATGGACAATCTTAGGTGCTGGTGCGATTCCTACAGACCATCCTTTGAACGTTGGGATGTTGGGAATGCATGGCAACTACGGTCCGAATGTACAGACCAATGCCTGTGATGTGCTGATCGCTATCGGAATGCGTTTTGACGACCGTGTAACCGGCCGTTTAGACAAATATGCCAAACAAGCGAAAGTGATTCACTTAGACATTGACCCTGCTGAAATTGATAAAAATGTGAAAGCAGACGTTCCGGTTTGGGGAGACTGTAAAGAAACTTTACCGCTTTTAACTGCTTTAGTAGAAGAGAAAAAACATACAGAATGGTTAGCTGAGTTCAGAGCTTTCGATAAAACTGAATTAGAAACTGTCATTCAATCAGAATTAAATCCTGGAACAGGAGAATTAACCATGGGTGAGGTCATCAATCAATTGAACATCCTGACTAAAGGAGAAGCAGTGATTGTAACCGACGTTGGTCAGCACCAGATGGTGGCTTGTCGCTATGCAAAATTCAACCATACCAGGAGTAATGTGACCAGTGGTGGTTTAGGTACGATGGGCTTCGGCTTACCTGCTGCTATCGGTGCTAAATTTGGTGCCCCAGACCGTACCGTGGTTGCGGTAATCGGCGACGGAGGTTTCCAAATGACTTTACAGGAATTGGGTACCATCATGCAAAGCGGCATTGATGTAAAAATCATGATCTTAAATAACAGATTCCTTGGAATGGTTCGCCAATGGCAACAACTGTTCCATGAGAAACGCTACTCTTTCGTGGACATCACCAGTCCGGATTTCGTGAAACTTGCCGATTCTTATTATATCGCCGGTAAAAAAGTTTCAGAGCGTGAAGACTTAGTAAGTTCATTAGAAGAGATGTTGAACCATAAAGGTTCTTTCCTTCTGGAAGTAATGGTAGCCAAAGAACACAATGTGTTCCCTATGGTTCCCCAAGGTAGCAGTGTAAGTGAAATCAGACTTAAATAATTAAAGATCATGAGCAATTCCCAGGATATAGAAACAAACGAAAAACAGGAATTTACGATTACCGTATACACCGAGAATCAAATCGGCTTATTGAATCGTATTGCCATTATATTTTCAAGAAGAAAAATCAACATTGAGAGTTTAAACACCTCCCCTTCGGAGATTGAGCACATCCACCGCTTCAATATCGTGATCCACGAAACAGAAGATGTGGTACGTAAACTTGCGCGTCAGATTGAGAAACAGGTAGAAGTTTTGAAAGTATATTTCAATACGAACGAAGACATCATCTGGCAGGAAATGGCGCTTTACAAAGTGCCTACCGATACCGTTTCAGAACTTGTATCAGTAGAGCGTTTACTTCGTGAGAACGGTGCAAGAGCAGTAGTGATCCGTAAAGACTACACGGTATTTGAAACTACTGGTCACCGTGAAGAAACGGATAAACTGATCGAGGTTTTACAACCTTATGGTTTGATCGAATTTGTAAGAAGTGCAAGAGTGGCAATCATCAAAAACAGCGATGGTTTTAATCGCAAACTGAGAGAATTTGAACGCAGAGAACCAGGACAGGATGTGATCGAAAACGAATTCCTGGATGCAGAGAAAAATGTATTTAGCATGTAAGCTCCGTCGTAAAACGGATGAACAATAGGAAATATGGAACAGCTTTTAAATAACGCCAGACAAATCAGAAAGAACTTCATTCATTTGATTGAGAACTCTACGGTTGAAGAGTTGAATCAGGTTCCTGAAGGTTTTAACAACAACATCATCTGGAATTTTGGACACATCATCACCAGTCAGCAGGCACTTTTTTATTTGCTGTCTGCTATCCCTCCAAAGATCAGTCCACAGTACATGGATGAATTTAGAAGAGGTACAAAACCAGAGAGATTCATCAACCAGGAAGAAATCAATGACATGAAAAAACTCATGATCAGCACAATTGATCAACTGGAAGCGGATCTGGAAAATCAGGTGTTTGTGAATTATATTTCCTATACGACCGTCTTCGGCGTGACTTTAAACAGCGCAAAAGACGCATTACAGTTTTTCCCAATACACGATGCTTACCACTATGGGTGTGCATCAGCCATCAAAAGAGTGATCAATAATAACAACAATTAAAAAGAACCTTTACAATCAAATAAAAAAAAAAGATGTCAAACTATTTCAACACGTTACCTCTTAGAGAAAAATTAAACCAACTGGGTGTATGCGATTTCATGGACAGTTCAGAGTTTCTGGATGGCGTAAATGCGCTTAAAGGCAAAAAGCTAGTAGTGATCGGTTGCGGTGCACAAGGATTAAACCAGGGTTTAAATTTAAGAGATAGCGGTTTAGACGTTTCTTATACTTTACGTAAAGAAGCTATCGAAGGTAAAAGAGATTCCTGGAAAAATGCTACGGAAAACAATTTTACAGTTGGTACTTATGAAGAATTAATCCCTACAGCTGATGTAGTGATCAACCTTACTCCGGATAAACAACATACTGCAGTAGTAAACGCAGTAATGCCATTGATGAAATCTGGTGCTACTTTATTGTACTCACATGGTTTCAACATTGTAGAAGAAGGCATGCAGATCCGTAAAGACCTTACGGTAATTATGGTGGCTCCAAAATGTCCTGGTAGTGAAGTAAGAGCGGAATATGTACGTGGTTTTGGTGTACCTACCTTAATTGCAGTACACCCTGAGAATGATCCGGAAGGAAAAGGTTTATTACAAGCTAAAGCTTATTGCGTTGGTACTGGTGGCCATAAGGCAGGTGTATTAAAATCATCTTTCGTTGCGGAAGTGAAATCTGACTTAATGGGTGAGCAAACCATTCTTTGTGGTTTGTTGCAAACCGGTTCAATCCTATCATTTGATAAAATGGTAGAAAAAGGAATCGATCCAGGTTATGCTTCTAAATTGGTTCAATATGGTGTGGAAGTGATCACTGAAGCCTTGAAACAAGGTGGTATCACTGCGATGATGGACAGATTGAGCAATATCGCTAAAATCAAAGCTTTTGAAATTTCTGAAGAATTGAAAACGATTATGCGTCCATTGTTCCAGAAGCATCAGGATGACATTATGAGTGGTGAATTTAGCCGTATCATGATGGAAGATTGGGCAAATGGTGATAAAAATTTATTGGCATGGCGTGCTGCTACCGGCGAAACTGCATTTGAAAAAACACCTGCAGGTGATGTTAAAATTGGCGAACAGGAATATTTCGACAACTATACTTTAATGGTTGCTTTCGTTAGAGCTGGTGTAGAATTGGCTTTCGAAACTATGGTTGAAGCAGGTATCAAACCTGAATCGGCTTACTACGAGTCATTGCACGAAACTCCACTGATCGCTAACACGATTGCTCGTAAGAAATTGTTCGAAATGAACCGTGTAATTTCTGATACTGCTGAGTATGGTTGCTACCTATTTGATTACGCTTGTAAGCCATTACTTGCTGAATTCATGAAAACTGTAGATACTGAATTGGTAGGTAAAAACTTTAATGAAGGTAAAGACGGTGCTGTGGATAACAGAGCATTGATTTCAGTAAATGAAGTGATTCGTTCACATCAGGTGGAACTTGTTGGTGCAGAGCTGAGAAAAGCGATGACCGCAATGAAATCAATTAAAACTGCCTAATCACCAATAAAACGGCTGAGGCTTTATCAGCTTCAGCCATTTAAAAAGAATAAAAGATGTCAAAAACATTAGTAGAAAAGATTTGGGATGCGCATGTTGTAAAAAGCGAAGCTGGATTCCCTGATATTTTATATATCGATACCCATTTGATTCATGAGGTAACTTCACCTCAGGCATTCGATGGTTTACGCAAAAGAGGTTTACCTGTATTCCGTCCGCAGCAAACTGTTGCTACGGCAGATCATAATGTTCCTACTTTAAATCAGCTACAGCCGATTAAAGAGGAGCTTTCCCGTTTTCAGGTAGATATGCTGACTAAAAACTGTGCTGAATTCGGCATTGAACTGTATGGTTTAGGTCACCCTTTCCAGGGAATTGTACACGTGATCGGTCCGGAGTTAGGAATTACCCTTCCAGGAAAAACGATGGTTTGTGGCGATAGTCATACTTCTACACATGGTGCATTTGGAGCCATTGCATTTGGTATCGGTACTTCACAGGTGGAGCAGGTATTTGCAACACAGTGTTTATTACAACAGCGACCTAAAACGATGAAGATCGAGGTGAATGGTGAATTGGGTACTGGTGTTTCTGCTAAAGACATTATTCTATACATTATTGCTAAAATATCTGCTGCCGGTGGTACAGGTTATTTTATCGAATATGCAGGTTCGGCCATTGAAGCTTTGAGTATGGAAGCGAGAATGACGATCTGTAACATGAGTATTGAAATGGGTGCCAGAGGTGGTTTAATTGCCCCTGACCAGATCACTTACGATTACATCAAAGGAAGAGAATTTGCGCCGAAAGGTGAAGAGTGGGATAAAGCACTTGCTTATTGGAAAACATTATATAGCGATGCTGATGCGAAATTTGATAGCGTATTAACGTTTGACGCAGCAGACATCAGTCCAATGATTACCTACGGCACAAATCCAGGTATGGGTATGGGCATTGATGCACACATTCCGTCAACAGCTGATCAGGCTGCTTCTGAACAAGCTTCTTTCCAGAAAGCTTTGGATTACATGGGCATCGAAGAAGATACAGAATTGGTAGGAAAAGCGATTGATTACGTATTTATCGGTAGCTGCACCAATTCCAGAATTGAAGATTTACGTGAGGTAGCTCAATTTGTAAAAGGTCGCCAGAAAGCTGAAAATGTAATTGCATGGATCGTTCCTGGTTCTAAACAAGTAGAACAACAGGCCATTGCAGAAGGATTAGATCAAATTTTCGAAGCTGCAGGTTTTCAATTGCGTGAACCAGGATGCAGTGCTTGTTTAGGAATGAATGAGGATAAAATTCCGGCAGGAAAATATTGTGTTTCTACTTCCAACAGAAACTTTGAAGGCCGTCAAGGTCCGGATTCCCGTACATTTTTAGCCAGTCCGCTAACCGCAGCTGCTGCTGCAATTACGGGTAAGGTAACCGATGTAAGAACTTTATTAGACGAAACCGCACACGCTTAATCCGAAGAATCATGAGAAAATTTGAAAAATTAACCTCGGCAGTTGTGCCTTTAAACATAGAGAACATTGATACCGATCAGATCATTCCGGCAAGATTTCTAAAAGCAACAACCCGTGAAGGTTTTGGTGAGAACCTGTTCCGCGACTGGCGTTACAATGGTGATCAGACTTTAAAAGCTGATTTCGTAATGAACAACCCAGACTATAGCGGAAGAATCCTGGTTGCAGGAAAAAACTTCGGTTGTGGCAGTAGTCGTGAGCACGCTGCATGGGCGATTCAGGATGCCGGATTCGATGTGGTGATCAGCAGTTTCTTTGCCGACATCTTCAAAGGAAATGCATTGAATAACGGTTTATTACCGATCCAGGTTACAGACGCTTTCCTGGCAGAAATCTTTGACACTGTTGAAAAAGACCATAACGCAGCACTGGAAATTGATTTAGAAAATCAAACTGTTACAATCGTTGCTACAGGTGCTAAAGAAGGTTTTGAAATCAATGCCTATAAAAAATCCTGCTTAATCAACGGTTATGATGACATCGATTTCATCTTAAACCAAAAGCAATTAATTGAAGAATTTGAACAAACAAGATAATGTCTAATCCCGTCGTCCATATCCATAACCTTAATTTAAAGTATCAGCAGAAACCTGTATTACAGGATTTGTGCTGGACGATAAATCGCAATGACCATTGGTTATTATGTGGCGAAAGCGGCAGTGGAAAAACTACTTTAGCGAAAGCAATTGCAGGTTTGGTCCCTACCCTACAGGGCGACATTCAATTGAATTTTGATCCATCTTCTGCATTACCGGCAAAGGTTCATTATGTGACCAACTGGTATCAATTTAAAGATCTTGAAGGGGCGTCAAATTTCTATTACCAACAACGTTACCAGAGCTTGGCTACTGCAATTACTGCCACAGTGATTGCAGAGTTGACACGCTTTGGAAATGACCAGCAACTTTCATTTGAAACTTTAGAGCAGCTGTTAACCGCTTTAGGTTTTGCTGCTTTAAAAAACTCCTCACTTTTACAGTTATCTAGCGGAGAACATAAGAAATTACAATTGGTCAAGGCTTTATGGTCTAAACCTCAATTGTTGATCTTAGACCAACCTTACAATGGATTAGATAAACTTTCCCGTGCAAATCTGAATGATTTATTAACCGAAATATCGGAAAACGGAACACAATTGATCATTATTGGTAATGATAGAGAATTGCCAGTAACGATCAATCGCTTTGCAGTATTAAAAGAGGGTAAATTACAAGAAATTTCTTCCCCTGAATTGAATCAGAATAAAGTGGAAGAAATCATTAGGCCTTTACCTGCTTTTCTTCAAAGGGAAGTTGTTCCTGGTTCAGATTCCAGTGATCATATCATCAAAATGATTGATGTGAATATCAGATATGGAGACAAACAGGTATTAAAAGATATCAACTGGGAAGTGAAAGCAGGTGAAAAATGGCTTTTACAAGGTCATAATGGTTCTGGAAAATCTACGCTATTGAGCTTAATCAGTGGAGATCATCCTCAGGCTTATGCCAACAATTTTTACTTATTCGGGAATAAAAGAGGAACTGGGGAAAGCATCTGGGAGATCAAAGAGCGCATTGGCTTAATCTCACCAGAGTTACACTGGTACTTTGATGCTTCTGCCACCGTTTGGCAAAGTATCGCCTCTGGTTTTTACGACAGCTCAGGATTGTATTGCAGTCCGGGTTCCACAAAACATGCTCAGGTAGATGAACTGATCCAATATTTCGGATTATCGGCCTACAAAAACACCTTGATGAACGAGCTGCCTTTAGGGAAACAACGCTTAACCTTATTGGCCAGAACAATCGTTAAAAAACCAGAAATACTGATCCTGGATGAACCTTGTCAGGGTTTAGATCAGCAACAAACACAACATTTCAACAGGCTGGTAGATGAATTGTGTAAGGACGGCACCACGTTAATTTACGTTGGGCACTTTGAATCACAACTACCGGAATGCATTGAGAAAAGAATATTACTCGAAGACGGTGCAGTACAATCCGTTAAACAATTATTACAAAGTATTTAAAAATGAAGTGATGGTTAGCGCCATACTGCCTCGAAACAGTTTTCAATTGGCCAATGATCACTTCATAACAGATAAAAACATATACTGATGAAAAAAAATATATTAGTCATTCCTGGTGATGGTATCGGACCTGAGGTTACAACCTGGGGTAAAGCCGTATTAGAAGAGATTGCCAAAGGTTTCGGACATGATTTTAGCTATGATGAAGCACTAATGGGCCATGCGGCAATTGAAGCAACTGGAAATCCATTACCAGATGAAACATTAGAAAAAGCACAGAAAAGTGATGCGATTCTTTTTGGTGCAGTAGGCCATGCAAAATACGACAATGATCCTTCTTTGAAAGTTCGTCCGGAGCAAGGTTTACTTAAAATCCGTAAGGAATTAGGCTTGTATGCTAATTTACGTCCGATTTTATTGTTTGATGAATTGTTGAATGCTTCCAGCATCAAACCTAATATATTAAAAGGTACAGATATTCTGTTTTTCAGAGAGCTTACAGGAGATGTTTATTTCGGTGAGAAAAACCGTTCTGAAGATAAAAATACAGCTTCAGATTTGATGATTTACCACCGTTATGAAGTAGAAAGAATTGCCCATAAAGCATTCGAAGCTGCCATGAAACGTAGAAAAAAATTATGTTCTGTAGATAAGGCCAATGTATTGGAAAGTTCTAGATTATGGAGAGAAACAGTACAACAGGTTGCAAAACAATACCCGGAAGTAGAAACTAGTCATATGTTTATTGACAATGCTGCGATGCAATTGATCAAAGATCCAAAGCAATTTGATGTGGTATTGACAGCGAACTTATTTGGTGATATCTTAACCGATGAGGCTTCACAAATTGCAGGTTCTATGGGGATGTTGGCTTCAGCTTCTGTTGGAGAAAGCACTGGTTTCTTTGAGCCAATCCATGGTTCTGCACACGACATTACAGGAAAAAACCTGGCGAACCCACTGGCTTCTATCCTATCTGTTTCTCTGATGCTGGAAATCGGTTTCGGATTATTAGCAGAAGCGAAAGTCATCATCGATGCCGTAGATCAGGTATTGAAAGAAGGCTACAGAACAGGCGATATTGCCGATGATACGACCAAAGCTGACCAGATTCTTGGAACAAAAGAAATGGGACAATTGGTTTTAAAATATATTTCACAGCATACTAAATCTAACTAAACACCAAGAATTATGTTACACGATCCTAATAGAGTCTATGTGTTTGACACCACCTTACGTGATGGTGAACAAGTGCCGGGTTGCCAGTTGTCGAGCCCAGAGAAAATTCAAATTGCAAAAGCGCTTGAAGCACTTGGAGTAGATGTGATTGAAGCAGGTTTCCCTATCTCAAGCCCTGGAGATTTCCAGAGTGTGGTGGACTTATCAAAAGCGATAAGGGAACCAATCATTTGTGCATTGACACGTGCAAATAGAAAAGACATTGATTCCGCTGTTGCGGCATTACAATACGCGAAGAGACCAAGGATCCACACTGGAATTGGTTCTTCAGACATGCACATTAAATATAAATTCAACAGTACGAGAGAAGAAATTCTGGAAAGAGCGGTTGCAGCAGTAAAATATGCAAAGCAATTTGTAGAAGACATTGAGTTCTTCGCAGAAGATGCTGGTCGTGCAGACAATGCTTATTTAGCACAGATGATCGAAGCGGTAATTGCTGCCGGGGCAACTGTAGTGAACATTCCTGATACGAACGGCTACTGTTTGCCGGATCAATATGGCTCAAAAATCCTTTACCTAAAAGAAAACGTTAAAAATATCGACCAGGCGATCATCTCTGTTCATTGTCACAATGACTTAGGTTTAGCTACTGCAAACAGTCTTGCAGGGTTGATCAACGGTGCCCGTCAGGTAGAATGTACCATTAATGGGATTGGTGAACGTGCTGGAAATACTGCATTGGAAGAAATCGCCATGGTATTGAAAACACACCATGCCCTGAATTTAACCACAAACATCAACAGCAAACATTTCACTGAAATCAGTGGTATGGTGAGCCGCATGATGCACATGCTAGTACAACCAAACAAAGCCATCATCGGTCAGAATGCCTTCGCACACAGCTCAGGAATTCACCAGGATGGTTTCCTGAAACACAGAGAGAACTATGAGATCATCAATCCTGAAGATGTAGGTTTGAACTCAGCAGACATTATCTTAACTGCACGTAGCGGTCGCCATGCCTTAAAACATCACTTAGAGCGTTTAGGTTATGACATCGACCGTTTAAACCTGGATCAGGTTTATGAGCGCTTCTTGATCATGGCTGATGAAAAGAAAACCATCTGCGATGATGATATTCTTTTCTTAATGAGCGATGGTGAAGAAGGTGCGGTAAAAAATGGATACAAACTAAACTTATTGCAGGTACTTTGTGGTGATCCATTGAGCCCTACGGCCAGCATCAGACTAGAACATGAAGGGGTAGAAAAAGAAGCCATGGCTACCGGAAACGGTCCTGTGAATGCGACGATTAAAGCCATTCAATCTATCGTTGGTAAAGATATCCTATTGAATGAATTCACCATTCAGGCAATGCATGGTGGCAGCGATGATGTGAGCAAGGTAAACATGAAGGTTTCTTATGAAGGAAAATCTTATGTAGGCTATGGTTTTAGTACAGATATCGTAAAAGCTTCGGCCAATGCCTATCTGGATGCAATGAATAAATTTATCTAAAAATGAGTGTAGAAAAAGAAGTGATACTGGATTTTCTGGCGGCAGCAGAACGATTAAAAGGTACGGTAAAACGTACCCCTTTAGAATATAATGCAGGACTTTCTAAAACATACCAGGCGGATATTTACCTGAAAAGGGAAGATTTGCAACTGGTACGCTCTTATAAATTAAGGGGTGCTTACAACATGATCAGCAGCCTTGATCCTGAGCAGGTAGCCAAAGGAGTAGTTTGTGCCAGTGCTGGAAATCATGCACAAGGCGTGGCACATTCTTGCAAAAAGCTGAACATTAAAGGGGTTATTTTTATGCCGGAAATTACCCCTAAGCAAAAAGTGAAACAAACAGAAATGTTTGGTGGCGACCATATTGAGATTGTCCTGGTAGGTGATACTTTTGATGATTGTTTGAGAGAAGCTCTGGCTTATACTGCAGCACATCAGATGACTTTCGTCCCTCCTTTCGACAATACCAAAGTAATTGAAGGACAGGGTACGGTAGGTGTAGAGATTTTCGAAGACCTTCCGGAACTGGATATGGTGATCATGCCAATTGGTGGTGGTGGCCTGGCTTCAGGCGTAGGTAGTTATTTGAGAAACCTGAAACCATCCATTGAATTGATTGGCGTAGAGCCTGAAGGTGCACCTTCGATGAAACATGCCCTCAATACCGGTGCACCTGTTTTATTAGGTGATATCGATCGTTTTGTAGATGGAGCTGCTGTAAAAAGAGTGGGCAACCTGACTTTTGAGTATTGCAGAGAGCTACTGGATCAAATGTTATTGATTCCTGAAGGGAAAATCTGCACAACTATTCTGAAGCTTTACAATGAGGATGCCATCGTGGTAGAACCTGCAGGTGCTCTGGCTGTTGCCTCTCTAGAGCAGATTAAAGACCAGATCATCGGTAAAACAGTTGTTTGTATCGTGAGTGGTGGAAACAACGATATTGAAAGAATGCAGGAGATCAAAGAAAAATCATTACTTTTTGAAGGATTGAAACATTACTTCATTGTTCGTTTCCCACAAAGACCAGGAGCTTTAAAATTGTTTGTGAACAATGTTCTAGGTCCGCATGACGACATCACCAGGTTTGAATTTATTAAAAAAACAAACCGTGAAAGTGGCCCTGCATTGGTGGGTATTGAATTGCAGGAACCAACAGATTACGATGCTTTATTACAAAGGATGAAAGAGTTTAAATTTGAGATCATTGAACTGAACAACGATCAGACTTTATTCGAATATCTGGTATAAATTTTTATCCGTTTATAAACCCCAAAATTACAGGTAAAGGCCTTTTCATCTTTGAAGGGCCTTTTCTTGTATACGTTGTTTCCCTTTGTTTATGATTCTCAACCCCCATACCTTTCTTTATACCCGGGTTTGCTAAAATATCTATAATTTTACATCAGTGATCAACAGTTCAGATGTAAGAGCAGGTTTTATGCAAGAATTACCATTAATTGAAGAGGATTTATTACTTGAACGCTTCCCTGGGAAAGGCGGATGGACTTATGTACGCTTCCCTGAAATCGTAAAAGGAAAGCATCTTTATTTTGGATGGCAAAAGGTAAAGGGATTCGTTGATGGTTATGAAATTAGTAACGCAACCCTCATGCCGATGAAAAAAGGAATACTTTTTCTTCCGGTTAAAGCAGCCATCCGCAAGGAGATTAAAAAACAGGAGGGAGACCGTGTAAGGGTGTGTTTATATCCGGACAGCGATCCTAAACTGGAAATTGCCAATGAAGATTTCATTGAGTGTTTAAAAGATGAGCCCGCTGCATGGGCAGCCTTTCAAAAACTATCTTCGAGCAAAAAGGAAGAATGTTTTAGCTGGCTCATGGACACTCCTATCCTTCAAACCAGAATCCAGCGCATGGCAGATGCCATCACAAATCTGGCTTCAGGGCTTCCTTTTCATTCTAGCAAACGCTAATTATTAATTGCTTATCATCTGAATAATAAGTAAATTACCATACTAAATTCTGTATCACATTTTAATTACAGTACAAATAAAAACAGAATTGTATTTTTATGGCAACAGATTTGCTATACGCAAGAACAAACACACAAATCAGATGAGAAAAATATTACTATTATTACTTTGCACGGCCACGCTAGGTTTGGCTTCTTGCAAGAAGGAGGTTATTGTTGATCCAGGACTTCCTAATGAGACCATTGAAACGATAATTGCACCAAGTGCATGGGTTTCAATCAACGGTGGAGAAACCTTAACGACTACCATTTCTTTCCCTGAACTTGATGCGCCTACATTTTTGAACGACGGTCTGATTGTTGCACTTTATCCAGACAATTCGGTAGCAGAATACAGAGGAATGCCTTTTACCTACAATGGATTGGCCTATAGTTACACGGCCAGAAGAGGATCTATAACAGTTGATATTGAGACCAGTGGAGATAACAATTTAATTCCAACCAGGCCAGTGGTTCCAATTGGATTAAGGGTAACTATTGTAACTTCAACCTTAAGAAACTAAGATTAAATACGGCTTATTGTTTAAAACTTAAGCCATTTATAAAGACAAGAAACGACCAATGTTCGCCTGAACGTGGTCGTTTTTTTTATGTATTCCCCTATTCAATTGAATTGCCCTGATTTTCACTCCTTTTCTTTCCAACAGTAACTCTTCATAAAATCCTTTATAGTACACATCTTTCACTTCATATCTGCGACTATTCCAGGAATTATTCAGTTCTACCCATTCCGGGTAAAATACCGCATGACCTTCTGTTACTTCTAAACCTAGCTGATGCGCTTCTTCAGCATTCAATACCACTGCATTTCCCAGCATTCTGGCCGTATAAATGTGTTTTGGATGCTGGTAAATATCAGCTGGTTTACCGCGTTCCATCAAATGACCATCTTTCATGATCAACAATTCATCAGCAAGGAATAGTCCATCTGCAGGATCATGAGAAACCATGATTACGGTTACACCCGTTTCTGCTGCGATTCTTTTGATATCTGCACGAAGCTGGTTTTTAAGTAATGCATCTACCTGACTAAAAGGTTCGTCTAACAATAAAACAGAAGTATCAGTAACCAAGGCTTTGGCAATGGCTACTCTTTGCTGCTCTCCCCCACTTAATTGGGTGATCTTTTTATCTTTCAGGTGACCGATATGCAAATGATCCATCATTTCCATCGTTTTCTGATGTTTATGATGCACATCTGTATTGGCCATCATGGCAGCGATGTTATCGTATACTTTTGCATAGATGTTTAAGGAAAAGTCCTGGGTTACCATTTTCATTTCCTTATGTCCAGGGATCAGGAGTTCATCGGGTCCAAATACCCTTTCATTGTGATAGAAAATCTCCCCTTCATCTAACTTCAATAAGCCATACAGACATTTCAGCAAGGTGGATTTCCCACTCCCACTTTCTCCAATAATGGCAATGATGTCTCCCTTATTAATGTCGAAACTAATGTTGCGGATTCCCGATGCCTGTTCCTGCTGGTACTGCTTACTAATGTTGTTAACGCTGATGATTTTTTCCTTCACGCAGTAAAGATAAAGTATTTAGCCTTGCCACAAAAAAATCCCGTAACCTATGAAGGTTACGGGATCAGATATATTTGTGTGTGTGTGCTTAGTTCAATCCCAGGGTGACTCCAAAAGCCATGTTCTTTAGTCCTTTTTGTGCAGTAGTGGTAAACATATCATTGAAATAATATTTGGTAAAGATACCCAAGCCACCATAACCAATACGCAGGGAACCACCATAACGGAATGGCTCAAAATTATAGTCATCTTTAAACTTCTCCTTTCCTCTCTCTTTGCTCACTTGTTTTACCTTTCCATTTAAAAGGAAGGCCACTTCTGGTCCGAATACAAAGTAGAAACGTTTACCATGGGTATTTTCTTTGGTACGCAATTCAAAATTCAGGGGAATATGTACATAGCTGTTCGACAACCTGTTTTTAGAAAATACGATCGGTTCCTGATCATACTCCATTGTTGGACTATTCTTTTTCAGGGTAATATTTTGTTTCAAACGGATCATTGTCCAATCAAAACCACCGGCAATATAAATTTTAAAATGAGGGTCAAAACGATAGCCAAACTGTAAAACATCAAATGAAACTGTACTTGTTTTTCCTCCTGTATAATCCAGAAACTCATTCTTATCTGATAAAGAGAAACTACCATTATCGATCAATCTTGAAAAACCAATATCCAGGCGTGTCAGGGTGATTCCTCCCATAAAACGACCATGATTTGCCTTTGCTTTAGTAGTACTATCTTTACCATTAATGCTAATGGAGATCAAGCCATTATCTATACCGAAAGTCGATTTCTTTTTAACGCTCTCTTCAGTATCCTGTTGTGCTGATGCGCTTTGTGCCATAACACCGGCAAGCCCGCTTACCAAAAGTGTTGTCCAAATTAGTTTCTTCATATTATTGGTTTAAGCTGTGTGTTTCTATTTGTTCCTTTTTGAGTTGAATTTTAAAATGCCAATGTTTACTGCGATTAAGGAAGAGTTGTCGTCATCATCGGTTTTAAATTGTATAAATTTCTTTTCTCTTTTATCCAGTTTATCTACTACAAAATTGATGACATCCCCTACGTTTCTTATCCCCTTTCTTTCTCCTCTATCTTCTGTTTCTGTCATCGTGTTGTCCCCTTGTTGAACATCAGGGATCACCACATTAGCGATCACATTTTCAGTTGGCAAATCAATGATTGGTTTTACTTCCTCTTTCAAAGTATTACTCGGTTCAACCGCTTTTATTTGATGACGCCTGATCTGATCATTACGTTGCAAGGACAGAGAATTATTTTCCTGAACCAGGTTTTTCAACTTCATTTTAGGTGCTAAAATTAAAGGCGTACCTTCAGATTCAGTTGAATTCACAGCTACCGAAACCACTGAGGTTTCATTAGAATGAGCTAATCCGGAAGCATCACCTGAATCCTGAACTGCAGGAGTTTTTTCTAAAGCAACCGCTGGTTTTCCCTGTAATTGTAGCTTTTCAGTATCCCTGGTCAATAAACCTACAGACACCGCAATTACTGCCAATGCGGCTGCCGCCCAATAAACCGGAAACACCCGTTTTTTCTTTGTTGGGCTCAGTACCTTTTCAATATTCCCCCATAGATCCGCTGAAGGCATCATTTCTGCCTCTTCAAATTTATCTTTGAACAACTGATCAAAATCTTTATCCTGCATAGCTTGCATAATCTATACCCTCCATTTTTATAATCTCTTCTCTTAAGATCGCCCTTGCTCTAGACAACTGCGATTTACTTGCTCCTTCAGAAATTCCCAATTTTTCAGCAATTTCCTTGTGAGAATATCCTTCTATGATGTACATGTTAAAAACCATTCTATACCCATCAGAAAGCTTTTGAATTACTTTCAATAGGTCCTGCATCCCTAATCTGCCAAAGTCAAATCCGGTACCTGCCTGCTCGTAAGCATCTTCAATAGGCACCACACTCAGACTGCGTAAATTTTTTCTATAACTCTCAATTGCGGTGTTGACCATGACTCTTCTCATCCAGCCTTCAAAAGAACCATCTCCTCTATACTCATTAATCTTTTGAAAAACCTTGATAAAACCCATTTGCAAAACATCTTCTGCTTCCATCCGGTCCTTTGCATAGCGCATGCAAACCACCAGCATTTTAGATGCGGTTTGCTTATATAGCGCTTCCTGCATCTTCCGCTTGCCGGCTTTACAGCCTTCCATGAGTTCATTTATCGTATACTGCGTCAAAATCATCTGTTTGTTTGGTATATAGTAGATGAGCATCGCAGCCTAAAGGTTGCACGCAACAGGAAAAATAAAGAAAAATAATAAAAAGGGGATTAGCAGTCGTGCTTTTTACGGTAGGATTTATACCATTTTACGCACATCATGATCACGCAGGAGAAAACAGCCAGACCTATTAGCCCATAAATCCAATTTACTGCGTTTTTAAGCACTACAGTGAACACAATAGCAACCAACAGGATTGTGGCCACTTCATTCCATAACCTCAGCTTAAAGGAGCTGATTTTACATTTGCCATGTTTCAATTGATTCATTATCCGCTGACAAATGAAATGATAGATCAATAGGAGTACAACAAAACCCAGCTTCACATGGAACCAGCCAAAAGTCATCAGACTGGGTCTAAGGCAAATCATCGTGATACCTGCAGCTACAGTCAGGACCATAGCAGGAGTGGTGATGATATTCCAAAGCTTGGCTTCAATACGCTCATACTCCTTTTGAAGAATATTACGTTCCAATTCTGGTCTCGTTTCGGCCTCTACATGGTAGATAAACAATCGGACACTATAAAACAACCCCGCCATCCAGCTAACCACGAAGATGATGTGCACAGAGAGTACGTAATAATAGTATTCCATTTTGTTTCCTTTTTGATCTTTAAAAAGGCCATCTGAAAAGCAAGCTTTAAAGATGGCCTCGTTTATATAATTAGTATCTGAATTCTTTAACTACTTCGATTGCATATTTCACGTTATCGAATGGGATGTCTGGCATGATGCCATGACCAAGGTTAAAAATAAAACCTTTTTCGCCACGCATGCGCTCGAACAACTGAAGGATTGTTTTCTTAATCACAGGTTTATCTGCATATAAGATAAACGGATCCAGGTTACCCTGAACTGCGATACCTGCAGGCAGACTTTGTTTAATGTTTAATAAATCAGCGTTCCAATCTACCGAGATCACATCAGGCTTAGCCTGAGCCATGATCGGTGCAAATACAGAACTACCTTTACAGAAAGAGATCACAGGGATATCTTTTCTATTCAGGTTGGCAATGATTTCCTGGATATAGCGGTGAGAGAATTCCTGATAATCGTTCCATGACAATGCCAGGGCCCAGCTATCAAAAATCTGAATTGCGTTTACACCAGCAGCAATCTGAAGGTTCAGGTATTCTGCAGTTACTTTAGCGATTTTAGCCAATAAACGGTGAGCAATTTCAGGATGGTTGTGCATCAACAGCTTCGTTAACTTGAAATCTTTAGAAGAACCACCTTCCACCAGGTAGCTCATCACTGTAAATGGTGCACCAGCAAAACCGATCAATGGAATACTTCCATTCAAACGTTGCTGAATCACTTTAATGGCATCTGCTACATACTGTAACTTATCCAGACAATCTACATTTAAATTGTCTACATCCTGCACGCTACGTACCGGGTTCGCGAACTTAGGTCCTACACCTTGCGTAAAGCTCAGGTCACCGCCCATCGCTTCACCTGTTACTAAAATATCAGAGAAAAGGATGGCAGCATCGATGCCCAGTAAGTCAACAGGTAACATCGTTACATCCGCTGCAATTTCTGGCGTTTTGCACATCTCCAGGAAAGAGTATTTGTTTTTGATTTCCCAGTACTCAGGCATAAAACGGCCAGCCTGGCGCATCATCCATACCGGTGGACGTTCTGTTTGCTTCGAAAATGCGGCATCTAAAAATAACGTGTTCATCTATATTGTGTTTGTTTATAATCGATTTGCTTCTTGCTCAATTTTACTTATGATCTCTTGTGCCCTAGGCGTTACCGCCAGTTCTTTGGCACGCTCCAGGTATGCTCTGGTGCGCTCCATGTCTTTTTTTCGCAGGGCGAGATTGGCCAGGTGAATCATCACAAAAGCCTTGTCGTTTTTCCCACCTAATGGAAAGCGACTGGCGATTTGAAAATGACGTTCAGCGGTTTCATATTCTTCTCTTTTCAAGGCGATATTGGCGCGCATAAATTCGTAATATCCCCTCCTGTTTCGCGCTAAGCGATCCGGATTAGGGACCTCTCCCAGTATCTTTTCTGTCCTTTCGTAATCTCCGTTCTTAAAATACTTGGAAGCCAGTAAAATCGAGCTGTGCTTGAAATGGCTCCAAACCACAAAGGCAAAGAAAAAACCGGCCAATACAGCCAGTTGAATTTGATCGTAAAAAAGGCACACTCCCGCGGCAATCAGAAAGAGTGCCATGAGGGCATACCTGCCTTTATTATTATACATTAATGGATATCTGTGAATTTATAACCTACACCTCTGATGGAATGGAAATAAACCGGGTTCTTTTGATCTGGTTCGAAATACTTACGGAAAGTAAGGATAAAGTTATCAATCGTACGCGTTGAAGGATAAACATCATAATTCCATACCGTTTCCAAAATCTGTTCACGGGATACTGCTTCATTCTTACGTTCGATCAGTAACTTCAATAACATCGTTTCTTTCTTGGTTAAAGGAACAATCACGCCGTCATCCTGTTTCAATTCGAAAGAGTTGAAATAGATGGTTTTATCTCCAATTTTATAGGAATTGATCTCTTTCAGGTCGTCCGCTTTCATGCTGCGTTTTACCAAAATACCTACTCTCAGGATCAACTCTTCCAGGTTGAAAGGTTTCACCAGGTAGTCATCAGCACCTTTTTTCAAGCCCATTACACGGTCTTCACTCGTGTTCTTAGCCGTTAAGAAAAGGATAGGTACTTCGGTATTTTCTAATCTGATGGTTTCACAAACCTGGAATCCATCCATCTCAGGAAGCATTACATCCAGAATGATCAGGTTAAAACGTTCTTCTTTAAAAACTTTTAAAGCCGTCTTACCGTCTTTTACTGCATGAACTTTATAGCCTTCCAGTTCAAGGTTCAATTTTATAGCATCTAACAAGTGGTCTTCATCTTCGACCAGTAATATTCTTAATTTCTGTTGCATAATGATCAACTAAATGTAATTTCAAAAATAGCACCATGCGGTACGTTATCTCTAACGCTAATATCAGCGTCGTGCATTTGTAATACTTCCTTAACAATAAACAGGCCTAATCCTGTCCCTTTTGATTTTCTTACATTCTCATTACCGACACGATAAAATTTGTCAAAAATCAACATTTTTTCCTGATCTGGAATACCTGGACCCTTGTCGGCCACCATTAAAAATGGATGACCATCCTTCACTGTCAATTCGACATCTATTTCCGCACATGGGCCTGAATATTTGACAGCATTTTCAATCAGATTCGTCACCACAGAGGACAAAGAAAATTGATCTCCAACTACCTTTATACCAGGAGTTATTGCTACAGTAATCACCTGCTCACAACCACATGAATGGATTTGAAGGCGGTCTGTGACCTTGCTTACCAACTCTGAAAAGTCAAATTCTTCTTTTGGAAAAGAAAGCGAACCATTTTCAATTTTAGTAGCCAGCAACATGTTTTCTACCAGGTCATCCAAACGCTCAATGTCCTTTAGGGAATTGTTCAGTAAGGAAGTTTGTCTGGCTTTATCCAGGTCACGTTTAATGATCGTTTGGACAGACAATTTAATGGCTGCCAATGGCGATTTTAGCTCATGCGTTACAGAAAGTAAGAAATTCTGCTGTTGTTCCCTCAACCGGTCTTCTTTTTTAATCGACTGGTGTAAAAAATAGGCACCTACACACAGTAGAAAAAGGAATACAGATCCCTCTCCCATTACCATGGCCATTCTGGCAGGCTCCAATCTTACCACCAACGCTCCCCAGGAGATCAACTGTACCAAAGAGTACAGTAATAAGAAATAAAAGATGATGATTGACTTCTTCAAAGCAGCTTGTTTTACGATCTAATATATTTATTTGTTTCTGAAAACCACATCAAGACTATCGAAGATAGCTCTTTTTGCTTTCTCCAGCTCAATTTTAGTATGTGCTGCAGAAACGAAACCTACTTCATATCCTGAAGGACCTAAGTAAATGCCTCTGTTCAACAACTCTCTGTGCATCAGTTTGAATTTATCCATACTTGCCGGATCAATGTCCTCAGCAGCCTGAATTTTATCTTTATCTGTAAAAGCCATCCAGAAGATAGAACCTACATGAAATACTTTCAGTTTGTAATTTCTGGCGGTTGCAAAACGCTGAATGCTTTCTGCAAATTCTGTGGCTTTATTGTTTAACTCTTTGTAAAAACCTGAACGTAATAATTCAGTTAACTGGGCAATCCCGGCGGCCATAGCTACCGGATTTCCTGATAAAGTACCAGCCTGGTATACACCTCCATCAGGAGAAATATGACCCATAATCTCAGCTGAAGCACCGTACATCCCTACTGGCAATCCACCACCGATGATTTTACCATAAGTAACGATATCTGGTTTAACGCCATAATAAGCAGCAGCACCTTCAAAACCGATTCTGAATCCGGTAATCACCTCATCAAAGATCAATAAGGCCTTTTGCTCTTTACAGGTTTCTTCCAGGAATTTGATGTATTCAGCATCCTGCATTAACAAACCGTTATTTGCTGGAATACCTTCAATAATTACTGCAGCAACTTCATCTTTAAACTGTGCGAAAGCCGACTTCAGTGCTTCTCTGTCGTTCAATGGGATAACAATAGTTTCCTGAGCGAAAGATTTTGGTACACCTGCAGAAGAAGTTTCTCCAAAAGTAACCAGGCCAGAACCTGCTTTTACCAATAGAGAATCGGTGTGGCCATGGTAGCATCCTTCAAATTTGATGATTTTATCTTTCCCGGTATAACCGCGGGCCAATCTAATCGCCGACATCACCGCTTCAGTTCCTGAGCTGGTGAAACGGATTTTCTCTACGAATTTGTTGTTTTTAATGATCAGTTCAGCAAGCTCGTTTTCCAATGCAGTGGGTGCGCCAAAGCTCATTCCATTCTGCATCACTTCCGTCACTTTTTCCCTAACCTTAGCGTTGTTATGACCCAAAATTAATGGGCCCCAGCTTCCGCAAAAATCTATAAATTGATTACCATCGGCATCCCATACAAAACAGCCATCTCCTTTTTGAATGAACAAAGGAGTGCCATAAACTGATTTGAAAGCTCTCACCGGAGAGTTTACCCCTCCTGGGAAATAGTTTTTTGCTTTTTCATACAGTTCTGCCGACTTTTCTCTCGAAATATCAGGTTTACTACCAGTGTTTACCGGCAACTCGCCTTCATTTCCTGAAAACATTTTTTTTAAAGATTCTAACATATTTTTTTTACTTACAACCAATTCTTTTCAACCATATCCCTGATGTGATACGTAGTAATGATACTTGCACCTGCGCGCGCAAAGGCATGCATGGTTTCCATCACTACTTTCTGCTCATCAATCCAGCCTTTTTCCGCAGCAGCCTTTACCATCGAATATTCACCCGATACATTGTAACAAGCGATTGGCACATCTGTATGTTGTTTCAGGTTATGCATCACATCCAGGTAAGCCAGGGCAGGCTTCACCATCAGTACATCTGCACCTTCACTTTCATCCAATAAAGCCTCTCTTAATGCTTCGTTACCATTTCTAAAGTCCATCTGATAAGCTTTTCTGTCGCCCTTGCTAGGCGCACAATCTGCCGCTTCACGGAAAGGTCCGTAATAAGCAGAAGCAAATTTTGTAGCGTGCGACATAATAGCCGTGTTTACAAAACCTTGTCCATCCAATAAATGTCTCATTGCGGAAATCCTGCCATCCATCATATCTGAGGGAGCCAGCATATCTGCACCTGCTTCCGCATGTGCCAATCCCATTTTTGCAATTACCTCTACTGTCGGGTCATTCTGAACGTAATCGTCCTTCATAATCCCACAGTGTCCATGAGTGGTATAAGAACAAACGCAAACATCGGTAACTACGTACAAATCTTCTCCAAAGTTTTTCTTTAACAGGCGAACTGCCGAAGGCACCAGGGAATGATCATGATATGCGGATGCGGCATCTTCAGATTTCTCATCTCCAACACCAAACAGCATGATTTTGTTCACACCTAATTTCAACCCTTTCTCCACATCCTTCAATAAAGTATCTTCAGAAAAATGGCTGATGCCGGGCATTGCGCCTAAAGGATGTACTACATTTTTTCCTGGTACTACAAAATACGGAAAAATGAACATGTCTTTAGATAACCTCGTTTCAGCTACCATTTCCCTCACTAAAGGATTCTTTCTCAATCTACGCGGACGGTGCACCATATTAATTTTACTTTATGATTTGATATCTAATCCGAATACAGCTTCTGCCAATCCAACCTCATCAGGAGAATAAGGCTGAGTATAGGCTACGCCCATCTCATCAAATTTCTTTCCTGTGGAGTTTCCGATCGCAATTACCTGCTGTCCCGGTTCTAATAAATTTTCTACAAAATAAGCGTCTACATTAGAAGGACTGGTGAAGATCAGTACATTAGCATAAGTCTGGTCTACATCCTCTTCGATCACCGTTTCATAAATTGGCAGATCTACCACTTTTGTATCTGGTGTCAATGCTTTTTGTATGGTCTGTAATGAATCCTGCGCTCTTGGGAAGAGTACAGTTTGTCCTGCTGCCAATTTCGCGAAATCTTCAGCAACCTCTTCAATGTCTCCACCTTCACCAACAAAGTCTGCCAGATGACCCGCTTTTCTTAGGGAATCTTCTGAACCGCGACCTGCTACTGCAAACTTCACATGTTTAGACAAATAAGGTTTCAACGCGAAGAAATACTCTACGCTATTGCGACTGGTAAAGAAAATCCAGTTGATGTGTTTCAGGTAGAAAGGATCCAATACCGTTACGATTGGGAAAGTACGGATCAATGATCTGCCTTCAATTTCTATCTTATGCTTTTCTAATGCTTTTCTAAAATAACTATGCTCGCCAATTTCTCTAGAGATAAACACCTTTGCAGGTAATTTTCTTTCCGGATTAAATTTAGCCACAATCTTTTCAGCCAGCCCTTCCAGGCTTTCCTCTCTGCAGAAGAAACGATCAGGGAAATGTTCATCTGTCTCCGCTTTGGAAGTCCAGATTTCATACATTCCATCTTCTTTCTTGCAATAGCAACCTAAAGGCATGTGACAACCACCTTCAAAAAGGTTCAGGACTTTACGTTCCACGCCAATGGCATCGATCGTTTCCTGATGGTTCAATTGTTTCAATAATTCCGCCAGTTCTAAATCATTTTCTCTGATCTGAATGGCTAAAGCCCCTTGTGCAGGCGCCGGAACTAATTCTGTGGTATCTACAACTTCCACGTGAAATTCTGAAAGGTCTATGTTTAAACGATTCACACCAGCTTTAGCCAGTAAAATCGCATCATAATCCTCATCCCTTAACTTTTGAATTCTCGTAGGCACATTACCTCGTAAATCTTCAATGTTCAGGTCAGAACGTAGAGAAAGCATTTGTGCTTTACGTCTGTTGGACGAAGTACCCACCATTGCTCCCGTTTTCAGGGAAAGCTTTTGTTTGATGTCTACACAATCTTTCAGGATCAATAACAGCTCTGAGGGATCCTCACGCTCTGTTACCGCCGCAATGGTTAATCCTGCAGGGTGTGTAGTTGGTAAATCTTTATGGGAGTGTACGGCTAAATCAATGGTACCACCTAAAAGTTCCTCTTCCAGCTCTTTGGTGAAAAAACCTTTACCTTCCAGCTTATCCAGCCTAAGGTTTAAAATCTTGTCTCCCTGAGTTTTGATGATCTTTAGTTCGGCCTCGGCACCAATTTCTGCAAGTCTATCTTTAATAAAATTGGCTTGCCATAAAGCCAGGTCGCTACCTC
Organism: Pedobacter gandavensis; assembly: GCF_032678465.1. Classification (GTDB taxonomy): domain Bacteria; phylum Bacteroidota; class Bacteroidia; order Sphingobacteriales; family Sphingobacteriaceae; genus Pedobacter; species Pedobacter gandavensis_B. The sequence goes on from NZ_JAVTSK010000005.1 coordinate 260,749, forward strand.
GCGTACCAATAATAAGTCTTTTCACGTTAATGCTAATTTTTGCGCAAATTTAGCTATTCTTTACCAATATCTCCTTTGCCATGACCATTGGAATGCTGATACATTTTTTTTCCATGTAATTCATCACTTTTTCCAATACCAATCTTGAATTCTCATCAAGACCGCTGATCTCATCGGCAAAGACACCATTGATAGCAGTATGCTTAATTTCCTTGATTTTCTGAGGAACACTACTCATTGCAATCTCTATCTTGCGCTGACGTAATACCAATTCAAATTCCTTGATATTTTCTTCTATGATTTGCTCGGCATTCACCAGCTCATCATAACGTTCCTGAATATTTTTGCGTGCAATCTCTTTAAGAGATTCAACTTCTATGAAATGGATTGGGAATTCGGCCACTACATCTGCTGCAGTATCATTAGGAATTGCCAGATCGACAATCACCTTTTTACCAGTTTCCCCATTTAGAAGTTTTCTATAGATTTCTTTTGTAATGATGGGCTCAGTAGCACCTGTACAGGTGATGATGGCATCAAATCCCTGGTTGAAGTTTTCCAGTTCGGACAGCGGATAAGCTGTACCATTCAATTCTTTGGCCAATGACTCTGCGCTTTCCAACGTTCTGTTGAAAACCGAGAAATTGGAGTACTTATGTTTTTTAAGGTACTGAGCAATGTTTTTATTGGTCTCACCGGCGCCGATAATCAGCAACCTTGAATTCGCGCACATCTTCAGATCACGCAATTTACGGTAAGCCAGAGATACGACAGAAACCGGGTTTTTCGAAATATTGGTATGTGTGTATACCTCTTTCGCAGTTTTCACCACCCTGTTCATGATCATACGCATGTAATCCGCAGTAAATCCTGCCACGCGACAAGCTTCATAAGCCCTCCTGATCTGCGCAAGAATTTCTTTCTCTCCTACTACCAGACTCTCCAAAGAGCAGGAAGTACGTAATAAATGATTAAAAGCTTCCAGTTGTTCATACACAGAAACGTTTTCTACAAACTTATCCATGTACTCCTCAGGCAATCCCATATCCAATACAGTAAGGAAACGGGTAATGAAGTCTTTGTCCAGATGATGTGCAGAAGTAAACACAAATTCCACCCTGTTGCAGGTTCCGATGTAGAATATTTCTTTAACACCCAACTCCGATTGAATACTTCTCAATCTGTCGTCTAATGTCTGCTCACATATCACCAATTTACCCAATGCTTTTAGGTCAATATGTTTATGCGTAAAAGCAATGATTTTTAAATATTCCAAAATGTCGTATTCTGTTTTTTTTTAGTGTAACAAAAGTAACAACCGAAGCCTATTTCACTGTCATTATGGAGTAATTAAGAGCTATTTAAAACGATTCCAAATAGAACATCCCAATAGAAACTTCTTTTCTTTAAATTTGTTATAGAGGTTACACACCAAAAAAACACGCTTACATGATTAAAAACGAACAATTTACCCTAACAGGATCATCAGGAAAGCCTATAGCTGGAGATTATACACATGATGATCAGCAGCCAAATTCGGCTATTATAATTTTCGTACACGGCTTTAAAGGGTTCAAAGATTGGGGAGCGCATCAATTGGTAGCCCGGTATTTTGCCGAAAAGGGTTATCCATATCTCAAATTTAACTTGTCACACAGCGGAGTTGTTCCGGAAAAGCCAAATGATGTGACAGACATGGAAGCTTTTGCCAGCAATACCATCAGCATGGAACTGGCCGATTTAAATACAGTGGTCAATTTTGTGGAGCAGACTTATCATCCTCAAAAAATCTACCTGATTGGCCATAGCAGAGGAGGCGGACTGGTCATTATTAAAGCAGCCCAGGATCCACGTATTTCCAAACTCATCACCTGGGCCGCCATTGCCGACTTCTCCAGTTTATGGAAGCCTGAACAGGAAGAAGAATGGCTGGAAACCGGGAAAATCTATGTAGAAAATGCCCGTACAAAAGAAAAAATGCCATTAAACAGCAGCTTACTCAGGGATTTTAAAGCAAATGAAGAAAGCTTTAACATTTTACATGCAGCAGAACGAATCAGCGTTCCATGGCTCATCATACATGGAGATGAAGATGTGAATGTGAAATTCAGCGTCGCACAGGAACTTGCACAAAAACAAATAAAAGCAGAGATTCATAAAATTGAGGGAGCAAACCATGTATTTTCTGCAAGTCATCCTTATCAAAGTACGGAATTACCGCTGCACTTAAACGAAGTCTGTGATAAGACGCTGGAATTTTTGAAGCGGAATTAGATCAACATGTTGAACCGTAAATAAAAAAAGAGATAGTTGAATCCAAGGCTGGCCTTTTGCTTCAACTATCTCTTTTTTTTATAAATATTCATGAAAACAGATTCAGCACCTGTCCACAGGTTCCATTTATTTTACATGGAAAGAAACTGCTTTATCACCCCATAATAAGGTCACTTTACCAGATTTAGCAATCTTAAAAGTCATTTGCTCTGTGAAAGAAGGAGATTTTTCCGGTTTTACAGTCACACGTAAGGCATCATCCTTTTCCGCATAATTTGTTCCCCATTGTTTCCAGGTTTTATTGAAGATAATGGTCCATTCTTTTTCACCAGGAATCGTGTACAAACCATATTTTCCGGCAGGAAGGTTCTTTCCTTCTACTTTCACATCTTTGCTCACCTCAAAAACAGTGGCTTCATTGGCTCCGGTGCGCCACACTTTACCATATGGAGCAATTTCTCCACCTATTGTTCTGCCTTTCACGGAAGGCTGACTATAGTCAATAGTAATTGTTGCCCCGGAACTGGTGGTTTCTTTAACACTTGCCGCTGGACTTGCTTTCTTTTTTTCCTGAGCAGTTGCATTCAGGCTAAAGAACCCTATAAACAGGGTTAATGCTAATAATGTGTTTCTTTTCATCATCTTTTGGGTTTTGGTACTCCTAAGATGATGAAAATTTAGAAAAAAATATAATGCTTAGCAAAAATGAATCGCAATAATTAAGTGACAATTAACTCAGATACACCCACTTACCGTCTTCTTTAATCAAGTCGATTAAATCATCGAGGGCACGGTCTGCATTTACATTTTTCTTTACCACTTCCTTTCCACGGTATAGTGTGATTTTTCCCGGACCAGTACCTACATAACCATAATCCGCATCAGCCATTTCACCAGGACCATTTACGATACAACCCATAATGCCGATTTTTATCCCTTTCAGGTGATCGGTACGAGATCTGATCAATTGAGTGGTTTCCTGCAGATCAAATAAAGTACGTCCACAGCTCGGGCAGGAAATGTACTCTGTTTTAGAGATTCTGGTACGGGTAGCCTGTAAAATGCCAAAACTGGTAGAATTTACCAGCGCAAGTCCAACCTGGTCAGCCGCACAGATCCATGTACCATCACCCATACCATCAGTAAATAGCGCCCCAAGATCTGTTGCTGCATACAACATTAAGTCATCTGCATTCAGCTCAGGATAGTTTCTTTTGATGATCACCGGAAGCTGGATTTTATCATTCAATAAGCGAATAAAGAAGGCGCGTTGAGCAGCCATACCATGTTCGGCAGTAGTTTCCAACACCAGTACTACATTATCTTTGTCTTTTAACAAGGATAAATCTACCGCATCGTTCGCATCAATACGTACCAGGTTTAATTGTGCGTCTTTTAGCACCGCAGCTTCATACTCCGAGTAGCTCATGAGCGGGTGACAATTGTTCTTATCTTGTAGGTTTAGCCAGGTCTGGTAGTTATAAATCTGCTTTAAATTTCCAGGAAAAGAAAAAGAAGGTAAGGCATCACCAAGATATGCCAGGTCGCAGGCCTGATCTGCCATATTGTATTTATCCAATCCTGCGCTATATTTATAACCTACTGCGCTTAAGAAATAAGGATCTTTTAAATTCTCCTTAGACACATCCAACATCACAATCGGATGATGATGTCCACCGATATGTTGTACTGGAGTAGTCAGTCTACGGTTGTACTCATAAGGCTGGTAAGGCAGATTTTTAATACTGATTTGTTCGCGATCAGACTGAACATTGGTCTGCAAAGCTCTTTTTTCATAGCGCAATGCCATAGCTTTGGCTACTGGTGCTTCAAATTCAGGATCTTCGGTCAGGGAAACACGGATGGTATCCCCTAATCCATCTTCCAGTAAGGTACCTATGCCGACAGCCGATTTAATCCTGCCATCTTCCCCATCCCCAGCTTCAGTTACGCCAAGGTGCAGCGGATAATTCATCCCCTCTTTCACCATGGTTTCCACGAGTAAACGGTAAGCCTGTACCATCACCTGGGTATTGCTCGCTTTCATCGAGATCACCAGGTTATAGTAATTCTGGTCTTCACACATGCGGATAAACTCCATTGCAGACTCCACCATTCCCCTGGGGGTATCCCCGTAATGACTCATGATGCGATCCGATAAAGAACCATGATTGGTTCCAATTCTCATCGCTGTACCATACTCCTTACAGATTTTCACTAATGGAATGAACTTCTTATAGATGCGATCCAGCTCGGCCTGATAAGCCTGTTGCGTATATTCTATGTTCTCAAACTTTTTCTTATCTGCGTAATTCCCTGGATTTACCCTCACCTTTTCTACAATCCTTGCCGCAGATTCTGCGGCATTGGGTGTAAAATGGATATCAGCCACCAGAGGTACATTGTAGCCACGGTAACGCAGTTCTTTCTTGATGTTGGCCAGGTTTTCGGCTTCTTTGATACTTGGTGCGGTAATACGTACATATTCGCAACCAGAGTTTACCATACGAATGGTTTGTTCAACGGTACCAAGGGTATCCATGGTATCGGTGGTGGTCATCGACTGAATCCGGATAGGATTTAGTCCGCCCATCGGAACATCACCGATGTTCACTTCACGGGTTAGAAACCTAGAATATTGGGTTAAACTATTGCAATACCCAGCAATTAACTCTTTTTGAACAAATACTTCTTCCATCAGTTTAAGGTATTTACATCAACTTACGATGTAAATATGAAACAAAGATAAAGATTATGTTGGTTAAATCAGTCTATCCTTAATCACAAGCGTCTCTGCAATCAGGTCATGAAAACATTGCTGCTTCCTATTCAGGAAACTATAGAGGTACCCAAAGAAAACGGGAAGCACAGATAAAATTTTTGCTGCATTTCTGCTGTAGGAATTCATTAGACTAATCCGGTTGCCTTCCATATCCGTTACCCTGATATTGAGCAAAGATTTACCCAGGGTAGCCTGTTTGATCCCTGCCTCCGCGATACTACTATAGAAAAATTTGGCCAGGGGTAGCAATGGAAGTCCCATCACGATGGCAGCAATCCGTTCCGTCTTTTCGGTGATAAACAGGAAAGTCAGCAGAATGAAAACCGCATACACCATGGTAATGATAAAATAATCAATGACACTGGCCAGCAATCTCTGGTCAAAAGATGCAAAATACTGAGGTGCAGTTTTTCGGTAGGTAAAACCAAGAAGCTCACGCAGTTCAGGGAACTCATGAGCTTCTTTATAATCATCCATTCCGGGTTTCCTAATGAATGTCCCCGGAAGGATAGAAAGTGTTTTCAACATTTCTAAAGGGTAAGGTCCTGTTGGCTTTCCATTGATCACAACGGTATATTTTGGGCTAACCCCGTTTTCCATGCTTGATGATATTAATCTTTATTCAGCGGATGGCGAATTCATCTTAATAACGCGTTACTTCGAAATTACTCAATCCACCATCAAAATTAATAAAAATTTTGTGGGTTGAAGTACTGTAATTTGGCGTTTCATAAGTTCCATCTTTCATCTTGGTAAATCCAACGAAATCTTTAGCAGAAAGTCCGGTTTTAGTTTTAATCCTGCAACCTGATGCTGTAGGGATATTGATTTTAACATCTGCAATCCCTGTTTTTACATTTACATCCGCAATAGGCAATTCCGCTCCAAGCTTAATGTCTAAGGCTGCTGCACCACCATCAAAATTAAAAGAACGCAATTTGTATTCAGAAAAATCGAAATCTACCTCACCTGCTCCCACATTCATATGTATATTCCATTCCGGATTTTTATTCAAATGAAAATCTACATCATTACCACCTTCATTCATCGACCAGCCAGACTTGCCTTTCATTTTAAAATTAACAACAGTAGAGCTGTCCGTAGTGCTTTTGGTCAGGCTAAACTCACCTGCTTTTCGCTCAACATGTGCTTGTAACAAGCTATCTGTTTCTCCCTTTAGCTCAAATGAAGTACCTCCACCAGAGATATTCAATTGAACAGTTTTATTTAGGCTATCCTGGTAAGGCTCAGAAAAATTCAGTTCATCAAAATGGTTGTTATCAGTATCCGTGTCGATTTCTGCCGACAATTCATCTCCAAACCAATTGTTTCTATTTTCCGGTCTTTGTTGCCCTTTCACAAACAACATAGACAAAGTAATCACTAAGACACCTATAGAAACCATTCCACCCACCTGGGATTTATTTCTGCTGAACAGGATATTTACTCCTGCAATGATCAGGAAGATCGGCCAGAAGCGAATCACATTACGCCAGTAAAACTCAATGATATGAAAGTTCTCCAACAGCAATACACCGCCGATAAACAACAACACAATACCCCACATTATTCTATCTGTTTTCATCTGATTAGATTTTTATTGTAAATAGCTATTTCTTTAAATTAACTGTGTTTGGTAAACCTGTCGTCTGCAGGTGGCTCAGTTCCTGCGTTATCCCCGCCAGGTGTTGCAGTGTCGCTGCTATCAGTTGTTGCTGCATCAGGCCCTGGATTAACCGGATTGGAGGAACTTCCACCAAAACCAGCTCCCTGCTCCTCTTTCCATTTATCCCAGGCGGTTTTATTCTTGCCCTTCATAATGAAACTCGCTCCGATTGCTACAAATACCAAAGGCCAGAGTTTATGCAAGCTGAACCAGAATGGAATGATGTTAAATTCATTCATCAGGAAATAAATTCCGATCACCAACAGGAATAAACCACCTACTGTCCTGCCCGTTTCATTGTTTGATTTGAAAGGTTTTCTGAACTCCTCCATAGTAGGCATTCCTTTAAATGCGTCCTCAGTTTTACTGGAAGCATTCCAGCTGGTCCAGGAATCAGCAGGTGCTGCTTTTGGCGGTGCCTGTGATTGCGACTGAGAAAAGTCACCTGGTTTAGCAAAAGGGTTATTTTGCTGTCCTTTGAAATAGTCGTTGAATTTGGAGAACCTCACCGTCGGATCATTATTTACAGGAACAATAATCCACATCACGATGTAAACCAGTACCCCTGTACCTACCAAAAAGATCGTAGAAAGCACAAACAATAATCTGATTATAGTTACATCCACCTCCATATACTCTGCAATTCCCGATGAAACACCTGCTATTACTTTATCGTGCTCATTTCTAAATAATCGCTTGTCCATAATTATATCCTCCTTTTCTTATTTATTTTTTTCTTTAAAACTGTAACGGTTTTAAGGTCACTTCGTCAACATTCACACCGGTACTTAAACTTAAAATGGTATGTATCGTATGGGCAATATCATCTGGTTGTACAAAACGCTCTGCAGGGATTGTTGTCCCTTCCCATGAAGCGGTTAAAGTTGAACCTGGCAAAATTGCGGTTACTTTAACATTGTATTTCGATAACTCCTCCCGGCATACATCATTAAGACTAAGCAAGGCTGATTTAGTTACACTATAACTTCCTGCATTTGGTACGATTTCTTTACTGGCAATAGAACAGATGTTAAAAATATGCCCTGATTGCTGATTACGCATGATTTTACCAAAGTATTTAGAAAGATAATAAGGTGCCAGAAGGTTCAAATCCAACTGTTTCTCAAACACATCGTCTGTTTCATCAAACATGGAACCTGGCAAAAACACCCCTGCATTGTTCACTAAAACATCGATACTGGAAAAAACATCGTTTACCGCCTCACAAAAAGCAAGCACTTCTTCTTTTTGCCCCAAATCGGCGGCATAGGTAAAAACGAAAACACCGCTGGCACTTAGCTCTGCTTTAAAAGCCTCAAGTTCAACTGCATTTCTTGCGCAAACAGCAATATTATACCCCTTTTCAGCCAGCTTAATGGCAATAGCCTTCCCAATTCCCTTGGTGGCTCCTGTAATTACAGCATTCATCTCCTATAAATTTGTCAGCAATATTACATAAAATGCCCTATAGTATACACGCATATCCATACTAAAACCAGCACTAAACGAGCAGTAAACGAAATATTTATTTAATAAATAAAGCAATGACCCAACAATTTTTGTTGTTTCTTTGTAGTAATATTGCATTATTACCATAGCTAATTTTTCATTAAATGAATTTCACCAATTTTGGCAGATACATACTCTTATTAAAGGCCGTATTCAGAAAGCCTGAGAAAATGAGCATATATATGAAGGCCATTTTCAAGCAAATGGACTTCATCGGCGTAGGTTCACTCGGTCTGATTTCCATCATTTCCACCTTTATTGGAGCGGTAATGACCTTACAAATTGCCTTTCAGCTGGTGAGTGATTTCATCCCTAAAACCATTATTGGCTCTGTAAACAGAGACTCCAGTATTCTGGAATTAAGTCCAACAATTACTGCAATTGTACTGGCTGGAAAAATCGGCTCAGCCATTTCTTCAGAGATAGGAACGATGCGTGTGAGCGAGCAGATCGACGCGCTGGAAATTATGGGCATCAACTCTCCAGGATACCTGATCTTACCAAAAATTCTTGCAGGAATCACTATGGTTCCGCTACTGGTGATCATTTCTATGGTATTGAGTATTGGCGGTGGATTTATCGGAGGAACATTATCAGGAGCGGTTTCAGCAGCTGAATATGTTCAGGGGATTACCACCGACTTCAATCCTTACACCATCACAGTAGCCCTTGTTAAAGCTTTTGTATTCGGTTTCATCATTACTTCAGTTCCGGCTTATGAAGGATTCTACGTAAAAGGAGGCGCATTGGAAGTGGCTCAGGCAAGTACCAGAGCAGTAGTGGTCAGCTGTATTACCATTCTGGCATGTGATTACATCGTAACCCAGTTATTACTATGATCGAAATCAAAGACATATATAAATCATTCGGTAGCAATGAAGTTTTAAAAGGGATTTCAGGCGTCTTTAAACCTGGAGTAACCAACCTGATCATCGGAGGTTCCGGTTCTGGAAAAACCACCTTATTAAAGTGTATGATTGGCCTGCACCATCCTGAAAAAGGAAGTGTAGAATATGATGGACGTGAGTTCACCAGCATGAACTTTGAGGAAAAGATTGAGATCAGAAAAGAAATCGGCATGCTTTTCCAGGGTTCAGCACTTTTCGACTCCATGACTGTAGAAGAAAACATTATGTTTCCTTTGAATATGTTCACCGACCAGCAACGAAAAGAAAAACTGGATCGCGTCAACTTCTGCCTCGAAAGAGTAAACCTTACCGGTAAAAATGCCTTATTCCCTGCGGAACTTTCCGGAGGAATGAAAAAACGTGTAGGTATTGCGCGTGCCATTGCCATGAATCCTAAATACCTGTTCGTAGATGAACCCAACTCCGGTCTGGATCCTAAAACATCCATCGTGATCGATGAGCTGATTAAAGAACTTACTGAAGAATACAATACCACCACCATCGTAGTGACACACGATATGAATTCCGTAATGGGAATTGGAGATTATATCCTATTCTTACATGAAGGAAAAAAATTCTGGGAAGGATCCAACAAAGAGATCGCCCATACTGACATTCAAGAACTAAATGATTTTGTTTTTGCCAGCCGTTTCATGAAAGCTGCAAAAGACAAATTTTAATACCCATATTTTTATGATAAGCCTGTTAACACCCACACACTGGAAAGATTACGAGTTGATTGATTGTGGTGATTTTGAAAAATTAGAACGCTTTGGAAACCTGATTTTATGCAGACCTGAACCTCAGGCTGTATGGAAAAAGATGATGTCTGAGCAGGAATGGAAAAAATTAGCCCACATCAGATTTAAAGGTCGATCGGCAACTACCGGCGAATGGATGAAAACCTCTGCGCACTTGCCGGACCGCTGGAATGTGAACTACAAAAATGAGGAAGTAAGCATTAACCTGCGTTTAGGTTTAACTTCTTTCAAACATGTAGGTGTATTTCCTGAGCAGGCAGTAAACTGGGATTATATCTCTTCCTGCGTTAAAAAATTTAAAACACCAGTACCAAAAGTACTCAACCTTTTTGCCTATACCGGTGCAGCATCATTGATCGCAAAAGCGGCAGGTGCAGATACCACTCACGTAGATTCTATTAAACAGGTAGTGAACTGGGCCAACGAAAACCAGGAGCTTTCCAACCTTAAAGACGTACGTTGGGTAGTGGAAGATGCCTTGAAGTTTGTAAAAAGAGAACTGAAACGCGGTAAAAAATACAATGGTATCATTTTAGATCCACCAGCATTTGGTCATGGGCCAAATGGGGAAAAATGGAAGCTGGAAGACCATATTCAGGAAATGATGCAGGATGTAGTGCAATTATTGGATGAAGAAGAACACTTCTTAATCTTAAACACTTACTCTTTAGGATTTTCTTCTGTCATTGTAGAAAACCTGATCAAAACTTCATTCCCTCAGGTTCAGAACCTGGAGACCGGAGAATTGTTCTTACAGGCTACCTCTGGTGTTAAATTGCCATTGGGTGTTTTCGGAAAGTTTAACCATTTCGGTAAATAAGCAACACACAGCTACAAAAAAACAAAGCGTCGGGGCCTAATCCGACGCTTCAAAACACACCTAAACCCAAGCAACCTAAGGAGCCGCGGGATAGTTCTTTAGCTGACTACAGCCAATTCATTGGCGATGAACCTCCAGTTTTCATCTTCTGGAATACCTGGTTTACGTTTTCCAAAAAACTGAACGATAATCTCGCCTTTATCATCAAATACCTCAATACTGGTTACAATACCATCTTTTGTTGGTTTCTTCACCAACCAGATCGAAGCAATCGCATCCATTCTTAAATGCATATTGAAATCCGGATCAAGTACATTGAACCATGGACCTGTTTCTACTAATTTCTTCACTAGACCAGTATGGATTTGAATACATCCCGCACTGCCGGTAAATACCATAACCTGCAAATCAGTTTCTGATGCTTTATGCAAAATGGCTTTCAAAGAATCCAATGTGATCGAGAAAGCATGGCCTTCAGGTGCTAAACGAAGCGCCTGAGTTCTGGTCAGTCCATAGTCTTTTAAAAGGCCATGAAAATCATGCGTATCTTCTAAAGCCAACCATGCTTTTTGGAAGCGCTCTACTTCCACTTCTGTATCAGGAATCTCTTCAGCCGCAGGTTTTTGCGCAATCAACTCCAGCGGAGTATTTTGATTTTCAGCAGTATATCTGGCAACCAATTCTTCATAAGCTGATTCCGAACTATCCTCGGTCAGGTAAACCTTATGTACCGCTTCCCCGTCTTTACCAAAGAACTGCAGACTTTTTCTATTGTTTTCATTTACGGCAAAGCCGAAAGCCCACTGGCTCATGAATAACCGCAGATCAATATCCGGATTTACCGCCAAACCCATTGAACCACGGAAAGTTACTTTCTTATATACTCCCTTGCGCTCATGAACACAATTGTCGTTACGTGTCAAAGCCATTACTTTTCCCAAAGCTTCTACAGCCTGAAGAATTTCAGGAAACTCATCCTTTAAACGGACTGCAGTATCCCCTACTGTAGTAGCTACCAATGCTGCTTCTGCAGTACCAAGCGCTCTGGCTGCATCTCTGATTCTAAGTTTTGGCTGCTCTACTTTGAAAGCTTCCCATTGCTGTTTTAAATCTAATGTCTTTTCCATAATTCTTACTTTAATATTGTTGCTGGTACTACCAGCGGACAGTTATAACCTTCACATTCCATCAGTTTCACTTTAATACTGAAGGTTTCGTGTATATTTTCACAATTGATGACTTCTATCGGCAGGCCTTCGGCTACCTTTTTTCCCTGCTTCAGCATCATGATGCGGTCCGCAAAACGGGAGGCAAAATTGATATCATGTAATATACAAACCACACAATAACCACGGTCTGCCAGTTTCCTGGCCAGCTCCATAATCTGTTGCTGGTACAGTAAATCCAATCCGTTAGTCGGCTCATCGAGAAACAAACAGGCATTTGGGCTATCGTAAATTTGTGCGATCACCCTGGCCAGCTGTACCCTTTGCTGCTCCCCCCCGGACAGCGTATTGTAATCTCTGGAAGCCAGGTGAGTAATCCCGGTTTCTTCCATTGCCTCCCCCACAATTCTAAAATCTTCTTCGGTTGGTTTTTGCTTAAAATGTGGATAGCGTCCCATTAACACCAGCTCTTTCACCTGAAAAGAAACCGACAAGGTATTGTGCTGAGATAACACGGCACGTGTCTTTGCCAGATCTTCCAGACGATAAGCAGTTAAGGCTTTATCATTGATGGTAATCGTACCGGAAGAAGGGCGTATTTCGCGACAAAGCAATTTCATCAATGTGCTCTTTCCTGCACCATTGGCCCCTAATATCGCCAGTAACTCGCCCCTATGTGCGTCAAAGCTTAGGTTATCCAATAACCTTTTCTCCCCTACCTTAAAACTCAGCTCTCTTACCTTAATCATTTATGGGTTGGTTTTATTTCTTTCCGAAATGATGATATAAATAAATATAGGCGCACCAATCATCGCAGTTAATATACCTATTGGCAATTCTGCAGGTGCCACAACTGTTCTTGCAATTAAATCTGCCAGCGTCAACAAAGCTGCACCCAGCAATGCCGAACCCGGAATAACCAGACGATGATCCGCAGTAAACATCATCCTTAAAATATGTGGAATGATCAACCCGATAAAGGCAATGATTCCTGCCACTGCGACTGAAGCACCAACTGCCATCGTAGCCAAACCAATCACCAGCAATTTGACCACTTTTACATTTACGCCCATGTGCATCGCCTGCGCTTCACCCAATGCCAGTGCATTTAGCGATTTAGACAGAAAAGGTAAACCCATCACCGGAATCAATACAAAAGGCAATAGTGCCCATACCGTTGGCCAGCTTGCCCCTCCTAAACTTCCCAGACTCCAGAAAGTAATGTTACGAAGCTGATCGTCGGTCGCCATATAAGTTAAAAGACCTGTAAATGCACCAGCCAGGGCATTGATCGCTATCCCACCTAACAATAAAGTGGTAATGATGGTTTTTCCGTTTCTCATCGCAATGCGATAAACCAACATCGTGGTTAATGCAGCACCAATAAATGCAGCAACCGACAAGGCATAAAAGCCAAGCAATCCGGTTAATTGTTTAAATATTTTTGTTTCCAGTACAATCATCACCACGGCAAACAAAGTAGCACCAGAAGAAATACCAATCAATCCAGGTTCTGCCAATGGGTTTCTAAAAAGTCCCTGAATGCCTGCTCCGGAAATTCCCAATGCGGCACCAATCAATACGCCCAACACTACCCTTGGCAAGCGAAGATTTAAAAATACAGCTGCCTGTTGGGATTGAAAATGCTGTTGACCGGACAATCCGGTATGATAGGCAATGATAGACATCAGTTCCGAAAAGCTAATCGGTACGGCTCCTACACAAGACGAAATAACCATCGTTAAAATTAAAACGATGGTTAAACTCAAAAGAATAAATCCTGTTTTTCTGATCACTTTATCTTTTCTGCTAAGGTGGTTACTGCCTGTCCTAACCGCGGACCAAAGCTGGTCAGCAATTCTCCAGGCATAGTCACTACTTTCTTATTTTTTCCAGCATTCGTTTGGGCAACACCTTGCACGGTTAATAAACCAGCTACGCCACCCAGACTTTCCAATCCATCGTCAAACAACAACAAGACATCTGGATTTGCTTTCACCAATGCTTCAGAAGTCAGTGGTTTGTACTCTTCAAATTCAGTGATGGCATTGGTACCACCTGCCATTTGAATCACCTTTTCAACTGGTGTACCTGTACCGCCAACCATCATCGTTCCTGTACCACGTGCATAAATGAACAAAACTTTAGGTTTTTTATCATTGCTGACATGCGCCTGCGCCTCTGCCAATTGAGTTTCGAAGGCCTTGGATAAAGAATCTGCTTTAGCAGTATACTGAAGACTATCTGCCACCGCATGAATCAGTTTTTTAGTCCCTTCTGCAGAAAACTCCTGATCGAAAAGAATCAATCGGATACCTGCCGCTTTAAATTGCGTAGCCAGCTGAGGGCTCATTTCTTTCGCCAAGCCTACTACGATATTTGGTTGTAGGGATAACACACCTTCTGCATTAATCCTCCGGTTATGTCCTATTTTAGGCTTGCTTTTCAGGCTTTCCGGATAATTACTGGTGATATCTGTCCCTACAATATTTTTCTCCAGACCAAGGCCGGCCACAATCTCAGAAATGGTTCCATTGAGGGAAACAATTTTGACACTGTCCAGCTGTTGATCCTTTGCATTTTTGTCTGCGGTAGAATTACAGGCACTTAAAGCCAACACCCCGCAGAACAAAATAATTAGTTTGTATTTCATGTTTTTCTCTTTAAAATTTGAAGGAGGATAAAAAGGATGAGCTTCCGGCATCCACCGGAAGCTTCCTACAACCTAAACTAACCAAATTTTAGCCCTTCTTAACGAGTACATACTCAATCACCGGCTCACCGCGTTTACCGCCATCACCAGCACCCATTGAGATGAATCTCAGTTTATATACATTTCCTGAACCGTCTTTAATCACATAGAAACGGTCAGATTTAACTCCTGTTGCCGGACTGGTAGAACGCCAGTCTGAACCAATTACATTGCGATCTGCTTTAAAAGTAGTTCCAGCAATATTGCTCTCATTATAGTTGGCAAATGAAACGGTAGTTGTAGCTACTTGTGCCGCCTGAACACCACCTACATTGTTTAAGAAAACTATATCAGAGAAACCATATGGATAAGTGGTTGCTCCTGCTGCTCCATAATAGATAGACCAGGTCCATACCAGATCCCATTTCGCTTTTGCTGGCTCCACATTGACAACTTTAGCGCCATCGGTAAAGTCTACAAACACATAGTTATTTGCTGCATCTTTAACAAGATCAATGGTTTTAAAAGTAGTTTCCTTCAGTTTTGCATACTGTAAAGTATAACCAGCTCCTTTTCTCAATACACGAATTTTCAACAGATTGTCTAAGGACAATACTGAAGAATGGCTACCACCAGCAGGGTTTACAATAAATACTTTATTGTCCGCATCAGTAGCTGAAACACTTGCAATCACATCTTTAGTCACATCACCATAAACGTTGTCGATATTTACAAAAGGATGGTCAGTTGCAGATTCCGAAACACCTAAAGCAATCGCCAGATCGTCCAGTACTACATCAGCTGCAGTTACTGCATTCAAATCTGTTTTGGCAGCAAGTTTAATTGCTGAAGTTCCATTGGTATTGTTTAGTCTTACCCTGAAGTCAGCTCCAGAAGAGAAACCAAGTACCCAGCTATCTCTTTTTACGTTAACTGTAGTGTTGCTGCTTAAATCCACGAAAACACTATTCAATGCACTACTTCCAGCCTCAGCAGCAAAAATTCCTTTTAGTGTCAATTGAGAGCCTGTTGAAGTAATCGAAGAGAAACTCAATTCAGAGCTAACCGTCGTTCCCATTACAATAGGGCTTCCTGCAGCGCTGATGTTAAAAGCGATCTTTTCCGTACCATTGATCACAGCATTGGCTACCTTTTTCACTTTAAATGAAACGCTTGTTGAACCTGCAGGAATGCTCAGGCTAAGCACATTTGCTGTTGCAACAGGTTCAGTTGTATATTCTGTTCCGTAAGTCAAACCACTTCCCTGAAGATTTACGGTGACCGCTACGGCAACATCTGCTGCTCTTGATAAATTAATTTTCATGATCGCTTCTGTTGAAGCTGCTTCAAGCCCTTGCTTTGCGGCTTCAAAATTGATCGTATTGTCTGGCAAAGGCGGGTCCGACTTTTTGCAGGAGACTGCCGTTGCCATCATGGAGATCATAAAAAGGAAATGGAAAACTTTTTTCATAATATTTTGATTTTATAATTGATTACTTCTTCGCCCAGTTCATGGTTAAACCCAGGAAATAGGAACGTCCATAGCCCATTGGACTGTTGCCATCATTGGTATGCGCACCGGCTTCTTCCCCTGTAATGCGTACTCTGGTAACATCTAACAGGTTTCTTACACCGGCATTGATGCTTAGGTATTTATTGACAGTTTTATTTAAAGTCAGGTCGGCCATATGATAAGCCGCCACTTTACTTAATCTGGCCGTACTACCCTGCGTACCACTAGATAATACATAAGCTGATTTTTCCCCTGTAAATTTGTAGAACAGACTCACATTGGTATTGATTTTTGGAACCAGGTAGGAAATATTGGAATTCAACTCTGGTGTCCATACAAATTTTGGCGTATCTCCTAAATCTTTATCCTCAGCATACATATTGTATTGTCCGATATATGCAAAGCCTAAACTGGCCTGCAAGCCTTTCCAGTATAAAGTATTGTTCCACTCTGCGCCGGTGGTTTTATTTTTTGCAATATTGAGGTAGGTGTTTACATTCGTTGTACCGGCCACCAATCCTAAATCTATCTTGTTCTTGTAGTCGTTGAAAAATCCACTCAGAATGGTATTGAAGCGCAGCTCAGGACTGCTGTTTAAAGCCCATGCCAATGAACCATGGAAACTGTTGGAATACTCCGCTTTCAGGTCGAGGTTACCGGCAATGTCGTGATTGGTATCTTTGTAATAAAAATAAAGCTCTCTAAGCATCGGCGCTCTAAAACCTCTGGCATAAGATAAACGAAGGTCGAGGTCTTTATTCAACCTGATTTTTGTATGAAGTGAAGGAATAATCGGGGGTGCGGAGTATACCGAGTTTTTAGTTAACCTGAAACCTGGTTTCAATTGGATCGCCTCATTTAGTTGCCATTGTGTTGAAAGGAAAAAGGAGTAATCATTGATCACTGGTGAGCCACTAATTCTTCCCCCCAGACCAGAGTTCCTGTTGTATTCAATTCCTGGTTGTAAAGTTAGCTGAGGTAATACTTTATACTGAACAGTACTTCTGAAGAAAACCGTTCCCAGTTCATCCAGATCTTGCGCTCCCAACTCTGTCGACAAAGTTTCTTTTCCTGTAGCCAGTTCCAGATCCGTAGACAGGGTCCGGCGACTATAATCCGTGTAAGCCGCAGCGGCATCAATGCTGAGCTTATCGTTCACATATACTGATCCCTGCAATTGGTGAAACCAACGCTTGGAAATGTATTCTTTATCTGAGACTCTTGGTGAATTGCTGATTGGTCCTAATAATTTCAAACTTTCGTCAGCACCATTGAAACGATACCAAACATCAAATTTTCCGGTCTTATATCCTGCAGTTGCCGAAGTCAACCATTGGTCTTTAGGTAACCATTCCTGCTCCCGGCCAGTCTTTTGTCCCTGCCATCCGCCAAAATTATTACGGCTTCCGGAAGCAGCAACATTCCATCCTTTTTTCTGCCAGTTGAAGCCCAGAAACTCATTGTGCGTTCCTTTACCACTAAAAGCATCATATTCTTTTCCAGCAGTCTCTTCCTGAACCCTTGCAGTTACTGAAAATTGATCCTGACCGCCTCTTTTGGTAATGATATTGATGACACCCGCCATGGCATCCGTACCATAAATCACGGACATTGGACCTTCTACTATTTCAATTCGTTCTACAGTATTTACATCAATTTGTCCGGTGCTTTCTTTTCCGGTACCGCGATCCATCATAGGAACTCCATCCAGCAAGATTTTGATCCCTGCACCAGAAACGCCCATCAACTCAGGACTGGTAATCCCGGTAGGTCGATCTGTAGAGAAACGAATTCCCAATTCAGTATTTAAAATATTTTTTAATTCAGTGGCCCCACGTAATCTGATCATCTCAGAACTGATGGTTCGTACATTGTAAACAGAATTTCTTAAAGATTGAGGTTCGTATTGTCCGGTAATGACTACCTCATTTAATTCGTAGGCGTTTTCTTTTAACCTAATGGCAGCAATCTTCTGGTCCTGATTGGCCAAAACGTTAACCGGATTTTCTACCTGTTTTTTAGTTACAGATTGGAAAATCAGAATTTGTGGTCCTTCCGGAGCAAAGATTTTAAAGTCACCTTTATCTGTACTGTAAGCAATACTTTTTTGCCCTTTGACAAAGATCAACACATTTGCTGCAGGTTTGCCATCTGCTGTATTGACCGTTCCTGAGATGATGCCACCCTTTCCCTGTGCATTAGCCGTAATCACGGAAACGAAAAGTAAAAGAGGTAGTAACAGTAATTGTCTCATTTTGTAATTATTTAGAATCATTTCAAATAGTGCTGCAAGTATAAGGACTTATTTAGAATTATTCCAAATATTATTTAGAATAATTCTAACAGGTCGATAAAACAATAGCCCTTTACCACATTAAACTGCTTTTTTATTACTTTAAAGTTGTTATACTTGTAACAATATTTATCTTTAAAAAACAATTACCTTTATATGAAAATACCTCAATTAGCAGGGAGAGTTTTGATTGGAATGGCATCATTAGGTGTATTCATCAGCTGTACTTCTGACGCAAAAAAAACAAACGATAAGACGAAAACAGTAACTGCAAGCGGTGATACCATTGCTACCCCGGAACCGGAAGTAGGCAGTGTGCGTGAACCAGTAGATACTGCAAAATACGATGCCCTGATGCTTAAATTGGCCAATGGCGATACTACCGGTACCTGGCCGGTTAAAAAAGGTCCTTACCCTCTTGCCGGTGCCATCCTTCCCTTTAAACGTATCGTAGTTTATTATGGAAACCTTCACTCTAAGAAAATGGGTGCTTTAGGAGAATATGCACCAAAAGAAATGTGGAGCCGCTTAAATCAGGAAGTAAAACACTGGGAAAAAGCAGACCCAAGTACACCTGTTCAACCAGGTGTGCATTATATTGCCTCTGTAGCCAGCGGTACACCAGGAAAAGATGGGATGTACATCAACCGTATGGGCGATAAACAAATCGACTCTGTGTTGAAAATTGCTAAAATGCAAAATGCAATCGTATTCCTGGATATACAGGTAGGCTTAAGCACCATCCAAAAAGAATTGCCAAGATTAGAAAAATACCTGAAGATGTCACATGTACATTTAGGTATTGATCCGGAATTCTCTATGAAAGATGGCAGCAAACCAGGAAAGAAGATTGGTACTTATGATGCTGCTGATATCAATTACTGTTCAGATTACCTGGCTAAACTGGTTAGAGCAAATAACCTTCCCCCTAAAGTATTTGTTGTACACCGTTTCACCCGTAAAATGGTTACCAACTCTCAAAACATTAAGCTTCGTCCGGAAGTTCAGGTGGTAATGCACATGGATGGATGGGGTGAACCAGAACTTAAGAAAGGAACTTACCGTCACTTTATTTTCCCTGAGCCAGTTCAATTTACAGGATTTAAATTGTTCTATAAAAATGATTTGAAGAAAGCACCAAACAGATTAATGACTCCGGAAGAATTGTTAAAACTAAAACCAGCACCGATTTATATCCAATATCAATAATCGATTTGCTGTAATCATAGCATAAAAAGAGGTCTGTTTTATAGACCTCTTTTTTTATGCGCGCTCCCCAGTGATTTATGATACCATAAAGAAATATTATTTCCCAGATCAGTTTCCAGAAAAATCAGAAGAAACCTCAAAATAATCGCATCCATCCTTTCAAAAAACAAGTAAAAGGCCTTCAATTCCAGTGGAATTCATGGAGCTAAAACCGGAAAAAACCGCTCCCTGTTTTGCTGCTGTTTTGCCCTTCTTTTAATATTGTTTTGCTGAACTATTACCCGGGCAAAACGATAGCAAGCGGGTAACAAAAACACCAAAGGTAAGTGTAGGGCGAAAGTTATCGCTTAACCTATAATTAATCCTGGAAGCAACAACTCATTAATTGAACTCAAAAAATTAGCCAAAAACAGAAAGGCAATTAAAACACCAGATTTGCAATACTTTTAGGATTGTCCAGCTTAGTGCTTTTCCTTTTACCATTCAGGGTTACATGGATCATATTCGATTGTGATTCATGCTCCGCAAATAGCACATCATTTTTAATTTCGATGGTTTTGATAGGTGGCAATGGCTGCGTTTCGAAATAACACCAGGCCGCATCTTCCTCTATTTCATACCCCAGATACTTATAAACTACAGCTTGCTGATTGATCTTTAACTGCAAATGCTTTTTGATGTAATCCCCAATCAGCAAATCCAGCTTTTTGCGATCCACAGGTTTAAGGATATTGACTTTTTCCTTATACTGGTGATCCAATGATTTTTCAAAGTCATCAAAGAAAACACGCACACTAATTTGAACTGTTTTCGACTTGGGATCCTGCGTAATCTCTGTTACACTAACGTAAAAGGGATGAAAAACAGGAAGCAGATAAATCAGTAGAATATGTAACATAGGTGTCCGGAATGACTCGTAATTAGAAAAATGTTTGTATAATTAATTCAAAATTAAGAATTCAATTAACAATGCAAGATTTTTGGCTTTATTTCCAGTTAGGCTGGCAACATATTTTAGACTGGCAAGGATATGACCACATCCTTTTTGTAGTAGTACTTTGCGTCACTTACGGTCTCAGCGACTGGAAGAAAGTCCTGATTTTAGTGACCGCTTTCACTGTAGGCCACAGCATTACCCTCGCTTTAAGTGTTTTTAAACTCATCAATATTCACAGCCCACTGATAGAATTTTTAATTCCGGTAACCATTCTGATCACCGCAGCAGGTAATATTCTAAACAAAAGACCTAAAAAAGGAGGCACAAATTTAAAATACTTCCTGGCTTTGTTCTTTGGATTGATTCATGGCTTAGGATTCTCCAATTACCTGAGGAGTCTATTGGGTAAAAGCAGCAATATCGTTCCCGAACTACTGGCTTTTAACCTTGGATTAGAAGTTGGACAGGTGATCATCGTGATTGGCATTCTTATCCTTTCTGCAATCCTGACTGGTGTTTTTAAAATTAAGCGCTGGGACTGGAATTTCTTTGTTTCATCTGCTATATTTGGGATATCCTTTATCATGGCTGCAGAGCGGTTTTCTGCTGTATTTTAAAAGAAACCGGCTTATTTAAACGACGACCAACAGATCATATCAAATGAAAAGAAATCTACTGCTACTTGCTTTATGCTTTATCAGTTTCCATGGCTCAGCACAATATCTGAACAATCCGGGATCCAACCACGGGAATAAATTTGAACAGTTAGGAACCATCATCTCCGATCCTAACGCTTATCGTTCTGCTTCGGGAGCACCAGGTCCGGCCTACTGGCAACAACGTGCAGATTATGAGATCAATGCAACGCTTGATGAAAACAAACTTCAGTTGCGAGGATCAGAGGCGATTACCTATTATAACAATTCTCCTGATCCGCTCAGTTATTTATGGGTGCAGCTGGATGAGAACGAACATAAGTCCACGAGCGACAACAAGCTGACAGAAACCAGTAAGATGTCTGACAAAATGGATTATGAAACATTGGCTGGCATCATCAATAGTCCGAACGACCTGGGCGTAAAAATCATTAAGGTAACTGATGAAAAAGGAAATGCGCTTCCCTATACCATCAACAATACCATGATGAGGATAGATCTTCCTGCAGTGCTGCAACCTAAAGGAAAATACAAACTGAACATCTCCTGGACCTACAATATTTCCAACAGGATGACTGTTCATGGCAGAGGCGGGTATGAATATTTTCCGGAGGACGACAATTATCTGTTTACCATCACTCAATGGTTCCCAAGAATGGCGGTTTATTCTGATTACCAGGGTTGGCAAAACAAACAGTTCGAAGGAAGAGGTGAATTTGCATTGGTATTTGGAAATTATAAAGTAAACATGACTGTTCCGGCCGACCACGTTGTGGGGGCCACTGGTGAATGTCAGAATTATACACAGGTACTCAATAGCACCAGCTTAAAACGATGGAATGCCGCTCAGACTGCGAAAGCTCCTGTAGAAATTGTAGACTTACAGGAAGCAAAATCTGCTTTGACTAAAAAAGCGACAGGTACAAAAACCTGGACCTATGTTGCAGAAAATGTGAGAGATTTCGCCTGGGTATCTTCCCGTAGATTAGTCTGGGATGCCATGGCCACCCATATCAATGGTAAAAAAATCATGTCGATGTCGTACTACGGTCCGGAAGCTTATCCGATTTACAGCAGATATTCGACTAAAGTAATTGACCATACACTAAAAGTCTATTCGAAACATACCATTCCCTATCCCTACCCGGTAGCCATTTCTGTAGAAGCGGCAAATGGAATGGAATATCCAATGATCTGTTTTAACCATGGTCGTGCAGACAAAGATGGTACTTATACCGAATCCACAAAATATGGAATGATCGGTGTGATCATCCATGAAGTTGGCCATAACTTCTTCCCGATGATTGTGAATTCTGACGAGCGACAATGGTCATGGATGGATGAAGGGTTGAATACTTTCTGTCAATATCTGGCAGAACAGGAATGGGATAACAATTATCCTTCCCAACGTGGTCCGGCACACAAGATTGTGGACTACATGAAGATGCCTAAAGATCAGTTAGAGCCGATCATGACCAATTCTGAAAATATCATCAACTTTGGTCCAAATGCCTATGCAAAACCTGCAACAGCTTTAAATATCCTTAGGGAGACGGTAATGGGCAGAGCCTTGTTTGATTATGCCTTTAAAGAATATGCAAAAAGATGGGCTTTTAAACACCCTACACCTGCTGATTTGTTCCGCACGATGGAAGATGCTTCCGCAGTAGATCTGGATTGGTTCTGGAGGGGATGGTTTTTCGGCACAGATCCGGTTGATATTGCTTTAAATGATGTTCGTTATTACCGAATGGATAGTAAAAATCAAAAGATAGAGAACCAGGAAAATCAAAAATCATTTGATAAAGACAATGATAACATCAGTAGAGGGCGCAATAGAAAAGAAGGAATAAAATTTGCCGTGGAACAAGACACCAGTTTATTGGATTTCTATAACAAATTTGAGCGTTTCGCTTTGACTAAAACAGGCGATGAGCAATTCCAAAAATACTACAGTTCACTTTCCGATGAGGAGAAAAAACTTTATGAAAGCAAAAAGAACTTTTATGAACTGGAGTTTTCCAATGAAGGTGGATTGGTGATGCCCATCATCATTGAATGGACTTTTAAAGATGGTACTAAAGAAATAGACCGTATCCCTGCTTATGTATGGAGAAAGAATGAAAACCAGGTGACCAAAGTTTTTGCCAAAGACAAAGAAGTGATCGGAGTTCAGTTAGACCCATACCGCGAAACGGCCGATATAGATGAAAACAACAACTCCTGGCCAAGGAAAGTACAGCCTTCAAGGTTTGAGCTGTTCAAGTATCAGCAAGCGCCAAGAGGCAGCTCTATTGGCGGAAATCCGATGAAAAAAGCCAGACAAAATTAAGTTTCAGTTATTTTTCATTGCAATAAAAAGCCCTCAGAATTCCAGGATTCTGAGGGCTTTGTGTTTTATAGTGATCCGACTTAGAATAAGTCCAGCTGACCTTTGTTGTCGATATCCAGCTCATCTGGATTCGTAATCTCTAAAGGAATCTTCTTGGCAGGTTTTTCTTCCTTCGTAGCTTTCGTTGCATTCCATGCTTTTTTAGGCTTTGCTTTTTCTACTACAGGACTGCTCTCTTCTGCGATTTCTGGTGTTTCCTCCACCTCTATTGGTTTTTCCACATCCTCAGAAGACACCTCAACTACCTCTTTCTTAGGTGTATTAAACGGCTTTTTAAGGACCTGCTTTTTTTCATTCTCCACAAGCTTATCCACAGAGTTATCCACATCCGAAGGGTCGATATCCTCTTTTACCAACAGTTTCTCCACAGAAGCGGGCTTTGTAGTCATTTCTGATTCTTCCTCAGCTTCTTCATTTACAGATGGGCCATCCTCAGTATCCGTATGATCAGATGTGGAATCCTCAGTTTCATCAGCCGACTCTTCTTCAGGGTTTTGATCTGCCTTTCCTACTTCTTCCAGCTCATCCTCTTCATGATTAAAGATTTCGATATGCTGAACATCATGCTGTGTCAGGCGGTTTCCATTTGCACGGATACCTTTCACATCTATAAATTCAGCAAGCAGAATTTCCAATGTCTCCGGAGTTTGTGTTTTACCTTTCAGCACATCCACCTTCAGCGTAGCTTCCGGGTTACTGGTCAGGTAAAGGAATTTAGAACCATTTTCTTCAGAAATCAGGCTTAACTTCTTTCCTACACCGATCGCTTCGAACACAAAGCGTTTCACAAAATGATTCTTCGCTTTCCCTTCATATTGAACTACTGCGAATGGTTTTTCAGGATCGAATTTCTGGATCAGGATCAGATCTGCATCAAAGTGATTGGTTAGATCAAAAGTACTCAGTTCGTACCAGCCATCTTTATGTACCTGTAGGATTTTATCATCTCCATCAAATTCGCCAAGGTATTTACCTCTGCCATCTACATTCAATCGTCTCAACAATTCATCATACCAGATTTTCAATCCGGCCAATGTAGAAACCCCTTTACTCTTCAGTAAAATCTTTTTGATAGGATATTTAGAAACAATGTTTCCTTGTGATCCACGCCCTTTAATCGCAATTTCTGCGAAATCCAGGTCGAATTGTAATTTCTTTAATTTGGTATGTGGTCTGAGCATGACCGTTACAATTTCTGCTTCCCCATTAGGATTAGCAGTGAAGTAAAGTACTTTAGAACCTTTACTTCCCTTAGTCAGGTCATATTCTTTATCACGGGTAATGCCGACAACAGCGAAACGTTTCACATAGGAAATTCCACTTGCCCCATCTTTATAGATCATGTTGTAGATCGTCCGTTCATCGCCTTTTTTAAACACCTGTGCATGCAAAATTCCTTTACCTACAAATGTTTTATCAGCCACCTTAGTGATGATACATTTTCCATCTTCCCTGAATACGATCACTTCATCAATATCCGAACAATCGGCGATGAACTCATCTTTACGTAAACCAGTACCAATGAAACCTTCATCTCTGTTCAGGTATAACTTCACATTGGCCAAAGCCACCTTTGAAGCTTCTACGCGATCAAATAAACGGATTTCTGTCTTTCTTTCCCTGCCTTTACTGTATTTATCCAGTAATCGCTGGAACCAGGCAATGGCATAGTCTGTTAGATGACGCAAATGGTTTTTCACCACTTTAATTTCGTCTGCCAATGCTTTCATCTGATCATCCGCTTTCTTCACATCGAAGCGCGTAATGCTGCTCATTGGTTTATCAATCAGCTTTTTAAAATCCTCCGGTAAAATCGCTCTGTATAACTGTGGCATAAAGGGTTCAAACAATCTGTTCAATACCTCTACTACCGCATCAAAATTACTGGAGTTCTCGTATTCCGGGTGTTTATACATTCCCTCCTGAATAAAGATTTTTAGCAAGGAGCTAAAGAAAATCTTCTCCTGAAGTTCGTTTAATTTAATTTCTAATTCCTGTTTGAGTAAAGCCTTCGTGTTATTTGTATTCTCAATCAGAATATCATTAACACTTAGAAAATGTGGCTTATCCCCCTTGATGATACAGGTGTTTGGTGAGATCGAAACCTCGCAGGAAGTAAAGGCATATAATGCATCAATGGTTACATCCGGTGAAATTCCAGGCGCCAGTTGCACTACAATCTCTACATGCGCAGCGGTATTGTCTTCAATCTTCTTAATCTTGATCTTTCCTTTATCATTTGCAGAAAGGATGCTATCGATCACAGAACCGGTAGTTGTACTGAAAGGGATCTCCGAAATGACCAAAGTTTTCTTGTCTTTTTCCGTGATTTTAGCACGTACCCTGATTTTACCACCACGCATACCTTCGTTGTATGCAGAAAAATCTGCCATACCACCAGTAAAGAAGTCGGGTAATATATTTGGGCGATGACCTTTTAATACTTCAATAGAAGCTTCCAGCAATTCTATAAAATTGTGGGGCATGACTTTGGTAGCCAAACCAACGGCAATACCTTCTGCCCCTTGTGCCAATAGCAAAGGAAACTTAACGGGTAAAGTAACGGGTTCATTGTTACGGCCATCATAACTCAACTGCCATACCGTAGTATCTCCATTAAAGACCACTTCATTGGCAAATTTAGAAAGACGTGCTTCAATATAACGTGGTGCAGCAGCGCTATCTCCGGTAATTGGATCACCCCAGTTACCCTGACAATCGATCAGCAGATCTTTTTGTCCGATTTGCACCATGGCATCACCAATTGAGGCATCCCCATGCGGGTGATACTTCATGGTATTCCCGATCACGTTTGCTGCTTTATTGAAACGTCCGTCGTCCATCTCTTTCAGCGAGTGCAAGATACGTCGCTGAACTGGTTTCAAACCGTCGTTAATGTGTGGTACAGCCCGATCCAGGATCACATAAGAAGCATAATCAAGGAACCAGTTTTCATAAAGTCCGTTGATAGGAATTACGGTATGTTTGCTTTCTTCGTTGATGTTTTTTTCTATTTCGTCGCTCATCAAAAATGGATTGGATGCTGTAAATATAAGGGTTGAAAACGAAATTTTAAGCAAGGACTTCCCAACAGTTCCTGTTAAGAACCAGCTTTATGAGCAAGAGATTCGCATGCTTTTTAAAACGGGATATCCCGGGTAGCAAAAGGAATTATACTGACAATCGCGATTCCACAAATACGAAAGGCAACAGATTTTTTATCCCTTTGACTTTTAAAATTTCCCCGTTGATACAATAGAACAGGACTTCAATTTCCTGTTTTTGTTTTTGTTCAAACTCAGCCATCACCTGCAAGCAGGAACCACAACAAGTCACGGGTTTTTCGATGACAAAGTTATCAGTTTTTGCGGTAATTGCCATACTTTCTATCAGGGCATCCGGATCTTCCGAACCGATCTTAAATAACGCTACCCTTTCGGCGCATAATCCAGATGGGTAGGCTACATTTTCCTGGTTACTGCCCAAGACCAGATTTCCGTTTTTTAGTTTTACAGCTGTTCCCACTTTGAATCCGGAATAAGGGGAATAAGACGTTTTTAACGCTTCCTCTGCCTGTAGACATAGTGCCCTATCCTGCTCATTCAGCTCTTCGAGTCCATTAAAAGACTGGTAACTGATTGCGAAATTTCTTTCCTCCATCCGCTAAACATACACATTTCAACGCTGCTCTTAAAATCAATTTTTACCGGAGGTCATAAACAATTTTATTATATTGATTGTACTTATAGGGACAACTAGCTAAAACCTGTCCGGTGGCATGGTTTTAGTTAACCGATAATCACACAAAATCTCAATTTAAGTCAATTGAATAAATATATACGTAAAAGTTTTAAAGTCGTTTTATGGATTATCGCCAGCATCATCATGCTCGTGGTTCTGCTTGCGCTTTCTCTAAATATTCCGGCAGTACAAAATTTCGTAAAAAATCAGGCGATCAGTTACTTAAAAAATAAAACAAAAACTGAGGTTAGCCTGGAAAGCATACATATTGCCCTTCCTAAAGACATTGTCCTGAACAAATTCTACATGGAAGACAGAAAAGGTGATACCTTATTATATGCACAAAAACTGGCAGTAGATATCAATCTGTTCAAAATAATGAACAATAAAGTAGAGATTAATAACATTGCTTTAGAAAAAATCCGTGCCAATGTCACCAGGATCAACCCAGACACTACTTTCAACTTTTCTTTTGTAGTGGATGCCTTTATGTCTGATCAAAAGAAACCGGAGGATCAGGTAAAAAAAGATACCACTTCTACCCTTAAATTTTCTGTGAGCAAAATCAGTTTAGAGGACATTGGGATTGTGTATCGTGATGATGTGGCAGGAAACGAAGTGAAATTACATCTTGGTGAATTTAAGACCGATATTAAAGACTTTGATATGGATCAGCAAAAATACCTGATCAAATCGCTTTCCTTAAAAAATACCGACTTAAAATATGCGCAGCGTAAACCACTTACTCAATTAAAAGCACAGCTCGAACAAAGTATTGACACCTCAAAAACCGCATCTGGTAAATTGCCTTTGGTGGAGATACAGGACTTTGCTTTTAACCATGTAAAAATCAATTTTGAAGACCAGATTTCACAAATGAATGCGGATCTGAATCTGAATGAAGTGGTTCTGACACAATTGATGGCCGACCTGACCAATAACAAATACAAGGTTGCGGAAGGAAAAATCAATAATTCTACGCTGAATTACCTGGCCGCTGCATCACAGATGAAGGCAAATCTGAACCTCAAGGAATTCTCGATGAGTAAATTGATGGCTGACCTTAGTAAAAGCAGTTACCAGTTAGAACAGGCCAGCTTAAATAATTCTGATGTGCTTTTTGCCTTTAAACCGGCAAATGAAAAAACAGCTACACCAGGTTCATCGGGAAAAACAACAAGCAGTGTAAAATCAGGAGCGGCTAAAGATGGCAGCAACAGCACTGATCCTGCTGCTTCTCCGGCAATTTCTTTACTGCTCAACAAATTAAACCTTTCAAAAAACAACATACAGTTTGATAACCTGAGCGAAAAGCCAGTCAAGGGCATGGATTTTAATCACCTGAAAATCTCTGATCTGGATTTGATTGCAGAAGGTATTGGTTATGGCCCTGATGGCATCAAAGTAGTGGTAAAAAAAGGCTTCATGAAAGAAAAAAGCGGCTTCCAATTGTCGAGATTACAGGGAGATGTTTTGTATAGCGACAAAGCCATTTATGTTAAAAACTTCATTTTAAAAACACCTCATACGTCGATTGAGAACGCGACTGCCCTGACCTATACTTCCATGGATGACCTGACGAAACATCCGGAAAGGGTAAAAATCAATATGGTGGTCAGAAATTCAACGATAGGTTTGAAGGATGCCGGTTATTTTTCTGATGCTGTTCCTGCCGCTTATAGAAATGAAAAACTGAAGATCAACGGAAATGTAAATGGCTACCTCAATAACCTGAATATCCCTCGTTTTCAGGCTACTGGCTTAAAAAGTACGGTAATAGACATCAATGGTAAAATCAAAGGATTGCCAGACATGAACAAGCTCTATGCTGACCTGAACATCAGGCAATTTTCCATGACCAAACAGGATTTATTGGTAGTGATTCCTAAAAACACCTTACCTACAAACATAGAATTGCCAAACAGGATACAGGCCAATGGTAAGTTTACCGGCTCCCTAACTAATTTCAACACCGGCTTCAACATCAATACCGACATGGGATCGGCCAAATTACTGGCCAATATGAAAGGTCCGAAAGGAAAAGAGCAATATACCGCCAATATCAGCCTGAATAATTTCAATGTTGGCAAACTCTTGAAACAACAGGCACAGCTAGGTAGGGTTACTGCCAAAGCCACTGTAAATGGAACAGGTCTGGATCCAAAAACTGCCAACCTAAAGATCAACGGACAAATCCTGGCAGCGGCTTATAATAAGTATACTTACAAAAACCTGAATATCAATGGAACATATGCACAGCAAAAGCTGAATTTGAAAAGCAATATGGCGGACAGCAATTTGAATTTCAATCTCAGTGCCGCAGTAAACATTGCAGGTAAATATCCAGCAGTAAAAGCAAAAATGGACCTGACACAGGTTGACCTTAAAGCCTTGAATTTTAGTCCGACAGAATTTAAAGTTGCCGGTACCATTGATGCTGATTTAAGTACCGCAGATCTGGATTATCTGAATGGTGATGTCTTTGTAAAAGGTTTGCAAGTAGTTAAAGAAGG
The DNA here is from genome assembly GCF_032678465.1 of Pedobacter gandavensis. Lineage (GTDB taxonomy): Bacteria > Bacteroidota > Bacteroidia > Sphingobacteriales > Sphingobacteriaceae > Pedobacter > Pedobacter gandavensis_B. The sequence continues at coordinate 290,581 of NZ_JAVTSK010000005.1, forward strand.
CAAGAGAATTAACGTAGACACAATTCAGGTCCATGCGGAAACTTCTGCAGAGAAAAGCTTGCTGACCTTAAAATCGGAACTCATGTCTGCCCGCATCGATGGAAAATATCAATTGTCGAATTTGGCTGCTGCAGTAACCAATCAGCTCAACAAATACTATCAGTTTGGGGAGGTTAAACAGATTCCTGATCAGCGGATTCGTTTCTTTGCCAAAGTTTACAATCCTAAATTCCTACAGGACTTTGTACCTTCATTAACTACTTTCTCTCCTTCTTATATCTACGGATTATTAGACACGAAGAAAGACAGTCTAACGATGAAAGCCTGGATTCCTAAAGTGGTTTATGGGGATTATAATGTAGACAGCACCAAATTAAGCATCGACAATACAGATCAGAAAATCAATTATAAGCTGACAGTAAAAAGTCTGCAAAGTCCTTCGATTAATCTCTACAATACGGAAGTTAGTGGTGATGCTGTGGGCAATAACTTAGGTGTAAATATATTCCTGAGAGATCGTAAACTCAAAGACAAATACCTGCTTGGAGGAACCTTCCAATCGATCAACAAAGATTTCCGATTTAGTTTGGATCCTCAAAAACTTTTGTTGAATTACCAAAAATGGCTAGTGGCTCCTGATAATTACATCCAGTTTGGTCAATCGGGAATTATGGCGCGGAATTTCGACATCAGCAGGGATAACCAATTATTAAGTATAAACAGTGTGAGCAATGAGTCTAATGCACCATTAAAAGTAGCGTTTAAAGATTTCAAAATCGAGACCTTAACCAAGTTTGCCGAACAGGACAGCTCGCTTCTTGGTGGTGTGATCAACGGAACTGTGGATGCAAAAGACCTGATGGGAAGCCCGAAATTTGAAGCCAACCTGACTATTGATCAATTGCGTTACCAGAAAGACCAGTTGGGTACCTTGCGTGTAGCAGTAAACAACAATACAGCAAATGCCTTTGAAACGAACATTTCCTTGTCTGGCGTACACGAGCTTAGGGCCAATGGATTCTATTACACTTCACCAGAAAGCGCATTAGACTTAACCCTGAATATTGATAAGATAGACTTAAAACAACTGGAAAGCCTTTCTATGGGGCAAATAAAAAATGGCTCGGGAACTATCGGCGGACAGTTCTCCGTAAAAGGTGCTTTAACCGCACCAAAAATACTTGGAGAGTTGAAATTTAACCAGGCGGCATTTACGGCAACTTATGTCAACTCTTATTTCAGAATACCGGACGAGACCATCAGTTTCAATGAAGAAGGGATCAAATTCGACAGTTTCACGGTACTGGATTCTCTGAATCAGCCATTAACTGTAAATGGAAATATTTACACCACCAATTATACAGATTTCCGTTTTGGCCTGGACATTTCTGCCAGGAATTTCAGGTTGATGAACTCTACGGAGGCTGATAATGACATGATTTATGGTAAAGTGTTTGTCAGCACCAATTTCTTTAGAATCCGTGGAGATATGTATCAACCGCAGATCAATATGAACATTACCGTGAATAAAGGCACCAAATTTTTCTTTGCCATGCCAAGTTCTGATCCTTCCATTATAGATCAGGAAGGTGTGGTCCAGTTTATAGATGCGGATGCTCCGCCATTTAATGGTAAGGTAGCCTTGTCAACGGATAGTGTGACCAAGGCTCCGATCATGGGTATCAATCTCAGCGCAGACCTCAATATGGATAAAGACGCAGAATTTACGGTGGTGGTAGACCCTTCAAATGGAGATCAGCTGAAAGTAAAGGGAGAAGGTACATTAAATGCCACAATGGACCCGAGTGGTAAGATGAGTCTTACCGGCAGATATGAACTTAGCGATGGTTCTTACAAACTTTCCGTTGGGGGTATCGTATCCAGAGAATTTAAAATACAGCAAGGTAGCAGTATTGTATGGACTGGTGAGCCGACCTCTGCAAATGTAGACATCACGGCATTGTATGAAGCCAATGCTCCTGCCATCGATTTGATTGCCAACCAGGTAAGCGACGAACTGAGCAGAGCCCAATCGAAACAAAAGTTTCCATTCCAGGTATACCTGATGATTACAGGGGAGATTATGAAACCAATTATTAATTTCAAACTGGATCTACCGGAAAATGAACGTGGAATTATTGGTGGATTGGTGTATGCGCAATTACAGACCATAAATGCAAATGAGAGTGAATTGAACAAACAGGTCTTTGCATTATTGGCATTAGAACGATTTATAGCAGAAAATCCTTTCCAAAGTCTGGCAGGAAGCGGAAATGGTCTGGTGGCCAATTATGCCCGTCAGAGTGTAAGTAAATTATTAACCGAACAGCTGAACAATATGGCTTCAGACCTGGTTAAGGGAGTCGACATTAATTTTGGATTGAATACTTCAGAAGATTATTCTACTGGAAAACTGGAAAACCGCACGGAACTGGAGATTGGTTTGTCTAAGAAATTGCTGGACGACAGGCTCACAGTAACTGTAGGTAGTTCTTTCGGATTAGAAGGAAATTCAGGTCAGAACAACAACAATTCCAGCAATATTGCAGGAAACGTAAATATCGAATACCTGTTATCTAAAGATGGCCGCTACCGTCTGCGTGCTTATAGAAGAAATCAGACGGAAGGAATTATTGAAGGTCAGATTATAGAAACCGGTATTGGTTTCGCCCTGGTAGTGGATTACAATAAATTCCGTGAGATTTTCAAACAATTTAGAGATAGACGTACGATTAAAAAAGAACAGAAGCCCAAAAATGAGAAAACGAATTAGACCTTTATTTTTTATGAGTCTTTGCCTGGTATTTTCTGCCTGCAGCAATATTAAATATTTGCCGGCAGGACAGAATTTATATACTGGTGCAAGCGTAAAAATTAATCCGGATTCAACAGGGAAGATTGAAGAGGAGAGCGATATAAAGGGAATTTTAGAAGATAAAACCAGGCCACGCCCCAATGCTTCATTCTTAGGGCTAAGGATCAAATTATACATTTATAACCTTGCCGGAGAGCCTAAGAAAGCAAAAGGCATCCGCCATTGGTTGCGCAATAAAGTTGGGGAACCACCGGTATTGCAAAGCCAGGTGAAAATTCCTTATAACAATGCAGTATTGGCCAGTTATTTAATCTCTCAGGGTTATTTGCAGGCAAAGGTAACCGGGGATACAGTGGTTAAAAATAGAAAAGCCAAAGCAATTTATACCGCTGAAACCGGAGATCGCTATACCATCAATCAGGTCAACTTTCCAAAAGACAGCGCAGGCATCACTGCTGTAATCAGTCGTAATTCTGGGAATTCTCTCCTTAAAGTTGGTGATTTTTATGATTTTGACACCTTCAAAGCGGAACGGGAAAGAATTGATAACGACCTGAAGCAAACTGGTTACTTCTATTTCAATCCGGATTACCTGATTCTGCAGGTAGACAGCACTATCGGGCACAATAAGGTCAACATTTTTGTAAAAATAAAGGAGATCACCCCAAATGCAGCACTGAAACCCTACACCATAAATGACATTACCATTTATCCGAATTTCTCGCTAAGGAACGACTCCTCTATTCGCGCGAGTAAACCGATACTTTACAAAGATTTCATCATTAAAGACCCTAAAAACACCTTTAAACTGGGTGTGTTTGACAGGTTGGTATTCTTTAATAAAGGAGAGCTTTACAACAGAAAAGACCACAACCAATCTTTAAACAGAATGGTGAACATTGGAACATTTAAAGTGGTAAAAGCAGATTTTTTACCGGTAGACAGCTTTAAAAACAACCAACTGAATGTCAACTTCTACCTCACACCATTAAAGAAAAACTCTTTATCCTTCCAGATTTTAGGCACCAGTAAATCAAATAATTTTGTGGGTTCTGAAGTGAAATTAACCCAGACCACAAGAAATGTGTTCCGCGGTGCGGAAAAACTGGAAATCAGTGCCAGTGGTGGTTTTGAGAAACAGATCAGGGGATCGAATCAGGCTCAGGGGAATTCATATTCCTTAACGGGACAGGCAAAATTAATATTCCCTCGTTTTCTACTCCCCTGGTTTAAATTTAATAGTACCAATGCCTTTATTCCTAAAACAAACATACTTGCCTCCTATCAGATTCTGGATCGTGTAGATTATACCTTAAAAGCCGTTAAAGCGGAATTTGGTTACGACTGGAAGGAGAACATTTACAAGGAACATATTTTTAATCCAATTTCCATCAATTATGTGAAATCGAATGTTGTAGATTCTGCAACGCTTTTTAGGGAGAACCCCTCTTTAAGAACCAGTTTGGAAAATCAGTTTATCGTAGGCTTAAACTATAATTTCACCTATAATGACCAGGTGAATCAGAATAAAAGAAATAATATCTATTTCTCTGGTGACCTGGAGACTTCAGGTACAGTGCTGGGTTTATTGGCACCAAAAGATGCTGCAGGAAAGAGATCCATATTTGGCACTGCGCTTTCACAGTTTATAAGACTGGAAGGCGATATCAGAAACTATTATAAGGTCAATAAGAAAGTTACCTGGGCAAACCGTTTTAACGTTGGTCTTGGATATGCTTATGGCAATAGTAAGGCCCTTCCTTTTGTGCGCCAGTTTTTTGCAGGAGGAAGCAGTGACATCAGGGCTTTTGGCTCCAGGATATTGGGACCGGGCACATATGTGATTCCTGACTCTTTAACTTTCAAAGATCAGGGTGGTGATGTTAAAATCATGCTGAATACGGAATTGCGCTTCAAAATTGTAAGCATGCTTTACGGTGCGGCCTTTATTGATGCAGGAAACATTTGGCTGAGAAAAAATGATCCCTTAAAACCGGGAGGACAATTTAAATTTAACCGGTTCCTAAGTGAAATGGCTATTGGTACCGGTGCAGGATTAAGGGTTGACGCCTCTTTCTTTGTGATTCGTCTGGACGCTGCCTTTCCGATCAGGCGCCCTGATTTGCCAGGCGGACCAGCCTGGGTGATGAAAGACATCGATTTTGGCAGCAGTGCCTGGAGAAAACAAAATTTAACATTCAATCTGGGTATTGGTTATCCTTTCTAAACAAAATATGAAGTTTATCAAAAAGATCATCCACTTTCTTAAAGCAACCGGCCATTTGTTTATTGCTGCCGGAAAAGGTTTTATGGAAGACCGTGTGATGAAACTAAGTGCAGCATTAGCCTATTATACGATATTTTCCCTGACACCACTCATCATCATTGTGCTCTCCGCAGCCAGCTTATTTTTAGGAGATAGCACAGATTTGAGCAACATCAATCCAAGGGAAAAATTCTTTGCAGAAATCGGGGACATGGTAGGTAAAGAGGCCGCAAATCAATTGAGAAGTTTTGTGAACAATGCCAATTACAGCGGGAAAAGCACCTTAGGTTTAATCATTGGGATCAGTACTTTAATTATCGGTGCTACTGCGGTATTTATCGAAATACAAGATAGCATCAACTTGATCTGGAAAGTGAAAGCCGTTCCTAAGAAGGGATGGAAAAAACTCATCGTAAACCGGCTGCTTTCTTTTTCATTGATTGCTTCTTTAGGATTTTTAATGCTGGTCTCCCTGGTGGTCAATAGTGTGGTTGTAGGCCTCGGACATAAGATTGCCGCCTACATCAGTATAGAAGAGGTTTCGGAATTGATGATGTTAGTCATTACCAATGCGGTAACATTGGCTGTAGTGACCAGCATTTTTACCATTATATTTAAGGTATTACCTGATGTAGAGCTTAAATGGAAGCCTGCTATTATTGGCGCCTTGTTTACCGCATTGCTATTTGGTATTGGTAAATATGCAATTGGCATTTATATCGAAATAGGTAATCCAGCCTCAGCATTTGGTGCTGCAGGATCCATCATTGTGATTCTGTTATGGATTTACTATACGGCAATTATCCTTTATTTTGGCGCGGAATTTACACAGGCTTATGCGGAAAAATATAGTGAAGGGATTAAACCCAGTAAATACGCCGTTCATACTAAAGTGGTAGTCGTAGAAAAAGAGGTGAAAGCCTTACCTCCACAACATCCTGAGGATACGGTTCATTTAAAACAGCCCTAATCAGGAATATAAAAAACGGGAATAGATGGTTATCTACTCCCGTTTTTTGATCATAACTCTTGCGTTTTATGACTCAGCTTTAAGCTGTAATTATTTAAGCGGATTCGGCGATCATTTCTTCATCTGATACGATATCATGGCTTACCGCTGCTGTCGCTGCATCCTGATTTGGAGAAACCAATTCATCTAGCGTATCTTTTTCAATTCGCAGATTTTTAATGATATGTTTTTGTCTGTCCGGCGTATTTTTTCCCATATAGTACTCCAACAAGCTTTTGATCGTCTGGTCTTTCAGAATCACAGGATCTAACCTGATGTCTTTTCCAATAAACAAACCAAACTCATCTGGAGAGATTTCTCCTAAACCTTTAAACCTTGTAATTTCTGGTTTATTGCCCAGTTTTGCAATAGCTGCTTTACGCTCCTCATCGCTATAGCAATAAATGGTTTCTTTTTTATTACGAACACGGAATAATGGTGTTTGCAGGATATAGACGTGTCCGGAGCGAACCAGATCAGGGAAAAACTGCAGGAAGAAAGTCATCATCAGTAGTCTGATGTGCATTCCATCTACGTCTGCATCTGTGGCGATGACAATATTATTGTAATGTAAGCCATCAAGACCATCTTCAATGTTCAGAGCATGTTGCAGCAGGTTAAACTCTTCGTTTTCATACACTACTTTCTTGGTCAGCTCATAGCAGTTTAAAGGTTTTCCTTTTAAACTGAATACCGCCTGGCAATCCACATCTCTGGATTTGGTGATGGATCCTGAAGCCGAATCCCCCTCTGTAATGAAAAGAGTGGTTTCGTATCTTTTTTCATGGCTGCTATTAAAATGCACCTTACAATCTCTTAACTTCTTATTGTGCAGGGATGCTTTTTTTGCCCTATCGTTGGCCAGCTTTTTAATTCCGGCAATGTCTTTACGTTCTCTTTCCGACTGTAAAATTCTTTTCAATAAAGCATCTGCCACATCGGTATGTTTGTGCAGATAATCGTCCAATTCTTTCTTTACGAAATCATTGATAAAAGTCCTCACCGAAGGTCCGTCTGGCCCCATATTTTGGGAACCCAGCTTTGTTTTGGTCTGCGATTCAAATACAGGTTCCTGTACCCTGACCGAGATGGCTGCAATAATGGAAGCCCGGATATCTGCAGCATCGTATTCTTTTTTATAAAACTCTCTTACGGTTTTCACTACTGCCTCACGGAAAGCGGCCTGGTGCGTTCCACCCTGAGTAGTATGCTGACCGTTTACAAAAGAATGGTAATCTTCTCCATATTGTTGTCCGTGAGTCATGGCGATCTCAATATCATTTCCTTTCAGGTGAATGATCGGATAACGGATGGTCTCTGCTCCGGCGTGTTTATGTAATAGGTCGTAAAGACCGCGTTCAGATAAATATTTTTGTCCGTTGAAATTGATGGTTAATCCGGCATTCAGGAACACGTAATTCCAGATCATACTTTCCACAAAATCCGGGATGTAATGATAGTTTCTGAAAATCGTTTCATCAGGATAGAAGGTGATGGCTGTACCATTGCGTTGTGTCGTATCAATGATTGGATTATCAATCAGAACCTCTCCTTTTGAAAACTCTACTTTTTTAGTCTTACCATCACGATACGATTGTACAGAAAAAGCATTAGACAACGCATTTACAGCCTTGGTACCTACTCCATTCAATCCTACGGATTTTTGGAAGGCATTGCTGTCGTATTTACCCCCGGTATTAATTTTAGATACACAGTCGATTACTTTACCTAATGGAATTCCACGACCATAATCACGGACGTTTACTTTCTGATCAGAAACGGTAATTTCTATGGTGCGTCCGGCTCCCATCACAAACTCATCAATTGAGTTATCGACAATCTCCTTCAGCAATACATAAATCCCATCGTCCTGCGCAGAACCATCTCCAAGTTTACCGATATACATACCGGGACGCAATCTGATGTGCTCCTTCCAATCGAGGGAGCGTATACTATCTTCGTTATAATTCGGTTCAGCCATGATGTAATTGAGTAGAATTACAAATTTAAGCTAATATGCCGGGGAATCAACCACAAAGTTTCAACAAATACACATTTTCCTGTATATTCAAATTATAAAACAGAGACCTTATGCCTGAGAAGAAACAGCTCTCCCTCTTCGACTTATCTATGATTGTGGTCAGTTTGGTGATCGGAATGGGCATCTTTCGGACGCCGGTAAATGTGGCAGCAGGAGCGCAGATTCCAGAGTTGTTTTTCTCTGCATGGATTATTGGCGGACTGGTTGCACTGTGTGGCGCGCTGACTTATGCAGAGATCGGCTCCAGGTTTCCGGTTACTGGTGGTTATTATAAGATTTTTTCTGCTTTTTACCACCCTTCCATTGCTTTTGCCATCAACTGTATCATTGTGGTTTCCAATGCGGCATCCGTTGCAGGAGTCTCTTTAATTGGTGCAGAATACCTGAGTAAAATCCTCCTTCCTATCGAACTTCAGACTGAATTCTACAGAATTGTGATCGCGGGAATTACGATTTTCCTTTTTTACCTGCTCAATTTATTTGGCTTAAAAGTAAGTGCGAAAACGCAAAATGTATTGTCAATGGTAAAGATAGGCATGGTATTGATTTTAATCTGCGCTATTTTTACCGGACCTGGGGCATCAAACATCAGCTCCAGCTTACCGGAGTTTAGCACAACTACCGGTGTTGCACCAGATTGGATGGATTATGGAAAGGCACTCGGCATTTGCCTGATTGCCATCTCCTTTACTTTCGGCGGTTACCAGCAAGCCATCAACTTTGGCGGTGAGACGAAGGAACCCAATAAAGTAATTCCGAGGGCAATCATGACTGGTCTTACCATCATCATCATTTTATACCTATCCATCAATTATGCCTATGTAAAAGTGATTGGATTTGAGCAATTGAAAACTGCAGAAAGCATCGCGGCTATTCTCGCCGGTAAGTTATTTGGTCCGATGGGTTTTACCATTCTATCCTGTCTGGTGTATTTCTCCGTGCTCGGTTATGTGAATGTGAATTTATTGAGTAATCCAAGGGTGATGTATGCCATGGGAGAAGAGGGCGCATTACCTGCCCTGTTTAGCAAAAAAAGCAAGAAAAACGAAGTGATGTTCGTGAGCCTTACTGTTTTCTCTATCATTTCTATTTTTACCTTGCTTTATGCACAAACTTTCGATAAGATCTTAAACTACACCATTTTTCTGGACTGCATCGGCATGGCCACTTCTGCTGCAACGATATTCTTTCTGAGAAAAAAAACGGCTCATCTGGATAAGCGCAAAATTTACAGCATGAAACTTTATCCACTTTTGCCTTTGATTTTCATTGCGGCCTATTCTTTTGTGGGCATCAGCATTTATGTAAACGACTCAGAAGCGGGAAGAAATGGACTGCTGATTTTCGCAGGATTTATTCTGATTTATTTCCTGAATGTATTTTTACGGAAAGGGAAACCTAAGACATAGACAGCATTAGAATCCACAAGATCACCTCAAACAAAACCACCAGTCGCCAGCGATAAAAATGAGCCCAAGCGAAAACATACCTCCAGAATCCGAATTATAATCATGCCGATAAAACCATTGCCTTTAAAAAAAGAAATCGCTTACGCTGCCGGAATGATGGGTTGGAGCATTATGACCAATTTGATTATTGTCATGCTGCCCTACTTTTACCTTCCACCAAACCACTCCGGGCTGTATCCATTGGTTCCACAACTTTTAGTATTTGGTGCTTTCAATATTTTATCACTTATCGCAGCTTCCGGTAGGTTATTTGATGCAATCTATGACCCTTTCATCGCCTCTATTAGTGACGCCAGCAGTAATCCTAAAGGCAGACGAATCCCCATCATGAAATATGCGATTATTCCTGCAGTGGTCTTTTGTTCCCTGGTATTCTACCCATTGGTGAACGGAGAAAGTATCAGCAATGCCTGGTGGCTAACCATTGTTCTGGCCGGTTTTTTCATTTCTGTGACTACTTATATCATTCCATACAATGCGCTACTGGCAGAATTAACTCATAGTGCAGATCAGAAAGTACGCCTTTCCACTTACCAACAAGTCGGTTTTGTATTGGGGATGATCCTAGCCGCTTTGTGCAATAATTATGCGGATCTGATCCAGGACGTATTTCCGGCAATGAAGCGTTCGGAAGCTTTACAGCATACCATATGTGGTCTCAGTATCTTATCCGGACTGGTCATGACATTGCCCATTATTTTTATCAATGAGAAGGAATTTACAAATGCCAAACCAACGCATATCCCCTTAGTTCATGCCATAAAAAACACCTTCAGGAATTCCAATTTTAAGTATTACCTGATCTCAGATTTCAGTTATTACATTGCCTTAAGCATCATCTCCAGCGGTTTATTGTTCTTTGTGACCGTGCTATTGGGCTTACCCGATTCGGACGGCGGAAAATTTATGGGCATCATGGTATTACTGTCACTGGTATTTTATCCCTTTATCAATTATGGCGCTAAAAGGTTTGGAAAAAAACCATTGGTGCTCATTGCCTTTACCGTACTCAGCCTGATATTTGTTACCATATTTTTCCTTGGAAAACTGCCCTTTTCTCCAACGTTGCAGATGTATATTATGGTTTGTTGTGCTTCCTTCCCCCTCGCAGCATTGGGTATCCTTCCAAATGCAATTCTGGCCGATATTGCACAGAAAGACACCGAAGAGACCGGTGAGAATCATGAAGGCATGTTTTTCGCGGTAAAATATCTTTTTGTGAAACTTGGACAGACTATGGGCATAGCTATTTTTGCCATGCTTACTGTCTATGGAAAAGACCCTGGACAAGATTATGGCCTTCGTTTAAATGGTGTAGTTGGCTTTGTGCTTTGCGTATTGGCCTTATTATTTTTTAGCCGCTTCAAAGAAAACAAACCAACTAATTAACAGTCAGTTAAACCGCAAAATCCGAATTACCCAAAAGCCAAAAGTTATGCGTATATTTGCAATGAACGATATTCTTTCGTTTCATTATTATACATTAAAAGACAAATACATTGTTATTCGAAGAATTAAACCTGATTGAGCCTATTTTAAAAGCGCTCCAAACAGAAGGTTATACACAACCTACCCCAATACAAGAACAATCCATCCCAACTATACTTCAAGGCAGAGATCTATTAGGCTGCGCGCAAACCGGTACAGGTAAAACTGCTGCTTTTGCCATTCCTATGCTTCAATTGCTAAGCAAGCCTCATGCAAATACTAAAGTTCATAAGAACATCAAAGCATTGGTTCTGACACCTACACGCGAATTAGCCATCCAAATTGAGGAAAGCTTTAAGGCCTACGGTAAAAACCTTCCGCTTCGTCATTTAGTGATTTTCGGTGGTGTTGGCCAGAAAGCACAAACAGATGCCCTACACCGTGGTGTTGATATTCTTATTGCTACTCCAGGTAGATTATTAGATTTAATGAACCAGGGTTTTATTAACCTGAAAGACATTGAAATCTTTGTACTGGATGAGGCAGACAGAATGTTGGACATGGGATTCATTCATGATGTTAAAAAAGTAATTGCTAAGCTGCCCGTAAAAAGACAGACTTTATTTTTCTCGGCAACCATGCCTAAGGAGATCCAGAAACTTGCAGATACGATTCTGACAAATCCTTTAAAAGTAGAGGTTACTCCGGTTTCTTCTACCGCTGAAAAGATTCAACAGCAAATGTTTTTTGTAAGTAAAAACGATAAGAAAAACTTATTGATCCACATCTTACAAGACAAAACAATTGAAACCGCTTTAGTTTTTACCAGAACTAAACATGGTGCAGACCGTATTGTTAAAGACCTGATCAAAGTAGGCATTAAGGCGGAAGCAATTCACGGGAATAAATCGCAGAATGCAAGACAGAGGGCATTAACCAATTTCAAAGCAAAAACAACAAGAATTCTTGTTGCCACAGATATCGCAGCGCGTGGTATTGACGTGGATGAACTAGCACATGTGATCAATTACGAATTGCCAAACATTCCGGAAACTTATGTTCACAGAATCGGTCGTACTGGTCGTGCGGGATTAAGTGGAACTGCACTTTCTTTCTGCGATGCGGAAGAAAGAGAGTTCCTGAAAGATATTGAAAAGTTAATCGCTTTAAGTATTCCGGTAACGGAGGATCATCCTTATGCGATGAGCTGGCAAAGCCTGATGACTGCAGCAAATGAGAAACCTAAAGGTGGCGGTGGTTCAAGAGGTGGTTCTCGTGGTGGCGGTAACAGAGGTGGCAATGGTGGCGGTAAACCATCTGGCAGAGGTCAGGGTGGCGGTCAACGTGAGCCTAATTTGAGTGGAGCTAAAAGAACACCAAGCAGCGGTAGCCGCAGATGGAGTTCAAAATAAAATAATAGAAGGGTACTTAGGTTCCTCTAAAAAAGCAAGCACAACTATTCGAATACTGAAATCTTTTACCCTGAAAAAGGGTAAAATTTTCTAGGTATTCTCTTAGTATGCTTGCTTTTTTTGTGCATACTACAAAGTAATTGGTGGAGAACTTAACAGGAGATTGTACTTAGTACAGGCAAATAATTAAGGTAAAAATGTACAATACGCCTATCGTCAAGGTGTAGCTATATTCATTGCGCAAATATTTAGAGTGATGATATGCAATACGTCTATCGACAAGCTGGCTATATTCATTGCGCAAATATTTAGAGTGATGATGTGCAATACGTCTATCGACAAGCTGGCTATATTCATTGCGCAAATATTTAGAGTAATGATGTGCAATACGCCTATTGACAAGCTGGCTATACTCAATACGGTATACTGGATGTAGAAGTGCCAGGCTCAAACAACTCTCCCGATTATTTAAGTTCTTTCAATACCTCAAAAACAGCATTAATTTTAGACCGCCTAAAAAAGTGAAATGTCAGCCGCTTAAAAAGACAGTTTTGTTAAACATTTTTTAACGTCAGACGTTAAGTAAATTGGCTATCTTGTAGATACACCCTCAACTGAACTGGGTGAGCAACAATAGTTTAAACAAAATCTATCTGAAAATGAAAAAACTAATGAGCAAAATGATGGCTCTGGTTATGGTGACTGCCTTTATGGTGGCCACAATTGCCGGATGTAAAAGCACGCCGAAAGATGCTGATCTGAAAACTGCAGTAGAAAATGCCATCCAATCTAGTCCTAATCTATCTGCTTCCGGAGTTGCTGTTGACAAAGGAGTTGTTACAATTACCGGTCAGGTGACAGATGAAGCTAGTAAAGATGCTTTAGGAAAAGCAGCCGCAGCAGTTCCAGGCGTGAAGTCGGTGGTTAATAACCTAACTGTAGAAGTTACCAAAGTGGAAGTAAGTGCGGATACCCCATTAGGCCTTGCAGTAAAAGACGCTACAAAAGATTTCCCTACAGTTGCGGCAACAGTGAATGATGGTGTGGTTACTTTAAAAGGTGAACTCAACAAAGGAGAGCTTCAAAAGTTAATGATGGCATTGAACGCCTTAAAACCTAAAAAGATAGACAATCAATTGGTGATTAAATAATCCAGGAGGACAGACCATGGCTTTACAAGAAAAATATAGAGAACTTATTGATACTGCAACCGCTTCAGGTGTAAACGACTTAAATGTTCGTGAACAAGATGGCGTGTTGTATATTGATGGTGCTACCAGTGGCACTGTGAAACAACAACTATGGGATACTTACGAACGTCTTGATCCGAATTATGCTTCAGGAGATCTTGTCATGAATATCAATAGTGTTGTTGGTGTTCCTGAAGGAGCTAAACTAAAGGTTACTACAAACAGCTCTAACCTGAACATCCGTAAAGGACCAAGTACCAACGATGATATCGTTGGAAAAGCTGCGCGACATGAGATTGTCACACTAGTTGGAAAAGAAAATGACCAATGGTGGATGATAAAAACCGATGGCGGAGCACAAGGTTATTCCTATACGCAATACCTCACTCCTGTAGAATAAAGGCAAATAGCAATTAGCTTTTATCCCTAAAAAATCTATATCGTTATTTTTAGATTTGGAACATGTTGACCATCGAGGGCAAAAGTTTACAGTTTAAAAATAACGATAATAGATTTTGAAAAACACCTGAATATTTTTAAACTTTCCTGATTCGGATGATATGCAACCAATGCATCACCTTCATCACCGGATAAGTAGGATCAAATTCAAACCATCGCGAGGCGAAGTTTGGATTATTTGGTTTTTTATGGTGGTTATTTTGGAACAATTCACCTAACATTAGGAAATCCAAAGGCAAAGAGTTTTTACTATGATCGTCATTATCATGGTTAGAATAACCATATTTATGTCCGCACCAGTTTACAATAGCACCATGAATTGGTCCCATTAAAAAGTGGATTGGCAATAAAAGAAACATCCACCATGCCGTAGCGAATGTCACATAAAACCAGACATAGAAACCTATAAATACAATTCTCGTTATCCAGGAATCACCAATTTTATCAATGATAGGCCATGAAGGATATTTATCCCTAAACTGCTCCTCTGGCTCAATGTTATATTTTGAGTAGTTCAGGTAGATATTTTTGGTTTTAATCATCATTCCCCATACGTCTTTTACGAAATGTGGAGAGTGAGGATCTTTTTCGGTATCACTAAAAGCATGGTGCATCCTATGTAAAATAGCGTATGCTCTAGGGTTTAAAAAAGAGGATCCTTGAGATAAAAAAGTAATGGCATAAAAAAATTTCTCCCAGAAGCGATTCATCTTAAACATCTTATGCGAGGCATAACGGTGTAAAAAGAAAGTTTGTGAAAATAGAGAAAGGAACCAATGTAAAAGAAAGAAAACTAAAATAATCATATTTGTGTGTATACGTACTAAAGAGACCCTTGTCAGGTCTGGATGTTTGGGGTACAAAATAGCAAAAAAAATCCCGTATATGTTTTACCAATACGGGATTAAATCGTGTCTGTCGGCTCTTACCTGCCAAAATCGTCTTGTACTCTTACAATATCGCTTTCATCGGATGGGTTTGTTGGATCAGTATGTTGCCAGATTTCGGAAACAATACCCCAATCGTCCAGGCCAATTAAACGATGTCTTTCTCCTTGTTTCAACCTGATGGTTTGACCAGGTGTCAATTGTTGTACCGGACCCTGCTCATCTGTATCACTTGTAGAAACTCCTACAGTACCATTCACCACTCTCCATATTTCAGCACGGCGATGGTGGTATTGCCAGGATAAACGTGTGCCAGGTGCAACGATTAATATTTTAGGACTCAGTTTACCTGATATTTTTAGTTCATCAACATTTAATCCATCGAAATAAACATTGGCAAATTGTTGTGCCTGGTCTTCATCAATTACGAAAAAACCTCCCCAAGGACGGCTTTCATCACGATTAACTACATTAAATCCTTCAATCTTTAAGCGCTGAGCTACGCCATCAAATATTTCTTTTTTCTGATCTGACATTTTATTCTCGTATTTAGGCCAAATATAATATATATCGATGTAAAATAAGTGCTGTCGAAAAGGATAAAGATAAAACACTGAATTTCAACAGTAAGAGATTTAAAACCACTATATAAGTGTATACAGATCTTGGTCTAAATTGGCACTTGGATATTTTAGGATAGGGACATGCTAATTGGGAAAACCAGGACCTATTGTCATAGAAATGTTTAATTTCAAATACTTGAAACTTTCACATAATTAAATCCGTTATAGTCGTAGTTTGTTTGGTTTAGGTTGGTCTGTGGTGGGCCAACCATCAATTAACAGGGATACCTCTCCAAGGCTCATCCCTGTTTCTCTTTTATAGCCTTTAGGATTTTAAATCCTGTAGGCTATAAAAAAACCGCTTGTGATAAGTATCACAAGCGGTTTTTTTATTTATGGTTCCGTTATTATTTCACCAATAACTTTTTAATTCTTTTCACTATATAATCAATATCAAAAGGTTTACTCACATAATCATCCGCTCCCGCAGCGATACTTAATTCCCTGTTCTGGTCGTTTGCAGACATCACAATAATAGGAATGTGTTTAGTGAACATATCCGTTTTTAGATCTTTACAAATTTCAGCTCCATCTCCATCTGGTAGCATAACATCCAAAATGAATAAATCAGGTACTGAATCTTTCAGTTTCCCTTTTAGCTCTGAGAAAGTAGACGATAGTTGCAATTCATATCCTTCATCTTTAAGTAAAACGCCAATGATATACCTGATATCTTCATCATCTTCAAGCACATGTATTCTTTTGATCATATTAAATTGTTTTTAAATTGAACTTCTGCCAATTACTAGCAACAATTTTGCCACAGATTTAAAAAACGCAAATAAGATCATATTAAATACACCAAAACCTTGTTAAGGTCTACTAATGATCTTCATAAATTACATAACGAAGAAGCTATATCATTCACACCTCGGTCGTATCAGTGCTAAAAACATAAAAAAACAGCCGATGAATCATTTTCTACAAAATTGCTATATAGAAAATTAACTTTCTGATTTAAGGGCTAAACCCTCACAGATCTCTCCAAGCATATCACAAGGATTTACATTTATCGCCAATGCTATAAGGTACAACTCCTCTGCTCTTAGTTTAGAAGTTTCTGTTAAAGTCAGCTCGTTCATTCTAGCTTTTGTTAATCCTGTTCTTTTAGCTACCTGCGACTTATTCACAGATCTTTTCGCCAGATACAATCCTAATTTAGTCATAACAAAATATGGTTTTTCTAATGGTAAGTACAGATAAATATATAAATGAGAAAGATAATCTATATCTCAACTGGTTAATTTGTTATATTATACATACGTTTGTAATGATATTCTATACATATAATCTAATTTAAAGTCCTTTTGTATGAAAAATAACCACAATTTACCAGCACCAGTGATTTCTAAAGCGAGCCTTTCTTCAGTAAATGTGAGCATGCTATACAGCTTTATGATTAAAAGAATAGCGAAAGGATATAGCACGGCAGAGCTTTCTTTTCTGATGGGCTATACCAATGATTATATGAAACAAAAAGAGGAACTGATCAGCATAGGTTTTACATTTGAAGACATGCATTGTTTTCGCCATGCGGTAGAAGAAAAATCATTGGCTGGTTTAATTTCCAATTTTGAAAACCTGAAAACCATGGGAGAATATCAGCTCATAAAGACCTGGGGACAAAGGAAAACAGACCTTAAAATGAGTAAACTGGAAAAAGATGGTACTGAGCAACAGATTTTCCATCTCATAGAGCACCATACTAATGAGGAGCTCCTTCCCATCAAAGAAAATAAAATCAAAGCAGAAGTAGCGGCCTTATTGAATGTGCTTTTTGAGGGCTCGATGTTTTACACGCCGCAATCTCCTCTTCAAATTTATCAGACCTGCCGCAATAGCCTGACAGATACCATCGCACCTAGGCATCTACAGGCTGCATTACAAACCTTAGCGAGAAAAAAAGATTTTCCAAAGTTGAAAAGAATCAAGTCCAAAGATTATGGTTGTATGTATGAAA
Source organism: Pedobacter gandavensis (assembly GCF_032678465.1). Taxonomy (GTDB): domain Bacteria; phylum Bacteroidota; class Bacteroidia; order Sphingobacteriales; family Sphingobacteriaceae; genus Pedobacter; species Pedobacter gandavensis_B. The sequence goes on from NZ_JAVTSK010000005.1 coordinate 308,140, forward strand.
AGGTATTTGAATGAAAGATTTCCAAAATGAAACATGAATCATTGAAAATTCGATGAACTAGAACAATTCAAATCATGAAAATGAAAACAACAAGCCCGCTCCCTATCCCACTGGACTTTAAAATCGCCTGTGCAACCTACCAGTTATCTATTCCAGAAGTCTTGCAATTTTTCATAGATCACGTCTCATTTTATGACTCCCTGAGTCAGAAATCTGACGACCTCTTTCGGGCTGCAACAAACACACTTTTACACTACTCTGTTTCTATACACAGGGAAAGCAGTACGTCGCTTCATAAATACAGGTTGGTGATTTTGAAGTACATTCAGGAAATGATCAAAATTGCCACAATTTCGAAACAAACTCAATCAAAAAAGAGAAAACGCGCTGCGCTATTAGTAAAAAGAGTCTATGAAATCATTGATCGGACTAAAGCCCAAAATACAAAGCTAATACTAGAGGAAGGCATCGTTTTGCAGCTTAGTATGGATTTTTGTCTCTTATGTGAAATTCACAATTGTGCTGCAGAAGAATATCTGGAATACTTTATGTCGAAGATCTCATTACCTGTAACTCATGCACAAGTTGGATTGAACTGCATAGTTGAAAATCAGGCTATGGGCTTTTTTTACAAATCACTGGATAGCTTTAAGGTGTCGGATGCCAACAGTGCTCATCGAAATCTTCAAGTGTTGTTTATCGATAAGATTCAGGAATTACACCTCCAGTTATTTATCATTCGAAACTTTGAAAAACGAGTAGAAAAATATCAGGAACTCTATCAAGATTACTACCAAAAGTTACTTGAAAGCAAATAAACCCTAAACGAATGAAAATAAATATAACCATTCATCCCACTGAAGACTTTAATATCCTCTGCGAATTATTTAATGTTGATCCCCAGACCTTAATACAAAAATTCGTTGAAAGAACTTCATTCCCTTTTTATTATAGTCAGCCAGACGGTGATGAGCGTTGGGCCACATTATTCTTCCTCTCTTATATTGAAAAAGAGAAAAGAACTAAGATAGAGATGGCGGAACATGAACCTTTTATGAATGAATTAGCTGAAGTTGTGTTTAAGCATCTGGAATCGGGTCATCAGAACTCAGCAAAAGCAGAAATTGCAGGCCGTAAGGTCATGAAGCAATGGCACAAAGAAATTGTGGCAAAAAGGGGGAAATAATCCCCCATATCTGATGTCATTATTTTGCTTTTATCCAGGTTGCCAGGTCATCAACCAGGGTTTCGGAGACACTGCCAGGCTTGGCATATTGGCTCAAATCACCTTTTTCAGTTTGAGGAATAAACAAATGGTTCAAATCAGGGTACAACTTCAGAGTAACATTGCTCTTCTTACCCAAAGCGGCTTTCCAAAGATCAAAATCTTGTTGAGAAACTTGGAAATCAAAAGCTCCCTGAGCTACAAAAATCTTTTGTTTAGCCAGCTTTTTAGCGGTAGCCACCTGATCATATTGATTTAAATCGGCCCAGTAAATCGCAGGTAAGCCTAATATTATGGAATCAGGTTTCATTTTTCCCAAAGTGGTAAACCTTGTTTTTGCAGTCTGCTTCAACACCTCTTCCAATTGTTTTTCCAGGGCACCTGTGGTATCCTTAGCCTGAGCTACAGAATATTTATTTTGTTCTTCAATCAGGTCTGTCAGCTTTCTTGCTGGCGCTGCAGCTAGTACAATCCCTTTGATATCCGGCAACTGCAGGGCTAATTTTGGTGCCATCATTCCTCCCATGCTATGGCCAAATACAAACACCTTACTTTTATCTACACCAGGAATGTTTTTAGCCAATGCAATAGCAGCAGCTGCGTCATCCATTACTTCTTCTTTTACCGTAAATGCTTTATTAAATTCACCTCCATAAGCCAATGTTCTTTTTACGTAACGGATGCTGGCAATTCCTTTACTGGCTAAACCTCCGGCCAGATCTTTAAAGGGTTTATTTGGACCAATGGTTTCGTCCATATCACCAGGTCCTGAACCATGTAAAAACACCACAATTGGAAAATTTGTCCCTTTTTTCGGGGTGGTTAATACACCAACCAGGCTATGACCTGGAGTAACTACATAAACTTCTTTCTCTTTATAAGCAGCAGTATCTACATAGGCTGGTCTGATATAGTCTGGAACTTTATTTAATTGTCTTGGGAAGAGCCCTATTAGTTTTTCATTTTTATTGAAAACCAATAAAAAACCCTGAGTATTCTTTTCAAATTCTGCATCTACAGATACCGTAAAGTAATCGCCTTCGGACTTACTTTGCACAACATCCATACCTACAAACTTCCCATAATTGGTAGTGAGTGTACTCCAGATGGTTTGCAGATTCTCAGGAGAAATCTTAGCATGTACACTTTCATCAAAGAAAGCCTGTGCTTCCTGAAATTTTTCCTGCTCCATTGTTTTCAGGAAATCCTGAGAACGTGAAAACAGCGATAATACACCTTGTGAAAATCCGGCAACAGAGATCAACAGGGTAAAAAATAATAAAAAAATTTTCTTCATGTAATTATAGTGGTTGTGTTTAGGTTAAGGACGCACTAAACCAAAGTTAGCATTATTTGATTCCTTTTTTTGGAATTCTAATTCAAAAAAAAAACCGGCTGTCCCTACATCAGGTACAGCCGGTTTCAAGATTGAATTTATTCTTATTGATATCCTAAATTTTGCTTCAGAATACCCTTACTACGGTCAATCTGCGTTTGTGGAATTGGAAAATATTCATCACGGTCTTCCATCACAATGCCTTGCAGGTAATTAAAATACCCCCCTTCAAATGCAAAATAATCAGTCATCCTTTGTTTTGCAATTCCCCATCTCACTAAATCATAAAAGCGATGACCTTCCAGAGATAGTTCCAAACGACGTTCGAAACGTACTGCGTTCCGGGCATAGATCTGATCAGGAAAGCTTGGATAAGGACTCACTTTATAGGCGGCAGCATCAACACCACCTATTTGTTTTTTAGGTAACTTTGAAGCTCTGTCCCTCACCTTGTTTACTAGAGCCAGGGCATTGGGGATACTACCTGCTTCTACCTCACATTCTGCAGCCATGAGGTATACATCTCCAAGGCGAATGATATTCACATTTAGCCCGGTTACATTGGTATTTCCTGGACCAGTGTTACCAGTGATCTCCGATGCCTTAATTACATTTTTAATGGCAAGGAAAGGACCACCATTGGAAGCATCCCTGATCCATGAATCACCAGCCATGTTACCCCAATCTAAAAATGGAACTCCTCTTCTACCCATGGTATAATCGATTCGGGGATCAAAAGGAATGGTTTTATCAACCTGATAAGCGGCTTTATCAGCAGGGTTCAGACCACGATCAGAAACATAAGGGTTAATAACATAAGAACCGTCTAAATAAGGCAGTCCGGCAGCAGTCACTTTAAAGGAGTTGGCCAGATCTATAGAGGGCTGGAAGAAACCGCAGCAAGTAATGGGAAGGCTACTATTATAAGGGAAATTAAGCATATCTCCCACATTACCATTATCGCCACCAGATCCATCTGTACCTACAGAATGTTGCACTGCAAATACAGCTTCCGGTCCATTTTCCTTGGTCACATCAAAGCCGTCTGTATAAGGAATTGTTTCAATGCTCGGTCTCGAAGCAATGACGTCATTTAATAAAGGAAGTGCACCAAGATAATTCTTTTGATACAAATACACTTTTCCTAAATAAGCTTTGGCAGCAATCTGATTGACACGACCTTTCTGTCCTTTAGGAAAAGCAGGAGTAAGATTGGCTACTGCAAATTTCAGGTCATCTACAATTGCAGGATAAATATCCTTCATATTGTCGACTGCAGGTTCGGTGGTACTTTCTGTAATTAAAGGCACATTTTTAAAAGCCCTCACTAAAAAGAAATTATAGTGTGCACGTAGCATTCTTGCCTCAGCCATAATTTCATTCGCCCTCGAATCCGGAAATTTTTTCTCAGTCGCCTGTACCAATGCCAGAATCCTTATGGTATTGTTGCAACGTTGAATCCCTTCAAAACAGCGGGTCCACAGGTTCTCCAAATTATCATTGGTACTGGTTGGAGAGTGTCTTTCCAATAAATTCATATTGGGTTGGTCTCCATTTTCACTTCCTTTATGTGCATTGTCTGAGGTCACCTCACCCAATAACCATTGACTTGGCGCAGCACCGTAGTTCCCCCAGGTACCGTTTGTATTTCCATTTAAAAGTCCATAAGCACCTGTCAATGTGGCCTCCACACCTTCTTGTGTGGTCAGCTGAGGGACAATCAGTTCCCCCTGGGGATTCTTCTCTAAAAATGACTTACTACAACTTGTTGCGGTAAGAATGCATATTGCGAATATGATATAATTAATCTTTTTCATACGTTTCTCATTTAATCATTAAAAGCCTACACTTAAACCTAACAGAAACTGACGTGGACTAGGATAAATCCCCCTATCTACACCTATTGCAGAATAGGTTTCTGTCTCCTGACTCACTTCCGGGTCAAGTCCTTTGTATTTGGTAATGGTAAACAAGTTCGTTGCGCTTGCATAAATCCTGACTTTACTTACACCCCATTTAGGCCCAAATACTTTTTCAACAGGTAGAGAATAGCCAATCTGAAGATTTTTCATACGTAAAAAACTACCATCCTGTACATAATAACTAGAGGATGCATATTCAAAATCACTAGCACTAATATTTGGTGATGGAATCATACTACCAGTATTGGTAGGACTCCATGCATCCAGCATTCTCACACTTTTGGCACCGGTAAAAGTAGAGAAGTCGGTAAAGTACCTTGTGGCCTCGTAAAGATCAATTCCTTGCACTCCATTAAAGAACATAGAGATATCGAAATTTTTATACGAAGCGTTGAAACTCAAAGCATATAGAAAATCTGGGTTTGGATTTCCAATAATGGTTCTGTCATCTGGAGTGATTTTATTATCACCATTCACATCTCTGAATTTTAGTCCTCCTACTCTGGCATTGGTATAAGATGGACTTCCGGTTACATCTGCGGTACTTTGATAAATTCCAACTACATCATAACCATAAAATGAGCCAAATGGCTGACCTTCTTTAAGGATACTGGTGGTGATACTTCTAAAAGTCCCATACAATTGTTCATTAATTCCTGGCGCCAGTTTCACGATTTTATTGGTGTTTTTAGAAAAGTTCACACCTACATCAAATTTAAATGGCTTATTGTCTACTTTTCCATAGTGATAAGCCAGATTAAGCTCAATACCTTTGTTACTCATATCTCCGGCATTCACAAATGGCGAGGCGCCCATTCCAACAGCCGTTGCAGGCAAAGGCACTGTGAAAAGCATATCGCTGGTTTTCTTGTTGTACCAGTCTACAGACCCATCAATAGCTGATTTAAACAAACTGAAGTCTAAACCAACATTCAAAGAGCTCAAAGACTCCCATTTGATACTTGGGTTAGCATAAGCATTTTGCCATACACCAGTCACTACTGCATTTCCACCGTCAAGGCCGTAAGCAGAACTTGTCAATGAAGACTGGAATCTGTTCAGGTATTGATTCGCGGCAATACGTTGATTTCCGGTTTCACCATAACCCACTCTCAATTTCAGATCTTCAATCCATTTCACCTTACCTTTGATAAAGCTTTCTTCGGAAACCCTCCAGGCTACACTTCCAGCAGGGAAATAACCGTATTTATTTTCAGGTCCGAAGTTAGAGGATCCATCTCTACGGAGGGTAACACTCGCTAAGTAACGGTCGTTAAAGGAGTAATCAGCTCGTCCAAACAGAGAGAATAAACTACCTACCGAACCTGTACTTGCATTGTTTATGTTAGAGGTACCCACATTCAGGTAATAATAATCCAAATCTCCCAAAAGGAAGAAATCATTACGTCCGCCATTTAACTGCCTGTTTCTGCTGCTAATTGCCTCTGTTCCCAAGAGTAAATTCAAGCGGTGTTTCTCTGCAAATGTTTTGTTATAAACCAAAGTATTTGTCCAGGTCCACTCAGAATTATAGCCTTGAAACTCATTCAAGTTATTAGAATTATTTCCTTCCGAAAATTCCAGATTGGGATAACGCATGGAAATTCCTCCATAATTCTCATAACGAAGTCCAAAGCTGGTTTTAGCGGTCAATCCTTCTGCCAGGTCTAACTCGGCGAAAAGATTTCCGAAGAAGAAGTTACTTTTATTGACATTATCCTTTCCCCGATACAAGGTAGCTAATGGGTTTTCTGAGTTACCCAGCTGGCTGCCCTTAGTCCCGGCAAAATTTCCTTTGATGTCGTACACAGGAACGATGGTATTCATTCGGTAAGCCCAGCCTATCGGACTACCTTCATCCTGATATTCTCCGGAAACATTTGGATTTACCCCAACACCATAACCTTCAGAATAGGAATACTGTAAGTTTTCCCCAAAGCGTAGTTTTTTATCCAGCGCGGAAAAACTAGTATTTGAGCGTACATTATAACGTTTAAAGCCGGTATGCTTAATTGTTCCTTGTTGGTTAAGATAACCTGCTGCGAAGCTATAAGTTGCATTTTCACCACCTCCAGCTGCACTCAACTGATAGTTTTGTACTGGTGCACTTCTAGTGATTTCATCAAACCAATTGGTACCCTCCTTGTTGGCTCTGGTGATTTGATAAAAAGTTGCCGGATCTCTGCTATAATTATATTTAGCAGGATCAGCATCTGCAGGAGTAATCAGCTGTCCATATACTGTACCAGCTACTAAGTAATCCGGAAGTGTTGGTGTTGTTCCATTCCCATAATTGGCACCAGCTTCAATGGGTTTCCCCGCATTCCGATACGCGTCAAACATATAATTCGCATATTGAATTGGGTTCAACATTTTTGGGAATGTACCTTTTCTAGGCACCTGAGTACCATAATAAGTATCAAAAGTAATTCGTGGTGGACCTAATACTCCTTTTCTAGTAGTAATAATGACTACTCCATTATTCGCTCTAGAACCATAAATCGAGGCAGAAGAAGCGTCTTTCAGTACCTGCATCGACTCAATATCATTCTGATTTAACCAGCTGAGTTTGCCTTCATAAGGTACTCCATCAATGACATATAAAGGATCATTATTACCGATAGTAGTTGTACCACGGATACGAATTTGTGGCGTAGAACCTGGCGCCCCGTCATTTACAATCTGTACACCAGGCGCTTTACCTTGTAAAGCTTCCACAGCACTTGCAGCGGGTTGCTCTTTTAATTGTGCAATATTAACTACGGAGACTGCACCGGTCAGGTCTTTTTTACGCTGACTGGTGTAACCTGTTACGACGATCTCGTTCAAATTACTGGCATCTGGGTTCAATACAACATTTAAACTGGTTTGATTACCTACGAGAACTTCCTTGGTAATGTATCCTACAAAAGAGACTGTGAGGATATCTGTGGGCTTGACATTGATTGCAAAGGCCCCATTGGGATCTGTCAGTGTTCCTTGGGCCGTGTTCTTGACTTTTACTGTAGCACCGATAATAGGTAGTTTGTCGTCACTGCTGGTAACCTTACCGGTGACTTTGACTTGCGCAGCTGCCCCAAAAGTTAGGAACAAGCAAGCCAGCAAAAAGAGAGACCTCTTTTTGAGATTTGGTGTGATTTTAAGCATAAGATATTTGGTTAGGATAGTTAATAGTCAGGTTAGTTAATATTACATTACATAGGCCTTTGGTTTTAGCGTTTAATAAATAATTTTGGCATTATCTTCCGGTATTTTGGCACGTTAAAAAAAATACCATTAATCCAATATAATCATAGTGTAACTAATACACAAGTACTTACCCGTATTTATTTTACAGAATTTTTACTTTAAGATGAAAAAGCCCCTCAAACGGGAAGCTGAGAAGAAAATATATTTTTTGGAGTCGTATTGGCGCCCTCGGTTCTCTTAGAAAATTACATTTATTTTCTTTCTCAAACAATTAATGGGTCCAATCTGGAGAAGCAGGCTGAATTTAAACTTCGATACTTTATTTCTATTTATTTGAAATATTCAATACCTCAAGAATTTGAAAGGTAGCACTTGTACCCGCAAAACTAAAAAGTACACAAATCGATCTTCATACGAACTATTTATTGAAATCAATTTCATAGATATGTGCCCATAATTTTCCAGTCACATAGACCTTATCTGCAATCGAATCATAGGCGATTCCATTCAAATCTAAGGCAGCAGGGTTCATGTTTTTTTCGGTCACACACACCTTGCTTAAGTCTAATTTACCGACTACATTCCCATTTGAAGGATCAATTTTAACAATAAAAGTGGTTCCATAAACATTTGCATAGATATATCCTTTAATAAACTCCAGTTCATTGAGTTGTGTTGATGGCTGTCCATTTTCGCTCACCGAAATCGTCTTTAATGGCGACAAAGTATTTGGACTAATGTAGGTTAAATTAGCTGTTCCATCACTCATGATTAAGCTTTTATCATCGGTGGTTAACCCCCAGCCTTCCAGATTCGCATAGTTAAACTCTCCAATCTTTTTAAAAGTGCTGGCATCATAAATAAAACCCAATTGGTTTTTATAGGTTAACTGATATAATTTACCATTGAGGATCGCTATTCCCTCTCCAAAATATTTTGATTTATCGAGTTCAACCCTGATGTCTATATTTCCTGTTTTCAAATTTTGTATTCCAATTACTGAACGGGTGTTTTTTAATTCAAGCGGAGCTCCTGTACTTTCCATTAAACGCCCCGAATGAAATAAAAAGCCTTCAGTAAACAAATTAGTATCATGTGGAAAGTTATTGGTCACATAATGACTGATTATAGGAACAGTCGCCTGTTTGGGAATGTTAACCTGCTGATTATTCCTGCAACCAGTAATGAAAAACAATAAAAGGCTATAGATAATCGCTTTTTTCATACTGGGAAGATATAGATAATTTATAACCTAAATTCTTTTTGTGTAATTTCAAAACAAATATAACGCCACATGATTTTAAAACGGTCCACCGAAACCCTATTATTTAAACCAACTAACTTTAAAGAGATCTACGATGATCTTCATGAATTACATGAACTTTATGCCTCCCACACCTCAATTTCGGCAGGTGATATGAACGATACGGACATACTTTTACCATCCGGAAAAGCGATTTCACCTACCGGGGCAGCACATTGTTTACTTGAGCTACAAAGAACCGCAGTCTTCATTCGGGGTATTTATAAAGCGATTCTCCAACTCCAGGAGTCCTTTCCAGATCAACAGTTACATATTCTTTATGCGGGTTGTGGACCTTATGCAACTTTAATCACACCATTTACAACTTTATTCAGTCCTCAGGAAATTAACTTTCACTTGTTGGACATCAACGAACGTTCCCTAGCAGCATCAAAAAAACTATATAAAGCGCTGGATATTGAAGCCTATGTCGCAGAATGGATTTGTGCAGATGCCACTACCTATCAATTTCCAACCGATCAGGCCATTCACCTGGTCATCTCTGAAACTATGTTAAATGCTTTAAGAAAAGAACCTCAGGTAGAAATCATGCTAAACCTTATTCCACAAATGCAGGAAAAGACAATTTTCATTCCTGAAAATATTACAGTATCCGCCCAATTACTCAATAGACAAGAGGAAAGAAAAAGGTATACAGAATCGGATTGGATCTCGGAAAGGATCAACCTGGGAAACATTTATTCTATTGGAAGAACTGAGTGTATGCCTCATCGACAGGTTTCCATTCAGGTACCTCAGGATGTACTGAAGGAACATTCCCTGCAGCTTCTTACTGAAATCACCACATTTAAAGAGGAACGTCTTGGGATTTATGACTGTAGTTTAAATATGCCAGTGGCGATCTGCGATGCCCTGGAATTTGCAGGTCGTAAAATTAAGTTTGACTACTATATGGGAGAAGTCCCAGGTTTTAAATATACCTGGTGCCCTGAATAGGAAATCAAGGCAACTTGCTTTAGCCTTATTTTTTTTAAGGAAAGAAAAATGGAGTACTATATATAGTACTCCATTTTTGATTTTAAGTTTTGAACGAATTACATATTATCAGGATAAACAGCCATCCGTGTTACCCTATGAAATGCTGAAACACTTGGTGCCGTAATTTCCTGATCAAAAATCACTTCATTTGTTTTTGGATCAAGTTCTACTATCCGCCCTCCTAGACCTTTACTAGTTCTCACGCCCATTCCAGGACAGAACATCACATGACCTGTTTTAGATAAGTATTGTACACCTGACAGGGCTGCAGAAAAACCATTAGCCCCCCTCCTTTCTCCATAAGACCATACTTGTTGTACCGTTCTATTGACTTCATCTACTTTATAGGATACAATCCTACTATAAGCATCAGAACTACCCAGTGTCAGATTTTTAAAATGACGATTATACCCATTATCAAAAACCAGGATATTCCCATCAGGCATCAACACTGGTGTATGCATTCCCCAGGACCAATCAAAATCAGGATGGGCAATCTCTCCTGAGATTACCTTAGGATCAGTAATTAAATGGCCCTGAGCATCAAGAGGAGACAATAAATAAGATTGATATGAGCTAGCCCAATTTTTATGAGGAGAAATCACCCATTTCAAGGCTCCCCCTCTGGTAAAGGCCATAATTCCCTGAAAACGTACCGTGGCTAAAAAATCATTGCCAAATTCTGCAATAGAATTATTATGTGCCCAATTTCCTGCCGTTTGGGAATAATCTATTCCTGTACCCTGGTGATCGTAACGGGAACTGTCCAACATATTGACTAAATCCCATTCTTTCAATACCGTACCGGATAATGGATTTAATTCTATGATATGGTCATTGATCCTTGGTTTTCCGTTAACCAGGCGTGCTGCAGATTTGGAAACTGTGATCAGAAAATTACCATTCGAAGCTTCCGTTACCTCATGATGAAAAGTATAACCTAATTTCTTTAAATCCCATTCATTGATCAGGTTACCGAACATATCTATTTCCACAATACGGCTGTCCTGCCCATCTCCACTTAGGAAGTTTCCATTTTTCATACGTTTTAAGCCAATTGAAGCAGCAAGTCTTTGCAATTTCGGCGATTGCTTTAACAGCAATATCCAACGGACTTCAGCATCGGCATCAAGCATATATGGACAAGAAACATCCAGTTCACTTTCTCCCGGATAGCTCACCAGGTTTAAGCCGGGCTCCATTTTGTCCTTTTTCGCAACAAGCGTCTGAAAAGTAGGAAAAGCCTTCACATCAAGCGCTTCCGTTTTCAATTGAATACGGGTTCGGCCGCGCTCCTTCCCTTCCATATCTGTATAAACAAGATCCACCTGGTTGTTATAATTCGCATAAAGTCCGAAAATAGGGATAACTTGTCTGGGATTTGAGGCACTCAATAAATGCGTGATTGTACCTTTTGTACCAGGTTTTCCTTCTACAATTACCCGAACCCTTCCTCTACCAGGAAGCAGGACTTCTACTGTAGCAGACAAAGGATTATATCCAGAAGGATTTAAGGCCCGATCTTTAACGATAAAGTCTAATGCATTCCCTTTTGAAAGCAGGGAAAGACTGATCTTATCTTTAAAATTGACCACTGTTTTCCATAGATCCGGCTGCTCCTGAATGCTGGACACCAAATCTTCAGGAACACTGACATCTTTTGTTTCAAAATGAAAAATATAACTTCCTTTTTCTTTAGTATAACCCTGTAACAGAATACCATTATTGACCATACTTTCGAGTGAATTCTGGAACTCAATACCTCCAGACAATACAACTTTATCTTTTTTGCAAGCGATTAAAAACAGGAATACTAAACAGAGCATCCCAGTTTTTAAATTCAGAAAAAATCTTTTCCCCTTCATAATTTTTAAATTAAGAAGGTGGGGATACCTAAATCTCCCCACCTCTTATTTGGATTACATATTATTAAAATTGCTCATCTGGCATATTTCTAAGCCATTACCTCCAAAGTGGATGTTGCTGGATCGCGGTATTGGTATTCAGCTCATTTTGTGGGATTGGCAGGTAGAAATGTTTAGGCTGGAAGTTACTTGCACCTTGTTTTTTATTGTTCACCAGCACTTGTTTCATCTGCGCAAAATTGTAAAAGCGTTTTAGGTCGAAGAAGCGGTGCCCCTCAAAAAAGAATTCCAATTCATTCTGATGAATCACTTCATTCCATAAATCATCCGGACCAGCCCAGGTTTTATTAGCCAATCCGGCACGGTCTCGGATACGCTTCAAATCGTTGGCCGCATCTGCGGTTTTACCCGTTTTGATTGCAGCTTCTGCATGTAGTAAGAGTACTTCTGAAAAGCGCATCACACGTAGGTTATTGTTTTGATTTTTTTGGTTATACATACTATTTGCATCCGCCTCATTTTTATAAAAATTGGTGAATTTCTTGATCAGGAATCGACCTTTTTTTCCATTGATGGTTGGATAATCAGGTTCACCTCTTAAACGTTTAGTAGCCGAAGCCTCCCAGATCTGATCAAAAGTCATATTACCGAACCAGGCACCATCAGGTATAGTGCTTTCAAAATCTGAATGTTTCCAAAAGAAACTGGTATACATTCGTTTATCAAATTTGGTATCGGAGCCGGCTGGCCTTTCTTCTTTGATGAAATCTTCTACTATAGCTGCCGTTGGCATCCATTTGAACCAACCTCCGGTACCTTGCGCACCTGCAAAGTTTGGAATGACAAAGCCTTGGGTACTTGTTGGGCTTTCTGAACCCCATGAGCCACTTCCAAAGCTGCCATCGTAAATGAGCTCAAAAACAGATTCTTTGTTTAGCTCTGTCGTTTCGGTGAAATTATCTTCAAATTTAGTGGTCAGATCATAGGTATAAGGCGCTTTCATAATAATGCTTAATTCTGCTTCCGCCTCAGTATACATCTTTCTATAATTGTAAGATTTTCCAAGGTAGGCAATTGCTGCACCTTTTGTTACTCTCCCTGCTTCAGCCGCAGGACGTGTAATTGGTAAAAATTCTTTTGCCATTTTGAAATCTGATTCTACTTGTTTCCAAACCATTTCTTCCGGAGCGGAAGCTTTCATGGTTTCATTTGGATCTTCAGTAGCAGAAATCAGACGCAATGGAACATCACCGAAATTTGTTGCCAAAAGAAAGTAAGAAAAACCCCTTAAGAAACTGGCTTCCGCAGAAAGTTCATCTCTTTTGGCCTGGCTCATTGGGACCTTTTTCACATTACTTAGGAACACATTGGCACGGTTAATCGTCTTATACAACCTACCAAAATCACTTTCTGCAGTGTTGGGTGTATTTGCATAAGTGGCCGGCTCCCAATTCAGGATCTCTTCACCTAAAATAAACCAAACATCATCAGCACGATTCATGGTATGCCAACCTGTGTACCCGCCATAATAGCCGTACATTTGTCCGCGGATAGGAGAATAAACAGTGGCCATTGCCGACTGTGCGCTTGCTTCCGAAACCCAGAAAGTTTCTTCAACGGCCTGATTTGGATTTACTCGTTCCAGAAAGGACTTTTTACACCCTCCTAAAGATATCGTCATTACTGCAACCAGAGACAGTTGCTTCCATATATTCGTTTTCATACTACGTTTTTTTTAAATGGTTAGAAACTTAATTGAAGGCCAAAGATGAAGCTCCTTGAAGAAGGGAAACGACCGTGGTCAGTTCCTCTCGACATGGTGCCAGAACCACCACCATTCTGGTCATTGTTTTGACCAAGATCTGGCGAATAACCGCTGTATTTAGTGGCAATAAATACATTATCTACCGAAGCAAACAGCCTTAAATCTCTAATATTGATTTTATTAACTAGTTTATTGTTGAAAGTATAACCTAGTTCCAAGGTTTTTAGGCGGAAGAATGAACCATCTTCTAACCAACGGTCACTCACACGACGTCTATTCTCATTCTCATCTTGTTGAGTAAAGCGTGGCATATCAGTATTGGTATTTCCTGGAGTCCAGGCATTCAATACAGTAGCGCCGAAATTGGTAAATTCATTCATAGATTCCATACGGGCACGAGTATAATTATAGATCTTATTTCCTTGTAAACCATCAAAGAAAATACCTAAGTCGAAACCTTTATAAGCCACATTACCACGGATTCCATAGCTAAAATCCGGGAAGGGACTGCCTGAATATTGGCGGTCATCATCAGAAATTTTCCCATCGCCATTAAAATCAATAAAACGGATATCACCAGCCTTCGCTTTTGGTTGAATTACTTGTCCACCAGGAGTTTTATAAGCCTGAGCTTCTGCATCAGACTGGAACAACCCATCTGTTTTGATTACGTAGAATGATCCGATTGGATCACCCACTTTTGCCCAGGTAACGGTACCTTCTCCTTGTGGATTGTAACCGCCAAACTCTTGTTTATTACCTACAGTAATCTTTTTAACCTTATTTTTAACACTAGATAAATTTACACCTACATTGTAAGTAACCTCTCCAACTGTATTTCTATGGTTGATTAAAAACTCAAAACCTTTATTTGAGATAACTCCGGCATTCATCGTTCTAGAACCATCTACTCCAGTAGAACCAGGCATCTCGATGTTTAACAAAATATCATCTGTTTCTCTAACATAGTATTCTGCTGTAAATGATAATTTTCCATTGAACAAGCTACCATCTAAACCAAAGTTGGTAGTTTTAGACTCTTCCCAGGTTAAATTCCTAGGCGCAACCCAGCTATTTCCGGTAATATTCCCCATCCACCATTGTCCGCCCTGAACATAATTTATGCCACTGCTTACGATGTTCTGAGTACTATAATTTCCAATCTCCTGATTACCCAACTTTCCATAACTCGCACGAATTTTTAATTCATTGATCGTATTTTTCAGATCACCGAAAAAGCGCTCATTCATGATATTCCATCCCAGGGAAACGGAAGGAAACACACCATATTGATATCCAGATTTAAAGCGAGAAGAACCGTCTCTACGAACTGATGCCATGAATAAGTATCTAGAATCATAATTATACATCACACGGGAGAAAAGAGAAACCAAAGCATTCTCTCCTACTGATCCTGAAGTCGATTGTTGTGTAGTAGAACCTGCCCCGATTGTAGTTGTTCCGAAAGGAATATCCAAACGGCCGGCACCGAAACCACGGCTTGTATTTTCCTGAGAAGAATAACCTGCCAATGCCGATACGCTATGTTTTCCAAAGCTACGGTCAAAGTTTAAGGTATGCTCAATTAACCATTGGTTATTAAAAGCAGCTGACTCGTCCAATCTGGATTGATTTGCACCAGATCCAAAATTGTAGGCTGCATTGAAATCATAGTTACGTCCATTATTTCTGTTTAAGCCATAGTTAAGTTTATAATTCAATCCTTCAATTCCTAAATCCAATTCAGCATAAGCATTTAACAAGATATCTGTTCTAAAACGCTTTTTATCAAATAGATTCGAATATCCAACTGGATTGTCCATATTTTTCATCCATGGACGGATACCAGCGTAGCCACCCAATTGATTGGCATCATACACAGGAACCATAGGATTCTGGCGTAGAAGATCTGTGATAGTTACTTGATTTTCTTGTTTCTCTGAAGTCGTTAACAAGAAAGTATTCCCCATACGAAGGTGATTTTTAAAGAAAGAGAAGGTGTTCTTTGAACGAACGTTATAGGCCTCATATCCAGAACGGATCAAAATACCTTTCTGATTGATGTAGCCGGCAGACACATTATAAGTACTGGTTTCTGAACCACCAACCACACCCACGTTTGTCTTGGTAATTGGAGCAGTCCGATAAGCTTCTTCTTGCCAGTTGGTTCCCGGACCTTGAAAATCAATGGCGTCGGCTGGTAAATAACCACTCTGTTTCATGATGCCTTTCCATTGTTGAGCATCCAATACGTCCAGTGTTTTCGCAATTTTTTGAACACCAGTATAGGCACTAACGCTGACTGTAGCCGCTGTATTCTTTTTACCGCCTTTTGTGGTGATTAAAACTACTCCATTAGCCGCACGGGAACCGTAAATAGCCGCAGCAGCAGCATCCTTTAATATTTCTAAGGAAGCCACATCCGAAGGATCCACCATATTGATGTCTCCATAAACCCCATCAATTACGTATAAAGGCGTATTAGAGCCTAATGAACTCAAACCACGGATATTAACACTCAGTCCGGTACCTGGTTGTCCACTTGTAGTACCAACAGTTACACCAGCAACACGGCCTTGCAAAGCACCACTGGTACTTTTTGCCACATCCACCTGCATTTCTTTTCCGGTAATTGAAGCGATGGCACTAGTCAGGTCTTTTCTTTTAGCCTTACCATAACCGATGACAACGACCTCATTTAAATCCCGATCATCACCTAAAACTACATTGATGGTATTGGAATTACCTACAGTAACTTCTGTTTTTTGCATACCTACATAAGAGAACACAAGTACCTTTCCCTTAGCAACTTCAATACTGAAATTTCCGTCCGGATTGGTCATAGTTCCACCCGGAGATCCTTTAATTGCTACGGAAACACCCCCCAATGGGTTGTTTTCCGCATCTTTCACTGTGCCCTTCACAGTCATTGCTTGCTGAGCCCATGAACACAGGCTTAATGTTGCAAGAAACAGCATTAGTACAATTCTTTTCATATTTGGTTTTTATTTGGTTTATTAAGGAACAAAGCCTGAACATCACTCCATTACCTTTCGGAAAGGAAGTCATCAGCTTCGTTAGCTCATACAGTTTATATTGATTTGGTTTATAGGATAAAGTTAGCCGAAAACGAAATTGAGAAATTGCATAATTTGCTCATTTGAATTGGACTTTTCGTTCTTTATTTGGGCTGGAATTGTTCGAAAGCATATAAAAAAGTGTAAATATTAGCTAAATAGCTGGAAACCTATCGCTTATCAATTGGTATCATGGGAATTTAGGCTGGAGGCTACCAGAATCATAATCAACTGAAAAACAGTAAATTAATTAAAGCACAATACAATAAACTTGTACAATTGGCTCATTAGACTTGAACTATGCGCTCTTTTGGATCAACCAGCTCCGGCTAACTCTTTAAAAAAGGCCCTGATTCATAATCACAAGAAGCGTTTAAGCTTTAAAGCATCTCCTAATTCACAATATAGTCTAACATCCGAATCGCTCAATTTCATCAGATGATGAGTTGTTGTTGTTGCTTATGGCTATCCCGAAACTCTGCAGGCGTGATTCCTTTTGCCTTTTTAAACACCCGGTAGAAATAGGAAATACTGTTAAAGCCACAATGGGCAACTACCTCTGCTATAGGAATAGATTTCTTTAACTTTTGCATGGCCATATTTATTCTGAAATCGAATAAGTAGTCGGTAAAATTCATTTGTGTATTGTACTTTATAAATCTGGCAAAAGTAGATCTGCTCATATTTAAAGCCCCAGCTGCATCGGATACGCAAATCATTTTAGAGATATTGCCCGAAATATAGCCATGCAATTTGTTGAGCATAATTTCATTAGTGGTCATTTCCGGGGAAGAGGCACTGGAAAGCTCTCTGATATCTTCTGCTTTTGACAATTCATACAAAAGGATAAATAATTTCATCACTGCATAAAACCCGTCTTTTTCCATTGTAATAATTCTCAAAAGGGGTAGAATCTTTTC
Organism: Pedobacter gandavensis; assembly: GCF_032678465.1. Taxonomy (GTDB): domain Bacteria; phylum Bacteroidota; class Bacteroidia; order Sphingobacteriales; family Sphingobacteriaceae; genus Pedobacter; species Pedobacter gandavensis_B. The sequence continues at coordinate 325,741 of NZ_JAVTSK010000005.1, forward strand.
AATGGTTGATTCACCAAAAATAACCCCTTTAGCTGCTCGGCTAAACAGTTGATGAATGCTTTGAAATTGTTTTTTATCTAAACATCTCTCAATTAAAGAAGGATGAAACTGAAGCGTTATCTCATGAATATCATTATTCATACCTTCCCCATCTTTCCAGGCATGTTTTAATTCTGGATTCGCTATAAAAACTAAATCTTTGGCTTTTATAGTTTCAATGGAATCCCCAACTATACGTTGTGCACCTTCCGCCCCTTCCACGAAATTCAATTCATATTCAGGATGCACATGAACGGGGAAAGTAAATGATGACTTGGTGCGGTCGAAAACTACAAAACAATCTTTCTCTGACAGTGGAGATTTTTCCCTGTATATCTCTGAAATCATCATTCTTTATGCTCAATTTGGTTAGCTGATTCTAAGCTAGTTATTTTCGGACATTTTCACGGTCAATCTAACAAAAAACAGCGGTTTAATCCCATTTTATTATGGGCAGAATGAACAGCTCCTATCTTTATGCCACAAGTTTCTAATAATGAGGATGGCCTGGTTTCTGTATTATAGTAATACCTGATTATTTGTCTTATTTGTCAAGTTTGGACACATCCTGTAGGATTTGTTCTCTAATTTGTAACACTGCATGGGTAAAATCTGTGTTTGTCTGTTTATGGAAATTAACCAATTTCTGGTGTTGATACAATGAAGCCCTATCTATTGAAGAAGAGTGTCCAGTGTAAGTTCCAACAAGTATTCCATCTTTTGAATACAATTTCATGTTGAGCTCAATATTAGCCTCCATTTTTTTTATACTAATTCCTGAAAAGGGAGTTAAAAATATTCCGACTATACTGTACATGCTAACATACAAGGCTGTCGTAGGTCTTATAGTGCTGTTGAAATTGGTTATTTCTCCAACAAGCACATAGTCTGCTGAGTCCAATTGTTTAGTTATGCTTTTAAAAACTAAATTATTTGAAAAATCAGCCCTAATAGCATTAGTAACCTCAGAAGATAATTCCTTACTGAAACTTGGCGCATCAGTTAAAGAATATACATTTTCACGTTTACGCTTTTTAATCCGAAGATCTTTGAACTCCTGGATATACACTTTCTTATTAATCATAAGAGAGGATTTTTCTAAATTTAACTCCGGCTGGTATGGGTAAAATGGCTTAACACAGGAAGAAAGTAAAGTAACGATGGATAGTATTAATCCACATGATAAATGGTATCTGAGCGATTTGATTTTTTGGAGCATTAAATTTAGTATGGAATTATATAAAATGTTATTATTTACAGAGAGTATTTTCAACTTAGAGATCAAAAATCCCAAGTGGATAAATATAGCACCTAGGATTGGATTTTTTATAAACCTATGCGATATTCCCAACAAAAATGCGAACAGAAGAACTATTCTTAGAAATCAATCCACAGTCATAACATTTGAAATTATTTGTGGAATCTATCGCCCGGTGATTTTTTTCTCCTAATTATTTCGCATGATGGTACATAAGGACCATTATTAATGGCTTAAATCAGCCATATTACCCCTAAGTTGTTGTATTCAACTACAGCCTTTAAAAATAATGGACTGTTTTTTAGCTCATTATATGTTTTAATTTGCTTTACACAAACTAATTGCTACTTTTGCGAGCATAAGCCACGAGGGGGATTAGCTCAGCTGGCTAGAGCGCTTGCCTGGCAGGCAAGAGGTCAGCGGTTCGACTCCGCTATTCTCCACTCTAAAAGGACTTCAAGGATTTGAAGTTTTAGTAATACTAAGTCGATTCTGTTGATAAGCGATTTCGTTTATTTGATAGAAAGACAAAATGGGGGGATACCAGAGTGGCCAAATGGGACAGACTGTAACTCTGTTGTCGCAAGACTTCGAAGGTTCGAATCCTTCTCCCCCCACTCCAATAAGATTAAAACCTTTCAGTTTTCACTGAAAGGTTTTTTGTTTCTACACCTATCCAGATTTTCTTCCCGATTAAACTCAAATGCAACCAATTATATCCAATTCCAAAGTTCTACATACTCTACACTTGATATGGGATGAAGAAGATGATTTAGGCCTTCTCTAAAGAAAAAACAGCGACTCAGTTCGATACATAAAAGGCCAAAATAGATCGCAACAACAAATAATCACCTCACTTCATTTTAATAAAAAGGATATAATTATCAAATCCATCGAGCTAAAAATCAATACTATTATATTATTAACCAAATAAAACATAAAAACAATTTAATTAAAATAATAAATTAACTGATTTCTATTTATATATTTATCAAATAAATATATAACCACATGCGTTAACTGAAAGCACACAAACGGAAATCAATTCTTCTTAACTATCAAAAATAGAAATGAAGTGTTTTTATAACAAGAACGAGTTTAACCTTTCAATTAAGTCCTACGCTACTCAAACCTAAACCCAATCGAATAGGGACATTCGATAAAAACATTAAAACAACAAATGAAAAAAGTATTTCTAATGCTCTCTGCAATCGGTATCCTTACTATTTCCTCCTGCTCAAAAGATAAAAATGAACCAGGACCTGAGGAAATAACAGTAAAAGAATGTATCCTTAAAAGCTCAGAAGATATAAACTCTTATAATAACGTGAAAAGGTTTTATACTTACGACCAAAATTCTAACATTTCCAGAATAGATTATGACACTGAAAAATCAACACATTTTCAAACCTTCATCTATGAGAAAGATAAAATCACATCCAATGAGGAAGAAATTTTTAATTTTGGAAAAGAAAATGAGATTAACACTTATAAACTTGATGCAAAAGGAAGAATTATAACTGTAATTGAAGATCCTGACAGACCTGGAGTGACTTGCAGCTACAATGCCGAAGGATATTTAGTTCAAACAAAAGAAACGGATCACGAAGACAATAGTTCTATTACTACTGTAACCTATTCTTATGCCAACGGAAATCTGATAAAAGTTGTCAATGAAAGAGTGGATAATTCAGGCTTAGAATTCAACGTTACCACCAATATCACTTACACTGATGAATTATTGAATAACCAAGCTGTTTTTGCCAAACTATATAATTCATTTTTACCTGACGAAACAGATGAACTCACCGCTTTCCTAGGCAAAAGATCTAAAAATCTGCCTGCAAAATATGTGATCGTAGAGACCTATAAAACCGCTGAATACAACAGAACCGCTACACTACAGTTTACATACCTAAAAGATGTTAAAAAGAATGTGACCAGTGTAAAAGCTATTCAGACAACACTTCCAGTTAGTGATCCTTTTTCAGAAGAATTTAAATTCACTTATATCTGTGATTAATTTTTAGTACTCACAAAAAACAGTTCATCCCAGGTTTAGGAAAGCATTCTACAACCTGAGATGAATTTATAAATCAATTCCTTATATACTCAAAAAATTGGAAGGACATTGATTCATAATGATAATCCTGACCAAATACATCAGATGATTTGAACCTCTTCAAAAGAATATGAAAAGAGGTGGATCAATTCAATAGATAATAGGCAAATTTGCCAACCATGTGTCCAAATTTATAGATGGCCAAACTGGACAACAATAATAAAACAATCACCAATAGCTTATTTTTCAATGCATAATTTTTAAGTCCCTTAATTTCCATGATACAAGTAGTAAGTGGTTAATTCTATTCATTCTGAAATATTATAATCTTTAATCAAATGCTAAGTTGGTCCATACTCACAAAATCATGTGCGCATTATTCTATCAAAATTCAATCATTGAAAATTCCATAATCATTAATTCAACATCGCTCAGAGAGGAATATTCTCCAACAAAAAAGATACTTCCCCAAATTCCTAAAGCATATTACAATTATTTATATCTTTAAAATGCCTGATCTTATTCATTGGCCCTTTAAATGCTATTACCAACTGTAGGCATTGAACAAATATTCAACCTTCCCTATACAAAGGAAGATTTTAAGCTTGTCCACCACCAACCAATCAATCAGACCATTATTCCACATGCTCATAAGCATGATTTTTACATGATTTTATTGGTTGAAAAAGGAAGTGGAACCCATACCATAGATTTTAAAGAACATCAGGTAGAGGATCAAATGGTCTTCTTCCTAGCACCAGGGCAAGCCCATCAATGGGATCTTTCCCCGGATACGTCGGGATATCAAATCCTGTTTTCTATGAAATTTTTATTATCAGGTAAACATCGTTTACCATATTTCAATTTATCTGCAGCACCTTACCTCCTCCTACACAATGAACAATACCTGGCTTTAATTCTGGAATTGCAACAAATAGAAAAAGAGGAAAAGCTTGCAGACGACTTACATATTGACCTGATTCAAACCCGCCTGCAAGTCGTACTTTTGCTTTTAAAAAGATGGTATTCTGAAAATTTTGATGTACACGAATACGCTCCGGATCACCGAATTATCAATCATTTTCTGGCCCTACTCGAAAATCATTATACCGATCATAGTGAAGTTGGATTTTACGCCAATGAAATGAGTGTAACTGCAAATTACCTCAATCAGGTATGTCGAAAAAAAGCAGGTGTAACTGCAGGTGATTTGATCAGAGAACGGATTTTACTGGAGGCAAAAAGGTTGCTCAGCCTCACACCGCTAGACATTAAAGAGATCGCCTACACCCTCGGATTTAATGATGCTTCCTATTTTTCGAGGTTTTTCAAAAAATATACAGACCTATCTCCACAGGAATTTCGCAAAATGAATAATTAGTACCCGTGATGTGCTAATCTGTCCTACTCCGTTTATTTTTGGAAAGATAAATTTGCGTATGAAATATCGCGCGACTTTACTATTGTGTTCGCTGTTATTCAGCTTAAACACCTTAACGGCCTGTTCCCAGGAAAAAACTATGACCAAAACTACAGAAGACATCTTCCAAATCATTGTCAGACAAGACATACCAAGATTAAGACTATGGCTAGCCGGGAAACCAAATCTGGAACTGAAAAACAAAAAAGGAGAAACGCCGCTAATGGCGGCAACATACCTTAATCAGATTCCTATGACCAGGTTATTAATTGCAGCCGGAGCCAATGTAAATACTCAGGACAATATGTTGAACAGTCCATTTTTATATGCTGGTGCGTCCGGACATCTGGAAATCGTTAAATTATGTTTAAGCGGCGGAGCGGATTACCGGGTTTTTAACAGGTATAATGGGACAGCCTTAATCCCTGCCTGCGAAAAAGGACATGTTGCTGTTGTAGAAGAACTGTTAAAAGATAAAACCTTTCCGATCGACCATATCAATCGGTTGGGCTGGACTGCCTTACTGGAAGCTGTAATTTTAGGAGATGGATCTGCAAAGCAAGTGAAAATTATACAGCTATTAATTGATGCCGGAGCCAACTTGGCAATTAAAGACAAAGAAGGAGTCAGCGCTCTGGATCATGCAAAACAAAGAAACTTCAAAGAGATCATAAGCCTACTTGAAAAAGCAGCATTAAAAAAGTAATATATGAAAAATTTACAAATGATAATTCTGGCTTTATTTTTTGCCCAGGTTACCTTTGCACAAAGAAAAACAGCTGATTTATTAATCAAGTCAGCTACCATTATCGATATAAAAACAGGAAAGCTGATCCCCAAACAAAGTATCGCCATAAAGGATGGTGTCATTACCGCAGTATTCAAGGATCAGCAATTGTCGGGATACACAGCTTCACAAACATTGGATGCCACAGGGAAATTTCTAATGCCCGGACTTTGGGATAACCATATGCATTTTGGTGGAGGTACTCAGCTGATTGAAGAAAACAAAAATCTTTTGCCTTTATATCTTGCCTATGGCATTACCACTATTAGGGATGCGGCGGCAGATATTAGTCCGAGTGTATTGCAATGGAGGGATGAAATTGCAAATGGAAAACTTCAGGGACCCACCATCTTTACCTCTGGTCCAAAATTAGAGGGCTATAATTCTAGCTGGATTGGTGATATAGAAGTGGGCAATACCAAAGAAATCCTGGACGCGTTAGATTCTTTGAAGAAGATGAAAGTGGATTTTGTGAAAATCACTGACAATACGCTGAGTCCTCCACTATTCTTAGAAAGTATCCGTCTGGCCCGTGCAGCAGGGTTTAAAGTATCAGCACATATTCCAAATGCCCTCAGTATGGAGCAAATTGCAGGAGCAGGCTTAACCTCGGTAGAACACCTTGGCTACGCACTCAAAGCAGCATCTGGTCAGGAAAAAGAAATCTCTAAAGCAGTTGCGGAAGGCCGGCTAAAGGGAAAAGCGTTTAATCAAAAAGTAATGGATACTTTTGATGAGACCGCAGCATTGGCTACCTATAAAAATATGGCAAAACATGGCATGTACCTCACACCAACCTTATCCCTCAGCTATATTCTCGCCTATTTTGAAAAAGACAATCATAAAAATGACGATTACCTTAAATATATTGGTAAAGGACTCCAGCAGACCTATGTGGGTCGTGTGAAAAGAATAGAGCAAGACAATTCGGAAGCTATTGAATTCAGACACCTGTTATTTGAAAAGACTGTTAAAACACTGCCGCTGTTGCAAAAGGCTGGCGTAAAAATAATGGCAGGAACGGATGCGGGCTACTTAAACTCTTACACATATCCAGGTATTGGTTTACATAAAGAATTGGAATTAATGGTGAAATATGGTTTAACTCCTTTACAGGCATTGCAAGCTTCAGTCATCAACTCACCTTCCTACTTCAACAAAAAAGAATATGGAAGCCTTCAAAAAGGAAAAAAAGCGGATATCCTTCTATTGGATGAAAATCCTCTGCAAAATATTTCTGCCACTCAAAAAATCTATGCGGTAGTTGCAAAAGGAACTGTGCTTGACCGTACCATCTTGGACCATATGTTGGAATCTGTCAAGAGTAAAAATGAAGAATAAATCCCTTCTAAAAAACAGCAATAAAAAAACAGGCTGCCCATAAATGGGCAGCCTGTTTTTTTGTGTTTTCAATTGATTAATAACCTGGATTCTGAGGTCTCAAGTTAGGATTGTTCTTATAATCCACCGTTGGTATTGGAAACAATAAGTGTTTCTCTCTCAGAATTACATTCGGAGTTTCCGGGAATGGATGTCCTACGAAGTTATCAAAGCCATTAGTGCTTTCGTTGTATACTTTTCTTAAGCGCAGCATATCGAACCAGGTAATTCCTTCATAGCACAGCTCATGCCAACGTTCGCGCCATACAGCTTCTTCAAACTGTGTCTGACCCAAGCCTGATAATGGTGTTAACACCGCACGTCTTCTGATTCTATTTATCGCATCATATGCGGCGACATTTGGTGCTCCGTCAGCACGGTTTTGTGCTTCCGCGTAAGTAAGTAAAACTTCTGCATACCGAATTTGTGGCCAGTTTAAACTACTCTGAGCCGTACCTTTCACACCTAAAGTTCCATTGGCTACGACATCAAAATGTTTAAAGATATATGGGGCATTCAATTGTTTTAGGGCACCATCACCACCTGTATAATAAGAAGTGTAAAAGAATCCTTCTCTATCCTTAGCTCTTAAATCTCCTGCCTCATAAGAATTATAAAAAGTAGTTGTTGGTACAGTACTGCCTACCTCATCACTATAAGCAGACACATCCTTGAAATTCGGCAATAACAATTGTTGCATTGGATTTGTTGCTACTGAGGCCAGGTATTGAATTTCGAACATGTGTTCTTTTCTATTCTCTGTGGTCAGGCTATGAAGTTCTCCATAGGTATCAAACAAGCCGAAACCACCATCAGTAATCACTTCCAAAGATTTATCTGCTGCCAGTTTGTAATAAGCGGCACCTTTATTTAAAGGAAATCCAGCCATGGTTAAATAGACTTTAGCCAATAAAGCTTTCGCAGCCCCCTTACTTGCCGTACCACTAGCCTGTTGCCAGGGTAATCCCGCAGTTTCAGCAACTTTTAAATCTTCTACAATTTGTGCATAAACGGCTTCAGTTGCAGTTCTTGTAGGATAAAAATCTGGAGAATTAGTGGACTGAGGTAAAAGAATCAATGGTACATCACCATATAGTCTTACCAGATAAAAGTAAGCCCATGCACGTAAAAATCTTGCTTCACCAAGCACCTGTGCTTTTCTGGTTGCATCCATCGGATTAATTCCAGGTACTTTATCTAAAGTAAGGTTGGTTTGGGCAATGACATTGTATAAACCGGCCCACCAGTTTCGAACCAATAAGTTCTCTCCGGTAAAAGATAAACCAGCAAGGTTATTTATATCCGAGTTTTGTCCGGTTTCAGACTTTGCGGTACCTGTTACCAATTCCAACATAGAGAAATTCGCCGCGAATATACCTGCACCATTACCGATAAAACGTGTTTGTGCATAACCAGCTGCAATAGAGGCTTCGGCATGCTCAGGAATGGTATAATAGGTTTCCGGAGTTAAATTTGAGGGATCTTGTTGATCCAGGAATTTTTTACATCCGGTTCCAAGCACCACCATTGCAATCAGGAGGATTTTACTTGAAGATTTTATATTTAATTTCATGATCTTTTAATTAGTATTGACAATTTTTACAACTATAAACTCACATTTAGGCCCAGCATAAATGTAGTTGGCTTAGGATAATCGAAGAACGTTTGTCCCTGTGCAAAAGCATTGGAATAAGTGGTTACTTCAGGATCATTTCCAGAGAATTTAGTCGCAAGGAAGAAGTTCTGCACACTACCATAAATTCTCATTCTGCTTATTTTCAATTTTTTGGTGATACTTTCCGCAAAAGTATAACCCAGTAAAAGGTTTCTACCACGGATAAATGAACCGTCTTCTACCCAATGACTGTCTACATTGGTCACATAACCGGCTCTGGTGTCACGAATTGCAGCGATTGGCGTGTTTTGGTTTTGTGGAGTCCATGCGTTTAACACCGTAGCATAACTATTCGCAATACCTACACGATCTTCAGCAGAGTGTAAAGTCATATTCAACACATCATTCCCTGCAGAATATTGAAGTTCAATAGTCAGGTCTAAGTTTTTATACTTAAATGTATTAGAGAATGCACCCCATGCTTTAGGGCTACCGTTACCAATGATTCCACGATCATCATCATTGATCTGGTAGTCTCCATTTTTATCCAGGTATTTAATATCTCCAGGAAGCACTGGCTTACCTGCTCTATAGTTGTATTTAGCAGCTTCAGCACGTTCGCTTTCGCTCCAGGTACCCAGACGGGTTAATCCCCAGAATGAACCTACTGGTTGCCCTACCCTGATGATGCCTGTTTCATTGGTAAATCCAGGGTTTCCTACACCAAAAATATCAGAAGGTGTAGCCAGGGAAAGCACTTTATTTCTGTTCATAGAAATATTAAAACTGGTATTCCAGGTAAAGTCATCAGTACTTACGTTTACAGTATTGATGGCGAGTTCCAGACCTTTATTTTCCATACTACCAATATTTTTGGTGATAGAGCTATAACCGCTACTTAAGGGTACGGGAGCATCCAGTAGCATGTCTGTAGTTTTACGGTAATAAAGATCCACCTCCAGGTTAATTCTGTTATTGAATAATCCCAATTCGACGCCTATGTCTGACTGGCCTGTCTTTTCCCATTTCAAATCTGGATTAGCCAGGCGGTTGATCCCTACCCCACCTACTCTCGTATCATTAATAATGGCAGCATAGTTGGAACCTAAAACACCTAATGGCAGATAACTAGGAATTTCAGAGTTACCTGTTACCCCATAACTTGCACGTAATTTCAAATTAGAAATCACACTGCTTCCTTTGATAAAATCTTCCTCTGAGGCTTTCCATGCTACAGCAGCAGATGGGAAGAAGGAATATTTACTATTCGCACCAAATTTAGAGGAGGCATCTGCACGACCAGTAGCGGTGAACAGGTATTTATCTTTGAAACTATAATTTAAACGACCGAAGTAAGAGTTAAATGAAAAACGCTCTGCCCTTGAAGTTCCAGGAGTCACTTTACTTCCACCAATCAGATTATTAAATTGTGGATAATCACTAGAGAAATTCTCTGCACCCGTAGCAAAACCAAAGATATTTGTTTCCTGCCAGGACAAACCTAATAATCCAGTAATTGCATGGTCCTTGGAAAAACGCTTGTTATAGGTCAGGTAATTTTCAAATGACCAGTAAGTTTCTCTGTTATTGTCTAAAGTTGCAGTTCCTTTCTGATCAAAAGAGATTCCATAAAGACTACGTCCATTGTATTCAGAACGACCACGTGTGACCACATTTGCACCTAAAACAGAGCGGAATTCCAGGCCTTCTGCAAGATTAATATTGGCATAGGTATTCCCTAAAACACTTTGTGTTTGTAATAAATACTTGCGATCTGTTAAGATATGTACAGGATTGGATCCGCCTTCCGCGCCTGGGTAATTTTGGTTATCAGCCCAACTGCCATCAGGATATTTAACCGGTAGAAAAGGGAAACTTTCTGTAATCATCCTTACTGAATTCAATCCTCCTGTACCAATATCTACCAGGTTTTCCGTTTGATTGGTATAGTTTAGGCTTCCTCCTACTTTCAACCATTTTTTCATCTGACTGTCCATAACAAGCCTTCCTGAATAACGTTTCAAGTAAGAGTTTTTCAACAATCCATTGTCATCTCTGTAGTTCAGGAATAAACCATAGCTATTTTCTGCGTTACCACCAGTAAATCCGAGCTGATGATTTTGAGACAACTTATTCTGAGTCGCCTCTTTAAACCAATCTGTATCATATAAAGGATTTCCATTGCTATCGAAAAGCAGTGGTAAGTTTTTCCTTTTTATTCTTGGATCCGTATATTTATTATCTGCCCATCCTACAGGATCATAGATTTTAGCATTATCATAGGCCAAATTCTCGACATCAATGAATTCCTGGGCATTCAACATTTTCACACGTTTTGGTCCGATCGTAGGTACACTAAAATCGACATCATAAGAAATTCGATTTCCCGTATTCGTTCCTTTTTTAGTGGTGATCAGGATCACCCCATTTGCACCTCTGGCACCGTAAATTGCTACTGAAGATGCATCTTTCAACACTTCAACTGAAGCAATATCACCTGGATTCAGGAAGTCAATGGCATTGCTACTTTGCGTTTGTGAACCAACCGGAAGCACCACTCCATCCACTACATACAAGGGATTATTTGTGGTTTTAATGGAACTGAAACCACGGATACGGATATTGGTCTGACCACCCGGACGTCCCGAGTTAGAGTTCACCTGTACCCCTGGAATACGTCCGGCCAGCGCTTGATTTAAAGATGCCGCCGGACGTTCTTTCAATTGTTCCTCTTTCACGGAACCCACAGCACCTGTTAAATCAGATTTCTTCCTGGTTCCATAGCCTACCACCACTACATCATCCAAATTCACTCCTGCTGCCGGTTTTAGTTTAATCTGTAAAGGGCTGGTACCAGATCCTGCCTGACGGGTTTGGGTTTCATAACCAATATAACTGAACGACAACTGATCCGTCGCATTTTCTACTTCGATACTGAATCTACCTGCAGCATCAGTAACTGTAGATTTGTTATTTTTTATTGATTTCACACCTACTCCTGGGACAGGTTGAGAATTTTCATCCAGGACAGTTCCGGTGATTAATATTTTCTGTACTACATCATTCGGAAACAAAAAAGTAGAATGGGATTTTGCTGCTTTTAGCATCAGCTCTGCAGGAGTGGCCTGAGCCTGCATCCCCGTTAAACAGAGCAAAGGAAGCCCTGCAAAAACTAAGTTTTTAATGTTCATTGGTATTTATATTTAGGTTTTTATTTGGTTGTCTTGCATTCCCTACATGCAAACTCCTGTGTGTGAACACTTGGTGGATAAAGGGAACCAAATCATATTAAAGATTTAGCATTTTAGTCTAGTTAGCTTATGTATTCATACAGATGAGTTAAATGAAAATATCAGGTTAATTGGCACTAGTAATTCGTTTTATTAATTATCTAATAAAAAAGCATAGATTTCCCTTCCCGATGTCAAATCAGGTTCCTAGTATGCTGAGAATTACTGCCTCAGCTAATAAATGGTTGGGGTATTGCTAAAAACCTAAGCTAATACGTTTTAAAAAAAAGACAACGGTTTCTGTAATAAAAGTAGAATCATTCATATCTGGTCATATTTTGGTTAATGATCGTTTTATTAAAAGCACTAGTAATGTACTAATACGTTTTACTAAATCAATGATAAAGAATAATTCCTAAATATCAAACAATATGTAAAACTAAATGTAAATCAGGCTCTTGGAGCTTTTAATGGCCTTTTAGATACGAAATAATGAGTTTTGCAGTTCGTTCAGAAGCGCCTGCAGTTCCCATTTTCTTAGATAATTCTGCGTAATCTGCCAACATAGTGCTTCTGACTTCACCATGAAGCAAGTCTTTAACAGTAGCTGTGATTTGTTGAGTATTACAATCTTCCTGAATAAGCTCGGTCACAACTTTACGGTCCATAATGAGGTTGACCAGGGAAATAAAGCGGATTTTGACCAGCATACGTGCAATCGCAACAGAGATTTTCCCTCCACGATACACTACCACCTGTGGCACATGGAATAATGCGGTTTCCAGGGTGGCTGTTCCCGAAGCAACGATCGCTGCTTTGGCCACATGAAGCAATTGATAGGTTTGCCCGAAAACCAGGGTGACGTTTTCAGTATTTATAAATTGTTGATAATAAGCTTCGTCGAAACTAGGTGCGGCAGCTACCACAAACTGCTGATCAGGAAAAGCAGCAGTTACACTTAGCATATCTGGCAACAAGCGTTCAATTTCTTGCTTTCTACTTCCAGGCAACAAAGCAATAATTTCTTTGTTAAACTGATATTTAGATTTAAAATCAGGGTCTGGTATAAACTGTGTAATTTCATCCAATAAAGGATTTCCTACATAATCCACCTCCATCCCCCAGCCTTTGTAAAAATCAACTTCAAAAGGCAAGATACAAAACAGCCTGTCTACTATCTTTTTGATCTTTAACACCCTATTCTGATTCCATGCCCATACTTTTGGTGAGATGTAATAAGCGACTTTAATACCATTTGCTTTGGCAAATTCAGCAATTTTCAGATTAAAGCCCGGGAAGTCAATCAGGATCAGAACATCAGGTTGATAAGCCAAAACATCAGCTTTACAGGCTTTCATATTTCTGAAAATTGTTCTTAAATTCATCAAGACTTCAGTAAAGCCCATAAAGGCCATTTCCGAGTAATGTTTTTTCAATACTCCACCTTCTGTTTTCATTTTATCACCACCATAATAGCGAAACTCAGCAGCTGAATCTTCGACTTTCAACGCTTTCATTAAGTTCGCGCCATGCAAATCTCCGGAGGCTTCTCCAGCTACTAAATAGTATCTCATTATTGATTAATTTTATAGAAAAAGAAGAGGAAAGCCCATATAAAAGTGGCACTGATGATGCCTCTGCCTGTATTTTCCTTGTTGATTTTAAAAAAATATTGGAGTAATAAAGCGTTAACGGCAATAGAGGCGATCAGCAGTAAATCGGCTTTGGCCAAAAAAACAAACCTGTGCATAAGGTACCAGGAAATACTGCCAAGAATACCGGGAGCCAGTATACCTACTCCCAGTCCTATAAATACCGAATCTTTAACCCGATTAAACATCAAATGTCCAGGTGTTCAATACAGGAATGGCATGATGTGCCGTTAAATCAAATTGAACAGGAACTACAGAGACAAAACCATGTTCCAACGCCCACACATCTGTATCTTCTCCCTTATCATTATTCTGGAAAACCCCGGTTAACCAGTAATAAGGACGTTGGTAAGGATCTTTACGCTCGTCGAAATCCTCTGCCCATTTTGCATTTGCCTGACGGCAAATTTTTATTCCTTTTAATTCCGGTCCCTTTGGGAAATTCACATTGAGTAAGGTAGCCTGTGGCAATCCATTCTTCAATACTTCTTCAGAGATGACCTTAATAAATCGCTTAGTATGACTAAAATCGGCGGCTTCCGAAAAGTCATCCAATGAAAATCCGATCGAAGGAATGCCTTCTATAGCACCTTCTACTGCAGCAGACATTGTACCTGAATAAATAACGTTGATGGAGTTGTTCAAGCCATGGTTAATTCCGGACACACATAAATCTGGTTTCTGACCTTTAAAGATCTTATTTACAGCCAGCTTTACGCAGTCTACAGGAGTTCCTGAACATTTGTACATCTCTACGCCTTCATAAAGATCAACTCGATCGAAACGCAGTGGTTTTCCAATCGTAATGGCATGTCCCATTCCAGATTGCGGTCCATCCGGTGCAACTACCACTACGTTACCCAGCTCTCTCATCACTTCAATCAGGTTTTTAATTCCCGGTGCTGTGATGCCATCATCATTTACGACTAATATGTTAGGTTTAGCATTTTGCTTCTTCATCATACAAAAATACAAGAATTAGATAGAATGTTAAGGAATAATCTAATTCCAAGTATATTTGAAGTATAACTTATCATCAACATGAAGAAAAAACTACTGCTACTCGCCTGTTTTTTAATTGCAGGAACGAGTTTAATGGCTCAGTCCGGTTTTCAGTGGAAGACGGCGAGCTCGGGTGGATATACTTATAAGTATGTAACCAACGATCCCACAAAATCACGTTTTTATACCTTAAAAAACGGGCTGACAGTGATTTTGTCGCCAAACACAAAGGAACCAACTATCGAATTTCGCATGAGTGTGAGAGCGGGAAGCAATACAGATCCCCGTACTGCAACCGGATTGGCACATTATCTGGAGCATTTATTGTTTAAAGGAACTGATAAATTTGGCACGCTGGATTTCGCAAAAGAGAAACCTTTATTGGATAAAATTGATGCGCTTTATGAGCAGTACAATAAAACTACTGACCCGGCAAAACGTAAAGAAATTTACGCGCAGATTGATAAAATATCTGGCGAAGCTTCTAATTATTCTATTGCCAATGAGTACGATAAGATGATGAAAGCTATTGGCGGGCAATCTACCAATGCACATACCTGGTATGAAGAAACAGTTTACAATGAAGATTTCCCATCAAATGCTACAGATAAATTCCTGGCCTTGCAGGCAGAGCGCTTCCGCAACCCAATCTTCCGTATATTCCACACCGAACTCGAAGCCGTTTATGAGGAAAAAAACAGAGGGCTGGATGATGATTCCTGGAAAATCAATGAAAAAACTGCCGAATTATTATTCCCGACACATAATTATGGCCAGCAGACAACTATAGGCACTGTAGAGCATTTAAAGAACCCTTCATTGGTAGAAATCAGGAAGTATTATAACAAATACTATGTACCTAACAATATGGCTATCGCGATGGCGGGAGATTTTAACCCGGATGAAATGATCAAAAAAGTAGATCAGGCTTTTTCTTTCATGAAAGCCAAACCCGTAGAATTGTATCAGCCAGCAGCAGAAAAACCACTCACAAAAATCCAGAAATTGGATATTTATGGCCCTAGTGCGGAAAGCGTAAGGTTATCCTACAGAGGTTATGCTGAGAATACCGAGCAGAGTCTATTATTAGACCTGATTTCCAGCATTCTTTCAAATGGTAAAGCAGGCTTATTGGATATTAACCTAAATAAGCAACAAAAGGTACTTCGTGCATCTGCAGGTTATCAGCAAATGAAAGATTATGGTATTTTCTTCCTTACTGCACAACCTAAACAAGGGCAAACATTAGAACAGGCCAAACAATTGCTATTGGATCAGTTGAATATTCTTAAAAAAGGTGAGTTTGATGAGCGACTGATTAAAGCGACTGTTGCCAATCAAAAACTGAGTTTATTGCAATCCTTTGACGACAATAGTTTCCGGGTAGAAGCAGTTACAAATGAGTTTATACTGAATCGTGCGACCAAATGGGACAAGTCCTTAAATGGACAGGATGCGATGGCAAAAATCACTAAAAAACAGGTAATCGATTTTGCGAATCAGTTTTTCAAAGACAATTATGTGGTGACTTACAAACATAAAGGTGAAGATAAGAGCATTGCTAAAGTAGAAAAACCAACCATTACTCCAGTTCAAACCAATGCTTCAGAAACCTCTCCTTTTGCTAAAAACTTATTGGCAATACCCTCTGCTCCAATTGCACCTAAGTTCCTAGATTTCCAGAAAGACCTTAATTTTGGCAAAGCAGGTATTGCGGAAGTCATCACTGTAGAAAATAAGGAAAATAGTATTTTCCGCATGTCATATCGCTTCGATATGGGTGCATATAACAACCAGTTGATGCCATATGCTGCCCAATATCTTGCCTTCTTAGCTACTGATAAATATAGCGCAGAAGATATTAGTAAGGAATTTTATAACATTGCCTGTAACTATTCTTTTAATGTGAGCAATGAAGTGGCAACCATTAACATCAGTGGTTTACAAGAGAATTTTGAAAAAGCCGTAAGTTTAGTGGAGCATATTCTGAGCAATTGCAAAGCCAATGAGCAAGCATTAACTGAATTAAAAAGCAGAATTCTTAAATCCAGAGAAAACAACAAATTAAATAAAGCCGCGATTTTGGGTGGATTGATGAGCTATGCACAATATGGGGCAACAAATCCAAGCAACTTTACTTTAACCAACCAGGAGGTAAACAACATCAGCTCAAGTGATTTACTGTCGATCTTGCATAATCTGAAGAACTATCAACATACCATCACTTATTATGGTCCTCAAAGCCTAAATACTTTCAGTTCGGAAATCAGCAAACTGCATAAGTTACCAGCAACATTTGTAGCTACACCGGCGGCAAAAAAATTCGTTTATACCAATAATGAGAAAAGTCAGGTTTATTTCGCAGACTACGACATGGTACAATCTGAGGTACGCTGGGTAAGAAATGCCGGCAAATATGAGGCTGATCTTGCAGGAAAAGTAACCCTTTTCAACAGCTATTTTGGGGGCGGTATGGGCTCTATCGTATTCCAGACCATTAGAGAATCTAAAGCACTGGCCTATTCTACTTTTGCAGTTTTTGCTGCTCCGGATCGCGAGGACAAGCAATATGCAATGATCGCTTATGTAGGTAGCCAGGCAGACAAAATGAATGAGGCTGTAAAGGGAATGAATGAGTTGCTAAATGATCTTCCAAAATCTGAGAAGTCTTTCGAGGCCTCAAAATACAATGCCTTAAATGCAATTGAAACGAGTAGAATTACTAAAGACGCCATCATTGCAGCTTATTTTGCAAATCAAAAATTAGGCATCAACCATGATGGTAGAATCGATGAATACAAGGAGTTAAAACCTTTAACATTTACAGATATCAAGGCTTTCCATGAAACACGAGTGGCCAATAAGCCTTATAATTACTGTATCGTTGCTTCTGATAAAAAGGTAAAAACAGAAGATATGGAGAAGTTCGGAACGCTTAACAAGTTGAGTTTAGAACAGATTTTCGGCTATTAATTTGTAATTCTGATCATTCTCAAATGAGAAAACGGAAAACCGTTCTCTTTTAACTTTATAAAGAAGCTGAAAAGCCGGATCACGAGGTGATCCGGCTTTTCAGCTCTATGGTTTATGACTTATAGTGACTTTATCCAGGTCACCAACTCGTCACGGGTCTTTCCTGTTTTCTGCTGTAATTTACCATACATTTCATCTTCTTTACCTTCTTCGTACTTCAAATCGTCATCGGTCAAATCGGCATAAGCTTGTTTTACCTTTCCTTTAATCTCATTCCATTTTCCTTTTAATTCTAACTTATCCATAATTTCTTTTTTAAAATGATTTACAATAAATAGATACCTAAAGAACAGCTACTGAAAGTATTTGTTTCAGTAGCTGTAACCTTTTGGCTCTTTAAATCATCTTTAACATAGGGAATACATTAAAACCAGCATCCATAATCAACCACTATCAAATGAAAAAACTGCTCTACTTATTATTACTGACAACCAGCATTAGCCAGTCATCCTGCACCATGATGATCAAAGGCATTGCAAAAAAAATGGTCAATAAATACGATGACCACATCGATATGAATGTATCCAATTTCCAGCTCCTGGATAAAAATGGAAAAACGCATCTATTTGCAGATTTATTCGCAGGAAAAACGGTCTATTTATATACTTGGGCCGACACTAGTAATCGCCCGGCACAAAATCAAAACTACAAAGACCTGAAAACGCGATTCAGTCACTATCCTGATGTGGTTTTTGCAGATTTATATATCGGATCAGATGAAAAGACATGGCTTGATTTTGAAAAAAAATACTCCAGTTCAAATTCATATTATCTGCTGGAGAATGAAATTTGCAATTCCTTTCTTAACGCATTAGAGGGCTCAACCCTTGTTCCCTTCATTATTGGAAAAGATGGAAAAATCCTCTCCTTTAAAGGACCCAAACCCCAGGATAAAATCGTAGTAGATTATATTCTGTTTGAAGCAAGATCTGGGACTGATGGTGCTATCTCCGGAAAAAAACTAATTAAAAGTGTGAACAGTGCACAAAAGTTCAAAACAGAAGAACTAAATGATTGGTATAAAAAACATTTTAAAGTAAATGAGATTGATAAATTATCATTCGGTATTTCTTCTACTCAATAAAAACGTTTGCTCACATGTAAAAAAAAACCGCTTCAGAATTTCTGAAGCGGTCTTTTTTTGTGCAACTAAGATATAGGTTACTATTTCTTAGATTTTTCGATGATCTCCTCTACGACAGAAGGATCAAGCAGGGTGCTGATGTCACCAAGATTACTGATGTCACCTTCAGCAATTTTCCTCAAAATACGTCTCATGATTTTCCCTGAACGTGTTTTAGGTAATCCGCTTACAAAAAGAATTTTATCTGGTTTTGCAATTGCACCAATTACACGCGTAACTGTCTGTAAGATATCTTTACGGGTAAGATCAGCGTCACTATGTGGATTAGGGAAAATTACAAAAGCATAGATCCCTTGTCCTTTTACCTCATGTGGGAAACCGACTACCGCACTTTCTACTACACCTGCATGCATGTTGATGGCATTTTCAACTTCCGCAGTACCAATACGGTGGCCAGACACGTTAATTACGTCATCTACCCTTCCTGTGATCCTGTAATAACCATCTTCATCTCTCAAGCAACCATCACCAGTAAAGTAAAGATTTTCATAAGTAGAGAAATAGGTCAGCTTACACCGCTCATGATCGCCATAAGTAGTACGTAACATTCCTGGCCATGGGAATTTGATACAAAGATTTCCATTCACGCCATTACCTTCGATTTCATTTCCATTCTCATCCACCAAAATTGGTTGGATACCAGGTAATGGTAAAGTCGCAAAACTAGGTTTTGTTGGTGTGACAAAGGCAATCGGAGAGATCATTATTCCTCCAGTTTCTGTTTGCCACCAGGTATCAACAATTGGGCATTCCCCCTTACCAATATTTTCATCAAACCAATGCCATGCTTCCTCATTAATCGGTTCCCCTACAGAACCCAAGACACGAAGAGAACTCATATCAATACCGTTTAGAGGCTCTTGTCCAAAACTCATTAAAGAACGGATCGCAGTAGGTGCAGTATATAAGATATTTACTTTATGTTTTTCCACGACCTGCCACATTCTGGAAGCATCGGGATAAGTTGGAATACCTTCAAACATTAATGTTGTTGCTCCCTGAGAAAGAGGTCCGTACACAATATAAGAGTGTCCGGTAATCCAACCGATATCCGCAGTACAGAAAAACACTTCATTTTTTTGGTAATTAAATACGTTTGAGAAAGTATAGCCTGCATATACCATATACCCACCAATGGTATGCACCACTCCTTTTGGTTTACCGGTAGATCCGGAAGTATATAAGATAAATAATAAGTCTTCGGCATCCATTTCTTCTGCCGGACAATGCGTATCGACTAATTTTATTTCATCTTCCCACCAGATGTCGCGGCCTTTCAGCATGGACACAGGTGTTCGGGTATGAGTTAAAACGATCACTCGCTCCACTGTTGGGCAGCCGATTAAGGCATCATCAATTACTTCTTTCAATTGAATCTGCTTGTTCCCCCTAAATGCACCATCAGCAGTAATGACCACTTTACATTGCGCATCGTTGATTCTATCGGCAATAGATTTAGCAGAAAATCCACCGAAAACTACAGAATGTACCGCACCAATACGGGCACATGCCAATACTGCAACCGCTAGTTCAGGTACCATTGGCATGTAAATACATACACGATCACCTTTTTTAACGCCATTCTTCTTTAATACGTTTGCGAAACGGCAAACTTGCTCATGTAGTATTTTATAACTTAAGGTAATACTATCTTTGGTAGGATCATTTGGTTCCCAGATAATGGCTGGTTTATCTCCATTTTCTGCCAAATGACGGTCAAGACAGTTTTCTGTGATATTTAACTTAGCACCCTCGAACCATTTAATGTTTGGCTCTGAGAAGTTCCAGGATAATACTTTATCCCATTTCTTTCTCCACAGGAAATTATCAGCGATACCTGCCCAGAACTGTTCAGGTTGGTCCACGCTCAACTTATAAGTTTCCTGATACTCTTCAATAGAATTAATTTGCATGATTTGGTTTATGTCAACAACTAAAACTCAAATATAACTTTATTCAGTCCCTATCAAAATTTTAATACAAGGTTTTCCTCTTGTTTTTGGCCTGAATTTTAAGAAAAAATCTTAAGATTAATACTTAGGTTATCATTTTTTCGAGATAAAAGGGAAATCTTTATGCTCCGTATGTTCTCTTTGCATAATTTGCAGAGCCTGTTTTATGATATCGGGGTGGTTTTCCGATAAATCACTGGTTTCCTTTGGATCTACAGAAAGATCATACAATTGAATCTTGGCATTTGGATTCCTGATCACCTGTTCTTTAATGGCTTTCCATTTCCCCATTCTTACTGCTTGTCTTCCCCCATCTTCATGAAATTCCCAATAAAGAAAGGGGTGTCGTTGCTGTTTTCCTTTTTTAAGCAAGGTGGGTAAGATAGAAAGGCCATCGGTTTGTGCTGGTGCCGGTTGACCAGCAAGGGCGGCAAAAGTTGGGAAGAAATCCCAGAAAGCACCAATATGATCGGATACCTGTCCATTTTTAATTTTCCCTGGCCAGGTCACAATCATAGGCTCTCTGATACCACCTTCTGTCAGTTGTCTTTTGATCCCTTTAAATCCGCCACTGCTGTTAAAGAATTCCGGTTCATTTCCACCTTCTCGATGTGGCCCGTTATCACTGGTAAAGACAATAAGCGTGTTTTTATCGAGGCCCAAGGCCTTCAGTTTCGCCACTACTGCGCCTACATAGTTATCAAGGCGGGTTACCATGGCTGCATAAGCGGCATGAGGATAGGCTTGTGGCTGATATCCTTTACCATTCCACTCCTTTTTAATCACTTTTGGCTGCTCATTGAATTTTTTCTTATAGTATTCAAAGGAGAGATCACCCTCAGGTAATTGCAAGGCGGCATGCGGCAAAGTATAGGACAGGTACATAAAGAATGGTTTGGACTGATTGGCTTCCATAAACGACATGGCACGTTGTTGAATTAATTCCGGTGCATAATCCTTTTGTTGTGTCGTTGTATTGTTAAGTACCACACGTTTTTCATTATCCCATAGGTGATCCGGAAAGAAATTATGTGATTGACGCTGGCAGTTATAACCATAAAACTGGTCTATCCCTTGTTTTACAGGATCACCTTCAGAACCCGGATATCCCATCCCCCATTTCCCAAAACAGCCGGTCGTATAACCTGCTTTTTTGAACATTTCGGGCATGGTGAAAGTGGCATCGGGCAATGGCAACTGACCTTCGGGGTTTATTTCATAATTCCCTCTTATCGGGCTGTGTCCGGTATGTAGGCCGGTCATTAGAGAAGCTCTTGAGGGTGCGCATACAGAGGTTCCTGCATAAAATTGCGTGAAACGCATCCCATCAGCTGCCAGTCGATCAATGTTTGGGGTTTCAATCAGTCGCTGACCGTATGCACCAACATCGCCATAGCCCATATCATCGGCTAGAATAAACACCACATTTGGCTTTTGCTGTGCTTGTGAAAATAGCGCAAGCGTGATGATTAGCGCTGTAAAAATTGTTTTTTTCATATTCTTAATTTCCTTAAAAAAGGAGCAACATTTCTGTTGCTCCCGGTTTTATAAATTAATAGCCTGGGTTCTGCTGCAATGCAGGATCCGCTACGATTTCTTTCAATGGTATGGCGTACAAATACATTTTCGGTGCTACAAAACTCAGCTGATCGACTACGATCGGCGTATAGGTAAAGGTACTTCCTTGTTTTACAATTTTCATTCCTCTTACTGAAGAATTCCCAACCTGTTCTGCAATTTTCCAGCGTCTGATGTCCCAGAAACGTTGCTCTTCAAAAGCCATCTCAATCCTTCTTTCATTTTGAATTACTTTGCGCATCTCTACCTGATTTAGGTCTGTTCTGATTCCGTGGGCATAACCAGCCACATTACCTAATGGTATTCCCGCACGGTTTCTGATCAGTTTCAGTTGTGTTAAAGCTTCCGCCTGATTTCCTGTCTCGTTGATTGCCTCGGCATAATTCAGCAGAATTTCGGCGTACCTGAAAATTGGGAAATTATGTGTTTGATCCTGATAGGCAGTTGCCGTACCGAAAAGGCCTAAGAATTTACGCATATAATAACCGGTACGGGTTTGTAAACGCATTCCGCCGGGTCTGTCTAAACCGCCATCAAATGTTTCTACTGCTCTGCTTAACCAAGTTGCTCCGTTGTAAAAAACTGTTAATCCTAACCTTGGGTCTCTATTTGCATACGGATCCTGTGCTTTATAGGGCAGAGTTGCAGCGGTGGCATCAATTGCTCTACCATCACTCATCGGGAAAGCATCTACCAAATTTTGCGACGGATTTACATAACCATTACTGGCATTAGGTTCTGCAAAGCCAATAGGAGCATTTCCTGTTTCCAGTGTTCTGTTTTGTGCTTTTTGATAAGCTAGAATCACTTCAGAATTTTTTCTATTCAGGAATGCGCTGGTAAAGGCTGGAGTAAGACTATAAACATTTAAATTGATCAGGTCTTTTGCTGCATTTGCAGCTGCCAACCATTTATTTTGGTCATTAGCAGGGTTATTGAGGGGGCTGGCTACATACAAAAGCACTCTTGACTTTAAAGCATATGCAGCTCCCCTGGTGATACTCCCCAGGAAAGTATCCAATACCGGCTCTGTTCTTAGCAATAACTTAATTGCCTCACATTCAGCCAAAATATACTGCACACCTTCATCGAAAGTATTTCTTGGAATATTACTGAGGTTGTCATTAAGTCCAAATACCTGATCCCCCAAAAGTGGCACGCCACCATACCTTTTGAGCAACTCAAAATAGTTCATGGCTCTGATGAATCGTGCTTCTGCTTTCCAAAACTTGATGGAAGCCGCATCGTAAGGCACTACGTCAATCTTAGATAGAAATATATTCACCTTTCTAACCGCGGCATAGCTTGTTGCCCAGCGATCATCTGGATTTGTTCCGGCTGTAATCCCAGATTTTGCCAGTAATTCTATCGGACTTCCGTATCTGGAGGCTACTGCATCATCGGTAGCGGCATCGAGGACTACATTGTCTATTCGGTTAAAACCATCTGGCAAATATGTATAAAGATCATTTCTAACCCATTGCGCATAAGTACCATTCTTATCAAACTGATCGTAGATGATATCCGGGTTCACCAATTCATTCGGCACCTCTTCATATTTTTTGCAGGAGGAGACCAGTATTCCTATATATAGCAGGATAATAATTTTTGTCGCTTTCATAATTTTTTCAGTTTATAACTCCTAAAACTTAACTGTTAAACCTCCGTTAATCATCCTTTGTAGCGGATAATCCAGACTTAATCCTTCGGGATCAAAGCGCTTAATTTTTGAAAAAGTAAGCAGGTTTGATCCATTGACAAACAAGCGAACCTGTTTCACTTTAATTTTTTCAAGGAAGCTACCTTGAAGCTTATAGGCTATTTCTGCATTTTTCAACCTTAAGAAGTTTGCCTTTTGGATCCAATATGAAGAGACCACATTGTTATTGATGTTCGGTCCTACGGATAAACGCGGATAGGTTGCAGTTGTGGCTGTTTCAGGAGTCCATCTGTTCAGGTGCTGCTCAAATGCATTTCCTGTACCGTTGTTTTGAAAAGCCCATTCTCCTAAACCGGTAACCATTATATTTCGGTTAGTAATGCCTTGAAACAAAACTGAAACCTCAAAATTCCTGTAATCAAAGCCCAGACTAAACCCATAATACACTAAGGGCTTAGTGCCACCGATTGCAGTTACATCATACTGATTGATGACCCCATCATTGTTTAAATCTTTGTATTTAATATCACCGGGTTGAGATTTATAACCTTCTACAACCGGACCTTCACCTGCAGTTTGCACATAACCATCGGACACATAACCGTAAAGCTGCTCCATTGGCTGTCCTTTTTTAGACATCCAGCTGTAAGGCATTTTCGGCTCATCATTTTCAATAATTTTACTGCGATTCATCGATACATTCCCACTAATGTGGTAGCCAATATCTCCGATTTTATCCTTCCATCCAGCAGTAAATTCCAGACCTGATATTCGTGATTTACCCAGATTTTCTAGAGGATATGCAATTCCCAAAAGCGATGACGCTTGTCCGCGAATCTGTAGTACATCAGTATATGTATTCATGAAATAATCTGCCTGTACATAACCTCTGTTCTTCGCAAAGCCCATATCCAAACCCGCATCAAATTTGGTTGATTTTGAGGCGGCAACGGCAGTAGGTAAGCCTGCTTCCTGAGTTCCTTGGAAGGAAGAAGGTCCTGTTCCAAAATAATAAACATTCCCAATGTTCACATAAGAATACAAATAGGCATAATATAACGGATCAATCATTCCCACCTTTCCATAGGTAGTCCTTAGCTTTAAAGTATTCAAAAACCCATCATTATTAAAGAAATCTTCTTTATTCAAGTTCCAGCTCAAGCCTCCTGCAGGATAAAAATCATACTGTTTCCCTTTTTTATACCAATTATTTCCACTGTAGGAAGCAGTGGCTTCTAAAACATATTTATCTTTGATGCTATAGTTTGCAGATATTCTTCCAGTATTAAAGTTTTGAGGCAGCTGACTATTGCTTCTATAACTTTGCAGGCTATAAGCCATTACCACATCCAGTTTATTTCCATCTGCCTCATGGTTATATCCTGTAGCACCTTCAGCGAAGAATTGCTGATTTCTACTGATTACAGAGGAATTATTTACCTGAGAAGTTTGGGTACCATAACGCTGGTAGCTTGCTTGTCCGGTAACCGGATCGATGAGCAATTGAAAGGTTTGAAAATTCTTACTACGGTCTATCAGCTGTAGTGATTTTGCATAGAATGAAATATTGGCTTTGATCCACCATCCTTTCCAAACATCATCCATTTGCCTGGTTAAGGCAAGGTCACCAAAGCCATCTGAAGTTGAATTTCGCTGGTATCCTCTATAAACTGATTGCCCATAAATGTTATTGCTAAACAAGGCATTCCCTCCCAAAGATCCGTCTGGGTTAAGCACAGGATAAGCACTCGAAGGAGTGTTCAATATCGAGTTGTAAATTAATAAGCCGCTGGATCCTGGCGAATTCTGATCTCCAATACTAGAATACAAATTGATACTTCCTTTTAAGCGTGGCGTCAACTGCATCTCCAGATTGGTCCTGAACACAAAACGCTCATAATCTGTGTTGGTATTGTAAGTATTTTGAGCCAGAGGCTTGAATAAGCCCTCTTGTTTCAGATAATCAAGAGAGATAAAATAATTCACATTTTTATCTGAGCCTTCAGAGTTCAGGTTATATCTGCTAAATGGTGCATTGTTTTTAAAAATCTGATCATTCCAATTTACATTAGGGAATAGGAAAGGGTCGGAACCGCTTTTATAGCCGGCAATTGCTTCAGGAGTATAAATTGTCTGACGGCCATCATTTCTGAGTGCTTCGTTATAAAGTGTGACATAGTCACCTGCAGAAAGCGCTTTACGTTCTTTCAAACTGCTACTCAATCCTGTTTGTGCACTCGCTTGAAAAGAATAGCCCGCAGCTTTTTTTCCTTTTTTTGTGGTGATCAATAAAACCCCATTTGCACCTCTATTGCCATACATCGCGGTAGACAAAGCGTCTTTTAGCACCGTTACTGAGGCAATTTGTTCTGGATTAATTCCGGTAAGGTCTCTTGGGATCCCATCTACGACGATCAATGGTACCCTACCTCTTAGGATAACACTTGGTGCATCAAGACCTGGTTGCCCGGTACCTTGCAGAGTGTATAATCCCGCCAATCTACCGGATAAAGCATTATAAATAGACGAGGTTGGGTTAGAAGTAAATGCTTTTCCACCCTCCAACACACCAATTGCGCTGACCTGTCTGAGTTGGAGGCTGTCTGTTTTCTCCTGGGCATTCCCGCTAGCGACTGTAAAAATAACAATGCCTATTTGGAGCAATAACAATCGCTTCTGGCGTCGAATGGTATGATATAAATATGAGATCATGAGTTACGGTTTAAGATTGATTGATAAATTCCAAAGTCCATATGGATTACCATCCTGGATTTTGTTTCATTTCCCTGTTGATGCTGATTTCGGCAACTGGAATAGGGAATAAATAGCTGTTTACTTTAAAGTACCGGGCGGTTCTGACGTTGATTTCTGCATAGGTATAATTGTTACCGGTTTTGGTTATCCTCATACCTTTCAGGAATTTCCCATCGTAATCTGCCCCCAGCCTCCATCTTCTTAAATCGAAGTAGCGCTGTTCCTCAAAAGCCAGTTCAATAAATCTTTCGTTTTGAATGAGTGATCTGGCATCGGCTTGCGACATTGTACTTGGAATACCATACCTAGAATCGGCACCTTGAATTATTCCTGCACGTTTTCTCAGGGCGATCAATTGATCCAGGGCGATATTAGTTTGTCCACTTTCATTTGCTGATTCTGCATAATTAAGCAGCACCTCTGCATATCGGATTAGCGGCTGACAGCGTTGCGCGTTGGCGTTGCTATTTCCATAAATTAGCTCATCACACATTTTGCGACAATAGTATCCGGTATTTGTGGCTGTGTTTGCAGTTGCGGCCTGAATTCCATCTTGTGCAGCACCCACATAAGTAAACACGGGTGCCATGGCATTAACACGACCATCAAAATACATCGCGCCATTATAAATAACGGTATAATCTAATCGTGGATCCCGGTTGGCATATGGATTTGCGGCATCAAAACCGGATCCTGGTTCACTTTTAAGTTTACCATTTTTCATTGGAAAAGCATCCACCAGTTGTTGAGAAGGGTAAATTAAAAAACTCCCTCCTCTTGTTGGTGGTAGCCAATTGCTTTCAAACAATTTATTATTACCGAGCATTCTTTGAAAAATAGCTTCGGAATTTACTCTATCCAGGAACATTTTATAAAATCCATTCCCTGGTCTGGTGATATTATCTTCTACCAATTGGTATTGATTCAGGTCCATCACCGCCTTACTTGCTTCCATTGCTTTCTGCCATCTAATTGCATCAGCAGTTGGATAGGCAGTTAATGGAATTACGGCAGCATCTGTGGCAAAACTTCCTCCATTAAACAATGGGCTTGCTGCGGAAAGTAACACTCTTGCTTTCAGTGCCAATGCGGCACCTTTGGTCACTCTTCCATAATCCAGGCCCTGGTTCTTTAAAGGCAATTGAGCGGCAACAGCATCCAATTCAGAAATAATGTAATTGACAGTAGCTTCAAAACTGGCTCTTGGGTTTACATTCTCATCTGAGAGACCTTTAACGTCATCTCCCACCAATTGTACGCCACCATAAAATTTTAGCAAAAAATGATAAAAATAGGCCCTTAAGAATCTCGCTTCCAATTTCGACTTGGCTTTCAAATTGGTCGATAAAGGGGCATTATCTACATTTTTAAGATAGATATTCACCATTCTTATCCCGGTGTATAAAAAAGTCCAGTTTTGATTATTTGCATTGATAAAGCCTGTACCAAAGCTCCCTTGAAACATCTGAATGGGTACGTTTTGTCCACCTGGCCAGCGGGATTCTGCTTCATCAGTTGCTGCATTAAAGGGTGCACCAAGCTGGTTTACTTCTACGGGATCTGACTCAAAACCTACGCGGCCATAAATCCCAAGCAGGAAAGCAGAAGTTCTTGCACTATCTGCAAATACTGTTACTTCATCCAGATCGTTAGTAGATTGGCTATCCAGGAAACTATTTGCTTTTTTACATCCTGTTGTAACCCCAAGAATTAGGGCAATACCTATAGTAAGTGTATAATATATTTTTTTCATAATTGTCCTATTTAAGCGTTACCGATAATCCAATGTTTATTAATCGCGTGGTTGGATACACATATCCGTAGACATTACTCGCAACCTCAGGATCAAATTGATAGCGTTTATAAAAATCGGAGACGGTAAAAAGGTTGTAGCCATTTGCATAAACCCTTACTGCGCTCATTCCTAATTTATCCGCAAATGTTTGTGGTACTCTATATCCGATCTCCGCAGAACGCAATCGGAGGAAATCAGTACTGGTAGCCCAGAAAGTAGACAGGTTTCCCTCAGGATTCATGTAAGTTCCTGCAAACGTGGTCGTCAATGCAGGAAAAGTAGCGGTATTAGCAGTTTCCGGCGTCCATCTTTCCTTATGGAATTCTTGCAATTGTGTTTTGAATGGTACTGCGGAGTCAAAACCAGTATAAGATTCTCCATTTAGGTTAGACTGGAAAAGCATAGAAATGCTAAAGCCTTTGTAGTCGAAACCTATGGTGGTTCCGATAACCGTATTTGGGACGTTTGGATTACCTACAAATGCCATATCTTCTACGTTGATAATGCCATTTCCGTCCAGATCTTTATACTTTAACCAACCTGCTTTGATCGTTCCCGAAGGTTTTGCTGTTCCAAGATCGTTGACCTCATCTTGTGTATAAAACTGGCCGGTCCAAATGTATTTCTTAGCCAGTCCAACCGATAATCCTGTTCCTCTCTGCCATGGTTTTGAAGCATCCGGCTCAGGTTCATCCATAAAGACGATTTTATTTTTAGCATAGCTGAAATTTGTTTTAATGCTATAACCTAAGTTACCGATTCTGGATTTATGGCTCAATTCGATTTCAAAGCCTTTATTAGATACGGCACCCAGATTCACGGGAGGTAAAGTTGAGGTTGGCACACCAAAAGAAGATGGTACTGTACGACGATTGATCAAGATTTTATCCCTAAAATTATCGAAGTAATCAAAGCTACCGCTTAGTTTTCCACTAAACATGGAGAAATCCAATCCGATATTCGCTTTCCGTTCTGTTGCCCAGGTCACCTCATTATTTCCAAGTTTTCCTTCAAAAATGGTTGGAAAAGAATTTGCGGTTTCCCCTAGATTATAGTTTGTCCCATTGCTATAATAACTTTCATAACCATATTGGTAACCAGCTATATCATCACTTCCGGTATAGCCATAAGAGCCTCTGAATTTAAACATCTCGATAAAAGGAAGCGCCTTCTCCATAAAAGATTCTTTAGAGATGTTCCAACCTGCGGAGACTGCAGGGAACCAGGTATATCGCTTCTGAGAAGTAAAATTAGAGGAACCGTTGTAGGCACCACTCAGTTCAAACAGATATTTTTCTTTAAAATTATACGTCCCACGGAATGTGTATCCGAGGAAATTACTTGGTGGTTTTGCGGCCACAATTCTACTTGATCTGTTATAAAGCAGTAATCCGGCAACGTCATGGTCTCCAAAAGTTCGCTGATAAGTTAAAATTCCCTGATAGGTCATGATTTTGGCCGGCAGATCGGTTCCTGCTCCGGTATAACCAAGGCTCAATGGAGACACCCGATATACGTTAATGTCTTTTGGTGTATAGCTACCATCCAGAGGATTGTAATAAAAAGAAGGAATTGGTCCTCTACCTAGGGTACGTGTGGCAGCATTGTTATTTGAATAGGCGAAAAGCCCTTTTAGAGACAAGCCTTTTGTGATGGCATCCAATTTCTGAACTGCAGAAAAATTAGAGCTGAGGAAATTGTTGAAATTTCTGTTATAACCACTTAAGGCAACAATTGCGGCTACACTATTCATTCCATCTCTTGGGGAGAAGACTGCAGGGTTTGCAAAGCCGAAACTTCCGTCTGGATTGTAAACCGGATAAGCGTAAGGATTCACGTACTCGTATTGTGTCATTTGAAAGCCCAGGTTTCCAACGTCCGGTGAATTCCGCTCACTGAAAGTACCATTTAAATCCAGGCTTAATTTAAGCGAGGGTGTTGCATCTATGTCTAAATTAGATCGGAATTTATACCGTTTAAAATAGTAATTGGTATTGATTGGTGATTTATCAGGAACCGGCATTGCGCCTTTGTATTCCATCTTATTGAATAAACCATCTTGAAACAGGTAACCTACAGAAGTGAAATACTTCACCTTTTCGGTACCTCCAGAGATGTCTACGTTATGGTCTGTTTGAATGGCGGACTTACCGAAAACTTTGTCGTACCAATTGATATCTGGATGACCATAAGGATCTTCACCAGATTGAAAAAGATCCAGATCCTCCTGTGTAAACTGAGGGTTAAGGTTGTCATTTTTCAGTGCTTCATTGCGTAAAATCGCTGCGTCGTAGGAGCCCAATGCTTTGAATGGAGATACTGCCAGATTAACTCCTACTTCCGACCTAAGATTGATCACTGGCTTACCCAATTTACCTCTTCTTGTAGTCACGAGGATAACACCATTTGCACCTTTAATTCCATAAATGGAGGTTGAAGCAGCATCTTTTAATATGGAAACATTTTCAATTTCATTTTGGTCAATCATTGCAAACTGACTCAAATCATACTCTATATTGTCTACTAAAATTAATGGTGAGGTAGAGAAACCTGAAAGTGTGCTTACTCCCCTTACATAGATCTGAGCAGCATCATTACCTGGTTGGCCGGTTCTCTGCAAGGTGGTTAGCCCTGTTACCTTTCCGGTTAACATATTCTGTAAACTTGCACCTGGTGTGCTGTTGATTTCTTCTCTGGTTACCTGAGCTACAGAGGAGGTTACTGTCGCTTTTTTTTGCTTACCATAACCAACAATCACGATATCACCATCCAAATCATTGGAAGTAGGAACCAGTTTAATGACTACATTATTGCTGACTTTCACTTCCTGAGTGTTGAACCCAACATAGCTGATCACGAGGACGTCATCGTTCAATAGACCTTTAAAAGCGAATTTCCCCTGTCCATCGGTGATGGCGACTTGTCCGGAGCGCTTTACTTTTACCGTTGCGCCTGGAATTCCTTGTCCGGTTTCATCCAATACTTTTCCAGAAATATCAGTCATGAGGAACATTTGCTGGGAAAAAGAAGGATTTTCTTTACGGACTTTAACCGTAATGATATTATTTTTAATAGAGTAGGTTAAGGGTTGATTGATGAATAGTTTTTCTAATGTTTCTTCTAAAGAGAGCTTTTCGACGTTAATATTTACCAGATTCGCATTTTTTATGGAATTGGAAATATAAACCAGGTCATAACCACTTTGCTTCCCAATAGCTTTTAACACCCGTTCCAGGGAAGCATTTGTCCTGGATAAAGTGATTTTATTCTGAGCATAGGTGGAGGCGCTGACTTGTAGCATTACCGTAAAACTCAATAACAGGGTTAATTTCATGGTTAGTAATATCTTATCCTTGACATAGGATGCCCTATACGAGTTAAAATCGTAAAATTTCATACATTTGGTTTGTTTAGGTTTGAGACAAATGCCGGCACATGAAAATGAGCTGGCCATTCATCAATTTTGATTCTCTATCTAATTTTTGAACGGGGACCTAAACGCATTAGACCAGGAGCGCTCCAACGCTTCTGGTTTTATTTAGTCCACCGTTTCGAGTTGTAAAATTTACTTCATAACGGTGATCCTCCTTCCTTCTACTTTAAATCGGAATTTTTCTGTTGATTCTAATACATTGAGGATATTGGCGAGGCTTCTTGACTTTGAAACGATTCCTCCGAGTTCCACATTTTCTATTTCTCCTTGATAAACAACCTCTACGTTATACACTCTCTCGATGTTTCTCATGATGGTTTTCAGGTCATCATCTAAAGAAAAATAGCCATCTTTCCAGGCAAGGACTTCTTGCAAGTCAACTTTCCTTACGTTCAACGTTCCATTTTCTAAAACGGATTGTTCCCCGGGAACGAGTCTTTTCTGGTTTGTGTATGCTTGTTTTTTAATTTCTGTTTCCATATTCACTAGTACACTTCCTTCTGCGAGCGTAGTTTTTACTACGGATTCATTCTGGTAAGCATTGATGTTAAAATGCGTTCCCATCACTTCTACGACTTGCCCTCTGCTGCTTACTTTAAAAGGTACACCTTCATGTTTTGCTACTTCAAAATAGGCTTCACCGGTTAGGATAACCAACCTTTCTTTACCTATAAACTGCGGCGCGTATTTTATGCTGGACATGGCATTTAACCAAACTCTGGTTCCATCTGGAAGGTTAATCTGATATTTGCTCCCTGCAGGGGTGGAAATGCTATTGTATGCAGATTGAACTGTTTTTCTATGTTTTGAAGCATTGTTTTCCTTCCCTGCAGCTATATCATAGATCAATTGCCCATCGGAAGTCTTGGTGATTTTTATTCCTGATTGCACTGCAATCTTCCCATTTGCAGCATCAGTAAGACTGATTTCGGTACCATTAGCCAGGGTCAGGACGGCCTTATTTTCCGGTGTTTTTATCGCATACTCCTGATGCTTACCATATTGCTCAGGTATTTCATGCGGAGTATCTTGGTTCAGAAACATCGTTACAGATAAACTAATGAGCAGAATTGCAGCCGCTGCATAGCCATAAATTGTTTTCAATTTATATTTTTTTACTACTTTCGGAAGGGCCTTTTCTTTAATTTTAACCAGCAGCAGGGGATCAGGGAGTTCATATTGGAGCTCATCGCTAAGCTTATCCTGATAAGCCATAAGCAGTATTTCATAGGCATCATCATCCAGTTCCGCCAGATATTGATTAAATACCTGATGATCGGTTTCTGAAGCAAATCCTTTTGAGAATTTATCTAAAATATTTTCTATATCCTGCCTTTCCATGTCTTCGATTACTTGTAAGACGGAGCCGATTGAAAAAGGTACACCTCCTTTTCAAAAGATTTATTAAAATAAAACTATAGCTGAAAAAGACTAAGAAAGAATAAGAATAAACCAGCATAACAAAGGCCAGCCGGTTTTATGACGCAACTCCTTTTTAATGGTATGAATGGCTTCGTAAAGTTGTTTCTTTACGGCAGATGAAGAAATGTTCAACGCTTTGGCTATTTCATCTATAGACATCTCCTCTTCCATGCGCATGTCAAAAATCCTGCGCCTTTGCGGAGATAAATCCTGTAGTGCCTGCTTTGCTATTTTATAATACTCCTCATATACCAATTGATCATGGACGGAGGCTAGCTCCTGACAAGCATCATTCCCTACCATATTGATCAGGCGTAGCTGTGAACTCTGACGCCCCCGTTGGTCCAGCAGCTGATTTTTTGCCATTTTAAATAGATAGGATTCAAAAGACCGTAGTTCTGCTATCTTTTCTTTCCGCATCCATACTTTAAGGAATACATCCTGAATGACTTCTTCTGTATCTTCCTTATTCTGATTGGCAAATGGATAAATAAAACGATAAAGTTTAGGCACATAGGTATTATATAGCGCAGCAAATGCTTCCCAGTCCCCTGAAGCTACCTTCTCTAATAAATCCTGATTTTCAATACTCGTTTGCACCCCCCCAAAAATGTTAACAATATTAATATCCCTATAAAACTTGCTCAAGTTACATTTTATTCAGAATCTCCAATTATTTATTTGGCATTCCAATTCATTTATTCTTGAAAGTTGCGAGCAGATATATTATATATGAAATTAAACTAAAAGGTAGTCTTATTAGTCTATGCTTCAATACCTAATCGCAAATCATGAGCAAACAGTTATACGATCAGATTGCAAGAATTTTAAGAAGGGGAGAACTGGCTAACCAATATTACCAGACAGAGTCTTTAATATGGAATATTGACCCTGATCATACCGCGCATCAGGAAATGAGGAATACGCTTGAAGAAATTTACCAGATCAGGATTCCACTAACGATTGTATCTATGATGAAAGCCATCGATCTTCCTGGAATACATAATTTAATTTTATATAAAGTCATGCATCCCGAACTGCAGACTTCTAAACTGGCCTACGGAGTCACTCCTACTATATATCATATGGAGGAATATAAGCAACTTTGGTTAACACAGTTGGAAACAAACGAAAAGCCAGAACTGATACATTATATCAATGATTTGCGAGGATTTGTCTTACAATTTGAAAACCTCCTGAGTGATTTAGAAGAATCTGTGACCTTGTAATCCGTATAAAAGTTGTATATTGCGCCCCGAGAGCATCCACGGTAGGAATCTGGGCAGCAGTCCGTAACACGCTGTAAATAAATTCAAAATATTTTAGATACCTACTTGATGATTACAAATATTTTATTGATATTTGCACACTCTTAAAAAAATTAAGAAAACATAATTAACACTATATTTAAAGGCATGTCTAGAGTTTGTGATTTAACCGGAAAAATGGCAATGACAGGTTTTAATGTTTCTCACTCAAACGTTAAAACTAAGCGTAAGTTTTATCCCAACTTACAACTTCAGAAATTTTATATTCCTGATGAGGATCGTTGGATAACCCTGAAAGTTTCTACTTCAGCTATCAAAACCATTAATAAAATTGGTATTACTGAGGCGATCAATCGCTTCATGAAAAAAGGATATTTGTAAATAACAATGGTTGATGTGAATCGACCTTAAGATTAATAAAATGGCAAAAAAAGGTAACAGAGTACAAGTTATTCTAGAGTGTACGGAGCATAAAACTAGTGGCATGCCTGGTATGTCTAGATATATCTCTACTAAAAACCGTAAAAACACTACTGAGAGATTAGAATTGAAAAAATTCAACCCAGTTTTGAAAAAGGTAACTGTACATAAAGAAATTAAGTAATACATTTAGTATTTAACTAAATACAATCTATTTAGATCATGGCAAAAAAGGTAGTTGCAACCCTTAAAACGGGAAAAGGTAAAGAATATTCGAAAGTTATTACAATGACTAAATCACCTAAATCAGGTGCATATTCTTTCAAAGAAGTTATTGTTCACAACGATCACGTTCAAGATGCTATTTCTGCATCCAAAAAATAATTTTAATATTTAATTATATTAAAGCCGTCCCTTTTAAATGGGGAGGGCTTTTTTTGTTTAGTTAGACATTGTATGGGTTTATTTGATTTTTTCAAGAAAAAGGAAACCGCTCCCGAAGCGCAGGAAGCACTAGACAAGGGTTTAGAGAAAACTAAAGAAGGCTTTTTGACTAAAATCACAAAAGCCGTTGCGGGTAAATCAACAGTAGATGACGATGTACTCGATAATCTTGAAGAGGTTTTAGTAACATCTGATGTTGGTGTAACCACCACCTTAAAAATTATTGACCGTATACAGGCTCGTGTAGCTAAGGATAAGTATTTATCAACTTCGGAATTGCATCGTCTACTTCGTGATGAAATTCAATTGATGCTTTCTGAAAACAACAGCAATGATTTTCGCAAGTTTGAATACGGGCAGCATAAGCCTTATGTAATTATGGTAGTTGGTGTAAATGGTGTAGGTAAAACAACTACTATTGGTAAACTGGCGCACAAACTGAAGGCCGAAGGATTAAGTGTCGTTTTAGGTGCAGCGGATACTTTCAGAGCCGCAGCTGTTGAACAGATCAAACTATGGGGACAACGTGTTGGCGTACGTGTAGTGGCACAGGCAATGGGTTCAGATCCTGCTTCTGTTGCCTTCGACACCTTGCAGTCTGCAGTTGCCAATGGAGAAGATGTAGTCATTATTGATACTGCCGGTCGTTTACACAACAAAATCGGCCTGATGAATGAATTAGGCAAAATCAAGCATGTGATGGAAAAGGTAATCCCTTCAGCTCCACACGAAATTTTATTAGTATTGGATGGTTCAACAGGTCAGAACGCCTTTGAGCAATGTAAACAATTTACAGAGGCAACCGATGTAAATGCATTGGCCATTACTAAGCTGGATGGTACTGCTAAAGGCGGTGTCGTGATCGGCATTTCTGATCAGTTTAAAATCCCGGTAAAATATATAGGCGTTGGCGAAAAAGTAAACGACCTGCAATTATTTGACAAAAAAGCATTTGTAGACAGCTTGTTTAACTAATCGTTAGTTCAACAGAAGAATTCTACTCCAAATAAAAAAACATGAATACAAAAACCACATCTAAAATCATTCCCCTTAAAAAACCTAAAATCAATGTAATTACTTTGGGTTGTTCCAAAAATCTTTACGATTCAGAAGTTTTAATGGGTCAGCTTCGTGGTAATAGCATGGATGTGGCCCATGAATCCGATAAAATGGGCAAAGATGATATCGTAGTCATCAATACCTGTGGTTTTATCGACAATGCTAAGCAAGAATCAATCGACACCATTCTGCAATACAGCGAATTAAAAGACGCCGGAAAAATTGCAAAAGTAATTGTAACAGGATGTTTATCTGAAAGATATAAGCCTGAACTGGAAGCAGAAATCAGCAACGTAGATGCTTTCTTTGGCACAAATGATTTAAATAATATCTTACATTCTTTAGGTGCAAACTATAAGCATGAGCTGATTGGGGAAAGGTTATTAACCACTCCTTCACACTTCGCATATTTTAAAATTGCAGAAGGCTGTAACCGCCCCTGCTCTTTCTGTGCCATTCCTTTGATGCGTGGAAAACACGTTTCCAGAGATATGAATGAACTGGTAAATGAAGCAAAAATTCTGGCTGCTAATGGTACAAAAGAACTGATTCTTATTGCACAGGATTTGACCTATTATGGTTTAGATATTTACGGAAAACGTAATCTGGATGAATTGTTAAGACGCCTTTCTGATGTAAATGGAATCGAATGGATCAGATTACAATACGCCTACCCTTCTGGATTCCCAATGGAAATTTTGGATGCCATGAACGAGCGTGACAACATCTGTAAATATCTGGACATGCCTTTACAGCACATCACAGATAACATGTTGAAATCTATGCGCCGTGGAATTACAAAACAAAAAACCATTGATATCGTTAACCAAATCCGAGATAAAGTACCTAATATCGCTATGCGTACTACATTAATTTGTGGTTATCCTGGTGAAACAGAAGCTGATTTTGAGGAAATGCTGAGCTGGGTGGAAGAAACCAGATTCGACAGATTAGGTTGTTTCACTTATTCTCATGAAGAAAAAACTCATGCCCATGACCTGATTGATGATGTACCTGCAGAAGTAAAACAGGAACGTGTAGATGCCATTATGGAATTACAACAAGGTATTTCTTATGAGATTAACCAAGAAAAAATCGGTCATACTTATAAAGTACTGGTAGATAGAAAAGAAGGTGATTTCTTTATTGGACGTACGGAATTTGACTCTCCAGAGGTCGACAATGAGGTTTTAATTGATGCCGCTACAGGATATGCAGCCAATGGAAGCTTCGTAAATGTCAAGATTGACAGAGCTGAGGATTTCGATCTATATGGACAAATTGTAAAATAATGTTGTGATGTATTGACTTCTGGTTTATTAACTTAAATTCGTAGCAATGCAGGCCAAATACATCTCTTACCAAGAAACGAATGCCTTCTCCAACGTTGTACTGGATTACATCGGAGGAAAGGATCAGTTAAGTGCTTTTTATAAGTACACACCAGATTTTGAAGGCTTTGCTAAAGCCATCGCGAATCGCAATTTCAAAGGAAACCGGTCTACATTGACTCAGATCCTAAAAAAGCAATATGCTACCATTAAAGCTCCTGCTCTAGTGGAACAAAACATACAACTTCTAGCCGATGACCGGACTTATACCATTACCACCGGTCATCAGCTTAATATCTTCAGCGGTCCTCTTTACTTCATTTACAAAATTGTTACTGCCATTAACCTCGCAAAAGAGTTAAAGGAAAAGTTTCCCAATGAAAATTTTGTGCCTGTTTATTGGATGGCGACAGAAGACCATGATTTCGAAGAGATCAACCATGTGAAAATCGAGGACAAAAAACTCAGCTGGAATAAAAAAGCAGCAGGAGCTACCGGAAGATTAAACACGAATGATATTACAGAAACTTTATTGGCGTACAAAGGCTATCTGGGCATAACTGAAAATGGCCTTCAATTGGCTGAATTGGTAGAAAAAGCATACGGAACACCTAAGAAACTTTCTGATGCCACCAGAGCACTCGTAAACGCCTTGTTTGGAAAATATGGATTGGTATGTGTTGATGCAGATGAACCTGAATTAAAGAAAGAATTTGCCCCAATTATCGAAGCAGACATCATCGGTCAGCACAGCTTCAAGCAGATTTCAGATAGTAATGCTGCTCTAGAGGCAGAAGGCTATAAAATTCAGGTAAACCCAAGAGAGATTAATTTCTTTTACATGACAGACCAACTTAGGGAACGAATTGTTGAAGAACATAAGGTTTATAAAGTTTTGAATACGGATATTCAGTTTACTGAAGCCGAATTAAAACAGGAAATAAACGATTTCCCGGAACGTTTTAGTCCGAATGTAGTGATGCGACCTGTGTATCAGGAAGTAATTCTGCCAAACCTTGCCTATATCGGAGGTGGGGCAGAGCTGACTTACTGGCTGCAATTAAAAGCAAACTTCGACTATTATCAGGTTGATTTCCCGGTATTGTTACTTAGAAATTCCGCTTTAGTAATTGATAATCGTTCAGAACTCAAAATGCAAATTCTGGGGATCAGTCACATTGATCTCTTTAAAAATAATGAAGCACTTAAAAACGACTGGATCAAAACGCATGTTAATTTACAACTTACTTTAGGGGACGAACAGCGTACGATCAGTGCAGTCTTTGATCAGATCAAGCTCAATGCTTATAAAATTGATAAAACCCTTTCTCAGTCGACTGATGCCGCTAAAACAAAGGCTTTAAAATTGATTGTGAATCTGGAAAAGAAAATGCTAAGAGCTGAAAAACGCAAGCATGATACTTCCTTGTCACAAATTGACAATTTAAAAGGGAAACTTTTCCCTTCTGGGGTGTTACAGGAAAGGGTGTTGAATATTGCTCCATTGTATATCGCCTATGGTGATGATTTTATAGCATCACTCATTTCAAATTTCAAACCAATGGACCACCAGTTTACGGTTCTATTTGCTTCATAAAAATGATTTTTCACACTTTTACCGAACAAAGTTTACGTCAATTTACGGAAAGCGTATTCCTAAAAATGGGATGTCCTATCCAGGATGCCCAATTGGCAGCAGATGTATTGCTAAAATCCGATTTACGTGGAATAGACTCTCATGGGGTAGCCAGGTTAAGTGGCTATGTTAGATTATGGGAGAAGGAACGCATCAATGCGACACCCAACGTCCGTGTGGTTCATGAAACCCCAACTACGGCCACAGTAGATGGAGATGCCGGATTAGGATTGGTTGTTGCTCCTTTTGCAATGAAAGTGGCTATTGAAAAAGCGAGGATCTATGGTAGTGGCTGGGTCTCTGTTAAAAATTCTAACCATTTTGGAATTGCCGGATACCATGCTTTGATGGCAGTTGAACAAGATATGATCGGTGTCAGTATGACCAATGCCAGCCCTTTGGTAGCACCAACTTATGCAAATGAAAGACTATTGGGTACCAACCCAATGTGTTATGCTTTTCCTGCAGGGAAATACCCAGCTGTAGTAGTAGATATGGCTACCGCAGCAGCAGCAAATGGCAAACTGGAGATTGCCCAAAGAGCAGATCTTCCTATTCCCGAAGGATGGGTACAGGATAAAGATGGCAACACTTCAACAAACCCACATCAATTAAAGGATGGTGGTTCACTTTTACCTTTAGGGAGCGATAAAGACCATGGTAGTCATAAAGGTTATGGATTAAGCGCAACAGTAGATATCTTATCTGCTGTGCTATCTGGTGCAAATTACGGCCCATGGGTTCCTCCTTTTGTGGCTTTCCTGGAACCTTCTGCAAATCCTGTTGGTGAAGGTATTGGACATTTCCTTGGTGCCATGCGCATTGATGGCTTCCGTCCGGCAGCAGACTTTAAAGACCACCTGGACAACTGGATTGAACGTTTTCAGTCCGCAAAGACGATTAAAGCAGATCAAAAAGTGATTATACCTGGAGAGCCGGAATATGCTTTCGAGCAGGAACGTAAGGTCCAGGGAATTCCAATCATTGATGTGGTGGTTAAAGATCTGAACGAACTGGCAGAAAAACTTGGGATTGAAGGATTATCCTAAGCACTAACAACACTAAATCTAAAAATAAAAAGGCCTGCTGATCATATTTTGATCAGCAGGCCTTTCGTTTATTAAGCTAAATTAGTTCTTTTTAGCCCACCACAATGGAGTCAACACTTCATCAGGTCCACCTAAAGCAGTTAATGCCTGCTGGTAACCAGGCGCGTTTGTAGTTTGCAAACTTGAAGGGTATCTCAAACGTTGAGGGAAGAACTTAACATTACTGGTCATGTAGTTACTGTTATTTAATGCTGGTAAATTAGGTAATACATTTTCAATAGCCGGATTTTCAAAGAAAGGCAGTCCTAAACGTCTTTGGTCATTCCAGGCTTCTAATGGAAGCCAAGGGGTTTGAGCAATGAATTTCTGAGTGATGATCTTTGTTAAATGGTCGTTTTTAACAGTACCATTTTTATATAGATTATTCACTGGGTACAACACATTAGCAACACCTGCAACATTGGTATATCCATCAATATAATCCATAGCATGACTTGAACCTGGTTCAGTGATATGATCCCAGCTTACAGAAGTACCTACCCTATTGAAATCTTCAGATGTCAGGTAATTACCCACTGAATTAGATACACCCCAATATTCAAAACTAGCTCTGATACCCGCTTCATAAGCAAGTTTTCCGCCCATTGGAGTTGACCACCCACGCTCAGCTGCTTCAGCCAATAGGAAATAGGTTTCCCAAGGTGCGAAGAAAATACGTTTGCTGGTACTTGCTCTAAATTGGTTAGACAGACGTGGCATGGTACCTTCATAGGCTCTCACCTCATTCTTGGTTCCCTTTGCACCCCAATCGCCAGTATTTGAAGCATTCCAGGTATTTTTAGCATCAATTGTTTTTACTACTGTATTGGTAGCGCTCAATAGATTTCTGGTGGTCGTTTTAGCATCCGTAGTCCATGATGGATACGAATTGAAATTAGGATCAGAGAAATCACCAGGAATGATAAACGTTTTATATGCGCGTGGATCAATTACATTTGGCAGACCATCGAACCAATATCCTGCAGATGGGTTATTAGTCTTAGAAGTGAAGTGATCATCAAATTTTAATCCCAGATAGTTTGCAGGTTTAATAGATGACAAATAACTAGCTCCAAGCTGAGTTTCTGTTTTAATCCCACCCAGGCCTAAATAAAT
Source organism: Pedobacter gandavensis (assembly GCF_032678465.1). GTDB lineage: Bacteria > Bacteroidota > Bacteroidia > Sphingobacteriales > Sphingobacteriaceae > Pedobacter > Pedobacter gandavensis_B. The sequence continues at coordinate 367,319 of NZ_JAVTSK010000005.1, forward strand.
ATTATTTAATGACGCTGAAATAAACTGCGGATTCCATTCTCTACTCATTACGCCGGTTAGGTCATCCCAACCTGGTCTCTCTTGTACTTGAAAAGTTTCATCTGTTGCTTTGATGAAATCACTCCCTGCTGCAGCCAATTCAAATTCAGTTTTAGCTTTTGCGGCATCTACTTCAGATAGTCTCATTGCCAAACGCATACGCATCGAGTTTGCATACTTTCTCCATTTTGCATAATCATAATTATATGCAGGATCCAGTTTTTTCAAAGCATCAGTATTTGCAACATTTAAATCAAGCTTAGCACTTGCCTCTTTTAATTCAAGTAGCAGATAATAATAGATTGTCTTTACATCTGAAAATTCCGGATTAGTTCCGCTAAAAGCCTTAGCGGGAATTGGTCCAAAATTGTCAGTCATTTCACTCATTAGGTAAGCTCTCCAGATTCTTGCCACCTGTATTAAGTTAGGGGTATAAGCTTTAGCCGTTCCCTTTGAGATTTGATCCTCACCAATTTGAATTGCTGTATTGGCACTATTTAGCCATGCAGCAATCTTATCATAATAAGCGCCGGTCCAGCCATCGTTATAGCTTCCTGAAGAGATCCCTCCATTACTATGCTGATGACCTGCCGTTTTCCAATAAAGGACAAATGAGCGCTCAGCAACATCTGGATTCATCTGGGCACCAATAATAGAGCCATTAATAAAGTACTCTGTTTGTACCTGATCACCATTTGCTTCAGTAGGACTTACATTGATTTGTTCGAATTTTTTACATGATGCCAATAACAACGTTGTGGTTAAAAGCATGCATGAGGTTTTTATAATTGTTTTCATCAGAATCTTGATTTATAAAGGAAATATCCTTTGGTAAAAAATTAGAAGCCCAGCGTTAAGTTAAATAAAAATGTACGTGTAGTTGGCGCACTGAAATTTTCAAATCCGGTAGCATTACTACCTGTAGCATATACAGACTCAGGATCAATACCGTTCATATCACCTGAAATTAACCATACATTATTGCAGGATACACCAATTTTTGCACGTTGAATAGGTGTTTTAGCTAAGAATTTAGTTGGAATAGAATAATTTACCTGAACATTTCTTAAACGAATATTGGTTGCATCATAAATATTTTCTTCTCCAATTCCAAGGTTTCCATAGCTGTGAATTTTAGCCCAATATCTTTCAGGTGTCGCAGGAATGTTATTCTGAACATATTGACCACTCCCATTTAATATTACTCCATTTACTACCATATTTTCTCTTAAGCCATTAGGAGCAGTAATTGCAGCAGTTCCATTTTCCTGCATTCCAGCATTAGTTCCAGAGAAAATCTGCCCACCAAAACGTGCGTCTACAAGGAATGAAAATCCGAATCCTTTATAAGCAAAACTGTTGGTAAAGCCTAGTAAGGCAGTAGCCTGTTGATTTCCTAGTCTTGTTTTTTGAACTCCTCTTTGAGGTAATCCATCTGCATCAAGAATTAGTTGGCCATAAAAAGCGCTTGAAACATCTTCTACTCTAAGGTATTTACTTCCGTAAATCTCTCCGTATTTTTGACCAGTCGCAGCCAAAACATATACATCGTCATAACCGCCTAATTGATATTCTTTGACTTCGGGAGTTATTGCTTTAACCTTATTGTTATTTGTCGAGAAGTTCAGCAACATATTCCAGTTCAAACCATCTTGATTTGACATCACTTTTGCGTCTACCATTGCTTCAAATCCAGTATTTTGAATATCACCGGCATTTACTCTTTTTTTCTCGTAACCACTTAATGGATCCATTGCTATTTCTAGTAACTGTCTGGTTGCATTTGATTTGTAATAAGCAACATCAAAACCAAATTTGCTATCAAAGAATCTCATCTCTGCACCTACTTCGAATGCTTTAATAAGCTCACTTCTAACATTAGGGTCATTTAGAACCTTATTTCTCGAAGCTGTTGTATTTCCATTCGGATCTTTAGAGATAGAATAAGTATTGTATAACTGATAAGCACTAAGATCATTACCTACTTCAGCATAAGAAGCTCTTAACTTACCATAGCTCATCCATGAAGGCAATGAACCGCCTATTTTAGTAATCATGTCAGAAAACACGAAAGAGGTACTTACAGAAGGATAGAAATAAGAACGGTTATTGGTATTCAAAGTACTGGTCCAGTCATTTCTAAAGGTCAGATCAAGGAATAAATACTGATCCCAGTTTATCTGTCCTGATCCATACACCGAGTTGATCTTTTTTCTATAAAAATCCTCTTCTATAGTTGCTCTGTTTACACCGTTATTTAAGGAGAAGAAGTTTGGCACAACCAATTCACCTGAGTTTGCGCTTATGCCTGAACGTTTAGTAGACATTAAGTTTCCACCTAGGGTCAATACACCACCAAATTTACTAAACAAATTATCTTCTTTAGCGGTTATTAAAGTACTGAAATTGGTTTCACTGAAAACATTCTTACCAGTACTGTATCTTCCTGTAGATACAATCGGACTACCACCATAGACTTTATTTTCTGTATTGGTTGTATACATATCCGCACCACCTTTAACTTCTGCGCTTAACCAGTTATTGAATTGGTACTTTAATGACCCATTCATTAAGAAACGATCTCTGATATCCTGATTCAAGTTATATTGGCGTGCCCAGTAAGGGTTGATTTGGTTACCTCCACCATACCACAACATTGTACCATCTTCCCTTTTAGCAGCACTAAAATCACGAATATCCATTGATCTTGGTAAGTTGTAAATTGCAGAAAAAGCATTTTCACTTCTTGAACCTAATATTGGTCTGTTTTCGGCATTGGTATTAGAGTACTGAATTTTAGTATCTGTTGTCCAACGATCGTCCTTTCCGAATTTAGTTACTGCTCTTGTAGTTAAATTTGTCCTGGTCAATTTAACGCCTGGAATAATGCTTTTATCATCAGAACGATTTAGGGAAGTATAAACTGAAGTTCCTTTAAATTGTTGCTGGAATGAAATCCCGTTGTTCAAGGAAATACCATTCTGGAAATAATTCTTGATGTTATCATAGCTTTGAAGTGCCGATTGTTCTCCATTCCATTTGGTCACCATCTGACCTTCAATTTTAGGCCCCCAACTTCCGTTTGAGATATTTTTAAAAATGCTGTTTTCACCTTGTCCGAATGAACTTTGCAAATCAGGACCAGTAAAAATACTTTCAATTCCTAAAGAAGAAGTTACCGTGATACCAAGACCATTTTGCGCTTTTCCTGATTTTGTAGTAATTAAAATTACGCCATTACCAGCTCTAGATCCATATAATGCCGAAGCCGAAGGTCCTTTAAGAACCGACATACTTTCAATATCTTCCGGATTGATATCTGCTAAACCATTACCCATGTCGAGACCTGGATTAGAAAAATCATTATTTTTCGCACCTGTAAAATTCTCCATTGGGACACCATCTACCACGATTAGAGGTTGATTATTACCCGTAAGTGAGTTATTACCTCTTAGCGTAATTTTGGATGAACCAGTCGGACCGCTACTAGAACGGGTAATTTGCAAACCAGCAACTTTACCTGACAATGCGTTTACCAGGTTTGGTTCTCTGGCATCAACCAACGTTTCACCTTTAAGCTCCTGCATGGCATATCCTAAAGATTTCTTTTCTCTTTTGATACCCAAGGCAGTAACCACCACCTCATTTAATTTATTCTCATCATCCTGAAGAACAACGTTGACATTAGCCGAGTTTCCTATGTTGACTTCTTTAGTACCTAAACCTACAGCAGAAAAAACCAAGATTGCACCCGGTTTCACTGTAATACTAAATTTTCCATCTCCATTTGTTGAAGTTCCATTTTTAGTGCCCTTTTCTGTGACACTTACGCCAGGGATGGGCTGCCCTGATTTTTCCGTTACCGTACCAGTAACTTTTTGTTGCGCATAAGCTGAAATTGTTATTACGCTTAATAACAAAACGGCCATACACTTTAAGTACATCTGTTTCATCTTCTAAAGATTTAGTTGTTAAAATTTGGTTAATTATGTTACTCCTGTTGCATTTAAAAGCTTTTAGCTTATCCCTAGACTAAAAAACTCTATTATATATTAATTAAAATTACAGTTCTCTATAACAAGTGTTGCTGCCCCTAAAAGTCCTGAATCAGCATTCATTTCGGATACCTTAATCTCTGTATGTTCCGCCAATCTAGGAATACAAAATTCATGAATTGCCTGTTGAATTGGCGCCATCATCATTTTTCCAGCCAATGCTCCTCTTCCACCCAAAACGATCAGTTCAGGATTTATAATATGAATTAATGTAGCAAGCCCTTTTCCGATTAGGAAAGCGGCATCCGCCAGAATAGACACAGCTAAAGGATCCCCTGCCTTAGCTGCTTCCAAAAAATGATCTCCGTGTAGTTTACTATCATCTAAAAAAAGTTGTTCCAAACTGGAACTCACTCCTTCATTAATTTGAGTTTTTGCTCTTTCCACTAATACCAATAATGAAGTATCAACCTCCAGACAGCCACGCTTTCCACAGGAACACAATTTATTACTCTGAGATAAAGGAATATGGCTAAACTCTCCCGCATACCCGCTATGGCCTCTGAATAAGCTTCCATTGATGATCATTCCCAAACCTACGCCCCAGCCAATGTTAACCACCAATACATCTTTGAGGTTTTTCCCTGTACCGAATTTAAATTCTGATAGGGCAATCATACTGGAATCATTGTCTATAAACACAGGTAAGCCTAATTCCTTAATTAAATAATTCCTTAAACTTCCTTGAGATTTAAAAAAACTATGATTGATCCCCTCTGCTACATTCACAAAACCAGGCATCCCCATACCTACACCAAGAATCTGCTCCATAGGAATTCCTGAACGCAAGATGTAATCTTTTAAAAATTTGATTAAGGTTTGAGAAAGTGCAGAATCATCTTTAAGCGTTAGCTTTAGCAATTCAGGTTCCATACGAACCTGATTCAATAAATCATATATGATCACCTGAGTAACCAATTGATCCATAGCTACAGCTACAATGTATCTTTGCTTTTCCTGATTTAAAAGGAAGGTTAGGGCTCTTCTGCCTCCGGTGGATGGAGCTAATCCATGTTCCAGGACATATCCGTCTTCCACCAGGTCATTGACTGCATTGGTGATTAAGGGCAGACTTTTATGCGTCAAATGACTTAATTCAGTAAGAGTTAACATCTTACTGTAGTACAAATGTTTGATCACATCGGTCCTTAACTGATGATATTTTTTTATACTGGCGGTCAATGTTTATAATTTAGTTAATCAAACTTAAATTATTTTATGCTAAAAACCCAATACTTATTAAATTATTTTTAAAGTATTAGGTACTTATACACAAAAGTATATAAAAATTATGCGTTTCAGCACTGTGAGTGCCTATCTCGTCCTGAAAAAAAAATAAAAAAAAAGGCTGATGCAATGTGCATCAGCCTTCAATAATTGGTTAAGTAGCTCTAGTTAATTCCTTTGAACAATCTATTCCATCGAATTTTACTGAAGAAAGATCCGTTGGTATCATAGCTCATCCAAATGAACAAGGCTTTTCCAACGATATGGTCTTCAGGAACAAAACCCCAATAACGAGAATCGGCAGATCTGTGACGATTGTCACCCATCATCCAGTAATAATCCATTTTAAAAGTATAGCTATCCGCAGCCACACCATTGATCAACCAACCTTTACCAGATTTCTCTACCTTATTTCCTTCATAAATACGGATACTTCTTTCATAAAGTGGCATAGTAACACTATCCAATTTAACAGTCCAGCCTCTTTTAGGGATAATAATAGGTCCAAAGTTATCTACATTCCAGTTTCTATTCGGGTCATAAGGAAAAATATCCGGATCTCTTTTACCTGCAGGCTCAGTCATTTCCTTCACCGACTGTACAAAATCCAACTTACGTACTTTATCCAGCATCTCTGCAGTCCCTGTAAATTGATAGGTATTTTGATTCATCGCAGCAATTTCATCAGCCACATTAAAGCCAATGTCTTCAAATATCTTGAAATTCACATCGGCAGTTTTAAACACCACTTCATAAGAAATCTGTCCAGTGTTTTTCAGTGGATCAGCTTTACCATTCAGGAATACCAAACCATTTTTCATACTGATGGTATCACCGGCAATCCCAATACATCTTTTGATATAATTTTCTCTTTTATCTACCGGGCGACTCACTATTGTAAACTGACTGTTTACCTGTTTCCATCCCAGGGAACGTACCATTTGGTAATAATCCTGATCCTGATATTCTAATGCAACGGTATCACCTTGTGGATAGTTAAACACCACGACATCATTTCTTTTGATATCTGAAAGACCTAGTAACCTACGGAACTTCCATTGTACGCCATCCCAATACGCTTTGGTACCAGTAATTGGCATGGTATGGTGAGCAAATGGAAAAGCAACAGGTGTCATAGGTATTCTCGCACCATAATTTACTTTACTTACAAATAAGAAATCCCCCACCAATAATGATCTTTCCATCGAGGCTGTAGGGATCGTATATGCTTCAATAAAAAACACCCGGATAATGGTGGCTGCTATAACCGCGAACAAAATGGCGTCGAACCATTCGCGGCTTTTGGTTTTTTTCTTACTTGGCTTGGCATCCTTATTCTTTTGCCAGAATTTCCAATTCATACTTTTTTATTTAAAATTAAATATATCGGCTATGTTATAAAAGCCTTGTTTATTTTGCAACCACTCCGCTGCAACTATAGCACCCAAAGCAAACCCAGCACGGTTATGTGCGGTATGTTTGATCTCAATCTCGTCCACTTCAGAACTATACACTACAGTATGCGTTCCGGGAACACTCTCAATACGGTGTGATTCGATCAGCACCTGATCTTTTTTAACCACTTCTTCAAATGGACTACCTACCAGTTCATTCACCCATTCCTTCTTGCTGTCCAGCTCTTCAATAATACCTTCTGCAATGGTCATGGCTGTACCACTTGGGGAATCCAGCTTTTGTGTGTGGTGAATCTCTTCAACCTGCACGTCATAAGCGGGGAAGTTATTCATTACTTTTGCCAAAACCTGATTGATATGGAAAAAGATATTTACACCAATACTGAAGTTTGATCCATATAATAAGGTATTGTTACTACTTAAGCATTCGTCTTTCACTTCCTGTAACTGTCCGTACCAACCTGTAGAACCAACAACGATAGGCACATTTGCCTCAAAGCAAAGGTAAATATTAGCAATTGCCGCATCTGGAATACTAAAATCAATGGCTACATCAGCTTTTGAGAGATTAGCAACATTAAGTTCTTCCAGATTGGATGAGCTGATTTTCAGGACCACTTCGTGACCTCTTTCTAAAGCAAAACGTTCAATAATCTGACCCATTTTACCGTAACCCAATAGTGCTATTTTCATTTTTGTTGGTTCAATTAATAGTTTAATATTTTATCGTCTATACGATTTAAAAGTTGATGGCGACTTTAAGTCCTGGAGCAGGTAAATGTAATCCGTACATCGTATTGTTTCCATACATACCATTATTATTGATAATGGTAGGACCAACTTTAACAGACACATCTCCTACATCAAAATATTTCAATCTGGCATCTACATAAGCATCTACAACATTCAAAAGATAAAGCCCTATATAAGAGAAAATGATCACATCCTTATTTCTTCTATAAGTATCTTTTGCGGTGATCAAATTCTGATCACTTACCAATGTATAATTTTTATTCAGTTCTTCTGTAGGTTTAGTGATGCCTGGGGGAGGAACCCCGTTATTATTTTTCACAGCTTCTTCATAGGCTCTATACTCCTGTCTGAGCTGGAGCTCCTTAAGAAAGATATGGTAATTTTTATTGTTGTCAATAAAAGAAAGTGTCAACAAAGTGGCGCCAGTATAAATACCTGCCACCTTTAAGCCACGATAAACATTAAAACCGCTTCTGATCTGTCCCAGTCCAGGCACTATGGCGGAACGGAACAATGCTTTTCGCCCTGCTATTTTACCAGGATTTACGTATTTGGGTTTTAAAGTATCTACTTTATTTTTAACAGGAGGATTGACTACAGCGGCAGTATCTTTTTTAACAGGAACAGGGCTTACTTCCTGCGCAATTGCTGCAATGGAAGCCACAAATAGTAAAACCGACAAAAGGAAAGCCTTTGACATTACCAATCTAATAATTCTAAAATTCTGCTCAGATCATCTTCAGACATAAAAGGAATTTCAATTGCACCTTTACCGTTCTCCCCCACCTTAAGTTTCACTTTCGTAGAAAACTTGGTAGCTAGATCTTTCTGCAGTTTTTGATATTCAAAAGATATGCCATTTGGCTGTTTAGGGCCTTTAGCACTTAGGTCCATGCTATTGATACTTCTCACCAATTCCTCTACTTTTCTAACGGAGAGGCCTTTTTCAATTATTTCACGATGGATAAAGAGCTGTTTTTCGACATCTTCTACATTGATCAATGCTCTGGCGTGCCCCATCGATATTTTCTGATCTCTAATCGAGATCTGAATTGAAGGGGGTAATTTCAATAATCGAAGGTAATTGGTCACGGTAGTCCGGTTTTTACCCACACGCTCTCCCAATTGTTCCTGTTTTAAATTACATTCTTCGAGCATTCTTTGGAAAGACAGGGCGACTTCAATGGCATTCAGGTTTTCACGTTGAATGTTTTCAATCAATGCCATCTCCAGCATTTGCTGGTCATTGGCATTGCGTACATAGGCTGGAATTTCGGTCAGACCGGCCAGTTTAGAAGCTCTTAACCTGCGTTCACCGGAAATGAGTTGGTACCTATTCCCTACTTGCTTTCTAACGGTAATTGGCTGAATCAGTCCTTGTACCTTTATTGACTCTGAAAGTTCAATTAAAGCAACCTCATCAAATTCCGTACGTGGCTGGTAAGGATTGGTATCAATGTCAATAATTTTGATATGTCCAATAGCACTATTATTGCTACTTTCCTGCCTGGTCTCGCTTACAGGATTGACTCCGTTTTTCGGTGGATTAACCGAGTCGCTGTCATCTAAAAGCGCACTTAATCCTTTACCTAAACCTGTTTTTCGCTGAAAAGATGTCATTAAAATAGTTTTAAATAGTTGCTTTATTTACATCCTGTACTTCTGTTACCAGTCCGTTTTTACGAACGATTTCACGTGCCAGGTTCAAATAGTTGATCGCACCTTTGCAGTTGGCATCATGCATGATCACCGATATTCCATAACTAGGTGCCTCACTCAGTCGTGTATTTCTTTGAATAATCGTTTCAAAAACCAGGTCCTGGAAATGGGTTCTGACTTCTTCTACCACCTGGTTTGACAAGCGTAAACGCACATCATACATGGTCAATAGAATCCCTTCTATTTCCAATTGCGGGTTTAAACGATTCTGAACAATCTTAATGGTATTCAATAACTTACCTAAACCTTCCAGTGCAAAATATTCACATTGCACAGGAATAATTACTGAATCTGCCGCAGTTAAGGCATTGATCGTAATTAGACCTAAAGATGGAGAACAATCCACGATAATAAAATCGTATTGATCTTTCACTTTCTCCAGCACTGCTTTCATTTTATACTCCCTGTTGTTTAGATTGATCATCTCAATTTCCGCACCTACCAGATCAATATGCGCCGGGAGGAGGTCTAAATTAGGGGTTTCTGTTTTTTGAATGGCATCCATTGGCTCTATATCATTGATGATACACTCGTAGATGCTATTTTTAATACTCCTTGGATCAAAACCGATACCTGAGGTAGAGTTGGCCTGTGGATCTGCATCAACCAATAAAGTTCTGTATTCCAACACGGCTAAGCTTGCGGCTAAGTTTATAGATGAAGTCGTTTTACCTACACCACCTTTTTGATTTGCCAATGCAATAATTTTACTCATTTATCTTTTTAATAATTACCAATTATTTACTGAAGGCTTTCTGATACCCGATTTAAATCTATAAAAAATGCTATTTTTGTATTGATTTAGGCACATTTTAACGATTAGCTAAGATACAAACAATTTGACACTTACTGCATAGCACCAATATAGTGTTTTACACATCTTATTAACAATTTTTTACATGATCACCATCATCTCTGGAACAAACAGACCTGGAAGTAATACGCTGAAAGTATCAAAATATTATCAAAAAGTACTGGCAGAAAAAGGATTAGAAACCCAGCTATTCAGTCTGGAACAATTACCTGACAATTTGATTGCTTCCGATCTGTATGGAAAAAGGTCTGCGGAGTTCGAACCTATCCAGGAAATGGTGACTAAAACCAGTAAATTTCTCTTCATAATTCCTGAATACAACGGAAGTTTCCCTGGGGTACTAAAAACCTTCATTGATGCCTGTCAGTTTCCAGAGAGTTTCTACGATAAGAAGGCCGCTTTAGTGGGAATCTCTTCCGGAAAATATGGGAATATCAGGGGCATCGATCATTTTGGTGGGGTATGCAGTTACCTTCACTTAAATGTACTCCCATTGAGAATCCACATATCCATTATCAAAACTGAACTCAATGAAATGGAAGAGATTTTCAAGGAAGACACCTTAAAATTCACTAACCAGCAAATGGACAAGTTTATTGCATTCTAGATTCCGCAAAATGCCTTTATTGTGCCTCAGTTAAATGCCAAAACTGCTCCAGTTTTTACCCTCATTTCCAAAAATGAAGTAACCAGGGTATAACATTTCGGCGATATCTTCAAGTAAGGCTACCCATTCTTCAGGAGTAACCGCAGCCTGATCATCCAATAGATAAACCCGGTTGTATTCTACTGCCGGCCATTCTTTCTGTAATAAGGAAGGAACTATGCCCATCATGCTGAGCATGCTCAGACCTTTTTCTACATAAATGATTACCCTTGCCTGATTTATATCGGCCTGCAAAACACCTCCGGCATCATTAATCAGGCCTTCTAAGTCGAAATTTAAATGATTCTCGGTATCCAGACAGGCAACAGGCACCTTTTCCATAAATTTTATTTTATGCTGGACAAGATCCACACGCTCCTGAAGCATTTCATTTAACACTTCATCTTCCACCTTATTTATAACCGCATTTAAAAAAGACATATTGATTTATTTATTACTTTGTGCAAAATTAGTATTCCTACACCGATGCGTCGTATTATCTCCCATATTTTTTACGGATTATTACTGTTTCTCCTGGCATCCTGTGGGAAAAGAGCGGAAGAACAGGAAAAAAAAGTGTTCAACATGAACCTGGACCAGAATCTGACCTCCCTGGATCCTGCCTTTGCCCGTAATCAAAATGCTTTATGGATGGTGAACCAGATTTTCAATGGTCTGGTACAGATTGATAGCAATCTCAACACCTTACCTTGCCTTGCCAAAAGCTGGGAAATATCTAAAGATGGTTTAAATTATACCTTTCATTTGAGAGATGATGTATATTTCCACGACGACCCTATATTTCCACAGGGAAAAGGCCGCAAAGTTAAGGCCGATGATTTTGTCTACAGCTTTTATCGTTTAATAGATCCCAAAGTCGCTTCTTCAGGCAGCTGGATTTTTAGCGATAAAGTAAAAGACCAGCAGAATTTTATTGCCCTAAACGACTCCACTTTTCAAATCAAGCTCAACAAACCTTTCCCTCCATTTCTTAGTCTGCTGACCGCACAATATGCCTCTGTAGTGCCCAAAGAAATTGTAGAGCATTACGGAAAGGACTTCCGGAACCATCCTATTGGAACCGGCCCATTCAAATTTAAATACTGGAAAGAAGACGAGGTTTTGGTCCTCTTAAAGAATGAAAAATACTGGGAAAAAGACAATGGCCAACAATTGCCCTATCTGGACGCGGTAAAGGTGACTTTTATCAGCGATAAACAAAGTGCCTTTATGAACTTCATTAAAAAGGACCTTGACTTTTTTGATAAAGTAGACGGGAGTTATCGTGATGATATCCTGACGAAAAGTGGAAAGATGACCAGGAAATACAAAGGAGATTTTCAACTGATCAAAAGCCCCTATCTCTGCACCGAATATCTGGGTTTCTTAGTAGACACCTCCAAAAGCATCGCTAAAAATTCGCCAGTAAAGTACTTAAAAGTAAGACAAGCGATCAATTATGCGATCGACAAACCCAAGCTCATCAAATATCTGAGAAATAGCATTGGCATCCCTGCAACTGCTGGATTTGTACCACAAGGGATGCCGGGTTTCGACAGCAGGGTAGTCAAAGGTTATCATTACGAACCAGAAAAAGCAGCTAAACTATTGGCGGAAGCTGGTTTTCCCAATGGAAAAGGCATGCCACAAATTACCCTGAGCACTTCTACAACTTATAAAGACCTTATGGAATTCATACAAGGTGAACTGAATGCAATTGGAATAAAAGTCAAAGTTGATGCAAGTCCAAATGCCAGTTTAAGAGATATGATGTCTAAGAATGCAGTTAACTTTTTCAGGGGATCCTGGATTGCTGATTATGGCGATGCCGAAAATTATCTGGCGGTATTTTACTCAAAGAACAAAGTACCAGACGGTCCAAATTATACTGGCTATTTTAACAAGGCATACGACCGCTTATTTGAAAGCAGTTATTATGAAAATGATCCACAAAAAAGGTATAAACTTTATCAGAAGATGGACAGTATGGTGATGACCTATGCGAACATTGTTCCCATACTATATGATCAATCCCTGATCATGCTGCAGAACAACATTAGTGGATATCCGACAAACCCATTAAATCTTATGATTTTGAAAAGGGTAAGAAAGCAATAAAAAAAGACCTTTCCGCTATGATCGGAAAGGTCTTCAATTTATATCCAGATGATCTTGCCTGAGATGGCGGTATCTTACAATGGGAATCAGCCTTCCTGATTTGAACCGGATTAGTTCTGAACTCCTCCCATTCCTCCCTGATCTTCTTTTTTCACATCATCATTTTTCACTCCTTTTTTAGGTTCTGTGAATTTCAATTTACCAAATTTATAGCTAAAATTGATACCGAATGAACGCAATGGGTAATGAATATTTGTAGATTGCTGATAGTTGCTTCCTTTATTCACCGTGTTGATCACTAAATCACGATTGAAAGGATTCAAAACGTTCAATCCGATCGTTGCTTTTTTCTTCATGATTTCTTTTTTCACCGCAGCACCATAAAAATACATCGCATCAGTTTTACCCTGGAAAGTTCTTTTTGGTGAATTGACCACTCCCCAAATCTCGGTATTCCAACCACCAGGCAATGCATAGGCAGAACGACCAAAAACAGTATAATTTAAGAATGTTCCTGTATTTAGATTACTGGAAGAATTGTTTACTTCGTAAGTATTCAAACCAAAATTCGCCATTAAAGTCCATTTTGGTTTAGGATTATAGCTACCGAATAAATTCATTCCATAGGATTGGCTTCTACCAACATTCAGGTAAGTCGTTAAAAAGCGTTGGCCATCTGTTGCCGTGCCATCAATTGGTAAAATTGCACTTTCTATTACATTTTCAGTAGTACGATAAAAAACAGAAGCATTAATCATAGATCCTTTGATAAAGGTAGAATATCCCATTTCTATATTGTGAGTTAATTCAGGATCCAGTTCCGGATTACCGCGCATCACATTATAGGGATCGCTTTTGTTTTCAAAAGGATTCAAATAAAACAAACTTGGACGTTGAATTCTCTTGTTATAACTCAGTTTAACCGAACCACCACCCTTTAAAGCCTGGGATAAAATCAAACTAGGGAACAGGTTCATGTAGTCATTATCAAACCTATCTTTATGACCAGATAAACCATTGATTTTGGTATATTCTCCTCTTAATCCAGCTTTTGCAGTAATTTTTTTAGTCAGTTTAAAACCTAAAACTCCATAAGCAGAAGCTACATTCTGGTCATAATCAAAATCCTGTAAGCTTTCACCATAAGCACTGATGATATTTCTAAAGATTCCTTTTACTCCGGTTTCAAAAGTTGTCGTTTTACTGATCGGATATACATAATCTGATTGCAAGGTATATTCATTGTTTTTTCCTGTATTGGAACCATTAACAATCACATCAGGTAGCATTACTCCAGGCTGACCAGGACCTGGAATGAACAATTCTTCAAAAACAATTTTATTCATAAAGTCGCTGGTGTTTCTTCCTGCAGTCAGCTGAGCAGAAATACTGAACTCTTCTCCTTCTTTCTTACTTGTTTTCCTATAATCAATATTCCAATCCAAATTATTGAATCCCATGTCCATATCTCTGATATTTATGGAAGGAAAGCCATTAGTCAACACATTAGAACGACCTGGACCTCCATTAGAAAATCTATTGATTTTCAGGTTAGTACTAATGTTATGGTAATTGTTAAAATCATAATCCAGTCCGGCACTTCCATTATACCCTATACGAGACCATTTTGAGTAGCCATCCTGTGAAACTGTGCTTAAAGTACCGTCGCTTCCTACAGAGCTATTAAAAGATTTCACCAATGAATTTTGAGGATAAGCATGATTTACACCAAGACTGGTGGTAACCGATAAACGTCCGGTTTTGGCATTCAGATTGAAGGCTCCATTATTGGAACGCGTACCCACCGAGGCATTTACACTCCCACTTGTTCCTTCTGCAGTTTTCTTTTTAGTGATGATATTGACAATTCCACCAGAACCTTCTGCGTCATATTTTGCCGATGGACTGGTAATCACCTCCACACTTTTAATCTGTTCAGCAGGGATCATTTTCAAAGCATCTGCCACACTATTGGCCATGGTTCCTGATGGTTTACCATTGATGAGTACTCTTACTGAACTTCCTCTCATTTGAAGATTTCCGTTCACATCTACGGATAACATGGGAACTTTACGCATGACATCTGTTGCATCTCCACCGGCATTGGTAATGTCCTGTTCGGCATTATACACGATTTTGTCGACTTTATTTTCGACAAGCGCCTGCTGTCCGCTAATCTCCACTTCTTTTAAATTACTTGATGTTGGACTTAGATATATCGTTCCAATGTTCAGATCTGGTTTTCCCGGAGTCGTTTTAACGACCACAACTTTAGTTTTATAACCCATAAAACCAATAGACAGCTTATATTCTTCCGGGCTGATATTGGACAAGCTTACTTTTCCACGTTCATCTGTGACCCCTCCGTTAATAGATTTATTGTCTTTATTTTTAATGAGAGATACTGTTGCATAGTCTATTGGTTTTTTGCTAATAGAATCCAGTATCAGAGCAGTGATTCTTCCGGTCACCATTTTTTTTGCGGTACCTCCCCCCATCGGAAACTGGGCATTTGCCCCAATCGTCAGGATCAGGCCAAAAAATAAGAGTATCATTTTTTTCATTGTAGTAGTTTAGTTTTTAATAGTCTAGATCAACCATTAGGTAAATTACCTTCCAGTTTTTCAATTAGTCTAACGAAGGTATATATTGTTACAAGCTATTTCCATAGATTTTAGATCTCTGGTAAATATTTTACGGTGAACAGCCATTTATGACCGGTGAGCGTAGCCAATGGCTATTTGTAAAAGATGGAATACAATGGCATAAGAACGGTAATGATTGCTGGCTGAAATAGTGCTGTTCTAGGGTTCTGGTAGGGTAGCTGTAGCCTCAAAAGCCTAAGAAAGCCTTTTGAATACGCACTTACCTCCACTTATATTAATCAAAATTTGAGCGTTCTTCAGCCAGTCTTTAATTTCAGAACATCCCCCCTCCTTTTTACAATCCAAAACCACTTTAAACAACAAAGGCTCCGAACAATCGTCCGGAGCCTTTAATTTCTATGATTTGATCTCGTTTAAATCACAATATTTACAATGCGACCTTTTACAACAATCACCTTTTTAGGCGTTTTTCCTTCCAGGTATTTTTGTACCTGTTCGTCCGCCAATACGATTTCTTCAATCTCTTTAGCTTCTAAAGTCAGGCTTAAGTTAAGATTCAACCTCGTTTTTCCATTTACAGATACCGGGTAAGAAAACTCATCTTCTACCATAAAGGCAGGATTGAATACCGGATATTTTGCATAAGACAAACTTCCTGCATCATGTCCCAGATTTGCCCAAAGTTCTTCACAGATATGTGGTGCATAAGGAGAAAGTACTACGACCAGGTCTTCCAAAACCTGACGGTTTTTACATTTCAGTTCCGTTAACTCGTTTACTGCAATCATAAAACTGGAAACAGAAGTATTGAAAGAGAAACGCTCCACATCATCCTGAACCTTTTTAATGATTTTATGTAGCGCTTTTAATTCTGCTTTTGAAGGAACAGAATCACTAACATTAAATACCCATGCATCATTATGGAATAAACGCCAGAATTTACGAAGGAATTTAAACACCCCTTCAATCCCGTTGGTGTTCCATGGCTTACTTTGCTCCAGTGGACCTAAGAACATTTCGTACATTCTTAAAGTATCGGCGCCATAGCTAGCGATCAATATATCAGGATTCACCACATTGAACTTGGATTTAGACATTTTCTCTACCTCTACACCGCAGATGTATTTTCCATTTTCAAGGATAAACTCCGCATCGGCAAATTCAGGTCTGAATAATTTAAACTGCGGAATATTCAGGATCTCATTTTCTACGATATTCACATCAACATGTAATGGCGTAGTTTTATAATCTTTTCGTAGACCATAAGAAACTAAAGTATTTGTACCCTTACCTTCCTCATCTACCACACGGTAAACAAAATTGGATCTACCCTGGATCATTCCCTGGTTTATCAACTTTTTGAAAGGTTCTTCCACTTTTACATGACCAAGGTCTTTCAAAAATTTATTCCAGAAACGACTGTATAATAAGTGTCCGGTTGCATGTTCTGCACCTCCGATATACAAATCTACATCCTGCCAATACTCGATTGCTTCCTCTGAAGCAAAAGCAGATTTATTTTTGGCATCCATATAACGGTACCAGTACCAGCTGGAACCTGCCCAACCTGGCATGGTGCTCAATTCATACTCATACTGATCGTCGTAGCTCCAGTTTTCAGCTCTGCCCAAAGGTGGTTCACCACTTTCAGTTGGCAGGTATTTATCAATTTCAGGAAGCATTAAAGGCAATTCTTCTTCATTGATCAAGTATGGTAATCCATCTTTAAAATAAACAGGAATTGGCTCTCCCCAATAGCGCTGGCGACCAAAGATTGCATCGCGCATGCGGTAATTAATTTTAGCTTTTCCTACTTCATTCTCCTCCAACCAGGCGTTTAAGGTTTCAGTAGCTTCGGTATAAGTCATCCCATTGATAAAACCTGAGTTGATGTATTTACCTTCTTTGGTTGGATCTGCCTGAGTTTCGATATCTTTCTGACTATCCAGGATCTGTACGATTGGCAAATGAAAATTGGTCGCAAATAACCAGTCGCGCTGATCACCACTTGGCACACCCATTACGGCACCTGTTCCATATCCTGCCAGCACATAATCAGCAATCCATAACTGCACACGTTCGCCACTTACCGGATTAATCACATATGAACCCGTGAATGCACCGGAAACAGTTTTCACGTCAGACATCCGGTCTAACTCTGATTTCTTCTTCGTTTGAGCGATATAGTTATTGATGCCATCCAATTGCTCAGGTTTAGTCAAAGCAATAACCAGTTCATGTTCTGGTGCTAACACCAGATAAGAAACACCAAAAATCGTGTCTACACGAGTAGTAAATACTTCTATGTAATCCTGAGTTAATCCAGCTGTTTCTGCGGCATCTTCAATCTTAAAACGAACACTCGCTCCAACACTTTTACCAATCCAGTTACGTTGCATTTCCTTAACTGGTTCTGGCCAGTCAATTGTATTTAGGCCTTGTAGCAAACGCTCTGCATAAGCAGAAATACGCATGCTCCATTGCATCATTTTCTTTTGCTCTACCGGATGACCTCCACGTTCTGAGTAACCACCGATCACTTCATCATTGGCCAATACCGTTCCTAATGCAGGGCACCAGTTTACCGTACTTTCTCTAAGGTAAGTTAAACGGTATTTCAATAGTTCCTCCTGTTTTTCTTCCGGAGTCATGGTAGCCCAGTCGCTAGGAAGGAAAGACCTGGTATCTTCATCACAAACTGCTTTTACGTCAGCGCTGCCTGAAGCATTGAATTTTTCTATTAAGGTAGTGATATCTTCTGCACGGTCTGTTTCCTTGTTATACCAGGAATTGAACAATTGCATAAAGATCCACTGCGTCCATTTGTAATATTCCGGATCACTGGTACGTACTTCTTTACTCCAGTCAAAAGAGAAACCGATCTGATCTAGTTGTCTTCTGTAAGTATTAATGTTTACTTCCGTTGTTAATGCCGGATGTTGTCCGGTTTGAATGGCATATTGTTCTGCCGGTAAGCCAAAAGAATCGTATCCCATAGGATGCAATACATTGTATCCTTTTAATCTTTTATATCTGCTAAAAATATCAGAAGCAATATAACCGAGTGGGTGACCAACATGTAAACCCGCTCCTGAAGGATATGGAAACATATCGAGTACGTAAAACTTAGGTTTTGCAGAATGCTCTTCTGCTTTAAACGTTTGATTTTGAGCCCAAAACTCTTGCCACTTTTGTTCTATTTCTTTAAATTGATAATCCATTACAGCTATGCCTTATATCCTTATATGTAGCGCGAAAATAAGGAAATAAAGATTGGATTAGAAACGCTTTCTGAAATAGCTATGCTCCTGATCAAAATCAGGCATACCGATTCCAGCATTTCAATTTATTTTCAGGATACTCTATTTGAGATTCTGCTAGATCCCCAATCTGCCAAAAAGCAGATGTTTTGGCGATTTATTTTCAGGGGCATTGTAAATGCTATGGTGCCCGGAGGCAAGAAAAGAAACCGTACAGGCAATTGCAACATACCATCCACAGGAAATTCCAAACAATTCAAAAGCCATCATACAACAGGCGATCGGTGTTTTTGCTGCTCCGGCAAATACAGCAACAAAGCCCATTCCGGCAAGTAATCCCAGAGGTAAAGGAAGAAATAGGGAGAGTGCACTGCCTAATGTTGCGCCTATAAAAAATAAAGGAGTAACTTCTCCACCTTTAAATCCTGAAGCAAGTGTGATGGCGGTCAGCAAAATTTTAAAAGCAAAATCCTGAGCTGAAGCTGGCTGATGAAAGGCATC
The DNA here is from genome assembly GCF_032678465.1 of Pedobacter gandavensis. Lineage (GTDB taxonomy): Bacteria > Bacteroidota > Bacteroidia > Sphingobacteriales > Sphingobacteriaceae > Pedobacter > Pedobacter gandavensis_B. The sequence goes on from NZ_JAVTSK010000005.1 coordinate 386,472, forward strand.
AACAATTACCGGAATACCCAAACCGATATATTTATACTTCCCAAATACGAGTACGATGACGAGCACAACAACACCTCCAAGCACTGGCCGGATTGGGGCGTACTTCATTTTTTTAAACGCAGTAGATAGCAGATCAGTGATCCTGACAAAAGCCACTGCTGCAATACTGAAAGCAAATCCTGCGACAACACTATACCAAACACCCCTTAAAGAAATTTGGGGGATGAAACCCATCTGATAATGGGTATGTCCAACTCCCCATAATCCGGTCACATACGCTCCAATAAAAGCGGATGCAATTGCAGGAAGGATAGATTTTTGAGGTATTTTCCCTATTAACAGTACTTCAATCCCGAAAATGGCGCCAGCCCATGGTGTTCCAAAAACCGAAGCAAAGCCGGCACTTAGGCCAGCGATTAACAAAATTTTACGATCTTCAGCAGAGAGTCTAAAAGGCTGATGTAGCTGATCTGCCGTAGCAGCCGCCATTTGCAAGGCTGTTCCCTCTCTTCCGGCAGAACCCCCAAATAAATGAGTGACGATGGTGCCCAATAATACCAGGGGTGTCATTTTAAATGGAATAACATCTTTAGGATTATGAATCGTGTCAAAAACCAGGTTATTTCCCCTTTCCACATTTTTCCCTTTGTGGTAGTACATGAATCCGATAAAAAATCCGGCAACAGGTAAAAGGTATATCATTTGAATATGCTGGTTTCTGAAATCAGTAGCTAAATTTAAAAGTGTCAGAAACAAGGCGGATAAGGTTCCCGCAGCAGCACCAATTATAAAACTAAGTAGGATCCATTTCAATAAATAAGAAAAAACGGTGTCTTTATGAAGTAATTTGACTAATGGTTCTGTATCGTTTTCCCTCATAATTAGCCTGGGGTAATTTTCAAATGAGAATGGCTTATGGCAAATATAAAAAAAGCTGCCCATATTGTTCTTTAAAACAGAAGGGCAGCAATTTATGAATAGGGATGGTATTGTCTTTAACCAGGCCTGGATGTTGATTTATGAAATGATATGGGCAGCGCTTTTTCTGGTCAGGCTATCCGATTAATTTACCTGCGCAGGAAGTACTTTCTAACTTCTTTTGGATTAGCATCCTGCACTGTTGCAGTAAACTCAAAGTTATTATCCGTGATCGTGTTGGTTGTACTGTTTAATATTTTACCGGATAAGGACAAACTGAAGTCATCAGTAGCAAAGACAGCATAAGTACCCAGGATGCGATCTCCGGCAATGCCAACCTCCACCTGATCATTTTCATCATTACGAAATTCAAAAAAATCCGCAGCAGCACCGGTATAGACTTTAGTTGCCGTGCCGTCGATAGTAGTCTCTATTTTAGACACCTGCCATTTACCTTCCATTTTCTTCTTTAATGACCTGGATTCTCCACTTTCCTTTTTACATCCGGCAGCGATTCCTGTAAGGATAAATAGCAACATGGTAGCGAAAGTAAGTTGTTTTCTCATAGGTTTAATTTTGTTGTTTTAAAATTGATTTTAGACAATTTCTAGGTTGATTATTAGTTTGTTTGTCCTCCATTCGAAAAGAAAAATAATAGGGCTCCCCCGATGTCCGACTAGAAAATAACGCTAAAAAATTCCTTTTGGTACAAAAATGTTACACAAGGCTGTATAGAAGTATGGCTTGTTTGCCTCATTACAAAAGCTAAAATCTATTTTTCTAAACTATTTTTGGGGATCAGGCGTTCTAGTTTTAAAGATTAAAAAGGGATAAAGGCTATAATTTTAAATTAGTTGCTTATATTTTTTTATTTTCGCACAACATAAAAACACATACATGGAAGAATTTGAAGTTAGCGATGCTTCTAAGAAGACAAAAACCATTTATATTTCTACGATTTTCAGTATAGCTTTGGTGCTATTGATGCTGGGCATGTTGGGTTTGATTTTAGTACATGCTAAGAATCTATCCAACTATGTGAAAGAAAACATCGTATTGAACATCATTGTAGATGAAGGTGCAAAAGAGGCAGATGTTTTGGCTTTCCAAAAGGAGTTGAACACCAATCCAGCAATCAAAAACACCCAATATGTCAATAAAGAAATGGCAGCAAAGAATCTGACCACAGATTTAGGTGAAGATTTCGTAAACTTTTTAGGCTATAATCCTTTACTTTCTACAGTGGATGTTTATCTGAAAGCAGATTATGCAAATAACAAAAGTATTGACGAACTAAAGGCCAGTATTGCAAAAAATCCGGTTGTTAAAGAAGTGATTTATCAGAGCTCTTTAATTGACATGGTCAACAAAAATATCAACACGATTGGTTTAATTATACTTGCTTTTGCTGCTATTCTATTGATCATTTCGATTGCTTTAATCAATAATACCATTCGTCTGGCCATTTATTCTCAACGTTTCTTAATAAAAAGCATGCAATTGGTTGGTGCTACCAGAAACTTTATCCGTAAGCCTTTCATTTTATTGGCAGCTTTACACGGGTTAATTGCAGCATTTATTGCCATTTTAATTCTATTAGGCATTTTGTATTATGCGCAAAGAGAAATCCCTGAAATCATTATTCTAAGAAATTATACAGAATTTGGTATTGTATTAATCAGCCTGGTGGGCATTGGTATCTTTATTACTGCCATCAGTACTGCTTTTGCAGTCAGCAAATATTTACGTTTAAAAATTTACGACCTTTATAGCTAATGACAGAGAAAAAAACAGCACCTGTAAATCAGGAAAGCAAATCTGAACTTGTTTTTACAAAAAAGAACTATCAATTGCTGGTAATTAGTATTGCAATTGTAGTCATAGGTTTCATCTTAATGATGGGGACTACTGATATTTACGACTTCAGAAAAACCACACTGGCACCGATGACTGTGCTATTTGGTTTCGGCTTTGGAGTGTATGCTATTCTTAAAAAATAACGGTTTACATGAATTATTTACAGGCTTTTATCCTCGCTATTATAGAGGGGTTAACGGAGTTTTTGCCAGTTTCTTCTACCGGTCATATGGTGATTGCCAGTGCGGTTATGGGAATTGGAAACGACGAATTCGTTAAATTATTTGAAGTTGCCATACAATTGGGGGCTATTCTGGCTGTTGTAGTATTATACTGGAAGAAATTTTTCGACTTCAGTAAATGGCAATTTTATGTGAAATTGCTGATTGCAGTAATTCCTGCATTAGGTTTCGGATACTTATTGAATGATTTTATTGATGATAAACTGGGAAGCCCAATTTTCATTGCGGTGATCTTATTGTTAGGTGGTATTGTACTCCTCTTCATCGACAAGATGTTTAAAAATCCGGAGATTCAGCATGAATCGGAGATCACGAACCTATCTGCTTTTAAAATTGGCTGTTTTCAGGTATTGGCAGTGGTATTCCCTGGTTTGAGCAGAAGTGCTGCGACCATTATTGGGGGTATGCAACAGAAGCTAACCCGCCATGCTGCAGCAGAATTCTCTTTCTTTTTAGCGGTACCTACGATGTGTGCTGCAACAGGTTATAAGCTTCTAAAAGGCGCCCATCTGCTAAATGGAGAGAACATTAAACTGTTACTTTTCGGCAACCTGATTGCTTTTATTGTTGCCATCATTGCCATTAAATCATTTATTGGTTTTTTATCAAAACATGGTTTCCGTGTGTTTGGTTATTACCGAATAGTGATTGGTGTGGTTATTCTTGCACTATATTTCTCAGGAATTGATTTGAAGGTAGTTTAGTTTTAAGAATTGTAATTGAATTCCATTTTAGCCCTAAGGCTAGCTGGATAAATTAAAGAACTTGAAGGAAATCATGCTGAAAACAGCTCCAGATCAGCAATGAAATTGAGGTCAACCGAATAAAATATAACCAAGAAAACGTATTAAAAATAGCGTGTATTGCAATGACAGAGAGTGAAAATAACTTAAATACGAAGACCTTCCCGGATTTCAATTTTGCAGAAGGTGAATTGTTACTCATCAATAAACCATATCAATGGACCAGCTTTGATGTAGTTGGAAAAATCAGAAACTCGCTAAAGCCATTAAAAGTTAAGGTGGGGCATGCCGGAACATTAGATCCTCTAGCTACTGGTTTGCTGATCTTATGTACCGGAAAACTCACCAAGCAAATTGACACCTTTCAGGCGGAAGAAAAAGAATATACAGGAACCATGATCCTTGGTGCGACTACACCTTCTTTCGATATGGAAACTGTTGTAGATGAAGAATATCCATTAGATGGCTTAACCGAAGAAGCAATTTATGCAGCAACGGAACCTTTTAAAGGCGATATCCAGCAATACCCACCGGCACATTCTGCGGTAAAGGTGAATGGAGAACGTTTATATGTAAAGGCACGCCGTGGGGAAGAAACGGAACTTCGTTTACGATTCGTGACCGTTTCTACTTTTGAAATTACGCGGATTGCACTTCCGGAGGTTGATTTCAGGATCGTTTGTAGTAAAGGAACTTATATCAGGTCACTGATTTCGGATTTCGGAAAACACTTGAATAATGGCGCATATTTATCGGTACTAACACGCACCCGTAGCGGGAATTTCTTACTTGAAAATGCCTATGAAGTGGCTGATTTAGTCGCCCATCTCCGCAGTAAAAAAGAACTACCGGTCTCCTCAACAGATCCTCAAACCTAACTTGTTATGCAAAGCCACATTAAAAGTAAGAATGCAAGATCAATAAAAGACTTCTTATTGATTACTTGTGGCGTTGTTTCTGCCTGTTTTGGTTTAAAAAGCTTTTTGATTCCCAATGATTTCATTGATGGTGGGGTCACCGGGATTTCTCTTTTGGTCAGTACTTTAACCGGATGGAAACTCTCCTACCTGATTGTGCTGATTAATATTCCTTTTATCATTCTGGGCTATCGTCAAATTGGAAAGGCATTTGCCCTGAAAACCGCCCTTGCCATCGGAGCATTGGCTATTCTTCTGGTAGTGCTGCCCTTCCAACCTGTTACACATGTCCCATTACTGATTGCCTTCTTTGGTGGCTTCTTTCTTGGTGGAGGTATTGGTATGGCGATGCGCGGTGGATGTGTGATTGATGGAACAGAGGTGCTTGCCTTATATTTTAGTAGAAATAGTCTCTTAACTGTAGGAAATATAATTCTGATCTTAAACATCATTATATTTTCTTTTGCAGCGTTTTTTCTGGGTATGGAAACAGCTATGTATGCCATTTTAACCTATTTGTCGGCCACTAAAACCATTGACTTTGTAGTAAATGGATTAGAGCAATACACAGGAGTAACAATTATTTCTGATAAAAGCGAGGAGATTAAAGAGTACATTATCGAAACGATGAAACGCGGAGTTACGGTTTATAAAGGTGAAGGGGGCTATGGGATAAAGAAAGATATTGACATTCTATATACTGTACTTACCAAACTGGAAATCGGGAAGTTACAAACAGAAATCAGGAACATTGACCCGGATGCTTTTGTAGTTCAACAACAGATTGCGGATATTAAAGGCGGAGTGGTACTGAAACGTCAATCCTTACATTAAGTCACATATGTGATCCAAATGAGCCATCAAATAGAAGCGCAGCAAAAACAAAAATCATAAAACAAGCTGATGAAAACATATCACCATCTTTCTGAGTTTAAAAAATTAGACAATGCCGTTGCCACCATTGGAACTTTCGATGGGGTGCATTTCGGGCATCAGAAGATCATCAAAAGACTTTGTGAACTGGCAAAATCTACCGGTGGAGAAAGTGTGATCTTAACCTTTTTCCCACATCCTAGAATGATCATTGATCCTGAGAACCAGGATTTGAAACTGATCAATACCATCGATGAAAAAATAAAGATCCTTTCAGAATTAGGTGTTGATCATTTGATCATTACCCCTTTTACAAGAGACTTTTCGAACCTCAGCCCTACAGACTACATTAAAAATATTTTAGTGGACACGATAGGCATTAAACAACTTATTGTGGGTTACGACCATCGTTTTGGGAAGGACAGAAAAGGTGGAATGCAGGAATTGGAAATGCTTTCAAAACAGTTTGATTATAAAATCGAGGAGATCGCAGAACAGGATGTGGACGATGTGGGTGTGAGTTCTACCAAAATCAGGAAAGCATTGTTGAATGGAGAAGTGGCCCTGGCTGCAAACTATTTAGGTTATAATTTTTCCATTCATGGACGGGTGATTAAAGGGGATAAAATTGGGCGTACCATTGGTTTTCCAACCGCGAATATCTTTCTGGAGGAGACTTATAAGCTGATTCCATCTGATGGCATTTATGCCGTTACCATTGACATGGGCACTGAGTCTTATAAAGGAATGGCTTATATCGGGCAGCGACCAACCATCAACGGCATGACCAGAAATATAGAAGTGAATATTTTTGATTTCAATAAAGAGATTTACGGACAATATATCACCATGACTTTCCTCGAATTCTTACGTCATGATGTAAAATTCACTGGCTTAGAAACCCTGAAGACCCAGCTTCATCAGGATAAATTAGATACCCTCGCTTATTTCGAAAAAACTAAGTAATCTGCATTTAAAAGCCTTTTTCCTAAAAAAAAAGGCTTTTTTTTGCTATATTTACCTCAATGAGGCTTTTATTATCTGCTATATTTTTCTTTTTCAGCCAGGTAATTTCCTTGCAGACCGCGCAGGGGAAAGTGGTAGCTCAGGTAAGTCCTTATGTAAGTAAATCTAATTTCAGCACAAAGAAACATTACCTTAATCCACTATCTAAAGACCGTACTTCTTTAAAGAAGGTGTTTTTAGAAGACATCAGCTATATTCATCATTCTACACAAAAACAATATAGTAGCCCCTGGATTTTTCTAAGAACAGCAGATAAAGCATTATATATCCCCCTGGTTATTCTCAGGACCTATCATGTATTTCAGAATTTTGGATATTCATATATTTTCAATTTTCTTTATCCAAAACATGTTTTTTGGTAGTTAAAAATCATCGAAATCTGATCGATAATATTTTATAACTTTAAAAAAACACATCTTATATGATACATTTACCCGTATTAATCACTGACTTAGGTTTAATACTTGCCGCAGCTGCGATCACTACCCTTTTATTTAAAAAAATTAAACAACCATTGGTATTGGGCTATATCCTTGCCGGTTTATTGGTTGGTCCACATATTAATTTTATCCCTACCGTTACCGATAATGCCAGTATTACCATATGGGCAGAAATCGGAGTCATCTTTTTATTATTTAGTTTAGGATTAGAATTCAGTTTTAAAAAGCTGGTTAAAGTTGGGGGTTCTGCTTCCATCACAGCCATCGTAGAGGTAGTCTTTATGCTACTGATTGGTTTTGCTGCAGGAATGGCCATGGGCTGGTCTACTATGGACAGCATATTTCTTGGCGGTATCCTGTCTGTGTCATCTACAACGATCATTATACGTGCTTTTGAAGAACTTGGTGTAAAACATAAGAAATTCGCCGGATTGGTTTTCGGGGTTTTGATTGTCGAGGATTTAGTAGCCATCTTATTATTGGTATTGCTCTCTACACTCGCCGTAAGCCAGCAATTTGCAGGAGCAGACATGCTGATCTCCATTTTAAAATTGGGTTTCTTCCTGGTACTGTGGTTCATCGGTGGTATTTTCTTAGTACCCACTTTCCTGAAGGCTACTAAAAAATTAATGAATGATGAGACCATGCTGATTGTATCTATTGCATTGTGTCTATTGATGGTTTTATTGGCTGTTAAGGTCGGTTTTTCACCTGCCCTTGGCGCATTTATCATGGGTTCCATCCTGGCAGAAACCACACAGGCAGAACGTATAGAACACCTGACAAAATCAGTAAAAGATCTTTTTGCAGCGATATTTTTCGTGTCTGTAGGGATGATGATCAATCCAAGTATCCTGGTTGATTATGCTGTTCCAATTTTAGTCATCACTGTTGCTACGATTCTTGGAAAGTTCCTGAGTTCTGGAATGGGGGCGCTGCTTTCTGGTCAGCCTTTAAAAACTTCTGTACAAACGGGATTAAGTCTGGCACAAATCGGAGAGTTTTCATTTATTATCGCCACACTTGGCTTAACCCTAAAAGTAACAAGCGAATTCCTGTACCCGATTGCCGTAGCTGTATCCGCGATCACGACCTTTACCACACCCTATTTAATCCAGGCTTCTGAACCTTTCTACAATTTTCTGGAGCGTACGCTACCGAAGAAATGGGTGGAAGCCATCAATAGATATAGCACCAGTACGGCGGGTATCACTACAATGAGCGACTGGAAAGTGCTATTGAAGTCTTATACTTTCAATACCATCATTCACTCGGTTATTCTTATTGCAATCGTCTTCCTGGGTTCGAAATACCTGCAACCATTTATTACGGAAAACATTATAAATGGTCATAATGGAATTATCATCAGCTTAATTTTCACTTTAATTCTCATGACACCATTCTTATGGGCATTGGCAATTAGAAAAATAGAAAAAAAGGCTTATTCTCATTTATGGTTGAATAAGAAATATACACGAGGCCCATTGGTGGCACTAGAGGTATTAAGGATCGCCCTGGCCTTATTCTTTGTCGGCTTCCTGATCTATCAGTTCTACAGCAACTGGATAGCGGTAGTAGTGGCCATTGCCTTAATCATCCTTGGCATGTTCATCTTTTCCAGAAAACTACAAGGTTTCTACAACAAAATGGAAAGTAGATTCCTGTTAAACCTGAATGCCCGTGAAAAACAAAATGAACAACCGGAAATCCTGCCCTGGGATACTCACCTTGCTGAGTTAATGGTTGCTCCGGAATCAGAACTTGTAGGAAAAACATTAATTGACTTGTCCATCAGAGAGAAATATGGGGTCAATATTGCCCTCATTGAACGTGGTAAAATCATGATCCCAACTCCCGGAAGAGACGAGAGATTGTATCCCAATGATAAGGTTTTAGTCATCGGTACGGATGATCAACTAGCAGCAATCAAGCCTTTATTTGAAGGTATTAAAGAAGAGCTCCTGGCCGAATCCAGCTTCCCGAAAAAAGACATGACTTTACAAAAGATTGTCATCACCAGTAGTTCACCTGTTTACGGGCAAAGTATCAGAAGCTCCGGAATCCGGGAGAAAACACAGGGACTGGTTGTTGGCGTAGAAAGAAAAGGGGAAAGAATTCTAAATCCAGACTCTAATCTGATATTTGAAAACGAAGATATTGTATGGATTGTAGGTAACAGTAAGAAAGTTCCGGAGTTGTTAAACTAACTCCATACCTTATTCAATAAGCAGCCATTATTTACGCAAAATGCCTCCAGGATTAAATAATTTTGGAGGCATTTTCATTCTGTAGGATTTTACAACTGCAATTATTATAACATTTTATGAATTGAAAATGGTTTAAGAAAGATATATTGGCAAAAGCTATTAAATTGAGAAATTCATGCAAAGAATCAATTATAAACCTATTTTAGCCTTATACTTTTTATAACCAGAAATACATTATGAAAGCCAAAATGTACTTTTCATGAAAATAGATTCCGAAAAAACTGAGTTTTTAGAGGAAATGCTGGAACATTGGCAGGCACAGAAATTACTCAGTCCTGCTGAAGTAGCGCGTTTACGCAATAGTTATGAAACAAAGCATTTCGACTGGAGAAGGTTAGCGCAATATTCTTTTTGGATTGCCATGGCTTGTGGTGTAATCTCACTCGGCGCATTACTGGTGGACAATAAGGTGTTAAAATACCTGGAAAGCTTGTACCAAACCTCTGATGGGGCAATCAGTTTACTTTCGGCAGTTGCTGCAGGATATTTTTATTTTATAGGGTTCAAAAGAAAAAAAACAAAATCCCGACAGGTATTTAGTAATGAAGCATTGGTGTTTACAGCCGTAATGCTTACAGCCAATGCAATTGCCTATTTAGGGAAGGCCATACAAAGCTCTGGAGACCACTTTTCATGGTTACTCCTGATCGCAGTATTCATTTATGGCATTCTTGCCTATATTTTTCAATCCAGACTGATCTGGGCATTTGTATTGATTTCGCTTGGTGCCTGGTTCGGAACAGAAAGCGGATACTTATCCAGAGGAAACTGGTATTTCATAGGTATGAATTATCCACTACGTTTTGTTTGTTTTGGCCTTCTGCTGACCGCGCTATCTTTCCTGATGAAGGGCGCTTCCTCCCCTATTCACAATTTCACTTTGTTTAGAAATAAATCAACTAAAGACGCTAAAGATTTGAAGACATTTTCCCCGGACAGGTTAGAGTTAAAAGCTGAGGCAGTTATCGGCCTTTCCGATCAATCCCCTAGCTCCTCAAATATGGATCTTAACACTCAACCAGAGAAAAGGAGTTTAGCGTATTTCTTTCAGGTCACCTATATCATAGGAATGATGTATCTTTTTATCTCACTCTGGTTCCTTTCAGTTTTTGGAAACTTTGGAACCTTGGAAGAATGGTATACTGTAAAACAGATCAGCTTGTTCTACTGGGCAATTATCTCTGCGACTGTTTGTGGGATCAGTATATTTATTGGGCTAAAATACAGAGATGATATTGCCAGAGAGTTTGGCATTACCTTCCTTTTTATTAACCTTTACACCCGCTATTTCGAATATTTCTGGGACAACTGGCATAAGGCCCTTTTCTTCAGCGTACTTGCAGCCTCCTTCTGGATCATTGGAAGAAAGGCTGAAAAGATTTGGAATCTCGAATTTTTAAAGTGATCAGCAAATAAAGCTGCTTTTCAAATTCTCATCTCCATTCGATGCAATAAATGCTTTGAAAAAACTATTTGAAATAGCAGATATAGATGATTTTAACAATATGATACGCAGAAAGTGCAAAAAACAACAGGGCAATCCCTTTATTCACCACATAACTGCTCAAAGTGAACTTTTCCTGGATATATTGTGCGAAACGGGCGAAACCATATAAAGCAAGTGCAGCACCAATACCTGAACCTATGCTGAAGATGGTTAATGACAGGTAACCAATATCGATCCATTCTTTTGAAATCAGATATGTGCCCACAAATAACCAATATGGAATTTGCATAGGGTTGACTACCCCTAGCAACATTCCATATTTTATACTGTCTTTTTTTGAATAATCAGCCTTGGGCATTTCTTTCCTTGACCTCCAGGTAATTACACCCAATATCCCAAACATAAAGACCATGATGACATCAATAATATTGCCTATCTGAATCTCACTGGAAAGCCATTGCACAAACCTCATCACCCCAAAAGTGAAAAGTATCTCTATTGCTGAAAAGGCGCCAATGAAATAAAGTGCCTGTCTGATTCCCCGGGTAATCGTGATCTGAACGACTGTAAGGTTGATATTTCCCGGAGGAATATATCCAACCATATTCAAAATTACCCCTAAAAAGAATGTTAAAAATAGCATGCGCGAAGATACAATTATTTCATGTGTGCCAATAAATACTTCGCAGTATATGATGAGTTGGCAGTAACCATGTCCTCCGGAGTGCCTTCAAAAACCACATTTCCACCCTTATTCCCCCCTTCAGGACCGATGTCAATGATCCAATCCGCCGATTTAATCATGTCCATATTATGCTCGATGACAAGAATGGTATTTCCTTGCTCAATCAATGTATTTAAAGCAATCAACAGCTTCTTTATATCGTGAAAATGCAAACCAGTAGTTGGCTCATCGAAGATGAATAAAGTCTTATTCGCATTATTTCCTTTGATCAAAAATGAAGCAAGTTTGATGCGTTGTGCTTCTCCGCCTGACAATGTATTTGAAGATTGGCCAAGGTGAACATAACCTAGACCTACATCCAATAAGGGCTGTAGCTTCGTTAAAATTTTAGGCTCTCCTTTGAAAAACGCTACCGCTTCATCAATGGTCATATCAAGGATATCCGCTACATTTTTGTCCTGGTAAGTAATATCAAGTACTTGCTGCTTAAACCTTCTTCCAGCACAGGCTTCACAAGGAAGGTAGATATCGGCCATGAATTGCATTTCGATTTTCACTTCTCCCTCCCCCTGACAAACATCACAACGTCCGCCTTCTACGTTAAAAGAGAATGCAGCTGGTTTTAGTCCGGCCGCTTTTGATGCAGGTAATGCCGAAAACAATGCACGTACATCGTCCCAGGCTTTCACATAAGTTACTGGATTGGACCTGGAAGATCTTCCGATAGGATTTTGATCTACCATTTCTACCTGGCTCACCAATTCATAATCACCATAAATACCGTCGTAGGCACCAGTTTGTTCACCGGCATAATTGCCAATCGCCTTTTGTAATGCCGGATAAAGAATTTTTTTGATTAAACTGGTTTTTCCACTACCGGAAACACCACTTACTACTGTAAAAACCCCTAAAGGGAATTTAACATCAATATTTTTAAGGTTGTTTTCCCTGGCACCTTTGATCAGGATATGATCCTTCCATGTCCTCCTTCTGCTAGGAATAGAGATCTTTTCTGCCCCCGACAGGTAACGTCCGGTAAGGCTGTTTTTATCTTTTACAATTTCTTTATAGGTACCACTGAACACCAGATTACCACCATGGGTACCTGCTTCCGGACCTATATCTATAATATGGTCGGCAGCTTTCATCATTTCTTCTTCATGCTCAACTACCAAAACGGTATTCCCAACATTTCGCAAGGAAATGAGCACCTCAATTAGTTTATTGGTATCTCTTGGGTGTAAACCAATACTAGGCTCATCCAAAACATAAATAGAGCCTACCAAACTACTTCCTAAAGAGGTGGCCAGGTTAATTCTTTGAGATTCACCACCAGACAAAGTGTTAGATAACCTATTTAAAGTCAGATAACCAAGGCCTACATTGTTTAAAAACAGAACACGGCTCACAATCTCGGCAAGTAATCTTTTTGCAATCTTCGCATCGTTCGAAGACAATTCCAGGTTATTGAAAAAATCCAAAATCGTTTCTAAAGGCATCAATACCACATCAATAATAGATTTACCATTGATTTTCACATAAGATGCATCCTTTCGTAGGCGAGAACCTTTACAGTCCGGGCAGACCGTCTTTCCACGATATCTGGACAACATGACCCGATATTGAATTTTAAACGTCTGCTCTTCTAACTCTTTAAAAAAGTCATCTAATCCCCCGAAATACTTATTTCCTGTCCATATTAATTTTTGTTGTTCTTCTGTCAGCTCATTAAAAGGACGATGAATAGGGAAATCAAATTTATCTGCATTCTTGATCAGTTTATTCAACCATTCACGCATTTTTTCTCCACGCCAGGGCGCGATTGCATTGTCATATAAGCTTTTACTCTTATCTGGAATCACGAGGTCTTCATCTATTCCAATCACATTTCCATACCCTTCACACCTTTTACAAGCACCATAAGGATTGTTAAAGCTGAAAAAATTAGGAGTAGGCTCGTCGAAACGAATACCATCCAGTTCAAACCGGTCACAGAAATGATTTGATTTACCATCATGCTCTACATACAAATCTCCTTTTCCTTCAAAAAACGCGGTTTGTACGGAATCCGCAATACGACTCAATGTTTCTTCCTCCGTATTGACCACAATTCTGTCAATCAGGATCCTTACTGTTTCCGAATCAGCTAGTTCAAAGTCTTCAAATGAAGCATCTTCAAGAACAGCCTCAATTTTCAAAATCTCTCCTTTATAGAGAATCCTTAGAAAACCCTTTTGAAGTAATACTGCCAGCTCTTCTTTAATTGATCTGTTATTATGTGGGAATAAAGGACAGAAAATTGTAACCACACTTTCTGGAACTAAGCCTGCAATAAAGTCTACCACAGTGCTTACAGTATCCTTCTTAACAATTTCTCCGGATACTGGTGAATAAGTTTTCCCTATCCTTGAAAACAACAATTTGAGATAATCATAAATTTCCGTTGAAGTGCCCACTGTAGATCTTGGATTTGAAGTGATCACCTTTTGCTCAATCGCAATTGCCGGAGCTATTCCTTTAATATAATCAACATCAGGCTTATTCATCCTGCCCATAAATTGACGGGCATAAGAAGAAAGGCTCTCTACATAGCGCCTTTGGCCTTCAGCATATAAGGTATCAAAGGCCAGGGAAGATTTTCCTGAACCAGACATTCCTGTGATGACTACCAATTTATTTTTAGGGATAGCAACGTCTATATTTTTAAGATTATGGACTCTGGCACCCTTTATGATTATATGTTGATGTGGATCTTTATCGATTTCGTTATTCATTGACTTCTGGATAGAATACTGCTAAGTTAACCCAAAAAAAGCAATATTGCCATTTTTGAGATGATGCAAAAATAAGGTGCTCAATCCGTTTTTATTTTTTTTTAACAGTTTTTCTATTGGATTCTAATAAAAAATTGGTTCTTTTGGGGAACTAACGAACAAACTAAACCACTAACTAACAGGAGAAAGATATCGATTAAAACATCTACTAAGTATTTTATAGCAATTAGCAGGGAACTTATTAGTACGAATACTCCTATGAATTTAGAATTATTTAGTGATCAGGACTTGGTGAAGTCATACCTTACCGGTGAGGAATCGGTTTTAGAAGAACTTCTCAAAAGACACAAGTCAAAAATATACACTTCCATTTATCTTTTAGTTAAGGATCAATACCTCGCTGAAGATATTTTCCAAGATGCCTTTATTAAGGTGATCAATACACTCAGATCAGGTCGATACAACGAAGAAGGTAAATTTTTACCTTGGGTAATGCGAATTGCGCATAATCTGGTTATCGATTATTTTAGACGTGAAAAACGTGCACCAGTGATTACCAGTGCCGATGGTACAGACATTTTCAACTTACTTCAGATTCAAGAGGAAAGTGCAGAAGAAAAAATGCTGAGAGATCAAACTCATTTTGACCTTCGTGCGATGATCCATTTATTGCCAGATGACCAAAAAGAAGTGCTCATTATGCGCCACTATGCCGACTTGAGCTTTAAGGAAATTGCAGACCTGACTGATGTTAGTATCAACACTGCCTTAGGAAGGATGCGCTATGCCCTTAGCAATCTCAGAAAAATGATGAAAGTGAAAGAGATTTCTTAATCATTTCAAACAGCTGAGGTAAAAATTTAAAAATAGCCAGAAATTATAGCGAATTCTATGTCATTTGATTGGGTCTCAACTTAAATAAATGATGTAGAATTCGCCCTTTAAATAAGCAATACTGCAATTCTTGAATCAAGCGCTAATTGGCCATAAAAAATGCAACAAACTAGTTACACAAAATGTAGTTTAGGTTAAAATAAATGTATAACAATAACGTTTCTATTAGTAAACAAACATTTATTATTGCTTATGATGGAAACCTTTACTTCTTTTAACAAGTTAAATTGCTCAATGCAAAATCAGGAAAAACCTGATGCAAATGCAGTTATAGAACTCGACATGATGTTCTTTGACCACATTAGGCCCCAACTGGACGGTTTAAGAAAAAATCCTACCGATGAAACAATCGCGAAAATTTTAGCCTATTCCAGAGCCAAGTAATTAAAAACCGTATTGAAGCTGCCAGTTGATCTGGCAGCTTTTTCATTTTAGCGTTTCCAGACACGCTTAGCTACTGAGGCAGAACAACTTTAACTTCAGATGACTCCCTAACAGTTTTAACGCTTTTACTTAGGCAAACGGTGTTTATAGTATTAGGACCTCATTCTACATCGGAAACTAAACCTTTACTAAAATAAAATTTGTCAAGCCTCTGTTTTTCCTAAGTATTTTTTAACCTTCCTAAGTTCTTCTCTTTATATTTGCCTATGCTCAAAAAAGACCGGTATAAACTTTTTGTTGAACACTTTGCTGCCAAACAACCAGATGCTGAAACGGAATTGCATTACAATAATCCATATCAATTATTAGTGGCTGTCATTCTCTCCGCTCAGTGTACAGATAAACGAATTAATCAAATCACCCCTGCACTTTTCCAGCGTTTTCCAAATGCAAAGGCGCTATCCGAAGTAACACCTGATATCGTTTTTGATTATATCAGATCTGTCAGCTACCCGAATAATAAAGCGAAACACCTGGTCGGGATGGCTCATATGTTATTAAATGATTTTAATAACATCGTCCCTTCTGATATTGATCAATTACAAAAAATGCCTGGTGTTGGGAGGAAAACTGCAAATGTAATCGCTTCTGTAATATACAACGCCCCTGCAATGGCTGTGGACACCCATGTATTTCGGGTTTCTAGAAGAATTGGCTTATCTACAGGAAAAACACCACTTGCAGTAGAAAAAGACCTGGTAAAAAATTTGCCTGAGCATACAATACATGTAGCTCATCACTGGTTGATCTTACATGGAAGATATGTTTGTCTTGCAAGATCACCGAAATGCAATATTTGTGAAATCACAGATATTTGCAAATACTTTCAACAAAATAGTAAAAAAACTAAAATAATTAGTGACAAATAGACTTGGCTAAATAAAAATATTTTTATTTCTTGTTTTAGATTAAAACATCGTTATCTTTGCTAAGATAATTAGCATGTAAGTAAAGTTATTTGTTCTTCCAACGGTAATATTTTATCTTACTCCCAGAATTTAACAATATGAGCGTAAACGCAGACAAATTAAAAGCATTACAACTTACTTTAGATAAGTTAGAGAAGTCTTATGGTAAGGGTACCGTAATGAAATTAGGCGACAATGCTGTAGAGCCTATTGAATCTATTTCTACAGGATCTATCAGTTTAGACATTGCTTTGGGCATTGGTGGAGTTCCTAAAGGAAGAGTAATAGAAATATACGGTCCTGAATCCTCTGGTAAAACAACTTTGGCAACGCATATTATTGCAGAAGCACAGAAAAAAGGTGGAATTGCGGCTTTTATCGATGCAGAACATGCATTTGATAAAACCTATGCAAAGAAACTAGGTGTTGACGTAGATAACCTGTTGATCTCTCAACCAGATAATGGTGAGCAAGCTTTGGAAATTGCGGATAATCTAATTAGATCAGGTGCAATTGATGTCATTGTTATCGACTCCGTTGCAGCATTAGTGCCAAAAGCAGAGATCGAAGGTGAGATGGGCGATTCAAAAATGGGTTTACAAGCTCGTTTAATGTCTCAGGCATTACGTAAATTAACCGGAACAATTGCTAAAACAGGATGTTGCTGCATCTTCATTAACCAATTACGTGAAAAGATTGGTGTAATGTTCGGTAATCCAGAAACAACTACGGGTGGTAATGCACTAAAATTCTACGCTTCAGTTCGTTTGGATATTCGTAGAAGTTCACAAATTAAAGATTCTGATGAAGTTTCTGGAAACAGAGTAAAAGTTAAAATTGTAAAAAACAAAGTTGCACCACCTTTCCGAATTGCTGAATTCGACATTATGTTCGGTGAAGGTATTTCAAAAGTAGGTGAAATCATCGACCTTGGTGTTGATTTTAATATCATCAAAAAAGCTGGTTCATGGTTCTCTTATGGTGAGACTAAACTTGGACAGGGAAGAGATGCAGTAAAACAATTATTGTTGGATAACCCAGAATTGTCTGAAGAAATTGAAGCAAAAATCAGAGCAGAAGTAACAGGTGATAAACTGGAAGAGCTTCCAGAACAAGTATAATATTAAGTATTTCAAAATAAACAAAGAAAGGGGCGATCAATCGATCGCCCCTTTCTTTGTTTATTATAAATTGAATTTATTAAACCAGATCTCCAGATCCTGATTACTGAAGCTTCATATATTTTGCATCAACATAGATAGCCACTATAATGGCCACAACAATCGCTGCTAGTAAAACAGCTAAGCCGAGATAGTTCTTCTGTTTATCTTGCTTTACCAACCAAATGATAAAAATGATGAAGGGAATCAGCATTAAGCCGAAAAAAATAAAACTTGTTGCACTCATAATTACCTGTTATTATATTAAAAATTCATCCTGGATAGTGGTGCTACATCCTGCCCAACAAAGTCTCCAATTAAATATTTTTGATAACCAGCAATAGCAATCATTGCCGCATTATCTGTACAATATTGAAAAGCTGGGATATAAACGTTCCAATCCAGCTCCAATGCTGTTTTTTCCAAAGTATCCCGCAAACCACTATTTGCAGAAACCCCTCCCGCAATTGCAATTTGTTTGATACCATATTGTTTTGCAGCCTTCTTTAATTTGTTCAACAAAATATGAACAATACTATATTGAACCGAAGCACAAATATCATCTAAATGTACAGATATAAAGTCTGGATTTTCCTTTTCTTGCTTTCGGATGAAATAAAGAATGGAGGTCTTTAAACCACTAAAACTGTAGTTCAGATCTTTAATTTGTGGTTCTCCAAATTTATATGCTAAAGGATTTCCAGATTTCGCATGCAGATCAATTAAAGGTCCTCCGGGATAAGGAAGGTTTAAAATCTTTGCTGTTTTATCAAATGCCTCGCCTGCTGCATCATCAAGGGTCTCTCCAACGATTTCCATGTCAAAATAGTCCTTTACCAATACTATTTGTGTATGTCCTCCTGAAACAGTCAAACATAAAAAAGGAAAAGAAGGCTTTGGATCATCAATAAAATGCGCCAAAATATGCGCGTGCATATGATTTACAGAAATTAAAGGTAAATCTAAAGCCAAAGCGAAGGATTTAGCAAATGAAACGCCTACCAGTAAAGAGCCTAATAAGCCCGGTCCACGTGTAAAAGCTATACCATTTAGCTCCTTTTTGTCTACATTAGCATCAGTTAATGCTTGCTGTATAACAGGGACGATATTTTGCTGATGTACCCTTGACGCAAGTTCTGGGATTACACCACCATAATTTTCATGAATTGTTTGGTTTGCAATAACATTGGCAGTAATTTTGCCGTTGTTACAAATAGCAACCGAAGTTTCATCACAAGAAGATTCTATAGCGAGGATTATTGGCACAATGATTATTATTAAGCTACAAAACTATTAAAAAACTATTAAAAATACTTCTTTGGTTTGTTGCATCAGTGTTATTACTAGTTGCGATTCTATTATTCGCGCTTCAATACAAGCCAGTGCAGACTTTTGTCGCAAAAAAAGCTGCCGATTATTTATCAAAAGAGCTTAACACAACGGTATCCTTAACGGGCTTGTACATAAAACCATTTAAATCCCTTGTTCTAGAAAATCTACTCGTCCTCGACCAACAAAAGGATACTTTATTAAATACACCAAAATTTTTTGTAGACCTAAATCAACTTTCTATAAAAAGAAGAATTTTAGACGTCAATACAGTACAGCTAAATAATGGGGCCTTCTTCCTTAAAACCTATAAAAATGGATCAACTAACTTAGATTTCATAATCGATTATTTTGATTCAGGCCCTCCCACTACTAAAAAGAAACAACCTTATAAAATAACCTTTGAAAGAGTTATCCTAAATAACTTTAGTTTTAAGTATAAAAACTATAAGTATGACACCGTAATGAAAAGTGTCAATTTTGAAGATGTACACCTCAGTAACCTCAATGGTATCTTAGAGAAATTAAATACTACTGACCATATCCTACAAGCTGAAATTAAAAATCTAACCTTCAAGGAAAAAAGTGGCTTTTACTTAAAAAACTTAAGCACATTCGCGACAGTAGATAGCAATAAAATAGAGCTCCAACGTTTATTATTAGAGACCAATCATTCCAGACTAAAAGATTATTTCAAGATGAGCTTTAATCGCTATAGGGACTTTAGAGATTATGTCAATAAAGTAAGAATGAAGGCCAATTTCAAAGATAGTCATATTGCTTCTCGTGATGTTTCTTTTTTCACCTCAGAATTAGACCAAATGAGCTTGGAATTAGATGTAGATGGTCAAATTACCGGACTAGTCAATAACCTCCGCGCTAAGAAACTATCCATAAAAGCAGGTAAAGCTACTCATATTAAAGGCGATTTTAATCTTAAAGGCCTTCCAATTCTAAAGGAAACCTTTATGGATTTCAAAATTGAGATGGCGGGAACTAACAAAAAGGATTTGGATGAATTGCTCACTAGTGTAACGGGAAAGAGAACTAAAAGAATTCCTGAGATCATCTCAAAATTTGGAAATGTGAACTTCAATGGTTCTTTTACTGGTTTCCAAAATGATTTTATCGCTTATGGCGAGTTTAAAACGAAAATTGGAAGAGTGGTCTCTGATGTTAATATGAAAATTGACAAACAGGGAATACCATCCTACTCTGGAAACGTCAAAACTTATGATTTTAACTTGGGTAATCTACTCAATGAAAAAAGCCTTGGTCAGATTACAGCAGCATTAAATGTTAAAGGTAGAGGCACAGAAATCAAAAATCTTACAGAAAGATTAGATGGGGACATTGAATATATTGATTTTAATAATTATAGATATAGAAACGTTAAAATTGATGGAACTTTTGAAAAGAAATATTTTGATGGTAGTTTAAAAGTAAATGACAAAAACCTTAACATGGTTTTCGATGGTGGGGTAAACTTAAATGGACAACTACCAGAATTTAATTTTAAAGCCAATATAAAAAAAGCAAGGCTTAGAGCATTGAAATTATATAAAGATTCCCTACAAATTGATGCAGTGTTTAGTACCAACTTCACAGGGAATAATTTAGATAACATTCAAGGAAACCTGCTCATACAGCATGTTGAACTCAATAACGTTAAAGGCATTTATCATATTGACTCCATACAACTTGGTGCAGGTGGAATAGGAAAAGACAGACACTTAACGATTAATTCTGACATCTTAGATGCAAGTATTAAAGGGCAATACGACTTAAATACACTTCCATCCTACTTCAAGGCGCTTGCAAAAACTTATATACCATCACTAAAAGCCGATATTATTAATTACAGAGATCAAATTTTTAAATTCGACCTCAGAATTAAGAAATTTGAACCGGTAGCACAATTGCTAGTCCCAGGACTACAGATCGAAGATCAAGCGGTTTTTGTCGGGAATTTTGACTCAAAAAAAAATGTTGCAACTATAAATGGATTTGTCCAAAAATTAAAGTATAATGGTATTGTCGTCAACAATATCATTGTAGATGAAAACACCTCTACAAATCAATTACAGGCCATTGTTACCTCTGATCGTGTTGACCTAAATGATAGCCTCTACATCAAAAATGTGAATATCTCAAATATTCTAAGAAATGATAGTTTAAGTCTGAATGTTAAGCTTTCAAATGCTGATGATGCCAATTCACTTGATTTAAATGGCTTGATTGAGTTTGCTACAGATACAGTTGGTCGCATTACTATTTTGCCATCCATTTTAAAAATTAACAATGAAGATTGGAAAATTCAAGAAAAGGTAAGAATTAGCTTCCATGAAGGGAAAACACAAATTAATAATTTTGATCTGAGCAATGGCCCTCAGATATTAAAAATAGACGGAATTCTTTCCAATGAGCCTGAAGATCTGTTATTAGTTGGGTTTGAAAAATTCGACCTTAAAACTCTAAACCCATTTGTAAAAACACTGGGGCTAGAACTATCCGGTAAATTGAATGGAGAAACAAAAATTCATCATATTCTAAAATCTCCAAAAATTTCTGATAACATCACGATTGATTCGCTGAGTTTTAATGATACTTATATTGGAAGTCTAACTGATACTTCATCTTTTCGTCAATCAGAGAATATAGTTAATGTATATACCAGCATTATGACTCGAGATAAGGAGACATTAAAAGCAAGGGGAAGTCTTGATCTGGAGAAAAAAGAATTAGATCTTCACATTAAACTAGATGAAACTGAAATGGCTGTGCTCGAGCCTTTCGTGAAAAAATTGGTTTCGAAATTAAAGGGTAATATTTCTGCCGATTTAGCGGTAAAAGGATCTTTTGATAAACCCGACATTAACGGAGAAATATCCTTTAATAAAGGAAAAATGACTATTAATTATCTACAAACAGCATATACTCTAAATGATCAGGTAACTATCGATAATAGTATTATTAAAGTTCATAATTTAAAGTTGTTAGATGTTGATAATAATGAGGCCATCGCCAATGGTACAGTAGATTTAAATAATCTAGATAATCCTACAATAGATGCTGTAATAAAGGCCAGGAACTTCATGGCATTAAACACAACGGAAAAAGATAACCCTATTTACTATGGACAAGCATATGGTACCGGAACTTTTATTTTTAAAGGCCCAACCAATCGTATGTACATTGATATCGATGCAAAAACTGAAAAAGGTACTGTGTTTAACTTACCATTAAACAGCTCCGAAACTGTTTCTAGTAAAGATTTCATCACCTTTGTGAGTAAAGACACCATTAATACAGTAAAAAAACAAAATAGTTTTGATGGACTCACGATGAACTTAAAACTAGATGTTGACCCTAATAGTGTCGCAAATATATTCACAAGTTTAGGTAATTTAAGTGGGCGGGGAAATGCCACCGATCTTACCCTAAAGATCAATAGTCAGGGAGATTTTGACATGTCTGGTGATTATATAATTGAAAATGGTAGTTTTGATTTTACAGCTCAAGAGGTCATTAATAAGAAATTCAATATTCGTCAAGGAGGAACCATTCGCTGGACTGGGAATCCAGCAATGGCACAAATACAACTAAAGGCTATTTATTCGCTAAGAACAAGTCTAAGAGACCTATATACAGCTGCTAATAGGGACGGCAATAATAAAGACGAAAGAGTATTAACCGAGGTCGAAATGGGTTTATCAGGTTTACTATTAAAACCAGATATCAAGTTAGATATATTCTTTCCCTCAAATCCAGCTATTAAAGAAGAAATGCAAGCCTATTTCAATGATTCAAACAATCTTAATCTTCAAGCTTTAAGTTTGATCATTAGAAGAAGTTTTGCTCCAGGAACTGGGAATGAAGATTTAGGAAAACAACTCACAAGTGGAGTTACAAGTACTGCCACGGAATTACTATTTAATCAACTAAATAATGTGCTTTCATCCTTAAACCTAGATTTTGTTGATTTTAATGTCCGGTCATTAACAGAAGCAAATGCTTCTTTCAGACTATTCAATGACAGGGTAATCCTCAATGCGGGTATAGTGAATAGAGGTAGTACAAATGATTTATCCTTAGATGGTTTTTCTAGAAACAATGTAGGTGGTGAGGTAGAAATTCTTGGGTTAATAAAAAAAGACGGAACCTTGATTGGTAAATTATCGAATAAACCTCCAACTCAACAAACAATATTTACAACATCAGGTATCAACCAAAATAATAATGTCACTGCATTGGGATTGGTTTACACCCAGCAATTTGATAGTTTTAGAGAATTTTTGAGAAAAATTACAGGACAATACAAAAGAGATCAAAAGAAAAAAGCCCAGCATGGGGAGACCCCAAAAACCAGGCAATTAATTAATAAAGAGGCCATTCTTACCGAACAGCAGAAAAATAATCAAAAAAAATAGATTGTTAACCTTTCATAATCTGATGTCCCATCTTATCACGCTTAGTTTTAAGATATTGCTCATTATGTATATTACTTTCAATTTCAATAGAAATATTCTCTAATACTTCCAGTCCATATCCTGTTAGGCCTGCACGTTTCGTAGGATTATTTGACATCAGTTTCATTTTTGAAATACCCTGAGCTCTTAAAATCTGAGCACCAACACCATAATCTCTTTCGTCCCCTTTAAAACCTAATTTTATATTTGCCTCCACTGTATCAAAACCTGCATCCTGAAGGTTATATGATCTTAATTTGTTCACCAGACCTATGCCTCTTCCTTCCTGATTCATGTACACAATAAGACCCTTTCCTTCTTTCTCAATCATTTCCATTGCCTTGTGTAATTGTGGTCCACAATCACAACGACAAGAACCAAAAATATCTCCAGTAACACATGAACTGTGTACTCTTACCATAACCGGTTCATCAACAGTCCACTCTCCTTTGCTAATAGCCAAATGGGTAGCTCCTGTATCTAATTGTGTATAAGCAGTCATTTTGAAATCACCCCACTGAGTAGGGAGATTAACCGTCACCTCTTCTTGAATTAGGCTTTCCTTGCTTAATCTATAAGCAATAAGATCCTTGATTGAAATAATTTTTAGATTATGTTGTGCAGCAATCTTTATGAGATCGGGTAGCCTCGCCATCTCGCCATCTTCTTTCATGATTTCGACAAGAACACCCGCAGGCTCCATATTAGCTAATCTTGCCAAATCAACTGATGCTTCAGTATGACCGGATCTTCTCAATACTCCCCCATCTTTAGATCTTAATGGAAAAATATGCCCTGGCTTACCTAATTCTTCAGGCTTTATATTTGGATTAATCAATGCTTGGATAGTCTTTGATCTGTCAGATGCAGAGATGCCTGTGGTGCATCCATATCCAATTAAATCAACAGAAACCGTAAAATTCGTCTCATATGCAGCTGTATTTTTACCTACCATTAACTCTAATCCAAGCTCATCGCATCTCTGTTCAGTTAATGCAGCACAAATTAACCCTCTTCCATGAGTTGCCATAAAATTAATTACCTCAGGTGTTGCATTTGCAGCAGCAGTTAAGAAGTCTCCCTCATTTTCCCTATCCTCGTCATCAACAACAATAACTACTTTACCAGCCTGTATTTCAGCAATAGCTTCTTCTATTGCATTTAGTTTGATTTCCATTTTTTGAAATATATCTATACACAAACACTAAGAGTAGCTGCTTGTTTAACTATTAAGATTAAGTACAAAGTTACAATCTTCCTATTCAATATCCTGCGCTTTAATATCATAAATAAGTAATGAATATTTAGCCATTTACCCTTTACTAAAATTCCTTTAAATATCTTTTTTAAAACGTTGTTTTATCTTTTTGAAAAGATTCACTACCAACTGTTTTATTGCATTAATATCAAACAAAGCCGAATCAACAGTGGCTTTATAAGTAAGAAAAGCACCAACAGGGGATAAAATAATAATGGCTAACCAAGGTCCAAAGAATGGAGCTAATGACCCTGTAATTGCAGATTTTTCAGCTACCGTAGCAATAATATGGTAAATTAAAAAAAAGACAATTGCCATAACAACTGGTAAACCCAATCCACCTTTCCTGATTATTGCCCCTAACGGAGCTCCCAAAAAGAAAAGTAGAAGACATGATGCTGCCAAAGTGAATTTCTTTTGATACTCAATTTCAACCTTTATAAGATTTCGAATCCTATCTGCATGATCAGATAATCTTCCAGAAACTGTTTGTTTAACCGTGTTCGCCTGATCCAAAGCGGATTGAATAGATCTAAGTTTATCTGTTGAGGGTAAGACATTTAATACAGGTCCCTTGATTTTCTTTTCAAGAGTATTAACCTTACTATACCCTTTCACGTAGTTATTTTGTTTAAAATAGCTAGAAAGGGTCAAATTGGAAAATTTATTGAGGCTATCTAATTCTTTTGATAAAGAATCTTGTTTTTTGTTCAATCCTTTCAAATTGAGCATCTGGGTATTATTTCTGAACCCTTGCTCATCTGTACGGTTCATTTTAAAGCTCGATATATCAAATTTTTGATCCGTTTCTTTAAATCGCATTCGTGTGAATTGCTGTCGTGGATTATATGAAGTGTTCTCTCCACTAGATTCTTCATATCTTACGCCATTCTTGAGCTTTAAAAGAAGGTTCTTATCATCGCTAGCCATCTTCCCCTCTTTTGCAATTATGATCTTCGCTATACCATTATTACTAGTATGATCATAAATCATTACTCCCTCCAAAGAAACACCATCTTCCCCCTTCTTATCAACTCTAATTGAATATCCAGGAATGCTATTATTAAACACACCTTCTTTAATTAAAAAAGATAGTTTCTTATTGCGTATGTCCCAGAGAAGAGAGCCAAATTTTAAATTGGCTTTTGGCAACATGACATCTGAGAACAAAAAAGACCCAATAGCAATAAACACAATCAATACCAACAATGGCATCATTGCCTTCTGAAGTGATACACCAGCAGATTTTATAGCTACTAACTCATAATTCTCTCCCAATGTTCCAAAGGTCATAATAGATGATAGAAGAATGGAAAGTGGAAGTGCCATAGAGACATTGGCTGCTGAAGCATAGTACATCAATTCCAAAATCACATACCATTCAAAGCCTTTTCCAATTAAATCATCGACGTACTTGAATAAAAAGAACATCAATAGTATAAACATCACAATAAAAAATGTGACAAAGAAAGGCCTAATAAATGCTTTGAGCAGAAGTAAATGAATCTTTTTCAATATGCAAAGGTAAGCAAAGCAACTGAAAAAGTTACGCTCCTAACACACTATGTAAATAGGTAATCTGATTATCCCAAATTAGCGTGCGCTCTGCTAAAGTATCTTCAGTTGCAAAATCAGTTATAGAAAGGGCTACATCATTTGTTAATTCATC
The DNA here is from genome assembly GCF_032678465.1 of Pedobacter gandavensis. Taxonomy (GTDB): domain Bacteria; phylum Bacteroidota; class Bacteroidia; order Sphingobacteriales; family Sphingobacteriaceae; genus Pedobacter; species Pedobacter gandavensis_B. The sequence continues at coordinate 412,792 of NZ_JAVTSK010000005.1, forward strand.
CTGAACAATTTCCATTTCAAAATAACAATGTGGTTCGTCATCAATCCATTTAAACTTCACTAACTTATTTTCTTTTATACTCAAAAGCTTCGCTTTTTGTATTTCATCATCCCATGTAAATGTATAAACCTGATCACGGAAAATTACATCATCTGCAAACCACTGAGATAAACCATTTGGCTCACTAATGAAACTAAACAAAATACGTGGCGAAGATCTCAATTCATATTCTAACGTAAACTTTTTCTTTTCTGACATTGACAGATCCTTACATTCTAAACTAATGGACAATTTTTATTTATTTCTAAAGAAAAGTAATATAATCTATATTTGCAACTCTTTAGAAAAGAAGATGTACAGTTGGCTAGCCCAAATAATTAGCCCATAACTTGCTCAGTGATTGGCAGGACGAAATTCATACCATCTAATTAAACCTTTCAGAATTTTTCAAATATAATTAGTGAATAACCGTAACATATCAACATCATCTTTAGTAGTATCAATGCGGACCAATTATTATGTTCATGTATCTTTTTAAATCGCTTTTTTAAAAATCATTTAAAATTCACACTCACTAAGATTTTGAATAACTGGGCTAATATAATAAGGTGAAACCCAAAGTTCCAAGAGTGACTAGCCTGTTTTATACAGAATCAGCTATAAATAACTGATTCATTTTCAACACAAAACCTTTATTAATGCATTTATTTGATGTTTTTTTTCATTATTTCAAACCATTATTCTATATTTGCAGCTCTTTAGAAAGAAGACGCCCGGCGGGGTAGCTCAGATGGTTAGAGCGCAGGATTCATAACCCTGAGGTCGGCAGTTCGATTCTGCTCCCCGCTACTGAAAGAAAGCTCACTGAAAAGTGGGCTTTTTTACGTTTTAAGCAGTTTTATCGGATCAAGCGGAATTCGGAACAATCCCAAATGTTATGGAGGAGCAGTTAAAAATATAGCTTGCATTTTATAACGCTTACTATTTATGCCATCACCTCCGGGCTCCTTACTAAAATTATTTCTACCAGAATTTATACTTGAGAATTTTGAATATAAAGGAGCTCTTGAGGATATCGACACCTTCCACATCGATCTTGAAGAAATGAATACGCCTCCTTTAGAATGGGATGGAATTAAAGTTTTGTCTAAAGGCTTTTTTCCTGAGATTGTAATTCAAGATTTTCCAATTTGCAGTCACAAACTGTTTTATCACATCAAAACACGTAGAAGACTAAAGACTGAGAGTTCAAAGGTAATTTACCTGAATTGAACTTTGCTGGAGAAGGAGGCGCATAAAAAGAAATTTGGCGTTTTTTTATCTATCGATACAGCGCCAAATTGCATTGACTCCATCAGCTCATTCTATGATGTAAAGGCTAAAAACCTGCTCCGACAATACCGAGATCATCTGAGTGATCTAAAGGCTGGGAACAAAAACCACATGCAAAGAGATGGCTCTTTTACCTAGAGAATCTCAATGAACAGCTTTGCATAGATGAAGCTAGCCTTCTCCATGCGGAACTCTACACCATCGTTACCAATAAAGCAGCAAAGAGTAATAAAGGGGCTATTCTTTCCATTGTAGCAGGTACCAAAGCAGAAAGGGTAATTTCAGTGCTACAAAAGATTCAAGAAAGAGTGAGAAAAAAGTCGATTGAAATTACCTTGGAGATGGCTGGTAACATGGAGTTAATTAGTAAAGGTTGTTTTCCGCAGGGTGCCTGACAGGTTTCACGTACAAAAACAAGCTAAAGGAAATGCAAATTAAACATAGGTTGAAAGCAATTGATGCAGAAAATGAGGCCATAGAACTATCTAAAAAAACTTGTAATACAATTAGTACTCCACATATCGTTTTACTTTATTCAAAACCTTGTATCACCACGCTTTCAATCATATGATTTTCAGTACTCATAATTAATGGACTACTAATTGATCGTTTGTAAAATCAACCTCTACCTACTTTAAATACTGAATACATCTTCCCAACTAAAAACACCTTACTATGATTTCTTATGAACCTAAATATTTGTTGTCGCCTTAGGAGAAGATACTGATGTCTTTTTTAAAATGTCGCGCTCCATCTGGGTTTCACATAGTCCTTGCGCAACTGCGCTGAGATTAACCTTCCAGTTCTCAGAAAAGCTACTGCCTTGCTTACTCAAAAATTCTTTCCGCCAGCGGTACAACAACGCAGGACTGATAACTAGATCTTTGGCAACGGGCACTCAGAGCTGTACAGGTCTTACTTAGTTCAATACTCATTATCTTGAATTGGTACAGGAATGCTTTTCTCACTCATTACAAAATTTCTGTTAACTTATCAGACTCCCTTAACCTGGCGTCCAGTCAAATGTCGTACATTCATCTCTATTAAAAAACGCAAGGATTAAGGCTGTTCAAAGGTTGGTAGAAAAAACCGTTTGCTACGTTCTGCCCCCTTGCGTTTTTACATCTCAAAACTGAATAGTTCGGTAGGCAACAAGCCTGTGTATGCGACGATAGTTTATAAGATGTATTTATTGTTATTCAAATCTTGTATTATGAAATTTATTGGAATTGACATTGCAAAAGCCACATTTGTGGCTGCTTACCCTCAGTTATCTGGTTACCAAACAAGAAGCTATTCAAATGATTCAAAAGGGGTTAAAAAGTTCATTCAGTCCATCTCGAATGAACAACATCACTGCGTTTTAGAAGCGACAGGCAATTATAGTACATTACTACTTTACATGCTAGCGAATCACAAAATAAGTGTGAGTTTACTTAATCCTAAGCAGATCAAGCATTTCGCAAGAATGATGCTTACTGTTACAAAGACAGATCATGTTGATGCAAAATTAATAGCTTTATATGGTGAAAAAATGCAGCCTCCTTTATTTAAGATGCCAACTGGAACAATCATTGTTTTGAAGCAGAAAAAGGTGATATTGAGGCAATTGAAAAAACAATCTATATCCTTGAATAATTTGAAAGAATCATTTAATGTACTTCCAGAAGTGGATAAAGACAGTTTAAGGGTATTAAACAAAACTGCTAAGTTTATAGAAAAACAAATTCAGGATATTGAAACGGATATATCAAATTTAACCACAGAAGTCTTCGGTAAACAAATAAAAGCGTTAACATCAATCAAAGGAATAGGCATTACGTTGGCAACCTCATTAATCATTTCAACAGGTGCATTTGCACAATTTGAAAATTCGAAACAATTATCAAGATACATTGGAATATGCCCAACCTATCAAAAATCTGGCTCGTCAATAAATATAAAAGGAGCAATTAAAAGAAATGGAGATTCAGATTTACGAGCAATTCTTTATCTAGCATCCTGGTCAGCGATTAAGTATAATACTGCATGTAAAGAAACGTATGAGCGCTTAAAAGCAAATGGAAAACCATCAAAAGTTGCACTTATTGCAGTTGCAAACAAACTGATTCGCCAAGCTTTTGCAATCTGTAAGGCTGAGACAGTATATATAGACGGGTATAGTTCTAAATTTTGTTAAAAATAAAATTAAAGATTGCTTTTTAACATAGTTCGTAGCAACTCCATAAGTTAATTATTCAATTAAAATAATTCTTAAACCAAAATCAATAAGATCTTACTATAACTAGCCCCCAAGAGGCGATTCTCATTATCTTACATAGGTTTCAGCTAATTTTAAAGCCTCATATGCATTTACAATTCCCCCACTAACACAAAGATCAGTGAAAGGAACCCTTGAACTCTGTCCAGCCATATTAATCAATTTCACTTTCTGAACTACTTTAGAAACGGATTTCAAAATAATCTCACGAACACTTTCAGCTGTTAATTCAGGATGATAGCTTAAAATAAGAGCCGCTAATCCAGTAACTACTGGAGCTGCCATACTTGTCCCGTCTAACTCTTTATAGAGTGATCCAGGAATCGTAGAATTAATCATAAATCCGGGTGCAAAAACATCAACAGTATACTTACCATAATTAGAAAATGACGCTTTTAAAGAACCATCATTATTATAAGCGCTAGCACCTACTTCAATCCAATTCTTTGCATGAGGTAAATTAAACTTGTTTGAGTCTATTACATTTTTAGCATTATTTCTGAGGCTGGCCGTTCCTTGAGTACGACTAAACGGAGAAGAATTAAAAGAAACTGTTTTAGGTTTCAGTTTTTCAACTTTATCCATATACTCCGCCAATTCAGGACTATCAAAATATTTATTAGGATAGTTTTCCTCATAATCAAGGTTCAGATTCTCATTCCCTGCTGCATGCACTAATAATACCCCTTTTAGTTCAGCATATTTTACTGCTTCATCAATAACTTTTTTATCCCACTTATACCCTTTTCCAAAGCTCATATTTATCACTCGCGCTCCATTATTAACAGCATACTTAATTGCATTTGCTACATCTTTGTCTCGTTCATCACCATCCGGAACTACTCTAATTCCCATGACCTTAATATGATCAGCAACACCTTTAATTCCTAAAGAATTATTACGATTTGCGCCAATAATTCCTGCAACATGAGAACCATGTATTGCATTTGGTCCTTTTATATCATTATTCCCATAATAAGTTTCATATGAATTAGAATAATTATCACCTACCAATTCAGCACGTTGATCATATTTTGGATTTAAGTTATACCTTAACATGATATCATACTGTTTATATGCGTCTTTAATTTCGTGATAAAAATTAGCCATGTTTCCACTCTCTTTAGCCCCAGATTTAATAATCTTCTTAATCTGTCCGTCCATGTCAGTCGAGGGTTTAAAACTTTCTATATCTTCCAAAGTTGGAATTGGCTTATTGTAGAATAAAGCTGCAGAATCTAAAATTTGAGTAATTGCCAATAGAGTTCTAAACTTTTGGTCAGCTTCATCATATTTTCTACCAAACTCAGCAGTAACTTTAGTGTATAGGTCAAATTCCTTTTTTTCATTGCTATCTAGTACAGTCGACTTTATTGTTGATTTATACTTTGCAGTATATTTCTTGTAAATCCTAACAAATTCTAAATTATCATAAACCAAATTCCCAGATTTAGATCCTATGAAATTCCAACCATGAATATCATCTACGTAACCATTTCCATCATCATCAATCCCATTACCAGCAATCTCCACTTTATTAACCCATAAAAGATCCTTAAGATCTTCATGACTAAAGTCTATTCCACCATCAATTACCGCTACAATTATCTCTTGCTTAATTTTATTATTCTTAAGGATTTCCTCATATGCACGTTCTGTACTTATACCAAAAAAACCATCTTTTACAAGATCTAAATTGAACCAATTTGCTGGCAACTTCACATTCCTATTTTGAGAAAAAACAGAAGTATACACAAACAAGAAGAATATAAAAAACAAACGATTAACTCTCATACTAAAATACTTATGTTAATTACAATAATACGTTTTTATTAGAACGATGAATTAGCTTAAATCACATTTTACGGTATTAAATTTACCTTAAAAAAATAATTTCATGAATGAGGCTTTATTGATCATTGGAACAGCATAAGAATTCAGAGAGTAATAAAAATTGTTCAATACATAGTACAAGTAGATGACATTTAAATACAAAATAATCTTTAACAATTGGAGTCACACCGAATGCCTGATAGAGATATCAAATAGATCATAGCCCCATAGATGAATCTCCTACTTAACTGTAATTACAGAAGAACTTGAGCGGATTAACGGCCTTGAATAGGCTATTAAAAAGTGATAACACAGATGCAAGCGTCCCTGGTTAGTTCACTGTTTAGGTATACAATGCAT
>NZ_JAVTSK010000006.1:0-391753 GCF_032678465.1 Pedobacter gandavensis
GCCAGGTGTTTCAGATGGAACGACCTTCAGCGCAGTTTACACGATTAAACAGTCGGATGTAGATGCAGGTAAGGTGACCAACCAGGCAACGGCAACTGGAAAAACACCAAACAACACGCCAGTAACGGTGAGTTCAGATGATCCATTGACACCAGCTCCTGGTGATGGAACTACGACTACATTGAGTGCTGCAGGAAAAATGGTGTTGCAAAAACGTGCGGTATTTAACGATGTGAATGGAAATGGTACTGCCGAGGCGGGTGAGACGATCACTTACAGCTTTACAGTACGTAATACAGGAAGTGTGACCTTAACAGGAATCACGATCAATGATCCATTGGTACCGGTTACAGGCAGCATTGCAAGTCTGGCTCCAGGCGTTTCAGATGGAACGACCTTCAGCGCAGTTTACACGATTAAACAGTCGGATGTAGATGCAGGTAAGGTGACCAACCAGGCAACGGCAACTGGAAAAACGCCAAACAACACGCCAGTAACGGTGAGTTCAGATGATCCATTAACACCAGCTCCTGGTGATGGGACTACGACTACATTGAGTGCTGCAGGAAAAATGGTGTTGCAAAAAAATGCAGTTTTCAATGATGTGAATGGAAATGGTACTGCAGAGGCGGGTGAGACGATCACTTATAGCTTTACAGTACAAAATACAGGAAGTGTGACCTTAACAGGAATCACAATCAATGATCCATTGGTACCGGTTACAGGCAGCATTGCAAGTCTGGCTCCAGGCGTTTCAGATGCAACGACCTTTAGCGCAGTTTACACGATTAAACAGTCGGATGTAGATGCAGGTCAGGTGACCAACCAGGCAACAGGAAGAGGTCAAACTCCATCTGGTACCCCTGTTATTTCGATTTCTGATGATCCTTCTACTTCGGTTCCAAATGATCCTACGAAGACTACACTTCCTAAAGTCGATCCATCTCAGTTGAAGATTTCAATTGATCTCCTAAAAACTTATGTGCTAAATGATGAGAATGGAAATGGAAGAGTGGATGTTGGTGAAACCATCGATTATAAGTTTACAGTTACAAATACCGGGCAGGTGAATTTAATGGATGTGGTGTTAACTGATGACTTCCTGCCGGGAGTTGTAGTTTCAGGAGGTCCAATAAAATTATTGGTGCCCGGACAAAGGGATGTCAATACCTTCAGTGCAAGATATAGAGTTACTCAGGAAGATTTAAATAAGGGTCAAATCCTTAACCAGGCATCTGTTAAAGCACGTGATGGAATAGGAAGGATTGCTCAGGACATGTCTGACGATCCAGGAAATCCAACAAACAAGGATGTAAACGGAGACAACAATCCTGATGATGTAACTGCCATAAATATAAACAATTGTGAAATCAAGGTTTATGACATCATTAGTGCAAATAATGATGGTATAAATGACGAATTAAAGATAGAGGGACTGAATTGTTATCTAAAAAATAGAGTAGACATCTTTAATCGTTGGGGTATCAAAGTATTTGGAACAGAAAACTATGGAAAAAATAACAATACTTTTTCTGGATACTCAGATGGTAGGGTAACCATACAACGTGGTCAAAAGCTGCCAACCGGGACTTATTATTATGTGATTGAATATATTGATTCGACAGGCAAGACAATGAAAAAAGCAGGACCGCTTTATGTGATTACCAAATAAATTGAAAAACTATTAAAAAATAGCTATGAAAAAGTTACTGCTTCTATTTATATATATCGGCTTATCCAGTGGAATGGTTAAAGCCCAGCAAGATGCCCAGTACACGGATTACATGTACAATACGATTAGCTTTAATCCTGGGTATACAGGTACTCGTGAAGCCCTAAGTATTTTAGGGCTATACAGGAATCAATGGGCTGGGCTTAATGGTGCCCCGGAAACCGTTGGACTTTCTGCTCATGCTCCTGTGGGGAAAAAGGTTGGACTTGGAATTAATATTTCTAATGATAAGATTTTTGTGGTGAACGAAATTGCAGTTGATTTCTTTTTTAGTTACCAACTGGATTTGAGCGAGAAGGCTAAGCTATCTCTTGGTTTAAAGGGGGGAATAAACCAGTATAGTGTGGATTTTACTAAGGCAAATACAGGTGGTTATGATCCGGGAGATTACAATTTGAATAATTCAGGTAGTACGCTTTCTCCTCAGACCGGCTTTGGTGCATTTTATTATACTGATAATTTCTATGCGGGTATTAGTATTCCTAATTTATTAAACACCAGTCATTTTAGTGATGTGAATAAGGGGTTGAAAAATGACAGGCTACATCTTTATTATATCATTGGTAAGGTGTTTAATTTTGGACCTGACATCAAATTTAAGCCTTCAGGATTGGTGAAAATGGTTAGTGGTTCGCCACTTCAGGTTGATGTTTCTTCTAATGTTATGTTTGCCGATAAGTTTACCCTGGGTCTGGCTTATAGATGGGATGCTGCATTGAGTTGTCAGACCGGCTTTCAGATTTCAGACAAATACATGATCGGGTACGCATATGATTGGGAAACTACAAAGCTCGCTCAATATAACCACGGTTCTCATGAGATCTTCCTAAGATATGAACTGTTTTCAAAAAGAGGTAAAATCTTATCGCCACGTTTTTTTTAATCACTCAGAACTTATCAGATGAAAACAAGATTAATACTATTTTTTATATGGAGTGCCTTATTCAACAGTGGATGGTTGTTCGCGCAAAGCAACCTTGAAAGAAAAGGAAATAGTGAATATGATAAATATGCATTTATTAATTCCAGGGAATATTACATTCAGGTCGCTAAAAAGGGCAAGGCCTCAGATGAGTTGCTCATTAAATTGGGGAATTCCTATTATTTCAATGCCGATTATGCACAAGGTGCCGAGTGGTATGGTAAGTTGTTACTACAGAATCCTGAACCTTCCCCGGAAATATGGTATCGCTATGCACTTTGTTTGAAAAGTACCGGAGATTATCAACGATCGGATGCCATGATGGAGCAATTCTATAAAAGAAAAGGAGAAGACTATAGGGCAAGGTTGTTCAGTGTCAATAGAGACTATTTAAAGGAAATTGAAATGCAGTCCGGCAGTTTCGAGATTGAAAAGGCCCCCTTCAACTCAACTTCTTCAGATTTTGCCCCAATGTTTTATAAAGACGGTCTCGTTATTTCCAGCAATCGGGAAAAGCCTGGATTGGAGAAGAACATACATGTATGGAACAACAATTACTTTAATGATCTTTATTTGGTAGATCCTGCAGACAAAGGTAAACATCCCAAAGTTCGGGCATTTGACAAGAGAATAAATACAAAATTTCATGAGTCAACGGTAGCCTTTACCAAAGATTTTAACACGATTTATTTTACCAGAAATAATTATTTTAATCAGGTTTATAAAAATGATACTGAAGGTGTCAATCGTTTAAAATTATTCCGCGCAGATCAGGTCTCTGGAAAATGGGTGATTAAAGAATTGCCATTTAACAGTGATGCCTATTCAGTGGCACATCCAAGCTTAAGCCTGGATGAGAAAACTTTATATTTTTCTTCTGATATGCCAGGAGGCTATGGGCAGGCTGATATTTATAAGGTTGCGATTACAGCTGAGGGGTATGGCAAACCAACTAATCTTGGCCCTATGATAAATACGGAAGGTCGGGAAACTTTTCCTTTTATTTCCAAATCAGGTAAACTGTTCTTCTCCTCCGATGGACATGTAGGATTGGGTGGATTGGATGTATTCGTTTCGGAATTCGATAAAGACCTGAATTTTGCTGAGGCCTATAATTTGGGTAAACCTGTAAACAGTAAAGATGATGACCTTAGTTTCATTATAGATGATGAAGAGAAAACAGGCTATTTCGCTTCAAATAGAGACAATGAAGTCTCAGATGATGACATCTATACGGTCAAAAAGATTAAACCGTTTATATCCAAATGTGTCCAGTTTTTAGAGGGGACAGTGAAAGATTCTATTACGAACGAACTCTTAATTGGTGCCAAAATCTCACTTTTTGACGAATCAAATCGGCTTATTGCGACTACCTATACTGATGAAAAGGGTTTTTTTAAAGTAGATGTTGAATTGCCTTGTAAAAAACAATACTCGCTACGTGCTGAAAAAGAAACCTATAATTCGGATGAAAAAACAGTACTTACAAATCAGTTTCCATATCAAAATGTTCGTTCCCAAATTTTGTTGGAAAGGGTAAACCTGATTAAAGGAACAGATTTGGGTAAGCTTCTGGCACTTCATCCTATTCGCTTTAATCTTGGGAAATATGATATTCTTCCGGAAAGTGAGATTGAACTTCAAAAGGTGATTAATGCGATGAAATTGTATCCCAAATTAATTATTGAGGTGAGATCCCATACGGATAGCCGGGCATCCAAGGCTTATAATAAAACTTTATCTGAAAACAGAGCAAAATCAACAGTGGCATATATAATTACAAAGGGAGGGATTGATCCGGCTAGAATTTCCGGTAAAGGATATGGGGAAGAAGAATTGTTAAACCGTTGTGCTGATGGTGTTTCCTGCCCTGAAGGAGATCATGCGATCAATAGGAGAAGTGAGTTTATCATTATGAAATCTAATTAATATAATAACTCAAAGTGGTCAAGTACCATTGTTCATGATTGGTGGAAATGATTTAAAAAAATAATCAAACTATGCTGAAACCTAAAAATAGCCTGTTGTTCGATGTCACCAAAATAATTGTTAGTGAAGGAGCATTAAGATCAATAAGAACATGCACTAATGATAAAGATAATCAATGTAATATGGAGTATAAACTGCTGAACGAAGAGGAGAGCTTTGCTTATTTAAGCTTTAATACTGATGGTCTAACAAATGAGATTGGAACAGAAACAATGGTTGCTGAAACTGAGAATCATTGGTCAAAGTTATTGGAATCAGTTGTTGTAAATACCACTGATGGGATATTAATTACAGATACTAATTTCTCAAATCCTAAAATTATTTACGTGAATAATGCACTTTCAAAAATGTCTGGTTATTCTAAACAGGAATTACTAGGCCAAAGTCCAGGTATCCTTCATGGAAAGAACTTTCAACAAGCAGGGATAAAGATTCTGGAAAAGGCAATTCAGCTGAAGAATTACTGTACGGTGGATTTGATTAATTATAGAAAATCTGGACAAGAATACGATGTAAATGTAAGTGTTTCACCAGTTTTTGATCGCCAGGGTGCTTTAACCCATTGGATTTCTATTCAAAGAGATGTAACCAGTCACAAAAGATATGTTCAAGCAGTAGAAAGTCAGAATGAGAGGTTAAAACAAATTGCCTGGATGCACTCTCATTCATTAAGAAATCCATTGTCGAAAATTATCGCATTGGCCAAATTGATCAAGGTGGAGAATTGTAATGAGGACCAGCAAAGATTGTTAAATTACTTTACTCAATCAGTTTACGATTTAGAAGATGTAATCTGTGAAATTGAAGGCATGGCTTATATTCATGAGCCAAGAGAAGATTAAAGGAGGAATCATTGTGGTATTCACCGAAACGGATGATGTGTCTACGCTGGTAATTTGATTTAGTGATCACGTAATTTATTTAATTAATAGCATGAGGAGTGAATCAGGGGTGTTGAAATTAAGAGCCAGTTTATTGGTTGTAGAGGCTTTAGTACTCATTAGAGAACGGAAAAAAGAACGCTTTCCTGTAATAGAAAATGATCAAATCATCGGGATGATAAATTATGATGACTTAATAAGTTTCTTAAGCAAAAAAAAGGATCTTTTTTATTACCATCAGATGAATTTTGAACTTAAAATTGCCTTATTCAAAATCAGAGAAAAGGAAAATTCAGGTTAAAAGCATAGTATGGTCTAATTTACGAATTGGTAAGGGAAGCTAATTGGCTGATGACCACTTAGCTTCCCTTTACGGTTCATTGTATGGAGAGATTTTATTTCCACCAATTGTAGTAGTTGTGATCCTGGTCTAGTTCAAATCCGCATTTTGGATAAAGCTGGTTTCCGATGTCATTGGTTTTTTCCGTTTCGAGTAAGAGTCCACAGGCATCTGTTTCCTCACAATACTTTTTGCAACGGTCAATTAAGGCAATGGAAAGACCGCGGCCCCGGAACTCTGGATCCACAAACAAATCACTTAGTAACCATTGGCGTTGGAGTGCTTTGTAATGGTACAATGGATAGAGTTGTGCGAATCCCGCAAATTTTTCCTCTACTTTAATCAGGAATGTAACGGTTTCATTATTGCTGATCCTTTCCTTAAGAAAGCTTTTTCCCTTTTCCACATCAGATGCCTGTCGATAAAAGACGCGGTATTGGTCGAATAATTCTGCAAATTCATTTAGATGTTCTAGTGTGGCAATTTCAATTTTAACCATGTTTGATAGATTAGTGTTGTTTAACATGTGGTCAAAATTGGTTGATTTTAGGTTCAGTATAGGCGGCCAGTTTTTATAAATTCATAGGGTCCAGATGGTGTTGATCAGGTCGCTTTTCGGTTTTTTCATGGAACCTTGTTTTTCCAGCAGAAGTTAGTCGCCCATTATCAGCGGGCTTATCTGGTTGCTTTCCTAATAGATTTTGGATAGTTTTGGCATGGTTTTCTTGTTGACCATTTAACCTGGAATCTTTTGAAGCTACTGAAACACTTTTTTTTACTCCTATCCTTTATGAGCTTCATGGTTTTTAGCCCTGCTGCCGCTCAGGATGCAAAACTGGACAGCCTGTTGAGCATATTGGATGATGCCATTCAGCAGCGGCAGATCTATGCGGACAGGAGAGAGGCAGAAATTTACAGACTTAAACAACAACTTAAAACCTCAGACTTATCAAAAGAGAAATCAGGTCTGTTAAAACCTGATCGTTATGCCATTCACACTAAACTTTACCAGGAATACAAACCTTATCAGAGCGATTCTGCGATAAAATACGTCAGTTATAACCTGGAAATTGCGAGGAAGCTAAAAGATCCATTGAAAATTGCGGAATCTAAATTACAACTCGCAGCGCTCTACTCAATTGCTGGAATGTCTATGGATGCCGCCAATTTGTTGAGGAGTTTACGCTCAAATCAATTGACTCTGGAACTGAAAATAGGTTATTATCAGGCTTATAAAGACCTCTATAGCAATTTGGCCGCCTACCATAATGTCAACACTGATGTATATCGTAAATCTAATGCCGCATATAGAGATTCTTTATTGCAGTTATTACCCTCATCTTCCAGAAACTTTAAGGGTGTTTATGCTGAAAAGTTAAGCGCTTCCGGACAATACAAAGCCGCTGAAAAGATTTTACTGGAACTTTTATCAGGTGTGAAAACCAAAAATCATGAGTATGCGATTTGGAGTTCTGCATTGGGAAATGTCTATAAAAATGAAGGCAATACCTTGCTTCAGCAGCAGTATTTTGCTTTATCGGCCATTTCAGATCTACAGAATGCCATCAAGGAGAATACCTCTTTACAAGCATTGGCCATCTCACTTTATGAAAGTGGGGATTTAGAACGTGCTTACCAATACATCAAATGCTCTATGGAAGATGCAATTTTCTGTAATGCGCCTTTAAGAACGATCGTTATTTCAAAGATTTTTCCAATTATTGATCTGGCACATCAGGCCAAAGAAAAAGAGCAGCGATTGCAATTGTTAATATTGCTCGGCTTGATCAGTCTACTTTCAATTGGTTTAATCCTGGCGGTATTTTATGTGATCAAGCAGCTGAGCAGACTGAAAAGGGGTAGGTTGGAACTACAGGAAGTCAATCATCTTTTAAAGACATTAAACCAGGACTTACAACACGTAAACCTGCAATTGAACGAAAGTAATGTCCAGCTGAAAGAAGCAAATCTCATTAAAGAAGAGTACATCGGGAATTTTCTGGACCTTTGTTCCAATTACATTAATAAACTGGAAGATTATAGAAAAGCGCTAAATAAGAAAGCGACAACAGGTAATATAGATGGTTTATTGAAAATGCTCAAATCGACCGAACTGATGAGCAAAGAGCTGAAAGTACTCTACAGGAATTTTGACGATACCTTCCTACATCTGTATCCGGATTTCGTAACTGCATTTAATCAATTACTAGTAGAAGAGGAGCGGTTTGAACTGAAAGCAGGAGAGCTAAATACAGAGTTACGGATTTTCGCATTATTGAGATTAGGCATTGAGGACAGCGCAAAAATTGCCGCCTTTCTCCGCTGTTCTATGAGTACGATATACAATTACCGTACGAAAGTGAGGAATAAGGCGATGGTTCCGAGGGAAGATTTCGAAGATTATGTGAGGAAAATCGGTACCATATCTACATTTTAGGTATCTTGTCATGGTGATATCTGTTTGTTTTTGAGTTGAATAGCTTGATTTTGATTCTACATTTTTGTAAAGCTTCGTTTTTTCAATGGAATTCGCGGTTACTTTTGAAAAGTTAGGAAGGGCCCATGTGGCTTTGCCCGGCAAATTTAAAATAACCAATATTTACAGGTATGAGCCAGTATCAATTTCGCAATGCTATCCGTATAACCAGGATCTATAAGTTCATGATGATGATTTGTTTTTGTTATGCAACAACTTCCAGCGCACATGCACAGGAGTTAAAATCTCCTGACAAGAACCTGACTTTAAAATTCAGTCTTGGCGACGCAGGTACGCCAATATACCAACTTACTTATAAAGGTAAGGAAGTCATCAAGCCTAGTACAATTGGACTACAGCTAAAAAATGCGCCGGATCTTTTAAACGGTTTTGAAATTTCGGATACTAGACAAAGTAATTTTGATGAGACCTGGACCCCGGTTTGGGGAGAGGTAAAAACCATCCGCAATAATTACAATGAGCTTGCAGTAACCCTTAAACAGCCTGCCAGTGATCGGTTCATCCTGCTGCGTTTCCGTCTGTTTAATGATGGTTTGGGTTTCCGTTACGAATTCCCTGAACAAAAAAACCTGAACTACTTCACGATTAAAGAAGAAAAAACTCAATTTGCTTTAGCTGGCGATCACAAGGCCTTTTGGCTTCCCGGCGACTATGATACACAGGAATACAGCACCGTAACTTCCGATCTTTCTGAAGTTCGTGGGAAAATGAAAGCTGCAGTAACACCTAATGTGTCTCAAAAGACTTTTTCAGAAACAGGATTACAAACACCTTTAATGATGAAAAGTAAGGATGGTTTGTACATCAATATCCATGAGGCCGCATTGATCAATTATTCTACCATGTCTTTGGAACTGAATGATAAAGACATGGTTTTGGAATCGGTATTGACTCCGGATGCGATAGGTGATAAAGGCTATATGCAGGCCCCTACACAATCGCCATGGCGTACCATCATTGTGAGTGATAAAGCCGCTGATATTCTGATGTCTAAAACTATTTTAAACCTGAATGAACCTACTAAGTTCAAAGATACTGACTGGATCAAACCAATAAAGTATGTAGGTGTATGGTGGGAAATGATTACCGGAAAAAGTACCTGGGCCTATAATGACCTGGATAATGTGCAGCTTGGAGTTACCGATTACAGCAAAACCAAGCCGAATGGTAAGCATGCAGCCAATACCAAACGCGTAAAAGAGTACATTGATTTTGCAGCAGAAAATGGACTGGACGCCGTACTGGTAGAGGGCTGGAACGAAGGTTGGGAAGATTGGTTTGGAAAAACGAAAGACTATGTGTTTGACTTCGTTACTCCATATCCTGATTTCGACGTAAAAGAACTGCATCGCTATGCGGCAGCTAAAAATGTAAAAATTATTATGCACCATGAAACATCCTCTTCAGTGCGTAATTATGAACGTCATCTGGATACAGCATATAAGTTTATGGTGGATAATGGCTATAATGCTGTTAAAAGCGGTTACGTTGGGAATATTATTCCAAGAGGAGAGCATCATTACGGGCAATGGCTGGTCAATCATTACCAGTATGCCCTGGAGAAAGCGGCAGCGTATAAAATTATGGTGAATGCGCATGAAGCGGTAAGACCTACAGGCTTGAGCCGTACCTTCCCAAATTTATTGGCGAATGAATCTGCAAGAGGAACGGAATATGAAGCTTTTGGTGGGAATAATGCTGATCATACCACAATTTTGCCTTTCACCAGGTTGATGGGAGGTCCGATGGACTATACTCCCGGGATTTTCGAAACTAAAATCAGTGCTTATAATCCGGAGAACAATTCATTTGTGCACAGTACCCTTGCCCGACAGCTGGCCTTGTATGTAACAATGTACAGTCCGCTGCAAATGGCAGCAGATTTACCGGAAACGTATCGTAAGTTTATGGATGCTTTTCAATTTATCAAGGATGTGGCCATTGACTGGGACGATACAAAAGTACTGGAAGCAGAGCCAGGCGATTACATCACTTTTGCCAGAAAGGCCAAAGGTACAAACAACTGGTTTGTTGGCAGTACCTGCGATGAAAATGGTAGAAATTCTAAGGTAAACCTGGATTTTCTGGATGCCAATAAAAAATATATAGCAACGATATATGCAGATGCAAAAGATGCGCATTATGAGAAAAATCCACAGGCTTATGTGATTAAAAAAGTTAAGGTTTCGAAAGGCACCAAATGGACACAGTATTGTGCGCCAGGTGGTGGATATGCGATCAGCATTATTGAACTTAAATAGTTCAGTAGAGGAGCTGTTAACAGGCGCTTTCCTAAAGGGAAGCGCCTGTTTTATTTTTCTGAGCCTTTAGTCCACTTCTGGATTATTTGTTCCTGCAGCTTTGCTTTAAATTCTTTATCCATATAGTGTGGTTCATCCTGTCTGATGTGGAAGCCATGCTGAATCATTTTATTGATCATTACACTTTGCTTTTGGAATATTCTGCAGACAGAGCAAGCCGCCAGATGTAACTTTAATTTAATACTTTCTTTTTGTGTTAATGGACACAGTTCGCCTTTTTCAATCAAGAAGGTGGCCTGGCGACAATCGTAGAGAACTTTTTTAAGTCTATTCATAGCAGTAGATTTAAATCCAGTATTTTTGCAGACATGCTCTTAAACTGAGTTTTGCTCTGTGGATGATGACCCAGAAATTTGATGGCGATACTTTTAGTTGGGTACAAATCACAGTAGTTTCTTCTTCATCAATGTGTTTCATGGAAAAGACAGCAAACCACAAATCGGGCAATTTTTTCATACAGGAATTCAGTACTTTATGAAATTCCTGATGCTGCAGGGGTTCTGGTTGCTGTGCAGGAAATTCTTTAGGCTCATGAGGAGGTTTCCAATGCCCATCATCCTGATTAAAAAAATCTGTTTGTATATTTTCTTCTTCCAGAACCAGATTTTTTGAGATTAATCCAGAGGATTTTTTTCGATAGTGGTCAATGATTTTATATTTTAAAATAGCCGTCAACCAGGTCTTCTCCGTACTCTTTCCCTCAAAATTTTTGGTTTTTTCCAGTGCAGCCAGAAAGGTTTCCTGTACAAGGTCTTGCGCTTCCTCTTTATCATTTACCCTCATGAAGGCATAATTGTACAGATAATCTGCGTAATTGGCAGTCCAGTGTATGGGCTTTATGTTCTGTTGCTCATTAGATATTGTGGTTCGCTTTTCATTTTGCATACATACGGTCTATAAAAATTGAATATTCTGATGTATTGATTTAGTCGAACGAAGCATCTGAACCTTACAGCATTTTCTAAAAAAATAAAATCTTTTGTAAGGTTCCTTCTTTTCCTCCGACAAAGTAGCTAAAAGAACCTCAATTTTATGAAGAAACTACTTGTTTATTTAGGCCTGTTTTTAGGTGTCGTTTCCAGTGTATCAGGACAAAGTTCTGAAGGGACTAAGTCCTTTAACCTGGATAAGTCTGGTCTGGCGCTGGAAGGATTTGATCCTGTGGCGTATTTCAATGTTGGTCGGGCAAAAGAAGGAAAAAAGGAAATCTACACTTCTCTGTTGGGTGCTACCTACCGTTTCAGTTCAATCGCTAACAGAGAACAGTTTAAGGCTAACCCCTCTAAATACTTACCGCAGTATGGAGGCTGGTGTGCCTATGCCATGGGTAAAAATGCCGAAAAGGTTTCTGTTGATCCTGAAACCTTTAAAGTGTTAAACGGAAAACTATACCTTTTTTACAATCGGTTTTTTAACAATACACTTAAAGAATGGAATAAGAATGAAAATGTCCTGAAATCCAAAGCAGATCAGAACTGGTCAAAAATTAATCCTTAGTCAGGAATTAACAATTTAAAAAAAAAATCAAATGAGAATCTTATTGCTTGCAGCATGGTTATGCTGGTTTAATACAACAGAATCAAAGGCACAGCGCTCGGAAATTTTTGCGCCATCGGGAAAGGCCATTAAAGGCTTTGATGCAGTCGCATTTTTTACAGAACATATGCCGGTTAAAGGAAAGGACAGTCTTTCTTTTCAATGGAAAGGTGCACAATGGCTGTTTTCTACACGAAAAAATATGGAACAATTTAAGTCGGATCCAGAACATTTTGTTCCCCAGTATGGAGGCTATTGTGCTTACGGCACTGCAGGTGGATATAAAGCACCAACAAAAACAGAGACCTGGACCATAGTGAACGATAAATTGTACTTCAATTACAACAATGGTGTAAAAGAAAACTGGATCAAGAATCAGGATAAGCTGATAGAGAAAGCAGATGCGTTATGGCCAACAATCAAAGAAAAACCCTGATTCATATGACAGTTCAACAGAAAAATATCGGGTGTTGGGTTTTTCGGCTGATCGCCTCAGTGATTATGTTGCAAACCTTGTTTTTTAAGTTTACTGCGGCGCCGGAATCCGTTTATATTTTCTCAACATTAGGTATGGAGCCATGGGGAAGGATAGGAATAGGGCTGTTGGAGTTGATTGCTGCGGTTTTAATATTGATTCCCAGAACTACAGGGAAAGGTGCCCTTTTAGGACTGGGCTTAATGACTGCTGCAATTTTCTTTCATCTGACCAGGCTGGGGCTGGTCGTTCAGAACGATCATGGAATGTTATTTCTTATGGCGCTGGTAGTTTTCTGTTCCTGTCTGATTTTAATATATGCGTCATATGATCAATTGACTAAATTTTTCAGGACTTAATGTTTATCGTATGCATTTAAAAGAACCAATAAGCAGACTTTTCTATCAGTTGAGGGTACTTCTGGCAGAATTATCCGATAGCCAGTATAGAGAAAAAATTCCTGGAATGTCTGATGCAACAATTGGTCAGCACATCAGACACATCATAGAGCTTTTTGTGGAGCTTGAAAAAGGATATCTCAAAGGGACAGTTAATTATGATTTGCGGAAACGGGATGTCCAACTGGAATCAGACCCTGCATTTGCAGTGTTGACGATGGATGAAATGGAATTAAGATTGGATCTGCCGGATAAACTCATCCTCCATATCGGTAATTATAGTTTAAGAAGTAAAGAAGGGATAGTGGTACAGAGCAGTTACTGGAGAGAACTGATTTACACCATGGAGCATACAGTTCATCATATGGCTTTAATCAGGATTGCAGTAAATCAAATTTCTTCAATTCCTTTACCTGAAGATTTTGGTCTGGCAATTTCTACCTTAAAATATCGGCAATCATGTGTACGGTAACCTATGTACCCACATCGAATGGATTTCATCTTACTTCCAATAGGGATGAGCAGGATAGTCGGGGACTGGCGATATCACCGCAAAAGTATCAAGTGAAAGGTTGTGAGCTGATCTTTCCAAAAGATCCTGATAAAGGAGGGACCTGGTTTGCACAGAAGGTAAATGGAGATGTTGCTGTGCTTTTAAATGGAGCCTTTATAAGCCATTTAAAAGGAGCAGCTTATTTAAAAAGCCGCGGGCTCTTATTGGTAGAAATCCTAAGTCATGATGAACCTGATGTTTGTCTGGCCCAGACGGATTTAAAGGGGATGGAGCCTTTTACATTGATTTTATTTACCAAAGGAATTCTTTTTGAATTTCGTTGGGATGGTTCTGAAAAACATTATACACTTCCGGATCCAGGTATACCACACCTTTGGGCTTCGGTGACCTTGTACACTGAAACCCTCAGGCAGCAACGGGAAGCTAGATTTTTGAAATGGTACGGGACTGTTGATGACTTAACAACTGATAACATTCTGGATTTTCACAGCTGCAGAGGTACAGGTGATTCGGGCCATGATCTGCGAATGAGATGCGAAGATCGGTTGATCGCAACAGTGAGTATGACAAGTGTGTATTGGACAGCCGAACGATCCAGAATGGTTTATGTGGATTTAAAAGATGAAATGGAAAATTCTAAGCAGCCGGCCTCCAGTATCATGCTCCAACATCAATTCGTCCAGGAAGGCTTTCCGACTTTGAAGCTCGCGCAGGAGGAAAAAAACAAGGTTAAGTTCAAACCTGGATTTTTTGGGAAAAGTGCTTTAAAACTGAAATATTCTTTAATTAAAATCCTTAACTGGGAATACTGGCCACTGGAAGTTGTGTATATGCCAGTATTGTTTTATTGGTTCTGGCTCAGCCTGAAAGCCAGATCTTTGTTTTTCTTTAGCGCGGCAAATCCACTAATGAATAATGCTGGTTTTGCCATGTGCAGGAAAAGTAGTATTTACGGGTTGATGCCGGAAGCCTATTATCCAAAAACGATGTTATTTAATGCAACTGTTGGTGTGGAGGAATTGTATGCTGAACTTGAGGCTAAAGGATTTAAATTTCCTCTGATCGCTAAACCAGATATTGGGGAGCGGGGCATAAAAGTTCAGCTATTAAAGAACCTTTTTGAGGTCAAAGTTTATGCAGAAGAAACGAAGGTGGATTTTTTAATCCAGGAGTATATTGATTTTCAACAGGAAGCAGGTATTTTTTACTGTCGGATGCCGGGCGAAGCCAAGGGGCGTATTACAGGGATAGTAGGAAAGGAATTTTTAGGGCTGATCGGAGATGGAATTTCAAGTATGGAGCAGCTTTTGATCCGGGAAGACCGTTATTTCTTGCAATTAAAGCAGTTAAAAGAGATCTATGGGAAGCTGCTCGATCTTGTGCTGCCTGCAGGAACTTATTATCGCCTGCTGCCTTATGGGAATCACAGTAGAGGTGCGAAATTTACTGACCATAGCTGGAAGCTCAATGATGATTTATTGCATACAATTGACAGGCTCTGTCTGGCCATTCCAGAGTTTTATTATGGGAGACTGGATCTAAAATTTAATGATTGGGAAGAACTGTGTCAAGGCAGGAATTTCTCCATTATCGAAGTTAACGGTGCAGCAAGCGAACCAACTCATATTTATGATCCTAAACATTCCATTTTCTTTGCCTGGAAGGAAATTATCCGCCACTGGCGTTTGCTTTATCAGATTAGTCTATTGAATTCGCAAAGCCAGGGCTTAAGTTTGATGGGAACCAGGCAGGGAATGCAAATGATTTCTGCGCATAGGCGTTATTCAAAGCTGTTAACCTGAGCTCATGAGAAATTTAGCCATTGTGCTTGTGGCTATTTCTTATTATATTTAGATAGAGGCTTGTAAATAAATTATCAGCCATTTTATTCCATTCGCCCTTGAATTCGATCCTGAACAATCTCAGCCATATTTATGGCGATGAACTGATTAAAATATTTGTCTCTGTACTCTGCGGTAGCATTCTCGGTTTTGAAAGGGAGATTCGCGGTAAATCTGCCGGATTCCGCACCCTTGCCCTCATTTGTTTTGGTTCTACCATTTTCACCATTTGTTCTTACCTGTTAGGCGTAGATGCTAACCGTGATCGGGTAGCGGCAAATGTGATTACTGGTGTAGGATTTTTAGGTGCTGGTGTAATTTTTAGAAATAACATAGCGGTTTCTGGTATTACTACTGCGGCATCCATATGGATTTCTGCGGCAATTGGTATGCTGGTGGGGATCGGCGCTTATGAATTGGCGGGGGTTTCGATGATCTTATCCTTATTTATCCTGTATGCGATGGATTATATCCAATTCTGGATAGATTTTCGTTTCCAGCATCGGGATTACAAGATCATTTTGGATCTGAGCGCTGAGCAGCTGGAAATTACCGCTCATTTGCAGGACCTGAAACTGCGCTGCATCAATATCAAAGTGCTGCGCTCTGGAAATCAGCTGATCTGGCAGGCCCAGGTTTCGGGGAGAGGGGATCGGCTCGAAACCTTTAACAATTGGCTGCTCAATCAGCGGGCAATCAGCTCTTTTGAATGGTAATGAAAACGGGAAATTTAAGCCTTTAATGAATATGGTAATAGATCGCATCATTAAGTTTAATCATGATTTACTTCCTGATATGGTTCAGTTGAAGTATCAGGCCATGGCGGAAAGCCCTTTTAGGTTTTTCAGGGGAACCTGTCATTTGTTTTATGAAGACCTGGCTAAGGTTAAAAATTTTCCTGAATCTCCATTGGCCTGGATTTGCGGGGACCTTCATCTGGAGAATTTTGGCAGTTTTAAAGGAACGAATCGTCAGGTCTATTTTGATTTAAATGATTTCGACGAGGCGATGCTTGCTCCATTAAACTGGGAACTGGTCAGAATACTGACCAGTATATATGTTGCTTTTGATACTTTAAAATTAAAAAAGAAATGGGCAGAAGCCATGGCTGTTCTTTTTCTGGAGTCGTATACGGAGCGGTTAAGGACAGGAAAGGCCTATTACCTGGATCCCAGGACAGCCGATGGGGTAGTCCGTACTTTTCTCGACAATGCGGCTTTACGGAAGGCAAAAGACCTGGTAAAGAAGAATGCGCATGGAAAAGATCATCATTTGATGATTAAAGTGAATAACCTGACTCATTTTAAACTGGAAAAGAAATTAAGACAGGAGTTGATGCAACATATTGGTAAATGGCTTAAAGAAACCACACTGTTAGCGAATTCCTATGTGGTAAAGGATGCGGTTTTTCGGGTCGCAGGAACCGGAAGTATTGGCTTGAAACGATATATGTTATTGTTGCAAAATAAGAAGGACAGAAGTAAGTTATTATTTTTGGACCTTAAACAGGCAGTGAAATCATCATTGGCACCTTTTAATCCGATACCTCAACCAAAATGGACTTCTGAAGCCGATCGAATCAGTAAGGCGAAATACCACATGCAAAATGTGTCGCCTGCCTTATTGAGTACCAGCCTTTTTAAAGGAGACATATTTGTACTTCAGGAGATGCAACCTGCTGCCGACCGGATAAATCTGGCAGCGCTTTCTGCGCAGATTAAAGAGATTAAAACAGTGATCAAAGATATGGCAGTCCTGACTGCTTCTGCACAATTGAGAAGTTCCGGGATACAGGGTGCTGCAATTAATGATGAATTAACTGATTTTGCTAGTCGGGGGATTAAAAAAGAAGCATTGCTGGATTATGCCAGAAATTACGCCATACAGGTTAAAAAGGATTATAAAGTCTTTATTGCAGGTATGAAGGAGGGATTTGTTATTAAAAATTCAATATAATCTTCCCATTTAAGCCACCTGCAGTAAGCAGGTCCTGCGCCGCCGCGGCCTCTTCAATTTTCATGACTTTGGCAATCTGAACCTTGATTTTATTCGAATCAACCAGTCTTTTTCCAAAATCCAATTTTTTATGATCGCCTGTAGCACTAATAAACTGAGCGCTAATGCCATATTTTTCTGCGAGCTCATCGGAGGTTGGCATCACAATACTTAACAGCTTCCCATTTTTTTTAACCAGTGGGTAAGATTTGATCTGGGTTTCGCCACCAACCAGATCAACCACCATATCGAGGTCTTTTACCATGCTGCTGAAATCCTGAGATTTGTAATCAATGACCTCGTTGGCACCCAAAGACTGAATGAGCTCGAGTCCGCTGCCAGAAGCTGTGGCAATAACATCAGCGCCCAACGCTTTGGCCATCTGTAAAACAATGCTTCCTACACCGCCGGCGGCACCATGAATCAATACCCGCTGATCTGGGTGTAAATTTCCCGCTTCCACTAAGATACTATAGGCGGTATTGAGCGGGACTGCCAATGCAGCAGCTTCATTCATACTCACATGATCAGGAATTAAGGAAACCCTTGATTCTTTAATACTGACATATTCAGCATAGGTTCCATGTGTAGCCGTGGCAAAAACAAGATCACCAACTTTAAGCCTATGGACTTCCGAACCTACCGCCTCTACCATTCCTGAAGCATCAGTTCCGGGAATAAAGGGAAATGTGATCGGCACAAAAGCTTTCATGGCTCCTGAACGGTTCTTGATGTCGAATGGATTAATGGTGGTGGCTACGACTTTGATCAGCACTTCATCCGCTTTTGGAAGCGGTGCTTCTATTTCTTTTAGTTGTAATACGGAAGAGTCTCCATAGGAATTGAACTGAATGGCTTTCATAGCAGTATGATTAAAGAGCCTTCAAAATACGAATTTATTGGCAGATGTGGTCAAATCTTTTGCCTGGATCTTTTGGCAAAAAGCGAATAAATCCTATCTTACCCGCCAGAACCTTTTATGAACCAATCTAAACCTAATTTCGTTACTATGAATAAGAAACTTTTTGTAATGGCGGTAACTGGCTTACTCAGCTTTGGAACAGCTGATGCGCTATTTGCAGCTTCTAAACTCACAAAGATAAGTGCAGTACAGGATATCCCAGGAAAAGACCTGATTGGCCGATGGGACATTACCGTTGATGAAAACGGCAAGTCCTTACCCTCATGGCTAGAAGTTAAATTATCTGGTAACCGTATATTGGTGGGCTATTTTGTAGGATCTTCCGGTAGCGCACGTCCGATTTCAAGAGTGCATTTTGACAATGGTAAGTTCAGCTTTAAAATTCCACCTCAATGGGAAGGTGGAGATGAGGATTTCGTGATAGAAGGGGAGTTAACCAGTTCCGGAATTCAGGGAACCATCCAGACCAGTGAAGGTAAAAAATACAATTGGAAAGGTGTCAAAGCACCTTATCTAAAGAGAACCAGTCCGGTTGTATGGGCTAAACCCATTCAATTATTCAATGGAAAAGACCTGACCGGATGGAAAGCTTTAGGTAAAAACCAATGGGTAGTGAAGGATGGCGTTCTCAGCAGTCCGCATTCAGGTGCCAATTTGATCTCTGATGAGAAGTTCG
The DNA here is from genome assembly GCF_032678465.1 of Pedobacter gandavensis. Taxonomy (GTDB): domain Bacteria; phylum Bacteroidota; class Bacteroidia; order Sphingobacteriales; family Sphingobacteriaceae; genus Pedobacter; species Pedobacter gandavensis_B. The sequence goes on from NZ_JAVTSK010000006.1 coordinate 19,040, forward strand.
AAGATTTCAAATTACACGTGGAGTTCAAATACCAGAAAGGCAGCAATAGCGGCGTATATCTACGTGGACGCTATGAGGTGCAAATTGAGGATAGTCCAAAAGAAGCACATCCTTCCAGCGTATATTATAGTGGTGTGTATGGATTTTTACCACCGAGTGAAATCAATGCATTAGGACCAGATCAATGGCAGACCTATGATATTACTTTAGTGGGAAGAATGGTTACTGTAGTTGCAAATGGCAAGACCGTGATCAGTAATCAGGAGATTCCAGGGATCACAGGTGGCGCATTAGACAGTAATGAAGGCGACGCGGGGCCGATCTATTTCCAGGGAGACCATGGGCCTATTGAGTTTAGAAAAATTGTAATTACTCCTGCAAAGAAGTAAGTCCTGCTCAAATATTGGTGCTCAGCATTTAGTTATCAAGGCTTCATTCTGAGCACCGTTTTTCATTTTCCAGGAAGAATTAGCATATTGTATTCATGTACAGATTTACACTTGAACTGCTGTTTCAAATTATAGGGATTGGTTCTGCATCGGGTTTATTGTTGAAAAATAACCAGCTGAACATCATCAGTGATAATGGCACTTATCTGTATGCTTATGAAATGAAATCTGCTCATTTAAATCGTTATCCTTTAAGTGTCCGGCCGGAAGAAAATATCGCAAAGAAGTTAAAACCTGATTTCGAGGCCATCACCAGTTATGGGGAAATAATCTATATTTTTAGTTCAGGTTCAACAGCAGCCAGAAACCAACTGCTGAAGGTCAACGCAGAGAATAAAAAGATCATTTCCAGGATGAACCTTTCCGCTTTGTATCATAAGATGCAAAGCATTGCAGGGATCAATCCCGAAAATTTCAATATTGAAGGTGTGGTTTTTACTGGTGAAGACTGGTATTTCTTTAACCGCGGAAATGGGGACGCTGGTAAGAATGGCCTGTTTAAAATTGAAGGTAAAAGTCTGGATGCAGCTGGGAAAATGAGCTTTAAAGAATTTTTGTTGCCAAAAATAAAATCGGTGCCAACTGGCTTTACAGATGCGATAAAGGTAGGCGGCAAGCTTTATTTTTTAGCTGCTGCGGAAGACAGCAATTCTACTTATCAGGATGGCGCTGTTTTTGGAACATTGATCGGTAGCATCGATCTGGAAAAAATGGAATTGGACTTTAGCCAGCAGATCAGCGATCAGCATAAGTTTGAGGGCCTGACTTTAAAAACCCAAACCGCAGTATCTCTTACCTTCCTTTTGTGCGAAGACAATGATTCTGATAAATTAAAGGCAGATATTTATCAATTGACGCTGAAACGATAAATCATAAACATGGAAAGTATTAAATGGGGAATGATTGGTTGCGGAGATGTAACCGAAGTTAAAAGCGGACCAGCTTTTAATAAAGTACCAAACTCATCATTAGTTGCCGTAATGCGTAGAGACGGAGTCAAAGCCCGGGATTATGCAGCGCGGCATGGTGTGCCAAAATGGTATACCGATGCACAAGCGCTCATCGATGATCCTGAAGTAAATGCAATATATATCGCCACACCTCCAGCCCAGCATGAGGCTTATACGCTCATGGCTTTTGAAGCAGGGAAACCTGTTTACGTGGAAAAACCAATGACATTAAATGCAGCATCAGCCATCAGAATGAATGAGGCAGCTTTAGATAAGGACATGAAACTGAGTATCGCTCATTACAGACGTGCCCAGCCTATGTTTTTAAAGATTAAGGCCCTATTGGAGGATCAGGAGATAGGGGCAATACGATTGGTACAACTTAAAATGTTTCAAACCGCACATGTAAACCCTCTGGCAGATGCATCGGAAAACTGGCGTCTGAATCCATCGATTTCAGGAGGAGGTTTATTTCATGACCTTGCACCGCATCAGCTGGATTTGATGATTTTCTTTTTTGGGGAATGGAAGACTGCTTCCGGTTTATCCAGGAATCAATCGGGGATAGGGATGGCAGATGATCTGGTAACGGGGCAGATTGCTTTCAAAAATGGAATTGTATTTAATGGAAGCTGGTGTTTCAGTGTTGCAGAGCAGGATTGCTCTGATCAGTGTGAAATTTTTGGAAGCCTGGGGAAAATCAGCTTTCAAGTGTTTGGGCACCAAATTAGGGTGACAAAAGGTGGCATCGCTAAAGTCTACGACTTTAGCCCGCTACCGCACGTACAACAGCCAATGATTGAACAGGTGACTGCTTATTTTTTAGGGAAAAGCCCAAATCCATGTTCAGCGGCAGAAGCGATATTATCGATGCAGCTGATGGATCGGTTTACAGAGCAGGATTAACGCTTCTCTGCTTCTGATTGGTCTAAGCCATCTTTCCCATCTTTAAATTCACGGATCCCTTTTCCTAATCCACCCAATAATTCAGGGATTTTTTTACCTCCAAATAGAAGGAGAACTACAACCAGGATAATCAGGATTTCTTGTGTGCCTAAAGCAGCTAATAAAGGTGTGTGTAACATCATTTCTTTGTTTTAGAATTGGATTGACTAATATACTTCTTTAACCTCCTGCTGAGGTGTGTTAACTTTTTCTGCTGCTGATGGATTGTTAATTTCCTCTTCCAGGCCAGCCAGATTGATGTTTTTGTGGATTTCCCTTTTCACACCCTCCGAGGCATCTTTGAATTCACGGATTCCCTTACCAAGGCCTTTGGCCAGCTCAGGAAGCTTTTTGCCTCCAAATAATAAAAGAACAACCACGAGGATGAGCATGATTTCTCCACTACCCATGTTTAAGAATTCCAATAATACCATGTTTAATAATTTAAAGGTTTGAACAAAGTTAATGGGAAGAGATTAAACTGGCATTAAAATGAAATTAAAATGGAGCCATACCCGTACCATAGCTTTAGAAAGGGGATTTTGTAGATTAACTAATCAGTTAGTTCAAATTTAACTAATTAATTAGTGTTATTTGATAAATAATTTTATTTTTGGGTATAAATTATTTTTTAAATAAATCTATTCTTATTTTTCGCTCTCATGAATCATATATTGGAACAGACTATAATGTTTAAGAACTTAGAAATTGCAAATTTATCTATTGGCGACACGCTTGTCAATTTGGGCGAGGTCCTGGAAATCTCTGAAAATGAAGATTGTTTTTCTCTGGTAATCGCCAGAAGGGGACAACGACAGGTGTGGACATTTGGAAAAGAAGAGGAAGTTTTTATTGTTTAAAACCTGCTCAGCTCTGGTGCTTAAATGCAGCAGGCGTAAGTCCGGTATTCTTTTTAAAATAACTATTAAAGTGCGCTGGGTAATCAAATCCCAGACAATACCCTATTTCTGCTACATCCCAGTCTGTTTGTTTCAGTAAGGTTTTTGCCTCTGCTACAACTCTGTTGCTGATCATCTGCGTAGTGGTCTTTCCGGTATGAGATTTAATCACATAATTCAGGTGGTTCACATGGATATTGAGCTGCTCGGCAAACTCCGAAGCGCTCTTGATCTTTAAAGGATTTTCTGGAGAATCTACTGGAAATTGACGTTCCAGTAAATCCATAAATTTAGGCGTAATCCGATCTGAACTGTCTTTTAAAGCAGTGACATGGCCCGCCGACTGGATTTTGATCCCTTCATGAATGATCAGTTTTAAAATGCTTCTGATGACCTCATATTTATACTCATAATCACTTCGTAATTCTTCCATCAACTGTAGGAAATATCCGTTCACACGTTGGTAAGCATCTTTCCCTAAAAAGCACAATGGAGAAATCAATGGGTTAAACAATGGGCACATTCTTTCCAATCCTTTTTTTAATTCCGGAGAAATAAAAGAATCATTGAACAGGCAATAATAACCTTCTTGCTTTTCTGAGGTCGATTCCCAGGAATAAGGTACAGTAGGGTTTGAAAAAACCAATGCCGGACGCTCAATTTCAAAAACCTCATTCGCTACCAGGAGTTTACCCTTCCCGATAGTCAGACATATTTTGTAATAATCCCGTCGGTTATAAGGGCTAACTTTATTGCAATAACTCCGTTCCTTCACATTGAAATGACTGGGATTCCCGGAAGGGTTTAGCAATTCCCTTGGAATGATTTGGTTGGTTCTTTTATAAAACTGATCAATGGTTTCAACATTTTGCATAGGTAATTTGCTGGATCTGATAGAATAATGGATGGTATTAGACCTTTTGCGACTAAATATAGGGTAATTTATGGGCTTAGAGGTAACTTTTACGCGAGAGTGTAGCAACCATTCTTTAAGAATGCCATTTTTGTGCATTGCCCAATAAAAATGAAGCGTCAATTTGACGAAATAATCAATTAATAAACCTAATGAAACAAACCGAAACTTATAAACCCATGACTAAAACCTTGCTCAGTTTACTACTGATGGCAGGATTAAGTACCCAGGGATTTGCTCAGGAAAACCTGACTTATCAATTGCCTCCAAAAAGTATTGTTGACCTGGTAGATGCAGCAGGTAGTCCGACTGTACGATTTAATAAAGACGGGAGCCTGATGTTGCTGCTTTCTGCACCTGGATATGCCTCGATTGAGCAAGTGGCTCAGCCGGTCATTGGACTGGCAGGAATCAGGGTGAATCCCGCAAATAATTCTACTGAAGGTGAAGTTTCAGGCATTTATAATGACCTGAAGATTAAAGACCTGAAAACCGGAAAGGAAAGTAAAGTAGCCGGACTTCCGGAGAAAATGAGAATGACCAATATCAGCTGGAATGCCGATGGGAATTTCTTCGCTTTTAGCAACAATACCTTAAATGGGGTAGAGCTATGGTTGGTAGACGTAAAAAATCTAAATGCTAAAAGGCTGACGAATGGCTTGCTCAACGATGCTTATGGCAATACTTTACAATGGCATCCGGATGGCAAACGCATTCTTGCTCAGTTTATCCTGCCACAACGCGGGGCTAAACCAGTAGAAAATATTGTGCCTACAGGACCGGTAGTACAGGAGAATATGGGGGTGGTTACTCCATCCAGAACCTATCAGAACTTACTTCAAAACACCTATGATCAGCAGTTAATGGCCTATTACCTAAGTTCAGAATTGCAGGAAGTAGGGCTCAACGGAGCGGCAACAAAGATAGCAGGACCAGCCATTTACCGTAAAGTAGCTTATTCACCTGACGGAAATTTTCTAATGGTCCAGACCATTGAAACACCTTATTCTTACCTGGTGCCTATCTCATACTTTCCCTTCCAAACCCGTATTCTGGATGCTCAGGGTAAACTGGTAAAGCAAATGTATCATGCGCCACTTGCGGAGAAATTGCCGACAGGTTTTGATGCGGTAGCAATGGGACCACGTGCTTATGAATGGAGGAGCGATGCTCCGGCAACTATAGTTTGGGCAGAGGCCCAGGATAAGGGTGACCCAAATTTGAAAGCCGAAATCAGGGATGCGATATTTATGCAGAAAGCTCCATTTTCTGCAGCTCCTGTAAAGTTGTTTAGTATGGCTTTAAGATATGGAGGTATAGAATGGGGTAATCAGCAATATGCCATCTTAAAAGAAGAATGGAGAAAAAGCCGTGTTGCAAAAAAGACGCTGATTAATCCAGAGAATGGCAAGGTGGTTAAAGTGATTTCAAGTGGATCTTCCGAAGATACTTATAAAGATCCGGGAGAGTTCCTTTATGGTAAAGGCCCTTTTGCTGCAAAAGTATTGTTGTTTGATAAATCAGGAGCTGTTTTCACTAAAGGTGCTGGTGCTTCTCCTCAGGGCGATCGTCCTTTCCTTTTAAAATGGAATTTAATCTCCAATAAACAGGATACGCTGTTCAAATCTAAAGCGCCATATTATGAGGAACCTGTCTTTTTTGACAATACGGGAAAGGTTTACATTTCCAGAGAATCTACAGAAGAAACACCAAATATATTTGCCCTTAGCCTGAAAAATAAATCAGAGCAGGCCTTAACCAATTTTGCTGATCCATATCCAAGTCTGAAAGGGGTACAAAAGACCTTGCTTTCTTACCCCAGGAAAGATGGAATCAAGCTTTCAGCAACCTTATATGTGCCCAAAGATTTTAAGAAAGAAAACGGCCCTTTGCCAGTGCTCATCTGGGCCTATCCGCGCGAATTTAAAAGTCTGGCTGCTGCAGGACAAGTAAAAGGTTCGCCTTATCGCTTTACCAAACTGGCTTTCCGTTCGCCTGTATTCTGGGTAACCAGGGGTTATGCAGTATTGGATCAGGCAGATATGCCAATTGTTGGTGAAGGAAAAGAAGAACCTAATGATACTTTCTTAACACAGATTGAAGACAATGCAACAGCTTTGATCAATTATGTGGTGGATATGGGCGTAGCAGATCGGGCCAGAATTGCAGTAGGAGGTCACTCTTATGGAGCATTTATGACCGCAAACCTGTTGGCTCATACACAGCTTTTTGCTGCGGGAATTGCCAGGAGTGGTGCCTATAACCGGACTTTAACTCCTTTTGGCTTTCAGGCAGAAGCCCGTACTTATTGGGAGGCAATGGATGTGTACAATAAAATGTCACCTTTCAATTATGCCAATAAAATCAAAACCCCTTTGTTGATGACACATGGTATTGATGATGAGAATTCAGGCACTTTCCCAATCCAGAGTGAGCGTTTGTATAGCGCAATCAAAGGACATGGTGGAACGGTTAGATTGGTGTTATTACCAAAAGAATTCCATGGTTACAGAAGCAGGGAATCGATTCTTCATACATTTTGGGAGCAAGACCAATGGCTCGAGAAATATGTAAAGAATAAGAAATAAGATGATGGATCATCCATTTGCGGATGACCAATGATTGAACAAAAAAGGCTCCTGGTTTTTAAAATCAGGAGCCTTTTTTGATTAAATGAATCAAAGGTTTGGTAGTTAATTTACACCACCTTTACGAGTTGGTTTAACCATTGGAGGCCATACTCCAGGATCTCCGGTTCTTGGATTAACCGGTAAAACACTTTTCTCCCTTGAAGTGGTTTCCGGATCTTCACTAGCCATATAAGCTAAAATAGCCGTCAGGATCGCATTGCTTCTCACATCATCGAAAACTATTTTGTCGTAAGTGTCTCTATTGGTATGCCAGGTATAAGTGCCATAAGACCAGCTATTAGAGCTGAGCGAAAAGGCCGGAGCACCAGCAGCCACAAATGAGGCGAAATCCGAGCCACCAGCACCCGGTGTTCCAGGGAAGGTAGTTGCAATTTGTTTTCTGATGTCTTCTGGTACGGCCGACAACCATTTGCCCAGATAAGCATAAGAATTTAAGAAACCTTGTCCGGCAAGGTTTACTACTCTGCCCGTTCCATTGTCCTGGTTAAATACTACCTGAATGTTTTTAATGATTTCCGGATGATCTTCTACAAATGCCCTGGATCCGTTTAAGCCTTGTTCTTCACTGCCCCAATGCCCCACCAAAATGGTTCTTTTAGGATTTGGATAGATTTTCTTCAATATTCGGATCGCTTCCATCATGGTAATGGTTCCTGTACCATTGTCTGTGGCACCAGTGCCACCATCCCAGGAATCAAAATGTGCGGAAAGGATCACGTATTCATTTGGTTTTTCTGTGCCTTTGATTTCGGCAATGGTATTAAATGCAGGCACCATTCCTAATTCTTTAGAACCAATATTGACACTGATTTTAGGTTTGTTGCCGGATTCAGTAAGGCGGTATAAGAGACCATAATCCTCTAAGGAGATATCTATAGAAGGGATTTTAGTGGTATTTGCACCAAATATTTTGTTTACCCCAAAACCTGAAGACCAGTTGCTGGTCAGGACCCCTAAAGCCCCGGCACTTTCAAAGGCCAGTGCCAATGCTTTCAGGTTAAGTCCGGTTTTACTGATTCTGGAACGCCAGGCATTGGTTTGTGCTGTTCTTTCCGTTTTCATTTTCTCAAAGGATTCAGGCCTTGCAAATTCCTGCCAGTTGTAATCTGGTCGGCCAGTAGGCTGATTCATAGAAAACATCACAAATTTCCCTTTCACATTTGGTAACCAGCTTTTAAAAGAAACAGAATCAGGTAGGTCAGGGTAGATGATCATCTCTCCAACCACTGCTTTTCCTTTGGTGCCCGGACTCCAGGCCAATTGCATCCCTTCAAGAGATTTAACACGGGGATAGACCATGTCAATATGAGAAATGCCGCGTTCCCAGCCACGCCATTCTCCCCATTGTTCGTTTTTAGCAGGAATGCCCCAGCTTGTATATTTCGCCACTGCCCAATCATTGGCCTGTTTCATTTGAGGGGAGCCTACCAATCTTGGACCCACCATATCCAACAGCTCATGGGCCAGTTTTTCCAGTTGGGAGTTTTCTGTTGCTTCCTTGACAATGAGGTCAATGGTTTCCTTTTTAGTTTGGGCATAGCTGACATTTCCGGCGATCAGCATCGCCATAAAAAAGGCTGCTGTCGCCTTCTTTAATCCATTAACAGGAGGGGTTGTTGGTTTGGTTTTCATGATTTCCCAATTTAGGTATAAATGCTTCTATCCTGTCAAAAAGGAACAAATTTGATACAATCAGCCAGTTTTAAAAATTCAAAAGGTTATCTTCGCCAAAAAAAAACTAAATGCTGGAAATTGTATATCAGGATGATTATCTGATTGCCATCAATAAACCTCATGGTTTATTGGTACATCGTTCTTCTATTGCGAGTGATGCCACAGAGTTTGCACTGCAAATGCTAAGGGATCAGATTGATAAGTATGTGAGCCCTGTGCATCGTTTGGATCGTAAAACCAGTGGTTTGCTGCTTTTTGCTTTTGATAAAGAAACAGAGATCGCCATGCATCAGCAGTTTCAGCAGGCGAAGGTAGAGAAGAAATACCTGGCAATTCTGAGGGGTTTTGCTCCTGATAGTGCTGAGATTGATTATCCTCTGGCCAAAGAAAATGGCAATATGCAGGAGGCTTTTACAGCTTTTGTGACCTTACAACGTGCAGAGCTGGAAATGGCTTTAGGTAAGCATCCAACTTCGAGGTATTCCTTGGTTGAAGCCACACCAACTACCGGAAGAATGCACCAGTTGCGCAGACATTTTGCGCATATTTTTTATCCGATTATTGGCGACCGTAAGCATGGTTGCAATAAGCAAAACCGGTTTTTCAAAGCGGAATGGGACATGACCACCATGTTGTTACATGCTTCAGAATTGAAGTTTGAACACCCGGTTACCAAAGAAACCATTCATCTGAAAGCAAAGGTTCAGGATGAGTTTAAAAGAGTGATGGACCTGATGAACTTTACGCTGTAGCCATTAATTAAGCATTATTTTAAATTTAAAACCCTTAGCATGTTTTCAAAAGATCAGGCTGCCCAGTTAAAACAGTCGTTCTGGACTACTTTCGGACAATACATTGCCCCTCATCAATCCGCAGAAGGGATGAGGATCAATTGGGTAAACTATAAAACGGGAATCAAATACCTGAATTTCAAGATGCAGGTAGATAAGAAATCGGCCTTTATCGCAATAGAAATGTCCCATCCGGATCCAGGAATGCAGGAATTGATTTTTGAGGAATTTCTTTCCTTTAAAACTATGTTGACCAATAGCCTGGGAGAAGAATGGGATTGGGAATTACATACAACCGATGAGCATTATAAGACCGTCAGCAGGATCATTAAAACCCTTCCTGATGTGAGTATTTTTAAAGAAGCAGACTGGCCAGCGCTGATCTCTTTTCTGAAACCCAGATTGATTGCACTGGATGAGTTCTGGTGTGAGGTAAAAGATGGTTTTGATACCTTTAAATAGCAAGTCTGGAATGTCTATCTTTGTGTTAAACCGGAGCCGGGTCTCCTAAATTATTCAGGTGTGAAGAATATCCAACCAGAACTTAGAACGGTTAATGTAACCAGATATGTTACTCCTTTACGTGAAGGGGGATCAATGCCTGCGATTGCAGAAGCAGATGATGATTTTTTATACGTACTTAAATTTCGTGGTGCCGGTCAGGGGCTTCGCGCACTCATCGCTGAATTAATTGGCGGAGAAATTGCCCGTGCGCTTGGTTTACGGATGCCGGAACTGGTATTTGCACAATTGGAGAAAGACTTTGGACGAATAGAACCGGACGAAGAAATTCAGGATTTATTGCGGACCAGTGTTGGGCTGAATCTGGCCTTACACTATCTTTCCGGGGCAATTACCTTTGATCCATTGGTGAATCAGGTGGATGAAAGAACGGCCTCCGAGATTGTCTGGATGGATGCCTTGTTGACCAATATGGACCGCACTGCCCGTAATACCAATATGCTGATCTGGCATAAGGAATTATGGCTGATCGATCATGGTGCGGCATTGTATTTTCACCATGCAATGGACAATTGGGAAGAACAGGCCTTAAGACCTTTTAGTTTAATTAAGGATCATGTTTTATTGAGTCAGGCCTCACAATTGGAAGAAGTGGACGCTCGGTTCAGGGCTATACTCACACCTGAAAGCATCCGCGCTATTGTTTCCCTGATTCCAGACGACTGGTTGATGAGGGACAATAATTTTGAATCTATTGAAGCACATCGGGAAGTATATTCCAATTTTCTGGAATTACGCCTCGCAAATACAGGGATTTTTGTAAAAGAAGCACAGAATGCAAGAGAAGCACTTATTTGAGTATGCCGTGATCCGCGTCGTACCAAGGGTAGAACGGGAAGAATTTCTTAATGTCGGGATCATCCTTTATTGTTCCAAACAACAATTTTTACAAACCTCATTTGAATTGAATGAAGCACGTCTTGCTGCATTTTCCTGTAAACTGGATCCTCAGGAGCTGGAAGATCATTTACGGTCTTTTGAACTGATCAGTAAAGGAGGGAAATCAGGCGGGACGATTGGTCTGTTGGACATGGCTTCACGTTTTCGCTGGTTGACAGCCACAAGGAGTACGGTGGTACAGACTTCTAAAACGCATCCTGGATTGTGTCTGGATGCCGCAGAGACTTTAAAAAAACTATACGAACAGCTGGTGTTATAACTAGCTGTTGATGCCCATGGCGTAAAGAATGATGTTTACGCCAAATTTGGTATTGTCTTCCGCCAGGAAGCGTTTGTTCCTAAAATCATAATCCCATTCACAACCATAGTCTTTGTTACTGTACAACACGCCAATGCGGTTGTTCACTGTAATCGCTTTTAAATAATCGTGTACCAGATCATCTCCCCATCCATTCAATTCAAAAGAAGTGGTAGGGGGGCCATTCTCAAAATTGAAAAAGGAATGGTAAATTTTATGTTGATTTGGAATTTTCTTCAGCGCTGTAGCGCCAAAAAGATTGCTCATTTGTGTTTCAAATGATTTGGCGAATAAGCCATCAATGTCATGATTGCAGTCGTCTACAAAAACAAAACCACCATTGTTTACATACTTCTTGAAATTTGTCGCCTCCTGCTGGTCAAATTGTACCAATTTATGACCACTTAAATAGCAAAAGGGATAATTGAAAAGATCATGACTACTCAATTCTACAATCTTCTCTTCCGGATCTAATGGGATAGTCGTGTACTCCAACAGAGAGTTGAGCAAATTAGAAGGCATTCGCTGGTCGGTATCCCAGTTTCCGGATTTATACTTAATTCTCGCAAATGTGAACTTTGATCTTTGCATCGTTCTAAAATAACGTCAATTTTCATTAGAATCCAGGTTTTAGCCAGAGATATCTTGTAATTTTTTTGATATTCTGATCATGGAATAAAAAAAAATACCCGGAGAGCACTATATTGAATTACAATCTATACCATATTAAACCACAATGCTTTGGAAATTTCAGAAAATAACCTAAAAACCCTGATCCATAAAATTACCCTTTTAAAGGAAGAAATTCAGAAGGTGATCGTCGGACAAGACCTCATCATCGAGGAAATGCTGGTTGCTTTACTGGCCGGCGGCCATTGTCTGCTGGAAGGTGTACCCGGACTGGCGAAAACATTAATGGTACGCACCATGTCTCAGGCCCTGGACCTTTCCTTTAGAAGAATTCAGTTTACACCGGATTTAATGCCTACTGATATTGTGGGCACAGAAATATTGGAAGAAGATCATGTCAGCGGAAAAAGATTTTTTAAATTTAATAAAGGTCCTTTGTTTGCTAATATTGTTTTGGCAGATGAAATCAACCGTACCCCTCCGAAAACGCAATCTGCTTTATTGGAAGCCATGCAGGAGTTTGAAGTTACCTATGCTGGACAGACTTACCCATTAGATCGACCTTTTTTTATCCTCGCTACACAAAATCCTATTGAACAGGCAGGGACTTATCCATTACCTGAGGCACAATTGGATCGTTTTCTATTGTACATTAAAATTGGTTACCCTACTGCAGCAGAAGAAACGAGAATTCTGAGTAGTACGACTGGATCTGTTAAAAATAAGGTGCAATCTGTGATTGGTGCAGCAGAAATCCAGCAATTGCAATCGCTGACCAGAGAAGTGAGCATCAGTGAAGACCTGATTGCTTATGTGGCCGAGCTGATCAGGGCAACCCGTCCGGATACGAGTACTGTTGCTTATGTAAAGGAATGGGTGCGATGGGGGGCGGGACCAAGAGCCGGACAAGCACTCATTCTGACCGCAAAAGCAAGGGCTTTGATCCATGGCCGATATGCGGTGGTGATGGAGGATTTGCATACGATGGCCTTTCCGGTATTGAGACACCGTATACTGATGAATTTTAAAGCTGATGCAGAACAGGTGTCGGCAGACATGGTCGCTGAAGAACTACTGAAAGCCATTTCAAGACCGAAAATTAACATTTAATGAGCAAATTGCTGGATCCGAAGGTGATGATGGCCATTAAGGAGCTGTCATTGTCTGCGAAAATGACGATAGATGGTTTTATGAGTGGTATTCATAAAAGCACAGTGAAGGGCCCCGGACTGGAGTTTAGCCAGTATCGGAGTTACCAGCCTGGAGACGATTTACGGTCTCTGGACTGGAAAATGTTTGCCCGCTCAGACCGCTATTATATCCGGGAATCAGAGGTGGAAACCAACATTAGCATCCGTCTTTTGATTGATGCCAGTGCCTCCATGAACCACCAGGATGCAGGATTTTTTAAAATAGATTACGCACGTTACCTGGCTGCTTCACTGGCTTACCTGGGTAATTTGCAGGGTGATGCCATTGGATTGTACGTATTTAAAGATGCCGGGATCTTTTCTATGGTAGCCAAGCAGGATTTTCAGCACCTCGCCAGGTTGTTTTATCAATTGGAACAACTGAAGCCAGAGGGTACCTTTACGAAGCCTGTAAACTATAAAGAACTCTATGCCGGCGCTCAAAAACGGGAATTGCTCATCTTTATCACAGATCTGTATCAGCTGAATCAGGAAATATTTGATTTGCTGGATACGTTGAACACCCTGAAACATGAAATTCTGGTTTTTCATCTGATGTCTCCAAATGAAATGACCCTGGATTTTAAAGGATACAGCACTTTTGAAGATCTGGAAACGGGTAAAACTGTTCAGATTGATCAGGAATCAGCACGTACCAGCTATCAGGCAAATTTGAAGCAATACCTGGAGCAGCTAAGGGCCAGGATGCTGGATCGCAGGATTTCGTACCGGATGCTCCAGACAGACCAGCCACTCGATCAGGCATTGAGAGACTTTTTGAACCAAAGAAACAAATTAAAGATATAAAGATATCATTGTGCATTTACTTTATCCCATAGGTCTAATCGCATTAGCAGGAATGTTGATTCCGCTGATCATCCACTTGTGGAAATTAAAACAGGGGAAGACCCTTCGTATTGGAAGTATTGCGCTTTTGGGTACAAGCTCTCCGTTTACTTCCAGAAGTTACCAGATCACCGATTGGTTACTTTTGTTTTTAAGGATGCTGCTGATTGCTTTACTGGCCTTCCTGATAGCAGCACCTTATCTGAAAAATGGGAATGTAGAGCAGAGGCAAAAAGGTTGGATCTTATTTAAAAAGGAAAAACTTCCTGAGGTATACCAGGCACACAAAAAAAGTATTGATTCCTTGATTCTTGCAGGCTATGTACTGCATGATTTCGGATTGAAATTTCAAAGGATCAATCTGAAAGATACGCTAAATCCTGTCATAAAGGATTCCTTAAATGGGAAAGGTCAGGCAAAGGACGTGTTAAGTTATTATGCTTTATTGCGGCAATTGAATACACAAATTCCTCCGGGTTTTCCGGTTCAGCTTTATGCAGACCGTAGATTGAAACACCTGCAAGGCGCAATGCCTGTTTTAGATTACAGGTTAAGCTGGAAGGCAACTGCAGAAACCGACAGTCTGAGTACCTGGACGAACAACTTTGCGCATAAAACCTTCGAGGCGAATTCGAGTCCGGAGATCACCAGTTTTAAAAGACTGGATGAGGCTCAGGATGATTCCAGGATCAGGGTGTTGGTTTATGCAGCCAGATATTCAGATGATCTAAATTACCTCAAAGCAGCAATACGGGCGATTGCTGAAGAAAGCAAACGAAATGTAGATATAGAGGTGTTTAATGGTCAGATTAGTAGTGACTTAAAATTTGATGTTGCCTTTTGGATGTCTGCTGAACCCATGCCTTCAGATTTCTTATCCGGCATCATCGCCGGCGGGCGTTTATTTAGTTATGCTGGAAATAAAGCAGCTGGCATTAATTCCTGGCTGGTGTTGGAACCTGCAGGAAAGGGAAATATGGAACCCATTGCCGTTTATCAGCGGAGGATGGCCGATGGCTATCCTGGAGCTGTGCTATGGACTGATGGATTTGGAATGCCTTTATTGACCCTGGCAAAAGAAAAAAATATTGATCATTATCGTTTTTATACGCGCATCCATCCATCGTCTACAGACCTGGTTTGGAAGGGTCAATTTGTAGCATTAATGATGCCTATACTATTGGGTAATGAGGTGCATTCCACTGGTTTTGGTTTTGAAAACAATCCTGCGGATCAGCGAAAGACGGATGTCATTTTTGCGCAGTCCTCAGAAGATAAAACGGCAACAGGATCTTCAGCCCTGTTCCAAAATAAAACACCAATTCAGAACGACACTCCAATCCAAAAAGTATTCTGGGTACTGGCCATCGTCGTTTTTACCATGGAGCGAATCCTTACTTTCCGTCATAAAAATAAAGAAAATCATGGTTAAGCAGGAGGGCAGACATCGCATCGCAAAGATTCAGAAACAATGGATGTTGTGGCTGATGCTCCAGCATCTGGCCTTAAGTCTGGGACTCGCCCTGATTTTTGCTGCCTTAGCCATTTATTTATTTGATTGGCCGGCCTGGGTGTTTCCCATATTTTTTCTAGTCCTCTTTTCTTTCCTGAGTATATTGAAACCTTTTTGGAAATTAAGGGATTTGCAGATATGCAGATATTTGAATGAGAAGTATCCGGAACTGGAAGAGAGTGCCGCATTGTTGTTGAAACCAATAGAAGCATGTAGCCCCCTGGAAGGCCTGCAGCAACATAAAATTAACGAGGTCATCATTCATATGCCTGCTCCGGAATTGCCCTTTCATCAGCTAAAATGGGCGGGTTTGGTCTTGTTCGCCGGCATAGTGATGAGTTTTGGGATTTCATTTTTAAAGCCATTAGCGGATTTGCAGGCTCCAGTGCCAAAAGAGAATATCCGAATTGCAAAAGAAAAAGTACTGCCAGAGATCGCTTCTTTTTCATTGCTGATCAAAGCACCTGCCTACACAGGTGTTCCAGAGCGAAAACAATCGCAATTTGCCATTCGTGCAGAAGAGGGGGCCTTGTTGAAATGGAATATCCGAACGACCATACCAGTGAAAGTCATGAAACTAATTTTTAATGATCAGGAACTGGCCGTTTTAAAGCCACAGGATAAAGAAGGAAAAGTATGGACGTATTTCAGAACCATCAGAAAGCCTGGATTCTACCAGGTAGAACTTGATGGTAAAAAATCGGAACTTTACCTGATGTCAGTGATTCCTGACCTTCCTGCTCTGATCAGAATTAGTCATCCTAAACCGCATACCAACATTGATTACGGACAGGCGCAACAAGTTCGTTTAAACTTAACAATAAGCGATGATTATGGATTGAGGTCGGCTCATATCGCGGCGACGATGGCTAGTGGTAAAGGAGAAGGAGTAAGTTTCACAGAAAGAAAGCTGGACTTCAAAGAGGCTGTTGATCAGCTGAAATCTGTTTCATTGAGCAAGTTGATCGACCTTAAAGCTTTGGGTATGAAGCCGGGTGATGAACTTTATTTCTACGTAAAAGCTTTTGATAACCATGGACAGATGAGCCGGTCTGATGTTTATTTCGTATCCATTGTAGATACTGCAGAACTGATGAGCATGGCCGGGATGACCAATGGCGTAAATCTGGTTCCGGAGTATTTTAGGAGTCAGCGGCAAATTATTATAGATACGGAAAAACTCCTGGCTGAAAAGGCGACACTCACAGAGGATGCTTTTAAAAACAGGAGCAATGACCTGGGAATGGACCAAAAACTGTTGCGACTTCGCTATGGTAAATTCCTGGGTGAAGAGTCTGAAACGGAGATCGGCGCTGATCATGATCATAAAGAAGGCGATCAACACGATCATGATGAGCATGAAGTACCCGAAAAAAAATTCGGGGATGTACAGGCGATCATGGACAGTTATGCGCATAAACATGATATTGCAGAAGATGCGACATTCTTTGAGCCTGAGCTAAAAGCACAGTTGAAGGCAGTGCTGACCGAAATGTGGAAGTCCGAATTGCAATTGAGAACTTATAAAACGCGTGATGCATTGCCTTTCGAGTACAAGGCTTTGCGATTACTTAAGGACCTTCAGCAAAAATCGAGGGCTTATGTGGCCAAGACGACCGTAAAAGTAAGTCAGCTGAAGGAAGATAAACGACTATCCGGAGAACTGGATAAAATAGGAACTCCAGTACAGAATAACAGTTTTGAGCCACAGGAAAAGCAACAAAAGGTTTTAAAAGAGATGCTTGGACTGTTAGAAAACAGAAAAGCTGGTATGGGAGAAATGACGGCTAAGCGGGTAAATAAAATGGAAGGTTTAGCGCATGAAGAGCGCCAGTTGATGCAGGAAACTGAGCAATATATGATCCTTAGTGCTTCAGATCATCCTGAACTGTTTTTACCAGCCCTGGCTGTAAGTCGTAAACTAATGTCTGGCAACAATAGTTCCACAAAAGACATCGCCTTGTTGCAAAAAGCAATATTGAAAATGTTAGGGGCAGTAAACGTGATTCCGCAATTGCCAAACTCAGCCCCGGCATCTACATTGGCTGAGAAGTATTTTAATCAGCTTAAAAAAGGAGTACAATAGAATGGATTTTAAATACCTGGCAATTGGAATTTGCGTAGCATTGGGCGTTTTTCTCCTGATCAATGAGGCAAGCAGAAAGCGAAAAGCACATCTGCCATGGAGATTGGCTGCGAGCACGATGGTGCTGGTATGTTTTTATTTTTTGTTGTATCCACCGGTTTACAACACTAAAACTGCTGGAGGAACTCAGGAGTTTAATTTATTGACTAAAGGTGCAAATCTGGATCATGATTTAAAAGGAATCTCTTATTCCCTGGATGAACAGGTATTGAAGTCCCCTAAGAAATCAGCGCTTCGCTTTATTGCAGATCTTGAATATTTTCTGAAATCAAATCCTGCTCTGCAAGTAGTTCATATTTATGGCAATGGATTGGATCATTCGCAATTGGAATTGTTAAAAGGGAAGCAGCTTAGCTTTCATCCTGGATCCCTGGAGGAAGGATTGACGGCATTGAACTGGAATCCGCAGTTAAAAGCAACTGAAAAATTGACCTTGCAGGGAAGCTACCAGAATAATGGAACTGAAAAACTAAAATTTTTATTGGAAGGACTGGGGACAAACCTGGATTCCGTGACGATTGCGGGGCAGGGATCGCAATCTTTTACTTTAAATGCCCGTCCACAACAAGCTGGTAAGGCAGTTTTTCGTTTGATCGCACTAAAAGGGAGGGATACCTTGTTTACGGAGCCTATTCCTATAGAAATCAAAACTTCAGCTCCTGTTAAAGTGTTAATGCTGGCTTCCAATCCCGATTTTGAGTATAAATTTTTGAAGAACTGGTTATTTGAAAAGCAATATCCGCTGGTTTTCAGAACCCGCATTAGTAAAGACAAGTATAGCACTGACTTCCTGAATACGGATCTGAAAGAGATCAATACCCTTACCGGGGCATTATTAAAGAAAATGGACTTATTGATTCTGGATGAGGAAGAGTTGATGCAGTTGTCGGGCGCAGAGTTGGCCAATGTTAAACGAGCTGTGAATGAAGGCTTAGGTCTGTTTATCAGAATCGATCAGGTTAAACCTGATTTCCATAGGGGTCTGGGGATTGAACCTGGTCGCTATGAAGTAGCATCAGAGAAACATAAAGGCTTAAATGGCATTTTAACGAAACAACAGGCGAAGCTAAGTACTTTGCCGATAGCGCAGACATTGTTTTTAAAATCCGGTAATAACGATCAAATTCTATTTCAGGAATCATCGGGAAAAGATCTGGTGAGCACCAGTATGTACGGTATGGGCAGGCAGACGCTTTCTGCGCTGTCTGCAACTTATCAATGGGTACTCAATGGTTCGGATAATGATTATGCAGATTTCTGGGCAGAGATGCTGAACAGAACAGGAAGAGCCAGCGAAGTAACTCAAACCTGGTCAATGAGCCCTGCATTACCTCAAACAGGAGAAAGCGTAAATGTATCTATTGATTTAGCCAATGGAGGAGCTGTTCCCAAGTTTAGGATGGAAAATCTGGTGATGAGTCCTTTGCAGAACAGGGAAATCCCAACACAATGGCAATTGAATAGCTGGGCAACAAAACCAGGCTGGAATACACTTAGTTTTGGGGATGCCCAGGATTCATTTTATGTGTATGGGGAGGCCGACTGGCAACAATTGAAGGATCATCAAAAACGTCTCGCTACCAGTCAGTTTGTTCAGGATCACCCTATTTCTGCCGCTGTCCAGAAATCTTCTGTTTTATTGGAAGAAAAGCTTTCATTGTGGTGGTTTCTACTTCCTCTTTTGATTTCTGTCAGTTTTTTATGGTATGAAACTAAAATGTTATAATATATCTTGAATTTTCCTTTCTTAATTTAGTTAAATTGGAAATATTATTAACCTAACTAACTGAACCACTTGAAAAGAAAAGACTTTCTCTACCTATCCGGACTCGGAATGGGAGCCTTGCTGCTTCCTGACCTTTCCGCTTTCGGAAATCCAATAGATCCCTTGCAAGCATTAGAGGGCCTGGATGTAAAAATAAAAAAAGAGCTTGCCGATGTTGCCTTAAATGCGGCAAAATCTAAAGGCGCCAGTTATGCGGACATCCGGATTGGCCGTTACCTCAATCAATTTGTAGCGACCAGAGAGAAAAGGGTACAAGGTGTAGCCAATACCGAATCTTATGGAATTGGGGTACGTGTGCTTGTCAATGGTTGCTGGGGATTCGCTGCAACCAATAATGTGAGCAAGGAGGCGGTTGCAAAAGCTGCTGAACAGGCAGTGGCTGTGGCTAAAGCAAATGCAAAGATTCAGGGCGAACCGGTACAGCTGGCAGCACAGAAAGGTTTTGGTGAGGTAAGCTGGAAAACCCCTATAGAAATCAATGCCTTTGAAGTTCCTGTTAAGGATAAAGTTGACCTGCTGCTGAATGTAAATGACATCGCGATGCAGAATGGCGCCAGCTATGTCAATTCGGTTATTTTTGCAGTCAACGAACAGAAATACTTTGCTTCAACCGATGGTTCTTACATCGATCAGGACATCCACCGCATTTATCCTTCCTTTAATGTGACCAGGATTGATCGCGAATCTGGAAAGTTCCAGACCAGGACTGCTTTAAGTTCTCCGATGGGGATGGGCTATGAGTATATGAATGCCCGCCCGCAGGATAAAGTCTCCGGGGTGGTTACCCGTTACAAAGACCGGTATGATATGCTGGAGGATGTAAAATCGGCAGCACTCAACGCCGCCGAAAAGGTGAAAGCAAAATCTGTAGAGCCTGGAAAATATGATTTGGTACTAGATCCTTCACATTTATGGTTAACGATTCATGAATCCGTAGGCCATCCAACAGAATTGGATCGTGTACTAGGTTACGAAGCAAATTACGCAGGAACCAGCTTCCTGACCCTGGATAAATGGAAGTCTAAAAACTTTAAGTTTGGCAGCGATCGCGTAAATGTGGTGGCCGATAAAACACAGCCAGGTTCTCTTGGTGCGGTTGGTTACGACGATGAAGGGGTGAAATGTAAGAAATGGGACATCATAAAAGATGGAGTTCTGGTTAATTATCAGGCCATTCGTGATCAGGCGCACATCATCGGTTTGGATGAATCACAAGGTTGCTGCTATGCTCAGGGATGGGATGATGTACAGTTTCAGCGCATGCCGAATATCTCTTTACAAGCTGGAAAAGAGAAATTAAGTGTTGATGATATGATCAAAAACGTAGAAAAGGGGATCTATATCATTGGAAATGGCTCTTTCTCTATTGACCAGCAGCGTTATAATTTCCAGTTCGGCGGACAAACTTTTTACGAGATCAAAAACGGAAAGATTGCAGGCATGCTGAATGATGTAGCCTACCAATCCAATACACAGGAGTTTTGGAATTCCTGTTCTGCCATTTGCGACCAAAGTGATTACCGCCTGGGTGGTTCATTTAACGATGGTAAAGGACAACCTTCTCAAAGCAGCGCAGTTTCCCATGGTAGCGCAACCACAAGATTTAACGGAGTTAATGTGATTAATACAGCAAGAAAGATTTAATTATGGCCATATTAAGTAAAGAAGAAGCCCAGGCAATACTAAAAAAGGTACTCAGCTATTCCACAGCAGATTCCTGTGAATTAAGTTTAAACGGTTCTGATGGTGGAAATATCCGCTATGCAAGAAATGCAGTGTCTACAGCCGGACAAATCAATGTAATGAACCTGGCCGTAAGTTCCACTTTCGGTAAGAAAACAGGAGTGGCTACCATCAATGAGTTTGATGATGCTTCCTTAAAGAAAGTAGTAAAAAGAGCAGAAGAACTGGCGATGCTGGCACCGGAAAACCCTGAATTTATGCCATTGTTAGGGCCACAGGATTTCCCGGAATCGGCTACTTATAATGCAAAAACAGCTGCGATTACTCCCGACACCAGGGCTGAAATGGTGGCAAAGAGTCTTCAGGTCTCAAAAGCGGCTAATCTGGAGGCTGCAGGCTTTTTAGAGAACGCCACACGATTCAATGCCATTATGAACTCAAAGGGACTTTTCGCTTATAACAAAGGGACCGATGTTTCTTTTTCTGTAACGCTGAGAAATCAGGCAGGAACAGGCTCTGGTTATATCGAGCAGGGTTTCAACGACCTGGATAAAATGGATACTTTAACATTGAGTAAAATTGCAGCAGCTAAAGCCACAGGCTCTGCAGGTGCAAAAGCCATTGAACCAGGTAAATACACCGTGATTCTGGAGCCATTGGCGGCCAGTGATATGCTGGGAAATATGTTCAGAGGTTTTGACGCAAGAAGTGCAGATGAGGGCCGAAGTTTTATGAGTAAAAAAGGCGGTGGAACCCGATTAGGAGAACAGCTGTTCTCGGAAAACGTGAACATTTATTCCGACCCAATGAACCCGGAAATTCCTTCTGCTACCTGGAGCGGGGATGGTTTGCCTGTGAAAAGAACACAATGGGTAGAAAACGGTGTGGTGAAGAATCTTTCCTATTCCAGGTATTGGGCAGGTCAAAAAGGGGTAGAACCAGTGCCTTTTAGTCGAAGTATGGTGCTGGAAGGCGGTACACAATCTCTGGAAGACCTGATTAAGAGTACAGAAAAGGGAATATTGGTGACCAGGTTCTGGTACATCAGGTCTGTAGATCCTCAGACTTTATTGTTAACAGGGCTTACCAGGGATGGTACTTTCTATATTGAAAATGGAGAGATTAAATTCCCGGTAAAGAACTTCAGGTTCAATGAAAGTCCGGTGATCATGTTAAACAATGTGGAAGCCTTAGGAAAACCGGTAAGAACTGGAAGTGGAATGATCCCAGCGATGAAAATCAGGGACTTTACATTTACCTCTTTATCGGATGCAGTTTAAAATTTTAAAAATGAGGAGGTAAATTCAAAAAGCATTGGAATTTAGCTCCTCATGTTTTTGTTTATGGGCTAGGCGAAGCGCTTAAAGATTGAATACTTAAATAAGGATATAAAGACGATATACATTGAGAAGAAGAGATTTTCTATATATGACTGGACTTGGCCTGGGAGCCTCGATGGTTTCCAGTATGCCGGTTTTTGGCCGGGAGATTACTGTAGAGGAGGCTTTAACTCCCGTTGATGTGGCTTTGAAGAAAAGGATGTCTGATGTGGCACTCAATGCGGCGAGGGCAAAAGGAGCAACTTATGCGGATGTCCGCATTGGCCGGTATTTAAACCAGGTGATTGCAACCAGGGAAAAACAGGTGCAGAATATTGCCAATTCCGAGTCTTACGGGATGGGAGTTAGGGTGATTGCCCATGGCAGCTGGGGTTTTGCCGCAACCAATAATCTGGATAATGATAGCATTGCTAAAGCGGCAGAAATGGCAGTAGCCATAGCCAAAGGAAATGCGAAGTTGCTAACGGAACCTGTGCAGTTGGCACCTCAGAAAGGTTTCGGTGAGGTGAGTTGGAAAACTCCGGTGGAAATCAATGCATTTGAAGTTTCGATTCCGGATAAAGTAGAGTTGTTGCTCAACGTAAATAATGAGGCTTTAAAGGCTGGAGCCAGGTATGTAAATTCAAACCTTTTTATGGTGAATGAGCAAAAGTATTTTGCTTCAACGGATGGTTCTTATATCGATCAGGACATCCATAGGATCTGGCCAACCTTTACTGTAACCAGAATTGATCCGGCAGGAGGAAAATTTGAAACCAGAAATGCACTTTCTGCACCGATGGGTATGGGATTTGAATATTTAAGTCCTAAAGATTCAGAGCAGATCAAAGGCGGACCGGTTACGATGTATAAAAAGCGTTACGATATGCTGGAAGATGTACAGGAGGCTACAGTTCATGTGGCAGAGAAGCTGAAGGCAAAACCTGTGGAGCCGGGTAAATACGACCTGGTTTTGGATCCTTCTCATTTATTTCTCACCATTCATGAATCCGTAGGGCATCCCACCGAACTGGATCGGGTATTGGGTTATGAGGCGAATTATGCAGGAACGAGTTTTTTGACTTTAGATAAATGGGAGAGTAAGCAATTCAATTTTGGAAGTAAACTGGTGAATGTCATTGCGGATAAAACAGAACCAGGTTCTTTAGCTGCTGTAGGATATGACGATGAGGGGGTGAAATGCGGCAACTGGGACATCATCAAAGACGGGATTCTTGTGAATTATCAGACCATCAGAGATCAGGCACATATTTTAGGCTTAAAAGCTTCACAGGCCTGCTGTTATGCGGATAGCTGGGATAGTATTCAGTTTCAGCGCATGCCGAATGTTTCTCTGGCAGCTGGAAAATCCCCGCTTACTGCAGCTGATATGGTGAAAAATGTTGAAAAGGGAATATATATGTTTGGCAGGAATTCCTATTCTATCGACCAGCAGCGCTATAATTTTCAATTCAGTGCACAGCTGGCCTATGAGATTAAGGATGGTAAGCTCGGAGGAATGCTGAAAGATGCTTCCTATCAATCCAATACACAGGAGTTCTGGAATTCTTGTACACAGTTATGTGACCAAACAGACTACCGCCTGGGCGGGACATTTGCGGATGGCAAAGGACAACCAGGGCAGGTAAGTGCCGTTTCGCATGGCAGTGCAACCAGCAGATTTGATGGCGTGAACGTGATCAATACCGGACGTAAGCTAGGATAATATTTTTTGTAACTTTTTCTGGGTAATCATCGTCTGACAATTACTAATTAACCTTAAACCACCTTACTTTGAAACGTAGAAATTTTATTTATTTAACAGGAGTTGGAGCGGCTGCGGCTATGCTTCCGGCGATTCCTGTATGGGGGAACGAAATTTCCCCGGAACGAGCCCTGGAATACATCGATCCTGCGGCAAAGAAGCTGCTTTCTGATGTGGCATTAAATGCTGCACGTGCTAAAGGGGCTACTTATACAGATGTTCGTGTAGGTCGATATCTGAACCAGTTTGTGGTCACCAGAGAGGATAAAGTACAAAATATTGTCAATACGGAATCCTATGGTGTAGGTATTCGTGTTTTGGCGAACGGATGCTGGGGTTTTGCCGCCACAGATCAAATGGACAAAGATAGCATTGCCAAAGCAGCGGAGCTGGCTGTAGCGATTGCAAAAGAAAACTCCAGGTTACAATCTGAACCGGTACAGCTGGCTCCTCAAAAGGGCTATGGTGAAGTGAGCTGGAAATCTCCAATCGAAAAGAATGCCTTTGAAGTACCTATTAAGGAAAAGGTAGATTTATTACTTTCTGTAAATGATGCTGCCATGAAAGGCGGTGCGGATTACATCAATTCGATCTTGTTTATGGTGAACGAGCAAAAGTACTTTGCTTCTTCGGAGGGTTCTTATATTGATCAGGATGTTCATCGCATCTGGCCTACTTTTTTTATCACCAAAATCAATAAGGAAACCGGTAAGTTTGAAACCAGGAATGCCTTAAGTGCGCCTACAGGTAAAGGATATGAGTATCTGGATGCCAGACCTCAGGATAAAATTAAAACTGCTTCAGGCACCTTGTATAAAGGTCGTTATGACATGCTGGAAGATGCGAAACAGGCCTCCACTCAGGTGGCTGAAAAACTCAAGGCAAAATCGGTAGAACCTGGTAAATACGATTTGGTACTCGATCCTTCTCACCTTTGGTTAACCATCCATGAATCTTCAGGTCACCCTACAGAACTGGATCGGGTACTGGGATACGAAGCAAATTTTGCAGGAACCAGCTTCCTCACCTTAGACAAATGGAAGAGTAAGAATTTTAAATATGGCAGTAAAGAAGTAAACATTACCGCCGATAAAACAGAACCAGGTTCATTAGGTGCAGTGGGTTATGACGATGAAGGTGTGAAATGTGGTAAATGGGACGTGATCAAAGATGGCGTTCTGGTGAATTATCAGGCCATCAGAGACCAGGCGCATAGTGTTGGTTTGGATCATTCTCAGGGATGTTGTTATGCCGACAACTGGAGTAGTGTGCAGTTTCAGCGCATGGCCAATATTTCCCTGCAGCCAGGTAAAAAGCCTTTGTCTATTGCTGACCAGATTAAAAATGTGGAGAAAGGGATTTATATCGTTGGGGATGGCTCGTTTTCTATTGACCAGCAGCGTTATAACTTCCAGTTTGGCGGACAATTGTATTATGAAATTAAAGCAGGTAAGATTGTCGGGATGCTGAAAGATGTCGCCTATCAGGCAAATACGCAGGAGTTTTGGAATTCTTGTGCAGCAATCTGCGATGAGAGCGATTACCGCTTAGGAGGTTCATTCTTTGATGGGAAGGGCCAGCCTATGCAGACGAGTGCAGTGTCTCATGGTTCTGCTACCGCACGTTTTAATGGAGTTAATGTGATCAATACAGCTAGAAAAATCGGATAGAAATCATGGCAATACTAACTAAAGAACAAGCCAAAGCACTTTTAACGAAAGTGTTGAGCTACTCAAAAGCAGATGAATGCGAAGTGAATCTGAGTGGATCTGATTCAGGAAATGTACGATATGCCAGAAGTTCTGTTTCCACCAGCGGTGGTTCAAGTACACAGAGTCTTGTGGTCAGCTCCGCCTTTGGAAAAAAACTGGGCGTGGCTACCATTAATGAGTTCGATGATGCCTCATTGGAAAAAGTGGTGCGCAGGGCAGAAGAACTTGCAAAGCTGGCACCGGAAAATCCAGAGTTCATGTCTTTTTTAGGACCTCAGGAATACGGTCCGGATTCTCCAACGTTTTCTGAAATTACAGCTGCTGTTGGTCCTAAAGAAAGGGCTGATGCAGTAGCAGCAAGTCTCGAGCAGGCGAAGCTAAATAAACTCAATGCTGCAGGTTTCCTTTCCAATCAGTCGGGGTTTTCGGCGATGATGAACACTAAAGGACTGTTTGCCTATAATAAAAGTTCAGATGTAGCCTTCAATATCACCATCCGTACCGAAGATGGAAAGGGTTCAGGTTATGCGACAAGAGGTTATAATGACTTTAGTAAGCTGGACACGAAAACGGATACTGCTGTAGCCGCAAAAAAAGCCATGGCTTCGGTAACTGCAAAGGCGATAGAGCCTGGTAAATATACTGTGATTCTGGAGCCAACTGCAGTTGCAGTGATGCTGGAGAATTTGTTTTTCGATCTGGACGCCCGTAGAGCCGACGAGGGAAGAAGTTCCATGAGTAAACCAGGAGGGAAGACTAAAGTAGGGGAACAACTATTGGATGAACGTGTAAACGTGTATTCTGATCCATGGGATAAAGAATTGCCAGGAGCGACATGGGCTGGTGACGGCAGAGCTCAGCAGAAAGTCAACTGGATAGAAAAAGGAGTAGTTAAAAACCTGTATTCTTCCAGATATTGGGCGGAGAAAACCGGAATTAAAGCGCTTCCTTCACCAGATGGTGTGATCATGCCGGGTGGGAATAAATCTTTGGAAGAGCTGATTAAAGGCACGGAAAAAGGAATTCTGGTAACCAGGTTATGGTATATTCGCTCTGTTGACCCTCAAACTTTACTCTTAACCGGCCTCACCAGGGATGGTACATTCTATATTGAGAATGGAGAAATCAAGTTTCCGGTAAAGAACTTCAGGTTTAATGAAAGTCCGATTATCATGTTGAACAACCTCGAAGAAATGGGGAAAACGGAAAGAACAGTGAGTGCAGAATCAAATTCAAATTATTTATTGCCTCCATTGAAGATCAGAGATTTTACTTTTACCTCTTTATCTGACGCGGTTTAGTGATAAACCTATAGCAAAGCAAAATAACAAAGGGCTGTCCGAATTTATCGGAACAGCCCTTTTTCATATATAGGATACCTGTAGGGTGCTGTCTTTTTTATTTATTGATGTTAGGGTTTGCATTTAATTCCGATTGTGGAATAGGAATCAGATAATAAGGACTGTTAGGCACAAAATCCGTACTATTCGGGAACCTAAGCGTCGTATGTTGTTTTGCCAATACCTCTTTAGGACCTGTAGGCGTGATGACTGTTACCTTTAATGGTTGTCCGTCTGAACCTAAAGCTGGTTTTCTAACCACTGCTGATTGTGTTCTTAAAATATCAGAAAGGGCAAAACCTTCACCCCAAAGTTCTTTTCTTCTTTCAATCAGGATGTCGGCAATCAGCTGATCTTTAGTTTTTGAGCCCAGAACGTAAACGTTCGCTTTTCTGGCGCTTAACAGCTCATTTAAAGTTTCTACTGCTTTAGACAGGTTTTCTGCTCTTGCATAACCTTCTGCGGCAATTAAAGTCATTTCTGCAGAACGCATCATCACGATATCCGCCGTTACATCCGGACGGAATCTGAACTTCTGGTACCTTAAATAACCCTCTCTGCTAGGCAGTCCATCCCATAAGAAAAGCTTTGACCTGATGTCATTATCGTCAAACAGTTTTTTGAAGTTTGGATCAGCCATGAAGCTGTAGTAATAGGAAGAAGTACTGCTGACATCGATGTAGTGGAAGGAGTAGCTGGCATTACTTTGATCAGGCTGTTGTCCTTGTCCCCAAATCCATTCGCTATTTTTTAAATCATTGAAACCATTCGCATATTCATCAGCAGCCATGTAAGGATAGTTTTTCTTTGCTGCTAAAGCCTGTTCTGTAGCCAGATCCCATTTACCAATGTTCAGGTAAGTTCTTGCTAAAAGTCCATGAACCACATCAATGTTGATCTTATATTTAGTGGTGCCAGGGCGGTTATAAGTAGGCAATAAGCGCTCAGCCTCCGTTAAATCGGCGATGATGACCTTATAAATTTCTTCCAACGTTGCTTTTGGCTGTGCTACCGAAGCAGGGTTTGTTGGCTTGGTGTATAAAGGAACTGCCTTGGCATTTGGATTTAACTGATAATTGAACTGGTAATAAGTCACCAGGTTTAAGTAACTATTGGCTCTTAAGGCTAAGGCCTGACCTTTAATCCTGGCTTTCTTCTCTGCTGTACCTTCCGAAGCGTCAATTTTGGTGATGACGTTGTTCATGTTGTCGATCACTTTGTATAAAAGCGTCCAGATTCCATTCAGTCTGCTCTGGTTGTTCGCAATGGTAAAGTTGTAAGAATCACTATAACCATACTTATTTTGAATGATGGCCACATCATTGCCCATGGCATCACTGTTTCTAAAAATGGTAGAATATCCTGGATTGGCATAGGTGAAAAAAGTTTCCTGCATATAAGCCCAGGATCCGTTTAAAACCGTCTCGATATTGTCAGCATTCGCATAAACCAAGCCCTCATCTACCGCAGTAGTCGGACTGGTGGTCAGCTCTTTTTTGCAACCTAGAAAAGGAAGCAAAAATGCTGTAACCGCGATATAGGTGATATTTTTGATTTTCATTGTCGTAGAATTTAAATTAGAAAGTAAGGTTTAAACCAGCAGATAAAGTGCGCATTGATGGGTAGCGGAAATAAGTTGTTCCTTCAATGGTTTGTTCAGGATCCATTCCTTTATGGCCATAAAACGTCAATAGATTTTCTCCGGTTAGGGTAAGTTTCAGATTGGCCAATCCCCATCTGTTGGCTAAGGCTTTCGGCAGACTGTATCCCAGGCTAAGGTTTTTCAATCTCGCATAGGTACCACTGTACAAGAAGCGGGTTGAAGCCTGAGTCCATCCTTTGTTGTCAGTAGTTAGCTTAGGGACATCTGTATTAGGGTTTTCCGGTGTCCAGTGATTCAGGATCTCTGTAGACCATGGACGCCCTATAGAGCTACCAGTGTGCATTAAACCTACATAATCATTGTCCAGGATTTTACCACCTATGCTATAGTTAAATAAAGCAGTGAGTTCAAATTCTTTGTAATTGAAGGTATTGGAGAAGCCACCTGTTAGTTTAGGCAATGAGCTGCCCTGGTAATACTGTGTCGCTTTGCTGTAGTCATTTGTGGTGACTTTATTGTTGTTTTCGTCGGTTCTGTACCAAAGTGGATCACCGTTAGCCGGGTTTACACCAGCCCATTCTTTAAGGTAGAAGTCGGAAATCGTTCCACCCACACGCATAATTTTAGTGGTGGTGATGATGGGATCCGAGGGCTTGGTTGGGTCTTTCTGTGGCAATGCAGTAATGGTGTTTTTGTAATGAGTGGCATTTAAGCTAACCGTCCATCTGAAATCTGTAGTTCTTATTGGAACAGCATTGATCTGTACTTCGATACCAGTGTTTTTCAAGGCACCAATGTTTTCATCAATAGATCCGAATCCCAGAGAAGGCGCTATTGGGCGACTAAACAACAGGTCTTTTGATCTTCTGTCGAAGTATTCAACCGTTCCACTGATTCGGTCGTTTAAGATTCCAAAATCAACACCCAGATTCATGTTTAAATTGGTTTCCCACTTCAGGTTTGGTGTAGAAAGCCTTGAGGTGACCAATCCATTTTCACCTAAGTTATTCCTGATGCTGTACAGTCCTTTATAGGCATAATATATACCGATATTGTCATTACCCTGTGCACCATAGCTTGACCTTAGGGTTAAAGTACTCAACCATGGGGTATCTTTCAGGAAATCCTCTTCTGAGATCTTCCAGGAAGCACCCAGTGACCAGAATGTACCCCAACGCTCTGCTGCCGAGAATCTTGAAGTTCCATCACTTCTTAGGGAAGCAGATAAAAGATATTTCTTTTTATAGTCGTACTCCGCTCTTCCAAAGAAACTGATTAAGGTATAATCTATTGAACTACCACTAAAGCCAGTTGGCAGCGCCGCAGCATCTGGTTCATACAAATCAGGAAGTACGAAGCCCTGACGGGAGCCGGAAATAACGCGGTAATTGTATTTGTAAATTTCTTGTCCTGCTAAAAGGTTGAGGTGATGATCGCCGAAAGCTTTATCGTAAGTTGCCACATTGTTCCAGGTCCAGGAGTAAGTTCTGCTATTTGATTTGGATACGGAACCTCCAATGGCTTTTCCATCACCCAATAATGGGTTGCTGTAGTAATGAGCGTTATTGTTTACAAAATCACCACTATAGGTACTTTTTAACTTTAGTTCAGGTAGGATAGTGGCTTCCAGGAATGTTCTTGCCGAAACATTATCCTTCAGGATTTCTGATTTATCCAGGCCTACAGTAGCAGGAAGGTTACTTCTTGGAATCGCAGAACTTGGACGGTAAGCTCCAAAATCATAGATTTTTTGATTGTTGCCATCCAATTTAAAAGAACCATCCGGATTGCGTTCAAAAATAGGGTAAAAGCTTGGAATCGCTCTTGAATATTGAATCACATTGGCCGTATTGCTGTCTTCTGAAGTTGGATAATCCTGTGTACTGTTTGCCGCAGAGATATTTAATCCGGCAGTCAGCCATTTTTTGGCTTGTGTAGTCAGGTTAATTCTGGCATTGTAGCGTTTAAATCCTGAACCTAATGCAATACCTTTATCATTCAGGTAGCCACCGGAAATGAAATATTGGCTTTTTTCTCCACCACCACTAAAACTTAAATCAGCCTGAGTTCTTCTGGCTGTTTGTTCAGTGGCATCGCCCCAGTTGTCGTTCCATAAAGGTGTAGCTCCGGGAACGATTTTACCATCTAATCCGACAGGATTAGGGTAATTGATGCCATAAGGGTTAATGCCTAAATCACCAATGATTTGTCGGCTGGCTGCTTCTCCAGCCTGTTGGTCTGTGAAAGTTGGGTTAGAAGTAATTTGTTTGTTTTTTACCGCGAGCCAATAGTTTTCAAAGTATTGGTTCGTAGTTACCTGTGCATAATCTTTTACGGCACGGTCAGAGATTCCCTGACTAAAACTTGCGTTGATTTGGGTTTCAGTATTTTTCTTACCTGATTTAGTGGTAATGATGATCACTCCATTCGCTCCTCTGGAACCATATAAGGCACTGGAGGCCGCATCTTTTAATACCGAAACAGATTCCACATCAGCAGGATTGATGGAACTCAGGTCGCCGGAAAAAGGGTTCCCATCTACTACGTATAATGGAGAACTGGAGGCATTAATAGAGCCAATACCACGAATACGGATGGTGGCAGAGGTTCCCGGCTGTCCGCTGGAAGAAACCGCCTGTACACCCGGCGCCAGTCCTTGTAAGGCTTTCGTGATGTTGGATACTTGTCGGTTTTGAAGCTGATCTCCATTGATACGGGATACTGCTCCGGTGATGTCTCTCTTTTTCGAGGTACCGTAAGCAACTACCACCACTTCATCCAGATCATTTGATGCATCAGCAAGGGAAACCTTTAAATTGGCTCCTGAATTTGCCACAATTTCCTGTGTATGGAAACCCAGAAAGGAAAAAATGAGTGTTTCCTGCGCTTTAGGCAATTGCAGGCTGAACTTTCCTGCATTATCGGTCGTAGTACCTACTTTTGAACCTTTGATGAGTACACTTACTCCAGGTAGCGGAAGTTGTGTTCCTTTTTCAATTACCGTTCCGCTCACTTTGTAAAGCTCCTGGGCATGGGCAAATGGAATGAAGAACAACAGAAATAAAATTGATAATCTTGTTTTCATTTGAATAGTTTTTTCTTTGATAATAGGATTTAGCTCCGCTGGTTCCCTAAATTTTAAAAAGGGTGACTGGGGCAATAAAAGCATGTTTTAGGGCAGAAATTTTAGGCAATAGTTTTCCATCACCGGGATGCGGTGTTTTCGTCAACTAAGAAATATTTCTACTGAATTAGGCCGGGCAACAACACATTCGCTGTGTTGCAGAAGCTTTTGAAATTAAACAGGCGAAGGATGGTGCCTGAGGAGAATTTTGAAGTAGAATTTGATACATAACCGTGTCTTTACTTGAACATATAAACGTTTCGGCTGCAAATGTAATTAAAAACACTACTAAATCCCTAGACTTTGAGTAATTTCTATCAAATTATTGTCATAATAGATTTGAAACCTCGTTTAAAGGCTTTTTAGATGGGATTTGTAGGAGTTGAAATCGCGTGGAAAATTTAGCGACCCTTGCCGTTAGGATCTTTGGTGTATTTGGTTGGGCTTTAGTAAAATAAGGTAACGATTGCGTAGTTATTTTCTGCGCTTTTGTTTTATTCTTTTCTAAAACTATGTAGCATTGTATGCCTGTTGCTGAAAAAGCAGAGGTTTTATCCATTCAACACAGATTCCTCAACATCAGAAATTAAATGAAAATAAACAGTATAAATACGGCCGCAGCATTGCTGATTTTACAACTATGCTGCTTTTCTGTAGCCAATGGACAGTCGAATAAGCCGCTCTCAGCGCTTGTTGCAGCAAAACTGATGGGAATGGAGGATGACTCCTTGTACCTCCATCCTGAGCAGCCTAAATCAGCGAAATGGACATTTGACCTGGGACTGATGTTTGAAGGGATAGATGGACTTTGGGAAAGAACTGGAAAGGGGGAGTATTTCAAATTCATGCAGAGAAGTATGGACTACTTTGTGACGAATGATGGGCGCTTCCAGCACAATGAACTGCAGGATGATCGTATGGAGGACATGAAAATTGGCCGTTCGCTATTGACGCTCTATAAAGTAACCGGACAAATCAGGTATTTTAAAGCCGCTACTGCATTGAGCGCAGAACTGAAGCGGCGGACAGGAACCAAAGATGGTTTGTTTATGGGACAGCCTTTTTATGCAGAGTATGCTGCACTGGTCAATGATCAGGCCGCTTTTGAGGATATTGCCAATCAATTTATTCTAATGGAAAAGTACAGTAAGGATTTCAGAACTGGCTCACTGAACCATGGTTGGGATGAATATAAATATGCAAGGGCGATGGGCTGGTATGCCATGGCACTTGTAGATGTATTGGAGTATTTCCCCGAAAACCATCCAAAAAGAAAAACACTACAAAGCCTCCTCAAGCAAACCGCTTTTTCTATCAAAAATTACCTGGCTCAACCTGATGCTAAAGGGAACTATATGGAAGGCGCTACTGCTGCTATGTTTGCATATAGTCTGGCTAAAGGACATAGGAATGGTGATTTGCCTGTTTCATATCTGGCTATAGCAGAGCAGGCTTATATGCTTGTTAGGAAAGTTTTTGTTGAAGAATCCCCGGAAGGAACAATAAAACTTAATGATCGTTTTGGGCTAGCGACATTTCTATTGGCATCAAATGAATTAGAATGGGCAGGATTTCCGAAAGCTGGAAAGGGGAAGAGGGTGGTACTCGACAATTACTTTAACCATGAAATCAAGAAGGATCAAAGTGGAAATGACGTATCCTGGCACTACAAATGGGCAGAGCGCGCAAATGGAGGCTTTTCTATGTGGGCAGGAATTTTTCAAAGAAATGGCTTTAAAACTGAGGAACTTGGAGAAGGTCCTGACCTCAAAAACTTAAGCCATGCTGCAGTATATATTATCGTAGATCCGGATACGGAAAAAGAAAGTCCCAGGCCAAATTATATCCAGCAGCATCACATCAAAGACCTGAAGTCCTGGGTCAGGGCAGGGGGGATCCTGGTGTTGATGGCTAATGATACCGGCAATACGGAATTGGATCATTTCAATCAACTCGCAATGCCTTTTGGTTTGCAATTCAATAAGGATAGTAAAGGGAGGGTGAATAAAAATGAATATGAAACGGCCAGGATCGATGTACCTGCAAGAAATTCTATCTTCTCAAATTCAAAACAGTTGTTTGTGAAAGAATTTAGTAGCTTGACCTTAAGTGATCCTGCAGTATCTATCCTGAAAGATAAGTCAGGAAATCAGGTGATGGCCCTTTCAAAATTCGGTAAAGGAAAGGTCTTTGTAATCGGTGATCCATGGTTGTATAATGAATATGTGGACGGCAGGAAATTACCCCTTGCTTATGATAATTTTACAGCAGCAGAGGACCTGGTACAATGGCTGAGTCAGCAAATCGCTTCTATACACAAAAAATGAAAATATCCTTTAAAATGGCCTTTCTAGCAGAATGGGGCAATTTTATCATACGATAACGTTCCCGATAACGATTGCGCAAATTATTTCCGGCTTAGCCAACCATTCCTAATAATTATTCAGTAGAATTGTTTCTAACCGAATGTAATTTAACAAATGATACTATCCAAAAACACCTTAAATGATTTGGGTTCAGCGGAATTAATTGTTCCTGAACAAGGCCATTTTAACCTTCCTGAAAGGGTTTTACAGTTTGGAACCGGCGTATTATTGCGTGGTCTTCCTGATTACTTTATCCATAAGGCAAACCAGATGGGGGTTTTTAATGGCAGAATTGCTGTCGTTAAATCCACCAGCCAGGGAAATACAAATGCTTTTACCAAGCAGGATAATTTATATACCATTTGTGTTCGCGGTGTAGCGCAAGGGGAGCAGGTAAAAGAAAACATTGTTTCTTCAGCAATCAGTCGGGTGTTAACTGCTGATGATGACTGGGATCGTATTTTGGCTATTGCCTGCAGCAGGGATCTAAAACTCATTGTTTCCAATACCACTGAAGTAGGCATACAATTGGTTAAGGAAGCGATTCAGACAGCTGCGCCACGCTCATTCCCTGCAAAATTACTGGCAGTATTGTATGCCCGGTTTAAATTTTTTGAATCTGATACTGATGAAGGAGAATTGGTGGTCATTGCTACAGAATTGATTCCTGATAATGGAAAAACACTGGAAGCTATAGTTTATGAGCTGGCCGGTTATCAGGGGTTGGAAGCTGAGTTTATGACCTGGCTGAAAGGGCAGGTTTATTTTTGCAATTCATTGGTAGACCGTATTGTTCCGGGGAAACCCGACAGCGCAAGGCTGAACAGATTGGAAGAAGAACTTGGATATACTGATGAGTTGTTGATCATGGCAGAGCCTTATCGCCTATGGGCAATTGAAGCTGGTCAGGAGGTAGCAGATTTACTTGGATTAAATGGAGTGGATGAGGGCATTTTGATTAAGCCTGATATTGAAATCTACAGGGAGCTGAAAGTTCGGCTTTTAAATGGTTCTCATACGCTTACAGCTGGAATTGCTTTTCTTTCTGGAATCCAGACAGTTGCCGAAGCAATGGCTGAAGGGCATTTAAAGCAATATGTTTCTACGGTAATGCATAAAGAGATTGCTCCGGCAATACCTTATGAAGTGGCAATTACCTTGTCTAAAAATTTTGCAGACACCGTAATTGACCGTTTCTCCAATCCTTTTATTGCACATTCCTGGATCAATATTACCTTTCAATACAGCATGAAAATGAAGGTGAGGGTAATTCCGGTGTTGCTCAACTATTATAAGAAATACCATCAGGTTCCGCCACATATTGCCCTTGGTTTTGCCGCTTATCTTGTATTTATGCGTGTAAGTCGGGTTTCGGCCAATGGACAGTTTTTTGGGGTATATCAAGGGAAGGAATATCAGATTACAGATGATCAGGCAGGTTATTTCCGATCGAAAAGCGATTTAACGGCAGCACAATATGTACAGGAAGTTTTGGGAGATACCTCATTATGGGATGCCGATTTGGGCTGCTTGACTGGTCTGGCGGAAAAGGTAAAAGAACAATATACACTGATTTTAAAGTCAGGGATGCAGGAAACCTTGCGCCAAGCCTTTCAACCATCAGAAAAGCATTTACAGCACAATTAAGAAAACGTTTGCAGTTTTGATACAGGGTAATAAAAATAAGTCTCAGGTGTATCCTTGAAATACGATGTCGGGAAGCCTATAAATGAGCTGATTTTATTCTCTGGAAAAGCCACGTTTCTTTATAAAAATTTATACATTTAGAAATATTATTGTGAAAAACTTTTTAGATAGCAATTTCTTACTACACACAAAAACAGCACAAACACTGTATCATAATTTTGCAAAACAGATGCCGATTATTGATTATCACAATCATTTAATGCCGGATCAGATTGCAAACGATTTCATGTTTGAAAATATAACCCAGGTTTGGTTATACGGAGACCATTATAAATGGCGCGCAATGCGGGCTAATGGGATTGATGAACATTACATCACCGGAGGAGCTTCAGACCTTGAAAAGTTTAAGAAATGGGCGGAAACAGTGCCTTATACCCTACGAAATCCTTTATACCACTGGACACATCTGGAATTACAACGTTATTTCGATATTCATGAAGTGCTTTCTCCAGAAAATGCAGAACGCATTTATGAGGAGTGTACGGCCAAATTACAAACACGGGAATATTCTGTGCAAAACCTCTTGCGTAAAATGAATGTAAAGGCCCTTTGCACTACGGATGATCCATTAGACTCATTAGAACACCATCAAAAGATCAAAAGAGATCAGCTGGATATTAAAGTTCTGCCTGCTTTCCGTCCGGATAAAGCAATGAATGCAGATGATATCCCAGCTCTGAATAAATACATAGATCAGCTTTCTGTCTTAACGGGGACTGATTTAAATGACCTGGATGCTTATCTGACCGCGCTAAAATCAAGACATGATTATTTCGCGGAAAATGGTTGTTCTGTGTCTGATCATGGTTTAGAGCAAATCTTCGCTGATGATTATACGGATGATGAAATCAAAGCAATTTACCTTAAAATCAGAAAGCAATCTTCTTTAACACCTCAGGAAAGCGGAAAATTTAAATCGGCTTTGCTTTTCCAGTTCGCTTTATGGGATCATGAAAAGGGCTGGGTTCAACAGTATCATTTAGGTGCTTTAAGAAACAATAACGACCGTTTGCTGAGCCAGCTGGGCCCGGATACCGGTTTTGATTCTATTGGGGATTTTAGTCAGGGGAAAGCCTTAGCTAAGTTCTTAAATAGGCTGGACAGTAAAAATTGCCTGACTAAAACCATTCTGTACAATTTAAATCCAGCCGATAATGAATTGATGGCCACCATGATTGGGAATTACAACGATGGTACCGTTGCAGGAAAAGTGCAATGGGGTTCAGGTTGGTGGTTTCTGGATCAGAAAGATGGCATGATCAAACAGTTGAATACTTTGTCAAATATGGGCTTATTGAGTCGTTTCGTGGGCATGTTAACCGACAGCAGAAGTTTCTTGTCGTACCCCCGTCATGAGTATTTCAGAAGGATCCTATGTCAACTTTTTGGAGAGGATGTAGAGAATGGGGAACTGCCGGATGATCAGGAGTGGCTGGGGAAAATTATCCAGGATATCTGCTATAATAACGCAAAACAATATTTTAATTTTTAGATAAATATGGGAAAGGTTTTAAACTTTGGTGAACTGTTATTGAGAATCTCTCCGGATTTGGATGGGAACTGGCTCAAAGAAAACAACCTGTCCTTTTATGTAGGGGGTGCTGAAGCCAACGTGGCAGCTGCATTGGCACTATGGGGTGTTCCGTCGTCCTACCTTTCGGCAGTGCCAGATAACTTTATGAGTAAACAGGTGGTGGGCTACCTGGAGAAACTGAATATTGATACTAGTCCGATCCAATATATGGGCGAACGCATTGGTTTGTATTACCTGCCTAATGGCAAGGATCTGAAAAATGCAGGCGTCATTTATGACCGGAATCATTCTTCTTTCTCTACCTTAAAAACAGGTACTATTGATTGGGATAAAGTCTTACAGGATGTGTCCTGGTTGCATTTTAGCGCAATTTGTCCGGCATTAAATCAGGATGTGGTAGCCCTTTGTGAAGAGGCTTTAGTCGCTGCTTCTGAGCGAAATATCCAGATTTCACTAGACCTTAACTTTAGGAGTAAGTTATGGAAATACGGAAAAAGCCCAATTGAAGTGATGCCTGCATTGGCCAAATATTGCAATCTGATCATGGGCAATGTATGGGCTGCTGAAAATATGCTGGGTATTCCGGTAGCTGAAGGACTGGCAGAAGAAAACAACAAAACTGCCTATCTGGAACAGGCGAAGAAAAGTGCTGAAGCCATCATGCAGGCTTTTCCTAAATGTACAGCTGTTGCCAACACCTTTAGATTTGATTTTAAAGAGAGTGGGGTGAAGTATTACTGCACTTTACATACCGCAACTGAACATCTGGTTTCTAAAGAATATCGTGCTGAACGCATTATTGGGAAAATTGGCAGTGGGGATTGTTTCATGGCGGGATTAATTTATGGTTTTTACCATGAACATAGTCAGGAAGAAATCCTTGGTTTTGCGACCAGAGCGGCTTTTTCTAAGTTGTTTACCCATACCGATTTTACCACCACCACACTGGAGGATATTCCTAAAGTAGCCAGGATGTACGAAGTAGCAGGCTAGGAATTACAACTTTAAGCGGCACAGCACAAACAAACCAAATACGAACTGTCAAAAAACGAGATAAGAATGAAAACGAAAGAAAACGCTTTAAAGGCCATTACAGATCAGGGAATGCTTCCTTTGTTCTACTTTGAAGATGCGCAGGTGAGCCTGGAAATCATCAGGACTTTATACAGATCAGGAATCAGAGTATTAGAGTATACGAATCGTGGACCGGCAGCATTGGCTAACTTCCAACTGCTTATTGAAGCATTAAAAACGGAAATGCAGGATCTGTACCTGGGAATAGGAACAATTAAGACCCTGGAGGAAGCAAGCGCATTTATCAATGCAGGTGCGCATTTTATTGTTTCTCCAATTGTAAATGAAGAAGTAGGAAATTTTGTGCATGAAAGAGGCATGTTGTGGGTTCCTGGTTGTTTTACCCCAACAGAGATCAATACGGCACATCAGTTGGGGGCTGGACTGATTAAATTATTTCCAGCGAATATCCTTGGCCCATCTTATATGGCGGCCATTAAAGATCTTTTTCCGGGTCAATTGTTCATTCCTACAGGCGGTGTTGAAATTGAACAGGCTAACATCAGCAACTGGTTTAAATCGGGCGTATGTGCCGTTGGAATGGGCAGCAAGCTCATCAGTAAAGCTATTTTAGAAAATAAAGATTATATCGAATTAGAGAATCTCACCAGAAAGTCGATTGAACTGGTAAAAGCAGGTAGATAATACCGCAGCAATCGAGAACCACAACCAACCAAAAACCAAATATAATGAAAGAGACTAAAATGAGTAATTACAGATGGACAATCTGTGCGTTACTGTTTTTTGCAACCACAGTCAATTACCTTGACCGACAAGTGTTAAGTCTCCTGCATCCCATGCTGGAGAAAGAATTCAACTGGACAAACAGCGATTATGCCAATATAACTGCCGCATTCCAATTCGTATACGCCCTCTCTATGCTCTTTGCCGGGCGATTTGTAGATAGGTTAGGTACGAAATGGGGCTATACCGTAGCCTTGATCATCTGGTCTATTGGTGCGATTATGCATGCAGTAGCCATTCCAATAGGAGAAGGCGCGACCTCTATCCTGACCTGGATCGGTCTGGGAGCAATGCCGGTTTCTGTAGTTGGGTTTATCATTGCCAGAGCAGTGCTCGCTTTTGGTGAATCGGCGAACTTTCCGGCAGCCATTAAAGCTACAGCGGAGTATTTTCCTAAAAAAGAACGTTCTTTTGCCACAGGTATATTCAATTCCGGAGCTAATGTTGGTGCAATTTTAGCCCCTTTAACCGTACCCTGGATTGCGACGATGTGGGGTTGGGAGGCTGCATTCTTAATTATCGGTGCCGTAGGCTTTGTATGGTTGGCTTTCTGGGGTATTTTCTATGAGAAACCGGAAAATCAAAAGAGAATGTGTGCCCAGGAACTGGCCTATGTAAATAGTGATCAGGAAGAAGCTGTAGCGGTAGAAGTCATTGAGGAAGGAAAAAAAGTAACCTGGACTAAATTATTGGGCTATAAACAGACCTGGGCTTTTGCCTTTGGCAAGTTCATGACTGATGGAGTATGGTGGTTTTTCCTATTCTGGTTGCCTTCTTATCTTAAAGTGCAGTATAACCTGCAAGGAACAGACATCATGTTGCCATTAACCGTGCTTTATAGCATGACCATGATTGGTAGTGTGGGCGGCGGCTGGTTCCCGATGTATTTCATCAATAAAGGATATTCAGCATATGACGGCCGAATGCGTGCCATGTTTCTGATTGCTTTGTTCCCGCTGTTGGTTTTATTGGCGCAACCATTAGGGCATTACAGTTATTGGATTCCAGTGGTATTGATTGGTATTGGTGCTTCAGCACACCAGGCATGGTCGGCAAATATTTTCACTACCGTATCAGATATGTTTCCTAAGAAAAGCATTGCTTCCGTGATTGGTATTGGCGGTATGGCTGGAGGAATGGGTGGAGTAGTGATGTCTAAACTTGGAGGCGCATTATTTGACCATTATAAAGAACTGGGGCATACACAAACCGGTTATACCATCATGTTTGCCATTTGTGCCGTAGCATATTTACTGGCCTGGATCGTTATGAAATCACTGGTTCCAAAATATGCACCCATTACCGATCTATAATTCATTTTTTATTTAACCAACCACATTACTATGAATTTTAATGAGCAGCTCCAGTCTATTTTTGTAGAGGAGCATCAAATTCCTGAGGAATTTAGGCTGGCAGAAGAGGTTCACCAACGCGAATATTTAAGCAATGGAGAACTATGTGCATGGGATGGAGAAATACATGAAGTTTTGTCGCCCATCTGCGTCAGGAGCCCGGAAGGCCTGAAGCGTAAAGTGATTGGCACTTACCCTTTGTGTGCTGAAAAGGAAGCTGCAGAGGCCTTAGAAGCTGCTGTAGCTGCATACAACAATGGTAGGGGCGAATGGCCAACCATGAGTGTAGCAGATAGAATCCATTGCGTAGAGAAGTTTACGCATCGTATTGTAGAGAAGAAAGCGATTGTAGTGAAGCTTCTGATGTGGGAAATCGGCAAGTCTTATGCCGATTCTCTGAAAGAGTTCGACCGTACAGTGGAGTATATTCATGCAACGATAGATGCTTTAAAGGACCTGGACAGACAATCTTCCAGATTCAGTATAGAACAAGGAATTGTGGCTCAGATCAGACGTTCTCCATTGGGGGTGGTGTTGTGCATGGGCCCTTTCAATTATCCCTTGAATGAAACTTTTACCACATTGATCCCGGCTTTGATCATGGGGAATACCTTGTTGTTCAAACCACCTAAGCATGGTACTTTATTGCATTATCCTTTGTTGGAAGCCTTCCGCGATTGTTTTCCTAAAGGTGTTGTGAATACAATTTACGGGCGTGGGAATAAGATCATTCCTGGTTTAATGAAATCCGGACAGATCAATGTGCTGACTTTAATCGGTTCGAGTAAGGTGGCCAATGAATTGAAAAAGCTACATCCCAAAGTAAACCGTCTGCGTGCGATTTTAGGATTAGACGCAAAGAATGCAGCGATCATTACCGCTAAAGCAGAAGTCAGTTTGGCTGTTCAGGAAACGGTATTGGGTGCCTTGTCTTTCAATGGGCAGCGTTGTACTGCATTGAAAATCATATTTGTTCATCGAAGTCTGGCAGAGGTGTTTTTAAAAGAGTTGAATGCCGCAGTAGCAGCGTTGAAATTTGGAATGCCCTGGGAAAATGGGGTGGCTTTAACGCCGTTACCAGAACCTCATAAACCAGCCTATTTACAGGAATGCATCGCAGATGCGATCGCGCATGGTGCTCAGGTCGTCAACGAAAATGGCGGAGCGGTCAACGCATCTTTCGTGTACCCGGCGATTGTTTATCCGGTGACAAAAGAGATGAAACTCTATACTGAGGAGCAATTTGGGCCGGTAATCCCCGTAGTCCCTTTCGATGATTTAGAAGAAACCATCGAATACCTGATTGAATCCACTCATGGGCAGCAAGTCAGTATATTTAGTAACGATAATGAAGAAATTGCCTGTCTGATTGATCCTTTGGTAAACCAGGTAAGTCGTGTCAACATCAATTGTCAATGTCAGCGCGGTCCGGATGTTTTTCCATTTACCGGCAGAAAGGACAGTGCAGAAGGTACACTTTCTGTTGTAGATGCCTTGAGGTCATTTTCTATTCGTTCCCTGGTGGCAACGAAACTTAATGAAAACAATAAGCACCTGATCAATGAAATTGTAGATAACAACAGCTCTAACTTTTTAAGTACAAAGTACCTGTTTTAATTAAAACGGCTATAATGATATAAGCCGGAATCATGGACTTTACTCCAAATTGATTCCGGCTTCTTTATAGGCTTTTAAACTTTCATCATTTGGATCAATATCCGTAACTATGATGTCAATATCACTGATGCTGGTAATGTAATAAGGCTCTGTGGTCCCAAGTTTTTCAACGGTGGCCAGTGCCACAATCAGTTTAGATGTTTCTACCATGGCTTTTTTAACCTGGCAATCCTCATAATTAATCCCGGTCACTCCTGAGATCAGGTCTATACTGCAAATGCCCAGAAAGCATAGGTCAGGGCGGATACCTCTTATAGTTTGAATCACTTCAAAACCGGTAGTAGAGAAAGAAGTTTTGTTGAGCCTGCCTCCTAAAAATATGACTTCAATGCAGGGATGATCTTCCAGTACTGTAGCCACGGGAAAGCTGTTGGTGATCACCGTAATCT
The DNA here is from genome assembly GCF_032678465.1 of Pedobacter gandavensis. Lineage (GTDB taxonomy): Bacteria > Bacteroidota > Bacteroidia > Sphingobacteriales > Sphingobacteriaceae > Pedobacter > Pedobacter gandavensis_B. Next base: position 61,532 of record NZ_JAVTSK010000006.1, read on the forward strand.
GTAAATCTCTGGGTAAAAGCGTTGCAATTGCTAAGGCAGAGGTTCCTGAATCAAACAATACTACTTGTCCGTTCCTGATCAGTTTCAATGCCTTTTCAGCGATAATTCCCTTATGACTCACATCATAATGTTCCCTTTCCCGGAAATGACGGGGGATTGGAGACCTGGAAATTGCACCTCCACGTACGGCTTTCAGTAATCCCTGATCGGAAAGCTCCTTGATGTCGCGCCTGACCGTATCCTCAGAAACGCCCAATAGGGTACTCAAGTCGCTCAATAGCACCTTTCGCTCTTTGCGAACATGCTCTATGATCAGTTGTAATCTTTCTTCCTTTATCATATTGTTGCAAATGTAAGTAAATAATCTGAGCAATATAATGCAATATATTGCAAAGTATTGCTATATTTGTTGCAAGATATTACAATAACATATGAATGAGATCAAAAAAACAATAGGAATTGACATGGATGGCGTTCTTGCAGATATAGAAGAACAATTTATGGATTGGTACGAAAACGAATACGGTGTGAGGGTGCCAAGATCGGAAAGACTGGGTGTGCTGGAGCCTGAAGGTTTTCCTGAAAAAGGAGCAATAAAGCGCTATGTAAATACCCCCGGTTTTTTTAGAAGCATCCCGGTAATGGAAGGGGCAGTAGCAGCTGTTAAAAAACTGATGGAAGATTACGAAGTTTATATCGTTTCGGCAGCAATGGAATTCCCATTATGTTTATCAGAAAAGCATGAGTGGTTAGCGGAACACTTCCCTTTCATCAGCTGGAGAAATATCATTTTCTGTGGAGATAAGAGTGTGGTAGTGACCGATTATCTGATTGACGACCACTGTAAAAACCTCGACTTCTGTAAAGGAAAGGCCATCATGTTTGATGCTTCGCATAATGTAAACCAACATCATCACTTAAGGGTGAAAAGCTGGACAGAAGTACTGGACTTTTTTGAGCAGGAGAAATCAAAAATGCAAGACACTGCTAACGCTGAAATTGCTTAGAACTTATTTCTTTTATCTATATTTCAATTCTTAACGGAAGCACAAATATATGATAGAAGAAATCAACCAAAACTATCCCAAGGCCTATATGGCCATCGATGAAGTGACAAAATATGCAGGCTTTTCTATGGCCTCTGCAACAATGACCTGCTCTTTATTGCAAACCCTTGCCGCTTCAAAACCAGGTGCTGCTTTTCTGGAACTGGGAACAGGAACGGGCTTGTCGACCGCCTGGATTTTATCAGGAATGGACAAGGGGGCTACTTTGACCTCCATCGACAATGATACACAGTTTTTAGACATTGCCAGTCGTTTTCTTGGGGAAGATGAACGATTAACATTAGTATGCATAGACGCCGGGCAATGGCTGCTCCAAAATAAAGGCCATAAGTTCGATTATATCTTTGCGGATACCTGGCATGGGAAATATTTAATGCTGGATGAAGTACTGGAGATGTTGAACCCTGGAGCATTTTACATTATTGACGATATGCTTCCTCAGGAAAACTGGCCGGAAGGACATGCAGAGAAGGTGTTGCGCTTAATTGAAACACTCGAACAACGTGAAGATCTGGTACTGACCAAGCAATGCTGGGCAACAGGAATTGTAATTGCTACAAAAAAAGCAATATAGGTCATACAAAATCTGATTACCTTTAAGGCCTGGAATTGCCAATGCAGATGGAGGTTAGAAAAGAATACCTATTAACAGATTTTGATTTCTCAGAATTAACAGATTTATATATATTAAAACACGTCAATGAGCGCGTAGATACTGCGGTTAAAGGGTTTTACGAACTGGTCCCGGAGCATCTCGACATTGACGTTGTTTTTTTTACCCAAGTGGGCAGCAGCATTCCATTTCCCGGGGTAGGGATTAGTCAGCGGAATCGTCAGACCCTGATTACCTGTGGCTGTATGGATGCCAATCCAAAATTATGCAGTCATCAGGCTCAGGCGCTTCATAACCTTTTAAACCGGCCTTCTTTACGTCTTTTCTTTGACGAAAAACTCCGCAGGGAAAGAATGAAAATACAAGCCAAAGATTATGGATTAGAAGCAGAAGCGAACCTGACTGATTTTTTTGAGCTGGTATATCAGCAGGGTCAGACACTAATCAAGGCTAAAGTAAGAGAAATGTTTCCCTTAAACGGAGATACGAAACAACATCTTAAAAAAAATCTATTGCCAAAAGAAGGATTGCAATTACCGCTTTCCGGCGGACTGAAACCTAAACATAAAATGGGATTGGTGTTCGGTCAGCATCGTTTCTATGGTCACCTGACTTTAGAAATTATTGAAGCACAAACTACGTTGGATGGAAAATTCAAAAATCCGGTTCAAACGATCAGTCCTTCTGACCTCCTTTGGAAAACAGAAGATACAGCCTCTTTAAAATTCTATAGTGGCATTTTAAAGTTCCAAAACAATTATAATGCAGAACGCAGTGATTCAGATCTGGATGCCCTCCGTGCCATAGCAAAGAATCCGCTAAAGATGGAAGTCTTTTTGCATGATCCTAAAGTTTCAACGAATATTACCGCTAGCGCTATGATTCCGATACAACTCAATGCGCTCCGAATTGATATGGCCATTCATGTCAGTCAAAGGCAGGAGTTTTATGAAATTTCCGGAAAGTTGACATTAAATGGGACAGCATATGCAATGGATCAGATCCAGTTGAAATACAATTATTTCATTAAAATGAATCAATGTCTGCATTTTATCGATAATCCAAACTTTCTTCGTGTCATCGATTTTTTTAAACAGCATCATGACAGGCTACTGATTCACCATTCTAAATTTGAAGCGTTTCAGGAGGAGATCCTTTCCAAATTAGAAAATAAAGTCAAGGTAACTTACGATTACCTGAAACCTGCTACAAAAAAACAAATTGAAGAAAAGGGTTTTGACCTGGAGAATGAAAAAATCCTATACCTTACTGAATCCGATGATTTTGTATTAATAACGCCGGTTATGAGGTATGGTCATCTGGAAATCCCTGTATTATCCAGAAAACAGATTCAGTCTAGGGATAGAAATGGCAACTTGTTCAGTTTAAACAGGGATACAGAAACTGAGCTGCAGTTCATTTCAGATATCATGAGGCAACATCCTTATTTTGAGGAGCAATTGGAAAGCAATGACTGTTTTTATCTCCATAAAACCAGATTATTAGAAGATCAATGGTTCTTGCATGCTTTTGAAGCGTGGAGGAATAAAAACATCAACATTTTAGGCTTTAATCAGTTAAAAGACAATAAGCTGAATTCCTATAAGGCCAGTATTTCCATCCAGGTGATGAGTGGAATTGATTGGTTTAAAACTTCCCTGAAACTGAAATACGGAAATCAGGTGGTTTCTCTTAGGCATTTACACAAATCAATCCGCAATAAGCACAAGTTTATAAAGCTGGATGATGGTACGATGGGGATGCTTCCTGATGAGTGGATCGAGAAATTCAACAAGTATTTTAATGCTGGTGAAATTGAAGAAGAACACATTTTAACGCCCAGGATTAGTTTTACGGCTATTGAGGAGTTGTACGAATCACAGCTATTGGATGAATCTGTAAAAGATCAGCTGGCATTATATAAAAGTAAGCTTTCGGGCTCTGCTCATTCCATTACTGAGGTTAAGATTCCCGCAGGATTGAATGCCACTTTAAGGCAGTACCAGAAAGAAGGATTGAACTGGCTTAATTTCTTAGATGAATTCAACTTTGGAGCTTGTCTGGCAGACGATATGGGACTTGGAAAAACCATACAAATCATTGCCTTTATTTTGACTCAAAGAGAGAAAAGCCAACACAATACCAATTTAATCGTGGTTCCGGCCTCTTTGATTTTTAACTGGCAACAGGAACTTCAAAAGTTTGCACCTTCAATCAAAGTATTGACGATTTATGGCGCCGACAGGATTAAAAGTCATCAGGATTTTGATCGGTATGAGGTGGTGTTGACTTCTTATGGGACATTGTTGACAGATATTCGATTCTTAAAAGATTATAGGTTCAATTATGTCTTTCTGGATGAGTCTCAAACGATCAAGAATCCGGAATCCCAGCGGTATAAATCTGTCCGCTTATTAAAATCCAGAAATAAAGTAGTGCTCACAGGTACACCAATAGAAAACAATACGTTTGATTTATATGGACAATTGTCTTTCGCCTGTCCGGGTTTGTTGGGCAGTAAACAGCATTTTAGAGAAATCTATTCCACACCAATAGATCAGTTTAAAGACCGTAGAGCGGCAATGGAACTGCAGCAGCGGATTAGTCCTTTCTTGTTGCGAAGAACAAAAGAGCAGGTTGCTAAAGAATTGCCGGATAAAACGGAAATGGTGATTTATTGTGAGATGGAGGCTGATCAGCGTAAAGTATATGAAGGGTATGAAAAAGAAATCCGTGATTACCTGACCAATCAGACAGATGAAGAAGTAGCGAGTAATACCATGAATGTGTTGAAGGGCATCACTAAATTAAGGCAGATTTGTAATTCGCCGGCTTTGTTGAGTGAGGATGAGTTTTATGGTAGTTCTTCTGCTAAAATGGAGGTCTTGCTGGAACAAATTGAAAATAAATCACCACAGCATAAAATTCTGGTTTTCTCCCAATTTGTGGGGATGTTGGATTTGATTAAAAAAGAACTGCAGGACAGGGGAATTGCTTTCGCTTATTTAACTGGTCAGACGAAAAACCGGGAGTCGGTGGTCGATTCCTTCCAGAATGATCCCAAAATAAGAGTCTTTTTAATTAGTCTTAAAGCAGGAGGAGTGGGGTTGAACCTTACCCAGGCGGATTATGTGTATTTGGTTGATCCCTGGTGGAATCCAGCGGTTGAAAACCAGGCGATCGACCGTACTTATCGGATTGGCCAGCAGAAGAATGTAATTGCGGTGCGTTTGATCTGTCCGGATACCGTCGAAGAGAAAATCATGAAACTCCAGTCTACTAAAAAAGATCTGGTCAAAGATTTGATCAAAACCGATACTGCTATCTTTAAATCTTTATCGAAAAAAGACCTTCTGGCGCTATTTAGTTAAGGATTTCATGCAAACGTTTGTGTGAAATTTGATGGGTTTTAGCTGTGATGGAACTCGAATTTGTACTTAGCTTGGTGTTGGAGGAGATCAACATCCTTAAACCACACATGAAAAGAAGAAATTTTTTGAAATCAGGCATTACCGCTGCTGCATTACTTCATATTGGAACACCAGGGGAAGCCAGGACCGTAAATCCGGATCTTGAAACTAAAGCGTTTGACAATGAGGTTAAAATGGTCGGCTTTCCAACACTGATGTCTCCCTATGAAGATACGATATCCATTGTCTGGCAAACTGACCAGCCTTCTGTAGGTTGGGTAGAATATGGGACTGATGAAAAATGTAGTCAGAAGCAGGAAACACAACACAATGGGCTTGCCGAGTTTTTCCATGTGCATAAAGTGACACTAAGGGGGCTTAAACCAGGAACCACCTACTATTTCAGGACCTGTATTGAAAGTCCCCTGGCGGAGGAGCTTCGTCCGGTCGTAAAAACCGATCCTCAGTCATTTAAGACTTTAAATTCCAAAGCCGGAACGATCAGCTTTGGAATCATTAATGATACCCACGAAAATCAACCGGTACTGGATAGGATTCAGCAAATAAATAAAGATTTTAAACCTGATTTCTTATGTTGGAATGGGGATCAGATCAATGACCCTTCTTCGGAGAAACAGATCACTACAGCTTTATTGAATCCTACAAAACAAGCCTTTACCAGTGGAACGCCTTTAGTATATGTTCGTGGAAATCATGATACACGTGGAAGCTGGGCATCCCAACTGAGCAGATATTTGTCTGTCCCCAACGGTGCTTATTATTATCATTTTATTCATGGCCCGGTAGCTTTTACAGTACTGGATACCGGCGAGGATAAACCTGATCAACACAAATATTGTAAAGGAAGAACACGTTTTGAGCCGTATCGGGACGAACAGGCCATCTGGCTGGATCGGGCATTGAGTAGGAAGGACATGAAGCGTGCGGCATTTAATGTGGTTTTGTTGCACATTCCATTATTCACAAAAAGTGGCTGGGATTCACCGGATTCCAGAGGTAAATGGTTAGCAATCCTTCAGAAGCATAAAGTCGATTTGTTAATTTCAGGTCATACCCATACCTACGAATTTGTGAAGCCTGGAGAAATCACTGAATCTTCGGAATGGCTGGACTGGAATAAAAAAACGAAGGTAAAGGCGAGTATTCCACAACTGGTTGGTGGTGGGCCAAAACTGGAAGGAGAAGAGTTTGCGACCTATATCAAAGGAGAAGCTTCTGCGAAAGAGTTGAAAATTTCTGTATTGGATATGAAGGGAAATACACTGGATACTTATACTTTTCCAGGTTCTAAAAACCCTAAAATCTAAGGTTTAAGCATTGACGGTTCTCTTTTTTGGAAGCAGCTCTACAGCGCTTTTATATTCGTAATGATTGATTCCTCCTTAACATGGCTTTGCTAGGGCTTTAATTGCGCTAAATGCCCTGTTAAGGTGGTTTAATAGACATATTGTTCAGGCATAGGTTCAGAACTCTTCCTCACCTGAAATTGTAATTTCCGGCCTGTTAAGTCAAAAAAAGTCAGGAATAAGATCCTGACTCAGCTGGAGAAAGCTGGCACAATAGATTTACTTTATTTTAACATTAAATTTACGTATATTTAATAGGAAGCAATCCTTTTTTTATGGGCCATCTCTTAAAAATATTCGGAACATTATGTTTACTGTTGATGCTGGGTACCGCTTATGGACAGCAAAAGCAGGATATTTCTTTTGAGTTTTATGGAGGAACATTTCATAGCAGCCTGGATTCTTCCTTATTTGTTCCCGCTCCTGAGCTGTCATCAGGCTCTATTAAAAAAGCCTATCAGCTTTTAAACTCCGGTGATTACCATGTTATTATTGATTCCCTCCTGGCTTATAAGAACAAACTGGAGCTTAACGATTGGTTATATTACCAATTGATTCGGAAAACGGCGGAGCAATTGAGTCCGAAATCGGTTAATTATAGTCGTTATACCTTATATAAGTGGTTTTTATTGGCGAAATCCGGTTATGATGCCCGTTTGGCCTTAAGCAGAGATAAGATCATTTTTTATGTGTTCAATGATGAGGATATTTCTGATATTCCTTTTTTTATGGTGGATAAAAAGAAATACATGTGTTTAAACTACCATGATTATCCGAAAGCTGACCTGAACCTTGATCCTCCGGTCCCAGTGCAAATTACGGTGCCTGAAGCAACTAAATCTTTTTCTTATAAAGTGACCAAATTACCGGATTTTAAACCCGAGAATTACGAAGAAAAGAAACTGGAGTTTGTTTATAAGCATAAAGCATATCATTTCAATGTGAAATTGAGTAAAGATGTGGAAGCCATATTTGCCAATTATCCCGGGGTAGATTTTGAAACTTATTTCAACATTCCCCTGAGTAAAGAAACCTATGGTTCATTGATTCCCTTGCTGAAAAAAAATACAAGGGGAATGAGCCAGAAAAAGGGTGTGGATTACTTAATGCGTTTTACCCGCTATGCTTTTCTTTATCAGGATGATGAGCAGAACTATGGGATGGAGAAGCGTCTTTCTCCGGAAGAAACGCTGTTTGCCAGTCATAGTGACTGCGATGATCGTGTTGCATTGTTTTTCTATTTGGTCAAGGAAATCTATAACCTGCCGATGGTTGCCATGCTGTACCCTACACACATCACTATGGGGGTTCAGTTTGATCAGCCGATTGGTGATGCAATTCTGTACAAAGGAAAGCTGTATTCAGTATGTGAACCAACACCGCAGAAAGAGGATCTGCCAATTGGAACAATTGCGGCTAAACTAAAAAACATTCCTTATCAGATTGTTTATCAGTATGATCCTAATCGCTAAATTCCTATCTTAAGCACTCAATAATTACTGATCATTTATGACCAAAGTACTTTTTTGTTTTTGCGGCAGTTTGCTGTGTAGTGTAGTAATGGGATATGCGCAGTTAAAACCATTGGATGATGGTAATTATATGGAGCAAAGAGCTGGTTTAGGGCATTCCATAGAAATATTTGAACATCAGAAAACCGCGACGGTTGCTTTTTTGGGTGGATCTATCACTTATAATCGAGGATGGAGAAATAAAGTCTCTGCAGATTTAGAAAAGCGCTTTCCGGAAACAAAATTCCATTTTATTGCCGCTGGGATTCCATCGCTTGGAAGTTTACCTCATGCCTTTCGTTTGAAGCGGGATGTACTGGATTCCGGAAAAGTAGATTTGCTTTTTCTGGAGGCTGCTGTAAACGATGAGGTAAATGGTACGGATAGCCTCAGCCAGGTCCGCGCGCTGGAAGGGATCATCAGACATGCTAAATTAAATAACCCGAAGATGGACATCATCCTGATGTCTTTTGCGGATCCAGATAAGACAAGCACTTATCATAAAGGAAAGGTTCCGCTTTCTGTAAAAAACCATGAATTAGTGGCCGGTCATTATGGATTGCCATCTATAAATCTGGCAAAAGCAGTAAGCGATAGGCTGGCCAATCAGGAATTTAGCTGGGAACATGATTTTAAAGATCTGCACCCTTCCGAATTTGGTCAGGAGCTCTATTTTAAAGCCATTCAACGTTTATTAACTGATGCCATTTCAGTACAGCAAGTTAAGGGAGTTTCCAGCAACCTGAGCTTAGCAAAAGCATTAAACGATGGTAATTTCTCAAAAGGACAGTATGTAGATATTCAGAATGCCAGAATAAAGACTGGCTGGGTATTGCAGCAGGATTGGAAGCCTGAAGATGGAAAAAATACCCGAAAAGGCTTTGTACACATTCCGATGCTATGTGCCACCGAGGCAGGATCGGAATTGAGTCTGAATTTTGTGGGCAATGCGATTGGAATTTCAATCGTTTCCGGACCAGATGCAGGAATTTTGAGCTATTCAATTGATGAAGGGCCTGAACAGCAAATTGATTTGTATACGCAATGGAGTAAATCATTGCATTTACCCTGGTACCTGTTATTGGGTAGCAATCTTAAAGCGGGGAAACATCAGCTCAGGTTAAAAATCAGCGAAGCAAAAAATATTAATAGTAAAGGTAATGCCTGCCGAATTGCTCATTTCCTCCTAAATGCAGGTTAATTTGAATACGAATACTTTTATTTCTATAAATAGCACTTTAAATAGGCTTAGGAGAGTTCCAGTTTTTGGATTATTTTAGCGCCACAAAATGAACCATGAATAGACGATTAGCCATAAAACAGGTATTGATATTTGCAGGGGGAATGGCCTTGTTGCCTTCTTGTTTAAGAGAAAAGGGAAAAGTGTCCATTCAACTTAAAAACCTTGATATTTCTGCCGAACAGGAAAATCTACTGGCAGAGATTGCCGAATTGATTATTCCCAAAACTGACACTTCCGGGGCAAAGGACCTGAAGCTCCATCTTTTTGTATTGAAGATGCTGGATGACTGCTACGAGCCTGCGGATCAGCAGGAGTTTTTATCAGGATTGAAAACTTTTGAAGGCCAGGAGGGCAAAGATTTAGCGAAGTTGGTTGCTGATGCCAATAGTCAGGTGTCTGGAACTACCGCAGCAGTCTCTAAGTTCTACGGAATCATGAAATCAAGAACAATTGCTGGATACCTGAACTCCAAGTATGTGATGAGTAATTTGTTGATCTGGGAACTTGTTCCAGGGAGGTATAATGGTTATTTCCGGGTTAAATCCGCTTAATTAATATCAAAAATGTCAAATCTGAATATAGATAGTATAAAAGAACATACCTATGATGCCATTGTAATTGGCTCAGGGATTAGCGGTGGCTGGGCAGCCAAGGAGTTTACTGAAAAGGGATTAAAAACCTTGGTGCTGGAGCGGGGTAAAGACGTAAAACACATTGTAGATTATCCGACTACTAATAAGTATCCATACGAATTTGAACATCGAGGGGAACTTACTTTGGCGATAAAGAAGGAAAATCCGGTGGTGAGTAAATGTTATGCTTTCAGGGAAGATGCCATGCATTTTTTTGTAAAGGATCAGGAACATCCATATGTGCAGGAGAAACCCTTTGACTGGATTCGTGGTTATCAGGTAGGTGGTAAATCATTACTTTGGGCCAGACAGACACAACGCTGGAGCGACCTGGATTTTGAGGGACCGCTACGCGATGATTTTGCAGTTGACTGGCCGATCAGGTACAAAGATCTGGATTCCTGGTATACCTATGCGGAGAAATTTGCAGGAATTTCAGGAAATAAGGATGGTTTACCGGCTTTGCCAGATGGCGATTTCTTACCAGCTTTTCCACTGAATGCAGTAGAAGATTATTTTAAAAACACCATAAGGGAAAAGTTCGAAGGTCGCCATGTGATTAGTGCAAGATGTGCACATTTATCTCAGCCTAAACAAGTGCATTTTGACCAGGGGAGAGGGAAATGCCAGAACCGTAATTTATGTCAGCGGGGTTGTCCCTTTGGAGGTTATTTTAGCAGCAATTCTTCTACCTTACCATGGGCAGAGAAAACAGGTAATTTAACATTAAAGCCTTTTTCTGTTGTAGAGTCTGTCTTGTATGATGAGAAATTAGGCAAAGCTTCCGGTGTCCGCGTAGTGGATACCAATACTAAAGAAGTCCGGGAGTATTATGCAAAAGTGATCTTTGTGAATGCAGCAACCATTAATACAAACCTGATTTTATTGAATTCTAAATCTTCACGTTTTCCAAATGGCCTTGGTAATGATAGCGGGACATTAGGAAAGTACGTTGCTTTCCACAATTATAGTGCGAGAATCAGTGCGGAATATGATGGGTTAAGAGAATTCAGTACTGATGGCAGAAATCCTGCTGGTGGAGGATATATACCAAGATTTAGAAATTTATTGAAACAGGAAACCAATTTCAAACGTGGTTATGCTGCCGGCTTTTCGGCTTACCGAAGTCCGGATAGGGATACTTCTGGATTTGGGACAGATTTAAAGGCGCAATTGCTCCATAAGAATCTGGGACTATGGCAGGTCGGTTCACACATGATGGGTGAAACGATTCCTAAAGCTACGAATTTTGTGAAATTAGATGCAGATCAGAAGGATGCCTGGGGAATTCCGTTGCTCAGGATCTCTGTTGACTATGATGAAAATGATGCGAAAATGAAAAAGGATTACCTTGATCAAATGACGGAAATGTTTAGCGCAGCAGGTTTTACAAATATCAAGGCAAATGATGCAGGACAAGCACCTGGTTTAGATATTCATGAGATGGGAGGGGCCAGAATGGGGCATGATCCAAAAACTTCGGTACTGAATAAATGGAATCAGTTACACGATTGCAAGAATGTTTTCGTTACTGATGGGGCTTGCATGACCTCTACGTCAACGCAAAACCCATCATTAACTTATATGGCACTTACAGCACGTGCGGTTGACTATGCTGTTTTTGCGCTGAAGAAAGGGGAGCTTTAAACTCTTCTTCCATCTTTAGATATTCTTTTAGCAGGGCAATTTGATTGATTGCTCTGTTAAAATTATGGCCTTCATATTTGGCTCCATAATAAATGTCGTTCTGCAAGTAGTCTGCAAGGAAGCGAATTGCCTGCATATAGATGATGAACTTTCCGGCATAACTGAAATATTGTTTTTCAGTTTCGCTCAATACTTCTGCCATTTCTTCCATATACCCTTCATGAATGGCTTTAAAGAAATCCTTTCTGATGCTGATTTTAGTCAGGTCAGTTTCTTCTTCACTTGCTGCACATAGATAGGTCCTCATCATATCGCCCACATCACTGATGAAATAACCAGGCATTACTGTATCCAGGTCAATTACACAGATTCCTTTATTGTGTTCGTCAAATAAGACATTGTTGATCTTTGTATCGTGGTGAATTACCCTTAAAGGAACTTCCCCGTTGGCTACAATTTCAAGATAGGTATTGACCAGATCTTTGTGGTCATTGATGAAATCAACATATTCCTTTGCTTTTTCCAGGCGTTCCGGATTTGCATTGGCACAGGCAGTTTTAAATTGCTCATACCTTAAACTTAGGTTATGGAAATCAGGAATGGTGGTATTTAAGGTTGAAGCGTCAAAATCTGACAATAACCCTGAGAATTTTCCAAACTGTTTAGCTGCTTCATAGGCTTCTTCTCTTTTTGTCAGTGCATTCAGAGAAATTGAGCCTTCTACGAATGGGGTCATACGGAAATATCCGGATGGGGTATTTAAAAGTGATTCGCCTGATAACGCCTTAATCGGAGATACAAATAGGTATTCCGGGTCTTTTTTGTTTAAAAAGTCCTTTAACAGGTTAAGGTTTTTATCAATATTTGAAGGCTCTTTAAATACATCAGTATTTACCTTTTGCAGGATATAGCTTTGCTCATTGGCAGTTACTTTCCATGTATGGTTTATCAGGCCATCGCCAAATAGGTTAACAGTCGTGTTATCAGAATTCAGGCCATACAATGGTAAGATATTTTCGAACATGCGTCTTTTCAAGATTGGTTACAAATTCAAACGTAATTATTTATATGATTAAAACCATTGAGCAAACGTTTGCGCAAAATTACTTAATATTAGAAATAATTAGCTCCGAATCTACAACTACGTTAAAATAAGCCTGTTCCGTTCCGGTTTCATTCTTAGGCCTGTTGATCAGGTCAATTAAAATATCAGCGGCTTTCTTTCCTTGCTTGTATGGGAATTGCTCTACAGAGGCTATTGGCGTGTAATCCATATAATTGATGATGGGAAGATTGGCATAGCTGACAAAATCAATTCCTTCCAGCTCCAAGGAACGTGTGTATCTCATCGCAAATAAAGCAACATAATCATTAAAAGTAACGATTGCTGTTGGTTTACGTCTATGGTTAAGCATGGTATTCATCACCTCAATAGTACCGCTTTCGGAAAGGTCGCAGCTGACAATCAGAGAAGGGTCAAATTTCAGACGGTTAGAAATCATTGCTTTAATGTAACCTTCTTTTCGCTCATGACTGGCTACCAGTGTGGTAGGGCCGTTGATCATGCCTATAGTGCGGTGTCCTTTCTTTAATAAGAAATTGACAGCTTCATAGGTTCCATTCTCCAGGTTAGAGGCCACATAGTGGATGTCTTTAATAGGAGGTATGCGGTCAAAGAATACGACCGGAATATTCAGTTTTTTGAAAATCTCAAAATGTTCATAGGTACTGGTGGTTTTGGAAACGGAGACCAGTAGTCCATCAACACGTTGGGTTTTCATTTTTTCTACCAATAGTTTCTCGCGATCCGCATCATCATGCGATTGCGCGAGTAGTACAGTATAGTTTCTTTTATAGGCAACATCTTCAATGCCACTAATGGCAGTGGAGAAAAAAGATTCAGACAATTCCGGTAAAATCACCCCTATAATATGGGACTTCCCTTGTAAAAACTGGATTGCTTTCTGATTTGGTTCATAATTTAGCTCTGCAGCCAGCTTTTTGACCCTCATCTTTGTTGTTAAACCGATACTGGAATGGTCATTTAAAGCCCTTGAAACGGTGGAAACCGAAATCTTAAGTATTTTGGCTATTTCTTTTATCGTGGTTGGTTTATCAGACATGATGTTCAAATATTGGCATAAAGTTTCAATAACCTTCAATTATTTTTAAAAAACAATTCTCCTAAAACCCAATTGTTTGATGCTTAGGTCTAAAATGTGCGCAAACGTTTGTTTGGAAATACTAGCCTTAATTCTGGTTTTGGAAGAGATTTTTTTTGTGTAAATCCTGTTTTATAACCTGAAATAGCCATGTTTCGTTGAATTATGTCAGAATTGTATGTGCAAATGATCATGAAATTGTTACAAATTGGGCAGAGTCGATGTTTTTTATTGAATTCTCTTGTTTATCGGATAGATAATTGGAATATCAAACGTTTGCGTGTATTTTTTGAAGGTCAATCTGCATCAGTTTTGGATATAGTCTATACCTTGTAATCGAAAAATCGTGGATGGTATGCCATAAAAGCGATACTTTTGAACCGAACATATATAATGAACTGAATATTATGAATAGAAGACAATTTGTTAGAAATAGCGGCATCACTGCCGCAGCTATAACGGTTTTACCTGAGCAATCTATTTTTGCGAGCACTAAGGGTGAAAAGATTAAGGTAGCAATGATCGGAGTGGGAATGAGAGGCCAAAATCATCTTGATCTTTTATTGAAGAGAAATGATGTGGATTTGGTAGCGATTTGTGATGTAGACGATGTGATGTTGAATTCTGCAAAAGCAATGATTGCTAAATCTGGAAAACCTATGCCAAAGATTTACACAGGTGATGAAAATGCCTGGAAAAAACTTTTGGAAACAAAAGGATTAAAAGCGATCGTAATTTCTACACCATGGGAATTGCACAAGCCAATGATCATTAAATCTATGGAAGCTGGTCTTAAATATATCGCGACTGAAGTGATGTTAGGCGTGACCCTTCAGGATCACTGGGATGTGGTACAAGCAGCGGAAAAACATGATGCTCATGTCATGATGCTCGAGAACGTTTGTTACAGAAGAGATGTTTTAGCGGCATTGAATATGGTACGTCAAGGTGTATTTGGTGAAATTATGCACTTACAAGGTGGATACCAACATGACCTTAGAGAGGTTAAATTCAATGATGGTAAAAAACCTTATGGTGGTGGTGTAGAATTTAATGAGAAAGGTTTCTCAGAAGCAAAATGGAGAACCAATCACTCTGTACACCGTAATGGTGATTTATACCCAACTCATGGTATTGGTCCGGTTGCACATTGTATCAACATCAACAGAGGTAATAAATTCTTAAAATTGAACTCTTTTGCTACTAAAGCAAGAGGTTTGCATAACTATATTGTAGAGAAAGGTGGCGAGAACCATCCAAATGCAAAAGTAAACTTCCGTTTGGGAGATATTGTAACGACAACGATCGACTGTGCAAATGGCGAGACCATTATCTTACAACATGATACTAACCTTCCTAGACCATATTCTATTGGTTTCAGAGTTCAGGGAACTAAAGGTCTTTGGATGGACATCAATAAGAGCATTTATGTAGAAGGAGTAAGCAAATCTCACCAATGGGATCCAGCTAAAGAGTGGTTAGAAAAATACGATCACCCACTTTGGAAAAAATATGGTAATGATGCAGAAGGTGCAGGACACGGTGGAATGGATTTCTTCGTAATTCATGCGTTCATTGAAGCAGCAAAAAGAAATGAGCCGACTCCAATGGATGTTTATGATGCAGCTGCATGGAGTGCAATTACACCATTAAGTGAGCAGTCTATTGAATTAGGAAATGAAACAGTTGACTTCCCTGATTTTACAAGCGGCAACTGGATGACTAGAAAACCGATTTTCGCATTAAACGACGATTATTAATCATATTGATTTTTAGCCTGCTTTTCTGATGATTTTTGAATTGAATTAATTTAGTCTCAAAATTCCAGACAATTGCTAAAAGTTGAATAAGTATATTTTCATAAAAGGAGCAAGTGTTTTTTGCATTTGCTCCTTTTATTTTGACAAAAAAATGGGAAGAAAACGATTTTCTTAACGTTAACTTAACATTGGATACGCATCTTTGCATATGTTTTTACAGATTCTTGCCTTAACCTTTTTATTGTTCGCTTTGATCGCAGCTTTTAAAATGGAGTCCTTTTTACAAGGACTTTTATTTATTGTGGCTTTGGCTGTCGTTGCTGGAGTATTTTATTTATTTATTCTTTTTCCGGGCCTTTCAGGCCTGGCGGTAGCTTTAATGCTGGCAGCTTTTATTTTTAGACAGTCTAAAAAGTAAAAGTCGCTATCTACCTATTATGCAGCGATTTGTCTGATTAAAATCGGGCGTTTTTCTTGTGTTTTTTTGCCTTTTTGGGCCTAAAAAAACACAAGAAATTCAACTGCTTTTAGCTCGTTTTTTTGCTAAAATCTTTAGTTTAAAAAAGCCCTCCAGATTATTTATTTCAAAATTTTGTAATAATATGATAATATTATATTTAATATTTCTTAAATTTATTTCAATTAGGGGTTATTAAACAATAATAATATTCATTATGAAAACATTAGGGGAGAAATTTAGAATTTTACGTCAAAAAAAAGGGGTCAACCAAAAAGCGATGGCCGATTTGTTGGATATCTCAATTCCAGCATACTCAAAACTGGAAACTAGTATTACTGATCCAAATTTTAGTCGTATCAATCAGATCGCTGAAGTACACGGATTGAGCTTAAGAGAGTTTCTAGATGTTGGGGAAGAAGGCGTAAGCGAACACATCCAGATCATCGAACAATTGAAAGAAAAAATCAGTCAATTGGAAAGTTCTGTGATTCGTTTGCAAAGTAAACTGATTGATTTATATGATAAAGAAGATCAGCGTAATAAAAACGCTTAGTATTCTCTAACTTTGTAAGTATCAGTGTTTTAAAAGTCCTCATTTTTTGAAGATAGGCTTGGTTTTTTCCAATATTTTTCAAAAATAATCAGCTTTTTTAGACACTGATACTTCCTGGTTTATCTTCAGTTTTCCTACAGAATAGTCGCTTACATTTGACTATAATATTATAGTTATATGAGCTTTTCTTTTCTGTTGAAATCCAGGTACACTGTACTCATTTCTTATGTAGCAACCTTTATTGCCGGGTCGTTCCTGATTCGTCTTGGGTTAATGGTTGCTACATTGGAAAAAACCGGGTTTTCTTTCTTTTCCATCCTTCGTATTTTCTTTCAAGGATTCGTTTACGATTTTGGTGTGGCGATGTTTCTGGTTTTGCCATATGCCATTTATTTGTGTTTTCTGCCTCAAAGATTCATCAGGTCTACTTTTAATATTGTGCTCAGCTATTCGGTTTTATTGCTGATGATCGTCATTGCCATGTTTTCATTTTTTGCAGAACTAACTTTTTGGCAGGAATTTGAGAGTAGATTTAATTTCATTGCTGTAGATTATCTGGTATATACCTATGAAGTGATTCATAATATTAATGAATCTTACCCTTTGCCATTGTTAATTGGTGCAGTGCTGTTGATCAGTCTTTTGGTATTGTTCGGCTTTGTAAAAATCAATGCATTTACCCGATATTTTCAGTCGAATATGCCTTTTAAGAAAAGGGGATTGGTGTCTGGAATGATCTTGCTGATTTGTCTGTTTTATGGATTTTTTGTGCCGAATTCCTGGGCAGAGGAAGGCTCGAACCGTTACCATAATGAGCTCGCTAAAGCAGGGATATATGCTATTTTTTCCGCTTTTAAAAACAATGAACTGAACTATAATCATTTCTATAAAATGCTGGATAAGCGGGAAGCGAATCGTGTGATCAGGTCTGTCCTTCAGGAAAATAATAGCCATTATCTACAGGCGGATTCGGGAATTAAAAGAATGATCAGCGGGACCGGATCTGCTTATACACCAAACGTTATTATGATTACAGTGGAAAGTCTAAGTGCAGATTTTATGGCACATTTTGGAAACAAAGAAGGCTTAACACCTGTGTTGGATTCTTTAGCCAGTGCAAATGTGTTGTTTACCAATATGTATGCTACCGGAACAAGAACAGTAAGAGGAATGGAGGCGCTTTCTCTGGCTATTCCACCTACACCAGGAAGTAGCATTGTTAGACGCCCCGGTAATGATAGCCTGACTACTATTGGAAATATTTTTGCCAAAGCAGGGTATCAACGTAGTTTTTATTACGGTGGGGATGGTTATTTTGACAATATGAATCAGTATTTTGGAAGCAACGGTTATGACATCATTGATCGTGGAAGAAAGGTCATGGCTGGGGATCATTATCTGAGCAGGCGAACGATCATTTCGGACGATCAGGTTCATTTTGAAAATGCATGGGGAATCAGTGATGAGGATTTATACGCTGCGCTGATCAGAGGTTCTGACCAACAGTTTAAAGCGGGTAAACCATTTTACAGCTTTGTCATGACCACCTCAAATCACCGCCCATTTACCTATCCTTCCGGGGAAATTGACATCCCTTCCGGAACTGGTAGAAACGGAGCGCTCAGGTATACAGATTACGCAATTGGTAAATTTTTAAAGGAAGCCGCTCTGAAACCATGGTTTAAAAATACGGTGGTGATTATCGTGGCAGATCATTGTGCCAGTAGCGCTGGTAAGAATGAAATAGATATCAGTAAATATCATATTCCTTGTATGGTATTGAATTTGCCTGAACAAGCTTTGCACCAGGTTGCGCAGCTTCCGGCTTTGAATCATTCTTCAGAAAACAGGAAGAACGAAATCACACCATTGTGTTCCCAAATTGATCTTTACCCAACTTTATTTCAATTATTCGGATGGAGTTATGAAAGTAATTTATTTGGTAAAGATGTTTTGTCAACAACCTACGTTCCAAGAGCTTTTCTGGGAACTTATCAAAAGCTGGCGTATTTAAAAAGAGATAGTTTGGTGGTATTGAGTCCTCAGCAAAAAGTGGAGACTTACATTTACAACCAGACGAAAAACGAACAGATTCCCCGGAAATTCTCGGGGAAGGTAATCAATGAAGCTATTGCAAATTACCAGACTGCTTATGATCTTTTTAAGAACGGTGGTCTTCATCAATAAATAATGATTAACTTAAAAGGCATCTAAACTACCATATTTAATGAAATTACTATTAATTGAAGATGAGCAGTCGCTTCGGGAGAGTATCCAAACTTATTTTAGTGCGGAAGGAAACATCTGTGAATTGGCTGCTGATTTTCAATCCGCAATGGAAAAGATCAGCCTTTATCAATATGATTGCATTTTACTAGACCTGACCTTACCTGGTGGAGAGGGCATGGAAATTTTGCGTGCTTTAAAGAAAAGGAATAAGAAGGATGGGGTATTGATCATTTCCGCAAGGCATTCGCTTGATGATAAAGTAGACGGATTAAATCTGGGTGCTGATGATTATCTGGTGAAACCTTTCCATCTTTCTGAATTGCAGGCCAGGGTAACTGCGATTGTCCGGAGGAAGAGTTTTGATGGAAATAATACGATTGTATTTAATGAAATCAGTATTGATACGCTTGCGATGAAAGTGACGGTTCTGGACAAGTTGTTGAATCTGACTAAAAAAGAATTTGATTTATTGATCTATTTTACGGCCAATCAACGGAAAGTGGTCACAAAGAGTGCAATCGCAGAGCATTTATGGGGGGATGAGATGGATTTATCGGATGATTTCGACTTTATATACACACACATTAAGAATTTAAGGAAAAAATTAATCGAAGCTGGTAGTAAGGATTACATTAAATCAATGTATGGTGTAGGTTATAAGTTTGAGAACATATCATAAGATCGGACAATCATGAAACTTTCCAGCAAATATAATCGCGTCAATATATTGGTATCTCTTCTGGTATTGTTATCCACCGGAGTGATTTATTATGTGGTCATTCACTTTATTTTGACGGAGAAACTGGACCGTGACCTTCGGATTGAAGAGGAAGAAATCCGTGCCTATGTAGAAAAGTATCATAAACTCCCTTTGCCTGGTGATTTTCATGACCAGAAGGTAAGTTATAGGAAGGTAAGTCCTTCCGACACTGCAGGTAGAAGTTATAATAATACCATTTATCTGAATGAAAAAGAACATGAAAAGGAACCGGGAAGGAGCCTGACCACCTTTATGACCGTAAAAAATGAGGTATTTGAAGTGACCGTCGCCAAATCCAGATTGGAGGCGGAAGGTCTGGTGCGCATCATTTTTATCATCAGTTTGTTGATCATTATCCTGTTGTTACTCACACTTTTTATCGTCAACAGGTTTTTATTAAAAAGCTTATGGCAACCATTTTACCATATTCTGGATCAAATGAAAGCGTTTAATCTGACGGGTAAAAATGAGGTTAAAGTGGAGCATAGTAAGATCGATGAATTTGTGGAATTGAATCAGGCGGTATTATTAATGTCTCAGCGGGTTAAAGAGGATTATAAAGAATTGAAATCTTTTACAGATAATGCTGCACATGAGATGATGACGCCACTAGCAGTGATCAATTCGAAACTGGATACTTTATTGCAAACGGAAGGCTTTACTGATCATCAGGGTGAATTGATCGAAGATATTTATCTCGCAGTAGGCCGACTAACCCGCCTCAATCAATCTTTGTTATTATTGGCAAAAATTGAAAACAATATGATCAAGAACGAAGAGCTCATAGCGCTTAAACCATTGATCGAACAGAAGCTAAGACAATTTCAGGAGTTACTGCAATCTGCTGAAATTTCGGTTAAGACAATATTGGAGGATAAAGAAGTATCCATGAGCAAGTATTTGGCTGATATTTTACTCAATAATCTCATCAGTAATGCGATTCGCCATAACATTAAACCTGGTCGGCTGGAGATTCAGTTGACTGATCATCAGTTGATTTTTAGAAATACGGGAGCCAATTTGCCTTTGGATGGGGGAAGGACTTTTGAGCGTTTTAATAAAACCGCAGCATCTGAAGGGATGGGATTAGGATTGGCCATTTCCCGACAGATTTGTAACCACTATGGATTTACGATGAGCTATACTTATGAGGCTGATTTTCACATTTTCCTGATTCATTTTTAAATTTATTTTCTAAAGTAACGCGGAGATCTCCGGATTCCAATCTGATCCTCTAAAACGCAATCGTTATCGTAAATATTTCAGGGTATTCAAGGGTATTCAATGTTTAATTTCCTTAACATTGATTCTAGTATTTAACCTATATAATCATAAAGTATGAAGGGCAAAGATCTGTTTTCATTAGAAAACAAGGTAATTGTAATTACCGGTGCAACCGGTGTTTTAGGCGAGTCATTTGCATTGGCTGTAGCTGCTGCCGGAGCAAAAGTTGCCATTTTAGGCAGAAATGAAGAGAAAGCGAATGAACGTGTTAAGGCGATCACCATCAATGGCGGAGAAGCTATGGCAGTCATTACCGACGTCCTGGATGAAGAAGCATTGATCGCAGCAAGAACCCAAATTTTAAATGCATGGGGAACCATTGACGGTCTTGTTAATGCTGCCGGAGGTAATATTCCAGGCGCAACGATCGGTCCGGATCAAAATATATTTGATACAAATATCGCCGATACCCAGAAAGCGGTAGAATTGAACCTCTTTGGAACAGTACTGCCTACACATGTATTTGGAAGGGTAATCGCAGAAAAAGGAAAGGGTTCTATTGTCAATATTTCTTCTTTAGCAGCCCAACGTCCTTTAACCAGGGTTCTAGGTTATACTTTGGGTAAAAATGCAATAGAAGGGTATACGAAATGGATGGCGGTAGAACTGGCGCAACGTTACGGCGACCGTGTCCGGGTGAATGCCTTAGCTCCGGGCGTATTTTTAACGGAACAAAACCGTTCCCTACTGACCAATCCAGATGGCTCTTTTACAGATCGTGCCCAACGTTTTGTAAATCATACTCCTTTTGGTAGATTAGGTAATCCGGAAGAATTGAATGGAACATTGATCTATTTACTTAGCGACGCTTCTGCTTTTGTAAATGGAGAAACGATATTAGTAGATGGTGGATTTAATGCCTATAGCGGCGTATAGAACTATGAATAAAAAGAACCATAAATTATTACAAACATGGCGCTGGTATGGGCCATCAGACCCTGTAAGTTTAGCTGACGTGAAACAGGCAGGAGCGACAGGAATTGTAACCGCTTTACATCATATCCCTCATGGGGAAGTCTGGCCAATTGCTGATATCCTGGAAAGAAAGTCAATTATTGAGGCTTCGGGCTTACATTGGGCAGTAGTAGAGAGTGTACCGGTTCATGAGGCCATCAAAACCAGGCGTAAAGATGCTGAAGTATATCTTGCCAATTATAACCAGAGTTTAAAAAACCTGGCTGCTTGTGGAATTAAAACCGTGTGTTATAATTTTATGCCGGTATTGGACTGGACACGTACCCAGTTAGACCTGACCATGACAGATGGTTCTAAAGCACTGTATTTTAACTGGACTGATTTGGCGGTATTTGATCTGTTCATCCTGAAAAGAGAAGACGCTGCAGCAGATTACCCGGAAAACATCAGAGAAAAAGCAAAATTGAGGCATTCAGAAATGACGGATTCCGAGCTGGAGTTGTTGAGAATCAATGTCTTGATGGGAATTCCTAATGAGAAAGAGATTGAGCTGGACGCACTGCGCAACAGCATTGATGAATATAAGGTGATTGGAACTGCAGGTTTGAAAGAAAATTTAATCTGGTTTCTGAACGGAATTTCAACAGTTTGTGAATCCGAAGGGATAAAAATGACGATTCATCCGGATGATCCACCATATCCGATTTTGGGTTTGCCAAGAATTGCGAGTACCAGGGAAGATTTACTTCATATCATTAATAGTGTAAATCTGGATTTCAATGGCATCTGTTTTTGCACAGGCTCTTTAGGAGCAGGCCTAACGAATAACCTTCCGGAGATCTTTGAAGCAGTGAAATCAAGGGTGTATTTCCTGCACCTTCGAAATGTAACCAAAGATGAAGAAGGTAATTTTTACGAGGCTGATCACCTTGGGGGTGATGTAAATATGTATGAAGTGATGAAGGCGATTGTTGCGGAGAATACTTCCAGAGCATTGCCGATTCCTTTTCGACCTGATCACGGGCACCAGATGCTGGATGATCTCAACAAGCAGACCAATCCGGGCTATTCTGCGATCGGCCGATTACGAGGACTCGCTGAACTTCGCGGATTAGAATTGG
The DNA here is from genome assembly GCF_032678465.1 of Pedobacter gandavensis. Lineage (GTDB taxonomy): Bacteria > Bacteroidota > Bacteroidia > Sphingobacteriales > Sphingobacteriaceae > Pedobacter > Pedobacter gandavensis_B. Next base: position 84,266 of record NZ_JAVTSK010000006.1, read on the forward strand.
GGATCAGCGGAAATTATTAGTTATTCAAAATGAAATTTTTATAGTCTGGTTCGATCTGGTCCATTTAACTGGACCGGATCGAACCAATTTTGTTTGAAGCAGGCTAAGTATGGCTTTGGACCATTTGTGTGGAATCCCGAAACATAATTTCGGTGTCCAGCTTAATGGTTTCAAAATCAACTTCTCTATGTTTTTGCTCTATTAAGGAGATCAGTTTTTCTGCTGCAAGTTGCCCGATTTCAAAAGCCGGCTGATGAATGGTACTCAAGGCGGGTTTCATCGCATCTGCCAGTTCCGTATTGGTGAAGCCAATGAGCGCCAGGTCTTCAGGGATTTTATAGCCTAGTTTATTTAATAAAGATAAACACCTGGTAGTGATTTGATCAGTAGCCGTAAATATGGCATCTGGTGGCTCTGGTAATGCCATGTAATACTTTATTGCTTCTTCCAGATCCTCATTTAATTTATGGGTATCGGTATAATCACAAGAGCGAAGGTAAGCTGGCTTGAACTCAATATTCCGATCTGAAAGTGCTTGTTTATAGCCATTTAATCTATCAATAGAAATGCTGAGTTTTGTATTGGTATTGAGGTGGGCGATTCGCCTGAAGCCATTGTTAATCAGGTGCAATGTGGCATCATAAGCTCCTTTAAAGTTATCAGCACCAACTTTATGGGTATCTATCTGATCCGTAAGTCTATCGAATAAAACCATAGGTAAACCAGATTCCTGTAAATTCTTAAGGTAACTAAAATCAGTCGTTTCACAAGCAGGGGAAATGAGCAGGCCATCTATTCCTCCAGCGTAAAGCAAATCTATACAGGCGATTTCCTGCTTTTGCGATTCTTTACTTTGCATGATGATGATCTGGTAGGACTTATCCGTACTGATTTTGTCGATTCCATCGAGCATTTGCGCGACAAAGTTATTATCCAATGAACATACGACAACACCTATCGATTGACTTCTGCCTTGTTTTAGTCCCTTAGCCATCCGATTCGGAACATAATGATGTTCCCTTGCATAAGCAATCACTTTCTTTTTTGTTTCTTCTCCAATTTCATAGCTGTCATTTAAGGCTTTGGAAATCGTAGAAGTAGACAAGTTGAGTGCCTTTGCAATATCCCTCAATGTGATATTGTTGTTCATACCAGTTTTATATTTACGGCCTAAAATGCAATTATTAGAGGAAATAAGGGAATCTTTTTTCATTTAGCGGGAAATATGGATGCCTTTTAAAGGCAATTCTTTCAATTTTATTTTTGATTGATCTTTAATATCTTTAAGGGAATAAACACTTAAAATATTCCTCATGAAAAGAACGCTCGGTTTACTATTGCTGGTTTTGTTATTTGGTTCAATGAAAAATGATAACGAGCAGCGAGCTTCAAAGGAGCGACTGGGGAAAAAGGTGGTGATTGGTTATGTAGGTGGTTTTAGGGGATTAGTGAATATGGATCTGATATCTCCAGAGAAGCTAACACATATCAATTATGCCTTTGTAGATGTTCAGGGAAACCGCGCTTTTCTAACCAATGAAAAAACAGATACGGTAAATTTCCGGAAACTATTGTTGCTGAAAAAGAAAAACCCTGCACTTAAGATTTTGATTTCTATTGGGGGTTGGGCATGGAGCAAAAATTTTTCAGATGCTGTTTTAACCGATACTTCAAGGGCTGCTTTTGCAGCAAGTGCTGTTGATATCATTAGAAAATATAAACTGGATGGGGTAGATATTGATTGGGAATATCCTGGGAGACCTGGAGAAGTTGGGAATATTTACCGGCCGGAAGACAAGCGCAATTTTACCTTGATGTTTGAAGCAATTAGAAAAGACCTTGATGTCCTGGAAAAAGAGACTGCTCAAAAGAAACTGTTGACTACTGCGGTGGGTGGTTTTTCCGATTTTCTGCTACATACTGAAATGGATAAAGCTGCAAAATACCTGGACTATGTTAACCTGATGACTTATGATTATTATTCCGGTAAAGTAGCAGGACATCATACCAATTTATATGCTTCTAAGCTTTATCCCGGAGCGAATTCGGCAGATATCGCTGTACAGGCCTATATTGATGCTGGTGTTCCAGTTTCTAAATTAGTGATGGGACTGGCATTCTATGGTAGAAATAGTAAAGTGGAATCAGGAACAGCAACAGGTCTTGGAGCGAACTATATTAAAGGAGAGTTTGGTAGTGGTTTTACCAGGATAAAAGATAGCCTGATCAATAATAAGGGCTTTGTAGCCTATAAAGATAAGGATGCCAGAGCTTCTTACCTTTTTAATGCGAATACGCAGACCCTGATTACTTATGATGACGAATGGTCAGTGACTGAAAAATGCAATTATGTGAAAGAACATCAAATGGCAGGGGTGATGTTTTGGGAATATGCCTCAGACCCAAAGGAATACTTGTTAAATGAAGTAGTCAAGTCTTTTAGATAAGGAACAACCTTTATATTTCCTCTTCTCATTCTTGTTCAATCTCTCAAATTTATTCAGCGTAAATTATATCTTTGGGAAATTATATATTTAATTATGGTTGCAGGGGATATGTTAAAGAGAAAGGCAAGATACTTTTTATTAATACTGATTTTATGTGTTTTTTCCTCCTGTTTTCAGATTATAGAAGAAATCAATGTAGCTAACAATGGCTCAGGCACCGTTAATTTAACAGTGAATTTGAGTGCCAGTAAAACTAAAGTCGCCTCATTGATGCTACTGGATAGTGTGAATGGCTATAAGGTTCCAAGTAAACAGACCATTCAAAAAGAAATGGAAGAAGCAGTGGCTTATCTTAAAAGTTCTCCAGGAATCAGCAATGTAAAGAAAACCCTTGATTTTGATAACTATATTGCGACTGTCAGTTTCGCTTTTAAAAATATCTCCAACATCAATAATGTGAATCAGAACGTATTGAAAAAGATGAAAATTAAAGCGATTAATAATTCTTCCTATAGTTTCAATCCGGAAAGTGGAATTTTTTATCGTCGTTATACCCATACTAAGGGGGCTTTAATCGAATATAATAAGCTGAAACCAGAGGTCAAAAATGTGTTCAAGGATGCCAGTTACACCAGTATTTATCGCTTTGAAAAACCAGTAGCCAGCAGTTTGAATCCATTGTCTAAAGTCTCAAAAACCAGGAAAGCAGTGATGATGAATACTGGGATCATGGGCTTGATTAATGGAAAAACCAATATTGCTAATCAAATTATACTAGCGAAATAACGTCATTTTACCTCTACTATCTATTTTAAAACACCTATACAAACATGAATTATTATTTTAAATCTGCAATTGCTGGCTCTTTCTTATTCAGTACCCTTGCAGTAAATGGCCAGGATTTAGCTCGTAAAATACCTGCTGATGCGCTCGCTGTTGCAACGATTAAAGGAGGGAACCTTACCGAGTTGATGTCGGTTACTGAGTTCAACCAAACCTTTCTTGGTAAAAAGCTATTGGAATATCTGGCTAAAGACGAAAAAAGCGGTATCACTGGTATGGAAGATTTTGGTTTTAACCTGTCTTCGGATTTTTATTATTACAACCAAAGTACTGATAGTGTAAGTTACAACTGTTTGTTGTTTCCTATTAAAGATGCAACCAAACTAGATCAGTTTTTTACAAAACGTGGTAAGAAATTTACATTAAAAGACCAGGTTAGGTCATATTTTAATGCAGACTCAACAGAAATGGTTCATTGGAACGGAGAAATGTTGTTGACCGTGATGCCAATCGAAAAGAGCGCATATTTCAAGCTTCCGGAGAACAGGGAACGATTTGGTTTATCGAAGCCTGATGAGATCAGTATAACAGCTCCTGAAAATTCAGCTGAAGAGGCTGTTACAGATTCAGCAGCAGTCGCCGTGGCTGTTGCCGAAGCAGCAGAGGTTGTAGAACAGGAAACAATTGCCGTTCAACCACCTGCAAAGAAGAAATCTACCACAGGTTTAAAAAACAGGTCCAAAAATAACAGGTCAAAAGGGAAGAAAACAAGCGCAAAAAACTATAAGAAGAAGCCGCTAAAAAAGAACTCAGCTCCTAAGGAAGCCATAGTGCTAACAGCGGAGGAAGAAGAGTTAATCAGGTCTTCTACTGAGGGCGGAGAGCGTATGGCGGATGAGGCAGCAATGCCAGAGACCGTAGATGCAGCATATGCTCTTGAAGATACAGTCAATCCTTATTTTACAGACTTAAAATTGAAAAAAAGCATACTGGCTGGATGGACCGCGAAAATGTCTGAAGATTTTTTTGCAGGAAAGCATCAAAGTTCCATTTTAAGCAATGCAGATTTTGCTAAAAGTATCGATCAGAAGGCAGAAGCAACGATCTGGATTTCCGGGGTCGAAAAGTTAAGTAATGCCTATTTGCCGTTGGAAAATTTTAAAGGAATCAACTTTATGGGTGGCTATGGTACTGCCAATGCGAAGTTATTCCTTGAAGATAAAGCGATCAGGATGAGTTCTTCAATGACTTTCAGCGATGATATGGGCAGTGTTTTGAGAAAAGTCCACAAAAGAAAGTTGAATAAAAAATTTCTGAAATATATCCATGAAGATCAAATGATCGGTTATATGGCCTATGCGATGGATACCAAAGCCTATTTACAGGAATACCCAAAATTGGTTTCTAAAATCTATGGCTCTGTGTATGCAGAGGAAGTAGGGATGGCTACAGATTTGTTCTCTTTATTATTGGATGAAGAAGCAATTGGAAAAGTGATCAAAGGAGATGGAATGTTCATTTTCAACGGATTGGTGCAAAAAGAAACTTCTTATAAGTCGTACGACTATAATGAGGAAAATTTCGAAACCACCGAAGTGATGAAAACCAAGAAGGAGACTTTGCCAGATTTCTTAATGATGATTTCTACGGAGGATACTCGTTTGATCGACAAATTGATTGCTTATGGTGTAAAAAAGGAATTTCTGAATAATAGTTATAAAAGCAATTTGTATGAGATTACCATTCCTAAAAGTCCGATGGCCCTCTATTTCAGTATCAAGGATGGTGTGATTTTCCTAAGTACTGATGAGCGTGCGATTTCGGAAATATTGACCAATACGTTTGCTTCAAAGCTAAGTTCAAAGCATAAAAAAGCATTGTTAGGTAATAATTATGCAGCCTATTTCAGCCCTAAAAAACTGGCAGGGAAAATACCTGCAGAAGAATTAGGCAATGGAGTTGAAAAGGTCAATAAAACTTTAAATTCATTAGGAGATATTTACATCAGATCTTTCCCTATGAACAGCAACACTGTTTCTGCAGAAATCAGCATGGATATTCCAGCTCAGCAGAAAAATGCTTTGAAATACCTCTTTTCTTTAACTGAGGACCTTCAAAAGTAACCATATCCGGATGAAATTGACATTAAAAATATCAGCAGCAATAATTTTATTGCTGCTGATTTCTGTTTATGGGTATTTGCAATTTAGAGATTCCCGTTCTTATGAAGGACAGATTGCTAAAAATGCCCAGGTGGTTTATAAATTGAATGTGGATGCTTTAATGAAAACCATGGCCGCGGACTTCATCAGCAATCCTGGTTACTATATGAAAAGTAAAGGACAAGGAGGGGAAAGACCCGATTTCTCTTTACCTGCGAATTTATTTGCCTACTCATTGAAAACAAATGAGCCTGGAACTGTTTTCTCATGTATGACCTTATCTGACAGCACAGGATTAAATGCTTATTTGAAGAGGGCTTTGAAAATAACTGATTTTACAAAGTTTTCAGAAGAAGTAACAGCAAGCAGTACTGATAAGGGAAGAATTTTGGGTATTTCTGCGGATCGTAAACTCACAGTACTTTATAATGAGAAGGCTATTGCCATTGCTTTTTCTCTTAAAAAAGAAAATGTAATGAAAGAGTTGAATGACATTCTGGATCAGAAAAATAGAATGGAATCCTCCGATCCCCTGATGATTGCAGTGAAAAAGGCAGAAGGTCATTTGAGCTGGATAGCCGATGGTTTTTCTGGTCGGCTGGACTTCAAAGACGGCCGCGCCGAAATGCAGGGAAACTTTCCCATTGCCGGTTTGAAAATTCCTGCTCAACCACAATCATTGGTTAAATTCTCGGATCGTGCATTAATAAAAGCCTGGGTAAATGCTGGTTTAAGCGATCAAGCCAGTAAGTCTGGGAAAGCAGAAAGCGGTACATTTAAGTGGTCAGGTAGGTTTAAGGAACAAACCCTGAAGGGAATAACAATTCAGCCAGATAGCTTGCTGAAATCATACCATGGTTTTGCAGCGCTGGAAATGGGCCCAGGAATTACACAAATGGATTCATTAGTTGCCTATGAATATAATGACGACTTTGAAAAGGTCGCTACAGTACAATTGAAAAAAGTAACCGTACCACATTTCAGGATTAGTGTTGCAGCTCAAACGAAGACTTTAATGGAGTATTTAAAGGCAAAACAAGTCCTGCTTCAAGGTCATCGGTTGAATAAGGAAGTTTTTCCCTTATATCAGGTATTTAGTCAGAATAATGGCCTTATTTGGCAATTGAGCACACTGGAGGATGATGTCATCACTTTAGAGAAACCAAAATCAGGTTCTTCGGCTCCGAAGGCGGAGCATGCCGATTTTTTTTCTTTGACTGCTGATTTAAAGGGAATTAAAGCCCAACAGTTATTTCCATTATTAAACACCTGGATAAAACCCTTTTCTCATTTGAAAATTACTGCAGCTAAAATAGATGAAAGAACTGGTAGGGTATCCGGAATACTGAAATTCGAAAATAAAAACCTCAATGCTTTTATACAATTGATCCGGTAAATTTGATCCGGCTAAAGATTATCTTAAAACATAAGGGGGACAATTTTATCAGCAGATGAGCACTCTTTCTCAAAATTGAATACAAAAAAACAGGCTTTAATACTTATTAAAGCCTGTTTTTTTGTATTTGACAAATTAATGATGGATTTTATCAGAACAACTCTATACATTTGCTTAACAGTGTTAAATTATTTACACTGTTATATTTTCTAAAACATGGGCAGTAAAGAACGCATACAACGATTAAAAGAGGAGACTAGACTCAATATATTGGATGCTGCCCTGGAAATCGTGAAAGAAGATGGTTGGCAGTCACTCAGCATGAGAAAGATTGCCGATAAGATTGAATATACTGCACCCATTATTTATGAATATTTTGCAAATAAGGAAGGGATCTTACTGGAATTAACCAGAAAAGGATACATCATCCTATTTCAGGAATTGAAAGCGGCTAAAATACAACATGAATTACCACAGGATCAACTGGAGGGAATGTGGATGGCTTATTGGAACTTTGCCTTTAAATATAAAGAACTTTATCAATTGATGTATGGGGTGGATATGAGTTGTTGTGAAGTGATAAAGGCTTTTCCTGAATCTGAGGCGACAACCAACATCATATGTGACACGATAAAAGACCTGATGACTGCTAATCCGATCAATGACGACCTGGTTTGCAGAAAGTACTTTACTTTCTGGTCTGTTGTTCATGGTTTGATTTCCATCAATTTTGTCCGTAAAGGAACTGATAATACAACGAATCAACATATTCTAAGAGATGCACTCAAAGGGATAATAAAATACATTAATGATTAATCATCAGTATTATGCAAATAAATTTGATTAAAACTGAACAGAATTCTGTCTAGACATTTGACAAAAGAAATAAAATAAATATACTTTGTTGGTATGCTCATCTAGAAATAGATCCTATACTGGCAGAAAACAAAAACTCAAGAAGATAACAGACGGATAAATGAAATCCGTTTTTTTATCCAAGACTACTTAACACTGTTAAATCACTTATGCCCGTTATTTGCACCTGTAAGGGAGCATTATAGGGAAAGTGTTGAATTTTAACAACGATTTAACGCTGTTAAATTACTTATATCCGTTATTACGCATCAAAATCAATAAAATGACATGAAATTTCCATCGCTCAGTACTTCCTATTTAACACTGTTAAATTACTTATATCTGTTTTTTAAACTTAAAATCAAATGATCATGAAATATTACCCCTCATTCATACAACAGTCCGAAATGATTCGTCGGCCTTTATTTATTAAACCTTCAAATTATCTTATGAAATCAATATTTTTACTTTCTACAGCCGTATTTTTATTCGGATGCGCTGCTGAGCCAGCAACAGAAATTGCCGCTCCTGCGCCGACATTACCCGTAGTTGCAATCAGCAAAACTTCGGAAACCACTTTTCTGGAATACCCAGCCTCATTACAAGGTGCTGTGGATGTGGAGATCCGCCCTCAGGTAACTGGGGTACTGGAACAGGTTTTGGTAAACGAGGGTGCACTTGTTCATGCCGGACAACCTTTGTTTAAAATTAATGCACTTCCTTTTCTGGAACAGCTGAATAATGCTAAAGCCAATCAACGTGCCGCAGAAGCAGCGGTATTGAATGCCCAACTGGAAGTAGATAAACTGATTCCTTTGGTTCAGAACAAAGTAGTTTCTGATTTTCAATTGAAAACTGCCAAAACAGCACATCAGATTGCGTTGGCTAATGTTGCTCAAGCAAAAGCAAGTGTAGGGACCGCACAAATCAATATGGGTTATACCCTAATTAAAGCTCCGGTAAGTGGTTATATCGGCCGTTTACCTAAAAAACAAGGAAGCTTAGTTTCAGCAGCAGATCCATTGCCACTCACCAATTTATCGGATGTACATGAAATCCGTGTTTATTTTTCCTTAGGTGAAGCCGACTTTATCAATTTCAAAGCGAAGTATCCATCAGAAACTACAGCTGGAAAATTGAAAAACCTGGCACCAGTATCTCTGATTTTATCAGATAATAGCGTATATGCCCAACAAGGTAAAATTGATATGATCGATGGTCAATTTGATAAAAATACAGGTTCAATCACACTCAGAGCAAGTTTTCCCAATGCAGAGGGCTTATTAAGGTCTGGAAACACAGGAAAAGTAAGGATGAGTCTGGAACATGATCAGGCCATGCTGGTTCCGCAATCCGCTACTGTAGAAGTTCAGGATAAAGTATTTGTTTACACGGTAGACCAACACAATAAGGTTTCTAAACAGCCGATTAAAGTGATCGGAACAAGTGGTACCAACTATCTGATTAAAGAAGGATTGAAATCTGGCGACCGTATCGTTTCTAAAGGATTTGAGATTCTTAAAGACGGAGATGCGATTGTGCCGGAAGTATCCAATGAAAAAACATCAAAAATAGCCGCTAACTAACAACAGTCATGTTTAAGATATTCATACAAAGACCGGTCCTGGCCACAGTCATCTCTATTTTATTAGTGATTCTGGGTTTGCTTGGACTTTCAAAATTACCATTACAACAGTTTCCCGATATTGCTCCGCCAGCAGTTCAGGTAACGGCCCTGTATCCGGGGGCAAATGCGGAAACCGTATTAAGGGCTGTAGCGCCCTCATTGGAAGAGTCCATTAATGGGGTAGAAGGCATGAGTTACATGAGTTCTACTGCCAGTAATGATGGATCTTTAGTGATTACGGTTTATTTTAAATTAGGTACTGATCCGGATCAGGCCGCAGTAAATGTACAGAACAGGGTGGCTCAGGCTACCAGTCAACTGCCTGCAGAGGTAGTTCAGGCAGGTGTCTCTACCGCAAAACAACAGAACAGTTTAATCATGGTTTTGGACATGTACACTGATAACGAATCAGAATATGACCAGATTTTCCTGACCAATTATGCTCAGATTAACCTGATCCCAGAGATTAAAAGAATTCCTGGAGTAGGCTCTGCCAGTGTTTTTGGTGGTAATAAAGATTACTCTATGCGTATTTGGTTGAATCCTTCACAAATGGCCAGTTACAACCTGATGCCCAATGAAGTGATGGCCGCGATTCAGAGTAAAAACGTAGAAGCAGCTCCAGGAAAATTTGGAGAAAGCAGTAAGAATGCTTTTGAATATGTGATCAAATACAAAGGAAAGCTAAATCAACCTAAAGATTATGAAAACATGGTGATCCGTTCTAATGCGGATGGTTCATTTTTAAGGTTAAAAGATGTTGCCAGAGTGGAGTTTGGCGCTTATACTTATGGAAGTTTAACCCGTATCAACGGTAAACCCGGACTTGTAGTTGGGGTTTTGCAATTGGCAGGTTCCAATGCCAATGAGATACAGATTAAGATTCAGGAATTCATGACCAAAGCAGAGAGGGATTTTCCTAAAGGTGTTCATTATGATGTATTGTACAGTACTAAAGCATCTTTGGATCAATCTATTGATCAGGTAAAACATACCTTGATTGAGGCCTTTATTCTGGTATTTATTGTCGTATTTATTTTCCTGCAGGATTTCCGTTCTACTTTGATCCCGGCTATTGCTGTGCCGGTAGCGATTATTGGTACATTTTTCTTCATGCAACTTTTTGGCTTCTCCATCAACTTGCTGACTTTGTTCGCTTTGGTATTGGCCATAGGTATTGTTGTGGATGACGCGATTGTGGTTGTAGAGGCGGTCCATGCAAAGATGGAACAACAACATTTACCTCCAAAAGAAGCAACGGCTTCCGCGATGCAGGAAATTACTGGAGCCATTATCTCGATCACCCTGGTGATGTCTGCTGTATTTTTGCCGGTTGGTTTTATGGAAGGATCTACAGGGGTATTTTACAGACAATTTGCATTTACACTGGCCATTGCGATCGTAATTTCAGCAGTTAATGCACTGACCTTAAGTCCGGCTTTATGTGCATTGTTCTTAAAAGACAACCATGCTACTCAAAATGGAGGAGCAAAGAAAACTTTTACAGAGCGTTTCTTTTTAGGTTTCAACACTGGCTTTAACAGCCTGACTAATAAATATGTTGCTGGCCTTCGGTTCCTGATTCGCTTTAAGTGGCTTGCATTAGTTGGACTTTTGGTGATCACCCTTTCTACAGTATGGATGGTGAAGAAAACACCAACTGGATTTATTCCATCAGAGGATCAGGGTTTTATCGCGATTGCGCTGTCGATGCCTGCAGGAGCTTCACTGGAGCGTACCACAGCGGCATTAAAAGAAGCTGAAAAAATTCTGTTGCCCTTAGAGTCGAGTCGCCTACTGAATGCACTATCTGGTTTTAATATCATGACCCAGAGTACGAGTCCTTCTGCGGGGGTGGCCTTTGTGTTGCTGAAACCTACGGAAGAACGTGGTAAATTGAAAGACATCAATGCCATCATGAATGATATCAGAATTAAACTAGCTAGTGTGAAAGGGGCCAATTTCTTTGTCTTTACTTTCCCTACGGTTCCGGGTTTTAGTAACGTGGATGGTTTAGATCTTGTTTTGCAGGATAAAACCGGAGGAAAACTGGATAAGTTTAGTGGTATCGGTTATAATTTCATTGGGGAATTGATGAAACGCAAAGAGATTGCAATGGCCTTTACCACCTTTAAAGCTGATTATCCCCAGTTAGAATTAAAAATCGACGAGGAGAAAGCAGAGCAGCTAGGCATAAACGTTAAAGATGTGCTGCAAACGATGCAAGCTTATTTTGGTAGTGCTCAGGCTTCAGATTTTAACCGTTTTGGTAAGTATTACCGCGTGATGGTACAGGCCGATATTGCAGATCGTGCTGATGCTTCGGCAATGGATGCGGTATATGTCAAAAACAAACAGGGCGAAATGGTGCCGATTAAAACGGTAGCCACATTATCCAGAGTGTATGGTGCAGAAACTGCCTCCAGGTACAATTTGTTTAATTCAATTGGCGTAAATGCCATTGCTAAACCTGGTTATAGCTCTGGTGATGCGATTAAAGCAGTGGAAGAAGTGGCAAAGAAACACCTGCCATCGGGTTATGCTTTCGAATTTTCTGGTCTGACAAAAGAGGAGATTTCTTCAGGTGGACAATCGACCGTCATTTTTATGTTGTGTCTAGTTTTTGTTTACTTCCTGTTAGCTGCTCAATATGAAAGTTACATCCTGCCATTGGCGGTAGTACTTTCTATTCCAGCAGGGGTATTTGGGGTGTTTGTGGCCATTGGCTTGACGGGTATTGAAAATAACATCTATGTACAGGTAGCCTTGGTAATGTTGATCGGTCTATTGGCAAAGAATGCGATTCTAATTGTAGAATATGCAGTTCAGCGTAGAAAAGCAGGAAAAACATTGGTTGCTGCCGGTTTAGAAGCTGCAAAATTACGTTTACGTCCGATTATTATGACCTCTCTTGCCTTTATTGTGGGCTTGGTACCGATGATGAGTGCTACAGGTCCATCTGCAATGGGTAATCATTCGATTAGTATTGGTGCAGCAGGAGGAATGGTTTCTGGTGTAATATTAGGACTATTCATCATCCCGGTGCTATTTGTCATCTTCCAGTATTTGCAGGAAAAGATAAGTGGTAAACCAGTATTGGCAGAAGAAGTAAAGCATGGGGTTAGTGTTAAACCCGATACGGAAATCATTTACTCTTAATTTTTTAAAATGGGTCAAACCTCCAGCTCAGTATGACAAGGATATTTAGCTGGTGGTTGGCACTCAAAAAAACATTAGAAAACAATATTTCAATAGAAAAATCAAATGAAAACACCAATAAATAAATTTGCAGCATTGATACTCTTGTTGGGGCTGGCAGGCTGTAAAGTTTCAAAAGACCTTGTTTTACCTGTACAAAGCATTCCGGAAACTTTCAGGGATACCCAGGTAGATAGTACGAAAAGTATTTCTAAATTATCTGTGCAACAATTTTTTACAGACATAACCTTACGTAATCTTATAGATACGGCTTTGCTGAGAAATTACGATTTGCAAATTGCCATGAAAAACATGACTGCTGCTGAATTGTTGTTCAGACAAACGAAATTGGGAAATCTACCACAAATCAATTTAAACATCACGGCCAATAGCAGCAGGCCTTCAGACAATAGTCTGAACGGACTGAGTGCGGGTCAGTTTCTAGGCACGAAGCATATTGAAGACTTTAATGCCAATCTGGGATTGAGTTGGGAAGCAGACATCTGGGGGAAAATTGGCAGTCAGAAGAAAGCAGCACTGGCGAGTTATCTGCAAAGTGCTGAAGCCAGGAAAGCAGTTCAGATGAGATTAATTGCCAGTGTTGCTCAGGGTTATTACCGTTTATTAATGTTAGATACGCAAATGCTGATAGCCAGAAGAAATGTAGCTTTGACCGACAGCACTTTAACCATGATCAAAATGCAGTTTGATGCCGGACAGCTGAGCTCTTTGGCGATTCAGCAAGCAGAAGCACAGCAACTGGTGGCCATTCAGCTGGTTCCGGCATTGGAGCAGGACATTGCGATACAGGAAAATGCACTAAGTATATTGGTTGGTCGGCTTCCAGCTGCGATTATTCGTAAAGGCAGTCTGGATCGGGCTAATTTTCCAGCTCAATTATCTGCAGGAATCCCTGCGGCATTACTGGCGCAAAGACCTGATGTTCGTTCAGCTGAGCTGGGGCTGGATTTGGCAAATGCTCAGGTTGGAATAGCTAAAGCGAGCATGTATCCATCTTTAAACATCAGCGCTACGGCCGGATTAAATGCCTTCAAGGCCAGTAACTGGTTCAATATTCCCGCTTCATTATTTGGGGTAGTTGCAGGAGGAATCACCCAGCCCTTATTTCAACGTAAACAATTGAAAACTCAGTTTGAAGTGTCGAAAATTGAAAGAGAAAAAGCAGTCCTTCAGTTCAGACAATCTGTTTTAATCGCTGTGGGGGAGGTTTCCGATGAGTTGATGCGCATTAAAAAGTTAAAACAGCAGCAAGTTATTGCTGAACGCAGGGCTGAGACTTTAAAGCTGGCAGTTAAAAATGCAGGTTTATTGTTCAATAATGGAATGGCAAATTATCTGGAAGTCATCACCGCTCAAAGCAATGCTTTACAAAGTGAATTAGAGTTGGCCAGTATTAAAACAGCAGAACTCAATGCTACTGTGGCACTTTACCGCGCTTTAGGAGGTGGTTTTTAAACTCAGTACTAATTGAACGTTAATTTTATTATTGTAATAATGATAAAATTAATGTTTTAATTATTTAACATTGGCCCTTATTATAATCTCTTATAAAGGCTATGTTTCCTAATAAACCGGAAGGTTATACCGAACAGGAATTGCTGGAGGAAGTTGCGGGGGGCAACGAATCAGCGTTTAAACTGCTGTATGATAAGTACGCGGCGAAGGTATATACCATGGGTATGAATTATCTAAAATCCCCCTTTTTGGCCCAGGATGCTGTCCAGGAGGTGTTTGTGAAGGTTTGGAAGAATCGGGAACAATTGACTACCCTGAACAGCTTTCCTGCATGGCTGACTACCATTACCAGGAACCAGTTAATTAATGACCTTCAGCGTCAGATTCCAATGGAATCTCTGGAAGCCATCCCTTCTGGGGATCCCAATCAGCATCAGACCAGCACCAGTAATGAGATTGATTTTCGTGAACTCGAAAAAGCCATCAAAATTGGCCTCAATAGCTTTTCTCCACGGCAGCAGGAAATTTATAATCTGAGCAGGGAAGAAGGACTGAGCCATAAACAAATTGCCTCGAAACTCAATATCTCCTACGATATGGTCAGAGAACATATGAGCAATGCATTGAAAAACCTACGTAAGTTTCTTGAAAACCATTATACCCATTTGCTACTCTTATGGTTGTTTTTCAGAAATAATTAAAAAAAATAAAAAAACACCCCCCCACAACATTTCATTTTCACTGTCTATATCATTGTAATGACACCAGAAACATTTAAATCACTTTTAACAGGTTACCATTTGGGCAGTTTAAGCCCGGAGGAGCAACAGCAGCTTCAGGCTTTGTTGCACGACCCGGACTATCGTGAACAACTGGAAAATTTATTTACAGAAAACCTGTCAACACCAGATATTGCTGTAACTGCCAGCAAGGAAGAGCTGGATTTGATTTTTGAGCAAGTTAAGTTACACACAAATGAGGCTAAAGTAGTCGCATTTCAGCCGATGAGATGGGCTGCTGCAGCAGTAGCGGTTTTGGCTATAGGAATTGGTAGTTATTACTTCAGTTCCAGACCTGAAGTGAATCAGGTGAACAGGATAACTTATAGTAAGGGTGAGCACATTCGCCCAGGTGGCAATAAAGCAGTGCTTACTTTGTCAGACGGTTCTCAGATTGAGCTGGATGATATGGCAAATGGAGAAATTGCCAAAGAATCTGGAGTAAAGATAACCAAAACTGCAGATGGCAGAATTTTATATACAGTAAGGGAAGGATTATCCCATGTAAAGCCGGCTTTTAATACCATTTCAACTCCTAAAGGTGGACAATATCAGATTGCCCTTCCTGACGGGACCATGGTTTGGCTGAATGCAGCTTCTTCTTTGAAATATCCTTCATCCTTTACAGGAAAGGATAGGTTAGTGACTTTGATTGGTGAAGGCTATTTTGAAGTAGCGAAGGATAAAAAACGGCCATTTAAGGTGGAAACAGCTCAGCAGGAAGTGGAAGTATTGGGGACGCATTTTAACATCAATGCTTATGACGATGAAGATGGCGTCAAGACCACACTGATTGAAGGAAGCGTAAAAGTTAAATTACCCTCTAATAAATCAGCAGTACTTAAACCAGGTGAGCAGTCCTTGGTCTTAAATGGAATTCAGGTTAACCAGGTAGATGCAAACTCGGCGATAGACTGGAAGCAGGGTTTGTTCTGGTTTAATGATGAGAGTATCTATAGCATTATGCGTCAGTTTTCAAGATGGTATAATATAGAAGTAGAATATAGGGGAGATGTAAGTAATGTTCGTTTTGGTGGACAAGTTTCCCGGATGAAAAATTTATCACAGGTACTCCGCATTATGGAACTTACGAAATCCGTTCAATTCAGAGTGGAGGGGAACAAGATTATTGTGATGCCATATGTTTCAACAGCTGAAAAAGGCATGAAATAGATAAAGCGTAAAATTTTTAAATAAATAACCATTGAATACCAATTAATATACAAGTTAGACAACACATAAAACACACACAAAATGAAAAACCTATTCTTATTTGCAGTTGCCTTGCTTTTTAGCATGACTGCAAGCAGTCAGATCCTGAAGCCTGTGAAATGGAGTTATGCCGCCAAAAAAACTTCTAAAACTGAAGCCGTATTGTACCTAAAAGCAACAATCGAAGAAGGATGGCACCTTTATTCACAAAATATTCCTGATGGTGGTCCTGTAAAAACATCTTTTACCTTTACGCCTGCAAGCAGTTATAAGCTAAATGGAAAAACGATTGAGCCAAAACCCATCGTTAAATTTGAGAAAGCATTTGATATGAACGTTGGTTATTTCGAAAACTCAGTAATTTTCCAGCAAAAGATTAAGTTAACCGGCGCAAATGCGACCGTTAAAGGCACATTGGAATTCATGGTTTGCGATGAATCGCAATGTCTTCCTCCAGAAACCGTTCAGTTCTCGATTCCGGTAAAATAAGTTAAATATGATTTTTAAATACATTCAGACGAGCGTTAAAACGCTCGTCCTGGGACTCTTATTGCTTTTTTGTTCGGTATCTCTGGCATTTGCACAAGCGGCCGATACGACAATGGACGACCTTGAGTTTACGGAAATCAAGGAAGAAGCACCATTGAAGGATAGCATTACGGCTACTATTGTTGCGGCTTCCAAAGACAGTTCAGTAATTACAGATGGGAAGGTGATGGTCAGTACTGAGCTTGTTCCGGCAGAGCAGGAAGAAGAAAAAGGCCTGATGGGGATCTTTATCGCGGGTTTTATAGGTGGTTTAGCGGCATTATTGATGCCTTGTATTTTCCCCATGCTTCCATTGACTGTGAGTTTTTTCACTAAGGGGAGTCAGAATAAAGGAAAAGCCGTAAGTCGGGCCATGTTTTATGGTTTGTCTATCATAGTGATTTATGTGGTATTGGGATTACTAGTTACCGTAATCTTTGGTGCCGATGCTTTAAACAGCCTTTCTACTAATGGGCTCTTTAACTTCCTGTTCTTTATTTTACTGTTAATCTTCGCAGTTTCATTTTTAGGTGCTTTTGAAATTACCTTACCCTCTTCATGGGTGAATAAAATGGATGCGAATTCAGATAAAGGTGGACTTGCCGGATTATTTTTTATGGCGGGTACCCTGGCATTGGTTTCCTTTTCCTGTACTGGTCCGATTATCGGTACCTTATTGGTTCAGGCAGCAACAAGTGGTGCTTTATTAGGCCCGGCAATTGGAATGTTTGGTTTTTCTTTTGCACTGGCTATACCTTTTGCGTTGTTTGCACTGTTCCCATCATGGTTGAGCGCCTTACCAAAATCTGGTGGTTGGTTAAATAGTGTAAAAGTGGTATTGGGTTTTCTTGAACTTGCTTTAGCAATGAAATTCCTAAGTAATGTTGACCTTGCTTATCATTGGAATTGGTTCGACAGGGAGGTGTTCCTGGTATTGTGGATTGTGATTTTTGGATTAATGGGCTTATATCTGTTAGGAAAACTTAAGTTTTCTCATGATAGTCCGGTTCATTTCATCTCTGTTCCAAGATTAATGATTGCTGTAATTGTGCTTTCCTTTACCGTTTATATGGTGCCAGGTTTATGGGGTGCCCCATTAAAGTCTATTTCTGCATTCCTGCCTCCGCAAAGTACCCAGGATTTTGATTTGTATACGCCAACTTTAACCGGAGGTGTAATTGCAACTACAGATAAACATGCAGAAGGGCCTCATAAATACTCAGAGATATTCCATGCTCCTTTAAACCTGAATGTTTTCTTTGATTACGAAGAAGGGATGGCTTATGCTAAAAAGGTAAACAAACCTGTTATGATCGATTTTACAGGTCATGCCTGTGTGAATTGCAGAAAAATGGAAGCTAATGTATGGCCAGATAAAGCTGTTTATAGCAAATTGAGCAATGATTTCGTCATCATTCAACTTTATGTAGATGACAAAACGGAGCTGACCCAGGATGAAAAATTCATTTCAACATTTAGCGGTAAATCCGTGAATACGATTGGAGGTAAATGGAGCGACTTTCAGGCCGCGAAATTCAATTCCAATTCTCAACCTTATTATGTGCTTTTAGGGCATGACGAAAAGTTGCTGGTGCAGCCTACAGGTGCAAATTACAATGCAGAGGAATACCTTAAATTCCTCAATAGTGGCTTAATTAATTTCAATAAATAATTGAAATTTTAGGTTAATAGTTAATAGTCGTAAATGATGGCCTGTGGATGCAGGTCATCATTTTAGTAAACAGACATTTTTTTATGGTAAAAAAAATGTTATTCTCCGTCTGCTATGTTAGATCATGAAATTAAAAAGATAATTTAGAAAAATATAAACCAATTATTAAGAATGAAACAATTAAGTTTGATCACACTGGTGTTATTAGGCGCCGGTGTACAGGGCTTTTCTCAGCAGAAAAATCCGAAAAAAGGAACGGTAGTTCCTCCTGGAAACCCAAATCCGGCTAACAGACCAGTAACGAGTGGTCCTAAGCCTTATAAGGAAGTCATTACAGCTAAAGCTAAAACTGACAATGGACTTTTTAAAGTGCATACGATCGAAGATCGTTATTTCTTCGAAATTCCTGATACACTATTAGACAGAGATATTTTGGTCGTGAATAGAATCAGTAAATCGGCGGCAGGAAACCGTTCGCAAATGATGGGCTATGGTGGTGATCATATTGGCGACAATGTAATTTCCTTCCAAAAAGGTCCTGCCAATAAGTTGTTTCTTAAGAGTATTTCTTATGCGGAACGTTCGCAGGACACCACCGCACATGGTTTATATAAATCTGTAATGAACTCAAACTTACAGCCTTTAGTGGCTTCGTTTGATATTAAAGCTTTAGCTAAAGATTCAGTTTCAGGCGCTAAAGGGGTTGTGATTGATGTAACAGAATACATGAATGGCGATAATGAGATTTTCTTCTTTGACCCAAGTGTAAAGAAAGCATTGAACCTAACGGGAATGATGCCAGACAGAAGTTATGTTAAAGAAATCAAGGCCTTTCCAATGAATATTGAGATCCGTACCTTGAAAACCTATATGAAATCTGCTGCACCTTCGCCTGGTGGCCCTCCGCCAAGTGCATCTCCTGCAACTTATGAGCTGAATAGTTCAATGGTATTGTTGCCTGAAAATCAAATGAAGGCCAGGTATTTTGATCCACGTGTAGGTTATTTTGCTACTGGATATGTAGATTTTGATTCAAATCCACAAGGCGTAAAAAATCTTTCTTTAATCACCAGATGGAGATTAGAGCCAAAAACCGAGGATATTGAGAAGTACAATCGTGGAGAATTGGTAGAGCCTAAAAAACAGATTGTATATTACATTGATCCGGCTACTCCAAAAAAATGGGTACCTTATTTAATGCAGGGCGTAAACGACTGGCAGATTGCCTTTGAGAAAGCAGGCTTTAAAAACGCGATTGTTGCGAAAGAAGCACCTTCAGACCCTTCATGGAGTATTGAAGATGCGAGACATAATGTAATTGTTTATAAACCTTCTGATATCCCTAATGCAAGTGGACCTCACGTTCATGATCCCCGTACCGGAGAGATTCTTGAAACGCATGTGAACTGGTACCACAACGTGATGTTGCTGCTAAGAAATTGGTATCTGATCCAGGCTGCTGCAGTAGATCCTCAGGCTCGTAAGATGAAATTTGATGATAAATTAATGGGTGAACTGATCCGTTTTGTTTCTTCGCATGAGATTGGTCATACCCTTGGCTTGCGCCATAACTTTGGTTCTTCTGCCACCGTACCAGTAGAAAACCTGAGAAACAAACAATGGGTAGAGAAAAATGGTCATACGCCTTCTATTATGGATTATGCACGTTTTAACTATGTAGCACAACCTGAAGATAACATCAGTTCTAAAGGAATTTTCCCAAGAATCGGGGATTATGACCTTTGGGCAATTGAATGGGGTTACAAATGGAAACCAGAGTTTAAAGGTCCACAGGAAGAACTACCTTCTTCGAATAAAGAAATCATCAGCAGAATAACTGCGAATAATCGTTTGGTTTTTGGTACGGAAATGGACCCTAATGATCCACGTAACCAGAATGAAGATTTAGGTGACAATGCTATGCTGGCTTCGGCTTATGGTATTAAAAACCTGAAGCGTATTCTTCCTAATCTATTAACCTGGAGTAAAGAACCAAATGAAGGATACCAGAATGCAAGAATGTTTTATGCTGAGTTGATTGGTCAGTATGGTCGTTATATGGGCCATGTCGCCAAAAACGTTGCTGGTATTTACACTACGCCAAAAACAGTGGAGGAAGTAGGTGCAGTATATGTTGCAGTTCCATTTGCAAAACAAAAGGAAGCAATGACCTTCTTAAACAACCAGTTGTTCAATAGCCCAACATGGTTGATCAATAAAGAATTGATAGACCGAACTGGTTACAATCCTGTTGATGTTTTCCAGGGGGTTCAGAAAAGTACATTGAGCAGATTACTTAATGCAAATACGATCAGTAAACTCATCAACGCAGAAGTAATGAATGGTGCTAAAGCTTATACTGCTGACCATCTTTTTGCAGATCTTAAAACTGGTGTCTGGTCTGAATTATACAGCCATAAACCAATTGATGTGTACAGAAGAAACCTTCAGAAAGCCTATGTAGACTATTTAAGTAAGCTGATGGTAGCTCCGGCTGCGACTGGACAGGCTGGCTTCCCAGGCAGAGTAATTGATCCTACAGCATCGGATGTATCGAGTATCAGTCGCGCAAATATGGCGGCTTTAGCTAAAGATATTCGTGCAGCTATCCCAACGGCAACAGGATTGAGTAAATACCATTTACAGGACCTTTTGGTGCGTGTAAATAATGTATTGAATCCAAAGTCTTAATCGGATAACAACAAGTTTTAAGAGGCCCTTCCGGATGTTGCAAATTAGCAACATTTGGAAGGGCCTCTTTTTTTTAGTTGCTTATTGAGGATCCAAAACAGGTTGCAAATGGGTGCTGATGGCAATCCTGTTCCAGGCGTTGATGGTTACAATTGCCATGATGATTTCGGTGATCTGGATTTCTGTAAAGAAGGCCAACATCGCTTCATGAGTTGCTGATGAAACACCGGAAGGGATTAGGGTAACTTCCTCTGTAAATGCGAGTAAAGCCATTTCTTCTTTAGTAAAGAAGGAGGTTTCTCTCCAGGCACTTAAAGTATGTATTCTTTGAGGGCTTTCACCATGTTTTAGGGCGTCTTTGATGTGCATGTCTAAACAAAAAGCACATCCATTGATCTGCGACGCCCGGATTTTTATCAGCTCTTTTTGGGTTTTGCTAAGGGAACATTCGGCTAGAAAACCTTCCAGGGCATACATTGCTTTGTAAGCTTTAGGATTAATTTCCTGCATATTGATTTGATCTTTCATATTTTTGTGGTTTTAATTTCTGATTCAAATTTACACAATCTCCAGCTCAAGAAACTTGAACTAGTTTAAGAAATGGTCCGTACTTTTTTTGCCCTGATCTTACTTAAAAATTCAGGTGTAAAGCCAAGGTAGGAAGCCAGCATATATTGGGGGATGCGCTCTGCAAAATCAGGAAAGGATTTGACGAAATGACGATATTGTGCTTCCTTGGATAAGCTGTGATTGTATCTGGCTAAATGCTGACTGGCGCCATAAGCACGTTGGAGCATGACGCGGAAATATCGTTCCAGACAGGGTACTTGTTCAAACAGTAGCTCCTCAGTTCTGGTTTCCAAAAGGAATATGGTACTATCTTCAATTGCCTGTAAATAAAAAGTAGATTTTTTTTTAAGTGCAAGGCTGGTATAGTCGCTGATCCACCAGTTTTCAATTGCAAATTGGGTGGTTTGTTCAACTCCTTTATCATCTATGAAAAACAGCCTTAGACAGCCTTTCCCAACAAAATAATTGCCTTTACAGCTTTGTCCTGGTTCAAATATGATGGTTTTCTTTTTGACTTGCAGTATGCTAATGCTTTCCGAAATTATTTTTTCTTCCAGCTTGTTTAAGGGAATGTATTGGCGGATGTGTTGAAGAAGTGATTGCTGCATAGATCCGGGTTAAGAATACAAAGATAGGAATCTCCCTGAGGATCTAATAAACGGCAGGTCCCTGCGACTTTAACTGCCGTTTATGATGCTTTTATAGCTTAGATGCTTAAAGAAGTGTCCGCTAACTCTGTTTGCGGCACCGTATTGATGTCATTTGTTGCATACATTGCCGCAACATGCGTATTCAGGTATCTGGAAGTGTAATATGGGTCACTTACATTAATAAATAAAACCGTCCCACCTTCAATAGAATTGATCACCTGGTTTGCCAATTCTGGAGCCACTGCAGGGCATCCCTGACTGCGTCCCAATCTGCCCAGTGCATTGATGGTGCCCTGACTCACATAATCCGCTCCATGAACTACAATAGAACGTTTACGCGCATTGGAATTAAAACCTTCATCCATGCCGTCAAGACGGAGTGATTTACCATGTTGTCCTCTGTAAACTTCAGCAGTTAAATAGAAACCAATGCTGCTCTGAAAAGAATCATTTGTATTGGAAAAGCGGGTAGCTTTATCCGTTCCACTACGCTGTCCGTGGGCCACCCAGGTGTTGAGTAATAGTTTTTTTTGATCAAGATCAATGATCCAAAGTCTTTTTTTAGTGCTGCTTTGATCAAAATCTGCAATCGTCAAAATGTCTTTGTGTTCAGAAAGTTGTCCGGATTTTTTGAGGTTATAGAAACCTGTAACGGCTTTCTCGAATACGGATTCTGTTAATCCGCTTTCAGCAAGGTGTGCTGATTTATACAACTCATTTACATGCCTGTTGTAAATACTATCTGGCGTTAATTTTACAACTGATGCAGTCGGGGCCATTGGAGTGCTTAGCGATTCCTGGTTAACCAGGGTAGTAAGTGCTAAAGAAATTGTAATCAGGCCTGCTCCACCAAAAAGGTATTTCATCATAGAATCGGGTTTTAGTGCTATGAATAATTAATCTGTTATTTAAGTTGAAGTGTTTCTATAAGCTTTTGTTTTTTTACAAATGTATTGATTAGTTGGTGGTTAACTAAATTTATCTTAATTTTTTGTTTTAAAATGACGGTATTGCTACATGTTGAGGGATGCCTGCATCTCTCTATTGCTTCATTGACTTTTCCTGAGGCAAAAGGTTTAAACCCGGTTTTTCCAGTTCTTAGTGTAAGCCAGACGCCAGTTGGTGTAAAAGATTAGTTTAATATCTAAATGTAATGGAAATTCCATGAAAAAAGCACTAATTCTTTTGTAATGAATATTAAATTAAATATCAGTCCTGTAGTGTTGTTGCGAATTCCAGCCTTTTCATTAACAGATGAATTACCTGAAGTGTGGGAGGAGCTGAAGGAAGCTATTGCTCATTCATCCAGTAGTTTTTATAACCGAATTCAGTCTTTTAAAGCTGAAGATATTTCCCATCTGGAACCCAAGATGCAATTCAGCATTTGGAAATACTTTAACCGCTCTAAGTACCGCGGGACACCTTTTGGTCAGTTTGCAGGCTTTGCAGTAGCCAGCCTGAGTTCTGGTAATGCTGAATTGGTTTTCTCAAAAAAACAGTATTTCCATCGTTTTAAGGACTGGTCAAGCTATGAGAGGCCTAAGTTGTCTCATGCTAATTTGACTGCCTTAGATCGCATCTATTTATCAAATTCCAGCCTTTATAGGATGGCTGATCATATTCGTTTCATTTCTTTGGAAAATAAAGCTTTTGAATTGTCATCAATCGCTTACAGTACGTTCATTTATGACTTACTCGTATTTTGCACAGAAAAGGTCAGATACACCAAGCTGCTTCAATTTGCAAAGGAAAAATCAATTACTGAAGAAGTATTGCAGGGTATTTTGGAGGTAATGCTGGATTTTCAACTGTTATTTACTGATTTGAATGCAAATTTAATTGGTCCGGATTATTTCGAACGGAGCAATCAACTTCATCAGGAAAGTACCGGAGATTACCTGATTGCGGAAAGAAAACTGATTTCCGGTCATTTGTCTGATGCTCCACTTAGACATCTTTCATCGTGTATCAATTCTTTGCTTAAATTGGGTCATTATAAAGAAAATAAGGGTATTAAGGATTTTGCTACCCACTTTAATCAGCGTTTTGAAGGAAGCATGATGCCCTTGATGCATATCCTTGATCCGGATTCGGGGATCGCTTATGGGGAGTTTATAGCATCCAGCGGAAATGCCGGTTTGGCGGAAGAGTTGAGTGGCTATACCCCTGAGAAGAGTTTATCTGCAACTCACTGGACGGATTTTAATAGCAGTCTGCTGAGGGCGATGCTTAAAGGGGCTGGAGTTAAGAATCAGGTATTGCAACTGAAGGATTTAATGACTACAGCTAATGAAGTAGCAACGTTAAAACCGGCAAATAGTTTTAGTGTGCTGGCCAGGTTTGCTGGTGATCTTGTGGTATTGGATAGTGTGGGTGGTTGTACTGCGAATGCACTTGCCGGGCGTTTTTCCTTGGCCAATGAAAGCTTCGGCGAACATTGTATTGCGACTGCTTCAGGAGAGTCTGCTGCAAATCCTGAGGTGATTTTTTTTGATGTTGCCTACATGGCAGAAGGAAGGGTGGATAACATCAATCGCAGAAAACAGATTTATGCGTATGAATTGCCGATTCTTAATTATTCCTGTACTGAAAATCTGATCGGGTTGAATGATATTCTGGTTACCGTTCAGGGGGAAGAGGTCATTCTTTTCTCTAAAAAATATGGAAAAAGAATGATTCCGAGACTTGCCTCGGCTTATAATTATAGTCGATCAGATTTGCCGGTTTACCGTTTTCTGTGTGATCTTCAACATCAGGGAATTCAATCCCAGCTTTTATTTAATGTTCAGGAACTCCTTCCAGGATTAGATTATTATCCCAGAATTCAATATGAAAATATCGTGCTTTCTCCGGCCAGGTGGAGGCTTAGGGCGAAGGATTTGAAGGGGGTAGCGCTCTCGGTAGTATTGGAGAATATGGGGCTGAGTACTTATTTTTCAATTGGAGAAGGTGATCAGACTTTATGTTTTAATAAAAGCAAAACCAGTGATGTTGCTTTCCTAAAACAGTATGTAAATCAATATGACGATTTCGTTCTAACTGAGGTTATATGTGCAGACTGTCAGGTATTTAATGACGAGTTGATGAATAAATACTTTACGCAAGTTTTGTTGAGTGTTTCCCATCATGAGGAAATTTATTCCGGTTATACACCCAGTGTTTCTAGTCCATCTCAAGGCCTGGAGTCAGTGATAATGCCCGGAAAGGATTGGTTATATTATGAAATCTACTGTCACCCGGACACAACCAATTTCCTATTGTCAGAGCGAATTGCTGAGTTCATCAATGCGCATGATGCGGCTTTCAAAACCTGGTTCTTTATCAGGTACAATGACCCCAGTCCACACCTTAGATTAAGGATTCAATTGAAAGATCAGCAAAGCGGATATGTATATATGAGCAGGTTAATGGAGCTGCTGGCAGCAGACCTGCAGGAAGGACTGATTAAAGATGTAAAGCTGAATACCTATCATAGGGAAATTGCTCGATATGGCGCATTACAAATGCCGCTGACGGAACAGCATTTTAAAAAAGACAGTAATTATGCACTGGAAGTAATTGGGCAAGAATTGAATGATTTTGCTATTTATAGAAACTGTATAGAATTGATGAAAGCTGCATTAAAACTGCTTTCATTGGAAGGGAAAAAATTGCTCGGATTTGTCCTTGGGATACAGCGTGCCTTTGAGAAGGAGCACCAACTCAAAAGCAATGATTTTAAAATGGTGAATCGGGAATGGGCCGATTTTAGAGTCCAGGCTCAATTGCCAGAAGAAGAACTGCCCTCATCCTTAAAAGAATTGCAGCAGTCCTTCCTGGATACGCTATGGGCAACAGAGGAGACACAACGGCAATCATTGTTCCGTAGTTTGTTTCATATGCACATTAACCGCTTGTTTTCTCAGTACCAAAGGGCGCATGAATTGCTGATTTATAGCTTTCTTCATAAGCAATTACAAATGGAACAACAAAAACTATTGCAGGAATAAGGTTTAAGTTTTTACTGGGTATTGAGGTCTATTTCCAGTAAGACCATAAATTGATCCTCTTGTTTAGACGTATGGATAGCTGCCCGCTCTCCATACGTTGCTTTTAGACGCTTCTTTACGTTATCCAGGCCAATATGGTGACTAGGATGCGTTTGTTTTTTATTAATCAGGTTTTTGGTTTCCAGCTTTAACAATCCCTTTCTATACTTTAGGTCAAGATATGCAGGATAGGCTTCCTGTAACAAATCGCCATGTTTAAACATATTTTCAGCAAGCGTCATCACCAGAAGGGGGATGATTTCCAATTCGGCGACTTCTTCATCATAGTCCAGGCTGATGTAAAGCTCCTGATGTGACTTGATCTTATGCAGTTTAATGAGATTTTCCACTTGCTCCAGTTCTCCGATCAGAGGAGTATTGGAATGGCTGACTTCCTCAATCGAGAACCTCATCATTTCCGATAAAGCAAGAATGGCTTCAGCTGCCTCTGGGGTTGTTTTCCTGGTGCTTGTATAAATGAAATTTAAGGTGTTAAATAAGAAATGCGGATTGATTTGTGCTTTCAGGTGTGCGTGTTGGGATTTGATCAGATCGGCATATATTCTTTGATTTTCAATAATCACCAGTAACCGTTCTTTTTCCTTTTCCTCCACGAGTTTCCTTTCTTTAAAATAGCCCAGGATATAATAATAGGCACTTGAAAAAAGAATAAAATAAATGACGCGATAAGACATGCCAATGTAGGCATCAATGCCAAAGTAGGGTGGACTTTGAAAAGTCATATAGCCATTTCTATGAAGGAAACTTGTTAAATTTAAGGTAATGGTGATGTAGACGAAAACCTCGATGACAATAAACAAAGGTAGCCTCCAGAGTGCCTGAACGGTCTTCATCCTGGCCGCAGGCATAACGAAATGCGCATGAAAATAAAACAGGGTAATATTAAAAAAATAAAAGAAAGCGTAATTTCCAAAAGGAGCAAATTGTTTTCTTATAAGCCCCATGATTACTACCTCGTAAAAAATAAAGATAGACCAGCCAATGAAATGGATCTTGTAGTTACGTAAATAGTTAATCAGATCCGATGTAGTAATTTTCATTTTGTGTAAAAAAAAAAAGCGTTAACGTAATACTTTTCAGACAGGTTTGGGACTGCGCTAATTTTCATAAAAAAACACAGTTATGAAAAAAGAAATCATCTCATTCGACCTCAAAAAAAGTACTTTATTTGTATTTAAATCAAAAAAAGGTAAAACAAACATCCCAACTGTAACTGATCCTACAAATGGAACAGCAACCTCGCATACCTGCTCTATAATCCCGATGATCGCGGGGTAATTTTATGCATAACGATGAAATCTATTCAGATATACTTCGGTTAGATTTCATCGTTTTCTCAGCAAGGAACATCAGGAATTGCTTTTTATAGGTTGTTCCCAAAGGAATTTCCATCTTATTACTCATCACAATTGTATTCCCTTCTACTTTCTGAATGTAATTTACAGCAACAATAAAGGAGCGTTGAACGCGTACAAAATTGTGAATGTCCTGTAGCTTACACTCAAGCTCTTTCATCGTCAGATAAGCCACATGGGTCTCCGAACATGTATGGATTTTTACATAATTGTTCAGACCTTCAATTGTGATGATGTCTTTAATATTGATCTTCGTGTATTTCTGGATCTGATCTGTTTTGATGAAGAAAAAGTCGTCAGCAGGACTGGATGCTTTAACCGTGTTTTCCAGACTAAGGAGTCGCTTAACCATTAGAGCAAACTTACTCATTGAGATGGGCTTTAACAGATATTCATTGGCCTGCACTCCGAAAGCTTCATAGGCGTATTTGGAATGACCTGTAGTAATGATCAGGTATTTTGTTTTTGCCCTAATGGCCACAGAAAGATCTATACCTGATATTCCAGGCATATCCATGTCCATAAAGATAATGTCAATATGGTCATCCTCAGATATCTCCATTAAAGCTTGTAATGGATCTGTAAAATATTTTTGCAGATGCAAATTCGGCATGGTTTCGATATAATCTGCCAGGAGTTCTACCGCATGCTTCTCGTCGTCAATAATGACGCAGTTTAATTTTTTATCCATTGATCTCCTCCTATAATTCAAATACTTTTAATAAATCTAATCAAAAAATATTCACAACGTAAAAACTGCAATTGACGTAATACTTTTTTTTGTTTCATGAAATTTATTATGGATTTGTAAAGGTAAATCAAATTTGGGGATAAATCCATATTTTCAGCATAGGAGTGAAGGTTTATGTCAGGATTGATTGATTCATAAGGTCGGCAGACTGCTGATCAGTGATTAATTCATTGACCACAAAATTATACTCATTCACCACGTAGATCACCTATTTGGTGTAAAAGAATTCGCAGATCAAATTCACTTATCTACTTTTAGAGCATCCCCCCTATAAAACAAGATTCCTGGTGCATGGAGGTGCATCAGGGATTTTAAATCAAGAAATCTATACGCGCTCAAATTATAAGAAAAAGGGGGTCATTCCCCTTTCTAATGCGTCCAATGCCCAACTCTTCTATACTTCATTCTCCCTCTTTTTAAATCCCCAGCAACAGGAATTTTCTGCAATGAAATTTATGGCTTTTGCTATATTTGAGTTTAAATGTGGAATATGCAAAGTGAATTGTTTCAAATTAATGCAGAAATGCCATGGGAAGACCTTGGGAATGGAATACAAAGGCAGGTATTTGGCCATAATGACCAGATTATGCTAGTGAAAGCCAAATTTGAAGTAGGTGCTATTGGTACCTTACATGAGCACCACCATACGCAAGTAACTTATGTAGACAGTGGGATTTTTGAGATGACCATTGGAACAGAAAAAAGAATCATCCAGGAGGGGGATGGGTTTTATGTCCCACCGCATACAGTTCACGGATGTGTGTGTATTGCGGCAGGCATATTGATTGATGCTTTTAATCCAGCTCGGGAAGATTTTTTATAACAGAACTATCTACTGCCTTCATGTATTTATACAAATAGGCACAGGCGAGTAAAAGGCAGGTCAGGATGAACCAAAGTACGGTGTATCCATGATGCTCAGCGATGTAAAATCCTGCCGATGGGCCTACTACCTGTGCAATTGACCATACCAGCATATAGCCAGCAGCATATTGCCCTCTGTTAAACTCATTTGCCCTGCTCATCACAAAAGTGTTTACAAAAGGTAGGGCGAACATTTCACCAAATGTGAACAAAACAATGCACAGCAGTCCCAGTACCAGGGGCGAACCAAATGGCAACATTAATACCATAAAAGAAGCCGCAATCAGCAATACGCCTATGGTGATAAAAAATACGGATGACTTCTTTCCTTCAATTTTATGGATCATCACCATTTCAAAAAGGGCAATAATCACTCCGTTGAGCCCTAAAATCAAGCCAATCATAAATTCGTCAATTTTCCAGGATTCTTTAAAAAATACTGGAACTACTCTGAACATCAGGAAAAAGCAAATGATAAAAATGGTGCTCAACAGTAGAAATTTGATAAATAAGACATCTTCCCAGGGTTTACGCACCACAATGCCTTTTACCTTTTCCTTAATTGCCTTTCTATACCCTTTGATTTTTGGAAGGAACCATAAAATGCTGAAACCAGCAAAAATGCTCACTGCACCATCTACATAAAATAATAATTTGTAATCGTATGAGGCAATTAATCCACCCATACTCACCCCGAAGGCCCATCCTATATTTGTGGCCAGTCTGTTTAAAGAATAGGATCGGGTTTCCAGTCCAGGTTTGGCATAGGCCGCAATAGCAGCAAAGTTTGCCGGACGAAAAGCTTCCGCGAAGAAACTGATGACTACCGCCAGAATACAAAGCGTATGAAAATGGGTAATGCTGGCAAAAAACAAGAAGAAGCTGCCACCAATGATGGCGGAAAGGATCTGAACAGGTCTAAAGCCAAAAACATCAGTGAGTTTACCACCCGCTGCAGAACCCATAATCGAACCTACACCAAAAAGTGTAATGATCAGTCCTGCATCTGAAGCTGAATGGTGTAAAGATTGTGTAACGTATAGCCCCATAAATGGGACCGCCATATAACCACTACGATTAATGAGCATAACAATGCTTAGAATCCAGGTTTCCCGGCTCAATCCAGAGAACGATCGTTTGTAGTTCCCTGCAATATCTTGAAATAATGACATGTTAAATTTTTGCTGTAAGCTGCCTGATGTAATATTTCTGCCAAGATATTAAAAATGAATTGCCATTCTGGTAAAAGCGACTAACTTTAAAAAGTTCAAATAAAGAAATTATGGCAATTAACTTACGTAAAGGCGAAAAAATTAACATTGGTCTCAGCAGAATTAGTGTGGGCCTAGGTTGGGATCCTAATGAGGGGACAGGACATGACTTTGATTTAGATGCCTCAGCATTTATGGTGGATGGGAGCAGGATGATTCCTGCGGAGGAGTTTTTTGTGTTTTATGGGAATGAAAAATCACCTGATGGTGCATTGTTTCATACTGGCGATGATCCTACAGGAGGGAACAGTGCTACTGGTGATGATGAGATCGTTAAAGTAGACCTCTCTTTAGTAGATGAGCGGATTCAGGAAATCTTGTTTGTCGTGACGATACATGATGCACAACTTAGAAGACAGAACTTTGGACAGGTGCGCAGTTCTTATATCCGTATTGTAGACGACACCAATGGTGATGAAGTAGCTAAATATGAATTAGACGAAGATTTCTCTATTGAAACAGCTATTGAATTTGGCAGGATTTATAAAAGAAATGGAAGCTGGAAATTTGAAGCCTCCGGGAGAGGATATAAAGAAGACCTGGCCTTCTTTCTTGCAAAATATTATACAGGGGAAATTATCAAGTAAAATCCCCTGATTGATTTACCTTAAGCTGAGTGCGGTAGGTGGATCATTTATCGGGAGAAGGATGTGAAATATACTTCCTTTTCCTGGTTCACTTTTTACCTGTATCGTGCCACCAAGATCTTCTACCTGGGTTTTTACCATAAAAAGACCCATTCCTTTTCCATCTACAGAAATATCAAATCTCTTATAAAGTCCAAATAGCTGACTGCCATGTTTTTTAAGATCAATACCTTTTCCATTGTCTTCAAAAACAATATTCAAATGTTTTCCAGTCAGGTAAGTTCTAATGATCATTCTTGGAGAAAGCTGTTCCTGCCTGTATTTTATACTGTTCAGGATCAGGTTATAGAAAATGCTGTATAGATAACCACGGACGGTATATACTTTTTCCTCTTCGAGCTGATATTCAAAGGTCATATGCTCACTTACCACCAGGTTATTGATGCTGTCTTTAATTTCACCAATGAGTGTTTGAATGTCTACCAGTTCTTTCATCCGTTCAGGTGCATCTTTTTTAACCGTCAATACATAATTAAGATCTTTAATCACGGTATCCAGGTTTTTAATAGAGGTACGGAGCCCTTGCAATAAGTCGGAAACAGCAACCGGGTCTGATTCCACCTCAGTTAACAGGTCGCTTAAACCCATAATGTTGGCAACCGGAGCGCGTAAATTGTGTGAAACCACATAGGTGAATTGCTCCAGGTCCTTATTCCGGCGAATCAGCTCTGAAGTAGTTTCATTCTGTGCTTTTGCAATATTCTTTTGCTCAGTGATGTCTTTGATGGACAAAATGAATCCTCTATATTGATGCTCATTGTCGTTCACACCAATCCATTTTAAAGCGTACCATTTTTCTGAGCCGTCTTTTTCGATGACATTGGTTTCATAAGACATATTTTGTCCTTTGATCACATCCTCAACAATCCGTTGAAGTCTGGCTCTTTTATTTTTGGCAAAATAGTCCAGTATACTATTTCCCTCCAGTTCTTTAAAATGCCCTCGGAATTCCGCAATTTCTTTTGCCAGCTGGCTATAAGAAATAATTTTGAATTGCGGATCAACCAAAATGTAAGCGGCATCTGTATGGTTTAATAAAGTACGTAGATTGGCTTCTGATTTTTTTAAAGTATCTTCTGCAACTTTTATGGAAGTTACGTCTTGCAAAGTACCATAAAGTCGGGTTGTGATGCCTTCCTTATTGATTTCAATTCTATTTTCTCCCTGTAATATTTTAACTTCTCCAGCTTTATTTTTAATACGAAAGCTGGTTTTCATGTTTTTTCCTAACCGGATCAATTTATCTACTTCATGTTCTACTCGTAGTTTATCATCCGGGTGGATGAGCTGATCAAAATGTTCATTTGCAGGGACAAGAGATTCATCTGCCCAGTAAATTTCTTTTAGGCCGTCAGACCAGGTCAGTTCTTGCTTAATGAGGTCAAAATTCCAATTGCCAATCTGGGCCATTTTTTGTGCTTCCGAAAGGACGGCTTTGGCCTGTTTGATCTGATCTTCGGTTTCTTTCCATTGCGTGATGTCGCTGATCACACCTTCTACGGTATGAAGCTGTCCATTGATCAGATGAGGCACTGCTTTGATTTCAATCCATCGGATACTTTTGTCCTGACATATAATACGGTACTGGCTTTTTATTTTTTCACCTTTCTCGAGGATTTCTCCATCCCGATCAGCAATATAACGGTCTTCAGGAAGGATAACATCATACCATAGATTGGGATTTTGATGAAATTCATCTAAATTATAACCGTATATCCGGGAACAACCTGCCGACAATTTCAGGTATTTATTATTTTGAACGTCTTTAAGGTAAAACCCTTCATTTACGGCATCCAGTAGTTTTTCAATTTCATGACTCACCAGGTCCTTTTCTTTTCGGTATTGTACCTGTTCTGTAACATCAGATCCCAGAAGGACTAAGCCGGAAATTTGTCCGGCAGGATCTCGCAAAGCCTGTATGGTAAAGTTGAAATAGGCATCTTCTGATGAGTCGGTGCTTACTTCTTTGATAATAGCAGTTTTTCCTGTTTCATAAACCTCCTCTGCTTTTTCATGTAGAAAGGCGAATTTAGTACCTTCATAAGTCTCTTTTAAAGTTTTGTTTATCGCGGCTTTATTCCCGATATTTTGTTGAAAAAAAGTATTGATAAACGTAAAGATGTGATGCTTGCCCTCGAGAACCGCAATTGCGGTAGGAATTTCCTGAAGTAAGGTAAGGCCTTTTGAGTTTGTAGCTGAACGACGTTCTTTTATAGCCTTTAAAATAGCATTTGGTAATCTCATGAGCCGATCCTCCACCAGGTAATCAGCTGCTCCGGACTCTAATAGTTTAAGGGCCTCATTTTCAAATTCAGGTTTGACAATACAAATGAAAGCTGGCTGATCCTCAGCTTCCTTGACTATACTTAATGCCTGATGGCCAATGGAATTTGTACGCGCACAGAATGCGAGGACTATATCAGGAGCAAAATTCTTTAATGTAAGCTTAAAATCATTTAGCTCAGTTATGGTTAATTGTTGAAAGTTGAGTTCTGACTGATCTAAGATGCTGGTTATTAAATTACTATCATTAGCTGGATCTCCCAAAATAAGGATTCTCAGAATGTTTCTCATTAGTTAAACGTGTTTTTAGATGTAGGTAAAGGATAATATAGACAAAATTTTAAAATCCAAACCATTATTTTGAGAAAAAACAAAAAGCCTCCAGAGGAGGCTCTTTTTTGTTTTTAAATGCAGACCAGTTATGGCAATTGTTTAAAGATGTTTTGTACTACTTTAGGGATTTCGTTAATGGCTTTTTGTGGATCTGTTAATTCGCCTTCAGCCCAGCCTCTCCATATTACTTTTGAGCTACTGCGTTCAATGATATCGATCATCACATTACCTTCTTTAATTGGCATTTTTCTTTCCCTACTTCCAACATATACGGGGAAGGGATTATCATACACATAGAAGAATCTGGCCTTGCCTTTATAATAAGCCACTCTCGGACTAAGCATCGGTGGCTGATTGTAATAAATGGGCTCATCATAGATTTTCATGCTTTTATTCACAATAGCCGAATAACGGATCAATAGGTCTGGATTTCTATTGTCAAGCGTTAAACCTTTTTTAGTCAGCTCGGTTTCCGTGGTTTCTACAATTTTATCGGTTACAATGTCATTGTTATAAATATTATTGGTTTGTCCGTCTTCTGGGGGTAACCAGGCGTAGGTTTTAAAGTCGGTTCCAACAGGCTTGCTGCCAACTGCATAGTAGTTGTAGGGTGAACAAGCCGACAGCATTCCTGCCGCTACGAGTAGTAATAATAGTTGTTTTTTCATGGTAAACGTTTTTAGAATGGGGTAATTTTTATGTTTCTTTAAAAGGTAAAAATCAGTTGTAATAGATACAAAACCGATTTTTTAACCTAATAATAGTATTACAATAAAAGCTCAAAAATGTTTAGTCAATTTGAAAAAAAATATAATAACATCTAAAATTTATCGTTTTCAGCAATTAAAACTTAACACGTAATCCGATTCCAAGCTGGAATATATCTGCGAGTGTTAGGGCAGATGTATTTTGGATATAATTAACCAGGTAATAATCGTTGGTGTTAATTTCAGAATAAAGGCTGATGGCTTTTAATCCAGAATCTTTCCAGATCTTTTTTGTATTAATCTCTAGTTCATTTCCAATGGAAATGTGTGGCCTAAAGGCTTCAGACCAATAGTAGTAATTGTCCGGGAAAAGGTTTTCATTGAAACGCATAGACAATTTGGGATGTGAGGTATAGCTGATAAAGAAACCAGGATTAAAGGGATAGAATTTACCCCAGTCTTTCAGTTTCAGCTCATACACTTTATAAGCGAATTTTGTGGTAAATACATGGAGTTCGCCACCTTTGCTGGCAGGGACATATCCATAATTAAAATCCAGAATTCCTTTTTTATTCTTAAAAAGGTCATAACCAGCACCTACACTAAAATAGCCGATGCTTCCTGCAAATTGGACAATTGCATTATCGGGGACAAGAAAATTTAGCTTCTGGGCAAATGCTTTTCCAGAAAAAACACTGAGGAATAACACCAGGATGGAGGCGCGCTTAAAATGATATACGTTCAAAACTAAATTTATGATTAATGATTTCAACTAATAAAAACTCTTGATTGCCCATAGCACTGGTAATGACATATGGAATTCCTGAATGGTCAGGGAAATAGCTTTCAAAAGAATGGGTATGGGCATGTAATGAAGCCAGGAAACCCGGAGTTTGAGCAAAAGCACCGGTATAGGCTTTGACTAACTTCTGGTCAAAATCCGGGGATAGCGTAGGGACATGAGAAATCGCAATATAATTACTCAGGCCTGCTTCCGCCTGAAGTTCTTTGGTCAACCATGGAATGTTAGGAACCTGGCCGTTAAATTTATATTCCCTGCTGTTGGTGTCATGACAAATAAATTTTGTACCCCCATAGTTGAATGTATAGTTTAAAGCTCCAAACATGCGCTCAAAAACTTCCTTTCCGCGAGAGGTCAGGTCATGATTTCCAATCACGCCCATATAAGGAACATTTAATTTTGATAGACTTCTGGCAATCCATTCCATTTCCTTCAATACACCAAATTCGGTGAAGTCGCCTGCAATAAGGATAAAGTCAATTCCTTCCATTTGATTTGCTTTTTTGACAAAAGCTACAGTCTCATCTCTGGATCTTTGGGTATCTCCGGTTAAAATAAAGCGTACAGTATCATCGGTTTTACCTTCGCCGAGGCGTTTTAAGCTGCTGGCATTGATATCCTGGGGGGAGTTTCTGTCGAAAGTCTGATTTGGGCTATACTCAAAGCGATTACAGCCAAACAATCCGGCTGTAAAAACAAGCCCCAATAGTATAAATTTGTTCATGGGAATTTTTAATATTTCCGCAAACCTAAGCTTAAAAAAAAGAGTTTAAACATCTATTATTGCCTTGTGGCATTCCTATAACCATTAAATGGCATTAATTTAACATTTCTGTCAAACTTAGGATGGTTATATTTCCGGGAAAATATCAGAAAGAATCGTAACTGCCTGTGCTTCTATAGCTGTGGATTTAAATTTGGCAAGGGGGATGAATTTCCAGGTAATTTGCGCTGCTGCACCTACGTTTAGAATTTCGATGGCCTGATTCATTAAATGTTGTTCAAAGAAGGATTGTTTGCTGTAAGCCCAGGCTTTAGGATCCCCTAAATTTGCTGGCCAGGTATATAGTTTATGGGCTTCAATTGATTTTTCCCCGAGCATATGATCAGAGGTTTTGGCAAGCAGTGAGTGGATGTGGTATTCTTCAACGGAGACTTTCGAATCTGCTTCATCCTTGCTGATATGGATTGCAGTAGCACTAAATCCAGTCACCATGGTGTTCTGGCCTTCATGGGCCGAGGGTGTTCCAAAAAACAAATACAATCCTGTCCTTAATTGTTGAAGTGCTGCAGCCATAATGATTTTAAGACAAAGCTACATTTTATATCCTGTCGTTTTGAATAGTAATCTGGTTTTTAAATTAACGAAAAGGGGCCGGATTGCTCCAGCCCTTTTTAAACATACATTGTACTATTGCATAGGGATTACTGAATTATTTTACCATCAGCACCGATTTTGATTGCTGCAGTTTCTGCGTCTTTCTTAACTTCTATGTGGTAATATTGTGTTTTGTCAGCATTAGTCACCAGGAATGCTGCTGTTGGTGTCCATGCTTTAACAGGATCTGATTGTAAAGTAGTTTTAACGGCATCAGGAAGGTCTTTCAATTCCACAGGTACTTTTGTAGTGCTATCTTGCTGTACTGTAATAGTCGTTGTGTTTTTTACTTCTGATGCGTTTACTGCTGAAATTCCTGCGAAAGCTAAAAATGCTGCTGATAAAATGATCTTTTTCATATCTTATGTTTTACTGTTAAATATTCTTGTT
This sequence comes from Pedobacter gandavensis, assembly GCF_032678465.1. GTDB lineage: Bacteria > Bacteroidota > Bacteroidia > Sphingobacteriales > Sphingobacteriaceae > Pedobacter > Pedobacter gandavensis_B. The sequence continues at coordinate 121,142 of NZ_JAVTSK010000006.1, forward strand.
AATTCTGATTAGTCTATGCTTCATAATGATGCCATAAGAAAATACTTTTTGTAAAACCATGATTTTCAGGTGTTTATTTTTATTCTTCGAAATTTAACTGTAGAGATGCTCCACACTTTGTGGTATAAAGAAGCGCTTTATCACTGAATAATGTTAATTATTTATGTTGCTGTCCTAAAATATAAATCTTGTTTAGCCATTTTTCACGTTGCGCAGCAGTTGAGGTTTTGACGATTCCAATGGTACTTACTTTTACAGGTGATACACCACAAAATTCTAAAGTGCTTTTTTTCAATTGTCTAATGCTGGGATTTCCATAAACAAGGCGGTAAAACCAGGAGGGTTGATCCATGGTGCTAATGATTCTGGCCGTTTTACCTTTTAAAAGTCTATCCCAGAAAATGGAATTCTCCCGATATTGAAAAGCAATACCAGGAAGAAATAGACGGTCGATAAATCCTTTCATCAGCGCAGGCAATCCTCCCCACCAAACTGGATGAATCCACACCAGGTGGTCTGCCGCTTTGATTTTTTCTAAACTTTTTAAAAGATCAGGTTCTAAATCTATTCTTTGCGTATACCCATAAGCGAGATTCGGATTAAACTGAAGATCTGAAATGTTGATCTGACTAATCAATGCCCCCCTTTCGACTGCCCCGGAGGAGTAAGCTTCCGCCAGTGCATGATTAAAACTGTCCCTATTGGGATGTCCGTTTATGATAAGTATTCTGGTCATTTTCTACAATTTTATGGTACAGCACAAAATTAGCAGAGCGGAGGAAGCAGGGACAGGACAAATGTCTAAAAAGAAATTTCTTTTCTAAGCCGGCTGAGGTGTCTGGAGGTAATTCCTAAATAGGAGGCAAGATATTGTAATGGAATCTGCTGAACGTAAACCGATTGGTTTTCCAATAGATCAAGATACCGAACTTTTGCTTTTACCTGCTGAAATTGAAAAACTCGTTTTTCTAATTCCAGGTATTGTTGCTCGGCGATGATTTTTAGGAACTTAGTCCAATTGGGATTGGTATTGGATAAATGATCCAGGTCTTTTTTTTGAATCACCAGTAAATCGACAGGAACCAAGGCCTGTATGTTTTCTATACTTGGTACACCAGTAATAAAAGAGGAGTAGGCAGTCATTAATGTACCCGGGAAGGTAATGCAATAAGTGGTTTCTATCCCGATTTCCGTACGATAAAAGGTACGTAAAATGCCCTTATTTAGGAAAGCTACTTCTTTACACGTTTTACCCTCCTGAATAAAATAAGATCCTTTCTCTAAAGTTTTAGGCCTCATTAACGCTATAACTTCATCTATTTCTGATGAATTGAAAAGTTGGAAAGAAGTTAAAAAATCACGAATCATCTGGCTAGTCCTTTATTTGTTCTTTGAGGGTGTTTTTCAAAGATATGATTTTATCAGACTGATGAAGGAATGGCCTTAAAATCCATAAGATATGTTTCTAACATAATCACTATATATTACCTGAATAATAAGGGTATAATAAGGGGTTGGTATGTAGTTGCCATGTATTTGAGATATTCTTGCTATGTAGTTGGTATATTCCTGAATATAGCAACTACATAGCAACTATATACCAACAACATAGCAACCCCTTATTATACCCTTACAATAGCCCTGGAATGTATCGGCTGTAATGCTAAAAGCCCCCCATTAAGTCCTTAAACTTTATGGGGGGCTTCATTATGAAACTTTTTTCGGAAATATAGTGCTTCAATTATTGTTTAACAGGTTTACCGTCTTTATCTAATTTTACTGCAGCGGTTTCATCACCTTTTTTAATTTCTATATGGTAATAACTGGTTTTATCTGCATTTGTCACCAGAAATGCTGCTGTTGGAGTCCATTGCTTTACAGGTTCTGTTTGCAAGGTGGCTTTAACAGGCTCAGGTAAGTCTGCCAGTTCAACTGGAACTTTAGTGGTGCTGTCTTGTTTAACTGTTATTGCTAAAGGTTCTTTTACTTCTGTTGCGTTTGCTGTTGTTAATCCTGCGAAAGCTAAAAATGCGGCTGATAAAATGATCTTTTTCATATTTCTTGTTTTTCAGTTAATATTCTAATTAATTACGTTTAGCATAGGTTTAATAATAATGCCGTAATTATAGTTTTTTGGCATATCGCTGTTTTACAGGGTGTTGACTGGATTGTCTTCTGTTTTTATTGTAGCGTAATTCCACAGTTTGTAGGAGAGTGCATCAATTTGGAAATACCTAAAGAAATTTTCTTGTTTTCATTATAAATAAACAGGCCTGCTTTTCTAAAAAAACAGGCCTGTTAACTTGAAATCTTAAGGAATAGTAATTGTTAATTCATATCTCTTACTACTTTTTTAGCGGTACCTCTTCCTGGAAGATAAATTTGGAAACCTACTCCTAAGCTCAGGGTATGGCTATAGGCACTACTACCAAAACCTACAATCCCATTGTATTTTAGAAGCCCCTCCAATCCGATTGAATTAGTAACGAAATAAGTGAAACCCGGACCAAAGCTAAAGCCAAGGCCATTTGTTGATCCACCAGATCCCGCAGGGTTAATTCCATTTACACCTACAGTAGCCTCGCCAAAGAACCGGGAGTTTTTAACCACTTCATTTGCGCCGGTCATTCCATAAAACCTTCCCAATGCACCAATGCCATAGGAAATGCTGGTTCCTGCGCCTTTTGCCGTGGCTAAACCGAAATTAACATCACCACCCAGTGCCAAACCATCCTGAATAAACCAGGCCGCTTTTGGATTGATGTTTAAACTAAAAAGATTGGGCTTGTCTATCCCAAATTTAAGATCGGAAATGTTGGCACCCATCATTACATTTCCTTTTTGTATCTGTGCAGATGCTCCATAAAGCATCCCGATACTTAAGCCAAGTGTCAAGCATAATTTTTTCATGATATACGGTTTAAATGTATTAGGGTAACAACTTATATCAATTTTGGTTTTTGTAAACTCATTATCACTTAGGGTTTTAATGTTATAGCCCCAGTATTATTCCCGGATTAAATTTTATTTGTTTGGCCGATTCATCCCTGCTATAAAGCGCTTCGCGAAATATCTTAGTACCTTTGCTGATAGAAATTAATGTTATTTTAATGAAATTATCCTTTGGAACGGTTATAAATGATCAGCCTAATTACTTTATTGAAAAGATCTGGAAAGGCTTAACAAATGTCTCTGTACACATGGAAAAGGAATACTATCGATATCTGCAACGTCATTTAGAAAAATTCGGCCGAAGTTGGGATGGTGATCAGTATACAGAATTCCTCGAGCCTAAAATACACACCATCCGTAAAGATACTGAAGATTTATGGCATCCTGGTATGGAGATCGTCATGGTTATTGATAAAGACGGAGCCGAAGAATTTCAATTCGCAGCCCCATTAACCTGTCAGTCTATTCAGAAAATTAGAATGGATCAGAATGGAAGAGGAGGTATCCAGATCCGAATTGATGACCGCCTCCTTTCGGAACCTGAAGGACATCAGTTTGCAGTTAATGATGGATTTCAAAACACAGAGGATCTATATGCTTATTTTAAACAGGATTTTGCAGGTAAACTCATTCACTGGACTTCATTTAGATATTAGTTCTTTATCATTATGATCGTTACTTATCAACTTGGTGATTTCCATTCTCCTTGTGCCATTCCAGGTCAGTTTATCATGGACAGATTTGAAAATATAGGCCGGCCGATAAATATGGCATGGCCTCATAAACATGATTTTTATGAAATCTTGTGGTTGGAAAAAGGACCTTCATTGCATACCATCGATCATCATTCCTTTGAATTGTCTTTTGATTCTATTTTTTTTATTGCCCCCGGACAAATTCATGAGCTCGAGCATGAGGGGAATTTAAGAGGTTATAGCATTATGTTCAGTCCGGGATTTCTGGCTTTGTCTGATGCAGGGCATGAGCTGTTTTCGGGCTTGTCATTTATGGAGGATACCTATGCTCATCCCGCCTTAAAATTGCTTTCAAAAGATAAGGAAGAACTTTTTAATTCCCTGAATAGCTTACATGCAGAAGCGGCAAGAATGGATCGTTCTGCAAATATCATCAGGCATTTACTACTTGCATTTCTCTTTCAGATCAAAAGGATCATTCCTGAAAAACCGCAGTCAGTGAAAGATAACTTTCAGGTAATTACTTTTAAAAAGTTCAAGGTACTATTGGAACGACATTTTAAGCAGGAAACAAGACTTCCTTTTTACGCAGATGCCTTGTTCATCACTACAGCACAGCTCAATGAAGTGCTGAAAAATGTGGCCGGTAAAACTGTTGGAGAGAGCATCAGGGAAAGATTACTATTAGAAGCGAAAAGAATGCTGCTCCATGGGCATCTGAGTGTTGGGCAGATCGCCGCTGAACTTGGATTTACTGATTTTTCTTATTTCTCCCGACAATTTAAGAAGCAGGAAGGCTTGAGCCCGGCAGCTTTTCGGAAAACAAAACAGCTCATGTTGCACTAATGAAAGTGCGAAATACCTGCACATAAAAGTACCAATAATGCCGGGCTTTATCCTAAAATTAAAAATCAATTTGAGATACCTTTGTGCACTGTTAATTATTAAAAAGAGTTCATGCAAATGAGATTGAATACCATTCCTGAAGCAATTGATGCCTTGAAATCGGGTAAAGTTATCATTGTAGTAGATGATGAAAACAGGGAAAATGAAGGTGATTTCATTACCACTGCCGAAAATGCGAGTCCGGAGGTCATTAACTTTATGGTGACCCATGGTCGGGGTTTGGTTTGTGCACCCTTAACGGCTCAGCGATGCGAAAAACTTGATCTGCACCAAATGGTAGTGAAGAATACAGCGGCATACGAAACCAGTTTTACGGTCTCCGTAGATTTGCTTGGGGCTGGTTGTAGTACGGGAATTTCTGCCTCAGACCGATCCAAAACCATTCGCTCCCTGATAGATGATAAAACTAATGGTTTTGATCTTGGCCGTCCGGGACATATTTTCCCGCTTCGTGCACATCCAGGTGGAGTATTGGCTAGACCTGGTCATACAGAAGCAACTGTAGATCTGGCGCGTCTGGCTGGAAAGGCTCCTGCCGGAGTATTGGTGGAAATTTTAAATGAGGATGGAGAAATGGCCCGTTTACCTGATTTAATGAAGATCGCTGAAAAGCATCAATTGAAAATAATTTCTATTGAAGACTTAATGGTATATCTGGAAAAACAGAATTAAGGCTGATGGCTTTGATCTGCTAATCTTTTGATCATTGCAGAACTTTGTTCCCGTCCGTGTTCCAGTCTATCTTTGAAAAAGAGTTTGGTCTGATCAAAATGCTGTTTGTAACCCGCTATATCGCCGTAGCCAATAATTGATGCCCATTCCCGTACTGCAGAATGAAACTCCAGATCGTCTGCACGTATACTTTTATCAAATAAAGCGGCGCTGATGGATTCTTCCAGTAGTTCTTCGTTCCGAAACAGGTATTCTACAATTCCAAGGCGCAATCTGAAGGGTGGGGTTTGGCAAATCAGATTGTCGTAAGGGTTGGTTTGTAAATGGTACCAGGAATCCGCCATGCTCAATAAGCTGAGATGGGAATTCGCTTTTCTAACACCCGGTTTGGCAGAAAGGGAGAACTCCTGCATGATCTGATCATCCAGTAGCAAAGGCTTTCTACTTTCATGGAAAACAAAATCCCGGACTTTATAAAGTCGGGTTCTGAAAGCCTGTTCTTCCTCCATAATCATCATTTTGAAGAGTTCAGACTCTGATTGTGCATAGCGTTTTACCTGCTGACGGGCGAAGGGATTTAAAATGGCTAAACCAGCATAAATATGTGCTTTATAGCTAAAAATTCTTAAAGTAGTGAGGATCTTCACATTGTCGACTCCGCCCAGATAAGAAGCATTTTCCCAGGGAAAGAAGCCAGCGGATGCCCAGGCTGTCCCCATACTTTCAAAACCAACATGGGTAGCAGCCTGTGTATCGGCAACAATGCGGTCGTGGTCTTTATAATCCTTCATTTCCACCATCTCGGATCCTAAACAAGAGAGTAGGTCAGTCATGCGCTGATATGCAGCTCCGTCAGTTCTATGAGGAATCACGATCATTTTTTGTCCTGCAGGATCAAAGCCTGGACCATGTAAAGAATGACAAGTGATGATGTGGACATCTCTTGGCAAGTGCTTTTCAAAAGCCATAATTTCAGGATATTTTACTGAAGTCTGTCCAGCTACAATAGCTCCATATTTGGTAGAGCTACCATACCGTTCCAATACTTCTTCAATCTTTTCAGACTCTACTGCGTAGAAAATAACATCGCAAATGCGTGAAACCTCCTTGCCATCATAAAGTATGGCGATGCCTAAAGGGCTTAATTCTTCTTCCAGTTGGGAGCGCATTTGCGGAAGATCTGAGCCATAAACGGAATAACCTGCCTTAGCAAAGCGCTTGGCGTATAATTTCCCCATATCACCCAGACCAATGATGCCTACATTCATAATACCTGTTCTAATTGCAAATAAGGGAAATAACGTTTAATTACAAAATGATCAGCGTCACATTGTCGGGAGGCTTTCATTAATAAACGACCACCTCATCCGTAAACATGAAGCCTTTTTTCTCATTCTTTGCGGTAATTCTGATGTATCGTGCAGTGTTTCCTTTAAGGTCAAAAACAAATGTTTTAAATCTTAGGGCAGCATCTGTATAAGGCACATCATTATTTACCTGTGCGAATGGTTTGAAATTGATGCCATCGTTGGAAAGTGCGATTTTAACGTTTGCAGGCATATAGACACCAGGACCGATCAATTGCATGTACCTCATTTTCAACTGCTGCAATGCCTCCTGGTTTTCCATGTCAATTGTGATGTCCAGATCACCAAGGAAACCCTGCCATTGTCCGTCACCATAGGTGAGGTCTCCGGTTTGGCCATTCACAAGACTCAGCTCTTTTTGTGCCGGGTAATTGCTGCTGTACTGATGGTTATAAATTACTTTTTTCCCGATCGCTTTATGAAGGTCGATCTCTAATTCCTGTATTTTTCCTGCAGGAACCTGCTCTTTGAAAATTACAGCTTTTACAATGCCGGTTTGTGTTAAACTAATGCCATGAGTATACAAGGGAGATTGAACGCTTGGCGTACTTCCATCTGTAGTATACCTGATTTCTGGTTGAAATTGTTCAGAATTGATGGTCAGCTCAGCGACTTTATTGGCCATGTTAAATTTTGAAAGAATACTCAGTTCATTAGATGGTGGATAATAATTTACGTTAAATTGTTGTAGTAAACGGTAGTGTTTTTGCAGGCGAAACTGAAAGTCTTCCCAATTTTTGCCCGCCACTGGCGTCCATGCTACCTCAGAAAGGGCAATTGCTCTGGGGAAAACCATATAATCAACCTGATTTGAAGTATTCATATATTCAGCCCAAACATTGGCCTGAACGCCCAATACATGTTTTTGTTTTGCGGGATCAATCTCAGCCGGAATCGGTTGGTAGCTATAAACCTTTTTTAGGGGCAAATATCCGCCAATGGCTTCCGGCTGACCGATCGGGTTCGTTTGATAGGAATCCAGGTAAAGGTGTGAGCCTGGTGTCATGATCACATCATGTCCTGAGTTAGCCGCTTCAATTCCACCTTTTTCGCCACGCCAACTCATTACTGTCGCATCTGGTGCCAATCCTCCTTCTAAAATCTCATCCCAGCCAATCAATTTTCTTCCTTTACCGGTCAGGTAGGTTTCCATTCTTTTTATCGCATAACTTTGCAAACCATGTTCGTCTTTCAGATCCTGATCTTTAATGAGCTTCTGACATTTCGGACATTGCTTCCAGGCGGTTTTATCTGCCTCATCCCCACCAATGTGTATGTATCTGGAAGGGAATATTTCCAGGACTTCATCCAGTACATTTTGAAGAAAAGTAAAGGTATCCTCATTTCCGATACAGAATTCGGAGTTTTTATAAGGCAAACCATAACAAGAAAGGTGAGGATAGGCGGCCAGTACTTCTTCACTATGTGCTGGCATTTCAATTTCAGGAATAATGGTAATTCCTCTTTTATTTGCATAGCTGATCAGGTCTTTGGCTTGTTCGGCAGTATAGAAACCACCAAAAGCAGCCGGACTTCCCATTTCTGAATATTTTCGGCCATTGTTCCACCATTGTTTCCAGCTGGCGTCGGTTCTCCAGGCTGCGAATCGGGTAAGCTCCGGGTATTTTTTTATTTCTAATCGCCATCCGGCACCATCTGTAAGGTGCCAGTGAAAGGTGTTTAATTTATATAGAGATAGGAGATCAATGTATTTTTTTAAAAAGGTAATTGGTAAAAAATGTCGGGATACATCGAGCATTAGTCCGCGGTAACCAAAAGCAGGCTGATCTTCGATCCATACCGCAGGTAAGGTTTTGCTATCGTTTCTGGTATAAGCAATCTGACGTAAAGTAGAAATACCATGAAGTGCAGCCTGGACTTGATGTGCTGTAATTACAATTCTGTCTTTCGTGATTTCCAGGCGATAAGCATTTTGCGCAAGCGGATCTGATTCAGGTGCTTTAATTAAGATAATTCCTTGCTTTGGCAGTTGTCTCGTATTTTTTAGTGCTTTAACCTGATCAAATTTCAGGTAAGGATGTTCCTGTAACAATTGTGCGGCATCTTTAAAATCAGCACTGGCAAAAACTTCGGTTTGAGCAGGATATATATAATGCCCGGCTTTTGCAATTTGAACAGTAGGCTTAGGGATGATGTATAAAGAGTCTTGTGCAAGTGTAATTTCTGGGTTTAAACATAATGTTGCAGCAAAAGAAAGGGCTGCCACCCATTTAAAAGATGTATTCATGAAGCTTTGGTTTCAGGTTTGTGTAAATCAAATCTACACATTATATGGACAAAAGAAATTGAGATTGAATTTTGTTTTAGAAGGAAAGGCCAGATTTTATCTTATTAATTAATAAAGAAATTATTATATTTAAAAGGCCATAAATTACACGCTCATGGGTTTCTTGTCACGTTTTTTTGGAAAAGGTAGCTTAGAAGAAGGAAAAAAGAAGTTCAGTTTAGGTTATATACCGAAAGAAGATGCCCAGATGAATTGGGCAATGGAAAAGGCCAGGTTAACATTGTGGTATTTTGAAGCACAATTGAAGAGACCTGCTCCCGGTCAGGATTATTTTTCCATAAAAGTAATGGTAAAAGATCAGGATCAGGTAGAGCACCTTTGGTTGACCGCACCTGATTTTGATGAAGAAGGAAACCTATATGGGAAAGTAGGTAATGAGCCTGTTCAAGTGAAAAGCATAAAATTAGGTCAGGATATAGGGATTGGACGTGCTTTAATTTCAGATTGGATGATCGTAGAACAGGGGGTTCTGCTAGGGGGCTATACAATTCGTGCGATTCGAGATCGCCTTCCAGAAATGGAAAAACAATTTTTCGATGAATCCATTGGGATTGGCATTGATGCAGGAGCAGATCATTTTGTTCCTGATTTTAATACTCCTGAAGGGGCAATCACTGCTTTAGAAGAGGCTTATATCAATGAAGATCTGAGCGCTGCGGTGTCCTGCAAGGATTTCTACGAAGAAGCACGCTTATTATTGGCACATCTGGATTTAAAAACAACAGATGAATCCTTCATTCAGGAAACCTCAGAAGCGCTGGAAGCAGCTTTCATTGAGGGGCTGACTTCATACGGAATGCCTGATCTTTCTCAGATTAAACGGGCATTTTCTAAAAGGGAACAGGTTTCCGAGAATTCCGTTATCGTGACAGAAGTTTGTACTTTTCCCAATGGGCTGGTTACAGAGCAACGCCTGCTCACCTTTAAAACCAGGGAAGGCTGGAAAGTGATTGGTGTCATTAAAGAAAACATCGCTTCCTCATCCTGATAAAATCAGCAGCAAGCGATGTTAGCAACATATAACTAGTGATCGCTGGTATCTACACCTTTTTTAATGAAGGAAAGATAGTACGCGGAAAACATGATAATAACCACAAGAGAAAGTAAGAAAACTAACATACGTATTGATATTTAAAGTTGATAATAATTATGGTATGAAGGTAATGATTCTTTTTAAGACCCACAGCGATATCGTTGCTGTTTTTTTACATTCCAAATAACTTTCTCTTTTCCATAGTTTTATATTGAATTAAGGGTTGAATTTGTTGGAAAGAAGAGGTTCTTTATAATCATTATAGGGATAAATTGCTTTTACAATCGTAAATTAGCCGCGCCCGGACCCTTAATCCCTATTGAATATGGCCTTAAAGAGAGTATTAAAAGTCGGTTTAGATTCTGCCGCACCCTTCCCGATGCACTCAGACTATAATTCTGAACGTTTTGAAGGTTTTGAAGTAGATCTTTTGACTGAGATAGCAAAGCTGCTTGACTTTGAAATACAGTATGAAGTTTCTTTATGGAAGAAAATACTGGGAAAATTATTTAAAGGAGAATTAGACCTGATCTGTTCTGCGGTAACGATGACTTCTACACGTAAACATATCCTCGAATTTACCGAACCTTATCTTCACTTCAGACTCTGCGCTGTAGTTGCTGCAAATGATACCATGATCAATGAGGTCAATGATTTTAAAGAAAAAAAGGTAGGGGTAAGGATCGCAGCTGAAGCGGAACGCCATGTGCATACTAAATTCCCTGAAGCCAATATGGTTCATGGAGATACCAACAAGGAGTTGTATCATCAATTGGAATTGGGTGAAATTGATGTATTGATTGATGATTCTCCAATTGCAAATGGTTTCCTTAGAAATAATGACAAGTTAAAAATTGGCTTATTCCTGCCAGGAACGGATTCTCAATATGCAATTGCCATGAAAAAAGGAGACCTGGAATTAAAAGACCAGTTTAATGAAGCTTTGAAAATCATCAGAGAGAATGGTACTTATGACCGACTTTATGATAAATGGTTTTCGGGAATGAACTTTTAGAGTTTAGTTCCGCAATACTTGCAAAATTTAGCGTTATCGTCGTGGCCTTCACGTCCACAACCTGGACAAACTTGATTGTGAAAACCTTTCTTTCTGGCGGCAACAGCCATTTCTGTGGTGATGATACCTGTTGGAACGGCAATAATGGCATAACCAATCAGCATAATCAGGGAAGCGATGAATTTACCAAGTGGTGTAACCGGTGAAATGTCCCCATAACCAACAGTAGTAATGGTAACTATTGCCCAATAAATGCTTTCTGGTATGTTAGAAAAACCATTTTCCCGGTTTTCTACCAGGTACATGATAGAACCTAAAACAATGACTAAGGCCAGCACCGTGAGCATAAAGATGCTGATTTTACGCATACTTCCTTTTATGGCCACGGTTAGGAACTTCATCTCCGACAAATAATGCCCGAGTTTAAAAATCCGGAATACACGGAGTAGTCTTAGCGCACGAAGGGCAAGTAAGGATTGTGCACCCACAAAAATTACACTGAGGTAGGAAGGGATCAGGGCGAGTAAATCTACAATACCCAGTGGACTTTTGATGTAATTAAGAGGATGTCTGATAATGACTAGCCGCAGGATATATTCTATTGTGAACAAACCCGTAAATGCCCATTCCATAACAGAAAAGATCGCACCATACTTTTGATGGTAACTATGCACACTATCCAGCATGACAACCAGTATGCTGGTAAAAATGGCAATGAGTAAGGCCACATCGAATGCTTTTCCTGCATAAGTGTTGGACTCATAAATGATTTCATGGAGCTTTGCCCGCCAATCCTGATTTTTTTGTTGCTCCATGCTTTAATTTAATTCAGGGATTTAACTAAAGATTCTCAAAAAGTGGTTTTCCAGGTGATTTCTCATCGCATTTCTGAATAATTCAGGTGAACCGTTTTCCAGAATGTCTACCAGGCCTTTATGAGAAACAAACTTCTTAATTGTAGCTTGTTTTTTTAATAATCCACTGTTGTGTACATAGTCAAAAACCGGTAACAGGAGTTTCTGAAATTTCTTTAAGGTTTGATTTCCGGTGATTTCATACAGTTTTCCATGAAAAGTAATCTCATGATCGATATGGAAAACATAGTCCTCAGAAGTATCCGGTTCATTTTTTACGATTTCTTTCAGTTCCTTGATGTGCTCAGGAGTAATGTTCTGAAAAAGAAAATCAGCCATGCCAATTTCCAGAACGAGGCGCATTTCAAAAATTTCTTTTAGGGTTTCCTGATCCAGTAAATGTGGATCCAGAGATTTTTCAATGATGCTGAAAATATCAGGGCTGGTGATCACCGATCCTTTTTTCTTCTTGGTCTCGATCAGACCCCTCATTCTTAACCTTAATAAGGCTTCACGTGTAACGGTGCGACTTACACCAAGATTTTTTGATAGATCTATTTCTGTAGGAATGACATCGCCAATTTTCAACTTCCTGTCTACCAGTAGTTGTACCAGATTAGCCTCCACTTTATCGACCAAACTGCTGGTGTCCATTTGGATAAATGTATTCGATGTGCTGCTTTCCATATTATGTATAATAATAAACTGTTGAGAGAATAGCCTAAATTATATTAATAAAGCGATTTATCAAAATTGGCGTAAAAAAAAATATTAATAATTCTTGCTTTCGAATAATATTTATCTCAACTTAGTAGTATTATGTTATACATAATGCTAACCAAAATTTGAATAGTATGAAACAGTTTTACCTAAAAACGATTGTTTTAGTGTGCTGCCTATCCTCCTTTATAGGCGCATTTGCACAAAACAAAAAGGTAACCGGTACGGTTACTGGCGAAGATGACGGACAGGGGATTCCTAGCGTCAGTATTTCAATTAAAGGAGCAAAATCTGGGACACAAACCGATGTGAATGGGAAATTCGTGATTGATGCGAGTTCAAACGACATTCTCGTGTTTTCTTATGTGGGCTACTTAACCCAGGAACAGAAAGTTGGTAATAACACCAATTTAAAAGTAGTGATGAAGCCTTCAAATGCTAATCTGGATGAGATTGTGGTAGTGGGTTATGGTACGCAGAACCGACGTACGGTAACCAATTCTATCGCAAAGCTCGATAAAGAGGTGCTGGCAAATGCACCCCGTGCCAATGTGGGAACCGCTTTACAAGGAACGATTGCAGGTATTCAGGCGATTAGCAAGAGTGGTCAGCCAGGTGTTGGTCCAACTGTCTTTCTAAGAGGAGGGGCTTCAATCAACGCTCCCGGGACGCCATTAGTGATTATTGATGGGGTGATCAGAGATTACAACGACATCCCTTCAGAAAATATCCAGTCGATGGAAATTCTAAAGGATGCGGCTTCCACTGCAATTTATGGAGCCCGCGCTAACAATGGGGTGATTTTGATTACCACTAAAACAGGTGCTGCGGGTGTCGCTCAGATCAATTACAAATTTACCGGGGGCTACAATGTAAGACGAGACGGGTATACCTATTTAGGTGCTAAGGATTATATTTATTATACCCGTTTAGGATACCTGAATTCAGGTAAACCTATTGCAGATGCAAACAATGCTAGAGGTTTGGGTTTATTAAGCGATGCAGCCAATCTTGCGAGTTTTGACATCAGAAGGTATGTGGAAGGCACAACAACTTTACCAGCAGGCTGGGGCGTAGTAAATGATCCATATGGTGGACAATTGATGTATAAAGACCACAATGGTGAAATTGAAGATCTGGTATTCAGAAATACTTATACTAAAGACCATTATGTAAGTGCAAATGGCGGTAATGACAAAGGTAAGTTTTTTGCTGCTTTTGATTCATTTAATGAGGATGGTGTAATTGTAGGTTCTAGCTACAAACGTTATAGTGCTGACCTTAATGGTTCTTATAAAGTGAGATCTAATGTTGAGATCGCTGGTGGAACAACACTTTCTACTTCTTCCCAATTGGGTACAATTGGAGGTGAAGTGAATTCATTGTATAGAAGTTTGGCTTTATGGCCTACATTTAATCCATGGATAGATGAGGCGAAAACGCTTCCAAATCCAGGAAATAGTACAAGTGATGGTAATCCATTATACTGGTTGAGTAGGTTGAAACGCCAAAATGAGGTAAATAAAGTGGTGGTAAATGGTTCTGTTAAATGGGATATATTACCAGGACTATTCTTTAAAGGTACGGCGAATGCATATCTATTAGATAGAAAAGATGAGTCTTTCCAGAAATCAACTCAAACCTATGCCAATATTTTTGCCACGCCACAGTCGATTGGCAGTGCCAGCAGAGATGCAATTCTATGGTCGCGCAGAGATTTTCAAACACAGTTTAATGGAATCCTGAACTATACTAAATCTCTAAATCAACATAATTTTACTGCTATGGCTGGTGCGGAGACCTTTCAAATCAAAACATTAAACTCACAATTGTATGGTCAGAATGCACCTACGGATGAAATCCCTACCATTAATGCATCTACTGTATTCCCTGCAACGCTTAACAATGTAAAAGTAAATTATAGTGAAAAATCTCAATACCGAATCAATTCATTCTTCGGAAGATTTGCTTATGATTTTGATCAGAAATATTTATTTACTGCTGTATTCCGTGCAGATGGTGCCTCCAGTTTACCAGATCAACATAAATGGGGCTATTTCCCAGGAGTTTCTGCAGGATGGAATATTCAAAAAGAGAATTTCTTTGTGAATTCTGGGGTTGATAAATATGTTTCGACCTTAAAACCTAGATTGAGCTATGGTATCAATGGTAACATCGCAAATTTAGGAAGATATGAAGTTCAAGGTGTCTATTCTTCGCCTGTAAATAATTACGATGGCACTGGTGGTTTCTTCCATGATAAATTATCCAATAAGGATTTAAGATGGGAGCGTAGCAAAACTCTAGGAGCTGGTCTGGACTTAGGTATATTACAGGACAAAGTAACTTTGTTATTCGATTATTATGATCGTAGAACTTCAGATTTAATCACAGACCTGCCTTTGCCAGATTACATTGGTTATCCTCCAATCAGAACTAATTCTGGTACACTACAGAACAAAGGTTATGAGTTTGCGGTCAACGCCAGAGTGTTGAGTACTGAAGGTGGTTTTTCATTAAACTTAGGTGCAAACGCAAGTTTTGTGAAGAATAAAGTGCTAAAACTTCCTTTCAATGGAAATGAGAACAACAGACAAGGTGGTCTACAGGTATTTGATCCCAAATCAGGTCAGGTGATCTGGGTAGGCGGTCTTCAGGAAGGTCAGACGATTGGTGATATTTATGGTTTCAAACAGGTTTCTATTTTTAAAGATCAGGATGAAATCAACCGCATTGCAGCTAATAGAAGGGATGTGATCGCAAATGTTACCGGACCGAACCTGCCGGCAGGTTCTGCACCAGGTGGTAGAATTACTCCAGGTGATGTAAACTGGTTAGATGTAAACGGTGACGACATTATTGATTCAAGAGATCAGGTGTATCTGGGTAATATGGCACCAAAATGGACCGGTGGCTTTAATGCAAATGCAAATTATAAAGGGTTTAATTTATATACCAGATTTGAGTTTGCCTTAGGTCATACTATTTATAATGATTTATTGGCACGTACCCTTGGAAATTATCAGGGAACTTTCAACTATACCGACCTAATGCTAAAATCATGGACTCCGGACAATACGGTGACGGATGTACCTAAAGTATATTTTGCGGATCAGGTACAAGGTTCTAAACAAAATTATACCAGGGCAAATAATGCGGCTACGGTGGTAAATGGGAACAATTCAAGGCTTTATGAAAGAGGAGATTACCTGGCGCTAAGAGAGGTGACACTTTCTTATACTTTGCCAAAATCACTGTTGGCTAAAACTAAGTTTCTTTCCAATTCAAGAATCTATGCCACAGGAAGCAATCTTTTCTATATCACCAAATTTACGGGCTCTTCTCCGGAAGCACCTTTAGATGCGAATAACAAACTTACCGGTGTGTATTTAGGCGCATATCCTACTGCAAGATCCTTTGTTTTTGGTTTAGAAGTATCCTTTTAATCACCTTTAAGATTAAACATCATGAAAAATAATTATAAAAATATAATCGCAGCGGCCTTACTGGTGATGAGCCTCGGCGCCTGCAAAAAAAGTCTGGAATTAAATCCAATCAGTAACCTGAGTGATGATAATTTCTGGAAAACAACGGATCAGTATGATGCTTTTGTATCCGCAGTTCATAACAAATTCCGTGTTCACAATAACAATTTCATGCTTTTGGGTGAGTTGAGAGCAGATATATATGGAACTGATCCAGGTACAACTGCCTCATTTACCGGTGAGGCTCCACAAGGTTTAGAGCGTATGTGGCTGCAGACCCTGACCTTGGATGCAGCTGGCGTAATTACCTTTGGAACTTTTTATAGTAATATCAACCAATTGAACCTGTTGATTTACAAACTGAACACAGGAAATGTGGTATCGGAGGCGACTAAAAAGTACGATTTAGGGATGGCTTATGGCTTGCGGGCGTTTTATTACTATCAATTGTACCGTAGTTGGGGCAATGCGGTTATCGTTACTGATTTTGTTGATGCAGCGAATCTTGATTTGTTTAACCTTTCCAAAGCTGCTTCTCCAGCGGCAGATGTGTTGAAGCTTGTTAAGGATGATATTGAATTGTCGCTACAGAATTTTGGTACTGATTATTCGATTAAACGCAACAAAGGATATTGGTCTAAATCAGCCACGCTGATGCTTAAAGCAGACACCTACCTTTGGACTGCACATAGGACAGGTGGTCCTGCTGATGCAACTATTGCCAAGAATGCTTTAACAGAAATTCAAACAGCTGTTCCAGCTCTAGGTTTATTAACTGCTTCGAGTAATCCATTGAACACACCATTTGTCGATATTTTCTCTACTACAAACAGAGGAAATAAAGAAATTATTCTGGCCAGCAGAAACGGATTGAACGAAGCTGAAATGACTTATATTGCGGGGTCATTTACACCACAAACAGGTTTGATTTCAAATTTCTTTGATTCTCTGGCTAACAGACAGTTTAACGTAACTACGGATAACTATAATGGTTTGCTACGTGCACCTGTGAAAATTGCTACTTACAGGAAGTTTGATTCAAAAGACTCTCGTAGAGAAGGAACGATACAGGCTGCTTACAGAAGACCAAGTCCTGGAACCTATGTAATTGCAGGAGCTTTCCTAAGAAAATACCAGGGACAACAGGATGCGGCAACCAGAAAATACACCAACGATTTCCCAATTTATCGCTATTCAGACCTCTTGTTATTACTCGCGGAAGCCAAGGAGGTGTTGGGCGAAAGTCCTGCCGCTGAAATCAATGCCGTTAGAGCGAGAGCTTATGGCGCAAATTATAATGCGGCGGTTCAGGGTTTTCCAAATATGCCTGGTGACGCTGATATTAAACAAGCAATTTTAAGAGAACGTTTGTTTGAGTTTATCGGTGAAGGAAAGCGTTGGTATGATTTAAGACGTATGGGCGACAGTTATGTCTATGCCAATACGACACTTACCTCTGCTGAAGCCTATAAATTGTTATGGCCAATTGATCGTAATTCTTTAACAAATAATAAAGCCCTGAATCAAACCGCCGGCTACTCACAGTTTTAAGCTAATATTTGGTTGTAGGAGTGGAGACCTTTATGGTCGACACTCCTCATTTTTCCATCTCTATTTTGCATTCTTTAAAATACATATAAAATGACTATTCAACACTTACAAGGCCTTATTGCTGCACCATTTACTCCAATGGATGAAAATGGACAGTTAAATGTTTCCTTGATTCCGAGCTATTATCAGTTTTTAAAATCCAACAAAGTGACCGGCGCATTTATATGCGGATCTACCGGAGAAGGCGTATCCTTAACAAATGCCGAGAAAAAGGAAGTTGCACAGGCATGGGCCGATTGTACACGTGGCGACAATGACTTTAAAGTGATGATGTTCCTTGGTGGAACAAGCGTTGCTGATTGTAAAGACCTTGCCCGGTTTTCAAAAGAAATTGGCTTGTATGCCATCTCCTTCACTGCACCCTTTTACTTCAAGCCTGCAAATGTAGAAGTGTTAGCTGCCATGTGTGCTGAAATTGCTGCTGTAGCACCAGATATGCCTTTCTATTATTATCACATTCCAGTATTAACAGGGGTAGGTTTCGCGATGTATGACCTTTTACAGGCGATCGACGGTAAAATTCCTAATTTCGCAGGGGTGAAATATACCCATGAAGATTTTATGGATTTCCTATCTTGTATCCATTTCCAAAACGGTAAATATGATATGCTTTGGGGACGTGATGAAAACATGCTTTCTGCCTTGGTTTTAGGAACAAAAGGTGCAGTTGGAAGTACCTTCAACTATGCCGCTCCTTTATATTATGATATGATTGATGCTTTTGAAAAAAATGATTTGAAAAAGGCTCAGCTTTTACAACAAACTTCCATTGATATGATCAGATTGTTGGGTAAATATGGCGGTATTGCTACAGGTAAAGCCTATTTAAAATTAGTTGGTGTAGATTGCGGTGAATTTAGATTGCCAGTGAAAAACATGACTGCGGCAGAATTTGAGAATTTTAAACAAGATGTAGCTGCTGTTGGTTTCGAAAACTTTAAATCAAAAGCAGCTCATTAGCCTTAATAATGAATGCGATGAGTAAGTACTTATTTTATCTTTCAGTTCCCTTTATGTTGACAACAACAGCCGTTTTCGCGCAGAAAACTTCTGCTGAGCAGATCAAATGGTCTATCGCAGCTAAATTACAAACGCCCGATGGGCAAACTTCAATTGGCTTTGCCGGTGCGATAAATGCAGTGCTTGAGGATTGTCTAATAGTGGCCGGTGGTGCTAATTTTCCAGGCAAAAAACCATGGGAAGGGGGTAAAAAACACTACTCAAATGAAATCCATATTTTAGAGAAAACAGGACCTACTTTTACCTGGAATAAAGTGAAAGCATTTTTACCTGAGGCGATTGCCTATTGTGGAAATACCAGTACTAAATTTGGACTGGTATACGCAGGTGGGGAAAATGAAAATGGATTGTCCAGGAAGGTCTTTCTATTGAATTGGGACGGGACTCAGATCACTGCGAAAGCTTTAGCAAACTTACCTGTTGCAGTCACAAATGTTGCATTAACGAATATTGGAAATCTGGTTTATGCAATTGGCGGCGATCAGGAAAAAACAACTTCTAAAGCGATTTTTAGTCTGGATTTAACTAACACTGATGCGGAATGGAAGGTTCTGCCAGAGTTGCCAATTCCTCTGGCAAACTCAGTGGCTATCGTGCAAAGCCCGGAAAAACAGGCCTTAATTTATGTAGTTGGCGGACGAACTAAAACTGCTACTGGCATTAGCAATCTTCATTCTACACTTTTCATATATGATCCTATGAAACAAGAATGGAAAGAAGGAGCCCGGATTAAAGATGGTAAAGAAGTGATGAATTTCTCTGCTGGTACAGGTGTGGCTGTAGGAAAAGACCGTCTTTTGATTTTTGGCGGTGATAATGGAAAGACTTTTCATCAGATAGAAACATTTATTTCTGAAATCGCTAAAACTGAAGATCCGGAAAAAAAGGCAAAGTTAACGGCAGAAAAAAATCAACTGAGCATACATCATAAAGGTTTTTACAAGGGCATTTTATGCTATGATATACTTAAAAATACCTGGTCAAAATTAGGAGAAATGCCTTTTCCTGCACAGGTAACGGCCACGGCCACAAAATGGAATCATGATATCATCATTTCCAGCGGAGAAGTACAACCTGGAGTCAGGACACCGAACATTACGCTGGGAAAAATTAAAGATTAAAAATGAAAAGCACGAACAGATATGCCTGGGTGGTGGTTGGATTATTGTGGGTAGTGGCACTTTTAAATTATATGGACCGACAAATGTTGTCGACTATGAAACCGGCAATGCAAATGGACATCCATGAACTGCAGTCGGCCACAAATTTTGGTTACCTGATGGCGATTTTTTTATGGATATATGGATTTATGAGTCCGGTTTCAGGAATTATTGCCGATAAATTCAATAGAAAATGGCTCATTGTCGGTAGTTTGTTCGTCTGGTCATTGGTAACCTATTTAATGGGATACGCGACTACTTTTAATCAAATTTACTGGCTAAGAGCATTGATGGGAGTGAGTGAAGCACTATATATCCCAGCAGGATTATCGCTGATCGCTGATTTCCACTCTTCAAAAACCAGGTCTCTGGCAATTGGAATCCACATGACTGGTCTTTATATGGGCCAGGCATTGGGTGGTTTTGGTGCAACGATTGCCGATAAATTTTCATGGCAGGCCACTTTCCATTCTTTTGGATTAGTTGGGGTGGTTTATGCTTTTGTATTGGTGTTTTTCTTAAGGGAGAAGAAAGCTTCAGAAAGGACAGGGATGGACGATGAGATTAAAGTAAAAGCGAAACCTTCAATCTTTAAAGGCTTTGCCATTCTTTTTACCAATATCTCTTTCTGGATTATTCTGTTCTATTTTGCTGTTCCAAGTCTACCAGGTTGGGCCGCCAAAAATTGGTTGCCTACACTTTTTGCGCAAAACCTGAACATTCCAATGGCCACAGCGGGTCCTTTGTCGACCATCACAATCGCTTTCTCTTCATTTGTAGGAGTGATTTTTGGTGGAATTCTTTCGGACCGCTGGGTACAGAAAAACATTAAAGGGAGGATCTATACCAGTGCAATCGGTTTGGCATTGACCATTCCTTCTTTACTGTTTTTAGGCTTTGGTCATTCCCTATTCCATGTCCTGGGTGCAGCTTTGTGTTTTGGCCTGGGCTTCGGAATGTTTGATGCCAATAATATGCCCATACTTTGTCAGTTTGTTTCCTCAAAATATAGAGCAACAGCTTATGGTCTGATGAACATGACTGGTGTTTTTTTTGGTGCTTTTATTACTGATTTACTAGGTAAATCTTCTGATGCTGGTCATCTGGGACAAGATTTTGCCATGCTGGCTGGCATTGTTTGCCTGGCACTGTTTGTACAACTTTATTTCCTTAGACCAGTAGTCAACGATTTTGCAGATGCTTAGTTGGAAGCCAATCCTCTAAGCTAATGGGTAGCTTAGAGGATTGGCCAACAAACTAAAATACCTGCCGAAACTTTTTAATTACGATAAAAAATTATGATGATTACACAACACTATAAGTCTGCTGCCTTGGCACTTTTTTTATTAGCTACCGGTTTAACCGCCAGTAGTCAAAATGTTCAATCCAATACTGCTGATTTAAAAATTACAGCTCAGCAAACGGTAAACCCAATCCTAAAAAGAAAGGACATCAATCCGGTATGGCGTATGGAGATCGAAGTTCCTGAAGGAGGATCGACGTTTACAGCACTAATAGGTACGCTAAATAAAGTAGGTACAAATGATCTGAAATCCCTGGAGGTATATTTGAGCACGGAAAAACAAGCACTGGATGTAAAGAAAAGGCTGGGTTTAGCAGAGGTGTCAGGAAAAAACATCCGCATTCCGATGAATGCTAAATTAGCTCCGGGAAAACACCTGATCTGGATCAGTGCTACATTGAAACCGGAAGCGAACATCGACGACCGTGTGGAATTTAAAATTTCCAGCTTAATTGATGCAGCTGGAGCAAAACATAAAATCAATGTTCAGGGACCAGTTGTTGCCTCGAGACTAGGGATTGCTCTGCGAAATCCTAACGACGATGAGGTCAACTCTTACCGGATTCCAGGTATTGTGGAAACGGATAAAGGAACACTAATTTCCGTTTATGATGTTCGTTATAAAAATAGTGGTGATTTACCCGGAAATATTGATGTTGGGATGAATAGGAGTACTGATGGAGGTAAAACCTGGGCGCCAATGAAAATTATTATGGATATGGGTGCTCCTCATGAAAATAATGGTGTTGGTGATCCTTCTATCTTATTTGATCCGGCAACTAAAACCATTTGGGTAGCGGCTTTGTGGAGTAAAGGAAATCGTTCTATCGCAGGATCTGGACCTGGTCTGTCGGAAGAGGAAACCGGTCAATTTGCGGTAACCAGTAGTACGGATGATGGCCTGACCTGGTCGAAACCCTACAGCATTACCAATCAGGTAAAAAATCCAATCTGGAGATTGTTTTTCCCTGGTCCTGGAAATGGCATTGCCATGGCTGATGGTAAAATTGTTTTCCCAGCGCAATATTGGGATGAAAACAAGATGCCACATTCTACATTGATTTATAGTGAGGATCATGGAAAAAGCTGGAAAGCCGGAGTAGGGGCTAAATCTAATACTACAGAAAGTCAGCTGGTAGAAACTACGCCAGGAAAGCTCATGCTCAACATGCGTGACAATCGTGGTAAATTTAGAAGTGTGGCCACAACGACAGATATGGGCCAAAGCTGGAAGGAACATCCAACTTCCTATAAAACACTGATTGATCCGGTTTGTATGGCTAGTTTTATTAAAGCCCGTGTGAAAGTAAATGGAAAAATGAAAGAGGTTTTATTTTTTAGCAATCCGAATTCCTCTACCGATAGAAAAGACCTGACGATTAAGGTAAGTCTTGACCTTGGAGAGCATTGGGAGGATTCCAGTTTGTTGATTGATGAGCGAGGTTCTTTCGGATACTCGGCGCTGACTAAAATTGATGATGAAACTTTGGGGCTGTTATATGAAGGTGTGCGTGATTTATATTTCGTACGTATTCCGGTAAAAGACCTGATAAAATAGATTTTAAAAGAAATCCCTATGCAGAATTGAGGCTGGCATAGGGATTTTTTATTGGACTTATCTTTTAATATAGCTTAGCAGATACTAAGCGCCTAAACCAAAATAAACAAGGCTGCTAAAACAGCTGATCAATATCAACAAAACGGAATGAGAACCACTTTAAAAATCATCCTTGGGCTGTTGTTGCTTTTCTTGCAGTTTAACCTGTTTGCCCAGAATAAAAAGATCAAAGTAGCCTGCATCGGAAATTCCGTTACTGCAGGTTATTTGCTTAAAGATCCAGGGCATGAAGCCTATCCTTCTGTACTTCAGAATTTATTGGGCAATGCTTATGAAGTAGGAAACTTCGGACTGAGCGGGGCGACTTTACTAAAGAAAGGACACAGACCTTATTTTAAGACTAAAGAATTTACAGCTGCCCTGAATTTTCAGGCAGATATTGCCATTGTCCACCTTGGTTTGAATGATACAGATCCAAGAAACTGGCCGGAGTACAGGGATGAATTCCAGCGGGATTACGCCTGGCTTTTGGATACTTTAAAAAAAAACAATCCTAAAATCAAATTATATGTTTGCCGCTTAAGCCCCATATTTAGTGAGCATCCAAGGTTTAAATCAGGAACACGTGAATGGTATTGGCAGATTCAAAAAGAGATCCCTCTAATCGCTAAAGACAATCAGGCTTCGCTGATTGATCTGAATGCGCCATTAAATAGTCGTACAGATCTTTTTGCTGACAATCTGCATCCGGATAAGGAAGGTGCAGCTATTATTGCGCAAACAGTTTATCAAAACATAAGCGGTAACTATGGTGGCTTAAAACTGCCAGCATTGTTTACCAGTCATATGGTTTTACAACGTGATCAGGCCATTCCTATTTATGGAGTAGCTGATGCCGACGAACCAGTTACGGTTTTATTTAAGGGTGTCAGGAAAACGGTGATCACTGGAAAGGATGGTAAATGGAAAGTGCTATTTCCTGCCATGCCACATGGCGGGCCATACCAGCTGCAGATCCAGGATAAGAAAAGGAAAATCATCTTAAATGATGTTTTAATCGGGGATATCTGGCTATGTTCCGGACAATCAAATATGTATTTCAAGTTGAAACAATCTGCAACAGGTGCTGCCGTATTAAAGGATTTTCCGAGGCAACCTGAGTTGAGGTTAATGAAATTTACCCCAATTGCAGAAACTGATGCCGTTTCATGGGACAGTACGACCTTGGCTCAACTCAACCATTTGAATTATTTTTCAGGAAATTGGGAAACAGCAACTGCGGAGAATGCGGCTGATTTCTCTGCAATTGGTTATTATTTTGGTCAGCAATTGCAGCAGGACCAGGGCGTACCTATCGGTTTGATTCAAATGGCTGTTGGCGGTTCTACACTGGAATCCTGGATCGACCGTTATACGATGGAACATGATCCTCAATTGGTGGATGTGTTAACCAATTGGCGGAAGTCTGATTTTGTGCAGGAATGGGCACGTGGAAGGGCAAACCTTAACCTTAAAAACGCTTCGAACCCCAGACAGCGCCATCCCTATGAGCCTGCCTATAACTATGAAGCAGGGATTGCACAACTCATCGGCTCTCCCATAAAAGGCGTTATTTGGTATCAGGGAGAAAGTAATACACAGAATCCGGAACTTTATGCACACAGTTTTCCTGTACTCATCAAAAGCTGGCGCGAGAAATGGGGTATTGACTTCCCATTTTACTATGTACAACTTTCGGGAATTAATCGTCCTTCCTGGCCTTATTTTAGAGATATGCAACGCGTAATTCAATATCAGCTAGCTGATACTTATATGGCTGTAAGTTCAGATTTGGGTGATTCACTGGATGTACATCCAAACAAAAAGAAGGAGATTGGTCAACGATTGGCTTTACTCGCTTTAAAACATAGCTACCATAAAGACCTGATAGCCGAAGGCCCGGTCGCTAAATATGCATCTAAGAAAGGGGATAAAATAGAGATTTCCTTTGCAAGCGGAACAGTATTAAGCCCGAAAGATGGAGGCTTATTAAAAGGCTTTGATTTAGTGCTGGAAAAGGGAACGATCATTCCTGTATCAGCTTCGCTGTCCGACAATAAAGTGGAACTCCAGATTCCTACACAGATAAACAAAGAAAGCATAAGAACAGTAAGGTATAGTTACGAACCGTATAGTCAGGCCAACTTAACCAATCAGGTCGGACTGCCGGCCTCTACATTTACTTTACCTATAAATTAATAGAAGACATGAATTATACGCAAGAAGACCTTAAACAATTACAACAATTTTATAGTGATCAACTTTTAAATGATACCGTTCCTTTTTGGTTTCCAAGATCAGTAGATACTGAGTTCGGAGGTTATCTGTTGATGCGTGATCAGGATGGTACATTGATAGATGATGATAAGGCAGTTTGGATTCAGGGCAGAGCAGCATGGTTGCTGTCTACTTTATACAATACTGTTGAACCAAAGCAAGAATGGTTGTCGGCCGCAAAATCAGGAATAGATTTTCTGAATAAGTATTGCTTTGACGACGATGGACAGATGTTTTTCCATGTCACACGTGATGGTCAGCCGATTCGGAAACGTAGGTACTATTTTTCGGAGACTTTTGCTGTGATTGCCAATGCGGCTTATGCAAAAGCCAGTGGTGATCCTGCGGCAGCAGAAATGGCCAGATATCTTTTCGGAAAATGTATCGAGTATGCAACTACACCAGGCTTACTACCAGCTAAATTTACTGGAACGAGACCTACCAAAGGTATCGGTGTGCCCATGATTATGATGAATACCGCTCAGCAACTTAGAGAAACGATTGGAGATCCACGCTGTGATGAATGGATCGATAAATGGATTACCGAAATTGAAACTTATTTTGTGAAGGATGACATCCGATGTGTGATGGAACAGGTGGCTCCCGATGGCAGCATTGTGGATCATATTGATGGTAGAACGTTGAACCCCGGACACGCAATTGAAGGGGCCTGGTTTATTCTTCATGAAGCGAAATACAGAAATAATGATCCTAAGCTTATTGCTTTAGGTTGTAAAATGTTAGACTACATGTGGGAACGCGGATGGGATAAGGAACATGGAGGAATTTTATACTTTAAAGATGTATATGATAAACCAGTACAGGAATACTGGCAGGATATGAAGTTCTGGTGGCCACATAACGAGGTGATTATTGCCACTTTATTGGCCTATACCATCACAGGGGATGAAAAATATGCAAAATGGCATAAAATGGTGCATGATTATGCCTATGGTCATTTTCATGATCAGGTGAATGGAGAGTGGTTTGGATATTTACATAGAGATGGTAGTTTAGCACAAACGGCTAAGGGAAACCTTTTTAAAGGACCATTTCATTTACCAAGACAAGAATGGTATTGCGCGGCTTTACTGGCAGCGGAGCTCAATAAATAAATTTTATTATTCCTGATTTATAATTATGTTTATCCGAAACCTTTTAATAATTATCACTTTGTTGCTCTCTAACGATATATTATACGCCCAGGTCCCAACTCTGAAAGAGGACCAAAGGGAAATGCCCGCTTTAATGCCCCTTCCTCAACACCTGGAAAAGAAAACTGGTGTTTTTGATTTTAAAAAGTGTCAGGTAATTATAGTGGATAATGATCAGTTCATTCCAGAAGCTAAAATCCTGCAAAAGGGACTTAAAACTCAAGGCATAGAGGTTAAAATTGGAAAAATCCCAACAGATCATTCTCCATATATTCAATTGGGAAATGATGAAATGTCAGAGGCAGAATTCAAGGAAGAAGCTTACCGTCTTTCTGTGAGCCCAGAAAAAATACGCATTTCCGCCTTAACTAAGAAAGGTATTTTCTATGGTATTCAAACCTTAAAGCAATTGATCGATCCAGACAAAAAAGCGGTTTCCTGTGATATTGTAGACTGGCCAGCCTTTTCATGGAGAGGTTATATGGTGGATGTTGGTCGTAACTTTCAGCCTGTTGCGATGTTAAAGCAGCAAATTGATGTGATGGCTGCTTATAAGTTGAATGTTTTTCATTTTCATGCTACAGAAGATATTGCCTGGAGATTGGAAAGTAAACTTTATCCTCAATTAACCGCGGCTGAAACAATGATTCGAAATAAAGGTGACTTTTATTCTGTTGTTCAAATGAAAGACCTCATCGCATATTGTAAAGAACGTCACATTACTCTGGTGCCAGAAATCGATATGCCTGGACATAGTGAGGCTTTCAAAAGAGCGATGAAAACGGAAATGCAAAGCGATACCGGATTGAATATCGTTAAAAACCTGATTCGGGAATTTATTAAAACGTATAATTTACCTTATCTGCATATTGGTGCTGATGAGGTGAAAATTACCAACGTGAACTTCCTTCCAGAAGTGACAAAACTCATTGAACAATTAGGGAAAAAAGTAATCGGATGGGAGCCGGGTGGTAATTTTACAGAAAGTACCATCCGACAATTATGGATGGAGGGCGCTACAAAAGTTAGCAAGAATAAAAATATACAATATGTTGATTCCAGACACTTGTATCTGAATCATATGGATCCATTGGAAAGCGTAGTGACAATTTTCAACAGAAAGATCTCTAATCTGGACAAAGGCAATGAGAATGCCCTGGGCGGAATCATTTGCAACTGGCCAGATCGTAACATTACTAAACCAGAAGACGCCCTGATACAGAATCCGGTTTATCCTTCAATCTTAGCTTTTTCGGAGCGCAGTTGGAGAGGTGGAGGAATTCCAGGCTGGTTGGCAAAAATAGGTGGTGTTTCATCTCCGGAAGCACTTGCTTTCTCGGAGTTTGAAAGCCGATTGATGCAACATAAGCATCGTTATTTTGCAATTTTGCCCTTTCCTTATGTGGCTCAGTCTGATGTCAGCTGGAAATTAATCGGTCCTTTTGCTAATGGAGGAGATTTAACAGCTTCATTTGATCCGGAATCGCCTACTTTAAGTAAAGACAGTTTGCCAGTAGCAATGGAAGTTGTGGGGGGTACTATCGTACTTAGACATTGGTGGACACCACAAGTAACCGGAGTTTTAGACAAGCCTCAGGAAAATACCACCTGGTATGCTTACCGTAAAATTTGGAGTGATGATAATGAAACTAAAAATTTCTGGATCGGATTTAACAATATGTCCAGATCTTATGCTTCCAGTTCTCCGGAAAAAGGAACATGGGACAACCGTAAGAGTAGTGTTTATGTCAATGGAGTTCTGATAGATCCACCTGCCTGGAAACAGGCAGGCTTAGCTGGAAACATGGAAATTCCTTTGATCGATGAAGGTTATGAATTTAGAACACCTACCAAAATAGCCTTAAAGCAAGGTTGGAATGAGATTCTGCTAAAATTACCTATTGCCAGTTTTAAAGGAGCGGACTGGAAAAATCCGCAGAAATGGATGTTCACATTCGTGGCTGCAGATCCTTCCTTATAAAATGGGTTTTAGCACGCTCCATACATTCTCTGCCAGGATTTTCTGCCCTTCAGCTGTAGGGTGAATTCCATCTTCCTGATTCAACTTTGGCACTCCACCAACGCCTTGAAGAAGAAAGGGCACCAATTTCATATCGTTTTTCCTGGCTAGATCCGGGAAAAGCGATTTGAACTCATCTGCATACTTCGCCCCCATACTTGGAGGAATCTGCATACCGGCCAGGACAATCTTTGCTTCTGGATATTTTTTCCTGACTTTATCTGTGATTTCCTGAAGGTTCTTTTTCGTCTCTAATATTGGAAGTCCTCTGAGTCCATCATTAGCCCCTAATTCGAGGATCAATAGGTCTACCGGTTGTTTTAATAACCAATCAATGCGACTGTTTCCAGCAGCAGAGGTTTCACCACTTAAACCTGCATTGATCACCGTGTAGGGAAGTCCGGCTGCATCTATTTTCTCCTGTATCAAAGCTGGGAAAGCCTCCTTTACATCAAGGCCATAACCGGCAGTCAGGCTGGTTCCAAAACATAAGATGGTTTTATTGCTATTCTTCTTTGTTTCCATAGGGCTTTTAGTTGATTTGTTCTGGTTTTGTTTCATTTCGTCGGATGTGTCAGCAGCGCCCTGTCCAGTGCAGGAGCTGAATAGGCTGAATACTGCAGAAAATACCAACATTAAAACCTGGGAACCTTTAAATCTAAGCTGTAACATATCAAATTATTATTTATCAAAATACCACGAATGCACACTAAAGCCATTATATTTAATGGCATTGCCATTCATTTTTTATGTCAGGTAATATCGGTTGCAATTTTCTGAGTCATTAATTTATAGCAAGATCCTAAATAAACCGCCTGTGGAAGACATTCTAAACATTCGAAATGTAAGTAAAATTTACGAAAATGCCGGTCAAAAATTGCGGGTACTCGATCAGATCAATTTTTCCATTGAAAGGGGCACTACAGTAGCCATTACTGGTCCTTCGGGGAGTGGAAAGACAACTTTATTGGGTTTGTGTGCAGGTCTGGATCGTTCCAGTTCAGGGACAGTGTCTTTAAATCAGATCGATTTAGATCATTTAACCGAAGACGAAAGGGCAGCTGTAAGAAACCGTTATGTTGGTTTTATATTTCAGAATTTTCAGCTTTTGCCTACACTTACAGCCTTGGAAAACGTAATGGTTCCCCTGGAACTGAGAGGGGAAAGAAATATCAGACAACACGCCTTGGATTTATTGGATAAGGTTGGTCTGGCCGACCGATCCGGGCATTATCCTATACAGCTTTCCGGTGGTGAGCAGCAAAGGGTTTCTTTGGCAAGGGCTTTTTCAAATCGACCTGCCATATTGTTTGCGGATGAGCCCACAGGTAATCTCGATGCAGATACCAGTGATAAGGTGATTAAACTGTTGTTCGATCTGAATAAGGAGGCGGGAACTACGCTGGTTATCGTAACTCATGATCTGGAACTGGCCGCTAAAACAAACCGAATGATCAAATTAAAAGGAGGTCTGGTTGTTGATGATTTATTATTGAACCATGGCTGATCTTAATTTGAATAATAAGAGAGTAATTAATTACTCCTGGTTAATAAAAATGGCTTGGAGGGATAGTCGAAAGAACCGTTCAAGGTTGCTGCTATTTATGTCTTCCATCATCCTGGGAATCGCAGCATTGGTCGCAGTTTATTCATTTAAAGCGAATTTACAACGTGATATTGATGAACAAGCGAAAACATTAACAGGTGCTGATTTAATCGTACAAAGTCGCCGAGTTATAAGTCCGGCTGTTACCCGGTTATTAGATACTTTAGGAACGGTTCGTGCAAAGGAAAAGAACTTTGTGTCGATGCTCTACTTTATAAAGGGAGAAGGCTCCCGTTTGGTTGAAGTTAAGGCATTGGAAGGTGCATATCCATTTTATGGGACTATACAAACAAAACCTGTTGCAGCTGCCCAGACCTTCAGAACAGGCAGGAAGGCTTTGGTGGACCATACATTGATGGTACAATATCAGGCAAAAACCGGCGACTCCATAAAAATAGGAAAGCTGAGTTTTATGATTGAAGGAAATCTGGAGGGCGTTCCTGGCCAGGCTGGAATTACAAGCAGCATCACGCCTGTGGTCTATATTCCACTCGAATATCTGGAAAAAACAGGTTTGACTCAGTTAGGTAGTAGAATACAAACCCGCTATTTTTATCAGTATAATGACATTGCGTCCCTCAATAAGGATTTAAAGCGCTATAAGCGCTTCATGGATAAAGAACAATTGGGGCGGGAAACCGTGGCAACCAAAAAGGAAAGTACAGGAAGGGCTTTTAAAAACCTGAACGAATTCCTTGCTTTATCAGGATTCATTGCATTACTATTGGGCTGTATCGGTGTAGGAACTTCAATACAGGTCTATATTAAAGAAAAACTAGCAGTAATCGCTACATTAAGGTGTCTGGGTTTAAGTACCATAGAGGCCTTTCTGATTTATCTGATACAAGTGATGGTGATCGGCCTTCTGGGAGCGATAACAGGCGCTTTACTAGGAACTGCTTTACAATTTTTATTACCCCTGGTACTTAAGGATTTTATTCCTTTGGAGTTGTCTGTAGGTATTTCCTGGTCTGCAATCGGACAAGGCCTGGCCACAGGACTCTTCATATCCGTTTTGTTTGCATTGCCATCGCTCATCTCTGTCAGAAGCATTTCGCCTTTAAATGCAATCAGAGTCTCTTTTGAATGGTCAAAACCGAAAAGAGATATTTTAAAATGGTTTGTTTATTTACTGATCATTGGTTTTGTATATAGTTTTACCTATTTGCAAATGCATGATACTGCGAAATCTCTCGCTTTTTTAATCGGGATTTTAATTGCATTTCTCTTATTGGTAGGCCAATCTAAATTGCTGATGCTGATATTACAAAAAATGATACCAGCAAGTATCGCTTATGTGTGGCGTCAAGGTTTTGCCAATCTTTACCGCCCTAATAATCAAACGATGCTCCTTACTGTTGCAATAGGCTTATCTACGCTTTTTATCGTGACTTTATACCTGGTTCAAGGACAGCTTTTGAATAAGGTGTCGGTTT
Source organism: Pedobacter gandavensis (assembly GCF_032678465.1). Classification (GTDB taxonomy): domain Bacteria; phylum Bacteroidota; class Bacteroidia; order Sphingobacteriales; family Sphingobacteriaceae; genus Pedobacter; species Pedobacter gandavensis_B. Next base: position 152,333 of record NZ_JAVTSK010000006.1, read on the forward strand.
CAGGAGATGGTGCAAAATCCAATACGGTACTTTTTGAGGTTCAACCGGCACAGAATGCTGGCCTGGAGAAGCTGCTAAAAGCAAATAAACTTCCTGTTTTAGGACAAGTTCCTATTGTGACGATGAGAATTACCGAGCTCAATGGTAAAACCGCCGAACAATCTGAAAACAGTTACCTGAGTAAGGATGGCAATGATCAGGCTTCAGGTGCTTTTAGAGGGGAGATCAGAGCTACCTATCAAAAAACTTTAAGAAATACAGAAATGATCAGCGATGGAAAATGGACAGGGAATGTTTCAAAATTCGGGATCGTTTACATTTCTTTGGAAAAAGCCTATGCAAATCGTATAAAGGTAAAAGTCGGCGATTCTATTGTTTTTAATGTACAGGGAATGCCTGTTAAAACTATTGTGGGTAGCCTCCGCTCGGTGAACTGGAATACCGTAGAGCCTAATTTTCGTGTAGTATTTCCTGAAGGTGTGTTGGAACAGGCACCTCAGTTTTATGTATTTATGACACATGTTGATGGCACAGAACTTGCCGCAAAACTACAGTCTCAGGTATTGAAACAATTTCCAAATGTGTCAATTGTTAATTTAAATATGATTATTAAAGCAATTGATGAACTGCTGAATAAGATAAATTTTGTGATCCGTTTTATGGCCGGTTTTAGTATGGCTACTGGCTGGATTGTATTGTTGGCTTCGGTCATCAGCAGCAAAGGACAAAGATTAAAAGAAAGTGTGTTGTTAAGAACTATGGGGGCAAGTAGGAAACAAATCATGACTATCACAGGCTTGGAGTACCTCTTTCTCGGATTTATTGCCACAGCTGCAGGGATTATTCTTGCCATATTTGCCAGCTGGACTCTGGCAGTTTTTGCATTGGATAGTAATTATGTGCCAAATATTTTGCCTTTAATGGGATTCTTGCTAGGTATTCCTCTTTTAGTCATGATCACTGGTGTCTACAGCAGCAGGAGTGTTTTGAACAGACCCCCATTAGAAGTTTTAAGAAAAGAGTCCTAAGCAGCAATAGCATATACCTGCTATGCCTTATGAATTTAAAACTCAATTTATAGAAAGAAGATAGCATGAATTTAGTTGCCCTGGATTACTTTTATACGCTGCTGCATTTATTGATCATTGGCTTTAACCTTTTTGGCTGGGTATTTCCGGCTACCAGAAGGCTGCATTTATATGGTGTAGCCATTACTTTATCTTGTTGGTTGATTTTAGGAATCTGGTATGGAATTGGTTATTGTCCAATCACAGATTGGCAATGGCAGGTTAAGGAACAATTGGGAGAAAGAAACCTGCCAAATTCTTTTGTGAAGTACTATGGAGACCGGATGACCGGATATGACATTAACCCGGAGTTGGTAGATACCTTAACCTTGGGTGTATTTCTGATTTCGATCTCTATTTCTGTATATCTTAATTTTTTTAGAAAAAAAACATAATAGAAATTAGGGTGTATATGAACACTGTAACAGCTCTGTTACTCTGTGTTTTATGTGCTAATCATCTTTTGCACAGTTGATTATTCTTTTGTTTTCAGCTTAGAACCTAATAGAAATAGCCTCCAAATCCCTATTTTTAGAAAATTTCAGGCTAATCCCTGATTGAATATTGTTTTGCTAATGTTCCCGATTTATGAATAAAAAGCTGATTTTCCCCTTTATTTTTGTTGCCGCCATATGGAGTTCATGTTCCTCTATATACATGCCTAATGTTCCAAATACACCAATGTTGAGTGAAAAGGGGGAGCTAAGTGCAGGCGCACACATTTCACCAAAAGGAAACGCAAGTATCAATGCTGCTTATGCAGTTTCCAATCATTTTGGAGTATTATTCAGTGGTTCCTATATGAAAAATGAAAAAACCAGCAAGGATTTTCGTCATAAACTGCTCGAAATCGGAGGGGGGTATATCGATACCTTTGGAGAAGATAACAATCAGATCATCGAAATTTACGCTGGATTTGGTGGGGGAAGTGCTGATAGAAATTTCAGAGACTATGATGATCATGTTTTGATCAGCAGCTCTAAAGAAGAAGTGAGCTTTACAAAAAAATTTATTCAGGTAAACTACAGTTCTAAAAAGAATAGCTACCTGAAGCTTTTTGGAAACAGATATGCTTTGAACTATGGTACGGCCATCAGAATTAGCCATGTAGGTATGGATACTTTTCTAATTAATAATATTGGCCAGGCTAAAGAAGACAATATGTTCATTGAACCAGTTTTCTTTACCCGAATGAGGCTAAGTGATGCAGTACAGCTTCAATATACCACAAGTGGTAATTTTGGTTTACGAGACAGGAAATTTATGACTGCCGGGAATTCCATTTTTACCATTGGTGCAGTAGTCAACCTTGGAGGAAAGAAAGCGATGGTCAAATAGATAGCATCGCTTTCAAATTCCTCAATTTAGTAGTTAAGCTGCTGCCTTTTTTCAAGAAAGCCGGATAGCCTTTTAAGGTTTTTATTGCTTTAATTGCTTCATATCCCAAGGCAATACTCCGGATTTTATTCAGAAGAAAGGTATCGTCCTTAAATAAATCAGTCTCCAGTAGGAAGCCATTTCTCAGGAAATCCCGGATTAATATGGCCATCTGCTGGTTGGCATAAAGATGTAAGGGGAGTTGGAATACTTCTTTGTTTAAACGTTCATAAAGCGCATTGATCCAATCTACCTGTTCTTCATTGGTGACCACAATACGTTCATCTTGTACTTTAATGTGTTCCAAAAATAACTTGGCCGCGGGCCTATTGATTAATCCTGCATGAATGGAATCTCTGAGGGTATAATCCAGTCTGTCTGCACAAAGATCAGGCAAAGGTTGCTCCAGCAAGGGAAACTTGCCATCCAATATCTGATCCAGATGATAGCCGTGTTTTTTAAGTATATCGGGAATATCAGAGTTCATCAGTACTTCTGCAAACATTTCCTCATGATAGTTTTCCTCTTTATTTTTAAAGACATAATCGCCTACATGTGAGAATGCAGTATGGGAAAGGTCATGTAGTAATCCGGCAATTTGCTCCAGTTCAGAACCACCCAGTTTTCTAATCAGTAGCATTACCCCAGTTGAATGTTCTAACCGGGTATGGTTCAGTTCAGGATTAACGAGAAAGATGGCGCCACTTTGATGAACCCCGCCCAATCTTTTTAAAGCAGGACTAGCTAATAAATCCTCAAAAACCAGGGGTAGTTCTACATTGCCATACAATAAATCATTTACTATGATCATGTCTTTTCGAATTAAAATAAGTTTAACCATAATAGCCAGAAGGCTATTGTTGAGTCTACAAGTATACTAATAAATTTAGTTTAATGCCTATGTTTTTGGTTGGAGATTACTAATAAAAATAGATTTTAGTTTTAATATGCCTCCAGCTATCATCAGGAATAGTGGAATGGACAGTTTTTCTACTTATCTTTGGCCATTCAATCTTCTAATTTTTAATGCAACAATCTTCCGATTCTATTTATACCTTTCAATTTGGTCTGGTCTGCCTGAGCTCTTTTTTGTTTTCTGCCAGTTTCAATATGCTGATACCTGAGCTACCTGCTTATTTAACAGCCATGGGAGGCGTGGAATATAAAGGCTTTATCATAGCCTTATTTACGCTAACCGCGGGTATTTCCAGACCCTTCAGTGGAAAGTTGACAGATACTATTGGAAGAGTACCAGTAATGGCTGTAGGTTCTTTGGTCTGCTTTGTATGTGGTTTTTTATATCCAATGCTAACTACAGTTGCAGGTTTTCTGTTTTTAAGATTAATTCATGGCTTTTCTACCGGATTTAAACCTACAGCTACAGCAGCTTATGTTGCAGATATAGTGCCGGTTAGTCGCTGGGGTGAGGCAATGGGCGTACATGGTGTTTGTTTTAGCACCGGATTGGCTATTGGTCCTGCGATTGGGAGTTTAATTACCGATCATTTCGATATCAATATCCTTTTTTACTGCTCTTCACTTTTTGCCCTTTTATCGATTGTAATTCTGGCGAATATGAAAGAAACCCTTCCTGATAAAGAGAAATTCACAATCAGCCATTTAAAGATCAATAGAAAAGACATAATTGAATGGAGGGTAATTCCTTCAGTGATCATCATTTTCATGACTTATATCAGCTATGGAGCGATACTAACGGTAATTTCTGATTGGAGTGAAGCGTTGGGAACAAGTAATAAGGGGGTATTTTTTATGGTATTCACTTTAACTTCTCTTTTGATTCGTTTTGTGGCTGGAAAAGCTTCTGATCAGTACGGCAGACCTTTGATTTTAAAAGGTTCTTTAATATTACTCGCTGCTTCCACTTTATGGATAGCCCTTGCAGATTCTTCACTGATGTTAATGTCTGCCTCAGCATTGTATGGCGTAGCTACGGGAATGCTATCCCCAACCGCAACTGCATGGACCGTAGATTTAAGTGATCCGCATCATCGTGGTAAGGCAATGGCTACCATGTATATTGCATTAGAAGCTGGAATTGGACTTGGCGCATTACTGGCCGGATGGTTGTTTATCGATGATCTGGCAATGATTCCGGTTACTTTTTATGTTTGTACCGGAGTGACCCTAATGGCATTGCTGTACCTCCAATTTATCTATAAACCAACAAGTTTAAAATCAGAATAGCTAACGAAATAAACACCGCTTTTCTGGCTACCCTAAATTAATTCATTTTTTCTGTTGTTTTCTGAAAACTTATGTCAAATAAATTTATATTTTAGCCAGCTAATCAATATTTAAACCACAATGAGCGGACTTCACAAATACGATTACATCGTATTTTTCATTTACTTCATTATCGTATCTTCTTACGGTTTCTGGATCTATTACAAAAAGAAAACTGCAGCTGCAGATTCCAAAGATTACTTTCTAGCTGAGGGTTCTTTAACCTGGTGGGCCATCGGAGCTTCACTGATCGCCTCTAATATTTCAGCCGAACAAATGATTGGAATGAGCGGTTCAGGATTTAAACTTGGACTTGCTATTTCTGCCTATGAATGGATGGCCTCGGCTACGTTAATTGTTGTAGCAGTGTTTTTTATGCCAGTATACCTAAAGAATAAGATCTTTACTATGCCACAGTTTCTAAGTCAGCGTTATAATGAAAAAGTAGCGATGATTATGGCTGTATTCTGGTTGATGTTATATATTGTTGTGAATCTAATGTCTATACTCTATCTGGGAGCGCTGGCCATCAGTGGGATATCTGGACTAGACTTAACAGCTTGTATTCTTGCATTAGCTATCTTCGCTATTTTTATTACTCTGGGAGGAATGAAAGTGATTGGCTATACAGATGTAATTCAAGTATTTTTCTTAATTCTTGGAGGTTTAGTCGCAACCTACCTTGCTCTGAACCTGATTTCAGGTGGTGAAGGTATTGTAAAAGGCTTCGGTCTTTTAAGAACAGGCGCATCAGAACATTTTCATTTAATTTTCAAAAAAGACAATCCGAATTATATGGACCTTCCTGGTCTGAGTGTATTAATTGGTGGAATGTGGATTGCAAATTTAAGTTATTGGGGCTGTAATCAATACATCACACAAAGAGCACTGGGAGCTTCTCTACCAGTTGCCAGAGCTGGACTTTTGTTTGCTGCATTCCTTAAAATGCTGATGCCAGTGATCGTGGTTATACCAGGTATTGCCGTATATTTTATTGTTAAAGAGAATATGGGGGGTATTAAGGCAAGTGATTTATTAACTGCCTCAGGTGTAGAAGATCCAAATAAGGCATATCCTGCATTATTAGGTCTATTGCCAATCGGATTAAAAGGATTGTCATTTGCAGCATTAACTGCGGCTATTGTAGCCTCACTAGCTGGAAAAGCGAATAGTATTGCAACGATCTTTACCTTAGATATTTATAAGAAAGCATTTAATCCGAATGCAGGCGAACGTACCATGGTGAATGTAGGTAAAATCACTGTAGTGGTTTCTATGTTGATGGCAGTAGTTTTATCGCTAATTGTAGGTGATGCCTTAATGGGAGAAGGAAAGCAAGGTTTCCAATATATTCAGGAATATACAGGCTTCGTTTCTCCTGGTATTTTCGCCATGTTTATTCTTGGATTCTTTTGGAAGAAAACCACTTCAAATGCGGCTTTGTTTGCTACAATAGGAGGTTTCATCGTATCTGTAATCCTTAAATTCTTGCCGGGATTTGTTGACCTATCTTCTCTACATGAATATGGATGGGCAATTGCCAATTCAAGCGGTGTATTTGAGATTCCATTTATGGACAGAATGCTGATTGTTTTTGCAATTTGTATTCTTGGAATGTACCTGATTAGTATTTATGAAGGTAAGAAAGGCATAGTGACCAAAGGACTAGAGATTGATGCCAAAATGTTTAGAGTGTCCACTTCATTTGCAATTGGTTCTTTAATCATCTTTGCGATGTTGGTGGCTTTATATGCTGCATTCTGGTAGAAAATGATAATTATCCTATAAAAAAAAACGGCTTCTAAATATAGAAGCCGTTTTTTTTTAGGACAATATAGCGCTATTACACCAGATTATATTTTGGTTCCCATCGCTCAATTTGCTGGCCGTATAATGCTTTATTGGCCAGATGTACACAGAAAGCTGTGGTAGCACCTGTAATTACATTGGAGTCTGGCTGTTTTTTTTCCAGGATAGATTTATGAAAATCCTTTAAGGAGTAATAAGTGCCATCCTTAGCCGGAAGATCTGTTTTAATTGGAATACCACCATTCTTATCCCAGACGATTTTAGTCGCACCTGTTACACCATCAACAGTTTCAAGTTCTTTCTTAAGGCTCTTTTCAGGATAAAAAATCGCATCATTGACTAACAATGAAATCGTGCCTTTTGTGCCTTTTAGTTTAAATAAATAACCATCTCTTTCATTTCCAAGCGTAGTACCGAAATTGCCAATCATGTCATCATACCGAAACATTACCTGGACATTATCATAGGTTTCCCTGCCGTCTTTATAAGTGTCAATACCTCCAGTGGCCATAATTTCTTTTGGATGGGTATGAAAAGCCCAGTTGATGAAATCCATTTGATGTGATAACAATTCGGCCATCAATCCACCAGAATACTCTTTGTACATCCTCCAGTTCACTTTTCGCTCAAATGAAGGATCAGCTATTGGTCGCCTCCAGTTGTTGTTCCTGTCCCAGCGACTTTCAATTTGAGTTACTTTTCCTAAATACCCATTGTCGATCATTTCCTTAACCTTATAATAAATAGGAGCATAACGGTATTGATGGCCTACCTGAAGTGTTTGTTTAGGGTGCTTTTTCACTAATTCTACCAAAGCAAATGCTTCAGGAATATCATAAGTCATGGTTTTTTCCAGATAAACATGCTTACCTGCCTTTAATGCCGCAGAGGCAATAGGGAAATGCATATTCAATGGAGTAGAGATGAAAACTGCAGTGATCTGAGGATCATCAAGTAAAGCCCGATAATCAGCATAGGTTTTAACTCCTACAGCCCCAGGTTGCTGTAAAGTTTCCTTGATTCGAAAATCCAGCACATCTGCAATGGCCACAAGTTCAAATTCATCCGGTAATTGTTTGGCGATGTGAATTAAACCTTTGCCACGGTCTCCACACCCAATTACACCTATTTTAATTCTATTTTCGACTGCTTTTGGTTCATAACCGAGAAAGCTATCTGTAGCAAGGAGTTCCGACGGTAATAATAAGCCGCCAGCTAGAATACTACTATTTTGTATAAATTTCCTTCTTAGCATCATTAATATTTAAAGGGCTTTCCATCTACCATTACTTCTTGTTTTACCTCATCGAATATGGCCTTCTTACCTGTTCTGGCTGCTGCATTCGTCATAATATTTGCAATAGAATGGTAATAGCCAGCTTCTACTGGAGCATTGGTTTCTTGTCTGCTGCGGATACACTCCATCCAGTTTCTCATATGCGCTGAAGTTAGTTTATCTCCACCTGTATTCGCAGAGGCTGCTACTTTTTCAACCATATCTGTCAGCTTTAATTCTGGCAATAGATTTGGCTGCATATGCATGGCACTTGCAGCACCCGCTTTTAAGCCACCTTTAGGGGAAACCATATTGGTGTTTAGGTTCAGTTCGCCACCATTTGCGTAATAGATTTCTGCAGGATTTTCATCACCATTATGCATTCTGGAGGTAAATACCACTTGAAAACCTTTCTCTGGATGGTTATCCGGCCCATAATCAAACACGGCAGTGGTGGTGTCCCAGTTTCTGCGCCCATCGTTCCATTGGTAAATGCCACCATTGGCGACTACACTACGTGGATGTTTTAAGCCGGTAAACCAATGAACGGTATCAATTTGGTGAGACATCCATTGACCAGGCATACCGGAGGAATAAGGCCAGAATAGACGATATTCCAGGTATTTTCTAGGATCCCATTCCTCAAAGGGACGGTTGATGAGGAACCGTTTCCAATCCGTATCTTCCTGCTTTAGTTTGGCTACCAGATCAGGTCTGCGCCATCTTCCGGGTTGATTGACATTCCAGCTTAGCTCCACCATGGTGATGTCGCCAAACTTACCTTCTCCAATAAATTTTGAAGCGGCTTTATAATTTCCACCACTTCTCCTTTGAGAACCAATCTGAACGACCTGCTTTGATCCTTTGACTGCTTTTAAGGCCGCTCTGGCATCTTCCATTGTTTCGGCGAAAGGTTTCTCACAATACACATCGCATTTTGCTTTAATGGCTTCTATGGTGTGTACAGCATGTTGGAAATCCGCTGTGCTAACAATTACCGCATCAATATCTTTTAAATTGTATAATTCTTCATTATTCCGACAAGCCGAAATGTCATGACCAAATTTGGATTTCAACAGCTCCTGACCTAAACCTCTACGGTAGTTCCATAAATCAGAAACCGCTACAATGTCGAAATTGAGTTCTTTATGATGATTTAGGAAACTTGGTAGGAGAGAACCTGCAAAGCGATCGGAAAAACCAACTACACCAACCCTTACACGATCGTTGGCACCAATAATGTTTCCATAACTTTTTGCAGTTAAACCCATAGTCCCCATATAGGTTCCTGCAGCTGCAATTGCAGACTGTTTGATGAATTTTCTTCTTGAAGATAACATAATAACAAGGGATTATAGTTGTTTCAACTTGATGCTTCTGAAAGAAACCTGGTCGCCATGATCCTGTAATAGGATATGACCCTTAGGTGCCATTCCGAAATCTTTCCAATTCTTGTATTTACTATCAGCTACCAAGGCCAGAAATTCTGCCGATCCCCTGGTATACTCCAGAATTTTGTAACCGTTCAACCAATATTCGATTTTGTTATCTGGAAATACACGAATCAGGCCTCTGTTCCACTCACCAATACTGCGTTGGGCATTTGGAATCTTTTTACTGGTCATGAGGTCATACAAAGAGCCTAAAGTACGGTTGCCATCTTTTCCTAGTTTTGCATCAGGATGTCTGGCATCGTCAAGGATCTGATATTCAGGACCGATTGCAGAGCCTTTATTGCCTTCGCTGAGCGTTACAAAATACTTTACACCACTATTTGCGCCTTCAGAAAGTTTGAAGTCGAACTTTAGTTCAAAAGCAGCATACTGTTTTTCAGTTACAATATCACCACCATTGGTAGACTCGGCGCCATTCGATTTTTGAACGCTTAATTCTCCGTTTTCTATATCCCATCCGCTTTTTGGAAATCCAGCTTTATAAGCACCTCTCCATCCTTTACTGGTTTTACCATCCCATAACAAGGAATAACCTTCTGCTTTCTCTTGAGGGGAAAGGTCATTTGGTACCAGGTTGACTACAAAAATCTCATCTTTCTTTGATGGCTTTAGGTTTTCCGTCTGAATTCGGATATTTCGCCAGCGGATTTGTTTTCCCGGAGTGTCATTTTTACCAATCCCATGTACCTGTAGAGCAATGAAACCAGAAGGTGTCATTGCATCCACCACATTGGCAGCAGGAACTCCATTCACCCAGGTGCGAATAGAATTACCAATACATTCTACCCGATATTTATTCCATTGCTGATTTTTAAAGGCCATTTTTCCTTTGGGATTGATGTCCATTGGATATAACCATCCTCTTCTGGATTCATCATAAAGTCCACCGCTAAATTTCCTGTCTGATGGGTCGATTTCCACCTGATAACCATGAACACGACCATTTTGGTACTCCGGCTTGCTTTCACTTCTGATCTGTACCCCTGAATTCATCGAATCATCTACGAATAGTTCTAATTCCATAATGAAATCTCCGTAATTTTTTTCCGTGCTTAGGAAGGAATTGGGTTGATTGGATACTGTAGTACCTACAATCTCACCATTTACCACTTCATATTTTGCTTTTCCATTAAGTTGTTTCCAGCCTTGAAGGTCTTTGCCATTAAATAGGTCATGCCATTTTTGAGTCTGTGCCTGTAGTCCGGTTGGGTTTCCTGCCCATAGCAAGGCAGCTAAAAGTAGAATTGGTTTAGTTTTCATTTGTATGGTTTTGGTATGATTATGTGTTGAAATTGTATATAATTCTTATTGTTTATACTTAAAGCGTTGTTTTACTGAATTGTAAAGCCTGTTGATTTAAACTCTGTGTAGTAGGTTTTTCTGTTGAGCTGATCAATATCCGATAGCGGAAGGTGACCGATTGGCCAGGAGATAGGCTGAGGTTTAAATTTTCCTTTCCATTACTAAATACCTGCTGACCTAATGGGTTTGCTGCAAATAAGCCATAATCCCTGGCATGCCAATAGGTAGGATATCCAGGATTTTTTGGGTGATCAATTATAGCAATAGAGACATCCTGCTGGTCTTTTACACCAGCAAGTAAGCACCAGTTGGCTCGTGTTCCCCAGGCATCGTTGCCCTTTTTACCAGCACTGGTCAGATAATCGCCATTAGCGCCGTTTCCTGACGCAGAAACTTTAGTACGGTTGCCCTGACTGTCGGTAAATTCTGCGGTTTGGTTGGAAGGCATTTCCAATTCTTTGGTTACCCGGAGGGCAATCATTCCATCTTTTACATCCTTAAATTTTACGGTGTCTTTAACAGCGGTAAGTCTGGTAATTCGGTCTATCGTTCTTGTGTTTTTTGTACCCGAAATTATGAATGTTGTTTTTTCCTGTAAAAGTACATGTCGGTCTTGTCTTTCCCAGTTTGCGGTATAACTTAGCTCTCCTTTTTGAGAACCTGAGGTATAGCCAGTAACTTTAATTCCTCTTATCCAACCGTACTTATTTTTCTTTGCCTTCGGAATGTTGTAGGAATTGTTCCAAAAGTCGAGGCCGTTTACACTTTCATAGTTGAGCCACAAGCCCACATGATGAGGGTGGTCAGTACGTTCCTGATCTCTGGTCTGTAGTGGGAATCCACGGGTCAGGGTGAGTCCGCTTGCAGTTTGTAAAGGATAGAGAATAGGCTTTTCTAGACTATCCGGATAGATGAAGCTGCTGAAAAATTTTCCGTCCACATTGATGTTTATCTGTTTTCCATTTTTATGCGGCTGGAAACTTACGCGCCTGGACTGCGCATTTATTTGAAGGCTTAGCCCACAAAGGGTAAGGATCAGATATTTAGTCATACTTGGTTAGGTTTTTTACAGAATCAAACTGAAAAACAGTCAGTCCCTGCTTAGCTAAGATACTTTTCTTCTTGCACAACCCAATTAAAGAAAGACTTAATCCCATATAAAATTTACGAAAACGATGGAGTAAATCATATAGATTTCCTCAATTTGACTTATCATTGCAAAACAAAATTCGCATTTACACATAGTGAGTAGCTCATATGAAAAGGAAAGGTTTTATCTCTTTGATGCTGACTGCAGGATTTACAGTCCCAAGCTACTTTTCATTAGGAAATTCCTTAAACCTGTTTCCTGTTGCTCCGGTAATTATTCCAGCCTATCTAAAAACAGGTGATACCATTGGAATCACGAGTCCGGCGGGCTTTATGACCAGCGCAGAGCTTTTGCCTGCAATAGCCATGATAGAAAGTTGGGGTTTTAAAGTTAAAGTTGGGAAAACCATCGATAGAAGAGATTTCTGTATGGGTGGAACAGATCAGGAGCGTGCTGTTGACCTTCAGGAAATGTTAGATAATCCGGAAATTAAGGCCATCATGTGTGCAAGGGGTGGATATGGATTGGTCAGGATTATTGATCAATTAAATTTTACTAATTTTCAGCTCAATCCCAAATGGATCATAGGTTTTAGCGATGTTACCGTTTTACATTGTCATTTGAATCGCCAATATGGCATTGCCAGCATTCATTCTAAAATGTGTAATTCCTTTCCTGCTGATCCTGCTTTGGCAGATGCCGTTCAGTTGGAAACGATTCTATCGATAAAAAAACTGCTTAAAGGAGAATATCTCCAATACCAGGGACCTATGCTTAGTATCAACAAGCTAGGTAAAGCCAGAGGAATGTTAATTGGTGGGAACCTGAGTATTATTGAAACTATGGCCGGTACAAAATCAGACCTCAATACCGAGGGTAAAATCCTGTTTGTGGAAGATACCGGCGAATATCTTTACCGACTGGATAGGATGTTCTGGAACCTTAAAAGAACGGGAAAGCTGGATCGTTTAGCAGGCTTGATTATTGGTGGATTCAAGGTGAAACCGGATGATCCAGGCGAAGAATTTGGAAAAACAGTTTATGATATTGTACTTGAAAAAGTTAAAGATTATGGATACCCTGTAGCTTTTGATTTTCCAATTGGGCATCAAAAAAATAATTTTGCCTTAAAATGTGGAGTAATACATAGTTTAGATGTGGGGGAAAAGGGAAGCCGACTTTCTCCGGCTTAAGGTTTTCGTTTTTTACTAAACCAGGATTTTACTTTATTAAATACTGAAAGAACTTTCTCCCTCGGTTTTTTTGTGTATTTTTTTGCAATATATCCTGGAGAATGCTGATGAAGATAAATTTTTATACCTTGTTTTAGTTTTTCCTGATATTGCTCCTGGACATACAATAATTCAGCTTGTTTCTTTTTTAAGTCTGCCAGACTATTAATCTCTTTGTAATTGTAGTCATTTCCCATCAAATCTCTTTTTTGTAATTCCCAACATCAAAAAATTTTGCTAGACATGCTCTACGTGGTCGGCAAAGTCGTCCTTTTCAAAAGTATTCATCAAGCGCTCTTTTAAATGAGCAATATGTTCCAATTGTCTGGTCGTTTCAGCCTCGCTCTGCTGACCAGCACTTGTTAAACCAACCGTATGGCCATTGACTTGCTTGTTTTTCCTTTCAGAAGAAAACAATAGTCCCAATGCAGCACCAGCAGCTAAACCGGCAAAAATGCCCAATATTATTTTTGTATCCTGGTTCATATTCATCATTATAATTTCATTCCTGCATTATAAACTATCAAACAGTTGATTTGTTTTTAGTTTTCCTAACTTTAGGCCATAATCATACAGAAGTAGAACTATTGAACACTATTCCCTCCATAAAATTATCCGAACTCACCCGCCAGATTCAACAGGCAATTGATGGTGTATTCGGGCAACAGACTTTTTGGATCATCGCTGATATTACCAATTACACTTATAAGCCACAGAGTAATTACCACTATTTTGAACTTGTAGAAAAAGATAAGACAACAGCAAGAATCTTGGCTAAAGTGGCTGGTAGGGCATGGGGTAATGCTTCGCTGAATATTAATAATTTTGAAAAAGCGACTGGTCAAAAGTTCAAAAATGATATTAATGTACTCGTGCAGGTGTCTGTTCAATTCAATCCCACATTTGGTTTACAGCTCAACCTGCTTGACATTGATACCAATTTTACACTTGGAAAATTTGAACAGCAGAGAAAAGAGACCCTGGAACGTTTGCTACGGGACAATCCCGGATTTATTCAAAAGGATGGAGACCGATACCTTACTCGAAACAACAGTTTGTTATTAGGTCCAGTGATCCAAAGGATTGCCGTGATTTCTTCAGATACTTCTGCAGGATTTCAGGATTTCCGACACAGTCTGGAACATAATCCTTTTGGTTATAAGTTTGAAATAGACGACTATTTCGCTTTAGTTCAGGGAGATGGTAATGCCAAACAATTCCTTGCGCAGATCATCGCCGTTTATGAGTCTAAAATGCCATATGATGCTTTGATCATCATTAGGGGTGGTGGTTCACAAACCGATTTCCTGATGTACGACAATTACGAATTGAACCGCGCGATTGCAAAATTCCCAATCCCGGTAATTACAGGTATCGGGCATCAGAAAAATGAAACTATTGCGGATTTAATGGCGCATACTTCCACGAAAACCCCTACTAAAGCAGCCGAATTTATCATTTCCCATAACCGTAATTTTGAAGATTGCTTAACCGGTCTCCAGAAAATGATCCTGATTAAGACCTATCAGATGATCAATCATCATAAAGATCGTCTTGTACAATTGAATCAATCCACCATTAATACGAGCAGGAATTTGTTACATGGGCATCATCAACATATTTTACAGCTCTCTGGCTTCATTCTGACCAATCCCCGCATCCTTATTTCCAATAAAAGAAAAGACTTGAACAATCTGGCGCAGAACATGCAATCATACAGTAGAATGTATTTTGTAAACAAAAATGGAAACATTGCCCATTTCCAATCTGTTATGAGACTAATGAGTCCGCAAAACATCCTGAACAAAGGTTTTGCAATTTTAAAGGTAAATGGAAAGATCACCAGCAATGCCGATCAGATTGATGTAGGGGAAGAATTGACCATAAGACTGGCCAATTCAGAAATCAAAACAACAGTAAAATCAAAATCAGCATACCATGAAAACGAATTTAACCTATGAGTTGGCCTATAAAGAATTGGCAGAAATCGCACAGGAAATAGAGACCGAATCTGTTTCTGTGGATGTTTTGGCAGAAAAGGTGAAACGCGCCTCAGAACTCATTGAATTCTGTCAGAACAAGTTGCGTGCAACCGAGACAGAAGTAAATAAGATCATTAAACAAATGGAACTGCAAAAGTAGTATATTAGTCAGATTCGTAAACCATTTAAGCTTAAACATTATGTCTACACAACGGAATTTTAACGCCGAACAAGAAGAAGAGTTTTTTAATAAGATTGATCAGGTTTATGATTTAACGGAGGCTTCAGACTTTGATGCCGCGGAACAATTGTTAATGGAGATCAATGGTTCAATACCTGGACCTAAGGAAAACAGCAGTGTCGGAGGGGTGGTGCTCGACAGCATTTATTCGTTTTATGAGCAAACGGGAGCTTTGGAAAAGGCCTTGCCTTTCTTCCTTGAGGAGACGGAGTATCTGAAAGAAAAGATGGCACATCAGAAGATTCATTCTACACGTCATTTCCTGACCACCGGAGCAATTTATTATGCTTTAAAGGATCTGGACAATGCTAGAGCTAATTTCCTGATCGCTTATAACAAGGAGGGCAGCAAGATTTTCATTGATGAAAACACAGACTACCTGAAAATGGCTTTAATGGATGAACCTGAGTTTATTGCTTTCAAAGAAACCTTTGTCCCAAATCAGGATGAAGAGCAAATGGAACTCACGGAACAGGAGCATGAGCTATTGGATAAATTCTGTGAAGAAGGAAATTCGGAAATGGACAAAGAGAACTATGCAGCAGCCATCGCAGCTTTTAACAAAGCTTTAGAGGTATTACCAGCACCAAAAGACAATTGGGAAGCTACAGCATGGATTTCAGCTTCAATTGGCGATGCACACTTTGCGGAGAAAAAGTACAAAGAAGCATTAGACCACCTACACCGTGCTTACCAGATTTATGGCGAAGAGGATCCAAATCCATTCGTACTCTTACGTATGGGACAAAGTTATCTGGAGTTAGGTGAAGAAAAGCATGCTACAGATTATCTGCACCATGCTTATAAATTAGAAGGTAAAGAGCTATTTGATGACGATAAGAAATACCTTAAGTTTTTAACCTCAAAAGTTAAACTCTAATTGAGGAAATACAATTTGTTTATCCCAATTAAATAACCTTATAACCAATTATTCTTTTTATACCAGCTGACCGTTTCTATTAATCCTTTTTCAAGATTATAGCGGGGCTCAAAACCCAGGTCAGCTTTTAAATGGCCGATATTACATGCCCAGTTTATGGCAGTAAGCTCGGCCATTTTTTCCTGGTTCAACGTTGGAGTATTCTTGCTCTTTGCATAGAAAATGTCCATCATTGTCGCCATGAAGCTCACTACCGGAACCGGTAAATGAAACTTAAAAGTTTTCTTATTCAATGCTTTTTTAATCGCATCTGCTAAAGCATAGCGATTATAAATCTGCCCATCAGAAACGTTATAGCTATTTCCAACAAGGGGAGAAGTAAGTGCTTTGACAATTACATCAGCCAAATCTCTCACATAAATAAAGCTAAGTTGTTGCTGAAAGCGACCAATATGAGGCTCTAATCCTTTATTAATCGTGTTAAATAAGATGAACAAATCTTTTTCTCTAGGCCCATATACCGCTGTTGGACGGATGACCGTTAAAGGAAGGTTTGGAATCTCTGCTAAATATTGCTCCGCTAGTAACTTACTGGCACCATAATTAGTAACCGGACGCCCTGGAGAATCATCCTGAATTTCAGCAGATAAATCAGTTAAGGGACCAATTGCTGCCAGACTACTTACAAATACAAACTTTTCCAGCTTAATTGCTGCCGTACTTACTGCTAAAGCCAGGTTTTTAGAAAACTCAGCATTAACCTTATTGTAAATCTCTTTGGTCTTTGCTTTGGTAATTCCTGCAGCATGAATGATGTAATGGTATTGTTGTTCTTCCAGAGCGTTTTTGAGGTGATCTACGGAACTATAATCCAGGGTAGTATATTTGATGTCAAAATCTTTTAAATGAGACTTATCAGTGCCCGGACGAACTGCTGCATGCACCTCCAATCCTGCGCCTAATGCCTTTTCTATCAAATGATAGCCCACAAACCCTGTTGCACCGGTAATTAATACCTTTTTTATCATATTGATTTTTCGAAAATCCTGTATTTTCTGTAAAGTTTACCATTGATTTGCTCAATAGCACTGTTTACCATAGTGTTATGTTCTAAAGTCCAGGATGCTTCAGCATAATCAAACTTCTTTTCCTGGAACGTTTTTATGGTCAATCCATAGAGGCAAGCTTCAATACCCATTTTACGGTAACCATCTAAAACACCCAAGGCCATGATACGTAAACCTTTAATTTTACGCTTGTACCAAAGTAGTTTGAAAATTCCAAAAGGCAATAACCGACCTCTCTTAATTTTAATCAGTGCCTGGTTGATGTCTGGTATAGATAAAGAAATTCCTACCATTTTACCATCCTGCTCTGCTACATAGATAAAGTCAGGGTCTACAATCATTTTTAAATCCTTTGCCAGATAATGAAATTCTTTATCTGTTGCCGGAACAAAACCCGTATTGTGGTCCCATGCGCCATTATATACTTCACGTACTTTCACCACCTCATTCCAGAAGTCATTCATGTTGATCTTTCTGATGATGATGTTATTGCGTTTCAAGCGCTCGCGAATGGCTTCGGTTAGTTTAAGAGAACGGTCATTGTAATCACCGGCGATAAATTTATAAGCTCTTAAGTCTACCTTTTTAGCCAATCCCGTATTTTCCAGTAGTTGCTGATAATAAGGTGCATTATAAGGCATCATTGCTACAGGTGGACCATCAAATCCTTCAATTAATAAGGCGCAAATGTCATTGGTGGAGAAGTTTACCGGACCAATCATGCTGGTCATGTTTCTTTCTTTCAACCATTTTGCCGCAGCATTAACCAATAGCTGTGCCGTTTCCTGGTCATTGATACAATCGAAAAAGCCAAAATGTCCTTCGGTTGTTTGATTGACCTTATTGTGGTTGTTATTTTGAATTCCGGCAATTCTTCCAATGATTTTATCCCCGTCATAAGCTAGAAAAAGCTGTAAAGTAGAGTGTTCATGAAAGGGATGCTTACCTGGGGTAAGCATATCCTGTTGTGCTATAAAAAGTTCCGGAACATAGTTCGAGTCATTTTTATATAAATCATGTGGAAAGTCAATGAAAGATGCCAGTTGTTTCTTGTCGTTTACAGCAACGATTTTTTTCATATTGCGATCTGAGAAGGAGTTAAATCCACTTCTTTAGCTGCAAGAGCAATTTTCTCTACTGCCTCTTCAATTTGCGCAAACGTATGAGTTGCCATCAATGAGAACCTGATTAATGACGCGTCAGACGGTACTGCCGGAGAAACTACAGGGTTTACGAAAATGCCGTTATTGCTTAGAATATTGGTGATCATAAAAGTCTTGTCGTTATCTCTGATATACACCGGAAGGATTGGGCTATCGGTATGGCCAATGTCAAATCCAGCTTCTAATAATAGTTTCTTAGCATAATTGGTATTTGCCCATAATTGGTCGATACGCTCTGGCTCAGCTTCAATAATATCTAATGCTGCGATTACACTAGCAACTGCCGATGGAGGCATACTTGCACTGAACATCAATGAGCGTGCTCTGTGTTTCACATATTCAATTGTTTCTTCATTACCCGCGATGAAACCACCAAGGGAAGCTAAAGATTTACTGAATGTGCCCATGATTAAATCTACCTGATCAGTTAAACCGAAATGGGAAGCAGTACCTGCACCATTCACACCGATTACGCCTAAACTATGGGCGTCATCCATCATAATGTTTGCACCAAATTCTTCAGCGATTTTAACAATTTCCGGTAATTTCACTAAATCACCTTCCATACTGAAAATACCGTCCGCAACTATAAGTTTAGCAGCATCTTCTGGTAAACGGCTTAATTTCTTACGTAAATCGTCCATGTCATTATGGGCGTATTTGATAGATCTTGAAAAGGATAGACGGCTACCATCAATGATAGAAGCATGGTCATATTCATCCAAAATCAAATAATCGTTTCTGTCCAATAGGCAGGAAATCACACCAAGGTTTACCTGAAATCCGGTACTGAAAAGTACTGCAGCTTCTTTGCCTACATAAGCAGCAAGTCTTCTTTCCAGTTCGATGTGAATGTCTAATGTTCCGTTCAGGAATCTTGAGCCGGCACAACCTGTACCATATTTATCAATTGCAGCTTTTGAAGCTTCCTTAATTTTTGGGTGATTGGTTAATCCCAGATAGGAGTTGGAGCCAAACATCAACACCTTCTTCCCATCAATAACCACTTCTGTATCTTGTCCTGATTCAATGGCTCGGAAATAAGGGTATAGACCTCTTTCCTTGATTGCTGTAGCGTCTTTAAAAGCGGCTATCCTATCGTGTAATTTTTTGCGCATGCTAGTACTGTATGTTTAGATCACGGAGCTTTTTGTTGATGTTTGTCGGTTTGAACGAAAAATCATTAGCTCAGTATTTAATAATTTCTCCCGTTAAATCGTTTGTTCAATTTTGACAAATTTGTCAAATATTAAAAAACTTCCCAAAGCTAAGATCATAAACACAGAAAACAAAACTTCAGGACCTACAAGTTTGAATATATTACTTTTTAAAACAAAAATTACAATTTTCTTATAAAATCTTTGATTTAAGGCCAGAAATAAACTGTCTACTGAGTTATGATTTGCAAGCAAGGATACAATATTGATACCAAAAAACAAAACTTAGTTCTGCTTATGTATCATAAAATTGGGATATAAGCGTTAATAGCGATTCATATCCGGGATAAAATAGGGGTGTTTTCTATCTGATCAAAAGATTTTGTGTATTTTTGAAAAAAAAGATTACATGAGCACGATTAATGTTATACCTACGTTTGACAATTTTACCGATTTTTATAAGCAGGCTGTGGCGCCTTTAAAACAAGCCAATATAGCCCACATCAGATTAGATGGGAAACTAAAAGGAAAAACCAGGAACGTATTTGCCTACTTCATGTATGAGGGTAAGAAGTGGAGAGTAGATGCGGATACTTATATTGATAGATTGAAACTGGCTTATGAATTGGCACAGCAAACGGAAGCACCTTTTGTGATTAAAGCAACAAGAGATAATAAAGGTGAGTCGTTGTGTATAAAAGGACAACCAGTGAGAAATGATAGATTTAATGTTTACCGTGTAGGTTAATTTCAACCGGTATTAAACCATATAGAAAAGGCTATATCAAGATAAATGATATAGCCTTTTCTGTTTTTGACAGGTCGCTGGAATCGCTATGCTTTTAGAAACAATTGTTCCGGTTTATCCCTCTCTTTTTACATAAGTTTTGTTGCCGTTTTTGTTGATATAGTATTTACCACCTCTGGGGCCGGTTAAAATTTCTTCTCCGTTTGGCCCCTTCATACTTCTGTCTACAGTAGGTTTGTAATCTTTAACAGTGGTAGATGTTGCTTTAGGCTGGGTAACTTTGGTTGTAGCTGGAGTTGCTGCCGGGCTTGCTGCTGCTGCTTTAAAGCGTTTATCTGGGGTACCGTCTTTTTTAAGTCCAGGTGTAGTTGCTACAGTTGCTTCTTTTTTGGCTGAAGCAGCTGCAGCTTTTGTTTCTGTAGCAGTGCTTTTAGCTGTTGCTGAATAGCGTTTATCCGGTGTTCCGTCTTTTTTTAATTTTGTCCCGGCTGCTGCTGTTGTCGTTGCCTCTGCTTTTGCAGCCTTTTTAGCTGCCGCGGCTTCTTTTTTTGCAGCTGCCGCTTCCTTTTTAGCTGCCGCAGTTGCTGCTGTTTTTGATTCGCTAGTGGTACTACTCAGTTCTTTTTTTGCTTTTTGTTTTTTAGTAGTAGTACTAGGTACAGCAGTTTGAGCCATGCTTAAGCCTACACAGAAGCTCAGCATCATTAGTAATGAAAGTACTTTTTTCATGGTTTCTTTTTTTGATACGAGGTTAATAATTAAGATTGATCCTCAGGTAGATACAAACATTAAACCAATTTAACCATTTAAACAGAGAACATCTATGAAAACCGTAGGGTATTTTTTGTCAATTTTCTCGTAATCAGTTCTATAATGGTATTTTAAACTTTCTAAAAGTGCTTTTAAGCCCGGAAAATACTTATATTGGAATCAGTTTTACTTCTTTTAAATTTATCAAAATGGATCAAAGAATTATCAACCTTTACGATCAATACACCCATAGCAACATCAACAGGAAGGAATTTCTTAAAAAGCTGGCACTTTTAACTGGCAGTACCGCCCTGGCATTGAGCGTTCTGCCTTTACTGGAAAACAACTATGCGACAGCGGCTCCAGTTGATGATGAGGGACTCAGCACTGAAAATATCACCTACAAAGGTGTTAAAGGTGATATGAAGGGTTTTTTGGCAAAACCAAAAGGGAAAAAGAATTTAGGAGCTGTATTGGTGATTCATGAAAATCGCGGACTTAATCCACATACCATAGCGGTCACAAAAAGAGTCGCTGCTGAAGGTTTTTTAGCACTAGGTGTAGACGGATTGTCTCCTTTTGGGGGCACTCCTGCGGATGAAGATAAAGCCAGAGAACTGATTGGTCAGCTAAATCCAGAAGAAACACTTCAAAATTACCTGCTTGGTCTTGATTACTTAAGAAAACATCCAGATGGAAATGGAAAGGTAGGCTGTGTAGGTTTTTGCTGGGGTGGAGGAATGGCCAACAAATTAGCCGTAAACGATCCTACATTACAGGCAGCAGTAGCCTATTACGGGGCGCAGGCGAAAACAGCTGATGTACCTATGATTAAAGCAGACCTCATGCTTCATTATGCTGGTTTGGATGAGAGAATCAATGCTGGAATTCCAGAGTTTGAAGCAGCACTGAAAGAAAACCATATTCCTTATCAACTTTATATTTATGAAGGAGTAAATCATGCTTTTAATAATGATACTTCTCCTACAAGATACAATGAAGCAGCAGCCAAGTTGGCCTGGGGGCGAACCATAGGACTCTTTAAGAAAACCCTTGCTTGATTTCGATGTTTTAGGCGAAATTAGGAAGATCAGCACTGAAAAAACTAAAGAAAATAAGGGCAATTCATCGGGTATTGCCAATTACAGTGCTACAGAATTTCATATTGGGACTAAGAAATTAGCGTCGATTTAAGCCTTAAGAGGGGCTGGAAGTCATTCACATTTAAAAATTATATACTTTTTTTTATGGGAAGGAAGAATTCTCTTGTTTGCACATACTGAGTCGGTTGACTTTTCATAATCTTCCTTTCTGCGTCATGAAGAGGTAAAAAACGATTATTTATTTAAAATAACAGCGGTCCATAAAACAAAGAATAACCATTGACTGTTTGAAAAGTAATTAGATAATTATACTTATAACTGACACTAGCATTGGAATTTAAGCTAAAAATGCTTAACTTTGTGCAAATTTTTAAACATTAATGAAGATATTTATTACAGGCCTTCCACTAGAAGTAGGGGAAGATGAATTAACAGCCGTTTTTGGTGATTTCGGTCAAGTAAAATCACTTAGAATTATCAAAGATCGCGAAACTGGTCAGAGTCGTGGGTTTGGTTTTGTGGAAATGCCAGTAGAAGAAGAGGCAAAAGAAGCAATCAAACGCATGAACGGTGGCGATTATAACGGTAATCGAATTAAAGTTGCTGAAGCTCAAGAGAAACCAGGTACTGGTGGCGCTGGAGGCGGTGGTGGCTTTAAACGCAACAACCGTACAGAGAAAAGCTATTAATAGCTTTTTTCTTTTTGTAGACAATTCACTCTATCTATAGAGGTAAATTCATATGGAGCAGGAAATATAATGCAAGTTATATTTCCTGCTTTTTTGTTTCCAACCATCCAATCAGAAGCTTTTTCCATTCTGGGCATGTTTAAAAACCATTTTTTCATATATATCCATTTCGAAATCTCTTTCTGCATCTGGATGTTGTTTCTCATAGTAAAATTAACTGATGATTTATGACAGTTGCCAGTGCCTGATCCGCTCAAACACTTAAAATTTTTCACGTTCATCAGCATGTTTGATAATCGCGTGGAATATAATAACCCCTCGTTTTATATTATGTTTCTCATTTAACACTTTAACGGTAAAGAATTTATCGTGTATTTTATTAAATTAGGAATATGAAAGTTGATTATATCGCATTGTCTGTCCCCGTGTTCTTCATTCTTATTGGAATCGAATTGGCCTGGACCTTTTATAAAAAGCTAGATTATTATCGCTTTAATGACTCAATTGCTAATTTGAGCCAGGGAATTGGGCAACAGCTGACTGGCATCTTTATGAAAACAGCCTTATTTTTTGGTTACATGTATATCTATGAGCATTGGCGCTTATTTACGCTGCCACAAAATATTTGGATCTGGCTTTTACTGTTCCTTTGTGTCGACTTTTTTTATTATTGGTTCCACCGTATGAGTCACCAGGTAAATGCTTTATGGGCTGCGCATATTGTACACCATCAGTCTGAAGAATATAACCTCACGGTTGCCCTTAGACAATCCTGGTTTCAAGGTTGGTTTTCCTGGGTGTTTTATTTGCCGTTGGCCTTCCTGGGCTTCGATCCACTGATGTTTTTAACCCTAAGCGCATTCAATACCTTGTATCAATTCTGGATTCACACCAGGTTGATCAAAAACATGGGACCTTTAGAATATATCCTCAACACACCTTCTCATCACCGCGTTCATCATGGCTCTAATCCTAAGTATATTGATAAAAATCATGCAGGTACATTGATCATATGGGACAGACTGTTTGGTACTTTCCAAAAGGAAGAAGAAGAGGTTTATTATGGCATCACCACACCTTTAGCCAGTTGGAATCCTTTATGGGCGAATGTTCATTATTGGGATGAACTGTGGAATACTGCAAAGCAAAGCCCAAGATTACTTGATAAAATCAATGTATTTATCAAACCTCCAGGCTGGTTTCCTGCACATCTTGGTGGATTTAAATACGCACCAGAAATCGACACCCTCAATTACCAAAAGTACAATCCTGCATATCAACAGAAACGGCTACCTTATGTGGTCTTCCAATTTGTGATCGGTTTGATCGCAGCCATCGCTATATTGTTTTTATATCCAACGCTTCCCCTGGTCGCGGTGGTTACCGGGGTGATTTACGTCATCCTCACTCTCGTGACCTGCTCCGCTTTATTGGAAGATAAGAAATGGCAGGTTAAATTCGAATATGCTCGTCTGATATTAGGGATTTTAATAGTTTTGCTGCAGGATTTTCCGGTAGGATACCAGGTCATATTTTCTGGCCTTAACCTCTGCTCGGTGGTCTGGTTTTTTAACCTTCATAAAAAGAATAATAATGCTGAAGAAATACCTGAAGTTTAACCTTTTATTTGCCCTGATCTTTGTATTGCAGTTGGTAGCAGAGTTCCAACAGAACGCTACATTAACCTATTTCATCAAACCCTGCATTGTGATTTCCTTAATGCTGATGCTTTATAGAAGTACAAAATTAAATGGTCGTTTCCATAAACGCCTGTTTACAGGCTTGTTTTTTTGTTTATTGGGAGATGTATTGCTCATGTTGGTATGGCAGAATCCGGGTTACTTTATGTACGGTTTGGTGTCTTTTCTTTTGGGGCATATTTTTTATATCCGCGCATTTTACCTGGACTTCCGTTCCGCGCAGGAACTGGATAAAAAAGGAGCCAGGCTGGCCATCGTTTTGTGTGCAGCCTTCGGTATTGCCTTTTACTTCTATTTAAGGCCTCACTTAAATGATATGAAGCTTCCGGTAATGATCTACACCTTTGTAATCTGTTTGATGATGATGATGGCCACATTCCGTAATCAAAGAGTAAATGCTTTAAGTTTTAATCTCATCTTTCTTGGTGCATTTTTTTTTCTCGCATCCGATGCCACGCTTGCATATAACAAGTTTGTCAAAGGATTTGACTTTGCCGGAGTGCTGATTATGGCGACTTATATGATCGCTCAATACCTGATCACGATGGGTGGCGTTGAAAGAAAACTACTTAAAAAAGATTAGTCTTTTTCCTTGCTGAGGATAGTGAAAGATTGAACCAGTCTTTCACCATCTTCATCTACTAAGGTGAGTGTATGCTTTCCTGGCGCTGGATTTAAGGCGAGCTGATGAAAATTCTTCGTCGTCCCTACATACTCCTCATCAATGTGCCAGTAAATCTTCCCCTCGGTATTGCGGTGTGATACATTAAACACTACTTTTCCTCTGCTACCGTCCAGTTCAAGCGGGATGTAAATCTGGGCATTAGGCTTAGGATAAATCATCTCCATCACAAAATTGCTTCCTGCATCTCCGCATCCCGGCAGATAGGAGGGTAAGAGTTTATAATCGCTGTTCTTGATTTTGTAATAATATTCCATTGCCGGAGGTAAGACAAACCAGGCTTGGTGAACCATCATTGCAACTGGCTCACATTCATCTGTAACGCGGTAAGTTCCGGTTCTGTCCAGATGAATGAGCTTGTGATATGGACAGATCATGGTTTTTACCGCTGCAGGAGGAACCAGTTCTTCCACAACTTCTTTGCAATTTTCGCCAGCTTTATACCCGCTTTGCTTACATACACGCATTTTTTTGAGCTGATGTTTAGGTGTGCTAAACCATTTTGCATTGGGAAGCTCCCTGAAAATATCAAATAAGACCGGTGCAGCCACATCTACACCTGTTAAACCAGGCCGACCTTCACCATCGGCATTGCCCACCCAGACACATACGACAAAATCTGGTGTCAGTCCAACAGCCCAGGCATCTCTTGAACCCACACTGGTCCCTGTTTTCCAGGCTACCCTTTGAGAAGAGGCAAACTGCTCCCAAAGTCCTTCTTCTCCGGGCCGCATGACTTCTTCCATGGCATTAAAAGTATTCCAGATTGAAGCATAATCCAAGATGCCATTTAGCTGTGCATCCTCCGATGATAAACGTTTTTTGATCTTTTGTTGAAGATATACCGGGGGATCATAGTCTTGTGGATTGTAACGGCCCTGGTAATCATTAAAATGATTTAATGACCTGGCCATGCCCATATATGTTTTAGCCAGATCCCACATCGTCACTTCACTGCCACCAAGAATAATAGACAAACCATAATGATCTGCCGGTTTGCTTAAGGTACTGATGCCTAGTTTTTTCAACTGATCATAAAAGCGCTGATACTTATAATTTTGCAGCATCTTAACTGCAGGTATATTTAAGGATCGACTCAAGGCATGGTTTGCAGGAATTGCACCATCATAGCCTAAATCATAATTTTGTGGAGCGTAACCATTGATTTGTGTCGGAACATCAGGAATCAGGGTGCGGGGCAGGATAAATCCGTCATTCAACATACTCGCATACAATAAAGGTTTGAGTGTACTCCCCGGACTTCTGGCTGCTTTGATCATATCCACATGACTTTGCATTTCCCGGTTATCTGGCTGGTAAATATTGCCTACATAACTTTTTACAGTACGTGTTCGCACATTTAGTACCAAAGCGGCGATATTATTGATATCATTGGCACGATACCTATTCTGATAGCGCTTCAATAGGTTATTCACCTTGATCTGCAAGTTATAATCCAGGGTAGAGGTGATTCTCGTCGCCGGAATTTCCAATAGGCTGCGCTCAGTTTTAAAACGCTGCAGCAAATGAGGAGCATACTGTGGTAAGGGTAATGGCTTTCCTGGAATGGGTTCTAATTTAGAGAGATTGGCCGTTTCCTGATCTATGATTTTTAAACGGGCCAATTTATCTAATAGATCATTCCTTTTTTTGATCAGTTTTACAGCGTTTTTTCCTGGATGGACTAGTGAAGGACTGTTAGGTAATACAGCAAGTGTCGCCATCTCAGCCCAGGATAAACGATCCGCACTCCGGGCAAAGTAGCGCCAGGCGGCGGCATCCAGTCCAACTACATTACTTCCGAAAGGTGCATTGGCGGTATATAGTTTTAAAATATCTTCTTTAGAGTTACTGAATTCTAGTCGAATAGCCATGACTACCTCAACTAATTTTTGCCAAAGCGTCCTGCTTTCATTGCGGGATAATCGGATCACCTGCATGCTTAGGGTACTACCTCCACTTACGACTGTTCTTGCCTTAAAATTCTGTTGCATTGCCCTGGCCATAGCCAATGGATCTACGCCTGGGTGCTGATAAAATCGCTGGTCTTCAAAGGCAACAATACATTGTTGAAATTTTATTGGAATGGTGTCTGATACCGGAAATCGCCATTGACCGTCCTTTGCAATAGCTGCACTTAACAATTCCCCGTTAGAAGCCTCCAATACATAGGAGGTAGGGCTTAAAAACAATTTTGATGGTAAGAAGAACCAAAACCAAAGCAGCAAAAGCAAACAAAGCAAATCACTGATCAGTAGTTTTGGTTCTCCATATATTTTTTTAAACATTCTATTTAATTACCTGTGCCCATTTACCTGGTGTTGTGGCGCTAATGTTTTGGTTATACATCGCTTCACACTGTACTGCAGATAAATAATAACGACCAATATAGGCCGCGTTTAACAACACTTTATAAGTTACCGTTTCATTCTCCCTCAAATTGAAATAGGTAAAGACACGGTCGTCCCTGATGTCCCTGTAAATGTAAGGAGAGGAGGCAATTGCACTTTCCGTATCACTGATTCGCGTATTGATGATTTCCCATCCGGAAGGGAAAATCTGTGTCAGGGCCATTTGCTCATAATATCCCATCTTACCTGGGTTCTTAATCGTAACCTCCGCATAAAAATCAGTACTTTGTTTCAATATCGATGGGTCGATGGACTTCCCATTTAAGGTTTTATAATTAATACTCATGTCCAGTGCTTCCGGGTTGTTGGGAAGGAAGGTATTCTGACCGGCAGCAGGTTGTCCTTGTAAGATCAGACGGGCAAACAACACGCGGTTCCCGGTATTGGTAATGGATAGATAGGGGCTTTTAAAGTTTAAAGGAATGCTGTTCAGGAAGTCTTTGCTATCCTTACTTCCCTTTTTACCATCAATGATATAATTATATTTTAAGTTGTTGGCGGCGGTATTTGCACCACAGAATTTAGCAATCGCCAATAAACTGTAAGCAGTGGTTTGTGTGCTGTACCATTCATTAGCCCCTAATTTTGAGGCTACAGGTTGCAGTAATTTAGCCCCTTCCGTTTTTCGGCCCAATAAAGTCAGGGTTTCTAAAATCATGGCCTCATCTCTTAAATCAGAGCCATAAGTGCCGCCCAGTTGCTGATAAGGTTTTACTTCTATAGACAATCCTTTGATCAAACCATTTGCCGCGTCGGCTTGTCCTGCGAGCTGATATGCCGCTGCAAGGCGCCATTTTGCTGCCAGGGATAAATACTGGAATCCTTTAAGCCTATTCATTGCCGCCATTTCAGGCTTTTTAGCCAATGCAAGGACATACAACCGGTAAGCCTGGGTTAAGTCAGCTCCATAGAAATTGCTGCTGTTAGGCGCCCAGTTTGAAGCTTTACCTTTTAAATGGCGTAAAAGTTCATCCTGAATACCGACTGGTAAGCTATAACCGGCATTTTGTGCTTCAGTTAGGAAGTGAGCTCCATAAATACTTCCCCATTCGTCAGCACTTGTTGCACCAGGCCAATAGCCCAGTCCGCCGTCACCGGTTTGGAACGTACGTAATTTATTGATGCCAGCCTTGATATTTCGTTCTGTATTGGTCTTCTGCTGTTCAGTAAGTGGTGTTAATTTATTCAGGAACAATTGAGGGAACACTCCAGAAGTAGTTTGCTCTACGCAACCATGTGGATATTGCATCAGGTAACCCAGGCGCTTTTTAAGGTCAATGGGAGGGATGGCCGACAATTCCAGGTTCCCAGAGTTGCTTCCAGCCATGCCAATTGGGGCATAAGGTTGTGTCCAGCTTTTGCCAGGTTCGATAATGGCAGAGACCACATTGCTGACATAAGGATTTGGGTTACGAATATCCAGTTCTACATCATAAGCGATTTTTTCATGACCACTCTGAGCGATCAGCTTTACTTTCGCGATACCAGTGATTTCAGGAGCTTTAATTTCAAAATAAGCCATCTGTTCTCCAGGTTGTTTAAACACCAATTGCTGTGTCTTGCTGCCAATTACCTCCAGATTATTGGTCTGTAATTGCAAACTCACATTTTTCAGGTTCTGCTCTGTGGCAAACACTGTTGCTGGTAAAGTAAAGCTCTCCCCCGGACCGATAACTCTTGGAAGTGTGGCCAGCAACATCAACGGTTTTTTCACCTGGACGCTTTTCTCTGCATTGCCATAGGCACCATCCTGACCGGCAATAACCATGGCTCTTACCGCTCCAATATATTGTGGTAATTTAAATTTGTGGGTATTGCTGCTTCCTTTCGACAAGCTAAAGGGCCCTAGGTATTTCACTACAGGTACAAAGCGGTTTGCTTTGGCAGGGTTGAGGTTCTTGTTGATACTGCCATCACCACCAATGCTGAGAATCCTTTCCAGATTGCCTCCCCATGCACCCAATACATAATCAAACAAGTCAAAAGTTTTTACTCCTAAACCTTCTCTTGCATAGAAAACAGCATGAGGATCTGGTGTTTTAAATCTGGTCAGGTCTAGTAAACCTTCATCTACTATTGCAATAGTATAGGTCATTGCTTTTCCATTTTGCTCAGAAATACTGATGGTACTTTCTGTTTCAGGCCTCAGTTTATCCGCCATCTTGATGAGTGGTTTTAAGATGGTTTCCGGATCTTCAATCAGCAATGGAATCACCCCATACATACGGATTGGCAAATCATTTACTGTTTGGGCATGGGGTTGTAATAAGGTAATATTCGCAAACACATTTGGCGTCATGCTTTTCTCTGCCTTGAATTTAAACTGCGTTTGTCCTGCCTTGGTGTCTGTCCAAAAGGTTTTCAACACCCTGCTGCCGTTTTCTATGGAGATTAAGGCTTTACCATCTTTGCCTGAAGGAATTGTCAATACGATTTCTTCGCCTACTTTAAATTTGGTCTTATTGGCGGTAAAGGATAGCATCGCCGCTTCTGTTGGATTCTGTCCCTGTTCGCGTTGCGCCCAGCCTGGCCAGTCAATATAAACTGATTTTCCGGATACATGACCTGTTTTACGGTCTCTTACCAGGATCAGGTAACGACCCCATTCCGGTTCATCAATCCTTAACTTCCATTTTCCTTTTCCATTATCTAAGGATACTGTTTCTTTCCTGATCAGTTTGTTGTAGGAGTTCTGTGTGAAATTTGCATAAGCATCTTCCTGTTCGCGTTCCCACCACCAGCGCCATTGTACTTTATAGAGTTCTACATCTACCTCTTTAGTACCAGCCAAGATTTTTCCATCTCTGTTAACATTGACTATGTCAATCTGGTGGTCTTTACCAGTCAGCAACATACCTGTTAAACGGTCGCCCTCCGGAGTTTTTATGCCGTAATAATCGGAATATACATGGTAAGGGATGCTAAAATTATCGATGCTGAAATTACCACCTGCCTCGAAAACTTTAATAGAAAAATTGGCTTTTAACATCCCTGGTGCAGTATGATTTTCATTGAGGTTGGTGTTCACCGTAGCCATTCCATGCTCATCTAATGTGCCTTCAAAAATGGTCTTCAGCTGCGATTCGAAAACAATGGTCGGGTTGTCAAAGCTATAGGCTTCAAATCCTTTAAAAGTAGTTTTCATGGTATTTAAGCTCACATCTACTTTTGCCTTCAGATGTTTTCCAGGGGCACCAAACAACCAGGTGGCCGATAGTGTAGCGGTAGAGGCGCCACCAGAACCTAAATATGGACGATTGCCATAATTGAAATTAATTTTCAATCGGTTTGGCATTACGGTCTCTATCTTAAGGCTTTTAGAGAATACTGCTCCTCCGGCTTTTACCTTAGCCATCCAGTTACCAGTAGGTGCTGTACTTTCGGTAGCCGTTCTAAAGGAGTAGAAACCATTTAAAGGCTTACCATTTACCATACGCTTAACCAGTTGCCCTTTAGGGTTGTACAGTTCAAAAGTTACTGGATAAGCCCCTGGTAATTTCTTCAGTTTATCTTCCAGAATAAAGGATAGGAATAAGGAGTCTCCAGGACGCCAAACACCACGTTCCCCGTAGATAAAGCCTTTTAAACCCTGTTGAACCTGATCTCCAGCCACATCAAATCTACTCAGCGGTAAAGCATTTTCATCATTTACTTTAAGATATCCACGTTCATCACCCATTTTGGCAACCAGTAAAAAGGGCTTTCTTTTCTGCTCAAAGCTGACCATACCATTGCCATCCGTTTTAACCGTTTCAATTACCTGTCTCTGGTAGTCCTGTAATTCTATGGATACACCGCTCAATGGCTTTGCACTGAGCAGATCTGTGGTCACAATCAGCATACTGCCATCATTGCCGTTTTTTGCAATCAGACCAATGTTGGACGCGATTAGATTACGACTTGCAAACCTTTCACTTCTATAATAGGATGGGGTACAGGGGTTATCTCTATCTTCCCAACTATAATTAGCCGGGTAATAATTATCATATCTCAACCAGAAATCATCAAATTCATCCAGTTTTTCTCTAGGGTAATTCTCAAATTCCTCTTCATTTTCATCGCCCTTAACTTCATTATCCTCTGCACATTTAAACAGATTGTATGCACTTCTAAAACCAATGGTCACCCGATACATCGCGCCCGGCTCCGTACGGATGATCTTGTCAAGATCCAGTGTAAATCTATTCTTCTTGTGCAGATTTAGTGATTTATCTTCATCAAGGCGGATGGTTTTTTGGACAATTGGTCTACCTACACGACGTAATTCCTGATTCCCGTCAAATCCATTACTTTGGAAAAACTGAGGAATGTTGTTTTCATAAATTTTAATCACTGTCACATCAACCGCTTTCAGATTGACGGCATCAAATGGCAAGACCAATTTCCCTGAGTTCGGAAGGATGGTTCCTTTTCCGGAAATCTCTACTGATGGTAATCTGTTTTCAAAAACAATATTTGCTGTTTTTGCTGCTTTTAATTTTACGTTGCTGATGTTTTCTACAGCTCCATTTACGGTAAACTGGTAATTGCCCTCTAGTTTATCCGGGCTGTATACTTTTACCTGACTGCCATCAATGGTAAACCTAAGATTAGACAATTGCGATAGGGTAATTAAACCGTTCAGATCCTGCCCCACGTTAACAGGCTCAGAGAACTGTACCAGTGCAAAATCTTCCATATCCTGTACTGCTTTCATGTTCAGGATTTTGAAAACCCCTTTTGCAGGGACTACCAATTCTTCTTGTCCTGTTCTTGGTGCATGAATGGGCTCACCATTCCAATCTAAACTTAATCGCGTGTCTGAGGTAGCTTTAGGAATACTATCTATCGTAAAGCTGGAAGTATTTTTTGCAGGAAAATGTTGCCATTTCACTTTTAGAGTGCTTGGGAAATCAACTTTCAAACATTGTTCAATCAATTTTGGATCTTCCTGATCTGCCGTACTGATTTCTCCGTTTAACTTCATGTAGTCCAAAGAGGTATTATTCTGAGAAATCAATCCTTCCTGTGTTAAACTCAATCCAGGGTTGATGACTTTAAAATCGAAGTCAAAATCTCCCAGGTCTTTTTCTGTTTCTGTTACCTTGTCCAGGTGAAAAGTCATCTCATAGGTTTCTCCGGATTTCAAGGGTTTTTCCGGACGAAATTCTAAGGTTTGCGCGTCAATCCAATAGGTTTTTCCTTTGATGGAAGGGGAACTGCTAAATAAATCCCGGGAATCAGCTACGCCAATATCGCCCATGGTTTTCACCTGACTGGCTAATCTGATGGTAATGTTACTCTTTTTGGATACGGTGCCAGAGGTATAGGCCTCTATGTATTTGGCAAAGGCCTGATGGTTATCTTTTGAAGTTTTCTTCTTTAGGAAGAAGAAAACGGCAAGGCCGATAATGACGAGCGAAACTGCGCCAATAAAAAATCCTTTTTGTGTAATTTTCATGTAATCTGTTCTTATTGGTATAGATGTACATGAAAATTAACAAAAAGGATTGATTTCGGAAACTAAACCGAAATTAATTAGAATTATTTTATCATCACTCCTGGTTTGTTTACCAGCGGGATACGGATTAAATTCTCGTCTACGATGCTTTCAGGAAGAAAAATGAACTTCTTGTCATAAATTACCCCATTGATATAATAACTCAACCAATATTCATTGGTTAAGCCCAATACCTCAGGAGCAATTGCTTCTACACCAGCAAAAGTCTGTGGCAAAATATTTCCAAGGGAATGGCGCAATACAGAAGTCTGTACTTTTTTACCATCTTTTTCTCCGTAACCTTTTGAGCTGATCATTACATTTTCTAAAACCTCATTTTTCAGGTTCACCAGGTATACGGTCCAATTCTTAAACTCCGGACTTTCACTAGTCAATACCACCGCAATAGCGATATCTTCTACTATATTTTCTGGGAGATCTTTTTTCATAATTACGCTTAGCAGGGGTTACCTACACTTTATTTCTTTGCTACTGTTTTCTTTTTTGCAGGTGCTTTTGCCGCTTTTGCAGTGATCTTGGTTGCTGCTTTTTTCTTGGTTGCTTTAGGTTCGAATGCATTTGGAACCTGCTCCACAATTAATTTTTTTACTGCTTCAAGTGAAACGGAAGCCAGATCTTCAGGGCTATACTTCTCGCCTGTAGCTGGGTTCTTACCCAATTTCAGCATGTCTTTGCCGAAACGAATAAAAGGTCCCCATCTGCCGTTTTCAATGGCAATTTTTTCCTCTGGCCATTGCTGGATGAATCTATTGGCTTCTTTCTCAACTTTCTTAGAAATCAGCTCATTGATATCAGCCGCTGATAGCGCATCGAAGTTGTACGCTTTAGGTACATTGATAAATAAGTCATTCCACTTGATAAAAGGACCGAAACGGCCTTTACCCTTAGTCACAGGTAATCCTTCGTAGTGTGCAACAGGAGCATCAGCAGTGATTTTCTCCTGAATAATTTCAATAGCACGATCTCTATCTACTGATAAAGGTTCTTCATTCTTAGGGATAGAGATATAAGTATCCCCCCATTTCACGTATGGTCCAAAACGGCCTACACCTACAGAAACCTCTTTGCCTTCATAATCCTCCAATTGGAAAGGAAGTTTGAATTGTTCTAAAGCATCTTCAAGTGTTACGGTAGCCACAGATTGTGATTTCGCTAAACTCGCATAACGCGGCTTCTCTTCATCATCATTCTGTCCGATCTGTACCAATGGACCAAATTTACCCACTTTAGCATAGACATTCTTTCCAGAAACTGGGTCAACACCTAATAAACGTTCTCCGTTTGCACGCTCAGCTGTTTCTAAAGTGGTCTCTACCTCATTATGGAAAGGTGTATAGAAGGAGTGGAGCATTTTCGTCCATTCCTGTAAACCTTGTGCGATCTCATCAAATTCCTTCTCTACATTTGCTGTAAAGTTGAAATCGACGATCCCTTTGAAGTGTTCTACCAGGAAGTCGTTTACCACTTCACCTATATCTGTTGGGAAGAGTTTTGATTTCTCTGCACCTGTAATTTCTGTTTTAATTTGTTTGCTGACCTCGCCATTTGCCAATACTATTGAGGTAAATGTACGCGGACGACCATCACGATCTTCTTTGACCACATAACCACGGTTTTGAATGGTAGAAATGGTTGGCGCATAAGTAGATGGACGACCAATCCCAAGTTCTTCCAGTTTCTTGATCATGCTGGCCTCAGTATATCTTGCCGGCGGACGGGAGAAACGCTCTGTTGCATTCATTTCTCTTAAGCTCAATTCCTGACCTTTGGCCAATGGAGGCAACATGTTGTTGTCTTCAGAATCCTCAGCTTCATCATCATCGCTGGATTCCAGGTATACTTTTAGGAAACCATCAAATTTCAATACTTCACCTTCAGCAATCAAATGTTCTTTTCTGGTACTGATGGCGATCTGTGCGGTAGTTTTTTCAAACTGCGCCTCAGACATCTGAGAGGCAATCGCACGTTTCCAGATCAATTCATACAATCGTTGTTCTGAACTGTCGCCGGTAACGGTATGCTGATTAAAATAAGTAGGGCGGATGGCCTCGTGAGCTTCCTGTGCACCTGCAGATTTCGTTTTATAAGTTCTTAAATGGTGGTATTTTTCGCCCCATGCGGAGTTAATCTCCGCTGCCGCTGCCTGTAATGCGGTCTCCGATAAGTTTACGGAATCAGTACGCATATAGGTGATTCGTCCACTTTCATATAGCCTTTGTGCAACCTGCATCGTTCTGGAAACAGAATATCCCAGTTTACGGGAGGCTTCCTGTTGCAAGGTGGAAGTTGTAAAAGGAGGAGCAGGGTTTCTTTTTGCTGGTCTGGTTTCTAAACTGGCTACACTGAACCCGGCCTGGATACAATCGTTCAGGAATTTTTCCGCATCAGCTTCTTTTTCAAAACGATGAGGTAATTCTGCTTTTACCACTTCTTTCCCTTTTCCGGTGCCGAATTGTGCAGACACCTTAAAGGCTGCTGTCGCATTAAATTTATTGACTTCTCTTTCCCGGTCTACAATTAAACGTACAGCTACAGATTGCACCCTTCCTGCAGATAAAGAAGGTTTTACTTTTTTCCATAATACTGGTGAAAGTTCAAAACCTACTAACCGATCTAGTACACGGCGTGCCTGCTGGGCATTTACCAGATTATAATCGATGGTCCTTGGGTTCTCTATCGCCTTTAATATGGCAGGCTTAGTGATCTCATGGAATACAATTCGTTTTGTTTTATTTTCTTTTAGTCCTAATGTCTCAAATAAGTGCCAGGAAATCGCTTCCCCTTCACGGTCCTCATCGGAGGCTAGCCATACCATTTCGGCTTCCTTAGCTAACTTCTTAAGTTCGGCCACTACTTGCTTCTTATCGGCAGGTACCTCGTAGGTCTGGGCGAAATTATTGGCTACATCGATGCCCATATCCCCCTTAACCAAGTCCCGGATGTGTCCGTAACTTGATTTAACAAGGAAATCCTTTCCTAAATACCCTTCGATGGTTTTAGCCTTTGCAGGTGACTCAACTATTAATAAATTCTTCGCCATTCAGAACGTTTTTCTGCAAATAAAGCTATAAATAAGGCTAATTTCAAAATCCGACACGATTTTTATAGTAAATAAATTTGAAAAAGTCTCATTTTAGCCTTTATAAAGTGGTGATATCTAGCTAATTTATGGGGATTATGCGTTGTAATGTGTTTTTTTTCATAAAAACCAATGTCTTCGCCTGAAGAGAACCTCTGGTTTGGTTTATACATTAAAGCCTGATTTGTGTCAGTTTTAACCAAATTTTTGGTTAAAACCATCTTTTTGTGCTTAACTTCGTTTATATATTAAACATATCAAACTATGAATACATTATTAATATTATTGAGCCTGATCTTTAGCCCGCCGGCAAAAAGCGTGTATGATTTCAGCTTTAAAACCATCGATGGTAAAGAGGTAAAGCTGTCGAAATTTAAAGGAAAGAAAATCCTGATTGTAAACACAGCATCTAAATGTGGTTTTACGCCGCAGTATGAAGAATTAGAAAAGCTGAGCAAGCAATATGGTAAGAATGTAGTGTTGATTGGATTCCCTGCTGGAAATTTCAATGGACAAGAATTCGCCACTAATTCAGAGATTCAGGATTTCTGTAAGAAGAATTTTGGGGTGACCTTTTTATTAAGTGAGAAGGTGAGTGTTAAAGGAGATGACATTAATCCATTGTTCAAATACCTGACCACCGCCGCTAATCCTGATTTTACTGGTGATATCGACTGGAACTTTGAAAAGTTCCTAATCAATGAAAAAGGAGAACTGGTACATCGTTTCCGCTCTAAAGTAAAGCCTTTAAGCGAAGAACTGACTAAAAACCTTTAGGATTAAAAAAATGATTAAAAGACCTGTTTCCTTCGAAACGGGTCTTTTTTTAGGCGACTATTTACTTTACAGGAAGTAGTTTCTCCATTTCACCACACCTCCTTTTAAGCTGTAGCTATTTTTTGTTTGCCCGTATTTCTCATATAGTGCCTCAGCCGCAGCAACACTGCGTATTCCATGCTGACAGATAAATACGATGTTTTTTTCGGGAATGTCCGTAGCTAAAAACTCGGCAAACTCAGACATAGGTACTTTCTTGAATAGCTCCCCATCCAATACAGGGAACTCATGACGTTCCCTAACATCTATTAACAATGTAGAAGCATCCTTTTGAAGGTTACTCAGTTCTGCGGCATCAATTTCTATATATCCTTGCAGGAGTTCACAAGAATCCTGGTGTTCTATTTCCATATGGCAAATTTAAGATAAATACTGATGATCCCCGAATTTGAATTGTTGTCCGGCAAATCCCTTCAATTATCAGTGAATTTTCAATTTTAGTAGAATCATTTTTTTCTTTCAATACTTTGATTAGTTTTGCGACCAAAATGAGAGTAGTCGTATTTTTCGTGTCATTGTTTACCTTCCTGCTTTGCGGAGGGCACTATCTTCATGCAAATACACCCCATCATGCCAAACATTGTCCATCACAGCAAAGATTGGCAAAAAGCGAAAGGCCTAAGTTAACCCTTGCCGGGCAAGACATGACCATCATTGAAGAGGCCGATTTGGATCTTGACGAAGAACACTCGAATGGTGATGAGCTCCCAGTTAGAAACTTACATCAGGCGGACTATATCATTGAAAGGTGGTATCTGACCTTTTATTCACTTTTCAATGAAGAGGATGAAGATCATCAGTACTTCCAAACTTTTCAGCCGTTTTCCGGTAATTCTTCACCTATCTACATCAGACAAAGGGTTCTGAGGATTTGAGCATTAAATAACATCAGTTTACCGACTTAAACCTACTTCGTTTCCTGAAGTATGTTCAGGCAATTTTCTGGCTTGTTTTTTAAATCCAGCATTTAAAACTGATGTCTTTTCCATTAATTGGAATTCCATCCATTTATTCGCTTAATTTCCAATAATTACCCATGAAGAAAATACTCTTGTTCACAGGCGCTATTGCCTTGTTGAACCTTACAAGCTGCACCACAAAAAAAGAAGAAAAAAAAGAAGAAAGTCAGTTTACCGTGACTAAAGCACTAAAAACGGACACTTCATTTACTAAAGAATATGTTTCCCAAATTCGTTCTGTCAGAAACATTGAGATTCGCGCCCAGGAAAAGGGCTATCTCCAAAATATTTATGTCGATGAAGGACAGACAGTCAAAGCTGGTCAGTTATTGTTTCGCATTATGCCTAAACTGTATGAAGCAGAATTGCTAAAAGCTCAGGCAGAAGTGAAAGGAGCGCAAATAGAATTACAGAATGTGAAGTTGCTGGCAGATAAAAATGTAGTCTCCAAAAACGAACAGGCCATGGCTCAGGCTAAACTTGACGCTGCAAAAGCAGAAGTCGCTCTGGCAAAACTGCATTTATCGTTTACGGAAGTCAAAGCGCCTTTTGATGGCACTATAGACCGTATTCCTTTGAAATTAGGTAGTTTTGTTGATGAAGGTGCGCTGCTCACCAGTCTTTCCGATAACAGTCAGGTTTTTGCCTACTTCAATGTTTCAGAACCGGAATATTTATCTTATCAGATGAATGCCAAGGATCGTGGCGACAAGAAAGTTAGTCTGCTATTGGCCAACAATCAGCTTTTGGAGGATAAAGGTAATGTAGAAGTCATTGAAAGTGAATTCAATGGTGAAACCGGAAACATTGCTTTCAGGGCTCGTTTTCCAAATGCAAACAAGTTACTGAAAAATGGGGAAACGGGTAAAATCCAAATGTTGGTTCCTTTACGCGATGCATTGATCATTCCGCAGAAAGCAACTTATGAAATCCAGGACAAAATGTATGTGTTTGTGGTTGGAAATGACAATGTAGTCCGTTCCAGAAACATCACTATTGCAAGTGAAATGCCGGACCTGTACGTGGTGGGTAGCGGTCTTTCTGAAACCGACCACATCCTTTTAGAAGGGGTTCAAAAAGTTAAAGATGATGAAAAGATCAAGGCTAAATTCCAGGATCCTAAAGAAGTCATTGCTCATTTGAGATTAAAGGCGGAATAATCACCAGTCCTTTCAGTTTGATCCTATCACTTAAAACTAAGTAAATGTTTAATAAGTTTATACAAAGGCCCGTCCTTTCTATAGTAATATCGCTCATTATTGTGTTTCTTGGCGCATTGGCCTTAAGCCATCTGCCCGTTACACAATTTCCTTCTATTTCACCACCAAAGGTGAATATCACAGCCGAATATCCAGGAGCCAATGGTGAATTGATGATTAAATCGGTAATCATTCCATTGGAAAGAGCCATCAATGGTGTTCCGGGGATGAAATACATGGCCTCTGATGCCGGTAATGATGGTGAAGCCACCATCCAGGTCATCTTTAACCTTGGAACAGATCCTAATCAGGCCTCCGTTAATATCCAGAATCGCGTAGCGTCGGTGATCAATAAATTACCGCCATTAGTTGTTCGTGAAGGGGTAAAAATCACCCGTGAGGAATCAAACATGCTGATGTATATCAACTTGTATAGTAAAGATCCGAAAATGGATCAGAAATTCCTCTTCAACTTCGCAGATATTAACGTCCTTTCAGAACTGAAAAGGGTAGATGGTGTTGGTGTTGCCGACATCCTGGGTAACCGGGAATATGCCATGCGCATCTGGCTCAAACCAGACCGGATGCTGGCCTATAAAATTTCTGCTGATGAAGTTTTAGTAGCATTGAATCAGCAAAGTTTGGAAGCTTCACCAGGAAAAACCGGCGAAAGCTCTGGAAAAAGATCACAATCATTTGAGTATGTATTGAAATATCCAGGACGATTCACCACGAAAGAGGCCTATGGAGATATCATTTTAAGATCGACTCCGCAAGGAGAGATTTTAAGGTTAAAAGATGTGGCCAATATTGAGTTTGGAAGTTCAATGTACGATATCTACTCGAATCTCAACGGCAGACCATCAGCTGCCATCACAGTGAAACAATCTTACGGCAGTAATGCGAGTCAGGTGATCAAAGACATCAAAACCAAAATGGAGGAGATTAAGAAAACTTCATTTCCTAAAGGCGTAGATTATGAAATCAGTTATGATGTTTCGAAATTCCTGGACGCTTCTATTGAAAAGGTAGTACATACCTTGGTAGAGGCTTTTATCCTGGTGGGATTGGTGGTGTTCCTATTCCTGGGCGACTGGCGTTCTACCTTGATTCCTGCGATTGCTGTGCCTGTATCCCTGATTGGAACTTTTGTATTCATGCAGTTTTTCGGAATTACCATCAATCTGGTGACTTTATTCGCACTTGTGCTGGCGATCGGTGTGGTCGTCGATGATGCCATTGTGGTGATTGAGGCCGTTCATGCGAAAATGCAGGAGCAGCACATATCCGCCAGAAAAGCGACAAAGAAAGTCATGCATGAGATCAGTGGAGCGATCATCGCGATCACTTTCCTGATGGCTGCAGTGTTTATTCCAGTGGCCTTCATGTCTGGTCCGGTAGGGATTTTTTATAGACAATTCTCCATTACCATGGCTACTGCGATTATTCTTTCCGGTATCGTGGCCCTGACCTTAACTCCGGCTCTTTGTGCCATTTTATTGAAGAACCATCATGGAAAAGCTAAAAAGAAAAATGCTTTAGACAAATTTCTGGATGGCTTTAATAGCGGTTTCGACAAACTGTCTGGCAAATACCAAAAACTGCTAAGCCTCATCGTGAATCGGAAGGTGATCACTTTTGGCGTTTTACTTGCTTTCTGTGCAGGTACTTTTTTCCTGAACAATAGTCTACCTTCAGGCTTTATTCCCAATGAAGATCAGGGGATGTTTTATGCCATTATCCAAACGCCTCCAGGTTCCTCATTAGAAAGAACCAATGAGATCGCAGAACGCTTACAGAAAATTGCCGAAGGTGTCGAAGGTGTGCAATCTGTTTCCGCCTTAGCTGGATACGAGATCCTCACGGAAGGAACCAGTGCCAACTCCGGAACATGTTTGATCAACCTGAAAAGTTGGGAAGATCGCAAGCAGGGTGTGGAAGAAATTATGAAAGAACTGGAAGAAAAATCCGAGGGGATTTCAGGTGCTACCATAGAATTCTTCCAGCCACCAGCGGTTCCTGGATATGGTGCTGCCGGAGGTTTTGAATTACGTTTACTAGATAAAGCAGGGTCGGGCGACTTCAAAAAGATGGAGACGGTAAGTAAGGATTTTGTGAAAGAATTGAGTAAACGCCCTGAATTGTCTTCTGTATTTACTTTTTACAGTGCGGCCTTCCCGCAATATATGTTGCGTGTAGATAACGACATCGCCCAGCAAAAAGGAGTAACAATTGAGAATGCGATGAACACGCTTTCCACACTTGTTGGTAGTAATTATGAAACCAATTTCATTAAGTATGATCGTCAATATAAAGTGATGGTACAGGCTTTGCCTCAATACAGGGCGTTACCAGAGGACATATTGAAACTATATGTGAAAAATAACCGTGACGAAATGGTGCCTTTCTCTGCTTTTATGAGGATGGAGAAAGTGTACGGATTATCCGAAATCACCAGACATAACATGTACAATGCGGCCGAAATCAGTGGCTCTGCAGCCCCAGGTTATAGTAGTGGTGCCGCAATTAATGCCATCAATGAAGTGGCTGAAAAAACCTTACCAAGAGGTTTTAGTATCGATTGGGCAGGTATTTCAAAAGATGAGGTATCTCGTGGTAATGAAGCGATGTATATTTTCCTGATCTGTCTCGGATTTGTTTACCTGATTCTTGCGGCTCAGTATGAAAGTTTCATTCTGCCCTTAACGGTTATCCTTTCTCTGCCATGTGGAATTTTCGGTGCCTTCTTATTGCTGAAAATTTGTGGTTTGGAAAACAATATCTATGCTCAGGTGGCCTTTGTCATGCTGATTGGTTTATTGGGTAAAAATGCCGTACTGATTGTAGAGTTTGCAGTGCAGAAGCACAGAGCGGGAGCAAGTGTTTTACAAGCGGCCATGGAAGGCGCGGTAGTGAGGTTCCGCCCAATTTTGATGACCTCATTTGCATTTATAGCAGGGTTAATCCCATTGGTGCTGGCCAATGGTCCCGGCAAAATTGGAAACCGGACAATTGGTTCTGCAGCGGCAGGAGGAATGCTTTTAGGGACCATTTGCGGGGTATTGATTATTCCTGGCTTGTATTATGTATTCGGCAGAATTGCTGAGAAACATAAGTTAGTTAAAAACGAAGAAGAAAATCCATTAACCGAAGAAATTGATCACAATGTATAAAAACAAGTTATCAGGCTGCTTGCTTGCCTTGAGCGCTGCAATGGCTTTTGCCGGTTGTAAGGTGCCCTCGCTCGCAACATCAGTGGCAAATACGGCTGTTCCTGAAATTTACAGTAATAGCAAGGACAGTACCAATATCGCTTCGATTCCATGGCGTAGTTTTTTTAAGGACCAAAACCTGGTCAACCTGATTGATACCGCACTAAAAAACAATCAGGAATTGAAAATCACTTTGCAGGAAATTGAAATTGCAAAGAATGAAATCAGGATTAAAAAAGGAGAGTTGTTGCCAGGCGTTGGCCTGCGTGCTGGCGCCGGGCTAGAGAAAGTCGGACGGTATACCAGTCAGGGGGCAGGAGATGCAGGAACGGAAATCACTCCTGGAAAACCAGTTCCTGATCCCTTGATGGATTATAACCTTTCTGCTTATGCTCACTGGGAAGTAGACATCTGGAAGAAGTTACGAAATTCCAAAAAGGCTGCTGTGAGCAGGTATTTATCAACTGTAGAAGGCAGGAATTTCGCATTGACCAATCTGATTGCAGAAGTTGCCGATTCCTATTATGAATTGTTGGCTTTAGACAACCAAATGGAAATCGTGAAGCAAAACATAGCATTGCAAAAGAATGCATTGGCAATTGTAAAAGTTCAGAAAGAGGCGGCCAGAGCTACAGAACTGGCAGTTCAGAAATTTCAGGCAGAAGTACTGACTTCCAAAAGTCTGGAGTTCGATTTGCTTCAAAAGACCAAAGAAGCAGAGAACAGGATAAATTTTCTGTTGGGTCAATATCCGCAGGAGATCAAAAGAGACCGGACTAACTTTTTAAGTTTAGTGCCTGCTAGTGTTCAGGCTGGAGTTCCTTCACAGTTGCTGATCAATCGCCCGGACATTAAACAAGCTGAATTAGAACTGGCCGCTGCAAAACTGGATGTAAAAGTAGCCAGGGCTGCATTTTATCCTTCTTTGGATATTTCTGCGGCAATCGGCTTACAGGCATTTAAACCGGGTTACTTCTTAAAGTTTCCGGAATCGGTGTTGTATTCCCTTGCTGGAGATGTAGCTGGACCACTGATCAATAGAAACGCGATTAAAGCAGAGTTTAGCTCCGCAAATGCACGCCAGCTTCAGGCCATGTATAATTATGAACGAAGCATTTTAAATGCCTATTTAGAGGTTTCAAATCAACTTTCCAAGATTGGGAATCTGGAAAAGAGCTATGCACTGAAATCTGAGCAGGTAGCTGCATTAAACACCTCTATCGCGGTTTCAAATGATTTGTTTAAGTCCGCCAGAGTAGATTATTTCGAAGTACTCATGACACAAAGAGATGCATTGGAATCTAAACTTGAACTGATTGAAACAAAAAAAGAACAGCTGAATGCTGTAGTCCATTTTTATAGAGACCTGGGGGGAGGTTGGAAGTAAGCTCTGGCTTACTAACGCCCCCGGATGATTCCGGGGGCGTTTTTTTTATTATCTTTATTCAAGATATGCAATTGCCTCCACAACATTCGGTTCAGGGTTTGGTGAAACATTACCTGATATTAAATCAGCAAACTGATCAGCAACAGCAATACAGAATGTTTTCTGATGGTAATCCTGGAATGGTGTTCCATTTGAAAAATCCTTTATTGCAATGGAATGAGGGCGATTTAACACCCGGGTTACAGCCACGGAGTTTTGTATATGGTCAACTGAGTCGATACAATACGATTTCTTCGAGCGGTGCATTGGACATGATTGTGGTAGTTCTGGAACCCCATGCCATATTTTCTCATTTTCATATCCCTGCCGATCAGCTAACAGACCAAAGGATACCTCTGATTGATTTATTCGGACAGGAAGCGAGAGATCTGGAAGAACAAGTCCTTTCCGCATTAACAATTGATGTGGCCTTGAACTGCATTGAAAAATTTTTAAGCAAAGGAGAATTTCTCAGCAATGGCTTAAAAGGAGAGATCGCTGAAGCGATGCAGGTAATTTATCAGCACCGCGGAATGATCAATATAGATCAGCTATTGCAACTCGTCCCTATTACAGAAAGACAACTGGAACGTAAATTTAGAGAGGTGATTGGTACTACGCCTAAAAAATTCGCTGACACCATTAAGTTTCAAAATTTACTGAAGCTCTTTCAACAGCAACCTGCACATGAAAAAATTTCCGCATTGATCTATAGATCTGGATATTATGATCAGGCCCATCTGAACAATAATTTCAAAAGAATGACGGGGCTTACCCCAGGTCATTATAAAGATGCGCGCCAGTTGTTGGCGATCAATCTCATGACCCTTTATTAAATCACTTTTGTCGGTTTTATACAACTTTTCAGCAACCGGGCCAGGTAATTTTGAGGATATTCATTAAATACCTTAAATATGAAAAACATTAAAATAGCCTCAGCGCAATTTGAAAATCGTAGTGGTGATAAAGCTTATAACCTTTCGGTCATTGAGGAATTAACCAGGGCTGCTGCTGCAGAAGGAGCAGAAGCGATTGCCTTCCATGAATGCGCTATCACAGGTTACACTTTTGCCAGGGGGCTTTCCAAAGCTGAAATGCTGGATTTGGCCGAATTTATACCGGAGGGGCCAAGTATCCTTAAATTAATAGAGCTGGCTGCAAAGTACAAGATCGCTATTCTGGCCGGTTTGTTTGAAAAGGATCAGGAAGATCACTTGTATAAAGCCTACGTTTGCGTAGATCAAAGCGGCCTCATCGC
The DNA here is from genome assembly GCF_032678465.1 of Pedobacter gandavensis. Classification (GTDB taxonomy): domain Bacteria; phylum Bacteroidota; class Bacteroidia; order Sphingobacteriales; family Sphingobacteriaceae; genus Pedobacter; species Pedobacter gandavensis_B. The sequence goes on from NZ_JAVTSK010000006.1 coordinate 197,227, forward strand.
GAAGCACCGTAAATTGCATCCATTTATCAATCCTCATCTGACTGCTGGTGATGCATATACTGTATTTGACCTTTGTGGTTGGAAATGTGGCATTTTGATCTGTTACGATAACAATATTATTGAAAATGTAAGGGCTACCAGATTATTGGGTGCTCAAATCATTTTTATGCCTCATGTAACGATGTGCACGCCCTCTACCAGACCTGGTGCTGGTTTTGTAGATGCGGCATTGTGGAAAGACAAAACAGCCAATCAGGTGGAGTTACGTCAGGAGTTTGATGGATTAAAAGGCAGAGAATGGTTGATGAAATGGTTGCCCGCACGTGCTTACGATAATGCGATATATGCGGTATTTTCAAATCCGATCGGAATGGATGATGATCAACTTAAAAATGGCTGTTCGATGATTTTAGACCCATTTGGTACAGTAATAGCCGAATGCAGGTCTCTGGGAAATGAATTTGTGATCGGAGATTTTAATCCGGAAACACTGAGTATGGCTGGAGGCTACCGTTATATACAAGCCAGAAGGCCGGAACTTTATAAAGAGATTATAGGAGCTGAGCATGAAAGTAACCAGCAAGTAGTCTGGCTCAAAACAGCACAATAAAATAATGAACTGTTAAAACCAAAAACCCTGCTCATTCCAGAGAATGAGCAGGGTTTTTGCTTAGATGATGTTTTCGCCATCTATCATGGTCACTTGTTTACCCATCTTTTTTTGAATGACTTCAAAATGATGTAAGTCATTTTTGCTGACTAAGGAAATGGCCTCTCCCGGTGCTTCTGCACGACCGGTTCTACCAATTCTGTGTACATAGTCTTTAGGTGATCTAGGTAATTCATAATTGATTACGTACGGAAGGAAATTGATGTCGATTCCTCTGGCCATCAAATCTGTGGCCACCAATACTCTTAATTTTCCTGACTTAAACAGGTATAATGATTCTGTTCTGGAACCCTGACTTTTTTTACTGTGGATCGCTTTCGCATCGATGTTATTTTTGCGTAGCTTGTTCACAACCGCATCGGCCTGGTGCGTAGAGGAAGTGAAGACCAATACTTGTTTCATGTCATGATGGTTGATCAGGTAGCGCAGAAATGGACCTTTCTTCTCTTCCGAAATGATATAAGCCAATTGATTGATGGTATCCAGTGTGTCTGCCTCAGCTTCAATTTTAATCACTACTGGATCATGAAGCAAAATCTGATTAATGTTTTCAATATCAGGACTTAGTGTAGCAGAAAACAGTACATTTTGACGCTTTTTAGGTAATAGGGCAAGAATTTTATTTACTTCTTCCTTAAAACCTAAATTCAGCATTTTATCGGCCTCATCCAGGACCAAAGTTTCAATTTCTGATAAGTGCACTGCGTTATGGTCTACCAGCTCCAATAACCTGCCGGGTGTAGCCACCAATACGTTTACACCCTGCATTCCCATCATCTGTGGATTGATTGATACTCCTCCATAGGCAGCCATGGTTTTCACAGGCTTTGGCAATGCCGGACTAAAGGTCTTGAATACTTCTTTTACTTGTTCTGCCAATTCACGCGTAGGTACCAACACCAATACATTCGCGTGGCGATTTTTTACACCAATGGTTTGCTGTAGGTTCATTAAAAGAGGCAACACATAACTGGCCGTTTTCCCTGATCCGGTTTTAGCAATACCTAAAACATCTTTCTTATTTAATATAGCTGGAATAGCTGTTTGTTGAATAGGAGTGGGCGCTATGAAATTCTGATCTGCTAGTGCTTTTAATAAAGCAGGCGACAAACCTAAGGCTGTAAAAGGCATAATTACTCAGTTTTTTGCGTAAAAGTAAGCAAAAAACGTTGTTACCGGTGGTTTATGTTTTGTTCCCTTCTAAATTTTGGAGAAATGTGGAGCATTAACTACACAGCTGGCGGATTCCCGGGAGGGCGCCAGCTGTGTAAATCAGATTAAAATTTAATCAGTAATTTTTCAGTTTTCAGTTTACCATTCTGATAATATTCAAAGAACCATTCGCCATTTTTCTTAAAGGCGATGCCTTGTGAGGTTGCATTATTTGCGATAAAATAGTCCGGTACGGTGCTGGTCAATAAAGTCAACACTACCTTTGGCTCCGTATTGATCAATTGAAAACCATTTGTAATGGGCTGAGCATACAAGGTGCCTGCGGGAGTAACCACTTCAGATGTTGCAGCAGGAGCTATGATCGGGCTAACTGTCACTACAGTTGCCTGTGGCGGAGCAATCATCGTAGTTGGCGTGGTAGTTGGCGCCACATAACTTAAGCTGTCCAGGGAATTAAATGCATCTCTGAGCGCAAAATTATAAGCGACTTTGTACTCTTTTTCTCTGCTTTTACCTTCTTTGCTTTTAAAAAGAATATTGCCCTGGCAATCCTTTAACATCACCGTAAGGTTGGTGGTAAACATGGTTTTTCTTTCCGCTAGCTCCAGATTAAGTGCTTTACATTTATTGTTCGCAATCTCTGAAGGCAATTCTGTATTGTCAAAATAAGCAGTAAAGCCCTTTTGCTCCACAAGAAATTTAGTAAGGTCATTTAATCCGTAAAGATTCGAAGATTTAAGAAAACTGAATTTTTCAGGAACCACTACATATTTGTAGTTATTGATGCTTTGTTGCGCAAATCCTGAAAAGGAAAAGAATAAAAAGAGTATAATGAAGTATCTTTTCATGATGGTGTTGTTAAAAATGATTTAGTATATGGAATCAAATATAGAAATCTGTTTTGTTTGTTGAATGTCCTTTATGTTCATTGATGAACAAAACACGGAAAATAGTGTTTTTACTGGTATCAACGTCAGAATTTAATGCTAAATCCATTGCCAGATTCTTATAGATAGGTCTTCATTGGTTACTTTTATTTTCGCAATTTTTTATACCTACATAGGCGTATTTTTATGACTAAAGCTACTACTTAATAGAGGAATGAGTAATTTAGGATATGCTCAGGATACTATTGCTTTGCACTTTATTCATTTTCTTATGCCTTCCAGTAAAAGGACAATTGCAAATCTTTGCCAATGGCCGTCAGATCGATTATAAAAATGCCAAGGTTCAATACCTGCTCACTTCATCCAGCGATTTTAGCGACACTGCCTTACTAAAATTACAAGCCAAACAATGGAAATACCTGATCAAAACCAAAACACCAATTAGTTATACTCCTTATAGCGTCTGGGTGAAAATTCCGATCAACAGCCTGCTGAAATACAACAACTTCGACTTTATTGACCTTCAAAATCCACATATCAATTTCCTCAAATGTTGGATCGTTAAAGATGGAAAAATCATCAGGCAATTTAATCAGACTGGAGATAACCTCCCTTTTGTCACCCGTCCATTACCGACTGCCAGCTTTGTCTTTCCAGTAGAAGGAGCAATTTATAAAGATGCAGATTTTGTGATGGTCACCGATAAAAGGTATACCAGACTTGATCTGCCAATTCATTTTTATTCGGAAGCCGTATATTTAAAAGAAAGTCAATCCAGAAATCTACTCACTGGTTTATCTATTGGAATCCTACTTTTCGCTCTTATTTTTAATTTCTACCTCTTCCTCAGTATGCGACAAACGCTATACTTATGGTATAGTATTTACCTGTTGATGATTGTCTTTTACCTTGGGACAAATCTGGGTGAATTGTTCAGGTATTTTTATCCGGAATGGCCATTTTTAAACGACATTATCAGACCCGCTGCATTTGCTTTGAGCTTTGTTCCACAGGTTCAGTTCTTTAATGAACTCATGGAGTTGAAAACAAAAATGCCTAAGATCTATCTTTTCAATATTAGGTTGTTAAAAGTATTTGTGGCTTTATTTATCATTGCTGTCCTGACTTCTGCCAGTGGTGATTACCGAATTCAAAGTTATTGGGTGTTTGCAAACCGGATTCTATACCCATTGTCCTTATTAATTATCCTGGTAGAAGCGATCTACTGCTTCCGGAAAGGATTGAAATATTCCATCTTCGCAGTGGCTTCCTTTTCCGGAATTGTAGTTTTTATAGTCATATATGTACTGCAACAAACGGAACTTTTGGTAAGAAACAATTTTACCGTAAACGCCATTTACATCGGACTGTTTTTTGAAGGAATGATCATGGCATTAGGATTGGCCTGGCGTTTCAAATCCTATAAAGAAGACTCAGAGCGCATGTCGGCAGAGTATCAGTTGCAACAGGAAAATATCTTTAAAGAAACCGCCACCTATCAGCAAAAAGAAATGCAAAGAATGTCTTCTTTATTACATGATACCGTTGGTGCTAATTTGGGTTTTCTAAGATTAGAAACTGATAATATGCCTTTAACGGAGCAAGGGAGGACTAAAATTGCCACTGCTATTACACAGCTTGGTCATGAAGTGAGGGCGATGAGTCATGGTTTTTCCCCACTGGTCTTACAAAATAAAGGGCTATATCAGAGTATTGAAGAAATGGTACAATTGATCCACAGAAATAACCAGATAGACCTACAGTTCGAATGGTTGGGTAAGAAAGAAGGAATGCCCATTCAGCATGAAATTCTGATCTATCGGATGGTGCAGGAAATTCTGCAAAATATGTTGAAACATTCCAAAGCAAGTTCGGGATTTCTTCAGATTATGATAGAACAAGGACTGATATCTATTTATGCAGAGGACAATGGCATTGGGTTAAAAGAAGATCATGTAAATGACGGTCTGGGTTTGAAAAGTTTAGAGAACCTGGTGGAGTTGTTAAAAGGTCGCTTTAATATCGACAGTAGCGAAAATAAAGGGTTTAGTATTTCCATTGAATTTAATCAGCCGAGCCATGAAAATTTATAATATTGGGATCACCGATGATCATCTTTTATTTGCACAGGGTATCAGTAACATTATTGCAAATAGAAGCGATCTGCATTTGACTTTTGTAGCCTCTTCTATGCCGGAGATGTTCGAGCTTTTAGCACAGGAACCTGTGGATTTTTTATTGCTGGATATCAATTTACCTCCTTATAACGGACTGGAACTTTTAGCCCAACTGAAACAGGAGGATAAAAAAATGAAAATTATGATTCTGTCGATGTACCAACCTGCAGATATCGGATTGGATCTGACCAGCTTTAAAGGGGATGCCTATGTTTTGAAAATATCAGGAAAAGATATTTTAGAAGAAGCATTTGATGCGATGAGTAAGGGAATCCTATACTTTGATCCAAATATCATCCGTAAACCAATGCAGGAAGATGCTTTCACCCATCAATTGAGACTCACCAAGCGGGAGAAAGAAATCATTTCCTTAATCGCTTTGGGTAAAACAAGCAAAGAGATCGCTGCTTTACTTTTTTTGAGCGAACTGACTATAAAAACCCATAGAAAAAACATCAGTGAGAAACTAGGTACAAAGAATGTGGTCGATCTGCTCGCTAAAATCTCTGGTAAATAAAATGACCAGATACAAAAAGCACAACAGAAATAGGGCAAACTGAAGCTCTAAGCTTCAGCAATATCGTATACCACCACTTTGGACCATAAATGGCTGTAGTTTTTAATGAATTCCAAATGTATAGGATGTGTTTGGTAAGCCGCTTGTCCAGCCAGATCTTTAAAAAAAAGGAGTTCTGAAACGCCCCAGCTACTGTCTACCACATCGCGTTTCTCCGTATCTGCCCTGATCCCCACATGCAGCTGTTGTACGCTTGGTATTTTTTTAAGGGTTTTTACTCCCTGAACCAATTGATCCCGATCAGCTTTGGAATCCGGATTCTTCAGCCAGAAAAATACATGATGTACCACAGGGTAATTTTCTTTTCCAGATGACAAAGGCATAGCTGATGCTGCTGTGCCTACTGCGATGACAGCGGCAGCGGTTCCAATAAATTTTCTACGGTTAGACTTCTCCATGCCCTGAATATATAAAAAAAGAAAACAATATACCGCCTTTTAGTTTGCAGTAACTCCTGTCGTCTCGCTCTTATGCTTTTTACCCCAGTCACTTAATTGTGCCCAGATAGGAATCAGCTCTTTGGCAAGATCTGTCAATTCGTAATCTACTCTGGGTGGGACCTCTGCATAAACTGTTCTTTTTACTAAACCGTCTTTTTCCAGCTCCCGTAATTGTAAAGTAAGCATGCGCTCTGTCACACTGGGAATCAGCTTCCTAATCTCGCCAAATCTCAATTTCCCATCTTCCAGCTTGCAAAGAATCAACAACTTCCAACGACCGCCCACTTTACATATCGCATACATTAAATCGCAACCTTCTGTGATGCATTTTTCGTTCAACATATTGGTTGAACCTTCTTTTCTTATTGCCATTACTTACAAATTTGTTAGTACCGTACAAATCGTTGTACAGTCCACAAAAGTAAAGTTAGCAAATAACTTTGCGGCATATGATTAAAACAAATACACATATGTATCCATCTAAACAAGGAAATAAGAAATTTGCCTATATCGGCTGCCTGGGCTTTATTGGCGTGATCACCACGGAATTCGGCGTCATTGGAATCCTACCGCAAATCGCTGCGCATTATCAGATCAGCATTGATACTGCCGGAATTTTACTGAGTGCCTTTGCATTGGTGATCGCATTAACCGGGCCATTCATGACCTTGTTGACGGCCCGGTTTGACCGCAAAAAAGTCATGCTGACGGCCATCTCAATTTTCCTGATCACTGGTGTGGTTTCTTCATTTTCACCGCCATTCTGGTTATTGATGCTGGTGCGGATGCTTCCTGCTTTTCTGCAGCCCGTTTACATCGCCTCCGCATTGTCAGTAGCGGTTTCTCAAGGCAATAAAAACAATGAAAATGAGCTGATGAGTATTGTATTCAGTGGGGTAGCAATTGCAATGGTCACTACTGTTCCATTTGCCACTTATCTGGCCAGCCAGTTTTCCTGGGAATATTCCTTTATGGTACAATCTCTGGTCAGCTTGATTGCAGTACTGGGCATTTACTTTCTCTTACCCAAAATGCCGGTAAAAGAGAAAAAAAGCTTTGGTAGCCAGTTGAAAATACTCAGTCAGCCTACGTTTATGATCAGTACCGCCATGAATTTCTTTATGATTTCCGGTTGGTTTTCTACGTATAGCTATTTTGCCGAATATCTGAATAAAGCGAAATTAATGGACAACACCATGGTCAGTTATATGCTCTTCTTATTTGGACTGATCGGTGTGTTTGCAAATTGGATCGCAGGGAAAATGTTGAATAAAAATGTGTCCAGAACTACCGCGTTTTTCCTGTCAGGAACGATCATCATTCCCATTTTACTGCATTTCTCAGGTGGAAATACCATTGCCACAATTTTAGTTATCGGAATCTGGGGATTTTTATACGCCCCAAGTTTCCTAAACGCATCCACCTACATGATCTCTTCAGTGCCTAACTCGCTGGAATTTGCCAATAGTCTGGCCACTTCATTCGGCAATCTGGGTGTCACTTTAGGAACCACACTCGGCGGTTGGATCATTGCCACAAAAGGAGTGAGCTACACCCCATGGGTTACGGTGGTTTTCGGAGCATTAGCCTTCCTGATGATGGCCTGGCGCAGCTATTTAGAAAAAGAAGCAAAAACCACTGATAAACAAATGCTCTGTAATTCAGAAGGCTAAAGCAAATCAGTAGGTCGGCCTAAAATGATCAACATCCAGCGTAAAATTGTTGTCAGATTTCTTTTGAGCGCAATTTAATTGGTTATTTTGTGGGCATACACCAATGCTACTTTCAAAGAACCAATTATGAAACGCTTTAAAGAAATCTGCTTCCTTTATGGTTTATTCCTGGCCAATTGCACTTCCCTTTTTGCGCAGAGCAAATCAACGGACAGACCCAATATTATCTTTATTATGGCCGATGACCATACCTCACAATCCTGGGGGATTTATGGGGGCGTGTTGAAAGACTATGTGGTCAATAAAAATATCAGGCGAATGGCGGCAGAAGGAGCAGTTTTAAACAATGCTTTTTGTACCAATTCCATCTGTGTACCTAGCAGGGCGACTATTATGACCGGACAGTACAGTCAGAAAAACAAGGTATACACCCTGGGTGATGGCTTGAGTCCGGAACACCCAAGCATTGCAAAAGTCCTGCAAAGCAACGGCTATCAAACCGCATTAATCGGTAAATGGCACCTCAAGCAAAAGCCTGCTGGCTTCGACCATTTTTTGGTGATGGACAATCAGGGGGTCTATTTTAATCCCACATTCAAAAGCGACAAGGATTGGAAAGATGATGGGGAAACCACCGGAACGGTCCATAAAGGTTACAATACAGATCTGGTGACCGATTATTCCATCGATTGGTTAAACCAGCGTGATGCCAGTAAACCTTTCTTCATGATGACTCATTTTAAAGCGACCCATGAGCCCTGGGAATATCCGGAAAGGTATAATGATCTGTATGCAGGAGTAACGATCCCTGAACCGGTATCCATCCTCGACTTTGGACCAGAAACCAATGGCAGAAGCTTTAAAGGACAGGACCTGGAAGAGCTGGAACAACGCTGGGAGCAATACCAGAAAAATCCTAAAACCTACTGGACCACCTATCCTGGAATGCCTTTCGATATTAAAGGTCTGGACAGCATTCAGGCACGTAAGAAAATCTATCAGAAGATGGTGAAAGATTACCTGCGTTGTGCCGCTGCAATAGATGATAACATTGGGCGCTTGCTGGATTACCTTAAAAGTAATGGCCTAGCAGAAAACACGATTGTGATCTATACCTCTGATCAGGGTTATTTCCTGGGAGAGCATGGTTTCTTTGACAAACGGATGATGTATGAAGAATCTTCCAGAATGCCATTTGTGATCTGCTATCCCAAAGAAATTAAAGGAGGAACAAGGTTAAATGACCTGGTGATGAATATAGATTTTGCCGCCTTATTCGCGGATTATGCAGGGATTAAGAAACCTGATTTCATCCAGGGCCAGAGTTTCAGGAATAACTTAAAGGGGAAAACGCCGAAATCATGGCGCAAATCTGTGTACTACCGTTATTGGGAGCATAGCAAAGACAGACCAGCCCACTTCGGACTCAGAGATCAGCGTTATAAACTGATCTTTTACTACGGACAAGGATTAGGAATGAAAGACGCTTCAAATGTAGCTACTCCAGCTGCCTGGGAGTTTTATGACCTGCAAAAAGACCCTAAAGAATTGAAGAACGCAATTTATCAGCCGGAATACCAGCAAACGATCACCGCCATGAAAGAGGAATTGCTGAAACAAAAGGCAGAGAGTGGTGATGATGACTCTGGTAGACCTATAATGAAAGAGATTATGGATAAGTATTGGAATATAGCAACTTTGTTGCATTAAATTTTGTTTATTGCGAAATATTAATGCAACTTTGATGCAGTTGTGAAAGAAAGCAAAAAACAAATCAGGAATCAATTGAAGCAGGGACTTTCTCTGCTGCTGCTCTTTTTGTTTTCCTTCCTCGCTGCGCTCCAGCTTTTCCATGTACATCAGGAGATGGAGAGGGGAAGTGTAGCACAAAACTTTCGGAAGGAGCAGGTACAGCTTTCAGACAAATGTTCGATCTGTGATTATTTCCATCATATCCAGGGCAAACAACTTTTTTCAGGAGCGCAATTGTGCTTACCGGCGATTTACCCAACAATAATTACAACTAGAAGGCAGCTAAATTCTGATAAATATAAAATCACAGTTCAGGGTTTTAGCAATAAAGGACCTCCCTATATCTCCTAATTTTCTGGCCGCTTTCCGGGCGGCCATTTTTTATCTGAATTTTTCTTAACCAGAAAGTCGAATGGATGCAGTCCGCTCATGGGCAGTTAATGCACATTCACGTTCTATAATTTCCAATATTTCCACTTGAATGAATAGAAGTTACAGGCTATTATTTTGCCTTTTAATTACCTGTTCCTCTGTTTTTGCACAGCAGCAGGTTCCAGTTACCGACAGTACCAAAACAAAAGCACAAAAACCAGCAGTCAACCAGCTCAAAGAAGTCCAGATTAATGACCGTCGGTTACAATTGCGCAAGGAAGAAGATGCCTTAAATGTAGAAATCCTGAGCAGTGATTTTATTCAGCGCAATCTGGGTGGAAGTTTAATGAAAACACTGGAGCGTCTGCCCGGAATTAAAACGATTGGCATTGGCTCCGGACAATCAAAGCCACTCATCCGTGGATTAGGCTTCAACCGGGTAGTGGTGGTGGATCAGGGCTTGAAACACGAGGGACAACAATGGGGGGCTGATCATGGTCTGGAACTGGATCAGTTCGCAGCTGGCGAAGTGGAATTGGTTAAAGGAGCAGCCTCTTTTATGTATGGTTCGGACGCGATTGCCGGGGTCATCAATGTAAAAGCACAACCCATACCACTGAAACATAGCTTTGGTGGATCGCTGAACTTATTAGGTAAAAGCAATAATCAGCAGTACGGAAGTTCTGTGAATCTCTACGCCCGTAAGGAAAACTGGTTTTTTGATTCCCGATTCACCTATCAGAATTATGGCGATTACCGGGTACCTGCCGACACGATTTATGTATACGATTATGCGGTTAAATTACACAATAGCCAATTGCGTAATACTGCCGGTCGGGAAAGCGCGCTTCATTTCAGCACTGGTTATGTTGGGGAGAAATTCAGGTCCCAGCTTTCTGTCAGCAATGTCTATAGCAAAAGTGGATTTTTCGCAAATGCACATGGTCTGGAACCCCGGAATGTAGATACAGAAATGCATGATGCTTCCAGCCGGGATATTTTAATGCCGAGTCAGGAGGTGAATCACCTTAAGTTGATCAACAGAACAGAATACCGGAGCAATGCACACCATTTTGCAATGGACCTCGGTTATCAGCGTAACTTCCGACAAGAGTTTAGTTCCTATGTGAATCATGGTTATATGCCAGCTGTATATCCTGCAGATTTAACGCTTTCTCCAGATCTGGAGCGGGAATTTGATAAACAGGTCTATAGTTTCAGTTTAAGAGATCTGATGGAATTGGGCAAGCACCAGCTCAGTATAGGCCTTAATTCCGAATTTCAAAACAACCAGATTGATGGCTGGACCTTTTTAGTGCCTGCTTTTAAACAATTTACTGCTGGTGTTTTTGCCTATGATAAATATAAGATTAATGAAAATCTGCTTTTACACGGCGCATTAAGGTATGACTACGGCCATATCCGGATGTTTAAATATGCCGATTGGTTTGAATCCGGTACCGCTCAAAGCGAATTGAAAAAGCTGATTCGGGCAGATGATCTGAACAGGTCTTTTCATAGCCTCGTTTGGTCGGCTGGAATGAATTATAACTTGGAAAATTTCTCGATGAAGGCAAATATCGGTAAGAGTTTCAGAATGCCAATCGCAAAAGAGCTTGGGGCAAATGGGGTGAATTATCATTATTTCAGTTATGAGAAAGGTGATCCAACACTAAATCCGGAACAATCTTATCAGCTAGACTTAAGTCTGGGTTGGACAGCAGATCGCTGGTCTGTTTTAGTTAGTCCATTTTACAATTATTTTCCGAATTACATCTACTTAAATCCTACTCCCGACCACGATTATTTCTATGGTGCAGGGAATCAGATTTTTCAATATGCACAAAGTAAAGTAGTTCGTTATGGTGGAGAGCTGCAGCTAAAAGTAAAATGGCTAAAAAGCCTGAGCACAGAGTTTCTGGGGGAATATTTACATGCCCAACAACGCTCTGGAGAAAAGAAAGGCTATACCCTTCCATTTTCTCCACCTGCATCAGCCTTATTCAATTTAACCTGGTCGCCGGAACTTTCATCGCAGTTTCATAAGACGTATTTATCTGTTGATTACAGGATTACTGCAAAGCAAAACCATATTGTTCCTCCGGAAAAGAAAACACCAGGTTATGGATTGATTAACCTGCAATTGGGAACGGAAATCCTGATCAATAAAAGACCGCTACAAATTAGTTTGCAGGCGCAAAATCTGATGAACACCAGGTACCTGAACCATACCAGTTTTTACCGCCTGATTGGCCTGCCAGAAGCGGGGAGAAACCTTGTTCTTTCCCTGAAAATCCCTTTTCAAACCACATTAAATAAATAGAAACCCATATTAAACACAAATACAATGATAAAGACAAAACAATTGATGAGCGCAGTGCTGGTATTGTTTACCGCTTTTTCGGCCTGTAAAAAAGACGAACAGATAGAGCTGGCCCTTGCGACTGCCGAAAACATAGAGATTGGCACCTCGAACAACAAACAAGCCCTTAGAGGAAGAGATTTTCATTTCAACGCAGATGTGACCGCGGCTACGAAAATCAAGAGTGTACAGCTTCAGATCCTGCAAAAAACCGGGGAAACCTATACTGCAAAATGGAAACTGGAATTGAACTGGCCGGAATATGCAGGCACGAAAAACACGAATGTTCACAAGCATTTCACGATGCCAGCTGAAGCACCGGAAGGCCGGTATGATTTCCTTTTTATTGTACAGGATGAAAATGGAACCAGTCTGGAGGTCAGGGAAGAAATTAGCATTACCGACCCTTCAAATATGCCTGTCGACCCAAAAATAGGCCGGGATATGATCTCTCGTAATGAGACCATGATTTATTACATGGAAACTTATGTAGAGAAAGAATTGATCTTCAAAAAAGGGGATGAAATGACGGCCCATGCCCAGGTTTCTGAGATTAAAAGCGATGGAGTTTTGTACACTTTATTGATCAAAAAGTCAGCAAATTACTATCCAGAATCTATTGATAAGCTTGATTTCAGCAAAGTGATTGTGATTTCAAAAGTGGAACATAAAAACCTTCCTGCGGCTTCAAAAATCAGTACCCTGAAACAGGTAAACGGAGTTTATGGCGGAGAGAAAATTACCATTGGAGCAGATAAAGATGGCAACGAACCAATACCCAATGCCATTAATGGTCCAAAAGCATGGGAATCTGGAAAGTATAATCTGGTGATCCTTTATAAAAATACGAGTTACAACAGAAGCGTTTATAAGAACCTTCCCATCACCATAGATTATAAATAAAATGAAAAAACTGAATTTAATCCTAAGTGGGATGTTGCTTAGTTTTGTGCTGAGCAATTGCAGTAAAGATAAGGCAGAGCCTATCGATACCATTTATCCGGAGATCAATACCAATCTGGCGGATGCCTTTCCGAAGCAATGTAGCGTACTGAAAAGAGGAGAAAAGTTTTCTTTTAAAGCGCTGCTGAGCGACAATGTGCAATTGGGCTCATTAAGTGTCGACATACACCATAATTTTGACCACCATACCCATAGTACTGAGCTGGAGGAATGTGAGATGGAACCAGTAAAGAAAGCAGTAAAACCATTTTTGTTGATCAGGAATATCCCTATTCCATCCGGACTGAAAAGCCATCAGGTGAATGCTGAAATTGAAGTTCCTGAAGATATAGATCCCGGAGATTACCATTTTATGATCAGACTAACCGATAAGGAAGGCTGGCAGACCATCAAAGGATTGAGTATTAAAATCAAATAAGCGTTTAAAATAGCCTTTCATCTTTATGGAAGGCTATTTTGCTTTTCCTTCCCGCGAAGCTTCAAACCTTTTGGTATTCAACAGTTGCTCTCATAGCTAGTTTTAGTAGTCCAGCTTCACATGTCCTCCCGATAAAATATATATATAAAGAACAGAATTGAAATTTTTAATTAGAATTTTCGAGGAGGTTGCTAGGGCTATTGTTGTACAAATTGCCAAATCAACTTTGGTACAACTTATTGTAAATCAATTAAAATGTTACTTGAAAATAGGAGTTTGATATAGAGTAGGTATGGGTAATGTGTTGATTTAATGTTATCTTGCTCTACGTCAATATAGACGAATTAACCTCTCAATTATGGCAAAATGCACAATAGGCCCTTATGGGCATCCTTCCGGGAAAATAGGAAACGTAGTTTTCTATATGTTAAATGGACAGCCGGTTTGTCGTCTTATCGGTCGACCAGGAAAACCAAGTTTAAAACAAAAAGGAAACCGTCAGGCCATGTCTGTGACTATGGATCTGGTAAGCTCATTGACTGATTTTATCAATGTCAGCTTTAAACTGGAGGCCGAAGGCACCGTTAGAAATCCACATAATCTGGCTACTTCCTATAATAAGAAACAGGCTTTAACAGGTGAATATCCCAATATCAAAGTAGATTACACCAAAGTCATCCTTAGTAATGGAGATCTGGAAATGGCAGAGGATTTGAGAATCAGAAAAGGAACAGCTGGGATCAATATCAGGTGGAATTCCAGTGCCTTACGCAATGGAGCTGCGGATGACATCCTGATGGTGGCGGTAAGTCATCCCACAAAGAAGCGGGCAACCAGCTTTCTGAATGCCGCGAGAAGGAGCGATGGGGGCTGTTTTATCCCATTGAACGAAGAATGGATGTTACAAGCCCAAATGGAGGTTTATGTATGCTTTAAATCGGCCAATGAAAAAATGATCTCTGATAGCGCCTATGCAGGCAACCTGAATGGGCAGCCAGAAACTGCGGGAGACATTGCGGCAAAGACAAAGTACAATGCTCTAAAAGCGCGTTTTGACTTGGTTGAGGCAGATTATTTAAAAAAAAGAACTGAAATTGAGGATGGCGTTCTTGGTGCCAAGGCCTTCAGAACGCTGGCTACAGAGTATCATGCATTAAAAATGAAGCTGGAAAACCTGCCCGGAAAACCTTCATGATGCCTGAAATAGAGCTATAAGTATTAATACCTGATTTTTTAAAACGGAGGTATTTACCTGTAAAAATCCGCGATTTATAGAATAATTTTAGGTCAATCAACCTTTTGTTCTAATAAATCTAAAAAAATGAAAACAATCACTTCAGCGATCTATGGAGGAGGTTCCATGTACGCTAACGAGAGCTCATTATTTGCCCTTAATCAATCCGGTTTTTCCACGATCATTTGTTGGTCGGTGCATGTAAGTGCAACCGGAGATTTGGCCTATAACAACATTCAACTTTGCAGCAATGGCAATTACATCGCAGATCCCAATTGGCCAGCTCAGTTGGAAGCGGTAAAAACCGGTGGTTCCGTAAATCGGATTCTTTTCTCTGTTGGTTCTGGTGGGGTTTCAGATTATACCCACATTATGCAACTCATCAATGAATATGGTACCGGGCCTGAAACCAATCTTTACAAAAATTTCCAGGCTTTGTTAACAGCCATTCCTGTAATTGATGGAATTGATCTTGATGATGAAGACAATCTGGACCAGAGCACCATTGTGAGATTTTCAGAGATGATTGCTGACATTGGGTATAAAGAAGTTACTTTTTGCCCTTATTGGAATAGTGACTTATGGAACAAATGTTTAGTTGAGCTGAACACCAGTAATCCTGGTTTGGTGACCGCTTATAATTTGCAATGCTATTCTGGTGGATCTGGAAATCTATACAGTGTGCCTGAATGGATTGCTTCAGTAAAACAGGTAAAGGGGTCGGATTTTGACGCTGCTGCATTTATCAATCCTGGACTTTGGTGTCAGAATGGTAATGGATGTTCCAGCGGAATGAGTCCGGATAAAATACAATCTTACTTCCAGGGATGGGCACCAGATGGGGTTGCCGGTGGATTTATCTGGTTATATGATGATGTAGTGAAATGTGGCAATGATCCATCCGCATATGCCTCGGCAATAAATAATGGCCTTTATGCTGACATCCCACAGGTACAACCTTAGATTTAAAATGATCCTGCATTTTAATCTTTTAAATAAGAAAAAGACTTCTGATTATTGTCTTTTTCTTATTTAGAGTTGACCTCTTTATTTTTCTAGTTTTTCTTGTTGGTTAAGTATTGAAGTGCTGCGGAAGCAATGTCTCTCGCGATTTGTGTGGGCGATTGGCAGTCACAGTTACTGAATCCGACCACATAAATGTCTTTTGAAGGGAGGTAAACCCCCATGGTTTTAAACCCAAAGATGCTGCCGCCATGTTCTCTGCTTGGCGTTCCATGGATAGATTTAATGTGCCATCCGTAACCATAATCAAAGGCTTCTCCGTTGTTTAACCGGTATTTCTGAAAAGCTTTGTTCGTGTTTTTTGTACTGAGTAAGCGATGCTGATTTAACGCATTTTGCCATTTTAATAGGTCAGTTGTAGTTGACATCAGGGAGCCTGAAGAGAAAGGAATACTAAAACTGATTACTGTTTTGTTGACGTAGCCGGTTTCTTTTTTATGATATCCATAAGCTCTTTTATGAATAACTTTTCGATCACTGGCATAAGAAGATTGATTCATCCCAATTTTTTGGAAGATCTGTTGTTGTATAAAGTCCTCGTAAGATCCTCCGGAAACCAATTCTATTAGGTATCCTAATAAAACATAGCCGGAGTTATTGTATTCAAATTTTTCCCCGGGTAAAAAATCAGCTTTTTCATCTTTAAAGAAGTCTACCATCATTTTTGGTGTCATCTCTTTTTGGGCAATCGTAGATAGGGATTTCATTTTGGTGAAATCTTTAATTCCAGAAGTATGGGTCAGCAAATGATGGATGGTTATTTTATCCCCTAAGGGGTAATCCGGGATGTATTTGGAGATAGGATCTCCAGTATTTAATTTTCCCTGCTCTTCCAGCATCAGCACAGCCACAGCAGTAAACTGCTTGGTCATAGAGCCCAATTGAAATATATTTTCAGGACTGAGGTCCAGCTCTAATTCCAGATTCGCTTTACCAAAAGCTTTTTGATATACAATTTTCCCATTCTGAGCAACCATAAATACGGCGCCAGGGCCATTTCTATCCTTAAATTCTGCGAGAATCAGGCTATCAATTTTGCTTTCAAGATTTTGTGCATTGGCAACCTGGAATGGATTAAAAAGGAAAATCAATAAGAATAGTAACAGGTATTTAGTCATGGGTTTTGCTTCATTTTTCACATCAGACGCGGTTAAAACGGATCCGGTTACAGCTCCTGAATAAAAGTTTATTTTATAGTGTAAAAAAATATCGTAACTTCTACACTTGTTTTACCTGGTAAAAAAAGCATTGTATCAGCTATAATCAGCAATTTTTATCTAAAACCATCAGATCAAATATGAACCAGACCGCTATTCCAACTTTTACTACTGAGGAAACATTACCATTAAAGACAGAACCTATCAAGATTAACGCCCATAAAGTACCCTACCTCTCTTCTTTGACCGCCTTACGAGGAATAGCAGCATTGCTAGTTGCGGTGTTTCATTTTGAAATGGCTGTTGCGAGATTCGTTCCTGCGGCAAGCTCCATGTTTTTTGAAAAATGCTATTTAATGGTGGACTTGTTCTTTATCATGAGCGGTTTCATCATGATGCATGTGTACCGCGATCAGTTCAAGGACAGTATTCAGGTGGAACCTTTAAAAAACTTTTTTGTAGCACGATTTGCCAGGGTATACCCTTTACATATATTTTCCTTATTGCTGTTGGTCGTCATCGTCCGCTACCTTACAGATTGGGGGAATCCTCCAATTCTTCTGGAGCAGCCATCTGACATTTTACCGAATATATTTTTACTTCATTCTTTTGGACTAACCAACATCTATTCCTGGAATATTCCTTCCTGGAGCATCAGCGCTGAATGGGCAGCTTATCTGCTGTTTCCGGTAATTGCCTTGTGCATCAATAAAAAGAGAACCATTTCCGTGATTATATTTCTTGGGCTGATCGTCTTTGCATACTATGCGATCATGTATATGTTACCGAGAAAAAATCCCATTAATCCAGCAATACCGGTTCCTCATAACCTAAATACTACATTTGATTACGGTTACATTCGTGGAATCGCCGGTTTCACTGTAGGCGTTTTAGTTTATTTGTTATACGAGCTAAAAGCCTTCAGAAAGGCTTTTTCTTCAGACTTCGTTTCTCTGATTCTAATCCTTGGAATCGTTTTATGCTTGCACTTTGCACTAAATGACGGAATAACGGTATTGTTATTTGCAGCATTGGTACTTAGTTTTACGGCTAATCAAGGCAGTATCGCTAAGTTCTGTAACCTGAAATTTATGCAGTTTTTAGGGAATATCTCTTACTCCGTTTACCTTATGCAGATCTTTTTACAGGAACCATTTTCACATGGAGCCTATTTGCCAGGCACGGTAGGAGTCGGAAGGGGGAAGCAGAATATTGATCTTTTTCCTGGACTGATGTATTGCCTGGTGTATCTCGTTTTACTTATTTTGATCTCTTATGTCACATACAGATGGGTAGAAGGACCTAGCAGGAGATTTATAAACCGCATCTGGGGGAAAGTCAACTAACATTCATGAGCTTAAAATTATATTAGATGAACGAACAAATCAAATTCTATGAAAACAAATTGGCCTTTGAAATGGATCCTTCAGATCTTTTTGAGGCTTTAAATAATGGAGAAAAGGTGATTGCACTAGATGCAAGAAAGCCTTTTGGCTTTGATACCGAGCATATTCCTACCGCCATTAATATCCCTCATCGTGAAATGAATGAGGAGCGTACAAAACATCTGGATAAAGATTATACTTATGTAACTTATTGTGACGGGATCGGATGCAATGCCTCAACAAAAGGAGCTTTAAATATGTCCAAACTTGGTTTTAAAGTCAAAGAGCTGATCGGGGGACTAGAGTGGTGGAAGTTTGATGGCTTTGCCACAGAAGGAAGCAATGCAAGTCAGACCGGTGAAAAAATTCAATGTGCTTGTTAATTGCCTTAAGCCCATTTAGATATGGGTAAAAATACCTGTTTTTAACAAATGGGGATTTTTACCCATAAAAGCTCGCGAAAGACGAGCTGGATCAGCAACTGATTAAAATGAGTGCGACCTGGAATTCTCCGATATTGCAGAGTGAGTTAATCCAGACCAATCCATTGCTATTATCGTGAGCGATTCAATTGCCAATATGGTTGGCACCACCGTTTAATTTTTCTATTACTGAACCATAAACCCATAATATTCCTTTCCCATGAAAAATAGAATTTTCATTTTAATCCTCATTTTTGTCGCAATCATTTCTCAAAATCAATCTGCTCTGGCACAAGATACCCTGAGGCGTAGATTTGACATCGGAAAACTTGATTCTTTAAACTCAAGGATATTAAAACAAAAACGGTTGATCGAGATATTTGTTCCGGAAGGCTTTACACCAGGGAGTACAGATAAATATGATGTGCTTTATGTGCTGGATGGTGGAAATTGGAATACCGGATTAATTAACACCATTAATGGTTATTTACAGGCAGAGCATTATATGCCTTCAACCATAGTGGTAAGCATCATGGGGATTGATCGCAATAAAGACCTTACACCAACGCATGTGGAAAATCTCAAGACCTCTGGAGGAGCTGCGAATTTTCTGGCTTTTATCAAAGAGGAGCTAATTCCTTACATCAATCAAAAGTACCCTTCAAATGGTGATAATACGCTCTGGGGGCATTCTTTTGGAGGCTTATTTGTAATAAATGCGCTATTGAATGAACCAAATAGCTTTAAATCTTACATTGCTGTGGATCCAAGTTTATGGTGGGATAATGGCTACATACAGCGCATCTCAGCAGATAAACTGCCTGCTTTGAAGGATTCAAATGTGACTTTGTTTATGAGTGGAAGAGAAGGAAAGGACGGGGAGGGAATGAAGATTGATACCATGGATTTGATTCTTAAAAAACTTGCCCCTGAAGGACTGACCTGGAAAAGCATTCGATACCCGAATGAAACACATAGTTCAGTAAGATTGAAGAGTATTCATGATGGCCTGAAGTTTTCTTATGGCTGGCAGAGCAGTGGTGTTGAGTTTCATCCGATGAATGGGATGGTATTAAAAGACAAACCAGTTCCAGTTTGGTATTTTGCCGATACCACAAATGTTCGATATACCACAGACGGAACTATTCCTACATTTAAATCAGCGAAGATTAAGCCAGAACTGTATTTAACAGGTGGAACAACACTTAATGTAAAGCAGTTTACGAATCGGAGCCGTTATGATAAACTTGTTACAGGTTCCTTTGTGAGGGGAAAAACTCTAATTCCTGTTTCCAGGAAAAGTGATTGGCAGTCAGGCGGCTTTCATTATGATTATTATGAAGGAGAATTTAACGAAAATGATGATTTTAAAAATCGGCAGCCAAAACAATCAGGGACGACCAATGCTGATTTTGGTATAGATAAATTACCCGCTAAAAACAATTTTGCGGTAGTGATTAAAGGCTTTTTGGAATCAAGGGAGGAAGGATATTATGCCTTTGTACTCAATGCGAATAAGGATTCAAAATTATATCTAAATGACCAGCTACTGATCCATTGTGAAGATTCTAATACTAACAAAGAATCACCATACACTTATGTGTTACCCTTAATTAAGGGATTCTATAATTTCCGTTTGGAATATATCCAGAAAAATGAAGGGAATAAATTAAAACTACAATACCTAAGCCCAAATAGTTTTGCAAGTAAACAACCTGTTCCGATTCCTTTAATGCTTCAATATAGAAAGCCATAAGATTCAAGAGTGAAAACATCGCTGGAATGCGATCTTATTTGTTAAATGTTCAGGGGATTATTAAAACTCCATCGAGTGGCAAGCAGGCGATGGAGTTTTAATTTGCTGAGTACATTTAGAGGAATAAATAGAATAAGTTTTGCTTAATAATACTCAAGGTTAAAGCTGCCGCAGCGCCCAATATCCCAAACGCGATCAAAGCGATTGTTATGGTCAACTTCCTCCTGGCAAGCTCATTTAAATTAAGTTCTGATAGTCTCTTCATCATGAAAAAATTGTTTAGTCAAATTTGGTCACTAAAATATCTTTATATGCTACACTGTCGTGTAAAAGAGCAAATTTCACTGTAAACACATGGAAGGAATCTCCTTTCGTTGACGTCATTGAGCACTTGGTTAAAAATGATCTTTCCACCAATTGCAGCAAGTGAAAATTTAATCATTGACATCAGGGGGAATTATCGGGATACAGCCAGATATATACCTGGATAAGTACGTTAAAGACTGGTTGCAATATGCATTTGAGTTTCTGGAAGAATAAATGGACTATACTAAAGTGTAATTTTATGATCTGGAATTCCTAACAATTGTCAAGTGGATCAGGTAGCCTATTCATGAGCTTTGTGTCATTAATAAAAAAACATCATGACACAGAAAAAATTAGCATTGGTTTCAGGAGCAAATGGACATTTAGGAAATAATCTGGTTAGGTTTCTCCTGGAAAAAGGGATACCTGTCAGGGCTTCAGTTCGCAATATCAGGAATAAAGTACCTTTTGCAGGACTGGACTGCGAGGTAGTACAGGCAGACATCACAGATAAAACATCTTTTGTAAAAGCCTTACAAGGTGTAGATACTTTTTATGCCGTTGGGGCGTCCTTTAAAATTTGGGCTAAAGACCCCATAAAAGAGATTTATGATGTCAATGTTCAGGGAACAAGGAATACGATTGAAGCAGCAGCAGCAGCTGGTGTAAAGCGCATTGTTTATGTCAGTTCGATAGCAGCGTTGGACTATACAAATTTACCTACAAAGGAAAGTTATGGCTATAATCCTGACCGCAGAGACATGTATTACAATTCTAAGAACGATGGCGAACGCCTGGCTTTTCAACTGGCAAAAGACTTAGGAATCGAACTTGTGGTGGTGATGCCTTCTGCCATGATCGGTGGTGAAGCTTTATTACCTCTTAACGTATCGTTCGGAGTGCTTAAACTAATTCTTAATAAAGAAATTCCTGTTGATACGAAAATAACACTGAATTGGATCGATGTCAAAGATGTAGCCGAGGGTTGCTGGCTGGCTGCAGAAAAAGGAAGAAATGGGGAGCGTTATATCCTGGCAAATGAACAATGTATGACGATTACCGACACCACCAGGCTCGCTAAGGAATTATATCCTGAATTAGGTCTTCGAGTCCCCGGTGCTGTTCCAAAATTTTTGTTATTTGCTATTGCAGGAGGAATGGAATTTGCAGCCAAATTGAGGAATCAGCCGCCTAAAATTACAAGAACCAATATTGCTGTATTTTCTGGATTGCAACAGAATTTTGACATCAGCAAGGCCAGAAAAGAACTGGGTTTTAGTCCAAAAAAACCAGAAAAGGCCGTAAAAGAAGCTTTAGCCTATTTAATGGAGCATAAAGTATTACATTGCTTACCATGAAACCAGGTCTTTTGAATTGGCAAGTCTTTCTGGGGAGCAGCGATACTCAAAGCTGATTGAGAATTATCCTGGGATTTTGCACCATGTTCCTTTGACCTATATTGCTTCTTTTCTGGGGATGAAGCCGGAAAGTCTAAGCCGAATCAGGAGGAAGAAGTAGTTAATAACCCCTGCCTTGTGTTTGGCAGGGGTTATTTGTTTTGCTATATAATTGTTTTACGGCTACTCAAGACATTGTCCGGGTCCTTACTGTAGTTTTCTTTTATCTCCTTGAGGCGATCATAGCTGTCCTGAAAATAAACTTTAGTTGGGATGCTGTCATCTTTAAAGCTGATGAAAGCACCGTAAGTAGCAGGAATATCATAATCACGGCAAGCCTCTAACCAGTCGAGCGCCCGGTTTACATAAGGGTGTACCAGCGTATTATCTACACCATCATTGTTCCACCAAACCTGATATTGTATGGTATAATTACATCCTTTGTATGGGAAGGAGCTGCCCTGCGGAAAAGTATTTCCCTTGTAATCGTAATTTTTATAATATTCGCCGCTAATGGCACCAAGGGTAAAGTAAGTCACCAAACCTTGTTTTGCGCCTTCCGCGTATAAGAGATTAGATTCCATACTTTCAATCAGCTTTTTTCTGCGAAGTTCAGCCAGTGCCTTATCATTCGTTGTTGAGGCGAATCTAGATGTGATTTTATGTGGTGCTGGCAAGTCTATTTCAGGTGGAATGGCCTGAAAGTGATGTGGTAGGGCAGCGGTATGATAAATGCCTTCCAGGACTGGGTTTTTATGGTGATCAGTATCCCAATTTACAATTCTGTCCCATGCAGAAAAGCTACTCCATGATCTCTTGTTTTTATCAGGAACTGCCATCAGTTTCGTAGCCGCACCATCGGTGGTATTATTGGATAATGCAGCCTCTATGCTATCCTCAAAACAGATTTTATATTCTCCAAATTGTTTCTTCGGAAACCAATCTTTGATGATCATTTCTTCGATTTGTTTTTCGAAGGCTGCCTGGCTGTTGAATTGTTTTTTAGTACCCATGTAATAGCCATAGAAATAACAATCGTGCAGGGATTTCTCTACAGGAGTCTGAGCTTTTTCATCTTTAGGTTTGGCTACAATTTTGAGATTCGTTCCAAGGAGGTCTTTTTTGACATCATAGTTAATGAGTTCTTCCCAACGTTTCAAAATATCGATAGCAGGAGCAGTGACTTTGCTGAACTTTTGATCCCAGGCAATTGTAAATTTAGTGGTGTAATCAGGTAAGGTAAAAGTCTTATAGATGAGTTCAGTAACTATTCCATAGCTCATACCTCCGCCGCCACGCAATGCCCATAAGAGTTTGCGGTCTGCTTCATTCAGGTCTTTTACGGGTTTACCTTCGTAGACAGGGATCAGTTTATTGTCTATGATAGATTTGTAGGAGCCATCTCCTAATACAATAGTAACTCCGGCAAGGCTTTCACAGCCCATACCTTTCTGACGTGTCCAGGGACCCCAGCCTCCACCGAATGAATAGCCTGCGATGCGTACAGAAAAGCAGGTACCATGGGGTAATCCAACATTCTTTGCATTCATTTGTTTTATGAGGTCGATAAACCTGATTCCGGGTTGTATGATGGCATAATTCTTTTCTGCCCGGATGTCGACTGTTTTCATGCCCGAAAGGTCTATTAAAAGGGAATCTGTTGCCGAGCATTCACCTTCATGGTCATGACCACCGGAAAGCACTCTCAAGATTCCTTTGTAATTGTATTTTTTAATACACTGCATCACTGCTGATACCTGTTCGGTGTTTGTACAAAATACTATTGCCGTGGGTCTGAATTGGTAATAAATGTTGAAAATCTGCCTTTTCTCATTGTAGGTGAAATTTGTTTCTGGCGAGTCGTACAATATTTCAGGCATATTGTCTTGTGGGAGATATTTTTTCAATATCTCAACGATGTTTAGGAGCGTTACTTCCATGATGTAAGTTTAAAGAGGTTAATAATTATTAAAAATAGGGTAAAATATTTATAATTATCAAGGTGTTTATACTTGTTTTTCCAGGGGAATGGGCTGGTGATTGGTTTTGCCTTCTATTGGACGATACGTGCGCTGGTTATTTACTATCTGATTGGCAAGGATTAAGTCATTAGGTAAATATACCCATTTAAAAAAATAGGTATTAATACTTACTTTCTCCAATATTTCTTTATAGACATTTGATTATAACTAATAGTTTTAAAAATAGTTGAGGCAGCTGTTTGATTCTTATAAGTAGAATTATATAAACTAAATGTTGAAAAATGTTTTTTTTGTTTAAAAAAAAACGCCAGATGATGTTAATAGATAAGAACACACATAATATGTTAATACAGAAGCTAGTACTTGTAGGATACGATAATACCGCGAGTTTATTGGTGTTATTTGATAAATTGAAAGAAACCGGACCCTTTACTTATCATATCATTTCTGCTACAATGGCTTCTAGTTTAAAAAGTATGCTCAGTACATTGAAACCGGATCTGATCATTTTATCTTTTCGAAATAATCAATATGTACTTAACGAGCTCCGACTTTTAACTGTACAGCCAATAATTCCGATACTGTGTCTTACCAATCGATTTGAAAATGAAAGTCTGAATTGGCATCAAAACAATAGTGTTTTTACCTGCCAGTTGGAATATCTTCAACAGACTAACTACCTAAGTTCAAGGGTAAGCTCTATTTTATTGATGACAAAAGAACAGATAATCCCACAGCAGAGCATGGGCCTTGCCAATGCGGCCATTGCCACTGTCGGGACTGACCATACCAGAAATTTGAGCAGGTATGTGATGGAACTCGATCAGAAGGTAGAGGTACTTTTAAAAGTAAAAGAACGAATAGGGGAGCTGTATCCGAATGTAGACGATCGGACGAGGACTCAACTTATATCTATTGTTAACTCCATCAAAATATCAGCAAATGATCATAGGCTCTGGGATAATTTTAAACTATACTTTGAACAGATCAATCCAGGCTTTCTATTACAGTTAACGAGCAACTATCCTTCTTTAACTTCAACCGACCTCAAGTATTGTTGCTATCTTAAAATGAACATGAGTAATGACGATATCAAAAACCTGTTGGGAATTAACCAGGAGAGTGTACGAACCCATAAGTACAGGCTAAAAAAGAAGATGTCATTGAGCAGAGAACAAGATCTGCTGACTTATCTTAGAACGGTAGACCAGCATAAATTAGCACCGGTATAAGTCTACGATTTGTCTACGTCATTTCTTCCAGTTCAGGGTTGCTGTACATGAAAAGTGTATGCTGCAACTTCTTTTTTTAAAAAGCAACTGCCTAATTTTAGATAAGCTGTTCAACCGAGGTTGTCACCCTTAACTGAGCTGAAATATTCAGGCTAAAGTTTTAAATATGATAAACAAAGCATTGCAATTTACAAGTGATACACTCAATCAGTTTCTAAGAAACCGCTTTGGTTTGGATGAAACTAAGGTAGTGATGAACAAGCTGATTGACAGTAACGGGCAGGTTCCATCAATTAACCAGAATAAAGTAATTATTTCATTGATTAATTTAGAAAAGGAAACGACTAAAGCCTATCATATCAGAAATCATTCGCTAAGCAATGGGAGTTTTGTGAATGTCAATCCTGCTGAAAGGTTCAATCTGGATATTTTGCTAAGTGCTAATTTCGATGATTACAGTGAAACGCTTAAATTCCTGAATGCAGTGATTCTCTTTTTCCAACTCAATAACTCCTTATCTGTAAACACCTCTTCCTCTTTTCCGGCGGGGCTTGAGAAATTGGAATTTGATATTGAAAAACTCAGTTACCAGCAGATGAATAATCTTTGGTCGGCGATGGGAGCTAACTATCAACCATCTGTAATTTACAAAATGAGGCTATTAACGATTCAGGGCTTTGAGTCTGAAGGATATGTCGGCGCTATTTCTACAATAGATAATCAGGTCACACAATGATAGAAAAGTATCAACGTCTCTTTCAGTTGGATGTGTTTCATTCCTATTTTCAGAAAGGCATTTGCCGTTGCCTGGAGTTTAATGCAGAAGCTGCAACTGAGCAGTTAATGAAGAGATTTCGTTTCCTAATAAGAAAGCAGATTAATGGGATTGGCTTCTATGTTCAGGGGGGACAATTAACAGAAGCTTTGTTGAGCTATATTGAAAGTTCTACGGGACAGGATTCTTTTTGTTTTCAAATCAGAAGCAATAATCCTGACTTTAACTTTTTTACAGAACTACCGCCCAACTGGGTTGGGCAGCTCTTATACGACAGTAACAATAGTACGGTAGTCGATCAGCAGATATATCTGAATCAGCAACTGTCTGGAAACGCAGGGACATTATGCATGGGTAAAGTAACACTTCGTTTTGCTGATATATTGAAGTTCAGCGATCAAACTGGCTTTGCCAATTTTGAGATAAAATATATGGCAAGGGCTACCCAATGGCAATATTTTGTAATCAACAGGAGCTCAGTTTCTTACGATGGACTGAGCATTTCAGGAAAGGGAAATATTGATTTTGAAGGACCTGAGAATGTGCAGACTGCAGCTGGAGAGGCCGCAATTTTATTCTCATCAGGAAATAATTTTATTCCATTAAGCGAGGCAGGTATACACAGATTTGATTTAATGAACAGTCCGGTTTCTGGCGATGGTACGGGTTTATCGCCACAGATTATTATAAAAGGACTACCAACGCCGATTCCAGAATGGATAGGACAGGTAATGGATAAAACGAACGGCCACCTTTCTTCACCAATGTATGTTTATTTATAAACCAATAAAAGCTAAAAAATAAGTCATGATTGAATCCAACATTAAGTCACCCGGTGTTTACATCAACGAACAAAATGCCTTTCCCAATAGCGTAGTCTCTGTAGCTACTGCTGTTCCGGCATTTATAGGTTATACTCCCCAGGCGGAATACAATGGGAAATCGTATACGAATGTGGCACATAGAATCACTTCTTTTGCCGAATTCCAGTCAATTTATTGTTATCCAAATCCTGCCCCACCAGCTAGTCCGGCCATTCAGTACAGCCCGGAATATTATCTGGTGCAGCAGAAAGCTAAGCCAACGGACAACAGTTACATGATTATTAATGGGTCTTATTATTCCATTTTGCCGGATCCCAATACCATCTATTATATGTACAACAGTATTGAACTGTTTTATCAAAATGGAGGAGGAGAGGCTTATATTGTTTCGGTAGGGACATATGGGCCGGCATCTGCGCAGGCAATGGGTGTTGGAGAGCAGATCATTAATCTCAATGTAATGTTGACCCAGCTTACAGATGGTCTTGCCTTGTTGCTGAATGAACAGGAACCCACCATGTACATCTGCCCTGAAGCGACCTTACTTTCCCCTGCGGAGAATTCGACATTGATGACCACGATGTTGTTGCAAAGTCAGACTATGCAAACGGCGATCTGTGTATTTGATCTGATTGGTGGCCGGAATCCCAATCCATTAACCTATTCTGATGACATTGATGCTTTCAGGGAGTCCACTGGTCAGCAGGGATTGGATTATGGAACGGCTTATTACCCCTTTATAGGAACCACTATCATGGAGAGTACGGATATTAATTATACCAATCTTTTTGGTGGTGATGTAGACTTTTTAGATCCATTAATCAATCCACCATCTAATCCGAATCCAACAGCGGCTACGATCCTCCATAATATTAAAAATCCTCCAGGAGGTGTGCCTTTAACGGTGACACAATACAATAATTCCTTGATTAATGCGAGTGCCGTTTATGCAAGTATCCTGAAAAATGTGTTGGCAGAAGCCAATATTCTTCCGGCAAGTGCTGGTATGGCGGGTGTGATGACTACTGTAGACAATCAGGAAGGCGTATGGCAGGCACCTGCAAACACTTCTATTGTTGGCGCGGTATCTTTACCGATTAATTTATCAGAGAGTCAGCAGGGAAACCTCAACGTAGATCCCGTTTCTGGTAAATCTATTAATGCGATTCGGTTTTTTAATGGAATTGGTATCCTGGTATGGGGCGCAAGAACATTGGATGGTAATAGTCAGGACTGGAGGTATATTTCGGTGAGAAGAACGATGATCATGATAGAGCAATCTTGTAAACTAGCTTCACAATCTTATGTTTTTCAACCCAATGTAAAGAATACCTGGGAAGCAGTGAAGGCCATGATCAGCAGTTTTCTGAATACCATTTGGAAGGAAGGTGGGCTACAGGGTGCTTCCGCTGCAGATGCGTTTTCTGTACAATGTGGTTTGGGAACCACTATGACCTCTGATGATATCCTGAATGGCTTTATGAATGTAACGGTAAAAGTTGCCGTGGTTCGTCCGGCGGAGTTTATCGTGCTTACTTTCCAACAGGAAATGCCAGTTTCGAGTTAATAGATTTATTCATTATAATTTTTAAAACACAATATTATGGCAGATGATGGAAGCGCACAAGGCGCAACATGGCCTATGCCCAAATTTAGATTTGAGGTGGACCTTGGAACAGAATTAAAAGGCGTAGGATTTCAGGAGGTATCTGGAATGGATGTCGAGAATCAGGTGATAGAATACCGTAAAAGCAATAGTCCGCTTTTCTCTCCGGAGAAAATGCCTGGCTTGGTGAAATATGGTAATGTGACCATGAAACGTGGTATTTTTGTGAACGACAATGTCTTTTGGGACTGGCATGCTGAGATCAAGATGAACCTGATCAAAAGAAGAACGGTACTGATCAAATTACTGGATGAAAGTGGTAATGTCACCATGCAATGGCAGCTTGATAATGCATGGCCTACAAAAATTAGCAGTACTGATTTGAAATCTGAAGGAAATGAGGTCGCCATTGACACCCTCGAAATTGCGCATGAACAATTAACCATTACGAATGGCCAGTAATAATTATCCATTAGGATTTTACTTCATGCTCTCTTTAAAAGGGGAGGATGCCGCTTTTCAGGAGGTATCTGGAATTTCTAAAGAATTGGGTGTTGAAGAAGTGGTATGTGGTGGGGAGAACCGGTTTAAATACAGGCTCCCCAATACCTCCTCCAGTCAGAATCTGGTGCTTAAAAGAGCATTGGTTCCAGGAGGTTCCGCCCTTGTGGATTGGTGCATCACCTGTATGGATGGTGGACTTGGGCCGGCCATTCAGACGAATGATATTTCGGTGAGTCTTTTGGACGCCAGTGGTGATGTTTTAGTGATGTGGACTTTTCATAAAGCTTATCCCATTAAATATTCGGTATCAGATTTAAAATCACAGGAGAACACCATCGTCATCGAGTCTATGGAGTTGGCCTATACTTATTTCGAGATCTCAGAAAGTACTAATATTTCTAATTTATATGACTAAGGCTTATGGCTATTGAAATCAGAGAACTCATTATCAAAACAGAAATTTCCGTTCGTGATCGAAATTATGAATCTGGAATTAATGAAGAAGAACTCCGGCAGCTGAAGAAACAGGTACTGGAAGAATGTAAAAGATTTATTGCCGAACGGACAAAAAAAACTAGTTATAAACGATAAGTAAAAACATATGGGAAGCCTGGAACCAATGAAGATCACCGGTTACACGAATGAACAGTTTACCAAACGTTTTCCAGGAGCTCCGTACCTGATGATGCTCAATCCAGAGTCGATTAAATGGCAGCGGAGCATCGACTACAATCAGCAACAGGCACCGGATTCGAGTTCTCCTTCTCAGCGTTATAAAAGTACGCCAAGTGATAAGTTGAACTTTGATATCGTGATTGATTGTACCGGAATTGTAGATCCAAAGCGGATCAATATGGCCACAGAAATCAGCACTTTAGAGAACATTATTTTCACCTATAACGGGACCATCCATCGGCCTAATTTTGTTAAGGTGCAATGGGGTAAGGATTTGGTTTTTAATGGTGTGCTAACTTCTTTTGACATCTCCTATACTTTGTTCAGACCAGATGGGAGTCCTTTAAGGGCAAAGATCTCTCTGGGATTTGGGCAGTATATTGCTCCTCAAACTGTAAAGATACAAGACCAGGATGAATCCCCGGATATCAGTCACCTTGTGACGGTCGTAGAAGGGGTCAGTCTACCGGAATTGTGCGAGAAGATCTGGAATAAAGAAGCATATTATATCCAGGTTGCGCGTTACAATGACCTCAATAAGTTCAGGAACTTGAAGGGGGTTGAGAAACTGATTTTTCCCCCTATTATACCCACAACATAATGGCATCATCATCCACAAATATCCCTAATGGCAGTCTGGCCACATATTCCATAAAAGTAGCCGGGAGCACCATTCCCGATGAAGTGAGTATACTTTCTGTTCATATAGAGAAAAGCGTAAACCGCATCTCCTCGGCAAAGATCGTGATCCTGGATGGAGAGCCGAATACAGGTACATTTGAGGCCAGTTCTTCAGATATTTTTGTGCCGGGTAACCTGATTAGTATTGAAGCAGGTTATGATTCGGACAATGTGGTGATATTTAAAGGGATCATTACCAGACAATCTATTCACATCGACAATGTTATTGGCTCTGCATTAGAGGTAGAGTGCAGGGATGAAGCGATCAAAATGATTGTGGGTAGGAAGAGTCTGACTTTTGCACAAAAAAAGGATAGTGATGTCATCACTTCCATCATTAACAGTTATAACGGATTGTCTTCAGAAGTTACGGGCACCACTACGGTATGGCCGGAACAAGTGCAGTTTTATGTCACCGATTGGGATTTTATCCTTTCGCTTTCAGAAATGAACGGGCTGATTGTAACCACCCTCAACGGGAAGGTTTCTGTGTTCGAGCCTGGAGCGAATGCTGATCCTGTAATGAGCATTGGATATGGTAGCGGACTGATGGAGTTTAGGGCGGATATGAATGCGATAACTCAATTAGAAAGTGTGAAAGCCAGCTCCTGGGATTATAAAAACCAGGTGGTGGCAAGTGCTACGGCTCCAAATGATTATGCAGGTCCGGGAAATATTTCTTCGAAAACATTGTCTGAGGTGGTCGGTTTGAAGGAATACGACTTACAGACCACAGCACCTATTGAAACAGATGAGCTTTCCAATTGGGCAAAAGCACAAATGCTCAAAACTGAATATGCAAAGATACAGGGAGAAGCGAAATTCCAGGGTAACAATTTGGTCGATCCCGGTAAATATATTAACCTTAATGGATTGGGAGGACGGTTTAATGGCAATTACCTGATTTCTGGTGTGACACATGACTTGTCTGATGGAAACTGGATTACTGAGGTTTCTGTAGGACTTTCGCCAGTTTGGTTCATTGAAGAACCTGATGTGATGGCTCCTCCTGCTTCAGGAACGTTGCCCGGGGTACGTGGTTTATTCAATGGAACAGTTAAAAAGATGTATGATGATCCGGATTCGCAGTTCAGAATTTTGGTGGATGTACCCATGTTCGACCAGGGTGGTGAGGGGATTTGGGCAAGGCTTGCCAATTTTTATTCTACCAGTGGTGCAGGTGCATTTTTCCTGCCTGAAGTGGGAGATGAAGTCGTACTCGGATTTTTAAATGAAGACCCACGTAGTCCAGTCATCCTGGGTAGCATGTATAGCAATACAAAGATACAACCTTATCAAGGGCTAACCCCGAACGAAAAAAACACAATTAAAGCCATTGTCTCCAGGTCAAAGCTCAATATTGAATTTGATGATGAGAACAAAGTGCTGACCATCGCGACGCCAGATAAAAACACCATGATCTTTAGTGATAAGGATAAAATAATTACGATTAAAGATGAGCATTCGAACAGTATTGAAATGTCTTCTTCAGGGATTAGCATGAAGAGCTCCCAGAATATCAATATCCATGCAGATCAGAGAATTACCCTTAGTGGAACACAAGGCGTGGTGATTCAGGCTTCTGCAGGAGATGTGGCACTAACTGGAATCAATATTAAACAGGAAGCGGAAAGTCAATTTTCTGCGGAGGGATCGATGACTGTTCAGATTAAGAGTGGGATGGAGATGAGCCTGAAAAGTGCAATGATCATGATTAATTAAAAAAACAACTATATGCCACCAGCAGCAAGATTAACTGATTTTCATGTTTGCCCTATGGTAAATCCAGGTCCAGTGCCAACACCACATGTTGGGGGACCAGTTATAGGGCCTGGCCAACCGACCGTATTAATTGGAGGTCTTCCTGCCGCAACAGTAGGTGATATGCTCATGTGTGTGGGACCTCCGGATAGCATTGTAAAGGGTTCTGCAACGGTGTTGATTGGCGGAATGCCGGCAGCAAGAATGGGGGATTCAACTGCCCATGGAGGGGTTATTATGGTTGGCGCATTA
Organism: Pedobacter gandavensis; assembly: GCF_032678465.1. Taxonomy (GTDB): domain Bacteria; phylum Bacteroidota; class Bacteroidia; order Sphingobacteriales; family Sphingobacteriaceae; genus Pedobacter; species Pedobacter gandavensis_B. The sequence continues at coordinate 229,663 of NZ_JAVTSK010000006.1, forward strand.
AATGTCCAGATAGGTGGTTAGTCATCAAAAGAAATATGGAAAAAGAATTAAGTAAAGCAGATCATCATTTTCTAGGATCAGGATGGGCTTTTCCAGTCACCTTTTCTATCGGAAATCATCAATTGAACCTCAGTGCTTACGAAGAAAATATCAATGAATCGATTGATATTATTCTGCAGACCAGGAATGGAGAACGCTGTATGGAGGGAGGTTTTGGAGGAGGCTTACAGCAGTTTCTCTTCAAAAAAATGGATGAAACGTTAAAGGGTGAGATCGCGGAAGCGGTAACTTATGCCTTGATGTATAATGAACCTAGAATTACAGTAACCGCTGTTGATGTACAGTTTAGAGATGTAAGAGGTGGGGTTGTAGAAATCTTACTGAGTTATTTCTACAACCTTACCAATACCAGGCACAACTATGTTTTTCCCTTTTATATCAATGAGGGAACTAATTTAATTTGAGCATATGAAGTTCGTTAATCAGCATAGTCTATTAAATTCGCTTTATGACGCACTTACACCAGACGCTGCCCTGATTGATGGGAGAACGGAGGAAGACTGGCTTCGGTTTTTGTCGGAGTTTGCTACGTTGATTAATTTCTATGACCTGGATAATTCGCTGAATGGGAGCTGGGAGCCCTTTTTGTTAAAGGATCCTGTTTTTTTGATGGCAGCGATTTCTGGAGCCAATTATACAAAAATGTATGCGCTTTATTTGAATACCTGCTATAAACTGGAACAGCTTTTAGGAATAGGTGGGGGAAATGAGGATTTGGCACACTCTTTTAATCAACTTTTTGATCAGCTGATTAACAACTTTCTTAAGATCAAACAGTGGTACAATTACATGGCGAACTCGAAAGTCGACTATCCACTTAAAACCTATGTGGCGACGCAGATCAGGACTACTTTTGGAAATGAGCTACAAGCCATTCTTTCTTTACGTAAGGAGCTGTTCAGGTCTGGGCTGATTGTTGGTTTTGCTTCCGTAGATCCTGCTGTGCTTGAGGAATTCTCAGGTTACAAGTCAAGGATCTGGAGGGAAGGCGCATATAGTGGACACTATTGGGAACTCTTGGGATTAACCTCTATTAAAGATAATTCCATTAATGATATTTTTAAGGCCTTAAGCCATGTAGCTGAGGCTTTGTTTAATTTTTTAAAAGTAATTATTACACAGGCCAAAATAGAGTATAGCCGGTTGCTGAAGTTAAAAAGCAGCTTTCCTGATACTACGCTATTACGCAGCTTTATTCATCTGCTAAAGGTTCAGCAAGCTCAGTTAAATGGAATTGCAGATCATCATCTCCGTTTTTACTACAGGGATGTTCTAATGCAGACTGAACGGAAGGCCGTTGCAGATCGTGCTTATTTAGTGGCTACTTTGACCGCCAAAGATGCGCTTGTTAGTTTGCCTGTGGCTACACTTTTTGATGCAGGATTAGATGCAGAGCGGCATCCGATTCTATTTGAAAGTACTGAAGAGGTGGTTCTGAATCCGGCAGCCATCCCTATGGCCTATACCTTGTCGAGAGTACCGGCCTCAAATGAGCTTTCCATTCTTCAATTATTAAGCATCAGTGATCCAGGTGTACTACAAAAAGATGAAGAAGGGAAGATTATGAGTTGGAATACAATGGGTAGCCATGAGCCTGATCCTGCCGCTCAAAAGCCACTAGGTATTGCGTTTGCTTCGCCAATGCTGTTACTGAGAGAGGGAACAAGGAATATTAAAATCTGTCTGAATTATACCGGCACAGTAAATTTGAACATGATACAGGGTGCACAGTGCTACCTGAGTACAACAACTGATTGGTTAGAGGTAACTGCGGAACTTACACTTGAAGAAACAACTGATCTGTCTGGGATCATTATTACGATTGCGTTAAAAAGTACAGATCCGGCAATTGAACGGTTTTTGGAGCATCCGGATGGCATTGACAGTTCCTGGCCGATGTTTAAACTGATTTTTAATCAGGTTACTGAACCAAAGGTGGCCGTTCCGGTATTACAGGCCATGAAAATCGAGGTCAGTGTTACCGATATGGAAACCTTTCAATTGTATAATGATTACGGTGCATTGAGCAGTAAAGTAAGCTATCCACTATTCGGGCCTACGCCTGAAAAAGGGAGTAATTTTATACTGGGCAGTAACGAGATCTTTAGTAAACCTGTGGAATCTTTAAATATCGAGTTGAATTGGGCTACACTGCCACAGCCGCCAGATTTCTCCATCTATTACCAGGCTTATAATTTATACCTGAATAAAGGACTTACCGTTACAAAAACGCCGGATTCCTGTTGGTTGAAGAATATTTTTAGCAACAAGAATACAGAGGTGCCGGCGACTGACATAGTGAATAAACCTTATAATAATACTTGTTTTGTGGTCGACTTTCAGGTGTTGGATGAAAAGAACTGGGAGTCAGTTGCATTTGATTCAAATTTGCTTTTTAGTCCGGATGGCGAAGGCCTTAGTAGCCAGAGTACTTATAGTTCCAATGCGATTCCGCTTAATGCATGTGATCCTTTCTTGCAAAATCAGCCCATGAAATTTACGGAGACTAGTACCGGGGGCTTCCTAAAGATGGAGCTGACTGGTCCCGACTATGGTTTTGGAACTACAATTTATCCCAATGTAGTATCGGCAGTTACTTTATGTAATTCGCAGATCCTATACAATAACGAAGATCAGCCCTTTTTTGAGCAGGCACAGTTGCCTTATACGCCGAAATTAAAAAGCTTTACCGGATGCTATGCCGCTTCGGCTCAGTATGTATTTAATCAGGAAACAGGGCTTGTGGATACCATCGACTCGTACCCTGTACAGGCGTTTTTATATACCCCTTTTACAAATTATTTGGTTTATGATAATTTGAATGAGGTTCCAGCACAAAAGGATACGATTGGTGATTCGGGAAGTGTGATAAGCGATGCATCAGGTATCCCCTTGTATGCCTCCTTTAATTATGATGGTTTTCTTTATTTGGCCATAGATAATTTGATCCCTGCTAGCAGCTTTAATATTTATTTTGAGCTGGCCAGAACGCATGTCAGCGGAAATGTTGAATTGCCTCAGGTGGAGTACTATTATTTAGGTAATGAAGGTTGGGCAGCGCTGGCTGTATTGTCTGATGGCACCCATAACCTGAGTTCATCAGGAATAGTCAGTTTAAACATTCCCGCAGACATCAGTTTAGAAAGTTCGCTAATGCCTAAAGGTTGCTATTGGATCGCCATTGTTGCCAACGACATTTCCCATGTGGCCGCCACGGTTTTATTAAGTACCAATGGGATAAGCGTACAACGTGCAACTGCTGATCCAGATATGGCTGCTCAACCCAATATCCCTGCGGGGACAATTACCCGGACAAAAATGCCATTTTCGAAAATCAGTAGCATTATACAACCTTTTCCTTCCTTTGGTAAAAGGGCAGCAGAAGATTTCAGGACAATGAACAGGAGGGTTAGTCACCGCTTGAAAACAAAAGATCGGGCAGTCAGTGCAACTGATTATGTGGTGTTGATTAAACAGGGATTTGAGGTCGTTTTTGATGCGGTTGTTAATTTCAATCCGCTTCAAAAAACGACAAATGTATATGTCGTAAAGTCTGTAGATCACTGGACGGTAGCACATGCCTTTATTCCAATGCTTAGTGTTGATGAGGAAGCGCAAATAAAGTTGTTTTTACAAAAAAGAACTTCCGCTTTTTCATTGCTGCGGGTAATGAATCCTGAATTTCAGAAGGTAGTAGTTTATGCGACCATCAGTATTCAGCCAGGTTATGAATTTTCCTTGGTTCAGCAGCAGGTAATGCAGGCATTGAATATTTATCTCTCTCCATGGATTAGAGACCCTGGACTACAGGTTACCATTTATGAGGACATTAGTGATGTGCAAATAGCTTCTTTTATCAAAACGATAGAGGGAGTGGAGGCTGTAGAGAGGGTGTGTTTTAAAACCTGGATGTATCATTCGGATTTTACTGAAATTCCGGAAAACCTGGAAGCCATACCATTAGTTACGCCCTTGATTAAATCAGCATTGTTTATTTCTAATATGATCCATGAGATCAGCCTTAATCCTTCTGCTAAATGAGTATAAATCATGTGATTGTTGATCATCCCTTGCCAGTCAATCAGGATTACCGTGCATTGAAGGATATGGGACTTGCTTATATCCAGATGCATAGCGGACAGGAATGGAGTAATCTGAATAATGTTGATCCTGGGGTAACTATCCTGGAGCAGGTTTGTTATGCGCTCTCTGAACTCGGTTATTGTACTGATTTTTCAGTCGCCGATATTTTGACCGGGCCAAAAGGAGATTTAATACTGAAGGATCAGTTCTATTTACCGGAAGAAATCTTGACGACTACCCCCGTCACTATAGATGATTATCGGAAATGCCTTATTGATGGCTTGTCTGGGCTAGCTAATGCAGTGATTCTTGCCCTACCATGTCCGAATGGTAGTGGAAACGGTATCTATCAGGTTTATCTTATGCCTTATCCTTCGCTGACCGCAGAAGAGCGGGAAATGCTTTGCAAGTCTGCCTATGTTTACCTGAACAAATGGAGAAATCTGGGAGAGCGCTTTTTGCTCCCGGTTTGTCTGGAGGATGATTTGTATACTATTGCAGGTAGAATAGAAATCAATGATGAAGCACAGCTCAACAGGATATTGATCGCATTGCAACAGCAGGTTCAACAGGCTATATTTCCATCGGTTGAGCCTTTGGGTTATGATACGTTGACGCTTGAGGGCATCCCAGCGGATGAGATTTTTAATGGTCCCTTATTACAGCATGGCTGGATTCCCACTTCCGCATTAGGGGAAAAGAAAGACGAGTTGCAATTGATCAGATTGAAACAACAAATCCTGAGCGTTCCTGGGGTAATTGAAGTTCGCAATTTATTGTTTGCTCAACATCCCTTAGTACAAGAAATTCAAACGAGCAGTACTCAATTGTTGCGGATTGATTGGATAGCCTCTTTAGGGGCTGGTCTGGATATTTATTGCAAAGAGAAAAAGCTGAACACAGCCAGTCATTTACGCTCTCTTTCTGTCAGCCGACAAAAAGCAATGGACCCAGGGCCGATATTTGGAGCAGCAGCAAATGTCCGCACAAGTTTGCCAAAAGGGAAATTCAGGGATATCAATTCCTATTATTCTATTCAAAATACCTTTCCGGAAATCTTTGCTGTAGGAGAAGACACAACGGTAGATTGTGCTACAGATTTTCAAATTGCGCAATCGCGACAGCTGAAGGGGTATTTGACCTTGTTTGATCAGGTTCTGGCCAATCAATTTGCCCAGTTGGCGAATCTGGGAACCTTGTTTTCTTTTAAAAATGCAGTTACTGGAACACCATCCGACCAGTCGACTTTTTATGACAATATAAGTCGGCCGGAACAAACACCATCCGAATATCCGGTTCCTTATCTTGCATTTACAGCTACCTACTTTTATCAGTCGCTATATTCAGTTCCACACATTAGACCTATACTCAAAGACAATGATATTTACAATTTCAGCAGGAGTAATGAAAGCGAAAAAGAACGGGAATATCAGAGTTGGATAGCCTATAAACAAGATCCATATAATGCCTATATAAAAGGATTAATGGACATTATGGTCGAGGATCAGAGTAACCTGACCAGGAGAAATAACATGTTGGATCATTTGCTCGCACGCCATGGAGAATCACCTCTTTTGATCAATACCATTCTTCAGGGGTCTTATTATGTTGGAGAAAGTATAAAGGATCAACTGATTTTTAAAAGTATTTATTTGCAGAATTTAGGCTTGTTTTCTTATTTCAGAACTAAGGCCTACAACTATGTCGAAGCAAAAAAAATAGCTGCCTATTTTAGTGATGTTCCGCATGACTTTGAGCGCCAGATTATGGGCAGCAATACTCATGATTTTATATTTGATTCGGAGAAAGTGGATCGGATGGAGGAACTAACAGCGGATGCCTTTGTCAATTACTGTGCTTTGGAGTTGAAGCTGAGCTTGCTTTTTGGATTGAAAACTTTATATCGTGATTTTATTGCAAACTATCTTGAAAAATTAAGCAGGGCCAGAGATTTAAAGTTAGCCATGTGGATGATCATGGAGCGTAGAGGTCTGCTGGTTATTGAAACGGGGCTGTTATTTCCGGACCATGAAATTCCATCGGGTATAGCACAGGTGATGCTGATTTTTCCAGCATTTATTCCGCAACTGCAGACTGAGGCATTTATGGAAAGACTAACCTTGTTTATGGAGGAGACGATGCCCGTACAGGTTTCTTATTGCTGTTATTTTTTGATTCCTAGTGTGTTAGAGATACTGATCATTGCTTATGCGGAATGGCACAACAGCCTGATCCATTCAAAGCGCAGCGGAGTTACGGAAAATTCCTTGCCTAATGCTGCTGATCTTCTTAGCGTTATTCATCAAATTCATCAAGAAAGTTATGCGTCAAAATAGTCATCATCTCATATCCAGGTTAAGGTGGGATACTTTATTTGATAATAAGGCCCAGGGTGTGGCACTTCAAGAGCGGCTAAGCGACTGGACTGGCTTCCAGATGCAGCAGGAACTAAGCGCTGTTTTTGATAAATTTTGTCCGCCGGAACAAACCTGGAGGATCCAGTCTTTAGAATTGGATCTGGGGACAATAGACTTTGATCATCTGGAAACGGAACTGACCATTAAACTTCGTCAGCAATTGAACGAAAAGCTCATTTCCTTGATGCTCTATTCACATCAATATGGTAGCGATATAGAGATTCTGGATGAAAAAAGATCCCATATACAGTTGATCCGGTATTTCTTATGGCATGGTTTATTGCCCTGGAATTATCAGGCTAACGATGGTTCTGTGAATCAGATCCTGACTGTACAGTTGCAGAATAATCAGGAGGAGTTACTGTTCATGTTAAAGGAATCAGGGTTAAATGCCCTACAGGTTAGGCGACGGATGGCCTGGCAGTTCAACGAACCGAATATGATCAGAATTATCACCGCCATTGAACCCAATGTGGCTGGGCAGATTATTCTGTTTTCAAATGAACTGACTAAAATTCAGCAAATGGAAAGGGTGGTACAGGTTAGTAGTACTACTGATTTTAAAAAAAATGTATGGTTTTGGGTATTGAACTACTTGCTCACAGAACGTGGAACTGTATTTAACAGGATCCAGTTTATGAAAAGCAATATCATTCAAATGGCAGCTCATTACAATATGAAATACGATCAGCTGTTTGAGCTCATTGAACTTTCTGTTTCAAAACTCAGCAGCAGTTTGAGTCTGCAACCCGATTTTATCATTACCCTGCAACTCCTATCTAAAGAAAATAGGGCTTACAAAAAAAAGAAGGTCAGTCCGGCGGAGGAAGTGGAGGATCATTGGTTGGCATTGGAAACGTTATTTCTAGATCAAACCCTGAGAAGGAATGCAGGAAATGTGGTGCGGTTTAATGACCTGGTTGCTGTGCTTTCGAATCAGGATCGAGTACGTTTCAGAACTCTGATGGTAGCTTTTGAAAACCGTGCTGAATTTTGGTTGATATTGATCAACGATTTGTCGGACCATAGCCTGAAAATGATGTTTAGTACCCTTAACGACAACAGGTCCGTTATTCTAACGGAGAGTATCTTCTTTTTGAACCGTTTACTGGGATCCGTTATGCAGGCTTCGGAGCGGAACGCGCTTTGGCATACAGGCTTGATTTTTCTGCTGGCGCATAAAAATGAGTCTTTTAATGAGACTGCCTTTGTTCATGTACTGGTTGCTGTTTTAGCTCAGAAAAAACAACGCTCTACCATGGTTTTGTTAGACCAGTTATTGGTCGCAGAAATCCCCAGCTCCATAAAAATATTACGTTATACCACAATTTACCGTACGCTGGTTAGTGTGTTTAAGATGGAGATTTCGAAGATGCCTGGTCCTCAGTTTAAAAAGCACCTGCATCAGTTGATGGAGCAGTTTCACTTGCAGGTAAGAGGAGGTGGCAAAAATCGAAAGCGCTTTGAAACCCTGAAAAATATATTAGAAAATTACTTCATATTCCAACCAAAAGTCTTTATGGAAGCACTAAAAACGACACCTTATCAACAAAGTCTTGAATTGTTTCTTCCAGAGGCTGTTTCAGGTAAAAAACATACCTTTATCAACCTTGCTGATGGTATTCACCGGAGTATAAATCAGAAAAAAACGGGGAGAAAGGAATTACAGAAAACAAAAGAATGGTTGGATGAGATGCTGCTTCAACCTGAGCAGTTTCTCGATTTTGTAAAAAAGGAGGTGATTGCGGAACCCCAATTACTTTGGCTCTACCAGCAGATCAACTTTGAAAGACTACTGAAGATGATTGGCAGTCAGCATCAAGCTCCTCAACCTATTTTGTCGGTTTTAGGACAATTTTATTATGTATTGGGTTTAGTTTCATTAAGCGGAATTTCTTCTGGAGAAATGCAGTTGCTATTGTTTAAAAAGGTGATCAGAGCCTGGACTTCAGGTAATTGGAAATTGATTGCTGCGGAAAATATTTGGAATGAAATGATATGGGAAGTATGTAGTAAAAAAGGGGTATCTAAAACGGACTTTCTTAGGGGTATGAATGTTCAAAATAGGATGTTACCTCCCGTGTTACAGCTGACCTTAGAATCCCTCCAGACTCAGGATCGTTTAGCTGCTCCATCTGATCAAGGTTCCGGATCAAAAAAAACGCTTCCAAAAGTAGGGCTGCCTGTTATAGGAAAAAATGACCTTATTAAAGAGCCTATACCTGTTAAAAATGCTGGCCTGGTCTTGCTCAATAATTATATCTCTTTGCTTTTAACTCGTTTGGAGCTGGTTCAGGGTGGGGATTTTTGTAATACCGAAAGCCAGGTAACCGCAGTACATTATCTACAATATTTGGTGACTGGGCAAAGTCATACGGAAGAATTCTTTTTGCCACTCAATAAGGTACTATGCGGTGTAGCTTTATCACAACCGGTACCGGAAGGCATCCATATGTCTAAAGTTCAGCAAGAGTTAATAGAAGGTCTAATTATGGCAGCTTTAAGCCATTGGCCATCCATTGGAAAAAGTTCAGTAGATGGATTTAGAGGAAACTGGCTGGTTAGAGATGGCCTGCTTATAGAGAAAGAAGACCGTTGGGAGCTGATCGTGGAGAAACGGGCATATGACCTGTTGATTCAGAAATCACCATTTTCATTTTCAGTGATCAGGTACTCCTGGATGGATAAACCGCTTCATGTGATCTGGCCTTATTAGAATGAAAAAGAAGAAATCAGTATAAATCAATTTAATGAACTAAGACCTAAATTATGAACTCTTACAATGAAAACCTACATTCCGCTATCGTAAGCTCTTTACAGAGCCTGGATACTGAGGAACAAAGTCTGGAGTCGCAGGTAAATGCAGCGATGTTTACGCTCTATCACTCGGAAGGTGCAGTCATCACGGCAGAACAGAACCTGGCTGCGGCAAAAGACATCTTTAAATCTAAATCTATCACACAGACTGAGACGGTAAAAGCCAGCAATGCGACCACCAATCTACTCAATTGTGTTACTCAGGCTAACCAATATGTTAAGCAGTCGACCACCAACGTAGCGGTTTGTGCTGCTAATGTTCAGATTTCTGCAAATGCTATTGTTCGTTTGGCGAGTGATATAAGTAGCATTTATAGCATTGTGAATGCCGCAGATTTTGACAGCGACATTTATTTGCTGGCGCGTGATGCTGCTGAGTTAATGAATGAAACTGCCTACGATGCAGAACTGGCTTCACAAAAGGCGATGGAAGCGTCGATGTTTACTGCAGAGGTTTCCAGTTCAACCGTACTTGATATGGCTAAAGCGACCAGCTCATTGATGAGTTCTGTGTTAAAAATCAGCACTGCTGATTTTGATGCATCTTCACAAGCAATTGTGACAGACAGTACTTTAGTTTCTACAGTTAGGTCTACGGAAAAATTGGATGAAGGCTCGCTGGAAATGGTCAGTATTGCTTATCATGCGACTACTTCAGCATATGCTTTGACCAATAGAGAACTAAATCTTGATTTGACTGTGACCACCTCCAAAAATGATGCACTTGAATTTACGGTTGATTTTAACACCATTAAGAACCCATTTCCAATAGAAAAATCACATCAAAGTCCGATGTTTCCGGTAGCGAAGTATTCGATTATCGTGGTTAAAGATCGGAAAAAGCAAACCTTCTCGATCTCTAATGCAGAGAACTTATTGTTAACGAAAGGAGGAGAGGTGATTGGTTTAGCGCCTACAGATAATCACCACATCAGACAGGTGGTAAATGTATACAGCAGCCTTTCAGAAAGTAAGGAAGTTGTAGTCTCGGTAGATTCGGACAATGATCCTATTGAATTAGGGAAAAGCTATGTGGTTTTTGTTCTGGCCGTTTTTAGCGATGAATATAAGAGAAAGACCGGTAGTTACGACGATTATTTATCCGCGCCATCTCAACCATTTACCTTAGCAACCAGATTGGAATCTATTCCTGGTCAGGCGATAACGGTGAAGCCTTATGTTAAAGGCGATTTGACGGATGAGGAAAGCAAACTGGAAGAAGAGTTTAGAGCCGAGCAGCTTAATAATATTGTTGACGCTACGGATGGAGATACACTGATTAATTACAATTATGTAATGAAGTTTCAAAGCAAAGAAAATTCAGATATAGCGCTGGAATACAGGTGTATGTTGTTGCCTTTTAGTCTAGATGTTTCTGATAAATTACTGACTGTTGAGTCACTTAACTTTTTAATCCAGAATGAAATTGCAAGAATGGAGGTTGCTGAAGCTCAGTTTGATCCTGAGATTACCCGGTTGGAGGAGGAGATTTATACGGAAGAACTTAAGTTGGATTTGTTGAATAAAGAATATGATGCCCTGGCTAAGGTACTGGATAATTTAGCAGGTTCTGGAGCACTTAGAGAGGAAACTACAGCCAGGATTGACGCTTTAAAAGCAGAGCAAAAGGCTAAACAGTCTCAATTAAAGGGATTGAAGAAAGATCAGGATGGCAAGATTAATCTGCTGAAATTCTTAAAAGAACAAGAAACTGAAAACTCGGAATTGGTACCAACGGTAGCCTCTGCCAAACCAGGCTTCCTTTTTAATGTGGCGATCGCCGAGCAGGTTTATGCAGATAGTTATACTGTGGCTAAGAAGGTGCCTGTAGGGAAAGATAGTGATCCGACGCAATGGATTGCCTTTTTTGGGCCAGACACGACTGATAACTTCGGCAACCGGTTAAATGATAATGAAAAATACCTGCCGGTAGTTCTTTCTTATTCCAAGGCAGCAGCGGAAAATGAAGCTGCTTTTGTGAATGTCTTATCAGTGATGGCTGATACCGATTATTTTCCAGTTTAAACTTTTATTATTCAATAATTTACATTATGAAATCCCCTCAAACAATGAGATATACATCAATTATCCAGGAGCGCCATAAGCGACATGGTATTACTGAATTCAAAAAAAATGAATTGGATGCTTTAACGATACAGGTCACAAATGCGCAGGAAAAGGTGGCACAATACCAATCTATTGTGAATTCTTTAACCACAAAATCTACTGACCTGCAGGGCTTTTTCGCTACCGCTACTAATAATAAAACTCAGGCTTATACGAACAAAATGCTGGTTGATCAGCTGGTATTAAGTGCTGCAGACCTTCAAAGGAATTCTGATATCGCCTTTAATGAAATGTCTAAGGCTAATTTGGCGATGAAAACCTTAACCGTTAACGTCAATTCGGTGATGAGTAAATTGATCTATACTGCGGATGTAATCAATAAACTGGCAACTTTGGTGCTGAGGAAAAAGGCGATGAATCCGCTGATTTCTGACGAGCTGGTGAGTATGATTAGCACGGCAGGGACAGATGCGAACAATGCAGTAGCGGTAACGCTAATCTCGCTTCAAAGCTCCTTTCTGGCACAAGCGACAGAGATGGAAGCTGAAACGGCAATAGGGTTAGCGTATACGCAATCTATCGCCTTAACTAAACTGCTTACAGGATCTTTTAAAGAGGGGAATCCAAACTCATTACAAAGTATTTTTTATCAGGCGTATAAGGATGCTAGTGTAAACTATACTTTAATAGAAGCAGCCAATTTCAGAACGAGCAAACAATTGGGCGCAGCTAAGGCACAGCTCAATACCGCACAAGTGAAACTTAAATCATTACAATCTGGTTTAGCGGCAGCCAATGCGGCAGCTTTAGCTTCTTAAATTGAATAAATTATTGTCCACCGTTTCTATGGTATAGGTACGGTGGATTTAAGCTCTTAATTTTTGCATATGGAAAATGTGTATAGGAATTTTTACCGGAACTTCTACAAGCGTACAAATGGTTTTATCCCTGTAGCACCATTCGGTCAGACTGTTTATCCGGGAGATTTTTTCCAGATCAGGAATGGTCAGATGATTGTTCTTGGGAATATTTTCAGGAAACAGGTGATTGAAGCTCATGACGTTGAAATCGGCTATCACCATCAGCTAAACCCGGCAGGATGGAACTTTAGTGATGGGCTAAGCAAACCTTATTCTGGCCGTGGAAGCGGTCTAGGGCCTATTGCAGGAGAATTTGAATTTAGCAAGCAAATCCTGGCTTTTGCTGCAAGGGGTAGTTTTATTTTCAAGGCCAGCGAGCCGGAATCGGTCAGAATTCTTAACTGGAATGATATACAACAGACGCTGATCATTAGGATGACGCAAACTTTTTATTCGTTCAGAGAAGTATATATAGTTACTGAAACGGCAACTGCCGCAGGTTGGACATTGGCTATTGCCGGCGCAAGTCAGGCTGAGCTGGAAATTGCTACAGATATGGAGAATTTTGGATTGGTGGACTTGTTTGGTCAGCAGTCTTCAAGAACAATACAGTCCAGAGACATTGAATTCTATCAAAGAGAGGAACTGAGAAAATCTTCCTTTTTCAAAGCGAAGAAATTGGTGATGAGGGAAGAAAAGTTAGAAAACTTAGTAAGTGATTTGATGTTGGAGTGGCAGGATCATAATGAATGGGCAAGGAGATTTTATGCCTATAATTTTCATTACGATCAACATTATCGGACAGGTATGGGGGGTATTTCGGAGCTGAATACCATGGATTTACTTCCTCCAAATGTGCTCAACCCCAACACGGCACTTCTTTATTTTAAATGGGTAGATGCGAGTCTTGAGGAAGTAGAAAAACTATTTTCAGCTGATGGGGAATAATATAGCACTATCGGTACTGAGGCATGAGATGGACTGGTTATCAGCGGTGATTAAACAATGCATGATTAGTTATTTTTTACAGGAAGGGCATGAAAAACAATGGACAGCTATTCCGTTACCGGATTTGTCTTTGGTTGATTGTCCATATGCGGATTTGGTTAGGAAATGGGAGCTGGATATATATTCGAGACTGGCGATTGCGTTAAGCATGGCGCCGCACCTTTGTCCGCATACCCTGGATCTTTTTTTTACCAAAAACCAATTGCAGGACCGTAGTTTTACCGAGTTTGGAGGATTGGTTGCCAAAGAGCACAACGGCTTTTTACCTACTGGTAACACCCTATGTTTTTTGATGACCATCCATCGTCCGGAGCTTCGCTATCTAGTCATGGATTTATTGGGGAATGGAAGTATTCTGATCAAAGAGGGGGTACTTAGTCTTGCTGAAACTGCGCCTAATTTACCCTGGTTTAATGGGCAGTTGATATTAAGCAGGAGCTGGTTTGATTATTTCCTCAGTGGAGAAAGGCAAATGGAGCAGAATAGTGCTTCATTTCCTGCGCAGCAGATTGACACTGCGATGGAATGGGAAGACATCGTACTCGATCGTTTGGTGTTAGAACAGTTGAACGAAATCACTTCCTGGCTAAAGTATGGAGATATCCTTATGAAAGATTGGGGGTTAAATAAGCAACTTAAGCCAGGATACCGGGCCTTGTTTTATGGGCCACCAGGTACTGGTAAAACCTTAACGGCAACACTGATTGGTAAAACAACTGGTCGTAGGACATACAAAATAGACTTGTCATTGATTGTTTCCAAATATATTGGTGAAACGGAAAAGAACCTCTCCAGGATTTTTGATCTAGCCAGTGATCAAAATTGGATTTTGTTTTTTGACGAAGCAGATGCTTTATTTGGAAAGCGAAGCACAGCAGATTCTGCAAATGATAGGCATGCCAACCAGCAAACGGCTTATCTATTGCAACGGATTGAGGATTTTCCAGGCGTAGTGATTCTGGCTACTAACCTCAAGGCGAATATGGATGAAGCTTTTGCAAGAAGATTTCAATCGATCATTCATTTTACGATGCCATCTACTGAGGAGCGCTATGCACTTTGGCAGAAAGCTTTTTCCGGTATTTGTAGGCTGGATGAAAAGATAGACCTAAATGCCATTGCTGAAGAATATCAGTTAACGGGCGGTGCTATTATCAATGTTTTGCGATTTTGTGCTTTGGAGGTTGTCCGTAGAAATGATACCGTAGTTAGCCTACAAGAGTTGTTGACAGGGATTAAAAGAGAGTTTAAAAAGGAGAACCGAACCCTGATCAGTTCAGGATGAGGTTGTTCTTGTAAAGTTTTAATCATGATTTGTGCTATAATTCTGCTCCAGGGTTTTGCAGGAGCTGGTCTATATATAGTTTAGGCATTGAAATCTTATTCCCGTCTAATTAGAAACTTTTAAAAAGTAAACAATGAATTCGTACGTCGAGAAAACAGAGGAAAATAGAATTCAAGTAGTATCCCATACATTTACCAAAAAAAGGAAAACTAGTGCAGTTGATTTGAGTTTAACAGATCGCCACCCAGTGAATGTTGCACAAATGCAGGTACAAGAAATAGCAAACAACAGCCCACAGGTACAAAAAGCTAAGCAATTACAAGCGGCGGCAAATACCTATTCTGCTTTGCTTGTTCCAAACCAAGGTATTGAGAAAGCAGAATTAATACCAGATGAACATTTGCATCAAGAGCAGACTGATCGGGCGCCGCGGTTAACGCGTTCGAACAGCATTGATAGGCAAGGATTGCCATTGGCAATTTCGGAAAGGAATACTAGCAGTACGGCGTTGAGTAGAACAGAAATGAAAGACTTCAGCGTGATCGCTGTTTTTTCACGAGAAGCCTTTGAAAATTTCGGAATAAAGTGGAAGGACAGAATGAATGACGAACCTTCAGAACTCGCCACCATGAGCTCGAAGAAAGAGATTAGTGATGAAGATGCAACAAAATTACTTTCGCTCCAATCCAGAACTGATTTAGGTACTGATTTTCAAGCCCAGGTACAGGCCTTACTGGAAAATAAAACAAGCCCACATGTCATTGCCGTAATTGAGGGTAAAGAAGAAATGTCTTCCCTTTCTGTGAAGACCAAAGTTGGAGATGATCTCATAGATGTTCCTTATACTCACATTACTTATATACAGGGTAAGAATACGAAAGGTTCTAATGACAATAAACAGAGCATGAGTGTTTACGTAAGGGACGATATGACAAGTGTATACAGTTTTTCTAAAGAAAAGATCATACATGATGGTGGTAAAGAAATAAATGCAGTAGGCGTGAATTACGCTACCTCAGATGGCCTGAAGTACAGGTCGCTCGTTGTTCATATTCCCAATGAATTTATCAAAACCGGAGTTGACCGGAGCAAAACGCATGCGTCATTCCAGAATTATGCCAGAAATGAGCGTGATAATTCAAGTCCGGTTATAGTAACAAGCTATTTTGG
This sequence comes from Pedobacter gandavensis, assembly GCF_032678465.1. GTDB lineage: Bacteria > Bacteroidota > Bacteroidia > Sphingobacteriales > Sphingobacteriaceae > Pedobacter > Pedobacter gandavensis_B. The sequence goes on from NZ_JAVTSK010000006.1 coordinate 245,430, forward strand.
CGATACAAATTATGCATCCGAAATGGAGCCCTATTCATCTCCTTCTATGGGTGGCCATTCGTCAAATGGCAGGACTTTAAGTCCGCAAAGTAGCGGCGCCCAAAATGAAACTCACTTTATGCAAAGTGTGCCTTTGAATGAAGGCCGATTGGATCATAGTGTATTACAACCCTCGGCATTGAATTATGTATTTATCAATCCGAACGCAGCCAGCAGGGAAGCTACGGATCATCCTAGCATCATGCAATACGTCGCCCACGCTGGCGAATTAGTAGGGAAAGTCGATACGGATGCGCTGAGGCCTTTGGAATATGTGTAATCTGATCAGTCTAATTGAGATTACTATTTAAAGCTTTTGACTTTAGGTATGCGTTTAGCCTTCATAAAGTTGAAGAAGTTTCTACCGTATCTGATGCGCTAATATAAAATGTAGAAGAAAAAAACGAATAGGTTATTGACTGCAGTCCTACGAACAGTACTGGATAATATGGATACTTTCTACGAAACCATTAAAATTATAACAGCTATTGATAGTTATCGTTATGAAACAGACATGGGGTTTCAACAAACTAAACTCAAATTTGTCTTATATAGTTTTCCGATAGGGATAGTCTCATCCCCAATCTGTAGCTGTGATTTACTGATGTTCCTAATCTTGTTTTTATTAACTAGATAGGAGCGATGTATTCTTAGGAATTTCTCATCAGGTAAAACTTCAATTAGATTCTTCATGGTCATGTGAGTCATATGCCGTCCAGCTACAGTATGCAACAAAATGTAATCTTTTACTGATTGTGCATATAAAATATCACAATGATCTATTTTCAGTAATTTCCCGGATACTTTAAAATAGGTATAATCACGTATTTCAATAATCGGTAGGGGTTGGAGTTTAAGAAGCTTCGTTAGGCTTTTATCAAAGCGCTCTTTTGTAATTGGCTTAAGCAGATAATCAATAGCCTCCAAATCATAACTTGATGCTGCATATTCAGAAAAGGCGGTGGTAAAAATTACAGCCGGAGGGTTTTTAAGTGATTTCAAAAAATCGATTCCATTTAAACCCGGCATTTTTACATCTAAAAATAGTAGATCAATTTGTTGTTGATGTAGTATTTCAAAGGCTTCGAACGCAGTACTACATTTTTTATACAAACTTAGCTGATCATTAGCATATATATATTCTTCCAGGATATCCTGTGCCAATGGTTCATCATCAACAATTAAGCAATTCATCATTTCATTTCTAAGGTTAAGCTCACTTGATAAATTTTTCCATCATTCTGTATTTCCAAGTTATGATTTTTTGGATAGAGGATTGTTAATCTTTTTTTAACATTGACCAGTCCAATTCCCCCTGTATTTTGGTATGTTTTTGAAATGCTGTTATGTACTTCTAATGTTAACTCTTTTCTGGTTTTGCAGATTATGATGTTTACAAAACCTTCGTTTTCTTCTTCTTGAACGCCATGCTTAAATGCATTTTCTATAAATGGCAATAATAACAAGGGGCTTATCTTGCTTTCATCGACTATTCCCTGGGTATCGAAATTTATAGTGATGGCAGAGCGGTAACGAATATTTTCAACTTCTACATAATTTTTAATAAATTTTACCTCTTCTTTTAATGAAACCCATTTCTCATCAGCCTTATAAAGAATATAGCGCATCATCTCTGCTAGTTTAGCTACTAACGGCGCAGTATTCTTATCCTGCTTCAATGCCAAACTATAAATATTATTCAAGGTGTTAAAAAAGAAATGGGGCTGCAATTGAGCTTTTAAATAGGTTAACTCAGAAATGAGTTGTTGTTCCTTGAGCGTTTTTAGCTGTTCGTTTTGTTTGGCAGCGTGGATGAAATAGGCTAAAAATCCAATCCCACAAAGCTGTCCAATCATATAGCTAATCGTAAATCCCAACCGTTTTAAATGATACCATTTTATGGCGTCACTGCGTATGCTATCAGAAAGAAAATCCAGGTGCGAGATCAGTAAATGGGCTGCCTTTTTATAAAAAAAATGAAAGACCAAGAATAGCAAAATCATAGCTAAGAACGCCCATAATTTATTTTTTTTTAAAGTGTACTGTAATGCACGATAAAATAGCAGAAATGCAATGACATCACAGGTGCCATAAACCCACACAAATTCCAATTCCTGAGCTGAGATTCCTGTATAATGATTCTCCCAGAAATTATACTCAAAACTGGATAGTAAGCTTTTACCATAAAAATACACTAAGAAGAAAACGATTTCAATTTTAGTGTATTTAGAAAGTTTGCAAATCAGGCCTGGAGACATGGCATCAAGATAAAGATTATATAATAATTCGAAATTAGTCAAACTAGTTTTTCGACTAAACTGCGCTTTTTCTCGACTAAAGTTAATTTAATGTATCGGACGAATTAATCTGGGCCTTAGTCTAATTTTAAAAAACTAAAGGGCCGAAATTGATAGTTTTAAATAAAAAAATATAGCCCATGAACATGCTTAAAGCAATTGTAGGTATCCTAGTTATACTTTATATTTCTTCAACTTCAACGTTTCCGAAAACTTTCATTATCACAAGTACAACAACTGAAATTGATGATGATAATAATTTGGATTCATCAAAAGTGAGAGATGGTAAATTGATGCTAGATGGAAAAACCGAGGAAAAAAATAGCCACATGACTTATCGCATTGCAATTTTCAATCAAGTGAATGAAAAGCTTGCAAGCATGAAAACAGTAAAATATCATTATTTAAGAGAATTTAACTATCCATCAGCAGGATATATAAATAAAACCGAAGGTGAAATGTATATTGACTTTGCTAAGGAAAACGACCTTACAGGAATGAGATTTCAATATAAAGATGCTCAGGGTTTTATCATTTTCAATAATTCTCAACTATTTAACGGCAATAAAAAGGAACAAACGATATCGGTATCTAATATAAAAGCTCAAAAAGATCTTGAGGGCAAATCTCCGCTTTACAATTCTTTAGTAACTTTAAGAAATGCGCTTCCTCTCATCATAAAAGATGAAAATATTCAAAAGTCAATTACTGATACCTTGATCAATAATAAAAGGTATCATGTACTGCAGTTCTTTCTACAAAACAAACTTCTTACATACCTAGGGTCTGATTTTTCAAAAGTTACTAAGGATCTCACATTTAGATATCAAATTATTGTAGATAAAAGCACCTTGTTGCCATTAACCATTTTACAGACTAATGCTAATTCACAAGATTTAAATCGAACTGATTTTAAAGAGATCGATACGAGCCCAGCTCCTGTGGAAGAGATTTCATGGTTTTATACGAGCTATTTAAACAACTACACTATAGAGACTCCAAAAATCCCAGTTGTACTCATAAAAGCTGGTGAAGTAGCTCCTGATTGGGAACTAACAAATTTTGCTACCGATGTAAAAGAAACACTTGCACAGCACAAAGGCAAAATAATTTTATTAGAATTCTGGATCAAAAATTGTGGCTACTGCATTGAAGCTGTTCCTAAACTAAATGCGCTTAATGATTATTATGGGAAGAACAATTTCAAGATAGTGGCAATCAATACCGAAGATAATCGGTATAATGTTGGCGTATTTACTGACAAACATCCAATGAACTATTCAGTCGTATACGGAGATGACCCCTCTATAAATAAAAAATATGGTGTAGCTGGTTTCCCAACAGTTGTGCTGATCGCTAAAAATGGCAGGGTCCTTTATTCAGGAAGTCTTGACATAGAAACACTAAAACAACTAATCAATAAAAATTTATAGGTCAGATTTTATTGATAATGACCTCCTCCCTATAAACCGAGCATTCTAATTATAAAAATTGAAATTAACCGCATTTTCAGTGACATCTAAAAATCCGTTTTTGTAGGTGCCTTTTTTATCATAAGGACTTATGGTAAAGAGCTGATTTCTGCAGCAATGTTAACCCTTGCAGGTTGTTCGTAAATATTATGAAAGAAATCAGTTTTAAAAATGCGATCCATACCTAAAAAGTACAGAAGAACACGCTTTCTTCCCTGATCGAATTGTGATGTGTTTTCATATTCCAAAAGATGAAGCCAAGGTCTTCGCCTAAGCCAAAGAGCATGGGTTCGGATAGTTGAATATCAAGCTGGTGTATTAAAGTTCCGGTAGCAGTTGTTTCACAATGTTGTCCATCAAAAGGTTTTAGGATTTTCATTTTTTTTCTCAAAATTATATTGCCAACTGATAACCCTATGTCAATTGGCAGTATTTTTTTTTACGGATAACTTTTAGCTATCGTCACATTTGATGGCTCAGGGAATACAATACGAAGAAGATTCATTATTGCATAAACAAAGCAGCGATAGCAATTAAAAATAATATCATGAATACAAAAAGAATGATCTTGGTCCAGCTTATGGGACGTTGGCCAATCACTTCACCAGTACTGGCGTTAACCGTAAACTGATAGATTTTGTTATTGTAAGAATAAGCACTAACCCATACCGGCAGCATGATGTATTTTATTGCCTTATTTAGGTAATCGGTTGAAGTGTTGTCAATATCCTGTTCGTCTCCGCCAATATCATTTGCTATTGCTGCTCTAATTCTATCTGTGGTTTGTCGAAATGCGATCTCGAGACCAGTTTGAGGATTAAGCTGGTAGGTTTCAGAGCGGAAACCGCTCATGTACCGCTCGTCGAACTTCACCAGCAATTTAAAATTCCAGGGAGCCAGGTCATTTAGGGTTTTACTGGGAAGAGAATCACTAGCAGGTACGATAAGATCACGAAAGTCGCAATTGACCTTACCTGATACAGGTGACCATCTGGTGTGCCTTACTTGTCTTGTTCTGGTTTCTGTTTTACCGTTTTCCGTCACAGTGTAGTTTTCCGAGGTATAATAATAGTCACCACGATTACCATTATAATTGGTAATCGTGTCTGTATCATATGCCCAGTAGGGTAAGTAGATTCCATGAAGTGCTGTCGCACTCGAATTTACTATTTTTATCAAATCACTCGGTGCCCACCAAAGTCCACTGAGCCAATTTTGAAAATAGTAAATCCCTTTCTCCTTACTAATTTCGAAAGGTAAAATGTAATGTGGCGGCAGATATTGTTGTCCATCTTGTGGACTCAATACTAATGCTGCTGTGCAAAATGAGCATTTATCTGAGGTGGCAAAAGAGCTAAGTACTGTTTGTGAACCGCAGTTGCTACAGTTGACCACTTTCATTTCGTCACTCTTTTTATTCTGATCTAGATGGGTAATGAAAAGCTCATAATCAATAGACTTAATTGCCCTTTGTGTTTGATCAGTTGCTATAAGATTGCTCTCACCACAATGATCACATTTAAGACTCCCGGTGCCAGGTACAAAATAAAGCAATGCGCCACAACCATTACATTTTAGAGAAGGATTAAGGACACTGGGTTGTATTGTGTTGTTCATGAAATTAAGCTAGTGGTGGTGGTTCATGGTCAAACAATTCTGTTAACGATCCTGCCGGAGCCCATGCAGCCATACCTTTTTTCCAAACCTGTGTTTCTTTATTGATCACATTTGAGGCGATCAAGGTTTTAATTGTAGCAAGGGGGTGAGGGCCATCAGGCTTGCCATTATTTGCGAAATGGTATTCCACTATATTTAATGACGGAGGAGTCTCCCTGAGATTTTCATTGGGATTAAACTGGTTGTGCTGAAATATATTACCCACCTGACCCATCATTGCCGCGCCAACACCAAGACCCATACCTGCTGCACCAAGGTTACCACCAATGGTGTTTTCTGCAGATTTTTCAATTGCATTTGCTGCCTGAAACTGTGCATAAGCCCCAAGGTTTCCAATGATGCCCATTTGACTGCGTTTGTCTAGTGCCTGTTCTACTTCTGGAGGTAAGGACACATTTTCAACCAGTAATTTAGTAAGGTGAAGTCCAAGTTCAGCAAAATCAGGTTGTATGGTTTGCGTAACCAGCAGCCCCATTTCATCATAATTGGCTGCAAGATCAAGTACTGGTATTTTGGATTCGGCGAGGGCATCCATGGCACGAGAAACTACAGTGTTACGTAGTTGCTCATTAATGTCTTCTATACTGAAATTAGGATTGGTTGCGGCAATTTGAGTTAAAAACACTTTAGCATCCAGCACTTTAAAGTTAAACGTGCCAAAAGCACGCAGACGAACAGGTCCGAATTCTGCATCACGAAGCATCACAGGATTTTTAGTACCCCATTTTTGATTCAAAAATTGACGCATGCTAACAAAATACACATCTGCTTGAAAAGGACTGTTGAAGCCATGTTTCCAGCTCATAAGTGTAGTTAAAATGGGGATGTTCTGAGTACTGAGCTCGTACATTCCTGGGCTGAATACATCAGCGATCCGACCTTCGTTCATAAAAATTGCAACCTGCGACTCACGTACCGTAAGTTTAGCGCCCATCTTTATCGCGTTGTCATTTCGCGGAAATTTCCAAACTAGAGTATCCTGGCTATGGTCCACCCATTCGATAACATCTATAAACTCGCCTAATAATTTGCTAAATAATCCCATTGGATGATAACTTAAAAGTTTCTTTTCATAAATATAGTTTTATTACCCAATCAATCAAATATTACCTTAGAGTCAAGAAGGGGATTTTGCTACAATGTTTTTTTATGAAAATTGGCAGCTTAATCTGATGGAGCTGAGATCGCTATTTTTTCAATTGATGAGAATAAAGTATCTGGAATACTGAATCAAATGGAGTTTTAGCAGAATATAGATAGTATTGCCATGTACTATAGTTATCTTAACGAAATTATGGCCAATATTCCTTTTCGAAATAAGCTTGTACTTTGTTTATCCTTGATTATATTTTCATCCTGTAAGCATGAAAAAGTATATCAAACTTCACTTTTTGATATAAAAATTAATTTAAATGAACTCCCAAATGGTAAAAAACCTATATTTTCACAGCGTCATCTAAAAAGCAAGAAACAAAAATGGGTAGGGGGGCTATTTGGTTCTAACCAATTTATGGAATGGAATGAAGTGCTTTACAATGGTACGGTTATCAGGATAAATCCCCAGGTACCACCGCCCAACGATTCTGAATTTTCAGCTTACGCTTCTCAGGAGCGTTCACAATATGACTTTTATGACGTTACCTATATTAATCCATCCAAGACAAGTTTTATTGCGCGCATTTCTGGTCCAGATAATATCGGCAATAGATTTTATGTATTCAATGCACGAAAATCGGGTTTAGAGGTTTATAGTATAGATAGACCTACCATTATAGAGGGCGACCGAAAATGGGAAAACCGCGATATGCTGAAGATTGGAACTAACTTATTAATGGTAGATAATGACTATGTTTTTAACCAGAAAACCGGTAAAGCTTATGAAATAACCCGGCCAGGAAAAGACAGAGTTCGGGGAGAATTCACAGCATTGTCGCCAGATGGGCAAACTATAGCCTTTACAACCAGTCAACTGTTATACCAATGCCATTATCCCAGCGGGGAAGTCTACATCGAACCTATAGATGATCAACAACTGTCTAAAATTGTGAATAATAAAACAAAAGAGTGGCCATACAATTATTTCAGTTGGATTACTGTGAATGGCAAAATGTTTTTATATCCCCTTGTTTCTATGTTCCCATAAAAATCAATGGCTACCTGCCATGACTTTTTCAATAATTTATTTGAACTCGTCTGACCCCTATTATATATCTAATTTGCGTTCACTTAGTCATTTTAATTTTGCAGGGATCAGGATTGATCCAATAACACTGCGTTTAAATGATTTTAAAATAGAAAAACCTCAGAGAAATCTAAGGTTTTTTGTGATCCAGCTGGGATAAGAACCTTGTCCTATTTCCTGTGATTAATGACTATCTGTAAAGGTTTTGAGTGCTGACTCACCGAATCGCTCACCTTTTAATTGTATCTTTTAGTTGCAATTGCTGTTATTAAATATAGGGAATTTCTTTAAATAGTTCAAATAAAACTTAAGGTGGGAATTTATTTATAAGGTATTATATTTGTTGTCCGTTTTCTGATAGCGAGACTGCTATATAAAATAAGAAAGGCCAAAAAACATGTAGGTCTTGCAATGTAAGGTAATAACTTATTTGTTGTGCAATTTTCACTATTTGCTAATTTCTTTGCAAAAGGCTATTTTTAGAGCCAAGTTAGAACAAATGACATTCCGACTTAATTAATAAACGCTTTTCAAATGACATTTAAATTCCTCAAGGCTCAGAACGGAGACTGTACTGTTATTAAGTACATCGATGATAGTGGAACCAGACGCAATATTATTATTGACGCTGGTTTGGACGCAGCATATTTCGATCAAACAAACAATGTTTTTGGTGAACTAAAAGCAGAGGTTGAAGATATTAAGACCAAAAAGGAAAACATCGATCTTCTAATTTTAACGCATATTGACAACGATCATATATGTGGATTTTTGAAACTCTTTGAGATGGACGATGAAATACCAGCTTTTATTAAAAAAGTTTGGTTTAATTCTGGGAAGCTCATTGCAGAAGAGCTGAAAAAAAAGGAAAATAAAATGCTCACAATCTCAATGCTACAGGCTGGAGTAACGAATACTGGTGTGGCGGAGGGAATAGACTTTGAGAATTTTTTGCTAAGGTTCAAATTTTGGGAAAGGAAGTTAATATTATGCGGCCAGGAACATGAAGTCCATGATGCGAAGTTTCAGATACTCGGTCCAACTATACCACAGCTAAAAAAACTATTGAAAGAATATCATGAAGAAACTGGAGACGATAATTACACTGGCGCTGGCGGAAACGATTGGGGAACTGACATTGAAAGTTTTATTCTTGAAGAAAAAGCAAAAGGTTTTAGATTTTCCCAAGACAATAGTCCGAAGAACGGCAGCTCAATATCATTCATCTTAGAGCTACAGGGTAAAAAGTTTGTATTTCTAGGTGACGCACATCCAAATCCAGTTGCCAAAGCGCTTGCAGACCAGGGATACAATGCTCAGACTCCTCTAAAAGTTGAATTCCTCAAGGTTTCGCATCATGGTAGTAAAGCGAACAACAATAAAAAATTGCTTGCTGTAATCGATACTGACAAATATTTGGTCAGCACTAATTCGGTCGGTCACGGTCATCCACATAAGAGAACGTTATCTAGGATTATTTCAAAAAACCCGAATGCAATATTTCATTTCAATTATGAAAATGTTTGGGAAGGTGTTTTCAATGAGTCCGATAGGAACAAGTACAAAATTAATGCTTATCTGACACCTCATTTGGATTTTTAGTATGACGCCAGAACTGCTTAAAACATATGTAGTGTCATTAAAAAATGGCAGCGGATGCCTCTTCCAGCCTATGGCCGGAACAGATTCTTACACATACATACTTTCCGCAAAACACCTTTTCGAAGGGACCCGCCGTGCTGCTAATGGTCAAATGGAGCAATACAGTATTGATGCCGGAGACATCATACCTATTACAAGGTTGCTTTATCTTGACGGAATTTGGTCGGAGGTCGTGATCGATTTTGTCGTGGAAAAAGGAGTTAATTATTTCGTATCAAGTGTAGCTGATGCCGCAATTCTGAAAGTCGATTATATTCCCGGATTCAATGAAATTTTTCAGACAAATATTGGATTAAACACGGTTGGATACGCACTCAACGGTTATCCCCATTTGTTAGCAAACAGCATTGTTGGTGAAAAAAGTACCGAACATCCGATTGAACGATTGATAAGTCCAGGAGTATTTAATTACAGGGCACAATTGTTCGGTACAGCTCTTGCACATCCTCAAATTGAGGGAATGTCGGGCGGAGGAATAGTGAAAATTGTTGATGATGCAATTTCTATTATAGGGATTCAAAGCAAGGTTACACATCAAGCCCTTGCTTCGGGACAAATTGATTTTGTTCCAATACAGTATTTTAATCAAATCATCACTGAACTTGCAAACCCTCAGATACTTTCTGCATTATTTCCGCCATTCCTTAGTTCATTCGAATTTTTGAAAGATTCGGCTTTCATGCTTCCAGTCGACCAGATTGATGAAGATAATATTGCTGGCGCAAGAATAACACTTCGAAATAAAGCTGAGCAAGTTGTCAACTCAGATATTACGCCACGAGGAATTAAGGAGTTATTTGAAGCCAAGCTCCTGATTATCGAAGAAGAAACCAGTTGTTTCGCCCATAGGGAAATCTGGATAGCATGGTTGGAATTCCTGACAATTTTAAATATTGCGAAATATGACCCGATAGAAATGGAAATGCTTTCAGAAATATTCAACAATTATAGACTCAAATATATTGATGGGCATGGCTGGACGGAGGTTAGGGCAGATTTTGGCAAATCCGATTATGTAGGATTGAAGCCTGATTCAACAATATTTGTCAGTTCAAAGACGCCACCGAAATCGTCATTTATTTTAAAGAAAGGTAAAGTAATTGATATTGCCAAACCTTATGATAAACGTGGTTTCAAAACTGATGCAGGTATTGATCCATTCACCTGCTTTGACTTCGTCCATCTTGAACATTTCAAAGAGGTGTGTATTATACGGAAACTAGAGGAATATAGAGACTTGAATGAAATAGAGTTGTTAGCTAAACTTAAATCAGAATATCATGAGCTTTTCAATTGATCAATTCTTAGAGGTTGCAAATGCCACCTTTCAGCCATCGAAGGTAAGTTACCAAGAGCTTGACTATAATGGGAAAATCCCTGTGTTTTTTATCAAATGCAGCTCAATTGAAGATTTGGAGAATAATTGGACCGGATTAGTTGATTCAGTTGCTTTTGATTTTCAGAGTCAATTGACAGACGAGTTCCAAATTTGGAATATATATATGTTTTTTATTAAACCTGCGAAGACCATTGATTCGGTAAGATTTAATAGTCTTAAGCTAAAAATAGAAAATGATACATTTTCGAGCCGAAAGATTGTTGTGGAAGACCAAGATGCCAGTGACATAATTAATGAACACATAGTAAATAAGAATGTAAATTTCTCTGTCGAACTTGAAGCATCTCCAAAATCAGCATTTGCCGCAAATCCACTACTGTGGTCTATTTTGGAAGATAAAACGCTAAAGAAACAGAAACTTACAGCAGAGGCTACCAGTACATTTGATGACCTTGTTCAACAACTAAAAAGACAAATCGATGAAATTTAAGAAAATAGAAATTTCGGCATTTCGTATATACGACAAGGTTGAAAATGCGACCTTTGATTTCTCAATCGGTGAGAATTCAACCGCTGATTTTGTTTCTCTTTTTGCTCCGAACGGTTATGGTAAAACTTCGTTTTATGATGCAGTTGAATGGGGAATGACCAATAATATTCAGCGATTTTGGCAAAACAAGGTAATTACGAGCAGCGCTATTGATGCACTAAAAAGTCAATCCGAGGAACAAGTTAAACTCTGGCGGAATATACATTCGAACGAGCCGACGTATGTGAAAATTTTGGGAGATGGTATCGATCCAATAAATCGACAGTTGAAGCCACATGGCAATAAAAAGTCGGATGCTGATATTGAAAATGCTGATAACCTTGAAAACAGGACTTTTCGCAATGTTATTCTTTCTCAAGAGTGGATATCAGCTTTTCTGCGAGAAGTAGACGGGACAAAGAGGTATGAAATCTTTATGGATAACCCCGAGCTCAAAGAGATAAATAGTTATTATAAAAATCTTAAAGCGCTAATTAGCTATTGTCAAACAAGTATCAACTCAATTGATGGGAAGATAAGCGATGAGCAAAAAAGAATTTCTCAATTAGAGAGTGAAAATGTTTTAGAAAAGATAAACCAGCAGATCGATATCCTAATTGAAAAGTTTGCTCAAACGGGTCTACAGAAATTGACTTTGAAAACATCTAAAGAAGAAGTCAGTCGTTTAAAAAACCTAGTTGCAGATCAGTTAATTTCCTTAAACGAAGAATCTGCTATCCGAGAAAAGATAGGATGGGTTTCAATGGCAAAGATCGGAGGTGACCAGTATATCTCAATCCGAACCTACTTTGATCTAGAAAACCGAATCAAGGCAATAGATGAAGAAACTAAGCTAATCGTCGGCAGGTTAAACAAATACCAGACCTTAGAAATTAAAACAAATGAAATATCGGCGCTTAATAAGTTACTTTCTGAAAAAGAAGAATTAAAGGAAATTATTTCTGCTATTTTAATTCAATATGATGAGTATAGCCGCGTTGCCAACCTTTTGGTAAACAATGCAAGCAAGTTAACGGAGCTTAGATCGGAGACTAGTATCAAATCAGATCGTCTCAGCAGTCTTGAAGCAAAAGAGACAGAAACTAGGGCTGATCTAAATAATTCGCTAGCTGAAATAGAACAAACGAATGCTACGATAACTGCATTGCCAGAACGGGCAATTATAATCCAAAATCTAAGAGAGGAGATACAACAATTTAAGAATAAGATAACTGACGAGGACAATTTGGTAAAGCCTTTGGAATCCCAGCTTAGAGAAATCGAAAAGCAGATTCAAGCGTTGGAACATGAGTTGTCAGAGGTAAACAAAGGCGTATACTCAAAAAAATTGATCGAAGATCAGGTACTAGCATCAAGTATAGATGTAATCTTAGCAAATCGTGATGCATTGGCTAAAAATGAAGAGTTGCATAAACAACTGGCCAAACGCATCACAGAACAGGAGACGCTGAATTCTGAAATATTGGCATTTGTCCGCCAAGGCCTTGAGATTGTAAACAGCGATACATCGCGTATTTCGTGTCCGCTTTGTGAGCAGGCATACAATACTCATCAGGAGTTGGCAGAGCGAATAGCAAACAATAACTCCCTGGATAATCTTCTTAAGGGGCTTTTGGGGGATAAAAATAGATTGGATCAGGAATCTACAAGGCTTCAGGAAGAAATAAAATCCGCAACAGCGCTGTTAATCCGCTATCTTGAAGATAAAGTTAAAGACAAATTAGTTTCTAGAACTGCTGTTTCCGATCACATTAAAACGTGCAAAAATACGATTACTTCATTTCGAGAGTTGCTTGGTATAAGGGAGAATGATCTCCGCGAGATTGTAATGCGGCAGCTTGGTCTAAGTGATGAAGAATATGAGAGCGACTTAAATAAAAAACTTACTGTACTTAAGAGGGATGAAGAAAATTTCAACATTTTACTTAAGAAACTAGCCGAGGATAAAAAAGAGCTAACAGATTTTCTAGCAAAGTCGCGTGACGAAATTTCACATTTAACTGATTCTAATGATAAGTTAAGAGCATCTGAGCAATATTTGGCGGTCTTAAACTGGTTTCGCTCAAATTTCAATTCCGAAGAGGTTTCTTTGATTATTTTACAAAACCATCTTACCGAAAGCGATTCCTCTATTAAGGAATATTTTGACAAGATTGCCGCATTCAGATCTGAGCAGCAAGCCTTGCAATTGGAATTGAGTTCTTTCAATCAAGAAGCTGAAAAAGAACGACAAAAGAAATTGAAAGACGAGAAAGGAGAAGCAGATGGAAAGATGGATGGTTTCCGAAGCCTACTTAAAGATAAACTGGAAATCGAATCACAATTTATAGATCAAAAGACGCTTTCGGCTACTTTAGATTTAAAAGAGCAAGGGTTTAATATTTCGCTACTCAACAACAAATCGCTGCTCGATGAATACGCTAAAATCGAAAGGTATGCAGACCACATAAATGAGTTCCTCCAATCCGAAAATGCCAAACTAGCTTTAGAGCAGTTGGCTAAGGATAAAACATTCCTCGAAGAAAATGTTAAATCAGTTTTGAGCGAAGAATTCTCAAAGACAAAAGTATTCCTACAAGATAAAGTTAAGGAGTTCTTTTATGAGAGTTTGATCAACGACCTATATAGAAAAATTGATCCGCATCCTGATTTCAAAGAAGTACATTTTAGTGCTGATTTTGACGCAGATGTACCTAGGTTGGATGTTTTTGTGAGAGATCAGGTTAATAAGAAAATTGATCTAATTCCTAATCTCTATTTCAGTACAGCTCAAATCAATATATTAAGTTTAAGTATATTTTTGGCAACGGCATTAAACACACCTAGTTATGATTGTATTTTTATAGACGATCCGATACAATCGATGGATAGTGTAAATATTCTTTCTACAATCGACCTTTTGAGAAGTATCGTCTTGAATTATGGCAAGCAAATCATCCTCTCTACTCATGACGAAACATTCTTTAATTTGTTGAAGAAGAAAATGCCAGTCGGACAATTCAAATCTAAATTTCTTGAATTGGAAAGTGTTGGGAAATTAAAAACCACGTCTAGGTTATAGAATTAACACAGAGAAGGAACATGGGATATCACGACGATCCGATTGTAGATGAAAGTGAAAATGATGATATTACACAAGCTTAATCTGGATGTAAACTTATTTGTATGTACTCACCAACTGGATATTTAAGGATGGATTTAGGTATTTATATAATTAAATGGTTTCTAGGCTCGAAAATAGACTGTTCACATATCTATGCAAGTGATCCCTTCGATACAAGCGTTAAGGATGGCTTAGAAGTGACGGGTAATGGAGGAAATTTTTAATGGCAATGCAAAAACTAAACTTAATTCAAGACTCCTATAGGGAGGACTAAAAATATGCAATCATACCTACCATTGATTCATCTCTATAACAAATAATAAATTTCAAAAAACGATATTTCAGGCTAAAAGCATTGGACTGATAACATAAACCTTTGAAATGAAAAAGTTCATTAAATTCATAGCAAAACTTCAGTAAAACTGCTATTATCCTACTTAATAAATGGCAAAAAGAGAGATGGCGCCAGCTGATGGTGACCGATTAGATATTGGCGGAAAGCTACCGCAGTTTAAGGCATTTGCCTATTTTGTTTATAGACATTTATCCGCTGGTGATCTTGATTGGATAAGAATCGCCGACGTTTATGCGGATAAATTAGATGACATTCAATTCGCCACTAAATCAGAGATACATGCCTATCAGATGAAATGGAGTAATCAGGAGAATCCACCTGCATTTTCCTATCTGAATTTCAAAGAGCTTTTATTTGAGATGATTAAAGGTTGGAAAAATCTTATAACGTTCCATGCTAACGAAGGCAAGTTTCTCCACATACATATGATTACCAACAGGCAAGCCTCAGTGAATGATGATGTGCTTGATCGTAGTGGCAGTAAGGTTGGAAATTTTAAAGATTTTCTTGAACATGTTTACCATCCGGTGAAAAATGGCCAACCGGTAAGTCGCCGATGGCTGGGGATTTTGGCAAAGCTACATCGTGACACAGGTTTGGAAAAAAAACAATTTATTGATCTTTTTTCTGCATTGATTTTAAATATTGGGTTTGTTATTCCAACGCAGGAAGGAATAAAACCCGAGGAACAAAAGAAACAACAAGACCTGTACGATTTGACACGATTTATCATTGAAGAAATAGCAGACAGAAAGAAAAAGATCCATTATACTCGTGAGGAACTTATAAAATCACTCAATTGGGAACATCGTTTTAAGACGACTTTTCAACATGAGTTTTTCGTTGATAAATATCGATATCAGCCGATTACCTCGACCATTGAAACATTGAACGCAATGATTCGGCAAAATAGCTCAGGCTACATATTTTTAAGCGGATCGCCAGGTGCAGGTAAGTCAACATTACTTACGCAGTGGTCGAAGGCAAGTTTAGATCATATTGTGCGTTACTATGCCTTTTCAAATATTTCCATATCTCAAAATTTTAGCGAAAGAGGTGAAGCGGAGAAGTTTTATTTCGATTTGGTAGTACAGTTAAATGACCTTATTCCAGTAACGCGACAAACAATACTCCCACATCACGACGAAACTTATCTCCGAAGTGTTTTTTTTAATCAACTTCAGGATCTGAAAGAATCATATCAAAAAACTGGTAAAAAAACGATTATCATTGTTGACGGCCTTGATCATATTCCCAGGGAATATCAGACCATCAAAAGCTTACTCGGGAGTTTACCATCACCGGCCACACTGCCGGAAGGAATAATTTTCGTTTTAGGTAGCCAAAATTTTGAAATAGAAACGCTTCAGTTGGACGTGAAAAATTCGTATCGCACTGCCAAAAGAAATATTATTCTTGATTTTTTGGATAGAAAGGCTGTGTTTAACTATATAGAGCAATATCAGCCTAAAGTTATTATGACCATAGAAGATAAGGAAAAAGTATTCGAAGTATCTAAAGGTCACCCATTGCAACTCACTTATATACTGGAAGAATTATCCAACTTTCCTGATCATACTACATCTATATTGGCGTCTGACTATCATTATGAAAACATCGATGATTACTACCAAAAACTATGGGAAAGTATTATTGATGTAACCGAATTGCATGATATGCTCAGTCTTATGGCAAGAGTGCGTGGTGAGATTAGTCCTGAATTTGTAAACGAGTGGGGATTTAAAGAAAATGTCAAAGCAGAATTTCGAAAGAAAGCTTTTCATCTTTTTAGCAAGTCCAGTCATTCATGGGTTTTTTTTCACAATTCATTCCGGCAATTTATTATTAGAAAGACCTCAATAGATGCGCTGACGGGTAACTACAGCGAGCAGTACAATGAAGATTTTCATGAAAAACTGGCAGAATATTATCAATCGAGCAAATCTGAACCAGCGTGGAACCGTCTTTTCCATCTTTATCAAAGTAAGCAATATAAAATATTCCTTCAGGAAGCTACAGGTGCTGCATTTCTTTCACAAATACTGGAATACCGCCCTGTAGAAAAAGTTAGACAGGACATGAAACTTGGCCTGCAGATCGCCGGTAAACTTCGCGATCACACAGCACTCGTACGTTACCTTTTCCTTCTTTCCGAACTATATAATCGCGAGCAGAATTTTAACCCTATCAATTTTGTAGAGGAACATCTCAAATTAGGCAATCGAGAACAAGCGATAAGATACATGAGAGATGATCATATCCTAAATAGTTCGAAACGATATGCATTATCAGTCAGCCAAGACATGTATGCAATCGGGCTTTTTGATGAGGCAGTAAAACTCTACAACCTTGCTGAACCAGATGAAGTGCATGAAAATGGAATTATGGTTAATGCTGATCACCATTACGACGACACGAGCTCAACAATTGAAGAGTGGGCATCTGCCTCTGTTTTATTTGAAGACATAGAAGAAATTGTCCGCCTTATTACAAATACTGATCTTCAAGGCGATAAGAATCACATGCCGGGTAATGACACCGCCGAAAAATTGAAAGCACGGTTGTTCTATTATGCGGGACAAACAATAATTGGACAGAATAAATGGGACAAACTTGATCAAATACTCATTCAGCTAAACGGATCAAATGAGTACGAGCGGTATTTATTTATCATGCTACTTAGATCTGCTGTAAGATCTGCCGACCGCGCAGGAAATGATCTAATGGCAGAAAGATATTTTCGGCGTTTCACCTCACTCAACCCAGATGAATGTTCTGAACGTGAACGGGTCGTTATTGCAATGGCAATCTTTAAAAGAACACAAAATCGCGAAGATATTGAACGTTGGATTAATGAAATACCACAACCTAAACTGAATGATTTTGACCTGAGCGAAACCTATGATCTTCATAACTATTACCAACGGTTCGAACTGAATGTATTGTTAAATATAATGGATAAGGGAATAAGCCCTATTAGGGCAGTTCCATCAACCGGTAGAGATTATGATGATACGATGGTAGAGTTTGAGCGTATGATCTGCCTTTTGGCGGCTATTCATGCTGATGGTCTGCTAAAAAAGGGGGCAAATAACCTTATAAATAGAATCAAACCACTTCTGAATTTTTATTATGCAAAACGATCACACCGCGATACTAATAGGTACAAGATAAGCCGGCTTCGTAAAGCCTATTTTGAATTATTAATCAAAACCTGTTCGTTATATGGGGATGAGGCATTGAAAGAGTTAAAGGATTTTTTTCTTTCTCAATTTGGGGAACAGGAAGAGCACTGGGATCCCGAACAACGAACCGAAGTCCTTTTTCAATTAATCGGACAAGGGATACCCAAACATGATCTATTGCCTACTATTCAATCTCTCGAAGAAACACTTCTTGAAGGCGCAGATATGGCAGGTCGCGTCGAACGAGCGCAAACACAGGCTGAAGATTGGTTAAATATAAATGAACCGATCCGAGCAGAACAATGGATGCATAAAACGATTGAAGAGTCTTTAAGTATCGGATACAGGAAAGATTATCAGTTGAATACATGGTTGGATTGGCTGAATAAGGTTAACAAGATCGAACCTGAATTTGGCGAAGAGCGGCTACAACATTACCTGGAACGTTTGCAGTACGTGAAAGATGTTACCGAACTACGCCCTTTTTATCTTGCTGCGAAAAAGGTTCTGTCCGTTACTTATGAATGGAATTTTGGTGCCGGTGCCAATGCCCAGAAATATATGCTCAAGAATGGTCTGATCCATTATGAAGATTCAATTGTTGAATTAGTAAGTGGATTCTTAAACCTATGCCCACTTGAAGATTTGCCAGTAGTTAATGCATTGTTTGGCGACGTGTTACTTGATCTTTCTGAAGAAGAGCACTCTAAATTATTCAGAGGCTTGATTGAGCGGATGTGGCAGGCAAGAAATGTATTGGATCTAACGCAAGAATTGAGTTCGGCTGTTGCACGAATCAATACTAACGCACTGGAAATAAATAGAAAGTTTTATTATGAAGAACTGGTTCGCTTTAGTGAACTAACTGGCTTTGTAGTTACTATGTTCGATATACCAGTAAATACCAAAGCAGCCAAGGAGAGTTTTGAATATGAGAATCATTTAATGCTAAATGATCATTCCTCATTAAACGAAGAAGATGTTTTGGCAAAAGTGAATGATTTCGAATCACTTGAATCAATTTTTAATAAAGAAGACACGACCAATTCAAGCTTTAGATGGAAGCCCATATTTGATAAAGTTGGAAAACGCCTTACGCCTGATAACATTCGAGATCTTGCATCGTATTTGAAAAACCGGCGTAAGGATGCTGCTACCTCTTACGAACTTAGTAAGGCTGCCTACAATGCAGGAGATCATCATCTTGCGACAGAATTAGCTAACTTGGCTATAGAGCGTTCCAGTAGCAGTGGTTGGAATGAGTTTTACGATGGTGGTTCAAGGATTAATGGTTTTCGAGCACTTCAACAAACCGAAGGTACGGTGGCAATCGATAAGGCTTTTATTGCATTTTTGAACGACGTCTTGGCTACCGACTATCCGACAACTTATACTGAATCAATAGATGAAATACTACCAGTCATTACAGCTGATATTAACCTAAAGAAAGTTTATTTAGAAGTTGACAGTCATGTTAAGAATCTGTTGGCAAATGCCACGCCCGATCTTCGATCTGAAGGGGTTCTTAGTCTTAAATCTAATGACATTAAAGAGTCTCTTTTTGATTTGCTCCATTATTTAAGCAGGTACCCTGCCACGCCGATAAAATATAGGGTGAGGCGTTTTCTAGCACAGTATCTTGGTTACTTTCAAACAAGTGGCATAGGCAAACTGGCTGATGGTGATGATACAGATCAGGAGTTACTAATTGATTTTTTGCTATTTAATCAGGATGATTGGGAAATCTTAGAGGCTATGGCCGAACCGATCAGCAAACTACGAGAATCAAAGAGTTTTATTGTGAAGGATGGGGCACGCGCTCTAACTTCGTTAATTTCTTCGAGTATTATTGAGGATGAAGCGCCAATTACGACATCCTTAAACCCTACCTATACACTGGAAATACAACAATTAGGTAAATTAAATCCTCAAAAGACTGTGGATGAAGAAGGAAATATAATTGATACCGATGACGCGTCCACGCTTACAAGTTTTGTCCGGGTTCAGTCAAAAGCTATTTCAAAAACTTTTGGTTTTCGGGAAATTAACCTACATCATAGACTCTACGCTATAATGCGAGAGCTTGCAGAGCCATTCGCCTGGTCATCAGCAAATGAGAAAAAGGTTCGTGCTGAATTAGAATCGGTCGGGATTAAGATGTCAATGGTTAGGCCGAGAGTAGAACTCGTGTTACAAGCAATGTCACGAATGGTTGCAGAGCTTAATGATGCTGGTTTCGTACTACCAAGTTATTACATTCCTCATTTTTTCTTCAAAGATGTCGCCGTATGGTCGTTCACTGAGTCTATGCGGCCGTCATTTCTTAATCGACTAAAAACTGAACGATTTTCGGTCGGAAAAGAATGGGTAAACGATGTGAGAAAACACCCCCGGTTACAGACCGCGCCTGAAATAACAGATAGTGTTTGGAGGGTAATTGGAGAATATTATGTTATAAAACAGATGGAATGGGGTTTTCCTGAAGAGACCTTTCAGTCTCAGCTTCGAGCGAAAAATGCAATAGATGGATTTCACAGAGACTTCATCTTTGGTTCGGTTATGGAACGTCATGTCGACAACTATCTGTATTTGGAAGGGTATCCAGAGTCTGGTTACTTAGTAATTACCAATGAACAACATTCACCCCTCGGTGGGATGTCGTCAAGATGGATCGCATTTAACCCTAAAATAGCAGCGAAACTTTGCTGGGAGCCGTCAGAAGAAGAACCTTTTGGGTGGGAGGATGAAGAGGGCAATTTGGTCGTTCGGTCGGTTTACTGGCGAGACGGAAATGTTAATCTCTCTCAGAGAGTAAATGATTGCGAAACTGGTGGAGGTTGGTATCTAATTGCATCTGACAGCGGACTGAAAGCTATTGCTGAAATATATCAGGAACTAATATTTGAGAAACGTATCGAAAGAATTCATTTGGATGACAATGTTAATAGATCGGACATAGCAACACATTTAACACCTTTCAATCTGAATAGTTAAGAGATGTATCGCCCACAAAGCAGAGATGGAATATAAATCAGAGACATGCGTTTTATTGACAAATACATAGCGAAAAACAGTATTGATATTCATGCTACAATCGCAGGACGAAAGATCATTTATCTGGATTTGAAATATTGGATTATTTTAAGGGACGGGCTTGAGCAAGAGAATGATACAGTTGCCCGTAAAGTAGCTCATAGGATTATAGAATTGTATGAGAGCAGGAAATGTGTTTTTCCTGTAAGTGAGGTGGTGTTATGGGAAATATTGAAGCAGGAAGACAAAAATTCATTGATCAAAACTTTCCAATTAGTAGAACGGCTTTCCGAAGGAATTGCGATACTAGGCGATCAACAAAGAGTCAAAGTTGAATTTGCTTGCTGGTATTTGACTAATGTTAAAATAGATGATTTTCCAAAACTTGAAAAACTAGTCTGGAGCAAACTTCCGCTAATTTCTGGCTACTTTTTTTATTCATTAAAGGTAGAAGTGTAACCCTCCCTTTTTTCGAACTGGTTTAGGAGACGAGAATTCAAATCTATATAATATTTTTCATCCCTCATCATGCAATCAACTCCTGTGGAGTCGATTGCATGATGAGGCTCCATTCTGCTCTATATTCCAGTGGAGTTTTACCACCTAATGTTTCATGTGGTCTCCTGGAATTGTAATCTGTTACCCATTCTTCTGCTAGTATCTGTACCTGCATTACATCTTCAAATAAGTAGGCATCCAGAATACTTTCTCTAAAGCTTCGGTTGAAACGTTCGATGTATCCATTTTGCATGGGTCTGCCAGGCTGGGTATATTGAATTTTGATACTGTTGCCCTCGCACCAGGTGTTAAATTCCTTACTTATAAATTCTGGACCATTATCTACCCGGATACATTTTGGTTTCCCGTGTTCATAAATAATTTGTTCCATTAAGGCCGTAACTCTAACTGCAGGCATAGAATATGCGACTTCAATGGCAATTGCTTCCCGATTAAAATCGTCTATTACATTCAGTGTTCTGAATTTTCTTTGGTTGATAAGTACATCACTCATAAAATCAACAGACCACATCTCCCGTGGGGCCGATGGTTGTGTAAGGGGATTTTTCACTCTTTGTGGCACACGTCGGCGTGTTTTTCTTCTTTGATTTAACCCCAATAATAAATATACACGTCGCACCCGTTTGCGATTCCATTTAAAACCTTGTGTGCGGATTCGTCCATAATAAAGATCCTGTCCTTCAGTAGGATAACTAGCCGCTAATTCCTCCAGCTTATTAATCGTTTCTGAATCATCTTTTATCTTTTTATAATAATACATGGATTTCGGTAATAATACTACACGACAAGCTCTGCTAATACTAATCTGATGGCTCAGCACCACATAGGTAACCATGTCTTTACGCTGGCAGGGCTTTAAAACTTTTTTGAAAGCACCCGAGCAAGGTATTAAAGGGGAGCAAGTAGTGACCGTATTGGAAAGATTAAAGGAGGAATTCAACACCATTCCTAAAAAAATCAGGGTAGATAATGGTAGTGAATTTATCTCCAAAGTGTTGGATAGATGGGCTTACGAAAACCAGGTCATACTTGATTTCTCAAGGCCTGGAAAACCTACAGATAATGCGTATATTGAGTCTTTTAATGGAAGCTTCCGCGATGAATGCCTAAACACTAACTGGTTCTTATCGATGGAAGATGTCGTTGAAAAAGTTGAAGCCTGGAGAACAGAATATAATACCTTTAGACCTCACAGTTCTTTAGGAGGATTAACACCTCAGCAGATGTGGAAAAAAAGCCAATTAACGCCCTGATTTTCGAATTTACATTGTCCTAAAGTTGGGGGGAGGTCAAAGTTACGAATTTTCGCGTTTCAAAACAGTCCGATTTTTTGGGAGGGTTACACATTTATATTTCTTAATTATGACTTTAGTAGTCATCTATCCTAAACAGTTAACAGCAATCTAAAATAATCTCTAGCTTTACAATAACCAACAAACCAAATAAATGAACAGATTAATACTCTTAGGCAATGGCTTTGACTTAGCCCATGGCATGAAAACTAGCTACAATGATTTTATTTTAGATTATATGATTAAGTGTTTAACTGAGGTTCAGGAAAACAAAACGTTTGGAGACGAAGCGCTTGAGGTTACTACAAATAATTATTATTACATACTTGAAAGTTTAGGATGGGACTCGTTGGAAGCGTTTGTTATGGATATTTACCATACTTATGGATTAAAAGGATTATTTGATACAGAAACATTTTTTATTGGTACACGTTCAATAAAAAATATTTATGTGTTTAACTTTAAATATCCTTTTATCAAACACCTATTAGAAAATTGTTCGCTTAATACTTGGGTGGAGATTGAAAATGAATATTATTCTGAACTTAAAAGTATTTTAAGTAACAAAAGCACCAATAAAAAAGAAGAACTCATTGTACTAAATAAATCTCTTGCCTTTCTTATCAAACTCCTTGAAAATTACCTTTCTGATCTTCCAGAACCAGAATACCACCCGGATTATAGAAATATCCTGAGCAGCGTGTTTGACAAACCTATCGCTGATGTTTATAAACCGCTTGCCTATATGCAGCCCGAACATACGATGATTTTAAATTTCAACTATACATCGACCGTTATCCCGTATCTACGGGATATTGAAATCCATACAGAAGTTAACTACATCCATGGCAAACTAAATGATCTGCAACAACCAATCATCTTCGGCTTTGGAGATGAAATAGATAAAACGTATCAACAGATTGAAGATGATCAAAACAACCATTTCTTTACTTATATCAAATCCTTCTGGTATTTTCTGAATTCAAATTACCACGATTTAATAAGATTTATTGAAAGTGAAAAATATGAAGTATTTATTCTAGGTCATTCTTGTGGGCTTCCTGACCGTACGATGCTTAACATGGTTTTTGAACATGAAAATTGCAGAAGCATTAAAATTTTCTACTACCAAAATGAAAAAGAGCATACTAATTTTATTGAACTGACTCAGGAAATTTCCCGTCACTTTACTAATAAAGCAACCATGAGAAAAAAGATTGTTCCTTTTCCACTCTTATCGCCTATGCCGCAAGTAAAGCCATAAGTATTCTACACCCGAGAATTTATAAGATACTAAAAAACATGATTTACGATAACGACCTAGATGATTGAATACATGTTCTGATTAGATGTTACCGATTAAGCAAATTAACCTTCTATAGCAACTAACTATTCTCAAAAATTAAACAAATTAGTTAATTTGGTTTATAACCAATAAATTAAACGCTTATGTTTTTTCATCACCTCAAGAATTTCAGTCCTTATTCCGGTCATATCTATAATGACATGCGGTCTGGTATTGTAAGAAAAAATGGTGAACTAATCAGTAAAAATGATAACCGCTTTAAACTCATTGAACGTCTAGGTTATTTCCCATTTAGGGAACTACGTAGAAACAACCAAGCCTATTTTATAAGTAATCTGGAATTGTTTGATTTCTTTCAGGCTACAGAGCAGGAATTAAACGATTATCATGTAGAAGCTTATCCGAATTGGAGTTATACAGCAAAAGAACAATTGTTAAAACTATTTCTTGACGGATATCAAAACGGCCTAAACGCATTTACAGAAAAAATCGGGATATCATACTACACACTATCTTATGAACATAAAATAGAATACCTACGCAATTTCTGCCTGTTCTGTCTTGACTTTCTATATTTTGACGGTGAACTTGATAATACTCTATTTTATAATCTGGGCTATATTCAGGCTAGTTTGTATCTCGGATTTATTGACTTAACCATTTGCATAATAAATCTGTTATGGTTGATACAGAAAGAAGACTAAAACTCGCTCTTCATTTACGACATCTCTCCGTTGGGCTTATTTCAAATGACGATTTTGAAGATAATCTTATGAATGACGTTACGAATGGCTGGCTTCCAGAGCAATACTATAAATCGAAAGAGGCCAAGTTTGATGATAAAATAATCCAACCTATGCTTGAACTCTGCTGGGGATTATACGATGATACGAGAAATCATAGATTAAGAGGTTCGGACAAATTACCAGAGCAGAGCTTGAAAGTAATTGCACGTTGCATATTGTTCCTTCGAGGTGAAAAAGAATATGAATGGCCATATTTTGACACTAACAGTCCCTTATTTAAATTTTCATTGGGGGAAATTATTTTGACTATTCTTTCTCTTGGTCAGTACTCCCGAGACTTAAAGAAACATCAGGAAAAAGCATTCGAGGAATTTCAAAAACTTGGCAATTTTGAAATTTGGCCATTTATGAACCAAAACGACTATAATGAGCAGTTGAAGCATCAGCCATTTTTAAAATAGAAATTTCCATACTATACAAGACAAATGTTCAATCTTGAATAACGAAATTATTAACAAATGAATATAAATTACAATAAAGGAGATACCACAACTCCTCAGAACATAGGCAATAAAATAATCGTAGATATTTGTAGTGACCAATCCACTTTAATGGGAAGAAATATATCCGTGACGGTTTACGATTTTTAGTATGTGGACACCGATTTCATTAAGCGAATTAGAAAAGTGGATCTTACGTGGTGAGTCAGAACTTGAAGTTGAGTTGCTAAACTTTTGGACTTTAATAAAAATAAAGCCTCAAAAATGGCAAGAGGAAAAATATGGTGGCGAGGGCGGTGGTTTTTGGGTTGTGGCGATTTTTGGAACTGAAGTTATTTATTACAATGACATTGAAGAGGGGGTTTAACATTTCAAATTACGAAACTTATGGGCAAATTAAGGAATATCGGTGTAATCAAGCGAACTTAATTGGATAGTAATTGAACTTTACGAACGAATGAAAAGCAAAACATAAAGAATGGACTGGAGATTTAACACGATATGGTTTGAGCAATTAGAGAAAGACACTTTTTTTGAAAAGGACTTCAAGGAAAATACGATTGCGGCGAGCAATAATACTTTTGAAAACTCTGAATACGCAATTTTATGGCACCTAAAAGAAAAGTTAAACTCTTTTGGTGCTTTATCTGAATCAGATAAACTATTATACCTTGAATTAAACTGGGCTAACATCAAGGACTTTATTGGAATTGAAAAGTTCAGGAATCTAAAAAGACTTGAGCTTCATTATTGTGTAAAACTAGAAAATGACCAGGGTTTAAGTCAATTGAGAGATAGTGTTGAATTCTTGCATATTAATTCATCGAAGAAATTTAAATTTTCCAACGAATTACTTGGGCTTAAAAAATTGAAAGTTTTATGTTTAAACAATTGTGGGTCAATTGAAAACCTTAATTTTTTGAATGATTTCCCTAGTCTAATTGATTTTAGGTTTGTTAACACAAATATTTTAGATGGTAATCTCAATCCAATTTTAGACCATCCAACAATACGAACGGTAGGGTTTCTAAATAAAAGGCATTACAATTTTAAAGACGAGAAATTAAAATTAGAACTAAATAATAAGTTTTCTAATGAATACAAAACGATGGCTTATAAAGGACAGTACTTAACTTATAGATATGAGTATGAATAAACAAAAAAGCGGAAAGATCACTCTGACCATTCCCGCTTCATCTAAATTAACGCTCTCATATATAAAGACGTTAAACAGGGTTCAATATTGTATTGGCAATTAAATTAATGCATACTTCTTTTTCAATAGCGCCATATCAGAACCAACTTTTACATCCAGTATCTTAGCATAAAGCTGAGTAGTATGGATATTCGTGTGTCCTAGCATCTTTGATACACTTTAATAGGCACACCATTCATTAGCGTTACCGTTGTTGCAAAAGTCCGTTTGGCAATGCGGTTACCAATCTTTTTATTCACCTGCGAAAGTGCGGCGATCTCAACAAGATATTCGTTCATCTTTTGGTTACTGGAAACAGGCAAAACTCTGTCATGACTAACACAATAGGGGTGATCTTTATATTTGTCAACGATATTTGCTACAATCGGGAGCAATGGAATTGCCGCCCTTTTACCTGTTTTTTTTCGGTAAGTAAATATCTATCTTTCCCCATCAACCCCCTCACTGATATCGGACGGCCTGAGTTTCTCCACATCGGCATAAGAAAGCCCGGTATAACTGGGTATTTCGGAGTGATGGTGCCAGTGATTTCGGTCAAACCGTGCCACTTAAAAGATCATACAATTATATAAAAAAGCTGGGATTATTCCTTTTTCAATATTCCTTTTCTCAGGGATTCACCTTTCAGGTCAATCCGGTGTGAGGAGTTTACAATCCGATCCAGGATGGCATCTGCTATAGTGCCTTCACCACCAATGATTTCGTACCATGCTGATACCGGTATTTGGGAAGATATTATAGTTGATCTTTTACCATGCCGATCGTCTATAATATCCATTAGTGTTTCCCGGTCCTGGTTATCAAAAGCCTGCAGACCAAAGTCATCAAGTATCAACAGTTCCATTTTAGTTAGTTTTTCCAGTTCCTTGAGGTAGGTTCCGTCAACTTTACTCAATTTCATCTTTTTGATCAGTCTGGCAGTTACCATATAGAGTGTTTTTACTCCCGTAAGGCATGCTTGATTCCCAAGAGCCTGTGATAGATAGCTTTTCCCTGTGCCGGATGCGCCACATACAATGATATTTTCCTTTCTCAGCATAAAGTCGAGTGTACCAAGGCGTGCGAGCATGTTCTTGTCCAGATTTCTTTCACTGGCATAGTTTATATCACCAAGACTGGCGTTCTGCCTAAAGTTTGCCAGTTTCAGCAACCTGTCAATTTTATTGTTCTCCCGATCTTCCCACTGATGATCCGTAAGTAGGGCCAGGTATTCGTCGCATGTAATACCTTCAAACCTGTTTTCCTTTACATACTGTTGGTGTAATTGAGCCATGGCTCCCAGGCGCATGTTACGTAGTTTTTCAACTGTCTGATTGTTCATTTTTCTGATTTTTGATTGTCATTATTCATAAGCGGAAGCACCGCGTATATTGCTATGAAAAGGTATATGCGGTTGTATGGGTTCTAGCTGGTCGTTAAATAGCGGTAGTCTGTCCATATTGTTTTTGAGTATGTTCTTTATGCGCAGGTAAGAGCAGCTATCTGTATCTAAAGCCCTTTTGCAGGCATTGTTGAGTCGCTCAGAGCCATAGGAACGGTTCAGCTGGATAATGCCCAAAGAGCGCTTGTAGCTTATTTCAGGGTAATCCTGCGAGGCCAGTATCTTTTCAATACACGTCAAAACATATTCACCCTGGGCCAATGCTTTTTTCCTGAAGAACTCAGGGCTCCACTCCGAGTAGAACTTATGAGTGCTGCTCAGGTGATCTGTATTGGTGATATAGCTGCCCTTGTTCAGGTTGCGCTGATGCAGCGCAATCCTTTCATGGTTATAAAAGATCTCAATACGGCTCCTGGTGTAATGGATCATTGTCTCCCTTCCGATATACCGATATGGAACACTATAGTAACACTTGTCGGGAGAAAAGTATGCGTAGCCCATCTTCTGGATTTTGGCCCTTTTATAGTCTTTCATTTCATATGTATCAAGCGGTAGCTCTTTGAGATACTGACGTTCAATACTTTGGAAGAGTTCAATACGGCTGGATTCTTTTCGTTTAAACAAAAGATTGTTGTAAGGCTCCAATAAGACGGCAATTTCCCTGTTGAGATCTTCCAGTGAAAAGAACGTCATCTCCCGTAATGGATAATAAATACGCTGATAGACCAAATGCACCGCGTTCTCAACCAGGGCCTTGTCCTGGGGAGCATAACTACGGGTGGGATTGATGACACAGTTATAATGGCGGGCAAAGTCTTTAAAGCTACGGTTGACATCGGCTTCATATTTACTGGATCTATTAACTGCGGACTTTAGGTTGTCTGACACAATAGCTTTAGGCGATCCACCATAGAAACGTAAGGCATTAGCACAACAGGATATCATTTCTTCGCGTTTCTGACTCATACACGCCTGAACATATGTGTACTGGCTGCACGGAAGTATGGCTACAAACACTTCCATGGGAACAATCTCTCCTGTGTGCTTATCGATGATATGCAGCTTTTTACCGGCAAAGTCTATGAACATTTCTTCGCCAGCAATGTGCTGAAGTTTCATTGAGCCTTTTTCCTTAGGATACTTACGGCGGTAATGCTCAAGGAACTGCGTATAACTGTAGGGGTCTGCTGCTAGTTCAACATATTGCTGATAATGATACAGAAAGATAAAACCGGGGTGGTTCCGGGCCTTGTTGACCCCCTCAAAATAAAGCATGAGTTCATTATGCCGCACGGGATCTAGTGTAGTATGGGAGGAGAACAGCTCAGATAAAGCAGGGGTATCGAACCCCAGAAGCTCCTGAAATGAATAGTCGCTACCAGCAAATAGTTGCATATAGGTATTCACTGTATTACGGGAAATACCGAGAACAGAACCTATTTTACGATTACTGTAACCCTCCAGATGTAATGTGAGTATTTGTTTTAAGTCCATCGGATCAAGTTTGTTGGCCATATCGCTGTATTTAAAAACGATAAGGTAATTCTTTCTTGATCTTTTAAAGTGGCACAATTCAAACCGTAAAAAACGGAAAGATGGGCTAAAACTAAACCACTAAAGTGGCATCATTTAAACCGTAATCGCTGGCACTATCAGGCCGAAATAGCTGGCACAATTCAAACCGTAATATCCAGTATAACAGCTAAACAGGAAAACATCCTTAACCTGGGATAGTCTTGTGGTCGTAAATTCTTTCTCTTCGATTTTTCGCAATTCATCGGCTGTCAGGTATTCTCTATGCACCACCTTGGTTTTTAACTTGTAACCAAAGAAGGGGTCTGTGGTTATCCATTTTTCACTTAAACAGATTCGAATGATCTTACCTAAGTTTTTAAGATGTTTTACAGCGGTGTTAGTGGTGTTATTTTGGGCGGTTCGCAAATAGTAATCGAAACCACTGATAAAATCATAATTAACGTATTTAATATTGATGTTGCTTTTATGATATTTAGAAGCAAGAAAACCATTGACGTGTCTTTCCAGTATTTCAAATCTCTTAAGTGTTCCAATGGCATAGTCCTTACCAACCAGCTTTTTCATGTTCTTATTGTGCGTTTTAATGGCTTCGCATAAAGTATGCGTCTTTTCCTCTTTGCCCAGAAACCTACATTTGATGCTTTCTGCTCTTATTTCGGCATCTTCCGCACATAGTAGGCTATGTGCAACATACACTTCAGCCTTCATCTTATCCAGATAGGCATTCAATGCTCTAATATCGTCTTTTGTGCCTATTAAATGCCCGGCTTTAGCATTCCATTGGTTTGGCTCACATTTCCGGCTGGTGGCAAGTTCCGCACGGTTTCCCTCAACTGTGATCCTTAAATAGATAGGAACAACGCCATTACTGTAATTTTTCGGCTTTTTTAGATAGAAAAGCAAAGTGAAATTAGTTTTCATAATCAACTGACTTAAGGTTAACAAAATTAGCCTTGCAGTCTAAATGTATCAAGTCGCTTCATGATGAAACTTTCTGTAAATCAGAAAGTTGTATTTTATTCGGTGAGTAGTGAAAGCCTTGATTTACTCACCGAATCACTCTATTTTATATGCGATTTGATGGATATTTTAGGGTTTTCGGTAAAAAACAAAAGCTTGCAATCATTTGATTTGCAAGCTTTTACGTAGTTTTGATACTATCTTCTGTGATCCCGCTGGGATTCGAACCCAGGACCACTACATTAAAAGTGTAATGCTCTACCAGCTGAGCTACGGAATCAAAGCTTTCTAGCTTTACTCTAAGCGTTTCCGTTTAAAGTGATGCAAATATAGGGTTAGGAAATATATACTGCAAATTAAAACTATGTAAATTCTTTACTGTACTGATTCTAAGGAAGATTATTTTTCCTGAACTTATATTATCAGCCAATTTTAATGCCTAAACCTGCATTTTTAACCTCAATATGCATAAAAAAGGAGAGGAGTAGCGGAAAATAAATCAATTCATTTCCGCTCATTTACTCCTCATTTAGCTATTACCTTTTAAGAAAGTTCACCAGCAATTGGTTCACTTCTTCTTTATGTGTGATAAATAAGCCATGTGATCCGCCTTCTACTTTATAATAATCTGCATTAGGCAAAAGCATAGCAGTAATTGCACTCGTGGCTTCAGCAGGAACAATTTTATCATCATCTCCATGAATCACCATCACTGGAATTGTAATCGTACTCAGGTCTGTCCTAAAGTCCGTTTCTGAGAAAGAAGTAACACAATCCACCGTTGCTTTTGGGCTTGCTACTATAGCCAGCTGATGCATCCAGTTCTGAATCTCCTGGCTAACCGGCTTATTCGACACACCTTCGCTGAAAAAGTCTTTACCGAAACCAGATAAGAATGCGGGACGGTCTTTTTGGATATTGGCAATCATACCATCAAAAACTTCCTGAGGAACACCTTCCTCATGGTCATCAGTTTTTAACATCAAAGGTACAATTGAACTAATCAGCACTGCCTTTTCTACTTTAGAACTACCATATTTACCTAAATAACGAACGACTTCTCCGCCACCCATAGAAAAACCGACCAGGGTAACTTCTGATAAATCTAACGCAAGAATCAGTTCATTTAGGTCTGAAGCAAGAGTATCGTAGTCATAACCACCCCATGGTTTATCCGATTGACCAAAACCACGCCTGTCGTAAGCAATGCAGCGATAACCACTGTATACAATAGAGGCGACCTGATATTCCCACATTTCGTGCGATACGGGCCAACCATGAATTAAAATTACTGGTTTTCCTGAACCAAGATCTTCGTAAAATATATTAACAGATTTACTGTTTTCGGGATTTCTTTTGATATAGGGCATAATAAAAATTTTAAAGGTTCAACGCTTAATAACACCATATATCGTGATTATGTTTAACAAAAACGACATGAAGAGAGAATAAACAATTATAATATCTACATCTTTGCTGAAAAAATAACAATCAAATGAATAAAGCTATATTTCTTGACCGTGACGGTGTGTTAAATCACGAGATCTACGATTACATCTGCAGATTAGAAGATTTTGAAGTCCTGGAATACCAGATTCCACCGTTAAAGAAGCTGTACGACGAAGGTTATATGCTGATCATCATCACAAACCAGGGAGGAATTGCTTTGAAGCGATATACAGAAGAAACACTCGCTGAAATGCACCGCATTCTGGGCGAAAAGTTTGAAGCACAGGGGGCAAAAATCGCGCATGCGTACTATTGCCCACATCACCCAACGGTTTCTGAGCCTTGTAATTGTAGAAAGCCTTTATCAGGAATGTTGTTGGAAGCGATTGAAACTTACAACATTGATCCGGCTTTATCTGTGATGATTGGCGATAAGCCAAGAGACGTAGAAGCTGCAAACGGAGCAGGAGTGAAGGGAATCCTGATCGAACCTGACGAACAAATCAGTTATGAAGCCATAAAAAAAGTCCTGTCGAATTAAATCAACAGGACTTCTTAATATAATTAAATTGCCTATTTACCTGCAGCTTTCGCGTGATCAGCTAAGAACTGAGCAAGACCGCTGTCGGTTAATGGGTGCTTCATTAATGCAAGAATCGCAGAAAGTGGACCAGTCATTACATCAGCACCTAATTTAGCGCAGTTTACAATGTGCATTGGACCTCTAACTGAAGCTGCAAGAATTTCACATTCGTATTGGTAGTTATCAAAAATCAATCTGATGTCCTCGATCAATTGGAAACCATCTGTAGAGATGTCATCTAAACGGCCTAGGAAAGGAGATACATATGATGCACCAGCTTTTGCAGCGATTAAAGCTTGTCCAGGTGAGAAGATTAAAGTACAGTTGGTTCTGATTCCTTTAGAAGAAAGGTATTTAATTGCTTTAATACCATCTTTAATCATAGGAATTTTAACAACAATCTTTGGATCTAATTTCGCTAAAGCTTCACCTTCTTTGATCATGGTTTCATAATCAGTAGAAATTACTTCCGCACTAACGTTAGCATCTACGATATCACAGATTGCTTTATAGTGGTTCAATACGTTTTGGTCGCCAGTAATACCTTCTTTAGCCATTAAGCTAGGGTTGGTAGTTACGCCATCTAGAACGCCAAGGTCTTGAGCTTCTCTGATTTGATCTAGATTAGCTGTGTCTATGAAAAATTTCATAAGATATATAGTTTAAGAAAATATGTGGTTTTATTTAACTCGGGTTGGTAGTTAGAAAGAAGAGGATGCAATAGTAGCATATCAATCTAAAAAAATAAAAATGGGCAAGCCCCTTACATCGCACCGCTACAACCTTCTACCCTTGCTTCGTTCCCGCCCTGGGGGAGTTCAAAGGGAGCTGATCGTGTAAGACTTGCCCGTCACAAAAGTAGGAAAAGATCTGAATCTACCAAAGTATAAAATGCTTTTATTTCACTTTTTTCGCGGTTTTTTAGCTAAAACATTGAAATTAAAGGTATTGATGATGAAAATAATTTTAAACTTTTTTTTTGTGCGGGAAAGGGCTTTAGGACTAGAAGGACTGATTTTGAAGCTAACTCCCTTATATATACAAACCATCATTGCCAATATTGCATTTTACATCGATTTCAGATATCGATATTGCAATAAAAAGAGTTTATATTTTAAATGTACTGCATTTTTCCTAAAAAAGATGCCGATATTACAATTACTTGATTTATTTGCGTAACTTAGTGTTCGAATCACACTATACCAACCAACAATAAATTAAACTTATGGAACAAACACAAGATCAGCAAGGGTTATACGACCAGCGTTTTGAACATGACGCATGTGGCATTGGTTTCGTTGCTCATATCAAGGGGAGAAAATCGCAACAAATCATTTCCGACGCAATAACCATTCTTGAAAATCTTGATCACCGCGGAGCTTGCGGCGCAGAAATCAACACAGGAGATGGTGCAGGTATCATGATACAGATCCCTCACGAATTTCTGTACGACGAATGTCTTAAAATAGGATTCAGTCTGAATGAATCCGGAGACTACGGAGTAGGGATGTTGTTTTTACCGAAAGACGTTAAAGCGAGAGAAGAGTGCAGAGAAATTATTTACCGTGCAGGAGAGAAGCTAGGATTGGAAGTCTTGGGCTTTAGAAAAGTACAAACCAATACCGAAGGTATTGGAGATATGGCCCTCTCTGTAGAACCGGAAATGGAACAAGTATTTATCGCACGCCCGTATGCAATTGCTGCTGGTGCCGATTTTGAACGTAAGCTTTACGTTTTTAAGAATTACTTATCCAAGACTATTAATAATACGGTAAAAGGAATTAATGGCGAGTTTTACATTGCCTCTTTCTCTTCAAGAACGATAGTATATAAAGGACAGTTAACCTCATTGCAGGTTAGGTCTTATTTTACCGAGCTTAGCGACAAGCGGGTTGTTTCCGCTTTTGGCCTAATTCATAGTCGCTTTGCAACAAATACATTCCCTTCATGGAAATTGGCGCAACCTTTCAGGTATATTGCCCATAATGGAGAGATTAACACCCTACAGGGTAACCTGAACTGGTTTAGGGCTAGTGTGAAGTCTTTGGCTTCCTCTCATTTTACACCAGAAGAACTGAATATTTTACTTCCTGTAATTGATGAATCCAATTCCGATTCTGGCTGTTTAGATAATATAGTAGAGCTTTTAGTGCATGCAGGTCGTTCTCTGCCACATGTTTTGATGATGTTAATTCCTGAAGCATGGGATGGAAATGAAGATATGGATGAACTTAAAAAAGCATTCTATAAATTTCACGCTACTTTAATGGAGCCTTGGGATGGACCGGCGGCTGTTTCCTTTACAGATGGTAACCTGATTGGTGCCACACTGGATAGAAACGGATTGCGTCCACAGAGGTATGCCATTACGGAAGATGATCATGTGATTATGGCCTCAGAAGCCGGTGCATTGGCATTAGATCAAAGCAAAATCATTGAAAAGGGTAGGTTGACCCCTGGAAAGATGTTTGTGGTAGATATGGAGCAGGGTAGAATCATTTCTGATTCTGAGATCAAACAAATTGTATGTAGCCGCAGACCGTATGCAGATTGGTTAAATCAATACCAGATCAGATTAGAAGAGCTTTCTGATCCAAGGGTGGTATTCAGTGGTCTTTCTCAGGAGTCTATTTTTAAATACCAGCAGGTTTTTGGCTATAGCCGTGAAGACATCGATTTGATCCTGAAACCAATGGCTAAGGATGGTAAAGAACCAATTGGTTCAATGGGAACTGATATTCCATTGGCGATTTTGTCTCAAAAACCACAACACCTTTCCTCTTATTTTAAACAGTTGTTTGCCCAGGTAACCAATCCGCCAATAGACCCGATCCGCGAAAAAGTGGTAATGAGTCTTGCAGGATTCATGGGGAATAATGGTAATATCCTGGAAGAAAA
The DNA here is from genome assembly GCF_032678465.1 of Pedobacter gandavensis. Lineage (GTDB taxonomy): Bacteria > Bacteroidota > Bacteroidia > Sphingobacteriales > Sphingobacteriaceae > Pedobacter > Pedobacter gandavensis_B. Next base: position 280,710 of record NZ_JAVTSK010000006.1, read on the forward strand.
TGCTTTGCAATGTCACTGTGTGGGTATCAAACATCCGATTTTAACCAATTTAGAATTAGAAAAACTTAGAAGTATAGATACAGGAGTTTTCCAGTCTAAGACTTTACAAACTTATTTCAGAGCTACAGGTAAACCCGGCGCCATGGCCAAAGCATTAGATAGGTTATGTCGTTATGCGGTAGACGCGGTAGAAGACGGTTTCCAGGTAATTATCCTGTCTGACCGCGCTTTAGACTCTGAACATGCTGCAATTCCTTCTTTGCTGGCCGTATCTACTGTCCACCATCATTTGATCCGTAAGGGTTACAGAGGTGATGTTGGACTAGTAGTAGAGGCTGGTGATGTTTGGGAAGTGCACCATTTTGCTTGCTTAATCGGCTTCGGCGCAACTGCAGTAAACCCTTACTTAGCAGAAGAAACAATTACTGGTTTTGAAACAGAATTGGAGGTTAAACCTGCTAAATTGATCCAGAACTATATATATGCTGTAAATAACGGATTGTTGAAGATCTTCTCTAAAATGGGAATTTCTACTCTACAATCTTACCATGGTGCGCAAATCTTTGAAATTCTTGGTTTGAATAAACAGGTGGTCGACAATCACTTCACCGGTGCAGTTTCCAGAATCGGTGGTTTAGGGTTGGATGAGATTGCCAGAGAAACTTTGATCAAACACAATAGGATTTTTGGTTCGGCAACGCGTCCGGATATGATCCTGCCTACAGGAGGTAATTACAAATGGAAACGTAAAGGTGAGCAGCATTTGTTTAACCCTCAAACGATCCACTTGTTGCAAAATGCAACCAGAAAGAATGATTACAATGTATACAAACAATATTCTAAGCTCGTAAATGAGCAAACACATCAGGCATTTACCATTAGGGGATTGTTTGAATTTAATTACAAACGTCCTGCAGTATCTTTAGCGGAAGTAGAACCCGTAGAACAGATCCTGAAGCGTTTCGCAACAGGCGCAATGTCTTTCGGTTCGATTTCTCATGAAGCACATTCTACTTTAGCAATTGCAATGAACCGCATCGGCGGAAAAAGCAACACCGGAGAAGGTGGTGAAGATGAATTGCGTTATGAGACTTTGCCTAACGGTGATTCAATGCGCTCTGCGATCAAACAGATTGCCTCTGCACGTTTCGGTGTAACAAGTTATTACCTGAGCAATGCAGATGAGTTGCAAATTAAAATGGCACAGGGTGCGAAGCCTGGTGAAGGTGGACAATTACCTGGTGATAAAGTAGACGACTGGATTGCAAAAGTTCGCCATGCTACGCCTGGTGTAGGTCTGATCTCGCCGCCACCACACCACGATATTTATTCTATTGAAGATTTAGCACAGCTGATCTTTGACTTGAAAAATGCAAACCGCGAAGCTAGAATCAATGTGAAACTTGTTTCTAAAGCAGGTGTAGGTACGATTGCTGCCGGTGTAGCTAAGGCACATGCCGATGTGATCCTGGTATCTGGATTTGATGGTGGTACGGGTGCTTCTCCATTAACTTCTATTCAACACGCTGGTTTACCCTGGGAGCTTGGTTTAGCAGAAGCGCACCAGACTTTGGTAAAAAACCGTTTGCGTAGCAGGGTCGTATTACAAACAGATGGTCAGCTGAAAACAGGTAAAGACATCGCCATTGCAGCCTTATTAGGTGCTGAAGAATGGGGAGTAGCTACAGCGGCATTGGTGACCTCAGGTTGTATCATGATGAGAAAATGTCATTTGAATACTTGTCCGGTGGGGGTTGCTACCCAGGATCCTAACTTGAGAAAGTTGTTTACCGGTGAGGCAGATCACGTAGTGAACTTGTTCCATTTCTTAGCAGAAGAGTTAAGAGAGACCATGGCAGAGCTAGGTTTCAGAACGGTAGAAGAAATGGTAGGTCAGGCAGATGCTTTGAGCTTACGTGAAATAGATCCTAGCGACTGGAAATTAAAAGACCTGGATCTTTCTGCGATCTTATATAAAGCCCCGGACAATGGCTTAAGCTTATATCAAACAGAAACACAAGACCATGGCCTGGCAGATGTATTAGATCATCAATTGATCAAAGCTGCAGCTCCTGCATTATTGAATAAAGAGCCTATTTACAGAGAGTTTGAGGTAAAGAACACCAATCGTGCTTTAGGTACCATGCTTTCAAATGAGGTGTCAAAAATTTATAAATCACAAGGTTTACCAGCAGATACAATCAACTTTAAATTCAAAGGTTCAGCCGGACAAAGTTTTGGCGCTTTCGCGACAAAAGGAATCTCGCTGCAACTGGAAGGTGAAGCCAATGATTACGTTGGTAAGGGACTTTCTGGAGCTAGATTATCAATCTATCCTTTCAGTACGATCAGCTATGTACCCGAGCAAAACATCATCATTGGTAACGTAGCCCTATATGGTGCCACTTCCGGTGAGTTATTTGTAAGAGGTCAGGCAGGTGAAAGATTTGCGGTAAGAAACTCTGGTGCTACCGCTGTAGTGGAAGGTTTAGGTGACCACGGTTGTGAGTACATGACTGGTGGTGAAGTCCTGGTAATCGGTGATACAGGTAGCAATTTTGCTGCTGGTATGAGCGGTGGTGTGGCCTGGATCTATGACACGAAGCAGGAGTTTACCAATAAATGTAATAAGGAGATGGTAGACCTTGATCCACTGGACGAACAGGATGAATTGCGTATCAACGTATTATTGAAAAAGCACATCCAGCTTACAGATAGTAGTTTAGCTAAGTTTATCTTAAGCGACTGGGCAACTCAATCCGCACATTTCATCAAGGTATTCCCTAAAGAATACAAAGCAGTAATGATGAAAAGGGCTGCAGTAAGTGTTTAAGTATAGATCAAACAAGAGCCACCGTAAATTGAAACACAAAATGACGACAACCACTAAACTAAATATAGCTTAACCATGGGAAAAGTAACTGGATTTTTAGAGTATGAAAGAACTGCTCCTGTAAAAGAAGATGCTAAAACTCGTTTAAAGCATTATAATGAATTCGTAGAGAATTTTGAATTGGAACAGGTAAACCGTGAAGCCGCAAGGTGTATGGATTGTGGCGTTCCTTTCTGCCAATCGGGCTGTCCATTGGGAAATGTAATTCCTGAATTTAATGATGCCGTATATAAAGGAGATTGGCAGCTTGCTTCAACTATCTTGCTGAGCACTAATAATTTCCCTGAATTTACCGGAAGAATTTGTCCGGCACCATGCGAGTCTGCATGTGTACTTGGAATCAACAAATCACCAGTATCAATCGAGGAGATTGAAAAACATATTATTGAAATTGCCTTCAACAAAGGATATATAAAAGCAGAAGAACCACTGATCCGTACCGGTAAGAAAGTAGCTGTTATTGGCTCTGGTCCGGCAGGATTAGCTGCTGCAGCACAGCTGAACAGAGCTGGGCATGAGGTGGTGGTTTATGAACGCGATGATGCACCCGGGGGTTTACTGAATTATGGGATTCCTGATTTCAAACTTCAGAAGGATGTAGTTACCCGCCGCATCAAACTGATGGAAAAGGAAGGTATCGTGTTCAAATGTAATTCTAATGTTGGAGTAAATGTAGAATTGAATACTTTATTGAGAGAGTTCCAGAGTATTGTTTTGGCAGGTGGTTCTACCATCCCAAGAGATTTAACAATCAATGGTCGCGAAGCTAAAGGGGTTCATTTTGCTATGGATTTCTTAAAACAACAGAACAAACGCGTTCAAAATATCAGCTTTGAACAGGAAGCGATTCTTGCTACTGGTAAAGATGTAATTGTAATTGGTGGGGGTGATACGGGTTCGGATTGTATTGGTACTTCAAACCGTCAGGGTGCAAAATCTGTGATGCAGTTTGAAATCATGCCAATGCCTTCCTCACAACGTACTTCGAACATGCCATGGCCAACGTTCCCAATGTTGCTTAAAGTGACTTCTTCACATGAAGAAGGTTGCGAAAGAGCATGGGCTGTGAACACCAAGGAGTTCATCAAAGATGAGAACGGTAACCTTAAAGCGTTAAAAGTAGTAGATGTTGAGTGGGAAATTGATCCTACAGGCAGACCTTTGAATTTCAAGGAGAAGCCAGGTACAGAAAGAGATTTACCTTGTCAGCTGGTATTATTGGCCATGGGTTTCCTACATCCTCAAAAAGAAGGCTTGATTGAAAAGTTAGGTGTAGAGCTTGATAATAGAGGAAATGTGAAAGCCGAAGAAGGTAAATATCAGACCAATATTGCAAAGATCTTTGCAGCAGGAGATATGCGTCGTGGTCAGTCCTTAGTGGTTTGGGCCATTTCTGAAGGTAGGGAAGCGGCCCGTAAAGTAGATGAATACTTAATGGGACATAGCAGATTAGCTTCTAAAGACGGTATTCCTTACGCCTAAGCTAAAGCAATTTCAAAATAAAAAAGGTCTGGTATAATACCAGACCTTTTTTATTTATCGGATGCTCATGGAGAGCGATATTTTCCAGCTATTTAGCAGTTGGGTTTTTCTTCCCCGACAATAACATTTCAATTGTTTTCTCTATCCTAACAATTCTGGTTTTATCCTGTTTGGCAGTCAATATCCACAAAACATATTCCTTTTTATGGGAATAAGCCAATGTCAGGAAGTATTCCAGGGCTTTAGGATGTTGTTTTAATGCAAATTCCAAATCCTCTGGCATTTTCACCTGCTTACTCTGCACGTCGATGTAATTAGAAAAATCATTCTTTTGAATGTTCTCATTTCTGACCGCCGATGCTTTGACCTGGTCTACCGGCTTTAAACGGATACCTGTCCAGACCTCAGAAATCGAAGCAGAAGCACAAGGTGTTAAATGATAAGTTTTCAATTCATCCCATGGCCCCATCATGTTTAAATCTGTAGTGATTCCTGAACTTTTCTTAGGATAGGCAATCCAGAAAAGGGTGGTAGGTTGTAATAGTTGATGCAATCGACCAAGATGCTCTTCCAATTCATATGCATTGCTCACAAATAAAATCACTGCATCAAATTCCTTCTCCGAATTAAAACTAAGCTGGATCGCATCATAATCCCCCAGGAATTCTACTAAATCATCCGGAGCATGCTCGATAAGTACTTTAAATCCTGGTTTAATATGCAGTTTTTTAAGTAGGGAATTTTCCTTCAATCCGCTCATTTTATAAACGTTTTTTACAACCTTAATTTAGCAAAGAAATCCCAAAGTACAATCCCAGCAGAGATCACAATATTAAAGGAATGCTTGGTTCCGAATTGAGGAATCTCTATACATTCATCAATCTTTGTCATCACCTCATCGCTCACACCATTCACTTCGTTTCCAAAAATCAGGGCATATTTTTTCTGCTGATCCGGTTGAAAAGTATTCAACATGGTACTACCCGAAGCTTGCTCAATGGCTATGATTTCATATCCATCTTCCCTCAAACTGGCTACAGCATCCAATGTAGTTTCAAAATGTGCCCATGCTACAGATTGCGTTGCACCCAATGCGGTTTTCTCTATCTCGCGGTGTGGAGGTTGAGCGGTAATACCACATAGGTATAATTTCTCTATAGCAAAACCATCTGCAGTTCTAAATACAGAACCGATATTGTGCATACTTCGCACATTATCCAGCACTACAATAACCGGTAACTTTTCCTGTTCTTTAAACTCTTCTACACCTACACGGTTTAGCTCGTCTGTTTTTAATTTCTTCATTAAGGACTATTATTCTGTTCTAGTTGGCAAAAATAAGATTAAATTGCCGAAGCGCCATTGCCAATCTCACTGATATAGATAGATGCCGGATATCCAACACGTGCTACATAAAAATCGCTCAGTTTTTTAGAAAAATCTTCTTCTTCACCCTTTTTTAGCAACGCGATCGCACAACCGCCAAAACCAGCACCCGTCATCCTGGCACCAATTACATGTTCATAATTACTGCAAAACTCCACAACAGTATCCAATTCTTTTCCTGTTACTTCATAAAGGTCTTTCAAAGATTGATGAGAAGCATACATCAAACGACCAAATTCCTGTAAATTTCCATCGTTCAATGCTTTGGCAGCAAGGTTTACCCGATCGTTTTCCTTGATCACATGCGTTGCTCTTTTCAATACGGTTTCATCAGTAATCAATTGGCTATGCAAGGCAAACTTCTCTGCGTTAAGTTCGCATAGGTTGTGCAACTTGATTTCCTGGTTTAATGCCGCTAAAGCTGCCTGACATTCCGCTACTCGTTCATTGTATTTTGATTCCGCAAGCTTTCTAGGTTTATTGGTATTGATAATGGCCAGACGGTATTCACCAAGGTTGCAATCCACTGGTTTGTATTTTAAAGTGTCGCAATTCAAGACCAAAGCTTTGTGTTCTTCGCCAAATGCAACGGCAAACTGATCCATAATGCCACAGTTCACACCGATAAATTCGTTTTCTACTTTCTGTGCCAGCAACGGAATTTCAAGTTTTTCATATCCTAAGTTGAAGAAATCATTTAAGGCATAGGTCATGATCACCTCAATAGATGCAGAAGAAGAAAGACCTGATCCAATTGGGATATTACCGAAAAACAATAAGTCTAACCCAGTAGGAATTTTATGTTTTTTTAGAATTTCATGGAATACACCCAATGGGTAGTTGTACCATTCCGGGCCGGTTTTAACATAAGAATCCTGCAATGGAAACTCTTGCTCCTCAGGGAAGTTAAGACTTTTAAAGCGAATCACCTGGTCGTTATTAGGGGCAATACTCAACCAGGTACCAAGGGTAATCGCGCATGGCATTACTAATCCACCATTGTAATCAATATGCTCTCCAATCAGGTTCACGCGTCCAGGGGTAAAGTAATTCGCCTTTGGTTCTTGTCCGTATAGCGCTGAGAATTTTTCGGTCAATTCCGCTTTCATTGTAATTTTTTAAATTAATGTTTTTGTTTTAAGTAAAGTATTGATAGTATTGTTATAAATAACAACCGCCCTAATATACAATTTATGGAAACAAAGCTAATCAAGACCGGAAAATTTATTGACGATAAAGAAGTCTTCGGAATTGAGTTAACAAATACACAAGGAACTTATGTGAAAATATACAACTATGGTGCAATCATCAATAAGTTCATTGTAACTAATAAAAATGGTGAAAAGCAGGATATTGTACTTGGTTTTGATGATTTTGAAGGATATATCTCTGAAGATTACTTAGCAAACTACCCTTATTTGGGTGCAATCATCGGTCGTTATGCCAATCGGATTAAAAATGGAAGGTTTGAAATAGATGGGAAAGTACACCAGTTATCTACCGCAAAAGGAGGAGATTGCCTGCATGGTGGTGATACCGGTTTCGACAAAAGAGTCTGGACCATTTTGCCTACGATTGATCCGAGTCTGACACTACAATACATCAGTCCGGCGGGAGAAGAAAATTTCCCTGGAAACCTGACGATTCAGCTGACTTTTAAGCTAACAGACGATAATGAATTGAGACTGGACTATAAAGCGAGTACAGATGAGGCAACGGCAATCAACTTAACGCATCATAGTTATTTCAATCTTTCTCCAGACCTTGGTCCGATTGATCAGCACTTCCATAGAATGCCGGCAAGCAATTATCTGGAACAGGATGATAATTATGTGGTAACTGGTAAATTAATCCCGGTAGAGGGCACAAATCACGACTTTCTGGGCGGTAAGACCTTTGGTCATGATTGGAATCCTGAAGAAGGTTATGATCAAACTTACGTTCTGGATAAGCCATATGGAGAATTTACGCTTGCGTCTGAAACCTCAGAAGAAAAAAGTGGACTAAAGCTATCTGTATATACTACTGAACCTGTTGCACACCTATACACGGCAAAATATTTGACGGTGCAGGATGGCAAAGCCGGAGCAACTTATCATCCTTTTGAAGCTTTTTGCGTAGAAACACAACATCATCCAAATGGAATCAATATTCCTTCTTTTCCAAGTACAATTTTGAGACCTGGTGAGATTTATACACAAACAACAGTTTATAAAATAGAACATAATTAATATGAAAGTTGACATCTGGTCGGACGTAAGGTGTCCGTTTTGCTACATAGGAAAGAGAAAGTTCGAAGCTGCTTTGGCTAACTTTGATCACAAGGGAGAAATAGAAGTGGAATGGCATAGTTTCGAACTGGATCCAAATGCGGTCACAGTATTAGACAAGACATCTGAAGAGTATCTGGCAGAGCGTTATGGAAAGTCGAAAGAATGGGCAGCGGAAACCCATAAAAATGTGGCAAACGCAGCTGCAGAAGTAGGGCTTGATTTCAATTTTGACAAGGCCATTGTAGCCAATTCTTTTGACGCACATCGCTTAATTCAACTGGCAAAAACAAAAGGTCTTGGTGATGCAATTGAAGAAGCCATGTTTAAAGCACATTTTACCGATGGGAAAAATATTGATGATCATGAAGCTTTAACAGCAATTGGCCTTGCTGTCGGTTTGGAGGCCGCTGAAATTATAGAAACGTTAAATAGTGATCGTTTTACCGATGAAGTAAGGTATGATGAAAAAACGGCAGAAACCATTGGGGTTCGTGGCGTACCTTTCTTTGTATTTAATGAGAAACTGGCGGTGTCAGGTGCACAACCACCGGAAACATTTTTAGGCGCTTTAAATCAAGCCTGGGAGACCCGTTAATGATCTGGTAAAAAAGCCTTGCCCTGAATTAACTTTCATGAGCAAGGCTTTTTACCTTATAAAGGGATGTTATGTTGGGTAATTCTTTACTTTTTCTGCAACATTTCTTTTGCTATCATCGCCTTTTCCTCTAAAGGAAGACTTAAGCGTACAAAAAAAGGTTCTTCCTTTTCGCTAGGTTCATAATAAAGCATGATCGCATCCCCGTAAAGTTGACTATAGTTACTTTGATAATCTTCCAGGTCAGCTAAAAGCTGAGCTGTTGGTTTGGAATCATATTGCATTTCCAGGTGTAATTCATCTGTTTCAATTAAAATGATCACCTCTAATGAAACGGGATGATCGTGCCGGATCTTACAAAAAACTTCCAATAGGTTAACAATAGAAAGTGGCGCAATGTACTTATCACTCGTTATCCCTTGAATAGCTAACTTGAGTTGAAGCTGGTGATGTTGTTGATCCAGGCTAATAAAATGTACAAAAGACTGAAAAGCTGATAGCTCTTCTTTCAAAGGACTATAGAGTTGACGACCTCGGTAAAGTCGGTATCTCAACAGGTCAGAAAAAGTAAGGATAGCCTCAGGCGTGCTTTCTTCAGGCACTTTAGCTGACTCCTTCAACTGATGCAAAGACCTCATCAGGAAGTCAGGATTGATATTGTTTTTCAATAGGTCTAATTTTACCTGCTCAATTTCTTTCTTTTCTTTTTCCAGCTCTAACAATGTACTGTTTTCTTCATTTTTCTCCATAAAGAAGAGCATAATAGAGAAAAAAAAGAAATTCAGAAGATAGGTTGCCAGTTTACCAATATAGATTTGGGAGATGCCCAGGTTTGTATTGGGTTCAACAGGGTCTGTGAGGTGAACGAAGGCTCTTCCAAAAAAAATATCAAGAAAAGCTATCGTTAAATAACAAGTGATCACCAACAACCAGAACTGCAAATTCTTATTCCTTTTAAAAAAGTAGGGAATAAAGTATAAGCAATAGAGATAAAAAAAAGAAGCAATTAATAAATTCGACAGAAAGAAATGATTGAAAATTAAGGAAGGGGTAATTGGTCCCTTGGCACGCATTAACGTACTAACAATCAATACCCATATCCAATAGGCAATATGGGCTACCCAACGGTACTTATTAAAATAAACCCATCGGTTACGTTCATTAATCTCAAGTTGTACAAGATTGCTCATGGTTAAAAATTAAGGATTAGATAGATTTCAAAATAATCAGGAGCATTGTTGATATTTAATTTATGACGTCTCGGATATAGAATTTCCAGTCGTCGCTTAACATTCTTTAAACCGATTCCTCCTTGATATTCAGAAAAAACCTGGGGAGAGGCATGTGCAGGTTTGCTATTTTGCAATTTAAAATGAAGCTCATTTTCTAATACTTCAATCTCCATATTAATCCAAGAATTGCCTAAACTAGTTTTAGTGCCATGTTTGAATGCGTTTTCCAAAAAATTAATCAATAATAATGGTGCGATCTTACGTCCTTCAGTTTGTCCTTTAATTGAGGTCGTTATAGTACATTGTTCTTCGTTATGTCTTAATTTCTCCAGTGCCACATAACTATTGGTAAAAGTAAATTCATCGTCTAGATTCACCAGTTCTTCTTTACATTCGTATAGCATGTAGTGTAATAAAGACTCTAATCGTTCAATAATGATCGGGGTTCTTTCAGATTTCTTTAAACTGAGGGCATAAATATTATTGAGTGTATTGAATAGGAAATGTGGGTTGACCTGCGACTTTAAAAACCGGCTTTCCAATTCAATCTTTTCAGATTTAAAGTGCTCCAAACGCTTAATTTCCTTTTGCCGGTCATAAATGTCAATGAAATAATAAAAAGCAATAAACACAGTTGAAATGAACATATAAAGCATAAAATGCTTTTCCAGGAGAATCTGGAAGCTAAATTCTGGTTTAACACTCATTGCAGGAATTGCATTGATGGTTAATTTTATGATGCTAATATTTAAAATAAACCAGCTTAAAAAAACAAGTGGAAAACATAGCCAAAAAACATACTTCTTTTCCTTCTTATTTAATGGGATGATGAAAAGCAAAAATGTATAGGATTGCAAAAATATAGTCAGACAAAATGTGCTGAGAAATACTACTGGAAATGGTTTAGGGAATCTTGGACTGTTAAAAAATCCACTTCTACTGAAAATTAATAAGGCCAAACCAACAAATATGGTCCAGAATATAAGGTGAAGTAGCCATCGATAATTAGAAAAGGTTTGAGAAAAATGCTGTTTGAAAGCGGGAGTCATCAATTAATAGTTTAGGTTCGGCCAGGTAAAGTTATAATAAATTTGCTTCCTTCATTCTCTTTACTTTCCACAACTATGCTTCCTTCATGCTTTTCAATAAAATCTTTACATAACACTAGCCCCAAGCCAGTTCCACTTTCATTATTCGTGCCTCTACCAGGCATCTTCTTTTCAATACGGAACAGATTATTCAATGTTTTGATGTTCATTCCTACTCCAAAATCAATCACAGAAATTCGGACGGATTGATTGGTGATTTCTGCATGTATTTCTACGCTACCGAAATTTGGAGTGAATTTAATCGCATTGGACAATAGGTTTCTAAACACGGTGTGAATCATATCAACATCGGCTGAAATCAGAATTTTCTCAGGAACATAATTGATAATTTCAATATTTTTCTGGGCAGCAACGATCTTTAATACTTCTATGCTGGATTTCAAGGTCTCATAAACATCTAAAATACGGGGTTTAAAATTCATGATTCCAGCTTGATTAGTAGACCATAACAATACATTTTCTAAAAGCTTTGCACTATTACTTAGGCTGTTCTGTAACATGTGATAGGTTCTATTACGCTCTTCTGGATCTTCCTCAAATACACCTTCTTCCAGAAAAACAGTTAAGGCAAGTGCCGAATTTAATGGTCCACGAAGGTCATGTGCCAAAATAGAGAAAAACTGATCTTTACTTGAATTGATACTTTCCAGTTCTTCATTAGCAATGGTCAGTTTATCATACTGATACTCCAATATTTGTTTTTGGGATTGTATGAGACGATCCTGCTTAAAACGGGTCATATTATTGTTCCACAAAACCCAGGATATGACAAAAGAAACACCAATTACACAAAGTCCGTCGATCGCATTGAATAAAATAGTGTTTTGATTAGGCTGAGTGAGGGTAACTCCATAACAAAAAAAACAATAAATCATGAGGAAGTAAATCCCGGCATTTAAAGGTCTGATTAGAATAGTTGCGGCATTTAGTACACAGGCCAGCATAAAAGTAATGATGGCATTGTCTAATGACTGTCCGAAAATAGAGCACAGTGCACCACAAATAGCAAATACTAAGAAAACCAGATGTGGTAATAATTTACTGATCAGGGAATATTCTCTTTGCGTAAATTTAAGAAAGAGTCCAATCAAGCTTAAAAAAAGACATAGGGGCCCCATCACCATGTTGATAAAGAATAGGTCATTTAACCAACTCGTTTCCTCGGGACCTACTTTAAAATTACCATATCTAAAATAGAGATGGATAATTAAAGTGATTGGAACAAATAGACTGGTGATAGTGATACACCTGTCGAGGTTAGTAGAACTAACTTCATCTTCCATGATCATTTTGTCTAGAGGTGGCCTTTGAAAGAACCTCAGAAATAGATTGAGCGTGTTTGCCATTTTGATAATAGAACAAATCTATTCTTTTATTTTATAAATAGCTAATCTTTTGAAAATGAAGTGTTAATGAGCTTTTTATTTTAGATTATGTATGGCATAATCTACTTTTTAAAGCAAAAAAATTAAGCTTATCTCATCTTAAATAATCTTATCAATGGAAGTCCAAATGATTCGCAAACTTGACAATATGACGATCACTGCAACGCCTATAAACATCTTCTTAATGGGAAGTTTTCCTACTAAACGTGCAGCGATTGGGGCAGCAACCACACCACCAATGAGCAATCCAATAATAGACTGCCAATGACTTACACCAAGAATGAAGAAAAATGTGACTGCACTGGCCATCGTTACGAAAAACTCTGTTAAACTGACTGATCCAATCACATATTTAGGAGTTCGTCCTTTTGAAATGAGCGTAGAGGTGACTAAAGGTCCCCAGCCGCCGCCGCCAAAGGAATCCAGGAACCCTCCAGCACCAGCTAACCAACCTGCACGTTTCACTTTCTGCGGTTTAGGTTTTACCTTAAATGCATTAGTTAATATTTTGATTCCCAATGCCAGGGTGTAGACAGATATCACAGGCCTTATGTAACCAGAGAAAGCTTCGCCAGCATATCCTAGTAAAATGGCACCTGTTATTGCGCCTAAAACACCAGGGATAAGTAAAGTCTTGAAAAGTTTCTTGTTGACATTGCCAAATCGATAATGACTAAAGCCTGATGCACCGCTGGAAAACATCTCAGCAGTATGGATACTTCCCGAAATTACTGCAGGATTCAAGCCTCCCGACAACAATAACGTTGTTGAAACAACACCGTAGCCCATGCCCAGAGCTCCGTCTACCATTTGAGCAAGAAATCCAACCATGAGCATCCATAAGAAATTCTTATCCATTAATAGGTAAATCTCATTACCGTAAGCTAGCACAGATTCGTAGCTCAGATAAGAAGCTATTCCATAACCAATAAATAAGGCAGCTAAAATCAACAAGCACAAATAGGCAATTCTCTTCCATTTTTTTTCTTGTGAACCGCTAATTTTTCGGCTTAATGTAATTTCTTTTTCTTCTAAACTCATGAGTATCCTGCGCTAAAAATTTTGTTTGCTGAACCCTGGCACATAAGGACCAAGGCTATATTCAATCGACACACATAAAGTCTATCTAATTAGTAGACAATAATATGGTAACTTTTTGAATAAACAAAATTATCACAGGCATTTCAGGTGTTTTTAATTTAAAAATAACCTGTTAAGTTTTTAAAATGAGTAGGATATGATCAGCGATGAGTTGAGGATGGTCCAATAGCTGATGGGAGAAAAGGAGAGGGGTTAAAGACCGTCTTAATATAAAAAGATCCTGAAAAATTAATTTCAAGATCTTTTTATCAAGAAATATAATTTAAATCGCAGTTACGCGAGTTTCGATATTCCCTCTGGTAGCTTTAGAATATGGACAGGCGCGGTGGGCTTTGTCTGCCAATTTTTGCGCTTCTTCAGTAGTAATTCCTGGAATATGAACATCCAGATCCGCAGATAAAACAAAGGAATTATCATCTTTATTAAAAGAGACATGAACTTCGACGGTTGCTTCAGAAACATCAACTCCGTCATGATTTGCTACAGCACCTAAAGCGCCCAGATAACAAGGACCCCAGGCCGCTGCAAATAGTTGTTCAGGATTTGTTGCTCCACCTTGTCCACCCATTTCCCTTGGTTTTCTTAAGTCAAATTCTATTGTTCCATCGCTGGACTTAATATGCCCATCACGGCCACCTTTTGCCGTCACAGATGCGGTATATATTTTTTCCATAATTTAAATTTAATACCACTAGAACATTCTTTATGGCTATATGGTTTTAAATTTTAATTTTTTCGCAGAGTTTGAAAATATCGTAAGCTACTTTTTGGATCAGGTCAAATTGTTCATGAATGATGTCATCACTGTTGTCAATACCTGAAATTCCTGACTTTTTATTTTGTCTGATCAAGGGCACATTGCTCAGAGTAGTACTTTGTTTATCTAAGACCTCAAGAGATAAATTCATCAAATAGGTCGTATTATTCACTACTGGTTTCAGCTCTTCAAAGTTCGATATTCTAAAGGAATGCTCCTTGTTATATAAGGAGAGCGTGGCTACATAAGATGATAAAAGATGATTTAAAGCCGTAAACTGATGTAGCTCCTTCATCAGTAATTGCTTACTCTTAGGCTCGGAAAACATGCGCTGAAATAGTGAAGCTAAATTAGCAGTGGTTACATAAACTTCTTTTCTGGCCACCTTATAATTGGTCATGTTATGAGCGTCATCGCTATATAGAAATGTAACCTGTTCGAAATAATTCATATTAGCCCTTAAGGTAGCCAACATGGCTTCTTTTAGCTTTTGATGTTCCCAGTTTGGAAATAGGGAATAACTGGCCAGTAAAGCAATTCCAGATCCAATTAAGGTATCATAAATGCGTTCTCTTGCGACAGATAATCCACCCATCCCAAGAAAATCAAAAAGCACAAGAATATAAGGTGTCATAAATAAAACACTCACCACATAATTTTTACGCTGAAAGCTATAGCAGCCGATCATACAGAACAGCAGAATGACGAATAGGGTATGTTTATCCTCTATATACACTAGAATTCCCATTCCTATAAATGCGCCAACCACCGTGCCGATCAACCGTTCATAGTTTCGTTTTTTTGTGAGACTAAAACCTGGTTTAGATATCACGAGAATAGTTAATAAGATCCAGTAGCTGTGTGAAAAATTCAGCAACCTGGCTACTACAAAACCTATCAACATCACTATTGCAACCCTCAGCGAATGTCTGAAAGTAGAGGAGGTGAAGGTGAAGTTTTCAAATAGTAATTTTAAATCGATAGGCTGTCTGGTGATAAACCTTTCCACATCAATCTCCCTGGGTTTTAGATTTTTCTTTTCTTTCTTATTAAAATAACCATTAATTGTTTTTACTCTGGAAAGTATGTTTTCGATATTTACTTCTATGTTTTTAAGTGCAATGATTCCTAAAGTATTGTACTTTCCATCAGTATTGTTATTTTCGAGTGCGGTAATTTCATTTCTCAACGTTTCCACATCCTCAATTAGAGAAGTTGGAATTTTAGGAACACCACCACTTTTTAAAGCAAATGCAATCTCATCTAATTCCTCCGCGATTTTGATAATAACCGATTCATAATGTGCCAAGATACCAGACTCATCAAATTGGTCATGAAGCTGCTCATAATTATAATAGGTCGACATAACCTGCTCAAAAAGATCCACCATATCAACGAATACGAGCAAAAGAAAACGTCCCTCAGGTGTAGATTCCCTGATAATTTCACGGGTTTTGAACAACACTTCCCTTACAGCATCTTGCTTTTCATGCACAAGTACCTGTAACTGAAGTAGCTTTGCGTAATTATCATCATAATCGGTATTTTGATGATAGAATCTGGCCTTAGCACGTAAAAACTCGCTAATTTCATGAATTGAATCACTTAATGTTTGTTGTACTAAGCGGAATGGTCTGATTCTGTACACAAAATAGCTCAATAATGTGTACCAAATGCTACCTATAAAAATGAGTAAAGCAAATACCAATACTTCTTTCCAGGGCCTTACATCATCAATACTCAGCACCATGATCAGTAGGGCAGCAGTGCCAATGGCTGCAGACCTTAAACCATAGAGGAAAAACATAGAAAAAATGAAACTACATATAAATAGCAGTGTCCCAATGAAATAAACATTACTATTGGTTAAACCGACAACTATTGATATGATTGTAATCAAACCTGTAGTGATCATCATGGCATTCCGACGGTGGACAATCGGACCAGGTGTATCCACAACACTAACACATAAAGCGCCTAAAGATAAGGTCATTCCGTACTGAAGTAAGCCAAATTGTGCAAGAATAAGTGAAGGAAGCAATACACCGATGGTAATCCGGAGACCATCAGCAAAATATGTACTTAATAAAAAATCCTGGATACTTCTGATTGGACGATTGAACATAACGTAAAAATAAATTTACAATCATCAATTGTGCCATTAACAACTGCTTTATGCAAAATAACAAAATCACACCATAGTATTAAGACTTATTGCCTCATATCTAATAATAATTTTAATCTTGAAAATTCTAAACAAAATCTGTGAAGTTTTTTGCTTAATTTAGCTTTGAGCAAGATTTTTATTCTTAAAACTCGCTTTGCTATTTATTTTGCCCGAATTACCCGAATTTTAAAATTTGAGTCAGGATCGAGGCAAAATCAACCTGTGTAGTATAGGTTGACCATGATATAAACAGCTTTAAATCAAACAAATGAACAAGTTTGTTTAAGTGATTTTTACAGAGATTTTTGCTTTAATAGTGCTCGTAACAAAAGAATTTCTGGAATAAGCACATCTGTTCACAGATTCTCGACTCTCAAAATACCAAACAATCCATTACTTATATTAAAGTCTCATAATTAATATTATGTTAAGTAGTATTCTTTGATACACCTATTTGATGGTGTATTCTTGTGATTATTAGCTGATTAAAATTCTTTTCTAAAACTCTTCCAATTTCCCTTTTAGCTCCTGGACTTTGTCCAGTCTGTTTTTTCGGGTATAAATATCAATCAACAACTGAACTGTAGATTTGTCATTCTGATTGATTTCATGAGCTTGAAGTAAAGCGATTTCTGCACGATTAATATAAGACGTAAACGACGGGCCATCAGATTTCTTTGATTTTAACGATTCGTTTGCAGCATTTATATAAGCAATACCGAGTTGATGAAGTGCATCAAAATAATTCTCATCAATACTTAAAGCTTTATTATAGGCTAAAATTGCAGTGTTGTTGTTTGCTCTGTTTTGCTGTAGATATCCGTAAAGGAAATACAGCAACTTATTTTTACTCTCCGTCTTTAAGGTAGATTCTATGACACGCATGGCATCTTCATACTTCTCAGTATCCAATAAAAGATTAATATAATCATTGGTAAGAAATACATTGTAAGGATTCATTTTTAATCCATCTTCTAAAGATTTCAATGCCAATTCATGTTCAAATTTAGACGAATAAATTCCACTCAGTTTTTGATATACCGCTGGGTTTTTAATTCCGTTGTCTTTTGCTCTTTTATAATACACCAGGGCTTTATCCAAAGCTTGCATATTTTGTGCAGACAGAGCTGTATTGATCGCCATGGTGGTGTCTTTCGGAAAAAAATCACTTACTTCCTTTAAAAGTTCGTAAGCTGTACTGAAATCATTACTTGCAAAAGCAGCATTCCCTTTATCTTGTTTCTTGATATTTACATTGTAAACTGATGCCGAAATTAATTGCGAATTTGCCTGAAACTTATCTAATCTCTTGGCTGAATCGATGGCTTCAATTGCTAAATTGTAATAACGGTCTGAATTGCTCACATCTGTATCAATGATAGCAACATAAGAACTTAGGTATGCTTTAATCGCCCAGGTTTCCGGCCATTTTCTTGTTTTTTTATCATTTTGAGCAGCCTCAGCAGCCTTAACCCCCTCTCCTAGTATACTTAGCTGTTTTTTCTCGTCTGCTTTGTCGGCAATGGCGAGTTGTAGTTTACCTACACTATTTCTCGCAATTTGCAATTGACTTGTTTGCGAAAAAGCATGGTCAGCACTCAATAAAACTAGGAAAGCAGCATTCAATAAAAGGGTCTTTTTCATACTAAAGGGTGTTCTAGCTACAAACTTATAAAAAAAAAGGAGGGATAAAAATTACCCCTCCTTTTTAATCGAATTATTACGCGCTGATTAAGGTTGTGTTCCTCTTAAAGCGTCTAATTTTTTCTTGGTTGCTTCATAGTTTACCTTGTCATCTTTAAATAAATAAATGATTTTCAAGTTCTCTAATGCATTCTCATTTTTAGGATCCAATTCTAAAGCTGCTTTATAGTAAGGAGTTGATTGATCAATTAAAGCGATCATCTTGTTACTAACTGCGTTGAATTCTTTAGTTTTTTTAGGATCAATTTTATTTCTCTCTGTCTGTAAAGCTAAGGCTTGTTTGTAATAAGTGTCACCTAATAGATATTGATAAATTGCATTTTTTGGATCTTTTGCAATTAATTTATTCAACATCTCCTGAGATTTAGCAATATTGCCAGATTTGATATAAAGGTCAGTTTCTAACCCAATGAAATAAGAATCATCAGGAAATTTGCTGCTCGCTTCTTTTAGGATAGTCAGACCACCTGTAGTATCCTTTAATTTATCGAAAGTAATGTTAACAATCTCAGAATAAAGCACTTTTGAATCTTTGTAACCTAAATCAATTGCTTTCTTGAAGTTTTTAACTACTTCAGGATAGTTTTCAACTGCTTTTGCAGTCACACCTGCATTTACATAAGTAGCGGTATCATTTGGATTTTTAGCAGTTACTTCATTGAAAGCCGATAAAGCAGCAGCGAAATCTTTTTTGTTATAAGCGAAAATAGCGCGATTTCTCAAAGCATTGTCCACATTAATTTCTGCTTGCTGAATGTTATCCTTCTCAGCGCCCTTAGTGTCTAAAGCTTTTGCCTTCACGATTGCTTCTTCAGCAATTTTCTGGTTTGCTTTAGCATTATTAAGGTCTAATGAATCCACTAATGCAATTCTAGATGCAAATAAAGCTCTGTAAGACCATGCTTCAGGCATGTCTTTAGATTTTTCATGAACAATTGCTTTATCAGTATGTGCTAAACCTTCGTTTAACGTTTTCAAGTTATCTGCTAAAGTTGTTGTTTTAGCAATTGCTAACAACGTCCAAGCTTTTTTAGCTTCGTTTACTTCACTTTTTTGCGCATTTGCATAGGTGGCAGCACCTACAAGTAACATACTAAAAAGTACTTTTTTCATCTTGTTAATTTATGGGTCAAAAATTTAATTTTCTTCTTCTTCAGTATCGTCCTCAGCTTCCTCATCTTCTTCTTCCTCTTCTAACTCTTCTTCGATGATTTCTTCTGATTCCTCTGCGCCCTCAGTAACGATCGCATCGTTTACCACAACAGCACCTTCTTCTCCTTCTTCAACTTCTTCAACTTCTTCGTCTTCATGCTCAATCTTAGCTACAGAAGCGATTTCATCATTTCCTTTCAGGTTGATCAGACGCACACCTTGAGTTGCTCTTCCCATTACCCTAAGTTCACTTACTACAATTCTGATGACAATACCTGATTTGTTGATGATCATTAAATCATCTGCATCAGTTACATTCTTAATGGCTACTAATGCGCCGGTTTTTTCCGTTACACTAATGGTTTTAACACCTTTACCACCTCTGTTAGTCACGCGGTAATCTTCAATATCAGTACGTTTACCATAACCTTTTTCTGAAACTACCAGAATAGTTACGCCCGGATCATCAACAGCAATCATGCCAACAACCTCATCCTGGTCGTGTGCAAGGGTTACTCCTCTTACTCCAGTTGCAGTTCTACCCATTGGTCTCACTTTCTCTTCATTGAAACGAATTGCTCTTCCTGAACGTAAAGCCATTACAATTTCGCTCGATCCTGTAGTTAAACTTGCTTCCAGAAGTTGGTCACCTTCGTTAATGTTGATCGCATTGATACCATTTACACGTGGTCTAGAATAAGCTTCTAAAGAGGTTTTCTTAATTGTTCCCTTTTTAGTACACATGATAATGTAATTGTTTTCCAGATACTCCTGGTCTTTCAAGTTCTTTACCTTAATGTATGCTTTGATTTTTTCTTCTTTTGGAATGTTGATGATGTTCTGAATCGCTCTACCTTTACTTAGTCTTGATCCTTCTGGAATTTCATAAACTCTTAACCAGAAACAACGTCCTGATTCAGTAAAGAACAACATATAATTGTGGTTCGAAGCGATCAATAAATGTTCGATGAAATCTTCATTTCTTGAATCACTACCTTTAGATCCTTTACCACCTCTACCTTGAGTACGGTATTCAGTTGCCGGTGTACGTTTGATATAACCTTCATGTGAAATCGTGATCACTACCTCTTCATCTTCGATGAAATCTTCCATGCTCATGTCTTCCGCAGAATGTACGATTTGAGTTCTACGCTCATCACCGTATTTTTCCATCATCTCCGTCAACTCTTCCTTAATGATTTGCATACGTAAATCTTCTGAATCCAGAATAGATTGTAAGTATTCAATAGTTTTCATTAACTCATTGTATTCATCCTTGATTTTATCACGCTCCAGACCTGTTAACCTACGTAAGGTCATGTCAAGAATCGCTCTGGCTTGAATATCGCTCAAACCAAATTTCTCCATTAATCCAGTTCTTGCTTCTTCAGGAGTCTCAGAACTACGGATCAATTTAATTACTTCTTCAATATGATCTAAAGCAATTAATAAACCTTCTAGAATATGCGCTCTTTTCTTCGCTTCTGCCAATTCGAATTTCGTTCTTCTCACGACCACATCATGTCTGTGGTCAACGAAATGACGAATCAAATCTTTCACGTTCAGCATCTGCGGTCTACCATTCACCAAGGCAATGTTATTTACACTGAATGAGGTTTGTAAAGCTGTCTGTTTGAATAGGTTATTCAATACAATTGATGCATTCGCATCACGTTTTATTTCATAAACGATACGGATACCATCCTTGTTGGATTCATCTTTAATATTCGAAATACCTTCGATTTTTTTCTCACCTACCAGTTCAGCGGTACGCTCAATCATCATCGCTTTATTTACCTGATACGGAATTTCTGTAACGATAATGGTTTCACGGTCTTTATTTGTTTCAATTTCCGCTTTAGCGCGCATTACAATACGGCCTCTACCAGTTTCAAAAGCTTCCTGAACACCTGTATAGCCATAAATAATTGCTCCTGTAGGAAAATCAGGTGCCTTTATGTGCTTCATTAATTCAGCTACAGTGATTTCTTTATTTTCGATATAGGCAATGGTTCCATTAATAACCTCAGTAATATTGTGTGGAGGCATATTCGTTGCCATACCAACCGCAATACCAGAAGAACCATTGATCAGTAAGTTTGGAACTTTTGCCGGAAGAACCGTAGGCTCCTGCAGGGAATCGTCAAAGTTAAGTTGGAAATCTACCGTATCTTTATTGATATCGGCAAGCATATCTTCTGCGATCTTTTGGAAACGGGCCTCCGTATAACGCATTGCTGCCGGAGAGTCACCATCAATCGATCCAAAGTTACCTTGTCCTTCTACCATCAGGTATCTTAAGCTCCATTCCTGAGCCATCCTCACCATGGTATTATATACAGAGGCATCACCATGTGGGTGATACTTACCTAATACCTCCCCAACAATACGGGCAGATTTTTTATAAGGTTTGTTGTTTGCAAGTCCCAGATCCAGCATCCCGTATAAAACCCGGCGGTGAACTGGTTTTAATCCATCACGAACATCAGGTAAAGCCCTTGATACAATAACCGACATCGAATAATCGATGTAAGCGGATTTCATCTGCTCGTCAATATTGATTTTTATTATTTTGTCGTTTTCTTGATTTTCTAAATCTTCTGCCATAAATAGTAATGTTCCCTAAGAACGATTTAAACGTGGTATTCTTATAACCTTGCGAATTTAATAAAAAATGCGCCATTCAGGCGCATTGTGGAAAAAATTTATCGTATATATTTTAGGGCTAAAAAGGGCGGTTAAGCCCATTCAATGCCTTTTTTCAGCTTACTTAAAGTATCCGCTTCCGGGCTGTCAGTTAATGGCTGATAATTATACACCCATTTAGCCATTGGAGGCAGGCTCATTAGAATAGATTCTATCCTGCCGTTAGTTTCCAGGCCGAATTTAGTGCCTGCATCATACACCAGATTAAACTCCGCATAACGGGATCTTCTCAGGTACTGCCATTCCTGTTCTTCGGCACTATAATCTGCATCACGGTTTCTATCAATCAATTCTGTATATGCAGGAAGGAAAGTATTCCCAACAGCTGCAGAGAAATCCAGTAGGCGATCAAAATCTAATCCTGTGTTTTCCGGCTTCAGTTTATCATAAAAAATACCGCCAACGCCGCGGGTCTCTTCTCTATGCTTGATGAAAAAATAATCATCGGCATGCGCCTTAAATTTAGGGTAAAAAGAGGCATCAAATTCATCACAGGTTTGTTTCAGTAAATGATGAAAGAAACGCGCATCTGTATCAATTACATAGTGAGGCGTCAGGTCTATCCCACCACCAAACCATCTGGTCTGTCCATCCATCTCAAAATAACGGATGTTCATATGAATAATCGGCACGAAGGGATTATTTGGGTGCATTACAATAGAAACCCCGGTTGCAAAGAAATCATCGTTGTCGAGCTTAAAAGACTTCTTTATCGCCTCCGGTAATTTACCGTGTACCGCCGAGAAGTTTACTCCTCCTTTTTCAATTACATTACCATTTTGCAGAATTCGTGTTCTGCCGCCACCGCCACCATCACGGCTCCATAATTCTTCCTCAAATTTTCCTTTACCATCCGTTTGTTCTAAACCCTGGCAAATGGAGTCCTGAATTTTCTGGAAAGCTGCGACTACTTTATCTTTAAATACCATTTCTCTTAAACTTATCCTCAAAGTTAACTTTATAAAAATTGCCTTTGATGTTTAAGTTGAGATAGTACATTTTTTTGACATAGCGCCATTAAAGAGATGGATTTGATTAATCGTGGTGCATTTTTAGCTTATCCAGCAGCTCGGGAGAAACGTTTTCTGCATATACTCCATAGGCGTCTATTAATACTCCTTTCAGGTTTCCTACCGGTGAGGAGATTGCATAGATAACCGAACTGTCGCCGGGATCGGTCATCCCCTCAAAACGATAAAATTCATCGATCTCAAATTCCTCAGGCATCAACTGTAAATCAATAGCCTTGCATTCAATACAATCGGATGCCAGAATAAAATCATATTCATAACCTCTTTTCTCAAGGTCTGAAACTGCGGCGGTTAGGGTGTCATAAATATACATAGCTCTAATTTAATTAAAATTAATTGTAGTAAAGACCGTTTTAAATTTCATTGTTCAATAAACTTTCAGATATTTAAGCATCATGGTAGTATCAGAAAAAACGCTAAAATGGGGACTTTGTTTGTATCCACCTTTATTATTCCAGCGGATATGGGTAAAAAGATTCCATAAAGGTTTTCGGGGGGTAGATGTCAAAATCAACAGGAGTCTTTTTAACAAGAATTACAATGGATCAATATTCGGAGGGACGATTTATGCCGCAACAGATCCGTTCTATGCCTTATTGTTTGATCAACTCCTCAGACGGGAAGGTTATAAAATAAGGGTCTGGCTAAAAAGTGCTTCCATACAATACCTGAAACCGGGACATGGGGATCTCTTTTTCACCATAAGGGTGACTGACGAAATGCTCAATGAGGCGATAGAAGCAATGAACACGGTAGGCAAATTTGTCAAAGCCTATCCAATGGAAATCACCAATGCCCAGGGAGAATTATGCGCAACAGTGATGAATGAAATATATGTGCGCAATTTACATCATGGAGAAAAACCTCGCATCGCCTATTAGCTATGAACATCAGGAAACTCATCTTGCAAGGCGAAGGAACGACCCTTGATTTTAAGAAAACCATTACCAATCACGAAAAAATCGCGCGTAGTCTCGTGGCATTCGCCAATCATAAAGGTGGACAATTATTGATTGGCGTAGCCGATGATGGTACAATTAAAGGGGTGAAATCTGAAGATGAAGAAAAATATATGCTCCTTAAGTCTGCTGAGCAATTTTGCAGACCGGCGGTCGATTTAAGCTTTGAAGAAATCTATGTGGATGATAAATTGGTTTTGGTCGTGAATATCAACGCCAGCGAAACCAAACCTCATTACGCATTGGATGAAAACAAGAAATGGTGGGTGTATTTTAGAATTCAGGACAAAAGTTTACTGGCCAGTAAAATTTTAGTGGATGTCATAAAAAGAACAACGGAACATCCGCTACCTTCCATTCCTCAGGGGAAAGAAGAAAAGGCATTATTCGATTACCTGACACAGGAAGGGCGAATTACTTTAAAACAATACAGCAAAATCATTAAAACCTCGTACAAAAAAGCACAAAAGATACTAGTCAACCAGATTCTGACTGGCGCTATTCAACCCCATACTTCCGAAAAGGAAGAATATTTTACATCAATTTCACAATAAGATCATGTAAAATAATTTCATCTTCAAAAATTTGAGGATAGAAATGTCGACTTTTGTAGCAATGCTACAAACACTTTATTCAAAATATAAACCTTATTACTCAGACAACCTGCGTTTGGCCATGCCGATTGTAGTGTCGCAGTTGGGACACACACTTGTTCATTTAGCCGACAGTGTAATTGTAGGGCATTTTGCCGGAACCATTCAGTTGGCGGCAGTTTCCCTGGTCAACAGCCTTTTTATGCTCATTCTGGTCATCGGAATGGGGATTTCCTACGGACTAACGCCATTAATGGCTCAGGAAAACGGCCGTAAGAATTACGATGAATGCGGAAAATTGTTGTCAAACAGCTTAATCATTAATATCCTTACCTCTATTTTACTATATGGTTTCGTGCACCTTGGAACTTTACTGGTGATTGATCACCTGGGGCAATCTCCTGAAGTAGTGGCTTATGCCAAACCTTATCTTGGTTACCTGGCTATTTCCATCATTCCATTAATGATCTTCCAAACCTTTAAGCAATTTGCGGAAGGCCTGGGGTTTACTAAACAAGCCATGTTTGTGTCGATCTGGGGAAATCTCCTGAATATCATTTTAGGAATTGTCCTTGTAAAAGGAATGTTCGGCATCACGCCTATGGGGGTCAAAGGTGTCGGGATCAGCACCCTGGTAGACCGTACACTAATGGCCATTGTAATGTCCATTTATGTATTAAAATCCAAGTACTTTAAGGAATACATAAAGAGCTTTAAAGTCAGTTTTTTTGATAAAGTCAGGGCTTTGAAAATCATTAAAATTGGTGCTCCCGTAGCCTTACAATACTCTTTTGAAATCAGTGCTTTCAGTGGTGCTGCAATCCTGATAGGTACCATTGGCGCCGTTGAACAAGCTGCCCATCAGGTGGCTATAAACCTAGCCTCTGTCACCTATATGATGGCCAGTGGTATTGCTTCTGCAGCCACCATTAAAACCGGGAATAACTTTGGGAAGAAGAACTTCCTGGACCTCAGACAGTCGGCTATTGCCAGTTATCATGTCATCATTTTATTTATGAGCATTACGGCAATTTTGTTTATTGTAGCCAACAATTTGCTGCCCTTCATTTACACAGAAGATACAGCCGTAATTGGTATCGCAGCGCAACTGTTAATCATTGCCGGATTCTTCCAATTATTTGATGGCACACAGGTGGTCGGATTAGGTGTGCTAAGAGGAATTGGCGATGTCAATGTCCCTACATTCATCACCTTTGTTGCTTACTGGATCATTGGCATTCCACTGGGCTATTTATTGGGAATTCAACTCGAAATGGGCGTAAACGGAATCTGGTATGGTCTTACATTTGGTTTATTAACGGCTTCTATATTGCTATTCCTTAGGTTTCAGAATAAAACCAGGGCATTAAATGCTACGCTTACCTAATACGCGCAATTCTACATAAAAAAACTCCTGTGGTTCAAACCATCAGGAGTTTTTTTTATGTCTGATTTAAACTGATGTTACAGCAAAAGCTTGCTGGCTAGTCCGAGTAATAATAAAAATCCAAAAACGTCAGTAAATGTGGTGATGATAATCGAAGAAGCGATCGCGGGATCGATTCCAACTCTTTTCAGGATTAGAGGAATACCTGCTCCAGTTACCCCGGCAATCAGTAGATTCCCAGTCATCGCTAAAAAGATCACCAGCCCTAACAATGGGTTGCTATCAAAAAATATGGCGAAGATAAAAACAATCAAACCAGTCACCGCACCATTGATCAATCCTACTGTAAACTCTTTTAATACCGTCCGATAAGCCTGGTTATCAGTTAAGTCATATAAGGAAATCCTTCTTACAGTTACCGCCAGGGCCTGTGTTGCGGCATTTCCACCCATACCCGCAATAATGGTCATATATGCGGAAAGTACCGCAATTTTTTCAATTGTAGAGCCGAAATGCCTCACTACCGCTGAAGCTAGAAATGCAGTTCCAAGATTTAAGATCAACCATGGTAATCGGGATTTTACCGCTTCCAGCCAGTTACCGCTTAGTTCCTCATCCTCAGAAACCCCTGAAATTTTCAGAATATCCTCAGTATTTTCATCTTCCAAAACGTCAATTACGTCATCAAAAGTTACACGCCCCAGCAGCCTCATGTCATTGTCGACCACCGGAATACTGGTAATGTTGTATTGTGAAATCAATCTGGCTACCTCTTCCTGGTCTGTATCTGGTGTCACCCAGGCCACTTCAGCCTTCACTAATTCTGTAATATGTACGTTTCCTTTTGCTTTAATGATGTCTTTCAAAGACACGATTCCCTGAAACACATTATCGTCATCAATCACAAAAATGGTATAGAATTCTTCGATTTCTTCACTCTGACGGATAATCTCATCAATAGCATCCTTCTTAGTCAGGTTCAGATTCACACGAATAAACTCGGTGTTCATTAAACCACCTGCCGTCTTCTCATCGTAACTTAGTAAATTACGAATATTGGAGGCGTCATCTTCACTTAAATCTTCAAGGATTTCCTTTTGCTCATGCTCTTCCAGCTGGGAAATGATATCTGTAGCATCATCATAATCCAACTCTTCCACGATTTCCGTTCTCTTATCCGGGTGCAGTTGCAATAGCAATTCTTCCGGATGGGATTCCTCGTGCATCTCAGAAATTACTTCTGAAGCAATCTCTACTGGCAAAAGGTTAATGATGCGTTGGCGATCTTCTTTTGTGATGCTTTCGAATAGAATGGCTATTTCTGAGGCATGATACTCCGATAGAATAACTTTAAGTTGTTCATCATCACTATTTAAGGCGTTTTTTAATTTAGAAACGTCTGTTTTGTCCAGGTCGAAGGATTGCATCTATTGCCAAAGTTACAATAATCATGCTTATTTAAACCATCCCTTACGCCAGAAATATATGATTTGTAATACTGCAATTGCTGCCATAACCAGCATCGTATACACATAGCCATTCGCCTGATAAAGCTCTGGCATGTTCTGAGGCAACAGTTTACCGCTGACCGGATCTACATTAGCAAAGTTCATCCCGTAGATTCCTGCAATGAAAGTTAAAGGAATAAAAATAGAAGAAATGATGGTCAGCACCTTCATAATTTCATTCATCCGGTTGCTGATGATCGACAAATACATGTCTATATTACTTGCAGAAATCTCTTTTAAAGACTCCACAATATCAATGATCTGAATGCAATGATCGTAAGCATCCCGGATATACATTTTAGTCTGATCAGTTACCAAATGGCTGTCACTACGAAGGATATCGTTCAATTTATCCCGTTCCGGCCAGGCCACCCTTCTGATATTGATCAGGTTTCTTTTGATCAATTGTGTATCAAACATGACCGATTTATCCGGTTTATCGAATAACCGATCTTCGATATTGTCTAATTCATCGCCCCAGGTGCCAAGAATTTCGAAATAGGTATCAATAATAATGTCCATCAGGGCATACATCAAGTAACTACTGCCACCTAGACGGATGTTACCCTTCCCTATCTTAAGTCGGGAGCGAACAGGATCCAGACAGTCTTCATAATTTTCCTGAAAAGTGAACAAGGCGTTATCCGTAAGCAGGAAAGAGTACTGTTGATTCTCCAAATTCTGGTTTTCATCCAGTTGCAACATCCTGCTCACTGCAAAAACGTAATGGTCATACTCTTCCTGTTTCGGTCGCTGGTAAGTTCTGGTAATGTCTTCCAGAATCAGTTTATTGACCTCAAAATCCCTGCTTAAGGTTTCAAACAAAGCCAAAGAATTAAAGCCTTTAATCTCTACCCAAAAAGTACAGCTTTTATCCTTTAATAAGGATTTCAAGGTACTGATGTCATATAAATCCCTGACATCATAAGTTTCCGCATTATAGCGGTATAGCTTGATGACCGGCTTTAAGGCCTTTGGATCAATATAAATCATCCCCGGACTAGATCCGGCATGTGGTAGCGCTAAATGCTGTCGTTTCTTTTTGTGCTTTGCTGTTTTAGCCATTTAAAAATAGGATTTCGATTGCGGACCCTGATTAAACAACAAGTCCACGATACTTAAGTTTGGCTTGAAGCCCTGCCTGTCGTCAAAGACTTGAAAGTACGGTTTGAATTCGCCTTCTGGTTTTTTAAATACCGATTTGGAACGGAAATCAAGTTCCACAGGTACCTGATCCAGGTATTCATTCGTCAGTTCATACTTGGCGGTAATTTTCAATTGCTTGAACAACCACTCCATGATTTCCTGATTATAATCAAAAAGTGAATCAAATTTCTGGTGATAAAATCTGGAAAACTCATCCTCGTAGTACTCAAAATAGGCGGAATTTCGGTAACAACTCTCCAGGCTTTTCCAATGTAAGCGTTGCCAGTTAAAATCATTGCTGATTTTTACATCTTTCATTTTGGTATGTACCTCCTTACCACGAATCACAGGAACAATTAAATCTAAACTGCCATTCGGTGAATAGATGGTTGCACGGTTTCTGAATGTCTGTTTTGGGAAATGCTCCTCTTTTTCCAATAAAAACTCATTTCCAAAACGTTTCAATTCTTTGAAAAAACTTACTGGGGGAAGATAAAAAAGGGGAAATATAGCTAAACTTTGCATCTGTTATTTTATGTTTGCATTCTTAATCCGCCAAAATAATGATAAAAAAAAGCTTTTCTCACATAGGAGTAGTTTTTTTAAGCTTTTTCTCTCTTCTACCTACCCAGTTTTTATACATAATCTCTGCATTCTGTTACTATATCCTATATTATTTAGTAGGTTATAGAAAAAAAGTTGTACGTGAAAATCTGGTTAATTCTTTTCCGGAAAAAAGTATAAAAGAAATCATTCATATAGAAAAAAGATTTTTTCGCTACTTTGCTGATTTAGCGGTGGAAGTGATAAAAATGTCTTCGATTTCTGAAAAAGAGGTTTTAAAACGCGTCAAATTCAAAAACCTGCATCTGGTGGAAGCCCATTTTAACAAAGGAGAAAGCGTATTGGCCTGCACCGGTCATTATGGCAATTGGGAATGGGGAATGCTGGCACTAGGCCTCCAACTCTCCAAAACTTCCTACGTGATTTATAAACCACTCAACAATAAAATTTTCGACAACTGGTTCCTCAAAATGAGAAGTAAATATGGTAATGTTTGTGTGCCTATGCGACAAACCTTACGTATGTTGACCAGTAAAAAGGATGAACCTAGCATGTTCTGTTTTGCCAGTGACCAAAGTCCGGTTCGTGGGGAAGCGCATTATTGGCTAAACTTCCTGAATCAAGATACTTCTGCTTTACTGGGCCTGGAAAAAATTGCATTGCAAACCAACAGACCGATCTTTTACTTCAAATTGACCTACCTGAAAAGAGGTTATTATGAAGTAGAATGCGTTCCAATTTGTCCGGTGCCAAAAGAAACTAAGGAACATGAAATTACCGATACCCATTTCAGATTCCTGGAAAAAATTATTAATGAAGATCCATCTTACTGGCTGTGGAGCCATAGACGATGGAAAACAAAACGAGAATACGCATCATGACAACAGCAAGTGTAGCAGTAGTGATTTTAAATTGGAATGGAAAAACACTCCTGGAAAGGTTTTTGCCGAGCGTTGTACAATCCTCCTATCCTAATCTACAAATTATCGTAGGCGATAATGCCTCAACAGATGGCTCCGTCGCATTTGTTTCTGAAAACTATCCAAATATCCAGATCATTGAAAATGATCATAATTATGGTTTTGCCGGAGGTTACAACAAAGTACTGGAGCAAGTTGAGGCCGATTATTTTGTATTACTGAATTCGGATCTTGAAGTCCCTGAAAACTGGATTCAACCAGTTATCGATCTTATGGAAAATGATTGGGAAATCGCGGCTGCACAGCCAAAAATCAAGTGGCAAAAAGACAAGACTAAATTTGAATATGCAGGAGCTGCCGGGGGCTACCTCGATCTCCATTGCCTTCCCTTCTGTAGAGGACGATTATTTGATACCGTAGAGGATGACCATGGTCAATACAACGACGTAAAAGAGATTTTTTGGGCAAGCGGGGCTGCATTATTTGTTAAAAGTGAATGCTGGAAAATATCCGGTGGACTAGACACTGACTTTTTTGCGCATATGGAAGAAATCGACCTCTGCTGGCGTTTAAAGAATCTGGGCTACAAAATCATGTATTGCCCGGATGCAGAAGTTTACCACCTGGGTGGAGGAACTTTAAATGCTGATAATCCATATAAAACGTATTTAAACTTCAGAAATAACCTGATCATCATGCAGAAAAACCTGCCCTTATCAGATGCTTATTTTAGGATTTTCATCCGCTTTTTTATCGATTTTGTCGCATTGCTGAATTTTGTAGCAAAAGGAAAATTAGACTCCGCAATGTCGATTAGTAAAGCACATTTTCATTTCCTGCAAAAATTATCCATCAATGGGAAGAAAAGAGCAAAACACCAGATTCCTTACCATAAACACGCAGGATATTACTCTTCAAGCATAATTTATGC
Source organism: Pedobacter gandavensis (assembly GCF_032678465.1). Lineage (GTDB taxonomy): Bacteria > Bacteroidota > Bacteroidia > Sphingobacteriales > Sphingobacteriaceae > Pedobacter > Pedobacter gandavensis_B. The sequence continues at coordinate 311,691 of NZ_JAVTSK010000006.1, forward strand.
CTATTTTATCAAGAAAATAAGGTTCTTTAATGATTTGGGCATTAAGAACTAAGCCCTCAGCCTATCGGATCTGTAAAAAGAAAGCCTGTACAATTTAATGTACAGGCTTTCTTTTTACAGGCTAAGCGCTTTGCTTACTTTTTTTCAGGAACAAAAACAATTGGGCCCGGTCTGTTTGCAACGGTCGTCAAAGCTTTATAAATATAATCACAAACCAATTTTTCCCCCGGAACATTAATCAGCCTTCTGTCGTCTTCCGGAGTATGATATTGGGGATGTCCACCAGTATGAAATCCCAATACCGGGATGTTTTTCTTGTAGAAGGATACATGGTCAGAACCGCCTACATCGTAATGGTTGACAAAAGGATGAACACCAATTTCAGGACCTAGTTTGGTCAGTAATTCTACTCCACCATCAAATGTTGCAGCACCTCCCATATACAAATGCTTTTCTGTATTCATCCTACCCACCATATCCATATTGATCATCAGTTTAATCTGTGCTAATGGAACCAGTGGATTTTCGGTAAAGTACCTGGATCCCAATAAACCTTGTTCTTCCGCACCAAAAGCAATGACCATCACACTACGTTTCAGGGATGCTTTATTGGCGACCAGCTTTTCCGCAATCTCCAATAGTGCTGCAGTTCCACTTGCATTGTCGTCTGCCCCCAAATGAATCCCTACAGTATCAGGTTTTTTAGAAGATGCCCCTCCCATTCCAAGATGGTCATAATGTGCTCCAATTACAATAAACTCCTGCTTCAAAACCGGATCAGAACCTTCTATATAACCGATCACATTTTGAGTTTTCACATATGGCGTATCCGTAACTCCTTTTTTAACCCGCATTTTTGCAGTAAATTCCTGGATATAAGTTCCATTATATGGTGCAACTCCTGATTTTTTGAATTGCTTAACGATATAATTTACGGCTTTTTTGTTTTCAGCCGTTCCTGGAAAACGTCCTTTCATTTGCGGAGCTGCCAATGTCCAGATGTGTTCTTTGATTTCCTTTTCAGTGATGTCCGCCTGCGCGAATGCAGATGCGCAGATCGCTACGCATGCCGCAGATAAAAGAACTTTTTTCATTACAGATTTAGCTTTTCAAAAAACTCTCTATCGCTAAACGGTAGCCATCCAGACCAAAACCTGTCAGCACTCCTTTACAGTTTTTTCCGGTTAAGGATACATGTCTGTACTCTTCCCGGGCATAGATATTTGATACATGCACCTCTATTACCGGAGTCTTAATAGAAGCAATTGCATCTGCCAATGCTACAGAAGTATGCGTATAGCCACCTGCATTGATCACAACCCCATCATATTCAAAACCAACTTCATGTAATTTATTGATCAGTTCACCTTCCACATTACTTTGGTAGTAATCGATATGTAGGATGCTGTACATGCTTCTCAATTGCGTGATATATTCATCAAAACCTAAATTTCCATAAATTCCTGGCTCCCGAATACCTAAAAGGTTTAAATTTGGGCCGTTAATAATTTGTATCTTCATTAGCTCAAACTTAAAGCTAAAAACTTACAGTAGAAAATTTTTGTGTGATTAATAACCCTTATTTACCCTCGTTTAAAGCCTATTTAAAACTGGAACGCTCGCTATCCGGGAACTCCGTTGCAGCCTATCTAAATGATGTTCAGAAACTGTTTCAATATTTTGAAGCTGTAGAAGAGTCTCCGGCTGTAAAAGAAATCAGCAGTACTGATCTAAAAAAGTTCATCAGCTGGATCAATGAGCTCGGCATGTTGCCCAGCACTCAGGCAAGGGTAATCTCCGGATTAAAATCCTTTTTCAGCTTCCTGATGCTGGAACAAATCATTACAGTAGATCCTTCAGCCTTGTTGGAAACTCCCAGATTAGGAAAAAAACTTCCTGATGTATTGAACATTGAGGAAATCAATGGCTTGCTCGAAGCTATTGATGCTTCCAGGCCTGAAGGTATGAGAAATAAGGCCATTATTGAGCTATTGTATGGCTGTGGACTTCGTGTATCAGAATTGACCAATATCAAAATCTCCAATATCTTTTATGATAGTGAATTCATTAGGATCGTAGGAAAAGGAAATAAAGAGCGGATCATTCCAATTGGAGCTACCGCGCTTAAGTATATTAAAATTTACCTGGAACACAGCCGCGTTCATGTCCCTATCAAAAAAGGATATGAAGATTATATCTTTTTGAATCGTAGAGGTACAGGCTTATCAAGAATTTCTGTGTTTACCATTATTAAAGAGCTCGCACTGGCTTCAGGCTTAAAGAAAAGTATTAGTCCACATACCTTCCGCCATTCCTTTGCAACGCATCTGATTGAAGGTGGTGCCGACCTACGGGCTGTGCAGGAAATGTTGGGCCATTCAAGCATCACCACCACAGAAATTTACACCCACCTGGATAGAGCTTACCTGAAAGAGGTGATCACCGGATTTCATCCCAGAAGTTAAATTCTGGCTAGAATCATCCGAGGTTTACCTTGCATATCATTTCTTAAGCTGATGTCAGTAAAGCCTTTATGCTTTAACATCTGAATGGTTTCTTTTGATAAGTACTCATTTATCTCAAAAAATAATTCACCATGCTCATTTAAATGCTTCATCGCAAAATCGGCAATGGCTTCATAGAAAAGTAAAGGCTTTTCATCCGGAACAAATAATGCCAGATGAGGCTCATGTGCCAATACATTCTGATGCATTTCAGCCATTTCTGTACCTGTGATGTAAGGTGGATTGCTTACAATAATGTCGTATTTTCCGTCGATTTTCAGATTTAAAATATCAGCATGAATAAAATTCACATCAGTTTCTAATCGCAAGGCATTTTCTGTGGCCAGTAATAAAGCTTGTTCAGAAATATCTACAGCAGTTACCGAAGCTGCTTTGCTATGCTTTTTCAGGCTGATTGCGATACAACCACTTCCAGTTCCAAAGTCTATTACATTTTTATTCTCCAGATCAGAAGCCAGAATCCAATCCACGAGTTCCTCGGTTTCCGGTCTCGGAATCAACACTGCTTCATTTACTTTAAAGAAGGAACCATAAAAAAAAGCTTCTCCTAAGAGATACTGAATAGGTTTCTGCTCCCCTAAACCCTTCAGAATTTTCAGGAACTGCTGCTCTGCTTCCAGACTCGTTTCTTTATCCCAATTCATCATCAGGCAGCTCCTACTGAGCCCAAGTAAATGTTCTACACAAACAGAGAAAATCGACTTAACTTCCTCTTCCTCATAAACATCTTTTAATTCTGTCTTAAAATGGGCTAATAACTGGCTTAAATTCATGCCCTGCAAAAGTAAGTAAATCGAACAATATACCTTACTTTTGCTTCAATGGCCGACGAATTATATATAAAAAGATGTTTGGAGCTTGCTATTCTTGGCGCTGGAAAGGTTAGTCCAAACCCAATGGTAGGTTGTGTAATTGTAGCTGATGGACTGATTATTGGTGAAGGTTATCATCAAAAAATTGGGGAAGCGCATGCTGAAGTAAACGCCATCAAAGCAGTATTTTCCAAATATGGCGAGCTAAAAGCAGCTGCACTACTCAAAAAAGCAACCGCCTATGTGAGTCTGGAACCATGTGCACATTTTGGAAAAACTCCTCCCTGCGCAGACCTGCTGATTAAACATCAATTGAAAAGAGTGGTGATTGGAAATCGAGATCCATTTGCTGCAGTAGATGGTAAAGGCATCACTAAATTAAAGAATGCGGGCATCAATGTGGTTTCAGGTGTACTCGACGAAGAATGTGCCTATTTAAACCGGCGTTTCTTTACCAGAATTCGTCAACAAAGACCTTACATCATTTTAAAGTGGGCTGAAACTGCTAACGGCTATTTTGCTCCTGTAGGGAATGTACAAAAATGGATCAGTGGCCCATTGGCTAAACGACTCGTTCATAAATGGAGAACTGAAGAAGATGCAGTGCTTGTGGGTAAAACAACGGCTATGGTCGACAATCCTCAATTGAATGCACGTGAATGGCCTGGCAGAAGCCCGATCAGAATCATTATCGACCGTAAGCTGGAAATCCCAACTACACATCACATTTACAATAACGAAGTTAAAACCATTATATTCAACGAAGTAAAGACTGATGTTATTGGGGCGCTGCATTATATTCAAATGGAAGATATGTCCTTTTACCTTCCTCAAAAAATTGCCTTCCAACTGTATTTAATGGACATACAATCGGTAATTATAGATGGTGGAGCACAATTGTTCAATCAGTTTATTGAAGGTGGATTATGGGACGAAGCACGTGTATTTACAGCTAAACACTCCTGGTCGGATGGAATTCCTGCACCAAGAATCGGTAAGCCTATGACTGCTCAATATCAAATCGGCAACGATCAGTTGTCCATTTACCAAAATCACAACAAAGCATGATCTATTTAATCATCAGTATTTTTTGCAGTGTTACCGTTGCAGTTCTTTTAAAACTTGCACGCAGGTATAAAATCAATGTGTTACAAGCGATTACCTGGAATTATCTCTTTGCAATTGCCCTGAGTTTCATTTTTTTTAAACCTTCCATTGCCGAATTAACAAATGCAAAGCTATCGCCGGTTTATCTCTGTCTTGGTGTCTTGTTACCCCTTGTTTTTTGGTTTCTTGGTGCTTCCATCAGAAACATCGGAATTGCCAGAACAGACATTGCACAACGATTGTCTTTGTTTATTTCTATCCTTGCGGCTTATTTTCTGTTTGGTGATCAGTTCAATACCTTAAAAATCCTGGGCCTGTGTTTTGGATTTACCGCCATTATCTTCACCCTTTACCGCAAATCAGCAAGCCTAACCACTGGAGGAAACTGGATTTATCCATTACTCGTATTCTTTGGTTTTGGAATTATTGACATTCTTTTTAAGCAGATTGCACAAATTAAAGACCTGGCCTACACCAGTTCTTTAATCCTGACTTTCGCCATTTCCTTTGTCATATCTCTCCTCAGCATCTTGTACCTCGCGGTTGTTAAACAGCAGAAACTGGAACTGGTTAATTTTGCCTGTGGTGCTGTTCTTGGTTTTTTCAATTTTGGTAACATTCTTTTTTACCTGAAAGCGCATCGCGAAATGGCTGATCATCCGTCTACCGTATTTGCAGCAATGAATATCGGTGTGATCATTCTAGGGACCCTTGTAGGGGTGTTTTTATTCAAAGAAAAGCTGAATAAACTCAACTATCTTGGATTAGCACTGGCCTTAATCGCGATCATTTTAATTACTTTATCACAGTTTCATGCTATTTGACGATACTTATAAAACCATAACTGCCCCGGTTCAAGGACTATTCAAAGACCGTGGCAGTAAGTTTATTGCATTTGCTTACCCCATTCGTTCTGAAGATGAAGTAAAGCCTATACTCGCACAATTGCGTGCTGAACACGGCAAAGCCCGACATTTCTGCTGGGCCCTCAGACTAAGTCCGGATCGTTCTGTGTTTAGAATCCAGGACGATGGAGAGCCTTCCGGAACCGCAGGCCGGCCAATTCTAAATGCACTGCTTTCTGCCGATTTAACCAATATCCTTATCGTGGTAGTCCGTTATTTTGGAGGAACATTACTGGGAGTTCCTGGTTTAATAAACGCCTATAAATCAGCCGCAATTGAAGCCATTGAAACTGCAGAAATCGTAGAAAAAACGGTAAATGATGTATATGAACTGCGCTTCGATTACCTCAGCATGAACGATGTAATGCGCTTGTTTAAAGAAGAGCAACTTCAGATCCTATCTCAGGAATTCGACAACTCCTGTACCATAAAATTTGAAGTTAGAAAAGCTCAACTCAATCAGGTGTTAGGAAAGATCGAGAAAATCGATGGTATAAAACTCAGCTATCTGCAGACCATTTAAAAACAAAAAGTAAAGTAATTTCATCATTGAGCCACATTCAAAACCGGCATCTTCAAAATAGCGCTAATGAATTAGCCTGGATTAAAGATGCCGGTCAGAAATTAAAACGAATTAATAACCATCATTCTGATAGCCACTTTTATTGATGATGTTGTCAATCTCTACCTGAGGAACCGGATAAAGACTTCTAAATGCTGGAATCCCTGGGAAAATCACACTCATTTGATTCGTTCTCACAATATCAAACCAGCGATCTGCCTCTAAAGCCAATTCCAGCCGTCTTTCTAAATATACTGCCGTTCTGAATTCAGACGTAGAAGTCAACAACAAGGCTGTTTTTAAACTAGCGTTCGCGTTGCTACGGACGGCATTTAGGGCTTTAAAAGCTTCTGTATTTCCGTAGGACGTTTCGTTTAAAGCCTCTGCATACATTAATAGAACATCAGTGGTACGCAATATCGGAAAATCACCACTGGTCTCATTGTTTACTTGTGGGGAGTTAAACTTCCCAGGGCGACCACCTGTTCCTGTCGCAGCCACTAAAGCCCGACGGTTATCTTCAGTTTCATATAATGATTGAGGGATGCTGATGATATTCGTATTGTTGTTATTTCTGTAACGGTTATCCTGATTCACAAATTCTCTAACTCCACCCATTAAATATTGGACCGCAAAAATGATATCCTTACTTGTCTTTAGGTTGTCAGGAAAAGTCAGGTTCTGCGGTACAGTTGCTATGGTCGTTCCATTATAAATCGCGGCTACAACGGGTTGTAAAGTAGTTGCCACCAGATCATACCTCTTCTGATAAAGATAGACCTTGCCTAACAAAGCGGTTGCGGCAAAATTAGTGGCTCTCCCACGCTGCGCAGCTGCCCAGGTTGCAGGAAGTTTTACTGCAGCATCTTTTAAATCATCAATCACCTGCTGGTAAACCTGAGCAGTAGTTGCGCGGGTATTTTGTCTGGCTTCTTCGGTTTTTTGAACCTTCAAAACCAATGGAACATTGCCCCAAATCCGAACCAGGTTAAAGTAACTCAGGGCCCTGATAAACTTCGCCTGTCCAATGATCTGACTTTTGGTATTTTCATTCATGGAAATACCAGCAGCACGGTCTAAAATGATATTACAGCGATAAATGGCCTTATAATGCCCCATCCAACTGGCAGAAATAATACTGTTGGCGGAGGTTTCAGAAAATACTTCAATCTGGTTGCGGACACCAGCTCCTGAACCCGGATCATTATCAATCAGGTTATCCCCGCGAAGCTCAGCTAAAGTCAGGAAATTGTTACCATACAAACTGTCCGTCTGTAAAGCATCGTAACAAGTCACCAATCCACCCTGTAATCCTTTTTCATCCACATAAAATGTCTCTTCAGTGTAGGAATCCAATGGTTTTAAGTCTAAAAATTTCTTGCATGATGTGGCAGAAATCATTAAACCACAAATTAATATGATATATTTTTTCATCTTTCTAGTATTATAATGTGATGTTAATGCCTATTGATGTTGTTTTTGCTGTTGGATAAACGCCATAATCTTCTCCATTTGTGGTGGCATCGCTTCTGTTAGTCACCTCAGGATTATAGCCGGTATATTTGGTGAAAGTGAATGGATTTAGCATCGCTACATATACCCTAACCTTTGTTAAAGCTAATTTTTTGACTAGATTTTCAGGTAAAGTATAGCCAACTGCGATGTTACGGATACGCAAATAAGATCCATCTTCAATGTGCCAGGTTGAAGTAGTACCATTACTCCCTTTCGCCGCACGGTTGGCCCTCACATCCCGACCACTTCCCGGGTCACTTTCAGATTTCCAACGATCCAATGAGCTGATCATGTTGTTCATATTTCCTTCTTTATTCGCAAAATACCTGCGGGAAAGGTTCAGAATTTGATTGCCATAAACTCCTTGCATCGCAACATTCAAATCAATTCCCTTATACTCCAATGAGGTTGCAAAACCGTAAGTAAACTTGGGTAGGTAATTCCCAACAATCTCTCTGTCTTTTGTGAGATCAATCACGCCATCACCATCCACATCTTTGAATTTAAAATCTCCTGGCTTAGAAGTATTCACATCATAATTCCCCTGAGTATCTGTATAATGAGGATACGCATCCAGTTCCGCCTGATTTTTGAATACACCAAGCACTACTGGTAAGTAATAAGAACCAATCGGCTCCCCAACTCTTGTGATAAAATAAGCATTGGCAACTGAACCAGTTTTAATGATATCTGCATTACCGGGACCCAGTTCCACTACTTTATTGACGTTCTTAGAGAAATTTCCATTTGCAGTCCATTTTAAAGCAGCAAATTGTTGCTGCGTGCCTAGATTGATATCAATCCCTTTATTATTCACTTTACCTATGTTTTTCAACTCGGTCGCAAAGCCTGTAGAAATAGGAACCGGCACATCCAACAACAGATTATTCGTATTACTATTATAAACATCAACAGACAATGTCAGTTGGTTTTTGAAAAAAGCTGCATCAAAACCAAGGTTTAACTGTGCTGTTTTTTCCCACTGCAGATCGTCATTAGGTTTATAAATTGGTGCAGCACCATTCACAACTGCTGGAGGTGTACCACCAAATACATATCCATAATTGTTCATCGCCCCCTGGGCGGCATAATTAGGTATGTTAAAATTACCCGTTAAACCATAACTGGCTCTCAGTTTCAAATCTGATATGGTCTCTGAGTCTTTAAGAAAATCCTCTTCAGACATTCTCCATCCCAATGATGCAGATGGGAAATACCCCCATTTATTGTTCTTTCCAAATTTAGAGGAACCATCTGCCCTCATCGAACCGGTAAACAAGTATTTCCCTTTATAACTGTACTGTAACCTGGCAATTCCGGAGGCTAGGGCCCATTGTGTGCGGGTAGCAGTACCATTGGTCACCAAACCGGCCTTAATAAACTCTACCTGATCACTGATAAACCCTTTAGAAGCGAAAGCGTAATTACCGCTCAAATCATCTTTTTGGGTAGAGAAGCCCAATAAAGCATTGATACTATGGTCGCCAATTGTTTTCGTGTAATTTAAAGTCTGCTCCAACAACCAATTCGTTTCTTTGATGGTTCTGGAAGAACCTGTAGCCTCCGAAAGTGGATTTCCAGCGGTATTAGACTGAGGAAAAATAGAAGGTCTGAAAATATCTTCAGCGCTATTAAACAGGTCGATTCCCAACTTAATCCTATATTTTAAATCTTTGGTAAAATCAGCTTCTAAAAAGGCACTTCCGGTCATCCTGGTTGCAGCTACATCATCTTTTTGAAGCATCGCAAGTGCGACTGGATTCCAGGCTTGTGTTTCCCCGTTCCCGGTCTCATTTTTATTATCGGGACGCGTGGTAATTGTACCGGCACTCCAGGAGTTCTGGTCAAAATTATAACTGCCATCAGCGTTGTAAACCGGGAAAATTGGCGAGTAATGAAGCGCTGATGCGACAATACCCCCGCCATTAGAATTGTAAGCACCATTCGCATTTACTTTTCTTTCATTGATCACAGAAGGACTAAAATTCATCCCATATTTAACTGCTCCTTTTTTACCTTCCAGGTTAATTCTTCCAGTATAACGCTTGAAACCGCTATTTAAAATGATCCCATCCTGATTAAAATATTCCAGGGAGCCATAATATTTCATCAGCTCTGAGCCGCCAGCAGCCGAAACGGAATGGTTTTGAATCGGTGCTGTTCTGAAAATTTCATCCTGCCAGTCCGTATTTGTTAAGCCTTGCTGACCTGCTAAGTAAGGCAAAACTTCTAAAGGCATCACCGTATTGGTATTATTACCCGTATTAAATAAGCGGATTCCGTTGTTATCATTTACACTGTAAGGCACCAATGGTAAACCTTTATCCGCATATTTCCTATTATTGGCTTCCATCACATCTACGTAAGAGTTATTTCTGGATTCCAACACCATTTGTGCATACTGATAGGCATCCATCATTTTGATTTTATGCGCAAGCGTTTGCCAGCCTGTATAGCTGTTTACATTAATGGTAGTAAGCCCGTTCTTTCCTTGCTTAGTCGTGATCAGGACTACCCCATTGGAACCCCTTGAACCATAGATAGCAGCAGATGAAGCATCCTTCAGTACCTCTATCGAAGCAATATCGTTCGTGTTTAAAGTATTGATATTGTCGTTGGAGATCGGTACTCCATCAATTACATACAGTGGATTTGAGCCCGCGGTAATTGTGCCCACACCTCTCACCTTAATGTTCAATGCGCCACCAGGAGCACCTGAACCTTGCGAAACCTGTACCCCAGCCATCTTCCCAACCATTGCTTCAGCCGCATTACTTATGGGTTGGTTTTCGATGTCTGCGGCCTTGATGCTGGCAATAGAAGTGGTCACATCTTTCTTCTTCTGGCTACCGTAGCCTACCACTACCACATCTGATAAGTTGTTGGCACTTGGATTTAACTGGATCATTAAGGTAGCCTGTTCCCCAGGTTTTAACACATAATTACTGATGGTTTTCGTCTCATAACCGATATAAGAAGCGCTAATGCTATAGGGAACACCGGCAGATAGCCCCTTTACGGAAAACTTCCCTTCTGAGTTCACCATGATCCCCTTCTTTTCATTGGTTTTGGTGTTCAATAACAGTACAGAAGCCCCAAGCAAGGGCTGCCCGCTCTCATCTTTTACAACCCCTGTAATCTCCGACGAAGTCTGAGCCCAGGTCTTTGCCGATACTGATATCATCAGCAGGCAACAGCACAAGTGTCTAGTAAATTTTCTAAGCATAGTTTATTAATTTGATTGGTTTTAGGCAAAAGGAATCCCATTCCCGCTATAAAAGCGGGTCAGGGCAAGAAATAATAGAGATTTGGATTTACTTTCTAATCAGATAACCCTCGGTTGTTTTTATGTGGTTTAGTTTATTTAGTTCGGCAATTTCTCCAAGTATGGTTGCTATCGGTTCTGTTAGTTTTATACTTCCTGTGAACGACATTTCCGACAGCTCAGCACGGTCGTAGTTAATGTTCACTTTATAATGTTTTTCCAGTTGATCAAAAACATCCACTAAGGAAGCCTGCTGGAAATTCAGCTCCATAACCGGACGCAGCGTTTTAGTCAGCAATGTTCTGCTTTCTGAAACCCTGAACTTGTTCTTTTGGCTATTGTAAACCAATTCATTTCCAGGTAGCAAAACTTCCTTAAATGCAGGGATACGGGCAATAGAGTCGATATTTTTAACCAATACTTTTCCCGTATGTAGCTCTATTTTAATGAACTTGCTTTTGTTTAAAGCAGTAACGGTAAATGAAGTTCCCAATGCTGTAGTAGAAATCCCTTTCGCGTAAACTACAAAAGGATGATTTTTATCTTTTGCAACGTCAAAAAAGCTTTTTCCATTTAAGAACACTTCCCGTTGATTGCTCACAAATGGAATGGCATATCGCAATTCCGCGCCTGGAAACAATTTAACGGTAGAACCGTCTGGCAGATTCATCAGTTGTTGCTGGTCTGTATAATTCACAAATGATTTCCAATTGATCGGATTGCTCTTTTTAGTTTTTAAGCCCTGGTTGCCTGCCAGTTCTACTCCTGATTTTCCTGAATTCAAATTCGGAAGATGCATGAGCCCAACAGATATTGTGATCAAAAAGATTGCTGCAGCTGATATGATTTTAAGCCATTTTAACTGATAAGTTTTGCCAGTAGTCTGTTTTTTTACCAGCTTAAACATCTCCTCAGATTTTAATTCATCAAGTTCAGCCTCCTGGCTTTCATCCCATTCCGCTTTGTTCAACAAATGATCTGGCAAGTCTTCGACTTCATTTAAATAATTCCATACCAGAAGTTTTTCTTCCGGGCTGCATTGTCCTTTAAAATATTTATCCAACAGTTGTTTAGAGACGCTCATACTACCAATACGATTCAATTGAGGCTAAACCCGTAACGGAATAAAAATATTTTTTTAAGGAAGGAATTTTGTCAGCATGATGAGTACCGGAACATAAGCATAACCATCCAGCTGCTTCATGGCCAGAGAAATGTGCTTTTCTACAGTTCGGGGAGAAATAGACAGTTGTTCGGAGATTTCCTTATAGGAATACCCTTGAAGGCGATTTAAAATGAAAACCTTTTTACGCGTTGGAGGCAAAACGCTTAAGGCTACTTCCAATTGCTGGTTGATTTCAAATTTTTGATGTTGATCTGCAGCTTGATCAGAAACACTATGGTAATAGCGTTTAAGGTTTCGATCGTCGTTGCTCAATTTTTTGAAGTAGTCTAATAAGGTAGTTCTGGCAATGCGAAACAATTGAACATCCAGTTCATGTTCTTCTGAAAGGGTATGTTTGAAATTCCATAGCTTAATAAAGGCCAATTGCGTAAGCTCCTGCGCAATGTCTATATCATTCGTCTTCTTCAGAAAAAAGGCATAGACCTTTCTGTGAGATAGCTTGAATACCATCTCAAAAGATTCGTGGTTGCCATTTTTTAATTCAGGGATATAGGTTAACATCAGGACACAAAACTATTATATACATATTAGCCAAAACTAAATATAGTGTTAATTCTGATTAAACAATGTGACCTGGAAGTGGCTTAAGCGAAGGTGTTCAACTTCTCTTTAATTCTTACTGCCTGTGTTCTGTTTTTTACATCCAGTTTAACGTATAAATTACTGATGTGGTACTTGATAGTATTCAGGGAAATGAATAATTTATCTGCCAGCTCCTGATTACTTAAACCATCCCAGATTCCTTCCAAGACCTCCGCTTCCCGTTCGGTAAGCTGAAAATCAGCTTTTAACACCTGTAAAGTAGAAAGATCATTGCGATTTGGATGGTTGGGGATATCTGGTTTAGAGGCTACTGTTGCAGTTTCTTTTACCGTAAACAAATACTTATTGATCTCCAACCTAAAGCGCTCATTCTCTTCTTGTAATGCTCTAACTTTAAAAGTAATCGCAAAGCCAATGGCAATAATTTCAAAGGCACTAACCATCCTTAAGGCATCCATGTCAAATCCAGAAAGCCATGGCAAACCAACATTCATATTGAGTACAAAACCTACACCAAAGATCACGATGACTCCAAAAGTGAGCACTAAAAATCTGGCATAAACATCCTTTTTAAATCTGGAAACGGCTATACCAATTGGAATTGCTGCACTTAAAAAGCTGAGTAAATCAATAATTGGCAGAAATCCATTCCATTTGAAAATTGTAAATAAGACTAAATTTAGCAACGCAAGTCCCATTACCGGACCTACATATCGCCAGTAATTTTTGTGGGTATCTCTAAGATCTAAGAAATAATAAGCAAATATACAGGCAAATCCTGCGGTTATTGGTACGGTATAGACCAATAAGTTAGTTAAAACAAGTTGTCCGGACGACAAATAATAAAACATCCCATCCTCATAGAAGAACTCCACAAACACGCCAAGTTGTAAAAAGCAGTACGCAAGGAATCGTTTGTCTTTAAAAATAAGATAAAAGACCACATTAAACAGGATCGACATCATTCCAAGTCCATAGTAAAAGCCAATTCTAAATAGGCGTTTCCCCTCCTTTTCATTAAAAGATGGTGTATCCATGAGCACCAAAGGCAGTTGTTTTAATAGGGCATCCGAACTTCGGATATAATATGTAGTACTATCAGTTTGAAAATTAAACTGATCATATCTCACCAGATTCATTTCCTCTTTTACCGGATATAGCTGTCCATTGTTAAAGGTGTACAACTTTGTTTGATGAAGATGTATCGAAGAGATCTGAAGAGTCAGCGCCTGGTTTAACTGATCTTTATGCAGTTTTCCTTTTAACCAAAAATACATCTGCTCCTTTTGGGCTTTGGCACCTCGTTTTTGATCTCCCTCCAACACTTCCTGTGTGGCCAAACTAAATGAAGGATCTTTTTTCAGAGGTGTAAACTGGAGATTTGAAATTTCTTTTTCTAAAAATTTTATCCTGTCATGCCCTTGACCATTCGCAGAAAAAACCAGAGAAGAAAGCAACAACATAACAATGAACTGCTGATAAAAAAAACGGGATCGGATAAACTGGAGGTAATTCATTAACATTAAAAGAGATAATATGAACGCTAAAATTAGCAATTTCCCAGTATTCTGTAGGCAATAAACCCGGAGAGATTTGTGTGACTTTAAGAAAGTAAGGACATTTCCCAAAATGAAATAAAATCATTTTGATCAGTACTCTGGAAAGAGGAAAATCATAAACAACTATACCTTAAATAGATACAACATAGCCATCTTTTATCCTACCCGGATGGGTAGGTAGAAAAATGACTGTATTTTTTTAAACCTACCCCTATGGGTGGGAAATTTAAAGCTAAGGAAGCATAAGTTTGTCGGAGATCCCGTTAAGAAATAAACCAAAAAAACCAGCAGTATGATATAGCGATTCATACTGGTTCGATATAGCAACAATGAAACAGTTCAGCTGTCAAATCAATTGGAGCCTCTCAAGCCGGCAGCGTCGCTGCTGCCGGCATCATAACCATTGTTTTCTTTTGAACCAGAAATAAATGGCTACAGTAACCACCACCATTAGGGCCAATACACCAGGATACCCCATTCTCCATTGCAATTCTGGCATAAAATCAAAGTTCATTCCATAAATTCCAACAATAAAAGTGAGGGGCATAAAGAATACAGAAAAGATAGTCAGCACCCGCATGATTTCATTTGTTTTCTGTGAAGAAGCAGAAAAATAAATGGCCAGCAACTGATGGATATTTTCAGCAAGTGCATCCAGCATGCTCTGATGTTTAACATATAAATCTCGGGTATCTCTTGTGTTTACATTTCCTTCCTTGGCATCTAATGCATCAATAATATCAAAAGATAGGATCAACATTCTTTTCAAAAGGTCAATTTTTCTTTTCAAATAATAAAGTCCTTTCAGCAATGGTGCTTTCTTTGGTCTTAAGAATACAACTTCTTCATAGTAGTCGACCGATCGGGCTAATTTATTTAAAGGATCAGTGTAAGTATTTAAACAAGCATTGATCAGTAGATTCAATAGATCAAGGGTGTTATTGCATTTTTCATTTTTAATCAACTCCACTATTGGGGAGATTAAATCATGGGTTCTACGATGTACCGTAATCAGAAAATTACTGGAATAGAAAAAGGCGATTTTATGGGTAAGTTCCTGAACAGTGTCGGCCTCAGCAACACTATTCTGCGTGTGTATCCTGAAAATAATGAAAGCATAATCATCCATCCTTTCGTATTTTGGCAAGTGATCGGGTTGTAAACAGTCGTTCACCAATGCGGGATGTAATTTATATTTTTCAGCTATGCCAGACAGCTCCTCAGTTGTCGGATCAGTTAGGTCGATCCATTCGAATTTTTGATGCGTAGTAAAATTATTGATCATACATGATATCGTCAGATGATTAGTATCTTTAACATCTGACCTATCTCCATTGTTCTGATTTAATAAACCTTATGCGCTGCAGAAGTATTATAACTTCATTAAAGCTCGCACTTTCCAAATCAAATCTTAGTGATAAAAGTGGCTTCAAATATGATTTATTCCGATGAATGGATTGATTTGAACTATCGATCAACTGAGTTCGATAGCTGGAAACATCCACTTTATCTTCAATACATCTCCTATTAATGGTTAATTAATCCTTAATAGGTCTAATTGACCTTTTAAACATCATTTGAATATGAAGAGGAATTGAATTTAGGTTTCGTTTCAAACTTATTTACTATATTACATTCACTTACCGACAAACAATAACGCTATGGGAAATTTGCAAAACGGATTATTTGGTGGATTTGTAGGCCGGGTAGGCAATTTAGTAGGTTATATGCTGAATGGAAAGAACGTCATCAGGACGATTGGTCATACTGGGAAGCCCCTCAGTCCTGCGAGAAAAATCAATTGCGATCGCATGAAGATCATTAATGGTTTTCTACAACCCATCATTCCATTTCTTAAACTTGGGTTCAAATTAAAGGTACATGGAACCGATAGAAATTATTATAATGAAGCCGTTTCTTATAATAAAAAACATGCAGTAGCCGGCGAATATCCAAATGCCACAATGGATTATTCGAAAGCAAAGATCAGCATGGGCAGTTTATTAAAAGCAGAAAATCCACAAATTCAGGTCCTGGATACCGAAATTGAATTTAGCTGGGACGTACCTGCTGAACTGAGCTGGAGAAACAGAACAGACCGGGCAATGGTGTTACTTTGTTTCCCGGGGCATTCCGATGCAAGATATTGTCTGAGTGGCGCTCAAAGACAGGAAGGGAAGCATCGCATTCCTATCCCCCTTTACCTGTTAAATGAGAGAATAGAGGCTTACATTTCATTTATCAATGATGACGGCTCCGAAATCTCAGATAGTGTATATGCAGGTAGTATTGCCAAAAAAGAAGCCCTTCCTGAAGAAAAAGCAATTGATTCTGCTGATAACCAGGAGCCAATCGTTGCTCAGGGCATAAAAACCTCGAGGAAACGATCAGCTCAAGCTAAAACCAGTTCTAAAACCATACTTCAGTCCAAAAACAAAGTAAAGTTAAGATCGAAACTCCCGTCTTTTCCAGAAACGATCTCTTTAAGCCCCGATCATCCGGACCCGGATATTTCTGAATCCGATTAAATTATAAGTCAATCTCCTTCTCCACACCGATGTCCTGAAGGAAATGCAGGTCATGAGAAATTACAATTAACGTCCCTTTGTATTCATTAATAGCGGCGGTCAGGATCTCTACGTTTTGCATGTCCAGGTTATTGGTAGGCTCATCAAGAATAATTAAATCCGGGCTTTGATTGCCAATTGTTAGGACACAGAGGATTAATCGCATTTTTTCTCCGCCACTTAGCGCTGAACATGGCTTGTCCCATTGTGACTTATTAAAGAGAAATCTGTTTAAACGAAGCTTGATTTCATGTTCCTGTAACGTTCCGCTATTAAATTGCTGTGCCTGCTCATAAACACTCAGTTTAGTATCAATCATGGAATAATCCTGATCCACATAAATCGCATGGAAAGCCGTCCGAACGATGCTTCCTGAAAGCGGCGATAGTGCTCCTAACATGAGCTTGATTAGAGTGGTCTTTCCTGCCCCGTTTGAACCTTTAACCGCGAGACGATCACCGGTCCTGACCTGGAAATTCAGACCTCCCGCCCACAGTAAATCCGGTACTTTTCGTAATGGATGCTGATATCCATAATTGAGTTCTGCAGCGCTGAGCATTACTTTTCCACTATGGAGTCCTGAAGATTCCAAATCCATTTTCATGCTGTCCAATGCTGGTGCTCCTTTCCGCAGAAGAGCTAGTTCCTGAGCAATACCCTGCAATTTATCTGCCTGGACTCCTTTCAGTCGCGAGCTACTATGCTCTGCATGATTTCTCAAGGTGTTCATCATGATCGTTGGAAGACCAGCCTTTTCTTGTTTACGTTTTCCTCGCGCATCTAATTTCTGTTGCCTTTCCAGCGCTATCCGCTCCACTTCTTTGGCTTTCCGCAAAGCCTTTTCCTTGCTACGCAAACTCTGCTCGAAAGCTTCCTGCTCAATAGCGCGTTGCCCGGCATAGAACTCATAATTTCCGCCATAAGTGCTGATTCCGTCCGACTGCAGTACTAACGTTACATTCAGCAGATTTAACAATTCCCGGTCATGGCTCACGACCATCAGGCTTCCACGGTGCTGTTTGATTTCTTCATAGAGCAATAATCTGCCCTTGCTGTCCAGATGGTTGCTGGGTTCATCTAATAAAATAATCTCCGGTCGTTGAATCCGAATTCCAGCCAGGAATACCCTGGTTTTTTGGCCACCACTTAAGGCGTTCATCTTTTGTGATAAATCCAGACCGTCTAGCTGCCAATAGGCAAAGGCTTGCTGACATCGGGATTCGAAATCCCAGTCGTCATTCAACACATTTAAATTTTCTTCCGTCGCCTGTCCGTCCAGGATTTCCTGTAAAGCTTTTAATTTATCGCCAAGACCCAATACTTCCGCAACGCTCCTGTCGTTATATTCATCCAGCAATTGAGGGACATAATACGGTTTTGAGGCCATTTTAACGGTTCCTGCAACTGGTACTAGTTTGCCTGCTGAAATTTTTAGTATAGTAGATTTTCCAAGACCATTATTGCCAATTAAAGCAATCTTGTCGTTTGCATTCAGGCTAAGATTTAGCCCCTTGAACAGCACATCTTTATTGGGGTGCTGATAGGTAATATCATGAAGGTTAAGCATAAGATCCTTTCTTTTAAAAATGAATAATGACGTAAGCCAGTAATGGCTGCGTTTTATTTTCCTGAAAGAAATGAGATCCTACATGCGGTGTTTATGATTTATTTACGCCGACAAATATACGATTTCCATTGCAATTTTCTTCTGGATTTTGGCCATAAACTCCTTCGGGTTTCATAGGTTTGCAGTATCAATCGCCGTAATTATGGAAAACAAAATATCAGCAGCAGATTTAATCATCAATCCAGATGGCAGTATTTACCATCTTAACTTATTACCCGAAGACCTTGCACAAACCGTCATCACGGTAGGCGATCCTGATCGGGTATCGGAAATCACTAAACATTTTGATCGCATCGAGCTTAAAAAAGGAAAACGTGAATTTATCACCCACACCGGTTACCTGGGGAAAAGAAGAATTACGGTAATTTCAACCGGCATAGGAACGGATAACATTGATATTGTATTTAATGAATTGGATGCCCTGGTGAATATTGATTTTCAAAATAGAACTGTAAAAGAAAAGCTGACTTCATTGGACATCATCCGCATTGGAACCTCTGGCGCAATTCAGCCTGATTTGCCAATGGGTACAATTCTGGCTTCCTCTTTTGGTTTAGGCCTGGATGCACTCATGCAGTATTATGTT
Organism: Pedobacter gandavensis; assembly: GCF_032678465.1. Taxonomy (GTDB): domain Bacteria; phylum Bacteroidota; class Bacteroidia; order Sphingobacteriales; family Sphingobacteriaceae; genus Pedobacter; species Pedobacter gandavensis_B. The sequence goes on from NZ_JAVTSK010000006.1 coordinate 330,450, forward strand.
CATGAGCTTTCTGGAGAAGAACGTCCAATTTTGGAAGCATTTCATGCCCATTGTGCGCATATTAAAGGAATACATCCCTATTTAACGGCTGCTGATGACACTTTATTAAATACTATCGGTGCAGATATGGAGAAGGGAATTACGGTAACCGCACCAGGTTTTTATGCGCCTCAAGGCCGTCAGGTACGCGCTAAAAATGTCATTCCAAATTTCATATCCCTGCTAAATAGTTTTGAGCAGGGAAAACATCGGATTACAAATCTGGAAATGGAAACTGCAGGAATATATGCCCTAGCCAAAGTACTGGGGCACAAAGCACTATCTGTAAACGCAATACTCGCCAGCAGGGTAAATTTTGAATTCAGTAATGCTCCGGATAAAGTGGTAAATCGGGCCATCAGCATGGTGTTGGAGAAACTGAGTAATTAAAGATTTTCAAACAAAATACGCGTTGCTGTGTTCCATTGATAGATATAGAACGAATTTTATGTTTGAATTACTAAAAAATAAAATAGGCATTTTAGCCGCTACATCAATGTTAAGTGCCTACGATACAGAAGAATTAGATGCAGGAAAAAGATTTATTGCCATCCTTGCTGGTGCATATATCTTTTCAAAAGGAATCAAAGCGATTAAAAAACATCCCCTGATTGGGATTCAGGAGGCTGTGCTTGGTGGAGTTTTGTTATACACGGGTGCAGTAGGAATCAATAAGAAAATCATTAAAAAACCAAGAGAACATTCTGACATCAGAAGGAATCAAATACAGGGTAATGATCCAAGATCATCAGTCCCGGCTTTTGTTTAAAAAAAATACGGCCGGAACCTCCGGCCGTATCCTTTAAATTCTATATAAGTACTCCATGATTTATTTCGATAATTTTGTTGGTCTAGAGGACATATAGAAAGTCAATTTCCCACCTTTCAAAATATCCGAGTGTTTAATCAGATTATTGCTGATTACATTTCCATTAAGTAATACCTTTTGAACATAGATATTTTTATCACTCTGGTTGATGGCTTCTACAGTAAAAGTATTTCCTGCTTCTAACTGAAGTGTTGCAGATTTTACAGCTGGACTGCCTAAAGTATAATCCTCAGAGCCTGGTGCTACAGGATAAAATCCCAATGAAGAGAACATATACCAGGCACTCATTTGTCCACAGTCATCATTTCCACCCAATCCATCTGGAGTAGGTTTGTATTGCATTTTTAAAATCTTTCTTACCTTTTCCTGAGTTTTCCATGGTTGTCCGGCCCAATTGTACAAATAAGCAACATGGTGAGCTGGTTCATTTCCATGCACATATCCGCCAATAATTCCTTCTCTGGTGATGTCTTCTGTATCTGCGAAAAATTCATCCGGTAAATGCATGTTAAATAGGGTATCGATTCTGGCCCCAAACTTCTGCTTCCCTCCCATGATATTCATTAAAGCTTCCGGGTCTTGTGGCACGAAGAAACTGTAATTCCAGGTATTGCCTTCAATAAAGCCTTGTCCATGCGTACTCAAAACATCAAAATCTTTTTTGAAAGAACCGTCTGCCAGTCTTGGACGCATGAAACCAATACTTTTATCATATACGTTTTTCCAGTTTCCTGAACGTTTCATAAATTCTTCATATACTGCCTGATTATTCAGTTTTTTGGCAATTTGCGCAATACACCAATCGTCATAAGCATACTCTAATGTATTCGAAACAGAGGTTCCGCTACTTTCAGCAGGGATATAACCCAGATCAATATATTTTCCTATTCCCTCATAATTACGGTGGTTTGCCGTAGTTACACAAGCGTCCAGTGCTTTTTGAGCATCACCATCATAAACACCTTTAATAATGGCATCAGCAAGCACAGAAACACTATGGTACCCACTCATACACCAGTTTTCATTCGCATAATGCGACCAGATCGGTAGCATTTTCAATGAACTCTGGTCATAATGAGCCATCATTGATTTTACCATATCATTGTTCCTCGAAGGCTGAATCAGGTTAAAGAAGGGGTGTAATGCCCTATAAGTATCCCATAAGGAAAAGGTGGTGTAATTTGTAAAACCATTGGCCTGATGTACATTTTGGTCTAAACCTTTGTACTGGCTGTTGACATCTCCATAGGTGGTTGGGTTGATGAACGCATGATACATTGCCGTATAAAAATTTACCTTGTCGTCTTCAGAACTTGCAATGTCGATCTTATTGAGTTCCTTATTCCAATCTGCTTTTGCCTGAGCTCTTACGCCATCAAAATCCCAGGCCGGGACCTCCGCAGTCATGTTTTCCAGGGCATTGGCCTGGCTTACCGGTGATACTGCGAATTTTACCTGAACCTGCTCTCCTGCCTGGGTATCGAAGTCAAAGTGCATACGGATGCTCTTTCCGGCAATTTCCGGGAAGTTATTGTTTTGGTCGAATTTCCTCCAGAAACCTCCATAAACCTGTTTCTTGTCGAAATTCTTCTGCCCATAACTTTTAAAGGGCTTCGAAAAAGTCATGGCAAAATACACCGTTCTGGTTCTTGCCCAGCCATTGGTTTGGCGGTAACCAGTTAAAAGCGTATCGTTTACCACACGTACATAAGTCCACACCGTTTTATCGTCATAATTATAAATACCCGACATTAAATCCAGGATAATATGCGATTGGTCAGATTTTGAAAAAGTATAACGGTGCATCCCCACCCTTTTAGTTGCGGTAAGTTCAGCCTCAATCTGGTGGTCATCCAGTTTTACTTTGTAATAGCCAGCCTCAGCTTTCTCATTGGCATGAGAAAAAGAAGAGCGAAAACCACTTCCTGGGGCATCTGCTGTACCGGGATTCATTTTTAAAACCCCCTGGGTTGGCATCAGCAGGAAATCACCCAGATCTGAGTGACCAGTTCCACTAAAATGAGTATGACTAAATCCAACAATAGATTTATCTTCATATTTATAGCCCGCACAGTATTTATAAATGTCGCCGTTATACTTCCCATTCAGTTCATAAGAGAGTGTGTCTGTGTCGGGACTCAGCTGTACCGCGCCAAAAGGAACTGTGGCTCCTGGATACGTATGGCCCATTTTCTGGGTGCCAATAATCGGTTTTACATACTTTGCCAGATCTTTTTGAGCCTGTGCCGAAAGCGCTGGAAGCAGTATACAAAACAATAATGCTTTTTTCATTTGTTTGGTTTGAGGTTTTTTTTATAATACCCTAAGGTATAAATAATTGGCATAAAATCCGCTTTATTACATTGCTATAACGTTTAATCTAAACTTTAAACTTTTATCCTTTTTACAAGCAACTGACGGCCCAAATGAGAATGTATGGGTAAAAACCGCTATTTTTGCCTTCAGAATAAATTATAATGAGTAAACTCGGTAGAATATTGGTAGCCATGAGTGGCGGAGTAGATAGTTCAGTGGCAGCAGTGATGTTGCATGAGCAAGGATATGAAGTAATCGGATTGACCATGAAGACATGGGACTATGCGACCTCAGGTACCAACGGTAAGGAAACCGGATGTTGCAGTCTGGACAGCATTAACGATGCGCGTACATTGGCGGTAAATTATGGATTTCCACACTATATATTAGACATCAGGGATGAGTTCGGTGATTATGTAATTGATAACTTCGTAGATGAATATCTTGCTGGCCGTACGCCTAACCCTTGTGTATTGTGCAATACCCACATTAAATGGGAAGCACTTTTAAAGCGTGCTAATAAACTGGATTGCGAATTTATTGCAACCGGTCATTACGCAAACATCAGACAGCACGACAATGGTCGTCATGTCATTTCTAAAGGATTAGACGAGAATAAAGACCAGTCATATGTACTTTGGGGTGTATCTCAGGAAAACCTGGCGCGTACTAAATTCCCATTGGGCTCTTTCGCAAAGGCAGACATCAGACAAATGGCTTTAGATATGGGTCAGGAAGAACTGGCGAAAAAAAGCGAAAGTTATGAGATCTGTTTCGTACCGGATAATGATTACCGTGCTTTCTTAAAACACAAAGTTGGCGATTTGGAGAGCCGTGTGGCTGGTGGTAATTTTATTACCAGCGACGGTATGGTAGTTGGACAGCATAAAGGTTATCCTTTCTACACCATTGGACAACGTAAAGGTTTAGGAATTGCTTTTGGTGAGCCGATGTTTGTGACCCAAATCCTTCCGGAAAGTAATACGGTAGTTTTAGGTAGAGCAGACGAACTGGAACGCCGTGAAGCGCTGGTAAGAAATGTAAATCTGATTAAATACGGAAGCATTTTAGAGCCAATGAATGAGGTGGTAACTAAAATCCGCTATAAAGATGCAGGTACCCTAAGTACTATTGTTCAGGAAAATGACAAAATGAAAGTTGTATTTGATCATGCAGTTTCCGCAATAGCACCGGGCCAGTCCGCAGTATTCTACGAAGGAAACGACCTTCTTGGAGGTGGTTTCCTTTGCTAAATAAAATATATTAAGAATCTAATTGATCTGAAATGGTATAAGGTGCGGCGGTTTTGATACGCTTGCCCTTATATCTTTCAAAGTAGTAATCCAATCTGCCTAGATTAATCCCTGCAAATCCTACTTGATTGATCGTCGTGATTTTTCCATCCAGATTCAACACATCTTCTGGTTGCTCCATAAAAGTATGGGTATGGCCGCCGATAATTAAATCTATATTTCTGGTGTTCTTAGCCATCATCTGATCTGAAGCTCTGTCACTGTCGTATTTATAGCCCAGATGTGATAAACAAATCACAAGATCACATTTTAAATCATTTTTCAGGAGACTAGCTGTATCGTTTGCTGTTTTTACAGGATCTAAAAATACGGTATCTCCATAGTTCCGGTCTCCAACCAATCCGGCTAGTTTAATACCAATACCAAACACCCCGATTTTGATGCCCTGTTTTCTAAATATTTTATATGGTAAAGTCGATTTGTTCAACAAAGTATTGGAGAAGTCGTAGTTGCTACATAAGATTGGAAAATTAGCATGCGGCAATTGTTTGTAAAAACCTTCCAGTCCGTTGTCAAAATCATGGTTCCCCATGGTTGCGGCATCATACTTCATTTCCGACATCAATTTAATTTCCAGCTCTCCTCCGTACTTATTGAAATAAGGTGTGCCCTGAAATATATCTCCAGCATCAAAAAGCAAAACGTTATCTTCTTTTGCGCGAATAGATTTGATCAGCGCCGAACGTCTGGCTGTTCCTCCTAAACCAGCATATTTAGAACCGTCCATTGGAAATGGCTCTATTCTGCTGTGCACGTCGTTGGTATGCAAAATGGTCAGCTTTACCAGGTCTCCGGCCGCGAGTGCATCAAATGCATTTAAGTTTAATGCGGCAGCTGCTGCAGCTATCCCTCCTGTTTTAAGGAAGTTTCTACGGTTAATCTTTAGTAATTCTTCCATCTAATTTTGGATTTATGGTTTTTCCAGCAGCCTGGTTTTCTTTAATATAAGTAATCAATGCATCGCGCATTCGGATGCCCAGAATTTTTGTCTCTATGGGATTTTTAAAACTTTGCACATTATCGCCGCCTTGCGCCACATAATCAGAGGTTAAGATCTTGTAATTCCTGTTGGGATCCAATGGCTTTCCCTGAATCATTACCTCAGTTGGCTTATCGTTTACGATTTTCATTCTCAAACCAGCGATTGGTTGTCCACCTGTTTTGGCAATATATTCCAACAGATTTTGTACATCTGCCGGACTCAAAACATACACCATCATCTCATTCTCAAAAGGCATGACCTCAAAAATGTTAGATAGTTTAATGTCTCCTTTAGGAAGTGCTACCCGAATTCCACCATTGGTGGAAGGCATGGCGAAGTCGATCGTAGGATCATATTTTAAGGATTCATGGAATAAGGCATCCGAGAAGAAGTTCCTTAACAGATTTTCAGCCACAGGCTTGTTGTCTTTCTTATCCAGTTTTTCCATTAAAACCTCCGACCGGCCGATGACTGTATTCATCTCCTGATCCATTTTAATTTTGTAGGGAAGATAAGTTTTGATCACCGAGCTGTCTGCTGGCTGACTGCTGTTCATATTGTACTCCGTCCGGTTGCTTTTCACTACGGCATAGTGCGAGCTACAGGCAAGCATCAAGGGTAGCCCTGCTAATATCAGGTACTTTTTGATTGGATGAATATTGTTCATATCGAATTGAAAGTACAAAGGTAAAGAACCTTATGCTTATCTTCGTTCAATATGACGCATTTCAATAGACTTTTACTTTCGGCAAGCTTATTTTTCATCTGTGCAACGATCCCTGAGCTAGTGTTTAGCCAGGAAAACCAACTGGATAAAATCCATTTAAAATGGAGTTCATTCCGCCAATTGAAAAACTCTGATCGCCCCTTTATTGCATATACCGCGCATCAAACGACACATAAATACCGGGCTACTCAAAATGGCAGAAACCTGTCTTTAAAGTTCATCGTAGGTGTTGCCTTAGATGGAAAAGCCTCCAGCATTGATCCTGATAGGTTATCCGCTCTGAATGAAGAAGAGCAAGCCAGTTTACTGAATCATGAGCAGGGTCATTCCGACCTGGCGGTCATCTATGGCAGGATACTTTATAAGAATCTTTCTAAAGGGGTGTATAGTATCAAGAATTACCAGCAGGAAGTGAAAAAAATATACGATACCACCATGAAAGAACTGGCGGTCATTAATGCTCGGTACGACATGGAAACTGCACATGGAGAAGAAAAGGAGTTACAAGAGAAATGGGATTTGTATTTTAAAAAAGAGTTAAAGGGTTAGTTTTTAACTGACCTCTGCGGAGTGTCTAATCTATTTACTCCAAATGCTGTTGATACCATCCATTCAGTTTACGTACAACCAAGGTCGTTTCAAGTTGTTTTTATTCTATTCAAACAGTCACCAAAATACAAAAACCAGACAAATAGGCTTAGAGGTCCTAAAAATGCCCGTTAAAATCCCTTCTAAAGCCATAGCGTACTATAAATTTACAGTTAAAAAGACAGTCATTAAACAAACGCTATCTAAAAACTAAACTTTTTTGAGAACAAAATGCCAATAAACTTAATAAACAAGATAATATAGTTTATATTATCGCAATAATTAAATCATATCATTGTGGACAGGAAACAATAATATGAAAATATCAATTAGCTCAATACTATATTTTCTACTTATACCCATAATCTATAGCTGTAAAAGACCCATAGGAGGTGTCAGAAATCCTCCTTATATCTGATAATAACAGGCATGAAATTGAGAGAGTTATAAACCACTTCAAGAAAGAGAATAATGATAAAAAACTAAAAGCAGTATATTTTCTTATTGGAAACATGAAAGATAAGTTTTTTAGCTGGAACAGTACAAACGGCCATTGGAGTAGGTCATGGTCACCTTGGTGATTCAGCCCCCTCACCAGCTGATGCAGTTTGGGCATATGGAAATTTAAGTAATTCAGAATTTGTTGCTGGAGGAAGTAGTCAAATTGATTTTTATAAAGCAAAGCCTACACTTTCCAACAGCCGAACCAGGGAGTACCACCTATGAACCATTAAACCTTAATGCTGCAGGAGTTGTAGCAAAGAAACCATGTCAATAACGATTAATGCTTAAATCTTTTAAAAATGAAAAAAATTAGTTTAGTAATCATCAGCATTATCTTTGGATTTACCGCTATGGCACAGCAAATTGCTGTAAGTAGTATTGTCGATATTAATTTCCAAAAAGGGACAAAAAAGCTCAGCTCTACGGAGGCTCAATCTTTATCAAAAAGAAATAACGAAGGAGATGACATGAAGAAGAATGGTGAGTTTTATGCTATAGATGATTTTATATTATGGCTTGTTCCAGGTCAGGTAAATGTTCCGCAAGGATATCTTGAGCAAGTGAAAAAAGGAATGTTTAATTTCTACCAACTAAGCCCACCCAAAAACTATAGCGCTATCATTAAAACAATCAATAACTATCAGGTCCTGATTTTTAATTATGATATTGATAGTTTGAGTTATTATAATTTTCACTGCGTCTATAGCGATAATAAAAAACTATTGAATGGGTCTGCAGTATTCAATGTCTCAGAGAAAAAGGAAATTATTGGAAAATTAGACAATTTATTAAAGAACATACGATTCAAACCTTAAAATAAAGTATGGTCTTTTAAGCTTAAACCCTATTTTTCAAAAATATTGATTTGCACTGATTGTGCTTAAAACTTGCTGAAATGGCAATAATTTGGTATCCTTGGGGCAACACAACCACAAAAGAAACCAAATTATTACATCTTAAAGAACCAAATTTAAATGAACGCAACGTCGTTGAATCCTGAATTATTAAAAACCAAAGAACATTTTCATATCCTTGATGGCTTACGAGGAGTAGCTGCAGTAGCGATTGTTATCTTCCATTTTATGGAGGTGGTATTTGTTCCTGCAAAGAATTTCATCGGCCATGGCTTCCTTGCCGTCGACTTTTTCTTTTGCTTATCCGGGTTTGTCATCGGCTATGCTTATGACGATAGAATCGGGAAAATGGGAATTTTAGCTTTTTTAAAAGCAAGACTGATCCGCTTACATCCTTTAGTGATCATGGGATCGGTATTGGGGCTTCTCGCTTTTTTGTTTGATCCCTTCGGCATGCATCCTGAAGTATATAGTGCTGGTAGAGTTGCAGTTCTTTTTTTAAGTTCTGTTTTATTGATTCCTTTGCCGGTAGTACCAGAAAGGTATTTCAATTTATTTAGCTTTAATGCACCTGCCTGGTCCCTGTTTTGGGAATATGTAGCTAATTTTGTTTATGCTATTGCGCTTTACAAAGCGACAAGAAACCTGCTGTTGATATTGACCATTATAGCAGCTGCAGGGATTTGCTATATAGGCTATTCTAGCGGCAACCTTCTTGGTGGCTGGAGTGGAGAAACCTTCTGGCATGGGGCTGTCCGCATTTCCTATTCATTTTTAGCCGGATTATTGGTCTTCCGTTCCAAATGGATCATTAAATCGAACCTGGGTTTTGTAGGCTTAAGTGTTTTACTTTTACTGGCTTTCCTTTTACCGGATAGCAAATGGAACTATATCACTGAACCACTTGTTGTATTGTTTTATTTTCCCTTCTTGATTTCATTGGGTGCAGGAGCTAAACTACAGGAAGGTGTCAAAAAACTTTGCGTTTTTTCCGGAAACATCTCCTATCCCCTATACATGACACATTACACCGTACTTTGGCTTTTTGCTGATTATTACTTCAGCTATAAACCAGATCATACCCAATTGTTTTTTATCATTACGGCTGGCACAGCTTTACTAGTTGGTTTCGCGTATGTAATCATGAAAGTTTATGATATTCCTGTTAGAAAGTATTTGATGAATAAACTGAAAAAAGCTTCTTAATTACGGTATCCTACCGAATTGAAGAAAACGTCCTTCTTCGCAAACTGAGCGGAAGGACGTTTTTTTATGACCAGAAAATCCTTCATATTTTTAACTTAGCCAAAAACACCCCTATGCCTGAACCCACTGAACAACATTACTGGCAATCATTTAAAACCGGGAATTCGGAATCCTTCGAGTACCTCTATAAAAGCTATGCTTCAGGATTATATAACTATGGCTCGAAATTCAGCAAGGATAATGACCTGATTAAAGAGTGTATTCAAGATCTGTTTGTAGGTCTTTGGACCAGGAGGTCTACGCTAGGAAACCCTGATCACCTCAAAAACTATCTCTATAAATCTTTCCGCCACTTGGTTTTCAAGAAGACTTTTCAATTGCAAAACTTTGAAGTCTATGAAGAGGATTCCGATACTTATTCTTTCCAGGTTAGCTTAAATATGGAGGAAGCTATCATCGATGGAGAACAACGGAATAAAGTCACAGAACAACTGAATCTGGCCTTGGCCAGGCTTACCGCCAGGCAAAGAGAAGCTGTGTTTCTTAGATTCTATGAGCAACTGAGTTATGAAGAAATTGCAGAGGTGATGGACATTTCTGTAAAAGCCAGTTATAAAATAATGGCAAGAGCTTTAGGCTTTCTAAAGGAAAATTTATCAAAAGAGGATTTCTTGCTCCTCTCTCTATTGATTCATTTGAAATTATTAAGCTGATTAACAGGGCAATAGCTGTTAGTTTTAATTTTCATGTAAACTGGTGGGGTAATCTTCATCATTTTCAGCTAATAGGATCAAAAGCAATCATATGAAGAAACAGATTAACGTATATGAGACCTATACCTTAACAGAGCTGATCAATGATCAGGATTTTCTGATTTGGGTCTTGTATCCGGATGAACAATCAAATTTCCATTGGCAAAGTATAGAAGATACTTATCCTCATCTGAGCGGGCCTATCCGCCAGGGAAAAACAATTGTTCAGTCCATGAGATTCGAAAGGGAGGATTTGAGCCTGAAAGATCAAAATGAGATTTGGAATACCATCCAGTTGGAAACGATCTCCAGAAAAACACCTGTCCGCAAATTGTGGTATCGCTATGCGGCGGCAGCTGTACTGGCAGGAGTCTTACTCGGCATAGGGATCCTGTACCAGGTAAACCAACCTATCGCCATCAATACCCCTTATGGAAAATTGAAAACCATCACCTTACCAGATGGCTCTTTGGTTACATTAAATGCCAACTCTACCATTAAGTATGATAGAAACTGGGATAAAAATGAAATTAGAGAAGTTTGGATCGACGGTGAAGCCTTCCTAAAAGTTAAGCATTTAAATACTTCAGGAAAGGTATTGGATCGCGAGCGTTTTGTAGTGCATACCGGTGATGTCAATGTTGAAGTACTTGGTACTTCATTTAACGTAAATGACCGGCGAGGACGTACAGAGGTGGCCTTATTAGAGGGAAAAATTAGTTTAGGTCTGAATGGTGCCGCTGGCAAACCATTGGTACTTGCTCCTGGCGATATTGCAGCATTTGAGCATGGTAAACTATTGGTAAAACCAATCAATGTAGCCCAATATGCTTCATGGAAAGACGGAAAGTTGAATTTCAACAATGTTCAGGCAGCTAAAATTTTTGATTATTTCGAAGATGTTTATGGGTACAAAGTCATTGTGAATGACCCGGAAATTCTTAAAAAACGAGTTTCAGGATCGATGAGTACTCAAAATGAGGAGGTTTTATTTAAAACCCTGGGAATGGCTTTAAACCTCAACATCAACCTAAACAAAAACACCAATGAACTAATGATTACCTCAAAATAATGCCAGCTATGAACAACCTAAAAACAGGCCTGATGTCCTTAATATACATCCTTATGCTTCATCAGTTTGCATTTGGAAGACAAACTCAACCAACAGAAAAACAATTATTAACCAAAGTACTTACTGAATTAACCGCTCAATATAAAGTCAACTTCTTATATGAGGAAGTCAACCTCAAACAAAAAACAGTCAATTATAAGGCCACAGATTTTAAGGGAAAGCCCATTTCTGAAATACTAAATAGCTTGTTGCTCCCATTAAACTTATCCTGGTATAAGGTTGATGCAAGGAATTATTCGATATTTCTAACGCCAAAAAAGTCAGACGCAAAGGATAAAAGCAAAGAAATGAGATCCGGTATGTCGGATTCACCGAAAATGGAAAAGGTGACAGGTTCCGTATTAGATGAAAACGGAAAACCCCTGGAATACACCACTGTTACCCTGGTGTTATCTGTTGATTCAGCTTTCGTATCCAATGCATTAACAGATTTAGAGGGTGTGTTCACTTTCTCATCCGTCAAAACAGGAACCTATAAAATTAAGGTTTCTTCGATGGGACATCTACCCTATCTCAGCCAGGCTTTCAAAGTGGGCGATGGAAATCCGACTGTAGCTATTGAGCCCATTGCAATGAAAGTGTCCGACAAAACTTTGAAAGAAGTTCGGGTAACCGCTAGCAAAGCTTTGGTAGAAACTAAAAGTGATCGTTTTATTTTCAATGTAGACAACAGTGCGATGGCAGTTGGGAACTCTTTGCAAGTATTAAAATCTGCGCCATTTGTCCGGATTTCTGCTGATAATGTTCTGTCACTTCAAGGCAAAAAAACCATGGTATTGATCGACAATAAGCCCATTCCCGATGCAGCTTTGGAGAATATTTTGTTGACCATGCCAGCTGGTAACATTTCAAAAGTAGAATTAATTACTCAACCCTCTGCTAAATATGACGCATCTTATGGGGCGGTGATCAATATCATTACCAAGAAATCTCAGGTGGAAGGAATTACCGGGAATTTACGTCTGGATGGTTCGACGGGAAATTATGCGACTGGTAGCGCCAATGCAGGGGCAACATATAAGCATAAAAACCTCACTATTTATGCCAATGCTGGGATTAATAAAGGAGACAATTATTTCAGTACTGAATCGAAAAGATATCAGGATCCCACAGATCCCTCTTACTATTTAACGAATAACTGGACGCGTTTATCTCACAACCTGATGTACACTTTCCAAACTAACATGGAGGTGCAGCTAGACAAAAATCAAACTGTAGGATTATTTGTGGATATCAGTGATGTGGAGTTTAAAGGACCATGGAGAACCACAAATAGCTTTGGTCGGGAAAATGGGAGAATTGATTCTGTATTGTTCACAGACGCCTCATTTAATCAAAAAGGGCAATCACAAACCTATAACCTGAATTACCGACTGCTTTCTGATTCCGGCAAAAATGAGTTGACTGTTCTGGGTACGTTTACACCATGGCAAAGGAATCTACTGCAAACATTTCCTTCAACACTTTATAATGGAGATGGTGAAATCATTAAAAACCCTCCGCTTTACCAGACCCGTAATAAAGGGAATATTGATGTTTACATTGCTCAAATCGACTATAAGCATTTGTTTAATAAAGATTGGTCGCTGGAAACCGGACTAAAATACCAGCAAACCAATTCCAGGACTTTGGTGGTGTATGAAGATTATAAATCAGGGCAATTGGAAGTAGATCCTAAATTTTCCAACAATAATAACCTGAAGGAATCGATCTCCGGAATTTATGGAACTTTAACCAAAGACTGGGAAAATGACATGGTTCAGTTAGGTTTTAGAGCGGAAGGAACAGATGTAAACTCGGTAGGGAGTTTTAAACGACAGAAGTTTAATTTTTTTCCAAACCTAATGTATCAGCACAATATCAATAAGGACCTGAATATTTCTGCCTCTTATAAAAAAATCATCAATAGGCCACGTTATAATGAAATGGTTCCATATTCAGTGTTCTTAAACCAATACAGTATTGAGCAGGGAAATCCGGATTTGAAACCACAGTTCGATAATGTTTATACATTGACTGCAAATATTAAGAAGTTAAACATTTCCCTAAGCTATACGGATACCAAAGGAATGATTGGCTTGTTTCCCTCAGAACAGGATTACATCACTAAGGTGACTTATTTTAAGCGTCAGAATCTGAAGAAAGCTTCAGCATTAGCGCTAAATATTTTCTTCCCTTACCGCATCAATGAATGGTGGGAAACCATGAATAGTGGAACTCCTATCGGCCGGAATAGTGCAGAAGGCGTGGTTCTTGGCAGTACGCACAAGCTATCTGCTTTTTACTCTGATTTTAGAACCGCACATATTTTCAAAATCACAAATGATATCAAACTACAGATAGATGGCTATTACTGGACGAAGTATACACAAGACCTGGGCACTTACCAGGGAAATAAAAACATTGATGCCTCAATAATGGTCAACCTATGGAAGGGAAACGGTCAGTTTAGACTAGGTGGAACTGAGCTGGTTTTTAAAAGGAATGACTATTTACTAGAAAGAGACTACGGAACATTTAAGTCCTCAGAACGCATTTACACTGATAGCAGACGCTTACTGATTGGCTTCAACTATAGATTTGGAAAATCACGTATTGCGAAACCTAATTCAAAATTAGGAAATGCAGATGCAATGAAAAGATTATAATAAGCCCCAATTCCCCCTTTTTCTTTCTAAAGCCATCAGAGCGTTTCTGATGGTTTTTTTATTTTCAATAACAATTTTGATTATTGAAGTTCTGATCGTTGATTCTGAGGCAGCTATTTTACCTGCATTTAAGACTATCCTCTTTACAACTCTTTTCTATAGCTTTTCTGGAAAAATTCAAAAGCAGGCTACTTTTTCATGATAAGAGAACAAGTCGTTTAATTTACTCAAAAATAAATTGTTTTGGCTCAAAAGAAACAACTGTTAATCCTATGAAATTCACACAAACGTTTGCGCAGATAATTATTTCATCTAATGACCTTAGTTGATTAAGGCTGTAGTTCTACTTACCCATTTCTTTCTGCTGTTCAGGCTATACTCAATCAGGATAATTATGATTTTACAATACTTTTAAAACTTTACTGCAAAACCAGAGTTTTGAATAAAAGGAATTGAAATGAGAACATTACCACAAATTGCCATATTAGACGATTACCAGGATGTAGCGCTGACTTTTGGAGATTGGTCAGAAATAGAAGAACTGGTAGAGATTACTGTTTTTAATGATCATTTGACGGAAACTGCTGCAGTAATTGAAAGGCTACAGCCCTTCCAGGTGATTGCCGTAATGCGGGAACGTACACCACTTACCAGAGAAATTCTCTCCCAGTTACCGAATCTTAAACTCATCATTTCCACTGGTCGACGAAATGCATCAATAGATATGAAAGCTGCTGAAGAATTAGGGATTACCATTTCTCCAACCAGATATCAGAGTAGCGGAGCGCCAGAATTGACCTGGGCATTATTATTGGCATTGGCCAGGCATATTGTTCTGGAGTCAGGCAATGTCCGGAATGGCAACTGGCAATCTGAGATAGGGATAGATTTAAAAGGTAAAACTATTGGCATAGTTGGACTGGGAAACATAGGTAGTACGATTGCACGCTATGCCAAAGCATTTGAGATGGAAGTAATTGCCTGGAGTGAAAACCTGACCGAAGAAAAAGCAATGGCACATGGTGCAACTCTTGTCAGTAAAGAAGAGTTGTTTCAAAATGCTGATTTTGTAACGGTTCATTTGATCCTCAGTTCCAGGAGCCGGAATATCATCAGCGCTAAAGAACTTGAATTAATGAAATCAACTGCCTTTTTTATCAATACTTCCAGGGGACCTTTAGTAGACGAAGCTGCTTTAATTCAGGTATTGAGGCGTAAAAAAATTGCAGGTGCAGGTCTGGATGTTTATGATCTGGAACCTTTACCTGTCCAGCATCCCTTTCGGACATTACCAAATGTGCTCGCCACACCACATATTGGATATGTTACTGAAGATACTTATCAGATCTTTTATGAAGATATCAAAAGCCGTATTGAGCAATGGCTGGCCCAATAAATATTTAGATTTATTTTGCTTTCCTGGCAGGAAAGCAAATAGCAATAAGGCATAGTATCAATACAAAGCTGAATTCCATTCCATTTCTGCCCGGGCCTACCACGTACCAACCATCTGGATAATGAACCAATACGATACCGGTGATCAGGATCAGAATAAAGCCAGGAACCACATAATTCAGGTATTTTCCAAATAAAATAAATATGGAGCCTATGATTTCAAATGCCATCAATGCCCAGGCCAGATAAACACCAAAAGGTGCAAAACCTACTTTATTAAGGTAAAACTCTCCGAAGTCATTTACTGTCTGGTTATATACACCATGTAAGCTGTGAGATAAAAATATTGTAGCAATGGCAAGACGAATCAGGAATAGAGGGTTGAAGCTGTTAATTGTTTTCATAAATAAATATATGTTTTTCTTCTCAGCACAATCACTTCAAAATAAATATTTTTTATTGGAACAGTAATTGCGCCGAATTCAGGAAAGCAAACACTAGCTTTGTATATTCAGATAAGGCATTATCGGGATCGATATAAAGATTTATATGCAGTTAATATTTTAAAAAAATTGAAGATAAAGCAATTCTACAAAGTAAACGCGATTATATTGATCCTGAGTGTATCAGGAATAATATCCGGGTATGGACAAAAGACATCAACTAGTGATTCCCTTAAAAAGGATAGCGTAAAAAATGCTTATGATATTGGTGATTTAATCCATCAGATCTTTCGTCCTGGTAAGCCATTAAAGCCTGCTCAGAAGAAATCGGGCATCACTCCTATGCCTAGTGTAGCCTATAATCCAAGTATAGGTGCCCAGATCGGTCTCAAAGCAGTGGCCGGAAGAGTACTCGGGCATGAACCGAACACATTGATGTCAATTGCAGCGACATCGGCTTCCATTACCACTAAAGGCATCATTTATTTCTACCTGAGTCATAATGTGTATACGCCGGGAAACCGTTGGAATTTCCAGGGAAGTCTGGTTGCCGCTAAAACTGTTACACCAGATTTTGGATTTGGAATTGGGGGAAATGTAAGCGGCACACCTGAAGAAGTGATTTTAGCAAATCCAGACCGGAAAGGTTATGTAATTCATGGGGAATACTATAATTTCAGGGAAAAGGTCTACAAACAAGTCATGGATCATCTTTTTGTGGGCGCTGGAATTTCTATTGACATCAGAAGAAAACTGGAGGATAAAAATAATCCTGACGGGCTTACCCCCTATCACATCTATAGTGAACAAAACGGTTTTAATACCGATCATTATCTTTCTAATGGTTTTCTGTTTAACCTACAATACACTACCCGGGATCATCAGAACCGTGCCTATAAAGGCATGTACGCGGATGCAGGTTTAAGGGTGAATCAAAGCTGGATAGGCAGTACAAAAAATGCGGTTCAGCTGACTACAGATTTCAGAAAATACTGGAGCCTTTCGAGTAAAAATCCTGAGCATGTGATCGCTTTTTGGAATTGGGGCTCTTATTTGGTCAGCGGAACTCTTCCTTATCTGGAGTTACCTGGTACTGGTAAGGATCCTAACTTTAGAAGTGGCAGAGGTTATACTGTAGGGTATTTTAAGGGCACGAATTACTTCTATTCTGAACTGGAATACCGTTTTCCAATTACTGCCAATAAGTTTTTAAGTGGGGTAACATTTTTTAACATTCAAACAGCAAACGACAATTCAGGAACCAAACTATTCCAGAAATGGCAGCCTGCGGCTGGCGCAGGACTGCGAATACTCTTCAATAAAGCCACCAGAACCAATTTAGCAGTAGATTATGCTTTTGGAAATTATGGTGCTAAAGGGCTTTTTCTTGGTTTGAATGAAGCATTTTAAATGCTTTCTGATCAGCGTGCTTAAAAAAGATTTTTTTGTTATCAGAAATAATAAATCTCCGCATTCTACTATAATAGTAGCCAGGGCATTGAGCAAGCCTAACACTTAGCATCATCCTGCACTCATTTGCTCAGAGGGCAGTTTTGAAACAATAAATAATTTAGTCTTGTTATATGGGGAAACAAAACCCAAGATTATGAAAAAACTAATTTATTTATGTGCAATTTCTGCCACTGCCTTTGCATTTCAAGGATGTAGCAGTACTCCAAAAGACGCCAGACAAGAGGCTGATAGTTTAAACATGGTAAAAGATACCACCTCAAATGAAAAGATGACCGGTGGAATCGCAGTAGAACCTTCCGATTCAGAATTTGCAACCAAAGCTGCAGTGGGTGGCATGGCCGAAGTAGAATTTGCTAAAATCGCGCTCGGCAAAAGCACTGATCCACAACTCAAAGAATTCGCCACGATGATGGTGTCCGACCACGGTAAAGCCAATGAAGAATTGATCGCCATCGCAAAAATGAAAAACATTACTTTGCCTACCGGACTCGATGAAGCACACCAGAAAAAGCTCTCAGAATTGAATCAAAAGACAGGCAAAGATTTCGATAAAGCTTATACAGACGCAATGGTAGAAGGTCATAAATCTACACTCGACCTGATGAAAACTGAAGCTAAAGATGGTACGGATATGGACCTGAGATCATTTGCCACAAAAACCGAATTGATTGTACAAAAACACCTGGACATGATCAATGCGATTCATGACCGTATGAAATAATTCAATTGATAAAAAAAATCCCGGTTCAACAGACCGGGATTTTTTTTGAAAAGATATTCTAGTTTTTTTTATGACATCTTGTCTGAACTAATTTCACAAATAACTAATAATCAATATAATTAAAAGAATTATATAAAAAAGTAAATGAACTAACCTTCCCCTCCAAAACCCTCTTTTTGTGCTCCTTAAATCCGCTGGGTAGATTTTCTAACCATCAGTTTCGGTTTGATGTTCACCGTTTTTTTGATCACCATTCCGGAATTTTCCATTTCCTGAAAATGCAGATTCCCTATGGTTTTTCCCATTTCCACACTAAACTGATCGATTGTACTGATAGAAGGACTGGTAATTTCCGTGAAAGGCTCATTCGAGTACCCACAAATGCCTAAATCTTCTGGGATGCGTATTCCCTTGGCTGTAGCAGCTTCAAGAACACCTAAAGCCGCAAAATCAGAAGTAGAAGCAAAAATCGCATCTGGCGGCTGTTCCATTTCCAGCAATTTCGAAGTAGCGATGGCCCCTAACTCTTTTGTCCAGGCATTGGCATACATCAATTCCGCTAACACAGGGTAACCATGAGCCTGAAGGGCAGCTACATAACCCTCTTTTCTTTCTCTAAAAATATGGAGTTCCTGAGGCCCTTCTAAAAGGGCAATCCTGCGATATCCTTGCTCAATCAGGTGTTTTACAGCCTCATAAGCGGCTTTATAGTTGTCGTTGACCACTTTAAAAGTTTCCAACTCTTCCACTACCCGATCGAACTGTATCAATTGAATGTTACGGTCTAAAACCTGCTGCAAATGATCTGAACTACCTTTTTCAGCAGCAATGGAAATCACAATTCCACTCACATTCTGGTTCATAAGCGCATTTACTACTTCTACCTCACGACTATGAACTTCATTGGACTGGCAAATCACCAGGTTATAGCCTTTATTAAAGGTGACTTCCTCCAGTCCGGCGATGATATTGGAAAAGAAATACTGATTGATCCTTGGAACAACCACACCGATGGTTGGATTGCTGCCTTTCCTTAGATTTGAAGCCATTGTGTTCTGTTGATAATTCATCTCTGCAGCGGTCTTCAGCACCAATGCTTTCGTCTCTGCGTTGATTTTATCGCTATTGCTCAGGGCTCTGGACACAGAAGATGCCGCTAAGTTTAGTTTCTGGGCAATGTCGTATATGGTGGTTCTTTTCTGGCGGTTCATATTCAAAGTAAAAATACAAAATTACATAGGCAATCGATTGCAATTCTAAAACTTTCTGCTAAATTCGTTTCCTGACAACCAAATATTCATTCCATAAAACACACTAGAACACCACGATATGTTATTATTGGGAATAGACATTGGCACCTCATCCATTAAGCTGGCCATTGTAGACGCGCAAACACAACAAACGATAGTCAGCGCACAGTATCCGGAGGAAGAAGCGACCATCCTTGCCCCTCATCAGGGATGGGCGGAACAAGATCCTGAACTTTGGTGGGCGCATACCCAACAGGCATTTGCACTCTGCAAGAAGAAAGCGAATTTTCAGCCACTGGACATTTCCGCAATTGGCATTGCTTACCAAATGCATGGATTGGTATTGGTCGACAAAGATCAGAAACTCCTTAGAAATAGTATTATTTGGTGCGACAGCAGATCAGTACAAATTGGAAATAAAGCACTTAATGACATCGGAGAAAACTATTGCTTGAAGCACCTGCTTAATTCCCCTGGGAATTTCACTGCATCAAAGCTGGCCTGGGTAAAAGAAAATGAACCTGAATGTTATGCTAAAATTGACAAAATGATGCTGCCTGGAGATTTCATAGCGATGAAACTCTGCTCCAGCATCAGCAGCAGCATCCCCGCGCTATCGGAGGGTGTTTTCTGGGACTTTCAATCAGACACCTTATCAGAGACATTAATGGATCATTATGGTTTTGATGCTAAACTCATCCCCGAAATTAAACCTGTATTTTCAGAACATGGACAGGTAAGCAGTTCTGCTGCAGCCTTATTTGGACTGAGACCTGGCATTCCGCTGAGCTACAAATCCGGAGACCAACCTAATAACGCCCTATCCCTAAACGTATTAGAACCTGGGGAGGTCGCCGCTACTGCAGGTACTTCTGGAGTAATTTATGGGATTAGCGACCAGTTAACCTACGATTCGCAATCCAGAGTAAACACCTTTGCCCATGTCAATTATACGGAAAAAGAAAAAAGGCTGGGTATCCTGCTCTGTATCAATGGAACAGGTAGCATGTACCGATGGGCAAAAAGTTTAGTGGCCCCTGGCATATCTTATAGCGAAATCAATACGGCAGCAAAGAGAATCGATGTTGGCGCAGCAGGATTACGCATCTTCCCTTTCGGAAATGGCGCAGAAAGGATGCTCAACAACCAGATTGTTGGGGCGCAAATAGAAAATATAGATTTCAACCTTCATAATAGTCCACATCTCTTCCGGGCAGTGCAGGAAGGAATTGCATTTGCCTTCAGGTACGGACTCGACATTATGCGCAGCAATGGGCTTCAACCTAAAGTCATCAGGGCTGGAAAAGCCAATCTCTTTCTAAGTGAGTTGTTCCTTGAAGCCTTCGTCAACAGTACGGGTGTACCTGTTGAACTTTACCAAAATGATGGCAGTGTAGGTGCTGCCTTAGGTGCTGGGATTGGTGCCGGAATCTATAAAGATGCTGCAGCTGCATTTACCCTTATTAAACCCTTACAACTGGTAGAACCAAGCCTGGAATCCAGCTATGAACCGGTGTATCAGGACTGGCTAAATCAATTGAAGCTAAAAATAACAAATAACCAATCATGTAACTAATAAACAATTACTTATAAAAAATAAAACGAACCAAATTCAAAGCTTTAATTCATCAGATTAATATCACCAAAACATAGAACCACAATGACAACAGTAATTACAGGAGAAAAGGAATTTTTTAAAGGAATCGGGCAAGTAAAGTTCGAAGGATTAGGCTCAGATAACCCACTGGCATTTCGCTGGTACGACGAAAACAGGATTATAGCAGGCAAGAGCATGAAAGACCATCTGCGCTTTGCCTGTGCTTACTGGCATTCATTTGTAGCCACAGGTGGAGATCCATTTGGAGAAGCTACGCTAATTCATCCCTGGAATGAGAAATCTGATCCGGTAGCACGTGCAAAAGACAAAATGGATGCTGCATTTGAATTTATTACCAAAATGAATCTACCCTATTACTGCTTTCATGATGTCGACCTGGTGGATTATAGCAATGATGTCCTTGAAAATGAAAGACGCTTGCAGGCTTTGGTGGATTATGCAAAGCAGAAACAATCCGCAACTGGCGTAAAACTACTATGGGGAACTGCGAATCTCTTCTCCCATCGCCGCTATATGAATGGCGCAGCTACCAATCCTGATTTTCATGTGCTAGCCCATGCTGCTGCCCAGGTAAAATCTGCAATAGATGCTACGATAGCCCTTAATGGTGAAAATTATGTATTCTGGGGAGGCCGTGAAGGTTACATGAGCCTGCTGAATACCAATATGAAACGTGAACAGGAACATATGGCTAAATTCTTACATGCGGCGAAAGATTACGCCCGTAAACAAGGGTTTAAAGGCACTTTCTTTATTGAACCTAAGCCTTGTGAACCCTCTAAACATCAGTATGATTATGATGCCGCAACAGTCAGTAATTTCCTTCGTCAATATGATTTGATGAATGATTTTAAACTGAACATTGAGGTCAACCATGCCACGCTTGCGGGGCATACCTTCCAGCATGAGCTACAGGTTGCTGCTGATGCGGGCTTATTAGGTTCTATGGATGCGAACCGTGGTGATTATCAGAATGGTTGGGATACCGATCAATTTCCAAACAACATCAATGAGCTCACTGAAGCTATGCTGATTGTACTGGAAGCCAATGGCTTAAAAGGTGGCGGTATTAACTTTGATGCCAAAATCAGAAGAAATTCAACCGATCCTGCAGATTTATTCCATGCACACATCGGCGGAATGGATACTTTTGCCAGAGCCCTGATAACTGCAGATCAGATCCTTCAAAATTCTGATTACCTGAAAATCAGAGCCAGCCGCTATGCTTCATTTGATCAGGCTTCCGGAAAAGACTTTGAGAATGGAAAACTGAATCTGGAAGACTTGCGCAATTATGCTGTTGAAAAAGGAGAACCGAAAACGATCAGTGCGCAGCAGGAATTATTGGAAAACATCATTAACAGATTCATTTAAACCAAAATAACACAGCCTATATGAACTCATTGAGTACTTACGATTATGTCGTTTTTCTGGTTTATTTTCTAATTGTTGCAGTGTATGGCTGGTCCGTTTATAAGAAAAAACAAGCCCATGCGGAGAATTCAAAAGATTTCTTCCTGGCCAAAGACTCCTTAACCTGGTGGGCAATTGGAGCCTCTCTGATCGCTTCAAACATCTCGGCCGAGCAATTTATTGGAATGAGTGGTTCTGGCTTTACTATGGGGCTTGCAATCGCTACTTACGAATGGATGGCTGCTGCCACCCTCCTAATTGTTGCAATATTTTTTATTCCGGTGTATTTGAAAAACAAAATTTACACCATGCCTCAGTTTCTTGGGCAACGTTACAACAGCACGGTTGCGATGATCATGGCAGTGTTCTGGTTGTTGCTTTATGTGGTGGTGAATCTTACTTCTATTCTTTACCTCGGCGCTTTGGCCATCAATAGCATTTCTGGCATCAATACCACTGCCTGCATGTATATGCTTGCGGTGTTTGCCATTATCATCACGCTTGGCGGAATGAAAGTGATCGGTTATACCGATGTGATCCAGGTGTTCTTTTTAATCCTTGGTGGATTAGCGACCACTTATCTGGCTTTAGAACTGGTCGCCACTCATTTTGGCAGCTCTGGTGTGTTAAATGGCCTGGCGATGGTCAAAGAAAAAGCTTCAGATCATTTCCATATGGTTTTCAGGCAGGAAAACCCGCATTATATGGACCTTCCAGGCTTAACCGTACTGATTGGTGGGATGTGGATCGTAAACCTGAATTATTGGGGCTGTAACCAGTACATCACGCAAAGAGCCCTGGGGGCGGATTTAAAAACCGCCAGATCTGGTTTACTCTTTGCCGCTTTCCTGAAATTGTTGATGCCAATTATTGTGGTATTGCCTGGAATTGCCGCTTATGTGCTGTACAAGGAAGGTTATGGTAATTTTCATACGGCTATGTTAAAAAATGGCGAACTCAACGCGGATTCGGCCTATCCGGTATTGCTGAACTTATTGCCAGCAGGATTAAAGGGGCTTTCCTTTGCCGCATTAACCGCTGCGATTGTGGCCTCTCTGGCAGGAAAAGCAAACAGTATTGCAACGATTTTTACGCTCGATATTTACAAGAAAGTAATTCGTAAGGACGCGAATGAACATAAACAAGTGATCATAGGCAGAATCACAGTCATCGTTGCCATGCTATTGGCCATCCTGATTGCCCCGCAACTGGGAATCGACAAAAAAGGCGGTTTTCAGTTCATCCAGGAATACACAGGTTTCGTATCTCCAGGAATTTTTGCCATGTTCCTACTTGGCTTTTTCTGGAAAAGAACCACATCCAACGCAGCATTATTTGCTACAATCGGCGGATTTCTACTCTCTGTGGGCTTTAAAGCCTTGCCAAATTTTTGTAATCTGGAAGGATTGAGCAGATTTGGCTTCTCTAAACTGGCCGAACAAAAAGATGGAAGTATGCTTTATGAAATCCCTTTTCTGGATAGAATGGGCTTTGTTTTCATCATCTGTGTGCTGGCGATGGTGCTCATCAGTATATTTGAAAACCGGAAAGGTATCAATCCTAAAGGATTAGAGGTGGATCGGGGAATGTTCAGGACCAATGCTGGTTTTACGGCAGGAGCATTGATTGTCACAGGAATCATTATTGCCCTTTACAGTATTTTTTGGTAGATATTGAACCTTTCAAATATTCCTGCTCACTACAAAAGAAGGTCATACTAAGGGTATAACAAGGGCTTGGTATGTTGTTGCTATATAGTTGCCATGTAGTTGGTATATTCCCGAATATACCAACTACATGGCAATAACATCTCAGGTATATGGCAACTACATGCCAAGCCCTTACTATGCCTTTACTATACCAGGTGTTTATTATCATTAATTTCTGGAAGATCCTGATTAGAATGTACCTTGAACCTGGCATCCCCGAAATGAATTACATTCTGCCATTATTCTGAAAACTTTAGCCGTTTTTTTTTGTTAGGAGTAACAAATACTGGATTTATCCAATAAAAACCTTATTTTGAACTAAACCTTATGAATGAATCCTTTACCTACACGAATGTCTTTTTGTAAATCAAGTTACTCTTCCAATACAGGCTTATCCAAACAACAAGGATGCGCTGCCCTTGTTTTATTTGTCCTCTTCTGCTTTAATAGTTCCACTCTTTTTGCTCAGGAACAGCCATCGAGGTTGGACATTATGAAACAAACTGAATCAAAGGAAGAAAAACCGGATGGTTTGGTGATAGAAAAAGGCCTTAAATTTAATATCCTAACTTTTTCCCTTAGCAGCCGTAATGCGGTAAATGACAACAGTATTTTCGTTAATTATATAGATCAAAAGAAAAACAGCTGGACTGTTCGCGGCGATGGTGGTTATATCATTAAGAAAAACCTGGGTGTGGGTCTGGGCTTATCCTATGGCCAATCAAAAGACAACAATCTGATTAAAAACGCAGATGGCAATTTAACCAGCAATAAAAGTTTTTCCAATAACTATGGGGTACGACCATTTATCAAGAACTTCATTCCTTTGGATCGTAAAAACAGATTTTACATCGTCAATCAAACAGAAATTCAGTTGCTGTTTGACCGGAGTGTAAAGGAAAGCGTTGTGGATGAAATCCTGACCAGAACCTATACTTCAAAAGATACATATGGCGTTGGACTAAGGCCGGGATTAATGATCTTTATCGTGAAAAACTTCGCATTTGAGACTACTGTAGATATTTTTGGGATTAACACCAGTATTGAAAGAGGGAAAACTACTGGTATGCCTGATTCAAGGGTAACCACCACAGATATGAACTTTAAAATCAACATCCTAAAAATCGGTTTTGGTTTCTCGACTTATTTTTAACGGGTTCTCCTAAAATTTTAAAAGCATATGTTAAACTATAAATCACTCCTTTTCGTATTTGTTGGAGCAGTATTCCTGTCGTCCGGATGCGTAAAAGAAACCTATTTTGGGAAATCAAATTTCAAGAAAATACTTTATTTTACCCTTTCCAATGAATCTGGAAGTACTATTATTCATCAGGACAGTTTAATCATCCGTCTGAATGTAGATGCGAATGCTGATCTGACAAAATTATTTCCAGACTCTGTTCGTTTATCTACTTACGCCAAACTGAGTCCAGCTGCTGGAGTTGCTCAGGATTTCAGTAAACCTGTCCCATATACTGTAACAGCTGAAGATGGCAGTCAGGTTGTTTACACCGTCATCGTCGGTAAACAATCTGCGAATCCACAGATCAGCAATTCTAATTTTGACGATTGGTATACGCCCAGCGGGAAAAATTATAAACAGCCAGGCTTAGATGCAAATACAGAATGGGCTACAGGAAATGACGGAGTGGTGAGTCTTTCGACAGCCAATACCACGCCTATTGAAATTGCTGCGGGCGACCTGGCAGCTCAAATGATCACCAAGGATTTGGGGGTTTTAGCTCAATTAACTGGTCAGCGTATGGGTGCCGGAACCTTGTTTACCGGGACATTTAAACTGGACCTGAGCAATCCTTTAAATTCTGCGAAATTTGGAATTGCTTTTACTTCCAGGCCGAAGAGTTTCTCGGTAACTTATAAATATGCACCAGGTACGCCTTATAAAAATGGCAATGGCCAAACCTTAAATAAGGTAGACAGCTGCGATATTTATTTGCTATTGGAAAACAGAAACGGACAAGTAGTCAAAAGAGCAGCAACTGCCTGGTTCAGGTCTGCGGAAAGGGTAACTGAGCTGACTAAAATTACGATTCCACTAGTTTATGGTACTTTGCCTGCGGGTAGTCCAGGATATCAGCTGCCTGTAAATGGCTTGTTTGCCAATGAGAACGAAGCCATCACCCACATCAGCATCATCTTCTCTTCTAGCGCTTCCGGGGCAAAATATGAAGGCGGACTGAATAGTACACTAGTTGTCAATAATCTTGTACTGAACTATTAAAAATGGAGGATTTACCAGCCAATTCCATAATCTTCACCATGGTTACTGGATCCACCCCAGAGGCTACCATGTTTCCAATCAAAATAAATGGCATTAATCGGGCCACTGGTTCTGTCGCCAAAGCTCAGGATATAGCCCATCTTTTGAAGTGCTTCCCGCGTAGCTGCCGGTGTATTGCTATTGATTAAGATCTGTCCCGGCTTAGGCATCCGGTCTTCGGTCTTCGTTCCTCCCAATGATAGCCAAAGTTGATTGGTATTGATATTTGGCGCCTCGGAAGCCTGTTGAACGTTCATTCCAAACTCAGTAACATTTAAGAAAAACTGCAATAGGTTCTGATCCTGAGTATCACCTCCCTGTACTGCGGAAGCTAAAAACGGCTTCCCATCTTTTAGAGCCAGGGCTGGCGACAAAGTCACTCTCGGCCTTTTTCCAGGAGCAACCACATTAAAAGGATTCAAGGTACTATCCAGCACAAAGCTTTGCATCCGCTGGCTCATTCCAATACCAGTCTCGCCAGCAATACAAGCTGGAAGCCAACCACCACTTGGGGTAACTGAGACCACCCAGCCTTCTTTATCTGCAGATTCAATCGAGGTGGTCCCCAGTAATAGTCTTTCCTGATACAGCTCATCAGGAGAAGTATTCAGTTTCCCAAGGTCATGTTTTGGTGCAAAATTCCGACGACTGGTATCCAGCTCATACCCTCTTTTTTGCAGGAGGTTTAAGTAAGGATTGGTTTTACCTTCAAAAGGATAAGGATTTCCTGGCCCGATGTTCGGATTATTTTTATCAAACTGGATGAGTTTAGCACGTTCTTTTGCATAATCCTTACTCAATAATCCTTTGATTGGCCCCAAAGGTTTGGTATTAGGATCTCCATAATAGAAATCACGGTCGGCAAAAGAAAGATTCATTGCCTGATACAGGGTATGGATATATTTCGGACTATTGAAGCCCATTCCTTTCAGGTCAAAATTCTCCAGAATATTTAAAGCCTGGAGCATCACTGGTCCTTGTGTCCATTGTTGTAATTTGTAGACTTCAATTCCCTTGTAATTTGTGCTGAGTGGTTCTTCGGCCAATGGTTTCCATTTGGCCAGATCTTCCATGGTAATCAATCCGCCCTGCTCCTGTGCGCCCCTTACAAACTCCTTTGCAATGTCTCCTTTATAAAAACGATCATAAGCCGCCATTAAAGCTTGTTTTCTGCTTTTCCCTTGTTTAAGCGCTTTGGTTTCGGCCTCTACCATTTTTGTCAAAGTGGCCAACAGATCTTTTTGCACAAAGATCTCTCCTGCCTGAGGTGCCTCTCTTTTTTCCCCTGGATGGGTTAGAAAAACCTTTTTGCTATATGGCCATTCCTTGATGAGCGCTTTCCCTCTTTCTATGCTATTTGCAGCCTGAGCTTCGATCGGATAGCCTGCAGCCATTTCCATAGCCGGTGCCAGAACTTCTTTCAGGCTGAGTTTTCCATAATTGATCAGCATATAAATTAAACCACCGGGTGTACCAGGCGTAGTTGCGGCCAGTGCTCCATATTCCGGAGGAAAATTATAGCCCTTACTTTTAAAGAAATCTACGGTTGCTCCGGTAGGCGCCATGCCCATCGCATTGATGGCAATGACTTTTTTGGTTTTAGGATTATAGATTAATGCTTGCGTTTCTCCACCCCAACTGAGGGTATCCCACATAGTACAAGTAGCGGCCAGCATCGCACATGCGGCGTCAACAGCATTCCCTCCTTTTTGGAAAGTCATCGCACCAGCGGTAGCGGCTAAAGGTTTCCCTGTAATTGCCATCCAGTTTCGTCCGTACAAGACCGGTTTTTGGGTTTGTTGAGCAGACAATGGCAAAATTGTGCTGACTGAAAGACAAAGAACAGAAAACAGGTGTTTCATAGCAATGGGATCATGGTTGGTTTAGCAGTCACAATTTAAGTACTGAATTTCATAAACTTTGTGTTTTCGATCATTAATGTTCAATATTGAACGTAATTTAATTGATATCCTGAGAAAATCGCTGGAATAAGGGATTTCCAAAGGGAAAAGAACAAATCGTGGTTACCATCTGATCTAAGAAGATGCTTTTCTTTCTTTCGCTTTTCTGAGAAAACGCAAAAGCAGTATCCCGATCGATATGGTGATCAATCCTTGTATCATCACCGTATCCGGAGTACCAATCAATTGAGATAGATAGCCCACCAGCAGACCGCCTAATGGTTGCATCCCAAAGAAGGCCATGGCATAAAAACTAATCACCCTGCCCCGCATAGCCGGATCTACTGTGGTTTGGATGAGGGTATTGCTGATGGTAATCTGCGACATCATCCCAAAACCGGAGATTGTCGCAAAAACCAGGGCGATGGGATAATACGTGGTATGAGAGAATAAAATCAGTCCTGCGCCAAAAATCAGCGTATTGATTGCCAGGATTTTTCTGAGGTCTCTTCCAGGTTTTAGAGAAGCCAGGAATATCGCCCCGCAGAAAGCACCCAGACCGATGACGCTATCAATGACTCCGAAAGTGGATGCTGTACCTTTAAAGATGTCTTTTGCATATACGGGAATTAAGGTGCTAAACGGCAGAACCAGTAAACTGATCAAAGCGAGCATGATCAGTACAAAAGAAATGGAGGGAGTTCTTTTGATATATTGGAAGCCTTCTTTGAGTTCTCCAAATATATTCTTGGTATGTGGAACCACCTTGAATTTCGGCAATCGCATCATCAATAAAGAACCAATCACTGCAATAAAGCTCAGGGCATTCATCCCAAAACAGATGTCTTCGCCGAATTTTTCCAGTGCTATACCAGCAATCCCCGGCCCGATTAATCTGGAAAGGTTCACCATAGAGGAATTTAGGGCAAGGGCATTGGGCAAATCCGACTTATCTTCTACCATTTCATAGACCAATGATTGTCTGGCGGGTACGTCGAATGCGTTAATCAGCCCCAATAATGCAGACAAAGCAATGATCTCCCAGACCGAATAGTCTTTAAAGAAGATCAGTAAAGTAAGCAGAACTGCCTGAATCATGGAGGCAACCTGCGTTAATAGGAGTAATTTGTATCGATTATAGCGATCGGCAGCCACACCTCCAATAAAGGAGAATACAAAAGAGGGAAATAAGCTGGCGAAAAGTGTGAGTCCCAGCATAAAATTAGAATGAGTCTTCTCATATATCACCCAGCTTACTGCAGTCTTTTGCATCCATGTTCCGATCAGAGAAACAGACTGTCCTGTAAAGTACAATCTATAATTACGGCTTTTAAATGCGTTAAAGGTGCTAATATTCATAATTAAAATGGCGCCAGAGGATCGAAAGTGCTCTAATCAGAGAATGAAAATTAAGTGACAGAAATTGAGCCAAAAAAAGATAAAATAAAAAAGAAAACCTTTTGAGGTTATCAAAAGGTTTTCTTTTTATCTGATCATGAATTTAAATGTGATTACTCGATTTCCAGGGGCTCATTATCAAGCCCGATTACTTTATAGGTAATCTTAGTGCCATCTACCATTTTTTCATAATAGACACCATCCGGACTCACATAATAAGTAGATCCTTTGATCAGTATTTCTCTGGAATCTTCTGGAAGTTGATCCACTACATCACCCATTTGAACTACAGGGTTCACATAGACAGTTTTTCCATCAGTATTCAATACTCCATTTTTACCTGCCACTACATAGACCTGTTTTCCATCCGCATTTTTAGTGACTGAATAGTATACCCCTTTACTTTCATAATAGGTATCTCCATTGATCACCACTTCTTTTGCATCACCAGGAAGTGTAGGCACTTCTGCACCTACTGGAGGTACTACCACTTTATATTCATTGTCGTATTGTTTATAAAACAATCCATCAGAGAAATAAAAACGGTCAGAACCAAAGTAGAATGGATAATATCCATAAGGCAATACATTAAAGCTTAAACCAATAAAGGGCCTGTAATAGTTATAATAACCATAATGAGGTCTGTAATATGGTCTATAATGTGGCCTATATCCAGGTCTGTAATTTGGCCTGTAATTGTTACCCGGACGATAATCTCCCCCAGGTCTGTTAGGTCTGTAATTATAATCCGGTCTGCTTCCAACAGAAGGTCTCTGACTTGACGATGGTCTGTCAGCAATAGATGGCCTGTCGGGTCTGCTTCCTGTAGAAGGCGCACCTATAGATGGTCTGCTGGTCGAAGGCCTATCAAATGAAGGTCTGCTTCCACCTGTTGAAGGCCTGCTTACTGATGGTCTGGCAGCACCGCCTGCACCACCAGATGGTCTTTGTCCTCTTTGGGCAAGAACATCTGTTGCAGTGATTCCGCTTGTTAACAAAACGGTAGCTGCTAGGACGAACGATTTATACCATAAACTTTTCATATCTTCTCAATTTTTATTATTTGACTCCTGAACACTAAAAAGGATTATTCTATATACAAAGATATCAAAAAGCTGACCTACAGATGATAAAACTGCTTTATTTTTAGTATTTTGAGCAATACCATAACCTACTTTCTATGCCGATCCTTTGGAAATACTTTAAAGTACAAAAATGGTGGGTGCTTCTGGCGCTTTTGCTTGCCGGTATAGCTCAGCTCCTCAGTCTTACAGATCCGATTATTTTTGGAAAGATTATCGATGAATATGCTAGTAATCCGGGTAATAAAAGTCAGCAAGAATTGGTAAATGGGGTGTTGTACTGGCTGGGGGTTGCCATCGGGATCGCTATTGCGGCAAGAGTTGCCAAAGCTTTTCAGGAGTATTATACCCGTCTGGCAGTCCAGCAATTTGGAATGCAGATTTTCAATGATGGCATCCGTCAGACTTTGCGCCTCTCTTTTCAGGAATTCGAGGAAAGTCATAGTGGAGAAACTTTGTCGATTCTACAAAAGGTGAAAACAGACACGGAGCGTTTTGTGAATGCCTTCATCAATATTCTATTTTCTTCATTTGTGGGTATGGGTTTTCTCATATGGTATTCTATTACAAAAAACTGGATGCTGGTACCGGTATTTGTAATTGGTATTTTGGTGTTGGGTTCTTTAACAGGGTTATTGAGTAAAAAAATAAAAATGGTACAGCGCTCCATCAATCGGGAAACCAATAAAATGGCAGGAGTCATTACGGAGTCGCTTAGAAATATCGAGCTGGTGAAAAGTCTGGGACTTACTTTCCCGGAGATTCGTCGTTTAAAATTACAAACCAAAAAGATCTACGATCTGGAGATGACGAAAACCCGAAGGGTTCGGACGCTTTCTTTCCTTCAGGGAACCACGCTCAATGTCCTCAAACAGTCTATTTTATTCATTTTACTCTGGTTAATCTTCAGGAATAAATTAAGCACCGGGGAGCTGATTACCATGCAATTCATCTCTACCTCTATTTTTGGCCCATTACAAGATCTTGGAAACATCATCCTCAGTTATCGGGAAGTGGAAGCTTCTGTACATAGTTTTGATCAATTGATGCATAAGCCGGTAGAACGGAAACCGGATTCCCCGCAACAGACTGGCCCTTTGCAAAACCTTTCATTTGATCAAGTGGTTTTTCGTCATAAAACGGCACAAAGTAATGCCATTGATGGTATCTCTTTCCATGTCAACACCGCTGAGACGATTGCATTTGTTGGCCCTTCAGGTTCTGGAAAATCGACATTGGTAAAACTTCTGGTGGGCTTATACCGACCGGTTTCTGGCAGCATTTTATTCAACAACATCCCTTCTACGGAGATCCGCTACAATGAACTTCGTCGACAAATCGGTTTTGTCACACAGGATACCCAACTTTTTGCAGGGACAATCAAAGAAAATCTTTTGTTTGTCAAAGGAGATGCTACAGATGAAGAATTGCTGCAGGCATTGGATAAAGCTTCCTGTAGCAACCTTCTTGCAAAATCGCAAAAAGGAATGGATACTTTATTGGGAGAAGGCGGATTGAAACTATCGGGAGGTGAAAAACAAAGAATTTCCATTGCCAGAGCCTTACTGAGAAATCCAAGACTACTGATTTTCGACGAAGCAACTTCAGCGCTGGATTCTTTAACGGAGGAAGAAATTACGACCACCATACGTGATCTTTCGTTGAGCAGAGAACGAATTACAGTAGTGATTGCCCATCGGTTGTCGACCATCATGCATGCCGATGTGATCTATGTTTTAGAGAAAGGACAACTCTCTGAATCCGGTTCCCATGCCGAATTACTGGAGCAAAAAGGATTATATTACGCTATGTGGAGGCAACAAGTTGGCGAAAGAAAGTGATATTTTTATATTTTTGTCCATGATACACGCCAATTTACTGCTGATCCTTGCCTTGTTTTTTGCAATGGCACTCCTTTATTTGTTGAGTCAACGTTGGAAAATTTCCTACCCTATATTTCTGGTGATTGGTGGACTGGGCATCAGTTTTATCCCTGGAGTTCCTGCAATCAGCATCAATCCTGACATCGTATTTCTGATTTTTTTACCCCCATTGTTATTTGAAGCGGCCTGGTACACTTCCTGGAACGACTTTTGGAAATGGAAAAGGTCCATAATGTTGTTGGGATTCGGTCTGGTGTTGATCACCTCTCTTGCCATTGCATATTTTTCAGTGAGTATCATTCCGGGTTTTACACTGGCTTTAGGTTTCTTATTGGGTGGGATCATCTCTCCTCCTGATGCCGTAGCCGCTACTTCAGTATTAAAGGGTGTGAATATGCCTAAAAGAGGTTTAACCATGCTGGAGGGTGAGAGTCTGGTCAATGATGCAGCTTCCCTAACCGTGTTCAGGTTTGCCCTGGCTTCTATCCTGACTGGTCAGTTTGTTTTCCAAAAAGCTGCTACAGACTTTTTAGTGCTGGCAGTGATGGGTGTATTTGTTGGTTTAGCCATTGCCCATGTGTTGTACCTGGTATTGAGGTATTGGGCAAAATCATCCAGTATCACTACTCCTATTACTTTAATCGCGCCTTATCTGATGTATATCGTGGCAGAGGAATTCCACTGGTCGGGTGTTCTGGCTGTAGTGAGCGGTGGTTTATTTCTCTCCTTCCGTTCTAATGATTTCTTAAACTACCATACCAGGATTCAAACCAAGGAGGTTTGGGCTACGGTAGGTTTTCTTTTGAACGGTTTTGTGTTCATCCTGATAGGTCTCGAATTACCAGTCATCGTTGCCGCATTAGATGGTTATTCGATTAAGGAAGCCATTCATTACGGATTGATTATTTCTGCGATCGTGATCATTGCCAGAATCATTTTAGTCTATGTAGTGAGTTATCTCCCAAGATTCCTGAGTCCAAAAATAAGGAAATCAGAGAAAAGTCCAGGTTTTAAACTGCCATTCATCATTGGTTGGGCGGGTATGCGTGGTGTAGTTTCCCTGGCTTCGGCATTGGCCATCCCTTTAACCTTAGACAATGGTGAGGCTTTTCCACATCGAAATCTGATCCTGTTCATCACCTTCATTGTGATTTTAGTAACCCTGGTATTTCAGGGCCTTACCCTTCCCATTTTTCTCCGGTTATTGAAAGTAGAAGAAACGGATGATCATGTTCCTTTTGAGCAGCAAAAAGAAGCCATCAGGTTACAACTGGCCAAAGAATCTGTGACCTTCCTGAACAACAAGTACAATCAGGAAATGAGAGAATTTGAAACCATTGCAAGAATTAAAGAACAATTGGAACGCAGCATCAATGCTACAGAACAATCTTTAACGGAGCAAAGAGAACAGGTCGCTTCTGTAAGAAAGTTGTACGGCAAAGTCATGCTGGATCTGATCAGATTGAGAAGAAAAGAATTGAATAAATTAAGATCCACCAAACAATATGATGATGAGGTTATTCGTGACCTGGAAAGCAGTCTGGATTTAGAAGAAGCAAGAATATATAAACAATAGCAAGGGGCGCTGCTCGAAAACATCCAGTTTTTGTAACAATTATTCATAAGCATCATCCAACAATTGGAAGGGCTATAAATAAGAGATGCGTTTTTGTTTAAATAAATATGGATAGCTTTGCAAAATATGATCAAAATATCCGCACTAAGCCTATTATTGTGCCTTTTTAGCTTATCCAGTAACGCTCAAAATTCAAAAAAAACATTACATCAAAATATCAGTGCTGCACTGGCTAATGAAAAATTAGCCGGAGCAGCCTGGTCTACAGTAGATTCCATTGGGCAGATTTGGACAGATGCGAGCGGAATAAAAAACGCTTATACGAAACAGACATTGACTAGCTCCGACAAAGTTCAGGTCGGTTCCATTACCAAAACACTCCTTGCGACTGGAATTTTAAGACTGGTAACGATGAATAAAATCAGTCTGGAGAGTCCGGTTGAAGAGATTTTACCGAATATTCATTTTCAAAATCCCTGGTCAGCACAAGAAAAAGTCACCATTAAGCATTTGTTAGACCATACCGCCGGATTGGAAAACCTACGTATATGGCAGATGTTTTCTAAGCAAGTGACTCCAAATACCCCATTGGCTGAAAGTTTCAGCAGGGAACCTTCCGTTTTACAGATATATAGTCGGCCGGGAAGTCGTTTCTCCTATTCAAATATGGGTTATACCCTATTGGGGATGGTCATAGAGGCGGTAACCAGGCAGCGCTATGAAGATTACCTGGATACTTATCTTTTGCAGCCTCTTGGTATGAAGGAAAGTACTTTCAGTTTTGTGAATCAGAAAGGCAATTATCCTGAGCCGCGATTGGCGATGGGACATCTGGAGGAAATGAAAACACAAGCTGCGGTTCCTATGTATCTCCGTCCTGCCGGTCAGTTTACCACAACTGCTTATGATATGGGGATTTTCATGCGGTTTTTAATGGGTATTGGTCAACTGCGTGGATATTCTTTTATTGATAAGGAACTATTGGCCGGTATGGGAAATCCAGGTGCCGATACAGAAGCCAAACTGCATGGTTTGGATATGGGTTATGCAGCTGGATTGATGAAGAGAGATCGGCATCAGGTTGTTGGACTGGCACATTCAGGGAATACGGTAGGTTACCATGCGATGATGTACCTCTTTCCAAAAGAAAAGAAAGCTTTCTTTATTACTCATAATATGGATAGTGAAACTGCGAATTATGAGGTATTCAATAAGATCTTAATCCAACATTTAAACCTTAAAAAGCAAGAAGCTGTTCCTGTTGGAAGTATGCCAGTAGACATTCAACATTGGATAGGAAATTATGTGGAATTGGGCCATCAGTTTAAATTCATGGCCTATCTTGATTTTATAAGTGGCTTTGTTACCCTTATTCCTGGGAAGGATCATCTGGTATTCCATCAATCGCAAAAGGATCCCAAAATTTTGAAACCAACAAGCCATCATTTGTTTAGAGCTTCAGATAAGCTCGCTGATTCTCATGTTTTCTTTACTGATGGGGAACAAAACCGATTGATTACTGACGGTTTTAAAACATATAAGAAAATCAGTTCATTTTATTTATGGACGATGTTGATGAGTTTGATTCTTGGTTTGCTGGGCTTGCTCTATCTGCTGGTTTCAGGATTGATCAAATGGATAAGCAATAGAAAAGCGTTTTTACAACAGCCCATTGCCATGCCTTCAATTTGCATTCTGGCTCTTTTACTTCCGATTCCATTCTTTTTGATGCAACATTTTACGAGCATGGGAGACCCCACCTTGGCTAGTGTAGTTTTAGCGGTCCTGACCATAATGCTTCCTTTATCCTTATTATTCGGAGTATGGGGCACAATCAAAAAAAAACAGACTGACCAATCCATTGGTATTGAAATGATGGCCTATATTTTCTCCCTGCAATGGATGATGGTACTCCTTTACTGGGGTATGCTTCCGGTCCTTCTTTGGGTTTAAAAGGTAATAATCTAAGATTAAATGACGTTTTCAGTGTGGCTAGACCTAAAAACAGGTCTGTTTTAGCGAGGCCGGAAACATCATTATTAAGGAAATTGTTTAACAAAAATACTTTTTTTTAAGCGTGTAATTCTCCTTTGAAAATCAATGATTTATAAACCGAATACTTTTTAAACGCGGTAATACTTTGCAACATTTTAGTTACTTTTTATTTAGATTTCTCCGCTAAATCAAGAGTTTGGCATCATTTTTACAGGTGTACAGTAGTAAACAACATTCAAAATTATGAAAAAGATATTTTCAGTAGCAGCATTAGCGATTTTATTATCTGCATGTTCAAATAACGCAAAAGAAGAAGCAATGATCAAACAACAAGCGATTGTTGCTATAAAAGATAGCCTGAAATTGGATAGTTTCAAAAGAGCGGATGCTTTGGAAAAAGAGAGAATTGCTAAAGTAAAAGAAGAAGAAATTAAAACTGCACGTATACAGGAAGAAAAAAGAACCCTTCTTTTAGCAGAGCGTAATGAGGCTGCAGAAAGAAGAGCATCTTCTGCTTCCTCATCAAATACAGTAGCTACTCCTGCTAAGAAAAAAGGCTGGAGTCAGGCGGCAAAAGGTGCAGCAATTGGCGCTGGCGCCGGAGCGATTGGCGGTATCCTGGTGGATAAAAACAATGCCAGAGGTGCAATCATCGGTGGTGTTGTTGGTGCAGGTACAGGATATGTGATTGGTAGAGCTCAGGATAGAAAATCAGGTAGAGTACAGCCTAAAAACTAATCTGGCCGAATAATATAAAAAAGGAAGGAAACTCTGGTTTCCTTCCTTTTTTATTTAAGTGCTGTTTGCTTTTATCGAGGCTGCTGTTTTTTAATAACGATCCAATTCCGACAAAGCAATAGAAATGAATTGTAGTTTTTCAGCTATTGACTTGCCATCTTCCAGCATCCATGCCGTAGAAAGCCCCGCCCAGGCAAGCACCCATTGAAGTAGTCGTTTAGGGTCCAGATTTGCGGCAGCAGCCACTACATTCAATTGCCTGGATAATCGACCCGGCTGAATGGCCATCCCGCTGTCCGGATTACAAAAGAGATTGGCAAAATCAAAACCACGTTCTCCATATAGCGCTTTAGGATCGATAGCCAGCCAACCACGTTCTTCTGCATCCAGCACATTTCCATGATGAAGATCTCCATGCAGGACGACTTCATCCATGGGCTTATTTAACAATAGCCTGGCCGTTTCCGCACAGCTTACAAAAACCCCTCCTAATTGCTCAGCGGCAAAAAACAAGGACTTGAACCATGCTGATAAAGGAATGAGCTGCAATGTTGGTAAAACTATTGTCTGATGTAATTTAGCGGCAACCGCACAGATGATCCTACTCGCCTGATCATCTCCTGTCTTATCCGAAACACATCTGGCCATCTCTGCCAGTGAACCTCTTCCTTTCGCTCTTTCCATCAATAAAGCCGCTGGTTGATGTTGCAATACCTTAACTGCAGCGTTTCCAGCATAATGTACCATCAGTTTGGCTGCACGACGTTCTTCGTCAGCAATCATAATTTTAAGCATCGCGGGGATACCTTCATAAATTACCGGCTGTAACAGACCGGAATTACTGGCAAAAGCATCACCATCCGCCTGCAGATTCCAGATCTGATGACATTCCTGTAGCTGGACTTGTGCAAAAGCTAATTCCTTCATTTATTTTTTAGCCAGTGATTTGATCACTGCCATGACATCTTCTTCTCCCAGACCTTCCTCTTGTGCCTTTTGAAAACTATTAAATAAAGGATCAATTAATGGTGCCTGTAAACCGGCTTCCTTAGCCAAACGGAGGTCTTTAACCAGATGTTTCAGTGCGAAAGCAGCAGGATATTCTTCATTTAATATGGCCGGTGTTTTCAGTTTTGTAATGCCATTACCACAGGCACCTTCGTTAATAATGGTCAACATATCTGTTTTACTTACCCCATTCTTTTCCGCGAAAAGTACGGTTTCCGCCAATCCCTGTAGATTGAGTCCCAACAGGTAATTGATCGCCAGCTTGGCAGAACTACCTACCCCAGCTCCTCCAACATGAAGGGATAGTTTCCCTAACGCTTCAAAAGCGGGTTTTGCTTTCTCATATGCGGCAGCAGTTCCTCCAACAAGGATAATCAAAGTACCATCTTGTGCAGGCTTTACACTGCCCGAGACTGGTGCTTCCAGAAAATCAATACCTTTATGCTGGCAGGCTTCAGATAAATACCTGGACGTATCTGGTGAAACAGTACTCATATCAATGATCATTTTACCGGATGCTCCATTAGTCAATAGCCCATACTCGCCTTCAAAAACAGCTTTAACAGCCTGATCATCGGCTAACATGGTAAACACCACATCACAACTTTCCAGTAATGCCTTTGGGTTTTCTGCGCTTATAGCACCCTGGGCTATCAATTCTTCTTCTTTTTGTTTCGTACGGTTGAAAACAACCACTTCAAATCCTGCCTTTAGTAAGTTTTTTACCATTGGCGTTCCCATATTTCCAAGACCTATCCAGCCTAATTTCAATCTACTCATGCGTATATTTGCTATAATTCAAAAGCCTAAATTAAGCAATTCACTTAGTCTGGCCAATATCAGGCCTGATCTAAAAAGAAAAGCGTGTCTTTCTCCTGAAAGGCACGCTTTTCTTTCCCATTGCCTGGGCGCAAACTTGATTTACAATGTCAACATTGTCCATCAAGCTCCATTATTGGCTGATTATTTCTGCTGGTAATCAAAGTTGACCATCCATTGGATACCAAATTTATCTGTCAACATTCCAAAATAAGCACCCCAGAATGCTTTTTCCAGGGGCATCACCACGTTTGCTCCCGGGGAAAGACCGGCGAATAGACGATCAGCTTCTTCTTCGCTGTCTGCATTGATGCTAATCGAGAAGTTATCCCCAATATTGAGCTTCTGCCCCATAGCAGGCAATACGTCTGTACCCATCAGTACGTTTCCGTTACCAATCGGATAGGAAATGTGCATGATCTTTTCTTTGTCATCTGCAGACATATTGTCTCCATGCGGTGTGTCTTTAAATCGTTGTATGATTGCAAACTCGCCGCCAAAAACAGATTTATAAAAATTGAATGCTTCTTCTGTATTTCCAAGGAAATTTAAATAAGGATTAATAGTTGCCATTGTTAGGGTTTTAAGGTTCGTGGTCCTGCTTTTTTGCAAAACCTAAATGTATTCGGTTAATTCTATCATCCAAATTTAAACATTCCGTCTGGTGTCGGTGCTGGTTTCATCAGACAATAAAAGGGGGCATTTGCGACAAAATATTTCGCCCCTCCTATTATCTGCTCAATGTAATATCCTGAGAAAATTCTTGTAAAATTAGGAGTCCGGTTTTAAAGTTGTATTTTTGATGCAACTTTAAAATATCACTATGCTTAGCACAACAGAAATAGGTCTGATCAAGGCCACAGTACCAATTTTAAGAGAACATGGTTTATTATTAACTCAGCATTTTTATAAGAGAATGTTCCAGTATAACCCAGAATTGAGAAAT
Organism: Pedobacter gandavensis; assembly: GCF_032678465.1. GTDB lineage: Bacteria > Bacteroidota > Bacteroidia > Sphingobacteriales > Sphingobacteriaceae > Pedobacter > Pedobacter gandavensis_B. The sequence goes on from NZ_JAVTSK010000006.1 coordinate 369,989, forward strand.
ACTTTTAACATGGGAAATCAACAAAATGGGACACAACAAACTGCCTTGGCACTTGCTGTTCTTGCATATGCTGAAAACATAGAAAATCCGGGGGTACTCCTACCCGTACTTCAGAGAATTGGCGATAAACATACCAGTTTACAGATCACTGCAGAACAGTATGACATTGTAGGTGCGCATTTGCTGGCTTCTATTGGAGAAGTACTTGGCGATGCAGCTACCGCCGATCTGATAGCTGCATGGGCTAAAGCTTATGGGCAACTTGCCGACTTGATGATCAATCTTGAAAAATCAATCTATTTAGAAAAGGCTTCAGTTCCTGGTGCCTGGACAGGTTGGAGAAAATTCATTATTGATAAGAAAGTACCCGAATCTGAGGAGATTACTTCGTTTTACTTAAGGCCTGAAGATGGGCTTGAAGTGGTTCAACACCAGCCAGGTCAATATTTAAGCATTAAAGTATTTGTTCCGGCTGTAGGCATTTATCAACCGCGCCAATACAGCATCTCTTCTGCACCGGATGCTGCATATTACCGCATTTCAGTGAAAAAAGAACAAGGAAATGAGGAAAAAGAAGCTGGAACTGTTTCTAATTTACTACATGCTCAGCTTGAAGAAGGCGCTGTAATTGAAGCCACGACTCCGGCTGGAGACTTCGTATTAAGCACCGAACACAGCACTCCTTTGGTTCTTTTAAGTGCAGGTGTAGGTCAAACTCCATTCATCTCCATCCTTGACTTTCTAACTAAATCAGATCAGCAACGTCAGGTGAAATGGGCACATGCTTGTCGCTCGGAAAATGTACATGCCTTCCGTGAGCAGATCAACGCATGGCAAATGGAACACGATTGGTTTGAACATGTGGTATTCTATGAAAATATAGAAAGCTCTACAAAAGACAATGTATTGTCAAAAGATAGTCGTTCGGGACGTATGAATGTTGCTGAAATAACTGAAATGCTCCTGATACCGGAAGCAGAATACTATCTTTGTGGACCCAAACCATTTATTGAGAAAGCGATAAACGATTTGTCTGCTTTAGGTGTGGATCGTAAAAAGCTATTCTTTGAAGAATTTGGTCCACAAACAATTCAATTGAATTAATCAACATATGAAACTGAACCAATTTACCGATTATGGATTGAGAATCCTGATGTACATGAGCCGGAAGCCAGCACATTTGCCAGCAACGACCATTACAGAGCTGGCTGACCAGTTCGGAATCTCGAGAAATCACCTGGTTAAAGTGGTTCAGTTTCTTTCTAATAATGAGGTTTTAGATGCTCAAAGAGGCAGAGGCGGCGGGTTACGATTGTTTAATTCTGCGGGAACCTACAAAATCGGGAAATTAGTCCGACTATTGGAACAAGATGAAGAGTTAATCAATTGTGAAAATCCGCGGTGCATCCTTGCCGGAGATTGCGGTTTAAAAGGGATATTAAATGGTGCACAAAATGCGCTGTATGAGTATCTTGATCAATATACATTGGAGGATATTAGTCAGCCTGCGCTTAGCAAAACATTACAAGCTTTATTTGAGGCTCCCTCTGATCAAATGATATAGTCCTTTTTCAAGGATGTAATCCTTCGCCAACAGGCAAAAAAAATGGTTGAACCAATGGTCCAACCAATATGTTGTTCTTATCTTGTGTTCACTAACTTAACTTCCAGTCCGGTCGCTCATAATGGCAGGTATAGCCATAAGGTACCTTTTGTAAATAATTCTGATGATCCTCTTCTGCATTCCAAAAATCCATTGCAGGAACCACTTCAGTGACAAATTTACCAGGCCATTTACCCGAAGCTTCTAATTCTGCGATTAAAGTCTGTGCGGTTGATTGTTGTACTTCATCTAAAAAGAAGATGGCGGAACGATAAGAGCTCCCGATATCATTTCCTTGTCTGTTTTTTGTAGTTGGGTCGTGAATCTGAAAGAAATACTCTAAAAGTCTACGGTAAGATATAATGGAAGGATCAAATACAATCTCAATTCCTTCTGCATGAGTTCCGTGGTTCCGGTAAGTAGCATGAGGAACATCCCCTCCGGTGTATCCAACTACTGTTGAGATTACGCCTGGTTGATGACGGATGAGCTCTTCTACTCCCCAAAAGCAACCGCCTGCTAAAATGGCTTTTTCAGTATTCATAGTATTTTCTTTTAAAACAATAAAGGTATCAATTTTTAAGTCGGATGGTCCGGACATATTGTTAACCTTCTATCATTTTTATGGGATTAGTTGTTAAGATAATTCTTTCTAAATATATTTAGGAGATTTCGTTAATTTTTAACGCTCGGCATTCTTCAAAAGAACTACTGATTAAGACCTATGCTTAACATTTATACCGCCACATCAAATGATTTTCCGGTGATCCAAAAGATCGCCAACAAAACATGGCCTGCCACATTTGGCGAAATATTGTCTCCACAACAAATCAGCTATATGCTGGAAATGATGTATAGCACTGCTGCATTAACTGAACAGGTAGCAGAAAAAGGTCATCGATTTTTGTTGGTAAAGGACGAGATAATGGACCTGGGCTACGCCTCCTATGAACTGGATTACAAGGCTCAGGCAAAAACAAAAATTCACAAGATCTATTTACTTCCAGAAGCACAGGGCAAGGGTGTTGGCAAATTACTGATGAAAACCATTTCTGAAATTGCCAAAGACAACCAAAACAATGTGCTTTCTTTGAACGTAAACCGCGACAATTCTGCTTTTCAATTCTACAAAAATATAGGCTTTGAACAAGTCGGAGAAGAGAATATCGATATTGGCGATGGTTTCCTGATGGAAGATTATATTATGGAAAAACAATTAGCATAAGCCCCATACCTGTTGGAATATTTCAAAAAACTCCTTGAGTTATTAAAGATTGAACGCGAAGAAGACTTAAGGTCTTACCTACAATTAACAGAATCTTCTTCTGTAGCTACCCGTAGAGCAAACGGATTAACCTGGTACCCTATAGCCATCAGAGGCTCAGAAATGAGCAGAGGTGATTATTTAACTGTAGAAGCTGAACGCACTACACATCAAGACATTGTACACCAACTTCGCTTTGGTGCATCAGCCGTTTTATTTTCGAATCATGATCCTAAAGATCGTATAGAGGGCACCATTACCCATCAAAGTGGAAACCGCCTGAAGATCACCCTAAAGACGGATGAACTGCCGGATTGGACACGTGACGGTAAGCTCGGTATTGATGTGTTGTTCGACAACAACAGTTACGATGAAATGCAACAGGCGCTGAAACAAGCTGCTGCATCATTAGAAAAGTCCGAAGATAACCGCCTGGTTAAGATCTTAACCGCTGAGGCGAGCCCAACCTTCTCTACTGAACAGCCTCACTATAAAATTCCAGGGTTAACCCCCCTGCAACAACAGGCAGTTGATCAAATCCTTTCTGCCCAGGAACTGGCCATAGTTCATGGACCTCCGGGAACAGGAAAGACAACGACCCTGGTACAGGCCATCAAAGCCCTGATCAAGCAGGATCACCAACAAATTCTTGTGGTAGCTCCTAGTAATACTGCGGTAGACCTGCTCACAGAAAAGCTGGATGAAGAAGGCCTGAATGTTTTACGTGTTGGAAATCCCGCCAGAGTTTCAGAGAGACTCTTGTCTTTAACACTCGATGGCAAACTGGCTGAACATGAGCATATGAAACAAATTCGCGCCTTAAAGAAACAGGCTAATGAATATAAAAACATGGCCCATAAGTACAAGCGAAATTTCGGACGTGCGGAAAAGGAACAGCGTAAAGCACTGTTTGATGAAGCACATAAAATCATGAAGGAAGTAGGCAATACCGAGCAATACATGATCGACGATCTGCTGAGTAAAGCACAAGTGGTGACTGCTACCCTGGTAGGCGCGAATCATTATACGATCCGGGGCTTAAAATTCCATACTGTGGTGATTGATGAAGCCGGACAAGCCCTGGAGCCTGCCTGCTGGATTCCTATCCTCAAAGCAAAGAAAGTCATCTTTGCCGGAGACCATTGTCAGCTTTCACCCACGATAAAATCGAATGAGGCTGCAAAAAATGGTTTGAGTACCACCCTGCTAGAGAAAACTACGATGATACATCCGGAAGCTGTAACCCTTCTGGAAGAGCAATACCGGATGAATAAGGCCATCATGAGTTATTCTTCAAAGGTATTTTATGGCAACAAATTGATAGCCCATGATACTGTTGCGGAACAGGTCTTATTTTTTGAAGAGCCAGCGCTATCCTTCCTGGATACTGCAGGCTGTGGCTTTGAAGAGAAATCCGAAGGCAGCAGCACCACTAACCCGGAAGAAGCGGCATTCCTGTTTAAGCATCTTACACAACTCGTGATCAGACTTGAAAACCATTATACAGCAGCAGATTTTCCAAGCATCGCCCTGATCTCTCCTTATAAGCAGCAGGTCTTACTCATGAAAGAATTGATGTTACATTCGCCGGAACTGATGGTTTATGCCGATAAAATTTCAGTGAACACAATTGACAGTTTCCAGGGACAGGAACGCGACATGGTGTATATCAGCATGACCAGGAGCAATAATGAAGGCAGTATTGGTTTTCTATCGGACATCCGAAGAATGAATGTTGCCATGACGCGCGCCAGAAAGAAACTCGTGGTGGTTGGTGATAGTGCCACCCTATCGCGCCTTCCGTTTTATGCTGATTTTATCAGCTATGCCGAAGAGGTTGAGGCTTACCAAAGCGCATGGGAGTTTGCAGATCTTTAATCTGCAAACTTCTTCATCGTACCCATTTCCCGCAAACGGCTATACCAGGAAAATGCTTCTTCTAAAAGATGAGGTGTTTGTCCGCCACGAACGCAAGCCCTTTCGAAGTAATCCAGCAGCTCTTCCCTGTAATCCGGATGCGCACAATTTTCAATGATCACTTTAGCACGCTGTCTCGGTGCTAAACCTCGCAGATCAGCTAAACCCTGCTCGGTTACAATCACATCCACATCATGCTCCGTATGGTCAACATGGGAAACCATAGGAACAATCCGTGAAATGGTATTGGATTTTGCAGCAGATTGCGTTACAAAAACGCTCATATAAGCGTTACGGGCGAAATCGCCAGATCCACCTATTCCATTCATCATATCTGTTCCTGCTACATGGGTAGAATTTACATTACCATAGATGTCGCATTCCAAACCGGTATTGATGGCAATGACCCCAAGACGACGAATCACCTCTCCTGCATTGCTAATCTCTTGTGGACGTAAGATAATCTTGTCTTTATAAGATTCGAAATTATTAAATATCTTTTGATAGTATGCTTCCGAAACCGTGATCGAGGAGCCAGAGGCAAAAGTCATTTTACCTGAGTCCAATAGATCAAAGGTACTGTCTTGCAAAACTTCTGAATACATGGTCAGGTTTTCAAATTCTCCATCCATAAATCCATGAAGAACTGCATTGGCTACCTTACCAATACCTGCCTGTAATGGAAGTAAAGATTTAGACAAATGACCCTTTTTTACTTCTTCTGAAAAGAAGTTCACCAGATGTCTGGCGATGGCTGTAGTAGACTCATCCGGCGGAGCAATTTCTGCCGGACTATCCGTTTTATTGGTGAGCACCACCCCTATGATCTTTTTAGGATCGATGTAAATGGAACTGCGCCCTATACGATCTGCTCCAGCTACAATTGGAATCTCAGAACGGTTGGGGTATTCTCCTGCCGAGAAGATATCATGCAAGCCGCAAATGGAAAAAGGAATCGCTGTATTTACTTCGATAATCACCTGATCTGCCAATGCAGCAAACGACGCTGAATTCCCTACAGATGTGGTAGGTATGATACTTCCATCTGCTTCAATCAGCGTAGCTTCCAACACTGCTATATCTATTTTAGGAAAATGATTTGATTTCAGAAGTGTGACAGTTTCGCCTAAATGCTGATCAATAAACAGGACTTCTGCTTTGTTAATTGCCTTTCTCAAAACTGGGTCTACCTGAAAAGGAAGACGTAAAGAAAGGGCATCCGATTCGGCTAAAACACCATCGGTGCCATGACCTAAAGAAGCACCTGTCATGAGTGTGATCTTTAGCGGTTCTTTTTTTGCGCGTTCTGCAACTGCAGCCAACACAGCTTTACTATCCCCTGCCTTGGTGAATCCACTGGAAGCCACCACCATTTTGTCTTTAAAGAGCTGTGCGGCTTGTTCTGAGGTCATTATTCTGGAAATTAATTCCTCCCTCAGTATTCTATCTGCGTACATACATTTGGTTTAGAACACAAATTTATCCGCATTAATCAGCCAAAAGGTATCCTTTCCGGCCAATTGCGTATCTTATTATGCCAGCATAGCATCTAAACCTAAAACCCCTTTCATTTTCACATATTCTGATGGCCTCAATCCTAGTGTCTTATAAAAAGTTGTACTGAAAGTGGGAATGCTATTGTAACCGACCATAGAAGCGACTTCCTTCACCGACATTTTATCCTCCAATAAAAGCTGTACCGCAAGCATCATTCTTTGTATCGTTAGGTATTGAATAAATGACATGCCTACATCTCCCTGAAAAAGACGGGAAAGACTTCTTTCACTCAGTCCAAATTGTGTAGCCAGGGCAGGAAACACGATCGCTTCCGATAAATTATCGCCCATGTATTTAATCACTGCGGCAAGGCGTTTATCTTTCGCATAAGGTAATGCCAATGGTAATTTATACAAACTCACTTCTGGTAAAATTGCTTTTAAAGCCAATGCAAAGCGATATGAATTCTGATCATCCTGATCAATATCCCCACTCCATCGGTTGCTGAATATGATCATTTGAAGCAACAAATCATTCACTGGATAAATTCCTTTTTGAGCATAAAAGGGATGCTCCTTTTCCTCTACCGGAAAATAAAGATTCCTCATGGTTACATCTGCAGAGCTTGGATGAATGCTGTGCATCACAGCCGGGGGAATCCACATATAATGTCTGGCAGGCAGGAAGTACGTCTTTTCTGCTGTACTGACATGAACCAAGCCTCCTTCAGTATACAGAAATTGCCCTTTCAGATGCTGATGAGCCGAGATATCCTGCTCCCCCATAAGATCATGCATACAATAAATGGTATTTGGGTCTTTATCAACCTCTGTTAGGTAGTAATCTTTTTGAATATTAGACATGGCGGAAATGAATAAACATTTGACGCACAAAGATAATCAAGCCATCACTAAAGCTTGCAACTTTGTAATGAAAATTCTACACAATGAAAAAGCTCCCCCTTATTGCAAGGGAATTATTAACTGCCTTGAGTAATCAACAGAGAACACTTCTCGGCACACTATTCTTAACAGGGACAATGATGCTCTCAGTTAAAGCTCAACAGCCACAGGTTTTAAGTCTTCCACAAGCCCTCAGTATGGCAACTGAGCACAACAAAAGTGTTCAAAAATCCAGGATACAGCAAAAAATCGCTGAAGAAGAAAGGAAAGAAAAACAAGAAATGAGCTTACCGGATGTCGGTTTCCATGCTTCCTATGCCAGAATCACTGACATCACCGAGTACAAACACGGTTTATCTGGAAAAATGAAAACCGCGACTATACCTGAAATCGCAGACCTTTCATCTACTGCGAGGTTGCCACTTTACAATGGCGGACAGATTAAATACGGTATCAAAAAAGCTAAACAAGAGGAACAAATCAGTGCATTAAAGGTTCAAAAAACGGTAAATGATGTAAAAATTGAAGTAGTAGCCACTTTTTTAGGAGTGTTTAAACTTATGGAATTACAGAAGTTGATCCTGGAAAACATCAAAGAAGAAGAAGATCGTTTGAAAGAAATCCGCGCCTTTAAAGCCAATGGGACAGTAACTGGGAATGAAGTTTTAAGAGCGGAATTACAGTTGTCGGACATGCAGTTGCGTCTATTATCCAATAAAAGAAACATTGCTATTGGCTTGCACGACTTACAAACCTTACTGGAAATACCTGAAGAAAACCATTTATTACTGGACACTACATCGCTAATTAGCAATGCATTAAAAATAAAAGACTACCAATACTACCTGCAGTCTGGCTTTCAAAAGGAAGAAATGGGGATTGCAAAACAAGAGGAGGCCATCCGTCAGACAGAACATCGCCTTGCGAAAAGCAATTACTATCCAAAGCTCTCTTTGATTGGTTCTTATGGCTATAATTATCCGAATTACCTCTTCTTTCCGCCTGGTAACCATGGCTATACCATGGGTAAAATTGGTATAGAGGCGAATTTCAGCTTGTCTGATTTATACAAGAACAAGAGCAAAATGAAGTTGTCCGACAAAAGAATGGAGGAAGAAAAAGCAAATACAGACATTTTGAGAAACCAGATCAGCGAGGAGGTATTTAAACAGTACAACAGGTACGAAGAAATCATGGATCAGCTTCCCCTCACAGAGAAAGCAAAAAAACAAGCTACGGAGAACTATAGGATCATCAAACTGAAATACCTGAATCAACTGGCCCTGGTTACTGATATGCTGGATGCCGACAATGCTTTACTTCAGGCCAGATACAATGTCGTTTCTACCAGAATCGACGCATTAATGAAACATTACGAATTGCGTTACGCAGCAGGGTTATTATAACATCCTATACCATATGAACAAAGCAAAAACGCCTGCACCGCATGGCCCATTTCACACCCTATTTACCATTATTGCCAGCTTAATTGCTGCAGGAGGCCTAATCATGGGCATCTGGTTTTTCATCTTTTACAACAATAATGAGGAAACCAATGATGCACAGATTGATCAATATGTTACCCCAGTAGTCACTCGTATCACTGGTTACGTAAAAGAAGTCAAATACCTAGAAAATCAATTTGTGCATCAAGGAGATACCTTAATTATAATCGACAACCGGGAATACCGGGCACACCTGGACATGGCCTTATCTGAAGTTGAAAACGCAAAAGAAAACGTTGGTGTATTACAAAAAAACGTAGCGACAACCAGGAGTTACACTGCAGTTCAGCAATCTCAGCTGGATGCGGCAAAATCGCAAGTCTGGAAGGCTGATGAAGAATACAAACGGTATACCGCATTATTCAAGGAAGATGCAGCTACTAAGCAGCAGGTAGAAACGATGAGAACAAATTATGACTCTGCAAAAGCACATTATGAAGAGATTATGCATGCTTTGCAATCTACTGCGTTAAGCACGTTGGAAGCCAATGCTAAGGTTCCAGTCGCAAAAACGGTAATTGGTGGTAAAAAAGCAGCAGTAGATAATGCAGCATTGTACCTCTCCTATACCGTTTTAACTGCACCTTACGATGGCTGGGTGGGTAAAAAAACCATACAGCCAGGGCAACTGGTAAAAGAAGGACAGACGCTGGTTTCAGTTGTCAGTCAGGAGAAATGGATTACAGCAAATTATAAAGAAACTCAGGTAGGACAAATTGAAATCGGTCAGGCGGTTACATTTAAGGCTGATGCGAGTGGTGATCAGGTATTCAATGGACTTGTTGAATCCTTCTCTCCGGCAAGTGGTGCAAGGTTTTCCATGCTTCCGCCGGATAATGCCACTGGTAATTTTGTTAAAATTGAGCAACGCATTCCAGTTAGAATTAAACTTACTGATCCTGCAAAGGAAATTGAGTTTCTACGTGCCGGCATGAATGTCATCGTTGTGGCCAATCACCAGAAATAGCAATGGCCAGTCAAACTGTATTTAAACCCTGGATGCCAGATTGGGCAGTAAAAGCTGTGCTTATCTTTTGCATGTTGCATTCCATGGTTTTATTGGGACTTTACACCTCCAATATGACCTATTCAGCTAGTTTTCTGGATGTAGAAGTCGAGGATTTACAATATGCGATGAGCATCACTTACGGCACCTTCCTGGCCACTATATTGATTGAAAGTCGAATTTTTAAGTTCTTTCCAACCCGGAATTATTTCATGGCCATCTATTTTCTGGCAGCAATCACCTTCATCATCTCGGCCTACACCCACGATTATGTGTTGTTTATCATTTTAAGAATGGTTGAAGGTGTATTAATGGCCCTGCCCTGGATTCCTTTAAGATTACTATTGCTGACAAGATTTAAATCCAAAAACGCCATCATTGTGGTCTTTTCCCTGACTTATGGTACTTTACTCATCGCCTCACCTTTTATCATGAATATTGTGGTCTGGTTGTTAGAAAATTACGACTGGAAATATATGGCCTATGGTTCGGCATTTTTTCAATTTCTATGTGTGGCATTGGTACTGATTACATTTAATGGGCATCGTTTCCATAAAAAGACACCACTTTACCAGATCGACTGGGCAAGTTTTGTATTGGTACATACTGCCATTCTTTGTGGGGCCTTTGTATTGGTCTATGGAGAAAAAAAATACTGGTTTCAATCCTCAGAAATTATTCTGGCTACAGCTCTGACTACACTGAGTTCTGGTTTATTCCTGGTGAGACAAATGTTGGTTAAACGTCCCTGTTTTGACTTAAAGGTTTTTCGCTATGCCAATCTGCGCACTGGTTTAGTTTTATTTGTGCTCTTTTATATTTCCAGAGCTAGTTTGAATATTTGTCACAGTACGATGAGTAAGGTTTGGAATTGGGAGCCAGTAAGAGTCGCTAATATTCAATATTTAAATGCGCTGGGTGACCTTATCGGAATTTTTATTGCTGCCATCCTGCTTTCCCGTTCTATAGCGACAAGGTATATTTTCATTTTGGGCTTTAGTTTAATGGCGATCTATCATTTATGGTTTACATTTCTTTTTGTTCCTGATGTAACATTACAGGATATTGTTTTCCCGTACATACTTCAAGGCCTGGCTGTAGGAATACTTTTTGTTCCATTGGTACTATTCACCGTTTCTTCTGTACCAGCTCAGCTGGCTCCTTTTTCTGGCACTGTAGGTGTTACTGGAAGATTCTGGGGTAGCACCATCGGTTTTTGTCTGATGCAAAATGCCCAGGTATTCCTGGAGCAAAAACACTATAATAAGTTTAGGGAAACGATCATTCCAGAACGGCCCGAAATTCAGGAACAACTGAGTAGATCTGTCCAGAAATTCCAAGGAAAAGGTTTTACCTTCGATGAGGCCAGTTCCCTGGCCATGCAACAGCTAACAGGAAACATGAGAAAGCAAGGTGTTTTATTATCTAATATGGAGATATTTACGGTTATTGGTTTAGGATTGATTGTTTTAGTGGTTTTACTGGTATTTAACCGTCACCTGAAGCAGACTTTTGATATTTTCAAAAATAGGATTTGGGGTAGTTAAGCTAAATTGATTTGTCAGCAGGTTTGTTTTTTAGTTTTGAGCTGGCTTGCAATATATTTATTAAAAAATAACGATGCGCTAAGAAAACCCTGAAACATTTGATTATTAAAGCTATACCATTACTAGAGTAAAAGGAAACAGAAATACTTCAACAAGTAACACAACTTTTTTGAAAATTAATTAGCAAGTTAATATTATTTTTCTACCTTTGCACTCCCGAAACAAGGGAACATAAATGATTCCGTAGCTCAGCTGGTAGAGCATTACACTTTTAATGTAGTGGTCCTGGGTTCGAATCCCAGCGGGATCACCAGAAATAGTAACAAAACGTATAAAAGCCTGCAATTCAATTGATTGCAGGCTTTTTGTTTTTACCCATAATTACCGTTTATTCAATAAATCACATATAAAAAGTGAGTGATTCGGTGAGTAAATTAAAGTTCCCCCGACTCACCGAATAAATATGTAACATTCTGAATTACAGAAAGTTCATTCATTGAACGACTTGACGTCCATTAACTGCAAGGCTACATTTGTTTAACCTTAAATCAGTTGATTATGAAAATGAATTTCAGTATGCTCTTCTACATGAAAAAGCAAAAAAACTATACTTGCGGTGATTCACCTATCTATTTAAGGATTACCGTGAATGGAAAGCGTGTGGAAATCACTACAGGACAAGAATGCAAACCGGAACACTGGAATCCCAAAACCGGAAGATTAAAAGGAACTAAAGAAGATACAAAAAGGTTTAATGCCTATCTGGACAACTTACAGGCAATGGTTTATCGGGCACACAAAGATCTGGCTCAAGCTGATTTACCTATTACAGCAGAAAGTATCAGGAACAAATTTCAGGGCAAGGACACCGCAACACATACTCTTTTAGAGGCTGTGAAGAATCATAACAGAAAAATGAAAGCCTTGGTAGGTAAACAATATGCGATTGGAACTTTAAAAAGATTTGAGATACTGGAACGCCACCTTCAAACCTTTATGCTCGAAAAATACAAGATCACGGATATCGGAATCAAAGAAATTAACCATTCATTTATCAGCGATTTTGAATTTTACCTGAGAACAGAAAACAGTTGTGCGAACAATACCGCTATCCGATACCTTAAAAATTTTGGCAAAATTATCCGCATTTGTTTAAACCTGAAATGGATCGACAACGACCCGATGTTTGGATATAAACTTAAATCTAAACCTGTCGAACGGCCATTTCTCTCTGAGGATGAAATCCAACGCATTGCGCAAAAACAGTTTAGTACCGCTAGGCTATTACAGGTTAGAGATGTATTTCTGTTCTGCTGTTTTACCGGCCTTGCTTACGCTGATATTCAAAAACTAAAACTTTCAAATATTACCAAAGGGGTTGATGGAAACTACTGGATCTTCACCAACAGAAAGAAAACAAATATCCGTGCGGCCATTCCCCTACTGCCTTCTGCAATGACTATTTTAGACCGATATAGTGAAAATGACTATTGCCTTACTAAGGACAGAGCTATGCCGGTAGCGAGCAATCAGAAGATTAACGAATATTTGAAAGAAATTGCAACTCTATGCGAAATTGACAAACCATTAAGTTCCCATATTGCTCGTCATACATTTGCAACTACGGTGACCCTTCTAAATGGTGTTCCTATTGAAAGTGTATCAAAAATGTTGGGACACACTAACATCAGAACAACCCAGATTTATGCGAAAGTACTGGATATTAAGATAGGTGCGGATATGGCATTACTAAGAGAGAAATATCGCTAAATTTATAACATTAGCAAACAACCAATATCGCATAATAACGCAAAATACAAACTCTTCTAAAACACAATTCGGGATAGTTTTCTAGGTTTCTATTTTGCGTTATTATGCGATATTACTCGTTTTTCAATACATAAAACATATAAAGCTATTCATCAGCTACTTACATTGATTGCTTAACAAAATAGTTTCACCCTAATAATCTGTTATTATCTAGCTAGTTATGTGGGAAATCTGCTAAATTATCTTGCCCTTCTTTTCTATTTCTGGATTAAGTTTCGAAGTCGAACCCGTGATTAAAAGATTATGAGCCCTATATACTCTTTTCATAGCATTTTTTCTAACTTTAAAAGACGGCAAAATTAAAACATCAACACTTTATACCTAAATCATATCTTAAAAACTTTGCTTTTTCTCCAGAAGATATCCATCTTGTTGAAGCTAAACGGCGAAATGAACTAGAGCCAAAAAAAGATCTAATCAGTACAAGGGATATTTGTGTAAGTAAGAACCTTTATACAATTCCAAATAAGGATGGCGATGAGAAGTTTGCACTTGAAAAATATTCTGCAAAAGAAATTGTTGCTGTCTATCCTGAAGTATCTGGGTGGCTCGTTGATCCCACTTTGACTAAGATAACACATCACCACTTCAACCATCCCCCCGGCATTAAAGCCCTGCTCTTCCAGCCATAAGCCGCAAAGCTTCAGTTCCGGAACCACCTTTGTCCTGAAAGCCAACGCCTGCAATTTAGGCTGTAATCTCAACTGCCTGTTCTTAGTAACTCCCATAATAAAAAAGTTTTTAGTACCTATTGGTGACAAATATAATGAATTGGTTCAACCAACTAACACCTTTATAATTTGTAAAACACCAATAAGTAACCTAACTTTACACTTATAACGCAATTAAGGTTATTTAAGACACATAAATATGACTTTCGGAGAAAAGATAATTAGTTTACGCAAGCAATTCAAATGGTCACAGGATGACCTCGCTAAAAAGATTGGCACCTCTGCACCTATTATCGGCCGGTATGAACGTGAAGAGATAAAGCCATCCATTGATGTGGCCGCTAAGATTGCAAATACCCTGAATGTTACCGTGGATTACCTGATCGGCCAATCTGACCACATCATCATGGATAAAAGCTTAATACGCAGAATGGAAGATATTGAAGCTCTGCCCAGCGAGGAAAAGGATAAAGTCTATTACCTGATTGATATGGCCCTGGCTTACAACAAAACAAAAAAAGTATTTGCCCATTAAAAGGTGGGTGAGGAAAACCGACATCCTGTAAAAAACAAGTTGCGTAGTTTTTCTCCCCCGCCTCAGGCGAAGACAGTAGTTTTTGGGTACCCAAAAACACAACTTGCAGATATAAAATCAACAATACGCCGTATATGCAACTAAGCATGTTACAGTCTATTAGATAACAGTAAAAGCCTGGGTCAATTAAACAAAGCCTTACTTAGCTTATATATTTTGTATTATTGGAGTATTATCTTACCCTTGGTATATATTTCAGTAGATATAGGCTTATTTTCACAGTCCACAAACTTACCTTTCAAAATAGGCTCTTCAGCATAAGGATAGCTTTCATTCTCAAACTTCTCTTCTTTCAATGGTGTTTTAATCACTGATGCACTTTTAGCTTTGAATAAACTTTCTTTCTCAAGATCGCCACTGCATAGAAAAAGAGCATTGCCAATTTTTATTACTCCTTTGTACTGCTGCTTTCCTGGGGCATCCCATAGTCTTGCTTCGATCGTCATCCGTCTGTTCCCGTTATTCAATTTGAATGTCAACGAATAAAAGAATTCTTCGTTCTTATAAAATTCCTTATTCGAATCTACTATAGAAACAAGTAGATTTGAAAGGCAAGGTACAGCCGTATATTCAGTAAATGTGTTGTTTACTTTAAGACTATCGGTCAATTTAGCGGATTGGTCACTGCTGACCTTGCCTTGGCAACTTATAATAGTTAAAGCAAGGCAGGAGCAGACAATAAGATTGATCCAAAGGTTTCTTTTCATTTTTTACAGATTTAGTTTCTTCTTCTCGGAGCCGTTATGATAACTTCCATTAAATTTGCCATTTTTGATTTTGACGAATATGGCGTATACTTGCCATTTGAAGGAGTATATATATTGTACTTTATGGGAGTATAATACCTACTTTCAAAAAACCTTGTTACGCTCATATCGCCTCCTCGATTCGTATTGTCACCCTCTGGGGTTAAACCAGAAGGGTTTGCAATTCCCATAGGATGGCTATGGGTGCTCTCTACCAACCTTGGGGTAAGCATGTTCATTGGCTGAT
Organism: Pedobacter gandavensis; assembly: GCF_032678465.1. Taxonomy (GTDB): domain Bacteria; phylum Bacteroidota; class Bacteroidia; order Sphingobacteriales; family Sphingobacteriaceae; genus Pedobacter; species Pedobacter gandavensis_B. Next base: position 385,319 of record NZ_JAVTSK010000006.1, read on the forward strand.
GCCCGAACTTTTTGTTTACGACAACACCAACGATTCCAGCCTCACTTGTTTCTGAATGGGATGTTGTAACATAGTTCTTGCCGTCTGAAAAAACACTTAATCCCCATTCTACGTTACTGTTGTTTGCAGCAAAACTAAAGAGATCGCGAGCCTGTTCTCCGTTTGCCTGATAATAATCGAATTTTATCATTCCATTTGTTGTACGGAGTTGATCCTGACCACCATTGTCGAGAATGCCTTTCTCAACTGCTAAGGATTTGCTTTTATCAATCTCTCCATTAGCAGAAGTCGCATAGAGCTTATCTGTTTTATCATCCGTTTTAGCAACCAATTCAATAGCTCCGGTTTTTAGCAGTTTATAGTCATCAGTAGGCTCCATCCCATCAGGATCAATAAACCTAATCGGATTATTGAACGCATAGTTATATGGTGAATGCCTTCTCATCTGTTCTGCCAACGGATCTACGACATTCCACCTCCCAATTACCGGATCATAGAACCTTGCGCCATAATCATACATCTTTTCCTGATCCTGCTTCTCCTTTCCGTTATACTGATATTTGTTTTCAATCCCTATAATTGTTTCCTGTATATCCAGTCCAAAAGGATAATAGTTCGTTTCCTGGATCTTTCTTGCCTGGCTGCCGTTAATATCAAAGTACAATCTACCATTTCCCAAATGATCTGCTAAAGTATATTCATACTTGTAGTCTGTAGCACTATTTCTCACTACACGTCCTTCAGAAGTCTGTAGGTATTTCAATACTCCCTGTTCATATTGAATACCTCCAATATATTCATTCAAAACCGAAGAACCAACTACTTTACGTAATTTAATACCTGATGCATCATAGGTATAGCTAATCGCATTTCCTCCTGCAGTTATTGTTGAAGGAAGATTCAGATAGTTATAAGAGATGCTGGAAATGTTATTCCCGGTATTCACTGTATTGATTCTAGATGTCATATTACCATTTACATCATAGCCATAAGCAGTCGTTCCCGGAAGCTGAAAAACGGAAGAAAAGTTAGTACTACTATCTACAACTGAGCTTAACCGATTTCCAATATAATTATACTCCAACTGGTCTGTCAGTATATTTGCATTATAACGCTGCAGCCCCTGAATGTTACCCATCACGTCATACATGATGGATTTCTCATCGTTGTTGTCACTATTCAAGCCAGATTTCAAACGATTCAATCCATCGTATCTGTAATTATAATACTTCAGTCCAGCCCATTCCTGACGGCTAATGTTTCCATTATATTGTGGAACTACTCCTGAAAGGACCTCCTCATATTTCAAACTCTGGCTAAACAAGCCTGAGCTTTGACTTTTCAACCAACCTCTTGGATTGTAACTATAGGAAATTGTCTGAGCAAAAACAGGTACACTTAAATTTACACTATGCAGGCTCTTGGAAATCAACTGCCCTACCTCATTGTATTCATTTCTACTCAATAATACCTCTGCATTAGTCGTTGACGCATTATCCCCAGTCTTCTGATAAGTCTCCTTTAGCCTTCCAACATGATCATAGCTGTAACGGTTCGCTACATAGAGTTGTTCGATACCTTTTACATAATGTCTACGGATGCTGGTGCTTTCCTCCCCAGAGAAGAGATAAGTTTTAATCAACTCATCATAATTATTAGCCGCTGTATCACCTCCTTTATAATGCTGCTGAATACTTTTCACAATTCGAGCCTCGTCATCATAATAATTCACCTTCCATAGCATATGAGTCGTACCCAGCACATTCGTTCGACTTACCGTTGGAAGGCCTTTCAAGTTCTTGCTATAACTCCCTGAAAGATTATAAGGTGAAGCGGCAGGCAAACCTGGAACTTTGTAATCGTCATAATAATTAATCGTTAATGTAGTGGCAATAATACTGCTATGAGGAATGCTCAATCCATTATAGCCATTCCCTGAATCAACACGATCTTCCCATAACACTTTTGTAAAATTATTCAGCTTTTTATCGTTATCAAAATATCCTGAGTTCACATAACGCAACCAACGGTAGCCTCCGGGCTGAAAGGTGGGAAACACTATCGCTCCCTCGTTTAGAGATTTTTCCTTATTAAAAAGCTGATCAATATTTATTCGATTGACATAGCCTAATCCTTCACATTCTAAACACATCCCCTGTGCATGATTAAAAGAAAAAACATTTGAATAACCCACAAAAGGTTCACCCATCCTGGAATAAAGCAGCCGCAAAGAAGCATAAATATCAGTCGCCGTTCCTACTGTCGAACGTGCATTTCCTCCCAATCTTTGTTGATTGATTATAACTGGTACATTTAGATGCTCAATTTTATCAACATCAGCCCAACCGTAGTGCATTAAGCGGTTTCTCACAAAACTATTTTGAATTTCATTAATTTGTCGCTGAGCTTCTGCCCCTATAGTCTCAAAAACTAAAGAGGATTTACCTGATCCTGATACACCAGTGAAAACTGTTATTTTATTCTTTGGTATTTCCAGGGAAATATTTTTCAGATTATTTTGACGTGCGCCGTGTACAGAAATAGTTTTCATAATAAATTACTTAACTTTGTTAATGATTAACTAAGTTAAGTATTATTAATGAGATGAAAAATACAGAAAAAGAGTTTTATGATGTTTTTACAGATTTTCAATGTTTCATTATTGCACAGGTAAATAGTGGCGATTTTAATGGGGTTACCGCCACACATTACAATTTGGTGGAATTTATTTATAGGAATGGCGCCTCATCCAACAAGCAATTGTCGCTAAAGTTTCAGGTAAGCCAAGCGGCTATTTCAAGACAGGTAAAGTTTCTGCTAGCGGCAAATTTAGTGATGCAAACCCAACTAAAACAAGACCGCCGGGTCTTTTATTTGGAAGTGACTGAAAAAGGCAGGCAACTGATAGACGGCTCAGAAAATTTCAGAATGAACACCACAAACCAGGTCTGTCGGATTCTAGATAAGGAAGAACTGGAAGCTTTGACTTCGTTGTTACAAAAAGTTGTTCAGGGCTTGCATAGTTAAGTACTTGTCCTATCATTCTCAATGTGGAAGATATGTATACGGTTTTTAAGAGAATCTTGTTAAATGGCATAATATAAATGAAGGCTCTTTTGTAATAGAGATAGAGTGTGTAGGTGTACTAAAAAAACACCTACACCTACTGATTATTGGCTACTTTTTGCGTCCCATTTTTCAACAAAACTCTCCTCTAGTTCATTCGGTTCTTCTTTTAGGGTGGGCTGACCTTTACCGGTGGTAATTAGACTTTGCAAGCTATCCTTAATATAATGATTCCATGCATTTGAGCAAATATCATAACATTCATATTCAGGAATAAGACCTAACTGTGTAAATTGAAGTTCTGTTCGGTTGTCCTTTTCACTGATTTCAAAAATCATTAGATTATCCGTCCATTCATGTTTGTCTTTAGTAAACTTAAAGGTGTTTTCCATTACATGCCAAACCAATTTTTTGTTAGGGATTAATTCTGTTATTTTGAATTTGGTAATATGTACGTCCTGATAATGATAAGTAAATTCATCATTTAATTGTTCTGTACCACCTTCAATATTTTCTGACCACCACGCGCGTACATTTTTAATGGCACTAAATACTTCCTCGGAACTTTGGTCGACCAATATGGTCGCAATAAAATTTTGATTTTCCATGTTTTTACTTGGTTTAAATTCAACATTGATATCGACAGGATAGTAAAACATCTTCTGCTTTGATACCTTGATGAATATGATTTATACTTAAATACAATAGGTTACACTCAAAATTACTGACTTATGTTCAAAGCCGCAGGGTGCCAAATAGACTTTATAGAGGGTTGATTTAGACATTCAGTCTGCTTATTTTTGTTAAAACGAAAACAATGAAGCACATCACCATTATTATTCCTTGCGGAAAAAACAACTTAAGCACTATGACCTGCATTATAGGTGCTTATGAAATTTTTACACGTGCCAATGATTATTGGAGTGAAAATGGAAAGCAGACCTTATATGAAATTGAAATTGCTGGGATTTCCCCTGATACAAAATTCATGAAAGGATTGCTGACCTTGAAGACGGAAAAAAATATAATGGCAATAAAAAAGACCGACCTCATCATTATTCCCTCCCTAGGTCATGGTTATGAAGAAAATAATAAAGGAAATCTGGCTTTAGTTGATTGGATGACCAAACACTATTTGAGAGGGACTGAAATAGCAAGTATGTGTAGTGGAGCTTTCATGCTGGCCTCCGCTGGTTTACTGGAGGGAAGAAATTGTGCTACACATTGGTGCTTTGGAGATGCCTTTAAGAAAAAGTTTCCAAATGTGAATTTACAAATTGAAAAACTGATTACTGATGAGCATCGCATTTACACCAATGGAGGTGGATATTCATTTCTAAACCTGATCATTTACCTGATCGAAAAATATTATGACAGGCAAACGGCCATTTATTGCTCCAAAATATTTCAAATAGAAATCGACAGACAAAGTCAATCTCCATTTATCATATTTTCAGGGCAAAAACTGCACGACGATGAAATGGTAAAAAAAGCTCAAGCTTATATTGAAAGTAAGATACATGAGAAAATATCTGTAGAAGCATTATCATCTATGTTTGCTGTTGGAAGAAGAAACTTTGACAGGAGATTCATTAAAGCAACAGGAAACACACCTATTGAATACGCTCAACGAGCAAAGGTTGAATCTGCAAAGAAAGCGTTTGAGACCAGCCAGAAAACAATTCATGAGGTAATGTTCACCGTTGGATATTCAGATGCCAAAGCCTTTCGAGAAGTCTTTAGAAAGGTTACAGGAATGTCACCATTGGAATATCGTGGGAAATACAACAAAAATGCATTTATTGGGCCTTGAGGTAATTCTTTTAAAGCCTTATTCGTTATTGGAATAGCCTAGGAAGATCGTTTACAGTTGCATCAACAAAATCCCAATGCCTTGTGGAATTACAAACCAGCAAATACTCTTTATCATTCAAGTTTATCTGTATTTTAGTGGTTAGTTTATTAATTCCATTAGTTATAATGAGGTAAGAATAGTCTTTATTATCAAAGTTGATGCGCATAGGTAAATTCATAACGAAAATATACCATCGTAGATTTGCTTTTAATCTGCGGATATAAACCCTATAAATAGCATAGATTGATTAAAACTACTTTTCGTTGCGGTGCACAATAAACTTAAAAGACTTTGGGTTAAAGCTTTCTTCAAGTTCGAACTCAATAGCATCTTTTGGCATCTACAGCATAAGTTTATTTGCGACATTACGTTTAGTTTAACTCCACCTTATTTTTGATCAACTAGGATTTGAATTAAAAAGAATTTTTAGCTGAGTGCCTTTTTGAGGATGCCATGATGGCTTATAGTCGATGTAACCATAACTCTTTAATTCTCGTATATTCTTGTGGTATGTTGCAATGGACTTTACCCTCGAAAATCGCATTAGTTTCGATCGGCTAACTTGAAAAGGTAAATTTGGATGTTCACAATTGCTAAAATAAAATAAGGCAATAAAAAGGCTGATGTGAGAAGGGAACAAACGATCATCTGACACAATACGCTCAAAGTAATTACTTAATGCGTGTTTATGAAAATGGAGATAACTCATATTACCGTGTTTCATAATTTTATCCCTCCAACATCTTATCTATTAATAATTTATCATAGTACATCGTTCCTCCGATTTTTCTAAAAGTTAAGGTATTATTAATGCGAAGATTTTGTAATGTTCCGCCTGAAATTTTCAGCATAGCTTTTACTTCGCTACTCCTTAACCACTCCTTATTCTGATTCAGATTTTTATCCTGCAAAACACCTTTTATTTCCTGCATTAAATCCGTTTTAAACTGTTGCAGGTCTTCAATTGTAATGATATCTATTTTCATAATTATTGTTATTGATTTATAAAGCCAAAGTTTGAGTTTTTTAAATTCTTGCATTCCCATATGGGAAAATTAGTTTTACTTGATTAGTCTAGTTAATCAATGAAGTTCATACCAATCCCAGAAATATAATCTAAGGATGCTCAACAGGCATTAACTTAAATCCTACAGCATAAAATTGTGAGCAGGATCTATGAATAATAAAATCTTAAAAAAAGATAATCAAGGAATGTGCTTTTATGGTACGAATTAATGAGAATTTGGACTTGTGATATTTTAAATAAACAAAATTTAGTCGTATCTTTAATAGATATCAATTGCAGTTAAAACGTATAAGAAAAGTGGTGATTGATTCGGTGAGTCGAATTTAAAAACCAGGCGAAATACTATTTAAACGCTGATTTCAGGACTAGGTTCTGATCCCAGCGGGATCACCAGAAATTTTAACAAAACGTTTAAAAGCCTGAAATCAATTGATTTCAGGCTTTTTGTTTTTACAAAAAACTATAGTTTATTCAATAATTCACTTTT
>NZ_JAVTSK010000007.1:0-329728 GCF_032678465.1 Pedobacter gandavensis
GTCTGAAGATCATTCCAGTAGTGGATCAATTCTACTGTTTCTTTTAATCACGGTTATTCAATTCAGCTTGTGTTTTGAGCTTAGCAAACTTTATTATTATACTCTTAGTTGTACTTTTGATCTATTCTTAAATACAATAAAAACGCATTGTTGTTCCTGGCGTAATTTTTTTATTGATATCTAAACTACTCGCTTATATTTGACTTTCTTAAAGACATCTAATTATGATTGCGATAACCAATAGCCAGTTTTTTAATGAGGATCTGTTAATACAGGGTCAAACTATTTTTATTGAAGACGGAAAAATCAAACGAATCTCGAATGAGGTCGTACCAGAGGGATATAAAATTATTGATGCTGCAGGAGATTATGTGAGTCCTGGTTTTATAGATCTTCAGATTTATGGTAGTGGGGGCAACCTGTTTTCTGCTTATCCGACTGCTGATACATTAAAACAAATGGATGAGGACTTGATGACTAAGGGCACCACCGGCTTTTTAGCATGTGTGGCAACGAATAGTCCAGAGATAGTTTATCAATGTCTGGATGCAGCAAAGGCTTACCGTAATCAGGCCAATGGTTTTTTAGGACTCCATTTGGAAGGACCTTATATCAATCCTAAGCGTAGAGGCGCACATATTGAAAAATATATATATAAAGCGACGCTGGATGAAGTCAAACATCTTTTGGATTATGCGGATGGGACAGTTAAAATGATGACGATAGCAGCTGAATTACAAGATGAGGAAGTAATCAATTATCTGGTTGACCAGGGAATAGTACTTTCGTTGGGACATAGTGATGCCGATTTTAAACAGGCTATGGACGCTTATAACAATGGATTTAAGACAACGACCCATTTGTTCAATGCAATGCCGTCGATTCACCACAGGGCGCCTAATCTGCCTGTAGCAGCCATGAATCATCCAACTGCTATGGCAAGTATTATTGCGGATGGTTGCCATGTGGATTTTGAAGTGCTGAAGATGACATATAAAGCGATGAAAGACCGGTTGTTCTTAATTACTGATGCCGTAACTGCATGTGGTATCGGACCTTATCAACATGAATTGAGAGGGGATAAATTTGTGACCACAGATGGTACGCTGTCAGGTTCAAATATCACTCTTTTAGAAGCGGTTCAAAATTGTATAAACCATTGCGATATTCCATTAGTAGAAGCCCTAAAACTCGCCTCAAAAAATCCAGCACTATTAATGGGTATTTTATCTAAAAAAGGGGCTCTAGATGTTGGTAATGATGCTGATTTAGTGTTTTTATCTCCCGAGCTGCAGCTAAAGAAAGTTTTTGTAAAGGGTTTACACATTTGAACCCTGATTAATTAAAACAAATAGTTATTTTTGGACTCATGAAGTATAAACGGATTCTGCTGAAATTAAGTGGCGAGTCGCTGATGGGCGATAAACAATATGGTATTGATAATGAGCGTGTTAGACAGTACGCTGAAGACATTAAAGCGGTACATGATGAAGGCCTTGAAATAGCTATAGTTATTGGAGGGGGTAATATTTTTAGAGGTTTAAGTGCCGAAAAGTCTGGCATGGACCGTGCACAAGCTGATTATATGGGTATGTTGGCTACCGTAATCAACAGTATGGCTCTGCAAGATGCATTGGAAAAAGTTGGACTGAAAACCCGATTGCTTACTGCTATTAAAATGGAGCAAATTTGTGAACCATTTATTCGTAGAAGAGCAGTGCGTCACCTTGAAAAAGGTCGCGTGGTGATCTTTGGTGCTGGTACAGGTAACCCTTATTTCACAACTGATTCAGCAGCTGCTTTAAGAGCCATCGAAATTAAAGCTGATGTGGTTCTCAAAGGAACAAGAGTGGATGGTATTTATACTGCAGATCCTGAAAAAGATCCGACCGCAATTAAATACGAAAAGATCTCTTTCAAAGAAGTTTACGATAAAGGTCTAAACGTAATGGATATGACTGCCTTCACCCTGTGTGAAGAAAATGAACTTCCGATTATCGTTTTTGATATGAATAAAACAGGTAATTTCATGAAAATTGCCAAGGGAGAAGAGATTGGGACACTAGTTAAAGCCTGATTCTAATAAATTTTATATTTTTGGTTAAATTTTACAAAACATGAATGACCTCATAAAGAAACAACTACAAGATGCTCAGGCAAACATGGACAAGGCTATTGACCATTGTGAAGCTGAATTAACAAAAATTCGTGCAGGAAAAGCTTCTGCAGGAATGTTAGACGGCATATTTGTAGATTACTATGGTAGTGCGACTGGTTTATCTCAAGTGGCAAGTATCAATACGCCAGATGCACGTACGATACTGGTTCAGCCTTGGGAAAAAAATATGTTAGTTCCTATTGAACGTGCGATCATGGAAGCAAACATTGGTATCAATCCTCAGAATGATGGTGTGGTGATCCGCTTAGTTGTTCCTCCACTTACTGAAGAGCGTAGAAGAGATCTTGTTAAAAAGGTAAAAGAAGAAGCTGAACGTGGAAAAATTACCATTCGTAATATTCGTAAAGATGCTAACGAGAAAATTAAAAAGTTAAAAGCTGAAAGCGTTTCTGATGATGAAATCAAAACCGGAGAAGGCGAAGTGCAAAAAATAACTGACGCATATATTATTAAAGTTGATAAGCATGCAGAAGCAAAAGAAAAAGATATCATGACTGTTTAAGTCCTGATTTATAATTTACTTGTAATTTAAAGGGAATGGAGCCAATGCTTCATTCCCTTTATTTATTTTTGGCTAGATTTAATTAAATGAAATTACTACTCGAATATTTACGTGCTCATAAATGGGTGGTTGTATTGGCGCTTTTATTGGCCGCAATCAACATTGGGTTTTCCTTATTGGACCCATATATTACCGGACGAATTGTTGACGAATTCATTCAAAAGAAAGATGTATTGAATAGAAGTGAATTTGTCTGGGGAGTGCTTGGCCTAGTGGGGCTAAGTGTAGGAGCTGCTATGGTTTCAAGAATTGCAAAGAATTTTCAGGATTACTTTACTAGTATCATCGTTCAAAAAGTTGGCGCAAGTATGTATGCAGATGGATTAAAGCATTCGCTTGAATTACCTTATCAGGTATTTGAAGATCAACGAAGCGGAGAAACACTTGGTATTTTACAAAAGGTGAGACTTGATTCTGAGAAATTTATCACGGCCTTTATTAGTATTCTCTTTGTCAGTTTAATTGGAATGGTATTCGTAATCGTGTATTCAGTAACGGTAAGCTATAAAGTAACACTGGTCTATTTTTCTGCAATTCCCATCATTAGCTTTGTGAGCTGGTATCTAAGCAGGAAAATTAAAACGATTCAAAGAACGATAGTAGCAGAGACAACAGCTTTAGCAGGCTCTACAACTGAATCTCTAAGGAATATTGAATTAGTGAAAAGTTTAGGTCTGGCCAATCAGGAGATTGAAAGACTGAATAAAACCACCTATAAGATTTTAGGCTTGGAATTAAGAAAGGTCAAATATGTAAGGAGTATGAGTTTTGTACAAGGAACAACAGTTAATTTTGTTCGGAGTACAATGGTGGTGGTGCTATTGATCCTCATTTTTGAAAATACCATTTCTGCGGGACAATATTTTTCCTTCCTTTTCTATTCGTTCTTTCTCTTTGGGCCTTTACAGGAACTAGGAAATGTGATCCTTTCCTGGAGAGAAGCGGAAGTCTCTCTGGGTAATTTCAAGAAGATTTTAAGTACGCCAATAGATGAAAAGCCACTAAATCCCGTTAAATTGGAGAAAATTACGAGGCTCGAATTTAAGGATGTTAATTTTAGACACCTAACCGGTAAACATAACGCCTTGAATGATATTAATTTCCATACTCATAATGGGGAGACGATCGCTTTTGTAGGGCCTTCTGGATCTGGAAAAACTACTTTGGTTAAACTTTTAGTAGGTCTTTATCAGCCAATGGAAGGGGATGTACTTTACAATAATACTTCGAGTAAAGCGATAGATCTGGACATGTTAAGAGAAAAGATTGGTTTTGTAACCCAGGATACGCAGCTGTTCTCGGGAACAATCCGGGAGAATTTACAATTCGTGAGACCAGATGCTACCGATGAGGATTGCTTAAGGGTGATGAAACAAGCAGCGTGTAACAATCTTTTGGCTCGCGCTGATAAAGGGTTAGATACAGTCATTGGTGAAGGCGGGGTGAAGGTTTCTGGTGGAGAAAAGCAACGTTTGTCTATTGCGAGAGCATTATTAAGAAGACCAGATATTCTGGTTTTTGATGAAGCAACATCTTCTTTAGATTCCCTAACAGAGGAAGAAATTACAGCAACAATCCGGGATATTTCTTTACAAACGAATCATATTACGATTTTAATAGCACACAGACTCTCTACAATTCGTCATGCAGACCGCATTTTTGTTTTGGAACGTGGCCATATCATTGAGCAGGGTAAACATGAGGACTTATTGGCTGAAACAGGATTATACTATGCCATGTGGAGACAACAGGTAGGAGAAAGAATAGAATACTAATCTCAGGTTTAAATAAATATTCGGACTAGGTTGATGGGGTTAATTTTGTTGATCATTGATGTCCTGCAATGTTAACTTCATCATTCCTTTGGTCTTTAAGTAGGTGATTCCGGCTACTAAAATGGTCATACTTCCTCCAAATACGACTGCTGGCACTGTTCTCATGAGTTTTGCTGTGAGACCAGACTCAAAAGCACCAATTTCATTAGAAGAGCCAATAAACATGCTGTTGACGGCGGATACTCTACCACGCATTTCATCTGGTGTAAGCAATTGCATAATGGTAGATCGGATAATGACACTGATGCTGTCGAAGGCTCCTTCCATGAATAAAAATAATAAGGTTAAATAGAAGTTTTTCGATAAGCCATAACAGATAATACTGGTTCCAAAACCGGTGACTGCAATTAAAAGATTACGCCATGGCTTGTTCATTGGTGAGAAGCGGGTCATGGCTAACATGGTTATAACAGCACCACTTGAAGCAGCTGCACGCATAAAACCGAGTCCTTCAGATCCTACTTTCAAGATATCATTTGCGAATACTGGGAGTAGGGCCACTGCTCCACCGAAGAAAACGGAGAAGAGGTCTAAGCTCATCGCCCCCAGCATCATTTTGTTTCTAAAGACAAAATGAACACCTTCAGTTAGACTTTTGACGATGCTTTCTTTTGGAATATAGGTAGGAGGATGAGTTTTTAAGAAAAGGATACAAACAAGTGCAATTCCAATGAATGAAAGTATGACACAGTAGGTCGTAGTAATTCCATAGAAGCCATAAATCAATCCCCCTGCAGCCGGACCTAAAATAGAGGCGGCCTGCCAGCTGGAACTGTTCCATGTACTCGAATTGGGATAAAGTCTTTTAGGGATGATTTGTGCCATTAGGGAGAAGGTTGCCGGACTGAAAAAACCTCTGGCAATCCCAATTCCAAATACCATCAGATACATAATGGGTACGATATATTGTTCCGGAACATAAACATGCATTTGTGGGATGGTTACAATCAGCATGATGAGAGAGCAAAGGAATACTCCACTAAAAATTTTGAGCAGGAGACCTCTTTTTTCTGATTTATCAGCTACATAGCCGCCATATAAGGCAATGCATATAGCAGGAATAGCCTCGCAAAGTCCGACAAGTCCAAGTGCCAGGGGATCTTTTGTGAGGTGGTAAATATGAAATCCAATAATGACCGCCTGCATTTGATAGGCAAAGGTGAAAAAGAAACGCATTCCGAGGTAAGATCGAAATTCCGGGTATCGGAGTGCAGCGTATGGGTCTGGTTTTTCGGTAAATTTATGGGCTTCCAAGAAGGTGTTTTTTTAACAAATGTATGTTATGGTATTTCAATAACATACACTTGCCAAAAAAATATTACATAATGTTGTCATAAAAAGCGCTATACGCAGCACTCATATCTTCAGCCTGATTAATCGCGGCAGAAGCGGCAATTCCAAAAATTCCAGTTGCCATTAAAGGGTCTATATCGCTTAAGCTGATGCCACCAACAGCAAGTACAGGTAAATCAATAGATTTTGCTTTTAGCGCTTGCATCGCCCTGGCATATCCTTCCACACCCAGTAAAGGCGCATTGTTAGGTTTGGTGGTCGTTGTGTAAAATGGTCCGAATCCGGCATAATCTGCTCCTTCTTCTGCTAATCTAATTAACCCCCCCAAAGTGTTGGAAGATCCCCCAATGGTGATTGCTTCTCCGAGTTGCTCCCGAAGTTTTACAAAATCAGCATCCATATCCTCTATGTGAAAGCCCTGAATGTCTGCCTTCCCATTCAGATGAATGTGATCTGTAACAATTAAGGTCGCTCCCCAATCGTCACAGATATCTGCAATTGTATTGATATCTTTCAAAAGTTCATCATCATTTTTAGTTAGACAGCGGTATTGGATCCATTTTGCGCCTGCACTACAAGCGATATTTGCTTGTTCAATATGGCTATGTTGATGGATATCATGTGTTATAAAATGTAGCTTTTCGACGAACTTCTTCATAAATGTTAGAATTTGAAATTTAGCGAAAGTAAAAAATTAGTTCCGGCCTGGGCATAATAAAAATTCTCTGTAGTGACATTGTTTTGATAAGCAGTGCTATAGGTGTATCCATTGCTTTCATATTTTTCATTGAAGATATTGTTCACCAATAATCCAAGGTTGATGTTTTTAATGCCCTTTACCTGGAAATCGTATCCTAACCTTAAGTTATTTACCCAATAGGCATCCAGTTTTCTACTGTCGTTCTGGGTATTATCCAGGTATTGTTTACCGACAAATTTGCTTTGTAAAGCCGCAGCAAATCCTTTGAAAGGTTTGTAAACAAGCTCTCCTCCAATAACAGATTTTGGGGAAAAGGAGATATCTGTGTTCTTGTAGTTTGAGGTGATTAAGGTTTCTGTACCATCATCTTCATATTGGGTTACATAATCAACGTAGTTCTGAATTTTATTTTTGCTAAATGCAGCGTTGGCATTGACCGCAAAATGTGAGCTTAGGATGTAAGAAGCATCCAGCTCAAAGCCCATTCGGTAACTTTTATCTACATTCTGACGATAAGCATCTGCGAATTCATTGATCTCTCCAGTAAAGATTAATTGGTCTTTATAGAACATCCCGTATATATTTACACCCAAATTAAGTCTGTTTTCTTTATAACGGTAACCCGCTTCCACATCATGTAGACGCTCTGCCTTTGGTGAAGGGAGGCCCACTTTAAGATTTGTGAAGTCATCACGATTCGGTTCTTTATTCGCTACACTAAATGAAGTATAAAGATTGCTTTGTTCATTTAGGAAATAGGTTGCACCAAATTTTGGATTGAAAAAGTGATAGGTGTTGTTGAAATCTAAGGATCTAAGATTTTTGTCCGTTCCGGAGATTTTATAGTTTACGCTTCTGTATTGGAGGTCGGCGAAAAGACTCAGTTGCTCAATTGGACTATAGCTTACTTTCCCATAGGTATTGAAATCATTTTTGTTTCCCTTACCATCATAGTAATGGTCTGAATTATTGCTGGTAGAAGGATATTTTGCCCAGATAACTTGTCCAAAATGTTTCCCTCTATATTCATTGTAAGCACCGCCAAATGTGAAATTCAAGTTTGATTGTGCCTTGTAATTAAACGCATAAGTAGCGCCATAAAAATCATTATCTAACCAACGACGACGAATCAAATCCGTTCGTTTTTGAACCGCACCATCTGCATTCATGGGTGGTAAACCATATTTGCTAAGTTTCTGATCCAGTTTGAACTCTTCAAAATAACCCTTTCCATCAGTGTAGTGTAGCGCTGTATTGAAAGAGAACTTATCGTTAAACTGCTTGGCATACAATGCTTGATAATGGTTTTGGGCGTAATTATCTGTCTGGTCTTTATAGGTAAATGAGTTATAAGTTCTATTTCCTGAGTTTAATAGGTGTTGTTTTTGCGCTTCGGTAAAACCCTGACGATTGCTGAAATCAATCATTCCTTGAACATCTCCTTTTAATCGTGCTTCAGGAATACCATCCCAGGCCTGGTATGTTTTTTCAGTTCCAGAGAAAACATTCAGACGAAGCAGTTCATTTTTACCGTGATAGGCACCGGAAAGATAGTATGATTTTAGATTAGAGGCTGCGCGATCGATAAAGCCATCAGACTTTATTCTGGAAAGGCGACCATCGAAACTCCATTTATTGTCAATCAGACCCGTCCCAAGTTTTATGGTGTTTTTAAGGGTATTGAATGAGCCATAAGTATTGTTTAGTTCAGCATAAGCGTCAGCTGAAGGAGCTGTGGTTTGGATATTTAAACTTCCACCAAAAGCACCAGCACCATTAGTTGAGGTTCCAACACCACGTTGAATTTGTACATTTTCTATCGAAGAAGCAAAATCCGGCATATTGACCCAAAAGATACCCTGGCTTTCACTATCGTTATATGGAATTCCATTAATAGTGACGTTGATTCTACTGGCATCGCTACCTCTGATTCGGATTCCTGTATAACCCACTCCTGCACCTGCATCTGAGGTTACAACCACACCTGGCGTATTATTTAAGATAAAGGGCAGATCTTGTCCGAAGTTATTTTCCTGAATTTCAGCTTTGCTGATGTTTTTATAGGTAGTTGCTGATTTGTCGTTCGCACGCGTGGCGTTAACAATCACTTCGTCTGCCAGAAATTCGGCTGGTTTTAAGGTGATGTTTTCTACCAGATCTCCTTTTAGTTCCAGATTTCTCTCTGTGGTTTGGAAACCGATGAAGCTCACTACAAGCGTGTAATTTCCTGCTTTAAGATTTTTTAAATGGTATTTTCCCTTACTATCCGTAGTAACACCAAAGGATTTTCCTTTTAAACGGATCGTTGCACCTGGCAGTACCTGTTGACTTGTTTCGGAAATTACTCCTGAAATACTAAACTGTGCCTTTGTTAATACAGGCAGTAACAACATAGCTAGCGCTATGGTCAATAACTTTTTCAATTTTTTGTTTTTTTAGTTAAACCACTGTAAGTAAGGGGGCACTTACAGCCCAGTTAAACTCCATAACTCCAATCCCTCCGCCGGCATTATCCGGATCAGGTGCATATATCTGTTTGTAGATATAATGGGTATGCTCTCAGCCCGTTTTTGTGTTTTTTACAAAACAAGGCACCCCTTTTTGATGGGGTAAAGGTATTGATAAAAATTGAATCTCCACTAGAGATCTCTTATTGGACGTTTTTTAGGATAGATTGATCTTCTTATTTAAGGAAGGATTCTACTGCCTTAATCGCATTATTTAATCGCTCCTTTGTTCCATTAACGACTATATAGTTTGCATTTAAGTTTTGAAGTTCCTGGTGCCATACCTGCATAAAGTGTTCCCGTTTATGGGGGAAATCACGCAGTGGATCTTCTTGCCAGGGGAGATCTATATCCATGAGCAGGTATAAGTCGTAAGTATGAAGAGGCAAGGCATTAAGTACCACTTCCGGAGTATTTCCAAAAACTTCATCACTCCAAATCTTAACCGTGATAAAAGTAGTATCACAAAACACCAGATCTTTTTCTGCGATGGCCAGAATAGACTCTTCTAAAGCCAGTTGACCATGGTACATATTTATTTCATCCTGTAAATTGCAGGCTGCTGTTAAGGCGGCACAATAGTAACGTGCGTATTCGGGTACCCAATGTGTGTGATAATGTCTGGCTAGTTGTTGAGCAATAGTTGACTTACCTGTACTTTCCGGCCCGACGATGGCGATTTTCTTAATTTGTTTGTTCACGGTACGTTTTTCTCCAGTCTATATATCCCTTGATGGCAATTGCGACCAGGAAAGCATAAAAAATGGCACTTAAATTTAGATTTTTATAAATGTATAATGGGATATAGCAAAGGTCAACCACAATCCATAGTATCCAATTTTGTAAAATTTTTCTCGTTAGCATCAGCTGAGCAACAAAACTTAGCGCAGTACAGAATCCATCTTCGTAGGGTACGTTGGTATCTGTAAAGTGATCCAGAAATAGTCCCATTATTAAGGATAAGAAAATCACGGATCCTATCGCAAGCCACCATCCTTTTGTAGATAAATTGGTCACCGGCTTATCATCAACTTGCTTTTTCTTCATCCAAAAATACCAGCCATAAAATGCCGTAAATAGGAAATAGAATTGCAAGGACATATCTCCATACATCTTAGCATCAAAAAACACCCATGCATAGGCAATTACGCTAATGATGGAAATTGGCCAACTGAGTACATTTTCTTTTGTAGCCAGGTAAATGCAAATAAATCCGGATATTACTCCTAGCCATTCCAGCCAGCTGGTATGAACAAACTGATCGGCAATTAACTGAAAAAATGAAGACTCAAGAATTAACATGAGCCAAAAGTAGTTATCCTAAAATTATTTGCAACATAAAGCGGGATGGGAAATGGGTTAATTGTTTGTTTTTGGGGAGGTGCTAAAGCTCAATGATACACGAACACTTACGTCGGTAGTTGTTTTATCTCTTAAGATATATTCCATTCTGATGCGTAAACTGGTTCCTCTCACATAATTATCCAGAAAGCGTGAATTGTCAATATCTAATACTAATCCAGTACCTATATTTTGTTGTACATCACTTCTGGAAGCAACCATAACCTCTTCACCTTTTTCATTGGCTATAAATAACTTTACAGACTTGAACATTCCTAAACTTTTACTAGCTGGATTACTGGCCTCCATTTTTGCAGAAGCAATTCTGATCTCTTTTACATAATCTGTACCATTTTGATTTCCAAAAACCTGATCAAAGCTTGTTGCTGCAGAGCTTGCTGAGATTAAAGTGTTGCTTTTTGAACCAGCAGGAATAACTACAGTTGCATTATATGGAAAGGAAGATTTTATTAGGGATTGTACTGTAGCACAGCTGGAAAGTAGCACTATTGTTGCTATTACTACAGGGAATAGTTTTTTCATTGGGTTGTACATTGTTGTCATTTGATACGGTATATTTCACATAGGAACGGCAAATGTTGTTCCAAATTGTATTATGGAGTGTTTTCAGACGTGTTTTCTCTAATTCAGAATAAGTAGTGAATTTTTTGCTGATCGGCAAATTATGATCATTGAACTTACCTATTCGAATTGAGGGGGGATTTGAATTCATCGGATACTAAATGAAAAATATGACGTTTATAATTTAGGAACAGATAGTCGGAATGTAGACTTAGGCTCCATGCTATTAAAACATTATGTTGTGCCACTTGTATTTATCATTGTAAAAATCTAAATAATTTAAATCTAAAATTGATCATAATGAAAAGGCTTAAATTGAATTTTATCATAGTGGCAGGGCTTTCAGGGGCTTTATTGGCATTTTCAGCCAGTAGAGAAGGAGGAATTCAAGGGAAAGTAAATCCGGCAGAAGGAGCGGCCCAAGTATTGGCTATTTCTGGTAGAGATACTTTACACGCAACAGTGAATAGTGGAAGTTTTGTTTTCAGCAAGGTTAAAGCTCAAAATTACACCATTATGGTGAAGGCTAACCCACCATATAAAGACACATCAATAGAGAATGTTGCGGTGGTTGATAGCGCCACAACTGATGTTGGAGAGATTAAATTACTGCAGTAATTTATAGTAAATGATTAAAAGGGCTTTAGGTTAATTTCAGAGCACCTTTTTTATTTAAACTGTTTTTTAAAAAACAGCATATTTTTAAGGATCAAAAACGTAACTTTGCATCCCGACGGAAGAGTCGGGATATTTCCCTCGCACTGCAGAGATAATCTCTAGACTATTCTGGTCTTTTAGAATGCAATTATTACCAATTTCACTTATATAACTTTAGACTTTTTAAAGCCTTATGCCTAAAGACACCTCCATACGCTCAGTATTAATTATCGGATCGGGACCTATTATCATTGGTCAAGCCTGTGAATTTGATTATTCAGGATCTCAAGCTGCCTTATCCTTAAAGGAAGAGGGAATTGAAGTTTCCATCATCAACTCTAATCCTGCAACCATCATGACCGACAAGGTGATTGGGGACCATGTGTACCTTTGGCCTTTAACGGTAGACTCGATTGAGCAAATCCTAATCGAAAGAAAAATCGATGCAGTTTTACCTACCATGGGCGGACAAACCGCTTTGAATCTTTGTAAAGAAGCAGAAGAACGTGGTGTTTGGGAAAAATATGGTGTTAGAGTGATCGGGGTCGATGTGGCCGCGATTGAGAAAACTGAAAACAGAGAATCCTTCCGTCAATTAATGATTGATATAGGTGTTGGTGTTGCACCATCGAAGATTGCAAACTCCTTCTTGGAAGGTAAAGAAGCCGCTCAGGAAATCGGTTATCCATTGGTAATTCGTCCTTCTTACACATTAGGCGGTTCAGGTGGTGGTTTTGTGCATAAGAAAGAAGAATTCGACCATGCTTTACAGCGTGGATTGGAAGCTTCTCCAACGCATGAAGTACTGGTAGAGAAAGCTGTAATTGGATGGAAAGAATATGAATTGGAATTGCTGAGAGATAGCAACGACAATGTGATCATCATTTGTTCAATTGAGAACTTTGATCCAATGGGTATCCATACCGGCGACTCGATCACTGTGGCGCCAGCAATGACATTATCAGATCGTTGTTACCAGGAAATGCGTAACCAGGCAATTAAAATGATGCGTGCCATTGGAACTTTTGCAGGAGGCTGTAATGTTCAGTTCTCTGTGAATCCTGATAATGATGATATTATTGCGATCGAAATTAACCCTAGGGTATCACGCTCTTCGGCCTTAGCGAGTAAAGCAACAGGATATCCGATCGCAAAAATCGCTTCTAAATTAGCCATCGGCTATAACTTAGATGAGATTGAAAACCAGATTACGAAAACAACTTCAGCTTACTTCGAGCCTACATTAGACTATGTAATCGTAAAAGTACCTCGTTGGAACTTTGATAAATTCAAAGGTGCTAACATGGAACTTGGATTGCAGATGAAATCAGTAGGAGAGGTAATGTCCATCGGACGTACCTTTATCGAAGCCTTACAGAAAGCTTGCCAGAGTTTAGAAATAGGTAGAGCTGGATTAGGTGCAGATGGTAAACATAACAGAAGTATCGATGAGATTATGCACGGTTTAGAGCATCCAAGCTGGAATCGTCTGTTCTTAATTAAAGATGCGATGACTATGGGCGTTCCATTGGAATCGATCCGCAAGGTGACAAAAATCGATAAATGGTTCCTTTCTCAGATTCAGGATTTAGTACATCTTGAAGTTGAGCTAAAAAGGTATTCATTGAATAACATTCCTAAAGATTTCTTCTTCACATTGAAACAAAAGGGATTCTCTGACATCCAGATTGCTTATTTATTAGGTAATGTAACGGAGGATGAGGTTTATGATCGCAGAAAAGCTTTAGGCATCAGACGCGTGTATAAAATGGTAGATACCTGTGCAGCGGAGTTCGCAGCGCAAACGCCATATTATTACTCGACATTCGAAGAGGAAAATGAATCGACCCCAACAGATAACAAGAAAGTAATTGTATTGGGTTCAGGTCCTAACCGCATCGGTCAGGGAATTGAATTTGATTACTCTTGCGTACATGGTTTGCTGGCTGCTAAAGAAAGCGGATTTGAAGCGATCATGATCAACTGTAACCCAGAGACGGTTTCTACAGATTTCAATATGGCGGATAAGTTATACTTTGAGCCAGTATTCTGGGAACATGTTCGTGAAATCATTGAACTGGAAAAACCAGTGGGTGTGATTGTTCAATTGGGTGGACAGACTGCGTTGAAAATGGCTGAAAAGCTTCATGAGAATGGAATTAAAATTATTGGTACTGCTTACAACGACATGGATGTTGCGGAAGATAGGGGCCGTTTTTCAGACTTATTAAAAGAGTTAGAAATTCCTTATCCAAAATATGGTGTTGCTGAAAATGCAGAGGAGGCGATCATTGTTGCTAAAGAAGTAGGATACCCGGTATTGGTAAGACCAAGTTATGTATTGGGTGGACAAGGCATGAGTATTGTGATCAACGACGAAGACCTAGAGAAAGCAGTAGTTAAACTATTGGGTGATCTTCCTGGGAATCGTGTATTGATTGACCATTTCCTGGATCGTGCAGAAGAAACGGAGTCAGATTCTATTTGTGATGGTGAAGATGTGCATATCGTTGGTTTAATGGAGCATATTGAGCCTGCAGGTATCCACTCTGGTGATTCAAGCGCAGTGTTGCCGCCATTCAGTTTATCTGAAAAGGTAATGAATGATATGGAAACCTACTCTAGGAAAATTGCGAAAGCATTAAACGTAATCGGTTTATTAAACATTCAGTTTGCAGTAAAAGACGAGAAAGTTTATGTAATCGAAGCGAATCCAAGGGCTTCGAGAACAGTTCCTTTCATTGCAAAGGCTTATGATGTTCCTTACATTAATATTGCTGCAAAAGTGATGTTGGGTGTGAACAAACTGAAAGATTTCACAATTGAAAGAAAATTGAAAGGGTATGCGATTAAAGAACCTGTATTCTCTTTTGATAAATTCCCTGAGGTAGTTAAGGAATTAGGTCCAGAGATGAAATCTACTGGTGAAGCGATCAGGTTTATTAAAGACCTTGAAGATCCTTACTTCAGAAAATTATACAAAGACAAATCGATGTACTTATCGAAATAAAAATAAAAAAGTCCCGAAAGGGACTTTTTTATTTTACCAGAATTTTTTTAGCAAGGCTTTTATATCTGAATATATAAAGGCTTGATCTTTTGCCAGGATAATAGGCGGAAAATAGTAAAATGAGATAAAAAACCTGTCCGAAAGGGACAGGTTGAAGAGTTGAAAAAAATAAAGCTTAGTCCAGTATGACTACTCCTTTTGCCTCAAAGGCCAGTTCTTTTTTAGGGGCGGTAATTTTTGCAACTTCTGCTGCAGATTTGTGCGCATCTTCTGCATAATGGCGTAAAGTCTCTACAGAGATGGTTTGTTTTTTTGCGATGCCATCAAGCGCTACTTTCTTACCAACGATATCCATTGGCATAAAAAAACCATAATCTTTGAATGTGATGCGCATGGCTTCACCCGTAGGTGTCTTTAGGGTCATCCAGCAGCCTTTTTTCTTGCAAACTTCTACTACTTCTCCGGTGATTTTCATCTCAGCAGTTTTTTTGTCGCCCATAGCAGATTCAATTTTCGAAACCGGAAGTAAATCGCCTGTGGTTACACCACTTCCAAAAGCTCTTCCTGGAAGGCTGCTGCTGTCCTGTGCCATAGCACAAATAGACAATACAGAAAAGCTCAAGCTTAATAATATTTTTTTCATGAGATTGAATTAAGATGTTGAATTTCTTTTACTTATCGGTAAAAATATCAAATATTTTTTGGAATAGGCGCGATAGGAAACGATACAAAGCAAAAAATCCTCGTTATCTATCGATAACGAGGATAATCATCCCTATTGTTGTTAAATCATAAATGATTAACGTCTAATCTATGGCAACTTATAGGCCGGTTTTTTAAAGGCAGGCTGGTTTTTTGTAAACATCTGAATATCAGTTGTTTTTGATGTTAATTTGAGGTTTTGCTATAAATCTGATTGAGGAATATTTTGCCCAATATGTGGAAAGTGTGTTTGTCGTTTCTACATAATGGGGAAAATAATCCATATTTACTTTGTTTTACTCCAGGCTTACTCCTGTAAACATTGTATTCTTAACCAAATAGCAATGCAAATACATCTTCAATTTTGCTGACTGGGCTAAGTTCTATTTTATATCTTTCGGTGATTAAACCTTTCAAGTTGTAGTTGGAGATAAAGATCCTTTCAAATCCCAGTTTTTCTGCCTCCGATATACGTTGTTCTATCCTGTTCACCGCTCTGATTTCTCCGGAAAGACCAACCTCTGCTGCAAAACAGATTTTAGAAGAGATAAATATATCTTCATGTGAAGAGATGATTGCGACTAAAATTGCGAGGTCAATTGCTGGATCTTCAACTTTGATCCCACCTGCAATATTCAGGAATACGTCTCTGGTACTTAACCTGAAACCACATCTTTTCTCAAGGACAGCCAACAGCATGTTCATTCTTTTGGTGTCAAAGCCATTAGAGGAGCGCTGAGGAGTTCCGTAAGCCGCTGTACTAACGAGTGCCTGGGTTTCAATTAACATCGGTCTGGCGCCTTCTAAGGTGGCAGAAATCGCAATTCCACTCAGTTCCTCATCCCTTTGTGACAATAAAATCTCTGATGGATTGGAAACCTGTCTCAACCCAGTGCTATGCATGGCATAAATACCCAGTTCAGCAGCCGCACCAAAACGGTTTTTGATGGAACGTAAAATTCGGTATACATGGTTTCTGTCGCCTTCAAACTGCAGTACAGTATCGACCATATGTTCCAGTATTTTAGGTCCGGCAATGCTGCCGTCTTTTGTGATATGGCCAATTAAGAACACGGGTGTGTCTGTTTCCTTGGCAAATCTTAAGAGCTCCGAGGTACATTCACGTACTTGTGAAACACTACCTGGCGTAGCGTCAATATGGGAAGAATGAAGGGTTTGGATGGAATCTACGATGAGTAGATCCGGTTCTAGTTCTTCAATTTGTTTGAAAATATTCTGAGTAGAAGTTTCTGTGAGGATGTAACAATGTGAGGTAGGACTGGATGTGATCCTTTCCGCTCTCATTTTGATCTGCTGTTCACTTTCTTCTCCGGAGATGTAAAGGATCTTTTTGCCAGGGATACTTAAAGCAAGCTGGAGCAGAAGCGTTGATTTTCCAATTCCGGGCTCGCCGCCAATTAAAATAACTGAACCGGCTACCAATCCGCCTCCTAACACGCGGTCCAGTTCCAGGTCTCCTGTTGAAATACGTTCTTCCATAATGGATGGAATATTATCTACTTTGTTGGGTTTATTTACCCTGGTAGTGGTTGTCGACGTTTTCCAGGCAGGTACTTTGGAGCCGGGTTTTTCGATTACTTCTTCCACAAAAGTATTCCATTCGTTACAAGATGGACATTTACCGAGCCATTTTGCTGCTTCATGTCCGCAATTCTGACAGAAATATGCTGATTTAGTTTTAGCCAATTGATTGGAGTTTTAATGAAGTACGAATTTAAGATAATTCGGAATAAGAGTGGTTTAAAAATGTCCTTAAAGCAAACAGGCCTGTTCCGGAAGGAGCAGGCCTGTTAAAAGAAATTTAACCGTGATTATAATTTAATCTCTTCGTCTTTAGACGAGATAAAATGGAATTCAGTGAGGTTATAAGAAGGAACCGCTTTGATTTTGATTCTTTGTCCGAATTTAAAGAACCATTTCCATTGTAAAGATATGAACCCTTTTTTGATGTAAGCCTCAATATAAGGGTGTACACAAAGTGTAATATTTTTTTCGTTTTGCTCCTGCAAAATATAGGTCAGATTGTTCTCGATATCATCCATCAATACAATACTTGCCTTAATTTCACCCGTACCGTCACAGGTTGGGCATTTTTCACTGGTTACGATGTTCATCTCCGGTCTAACACGCTGACGTGTGATTTGAACAAGGCCAAACTTACTTGGAGGAAGAATGGTATGTTTCGCACGATCCAGGAGCATGAGTTCCTTTAGATAATCAAACAACATCTTACGGTTTGCGGGTTTGTGCATATCGATGAAATCGATCACTACAATACCACCCATGTCGCGTAAGCGCAATTGTCTCGCAATTTCTTTCGCCGCTTCTTTATTTACCTGAAGGGCATTTTCTTCCTGGTTTTCTTTGCTTGCTGTTCTGTTTCCGCTATTTACGTCAACTACATGCAATGCTTCGGTGTGTTCTACCACGAGGTATGCGCCACCGGCCAGGTTTACTGTTTTTCCGAAAGCATTTTTAATTTGCTTTTCAATACCAAAATGTTCAAATATTGGCTCTTTATGCTTGTAGATCTTAACGATCTTCTCCATCTCAGGAGAGATTTCATGTACATAAGAACGAATGTCTTCGAACAAATTACTATCGTTTACATAAACGTTAGTGAAGTCGGTACTTAAAATGTCACGGATGAGCGTGGAAGTACGGTCCATCTCTCCCCAAACACGCTTTGAAGGTTCTGCATCGGGCAACTTTTTAATGAAGTTTTCCCATTTAGTCACAGAGTCTAAAAGGTCTTTTTGAAGTTCGGCAACGCCTTTACCTTCAGAAACCGTTCTAATGATCACTCCAAAGTTTTTAGGCTTGATACTTTCGATAATCTTTTTTAGACGATTACGTTCGGTATTGCTTTTAATCTTTTTGGAAATTGAGATGACATTAGAGAAGGGAACCAGCACAATATAGCGTCCTGCTATAGATAAGTCTGAACTTAAACGTGGTCCCTTTGTTGAAATTGGTTCTTTGGCGATTTGAACTGGTAAAACAAGATTCTTGCTGACCACTTCAGATATCTTTCCAGCTTTGTTAATGTCTCCTTCTAGCTTGAAATTATCTAATAAAGTTCCGCTAACAGAGCCATTACGCTTGATTTTAGTAAGCTTAATTAAAGATTGTACTTGTGGACCAAGGTCGAAATAATGCAAAAATGCATCCTTTTCGTAACCCACATCAACGAACGCAGCATTCAGGCCCGGCATAATTTTTTTTATGCGGCCTAAATAAATATCGCCTACGGCGTAATTGTTATTGATGTGTTCCTTATGAAGTTCTACAAGCTGTTTGTCTTCAACTAAAGCTATGGTTACTCCCGAGGGAGATGAATCTATAATGAGTTCCTTTACCAAAAGCTACAGATTTTAAGGCTATTCGCCTTATTAACACATGGACAATAAAAAAATATTGCTACCAACAATTAAGGCTACGATCAAATCCTAGCCTTAGTTGTTGAGCAAAACATGAAGAAAAATTATTTTTTCTTATGTCTGTTTTTTCTTAAACGTTTTTTGCGTTTGTGGGTAGCCATTTTATGTCTCTTTCTTTTCTTACCGCTTGGCATAATCTTTGGGTTTTAAATATTTTCGTAAATCTGTTTATTATTTTTTATTCTTTAACGCATTCACTTTATCATCGATGAATTTCGACAATGTCGCGTTTGCAGCTAATTTTTTACTTTTTTCGTAAGCTTCAATAGCTTCCGGATTTTTTCCTAGGTTCTCATAAGCCGTTCCCAAATAGAAGTAAGCTTCTGGAGAAGGCTTCATGGCAATAATGTTCTGGAACCTGGTTATTGCTTTATCAAATTGTCCCGACTTCATGGCGAAAGTACCCAAGCTCATATTTGCTTTTAAGTTCTTCGGATCTTTCTTTACAACGTCCATTAACATTGCTATCCCTGCCATTGGAGCTCCCATTCCATTAACAATGGTAATTCCCAGGCCTGTTTTAGCATCATTACTGTTGGAGTCTATTTTCACTGCATTGGTATAAGCGAGATTCGCTTTTTGCAATAATGCAGGTAGTAATACACTGTCACGG
The DNA here is from genome assembly GCF_032678465.1 of Pedobacter gandavensis. Taxonomy (GTDB): domain Bacteria; phylum Bacteroidota; class Bacteroidia; order Sphingobacteriales; family Sphingobacteriaceae; genus Pedobacter; species Pedobacter gandavensis_B. The sequence continues at coordinate 19,443 of NZ_JAVTSK010000007.1, forward strand.
GTGTTGTCAAAAGCCTTCATAAAAGTATCTCCGGCCGACAACCAATTGTTTAATGTGGGTTCTTTGCTGGCCACGATTTCCAAATATAAGGCACTTGGAACCGTTTGCTCTAAATCATCCCATTTCTTTGCCAACAATTTAGCCTCTGCAGCTTTTTTGTCTTCAGAAGCGCTGTTGTACGCATTTTCCAGGGAAGTAATCTCAGCAGCTAAACTCGCATTGATGGTGTTTTTAGCAACAGTTGAAATCTCTTTAATGTTGATTTCCGCTGCAGCTGGAGCTTGTGCATTCATCGGAGCACCGGTAGGATTGCTACTGGTTTCATCCTTTGGTTTTACCAAGCCTTTAATATCCCTTGTAAACAAAAAGGCTACAAGCAGTACTACTGCTCCTATCAATATGGCTTGTTTAGTTCGGATATTTTTTATCATAATGAATTAAGCTTCTACGCTAACTATTTTTGAATTATTTTTCACTTTATCAACAAATACTTTTGCTGGTTTAAAGCTTGGAACGAAGTGTTCCGGGATAATAATTGCAGTGTTTTTAGAAATATTTCTTGCGGTTTTTTGTGCACGTTTTTTAACAACAAAACTACCAAAACCTCTTACATATACATTCTCTCCACCAATCATGCTGTTTTTGATGACCTTGAAAAATGCCTCAACGGTTTCTTGTACATCTACCTTTTCAATTCCTGTTTTCGTTGATATTTCTGAAATAATATCTGCCTTAGTCATATTCTCTGTTATTAATTTATAGTGTGTTATATACTTTATAAGTGTTTTGGGGTTGCAAAAGTATTGCTTTTTAATGAGATAGGAAAATAAAAGTGGATTTATTTGCAGCCGATAGTATCACCGAATTGCAAGTTTTGGTAAAAATAAATAATTAGCGTGTATTTTTGTGGTTATGAGTTTTCAGAGAGAAATCGTTAAATGGTATTCCATCCATAAAAGGGAACTTCCCTGGAGAGAGACTACCGATGCTTATGTGATTTGGTTGTCTGAAATTATTTTGCAGCAAACCCGCGTGGAGCAAGGTTTGCCCTATTTTCAGCGGTTTTTACAAAACTACCCAACGGTCAATGATTTTGCCAATGCCACAGAAGATCAGGTGCTTAAGTTGTGGCAGGGATTGGGTTATTATTCCAGAGGCAGAAACATGTTGTTTACGGCCAGGCTGATTCAGGAAAATTACGCTGGTATTTTTCCAACTAAATATGAGCAGTTAATTCTCCTGAAGGGGATTGGGGAATACACTGCTGCAGCGATTTCTTCTTTTTCGGCGAACGAATCTAGAGCGGTAGTAGATGGGAATGTTTTCCGAGTATTGTCCCGGTATTTTGGATTGGAAACTGCTATTAATAGTACCGAAGGCAAAAAGGAATTCACTGCATTGGCCAATGCGCTGATTGAAGGACAAAACCCGGCTATCTATAACCAGGCAATTATGGAGTTTGGGGCGATGATGTGTAAGCCTAAATCTCCGGATTGCAGCGTTTGTCCGATTCAGTCGGGCTGCTATGCCAAGGCTAAAAACCGTGTTCATGTACTGCCATTAAAGTTAAAAAAACTTAAAAAGAGAACCCGCTATTTCAACTATTTTGTGTGCCAGGAAGGGGATAATTTACTGGTAAAAAAACGGACTGCCGGGGATGTATGGCAGGAATTGTATGATTTTCCCTTAATAGAAACGGAAAAAAATTACCTGGAAGATCAGGAGGGTTTTCTACTGGAATTAAAAAATAACTTCGGGATAGACTGTCTGATCAGTCCAATATCTGAGCAAAAGCATTTATTGACTCACCAAACTATATATGTTCAATTTTTTGGTTTAGACAATTATATCATTAACTTTAATAAGAATACAGAAATAAAATGGGTATCCCTGGCAGAATTTGAGGAGCTGCCTCAGCCTAAAGTAATTGCAAATTTTATGAATTCCAATTCAATTAAACAGTAAAAATAGATTCCATGTCAGGTATTAACAAAGTTATTTTAGTCGGACATTTAGGCAAAGATCCTGAAGTTCGACATTTAGAAGGCGGGGTAACTGTAGCTAGCTTTCCATTGGCAACATCAGAAACCTATAACAAAGATGGTAAGCGCGTTGAGCAAACGGAATGGCATAATATTGTTTTATGGAGAGGCTTGGCGGAAGTGGCCTCCAAATATTTGCAAAAGGGGAAATTAGTCTACATTGAAGGAAAGCTGCGCACACGCTCTTTTGAAGATCGGGAAAAGGTAAAAAAATATGTGACAGAAGTAGTGGCCGAGAACTTTACGATTTTGGGTAGGAAAAGTGATTTTGAGCCTACACCGGCTACAAATGAAAATACGACACCAAAGAGTGAGACGGAATACCTGGATCCTACTGAGGTATCGGGTGACCTTCCGTTCTAAACGTAGTGATTAAATCGTTAGGCCAAAACGAGGGTATTTGCCAAGTGTTGATATAATACACTGGTTACATCAGAAATCTGAACAATGCCCTCATGAAATATGTTTAAATTTTGAGTCCGGACAGTATAAAAAATGGCTGGAAGCTTTCCTGAAAATGGGAATGCCTTCCAGCCATTTGCTATTTAAATAGCTTATTTATTCAACAGTTACAGATTTTGCTAAATTTCTTGGCTGATCTACGTTACAACCTCGCATTAGTGCAATATGGTACGATAATAATTGCAATGGAATAGTGGCTAATAAAGGTAGGAATGCTTCACTGGAATCTGGAATTTCGATGCAGTAATCCGCCATTTTCCTTACTTCTGTATCACCTTCAGTAACAATTGCGAGTACAATACCTTTTCTCGCTTTTACTTCCTGAATGTTGCTGATTACTTTCTCATAAGAGGAGTTTTTAGTCGCAATCACTACAACCGGCATTTCTTCATCAATTAAGGCGATAGGGCCATGTTTCATCTCAGCTGCAGGATAACCTTCCGCATGGATATAAGAGATCTCCTTAAGCTTTAAAGCGCCCTCAAGAGCAACAGGGAATCCGCTACCTCTTCCAAGGAACAAACAATTTCTGGAATCCTTGAATTTCGCTGCAATTTCCTTGATCAGATCATTAGAAGCTAAAGCTTTTTGAATCTTATCAGGAATACAGTCTAATTCCGTTAATAATTCTACCAATTGAGAATGGGTAATGGTGCCTTTCTGTTGAGCCATATAGAAAGCCATCAGGGTAAGAACGGTTACCTGTGCAGTAAATGCTTTTGTAGAAGCCACACCTATTTCTGGTCCGGCATGCGTATACACTCCTGCATCTGTTAATCTTGGGATAGAAGAGCCTACTACGTTACAAACGCCGAAAATGGTGGCGCCCTTTTCTTTTGCCATTTCAATTGCGGCCATCGTATCAGCGGTTTCTCCAGATTGGGAAATGGCAATTACGATGTCTTTTTCGGTGATGATCGGGTTTCTATAGCGGAACTCGGAAGCGTATTCTACTTCAACAGGGATCCTTGCATACTCCTCAATCAGGTATTCTGCCACAAGGCCAGCATGCCATGAAGTACCACAGGCTACGATAATAATGCGGTCGATATTTTTTAGTTTATCGGCATATTCTTTAATACCACCTAACTGTACAATTCCTTCATTTGGATATATTCTACCTCGCATACAATCACGGATAGAGCGGGATTGTTCAAAGATTTCTTTGAGCATAAAGTGCTCATAGCCGCCTTTTTCCAACATTTCCAGCTTTAGTTCCAATGCCTGGATGTATGGCGTTTGGATCACATTATCCAATCGTTTGATCAACAACTCATCGCGTTTTACAAGCGCCACCTCATTGTCGTTCAGGTAGATTACATTTTTAGTATATTCAATAATTGGTGTTGCATCTGAGGCAATAAAATACTCGTCTTTACCTACACCAATTACCAGTGGACTACCTTTTCTGGCGGTGATCAATTGATCTGGCTGATCTTCGTCCATTAATACAATGGCATAAGCGCCAGTTACCTCATTTAATGCCAGTCTTACCGCCTCAAAAAGGTCCGTTTTTTCATTCTTATAGATTTCTTCAACCAGGTGTACCAATACCTCAGTATCAGTATCGCTTTTAAACTCATGTCCTCTGTGGATCAGCTCCTCTTTCAGGGTAGCATAGTTTTCTATGATTCCATTATGAATGATCGACAATTTTCCACTATTGGAAGTATGAGGATGAGAATTGCGGTCGGATGGCGCACCATGTGTTGCCCATCTGGTGTGTCCGATCCCGATGGTTCCTGAAAGCACTTTTCCTGCAGAAAAATTTTCGAGTTCCTTGACCTTTCCAGCTTTCTTATAAATATTTAATCCATTCTCGTTGATGAGTGCGATTCCCGCACTGTCATAACCCCGATATTCCAATCTTTTCAGTCCTTTAAGGACGATTGGCCAAGCTTCCCGATGACCAATGTAACCAACTATTCCACACATAGATAAAATGTTTTAAAAAAATAAATCCCCCGAAATTAATGAATCTCGGGGGATATGAATATGGTTGTTGTTAAATTATTTCACTTTGGTATAGAAGATATTAAGCTTCATTCGTTTCGTTCCTACTGGCGCATCTTTCAGAGGTGGGAGTAATATGGAACGTTCTGCTGTAGTTGCGAAAGGATTCAGGTTAAATTCGGTCAGGGGGGTTGGTGCGATGAAAGTACCATAATCCTGAATTTTTCCATTAACTAAGTCCTGTACATAGCCGGTAACACTAAAAATATAACGTCTGTTGACCGAATCAAAGTATCCTCCAAATAACTGAGTGGATGTGGTTGGTCTTGTGTCGCCACCTGGGTTGGATGATGATGCTGGATCATTATCTGGAAGGTTAACCGTAAAGCCAGCTGCATTTTTTCTATATAAAACCAGTCTTTGTGCTGGTTTAAAATAAGTATCATCTTCCGGAGCAAGATAGACGATCAATTCTGCTTTGTTGATGGAAACTTTAGAACCGCCAAGCAAAGTTTTGAATCCGCTAAAATCAAAAGAAATTTTATTTTTTAAGCCGCTTAGACCCTGTACATACGTATTCTCCGGGCTAGTAGGAGCATTGTCCAATTGTGTTTTAACCGGAGTGTTCGCATAATTATGTTTTACCTCTGCTACCACTGGGCTTGTTAAATTGTCTATCGGGAAAATAGCTGAAACGGTATCTTTTGTTCCAGCTGACAATCCATCTTTCCTGTAATAGATCTGTAATTTGGCGCCATTATTCACATCTGTGTTGGTTGCAAAATTAAAGAAGGCCATTGCTCCAGCTGCAGTTGGTGTTTTCTGGGTTACGCTGACATAAAGGCCATTAAATTTGTTGATAAATAAATCATTTCTGGCGTAAACATTGGTGTCCAGGTTTACAATTTTATTCAGGATCATTGTCGGGTCCAGATTAATTCTAATCTGAGGGGCTACTGTAACTGCTGTATCGGGTTTGCCGGTTACAATATTCATCACTTTAAACTTGGTGTTCGGGTATTGCGCTTTCTCTACGCGTTGTCCTAGAACTACAGAAGTTTTTGTACCCCATGGAATAGAGGTTAAAAAGCTCGTTTGTTCGGTTAAGTCTACGGCCAGTTGTTTTACCGTGAAAGTGTACTTTTGTGTAGAATCTCCGTAAAAACTATTGGCATATGGCATTACTAACACAGCCGAATCCACTACAACATTTTTACCAAATCGGTAAGCGACAGAGGGAATATTAACTGTCATTGCTGTTCCAGCCTCGGTATCTCCAAAAACAGAATCATGCATCACACCCAAAGGATATCTTACTAACGTACTTCCTGAGACCGCTTCATCTAATTGAGTACGGGAGCTGAGGATTGTATTATCGTATAAATCTCCGGAAATGGCATCACCATCTGGGGCCAGGCCAATCGTATTGGCATCCTTACACGAAGAAAAAAGAAAAAGACCTATCAACATGGTTAATAAGTCTTGTTTTGTAAATTTCATATTTAAATTAATAATACCTGAGTTTATGCTATAGAAACCAATTCTTCATCCGAAATTTCTTCATATAAAGCATAGAAGTTTTCGAAATCCTCGGTTAAATTAAAGGCTAAAGTTGGTTTATTAGAATCTTTAACAAATTTTAACACATTTGCATCAATCTTATCATGAGCTAATACTACTGCATCTGAGTAAGTAATGGCACCCATGTGTAAGGTATTACAATCTGCATTTTCAAACATTTTAGTGTCCTCAGAGGTCATGGCATTCATCACCGCTTTCTTATGAAGATCTGCATGCAGTTTTTCTGTGAAGCAGTTCTCATAGATTGAATACACTACTTTAGCATTTTTGAAAGTAGGATCATTCTTGTAAGAAGTTTTGATGTAAGCAGGAACCAAAGAGGTCATCCAGCCGTGGCAATGCACGATGTCTGGAGCCCAGCCCAGTTTCTTAACAGTTTCCAATGCGCCTTTGCAAAAGAAGATTGTTCTTTCATCATTATCCGCATAGAATTTTTCTTCTTTGTCTCTAAAAACGTATTTGCGTTGGAAATAATCTTCGTTATCCAGGAAGTATACCTGCATACGAGCAGCTGGAATAGAGGCAACTTTAATAATTAAAGGGTTGTCATTATCATCGATGATAATGTTCATTCCTGAAAGACGTATCACTTCGTGCAATCTGTTCCTTCTTTCATTAATATTCCCGAATCTAGGCATCAAAATACGGATTTCGAATCCTTTATCCTGCATCGCCTGTGGTAGTTGACGGGTTATTTCTGAAATTTTAGTGAGTTCAAGGAAAGGCGACATCTCGTGTGTAACAATCAGTAGCTTCGTTTTGGCCATCTCCATATTCTGTAAATAAATAATTATGTTAAAGAAAAGATTATCAAGGGGCAAAGGTAAGCAAAATAATAACATTTATCAATTATATAGGCAAGATGTTTTGTTTGGAATGGATTATTAACCAACTTTGCCCTTTGAAATTTTATAGGCTAGTTTGAAAGTTATAAACACCATCGCAGCGTTAAAGTCGTTGCTTGAACCAATAAAATTGGGTCAACAGAAAATTGCTTTAGTGCCTACAATGGGTGCTTTGCACAAGGGACATGTTTCCTTAATTAAGATTGCGCAGCAGCATGCTGATGTAGTGGTTTGCAGCATTTTTGTAAATCCAACGCAGTTTACAGATCCAAAAGATCTGGAGAAATATCCCCGCCCTTTAGAACACGATATGCAAATGCTTTTAGCGGCAGGATGTGATGTGGTATTTATGCCTTCAGTAAAGGAAATGTATCCTGAGCAAGAGGAATGGCACATTGACCTGGGGCCTGCAGAGTTTTTACTGGAAGGTGAATTCAGAAAAGGGCACTATCAGGGGGTAACCCAAATCGTAAATAAACTTTTTAATGCGGTAAATCCGGACATTGCTTTCTTCGGGCAAAAGGATTTTCAGCAAGTGCTGATGATTGAAAATATGGTGGCTTATTTTAAGATGCCTGTTCAGATTGTATCCTGTCCGATTATCAGAGAGGATGATGGTTTGGCGATGAGCTCGAGGAACATCCATTTGACAGCCGAGGATCGCCAGCATGCTTTAGTATTAAGCGCTACCCTGAATTATGTAAAAGATCATTTTAATGAATTGAGTATTCCAGTGTTGCTGGAAAATGCAAAAAGTATGATCAAAGCAATTCCCGGAGTGGAGCTGGATTATTTTACCATTGCAAATGGTAAAACCCTGCTTCCTGAAGCGGATAAAAATCAAGCCGATTTAGTGGCTTTAGTAGCCGCAAAGGTGGGTCAGACCCGACTGATTGATAATATGCTGCTCAATTGACAATCCATTATTACACCCTAACTACAAATTTTCGTAACTTTGAATTATGATTATCGAGATATTAAAATCGAAAATACACCGTGTTAAAGTAACACAGGCGGAATTGAACTATGTAGGCAGCATCACCATCGATCAGGATTTGATGGATGCCGCCCAGATCATTGCCAATGAAAAGGTGCAGATCGTAAACAACAATAACGGAGAACGTTTTGAAACTTATGTGATTAAGGGCGAGCGCGGCACAGGTATTGTTTGCTTAAATGGAGCTGTAGCCAGAAAAGTGCAGGTTGGCGATATTCTGATCATCATGTCTTTTGGCTCTCTGCCAATTGAAGAAGCAAAGAAATATCACCCTGTATTGGTCTTCCCTGACGATAACAATCGCCTTTTAAAATAGCATGAAGTTATATCGTGTAAAATAATACTATGCAGCCATAGTAATCTGATCTAGAAATACTAAATTTGGCAGTACGTATATTTTTATCTATATAATTATGCTATTTCAATTAAGTGAAGAACAATTGATGATTCAACAGGCTGCAAGGGATTTTGCAGAGACTGAACTTAAGCCTGGAGTTATCGAAAGAGATGAGCACCAGAAATTCCCTGCCGAGCAAGTTAAGAAGCTGGGCGAGTTGGGATTTCTTGGAATGATGGTTTCAGAGAAATATAGCGGCAGCGGTTTAGATGCGCTGTCTTATGTCCTGGTGATGGAAGAATTGTCGAAAGTAGACGCTTCTGCCTCCGTGGTTGTTTCCGTTAACAACTCCCTGGTTTGTTACGGACTGGAATCTTATGGTTCTGACTTTCAAAAAGAGAAATACCTCAAGCCATTGGCTGCCGGAGAAAAAATCGGAGCTTTCTGTTTATCAGAACCTGAAGCCGGATCGGATGCCACCTCACAGCAAACCACTGCTGTAGATATGGGTGATTATTACTTGTTAAACGGTACGAAAAACTGGATTACGAACGGGAATACCGCATCTACCTATCTGGTGATTGCGCAAACTGACCGCTCTTTGAAGCATAAAGGAATCAATGCCTTTATTGTGGAAAAGGGAATGGAAGGTTTTACTGTAGGTCCTAAAGAAAATAAAATGGGAATTCGTGGTTCTGATACCCATTCATTAATGTTTAATGATGTTAAGGTTCCTAAAGAAAACAGAATTGGTGAAGATGGATTTGGTTTCACTTTCGCGATGAAAACCCTGGAAGGTGGTCGTATTGGTATTGCTGCTCAGGCATTAGGCATTGCAGCAGGGGCTTACGAGCTGGCTTTGGCTTATTCAAAAGAACGTAAATCATTTGGTAAATCTATTTCTGAACACCAGGCGATCGCTTTTAAACTGGCGGATATGGCTACAAGTATTGAGGCTGCGCGTATGTTGGTGTATAAGGCAGCATGGCTGAAGGACCAGGGACAACCTTATACCCTGGCAGGTTCGATGGCAAAGTTATATGCTTCGAAAGTCGCGATGGATGTCACGGTTGAAGCTGTGCAGATTCATGGCGGTTACGGTTTTGTGAAGGAATACCACGTAGAGCGGATGATGAGGGATGCTAAAATCACTCAGATCTATGAAGGGACAACGGAAATTCAAAAAATGGTCATTTCCAGAGAAATTTTAAGGTAAAATATTTTATCAACCATAAAAAACTGAGTATTCCTTTAAATAGGATTATTCAGTTTTTTTTTTGCCTTAAACAAGCCTTTAACTGCAGCTGTTTTTTTGAGTGCTGTAGAAAATATGGGTTAAAAACTGCTGTTTCAATTGTGGTTTGATCGGTAGCTCACCTTAATTTTTGTATCCCGAACTTTAGGTCGTTATAATTTTATGAAAGTTTTTTATGGGAACAAGAGATGTTTTGTGTATTTTTCCACAAATAACGCTCCCAATCATGGAAAATATCAATTCTAATCGCTCAGAAAAGAACAGTATGAAAATCAGTCTTGCAGAGGCAAAGAAAAGAATCAGCAGGTGGTTGAAAGTGCTTTCCGGTATTCCAGAGTTTAAGGAAAAACCAAATGAGATTCCCAGAGCTTTATTTATTCCTTTATCGGATATTAAAGAGTTGCTCGCTGATTATGAAAAGGCAAAGTCAGCTAAAGAATTGGTTGGCATCAGGGTTTATTTCGGGTTGAAAGAATTGATGGGCGCCAAAGAAGAGCCTGTTGGATATGAATTAGATGGGATGCTGGTTCCGGTTCTTTACGAAAGTAAGGAGAAGCCACATGTAGATGGAATTTTTCAGAATAGAAATACTGCCGACCCAGAAAAAACCAATATTTATGACTTTACGGCACCTTGCCCAAGGTATTGTGATAAGGATAGTGAATTGTATCTACCTGTTGAGTAATCACAGAATCGGTAGATGAAACATATCTATGCAACGCTAATTGTTCCGCTGGCGATTCTTATTCCAATAGCGATCGGACTTTTTAAGGGTGTTTATAAGAACGCGCCTTTAAAAACGATATTTTTCTATTTAGTCTTTGCAACGGTAATTTATCTGCTTTCCAGGATTTTAGGCCTTCATGGGATCAATAATCTTCCTTTATTACATTTTTATACGATTGTGGAATACTTATTTATACTCTGGTATTTTCGCAGCTCATTAAACGAAGAAAAAGCATCAAGGGTTATAGGTTTACTGATGGTGGTATTCCCTGTACTCAGTATTCTGGACCTTCTGCTGATCCAGGATATCTTTCAGTTTAATTCCTATCCAAGGCCTGTTGCTGCATTAATCATCATTGGATTATGTATGTATTACTTCTTTAGGTATTCGGGAAATGAAAATAAAAAGTCATGGGCAACTATACCCTTTAACTGGATTAACACTGGCTTGTTGATTTATTTTTGCAGTGGACTGATCTATTTTGCTTTTTTAAGCATCATTACCAAATATGCAAGTGCCGCCACCTATTATTTATTTGGAACCATTCATGCTACCTTAGTCTTACTGATGTATTTGTTGTTTGCAATAGGGTTTTTAAAGGTTAAGGATGAGAGATAATATTTATGTACTGCTGCTGATCAGTATGGGCGGTGTGTTCCTACTGGTCATTTCCTTTATCATCATATTTGTGCGGCATCAAAAGCGTTTGAGGAAGCAACGCGAGGAGTTGCAGCGTTCAGAACTGATGCATCAACAGGAGTTGCTAAAAACTGTAATTGTATCACAGGAAGCGGAGCGCAAAAGAATTGGTCAGGATTTACATGATGATGTAGGGACGGCTTTATCTAATTTGCGCATCACCATCGAAATGTTTAAAGAAAGTGATATGGATCGCCATGCTTTTTCAGACACCTGTAAAAAACTAATCGATAGAGCGATACAGGATACACGTCACATCTCCCATAATTTATCGCCTTCGGGAATCTCACTATATGGATTTATGGGTGCATTGGAAGAGTTGACAGAATTTATTACTTCCAGCGGGAAATTACAAATCAACCTTCATGATGAGACGGGAGATCGGATAGATGAGCTTGGTCCTGATGCCTTAATTTCTTTATATCGTGTTTTGGAAGAGCTGCTCAATAATACTTTAAAGCATGCAAATGCCAGTACCGCTGATATAATCTTTACCTTAGCAGAGAGCTGGCTTCAGATCAATTACCATGATGACGGTTCTGGTATTCCGGCAACTGTGAAAATGGGGAAGGGAATTGGCCAACAAAATATAGAAAGTAGATTGAGCATTATTGGAGCGCTGTTTAGCCTTGAATCTTCTAGTCAAACAGGGTTTAATATGATGATTAAAGTAAAGTTGAGCTCCTAATGGAATACATCCGGATAGCTATAGTTGATGATCAGAACATTTTCAGACAAAGTCTGGCCTTACTCATCCACAGCGTACCAAATTTTAAACTCCTTGCCGATTCCGGCAATGCAAATGACTTTTTAGAAAGTCTAAAAACCTTAAGCTCCTTACCCCAGGTTCTGTTACTGGACATGAATATGCCAGGTATGAATGGGATCGAACTGAATGATATTCTTCGGGTTAATTATCCGGAAATAAAAGTAGTGATCCTTTCTGTTCACGCTCAGGAGCGCCTGATTGCGAAAATGGTTGCCGCTGGAGCTTCTGCATACCTGATTAAAAATTGTGATAAGGAGGAATTGATAGCGGCCATAAATACGGTGCATCATACCGGATTCTACATCAATAAGCAAACCCTTTTAGCCATACAGAGTGCAGAAAATCAGCGATATAAGTCTACTAAAAAACTGAGTAGCATGTCTGTTGACCTGACAGATCGGGAGCTGGAGATATTGTTGCTGATTTGCAAAGAATACAGCAGTACGGAGATTGCAGAAAAGTTGTTTTTAAGCGCCAGAACTGTAGAAGGTCATCGAAATAACCTCTTGTTAAAAACCCAATGCCGCAATACCGCAGGTCTGGTATTGTACGCCGTAAAGAACCAATTGGTAGAATTAATATAGCTTCCCGGAAAACCCAGAATGAGCAGGGGAAGTGTTCCGGAAGAGATGCGGGTTCAGTAGGGGTTCAGAAAGGGTTGCCGAAGAGTTCAGTAGGAGTTGATGTAGGGTTTATCCTTCTGAACTCCTGCTGAACTCCTATTCAACCCGTACTGAACCCGGGTCGGTTTTCGATCAGTTTGTTTGTTTTTTTCGCCTTAAAATGAAGGACAGATTAGTCTTTATCGGTTCCCAGTATGGAGCCAAGTAATCCCTTGATTACTGCTACTACGATAGCCAGTAATGTTGCTGCCCAAAAACCACTGGTATTAAAGGAGCTCATCATATTGTCTACCAATAAAATCATCAGGACGGTGATGATGAAGGAAACGAGTCCTAGGGTCAGGAAGTTAATTGGGAAAGTGAAAATCCTGAGTATTGTTCCAATGGTGGCATTGGCAAGCGAAATTAGTATGGCGGCAAGCACCGCTGTCCAGTAGCTTTCTACATGTACTCCGGGAATAATTTTTGCCCCTAAAAATACGGCAAGTCCTAATAATAAAATTTCTACAATAAGCTTCATAATGTTTAATTTAGTGTCATGTTTAAATATGTTTCCAGGCCAAGCCTGATCTGTGCTGCTGTTCTTTTCTTTGCCGGATGCTCCGAAGCAAATCATAAGCCACTTTCTATAGCTTTCTCTGCAGATAGCTCAAAGATTGTATTTACACACATTGATCCCAGGGGCCTGTTGGAACTACAAGGCCTCAAAAATAGAGATTCTGTTTTAGAAGACCTGGTCTCAGTTTTACAAACACCTACTGAAAAAGATTCAATGATACGGGAAGAACCTATCCCTGGAAAGATCATGGTAACGGACACTGGCCTTGTATACAGTCCTATAACTGCTTTTGTAAAGGGAAGGTCTTATTTAGTGATTACTCATTTGAATATCCAGTTCGCCAGGCCGGAGGAAATTATTAAGGGAAAATTAAGCTATACCATCAAGCCAGAACAAAAGGTGCTGAATCGGTAACAGGAGCTCAGCTGAGGCTGAAGCCCCTGGCGTATCTTGCTGAAAAAGTTGGACATACCTACGACATAAGATCAGTTCCATTTTTATTTTGCAAATATATTTCATACCTTTGCACAGTAATAGAGGGTAAGAGGGGGCAGGAGTCCCCTCTTTTCTTTTATTAGCAAATTGGTTATGCAGGCAGAAAAAAGAGTAACAGAGTTAGTTGAAGAGAAGATTTCGGACAGACCGGAATTGTTTTTGGTAGAAGTTAAAATGCTTCCAAACAATAAGCTTATTATTCATGTTGATGGCGATGAAGGGATTAGTATCCAGGATTGTGCAGCGATCAGCAGACATGTAGGTTTTCATCTGGAAGAAGAAAATACCATTGATAAAGCTTATAATTTAGAAGTGTCCTCGCCGGGAGTTGGTGAACCACTGAAACTTACAAGACAATATGTGAAAAATATTGGCAGAGAGTTAAGTGTGAAATTAACTGGTGGAGAGATTAAAGAAGGTAAGTTGCTTTCTGTTGAAGAGAACGGCATAACCATCGAAGCGAAGGTTAAAGAAAAAGGTAAAAAGGCGACGCTGGAAGTAACCAGTATCGACTTTAGTAGTATAACAGAAACAAAGGTTTTAATTTCATTTAAATAAAAATGAGCAATATTAATTTAATCGATTCATTTCAGGAATTCAAAGAATTCAAGAACATCGACCGTCCTACAGTGATTAGCGTACTGGAAGAGGTATTTCGCAGTATGTTGCGTAAAAAATACGGTACGGATGAGAATTGTGACGTCATCGTTAACCCGGATAACGGGGATTTGGAAATCTGGCGTACTAGAAAGGTGATGGAGGATGGTTTTTCTGAAGATGATGACCTGGAGATCGAACTTGCTGAAGTAAAGCGCTTAGATCCTGATATGGAAGTTGGCGACGATTACATTGAGCAGATCACTTTAGAGAGCTTTGGACGTAGAGCAATTTTAGCGGCACGCCAGACCCTTGTATCTAAGGTATTGGAATTAGAGAAAGACGAGATCTTCAAAAAATATAAAGATAGAGTTGGTGAGATTGTAACGGGAGAAGTTTACCAGGTTTGGAAGAAAGAAACTTTAGTGCTGGATGATGAAGGCAATGAGTTGATGATGCCAAAGACGGAACAAATTCCTGCGGATTATTTCAAAAAAGGAGATACTGTTCGTGCAGTAATCCTTAAAGTAGATATGATCAATGCAACGCCAAAAATTATCATTTCAAGGATTGCCCCTGAGTTCTTACAACGTTTGTTTGAGATTGAGGTTCCTGAGATTTTTGACGGACTAATCACAATCAAGAAAATTGTTCGTGAGCCAGGAGAAAGAGCGAAAGTGGCAGTAGAGTCATATGACGACAGAATTGATCCGGTTGGTGCTTGTGTGGGTATGAAAGGTTCGAGGATACATGGTATCGTAAGAGAACTTAAGAATGAAAATATTGACGTGATTAACTTCACCAACAATATCTCATTATATATTACCAGAGCATTGAGCCCGGCAAAAATCACTTCTATTAAATTAGATGATGAAACGAAACACGCTTCGGTATATCTGAAACCAGATCAGGTTTCATTGGCAATCGGTAGAGGTGGTCATAATATTAAATTGGCTGGTAAATTAACCGGTTATGAAATCGATGTTTATCGTGAAGCAGGCGAAGAAGATGAGGATGTGGATATTGAAGAATTCTCAGACGAAATCGACAGCTGGATCATTGATGAATTAAAATCAATCGGTTGTGATACCGCAAAAAGTGTACTTTCACTTTCAGTTGATGAGTTGGTAAAACGTACCGACCTTGAAGAAGAAACTGTCAAAGAAGTGATGAGTATATTAAAATCAGAGTTTGAATAAAACGTTAACTTGAATAGGTGAAAATTATGTGGCCATTAAAAACAAATCACATACCCATGAAATAAACAAGAATAAACGTTACTTTTGTATAAGAATTAAAGAAAAAATAGGATATCAATGTCAGACGACAAACCAATAATTTTATTTAAAGCAGTTAAGGAACTTAACGTAGGCATAGCTACGGCCGTTGAGTTTTTAGAAAAGAAAGGCTTTTCTGTTGAGAATAAACCCACTACTAAGCTCTCCCGCGACATGTATAATGCGCTGTTGAAAGAGTTTCAGGGCGATAAGATCGTAAAAGAAGAAGCCAATCAGATTGTTATTGGTAAAATTCGTCGTGATGAGCCGGAAGCAGCTGAAAAAGCTGCAGAAGCACCTAGAAAAAATGTAGAATTCGAAAATGAAGGCATCTTAATTAAGAACCTTCATTCGTATACTCCTCCTGTTGAGAAAGCTAAAGAAGAAACTCCGGCAAAACCGGTGGCTCCTGTAGTGGAAAAAACAGAAGAGAAACCTGAAGAGGGAGCATTGCCGGGTGTGAAAATAGTAGGGAAAATCAATTTAGATGATTTAAACACTAAAACCCGTCCGGTAAAGAAAGACGAAGCACCAGAAGTTCCTCAGCCAGTTGCTGAAGTACCTAAAGCGGAACCAACACCAGCCCCTGCTCCAGCGGAGAAAGCACTTGTAGAAGAGAAAGCAGTTGAGAAACCAGTAGAAGCTCCAAAAGCGGAAGTGGTTAAGCCTGTGGAACAACCTAAGGTGGAAGAGACTCCAAAGCCTGTTGAGCAACCTGTTGCTAAAATAGAGCCAGAAGTAAAAGAAACTCCAAAACCAGTGGAAGCACCAAAAATAATTGAAACGCCGAAAGTAGCGGAAGCCCCGAAAGTTGAGAAAACTGATGGTGTGGAAGTTATCAAGGCACGTTCTGTAAAACTATCAGGACCAAACATCATCGGTAAAATTGTATTGCCGGTAACTCCTGATCGTAAATCATCCCCTGTTGCCTCTTCGGCCGACAGCAATGATGCAAAAAGAAAGCGTAAACGTAAAAAGACTCCAGGACATCCTGGCCAGGGAGGTCATACTTCCGGAGGAAATCAGCAGGGAACCGGGGCAGCAGGAACAGGCACAACAGCGCCTAAACCAGCTCCTACATTTACCAACAGACCTGATTTTAGAAACAATACGAATAATACGGCTAACAGGCCAAACTTCAGGAACAATAAACCAGGAGCTCCTGGAAATGGACCTAAAGAAGAGCCTACGGAAAAAGAAATCCAGGATCAGATTAAAGCTACACTTGCACGTTTAAGTGGTGCAGGTAAATCTGGTAAGTTCGCACAACGTGCTAAATTACGTCGTCAAAAACGTGATGATGTGGCACTTTCTGCTGATGAGGCAGCAATGGAACTGGAATCACAATCCAAAGTGTTAAGGGTGACGGAATTTGTTACGGCAAATGAGTTGGCTACGATGATGGATGTACCGGTAACTAAAATTATCGGAACTTGTATGAGTCTGGGAATGTTCGTATCTATTAACCAACGTTTGGATGCAGAAACATTAACCATTGTAGCGGATGAATTTGGTTATGAAATTCAATTCGTAAAACCAGATGATGAAAGCGATATTCTAATCGAAGAAGAAGATAACGAAGAAGATTTGATCCCAAGAGCACCGGTGGTGACGATCATGGGTCACGTCGATCACGGTAAAACTTCATTGCTGGATTATATCCGTAAAGCAAACGTTGTGGCTGGTGAGGCCGGTGGTATTACGCAGCACATCGGTGCGTATATGGTAACCACAGCAACAGGTAAACAAGTAACTTTCTTAGATACTCCAGGTCACGAAGCCTTTACAGCGATGCGTGCACGTGGTGCGAAAGTTGCCGATATTGCCATCATTGTGGTTGCAGCGGATGATGCAGTAATGCCTCAGACTAAAGAAGCAATTCAGCATGCTCAGGCGGCAGGCGTACCATTGGTATTTGCCTTCACCAAAATTGATAAACCGGGTGCAAACTCAGAAAAAATACGCGAGCAATTATCTACAATGAATATCCTGGTTGAGGATTGGGGCGGTAGTTTCCAATCTCAGGAGATCTCAGGTAAGAGCGGATTAAACGTAGACTTGTTATTAGAGAAGGTATTATTAGAAGCAGAAATGCTGGATCTTAAAGCCAACCCTAACAAACGTGCTACAGGTAGTGTAATTGAAGCAACACTAGATAAAGGTCGTGGTATTGTAACTACGGTTCTTGTTCAGGCAGGTACATTAAAAATCGGTGATCCGATCTTAGCGGGTAGTTATAGCGGACGTGTAAAAGCGTTGTTTAACGAGCGTGGTCAGAAAGTTGATAAAGCAGGTCCATCTGTACCAGTACAGGTATTGGGTATGCAAGGTGCACCAACTGCAGGTGATAAATTCAATGCATTGGAAAGTGAAGTTGAGGCAAGAGAAATTGCCAACAAACGTCTTCAGTTAATGCGTGAGCAGGGTCTTCGTACTCAGAAACACATTACACTGGATGAGATCGGTCGTCGTTTGGCTATCGGTAACTTTAAAGAGCTGAACCTGATTGTTAAAGGTGACGTGGATGGATCAATCGAGGCATTATCTGACTCATTATTGAAACTATCTACTGAAGAGATTCAAATCAATATCATTAGTAAAGCGGTAGGTCAGATTTCTGAATCTGATGTATTGTTAGCTTCTGCTTCTGATGCGATCATCATCGGTTTCCAGGTTCGTCCTTCGCCAGGAGCGCGTAAGCTTGCTGAGGCGGAACAAATTGACATCAGACTTTACTCGATCATCTACGATGCCATCAATGAGATTAAAGCAGCGATGGAAGGTATGTTGGCTCCGGAATTTGAAGAGAAAATCGTCGCTAACGTGGAGATTAGAGAAACCTTCAAAATCACTAAAGTGGGTACAATTGCCGGATGTATGGTATTGGATGGTACGATTACTCGTAACAGCAAGATCCGTATCGTTAGAGATGGTGTGGTAATTTACACAGGTGAGCTGGCTTCATTGAAACGTTATAAAGATGACGTGAAAGAAGTTTCAAGAGGCTACGAGTGTGGATTGAACATCCAGAACTTTAACAACATCGAAGTAGGTGATATCGTTGAAGCTTACGAACAAGTTGAAGTAAAAAGGAAGTTATAATCCTTCTTAAACATAAAAAAATCAAACCGCCACAGCCTCTGTGGCGGTTTTTTTGCGCAAAAAAATATATAAATAATAATGACTACCATTAAAGCCGGTTACCTGATTTCTTACGATTACGAGTTTGTAAAAATTTCCTTACCCAGAGTATATGATTTTGTAGATGAAATATATCTTGCCGTAGATAGGGATGGGAAAACCTGGTCTGGTGGTTCATTGGAAATCGATCCCCATTTCTGGGAATGGCTAAAAGCATTCGACAAAGACCAGAAAGTCACGATTTATAAAGACCAATTTTATCTTCCGGAGCTCACAGCGATGGAATGTGATACCAGAGAAAGAAACCTCTTAGGGAAAAGAATGGGCAAGGCTGATTGGTATCTTCAAATTGATTCCGACGAATATTTCGTGGATTTCGAAGCCTTTATAGAGAAACTCAAAGTATACCATCCAGATAAACCGACTAGTGTATGCTGCAGTGTAGTAACATTGTTCAAAGAACTGGAAACGGGTTTTTTATTTATTGATGATTCTTATGAAACCCTTAGTTTTGCGACAAATCATCCAGTATATGACCTGGCCAGAAACAATAGTTCTGGGAATGAGCAGGTACTTTGGGACAATCTAGTGCTGCATCAGAGTTGGGCAAGGACCACTAGTGAGATTCAACAAAAACTTGCTAACTGGAGTCATAAAGATGACTTTAATACCAGGAGCTTTTTTAAACTTTGGGATGCCATTGATGAAGATAATTACGGGTATCTAAGGAATTTTCATCCCCTTACCTTGGACACCTGGCCTAAGTTAAGTTTGTTTAAGGGGACAATACTTGAGGTATTGAATTCAGAGGAGTTGAAAAACTTTAAAATAAAAAAACGACCTCCGGTTAAGCAGAAGTCGTTTTTATCAAAGTTGTGGAAGAAGCTGAAATCTTAAGCTAAATTAACGGAGTTTTTCTAGCTGCCATAGGATAATTTTCCTGATTGCTGAGCGTCCATAAATATTGATACACCTTTTTTTGTAATCATTGATCAGCGCTTTTGAGAAATTAATCAGAAGGTTTGGTGTCCTGCTATTGATTGGCCTGCCAAGATGTTTGTAGATCAGCTGTTCCAGGCTACCAACAATATTTTGAGCTTGATAAGCCTTCAGTATTTTTGCCCTTGAAGCAGAAGAAAGGCGGGTTCTTGCGGCTGTATCTTCATAAAGATATTGCAATGCTTCGGCAATTTGATGCTGGTCGTTGCTGGTGACAATTCCAGTTTCATTATGGTCTATCAATTCGATTTGTGCATTGTCGCGGTCTTCAGTGCTGATGGTCACTACAGGTGTGCCTGAGGTCATCGCTTCTGCAATCACCATTCCAAAGCTTTCCCCAATGGCACTGGCCGCCAGAAAAATATCGATGGTTTTATAATAGTATAACAATTCCTGCAGGTCTGAAGTGTTCTCACATACAATGAGCTTATCAGTTATACCAATTTTTTCTGCATGGGAGATCATCTCAGGGGTTGCTCCCAGTAATAAGAAGCGGGAATGACTGATTTGCTCCGCGAATATTTTGAATGCATCCAGGCTGACCAAATCGAATTTAGCATTGTCAGCACGACCAATCCTACCTACAATAAAGAGGTCATCCAGATTTCTCTGTTTTTTGAAGGCTAATAATGCCGGTTGATCGGGTATTTGCTTGCTGAGCAAGTCCACATCAACAGGGTATGGTAGGACTTTTCTCTTTTCCTCAAATCTGTTTTTTAGTTTTCTGTCGAGTTGCATACGCCTTACCAGAATCATCTTTGAGATGAAAAGATCATAATCAATCACGTCATATGTAGTATTTTCAAAAAATCCAAACACGTTGGTCTGGATGACTAATTTAGGTTTATTTGCCTTAATTATTTCGTAAACATCTTGTTCTAAAATACCATTTCCATGCCAATGCAATACATCTGTATCTTTTATTAATTCGCCAAATTTATTGAGATCTCCATTAAGTACGGTCACGCTTATGCCTAAATCTTCAATGAGTTGTACTCTTGGACCTCCTTCCAATAGGGCAATTACGCTGACTTCAAAATGTGTTTTGTCGAGAAACTTACTATATAATTGTAGCGCATATTCCGTTCCTCCTAAGCCAAGTTGGTTTACGGCCTCTATTACCTTTATTTTATTCATGAAATTGATTATTCTATTTTATTAAAATTTGAAATCTTAGATGCTTTTATGCTCGGGATTTTTATTTGATAGTGATTGCATGTAAACATCCAGGGATTCCATTGCAGTTTTATGCCAACTGAATTTTTTAGCCTGTTCAAGACCTTTTAAGCTATATTTCCTTCTTTGTTCTGGTTCCTCAAGAAGTAGGGTGATCTTACTGGTTAAATCAGTAAGGTTGTTCCATTCAAAATAAACCCCGGCATCCTCGGCAACTTCTGGAAAAGAGCTGTGATTGGCTAGAATAACAGGGCAACCATAAGTCATTGATTCTAATACCGGAATTCCAAAACCTTCATATTCCGATGGAAATACAAAAAAAAGAGCATTTTTATAATAATTGGCTAGCTCATGATCTCTAAAGTTTTGTTGTATAACCTGCTCACTGACCTTCAGTTTCCGGATCAATTGTAATTCATCTACTGTAAATGCATTTCCACCAGCACAAAGTAAATGCGTGTTGGGATGTCGTCTTAAAGCAGGGGCAATTGCCTTCAGAAAAAAAGTGAAATTCTTGTAAAGAGACCTGTTTCCTACAAAAAGTACATACTTTTCAGGTAAATCAGGTTGAATCTTGGATTCTGGTTGCTTAGAATGGGCTAGGTAAACCACTTCAATTTTCGAAGCATCAATATGTGGATAGATCCTTAAGATGTCTTTCTTCGTGTTATTAGAAACGGCGATTATCTTCGTCGCTTTGTTTATAAGTTGCCTTTTGTTTTCGATCGTAATGAGATGATCCGAGAAATATTGGGGAAACAACTCATGTATCATGTCATGTACTGTAAGGACAAAAGGTTTATTCTTTAAGTATTCACTGAAATACGGATCGTAATAAGTTGGGATAAAAAGATTGAATTGTTGCGCTTTCAATAATTCAACAGTCTTTTCTATATTTCTTTTCTTAAGCTTTTTAGGACGAAATGCCCGTAAGATCTTACTCAATTTGATCAGGATGTGCTTTTTCTTTTGGAAACTATCTGAGAAAAATGGACTTTCCTGAAAATGAATATTATCCGTATAAAATAATGGGCACTCTACATCTATTTCACTTATTTCAGTTAGTTGAGTAAATAACTCAATGTAATATCTGGATATACCTCCAAAATTTTGTTCATTAAATATTTGCGGGTCAAAGAGTATTTTAATCATTACTTTTGTTACAATATTGGTAATCCTATGAATATTGCCTGGATGTGCAAAGCAGTTCTAGTTAAATTGGGGCAGCTTTTGCCATTGAAGATTGTAAATGTAGGAAATTTAATGCCTTTTATAACTAAAATTAAGATAAATGGGGTCTAAGGATCTGAAAATTTCTATTGTAACGATTAATTATAATAATGCAGGAGGATTGAAGGAAACGATTCAGTCTGTACTAAATCAGGACTATCCTAGGATTGAGTATATTGTGATTGATGGTGGTTCAACAGATGGCAGTAAAGAAGTTATAGCCACTTACAAAGACCAGATTCATTATTGCGTAACTGAACCTGATGAAGGGATTTATAATGCGATGAACAAAGGGATAAGGGTTGCTACCGGCGATTATTTGCTTTTTCTGAATAGTGGAGATTTTTTAATAGATAAAAATGTTATAAAAGAGGCGGAGGCATCGGGAATGACCAAGGATTTGGTTTCTGGAAATATGATTTTTCATGAGCGAAATGAAAATTGGTGTCCTCCGGAAGTGCTGACTTTTAAAACGTTTTTTGAAGGAACAATTCCTCATCCCTCAACCTTTATAAGGCGAACTCTTTTTGATCAGGTGGGTTTATATAATGAGTCTAATTCTGTAGTGTCTGACTGGGAATTTTTCCTGCTCTCTACCTGCAAATTCAATTGTTCCTACCAGCATATTGACCTGTACATTACCCGGTTTCTGTGTGATGGTTTGAGTTCAGACCCAATAAATATGGAACGTATTTTAATAGAACGTTCGAAAGTGCTAAATACACATTTTCCACTTTTTCTGGCAGATTATAAGGCTTATGTTGCACTATGTGCAGAGATGAAAAAGGTAAGTTACTTTATTAAATACCGCAGATTTGTGAAGCGCTTGTTCAAGTTTAAAAAGAATTAACTGGCGCATAGGAGAAAGATCATTTTTAGATGAAGACAAAGATTTTATTTATCACCCAAGACCTTGCTCGTACCGGGTCCGAAATGGTGTTATGGTATTTGTTAAATAATATGGACAAGAACCAATATTCCATTTATGTGTTGTGCATGAAGAAGGGAGAGTTGTTCGATTTACTTCCGGATCATATTGGAAGGGAAATTTTTTATAAAAAAAGTTCGAGCTGGTATTTAAGAGTATATCGTGGGATCTTAAAGGTTTTAGGGAAAAATGCCGTTGCCATTCAGGTTGATTGTATCATGCGCCATTTTAAAGCGGACCTTTGGTATATAAATACGATCGTTATTCCTGATGTATTTGAAGCTTCCAAAAATTACCCGGTGAAAGTGGTGACCCATATTCATGAGTTACCAGGGGCATTTTCCTTGATTAAGGGACAGGCTTTAAAAAGTGTTTTTTCTCATTCTGATGTGTGTATAGGTTGCTCTGAGATTGTATGTGAAAAAATTGGGGATTTTGGTCACCCAGATATCAGGTTGCAACATAGTTTTATAGATGTGAGCACTATTCAGGTGGATACGGATCGCGTCGTACAGATTAAGGAAAAACTGGGTATTCAGCCAGCAGATTTCGTGTGGGTGATTTCTGGGGGCACCACTTATATGAAAGGAATAGACCAGGTATTACCTATTTTGGAGCATTTTAAGGAAGAACCGGTCAAGATAATTTGGATTGGTAAGCAACTTAATACAGGGCTGGATTTTTATGTTCAACATATCGCTGAGCAAAAATATCCAGGGAAGTTGCTCTTTACAGGTGCTTTATCTGAAGATTATTATAATTATATGTCAGTAGCAAATGGCTTCTTACTATTGTCCAGGGAAGAATCTTTTTCACTGGTGCTGTTGGAAGCAGCATATTTGGGCATCCCAATCGTTGCTTTTAATGTAGGAATTGTGCCTCAATTTTTGCTTAAAGATATGGGAATTATAATTGATAACTGGAACCTGGTGGATCTTTTAGCAGGAATGAGGCGTTGCTATGAACACCCCGAATATGATGCTGCATTACTTAAAAGTAATGCATTGAGATATGATGTACACCAGCAATTGCCAAAGTTTGAGACGCTTTTAAATGAAATTGCCGGTGGTTTTTAGTTCATTTCAGGGATGTGTTTCTTCCAAAAATTGGCATCAATAATCAGCGGCGCATGACATCCGAATGGTAGTTCTCCTCTCATTTGCCTGACTGCATTTTCAGGCTCATATTCCAACGCAAACTTTAAAGCTTCTTCCCAATGAGGAATACGAAACTTACGATTTATCTTTGGAGCTTCTATAGACCAGAATACATCTTCATTGTAATTATGTGAACTAGGATTCCAGTAGGCCTTGTATAATTCTGCTTTGCATAGCTCCAATGTTTTAATTGCGGCTGAGACATTCCGCAAGGATAGTCCTCCATTTCCTACTTTGTTTGCCAACCATCCATTCTTCCTTTTTCTGGCAAGCAGTGGTTGCCAGAAATTGCGATAAAGCCAACAACGTAGAGATCTTTTCTTTAATACAGAAGTTTTATACCATGGAGCGCCTATATAATCATAGGATTGATTACACCAATAATCCAGTTCATTTTTAAAAAGATATACATCTGATTGATGAATTAGTAAATACTCAAAATCAGCAAAACGTTTGTAAAAGTCAGGAGATATCATGAGCCGGTTATAGCCTTCTATGTTCTGGAAGAAATGATTTGGGAAACGTTCTATACGTAACTTAGTCAAGTTTCCATAGGATTCATCAATGATGAGCTGCTCGGGTGCTATAAGCACTTTTTCAAATCCTTCAGTTTTTCGTAGACCATTTTCCACAAAACTAAGCTCAATAGGTTGCAGTTTCCGGTATAGCGGGATCACAACCACACATTTTTTATTGACCATTCGGGGGATTAACTTGATAAGAGATTGTGGTAAATTTCCCAATATTTTTTAGCACTATTTTTCCAGTTAAATTGCCTGGCATGAGCAATAATGGCTTCCTCAGGTTGCGTGCTTTGATGATGATGTATACCAGCATCAAATATTGCGTTCATAGAACTGGCCTCAAAGTTCTCAAAATAATAAGCAAATTCGGCTCCAATTTCAGGGAGGGAAGTTGCCTTGGAGAGAAAAACGGGCTTTCCAAAACTCATGGCCTCAATTACAGGTATACCAAAGCCTTCTGCGAGAGAGGGGAATGCAAAAGCAAAGCAATTTTTGTAATACCAATATTTATCTTCTTTACTCACAGGTCCAAGAATTTTAATCTGATCTATTACCTTATATTTGGCCGCTTCTTTCATAATCTTCTCTACATAAGCTGTATCGGTTTTACCTGCAATAATTAACTCCAGGTTTCTATTTTGAACTAGACAAGGAAGGGTATGAAAATTCTTTTTTGCATTCACAGTTCCCAAAGTAAACAAGAAAGGTTTTGATGGGACGTAAACGGGCTGTTCGTGCTTTGGGAACTCCTCCACATTACAGCCGTTATAAATAACAGTAATGGGTTTGTTGACTTTTAAATATTTAAGAATATCTTTTTTCGTAAATTCAGAAATGGCCACTATATGATCAGCCCGATCTATATTTTTCTGGTGCTTTTTTAAATAGGTAGTTTTTTTTGCCTCAGACTTTTCTTCATATAGGAAATTTAAATCATGAACAGTCAATACACACTTCAGCTTACGATTTGCAGGAGGTATATACCATGAGGTTTGATGTGTACAATGCCAGACATCAATAAGTGGATCTAATTTTGGAAATATAAATTTATGCAGGCTTTTCTGAGTTAAGAAACTAAGATTAGCCGGGAAGTGGTGCTGATCCTTTTGCTGGATGTAGATTCTCAGCTGATCGGCGTTTTTTTTTGTTTCCAGCAGGGCAATACCTAACTGCTGGCAATATTCAAATAGCCCGGTAAAGGGATATTTCATTCGCTCACAATCTAAAATGATTTCCAATGCTCTATTATTTTTTAACCGAATAATTTGACTTATAGCTCATATTGTTGATTAATTCTAGTCAGTAAAGGTTTGCATGTCTATTAATCTTCTATATAATCCATTATGACTAATCAGATCACTATGACTACCTGATTCAATGACCTTGCCATTTTCTACTACCACAATGATGTCTGCATTTTGTATGGTAGATAAGCGATGTGCGATAATTAAAGAAGTTCTGTTCTGCATCAGTTTATAGAGTGCATCCTGTACTAATTTCTCTGATTCTGTATCCAGTGCTGAAGTAGCCTCATCTAATAGCATTAATGGAGGATTTCCAAGTATTGCACGCGCTATACATAGTCTTTGTCTTTGGCCTCCTGAAAGACGAATACCGCGATCACCAATATAAGTTTCATAACCATTTTCGGTATTCATGATAAAATCATGCGCATTTGCAATTCTGGCGGCTGCCATAACCTCATCAGCGGTCGCATTGGGTTTTGCAAAAGCAATGTTATTAAAAATGGTGTCGTTAAATAAAATAGACTCCTGATTCACAAATCCCATATGGGCCCTTAGCGACTCTACTTTAATATCACGTAAGTCTATATCATCCAATAGAATTTTTCCTTCTTTTGGTTCAATAAATCTTGGGATTAAATCCATTAATGTAGATTTACCTCCACCAGATGGGCCAACCAAGGCAACCGTCTTACCTTTTGGTATTTCCAGATTAATGCGATCTAATATCAATTTATCACCATAAGCGAAAGAAACATCTTTCATGATAATAGATTTATTAAATGATTTTATCTCAATTGCGTTAGGACTATCAAGGATTTCTGGTCTTTCATCAATCAGGTCAAGCACTCTTTTTCCCGCTGCTAGACCAGTATGAATTCCACTAAATGCATCAGAAAGGGCTTTTGCAGGTCTCATGACTTGTGAAAATATAGCAATGTATGCAATAAACTCTGATGAAGTTAAGTCTGATTCTCCGGTTAAGACCAATGAGCCACCGAAGTATACAATTCCAGCTACCATCATGACACCAAGGAATTCCGAAACCGGAGATGCTAATTGTTGTCTTCTTACCATTTTTCTGGTAATATTTGAATAGGTTACATTTTCTTGATGAAATCTTTCTTTTACATATTGGGTCGCATTGAATGCTTTGATTATTTTAATTCCGGAAAGTGCTTCATCGAGATATCCCAGCATATTCGCGAAAGTTTCATGAGCCTGAGTGGCCTGCTGTCTTAGACGTTTTACAATCTTCGCAATTATTAATCCAGCAAGAGGGATAATTAGTAAAGAAAAAAGAGTCAGTTTTATGGAGATAGAGAAAAGCAGGACAATATATACAATTAGTGTTACAGGCTCTTTAAATACCACCTGTAGTGTATTAGTTACTGTAAACTGGACAACCTGGACATCAGAGGATATTTTAGAAATAATATCGCCTTTGCGTTGGTTGTTGAAATAACCCAAATGTAAATTCATCACATTGTTAAAGACCTTTTTGCGCAAGTTTAACAAGGTATGCACACGTAGGTCTTCCATGGTTTTTGCTGATAGATATCTGAAAATATTAGATAAGAATACTGAGGCAACGATGACAATACATACAAATTTTAATGCTTGTGTTGGTCCGTAATTGAGGATGTAATAATCTGTCAATTCTCTGAATTTTCCCATGATATCCCACCAGGACTGTTCTTCATTGATACTTGTTTTTGCAGCGATAACTGCAGCTTTATGATTAAATAAAGTATCTAATAAAGGGGCTAATAGGGCCAGATTTAAGGTGTTAAATAAAATATAAAGAAGTGTTGCAAAAACATACGGTATTGCAAACTTTTCTATAGGCTTTGCAAAGGATAATAACCTGAAATAGTCTTTCATTAAGAATTTAAAATTTTCCAAAGGTACATAATTACGCGGACGTTTGAAATATGACTAAAGAAGCCAGATGAAGGGTTGAATGGGCCTGATTCCCAATTTGATTCTTTATTATTCAATATAAATCTGTTTTTTTGTATCAAACCATTCTTAGTTAATGATTCACAAAGAGGAACTTCTGAAAGGAATTAAACATGGGTCTTTCATTTCTTTGGCACGGGCGCTTACTCTGGTCGAAAATGATATTGCTCCTGCTACGGAATTATTGAGGTCACTGGAGTTAAATGAAACGCCTGTAATCGGAATCACAGGGCCGCCGGGTGCAGGAAAGAGTACCCTGGTTAATGCCATCACTACTTATTTGGCAGCTCAGCATAAAAAAATTGCCATACTTGCTGTAGATCCTACCTCTCCATTTAATTTTGGGTCCTTGCTCGGGGATCGGATTCGGATGTCCCAGCATTTCAATAATCCTAATGTGTATATACGCTCTATTGCGACAAGAGGAGCTTTGGGTGGAATTTCTGCCAAAACTATTGAAATGGTAGATGTAATTAAAGCTGCCAATTTTGATCTGGTTTTCGTAGAAACAGTAGGAGTAGGGCAGTCAGAGATTGAGATTGCCGGTTTGGCAGATAAAACAATAGTGGTTTTGGTTCCAGAATCCGGAGATGAGATCCAACACATCAAATCCGGATTGATGGAGATAGCACAGGCCTTTGTGGTTAATAAAGCGGATCGGGAGGGGGCTGATACTTTTGCCAATAACCTTAAAAAATTAATGTATCAGCAGCACGAACAGATTCCGGTCTTTAAGACGGTGGCGGATAAAAATATAGGAATAGCTGAGCTTTGCCATTGGTTAATGGAGCCAATTTTGGCAAACAATGAGCGAAAACCTTTACTACTCGCAGAAAAAGCATTGAAAATCATTGAACATTATCGAATGTCGGACCTCAATAAAAACCAGTTACTGCTAGACCTTAAGGAAGCATTAAAGGCTCCGGATTTTAATATTTACAAATTTGCAGATAAATGGATTTCAGACTAGACCAGGAAATGGCTGGTCGTGTGGGTTGTATGGAAAAAAGGAATCTGAGTAGCAGCTGCCAGGACATTTTTGTCAAATTAGACAGATTTTCGCCAAAAAAAATAATAGGCGTGTATTTTTTACACTTTATACCTTTTTATAAGCATTAATCTCGTTTTTTAGACTAAAAAAACGATTATAATACTGTTTAACAGTGTGTTTTGTTTTTTTAAAACAAAATCATATCCTGATTTGTATGTTCTTATGCCGAAAAATATTGGGATCTTCTGGCCTTAGAATTACTCAATTAGTCTGGCCTCGAAACTTTGGAACGGAGTTTGTATATCTGTTGTGGGAATTTAAAAAATTGTTTAGTTTTGCTACGCAAAAAATTATACAATTAATTTGTTTAACCTTAAAAAAGAAAATTATGAATTATTCTACTTTAAAAAAGGGTCTTGCAGTCTCTTTCGTAGCATTAATGGGAGCAACAACTCTTGCTAGTGCACAAGATGCTCCAGCGACTTCTTCTTCAGCCAAGGTATTTGGTGGAAGAGCACAGTACAGATCATGGTCTATCGGTGTTAACGGTGGTGTTTTATCTCCATTTGTTGCTATCGGTGGTACTAATGATTTCAACCGTGCAGATGTAAACTTAGGTTACGGTTTGTCTTTAAGAAAACAACTAGGTCATGCATTCGGTTTAGAAGGTAACATTTTCCGTGGAAAAGTTTCTGGTACAAACAAACAAGTTGCTGGTGCTTTGCCTGCTAACATCAAAGGTTTTGAAACTGAAATGCAATATGCAGTTGACTTAAGAGGTGTTGTTAACGTTGCAACTGTAGATTTCTTACGTCGTGAGAACTCAGTAAACTTCTTCGTAACTACTGGTTACGGTTTAGTTGCTTACAACCCAATCGTTGACGGTAAAGACAACAAAGGTAAATTCGGTAAAGATGGTGATAAAGACTTCGTTAAAGAAGCTTATATTCCTGTTGGAGCTGGTGTTAAATTTAAAGTATCTGACCGTGTGTCATTTAACTTAGGTTACACTATGCACTTCATCGATGGTGATAACTTTGACGGAGTATACGCTAAAGGAACTACTAAAGATAAATTCTCTTACGGATATGCAGGTCTAGAATTCTCTCTAGGTTCTAAATCTAAACCAAACCTTGACTGGGTTAACCCATTAGCTTTAATGTATGATGAATTGAAAGATCCTTCATTACGTCAGGAAGTTGAAGCGTTAAAAACTCGTGTATCTAGCGTTGAAAAATCTGTTGAAGATTTGAAAAAAGATTCTGATGGTGACGGTGTTGCTGATCAATTCGATAAATGTCCAGGTACTCCAGCAGGAGTTGCAGTTGATGGTTCAGGCTGTCCTCTACCTAAAGTAGAAGTTGCTGTAGTTGATGCTAGCAATGTAACTGGTTTCGAAAGAATCCAATTCGAATTTAACTCTTCAGTTCTTAAAACTGATGCTTACCCTACTTTAGATAAATTATCTTCTGTATTGCGTAATGGTGGTGGTAAAGTAACTGTTAACGGTTATGCTTCAAGCGAAGGTACTGCTGCTTACAACTTAAAATTATCTAAAGATAGAGCTAACTCTGTAAAAACTTACTTAGTAAACTCTGGTGTTAGTGCTAAACAAGTAGTAACTAAAGGTTATGGTGAAGCAAATCCAATCGCTTCAAACGATACTGAAGAAGGTCGTATCCAAAACCGTCGTGTTGAAACTGCTAGAGACTAATTATCTCCAGGTAAATATTTAAAAAAGAGGGCTTCATTTTTGAAGCTCTCTTTTTTTTATGCCTACATTTGTGGACGTATGTATCTATTTAGAAAGAAAGATCCGAACCGACCAACCAATATCAACCTAAAAATCATGCACGTCATTAATGCCGTTGCAATTGCTGTCTTTGTAGCTGGACTGCTCTATAAACTGATCAGCTGGCTTTTCTAGAACAAAATAAACCTATATAATTATGAAGCAAATATTCAATACCGACGATGCACCAGCTCCTATTGGTCCTTACAGCCAGGCTGTAAAAGCAAATGGTTTCTTATTCTTATCAGGACAAATCGCTATTAATCCACAAAATGGGGAATTAACGATGTCTTCGATCTCTGAAGAAACGCATCAGGTGATGAGAAACATTAAAGCCGTATTATTAGAGGCTTCTTATACTTTTGGGGATATCGTAAAGACGACTATCTTTTTAACGGATATGGCTTTATTTGCTGAAGTGAACGAAGTTTATGGTTCTTATTTCCAGAGTAAAAGCAATTTCCCTGCACGCGAAACGGTTGCTGTTAAAGGCTTACCTAAAGGTGTAAATGTAGAGATCTCTATCATCGCTTGTAAAGGATAAGTTTTGGGAAAATCTAATCTCAGGTACTTTTTTGCCGGAATTTTATCTTTTGCCATTTGGGGGTTTTTCTCCATTCCTTTGAGAAATTTAAAGGCTTTTCCTTCCGAGGAAATCCTTTATTACCGGATTTTTACTTCCCTGGTTTTTCTATGGATGGCCATATTGGTGTTTCGAAAAAAGCAAATCAAAAAAGACCTGGATTATCTTGCCGGTTTAACTAAAAAGGAGAAGAATACCGTTGCAGTACAAATTGTAGTTTCAACTGTGCTCCTGACCTCAAATTGGTATACCTATATTTATGCGGTAAATAATGTCAGTCTTCAATCGGCAGCCTTTGCTTATATGGTCTGCCCATTGATTACTGCATTTGGAGGCTTTGTGCTCCTTAAAGAACATTTATCTCGCTTAAAGCTGATCTCTCTGGCTATCGCTCTGCTGAGTATCATCCTGCTGGCAACCGGCTCCTTTGTGGAAGTATTGTGGTCAGTTATTATTGCCTCTCTATACGCCTTTTACCTGATTATTCAGCGTAAAATGCAAAACCTGGATAAGCTGAATGTGCTGGCTTTGCAAATCGGTCTGGCAGTTATACTTATGCTCCCTTTTTATCTTTTCCAACATGGTAGTGTTCCTGATACGGCCTGGTTCTGGACCAATATCATTGTGGTAGCCGTATTTTTTACAATCATCCCACTTTTCCTAAGCCTGTACGCCTTAATTGGAATCCCTTCATCCACTTTGGGGATCATTATTTATGTAAATCCCATTATTGCCTTTAATGTGGCGATCTTCTATTTTGATGAGCATGTAGATTCCCATAAACTAATTGCTTATTTCCTACTAGTAGTCTCTGTTGTGGTATTTAATTGGAGCATCATTAAAGATATCCTTACCTTTAGGAAAAAAAACACTTAACTCTTGTTTGCTTCCAGTTTAGATACCACAATCGAATACCTTAAAGGCGTAGGGCCTAAACGTGCGGAACTCCTGCAAAAGGAATTGCGTATTTTCAGCTACGATCACTTACTCAATTATTTTCCTTTTCGTTATATCGACCGTACCAGGTTTTATAAGGTAAATGAGCTGAACAGTGAATTGCCTTATGTGCAGATTCTGGGCAGGATTACCGGAAAAGAACAGATCGGGGAAAAGCATAAGAAGAGGATTGTGGCCCGTCTGACTGACGAAACAGGTTCTATCGAGCTGGTTTGGTTTCAAAGTCTGAAATGGGTGGACGAAAACGTACAACGCGGAAAAGTGTATATTGTTTTCGGTAAGCCAACAGCCTTTAATGGAGGTTTTAGTATTTCTCATCCAGAGCTGGAAAACTATCCGAGACCAGCTACAATTACTGGGAATCTGAGGCTACAGCCAGTCTACAACTCCACTGAAAAATTAAAGAAGTTCTTTCTGGATAGTAAAGGGATTCAGAAACTTCAGATGCAGGTGATTGAACAACACCTTTCTGAAGTCAAAGAAAGTTTACCAGCTTATATTCTGGATAAATACCAGATGGTGAATAAAAAGGAAGCGCTTTTAAGTATTCATTTTCCAAGGGATGTGAAAGCTTTAAAAGCTGCGGAACGCAGACTGAAGTTCGAAGAACTGTTCTATATCCAGCTTCAGTTGTTACACAATAAACAAGTCAGGGAATGGAAGTTCAAAGGGCATCCATTCAACTCAGTAGGGGAGAGTGTGAATACTTTTTACAAGGAAATCCTTCCTTTTGAACTTACAGGGGCACAGAAGCGTGTAATTAAAGAAATTAGAACGGATACCCAACGTGGTGTTCAGATGAACCGTCTGGTGCAGGGGGATGTGGGTAGTGGAAAAACTGTTGTGGCATTGATGAGTATGTTGTTGGCTAAGGATAATGGATTTCAGGCTTGTATGATGGCGCCTACAGAGATTCTGGCCCGTCAGCATTATGAGTCTATTACTTCTCTTTTAGGGGGGCGTTTGGCGAAAGTCGGTATCCTTACGGGAAGCAGTACAAAAAAGCAACGTACAAAACTACATGAAGAGCTGGAAGCTGGAGAAATTGATATTCTGGTCGGTACTCATGCCTTGATTGAGGATAAAGTTGTATTTAAAAATCTGGCCTTAGTAGTGATTGATGAGCAACATCGCTTTGGTGTAGAGCAACGCGCCAAACTGTGGCGTAAGAATGCCATACCTCCACATATTCTGGTGATGACAGCAACACCAATTCCCCGGACATTAGCCATGACTTTATACGGAGATCTTGATGTTTCTTCAATTGATGAACTGCCGGTGGGTAGGAAGCCCATTGAAACCCGTCATTTTTTTGAAGGTCAGCGTCTGCGCATGTTTGGTTTCATGCGGGAGGAGATCGCCAAAGGCCGGCAGGTGTATGTAGTTTATCCATTGATCAAGGAAAGTGAGAAATTAGACCTTTTGAATCTGGAAGCTGGTATTGAGCAAATGAGTTATCAGTTTCCCAGACCTGATTTTCAGATTAGCATTGTTCATGGTAAAATGAAAAATGTGGAAAAGCAGTTCGAGATGCAACAGTTTATTGATGGTAAAAGTCAGATTATGGTGGCAACTACGGTCATTGAAGTGGGGGTAAATGTACCAAATGCTTCGATTATGATTATTGAAAATGCAGAGCGCTTCGGCTTGTCACAGCTACACCAGTTACGCGGACGTGTAGGTAGAGGTGCTGAACAGTCTTATTGTATTCTGATGTCTGGCAATAAACTGAGTGCTGATGGGCGCCTTCGTTTAGAGACGATGGTAAAGACAAACAATGGCTTTGAGATTTCGGAGATCGATTTGCAATTACGTGGGCCTGGAGATTTAACCGGTACACAACAAAGTGGGGTTTTGGAATTGAAATTAGCCAATCTGGCTACAGATCAGTTGATTTTACAAGAGGCAAGATCTACTGTAATGGATATACTAGCAGGAGATCCACAGCTGGAACTCCCGGAAAATAGTCTGTTGAAAACATACCTCGCTAAAAGAAGCAGAGGTATTGCTCTCGACAAAATTTCTTAAATATGCTTTAATCTTCGTCGCTACCCGGTAGTGATCCTGAACCTGAATAAGCCCCTTTTCTAATGATCGGCATACCAAGGTGTTTGTACAAGTCATCTAAATGCATAAGACTACCATTTGTAAGGTTGCCCAGGAAAATGACCACAATGTTCTTTTGTACATCACGCACATAGATATGTCTGAAGCCATGCCACCAGCCAGTATGATAGACCACCTTTCTGCCATTCTCGCCATCAAACATTCTCCATCCATAACCGTAGTTGAAATGCCCGTTGATTGGCTTGTTATGCCCCTGATAAGCTGAGTCCAGACTTGCTTTTGTCAATAGTCGGCCATTCTTCAGCGCTTTGTCGTATAATACCAAATCATGCAGGGTGCTATAAATACCTTTATCGCCAACAGGTCCATCCAGGAAATTCTGAACTACAGAATACCTCCAGGTACGATCATGCCCGACTACGTCGACCGGGATTTTAGGATATACAGTGGTAGAATACACATGGGTGTTTTTCATTCCCGCAGGTTTGAAAATGTGCTCCATCATATAGTCAGAGTATGGCTTACCAGTCACCTTTTCAATGATCGCTGCCAATACCATGTAGTTTGAATTATTGTAATGAAAACGGGTATCCGGTTTGGCATAACGGTTTGGCTTATACTCGGCAATCAGATTCATCACATCATTATTGCTCATCGCTTTTTTCTTATCCTTCCATATACCATCTGTAAAGTAAACATAATTCATCATGCCGCTACGGTGTGTAAGGAGTAACTTCACATTGATCCCTTCATAAGGGAAGTTTGGATAAAACTTCTTTACATCATCTGTTAGTTTTAACTTCCCTTGTTCTACCAATTGCATAATTGCTGTTCCGGTAAATGTTTTCGTAATGGAAGCCAGTTCAAATTCAGAATTGATCTTTAAGCTGTCGCGATGTAAGTAATCCGCCCATCCTATAGCCTTTTCATATAAAATCTTTCCATCTTTAGCCACCAGCATATTGCCATTAAAGCCATATTTTTTATGCAGGTTTTGTACAAAATCTGCAATGAACTTATCTCCTTTTGCTGGATTATAGACCAATAGCAAGCTGTCGGCCTTATCGTCTTCTGCTGTCCGCTCCTTACTCGGCTCAGAAAGCACTGCGGGTTTTTTAGAATTTGAACAAGAAAAGAATATGAAAGTGGCTACTGAAGCTGCGGCTAGAATATTACGATAATTCATGAATAATAATGGTGCTTTAAAGACCCGAAAAATAAGGAATATTAACCTTTTAAACGTAAAAGAGTTTTAAACATTATCAGTCGCTATTATTTAGCATATGAAATTGTATACATTTGTTCAAATGAGCGATTTATGCTAATTTTTTTCCTGAATCTGGGATCAGGTTTTCAGAAAATTTATTCTTTAGATGCTTTTAACTGTTTCATTTGGGTAAATTTTTCTTTACAGCGAAAGGTGATTAGAGAATAGCGCCACCATTAAATTATAAAAAACTAAATTTGTCATCACAAAAAAAACACTATGAATTTTAGAACTGAACACGATACCATGGGTGAAGTGCAGGTGCCTGCCGATAAATATTGGGGGGCTCAAACCGAACGTTCACGTAATAATTTTAAAATAGGTCCGGAAGCCTCGATGCCAAAGGAAATCATACATGCTTTTGGCTATTTGAAAAAAGCGGCAGCCTTGGCAAATACAGAATTGGGTGTATTGACCGCCGAAAAAGCAGCATTAATTGCTTCCGCCTGTGATGAAGTTATTGCAGGTACTTTAGATGAGCAGTTCCCTTTAGTGATCTGGCAAACAGGTTCTGGAACACAAAGTAATATGAATGCGAATGAAGTGATTGCCAATCGTGCTCACGTGATTAATGGTGGTACACTTGCTGACGCGATTAAGGTTTTGCACCCGAATGATGATGTGAACAAATCACAGTCTTCAAATGACACTTATCCGACGGCAATGCATATCGCTGCATATAAACAAGCGGTAGAAATTACGATTCCCGGACTGGAAAAATTACGTCAGACTTTAAGTGGAAAAGTAGCAGAATTTGGTGATATCGTTAAGACGGGGCGCACCCACTTTATGGATGCTACTCCATTGACATTGGGACAGGAATTCTCAGGATATGTACAACAAATTGACAACAGCATTAGAGCTATCAAAAATGCATTAGTGATGATCTCTGAACTTGCGCTTGGTGGTACGGCTGTAGGAACAGGTTTGAATACACCTAAAGGATATGATGTATTGGTGGCCGCTAAAATCGCTGAGCTGACCGGACTTCCTTTTGTGACTGCTCCTAATAAGTTTGAGGCTTTAGCAGCACATGACGCTATGGTGGAATTGTCTGCGGCTTACAAACGTACTGCTGTGGCATTGATGAAAATTGGTAACGATATCAGAATGCTGAGCTCTGGTCCGCGTTGTGGTATTGGTGAAATCATCATTCCTGATAATGAGCCAGGATCTTCTATTATGCCTGGGAAAGTAAATCCAACACAACCAGAAGCATTAACGATGGTGTGTGCGCAGGTAATGGGTAATGATGTAACTGTTGGTATTGGTGGTAGTAACGGTCATTTCGAACTGAATGTGTTCAAACCTGTGATTGCAGCTAATGTTTTACAGTCGGGCCGTCTGATTGGTGATGCCTGCGTTTCATTTAACGATAAATGTGCAGAAGGAATTTTACCAAACCTACCAGAAATCAAAAAACACCTGGAGAATTCTCTAATGTTGGTGACGGCTTTGAATCCTCATGTGGGCTATGAAAATGCGGCTAAAATTGCTAAAAAAGCTCATAAAGAAAACAAGACCTTACGCGCTGCTGCAATTGAATTGGGTTTACTTACTGGCGAGCAATTCGACGAGTGGGTACGTCCTGAAGATATGGTGGGCAGTTTAAAATAATTATTATAAATACCCGGATATGTGGAAATTGATGTTGTCCCTTTTATTGATTGTAGGTTTGTTTGCTGCATGTAGCAGATTGCCGAATGTACAAGGAAGAGGTGAGGCTTTTTTGCAGGGTGTTTGGAATCAGGATAGTATTGCACATAAAGATCAATTGCTGAACTATACTCAGCATAAGTTTAAATTTACCTGTGATTCATTCTATGTAGATTTAACGACTTATTCTAAGGTGAATTACTATTCTGATTCTTGTTTTAATAATGGGGTTTGGAAGGAGTATGCCAAAGGAGTTTATGAGGTTCGTAATGATAGTCTGATCCTGGAAGGCACCTATACCAAGGCCAATTATAAACAAAAGGTGACCGGTTGCTATCAGATCGGAAGATATGTGAGAAGCTTTTTTGTCAAGTCTTTTGAGCCTAATAAATTGTCTCTGGTGAATGCCAGTGATCAAAGGGAATGCAATTTGGTCTTGAAAGAAAAGATCATTTGTGAACCTAAATCATTGTAAATGAAGAGTCGGTACTAAAATCTCGCCTTAAATAAACCTGAGCGCGTTGATTACCAGAACTTGAATTCTTGCAAATAGCGTTGTAAATATGTATTTTAATAAGAAAAACGCCCTCTAAATATTAATTCTAATGAATACAAAATCGATCAAAAGATCTTTAAAAGTAGCCTTAACCGTAGCGGTTATGGCATACCTTCCTTTAAATGCAAATGCATGGGGAATGCTTGGACACCGTATTGTTGGGCAGGTAGCAGAAAGTCATCTGACTAAAAAAGCCATGAAAGGGGTAAGAAGTGTGTTAGGTACAGAAAGTTTGGCAATGGCTAGTAACTGGGGGGATTTCATTAAATCTGATACTGCGTACAATTATCTGTACAATTGGCATTTTGTTAACCTTCCAGCTGGATTGGATAAAGCAGGAGTATTTAACTTTCTGGACTCAGATCATGAGGCTAATGTTTACAATAAGACACTTGAGATGGCTGCCATCTTGAAAAATCCGGCAAGTACTCCCGATCAAAAAGTATTGGCCATGCGTATGCTGGTTCATATGGTCGGTGATTTAAACCAGCCTATGCACACTGCACGTAAGGAAGATCTTGGTGGCAATAAAGTATATCTGACCTGGTTTGGGGAGAAATCTAACTTGCATAAGGTTTGGGATGAGGCGTTAATCGGTTATCAGCAATTGAGCTATACAGAGTATGCAGATGCCATTAATCATCCGACTAAAGATCAGTTGACGACCTGGAAAAGTAATTCCTTAAAGGATTTCGTATATGGTTCTTATGAAGCCTGTAATAGAATTTATGCAGAAACTAAACCAGAATCTAAATTAAGTTATAAGTATAATTATGATTTCGCAGGACTGTTAGACATACAACTGTTAAAAGGTGGAATTTGTTTAGCCAATATTCTGAACGACATTTATAGCTAAGAGATATGAAAATATTAATGGTTTGTCTGGGCAATATTTGTCGCTCTCCTTTAGCGGAGGGGGTGATGCGTCATTTAGTGGAAGAGCAAGGCCTGGACTGGCAGATTGCTTCTGCCGGGACCGGTGATTGGCACATTAATGAGCCTGCCGATAGAAGAAGTATTGCGATTGCGAAAAAGCATGGATATGACATTTCTAAACAAAGAGCCAGGCACTTTAATGCAGATCATTTTGATGCATTCGACAAAATTCTGGTCATGGATCAGCAGAATCAAAAGGATGTATTGAGACAAGCGGATGAGGTACATCAACGCGAAAAAGTAATGCTCTTTTTGCCAGATGATCTGGAAGTAACAGATCCTTACTTTGATGATAAGTTGTTTGAACCCGTGTTTTTGCAAATTGAAGCCCGTTGTAAGCAAATCATTGAAGAGCTTAAAAAAGAATCTTAATCATTTCCCATTGACCATTATGGAATCTCCTAAACTGTTTATGTTAATGTTGGGTTGTACACCTGCAAATCGTCGGATTGAACAGCATGATATGTTCTTTTCTATTGGAACAGCTTTAAGTGGTTTGAAACAAGAAATTCTTGATTTCTGGCCTGAAGCAGGAGAGAAGATTCATGTGGATGCCTGGCGTGAAGTAAATACAGTGAATGGGTACCATGTTGAGGTGGTTCCTTCAGGTACCGTTAAAGAAAAACAGCAGAAGTTGTTTTTTATGAATCTTGGAGGGTATAAGCCGAATGAGTTTGATGAACCACATTATAAAATGTTGATCGTTGCTCCTGATATGGCAAATGCTATTCAGCAAGCAAAGCAAACTGCATTTTATAAGCATACCGGCTTTGAAGGTGCAAGCTCTCATATCGACGATAAATACGGTGTAGATGTGGATGAGGCCTTTGAGGTTGTAGATGTGCTTCCTGAATTCCTTAAGCATCATTACGAGCTTAAAATCACTTTAAAGGAAGGCCTGGTTGAGGATGAGATCCATCTGGGTTATTTTAAGTTGAGTAGGCTCTAGGCGGGAATAGAACCTAAGAAATTGAGTTAAATGAAAAAGGGAGTTTTTCTTCGAAGACTGGTGAATATTTGCGTTTCAGCAAAAATTCGCGTCTGAAAGGACAACTCCCTTTTTTGCACTGATTTTATTTATACCCCAAATTCTTTATCAAGGTAATCCGTTACTTTAACGATCGCATTGTCAATGGTATCACTTAAAATAGTGAAGAATGAACCAGGACGAGCCGTTGCCATAATGTATTTCAGACAATCATCGCCATTGTTATTGATGATGATATCCATATCAGGTTTAACCTCACGAATTCCTGTAATCAGTATATCAATCAGTTCTTGTGCTGGTCTGCCACGCAGGTATTTCTCCTGACAAATGATAATCTTATCAAACATTTGGGCCGAAATCCTGGCAATCTCTAAGTTATCGGAATCTCTTCTGTCACCTGTAGCAGAGATGACTCCGATATGAGCTGTAGCATCAACACTTTTCAAATAAGATTTGATGCCATTAAATCCGTCAGGGTTATGTGCAAAATCAACCATGATCTTAAACTCCTTGAACTTGAAAGTATTCATTCTTCCGGGGGTTTGTGCAGCCGAAGGAATGAAAGTCTGTAGCGACATTCTGATGTCTTCAATTTTATATCCCCAAAGGAATGTAGCAAGTGTTGCTGCCAACACATTCTGGATCATAAAGTCGACGCTACCGCCAAAGGTTAATGGTACATGAGTTACTTTTTCTACTCTGATTTTCCAATCCCCTTTTTTAACCGTAATGTAGCCGTTTTCATAGATGGCCGCAATACCACCTGCTTTACAATGTTCTACAATAACAGGGTTTTTCTCGTCCATACTAAAATAAGCGATGTTACAATCTGCAGCATTGGCAATTTTGATACAATACTTATTGTCAGCATTTAATACGCCCCATCCAGTTCTTTTAACAGCACCTATGATCACAGATTTTACCCTTGCCAAATCATCCAAAGTGTGGATGTCCGAAATGCCAAGATGGTCTTCCTGAATATTGGTAATGACGCCAATATCGCAATGGTTGAAGCCCAGCCCAGCTCTTAAAATTCCACCTCTGGCAGTTTCCAGAACGGCAAACTCAACAGTCGGATCCCGCAGGATGAATTCTGCACTTACTGGCCCTGTAGTATCACCTTTCATTAACATGGTATTTTGGACATAAATCCCATCTGAGGTGGTGAAACCAACCCTGGTTCCATTGCTTTTCACAATATGCGCAATCAATCTGGTGGTAGTGGTTTTGCCATTGGTTCCTGTTACCGCAATGATTGGAATTCTCGTAGATTTTCCCGGAGGATATAACATATCAATCACCGGAGCCGCTACATTTCTAGGCAAGCCTTCACTAGGTGCAAGGTGCATTCTGAAGCCAGGTGCGGCATTCACTTCTAAAACTACTCCTCCATTTTCCGTCAACGGTTGTGTTAAGTTTTCAGCCATGATATCAATACCACAGATGTCAAGTCCAATCACTCTGGAAATGCGTTCACTGATGAATACATTTTGGGGATGAACAAGGTCGGTAACATCAATTGATGTCCCTCCAGTACTTAAGTTTGCCGTAGATTTCAGGTAAACAATTTCTCCCTGGGGAGGAACACTGTCCAGTGTATAATCTTTTTTCGCTAATAAGTCGAGCGTGTCTCTGTCTACACTGATTTCAGTCAGTACATTTTCGTGTCCATAGCCTCTTCTTGGATCAAGATTTTCTTTGTCGATCAATTCCTGAATATTCAGCTGGCCGTTTCCAGTCACATGTGCAGGGACGCGCAGTGCTGCAGCTACCATTTGATGGTCGATCACCAGGATTCTGAAATCGTAACCGGTGATGAATTTTTCTATGATGACCTTTTTTGAATACTGTTGTGCATATTCAAAAGCGGCTTTTGCAGCTTCATCTGTCTTTACATTGATGGTTGCACCTTTTCCATGATTTCCATCCAAAGGTTTGAATACCATTGGGTAGCCTACCTTTTGAATTGCGTTTTCCAGATCTGCAGGATCCCAGATCGTGACTCCTTTTGCGACAGGAATCGCTGAATCCTGAAGTAAACGCTTGGTTTCGTCTTTATTGCAGGCAATGTCTACTGCTATGGAATTTGTCCTTTCGGTCATGGTTGCCCGGAAACGAACCTGATTTTTGCCATATCCCAATTGTACCAATGAGCTTTTATTTAGCCTGATCCATGGAATATCTCTTGAAATGGCTTCATCTACAATAGATCCTGTACTCGGGCCTAAACGTTCCAGTTCTCTAAGCTCACGCATCCTGTGAATGTCATGTTCCAGGTCGTAATCCTTACCAGCAATTAATGCCTCTGCAATTTTGACCGCAGCTTCAGCAGCATAAAGTCCCGCTTTTTCTTCTAAATAACTGAAAACAACATTGTAAATTCCTTCGGTTTTAGTCTGGCGTGTTCTGCCAAAGCCGGTGTCCATTCCTGCAAGTGTCTGGATCTCCAGGGCGATATGCTCAATGACATGTCCCATCCAGGTACCTTCCTCAATCCTCATGAGTAAGCCTCCAGGTTCTCCTTTTGAACAACGATGTGTATACAAACTAGGTATTAATTTTTCGATTCTTTCTCCAAATCCATCTATCAAATTGGTAGGATACTGTTCCATCTCTTCCAAGTCAAGTCGCATTTGAATTAATTTTTTTCTTTTGATAGACCATATGTTCGGTCCGCGTAGCACCTGTATGCCTAATATTTTCATTCTAGATTTGTTATTTTGTGTTGGTAGTGACCATATTATGGGGAAGTTTTCAGTTTCTTGTATAGGGTCGAACGGAGATATTAAAGTAAGGATTTTTTCCGAAAGATTAATGACGTGTCAGATTAAATCTGAGTAATATTATTTGGGCGAATTAACGGACGGATTATTGTACTAAACCCGAATGTTTATAAGGGACTAATATTGTTAAATAATTCATTGATATTGAGCATTACCCTATATATTTGAAATTTAGCAACGAAAAATTTTATAATGACTCCGAAGGGTAAACTAATAATTATAGGTGGTGCAATTAACACAGGAAGTTTTACAGAAACGACTTTCGGATTGCCTCAGAATATGAATTTCTTTGAAAGAGGAATTCTAAAGAAAATTACGACGGAATCTATAAAAGGTACAACATCTCGTTTTGAAATCCTGACCACTGCTTCTTTAATCCCTGAAAAAGTGGGCGAGGAGTATATCAAAGCATTTGCGCAATTGGATGTTCAGAATGTGGGGGTATTAAATATTACGAGCAGAGAACAGGCGAATTCGGAAGAGAATTGTGCCCGAATTAAAGCCGCTGATGTGATTGTATTTACTGGAGGTGATCAATTGCGTTTATCTTCTATTTATGGCGGGACGGCTATTCATCAGATTTTACTGGACAAATATCAGCAGGAGCCAGTGGTTATTGCAGGAACTTCGGCAGGTGCTGCAGCAAGTTCGAAAAATATGATTTACCAGGGTAGTAGCAAGGATGCTTTGCTGAAAGGCGAGGTTAAGATTACAGGAGGATTAGGTTTTATCGATGGTGTAATTGTGGATACTCATTTTGTTCAAAGAGGAAGAATTGGAAGGCTATTGTATGCCACGGCAAGTAATCCAGGTATTCTTGGAATCGGATTGGGAGAAGATACCGGATTATTTATTTCCGAAGGAAACGTGATGGAGGCTATTGGTTCTGGTATGGTGATTCTGGTAGATGGAAGAAATATGACCGATACTAACCTGACTGATGTAGTTATGGGACAGCCAGTTTCTATCAGCAACATGACTGTTCATGTCATGTGTGATGGTGACATCTATGACCTAAGTTCTCATAAATTGACTATCCATCACCCAAAGGTGCTTCCGATAGATTAACAAGAGTTCAAACCCCAAATTATTAGAATGAAAATTATTATTCATGGCGGCTTCTTTAGCGAGTCTGAAACCAACCAGGAAACAAAAAAGGCGAAGCAGGAAGCGCTATCGGCTATCATTGGCAAATCTTATACTTATTTGAATACCCATACTGCATTGGAAACCGTCGTGTATGCGGTGAGTTTACTTGAAGACGATCCGCTTTTTAATGCTGGCTTGGGTTCACAGATTCAAAGTGATGGGCAACTGAGGTTAAGTGCTTCATTAATGGATGGTAAAAGCCAAAAATTTTCTGGGCTAATCAACATTCAAAATGTCAGAAATCCAATTCAGGTTTCTGAAAAGCTTTTGGCCTATGATGACCGCGTATTGAGTGGCGAAGGTGCATTGAATTTTGCCCGGCAGCAAGGATTTGATTTTTTTGATCCGATCATCCCCCAGCGGCAACAGGAATATGAACATAAGTTAGCACAGTCTTCCCGAATTGGTACGGTAGGCTGTGTTGCTTTAGATGCAAATGGAGATCTGGCTGCGGCTACTTCTACAGGAGGTAAAGGGTTTGAGATCCCTTGTAGGGTAAGTGACTCTGCTACTGTGGCAGGAAATTTTGCCAATGAATTTGCAGGCATCTCCTGTACTGGTGTAGGAGAAGATATTGTAAGCGCCGCACTCGCAGCAAAAATTGTGACCCGGGTGACGGATGGTTTTTCCTTAAAAAATGCCTGTGATAAATCTTTT
Organism: Pedobacter gandavensis; assembly: GCF_032678465.1. GTDB lineage: Bacteria > Bacteroidota > Bacteroidia > Sphingobacteriales > Sphingobacteriaceae > Pedobacter > Pedobacter gandavensis_B. The sequence continues at coordinate 63,404 of NZ_JAVTSK010000007.1, forward strand.
GAAGAATTGAAAGTCTTTGATGGTTTTGCGGGGGTGATTGGAATTAGTGCCACTGGAGAAATTTACCATACCGATTCCCATCCCTATATGGTTTGGGCGTCATTTGATGGTAGTTTACAGGTGTTTAACTAAATTTGTTATATCTTTACCAGATGAATAAACTCTGTTTAGTTATTCTTTTCCTGTTTTTTTCTGGAAGGGTAATGGCACAAACTAATACTTTTCTTCCTCAGGAACCACCAGTAACGAGCGGAGCCATTAATATTGTCACCTCCAGTTTGGAGGAGGCTGATGGTAATACTTATTTTGCAGAGGCGCTGAAGAATGAAAAGAGAGGTGACCTGAATGATGCCCTGAATTTATACGCAAAAGCAGCATTTGAATTCAATACTTCAAAACTTTTTGTTCGTTACGGAGAAGCTTTACTGAAACTTGGCAATGTGCATTTGATGATGAATCATTATACTGAGGCTGAGCAGGTAGTTTTGAATGTTGCTTTGAAGAATTATTCCAAAATTGGCAGTAAAACAGGTCAGATGGAATCTTATTATCAATTGGGTAGGATTTATTTTGCAGCCAATAAATTAACACAGGCTCTTTGGTTCTATACCCAACAAGGTATCATTGCCAAACAACTCAACAATAACAGTGCTTATGTAGAGTCTGTTATTGGTATTGCTCAGGTGAAAATTAAGAAAAAGGAATATAACCTTGCTTTAAGAGACCTAAATAGAGCAGAGCAATTGTTAAAAACGACTAATAACGCACAATTGAAAAGTCGGATTAGGGAAGTAAGATCGCTAATTCCCTCAAAATTAGTCGCTAAGAAATAGAAGTTAAACCTAAAAAATTATCAATGTCCTTTGTATTTTTGTATAGGTTTTTTAACTACTTTTGATAAGTTTACAGAAAAGAGACGGTAAAAATACTGTCTCTTTTCTGTTTATTCGTGATATTGGTATCATATTAGTTGTGGATTATAAAATGGATTTTAAATTATTCAAAGAAATGTTAAAAAGAACATTACTGGTCATCTTTACCGCTGCTGTACTGGCATGCCAGGCTTCCCCTAAGCCACAACCATTAGTAAAGGGCGTAACTAATATTGTGCCCGATGAACGCCAGGCATTGGTAGTTAGGGAAGTGGTTGGTCTTATTGAAAACTACAACTACAAAAAAATAAAGCTCAATGATTCTATTTCTTCTTTAATTCTTGATAAGTATATTAAGGATTTAGATCCATATAGGTATTATTTTCTAGCTTCAGATATTAAGGATTTTGAACAGTTCAGGTATTCTTTGGATGATGATTTTAGAATAGGTGATCTGAGTGCTCCTTTTTACATCTTTAATGTTTATTTGAAGAGGTATAATGAGTGGCTTAATTATACCCTTGCCCAGGTAAAGGGTAAATATAATTTTGATGAAAATGATACTTATGTATTTGACCGTGAGAAAATGCCTTGGGAAACCAGCATTACGGGCTTACAGGATATCTGGAAGAAGAAGGTGAAATATGACCTGGTGAATTTAAAAATTGCGGGTACTCCAGCGGCAAAAAATATAGAAACACTGACAAAAAGGTATGAAAATCTAAAATCTCAGACTAATAAGGTCAATAATCAGGATGTTTTTCAACTGATTATGGATGCTTTTACAGAAACTATTGACCCGCATACCAATTATTTTAATCCAATAAATGCGCAACAGTTTAATGAAGATATGGCGCGTTCTTTCGAAGGAATCGGTGCAAGACTTAAACTGGAAAATGATATTCTGAAGATTGATGAGGTAATTCCTGGAGGCCCAGCTTTCAAGAGTAAGCTGTTAAGTGCCGGGGACAGGATTGTAGGCGTAGCACAAGGGAATGGTGAATTTGAAGACATTATTGGTTGGAGAATTGACAATTCCGTTTCTAAGATCAAAGGCCCTAAAGGCACCAAAGTAAGGCTGAAAATTATTCCTGCAGGTCGGGATCTTTCTTCTAAACCTATCATTATTGAATTAATGAGAGAACGTATTGTAATGGAAGATCAGTCAGCTAAGAAAACCGTGAAAACGATCCAGTCGGAAGGAAAGCCTTATAAAATTGGTATCATTAGAGTTCCTGCTTTCTACGCAGATTTTAAAGCAGCCAATGCGGGTGATCCCAACTATAAAAGTACTACCCGTGACGTGCGACTATTGATTGATACTTTAAAAAACAAAGATAAAGTGGATGCCATTGTCATGGATTTACGTGCAAATGGTGGTGGTTCGTTAGTAGAAGCAATTGACCTGACCGGACTGTTTATCGACAAAGGCCCGGTGGTACAGGTAAGAGATACAAAAAATGAAATAGAAGTAAATGAGGATACCAATCCAGGAGTGGCTTGGGATGGCCCACTGGGTGTAATGGTGGATCGTTTGAGCGCATCAGCTTCTGAGATCTTTGCAGGTGCAATCCAGGATTATGGAAGAGGAGTAATTATGGGTACCCAAACTTATGGTAAAGGGACAGTTCAGTCTTCTATTGATCTGAACAAACTGGTAAATCCTTCTCTGTTGCAAAGAATCGCCGCTTTGGTAAATAAGGATGCGAAAGTAACCATGACGACTAAAGACGGTGCGCCAATACAATTGGGACAGATTAATCTAACAATGGCTAAGTTTTACCGTGTGAACGGTAGTAGCACCCAACATAAAGGGGTAATGCCGGATATTCAATTCCCTTCCCTTTATCCTTTAAACAAAATTGGGGAAGATACAGAACCATCTGCTTTACCATGGGATGAGGTGCCTAAATCTAATTTTTCACCTGTAGCTAATCTGGCTCCATTGAAACCGGAATTGCAGAAATTGCATGAAGAAAGAATGGCGAAATCTTTGGATTACAAAACCCTGGAACAGGATATTGCGGATATGAAAAAACGCGATGGAGAAATCTCTATCACTTTAAATGAGGCAAAACTTAAAGCAGAGCGTGATAGTCTGGAGACAAAATCATTGGATAGAATCAATAAATTAAGAGCTTCTAAAGGACTTCCTGCAGTTAAAAAAGGGGATAAGGTAAAGAAAGAAGAGAATGTTGATTTTATTGAGGACGAAAGCTTACAAATCATGGCCGACTTAATAAGGCTTACTGATCCAAAGCAGACAGAACTGGTAAAAAGAACAACTACTCCGGTTAACTAAACTTCCGGATGTATATTATAAAAAAGGGTTGTCTATATGGACAACCCTTTTTTATTGCATTTAAATCAGCTTATCCTTCTTTTTCATCTCTGTTTTTCTGAATCTGCATGGCCATCATTTCTTTCATGGTTTTATTCATGCCTTCCGTGGAACCATCAAGAAACACCACATTGCCCTCACTGTTTTCTGCAAAGTGTTTGATTGATTCTGTCCACATGGTAAATAGGATCACGGAAATATCCAGATTTGCCTGCTCCATTTCCTGAGCTGCTTTGGTCATCCCGTGCGCTACTTCTGCACGGAATAAGGCGATTCCCTGGCCTCGCAATTGTGCCGCTTCTCTTTCTGCTGCTGCGGCAATTTTAATGGCATTACCATCTGCTTCTGCACCTTTTGTTTTAGTGATCAATAAAGCCTGACCTTCATTCTCTGCGGCTGCTTTTAGGTTGTTGGAAGCCACAACTCTACTCATTGAACGCATAATCTCTTCGTCAAAAGTAATGTCATTCAGTTGGAGATCCTGTAAATGATAACCCCAGCTTTCCAATACCTGGTCGATCTGGTGTTTTACATGATCTACAATTTCATTACGCTGCGCTAAAACATTCGCCTGTCTTTGTGTCGCAACGTAGGCCCTGATTGATCCCTCAATTGTTCTAATCAATGCCTGCATCAGGTTTGTCGCGTCCACAAATTTAAAAGCGACATTCTTGATGGTTTCTTCATCATGATTCAGCACAGAATACAACAACATCGCCTTAAAATAGACATTAGCCTGATCTTGTGTCACTGCCTGAAAAGAAAGCTCTACAGAGCGGTTTTGTATCGAGATTCTGGAGTGAATGTTTTCAAATAAAGGAATTTTTAAACTTAAGCCTGGTCTTAATAATCTTCTGTATTTTCCAAAAATTGTGACTACAGCAATGGTTCCCTGCTTTACGGTTACAAAGGAACTGATCAAAATAATGAGTGTAATAAACACTATAACGTAAAAGGTATAATTCATAATGAAGCATTTTTGGTTAACATCCTGGCTTCAAGGTACGAAGAATCTTAGCTATTTTTTACGTCCAATTTTACCGTTTTCAGAGAAGTCTAATTGATGGCCGGGAAAATCAGTATCAGTAAGGGTTTTGATCTTGTCAAATGCCGCATCTTGTTTGTCGATTCTGAGGCGATTAACTTTATCCTGTTTTACGGATATTACCTCTGCCGAGATAAAGTCCCCGCTGCTATTTAGTTTGATTTGCAGCAATGGAGCAATGCCATTGGGACCCTTTAAGCTAAACATTCCGTAAGTACAGAAGTTGCCCAGGCTATAGGCGATAAATTTGTTCTTATACAGCTCTACTGCCCTGGTAACATGTGGGCCATGTCCCAATACAATGTCGGCTCCGGCATCTATCACCGCATGAGCAAACTGATATACATTGCCACGGTTTTCGGCGTAGAATATTTCATTTTTTTTAGGGACGTGTTCAAATTTAGCACCTTCAGCTCCACCATGAAAGGAAACGATCACTACATCTGCTTGTTCTTTAAGGCTTGCTACCAATTCTTTTGCGGCTATAAGGTTATTGATCGAAACTGTGTTTTCATTTGGTGCAAAAGCACAGAATGCATATTTTACACTATCTATTTCAAAAATCTGAAAAGGATGAGATTGTAAGCCTGCGTAATTAATTTGCAGGGAATCCAATATTTCCACTGTACGTTTCCGGCCTTTATTCCCAAAATCACCAACATGGTTATTGGCAATACTGAGGACATTAAACCCTGCGCTTTTAACAATCCCAGCATAACGTTCCGGCATCCTAAAAGCAAAACAACTGTTTCCTATAGTATCTTTACATTTGGAAGATTTCCCAGTATTAAGAAAGCAACCCTCCAGGTTTCCGAAAACAACATCTCCTTTTAAATAAGATTCAACATCCTGAAAACTATTTACTGCATCGTCTGTAGGAAGATTCGCTTTGTTTGGATAGGCAGAACCCAACATGATATCTCCTACGGCTGTAATGGTAATCGTGTCTTTCTTAAGTCTAGTCGGAATGGTATCTATATGAGCGATTGAAGCAGGAGGAACACTGGCACGGTTACCTTCACAGCTAAACAACAATAGGGTTGATAAACAAAGTAAGACAAGCGTAGTTAATGATTTCATGGTTAAGTGGGTATTTTTATCATAAAAAAAGTCCTCCCAGAAAAATGGAAGGACTCAATATCTTTTTGTTTATGAAGGGTTATTCCTCCAGCAGGTCATTTTTTACGGGGTCAAGAATTCTGCCGCCCTTGTAAAAATACCTTGAATAATAAGGTTCGTTTAAATTACTAATGACTACTCCACGACTTGATGAAGCATGAGCAAAACGGTTGTCGCCAAGATAAATTCCGATATGCGTAATGCTGCGGCTTTTGATCTTGAAGAATACCAGGTCTCCTTCTTTTAGTTCGTCTTTCGGTAATGGGTCTACCATGCTAAAGATGTCACGTGAATTTCGGAGTATGGTGGTGTTGAAAACTTTATCGTAAATCGCTTTTGTAAAAGCAGAACAATCAATGCCTCTTTTGGTGTTTCCACCGAATCGGTATGGAGTACCAATCCATTCATAAATGAATTTGTAAAGTTTGATGTTAGAAGTTGCATCTACTGCAACGCCCATTACCTGAGAAAAATATTGAGAGGCTAAATTATCAGGATCTTCTAATTTGTTGGTTTCTTTTGATTTTGTCTGTGCTTGTACGGCTGAGAGGCTGCACACGACAATTAGGGTAGAAAACAAAAATTTTTTTATCATACTCTTAAGTTTGGGTAATAGACACTTACACTTAAACGTACACCACTGGGGCTTATTGTCCGGTGCCAAAACTATGTATTTTACAAATGTTATCCAAATGTAAATGGTTTAAATGTAAAAGTTATCCACATTCTGTGTAACCTTAGTGTTCATTTTACAGGTATTTCTTCTATATGTTGCAATAAAAAAGTAGATTTGCTCTTGTAAATAAAAACCAATACCCAAAAATGAGTGCAGTAGAAATTAATAAAGATACCTATCTGAAGTGGTTTGAGTCGATGTTGCTGATGCGCAAGTTCGAAGAAAAAACAGGTCAACTATACGGACAACAAAAAATCCGTGGTTTTTGTCATCTATACATTGGTCAGGAAGCAGTTGTAGCGGGTGCTATTTCGGCATTAAGACCAGAAGATTCTATGATCACCGCATACCGCGATCACGCACACGCTCTTGCAAAAGGTGTAAGTGCAAACAGCATTATGGCTGAGATGTACGGTAAAGCAACAGGATGTTCAAAAGGTAAAGGTGGTTCTATGCACATGTTTAGCAAAGAGCATAACTTTTATGGTGGACACGGTATCGTTGGTGGGCAGATCCCATTGGGAGCGGGTATCGCTTTTGCTGAGAAATATAAAGGCACAAAAAATGTAAACGTTTGTTACATGGGTGATGGAGCTGTTCGTCAGGGCGCTTTGAATGAAGCTTTTAATATGGCAATGCTTTGGAAATTACCAGTGATCTTTGTTTGTGAGAATAATGGTTATGCAATGGGTACTTCTGTAGAACGTACTACAAACATGACTGATATATATAAAATAGGTTTAGGTTTTGATATGCCATGTGCACCTGTAGACGGGATGGATCCTGTAGCAGTTCACACTGCAATGGATGAAGCGGCTCAACGTGCCAGAAATGGTGATGGACCAACTTTCCTGGAGATCAGAACTTACCGCTACCGTGGTCACTCTATGTCTGACCCTGCTAAATATCGTTCTAAAGACGAATTGGAGTCTTATAAAACTAAGGATCCAATTGAGCAGGTAAGAGAAACTATTCTTAAAGAGAAGTATGCTGATCAAGCCTGGATCGAAGAGATCGAAGCAAAAGTGAAACAAATCGTTGATGATTCTGTGAAATTTGCTGAAGAGTCTCCATGGCCGGAAGCATCAGAACTATATACTGATGTATACGTACAAGAAGACTATCCATACGTAAAAGATTAATTAAGAACGCATTTCATTTAATATTATAGAATGGCTGAAGTAGTTAAAATGCCCAAAATGAGCGATACCATGACCGAAGGTGTGATGGCTAAGTGGCATAAGAAAGTTGGAGATAAAGTTAAGAGTGGCGATGTAATGGCCGAAGTGGAAACCGATAAGGCAACCATGGATCTTGAATCATATTGGGATGGTACCGTTTTATACATTGGTGTAGAAGAAGGTAAGGCTGTTCCGGTTGATGCAGTTATCGCTGTAATTGGTAAAGAAGGAGAAGACTATAAAGCGGCATTGGCAGCAGAACAAGGTGCAGAAGCACCTAAATCTGAGGCAGCGCCTGCAGCAGCTCCGGTTGAAGATAAAAAAGAAGCAAGTGCTGGTATTACTGATGCTGATCTTGAAAAGATTGGTGTAACAGTAATCAGAATGCCTTTGCTAAGTGATACGATGACTGAAGGCGTAATTGCCGAATGGCATAAAAAAGTTGGTGATAAAGTGAAGAATGATGATATCCTTGCTGATGTAGAAACCGATAAGGCAACTATGGAAGTGATGGGTTATGCAGAGGGAACTTTATTACATATTGGTGTGGAAAAAGGTGCTGCCGCGAAAGTGAATGGCATTATGGCGATTGTTGGTCCGGAAGGAACTGACATTAGCGAATTCCTTAAGCAAGGTGATGCCCCTGCAACACCTGTTGCTGATAAGAAAGCTGATGCTCCGGTAGCTGAGACTGCAGTAGCCACAGAAACTATAGCAGCTCCTGCTGAAGGTGCTGATCGCGTAAAAGCATCTCCTTTGGCAAAAAGAATTGCAAAAGACAAAGGTATTGACCTTGCTAAAGTTGCTGGTAGTGCTGATGGCGGACGTATCATTAAAAAAGACATTGAGAACTTTAAGCCAGCAGCTGCCCCTCAGGCAGTAAGTGCAGCCCCTGCAGAGAAATCGGCTTCGGTAAGCATTCCTCAGTTTATTGGTGAAGAGAAATATACAGAGAAACCAGTTACACAAATGCGTAAGGTAATCGCTAAGCGTTTATCTGAAAGTTTGTTTACTGCACCTCATTTCTACCTGACCATGTCGATTGATATGGATGGTGCAATTGCTGCACGTACCAAAATTAATGAGTATGCTCCAGTAAAAATCTCTTTCAATGATATGGTGTTAAAAGCAGTTGCGATTGCTTTAAAACAACATCCTAATGTGAACTCTTCTTGGTTAGGCGATAAAATTCGTTACAATGAACATGTGAATATTGGTGTGGCTGTGGCTGTTGAAGACGGTTTATTGGTTCCTGTAGTTCGTTTTGCAGATGGTAAATCACTATCCCACATTTCTGCGGAAGTGAAAGACTTCGCACAACGTGCTAAAGCTAAAAAATTACAACCATCGGATTGGGAAGGATCTACTTTCACTATTTCTAACTTAGGAATGTTTGGAATTGATGAATTCACTGCCATTATTAACCCACCAGACGCATGTATTCTTGCAATCGGCGGAATCTCTCAGGTTCCAGTGGTTAAAAACGGTGCTGTTGTTCCAGGAAACGTAATGAAAGTTACTTTAAGTTGTGATCACCGCGTGGTGGATGGTGCAACCGGATCTGCTTTCTTACAAACACTAAAAGCATTGTTAGAAGAACCAGTAAGACTATTGGTTTAATTAATATCTTAAATAATCTAAAAAGCTGCCTCGGCAGCTTTTTTTATGCCTGTTACTTTTTGTACTTTTGTTGCTATGTCGAATATTAAACCTTCTCTAGTTAAAGGAACCCGTGATTTTTCACCCCAGGAAATGGTCAAACGCAATCATATTTTTGATACTATAAAAACGGTATTCAAAAAATATGGCTATGCCGAAATACAAACCCCAACGATGGAAAACCTGAGTACTTTAACAGGTAAATATGGAGATGAGGGCGATAAACTGATTTTTAAGATTTTAAATAGTGGAGATTTTCTCTCCAAAGCAAAACCAGAACTATTGGTAACAGCCAATTCTCAAGCCTTAACGTCTTCAATTTCTGAAAAAGCGTTGAGATATGATTTAACTGTTCCTTTTGCACGCTATGTAGTGATGCATCAGAATGATATTTCTCTTCCTTTTAAGCGCTTTCAGATTCAACCTGTATGGAGAGCTGACCGACCGCAAAAAGGTCGCTATAGAGAGTTCTATCAGTGTGATGTAGATGTGGTAGGTTCAGATAGCTTGTTGAATGAAGCCGAATTTGTGCTGATCTATCAGGAAGCACTGAGTAACCTGGGCCTTAAAGATTTCACGATTAAATTAAACAACCGTAAAATTCTTTCTGGAATTGCAGAGATTATAGGTAAACCAGAATTGATCATAGATATGACGGTTGCCATTGATAAGCTGGATAAAATTGGCCTGGATGGCGTAAGTAAAGAGTTACTGGAACGCGGATTTACAGCAGAAGATCTGGAGAAACTGAAGCCAGTAATTTTACTGCAAGGTACTAATGAGGAGAAACTGGAGAGCTTGCGGACTGTACTGGCGGATTCGCCAACCGGAATGAATGGTATTGCAGAGATTGAAACCGTATTTAAATATTTACAAGGATTATTGCAAAGTACACCTGATTTGCGTCCGGACCTTGAATTGGATATTACGCTGGCACGTGGTTTAAACTACTATACCGGTTGTATTTTTGAAGTGAAAACGAACGAAGCAGCAATGGGAAGTATCGGCGGAGGTGGCCGTTATGACGACCTGACTGGTATGTTTGGTTTAAAAAACTTAACAGGAGTGGGGATTTCATTTGGTGCAGATCGTATTTACGATGTATTGCTGGAATTGAATCTTTTCCCTGAATCTACTGCTGCAGGAACCAAAGTGCTGATCAGTAATTTTGATGAAGCGGCAGAATTGTATGCACTTCCTATTGTACAGCAATTGCGAAATGCTGGTGTCGCGGCTGAGCTTTATCCTACGGCTGCAAAACTGAAAAAACAAATGAGTTATGCAGATGATAAAAACATCCCTTATGTAATACTGATTGGAAGTGATGAGCTGGAGAGCGGTCTGTTAACTTTAAAAGACATGCACAGTGGTGTACAAGAGAAATTAAAACTAAACGATATTATTGAAAGAATTAAAGACTAAGCCTGGCCTAGTCTTTTGACATATAAGCGGCCAGTTTAGCGCTGGCCTGCTTTCTTACTTTGTTTCTAAGGAAGGAAGTCCAACCCAATAACATTCCGGTAAAACCAAGCGATTGCCTTGACCAGGTATAGAAATTGAAGTGATCCCGGTGCTGAAGAATCTTTCCATTTTCTATGATGAACTCAGCATCAATTTGATTCAATACTTTTCGTCCGGTTGCCGAAAAGGTATAGTAGGCATCCCAATGGGCACTGCCTCCATCTTCCCAGGCCTTTACTGCGCTAAACTCTATGCGCATATCTTTTCCGCTTTGAATCAGCATAGCCCACATTGCACGTAATTCCTGAGCATTCAGATTGCTGAAAACAGGGTCGCTGAAAGTTGCCTGATCACTATAGCAATCCTGCATTCCTTTAATATCTTTGTTTTGAAAGGCCGTATAGAATTTGGTAATCAGTTCATGGTTGGCTTTCATCATTCTAAAAATTAGTAGGTTTTTCCTGCGAGGATGCCCTCGATTCTATCCAGTAAATCGTCAATATCAAAAGGTTTTGCAAGAAAACCGTTGGGTTTAAAAGCACCATGTTGGATATTGGCTTCGGTATATCTTGCTGAGATCATTAATACCGGAATCTCTGCAGTGTTGACATCAGAGCGAAGCTGCGTTAACAGTTCTCTGCCATCACCATCAGGGAGCATAATATCCATAATGACAAGGTCTGGTTTAGACTGTTCAATGTGCGTCATCATGTCTATGCTTTTGTTCAGACCGGTTACTTTATACGCTTCGCTTTGTAAGATTAGTGTGATGACATCAAGTATGGCGTGATTGTCCTCAACGACGAGTATGTTTTTGTGAATTTTAGAGCTTTTTGCCAAAATCGAGGGGGGTTGGATGTAATACAAATATATTTAACAGGATTGATTTGTTTATACAATTCTCTGTTTTTATCAACAGATTCTGGTAAAAATATTTGTCGATACATTCGAATAGCAGCCGCTGTCATGATTAAGGATGGTAATAATTACTGGCTGGACGAAAAAAGTATTTATCAATGAAACCTTTTGCCTTCTTGTGTGTCTTACTATTAAGTTTTAGGTTTTTAAAGAAGGTGCAATTGTGGCGATTGTGCCTTTTTTATTATGCTTTAAATTCTGTGATTCGTTTGGCCATACCATTAAACAGGAAGATGTGAAATGGAAACATCGCATACCAGTATAATCGACCCCATAAACCAGAAGGTCTGAATGTAGCAATCTGAGATAGAAAATATTTCCCATGAAAATCAACAATCTTAAATTCCAGCCAGGCTTCTCCAGGAACTTTCATTTCCGCATATAGCAATAAACGTTTTTTATGCTCATCCGCTAATAAGACCCTCCAAAAGTCGATCACATCTCCAGCATGTAAAAATTGATTATGGGTTCTGCCTCTTCGCGTTCCTACACCGCCCATGAGCTTATCTAAAAGTCCCCTTAAATTCCAAAGCCAGTTGGCATAATACCATCCTCTGTTCCCGCCAATGCTCCAAATATTTTGGAATACTTCCTCTGGATTTCTTTCAAAAGGCATCTTTACCTTGTATTCCAGCGTTCCATTTTGTGGAACTTTTACCTGGTCCATGAAGTTTGTGTCCAGATAACCCCGGTTAAGTGCATCTTTCCAACTGGATACAATGGAATTTTGTTCTATTTTTTCAAAAGCCAGTTCAAGAGTTTTACGATAAGGTAAGCAATCACTTGGCGGAATGAGGCCGATTTGATTTTCCTTACAGATAACTTCATTTTTCATGCTGTCTACTAAACTTCTTGCTAAAGCATAAGGCACCGAAGTAACGAGATTTAACCATAATGAGGACAAGCGGGGAGTAAGCAGCGGTAAGCTGAGGATGAAACGTCTTAGATGGCGTACTTCCGCATATTGCATCATCATCTCTTTATAACTCAGGATGTCTGGACCTCCAATGTCAAAAGTTTGATTTATAGCCTTATGATTTAACAATACACTATTTAAATGGCGAAGTACATCCCTAATTCCGATTGGCTGACATTTGGTATTGACCCATTTTGGCGCTACCATAACGGGTAGTTTTTCTGTCAGATCCCGGATTATTTCAAAAGAGGCGCTTCCTGAACCGATAATAATGGCTGCTCTTAAAATGGTATATGGAATGTCTGAGCGTTTTAATACTTGTTCGACGGCCAATCTTGAGCTTAAATGTTTCGAAAGTTCGGCATCATTAACGATACCAGTTAAGTAGATGATTTGCTGACACTGCCCTGATTTTAGGGCTTTCAGGAAGTTTGTTGCGGAGGTTTTTTCTAATTCAGAGAAGCCGTGTTCACTTGCGGACATAGAGTGGACTAGATAGTAAGCCGCTGCAATATCATTAGGAATGCCAACTAAGGTTTCTGGTTTTAGCAAATCTCCTGTGATAATTTGTACTTGATCACCAAAGTCGGATCCCTCGGTAAAGCGTCTTTTGTCGCGTACCATACAAACCACTTGATGGCCGGCGGCTAATAGAACTGGTAACAGCCTGCTGCCGATATAGCCATTTGCTCCCGTCAACAGAATTTTCATTTTAAGGTATGAGGTTGAAAAGTATCTGTGCGAACCAGTGATTTTAATTCCTGTAAAATGGTGTATAAACCAAAATTGGTACGGTTTACATAAATAAAGTGTTTTACTCCTCTGGCTTGTTTGAATTCCGGCATAGTGGCTACTTTCTCCGCATATCTGTAAAGCTGCTCAAAGAACTCAGGTTTACTGAAGTCGAAGGTTTTGCTGGTATAAGGTCTGGCAAATAACTCAATCATTTCCCGATAGGCTTTATAATAAAATTCAACCTGACTTTCCGTATCTTCCGGGTGGATCATCTCCAGCTGACGGAAAGCGGTGATGGTTTTTGCTTTGTCCTGGAGTACATCTGTAGAGATCAGAGAGAAAAACGGATAGTAGAAATCATCCGGCATTTCCTTGATACAGCCAAAATCAATGACTCCTAGTTTCTCCTCAGGGGTAATCATAAGATTTCCGGGATGGGGGTCAGCATGAACTGCCCTCAGCTCATGTTGCTGGAAATTGTAAAAATCCCATAAGGCTTGTCCTATTTTATTCCTGAGCTCTTGTGAAGGATTGGTTTTCAAAAACTCTTTGAGGTGTAAACCTTCTATCCAATCCATGGTAATGATCCGTTTTCTGGAAAGTTCCGGGTAATATTTTGGGAAGACTACATTTTGAAGATGCTGACAAGCTTCTGAAAATTCGATGGATCTTCGTACTTCCAGTTCATAATCTGTTTCTTCCAATAATCTTTCTTCGACTTCCTTAATGTAAATGTTGAGTTCCTTTTCGTTCATTCCTAAAAGACGAAAGGCGAAAGGTTTTACCAATTTGAGGTCAGAAGAGATACTGTCGCCAACACCAGGATATTGAATTTTAACCGCTAATTTTTTGCCATTAAGTTCAGCCTGATGTACCTGCCCTATAGAGGCGGCATTGCTGGAATGAAGGTTAAATTTATCATAGATTTGTTCCGGAGTTTTTCCGAAATATTTGCTGAAAGTCCTGACAATGAGTGGTCCGGAAAGAGGAGGAGCATTGTACTGCGACTGTGTAAATTTGTCGATGTAAGATTTTGGAAGGATATTCTTGTCCATACTCAACATCTGGGCAACTTTAAGTGCACTACCTTTAAGTTCGCTTAGCGATTTATAAATATCTGCTGCATTATTCTCGTTCAGCTCATCCCTGCTCAGCTCTGGATTAAACAGTTTTTTAGAATAGTGCTTGATGTAATTGCCTCCAATCTGGATTCCAGTTTTTACAAATTTCGCTGATCTCTGTCCCTTGGTAACCGGAATATGCTCTTGTTCTTTCATGAGTTTTATAATCCCATTTTTTCTTTAAAGTTTCCATTTCTGGAAAGAAATTTTCCGTACTCCAGAAGATTGTCTAAGGGGGATCGTTCAAAAAGATCGAAAGTTACATTTACTCCTTTTTCAATCACCTCATCCGTTTTTTCAAATCCGGAACTGTCGTCCGTTATCCAGAAGTTCACAATAAAGCCAAATTGAACCCATATCGCATCCTTATAGCGCTTGCTCAAAAACTTACGATTGGCAAGTTCCCCACTTTCTAATCCTTCATTGATAACGGATTCAGAAAAGTTCTCAAAAATTGGCTTCACCCCAGATAAAACCTCTGGTGTTCCAAACTTATTTCTGTGTTTTTTTAAGCTATAAATGATGAAACTTCTTTGTTTTTTTAGAACTTCTACATAGCTGTAAAAGAAGGAAAGTATTTTTTCTCGGGAGGAGTACTGATTCCAAACTTCTTGTGTTTCGATTGCAGTAATGGTTTCGAGTGTGAGCTCTACCCATAGGTTCTTTTCAATACTATCAAAAGAGGGATAGAAGTCGTAGAAATCTTCTTCAGCAATTTTTAGTTTCTTGACGAAGCTATATACTGAAGCTGGTTGTTCACCATTGAGGAGTACATAGTCAATGTATCCGTTTTTGATTTGCTGAGCAGTTGCCATTTCTTTTTATTTAATAAACGTTAAAGCGGTCTGCTTAGTTTCGCAGACCGCCTAATTTAGCTTATTATTCCATCACGGTTTTGTAATAAAAACGTATTGTGGTAAAGGAAATGTGAATAGGTTCAGGAAAATACGAATTGCTTTATAAGCCAAGTCTGTGTTTTCTCAGGGTGTCTTTTGCAATATCATATCCTGCATCGGCATGTCTGATTACACCCATAGCCGGATCATTATGTAATACACGTTTGATCCGGATTGCCGCATCTTCAGTACCATCGGCAACGATCACCATACCGGCATGGATAGAATATCCGATTCCTACGCCACCACCATGGTGTAAAGATACCCAGCTGGCACCACCGGCAGTATTGATCAGGGCATTAAGTATTGGCCAGTCGGCCACTGCATCAGAACCATCCAACATAGCTTCTGTTTCCCGGTTTGGAGAGGCTACAGATCCGGTATCCAGATGATCTCTTCCAATCACTAAAGGTGCCTTTACTTTGCCATCTGTTACCAATTTATTGAAGGCGAGACCAGCTTTTTCTCTTTCTCCCTGCCCTAACCAGCATATTCTTGCAGGTAATCCCTGGAAAGCAATGCGTTCCTGAGCCATAGTAATCCATTGTTTCAGACTTTCATTTTCCGGGAAAAGTTCCAGGATCAATTTATCTGTTTCATAGATGTCTTGTGGATCCCCGCTAAGTGCAGCCCATCGGAAAGGACCTTTTCCTTCACAAAATAGTGGACGGATATAAGCAGGAACAAAGCCCGGAAAGTCGAAAGCGTTTGTCACACCTACTTCTAATGCTCTTCCGCGAAGATTATTGCCATAATCGAAGGTGATGGCACCACGATTTTGCAGTTCCAGCATCTGACGGACATGCTTAGCCATCGTCTCGTAACTTCTTTTCACGTAATGCTCCGGATCTGTTTTACGCAGTTCATTAGCTGCTTCTACCGTTAGTCCTTCTGGGAAATAACCAATCAGTGGGTCATGTGCAGAAGTCTGATCTGTTAGCGTATCAGGCGTAATGTTACGGTCAATGAGTCGCTGTAATAAATCTACCGCATTACAAACTACACCAATCGATAGCGCTTTTCCATCCTTTTTATATTGTAATGCTTTGTCGATTGCCTTATCGATATCGTATTCAATTTCGTCAATGTACCGTGTTTCCAGGCGTTTTTGAATGCGCCATTCTTCTACATCGGCGGCCAGGCAAACCCCCTGGTTCATGGTAATCGCTAATGGTTGCGCGCCACCCATGCCTCCTAATCCTGCGGTCACATTCAATTTGCCTTTCAGGTTACTGTTGAAATGTTTGCGTGCTAAGGCAGCATAAGTTTCATAAGTTCCCTGAACGATGCCTTGAGAGCCGATATAGATCCAGGATCCTGCGGTCATCTGTCCATACATCATCAGACCTTTATCTTCCAGTTCATCAAAATGTTGTTGTGTGGCCCATTTAGGAACGAGTTGCGAATTTGAAATCAAAACCCTAGGGGCATCCTTATGTGTTGGTAAAACTCCAACAGGTTTTCCGGATTGAATTAATAAAGTTTCTGTTTCTTCTAAATTTTGAAGAGCTTTAACGATTAATGCTAGAGCTTCTTTATTTCTAGCGGCCTTCCCACGACCTCCGTAAACGATGAGCTCTTCTGGACGTTCAGCTACTTCGGGGTCAAGGTTGTTCAGGAGCATACGCAATGCAGCTTCCTGCACCCATCCTTTACAAGTCAATGTATTTCCGGTTGGGGTTTGTTTTTTACTTAAATCTAAACTTAAATCCATTATGCGGTCATGTAAGGGCAATGTTATAAAACAAATGTATGTAATTATGTGAGATTGCGTAATTTAGCACTCGAAATTGAAAAAGCGTCAGCAACATATCCATAAAATTATATCCATAACATTGCTTTGGGTATTTGCGATAGCTTTGACTCCCTTTAGCGCTTTCCATCACCATGAGGAAGAGGTAGCCTGTCAGAATGAAAAAATATGTACTCATAAATTGCATGTTGGGAGTCATGTGGAAACCTGTCTGGTATGTGCTGCACATTTCGAAAAAAATTATTTACATGAGCAGGTTCAGTTTCAGGTTTATCTGGAAAACAAACCTGTCATCAAACATTATCCTGTATTAAGCGGTTCGTATGCAGCGTTAATCAGTACATCCCTAAGAGGGCCTCCTTTCGTATAGTTTTTTCTTTTCCCCGAGGGATCATTTACATTGTTGACCATAGCAATTATGCTAAATTTTATTTTCTGATTTCAGGATTAGTTTGCATTTGGATGCTTTGTTTACAGGGGTATTGGTCCTGCATTTAATTTGCTGATACATGTTGTTGTTGCCAGGAAACACTAATTTGTTGTTCTTGTAAAGTCGTCTTAATCTTGAAGTCTACTCCTTTGTAGGCGTGGGTAAAGATGGCCTGGATGGCAATTAAAATATGGCAGTGTAATAATTTGCCTCAAAGGGATGGCTAATTGCAGCCTTATTATTCAATCTAATATTTACGAAATTGTTGGCTTCGGCCAATTTGATGGTTTGTTGATCTCATTCCATCCAAACACATATCAGCACATGAAAAAGATACATCTGGTATTTTTAGTCTTATGGTACACCTTATTTTCAAGCCCTTTATTTGCCTCTGGATTGGCAGATTTTAAAGGTAGAGTTACCGATGCGGGGGATCATGAACCCTTGGTTGGCGCTACGGTTTATATCAGCGATTTAAAAGCGGTAACGAGTACCAATGTAAATGGAGAGTTTACGTTAAAAAATATACCTTCAAAGGGGAGGTTTCTTCTTGAAGTTCGTTTTGTAGGTTATAAGACCTTTTCACAAATTGTAGACCTAAGTACAATCAATAGATTGAATATTGCGATGGAAACTTCTGCCATAGAAGGTGCGGAAGTGGTGATTACGGGATCACCTTTTAGTGCCAATAATAAAACCAATAGCTTGTCGGTAGTGACAGTAGGGAAAGATAAATTAGCTCAGGCTGCCGGTACAAACTTAGTAGATGCCATTTCAAAAGTTCCCGGAATTTCACAGGTGAGCACAGGGGGAGCAATCTCTAAGCCAACGATCCGTGGATTAGGGTACAACCGGGTGTTGACCATGGTAGATGGAGCAAGAGAAGAAGCTCAGCAATGGGGTGATGAACATGGAATTGAGGTAGATCAGTTTTCTGCTGCAAGAGTAGAAATTCTAAAAGGTCCTGCAAGTTTACTTTACGGGTCTGATGCTCTGGGTGGCGTCATCAACATTATTGATGATCTTGTGCCTCCTCCAGGGTCCTTTAATGGGAATTTTACCAGTTCCTATGCTACAAATAATGGATTAACAGCTTCTTCTTTAATGCTTCAGGGCAACGATGATGGATTCGTGTATCGTGGTCGTGCTTCCTATAAAAATGCGTATGGCTTTGCATATAAAGGTGCTGTAGTCCCAAATTCTGGTTTTAATGAGTTTAATGTGAACGGGATGCTAGGTCTGAATAAGAGCTGGGGATATTCTCATTTAACTTTTTCGCGCTTTCAGACCAATATTGGTTTAGTAGAACGTGGGCCTGATGAGCAAGGAGCGTATTTAGATGAGGATGGTAACGTAGTGAGTAAAGCTGAAGCAAGGGAACGTAGAATAGGATTGCCCTTTCAAAACATTAATCATTATAGGGCAGCATTAAATAGTAATTTCATCCTTGGTACAGGACAGCTGAAAACAACCTTTGCATTTCAGCGTAATATCAGAAAGGAATTTGAAGAAAGTACAACTGAACCGGGCTTGAATCTAAACCTGAATTCTTATACCTATGATGTGAAATACTATTTCCCGAATGCGGGTAAATGGGAGCCAGCCATTGGTGTTCAGGGTATGTACCAAAATAATCTAAATAAAGGGGATGAGTTTTTAATTCCTGATTATAATAGTAACAACATTGGTGCTTTTGTATACCTGAAACGTAACTTCGATAAAGGTGCAATCAATATTGGTGCGCGTTATGATTATAAAAAGATAAATGGAAAGGCCTTAGCCGTAGATGGGGAACCTTTATTTACTGCCTTTGACAACCAGTTTTCCAATGTGTCCGGTTCTGTAGGTTTTGCTTATGAAGTTGCCAAAAACCTGGTGCTAAAAGGAAATGCAGGTACAGGCTTCCGTGCACCAAATATTGCGGAATTGGCTGCTAATGGTCGTCATGAAGGAACATTCAGGTATGAAATTGGAAACTCAAACCTTAAACAGGAAACAAGTTTACAATTTGATCTCGGATTGGAGTATACAGCTAATGCCGTTACTTTCGGACTAAATGCATATGCGAATCGAATCTATAATTATATCTATTCAGGAAATTTCAATAACGAAGTCACTGGTATTAGTGATGGGAATGGGATGACAGAAACATTACCTGTTTATCGGTTTGTACAAACCAATGCAGACTTAATTGGGGGAGAGGCTTCAATGGATTTCCACCTGATTAAATCGCTACATTTTGAAAATTCTTTTGCCTATGTAAAAGGAACAAACCGTGCAAATGATCAGCCATTGCCTTTTATCCCTGCGGCATCTATCAATAATGAATTGCGCTTTGAACCGAATATCAAAGGCCTTGCAGGAACTTATATGAAAGTTGGTTTAACGAATGTATTGAAGCAGGCCCGTTTTGATAGTTTTGAAACTCAAACCGATGGATATACTTTATTGGACGCAGGACTTGGAACAAGCATCAATACCAAAAGAGGAAAATTGAACCTTTGGGTAACTGGTCAGAATTTACTGGATAAAAAGTATTTTAACCATTTGAGCAGGTACAAAATGGAAGGGATTTACAATACTGGAAGGAATGTGACCTTTGGTATCAGTGTGCCTTTTCTGTAACCAGGATTGATCTAAAAAGCGCCTTATCGCGAAAATATATTTCATAAGTTGCCCCAGGATTTTTAAAATCTCTGGGGCATTTTTATGAAGCGGTACTGGAAACCGGTTCTATTCTGATCACAGTCCATTGTTGAATATGACACATGAATAGGTTAATGGAATTATATATTAGGTCAATTCTGTTTTCAAGAGTTCTTCCTTTGTTCTTAAAAATGTAATAGAAGCAGCGATGTCAAGCGCTAGTAAGCGATCGGCCTCATTAAAAGAAACTACGGACCTGTAATTAGAAAGCAGATTTTCTATGGCTTTAGAAGAACGTAAAGGTTTTCTTAAATCTAGAGCTTGTGCTGCAGTGAGTAACTCAATCGCCAAAATTCTTTCCAGGTTATTCAGTACACGTAAACATTTTGTGGCTGCATTTGCACCCATACTTACGTGGTCCTCCTGACCATTGCTGGAGACGATACTGTCTACCGATGATGGGGTACATAACTGTTTGTTTTCGCTGGCAATTGATGCGGCTGTATATTGAGTAATCATTAGTCCAGAATTTAAACCTGCATTTTTCACCAGAAACGGTGGCAGACCTCTTTGTCCTGAAATCAATTGAAAAGTTCTTCTTTCAGAGATTGAGCCTAATTCCGCAAGGGCAATACAAAGGAAATCCAATGTTAAGGCCAAAGGCTGGCCATGGAAGTTTCCGGCTGAAATAATCCGGTCTTCATCAGGAAACACATTTGGGTTATCGGTAACCGAATTGATTTCTGTCTCGAATACCGACTGGATATAGTGGATGCTGTCTTTACTTGCTCCATGAACCTGAGGTACACATCGGAAAGAATAGGGATCCTGTGTTTGTTTCCCACTTCTGCCAATTAGTTCACTTCCTGCAAGCCATTTAGTAATATTGGCTGCGGTATGCAGTTGTCCGGCATGAGGACGAATCACATGGCTAAAGGTTTCAAAAGGATCAATTCTGCAATCAAAACCATCTATAGATATGGCAGCAATCGCATCTGCCCAGTTCATCAGTTTTTGTGCTTTCAATAAGCAAAAAACGCCATAAGCGCTCATAAACTGTGTTCCGTTGATTAAGGCTAATCCTTCTTTAGATTGTAGTTTTAATGCTTCCCAACCTAATTTTTCATACAGTACCGACACCGTTATTTTCTCTCCCTGATACCATACTATACCTTCGCCGATTAAAGGTAAGGAGAGGTGAGCAAGAGGTGCCAGATCACCTGAAGCACCTAATGAACCCTGGGTGTAAATCACTGGCAAAATATCGTAGTTGTAAAAGTCGACCAAACGGGAAAGGGTAGTCAATGCTATTGCAGAATGCCCATAACTTAAAGACTGAATCTTTAATAACAACATCAATTTAACTATTTCAGGTGGCACCTCCTCTCCAGTTCCACAAGCATGGGATAGGAGCAGATTGTGTTGGAGCTGGGAAAGCTTCTCTGATTCAATTTCTACATGTTGTAGGTAACCAAAACCGGTGTTTATCCCATAAATTGGACCTTCATGACGTTGTAATTTATCGTCCAGATAACTCCTGCATTTTTCAATTTTTGCAATGGCTGCGTCGGATAATTTTAGCAATTGTTTTTCGGCGATAATCCTGGAAATCTGACCCATAGTTAACCGCTCCAAACCTATTTGGTGACTGCTCATACATTTTATATTTCCCCAAAAATATAAATAATGCTTAAGTTTAGAACTTTCAGTTCCTATTATTGTTTTTTCTAAAAACCAGTTTATGTTTTATAAAAAAGTTGCTCTTTACCTGTGTTTACTTTTCAGTGGCACAGCGACTTTGGCACAACAAGCCGATACCCTTTCTATCACCTTAGAAAATGTTAAATATCCTTATGCCGTAAAATACTTCCCTATCCATACTGAAGGACAGGATTTAAATATGGCTTATATGGATGTGGCGCCATTGGGTAAGGCTAATGGTAAAACTGTGGTCTTACTTCATGGTAAAAATTTTGGGGGATACTATTGGACGAATACGATTAAAGCATTAGCCGATCGCGGATTTCGGGTAGTTGTCCCGGATCAAATTGGTTTCGGGAGATCTTCTAAAGCCTATATTCATTATAGCTTTCATCAGCTGGCACGTTGGACTAAACAATTGCTGGACACTCTAGGGATACAGAAAGCGAATATCCTGGGCCATTCTATGGGTGGAATGCTGGCTACACGCTTCGCATTAATGTTTCCGGAAAATACAGAAAAATTATTGCTGGAAAATCCGATTGGCCTGGAGGATTATCGCAATTTCATCCCTTATGTGAGTACCGATCAGCAATATCAATCGGAACTAAAAGCAACGGCAGAAAGTGTCAAAAAATACTACAAGACATCTTATTTTACGGTTTGGAAGCCTGAGTATGATGAACTGGTTCGTATTGCCGGAGGTATGACCAAAAGTGCCGATTTTCCAAGATTGGCTAGAGTGAATGCGATGACCTATACCATGATCTACGAGCAACCGGTGGTTCAGGAATTTATTAACATCCGTGTCCCTACTATTTTGTTTATCGGGAAGGAAGATAAGACCATTGTGGGGAAAGCACTATTGAGCCCGGATCAGCAAACCTTATATGGACAATACCGGTTCTTAGGTAAGCAAACTGCTGCTAAAATTCCAGGGGCAAAGATGGTAGAGTTTGAAGCCTGTGGGCACATTCCACATATAGAAGTACCCACAGAATTCAATGTGGCTTTATTGGGCAGTCTATAAAGAATGCCCTCCAGCTATGAAGGCCGGTCTGCTGCCAGATCCTGCGAAAATATCTCGGCCAGGCTTTCATATAACTCAGGGTGTTTCGACTTAAATTGCTCTGGCTTTTCAAAAAAGTATTCAGATACTACAGCAAAAAACTCTGCCTCATTGGTGATGGCATAAGGGTTAATATCCGATTTTCCTTTTTCAATTCTTTTCATTTCCTCATGAATCATCCGAACCCAGGGCATCACATATTCATGCCTCATCAGGTTTTCTGGAATACCGTCTGTTGCACCATCTGATTTATCCAGTAGATGAACAAACTCATGAATGGCTGTATTTTCCTTATCTGCGGCATTGGAAAATCCTTTGATCAGCGCGGCTCTGGATAAGATCATCTGGCCGTTCATATATCCAGAACCCACCATTCCTAAAATATTTCTTTGGCCCCCTTCATATTGGAACTCTTCATTGAAGGTATCCGGATATAAAAGGATATTCGTCAGGTTGCGATAATGCCAGTCCTCAAAGCCAAATACCGGAATCACCGCACTGGAGGCAATCAATAACTTATCAAGTACAGTTACTGGGGTACCTACGCCCTCGATATGAACCTCTGCGAGGAATGCAGAAATACGCTGCTCAAACCTTAAACGGTCCTCTACGGTGAGGTGTTGGTAATAAACGACATGCTGAAAGAGCATTTGTTTATCTTCCTCACTTAGCATCACGTAATTCCGATGACTGTCTTTCCTAAAAATAAAGTAGATCACCAATAACAAAATGGGGATCAGTATGAAAAATGCCTGCATAAGTTAAGCCTCCAAAATTTCCAATTGCGTAATTACCTGCTCTTCTGTTACAGGGTATGGCTGATTATTTACTATACTTTGATATACCGCCTCAAATAAAGGCAGGTAGCTTCCTGCTAATGCTGGGATCGTATGCGTTGTTTTTACTCCAGCCTCATCCAGTAAGTATAGTTTTCCTTCGGTTCCTGGAGCTTCAATACCATAAGCAGGATCATCTAATTTCATGCCTGCAAGTAATTGTGCTTCCTGTGCATCTGTTCTATATTTATGTAAAGAACCATTGGTTCCATTAATTATGAATGCTGGTAAAGCTTCAACAACCATCATATTAGAATGGACAAATACATTTACACTATCAGAATAACTTAAATGAATGGAGAAATAATCATCAACCTGTGTATTTATACGGTTTTTACCTAGAATTTTATGAAAAGATACGGGCTTACCGAAAATGCTAATTGCCTGATCCAATAAATGTGGACCAAGGTCGTACATTAAGCCACTTGCAGCAACTGGTTCTTCCTTAAAACTCTTTACACCAATGGTAGAACGGTATCTGTCGTAACGGAAATGTACCTCACTTAATTTACCCAGTCTACCACTTGCGATGACTTCAGCTACAGCCCTGAAATCACTATCCCATCTCCTATTTTGATAGAAAAGTACTTTTCTCCCCAGTTCTTTAGCCAATGCTAGGATTTCTTTAGCCTCTTCAGCAGTAGCCGTAAATGGCTTTTCTACCAGGATATGTTTTCCGGCCATCAATGCCTTTTTCGCATATTCGTAGTGGGTATTGTTTGGTGTATTGATGATGATCAGTTCGATTGCGTCATCATTGAGTAAATCTTCAATTGTAGTATAGCTGATGATTCCAGGGTAGTCTGCTGCCGCACTTTTCTGATTCCGCTCTGTTACAGCATGCAGTTTAAATCCGGGGTGTGCTGCTACAAAAGGGGCATGAAACACTTTGCCCGACATTCCATAGGCCATCAGACCTGTTATTATTGTTTTTTTCATAGGTATATAATTGTGCTTTCAAGTATTGAGCTGATATAGGCTAAAATAACAAAACCCTTGACTAAACCCTTAATTTTAATGTAATAAAGCGCTGGCGCTAATTTGTATCTTTGTGATATGAAACCTGCAGAAATACACGCAAAATGGAAAACTTTGCAAAAAAAGATAGCTCAGGAGTTTGATTCTGATGAACCCGATTTAAAGGTAATGCTGTTTTTAATCGGTGTGCAGGAGTTAGGCAAAGGACCTGGCAAGTATAGTAAAAGACAAAAGGAAGAACTCATGCATATTGCAACTTGCCGTTTGTTAAGTGAAATGGGCTTTTATGAACTGGAAGGATTAGACCAGGATGGATGGCCGCATTGGAAGCTCATTAAACCCGTTCCTTCATTTGCAATGATGGAGCAGGAATTGTTACTGAAGTCACTTACCGTTACTTATTTTGAAGATATCTACGGTACAGCGGAACAAGAAGCTGAATAAAAAATCTGATCACATAAAAAACCCGAAGTACAAAGTACGACGGGTTTTTATTTATAGGTAGATGTGGATGTGCTAATTATTTGCCTTGTTGTGTAGCTTGTTGTTTCAATTGATCATTTGCAACAATTACCACCTCAACTCTACGGTTGGCAGCTCTTCCAGCCTCAGTACTGTTATCAGCAATTGGCTCAGACATACCTTTTCCAATAGTAATTAAACGTGATGCCGGAACACCCTGAGAAACTGCATAAGCTTTTACTGCTGCTGCTCTTCTCTCAGAAAGGGCCATGTTATAGGCTTCTTTTCCAATGTTGTCTGTATGACCAATTACTTTAATGTCCGTTCCAGGATATTTAGTAAGAGAGGCTGCTAATGATTGGACGTTAGTTTTAGCAGCAGGAGTCAAATCAGATTTGTCGAATCCAAAAAGGATACCACTATCAAATTTCACAATAATACCTTCACCTTCACGGATAACTTCAGCATTAGGGATTGCATTTTGAATCTCTGCTGCTTGTTTATCCATTCTTTTTCCAATAAAACCACCGGCTGTACCACCAACAGCAGCACCAATGATAGCCCCAACAGCAGTGTTACCCGCCTTTTTTCCGATAATAGCACCTAGAACACCGCCCGCAGTAGCACCAATACCTGCGCCTTTTTGTGTTTTAGTTAAACTATCACAGCCCTGAAATGTCATTGCACCCATAGCTAAAGCGATACTAAATGCTGCTATTTTAAATTTTGAAGTAACCATAGTTTTATAATTTATTTTACCCAGACCGTTAATCAAACCTAGTGCCAAATTCATGTTTTGTAAAATTATTGTGTCATTAGAATAATTTATGAGACAAAGGTCAGCACGAAATCAATGAAAGCATCAAAAAATAGTTAAAAACTGACTATAATTCTGTACAATAATTTATGCTATTCTGCAAAATAAGCTTCTAATTCGCTCAATGTATTTTCTGTTTTGTGTATGTCTTTAATAATCAGTCCTTTTTCCATAAGGATGATTCTGTCACATACGTCAGTGACATGGTTCAAATCATGACTGGAAATCAAGGTCGCCATCTGACGTTCTTCTTTTAGGGAGCGAATCAGCGTTTTGAGACGAATCTGTGTGGTTGGATCAAGATTGGCGAAAGGCTCGTCCAGAATCAGGAGTTCTGGGTTCTGCATCAGCGATGCTGCAATACCTATCTTATTCTGATTTCCTTTAGAGAAGTCTCTGATATACTTGCCTTTATTTAGAATTTCACCGTTGAAGAAATCATGAAATTGCAGAAGATAATCGGATACATGCGCTGCGGTCATCTGGTGCAAACTGCCTATAAACATGAAATACTCTTCAGAGGTAAGGTAATCAATCAGAAAACCCTCATCCAGATAAGAGGCAGTATAATCTTTCCAGCTGTCATAACTGCCAACCAATTCTCCTTTGGACTTGATTTCCCCTGCTGTGGGACGAATCAGGTCTAACATCATTCTAAACATCGTGGTTTTACCTGCGCCATTGTTGCCCACAATCCCCACTGTTTCCCCAGCATTAATCTGTAAGGACTCAATATTGACTACAGTTTTGTTGCCGTAAGTCTTTTTTAAGTTTGAAATTTCTAAAATCATGATTTTTCTCTAAAGCCAGCTGCAATTTTGTATTTTCTTTTATTAAACTCTTTTGCTAAAAAATCTACCCAGAACTCACGTGTCAGGAAGGCGGCAAGGCCACACAATCCTAAGGCGAGCAGGCCCCAGTAAGGGTGACCACTCATCGAAAAGGGAAGAAAGATAAGGTATGGACTTAAAAAATAAGGTAGCCCTAATATCCACTGCGCAGCACCTACACCCTGGAAATTAAAAGTAGAACCTTTACTGAGGTCCATCGATTTATAATTTCGTGTGGCAAAGTATAGGACTAAAATGGTTCCTATTCCTATATTATAAAGATACGCGGCAAATTGTACAGCCAATATTTTCCAGCTTATAAACCCATATAAACAGGCCACCAGGGTCGTAAATGTGGAGAATAATGTGAATAACAGAAATTTCGACCGTATAAAATCTCTAACATCAATTTTATTGGCCATCAAGCCATCGAAATGTGAAGACTGCCAGCCAAACATGAATTGTCCATATATACTGATGGTGTTCCCTGTCATAAATACCGCAGCAAAAAGCATCATGGCAAGATGATCCTTGTCTAACAACTCTTTTTTATAGAAGATGAAACCATAAAACAAAAAGATCATACTCATCGTGATCGCAGATCGGCTTCTTTTATTTCTAAGAATGAGCTTAATTTCTAACGCAGCTAAAGCGCCGACCTTTCCAAAGCGATCCAGAAAAGGGTAGTCTGTACTTGTTTTAACTTCTTCAATACCGCTCAACTCTTCTGCATATAGGTTATTTCTCAGGTATCGGGCATTCCATAAGAACATCCCAACCGCCAAAAAGCTAAAGCTCAATGCGGCGAAAGGCTGATCTGTAATGAAGCTAAAAATCTGGTTTGAAATTGCTGCAATAGAAAAGACTTTAAAATACTCCAGTAAACCCAAAGTAACGATGGTTAACAATACAATTGGTACAAGCTTCAGGTGTTGTATGCTCAGCCTTTTGATATATAGAGCGGCATAATTGTTAAAGATCACCAATGAAACAATGGAAATGATGTACATCGTACCTGTAATAGGGCTATATACACTAGAGATTGCGGTTAAGCAGAAGGGGATAAACAAAAACAGGGGCAACAGATTAAATGCAGAAAACAGCGCCCTGACATTTAAAAAATTAACAAGCTTTCTTTTTGGAATCTTTAGGTGAAGGTAAGGAACAACGCTCATGGTTGGCAGATCCTGTAATTGCATCCTCATCAGAAAATCAATCGCAAAATAATAGAGGATGACGCCATTGAAAACTTCAAATACATCTTTTTTGGGGAATGCTTTTGCAATAAATACCTCCAGATTTAAACCAAGGATCAGTGCCAATGCCAGTAGATAAAGGACTACAAAACC
Organism: Pedobacter gandavensis; assembly: GCF_032678465.1. Lineage (GTDB taxonomy): Bacteria > Bacteroidota > Bacteroidia > Sphingobacteriales > Sphingobacteriaceae > Pedobacter > Pedobacter gandavensis_B. The sequence goes on from NZ_JAVTSK010000007.1 coordinate 91,215, forward strand.
AATCAGCAATTGTGTTGCAATTGTTCCGCCTTTATTTTTTGAGCGCCAAAAGGCTTTCCATTGATGGTCTAGGAAGGTTGAAAGCATATTAATAGTTGTATTTATTTTTCCAGTTTTGTCTTAATTTCTCCCTAAGCTTATCTTCTGCAGGATTTTTTCCCGGGTCATATAATTTAGTGCCACTTAAAGTTTCAGGGAAATATTCCTGTTCAGAAAAATTCCCTTCATACCCATGTGAGTATTTGTAGTCCTTTCCATATCCAATATTTTTCATCAATTTGGTTGGTGCATTACGGATATGTAATGGGACGGGTAAATTCCCAGTTTGTTTCACCAATGCCTGAGCTTTATTTATGGCTTCATAGGCAGCGTTACTTTTTACAGAAGAGGCCATATAGGTCACAGCCTGGGAAAGAATAATTCTAGACTCCGGATAGCCAATTACATTGACTGCCTGAAAACAGTTATTGGCCATTAATAAGGCATTAGGGTTGGCATTGCCAATGTCCTCGGCAGCAAGAATCAATAATCTTCTTGCAATAAAAGAAGGATCTTCACCACCTTCAATCATTCTGGCCAACCAATAAACAGCGGCATTTGGATCACTGCCCCGAATACTTTTAATAAATGCTGAGATAATGTCATAATGCTGCTCTCCGGCTTTGTCGTATAGCGCCAGATTTTGTTGGGCATGTTTTAAAACACTTTCATTGGTCAGCACAATTTTATCAGCACCTATACCGTTGATGGCAATTTCCAGTACATTTAATAGCTTTCTGGCATCACCGCCTGATAACCGAATCAAGGCCTCATGTTCTTTGATGGTGATGTCTTTCTCTTTCAAAACGCTGTCCTGTTTAATTGCAGTTTGCAATAAGCCGGAAAGTTCTTCTTCGTCCAGTGATTTTAAAATATAGACTTGTGAGCGTGAAAGTAAGGCGGAGATCACCTCAAAAGAGGGGTTTTCTGTGGTTGCACCGATTAAAGTAACCAGTCCTCTTTCTACGGCACCTAATAAACTATCTTGTTGTGATTTGCTGAAGCGGTGGATTTCATCAATAAAGAGAATGGGGAGGCCCATAAAACTATCTTTTAGCGCTGCTGCCCGGTCGATGACATCTCTGATGTCTTTTACCCCTGAATTGATTGCACTCAGGTTAAAAAAAGGGCGGTCTAAAGTCTGGGATATGATATAAGCAAGAGTAGTTTTTCCAACACCCGGCGGGCCCCAAAAAATCATTGATGGGAGTTGCCCGCTTTGAATGGCTTTACGCAATACGGCATCAGGACCTACTAAGTGCTGCTGACCCACATATTCATCCAGATTTTGTGGGCGCATACGCTCTGCTAAAGGAGGTAGGTTTTGCATAATTGGTAGATTTTGTTCCTATTCATTTGTCGGTGCCGTAGTATCCGACGATGTATTTGCTTTGCTCGCCGGGCTTTCTGAACCTGTTCTATTTGTCTTTGAATCATGATGATTTGAAGCCGAAGTTGCAGAAACAGATTTTTCAGGCCTTGGCTTTGGATTATTACTACCTGTAGCGACATTTACAGCATCAGACTGACTGGCTGCTGCTGTATGACGCTCAGTAGTTTGTCCTGAATTTTTTCCTTTGGGTTTTTTACCCCAGGTTTTACGCTTCGGTTTTTTTCTGTCGTACTTCTTTTCTGTTGACGAATCAACGACATCTGCCGGAACTGCTTCAAAATGTTCAGGAAGTGGCATTCTGTCAATTGTTTTATCAATCAGCTTTTCAATATTTGCAAATTTACGTTTGTCTTTTTCATTCACCAGCGTGATCGCAGTTCCGGTAGTGGCAGCTCTTGCTGTTCTTCCGATTCTGTGGATATAATCTTCCGGATCATGAGGTACATCATAATTAATGACCAGACTGATTCCTTCCACATCAATTCCTCTCGATAAAACATCCGTTCCAATCAATACCGGAACACGTTTATTCTTGAATTCCAATAAAATCGCCTCACGTTCTTTTTGTCCTAAATCGGAATGGAAAGCTTCGGCTTTAAATCCTAAGCCACGGAATACCTTACCCAGGTTCTTCACTTTTTCTTTTGTAGAGGCAAAGATCAACACACTTGGAAAGGCTGAATTTTTCATCAGTTCTGTCAGTAATTTTACCTTTTGACTGTCATGAACAAGGTAGGCCTGTTGGTTGATTCCTGCAGCAGGTTTAGAAATTGCGATGCTAATTTGTTCCGGATTGTGGAGTAAGCGGCCTGCAAGAGTTCTTATTTTAGGAGGCATCGTTGCGGAGAACAATACCGTTTGTCTTTTCTTTGGAAGGAAACTTACAATGCGCATAATGTCATCATAAAAACCCATATCCAGCATTCTATCCGCCTCATCCAATACGAGATGTTGTAACTGATCCAGTTTCAATACTCCAGAAGAAAGATGAGAGATTAAACGTCCGGGGGTGGCAATGATGATGTCTACCCCTTCGCGCATGGAGCGTTTTTGCTGCTCATAGGCGATCCCATCACCACCACCATAAACTGTTAAGGAGCTGATGTTAGTGAAATAGGAGAGTGCTTCTACCTGTAAATCTATTTGCTGAGCAAGCTCCCGTGTAGGCGCCAGGATCAAGGTGTTGTTATGACGATTTTCGGTCATGCTGATCATGTTCATGATCGGCAACAGGTAAGCACCAGTTTTTCCAGTACCTGTTTGTGCGCAGGCAATTAAGTCTTTTTTATCTAGAATTAACGGAATAGCTTCTTGTTGGATGGGTGTCGCATTGCGAAAACCCATGGCTAATAAACCCTCTAATAAATCAGGGTTAAAATTAAAATCTTTGAAATCCAATATACTTCTATGTTGTTAGTATTATCCTATAAAAGTAACCTTTTATTTATTAGTTGTCTAATGTTTTTTAGAAGGTTTAGTACTTACATGGGCTTGATTATTAATTTATAAGCCCATGTTGATTATTTTTTCTGATCAGCGTAACCGAATACTTTTTGTAATAATGGGGTTGACCTTGCACCAAGGTTGTCTCTGATTTTAAGTTCTTCCTGAGCGACCTGGATAAACATTCCGTCGATTGCTTTTTGTGCTACATAGCTGGATAGGTCTGTGTTGACAGGTTTCACCATTGGAATTTTATTGTATTGTTTGGTTGCATCACCCCAATATTTTGCGGCACCAACTTTACTTAAACTATTCGTGATCACCGGTTGAAACTTCTCCATCAGCTGTGCAGAGGTTACTCTTTTAAAATAGTTAGTTGCAGCATCCTGTTGTCCCAATAGGATATTGGTCGCATCAGCGATAGTCATTTGTTTAATCGCAGAAACAAAGATTGGTTTTGCTTCTTTTGCAGCATCTTCAGCGGCTCTGTTTAAGCTCAATACCACATTGTCGGCTAAAGAACCTAAACCAACGCTGCGTAAGGTTTTTTCTACCTTTTGTGCTTCAGGAGGGAAAAGGATTTTTACTGCTGCATTGCCCATAAATCCGTCTTTTGCAGAAAGTAAATCCGCACCTCTGCCTATTCCTAATTCCAAAGCTTCTTTAATCCCAAATCCGATTTCAGAACTGTTCGGTGTACCCGTTGTTCCAGTCACGCTATTTGATGTATTGGTGGTTGCAGGCTTTGCAGCTTCGCTCACCTTTTTTAAAATTTTACCGATTTTTGTCTGACTTTGTGCTTCGATACTGCTTAGACTGATAAAGCAGGTGGCGATCAAATAAATACTAGTTTTTTTCATTGAATTTGTTTGTGTTTTCAATACTAAGCAAATCTTTGGCCAATAAGGCAGTCGACTTTACTAATTTTAAAAACTCAGCACGGTAACCTTCTGTGTCTTTTCCTTGTGCAGCCTGGGCCAAATTAATCACCTGGTCAAAATTGGCTTCCTGCTTGAATTCCGATTGGCGTAAAAGCAGTCCAAACTCTGCCACGGCGGCAGCGAAACGGAAATTGTCACTGGCAGCACTATAGGGGAAAGTGGTATCCAATACTGCCTTTTGGAGTAGTTGACTTTTATCACCATCAGGTTGTTTATAACGAAGTTTTACCGTTAGCATTTCCGGACTTTTATTTTGGAAACGGGTACTTACATTTTCCTGGTATTTTAATGGGTCAACGGATGGGCTAAATGAGCTTTGAACCCCATAAGGGATGACTTCATAAAAGGCAGTTACCGTATGACCGGAACCCATTTCACCGGCATCTTTACGATCGTCATTAAAATCTTTATCCTCTAGTAAGCGGTTTTCATAGCCAATTAACCGATAAGCCTGTACTTTTGAAGGATTGAATTCAACCTGCAGCTTGACATCCTTTGCTACTGTAAACAGGGTGGCTCCAAATTCATTAATTAGTACTTTTCTAGCTTCGCTGATGTTATCGATATAGGCGTAATTGCCATTGCCTTTATCAGCAAGCATCTCCATTTTACTGTCTTTGTAATTGCCCATTCCATAACCAAGAACCGTTAGGAAGATTCCACTTTTTCTTTTCTCTTCAATCAATTTTTTCATTTCCTCATCACTTGAAATCCCAACATTGAAATCCCCATCTGTAGCAAGAATTACCCTGTTGTTTCCCTTAAGGATGAAGTTTTCTGCAGCTACTTTGTAAGCCAGTTCCAGGCCCTGACCACCTGCTGTAGAGCCACCTGCTTCCAGCTTGGTTAAGGCATCTTTAATGGTTGTTTTTGCAGTGCCAGGTGTAGAAGGAAGCACCAAAGCAGACCTTCCGGCATAAACCACAATGGCAACACGGTCATTTTGACGCAACTGATCTGTTAGTAATTTAAAAGATGAAATCAATAAAGGTAGTTTGTTGGCTTGAGCCATAGAACCTGAGACATCGATCAGGAAGACCAGATTGGCAGCCGGCAAACGCTCTGTTTTTATTTTTCTTGCCTGCAAAGCCATCTTTACGAGTTTGTGCTGCGGATTCCATGGCGCATTTGCGATTTCTGTTAGGATATTTACGGGGTCATTTCCTGTAGGTTGTGGATAATCGTAGTCAAAATAATTGATCATTTCCTCAATCCTAATGGCATCTTTTGGTGGTAATCCGCCATTATTCAGATAACGGCGTACATTGCTGTAACCAGCAGCATCTACATCAATTGAAAAAGTTGAAAGTGGATTTTTCAAGGGGAGCATAAAAGTGTTTTCAACGATAGAGGCGTAGCTTTCTGTATTCCAGTTTTGTGAGGAGATTTTCTTACTACCCTCTGGTATTAGGCCGTTATAATGCAGGTCGGAAGGTCTAGGATTTACCCTGCCGATCATTACCCCTGGTGTTCTACCCATCAACATAGCTGAATTGGCAATTCCAGGAAGGGCAAGGGCTTTTTTACTTTGATTCATAGTTATTTCCTTTGTCAGGACAACTATTTTCGATTTTTCCATTCCGGCAGTCAGCTGAACATTTAATATGCTTTTCTTTACAATACTGAGTCGTTGGGGGATATACCCATGACTTTCAAAACGCAATTCTAGATCCCCATTTTCTAAAAAGATCACATATTGACCATTTTTATCCGTGGTGGTCTGTTTACTCCCGGAGAGATTACTTACCAATACACCAGCGATAGGTTTTTTTATACCGATTTCGGTCACTTTTCCTTGTATTTTTTTCAAAGCAGAAGCATTAAATCCAAGAAGTACCAGTACAAAGAAAATGGGAAAGAATAGCTTTTTCATAATTTCGTTGATTTACAGAATGATGTAAGCTTTGAAGAATTTCCATACCATTATCAGAAAATATTTTTATACTTGATCGAATTATGTTCCAAATCGCAATTGAAGTTTATTAAAAATACCACTAGAATTCAGGAGCAGGACGATGCTGCTTTGATTGCTCGATATAAAATCAGCGGCGATCTGGAACCGTTGGGTCTATTGTACAATAAGTATATGCACCTGGTTTTCGGGGTCTGCCTCAACTATCTGAAGGATGAGGAACAAAGCAAAGATGCAGTAATGCAGATTTTCGAGGAACTCGTGGTTAAGCTAAAAGTTCATGATGTGCAGAACTTTAAAAGTTGGCTTCATGTATTGTCCAGGAATCATTGTCTGATGGCCATTCGTAAAAATTCCAAACATACGACAGTCTCCATTGAGGATAATTTTGTGGAAAACAGAGAATTTGTGCATCTTGATATAGATAAAACAAAGGAAGAGAAATTGACTGTGATGGAGCGGTGTATGGAAAAATTGCCGGAAGAGCAACGCATCAGTGTGCAATTATTCTACCTGGAAGAAAAGTGTTATAAAGAAGTTGCAGACCTTACCGGATATGAAATGTTGAAGGTGAAGAGTTACATCCAGAATGGAAAACGGAACTTGAAAATTTGTATAGAAAAAAATAGTGGTGAATAACGATTGGTTGGATATAGGAGTATTAGAAGATTATCTGGACGGTAAGCTGGACGCAAAAACCATGAATAAGGTGGAGCGGGAAGCTCTGGAGGATCCTTTCGTGGCCGAAGCTTTGGCCGGACTTAGTGCTTCTCCTAAGCGCTCTTTAGCATCGATTTCTTTGCTTCAAAAACAGTTGAAAGAACGGATTTCGGAACAGCAGGTAGCTAAGAAAACAAAGGTGATCACCTGGCAAAGGCTGAGTATTGCGGCAACAGCAGCAGTACTATTTATTGCAGTGAGTGTTATTTTCTGGATGAAAGAAGTGGCGCAACAAAATCAATTGGCTAAGCAGGGCAAAGCAATTGATGTCAGCATTAAGCCTGAAAACACAGCATCGGGTGTATCTGCTGCACCCAATGCCGATGTCGTTCCTCCAGCTTTGGCTGATGCAGTAAAAGGAACAATAGCACAAAATAAAAAACCAAAAACAAATGCCACTGAAAAAACTCCTGCAACTGTAGCATCCTTGTCGATTGCAGATGCCGAGCGTAAAGCGCTCATTGTAGAGGGGGCGATTCAGCGGAGCGCAAAATCCAATAGCTATGCTTCAAATGCAAAGAAGAAAGTAGCAAGGGTTAATGAAGAGGCCGGACTTTCAGAAACATTGCCTTCAAGAGTTGCAGGCGTTGAAGTCTCGAGAAGTCCTTATTCTAGTCCGATGGCAAAATCGATACAATCCGCGACGATGATAAGGCCCATGTTATCGGGGAAGGTGATTTCAGATCTGGATGGGAAACCATTGTCAGGTGCAGAAATACGTGTTCTGCCGGCAACAACAGCGGTAAATGCGCTTACAGACCAAAATGGAGAATTTAAAATACCGACCGACAGTATTTCAGAAAATTATAACATTTCGGTTAGCCACCCTGGTTTTGCGTCTAATGTAAAAGTTGCACGAATAAATGAGCCTGTAGACATTATTTTGAAAAAACAACTGATGATTGGCTCAGCCTTCTATCCAACTGGGGGCTGGGAGCAATTCAATAAGTATCTTCAGGAAAACAATCAGCTGACCAGGACACAACAGCTAGGCGCAACTCTAGATATCAGCTTTTTGATTGGAAAAGATGGAAAACCATATGATTTTAAATTCTTAAGATCAATGGGAGAAAAGTATGAGAGAGAAGCCATTAGACTGATTTCTGAAGGACCAAAATGGGAACAACCTTTAAACCCGGAAGGAAGAGTCAGAATAAGCATTAAATTTTAGATTTATTTAATGATACCGATTTAACCGACAGCGATCGGCATAAAAAAAACCGGAATCTATGTTCCGGTTTTTTTTATGGGATATACGCCCAACATGATCTGTATAACTCCCTTGCTGAGCATAGGAGTGTAAAGTTCTAAAAGAAAAGGTGAATCACGCTGTATACTAAAGCTGCAAGTGTAGCAGATACCGGAATGGTCAATACCCATGCCCACAATAAGCTCACTGTAACTCCCCAACGTACTGCGGATACTCTTTTTAGTAAGCCTACGCCAACAATAGATCCTGTGATCGTATGTGTAGTAGATACTGGAATACCAAAGTGCTCTGTGATTCCTAAAGTTACGGCACCAGCAGTTTCTGCGGCTACCCCTTCAAAAGCATTCACTTTTGTAATTTTAGAGCCCATTGTTTTCACGATTTTCCAACCACCACTCATTGTTCCTAATGCGATTGCCGCGTAACAGGAGATTGGAATCCATTCTGGCATTGAATCACCAGTTTTAAGGACGTTTGCAGCTACCATTGCTACGTAGATGATACCCATTACTTTCTGAGCATCATTACCACCGTGCGTAAAACTCAGGGCAGCAGAAGAGATTAGCTGTAATCTTTTGAACCATTTCTCTGCAACAGATGGGCGTGCATTCTTAGAAATATGGAGGATAATAATTGATATAATCACGGAGATCACCATCCCGATGACCGGAGCAAGCACTATAAAGGCTACTACTTTCAGGATTGGAGCAATGTTAATTGCTTCCATTACACCTACACCTAGGGTCGCAGCTTTTGCCATACCAGCTCCAGCAAAACCACCAATCAGGGTGTGTGAAGAACTGGAAGGAATTCCAAACCACCAGGTGAAAAGATTCCAGGTAATTGCTGCCAGTAATCCGGCAAGGATTACTTCCAGTGTGATGAAGTTTTCCACTACCGTTTTCGCGATTGTATTGGCTACTTTATGGTCAGTGAAATAAAAATATGCAGCGAAATTGAAGACCGCGGCCCATAACACTGCTTGAAAAGGTGATAATACTTTCGTGGATACAATGGTTGCAATTGAATTTGCTGCATCATGAAAGCCATTGATATAATCGAAGGCAATAGCCAGGAAGATTACAACAACCAATAAGGTAGTTACCATTTTTATTGAAGGTTTAAGCGTTCTTTACCAAAATAGATTCCAACACATTTGCTGCATCTTCACATTTATCTGTAGCCATTTCTAAGGTCTGCAGTACTTCTTTTTGTTTAATTAGCTCAATCGCATTGGTTTCAAATTCGAATAAACGTGCAATAGCAAGGTTAGTTACATAGTCCGCCTGATTTTCACCACTATTGATTCTTACACAAGCATCAGCAATTACGCGGATGTTTTTGAAACTTCTCAATTCTTTAATGGCTTTATCTAAATCGGTACACATCTCTACTAACAATTCTGCTAGCTTGATCATTGCATCACCAATGTTAACAATATTGTAAAGTTCAATGTTGCTTGCAGAAGCATGAATGTAATCTGCAATATCATCAACTGCACTTGCTAAGGCATGGATATCTTCCCTGTCGAATGGCGTAATAAAATTCTTGCTTAATTCTAAGAAGATCGAATGCGTAATGTCGTCCCCAACATGCTCTAAACGTTCTACTTCTTTAATGTATTCTTTTCTTTTTTCCAGGTCCGTTGAACTTAGTGCAAGTAATAGTGCCTCAGAAATTTTCAATACATTGCTACCTGCCTGCTCGAATAATGGCTGGAATTTTTTGTCTTTTGGCGTGAAGAACTTAAAAATGCTATTCATCTGTTATATTATATTTTGTTTTAATTGTCAGATGAAAACCTGCATAATGCCCTGGCCATCCTACTTATAAAATATGATACAAAAGTATGAGTGTAATGTTAAGTTAATGTTAAGTGTTAAGTTATTTTAAAAAAGCTTTGTCATTGTTAACCAATCTTTTCCAAAGTGAAGGCAAAAGTAGTCCCGATTTGCAAAGTACTTCTTACTGAAATGATCTGTTGATGAGCTTCTAAGATGTGTTTTACTATGGCAAGGCCGAGTCCGGTACCACCTTCCTGTCTGGATCGGTGAGAATCGATTCTGTAGAAACGTTCGAACAAACGGGGAAGGTGTTTTTCTTCAATGCCTATCCCATCATCAGTTACTTCAACCAGATATTGGTCATGAAGTTCGAAAATTTTGATGGCTGTAGAACCATTTTCCTTACCATATTTGATAGAATTTTGGATCAGGTTAATCATCACCTGGCGAATCTTCTCCCGATCGGCATTTACATAAGCAGGATGTGTATATTTATCCTTGAAGGATAAGATAATGTTCTTTGTTTTTGCCTTGTCCTCCAAACCTTCCATTACTTCTTTGGTCAGCAATACAAAATCAAATTTGGTATAATTGATCGGAATCTCTCCGGTTTCTAATTTTGAGATAGAATCCAGATCATTAATGAGATAACTTAAACGTTCTACATTGTTTTCGGCTTTTTTTAAAAACTTCAGTGCCATGTCTGGATCATCTGTTAGGCAATCCTGTAAAGTTTCGATATAACCTTGTATGGCAAATAATGGTGTTTTAAATTCATGAGAGACATTCGATAAAAATTCTCTTCTGAATTGTTCCTGTTTTTTCAGAATATCAATTTCCCTTTTTTTTGCACCTGCCCATTCTTTCACTTCATGTTCCACATCATTAATGGGGTCGCTACTTACATATTCTCCTAAAGCATCTTTTAAATCTCTTCCCAACTTTAAATTGTGGATTAGTTTATAGATCAGTACAATTTTAGAATAGATATACTTTTCCAGAAGATAGTAAAATACGATAAAGCTGGTCATAAAGGCAACACCAAAAGACACGATCATAAAATACCAGCTTTGTTGGAAGTAGAAATTTACCAAACCTATTGATAGGCCCACTGCAAATGCAGCAATTAAAACGAGGACACTTAACTTCATGCAGGCAATTTACAATTTAGATTTAAATTAAATGTTAAATCTTTCCTTCCCATTCTTTATAGAAATGATCGAGATAAACCAGCATAAAATCATGACGTTGAGTGGCAATTTCTTTTCCGGTACTCGTTTTCATGAGGTCTTTTAATTTCAAAAGTTTTTCGTAAAAATGATTGATTGTAGGGGTGGTGGCATTTTTGTATTCCTCCTTGCTCATGTGAAGGTTTGGGGCGATTTCAGGATCGTATAATACCCTGTTTTTGTAACCACCATAGGTAAATGCACGGGCAATACCAATGGCACCGATAGCATCCAATCGGTCTGCATCCTGTACAATATCGAGTTCCTTAGAGTGAAAGGTCACTGTTCCCAGGCTGGCTTTATAGCTTAGATTTCTGATAATTTCCTGGACATGGTGAATCTGCTCAGGATCAAGAGCCTGTTCCGTCAAAAAGTCTCCGGCCATTTTTGGGCCTATTTCTTCATCCCCTTGATTAAACTTAGGGTCGGCTATATCATGCAATAAAGCGGCCAGGGCCACAATTAGTTCGTCACCTTTTTCAGTTTCGTTAATGTGCTGGGCATTCTTGTACACACGTTCAATGTGAAACCAATCGTGCCCGGCTTCCGCACTTGCTAGGGTTTTTTTAACAAATGCGATGGTGTTTTCCAGGATGCTATTCATCATAATCTTGCTTTGAAGCAAAAGTATCTGAAATCATTCGGAAAAAAAATGATATGGAGAATTAACCGGAAGCCCTTAAAGCTTCTACAAATTCTGCGGGCTTAAAATAAAGTAATTGATTGGGTTTGACATCCAGGATATTTGCAATCTGGCATAAGCGCTCTACAGTCAGTTTACTATGTCCTAGTTCAATTTTACTGTAGGCATTTTGAGAGATGTGGAGTTTTGCCGCAAGATACTCCTGGGTTAAGGACTTGATTTTCCTGATCTTTTTGATGGTGGAAGGAATCTCTCTTACGTTAATTTCGAGTTGCTCATTCATGTTTGGGAAGTTTAGTTTACGTTTATTCAAAAGTATAAACGTAAACTAAACAAGAATAGATGTTAAAAAAGAAAAAAAAACAATTTTTCTCTAAATTAATTTGCCGACTCCCTAGGCTCAGCTCTTCTGGTCCCGTCATATAATTCATATTCCAGCATACGGCAATCTAGTTTACCATTGTAGAATTCGATCTTTTTAGTGGCTTTAAGGCCGATTTTTTTCGCCAGATCCGGATTTCCAGTGAAGATGTAACCAAAATAACCTTTGCAATGTTGTTTCATAAAGTCGCCTACTCTTTTATAGGTGGCTTCCAGCTGGGAATGCACACCCAGGCGCTCTCCGTATTCCGGATTGAAAACAACTACACCTTTACCACCTTCAGGAACCACAGTGTCTGCGAAGTCGCATACTTCAAAAGTAATCAGGGTATCCACGCCAGCAGTCTTGGCATTTTTACGACTCACATCTACAGCATCTTCAGAAAGATCGGTTGCGATAATTGTCAGGTCTACATTTTTAATTACCTGATCTTTCAGAATACGGCGTTCTGCAAAGAATACTTCTTCGTCATAACCCAGGATGTGCATGAAACCATAGTTCATGCGAAATAATCCCGGTCGACGGTTTGTGGCCAGTAAGGCAGCCTCAATTGCCAGTGTTCCAGATCCACACATCGGGTTCACAAATGGTGATTTTTGATCCCATTGCGTGCTCATGATTACTCCAGTCGCCAAAGCTTCCAGCATAGGTGCTTTTCCAGGGATTTTACGATACCCGTGTTTGGCCAAAGTCTCGCCAGAGGTATCAATAAAAATATCCGCCTCACTGTCTTTCCAATATAGGTGTACCACTGCTTTATTTGCATCCGATCCTGAATTTGGACGGATTCCTTTTTTGCCTTTAATGCGATCTACAATAGCATCTTTTACTTTTAAATTGGCAAAAAGAGGTGTAGTAATGGTAGGGTTATCCACATTAGAAGTTACCGAGAAATATCCTGAGAAATCAATCAGTGATTCCCATTCCATATCTACCAGTTCCCGATACAATTCTTCCGGGTTATTGGCTTTGAAGCTTTTTAAGCAATATAAAATCTGACTGGCACATCTCAGGTTTAAATTTAACTTGATACATTCAGTAAGGGTTATATTCAACTCTACTCCTGTAGGAAAATCCCTAACAATAGTGTAGCCCAGGGCTTTAACTTCTGCCTGTAGATATGGCGATAATCGCTTGTTGCAGGTTAAGATAACCTTGCTTTTTGTGTGGAAAACTTGCATAATATATTGTGCGAAGTTATCAATAAAAATATAGAGATTTGAACTTTGTACGAGAATAAAACAGTAATAGTTATGGAAATAAAAGGAAAAGTGCATGAAATTGGTGCATTACAGCAGGTGAGTGAGACTTTTAAGAAACGTGACCTGATTATAGAATACGCAGAAAATCCTACTTATCCTGAATACATCAGGTTTGAAGCTTTACAAGATAAAACAGCTTTATTCGATAGCTTAAAAACTGGTGATGATGTGGAAGTTTCTTTTAACTTACGCGGTCGTCCTTGGACTGATAAAACAGGAAAAACATCATATTTCAACAGTCTGGTAGTTTGGCGTATCAATGCCTTAACTCCAGGGGCAGCAGCATCAACACCAGCATATGCTCCACCAGCAGATTTGAACAATGCTCCAGGGGAGGAAGACGATCTTCCTTTCTAAAGAACTTTTTTAAACGATAGACAAATTGACCACGAGCCTGTCCGATTTATTCGGACAGGCTTTATTTTTATGCTTACTTTTTGAAGTTACTCAGCTTGATGACCTCTGGAGATAGTTTTCAGAGGAGGTTCGAGTTATGAGGAAATTATGGCGATTTTGTTGCAGGCTTAAGCTGGGGTTGAAAGGCATTTTAGCCCTAGCAACCCACTAGTAAGGACGTTTTAACGCCCCTTTAATACCCCTGAAAATTAAACTACTTTACCTTCACATTTGTTCTTGACGTTTACCATATTTTAGTGGCGGCTCTCTTAAATAGCAGGATGTTTTGTGAAAATTCTGCTTGTTAAAAAGTGTTAAATAAGCACATTTGTGCCCGGCCTTAGCTATTTTTGATAATTCTGTAATGAAGAAAAGAAGTCTCTGGTTAATCACCGCCTTAATGACCGTAGCTTTGCTTGGCGTGTTTGTAATGCAATTGTATTACATCAGGGAAGCATATGCTTTAAAATCTCAACTCTTTGAACAGGATGTGAGCCAGGCTTTGAATGCGGTAGTGAACAAAGTACAAAAGAGATATGCTGCAACACATCTTTTTAAAAAGGAAGATCAGCTTAAAGAAGAAAGAGAAGCAGAGTTAAGGGATAAAGCACAGATTCTGGTGGAGTTCAAAGAACAGCATAAGGCGAAAGAGGAACGCCGGAAACTGGAACAGCAGAAGAAAATTATTGAGGATCTGAATATGCAGGACAGTGTAATTCGGAACAATTACCTGAATCCAACCATCATTACCGAGAAGGCATATCTATCGATGTCCAGTACAGAGGGTGATATGAAGTCTCCTTTGCAGGTGGATATGAATTTCGGCGTCGATAAAGCAGGAAATGTGATCACGGCTAATGTGAATCAGGTTTATATTCCGGAAAAATCACAAACTTTTAAGGTGTCTACGGATAGGCTCCCGGATAGCATACGTTATCTGGCCTTTAATCCATTTAGTAAAAAACCGTTATTGATCACGTTGCCCCGGATATCTCCAGATATGATAGCGAAATTTAAGAGTGAAGATGAGATCGAAACTCAAAAATTTCAAAGGGCTTTTAAAGATTTGCTAAAGGATACAATTATCATCAAAACGAATAGCCTTAGTTACCTGGAAGATGTGGCTAAGGAAATGCGGCAGGAGAATGTTCCAATTGATGAGCGGGTGCCCAGAGATGTGCTGGATACACTGATAAAAACAGAACTCCTCAACAGAAATATTAAGCTTGATTATGATTTTTGGGTGAAACTGGCACATCAGGATTCTGTAGTTTACCGTAAAGTCTCTCAGGAAAGTATTGTACCTTCCATTTCAGGTTTGCATAAGGTGACTTTGTTTAGCGACGATATATTTAGAGATCCAGGGATGTTGTACCTGACTTTCCCCAAGGAAAATTCTTTGATATTTAGCAACCTGAGTGTGACGATGGCCTCTTCCGCGGCCTTGTTGCTGGTGCTTGTTTTTATTTTTGCCTATACCATTTATACGATCCTAAAGCAAAAGAAAATATCGGAGATGAAAACTGATTTCATCAATAACATGACCCATGAATTCAAGACGCCCGTGGCCACGATTATGATTGCCAGTGAAGCGCTGAAGGATCCGGAAATAGTGGAAGACAAAAACCGGGTGAAACGATTGGCAGGAATCATCTATGATGAAAATGTCCGTCTAGGAAATCATATTGAAAGGGTATTGAGTATTGCCAGATTGGAAAAGAAAGAACTGAAACTCGAAGAGACGCTCCTGAACATAAATGAGCTGATTCTTGTTGTGGTAGATAGTATGGACCTTCAGTTGAAAAAGAAAGGCGCAGAAATGCAATTGGACCTTTCTGCCCAACAACCTATGATATTGGCGGATGAATTGCATCTTTCGAATGTCATTTATAACCTGATTGATAACGCCAATAAATATAGTACCGGAACACCAATCATTAAGATCAGCACAAGGAATACCCATAAGCATCTGGTGATTGAAGTTGCTGACTCAGGAATTGGTATGAGTAAAGAAGAAACAAAACGTATTTTTGATCAGTTTTATAGAGTGCCCACTGGTAATTTACATGATGTTAAGGGATTTGGCCTGGGGCTAAATTACGTGCAGGATATCATAGCGCAAATGGGTGGGCAAATTAAGGTACATAGTGAGAAAGACAAAGGAACTGTATTTGAAATCATCTTATCCAAAACCGTAACTAATGAAAACGTCATAAACCTATGATCGCTTCATTCACCATAAAAAATAATATACGCTGATGAAAAAAATTCTGTTGGTAGAAGATGATCCGAACCTGGGTTTACTTTTGCAGGATTACCTGCAATTGAAAGGGAAATTTGAAGTCGTACTCTGTGTGGATGGAGAAGAAGGATTGAAGGCTTTTTCAAAGCAGGAATTTGACCTTTGCATTCTTGACGTTATGATGCCGAAAAAAGATGGTTTTACGCTGGGCAAAGAGATCAGAAAGATGAACCAGCAGGTACCCATTATCTTTGCTACGGCAAAAGCCATGATGGAGGATAAAGCTTCGGCATATGATCTTGGCGGAGATGATTACATCACAAAACCTTTTCGAATAGAAGAGTTGTTGCTGAGGATCAATGCTCTGTTGAAGCGGGTTTCTTCAAAAGAACCTGTGGATCTGGCGCCGCTGGAAACACAGTTCCAGATTGGTGACTATACATTTGATTATACAACTCAATTGATACACTATAAAGGGGAACAACAAAAGCTAAGCACTAAAGAAGCTGAATTGCTGCAGTTGTTGTGTTTAAAAAAGAATGCGGTGTTGACCAGAGAAGAGGCCTTATTGAGTATCTGGCATGACGACAATTATTTTAACGGTCGGAGTATGGATGTTTTCCTGAGTAAATTAAGGAAGTACCTTAGGGAAGACCCTAAGGTAGAAATCCTCAATGTTCATGGAAAGGGTTATAAATTACTGGTCAATTAAATGGTCAGTGCTTTGAGTATGGTTCGGGCATAACTGCCCCAATCTTTTACTATCCCATTAAGGATGTCGTAAAGTCCTTTTGTATTGAGGACTTTGCCTTTCGCAGGAGCTTTTAGTTCTGCTGCATTGACAGGCCTGTCTTTAACTGATGTGGCAAACCAGCTGATGTTTTCGTGTGGCAGGGCTACACCAAGGATCATCCCCGGTAAACCTGTGAAAGATTCCGGTCCGCCGGAAACAGGAATTTTATCCGTATAAAATGCTACCACATAAATGGAATCCATCATGATTGCATTCGCTCTTCTGCATTCGTATCCGGCAATTTCCCGGGTTTCAGAAGTGAGCTTCCAGTTGATTTTTCTCAAAGTATCGTTGACCAGGAAGGTCTCCTCAAACACCTTCTTCTGCGTAATGAAACTGCCGGAAGAAAAATCACTGAAAATGATGTTATTCTGTGTGCTGTTTGGGTCACCATCCCAAAATTCATTTGCGTTTTTCTGTACTTCCGGAAGGGGGCTGAATAGGGATTTGTCCTTAGAAAAGGCTAATGTGCTGGCCTGAGTTTTAAATTGAGGCTGATTTTTCTTGTATTGGTCATAAGCTTGTTGCATGTAAAATTCATTGTCCTTATTAATACGTTGTTTAAGCACCACATACATGTTTATTTTCTTTTCGAACTCGATCACACCATCTGTGATGAAGCGTACATTTTGGGCGTAAATGCCCGTAAAGAAGAGGAGTAAAGAAAAGGTAATTGTCGTCTTTTTCATTTGATTATTTTTTAGGTGTTGATCCGCCCATTTTGTTAAAGTCCCAAATCAGGGATAACATAAAATATCTTTTTATGGTATTATAGCGTTCTTCGGTCACGAAATTATTGTTGGCATTTCTCTCGAATCCTGTGTTTTGGTTCAATAGATCGTTGGCTGAAAGCGATAGCCTTAAATCTTCTGCCTTAAAAAATTTCTTTGAAATGCTGGCATTCCATATAAAGCGCTCAAAAGTTTGATTGAAGGTCTGGGTTTTTGCTCTGTATTGATAATTCCAATCTGTACCCATCTCTATTTTTCCAGGGAGATAAAGGTTGAAATTCATATTTGCGTTTGCGCCCCAGCCATTGTTTGTGCCTGTAGTTTGCAAGGAACTTTCACTGACCTTATAAGTTGGTCCGCCAGAAAAATAGAGGTCATATTTTTTTTCTTTGCGTTTAGCAAGGCTGATATTTGCATTGTAGTTGTTATTAGTCGTGGTGTTAAAATCGTTGTTCACCATACTATAACTGGTAGATCCGTAGAAACCTCCATTCAAGCCCATATTCAGATCCATAAATTTGATCTTTCTTTCGTAATATAGGTTTAAGCCATAATTGCTGGGTGTCTTCCCATTAAGATTGACAGGTTGGTAAGTGCTCTCTCCCTTATCATTGGTCATGCTGCTATTGGAGATGGCATTGGTAGTCAGGCCGTAATTTGCACTTAACCAGATCGACTCGTTGGTGATCACTTTATAAGAGCTATAACTCATTTCGATGTTATTTTGAAAAGAAGGCTTTAAATTTGGACTCCCCAGATTAATGTTTAATGGATCGGTATTCACTTTTACCGGTTGTAGCTGGTTAATACTGGGTTGAACGGTATTTCCATTATAGTAGACACTAAAGTTTTTTTGCTGGGACAAATTATAACGGTAGTTGGCCTGAGGACTCCAGTTAAGGAAATTCATTTTATAGGTTTCTTTGGTATATTCATTGAGTTGTTTAAAATCTACATTGGCAACTTTTGTCCCAAAGCTGAGGATAGTCTTGCCATTTTTATAGTTGAATACTGCACCTCCCTGATTAGAAATCTGATCCAAATCGAAGCTATTGCTAAATTCCTGATCCAGTTGGTTATAATTTCCCTCTCCATCTTTGTTGAAAGATTTCTTATCGGAACTTCCCTGACTCAAGTTTAAGCCATAATTGAATAAAACAGTCCATTTATCGGATAAGGGTTCTGTATATGTCGCATTGGTGTTGAATTTGGAGGAATTGGTATGACTTGTTTTTTTCTGGTCTACGAGTTTTTCATATTCAAACCCCCCTGTTTCTTTGAAGAACTGATTTTTTGAATATAAATATCCATTGTTATTGTTTTCCGAGATGTTTTGAGCCAATCTTAAAGAAAAGGTACGACCCTTTTTCTTTAATTTCTGTGTATAAAGCACACTGGCATTGAAATCTCTTTGATCTCCTTTATTGTTAAGGGATCTGCTGCTGTTGTTAACTTCAGTTCCATCCTCCCTTAAGCTGTTGGCCTTGTATTCTGTTGCGGAGCTGTTATTTTTGGTAGTTCCGTCCATTGCGATTTTTAAAGTGGCATTTGAATCCAGGTTAATGGTATAGGTCCCGTCTAATTTTTGTCGGAACAGATGTTTGTCAAAGCTTTCATCAGATTCACTATTTATAACCCTGGCATTGCTATTTCCAGTTGCCGGAATGTTTTGCTGTGTCAGGGTGTTATTGTCGCCGGTAACATCAACCATTCCTATTTTATAATTCGCATTGATGCTTTCTTTATCTTTATTCCATTTATTTGAAAAATGCGTACCACCATTTTTGGTTTTAGGAATTCCCTTACCATCATATTGACCACTAAAGGAGTCAAGACCATCATTGGCATCGTCTATATAAACACTGAATGCGCCACTATCATCGATCTGCATGTTGCTAGAACCATATTTGTTGCTATCGCCCCAGGATAATCCGGTTTTTCCAGTATTAGCGATGGTGCCATAAGCGGCAAATTTTTTCTTCCCTTTGAACACGTTGACCATTCCCTGTTCTTGGTAATATTTATCCGTAGCGGCACTGGCACCAAGTTTTCCAAAATACCCCTGCTTTTTATCTTCTTTCAGTTTGATATTGATTGTTTTTGATTTTTCTCCATCATCGATACCAGTAAATGCAGCCTGATCGCTGGTCTTATCATAAAGCTGTACCTTGTCTACCATGTCTCCACGTAGGTTCTTGGTGACCAGGGTTGGGTCATCTCCAAAGAATTCTTCTCCATCTACCAATACTTTTTTTACAGTCTGGCCCTGGGCTGTAATTTTTCCATCTTTATCAATCGAAATTCCGGGAAGCTGTTTGAGCAGATCCTCAACTTTTGAATTGGGTTGAATCACATACGCTGCAGCGTTAAATTCAGTAGTATCTCCCTTCATTTTGATCGCGTTGATCTTCCCTTTAATAATGACGTCGTTGAGTAAGGTTGATTTTAAAAGCAGATTCACCTGACCGAAATCATGTGTTCTTTTTAAGGAATCCAAGCTGAAATCCTCTACATAATCTGCATAACCAGGATAGCTAACGAGTAGGATAAACTTTCCTGCTTTTTGCGGACGTAATTTAAAGGCTCCATCTGTACCGGCCCTTGTATACTTAACAAGGGTAGAATCTTTGGCATTTAAGATGGTAATTGTACTATTGACCATTTGGTAAGTTGCGGCCGTATCGGTGATTGTGCCTTTTACTTCGTAATTACTTTGTGAAAATGAGAAAAACGGGAAATAGCTTATAAAAAATAAGAGGATCAGTTTTAGTTTCATTTGAGGTTATTTGATTAATCTAAGGTATAATTAAGTAATTAAAGATGCGTGTTGATAAATTCACGATTGTGTTAAATTATGTTAAAGAATATTAAATATTGAAGTGTTATAATTCATGCTGATGAAACTGTGAGGTTGTAAAAGGGCTTATAAATTCTTTTTTATGTGCTTGCTTTGTCATGTGTTTCGGCTGGAACTATTTATTACCTTAGTCCAGTAATTATGGGGAATTATAACAGTCTTTCTGATGGAGAATTAGTCGATTTTATCAAAGCTGATAATGAGGCCGCTTTTGTTGCGCTTTATCAGCGATATTGGGAAGGATTGTATAAATTTTGCTTTCAAATTCTTCAGGATCAGGATACTGCTAAAGATGTATTGCAAGAAGTATTTGTCTGGTTTTGGACGCATCGTCTTGAATTGAAGGTCTATTCCGTCAGGAGTTATTTGTTTGTCGCAGTAAAGCATAAGGTGGCAAATTATATTCGAAGAGACCATACCAGGAGTAATTTTTATGAAAGAATCAAAATGGAAACTGTGGATGCCGTTTTTGTGGATTCTTCATTGGAAGTGAAAGAGTTGATTGCATTTATTCGGGAGTTTACTTCAGATTTACCGGAAAAATGCCGACTGGTATTTCAATTGAGCCGAACAGAGTACCTCAATAATAAAGAGATCGCGAAACGGTTAAATATCTCAGAGAAAACAGTCGAAACCCACCTGACTACAGCATTAAACAGGTTAAGAAAGAAAATGGGCAAATCTTCTGCCTGGTTGTTGTTTCTCAGTTAATTTGTTTTTTTTCAATATGACTAAGGGATGTGCTCCTGACAGGTGCCTTATAGATATATGCCACAGATGGAAAGCGCAGATTACTTAAAATTATTAGATCGAATTGCTGATGGTTCTGCCACAGATCGGGAAATTATACAATATAATTTGTGGCTTAGCCTATTGGTAAAACAGGAATTTCTTGCTGAGGATGCTGGAATCGAAGATAAGGATAGTATCGAAAATGAAATTCTAACCAGGATCCTTGAAGAAATCCGAAAGAAGCCTGTGATGAAAACATATAAATTTTGGAAAAGAATTGGTATTGCAGCTTCCTTCGTTTTAATCGCTGGGCTATCGTTCTATACATTTAATTTTCAGACCCGTTTTGGTTCACCAAAAACAGAAATCGTTAACGATGTTCGCCCGGGGACTGAACAGGCGGTCTTGACACTTGCTGATGGGCAACAGATTGTTTTGGATGCGGCGAAGAGTGGAAAAATTGCAGAGCAGGCGGGGATTAATATCACGAAAACTTCGGATGGACAGGTGATTTATTCACTTACTGAACAAGTTGCAGGAAAGGGGGGGCTGAATCCTGATGCCTTTAATACCATTGCTACTCCAAGAGGGGGACAGTATCAGTTGCAGCTGCCAGATGGAACGCATGTTTGGTTGAATGCAGCTTCTTCTTTAAAATACCCAATTCGATTTGCTGCGAAAAATCGGGAGGTAGAAATTCAGGGTGAGGGGTATTTTGAGGTGGCTAAGGATCCTTCCAGACCTTTTAAAGTTAAGAGTGGCCATCAGGAGCTTGAAGTTTTAGGAACACATTTTAACCTCAATAGCTATAGTGATGAATCGGCTATAAAAACGACTTTATTGGAAGGTGCTGTTCGGATCAGTTCCGGATTATGGAACAAGCCCAGATTATTATCGCCCGGACAGCAGTCCATTGCCCTGAATGATGGCTGTAAGATTTTAAATGTGAATCCGGAAGAAGTGCTGGCCTGGAAAAATGGAAGTTTTGTTTTTCATGATGAACCGCTGGAAAGTATTTTAAGACAGGTAGCAAGGTGGTATGATGTAGATATCTACTATCAACGTAAGCCTGAGGACTTGATTTTTACTGGCGTTGTATCGAGAAATAAAAATATATCTGCGGTATTAAATGCCCTGGATAAGACAGGGGAAGTACATTTTAAAGTAGAAGGGAGAAAAGTTACCGTATTATAATACCAGTTAAAAAAACCTATAACCAAATCAAACCAAGTATGAATAGAAACACACCTCCTTAGGGATACGCATTGCCCTTTTTTGAAAATTTGGGAGTGCTCGTTACACCCCCAAATAATTCAGGGTTACTTCAATGTTTTGCTAAACAACTTATCAATTTAACACCTGCTATGCTTCCCTAATCTGTTGGAGGAAAGGGAAGCTACGCGTAAACCAAATCAAATGTATGAAATTTTACCATCTGTTTAGAAGTGGCAAATTAGCTGGTTCTTCTAAAACAATTCTGCGAATTATGAGGCTCACCATGATGATAATTACCACTTGTTTGCTACAAGTGAGTGCTGCCGGTTTTGCACAAAGAATCACGCTTTCTGAGAAAAACACGGCGTTAGTGAAAATTATTCAAAAAATAAGGGTTCAAAGCGGCTATGATTTTATGATCGATAGCAAGCTTTTGAATAAGGCAAAAATGGTGACTGTAAATTTACAGAACGCCACGATAGAGGAGGCAATAAAGGCCTGTTTAGCCGGCCAGGAGATCAGCTTCTCTATTGAGAATAAGATCGTATTGTTAAGCCCTAAAGAAATGTCGGTTGTGGACCGGATCCTCGATTACATCAATTCGATCAACCTGAAAGGAAAGGTTCTGGATGAAACAGGGCAGGGACTTCCCGGGGCAAGTGTCAAAGTAAAAGGGAAGCCTCAAACGGCTGTTACGGATGCAAATGGGGCATTTCTTTTGAAAAATCTGAATGAGGATGATATTTTGCAGATTTCTTATATCGGGTATGTAACTCAAGAGGTAAAAGTTTCAAAATCCACAGAAATTAGTATAAAACTGGTGCCTCAATCGTCTCAATTGGGCGAATTGGTTGTCGTAGGTTTCGGTACACAAAAGAAGGCCAATTTAATCGGATCGGTTGCACAGGTTACTGCAAAAGAGATTAATGATCGCCCGGTAAGCTCATTGTCTAATGCCTTAACCGGGATGTTACCTGGGGTAAACATTATCCAGCGTAGCGGGCAGCCAGGTTTGAGTGGTGCGAGCATCCAGGTGAGAGGAGTAGGCTCTTTTGGTGCCAGTACTGGTGCGTTTATTCTTGTAGATGGAATTCCAGTCAATTCATTTGATGATATTGATCCGAATGATGTAGAGAATATTTCCGTTTTAAAGGATGCCTCTACTGCTGCAATTTACGGTTCCAGGGCTGCGAACGGAGTAATTTTGGTTACCACGAAAACGGGTAAAAGTAGCGATGGAAAGATCAAGATTGCTTATAATGGTTATTCAGGCACGCAAAAGGCAACAGCTTATCCTGAGTTTGTCAACTCTGCAGAATATGCCACCTTAATGAATGAGGCGGTTCCGGGTGCGTATACCCCTGAACAGATTGAGAAGTATAGAAATGGTTCTGATCCGGATAATTATCCAAACGTCAACTATACAGATCTGGTTTTCAAGAAATCTACTTTTCAAACGGGTCATAATCTTTCCTTTTCAAATAGTACTCAAAACACCCAGTATATGTTGTCGCTAGGCTACCTATATCAGAATGGAATTGTGAAAAACAACGATTATAACCGTTATAACCTGCGCTTTAACATGACCAATACTTTTAGACCCAACCTGAAGTTAACCACACGTTTATCTGGGGCGCAATACCTGAATCATGAACCGGCACCACCAGCCACTTTAGATTGGGTGAATATGCTGGGCAGTATCAGCCAGGTGATCAGGGTTCCTGCTATTTATGCGAATAAACTGAGCAATGGGGATTACGGACTGGGGGTTGTGGCTAAAGGGACACCGGTTTCTTATATGGATAATGACTCCTTTTTAAAGATGAAGCAGACCGATCTATTGCTGAATACACGTCTGGATTGGGACCCGATTAAAGATCTGAAATTATCGGTTATTGCTGGCTATACGCAGTTGAACGATAATTCACAGCGTTTTCTAGCCAATCAACGTTTAAATTCAAATGTTACTTTGGGACCTGGATCCTTAACTCAAGGGAATCAACTCGATGCTTATAAAACCTTGCAGCAACTGGCAGAGTATAAAAAAACAATTAATAAACATGAATTTGGCGTGTTATTGGGGCATACCTACGAATATAAAAAGTTCTCTTCCTTTGCCGCCAACAGAACAGGATATAACAGTAACTCCCTGACCGAGCTAAATGCTGGAGATGCCAATACACAAAAGAATAGTGGTACGGCTATGGAGTATGCTTTGGATTCTTACTTCGGAAGGTTAAATTATAATTATGCGGGTAAATACCTTGCAGAAGGAACAATTAGATATGATGGTTCTTCCCGCTTTCCTGAGAATGATAAATATGCTGATTTTTCTGCAATGGCTGTAGGCTGGAGGATTTCTGAAGAGGCATTTCTAAAGGATAGGTTAAGCTGGTTAACTGATTTGAAATTGAAAGCCTCGATTGGCGTACTTGGTAATCAGAATATTCTTTTACCAGATGGCTCACAGGATTATTATCCTTACCAGGGAAAACTGAGTCCGGGGCGAAATTATCCTTTTGGAGGGGCATTGTCTTCTGGTGTTGCTTACCTGACCTTAACAGATCCTAGCATTCATTGGGAGTCTACCAGAACGAAGGATGTAGGGCTTGATGCGACTTTGTTTAAGGGGAAATTAAATTTGAGTTCGACTTATTTTGACCGCTATACTTATGACATTTTAGTGAGTCCGGGTGGCAGTGTCTCCAATGTGCTGGGCTTTGGAGTTGGCGTACAGAATTCTGGAAAACTGAGCAATAAAGGCTGGGAGTTTACTGCAGCTTATCGTGATCAGATAGGTGAACTGTCATTTAATGTCAATACGAATTTCTCCATCATCAATAATAAAGTGATCGATTTAGGTGTAGGAAATATCACACAATTAAATGGCTTAATCGGTAATGGCAGCACGCTGTTTATTGGGGCTCCGATGAACATTTATTATGGCTATGTAGCAGAAGGTTTGTTTAAAGATGCCAATGACATTGCTAATTATGCAGATCAGAAAAGTATCAATCCGAGGGTGCAGCCAGGTGATATTCGCTATAAAGATATTAGTGGACCAAATGGTGTACCTGATGGTAAAGTTGATGCAAATTATGACCGTAAGGTATTGGGTAGTAGAATCCCAAAATATAGTTATGGCATTAATCTGGGAGTAAATTACCATAATTTTGATCTTTCTGTCCTATTGCAGGGTGTGGCTAAGGTAAATGGGTATTTGAGTGACTATGCTGGTTATGCTTTCTATCAAAATGGAAATATTCAAAAATGGCAGGCTGAAGATCATTGGTCGGTAGCCAACCCTAATCCTAATGCCAAATATCCTCGCTTAGAGGCGATCACGAATCAGGGGACACCAAATACACTTACTTCTTCTTTTTGGATGTTAAACGGTAATTATCTGAAATTGAGAAACGTTCAAATTGGCTATAAGTTCGATAGTCCGCGGTTGAAAAAGGCAGGAATAGAAAATCTGAGACTTTATGCTACCGCACAAAACCCATTGGCATTTAGCAAATATCCTAAAGGCTGGGATCCGGAAATCAATACCGGAGGAAGCTATTATCCGATTCTGGCGAATTATACGCTTGGTCTAAATGTTAATTTCTAAAAGCTATTTAAAATGAAGGTTACATATCTATATAAATTTTTATTGCCGGTATTGTTGATATCGGGAACGCTAGGCTCCTGTAAAAAAGAGTTGAATAAAATACCATTGGATCAGTTCTCTACGGAGGGATTCTGGACCAGTCAGGCGAATGTGAACCTGGCATTGGCGGGAATGTACAGAGGGAATATTCAAATGTCAGCAAATCCGACGGGTGCAGAGTATTCTGCAACGGATTGGTGGTCTTATCATGGCTTATTATATACGGAGTTTGCTACAGATAATGCTTACGACAGGCGTGGTGATAATTCTGGCTTCAATACGCTGACGAATGGAACATTAACCGCAACAAATGGTTACCTGGGTAATTATTGGCAGGCGAGCTATGCCAGGATTGCCAGGTGTAATTACTTTCTGGAAAATATTGCGAAGGCAGACATTGCTCCTGCAATCATGGCCAGAATGCAGGCAGAAGCGCGTTTCATCAGAGCTTGCCAGTATTTTTACCTTTCACAGTTTTTTGGTTCGGTGCCATTGGTACAGAAGACCTTGACGATGACGGAAGCCAATACCGTGTCGAAAGCGACGAAGCAGGCCGTCCAGGATTTTGCTGAGCAGGAGTTTAAAGCCAGTGCGACCATATTGCCAAGGTATGGCCAGATGGCTGGCTCGGAGAGAGGCAGGGCTACCGCCCAGGCGGCCTTAGCTTTTCTTGGTCGTTTATATCTGGCAGAAGAAAATTGGGTTGATGCGGCTTCAACTTATCAACAAATCATTGATTTTGGGGATAATAGTATTGACCCCAATTTTGAGAGCTTGTTTAATGGGACCAACGAAACCAGCAAAGAGATCATTTTTGCTACACAGTATCAGCAGGATTTGGCTCCCAATGCCATGATGCAACACAATTATCCGGCTGTTCTTGGTGGTTTTATGCTGCATTGTCCTTTGGGAAGTTTGGTAGAATCTTATGAATTTACTGATGGTACACCATTTTCTTTTAGTGATCCAAGATATAATGCCGCAAATCCAGGACTCAACCGCGATCCGAGGTTAAAGTACACTGTGCTTTATAATGGGCAGTCTTTTAAGAATATCATCTACAATAGTAATCCTGATGCCATCAGTTCTGCTGATCAGCTGACTACTACAAAACAGGGAACCCGTACGGGATTTGCTTTAAAGAAATTTAATAGTGAAGCTTTTAGCGGGGGTGATCTACAAAATTCAGGTATTGATCTGCCAATTATCCGTTATGCAGAAGTGCTATTAGGTTATCTGGAGGCAAAACTGGAAGCCGGACAGGCTGCTGGAAATCAGGCACTGCTGGATGCAACAATTAATAAAGTGAGAGGTCGTAGTACAGTAAATATGCCTCGGGTAACGGAAACGGATCCAACAGCTTTGCGTGTTATTTTGCGTAGAGAGCGTAGAAATGAATTGGCTTTAGAGGGAATTCGTTATTGGGATTTGTTGAGGTGGAAGAATATCGGGCAGGTTTTGAATGGTGATTTTTATGGGGCTGCATTTCCCGGTGCAACGAATCTTCGTAAAAAAGGAAATGCGGTTGATCCATATAGTCGCTGGTATGTTACCTCAAAGAACTTCCGTGTTGGACAGGATGAACATTGGCCTATTCCTCAGTCGGAGCTGAGTATCAATCCGAATCTTAAGTAATTTATCATTAGCCGCCCCTTTTTGTTTTTATCTTAGGGGCTGCTTAAACTAAACACACACATGAAAAAGAACCTATTAACCTTATGTTTTATGGCTCTGGCCTGTACTGCGATTGGGCAGTCGGCCAAAAAAGTTAGGAAGAACCAACCCAATGTCATTTACATTTGTGCGGATGATCTTGGATATGGAGACCTGAGTTGTTATGGGGCAACGAAGATCAGTACACCAAATTTAGACCGCCTTGCAGCAAATGGGATACGTTTTACCGATGGTCATGCTACTTCGGCTACTTGTACACCCTCCCGTTTTGCTTTTATGACCGGTGAGTATCCATGGCGTAAAAAAGGAACCGGGATTTTGCCTGGTGATGCTGCATTGATTATTCCAACGAATAAAACCACCCTGCCGAATCTGTTTAAGAAGGCAGGATACCAAACTGGAATTGTGGGTAAATGGCATTTGGGGCTGGGTGACGCAGTCGCGAAAGACTGGAATAATGAAGTGAAACCAGGACCGAATGAAGTAGGTTTTGACTATTCTTTTATCTTTCCAGCTACCGCAGATCGTGTACCGACCATATTTTTAGAGAATCATAAAGTATTGGCCTTAGATGCTAATGATCCTATTGAAGTGAATTATGCGAAGAAAGTAGGAAATGATCCTACTGGTAAAGACCATCCAGAATTGCTGAAAATGCAGAGTTCACCAGGACAAGGACATAATCAAACTATTGTGAATGGTATTGGTCGTATTGGCTATATGAGCGGTGGTCATATGGCGAGGTGGGTAGACGAAGAAGTTTCTACTACTTTCCTAAACGTTGCACAGGGTTTTATTGATAAAAACCAACATCAGCCTTTCTTTTTATATTTTGCTTTAACTGAGCCTCATGTACCGCGCATGCCAGCAACGATGTTTAAAGGGAAAAGTGGATTAGGTTTACGTGGGGATGCAATCTTACAGTTAGACTGGACAATTGGTGAAATCATGAAACAATTAAAATTACTTGGTATTGATAAGAATACGATGATTGTATTTACCAGTGATAATGGTCCTGTACTTGATGATGGGTATCAGGATGAGGCGGTGACTAAACTCAATGGACATCGACCTGCAGGTGTATTGAGAGGTGGAAAATACAGTGCTTTGGAAGCGGGTACCAGGGTGCCATTTATTTTGAGCTGGCCTGGACAAGTAAAGCCGCAGGTTTCTTCGGCTTTAGTGAGTCAGATGGATTTAATTGCTTCTTTCTCCAAACTAATTCAACAACCGATCCCTGTGGGTGATGCTCCGGATAGTGAAAATGTTCTGGATGCATTGATGGGTAAATCTCAGCAAGGAAGAACTGTATTTGTAGAGCATGGTGCTACGCTTACTTTACTTAAAGATGGATGGAAATATATTGGTCCAAGTAAAGGTGCTGCTTTTATGCAGGATGTAGGGATTGAAACCGGAAATCTGCCTACTGCACAGCTTTACCATCTGAAGGAAGATTTAGGAGAAAAAAATAACCTGGCGGAGAAATATCCTGAAAGGGTAAAAGAAATGGCTGAGCTTCTGGAGCAGATTAAGTCAAAAAAATAATGAGGTCATGAGCCCGGTGTTTGACCGGGCTCATTTTCTATGAGCAGTTTTGCTGATTTTTACCGCGCTCTGTTTATTAGTGCTGGGCTTTGTGAATATCGTTTAACGATTGATTTTTAATCATTATTAATTAACAGCATTCTTCTTATCTTTGGGCACAACAATTTAAAGATGGTTTATTTTTAATTGATGCCTATAATATGTCTGAACAAAACCCCGCCGAACTTGCCGCTAAATTTGTAAACTATACTTCCAAACATATCTTTCTAACCGGAAAGGCCGGCACCGGAAAAACTACTTTTTTGCGTAACCTGATTGAACTGACCCATAAAAAGGCAGTAATCGCTGCGCCAACTGGTATTGCGGCGATCAATGCTGCGGGCGTTACCATTCATTCTTTGTTCCAGCTTCCTTTTGGTACCTATCTGCCAAAAGCTCCGGCTGCAGATGGCGATCATTATAACCAACAATACAATACCCCTAAATCTATTGTCCGGCATTTGAACATGACTTCCTCTAAAAGGAAGGTACTGATTGATATGGAATTGCTGATCATCGATGAGGTGAGTATGCTTCGTGCGGATTTGCTCGATGCAATAGACATGGTTTTACGTTACATTAGAAGGAACAATACCGCTAGTTTTGGAGGCGTACAGGTATTGTTCATTGGTGATTTACACCAGCTGCCACCCGTGGTGAAATCTTCAGAATGGAATCTGATGGGACAGTTTTATAACAGTGCTTATTTTTTCGATGCGCTCGCTCTGCAAAATAATCCGCCAATCTATATTGAACTGGAGAAAATCTACAGGCAGGCAGATCAGGTCTTCATCAACTTATTAAATAACCTGCGTAATAATGAGGTGACGGCTCAGGATGTAGCACTTTTGGATAAATATTATAAGGCTGATTTCAAACCAGCGGTAAATGAGAAGTACATTACGCTAACCACACATAATAACAAAGCGGACGCCTTAAATAAGGAAAGACTGGAAGAGTTGAAATCTTCTTCTTATTTGTATACCGCGAAAATCGAGAATGATTTTTCTGAGTATGCTTATCCTGCAGAGCATATCCTGGAGCTTAAAAGAGGTGCTCAGGTGATGTTTATTAAAAACGACCCAACTGGTGAACAGCGTTTTTTTAACGGTAAGATTGCAGTGGTTACTGAACTCAGGACGGACCTGATAGAAGTGCAGGCAGAGGGTACCAATGAGAAGATCATTCTTGAAAAATACACCTGGAAAAATATTAAATATACTACTGATAAGGTAACCGGAGAGATAGAAGAGGAGCTGGCAGGAACCTTTACCCAGTATCCACTGAAATTGGCCTGGGCGATAACGGTCCATAAAAGCCAGGGTTTAACTTTTGATAAAGCGATTATTGATATCGGGAGTGCATTTGCACCGGGACAGATTTATGTGGCATTATCCCGTCTTAGATCCCTGGAAGGTCTGATCCTGACTTCTAAAATTTCAGGTTCCGGCATCCGACAGGATCAAAATGTATCTTTCTTTTCAAAAACAAAAGAAAATCAGTTGAGCCTGGATCAACAAATTGTCACAGAGCGGGATGCTTTTTTGAGAACTTACCTTCTGCAATGTTTTGATCTGACCCCTTTAGATAATTATGTGTACGAGCATGTACATTCCTATACTAAGGATATTAATAAATCTGCGAAACAAAAACATGTGAAATGGGCTGGTCAACTGTTGAAAGACCTGAGTGAGGTGAAGGCAAATGCCAATAAGTTTTTAGCACAAATTCAAAGGATGTATGCTGTGGATACGCCGGAAGGAAGAACGGCATTACTGGAAAGAACCATTGCAGCTGAAAATTATTTCAATCCGATAGTCGTAGGTTTCTCTAAACGTATTTTTGAACGAATGGAGCTGGTAAAGCAAGATAAGCAGGTTACGGCTTATTTAACCGAATTACTGGAAATGGAAGCCTTGTTTTATGATCAGTATAAGAAAATAAGAAAAGCTACGGCAATGTTAAATTCCAACATTAATGGGACAGAGTTCACTAAAAAGGATGTAACCGCATTGATGAGTCAGGAAGAAAGGGCAGCTACTATGGCGAAAGTGTTTGCTGTTCCGGGTAAGCTAGACTTTACAGCTAAGAAAGCCAAAACTACAAAAGGTAAAACAGCGGCTCCGAAAGTGGAGAAAGCTCCAAAAGTTGATACCAAAGAAGTTTCTTTGGAAATGTTGAAAGCAGGAAAAACACTTGTTGAAATTGCCTCCGCGCGTAAAATGGTGATTGGCACAATTGAAGGGCACCTTGCATTTTATGTAGCTAAACATGAGGTATCGGCCAAAGACATTATCGGGAAGAAAAAACTGGATCAAATTCTGAAAGCAATTCAGGATCTAAAAACCCTCCAGATGAATCCGATTAGGGAACATCTGGGTAGGGATTATACGTTTGGTGAAATTAAAATCGGTGTTGCTGCGCATCTTGCGGATGGGGAGTATTAAGCCTCTACTTCTCCTTTGAATACCTGTACTGCCGGGCCACATAGGAATATGTTACGGAATTTTGAACCATCATAATCAAACTGGATACGCAAATCGCCTCCCAGTACTTTGATTGGAGTTTCAATATGTCCTTCCTGTTTTAAATGTTGTGCCATGGATAAGGCTACTGCGGTAACTCCTGTTCCACAGGCATAGGTTTCATCTTCTACTCCTCTTTCAAAAGTGCGGACAAAGAAATGATCACCCTGGTTTTCTACGAAATTGATATTGATTCCCTCCACTTTATAGGTGTCATTATTACGGATCGCTTTTCCTTCAGTAAATACATCCATGTCCTTTAAGCCGGTCACCTGTTGAACATAATGTGGTGAACCCGTATTTAAAATATAGGCCTCTCCATCTTTTTCAATGGTATCAATGTCGATCATTTGTAAATTTACCCAATCACCTTCAGCGGAAATTTTGGCATAATGCGGGCCATCTACTGCCAAAAATTCAGTTTCTATATCAATGATGCCCAGGTACTTGGCGAATGCAACAATGCATCTTCCTCCGTTTCCACACATACTACCCAATTTCCCGTCTGCATTGAAGTATAGCATTTCGAAATCACGTGTTTCATGGTCCTGCAATAACATTAATCCATCCGCTCCGATACCAAAACGCCTGTTACACAGGTCTAAAACCGTATTATTATCCTTATATTGGAAGGATAGATCGCGGTTGTCAATTAAAATAAAGTCATTTCCTGCACCCTGGTACTTGAAGAACTTGGTTTTCATAATGGTATGTGGTTTTTATTTTAACATTTTTTAACAGTTTTAAAGGACTGTTACTAATGCAAATATCGTTGATCTGGTATTAAATTTGACTAATCCAATAAAAAGAAAAGTTCTTAACAGGTAAAATAAATTAAATACTTCTGGCTTTTCGCCAACCGGCTAGATTGGTAGAATCAGAAGAAATGAAATTAATTAAACATACAAAAAAATAGGAGACAGATGAAAAAAATAGGATTGATAGCATTGGCCGCATTAATGGGTGGAGCGGCTGCACTAGGTGGCTATAAATTATTAGAACGTAATCAGGGAGGAAGATCCATTTCTGAACAGCAAAACGTACTTTTCGCGAATAACCCTGCGAAGATTTCTTCTACGGGCGCGGTAGATTTTGTACAGGCAGCAGCGGCAGTGTCGCCGGGCGTGGTACATATTAAGACAACTTATGGTGGAAAAACTTCCGACCAATCAGGAGGTTCCCCAATGGATATGTTTGAAGAATTCTTTGGTCGTGGTGGCCGTAGTATGCCGCGTGCACCAAGAGCGGCTTCAGGTTCTGGTGTGATTTTAACGCCAGACGGTTATATTGTAACCAATAACCACGTCGTAGAAAATGCAGATAAAATTGAAGTAATTCTTTCTGATCGCCGTAAGGTAGTAGCGAAGGTAATTGGTACTGATCCTAATACAGATCTTGCCTTGATAAAAGTGGAAGAAACTGGTTTACCAGTGGTAAAAATGGGTAATTCTGATAATGTTCAGATTGGTGAATGGGTATTGGCAGTAGGTTTCCCGTTGGACCTTCAAACTACGGTTACTGCAGGTATTGTAAGTGCAAAAGCCAGAAGTATTGGTATTCTTGCAAGACAACAAAACCAATTGACAGAACAAGAGTATGAAGAATATCGCAGAACTGGTAAAGCACCTCAGCGTGTGAACAGCAGTATTGAGTCTTTCATTCAAACTGATGCTGCAATTAACCCTGGAAACAGTGGTGGTGCTTTGGTGAATGCAAATGGTGAGTTGATTGGTATCAACGCTGCGATTGCTTCTCAAACCGGTACTAATGAAGGTTATGGTTTCGCAATTCCTGTAAACCTTGCTAAAAAGATCCTGGAAGATTTCAGAAAATATGGTACGGTGAAACGTGGCTACATTGGAGTTTCTTTCCGTCCTCTGGATGCAGACGCTGCGGAAGATCTAAAGGTAAATGAGATCAATGGTCTATATGTAATGGATGTAGTGGAGAATGGTGGTGGCGCTGCTGCGGGTATCAAAAAAGGTGATATCATTAAAAAAGTAGAAGGTCAGCCAATTTATGACTCTCCTGATTTGCAGGAAAAAATTGGGCGTATGAGTCCTGGTGATAAAATCAACCTGACCATTTTAAGAGATGGTGCCTTGAAAGATATTACCGTAACCCTTAAAGGTGAAAGCAGCGTAAGTACTCCAAAAAATGCGGCATCTGGTAAAGCTACAGGAGCAAGCATCAGTAAATTAGGTGCTACTTTTGCACCTGCTCCGGCAGCACTAAAAGCAAAATTAGGTGCTAAATCTGGAGTAGTGGTTGCTACTGTTGAGCCAGGTAAATTATTCGATTCTTTGGAAATTCCAAAAGGATTGCTGATCACTGGTGTAAATGGTAAACCGGTAAACTCTGCGAAAGATGTAGAAGCAGCATTACCTACTTCGAAAAACGGAATGACTACAATCACTGGTATAGGTGCTGATGGTCAAAATTATTCCTTCACTTTCTAAGGAATAGATTTTCATAATTGACGGAAACGGGAGGCAGTAATAACTGCTTCCCGTTTTTTTTTGCTTGCAGGGGTGCCTTTCGGGAGGAATGGAGCGGGTTTTTAAGAAATAAAGTCTAGAATGTTTCTAAATAGAAGGATTGTCGTTTTTTTATGACAATCCTTAACCAATTAATTCTTTTATTAAATACTTTTGCATGAATAGAACTAAAATACAATCAAATGGCTAGTTTCGGAAACGCTTTTTCCTCGTCTATAGGAAAAAAACTAATAATGGGTATCACCGGCCTGTTTCTTATTTCATTTCTCGCGGTTCACTGCTTTATCAATGCTTTGATCTTTGTGAATGACGGTGGCTTAACCTTCAATCTAGGGGCACATTTCATGGCCACCAACTGGTTTATCAGAGCGATGGAAGTCGTATTGATGGCTGGATTATTAGCACACATTATCCAGGGTTTACGTTTGGTATTCCAAAACCAGGCTGCACGTCCGGTAAAGTATGCGGTAGTTGATGGCGCAGCAAACAGTAAATGGTATTCAAGATCAATGGGTTTATTGGGAACTATCCTTTTAATCTTCCTGATCGTGCATTTATCTGATTTCTGGGTAGTTTCTCGTTTTACAGGAATTCCTACAGTAGATGCGGTTGGACATGAAAACCTTTTTGCGGTAATGGTAGCAAGATTTCAAACTCCATGGGTTGTGATCTTATACGTGTTGGCAATGGCTTCTCTTTGTTACCACCTATTACATGGATTTGCTTCTGCATTCCAGACTTTAGGATGGAACCATAAAAAATACACGCCACTAATAAAAGCATTTGGTGTATGGTATTCAATTATCATCTCTATCCTATTTGCGATTATGCCTGTTGCAATTTACGCAGGTTTTATTAAATAATTTTTGAACGTATATAAAGCTTAAATAAAATGGCTGAATTAAATGCAAATATACCGGAAGGCGATTTAATGGAGAAATGGACCAAATTAAGGTCCTCGATGCCATTAGTTAACCCGGCAAATAAAAGAAGCATAGAAATTATTGTAGTGGGTTCGGGTCTGGCAGGTGCTTCTGCAGCAGCAACTCTGGCTGAAATGGGCTATAAAGTGAAGTGTTTCTGCTTCCAGGATTCACCAAGAAGGGCACACTCTATCGCTGCTCAGGGTGGTATCAATGCCGCAAAAAACTATCAGAATGATGGTGACAGTACTTACCGTTTATTCTACGATACCATTAAAGGTGGTGATTACCGTGCTCGTGAAGCAAACGTTTATCGTTTAGCAGAAGTGAGTGCAAACATTATAGATCAATGTGTGGCACAAGGTGTTCCTTTGGCCAGAGAGTATGGTGGTCTTTTAGACAACCGTTCTTTTGGTGGTACACAGGTTCAAAGAACATTTTATGCTGCAGGTCAAACTGGTCAGCAATTGCTTTTAGGAGCATATAGCGCTTTAGAGCGTCAGATTGGTATGGGTAAGGTAGAAATGTTTACCCGCCATGAAATGATGGAAGTAGTAGTTATCGATGGTAAAGCACGTGGTATTATTGCCCGTAACTTGATCACTGGTGAACTGGAGCGTCATTTCGGTCATGCTGTATTGTTGGGTAGCGGTGGTTACGGTAACGTATTCTATCTTTCTACAAATGCAATGGGTAGTAACGTAACAGCTGCCTGGAAAGCGCACAAAAAAGGTGCATTCTTTGGTAACCCTTGTTACACGCAGATTCACCCTACTTGTATCCCTGTTTCTGGTGATCACCAAAGTAAATTGACCCTGATGTCTGAGTCATTGCGTAATGATGGAAGAATCTGGGTGCCTAAGAAAAAAGGTGATGATCGTTCTCCTATCGATATTCCAGAAGAAGAAAGAGATTACTACTTAGAGCGTAGATACCCTGCTTTCGGTAACCTTGTTCCTCGTGACGTAGCTTCACGAGCTGCAAAAGAGCGTTGTGATGCAGGTTACGGTGTAGGTAAATCTAAATTGGCTGTATATCTGGATTTCAAAGCAAATACAGAACGTTATGGTCGTATTGAAGCCAATAAACATAATATCCATAATCCTGATAAAGAAACCTGCATGCGCTTAGGCCGTGAGGTGATCAAGGAAAAATATGGTAACCTGTTTGATATGTACAAGCAAATCACCGGTGAAGATCCTTATGAGTTGCCAATGCGTATTTATCCTGCTGTTCACTATACCATGGGTGGACTTTGGGTAGATTACAACCTGATGACTACTGTACCAGGATTATATGCTTTAGGTGAAGCTAACTTTTCAGATCATGGTGCTAACCGTTTAGGTGCCTCTGCATTGATGCAAGGTCTTGCTGATGGTTACTTTGTGATTCCATATACTATTGGTGCTTATTTATCTAAGGAACTGGCTACAAAACCGATTCCATTGGATCACCCTGCATTTGTAGAAGCTGAAGCGAGTGTAAAAGGCATCATCGATCAGTTGTTCGCAATTAAGGGAACTAAATCTGTGGATCACTTCCATAAGAAATTAGGAAAGATCATGTGGGATAAATGCGGTATGGCCCGTAATGCTCAGGGATTGACGGAAGCAATAGCTGAAATTCAGCAGTTGCGTAAAGACTTCTGGTCAGATGTACGTGTTCCAGGTGAGGCAAATGAGTTCAATCCTGAATTAGAAAAGGCTGGTCGTGTGGCCGACTTTATCGAATTGGGTGAGTTGATGTGTATGGATGCATTGAATAGAAATGAATCTTGTGGTGGTCATTTCAGAGAAGAGTACCAGACAGAAGAAGGTGAAGCACTTCGTGATGATGTTAACTATGCTTATGTTTCAGCATGGGAATACAAAGGAGATGTAACTTTCAATCTGCATAAAGAGGAATTGAAGTTCGAAAACATCAAGGTTGCACAAAGAAGTTATAAATAGCAAGTACTAAAATCTCAATATCATGAGTACAGGAAATATGAATTTAACGCTGAAAATCTGGCGTCAGAAGAATAGCAAAACCAACGGTAAATTGGTGGATTATAAGTTGTCAGAGATTTCTCCTGATATGTCTTTCTTAGAAATGTTTGACGTGTTGAATGAGGAGTTGATTTCTAAAGGTGATGAGCCGGTAGTTTTTGATCACGATTGTAGAGAAGGTATCTGTGGTGCCTGCTCTATGTACATCAACGGTCGCCCTCACGGACCAAAAGAAGGCGTAACAACTTGTCAGTTGCACATGCGTTCATTTAAAGATGGAGATACTATCGTTGTTGAACCATGGAGAGCGAAAGCTTTTCCGGTAATCAAAGATTTAACGGTAGATCGTACTGCATTTGACCGCGTTATTGCAGCTGGAGGTTTCATTTCAGTGAATACAGGGAATGCACAGGATGCAAACAACCTTCCTATTCCAAAAGTACAGGCGGATTCGGCTTTCGAAGCAGCTGCTTGTATCGGATGTGGTGCTTGTGTGGCTACCTGTAAGAATGCTTCTGCGATGTTATTTGTTTCTGCAAAGATCTCTCAGTTAGCGCAATTGCCTCAGGGACAGCCTGAACGTTATCGCAGGGTACAAAGTATGGTGGCACAAATGGATGCCGAAGGTTTCGGTAACTGTACCAATACTGGTGCTTGTGAAGCGGAATGCCCTAAAGGAATTTCTTTAGAGAATATTGCTCGTATGAATAGAGACTTTTTATCAGCAAAATTTGTATCTGAGGAATCTATTTAATAGCTTTAAGTAACGAGACAAGGATATTAAACACGAAAGCCCGGCTATCATAGTCGGGCTTTCGTGTTTTAAAAGACAAATGAATTTAATAGTTATTGGTTTTTTTTATCTGGTTCATTTAGTTAGACTGAAGTTTATTGGAATATGGAGCTTCACACGTACAATTTTGTTTTTCTGAATACCAGGAATCCATTTTGGCGATTGTTTTAATATTCTGATTGCTTCTTCATCTGTTCCGGCTCCTAATTTTTTTTCTACTTTGATGTCAGAGAGCATCCCGTCTTTTTCTACGACGAAGGAAAGAAACACTTTGCCTTGCACATTCTTTTCCTGAGCTTCCTTAGGGTATTTGACGGTTGACCTTAAATATTTATAAAAATTGGCCATACCTCCAGGGAATGTTGGTGCTGAGTTCACAGAAACAAAATCATAAACTTTGTTGTCATTCGGGTCAATTACGACCCCGTTAAGGCTGGTTGCTTGATTTTGCGGCATTTTAGCTGCAAAGGTCATCAAAGTGATTGTATTTAGAGGTTGATAGCCTTTTAGAACAGTCAATTTAGGGTTTTTTATTGGGCTGTTGTTTCCAGATATTTTAAACAATACAGCTAAAGTATAATTGCCATTCTGGGCAGGACTAAAACTTTGATAGGTAGTCAGGATTTTTAGGATTTCGTCTTCAAAGCCCTCGCCAAGTTTATTCAGGATATTGAAGTTGTTGACCTGCCCGTTCTTCAGATTAAATTTTACCTGACTATAACCCTGGATGCCCTTTTCTGCTGCTTCCGTAGGATATCGAAGGTTTTTTCTGGCAAACTCATAGAATTTAATCCATCGGGGGTGTTTGGGGTCAATTGTTTGAGCAGGCTTTACTTTTGTATTCAGTTCATTTTTTAAGGGCAGATGTATGACTTCTTTTACAATTGCCAGAGGTTCGTTTAGTGGGATCTCTTCTGTTACTGCAATGATAGCTTCATTACTGCGGATAGTGGCAGCAGATAGCATCAGCGTGATGGCAAAAAGAGGAATAAAAAGGCCGTATTTTAGTATGGCAGTTTTGGTTGATCTTTGTTTGTGTAGCATAAATATTCTTTTTTTTATCAGTGATCTGTTAAAGAAAGTATTTGTGAGACTGTTAGGTGCAATTTTAAAGGATCTGCTCAACAATAACAGGACATATTGCTCCTTGTCTCCCTGGAATTTAGCAGCTTCCTCATCTGCCAGGTATTCATGGGTGTTTTTGATGGAAGATTTGTAACCGTAAATGACGGGGTTAAACCAGGTAAAAATGCTCAACAATTCAAAAAACAAGATATCCATACTGTGCAACTGACGAATGTGAATCTCTTCATGCTTATCTATGGTGTCAATCTCAGGAAGGCTTGGATCTATTCTTTTCCTACTGAAAAAAGAATATGCATTTCCGATGGTATTGCGCTTCAATAGTTTGGATACCATGATCAGTTTGTAGAGAAATAGTAAGCTACAAATCATTATACCTGCTAAATAAACGATCACGAGCAAACTTCCAGTGCTGAATCTTTCCTGAGCTTCGGGAGCCATGCTTACCAATGTGACGAAGTCCTGGAGCTGATCCACCCCAGCATAAATGGGCTGGGTTACCGGTTGCTTTGTAAACCACTCGAATCTCAGAAAGGGGATAGCCAATGATAAGATTCCAGACATGACCAGATAAATCCGGTTCATGGTAAAGTAGGTTTCATTTGCCAGAAACAGTTTATAAAAGCCATAGAATACCACTAAATAGATATTGGCTTGCAGGATATAATGGGCCCAACTCATCTCGGTCTGTTTTTAATTTTGTTAATCATTTTTAGAATTTCATCCACATCACTTAAGTCAAGTTTTTCTTCCTTTACAAAGAAAGAGAACATACTTTCTACAGAATTTTCAAAGTAGTTTCCCAACAGCTTTTCTGTTGCATGGCGTTTATAATCTTCTCTGCTAATCAGTGGGAAATACTGGTGGGATTTTCCGAAGGCTTCATGTCCAATAAACCCTTTCACTTCCAGAATTCTTATGATTGTAGAAACAGTATTATAAGCGGGCTTTGGTTCGGGCAAAAAGTCCATTACTTCTTTCACGAAACCTTTTTCAATCTGCCACAGAATTTGCATGATTTGTTCTTCTGCTTTTGTTAAATCTTTAATCTCCATCATGTTTTTTTTTTACCGGTTTTAATGGGTTTTAGGACCATGTCTACTCGTCAGTATTCACTATAACTAAAACCTTAGTATAAACTTAAAACTAATATCTTAGTTTTCAAAATGTTTGTAGCTATTTATTTTTATTTCAAAAAGAAAAACCTCCGTAGTGGAGGTTTTTGTACATCTAACTGATTTAATTTTTTGCTGCTTCTGGGACTTTAGGTAATTCCTTTCTTGGAATTTGCTCCTTACGTTCGGAAGTATGATATACGAATGAGGCTACAATGGTAGCTGCCCTTTTTAGATCTTCTTCGGCTAAACGATCAAAAGTATCCTGATTGCTGTGGTGTGTGCGGGTATTATAATCCATAGGATCCTGAATAAACTGAAATCCTGGAATGCCCAAAGCATCAAAAGCAAGGTGATCGGTACCTCCTGTATTGCTCAATGTCACTGTGCTCGCATTTAGATCTTGAAAAGGACTCAACCATTCTTTGAAAATAGGTGCGGCGGCAGTATTTCCTTGCGCATAAATCCCTCTGATGGCACCCGTGCCATTGTCCAGGTTATAGTATGCACTGATTTTATTCTGGTCTTTAGTCAGCTCCATGGTTTTTGGATCACCGAAATGTTTTGCTACATAACCTCTTGAGCCATATAGCCCCTGTTCTTCTGCACTCCAAAGGGCGATTCTAATGGTACGTTTAGGCTTGAAATTGATGGTTTTTAAAATACGCATTGCTTCCATCATTACTGCTGCACCGGCAGCGTTATCTGTAGCGCCGGTAGCCGAATGCCAGGAATCATAATGTCCACCTATCATTACTATTTCTTCTTTTAGTTTTCGGTCCGTGCCTGGAATTTCAGCAATGACATTATAACCCTGTGGATCCTGATCATAAAAAGAGGTTTTGATATCTGCTTCTATTTCTACTTTTTGTCCGGCGCGTAATAAGCGTAGGATGTGCAGGTAATCTTCAGAAGATATTTCCAGTTCCGGTGAAACTGCTGGAGCATCCAGAGCGTAGGAAGCACCATTACTGGTGAAGAATGTGCCGTAGCTGCCTCTTGCATAAGAAAGAATCATACCTACTTGTTCGTTTTTCATAAAGTCAGCCATCGCGGCACGAGTGGCTCTCATTTTCATCATTTGAGCCATCATGTTGTTGGCGGCGCCTGCTCGCGGAGCACGCTGTCCTGGAGTTTGCGGGCCAGCTTCCGCCATTTTGTTTAAAGTAGAATCTGTATAGCGGACAACATCCGGCTTGTAAGAAGGTGATAAAGGTTGTAAGGTAATCTGATCAAACAAAACGATCTTTCCAGCGAGTTTACCTTTATATGGAGCAAGGTCAGTAATGGTATCTGCTTTGATCAAAATAACTTCTGATTTGATTGGTCCCTTAGTTCCAGGTGTCCAGGCTTTAGGAGCTCCGATGATGGCGTGGTAATAGGGTAGGGTGGTAGCAGCATAATATTTATCAATTTGCCAGCCTTTCCCGAATGTACCCCAAGCTTCCAGGTGAACATTTTTTAGTCCCCATGAGGTAAATTGCTGCACTGCCCAGTCTTGTGCGCGTTTGAGTCCAGGTGAGTTTGATAACCTGGGGCCTGCAACATCTGTGATCTGAAAGGCAATGTCCATCACCTTTGAATTTTCAAGGCCTTCCTTGCGGATTTTCTGTATTGCTGGAAGATCTAATTTTTCCTGTGCAAACAGAGAAATACTCCAGCTGATAGCCAGCACGGTCAATGTCAGTTTTTTCATGTATATATTGTTGTTGTTGTTGTCCTGATGAATAGCTGAATTTACAGTAAAAGATAATGGCTTGTAGATTTTTCGCTAAATTATTACATCTGTCTCCGGCGATTCGGAGACGGTACTAAAACATGAAAAGGGTGGTACTAGACCTCCCTTTTCTGACTATTAACTAAACTAAAAACTATATTTTTCCCTTTCTTATGGCTATGAAGTAGCCGATCATTAGGAATGAGTTTGAATTTCTTTATTTAAAAGAAATGCTGCTTACCTGTGCAATTTCTTTTACGGAAGTACTAGCTTTAGCAGCTATTTCTTCATCTTGTGCATGACTGATGCTGGTTGCAATGGTCAACACCATCATCATGAATACTGGTACCAATAACAATAAGAAAGGTGATACATTTGCTAATCTTTTCATGATGTTTGTATTTATAGATGCAGTTTTCATAATCGTTTCGTTTTGATGAAACAAATAGAATAAAATTTAAA
Organism: Pedobacter gandavensis; assembly: GCF_032678465.1. GTDB lineage: Bacteria > Bacteroidota > Bacteroidia > Sphingobacteriales > Sphingobacteriaceae > Pedobacter > Pedobacter gandavensis_B. Next base: position 133,153 of record NZ_JAVTSK010000007.1, read on the forward strand.
ATACTGCTAAAATCTTTTAGACCAAGCACATATTATCCTAGATAAACGCCTATTTCGTATAGTTTTGTGATTGATTGTCCCTTTTGCCGATTTGGTAGAAAAAAAATGCCTGTTCGTCGAAAGCCAATGCTTTAAACAGAGGGAAAAATTTACTTTAGACCTATAAGTAATGGCTTGTGGAGATTCAATAGTAGGAAATGAAGCTGTTTTTATACTTTAGCTAACAAATATATTTCAATGAAAAACAAAGGCCCTCTTATTGTACACCTAATTTTTTGGTCGTTTATCTTGTTCCTTGTCGTTTTGAGTATTCTTTTCTCTAAAGAATCCCAAACGATTTATAAGATTGCCGTTAATTTTGGGTATTCTGGCCTGATTAATATTTCTATCTTTTATATCAATTATACTTTATTAATTCCCTTACTGGTTAAAGAACAGAACAAATATGGTCTGTACATGGGGGCAATTCTATTGCTAATTGTAGTGATGAGTGCGATTAAAACGGTATTGGCGAGTTTAAATTCGGATATCATTTTATTAGTAAATGATCATGGCACCAGGGAATTTGTGACACTTGGTAAATATGCGTTAGCAGCTGTTTTCACCTCAGGTTTCTTTGTTGTGGTGTCTGCTTTACTTAAATTCGGAATTGATTGGTTTGGCAATGAAAGGATTCAAAGGGATTTGGAGTCAGAAAAAAAGGAGATGGAACTTCAATTTTTAAAGTCACAATTGAACCCTCATTTTTTATTCAATTCTCTCAATAATATTTATTCCCTGGCCTATCAAAAATCAGATAAAACTGCTGATGCTATTTTGAAGCTTTCGGAAATCATGCGTTATATGATTTATGAAAGTAACGACAGTTGGGTTTCCCTCAGTAAAGAAATTGAATACCTGCATAGCTATATTGAGTTACAGAAACTAAGATTCAGAGAAGGAGCCTCAGTACAGTTCCAATTGAATGGTGAAATTGATGATCAGAAGATTGTCCCGCTCATCTTAATTTCCTTCGTGGAGAATGCCTTTAAGCACGGAGTGGCAAATGATCCAAAAGACCCGATTAAGATCAATGTGATTGCCAATCAGAAGATCTTACATTTTAGTATCACCAATAGGAAAAACCAACACAATAAAGATGAGGTAGGAGGCGTAGGCCTGAACAACGTAGAACGAAGGTTACAATTGTTATATCCTGATAGATATAAATTAAATATTGTAAATTCGGCTACACATTACACGAGTGAATTAATGCTAGATTTATGACAAAGTTAAAATGTATTGCGGTCGATGATGAACCATTGGCTCTTGATATTATAGAAGATTATGTGTCAAAAGTACCATTCTTAGAATTGGTCAAAAGAACAGAAAATGCAATTGAAGCCTTACAAATGGTCCAGGCAGGAGGGATTGACCTGGTCTTTCTGGACATTCAAATGCCGGAATTAACAGGGATTCAGTTTCTGAAAATTGCGAATGGAAAATCTAACTATATTCTGACTACCGCTTACTCTCAATATGCTTTAGAAAGTTACGACCTGAATGTTTCTGATTATCTATTGAAGCCGATTGCCTTTGATCGGTTTTATAAAGCCGTAGAGAAAGTACACAATCAACAACAGAAGAACGTGGAACAATCAGCTCCGGTACCAGTGCCTGCGCCTGTTGTGACTGCTACTCCCAATGCCCATCCGGTTCAGGATTTTATCTTTGTAAAGACGGAGCATAAAATTCAAAAGATTCAATTGGATGATATCCTTTATATAGAAGGTTTAAAAGATTATATCTCCATCTATACGAAGTCGGAAAGGGTGATTACTTTGCAGAATATGAAAAAAATGGAGGAAACACTACCTAGTAATCAGTTTATCAGGGTACATAAATCTTATATCATTTCCCTGGATAAGATTGAAAGCATTGAACGTAGCAGGATTACCATTTTCGGTAAGGTGATTCCTATTGGGGATACTTATCGCGATGAATTTTTTAGACGAATCGACAATAAGAACATTTAAAATAAGAAAAGGCTATTGACCCAGTTTATGGCGAATGGCCTTTTCTGCCTCCTGAGTTAGTGCTTCAGGATGCTTCCCTGCAGTCTCAATAGGTGATAATACCGTCCAGCGGATCTTTTCCCCAAAACTTAATGGGTAGCTACCATACTGTACCAGTTTCCATGAGTTTTCAATTGCAATAGGCACAATTAATGCGTCTGGAACTTTTTTAAGTAAGGTTGCAATTCCACCCACATGAAAGGGTTTCAGTACGCCATCTTTTGAACGTGTACCTTCAGGGAAAATCATTGCCGACCAGTTATTTTCCTTCATACGTTGGCCCATTTTTATGATTTCTCCAACGGCTTGCTTGCTGTCTTTGCGGTTGATATTGGCACCTCCACCATATTTAAGATTGAAAGAAATAGAAGGGATACCCTTGGTCAGTTCAATTTTAGAGATGAACTTGACATGGTATTTTCTTAAAAACCAGATCAGACCTGGAATGTCATACATACTTTGGTGATTTGCAATAAAGATAATAGGACGGTCTGTAGGCAATTCCTGTGTATTGATAAAGGTAATGGATGAACCTAAGAGCAAATCGCAGTAGGTGAGGCAGAAATTCAGTGCATCTACGGATGCCTTATGTGCTTTATAGCCAAAACAATGATAACAAATCCATTGTATCGGCTGAAAAATCAATAAGCACAGTAAAAATATTATATAAAAAATGGGACTAAAAATATATCCTAAGAATTTATTCATAAAGGGGTAGATGTATCGTTAAATAACAGTTTCCATGAGTAGTATTTTGGTTTTTAGAATGGCAGCAACGCTCATGCTATCGGTGATTTCTCCACTTAATACCATTTGGTAGGCAGTTTCGAAGGGGAGCTTACGGAGCTGGAGTTGTTCTGTTTCTTCTGGTTCGGCCTCTCCCATAGTCAGACCACGGGCAATATAAATGATGGCCAATTCGTCACTTACAGAATTGGATAAATGCATTCTTTGAATTTCCTCCCACTGTGTTGCAATGATGCCGGTTTCTTCTGCCAATTCGCGCTTTGCACTGTCTAGAGGATTTGAATCCAGTGCGCCTCCGCCCTCTGGAATTTCCCAGCTATAGGCTTTGATCGGAAAGCGATATTGTCCAATAAGCCAGGTGTTCAATTCATCGTCTAAAGGAAGGATTCCAATGGCGTAGTTTTTAAAATGTACTTCGCCATATATGCCTTTGCCTCCCGATGGATTGAGCACCTGGTGTTCTGTTAATCCGATCCAGTTATTTTCATAGACCTTGCGGCTTTCCAGAGTGGTCCAGGGATTGTTTTCTTCCATGGACGCAAATATACTTAAAATGACTCTTCATCGGAACGCATTTCAGATTGGTCTGGTCTTTTGGTTTTCTTAGACTTGAAATCTGTTTTTCCAAATCGGTATGAGAAGGTGAGGTTACCCATTGTACCTTGCATATAGCGTTTGAAATCAATCATAGAATTCGCAGTGCTGGTGGTCATGCTCCATGCACGGGTATTGAAAAGGTCTCTAATATTAAGACTTAAAGAAGCCTTTTTATTTTTGAAGTCGTATTTAGCACCAGCATCTACACCATACATCGCATTTCTTGTTCCTTGTGCCATTACCTGACGCGCACGGTAATCTCCTTTTACCTGTAATGTAATACCGTAAGGCAGTACAAAGTTATTTGTTAAGTTCGCATTCCAGGTAAATCCAGAGTTTTCTACAATTCCGAATGCAGGAACACCATTGATTTTACTTTGGTATAAATTGGCATTGGCGGTAAAGTTCCAGGCTTTAAAGACATCAAAACGCCCAATTAACTCTAATCCACTAGACAGTTCTTTAGTTAAGTTTTCAGGGGTAGTGATGGTAATCCCGTTTTGGTCTGGCTCTGTCCTGATTCTTTGAATCACATCATTTGTCTGACGCATGTAAGCAGTAGAAATGAAGGTGATTTTTGGCCAGAATTTACTGTAACTCAATTCGAAAGCATGGACGTCCTCTGGTTTTAAGTTTGGATTCCCCTGACGGTAGTTTAGAGGGTCGGAAACATCCAGAAATGGGTTGGTATCCCAGCCCCTCGGTCTGTTTACTCTTCTGCTATAACTTAGCTGTACTTGTTGTTCTTTTGCTAGTTTCTGTGTTAAGAAGACACTAGGATACAATCGGGTATAGGCTACTTTTCCAGGGATGTAACTCAGCTGTCCGGCTTTGCTAAATACACCTAAACGGGTATCTAGTGTTGCGTCTTCTGCTCTTAGGCCAACCTGGTACCCGAAGTTTTTCACCTGGTTCTGATAATTGGCATAAATCGCATGTACCTGATCTTTGCTGTTGAAATCATTGGTTAAATCAAGATTAGGACGATATTCTCCATCATAATTATTGAATCTTTCAGAGAAAGTACTGTTCTCTGAAATACGTATCTGGCTACGGTATCCTGCTTCCAGTTTTCCTGATTTACCAACTGGTAGGGTATAATCAGTTTGTATGTTATAATTCCTGTTGATACCACTTGCGTCGTTACGAATCAGCTCAGGAAGCTGAGTTACCGGGGTACCATTGAGGTTGTAAATCTCGGTATTGTATAGTTGTAAATTGTCGTTGGTTCCTTCAGAAAAACTCCCATTGAATGTGAGTTCTTCTCTTGGTTTTTTGAATTTATGACTATAATCAAGATTCAGGTCGTAACTACCACCCGATCCAAGGTTAGTATTTGTTCTTCTGCTCAATTCTAATGGTTGATATAGCTGGTTTAACTGATCTATCGTTAAGAATTCGCTTCTATCGTTATCCCTCAGATTAAAGCCTGCAGAGAAGCTAACTACATCTTTGTCGCTTAGGTAATAGTCTATTCCCGCTTTTGCATTGTGTCCTTTATCTAAGGAATTTGAAATGGTATTCTGATTCGCATAAGCTGTGGGGAAAGTCGAGTTCAGGTAGCTGATGTTATTATAACCGCCACCATTTCGGTTGCCATAACGGTAGCTATAGTTTCCGTAAAGGTTTACTTTACTGTTTTGAAAACTTAGACTGGTACTTGCATTGTAATTGTCCCGGTTTCCGGCGGTTAGTGCCAGATTTCCGTTTAATCCTAGTTTCTTGTTTTTCTTTAATACAATATTAATGATCCCTGACTGTCCTTCTGCATCATATTTCGCAGATGGGTTGGTAATCAACTCTACACTTTCAATAGAACTTGCCGGAATAGATTGCAGGATTTGGGCAACATTCCCTCCTGCAATCAGTGATGGTTTTCCATCAATCAGCACTTTAACACCTGTAGAGCCTCTTAGACTCACATTTCCATCTATATCAGAAGTCACAGATGGAACATTTTGCAAAAGATCAGCAGCAGAACCACCTTCACTTACGAGACTTTGGTCTACAGAGAATACTTTTTTATCTACGCCCAACTGTATGGTACTTTTTGGGGCAGTAATGGTAACCTCATTCAAAGCAGTCCCTTTAGCAGTATTCATTTTGATGGTACCCAGGTTGATGTCTTTGATGGTATTATTGATGGAGATGGAATCGCGTACCATGGTTTGATAGCCTACATAGCTCAGTTTAAAAGTATATACACCTTTGGGCAGGGCTACCAGAGACAGATTTCCGTTGATGTCAGTTTGAGCACCTTTAACCAGTGCTTTGGTTTTTCGGTTTAGGATAACGGCTGTTGCAAATGGAATGGTTTCATTGGTCTTTGCATCGACCACTTTTGCAGAAATTTTACCCTCTCCGGTAGATTGGGCATTAAGTTTTACAGTTGTAATACAAATGGTAAAGGTTAAAAATAGTACTTTGTGTAACGGATTCTTCATCGGAACTTTCTCTCTTAGTTTTGGTTTTGTTTAGGATGGACAAAGAAAAGAGGCGGAAGTTTAAAAAGGGAGTCGTAACTATTTTATTACAGCTAAAACAGGATGAATTACAGTAATATTTTTGATAACGAGGGAATCAGCTATGCTGAATACCGGGAATTGGTGAATAAGTTGCTACAAGAAGGCAAAACAACAGGCGTAGATCATAGCGAGGCGATGTTGCATTATACGAAGATGAATGTGCAGAGAATGAACAGGGTAGATAAAACCGTAACGTTAAATTCTGAGCTGCTGAAAGCTACGCAAGACCTGAAAAATCAATATCGTTTTCTGGTAATTTCTGAAGGATGGTGTGGTGATGCGGCGCAGATTGTTCCGGTTTTTAATAAAATTTCGTTAGTTAATCCGGAACATATAAGTCTTAAATTTGTGCTAAGGGATAAAAATTTACCACTCATTGATGCTCATTTAACAAATGGTGGTCGTGCAATTCCAGTATTACTGATATTGGATGAGGCTGGACATGTGATCTGCCAATGGGGGCCCAGGCCGAAAGTTTTACAGTCTTTATTATTGCAATGGAAGAAAGAAAGTACAGACATGATGCTGATTGCAGAGCAACTTCATGGTTGGTATGCTAAAGATAAAACTCAAAGTACACAGGAAGAGCTGTGCAAAATCATTCAAGAGCTCCAATAAAAAGGACCAGATTTGAATTAAGAATAGGAATAAGGGAGGTTTAGTCAACAGTAACGGTTAAACCTTCTTGTTGTAAGATTTTACGGTAAACTTCCATTTCTGTAAAAGAGCCTTCCAATACGGCACATTTCCCTTTATTGTGGACTTCATAAGCAATTTTCTCTGCTTGATTTTCTGAATAATCCAGATATTTCATCATACAATAAATGACATGATCAAAGGTGTTTATATCATCATTCCAAAGGATTAACCGATGCACGGTTTTTAAGGAGGTTAGGATCTCTTCTAATGTAAAGGTTTCTTCTTTTGTTTCTGTTGACATCTTACAAAAATAAGCTAATTTCAAAATAATGTTGTAGTTAAAGTTTATTTTGCTTAAAATTTGTATTAAATCCAAATATGATGCATCGTTCAAAAATCGCCGGAATAGGTTATTATGTGCCTAAGAATGTTTATACCAATGATGATTTGTCCCGTTTTATGGATACAAATGATGCCTGGATACAGGAAAGAACGGGAATAAAAGAACGCAGATTTGCAGACCGACTAGAGGAAACGACCACGACTATGGGAGTTGAGGCCGCAAAAATTGCGATTGAACGTGCGAAAACTACTGCACAAGACATCGATTTTGTCATCTTCGCTACTTTAAGTCCGGATTATTATTTCCCAGGTTGTGGGGTTTTACTACAACGTGAAATGAAAATGAAAGAGATTGGAGCCTTAGATGTTCGAAATCAATGTTCCGGATTTGTTTATGCGCTTTCAATTGCAGATCAGTTTATTAAAACGGGGATGTATAAGAATATTCTTGTGGTGGGTAGTGAAAAACATTCCTTTGCAATGGATTTTGAGACACGTAGCAGAAATGTCTCTGTCATTTTTGGGGATGGGGCTGGAGCTGTGGTATTACAGCCTTCCACAAAAGAAGGACAAGGCATCATGAGTACCCATTTACATAGTGATGGTGCAGATGCAGAAATTTTGGCCATGTATTATCCGGGCGCCAGTGCCAATAAATGGTTGAAGGATAAACCTGGATACCCAGATCAGGAATTAGGTGGTTTATTTATGACTACCGAACAGCTGGAAAGCGGCGCTGCCTTAGCTTATATGGATGGTCCTGCAGTTTTTAAAAAAGCTGTGGTAAAATTCCCGGAGGTAATTAAAGAGGCTTTGGAAGCAAATCATTTAAGCCCGGCAGATCTGGATATGTTGATTCCGCACCAGGCGAATTTGAGAATCAGTCAATACGTTCAGCAATTACTTGGACTGAGCGATGATAAAGTATTCAATAACATTCAAAAATATGGGAATACCACCGCGGCCTCGGTGCCGATTGCTTTATGTGAAGCCTGGGAAGCGGGGAAAATAAAAGAAGGCGACCTGGTATGCCTGGCCGCCTTTGGATCAGGTTTTACCTGGGCTAGTGCTTTAATCAGATGGTAATTTGTTTAGAAATTATCTTTTTGAAGCTAAAAGACTAACTTCCTTTAGCTGATTTTGTCATTTGAGCAAACATATCCCACATCTCATCGGGGATGGCTTCAAGACCATTAAACTGACCGGCACCCTGCAACCATTCGCCTCCATCAATACTGATGACTTCTCCATTGATATAACCGGCGAAATCACTGATTAAAAAAGCGGCGAGATTAGCCAGTTCCTGATGTTCTCCTACACGTTTTAATGGTACCCTGTTTTTAAAATCAAATTTTTCAGCCAGGTCTCCAGGTAATAGGCGATCCCAGGCTCCTTTTGTAGGAAATGGTCCCGGGGCAATGGCATTGGTTCGAATGCCATATTTACCCCATTCTACCGCCAATGAACGGGTCATCGCCAAAACACCACCTTTTGCACAAGCGGATGGAACCACATAAGCAGAACCGGTAAAGGCGTAAGTGGTAACGATATTTAACACGCTTGCAGCTTGCTTTTCCTTGATCCAGTGTTTACCAAAGGCAAGCGTACAGTTCACAGAGCCTTTGAGTACAATGTCAATTACTGTAGAAAATGCATTCGCTGAAAGACGCTCAGTTGGTGAGATAAAATTCCCTGCTGCATTGTTGAGCAAAGCATCTACGCGGCCAAAGGTTTTCAGTGTTTCGGCAAGTACATTTTCTACCTGTTCATATTCGCGGACATCACAAGCTACTGCCAGGACTTTACCCCCGGTTTCTTTTTCCATTTCCCTGGCTGTCTTTTCCAGTACATCGACTTTTCTGCTGGTGATGACCAGATTGGCACCTAATTTCAGAAAGTAGGTACCCATGGCCTTGCCAAGGCCAGTTCCACCACCAGTGATGACGATCGTTTTTCCTTTTAAGGCATCATCTCTTAACATGGGTTGATTGTACATGAGCTATTTTTTTTGAAGGTTGTCAATGATAGTTTTCAAAATATTTCTGGTAGTTGGTGCCCACCATTGCTTTAACATAATGGCGAGTGCCTCCGTTTGGTTGGCACGGCTTGCTGCAATCAGATCTTTTCTAATGTTTAGCTTACTTTGTTCCCAGGTGTTCCTTTCCATAGCCATGTATTTTCTGATCTTGCGTTCTGCTGCGGTCAGGATACTTGCCGGGTTGACCAGCTCATCTACCAGGCCGATGTTAAGGGCTTCATCCGGACTGAACAATTTTCCTTCCAGCAAGCTCCTGGTGGCTTGAGCAGTACCGATCCAAAAAGAATATAAGCTAAAAATACTAGGCGGAACAATAATTCCAACTGGTACTTCATTTAGTCCGATGATTGCTTTTCCTTCCGACATGACTCTATAGTCGCAAGCCAATGCAATGACACATCCTCCTGCGGGACTATGCCCGTTGATTGCGGCAACCAGTGGTTTGCGGAAAGCAGTAATGTTCGCAATAAAGTCCAGAAAAAGATGCCAGAAAGATTCGGCCTCTTCTTCCGAATAACCATAGAGTTCAATTAAATCTAGTCCGGCAGAAAAAAAGTTTTCTTTACCAGTAATGATTACTCCTGCGATATTGGGCTCTGATGCAATACTGTTCAGCATATCATTCAGTTCCGTAATCATTTCACGGTTTAAAGCATTAGACTTTCCGCGGTCTAATGTAATCAGGGCCAGGTGGTCTTTTATAGTGACTTTTATCGTATTCATATAGCTATTATTTTACTTCATATGTGTAAACAGTTCTTGCCAGGTGTCCCATCAGATCCATCCCTTCTAAAACGACTCTGTAGGTTCCAGGTTCATCTGTATTAAAGAACGTGAAATTTGCCTTTCCTTGTGCATTACTGAGCAACTGTGGCCCCCAATATACGGTAGATCTAAAATCAGGAGCATGGTTGGGCTCTGCAACATCGTATTTAGGGGAATAGAATTCCTTGGGAATGGTGTAGCCTTTAGGATTAATAATGATTAGCCCTGGCGTAGGACTACTGGAATAATTACCATTACCACGTTTTGTCGTGATAACCAATACACCTCCGGCACCATTAGAACCATAAATGGCTAGGTTGCCAACGGATTTAAGAACTTCAATGCTCTCAATATCAAATACATTAATGTCATCCAGATTGAAATCATCCAAACGCATGCCATCCAATACGATCGACATCGGAATTCTTCCAGCATTTCTTGTCAGATAAGCCTTCCCATTCATCACGATTAAACCTGCAACACGGCCCTGCAAACACATAGAAAGCTGTTGGCATGTCATCAGTTGCTCTGCAGTAATAACTGCATCAGCTCTGCCTGCTCCATTTAGGTTCTGAGAATTTTTGTTGACCTGTTGTTTCTGTTGGGTAATTTTCACCTCCTTTAATTGCAGTGTTTTTTGTAAAATACCACGTTTACTCTGATCGTCGAAATAGTTATTGCTTTGTTTCAGATAAGCAGACAATGCCTCATTGACATTGATCTCTATGTCGCCCGTATTTTTACTTCTGGTCACCACCTGTCCGGGTACAACATCCATTTTGATATCCAGTCTGTTTTTTCCCTTTTCGGTTCGGGCTTGTATGATGAATTTAGGATCATCCGCAAAAATCAGATTGTCGAAGTTAAACCTTCCCTGAGCATCTGTTAGAGTATCCAATGAGAAAAAGCCCGCTGCAGTAGAAAGCAGTGTCACTTTACTATTAGGGGAAGGCTTTCCTGAATAATTGGTGACTACACCGCTAAAGCCTAATGTTTTTTCAGGTTTGAACCGGATGATTGGTGGAGTATTATTGATGATATTTTTCCATGATATCCTGCGCCAACCTTGAGTTAGCATCAGGTTATCCATGTTTATGGCAACTTCTGGACCTTCTTCTATAAAATAATAATTGGGTTTTTCAATATAGCCGATCAAGTCTGAAGTGAGTAATAGGTTACTGAGGATATTACTTTCTGTTTCAGGTTCCGGTTTTACCGCATTATTATTGGTGACGGAAACCGAGAACATCCCGGCTGCCGGATTTCCATTGAATGTACTGTTGAGTTGGATGGCTACTTTCTCTCTTTTTGCATACACTGTTTTTTCGGTGCTGAGCTGTACTGTTGCACGATCTGCAGGATTGTAAATAAAAACAAGTCGTTCGGCAATAGGTTGATTACTTTCAGAAAGGAGTGTGAGTTGTAAAATACCTTCTATGAGTTGTTTTCTTGGTATGTTCACGATCGAGAGCTGCTCTGTAATTGTGACTTCGGGACTAAACAGTACATTTCCATTGTTTTGTCCAACGAGTCTTAGTTTTACAGGCCCTGTTAAGTTTTCACTCCGTATGATCTTAACTGTTAGTTTCTCCTGATCAGTATTGATTACAGTTAGGTTATACCCTGAGTTTTGTGTAATTGGGAGCGGAATTTCTTTTTCAGAGCCATCTGCAAATTTAACTTTTGCCAGATACCTGGAATTGCTTTGCGGATTAATGATGAAGTTCCCCATGCCCAGATATTTAGTCCCAAATCTGTTGATTTCTGTTCCATTCGGATCAAGGATAATACCGCTGATGTTTTCCCCGAGACCGGAAGAATTCACTGCTTTTACCCCAATTTTAGTCGGCAAGCCTTCTATCAGGTTCCCGCTTTCTGGAAAAAATTGAACATCAACAGATCTTGAAGTTGCTTTGATCGGAATTTCACGGGTTACTTTCCTGTCTTCGGGTAATGCAATCGTAGCAATAATTCTTCCCGTTTTACTAATGTCAGGTAAGTTGTTTATGAAATCAAGTGAAATTTCTCCTTCATTGTTCGTGGTCGCTTTACCTTTAAGTAAACTTTTGGTATCCACTTGGACCTCATATCTGACCTCATTTCCCGCATAAGGTTTTCCTTGTTTATCCTTGAAGGTAATGTTCGCTGCAATCTTTTCTCGGTTGCCTTCTTTACTGTAGTGGTACTGTGTATTGGTAAATACCTGGTTGGTCCAGGAATAACCTATCTTAATGGTCTTGTCGAAGAAGAATTCCGGACCCGTATTTCTCATCCACTGGGTGTAGGCACGTATTCTGTAATTCCCCTCTGTTAAGGTATCTGGAAGGCTAAAATTACCCCAGGTGGCCCCCCCCATAACCGGCAACTTTAACTGTTGTTTTACAGAGTCCCTTTCATTGATGAGTTCTACATATAATATTTTACTGATGTCGGAGGGCTCCTGAGTTGTGCTGTTGTAGAGGTAGGCTTTGAACCAAATGTTATCCCCTATGGCGTAATAAGGCTTGTCCAGATGAAGGTGGACTTTCTCCTGAGGATACTTTTCATTGAAATCCTTCATTCTTTGGAGGAGTGATTCAAAATTATCATCAGTTAGTACTCCTGAGACAAAAGCGAAAAAGACGCTGGTAATTAACAAAAGAGGATAAAGCAATTTACGTTTCATAATTATCAGCATAAACAAACAATAAAGCCTCAATATACAAATATTGAGGCTTAAAGTAAATTTAAAAGAAAGTAAACTAAGGGCTTAGAACTCGTTTTTCCACATCATGCTCTCCACTGGTTTAGTGGTCTTATTGTTATATTTTGCATCTCCTTTACTATTGTACATCGTTTCAATTTCCCCATCTACACCAAAATAGATCAATTGACCAATTGGCATTCCTGCATAAATTCTTACCGGTTGGGCGCAGGAAATCTCCAGTGTCCAGGTATTGCAGAAACCAACGTCACCTTTTCCTGCGGTAGCATGGATGTCGATACCTAAACGGCCTGTACTGGATTTGCCCTCCAGGAATGGAACATGGGCATGTGTTTCTGTATATTCTAGTGTGACTCCGAGGTAAAGTGTACCTGGTTGGAGCACAAATCCATCTTTCGGAATTTCAAAATTTTCAATTTTATTGTGCGCTTTTGCATCCAGCACTCTATCTGTATAAGTAGCCAGGTATTTGCCTAAATGTACGTCGTAAGAGTTTGTACCCAGACATTCGGGCTTAAAAGGTTCAATTATGATGGTACCCTTCTCAATTTCTTCGAGAATTCGTTTGTCGGAAAGTATCATTTTATCAAGTATTGGGCTAAATTATGATTAATTTAAGATACTTTTGCATAGTTTTCTAAAATAGAGATGCCCGTAGTTTTTAATAAAAATATTGACGAGAATACCATACTTGCCGTGTGGAAAATCGAAGAGACCGAAGAGCAGCTGCTTTCCGGCCTACAATTGAAACAGCATGAGCTGGATTTTATTTCCTCTTTAAGCAACGGGAAACGCCTGCTGCACTGGTTGAGTACCCGCGTATTGCTGAGAACCATGCTGAATACTTCTGAGTATATTGATTGTCAGATGGATGAGCATGGGAAGCCCTTTTTGCCAAACCTTGATTACCATATTTCGCTGAGTCATTCTTATGATTATGCAGCAGTAATTATAGGTAAAAACAGAAAAGTTGGTGTAGATATTGAATTGATCAAACATAAGATCAAAGGGATCAGGCATAAATTTCTATCTGATATTGAATTGGCTCAGAAGCAAATTGGGGATAACATCAATGGACTATATGTATGCTGGTGCGCTAAAGAAGCCATCTATAAATGGAATGGTAGAAAAGGTCTTGAGTTTAAGCAGGACATTTACATCAAGCCTTTCAAATTAAAAAATGAAGGTAGTCTGAATGCATTGGTTACACTTCCAGAAGGAATGAAAGAACTAACCGTCAACTATTTTAAAACGGTTGATGGCTATATGCTGGGCTATGTAGTCGCTTAATTTTCAAAAGATGAATAAGAAAGTACAATTCATAGATTGGGGACTGACTGATTATCAGGAAGCCTGGGAAAAGCAAGAGCGGATTTTTAATGAGACGATTGCGATTAAAACCGATAACAGGAATAATAATACGCAACTGGAGACACCGAATTACCTGGTTTTTGTAGAACACCCGCATGTGTATACACTGGGGAAAAGTGGTCACCCGGAAAATTTATTACTGGATGAGAAGGGTTTAAAAGATAAAAACGCTACTTATTATAAAATAAACCGGGGTGGCGACATCACTTATCACGGCCCTGGACAAATCGTTGGATATCCTATTCTTGATCTCGACAATTTCTTTACAGATATTCATCTTTATTTACGTACTCTCGAAGACGCGATCATATTGACGCTTAAAGACTATGGAATTGAGGCTGGCCGATCACCAGGTTTTACTGGAGTATGGTTAGAACCTGATACGGATAAAGCCCGTAAAATATGCGCCATGGGAGTGAGGTGTAGCCGTTGGGTAACCATGCATGGTTTTGCTTTCAATGTGAATGCAGACCTCAATTACTTCAAAAATATTGTTCCTTGTGGCATCGATGACAAGGATGTGACTTCCATGCAACGTGAGCTTGGCAGGGCTTTAGATCTGGATGAAGTTAAAGGTAAACTGAAAAATCATATTGCCAGGCTCTTTCAAATGGAGCTGTTTTAATTTTCCTATTGTTGTTCTTTTTTGTTTTATTTGTTGTAAATATTATATTTATTGTAAAAAACAAATTATGGATTATAACAGCTCTCCCTCTAATATTTTTGGAGGTTTCATGGTAGCATTCTTGCTATTTGGTCTTTTCCTGGTTTTGATGAACATCATCGGCATGTGGAAAATTTTTGTTAAAGCAGGGAAACCCGGTTGGGCTTCACTGATTCCAATCTACAATTCAATTGTGCTGATTGAGATTGTAGGTAAACCAACCATTTGGATCCTTTGGTTGTTAATCCCTTGTACTGCTCCAATTTTTGGAATATGGCTAATGAACCTGTTGAGTAAAAGTTTTGGTAAAGATGAAGGCTTTACCGTAGGCTTGGTCTTATTATCTTTCATCTTCGTTCCAATCTTAGGATTTGGTGGTGCTAAATATTTAGGGCCTTCTGCCGCAGAAGCGCAAAGGTTTAATGGAATGAATGATCCATTTGGCAACAGTAATCCCTTTAATCCACCTCCAACTACACCTCAGGCCTAATTGTTCAGATTATTGATATATTTGCGATCCGCCTGGCCTTTGTATATGGTACAGGCGGATCGCTTTTTTATTCCCTGTCCAATTAAATATCTCACCGGAATAGATTGCCCTGGATGTGGCTTTCAAAGGTCTGTATTGGCTTTACTCAAGGGAAATTTGCAGGATAGTTTTCTGCTTTACCCTCCAACAATACCTCTTATACTAACTTTTAGCATTGCATTGCCTGTGCATTACTATTACAAAGGGAATTCAGACAAACTGATTAAAATACTCTACCTGTTTACAGGAACAATTATCCTGATCAACTACGGTTATAAATTGTTTAACGGACATCTGCATTAATTAGGTTTTCGTAAATGATAATTATGAAAAGCTTCCTGTTATCTCTATCATTATTGGTATTATTGGCCTGCGAAAAAAATACTGCAAAAACCATGAAGCCAACAGATACCCTGACTTATTTAGCCATCGGCGATTCTTATACCATTGGAGAAGCTGTTCCTTTGTCTGCTAGTTTCCCTCATCAGTTGTGCCATCTTTTAAATGCCAAAGGGCTAGGCATAGCGACGCCCAGGATTATTGCGAAAACAGGCTGGACAAGCGCTGAATTACAAGAGGGGATACGATCGTCTGGAGTAAAGGAGCATTTTGATCTTGTTACCTTGCTGATTGGGGTGAACAATCAATATCGTGGAGAATCGGAAAGCAAGTACCGTGAGGAATTCAGGAATTTATTGGAAAGGGCCATACAATTTGCCGCTGGTAAAAAGGCACATGTGTTTGTCATCTCCATCCCAGATTGGGGAGCAACGCCTTATGGTCAGCAAAGTGGTAGGGATACTGAAGTTATTACAGCCGAAATAAATGCTTTTAATGCCATCAACAAAGAAGAAACGCTAGCTCAGGGAATCAGCTATACAGACATTACTCCTGCTTCAGGACTTGCAAAATCTGATGGATCTTTAGTTGCCTCCGATGGATTACATCCTTCAGCGAAAATGTATCTGGAATGGGCGGTTCAGCTGGAACCAAAAGTATTAAAGGGCCTGAAATAGATAAAGCCCTTTAATAAAATTCAGAGGAATTTAACACTCCGGTAAACTGATTGGAATATTAGTGGCTAAACCACCATCCGAGGTCTCTTTATATTTCGAGTTCATATCTAATGCAGTTTCCCACATGGTATTGACAACTGCATCTAAACTTACCTTTGCCTTATCAGGATTACTCTGCAATGCCAGCTGACTTGCAGTAATGGCTTTAATTGCACCCATGGTATTCCTTTCAATACATGGAATTTGCACAAGGCCACCAATAGGATCACAGGTTAAACCTAAATGATGCTCCATGGCAATTTCTGCGGCCATTAATACCTGACGTTGAGAACCTCCTAAACATTCTGTTAATGCTGCGGCAGCCATTGCGGATGATACACCGATTTCTGCCTGACAACCACCCATCGCTGCTGAAATGGTAGCTCCTTTTTTGAAAATACTACCGATCTCTGAAGCACATGCAATAAATTGTGTGATTTTTTCTTCTGTAAAGCCATCACAGAAGGCAATATAATATTGGAGCACCGCCGGAATTACACCTGCTGCACCATTGGTTGGTGCAGTAACTACGCGGCCGAAGGATGCATTTTCCTCATTTACAGCCAGGGCAAAACAGCTCACCCAATCCAGAATATAATTGAAGCCGTTTCCTCCATCTCTGATGGCTGTCATCCAGCTTTCATAATTTGTATAAGTATGATTTCCAACCAGTCGTTTGTTCAGGGCACAGGCTCTTCTCGCTACATTGAGTCCGCCGGGTAGGAAACCTGCAGTATGACAACCTCTATAAGTACAGTCTTTCATAACATTGAAATGCTGCATGATGCCTTTTCTGGTTTCTGCTTCAGTTCGCCAGGATAGCTCATTCTCCATCACCACTTCAGAAACTTTTAACCCGGTAGTCAGGCACCAGTGTAAAAGATCTGCGGCTTTCTCCACCGGGAAGGGAAGATCTACCTGTTCTTTATCACTGCCACTTTCTCCTTCTTTCACCACAAAACCTCCGCCTATAGAGTAATAGGTTTCAGAGATCGCTTTTCCAGTATTTAAGAAGGCTTGGAAAGTAACTGCATTGGGATGGAAAGGAAGGCTTTCAAAGAAAAGGAAAACCAGGTCTTCCTCGTAATCGAAACTGATGTTTTTTTCCCCATTCAAGCTCAGTACTTTATAGGTCTTGATTTCTTCAACGGTTGAATCAATGGCATTCACATCAAATGTAACGGGATCTGCACCATTTAAGCCTAATAAGATGGCAACATCAGTCCCATGTCCTTTTCCTGTTTTAGCGAGCGAACCGTACAATAAAATCTTAATCTGATCAACCTGATTCAGCAGGTCTTTCTGTTTTAATAATGCTGTAAATTGTTGTGCAGCCCTCCATGGGCCTAATGTATGTGAGCTGGATGGTCCAACACCTATCTTAAAAATATCAAAAACTGAGATCTGTTCCCTTTGCATCTTACAAAGCTAATATAGTTCCGGGACATTTTAAGCTATTAGTTGGAGGCTTTGGACTATTAATTCTGCACTGAAAGGATTTTATTGAGGATATGCGAATTAAAAATCAAATGCGATGATCTTTTTATCCTGTAACATCTGGTCTACAAATCGTTTGTGATTTTTCGGACTGCCTATCGCTATCCAGGTTCCACTAATTGTTCCATTGGCCAACTCCTGTTTCCCCCTGCTTAGTCTCAATCCAGAGCCCCTAAGCTCTTCTTCGTATTTTTCCAGACTTTCATTCTCATATTTTTTAACGATGCGGTACACGCGCTTTGTAAAGCGTTGTTCTACCATTTCCTCCAAAAAAGGAAAAACCAGTAGTGCAGCAAGTACGATAAGTGTTACTCCGGTAGCCTGTTCATAGTAGCCTGCGCCGGTGGCCATGCCGATTGCCGCAACGATCCAGATCACACAGGCGGTAGTCAGTCCTTTTACCTGGTTCTCCTCTTTAAAGATAACCCCGGCTCCTAGAAAACCAATCCCTGTGACAATATTAGACGCAATACGGTCGTGACTTGTAAGTCCGATTTTTATCGATAAAATCGTGAAAAGAGTAGAACCCAATCCAATCATGATCATTGTCTTTAATCCCGCCTGCTTACTTCTGAGTTCTCTTTCTGCTCCAATCAGTCCGCATAAAAGTGTGGCGAGTAAAAACTTGTTTACCTCTGTTTGCGTCAGGAAATGACTGCTTTCTAAAATGTTGTTCATAGCTTGTTCTCAGTTAAAGATAGCAAAGGTTCCGCATATAAAGCAAAAAGCCTCAGAATCGAAATTCTGAGGCTTTTAAAAGGTTTATTGGGATTGAAATTACATCATTCCACCCATACCACCACCACCCATTGGAGGCATACCTGCACCAGCAGGAGCATCTTCAGGATCATCAGCCAATACGCATTCTGTTGTTAACAACATAGCTGCGATAGAAGCTGCGTTTTCTAATGCAACACGACCTACTTTAGTTGGATCGATTACACCAGCAGCGATTAAGTTTTCATATACATCAGTACGAGCATTGTAACCGAAGTCAGCAATACCTTCTTTTACTTTTTGTACTACGATTGAACCTTCGATACCTGCATTCTGACAGATTTGACGTAATGGCTCCTCGATTGCACGTTTAACGATTGCAATACCAGTAGTTTCATCATCATTCACACCTTTCATGCCTTCTAAGGCCTCGATAGCACGGATGAAAGCAACACCACCACCTGCAACGATACCTTCTTCTACAGCTGCACGAGTTGCATGTAAAGCATCATCAACACGGTCTTTTTTCTCTTTCATTTCAACTTCAGAAGCTGCACCAACATAAAGAACTGCAACACCGCCAGCTAATTTAGCCAAACGCTCTTGTAGTTTTTCTTTATCGTAATCAGATGTAGTAGTCTCGATTTGAGATTTAATCTGATTAACGCGAGCTTTGATGTCTTCAGACTGACCTGAACCATTGATGATCGTAGTATTGTCTTTATCAACAACAACTTTCTCAGCAGTACCAAGGTAAGTAAGGTCAGCGTTTTCTAATTTATAACCTCTTTCTTCAGAGATAACAGTACCACCAGTCAAGATAGCGATGTCTTCTAACATTGCTTTTCTACGGTCACCGAAACCTGGAGCTTTAACAGCAACAACTTTCAGAGATCCACGGATCTTGTTTACTACCAATGTAGCCAATGCTTCGCCATCTAAGTCTTCAGCAATGATCAATAATGGTTTACCTGTTTGTACTTGTTTTTCTAATACCGGCAACAATTCTTTCATGTTGCTGATTTTTTTGTCGTAGATTAAAATATAAGGGTTTTCTAATTCCGCTTCCATTTTATCTGCGTTAGTTACAAAGTATGGAGATAAGTAACCACGATCAAACTGCATACCTTCTACTGTTTTTACTTCAGTTTCAGTACCTTTTGCTTCTTCTACAGTGATGACACCATCTTTACCTACTTTACCCATTGCCTCAGCAATTAGTGAACCGATCACTTCATCATTGTTTGCTGAAATAGAAGCAACTTGTTTGATTTTGTTATTGTCTTCACCTACAGTTTGAGACTGTGATTTTAAGTTCGCAACGATTGCAGTAACTGCTTTGTCAATACCGCGTTTCAAATCCATTGGATTTGCACCAGCAGCAACGTTTTTAATACCTGCAGTTACAATTGCCTGTGCCAATACAGTTGCAGTAGTTGTTCCATCACCTGCGATATCTGCAGTTTTAGAAGCAACTTCTTTCACCATCTGAGCACCCATATTTTCAATAGGATCTTTTAATTCAATCTCTTTTGCTACAGTAACACCATCTTTAGTAATCGCTGGTGAACCGAATTTTTTGTCAATAATTACGTTACGTCCTTTTGGACCTAGAGTTACTTTTACCGCATTAGCCAAAATGTCAACACCTCTTTTCAGGGCGTCACGGGCTTCTACATTATATCTTACTTGCTTTGCCATTTTAAAATATTGTTATTAATGATTGATTGTAATAAGGTTGAATAGGTTAATTCAACGACTAAAGAATTGCGTATAGATCAGACTCACGCATAATAAGATACTCTTTACCTTCAAAAGTAATTTCAGTACCACCGTATTTACCATATAATACCACGTCACCAGCTTTAACGCTCAATGGGATTAAGTTACCAGTCGCCTCGGCATATTTACCAGGACCTACTGCAACTACTGTTCCTTGCTGAGGTTTTTCTTTAGCTGTATCAGGGATATAGATACCCGAAGCTGTTTTTTCTTCGGCAGGAGCAGCTTCAATCACTACTCTATCTGCAATGGGTTTAATGTTTAAAGCCATAACTTATTCTTGTTTTTAATTTTAAAATTAATGTAAAAGTATTACGTGCGCCAGGTATATCAGTTTTTATGCCAAGCAGGTTTTGCTTGCCAAATTTACACGGCATTGTCAGCTAATAGATTAGACGAAACTATTTTCGTGTCAGAGTGGCAGAATTGTGTATTAAGGAAAAAAAAATGAAAGCATAAAAAAAGTCCGATATCGAGATACCGGACTTTGAATATTTTTTTGAAATCTCTTATTTCTTTACAGAATCAGTAGGAGTGGTTGCTGGAGCTGTAGTAGCCGGAGCAGATGATCCTAGTGGAGATGGTGTTGGTGTTTTGTCCAAATGTTCCTGGATTTTAGAATCCACAGCTGCTGCTGATCCACCTGTTTTTGCAATGGTAGTAATGGATAAAGTAAGCACTACGATTAATGCTAATAATACCCAGGTACCTTTTTCAAGAACATCACCAGTACGTTGAACGCCAAACATGTTGCTGCCTGATCCACCTGTTGCAAGGCCACCACCTTTAGGATTTTGTATCAAAACAAATAGCGCTAAGGCAATGCAGACAATGATTAATAAAATAATTAAAAATAGCATAATCGGTTATATGGTTAAATTTTCTTTTCTATGGATTGGATAAGGTCGGCAAAGTAACGGCTTTTTTCTGGAAACTTCAAACTTAATTTTTCATAAGTCTCTATGGCCTTGTCGTAAAGCATTTGCTCAATGTAGATCTTGGCCAGGGTTTCTGATACAAGGTCATTACGATCTTCAGCACTCTTCTTGGCCTTATTTTCTGTATTGAGGTGTTCTGCTTTCGGAGGACTGATCTGCGGGTCATTTTTAAGGAAGCTATCGATAATATCGGTTCCTTTATGAGTGACATCTCCAGGAACATATTCCGCTGCGGGCTCGTCGGCAAGTGGACTCTGTAAATGAAAGATATGCTCTACATACTGTTGCTGTAATTCGTTGGAATTACCCTCTAAATTATCTTTTGGCTGTTCAGCTTCTTCTACTGATTCTGTTTTTGGAGCAAGTTTAGGCGTAGTATAAGGCTGAAAGATCTGTTGGTATTCTTTTCGGGTTTTATGTAACCACCATAAAAAGGTAAATGGTAACTGATCGTCGTCGTATTTGCTGACTACTACCGGATCTTCCTGTTTTGCAATTTCTTTTTGCAATGCGGCAAGACGTTCCTCCTCTTTCAAAACAGCCTCAGGAACGGGCTCCGGACTAAAGTTATCCTGGAAAGCGAAAAAGTCTGTAGACACAATATTCTCCAGTACAAAGTCGTCGGTTTCAGCAGGCATTGGATCTTCCATTAACAGATTGGTTTCCTCTGATTCGGCAGGCACCTCATCCAGAACAATCTCATCCAGGGTATCTGCCTGATGATTGAGCAGGTCAAAAGCAGGAGATAAGACAACGTTGAAATCGGCGCGGACTAAATAACCTGGTTCATGGAGAAACTGATGTAGCAATTGACCATTGGTATACAATGCGGTAGTAGCAAGTGTATCTTCTCTTTCTGCGCTATCCATATTGGCTTTTGCCAATAATAAATGCAAAGGTTGAAAATAAGGGTACTTCAAGATCAGATCTTTGAGCATAGCCGCATGATCGGGTCTTACCTTTTCAGGTTCCGCTAATAATACTTCCAGTTCTTGTCTCATATCTAGTTCCTGCTCCACGTTGCTAAGTTAACAATTGAATTTTCAAATTCTACCAATTTGCAAATGCACGGTCAAAAATATCCTGTGAAATCAGATCGATCACTTTTTTATTGAGTGCTGGCTCTTGTGCAGCAAAACTGCCACCTGAAGTTGGGAAATCAATGAAACGTTCAATTGGCTCCTCAAAGCTCAGTTTGGGATTCAGGTTGTTCGTGTATTTTACATTCACACGAATGGTCATTCTATTAAGTGGTGAAGTGTTCCCCACACCACGATTATTCGCGTCGATTATCGTGGTTGGACGAATGTCGTAGTTGGTAATACTTCCAGAAAATACCGCATTGGGATCATTGGTAGTAATGTTCAAACTACTCTGGTTACGAATCATATTCTTTAATGTTTCCGTCATATTAGTCGCCATACTCGGCACCACTAATGTCGCGTTGTTTTCAAAAAAGAGTACATTAACAGTCTTCATCTCCGGTGGGATAGATGCTCCGTTAAATTTAATGGAACAGGAATTAAAAATAACCACCACCAGCAGCAACAATATTTTTTTCATTGGATTAATTTAAATTCAGTTCTTTGATCTTTCTATATAAAGTACGTTCGGAAATTCCAAGTTCCTGTGCTGCAAACTTGCGCTTTCCCTTGTGTTTCTTTAACGCTTTCTTGATCAGGTCAGATTCTTTATCTATGAGCGACAAAGATTCTTCTACTTCTTCAGCTTCTTGTGTATAATTATAGTCCAAAGGGGCATTTTGAACTGGCTTTTTAATCGTAAAAGTAGGTTCATTTACCGTTTGGTCTACCTCCTGGTACAGCTGATTGATATAATGAGTATTATCGGCAATGACATGAGAAGTATTTCCTCCGCTTTGAATGATCTCAGCAACGAGTTTCTTCAACTCCATCATGTCTTTTTTCATATCAAAAAGCACTTTGTAAAGAATGTCCCGCTCAGTATAGTCTTCCTTGGTACTGCCATTGATGGCCATAGGTAAATTACTGGCACTTTCATTTGGAATATAATTCAGCAGGGCTGCTGCGGTTACATTACGCTCCTTTTCCAATACACAGATTTGTTCGGCAATATTTTTCAGTTGTCTAACATTCCCTGGCCAGCTATAATTGCTGAGCATTTGTATGGCATCCGGTTCCAGCTGAATTCCCGGACTTCTGTATTTATCACTGAAATCCGCAGAAAATTTTCTGAATAAAAGGTAAATATCCTCTTTACGCTCATGCAAAGCAGGAATGCGCAAAGGCACGGTATTCAGGCGGTAATATAAATCCTCACGGAATTTACCAGATTTAACCCGGTTGTAAACATCAACGTTTGTAGCTGCAATAATTCTGACATCTGTTTTCTGTACTTTAGAAGAACCTACACGCAGGTATTCGCCGCTTTCCAGAATCCTCAACAAACGGGCCTGAGTACCTAATGGCAATTCAGCTACCTCATCTAAGAATATCGTTCCTCCATTGGCCACCTCAAAATATCCCTTACGGGCTTCATGAGCTCCGGTAAATGAACCTTTCTCATGTCCGAAAAGTTCTGAATCTATCGTCCCTTCCGGGATGGCTCCACAGTTAACCGCAATAAATGCACCGTGTTTACGGGTACTCATTTGATGAATGATATGAGAGAAAACCTCCTTACCACTACCACTTTCTCCGGTAATTAATACAGACATGTCTGTTGGCGCAACTTGTCTGGCGATATCTATTGCCCGGTTCAATAGCGGAGAGCCGCCAATGATGCCGAACCGGTTTTTAATGTCTTGTATGTCCAAAGTTATTTGTCTTTATTGATTAAACAATTTCTGGTGTTTCAACAACGGTTCCTAATAAGGTAGCCGATGTACAACGGTCAATATAAACATTAACGTATGTTCCAGCTTTCACACCTGGTGTTGCAGGGAAAACTACCATGGCATTCTGGTCATTCCTTCCACAGAAGTCAAGATCAGATTTTTTTGAGGTACCCTCCACTAAAATTCTAACAGTTTTTCCAACAAATTGTTGTAAGCGCATTAAAGAAGTAGCCTGTGCTTTCAGTAATATTTCTGCTAACCTGCGTTTTTTTACTGGTTCAGGAATGTCATCTTCCAGTTTTCTTGCAGCAAGTGTCCCTGGTCTTTCGGAATAAGAGAAGGTAAATGCAGAGTCATAACCTACATAATCCATAATGCTTAACGTTTCCTGATGTTCTTCTTCTGTTTCTGTACAGAAGCCTGCAATGATATCTGAAGAGATGGCACAGCCAGGAATAATGCGTCTGATGGCGTCAATCCTATTGATGTACCATTCCCTGGTATAAGTTCTGTTCATTAATTCCAAAACCCTGCTACTGCCCGATTGAACAGGCAAGTGGATATAATTACAGATGTTATCGTATTTGGCGATGGTATACAATACCTCGTCAGTAATGTCTTTAGGGTGTGAGGTAGAAAATCTGATCCTTAATTCAGGGCTGATCAACGCTACCTTTTCCATTAATTGAGCAAAGTTTACTTCAATTGCAGCAGTTTCTGCTGCATCAGTACCTTTCCATTTGTAAGAATCTACATTCTGTCCAAGTAAAGTCACTTCTCTATATCCTTTATCGAACAAGTCCTGTGCCTCGATAAGAATGGAATGCGGATCTCTGCTTCTCTCGCGTCCTCTGGTAAATGGAACGACACAGAAAGAACACATATTGTCACAGCCACGCATGATCGAAATAAATGCAGTAATGCCATTGCTGTTCAACCTCACCGGACTGATGTCTGCGTAAGTTTCCTCTCTGGACAACAATACATTGATGGCCTTTTGCCCATCTTCCACCTGATTGATCAGCTGAGGAAGGTCACGGTAAGCATCAGGGCCAACCACCATATCCACTAATTTCTCTTCTTCCAGGAATTTTGATTTTAACCGTTCTGCCATACAACCTAAAACGCCAACCACCAATTTAGGGTTTCTGCGTTTTTCCGCACCAAACTGCGACAGTCTGTTGCGGACTCTTTGTTCCGCGTTTTCACGGATAGAGCAGGTATTGATAAATACGACATCTGCTTCATGATAATCACCTGTGGTTTCGAAACCCTGATCTTTTAAAATCGAAGCAACGATCTCACTATCTGCGAAATTCATCTGACAGCCATAGCTTTCAATGTACAACTTCCGGCCATTAAGGACCTCTGGTGCATCAATAACTAAAGCCTCGCCCTGGCGCTCTTCATCGTGTGTCTTATCTGTAAGCTGTAAATCAATCATAAATGGTTAACATTTTTCTGGGTTTCAAAAATACACAATTAAATTCAGAAATGACAAAGTGGCAGGGTCTTAAAGACAAAGAAAATTTTTGAAAATCTTTTCAGAAAGGTATAGGACCTTTTTCATGATTGGTTGTCATTGAGGTAAAAATGACTAAAATCCCCGTAATATATGTTCAAAAGCCTCTTCGCAAAAAGTCCTAAACAATTATATGGCTGGTTCGGTGATTATGCGAACTGGTTCGAAGTAGTCGAAAAAACCAGCGGATATGACGCAGAACTGATCCTCGAAAAAACAAAAACAGCCATCCTTAAAGTGAAAAACGGGGAAGCAGTGTATGAAAGAGACTCAGTAAACTTTAGTGAAAAACAATACCCATTTCCTTTAATCTCTTTTTTATTACATAGCGCAGCAATACATAAAAAACCACTTCATGTGCTGGATTTCGGAGGCTCATTAGGAAGTACCTATTTCCAGATCAGGGAGTTTTTAACACCGGAAATTTGTGCCAGCTGGAATGTCGTAGAACAGGGGCATTATGTAAACTGTGGAAAAGAACATTTTGAAGATGAATTGCTCAAATTCCACCACAGCATAGCAGATTGCCAGAAAGAGCAGGCGATCGACCTGGTCATCCTGTCTTCCGTAACACAATACCTGGAAAAACCTCATGAGTTTTTAAAGGAACTTGCAGCCTATCAATTTCCTTTTTTACTGTTCGATCGTACCGCCTTTCATTATGGTAAACAGGATCGGCTGACTTTACAAATTGTACCACCGGAAATATATGAGGCTTCCTATCCTTCCTGGTTCTTTAATCAGGATCGGTTTTTAAACCATTTCCAGGATCATTATCAACTCATCGCCGAGTTCAGCTCTTATGTAAAAGGTGAAGAAACGATGCAGATCAATGGCCAGGAACTGGGATACGACAAAGGCTTTTACTTTCAAAACCTATCAGTTTATGCTTAAATTCTGTACACTTTTTAATACCACGTATCTATCCCGTGGTTTGGCGATGTATCGTTCTCTGGAACAATGTTGTCCTGATTTTCATTTGTATATTTTCGCGTTTGATGCACATTGCTACGAAGCACTTTCGAAAATGGCGCTTCCAAAAGCAAGTATCATCTCCCTGCAGGAATTTGAAAATGAAGATTTATTAAGGATAAAACCGACCCGTACAGCCCAGGAATATTGCTGGACTGCCGCCTCAAGTACAATTAAGCATTGTATTGAGCATTTTAATCTGGACCATTGTACCTATGTGGATGCAGATCTGCTCTTTTTTAGTAACCCGGAGATTTTAATCGACGAAATGGGCAATAAATCAGTGTTGATTACAGAACATCGATATACCCCTTGCTACGACCAATCCAGTACTAGTGGAATTTATTGTGTACAATTTATGACATTTAAAAATACTCAGGAAGGGATGGAAGTTTTGAACTGGTGGGTTTCTGCCTGTTTAGAATGGTGTTATTCCAGAGCGGAAGATGGTAAATTTGGAGATCAGAAATACCTGGACGACTGGACGACACGTTTTTCATGTGTACACGTTTGTCAGCATCTGGGAGCAGGAGTTGCCCCCTGGAATATTCAACAATACAAATTTAAGCAGAAGTCAGGGAAATCGACCGGAAAAGTGCTTATTGACCAACAGGATTTCGATCTGGTATTTTATCATTACCATGGTTTTAATTACTCTTCAAAAAATAGCTATTTGATTGCACCAGCTGGTTATCAACTGGATCGGGATCAGATCAAACATATTTATCGGCCCTATGTTCAGGCACTTTCCCAGGCGGAAAAACAAATTGAAAAGAGTGACAATGGACTCATCCCTTACCATATCAGTAATGAACTAGTCTGGGTAAAGAAAGTTTTAGGACGGTTTCTGGTATTTTCTTTGCGTGGTTATTATAAGAATTTCTACACCAAAAGATCTTTTCAATATGGTTTTATATATTAATAAATAGTATCTGCTGCGATCTTCAATAATTTAGTATTTTAGTTGCCTTCTAAAATACAAATATGTGGGATGTTAAAGGTCAGGGATTTACATGGTTCAAAATAGGGGTGTTGTGGACGGTGTTGACTTTCGGAGGATGTAAAAAGGAATCCGAAGGTAGCCAGAAGATTAAACCTCCTGTTAGATCCTATGCAGTTACTGCTAGAATAGATAAAAAGGAGCCAAATACGGATTCAAAGGGTACTGCGATGTTGAAAGGGGCATACGATGAGGGGAGCAAAATGCTGAGCTATTCTCTGAAATATGAAAATCTGCTACCTACCGAAATCAGCCTGAGAACAGGGACGAAAGGTTCAAAAGGAACCCTTGTCCAGGTAATCAAGATACCTGAAGGAGCTAACCAAGCAGCCCCCCTGACGGGCACAATTGTTTTAACGCCACTTCAGGAGCGATACCTGCTGAAAGGATATTGGTTTGTAGCGATGAACACCCTGGAACGGTCGCCGGAGATTTCAGGGATTCTTACCTTGAAACAAATTTAAGGGGGGATCATGAGTATTAAACCTATATATGCCGCTCCTGAGGAGGATTTGTTGCTGATGAATGCGATCAGGAATAAAGATAAAAAAGTGTTTGAAGCCTTTTATAAAAAGTATTATCGGCAGCTGTTTATCCTTGCCTTCAGATATGTAGGAAAAACAGAGGCCGCGGAGGAAATTGTGCATGATCTGTTTATTAATATTTGGAACAAAGCAGCTCAGTTAAATATTCAGTATGCGATGAAAAGTTATTTATTCAGGTCAATTGTAAATGCCTCCCTTAATTTTCTAAAAAGGGAAAAGCAGAATGCGGCAAAACAATTGAGCTATCTTAATCTTCAACATTCTGAAGATTCCGAAGAGGATCGCCGGCATGAGGAAGAGGTATTATTGAAAAACCTGGAGGACGCTTTGGCATTGTTGCCACCTAAATGCAAAGAGGTAATGTACCTGAGTAGATTTGGTAAATTAAAACAACAGGAAATTGCAGATCAGATGAACATTTCTTTAAAGACTGTTAAAAATCATTTGACCTATGGTTTTCAGAAATTAAGGGAACAACTCGGGCAGTCCGGGGCAATCCTGATGTTGCTACTTAAAATGATTTTAAAATAAAACGCCCTTATGAAAAATTCTGAAACCAATGAATCGTTTATATTTTCCCTGATTATTGAAGATCTGGAAGAAACCATTAGTGCCGAAAATAAGGTCATCCTGGATCAGTGGAGGCAAGATGCGGAGGCAAATGAAAAGCTCTATATGGAATTTCGTAGCGTGCAGATTAATCTGGATAAACTGGTAGAGCGACACGATATTGATGCACATCATTCCTGGAACATGTTAGATCAGAAACTGGATCAGCAGGTTTTTCCATTGGATGAGGCCCGGTCAGGTGAAAGTACAGAGGGCAAAGATGAGCAGCCCCTGAAAGTCAGAAAGAACAACTCAATGCCCTATTTCTGGATGAAAATGGCAGCAATGTTATTGATTTTATCGACACTGGGATACGGTTATTTCTTCTGGAAAAATAAAGATATTGTGATCAATACCGGAACAGCATTACTGACCAATGTGGTGCTTCCAGATGGAACAGATCTGAACCTCAATGCGGGGACCAGTATCAGCTATAGTAAAAATAACTTCCTGACAGACCGTAAATTGGTGCTGATCAATGGAGAAGCATTTGTTAAGGTAGCCCCCAACCAGAAGTCACAGTTTAGAGTGGAAATGGGCGGAGTGGAGGCAAAAGACATTGGAACACGCTTTAATATCAGTAGAAATGAACAGCAGTCGACGGTCATCGTAGAAGAAGGAGAAGTGGAGTTCAAAGAAGCTGGGACGACAAGGAAAGTAAATCTGACTGCCGGGAAACTGGGTATTTATGACCATAAAAATCAAACCTTGATGGCTCTGGATAATCCCGATCTGAATTATAAAGCATGGCTGGATAAAAACTTTGTTTTTACAGAAGTTCCACTAAAGGAGGTGGTACAGAAAATGGAAAAAGTGTATCAGGCTAAGATTGAGATAGTAGGAGATGGTTTAAAAGAAAGAAAACTAACGGCGAAATTACAATATCAAAACCTCGACAGTGCACTTGCTGTAGTCTCCGCTTCTTTAGACTGTAAGCTGTCGCAGTCAGATGGTAAATTCCTTTTATCTGAAAAATAATGACCTTCTTTTTTCGGATCTTTTGCATCTGTTTCTTATTTATAGCCGGAACATCAATTGCTTTTGCACAGCATAAAACCATTTTAGATCATCAGGTCAGTATACGCCGGCCAGCCGATTCCCTGATCAAAGTGCTGCACCTATTGGAAGAAAAGACAAAATGTAGCTTTGCTTTTGATCCTGATTTATTACGGAATAAAAGAACGGCTCCCCTGAATTTCTTACAAACTCCATTGTCGGAGGTGCTAAGCCAGCTCCTTTTTGGAACCCATCTGGGCTTTAAACTCGTTGGAAATGACATTGTAATTAGTCCCTTAAAAGAGAAGAAATGGACCATCAGTGGCCATGTTCGTGATCAGGCAAGTGGAGAGGAGTTGATCGGTGCTACAGTATATATTCCCGAAATTGGACAGGGTGTAAATACCAATCAATACGGTTTCTACTCTTTATTTATCACGGAGGGAATTCATAAATTAATGGTCTCAAATACGGGTTTTCAAACAAGAGAAGAAAATATTCGCTTAGACCAGGATTTATCACTCAATCTGGAGCTTACACTGAAGACCAATCGTTTGGAGGAAGTGGAAATCCAATCCAATCCCGTTACCCCAAATCCTATTCTATTGAATGAACTGAATCTTGGGCCGAGCCAGTTGAATAGTTCTGTTTATTATGCAGGAGAAACAGATGTTGTTAAAAAACTGCAAATGCAGAATGGCATCAAATCTTTGTCGGAAGGCAGCTCTGGAATGTTCATTAGAGGAGGAAATTCTGATCAGAACCTGATTTTACTCGACGAAGCCATCGTATATAACCCCTCACATTTATATGGATTGGTCTCCGTTTTTAATCCGGATGTGGTGAATAACGTCCAGGTATACAAAGACTATATTCCTGCAAATTTTGGCGGGCGCCTTTCTGCTGTTGTAGTCAACCGTATGACAGAAGGTAACAATAAAGAGTACCATTTAACCGGAGGACTCAATTTTCTTGCGGCACGTATTGCTGCAGAAGGCCCCATCGTAAAGGATAAAGGCTCTTTTATCTTTGCTTTCAGGAGAAGTTTGCTGGATGTGTTTCGAAGTAATTTTAAACTGTTTAATCCTAATTCTGTTTATTACGACATCAACGCAAAGGCGAATTATAAACTCAATCAGAACAACACTATTTTCTATTCCATCTATGCCGGAAAGGATAGGTTGCTTTCTGAAAATGCTTATACCAACAATTGGGGAAACCTGACTTCCACCTTTCGATGGAACCATATCTTTAACTCCACGATCTTCCAGAATGTATCTTTAATCTATAGCAATTACAATAATGTACTGGATCTAAATGCAGATACCTTATCCCAAAAAACACAGTGGCAAACCCAGGTGAAAGACATTACCATAAAAGCAGATTATACCTACTACCTGAATCCGCAGAATCAGATTAAATTTGGAGGTTCTGGAATCTATCATATGTTCAATCCAGGACAGGTAAAGCAATCCCCAAATGATGAATTTAATATTCCTGAAGATAGAAGTCTGGAAGGAGCGTTGTATTATTCCCAAAACCTTAATCTAAGTTCAGATTTTGAACTGGATTATGGCCTTCGCCTAAGTTTGTTTAAGAATAATGAAGTACGCAATAATGTATTTGATTCGCAAGGAAACAGGATAAAGACAAAAGAGGTTAAATTGTTTGTCAATCCAGAGCCACGTATTAATCTTAGTTATCTTCCAACTGCAGACCAGCGTTATTTTTTCAGCTATAACCGGAATTATCAATACCTGCAGCTGATTCAGAATAGTACGCTGGCCTTTTCATCTCTCGAACCCTGGATCCCAGCCTCAAAAACGATAAAACCGCAGCATTCAGATTACTTCTCCCTGGGATACCGGTACATCCCTGGTCCCTGGATCTGGTCGGCCAATGCCTATTATAAATTTATGGACCACCAGCTGGAGCTGATTGATCATGCGCAGATCATCAAGAATCCAGAGGTGAGAAAACAGTTGAAATCCGGGACGGCCAGGGCTTATGGTCTGGAGCTGGAGTTGACGAAAAAAGAAGGTCAGTTTTCTGGAACTATTGCTTATAGTTATTCCAGGGTATTCCGGAAAATAGCAGAACTCAATTTCGGAAAGGAGTTTGTTGCTAATTATGACATTCCTCATGAGCTGAAAATCACGGCTAAATATGACCTGAATAAACGCTTGTCTTTTCAGGGATTCTTTATCTACTCAACGGGTAGGCCACTAACTCTTCCTGTCGGTTATTATCAGCATGATGGTTTAAATGTGCCAATTTTTGAAGATAGAAATACCAGTAGGTTTCCTGTGTTTCATCGGATGGATGTTTCCGCACAATATCAGTTCCGTACTAAAATGCCAGGACAAAGATTCCTTTCCAGCGTTCTTTCAGTAGGTATTTATAACCTTTATAACCGTAAGAATCCTTTGTATTATCATTTGAATTCCTCTTCCTTTGAAACAAAAAAGAGTAGTATCGAATATAGTTTAGGATTTTATCCATGGATCGCCTATAGTTTCAAAATCTAAGATGAAAAGAGCTCATTATATCATAGCTGTATTGGTTTTACTTCTATTTTCCAGCTGTAAAAAGACGTTGGATGACCGCTTTCTAAACCCTAAGCGCCAGTACGACCTTTCTGTGGAAGGAGGTTTCAATACGCGCAGCACTACCCAGTATATCCGCTTATCTAAGCCAGCTTTAAGCGCAGAAGAAGAACCTAAGCCTATTTCCAAGGCAGTCGTTACCGTTAATGATGGTAAATCGGACATGATTTTTAAAGAATCTGCTACCCCTGGTGTCTATACAACAAGCAATAGGAATGGACCCAACTTTAATGCTGCCTATACACTTAAAGTAGTCTACGATGGACAAACCTATACTGCCGTGGATACCTTAAGGCAGGTGGTCAATATTGTCGATGATTTTTTACCGCTCTCTACCACGTCTCTTGGAAATGGTGTTTATAGGCTGACCATTCCAAAACATACTTTCGGCTACCTCAATCCCAATAAATGGTTGATTTCCTATAAGAATATTCCTATATGGAACCCCGGAAAGTTCGACCAGTCGAAGTATTATAGCTATACCCATTTCCTGGGTTCACCCAATTCTTTGTACCCACTAAATAACCTGAAAAGGACTTATGACCTGGGCAAGGACGATGAAATCATCATTATGAAACTCTCCCTTTCCGAACGTTATGCCAAATATCTATATGACGTGTTTATGGAAACAGATTGGAGTGGATTGTTTTCTGCAGTTCCAGTCAATGCCGTCGGAAATGTGACCGGGAATGCACAAGGCTATTTCTATGCAATTGATGTGGTGGATGGAAAATATAAAGCCAGTGAACTTTAATTCCAGGGATTATGGCCTCGATATTGCAGTACTTCTGTAAAGATACTGCATATGGAACAGGAAAAGTCAGGAAACAAAAGATGGTGGAAATGGTTGCTTGGTAGTTTGATCTTTTTTCTTTTTCTGCTTGGCGGGACCGTAATTTACCTCCATGCAAAATGGAAACCTGTGATTGCTGAAAAGCTAAAAGCAGGAATTCTGGAAGGATCCGGGGGACTATACACCCTGAATTTTAAAGACATTCATCTTCAGTTGTTCAGTGGTACGGCCTCAATTGATGAAATGAGCCTGTCTCCAGATACAGCGGTATTTAATCAGCTCAAATTACAAGGAAAAGCACCGATCCATTTGTTTCAATTAAAAGTTAAAAAGCTTCAGGTGAATCATCTCGGATTAGTCAAAGCTTATTTTAAGAAAACCATCCATATCAACAGCATCGTTCTGGATCAGCCTTCCATCAATATGATCCACTACAAACTGAAAAAGAAAATAAAGGACTCAACAAATAGCAAAACCGTTTATCAGCTATTATCTAAAAGTTTAAGATCCCTTGACATTGATGCCATCCGTATTGTAAATGCCGATTTTGATTATATCGATGCCGCCAGTCAGCAACCTTTACACCGGATTAAAAAGCTGAACTTAAACATAAAAGACCTCCTCATAGATTCCCTTTCGCAATTTGATACTACCCGCTTCCTGTATACAAAGGACATTTCTTTTGAGGTCAATGGCTACCAGGCCAAAGATAAAATGTACTTTAAAAAGCTGGATACCATTACCGGATCATTGGTCAACAGGAATGTCCTGCTCAAAGGTTTTAAAATGATTCCAAGATATCCTGATTTAAAATTTAGCAGGATGCATGCTTATGGAAAGGATCGATACAACCTGGACTTTGATCAAATCAGTCTGAGGGGCGTCGATTTTCCAGGCTTCCTTGATGAGGGAACCTTTCATGCAAAGAAGATCAGCATAGGCCCGGCAAAGCTGGGAATCTTCCTCAACAGGGAACTTCCTCCTCCTCCAAATCTTAATAAAGGAAAGAATTTCCCGCATTTGGCTTTAAGAAGATTGAACCTTCCTGTAATTGTTGATACCTTGAAAATTGACAATATTGACCTGGCCTATACCGAATACAATCCCATCAGCCAGCAAAAAGGAACCATCTATTTTCAGAATCTGCAAGGTCAGGTGCTTCATGTCAGCAACGATTCATTAACTGTGCTAAAAAACAAGTACGCGATCGCCAACCTGAGCGCTCTTGTGATGAAGAAGTCCAGGATTGACATCAAAATTGATTTCAATCTGACTGACCCTAATGGTGCCTTTCATTATTCAGGAGGAGTGGCAGCGATGGACCTGACCGACCTAAACGTCATTTCCAAACCATTGGGATTGATTGAAATTGAGTCCGGGAAAATGCAAAAAGTAGATTTTGATATCCAGGCGAATACCCATGGCTCAAAAGGAAAGGTTCATTTTTACTATAGCGATTTGAAAGTAAAACTGCTCAAAGAAGGGGAGGATGGTGCTCCGGCAAAGAAAAAAGGATTGTTGTCCTTTCTGGCCAATAAGCTCCTGATTGTAGATGCGAATCCTTTAAAAGGGGAGGCGCCAAGAACTGGAATTGTAACTTTTGAACGCTCTCCTGCCGCTTCTTTCTTTAATTTACTTTGGAAAGGGGTGTTTGTCGGAATGAGAGAAACTGTCGGTTTAGGGATTGTTCCGGTTAAAACTCCGGAAAAAGCAATGGAAGTCATTAAGGATAAGAAAGAAGAACGTAAAGAGAAAAGAGCGAAACGGGAGCAGAAAAGAGCAGAACGAAGGAAAAACAAGACATAAAAAAAGTATATTAGGATATCAGGTTCCCGCCTATGATTGAAAATTTACGAAAGCATAAGAAATTATTACTCCGGATAGGCCTTGGCTTGTTGCTGCTGGTGTTGATCATGAGTCTGGCATCCAGATATCTTGCTTACAAGTTTAAGCCAGTAGTTAAAGCGCAAATAAAAGAGTTGGTATTGAAGACTACAGATAGCTTGTACCACATAGAGTTTTCAGGAATCCGAATGAATTTATTGACGGCAAATGCTTCCCTGACAGGGGTTAAAGTAGTTCCTGATCAGCGGATCTTTAAAAAACTGATCGCCTTAAAGAAAGCACCCAATAACATCTATCACCTGGAGCTGGATAAGTTGGAAATCCGGAATTTCCACCTGTATACTTTCCTTAGGGAGCGAAAGCTGGACATTACTGAGCTTCGCCTGGATCACCCGGATGTAGTAATGTTGAACCAGCAATTTGATTTCAATGAGGATAAACCGCCAATGCCCAATTCCTCAGCTTTTGATTACATTTCCCCATACCTGAAAGAGCTTGCCATCCATACCATCAATTTTAATGATATCAGCTTTAAATACATCAATAATAATGCTGAGAAACCACAAGAGGCCTCAGTGAAAAACCTGAACATCACACTCAAAGATTACCTGATAGATCCGCATTCTTCTGTAGATAAGACCAGATTATACCTGTTGAAGGAGGTCATCATTAAATTGAATAATTACACTTATGCTACGCCAGATAGCTTGTACCATATCCGTTTGAATCAGCTCGACTTTTCCTCTTCCACTGGTAAATTGAATATCCAGAGTCTGGGTGTTGTTCCAAGGTATACCGAAATGGAATTTGGGAAATCATTGGGTTATGCAAAAGATCGCTACCAGATTCAAATGAGTGATTTAAAACTCGAGGGGATTAACCTCCCTTTATACATCCTGAAGCAGGAATTGTTTGCCCGGGAAATGACCATCGCCAACGGTTCCATTAAAGTGTTTAACAATAAAGCGCTCCCTGAATTGATTCGGGAAAGGACCGGTCGATTCCCACATCAGTTGCTACAAAGGGTTAATGGAAAGTTAAATATTCAAAAACTCAACTTAAGTAATGTTGATATCAGCTATTCGGAATATGATAATGACAGTCAGCAAAAGGGAACAATTACTTTCGAGAATACCGCAGGAAGTTTTAACAATGTCACCAACATGCCAAAGGATAAGGCTAAGAACCCTTGGATGACAGCCGATCTGACGACTTACCTGATGGGCAGGGGAAGGCTGGATGTTGGATTTAAATTTAATCTGGAGGCTAAAGATGGTGCTTTTTCCTATTCCGGTATGTTGGGAAATATGGACGGACGTGCTTTAAACCGGATTACCCGGCCATTAGGTATGATTGCCATCAAAAGTGGGGAAGTTAAGCGGATGGAATTCCATATTGATGCGAACGATCAGGTCGCAAAGGGCTTGATGAAGTTTGAATACAATGACCTTTCGGTGAACTTATTGAAAAAGGAGAAAGGAGAGAATCGATTGGTGAGGCAGGGCTGGATGTCTTTCCTGGCCAATGCCATTATTCTGAATCCGAATAATCCGAGCAAGGAAGGACAACTGGTAACTGCAAAAATCCAGGAAAAACGTGCCAAGGAGGGTTCCTTTTTTCATTTCATTTGGAAATCATTATTTCAGGGGATCAAGTACAGCGTAGGCGTTACAGAAGAGAAAGAGCAGAAGATTAAAACGCAGATCGCCAGGTTTGAACAGATCAAGCATGATCGTGAAGCCAGACAAGCCAGAAGGGAAAAGAGACGATTGCTAAAAGAGCGCTTAAAAAGAGAAAGGCTAAAAAACAAGAAAAACCACTAAGGCCTGTGCCTGAAATTCCACCAAATGGGATTGAAAAAGCCGGCGACAGGCCGGGAATTGCCTGCCGCCAGCAATAGATTTAACCTGACTAGTTGACTTTTAACATCTTTTGAGCAAGATCTTCCCAGCGATAATATTGAAAAGTTTTGTCGTCACTCATGGCTACAAACAGACCATGTTGAAAGTCTTTGTTTAATGGAGCTGAATAAAGCTCAGAACCATCACTATTGTTGGTGGATACAGGTATACTGGTCAGTAATACGTGGTTGTGCGGTCCTGATTTACCCTCCCTGTTAAACACCTGGAAATGATTTGCTGCCTGATCAGATACCAGGATATAACCAGTAGAATCGGTGGTCTTGTAAATACTGATGCCTTCATTATCCTCTTTAAATCCGGTTTTACCGAATAAAGCCAGTTCTTCATTCCCCTTTGCAGGATCTGCATAGTATTTTCTGATGCCAAACTGCTCATCAGAATAATAAATATACCCCATCTCATTGTCTACCGCAATGGACTCAATTTCTTTCTTACCGCTATATTTCCCGAATTTTCTCTTTAAGCTGGCTTTTAATTTTCCTGTGCCATCATCTTCCAGTAAGTATTGCCATAAATAACCATCAGCCGGACCAGTTTTACGGCCAACAACCGCGTAAATTTGTCCTTTGGGATCTGTATACATGGCAATCCCCATCAGGTCGCGGTACATTTCCTGATTTTCTCCTTCAAACATCGGTAAACCGCCATTGTCAATTGCTTTCATATCTGGTAAAGAGAATACACGCAGCTGATGTGTCATTCTTTCTGTAGTCACCGCAATATCTACCTTTTTTCCTCCAAGATTCAATCCATAGGCTACATCCACGTTGTTCGGTCTTTTTAAGCCTTTTACTACCTTGTCTTTGATGATTTTTCCTTGTAAATCAAATACATAAAGGCCCCCGTTTTCGTCTTTATCAGTCCCAATGACCAAGGATTGCGAGGAATCCGCAGGGTTTATCCAAATCGCGGGGTCATCTGAATCAAACTGAACGGGCTCAGAGGTATATAATGGTTTAACCGCTGCGGGATCTTTTTGTACAGTGGAACAGGAAACATGTAGTGTGAGTAATAAAGCAGAAACAGAAAGGATAAAGTTAGGTTTGTTCATTTTTTGTGAATATTTATAAATAAAGGTCTGAAAATTAATTGTTGCCATAGGCACCGATAAAGCTGGAAGGAATTGGTGAAGCATATAAATTCCCATTGATGTTTAGTCCGGCAGCATGGTGACGGAAAAATTCGGTTTTACCTTTGCCAATCGCCGGAGAACCAGTTGCCAGGTGAAAATTCCATGCCATATTGAAGTCTGGGTTGTCTACAGGGTTGGTTACCGGATAATTTAAGAATTTTGGATCATTTAATCCTGCTGTTTTTCCTATGATATCATCAGTACCCGCAATAATGTCTTTTGAAGGTTGGAACTGATCTGTTGTCAATTGGCTCTGACCATAGTACAGGTTATTCCCAACCAGCGAACGGGCATCTTCGGGGTTTTTAGTATCTCTTTTAATTCCAAATCGGGTATTGGCGAATAAGTTGTTAAATAAGTTGACCCTTACCGTAGCTTCTACCCAAATCGAGCCGCCTTTTGCGGTTGGTCTGCGCCAGCCAGTATTGATAAATGTATTGTTATAGGCCACTACAAATGTCTGTGGATTTCGGTCACCGCTGTTCGAGAGTTTCAGGGCATTGGTATTGGTACTGTACACCAGATTGTAGGCTAGATCTGCCAGACAGCCCGATTTTATGTTGATGGCTTCACCACCAGTCAGTCCGGTGGTATAGAATTGATTGTGAGAAAAAATGATTTTTCCACCTTCAATATAGGTACAATCTTCCTGCAGATTTCTGAAAATACTGTTGCTCACCACCAGTTTTCCATTGACATTGGAGAACCAGATGGCCGGTAAATTCTCTCCGCTTTTTGCCTTGTAAAGGCTCATTTTTACAGAAGTAGAGGCGGCAGTAGTTGTGGAACCTGCATATTCAATCACGGTGTGGTTCAACAATAGCTCCGAACAACTAGGGGCAGCCAGAATACCTCCCCATAATCTGCCAAACTTATTTTTTTCCGTTCTCAGTTCTTCTGCAATGCTGAATTTAATAGGGAATTCTGCTGTGCCTTCCGCATATAGGTTTCCTTTGACGATGATTTCAGGCTTGGCCAATGTATCCATAATGACGGTTACGCCTTCCTCGATGGTCAGTGATTGCCCCTCAGGAATGATAATATCCCCCTTAATGATTTGCGTACTTCCTTTTTTCCAAATGCCGGAAACCTCCCCAATGGCAGAACCATTTCCAGTGTCTGGATCTACATCACTATTGGCTTTTTTACAGCTGCCAAGCCCAAGTAATAATACCGTGAGGCCCATTAATATTTTTGTTGCTTTCATTTTATCGGTCTGTTATGAAATGTTCAAATGTCTGGTTGAATTGAGTTTATAACTTATAGCGTACACCTAGTAAATAAGTTTGTTTGTAATGGTCGTTACGGATCAGGGTTTTTCCATCATATTCCGTTCCGGTGCTGCCATTGGCTTCCGTATTTGTGCCTTTAATGAATAATTTCAAAGGGGTGTTCAAGAGATTTCCTGCTTTCACAAAAACACTCAGGTTATTCTTAAACTTCTTTTCCGCTGAAGCATCCATTTGTATAAATCCTTGTTGCCATAAATCGTTGTCCAGGAACTGGGAAACAGTATTGATTCTTGGACCGGTATAAGACGCCGCTAATTGTCCATCCCAATCACTTTTGCTGTCTTTATAAAGAAGGGATAGGTTGGCAATGTGTGCAGATTGTCCAAATAAAGGTCTGGTTTGGTCGACTAAGATGGGTTGTAAATCGCCATTTTCATCGCGCATTCTTGAAGTTTTCGGGGTGGTAATCCTGGAATGGGTGTAAGTGTAATTGGCTTTAAAACCGAACTTATGGATAAACTTGATGTAATCTAGTTCCAAGCCGTAGTTCTTTGCATTACCAAAATTCCCTGGCGTGTAATAAGTATCCTGCGGACGGATGGGATCTGGCTGGAAACTATATTCTATTGGATTTTTGATGTTTTTATAGAACACACCTACCAATAACTGGTCGCTGCTGTTTGGGAACAATTCATAGCGAAGGTCCAGATTGTCAGCGATCGCACGTTTCAGATCCGGATTTCCCCTTTCCTTATAATCATCCTGAACCACCCCGATTCCCGGTACCAGTTCATAGAAACCTGGTCGGTTTAAAGATCGGAAATAAGAGGCGCGTAAGGCCTGATGGTTACTCAATTGATATTTTAAATTCATGCTTGGCAACAGGTCTGTGTAGACTTGTTTGCCATTTGGGCGTGGCTGTGCACCAGGGAACAGCATCATATAACTTTGATCGGTATGTTCCATGCGCAAACCGCCAATTACCTGTAAATCTTTTAGCCTAAAGTTGAACATTCCATAGGCTGCCCCTAATTTTTCTGCAGCATCGTAAGTCAGTGCATTGTCTACGGCTCCTGTCGGATTTTTAACCGTCCAGGCTACTTCTGTGTAGTTGTTAAAATCCCGTCCAAACAGGGCGTTGGGATTGGAGGCTGTTAAGGTATACTGGTTGAAGAAACTACTGCGTTGTTTATCCCGGTACATTCCTCCGGCAGTAAACAGTACATTTATCCCGCCAATGGCTTGTGTATAGTCAATGTCGAGGTAACCTGCTTTATCTTCTTCTGTACTGCGTTCCCAACGGCGGGTAAGTGCA
Source organism: Pedobacter gandavensis (assembly GCF_032678465.1). Classification (GTDB taxonomy): domain Bacteria; phylum Bacteroidota; class Bacteroidia; order Sphingobacteriales; family Sphingobacteriaceae; genus Pedobacter; species Pedobacter gandavensis_B. Next base: position 173,424 of record NZ_JAVTSK010000007.1, read on the forward strand.
TCACCGATTGCGGGAACAAAAGTGCGGCGATCTACAAAATTTTCACGAAGGCCTAAAACATTGATGTTGGTTTGGTCTGGAACTTCATTTTTTGCTGCGGAATAAACTGCCGACCAGCGAACTTTTAATTTTTCCGGGATCAACTGGTGATCACCTTGTAGTGTGGTATTGTAAATCTGCTGTTCAGTAAAACGGGAGCGGGTAGCATAATTGAGCTTCGCATTTCCCTTTTCAGGATCATACTCGCTGCTGAAATCAGTGAATTTAGCATCCCGTATCTGATAGCTGTTCAGGTCAACATAAGCGTTGTATAAACTCAGTTTATGGTTTTTATTGAAAGTATAATCCAGTTTTGCATGTGCACCATAACGTTTTTGCTGTTCTGAATACTGCCTTTCCTCCCTGCCCATAATCGTACCTACTTTATTTGCGGCAGCCACTACACTGGAATTGTAAAAGGTACTGTTGCTCCCTCTGTAGGTGTTTTGGTAACTTCCAGCGAGTAAAACGCCTAGTTTATTGTCGAGAAAACGTTGTCCTATGGATAAACCGCCTACCACATTTGGGGCAGGGTGTTTTGTTTGGTAATCCAGCATACTGGTTGGGAAATCCAGTGGATTTGCTTTATAATTTTTTCCATATTGTTCATATGGAGATTTGCGATTGATATCGCTATGGTCAAAAGAGGTAAATTCACGGTCTATAAAGAGCTGGCTATAACCTGTTGCCAGATTGGCGTTGATCTTTAATTTGTTAGGTGCATCTTTCATTACCATGTTGATCGCCCCACCAATGGCATCCCCCTCCATATTTGGTGTCAGTGTTTTAAAAACTTCCAGTCTATCCAGCAGTTCAGCCGGGAAGATATCCAGTGGTACATAACGGTATTTATTATCCGGACTAGGGATTTTGATGCCATTCACCAGGGTGTAATTGTATCGTTTATCCATACCACGGAGAATTGCATATTGCCCATCTCCACTATTACTCCTTTCAACGGATACACCAGATACACGCTGAATCACATTGGCTACACTGAGGTCCGGGGAGATCTCCATGGCTCTTCCAGAAACGACATTGACTAGCTGCAGGGCTTTTTGCTCGATTCTTCTGGCCATTTTTTCTGAAGATCCATCTCCTTTTGCAGAAACCATTACTTCATTTAACTCGCCGGCATGGGTTTCCGATAAGTAGATTTTCAATACAGGATTATCTTCTTTAAGAATCAATACCTGTTTAAAGAAGCTTTTGTACATCAGGTAAGATACCTTTAAGGTATAAGTACCAGCTGCAGGGTGTTTAATTTCGAATGATCCATCCAGGCCGGTTAGAACCGCCTGATTTGTCTTTTCCAGCTGCACGGATGCACCTACCATTGCTTCCCCTGTTTTCTGGTCGTAAACATAACCCTTCAAACTGGTCGCATGTGCAACAGTAATGCTAAATAGTAGGGAAAAAAGAACGGGTAATATTGTCTTCATTTTCTGATTAATTTTGTTGAGGTGCTTTGTTTTGATTGCTGAACTGTTCGTTTTAACCAGGTCATTTCTTCGCCCTGGGATTTTTATCTCTATTCATTTTTTTAATGTTCCACAAAATTGAATGCTGGATAGGAAGGCAGGAAATTATGACCGTAAACAAAATGTATACAGCGTTACAAGGTAGGGATACAAAACGCGTACAGCGTGAACATAGATTTGGTAACTCACTGGTAATTAGTTGTTTTTGTGTAACCAGAATCGCCATTACCATTTGATTAGCGTAATGTTAACAAATTGTTAATCACTGGCTTTTCGATGAAATCCATTATAAAGTCTGAATAAAATTGCCCAGATTTTCTCCTTGTGGAAGGTTCAGTTTTTTCCTTAAGCGGTACCTCGCTACACGCAAACTGTCCTGGGAAATGCCAAAAAGTATGGCCATGTCTTTTGAGCTCAGGTTCATTTTGATCAGGGCCACCAGACGAATGTCGTTGGCGGTAAGCTCATCACAATGTGCTTTCAAATGGTCGAAAAATGTTTGGTGAATCTGTTCAAACATCCGGCTGAAATCTTTCCAGTGCTGGTCCTGGTTGATGTTCTGGTTGACCTTCTGAATCAGTTGTTGTAAAGCTTTTTTCTGATCTCTTTTGTCATCTTTCACCAGGGCTTCGATGGTACTGCGGAGTTCTTCTAAAAACTGATTACTTTGGATGGCATGGAGTGTGGTGCTGGTGAGTTCCTTGCTTTTTAGTTCTAAAGCATCCTTGATCGCCTCGTTCTGTGTTTCAAATAAGCGTTGATTTTGTTCATTGAGTTGTTGCTCATTTCGGATCTTCAGGCGTTGTCTGCTGATGATACTCGCCGCCAGACACAGGAGCAATAGGATGATGAGGATCGTGGCAACAAGCAGCATCCTATCTGCCGATTTTTCTTGTTCAAACTGAGCAATCGCGTCATCTTTTTGCTGGATTTCAAATAAGGTCTGAAGTAAAGCGAGTTGTTTGTTGTTGTCCTCTGCAAAGATTTTAAGAAAGATTTCGCGGCCCAATTCGCTATAATGATAAGCACTGTCATAGCGTTTCATCAAGTCAAAAGTTTTAGAAAGATCACGGTAGGCACTGCTCAACTGATATTGATCATTCATGTCTTTTGCCATGTTTTCCGCTTGTCTCGTGTAGTTTAATGCTTCAGAATATCGCCCGGTCTTGCGGTAAACATCACCGATATTATTGATGATTTCGATCTCTGCATGTGGTTTTTTTTCCCTTGCATTTCCTTCCAGTGCCAGGGTATAATATTTTAAGCCTGAATCTAATTCGAGCTTGTCTTCATAAATGCTTCCAATGTTTTCAAAGATCTTCGCGATCCCGCTCTGGTTTTTCTGTTTATGGTATCCCGCTAAAGCCAGTTGTTGATACTTCATCGCCCTGGCATAGTCAAGCGTTTTCTCATAAGTCTGGCCAATCAGTCCATAAGAATCAGCAATCCCTTTCTGATCCCCCAATTGCTGATACAATTTTAAGGCCTCCTGATATTTTTCTAAAGCAATGCGGTATTGCCGGGCATAATAATATGTTTCCCCGATTTTATTCAGGTTTCCTGCGAGAAGTGCTAAAGCATTTTCCTGGCGGAATAGCTGGTCTGCTTTATAGTAATAACTGATGGCCTGGGTATAGGCGGCCTGGAAATAAAACAAGGCTCCGATCTGTTGATAACACAAGCCTGCAGTTAGAAAATCCTCCTTTTCGACGGCGGTTTTTAAGGTCTTTTTGATTTTCAGAAATGCGGCATCCGGAGCTTTCCGGATCAGGGTGTCAATTGGATGGGAACTGGGTTTCTGGACTTCATCAGCAGAGCCTGGAAGGGTATAAAATAAGGCAAGACCTATGGATATGGCGATGAGCTTTCGGTTGGGTAATTTAGCTGGTGATTTCACAGCTTAAAATTACCGGGGAGATGTTAAGTCATTGTTAAATCAGCCATCAAGTTCATAGAGTTTATGGTTTACGATCAGCTTACACTTTTCCGGCAATAAAATCGCCAGATCTTCCAATATTTTTTGGTCCTCAGCATAATAGCTGATAAACAATTGTTTTAGATCTTTAAATACCCCTGCTGCTACCAATGCATTAGGGCTAATGGAAGTTCCTCCCAGATGAAGCAACTCAAGCCCTTTAATCTGATACAAATCGGGGACACAGCCATCATCTATCCCTAGACATTCTTTGAGGCGTAGCTCAGTCAGGTAATCCAGCTTACTGAGCAGTCTGATCCCCTCGTTGGTAATGTCCGTTCCATCTAAATCCAATTGATAAATGCTCAAAACGGCGCTGATCATTCTCTCAATCCCTTCATCATCCGCATGATAATACCTGAAATTCACCCTTTGTAGGTGTAATGGTACCTCATTCAGATGTGCGGGCACATTAAAGAAAAAGAAATCATTCCAAAACTGTTCTTCTTTAAGTTTCTCGGCTTTTTTTCTCCTCATGTTGCGGATGCTTTTAGGTGTTCTGCGCTTTATAAAAATAATAAAAAAACTGGACTAAAAATGAAAGGCCCTGGATGTTTCCACATCCAGGGCCTTGGTGATTTTGCGTTTGCAATTTTATGAAAATAGTGCTTTTACAAGTCTTAGTTCAATAAATCTGCAGGAACAGGCTTCTCTAATAAATGATCATAATAGAAACGAATTCTTTCTGCTTTATCATGAGGGGTTTTTACACCACCCCAGCCATGACGGCCACCCGGATAAATCATCAATTCAAAATGCTTATTGGCATCCTGTAATTTGTCTACCAGCTGAATCGTGTTCTGCATATGTACATTGTCGTCCATATCGCCATGCATGATGCGCAATAAGCCTTTATAATTGTTGACATAAGTCAGCACAGAGCCGTTTTTATAACCTTGCGGATTTTCCTGTGGGGTATCCATAAAACGTTCCGTATAATGACTGTCGTACAATTCCCAGCTTGTTACCGGGGCACCTGCAATTCCAAAATCGAAATCATTGGCACCCATAGTTAAGGCCATACAAGTCATGTAACCACCATAACTATGACCAGTGATCAACAGTTTTTTATTGTCTACATAAGATTTTGCTTTTAGCCATCTCGCTGCAGTGGTATAATCTTTCATCTCCCATTTACCCAGGTTACGGTGCATTAAAGCCACACCTTCTTTTCCGAACTGACCGGAAGCGCGGTGATCTACAGCGATCTGGATGATGCCTTCTTTAGACCAGTATTGAGGGGCTGTGCCTTTCCAGGTATTGGTTACTGTACCTGCATTCGGACCGCCATAAATGCTCATCACCACCGGATATTTTTTGTTGACATCAAAATCTGTTGGATAAGTGATGACAGCTGGCAACTGGTAACCATCTTCTGTAGGAATGCTGATCATCTCCGTTTTACCAAAGTTGTATTGTGCGAAATCTGCAGATTTACTATCCGCTAATTCCTTGATTATTTTTCCATTATTGTCTAATAAAGTTCTTTTTGGAGGAGTGCTTACATTAGAATACGTGGTAATGAAGTAACGTCCATTTGGAGAAAGTTGTACCTGGTGATTGTAATCGCCAAAAGTCAGTCTTTTTAAGTTTTTACCATTGTAATCTACGCGGTAAAAATCAGAACGTGTAGAAGCCTCTTTGCGGGCATTGAAATAAACCACCTTGTTTTTTTCGTCTACATGAACCAGACTGGTCACCTGCCACTTACCAGAAGTGATCGGATTGATCAGTTTTCCGGCTAGGGTGTATAGGTAAAAGTGTGCCCATCCGGTTTTATCACTTTTCAGGATATAGTGTTTTTTATCCTGTAGGTATTCAATACGGCCATCATAATCCAGGTCTACCCATGAAGATTGTTTCTCATCATAAATTTCCTTTTTCTTTCCTGTAGCTGGGTTTACGGAATAGAATTTCAGGTTATCCTGACCACGGTTCATCCATTGTACCATCAGGTTGCTGCCATCATAGCTCCAGTATGGTGTACCGAAATACTGATCGTCTTTTTCATTGAAATCTGCCCAGGTAATGGCACCACCATTAACTGGCACAAAGCCTATTTTTACTTCCGGGTTGGCATCACCAGCCTTAGGATATCTTGTTTTTTCCACATAACCATGTTGACCAGTGGAACCATTAATTGGAAACATTGGAACTTTGGTGTCATCGAAATGCATGAATGCAATATTTTTGCTGTCTGGCGACCACCAGAAGGCTTTGTAATTGGTAGCGCGGCCCAGGATTTCTTCATAGTATACCCATGAAGACCAACCATTATAGATCACATCAGTACCATCAGTGGTATATCTGGTTTCTTTTCCTGTTTCTACATCAAGGGCGTATAGGTCATTATCGCGGGTAAAAGCGATGTATTTACCGTCCGGAGATAGGGTAGGGTTCTTTTCTTCGGCTTTAGTATTGGTCAGTTGTTTTGCAGTTTCTTTTCCATATTGGATGAATACATCATTGTTTCTGATGTTTACATTGACACTGCTTTTTGGAGCGGGGGTATATGGAGTTCTCTCTCCTGTTTTTATATCTACAGTATATAATTTACGATCCTTGGCATCCATCTCAATATAGTGGTTGTCGTCCGACCAGCCATTTACCATATTCATTGCTTTGGTTAGCGATGGCTGGCCTCCTAAGGTTTGTTGCTGGCTCAACCTTTTCAGCTGTGCTTGTACCGTATAGCTGAAGCAAAATGATGCCGCTAAACTGAGAAGTACTGTTTTTTTCATTTTGAATAATTGATTTTTAATGGTTAAGAATGATCATCAACACCTGCATGGCCATTTGTCAGTAGCCTGCTGATGCTGGTTTCATTTATTTATAATTGTGTGTTTCGTTGAGGAGGTTAAACCTAATAAAAAAAAGGCGCCCTGGTTCAAAGGCGCCTCACAAAAATTATTTACAGCATTGTGCTGTAAACTTACAAGATGAAATTCCATCCGAATTCATCCGGAGCAAGTCCGTAACGGATGTCATTTAATGTTTTTGCAATACCAGCAGATACGGTACGTGTAGAGGGATCTGTTAAGGTATACAATTTGCCTTCGTAACCGATTTCACCGATTGGCGTTACTGTAGCGGCAGTACCAGCTGCAAAAGCATCTGTTAAACGGCCGTTTTCAATGCCTTCAATAATTTCTTTTACGCTGACACGTCTTTCTTCTACTTCAATACCTGCGTGTTTAGCCAGTTTGATAATGGTATCACGTGTAACACCATCCAGAACTGTACTTCTTACCGAAGGAGTAACCAGTTTACCATCGATCACAAAGATCAGGTTTGCGGTTCCGGCTTCTTCGATAAATTCATGAGATACCGCATCAGTCCAGATCAATTGATCGAAACCTTCTTTTGTAGCCTCAGCAAATGGGAATAAAGAACGGGCATAGTTACCTGCAGTTTTTGCAAAGCCTACACCACCTTCATCCGCACGCGTATATTCAGTTTCAATTTTTACTTTTAAAGCTTTACTGTAGTAAGGACCTGTTGGGGTCGTTAATAAACAGAAAGTATATTTATCAGATGCTCTTACACCCAGGTAAGGATCTGTCGCAAACATCACCGGACGAATGTATAGAGAGTAACCATCCTGATTAGGAACCCAGTTTTTGTCGATTTCAATCAGCGCTGCAATACCTTTCATGAAGACATCCTCGTCAATCGCTGGCATCGCCATGCGTGCCGCTGATTTGTTAAAACGCTCAAAATTTTTGTCTGCTCTGAAAACACTCACTGTATCGTCTGGCTGACGGTAAGCTTTCATGCCTTCAAAAATCGCCTGTCCATAGTGAAGGGCAGAAATTGCAGGGCTCATAGGAATTGGGCCATAAGGAAGAACCTGTAGGTTTTTCCATGCGCCATCTTCATATTCGGCAATAAACATGTGGTCGGAAAACACCTTTCCGAAGGGAAGTTGTGAAAAGTCTGTTACAGTTAATCTGCTTTGTTCAGTTTTCGTGATGGTTATATCCAGTGTCTCGTTCATTTCAATTCGTATTTCTACAGGCAAATCTACTAAAAAATGGCCTGCTTACATCTTTTATTTGTATTTAAAAAAGGGCTTATTTGGTGTTTTAAGTACACTAAGTGCCCCCTGATCTTCAGCTTATCCCTTCAGGTCTTTCAACACATTGATGACCCATCCTTTTCCCCATTCTTCCATTTGAGCTTCCGTCCATAGGAAGGGGTAGAAGATTCTCTTTTGAAAGCGCGGAGGCAGGTATTTCTGCCAGTTTGTACCACCGGTAGCGGCAATATCTACTGGATCTCTTTCCAGGTAACGTACGGCTGATTTATAATGAGAAAGTGGCCATTCCACATTCACAAACAGATCCAGCTTTCTCAGTTCATCTTCCAAGGCACTGACATCAGCTCCCTGAGCTTTCAATTGATGGTATAGTGCAGAAAAATTACTGTCTTGTCTGTCTTTCACCAGTTGCAGGAACTGAGCCGCATACTTGTGGATGAATTGTTTTAAAGTCAGCGTTTGTTGACCAGTCGCCAATTCTGTAGCACCGGCTTTCCAGTAAATATTTTCGAACTGTTCTTCTACTGAAGCATTTTTCAATTCTTCTCTTTTGTCTTTCTCCACCAGGCTGATAAAATCTGTTGCACAGATTTCAATCATGCGGTATTGACCGGATTGAAAGCCACTGGCAGGAAGCAATGACATCCGGAATTTAAGAAACTGTTCTTTCTCCATGCCGTTCACCATGACTTCAAAAGAAGAAACCAGGGCGGTAAAATAGGCATTGATTCTTTTTACCCGATCCGTAAAGAAGGTAACGGTCAGTGTTTCTTTGGCCGCCGCAATCTGACTGAATTCATGTAAACAAAGCTTAAAATACAACTCTGTAATCTGGTGATACATGATGAAAATTTCTTCGTCCGGGAAGGAAGTCTTAGGATGCTGCAAACTGAGCAGGGTATCCAGGTGAATGTAATCCCAATAGGTTAAGAAATCTGCATATAACAAGCCATCCAGATAGGCCGACATATCCTGGCCCATTGCTGTGTATTTTTCCTGCAGCTTGTCCAGTTTGTCTTTAATTTGTGGGGTAAGTTCCATTATTTAATTTCTAGTACAATACCCTGAACTTGATGGTATGTTCAATTTTTTTCAGGGATTTAAAAAGTTGTTTGTCGTATTCCGCATTGATATCGGTGATCACATAACCGATATCCGGATTGGTCATCAGAAACTGTCCGACAATATTAATGTCGTGTTTTGCGAAAACGGTATTGATCTTTGCCATAATTCCAGGAACGTTATGGTGTATATGGATCAGACGGTGTGATTTCTCAATTCTTGGCAATTGCAGATTCGGGAAGTTATTGCTCAAATGTGTGGTTCCGGTATTCATAAAATCAATCATTCGCTTAGGAATGAAAGTCAGGTTTCTCGGGTTCGATTTTAAATCGTCAAACACCACCACACCTTGTTTGGTACATGCCGTCAGGTCGATTTTATTCTTAGCCTGTCCCAGGTAACCAATGGTTTTTAATTTTACCGCCCGGTTCAATTGATCCAGACTCAGTTTCTCGCCATCGGCCAGTAACAACATATGAACATCGGCCACATATTTCTCTTCAAATGAAGCTTTATGACGGATTGAAAAGCCATCCTTTTTCAGCAGAGCGATACTTTCTGTATTTACCGCTCCAATCACCAGGCATAAGATCCTGTTCTTCGGATAGGAAATTGCTCTTGGCAGGTTGTTGACGTATAAAAACTCGTCGAAGCTAGGGGTCACGTGATCCGCCTTTTTGACGATACTCTCTCTGGAGATGTTTTCTGTGAAGGCATAAAACTTTTTGATCAGTCCACTTTCCCTCAATTGAAAATCAGAGTAACCATCTCCAATGCCATAAAGGTTCCCTTCCAGGTTCAGCTGCTGCATTAATTTCACTTTACCCCCCTCCTCACTTAAAGGATTGGAATGGTCGTAATCTATAATTTTGCCATCGCCAGTGGTGACAAAGGTATTGGCATAAATATTTTCTTTTTTAATGTGATACTGGCTCACCACGGGGGTGATAAATTCTTTAAAACCACCAGAAACGATCAATACTTCATCTGCATGTTTCTTGAAAAAATCTGCATTGCGGGAGAAAGAAGCCGAGACTTTTTTCTTTAAATGTCTGATCAGTTGCTTCAAATGCTCGTCTGTAGCTTCTAATAGTTTCACACGCTGCGCTAAGCTCTCGCCGAAGGAGAGTTTGCCTTCCATCGCCAGATTGGTATAATCCTCAATCTTTTTGAAGATGGCTTCTTTTTCAGGATGCTTTTTCAGGGAGATACGGGCCAGCTCATCCAATGCCTCTACCTGGGTAAAGGTGCTGTCGAAATCAATGATGTAAATGTTCTTCTGGTTCATAGTTTTAATGAAGTGAAACCTGTTTCAGTGCCTGACAAGTTTCTGCCACGCTTTGGTTCAGGGGCTTAAAGGTTATTCCAATCGTATCAATTATCTTTTTATTGCTGTATAAACTTTCATTCAGGCTACTTCTGGCAGCGTCACTGGTTAAGGCAGCAGGCTTTCCCGTAAATAGGGAAGCCAGTTTTGCAGCCCTCCAGGCGATGCCCAGCATCCATGGTTTGGCCTCTTTTGAAGGTGCTTTTACACCGAAACCCTTAGCGATCTCAGCAAAAAAACGCTGATAATTATAATTTTCCGCTGAGATGGTAAAGCGCTCCTCGCTGATGTTTGTGTTCATTAAAGCGATCATGCTTTTGGCTACATCCTGCACATCTACCAGCCCTGTAGCGCCTTTGGTATAATAGGAAAGGCCATCTCTGACCAGTTTAAAAATCGCACCGCTACCTTCAAATCCGGCAGCGCCACCAATGATGACAGATGGATTTACAATCACCGCTTCCAGTCCTTCCGCAATTCCACGCCAGACTTCCATTTCTCCCTCATATTTGGAAATGGCATAACTATGCGCCTTTGAATCGTATTCCCAGAAGTCTTTTTCAGTAATGAGCGCGCCTTTTTTTGCATTTCCTAAAGCGGCAACAGAGCTGACATGTAAAAGTCTGGCCTGATGCTCCACACAAAGATTCACCACATTACTGGTGCCCTCAATGTTAACTTTCAATAATTTTGCCTTGTCTTTTGGGTCAAAAGAAACCATTGCTGCACAATGATACACCTGAGTAATGCCTTCAAAAGCATCCTCCAGTGCAGAAAAATCGTTCAGGTCTGCAATTACCCAGCTGATCAGGGTATTGTCTTTCAGGAGGACAGGAACCACAGAATGTTCACGTTTAATCGCTCTGAGCTTAATTCCTTGTCCTGTAAGTTGATGTATCAATTCTGCCCCTAAAAATCCAGTAGCACCGGTAACCAATATCATTTCATTATTTTTAGGATGTTCATTAAAATATGATCTCAAAAATAGATATTTGACAGATACATTTATAATAGAATATGTCATTATCAGATTTTTTCTCCCCGGTTAACCCAGACAAATTTGCTCCGAAACAAGGATTCTATGCCAGTCAGTTAGGTTTACGGGTAGGTTTTTACAGGGATAAATTTCCGGAACTTGGAGAAAATCAATACGATATTGCCATTTTTGGCGTACAAGATGACCGTGCTGCGGTGAATAATGAGGGCTGTGGATTGGCGCCAGACTATTTCAGAGCTCAGTTTTATTCCTTACATGAAGGGGCTTTCGACAGCAGGATCATTGATCTTGGGAACATCAAACCCGGCGCTACTATTGCCGATACTTATGTGGCGCTAAAAATGGCGGTAGGGGAACTGATCAAACTCAACATTATTCCGGTAATTATTGGCGGCGGCCAGGACCTTACCTATGCACAATACCTGGCTTATGAAAGTCTGGAGCAAAAGGTGGATTTGGTAGTAGTAGACAGTAAATTCGACCTGGATGAAGAGGATCAGGAAGGCCTGGCTGCAAAATCAGATACTTATTTGAATAAAATCCTGTTGCATCAGCCCAATTACCTTTTCAATTTCAGTAATGTAGGCTATCAGACCTATTTCGTGAATCAGGACAGTCTGAAAGTCATGAGTAAGTTATACTTTGATGCCCACCGCTTAGGAGAATTTACCGACGACATTACCTTGACGGAGCCTATTATCCGCAATGCAAACATGATCAGTTTTGATATTGGGGCCATCAGGTCTTCTGATGCCGGGGCGAATGCCAATGCCGGGCCAAACGGGTTTTATGGTGAACAGGCCTGCCGGATTACCCGTTATGCAGGAATGAGTGATAAGCTGACTTCCATCGGTTTTTATGAGTTTAATCCGGCATTCGATCATAATGGTCAAACCGCTTTATTACTGGCACAAATGGTCTGGTATTTTGTAGAAGGCTTTTATAATCGTAAAAAAGATTTCCCATTGACCCCAAAATCGCAGTACCTGATTTACCGTGCCAGCCTGAATGATGGTTCGGGGGATATGCTGTTTGTGAAAAGTAAAAAATCAGATCGCTGGTGGATGCAAGTGCCTTACCCATCGGGGATTACCAAGAATGAACGTTACCATCTGGTACCTTGCAGATATGATGACTATACCATGGCAGTTAACGGGGAAATGCCTGATTTATGGTGGCGAACCTATCAGAAACTATTGTAATTTTATATAAATTCTCGCGTTATTCTGTACAGGCTTCCTTATATTTGAAATATAGAGGCTGTAAAAGCTTTGTTTTCGCTGAAATGCGTATAGATAATTTAAACTAACGAAAATCCATATTAAATGAAAAGAACACTAATCGCTGCAGCGTGCTTATTGCCAATAGCAGCAATGTCGCAAGGCAAATTTACCGTCCAGGGTAAAGTAGGAAATTTAAATGCACCTGCAAAAGCATATATTGCTTACAGAGCAGGCTCAGAGCAAAAAACTGATTCGGCAGCGATTGTAGGTGGAAAATTCAGTTTTCAAGGCGAAGTTGCGGGAGTTTCTCAGGCACAGATCAGAATTAAGCACGACAATGCAGTGGCAGATCCTGCTAAACGTGTAGCAGCAGATGTAATCTCTTTTTATTTAGAGCCAAATGTTCAAATTACTGCCCCTAAAGACTCTATCAAATATGCAACGGTTAAAGGTGGTAAATTGAATGCAGATAACGATAAATACAAAGCACTAACGAAAGCTGTTAATGCAAAAGGTGCTGCTTTGATGGCAGAATACCGTAGCAAATCGGAACAAGAGCGTAAAGATGAGACTTACATGAAAACGGTATACGCCCGTGATGAAGCAATTCAGAAAGAACTTGAAGCCATCAATAATACATATATCGCTGCTAACCCGGATTCTTATGTTGCTTTAGTTGCTTTCCGTTCTGGATTGAGTGATATTGATCCCTCGGTTGTAGAACCTCAGTTCAATAAATTCTCAGCTGCCGTTAAAGGTACTGATTTAGGTAAAAGCATTGCCGGTATGATTGCTTCTGCGAAAAATACTCAGGTAGGTCAGCAGGCAATGGATTTCACGCAAAATGATGTGAATGATAAACCAGTGAAATTATCTGATTTCAAAGGTAAATATGTATTGCTTGACTTCTGGGCATCATGGTGCGGACCTTGTCGCCAGGAAAACCCGAACGTTGTAGCTGCCTTTAATAAATATAAAGACAAAAACTTTACCGTTCTTGGTGTTTCTTTGGACCAGCCTGGTAAAAAAGAAGCTTGGTTAAAAGCGATTGAAAAAGACGGTTTAACCTGGACAAACGTTTCTGATTTAAACTTCTGGAATAACGCTGCAGCTAAAATGTATGGTATCCAGTCTATTCCAGCAAACTTCCTGATTGACCCAACAGGAAAAATTATTGCTAAAAATGTGAGAGGAGAAGAATTGCAGTCTAAACTGGCTGAAATTCTAGCTGACGCAAAAACTAAATAGTTTTACTGTTTAGACCTCATTTTAATTTTATATACCTACGAAAGGCTGCTCATTGGGCAGCCTTTCGTAGGTATAAGCATTTACATTAAACATCAGACTTTCGCAATTATTCCATTCAGCCTATGCCTGAATATGGTAGTCTACTGCTCCGCTACTTCAGTATAAGGGGGGATTAGTACTTCCTTAAAGCAGGGTTGCCGGGGCCTTATCCGGCATTATAGCCCAGCAATCCCAGTTATTGCCCATGATGCTCCTTTTTATTCTGCAGCTCATTATCAGCTCTCTTTATGCGCTTCTCTTTAGAATAATTACTAAATTTTTTAGGTATAAAACTACTTATTTTACCTGCCTTTTTTAGGTTAATTTATTGATGTTGTGGTATTTGGGTGTTTTGTGGGCTGAGGCTTGTGTTGTTTGATGATTTAATATTGTGCATTTTAGATGATATAAACACTAAAAATTATGGCAGTATTAAAAAAGGGCCCTCATGGATGGTCAACCGGTAAACTCGGTGATGTAGTCTCTTATATGTTGCGTGGGCAATATGTTCAACGAACGATTGGGAAGCCAGGAAAACCAAGTCTGAAGCAACAGGAAAATCACCAGAAAATGGCGGTTACGACCCATTTTTTGCGTAACCTGAAAGATTATCTGAACAATGGATTTGATCTGGAAGCACGTGGAACGGTTAGAAACCAGCATAATCTGGCAGTTTCACACATCAAGAAAAACGCATTGAAAGGGACCTATCCCAATATCAGCATAGATTATGCTAAAGTACAGCTCAGCAAAGGCAATTTAGCGATTCCAAAGGATCTTCGAATGGAGAAAAAGGAAGGTGGTTTACAAATCAGTTGGAATTCTTTGAAATATGATGGGGAGGGGGCGCAATATGACGATTGCCTGCAGCTGGCAATTTGTTTTCCAAAAACCGGGCGTAAGAAGTTAGAATTGAATTTTTCTAAAAGGGAACAGGGCACTGCCTTTCTGGAACTGCAGCCTGAGCAATTGGAGCAATCTATGGAAGTTTACCTGTTTCTAAGGGCTTCAAACCATGATTCTGTTTCTGATACCATCTATCTGGGTAACCTGAATGGGAGCTATGAAAATCCGAAAATCAAAGCCCTAAAAGAAAAGGAGGAGCCAGAAGAGTTGAAGTTGAAGAGTCGGTTGGAGCAGATCAGTGCAAAATATCACGCGCAATTGAAGCTGGATAGGAGGGAGAGAATGCCAGATAAGTCCTTTCGCTCTCTTGAAAAGGAATACCAGGTTCTAGCGGAAAATTGGCGCTTACGTCAAGAGAAACCAGGTTAATCTTTGCATATTTTTTAATTGCCGACTAGTATAATTATTCTAATTTTGGTTGTCGTTTTATTTTAACGATTTGAAACCAAAATTAACCTATGCGCATTCGCTTTATACTAACTTTTGCTGTGCTGTTAACAGCCATTACGACTACCTATGCCCAAAATTTAGAAGGAAACTTAAACTTTCATGGTTTTGCCGACAATAGGGAGTACGCGAAATCTAATCGCTATTCTGAAACTATTTTTGGGATGAGGGTAGCGCCTGAAGTTGGTTTGCTTATGGATAGCACCCATAGGATCAGGATTGGTTTTAATGCACTTCATGAATTTGGTTCCTCTAAATTCACGACGAATATCGCGCCAGTGGCTTATTATCAGTACATGAAGAAGAATTGGAATTATTATTTGGGGGCATTCTCCAGAGAAGGACTGATTTCCGATTTTCCTCGTGCGATATTAAACGATACGCTAAATTATTACCGTCCAAATATCGAAGGGATGTTGCTGAAATATGAAAATGAAAATTGGAAACAAATCATTTTTATTGACTGGACCGGTAAACAAACGGCCACAAATAGGGAAAAGTTTATTTTTGGTTTCTCAGGTAGGTATAAAAAGGACCTGTTCTTTGTTTCACATCATGCGATGATGTTACATTATGCCTTGCCTGCCGTTTCTAATCCTGATATCCACATCGAAGACAATGGAGCGGCCACTGTAAAAGTAGGATTGGATTTGTCTAAGAAGACTTTTCTTGATTCCCTGACGCTGAGTGCCGGCGGACTGGTTTCTCTGGAACGTATGCGTACAGTTGGTGGTTGGAAAGCTCCAAAGGGACTGCTGCTGGAAATGAGTTTGGAATACCATAAATTCGGAATCGTTAATTCCTTTTATAAAGGAGAGGGCCATCACCTGATTATGGGAGATAAGTTTTATACAGCCAAAACCTATAATAGAATGGACCTGACCTGGCGTCCGATTGTCTATAAAAATCTGGAAGCAAAACTGGCTTTATCCTTCCATTTCGTGGATGGGGTAATTGATAGCCAACAGGCTTTTTCTTTGAGGTACAATCTTTTTGGGACTAAAGCCCTGAAGAAGAAATAAGTCAAATTCATGTCGCAGTAGTAAAACTAATTAAATTTTTGTAGATTGACGGCTTTTTTTGATAAAAAATAAATTAGATTTGAGTCTATAAATGAGCCGTGTTCCTTGTTTAAAATTTAATTAACGTAAAAAATAATGAAAAAATTACTACTCTCATGTATGTTGCTTACTGCGGCCATCTCGGCTTCTGCACAAAACAATCCGATTAAAATCGGCCTGAAAGCAGGTTTTAATGTTCCAACCTTTACTACCGGAGAAGGCTTAAATGGTGTAAAGCCAAATCCTTCTTTCTATATCGGAGGTACCCTGGATTTTCCTGTAAATGAAGGTTTTTCTTTGCAGTCCGGACTGACTTTTTCAGGTAAAGGAGGAAAACCAGAACGGATATGGATTGGTGGTTCTCGTGTGGATGTGGACGCCAGAACAAGATTGTGGTATCTTGAAGTGCCTGTAAATGCGGTTTTCTATTTTCCTGCTGGCAGGGCTAAGCTATTCCTTGGTGGAGGACCATATTATGGTTATGCACTTAGTGGAAGGGATAAAACTACGCTAACTTTTACATCTGAGGAGGGTATCCAAACTAAAAAGTCAACTTCCAATGATATCGGGTTTGGTAAAGATGGTTCAATGAAGCGTAGTGACTTCGGCCTTAACTTTTTAGCAGGCTACCAGTTGACCTCAGGATTAAACATCCATGCAGGTTATGGTCTGGGTTTGACAGGTATCGCTCGAGATTCAGATTTTATACGCAAAAATAGGGTATGGTCTGTTGGTGTAGGTTTTTCTTTCTAAGCTGATTCCAAAAAATAATTAAGAAAAAACCGGTTTGTTCTCTGAATAAGCCGTTTTTTGGTTTTTATGAATCTTGTTTTTGGTTTAAATAACTGAATATGAGTTGTGTGCGAGGGTGTTTTTATGATTTTTTTTAAAAATACATGGAGTTTTTCAGCTCTTATTGTAAGAATTGAGTTAAATTAGGTAAGTAAAGGAGTTGTCTATCTTACTTAGAACTTAATTAATGTAAAAAAATAATGAAAAAATTAGCACTCTCCTGTCTGATGCTTGGGGCAAGCCTATCTGCTTCTGCACAAAACAGCCCAGTTAAATTCAGCATTAAAGCAGGTGTTACCATCCCCACCATCTCTGGTATTGGAGAGGGATCTGATGAAGTAAAGCCAAATCCCTCTTTCTATTTCGGAGCTACAGTAGATTACCCTCTGACTGAAATTTTCTCTCTGCAATCCGGACTAACCTTTTCAGGTAAAGGTGGAAAAGGCGATGCAAAATTGATCACAACTGGTTGGCCTTCGGATTTCAATAGGAAAACAAGATTATGGTACCTGGAAATTCCGGTAAATGCGGTCCTTTATCTTCCGGCGGGTAATGGAAAGGTGTTTCTTGCTGGAGGTCCATATTTTGGTTATGCAATGAGCGGAAAAAATAAAATTGGAGGAACTTCTTCTGCCCCAGATTATAATAATGATGGAAAACTATCCACGTCTATCGTGTCTTTTACAGAAGATGTTAAATTTGGTAAAGATGGCTCAGTGAAGCGTAGTGATTTCGGACTCAACTTTCTGGCAGGTTATGAATTGAACTCAGGATTAAATATCCAGGCAGGTTATGGTTTAGGGCTGACAGGGATTTTTGAGCATGTTTACACAAAGAATAAAAACCGGGTAATTTCTGTTGGTATAGGCTTCTCTTTCTAAACTAATCTCTAATAAACATCCATAAAAAAAGGGGCTTGTTCAAAGAACAAGCCCCTTTTTTTTGTCATCAGCTTTCTGAAACTTACATTAAGTCGAAACCAATGTCTTCCCTGAAATATTTGCCATCAAAGTAAATGCGTGCTGCATCACCTGTAGCGCATTGCAATGCTTCAAACTGGCTGTCTTGTAAACTTGTTACCGCAAGTACTCTACCACCATTTGTTTTCACAATACCACCTTCTAAAGCTGTTCCTGCATGGAATACAATCGAATTACGTACGTTTTCAATACCAGTAATGGTTTTTCCCTTTTCGTAATCACCAGGGTAGCCACCTGCAACAATCATTACCGTTGCTGCATGCTTAGGGCTGATGCTTAATTTATAGTCTTTTAATTTCTTTTTACTGGTTGCCATGAACAGTTCTACCAGGTCATTTTCAATTCTTGGGATCACACTTTCCGTCTCCGGATCGCCCATTCTGCAATTGTACTCAATTATTAATGGCTCATCGCCTACTTTGAATAAACCAAAGAAGATAAAGCCGGTATAATCAATTTTGTCTTTCTTTAAACCATTGATCGTAGGGATGATGATTTTCTGCTCAACCTTGCTCAGGAAGGCTTCGTCTGCGAAAGGTACAGGAGATACCGAACCCATACCACCTGTATTCAGGCCCGTGTCTGCTTGTCCGATACGCTTATAGTCTTTGGCTTCTGGAAGGATTACATAGTTCTCCCCATCAGTCAATACAAAAACAGAAAGCTCTATACCAGTCAGGAATTCCTCTACTACCACAGTACTTCCGGCATTACCGAATTTACCACCCAGCATCAATTTTAACTCAGCCTGGGCTTCTTCAATTGTGTCCAGGATTAACACACCTTTTCCTGCAGCTAAACCATCTGCTTTTAACACAATTGGAAGGGCATGAGTAGATAAATAGGTCAATCCTTCTTCCAGATTTTCATTGCTGAAAGATCTTGATCCCGGAGTTGGAATGCCATGGCGTGCCATGAATTGCTTGGAAAAATCTTTACTTCCTTCCAGAATCGCACCTTCTTTTTTAGGGCCGATTACCGGGATATGCGACAGTTCCGCATCTTTCGCAAAGAAATCATGAATGCCATTTACCAGAGGTTCTTCCGGGCCAACTACTAAAAGTTCGATGGCTTCTTTTAATGCAAAAGCTTTTACAGCTTCAAAATCATTAGGATTCAGGCTGATATTTTTCCCGTAAGCACCGGTACCACCGTTGCCTGGTGCAATAAACAGTTGAGAACATTGAGAAGATTGGCTCATTTTCCAGGCTAATGCACTTTCTCTGCCGCCAGAACCTAATAGTAAGATATTCATCTATATATGATTTGTTGTTTGAATGATGAGGTGGATCGGGTACCTGCCCGCTTCGTACTGGCAAATATACCGCTTTAGCTAAATTATCACAGTTTAACTTGAATATTAAAATGAAAGTGGATTAACCATTGTCTGAAAAAGTAGTCAGGTTTCGCCCCAGAAGGGATTTTGGGCTGGATCGGGCAGTGGTTATGAAAAATTTTCCCTAAAAATATTCCTTTTACCGAACACCTGAAACTGTGCATTGTTTATCCTTTGTTGTCGAATTTGGATATCTGATTGTTGCCTAGTGCTTTACTGGACATTGTAAAGGTGTTTTACGATTTATCAAAGATTTTTAAATAAAATTGCGATGCTAAAGCAAAGTACAGGATATTTTGTAATTTTAGCGCCCGACGACTGCCATTCTGACTCATTGTCTGTAATGGCTTGGTTGTTGTAAATCGTACCTTTTTCAATTAGTAATAAACAATAAACACAAACATAAAAGATGTTAGGATTTTTAACCAAAGTATTTGGAAGCAAATCGGAAAGAGATATCAAGGCATTACAGCCTATCGTTATCAAAATCAACGAAGAGTATTCGAAGCTTTCTGTACTGAGCAATGACGAATTGCGTAACAAAACGGTTTATTTTAAAGATGTTATTGCACAGGCTTTAGCGGATATTGATGGTAAAATCGACGGCTTAAAAGCTGATGCTGAAAGTCAGGATTTGTCATTGGCGGCAAAAACAGCTTTATATGATCAGATCGATGAGTTGACTAAAGAGCGTGATAAAGAATTAGAAGTAGTATTATTAAATATATTACCACAGGCATTTGCAGTGGTGAAAGAAACTTCAAGACGTTTCTCAGAAAATGAGCGTTTAGAGGTGACTGCTAGTCAGCACGACAGAGATTATGCGGTGCGCAGAAGTAATGTGGTGATTGAAGGCGATAAAGCTTTCTGGGCAAACACATGGGATGCAGCCGGAACACAGGTGAAATGGAACATGGTGCATTACGATGTTCAGTTGATCGGTGGTATGGTATTACACAGTGGTAAAATCTCGGAGATGGCTACGGGTGAGGGTAAGACCCTGGTAAGTACATTGCCTGCTTATCTGAATGCACTTGCTGGTAAAGGAGTTCACATTGTAACCGTGAATGATTACCTGGCACGTCGTGACTCGGAGTGGAATGGTCCATTGTTTGAATTCCATGGAATTAAAGTGGATTGTATTGATAAGCATGAGCCGAACTCTCAGGAACGTCGTGATGCTTACCTTGCAGACATTACTTATGGTACCAATAACGAGTTCGGTTTTGACTACCTGCGTGACAATATGTCGCAGACTCCAGATCAGTTGGTACAACGCAAATTGCATTTCGCAATGGTGGATGAGGTCGATTCAGTTTTAATTGATGATGCCCGTACTCCTTTGATCATCTCTGGTCCGGTTCCTTTTGGTGATCAGCATGAATTCCATGAGTTGAAACCAAGGATCGAAAGATTGGTCGCAGCTCAAAGAGAGTATGTCACCAAAGCGCTAAATGAAGCTAAGAAATTAATTAATGATGGTAAAGCCGGAACTGAAGAAGGTGAAGGTGGTTTAGCGCTTTTACGTGCACACCGTGGTTTACCTAAAAATAAAGCATTGATCAAGTTTTTAAGTGAGGGTAGTGTAAAGCAAACCTTATTGAAAACTGAAAATCATTACATGGCTGATCAGTCGAAGAACATGCCGAAAGTAGATTCGGAATTGTACTTCTATATTGATGAGAAAAACAACCAGGTAGAACTTACAGAAAAAGGGATTGAGCTGATCACCAAATCAGGTGAAGATGCACATTTCTTCGTATTGCCTGATGTAGGTACGGAGATCGCTGAGATTGAAAAATCTAACCTGAGTAATGAAGAGAAAATTGCACAGAAGGATGCCCTGATGCGTGATTACTCGATTAAGGCAGAAAGAATTCACTCGGTAAACCAATTGTTGAAAGCTTATACTTTGTTTGAGATTGATGTAGAATACATCATCGATGAAGGAAAGATCAAAATTGTAGATGAGCAAACTGGTCGTATCATGGATGGTCGTCGTTATTCTGACGGTTTACACCAGGCGATTGAAGCAAAAGAAAATGTGAAAGTAGAAGATGCTTCACAAACTTATGCTACGGTTACGCTTCAAAACTTCTTCCGTATGTACCATAAACTTTGTGGTATGACAGGTACAGCAACTACAGAAGCTGGTGAGTTCTGGTCGATCTATAAACTGGATGTAGTGGAAATTCCTACCAACAGAGTGATTTCAAGAATTGACCACCAGGATTATGTTTACCGTACAGTTCGTGAAAAATACAATGCAGTAGCAGAAGAGATCGTTAAATTAACTCAGGCAGGCCGTCCGGTATTGGTGGGTACTACCTCAGTTGAGATTTCTGAATTGCTGAGCAGAATGCTGAAACTTCGCGGAATTAAACACAATGTGTTGAACGCGAAGATGCACCAGAGAGAGGCAGATATTGTAGCTGAAGCTGGTCAGGCCGGACAGGTAACAATTGCAACCAACATGGCTGGTCGTGGTACGGATATTAAACTAGGTGCAGGTGTGAAAGAAGCTGGTGGTTTGGCCATCGTAGGTACAGAGCGTCATGAGTCCCGTCGTGTAGACAGACAGTTGCGTGGACGTGCTGGTCGTCAGGGTGATCCAGGTTCATCTCAGTTCTTTGTATCTCTTGAAGATAACTTAATGAGGTTATTCGGTTCTGAAAGAATCTCTAACATCATGGTGAAAATGGGTATCGAAGATGGTGAAGTGATTCAGCATTCAATGATCACCAAATCTATTGAGCGTGCACAGAAGAAAGTAGAAGAAAATAACTTTGGTATCCGTAAGCGTTTATTGGAGTATGATGATGTGATGAATTCACAACGTACGGTAATTTATGCGAAACGTAGAAATGCATTGTTCGGTGAGCGTTTAGACGTAGACATGAACAACATGACTTTTGACGTTGCAGAAGATATCGTTACAGAATATAAAGAAGAAGGAAATTACGAAGGTTTCAAACTGGAAGTGATCAAAAACTTCTCTGCGGATACTTCAATTGATGAAGCAGAATTCAGCTCGAGAAATATACACCACCTAACGGATAAATTGTTTGAAGAGGTAACGGCATTCTATGCCAGAAAATCTGAAGGCATTATCCAGCAGGCAATGCCGGTATTGAACCAGGTATATCAGGAACGCGGCGAGCATATTGAGCAGATCATTGTTCCTTTCACAGATGGTATACGTAGCATCCAGGTGCCGGTAGGCTTGAAAAAAGCAATCGACAACAATGGTCGCGAGGTAACTAAATCATTCGAAAAAACAATTGTACTTGCCCTGATCGATGAATCATGGAAAGAGCATTTGCGTGAAATGGATGAATTGAAACAATCGGTTCAAAATGCGGTGTATGAGCAAAAAGATCCATTGATCATTTATAAAATGGAAGCCTTTAACTTGTTTAAAAACATGTTGAATGCGGTAAATAAAGAAGTAGTGAGTTTCTTATATAAAGGTGGTATTCCAATCGAAACCGATCCTAATGACGTTAGAGAAGCTCAGGCGCCAAGACAAGCTCCTAGCAAATTGAAAATGTCGAAACCGGATTTCGAAATTTCAGCAGGCAATGAGCCGATGACTATGGAAGATACACGCGAAGCAGCACCACAACAGCCAATCCGTAAAGAAGTAACGGTAGGCAGAAATGACATGTGCCCTTGTGGAAGTGGTAAGAAATTCAAAAACTGCCACGGCGCAGGATTGTAATTTGTAATACACATTTAGAATGCCGATTTTTGTAAAAAAAATTCGGCATTCTTTTTTTTAAGCCCTTTCATGAAGATATTATTCACCAGTATATTTTGTTGTTTATCCATCGCCCTTTTTGCACAACGTAAAGGAGAGGTGGTAGTGGTTAAGGATCCCATGATTGATAGCCTGATTGCAAAGCGGATCGCTTTGTACATGAAGTCTGCTGGTTCCCAGGCCGGAACTCCGGTTAAGCCTGGATCAGCTATTGTCAGCCAGATGGGATATCGCGTACAGATATTCTATGGTTCCGACAGACGTCAGGTATTTGCGGAACAAGCCCGGTTTAAATCGGCATACCCGAATCTAAATACCTATATTACCTATAAAGAACCCAATTATTATTTGCGTGTTGGTGATTTTAGAACCCGCCTGGAAGCCCAGCGGCTATTAAATGAACTGAGACCAATGTTCCCAACCCTATTTATTTTTAGGGAGAAAATAAATGCACCTAACCTAGATTATAGCAATGACAATGAAAGATAAGATCCAAACCCTTGCGCTTGATATTTTTGATCAGGTGAGAGGCTACCGTCAGCATTTACATGCCAATCCTGAACTTTCCTTTAAGGAGTTTGAAACTTCAGCCTATATTAAAAGTCACCTGGAAGAATGGGGAATCCCTTATACCGAGATGGCCAATACAGGGGTAGTTGGATTGATTACTGGTGGGATTCCATCGGATAAGGTCGTCGCTTTGCGTGCGGATATGGATGCATTGCCTATCATTGAGGAAAATGATAAACCTTATGCTTCAAAAAATCCAGGTGTGATGCATGCCTGCGGTCATGACGTACACAGTTCTTCATTATTGGGAACCGCTTATATTCTGAATAGCCTCAAAGCGGAATTTGCCGGAACCATCAAATTGATCTTCCAGCCTGGAGAAGAAGTATTGCCAGGTGGTGCAAGTATCATGATCAAAGAAGGGGTATTGGATAATCCTAAGCCACAGGCGATCCTTGGACAGCATGTGATGCCTTTGATTGATGCCGGTAAGGTTGGTTTCCGCTCGGGCATTTATATGGCTTCTACAGATGAATTGTATGTGACTGTGCATGGCAAAGGTGGCCATGGTGCACAACCACATCAGAATATAGATCCGGTAGTGATCGCTTCGCATATCATCATCGCTTTACAACAAATTGTGAGCAGAAATGCAGATCCACGCTTGCCTTCTGTACTTTCTTTTGGAAAGGTACAGGCCAATGGTGCTACGAATATCATTCCTAATGAGGTGAAACTGGAAGGTACGTTCAGAACACTAAATGAAGACTGGCGCAGGGAAGCCAAAAAACTAATGAAAAAAATGGCTGAAGGTATCGCTGAAAGTATGGGTGGCAGTTGTGATTTTAATATCATGGATGGTTATCCATACCTGATCAATGAGCCGGAATTGAGTGATCATGCCCGTGCACATGCAGAAGATTATTTAGGGAAAGAGAATGTGCTGGAACTGGACATCTGGATGGCTGCGGAAGATTTCGCCTATTATTCCCAGGTAACGGACGCCTGTTTCTACAGGTTAGGGACCGGAAATAAGGAAAAAGGCACGAGTTATTCTGTACATACGCCAAACTTTGATATTGATGAAGATGCCTTGAAATTGTCTACGGGCTTAATGGCTTACCTGGCCTTAAAGCAACTGGGTAATTAATGAGGAAATTACTTTTATTAACGGTTTTTACCTTGTTTTTTGCGAGGAGCTTTAGTCAGGAAATTCCCCGATTTAACCCGGATACGATTAAAACGATCCAGTTGGATTCAGCGGTGAGCATCGTGTCGCAAAAATTTGGCGTGGAGACATTTATCAATGCCATTATTACTGACAATAGCTTTTATCAGGCTTTTAGGAATATGAAGAAATATGCTTTTCTCGCTGAAAACAGGATTTATACCTATGATAAAAAGAATAAAGTAAACGGTAGGATTTACCGAAAAATCAGGCATAACCCGAAGGGGCCGGTCAAAATGGAATACCTGGTCAGACAAGATACCGGAAAAGTCTACAAGAAAAACGGTAAATACCAGTTGTACACCATAGAAATGTTTGATTACATTTTTATGAATGCTTATCAGTCGGAATTTGTGGCTGAAGGACCAATGACCACCGGTAAAGGTGCCGAGAGTAATGAGTCTTATAAAGATAAATTGAAGACTTTGATTTTTGCGCCTGGCAGACCAATTAAAGGCTTGCCGTTTATTGGCAGTAAAACGCAGATTTTTACCGCTAATATGCGCCAGTATTACGATTATAGCTATGCTAGCGGAACTTATCTGGATTCTATTCCAGTGTACCGTTTCAAGGTTACAGTGAAGCCGGATTTAAGTAATGGCACCAAAGATGGCCTGATGATTAAGGAGCTGACTACTATTTTTGATCAGCGGACTTTTGAGATTCTTGGTCGTTATGTAGACATGAAATACAGCAATATGCTGTTTGATTTTAATGTACAGATGAATATTGAGATGAGTTATTTTGGAGGAGAGAAATTGCCCACAAAAATTACTTATCAGGGGAATTGGGATTATCCTTTTAAGAAGGAAGAACGGGCGAGTTTTCTGATTGTTCATAAGGACTACCAGATTGCCAGATAGGTTTCCGAATTTAAAAATATATTTGATAGACAAATGCTGCTATTATGAGAAAAATCAGGTTCATCGTTATTGCTTTTGGGCTTCTTATCGCCACATCGCATTCAAATGCACAGGTACTGAGCAGTAAACAGCTGGATAGCTTAGTGGAGAAGACACTGACTACCTTTAATGTCCCGGGGATTGCGCTTGCCATTGTAAAAGATGGGAAAGTGATTCATTCCAAAGGATATGGGCTCCGTTCTTTGAACACAAAAGAACCGGTCAACGAAAACACCTTTTTTGGAATTGCCTCTAACAGTAAGGCTTTTACAGCAGCAGGATTGGCAATTTTAGTGGACGAAGGAAAACTAAAATGGGAAGATAAAGTCGTAGATCTGATTCCTGGATTTAAACTGTATAATCCTTACGTGACCCAGGAATTTACGGTTAGGGATTTGTTGACGCATCGGAGTGGTTTGGGCCTGGGTGCAGGGGACCTCATGATTTTTCCGGATTCAAATCGGGTAACTAAAGCGGAACTGATTCATAATATGCGTTATCTGAAACCTGTCTCGGGATTCAGAACAAAATTTGATTACGATAATCTGCTGTATATTGTTGCCGGTGAAGTACTGGCAAAAGTATCTGGCATGAGTTGGGATGACTTTATAGAAAAAAGAATCATGCGTCCGATCGGAATGAGCGGAAGTGCTGCGGGATATCCAGCTTTGAAGGACAAGATGAATTCGATTGATGCGCATAGTTCGATTGATGGAAAATTAAGGGTGATCAGTAAAGCTTTTCCAGAGATTTCCAATGCAGCAGGTGGCATCTGGTCTAATGTGACTGAGATGAGTAAATGGGCAATCCTGCAGATGAACGATGGAAAATATGGACAGAACCTGGAGAAGCAATTGTTTAGTCCGGAAGTCCATCGCGAAATGTGGAGTCCGCAAACGATTATTGAAGGTGCTCCTTTTAACAGTTATGGACTTGGATGGTTTCTCAGTTCAGTGAATGGAAAATTGCAGGTTTCGCATACCGGTGGTTTGAGTGGGATTGTCACTCAGGTAACTTTAATCCCTGAGCTGAAACTGGGTATTATTGTGCTGACCAATCAGGAGAGTGGTTATGCTTTCTCTTCGATTACGAACACGATTAAAGACGGATATTTTGGCATCAAAGGAAAAGATAGAATCGCTGTTTATAAATCAGATTTTCTGGCGGATGAGGCAGAAGCTAAAAAGGTCACTGATCAGGTTTGGGCGGCAATTGCAACAGAACAGCTGAAACATTCCGGGAAAATTGACCTGAGCATTTATGAAGGATCTTTTACGGACCCCTGGTTTGGTGAGGTGATCATTAAAAAACAAAATGGTAAAGCCTGGTTCCAATCTGTCAATTCTCCAAAACTTAGTGGCGAAATGCTGCCTTATAAAGGAAATGCCTTTGTGGTTAAATGGACGGACAGGAGTATGCATGCAGATGCTTTTGCGATTTTCTCCTTAGATAAAGAGGGAAAGGCATCTGGAATGAAGATGGAAGCTCTGTCTCCTTTAACTGATTTTAGTTATGATTTTCAGGATCTTGATTTTTCCCGTTCCACTAAAAAATAATGTTCATGAAAAATATCCAAAAATTAGTTTGCTTACCAGTGGCCATGTTGCTGCTTATTGTTTTTACCGCAATGAATGTGAAGCCTAAAAAGATTATTTTCTTTGGTGACTCGATTACCCAGCAGGGCGTAGCACCAGGAGGTTATGTAGACCTGATCCGTAAATCCCTTGACCCTACGAAATATGAGGTGATTGGTGCTGGAATTGGTGGGAATAAGGTCTACGATTTATACCTCAGGATGGAGGAAGATGTGCTGGCAAAAAAACCGGATCTGGTGGTGATTTACATTGGTGTAAATGATGTATGGCATAAACAGTCGATGCATACCGGAACGGATTATGATAAGTTCATTTCTTTTTATCAGGCATTGATCAATAAGATCCAGGCCGCCGGAGCAAAGGTAGTGCTATGCACACCCGCGGTGATTGGGGAGAAGAAAAATAACGCCAATGAAATGGATGCCGATCTGGATAAATATTCAGGAGCGATCAGGGATTTGGCAACGAAAAATAAACTGCCCTTATGTGATTTGAGGACGCTTTTTAAAAACTATTCGGAGAAAAACAATAGCTCAGATGTAGCCAAAGGAATTTTAACAACTGATGGTGTACATTTGAACGATAAAGGGAATCAGACCCTTGCAGAAGTATTAATCCCTTTTCTGAAATAGTACAGGGATTTACAGGAGATGAGTGTAAGCGATAAATAAAAATATTAAAGAATGATTAATCAGGATACCATTAGCAAAATCATGGAAACCGTCCGCATTGAGGAAGTGGTTGGTGATTTTGTGTCTTTAAAAAAACGTGGTACCAGTTTGATAGGGAATTGCCCTTTTCACAATGAGAAAACACCTTCTTTCCACGTTTCAGTGGCAAAAGGGATTTACAAATGTTTCGGTTGTGGTAAAGGTGGTGATTCGGTCCATTTTATCATGGACCATGAGAAGTATTCCTATCCGGAAGCCTTAAAGTTTCTGGCTCAGAAATACAACATTGAGGTGGAGGAGACGGTACAGTCCCCACAAAATATCGAAGCCCAGAATGCCCGCGAAAGCTTATATATTGTTTCGGAATTTGCGGCAAATTTCTTTGCCAATGAACTGTGGACAGGGGATCAGGGCAGAGCCATTGGTCTGAGTTATTTCAAGGAAAGGGGCTTCAGGGAAGATATTGTCAGGAAGTTTCAACTGGGTTATTCCCCGGATGTCTGGGATGCGCTGATTCAGCATGCGGTTGCAGCTGGGCATAAAGAAGAATACCTGGAGAAAACGGGCTTGTCGATCAGAAATGATAAGGGCAAGTTGTATGATCGTTTCAGGGGGAGGGTGATGTTCCCGATCCATAATTTCACTGGTCGGATTATCGGTTTTGGTGGCAGAACACTGAAGACCGATAAAAATGTTCCCAAATACGTCAATTCACCGGAAAGTGAGATCTATCATAAGTCGAATGTCCTGTATGGTTTATTTCAGGCCAAAAAAGCGATCAGAGATGCCGATAACTGTTATCTGGTGGAAGGATATGCGGATGTGCTTGCTGCACATCAGGCGGGAATAGAAAATGTGGTGGCCTCTTCGGGTACTTCATTGACGACAGAACAGATTCGTTTGATCGGTCGCTTTACAGAAAATGTGACCATTCTTTATGATGGGGATGCCGCCGGAATTAAAGCTTCCTTGCGTGGATTAGACATGATCCTGGAAGAAGGATTGAACGTCAAAGTGGTTTCTTTCCCAGATGGTCATGACCCTGATTCTTACATGCACCATGTAGGCTCCGGAGCTTTTAAAAAATACATTGAAGAAAACCGTAAGGATTTTATTCTTTACAAAGCAAATATACTGCTGAAAGAAGCGGGTACAGATCCGATTAAAAGGGCAGGAATTATCCGGGATATTGTAGAGAGTATTGCAAAGATCCCTGACGATATCAAGGCTTCGATTTTCATTAAGGAATGTAGTGGTCTGTTACAGGTAGAAGAGCGAATTTTACTTTCTGAGCTGAATAAAATCAGAATGGCCAAATTCAGGAAATCAGGTTCAGGTCAGTCCGGAGCCGGAAATTCCGCTGTAGGTTCTTCAGGTTTTCCCGCACAAAATCAAAACCCATATCAACCTTATCCTGATGGCCCACCCGATAATCTCTTTGAGGTTCCCGGTGCAGGAGCCGAAGCTGCGGAAGCGGCAGCAGCCGAAGACAGTGACTTGTTGCAGGAGCAGGAGGTGGTCCGTCTTTTACTGGCTTATGGCCACGAATTGGTGAGTTGGGATAAGATCGACAATATGTATATTGGTTCTTTCATTATGCAGAACCTGGCGGATGTTAGTTTTACCGATCCGGTCTGTAAAAAGATTATTGATACCTATAATGAAGAAATAGAAAATGGCCATTTACCAGTAGCCAGTCAGTTTATCAACAATGAAGACCGGAAAATTGTGGAGTTGGCTATCACGCTTTCTACTTCTCCATATTCCTTAAGTGAAAACTGGTATAAT
Organism: Pedobacter gandavensis; assembly: GCF_032678465.1. Classification (GTDB taxonomy): domain Bacteria; phylum Bacteroidota; class Bacteroidia; order Sphingobacteriales; family Sphingobacteriaceae; genus Pedobacter; species Pedobacter gandavensis_B. The sequence continues at coordinate 202,830 of NZ_JAVTSK010000007.1, forward strand.
AAGCACAATATCTATGTCAGAGATGAAAGTGTGAATCTAAAAGCAACGGTCCTGGGTGGGATATTTCACCTTAAAAAAGGAAAGGTTGCCCGGATGTTGAAAGACATTTCCAGGGAGATCAAAACGGAAGCTGATCCGGTAAATCTGGAAATTCTGATGCAGCGCTTTATGTTTATGAAAACAGTAGAAAGAGAGATTTCAAAGTTCCTTGGAACGGTGATTTTAAAATAGATGGCGGTACACAATGAACTTGGCCAACGGGGGGAGCAGATTGCCAGAGCATATCTGGAAAATGCAGGATACCGGATCTTAAATGTAAATTGGAGATACGCCAGGGCAGAAGTTGACGTTATAGCTGATCAGGGTGGTACCTTGATTTTTGTGGAAGTGAAAACCCGAAGCAGCACCGATTTTGGGGAGCCGGAAGATTTTGTAGACCGTAAAAAAGAAAAGCAGCTGGAGTTTGCTTCTGCGGCTTACATTGAATTGAAACAACATCAGGGAGAAATCCGTTTTGATATTATTGCCATTACTTTTGAGCATAAAAACCTTTTTAAAATTAATCACATTGAAGATGCATTCTGGCCAAGTTAAAAAAATCATGAGTTTATCTAAATTAATCCTGTCGGCTTGCTTATTATTGAGCATATCCCTGGTTATTTCCTGTAAAAATAATCCATCACCAGGTTCTGGTGTAAGTTTCAAATCTCCGGAACAAGGACAAAGTTTCCCTCTGGGAACGGAAGTGAAGGTGGCATTGGAGGTTCCTTCCGGAAGTAATGTCACTTCCGCAGTATATACCCTGGATGGGAAGCCTGTGGCTACAAAAAGCAATGCAGATCCTGTTACTATTCCGACTACCGGACTGAGCTTAGGTTACAAGCTGATTACAGCCGTTATAGAGAACGATGGGCAGAAAGATACATTAACGATCAACTTTGAGCTAAAGTCGGCTGTAACGCCTGCGCAATACAGTTATAAGGTCGTTAAAACTTTCCCTCATGATACTTCTGCCTATACACAAGGCCTGGAATTCCATAATGGTCGTTTTCTGGAAAGTACGGGGCAGGAGCAACATTCTTCAGTGAGATGGGTAGATGTGCCTACAGGTAAAGTATTACAACAGACAAAACTGGATGATCAGTATTTCGGTGAGGGATCAAGTCTGGTAGGAGATAAGATTGTGATGCTGACCTGGCAGAACAGACTGGGTTTAGTATTTGATGCGAAGAGCCTGACCCAGCAATCTACTTTTCCTTATCAATCGAGCATGGAAGGTTGGGGCTTATGTTTTGATGGCCAGAGGTTGTATAAATCTGATGGAACCAATAAAATCTGGTTCCTGAATAAAGACAATTATAAAGAAGAAGGATCGATTGAAGTGTATAACAATTATGGTCCGGTACCTCAGCTGAATGAGCTGGAATATATTGATGGTAAGATCTATGCCAATGTTTACACAAAAAATGTAGTGGTGGTCATTGATCCTGCAACGGGTGTAATTGAGAAAGAGATTGACTTCTCTGGATTGTTGCCCGCCGGATATTATAAAGATGAGATTGATCAGGCCAATAATGTGCTGAATGGTATTGCCTGGGATAAAGCCGGAAAACGTTTATTCGTAACGGGTAAGAAATGGCCTCATATGTTCCAGGTGAACCTGGTTCCAAAGCCATAACGCTATATTGCTATTCAATAAAAAAGCCGTCATATCCTTGATATGACGGCTTTTTTATACCTTCTTATTATTCTTCAGTGGTTTTACTCTCTACTTTTTTAGGTTCTGAAATGACACCGTTAAAAGTGATAGGCTGTCTGTTGGTGCTATTCACACTTAAGGTAGCATAACCAGCGCTAGAGATACTTAAAGACATGCTACGTACATCTTTGGTATCTTTAGGTGTAATATCAATGATCCATCCTCCTTTTTTCCTGGCGGTGGTTTTATAACCGAATTTTTTAGATTTAAATTTTATACCTGATTCATCAGGGTTCATCGTGCTGGTATAAGCTCTTCCATAGTATGGAAGGTAAGCTTCTATGCTGTCCTTGTTAATGATCAGTTGGTACTGAGAGCCGTTGAGTTGAATTACTCCAGCGCCTGCTGTACCTGGCATTTTGCTCAGTACCTTATTTAAATCAGCATTAGCCATGGGAATCGCAGCCGTTGCATCAAAAACCAGATGCTTGTCAGCTACCAGTCTGGCTGTGGTTTCTTTATCTGTTTGCGCCATTACCTGAACGCTTGAAAAAACAATAAGAAGTGCTAACAAATTTTTAAATGTTCTCATGATCATATCCTTTTATTTGGTTAGAACAATATAGCGCTTAAAAGGTTTAATTTCCAAGCGCTATTTTTTTGAGTTTATCTCCAGTTTTTATACTGATTGATTAATCCATTTGTGGAAGCATCATGCGACTGAACCTCTTGATTTCCTTCTAGTTCTGGTAGAATGCTTTTTGCCAGCTGTTTGCCGAGCTCCACACCCCATTGGTCGAAGCTGAAGATGTTCCAGATGATGCCCTGAACGAATATTTTATGCTCATAAATAGCAATTAAACTGCCCAGGCTAAATGGAGTTACTTTTTTCAACAGAATAGAGTTAGTAGGTCTGTTTCCTTCAAACACTTTGAAAGGTGCCAGTTTTTCTATTTCCTCCTTGCTTTTGCCTTCTTTTTCCAGTTCCGCAACCACCTGTTCTTTCGTTTTACCATTCATCAGGGCTTCTGTTTGTGCGAAGAAATTAGACAATAGGATGGGATGGTGTTGGCCCAGTGGATTTAAGCTTTGTGCAGGGGCGATGAAATCACAAGGAATTAAACGGGTTCCCTGGTGGATCAGCTGATAAAAAGCATGTTGTCCGTTGGTACCAGGTTCTCCCCAGATGATCGGTCCGGTTTCATAAGAAACATCGTTGCCGTTACGGTCTACATGTTTACCGTTACTTTCCATATCTCCCTGCTGGAAATAAGCTGCAAAACGGTGCATGTACTGATCGTATGGTAAAATGGCCTGAGTTTCTGCATCAAAGAAGTTGATGTACCAGATGCCGATTAAGGCCAGAATTACAGGGACATTGTGCTCGAAATCTGCATTTTCAAAATGGCTATCTGTAGCATGTGCACCTGCAAGCAATTGTTTGAAATTGTCGAAGCCGATACTCAAAGCGATAGGAAGGCCAATGGCACTCCATAAAGAGTATCTTCCACCAACCCAGTCCCAGAATTCGAACATGTTGTTGGTGTCAATCCCAAATTCAGATACGTCTTTTGCATTGGTAGAAAGTGCGGCAAAATGCTTAGCAACATCGCTTTGCGCAGCACCGCTATTTAAGAACCAGTCCTTTGCGCTATGGGCATTGGTCATGGTTTCCTGTGTCGTAAAAGTTTTTGATGCAATCAGGAACAAGGTAGTTTCCGGATTTACATTTTTTAAAGTTTCCGCAATGTGCGTTCCGTCAATGTTAGAGACGAAATGCATATTCAAATGGTTTTTATAAGCTTTTAGTGCTTCTGTTACCATTACCGGCCCTAAATCAGAACCACCAATACCAATGTTCACCACATCAGTAATGGCTTTCCCGGTATAGCCCTTCCATGATCCGGAGATGATGTCCTGACTAAACTTATCCATCTTTTCCAAGACTTTATTCACCTCTTCCATGACATTTTTGCCATCTACAAGAATGGGGTCATTGCCCTGGTTACGTAAAGCGATGTGGAGTACTTGCCTGCCTTCAGTCTGGTTGATTTTATCACCCTTAAACATGGCTTTAATGGCCTCATCTAATTTACACTCTCTGGCCAGTTGCATTAACAGGGCCATGGTGGTATCATCAATTCTGTTTTTTGAATAATCCACAAGAATGTCTTCAAATAGAATGGAGAATTTTTCAAAACGGGAAGCATCTTCCGTAAAAAGATCCTTAAGGCTTTTTTCATTGATCCCGATGAAATGATCTGTCAGGTATTTATAAGCCGCAGTTTCTGTAAAGTTTATCGTTGGTAGCATCATATTGGGGTTTTTGTAAATGTAGGGCTTTATTTTATTTGCTGAAAATGACCTTGATAATATTTCTATTCGAAATGAATATCCACTCATTATCTTATATTTAACGTAAAAATTATTGGTTTATGAAGAGATTTTACGTAGGACTGTTGGTTTTGTGTAGCGCTACTGCGGTTGCCCAAAAGCAGAATTTGAGACCAGAGGTTTCAAAAAAGACTTTAAGCATCACACAGAAAGTACTGGATTGGCGTCGGGATTTGCATGAGCATCCGGAACTGGGGAACCAGGAAAAGCGAACCGCTGCGCTGGTGGCAAAACATTTAACATCATTAGGGATTGAGGTGCAGACCGGGGTCGCTAAGACAGGAGTAGTGGGAATTCTTAAAGGAGGGAAACCAGGACCGGTGGTTGCCTTAAGAGCCGATATGGATGGTTTGCCAGTCACTGAGCGGGTAAATTTGCCTTTTGCATCCAAAGTAAAAACAATGTACAACGGACAGGAAGTAGGCGTGATGCATGCCTGTGGTCATGATAGCCATGTGGCGATTTTAATGGGAGTAGCAGAGGTTCTTGCTGCTTTGAAAAAAGACCTTTCCGGAACGGTGAAATTTATTTTTCAACCGGCAGAGGAAGGGGCTCCTCATGGGGAAGAAGGTGGTGCAGAACTGATGGTAAAAGAAGGCGTTTTGGAAAACCCGAAAGTGGATGTGATTTTTGGTTTACACATCAATTCCCAGACCCCGGTAGGTGACATCACTTATCGCCCTGCTGGGATCATGGCTGCGGTAAATGATTTGAAGATTACGGTAAGCGGAAAGCAGGCACATGGTGCTTATCCATGGAGTAGCGTAGATCCCGTGGTGATTTCTGCACAAATTGTGAATAACCTGCAGACGATTGTGAGTAGAAACCTGAATGTCACAGAAAATCCAGGTGTAGTTACCATTGGTGCAATTAATGGCGGTATTCGTTCGAACATTATTCCTGAAAAAGTGGAAATGTTAGGAACCATCAGGAACTTTAGCAAAGAAGATGAAGCGATGTTTATTGAAAGGGTAAAAACGATTGCGACCAAAACCGCAGAAGCTGGTGGTGCAACTGCAGAAGTGAAAATTCCTTACAGTAATCATTATCCCGTTACATTTAATGATGTGGCATTAACAGAGAAGATGTTGCCAAGTCTACAGGCGACTGCCGGTGCAGCTCATGTGAGGCTGAAACCTCCGGTTACCGGTGCAGAAGATTTCTCATTCTATCAGGAAAAGGTGCCAGGTTTATTTTTTTTCCTTGGCGGAATGCCTAAAGACCAGGATCCTTTAAAAGCGCCATCACACCATACCCCTGATTTCTTTATTGATGAAAGTGGTTTTGGCCTGGGAGTGGAAGCGCTTAGTAACCTGACACTTGATTACATGAACATGAAAAAATAAGCATGCATTTTTGATTTAGGGATCATTTTAATTGGTTATATTTATTAGACTAATATTAGTACATCACCTAGAAAACAATTTTATGTTAGAAAATTTGAATGAACTGGTTAAACAAAGTGCTCAGGATGCAATTGTGAACAATTCAGAGATTCCAAATGAGCAAAATGAAGCGGCCATTCAGGCAGCTTCCGGTTCAATTTTTGACTCCCTGAAACAACAATTATCGTCCGGAAATATTGGTAATCTGGTGGATGCCTTTAAAGGTGGAGATGTGGCAAATTCTGCAGTAGTGCAGGACGCCTCTTCGGGCTTTATTGATAAGCTATCCGGTATGGGCATCAATCTGGATTCGGCGAAAGCCATTGCAGCTTCCATCATTCCAGGAGTTATGGGGCAGTTGGTGAATAAGACCAATGATCCGAACGACAGCTCTTTTAATCTTCAGGATATGCTGACGAAGATTTCAGGACCTGACGGAAAGTTTCAGTTGTCAGATCTGACAAACCTGTTTACTGGTAGTAATGAAGCAGGAAAAGAAGGGGAAGGTGGCATCGTTGATAAGTTAAAAGGACTTTTTAGTTAAGAAAGGAAGGGGATTAGAGAGGTTCTGTGCTTGTTTTTGAAAACAGGTGCAGAACCTCTTTGTATTATTATATATTTGTGATTATGACAAAAGAACAAATACAGGATTTAAGGGACAGAGTAGCGTCGCTGAGGAGGCATCTTTGACGTCGAAACACGACTAGAGGATATTTATATTGAGCAGGAACTAACCCTGCAGCCCAATTTTTGGGATGACCCTAAAAAGGCAGAAAAGCATTTGGCAGGAATTAACGCTAAGAAAGTGTGGACTGATGCCTGGCAGGCCGTAAATAAGGAACTGGAAGATACAGAGGTGATGTTTGAATTTTTGCAGTCTGGCGATGCCAGCGCTGAAGAAATGCAGCAACAGTACGACCGTTGTCTGAAAATGGTGGAAGAGCTGGAACTGAAAAACATGCTGAGTAGCAAAGAAGATCAGCTTCATGCAGTGATGCAGATTACTGCCGGAGCTGGTGGTACTGAAAGTTGCGACTGGGCAGCGATGCTGATGCGGATGTACATCATGTGGGGTGAGAAGAATGGCTATAAGGTAACAGAACAGGATTCGCAGGAAGGAGAGGTAACAGGGATAAAATCGGTTACACTTCAGTTTGCCGGCGACTTTTCCTATGGATACCTGAAAGGAGAAAATGGGGTTCACCGTTTGGTGCGTATATCTCCTTTTGATTCGAATGCCCGCCGGCATACTTCTTTTGCTTCTGTGTATGTTTATCCATTAGTGGATGATACCATAGAAATTGAGGTGAAAGATTCGGAAGTTGAATTTGAGACTTTCCGTTCCGGAGGTGCTGGTGGACAAAATGTGAACAAAGTGGAAACGGCGGTTAGGTTGTACCATAAACCATCGGGTATTGTGATTAAAAACCAGGAGTCCCGTTCACAGCTACAGAATAAAGAGAATGCGATGCGTTTGCTAAAATCGCAATTGTATGAAGCGGAAATGCGTAAACGTATGGAAGCAACGGCTTTAATTGAAGGTTCCAAAAAGAAGATCGAATGGGGATCGCAAATCAGAAACTATGTATTGCATCCTTATAAACTGGTGAAGGATTTACGCACAAATTATGAGACCTCTAATGCACAAGCGGTATTAGATGGAGATTTGAACGAGTTTTTGAAAGCTTACTTAATGGAATTTTAAATATGAGATACCTTATTGTACTTATGATGACTGGTCTTTTTGCTGCAAATGGCGCAATTGCGCAGGAAAGTGTTTTGATTTATCCAGGGGAAATTCCAGGTTCAAAACCTGTTCCTGCAGATTTCAAAGAGCTTTCCGAAACAGGAAAGGATGGGATCATTAGGGTCAGTAAGGTATCTGTACCAACAATGAAGGTCTTTTTACCTGCGAAAGGAACAGGTGCGGCGGTGATCATTTGTCCGGGCGGTGGCTATGGAATTCTGGCCATTAACCATGAGGGGGACCTTGTGGCTCAGCGTTTCAATGAAATCGGTGTTGCCGCATTTGTATTGAAATACCGTTTGCCGGATGATGCGATTATGGCGGATAAGTCTTTCGGTCCTTTACAGGATGCTCAACAGGCCATGTACCTGCTGAGAAGGGATGCGGCTAAATATGGTATTGATCCTTCAAAGATTGGGATCATGGGTTTCTCTGCAGGTGGGCATCTTGCCTCGACGCTGACCGTCCATTATAAAGATGTAAAAATAGAAAATAAAGAGGGCTTAAGTCTCCGGCCTGATTTTTCGATGCTGATCTATCCGGTGATCTCCCTACTGGAGTCGCCACATACAGGATCCGCAAAAAACCTGACCGGACCTGAGGCTAGTTATGCCCAAAAGGAATACTTTTCAAATGAGCGGCATGTGGATGCCCAGACTCCGGCTACGTTCCTGGTACATGCGAATGATGATACATCTGTTCCAGTTGAAAACAGCCTTTCTTTTAACCGTGCAATGGTTAAGGCTGGGAATAAAGTAGAGTTACACGCGTATCAGGCTGGCGGACATGGTTTCGGTTTAAACAATAAGACGACAACTGATCAATGGTTTGATCGTTTGGTCAACTGGATGAAAGCCAATAAAATCATTTAAGCTAAATATTGGTTTTATCCAGTATATTCTGAAGTTCTTTCAATTCGGTAACTTTATCAGTTGAGCCAAGATGTTCATATGAAGAAATCAGGTTTCTAATGATTCTCCTAATGATTTCTACATTACTGCAAGGTGCATAATATCCTGGCATAGGTTCCAGGCCTAATTGGCGTAGGAACTGGTCTACATCATGTTTGCCGAAGATCGCTCCTTTATTAAAGGCGTTGATATAGAAAAGCACACCAAATTCATGGTCTTCCCTTTTACCTTCATCAATATAGCCAAGGATAAAATGTTGTGGCAGATTGACTCCGTACACGGGAATATCCAGTTTTTGGGCAATGGTGGAGTAGATGATGGCTAATGAAATCTGATTTCCTTTTTTGCTATCCAATACCTGATTGATATAGGAGTTTTGAGGATCGTGGTGATTTTTGGTATTTCCACTGAAGCCATATACATTATAGAACACATGATTGATGAGTTTGATCTTTTCAATAGAACTCATTTCATATTGTAAGCCCAACCAGATTTCCCTCTTGATCTCTTCTATCTGGAATTTAATCTTTTCTTCGTCGAGGTCTGGATATTGGTATCTGTTGAGGACCAGCGCTCCCTGAAGTAAATCGAAAGCTCCGCTTTGATACCAGAGGTTCAGGTCTTCTTTGACGCTGTTGAACTGGATTTTATGGACTACGTTTTCAATTCGCTCCTGGAGTAGGGTATCCAGAGACTGCTCCCATGCATGTTCAAGAAAATGAACCACCTCTTCTCCATATTCCAGCAAGCGTTTTTCAATATGTGCAAAGATCTCCGGATCGGGATCGTCCAACAATTTGACTAATGCGCTTATTTCTTTACTATTTTCCATTAAACATGCAACTTAGAATCATGTGATTGCTTATTTTTGTAGCTATGGTTTTCAATTTTATCAGCGACTATCTAAAGCACCGATTGACTTCAAAAAGCAGACATGGTACTCATTCTCCTTTCGTTTATAAGCTCACAGATGAGGTAATTTACGATTTTAACGCTAAAAGTGATTACAAAAGCATTGAAGCGCAAAGAAAAAAACTTTTAAATGACGATTCTTTAATTACTGTTACGGATTTGGGCGCAGGCTCTCATTTGAATAAGAACAGGACGAAAAAGCTGCGAGAGATTGCCAAAAACGCATTGAAGAGCCCGAGGTTGGCTCAATTGATTTATCGCCTTGCGAAAGACAATCAGCCGGATCATATCCTGGAATTGGGAACATGTTTGGGTTTAACCACCTCTTACCTTTCTAAGGCTTGTCCGGCCGCAGATATTGTAACGATTGAAGGTTGCCCTGAAACCGCAAAAACTGCTTATCGAAACTTTCAGGATCTGGAATTGGAGAATGTAGAGCTTCGGGTAGGTAATTTTGATCATTTACTTCCTGATTTCATTGAGCAGTCAGATCGGCTGGACTTTGTCTATATAGATGGAAATCACAGAAAAGATGCGACCCTCAATTACTTTAACTGGTGTTTACCGAAAGTGCATGAAGGTTCGCTATTGATCTTTGATGATATTTATTGGAGTGAAGGGATGAAAGAAGCCTGGGAAGAGATCAAGCGCCATCCTGAGGTTACTGTAACCGTAGATTTATTTTGGATCGGCTTGGTATACTTTAAAAAAGGGCAGGCAAAAGAACATTTTAAAATTAAGTTCTAGAATGCTTCAGCCAGGGTGAAATAAAAACCGCTCTGGCGTTTTTCATTGATGCGTTTTTCTCCAACGGCATAATCCATACGTACACTCAGACCTTTTTCCGGATCGAAGAAATATCTTCCGCCAACTCCGTATGATGGTTTGAAGTTTTTGGTGGCAAAATTCCCATTGGCAAAAACCTGTCCAGTTCCGGCAAACACGACTGCACCGAAGCGGTTGTTGTAACGATAACGGAGTTCTGCCTGGCCAGCTATTAAATTCTGATCGCGGTAGCGGCCGGTATAGTATCCCCTCATCATTTCGTCGTTCCCCATTTGAGGCAGGAGATAGAAAGGAATCTTTTTCCCCTGAACGGTATGGAACAATGCATTTACGCCCAATACGAATTTAGGGCTGAGCGACCAGAAATTTCTGACATTTGCTTTAATGACACTTCCTGTGAAATTTTCTCCGCTCCATAGGTCTGGTGCATACTGGTAAGCGATGCGTCCAAGAAATCCTTTGGTAGGGTAGTTGTTGGAATTTCTGGTATCGTAGCTTTGAGAGATACCTATATATGCTACGCTGCCACCCGATCGTTGAATGAGGTTTGGATCAGTACTAAATAGCCCACCTGTGATTTCATCTTTATAGTTGTAATTGTCGAATCCAATCGAAACTCCGGTATAGGCATGTGGCAATATTCTTTTTTCTGCTTCGAGCATCACCCTGGATTGTCTTTGTACAAGGCGATCTGCATTTGCAAATAAGGTTTCATTGCCAATTCCGAAGAAGTCGAATGGCATTCTTTTAAATCTGAATTCAGAAATGAAATGATATTCGTTGCCTTTGGTCCAAATATCGCTCTTTAACGAAAAGTTGTACTGTCCTTTGGTGGATACTGAGGCTACTCCTGAAAAGTTGGAGCTGCGGTTGCTGCTGTCTTTTCTATCCAGGTAAGTAGAATACAATGCACCCAGGCCAAATTCTGCACCTATTTCCTGGGAATATCGGAAAATAGGTACCGGCATAAAACTCGCCCTGCGTGAGCTGTCGGTTTTTTCAGATAAATATCTTTTGATAAACTTTTTTTGTGCAGATGTGTTAGTGATGCTAAAGATCAGTATAGTGATACAAAGCGAAATTCTCTTCATTGGCCTAAAATAGGGAAAGATTTATATAAATTCTGTTACTCGCGAACCCCTAGCAAGATTAGCGCCAGTAATTCCCCTGCTTTCATTTTTAAAGCGGGGTTAGGATTAGTCCTTTACGAATATTTGCCTATTTTTGCGCTAACAACAAAATTTAATCAAAAATGAGTACGAAAAGAGGACCTATCTCGCAATTCATGGAGACGAATTATCTCCATTTTAATGCGGCAGCTATGATGGATGCGGCTAAAGGATACGAAACACATTTGGATGAAGGTGGTAAGATGATGATTACGCTTGCAGGCGCAATGAGTACTGCTGAGCTGGGCATCTCTTTAGCTGAAATGATCCGTCAGGATAAAGTTTCGATTATTTCTTGTACTGGCGCCAACCTGGAAGAAGACATCATGAACCTTGTTGCGCATTCTCATTACAAAAGAGTGCCTAACTACCGTGATTTAAGTCCACAGGATGAATGGGATCTTTTGGAAAACCATTACAACAGGGTTACGGATACTTGTATTCCTGAAGAAGAGGCTTTCCGTAGATTACAGAAACACATCAATAAGATCTGGAAAGATGCAGAGGAAGCAGGAGAGCGTTTCTTCCCGCATGAGTTCATGTACAAAATGTTATTGAGTGGTGATCTTGAGCAATACTATGAGATTGATCCTAAGAACTCATGGATGCTTGCTGCAGCAGAGAAGAACCTGCCGATTGTAGTACCAGGATGGGAAGATTCAACGATGGGTAACATCTTTGCTTCTTATGTGATGAAAGGTGAAGTTAAAGCGACTACTGTAAAAGGTGGTATTGAATATATGGGATATTTAGCAGACTGGTATATTAAAAACAGTGCTGGTAAAGGAATCGGATTCTTCCAGATTGGTGGAGGTATTGCGGGCGACTTCCCAATTTGTGTGGTTCCGATGTTGTATCAGGATATGGAAATGGAGAATATTCCATTCTGGAGCTATTTCTGTCAGATTTCTGATTCAACGACTTCTTATGGATCTTATTCAGGTGCAGTGCCAAATGAAAAAATCACCTGGGGTAAATTAGATATCAACACGCCAAAGTTCATTGTAGAATCTGATGCAACAATCGTTGCACCATTGATCTTTGCATGGATATTAAAAATGTAAATTGAATTTACAAATATTGTCCATGTGAGGTTGGCTGAGGAGAATCAGCAGTTTTTCGAAAATTGCTGATTTTCTTCGTTTAAAGCCCCAAAAACAAACTATTTAGATTGATTATAAATTGTATTTACTGTCATTTATTTGTCATTGGTAAGTTAATAAATTTTACTTTTGTGGACGTTTTGGTGTAGAACCTAAGTTCGATTGCCAAAGGCGGTTTACAAGTTTTTTAAAAAATAGCATAAAATACTCATTATGAGGGATATCTCATTGATCATTAGAAGAGTTTGGAAGTCGGCATTCATGTTTACGGCTTTATCTGTTTTAATCGTTTCTGCAACACAAGCGCAAGATGTAGTGGAAGGAAGGAAAATATTTAAGGATAAATGTTCTTCTTGTCACCAGTTAGACCGTAACAGTACAGGTCCGGCTTTAACACCTAAAATGAACGAGCTTGACGAAGCCTTTACCATTAAATGGGTAAGGAACTGGAAAGCTTTAGTTGACGCTGGTGATAAGCAAGCGATCGAAGCAGCGAAGTTCTCTCCTTCGGAGATGACGACGTTTCCAACATTAACGGACGACCAAATTAAAAACGTTATCGCTTACGCTAAAGCGGGCGAGCCTAAGAAAGAAGGCGAAACTGCAGTAGCTGCTACTGAAGATACAGGTGTATCTAATCTCTCTATCGCAGGTATCGTTGCTATTATATTAATATCGATCGCGATATTGGTAGTATTAGGACGTGCGATTAAGATGTTAGAGCGTTTGATCTTAAAGAAACAAGGTGTTGAAATCTCTGAAGAGGACAACGTTTCTTTAGCTGTAGGTGTTCGCAGATTATTCAAAAACAAAAAATTTGTATTCTTCTTCATTCTATGTTTAGTAGTGAGCTTAGGTTCATTCGGATGGATGAGCATGTGGAATACAGGTGTACACACTGGATATCAGCCGGTACAACCGATCAAGTTCTCTCACGAATTACACGCGGGTACAAACCAGATCGACTGTCAGTACTGTCACTCAGGTGCATTTAAATCTAAGAATGCTTCTATTCCTTCTGTGAACGTTTGTATGAACTGTCACAAATCAGTACAAGCTACAGAGAAGTATAACGGTGAGATTTCTCCAGAGATTCAAAAGATCTATACTGCGATCGGTTACGATCCTGCAACTTTGACTTACGACAAGTCTAAAGAGAAGCCAGTGGAATGGATTCGTGTTCACAACCTTCCTGATTTTGCTTATTTCAATCACTCTCAACACGTAGTAGTAGGTGAAGAAGCGATCAGAAAACAAAAAGGTCTTCAGCCAAATGAGCCGGTATGTTTTGCATGTCACGGTCCGGTGAATACCATGGAAGAAGTTTATCAATTCTCTCCGCTAACAATGAAATGGTGTATCAATTGCCATAAAGACGCTGAGATTTCAGGTAAAGACAATGCTTTCTACACGAAAGTGATTGAAGCCCATGAGAAAATCAAAAAAGGCGAAAAAATCACTCCTGCATTATTGGGTGGTTTAGAATGTGGTAAGTGCCACTATTAATAAGAGTTTAATAAGAACGTTCGATAAACAGTAATATAGCTTAAATGGAAAGCAATAAAAAATACTGGAAAGGCTTAGAGGAGTATAAAAACACTCCCGATTTTGTTGAAAACAACAAAAACGAATTTGCTGAGCCCCTTCCAATAGAAGATGTTTTAAATGAAGCAGGGTTAAGTACGGTAACCCCGCGCCGGGACTTTTTGAAAGCATTAGGTTTCGGCCTAGGAGCGGTAACGCTTGCAGCTTGTCAGACTGCTCCGGTTCATAAATCAATTCCTTATGTGATTAAACCTGAAGAGGTAGTTCCGGGTATCCCGAACTACTATGTATCAAGTTTCAATGGCCAGAGTGTATTGGTGAAAACCAGAGAGGGACGTCCAATTAAAATTGACGCAAATCCTAATTCAGGAGTATTCAATACGGGTACAGATGCACAGGCGCAAGCTTCTGTTTTAGATCTTTATGATGTTTCTAAATTACATGGTCCTGTTTTAAAGGATGATGAGAAAGCAACATGGACTAAAATCGATGAGTTTGTAAAAGCAGAGTTAAATAAAGCTCAGGCATCAGGTAAGAAAATCCGTGTGGTTTCTTCTACAGTAAGCAGTCCTTCTACTAAAGGAGTAATTGCTGACTTTACTGCTGCCTATCCAAATACGAAGCACGTACAATACGATGCAGTATCTTATACTGGTATTATCAAAGCAAATGAAAATAGCTTCGGTAAGGCAGTAGTTCCACAATATAGATTTGATAAGGCTGACCTGATCGTAAGTTTCGGTGCAGACTTTTTGGGTACCTGGATCAGCGGTGAAGAATTCACTGCCCAGTATGTTGCGAACAGAAATCACAAGTCTTTAAAGGCTGGTAAAATGTCACGTCACTTCCAGTTCGAAGCTGGTATGAGTGTAACTGGTACTAACGCTGATACGCGTGTTCCGGTTAAACTTTCTGAAGAGGGACCTGCATTAATTACCTTATATAATACCATTACCGGAAATAATTTAGCTGGTGCTGCTTTGCCAAATAACGTAACTGCTGATAAAGCAATTAAGTTAGTGGCTAAAGAATTGTTGCAAAACAAAGGAAAAGCATTAGTAGTTTCAGGTTCAAATGACGTATCTACTCAGATTCTGGTAAATGCGATCAACTCTGCAATTGGCAGTTATGGTACAACGATCGATTTAGACAATCCTTGTAAACGTTACGCAGGTAATGATGCAGAGTTTGCTGAGTTTATCAATGAAATGAACAGGGGAGAAGTTGCAGCGGTATTCTTCTTAAATACAAACCCTGGTTATGATGTAGCAAATGCTAAAGCTTTTACAGAGGCATTGGCTAAAGTAGCATTAAAAGTATCCTTCGCAGATCGTAAAGATGAGACGGCGAGCTTATGTGATGTGATTGCAGTTAACCATAACTATTTAGAGTCATGGGGTGATGCAAGTGCTTACGAAGGTTCTTACTCTATCGTTCAGCCTACCATTAACCCTGTTTTCAATACCCGTCAGGCAGAAGAGAGTTTATTGATCTGGTCTGATAACGCAGTTAAGGAATACTTCCAGTATGTACGTAATAACTGGGAGAAAAACATCCTTCCTGTATTCGGTAAAACCTGGAAAGAAGTATTGCAAACTGGTGTATTCACTGCAGCGGCTAAACCAGCAGGAACTTATAACTTCAGCTTGTCATTGGCAGCAGTAGTTCCTACGATTTTAAATAACAGCAAAGCACTAGCAAAAGATATCGAGTTACAGGTTTACGAAAGTGTAGCAATGCGCGATGGTAAACATGGAAACAATGCATTCTTATTAGAATTACCTGATCCGGTTTCGAAAGTTACCTGGGACAACTACATTGCAATTGCACCTAAATTTGCAGAGAAATTAGGTTATAAAGAATTCGATGTGGTATCTGTAAAAGCAGCAAACGGTCATACTGTTGACTTACCTGTGTTGATTCAACCTGGACAAGCTCAGGGAACTGCTTCTATCGCTTTAGGATATGGTAGAACAAAAGCTGGTAAAGCTGGAAATAACGTAGGTCAGAATGCTTTCCCATTCGTAACTTTCAGTAACGGTACTTCTCAATATGCAACTACGGTTCAATTGACAGGAACTGGTAGAAGAGAAGAATTGGCGCAAACACAAACGCACCATTCATTCGAAGGAAGAAACATCATTCGTGAGGCGACTTTCGCAGAATACAAAAAGAATCCTGCGGCTGGTTCAGGTAATGACCACGCAAAACATAAAACTTACGATTTATGGCCTGCTTATGAGAAACTAGGTAACAACTGGGTAATGGCAATCGATTTGAATGCTTGTACTGGTTGTGGTTCTTGTATTGTAGCTTGTAACGTAGAGAATAACATTCCTGTTGTAGGTAAAGATGAAGTTCGTAAACGTAGAGATATGCACTGGTTGCGTATCGACCGTTACTACAGCTTTAATGTTGAGGCAGGCGAAGCACATGCAGAAGCAGGACATGGTCACCACAATACAGGTATCAATGCGGTAACTAAAGAGAAAGAAATTGCTCATTTAGATAACCTTGATAATGTATCAGTAGTACACCAGCCAATGCTTTGTCAGCACTGTGACCACGCTCCATGTGAGACAGTTTGTCCGGTATTGGCAACAGTTCACTCTTCAGACGGCTTAAACCACATGGCTTATAACCGTTGTGTAGGTACACGTTACTGTGCGAACAACTGTCCGTATAAAGTACGTCGTTTCAACTGGTTTAACTACTGGAATGATTCTCGTTTCGACAACTATTTGAACAATGAATTTACTCAGTTGGTACTTAACCCTGATGTAACTGCCCGTTCAAGAGGTGTTATGGAGAAATGCTCTATGTGTATCCAACGTATCCAGGCTGGTAAATTAACTGCTAAGATGGAAAAACGTCCACTAAAAGACGGTGATATCAAAATGGCATGTCAGCAAGCGTGTTCGGCAAATGCGATCATCTTTGGTGATGCCAATGATCCTGAGTCGGAAGTATCTAAAGCATTACGTAGTGAGCGTATTTACTATGTATTGGAAGAGATCAACGTACAACCGGGTATAGGTTATATGACAAAAATTAGAAACACAGATACAACAGTACAAGCGTAAGCTGATATTAAAGAAAATAAATTATGTCAGGACATAAGGAATCAATATTAAGAGAGCCATTAATCACCGGCAATGATATCACGTATGCAAAGATTACGGATGATATTTTAATGCCAGTTGAGAACAAGCCTAACAGGGCATGGTGGATAGGATTTATACTCGCACTTTGTGGTGCCACACTTTGGTTGGTGTCCGTTGGATATACCTTCTGGTTTGGTATCGGTGCATGGGGATTAAATAAAACAGTTGGATGGGCATGGGACATCACCGGATTCGTTTGGTGGGTAGGTATCGGTCACGCAGGAACACTGATCTCTGCAGTACTCTTACTCTTCCGACAAAACTGGAGGAATTCCATTAACCGTTCTGCAGAGGCGATGACCATCTTCGCCGTAATCTGCGCGGCGACGTATGTAGTATCCCACATGGGTAGACCATGGTTGGCTTACTGGGTACTTCCATTACCGAATCAATTCGGTTCATTATGGGTAAACTTTAACTCTCCCTTAGTTTGGGATATGTTTGCCATCTCTACTTACTTCTCGGTATCACTATTGTTCTGGTATACAGGTTTACTACCTGATATTGCAACTATCCGTGACCGTGCAATTGGAACGAGACGCAGAATCTATTCTATCCTTTCTTTCGGATGGTCTGGTAACGTAAAAACATGGCAGCGTTTTGAGGCGGTATGTATCATCTTAGCAGGTATCTCTACGCCACTGGTACTTTCGGTACACACGATTGTATCTATGGACTTTGCAACCTCGGTAATTCCAGGATGGCATACCACGATCTTCCCTCCATATTTCGTAGCAGGGGCGATCTTCTCAGGATTTGCGATGGTATTAACATTATTATTAGTTGCACGTAAGGTATTAGGTCTTGAAAACTACATCACGATGTTCCACATTGAATCGATGAATAAAATCATCATTCTTACAGGATCAATCGTAGGTGTGGCTTATATCACTGAGTTTTTCATTGCCTGGTACTCAGGTTCAGAATACGAGCAGTACGCTTTCATTAACCGTTCAACTGGTCCATACTGGTGGGCTTACTGGATGATGATGACGTGTAACGTAATCTCTCCTCAGTTGCTTTGGTTCAAAAAGATCCGTACCAATATTGCCGCTACATGGATTTTATCTATCGTTGTGAACATTGGTATGTGGTTCGAACGTTTCGTAATTATCGTGACTTCATTACACCGTGATTATATCCCTTCAAGTTGGGCAATGTTCTATCCAAGCTGGGTAGATGTGGGTGTCTTTGTAGGTTCAATCGGAGTGTTCTTTACCTTGTTCCTTTTATTCTTAAGAGTATTGCCATCTATTGCAATTGCAGAGGTGAAACTATTACTTAAGACTGCAAGTGAGCAATCTAAAATGGAGCAAATTAAAGAAGGTCATCTGGACAAAGAACACGTAGCTGAATACGTTGAATCTTTAGAGAAATTTGATAGTGTTAAACAAGAAGAATACGCAAAAATATAACAATGAGTAATATCAAATATATTTTAGGCAGTTTTGGTGATCCTGACGAAATGATGCACGGCATCGAGAAGTTACAGGCAAACAACATTAAAATACATGATGTTTATACACCAATGCCTATTCACGGCATCGAAGCTAAATTAGGGATCAAAAGATCCAGGTTGGATATTCTTGCATTCTTTTGCGGGATTACAGGAACCATTTCTGCATTCGCATTGATCTACTTAACCTCGGTGGTAGATTGGAAAAATAATATTGGTGGTAAACCTGCTTTAGCACTTCCGGATTTTATTCCGATTATGTTTGAAGTAACGGTTTTATTCTGTGCATTCAGTTTAGTGGGCGCTTATTTTGCTTCAACGCATTTATTCCCAGGAAGAGCACCTAGAGTAATGGACTTAAGAGCTACAGATGATAGATTTGTTATCGCTGTAGATGCTAAAGAAAATACCGATCACAATAAAATTGATGGTTTATTAAAAGATGCAGGTGCTTTAGAGATTAAGCACAATGAAAGGAAGTATGTTAGCTATGAATAAGAATAAAGTAGTTTTAGCCTCATTTTGTATTCTTGCCAGTGCTGTTGTCTTTTCAGCATGTAAAGATCCGCAAAGTACAGGTTTAGAATATGCAAGGAACATGTATGATCCGATTGCCTATAATCCAGATCAGCCAAACAAAAACTTTAAAAATGGATCAACGGCGCAAACGCCGCCAGCTCATACTACCCCGGTAGGGTTTAACAAGTATGACGATTATCCTAATACTAAAGAAGGATATGAAGCTGCTGGTGCTAACCTGGTAAATCCTCTTGCTGAAAACGAACAAAATCTAATCGCAGGAAAGCACTTGTTCACCGTATTCTGCTCACCATGTCATGGTGAAAAGGGTGATGGACAAGGCCACCTGGTAAAAATTGATAAGATCAGCGGTATTCCTTCTTACCATGGTGATGCAGCTTCATCACGTGGTGGTTTGATGAAAGACCTTTCTGCAGGAAAAATTTATCATACAATTGAGTATGGTTTAAATAACATGGGTTCACATGCCTCTCAACTATCTCCTGATGAAAGATGGAAAGTAGTGATGTATGTTCAACAATTACAAAAAATACAATAGAAAAGCACAAATAAATGGGAACTCACAATTATAATTTAACTGAGCAGTTTGAGTTTACAGGTAAAGCAAAAACCTTAAGTCTGATCGCTATTGTCCTAGGGGTACTAGCTATAGGATATGGCTTTTCGGCAAAGGCGCTTCATGAGCGTACTTTTGCTAACTTGTTACTGATGGCTTATTACTTCGCATGTGTTTGCATGTCAGGTGCATTCTTTCTTGCTGTTCAATTTGTAGCACAGGCTGGTTGGTCTGCTTCTATATTACGTGTACCACAGGCAATGGCTAAAACCTTGCCAATCGCGGTTGTTATCTTAATCGCAGTAATGGCTGCTGGTTTGTACACACATAACTTATATCATCACTGGAATGCTCCGGGTTTAACTGACCCAGACAGTCCTCATTATGATAAATTAATCGCTGGTAAATCCGCTTTCCTAAATGTGCCTTTCTTTATGGCGCGTCAGGTGGTCTTCCTGGGAGTTTATTCCTTTTTCGCAGTTTGGTTCGCTAAATTATCAGTGAACGAAGATTTAAAAGGTGGTCTGGATTCTTATAGAAAAAGCTTTAAATACTCTTGTATTTTCTTGGTAATCTACGGTTTTACTACGCCAATCTTTGCTTTTGATACCATCATGTCTCTTGAGGCACACTGGTTCTCTACAATGTTTGGTTGGTATAACTTTGCAGCAATGTGGGTAAGTAGTTTAGCGACTATGGCCATCATCATTATCCTGTTGAAAAAAGCAGGTTACATGAAGTGGGTTAACAATAGTCACTTGCATAACTTAGGTCAGTTTATCTTCGGATTCTCAATTTTCTGGACTTATGTATGGTTCGCTCAATTTATGTTGATCTATTATGCAAACATTCCGGAAGAGACGGTTTACTTCTACAAAAGATTTGATCATTACCAATTCTGGTTCTACCTTAATTTGGTATTGAACTTCTTAGCTCCTGTTTTATTATTAATGGACAGAGACAACAAGAGACAAGAAAACATCATGTTAACGGTTTGTATCATTGTACTTTGTGGTCACTGGGTAGATTATTACCAAATGATTATGCCGGGTACTGTTGAAGAACACCATGGTTTCGGTTTTATTGAGATTGGAACTGCTGTAGGTTTTGTAGGATTGTTTACCTTTACCGTATTAAGCGCACTAAGTAAGCAGCCTTTAATCGCAAAGAACCACCCGTTCTTACAGGAAAGTTTGAATCATCACTTGTAATAGGTGATCTTAATAGAGTATATAAAATAATAGTATAATAGAAGTACAGCGTTACTACTTTTAAGGAAATGAGTTTAAGAAAATTTATAAGTAACAAAACAATAGCGGCACTAGCAGTGATTCTTACTGTTTTTGCAAGCACAAGCGCATTTGCACAAGCTGCCGGCGCTGCCGCTGAGACCGTAGCCAAGCCTGTTGATATGGGTCCGGTTTATAAAACGGCTATATTTTATACCATGGCATTTCTACTGGTTTGCTTATTTGTAGCAATTATTGGAAAAGCATTAAAGGTATATGAATTGACCCGTGAGGCTCAGGACCAACCAAAAGGCATCAACTGGAACACCGTAAATGGTGTTCTATTTGCCCTATTTCTGGTAGTAGGTCTTTACGGTGTTTATTGGGAATATACGGTTCATGGTAACATGATCCTTCCTGAAGCAGCTTCAGAGCATGGCAAGAAAATTGATCAGATGTTCAATATTACGTTGATCATCACTACGATCGTATTTATTGTTACGCACATCATCCTATTTGTTTTTGCTTATATCTATAGAAGCACAGGTAAAAGGAAAGCATATTACTATCCGCATAACAACGCTTTAGAGCGTATCTGGACTATCGTTCCTGCATTGGTATTGACCGTATTGGTTTTGATGGGTTTCTTAACCTGGAGATCGATTTTCTACAAAATTGAAGATCCAAACAATAAACCTTTAAACATTGAGATTACCTCTTCTCAGTTTGCATGGGCGATCCGTTATCCTGGAGCTGATGGTATTGTTGGTGTTAAAAACTACAAATTGATCAACTCTATTAATGCTTTAGGTATTGATTTTAAAGACAAACACACATTAGATGATCAGACTGCTGATGAGATGGTGATTCCTGTAAACAAACCAGTTCGTTTAATTTTGACGAGTAAGGATGTGTTGCACAGTTTCTATATGCCTCACTTCAGAATTCAATTGAATACAGTACCTGGTATGACTTCTTACTTTGAGTTTACGCCAACCATCACTACTGAAGAGATGAAAGCGAAAACTAATGATCCTAAATTTGCTTACTTATTCTTATGTGCTAAAATTTGTGGTGAAGGTCACTACAAAATGCAGAAAGAAGTTAGAGTGGTTTCGCAAGCTGAGTATGAGGCATGGGTTAAAAAACAGGGAACTTATTTAACTGACGATTTGAGAAAAGAGTTTAACCTGCCAGTAGCAGCAGCACCAGCTGCAGTTGCACCAGCAGATAGCGTAGCAAAAGACACTTCTGCAGTTAAAACAAATCAATTAGCTTTAAAAAAATAATAATACTGGAATAGCACATTATGTCAACTATATCATTACACGATACACATAACCACGATAGCCATGATGATCATGGTCATCACAAAGAGACCTTCTTAACGAAGTATGTCTTTAGTCAGGATCACAAAATGATCGCTAAGCAGTTCCTGATAACAGGTATTATTATGGCTGTTATTGCGATGGGTTTATCTATCCTGTTTCGTTTGCAACTGGCATGGCCAGAGAAAAGTTTTCCAATTCTGGAAACATTCCTTGGAACATGGGCTGAAGGCGGACGTATTAAACCAGATTTCTATTTGGCATTGGTAACAATCCATGGTACCATCATGGTATTCTTTGTTTTGACTGCCGGACTGAGTGGTACATTTAGTAACTTATTGATTCCTCTTCAGATAGGGGCAAGGGATATGGCCTCGCCATTCCTAAACATGTTATCTTACTGGTTCTTTTTTGGAGCTTGTGTGATCATGATGAGTTCATTCTTTATTCAAACTGGTCCTGCAAGTGCTGGATGGACTATCTATCCGCCACTATCAGCTTTACCAACAGCAATTAAAGGTTCTGCATTAGGTATGACTTTATGGTTGATCAGTATGATCATGTTTGTTGCTTCCTCTCTTATGGGTGGTATCAACTATGTGAGTACTGTATTAAACATGCGTACTAAAGGTATGGATCTTTGGAAAATGCCATTAACCATCTGGGCTTTCTTCTTAACAGCGATCTTAGGTGTACTTTCCTTCCCGGTTTTAGTGGCAGGTGTGGTACTTTTAATCTTTGACCGTAGCTTTGGTACAAGTTTTTACCTTTCTGATATTGTAATGGGTACTCAGGTATTACCTAATGAAGGTGGTTCCCCAATCCTTTGGCAACATTTATTCTGGTTCTTAGGTCACCCTGAGGTTTACATCGTAATCATGCCAGCTTTAGGTATCTCATCAGAGGTAATTTCAGTAAACTCAAGAAAACCAATTTTCGGTTACCATGCGATGATCTATTCATTGATTGGTATCACAGTATTATCATTCATCGTTTGGGGTCACCACATGTTTGTGACGGGTATGAACCCGTTATTGGGTGGGGTATTTATGATCACTACCTTGATTATTGCGGTTCCTTCTGCGGTAAAAACTTTCAACTACCTGGCTACATTATGGAGAGGTAATATCAGATTCACCCCAGCAATGTTATTTGCTATTGGTTTGGTTTCTTTCTTCATTTCTGGTGGTTTAACCGGTATTTTCTTAGGTAATGCTTCATTGGACATTAACTTACATGATACTTATTTCGTTGTTGCTCACTTCCACCTGGTAATGGGTTCAGCTGCGATCTTTGGTATGCTTGCAGGTGTGTACCATTGGTACCCAAAAATGTTCGGTAGAATGATGAGCACGAAATTAGGTTACCTTCACTTTTGGTTAACTTTCATTTCTGCTTACCTGGTATTCTTCCCGCTTCACTTCTTGGGTCTGGATGGTGTACCTCGTCGTTACTATGCATTTACTGAATTTGAGTTCATGCAAAAATGGTTAACAGTGAACGTATTCGTTACATGGGCTGCTATCATTGGTGCATTGGCACAGGTAGCGTTTTTATGGAACTTCTTCTATTCTATCTTTAAAGGAAAGAAAGCGCCACAGAATCCATGGGAATCTAATACATTGGAATGGACTACACCAGTAGAACACCTTCATGGCAACTGGCCAGGAGAGATCCCAACAGTTTACCGTTGGCCATATGATTATAGCAAACCAGGTTCTGAAACGGATTTCATTCCTCAGACTGTTCCTTTCTCTCAGACCATGTCTTCTAACATGCCTCACGATTTTGAAGGTAATACAGAAGCTGAACGTATCCAAAGAGAATGGGAAGCTAAAAATCCTGCAGTAGCAGAAAAATAGATCATACATCGTATTCAAAATACACAATGGGGTATCTGCAGTAGGTAAATACTTACAACAGATGCCCCATTTTTTTTAATTCAACACCAACCATGGTTCTTAGATCTGAAAAGAGATTTATCAGGCTTAACCTTCTCACCATTGTCGTGACCTTATTGCTGATTCTGGCAGGAGGAATCGTACGAAGTACAGGTTCTGGTATGGGTTGCCCGGATTGGCCAAAATGTTTTGACCAATATATCCCGCCAACTCATGCATCACAGTTACCTGCTAATTACAAAGAAAAATATGTAGCTGAACGCGTAGCGAAAAACGAGCGTTTTGCTAAAACATTAGAAAAGATGGGTAAGGCCCATCTGGCGGATAGCATTCGTCATGATGAATCAATATTGCAGCCTGAAACTTTTAATGTTGCTAAAACATGGACCGAGTATTTAAACCGTTTAATGGGTGCGATTACTGGTTTTTTTCTGGTAGGTCTTTTGGTCTATTCTTTTTCTTATCGTAAAACTGCTACTAGAATTCTGGTATTGAGTATTCTTAACGTGATTATTGTTGGCTTCCAGGCCTGGTTGGGATCAATAGTCGTTTCTACTAATTTAATGCCCTGGATTGTGACCGTGCACATGTTATTGGCATTGGTCATCCTTGCAATATTAGTTTACACCTACAATTATGCGAAACAATTACATGAGCAGAAAGTAGTGATCATGTCTAACATTACCTGGTTAAAAGTTTTGGCTTTAATTTCTGTAGCCTTGAGTACCGTACAGGTTGTATTGGGTACGGAGGTGAGAGAAGCAATTGATGCAATTTCAAAATCAATGATGTACAATGATCGCGGCAGTTGGGTAGCTAAAGTCGGGGATGTGTTTTCCTATCACAGGGACGTGGCTATCCTGGTATTGATTTTAAATGTCGTGATTTACAAAATTGTAAAGGATAAGTTTAATGGTAAAGCTACTGCCCTTTTAGTTGGTAATGGAATTGCCATAGTTTTGATTATCCAGATTGTTACCGGCTTATTATTGTCTAACTTTGCGCTGCCGCCATACGCGCAGGCATTACACATTCTGTTTTCTACTGCATTGTTCACCTTACAGTATTATCTGTATTTACTGGTGTATAGAACAGATACTTACCATCAATAATAATTTTATATAAATTGAAACAGTTTTTAGCAGATTTTTCAAAGCTCATTAAATTCAGACTAACTTTTCTGGTTGTATTTTCCGCATCAGTTACTTTCTTAATTGGCTCTAAAGTGCCTGTAGATGGCATTAGCCCAGACATCAACTGGACCAACTGGTTGATATTAATTGTGGGTGGTTTTCTGGTTACTTCCGCTGCTAATTGCTTTAATGAAGTAATTGAAGTGGATCTGGATAAACTAATGACCCGCACTAAAGATCGTCCAATGCCAGCAGGTCATATGACTACAGGGCAGGGATTGGTTTCAGGTTTGGTGATGGGTTTATTAGGAACCTGGTTATTGGGTAAACTAAATATTGAAACCGGTTTACTTTCGGTTTTTTCTATCTTCCTATATGCTTTTGCCTATACTCCTTTGAAAAGGAAAAGTCCAATTGCAGTATTTGTTGGTGCGATTCCCGGCGCTTTACCTCCACTAATTGGTTATGTTGCTGCACATGGTAAAATTGATCAGATCGCGGTTATTTTATTCCTAATCCAGTTTGTTTGGCAATTTCCGCATTTTTGGTCCATCGCCTGGGTTCTGGATGATGATTACAAAAAAGCAGGATTTAGATTGTTACCTACCACAAAAAGGGACAAGACTAGTGCTTTTATTACTTTTTTGAGTACACTTATCCTAATTCCAGTAAGCTTAATGCCTACGTTTTATGGTTTCGGTGGTTATTATATTGCAGGAGTATCTATCCTCGCAGGACTGATTTTTGCGGTGCTTGCGTTCAAAATGTGGATGAATCTGGATCTGGTAAGTGCAAGAAAGGTGATGTTTTGCTCTTTCTTTTATCTGCCCATTGTTCAGTTGGTTTTATTGTTTGATTTTATAGCTTAATAATTTAAATATGGTACATACGTTAAAAGAGCAGGATGTAAAATATGAAGAGGTGGTTAACTCAAAGCCTAAGAAGTTTATTCTTTGGTTATTTGTAGTGTCATCAACGATCATGTTTGGAGGCTTTACGAGTTTTTACATCGTATTCGCGGCATCAAAAGGTAAAGGTCATGGATTGGTTCTTCCAGACGCCTTTATGTACAGCACATTGATTTTAATCGGTAGCAGCATCTGTCTGTTTCTTGCCGCCAAGGCATTGAAAGCTGGAAATATTAAATCTGAAAAAATTCTTCTTTGGGGAACTATGGCATTAGCGCTGGTTTTTGCCTATCTTCAGGTAGACGCCTGGAGTGTATTATACCAAACTGGTGCCACATTAGTGAACAACAACGCTGCAATATCATTAATTTATATTGTTTCTGGATTTCACTTATTGCACATTTTTGGTGGACTTTGTTTCATACTGAATTGTATATTCGGGGCTTATGGAGGTATACCTGTAGCCAGAGCGAAATATAGAATGGAAATCGCCTCTATATTTTGGCATTTTATAGATATATTATGGATATATCTGTATGTTTTTTTACTTTTGAACAGTTAGATTTGTTAACAAACTATTACAATTTATAAAATGAATTCATTATCACAATTAGATCAGGTAAAAACTACTCCTTGGAGCGGAGGTCGCTCGCCGTGGTCGGTAGAGTACGGTAAATTAATGATGTGGTTTTTCTTGCTATCTGATGCATTCACATTCTCGTCATTATTGGTTTATTATGGAGCGCAACGTTTCACTAAGTTAACCTGGCCAGATCCGGATTTGGTTTTCCAATCGATCCCTGGTATTGTAGATACTGGTGCACCATTGGTGTTCGTAGGTATCATGACTTTTATTCTGATCATGAGTTCGGTTACCATGGTATTGGCTGTGGAAGCTGGTCACAGACGTGCTAAGAAAGAAGTAATCTGGTGGATGGTAGCCACTATCATTGGTGGATTTATGTTCTTAGGCTGTCAGGCTTTAGAGTGGACACACTTATTCCATGAAGGATTTGGATGGGGTAAAATTCCTCCGATGGAAACACTTCACCACTTGTTTAACGGAGAGGTTTCTACCGTATCTGCTTTACAGTTCTCAAATCTATTCTTCACAATTACAGGATTCCACGGGTTTCACGTATTTACTGGAGTACTGATCAATATCATTATCCTGATCATGACCATTAATGGTACGTTCGAAAAACGCGGACATTACCTTATGGTGGAGAAAGTTGGTTTATACTGGCACTTCGTTGATTTGGTATGGGTATTTGTATTTACATTCTTCTATTTAGTTTAATCATTCAAAAAAAATATTATGTCAGATCACGCACATAACACAGAGCACGGAGAGCACGAAGGTTTATCTAAGAAAAAAATATGGCAGGTATTTGGTATTCTTTTACTGATTACAGTAATCGAATTCTTTATCGCCCTTTGGGTATTGCCACATGGTTACATGAGCCATGGTGTAGGTAACTTCATTTACATCGCGCTTACTTTATTAAAAGCATTTTATATTGTTGCTTACTTCATGCACTTAAAGTATGAGAAACTTGGCTTACAATTATCATTAACCGTATCGTTTATTTTTATTTTCTATTTTACAACACTAATGCTAATTGAAGGTGGATATCTGCATCTTCATATGCCCCTTGTTTAATGAGTAGTTCACAAATAAAAAAAATATTAATCCTGGTCACCATTTTAGCGGTACCAGGATTTTTGTATTATTTACTACAGGAAAAGGGAAAAAACAGATATAAACCACTTCCTGTATTTGGGCCTAAAGAAGTGGCCTCCACCTTTCATTCTGTAAAGGGTAAACAGATTCCTGACACGATTTATCATATTGTTCCAGATTTTAAGTTACTCAATCAAAATGCGGATAGTGTCAGCTGGAAAAATTATGAAGGGAAAATTCTGGTACTGAATTTATTCTATACCACTGGTAATCCTGGTGCTGTAAGTTTTGCCAATAAGGCGATGAAGGCATTTGGAGCTACTTATGATCACAATAAGACGGTTAACTTTGTTGGATTGAGTATTGACCCTCGCCGGGATACTCCGGAAGTATTGGCGAAGTACGCCAAGGGTCTGGATGCAAAACCTGGAAAATGGGATTTACTGACTGGTGATAGCACTACGATTTACGATTTGGTCAATAAAGGTTTGTTTATCGATGCGCATCAGGAGTTAGAAAATGGAGAACCAAAATTTGTATACAGTAATATGTTTGTCTTGTTGGATCCTCAACGCCGCATACGAGGCTATTATCCTGCGAGTAGTCAGGAAGCACTCTCCCAGTTAAATGATGAGATCAAGGTGTTGATCACAGAAGAACTAAGAAACAATAACGACGGAAGGTAAACCTTTCAAAATACCATTTAAGATGAATAATGATAAGTTTTTTTTAAGACTGGTTTGGATCGTAACGGCAGTTGTACTGGCTGTTGTGATTGCATTGAAACTGGTTCCCCCTCCAACTCATAAACCCGCTTTCATTTATATGCTGCCTCATATTATTGGTGGGATCAATGCCACTTGTTCTATTTTACTGATTGTATCTCTGATCTTCATTAAAAAAGGTAACATTCAGGCTCATAAAATTACAAATATATCGACCTTTATTTTGTCGGCTATATTCCTGATTTTTTATATCCTGTTCCATCTTTATGAGAAGGATACGAAGTACGGTGATATTGATCATAACGGTGTATTATCTGCTGCAGAGCTGGCATTGGTTGGCAGTACACGATATATCTATTTCTTTATCCTGGCCACGCATATTATCCTTGCGGTGGTAGTATTGCCTTTAATTCTGGTGAGTTTTTATAGAGGATTAACGATGCAGGTGGAGCTTCATAAGAAGATTGTACGCTGGTCATATCCGGTATGGTTATATGTTGCTGTAACCGGAGTAATTGTTTATCTGATGATCTCACCTTATTATAATTTCTAGGTTAAAGTCAGAAGAGCTAATTAAAATAATGACTCGGAGGTTGCTGGATGTTGATTCAGCAACCTTTTTTATGTGATATTTTTTACAATAGCAATTGCCTTATTCTTAGCGTTGTTTCTCTATATTTGTCAAATGAAAAAGATAGTTTTTATCTTCCTTTTTATGCTCACATTGTTGAGTTCTAATGTACCTGTTGCAAATGCACAATGTGCGATGTGTACAGTTAGTGCAGAACAAAGTGTGAAAAATGGAAATACACAAGGAAATGGCCTGAATTCAGGAATTCTTTACCTTCTGGCAATCCCATATCTGTTAATTACTGGGATGGGGGTTCTTTGGTATGTGAAATTCCGTAAGAAGAATACAGAAGAAATCGCCTAGTATTTCAGAAACTCATTTCCAGTAGTCCCGATTGATTAATCTCTATGAACAAAACTTCAAAATTGTATGCAGTGCTGCATGGTAAATGTCCGCAATGTCGTAGAGGGGATATCTTTACCGGAAGTATGTACGGTTTTAATATCCAACAGACCAATACCAATTGCAGCCATTGTGGTTTTCGATTCGAAATTGAGCCAGGCTACTTCTATGCAGCAATGTATGTCAGTTATGCTATGAATTGTGCAGAAATGATCAGTTTAGGTGTGGCTGCTTACGTCCTGTCCGGTGGTTGGCTGGAATATGAATCGTTCTGGATGTACATCACTGTGATTTTTAGCGGGTGTTTAATTTTAGCACCTTTTAATTATCGTTATTCCCGGGTGATGTTATTACATTTTCTGTCACCTAAGATAAAGTATAAACCCGCATATGATACGTTATGATTAGACCTGAAACATTTGCTTTCATCACCGATGTCGCTCGAAATAACAATCGGGATTGGTTTGCGGAAAACAAAGCAAGATATGAAAGTGCAAAAGAAGATGTATTGGCCTTTGTAGATCAGTTGATTCCTGTCCTGGCAGGGATAGACCCGGGATTTTCTATTGATACACCGGCGAAGAAATGTTTGTTACGTATTTACAGGGATGTTCGCTTCAGTAAAAATAAAGATCCGTATAAAAATAACTTTGGTATCTCCTTTAACATAAAAGGCGGGATTCATGGACCAGGTTATTATCTTCATCTTCAGCCAGGCGAATGTTTTTTGGCTGCTGGTTTCTGGATGCCTGAAGCTCCGGTGTTAAAAAAAATAAGAGAAGAAATAGATTATAATGCTTCAGAGTTTTTAGATATTATTCATGCTAAAAGTTTTAAAAGTACGTTTAAGCTGAGTAAAGAAGATACGCTGAAAAATGCGCCTAAAGGTTATGAGGTAGATCATCCGCAGATAGAATTTTTGAAGCTAAAAAGCTTTGTTGCAGTTTACCCTATACCGGATCAGGCATTTTTTAAAGAAGGAATTGTGGATCAATTGAGAACTGGCTTTGAAAGTGTCTATCCTTTTATATTGTTTTTGAGAAATGCCGTTGCACAATAATTATGAAGAGAAGAATTATTTTATTTTTATTTAGCCTACTGTTTGCCTCTGCATTCAGTGCCTGTGTGGTCTTATCACCACAGAAATATAAATCCTTATTAGCAAAGCAGGATTCATTGAGCCTAGGTTTAGATCAGTCTCAATTGAAAAATGAGTATCTGGAAGATTTGATCGCCAGATTGAAAAAGGATACTACCGGGCTTAGCGCCTCTTTAAATGACTTGAGAGGGAAGTATGCTGAAATTGACGATAGTTATGCTAAGTTGAAAAATAACAGCTCTACAGAGATTAATAAGTTGTCTCAGGACTTGAAAAAAAGAGAGCAACGTTTAAAAGAGGTGGAAGAGATTTTGCGTAAGCGTGATGAAGCGACCAATCAATTAAAAGAGAAGCTACAGCAGGCCTTGCTGGGTTTTACAAAAAGTGGCTTGACTGTAGAGATCAAGAACGGAAAGGTCTATGTGTCTTTGATGGATAAACTATTGTTCCCTTCAGGGAGTATTGTCATTGACGAAAAGGGAAAGCAGGCATTGACGCAATTGGCTGCAGTATTAAAGGAACAACCTGAGATTAATATCGCGGTAGAAGGACATACTGATACGCAGAAAATTAGTAATCTGGGGCAAATTAAAGACAACTGGGATTTAAGCGTATTGAGATCCACTTCTGTTGTGCGTTACCTGACTGAGGTAGCAAAAGTAGAAGGAGTGAGGATGACTGCTACCGGAAAGGGCGAATTCCAGCCATTGGCACAGAATTCAACAGCTGATGGAAGAAGTAAAAACCGTAGAATCGAAATTGTACTTTCTCCAAAACTGGATGAGCTTTACGACCTGATTAAACAATAATATTATAGTTTACCAAATAAAAATGCCGTTAGGATCATCTCTTAACGGCATTTTTATTTGGTAAGTTTTTTCGATTTAAGGTATCCTTTTATTAGAATGGACTACTGAAATCTTTGAACGCCGGTAATACCAGGTCTTTATCAGAAAGTAAAAGTTCTTCCAATGGAATATCCTGACTCCAGTTGATGTTTAAATCTGTATCATTCCAGATGACACCTATTTCTGATTCCTTATCGTAGTAATTACTTACTTTATAAGTGAAAATTGTCTGATCTTCGAGTGTTAAGAAGCCGTGTAGAAAACCGGGTGGTACCCAAAGTTGTCTGTGATTTTCTCCGCTAAGTTCAATCGTGAAGTGTTGGCCGTATGTAGCAGAGTCTTTTCTGATGTCTACTGCAACGTCCAATACTTTGCCCTGAATTACTCTTACCAGCTTTCCCTGAGCGAATGGTGCTTTCTGAGCATGTAATCCACGTAAAGTACCTTTCTGAGAGAAAGATTGATTGTCCTGTACGAAATTGACATTGATGCCGACTTCTGAAAGGGTTTTTGCATTGAAACTTTCATAAAAATAGCCACGGTTGTCTCTCCAGACTTTAGGCTCTATGATCAGGAGATCAGCAATAGGGGTTTCTAAAATATTCATATAATGATTAATCGATGATTTCCATTAGGGTTCGAAAAGCAACAAGTTGATTTTCGAATTTTGCGGTCACCTCGGCCTGTAGGGCAGGTGCAAAGTTTTGCTGGTAATCCAGGTAGCTCTCCATGTCTTCTACCACATATTGTGCGCAATAAGTCACACCTTCATTTGGAGAGTCTACTACTTTAAGTAAACGGTGGGAAACAAACTTTCCAGTGTCCATTACGCTTGGAATGTGTGATTCCTGCATCCATTGCAACCAGCGATCTGCTGCTGCATCTTCAATTATTGAGGTAACATTGTATACTAACATTTTGTAAAGATAGGAACTATGTACCAATAATATCTCCGCGAAGTTTTCTAAAGCGTTTGCGTGCCTCAGTGGTATACATACTTCCAGGATAATCATTGATCAGTTTCTGATACATGGCTTTAGCCTGCTCCGTATCTTTCAGGTTATTTTCATATAAACCCGCGAGTATAAATAAAGCATCGTCTGCCCAAATGCTGGTTCCATGTTTTTCGGTAAGTATTTTTAGGCTGATAATGGCCTGAGGAATATCGTTGCTTTTAATCCATATTTTTGACTTTGCCATTAGAATATCGTCGACTAAACTATTATTTGGAAAGGCGATATCAATGCTATCCAGCTTCAGGATGGACTGACTGGAGAGGTTTCTAAATTGTAGCATTTCAGCATCTGCATACATCTTTAATGCAGCGCTATCTGTTGGAGATTGTAAGTTGTCAGAAATCAGTAAGCTGAGGTTGAGTGCATCATTTGCGATCAATTGAGAGGTAGATGCTTTAAGGATATCTGCTTGTGATTTAGCATAGTCAAAATTACCTTGATAAAACGATAACCTTGCTGAACGGTATCTTGCCTCATTACCGATGGCCTGATTCTCAAACTGTTTGGCTACTTGTTCATAGATTAGAATAGCTTCCCATGGTTGTTGGGTTAGGATGTAGAGATCTCCAAGGTCGATTTTTAATTGTCCAAGATCGGTAGGAGCAATTCCAGAAATTTTGATTGCTTCCTCCAAAGCTTTTTCTGCAATACCGGGTTGATTTAAATAGTAAGCCTGAAGATTTATCCATTTTTTCAATGCAAAAATGGTTTGAGGCGTTTTGCCATATTCATTAAGAATGGATTGGTAGGCATTAGCAAGTTCTGCAATAGCAGTTTTTTCGTATTTTCCGGCAATTAATAGTTCATATCTTGTATTGATCAGCTCGACTTTTGCCGGAAGGTAATAATCGCTTTCTTTTCCTTTTTGCAACAGGTATTCATAAGCTTTAATTGCTACAGGATAGGCCTGGTTGCTAAGGAAGGTATTTGCCGCCTGATAAATTATTCCGCCATCATCTTTGATGCGTTTATCCTGAGCGATTAACTGCCTCAGCGCCATCTCATACTCTTGCTGTTGCAGGTATTGCCAAATCAATAGTTTGGTATAAATCTCTATCTGTGGTTCTTTCTGGATCTTTTTTAACAATGCAGTCTGTAATAGCTGATAATCACTGTTCTCTTCAAATACTGTAGAAAAAACACTTTCGGCCTGCGGTAGTAGTTGAGGCATTTCTGGCAGGGCTTCCAGATATTCCTGAATCAGCATTGCTTTATCTTTTTTATAGCGATAGATACTGAGTAGTTCAAATGTGAAGGGTTTATTACTTTTCAAGAGTTTTCTTCCCTGTAGGAAGGCAGTAATTGCAAGGTCATAGGCTTGGAAATTGTAAAATTGAGTTGCAATTTCTCTGATCTTGAATTCATCAGGAGGGAGATTACTCAGTGTCTCCGCATATTGTTTATTGGCTTCTTGAGTTTGTCCTTTTTCCTGAAATAAGCGGCCTAGTGCAATTCCAAAGCTGAGGTTCTTCGGGTTTTGTTTCAATAGCTTTTTCAGCATTTTTTCCGCATCATCAAATTTCTTGATTTTTAGGAGGCTACTAAAATAGAGTTCAAAATAAGTTTCATTGTTGTTTCTATTGTAGAGCTTCTCGAATAAGACAGCAGCCTCCTGGAACTGCCCTTGTTGGTAATACTGATAGGCAAGGGCATCATCCATTTGGTCTTGTGCAGCACAAAATAACTGAAGCAGGCAAAAGGTTAAAACTAAAACTAATTTCTTCATTGGAGGCTTAGCAAAGAGGAATCTAAAAATAACGATTTAAAGACGAATGTA
Source organism: Pedobacter gandavensis (assembly GCF_032678465.1). GTDB lineage: Bacteria > Bacteroidota > Bacteroidia > Sphingobacteriales > Sphingobacteriaceae > Pedobacter > Pedobacter gandavensis_B. The sequence goes on from NZ_JAVTSK010000007.1 coordinate 236,818, forward strand.
TGATGTCTTGTGACAAGATTAATACCCAGGGGTATTTTAAATGTTACCAATTTATATTTTCATACCCCAAAAAAGTATCTATATTCATCAGTTGTGGAAATGTAATAGTAACAATATTGGTGTATTTCTGCTATAGACAAGTTGGGTTGCGTAGCTTTGTTAGCGATAAAATTATATGATGAGATATAAAAGATACTTTTTCCTGTTTTTAATATCTCTAGCCTTTGGTTGTCAGCCGAAGGAGGAAGGGGAGCGATTGATTCCCCTGGATGACTTTTTTAAATCACAGGACAGGATGACCTATCGTGTGTCGCCGGACGGATTAAATCTTTCCTATTTGAAGTTAGAAGGGAAAAGCCTAAATCTTTATATTGAAGATATAGCTTCCGGAAAAGCCAAAAAGATTACTCATTTGGAAGATAAAAATATAGTTTTTTATTTTTGGCTGAGTAACAATGAATTGATTTACTATAAAGAGGTAGATGCCGCTAAAAGGCGTTCAGATATTTTCATTATCAACAAGGAAGGGGCAAATGAGCGTCAGTTGAGCCGTAATGAAAAAAGTAGAGTTCGGGTAATCGAAGATCAGCTGATTGATGATAAGTACTTGTTGATTTCTTCTAATAAAAGAGATTCCACTGTTTTTGATGTTTATCGTCTGAATGTTCGGAATGGGAGTATGGAGATGGTCGCAAAAAATCCTGGAAATATTACCGAATGGAGAACAGATTCTGAAGGAAAGTTAAGACTTGCGGTAAGTACGGATGGGGCGAATACCACTATGTTGTATCGTGCGCAGGAAGGAATGCCTTTCAAACCAATTATGACCAATAATTTCGTCACGGTATTTAATCCAATTGCTTTTAAGCATGATCGTCCAAATATCATTTATGCAATATCCAGTGTGAATAGAGACAAAAGTGCTTTGGTGGAGGTAGATTGTAATACTGGTAAAGAGTTGAAAGTTCTTTTTGGAAATGATTCTTTGAACATTACTGATGCCCAATATTCCAGGAAGAAACAGCAATTGTTATTTGTTATTTATGAAACATGGAAAAAGGAGAAGCATTATATGGATGATTCCATAAAAGCTTTGTATCAGGATCTGGATCAACTTTTGCCTAAAACGGAAACGAGAATTCTGGATCGTGATCAGGCCGAAAACGTTTTTGTATTGCGGACCTTTACCGATCGAAACCCAGGTTCTTATTACTTATACTTTGCCAATAAGCGTAAACTGAAGAAGCTGAGTGATTTTAACCCTGCAATTAAGCAAGAGGAAATGAGCGAGATGAAGCCGGTTAGTTACCAATCCAGGGATGGCCTCAGGATTAACGGTTACCTGACTTTGCCTCTTCATGTTAAACCAGAACAGCTACCAGTAGTTGTTCTTCCTCATGATGGTCCTGTGGACCGGAATTTATGGGGTTATAATGCCGAAGTTCAGTTTCTTGTAAATAGGGGATATGCGGTCTTTCAGGTTAATTATCGTGGTTCTTCTGGTTATGGAAAAGCATTCATGTCTGCCGGATTTAAGCAATGGGCCGGGAAAATTCAGGATGACATTAATGATGGGGTAAAATGGCTGATTGAACAGAAGATTGCAGATCCCAAAAGAATAGGAATTTACGGTGCTGGATTTGGGGGGAATATTGCATTAAATAGTGCTTATCTGAATCCTGGAATGTACACTTGTGTTGCCTCTAACTCAGGAGTGATTAATCTGTTTGCTTATTTAAAATCTATTCCACCATTCTTAAAGAATAGTTTGCAAATGTATTATGAAATCGTAGGAGATCCCTTAACGGATGCTGATCAAATGCGAAAAGCTTCACCCTTATTCCAAACCGATAAAATCAATACTCCTGTATTTATCTCTCAAAATGTGAAAGATCCAACTGCAAATGTCGCAGAGACGCTACAATTTGTAAAAAACCTAAAGAAGAGAAATGTGAATGTGACTTATCTGGAAAATGAAGGTATTGGATTTCCGACTAAAAATCTGGAAAGCAGGCATCAGTTTTATACTGCTCTTGAACAATTTTTAGAAATAAACCTTAAAAACAGGTAAATTCGGATCAATGATCTTAGAGAAGAAAACAGGCTATCGTAAGAATTTTTCATTAATCCTTACTTTCATCATATTGATGTCTGTATTGTTTTCCCTATCCTTGTATTTTGCCTACAATTTTAGCAAAAAATATATCGAAAGTGAGTTTGTATCTGAAAAAGTGAATGTGCTGGAAAAGACCATTCAACCTTACAATGACTTCTTTCAGAAGAAACTGCCGGAGGTTTCTTACTACAATGGCTACCTTGACTCTGCCACGGCATCCAGTTTTGTAGATACGGTATTGCTGGAATATCCTTTTGTTTCCAGAGTGGTATTTTATGACTCTGAAGTAAAAAATACTCCTGTTAATGATGGATTGAACACTGGTAAGTTTTCTTTTGGACCTAAGGATATTTACCAGTTTGGGAGTTTGATTCCTGCTGATTCAATTAGGTTATTTTCAAGGTCTAATACGCGTAATTTTATTGTAGGGGATGATTTTAATGCATTGGCATTGAAACTTGCCTCTTACATTGAAAGTCTGGATACGAATAAGGTACCGAATCAGGATGAGCTGTTCAGTAATTTTAGTAATGTACGCTCGAATAAAATCACTTACCTTAACATACCGCGGATAGAAGATCTGAAGATGTATAAACGAATGTTGAGGGGTTCGTTAGATCCAAAACCAGTCTATCAGCAAGATATGCTCTCTTTTCATCTGGATCCATACAAGCTTAAAATTATCAATTCCAGGCCATTGTTGTATCAACATATTAAGATTCAACCCTCAACTTATGATCCTCTGGACACTACGGAGACTTATTTAAGTACTGAGATCACTTTGCCAGGAGCTTTTTCAGACTATAAGCTTTATTTTTTGTCTTCGAAGTCATTTGTTGACAAGGAAGTACTTAGCTATTTTCTACCTATCGCAGCAGGTATTTTTGTTTTCTATGGAATTCTCGTACTTGTTGCATTCTTAATTTATAGGAATTTGAATATTAACCAACGAATGTTCAAATTACAGTATGATTTTGTAAACAATTTGACGCATGAGTTTAAAACGCCTGTCAGCGTGATCAAAATAGCGGGGAATAACATAAAAAGTGCGACATCGCTTAGCGATAGAGAGTTGAAACTTTATGGAAAGATTTTGGATGAAGAGGCTGATAAATTGAATGGCTTAATGAATAAATTATTAGCTTTCACCCAAATAGAGAACAAAGCAATTCATCTCAACCAAGACAAAATCTATATTGAGGATTTCATAGAAAGTACAGTAGAGTCTCATAAGTTGAAGCATCCTGATTTCGATTTTACTTATGAAGTCAGTGGTTTTACCACTTTTGTGACCGACCCGGTACTCTTAGGTAGTCTTTTTGATAATCTTGCAGAAAATGCTTATAAATATTCTCCTCCGGAGCGGAAAAAGCTACATATTAGTGCCCGTCTTATCAAAGGCCGGGTAGTGTTTAGGTTTACGGATCATGGGATTGGGATTCCTTCCTCCGAAATTAATAATATCTTTAAGAAGTTTTTCAGAATTCAGAATCAGTACAACCAGAATGGGAGTGTTGGTCTCGGATTGGCTTTCTGTAAGGAACTTGTTAACTTTATGAAGGGCGAAATTACTGTGAAAAGCAAGTTAAATAAAGGAACAGAATTTAAAATTGTACTACCATATAACGATTAGAAAGTATGTCGAAGGGAATTAAAATATTAATAGTTGAAGATGATGAGAATCTTAGGTTTTTAGTGGTTCACCGTTTAAAAGCGGAAGGGTATGAGGTGCTGGAGGCTGGTGATGGCGAGACTGCAGAAACCTTGATTATGGCAGAAAAACCGGATATTGTTTTGCTGGATTGGATGTTGCCTGGCAAACAAGGTTCTGAGGTTTGTGAATCTGTTCGTAAACAAGGCTTTGAAAATCTGATTATCATGATGACTGCAAAGGCACAGGATGTGGATAAAATCGATGCGTATAATTTTGGTGTTTCCGACTATGTAACAAAGCCCTTCAATATGGATGTGCTGGTTGCTATGTTAGATAATAAAGTGAAATTCCTATTAAATAATGACCGGTCAGAGATCCACCGTTTTGGAAATATGGAGCATCATCCTAATATTCATACTTTGTTCAGGAATGAGAAGAAAATTGAGCTGACTATTTTAGAAAATAGAATTCTACTTTACTTCTTAAGAAATCCGAATAAGGTCATCAACCGTGATGAGTTGATGTTGGTAGTTTGGGGTTACAATTCAGACGTGAACACCAGGACACTGGATATGCATATTGTACGCTTACGTAAAAAGATTGAGCTTAACCCTGATAACCCCCAGTTATTACAGACAGTGAGGGGAGTGGGGTACCGTTTTAATCCTGCTTAACAACATTGGTGTAGCAGTAGCAGTAAAAGGTATTGCAATAACATCATTCCATCCAAATACAGAAAATAATAATATTCATTCTTTTCTGTATTTGATTTATAAATGAGTCCACCCGTTAATACGATCGTGATGGCCAAGGAAATGACTTCAAGATTTACAGTTTGCCGGAATACGAGTAATAATATCAAATGCCCAGCAAGCAGAAATTGACAGAATAAGAAGGCCTTCTTATCTCCCAGAAGAGCTGGAATCGTTTTTAATGCAGGGATTTTGTTTTGAAAAAGATCTCTGACATCAAAAGGAACAGTAATTGCTGCCACAAATAGAAAGCGCATCGCAACCAGGAGCAGGGTATCTCCTGTGGAGATGTTTAGCAAACGATTATGTTCGGTCTCTATAATTGGCAAAAGAACACAGCTGATTGACCAAATTAAGGCTACGAGAAAGAGCTTAATCAAGGGGATGTTTTTTAATCCTATTTTCTGATCATCAAGGGTTAAAAAGGGAATGTTGTAACTAACAGCCAGTATTCCTGTGAATAACATCAGTAGTTTTCCTTCTATACTTAAATACAGTAATCCTAAAGGAATCAAACAAAGTGCTGAAATCAGAGTGATAGAAATGATTAACCGTTGATGTGAAAAGATCCAGCGAACTCTCAATAACTGATCGTTTGCAGGATCTTTTGGTTTTGACAGCAACATACTGAAATTATAAAGCCCTAATGTGCCGAAAAAGATAATGGCAAGGATGTATTTATCAGGAGGAACCTGAAGTAAATCGTAAGTAAGCAAGCCCTGAGCAACTGCACAAATGGCAATGAATAAATTGCTGAATAGCAAAAAATCAAGACTGGAGAACAGTATTTTTTTTACCATAGCTGATGGCTACTTAATTAGGCACGTTTCAACTCAAATATCGTGATTTCTGGTAAAATTCCAACCCTACCTGGATAACCCAGGAAACCATATCCTACATTGACATAGAGTTGTTGTTGTTGATCCTGGTAAAGACCGGCCCATTCGTTATAGATATATTGTACAGGACTCCATTGAAAATCTTCGGTTCTTACCCCGAATTGCATCCCATGGGTATGTCCGCTAAACATGGCATCAATCTGTGGGTATTTAGGCAAGACCTCCGCTCTCCAATGAGAGGGATCATGGGATAACAATAGTTTAACTGGTAAATCGTCCGTGTCTTTCGTAGCCAGGTCCATTCTTCCATATTTTGGAAACCTTCCTGTACCCCAATTTTCGATGCCTAGAATCCCAATTTCCTCACCGTTTATCTTTAATCGGCGATGCTCATTCATTAGCAAATCCCAACCCATTCTTTCATGTGTTTTGATCACTTCCTGGAGGTTTTTAGTTTTGGCAGTGGAAGGTTCCTTTCCAAAGCGATACTCCCCATAATCATGGTTGCCTAGAACGGAATACACACCTAATGGTGCCTTTACCTTTTTAAAGATATCCTGATAATCTCTCATCTCCGTTGCCATGTCATTGACCAAATCTCCGGTAAAAAAGACAACATCAGGTTTTTCGGCCATCAACATTTCGATTCCACCCAAGACCGCTCTCTGATCATAAAAACTTCCGGAATGGATGTCAGATATTTGTGCGAGTTTCATACCCTCAAAAGAAGAAGGTAGGTTAGGCAGGATCAATGTGCGACGGATAATTTTATAATCATATGCTCCTTTAACAATGCCCCAGCTTAAGGAGGTTAAGGGAATTGCAGCAGTAATGATACCTGCTTTTACGAGAAAGGCAGAGCGACTGATGGGCTCTCCTAATACGGGCTGGGTAATGGTCTCTGGAAGAGCAGGATCTACGATTGGGCCTGTTTTTGATTTTGCCGACCTGGAAAGTCTGATGATGAATCTTCTAAGGTCGTCTACAATCAGAAAAGGCAGCAGGACCATTTTACAGGCAACAGTCAAGAAATAAGCAACTAGAATTACTGATTTAAGGCTAAGAAATAAGTTGGCATAGAAGGTGCTAAAAACACCAATGAGTAGCACAAAAGTATAACCCCACCATAGAATAGTAAATAACTTCCGGGTTCTGGGTTTCCATTTATTGAAAACACTGAGGATCGCACGAAAGCAATAATAATCGAATGCTAAAAGTAAAAAGGATAAAAATATAAAGACGGGTAATCGGCCCATTGGATATTTAATAAGGGTTTGTTTATAATTAAAAATGTTTATCTGAAGTCCATATCATCTTCATCCTCATCATCAGGACTCGTATTAAAGAGACTGTCGAACATATCAGAGAATCCAAAACCACTCAGCAGGTATTTTTTATTCAGCTGGGAATATTCTGCTAGTCCGTGTAAAGCGAATTCCATCATCAATAAAGTTTGATTGGCACTAAGTTTTGGATGAAACTGTTTTACCAAATCATTTAATCCATCTACCTGCATCAACTCCTTCTTGTATTTAGCGAAGCTAAGCTGGTCAGAGATGTCCAGGGTATTACCTTCAGTAAACCATTCTGTAATGTGGAAGTAAGGGTTTGCGGATTTGCTCTTTTTCGCTTTTTCAGGATCTGGAAAATAACGGTTGAATAAAGATTTAATGGCTTTTCCAATGAGTGTATGTGCGACTTTAGCCGGACCTTCCAATTCACCTTCATACACCAGCTCGATTTTTCCGGTAATCGCAGGGGTAATTCCTACCAGATCAGATAGCCTAACAAAAGTACTTTTTTCCTTATTGATGAGCATTCTTCTTTCCGCGGTGCTGATGAGGTTTTCATAAGCAGAGATCGTCAGCCTTGCCGAAACACCTGATTTCTGATCGATGAACTCACTTTGTCTGGCTTCAAAAGCGACTTGTTCTACCAGATCTTTTAGCAGACCATCAACCTCGATCAGTTCTTTTTGTTCGGCTGTTATTTTCGCTTCCTGCGAGGTAATCTCTCTTGAAATGGCAATTGTTTTCGGGTAATGGGTTAAAATCTGACTTTCTATCCGATCCTTCAGAGGGGTTACAATGGATCCTCTATTGGTGTAATCTTCTGGGTTAGCAGTAAAAACGAATTGTACATCAAGAGGTAATCTTAGTTTAAATCCTCTGATCTGGATGTCTTTTTCCTGGAGCATATTGAATAAGGCCACCTGAATTCGGGCTTGTAAATCTGGAAGCTCATTGATGACAAAAATACTGCGGTGTGCTCTTGGAATTAGTCCAAAGTGAATCACACGCTCATCATTATAGGTGAGTTTAAGTGTTGCCGCTTTGATTGGATCCACATCACCAATTAAATCGGCCACGGTGACATCGGGAGTAGCTAGTTTTTCTGTATAGCGTTCGCTTCGGTGCTGCCAACTAACTGGTGTATCATCCCCATGAATATTAATCTCATGTTTGGCATACCAGGAAATTGGGTTTAATGGATCATCAAAGATTTCGCTCCCTGAAACGTATGGAATATATTCGTCCAATAAATTAACCATCAGTCGGGCAATTCTTGTCTTTGCCTGACCTCTTAAACCCAGTAATAAGATGTTATGCCTGGATAAGATAGCGGTTTGAAGTTCTGGCATTACCGTTTCATCATAACCTAAGATTCCTTCAAAACCGGCTTCATTACTTTGAAGCTGGCTGATCAGATTTTTACGAAGTTCGTCTTTTACGGGAAGAGACTTATAATTGGAGGCTTTTAATTGCCCAAGGGTTTTTATCGTGATATGATCCATGTGATGTCTTCGTGTTGAGGAGGAATTATCGAACTGTTTTTCTTCTGTTTTTTATATAATCTTCAAATATGTATTCCCCTAATCCGTTTAGAGAACTATAGAATGCTCTGCCACCGTTAATCTGGGTAAATTCCCTGACGAACTGTTGTAAGTAGGGGTCTTGTGCAATCATAAAGGTGGTAATTGGAATGTTCAGCCTTTTACATTGTGCGGCCATATTTAAAGTCTTATTGATCACTTTTCGGTCTAAGCCCATGCTATTTTTATAATAGCGGCCATTTTCTTTCAGGCAGGTGGGTTTCCCGTCGGTGATCATAAAAATCTGTTTATTGTGTGTTTTTCTACGCCTTAGCAGATCTGCTGCAAGCTCCAGTCCTGCGAATGTATTGGTATGATAGGGGCCAACCTGTAAGTAAGGCAGGTCTTTTATGGTGATGGGCCAGGCATCATTACCAAAAACAACAATGTCCAATGTATCTTTTGGGTATCGTGTTCTGATCAATTCAGCAAGTGCCATAGCTACTTTTTTGGCGGGGGTAATCCGGTCTTCCCCATAAAGTATCATGGAATGACTAATGTCAATCATGAGCACTGTAGAAGTCAGGGTTTTATAATCCTTTTCTTCCACTTCAAGATCGCGTTCTGTTAAGGTAAAATTACCGATGCCATGATTGATCTGGGCATTGTGAATAGAAGCAGTCATGTCGATTTGATCCAGGGGATCCCCAAAAGTATATTCTCTTCTATCGGCATTTTTCTCTTCTCCGATTCCAGAGATATTGGTGTTATGATTTCCTTTTCCTGCTTTTTTTAGCTTGCCAAAGATTTCTTCCAGGGCTGATTGCCGAATGGTTTGTTCCGTTTTCGCTGTAATATTCAGATCTCCATTAACTGGGTTTTCTTTTAGATAACCTTTATCTTTCAGGTCCTCAATAAAATTACCCATTCCATATTCGTTGTTGGTGAATTTATATTTCTTATCCAGTTCATTCATCCATGACAAAGTTTCTCCCGCATCACCGGCAGTATAATTTAGCAGTTGAGTGAAGAGCTTAAGCAATTCATCAAAGCCACCTTTCGGTAAGTCATCTGGCTGAAAATTAGAAAAATGGAAACCTCTCATATATTCGTTATAAACGGAATATCGAAGGTAAAAGTTTGCAAAGGGAGTAATGTTATCCAGTTGTAAAAATACCTTAGCCTGAGAAAGGTTAGGATAAGTGGAATTCGAGGATCGAAAACCTCTTTTATACAGGGTACGATAAAATATCAATACCCTGTATGAGAAGGATTGGAATAAGAATATTCCTGTTTTAATTATTTCGGAGAACGGTTTGCGAGTGCACGTTCTGCTCTTTTTATTGCAAGTTTCTCCCTATATTTAGCATAAGGGGCTTTAAAAGCCATCTTCAGCACACTATCTACACCGCCTTTTACAGCCAGGTTGAATACACTTTGTGCTTTTCTAACGATAGAAGCATCCCATGCCCTCAGGCTTAAAGAGAAGGAACCGTCAAGGTATTTCATCCAGTGCCACATTCCTGTAGGCATAAATAAAGTATCGCCATGTTCCAGGAACACTTCATAACCTTCTACTCCTTTTAAAGCAGGGAATTTTTCGAAATCAGGATTTGCAACATCATAGTCTTCTAAAGCATAGGTTGCGTTAGGGATACAGTATAATCTTTTCTTCCATTTATTATCGAATAAAATGATGTGTTTTCTTCCACCAAAATGGGTATGGAAAAGGTGTGGCAGATCAATATCGTAGTGTAAAAAAGTAACTGAGTTAGAGCCACCAAAAAACATGGCAGGCATACTTTCTATAAAGCCACCCATTAATGCTTTTGGCAATTCAATATCTTTAATCAGGCTAGGCACATGCTTAAACAGGTTAAAGAAAAAGATTCGAAGTTCTGTAGGTTCTCTTTTGATCAGATCAAGGTAATCACCAAAACGCATATTGGCCACGGAGGCATTGATAGGTTTTGATGGATCAGCCTTTGAGTTATCCATTAAGCTGACATTTATATCGCCGGCGATTTCTTTTAAATATTCAGTCGTCCATTTTTCTCTGGCTGGCCACGATTTAGTCAATCCTTTAATAATTAAAGGACGTCTGGGATCTAAATAATTCTTTTTGAAATCCTCAGGACTAATGTTCTCAACGGTATCTACCGGCTTCAATATAAAGCTCATAATTATCAAGGTTAAAGGACAAAAGTGTAAATTAAAATTTAAACTTGTCTATCTCTCAATAATTATTTTTCCCTTAAAAAAGGATTCAGCAGGCAGATTATTCGGGCTTTTGATTTACAAGCGCTTTGTCTGCTCTTTTTATGGCGAGTCTTTCCTTCCAGGCCATGTACTTTTCCTTAAAATTGGCTTTCATAAAATCATCAAACTTGCGCTGAACGGTGAGGTTGTATAGGCTTTTTGCTTTTACTGCAAGAGATTTATCCCATGCTCTTAGACTGATGGAGAAAGAACCGTCTAAGTATTTCATCCAATGCCAATAGCCGGTAGGCATAAATAAAGTATCCCCATGTTCCAGATAGGCTTCAATTCCTTTTACACCTTTTAGTGCAGGAAATTTGTTGAAGTCTGGTTTTTCTACATCATAATCCTCTAAAGCATAAGTAGCATAAGGGATTTGATATAAACGTTCTTTCCATTTGTTCTCAAATAAGATTACGTGTTTTCTACCATTAAAATGGGTATGAAAAATATGTGCCAGGTCGATGTCATAATGGAGAAAGGTGACAGAGCCCTTTCCACCAAAAAACATATTTGGATAACTATCTAAAAAACCACCCATCAAGTCTTTTGGGGCCCGATAGTCGTCCAATAGCTTAGGTGCTTGCTTGATGGGATCGAAAAGAAAAATCCGGAGATCGGTTGGCCTTTCTTTAATTAATTCTATATAATCGGCAAATTTCATTTCCGCCGCAGAAGCATTAATGGGCTTGGATGGGTCTGCTTTTGAACTGTCGTAGAGGGGAACGGTTTTATCGCCCACCACAGATTTCATATAGTCCAGCGTCCATTTTTCATGTGCAGGCCAGTTTTTAGACATGTTTTTAATGATGAGCGGGCGGCGGGCATTTAGATAATTCTTCTCAAAATCTTCTTTTGAGATGTCCTGGACAACGTCAATTGGAGTTAATTCAAATTTCATCTCTGATGCTTTAATAAAGCAGATGGGCATGAGAACATGCGCTGGTCATGCTTCGTTTATTTAGTATCAAACATAATAAAAAGGTAAAAGTTTGTTAATACCAGATTTTAAAAAATGGAAATCTTCTGACAAAAGAAAACAATTAATCCTGTTGTCAGACTCAAACTTTTCCGAAGGGGAAAATATGTTAAAGTCATCAAACAGGATTAATTTTTCTTTTTAATCATTAATGTGCTAAGTATTCAAATTTTTAATGCTCTGAACAGGATCAGCTCCTTTATGTTTATTTAATTGGGCATTAAAACGGTGTCAATAACATGAATCACTCCATTTTTCTGCATTACATTCGCGATGGTTACGGTAGACATTCCACCTTTTTCATCTTTCAGAACCAGTTTATTCCCTTCCATCCATGCCCATAATTTCCCTCCGCTAGCGGTAGTGAATTCTGCCTTTCCATTTCCAGCTTTGATGGCTTTTGCAATATCCGCGGCAGTCATTTTTCCGGGAACTACATGATAAGTAAGGATTTTTACTAACATGTCTTTGTTTTCTGGTTTTAACAGCATTTCGACTGTTCCTTCAGGAAGTTTTGCAAATGCTTCATTTGTTGGAGCAAAAACAGTGAATGGTCCTGCTGATTTTAACGTTTCTACTAGTCCGGCGGCTTTTACAGCTGCAACCAGAGTGGTGTGATCTTTGGAATTTACTGCATTATCTACAATGTCTTTATTGGGATACATAGCTGCGCCGCCCACCATTGGATTTTTTTGTGCTTGTGATGTAACTGCCATAGTTAATAAGGCTATTACGATAAAAAATGTTTTTTTCATGATAGTAGTTTTTGTATAGGCAGATACGAGGAAATCTCCGGGTCGGTTTTTGTTATATTTAAAAAAGCATTAATCTTTCTTTAATTCTATAAGTCATAAGAACGAGTTATCAAATCATTCATCCTATGAACACAACGCTAAAGGTTTTTTATTCATTTCTCGGATTAGTATTCTTCGCTATACTTTTTAGTTCTTATAAAAACGGGGAATCAGCAGTTTATAAACCAACATTTCCTTATCGTCAGGCAGGTTTGAGCGAGCGTCAGGCAGCGGCACATTTACTTAGTAGGTTTACTTATGGGGCGAAGAGGGGAGATTTGGATAGGGTATTGACAATGGGTTTGGAAAAGTGGTTTAAACAACAACTGGATGGAACAATTCCCGATGATAGCCTGAATTTGTTATTGAGTAAATATGAGGATATCAACCTGACCAATGCTGAAGTTGAGAATAAATTTCCCAGAGGAAATCGGGTGTTGAAGCTAGCCATACAAGATGGATTTATCCATAGGGATTCGGTTAATAAAGGCGATCGGGCTGAATATCGGTCACAGATCCGTGCTTATATGGCGCAGAAAGGCTTAAAGCCAGAGCAGGAATTATTGCGGCAATTCATCAATCAAAAAATACTAAGAGCAACTTATAGCAATAACCAATTGAGGGAATTATTAACTGATTTCTGGTTTAACCATTTTAATGTATCACTTACAAAAAATCAGTGCGCGGCTTTTGTACCTGCTTACGAACGTGATGTAATTCGTCCAAATGTGACCGGGAAATTTGAGGATCTACTCATTGCTACCGCAAAATCGCCTGCGATGCTGCTGTACCTTGATAATTTTAGCAGTACCGGTACTCCTTCAAAGAAAAATGGCGGACAATCAATAAACAATGAGAAGGGGCAGTATCGGAGGATTAGCCAAGTCCAACAAAGACAAAATAACATTGGTTGGCAATTAAAGAAAGAACAACAGGGGATGAAGCAGGCTGGGCAGCCCAAAAAAAGGAGCGGCGGACTCAATGAAAATTACGCCCGTGAAGTGATGGAATTACATACCCTCGGTGTAGATGGAGGATATACCCAGTCGGATGTGACGCAAGCAGCAAGAATATTAACTGGTTGGACCATCGCGCCTATGGGAGAGGAGGGGTACGGAGCGGCTATGAAAAAGACGCTTGACCAAATTGGAGCGGAAAATTTAGAAAAAAGAGGTTTTGTGAGGGATGGCGACTTTCTATTTGTCCCGAATAGACATGACAATGAAGAGAAGACGGTCTTAGGACATTATTTTCCAGGAGGGGTTGGGTATGATGAAGGTATAGCTTTATTTGATTTACTTTCACATCACCCTTCTACGGCTAAATTTATCAGCAGAAAATTAGCGATCAGGTTTGTGAATGATCAACCCGCACAAAGTCTGATTGATAAAATGGCCAAGACTTTTACCAAATCTAACGGTGACCTTAAACAGGTCATGATGACGATGGTGGAGGCTCCGGAATTTTGGAGCAGCAAGGCAATCAGGGAAAAAACAAAATCTCCATTTGAACTGACAATAAGCACGGTAAGAGCACTAGATGCAGAAATTACACAACCTTATCAGCTTTTCAACTGGGTCAATAAAATGGGCCAGAAAATGTACTATTATCAGGCGCCAACCGGCTTCCCTGACCAGGGACAATTCTGGATCAATACAGGTTCATTGCTCAATAGAATGAATTTTGGATTGGCAATTGCGGCTCAGCGTATCCCTGGTGTCCAGATCAATCTTTCAGCATTAAATGACTTTCGGGAACCGGAAAGTGCCGAGGCAGCATTGTCTACATATGGAAAGGTGATGATGCCGGAACGCAATTTAACGGAGACTTTTAAAAGGCTTAAACCGATGTTGAAGGATCCTGAATTAACTGATAAAGTAGCAAATGCTGCAGATAAAACAGTGGCAGGAAAACCTGTAAGCGCAGAGGATGCGCCAATGGTTAGCAGTAAAACAGATTCAAATCAGCAAGATAAAAATACTAAAAAGAACAACCATGCAATGTTGGCACAAGTTGTTGGCGTTATTATAGGTTCTCCGGAGTTTCAGCGTAAGTAAATTTAGAAAATCATGACATCAAGAAGAGGATTCATTAAAGGAGGGGGATTGGCATTATTCGGAATCGGATTGGGAGGGATTCCAGGATTTCTGAGCGAAGCTGTAGCCAATTCGACAGCAGCTGGATTGTTCAAAAGAAAGAAAATACTGGTTTGTATTTTTCAACGTGGAGCGATGGATGGTTTAATGGCCGTGACACCCTTCACCGATCAATACCTGCAGCAGGCCAGGCCAAATTTGTTTATGAGTGCGGCGAAAGGAGCGAAAAATGCAGCATTGATTGATTTGGATGGACGATTTGGATTGCACCCCTCTATGGCTGGCTTTGAATCTGTATTTCGGGACAAACGGCTTGCGATCGTACATGGCATTGGTTCTCCAAATAATACCAGATCTCATTTTGACGCCCAGGACTACATGGAATCTGGAACTCCTTTTAAAAAAGGAACGGATAGTGGCTGGTTAAACCGTGCTGTTGGTTTACTAGGTCATGACGGAGCAACACCTTTTCAGGGTCTTAGTTTAACTTCTTCCTTGCCAAGATCCTTCTATGGAGCTAATCCTGCATTGGCGATCAGCAATTTACAGGATTTTAATATTCAAATGAGAGGAAACCTGAAGGGGGCAAATCTAGCGGCCAAAAGTTTTGAGGATTTGTACGATCAAACCTCTTCAAATCTATTAAAAGATACAGGAAAGGAAAGCTTTGAAGCTATAAAAATGCTGCAACAAACAGACACAAGGAATTATAAGCCTGCCAATAATGCGCTTTATCCGAATACAGCGCTAGGAAATTCACTGAAGCAAATCGCACAGTTGATCAAGATGAATGTAGGAATGGAGGTTGCTTTTGCGGAGTCTGGAGGTTGGGATACCCATTTTAATCAAGGCACAGATACCGGAATTTTTGCTAGAAATGTGAACGATCTTAGTCAAAGTATGATGGCTTTCTGGACTGATATGGGTACTTTACAAGATGATGTGACGGTTATGACGATGACTGAATTTGGACGTACAGTGAAACAGAATGGAACTGGAGGGACAGATCATGGACGTGCATCCTGTAATTTCATTCTGGGCAATGGGGTAAATGGGGGATTGGTTCATGGAAATGTTCAACCTATGGCCATAGAGAATTTAGAGGATGGCAGAGATCTCGCGGTAACCACTGATTTTAGAAGTGTATTTTCTGAGGTAGCAGACCGGCACTTAAATCTTCATAATGATCAGGTTCTTTTTCCGGATTGGGTAGGTAGTAAAATCGGTGTGATGCGGTAAAAATCAGATTATTGAGCCAAGACTTTAAGATTTTATCATTAATTTGGCCTTCATTAAGCTAAGTTCAGGATGGCCTGTGAATTAATTCAGGCGTATATCAACCTCAAGCTGAACCTGACCCGTATTTTTATGAAGAAAGAGTTTTTGTATTTGTTTTTAACAGCAGCAGTGGCTGGCTGCAATCAAAGTGATCAGAGTAAGTCGGCGGCGACCGGAAGCAGTGCAGATAGCACAACCAAGGTAGGAATGTCTGGATCAAATCCTGAGGATGCACTTTGTTGCAGTTCAAATCTTCCTAAACGATATGCTGCGGTTTCGGGCATAGCAACACTTTCAAAGGATAGTAAAAACGAATTGCATTCTCATGTAGGCATGAAGTTTATTCCGGCAGGCTCCTTTAAAATGGGTGCTTCGGATAAAGAAGGACGTAAGGACGAATATCCGGCTCATGAAGTAAAAATGGATGGTTTCTGGATCGATGAAACAGAAGTGACAAATGCGCAGTTTGCAGAATTTGTGAAAGCTACAGGTTATATTACCCAGGCGGAGCAAAAACCTGACTGGGAGGAAATCAAAAAACAATTGCCTCCAGGTACTCCAAAGCCTTCAGAAGAACAATTACAACCCGCTTCTTTAACTTTTTCTCCACCTAAGGGCAGGGTAGATATCAATGATGTGTCACAATGGTGGAGCTGGACTCCTGGTGCCAGCTGGAAACATCCACAAGGCCCAAAAAGCAGTATAAAAGGTAAAGAACACCATCCGGTTACCCAGGTATCCTGGTTTGATGCCAATGCCTACGCTAAATGGGCAGGAAAACGTCTACCTACAGAAGCTGAATGGGAGTACGCCGCCAGAGGTGGTTTAAGAGAGAAAAAATACCCATGGGGGGATGAAGACCTGGCTACCGGAAAAGTAAAAGCAAATACCTGGCAGGGAGAATTTCCATATTCGGATAAAAAGACGGATGGTTACGGTAGTGTTGCTCCTGTAAAGACATTTGCTGCCAACGGATATGGCTTATATGATATGGCTGGAAATGTATGGGAGTGGACTGCCGATTGGTACCGTGAAGACTACTATCAGCAACAGAAAGGTCAGACTGCAAATCCACAAGGACCGAAAGATAGTTATGATCCGGCTGAACCAGGCATCCCTAAAAAAATCATCAGGGGAGGTTCATTTATGTGTCATTCTTCGTATTGTAAAGGTTATAGGGTGACTTCTAAAATGAAGTCTTCTATGGATACAGGACTGGAGAATACCGGTTTCCGGTGTGTGTCCAAATGATATTCTAATCCCAGTCCTGATCGCAGGCTACCTACCTACGGCAGCTTATTGAAATCTATTTCAGGATGTGTTTTTCCTGTAGATTTCCTATGAAATGGTGTCCGAATGGGTGTGAAGTCATTAAAGAAACCGCAATTTTTTAAGTAGAAAACAGTCTGATCAGCTCCGCCGGTATAATCCTTTCTGTAGTTGATTCTTGCTGTTGCATCTGCACCGAAGTTCGCCTGATTTACTTCATGCCATTTACCGGAGGCATCAATTGCCCACTGGTTTTTATAGTCGCCTCTGCGGGATTGATCACCTGTTTGAGGTGAGAAATTTTCCAGGAAAGAGTAAATCCCGTTCAGGTAAACTGAAGATTGTGGGCGCTCGAAACTAGCGACTAACTGCCAGTCTCCTTTTTCAAGATCTTTGAAGTAGGCTGTATAAATAGTAGTCTTTTTTTCGTTATTAGGCTGTGCATGGGTTAAGAAGGCATAACTTTTACCCGCTTCCCATGGATAAAGCATATAGCTTTGTCCGCCTGAACCCTCATTTCCAAATTCTCCGGTTTTGGTCGTATTTCCTTTTTTTAGCAATACAATCTTCATGCTATCAGGAATAGACTTCGGATCATCTGTGCTAAAGGGGCTCCAGATAGAAAATAATACCCTACGCTCCGTAGGAGAATTTACCTGCATGCCAAAATAACCAGCATTAAAGCCATTGGCCATGTAATAAGTACCTTGTTTGTCTTCTCCTTTAGGCACCATAATTTCATTATAGAACCACTCTACCTTACCTTTTGCTGCTTCAGGAATTACATAATTTAGATGTACAGAAGGACCTCTTCTGCCCCAATGAAAATAACTACCTTCATTATTTTTTACATAAACGGCACCTTTTTCTAAAGCTGAGCCACTAACAATCAAATCTGAAACTTCTGCAAAAACGGCTCCCGTTTTACTGATTCCTTTTAATTCAACTTTAACGTAACCTGCTGTTTTGATGTTTGCTTTGCCGATAGATATAATTTTCGATTCCGCATTGTTTAGTTCTTTTTGGAAGGTCTTTCCACCTACTGTCAGGCTGATTTTACTGTTTCCTTCAGGAACACGCAATTTAAGCGATAGATCTGCTGATCCGGCTGCTTCTGTTCTAAAGTAAATGGCAATTGCATCAGAGGCTTTGTTCCAGTTGGTTAAGCCTTCATTTTTTATTCTTGCAGTTCCGCCTTTTTCTACATAACCATTGCCCCCAAGTGGGATGGTGATGCTTTCAGACTCGGTTTCAGCCCTGCTTCCGGCAAAGGTAGCCGGAAGAATCAGCAGCTGAAAAGCAAGAAGGAAAAAACTAAATTTCTTCATGTTCATTTGTGTGTGTGTTGGTTCTTGTGTGGTTGATGGTATGAAATTAGGAAAAGAGGAATTAAAAGAAGGATCTAAAACCAGTCAAACGTTTGCGCTACCCATTTAGGGCATTATTTGCTAGAATATGGTTAGGTTCGATTTAGCAATACAATCTAAACACATAAATGAAAACAATTTTTACCACACTATCCTTATTATTGGCCTCTTCGGCAGTAATGAGCCAGCAATTACCAACCGAGTTGCAAACTCCAGAGGTAGTTTCTGTAAACAGGATGCCTATGCGTGCTTCGGCATTTGCATATGAAAGCAAGGCATTGGCTGCAAAGCGTGAAAAGGAGAAATCAAATTACTTCTTAACCTTAAATGGACAATGGAAATTTAATTGGGTTCAAGACCCGCGCCAACGTCCACAAGAATTTTTTAAGACCACTTTCGATGATAGCAAATGGGATAATTTTAAAGTTCCGGCCAATTGGGAAACCAATGGCTATGGTTTGCCAATCTATGTAAATCATCCTTATGAATTTGCCGGTCGTAAATTAATGGGAGAGCGAATGAATCCTCCATTCGACATTCCAGAAGACAATAATCCTGTTGGTTCTTATAGAAAGAAGTTTATACTTCCGGAGAACTGGGATGGCCGTCAGACTTTTATCCACCTTGGTGCCGTAAAATCGGCTTTTTACATCTGGGTGAATGGTAAGAAAGTTGGTTATAGCGAGGATAGTAAGCTTGCTGCGGAATTCGACATCACCAAATACCTTAAAAAAGGAGAAAACCTGGTTGCACTGCAAGTTTACCGTTGGAGTGACGGCAGTTACCTGGAATGTCAGGACATGTGGAGAATCTCTGGTATAGAGCGTGATGTTTATTTATATTCTACCCCGAAAGTAGATGTGAGAGACTTCAAAACGATTGCTACTTTAGATAAAACCTTTAAAAACGGATTATTATCTTTTGATGCAGAGATCAATAACTACAAGATCGAAAAAGGAACGCTTCACAGCACACCAGATACCTTCTCTGTAGCTTTAGAACTGGTAGATCCGAAAGGGAAAATAGTTTATACGGAAGAAACTAAAGGAATCAACAAGGTAATTGGAAACTATAAAGCAAATGTAAAGCTGCAGACGGAAATCCCAAATGTTGCAGCATGGACTGCTGAGACGCCAAACCTTTACACCTTATTCATCACGCTTAAAAACAAAAAAGGAGAAGTCCTGGAAGTGATTCCACAAAGAATCGGTTTCCGTACGGTAGAACTGCTGAATAACAACTTCCTGGTAAATGGAAAAAGGGTGTTCTTTAAAGGGGTAAATCGTCATGAGCACAACGCTACACAAGGGCATACCTTAACTAAAGCAGATATGTTAAAGGATATGGAAATGATGAAGAAACTGAATGTGAATTCGGTAAGACATTCTCATTACCCACCAGATCCTTACTGGATGGAACTTTGCGATGAATATGGATTATATGTTATTGACGAAGCAAATATTGAATCTCATGGACGTTATTATGACCTTGCTTATACGCTTGGAAATGATAAAGAGTGGAGAATGCCACATTTAGAGCGTATCAAAAGAATGTACGAACGCGATAAAAACCATTCTTCAGTGATCACCTGGTCTTTAGGTAACGAAGCGGGTAACGGTAGAAACTTCTATGAGGGTTACGATTGGTTGAAAGCGAATGATGGTCGTCCGGTACAATACGAACGTGCAGAAGAAGATTTTAATACTGATATGATTGTTCCTCAGTATCCTGATCCAAACTGGTTGAAAAGCTATGCGAACAGCAATCCGGACCGTGCTTTGATCATGAGTGAGTTTGCACACATTATGGGAAACAGTTTGGGTAACTTTAAAGAATACTGGGATGTGATTGAAAGTCAGCCGAATTTACAAGGTGGATACATCTGGGAATGGATTGATCAGGCAATTGATACCGTAAAAAATGGTAAACGTATTGATGCCTACGGTGGTGATTTCCCTTTAAGCGGACCGGTAAATGAAAACTTTAGCGATAACAACTTTAGTGTAAAAGGTGTGGTCACCAATCATCGTGGCATGACACCAATGGCAGTAGAGGTGAAAAAGGTATATCAATATATCAAAACCAAATACAATGGTAATAACACGATCAGTATCAACAATTCCTACTTCTTCAAAGGTTTGGAGAATGTGAAGTTAAACTGGGAGTTGTTGGAGAACGGTAAGATCGTTGAGAAAGGAAGCCAAAACGTATTGAGCATAGCGCCAAGAACAGAGAATGATCTGAGCTTGCCAATCAAAACTAAAGCAAAAACTGGATCAGAATATTTCCTGAATATATATTACAACTTAAAAACAGCAGAACCTTTCCTTCCTTTGGGTTATGCGATTGCTACGGAACAATTTGCCTGGAATGGTACGGCACACGCTGTCAATCCATCAGCAGCAGCTGGTAAACTTACGGTAGAGAAAGCAGGTGCTAAAACGCTTGTGAAAGGAAAGGACTTTACAGTAGAGTTGGATCTTGATAAAGGACTGATGACTGGTTATGCTGTAAAAGGCGAACAGTTGTTAGCTGAAGGCCCTAAGCCAGGTTTCTGGCGTGCACCAACAGATAACGACATTGGTGCTGGTTTCAATAGTAGCCTTAGAAAATGGAGAACTGCCTATGATGAAGCTAAAGCAAGCGCTACGGAAGTAACGACTGCAGCTTCAGGAGAAGTAAGGGTGGTATTTAGGAAAGATGTAGTGAATGGCGATGCTACCGTTGAGCAAACGATTACGATCAGACCTGACGGAATTTTAAAAGTAAACAACCGTTTTAAAGCAAATAAAGGGAAGTATCCTTTGATGTTGCGTATCGGTAATGATTTACAATTAAACGCAGGGTTGAATAAAATCAATTATTATGGTCGTGGACCAGGCGAAAACTATTCCGATCGTAAAACGGCTTCTTTCGTTGGCCTATACAACCAAACTTTAGATGAGCAATACTTCCCTTATGCACGTCCACAAGAAAGTGGAAATAAAACGGAAGTACGCTGGGTGAATTTCAAGGATAAAAAAGGAAAAGGATTGAGCTTCGGTATGGCAGATAGCCTATTGAGCTTCTCTGCACTGCCTTACAGTGTAGATGACCTGGATCCTGAAGTGAATAAGAAGCAGTACCATTCAGGTGAATTGATAAAGAAAGATCGCATCTATATGCATCTTGATCTGATTCAAAGTGGTTTACAAGGAATTGACAGCTGGGGTTCTATGCCATTAAGCGAATATAGAGTTCCTTTCGCGGCACATGAATACTCTTATTGGATCAAACCAATCAAGTAATCATCCTACAATAAAAAGCAAAAGCGGTCTTTCGAATACTAATTCGAAAGACCGCTTTTTTTATGTGTCTTTGTTTTATAACCGAATGTTTTTTAGTCGATTAAAAAATATTGCGCAAACGTTTGCGTCTGTTTTTAAAACTTCTGTTTGTGTTATAGGATCATTCCAACGATAGCCATCACTAAAGCGATGATGATTGCCGGGACAAATCCTGTGATTTCGAAATCGTCAAATAACTTGTCTGCTAATTTGATCATTACAGCAGTCACAACTAAATGAACAAAAAAGGATAGGAAACCTAAGGTAACGATATTCAATGGAACCCTTAATACCCAACCTAAAGTTGCGTTTAAGAGGCCAATCACTAAGGCAACCACAATTGCAGTACCGTAATTTTTAATTCTTACAGTAGGTAGAACATAAGTCATACCCAGTAAAATACCGGCGTTGACTAAGAGAGTGATGATAAAATTCATAGCTGATTTTTTGAGTTTTCAATGGGTCAAAAATCAATCCAAAAATTAAAGGCCAGTTTAATCAGTAGGCCTTTAATTTTCCAATTCTGGAAATTCCATATTGTGATATGGAAACATGCAACAAGCAAAATCAATTAAGTAACCTTTGCAGTTCTGATGTATTTGGAGAATTTTAGTGGAAAGAACCTTTTTAACCAAACGCCTTTAACCTCTTTACCCCCGATGTAAACTTCTTCTTTTCCTAGGTCAATTGCTTTTACAATCAATTCTGCGCAGGTTTCGGGTAGCATTCCTGTCTCCTGTGCTTCATCCATTGTTCCTTGTGGACTGCCGGAGGGCGTTAAGGCATTTAAGGTTACATTGGTTTTGATGAAACCCGGGCAAACGATCGTAATTTGAATGCCTTTATCATATACTTCGGATCTTAAGGAGTCGAAATAGCCATGTAATGCATGTTTAGAAGCCGAATAAGCAGAGCGAAGTTTAGTACCAAACTTACCCACCAGACTACTGATGCAAACGATCTGACCAGCACCATTTTCGATCATCATTGGCAAAACAGCTTTGGTTAAAGCAACTGTACCCCAGAAATTGACGTTCATCAGTCGTTGTTCTACAGCCAGCTCTGTTTCCAACGCTAGTCCACGCTGACTAATTCCTCCACTATTGATCAAGAGATCAATCTTTCCAAAAATTCGAATCGCTTCTGTTGCTTTTTCTGCCAATGCGCCTGTGTTTTCCAGGTCCAGCGACAATACATGGACATGCATCTTGTTTTTGCAATTGCCTTTTACACGGAACAATTCATCCCGGTTACGGGAAGAAATGATCAGTTTAGCGCCCAGATTACTATAAGCATAAACCAATGCTTCTCCTATGCCGGATGAGGCTCCGGTGATCCATATCACTTTATCTTTCATTTCTAAAATGCTATTGTAGCAGTATTTTTATTTTAAACTGGTTTACCGGTGGTCATCAGGAATTAAGAATAATTCTGAGGCAATATGATCAGCAAATAATTTACCATCTAAGGTTAAAGTTAAATGATCTTTTTCATTGATCAACCATTTCCTTTCGATAAAAGGGTTGATGCTTTTCAGCGTATCCTCTCGGAAAATCTGACCAAAATCTGCGGTTATTTTATCCAGACTTGTTCCCCACATGGTACGCAAGGAAGTCATGATGTATTCATTAAAGCGGTCGTACAGATCTAAGGTCTCTATGGTTTCCGGTAAATGTCCTTCTCTGATTTCCGCTAAATAAGCTGCATTGTTAGCGATGTTCAGGTAACGGGTATGGCCATCAAATCCGTGTGCGGATGGGCCGATACCTATGTAAGGAATGCCACGCCAGTAATTGGTATTGTGTACTGCGTATTGGCCAGGTTTGCTAAAGTTAGAAATTTCATAGTGTTCAAAACCGCCATCTTTGAGTTTATCAATCAGCATCAGAAACTGTTCTGCGCTTTGTTCATCATTTATCGGTGTTTGTTTACCTCTTTTGATGGCACTGGCAAGTGCGGTTCTTGGTTCTACCGTTAAAGAATAAGCAGAGATATGTGGGGTTTGAAATTCTATTGCTTTATTGATGTTACTTAGCCATTTTTGATTGGTCAGTAGGGGATAGCCATAAATCAGATCAATACTTAGATTTTCAAAACCGGCATCCTGACTTCTTTTGATACAATCTTCCGCTTCCTGCGCATTGTGTGCACGGTTCATCCAGATCAGATCTTCTTCAAAAAAAGACTGGATGCCTATACTGAATCTGTTGACAGGTAATTGTCTTAAGTCCTTGATTTTCTTTGCATCAAGATCATCTGGGTTGGCTTCAATGGTGATTTCCGCATCTGAAGCAATTGAAAAATGTTTGGTCAGCGTATTGAAAATCTTCTCGAATGCTGCGGTTGGGAGTACGGATGGTGTGCCTCCGCCAAAGTAAATACTGCCAACCTGATGGTCGTTAACCCTATCTTTTTTTTTAATGATTTCTGTGCAAATTGCATCAGTCATCTCATCAACGTATTTTAAGGTGGTGCTAAAATGGAAGTCGCAATAAGTGCAGGCCTTTTTGCAAAATGGAATATGGATGTAAATGCCGGACATCTGGCAAAAGTAAGCTATAAAAATAAGATATCCTTTTTCCTTTATCTAAACTGTTTAGGCCTCAGTTTTTGGGCAGCATGTTCCGCTACCTCATCAATTCTTTTTTTTCTGGTTTCTGGTCGTTTGGCGCTCAGAATCCAATATAGTATCATCTTTTTAACAGATTTCCTCAGGCTGTTGAAATAATCCGCTGAATCTGGCAGCGACCTGAATGCTTCCTCCAGATCTTTCGGGATGATCAATTCCTCTACTTCATCCAGGTTAGTCCATGAACCATTTTTCTTTGCGATTTCAATACTTTTTAGTCCCGCTTCAGCCATCAATCCTTCAGCGATTAAGCGTTCGACTTTAGCTTTGTTAATTTTCGACCAATTGCTGGTTGGTTTTCGCTTAGTGAAGAATTGTATAAAACGCTCTTCGTCGATCGTTTTTCGAGTACTGTCAATCCAGCCAAAGCAAAGTGCTTCATCTACAGAATCGCTCCAGGAAACACTATGTTTGGTTGATTTTTGTTTATATTGAATAAGCCAAATGGACTGGCTTGAATGATGATTTTCCTTTAACCAATTTCTCCATTCTTCCTGGTTCTCAGGGCAAAAAGTTTCTATTTCCTTGTGCTGCATGAGCTCGTTCTGATTAAAATAATACTTCTCAAATATTACTGATTTATCGCTAAGGTCTTTTGATATCCCTTAGCGTCCTTAAAGTTAGGATTTAATTGGTACAAGATTTAGCTCATTTTTTTGCTTTTTTATCATCCATCCTGATAATTTATACATTATAAAATTCTGAGAAAGCTGTTTTTAAAGCTTTGGTGTTTACGTATTTAATGGTACTTTTGAACTTCACGAAATTTTATTAGGCAAGAATCGAGCTGCGGTCGTTTAGAAAAGATTGCATGGATACTGTACAGCCTAAAGATATCGTTTGTTTGGTTTCAAATTACTAGCGGGGGCAATGTTAGCTGATACGGCACTTTCTGATGTTGAATTGATTTCACTGTTGAAACAGGGGAATGCAGCAGCGTATACCGTAGTTTACAATCGTTATTTTGAGGAACTTTACCTCCATGCTTACAACCGTTTGCGCGATAAGGAAGAGGCCCAGGATTTGCTTCATGAGCTTTTTGCAACAATCTGGAACAAAAGGGCTGAGTTACAGATTAAGTCGAGTTTAGCGGCTTACCTCTATACTGCGGTGCGTAACAGGGTTATGGATGTGATTGCTCACCAGCAGGTAGAAACGAAATATATCAGTTCCCTGCAATATTTTATGAGCCATGGTTATTGCGTCACAGACCATCAGGTAAGGGAACGACAGCTTGCTGCATTGATTGAAAAAGGCATCAAGGATCTTCCTCCAAAAATGAGAGAGATATTTGAACTGAGTAGGAAGCATGAAATGAGCCATAAAGAGATCGCAGTCCAATTGAATCTCTCTGAGCAGACCGTTCGTACCCAGGTTAAAAATGCCTTGAAAATACTGAGGGTAAGGCTGGGAATGATGCTCGTGCTCTCTCTATGATCTGAATTTTTTAAATAATTATCAATTTTCTCTACCCCATAAGCATTTGCTTTCCGTCTATAGTTTAAAAGGGGAGATATTCCTTTTTAAACTATGCAAAATAAAGAAGCAAAAGAACTACTGAATAAGTATCGCAATGGCGGATGCAATGAGACAGAATTGGCCTTGTTGGAAAGCTGGTATCTGGAGGATACGGAAGTAGCGGCTATGCAATTGAGCATGGAGGAAATTAGGCAAGCTAAAACTCAGGTATGGGCAACGTTGCCCGTTCATGATGCCCAAAAATCAGTGGCTCAGAAAAAAGTACGCCGGTTATGGTCCTCTGTTGCTATTGCTGCTTCGATTGTACTTTGTTTGACCGCAGGAATTATCCTTTTAAAAACGAAACCAAATATAGGTAGGACGGTCTTTAAAGGAGAAACAGCACAAATTGTTCCTGGGGGGAACAATGCTGTTTTAACCTTGGCCGACGGTTCAAAAATTTCGCTGAATGATGCTGAAAATGGGCAGCTGGCAAATCAGTCTGGGATTGTCATTACCAAAACCAAAGACGGACAACTTGTTTACAGCATTTCGGAAAGCGCAGCAGCTACCGGAGATCAGAAATTAGCCAGCGCACATAATACCATTACTACGCCAAGAGGAGGTCAATATCAGGTGAACTTACCTGATGGGAGTAGGGTTTGGCTAAATGCGGCTTCTTCCTTAAAATATCCTGCTGCCTTTAGTCTTAATGAACGTAAGGTAGAATTAAATGGAGAGGCTTATTTTGAAGTTAGCCATGATCAAAACAGACCATTCAAAGTCGCGTCCAACCGTCAGGTGGTAGAAGTGCTGGGTACGCATTTTAACATCAGTGCATATGCAGAAGATAAATTGGAAAAAACGACCCTTTTGGCAGGAAAAGTAAGGGTGAAACTTCAACAGGGAAATGCTGAAGCTGTACTTCGTCCCGGAGAACAGGCGGTTTTGCAAAACCAGTCATATAAAGTCTTGGAAGTGACTACCGAAGATGCCATCGCCTGGAAAAATAATGCTTTCGTATTTAACAATGAAGAACTGGGAAGTATCCTGGATAAAATCTCCAGATGGTATGATGTGGAAGTGACTTGTCCGCCGGAAATGGAAAAGATGATTTTTACCGGATCAGTATCCAGAAATAAAAGCATCACACAAGCATTACGGATTATGGAACTTACCGGAACTGTACATTTTAAGATTGAGGGAAGGAGGATTACTGTAATGCCTTAAACCTTTACTTTCTCTTAAGGCTTTTATCCTCAAAACAAGAGCCAGGAGCGGTCGCAACGCCCCTGGCCTTTACTCTTTTGGAGTGTTTTGTCTGGGAAAGGCTGTAAAATTTTCTGAAACTAAACATTGGATCCTAAACCCAAACTAAACAAATGTATGAATTTTTATAGGACATCGAAATGCGGCGATCCCAGTCGTATTTGTGCCAATATTTTATTGAAATTGAAACTTACTTTTATACTGTTGATCACTGTAATCCTACAGGTTAGTGCAACCAGCTATGCCCAGATTACACTCAAAGAAAATGCTGTTCCGATGGAACAGATTATCAAAAAGATAAGAAAACAAAGCGGTTATGACTTTTTTTATAATGCAAAGATGCTGGCAGGAGCGAAACCAGTTACCATTGATGTTAAAAATGCTTCTGTAGCAGAAGTCCTGGCGCATTGTTTTGCCAATCAACCCCTCACTTACCGTATAGAAGAGAAAACAATTGTCGTGCAATTTGCTATGCCAAAACCTGTAGCCCCAAAACCTGCAGTAGTGTCAGGAACGGTGTTGGATGAAAACGGACTCCCGATTCCAGGTGCCTCTATCCGTATTAAGGGAAATGGCATCGGTGCTACTGTCAGTAATAAAGATGGGGATTTTAAAATTATCCTCCCTTCGGAAAACGAAACCATCCTCATTTCTTACATGGGTTATAAAACCAGAGAAATACAGTTGAAGCCCAACCAGCAGCCATTGATCGTTAAACTGGAGGTTGCGGAGAACAACATGAAAGATGTGGTGATCACCGGAACCGGGATTACCCGTAACAAAAACACCTTTACTGGGGCGACCGCTACTTTTACTGGCGAGCAATTGAAAGCTGTAGGAAACCAGAATATCATTCAGGGATTAAGAGCCCTAGACCCTTCTTTTGTGCAACTGGAAAATAATCGTTTTGGTTCCAATCCTAACGTGTTGCCAAATATTGAGGTACGCGGAAAAACGAGTATCTCGTCCTCTCTGCAAGACCAGTTTGCTGCTGATCCAAATCAGCCCCTATTCATTTTGGATGGTTTTGAAACTACTTTAAGAACGATTGTGGATTTGAATATGAATAGGATCGCCTCTGTTGTAATTTTGAAAGATGCTGCATCCACCGCGATGTATGGCTCAAAAGCCTCAAATGGAGTAGTGGTGATTGAAACCGTGAAGCCCCGCCCCGGACAAATGCGTTTAAACTATACGACCGATTTAAGTGTGGAACTTCCAGACCTGAGTGGCTATAACATGATGAACGCAAAGGAAAAATTAGAATTTGAAAGACTTTCAGGTAGGTACAATGTGGACAAAAGTTTTGATTCGAATCCACTTTCACAGCTCTATCAGGATTCTCTGTACAATAGCCGCCTGGCAGAAGTACAAAGAGGTGTAGATACGTATTGGTTAAGAGAGCCGGTAAGAACCGGATTTTCTCAAAGGCATTCTATTTATGCAGATGGTGGAGATAACGCTTTTCGTTATGGAGTAGGTGTGACTTACAAGAAGCACAATGGTACTATGAAAGGTTCAGGAAGAGAAGACTGGGCAGGAAACGTAGACCTTAGTTATCGTAAGGGAAAACTGAATATTTCTAATCAGATTTATATCAATGGCTATGAATCTAATGAATCTCCTTATGGTTCATTCTCAACTTTTGTAAATGCTAATCCTTATTACCGTAAAAGTAATGACCGTTATCTGGAGCTAAGTGTAGACCGTCAGGGTGTGCGTTTTCCGGTAGAGAATCCTTTATACAATGCAGGTTTGAATAATATCAACAGAACTACAAACTTTGCCATTCAGAACAATTTGCAGATGAATGCAGATTTGAGTAAGGAATTGATTTTCCGTGCGGCTTTACAATTGCAAAAAGGAGTTACTACAGGAATTAGATTCCTTTCTCCATTACACACCAGCTTTGACGAAGCCAGTATCTTTGAAAAAGGGTCTTACAGGAACAGTCGTATAGATAACTTTAGCTATAATGCCAATGTTGTGTTGACCTATGGAAAGGTTTTTGCAGATGCCCACTCTTTAACCGCAAATTTTCGTGCAGACATCAGAGAAAATGACAACACAAATTTATCGATGTCTGCGGTTGGATTTCCGGCTTCCAGCAATGGAAACCCAAGTTTTGCCTTCAGCTACAGTCCAAACTCCAGACCAGTTGCAATTATTGGGAAATCCCGTAACAATTCTATACTCGCTTCTGCTAACTATGCTTATAAAGGTCGGTACCTGGCGGATATTTCCTACAGATATGACGGATCAACGGCTTTCGGTTCTAATAAAAAATACTCCCCTTATTATAGTGGAGGGATTGGCTGGAACCTCCACAATGAAACGTTTATGAAAGCAGTTAAGTTCATCAATATTTTTCGCCTGTTCTTAAACAGTGGGGTTACTGGTAATCAGAATTTTGCTTCTGCTTCTTCCTTGACTACTTATGGACATGATTCTTTTGTGAACATCTACGGACAAGGAGTGAACATCAATGCCTTGGGGAATCCCAACTTAAGGTGGCAAAACTCTGTTCAAACGAATCTGGGAACAGATATCGTGATGTTCGACAATAAGTTTAGTATCAATGCCAATATTTATCAGAAAAGGACAGATCCTTTAGTGGTGGCGATAGACTTACCTTCATCTACAGGAATCAGCTCTTTCCCAATCAATGCAGGTTCATTAAATATAAAAGGGCTGGAGGCTACAGTAAAATACTCGCCTATTTATAAACCAACTGAAAGAATCATCTGGACCATAGGTTATATGGCGTCTTTATATAGAGGAACATATAGTGGCTTTAACAACCAGTTGGCCTCACTGAATGCGAATCAGCAGAGAAACAATTTATTGATGCGATACAAAGATGGGTACAGTCCGAATGACATTTGGGCAGTGCCTTCTATGGGAATTGATCCGGCCTCAGGAAGGGAAATTTTCCGTAAGAAAAGTGGGGAATATACTTTTGTTTATGATGCCAATGATATTGTAAAAGTTGGTAACGAACAGCCTAAAATTGAGGGTGTATTCAGCAATAATGTGAGCTATAAAGGTTTTACTTTCGGTATGACACTTAGGTATATCCTAGGTCGTGAAATCTTTAATACTGCCCTGTTTAACAAAGTAGAGAACATTTCCATCAAAGAATTGGCGAATAACCAGGACAAACGTGCACTGTACAACAGGTGGCAAAATCCGGGTGATATTGCGCAATTTAAGGGAATTAGTCTGACTGATAAAACGCAAATGTCATCCAGGTTTGTTCAAAAAGAAAACCTGCTGAGTGCAGAATCGGTAAGTTTTGGTTATGATTTTCAGCATAATAAATGGCTGAAAACCATCGGACTTTCTTCCTTGAGATTAAACGCCTATATGAATGATATCTTTCGCATTTCTTCCGTACAAGCAGAACGTGGAATTGAATATCCATTTGCAAGGTCCGTTTCTTTTAGTCTAAACGCCAGTTTTTAATCTTTTATCATGAAAAAATCACTTATAAATACTTGTTTATTTGCCGGCCTTGCCTTGATGATGGCGCTTAGCTCTTGCAGTAAATGGCTGGATGTACAACCAGAAGATAAGTTTACAGAAAAACAAATTTTTTCCAGTCTGGAGGGAATTTCTGATGCCATAAATGGTGTTTACCTGGATATGGGTAAAACAAAATTATATGGTGCGACACTGACCAGTGCTCATTTGGAAATTTTTGCCCAGCGCTATAATGTACCAAGCGTACACAACTATACCCGATATCAAACCTATAATTATGAGGATAAGGTCGTTAAAGCCAGTCTTGACTTAATCTGGACGGATATGTATAGAAATGTGCTGAATGTCAATAAGTTTATTAAAAACCTGGACGCTTATCCGGGAGTATTGGATGCAAAAGCGGATTCTATTTTTAGGGGGGAAGCGTACGGTCTTAGGGCTTTTCTTCAATTTGATCTGCTGCGGATGTACGGACCAAGATACAGCAGTGTTGATTCTTTAAGAACATCAATACCTTATTATACTGATGCAGGTACAAACGTAAATGAGATTTCTCCTGCAAATATAGTAATGCAAAAGATCGTTCTTGATCTGAAAAAGGCAGAAGCCCTATTGGCTGCAGATCCGGTAAGGAAGCAGGGAGTCCTGAAAGTGGCAGAGCAGCCTTACCTGCAATTTCGCAATTATCGAATGAATTATTTTGCATTAAAAGCATTGCAGGCCAGAGTTTATTTATACCGCGGTGATCAGGTTTCCGCAGCAGCAGCGGCTCAGGTAGTGATCAATAATTCGGAGAAGTTTCCCTGGATTGAGAATAAAAATATCATGTCTGATAAACAAAATCCTGATCGTGTATTTTCTACTGAAATCTTATTTGGTTTGCAAAGTATAGATATGTACAGCAATTACAGAACATTCTTTTCAGCCGATCAGCAGACGCTTCAAATATTGGCTCCTGGAGAGAATAACCTAAAGACATTGTTTGAAAACAATGAGAACGATTACAGGTATAATCCAAACTGGATGATGACGGGGATTGGTGGAAAGAGTTTCAAAACATTTTTTAAGTATGCTGATATCGATAATAAAGCACTTGTTTATAGGATGACCATGCCTTTGATCCGTTTGAGTGAGGTGTATTACATCGCAGCTGAAGCAGGAAAAAATGTGGAATATCTGAATAAAGTGCGTAACCAGCGCGGGTTACTCAACCTGCTACCGACAGCAAACTTTGATACTGAGTTGCTCAAAGAGTACCAAAAAGAGTTTTTTGGAGAAGGCCAGCTATGGTTTTACTATAAACGTAAAAATGCCACCAGTATTCCTAATCCTCTTGTTGCTTCGGGGAACTTAACAATGAACCTCAGCAATTATGTATTTCCACTACCATTATCAGAATTAAATCCACGCTAGTTTAAAAATGATCATCATGAAAAGATATATATACGCGATCTTCAGTCTCTTCCTGTTCGGCAGCATTTTTAGCTCCTGCAAAAAAGGATTGAAGGATTTTGATGGCACAACAGGAATTTATTTTCTGCGGGCCGTGGAGCCGCTTAAAAAAGACGGAGCATTGCTGGATAGTACAGTGGTTAGTTTTGGCTATACTACAGCGACAACGACAGATTCTACTATATTAATCCCGGTCAGGATTTCAGGTGCCCCCTTAAATACCGAGCGGAGTTATCAACTGAGCATCGATACAAGCTCTACTGCAGTGCGTAATCAGCATTACCAGATTTTAAATACTAAAATTTCTATTCCTGCAAATCAGGTTACCGATACGTTAAAGGTAAAACTGATCCGGACGACGGATATGCAAACCAATTCCTTTAAACTAATTCTGAACCTGAAAAGTAATGAACATTTCAAAACGACTATGCAAGATCAGGTAATCGATTTGGCGACAGGCAGAAAATTAAGTTTCATCAGTCACCGGATCCAGGTTACAGATCTACTAATAAAGCCTAAAGCCTGGCTGGATACTTATCTAGGTACCTTTAGCAGGAAGAAATTATACCTGATGGCGGAGGTTATGTCTATAAAGAACCTGAGTGTTTTGGACGATAGGAAGCTGACCAACCCTGGTCATTTAATCTATTATGGCTCCTTTATGCAACGCTACCTGAACGAGCTGGAAGCGAAAGGAGAGACGATATACGATGAAGACAAATCGAAAATGAAAATGGGACCGGCAGTTCAATAGTTTTCTTATTAAAATTTAAATCAAATGAGCTTAAGTTATAAAAAAATGAAACAAATAGTATTGCTCGCAGTATTGCTGCTGACCTTCTCCTGTACCAAAGATCTTGGTAATTACGAGTATCAGGAGATTAATGCAGTAAATTTCTCAGGAATCGAGCCTTTATATACTGTATTGGTAGGTGAAACACTACAAATTAAGCCAGTGTTAAAGTTTACAAGGGATGAAAGCGGGAAAGAAGACGACTATACTTACGAGTGGATAGGTTTCAAAATTGAGACTACGGCAAATGCAACGACCAAATTCGTTATTGCCAACACTAGAAATCTGGACCAATCTATCGGATTACTTCCCGGAGATTACAATGTTCATTATGCAGTGAAAGATAAAAGAACAGGGGTTTCTTATCGATCAGTTTTTAAATTAAAGGTGGAAACTTCCCTGAATGAAGGCTGGCTGGTTTTAAATGATGTCAACGGTCAGGCCAGATTAGACATGGTCTCTAAAATTAAGGACAAATACAAGAATATTACAGATGTTTTAAAAGTAGCAGAATCTGGATTAAGCCTGCGGGGGAAACCATTAGATGTGTATTGTTATGCTTACAATTTTTCTGAATATGGGGTGTATGTCAGTACCGATCAGAGTACAGATCGTGTGGATCAGAATACCTTTAAATGGAAGAATACTCTCAACCTGAAGTATGAGTTTGTAGCCAGTGTCCCTGATGATTTTCATGCAGACTTTTTCAGTGCAATTAAGGAGCCTTCAGCTTATGGGACTTCCTACCTTTTTGCCAGAAACAAAGTATATTTTTATCAAAGTACGCAATCTATTCGTTATGGACTTCCCATTAACCTGGTGAAAGGAGAGATCAATACTTTTAAAGCAGCTCCATTCGTCACAGTGGCTCAGGATCCATCTACACTTAATGCAGTGGCAATTATGTTCGATGTCGATAAAAAAAGATTTTTAAGACATGGCAACAATGAAAATACATCCTCCACGATGGCCAATCCAACTAACCTATTATTTAACTACAATAATGTGGGAATGGATTTACTTTACATGGAACAGGTAACTTTCAATGGCGGGGAGGTCTTTGCGCTTCTAAAGAATTCTGCAGGAAAAGTATTTCTTGCCCGTTTTAATCCTACTAATGGCATTCAATCTTATTTTGAAGAAATAGCCGTTTCTGAGATAAGCAATGCGGAGCATTTTGCAGTTCATCCTGGCTTTGGTTACCTCTTTTATACTATCGATAGCAAAGTTTACGAATATGACACCTCTTTGAAAACCACAAAACTAATGCTGGATAAGGGCACCGAAAAAATCTCTCTGATGAAATTCCAGAAGTTTGCACAAAAGGGATCTTTAAGACCATATAACGATAGTAGAAAAGATCAATTGTTGCTGTGTACCTATAATCCTGCACAGGCCGCTGATCAGAACGGTACTATGGAATTATATAACGTTCCTAACCTGAATGCAGCATTGACACTTGGAGAAAGCTATACAGGCTTCGGTAAAATTGTGAGTGTTTCATATCGTGAACGTTAAACCAATCCTCAAAATTATTTAAACACAACACCTAATTATAAACTATGAATATTAGAAAATTAGCCATTGCCGCCCTGTTGGCTTTTCCTTTAGGAAGCAGCTTTGCGCAATTACCAGTACAGGTAACCGGCTTAATGAAAAAACAAACCATTAGCCCGGTAAAGCTTTTCAAAGTCATCGAAGGCCGTTCTGTAGAAATTGCCTCTGCTACGCCTGGAAATACAGGTAAATTTGGATTTATATTTTATCCGGAATATGAAGGCCTTTATGTAATTGGGACTGGAATTGCTGGTAGTCCATCAGGAAATTACAAATTCTATTTTAAAGGTGGAGAGCAGCTGGGACTTTCTCTTTTAGACAGTACCTATGTATTAACCGGAAAGCAAAATTCAAAAGAAAATCTATTGTTGACACAATGGCATGAGGTGTTAAAGCCAGTAGAAATTAAGTCGGTGACTTTCATGAGCAGCTTTGTGGATTTCTTTCCAACTTTAGAAGAGGTGGCGGAAAAGTCTAAAACCTTTATGGTAGGTAAAACGAGTGGAAATGTGAATTTCGATCGTCAAATGAAAAGTTTCATGGAGTTAGATCTGGCTATGTTTGCAACTAACTTCCTGCAAACCCCTCGCGGAGCCCATCCTTCAAGTGAAGAATTCAGCCCTTATTTTGATGAGATGAAAGCCTTGAGATTTTCAAAATATACCGGGAATATTTATCGCTATCCATGGGGGCAACGTACTCTTTTAGGGATGATCAATGCAAATATGAATCAAGGTAAAATTAAATATGTAAGAGGGATGGAAGGGGTCAAAACCTTGATTTCTTTTGTGGCTAATGATACGCTGAAAGCAGATGTGATCCTGGATGCTGCCAGTAAAATTAAAGTTTACAAGGATTACAAAGAATTAAATGATACTTACCAAAAATATGTGGTGACTAAAAGTCAGAAGGTGAAAAATATGGACATCCTTTCCGGTCTGGCACAATTGAACCCAGGGGATATGGCCTATAATTTCTCCTATCCGGACAATAAAGGGAAAGTGATTTCATTGGGAGATCTAAAAGGAAAAGTGGTCTTGATTGATGTTTGGGCAACCTGGTGTGGACCTTGTAAAGCGGAGATTCCTTACCTGAAAAAACTGGAAGAGGAGTTTAAAGGAACAGATCTTTCTGTGGTAAGTGTGTCTTTTGATGAGCTGGAAGATAAAGAAAAATGGATCCAGATGATCAAGGATGAAAAGTTGGGAGGTACGCATTTATTTGCAGGCGGATGGGCCGATTTTGCTCAATATTATAAAATCAGAGGGATTCCACGTTTTATGGTCTACGATAGAGAAGGTAAAATCGTAACTGTTGATGCGCCTAGACCATCAAATCCTGCGCTAAAAGCACTTTTGGAAAAGACATTAGCAAAATAGTATCCCTATTGTTAATCAGTGGCTATCCCCGATAGCCAGTAGAAATGCCGGTGCATGGTGTTATTTTGATCACCAGCCCGGCATTTTTTTAATGACCCAGATTTAATAATTGTCAAATGAATAAAAGATATCAATCGGGCCTGCTGGGCCTGGCCCTCTCTCTATTGAGTGCTTTTCCTACGCCTGCACAAGAACGCTCTGCTGCGGTGCTCATTTCGGGTTTAAAGACCATGTTTATTCAGAACAATGCAGAGCCTGTGAAGTCTCAGCTCTCTACGGAATTTTCTATAGCAGCGTATACTCATGAAAGTGCCATCAAAGTCTTAAACATTATTGCCGGTCGGTATGAATGTGATTCCGTATCACTGGTTGCTGAACAGACGGTGGGAACCATCAAAAAATTGCAGTTGAAACTTTATGACAAAGGTCTGTTGAAAACAGAAACCGGTCTTTATGCCGATCAGAATTATCGGATATGCTATGTGGATCTTTTTGATCAGCTCTATGGCATGAACCGTTACCAGTCCTCTAAATTAAAAGCCAAAATTCCCTTTGAAATCCATGATGGATTTATCGTGCTCCAGGTGAAAATTAACAACCACCCGCTCCCCCTGCGGTTGATGTTTGACACCGGAGCCGATGGAATTGCGGTGCTTAAGGAAAAGGCAGAACAAATTGGTTTAAAAGAAACCACCTCTCAAAATGCCTCAGTAGTGGGGGCAGATGTTAAAATGTCTTTTTCCCAAGGAAATGTAGTTTACCTGGATAGCCTGGCATTTAGAGATCAGAAAATCGCCCTTTTTAATGAACTGCATAAAGGAATGGATGGAATTATCGGTAATGGATTTACCCGACGATACATCACGAAAGTAGATTTTGACCAAAAGGAACTTTCTTTGTATGATTATGGAGATTATCAATATGAAAAAGTAGGGGCTTCAGTGCCTGTAAGTATGCCTTCAGGGGTGTACGTCATTCCCGGTATATTGAGCATTACCGCCCCAAAACCGGTGAATGGAAATTTTGTATTTGATTCTGGTGCCGGGTATCAGTTGATTGCTTTCCGACCATTTGTGAAAAAGAACAGACTGTTGGTGTCGGGTTTTAAAGCCGAATATAATGGTAGTACAAGCAGTATGGGCGTAAGCTCCCCAACCTTTAGCGGAAAGGCTGCAGCTTTCTCTTTCTCGCATATGCCTGCTGTAAACGATATGCCGATTACCCTAATGGCCGGTGGTGGTGCCAATGAAAATTGGGATCCCGGCTTCGATGGATCTATCGGATTGCGGTTAATCAGTAGGTATAATTTCACCATCAATATGCAAAAGAAGGAAATCCATTTTAGTCCCAATAGGACCTATGATTATCCGCATGATTTTGCGATTGGAGGTTTTCTTTTTGGCTTCAATAGCGATGGAGTGCTGGAAGTTCAGAGCCTCACTAGTGGGGAAAATATGAAAGTGAGTCTTAAGCCAGGGGCAAAGGTGAAAAGTATTAATGGGCTGGCTGCTGCGATTTTTTTGAAGGATAAAAAGCAATTGACAAAATTAATGAGTTCCCCAGTAGGAACTGATATTGTCGTAGAATCAACTCAAAATGGGATGTCGTTTAAAGACGTTCTTGTCAAATAAAAAATTAAAAATGATGAAATCTATTAAATGCATTTTTCTGCTCTTACTGATGGCAGTTTCATTTGGCCTACATGCTCAGGAAAGCCAGTTTATCAAAGTTAGTAGCTGGGAATCTTTGCTTTCAAAAGCAAAGAAAGAAGGAAAATTGGTACTGATCGACAGCTATTTTATTGGCTGTATCCCTTGTAAAGAAATGGATGATGAGGTATTCCCTTTAGAGAATGTGAAAGTTTTCATGGAGAAGAACTTTGTGAATGCAAAAATCAATTTCATGACAGAAGAACTTGGGAAACAACTACAAATCAAATATGGGGTGACGGGCTTTCCTACGTTCTTAATTTTGAACGGGGATGGACAGTTGATCTCCAGATTTTTGGGATATAAGGATGCGGATCAGTTTCTGAAATTACTGTCTGAAGCCATGGATAAATCTGCAAATGGATTGGTCTTGGCCGGTTTTTCGCCTGAATTAAACGTCTTGTATCCAGATTTTTATACGGAAATGTTCAAAGCCAGAAAATCTATGAATCCGATTGAGGTAGCTGCTTACATGGACAAAAATAAAGAAGTAATGAAAGAGGGGCATGCGCTGCCGTTCCTCCTTACGAAGCATATTAATCCCTATTGGAATTCATATTTTTTGGAAAATTATGCGCAATGGGAGCAGGCCTTTGGTAAAGAACTCATAGCGATAAAACGTAATGTGGTGATTAAAGAAGGGATGAAAGCGATCGGAACAAGCCGTGATGATGCACGTTTTGCCAGCTTTCTAAAGGAAGTTCAACCTAAGATCGTCTTAAAAGACTGGCCTAATGTGAAATTGAATGCCGCAGAACATTATTATTTGAATCTGCATAAGGATGCAAAGGCCTTTTTTCAGTTCGCCCTGGAAAATGCAAATGATGACGAGAATAAACTGGTTTACCTTTCTTCCCATCTGAATGGCCCAAAGGTGGATGCGGAAGAAAAAAGATTGTTTTGCGAATGGATGAAACAGGTGGTTAGCGCTGGTTCCGGTTATGAAATGCTGACCATTGCGACTCGTTTGATGCTCGCGCAAAATGATCTGGAACAGGCTAAAAGGTATGCCAAATGGGGGCTAAATAAGTCGGTTTTACTTCAAAAAGACGGCAGTTATTTTCAAGGGGTATTGGCACTGAAAAAATAAAGAAACCATCTCGAAATTATTCTGAAGAAATGATGGAAAATGGCTGAATGTTCTCTGAAAAAAGTCCAGATTGAGAGGGTGTTGGGATGGAGAGTTCGTTTGGGATTTAGTTGGGATTCCTGTATCCATAACCAACCAAACTCCATCCCAACCCCATCCGAAGGTGGTATTCTTCCCGAACACTTCCCCGATTCTTCCAGACATAAGCTTAGGTTCATTTTTTGAAATTTATAAGCACTTTAAAACCTGTAATTGGGGCACATTTTATTCCCTCGTTTTCGATTCTTCTTTTCCTTTTAAGCAGGATCTGAAAACGGTTGGGAAACTCATGCATATTTAAGCTAAATTTGCAGCAATGAATTCAAATCGCATCATCCTGTTGCTCTTCTTTTTTTGCTTGGCTGGCTTTTCAAAAGCGAATGCTCAGATTCCTGATATTGCTGTGGATACCTTGCAGCAAAGGACTGCCTATCCGAAGCGGGTATTGAAGGATGCGGCATATTTTGCCCGGCAAAAGTTCGTGACCGATTCGATCATGACACATACTTGGATTTTGCCGGATTCCCTGATTGATAAAAACATCATTATAGACAGCATCATTAAGGCAAATACTCATGGACGTACAAGCCTGTTAAATCGCTATCAGGAGATAGGCGATGCCAGAAAAGTTTCAGCCTACCGTTCTGGTAAACCATTGCCTCATGGAGAACGCTGGGTGCTGGGGGTGCTAGTCGTTTTACTCGCCATCTTTGCCGCTTTGAAAATTTATTTTTCAAAACAATTGCAAAGTATTGTCCAGTCCTTCTTTAGTAATAGGGTGCTTAACAACCTGAATAGGGAAGATAATTTGTTTACCTCATGGCCTTTTCTACTGCTGTTTGTGCAGTTTGGATTCACTTTAGGAATGTTTTTTTACCTGGTTTCCCAGTATTATCACCTCGCTTTTGCCAGCAGTGGTTTTCAGTTTTATGCTAGTATTTCTATCCTGATTATCGTTTTATACGTGATGAAAATTCTCATTTTACGTCTTTTAGGCTACCTGTTTGAGGTGCAAAAAGCCGTAAATGAATACGTTTCCATATTATATTTAAGTTACTTTAATCTTTCTTTAGTTTTCATCCCTTTGGTAATTGCATTTGCCTTATCTCCTTTAAGGTATGGAGCTTACTACGTGGTAGCTTCTTTTGTACTTCTCGCAATTATCTTTATTTTTCAGTTTATTAGGGCAGGGATAAATATTTTATCTCATTATAGATTTTCTAAAGTCTATTTGTTTTTGTACTTTTGTGCCCTCGAAATTTGCCCTATATTAATATTAATCAAGGCAATAGGATTTTAAAGCGGTAATTAGGTAAAATGCAAGAAAAGACAGAAGATAGGTTACGTAAAGTGAAAAATATACTGATCACCTTACCAAAACCGGAAACAGAGAAGTCTCCTTATTTTGATTTGGCAAAGAAGTACAACCTGAAAATTGATTTTAGATCATTCATTCATGTTGAAGGTATTCCAGCCAGAGATTTCAGAAAAGATAAAATCACTTTGAGTGATTATACTGCAGTAGTGTTTACCAGCAGAAATGCAGTAGACCATTTCTTCCGGATTTGTGAAGAAATGAGATATGATGTTCCTGCTGACCTGAAATATTTCTGTATTTCAGAATCTACCGCTTTGTACCTCCAAAAATATATTCAGTACAGGAAACGTAAAATCTTCTTTGGTAAGCAAACTGCTGCTGACTTAGCGGAGGTGTTGAAAAAACACTCTAACGATAAATTCCTATACCCTTGCTCTGATATGGCAACTGAAGATACCATGAACTTTTTGCAGAAAAATGGTTATGATTTTACTCCGGCAGTACTTTTCAGAACTGTGGTGTCTGATCTCTCTGATCTTGCTGAAGTTTTCTATGATGTGATTGGCTTTTTTAGCCCTTCGAGCATCCAGTCGCTTTTCACCAATTTCCCGGACTTCAAACAAAATAATACCCGTATTGCAGCATTCGGATTGAATACGCATAAAGCGGTTATGGATGCGAACCTAATTGTAGACATTGCAGCTCCATCTCCGGAAGCGCCTTCTATGATTATGGCCATCGAGAATTATATCAAGAAATCCAACAAGTAATCTTATACACTTAATTTTATACCCCAAATTGTGCTTTCTAGCGCAATTTGGGGTATTTTTTTTTTGAGGGTTAGGTTTTTTTACTTTGAAGTAGAACCTTCTTTCGGACAGGTGGTTGGTGCTGGGAATGAACGGATTATTCCGTTCATTATTATCTTTCCGCGTATTTTTATGGCTTAATAGTTGTGAATGTGAATCTTAATATATAAAATTGCTATAAAATTGCGGGAATATATGAGGAGAAACATCTACTTTTTGGGATTTATAGCTACAATTTTTCTTGCCAGCTGCGGAAAAGGCGGCCAAGGTGAGCTGGTTGGAGTCTACAATAAGAAGTTTAAAAACAACAGGGTGCCGCTTGGAATGGTCTACGTACCACCAGGGAGAACCTTGATTGGAATGTCTGATGAAGACATCAACAACTCTCAGACCTCCCCAAGCCGAATGACTTCTTTTAGTGCTTTCTTTATGGATCAGACCGAGATCTCCAATGCAGAATACCGACAGTTTGTAAATTGGGTAAGGGACTCTGTAGCGGTTACTACACTCGGACCAACTGTGGCTGCAAATTTTTATAAGCCGGTTCCCGCAAATGCCGGACCAACGTCCTCTTCTGAGCGTTATATCGATTGGAAAAAGGTCGGAAATGGTTCTTTGCTTTGGAGTAGAAAAAATGGAGGCTTCGGTGCCAAATTAACCGATATGTACTATAGCGGTGCAGATGCCCTTCCTGGCAGAACAGAAATTGATGTGAGAAAGCTGAGGTATGCTTACAGTTATAAAAGTACTGATCTGGAAGCCGAAGGCCGTAAAGATCCCAGTAAGAAAAGACAGGATTTTATCGTGACTTATTCCGACCTTCCTGATCCTGAAAAACCAAATCAATACCCTTCCGTAAATGTATACCCGGATACCTTGGTTTGGAAAATCGATTATTCATATTCCCAGAATGATCCGATGGTGAAAACTTATTTCAACCATCCTTCTTATGATGATTATCCCGTTGTAGGGGTTAGCTGGGAACAAGCCACTGCATTTTGTGTGTGGCGTACACGTTTCTATGAATCGGTGGCCGTTGCCAGAAAACAACCGTTAAACTCCAGACCAGAATACCAATTGCCAAGTGATGCCCAATTCGAATACGCTGCAAGAGGTGGTAATGTAAAAACAAAATATCCCTGGGGCGGGCCATATATTCGTAATACCAAGGGGTGTATGCAGGCCAACTTTAAAGTTGGGCGTGGAAATTATTCAGATGATGGTGGTTTATATACCGTAAATGTGAAATCTTATTTTCCGAACGACTATGGTTTGTATAATATGGCTGGAAATGTTGCAGAATGGACTGTTACGGCCTATAATCAGTCGGCCGCACCATTATTGTTAGATTTCAACCCAAACTTTACCTACGTTGCTAAATCTACAGATAGCAAATACCTGAAACGCAAAGTCGTAAGAGGCGGCTCATGGAAAGACATCGGATTTTTCCTTCAAAACTCTGTAGGTACTTATGAGTATCAGGATCAGGCCAGATCTTATATTGGCTTCAGGTGTATTTCCGCTTATCCGGGATCTGATATCCGAAATAAAAATTAAAAACAACATATACCAAATTCATCCTAAAAAAATGGTAGCAAAACGTAAATTCGATAAAATGCACCTGGCAATATCGCTGGGAGCCAGTGTGGTTATTCTAGGCGCACTTTTTAAAATTCTTCACCTTGGGGGTGTATGGGGTAATTACATGATAGGAATTGGACTAGGTGTGGAAGCAATTCTTTTTGCTTTAACCGGATTTATTCAGCCAGAACCAGAACCTGCATGGGAACGGGTATATCCTGAATTGAGAGATGATTATGATGGGGAATTGCCGAAATCTTCAGCAAGAAATATCGCTCCGGTGGCTGGATTTTCTTCTACTGCAGCCCTTGATAAAATGTTGACTGATGCTAAAGTTGGTCCTGAATTGATTGAAAGCCTGGGCAACGGACTTCGTACCTTTGGGGATAAAGTGGCTGCTATTTCCAATGTAGCTGATGCCTCTACCGCAACTTCCGAATTTGCCGGAAAGATTAAAACTGCTTCTGCAAGTTTTGATGCTTTGAATGGCGCATTCTCAAAAGCAACAAACCAATTGGTGGAAATCGGTGAAAGTGCCGGCGCCTCTAAATCTTATCATGAACAGGTAAATGCATTGGCTAAAAATCTTTCTGCTTTAAATGCTGTATATGAATTGGAATTGCAGGATTCCAGTGCGCATTTAAAATCAATGAACAAATTCTATCAGAACATCGCTTTGACGATGGATAACTTCAGTGGTTCTATGGAAGATTCTAAACAATTTAAGGACGAAGTTGGGAAACTGGCTAAGAACTTAGGTTCTTTAAATGCAATCTATGGTAACATGTTGTCGGCGATGAATCAGCCACGCGTTTAATCCGTATTTAATTAGTGATCATTTCATCATCAGACTGAATTAAGAATGGCCGGAGGAAAACAAACAACAAGGCAGAAGATGATCAATATCATGTATTTGGTATTGTTAGCTATGCTTGCCCTGAACGTATCAGATACGATATTGAATGCTTTTAAGAACATTAATGACAGCTTGCAGACCTCAAAAAATAATGTCAGCACCAGCATTGATCAATTGTTCGCCGCATTTCAAAACACAAAATTAAAAGAAGAGCCTGCAAGGGCACAGCCCATCTGGGAAAATGCCAATAAAGCGAAAACGTATGCTTCTGAACTGAATGATTATATTCAGAAAATTAAAGATCAGTTTGTAGTTGAAGGTAAAGGGATTGATCCTGAAACCGGAGATTTAACGGAACGTTCTAACTTGGATATCGCCCAGGGCATTATGATCAACCAAAAAAAAGGGGCTGATCTTCAAAAGAAAATTAATGAAACCCGTGAAAAGTTGATTGCCCTATTACCGGAAAAAGACCGTGCACAGGTGACTTTTTCTCTGGAAGCTAAAGATGCCGAAAAGCCAGTCAATGGAAAGAAAAACTGGGCAGACATTAACTTTGGTGAAGGCACGCCATTAACCGCTGCCAATACCATTCTTACCAAAATACAGGCAGATGTGAAAAATGCGGAGGCTGAAGTAGTAAAGAAATTATTCGGAGATATGGATAAGGCATTGGTCAACTTAGATCAGTTTGATGCGGTTGCTGTAGCACCGAGTTCTTATGTGATCCAGGGACAGCCCTATACCGCAGAGGTATTTCTAACCGCAAGCGATT
This sequence comes from Pedobacter gandavensis, assembly GCF_032678465.1. Taxonomy (GTDB): domain Bacteria; phylum Bacteroidota; class Bacteroidia; order Sphingobacteriales; family Sphingobacteriaceae; genus Pedobacter; species Pedobacter gandavensis_B. The sequence goes on from NZ_JAVTSK010000007.1 coordinate 280,556, forward strand.
CCAGATCTACTCCTGAAATTTCGGTAAATTCGAGCCCCCTTTCTGTGAAGGATGGTAAAGGTACCTATACCGGAAATACGGGGAGTGTTGGAGTATTCAAATGGTCAGGTTTGATACGTGTAAAACAAACAGATGGTAAAGTTGTAGAATATAAAACGCCTGAACAATCTTATCAGGTGGCTAAACCTTCTGCTACCGTATCTCCTGATAAAATGAATGTCATCTATGCGGGTATCCCTAATCCATTCTCTGTTTCTGCAGCAGGTTTTCCATTGGAAAGCGTAAAAGCAACTATGCAGGATGGATCTATTTCCGGAGGTAATGGTAAGTTTACTGTTAACGTCAGTGGTGCACAGGTAGGCAGAGAGTTGAGCATCAACGTTTCTGCAAATACCGGTGGTAAATTGTTAAATCTGGGTTCTCAGACATTCCGTGTAAAAGCCTTGCCAACACCAAAAGCGCTGGTGAAAGGTAAATCCGGTGGTAGTGTAGACCTGGAATGGCTGGAAAATGCCGGACTGCTGGACACTCAGCTGGATGATTTTGTTTTTGATGTAAAATATAAAGTGATCAGATTTGCGGCAACGTTCATCAACCCAAGGTCTGACGCTGTAACAATACAAAATAGTGGTGCTGGATTTAGTGGTCAGGTAAAAGGGGCCTTGAATTCGATTAAACCAGGAGCTACCGTGGTTTTTAAAGACATTGTTTGCGAAGGGCCAGATGGCCGTCAGCGCGTGTTGGATGGCATCACATTTAGTGCAAAATAGGATTGAATATGAAGAACATTTTAAGTATTTCGGCATTACTGTTATTGGGATTTACTGCATCTGCACAAGATGTAGCTCCTCCGGTTAAACCAAGTACAATAAAGAAAGCGAAAATCAAAACCCCGCCTAAAGATGGCTTTTCGGCTAGAAAGGACGTGGATAGTGCAGTGATGGTTCCTTTCGCCGATGTGAGAGAAGAGGATGTGTTTTACTCCAAAAGGATCTGGCGTGAAATCGATTTAAGGGATACCATCAATTCGGTATTGAAAGCTGAAAATGCTAGGTTAATTGATGTATTGCTGGAAGCCATTACCAATGAAGAACTGACCGTTTATTCTCCTAAAGATACGACTGCAGGTAAATTGCTGGAAGACAATGATTCTTTCAAAATTGCATTAACCACCCAACAGGCATTGCAAAATATGCGCGGTACAACAGAAGGCACTCCTGATGCGACCACCGGTAAAATTGCTGAACCTACTTTAAAAAGATTCAGACCAGATGAATACCTAAAATACAGGATTAAAGAAGATTGGATTTTAGATACTAAGCGTTCGGTTTTTGAACCTAGAATTGTGGGTATTGCACCAATGAAAATGGTGGAAGGCAACTGGCAGCCTGTTTTTTGGATCTATTATGATGATGTAAGAGAATTGCTGACCAAAAAGAAACTGATGAATCCAGGAAATGATGCCTCGGTATTGACTTTTGATGATTTCTTCGTGAGACGTTTATTCTCTAGTTATGTAGTGAAAGAAACGAACCCTGGAAATAAGACTATCGTGGATATGTTAGGATTAACTGACATTAAAGATCCAAGAAAATTATACGAATCGGAAAAGATTAAGAAATCTATCGCAGACTTTGAACAGAGTCTTTGGGAATATTAATCGCTTCCTGGCATAAAAAAATCCGGTCTCTATTAAGGACCGGATTTTTTTATGCCAAAATTTTCATTGAAACCACACTATTTCTTGTGATTCGCCTGAACTTTGTCAAGATCCATCTGCGATATACTTAAGTATTGGTTTCTTGTTTAAAATAATTGGTTAATGCGATTACCTGAGATTTGTTCAACACTTTCTGTAATTCCGTAATCTTAGCTTCACGGATCTTTTTAACCGATTTGAAATGACGCAAGAGCTTATCAGCTGTAGTCTTCCCAATGCCTTCAATTTTTTCCAGCTCGGTCTTTAAAGTGCCTTGATCGCGTTTCTTCCGATGGAAGGTAATTCCAAATCTATGGGCTTCATCACGGAGTTGCTGGATCAGCTTAAGGCTCTCCGATTTCTTGTCCAGATACAATGGATAGGGGTCGTTTGGGAAGAATAATTCTTCCAGCCTTTTAGCGATACCTACGATCGCAACCTGATTTTCTATACCCAGCTTTTTTAAGCTACTTAAAGCAGAGGATAGCTGGCCTTTACCACCGTCAATGATGATCAGTTGAGGTAAGACGCCTTCTTCTTCCAACATTCGCTTATATCGTCTGAAAACGGCTTCTTCCATGGTAGCAAAATCATTAGGTCCTTCTACTGTTTTCACGTTGAAATGCCGGTAGTCTTTTTTTGAAGGTTTAGCATCTTTGAAAACGACAATAGCTGATACGGGATAAGCACCCTGGAAGTTCGAGTTGTCAAAACACTCGATATGTTTAGGCAGCTCGCTCAAGCCCAGATCCTTTTGCATCTGGCTTAAAATACGGTCTGTTCTTAAATCCGGATTTAGTTTTTCATATTGGTTTAGTTTCTCTTTTCTGAAGAACAGTACGTTTTTCTGAGAAAGATCCAGTAAGCTTTTCTTTTCGCCAAGCTTAGGAACTGTAAATTTGAGGTTTTTATCTTCCAGAGTGATATCAAAAGGAACTACGATTTCTTTTGAAGTGCTGTTGAACTTGGTTCTGAACTCTGTGATGGCCAAGCTGAGCAGCTCCTCATCGCTTTCATCCAGTTTCTTTTTAATCTCTATAGTTTGAGTCTGAATGATACTGCCATTCATGACTTTCAGGTAATTCACAAAGGCATACCGTTCGTCGGAAGCAATACTCACGACATCAATATTGGTAATAGAGCTGCTCACTACGGTTGATTTGCTCTGGTATTTTTCCAAAATAAGGAGTTTCTTTTGATATTGATGGGCTAGTTCAAAGTTCAGATCTGCGGCTGCATCCTTGACAATCTGCTTGACCTCTTTGATGACGCTTCCAATTTTACCATTCAGAATGTCTTTGATTTCCTGAATATTCCTGTCGTAATCTGCGGCCTCCTGGTAAGCCTGACAAGGTCCTTTGCAGTTCCCGATCTGGTATTCCAGGCATACCTTGAATTTCCCATCATTGATGTTTTTCTCTGTCAGTGGTAAATTACAGGTCCGTAGACTATAGGTTTCTTTGATGACATCAAGAATGGTATGCATCATACCTACAGAAGCGTAAGGTCCGAAATAGGTAGAACCATCCTTTACCATATTCCTTGTCCAGAATACCCTCGGAAAGGGTTCTTTCTTGATGATGATCCAGGGGTAGGTCTTGTCGTCCTTCAACATGATATTGTACCGGGGCTGGTGCTTTTTAATCAGGCTGTTTTCCAACAGCCAGGCATCAATCTCGGTATCTACAATGGTAAAGGTGATTTTCCTGATTTTGGAGACTAGCACTCTGGTCTTTCCATTGAGCTGCTTGTCCTGGATAAAATAGGAAGCTACCCGATTTCTCAGGTCTTTGGCCTTGCCAATATATATTAAAGTATCCTCCGCATCCCAATATTGGTATACACCGGGCTTATGGGGAATATCGGCCAATACTTTTTTATACTCAAAAGTACTCATGAAAATCGCTTTTAAGGAAAAGCTAGAAGCCTAGCTTTTCGTCCAGTTCTGTAGTTTGCTCCTGCTGCTGGTATTGGTTACAGTCGAAGGTAATGGTCGTTCCATTTTTCGGCGGATCAAAATCAGCTTTGCTCATATTTAAAGTTTTACTGGCATATACACGCTTCATAAAACCAGCATAAATAGGCAATGCGGTAGTCGCACCATCACCCTGTCTGGTACTGGTAAAATGGAAAGCACGGTCTTCACAGCCCGTCCATACTCCAGCGGCAAGCTGGGGGGTAATGGCCATAAACCAACCATCGGAGTTGGCATTAGTAGTACCAGTTTTTCCACCTATAGGTCCTGTTACGCCAAATTTTCCTGCGAGGCGCCATCCCGTTCCACTGGTAATTACACCGCGCAACATTCGGGTCATTACGTAAGCCTCTTCTTCATTCAGCACAGGTACTGGAATTGGCGTGTCATTGAACAGTACAACGCCGTTTTTATCCTGGATTTTCAGGATATAAGTTGGTTTTTTCCAAACCCCTTTATTGGCGAAAACGCTGTATGCACCCACCATATCATATACTGAAGCATCAAAAGAGCCCAATGCAATAGAAGGTACGGCTGGTACTTCAGAGGTAATTCCCATTTTCTTGGCCAAGGTAGCCACAGCAGCTGGTCCCACTTGTTTCATGAGATAAGCAGCAATATAATTCTGAGATAATGCCAATGCTTTTTGCAAAGTTAAATAACCGGGAACGGTTCCTGAAGATCTTGGTGTCCAAGGTGGACTGCCTGGAGTTTCGATGGTTACCGGTTCATTTAAAACGCTGAAACATGGAGAATAACCGTTTTGAATGGCCACAGTATAGGTAAAAGGCTTTGCAGTGGAACCTACTTGTCTGGTTCCCATCTTCACCTGATCGTATTTGAAATGTTCATAATTGATTCCGCCAACCCATGCTTTTACATAACCGGATTGGGGATCCATCGCCATCATGGCATTTCTCAATAGTAATTTATAATACCTTACGGAGTCGATAGGCTTCATTAGCGTATCGATATTACCTCTCCAGGTGAAGATACTTAGGCGCGTCGGCGTGTTGAAGTCGGCTTTGATTTCTTCATCGCTTTTCCCTTCCAGTTGCAATGCTTTGTACCTGTCTGATCTTTTAACCCCCTGTTCAATTTGCATTTCTTTTCCTTTGAAAGGATTTTTACCCTTCCAGCTGTCGTAGAAAGAAGCCTGCAGAATTTTCATGTATTCTTTTTGTGCCTCTTCTGCATAGATCTGCATCTCGTAATTAATGGTGGTGGTGATCTTAAGACCGTCCCTGTCCAAATCATAGGGCGTACCGTCTGATTTTAAGATAGAACGCTCCAAGAAGAGTTTTTTGATGTCATTTTTCACTACTGCTCTGAAATAAGGCGCAATACCATCATTTACGGTGGCGGCACTAAAACGCAGCCCTAGTGGTTTTTCTATCTGTTTTTCATAATCCTGTTCGGTTAAGAAATCAGCTTTTACCATTAGTCCCATAATGGTATTTCTCCGTGCCAATGCGCGCTCCGGGTTACGGGTAGGGGAATATCTGGAGATCCCTTTTAGGATACCTACTAGTGTGGCCGCCTGACCAACAGTTAATTTATCTGGTGTGGTGTTGAAATATACCCTGGCTGCAGATTTTATACCATAAGCCTGGTTTCCGAAGTCCACGGTATTTAAATACATCACAATGATTTCTTCTTTGGTATAATTGCGTTCTAGTTTTACCGCAATTACCCATTCCTGGAATTTCTGTAAGATTCTTTTTGCAAAGTTCTTTTGTCTTCCTTCTTCTGAAAAAAGATTCAGTGCCAACTGTTGGGTAATGGTACTTCCTCCTTGTTTCTTGCCAATTATGGCATATAAAAATATGGTGAAAGTTCGTTTGAAATCGATTCCTGAATGTTCTTTAAATCGGATGTCTTCGGTTGCAATCAAAGCATTGATGACATTCGGTGAAATCTGATCATAGGTAACATTGGATCTGTTTTGAACAAAATAAGTGCCTAGAATTTTGCCATCTTCAGTGATGACTTCTGAGGCCTGATTACTTTTAGGATGTTCGATGTCTCTGAAGGAAGGAAGTTCACCAAACAAACCAAAACCAACGGAGATGATAAAAAGAGCGAATAAAACGATTCCTGCAATTAAGATTTTCCAGATGTTGAAATTATACCTTCTGATGTCTTCTTGCGAAAGTGATTTGTTCATTGTTAATAGTTATTTTTATAAAATTCAAGGTACTTCTTCAGTAGGTCCTCGCTGCTCAGCTTATCAAAGTTTTCTTTGCTAATGATAAAGCTCCTGTAAAGGTTCGCCGGGACTTTCATGATTTGTTTTAACTGTGGATCTATACCTTCCGCATATGTTTTTGCGTCTTCGAAAGTACCAAAGTTTCCTACAAATATAAGCTGATCATTGTCAAATTCCTTCAATTGATGACGGAGATTGTTTTCTGCGTGATTTCCGCGATTGAATTGTCCGATGCCAAAACGGGAAGAACTAAGGGTTAAAGAGCCATCAGCCACATGTACTACGTAATAGTATAGACTGGAAGTTTTTGTACTAAAAATTCCTTCCGTTTTAACAGCAGGTGCCGGTGTTACTGGTTTTTCTGGTGTTGCTGTTGTTATAGGTTCCCTGGGCGGGCTTTGAATTTCAGTAGTCTGCTGCGCCAGCTGATTTTTCGGATTGGCCTCTACCAGGGTTTTAGCAGGGAATTGTTGCGCAAAGAATTTTGGCTCATTGGCATCGAAATCCGCCAATGCAATTGCCCTTTGTTTAAATTCTTCTAAATGCAGACTGATATAGCTTAGGTGTTCTTTTACCAATGGAACAATCAATTGATCATTAGGGTAGTTCAATTTTATTTTTTCAAAAGTAGTGATCAATTGATCCACATGAGCGGTTCTGCCGATGGCAATCGCCTTTAAATAGGCAAACTGTGGGGCCAGATAGCTATCTGGATTCACCTTTAATATTTCATCCGCCTTAAGGATCACATTGCTGAATTCTTTTTGAAGGTATATATCAAACAGATCATTGTACTGTTTGTTGACCAGCACTTCTATTTCTGATTGTTTCAATGAGAAAGAAGGATCAAGAATGGTTTTGGCATAAGATGAACCGGCAAATTCTCTTAGAATTTTCTGTTTGTAGGTTTCGGATTTTGCATTATCTATTGTCTTATTGGCTAAAAACAATCCGTAATAGATAGAAGCAAGGCGGTCATTGTCAGGGAAACGTTTTAAGATAATTTCATAGGTTTCTGCTGCTTCTTTAGCACTGTTTAATTCCTGCAGGTAGAAATTGCCAATTTCATAATAGGCTTCCAATATTTGCTGATCGGATTTTGTTAAAAGCTCCGGTGTAGTTGGAATGGCCGCTATCATCGTTTTAATTTTTGAGATGGTATCTGATGGAGCCATACCTATACTGTCTGGATTTACCCGTGCATTGTTTGTTGCATAGTTCCTGGTAATGCCCTGATTGGTCTCCTGTGCAGAGGATTTTATACTCTGACGCCAATTCAGTTCCAGTTTACGGTTGCCCCATTTCTTCTTGAAGTCGTTAAAACCTGTACTGATTGCAGTTTGATTGGCAAAATAGAAATTGCTGGTAGCCAGGTTTTTCTGGTGCGGATCATTGGCAGTCTGGAAGGGATTTACTCCTGGGATAAGATTGGTCTGCCCATTTGTCTTTAGTGGTTCTATTTTTACCGGATTTACCAACAACTGTACTTTTGCCATACGTTCCGCTTCAGGAAGTTTAGCCAGTGATTGCAAGGTATCCTGCAACGCAATGAGCTCGTAACGATCCGTCAGGTATTCTAGATTTTGATTCTTCTTTACAATAAGTTCATAATCAGGATAGCTTTTTGGTAGGGTGTTAACAGTGCTGTCGTAATATAACTTCGCATTCAGATAATCATGAAAATGCTTGAAATTTAGATCGGCAATTCTTAAATAAGACAAACCTTTCTGGTACATGTTTTTTGTACTATTGCGGAGGGAAAGTTTATAGTATTTATCTGATTCTTTATAATTTTCATCTCTGGCATAACTTTCTGCAACCTGATAATAGATCTGATCATGATACTCCTCATTCTTATCATCTTTTAGCATCGCCAGTAGCTGTTGTTGTTTGTCTACTTTTATTCCAGTCAGAAAAGCGTTGAGTTTGATGCGGTTTAAGTTCGCATTAAAATACATTTCAAAAGGGGCGCTGCTTTTTTCTACTTTACGGTAATAACGCAGAGCCTCGTTGTAGTTTTCCTGTTTTTCATATAGCTGAGCAAGGATGTAATTCCATCGGATGCGTTGCGGCTGTGTAGGGCCTTCCTGGATGGCTTGTTCCAGCATGGCTATCGCGTCTCCTGCCATGCGTTGATGAATATAGATTTGAGCAATGGTAGCCAAGGGCTCTGCTTTATTTTTTTTTAAACTGGAGACGGTGTTGGATAAAGTATCCAGTACTTTGGCTGCCTGACTATATTTCCCCAGTTGCATTAAGCTCCTGGCTTTCCAGTCTAAAGCTTGTACGCGGCTTTTTATCTGATTAGGGTAAGTCTTTGCGGTATAATCAAAATACTCTTCGGCATTAAAGTAGTTACCATTGTAGAAATTGGCTTTTCCGAGCAGTAGGTAGGCATCGTCCTGATAGTTGCCATAAGTTTTTTCCAGGAGGAGTACCCTGGCCTTTTTGATGATTTCTCCCATCTCGGGTAAATTGCCTCCAGGTTGGTCATTAAAGATGTCGTAGGGCTCGGGACTGATATATACGGGCAATACCTCATCATAGTTGTCGGCATAAGCTTCCGCAAGTTCTTCCTGATGCTGATTCAGGATCTGGTTTGCATTGTATATATAATTGTATCTGGAGGTCAGATTTTGCATGGCCCTGCTCATGGCAGTATCCTTATTGGAACTACAGGCATATAAGAGAGCAGAACAAAGGATAAACAGCGTTACCTTAAGAGAGTTGATTGCGTAATTTTCCAAAAAACAGGTTGAGTTAATTTTATAAACAACAAAATATATACAAAAGTATTTTATTCGGCATTAAGTTCTTAACAAAATAGGTTTTATTTGTGCCAGATTTTAATCATATGGATCCAAAAGAAGAGAAAAAGAACGTCAATACTTTCGCGAAGTATTCGTCGATTAGCTTTCAAATGTTGGCTACAATAGGCGTTTTAGCGTTTGCAGGCTATAAAATAGATGAATACCAGCATACTAAGCACCCGATTTACACCGCAGTTTTAGGACTTTTAGGAGTAGTAGTTTCCTTGTATCAGGTTGTAAAACAACTGAATAAAAACTAAAATGGATTATTTAAAACCGTTGTAAATCCTTACTTTTGTAAAAAAATAGATACTGATTTGAGTTTAATCCGGTTTACCCTTTATTATTTAGCGTTCTGCATCGTTCTCGGTGGCATCGCTTATGCCCTTCCTTCTATATTCCCTGATCAGTTGATCTTAGTTCCTAAATTCTGGTTGCTGTTTGGCTTTTTGGCGGGCATTACATATATCGCTTATAGCGTGGCAGATTTGGGCTTAAAACGCAATCCAGATGTTGGCGTTATGGCCATAATGGGGTCAATTGCACTGAAGATGATTTTCGCAATGGCTTTTGTGCTGATTTACAGCCTTAAAAGCAAGGAAAACGGCTTTGTTTTCGTGCTGAACTTTTTTTCTTTATATTTATTGTTCAGCTTCTTTGAAATATACTGTTTGTTACGTAACTTGCGCCACCAAAATAAAAAGTAAAAATCTGCGAGTAAATGGATTGTAGCCACGTTTTTGAGTTTAAAGTGAAGAGGTTAATTGTTGTTTTTACGCTCTTTTTAGCGTTTTTTTCTGTTACACCTGCTGCTTTCGCACAGGTAGACACAGCGCAAGTAACAGAAGGTTCTCATGCCCAGCCGGCAGCTGAGAAAAAGTTTGACATTGGTAAGTTTGCACTACACCACATTGCGGATTCGCATAGTTGGCATGTAATCGGACATACTTATATCGACCTTCCGGTAATTTTGTACACCAAAGCTGGTGTTGTAAACTTCAGCTCTGCTGATTTCACCACGCTGGAGGACGGAAAAGTTGTTCGCGATGATGAAGCTAAAGTAGTAGTAGAGCGAAAAGGACAACGCTTTGTGAAGATGCACGAGAAAATCTATTATGCATCTGATGTTGCGAATGAGCACGGTCAGTTTGTGGATTTAGATGAGAAGCATCATGCCACAAATGCACGCCCGTTGGACTTGTCAATTACAAAGAATGTTTGCACATTGTTTTTGTCTATCATTATCTTATTGGTGGTGTTCCTGAATGTAGCTAAAGGATATAGAAAAAACAAAGGCAAATCGCCAAAAGGAATCCAGTCCTGGATGGAGCCGATCATCTTGTTTGTACGTGATGACATCGCTATTCCAAACTTAGGTCATAAATATGAGCGTTTCATGCCATATTTGTTAACCGTGTTTTTCTTTATCTGGTTTAACAACATGTTGGGCTTAGTTCCATTCTTACCTGGTGGTGCCAATTTAACTGGTAACATTGCTGTAACAATGATTCTTGCTTTGGCTACGTTCTGTCTGACGGTGTTCAATGGTAATAAGTATTATTGGAAACACATCTTTATGCCAGATGTACCATGGTGGATGTATGTAGTTATGGTTCCGGTAGAATTGTTCGGTATCTTTACCAAACCTATCGCACTAATGATTCGTTTGTTTGCGAACATTACAGCAGGACACATCTTGGTATTGTCGTTGATCTGCCTTGTGTTTGTATTCAACAGCCTTTATATTGCTCCGGTTTCTATTGCTTTCGCTGTATTCATTGGCGCTATTGAATTGCTGGTAGCGTTTATCCAGGCCTTTATTTTTACGATCCTGTCAGCCCTGTTTATCGGAATGGCAATTGAAGATCACCACTAATTAGAATTATTTTTTAACAACAATTAATATATAAAATCATGATTACAGGAAGTATTGCTGCAATTGGTGCAGGATTAGCTGCGATTGGCGCTGGTCTAGGTATCGGACGCATTGGTGGTTCAGCTATGGACGGTATTGCTCGTCAACCAGAAGCTGCCTCTAAAATTCAAACTGCAATGTTAATCGCTGCTGCCTTCGTTGAAGCTGTTGCGCTTTTCGCAGTAGTTGTTGCCCTAATGGGTAATGGCTAGAAATTAAACGGTGCCAGATAGTGATATCTGGTACCATTTATTGTTAAAAAAGAACAAAATATTTTATACATACACAGATGGAATTATTATTACCTGAATTCGGCCTAGTTATCTTTCAATCCATTGCTTTCTTATTGCTAATGTTCCTATTGGCAAAATTTGCCTGGAAACCTATTCTAGGAGCAATTAAAGAACGCGAAAAATCGATTGATGAAGCATTAAGCAAAGCTGAATTAGCAAAACAAGAGATGGCTCGTTTAACTTCTCAAAATGAAGAGTTAATGAAAGCTGCCCGTGCTGAACGTGATTTGATCTTGAAAGAAGCAAAGACACTTAAAGATAGCATCATCAATGAAGCAAAAACTTCTGCTCAGGCTGAAGGTGCTAAATTAATTGAGAAAGCTAAGATTGAAATCGAGAACTCAAAGAAAGCTGCTTTATCAGAATTGAAAAATCAGGTTTCTTCTTTATCATTAGATATCGCGGAACGTGTATTGCGTAACCAGTTACAAGACAAAGCTACTCAGCAGGATTTAGTTGCTAATCTTTTAAAAGACGTTGAATTAAACTAATCTGTAGTTTATTTAGCCAAATTAGATAAAAATGTTAGAAAATAAAGCAGCATCGAGATACGCCAAATCACTGATTGACCTTGCGAATGAGCAAAACTCATTAGAGGAAATCAAAAATGATATGGTTCTTTTAGATCAGGTGATTGATCAGAGTCCAGAATTGGAAGCTATCCTTAATAACCCTATCGTTCCTTTGGATAAAAAAGCGGGCATTTTAGAACAGGTATTTGGAGCCAAAGTAAACGCGGTGACGAATATCTACTTAAAACTGATCGTAAACAAAGGACGTTCAGCGATCTTATTTGGAACAGCAAAATCCTTTATTCAGCAATACAATGCCCTTAAAGGGATCGTGACTGCTGAAGTTACTTCAGCAATCGCACTGACTGACGCAAACAGAGCAGAGATCGATGCTTTAGTGAAAAAGGAAATAGGCGCTAAAGAAGTGGTGATTAAGGAAAAAGTTAATGACAAACTGATTGGCGGATTTATTTTAAAAGTTGGAGATAAGCAGTTTGATGCAAGTATCGCCAGCGGTTTGAATAAACTAAAAAAAGAATTTGCTCAGGGTATTGTTTAAACTGAGTATTTAAAATAGAAGATAACATATACTAAGAAATAATATAAAATTATGGTAGAGGTAAGACCAGACGAAGTATCGGCAATTATCAGGCAACAATTGGCGGGCTTTAAATCAGAAGCAGAACTTGAAGAAGTTGGTACCGTATTGCAGGTGGGTGATGGTATTGCCCGTGTTTATGGTTTAACTAAAGTTCAATCCGGTGAGTTAGTTGAATTTGAAAACGGCTTACAAGGTATTGTTTTGAACCTTGAAGAAGATAATGTTGGTGTGGTACTATTAGGCCCATCTGACACGATCAAAGAAGGTGATACGATTAAACGTACTAAGAAAATTGCCTCTATTAAAGTTGGTGAAGGTATGTTAGGTCGTGTAGTTAACACGATGGGTGAACCAATCGATGGTAAAGGACCAATCATTGGACAGACGTATGAAATGCCAATCGAGCGTAAAGCTCCAGGGGTAATCTATCGTCAGCCAGTTACAGAACCTTTACAAACAGGTATCAAAGCGATTGACGGTATGATTCCAATCGGTCGTGGTCAACGTGAGTTGGTTATTGGTGACCGTCAGATTGGTAAAACTGCGGTTTGTATCGATACTATCATCAACCAAAAAGAATTTTATGAAGCAGGTAACCCTGTTTACTGTATATATGTAGCTTGTGGTCAAAAAGCAAGTACTGTAGCAAATATCGTACGTACATTAGAGGAAAACGGTGCAATGCCATATACGGTTGTTGTTGCTGCTTCGGCTGCTGAACCTGCTCCATTGCAGTTCTACGCTCCATTCTCTGGTGCTGCGATCGGTGAATTTTTCCGTGATACAGGTAGACCAGCTTTAATTGTTTATGATGATTTGTCTAAACAAGCTGTGGCTTACCGTGAGGTATCTCTATTATTACGTCGTCCACCGGGCCGTGAGGCTTATCCTGGTGACGTATTCTACCTTCACAGTCGTTTGTTAGAGCGTGCTGCTAAGATTAACTCTAACGATGAGATTGCACAAGCAATGAATGACCTTCCTGAATCTTTGAAAGGTATCGTTAAAGGTGGTGGTTCATTAACCGCACTTCCAATTATCGAAACTCAGGCTGGTGACGTTTCTGCTTATATCCCAACGAACGTAATTTCGATTACAGACGGTCAGATCTTCTTAGAAACTAACTTGTTCAACGCAGGTATTCGTCCAGCGATTAACGTAGGTATCTCGGTATCACGTGTAGGTGGTAACGCACAGATTAAATCAATGAAAAAAGTTGCTGGTACTTTGAAATTAGACCAGGCTCAATACCGTGAGTTAGAGGCTTTCTCTAAATTCGGTTCTGACTTAGATGCTGCTACTAAATCTGTACTTGATAAAGGTTCACGTAACGTAGAAATCCTTAAACAAGGTCAGTTCTCTCCAATGACTGTGGAGAAACAAGTAGCGATCATTTATATTGGTACTAAAAACTTAATGCGTTCAGTTCCCGTAAACAAAATCAAGGAATTTGAAGCTGAGTACTTACAACAATTGGAATTACGTCATCCTGATACTTTGAAAGCTTTAAAAGCTGGTAAATTTGATGATGCAATTACCGGAGTATTGGAAACTGTAGCAAAAGAGCTTTCCAGCAAATACTAAATTACTCTTGACTGAAGAATAAAAAAGAATGGCTAATTTAAAAGAAGTAAGAATTCGTATATCATCGGTGCAATCTACACAGCAGATCACCAAGGCCATGAAAATGGTTTCGGCTGCGAAGTTGAAGCGTGCGACCAATGCGATTGTTCAGCTACGTCCGTATGCTACAAAGTTGAAAGAAATCCTAGGAAATCTTTCAGCGAGCTTAGAAGGATCATCGTCTCCGTTTATTCAGGAACGTGAACCAAATAAGGTATTGATTGTAGTGGTTTCTTCTAACCGTGGTTTAGCTGGTGCCTTTAACATGAACGTGATTAAAGAAACCAACAATTTAATCTCGGAAAAATATAGCGAACAATACAAAAAGGGTAACGTAAGTATCGTCGCTATCGGTAAGAAAGCTCATGATTTCTACGAGAAGCGCGGATACAATGTTATCGGAAATAATAATGAAGTATATGCTGCGCTTACTTTTGAGAATGTAACCAGGATCACCAACTCGATCATGCTGGGCTTTGAAAAAGGCGAATTTGATAAAGTAGAGCTAGTATACAACAGGTTTAAAAATGCGGCAGTTCAGATCTTAACGACTGAGCAGTTATTGCCTCTGCCTAAAACTGAAGTTGCCGAGGGTGCAGCTGCTGCGCATGCAGTAGATTACATCATGGAGCCTTCTCAGGAAGAGATTGTATCGCAGTTGATCCCTAAGTCGATCAAAACTCAGTTGTATAAAGCAGTATTGGATTCTCATGCTTCTGAGCATGGTGCCCGTATGACTTCAATGGATAAAGCAACTGAAAATGCTGGTGATTTGATTAAAGCCCTGAAGCTTTCTTACAATCAGGCGCGTCAGGCTGCAATTACTACAGAGCTTACGGAAATTGTAAGTGGTGCAGCTGCACTAAACGGGTAATACTCCATCAGGTATTAAAGCCCTTATCCATACGGATAAGGGCTTTTTTTATTTAGAATGGTAACGTTTTGGGAGAGATTGAAATTTATCCTTCCAATGTATCGCTTTTTGTTTAATTAATATTATTTTTGTGCCATCAAATAGAAAATACTATGGAACAGACACCAAAGCACAATACGCCAAGCATGAAAAGAGCTAACGAGACATCCATCTATAAATTAATGGCTGTAGGAATTGTAATCAGCGTTCTAGGCGTTTTTATGCGTTTCGCAGGCGATTCTTTAGCTTTGTCATTAACGGCATGGGCAGTTTTATTCATAGGTTCATTCATCGCTTGCAAAGGCGTATTCAAAATATTAGCTGCTTAGTTAAAAAAGCATTGCTAGAAATCCTCCCCGACTTCGGTTGTGGAGGATTTTTTTTGTCGTCACATTTCTATGACGAATTCTTTTCTTAGGTTACCTTCTCTACTGCGCTGTATTAATGGCAGTGCCTAATTACTGATCCTATGAAGAAATATATTATTTATTGCGCTGTGGCGATTGTATTCACGGCCTGTAGCCAGAATAAACAAGCCAATGAAGCAGCTGTTGATGCAAGTGCCATTAGCATACTGAGCGCAGACAGTAGCCTAACTGAAAAAATCATCAAAACTGCCGACATGCGATTCCGTGTTAAAGACGTGCAGCAGACTAAAGTTAAATTGGCTGAACTGATTAAAGAAGAAGGTGGCAGACTCTGGGAATTCTCCATTCAGAGTGAGGTATACCAATCGGAAAAGGTTCGTTATTCTACAGATTCCTTACTGGAACTAACTTCATATCGCACCGAAGGTTTGGTAGTTGCAAAGATACCTGCAGATAAACTGGATGTGTTTACAAATAAAGTGGCAGGTATTGCAGTATTTGTAGACCAGCAATCGATGAAACTAGACGACCAGAGTCTAAATTACCTATCTAACCAGATGAAAACTCAGAACAGGGAAGAGGCTGTCGCTCAGTTGAAAAGTAGTCATAAGAAAAGTACTCAAATAGGAAAGACTGTAGATTTAAAGGACGATGAAATTGACCAGAAAATTCAAAATAAAATGATCAATGATCGTGTAAAGTATAGTGACATCAGGCTTTCCTTTTATCAGGACAATACAGTAAAGAAATTAGTCGTAGGAAACGATAATTTATCGGACTACAAGCCCACTTTTTTTAGAAGATTGGGACTCAATGTCCAAAATGGATGGCTGATCTTTAAAGAGTTTTTGCTGATGCTGGCTAATCTCTGGATGTTGATCCTTCTTGCCATAGCAGGTTTTGTTGCTTACAGACAGTACCGTAAAAGCAGGAAATTAAAAGTTTGATTTTTTAAGATTCTGATCCTTACTTAAGCCGTTTCTTATTGTCTTTGGCAAAGGCCTCCCATCCGGAATAAGATTTTCCGGAGCCTGAAGTATTTACTCTTTGGAAGGAATGACAAACGGCTACAGCCAGTCCATCTGTTGCATCCAAAAACTGAGGCGTTTCCTTAAATTTAAGTAGATTCTGCAGCATTGCTGCTACTTGTTCTTTTCCTGCACTACCACTTCCGGTAATGGATTGTTTGACCTTACGCGGTGCATATTCAGTGATTGGGATGTTTCTGGTTAAAGCTGCTGCCATTGCCACACCTTGTGCGCGACCAAGTTTTAGCATAACCTGAATGTTTTTTCCATAGAAAGGTGCTTCGAGTGCCATTGCATCTGGCTTATACTCATCGATCAATACCATGGTTTTTTCAAAAATTCGCTGTAATTTCAGAAAATGATCCTCCAGGTGATCCATTCGGACAACCCCCATGCTTAGCAATTCAATTTTACTTCCTTTTTCCAATATCACTCCATAGCCCATAATTGAAGTGCCCGGATCTATTCCGATAATCACCCTTTCCTTTTTTTCCACCAACATAGAACAATATTAAGCATATTTGCACAGAGTAAATGCAAAAAAATTGACATCACAGTACAAAAAAATAGTTTCATACATTCTTAAAGCCGGAATTGTACTTGTTGCATTTTGGTTTGTCTATAGCAAATTAACAGAAAACAAAAACCTACAGGATTTCAAAAATCTGCTCAATAATCTACCCACATGGGAAATCGTAGCAGTGATTGGCTCTGTGCTGTTGCTCATGTTAGTAAATTGGGGGCTCGAAGCCATAAAGTGGCAACGACTAATTTCCAGCGTAGAGAAAATCAGCCTTTGGAAATCAGTATCCTCTGTTTTTTGCGGACTCACTTGGGCTATATTTACACCTAATAGGATTGGTGAATATGGGGGAAGGGTATTTTTTCTGTCGCCTAAAAGAAGGGTGATTGGCGTGGTAGCCATGGCTGTTGGTAACATCGGACAAATGGTGCTAACCAATGTATTTGGGGCGATCGCATTCTGCGTTTTTATGTATCGATTCGTAAATATGGATCCTTTGCTCTTTTATGCCCTCGTTTTCCTCGCATTTATCTTTTGCTTGTTTTTCCTGATCTTTTATTTTAATATCAAATGGTTGAATGGATTGCTACTTTCTATGAAGTTCACCCGAAAATATAAAAAGTTTTATAGTATACTGGCCAGATATCAAAAGAAGGAACTGCTGAAGATCCTTACTCTTTGTTTTTTAAGGTACCTGGTTTTTAGCAGCCAATATTTTATCCTGTTTTTCTGGCTCATTCCTAACCTTCAATATATGGACATTTTGATGATGGTGAGTATTCTATTCTTTGTACAATCTACATTGCCTTCTCTGGATTTGTTTGATATTGGAGTGAGAACAGCTACGGCCTCTTATTTCTTTAGCTCTATTACAGATCAAGAAGTAGCAGTGATTGCCTGTACAGCCAGTATCTGGCTGATAAATATTATTATTCCTGCTATATTAGGCACTTATTTCGTATTTAAACTTAATTTTTTTGGAAATCCACAACGTAGCTAGCTATATCACTTCTATTTTAACGATCTTATATGTGTTCGTCGTGTTCAGCTTTATCAGAGGCTGGAATAAATTGCGTCATTATCAACTTGAAAATCCCACTTTAAAAACAAAGGTGTCTATTTTGGTAGCAGCAAGAAATGAGGCTGAAAATATCAGGAAAACTCTGGACGATCTTTGTGCACAATCTTATGATAAATCATTGACAGAAATCATTTTTATAGATGACCATTCTACAGATGAGACAGCTGCAATTATTGCTTCTTATGCTTCAAAAGGAGTTAAGTTAATTCGTTTGAATGAAGATCGCGCACTGAATTCCTATAAGAAGAAAGCCATTCAAACTGCGATAGGAGAATCTACTGGGGATTTAATCATTACTACTGATGCCGATTGTAGAATGGGTAGGGATTGGCTTAAAACGATTATCTCCTTCTATGAGGAAAAAGACTATAAAATGATTTCCTCGCCCGTAGCTTATTTTGAAGAGAAGAGTTTCTTTGAAAGGGCGCAGGCACTGGAATTTTTATACCTGATTGGTTTGGGTGCTTCCACCATTGGCAATAAAAAACCATCTACTTGCAATGGCGCCAATCTCGCTTATGAAAAGGCTGCCTTTTATGAGGTGGGAGGTTTCAAAGGGATTGACGATCTGGCTTCAGGAGATGATGAATTATTGCTTCATAAGATGGCGGCACGTTATGAAAACAATATCGGATTTTTAAAAAATGAGGATGCGGTGGTTTATACCCATGCAAAAGCTACACTTGGTGAATTTATTCAGCAAAGAAAACGTTGGGCTTCCAAAAGTACACGTTATAAAAACAAAGCGATTATTGCCCTGGGAGTGGCAATATGGTTGTTTAATGTGAGTATTTTGTTGAATATTGGTATAGGTTTATTTGTGGGATTCTACTTCAAATTGGCTTTGGTACAGTTACTGATTAAGATTCTGCTGGAGTTTATATTTTTATTTCAGGTTACTGGTTTCGCCAGAAGGAGGGCATTATTGACGTTATTGCCGATACTCAATTTGATGCATATCATTTATATCGTGTATATTGGGATAGCGGGAAATTCAGGTAAATACAACTGGAAAGACAGAATGGTCAAATAATGGAAATCAATAATAGTCCGTCAAAGCAAGTATGGAAGCGGTTTAGGCACAATAAAATGGCTTTCTTCGGATTATTATTTATTCTATTCATGATGTTAATCGCGATACTGGGGTATCTGATCACACCTGATCAAAGCCCTTTTGCCAACACGATGCATTTGCAGCTGAGCAATAAGAAACCTGGCAGGAGCTTCGATTTCCTGATCATCAGCAGAAATCCGGAGGTTAAAAAAAATGGTATTCTGGATAAGATGCTATTTGGACAGGAGCCAGACTTTAAAAGTATTCCTATTACTTCTTATCGGGAATCAGGAAATATGGTATATGCCAGGGAATATATTGGGGATGATGAACAGGCTGAAGAAATGGGGTATCCTTTACTGGAAAATAACAGGTATCGTCAGACTTTCTGGCTCGGAACAGATATTTATGGTCGGGATTTACTGAGCAGGCTGATGATTGGAGTACGTGTTTCTCTATCAGTCGGACTAATGGCTGTTCTGATCTCCCTTTTTATAGGGATCAGTTTGGGTGCATTGGCCGGATATTTTGGTGGAAAAATTGATGCTGCCATTAGCTGGTTTATGAATGTGATCTGGTCTTTACCCTCCTTGTTATTGGTCATTGCCATTTCTTTTGCTTTAGGAAAGGGCTTCTGGCAGATATTTATCGCAGTTGGCTTGTCGACCTGGGTTGATGTATCCAGATTGGTAAGAGGACAGGTGATGGCGTTGAAAAATGTAGAATTTGTAGAGGCTGCAAAAGCACTAGGTTTCCCTACGCCAAGAATTATTACAAGACATCTTTTACCCAATATTGCCGGCCCGATTCTGGTACTGGCTTCCGCAAATTTTGCTGCTGCAATTTTATTGGAAACAGGACTAAGCTTTCTTGGGTTTGGTGCACAGCCCCCCATGCCAAGCTGGGGTAGCATGATCAAGGAGCATTATGGATATATCATTATGGATGCTGCATATCTCGCCGTTTTGCCAGGGCTGGCCATCATGACCACAGTTTATGCATTCAATCTCCTGGCCATAGGTCTGAGGGATGCTTTTGATGTAAAATCTCAAAATATTTCTATTTAGGAATTTCGTCATCTCTTTGGTTAAAAGAGGGGTAATTTTGACTGTCTTGAAAGGTCTTTAATTTATTAACTTTGTAGGATGCTGTTAAATTGTTACCAGAATGAACTAGTAGAAGCCGGCTGCGATGAAGCCGGTAGAGGCTGCCTTGCAGGCCCCGTTTTTGCTGCTGCCGTGATTTTGCCAAAAGACTTTAAGGCCGGTGAATTGAATGACTCTAAAAAACTGAACCATAAACAGCGGGAAGCTTTAAGGTGGATTATTGAAAAGGAGGCAATTGCCTGGGCAGTAGCCGAAGTTGATCACCATGAAATCGATAAGATTAATATTTTGAACGCTTCATTTTTAGCAATGCATAGGGCAATTGAAAAGTTAAGGCTGAAACCAGAATACCTGGTGATCGACGGAAATCGATTTAAAGCCTATCCGGAAATTCCTCATGCCTGTATCGTTAAAGGGGATGGTAAGTATCTTAATATTGCCGCAGCTTCTATCCTAGCAAAAACGCATAGGGATGAGTATATGGAGCGAATTGCAGAAGAATATCCCGTTTATCAATGGAAACAAAATAAGGGATATCCTACCATAGTTCATCGAAATGCCGCGTTAGCACATGGCTTATCACCATATCATCGTAAAACTTTCTCAATTTCTAAACCTCAATTGGCACTGTTTTCCGAAAGCGAAGGATAATTTGTATTTTCACCTAATTTGAAAGCACTCATACTCACTAACAGAATACCCTTTCCGCCCAATAGTGGCTATCCAATTGTGGTTTACAATACCATAAAAGGACTGTTGAAACTGGGGGTAGAAATCACTTTGTTTAGTATCAATCCCAAAAAATATCAGGTAGACATAGAAGAAATCTATGATCCTTTATTTCAGAAGATCAGATTTTATTCCTTTGATCTGGACACTGGAGTCAACGTGTATGGTGCTTTACTGAATATTTTTTCTAATCAATCCTATAATGTTTCCCGCTATTATGATGAGGATGCTGCCAGTTTACTTGGGGAGGTGTTGAAAGAAACGGAATTTGATATTATTCAGTTCGAGGGACTTTTTGTGGTACCTTATCTGGATGTGGTGAAAGAGAACAGCAAGGCAAAAGTGATTTATCGAGCTCATAATATAGAGTTTGATGTGTGGGAGCGGATTGCAATGACCGAGAAATTCACACCCAGGAGGAGTTACCTCCAGTTTCTTGCCCGTCGCCTGAAAGTTTACGAAACAGAACAGATCAATCGTTTTCATCAGGTATTTGCTATTTCTGAGCAGGATAGACAGAGTATTTTAAGATTTGGTTCCGTAACCGCATTGGAAGTGTTTCCAGTGGCGCTGGATTTTGAAAAGTATGTAACTGATTTTTCCAAGACGAGTTTTCCGACTTTATTCCATTTGGGAGCGATGGATTGGCGTCCAAATAGAGAAGGACTGGAGTGGTTTCTGGATGAAATCTGGCCAGATATTGAGAAATTGAATTCCGAGCTTCGGTTTTATATCGCAGGGAAAAATATGCAGCAACAGTTTTTTGAATATGATTCCGATAATCTGGTAGTGGAAGGGGAGGTTTTTGATGCGGTAGAGTTTATCAATTCTAAAGCCATCATGATTGTCCCTTTATTATCAGGAAGTGGAATGCGTGTGAAAATTATTGAAGGGATGGCCATGAGTAAGTGTATCATCGCCACCAGCATGGCTGCCGAAGGAATTCGTTGCGAACATGGAAAAGATATTCTAATTGCAGATACCGCTGACGAATTCTATCGTGCAATTTTGCAGTGTATCACTAACCCAAAGAAGTGGAGGGAAATCGGTGAAAATGCGAGGAAAACTGTGGAAAGAGATCATGATGTTAAAATCATCGCTCAAAGAATGCTGAATATCTACCAAAAATTACTTACTGTTTAATTTTTACGTACTTTTGCCCACGTTTTTGGCCGGTAATGGAGGGGAAGAGTGTGGATACAGCTACCAAAAACAAGAAGAATTCAGAAAAACAACATGGCCGATGAAATCGATCTTCATTACGCGTATCGTATGGGTTGGTTGATAACCGTAAAAAAATAAAATTATTCTAATGAAAAATACCGCATTAACAGAAAAACACATTTCATTGGGTGCCAAAATGGTGCCTTTCGCAGGTTACAATATGCCAGTTCAGTATGAAGGTATCAATGCAGAGCATGCAACCGTAAGAGGAGCTGTGGGCGTTTTTGACGTGAGTCACATGGGTGAATTCATCATTAAAGGTGAAAATGCACTAGATCTGATTCAAAGAGTAACTAGTAATGATGCTTCAAAATTATATGATGGTAAAGTACAGTATTCTTGTCTGCCGAACGAAGATGGTGGTATTGTAGACGACTTGTTGGTTTACAGAATGGATGAAACTACTTACATGTTAGTTGTGAATGCTTCTAACATTGAGAAAGACTGGAATTGGATTCAGAAATTCAATGATAAAGGAGTAGAGATGCACAATATCTCTGATCAGACTTCTCTACTTGCGATTCAAGGACCTAAAGCTGCTGAAGCATTGCAGAGCTTAACAGAGGTAGATCTTGCTTCTATGGAGTATTACAATTTCGTAAAAGGGACTTTTGCTGGTATTGATAATGTTGTCATTTCTGCTACAGGTTATACTGGTGCTGGTGGTTTTGAAATCTATTTCGATAATGCACATGCAGATGTGATCTGGGATGCGATTTTCGAAGCTGGAACAGCATTTGGTATCAAGCCAATCGGTCTCGGTGCTCGTGATACCCTGCGTTTAGAAATGGGTTTCTGCTTATATGGAAATGATATAGATGATACCACTTCTCCAATTGAAGCAGGTTTAGGATGGATCACTAAATTCAGCAAAAAATTCACCAATTCTGAGGCCTTACAAGCACAAAAGGAGGCTGGTGTTGCTCGTAAACTAATTGGTTTTGAAATGATCGACAGAGGTATTCCTCGTCATGATTATGAGATTGTTGATGCAGAAGGAAATGTAACTGGCAGAGTAACTTCTGGTACACAGGCACCATCTTTACAAAAAGCAATCGGTATGGGATATATTGATAAAGCTTTGGCAAAAGAAGGGACAGAGATTTTCATCAATATCCGTAACAATAAAATTAAAGCGAAAGTGGTAAAACTACCTTTCACTAAATAGTGTATACCAGATCAGCAATAGAAAAAATTTAGCGAAACCCCATTCATTTACCCATGCAAAAAAGTATAGAAGTTTGTTTAACACCCGCGTTATTAGATCTTTATTCTATAGAAGACCGTGTTGTGGTCGTTATTGATGTACTAAGAGCAACCTCTTCTATGGTTTATGGCATTGACAATGGGGCTAGCGCAATCATTCCTGTTTCACAGGTAGAAGATTGTCTGAATTATGCAGACAAAGGTTTTCTATTGGCTGCAGAGCGAAATGGAGAAGTGGTTGAAGGCT
The DNA here is from genome assembly GCF_032678465.1 of Pedobacter gandavensis. GTDB lineage: Bacteria > Bacteroidota > Bacteroidia > Sphingobacteriales > Sphingobacteriaceae > Pedobacter > Pedobacter gandavensis_B. The sequence goes on from NZ_JAVTSK010000007.1 coordinate 303,672, forward strand.
ATGACTTCGGCAATTCTCCATTCTCTTATTCCCGCGGGAAGGTAAGCGGAAAAACAATTGTACTCACCACTACTAACGGAACTAAGGCCTTACATCTGGCTAGAAAACGTGCACATCAGGTAGTTATTGGTTCCTTTTTAAATCTGGAAGCACTTTGTAACTGGCTCCGCAAGCAAGATAAAGGGGTGTTGTTGCTTTGTGCAGGCTGGAAAGATAAATTCAATCTGGAAGATACTTTATTTGCTGGTGCGGTAGTTCGTGAATTGCGAAAGGATTTTACGCATTTCGATGATTCCTGTGTTGCAGCAGAAGATTTGTATGCACTGGCAAAAGATGATTTAAGGAATTACCTTCATAAATCATCACATAGCCACAGATTGGCAGAACTGAACATTGAAGAAGATGTGAAATTCTGTTTACAGCTGAACATTTGTAAAGCAATTCCTGTCCTGGTTGGAGATGCATTGGTTGCAATGGAAGCTTAGTCCAAAATATCTCTTTCGGCTATTATAGCAGTCTTTTTTTAGAGGAATAAATCAGAGAATATAAAAGCGGTTGTATTCCTATTTTTATTCCGGAAAGGATTTTTGTCTAAAGCTCAGGATCAGTTCCTGCAGACTTTCATTCGTTTTAATCGTTTTTAAGGTTTGTTCATAGGCCAGCCAGTAAATGGTTTCTGCTTTGTTCATATCAAAAGTACTGATATCACCCATGCCGGTTGGCTCCATCATAGCATTGCAAAAAGCAGCTTTTTGCTCTGTATCTTTATTAATGGACATTACACCCGCCCTTTTCATCAAGGTAGAGATATTCGTAATCTTATCTACTTTAGTCAAATGATTGCAGGAAGAACCAATGATATAATCGCAATTGCTCAATAATGGCTCAATAGGGAAGTTGTTTAAAATGCCGCCATCTACATACATTTGTTTGTCGATCATGATCGGCCTGAAAATTCCAGGAATACAACTTGAAGCCAATACCGCCCTAATCAGTGGACCGGAAGTAAAATAAACCAGTTTTCCCTCACTAAAGTTGGTAGCAGCAATGGTTAATGGGATTTTTAGGTCCTCCATACGGTCTACCGAAAGATGTTCTTTTAATAATTCTTCTACATGCTCAATATTGATCAATCCCAAAGAGCCCAATGCTGGTCGGATAAAACGGAATAGTTTGGCTTTAATAAAGATATCCAGACCGGCCTCCGGATCTATTCCGGATGCGAAAAATGCTCCGGCAATTGAACCTGCACTGGTTCCACTGATGTGGCTAAACTTGATTCCCGCATTTTTTAAAGCTTTTAAGACACCAAGATGGGCGATTCCCCGAATCCCTCCACCTGATAATACTATTCCTACCTTAACCATAATACTCGTTTCTTTGCTGGATTAACTCGCTTTTTTGTTCAGTAATTTTTTACCACTGCTATTTAGGTTTATATTTTGATAAGTTCAATATTTTTTGAGGATCTTTTTCTGACATTAACTGCTGCAGCGTAACTTCTTTATTTTCACTCATGTATTTTTTTACCATCTGCCAGCCCATCCATACGCCTAATTTTGGTGCTGATTCCTGTTTATCACCTAGTCCAGGAGTAAATGGACCTTCTCCCAAAAATACCTGGATTTTTTGATAGTCGGTTTCGAATAGTAAATTGTTTTGCAATAAATAGGCCCAGATGTCGACTTCGTATGTTTTACACCAATCTATTTGCTTTTTAGTATATCCGATTTTGACAGAATCTGGCACTTCATCTGCCAAAACCTGGTCCATAAAATACAAGATCTTCCCATTTTGGATCATTTTAGACAATAAAGTCCGGTCTTCATCTCTGGCGGGGAATAAATCTTCACGCGCATAAGTTTCTGTTACTCTAGGAACTATATATTCTGGACTGAACCGACGGGAAAGATAAACCGGCACACTCTCTACAATCGCCCCATAAAATTTGCTATCTTTTCCAAGAAACATATCCAATCCAATACCCATGTAATCATCCCCAATAGGTGTCTGCACTGCAAACCCAGAGATAAAAGAGATCATTCTTGGAATTTGGGCATTTGGATAATAATGCTTTATATATTTAAAGGTTTGAGTGAGGTCTTTTTCAATATTGCTCATGTTATTGAAAACACTGTCCACTTCCTTGTTCAGGTCGGTATAGGCCTGATCTTTATAGAGTGTGGTTAAAATCTCAGTACTGGTGTAGCTAGGGTCGCCTACCATACGGTGTACATAATCCTGGAAAAAGTTACCATACTTTTTCCGTAGCATTTCATCGGTCTGTTGCAGGTCTTTCGATTTTCCCCGAAATAGGTCCTGATCGAAACGTTCTACTTTTATGTCTAGCTTAATATCGCTTACATCGGGCTTACTGGCCTGCTTACATGAAAAAAAAGCAAGCATAGAAAGAAAAAATAGATAGATTTGGCTGGGTTTTACGTTATATATCATTTATAGCAAATATATATACATCCCAGAGGAAAATTGCAACACTTATAGATTGAAAATGAAACCCTCATCAGCTTTGGATCAAAATCGTAATGAATCAGCAGATGATGGCTTCATCTAATTAAAAACAAATGAAATACTAATGAAAAACACATACCTTACTTTATTCTTACTTCTTTTAACCGGACAACTCTTCGCACAACAAGGTGGATCCCCATATTATGGCTTTAGATTAGGATTAACGGCGCATCCTACTTTAGGATGGGTGAAACCGGAGGTCGGCAAGACAGAGGGTATAGCCCTTGGATTCTCCTACGGTTTATTGGGGGATTTTAATTTCGCAGAGAACTATTCCTTTGCTACTGGTCTGACCGTTACTACCATTAATGGTAAAAGTACAGAGGTAAATGCAAAACCATATTACAATCCTGCAGATGGTGGAACGGTTGCATATGATTTAAGATACCGATTACAGTACATCGAAATTCCATTAACGATAAAACTAAAAACCAATAAAATTGGACCATTGAGATGGTATGGACAGTTTGGTCTCTCCAACGATTTTAATATTAATGCAAAGCAGAATGCGCAAATGACAGGGAAAAAAGTGGAAAGTGATAGAAACATTTCTAATTATACTAAATTTTACCGCGCAGGAATGGTGGTTGCAGCGGGTGGAGAATACGATCTGGACGATCGGACCAGTGTTGCCATCGGTTTAACATTGAATAATGGATTAACAAATATTGTTAAGGATGGCGACCGCCGCGCTAAAAACCATTACATCGGCCTTAATTTAGGTGTCTTCTTTTAGGAAATTACGAATCTTAAGTACATATACATGAATATCGCACTGGCACAACTCAATTACCATATTGGGAACTTTGAACACAACACAAAAAAGATCATCGAAAACATTGAACTGGCAAAATCAAAGGGTGCAGACCTGGTTGTTTTTGCAGAACTGGCTGTTTGCGGTTACCCTGCAAGGGATTTTTTGGAGTTTGATGAGTTTATTGAATTATGTGAAAGCGCAGCTACAGAGATCGCGAGTAAATGTCATGGTATTGCCTGCATCATTGGATTACCCGTAAAAAATGATATTCTGGCAGGAAAGGACCTTTATAATGCAGCTTATTTTATCGAAGATGGTCATATCAAAAATATTGTAAAAAAGGCATTGTTACCCACCTACGACGTTTTTGATGAATACCGTTATTTTGAACCAGCCAACCATTTCGAATGTATACGTTTCAAGGGGCAAAAGATTGCCTTGACCATATGTGAAGATTTATGGAACATCAATAACAACCCTTTATATGCTTCTTCTCCGATGGATGAACTGATTCGTCAGAAGCCAAATCTGATGATCAATATTGCGGCTTCCCCTTTTTCTTATTGCCATGATGACGAAAGGGTGGTGGTACTTTCTGATAATGCCAAGAAATATAAATTGCCATTACTTTATGTGAACCAGGTGGGTGCGCAAACAGAGATTATTTTTGATGGGGGTTCGATGGTCTTTGATAAAAAAGGAAAGTTGGTTGATGAAATGCCTTATTTTCAGGAAGGACTTAAAATCTATGAACTTAAGGAGGGTCATTTTAAAGGATACGAACCAATTTTACATAAAGCGGCACCAGATATTGAGCAGATTTATGAAGCCCTGGTCCTTGGAATCAAAGATTATTTCGATAAATCAGGTTTCAGTAAAGCTGTTTTAGGGCTTTCCGGAGGAATTGATTCCGCCGTTGTTTGTGCATTAGCTTGTAGGGCATTGGGATCGGAAAATGTAATGGCAGTACTGATGCCTTCAAAATATTCGTCTGACCATTCTATTGATGATGCCTTGGAACTCGTGAAAAACTTCGGTTGTAATCATGAGATCATTCCTATTGCCCCAGCGGCGGAGGCTTTTGATCAAATGATGGCACCAGCTTTTCAAGGATTGCCATTTAACCTGACAGAGGAGAATATTCAGGCCAGATGCAGGGGAATTGTCCTGATGGCCATGTCCAATAAATTTGGCCACATCTTATTAAATACCTCTAATAAAAGTGAATGTGCTGTCGGGTATGGCACATTGTATGGAGACATGTGCGGAGCAATCGGTGTGATTGGGGATGTGTACAAAATTCAGGTTTATGAGTTGGCACACTATATCAATAAAGATGGTATTGTGATACCGGAAAACTCAATAGTTAAACCACCATCAGCAGAGTTGAGACCAGGACAAAAGGACTCGGATTCCCTACCTGATTATGATATTCTGGATAAAATTCTTTTCCAATACATTGAGTTGAAACAAAGTTCTGCTGCGATTATTGCGCAAGGTTTTGACGAAGCCTTAGTAAGAAGGATTCTGAAGATGGTTAATAATGCAGAATTTAAACGTTACCAAACCCCACCAATTTTAAGGGTATCTCCTAAAGCATTTGGAATGGGAAGAAGAATGCCAATTGTAGGAAAGTACCTTTCTTAAGGACTTTTATCCTTTAGTTATCAATAAAAGTTGATTATACACCAACATTTATAAAAGAAAAACGCCTGAATCATGCAAATGATCAGGCGTTTTTTTTATCAGCCGAATTGAAGTTTTATTTTGAGCTGCTTTTTTTAATCCATTTTTTGTAAGGAATGATCAAGGCAAGTAATACGGCAACCAAAGAAAAGAGTTTCGCGATCAGATCGCCACTTTTTACATAGAATGTCAGGTCACTGTTCAGGTTGATGTCTGCTTTTATAGCAGTGCGTGTCCACCATTTGGTCTGCTTGATGATATTTCCTTTTTGATCAATAAAGGCTGAGATCCCGGTATTTGCAGAGCGTACTACCCAACGTCGCGTTTCAATAGCTCGTAATTTCGCATATAAGAGGTGTTGATCCTTTCCGGAGGTGTTGCCCCACCAACCATCATTGGTGATGATAGCGATGAACTGAGCGCCGTCCCTTACCGATTGACCAACCCAGTCGCCCCATAAAGATTCATAACAAATCACCGGAGCAACGCCAACGCCGCTCTGAGCATAGAATACGCCCGGATGATCCTGCCATCCCCAGCCAGCAACAGTGCCACCTAGTTTTGCAAAAACAGGAGTAAGGAAGGCCAGTGTTTTAGGGAAAGGCATTTTTTCGACGCCAGGTACCAGTTTTGATTTATGATAGAATTGTACGTTCGCAGAGTTTTCTACCTGCATCGCTGCATTAAAATTATCGAAATAAAGACCATTATTGGGATTTAATTTAGCACTAATAGTCTGTTTATCATTATAAATTTTAATACTTTCAATTCCGGTGATTAATGTTCCATTTTTATATTTAGAAATGAAATCCTGTAGCTGGATATAATCTGGGTTACTTCTGATTCTTTCTTCATCGCTGTAGTTAGGAATTGCGGTTTCAGGCCAGATGAAATATTCCGTGTTGATCTGTCCTATAGAATCAGAAAGATGGCTGAGAATCCGCAATTGTTCCTGAGGAGAGATGCCTCCTAACTTTTCATAGGGATCGATATTGGGTTGAACAGCCACAACATTTACTGGAAGGGCTTTCTCTATATAAGAGGAGTATCTAATTAGAGATGCGATGATGGGAATCAGAACCACCGCAGCGAAAACCATTGCAGGTCTGAATTTAAGATACCCTTTCTGAATTCTCCAGGCCTGATAAGCTTCAAAGGCGAGGATATTACTTAACAAAATCCACAAAGAACCACCATAAACACCTGTCAACTCGTACCATTGCACCAATTGGTGACTTGCCGCAAAACCATTTCCAAGTGTCATCCAGGGAAAAGCGAGTTCCCAGGTTTGATGGAGGTATTCCATGGCAATCCAGAAACTGATCAATCCGGTATAAGCGATCCATTTGCTGTTATAATTACTTAAACGGTAATACAGCCAGAAAGCAAAAGTCATTAGCAGTGCGCCTAGTCCAAAAGGAATAAGGGAGATCAGGAAAGCAACAAATGGACTATTATAGGCACTAATAGCATTATATACCCAGTAAATGCATGCCGTATTCCAAACCAGAAAAGTAAGTCCGGCAGTTAAAAAAACTTGCTTTCCTTTTTTCTCACTATAGTTGCTACGGATTTTTGCAACAGCAATCAGTAAAGGTACCAGGCCAATCAGTAATAAGGGAGTCGTAAATGGGATAGGTGGCCAGGCTAGCCACATTAGAAAGGCGCTGAGCAAGGCAAGGAGCGTCGTTTTTTTCGAATTCATTGGTGTTAAAATGGGGTGGTGGATTAAGAAAACTGCCGATCGAAGTCAGCAGTTTTAATTTTTTTTTCAGCAATTTGATTAAAAGCTGTCCAGAATGTCAGCTTTTTTCGCTTCATATTCTTCCAGTGTAATCAATTGTTTATCATACAACGTTTTCAATTTTCTTAGTTTCAAGGTCGTTTCATCCTCAGGTTCTTCAACAGGAGCAGCAACAGCAAAGCTGGTTGCTACAGGTGTAGGAGGAATAAAAGTTATTGGCTCTTCTTCTATAGCTGAAGGAACGGTGTTTACCGTAACCGGGGAGGTTGAAGAACGTCTTTCCTCCAGTTCTATTTGTCTTTGTTGCTCTTTAAATGCTTCCAGTTGTTCATGTGCGGCCTGGTATAATTTACGTGCCTGAACCTTTGGGATGTATTCAGTAATGATGTTTTCGCCATAGGTAGGCACACAGATGAATTTAGAGCCGAAGATCTCTTCTTTAAAAGAAACCTCCTTGATCGTTTTCCAGGAAATGTCTTTGAAATTCATCGTGATTCCAAAATTTCCTGGCTCGCAATAGAAAATACGTTTATTACTGACTACAATACAGGTGGGAAGTAGATTTACTGCAGGTCTTTTTTGTACCGCCATATAAATCAGTTCTTCATTTGCACTGAGCATATCGTTTAGTTTTCCTAAAACTTTTTCAACAGCTTTGGGATCTTGTTCATCACTTAAAAATCTATCAATTAATATCATACAAACGCTTTTTATATTACTATCAAAAATTGAACCTGAATTTTCTTTTATATACTTGATTTGTGTTGATTAATCTGGGGTTTAGCCCTATTTAATCTTAAGCAAACAGCCGGCTAACTACTTTGTCGTCCGGAAACTAACCTTCCGAATCCTTCTTGTCATACTTAGACTTCTTCACTTCTGTTTTTCCGGCAATACAGATCACAAACTCGCCTTTAAGTATATTGTTCTCAAAATGTTCTTTGATTTCCAGTAAAGTACCCCTAACGGTTTCTTCATACATTTTAGTGAGCTCTCTACTTACTGAAGCCTGGCGATCTTCACCGCAGTATTCTGCAAATTCTTCCAGGGTTTTTAGTAATCTATGCGGACTCTCATACAGAATGATCGTACGGTCTTCTTCTGCCAGTTTCTTAAAACGTGTTTGTCGACCTTTCTTCACAGGCAAGAAACCTTCAAAGATAAAGGTGTCTGAAGGCAGACCCGAATTAACTAATGCGGGTACAAAAGCCGTAGCACCAGGTAAGCATTCCACAGCAAGATCGTTTTTGATAGCTTCTCTAACCAAGAAAAAACCAGGGTCGGAAATTGCCGGAGTTCCTGCATCAGAAATCAAGGCCACATTTTTTCCTTCCTTTAGAAATCTGATGATTTCCGAAGTTGCCTGGTGTTCATTATGCTGGTGGTGTGAATATGCTTTTTTATCGATTCCAAAATGCTTCAGCATCGGTGCACTCGTACGCGTGTCTTCGGCAAGAATCACATCTGCCTCTTTTAATATCCTTATCGCCCTGAAGGTCATATCCTCAAGGTTGCCAATCGGCGTGGGAACAAGAAATAATTTGCCTTCCATAATATTTTTTCATCAGCTCTGCCAAAATTGACACCAAGTTGAAGGATATTATCCTAATCTGGTACCCCTTAAGGTTCGCAATGACGTTTAAGTTATTATCTTTGTTTAAAATATAAAATAATGCTGCAAGTTAACTATATCCGCGAAAATAGAGACAAAGTTTTAGAACGACTGAGTGTACGTAAATTCAAGCAACCAGAACTGGTTGATGAAATTATTAAAATTGATGAAGAGCGTAGACAGGCTCAAACCTCCTTAGATTCACTTTCTGCAATTGCTAATTCCAGTGCTAAACAAATTGGAGAGCTGATGCGTAATGGAAAAAAAGAGGAAGCGGAAGTATTAAAATCGGAGACTACAGCGAATAAAGAGCAGATTAAAACCCTTTCAGAGCTATTGGTGGCTGCAGAAGAGAAGTTGTTTCAATTGATTGTTCAATTGCCTAACCTACCTCATGAATCTGTGGCGACAGGAAATACTGCTGAAGAAAATGAAGTGATATTGGTCCATGGTGAGCCTGCAATATTGAGCGAAAATGCTGTGCCACACTGGGAGCTGACTACTAAATATGATATTATTGATTTTGAACTGGGAACGAAGATTGCCGGTGCAGGATTTCCAGTTTATAAAGGAAAAGGTGCGCGTTTACAAAGAGCGCTGATCAACTATTTCCTGGATCATGCAGTTGATGCGGGATATAGAGAAATGCAGGTACCTCATTTGGTAAATGAAGCATCAGGTTTTGGAACCGGACAATTGCCGGATAAAGAAGGGCAAATGTATCATGCTGGTGTGGATAACCTTTACCTGATTCCTACGGCTGAAGTGCCGGTAACAAATTTATACCGTGATGTGATTTTGAAAGAAGAAGAGCTTCCGGTTAAAAACACGGCCTATACCCCATGTTTCCGTCGTGAAGCAGGATCTTATGGTGCACACGTAAGAGGTTTAAACCGTTTACACCAGTTTGATAAGGTGGAGGTTGTACAAGTAGTACATCCAGACAAATCTTATGAGACTTTGGAGCAAATGAGTGAATATGTACAAAGTTTGTTAAAAGAACTGGGCTTACATTATCGCGTACTACGCTTATGTGGTGGAGATATGAGCTTTACCTCAGCCATGACTTATGACATGGAGGTGTGGTCTGCAGCACAGCAACGTTGGTTAGAGGTTTCCTCTGTGTCTAACTTTGAGACTTATCAGGCAAATCGACTAAAACTAAGATTTAAAGGAGCTACAGGTAAAACGCAATTGGCGCATACATTAAATGGAAGTGCATTGGCATTGCCACGTATTGTGGCTTGCATCCTGGAGAACAACCAAACTGATAAAGGGGTTAAAGTTCCTGAGGTACTCGTAAAATATACTGGTTTCGAATATATCGACTAATGTTTTTATGGATGACGATTACCTTCCATAAAAGATAGTATACAAAAAAAACCTTCTCCATTACGGGGAAGGTTTTTTTATTCATCGGTAGATGAGAAGCTTATAATATTAGGATTAATAGCAGGATGATAATGATAATCGCTCCAACAGAAAGATAAACGCCGCCACCTAATGCTTTAGATTGTTTTTTCAACTCTCTAAGCTCTTTACGGAGTTCTTTTTTCTCTGTTCTGGACAAATTCGACTTATCCATCGATTTGATTTCCTCAACACGCTCTGTAATTCTTCTCAGTTGTGCCTGTTGTTCAACTGTCATTTCCGTTTTATTTTTTTCAGACTTATCTGCAGCAACAACTGTATTTGCGCTAAAGCCAAGCATAAAAATTAAGGCTAAGGAATAAATGAATTTTTTCATGTAATTAAGGTTAAGTGACTTACTGTGGGATGACAAACAAAAAACCTACCAAAAAATATTGGTAGGTTTTCCCTGAAGGCTTTCTTGTTGATAAATACCTAGTTTTTAGGCTCTCTCAGGTATATACTGGTTAATACATTAATTTCTATATGGAACCTTGTTCCAGCTAAACCAACAGAAAGTGTGTGTTCTTTTGGTCAGCTTATTTAATCTCAAACACGGTATTCATGGTGTAATTTAGTTTGATCTTTTTAAAGTCAATCTCAGGCGCCGGTGCTCCAGCCATATCCGCGCTTTCTGATTTCATCATCATCACATTACGGTACATTGGCTGTGGGTAAGACTCATTGTTTAATTCCTGAATGTCAATGATGCTTCCTAATTTATCTCCAATTGCTTCTACAAGGTATGTGGCTTTTGCTTTTGCGGCCTGTAGCGCCTTAATTTTTAATTCCTTTTTTAAAGTTTCAATTTTCGAATAATCATAGCTATCGATATTGGTATAAGCAATACCTTTTGGATCAATATCCCCAATGATTTCATTGAATTTATTTAGGTCGCTTACTTTCAGACGGTATTGTTTGCTCACCAAAAAGTCAGGATTTTTCTTTTTTTCTGCAATTGTATAACCTGACAAATTATTGATCGTTAAATTCTCTTTTGAAATTCCTGCAGTTTGAACTGCATTGTACAATTGATTTTCCAGAGTGGTGATCTCTACTTTTTTCTTGCTATTGTTATCTTTCAAATATTCTTTAAGAGAGATGCTGATGTAAATAATATCCGGAGTTACCTCTGCTTCTGCAGATCCGCTCACATTAATCTTTTTTCTCAGGTCTACTTGTTGAGCCATGGCACTTAAACTAAATAAGGCAACAAAGGCAAGGGCAAATAATTTTTTCATAATAGATGTTTTTCTTTTTGTGTATTTGAATAGAAGATGTAAATATCGGGCCAATTCCATATCGCTGTAGTTCACAATTTACAAAATATCACTTAACTCGTTAATAATGAGTTGTATTTTTTGTTAAAAATCTTTGCAGCATTGAGGACTAAAAACAAAAGAGCCCGTAAAACATTTGCTTTACGGGCTGATTATATTTTATAATTTTTTAATCTTCTGTAATCTCATTGTTAAGACCAATTTGTTCATTGATCTCTTCTTTGAAGTATGTCTTCTGATTAATCAGGATCAGAACTACACCAATAGAGATCGCTGCATCAGCAAGGTTAAATACGGGTCTGAAGAAGATATAATCTTCACCTCCCCAGATTGGCACCCATTTAGGGAATACGCCTTCTACCAATGGGAAGTAGAACATATCTACTACTCTTCCATGAAACCAACCTGCGTATCCGTAGATCTTTCCATAAAATACCGAGTCAATGATATTACCCAATGCACCTGTAAAGATTAAGGCAACATTCATGATTAAGCCTCTGTGGTATTTTCTTTGGATTAGGTAATGTAAACCATATCCAATACCTGCTACGGCAGCAATTCTGAATAAAGAAAGTGATAGCTTTCCAAATTCACCACCAAACTCAAGACCAAAGGCCATTCCATTATTCTCCGTAAAGTGGATAATACACCAGTCTCCAATAATCTTGAACTCCTGTCCAAGGAACATATTGGTTTTGACCCAGGTTTTAATCAGCTGGTCAGCGATTAAGACTAAAAATATAATCAGTAAAGGTTTAGTGTATCCCTTCATTAGCTCTGCTTCAATTTAGCTTCCATACTTAACGTCGCATGAGGAACTGCGCGCAAACGCTCTTTCTGAATCAGCTTACCTGTTTCACGGCAAATGCCATAAGTTTTGTTCTCAATACGTACCAATGCTGCCTCCAGGTTTTCAATGAATTTCTTCTGACGTGCAGCCAGCTGGTTCAATTGTTCTTTCTCTAAAGTTGCAGAGCCATCTTCTAAAGTTTTATAAGTACCTGAAGTATCTTCAGTTCCGTTAGAGTTCGGGCTACTTAATGAGCTGGTCAGTGAAAGAAATTCTTCTCTCGCCATACGTAGTTTTCCTTGAATAAGTTCTTTAAACTCTTGAAGTTCACTATCTGAATACCGTGTTTTTGTAGCTTTTTCCATAATATTATTGTTTTGCGATCGAAATATCTAGTTCAACATCATCAATGACGATTTTGTTTCCACCTTCTAAATTATCTATTAAATTAATTTTATCCGCTAAAATTTCTGAACAAATGTATGTTTTATTTTGAGCTACTGCATTTGCAATCAGATTATCGTTTTGTAAAGACACGGTAATCCGATCTGTAACCTCAAAGTTTAATTCTTTTCTCAGGTTCTGAATTCTGTTAATCAGCTCACGGGATAATCCTTCCTGCTTCAATTCATCGGTGATGGTCACATCTAAAGCGACAGTCAGGTTGCCAAGATTTGTAACTTGCCATCCCGGAATGTCTTCTGCAATGATCTCCACATCAGACAATTGAACTACATAGTCGGTATTGGGAATCTGGTACTCACCAGTCGCCTCAAAACCTGCTAAATCTTCCGGGCTCATGTTACTGATCAGATCTGCTACCAGCTTCATTTCCTTACCTACTTTAGGTCCTAAAGCTTTAAAGTTAGGTTTGATTTTTTTCTTAATAAAACCTGCAGTATCAGTGATGTATTCAATCGCTTTAATGTTGGTTTCCGATAAAATCAGTTCCTTCACCAATTCCACCTGCTCGGCAAATTTCTTATCCAATACTGGAATTAAGATCTTCGCTAGCGGCTGACGTACATTGATACTGCTTTTTTTACGTAAAGAAAGGACCATCGAAGAGATGTTTTGTGCCAGTTCCATACGTTCGTTTAATGCAGTATCGATCAATGAGTGATCTGCTTCATTCCATATCGTTAAGTGGACTGATGCTTCAGCCGTATTCACAGAAAGATTTTGGAACAACCAATCAGAGAAGAATGGTGCTACCGGCGACATGATCTGTGCGATGCTCGTTAAACAGGTATATAAAGTTTCGTAAGCTGCCTTTTTATCCGCAGTCATCTCACCTTTCCAGAAACGGCGACGAGATAAACGGATGTACCAGTTGCTCAAATGTTCATCTACAAATGTCTGGATGGCTCTTGAAGCCTTCGTAGGCTCATAAGCCTGGTAATTCTCGTCTACTTCTGCAATCAGTGTTTGCAATAATGATAAAATCCATCGGTCAAGCTCACTGCGTTCTGCAACAGGAGTCTGATTTTCTACATCAATCACAAACTTATCAATATTTGCATATAAAGCGAAGAATGAATAAGTGTTGTAAAGGGTACCAAAAAATTTACGGCGAACTTCGTCGATACCATCGGTATTAAACTTAAGGTTATCCCATGGTGAGGCATTACTGATCATGTACCAGCGCGTCGCATCAGCACTATAAGTATCAATGGTAGCAAAAGGATCTACACCATTGCCCAATCGCTTAGACATTTTATTGCCGTTTTTATCCAATACCAGTCCATTGGAAACTACGTTTTTAAATGCTACACCTGGATTACCTACACGTTCATTGATGGCTTTAATCTCTTCACTGGATTCACTTAACATCACCGCAATGGCGTGTAAAGTAAAGAACCAGCCACGTGTCTGATCTACACCTTCGGCGATAAAATCCGCAGGATAAGCATTTGCAAATTCTTCTTTGTTTTCAAAAGGGAAATGCCATTGTGCGTAAGGCATGGCACCGCTGTCGAACCAAACATCAATCAGGTCTAGCTCCCGAACCATTCTTTCGCCATTTTCAGCTGTAAGGATCACCTCATCCACATAAGGACGGTGCATATCTTTCAACTCAAAACCAGCTTCCATATAACCTGCAGCTATAGATTTCTGGATCTCTGCATTCAATTCTTCCACAGAACCGATACATTTTTCATGTTTTCCGTCTTCAGTTCTCCAGATTGGTAAAGGAGTACCCCAATAACGCGAACGGGAAAGGTTCCAATCTACGAGGTTTTCCAGCCAGTTGCCAAAGCGACCAGTTCCGGTTGCCTCAGGTTTCCAGTTGATGGTTTTATTTAAAGCTACCATTTTCTCTTTTACTGCAGTAGTTCTGATGAACCAGCTGTCTAAAGGATAGTAAAGAATCGGCTTATCAGTTCTCCAGCAATGTGGGTAACTGTGTTCATATTTCTTAACGTCGAATGCTTTGTTGTCTTCTTTTAATTTGATGGCAATCAGCACATCTGTAGGTTTAAAATCAGCAGCAGCACGTTCTTCGTCAGTATAGTATTCTTCTTTAACAAATCGACCGGCAAAATCAGTTACCTCCTTTACAAACTTACCTTGTTTGTCAACTAAAGGCACTTCATTCCCATTTTCGTCTTTTACCAAAACCGATGGAACACCAGCTTCTTTGGCGATACGAAAATCGTCTGCACCAAAGATAGAAGCGGTATGTACGATACCAGTACCATCTTCTGTGGTTACGAAATCACCAGAAATTACGCGGAAAGCATTGGCTTCTAAATCCTCATTGGTAACATAAGGCATTAATTGATGATAATGTAAACCGATCAGCTCTTTACCTGTAAATTCTTTAGCAATCGTCCAGGGAATCAGTTTGTCCCCAGCTTTGTAGTCATCCAGCGCCAATACCGAGGCATCCGCTTTAAAGTGCTTCCCAACCAGATCTTTAGCCAGAATCACACTCACCGGAAGGTAAGTATAAGGGTTAAAAGTTTTCACCTTCACATAGGTGATTTTATCACCAACTGCTAATGCACAGTTAGAAGGTAAAGTCCATGGGGTAGTAGTCCAAGCAAGGATTGCAGTTTCTTCCTGATTATTTTCAAAAAGCTGTGCCATCAATGGATGGTTCTGGTCCTTTTTAAGGAAGAATTGAGCCGTGATTGAAGTGTCTTTCAACATTTTGTACGTGCCCGGCTGGTTCAGTTCATGCGAACTTAACCCTGTTCCTGCAGCAGGAGAGTAAGGTTGAACAGTATATCCTTTGTATAAAAGGCCTTTGTCATAGAAAGATTTTAAGATCGACCATAAAGATTCAATATAATCGCTTTCGTAAGTGATATATGGGTTTTCAAGGTCTACCCAGTAGCCCATTTTTTCGGTAAGGTCATTCCATACATCTGTATATTTCATGACCTCCTCTTTACAGGCTGTATTGTATTCTTCTACGGAAATCTTCTTTCCAATATCTTCTTTAGTAATGCCTAATTTCTTTTCTACAGCAAGCTCAATAGGTAGTCCATGTGTGTCCCATCCGCCTTTACGCTTTACCTGAAAGCCTTTTAATGTTTTATAACGGCAAAAAATATCTTTAATCGCACGTGCCATCACGTGGTGAATCCCAGGCATTCCATTTGCTGAAGGCGGGCCTTCATAAAAAGTGAATGGATTCGCTTTTGAACGTGTAGAAATGCTCTTCTCAAAGATGTTTTCCGCTTTCCAAAATTCAAGTATTTCTTTTCCTATTTTAGCTAGTTCCAGCTGTTTAAATTCCCTATACATCAATCAAGTATCTCCAAAAAATTAAGGTTGCAAAGTTACATTTTTAGAATTAAATAATGTAGTCTTATCCTCAGCAATACACCGGGAGTCTCCGCAAACCAAAGGTTATTATATTTAAGGATCGTAAATTAGGAAAAAAAATAGATTTATCTCCTTCCTGTGGGAATACAACCCGATTTCTTTTTGAACATTGGTTTGGTTTTTGTTAACATTAAAAGGTAAACTAAATTCCTCTTGTTATGATTAAAGTCATGAAACTTCAGAAAGCAGTGATTGCAATTATCCTGGGAATAATTGCTTTGATCGCCTATTTCATCATGGTGACAAATGAGCAGCCCGCTGCGATCTATGCACTCGAAGTCACTGGTGTGCTTTTTATTGCTGCGGCAATTCTTTTTTTATACCCTTTATGGAAAGCAAAAGAAGATGAACGGGGAGAAGTAGAGCTCGATGTTGAAAAACAGGAAGAACAGGATTTAGACGAAATTAGTGGAGGGCATTGACAGCCCCCATTAAAATCGATATTCGTATTTTCCGGGGGCTATCAAATATTAAGTAATCACTTGGTTTTAGTTAATTAAACGACTCCGCCCATAAATGGATCGGTAATTCCTTCTTCACCAGTTTCCACATGACCTGCATATTGTTTGCTAAAAGCATCATGACCATCCACCTCAATAGAGAAATCGTACCAAAACCTGTTTTTCTGTAAATCGACGATCACCTTTGCTTTTCCTTTTGGTGCTAAAGTGATTTTCTGGCTTTTATTCTTTTGATAAGTCAGGTCCCTGATCTGAACTTTCATCACCGAATTGCCTTCGTTTTCCAATAGTAATTGAATATTCCCGGTGCCTCTTTTACTTAACAAACCGTTTACTTCGTAACCGCAACTGGTTTTTAAAGCAGGATCATGTTGATTTCCTTTAAATTGGCGGAAGAATCCATTCGGACCATTGATACATAGATGATAATTGTCTTTTTCAAAGTTTGATAATTTCAACTGATCGGTGATCTGATCCCCGGCAACAACTGCATAATTCCAGGTTTTGCCCGGCACTTGTTGATAATTCACAGGCGTGTACATTAAAAATGGAACACCAACAGGAACTAATTTTTGTCCGAAGTTCCCTTTTCCTGATTCAAAATCTATTTTAATAGTTTTATTAATCGGATCAACATGTGCATCAGCAAAAAGCTGGTATGGTAAAGCACAGGCAGGCCTGGTTCCTCTTTCCTGTTGTGGCATAGCCGATGGAGATAACGAATCAAAAGGAGGATGGGCATTGATGGCTGAAATTTCGGCTGTGGTTAGTGCATCTGGTTTTATTTGTGCTGGTTTATTCTTTGCATTTTGAATTCCGGTAATTACAGCCTCTTTTTTTAAAGTGGCTATCGGTTTCGATGAATCTGCCTTAGCAGGTCTGAATACTGAAGTTAAATCGCCACAGATTGCCCTTCTCCAGCTGCTGATGTTTTTACTTCGGATTTTTTTTCCAGTTTTTTGACCCAGGAAATTTTCCAAGAACATCAGACAAGAAGTGTGATCAAATACCTGGGAATTCACATATCCACCTTTGCTCCATGGAGAAGCAACCAGCATGGGTACCCGATAACCCAATCCAATGGGACTATCTTTTGTCTGTTCATGATCGGCTGAAATATCTATCTTTTCAGAAACTTTTCCGGTACTGGCATCCCCAGGTTTGGGCACAACATAAGGAGGGATATGGTCGAAATAACCATCATTCTCATCATAAGTCAAAATAAAAATGGTCTTCTTCCAGACTTCAGGATTTTTGGTCAGGATGTCTATTGCTTCAGAAACATACCAGGTGCCGTATAAAGGAGAGCTGGTATGGTCAGAAAACCGCTGCGGCGCTACCAACCAGGAAACGGTAGGTAGTATGCCCTTGTCTACATCCGAGCGAAACTGATGAAAGATGTCATTTTTGGGAATGTTTACTGTTTGTGTTTTTCCTTGATCATCTGTAAATGAGAAAGGAGCTAATTCCAGATAATTTTCCGGGGCATTAATGTTACTGGCGAAAGCTTTGTCGATGAGGTTCTTTTCTCTGTCACTTAGTTTATTGTATTTTTCTGTCACTTCTGCCGGACTAAGCGGAGGTTTAGCCGTTTTATCTCCATTCTTTCTGAAATAAGCAGCAAGTTTTACATGATAGCGTTTCACATATTCAATGGCATTGTCGCCATAATTACCCAACCAATCGTCTACTGTATCACCCTGCAGATCGGCAGTCCAGATTTCATTCTGGTAGATTTTCCAGCTGATATCATTATCTTCCAGTATTTCCGGGAAAGTATCCCAATCTACAAAGGCGTTCTCTCGTGATTCTGCCTGAGAATTATTGACGGCCGCAATACATGTTCCATTGAGCTCCGGGCGGATGGTTCCCGTCCAGAAAAACAACCTGTTCGGAGTAGTTCCGGTTAAAGAAGAGCAAAAGTTATGGTCGCAAATCGTGAAAGCATCTGCCATTGCATAATAAAAAGGAACATCAGTACGATCGTAATAACCGAGGCATAGATGAGATTTCACAGGCAGCCATTTGTCATATTTCCCTTGATTTCTTGCCGCAAGCTGGTCGGACCAGGAATGTGGTAAGCCACCTTGCCAGGTGATTTTAGTTTTATTGATGTCAACATGAAAAGGAGCATATGTTTTTCCTTGTGCATCTTTTTGTAGCCATACTTTGTCCTGGTTAGGAAGGGTAAAAGTTCTGGGATCATTAAAGCCTCGTACCCCTTTTAGCTTGCCAAACATATGGTCAAATGATCGGTTTTCCTGCATTAGGAAGACCACATGTTCAGCATCATAAAATGTAGATCCAGGGTCGGCACTGATGGCCATTGCCTTCTGAATAGACATTGGGATAACGTTTGGTAGTCCGGCAGCCCCTGATAATAAGGCCGCTTTCTTTAAAAATGATCTTCTTGAATTCATGTGGTTCTTTGGTTTGTGTGTTTTCAAATGTAATAACATTGACCTTAAAAAGTAATGTTCTATAAAAAAACGGCAGCAATAAGAAGGATATGTTATGATAAAATGGATTACTTCATTTTATCATAACAATTATTATAGAATAGCTTCACATTCAAAATCGGATTTCTCTGGATTTATATGTATTTTACGTGTTCAAACACACTAAACTGAATTTTAATATGATAAAGTATTTTGGCAGCGCCCTGGTTATTGGTGGCGTGTTGACAACTTTGCTGAGTTTTGATGAACAGCCTCAAATCAATTCTCAGGTAAGTGCATTAAAAAGAGCAAGTCTTAGCGATTCCCGCTTCCGGGAGGAGAAAGCGGCAGTAAACTACCGAAATTTCTGTGGTGGATGTCATGGTGAAAAGATGGATGCTTTTGTAGACCGTCAATGGAAACATGGCAGTAAGAAAGAAGACCTTGTGAAAGCGATAAAACATGGGTATGCCAATGAAGGAATGCCTTCTTTTGATTCGGCATTTACTGATGTGGAGATCAAGGAACTGGCGGATTACATTTTAAAAGGGATCAAAAATGTAGATCGCTATTCAGCTTCTGATAAGCCAACCAGCAATATTTTCAAAACTGAAGCAATGACTATTCGTCTGGATACAGTGGCAAAAGGAATGGATATACCTTGGGGGATTGCATTTTTGCCCAATCAAGAGCTGTTGGTTACAGACCGTACGGGTAAATTTTACCGAGTGAGCAAAGACAAATCACTCCATGCCATCAGTGGAGTGCCTGTACTTTTAAACAAAGGACAAGGTGGATTGATGGATGTGGTATTGGATCCGAATTTCGCGAAAAATAAAACCATATATCTTTCCTATTCTAAACCTAAAACAGAAGGTGCTGTGGTACTGGCAACTACTGCAGTATTAAAAGCAAAATTGGAAGGTGATCAGCTGATCGATCAAAAGGATATTTTTGTAGCCAAACCGTGGTCAAAAACTCAACACCATTATGGATCCAGACTGGCATTTGGTAAAGATGGCTCTCTTTATATCTCTGTTGGCGAACGTGGAAATGAAAAAGAAAATCCTCAGGTGATCGAAGGAAATGATCTCGGCAAAATCCACAGAATTAAAACAGACGGTACCATTCCATCTGATAATCCTTTTGTGAAAACAGCAGGTGCATCCAGCTCTATTTATACTTATGGAAATAGGAATCCTCAGGGAATGACGATCCATCCACAAACTGGTGCGATCTGGGAGAACGAACACGGACCAAGAGGTGGCGACGAGATCAATATTGTGCAGCCAGGTAAAAACTATGGCTGGCCGGTAGCTACTTATGGGATCAATTATAATGGAAAAGTTATCTCTGACGTATCCGAAAAAGATGGGATCACCCCACCTCTACATTACTGGATTCCTTCCATTGGTCCAAGCGGCATGGCTTTCGTGACAGGAAATCGCTACAAAGGATGGGAAGGTAACCTGCTGACGGGTTCTTTACGATTCCAGTACTTAAACAGATCTGTACTAAAAGATAATAAAGTGACTAAAGAAGAGATACTTTTCAAAAATATCGGTAGGTTAAGAGATGTGAGAATGGCACCGGATGGCTTTATCTACATCGCAGTAGAATCTCCAGGGATCATTTACAAACTGGTTCCAGTTAATTAACGGAAAAGTTTTTACTCAGCCATAAGGATAAAGGGAGTAATAGCAGGATCAGCAATGCAATATACCAGATGCCAAAAGCACTAGCCCAAGCAGCATTAAGCAGAATGAGCGCAATTACTCCCGCCTTTACTGATTTGTGAATGTTTTCTCCTATAGGATTGTCCAATGCCTTAAACAAGGGCGTGAAAATCATCAGATAAAAAGGAATTACAAACAGAATTGTCATTAGAAAAAAGCCTTTACTGCTGGCAATAATTAGAATACAGGCGATCACAAAAGCGTATAAAAAAGCGGCCAGATATAACGAATTTTTGCTTAGATCATTTCCTTTTCTTCTGTTAATAATTGTTAATGAGGCAATGTACACTATAGGAATAAGGGCGATCACTAGCCACCACAATTCAGGTGTTCTTGAAAAAACACTAACCCCTAAAAGTAGGTTCAATCCCCTGCATAAACCCATATTGATCGGTCCTATCACTGTTAAGTGTTTAGTCCATTTGTCATAGGTCAGGGCTGCAACTAAAATCAACATTGCCAAGGCCAGTGAAGTCAGATTTACAAATGCCGCTGCAACGATACCTATTGTAAAGCAAATCCCTCCAAATACGATTGCATCTTTCTTAGTAATTGCTCCGTTTGGAATTGGGCGCCCCGGACGCTCTATTTTATCTTTCTCCGCGTCAAATACATCATTGAATATGACTCCGCCGCTATAAAGCCCGAGTGTAGAAGTACAAAGTAAAAGAATGGGAAGGAAGTCGTCGAACTCGAATGTCGTGGTTAAAAAGTATCCTGAAATGGCCACTCCTGCCAGTACATCTGCAACAGACGTAACCAGGTTGGCCGGACGAATGATGGTAATATAGGCGGTTTGGTTCTTCACAGAATACAGAGTTTTAGGTTACATGTTACAGTTGAAAACACAGCTTTCAGCTTTTATAACAATGTAAATTAAGTTTAGGTTGGTTTGTTTCTGCAAATAAACATATAAAAAAACCTTTTTAGCTCTAATAAGAACTACAAGTAACGGTTTTTATACTTAAAAGAGGTGTTAAATGACAATTTTAAGGAAGATGCCATTTAATGTTAATGAAATTTTATAAATAATACACTCGCAGAATTTTTTTTGTAATGCCTACCTGCTGATCAATGCGGTAGCGCACCATAATATCGGCGCCTGACCGTGCAAATCTCCGGTATTGCGTTTACGGTCTAGGTAATACTGGCGGTCATTCTTTTTGTTGGTACCTTCGCACACATCCGAAACATCAGCATCTGAGTTGATATAACTGATTAATCCCAGCCAGCCCTTTCTTGCTGCTTTTCCATAAACTTCCTTGTCCAGCCAGCCGTTTTTAACGCCTTTAATCATCGCAAATGTGAACATACCAGTTGCTGAAGTTTCCGGCCATGCTTCAGGATCATCAATCAGCTGGTTCCACATGCCATTTTTACCCTGATATTTTAGTAGCGAAGCCATCATATCGGTATACCCTTTCATAATTCTAGCCCTATTTGGATGCTTTTTAGGCAATGAGCTTAGTAATTCTGCCATTCCTGCAGCCATCCATCCATCTCCTCTTCCCCAATAGTAGGGTACGTCGGGTGCATGATAAAATAAACCATTTGGTTTCTGTAGTTCGTCGAGGTAGAATACCATTTCTTTTGCTGCGCGGTCAATATATTTCTGATCTCCCGTAGCGCGGAAAGCCTGAGCTTGTAAAGCAGTAATCATGTACATGTCATCAATCCATAAGCGGGTCTGCCAGGTATAACCCTTATCATAAAAATCATGTGATTCAGGTTTTACTCTTGGTCCTTCTGGCGGTCCCCATTGCTTATCGGCAATGCTGAGACCCATTTTTAGGTATTTTTGATCCTTAGTTTGTTGATATAATTCCAGAGGAACAGCACCAAATACACAGTAATCTACGTGATCCGGAATAGGAATCAATTTCGAATCGACACCAAAAAAGGGTTCAAATCGTTCTGCCAATTGTTGGGTCAACTGCTTATTACCGGTAGATTTTGCGAAAGTAAGGGCTCCATACCAGGCCACGGATTCCGGATAGGTAATTACTTTTGGTGGACCAGGTTTATTAAAATTCGTATGGGGGCTAGCTACAAAACGTGCCGCAACCCGAATCCCGATTTCTTCGGGAGAAGCTCCTTTTGGCCAATTTTTTAAATCTGCTGATTTTGATTGCGCGTTTAGATTGCTCAGTCCGCAAAAGAATATTGAAAAGATAAGGCAACTTATACGATACCTGATGGCGCTGTTATTCATAACGATGCTTTGCTTGGTGGTTATCTGGTTTAGGTCTTTAAAGTTAATCTTTATTTGATTTTTAAAAGGCCGTTGGTTTTGATGAGTCCTTTATTCCTAGTCAATTATATTGATAATTGCCAGTTTATGATCATATTGTTGAGTAATTTGCTAACTTGAAATAGTAATTTCGGTACCCGAATTATTTAATTGCAGTCGTTCAATTTATCAAACAACAATTAAACATGAAAAAATATTTCTTTTTGATTTCGATGGTTTTTGTATCCATATCCTTAAAAGCGCAACGGGAGCTGGTCAAAATTTGGGAAACGGATAGCGTGGTCAACATGCCAGAATCTGTTTTACATGATTCTAAAGCGAATTTGCTATACGTGTCGGTGATGGGAAATAGCCCGGATGCGGTAGATGGAATTGGTGGTGTTGGGAAGCTTCAAACAGATGGTAAAGTAATCAATCTGGATTGGGTAACTGGTCTGAATGCTCCAAAAGGTCTTGCGCAATATGGAAACCTGTTGTATGTTGCAGATTTAACGGAAGTAGTGGTGATTGATGTTGCTAAAGCTCAGGTTGTCAGGAAGATTCCGATTGAAGACACCAAGTTTTTAAATGATATTACCGTGAGTGATAAAGGAATTGTATATGTGTCCGATACCAGAATGAAAAAGATTTTTAAAATCGAGAAGAATCTTCCGTCGCTCTATCTGGACAGTATGAATGGTGTGAATGGATTAAAAGCGATAAAAAATGATCTTTATATCCTTTCAGGTAAGGAATTCCTGAAAGCAGATCGAAATAAAAAAATCAGTAAAATTGCACTTTTACCTGCTGGTGGTGATGGATTAGAACCTATTGGTAATGGTGATTTCATTTGCTCGAGTTGGGGCGGTTATATCTATTATGTAAATTCCGATGGAAAATGCGAGGTGCTGCTGGATACGCATCTAGAGAAAAAAAACACAGCTGATATAGGTTATGATCCGGTAAAAAAAATGATTTTTATCCCTACATTTTATAAAAAATCAGTGATGGCCTATCAATTAAAATAATGGGTTAAGCATTGGATTGGCCATATAACTTGCCCGGCTTTACATATGGTAATAAGGCCAATTGTATGTAGGGCTGGTCCGATCGGTTACTCCAGATATGGTTTGTTTCTTTCGGGGTCACAATATCGTTTTCAGTAAGATTCCTTCATCATCAAGCATAAATTTATCATTCTCGTGATAGAATGATGATGTAATCCAGTGTTTCTGTCTTATACGTCAATGGATAAGGCTGATTTGTTGTTTTTTCATGAATGATAGCCGGGGCATTGTGGGGGAGGAGATATTTAAAATAACTACTTAATTTTCGCAGATCCGGTAATCCTCGTTTTCATATCTCAGAGAAACCTAATTTGGTGAGAATTTCAAAAGAAATATAAAGGAGAATTTCCGCGACTATTTAATGCAGTCCAAGTCAAAAGGGGCCTTTTATAAACCACTTTTGGGATCCTAGTACAAATACTTCCTTCTTTTGATCAATAGCGATTCCTCGTGAATGTCTTTTTGAGGAATTCGAGCATATGTAGCTGAAAGCATTACCTGAGCTCAAAAGCGACCCTGGACTGGTATTACCATTTTTAGAAAACAAAAATAATGATCCCCGGGGATAGCTGATGCGTAGTGTGACCAATCACCTAAACAACATCGTTAAAGAGCTTCCTAACCTTGTTTTTCAAATCGCAAAACGATGGAGGGAGAATATAAAGAAGCAGATGCGATCATTAAATATGGATGTTGAAGTTTTTAAGACAAGGGCATGTAGGAAAGATGAGATGAAATTGCTTGAATTGTCTTTTTAAACATCGGATTCTTAACTTATAAAC
This sequence comes from Pedobacter gandavensis, assembly GCF_032678465.1. Taxonomy (GTDB): domain Bacteria; phylum Bacteroidota; class Bacteroidia; order Sphingobacteriales; family Sphingobacteriaceae; genus Pedobacter; species Pedobacter gandavensis_B. The sequence goes on from NZ_JAVTSK010000007.1 coordinate 328,031, forward strand.
ATGTTGTTAACGTTTTACTAACGACTTTTACACATAGTTGCCAACATCAATTTGCTGTAGTATTTTAGATTTATCTTACTGGTAATCAGTAGTTTTTGCTTTTTTTTGGATTTTGGAAATGTGGATAACTGTTATGGATGTGAATTCACATAATATAAGTCCGGGATTATCGGGAGAAAACTGCTGAAGAGGTATTGTCTTTTGCTTGTATAAGTATAAGTTGCTAAAGTGTGTGAGGGTTGCTAAGTATTGACTAGGGCGGGATTCTGCTAACAAGCCTACAGAAGCCCTACCTAAGCCTTAGGTAAGCTTCACCAATTCCCGAATAAACCTTAACCCTGTCTTAGCTTTTCTCCTAAAAAATAAGCCCCTTTTCAACTGTAATTTGAAAAGGGGCTTTAAGCTTATAAAAGGTATTTTTATTTGTTCAATTTAAGGAAGTTTTCTACTGCCTTTACATTTTTTGTGTCAATATGATTTGTGCTCATTGTTTTTGCTAAGGACGCAGAAAGAGTGATCACTTTAATATCAAAAGTATAAGCCCTCACAAAATCTTCGTGCGTAAGACTTCTATCATCAAACTCACCATAAATTTAGATGTAATCCTTTAGATTCACTGATTTAATGCTTAAAGATGATTCTTCAATTCTTGTATTCCAACTCGCTTCTAGGTTATTTAGATCTTTTAAGTAAACCAATACGAGTCCATTTTCAGCATCGTCAGTGTAATTGGTAGGCGTAATCTTTAGACTGGTTGTCCATATATAAAGCCCCCCCCCGCGTAATAAGGTTCTTCCAGAATGACGTTGGTAAAGCGTTGAGCTCTATAAAACGCTATTTTTATACCGTTACCATTACCTGAATCACTTTGTGGTCCTCTAAGGCTTATCGGGCTTCCCCATGAATTGGTAAGTTTTGGACCGTAAAATTCTGATGTAGCTGTGTTAATGTAAAAATCACCAATTTTTTCCAGGATTAATGCCGGGGCAGCTGTTCCATTTAAAATGGTTGAGCCATCGGTTCCATTTGATCCGTTAGTCCCATTGTTTCCATTCTGGCCATCATTTCCATTAGTTCCTGCTTCTCCTTTTAGATTGATGGAAGTATTCCAGGCTGAACCTGTTTTGGGACCATAAAAAATACTACTGGTTAGGTCCAGGTAATAGTCTCCTTCCTTTCCTAAAGAAGCGGCTGGTGCTCCTGTACCAGATAATATTAAGCTTCCGTTTGTTCCGGGAGCTCCTGGGTTTCCAGGAACTCCTTGTTCACCTGGTTCACCCTTGATGCTATTTTTCTTACAGGAAGAAAAGGTAACTACTGTTGATGCAATGCAAAGGCATTCAGGGCAACTTCCAGGGGAGTTAGGGATGTTAGATTTTTCCTTTTCAGACTATCTAAAATCTATGCTTAAATCGGATCAATGCCAAAAGTTGTGGAGAAAGTTATAAAAAGTTAGGTTTGTATTTTTAATAATGACTTCCATTTATGCCATCTTCTGCCTCTTCCCTGTTGAAATTATTTCTACCAGATTTTATATTAGATAATTTTGAATTTACTGGTGTTATCGAAGACACTGATACGCTTCATTTTCATCTTGAAGAAGTAAATAGACTTCCCTCGGATTGGGAGTCTATTAAAGTACATTCCAAAGGTTTTTACCCTGAAGTTGTGGTTCAGGACTTTCCCATTCGTGGGCAC
>NZ_JAVTSK010000008.1:0-274037 GCF_032678465.1 Pedobacter gandavensis
CTAATTCTGTCTCTACTCATACTCAATTTTTAATTAAAGAAATCCGTGGAAGTGTTCGGGAGGAGCGACTCCTTGGGATGGTTTTTTTCAGTTGGAGGAAAGTTGGAGTAGCACAGCCATCTGAAATTCTGAAGTACATAATAGAAAGAGGTACCTTTATGTTGAATCAATGTATTATCAATTATTAAAATTGAAACATTTCTCCATTTTTTTTATAAAAATATTATCAGCTGAACTTCTCTAGCTTGTAGATAGTTAGCCTCATTTCTTTAATTGAACCTGTCGGTTTGTTTAAGTGTTTTCAAAAAAATATTTGGTTTTTCAAAAAAAGACCCTACATTTGCAATCCCAAACAACGGGACAAGATAATAAAAACGGTGCGGTAGCTCAGTCGGTAGAGCAAAGGACTGAAAATCCTTGTGTCGCCGGTTCGATCCCGGCCCACACCACTACAAAAGCTTCAGAGAAATCTGGAGCTTTCTTGTTTTACAGATATTTTTGCGTTAATTTATCCAGGCTTTAGATTTTATCATTCTTTTTCATCCCTTGAAATTCACCAGGATAAAACATCAGGTTTTTTAATAAAATTACAATGAGCAAAAAGGTTTCGATTAAAGACATCGCAAAACTGACCAATACTTCTATTACTACAGTTTCTTTTGTTTTAAATGGTAAAGGACATATTAGTAAACAGATCAGTAAGAAAATTCTAGATACAGCTAAAGAGATTGGATATGAACCTAATCGGATGGCTATAGGCTTGCGTACGGGCATGTCTAAGGTAATTGGACTTGTGGTAGAAAATATTGGCGGGCCTTTTTTTGGCGAAATGAGTAAGGTGATCGAGGCAGAGGCAGAAAAGTCAGGCTACCGGATTATTTACTGTAGTACAGATAATAATGTACAAAAAGGTAAGGATGTAATGCGTATGCTCATGCAACAATCGGTAGACGGATACATTATTACTCCTTTAAAAGGATTGGAGGACGAAGTACAAAAGTTAATTGATCATGGAAAACCCATAGTACTGGTGGATGGATATTTTCCTGAGCTCAATATTCCTCATGTGCTGGTCGATAATTATCATAGTGTCGATAAGGCTGTGACTTGCTTTATTGATGGGGGGTATAGGAACATTGGTTTTGTTACCTCAGATCTTGATTTGATTCAATTACAGGAACGTTTGATGGGGTATCAAGGTACATTAAGGAGGAATGGAATTCAGGAATCAGAAGAAATGGTTCTTAAGGTTCCCTATTTGGTAGATAAGAACGCAGGAATTCAGCAAATAAAGTCCTTTATTAAAGCACATCCAAAAATGGATGCTATCTTGTTTACCACCAATTATCTTGGGGTAATGGGCATCGTTAGTGTAAAAGAATTGGGTTTACGCATTCCTCAGGATCTGGCTTTTATTAGCTTCGATGATACAGAGATTTTTAGTCTTTATCCTCCGGGAATTACGACCATTCAGCAGCCTGTGTACCAAATCGCAAAATATGGAATTGATCTTTTACTTTCTCAAATGAAAGGGGATTTGGCCGGTCATTCGCCCCCAACTAAATTACATATTGCCTCTAACTTGATCGAAAGAGGATCTACACTGGCAAAAGACAGGTATTCATCCTGACTTGTGAATTGAAAGTCATAACACCATAGTTGGCTGATATTGGAAGTAATTTGGTCGTACTTTTGTGTTTATTTATTTCACATGAAGAAAGAACTGACTTCCATCCCATATTCAGTATTGGATTTGGCTACTGTTATAGAGGGGAAAACTCCTGCTGATACTTTTAAGAATAGTTTAGACCTTGCACAACATGCAGAAAACTGGGGTTATCATAGATACTGGTTAGCTGAACATCACAATATGATTAGTGTCGCAAGCTCTGCCACTTCTGTTGTTATCGGACATATTGCCGGTGGAACAAAGAAGATCAGAGTAGGTTCTGGCGGTATTATGCTACCAAACCATTCGCCATTGGTGATTGCCGAACAATTTGGTACACTGGAATCTTTATTCCCTGGAAGAATTGACCTGGGCTTGGGAAGGGCTCCCGGGACAGATCAAATGACTGCAATGGCCATTCGTGGAGAGAGAATGAATGCAGCCAATAGTTTCCCGCAGGATATATTGAAACTTCAAGCCTATTTTTCTGCAGAAAATTGCAACAGTAGTGTTAGGGCTATTCCAGGTGAAGGTTTGGACATTCCAATCTGGATTCTTGGCTCTAGTACTGACAGTGCCCGTTTAGTCGCTGCATTAGGCTTGCCTTATGCTTTTGCGAGTCATTTTGCACCTGCACAGTTCATGACTGCCATTCAGATCTACAGACAAAATTTTAAACCTTCGGCACATTTAAAAACACCTTATGTATTGGCTTGTGTAAATGTGGTAGCTGCGGACACTGATGCCGAAGCGAATAAGATTGCGACTTCCTTATACCAGTTGTTCAGAGGTATTGTAACTGGAAAACGTATGCTTTTACAGCCTCCTGTTGATGATATGGCCGAGGTTTGGACGGAATATGAAGAAGAGCAGGCGGGACAAATGTTAGCTTGTACTTTTACAGGTAATAAAACGACAATTGCGAATGATCTTCAGCAGTTTTTGGACCAGACGCAGGTGGATGAGATTATGGCGACTTCTCATATATTTGACCATCAGGCAAGACTAACTTCTTATAAATTACTTTCGGAAGTATTTAAAGGCATTTAACGTTGTTGTATAATAGTGCTTTACAAAGTCAGATAAAGATGATAATGCATGCTCCAGGGCCGGATTTTTTTATTGTTCCCTTTCAAGGGGGCAATAAAAAATCATGTTTTTTACGTACTTAACTGTATCATGACAATACAAAATATCTTAATCAGTGGTTTTGAAAAAGAACAAGGTATTAACCATTTTGCCAGGTATTTTATATAGCAATAGCGGCTTTCCAGCGAATTCAATTTTTTTTATTTGCGTCGATAGATTTTCATCGGGATAGCTAATTTTAAAATCGACTGTTTCATTGCCGAAGTTTAATTGGTAATAGAATAAAGGTTTCTTTTGAATCCAGCCCAGTAAAGTTCTTTCCTTCGGTTTTAATACCTGATCAGCACCGTTATCAGCAGCACGGTACTCTGAGACTGATTCTGCTGCGTTGTATTTCCCCTCGCAATAGGCGCAGTCCTTAAAAAATAGCTGATAAACTGTTCCAGAATTTTTAAGAAAATAGAAGCTGCCTTTATAATCCTTTCTTTGAAAACTTAATAAAGTATCACCGAATTTTAGCATCTGTTCAAAGCTTTTCATGTCTTTTTCTAAGAAGTTTTCGTCTTTGATCGGTTGATCAGTAATTCGTAATTGTTGAATAGGGCGGTATTGAAAAGTTTGGTGCTCAAAATAGCCCTTACCTGCATAAATATTTTCAAGGTCATCCTGTCCAAATAAACCATCCAGATCGTCTGCTGTAATTTCTTTAGTCAGGCTTAGGCGTTCATCGTAAACCCTTAAATGGTAAGCGTTGCCAGAAGGTTTCTCCAAAGGTTTTAGCAATACAATTAATTTTTTTTTATCCCTGGAAACGTACACCCTGCGGACATCTTCTCCATCCTTATTGAGCTGTTGTAATTGAAGATGGTCATCAGAGGTGTTAAAAGCCGGAAAATATTTTATTTTCTGATGTTTATCGGTCTCTTCTTCATTTCTGCAAGAACTAAGAAAAAGAAGCAGACAGCTACTAAAGAACAGAATTGATGTAATAAGACCATTTAATTGTTTCGTAGACATAGCAGATTCCATTGTTTAAAGTAGAGGAGTCGGTAATAGTTTTCAGTAGGGACTTTCCCTTTGATGATTTCTGTTAATGAAGGTGTAAAATTATTGATCTGGAAAAATGGGAAATTTGATCAATTCCTTCAAAGATTTCAATAGAAAAATTGGTTTTCAGGGCAGGAATTGCTTTAATCAAGTTTAGATTGTATGAAGTTTTTCTGTTGCTTCCAGGGATGGTCAGGTTATTTATTTTTTTGAACATAAACTATTGGTTTCGAATCGAACAGACCAAAGATATAAAATCCCCTTAAGGCTGGATTTTGATCTGCCCTATTAAAAAACATATATTGCGGTTGTAAATCTTTAACCAAATTTAAAATGAAAAATCTCTTTCTGATCCTATTCTTATTTTTAAGTTGTTCATTTTTAACGCCGGTAATGGCTCAAAATACACCGGTTTTTACGGGTGCAAAAGCGACCAAAAAGCATTATAAAGCCTTGTATGTCTTAAATAACGGAGAGGAAAAAAGAATCAATGCTTGTTTACGTAACATAAAAAATGCCTTGGAAGATCCACGTTTGAAAGGTAAATTGGAAGTGGAGCTAATTGTGTTCGGGGATGGGGTCGCTGTTTACAATAAAAACAACAGCTATGAAGCCACGTTAAAGGCTTTACAGGCTAAAGGAGTAGTTTTGGCACAATGTGAAAATACTTTAAGAGAACGAAAAATTGATAAATCTGAGTTGTTCGATTTCATCAGTTTTGTACCTTCTGGTAATGGTGAAATTATCATTCGTGAGGCAGAGGGCTGGGCAATTGTTCACCCATAACTTTTTTTGTGCCCTTAAAAAAGGCTATGTTTGCAGCACATGCATAAATTAATAAAACCAATGACCCATCACAATACCCGCAAAGCAAGGACTTTGCTGCTATTTGTGCTGATGGGCTGTTTTCTACTTTCTGCATGTGCTGTGAGAAAAGGTCTTCAATCTTTTTTTACGGAAGTTAGTCCGGTTAGTCAGACGGCGATGAAACTAAATAAGATTTTATCGTCAAGAGATGTTATGATGACTGGTGCCACTTTTTCTTGCTCGGCAGCATTAATTTCCGAAGATGGAAGCTCCATTTTTGAGCAGAACATGGTTCAGAAGTCGTCATCGGCCCTGATGTTTTTTTTCCTGTTACCAGCCTTCCTATTGTCGGTATTGTCTTTTAAGAATGACAAACTTTCAGTGGTTCCTACAGGTTTGGTTTTTTCCGGGTCTCCGGTCCCACTGTTTATCAAAAACAGGCTTTTGCTGATATAGAATCCCGCTTTTCATCTAGCATGTGTAACCCCTCCTAAGTTACACCAATTACTTATTTCCAAAATTTTAATTATTGATGATGAAGAATCCTCTTTATTTGACGGGTATCCTACTGGTGCTATCTGGTATCCCGGGATATTCTCAAACGCATAAAGAACTTTCTCTTTCCCATTTATGGGAATTGACAGCGGAACAATACCCATTGCTAGCTGAAAAGCAGGCGAAGATTGGGGAATCCGAATATCGGAAAAGGGAATTGCAAAATATGGCAATTCCACAGGTTCAATTACAATTACAAAACTCCTTTGGAACCTTTGAGGGGACAAATGGTGCTTTTTTTCCAGTTCCTGGCATTTTTAATGTGAGTGGAAAAGGAGCGAGTGATCCGACCGGTTTGGGTACAACTATGAACAGTTTTGGCTCAATACTGATGGATTGGAAGGTATCGCAGTTTGGTAAGCAGCAGAAAATGATTGCTGCTGCCGGATTTGAAGTACAGGAAGCAAGGAGTAATTATGAAGCTTCCAAATTGTCGCTTTTAGCAAATGCGACCAGTCGTTATCTGGACCTGCTGTATACTGGTTCCGGTCGAAAATGGGCAGATAAAAATACGAAACGTGTAAAGGAAATTTTGGAATTGTCAGTAAGTCTTGCGGAGGCTGGACTAAAGCCAGGAGCGGATACCGCCCTGGCAGCGGCGACTTATTTACAAGCTCAGGCCGAGCTGGAAGATTGGAATGGAAAGTACCAGGCCGGACAAATTAAACTCAAAGAATTGGCGCCAGCATTGGTTGCTGATCAGGTTTTACCTTTGAAAAAGTACATGAATACGTGCTTTACCGTGGAAAAATTAGATGCTGTCGGTGTTTTGCATCCTTTTCTGCAAATCCTGGACAAGCAGTTGATGGTTCAGCAATTACAAAGAGAGGTGATAGGAAAGAAACAGTTGCCTTCCATTTCGTTATTGGCAGGATTCTCCGCCAGAGGCACTGGAATTAATGCGGATGGAACGGTACAAAATAACTATTCCTCAGGTTATAATAATGGCGCACAAAATTATCTTGTAGGCCTGGGGCTAAGCTGGAACTTGAGTAATCTCTATACCGGTTCTCTGGAGAAGAAGCGTGCTCAAAAGCAAGTAGATGCTGCAAAATCGCGATATCAATTACAAAAGCTTCAAATGAACACCAATTTACAGGCAGTGACTTCCCGTATTCAGGCACAAATCAGGCAGGTGGAGAAAACTGAAGAGGCAGTTCTTAAAACGATAAATGCATATGAACTGTATTTGTCAAGGTATGAAGCAGGCTTAATCAACCTGACGGATCTATTGCAGATTCAATCGCTCTTACAGCAGGTAGAGAAAAGCAATATTGAAGTTCATCAGGCCCTGTGGACTCAGCTCAATACAAAAGCGGAGTTGAGCGGTGATTACAGTTTTCTGTTCCATCAATTTAAATAAGATAATATGAATATGATCAGGTTTGCGTTAAAAAAACCTTTAACAATAATGGTTGCCGTATTGGCGATCGCCTATTTTTCATTTACAGCCATTAAGAATATCAATGTAGATATCTTTCCAAAGGTGGAGTTACCTGTAATTTACATCGCCATGCCTTATGGGGGATTAACCCCGGCTTATATGGACGGCTTTATGGCCAATGAGTTTCAAAAGGTCCTGATCTTTGTCTCAGGAGTAAAGGGAATCGATTTTAAAAGTGTGCAGGGATTTACCCTGATGAAACTAACCTTTTATTCTGGTACAGATATGGCCCAGGCATCGGGAGAGCTTGCTGCTCAGGTAGCTCGAGCCATGGGATTTCTTCCTCCAGGTGCGGTGCCTCCTCAGGTCGTTCGTTTTGATGGCAGTTCATTACCGATCGGACAATTAGTGTTTGAAAGTTCTCAGCGCTCTATTACTGAACTACAGACCTTGGCTTTAACTAAAATCAGACCAATGTTTGTAACCATTCCAGGAGTAACGGCCCCAGCTCCTTTCGGCGGAAATGCCCGTACAATGGTAGTCAAAGTTAATCCGGAACTCATGCTTTCCTATGGTTTATCTGCAGAAGAGGTGACTATGGCCATTGCCAGGAATAACTTTCCTGCTCCTGCCGGAAATATTAGAATCGGAGATCAGAACCTGATGAGCCCTTCTAATACTATGGCTATAGGACCCGAAGAGTTCCTGAATATCCCAATTAGAACAGGTTCTGGAACCAATGTATTTGTAAAAGATATTGGTTCTGTTGAAGATGCAGCAGATGTGACCACAGGCTATGCGGTGATCAATGGAAAGCGCTCTGTTTATCTTCCTGTTATCAAAAAAGCAGATGCTTCCACACTTAAAGTAGTAGAAAATTTAAAAGCTTCTATTCCGAATTTGAAAGCAGCTTTACCGGAAGATGTAAGCGTAAATTATGTATTTGACCAGAGTGGTTATATCGAACGTTCATTAGAAAATTTGATCCATGAAGGAGTTCTAGGGGCAATTTTAACCGGATTAATGGTGTTTCTTTTTCTTGGAGATTCCAGAGGTGCTTTAATTGTTGTATTGACAATTCCTATTGCCATACTTTCTGCAGTAATTATGCTGTATATGTTTGGGCAAACTATCAATGTCATGACACTCAGTGGACTGGCGCTTGCTATTGGAATTCTTGTGGATGAGGCGACCGTAACCATTGAGAATATACACCAGCATTTTGAAATGGAAAAACCCAAGCAGAGAGCTATTCTTGACGCTCTACTGGAAATTTCCATTCCTAAAATTCTCATACTTCTCTGTATTCTGGCGGTTTTGATTCCTTCTTTTATGATGACAGGGATTCCAAAGGATATGTTTATGCCATTGTCACTAGCAGTTGCTTTTGCGATGATTGCTTCGTTTATAGCTTCACAAACTTTCGTACCTATTCTGGCAAACTGGTTGATGAAGCCGGAGCTATTTCAACACCATAAGATCAGTCTCCATAAGAAGAAGACAAGATTTGAGAAATTTAAGCGACGTTACCTGATACTGATTAGAGCAGGTCAGCAAAGGATGGTTGTGGTAATTGGTGTTTATGCAGTACTGGTATTGATTATGATTGGAATATCAGGAAAAAGGATTGGTACCGACATCATGCCGGCGAGTAATAGCGGCGATCTTCAGATTCGTATGTTGGCTCCGGAAGGTAGCAGATTGGAAATTACAGAAGATTACCTTGCTAAGTTAACGAGGGTGATCAAGGCACAAATGCCGGATTCTGCGGTAAAAATCAGTTCTGCTTTTGTGGGTTTACAACCTTCGGCTACAGCCATTAATCCAATATTCCTTTTCACCAGTGCTTCCCATGAAGCGGTATTGCAATTGTCGATTGATCAAAAAATCTATAAAAAGGAAATTGTAGGATTGAAGGACCAGATTCGACGGGAAGTAAAAAAGCAATTCCCGGAACTGCAGATTAGTTTCGAGCCGATGGAGCTGGTGGAGAAAATTATGAGTCAGGGAGCGATGAACCCAGTACAGATTAAAGTGGCTGCCGGACAAGTAAAAGGGGCGGAGAAATATGCACTAAAGATTGAAAAAGAATTGAAAACTATTCCTTTTCTGAGAGATGTAAGGATTGCAGAACCACTCAATTATCCAAGTGCGCAGGTGAATGTAAACAGGGAGTTGGCAGCACAATTTGGTTTAAGTATGGATGATGTGAGTAAAGCTTTAACCATGGCTACTTCTTCCACCAGGTTTACAAATAAAAACCTTTGGATAGACCCAAAATCGGGATTGGTGTTCCAGGTACAGGTTCAGGTGCCAGAGCCTGACATGGAGTCTTTGGATAGGTTACGCTCATTACCACTGAAATCAGGGCATTCGCGTCCGGTGCTGGAAGATGTAGCCACATTGGAAATGGTCAAACTACCAGCGCAAGTAAATCGTCAGGGGCCAAACAGGTATGTGACGGTCTTGGCAAATTTGCATCATACTGATTTAGGAGCAGCTTCCAAAGCAGTAGCGCAGGTTTTAAATAAGATTGGAGAAGCACCTAGGGGAGTAGTTGTGAGTTCTGAAGGGTTAATGCCTTTATTGGAGGAAACCTTAACTGGTTTACAAACCGGGTTGGCCGTTGCGATTGTGGTGATTTTTCTGATGTTAACAGCTTATTATCAGTCTTTTGCTTTGTCTGGGTTGATTCTGACAGTAGTTCCTGCGGTGATTGGTGGTAGTTTACTGATGTTATTGGTTTCTGGGAGCACGCTTAATCTGCAATCTTATATGGGGATTATTATGTCTGTGGGGGTATCGGTATCCAATGCTGTGTTGATGATCAATCAGGCAGAAGTGAACCGACTTAAGCTGGGGATGACTGCCAAACAGGCTGCATTATTGGCTGCCTCTTCCCGTTTACGGCCAATCATAATGACTACGATGGCGATGATTGCCGGAATGGTACCAATGGCCATTGGTATGGGAGAGGGTGGAGAACAAATTGCGCCATTAGGACAGGCCGTGATTGGTGGTCTGATCTTATCTACACTTACGGCATTGCTGGTTTTACCACAGCTTTTTGTATGGGTAATGAAAAATAAAAACACCGATAGTCTCAGCCTAGATCCGGATGATCCAATGAATAAAAATGTATTAAATACTTGTATATAATCCTTAAAAATAAAATGATCCTAAGTATATCTTGACAATTGATGCGCATAGGAAAGTTTTATAAATATTGAAAAATAAACATAATCCAATGAAAAGTATTTTGTTGAAAAATTATAAATATGCCTTGTTACTATTCATTCCGATGGTGATGGCAGGATGTGCTTCCGAAGAGTCGGAAAGCAAAGAAAAGACTGCTGCAGGCGGTGTAACTGATAAAATTGCCAGGACAAAAGATGGGACTGATGCTGGAAACCTAGTAAAAGGATCAGAGTTTGTCAACCCTATTCTGGATCAACCTGTTTATCAGCTTTCACTACCTGGAGAATTGAAGCCTTATGAAGAAGTACTGGTGTATCCAAAAGTTAAAGGATTTGTGAAGAAAATCTATGTAGACAGAGGAACTAAAGTAAAAAAGGGAGAACTAATAGCGGTGTTGGAAGCTCCGGAAATTGCCCAGCGTTATCAGTCTGCAAAGTCCGATGAACGAAAATCCTACGAAGATTATTTATACAGTAGGCAAAGTTACGAACGCTTAAAAAAGGCTGCAGGTAAATCTGGTGCCGTGGCAGCTATTGAATTAGATAAGGCCTGGAGTAAATTGAGAAGCGACAGTGCGGCTTATGCAGCAATCAGGTCTAATACGCGGGTATCTGATCAATTGCAACAATATTTGACACTCAGAGCCCCTTTTGATGGTACAGTTATGGAAAAAAATGTTTCTGTGGGTGCCTTGGTAGGAGAGAACAGCACGACTCCTTTATTTTCAATTGTTCAAAATAATCGTTTGAGGTTGACAGTCGCTATTCCAGAGAAACACAGTCGGGCGATTTCAAAAGATACCAAGGTTTCTTTTACCGTGAGCGCTTTACCAGGTAAGGTATTTTATGCTTCATTATCTAGAAATGCTGCTTTTTTACAACAAAAACTGAGATCTGTAACCGCAGAATTTGATGTATTCAATCAAGATGGGCAGTTAGGGGGTGGCGAATATGCTCAGGTCAATCTGGATATGCGCAGGCCGGAAGCGACATTTTGGTTGCCAGCATCAGCAGTGGTCCAAGCACAATCAGGAGTATTTATCGTTAAAGTTGCAGATGGGCTAATTAAGCGTATTCCAGTGGCCATTGGGACGCGTAAGGGCCCATTAATGGAAGTTTTCGGTGACTTAGGTGTTAACGATCAGGTTTTTAAAAAAGGGACTGAAGAGCTGAAGGAAGGAGGAAAACTATAATAATTTCATTAAATCGCGGTGGAAATCCGCGATTTAATTGATTGAAGATAAAAAATGAATACGTTAGCTGTAAATTATTATACACATCACAAATTATTTATTTTTTGAATACACTTTTTGTTATTTTTATGCTAGATTCGTTTTTGAACGACTAACCAAATTACTAACCAAACTGTGAACGCTAACCACGTAACTCTGGACGATGGACTTATGTTGCGCCTTAGAAAAGGTGATGAGCAGGCATTTACTGAAATTTACAATCGGTATTGGGATAAACTCTATTACATAGCACATAAGCTTTTAAAAGACCAGGAAGCGGCTGAAGGAATTGTTCAGGATGTTTTTCTGATGATCTGGAAAAAAAGAGAAGGTTTAAATATGGTATGTATTCCATCTTACCTTGCCGCAATGACCCGTTACGCGGTTTTTCGTCATCTTTCTAAAGAAAAGCGGTCGAAGCAAGAAGAAAATATTGTAGGCCTTTTAACAGCGAACGCAACTTCTGAAATTGATATCGACCATAAGATACTTTTAGAAATCATCACGGACTTGTCGAATAAGTTACCTGAAAAATGCCGCCTTGTATTTCAATACAATAAATTGCAGGATCAGTCTCTTGCCGAAGTTGCTGCTCAGTTGAATATTTCTCAAAAAACAGCAGAAGCTCACCTCACTAAAGCCCTTCGTATTATTCGCTCGAATGTTGGCGATGTACTTCATTTCCTTATCATTTTGTACACAATGACATTGTTCTCATAGGACCATCTTATATTCTTCAGGTAATACTTTTTACTGTGCTTATCATCATCTAAATGAGCTTGGTATGTTTTGTCCGTACACGAATAGCTTCGCTTTCCGAAAATTTATTTTTTTTTGACTAAGGGTGTTTTGTTTCCAGCAGACTCTATAGAGTAAATAAGGGTTATTAAATTCAGATGAATAGAAACGAACTGAAACGATTGGCACAAAAATATCTCGCTGGAGAAGCTAGTGCTGAGGAAAAAGCACAGCTTAATCAATGGTATGATGCCGTTGATCAGGGATGGCTGGAAAAAGTAGATACTAAAATGCCGGAGAGCGAAGAAGAAGTGAAAGAACGAATTTTTGAAAATCTGAAAAGTAAAGGATTCTTAAATACAATGCCAATAGAAGAGGCTCCACATAAGAAACGTCATTTCAGTAGAAGTTTGATGTTTAGAATAACTTCAGCTGCTGCGGTTCTGGCACTGGTGTTTTTTGGCTGGCAGTTTGCCATTGATAAGTTTGACCTGGCCAATGGAAAAATGGTGAATGTTCCAGGGAATAAAATTATGGAGCTTCTATTGCCGGATGGTTCTAAAGTATGGTTAAGCTCCGGATCTGTATTTAAGTATCCTAAACAGTTTAATAAAGCGAACCGTACAGTTGAACTGATTGATGGTCGTGCTTTTTTTGAAGTAAAACATCAAAAAAGTCAGCCGTTTATTGTAAAAACAAACAGTTTGAATGTCGTGGTTTTAGGGACATCATTTGATGTACGGGCTTATAAAAAAGAAGGGAGTACTAAAGTAAGTGTGGTTACCGGGAAGGTAGGTATCACTATGAAAGGTCCTCAGGAAAAAGAGACCGTTATGCTACTCCCTAAGCAACAAGTAGTATTGAGCGATATTCAAAACCACCTCATCAAAGCCAAAGCCCCAGAGATCGCTGTAAATGATTGGTGCAACAGTAAACTTGTTTTTGAGCAGGAAACATTGGGTAATGTATTCCGTGTTTTAGAGAAAAAATATAAAGTCAAAATAGTTGCTGAAGACCCATCTCTTTATGAGGAAAGAATATCTATTACCCTGGGAGATCAACACTTATCAGAAATCATGTATATACTAGGATTCACCAAACATTTCAAATATCATATTGCCAATGATCGGATAACCATTAATTAAGATATTCCTGCTTAGTAGCTAAGAAAGGAAAAACCGGGAGCATGATTGTGCTCCCGGAATAAGGTAGCCACTGTATACATGCTTGAGACCCATAGACAGTAGGCTGTAGTCTAAAAAATTAAACCAAAACAAATATGATAAATTTTTACGGCAAAGTGTTGCCTATACTCCGAAAATGCATGCGCATTTCTACAATTATTATTGGCATACAGGTGTGTTTTTCCACACTATTAATGGCTAACTCTACAAAAGCGCAGGAAATGAGCTTTAAAGTGGTAAAAGCAAGTGTTAAACAAATCTTTAAAAAGATTGAACAGCAGGCAAATGTAACCTTTGTATATGACGAAGAAGTCCTAGGTAGCCTACCAAATCTTACCCTTAATTTTAAGAATGAACAATTGGCTGCTGTTTTAGCGAAACTTCGTGAAAAAACTCAGTTGGAATTCCGTTTGGTTGGAAATTATGTGGGAGTTGCAGAGAGTTTTGCAAGTATGCCAAACCTGAGCATGTCTACGGCTGCCAACAACAATCGAATTAAGATTAATGGGGTGGTGAGAGATGCGACAGGTCAGCCTTTAGTTGGTGTAAGTGTTTTATTGAAAGGAACACAAACCGGTGCAAGTACCAATTCAAGTGGCCAGTTTGTGATCGATGCAAATATAGGTGATGTCTTAGTAGTGAGTTACTTAGGTTATATGACTAAGCAAGTAACGATTACAAACCCTTCTTCCTTAAACATACTTCTGGATGAAGATTCAAAATCACTGAGTGAGGTAGTGGTTACTGCACTGGGGATTAAAAAAGAAAAAAGAGCCATTGGTTATGCCGTAACTGAGGTAAAGGGAGATGAATTAACTCAGGCAAGAGAAAATAACGTGATCAACTCATTGGTTGGTAAAGTTGCCGGATTAAACGTAAATTCTATAGCAGGTGGTGTTGGTGCCTCTTCTAATGTGATTATCCGTGGGGTATCGAGTATTTCTCAAACCAATCAGCCTTTATATGTAGTGAATGGTATTCCCATGGAAAATAAGCCAAACAGTGCACCAGGTAACCAATATGATAACGTTCCTGATTTAGGAGATGCAATCGGAAACCTGAACCCGGATGATATTGAAAACATCTCTGTGCTGAAAGGTGCTGCTGCTTCGGCGCTTTATGGTTCAAGAGGTAAAGCTGGGGTTATTCTGATTACCACAAAAAGTGGTAAAGGAAACTCTATTGAATTCAACTCTAATTATGTATTAGAAACAGTCATTGACCAAACAGACTGGCAGTATGTTTATGGAAATGGTCCTGATGGTAAAAAACCGACCACTGCTGCAGAAGCTTTTCAGGCTGGACAATCAAGTTGGGGTGCTAAGCTAGATGGGAGTAGTGTCATTCAGTTTGATGGCGTTTCGCGACCTTATGTTGCACAAAAAAATAACATTAATAATTTTTACAGAACAGGATCAACAGCGACCAATACCCTGGCCTTTAATAAAAGCTTTGAAGGTGGATCGATTCGTTTTTCGGCCAGTGATCTGACCAATAGAGCGATTACACCAGGATCAGGTTTAAATAGACAATCTTTTAATCTAAACGGGAATTATAATATCACTAAACACCTGACAATAGATGCAAGAGCAAATTATATCCTTGAACAAGCTAAAAACCGCCCATTCTTAAGTGATGGAGCCGGTAATGCGAGTTACAATGTGACCTTATTGCCAACTAGTTTAGATGTACGAACTTTAAAAAGAGCAGTGAATGACAATGGAACTGAGTTTGCCTATGCAGCGAATGCATTTGCAACTAACCCATATTTTGCGGCAGAAAAATTCATCAACAATACAAAAAGAGAACGTTTATTGTCTTCTGTGAGCCTTCGATACAACTTTGAGAATGGTGCTTTCCTTCAGGGACGTGCGGGTCGTGATGCCTATACAGACCGTTATACTTCAGTAGTACCTACTGGAACTGCTTATCGACCAAATGGATCCATCCAAGAGTCTACAACTAAATTTTCAGATATCAACGTGGATGTATTAACAGGTAAATCTTTTGAGATTGATGATTTTACCATTACTCCCAATATTGGTGGTAGCTACAGAAGAACAAAATCGGAGCAATTTATTTTGAATGGAAATGATTTCATTATCCCTTTTAAATATGTGATTAATAACGCCAAAATAAATTTAGCCCCAACTTACAGACCTAGTGAATCTGAGGTTGCCTCTATTTATGCAACATTAGATTTGAGTTATAAAAACTTCCTTTATTTAAGCGGATCAATACGTAACGACTGGTTCTCTACTCTGGCTACACCAGGTAAAGACAATGCTTTAAATGCACTTTATCCTTCAGTAAACGGTTCATTTGTATTTTCTGAATTTGTAAAGAATGATTGGTTAAGTTTTGGTAAGCTTCGCGTTGGTTTTGCTCAGGTAGGCCAGGCAACAGATCCATATCAGACCCAATTGGCTTATAGTTTTAACAATGCAACATTGAATGGACGTCCTTTAGGTTTGATTTCTAATCTTTATGTTCCGAATGAAAGTTTAAAGGCCTCTATTGCTTCTGAATTTGAGATTGGTACAGATGTTAGAATGTTTAACAATCGCTTAAATATAGACTTTACCTGGTACACGAAAACATCTAAAGATGAAATCGTACAAGCTCCTGCTTCATTAACATCAGGTTATGGAGGAGCAATTTTGAACATTGGAGAATTAAGAAATAGAGGTATTGAGGCTTTAATCAGTGGTATTCCTGTACAAACAAAGAACTTCCGCTGGACTACTACTGTTAATGGATCGATCAACGACAACGAAGTTGTTTCTTTGGCGCCAGGACAGTTGACTCTACCTGGTGCAACTTCCCGTACAGGTAGTGCATTTACACAGCAAATTGTTGGAAAACCTTTTGGTCAGATTATGGCTTTTGATTATAAACGTGATGCCAATGGTAATGTAGTTTTAGGCAGTAACGGTATCCCTGCAAGAGGGGAACTGAAAGCTTATGGCAGCGCCTATGCCAAATATGTGGGTGGCTGGAATAACGAATTTACTTATAAAGCATTCAATTTCTCCTTCATGATTGACGGTAAATTTGGAGGGAAAATCTATTCAGCAACAGATTCTTATGCTTATACATTAGGACTACATAAAGGAACTTTACCAAATCGTGAGGCAATGGGTGACGTTGCGGATACCTACTATACCACTCTGGCGGATAATGTATCAAGTCTTTTTGTTCAAAGTGCGGACTTTATCAAATTCCGTCAGGTGATGTTAGGTTATACTTTTCCTGGAAAAATGTTCAACAACGTAGTTAAGGGGGCAACATTGAGTTTTGTTGGCCGTAACTTATTTTACATCAGCAAAAAAACGGACAATATAGATCCTGAATCTGATTATACCAATAATGCGAAAGGATTAGAATTAGGAGGTGTACCAGCAAGTAGAACTTATGGTTTTAACCTGAGTGTGAAATTCTAAAATTAGCTTACAAATAACAAAATTCTATATGGAACCTAACCCAATTGGCCAGGTTTCATGAACGATATAAAAAAAGATTCTGATGAAAAAGATATTTAAATATAGCACCGTGGCAGTTATCTGCCTAGTGTTTGCCTCAAGTTGCAGAAAAGATTACAACGAAATCAATACTGATCCCTCTACTTATAACCCTAAAGATTTTAACCCTAACTTTGTATTGACCAGCACGCAGCTTGGCTATTCAGGGAGTGTGGATCTTGGCTATGATACTTGGAGAGCTAACCTGATTTATTGCTCCACCATGATGCAAGGATTGTCTTCTGTGATCAATTATTGGGCTGGAGATAAATACAATTTAAATCCTGGCTACACGGCTGCTTATTGGGGCTTTTCCGCAAATACCATTACCAGCGGAGATGGTGCTTACCCGGAGCAGGTGAGGTTGGTGGTTGATTTACTCGCTAATACCAAAGGAAAACCTCAGTATAAAAACTTATATCAGATTTCTAGAATCATGAGGGCCTTAATCTTTCAACGTATCACCGATCTTTATGGTGATGTTCCTTATTCTCAAGCTGGATTAGGCTTTTTGGAAAAGAACTACACTCCGGTTTATGATAAGCAAAAGGACATTTATATGGACATGCTGAAAGAGGTAACGGAAGCGGTAGCTGCATTAGATCCGGCAGGGGATAAGCCAACATCAGATGTATTCTACAGTGGTGATCCTGAGAAATGGAAACGCTTTGGCAATACCTTAATCCTGAGAATGGCCATGCGTTTAAGTAAAGTAGATCCTGCGACAGCACAAACCTATGTAACGCAGGTAATTGGAAAAACCATGCTGAATAATGATGACAACGCATTCATCATGGGAGATTTAAGTGGAGGAAGAACCACAATGAATAGAAATAGCCAGGTCTTGGCAGGTGATGGTGGGCAAGAACAATTCTATATCAAATGGTCAAAAACATTTATAGATTATTTAAAGTCAAATAATGATCCACGTTTAGGAGCAATTGCAACAACGAATTTATTTGTAAGCAAGGAATCAAAGGACCAAAATCCAGCTGCAGATGCAAATCCTGCGGTGCAAAAAGGGATGCCTAATGGTAAGGATCAAAGTACGACTGCTGGTTTAGGTATCACTCTGGATCCTTCTTTTACCACTTTTACTGCTTATTCTTCGCCAAGTCCGGCATTGATCAAGAAAAACGGTCCGACATTCGTATTGACCTATGCAGAATCAGAATTGCTATTAGCAGATGCGGCACAACGGTTTGGAATTGGAGGAAGTGCTGCAGACCATTATCGAAAAGGACTAGTGGCAGGGATTACTTACCTGAAACAATATGATGGGGCAGCAGCAATCACCGAAACTGTAGCGAGTGCTTATGCAGATGCAAATCCTTATAATGCCGCAATTGGTTTACAGCAGATCAATACTCAATATTGGGTGTTGAATAACACAAAGCTTGATTTTTATGAGTCCTGGGCAAACTGGAGAAGAACTGGATTTCCGGTGTTGACGCCGGTAGTTTATCCTGGTAATGCCACAAATGGGACGATTCCTAGACGTTTCCCTTACCCGGTAACTGAAGCGGCTTCCAACACTGTAAATTACAATGCTGCGGTATCTGCGATTCCTGGAGGTGATTTATTGACTTCCAGAGTATGGTGGGATAAACCATAATATTTGATCATAATGATCACGCTCTTGAATGAAATCCCTGCTTCGGCGGGGATTTTTTCGTTTAGAAATGCCCTAAAAAGGAAAACGGGAGCAAGTCCTCCGACTTACCCCCGTTTAAATTAACGCTCTCAGGTACAAATGTAGAAATAATTCTAATTATAGAAAACTGGATTTTAAATTATTGAATTGAGATTACAATTTGAAGACGAGAGAGATAGCGATTCAATTAGGATTTGAGAGGGAGTTCAGGGCTTAATACTTAAAAAAGAGGGCTTTGACAAATGCGCTGAACTTTAGGACAATTGGGTAGATTTTTTTGAATCGGGAGTTTTATTTTTTTTAATATTCATTTGGATTAAATCTAAATAATAGCAACCTTTGTATATCAACACGGTTCAATACATGCAGAAGACAGCTATCGCATCTCCAATCCATTTTGAAGAAGTATTTAGTACAACTAAAGGTTCCATCTATCAATCAGACAGTGAATACTGCTGGTATGTAGATTTTGCCGGAAAACTTGCCCGTTTTGATTACCGTAATCTTTTAAAATTACAAAAGGCAGTTTACGCGATTGACATTGAGCATATTCTGTTGACCAGCGATAAATCTGCAGATGTGGAAATTATCTTCATTTGTGCTTGCGACCATTGTTATGTACTGTCCTTAATCGAAATTATTGCTTTAAAGGAACTTTTACAAGGAGCATTCGTGATGCTGGAACTAAACCACATCATTCAAGACCGTCTTTTTAGGCTACCTGCCTGATCTAATTAGAATTAGAATCTTTCCATATTGCCTTTAAATGCAGTATTGTCCATATTTAGCCTTATTTTTGTTATCAACAATAGGAATTAAATCTACAATATTATGAAAGATATCATGCGCGTAAAAAGTTCTATCTCTACAGATGTGGAGGCACTTTTAAACCAACAGATTAAAAAAGAAGCTCTTTCCTCTTCAATCTATCTTTCTATGGCATCATGGTGTGCCCGCAATGGATATGACAATTCAGCGGATTATTTCTTTAAACAAGCTGAAGAAGAAAGAATGCACCAGCTTAAATTTTACAAGTACGTTCTTGATATGGGTGGCATGGCAGTTTCACCTGAAGTAACCAATATCAAGTTAGAATATAACTCTTTCCGTGAAGTGTTTGAAGAAGCATTAGAGCAGGAAATTAGCGTAACGCAATCGATTAAAAACATTGCCGCACGTTGCCATAAAGAACATGATTATGTGACCTTAGAGTTCTTAAACTGGTTCTTCAAAGAACAACGTGAAGAAGAATTTAAAGCAAGACGTGCTGTAGAATTATTTGATGTAATAGGCGAAGAAGGTACAGGAAGATGGCAGATCGACAAAAACGTTGGTCAGATCGTTTATACAGAAGGATAATCAGAAAAGATTAGCTTAAAATAAATTAATAAAGCACATGCGGATGTTAAAACATCGCATGTGCTTTTTTTGTTATCAGATAAAACCAAGGGGGATGTCAAAGAAGGGAAAAAACAAGAAAAAAGGCGATAAACAAGATAAAAAGGACAAAAAGAAAAAGGTCTGCTGTGAGAAATATCTGAGAGGAAAGCGCTGCAAAAACTGTCCTAATGGCTAGATGATTTGTTTTCGGAAGGAGTTGGTTCATCATGAACAGCTTTTTTAGTCGCCTCAATATATTCAGAAGGAGTTTTAGAAAATTGTTTCTTAAACTCCCTGCTGAAATACTTACGGTCGGAAAATCCCACCATATATCCTACTTCATAAACAGTATACCTGTTTTGTATGAGCAATTCAGCTGCTTTCTTCAAACGGATAGACTTGGCAAAATCGTTGACTGATAAATCCGTTAATGCTTTTAGTTTTTTATACAATACGGATTGGCTCATTCCTATCTTTTCTGCCATCAACTCTACACCGAAATTTTCCTGATCCATGTGTGACCCAATAATTCCGGTTAAGCGGGATAAAAACTGCTCGTCTTTTGGGTCAGCCATCGGAGTATAGAATTCCAGAATTGTTTGCTGACTGTATTTTTTGCGCATCTGCTCTCTTGCAGATAAAAAGTTATGTACCTGGAGTTGCAGAATTTTAGTGCTGAAAGGTTTGCTAAGGTAAAGGTCTGCCCCCTGACTCAGTCCGCTGATCTGGTCTGTCTGGCTGCTTTTAGCCGTAAGTAGAAAGATAGGGATGTGATTGGTTCGCTCATCAGTTTTCAATTGATTACAGAGCGTAAAACCGTCCATCTCTGGCATCATGACATCACTGATAATTAGGTCAGGGATTTCCTGAATCGCTTTTTCCCATCCTGATTTGCCATTATCTGCTAAAAGTACCTGATAGTTTGCTTCTAGGGATTCTTTGAGGAGGTTACGGAGTTCCAGATTGTCTTCGACTACCAGAACCGTATACTTTTTAATTTCTTCGTCAAGGGGAATCATTACCTCGTTTTCTTCAACTTGAATTTGCCGTATCGGAGCATTTACATTTATACTTGTTTTAAGTTGAGCTGGTTGAAAATGTGAATTTCCAGCAGGTAGCCAAAATTCAAAGACAGTATATCCAGCCTCATCAGTGTTGGCAAGCTTGCTAGTCACCTTAATCTTTCCATGATGTAAAGCAATGATGTTTTTTGCAAGAGCCAGACCAATCCCATAACCTGTATTTTGGCTACTATGATCATTAATTTGAAAATAGTTGTCAAATAGCTGATCTAGATATTGAGGTTCAATCCCTTTACCGGTATTACTGATACTCAGCAATATCTTTTCCTGCCCTGTTTCGATATTCAGCTTAATACAACCATGTTCGGGTGTGAACTTAAAGGCATTGGAAAGTAGGTTGAAAAATACCTTTTCTAACTGTTCCTTATCAAAATAAACGAAAATAGGCTGCTGGTTAAACTGTAATATGAAGTTGATTTTCTTTTTTACTGAAAGTTCCTCGAAAGATTGATGAATTTCCTGGACAAAAGAAATGAGGTCATATTCAGCGATATTTAACTTTAAATTTTGGGTATCTGCTTTTCTGAAGTCCATAAGTTCACTTACTAGTTTTAACAACCTGTCCGCATTGCTCTTAACATTGACTAATTGTTTTCGTATTGGGCTTTCAGAAGGTTGCAGATCCATTAACTTTTCTATGGGAGCCATGATCAACGTAAGATGGGTTCGGATTTCATGGGAAATATTGGTAAAGAAATTTAGTTTCAAATGATGCAGCTCCTCGTCTTTTTTTAATAAGCCACGGAGGAAGAAAAAACGGGTGATAAAAAAGATAACGCCAGCTAATAAGATTGTATAAATAAAGTATGCCCACCAGGTTTTCCATAATGGTGGAAGAATTTTTATCTTCATATTGATAGGTGCCGTCCATAGACCATCATTGTTTGCTCCCTTTACAAGTAGCGTATACGTGCCGGATGGAAGATTTGTATAGTTCGCAGCAGGAACTTTGCTCTCTATCCATTCTGAATTGATTCCTTCCAGCTTATAGGCATATTTATTCTTATCTGACTTGATATAGTTTAATAAGGCAAATTCTATTGTAAAAATATTTTGATCATACTGAAACAATAAGTTGGTTGTAAAACCAAGGTCTTGTTTTAAAAGACCATCTTTGCCATTAATTTTTACCGGTGTATTGAAAAGTCGGAGTCTGGTAAATACTAATGCGGATTGATGGTCATTCCTGATGATATTTTGAGGAAGAAAAGTGCTTAATCCATTATATCCTCCAAAGAATAGTTCTCCATTTTTAGTTTTAAAAAATGAATTGTAATTGAATTCATCACCTGCTAAACCATCACTCGTTGTATAGGTCTGGAAAACCTGATTTTTAGGATTAAATCGGGACAATCCGTTTGATGTACTGATCCACAACATTTTTTGATCATCTTCAAGAATCCCTACGACATTATTGTTAGCGAGGCCATCTTTGGTCGTGAAGGTTTTAATAAATGCCTTTTGCTGAGAATCATATTTACTTAGGCCACCGTAATACAAGCCTATCCATATGTTTCCTTGGGAATCCTGTTGAATACAGTTAATAAAATTAGCATTATTATTTACACTATTGCTTCCTTTCGGGAGCTTAAAAGCAATGAGTTTAGTACGATTTTGTGGAAGTAAGAATAATCCCTTTGTTGTACCAATCCATATGTTTTTTCGTACGTCTTCAAATATAACCTTCGTATTGTAATCTTTGATCTGGCGGAGTGATGGAATTTCCTCATAAGGCTTTAATTCTGAATGATCTTTATGAAAGACACGGATACCACTTTGACTTCCAATCCAAAAAGCACCTTTATGATCTTCCAGAAGCGAAACAATTTCTGAGCGTGTGGTATTGAGGTCGTTTCCGTTGCTGAGGAATCGCTTAAATTGTTGTGATTTAGGATTAAAAAGATTTAGCCCCCCTCCGTGTGTGCCTACCCATATCTTATTATCCTTATCTTTATAGACTGTCTTTATCAGATCAGATCCTATACTCCCCGGCTGAGTAGCTCTTGATTTATAAGTGGTGAATTTTCCGCTTTTCTTATTAAAGTGGTTTAAACCGCCACCTTCTGTTCCAATCCATAAATTTTCATCTTTATCCTCAACTATAGAACTGACTACATTATGGCTAATCCCCTGTAGTCTTTCATTGTATTGTAAAATGTTGAACGGAGTTCCATTTGCATAAGCTACATTCACGCCACCATAGTAGGTGCCAATCCATAGGGAGCCATAAGTATCTTCATAAAGACTATAAATGGAGTTTTGATTTAAGCTTTGACTTTCTGCTTTCCGGTGTTGATGCGTATTAAATTTACGGCTTATTGGATCAAAAATACTTAAACCTTCTTGTGTGCCGATGTAAATTTTTCCGGATCTGTTTCTGATCATTTTCCGAACAGCATTATGAATCAGACTGTTTGTATTACCTTCCAGATGCTGAAACCTTGAAAAATGACCGGTGTTTCGATCCAATAAATTGATTCCACCATTTTCTGTGGCAATCCAGAGGTTATTTTGTAGATCTTCAGTTATTGCGGTAATTGAATTGCCACTTAAACTATTATTTTTTGCTTCAGCATGACTGAACATTTGCAAATTCCTAATTTTGCGTTGATCAATACGGAAACAGATAAGCCCCTTATTTGTCCCAACCCATAATACCCCAAGATGATCTTCATAAATACTTTGTATTTCTGCCTTTGCAATTGGGTTTAGTAGTCCCAGTGCGGTACCGAAACTAAACCGATTGGCTTGCCTATCCGTTAATAAATAAAGTCCATTCTTAGTTCCTACCCATAGGTTTTTTTTATGATCTTCATAAATACAACTGATCGTATTGTATTCGTTCCGAACTAAACTCAGGTAAAATCTATCAAAAGTGTTTTTTTTAGGATTAAACTTATTGAGGCCATTGGAGGTCCCTATCCAAAGTTCCCCCTGGGAGTCGCTAAATAGCGAAGTAATATAATCATCTGAAAGACTATTGGAGTCTTTAGAATTACTTTTATATAATCGGAAATGATTGCCATCATAACGATTTAATCCGAATCGGGATCCAAACCACATGAAACCCCGACTGTCTCTTGTTATTGCAAAAATTGAATTTTGGGATAAACCATTTTCCGTCTTTAGATGACTGAAGCTAAGTTCCTGCGCCTTTATCCCAAAATGAATTGCCATTGCTATGGCTAAAAAAAACAGCTGCTTTATCATTCCCCTTTTATTATGTAGCGCTCTACCTCAATCCGCCAGAAAACTGGTGTATGCTATAAATTACGTATTCAAAAATCAATATTCACCCTATTTACAATCAAAATTCACCCCTTATTTTGAAGGATAGAATTCAACTTTACAATTAACCAAAATAGTAGGCAGCTGTACACAGCTAGCTAAAACTTAAACGAAATTGTATGAGTAAAATTCAACTAAAACTTCCGGCTTTTTTTAAGAAGCCATCAGCATTTCTCCGAATGGCTAATTCCAGCCATCTAAAGGTCCACCGCAATGCAATTGCTTAAGACTTTACAAAGAAAATAATACAAACCAAATACAAACCAGATTTATGAAAAAAATATTAACTATTATTAGTGTGCTGCTCTTGTATCTGTTGCCAGGTATAGTTAATGCACAGACAAGAGTGATCACGGGAACGGTAAAGGAAAAGGACGGCCCCTTACCGGGTGCCGGGATTACTGAAAAAGGTGTACCAGGTAACGGAACGTCAACCAATGAAAAGGGATTCTTTAAGATTACACTAAAAGGGAATAGCCAAACGCTATTGATCAGTAATATTGGTTATCAAAGTCAGGAAATCAATGTAGCCGATAAAAATAATATTACGGTGACCTTAGAGC
The DNA here is from genome assembly GCF_032678465.1 of Pedobacter gandavensis. Lineage (GTDB taxonomy): Bacteria > Bacteroidota > Bacteroidia > Sphingobacteriales > Sphingobacteriaceae > Pedobacter > Pedobacter gandavensis_B. The sequence goes on from NZ_JAVTSK010000008.1 coordinate 24,391, forward strand.
CAGACGCTAAAGGATTGGAGGAAATCGTCGTGGTTGGATATGGCACTCAAAAGAAAGCAAATCTGACGGGTTCGGTGGCGATGATCAGCAATAAGGAGATTGAAGCCAGACCAATAACGAATGTATCTTCTGCGTTGGCTGGGCTAGCGGCTGGTGTCTCCGTGCAGCAGGGCAGTGGTAAACCAGGCTCAGATGGTGCAACAATCCGCATTCGCGGTACTGGAACGTTAAACAACAACAATCCCTTAGTTGTGATTGATGGGATCATCGGTTCTATGGATGCAGTAAATCCGACAGATATAGAGAGTATCTCTATATTGAAAGACGCAGCTTCTGGTGCGATCTATGGATCATTGTCTGGAAATGGGGTAATCTTAATTACGACTAAAAAAGGTGCTTTGGGAAGAAATAATGCCACCTATTCCGGTCTGGTTTCTTTCGCAAGACCGAGTCGCTTACCAGATTTTATCTCCGACTATTCCAGGTTTATGCAACTTACTAACGAGAGTAGCAGAAATATGGGGATTTCCGATATTTATTCTGCAGCTTCGATTGCAAAATGGGATGAAGCAAATAAGAACCCAAATGGTTTGAGCGCAAGTGGTGTGCCTAACTATATCGCCTATCCAAATACGAACTGGGCAGACTGGATTTTTTCAAAGAATGAAATTGTTCAAAACCACAATGTGGCAGTAACGGGCGGAACAGATAAGGTTACCTATAATGTTTCAGCTGGTTACCTTGGGAATGCCGGAATCATGGCAAATACAGGGTTGGAGCGATATAATTTTCGTGCAAACATAGAATCTAAGATCAATAAAGTCCTAACTTTAGGTACGCAAACTTTTATCACTACCCAGTCTGCGGGAAAAGCAAATACGACAAATGCTTTTAACTTTTTATGGCAGACTACCCCTGGGATCTATCCTTTTTATGATGGTAAATATGGTTTTGCGCCTGCGATAGAAGAACCGGTGACCAATAATAATATATTAACATACCTGAATGGAACGGGCGGGAAGGATAAAGAAACACGTATCAATTCTACCTTATATGCCATCTTTAATCTTTACAAAGGATTAACGCTGGAGTCCAGAGTAAATTACCAGGATCGTTACCGTGAACAAAGTACATTTGCCTTGCCAATCGAAAGATGGGATTTTTCTACTAACACGTTAAAAACGCCATTGTTTCCAGGCTCTGAACTGAGTACCAGCTATGAATTTAACAAGGCTTATACCCTTACTTTCGACAATATTTTGCGTTATCACACCACTATTGGCGATCATGATTTAAATGCTTTGGCTGGTTACAACCAGTTTTATTATAACTTCTATGATATGAGGGCTTCTAAGAGAGGTTTGATTGATTATGGAAATACCACTTTAGGTTCTGCTTCAGATCTTGCCAATACCGCAAGCGGGCAGGAGTATGATCGTGCAATGCGTTCCTGGTTTGGTCGTGTGAATTATGCTTATAAATCGAAATACCTTTTCGAAGCAGTATTGCGTTATGATGGCTCTTCAAAATTTGCAACCGAAAGTAGATATGGAGTTTATCCTTCCTTTTCAGCCGGATGGAGAATTTCTGAAGAAAGCTTTATGAAAAGCTTTGCCGATCAGATTCAAAATTTAAAGTTCCGTGCTTCCTGGGGTAAAGTTGGTAATAACATCATGAGTACAGATGATGATAAAGGTAATTATGACTACCTGGCAAATTATGATAAAGTAAATTATTCTTTTAATAATGCTTCCAATACAGGTCTGGCAGTTACGAAATTTGGAAATAATTCCCTGGTATGGGAATCTACCACGATCTCAAATCTTGGATTAGACCTAACTACATTGAAGGGAAGATTGAATTTGGTATTGGATGTTTATGAGAAAAAAACAGACCATATCTTAACAAGTCCTCCAATTCCATTAACTGCAGGTACAGCTGGTGCACCTACCCAAAATACGGCCTCAATGAGCAATAAAGGAATTGAAGTGGCTTTAGGCTGGAGAGATAAAATTGGGGAAATTGACTTTTCTATCGGGGGTAATTTCGCTTATAACTTTAACCGTGTCACCAAATATAGAGGGAAATTAAAAGAAGGTTTTACAACAGATGCAAATGGAAACACGGTGTATACTTCTAACCTTGGACAAGTGGCTTCTGGCGATAATACCCGTGTCCTTGAAGGTCACATGGCCAGTGAATATTACCTGTTAAATACCTATAAAGGAAATGGCACTTACAAAAATACCGATGGCTCATTGAATATCAATGGCGGGCCTAAAGATGGGATGATCAGAACTACTGCAGATATGGATTGGGTAAAAGCAATGATGGCTGCAGGCTACAAATTTCAACCGGTTGGCAATGTGGGCAAAGGACAGCTTTATTATGGTGATCTGATTTATGCTGATGCAAATGGTGATGGTACTTATGGAAACAATTTTGATAAGCAATTTACTAAAGCTTCTACTACACCAAAATATACTTTTGGTTTAACTCTGGCTGCAGAGTGGAAGAATTTTGATTTTTCTATGATCTGGGCGGCAAGTACGGGCATGCAGTATTTATACAATCAATCCGGTATTAATAGCACACGTACCAATTTGGGTAATGCGATTGGAACTAGAATTGCCAACGACCATTATTATTACAATGATACGAATCCTAATGATCCTGCAAATAACCTGACAGCTAGTTTGCCAAGATTGAAATGGGGATCGTCAGACAACCAAACCAATATTGCAAGTGATTTCTGGCTTTATGATGCGTCTTACCTGAAATTGAAGAATGTTCAATTGGGTTATTCTTTCTCTGAAGGATTAGTTAAAAAAGTTGGATTGAGCAGATTGAGGGTGTTTTTAACCGGAGAAAATGTATTCATGATTACAAATTACCCGGGTCTTGATCCAGAAGTGGGGATCAATCTTTCGTACCCTACCATGAAACAATTCGCTGCAGGTTTAACCGCTACATTTTAAAAGAAACGACAATGAAACAATTAACTCATAAAAAAATAATGATGTTGCTGATCGCTGGATTGAGCATCAGCAGTTGTAAAAAAGATTTACTGGATACCAAACCTTATAAATCGGTGAGTTCTGCAGACATGTGGTCTACAGACAACCTAACTGATCTTGGGGTAACTGGTGTTTATCAGGCTTTGAGGTTAGGTATTCAAAATGGTGGCAGTTCTGAAAGAGAGCTGTACCAAATGGATGCTTTAGGTTTTACTTCCATGTATCGTGGAGGTAATGATATGACAGGAGGAACTGCTACACCTTCCAGTGGTCGATTTAGTAATACCTGGAAAGAATTGTATGAAGGGGTACATCGTGCCAATGATGCGATTGAGAATATTGGGGTAAAATCTCCTTCAACCCCGGAAAAGAAAGCCAGATACATTGCCGAATGTAAGTTTCTGAGGGCTTATTTTTATTTCAGACTAAATCAGTTATTTAAAGGTGTTCCAGTTTACCTGAAGCCTGTAGAGATTAAAGACCTGACGCTTGGAAGAGAAAGTGAAGAGAAGGTTTGGGAGGTCATATTGAAGGATCTTACGGAAGCAATTAATGAACCGAATTTACCAGCTAAATACGCTAAAGGTGCAAGTCAGTATGGCCATGTAACTAAAGGAGCAGCTTATGCCTTACGAGGTAAGGTGTATTTGTACCAGAAAAAGTGGACAGAAGCAGCAACCGATTTTAGTAAAGTCAAAGAAGCAGGATATAGTTTATTCACTGGAGGTTATAAAGCCTTATTTAAGGAGGCAAACGAGCAATCCGATGAGATGATTTTTTCTATGCAGAACATTGCAATAGATGGGTCTGGCTCTACTACACAGTGGTATTTGGGGAGCAGGTCTTCTTTTGGTTCTGCCTGGAACAGCTATTATATTTCACCATCTTTAGTTGATTTATACGAAAAGGTTGATGGTAGTAAATTTAACTGGGATGAGGTGATTCCTGGATACAATGCTATGCCTGCGAAAAAGAGAGAGGTATTTTTTCTAAGAAATAACCTGAGTCCAGCAGAGCTGACTACATTTGCTAATAAGGGACTGGATATGTCACTTTATCTGCCAACAGGCAATGAAGAGCGGATTAAACTGGCATATAGTAATAGAGATCCCCGTTTAAATGCCTCTGTAATTGTACCTTATTCAACTTATCTGGGGCGCCCTCAGTTCGGGACAGACCAGGTCTATACCATGCGATGGCCGGCAAACAATGAGCAACCCCCAGTGCTGGATTTGTTTTCTGATTCCAGAAATGAATTATTCTACCTACACCGTAAGTTTGTCTATGAAGGCTCTTCAGAGATTATCAATCGCCAATACGGTGCAATTGATCACCCAATAATTAGATATGGGGATGTATTGTTAATGTGGGCGGAAGCATTAAATGAGTTACAGCAAATTGGCGAAGCAACAAACAAAGTGAATGAAGTAAGAGCAAGAGCAGGGGTCGCCTTACTAAATTCATCTGCAGCAACTACGGTAACTGGACAACTTGATTTGAGAGATCGTATTCGCAATGAACGTAGAATAGAGCTGGCAGGTGAAGGTGTTAATTATTTTGATGAATTGCGTTGGGGAACTTTAAGAGATAAAGTCTTTACTGCATCCGCAGGTGTAAATCAGGCATGGGGTGGCATCACTGTCCCATATGTGTGGAAAGGGGATTATATCAATACCTGGCCAATTCCGCAAACAGAAATTGAAATGAACCCTAACTTAAAACAAAATCCAGGATGGAATTAATCCTCCTGGAAACCTCTAAATTTTAAAAAAGAATATGTTAAAGCAGCAGCCAATTTTATGTGCGTTCTTATTCCTGATCAGTTTTGGAATGACAACAGAGACCTTCGGACAAGGAAAGAAAACGATTGCAGCAATGTGCTATTATATCGATAGTAAAGATGGAGATGATAAGGACTCTGGTACTTCTGAAAGAAATGCATGGAAGTCACTTAGTAAGGTGAACGCACAGATATTTAAGGCGGGGGATCGTGTTTCTTTTAAGAGAGGTGGTAAATGGATTGGGCAATTGCTTCCCAAGGGTTCCGGAACAAATGAAAGTCCGATTATTTTCTCTGCTTATGGAAAGGGAGAACTTCCGGTTATTGCTGCTGAAGGTCAGTTTAAAGATGCGGTACTGTTAAAGAACAATAGCCATATCGCATTGGAGAATTTTGACATTTCTAATTATGATGCTTCAGTGAAAGAACAGAATACGGGCCCAACAGGGGTCCGTATTCTTTCTGAAAATATCGGTACAATTACCAATATCCGTCTGAGTAACCTGTATGTACATGATATAAACGGCGACAATAAAAAAGGTAGTAACGAAGGAAATGGTATTTTCTGGGATTGTCAGGGACCGACGCCTAGTAATATCGAAAACCTGTTGATTGAAAACTGTAAAGTGGTTAAAGTAGATCGAAACGGGATTCGTGGAAATGGAACTTTCGGCTTTCGTAACAACTGGTTTCCGAATAAGAACCTGATCATTCGAGGTTGTACGCTGGAGGATATTGGTGGAGATGGTATTGTGATTAAAGCCTTTGATGGTTCATTGGTGGAGCATAATCAACTGTTTCATATCCGAACCCGGGCCAAAGACAATGCGGTTGGTATCTGGCCACACAGCAGCGACAACACGGTAATTCAATACAATGAAGTCGCCTTTACTAAAAATCTGGATTGGTCTAACGACGGACAATCATTTGATATTGATGGAAATTGTAATAACACCATTATCCAGAACAACTATAGTCACGACAATGACGGAGGATTTATGCTGGTGATTTCAGATGCAATCAATTCAAAAAGCAGAATGACTACCAATAGCATCATCCGAAACAACCTGAGCATCAATGATGGCAATAAACGCAAACGTCTCTTCAATTTTGCCTTAGTGACTGATGATACTAAAATCAGCAATAATATTTTCTATAACAGTGGTCTGGATTCTGTCAAAATGGAATTGGTAGATATTGAACACGGTGTTCCTAAAAATGTGGTTTTCGAAGATAATATTTTTGAATATCAGGGACGATCGCAAGGGATATTTAATAAGTCAGCAAAGCAATACGAGGCTTTAACCTGGACCGGAAATCAGTTTAAAGGAAATATCATTGGAAAAGATAAATTGTTAAACGTTAAAGAAGGAACTCCTGTAAAGAAAAAGAACTTGAAAGAATTTCCATGGAATTTCATGAAGATGTTAAAAATTAAAAATATGCTATAAATCATTATATTTAAAGGATATAAATAATCAATCATCCCTAAAACAACTTTATGAGAACCAAAATTCTAACACTTTGCCTAGTCCTGGCAACCAGCTTTGTTGCGTGTAAAAAATCGGAAGTCGCAACTGGTTTAACGGATCTAAAATTAACCACTGATACGGTGTATACCAGTTCGCAAGCCAGAAATCTAAACCTGGTTTATTTTGTTCCCAACGATCTGGATACACTTCCTGCTTACGAAAGGCGCTTGAGTGAGCTGATGTTATGGACGCAGAATTACATGAAGGAGGAAATGCTCCGTAATGGTTACCCAAACAAAACCTTCGGTATGTTTGCTGATTTGGCTATTAATCGTGTGAAAATTATCACCATCAGGGGGACAAAGCCTAAGAGTGATTATTCCTATTCTGGAGGTGCAGGTAATGTACAGGCGGAAATTAACGCGTATTTTACTGCCAATCCCACGGAAAAAACAACCGAACATACCCTGGTGATTCTACCGAGGTATGAATTCAGGCCAGATGGAACACCAAGTGGTGGTCCGTTTTATGGTATGGGAAGGTGGTGTTTTGCTTTGGATTATGAGGGAATGGACATCAAAAATCTAGGTAAATCTGACACTGAGGGAAATCGCTTTAGTGTCTGGTTTGGCGGTTTGGTGCATGAGCTTGGCCATGGACTGAACCTTCCGCATAACTGTCAGAAAGTCTCGGAAAATGCTACGCTTGGAATGGCATTAATGTGGGCTGGAAATGGAACTCTTGGAAAATCCAAAACCTTCCTTACTGCAACAGATTGTGCGATTCTTAATGTAAATCAAATCTTTAATAATGACAATAAAACCTATTATGGAGCAGTAAATGCAAGGGTAACTAAAATTCATGCAAGCTACTCAGTTTCGAAAGCAGCAATCGTACTTTCCGGTAGATTTACTAGTAATACCAAGGTCAACAGCATTGTTTATTACAATGACCCTAACGTTAATAATGAAGGAGTAGGGGTAAACAGAGATTATAATGCTGTAACCTGGGAATCTAAAGCAATTGGAACGGATAGTTTCTATGTGGAGATGCCCATCGCTGATTTTCAATACAAAGACGCGAGTCCTTATGAATTACGGTTGAAACTGGTTCATGAGAATGGCACAGTTACCGAAAACAGTTATGGTTATAAATTTGTGAATGCTTTACCTGTTCTGGATTTCAGCACTAAAGATGAAATCAGTAAAGTGGGTTGGAGTATTGCAGCTTTCAGTTCTCAGCAAAGTGGTGCTGCGGCAGCAAATGTAATTGATAATAACCTCTCTACCGGATGGCACAGTCAATGGTCTGTTTCGCCAGCGGCGACTTACCCTCATTTCATTACTGTAGATATTGGTGCTGTTAAAACCTTGGATGGCTTTACCATTTTAAATGGTGATAGGCGTGCGGTTAAAAACGTAGATATCCTATACAGTACTGATGGCATCAACTTTACGCTAGCTAACAATTTACAGATCCCTAAACTGGGCTCGATTCAAAATTTTGCGTTCAATGCGCCATTAACATTCAGATACTTTAAAATTCTAGCTAAATCAAGTTGGGATGGAGAACAATTTGCTCAATTTGCCGAGATAGGCCTTTACAAAAATTAACATAATGCATCGACAAAAAATTATTGCCACAATCCTTTTTTTTCTGTTTCAAATGGCTGTAACCACAGCAAAACCTCAGTCCAGTGTCGTAACTGGGAGGGAAACCATTCCTTTTAATACCAACTGGCAGTTTTATTATGCCTACAATTTTGAACAAGGTATCAAAAAGGAAAGCGTTCAGCTCCCGCATACCTGGAACGCCAGAGAGGTATTGGATGGCGTACCGGAGTATAAGCGTACTTCTGCAATTTATGAGAACAAATTGAATGTTCCACAGAGTTGGGCTGCTAAAAGACTGTTCCTATATTTCGAAGGTGCAAATAGTGTAGCCACAGTGTTTGTAAACAACAAATCAGTGGGGCAACATAAAGGTGGTTACACCGGTTTTGCATTAGAAATCACAGACTTTGTTAAGGCTGGCGATAACTCCATTGCTGTGCAGTTGAGCAACGCTTACCGTCTGGATGTGATTCCATTGCATGGCGATTTCAATATTTATGGAGGTCTGCACCGTCCGGTTTCCCTCATTGTGACGGAAAAAAACTGTATCAGTCCGCTGGACTACGGTTCTTCAGGCGTATACCTAACGCAAAAATCGGTTTCAGAAAACTCAGCAGAACTGGAAATACTGACGAAATTATCTTTGTCTGATGCTAAAAATTTAACCCTTAAAACGACCCTTTTTGATCAGGAAGGCAAGGAAATCCGTTCCATAAGCAGCCTGGTAAACGGAACTGCCGATACGCAACAGAAAAACGAGATGCATATTCAAAAACCACACCTTTGGAATGGCAAAGCAGATCCTTATTTGTACCGGGTGTCTGTAGATTTGCTCCAGGATGGAAAAGTAATTGATCATATCTCCCAACCACTGGGTTTCCGCTATTATCGCGTAGACCCTGATAAAGGTTTTTTTCTGAATGGGAAGTACCTGAATTTATATGGTGCGGGCAGGCATGAAGACTGGTCCGGGAAAGGATCAGCTTTAACCGATGCAGATCATGATCAGGATATGGAGCTCATGAAGGAACTGGGGGCAACAGCAGCAAGGTTAACTCATTATCCTCATAGCAAGCACTTCTATGATTTATGTGATCAGAATGGTCTGGTATTATGGTCGGAAATTCCATTTGTTGGTCCAGGTGGTTATACCGGTACCGGATATGTGAAAGATCCACAGCTGGAAGAAAATTCAAAGAATATGTTGAAAGAACTGATCCGTCAGAACTACAACCACCCATCTGTATGTTTCTGGGGGCTGTTTAATGAATTGAAACTCAATTATGATGATCCGCAACCCTTCATTAAAGAATTGAATGCCCTGGCTAAAGCGGAAGATCCGGGAAGGTTAACTACCCTCGCCTCAAATCTGGGCAGTACCAATTTTACTGATCTGAGCGATCTGATGGGCTGGAATCAATATTTTGGATGGTATGGTGGCCGCTTTGATGAAGTTGCCAAATGGGCCGATCAAACGCATAAAACCTTACCTGCTAAACCAATTTCTATCTCTGAATATGGCGCAGGAGCTAGTCCCTTCAAACATACGGAAACGCTAAGTGCTCCTGAACCTAAAGGACGCTTTCATCCGGAAGAATGGCAAACTGCTTTTCATGAAAAACATTGGGAGGAACTGAAAAAGCGTCCTTTTGTATGGGGTAAATTTATTTGGGTATTGGCCGATTTTGGTTCTGCCATCAGAACTGAAGGAGATGACGATGGGATCAATGATAAAGGGCTGGTTACTTACGACCGAAAGGTAAAAAAAGACGCTTTTTATTTTTATAAAGCGAACTGGAATCCTGAGCCCATGATTTACATCGCAGAGCGAAGAAATACGAAACGGAGCAAGGCTTTAACCACAGTCAAAGTATTTAGCAATTTGCCAACAGCAGAACTATGGATCAATGGAAAAAGCATGGGCAAAATGAAAAAGAATGCCATGAATACCATGCTTTGGGAAGGGCTGAAACTGAATAAGGGAAAAAATGAAGTAGTGGTAAAAGCAAAATCTGCTGCGGGAATGCTGGAAGACACCTGTGTCTGGGATTTTCAAAACTAATGCTTAAAGCTCAGGCAAGCATTTGCTCTTATAGAATCCAAAAAGAATGGCTCTTTGAAATTCAGAGGGCCATTCTTTTTAAAATATTTTTAAAGGTGATAACCTTGACTTTGCATTTCTGCAGCAATAAAACGCTGGTATTGCTCCATGTCCAGTGGATAATCCCAGCATCCCATTCTATGGTATAATTCTCCACCGAAACCAGTTTTAAACTTATAAAGTCCATATAATGGATGTGCCGGATCTGGCTGCGGTGCTACACCAAAAAAGTCATATTCCATACAGCCTTTGTTTTTAGCAATTTTCATCGCTTCCCATTGCAAGGCATAGGTAGCCATATAATTTCGGTTGCTGGAGGAAGAAGCGCCATAAAGGTAAGTTCCTCTTTGCCCGGAAATCACCAGGAACATGGCTGCAAGCGGTTGTCCATCAACATCAGCCAGTAAAAGTTCTACTTCAGCAGGAGAGGCCGTATCCTCCGCACGGGCAGCGAGAACGGTTCTGAAATACTCGATTTCATTGATATGGATGCGGTTTCTAAGGGCCGTTTCCTGATAAAGGGCATACCAGACATGCAGGTTTTCCATTCCAACTCTGGATACATTTACTCCTTTTCTCTGAGAAAGATTGATGTTATACCTGGTTTTAGGCTTCATGGAATTGAGCAAACAGGTTTCATCTTTTTGGAGGTCCAGAAAAATCGTATTTGAAGGTAGAATATCTGAATTTGTCTTTTTTAGGTTCCAGTTGGTCGTGTTAAAATTGAAACGAAATTCCTGATATTTTTTTTCAGGTGGACCATTCCAGATACCAGATTCATCAAAACTGTCATTTTCTTTTGCCCAATGGGATTCCCAGGCCAGGTCATACCTGATCAGGATACATTTTTCAGGAAGATGTTCGCGGAGGTTTTCCGACAACTCTTCCAGGAATTTCCCCTGGTATTCTTCATTGGGTTCGATCTCCGGACCATATGGAACATAGGCAATGCTATGCTCACTGTCTAATGGTTGAAGTAATACTAAAAAATCAGCATGGGTATAGCTATTCGTTAAAGCATCATGAAAAATGTCCTCATTGTTTACTTTAAAATCGAATGCTTTAGATTGGAGGCCTTGTTGGGTTTTTACTTCCGACCAGAATGCGGTCTGCTGAACAATTGAAGTCTCATAAACTTCTTTAATGTCTTTTTTATCAATGGCTATATTCATCTTTTTCCTTTCCGACCCGCAAAGGTCGGGAATTATATGATGATAAGCCAATTTTAAGGCAGATTAGTCCCTGGCATGAAAGCAGGGCCGACATCTTGGCTCATAGCTATCTTTCTCTCCCAGAAGAACTTTCGTTTGATTGGCGACGGTACGGTAGGAATAAGCCGCCGGGCTACCACAACGAACGCATATCGCATTAACTTTAGTCACCAATTCTGCAATTGCCATTAGATTCGGCATTGGGCCAAAAGGTTTTCCACTGAAATCCATATCCAAACCGGCAACGATCACACGAATGCCACGTTGAGCAAGTATATTACAAACCTCAGGTAGATTCTCATCAAAAAACTGAGCTTCATCAATTCCCACTACCTGTACATCGGTATTTAATAGTAAAATTGCTGCAGAGTTTTCTACTGGTGTGGAATGAACAGAGTTTTTGTCGTGGGAAACGACATCATGATCATCATATCTGGTATCAGTGACCGGTTTGAAGATTTCTACTTTTAGTTTAGCAATTGCTGCACGTTTCAATCTTCTCAATAATTCTTCTGTTTTCCCTGAAAACATAGAGCCGCAAATTACCTCTATACTCCCGCAAAACTCTCCTCTTCTGTAATTTTGTTCGCTGAATAACATCTATGATCCTGATCTTTATAGCCCACTAATATCGAAATTTTGTAGTACTTTTGAGTAGCAAGTTACCAACATAAAACATCAAAATTATCGTTATTAGCCTATGATGAACCAGGAAGATATTTTTAGAAAGATAGGATTGATTTTAGAAGAACTACAAGATCAATATGCTTATTTGGCAAGAAACCAGCAGCAATTAAACGAGTTAGAGCTGGAACTTTTTATGGCGAATGCTAATTTTCTATCAGATCATGTTCAGATTGTCAGGAAATTAAATTCAGCAAAAGTAACCCGGGAAATCCCTGAGCATACCGGTCAGGAGAACCAAAATGTAGCAGATACAAATGGGATCATCTGGGAAAATCCCTCAGCGGCTCAGCAGAATTCAGCCCCTTCTTTAGAAAATGTAAAGCTGGAAAATACAGATAAAACCTCATTGCAGGAATCCAAAGTTGAAACGATAGCAGTTGAACATACACCGAATCCGGAGGAAGAGGAGCAAGCTGGGTTTCAAAATCCCATCATTGCCGAAAGTCTGGCACAGCCTGAACCTTCTACTTTTGAGTTTATTCTTAAAGATATTGGTGCGACCGATAAGTTCGACTTCGAGGAAAAATCTGTGGATAATATTTTTGACCGTATTTTAAGTCCGGAGGAAGAACAAATCATTGCGGAAAAGCAAAGAGCACAGGAAGCTCAGCAGCAAGAAGAAGCTCAGCAAGATCATCAACAGCAGGTAAAGGAAACTGAAATGCTGGATGAGGTTGGACCTGAACCTTTCTTAGTGGCTAAAGAAGAATCGATCATTCCTCCTGCAGCTACTGAATTGCAGAAAGACCCGGTTGCGGAAAGGATGATTACTGAGGCTGAACCGGTTTCGGAGGCCATAAATACGTTGGGTAGCGCTGAGGCGTTATCAAAGCCGATGTCTTTAAATGAACGTCTGGCTAGTCAGTTGGGCAAAAGTCCTGTTAGTAGCAACACTGATGCACAAAGAAGTACACTGAGTGATTTGAAACATGGCATCAATCTAAATGATAAAATGTTGTACATAAAAGACCTGTTTAACGGTTATAACCTTGCTTATGCAGAGGTCATCGAACTGTTGAATAAGATGCCTGATTTCAAGACTGCCGATACTTTTTTGCAAAATAACTATGCAGAAAAAAACAACTGGACGGGGAAATCAGCAACGGTAACTAAGTTTTATGAATTGTTACATCAACGTTTTCCTGTTAAATAAAGCCCATCCGGTTAGAGTCCAGTTTCAGGAATATAAAGAGTAACACGGTGAAACTCCATAGAGAGGAACCACCATAACTGATAAAAGGCAAAGGAATTCCGATCACGGGAATGATCCCGATGGTCATTCCTATGTTGATGAAAACGTGGAAGAAGATGATGCTTGCAACGCAATAGCCGTATACCCTTGAAAAGGTGGAGCGTTGTCGTTCGGCGAGGTTGATGATGCGTAACAGCATAAATATATACAATGCAATTACCGTAAAGCAACCAACAAAGCCCCATTCTTCACCAATGGTAGAGAAAATAAAGTCAGTACTTTGTTCAGGGACATAACCATATTTAGTTTGTGTCCCTTCCAGAAATCCCCTTCCGGTCAGCTGTCCGGAGCCAATCGCAATCTTAGACTGAATCACGTTGTACCCTGCTCCTTTAGGATCTGTTTTAAGTCCCAGCATGATCTCAATCCTGGTGCGTTGGTGTGGCTCTAAAACCTTATCATATGCTACTTTTACCAGGAATAGGTAAGAAATGGCAATTACGGTTACAATGATACAAGAGATCATCACCTTGTGTCGTCTTCTATTCTGATAGATGAACAGACCCCCGATCAGGAGTATAAGTGGAATTAATATTTGTGCCGGAACCAGGAAATCAGCAATAAATAAAACGATCATTCCTAAAAAGATCAGGAGGAAGTATCCTGAAAGACCTTCCCTGTATAGTGGGAACATGAAGGAAAGGAACACAAGTGCCGATCCCATATCCGGTTGTAAGAGAATTAAAAACAAGGGGATCCCTACAATTACTGCGGCAAAAAAGATAGATTTTACATCCCTGAATTTAGGATTAAAGGTACTCACATAACGGGCGATCAGTAAGGCTGTACCGAACTTTGCAAGCTCGGAGGGTTGGAGCCTGAAACTTCCCAGAGGAATCCAGGCCTGATTTCCAGCTACTTTTCTTCCTACCACAAGCACAGCAATGAGGAGCAGCATTGTGACCCCATAAACAATGGGGGAGAAGACACTGAAAAATTTGGCATCTAATAATAAGATGGAAAAACCGAGGATCAATGCCGTAATGATAAAGACCAGTTGTTTCCCGTAATTGGTAGCAAAACTGAATTCATTGGCTACCGAACCATTAAAGATCGAAGCATAAATATTGACAAAACCAATCGTACACAAGGCCACATAGAGCAGGATAGTGATCCAGTCTACATTGAAAAAGAAACGGTTGCCTTGTTGTGTTGTCATTTATTTTATGGGATGAATCGGTTTAACTGGATTGGTAATGGTTTTAGCTGGTATAGTATTGCTTATTGCTGAAGGCGTTGTTCCTCCGGCAGCTGGCGTTGGCAATAACTTTGCCGGGCTCAATGATTTGCTTGAGGAATCTTTTTTCAAAGAATCACTCAACATTGGTTTTAATCTCGGCTTTGGTTTTTTAGGAACCGGTAGGATGACTTGTTTCTTCATCCATTCCACACTTGCTCTTTTGTTCACTGCAATGCTGTCTTTCAAGTATTTTTCCGCAATATAGCTGGCAATAGGTGCAGCATATGAACTTCCATAACCTGCATTTTCTACGACCACGGCAATGGCTATTTTTGGATTTTCCCTTGGGGCAAATCCAATAAATACCGAGTGGTTTTTTCCACGTGGATTTTGTACCGTACCTGTTTTACCACACATCAGGATATTATCTATCGCAGATTGTCTGGCGGTACCCCATGGTGCATTTACAGCATCCTGCATTCCGTCAATTACTGCATCAAAATGTCTTGCATCTACGCCCACATAATTTTTGCGGGCATATTCTTTTTTAATCACTTTGTTTTCACCGATGGCTTTGATCAGGTGAGGTTTTACATAAAAACCCTTATTCGCAATAATGGCCATGATGTTAGCCATCTGTAATGGGGTAGCATCCATCTCTCCCTGACCAATTCCTAAGGAGATGACTGTAGTATAGCCCCAGCGATTGCCATATTTTTTGTTGTAATGATCTGCAGTATATAAATTTCCGGTACGTTCTGCTGGAAGATCTACACCCAGTTTTTCACCCAGGCCAAATTTCCGTACCCGTTGTTGCCATTCTTCATAGGCGATCCTTTGATTTTTAAATTTCTTTTGGGTGAGTAGCTTTTGGAATACATACAATGCATAGGTATTACAAGATCTGGACAGACCTTTCCTTAAACTGATGTTTCCATCTACGTGCTCACATTTCACCTTATGGTTTCCGGCCATGTAATAGCCCGGACAATTGAAAGTGGTATTTGGATCGATAACCCCTTCCTGTAGGCCCAATAAGGCATCCAGGGGCTTAAAGGAAGATCCTGGCGAATAATATCCCTGAATAGGACGAACCGTAAAAACACGGTTTGGATTTTTTTCCTGATTGATCAGGTCCATGTAGTTGTTCCCCTGCTGACGGCCCACCATAAGATTGGGGTCATAACCCGGACTACTTACAAAGGCAAGAATTTCTCCGGTAGCCGGCTCAATGGCCACAATACTGCCCACCTTATTTTTCATCAGTTCTTCGCCTAGTTTTTGAATGCGAAAATCAAGGGAAGAAACTACCTTTTCTCCGGATCTGGCCAGCGTATCAAATTTACCTTCTGCATAACTTCCTTTCGGTACATTTCTGGCATCATAAAGCATGTTGATGATCCCTTTTTCACCCCGAAGTACATCATTATATTGTTTTTCAACTCCTGCTTTTCCGATATAATCGCCAGGGCGGTAATAGCCGTTGCTCTCTTCGATATCTTTCTTGGATACTTCTTTTACATAACCAAAGAAATGGCCGGCAGCACTGTCGGGGTAATACCTTACCGTTCTGCTTTGTACAAAGAAACCCGGAAAACGGGAAAGCTGCTCAGATAAAGCCGCATAGATCTGTACGGAAAGTTGTTTCTCAAAGATGCTGGGCTGGTAGCGGGATTGAACGGTCGCTTTATTGAAATTTTTCTTAAAGCGTTTCATATCGATCCCAATGATGTTGATCAGGGAAAGGGTATCAAATTCTTTTACCTGGTTAGGAATCACCATCAGGTCATATACCGGCTCATTCTGTACCAATACCTTTTCATTTCTATCGAGAATTACTCCTCTGGCAGGAAAGGTGTAGATTTTACGCAATACATTACTTTCTGCAGAAAGGAAGTAT
This sequence comes from Pedobacter gandavensis, assembly GCF_032678465.1. GTDB lineage: Bacteria > Bacteroidota > Bacteroidia > Sphingobacteriales > Sphingobacteriaceae > Pedobacter > Pedobacter gandavensis_B. The sequence goes on from NZ_JAVTSK010000008.1 coordinate 40,604, forward strand.
TTATCACTGGCCACCTGTATGTAGAAAAGTGTTCCTAATAAAATTAAGGCAACAACAATAAACAAACCCTGAATAATGTATTTACGGTTAAACAGATTGTCCATTAGCGTGCCTTCCTGTTATAGAAAATGAATTCTATGAGTATAATTAAAAATAAACTAAAGATAGCGCTCAAAAGGCACCTTAACAAGGTGTAGGAGAATTCCGTTAAACGGAAGGTTTCCAGGAAAAACAACACTAGATGATGTGCAAAGGTGCAAAGGATCGCATAAATGCTAAACCATTTGAAACCCATATTTCCCAGAGTAGGTTCCGGTTCGTCGAAATTATCTTTGTTGACAGTTAAGGCAATGAAGGAAATCCTGACAAATGCCAGGGTCACACAGGCTGTAGTATGTACGCCCAGGGTATCATAAAACGCATCCAGTGTTAAGCCCGTTACAAAAGCAATCAGGTACAAAAGGAGGTTAGGAGTTTTAAAGGGTAGTAATAGTAAAAACAGGATGTAGACAAAGGGTGTCGCCAGGCTGTAAAAGCTCAGGTTTCTGAGCAATAAGATCTGAATAAAAAGTAGTAAGAACCATCTGAAGATGTTTACCAATATTATTTTACTGTTCATTTGGCAATTTTGATTCTAAAGCTTTCTGTTCCTCTGCTAATTTGTCTTTGATGACGTAAACATATTGTAAGGTACTAAAATCATTGAAAAGATCGATTTCGATCGTCATGAAATTATCCCCTGTGGCGATGCCGGTATTGCTCACCCTGCCCACAAGTATGCCTGCAGGAAAGCGGGAAAATCCAGAAGTAACCACCGTATCTTTCAACGCAATTTTAAAGTGGTTGGGTACATCTTTGATATAGGCCTTTCTGTAGTCAAAATTCTTGCTTCCCCATACGAGGGTACCCAGGGCATTGTTTTTCTTTAAAGTCACACTTACTTTGGTATCCTTATGTAATAGGGATTCAATGGTAGCAAGGTGTTCTGAAACATCTCTGATATATCCTACTACACCTTTTCCAGGAGAAATCACGGCCATACCACTGGCAATGCCATCTGCCGAACCACGGTTAATTGTGATGATGTTATTTCTTAGCGTGATCGAATTTTTGATCACTCTTGCGGAGAGGTAAGTGTATTGAGTTTTGTTGAGCGTGTCTTTTACGACTACATTTTTCGCACTGTCAATTGTATTGAGTGCAAGAAGTTCTGTTTTTAGCTTCGCATTTTCTGCAGCTAAGCTATCATTCACATCCCCCAGATTGAGGTATTTTTTTAATACGTTGAGGTTTTTATAAGCAGTACCCACTACTTCATTGGTAGAGTTAACGGTTACACTGCGCTGATAGGAGTTGTTACTCACTGTCAGATAAATTCCAATAGTAAAGAAAATGATAAAAAAGAAAAATGCGTTGTATCTGTTTATAAAAATCCAAAGGTTACGCATACTTTTCGATTCGGGGTTTTTTAGTGTTGTAGACTGAGTTTAAGTTTTAAGCGCTGTCATAAGATTACGCTCCAGGCACTTAAAACTTAAGCTCAGGATACTTTTATTGCATTAAGAATTTATAACCACCAATGTTTTTCAGGGCGATGCCAGTTCCGCGTACTACTGCACGAAGCGGATCTTCGGCAACATGTACAGGAAGCTTGGTTTTTGCAGCTACACGTTTATCTAAACCGCGTAATAATGCACCTCCACCTGTCAGGTAAATACCGGTTTGGTAGATATCTGCTGAAAGCTCCGGAGGAGTGATCTCTAATGCTTTAAGAATTGCTTCTTCAATTTTTGAAATGGATTTGTCCAGACAATGTGCGATTTCAGTGTAAGAAACAGTGATTTGTTTCGGTACGCCTGTCATCAGATCTCTACCCTGAACGGCGAAATCTGCAGGTGGATCAGTAAGTTCCGGTAATGCGGCACCTACTTCAATTTTGATTTTCTCTGCAGTACGGTCACCAATCATGATGTTGTGCTGACGACGGATATAATTCACGATGTCTGAGTCAAAGTTATCTCCGGCAACACGGATCGATTGGTCGCATACGATACCAGATAAGGCAATGACTGCGATCTCTGTTGTTCCACCACCTATATCAATGATCATGTTACCCATCGGCTCTTCTACGTCAATTCCGATACCTACAGCAGCGGCCATAGGTTCGTGAATCAGGTAAACTTCTTTAGCGCCTGCGATTTCTGCTGAATCTCTAACTGCACGTTTTTCTACCTCAGTGATACCAGATGGAATACAGATCACCATTCTTAAAGAAGGGAACATCCAACCTTTACCACCATTCAGCATGCGGATCATTCCTTTGATCATCGCTTCTGCGGCATTGAAATCGGCAATTACACCATCTTTTAACGGTCTAACGGTACGAATATTATCGTGCGTTTTTCCTTCCATTTGCATGGCCTGACGACCAATAGCGATGATTTTATTTGTTTGTCTGTCGAAAGCAACGATGGATGGCTCATCCACTACTACCTTGTCATTATGTATGATTAGAGTGTTAGCTGTTCCTAAGTCGATAGCTACCTCTTGTGTAAACCAATTAAATAAACCCATTTATTAGGTGATAATTTAAGTATTAAAAATCCTGTATACTATAATAATGTAAAACTACGTCTTTTTATTGTATTCGCAGTTAAATAAATTAGTGTTTAAAATGTCTAATACCTGTGGTAACCATTGCGATGCCCTTCTCATTTGCCATCTGGATAGAGTCGGCATCTTTAATCGAACCACCTGGTTGTAAAACAGCAGTAATACCCGCTTCAGCTGCAATTTCTACACAGTCAGGGAATGGGAAGAATGCATCAGATGCCATTACTGAACCTTCCAATGGAAAGTTAAAGGCATTTGCTTTAACGATGGCTTGTTTCAAGGCGTCAACTCTGGATGTCTGTCCCACACCACTTGATAACAACTGGTTGTTTTTTACAAATACAATGGTATTAGATTTGGTGTGTTTAACAATTTTATTGGCGAAGAATAGATCCTTAAGCTCTTCAGCAGTAGGAGCTTTTTCTGTCACTGTTGTCATTTGATCTGCATTTTCAATGATCAGATCTTTATCTTGTTCAATCACACCATTCAATAAAGTTTTGAATTGTTTTTTGCTCAATTCTACTTCATTTCTTTGTAAGATCACCCTGTTCTTTTTAGCGCGGAAAAGCTCAACAGCTTCAGCAGCATAAGATGGTGCGATCAATACTTCGAAGAATAATTTGTTGATTTCTGTAGCAGTAGCTAAGTCGATTTCGCGGTTAGCAATCAATACCCCACCGAAAGCACTTACCGGATCACAAGCCAATGCAACATCCCATGCTTCTTTGATGCTTGCTTTTGAAGCTACACCACAAGCGTTGGTATGTTTTAAGATGGCAAATGTAGGCTCTTCAAATTCATCGATTAAGGCAACAGCTGCATCTACATCAACCAGGTTGTTGTAAGAAAGCTCTTTGCCGTTTAATTTAGTGAACATGGCATTTAAATCGCCATAGAAAACACCTTGTTGGTGTGGGTTTTCACCGTATCTCAAAACCTGAGCAGTATTGATGCTTTGTTTGAATACATTTAATGGCTCTTCAGTATTGAAGTAGTTGAAGATGGCCGTATCATAATGAGAAGAAGTATGGAAAGCTTTTTTTGCATATGCTTTACGCTGTGCAATGGTCGTTTCTCCTGCTTGTTCCTCTAATTGTTGTTGTAAGGTTGCATAGTCGTCTTTTGAAGCTAAAATAACGACGTCATTGAAGTTCTTGGCAGCTGCTCTGATTAGGGAGATACCACCGATGTCAATTTTCTCAATGATTTCTTCTTCAGTACCACCAGCTTTCAAAGTTTCTTCGAATGGGTATAAGTCCACAATAACCAGGTCGATTTCAGGAATCTCATATTCATTGATCTGCTCCTGATCTGAAGCAAGGCCTCTTCTATTTAAGATACCACCGAAAACTTTTGGGTGTAATGTCTTCACCCTGCCTCCTAAAATAGAAGGATAACCTGTAAGGTCTTCCACTGCTGTAACCGGCAGATTTAGGTCTTTAATAAATTGTTCGGTACCACCAGTAGAAAATAACTGGACACCCTGTTTAGCTAACAGGCGAACTAAAGGTTCTAAACCATCCTTGTAATAAACTGAAATTAAAGCGTTTTTGATCTTTATCGATTGACTCATTAGAGAAAAATTTTGAGCCGCAAAAGTACCCATTTTTCTTTTAATGTCAAATGCTTATTTGCAGTATATTAAAGGAAGATTGTCTTTCTAAACTTATCGTGCTTTTTCCTGTGGTTTTTAGAAAGGAATCCGAATAATTTCTGGCTATTTTTTGATTTTTTTGATGATCGATTCTACAATACGCGGATAGTGATTGTGTTCCAGTTGCTGCCCTTTGAATTTGATCATTTCCAGGTTGTCGTCTTTTTCAATCCGGTATTTGGCCTGGTAAATGTATTCGCCTTCATCGTAGTTTTCGTCTACATAATGAATAGTGATGCCACCTTCTGTTTCGTTTGCAGCCATCACCGCATGGTGGACATGGTCGCCATACATGCCCTTGCCGCCAAATTTAGGCAGTATAGCAGGGTGAATGTTGACAATCCGACCCGGGTATTCCTGAATCAGGCTTTTCGGAATCAGCCATAGGAATCCAGCCAAAACGATCAGGTCAATTTCCAGGTTTTTCAATAAAGCAATGATCTTGTCGCTATGGTAAAATTCATTCCTGTCGAAAATATGGGAAGGGATTTCGAAATTATCCGCACGTTGCAATACGTATGCGTCAGGATTGTTGGTCAGAACCAATGCGATTTCAGCTTCCGGGTGATGTTTGAAATGCTCCATTAGTTTCTGGGCATTGGAACCCGAGCCTGAAGCGAATATAGCGATGCGTTTTTTCATAGGTGCATTTAGATTTAATAGAAATCAAGCTGGCTTTGCCTCTTTAAAAAGGCGGATAATATTTTTCAAAAATAGTATTTTAAGCCTTCATTGGAAGTTTTTTGTTGCTTTTTGTCCTTTTTGTCTGGTATTGGGCGCTTTGTGTTCATTTTTTTGAGCTAGTGTAAGTATTTAGAAAGCCAGGTCTGAAAGCAGGAAAACAGATCCTTCAGAAACAACCAGGCAGACATCGCTCAAATCAGCCTTTATTTTCAGGCTAAGATGATGGCAATAGAGTAGGGGAAGTGTTGCGGAAGAGATGCGGGTTCGGTAGGGGTCCCCAAGGGGTTCAGTAAGAGTTGAGTAGGAGTTGATGTAGGGTTTGACTAACCAGACTCCTGCTGAACTCCTACTCAACCCCTACCGAACCTGGGAGTCTTTCCAGGTAAACTGCTGAGTCTTTTCCGGCTGTTTTCTGTTAATCTCATTTTTTCTGTTACCTTTGTCGCAGCATATAAAAATACCTTAGGGTAGCAGGTATGTTCAATAGCGGATGCTTTATCTGAATTGAAATTTTTAAACAATCCGGACTTTCTAATGCATTATAAATCAATAATTAAGATTTATAAAAAATTTTTATGAGTTCATTTTGCATATTAAAAACATTAATTCTATATTTGCAGTCCGAAAAAAAGGAAAAACAAAAGGCTGGTAGCGTTTGGGTTTGTGCCCAATATTCTTGAAAGCTTGAAAAGGAATATTATAATATTGAAAAATGGCAAATCATAAATCTTCGTTAAAAAGAATTAGAGCAAACGCAACTAAACGTTTACGTAACAGATATCAGGCAAAAACTACTCGTACCTTTATCAAAAGGTTACGTGCTGCTGAAGACCAAAAAACAGGAAGAGAGTTATTACCGAAAGTAATCTCTATGTTAGATCGTTTGGCTAAGAAAAATGTTATTCACAAGAATAAAGCAGCTAACAACAAATCTAAATTGACTAAATTTGTTAATGGCTTAAAATAAGCATAGCTTTACAATATTATAGACGGGATGTGCGTATAGCACATCCCGTTTTTTTGTTTATGGCTATATACGAACCGAGAATAGGAATTAAACAATGGGCAGAAGCAGACCGGCCCCGCGAGAAACTACTGCAGCATGGACGTCGGCATCTTACTGACGCAGAACTGGTGGCGATATTGATCGTTTCGGGAAATTCGGAAGAGTCTGCAGTGGATTTGAGTAAGCGGATTTTGGCTGCCTGTAATCATGACCTTGATGCTTTAGGCAGATTGACTGTCCAGGATTTATGTAAATTTCGGGGAATTGGAGCCGCCAGAGCCATCTCCATTATCGCCGCTTTAGAACTTGGTCGCAGGCGTAAGCCTGGTGCTGTTGTTTTACCAAAAATCAGTAGTGCTCAGGATTGTTACCGCGAACTTTCTGCGGTAATGACTGATTTGCCTCATGAAGAATTTTGGGTTTTATTGCTCAACAGAGCCAATGAGGTGATTTCCAAACAACAGATCAGTAAAGGTGGTTTAACCGGTACGGTAGCTGATCCAAAGGTGATTTTTAAGATAGCGCTGGAGCATAATGCAGCCTATGTGGTGCTGGCGCATAACCATCCCTCCGGAAATCTGAAACCTAGTCAGGAGGATTTGAAGCTCACCGCAAAGCTGGTGTCCTCAGGGAAATTGCTGGACCTCCATATTCTCGATCACTTAATTATTACAAATAAATCTTTCTTTAGTTTCAATGATGATGGCTTAATTTAGCCTCATGAAGAAAATCATACAAATCAGTATCGCCTGTTTGCTTCTGGTAGCAACGGCTAGGGCCCAAAAGGGAAAACCATTCCAGGTGATGTCTTATAACATCCGCTTAAATGTTGCTTCTGATGGTGTAAATGCCTGGCCAAATCGTAAAGACGAAGTGAAGGCTTTGGTGAGGTTCCATGATGCGGACATTTTATGCGTGCAGGAAGCCCTGCCTTTACAGGTAGATCAACTTCTGGAAAATACCAATTATGCAATGGAAGGTGTGGGCCGTGAAGACGGAAAACGTGCCGGTGAATTTTCTGCGATCTATTATGACAAATCCAGGTTTACGCGAAAGGATGGGGGAACATTCTGGTTATCGGAAACACCAGATCAGCCCTCAAAAGGATGGGATGCTGTGCTGAACAGGGTATGCTCATGGGTACGACTGTATGATCGCGAGAATAAAAAGGAATTTCTGGTGTTTAATACACATTACGATCATATTGGGGTACAGGCACGTATCGAATCTGCTAAACTCATCAAGAAAAAAATACAGGAAATTGCACCAACTCTACCGGTGATTTTAACCGGAGATTTGAATGTTACTCCAGAAACTGAAGCCATTGCAACGATCAAATCTTTCCTTATTGATGCCAAAACGGCTTCAGCGGAACCAGCCTATGGCCCTGAAGGGACTTTCAATAACTTTAAGTTCGATAGCCCTTTAAAGGATAAGATTGATTACATCTTTGTAAACAAAGGTTTTAAAGTGCAAAAGTTCGGCGTGTTGTCTGATAGTAAAAATTTAAGGTATCCATCAGACCACTTACCAATTATTGCCCGTTTATCTTTCTAAGAGGTTTACACCGACGGCATTATTTTATATCTTTGCATTTTATACTGAATATATAACATGAAGATATCATACAAGTGGCTGACACAATTCCTGACAACTGATAAAACTCCTGAAGAACTTTCCTTAATCCTGACCAATATCGGGCTGGAAGTTGAAAGTCTGGAAACCGTACAACCGATTGCAGGTGGTTTAGAAGGACTGGTAATTGGACATGTCATCAGTTGTGTGCAACATCCTAATGCCGATCGTTTACGTGTAACTACAGTTGATGTAGGTACAGGTACAAATATACAGGTAGTTTGCGGTGCACCAAATGTTGCCGAAGGCCAGAAAGTGGTAGTGGCTACAGTTGGGACTACCGTTTACCCGAATGATGCTGAGCCTTTCAAAATCAATAAATCAAAGATCAGAGGCGAAGTTTCTGAAGGAATGATCTGTGCTGAGGATGAAATTGGATTGGGTGGTTCTCATGCCGGTATCATGGTGCTCCCTGAAGATACACCTGTAGGCATCACCGCTAAATCTTATTTCAAGCTGGAAGATGATTATTTGTATGAAATCGGATTGACGCCTAACAGGGCTGATGCAGCCTCACATTTAGGGGTAGCAAGAGATTTGGCGGCTTATTTACGCCTGCCTTTAACCATGCCGGATGTAAGGGCTTTTACTACAGCGAATGAAAGTCTGACGATTCCGGTAACAGTGGAAGATACCGAGGCCTGCCCAAGATACAGCAGTGTTTCTATCTCCGGTGTAACTGTGAAAACTTCGCCAGATTGGTTACAGGATAAATTAAAAGTAATCGGCATTCGTCCGATCAATAATATCGTAGACATTACCAATTATGTATTGCATGAATTGGGACAACCATTACATGCTTTTGACGCCGACCAGCTCAGTGGTGGCAAGGTGATGGTGAAGAAATGTGCGGAAGGAACTCCTTTTGTGACTTTGGATGGTGTTGAACGCAAGCTTTCTGCTGATGATCTGATGATCTGTAATGCAGAAGCGCCAATGTGTATCGCCGGAGTATTCGGAGGTAAAAACTCAGGAGTGTCTGAAACAACCACTAATATCTTTTTAGAAAGTGCTTATTTCGATGCTAAATCAGTACGTAAGACTTCAAAAAGACATGCACTAAAGACAGATGCCTCTTTCAGATTTGAGCGCGGTACTGATCCGGAAATCACAGTTTATGCTTTAAAAAGAGCGGCTTTATTGATTCAGGAATTGGCTGGTGGAGAAATTTCTTCACAGGTTTCTGATATTTACCCGGTAGCTATTGACGCATTTGATGTAGAAGTGAGTTATCACAACATCAACAGATTGATTGGTGTAGAAATCGCTCATGAAGAGATCAAAGCCATCATTACTTCATTGAATATGAAGGTGATTGCTGAGACTGTTGAAGGATTATCATTAAAAGTACCAAGTTATAAAGTAGATGTAACCCGCGAATGTGACGTTACAGAAGAGGTATTGAGAATCTATGGTTATAATAATATTGAGATCCCAAGTAAAGTAAATGCTTCTTTATCTTATAGCACTAAGCCGGATAAAGAGCAAACACAACATGTGATTGCAGATATGTTGACTGCAAACGGATATTTAGAGATCTGGTGTAACTCGCTGACTAAAGGTGCTTATTCAAAAACACCGGAAGAAGCCGTTCAGATTTTGAATCCATTGAGTTCTGACCTGAATGTGATGCGTCAGGGTTTATTGATGCCGGCGCTGGAAAGTGTAGCTTATAACCTCAACAGGAAAACCGCCGATATTAAGTTCTATGAATTCGGTAAAACTTACCACCTGATCAATGAAAAATACGTGGAACGTCCGCGTTTACTCCTGGTCTTGTCTGGATCAAATCAATCAGAGCAATGGAATCATAAAGCATCACCAGTTTCTTTCTATAATTTGAAAGCGGCAGTAGATGCAGTAATCGGACGTATGGGAATTAGTAATTACCAGTCGGAAGAGGTTAATGATGAAAACTTCGCTTATGGTTTGAAATACTTCAGAGGCGATAAAGCAATTGTAACTTTTGGTGCGGTGACTAAAGCCGATCTAAAAAAAGCGGATGTGGAGAAAGAGGTGTTTTACGCAGATTTCGACTGGGCATTGATGCTGGATATCATTAAAAAGAATAAAATTGTGAACAAGGAAGTATCGAAATATCCTGCGGTAAGAAGAGATTTATCGATGTTGGTAGACCTGGATGTGACCTTTGATCAATTGAAAACTATTGCTTTTAAAACAGAGAAGAAGCTGATTAAGAGTGTACAGGTCTTTGACGTATATGTGGGAGATCGTTTGCCGGAAGGAAAGAAATCTTATGCCTTAAACTTTACTTTGCAGGATGAGGAGCAGACCTTAACCGACAAGCAAATTGATGCGGTGATGCAAAAGATTATTTCTAACTTAGCGCAAACAGCAAAAGCGGAAATAAGAAAATAATTTATTGCTTTTGAAAAATATTTAGATTAGTACAAAAACTTTAATAACATGTCTTCGGTTGCCGATCAATTAAACTCAGTATTGCAGAAAACAGCTCAGGTAATAGAGCTCTGTAATGCCTTACAGGAAGAAAACGATTTATTAAAGCAAGAAAATCAATCTATAAAAGTAGCACTGGATAGCTCGAAAAATCAGCGTGTAGACCTCGAAGAAAAGCTTCGTGTACTGAAATTAGCGAAGAGTATTGAAGGTACAAGTGAAAAGACACTTGATATAAAGCAAAAAATTAACGATTTTGTGCGTGAAATAGATAAGTGTGTGGTCTTACTGAAGAAGTAAGGAAAACAAAAAAAGTGAAACAAAGCTAAGAAATGGGAGAAATCTCTATAAAAATAACTATTTCCGACCGTATCTATCCTTTAAAGGTAAATACAGAAGAGGAAGAAATTGTGAGGCGGGCAGCAAAGATCATCAATGAGCGCATAAAGGACTATCAGGAAAATTATGCGGTTAGAGATAAACAGGATTTGCTTTCTATGGCAGTACTCCACTATGCAACGGCAGTATTGAGGGTAGAAAACAAGGTCCAGGATCAGGATTCTGCCGTAGCCGAAAAAGTAGAGGAACTGGATAGTTTATTAAATGATTTTTTCTCCAAATAGGATCGTTCTTTATATGAGTTAAGATTAGCACAACGATATAGCCGCAGCTAGATCTTGAGTTTCACAATTTTAAAAACTTAACACTTCAATATTTTATAGAATTAAGAGGGTGTATTTCATTTGCATTGATGTACCTGAAAATGACCTAAATTCTAATTATAACTCGTTGAGGTTTTTAATACGTGGGACTTAAAGATTTAGTTGCGGTTTTTTTTACAGGCAAAATTTACGTTGTCGCATATGGTGAGGAACAGCAGATTTGTTCTGCCAGCGCGGCAAGGGAAATATATAAATACAGATGAATTAAAATGGAAATAGTAGGAATAATTGGATATGTACTGGCCGGCTTAGTTGTTGGTGTGCTGGTAGGCAGATACCTGCTGCGCAACTTGCTGAAGAACCAGGAAATTGCAGCACAGACCAAGGTAAAAAAGATGCTTAAAGATGCCGAAAGTAAGGCTGAAATTCTAAGGAAAGACAAATTACTGGAAGCAAAAGAGAAGTTTTTACAATTGAAATCTGAGCATGAGCAGGAAGTAAATACGAAAAATAACCAGATCAACCAGCGTGAAAACGCCATGAAACAGAAAGAACAATCTGTTAATCAACGTTTGGAAAACATGAGCCGTAAGGAACAGGATCTGGACAATACCAAAAAGAACCTGGAGAAACAGACTGAAGCTGCGATTAGAAAGCAGGAAGAAGTAGACATGTTGAAAAATCAGCATGTGAAACAGTTGGAAACCATTGCCGGTCTTAGTGCGGAAGAAGCCAAAAACCAATTGGTAGAAAACATGAAACAGGAAGCCCGTACTCAGGCAATGATTCAGGTGAAAGATATCGTAGATGAAGCCAAACTGACTGCAACGAAAGAAGCGAAAAAAGTGGTGATTCAGACGATTCAACGTACTGCAGTAGAAGCAGCAATTGAGAACACCGTTTCCATCTTCCACATTGAAAGTGACGAGATTAAAGGTCGTGTAATTGGTAGAGAGGGACGTAATATTCGTGCTTTAGAAGCGGCTACAGGTATTGAAATCATTGTTGATGATACTCCTGAGGCAATTATCTTATCAGGATTCGACCCGGTAAGAAGGGAGATCGCACGTCTGGCATTACACCGTCTGGTAACGGATGGCAGGATTCACCCTGCACGTATCGAAGAGGTTGTTGCTAAAACAAAGAAACAAATTGAAGATGAAATCGTAGAAATCGGTGAACGTACCGTAATCGATCTGCAGATTCATGGTTTACACCCTGAACTGATCAGAATGGTTGGACGTATGCGTTACCGTTCTTCATATGGACAGAACTTATTACATCACTCACGTGAGGTTGCCAACTTCTGTGCAACAATGGCTGCTGAATTAGGCTTAAATGCTAAAATGGCGAAACGTGCGGGATTGTTGCACGATATCGGTAAAGTACCTGATGATAACCCGGAATTGCCTCACGCCATCCTTGGAATGCAATTGGCAGAGAAATATAAGGAGCATCCTGAGATTTGTAATGCCATTGGTGCTCACCATGACGAGATCGAGATGACTTCTATGATTTCACCAATCGTTCAGGCTTGTGATGCCATCTCTGGTGCGCGTCCAGGTGCCCGTCGTGAAGTGGTGGAAAGTTACATCAAGCGTTTGAAAGAACTGGAAGAACTGGCGCTTTCTTACCCTGGTGTAGAGAAGACTTTCGCCATCCAGGCTGGTAGAGAATTGAGGGTAGTAGTAGAAAGTGAAAGAGTAACCGATCAGCAGGCAGAATTGCTGGCAGCCGATATCTCTAACCGCATTCAAACAGAAATGACTTACCCAGGTCAGATTAAAGTAACAGTCATCAGGGAAACCAGATCTGTTTCTTTTGCGAAATAATTGATAATTAAGGCTTAAGCAATTAAGCGTACGAATATTTAAAAGGAAAGCGGTGGAATTATCCATCGCTTTCTTTATTTTTATAAAATCCAATAGAGGATAGCTCCAAAAGATGAAGAATCACATGAAGACGAAAACAGTAGAGAGAAGCAAAGTGGATGTTCTTTTTGATAAATATGCAGAAAGTCATCAAAACTATACCAATGAAATGATCCATTGGATATGTGTTCCATTAATTGTTTTTAGCTTGTTGGGTTTGGTATGGGCGATTCCTTTTCCACACCTGGAATTTCTGGGTAAGTATAATGGTTTTGTAAACTGGGCCTCCTTTCTGATTGCTTTTTCAGTGTATTACTATTATAAGCTTTCTCCGGTGATGTCTTACCTGATGTTGCTGTTGATCTGTCTGATGTCTTTCTTTATCGTAATGCTGGAGAAATGGGAATTGGCTGGCGGACCAGCAGTGTGGCTCGTTTGTGCGGTCATCTTTGTAGCGGCCTGGATAGGTCAGTTTATTGGCCATAAGATCGAAGGAAAGAAACCTTCATTTTTAGAAGATGTTAAGTTTTTGTTAATCGGCCCTATTTGGTTATTGCACTTTATATGCAAAAAAATCGGGTTAAAATATTGAGCCAAACCTCATTTAACACGGATTTAACACTGTGATAAAGAAATGGTAATTACCAGCTAATATAAGCCTAACATTGTGGTAATAGATTTGCCTGAAATAAATAACAGGGAAAATTGAAATCACAACTAAATTTTAAAAAGGCGTTAATTACACTTCTATTCGTAATTATTGGCAGCACAGTGTTTGCTCAAACCGGCAAAATTTCTGGCAAAGTATCTGATAAAAAAACAGGGGAAACACTGATTGGTGTGACTGTTAAAATTGCAGGTACAACTAAAGGAGCTTCTACTGATGTGGAAGGAAGATATGTCATCAGCGGCCTGACTGCTGGTAAGTACATTGTAGAATCTTCTTATATTGGTTACACTACAAAAAGAATTACAGATGTAGAAGTGAAAGCAAATACTGCTACCAGTGTAGATTTTATATTGGCCGAATCTTCTACTAATGACTTAAACGAAGTGGTGATCACTGCTAACGTAAGTAAGGAGTCAATAAATACACTATATGCAAACCAAAAATCGAGCCTCAGCATTTCTAGTGGTATTTCTGCGGAACTAATTCGCAAAAGCCCTGATAAGAATACCTCTGAGGTGTTGAAAAGAATCAGCGGAGCGAGTATCCAGGATAATAAATATATTATCGTACGTGGTCTTTCAGACCGGTACAATTCTGCGATGTTAAACAATGCTGTATTGCCAAATACGGAAGTAGATAAAAAAGCATTTTCATTTGATATTTTACCATCTAATTTGATCGATGCAATCGTAGTAAATAAAACAGCATCAGCAGATATACCAGGTGATTTTTCTGGTGGTGTGGTACAGATTACTACAAAAGACTTTCCTGATAATCCTTTCCTTAACTTTTCATTAGGAACTTCCTACAATACCCAATCTACCTTTAAAGATTTTCTTTCTCCAGATAAAAGTGGAAATGAGGTATTTGGAAGCTACAGTAAAAAAAGAGATATTCCTTCAAATTTTCCTTCGAGAATTGATTATTTATCGCAGCCCGAAGCAGAGCGATTCGCCTTATCAAAAAGTTTTGCTAACAATTGGGGATACCATACTGTGAAATCCACATTAGGACCCATTTTTCAAGGTAACTATGGTCATAGTAAAATTTTCAAAGATGGCAGTAAATTTGGAACTGTATTGTCATTGTCTTACAGATATGATGAGCGTATGAAAGAAAGTGATCAGATTGCTTATGTCGGACAGAATGTTGGTGAGAAATTCCATGATAATGCATACAATTATAATACAACTATCGGTGGATTAGCCAATTTTGCTTACTCTTGGGGTACCAATAAAATAGCTTTTAAAAACCTTTACAACAGGGTGCTTGAAAGTCAGTTTACCCAAAGGATTGGTAAAGATGAAAGTGGCAGTGACTTCATGAGAACTGGGGATTATTTACTGCAGCGTTCCTTGTTAACCAGTCAGCTAACCGGTAATCACATCTTATCTGCAAATAGTAAAATCAAGTTAGACTGGGGATTGAATTTCGCTAATATTGACAGGAAAGAACCAGGTTATAAAAGAATGGAGTACACAGATGGTGGTGACGGGATTTTCCGTGCAAGTGTGCCATCAGGTAGTGCTTCTGCAGGTTTAGGTGGAAACTTTTCTTCTGCATTAAATGAAAATAATTATGGTGGGTCATTTGATGTGACTATACCGGTTAAATGGTTTAAAGATACCAATAAGCTGAAATTTGGTTATTTCGGACAATATAGAAAAAGGGATTTTGCAGCAAGAAATATCGGTTTCATCAGGAATGGAACTGACTTTGACAACTCGATCTTAACGCAACCACAGGATCAAATTTTTAATGCGCAGAACATTGGCCCGAACAAATTCATCATTGATGAGATTACTAATGGGACCGATAAATATGATGCCAACTCATTGCTGAATGCGGGATATCTGATGTTTGATGGTTACCTGACGGAGAAGTTACGTTTAGGGATCGGTGCAAGGTTAGAAAATTATAACCAGAAGCTGAATAGTATGGACAACTCATCCAGACCATTAAAAGTGGATACCACTTATACCAACCTGCTTCCTTCTGCAAACTTGATTTATAGCCTGACTGAAAAAGCAAGCATTCGTTTGTCAGGATCTCAAACGGTGGGCAGACCAGAATTCAGAGAGATTGCCCCATTTTCATTCTATGACTTCAATAAGAACGTGAATGTAGTCGGTAATCCTAGTCTGAAACAATCTAAAACGACCAATGTGGATTTAGGCTATGCTCTGTATCCAGCTTCAGGAGAGGCTTTCACGGTATCCGCTTTCTACAAGTACTTTGAATCTCCTATAGAACAAAAATTAGACGTTTCTGCGTCAGGTAGGTTATTTGGTTATTTTAATGCAGCATCGGCTACCTTATATGGTATTGAAGCGGAGTTTAGAAAAACTTTAGGCTTTATGGGGGAGCGTTTTAATAATTTGACTTTCAGCGCCAATGCTTCGTATATTAAATCGGAAGTACAAGTGCCAACTACAGTAAATGCAAACGGAAAAAGACCGATGCAAGGGCAATCACCATATCTGATAAACGCAGGTTTGCAATATGCTTCAAAAAGAGAAAACTCAACAGGTGTAAGCTTACTGTATAACAGAATAGGAAAACGTATTTGGGCAGTAGGAAATATACGTGATCCGGATGTTTATGAAAACCCAAGAAACGTATTGGACTTACAGGTTTCTCAGAAGTTTGCCAAATCACGGGCGGAGCTGAAATTGAATTTCGGTGATATCCTGAATAATAAAGCAATCTACTATCAAAAGCCAAAAAATGCAGATCCTGATGCAGCATTTGATGCCAAAACAGATCATATCAATATCCAGGATCGTTTTGGCTCTAACATCTCAATCGGCTTCTCTTACAAAATCAAATAGGCTTTACAATTAATTAATATATATACTGATCATTCTTAATTTCGACTTAATAGTGGGTTAATATGGTCAGTATATCTTTGAATAAATAAGACAAAGAAAAATGAAAAACAAGTTAAATTTAAGTTTACTAGCTATTTTAGTTGCGGGTGCTACAGCGATTTCAAGTTGTAAAAAAAGCTCGAACTCTGTGGATGTTCCAACCATCTCTGATTCGAATGAATCGTTAGCAGATGCATTCTTTGATAAGGTGAGTTACAGAGGTGCATTCGGTTCTACCGACTGGACAGCAACCTGGGCTAATTACACGCCTAATGCTACACAATATGGTGCAACTACGGATGTGTTAACTGGAACTATTTCTACTAACACCACTTTAGATGCAAATAAAATTTACTTATTATCTGGTTTTGTTTACGTTAAAGAAGGGGTAACCTTAACGATTCCTGCTGGTACGGTGATTAGAGGTGATAAAATCTCTAAAGGTACTTTGGTAGTAACTCGTGGTGCAAAATTAATTGCGCAAGGTACAATCGATAAACCAATTGTATTTACTTCGAACTTTGCTCCTGGACAGAGAAACCCTGGAGATTGGGGTGGGGTAATTCTTTTAGGTAAATCAACAAATAACATCCCAGGTGGTGTAGGTGTTATCGAAGGCGGGATTTCAACTCCTGAAGCTAACCACGGTGGAACAGACCCGCTTGATAACTCAGGAATACTTAAATTTGTTCGTATCGAGTTCCCTGGTATTGCTTTTGTAAAAGACAATGAAATTAACGGTTTAACCTTAGGATCTGTAGGTTCAGGTACTACGATCGATTATGTACAAGTTTCTTATTCAGGTGATGATTCGTTTGAGTGGTTTGGTGGTACTGTAAATGCAAAACATTTATTGTCCATTGCAAATGTGGATGACGTTTTTGATTTTGACAATGGATTCTCAGGAAAGCTACAGTTCTTAGCTGGTCTAAGAGATCCTAAATTAGCTGATCAGGCTGGACAATCAAATGGCATCGAATCTGATAATTCTGCCGGAGATTTTACTGCAGGCCCAAGAACACGTCCTGTGATTTCTAATATGACCATCATCGGTCCTGGAAATGATAACGTAGATACTAAGCATGAATATGCTAACCTTTGGAGAAGAGGTTCTAAAATGATCCTGGCAAACTCTATTTTTATTGGATCGAGATATGGTATCGATATTCGTGATAAAGAAACTGGTGATGCATTAGTTGATGGTACCTCATTAATCAAGGGTAACATTTATCAATCTTACTTTGTTGGAAAAGACATTGTAGCAGATGGTACCATTCCTTCTTTTGCGAATGTTGACCTACTTAAAACATACCTAACTAGTAAGAATAATAGTACTGTTGATGCAACAGCTGCAGCAGCATTGTTAGCAAATCCTTTTAATCTAAATGCACCAAGTCTTGTTTTAAAGTCGGGCTCTGTAGCAAGTAGCGGTGCAACTTTTTAAATCAAGTATGACAATGGGTGTTGTAATTGAATAAATACCTCTGTTAATTTTTAAATAATCAAAATACCCCATAGGTTTCTACCTGTGGGGTATTTTGTTTTAATCAAACTATGCTGGTTTGAAGATTTTTGTTCCTAATTAATTCTGCACTTTATTATGTTCGCATTTATAATCATAGTCTACTTTGGTTATTAAGAAAATGAGGGAAATACCAAACCATGAGAGTTATAAGCAGGCCAGATAGTTCTGGCTCAGGAAATGGAGCTCTAATTCTTCGAGGGATTGCAGATAATTGGATTTACTAAATCATATAGATTTAAAACAAAGAATCCCCAGCAGTTCATGCTGGGGATTCTTTTGTTTAGAAGTTCTTACCGACCTTTTCCAGCATTTCTGCAGGGATGTTCTGCATGTCTACCAGAAGGAATCCATCCAGACAATCAGAGAATTTAGGGTCAATATTGAAACAGATGATTTTCGCATTCAGGTTCATGTACTGCCTTAATAATACCGGAATCTTAATGTGTGTATTCTCAATGTCTGAGATCAAGCTATCCAGATCTTTTAATGACTCACTGCTTTCTACCAACAGGTTTTTGTCAATGGCAGATAAGTCTGCTTTAAATTTGTTCTTAGGCTTCACGAAAGCCGCCAGTTCGTAATCAAAATGGTTCTTAGTAATGTAATCCACAATCAGTGATTTGGAGAACTTAGAGAAGTTATTACTGATACTTACCGGGCCAAACATATAGCGGTATTGTGGATTGTCCAGCAGGTATTTCAAAATACCTTTCCATAATAAGAATAAGGGCAGTGGTTTCATCTGGTATTCCTTGCGGATCCAGGAACGGCCAAGTTCTATTCCTTTTCTAAGGATTGGATAAAATGGTTCTTTAATTTTAAAGAGTTCAGAAAGGTAAAATCCTCTTCTGCCCATGGTGTCTAAAATTTCATCACCTTTACCAATGCGGTAAGCACCTACAATGTTTTCTTTTTCTTTATCCCAGATAAACAGGTGGTGATAATAGATATCGTAGTTGTCCAGGTCGATCTTCTTATTCGTTCCTTCGCCAACTTCTCTAAAAGTGATCTCGCGTAAACGACCTATTTCTCTCAATATATTTGGAATGCTTGAGGTTGGCGTGATGTAAACTTCGTAGTTTTTCTCCTGCCATACGCGGAAGTTTTCCAGCTCAGTAATTTCTGATACAATCAGCGAACGCTCGGTTTCCTCAATTACAGGCTCCGGTTTCTTTTTGATCTTAAAAAGGTTGATGGGGTTGAAAAGTTTTTTGTCTTCTTCCAGACCTGTCCCCAAAGCATAGGTACGTGCACGTAAGAAATCAAGTAGCTTATTGGTATTGTTTCGGTAAGAAATATCCTGGATATTAATCGGCTTCCCTATTCTTACCTTTATTTTAAGGCCTTGTTTGTTCAGGAATTCTGAAGGTAGTTTTGCTGTTCTTAAGGTGGGGTGGATGAAACTTAGAATGTTAAACAGCACGCCATTGTTGCCATGGAAATAGATCGGGACTACCGGTACTTTCGCACGGGCAATTAATTTACCCACTACGGGATGCCATAAGCGATCTGTAATCTCCTGTTTGTCCAGACTAAAGGTAGAAACCTCTCCGGCTGGGAAAATCCCTATGGGCGTACCACTTTGTAATAAATCAAAGGTGGCTTTTAAACCGCTGATGCTGGAAGAATGTTGTACATTTTCGAATGGATTTACAGCCACAAAAAACTCGCTCAGGTTAGGAATCTTCTTCAGGATAAAGTTGACCATGACTTTGGCCTCCGGTCTAACGGTACAAAGGAGCTTAACAAGTGCTAAACCTTCAATACCACCATATGGATGATTGGCAATGGCAATAAAGCCTCCGGTTTTAGGAATGCTTTTCAGGTCATCTTCGTCAAAATCTATCGTTACGCCAATAGTCTCTAATATCTTGTCAACAAATTCTAATCCGTTATAATGTTTGTTCTGGGAAAAAACCTTGTTGATGTCATTCAATTTCATCATCTCCATAAGCAAGGCTGCCAGGCCAGGTACACCCAACTTATCTATTTTTGTGGCCTCTGCAAACTCTTTGGTGGTTATGATCTTCATCTAATTTTTTGTGTGAATAATAAAGCAATTTCAAAAATAAGATTTATATTTTTAAATAACAGTACCTACATTGTGCAGGTGATCAGAAAATGGCTAAATAAGTACTTTGAATTTTCCAAAAGGGAGTTTAATGGACTATTGGTTCTAATTGTACTGATTAGTTTGGTCGCCATATTCCCTCCGGTTTATCGGGCTTTAGTTCCTTTAAAAGAACCCACTGCAGAAGAGGAGGAGCTATTGTTTCAATTGGCTCGGGCTAATGAAAAGACAAAGACTTCGGAAAAGGTAACAGATCAACGCACAGCTCCCAGGGGCTCAGAAAAAAGAAAATCTTCTTTATTTTATTTTGATCCAAATGTAATTGATTCAAAAGGCTGGCAACAACTCGGATTATCCAAAAAACAAGCAGGTACGATTTTAAATTATCGCGCTAAGGCTGGTGTATTTCGAAAGCCTTCAGATTTAAAAAAGATGTATACAATTGCACCGGAATTATATAAGAGGCTCGAACCCTATATTCAAATTCAAGTCCAGGAAAAGAAAGTTGCTCCATCAGCTCAGCATGTACCACAGCTCCGGCCAAAGGAGAAAATAATGGTTGAACTGAATGCTGCAGATACACTGGAATTGGACCGTCTCCCTGGAATTGGAAAAGTATTTGCCAAAAGGATTGTGGCCTACCGGGAAAGGATTGGTGGTTTTTATAAAAAGGAACAGCTCCTGGAAGTTTTTGGTGTCGACAGTTTAAAATTTCAGGAAATTAGAGCGCATGTCGTTGTGAATACTGGGCTGTTGAAGAAGATCAATGTCAATACAGCTGCTGCTGTCGATTTTAAGCACCATCCTTATCTCCGGTATCAACAGATCAATGCCCTGATTGCATATAGAAAACAACACGGAAATTATAGTAATATTGCAGACTTAAATAAGGTGCTCATTCTAACACCTGAATTAATCGAAAAATTGGCGCCTTATCTTATTTTTTAAAAAATGATCACAGAAAAAATTAAAAAGACAGTTAGGGATGTTCTTGATTTCCCGAAACCAGGAATTGTGTTTAAAGACATTACGCCGATTTTAAAAGACCCTGAATTATGTAAGGAGATTTTGGAGGCTTTAGCTGCCCAGTTGGTGGATGAAAAGATTGATGTGGTGGCGGGAATTGAAAGTCGGGGGTTTTTATTTGGTCCCGGATTGGCACAATTGCTCAATGTACCTTTTATTCCAATTCGTAAAGCAGGGAAATTACCATATAAAACGATAAAAGAATCGTATGCTTTAGAATACGGAACGGCAACTATTGAAGTTCATGAGGATGCTTTGTTTTCAGGCCAAAGGGTATTGATTCATGATGATTTACTGGCTACGGGTGGTACCGTGGTGGCAGCTTCAAAACTGATGATGCAATTGGGCGCATCTGTGGCAGCTTATTCTTTTATCATTAGCCTTGATTTTTTAAAGGGAAAAGACCGTTTAAAGGATTATAATGCAAATGTGTATTCGCTCGCAGGTTATTGAGTTTTTTAACAAATCGTATGAATGCAATCCTATAGGGGATAGGATTGCATTTTCATAAATATAAGTTGGGGGGAGTTATATACTAGCTAGTGATTTTGCAAGCCTGATAAAAACAAAAAAGGAATAAGATAATCGCAATGACCTTTAACAGGATAATTGAATATCTGGTCACGTAAGATTTGTTTAGGTTTTTTAGGTACATGATGTAATGTTTATATAGACAATTGATATGTTTTCTATATTCTTGGAATAGATTTTTGTTTATGTATTTTTTTTGCCGTAAAATTACTTCTGGATACTAGGAATGTCAACTGAGAAAACACGCAGTTTTACCTTTTTATCTATTGATTGATCCCTGAATACTTGTGGTCAATCTTTGTTGACTATAAAATGAAACCACATTCCAATGAAAATGCAGTCGAAAGAGAAATTTGGAGATTATTCTAAAGCATATATTACAGATGTTCCTGCAGATATGGAAAGTGAGGCTGCTGTTTTTTTTGACCGAACTTTACCCAGATTTCCTGAGGAAGCGATTTATATCTACTCTTTTAAATTAAACCGCATGATTTATGCCGGAGGCTGGGAAGAGATATTAGGTTATAAGGATAGCGAAATAAATATGCTGGCCCTTGTGAATATGTCGGCTCCCGAATTTGCGCCGTTTTCCCATGAACTCAACGATAAGGCGCTTCAGTTTATCCATCAAAAGAGTAAAGATCTCGAAAAGTACAGCTTTAGTATAGAATTAAAAAAGATTCATAAGGATGGAACACCAGTTCCTATTTTGGTTAGGGTAGGGGTTTATAGTTCTGAAAATGGTAAGATTACCGCAATTATTGGGCGTTTCCAGGTGAACCGGAGCCTTATTTTCGGAAAAGTCATGCGTTATGCTGCCTATGGACCGGAGAAGGAAAAGTTTGAAGAAGAGCTAAATAAAATTTTATTCAGCTATCTGGCCATTTCTAATAAAGAACGCGAAGCCTTGGAACTGGTGGCCAAGGGGTATTCCTTTAAGGAGATTGCCCATGAATTGAAGGTTTCCCATTCCGCAATAGAAAAACGTATCATTCCTTTATATAAACGTTTCGACGTAAAAAGTTTGACTCACCTTGTCAGCTTTGCGTACGACAATTCGATTTTGCCTTAGTGATGATCCAGGTTCACGCGAAGTACGTTTGAATCGTCGATCCCAATCTGTTTAAATAGATTTTCCCAGCGTTCTTCCTGTGTTTCGCTACTTTCTTCATTGCCCATCACCCAAATGGTGTTCATTTTCTTAAGGTGTTCTTTATTGAAAGGTCCGTATTCAGGATTGTCCAGTAATTCATAGAACAATGGGGCGCGTATGATGTCCTTTTTAATCAGTCCGCCAGGATTGATGTCGTCTATGATCAAAAGAGAAGAATCATGCCAGGCCCATGATCCTGGTGAAATGGCTACACGTTCTGCTTTTTCAAAAAACATAGACAATAGTTTTGTGGCTGTGACATAACTGCAACGGTTATTTTTGATGGATAGTTCTGTGGCTATCGCAACAGATAGTGAAGTTTTTCCACTTCCTTTAGATCCGAATAACAAAAGATGTTTTCCACTTTGCGGGTTTTTCACGAAATCTGTGATGAGTGATTTGTGGTTTTCCTGGATTTTGAATTTCCACTGACTGAGTCTTAACTGGAATGGATACCCTGCATTTTGAAGGTGCATTTTTGTGGAATACCAGTAATAAGAGGGATAAATCGACAGGATACACAGGCTTAGAAATATCAGCATGGCGATCGGCGTATAGACACAGAGCAGGCTACTGGCAAATGCACCCAATCCAAAAAAACAGAGGTCGGTCAAAGTATCAAAAGTAATATTACCCCATTCGGGATAAAAGGTATAGTCTGTTTTCTGAATTTCTTGATTTTTGGCATTGGCATTAAACAATAGCGGGCCGAGGAAGTTGTATAATTCAAATAAAATCCAACATCCCCAGATGATAAAAGCTGCCCAGATTTCAGGTCTGGCAATTTCGGTTTTGCTCTGGAGAAATGTATATAGGATAGAAGTTGGGATAAAACCAAGGGAAAAGTGGCCAAACTGATTGGCCATCCAGGAGTAGGTAAGGGTTACGCCACGGTAGGCATCCTTTCCAATCAAGTCATTTTTTAACTGTTGAATGATGTCTTTTCGGGTAATGAATCTCATGATTGCGCTTAATTTGGGGCTTTTCAAAACTAAATTAAAAAAAATATAAAAAAGTATTTTACAAGATTACTTTCCTTAAAAATAAGGGGATAGGGTTAATGAACTAAATACCGTTTCGTTCTATCATATGGCGAATTTTCAACTGTGGTTGCAACAGTTTTTATTCATTATAATTGTTGAAATTCAAACAATAAGATATGTTAGAAATGATGGATAGTTCTGTAGGATACAACTTTAGTATTTCAGAAAATCAGGAGATGATCAGGAAGATGGTAAAAGATTTTGCCGAGAAAAATATTCGTCCCCATGTAATGGAATGGGATGAAGCGCAATATTTTCCTGTTGAAGTTTTCAAGAAACTTGGCGGATTGGGATTGATGGGCGTTTTGGTTCCTGAGATTTATGGAGGTTCTGGTTTTGGCTATCAGGAGTATATAGATGTAATTGTTGAAGTCGCTAAGGTTTGCGGTTCCATTGGTTTATCCGTAGCAGCGCATAATTCTTTGTGCACCGGACACATTTTAGCTTTTGGTACGGAAGAACAGAAACACAAATGGTTGCCTAAGCTGGCTACTGCGGAATGGATTGGTGCCTGGGGATTGACGGAAGCGAATACCGGTTCTGATGCTTTGGGCATGATGACGACGGCGCGCTTAGAAGGTGATGAATACGTCATCAATGGTGCTAAAAACTGGATTACCCATGGTAAGACAGGGGATATAGCTGTAGTTATGGTGCGTACTGGTGATAAAGGAGACTCCAAAGGAATTTCAGCAATCGTGGTAGAACGTGGTACACCGGGTTTTTCTGCAGGTAAAAAAGAGAATAAACTGGGGATGCGCGCTTCAGAAACTACTGAAATGATTTTCGACAATTGTCGTGTGCCTAAAGAAAACCTCCTGGGTAAAGTTGGTGAGGGCTTTAAACAAGCCATGAAAGTATTGGATGGTGGTAGAATTTCTATTGCCGCCTTGTCTTTGGGGATTGCTAAGGGAGCATATGAAGCTGCTGTTGCTTATTCGAAGGAACGTCATCAGTTTGGGCAACCGATCTCAAGTTTCCAGGGGATTAGTTTTAAACTGGCAGATATGGCTACAGAGATTGAGGCTGCAGAGTTATTGATTAGACAGGCAGCAGAT
Source organism: Pedobacter gandavensis (assembly GCF_032678465.1). Classification (GTDB taxonomy): domain Bacteria; phylum Bacteroidota; class Bacteroidia; order Sphingobacteriales; family Sphingobacteriaceae; genus Pedobacter; species Pedobacter gandavensis_B. The sequence goes on from NZ_JAVTSK010000008.1 coordinate 65,097, forward strand.
TTAAAAAACCGGGGTTTACCTATGACCAAGGAATCAGCCATGGCTAAATACTTTGCCTCTGAAGTATCGGTACGTTGTGCCACAGAGTCGGTGCAGATTTTTGGCGGATATGGATACACGAAAGATTTTCCGGTAGAGAAGTTTTACAGAGATAGTAAATTGTGTACTATTGGAGAAGGAACCTCAGAAATACAAAAAATTGTGATTGCAAGGGAGATTTTAAAAGATTAATTTAATACCTTACAATATATAAAGCATATTCTAACCAAATATAACTAAGAACGAATACGGCGAATTTAGGTTCGCCGTATTTTTCATCTGCAGTATGCTTAGTTTATAGATATAATTTCATAGACGACATATTTGCTGTAGCCTCTCCAGGGTAAGGCTCCCATGTATTCTTTATAGCGTAGTTCAAATACTTTCCCACTGTTGAGCATCATTCTTTCCGCGATTGCAGGATTGTCTACCGAAAATTCAAATTCATTGGACTGGATGTTTCCGGTTTGTCTGGAGCGAATCCCGGATTGGATCAGTTTCCCCTCATAGGTTTTGAACAAATAGCCTTTTTTAACTACATAGTTGAGTTCTCCGGCTTTTACACCTTCTCCAAGGACAAAGTAGAAGCGGAAGTAGAGAAAGCTAAAGAGGCCGAGCAGGACAATGCCGAGGATAATGAACAGCGTTTTTTTTGATTTCATAGGACAAATGAGTAAGTATTAAATCATAGACAAAATTGCATGCGCATTGTTTTAAATAAAAATACAGTTATTGTTTTGATTCTCAAAACAAAGCTCTATCTTTGCAATCCTAAAAACAACGAGAGGGGGTATATTACGTTATGATTATCATTAATATTAAAGACGGCGAATCACTAGATAAAGCCTTGAAACGTTTCAAAAAGAAATTTGAAAAAACAGGTGTGTTAAGAGAATTGCGTAGCCGCCAAGCTTATGAGAAAAAATCTGTAGCTCGTCGTACGTTAGTTAAACATGCTATTTACAAGCAAAACATGCAACTTGAAGGAACTGTATAGTTTCTAGAAAAGTTTCTATGATATTAAAGCGCTATTGGTGAACCCGATAGCGCTTTTTTATTTTAAATGTGAAAAATCTGACCATTTCACTGGCTATCTTTTGTATATTCACTTATCGTGTTTTACAAATCGTATGCCTATGCCAGTTGCGCAATTCCTCCTTTATCTCCAGCACGAGAAACGTTATTCTCCACACACCTTAAATTCCTATGAAACGGATTTATTGCAGTTTAGAGATTATCTGTTAAAGACCTTTGATTCGCCCTTGTTGGAAGCCAGTCATCCACAATTGAGAAGTTATATGGTAGCTTTAATGGAAGAGAAGGTTTCGGAGCGTTCCATAGCCAGGAAGCTTTCTACTTTACGCAGTTTTTATAAATACCTGTTGCGGGAAGCTTTGATCTGTGCCAGCCCAATGACGCTGGTAAAGGCACCAAAAATCCCCAAAAGGCTGCCTGCATTTATTGAAGACCAGAAACTAGATGTTTTATTGGATTCTCAGGAATTTTTTAATGATACTTTTCCTTCTGTTCGGGATAAACTGGTAATTGAAACTTTGTTTGGGACCGGTATGCGTTTGTCGGAATTACTATCGTTAACCGAGCAAAGCATTGATTTTTATGGAGCTACAATCCGCGTTCTGGGTAAAAGAAATAAAGAAAGGATCATTCCGATCAGCAAAGTTCTTGTGGATCAGCTGAAAGCTTACCTTGACATAAAAACATTACAAAATTTTCATAACAAAATGGACTCCTTATTCGTTACAGATAAAGGAGCAGCAGCTTATCCTAAACTCATTTATAGGATTGTGACCAGTTATTTGACATATATATCCACACAGGATAAAAAAAGCCCCCATGTGTTGCGTCATTCTTATGCGACGAGCCTGTTAAACAGGGGGGCAGATTTGAATGCAATTAAAGAGTTATTAGGGCATGCCAGTCTCGCGGCAACCCAGGTGTATACCCATAACTCTATAGAGAGATTAAAATCAATATATAAACAAGCCCATCCAAAGGCATAAAAAAGGAGGAAACAATGAAAATTACAGTTCAATCGATCCATTTCAATGCAGACCAGAAATTGTTGGAGTTTATTCAGAAGAAAACAGATAAGTTAGACCAGTACTTCGACCAGATTATTAGTGGGGAGGTTTATTTGAAATTAGAAAATGTAGAGGATGAAGCAAACAAGATAAGTGAAATTAAGCTGATGGTTCCCGGGGTTACGATGTTCGCAAAGGAACAATGTAAATCTTTTGAGGAAGCCACAGATTTGGCAATTGAGTCGTTAAGAAAGCAAATCACTAAACACAAAGATAAAACGCGAGAAAAATTAAGCGAACATAAAGCAATTTTAAATGCCGACGAAGTATCTGATTATTAGGCTGATATTTTGAAGGTTTTTTAAAAAACGATTGGCAGGACATCATCCTGCCAATTTTTTTTTAAAATAATTTTGGATCATATTAAAATTGGTGTACATTTGCAATCCCAATCAGAGAGGGCGTTTCTCTTAAAAGATTCGGATTAGTTCTGTGAAAGATTAAGTATTAAAAAATCATTGTGCATACCATTGCAATGATCATATTAGCCTCCTTAGCTCAGCTGGTAGAGCAACTGACTTGTAATCAGTAGGTCATTGGTTCGATTCCGATAGGAGGCTCTTTTAATTTCGATACTGCAAAGTATTGGCAGGTTAAAGGTGAGGGGGGATACCAGAGTGGCCAAATGGGACAGACTGTAACTCTGTTGTCGCAAGACTTCGAAGGTTCGAATCCTTCTCCCCCCACAATACAAAAGCGAAAGTAGCTCAGTTGGTAGAGCGATAGCCTTCCAAGCTATAGGTCGCGAGTTCGAACCTCGTCTTTCGCTCAAAATTGGAAAAGCTGGAGAATCGGCAAGGAATTGAGTAGTTCAATTCGAATATCAAAATTGAACTACTTAATTTAATTTAGATTGAAGCTGAGATTAAAAGCCGAAGTAGCTCAGCGGTAGAGCACTTCCTTGGTAAGGAAGAGGTCGTGGGTTCAAGTCCCATCTTTGGCTCAAGATAAAAACAAGCTTTGTTGAATCTGTCGTTTATAGCAGTTGAACAAGGTTTTTTGTGTTGAATTTGTATCAAAACAATTAATTAATAAAAAGTTATAACCTACTAATAAGTATAAAAACATGGCAAAAGAAAAGTTTGACCGCAGCAAGCCGCACTTAAACATCGGCACAATCGGTCACGTTGACCACGGTAAAACAACCTTAACAGCAGCTATCACTAAAGTGTTATCTGATGCTGGTTTATCTGAGGCGCGTTCATTTGATTCTATTGACTCTGCTCCAGAGGAAAAAGAAAGAGGTATCACTATCAATACAGCACACGTTGAGTATTCAACAGCTAACCGTCACTATGCACACGTTGACTGTCCAGGTCACGCGGATTATGTAAAGAACATGGTTACTGGTGCTGCACAAATGGATGGAGCTATCATCGTTGTAGCTGCTACAGATGGTCCAATGCCACAAACTCGTGAGCACATTCTATTGGCTCGTCAGGTTGGTGTTCCTTCATTGGTAGTATTCATGAATAAAGTGGATATGGTTGACGATCCTGAATTACTTGAATTAGTAGAGATGGAAGTTCGTGAATTGTTATCTTTCTATGAATTCCCTGGTGATGATATCCCTGTAATTCAAGGTTCAGCTCTAGGTGGTTTGAACGGAGATCCTACTTGGGTTGCTAAAATCATGGAATTAATGGATGCTGTAGATAGCTACATTCCAATTCCTCCACGTTTAACTGATCTTCCATTCTTAATGCCTGTTGAAGATGTATTCTCGATCACTGGTCGTGGTACTGTAGCAACTGGTCGTATTGAGCGTGGTGTAATCAACTCTGGTGATCCAGTTGAGATCTTGGGTATGGGTGCAGAAAATCTTAAATCAACTGTAACAGGTGTTGAGATGTTCCGTAAGATCCTTGATTATGGTGAAGCAGGTGATAACGTAGGTCTATTGTTACGTGGTATTGAGAAAACTGATATCCGTCGTGGTATGGTTATCTGTAAACCAAACTCTGTAACTCCTCACACAGATTTCAAAGCTGAGATCTATGTATTATCAAAAGCTGAAGGTGGACGTCACACTCCATTCTTTAACAAATACCGTCCACAATTCTATTTCCGTACCACAGACGTTACAGGTGAAATCACCCTAGCTGAAGGAACTGAAATGGTAATGCCAGGTGATAACGTTACTATCAATGTTAAATTGATCAACGCAATCGCAATGGAAAAAGGTCTACGTTTCGCAATCCGTGAGGGTGGTAGAACAGTAGGTGCTGGTCAGGTAACTGAAATTGTAAAGTAATTTAAAGCCAATAGGCATTAAATCACCAAATAAAGCAAAGTAGCTGGGCTTTAAAAACCCACTACTTTGTTTCTAATAAAACTGCTAAATCTTGGTTGAAGAGATAAAGCATAATATACACGGGAATAGTTCAACGGTAGAATAGAGGTCTCCAAAACCTTTGATCAGGGTTCGAATCCTTGTTCCCGTGCTAATAAAAGATTATGGCTAAAGTAGTTCAGTTTATTAAAGAATCGTATGAAGAAATGACCCAGAAGGTTACTTGGCCTACATGGGGAGAATTACAAAATTCTGCGGTGCTGGTTCTAGTAGCTTCGTTTATCATTGCATTAGTCGTTTTTGCAATGGATAAGGGATCTACTTTTGTTTTAGATACTTTTTATAAATCACTTTCTAATTAATATAGCTAAATGGACGATCAGTTGAAATGGTACGTAGTTAGGGCGGTAAGCGGTAAAGAGAAGAAGGTAAAACAGTATATCGATTCTGAAATTAGCCGTTTAGGTTTTTCTCACCTTGTTCCTCAGGTATTGATCCCAATGGAAAAATACTATCAAATGAAAGAGGGAAAAAAGATTGCGAAAGAACGTAACTTCTATCCCGGATATGTTTTGATTGAAGCGAATTTGGACGGAGAGCTAGAGCACATTATTAAGAATGTTAATAGTGTAATTGGTTTTCTAGGAGATAAAGGCGGAAACCCGGTACCTATGCGTCAGGCAGAGGTTAATCGCATTTTAGGGAAAGTTGATGAGATGAGCCAGCAAGGCGAAACCATGAACGTAACTTATTATGTTGGAGAGAACGTAAAAGTTATGGATGGACCATTCAATGGTTTCACGGGCGTGATCGAAGAGGTAAACGAAGAGAAGAAAAAACTGAAAGTAATGGTTAAGATTTTCGGAAGAAAAACTCCACTGGAGCTTAACTATATGCAGGTAGAAAAAGAATAGAAATATTATATAAGATCTTAAATGTTACTTGCTTCCAACATTATAACATTGAGTATTAAAATTAACAAAACAGAAAATGGCAAAAGAAGTCAGTGCACTTGTTAAGTTACAAATCAAGGGTGGAGCTGCAAATCCATCACCACCAGTAGGACCTGCTTTAGGTGCTAAAGGGGTGAACATTATGGAGTTTTGCAAGCAATTCAATGCTCGTACCCAAGATAAGCCAGGTAAAGTATTACCGGTTGTAATTACTGTTTATGCTGACAAGTCTTTCGAATTTATCATCAAAACCCCTCCTGTTGCTATCCAGTTAAAGGATGCGACTAAATTAGCGAGTGGTTCTGCTGAGCCCAACCGTAAGAAAGTTGGTTCGGTGACTTGGGATCAGGTTAAGTCAATTGCTGAAGATAAAATGACTGATTTAAATGCTTTCACTATCGAATCTGCAATGAGTATGGTTGCAGGTACAGCACGCAGTATGGGAATCACCGTTAGCGGTGATGCACCTTGGACAAATTAATTAACAAAAAACAGTTTACAACAGTGGCTAAATTAACAAAAAATCAAAAAAAGGCACATGCTAAACTAGAATCTGGTAAAACGTATTCTTTACAGGATGCGGCTGCTTTGGTAAAAGATATCACTACTACTAAATTTGATGCATCGGTTGATATCGATGTAGCTTTAGGAGTAGATCCACGTAAAGCCAATCAAATGGTACGTGGTATTGCTACTTTACCACACGGTACAGGTAAAACTGTACGTGTATTAGTTCTTTGTACTCCTGATAAGGAAGAAGAGGCTAAAGCGGCGGGTGCAGATTTTGTAGGTTTAGACGAATATGTAGCCAAGATTGAAGGTGGATGGACTGATGTTGACATTATTATCACTACTCCTGCTTGTATGGCAAAAGTAGGTAAACTGGGCCGCGTTTTAGGTCCACGTAACCTTATGCCAAACCCAAAATCAGGTACTGTAACTAACGAAGTTGGTAAAGCAGTAACTGACGTAAAAGGCGGTAAGATTGATTTTAAAGTTGACAAAAGTGGTATTATACACGCTTCAATAGGAAAAGTATCATTCCCAGCAGAAAAAATATATGAAAATGCATTAGAAGTACTTCAAGTAATTTCTAAGCTAAAACCATCTGCTGCAAAAGGAACTTATTTTAAGAGCATTCATGTTTCTTCAACTATGAGTCCTGGAATTGCAATCGAAACTAAATCAGTAGCGGGGATTTAATTATGAACAGAGAAGAAAAACACGAAGTAGTTTCAGCACTTCAAGAGAAGATGCAGGAATTCGGTAACTTTTACATTACCGATACATCAAGCTTATCTGTTGAGAAAATAAACAGCATCCGTCGCAAATGTTTCGAAAGCGGGATTGAAATGCAGGTAGCTAAAAATACTTTGATCAAAAAAGCGATCGAAGGTTTAGAAGGCGACGCATCAGAGATCTATGTTGCGCTTAAAGGTCAATCAGCATTATTATTCTCTACAGTAGGTAACGGTCCAGCTAAGCTGATCAAAGCCTTGAGAAAAGGATCTGATAAACCAGTACTTAAAGCAGCTTATATCGATTCTACAGTATTTGTTGGCGATAACCAATTAGATACCTTAGTAAGCTTGAAATCAAGAGAAGAGCTTATTGGCGATATCATTGGATTATTACAATCACCAGCTAAAAATGTGGTTTCAGCTTTACAGTCAGGCGGTAACAAAATTGCAGGAATTGTTAAAACTCTTCAAGAGAGAGAAGGTTAAGGACACCTTAAAAGTTCAAATTATAAATTATTATTTTACGTAAAATTTTTTAAAATCTATAAAAATGGCAGATTTAAAAGCGTTTGCTGAGCAATTGGTAAACTTAACAGTTAAAGAAGTTAACGAATTAGCTCAAATCTTAAAAGACGAGTATGGTATTGAACCAGCTGCTGCTGCAGTTGCAATTGCAGGTCCTGCTGGTGATGCTGCTCCTGCAGCTGAAGAAAAAACTTCTTTTGATGTAATCTTGAAAGAAGCTGGTGGTCAGAAATTAGCAGTTGTTAAATTGGTAAAAGACTTAACTGGTCTAGGTTTGAAAGAAGCTAAAGATTTAGTTGACGGTGCACCAAAAGAATTAAAAGCTGGTGTTGCTAAAGACGAAGCTGAAGCTTTGAAAAAACAATTAGAAGAAGCTGGAGCTGTAGTTGAAATTAAGTAATCACTTAATTTTAATATAACTTTAAACATAGACTCCGACTGTATAGTCGGAGTCTATACCTGTTTATAAACATTTCATCTTGTTTGGCTGGTGAAAACGTTTAACGGCAAACCAAACAAATAGTTTATTCTTAAACTAAATTAACTTTAGTCCATTGGCAAATAAAGTCGACCAAAGAGTAAATTTTGCACGTAGTAAGCACATCATAGATTACCCGGATTTTCTAGATGTACAGTTGCAATCATTCAGAGAATTTTTTCAGATCGAGACCACTTCAGATAACCGTCACACAGAAGGTTTGTTTAAAGTGTTTGCTGAAAACTTCCCAATCACAGATTCTAGAAATATCTTTGTTTTAGAATTCCTAGATTATTTTATTGATCCACCGCGTTATGATATACCTGAGTGTATTGACCGTGGGTTAACGTATAGTGTTCCATTAAAAGCGAAGCTGAAACTTTCTTGTAATGATGCAGAACACGAAGATTTTGAAACCATCATTCAAGATGTGTACCTGGGAACTATTCCATATATGACCCCTAAAGGTACCTTCGTAATCAACGGAGCAGAGCGCGTAATTGTTTCGCAATTACACAGGTCGCCAGGTGTGTTCTTCGGCCAAAGCCGTCACACAAATGGTACTAAGCTTTATTCTGCACGTGTGATTCCTTTCAAAGGTTCATGGATCGAGTTTGCTACTGACGTAAACAACGTTATGTATGCTTACATCGACCGTAAGAAGAAATTCCCGGTAACTACGTTATTACGTGCTATCGGTTACGATTCTGATAAAGACATCCTTGAATTATTTGATCTTGCTGATGAAGTAAAAGTTAGCAAATCAGGTTTAAAGAAATATATCGGACGTAAACTTGCTGCAAGAGTTTTAAGAAAATGGGTTGAAGATTTTGTGGATGAAGATACCGGTGAGGTAGTTTCCATAGATCGTAACGAAGTGATCTTAGACAGAGATACTGTTTTAGAAGATGAGCACATTGATATGATCATTGATGCAGGTGTTAAAACGATCATCTTATCTAAAGATGATGGTGCCAGTCAAGCTGATTATACCATTATCTATAATACATTACAAAAAGATACTTCAAACTCTGAAAAAGAGGCTGTTGAAAACATCTACCGTGCTTTGCGTAACGCAGAACCACCTGATGAGGAAACTGCAAGAGGTATCATTGAGCGTTTGTTCTTCTCGGATAAACGTTACGACTTAGGTGATGTAGGTAGATACCGCATCAACCGTAAGTTGAAAATGGATACTCCTGATCACGTAAAAGTATTGACAAAAGCAGATATCATTGCGATTGTTAAATATTTGATCAAACTGATCAACTCTAAAGAAGAGGTGGATGATATTGATCACTTGTCGAATCGTCGTGTTCGTACAGTAGGTGAGCAATTATACGCTCAATTTGGTGTTGGTTTAGCGCGTATGGCTCGTACCATTCGTGAGCGTATGAACATTCGTGATAACGAGGTGTTTACTCCAACAGACTTAATTAATGCCCGTACTTTATCGTCGGTAATTAATTCATTCTTTGGTACCAACCAGTTATCGCAGTTCATGGACCAAACGAATCCTCTTGCAGAAATCACGCACAAGCGTCGTCTTTCAGCTTTAGGTCCAGGCGGTCTTTCACGTGAACGTGCCGGTTTCGAGGTACGTGACGTTCACTATACTCACTACGGTCGTCTTTGTACGATTGAAACTCCGGAGGGTCCAAACATTGGTTTGATCTCTTCTCTTTGCGTTCACGCGAAGATCAATAACTTAGGTTTCATCGAAACTCCATACAAAAAAGTTAAAGACGGTATTGTTCAGGTAGAAGAGGAAGTGATTTATCTTTCTGCTGAAGATGAAGATGGTAAAACTATTGCACAAGCGAATGCTGCTTATGATGATCAAGGTAATTTCACTACTGCGCGTGTTAAAGCACGTTACGAGGGTGACTTCCCGGTTATTGAGCCTGAGAAATTAGACTTAATGGACGTGGCGCCTAATCAGATTACATCGATCGCTGCTTCGTTGATTCCTTTCCTTGAGCATGATGATGCGAACAGGGCCTTGATGGGATCCAACATGCAACGTCAGGCCGTACCATTGTTACGTCCTGAAGCGCCAATCGTTGGTACAGGTTTGGAAGGTCGCGTAGCCCGCGATTCAAGAACACTGATCAATGCTGAAGGTGAAGGTGTAGTAGAATATGTAGATTCAAATGAGATCACTATTAAGTATGTTAGAAACGATTCAGATCGTTTGGTTTCATTCGAAGGTGATAGCAAAACATATAAATTAATCAAATTCAAGAAAACCAACCAGAATACTTGTATCAACTTGAAACCAATCGTTAAGAAAGGTCAGAAAGTAGTAAAAGGACAAGTACTTTGTGAAGGTTATGCTACTGAAAATGGTGAATTGGCATTAGGTAGAAACTTAAAAGTTGCCTTCATGCCTTGGCAAGGATATAACTTTGAGGATGCGATCGTGATTAGCGAACGTATTGTTCGTGAAGATATCTTTACTTCATTACATATTGAAGAGTTTGAATTAGAAGTGCGTGATACGAAACGTGGAGAAGAGGAATTAACACCAGATATCCCTAACGTTTCTGAAGAAGCTACTAAAGATTTAGATGAGAACGGTATCATCCGTATAGGTGCTGAAGTGAAAGAAGGAGACATCCTGATTGGTAAGATCACTCCTAAAGGTGAATCTGATCCTTCGCCGGAAGAGAAATTATTACGTGCGATCTTTGGTGATAAAGCAGGTGATGTGAAAGATGCATCCTTGAAAACTCCTCCTTCGATCAAAGGTGTGGTAATTGATACTAAGTTATTCTCAAGAGCTAAGAAAACAACTAAAGCTGAAGAAAAAGCAGCGATAGAGAAATTAGATAAGAGATATGACCTGGCAACTACTAATCTGAAAAACGAGCTTGTAGATAAATTATTCCAGATTGTAAATGGTAAAACATCTCAGGGTGTATTCAACGTTTACAAGGAATTATTATTCCCTAAAGGCGCTAAGTTTACACAGAAAAGTCTTGCTGATCTGGAATATGCACACATCAATCCATACAAATGGACTACTGATGATGAGAAAAATGACCAGATTAAATTGCTATTGCACAACTATGGTATTCGTGTGAACGAAGAATTAGGTGCTTACAAACGTGATAAATTCGCCATCAGTGTTGGTGATGAATTGCCATCAGGTATTGTACAAATGGCTAAGGTTTATGTAGCTAAAAAACGTAAATTAAAAGTAGGTGATAAGATGGCTGGTCGTCACGGTAATAAGGGTATTGTAGCCCGTATCGTTCGTGATGAAGACATGCCGTTCTTGGAAGATGGAACACCTGTTGATATCGTGTTGAACCCACTGGGTGTACCTTCACGTATGAACTTGGGCCAGATCTATGAAACTGTATTGGCATGGGCCGGTAAAGAATTGGGTGTGAAATTTGCAACTCCAATCTTTGATGGTGCTAAACATGACGAGGTAGAAGAATGGATCGCTAAAGCTGGTGTACCTGCTTCAGGTAGAACTTACTTACATAACGGTTTAACGGGTGAGAAATTTGACCAGCCAACAACTGTAGGTATTATCTATATGTTGAAATTAGGACACATGGTTGATGATAAGATGCACGCCCGTTCAATCGGACCATATTCATTAATTACACAACAACCATTGGGTGGTAAAGCTCAATTCGGGGGTCAGCGTTTTGGTGAGATGGAGGTTTGGGCATTAGAGGCATTCGGTGCGGCTAATATCCTACAAGAGATCTTAACTGTTAAGTCAGATGACGTGATCGGTAGGGCCAAAACTTATGAGGCGATTGTAAAAGGCGAAAACCTTCCTACGCCAGGTGTACCAGAATCATTCAATGTATTGGTACATGAGTTACGCGGATTAGGTTTAGATATTACGTTAGACTAATGTTGAATTTTTTAATGCTGGAACGGACCACAGTTAAGCTGAAGTCCGTTCCGGCTTTTTAAATTTTCAAATTCAAACAAAAGAGCTATGTCTTACAAAAAGGATAATAAATTAAAAAGCAATTTCACCTCGATCACCATTAGTTTGGCATCGCCGGAGGCTATTTTAGAGCGCTCTAGTGGGGAGGTGTTAAAACCTGAGACGATCAATTACCGTACTTACAAACCTGAGCGTGATGGTTTGTTTTGCGAGCGTATTTTTGGTCCGGTAAAAGATTACGAATGTCATTGCGGTAAATATAAACGTATCCGTTATAAGGGTATTGTGTGTGACCGTTGTGGTGTGGAGGTAACGGAAAAGAAAGTACGTAGAGAGCGTATGGGACACATCAACTTGGTGGTTCCTGTTGCGCATATCTGGTATTTCCGCTCATTACCAAATAAAATTGGATACTTATTGGGATTGCCAACAAAGAGATTAGATTTGATCATTTACTACGAACGTTATGTAGTAATTCAACCTGGTTTCATGGCAGAAGAAGGTATTCAGTACATGGATTTCTTAACTGAAGAGGAATATCTTGATATTCTTGATAAGTTGCCAAAAGAAAACCAATATTTAGACGATAAAGATCCTAATAAATTCATCGCCAAAATGGGTGCTGAAGCATTAGAGGATTTATTGAAACGTATTGATTTAGATACTTTATCATATAACCTACGTCACCAGGCTGCAAACGAAACTTCTCAGCAACGTAAAAACGAAGCTTTGAAACGTTTACAGGTAGTGGAAGCTTTCCGTGGTGCAAGAACCCGTATTGAGAATAACCCAGAGTGGATGATCATCAAGATTGTTCCAGTTATTCCACCGGAATTGCGTCCATTAGTACCTCTTGAAGGTGGTCGTTTCGCGACTTCAGATCTAAATGATCTATATCGTCGTGTGATTATCCGTAACAATCGTTTGAAACGTTTAATCGAGATCAAAGCGCCAGAAGTAATTTTACGTAACGAAAAACGTATGTTGCAGGAAGCGGTTGATTCGTTATTTGATAACTCACGTAAAGTAAATGCAGTTAAAACTGAAGGTAACCGTGCTTTAAAATCTCTTTCAGATATCCTGAAAGGTAAACAAGGTCGTTTCCGTCAGAATTTATTAGGTAAACGTGTGGATTATTCTGCTCGTTCGGTAATTGTTGTAGGTCCAAACCTTAAATTACATGAATGTGGTTTACCGAAAGATATGGCTGCTGAGCTATTCAAACCGTTTATCATTCGCAAGATGATAGAAAGAGGTATCGTTAAAACAGTTAAATCTGCAAAGAAAATTGTAGACAGAAAAGACCCATTAGTATGGGATATTCTGGAGAATGTTTTAAAAGGTCACCCGGTATTACTGAATCGTGCACCAACTCTACACAGATTGGGTATCCAGTCTTTCCAACCTAAATTGGTGGAAGGTAAAGCGATCCAATTACACCCATTAGTATGTACCGCATTTAACGCGGATTTTGACGGTGACCAGATGGCAGTACACTTGCCATTAGGACACGCCGCAATCTTGGAAGCACAAGTATTAATGCTTGCTGCACACAACATTCTAAACCCTGCAAACGGAACGCCGATTACTGTACCTTCACAGGATATGGTTTTGGGTCTTTATTACATTACTAAAGGCCGTAGAACAGATGAGAAACGTGTAGTGAAGGGACAAGATTTTTCATTCTATTCTCCTGAAGAAGTAATCATTGCTTACAATGAGAAGAGAATTGATCTTCATGCATTTATCAAAGTTAAGGTAAATGTGAAATTAGAAGATGGAACGATCGTTAATAAATTGTTGGATACTACCGTAGGTCGTGTACTATTTAATCAAATGGTTCCGGCAGAAGTAGGTTATATCAACGAACTATTGACTAAGAAATCTCTTAGAGATATCATTGGTCATGTCGTGAAAGTTACCGGTATGTCTCGCGCAGCAAGGTTCTTAGATGATATCAAAGAATTAGGTTTCCAGATGGCATTCAGAGGAGGTTTATCATTTAATTTACAAGATGTAAACATTCCTGTGGAGAAACAAGCTTTATTGGAGCAAGCTTCTGCTGAGGTTGAAGAAGTAAGGAATAACTATAACATGGGATTCATTACCAACAACGAGCGTTACAACCAAATTATCGATATCTGGACTCGTATCAATAACCGTTTAACATCATTCGTGATGACGCAGTTATCGAGCGATAACCAAGGTTTCAACTCAGTTTATATGATGTTGGACTCTGGGGCCCGTGGTTCGAAAGAGCAGATTCGTCAGCTATGCGGTATGCGTGGTTTGATGGCTAAGCCTCAGAAATCAGGTTCAGGTGGTGAGATTATTGAAAATCCGATTTTATCTAACTTTAAGGAAGGTTTATCGGTATTAGAATACTTTATCTCTACTCACGGTGCGCGTAAAGGTCTTGCGGATACGGCGTTAAAAACGGCGGATGCGGGTTACTTGACACGTCGTTTACATGATGTAGCACAGGATATGATCGTTAATGCAGAAGATTGTGGTACTTTAAGAGGTATGTACACTACTGCATTGAAAGATAATGAAGACATTGTTGAGCCATTATATGACAGATTATTAGGTCGTATTTCTCTACATGATGTATTTAATCCATTGAATGGTGAATTGTTAGTTGGAGCCGGAATGGATATTGATGAAGATATTGCGAAAGCAATTGAAGAATCACCATTAGAAGGTGTTGAAATTCGTTCGGTATTAACCTGCGAAAATAAACGCGGAGTTTGTGCGCTTTGTTACGGTCGTAACTTAGCAACTGGTAAACGTGTTCAAAAAGGTGAAGCTGTCGGTGTAATTGCTGCACAGTCAATCGGTGAGCCGGGTACACAGTTAACACTTCGTACGTTCCACGTTGGGGGTACTGCATCGAACATCGCTGCAGAATCTCAAATCAATGCTAAATTTGATGGTATCATCGAGTTTGAAAATGTTCGTACAGTAGAGAATGATACTGAAGAAGGTGTAAAACAGATTGTTTTAGGTCGTTCAGGTGAGTTCAAAATTGTTGAACCTGGTACAAACAAAGTGATCATGACCAATAACATTCCTTACGGTTCATTCTTGTATGTTGAGGATGGTACAAAAATCACTAAAGGTGATAAGATTTGTTCATGGGATCCATATAATGCGGTAATTATCTCTGAGTTCGCTGGTAAAATCGAATTTGAAGCTATCGTGGAAGGTGTTACCTACCGCGAGGAATCAGATGAGCAAACTGGTCACCGCGAGAAAGTGATTATCGATACACGTGATAAAACTAAAAACCCATCTGTACGGGTTGTGGATAAAAAAGGTGAATTGATCAGAGGATATAACATCCCTGTTGGAGCCCACATCGCTATCGATGAAGGTGATTCAGTTAAAACTGGTCAGATCCTTGTTAAGATTCCTCGTGCAACTGGTAAAACAAGAGATATCACGGGTGGTTTACCACGTGTAACTGAGCTTTTCGAAGCACGTAACCCTTCAAACCCTGCTGTAGTAACAGAGATTGATGGTGTGGTAACCTTAGGTGGCGTTAAACGTGGTAACCGCGAAATGACGATCGAATCTAAAGACGGAGAAGTTAAAAAATACCTTGTTCCATTGTCTAAACACATCCTGGTTCAGGATAATGACTTTGTGAAAGCAGGTATGCCTTTGTCTGATGGTTCTATCTCTCCAGCGGATATCTTAGCAATTAAAGGCCCTGCTGCTGTACAAGAATACTTAGTGAATGGTATCCAGGAGGTTTACCGTTTACAAGGTGTGAAAATTAATGATAAACACTTTGAGGTGATTGTACACCAGATGATGCAAAAAGTTCACATTGAAGATCCGGGAGATACCACTTTCTTAGAGAATAATCTTGCAGATCGTTGGGACTTCATGATTGAGAATGACGAGATCTATGACAAGAAAGTTGTTGTGGATGCTGGTGATTCAAACACAGTGAAACCAGGACAGATTCTTTCTCTACGTAAATTAAGAGATGAAAATTCTCAATTAAAACGTAAAGATCTGAAACAAATTGAAGTTCGTGATGCAAGACCTGCGACTGCGAGTTCAATGTTACAAGGGATCACACGTGCTTCATTAGGAACAAAATCGTTCATCTCTGCAGCATCCTTCCAGGAGACTACAAAAGTGTTGAACGAAGCAGCAATTGCTGGTAAACGTGATAACATGCTTGGATTAAAAGAAAACGTTATTGTTGGACACTTAATCCCTTCAGGTACTGGTGTACGTGGATACGAGCGTATTATTGTAGGTTCTCAAGAAGAATACGACAAATTATTGGCTTCGAAACAAGAAGAAGTAGAAGCATAATATTTAAATATCTTTTGAAAAGTCCCTCTTCTGTAAAAAGTCGGGGGACTTTTTTTATGTCCTGAGCTTTGGAAAATAATTGGTCATCCACTACCTCAGTATGGATTAAAGTAATAGTTTTGTGCTATGGAAGAACAACAAAACGAGAACCAATTAAACATTGAACTTTCTGAAGAAGTTGCAGAAGGGATTTTTTCAAATCTAGCCATCATTACGCATTCTAATACGGAGTTTGTTCTGGACTTTATCAGAGTGATGCCGGGAGTGCCTAAGGCAAGAGTAAAGTCAAGAATTATCCTGACACCAGAACACGCTAAAAGACTGATGGTAGCAATGCAAGATAATTTAGAGAAATATGAGGCCGCTTATGGCAAAATTAAAACTCAGGAGGAGCCTCCAGGATTTCCAATGAATTTTGGTGGACCAACAGCTCAGGCTTAGCGTTTTAATATATTATTGATGTGAAGGATGACGGCTTTGCTTTCATTGGGTTCAAACCAGGCAGTGTTGTCATCCCTTCTAAACCATGTAAGCTGTCGTTTAGCAAAACGACGTGTATTTTGCTTGATTTTATCTACCGCGTTATCTAGTGTAGAATTCCCATCCAGATAGTCGAATAATTCAGTATAGCCAACCGTATTTAAGGCATTATATTTTCTATACTCCTGTAAGCCTTTCACCTCCTCCAGCAAGCCCGCTTCCATCATCTGATCAACTCTATCATTAATGCGCTGATAGAGCGCTGTGCGGTCCATATTGAGTCCTATTTTGACGATATTGAAAGGTCTTTGTTTTTTACTGTTGGTTTGATAGGAGGAGAGCTTTTCTCCGGTAGACAGGAAGAACTCCAGGCCCCTGACCATCCTTTGTGGATTGGCCTGATCTACTTTTTCATAATACTCTGGATCATGATTTTTTAACTGTTGCTTGATCGCCTCAATACCTTCTTCCTCCAATTGCTGTTTTAATTGCTCCCGGATCTTAAGATCTGTATCAGGAAGATCATCGAGACCATTACAAAGAGCATCAATGTATAAACCGGATCCGCCAACCATGATTAGCAGATCCTGTTTTTTAAAAAGATCCTGTATCAGCTCTAAGGCTTGTATTTCAAAGTCTCCGGTGCTAAAAAGAGTTTCTATGGAATGAGAATTGATGAAATGATGAGGAGCTGCATTTAACTCTTCCTGGGAAGGTTTTGCAGTCCCGATTTCCATCTCCTTAAAGAATTGACGAGAATCAGCTGAAATGATCTCTGTAGAAAAGTGTTTGGCCAATTCAATAGCCAATGTAGTCTTTCCTATTCCGGTAGGACCGACAATTACAATTAAGGTTTTATCCAACATTTCTGAATTTAGTAATCGTCGTCTTTACCACCGTATTCATCATCTTCATAGCTGTCCTCATCGTTACCATATTCATCCGAATCTGTCGAATCCTCATCAGCATCGTCATCAATCGTTTTTTCTTCCCTATTGATGCCTCTACCATCCATAGCAGCAAGCTCTTCTGTATCCTCTGGGACAAAGTCAAGTTCATTCAGGAAATCAAATTCAGATGAAGTCTCATTAGATGATACCGCAACTGCATTAAAATTATCTTTATCGATGATTTTAGGCGCTTCTCCCTGACTTTTAACCAACACAGGATACTCCAGGTTCGGGTCAGTTTCAAGGATGATTTTAATTAATTCAACATGAAAGTCGAATGGGCGATCGAAGTTGTAGATGTAATAGAATTTTTGGTGTGGATCTTCAATGAAACTGCTCAGTTTAGCCTTTTCCATTAAAGTTACTCCACGGTCTACCTTACGTTGGTTTGGAAGGTAAGCAATTTCGTCCCCTTTGATCCAATGATCAGTACTTACATAAAAAGAAGAGGATTTTTCAGCAGAATATCCTGTTGAGCGATGTATCGCACGATGTAAATCTTCAAATGTCTGGTTTGGTTTGATATCGATTTCCCTAACTACCTCATCGAAATCCTCGAAACTTATTCTAAATCTATAAATTGCCATCTGAGCTTTTTTTCTAGCTATAAAATTATGAAATATTATTGTACTTTGTGTATTAGTGCTTTACTGGCTGCAGACCAAATTCTTTAGCTTTTTCCAGCATGAACTGTAAAGCTTCCTCGTAGTCATTTTTGATTTCGCCTTCCAGAATTGCTTCCCGAATGGCATTTTTAATCAAACCAACTTCTTTACCTGCAGTTAAACCGAATACTTCCATGATATGGGTACCAGTAATTGGAGGTTGCCAGTTTCTGACTTTGTCACGTTCTTCCACATCTTTGAGCTTTTGTTTCACCAGCTCAAAGTTATTCCGGTACTTTTTTACTTTGTACTCATTTTTTGTGGTGACATCTGCATTGCAGAGCATCATTAGGCTCTCTATATCTTCACCAGCGTCAAATAGTAATCTTCTGACTGCCGAATCTGTAACCACCTCCTGTGCCAATACAATTGGTCGGAGGTGCAGTTGTACCAATTTTTGCACCAATTTCATCTTCTCATTTAGCGGAAGTTTCAATTGATTAAAAATTTGTGGTACCATTCTCGCACCTTTATCTTCATGGCCATGGAAAGTCCAGCCGTGTCCCTCTTCAAAACGTTTGGTTGCGGGTTTAGCTATGTCATGCAGAATCGCTGCCCAACGCAACCAAAGATCATCGGTAGCTTCACAAATATTATCTAGTACCTGTAAGGTATGATAAAAGTTATCTTTATGTCCTTTTCCATTGATGATCTCTACTCCATAAAGATTAGCCATTTGTGGAAATATCAGGTGTAAGAGACCAGTATCGAACAGGTATTTGAAGCCTATAGAAGGTGTTTTTGAAAGAATGATCTTATTGAGTTCATCAGTGATGCGTTCTTTTGAAACAATGCTGATTCTTTCTTTTTGCTTTTTTATAGCGTTTATCGCAGTCTCGTCGATACTGAACTCTAATTGAGTAGCAAAACGAATGGCCCTCATCATCCTCAATGGATCATCAGAAAAAGTCAGCTCAGGATCAAGTGGAGTTCTGATGATTTTTTGCTCCAGATCCTGAATTCCATTAAAGGGATCAACAAGCTGTGCATAATTGTCTTTATTCAGGGAAATGGCCAGCGCATTGATTGTGAAATCTCTTCGCAACTGGTCGTCTTTGATGGTACCGTTTTCTACAATAGGTTTACGGGAATTTGCACGGTAAGACTCTTTTCTAGCACCCACGAATTCTATTTCCAGATCTCGGGTTTTTAACATGGCAGTCCCGAAATTTTTAAATACTGCTACCTTGGTTTTGAGTTGTTTACCAGCTAATTCGGCAAAATCAATCCCATTACCTAGTACTACAATATCGATGTCTTTGGAAGGTCTTTTTAAGAAAATATCGCGCACATACCCGCCTATAACGTATGCTTCAATCTGATGTGTTTGAGCAATATCGGCAAGGACTTTAAATATTGGATTTTGTAAATGTTTTTCCATTAATGAGTTACAAAAGTAATAAAACTTACTTTCTTATAAAGGAAAATTGACCTCCGGGAGCTAATTTCATTATGGTAGAAGGTTTCTTCGGAGTCTGTAGCTCTTGTTCCCAATCTACTACGTAATCTACTGCGGCTTTAATTTCATCTGAAATTTCATCAAAGATGAGGGGAGAGGGTTCGCCTGATTTATTGGCAGATGTAGAAGTAATGGGTTTACGGAAACGTTGAATGAGCTGCTGACAGAAATCATGCTTTACAATTCTGATGCCTACACTTCCATCTTCATTGATTACATTTTTAGCAAGATTTTTTGCGCCGGAGAAGATAATCGTGAGCGGATTTTCTGCATATTCTATTAAATCATAAGCTACATCAGGAATCTCTGTTACGTAACTTTGGAGTTTTGAATCGTTATCCAACAGGACGATAAAACTTTTATCCGCACTGCGGACTTTTATCTCATTTATTTTGGCAACTGCGGCTTCATTTGTCGCATCACATCCTAATCCCCAAACGGTATCTGTGGGATATAGAATTACCCCTCCGTCTTTTAATACCTGAAGGGTCTTTTCAATTTCTGTTCTAAGCATAACCTGTTATTTCTGGTGGTTGGAAAGTACCTGGGTGTAAATTTTAATCATTTCCTCTGTAAGGCCACGGGTGTCAAATTTTTTCACATATTCCAGCCCTTTTGCTTTCATTTTTGTAGCCAGGCCAGGATTGCTCAATACCTTATTGATGGAAATAGCGAGTGTTTTATGGTCGAATGGAGAAACATACAGACTATTTTCGCCTCCTGCTTCTTCTAGACAAGAGCCTGTAGCTGCAATTACGGGAATGCCGGAATAGAGTGCTTCTATAATAGGAATACCAAATCCCTCATATAATGAAGGGTAAACAAAGGCGCTAGCCATTTGATAAATGGATGGTAGGTCATCGAAAGGTACATTTTGCAGGAATTTGACTCTGGATCTCAAGCCAAGAAGGTCAATTTCTTTATTAACCAACTTCGTATAAGCAGTTTTTTTTCCTACCACAACCAACTGATATTCCTGATCAATTTCTGGTAATGCTCTGATGAGCATCATCAGATTTTTCCGAGTTTCAATAGTTCCTACATTCAGAATGAATTTCTCTGGTAAATGATGCTTTGCCCTAACACTTTCTCTTTTCTTTTGATCTGTAGTAGATTTGAAACTGTCATCGCAGCTTTGATAAACGACTTCTATTTTATCAGGATCCGTTTTGAAAAAATGAATCAGGTCTCTTTTTGTACATTCACTAATAGCCACTATTTTATCTGCGTGTTTGCAGGCATAGCGGAATTTTAACTCATATATAAAACGATCAATCCTACCATAATATTTAGGAAACCTAAGGAAAATAAGGTCGTGTATAGTAACTACAGATGGTATTCCGGAATGCTGTATCCCCATAGGGATTTCATGACTTAAGCCATGAAACAGATCTATTTGATCTTTAAGTAATTGTTTTTTTATTCCCAAAGTCCTCCATAACCAACCTGGGCGGTCTGGAAGCTCAATTTTTATCCCTTTTAGTTTTAAAAACCGAAAGATTTGAGCATGTTCCTTTACTTTGGGTGTATAAACAAAATATTGGTTTTGAGGAAAAAATTCTGCTAGGTACTCAATTAAAGACCTACTGTAATTTCCCAGTCCTGTTAAGTTATTCGCCGCCCTCTTTCCGTCAAAACCAATCTTCATTATATTATACTGCTACATTATTATCTCTCAATGCATCATTTAGAGAAGTCTTTTTATCTGTAGATTCTTTACGCTGACCAATGATCAATGCACAAGGAACCTGGAATTCACCAGCAGGGAATTTTTTTGCATAGCTACCAGGAATAACTACAGAACGTGCAGGAACGATACCTTTATATTCTACAGGAGTATCTCCGGTTACATCAATGATCTTAGTAGAAGCAGTTAATACTACGTTTGCACCTAGTACAGCTTCTCTTTCTACACGAACACCTTCCACAACGATTGCTCTTGAACCAAGGAAACAATTGTCTTCAATGATTACCGGAGCCGCCTGAATTGGTTCTAATACACCACCAATACCAACACCACCACTTAAGTGAACATGTTTACCAATCTGCGCACATGAACCTACAGTTGCCCATGTATCCACCATTGTGCCTTCGTCAACATAAGCACCAATATTTACATATGATGGCATCATGATCACACCTTTGGCTAAATATGCGCCATAACGAGCAATACCATGAGGAACAACTCTTACACCTAATTCTTTATAATTGGTTTTCAATTTCATTTTATCATGAAATACGAAAGGACCAACTTCAATTTCTTTCATTTCTCTGATTGGAAAATAAAGGATTACTGCCTTTTTGATCCATTCATTTACAGCCCACGAGTTGAGTACTGGTTCAGCAACGCGTAATTCACCTTTATCAAGTTGCATAATTACCGTTTCTATTGCCTCGCAATATTCACTATATCCTAATAAAGTTCTGTCTTCCCAAGCGGCTTCTACTAACTTTTTTAATTGTGCTATCATGTTTTAAGTTATTTTTTGACAAAATAAATCAATTTTATGTATAGACCATTGTTTTCTATAATGTATTTTTGATTTTTTATGGCAGAGCAAGAAAAATTACGGATAGATAAGTACTTATGGGCAATAAGATTATTTAAGACCAGGAGTTTGGCGACAGAGGCTTGCAAGGCTGGTCGGGTAAAATTCAATGGCAATAATCTTAAAGCTTCTGCAATCGTCAAACCTGGCGATGTGTATCAGGTATCCAAAGGAATAGAGAAGAAAGTGATTGAAGTGGTAGAGCTTTTATACAATAGGGTCGAATCCAAGATTGCGGTGACCAAGTATAAAGATATTACTCCTTTAGAAGAGACTCAGGGGTATAAATCGATGTTTCACGCTCCAGTGTTGATCAGAGATCGTGGCGCAGGCAGACCAACAAAGAAAGACCGAAGAGAGATTGATGATCTGACTGGTGGACTTTTTGAAGAAGAAAAACAGTAAGAAATTATTTTAAAAGTCTCATTCTATAGGCTTGAATTGCTGTATTACCAAGCTGTTTAATTAATTGATAATTGGCTACTGCACCTACTGCAGCTCCTACTACAGGTAGTAGTTGGGCTAGTTTGGCAAGGTCAATGTAATCACGATATTCCTGTTGAAATGTCTTCCAGTCGAAACTGTCTACATTTTCTGGGATTAGGTGGAGTTTGTTTTCCCAGTCTTCCATGTGCATGAATATTTTAGTGCGGCCCTGCTGACTGGAGAAAGCAAGTTGAAAAATATAGAGTAAATACAAACGCTCTCTATAGTCTTTTACATCAAAACCATATAAGGCAGAGATTTCAAATAGGAGTTTCATTTTTATCCCAATGAGTATTGGAAAATCAGCCATACTCATCAAGAAACCGCCTGCACCGGTAATTCCACCTTCTGCAGCTCCGGTTTTGCAATAACTGTCAATTTTTGATTTTACGAGCGATTCTCTTTGAATCAAACTCATCTCCATTGCAGGTATATCTGAAGTCGTATAGGTAGAACCATAAAGCACGCCTTTGATCATACTTCTGATCGTCACGGTAATGGCCGTATGGATTTTTTCAGGGATATAGCTGTTGATTTTCTTTTGAATGTTATTGGTTAACTTATTGAGAAATGAGGGTTTAAGCCTCATTTTTCTTTTCCAGAATTCCAATTCTATGGTTATTTTTTCTTCGTAATTCACGAATGCAAATTACAATAGTTTTTCCTTAAAGATTAAAGGTTAGGTATTTGCCTATACTATTTGAGAACTATACGGTTAGTTATTTTTGGTATCACTAAACTCCTACATAATGTTCGTATCAAAGAAGGTTAATTTTTCGGTTCTGTTGTTTAGCTCTGCTATTACGTGAACTCAGAAGATGGTGTTTAGTTCTAAAGCTCCGAAAGATGTCGTACCTCTTAGCTTTACAAATGATTCAATGGGAGTTCATTTCGCAAAGGAGTAAGAAATACTGTGTCATGCTCAGTCTTTTATAAACTTCAAAAGGCAACCTGAAAATGTTATACTTAAAAAAGAAGGAAAATATTTTAAAGGAAGCTTTTTACCTGCAGATAGCACAGATCTGGTTTGCCTGATTTTTTCAGCCAAAGCTACTAAGGAGCTGAATACAGAAGGATTTTACACATTATTTTATGATAAAGGTAAAGTAAAAGGGAATGCACATCTCGTAGAAGCCTGGGTTGACTTTCTCCTTTGTTTAATAGTTTATTTTCATTGCAGACTGCTCCCAAAGTTTAAATGTCTGGATGGCCTCATCTCGCAGTAATTGTTTTAAAGGCAAACTACGTTTGTTCATTGGTTTTTTCAGTTCTTCATAGATGAACTGGTCGTCAAAGCCAATGTTTGCAGCATCTACTTTCGTATTGGCATAATAAATTGCGTTTATTCTTGACCAATAAACTGCGCTAAGGCACATGGGGCAGGGCTCACAACTGGTGTAAATCACGCAACCGCTTAGGTCGAATGTATTTAGTTTTTTGCAGGCAATTCTGATTGCTGATACTTCTGCATGAGCTGTAGGGTCATTGGTTCGTGTCACTTTATTACCGCTTTTTGCAATTATCTTACCTTCTTTTACGACTACAGCACCAAATGGCCCACCAAGTTGATTAGTTACATTTCTCTCAGAGAGATTGATGGCGATTCTCATAAATTTCTCATGTTCTTTTTGTGTGGTATTTTCCATATCAAATATTTTGTCTTAAACCAGTTGCAGGATGGAAATTTGAGGATTCTCCTACCTGTTTTATTGTGATGTCTTTAATGTCGAATGCTGGCCGGAAAATTAGTGCAAAAAAAATGCCCCGAATCATCGGGGCATTTAAATTCATCAATTGATGACTATTTTTTATCTTTCGAATAAGCTGCGTTCAATCCTACAATTACTTCACTGGTTACATCTAAAGATTCATCAGCAAATAAGATAGCGCTGTTACCTTTTGAGTAAGTTAATACCATTTTGAAACCTTTACCTTTTGCATAAGTTTTTAGGTATTCTGCAACTTTATCATATAATTTTTCATTTTCAGTTGCTTGTTCATTTTGAAGTGCAGCACCTGCATTTTGAGAATAAGCTTGTAACTCTTGTTGTTTACGTGCTAATCTTTCTTCAGTAGCAGCTCTTTGATCAGCAGGCAGGGTGTTTTGTTGTTGTTGGTATTGAGCTACTTCACGTTGGAAAGCTTGTTGTTTAGAAGCAAGATCGGTTTGTGCAGTTTTCGACTTTGCATCAAGTTTAGTTTTTAAGTCTTTGAAATACTGATATTTTGTTAACAGGGAATCAGAATTTACATAGACGATTTTCTCTGCGCTTGTTACTGTAGCTGACTCAGTTTTTGGAGCAGTGGTACCTGTGTTTTCTTTGTTCTGGCAAGAAGCCATTACGGAAACTAATGCAACTGCAGTAGCAATGCTGCCAAGTTTTAATGTTGATCTTTTCATCTAATGATTATAATTGATTTTTTGTTTTAATTTTTTGACTCCCATCATCCTCTAAGCTATTTTAAAACCGCTTTTTTTGGACATTTTCTTTCTTTAGGAATGATAAATTTCAACAAATATAAAATTTCAAATTTAGTATCCTAAAAAACTACGGTTTTTAGCTCATTTTTAATGCTTTTTCAGTCAAATAGTTATCCACATTTGCGGTTAATTGGGCTAAAATGGTTATTTTTGAGTCTAATTGTTTTTTTAAAAATTATGAGCGAAGAAAAGGATCCAAAGTCAAATTATTCGGCAGATAATATACAGGTTTTAGAAGGTTTAGAAGCGGTGCGTAAGCGCCCTTCGATGTATATAGGAGACACCGGAGTAAAAGGATTACACCATTTAGTTTACGAGGTAGTAGATAACTCTATTGATGAGGCGTTGGCAGGTCATGCTGACACGATATATGTAAATATTCTAAAAGACAACTCGATCAGAGTTGAAGATAACGGTCGTGGTATTCCTACTGGAATTATGCAAAAAGAGCAGAAATCAGCTCTTGAAATTGTAATGACGGTATTGCATGCCGGGGGTAAATTTGATAAGGATACTTATAAAGTTTCTGGTGGTCTGCATGGTGTTGGGGTAAGTTGCGTGAACGCATTATCTACACATTTAAAAGCAGAGGTTCACCGCGAAGGAAAAATCTGGGAACAGGAATATGAAAAGGGTAAGCCACAATATGATGTTAAAGTTGTTGGTGAAACGGATAAAAGAGGAACGGTAATTACGTTTTCTCCGGATCCTGAAATCTTTACCCAGACTTTAGAATATCGTTATGATACTTTAGCCAGCAGATTAAGAGAGCTTTCATTCCTGAATAAAGGAATTAAACTGACCCTCACTGACGAGCGTGAGCTGGATGAGGCCGGAAATCCAATCTCAGAACTTTTTCATTCTGAAGGTGGTTTGAAAGAATTTGTTCAATTTTTAGATGGTGGTCGCCCTTCATTAATTGCAGAGCCGATTTATGTAGAGGGGATCAAAAATGGCATTCCGGTAGAGCTTGCTTTACAATACAATGATAGTTATGCGGAGAATGTACACTCTTATGTGAACAACATCAATACACATGAAGGTGGTACTCATATCGCTGGTTTCAGAAGAGGTTTAACCAGAACATTAAAAGCTTATGCAGATAAGTCTGGATTGCTGAAAAATGTAAAATTTGAGATTACCGGTGATGATTTTAGAGAAGGATTAACTGCTGTTGTTTCTGTGAAAGTGCAGGAGCCTCAGTTTGAAGGTCAGACGAAAACAAAATTGGGTAACTCTGAGGTAATGGGAGCAGTTGATATCGCCGTAGGTGAAGCACTGAACAATTACCTGGAAGAAAATCCAAGAGAAGCAAAACTGATCGTTAATAAAGTAATTCTTGCAGCTACAGCGCGCGCAGCTGCGCGTAAAGCACGTGAGATGGTACAACGTAAGAGCGTAATGGGTGGTTCAGGTTTACCTGGTAAGCTAGCCGATTGTTCTGATAGTGATCCGGAAAAATGTGAGATTTACCTGGTCGAGGGAGATTCCGCAGGTGGAACTGCCAAACAAGGTAGAGATCGTAATTTCCAGGCTATTCTTCCGCTGAAAGGTAAAATTCTGAACGTGGAAAAAGCAATGGAGCATAAAATCTACGAAAACGACGAGATTAAGAATATGTTCACTGCATTAGGTGTAAGTATTGGTACTCCAGAAGATGATAAAGCGCTGAACTTAACCAAACTTCGTTACCATAAGGTGGTGATCATGACGGATGCGGACATCGACGGATCACACATTACGACATTGATTCTGACTTTCTTTTTCAGATATATGAAGTCACTGATTGAGGCTGGTTATGTTTACATTGCTGCGCCACCATTGTATCAGGTTAAGAAAGGCAAGGAGCATGAATATTGCTGGAACGACCAACAACGTGATCAGGCTGTACAACGCTTAAAAGGAGCAGGTAAAGAAGAAAGTGTACATATTCAGCGCTATAAAGGTCTTGGAGAGATGAATGCGGAGCAATTGTGGGATACGACCTTAAATCCGGCAACCCGTACTTTACTTCAGGCAACCATTGAAAATGCTGCAGAATGTGATCATACTTTCTCGATGTTAATGGGAGATGAAGTTGGTCCAAGAAGAGAATTCATTGAGAGAAATGCTAAATACGCCAAGATTGACGCGTAATTAGGAGTTCAAAATAACTATAAAAATAAAAAGGAGGTGCCCAAACGGTACCTCCTTTTTATTTTTATCCGAAATCTTAATTCGGCTAATTCCAATAAGATTTTTGTCAGTGACTATATAAGAATAGCTTAAGTTTTTTGTAGTTGATGACTGCCTGATATTTTAAGAGAATATCACTCCCAATAATGCCTGCTATCATTGGATGTCCCATTTGATCATATGCCTGATTTACAGTTTCAAGGTCTAATGCTACTGTTTCATAATCATACATGGTTAATCTGCCCATTTTGATCTTAGGGATAGTCGCCTGGATGGTACTGGAAGTAGCAAAAAGTGTAGTGGCCTGGGTCTCCTCACTAAAGCCCAGTTCTGAAATGTTATTTTTGATTAATGTGATGTCAAATACAGAGCGTGAAGCTCCTGTGTCCAGGACTACGAAGTGTTTTTCTCCAAAAACAACAATTTCCACCAAAAGGTGGAAACCGTCATCTTGTAAATTTATTAAGGTTAAGGGAACAGGAATCGTTCTCATTAATTTTATACTAGTTTCATGTCATGCAAAACACCATTCATCGCACGAACAGCATCAGCACTTTTATTAAAGGAAGTTTGTTCCTCTTCATTCAATTTATAATCAATTATTTTTTCCCAACCATTGCGGCCAATAATTACAGGTACACCTAAACAGATGTCTTTTTGACCATATTCGCCATCAAGTGCCACACAGCAGGTAAACAACTTCTTTTCATCACGAACAATACTCTCTACCAATGCAGCTCCTGCTGCTCCTGGGGCATACCATGCAGAAGTTCCCAGTAGACCGGTTAAAGTAGCACCACCAACCATAGTGTCTGCGGCAACTTTATCTAAAACCGCTTTATCCAGCAATTCAGTTACCGGTAAACTTTGATAAGTTGCGTAGCGTGTTAATGGAATCATGGTGGTGTCACCATGGCCTCCGATTACAAAGCCTTGTAAGTCATTAGAGTTACAGTTTAATGCAACACTTAAATAATATTTAAAGCGGGCGCTATCTAAAGTTCCGCCCATTCCAATAATTCTGTTTTTAGGTAATCCTAATGATTTTAAGGCCAGATAAGTCATTGTATCCATCGGATTGCTGATCACGATAATGATTGCATCCGGAGAGTATTTAAGGATGTTTTCTGCAACGTTTTTCACGATGCCTGCATTGATTCCGATCAATTCTTCACGCGTCATTCCTGGTTTACGAGGCAAACCTGAGGTGATGACTGCTACTGTAGATCCCGCAGTCTGACTATAATCATTCGTAACCCCTTTTATTTTTGTATCAAAGCCCAATAGAGTGGCAGTTTGCATCATATCAATTGCTTTGCCTTCCGCAAAACCTTCTTTGATGTCTAATAAAACAAGCTCTTCTGCTAATTCTTTTCTGGCAATATTATCTGCACAAGTGGCGCCTACAGCGCCGGCACCTACAACCGTTATTTTCATAATGAATCTAATTTTATTTTAAGTATAAGCGGCTTGTGACCTGCTTACAGGGGTTAAATCTATTGTTTTTAAAAGCGCATTGATAAAGTAATTTACAATTTAATTATTTATTAAAGCAAACCTGCCAAAGCGGTAGCCTTCCTGCCGAAGTTATAAATTTAGGCCAGTTTAAAAAACGCTTTTTAAAACTTTCTTCAACCTTGCTGGTTTTATGATAAAGAATTTACATTTGCTTAATAGTCGCAAACTAATGAACCCTATTATGGATAATGTACCTGTAGAAAAAGTTGATATCATGTCGTATGCAGGGAAGTGGTACTCTCTATATTCAATTCCCACTTTCATGGATAAACACTGGCGCCAAATCGTGGAAACCTACGTGATCCATCCGGATGGTTATTATGCTGTTTTTACTGGTTATAAAGTTCAGGGTGAAGAGAAGCAAAAGTACTTCAGATCTAAGCTTTTTGTGGTAAGGGGGAGCAGAAATGCGCGTTTTAAAGCAGAATTTATCTGGCCGGTAAAAGTGGATTACTGGGTCATAGAACTTGCTGAGGATTACTCTTATGTGGTAGTTGGCCATCCGAAATTTAAATACCTTTTCATTATGGCTAGAAAACCGAACCTTCCCGAAACGTTGCTGGCAGAAATTATAGACCGCTGTCAGAAAAAGGGTTACGATACCAGTAAGCTGGTTTCTCAGGAACACAAGTCTTCCGGCCCTATTCCAGTCATCGAATCTATGTAAAATTCCCCAATTCAATTATTGGGAGAACTGAAATTTCCGTATTTTTGATCAATCATATTGATTTCTAAAAAGACGATTTTCTAATTACCTAGCTATGTATTTGATTTTTGATACCGAAACGACGGGATTGCCACGCAATTGGAACGCGCCTATTACCGATACGGATAATTGGCCGAGATGTATTCAGATCGCATGGCAATTACATGATGCGTTTGGAAATCTAATTGAACATCAGGATTATCTGGTAAAACCTGATGGTTTCAATATTCCTTATGATGCAGAGAGAATCCATGGTATTTCGACAGAATTGGCCGATGAGCAGGGAGTCTCACTTGCTGAAGTATTAGAGAAATTTAATGTTGCGCTGTCAAAATCTAAATTTGTTGTCGGACAAAACATTGGCTTTGATGTGAACATCATGGGCTGTGAGTTCCACCGTTTGGGGCTAGAAAGTCCGATGGCTACGATGCCTGTTCTGGATACTTGTACTGAGGTGACCGCAGAATTACTGCGTATCCCAGGAGGTAGGGGAGGTAAATTTAAACTACCAACACTAACAGAATTACATCAATACCTTTTTGGCACTCCTTTTTCTGAGGCTCACAATGCTACTGCAGATGTGGAGGCAACCACGCGTTGCTTTTTACAATTGATAAAGATGGGGGTCTTTACGCTGGAGCAGTTACAGGCAGATGCCAATTATGTGTCGTCTTTTAATGAGAAAAATCCTGGAACAATAGAAAGAATAGGATTAAATCATGTAAACCTTAAATCTGCTTCTGAGGAAATCAGAAAACGTCTTGCAAAAACTGAAGCTCCAAAAGTATCTAAACAGACACTGGAAGAGAATAAGCAGGAACTTGCCAATGTCGCTTTTGCACATTTACACAATCATACACAGTTTTCTGTACTTCAGTCCACGATCAATATCCCTTCTTTAATCAAAGCTACCGCCGCACATAAAATGCCTGCAGTAGCCATGACCGATCATGCGAATATGATGGGTGCTTTTCATTTTGTGGCACAGATCTTAAACC
The DNA here is from genome assembly GCF_032678465.1 of Pedobacter gandavensis. GTDB lineage: Bacteria > Bacteroidota > Bacteroidia > Sphingobacteriales > Sphingobacteriaceae > Pedobacter > Pedobacter gandavensis_B. The sequence continues at coordinate 95,450 of NZ_JAVTSK010000008.1, forward strand.
ACAATAAAGGTGTCGAAGCCAGAAATAAAGAAGCAATTGAAAAAGGCGAAGCTCCTGATGAAGTAATCATAAAACCTATCGTAGGCTGTGAATTTTTCGTCTGTGACGACCATTTAGATAAAAAAAGAAAAGACGATGGTTACCAGGTGGTACTACTGGCAAAGAATAAACAAGGTTACCACAATCTGGCAAAAATGTCTTCCATCGCTTATACGAAAGGATTTTACTATATTCCGAGGATAGATAAGGCAGTCATAGAACAATATAAAGATGATATTATAGTCTTATCGGGTAACCTATATGGGGAGATTTCAAGCAAATTGTTGAATCTAGGTGAAAAACAAGCCGAGGAAGCATTACTGTGGTGGAAATCTCAATTCGGTGAAGACTTCTATATTGAAGTCATGCGCCACAACCAGGAAGATGAGGATATTGTCAATGTCTCATTGATCGCCCTGGCTAAGAGAAACAATGTAAAGGTTATCGCGACTAACAATACCTATTATATCAATAAAAAAGATGCCAATGCCCACGATATCTTATTGTGTGTAAAAGACGGAGAGAAGCAGGCTACCCCTATTGGGCGTGGCAGAGGATATCGTTTTGGCTTACCAAATCAGGAGTATTATTTCAAATCTCCTGAAGAAATGAAAAACCTTTTTGCGGATTTACCAGAGGCAATTGTCAACATACAGGAAATTGTAGATAAAATTGAAATCTATAAGCTAGCCCGTGAAGTACTCTTGCCGAAGTTTGATATTTCTGAAGAATTTCTGGTTAAAGAGGATGAAGAAGATGGAGGTAAAAGGGGTGAAAACAAATACCTGCGTCACCTTACTTATGTAGGGGCGAAAAAACGTTATGGGGAAATTACTCCTGAGATTGCTGAACGCTTAGATTTCGAATTACAGACCATTGAGAAAACAGGGTACCCTGGTTACTTTTTGATTGTCCAGGATTTTATTGCCAAAGCAAGGGAACTGGATGTATCTGTAGGCCCTGGAAGGGGCTCTGCTGCAGGATCAGCCGTGGCATACTGTTTATGGATTACCAATATTGACCCGATTAAATACGATTTACTATTTGAACGTTTCCTGAACCCGGATCGTGTATCCATGCCCGATATCGACATCGACTTTGATGACGAGGGCCGTGGAAGGGTAATGGATTATGTAATTAATAAATATGGAGCCAATCAGGTGGCACAGATCATCACCTATGGAACTATGGCTGCTAAATCTTCTGTAAAGGATACGGCAAGGGTATTGGATTTGCCACTTTATGAGGCAGAGAAAATTGCGAAGCTGATTCCCAACATGAAGTTGGCCAAAATATTTACACTGGATGAGAAAACTCTTAGAGGAGCTCTTCGGGCGGACGAATACGAGAAAGTTGTAGAGCTGAAGTCATTGGCAGGAGCTGAGGATTTAGGTGCAAAGACCTTGGAGCAGGCCCAGATTCTGGAAGGTTCTTTGAGAAACACAGGAATTCATGCCTGCGGGGTAATCATCACACCTAGTGACATTACAAACTTTGTACCTGTTGCTACAGCCAAAGATTCCGATCTGTATGTAACTCAGTTTGACAACTCGGTTGTAGAAAGCGCTGGTTTGTTGAAAATGGACTTTTTAGGGTTAAAAACATTAACCCTGATTAAGGATACCGTAAAACTGGTGAAATTCAGACATAAGATTGATTTGGATCCTGATAATTTCCCGATCGACGATGCCAAGACGTATGAATTGTTCCAACGTGGAGAAACCATCGGAATTTTCCAGTACGAGTCTAATGGAATGCAGAAGTACATGAAAGAATTAAAACCAACCGTTTTCGGGGATTTAATTGCCATGAATGCATTGTATCGTCCTGGACCTCTGGAATATATTCCAAGCTTTGTTCGCAGGAAAAACGGAGAGGAAGAAATCAAGTACGATCTTGATGCCTGCGAAGAATATCTAAAAGAAACATACGGAATTACAGTATACCAGGAGCAGGTGATGTTGCTTTCCCAGAAACTTGCTGGATTTACCAAAGGTGAGGCCGACGTTTTACGTAAGGCAATGGGTAAAAAACAAAAGGATGTACTGGATAAAATGAAACCTAAATTTGTGGCTCAAGCTGCAGAGAAAGGTCATGATGCGACTGTATTAGAAAAGATTTGGAAAGATTGGGAAGCATTTGCATCCTATGCCTTTAACAAATCCCACTCTACCTGTTATGCCTGGATTGCTTATCAAACGGCTTATTTGAAGGCGCATTACCCAGCTGAATATATGGCTGCAGTATTGTCCAACAATATGAGTGATATCAAGCAAGTAGCCTTCTTTATGGAAGAATGTAAGCAAATGGGCGTTTCTGTTTTGGGGCCGGACGTGAATGAGTCGGGCACTAAATTCTCGGTGAATACCAGTGGACAGGTGCGTTTTGGTTTATCAGGAATCAAGGGAGTAGGTGAGAAGGCTGTAGAAAGCATCATTATAGAACGTACAGAAGGCGGTCAGTATAAAAGTGTATATGATTTCGCAAAGCGCTCTAATACCCGTACGGTGAATAAGAAAGCTTATGAAAGTTTTGTCTATAGCGGTGCCTTTGATGGATTTGGTTATCATAGAGCGCAGTATTTCTTTGTCGGTATTAACGATAAAATGAATGGCATAGAGAAAATGATCAAGTTTGCGAATGATTTCCAGAACAATGAATCATCAGCACAATCGTCTTTATTTGGTGGAACAGCTTCTGATATGGTTTATGAGCCTAGTTTACCTGTTTCTCCGGAATGGAGTCTGATTGATCGGTTAAAATACGAAAAGGATGCCATTGGAATTTTCCTAAGTGGACATCCTCTTGATAACTATAAGTTAGAACTGAAAGAATTCTGCCAGCATAAGGTCAGACATCTTTCTGTGGTTAATAAAATCAGGACAGGTGACACTACAGAGGAAGTGCTGGCTGATTTTGAAGGCATTAAGAATAAAGAATTGGTTGTAGGTGGATTGGTGGTGATTTCTGCCCAAAGAATGACCAAAACCGGAAAACCTTTCGGTACCATTGTATTTGAAGATTATGAAGATACTTGTGAACTGGCATTGTTTGGTGATGACTTCATTAAATTTAAGCAGTTCCTGACCGATGGATATTTCTTACAAATACGTGGAAGAGTAGGAGAGCGTTTCAGAAAAGAAGGAGATTGGGAATTCAAAATTACCTCTATTCATTTATTATCAGAATTGCGTGATAAGTTGGCGAAAAGCGTAACTATTCAAGTACCTATAGAAAAGATTACAGATGATTTTATGCTGAAAATCAATGCGATACTTGAAGAGAATAAAGCGAGTACAGAGCACCAGAACTGCCAATTGTTATTTGACGTCTATGATAGCATGCAGAATGTGAATGTGAAGCTGCCTTCTAAATCATTGAAGATTAATCCTAATAATGACTTTCTGGAGCAACTTACTGCATTGAATGTAAATCCTAAGTTGAACTAATGTCATTTTGGCATTGTCAGGATGATGGCATTACAATTGATTATATCTTTGCATAGAGTTTGGAATTAAAGATTAAATTTGCCAATTCAAACAAATAGACGATACAATAAAAAAACTAATTAAATAAAAATAAGAATTATGGCTTTGGAAATTACAGATGCAAACTTCGAGGAAGTTGTATTAAAATCAGATAAACCCGTTTTGGTTGATTTTTGGGCAGAGTGGTGTGGTCCATGTCGCATGGTAGGACCAGTTGTAGACGAGATCTCAAAAGAATACGAAGGAAAAGCAATCGTAGGTAAAGTTAATGTGGACAACAACCCTCAAATCTCTACTCAATTCGGTATCCGCAACATTCCAGCGTTATTGTTCTTCAAAAACGGTGAAGTAGTAGATAAACAAGTTGGTGCTGTTCCAAAATCAGTATTGGCTCAAAAATTAGAGGCACAGTTGTAATCAACTCAACATATACTAGTTAAAAAAGCGTTCATAGATTTATGGACGCTTTTTTTATATTTACACTATGCAGTATCCAATCGATGAACATGCACTTCGTTTCAATGGTAATCTCGAATTATTAGCTAAACAAGTTGTAGAAGGCTTTATAACAGGACTTCATAAAAGTCCTTTTCATGGGTTTTCCGTTGAATTTGCTGAGCACCGTTTGTACAATGTAGGGGATAGTGTAAAAAATATTGACTGGAAACTTTTTGCAAAAACAGATAAACTCTTTAGTAAGCGATTCGAAGAGGAAACCAATCTTAGGTGTCAGTTTATTGTTGATGTTTCTTCATCCATGTATTTCCCTTCTGGAGAATATAATAAACTTAATTTTTCTATACAGGCCACTGCAGCTTTGATCTATTTGTTGAAAAGACAAAGAGATGCTTTTGGACTCAGCCTGTTTTCTGATCATCTGTTATTAAATACACCTGCTAAATCCACAACTGCACACCAGAAATATCTGTTTAGCCATTTGGAACAGGCTTTAAATACGACAGAGATGAATGTGACAACCAAGGTAGCACAATCCCTACATCAGGTTGCAGAGTTGATACATAAACGCTCATTGGTCGTGATTTTTAGCGATATGCTGAATAGTGATCAGGGTGAGGATCATATGGAAACTTTGTTCTCTGCACTACAGCACTTGAAATTTAACAAGCATGAAGTGGTTATATTCAATGTCACTGACAGATCGAGGGAAGTAGATTTTGAGTTTGAAAACCGTCCTTATGAATTTATAGATATGGAAACGGGAGCCAGTATAAAAGCGCACACGGCAAATCTGAAAACAGATTATCTGGCTAGGATGAGTAAATACAGAGAGGCCATCCAGTTAAAATGCAGTCAATACAAAATCGACATGATTGATGCCGATATTGCTGCTGGATTTCAACCTATTTTGGAGGCCTATCTGATTAAAAGACAAAAAATGAGTTAGGCAGAAGTCACTGCGATTACATTTTTTAGAATCACTTCAGAGGCATATTCAATTTCTTCTTCAGTAATAATTAGTGGAGGAGCTACGCGCATAGAATTGCTGCAATGAAGGAACCAGTCGCTGATAACACCATCTGCGATACAAGCATCAATGATTTTTTTATTGATTTCAAAGTTTTCAAATTCAATAGCCATCATCAAACCTTTTCCACGAACCTCTTTAATGGCAGGGTGAACCAGAAGTTTTTTGAATAATTCTCCTTTTTCTTCTACACCAGCTACAATGTTTTCTTTTTGGATCGTCTGCAGTGTCGCTAAACCTGCAGCACAGCTCACTGGATGACCACCAAAGGTCGTCAGATGCCCTAAAATAGGATTTGTTGCCAAAGCCCTCATGATCTCTGTAGAGCTGATGAATGCACCAATTGGCATACCACCACCAATACCTTTAGCCAGTAAAAGAATATCAGGACTGATGCCATAATGTTCAAAACCAAACATCTTTCCTGTACGGCCGAAACCACATTGAATCTCATCCAGTACTAATAAAGTACCTGTTGCTGTACATTTAGCTCTTAAGGCCTCAAAATAGTCTTTATCAGCGATTCTAAGTCCAGCTTCACCTTGTACTGTTTCCATGAAAACTGCTGCGGTACGTTCTGTAATCAGGTCCAGATCCGGTATAACATTAAAATTGATAAAGCGAATATCTGGAAGCAGAGGTCTATACGCCTGCTTAAATTCTTCATTACCCATAAGGCTTAAGGCACCTTGAGTACTGCCATGATAAGAATGGTGGCAGGCAATGATTTCAGAGCGACCGGTGAATCTTTTCGCAAGTTTCATGGCACCTTCTACGGCTTCTGCCCCCGAATTAACGAAATAAGTACAATTTAAATGACTTGGAAGTATATCAGCTAAGGCTTTAGCAAAGTTTACCTGTGGACTTTGAACAAATTCACCATATACCATAATGTGCATATAGTTTTCTACTTGTTCCTTAACCGCATTTACAACGGCTGGGTGACAATGGCCAACATTACTTACACCTATACCGGCAATCAAATCCAGGTGTTTTTTGCCTGTAGTATCATATAGATACATACCGCTGGCTTTAGTAAATTCTAAAAGAAGTGGCTCTAGAGTAGTTTGGGCGTTATGTTGAAGGAATAATTGACGTTGTGTAAGCATACACAAAAATACAAATTAATTCCGCTCAGGCCTGCCATTTCTGTATCTTGATAAGAGTTCTCTTTTAAAAGTCTCCTGGGCACGGTAATACTTTCCGACTGTTTTGATAGGTAAACTGGATTTCAATTTGTAATAATACTTTTTCTCAATAGATAAGTCCCTTTGCTTGAAGTTGAGCTCATTTACAATCAGACTCTGAATCTCAGTATCCGAAAGATTATCGATTTCTGTGATCTTTTTAAAACTGATCATATTTTGAGACCGTTCTTTACGCAAAGCAGCCTGTTCTTTTTGAAAGTCATTGTATATCGGCCAGAAAATTTTCGCCTCTTCTTCAGAAAGATCAAGTTTCTGAGTTAAGTAGCTAATCCTTAATGACTCAATTTCAGCAGATTTCTCTCCTGTTCTTTGTGCAGAAGCAAGAAAAGGTAACATAAAAAGAATTGCGGCAACAACTATATTTTTCATCGGTTTTTTTTTAATTTTTTAACTGGCAATCAACAATACATGAATTATAAGTTTGAAGCTATTTCATTTTGGCTGTAGTTGCTGAGAATATAATTTTCCAGATCAGCTTCGGCTACTGAAGGATGTTCCTGCGTCAGACTATTGGATTGAATATGTTCTATAATTGTATTCTCGTCAATATCAAATAGCATTTGTTCGGTTGCAGTATCGACAGAAATTGGAGGAGTGGAGTTCGTATATTGATAAAAATACATACCTACAGCGGTTACCATTACAAAACATGCCGCTGAAGCATACTTTAGCGATTTAGAATGCCATAGACGGATGGTCTTTGCTACCTTTTTATGAGTCGTCTTCTGATTGATTTTATCCTGTAATTGTTGGAAATAATCCTGTGGCACAGTGTAACCTACTATTTCTGTCTGAATTTTTGTAGAAAGCGATTCGAAGTAACCTTCAGGTGCATTAAAACCTGATTCTGGACTGCTTGTTTTCAACTGGTCCAGAAATATAGCCTCATGAATTTGCTCAGGAAGTTCTTCAAAATACCCTTCTGGAATAGAAAAAGGATGTTTCAGCTTCAGCCCGGCCAGATGGGGGGCTTCGTTCATCCATTCGCTATTTTCTAAATCATTTTTCATTGCATATATATTGATACATTTCAGTACAAAAGGTTTAAAAGGAAATGTCCTCATTTAGCATAAAAGTTTCAACTTTTTTTACAGCGATATGAAAAGAGGCTTTTAAGGCACCTACACTGGTTCCTGTAATCTCTGCAATCTCTTCATATTTCAGATCGTCAAAGTATTTCATATTAAAAATAAGTCGCTGTTTTTCAGGTAAAGTGAGTAAGGCCTGTTGTAATTTCATCTGGATTTTATCGCCATTGAAATAGGAGGAAGCCACCAGACTTTCAGCAAGCTCTTCAGAAACCTCATCCAATGGTGTATTGTTCCGTTGTTTCTTTTTATTCAGAAAAGTAATCGATTCATTAGTGGCGATGCGATAGATCCAGGTATACAACTTGGAGTCGCTGCGGAATTTATCCAGATTTTTCCAGACTTTCACGAAAACCTCCTGTACGAGGTCGTCCGTATCATCATGGTCAATCACCAGTCGGCGGATATGCCAATAGATTTTTTGCTGGTATTTTTGAAGAAGCAGGTTAAAGCCTTCATTGCGAGTCTCCTTATTGGAGAATTTCTCTAAAATTTCTGAATCTTCAACCTGCTTCATTTATAATGTTTAATCTGTTAAATATGGACAGATATATTAAACGTCTATTTGGACTTATTTATTGGCTCTTTTCATGACTTTCTGAACAGCTTCAACGATATTAACCGTATCCAGACCGTACTTAGTCATCAATTGATCAGGAGTACCACTTTCACCAAAGCTGTCATTTACAGCAACAAATTCCTGAGGAGTAGGTAGTTCTGTAACCAATAATCGGGCTACGCTTTCTCCAAGACCACCGAATTTATTGTGTTCTTCACAAGTAACGATACAACCTGTTTTTTTCACAGATTTTAAAATGGCTGCTTCATCTAATGGTTTAATGGTGTGAATATTGATGATTTCTGCATCGATCCCTAATTCTGCCAGTTGTTCACCAGCTTCAATTGCTTTCCAAACCATATGTCCGGTGGCAACGATGGTCACATCTGTACCTTCATTTACCATCCAAGCTTTACCAATTTCAAATTTCTGATCAGGATCCGTAAATACTGGAATCACTGGTCTTCCAAAACGCAGGTAAACCGGTCCTTCGTATTCTGCGATGGCAATGGTGGCTGCTTTTGTCTGGTTATAATCACAGGTATTGATGACGGTCATGCCTGGAAGCATTTTCATCAAACCGATATCTTCTAGAATCTGGTGTGTCGCCCCATCTTCACCTAAAGTTAAACCAGCATGAGAAGCACAAATTTTAACGTTTTTATTTGAATAAGCAACAGACTGTCTGATCTGGTCATAAACCCTTCCTGTAGAGAAGTTAGCGAAAGTTCCTGTAAAAGGAATTTTTCCGCCGATAGTTAAACCAGCAGCAATACCAATCATATTTGCTTCGGCAATACCAATCTGGAAGAAGCGCTCTGGAAATTCTTTAATAAAGGCATCCATTTTCAAAGAACCTACTAAATCCGCACAAAGTGCAACTACTTCCGGGTTTTTCTGTCCTGCTTCAAGTAATCCTGCTCCAAAACCAGAACGGGTATCTTTCTTTTCAGTATATGTGTACTTTTTCATGCTTAATAGTCTTTTAGGGTAGAAGGTAATTGTGCTAATGCTGCGGCTAGTTGCTCATCATTTGGAGCGATACCATGCCATTTGTGTGATCCCATCATGAAATCTACACCATTACCCATAACGGTACTCATTAAGTTTAAGATTGGTTTACCTTTACCGGTTAAAGATTTAGCATAATGTAAAGCTTTAACGATATCTTCCATATCATTACCGTTAGAAGTGATCACATGCCATCCGAAAGCTTCGAATTTCGCCTGTAAGCTCTCTAAAGAAAGTACTTTCTCCGTAGGACCATCAATTTGTTGACCATTATAATCAATAGAGGCAATCAAATTGTCTACTTTATTGTGAGGAGCATACATGATGGCTTCCCAATTTTGGCCTTCCTGTAGTTCACCATCTCCAAGCAATACATAAACTGTAGAATGATCTTTATTTAATTTCTTAGCTTGTGCAGCCCCAATTGCTACAGACATGCCCTGACCCAAAGATCCTGAAGCAATTCTGATACCTGGAAGGTGCTCATGCGTAGTTGGATGTCCTTGTAATCTTGAATTTAATTTTCTAAAAGTAGCCAGTTCACTCACTTCAAAATATCCTGATCTTGCAAGAGCGCTATAGAAAACTGGTGAAATATGTCCGTTAGATAGGAAGAATAAATCTTCTCCTATTCCATCCATTTTAAAATCAGTAGTGTGGTTCATGACCTCAAAATACAATGCAGTCATAAAGTCTGCACATCCTAATGATCCTCCGGGGTGGCCTGACTGGCAACCATGCACCATTCTAACAATATCTCTTCTTACTTGAGAAGCGATATCTTGTAATTCATCGATTGTATGTTTCATTAATTGGGGTTGTTGATTAATAGGACAAATGTAATTAAAAATACTTTGGACGTAACATCTTAAGCTAAAGTTCAGTAGAAAGCTCTGAAATACAACTGTTGCCTCGTGTTTGTTTTATTTTTTCTGTGGATTTATCAATATAAGCTTGATATTCCGAAGAATTCTATATTTTTAGGAACTTTTATGTTCGATTTTGATAAAAATACTAACCAAACTTCAAAAAGTTGATAACAAAAAATACTCAAATTAAATCATGACAAACCAAACACAAAAATCAGTAATTTCTCCCATTGTAACCATTGGGGCTTTATTCTTCATTTTTGGCTTTGTAACCTGGGCCAACAGTACCTTAATTCCCTTTCTAAAAATAGCATGTGGACTTAAAACAGATTTTGAAGCCTTTTTGGTGACCTTCGCGTCCTACATTGCTTATTTCTTCCTTGCACTTCCTTCTTCATGGATTTTAAAGAAATTGGGTTTTAAAAATGGAATTATTATCGGTTTACTGATCCTTGCATTCGGCTCTCTGATCTTTATTCCAGCAGCAGAAACAAGAAGTTTTGGTCTGTTTTTAACAGGTATTTTCATCCAGGGGGCGGCATTATCTTTATTGCAAACGGCTTCTAACCCTTATATCAGCATCATTGGTCCGATCGAAAGTGCCGCAAAACGCATGAGTATCATGGGGCTTTGTAATAAATTTGCAGGAGTGATTGTACCATTGATCATGGGTACCATTTTCCTTAAAAATGCAGAAGAAATTCAGGGTAAAATTAATAATGTAGCTACAACGTTTGCAGATCGTGAATTACTTTTGGAAGAAGTATTGGGACGTGTTCATACTCCATATATTGCATTGGCGATTGTGTTCACGCTTTTTGCTGTATTTATTAAGTATTCAAATCTACCTGAAGTTGATCTGGATAAGGATGAATCAGGAGTTGAAGGTGAAGTAAGTACTGCTAAAACCTCTATCTTCCAGTTCCCTCATTTATTCCTGGGTGCATTCTGTATTTTCGTTTATGTTGCTGCTGAAGTAATGGCCGGAGATATCATTGGTGTATATGGATCTGCATTAGGTATCAGTCCTGATATTACCAAATACTTTACGACATTGACTTTAGGTAGTATGTTGGTGGGTTATGTGGTTGGTGTCATTGTGATTCCTAAATACATTACACAACAATTTGCATTAAGAGTTTGTGCGATTTTAGGTGTGATTTTTGTAACTGCGGCTTATTTAACACATGGTTATACCTCTGTTATTTTCGTAGGTCTACTAGGCTTGGCAAATTCACTAATGTGGCCAGCGATTTTCCCTCTGGGGATTAAGGGACTGGGTAAATTCACTAAAACCGGATCTGCAATTATGGTGATGGGTATCGCTGGTGGTGCAGTTTGGCCACTGATTTACGGTTATTTAAAAGACTATTTACATATGGACTTCCAACTTGCATTTTTTGCTAGTGTATTGCCTTGTTATTTATACATTTTATATTTTGCAGTGGCGGGCCATAAAGTTCGTTCCAAAGGATAATAGTGAACAGAACTCCTTGGAGTTGCAACAAAAAAGGGAGAAGCAGGTGCTTCTCCCTTTTTTGTTAAAGGACTGTTTTTAATGGTGTTGTATCGGCTTAATATTGAACAAAATGAATGCCTTTTAGCCGAAAAGTAATCCCTGTGAATTGACTATTTTTGTTCTCAATAGTTTGCCGGGGGGCTTAACATTAATTTTTATGTATGGCTATTTCTACCTTTAAAAGGAGGAGTAATAGTGCACCTGTTTTAGGGACGCTACTCCTGTTCATCTCCCTCATTTTTCTTGCCATGGTCTTCAGCTATGCTGTCCTCCTTTTTACAGATAGCCAAACATTTCGCAAATGGTTTGCATTAGGCTCAGGTTTCATTGTACTGCTATGCTGTTATCTCCTTGTTCGTTTCTTTCAGAAAGCCTTTAAAGTCAGGGAGGAAGGGGATAATGCCCATCATATTTCCAGACATGAACAACTGCATCAATTGCTGGACCGTAAGAACCAGGAGTTATTTGGCATATCAGAAGCGCTGATCAGAGAGATGAGAATCAGAGAATCATCCGAGAAAGCCAAACAAATCTTTCTGGTCAATATCAGCCATGAGATTCGTACGCCTATGAATGGGATAATGGGCTTTGCACAATTACTTGAAGAATCGTTGGTGGATGAAGATCAGCAGGAGTCACTGCAAATGATCCTCAAATCTGCAGATCAGTTGATGGCCATTCTCAATGATATCCTGGACTTTTCCCGACTGGAAGCCGGAGATATTGATTTTCAATCGATTCCCTTTACCTTAAGAGATACTGTACATTCTATTTATAGGATGATGGAGGACGCGGCAAAATGCAAAGGCCTTGATTTTAGCTACGAGATTCCGAATACCTTGCCGGAAGTACTGAAGGGTGATGCCATTCGATTAGGCCAGATCTTGTTAAACCTTACCTCAAATGCAATAAAATTCACGGAAAATGGAGAGGTAAAGGTCAGTTTAAAATTGCTCAATGAGGAGGAAGACAAAATATCCATCTCATTCGAGGTGCATGATACCGGAATTGGAATTCCATTTAATAAACAGCAAAAAGTATTTGATTTCTTTGAACAGGTCACAAATGATACTTCCAGAAGATATGCAGGAACAGGCCTGGGTTTAAGTATTGTAAAGCGGCTGGTGGAATTGCAGGGTGGAGAAATAGCCTTGGATAGTGTTGTAGGACGGGGGTCTGATTTCCATTTTAGGATGGAATTTGGAAAAGTAACAGATGAAATTAAAAGACAAACCATCAGCAGCAGGTCTAAATTTGAACCTACTGTTCTGCAACATGGTAGAGGGATCAAGGTTTTGATCGTTGAAGACAATCCAATCAACCAATTACTGGTGATTAAATTATTGGATAATCAGGGTTATGAGATCACGGTTGCTGAAAATGGCCGGATTGCATTGGAACAATATGAAAAGCAATCATTTGATATTATTTTGATGGATTTGCAGATGCCTGAACTGGATGGTTATGAAACGACAAGGATCATCAGGAAAATGGAAGGGGATAAAGGGGACATTCCAATTGTGGCAATGACTGCCCATACGATCAAAGGAGAATTGGAAAAATGTATCAATATTGGAATGAACGATTACATCTCCAAGCCTTTCAACGCTTCAGAATTGTATCAAAAGATAGAAAAGATCATAGAAAAAGCCAGGTCTGTTATTGTTGGAATGAACAAACTTTGAACCTGGCTTTTCAATTAATTTTCTAATAATTCCAATACCTGGGCAGTAGCATTCTTTGTATCTACTTTGGCAATAATATGGGTAAGGATACCATTTTCATCAATTAGAAAAGTTTTTCTATTGGTACCCATATACTTTTTGCCATACATGTTTTTTTCTCCCCAGACACCATAAGCCTCTACAATCTTCTTGTCGGTATCTGCAATCAGTGTAAATGGCAAATCATATTTGGTTATAAATTTCTGATGAGATTTTTCGTCATCCACACTTACTCCCAATACGACAATCCCCTTTGCTGTTAAACCCTGGTAATTGTCTCTGAAGTCGCAGGCTTCTGTAGTACAACCTGGAGTATTGTCTTTTGGATAAAAATAAAGGACTACCTTTTTTCCTTTGAACTGGTTTAAGGTAACTGTATTTCCATCCTGATCTTTTGCAGTAAAATCAGGTGCTGCCTGACCAATTGTTAATTCATTCATAATGTTATTTATAAAACGTGATTGAATAATTCCTGTTATTGCCTTTCATATCTGTCACGATGACCTCCAGATTGTGTTTTCCTGGAGCAATGCTTCCGTCAAAAGTATGCCACAGACTAGCGGTTTTGCTGTCGAACTCCATCAAAATCCATTTGCCATCAACATAACCATTAAAGCTTTTCAGGCCGGAAAGATTATCCCTTAGTTTAAAGGACATCTTACTGATTCCTGCCATGTTCTTGCCATCGCTGATATTTAAAGGCGTCAGTGTAGGAGGAATGGTGTCTATGGCAATATAAAAGCTTCCAAAGGTTCTTGGATTCGCTTTTACATAACCATTATCATAACTGCCGCCCTGACCTGCTCCTGTTTTGCTAACAATCAAGGCTTTTTCTTTGTATTTGTCCAGGCTACTATCAGCTTTAATCCAAAGTTCAAAACCAAGGTGTAATGGGGTTAGGTTATTGTGGATCTGATGAATGGCCGAATATGCATTTCCAGCGGGCTTAGGAAATGATTTATATTGGAAATTCAGGTCGTTGTATAGTGTTCCTTTAGGGAAGATAACCTTTACTTCTGCATTGTTAAATTCATTAACATCACCATAAGGATAAGGAATTCCGGGAGCCTGTTCCGGCGTCTTTATGATTGCTTTCTCGTTGGATTGCACTTTAAAAGCCAGCTCACTTTTGTTTCCTTTACCATCAGTAATGATGTATTTCAGCTGATGCAATTTACCATCATTAAAATCTATCCTGCCGTTATTGACCAGATTACTGTAAATACCTAATGGATTTCCGGGGTCTACAAAACTCTTCTGGATACTTTTTCTGGTATTGATAAATGAAGGATAGTCAATGTGAGAGTTGATCGCTTTGCTGTTTTCAAACCTGAATCTTTCCATAGCAGATGTAAATACGATTTTACCATCCATTTCTAACTCGATAGCATACACCCCATTAGTACCTGAGGCTCCATTGTGTTTATCGGTGGTAATGATTCCGAACCCAACCTCCCCAGTTAAATTGATGGTGTTGACCTGATTTAAGGCATATTTGCCATTAGCACCCAGTACCTGGAAGTATTGTTTAGGGGTCAACTCATTAAAGGGCTTCTGATTTAAGCGGTATACATACATTGCGTAAATCACCGGTGGAATATTGTCAGGAATTTCAAAGCCAAATAACTGAGGGTTAATTGTCGCCTCAGTTTTAGTATCTCTGATCTCAAAATGTAGGTGTGGGCCACCTGAACTTCCGGTATTACCGGTGTAAGCAATCACATCCCCCTTACGAACAGGAATTAGCGTGCTGGCAGGAAACTCATCGATTTCATAAGATTTCTTTTGATACTGTAAGGCTTTCACCTGTTGACCGATTTTTGGGTTAAAGCGGGATAAGTGACCGTAAACTGAAGTATAACCGTTAGGGTGTGTCAGGTAAACCGCCAGTCCGAAACCACTATTCTGCACCCTCATGCGGGATACATAACCATCAGCAATGGCATATACCGGATATCCTTCCCTTTGATTGGTGCGATAATCCATTCCTGAGTGAAAATGATTTGGCCTAAGTTCGCCGAAAGAGCCGGCTAATGCTGGTGGAACAATATCTAAAGGAGACCTGAAATCTACCAATGGGTATTTCTGATCACTAAATATCTGCTGGGCATCGGCTATAAAACTGCAAAGGACCAGGGCCAGCAGTAAGAATTTTGCTTTAATCATTTAATCTATTTTATGTCAAAATTTAATAGCTGTTGGCCATCCATCCAGGCTTCCAGTTTATCACCTTCATGGACTTGTCCTACACCTTCCGGTGTTCCGGTGAAAATCAAATCCCCTTTTTTCAGTGTAAAGTATTGTGAGATATATGAAATCAGGTATTCAAACGAGAAGATCATGTTTTGTGTATTTCCTTGCTGACGGGGCTCTCCATTGATCTGAAGTTCAAATGGAAGTTGGTGTAAATCGCTCAGCTGCGCTTTTGGAATAAAAGTTCCAATGGCAGCACTATGGTCAAATGCTTTGGCAAGTTCCCATGGTAAGCCTTTCTCTTTATGGCGGGTTTGAATATCTCTTGCCGTAAAGTCAATCCCAACACTCAGTTCTTCGAAATAATTTCCTGCGAATTTCTCTGCAATATGTTTTCCTTCTCTACAGATTTTTAAGACCACTTCCAGTTCATAATGAATGTCTGAAGAAAAGTCAGGAATGTAAAAAGGTTTATTTTCTCTTAAGGCAGCAGTATCCGGTTTTAGAAATATAACCGGGGTCCCCGGAACAGGGTTGTTTAATTCTTTGGCATGCGCAGCATAGTTGCGGCCAACGGCAATGATCTTCATCTTCAGATTTGGGATTAATAATTATCGAACTAACAAGATTCGGCCTTGAAAGTTTCTTCCTCCCCAAAAATACTAAAGAATAGGGGGAATTATAAAACAGAAATGCGTTTTACTACGGTTTCTGCTCCGGAAACAACCTTCAGGAAGTAAATTCCACTGTTTAAACGGTTGGGAATGGTATAACTTTTTGTCTGTTCACCAGCAGAAACTCGCTCATTTGCTAAGGTGACCACTTCATTCCCTAATAAGTCCATGATTTTAACCGAAAGATTAGATTCGCGATCCAGTTTTAAAATCAGGTTGATCTGGTCGCTAACCGGATTCGGATAAACTTTTAATACACTAAGAATCTTATCGGCTTTGATGCCTGGATTTGATTTTGTACTTGCCAATACTTCGTTATATGGAATATAGCCAAAAGCCGATTTTGGCTTATATGTTGGAACAACGGCTTTAATCTGAGGGGTCTTGTAGATTTTCTTTGCCCTTACATTCGAGATGGTACTGTCCTGTCGCTGTGCTAAAACACTCAAGCTGCAAAAAACACTCCCGCATAATATGCAGGAAATCATCATTAGCAGCTTTGTAGGTAGTTTTATATTCATGCTTGGATAGTCCCAAAAATATAAATAAAAAAACAAATAAATCAATGCTTTCGTGTACAAATTTAATATTTAACAATATTTAACAACTTATGTCGTTCTCTCTTGTTTCTATTTTTAAACCATAATCTATCTTCTTAAATTTTATGGGATTGTAAATTTGTTTATTTACTGTAATTTTACCGCATAATTAGAACAAGGTGTCGAATCAGAAAAATTTAAATGCGCTCAGTGCCGGAGGGTTACTCATTAGTTTAGGTATTGTTTATGGGGATATTGGAACCTCACCACTCTACACCCTGAAAGCGATTTTCACAGCGGTGAAAGGAGCCGGACAAGCAGTTACTCCAGAATTGGTACTTGGTGCCATTTCCTGTATCATTTGGACATTAACCTTACAAACCACGATTAAATATGTCGTGATTACGCTTAAGGCCGATAACAAAGGTGAAGGAGGGATTTTCTCGCTATATTCTTTAGTGAGGAAGAATGCGAAATGGCTCGTCATACCCGCCGTGATCGGAGGATGTGCCATGCTTGCCGATGGAATTATTACCCCCAGTATTACTGTAACCACAGCAATTGAAGGATTGCAACTGAAATTCCCGGATGTCCCTGTGATTCCAATTGTAGTTGCCATCATTACCGGTCTCTTTATTATCCAGCAATTCGGAACCAACCTGGTTGGGAAACTGTTTGGACCAGTGATGTTTTTATGGTTCAGTGCATTAGGTTTGTTGGGTTTGCTTTTTGTAGTTCAGGATTTTAGCATCCTTAAGGCTTTGAATCCTTATTATGCCGTGGTCTTGTTAATTCACAATCCTGCTGCATTACTCATTTTAGGTGGTGTTTTTCTTTGTACTACCGGGGCAGAAGCTTTGTATTCTGATATGGGCCATTGTGGGAAAAATAACATCAGGGTCAGCTGGGTATTTGTAAAGCTGATGTTGATTTTAAATTACCTTGGACAAGGGGTCTGGGTTTTACACCGTCCTCATTATGAAGTAGAATTGAACCCTTTCTTTGAAATTGTCCCACCTGCATATCTTTTATTTATGGTGGCCCTGGCTACTTTAGCTGCGGTTATTGCGAGTCAGGCAATGATTACTGGTTCCTTTACGCTGATCTCTGAAGCGGTAAGGTTAAATCTATGGCCTAAAGTAAGGATCAATTACCCAAGTAATCAAAAAGGTCAAATCTATGTGCCTTCTATCAACTGGTTGTTATGGCTTGGTTGTGTGGCCATTGTACTGATCTTTAAAAAGTCCGGCGCAATGGAGGGGGCTTATGGGCTTGCCATTAACTTAACTTTCTTGTCGACCACCATTCTTGTGGCTGCCTATATGAAACGTAAAAAAGTGCCGGTTTATGTAATTGTCATCTTCCTGGTAATTTATGGAGTATTAGAATCTACCTTCCTGGTAGGTAACCTTGCCAAATTCTTCCATGGGGGCTGGATGACAGTATTGATTGGTTCTGCATTGTTTACAGTCATGTGGAGTTGGTATGTAGCCAGAAAAATCAAAAACAGATTTGTGAAATATGTGGAGATTGAAGATTATTTCCAGATCATTTCTGAACTGAGCGAGGACGTTTCCGTTCCTAAATATTCTTCTCAACTGGTATATTTGACCAGCGCCAATTTTAAAACAGAAATTGAATCAAAAATCATTTACTCGATTATTCAAAAAGAGCCGAAACGAGCCGATGTCTATTGGTTGGTTCACGTTGATGTGGTAGATGAACCTTATACAAGAGAGTATAAAGTAGAATTCCTGATCCCAGGAAAATTGATCCGTATCGACTTTAAACTGGGTTTCAGGGTAGAGCAAAGTGTAAATCTGCTGTATAGAAAAGTAATTGAAGACTTGGTGAAAAATGGTGAAGTAGACATTACCAGCCAATACACCTCTTTAAATAAACATAAAATTGCTGGAGATTTCAGATTCGTGCTTTTAGAAAAACACCTGTCTAAATTCTCTAAACTGAGTTTTTATGAACGCAGTGTAATGGACTATTATTTTATTCTAAAACGCTTCAGTTTATCAGAAGAACGCAGTTTTGGATTGGATTCCAGTTATGTAGATGTAGAGAAAGTTCCTCTGATTTTTGTAACTCCAGACGACATAGAGCTAACGAGGTTACCGGTTTAAGCCGATAATTCTATAGCTGAAGGCTGCTCATATAATGTATGAGCAGCCTTTTCTTATTTAAAATGCTATCGTTCTATTTATTTTTTTATTGGATAAGGTAGTTTAATATCGTGTTTAATTCATAAAATATATAAGGTATTCCTGCTCCGATTTCCTATTTTAGACAGCTCATACTAAGCCTAAAACCAACCTGCTAAATAACGGATGTCGCCTGCCGAAAACTGGAATGAACCTGAACTATTGATCCGATTGAAAGCTGGCGAAGAGCCTGCCTTCGGAGAGTTGTATGTACATTACAGTGAAATGATTTATGCCAGGTTACTCAGGCTGCTTAAAGATACCGATATGGCCGATGAGGTCATTCAGGAGCTTTTTTTAAAAATCTGGGAAAAACGAGAACTGATTAATCCCTCAAATTCCTTTAAATCTTATTTATATACTATCGCAGAAAATCTGGTGTATGATCATTTCAGAAAAGTGGCCCGCGATCGGAAATTACAGGAGTCATTTCGCTTAATGACCACTGAGATCTATAGCCATACTGAGGAAGATCTCTTAAATAAGGAAAGCAAGGTCATACTGGACAAAGCGATAGCTACTTTAGCTCCTCAGCGTAGAGCAGCCTTTGTATTGTGTAAAATTGAAGGCAAGAGTTACGAAGAAGCCGCCAAAATTATGGGCATCTCCATTTCAACAGTCAGCAATCATTTGGTAAAAGCAAATGTCACCATCCGTACCTATCTCAGCAACTCAGAGGAGTTCCTTCCAGCCTTATTTGCAATTGCCTTAATTGGAGCGATTTAATTTTTTTCATTTTAGAGTAGTGTGTTTTTTTCTGGCAAGCGTATTAGGCTAAAAAGGAAAGCACTTGAAAAAAGATATAGCCTATACTGAACTGTTTAAAAAGTACCTGGATAATGCCTGTACAACGGAAGAAATTGCGTTGTTACTTGCTCATTTTGGTACAATTCCTGAAAAAGACTTAAGAAAATCAATAAGCGAAGCTTTGCATGTGGAGGATGAGCCTGTTGCTTCGAGACCGGATCTAAAACAACATCTTGCGCTGCTCTATACCAATATGCTACCTCAATTAAAAAAAGAAGGAGCAGATCATCCTAAAATAATACCTTTTTATCAGCGTAAGGCCTTCTTATATTTCTCAGCCGCTTGTATCTCCTTAGTGCTCATTGGAATAATCGCGGTATTTCAGCAGGATTACCTGAAGAAAGGCTCAAATGAGTGGATTGCTTCAGCCTCGGTTATAGATATTCCGGCAGCTGGGAATAAAGCAGTTTTAACTCTTGCCGATGGAAAGGTCATTACACTGAATGAAGCAGCGGAGGGTACATTGGTAAATGTTGCAGGAATGGTGATTCGCAAAATTGGTGATGGACAATTGGTCTATGAAATTTCAGGAAAGCAAAGCGGTACCTACAACACGATCACTACACCAAAAGGCGGGACTTATCAGGTTAAATTAGCTGATGGGACGAATGTTTGGTTGAATGCAGCCTCCAGTATCAGATTCCCAACGAGTTTTGTATCACTTAAAGACAGAAAGATCGAACTCATTGGCGAGGCTTATTTTGAGGTTAGTAAAGACGCAAAGCATCCATTTAAGGTTCATACTGCTCATCAGGAAGTAGAAGTCTTGGGGACCCATTTCAACATCAGTAGTTATGCTGATGATGCGGATGTGAGAACCACATTGCTGGAAGGAGCTGTAAAGGTCAGCAGTCTGCGCGAAAATGGTACTCAGGTGATCCTTAAACCTGGACAGCAGTTGGTGCTGGCTCAGGGAAAAATTAAAATCAATAAAGCAGATTTAGAAGAGGTACTGGCCTGGAAAAATGGGCTCTTTGTATTTAATGATGAACCTTTGGAACACATCATGAGAAGAGTGGCAAGGTGGTACGGGCTGGAGGTCGTGTATGAACCCGGTCTGGATAAAAATAAATTGTTCGGGGGAAGCGTTTCCCGTTTCGATCATGTATCAAAAGTGTTAAGGCAACTTGAACTCACCGGCGGGGTTCATTTTAAAATTGAAGAAGGGAGGATCATCGCAATGAAATAATTCTACATTCATTGGAATACAAATCAAGCAAAGAACGCAACCAACTTTGCTCAAAAAAAACAACTGTGCAGGTCTTTTGAATACCTAAGCTAAGGGCCAGATCAGAAAAAACCGGAGGTGCTTGGAACCACCCCCGGTTAAACTGTTTTGATTTGTCAATTCTTAAAAAAGAACCAACCATAATAAGTTTTACAATTACGGGAGCCTGTTAATTTTCGAGGTTTCGAGGCTTCCGCAACTAACCAAAACAACCAAATTTATGAATTTTAATCAACTAATCAGGCATGGTTTGCCTTTAGTTATACCTAACCAATTACTCCGTATTATGAAATTGATCATTGTAATAATGACTGTTTTTTTATTACAAGTGAGTGCCAAAACCAATGCTCAGAACATCACACTTAAAGGAGATCGTGTCAGTTTAAAACACATCCTTTCTGAGATCAGAAAACAAACTGGCTTTACCGTGCTGTACGAAACCAAACAGCTGGATCAGACCACACCAGTCACTGTTAATTTTAAAAATGTTCCTTTAAAGGATGTTTTAAATGAAATTCTGGATGAACAAGGCCTGGCATTCGCTATTGAAGACAAAGCGATTTCCATTAAACCAAAGGAAAAAGACTTGTTGGATAAAATGTATGAATATCTCGCTGCTGAAGAGGTAAAAGGACGCGTTCTAGATGAAAACGGCCAACCCATGCCCAGTGCAGGAATTGTTGTGAAAGGCACAAAGAAAATTGCCCGGACAGATCAAAATGGTGCATTTACCATTGAAGCAGTTCCGGGTGATGTTCTCCTGGTCACTTTTATCGGTTACGAGCCCGCTGAATACACAGTCAAAGAAAAGAACGCTAAGGTGCTGATTCGAATGAAAGTCAGCGCTATGGCCTTAAATGATGTGGTGGTGACTGGTATCTTTGAGCGTAATGCGAAAACCTATACAGGATCTGCAAATACCATTACTGCCAATGATATCCGTAAGGTCGGGAACCAGAATATACTTGGAATATTGTCCGTTTTAGACCCGGCAGTTCAGATTCCACAGGATATTTTAAATGGTTCTGACCCCAATAAAATCTCCCAGATAAAACTGCGTGGAACCTCTAGTTTACCCACCAACACTGTAGTAGATCCTTTAAGCACAAAAACAGATAGAAATAATAAAAGCTATTATAGTGCCTATGGAAAAAGAGTTGATGAGATCAAAAATACCTATACGGTAAACCCCAATCTTCCATTGTTTATACTGGATGGTTTTGAAGTACCTATTAATCAAATCAATGATCTGGATGTCACGATGATTCAAAGTATCACCATTTTAAAGGATGCTTCCGCGACTGCCATTTATGGTTCCAGAGGGGCCAGTGGTGTCATTGTAGTGGAAAGAATCAAACCAAAAGGAGGAGAGCTGAGGTTCAATTATAAGCTGGATCTGACTGTAGAACTTCCCGATTTACACGACTATAAACTCCTCAACTCCCGCCAAAAACTGGAGGTGGAAAATCTGGCAGGAATTTACAATTACAATGTCAGTAACACGGATCAGGACCTTAAGATTTTATACAATGAACGATATAAGGAAATGTTGCGTGGCAGGGATACCTATTGGCCAGCAGAACCCCTAAGAAATACCCTGAGCCAAAGACATGGTTTAACTATGGATGGAGGTACTGAGCGTATGACCTATGGATTGGATTTTACTTATAACCTCAACAACGGGGTAATGAAAGGTTCAGACCGTACTTCCTATAATGGAGGAGTTTACCTGAACTATCGGGGAGATAAGTTTTTGTTGAGTAATAGGTTAAGTCTGCAATATACCAATGCCAACAACTCCCCATGGGGTTCTTTTGCACAATATGTAGCAATGAATCCTTACTTCAGTCCTTATGATGAAAATGGAAATGTGACATTGTATCTTCAACGAAAAAATACAGGCATTCAGGGGGTAGTATATGGAGACATTTATAATCCTGTTTATAATACTACACTAAACGGTAAAGACTTTAGAAAAACAGGAAACATTACCAATAATACTGCAGCTACTTATAACTTTTCCAGAGACCTAAGCTTAAGAGGGCGATTATCACTTACTTCGCAAAACGACAATAGTGAAATCTTTTTGCCGGCAGATCATACGACTTTCAGGGCCTTGAATACCAATATTTTTGAGCGGGGTTCTTATACTTCCGGTTATGGAAAGCTATTTTCTTATGATGCCAATATCGACCTGAATTACAATCGTAAAATAGGAAAGCATCAAATCTATTCTACTTTCAGTGCCAGAGCAAACCAGAGTAGCAATGAAAATGTGATGGTGGAGGTAAATGGATTACCAAGTGCATTGACCGATTATATCTTTTATGGACGGAGATATGTGAACGACCGCCCTTCCGGCTCAGAGTCAACCCTGAAAAGTCTGGGATTTTTAGGAAATGTGAACTACAGCTATGATAACCGGTATTTCGGTGATTTCTCTTATCGTTTAGATGGCTCATCAGGATTGGGATCGGATAAATTATTCGCTCCATTCTGGTCTGTAGGTGCAGGCTGGAACATCCATAATGAAGCTTTTTTAAAGGAGTTAAGGGAAAATGGTACGATCTCTCAATTGAAATTAAGAGGTTCAGTAGGGCTAACCGGAGCACAACAATTTGATCCTTACATGGCCTACAGAACTTACAATTATTTTCTGAACGAGGCATATGGAACCAGTATCGGCGCCAGTTTACTCAGTATTGGAAACCAAAACCTGACCTGGCAAAGTACGATGAAGTACAATGTAGGAACAGACATCACTTTGTTTAAAGACCGTCTGCAAATTAATGCAGATTACTATTACGACTATACCGATAAGTTTATTGCTGATTTTAACCTCCCTTTGTCTACCGGTTTCGAAACCTATAAAGGAAACTTAGGTTCATTAGGGAGCAGGGGTTGGGAAGCCAGAGCCAGTTTTCAGGTGATTAAAGCGGCTAATTTTAAGGATTTTAGCTTAATGTTAATGGGGAATGTGGGTAGTAATAAAACCTCCGTTAAAAAGATCAGTAATGAGCTGAAAGCACAGAATGAAAAGTTATTAAGTTCTACATTGACTACCGCACCTTTCCAAAGATATGAAGAAGGTCAATCTATTGATGCGATCTGGGTAGTGCCATCCCTTGGTATTGATCCTGCTACAGGGCAAGAGTTGTTCAGAAAAAAGGATGGTTCTTCTACCTTTATCTGGGATGCAAGGGATATGGTTTCTGTAGGTATATCTAATCCTAAATATCGGGGAAGTTTTGGAGCAACGATGGCATATAAAGGGCTTCAGTTGACTTCTTATTTCTCCTACCGTTTCGGTGGACAGCAATTTAACCAGACCTTACTGGATAGAATTGAAAATGTAAACCTGGTGGATAATGCAGATGTACGGGTACTTACCCAACGTTGGAAACAAGCGGGTGATATCGCTTATTTTAAGGCAATTGCTGGTGATGGTGCAAAATCCAAAGCTTCGTCCAGGTTTGTACAAAACGACAATACCTTAGAAATGACCTCGCTTTCTTTGCTGTATCGCATTGAGCCTTCAAAATTGAAATCATTAAAATTGAGTAGCCTGAATTTTGGTGTTTATATGAACAATTTGTTCCGTTTAAGTTCTATTCAGATGGAACGTGGGATTGATTATCCTTTTGCCAGAAGTTTTTCTTTTTCTATTCAAACCGGCTTTTAAGGCCATCAATTTAAAGTCATGAAAAAACATTATATCCTATTATTTCTCTTGATCATAGGCTGCTGCTACTCCTGTAAAAAATACCTGGACGTAAGGCCTAAGTCACAAATTAAAGAAGAATTCCTTTTTGAAAAAGAAAGAGGATTTATTGATGCCTTGTCGGGTGTTTATACCCTGATGGCCAGAAGGGAACTTTATGGCGATAATTTAACGATGTCATTTTTGGATCTGTTGGCCCAGCGCTATAAAGGAGAGACCAGAACCAGTCCTTACTGGAATGCGATCCATTATAATTATGAAACAGATAATAGCGATAATGGTAAATCATTGCCTGTAAAAACGACCATTCGTACCATATGGCTTTCCGCCTATAATGGCATTGCCAATGCCAATAATATACTCAGCAACATGGACGCGAAGAAGTCTGTATTTACCGGTAATAATTATAACCTGATTAAAGGGGAAGCTTTAGGAATCAGGGCTTTTCTTCATTTTGATCTATTACGGATGTATGGTCCAATGATGGACAATTCAACTGCAAAATCCATCCCTTATCGTACCGTACTGACTAGAGAAGCACAACCCTTATTACCCGCAAATGAAGTGGTAAAATTGATCATTAAGGATCTTCTGGAAGCGGAGTCTTTGTTGGAGAAGGATCCCATAGTATCCGGAGCAGCTAATGATTACACAGATTTTAGTGTAGCCAACAGAAAATTTAGAATGAATTATCTGGCGGTACAGGGTACTTTAGCAAGGGTTTATCAATACAATAATCAACCTAATGAAGCCTATGCTTACGCGAAAAAAGTAATCGGCTCCGGGAAATTCAGCTTTGTAACCAGTAAGGATATCAGTGAAGATGGAGTTTGCCGTGATCGGACGTTTAGAAATGAGCAATTGTTTGCCCTGCAGATTAATAACATGAAAAAGTATACGGATGATTATTTTAATTCGAATCCTACAACTTATGAAGAGGTTTCACTCAATAATGACAACCCGGTCATCGAAGCTTTATTTGAAAATTCCAGTACAGATTACAGGCGACAATACCTATGGTCAACATTAGCAGGAAAGTTAATCAGTACTAAGTTTCTGCAATTGGATGAGCGCCCTGGCTTTTGCGTCTGGCCAAAAAATGTAGTGCCCATCGTTCGGCTGAGTGAAATCTATTACATCGCTGCGGAAACTTCGCCTGATATCAATGAATCAGCAGACCTGCTCAATGAGGTGCTGAGTCACCGTGGCCTCGATCCCTTGATTGGCATCAATAACAAAGCTGATTTACAATTGGCTTTGACCAAAGAATATCAAAAAGAGTTTTTTAGCGAAGGACAACTATTCTATTACTATAAAAGGAACAAATTTACCAGCATCCCAGGGAGTACTGTAGTGGCCAATAGTAAGGTATATGTATTGCCTGTGCCTGAAGATGAGTTAATTTTTAATAATTAATTGAATTGAAAATGAAGAAATTACTATTCATATTAATCGTATGTGGATTATTTGCAGCCTGTAAAAAAGAACAGCTGCAACAATATACTGAAAAGCCAAGAATCTATCTAAGGTTAGAAAAACAAGCATTCTACAGCCTGTTTCCATTGGCAAGCCCTGGAAACCTAAGGGTAGATTACCTGCCACAAAACAGCAGTAAGAAAACAGATACACTGGCCTTAACATTTCAAGTAAGTGGCCCTGCCTCCAGTAGCCCGAGGCCATTCAGTTTTGAGCGGACTGAAAATGTAGGTAATGGTGTAGAAGGAGTAGACTTTGAATGGTTGGATAAGGACCCGGTGATCCCAGCCGGCGAGTATAAAAAAAGTCTTCGGTTAGTGATCAAACGCAGCCTAAATATGACAAAAAGGGAAGTGTCTTTTAGTTATCTTTTAAAATCGAATGAACATTTTGAACTTGGACCAAAAGCGGATACCACTAGTTTCAGTTCTAATCAATCAGTGATGAGTTTGCTTGCTATTAATTTTCTGGCGAAGGATATTGCCATTAAAGAGTCCAATTGGGATACCTTTATCGCTCCATATTTCGGTCCTTATACTGAAGTCAGGTATCGGTTTATTATCGACGTATTGGCTAAAACAAGCTTTCCAAGTAATCTTCAGCCCTCTGTAATGAGTAGCAACAGATCAAAGTTGAGAACAGCACTCAACAAATACAATGCAGCTCATCCTGAAAAATTGAAAGATGAGAATGGAAATTTAATCACTTTTTAAAAAGGTTCAACATGAATAAAATATATAAAACCAGTTATTGCATAGCATTGCTATTGCTGATGGTGCTCAGTTCCTGCTTAAAGAAAAACCTGGAGGATTATGCTCCGGGCAAAGTAAACAATCTCAACATAAATGGCGATCTGAAGGATAGTTATTTAGTAAATATAGATGATGTATTGAAGCTCAGTGCCAAGGTCGAGCAAAGTAAGGGGGATGGTGATTTAAGTTACCAGTGGTATTATTATGGAGCCAATAAGGATTTAGATACGGGAAGGGTAGTGGTGAGTAATACCGCCGATTTAGTACTTAAGATTGATATGGCCACAGGCGCCTATATATTGGTTGCGGAGTCTACAGATACTAAAACGGGTGTTAAAGGGTATAAAAAGATGAAACTAACCGTAAAGAGACTGACCTCTGAAGGCTGGTTGTTGTTGAGCTGGAAAGACAATAAGGCAAACCTCTCTATTGTGAATTCAGAGAACGACGTGTTGAAGAATTTCCTCCTTCCATCTGCTCAGTATCCGATCTCGAACAGACCTGAAAAATTATTCTGTTTGAGTACTTATAATGCGGAAAATCAGCCTATAGTCATTCAAACAAATCCATCAAAACTGTTGTTCCTCGATCGCAATACTTTTGAGGTACACAATGATGAAAATACCGCTTTTTTGTCGGGCCTAAGTCCAAAAATCACCCATTTTGCTGCGGATATGTATTTCATGAATTTTTTTATGTGGGATGATGAGGGATTGCTGTATAAGTCTGAAGGTAAACCTGATTTGAATTATCCATCCGGTTTTGATCTGCCTATGACAGGGAATTATAAAGCTTCAAAATTCATTCTACCTGTAGGATCCGGCTATCCGGTACCAGCCGTTTTCTATGATGAACTGTCTAAAGGATTCATTTATCAGCCTTACGGTACAAACCAGTTGCTGCCTTTCCAGGCTAAACCTGTAAATGCTCCATTTAACATGAACAATTTTACAGATGAAATTAAATTTGCCGCCTTAGGTGCAAGTAGTAAAACCTATGTAGTTGGCAAAAATGTCAAAGGCGAACATCATTTATATACGATGGAACTGGACAATGCACTGGATGTATATCCTGCAACTGCTATGCTGAAACTGGACATCCCTGCAAACGCAAATCCTTCGTTCTATGCCCTTTCAGGGAAATTACCATTACTTTATTATGTCATAGATAATACCCTGTATTTGTATAAAATAGGTGAAAATAAATCTTCACTGGCACTTTATACTTTCCCTGCCGGAGAGCAAATTGCCGCATTTCAGATGTTTAGGGAAGGAATGTCACTTACTGAAGCCAAAAATCCATTCGTAAACAACCGCCTGGTAGTTGCGGTAAATAAAGGAAGCGAAGGTATATTTTATACGTTCGATTTATCTGCAACTGGTGCATTAAAGACAGGAAGGTATGCCACTAGGAATGATGGCTTCGATACGATCGTAGATATTGCTTATAAGGAGATGAATTAACCACAATAATATGATGAAGAAACTAAGTTTGGCCATGCTTTTGATCAGCATGGCCCTGCCTTCTCTTGCACAACATCGTAAGATGGGCCATACAAAATTATACATTAATGCTTCCCCAAAGTTTAACAATGTTAAACTGAGCGTTTACAGGGAATGGCCGATAAGAAAACTGATGGATACTTTGCGGCTAAAGGAGGGAATACAAGAACTGGTGATCGCAGATAGTTTACCCGCTAGCTATTCCCTAAGCACAAGAAAGCCTTATGCGAGTACCAGTGTTTTACTGGATGGCGCTGATGCCTCGATCAGTTTTAACGGAGAGAACGTTGCGGTCAAGGCTGGGAAATTGGAAAGGATGTTACAACTGCACCGTGCATCTTTAGCGCCCGATGAAAAAGAGTGGCAGGATTTAGGGAATCAATATGGGCAGGAAACGGATATGGAAAAGAAGATCCTCCTGGAGAAAAGAATTAAGATTATAGCGGAAAAAGTTGCTGAGGAAAGATTACGTTTTGTAAAAGAAAATAGCAAAAATGCAGCTGGTGCCTATATGGCCAGCAGTTATGCCTTTGCCTGGTCGCCGGAAGCATTACAAATCTTAACCTCTCTTTTTCAAAACCAGACCTGGGCTTCTCATACCTATCAGGAATTGGCTGCAAAACTGGCCGAACACAAGGCGCTGCAAATGACAGGGAAAAAAGCCGCCGGCTTTACACTTCCTTCCATAAAGGGCGATTCTGTATCATTGGCGGATATTTTACAAAAAAATGAATACCTACTGATTGATGTCTGGGCTTCCTGGTGTACCCCCTGTAGGGTGGCCAACCGCAAACTTGCTCCGGTATATGCAAGATTAAAAAAGAAAGGAATCGAGTTTGTTTCCATTTCGGTGGATGAAAACCAAACTGCCTGGAAAAACGCGGTACAGGCGGATCAAATCCCATGGATACAATTGCTGAGTGACAATGCCATGAAGGGACGTTTTGTAGCCGATTACCAGGTGAAGAGTTTGCCTGGCACTTTCTTATTAAACAAACAAGGAATTATCATTAAACAGCAGGTAGAAATTGCTGATCTGGAGAAATTATGAGAAAATTATGGATAGGATTGTGTCTTCTTTTAGCTGTAGCAGCTAAAGCACAGGTTAAAAAGGTAAGTATAGAGGGAGAGATAAAGGGTTTGGGAAATCAGGAGCTGATGTTGTTGAATGTGGATCAGCGTGTCATTGAAAAGACGCAGACCAGGGAGGGGAAATTTAAGATTATTGCCGATATGGAGATTGGTGATATGCGTTATTATTATTTGTATGCTCCTTCTCTGGGCCCACTAGGCCCATCGATGAACATTCCGGTTATTTCCTTCTTTGTTTGTGGAACTCAAGTTCAGGTTGAGGCTTCGGTTAAAGAGAAGAATATGTCAATCTCTTCTGTCAAAGGCTCCCCATGTAATGAAACATACGATAAATTGTATAAAGGTCTGGCAGCAAATATGGCCATCGAAGCAGCCTCTAAGCCTTATAATGAAGCATTTCATTTGTATAATACTGTCGCACAGACACCAGAAAATAAGGAAAAATTATCCGCTGCGGGTAAAGAACTGGACAAGTTGTTCAGGCAGAAAGAGGAAGAAATCAGGGCGCTCATTCCAAAACATCCAAAAAGTATGCCTGTGGCGGTGATGGCCAGCCTGTATACGATTTCTACCGATGATGTCCCGGTAATGGAAGCTTTCCTGAAACAGTTTGATCCTTCTATCCGAAACTGCTATTACCTGAAACAGATTCAGCAGAAAATTAACCGCCTGAACTCTATCGCCATAGGGCAGAAGGCTCCGGATTTTGAGTTGAAAGATCTGGATGGAAAAGCTGTGAGCCTGAATGATTTTAGAGGTAAATACCTGTTGCTTGATTTCTGGGCCAGCTGGTGTGGCCCTTGTCGCAAGGAAAATCCGAATGTCGTAAAGGCTTATGATGGTTATAAGGCCAAAGGATTCACCGTTCTTGGTGTATCTCTGGATTCGAAGGAGGCGGACTGGAGAAAAGCCGTTAAAGAAGATGGCATGCCCTGGGTACAAGTGATAAACGATAGAAATAGCAATGTGGCTGGCTTGTATGAAGTTAAAGCAATCCCTTCAAATTTTCTCATTGATCCACAGGGGAAAATCATCGCAACACATCTCAGAGGTGCTGAACTAGAAAAAGCACTGGAAAAATTCATAAAGTAAGTAAAGACTGGCATTCATAAAAAAAATCAAATGAATAAATTAAAATTATTGATGTCACTATTGTTGTGGCAAGCTGCATTATATGCCCAAAATCCGAATCGCATCTTATTGAAAAATGCAACAATTATTGACGGAGATTCAAAAGTGAAACCACGTGTTGGATCAGTACTGATTGAAAATGGACTTCTGAAGTCCATCGTTTATAGTCCACTGAAAAGTCTGGGAACCGAGGCTAAAGTGATCGATTGTACCGGTAAATTTATCACTCCGGGTTTGATGGACTCACACGTGCATTTGGGTACCGGCGACTTAAAAGATCTTAAGGCTGCACATCTTCTGACTGATAGTATTATGGGAAACCTCCTGGTCCATGGCATTACTACGGTAAGAGACATGGCTGGCAACTCCCCATTTTTAGCAGAAAGTAAAAGTAGGGTGCAGAAAGGAGAAGTGGCTGGTCCGGAAATATTCTATGCTGCTCAATTCGCTGGCCCGGGTTATTTTAGAATGATGGGTAACGGGCGTGATGCTGGTGTAGATTTGGGAAATACAGCCTGGTATCGGGCGATCAGTAGCAAAGCGGATGTAAAGCCTGCCATTGCGGATGCGAAGAAAGCTGGGGTGACTGGGATAAAAATTTATGCTGACCTTAGCAAGGAGCTGATTGCAGAGATTACTCATGAAGCACATCAGCAAGGCCTAATGGCCTGGGCACATGGGGCCATTTTTCCCTCGAAACCTATGGATGTAGCTCAGTCTAACGTGAATAGTATGTCGCATGCCAATGACCTGGTTTTTCAGCAAATCAAAGGTGATACCATAGAAATCGGTGCGGCCTGGGCGCAGTTGTATAAAGGATTGAAACTGGATGATCATGTCCGTGATCAAATGCTCCTGGAAATGAAAAAAAGAGGTACGTTTCTAGATCCAACCGTTTTTCATGCCGAGAATAATAAGATGTCAAATGCCGCACTGATTACTCGCCGGGCAAATGAGTTGGGGCTCAAAATCGTGACGGGAACCGATTGGATTTACCCAACGAAAAATGAAAGTGTTCCTTTGCTCGATGAGATGAAATTATTGCAAAACAAATGTGGTTTGTCTCCATTACAGGTCATCGAAGCGGCCACAATCAATGGGGCATTAGTCACTGGTCTAAAAGACAGAGGCCTGTTGCGCGTTGGAAAAAGAGCAGATTTATTGATTCTAAATGCCGATCCATTGAAATCTCTGGACGCTTTTGATCAACCTGCTGTTGTCATCAAACAAGGTAAAATCGTGGCTTCATTAACCGAATTATAAAAGTTTTTAAATAAAAAAAGGCTCCGGGGAGGAGCCTTTGGTGTTGGCCTTCTGACCAATCAACTATAGGGATAATTATAGGAGGGCAAGTTCATTTGGTATAAATACCTGAACTAATATACGTAATTATTTTTAATAAAAATAACGAAATCTGTGAACAAGATCTAGAGTCTGTATTAATTCATATTTTTCTGTTTCATTTTTTAAGGAAATAATTATGTATATTGGAAATTAATATTTCCTGATTGGATTTTTGCAAAAAAAGCGGAAATTCAATCAGGATTTTTTTTTGCTTAGCAATTTGCCTCTGGATTTCTATGCGATCCAATCAACATTGGCTGTTCAGAATAGGCCAGGAATTCGCTATCTGTTTTGCTCCTGTTTTGCTATTCTTATGCAGTCATTTTGCTATTGTACCACTTGAGCAATAGCCTAGCAAAGCGGTGACAAAAACAGGAAAGAAAAAAAATCAGCGTTAAACCGCAGTCCAGTCTGCTTAATTATTAGTTAAGTGCGCTACTACGATACAATTTTTTAGTCAAAAAAAAGGCTGCCTGGAAAGGCAGCCTTTTTCATATCTTCAATTGGCAAGGTTAAGAAATCACCTGACTTTCTTTACCTAATTTACTATGTCTGTAACCATAAAGGAAGTACAATACCAATCCAACGGCAAGCCAAATGCCAAAACCGATCCAATTGGAGATCCCAAGCTCACACATCATATACAAACAACTGATCAGTCCTAAAACAGGAATCAATGATAGGTTTTTTGTGATACAGAAATAAGTGATCACCAGGCAAATGGCGAAGAAGATCCACATTGGTATTTTGTGTTTAAACAAAGCCCATCCTTCTTCATACTTTTTCTCTACACTTACCGCAGATTGATTTACAAATTGTTGGTATTGGATTTCAGATAATTCGCTAAGGTAAGCTGCTGCATCCAGCGTTTCTCCTGGAGCCACTTTAAGGGGGCCATTTTTTATTTGTTCTTTTACAGAGGCTAACTCCCTTTCATTTAGTGAAGTGATGAACTGAACCGGTTCATTGATCTTTGGCGTATTGAAAATGAAGGCATTGGTTTGCTCTTTAAAGCTCGTGAAACCGAAGATTAATCCGCCGATTAATGCAAGCGGGATAATATACTTCGAGTTGACATAAGGAGTTTTAAATTTACCACGCTGAATGTTTGGCTTGTTCTGGAGTACCAGTACACCTGCACAAACGAGTACAAACGCAAATAAGGTACCTATCGAACAAAGATCTGTTACGATGGTCAGGTTCATAAACAGGGAAGGTATAGCCACTACAAAGCCTACTACAATTGTGGCAAATGATGGTGTTTTATAAACCGGATGAATCCTCGAAAAGGATTTAGGTAATAAGCCGTCACGACTCATGCTCATCCAGATTCTAGGTTGTCCCATTTGAAAAACCAAGAGTACACTGGCCATCGCAAATACCGCACTTACCGCAATAATTCCGCTCATGAGCTTCAGGTTGATGTGGTCAAATACAAAGGCCAGAGGATCTCCAACTGCTAACAAACTGTAATTAACAATTCCGGTTAGCACCAGGGCAATGGCAACATATAAAATCGTACAGATGATGATGGCCCACATCATTCCTCTTGGAAGGTCCCGCTGCGGGTTTTTACATTCTTCAGCTGTTGTGGAGATGGCATCAAAACCGATATAGGCAAAAAATACTGCCGATACCCCCTTTAGTACCCCTGATATTCCATTCGGAGCAAAAGGATCCCAGTTGGCAGTATCTACATAAAATATACCTACGGAAAGCACCAATAAAATGACGGCAAGCTTAACGACAACCATGGCGTTGCTGGCATTTCTGGATTCTTTCATTCCTCTGTAGATCAGCCAGGTAATGAGGATGATGATCCCCAATGCCGGAAGGTCTGCTACAATGTGAAAATTGCCGATTTTTGGAGCGGTAATCCAGGCATTGTTGGCGAGTTTAGTCGCTTCATCCAGGTTTGCAAAAGATTTTCCTGCGTTAACCAATGCTTCTGCATGTTTATGCCCGTTATAAGCGGAAAGGTAGTCCATAGTAGCCCAATCAGGCACATGAATCCCTTTGATGCCCAGGGCGGGGATATTAATGGAGGAGAGGAGTCCTGTAAAGTAATCAGACCAGGAAATGGCAACGGTAATGTTCCCTATTGAGTATTCCATGATCAGCGACCAGCCGATGATCCAGGCCACCAATTCGCCAAAGGCAACATAAGAATAGGTATAGGCGCTGCCTGAAACGGGCACCATAGAAGCAAATTCGGCATAAGCAAAAGCCGCAAAACTACAGGCAATGGCCGTGAATATGAATAAAAATATGACCGCCGGACCGCCATCCGCACTTGCTTTACCAATGGTACTGAAGATACCAGCGCCGATAATGGCCGCTATCCCAAAGGCCGTCAGGTCTCTTACGCCTAAGGTTTTTTGCAAGGCATCACCATGATCGCCATGGCCCTTTGCTGCATCTTCTAATATCTTGGATATTGACTTCTTTCTGAAGAGTTTTTCAAACATTGAATGGTGGTTAGTTTAGTTTGTATGATCCAAACTTATAAATTACTTCTAAACAATTAACCTAATTTCTGTAATTCGTCTTTTACAAAGGAAGCCAGTTCCTGAATATAGCTCAGACTGAAATCAAATTTAATGCCTGCAGTCTCATAAATTTCGTTGATTGGTTTGGTATAACCCAGCGACAATGCAGCGAGATATTGCTCCAATGCTTTTTGTGGATTCTCCTTGTAATTTTTCCAGATGGCAATGGCACCCAATTGTGCAATTGCATATTCTATGTAATAGAAAGGAACTTCAAATAAATGTAATTGTTTTTGCCATAGGTTACCAAATTCCGCTTCCTGGCCTTCCCAGTTTGCAAAACCTGCTCCAAAACGTGTATAAATCTGTTTGAAGGTTTCCTCTCTATCTGCTGCATGATGACCTGGATTGGTATAAATCCAATGTTGGAACTGATCGATCACCGCCACCCATGGAAGGGTTTTCAGTACATCCGCCAGTTGTTCCTTTTTTGCGCGTAATAAATCTTCTTCATTGTCGAAATACACATTCCAGTAATCCATAGAAATCAGCTCCATACTCATAGAAGCTAATTCCGCAACTTCAGAAGGGCAATGTTTGAAATCATTCAGTTCCAGTCTGGCGGTCATAAAGGTATGGATCGCATGTCCTCCTTCATGAACCATAGTGGTCAGGTCTCTTAATGAACCTGCAGAATTCATGAAAATGAATGGTGCGCCAGTTTCTGCTAATGGATAATTGTATCCCCCTGGTGCTTTACCTTTTCTGCTCTCCACATCAAAGAGGTTATTTGCCTTCATGGTGGCGAGCATTTGTCCCAGCTTAGGGTCAATTGCATTAAAACACTCGATGCTTTTATCAATGAGTTCAGTGCCATTTTTGAAAGGCTTTAATGCCGGTTTTCCGCTGGTGCTCACTTCCATATCCCATGGTTTTAAGGTTGCTAAACCTAAAGCCTCAGCGCGTTGATGTGCCTGGTCTTTTAAGATAGGTACCACTTGTTTTTCTATCGCTTCATGGAAGTGATAGCAATCCTTTGGGGTATAGTCGAATCTGCCCAGGGCCTGGAACATGTAATCTCTGTAATTTTCGAAACCTGCATTTAAAGCCACCTGATGGCGCATCACTAACAGTTCATCGAACAAGGTGTTTAAATCATCTTTGTCTACCAAACGGCGTTGCTGAATGGTTTCCCATGCTTGCTGTCTGATGGCTCTGTCTGTATCTTTAATGAAGTTGGAAGCCTGTTCCAAAGTGTATTCCTGGCCATTGATTTGTACCGTCATGGCACCGGTAATTCCCTGATATCGCTGTTGAGCAACCTGTAATTTAGTCAGTAGCTCCACATTCTCTTCGCGGTAGATTTCGATGGCTTTTCTGATCGCCCTGATGTAAACAAAATATTTCTGCTGATCCAGCTCGTCGATGAATGGGCTGTCATTGAATTTTTGGTTCAGTTGATTGGCAATTGGAGAGATCTTTGGTTCGATTTCTGTTGCGAAATACTGAAAGGCTTCTACTAGCTGCTCATTTGCGGTATCACAGCTCATGCGAATGTATCTCCATGCAAAATCTTCTTCCAATGCAGCTTCCAGTTCACTTTTGTCTTTCAACCATTTTTCAAGTTCCTGAACATTTTCAATTGGACGTTGCAGAAGTTCGTCTAAAATAGGAGCCAGGTTGTCCCATTTCATCTCTAGTTGTTGCGGGATATAAGTTCTTTGTTTTGCCGGTATATTAAGATTGATCATAGTTTTTTAAAATTACTAAGGCAAATATACTGAACACAGGATAAAAAGAAGCTTAAGCAAAAAAGCCTTTTTTCCAGCAAGGCTCGAAAAAAGGCTTTTGTAAATATCTGGTATAATTAATAGAACAAGGTCCTCATTAAGGTATCCGCAAGAAAGCAGGCTGCAAAAATTACAGAAGCAAAACCGTTGGTGGTCATGAAAGCTTTGTCAACTTTGCTAATATCGTTTGGTTTTACCAGTAAATGCTGATAGATCAACATGGCACAGAAAAAGGCCACACCAAGATAATAAAACCAGCTAAAGTTATCCGGAGCTAAAACAATTGGTGTGATGACACATAAGGCCGAAAGAACATGAAGTCCTTCGGAAAGTTTCAAGGCGTTTTTAATTCCCAAAGCCGCCGGAATCGAATGTAATTTTTCATCACGATCGAAACCTTCATCCTGCAATGCATAAATGATGTCAAATCCACTTACCCAAAAGAGTACGGCAAAGGAATACAATACAGGGATGACTGCGAATTGTCCGGTTACGGCAATATAAGCACCAATGGGAGCCAATGAAAGCCCTAAACCAAGTACCATATGGCAAAGTGCTGTAAACCTTTTGGTATAGCTATAGAACAATACCACAAATAAAGCTACCGGTGATAAGTAAAAACAAAGTGGGTTGATGAATGCAGTGCTCACTATAAAAAGGATACAGTTGACGATTACAAAGATCAATGCTTCATTCGCTGATACCCTTCCAGCAGGGATATCACGCATTTGTGTTCTTGGATTTTTAGCATCAATATTTCTATCCAGGTACCTGTTAAAGGCCATTGCCGCATTGCGGGCAAAAACCATACACAGCAATACCATCACCAATAACATCCAGTTAAAAGGGTTGGAGGTCGTGGTTACACCCAGGAAAAAACCGATCATTGCA
Source organism: Pedobacter gandavensis (assembly GCF_032678465.1). Lineage (GTDB taxonomy): Bacteria > Bacteroidota > Bacteroidia > Sphingobacteriales > Sphingobacteriaceae > Pedobacter > Pedobacter gandavensis_B. Next base: position 132,280 of record NZ_JAVTSK010000008.1, read on the forward strand.
AAAGGAAGTGCGAAAACGGAATGGGCAAACAAGACCAGGGAAAAGTATTTCTTCATATTGGCAATACCAGTTTAATCTTCTTTAGGAGTTAAAATTGGCATGGCAAAATCAAGATTGGTTTGCTCAATAAAATCCAGAATTTCTTCTCTACCCTGATTTTTCTCAGAGGAAGTCACGAAATAAGGAGGGATTTCTTCAAACCATCCACCTAATGCTTTTTTGAATGCGGCCACGTTCTTCTCTGTTTTTCCAGCAGATTGTTTATCCGCTTTAGTGAAGGCCAATACAAATGGAATCTGTATTTCTCCCATCCAGCAGCAAAACTCAAGATCGATTTTTTGAGGCTCCAACCTGCTGTCAATCAAAACGAAAACACATTGCAGACTTTCTCTCTTAGTGATGTAGTTGCGGATGAATTTCTCCCAGCTCTCTCTGCTGTTTTTAGAAACCTTGGCATAACCATATCCAGGTAAATCTACAATATACCATTTCTCATTGATGAGAAAGTGGTTAATTAACTGGGTTTTACCAGGCTTCTGGGAGGTTTTTGCTAAACCATGCTGGTTAACCAGCATATTGATCAATGAAGACTTTCCTACGTTGGAACGTCCGATAAATGCATACTCGGGCATATTGGCTACAGGCAAAGCTGAAACCTTTGTATTACTACAAATAAATGTTGCTGATTTTATAATCATTTGACAAAGGTAGAAAATTAGTTTTCAACAATACTTATCTTTGCGCCTTACCATGAACGAAAAGATCACACCATACCAGTCTGCAACCGCTACTAAAAAGGAACAAGTAGCCTCTATGTTTGATAACATATCTGAAACTTATGATTTTTTAAATCACTTTATGTCGCTCGGAATTGACATTCTATGGCGTAAAAAGGCGATTGCAGAACTGAAAGCTCTACAGCCGCGCCTGATTCTTGATGTCGCAACAGGTACCGGAGATTTTGCTTTTGAGTCGATAAAAATTCTTAAACCAGAAAAAGTAATTGGCGTAGATATTTCTGATGGCATGTTGGAAGTAGCCAGAAAAAAGATAAAAGACCGTAATTTGGGCAGTATTTTCTCTGTTCAGATGGGGGATTCTGAAGGTTTACATTTCGAAGACAATCACTTTGATGCAGTAACGGTAGCCTTTGGTGTAAGAAATTACGAAAATCTGGAAAAAGGATTAGCCGATATGTACCGGGTATTAAAACCAGGAGGTAAAATCGTGATCCTTGAATTCTCGAAACCAAGAAAATTCCCTATTAAGCAGGGGTATAATTTTTATTTTAACCACATTACTCCGCTTTTTGGAAAGATTTTTTCAAAGGACAATCAGGCTTATACCTACCTGCCGGAATCGGTGGCTGCATTTCCAGATGGGGAAGCTTTCAATCAAATGATGACTAAGGTTGGATTTAAAGAGGCAAAGGATAACCGATTGACGTTTGGAGTATGTGCCATTTATACTGGTGTAAAATAATGTGATTCCTGAACGTAGGTTCTTGTGTATAAAATTACGATCTTCCAATTAAAGAATTCAGATGAAAATTAAATCTTTCCTTTTTTCTCTTTTCATGCTGGTTGCGGGTATCGCAAATGCGCAGAATTGGGGCGGAGGGATAGACGATACCGATCTGCATTTTGGTTTTACTTTTCAATATATTTCTTCTGAATATAAGCTTTTAAAGAAAACAGATTGGAAGGAAAGTCCTGGGGGTATTGCAGATCTTCCGGATTATGTGCCGAGAGGTTTAAGTGCTATTGCCGCAAAACCAACACCAGGATTCGGAATTGGCTTTGTGGTCAATCAAAAGGTGTTAGAAAATGTAGATCTGCGTTTAACACCGATATTGGTGTTCAATGATCGGGTGCTGAATTACCGCTTTGAAAATATACCGGTCAGTCCTGGTCAGGAATTCCTGGAGGTCGAAAAGAAAGTGCAATCTACCCTGGTCGAATTTCCTTTAGGACTGAAAATAAAGTCGAACAGAAGAAACAATTTCAGAGCCTATATGATTGGAGGGCTTAAATATTCTATGGACATTTCCTCCAGGAAAAAAAGCGACAATACCAAGGTAGATAATCCCATGGAAATGTTTTTGAACAACAAAAGAAACTACCTTTCTTATGAAGCAGGATTGGGGATGGATTTGTATTTCGAATACTTCAAGATGTCGCCAGAATTGAAATTATCTTATTCTTTTGATAGTGTCATGAAAAGGGAAATGCCTCATGTGTTTTCCAATCCAATCGACAAGTTGATGTTGCGTCATGTGACCTTCAGTTTGTTTTTTGAGTGATTTGTCAGATTTTTTTTAGTTTTGTTCTGACTATGAACTTCGCTTAAAGGCGCAAGACCTATAATAGAAACCCATTTTTTAATTATTAGCATTAAAAAACAATATACCAATGAAAAATGCATTAATTACAGGAGCAACTTCGGGAATTGGAGCTGCCTGCGCTGACTTATTTGCTGCACAAGGTTATCATTTGATTCTTGTTGCAAGAAGAGAAGAGTTGTTGAAAGAAGGGGCGAAGCGCCTGGAGGCAAAATATGGAATTGAGACTAAAACACTGGTTGCAGATGTCAGGAATCATGACGATCTTTCCTATGCCCTGGAGACATTGCCCGCTGCCTGGAAACAGGTGGATGTATTGATCAATAATGCAGGATTAAGCCAGGGTTTGGATCCCATTGATAAAGGAAGTATTTCCGACTGGGATACCATGATTGATACGAATGTAAAGGGATTGCTTTATGTGACCAAAATTGTATCTAACTGGATGATTGTCAGGAAATCCGGACACATCATAAATATTGGTTCTATTGCAGGAAAAGAAGTTTATCCGAATGGAAACGTATATTGTGCGACCAAGCATGCGGTAGATGCCCTGAATAAAGGAATGCGCATAGATCTATTACCTCATGGCATTAAAGTAACAGCCATCAACCCTGGAATGGTAGAAACGGAGTTTTCTAAGGTTCGTTTCAAAGGGGATGAAGGACGCGCCAAAAAAGTGTACGATGGTTTGGAGCCATTAGTGGCGAACGACATTGCAGAGGCCATCTGGTTTGTGGTGAGCAGACCGGCTCATGTCAATATTAACGATATGTTGATTATGCCAACCGCACAGGCAACAGGAGCCATTATTAAAAGAGATTAAAATTCAACTCAAGCATATGATATCAAATACTATAGATCAGGAAATAAAAAAAGCGATGTTGGCTAAAGATCAGGCCGCATTAAGAGGTTTAAGAGCAATTAAAGCAGCGATCTTATTGGCAAAAACAGAAAAAGGTTCTGCAGAAGAAATTACAGAAGAAACTGAAGTGAAGATTCTTCAGAAGCTGGTTAAACAACGCAAGGAGTCTTCAGATATTTATAAATCACAAGGTCGTGAAGATTTAAGTCTGATCGAGGAAGAAGAAATTGAAGTGATCAGTAAGTTTTTACCTAAGCAATTGGAGCAGGCTGAAATCGAAAGTATTATTGCTCAGATCATTAAGGATGCGGGTGCGACTTCAGTGAAAGAAATGGGTAAAGTAATTGGCCTTGCCAATAAAGAACTTGCAGGTAAAGCAGATGGTAAACTGATCGCAGAAATCGTTAAAACGCAATTGGCATAGATTATGCTTGATTTTTATGTGTTTAAACTTTTTTCAAAATTAATGTCTTAAAATCCATTTATTTTAATTTACTGCACTAACTTAGTAGCATTACCTTATTAACACAAAATATGAAATACGAAGTAATAGAAGAAGACGGGTTTAAATATATTGAAGCTGGAAAAGGAGAACCCCTGGTATTACTTCATGGTTTAATGGGAGAGTTGAGCAACTGGGAACCAGCGATCGATTATTTCAAGGAAAAGTACCACGTTATTGTACCCATTCTGCCAATTTATGAATTGCCTATTCTTACTTTAGGTGTAAAAAGTTTATCAAAATATATTCACAAATTTTTAAAATATAAGAAGCTTAGTCAGGTAGTTTTAATCGGTAACTCCTTAGGAGGGCATGTTGGGCTGGTATTCACCGCTGCTCATCAGGAATACGTAAAAGCACTGGTATTGACCGGAAGTTCGGGCTTATATGAAAATGCTTTTGGCGGATCTTTCCCGAAAAGAGAGAACCGTGATTATATTAAAGAAAAAGTACAGTTTACTTTTTATGATCCTGCAACAGCAACAGACGAGTTGGTAGATGAGGTTTATAAAAGTGTAAATGACCGTTCCAGAGTGATCAGGATTTTGGCTTTAGCAAAATCTGCAATCCGTCATAACATGGCTAAGGAACTGTCGAGGATTACGATCCCGGTTTCCTTAATCTGGGGGAAACAGGATAAGATTACCCCTCCTGAAGTGGCAGAAGAGTTCCATGAACTGTTGCCGAATTCAGAGTTAAACTGGGTAGATAAATGTGGACATGCACCGATGATGGAACGTCCGGAAGTATTTAATGAATATTTGGAGAAGTTTTTGAATAGAATATTATTAAAATAAAAATGTTTGCAGCTGAACTCATATCGAATTCTATTCCCCCGCTAAAGACATCTGACCCGGTTCAGAAAGCTTTGGAAAGGATGACTGAGTTCAAGCTCTACCATTTACCCATTGTCAATGAAACACAGTTTCTGGGATTAATCGCAGAGGAAGAGTTGATAGAAGTAAGGGATACCACTCAGGCAATCGGAAGTTTGCCTTTGTCTATTTTAAACCCTTTTGTGTATGAAGATGCACATATCTACGATATCATCAGGCTTTTCCATCAGTTGCATTTATCAGTGATTCCAGTGCTGGATTATAAAAAGAACTATTTGGGGCTCATTTCCATTCATAATCTGTTGGATTATACCGCAGATATTTACGCAGTGAAAGAGCCAGGGGGGATTATTGTGCTGGAAATCAGTAACCGCAATAACTCCCTTTCCCATATGGCACAAATAGTAGAAGCAGACAATGCGCAGATCCTTTCTTCTTATGTGCAATCTTTTCCCGATTCTACAAGATTAGAGGTGACTTTAAAGATCAATAAAACTGAGTTGTCGGGAATTATCGCTTCCTTTGAGCGATATAATTACCAGGTAAAAGCTGTGTTTAACAGCACCATTTCAGATAATGGTACCGAAGACAGATATAATTCATTCATGAATTATTTAAACGTATAAACCTCATAAATGAGAACTGCAATATACGGTAGAGAGTTCAATAATAGTGTTCTACCATACGTACAGGAAGTATTCAATGTGCTGGGGGAGTTGAAAACACCCATTCTTGTTTACAAAGATTACCTTGACTTTATTAAAGACAAAATAAAGCTGCCAGAAGGCATTGTGGCTTTTAGTTCACATATGGAATTGGTAGGTCAGACTGATGTGCTGATCAGCCTAGGTGGCGATGGTACATTACTAGATACCTTGTCGCTGATCCGTGATTCTGGAATTCCAGTGATCGGAATCAATTTCGGAAGATTGGGCTTTCTGGCCAGTATCAACAAAGATGAAATCCGTGTTGCGATTGAAGCTTTACGCAATCAGGCTTATGCCCTGGATAAAAGAACCTTGCTTAGCCTGGATTCTAAGTTTGAATTGTTTGGGGAAGAGAATTTCGCTTTAAATGACATCACCATCCATAGAAGAGATAAGTCTGCGATGATGATCATCCATGCCTATATGAATGATGAGTTTGTCAATTCCTATTGGGCAGATGGCTTAATTATAGCAACACCTACGGGTTCCACTGCTTATTCATTAAGCTGCGGTGGCCCGATCATTTACCCAAGCTCACAGAATTTTGTCATTACACCTATTGCGCCACATAACCTGAATGTGAGGCCAGTCATCATTCCTGATGATGTAACGCTGACTTTTGAGGTGGAAGCGAGAAGTGCGAAATTCCTGGTTTCTTGTGATTCCAGAACAGAAACGGTAGACCGCTCGGTGAAGTTAACCCTTAACAAAGCAGCTTTTCATGTCAATCTGATCAGGTTAAATGACGAAAGCTATTTGAAAACGCTAAGAAATAAACTACTTTGGGGGATAGATACCCGAAATTATTAAAATGCAGCAGCGCAGCCGAATTTTCTGTTTTTTTGTCCTGCTTTTCCTCGGAACATCTGCCTTTGCCCAGAACCTGGAATTAGGTGTTGTTGGAGGAGCTGCCGGGTATATGGGAGATCTGAACCAAACCAATCCACTAAAAATAAGCGGTTTGTCTGCCGGAGCGAATGTCAAATTGAATTTCGATCCATACTGGGCTGTTGGTCTGCATTATACCTACGGAAAGATTAAAGCAGACGACTTGAAATCCAGTAATGCGCAGTTCAGGGAAAGAGGACTTAACTTCGAGACTGCTTTAAATGAGGTAAGTTTACAAGTGGATTTTAACTTTTTTGAGTACTTTGCAGGTGGAGGAACAAAGAATTTCACACCCTATATATTTGCCGGGGTAGCTGGGATCTGGTTTAATCCAATAGGAAAATATAAAATTGGTAGCGACACCGAAGCCCGGGAATACCAGCTTCGGTTTTATCGTACGGAGGGACAAAAGGAAGCCTACCGGAATTCGGCACTTGCTGTGCCTTATGGCGTAGGATTTAAGGTTAGGTTAAAGGACAACTGGGGTTTATTCTCCCAGATTGGTTATCGGACGGCTTTTACGGATCAGCTGGATGATGTGAGTGGCAGATACCCTGCTGCAGATTATACAGCGAATGATCCAATGGAGCTGAGGCCGGTTCGTGAATACCTCTCAGGTTTCCGTCCTGACCCTTCAGGATCAGTTAGTAATCTATACGGGACCCAAAGAGGAGACTTAAGAAAAAGAGATACTTATATGTTTGTAGGTATTGGCATATCTTATACCTTTGTGTCCCAAAAATGTTATACATTTTAAGCATATTTGCAATCATAAATGGGATTTAAAGAACAAATTGACGTTACACGCCTGCCTGAACACATCGCAATTATCATGGATGGAAACGGGAGATGGGCAAAAAATCAAGGCAAATTCAGGCATTTTGGTCACGAAAGTGGCGTGCTGTCGGTGAAAGATATAGTGGAAGGTTGTGCCGATATTGGTATTAAATACCTGACTGTATATGCCTTTTCTACTGAAAACTGGAACAGACCTATTGAAGAAGTAAATGCTTTAATGGAGTTATTAATCTCTACCATTAACCAGGAAACCGCTACGCTTAACAAAAATAATATCCGCTTAAATGCGATTGGTGATATTGCTTCTCTGCCTCAAAAATGTATTGATGATTTGAAGAGTGCGATGGACAATACTTCGAAAAATACCCGTTGTACACTGACGCTTGCATTGAGCTACAGCGCGAAATGGGAAATATTGGAAGCAGCGAAAAAATTAGCCCAAAAAGCTAAAGATCAAGAGATTGAAATCGATGCGATTAATGAAGAACTTTTTTCTGCCGAACTAACCACTACTGATATTCCTGATCCGGAGCTGATGATCAGAACCAGTGGGGAACACAGGGTTAGTAATTTTCTCTTATGGCAGATGGCTTATACTGAACTGTATTTTACCGATACGCTTTGGCCAGACTTTAGAAGGGAAGACCTTTTTGAGGCAATTGTAGACTACCAAAAGCGCGAACGTCGTTTCGGTAAAATTAGTGAACAATTGAACTAATTTTACTTTTAACACTTTTTAACATGTGTTTAAATTAACTTAGCATCGATTTTTAGATTGTAAATGAAAAGAATATATCAACTTATACTATTGTTATTGATTGGTTTACCAACAATGGCACAGATCCGTCCTCAGTCCAATCCTGCAACTCCTACATTAAAAGTTAATGGCCTGGATCTGGATTATTTTAACCCTAAGGAATACACTATTGCAGATGTAACCCTGTCAGGAACAAAATTCTTAGACAAAGATGTGATCATTACCCTTTCAAAATTAATTAAAGGGGAACGCATTGTCCTTCCTGGTGAAGCCACAGCAAACGCAATTAAAATCCTTTGGGAACAAGGATTATTTGATGATGTACAATTAGACATTACTAAAATTGAAGGTGATTCTGTTTACTTCGATATTGAAGTGGTAGAACGTCCAAGATTGTCTTCTTTCGATATTCAAGGGGTGAGTAAATCTCAAAAAACGGATATTCTGGAGAAATTAAATGCAAAATCTACAAAATCTATTATCAACGAGAACTTATACAATTCTACTACCAGTATCATTAAAAAATACTTGTTGGAGAAAGGTTATTTCTTTACGACGGTAAGTTATAAGACTAAACCGGATCCAAATCAGGATAACCATGTGATTTTGGAAGTGATTGTGGATAAAGGCCGTAAGGTAAAAGTTCATGAGATTAACTTTACAGGAAATAAAGTGTTTTCTGATGCGAAACTGCGTAAATTCCTAAAGAAAACGAAGCAACAGGCTTTCTATAAAGTATTCGGTTCGGGTAAATTCAATAAAGAAAAATACGACGAAGACAAGAAAACACTGATTGCTAAAATGCAGGATAAAGGTTACCGTGATGCGGTAATTTTGAAAGATAGCATTTACAAATATAATGACAAATCTATCGGAATTAAGATCGATTTATTTGAAGGTCCAAAATACTATTTCGGGAATATCAGCTGGGTAGGAAATGCAAAATATGCAGGAAAAGACCTGGAACGTATTTTAGGAATCGAAAAAGGTGAGGTTTTCAGTGAAGAGAAATTGGAAACTAAATTAAGAGGTAGTGCCAACAGCGATGATGTTTCTAGTTTATATCTAAATGATGGTTACTTAACTTTCAATGTTGATCCTGTTCAGACTAAAATCTATGGCGATACAGTAGATGTGGAAATCCGCATTTATGAAGGTCCTCAGTATACAAACAATCGCATTACGGTAAAAGGTAACACGATCACCAATGATAGGGTAGTGCTTCGTGAGGTGCACACTAAGCCAGGTGATAAATTCTCTAAAGATCTATTGATCCGTACAGTTCGTCAGATTGGTCAGTTGGGTAATTTTGATGAATCTAAAACAGTACCTACACCTAAGCCAAATCCGGCTGATGGAACGGTAGATATCGAATATGCAGTTGAAGAAAAACCTTCTGATCAGATTGAATTGTCTGGTGGTTTTGGTGGTGGTAACATCATCGGTACTTTAGGATTAACTTTCAATAACTTCTCCTTAAGAAACCTTTTCAACCCAAGTGCTTATAAACCTCTGCCAAAAGGTGATGGTCAGAAACTTAGTTTGCGTGGACAAACGAATGGTAAATATTACCAGTCTTATAGCTTCTCGTTCTCCGAGCCATGGTTAGGTGGTAAGAAACCAGTGAGTTTTGGGGTAAGTGCCTTCACCTCTTTACAGTCTAACGGCTTAAAAGAATTCGAAGTACGTAATGGTCAGTCCCAGCAACGTATCAGATTGAACGGGGTAACTGTGAGTTTAGGTAGAAGGTTGAAATTCCCGGACAACTATTTCCAGTTGAGTCATGCCTTGAGTTTCCAACAGTATATCCTGAACAATTATGGTGGTTATAAATTTAGTACAGGTACTTCTTATAACATCAGTTTAGCACAGGAACTGAGCAGGGATTCACGTGATTCGCCTATCTTCCCGGAAGGTGGTTCTTATTTCAAGTTTACCATTCAGGCGACACCTCCTTATTCATTGATCAATAAATTGAATTATGCGACTGCTCCTGATAAGGAATTCTATAAATTCACTGAGTACCACAAATGGAAATTTGAATCTCAATGGTTCCATAAGCTTGCCGGTAAATTTGTAGTGAAAGCACAGGCTCAATTTGGTTTCCTTGGTTCGTATAACAAAGCTGTTGGAGATCCTGCTTTTGAGCGTTTCAAATTAGGTGGTGACGGTATGCAGGGATTTGACTTCCTTCAGGGTTCTGAGTTGATCGCGATGCGTGGTTATGCAAACTCTGCTGTGATTCCTGTTGGATCTACGGGAAATGCAGTTGCCATTGCACAGCAATCTGGTAGCCCTATTTTTACTAAATATGTGTTGGAAGTAAGATATCCGGTAATTAAAAGTTCTTCAGCTACCGCATTCCTTGTGGCTTTTGCTGAGGGTGGTAACACCTGGAACAAGTTCGCAGACTTCAATCCTTTTAACGTTAGACGTTCTGCAGGTTTTGGTGCGAAGATATTTTTACCGATATTTGGATTGTTGGGTATTGATTATGGTATTCCTTTCGATAAGATTCCTGGAGTGGAGAATGGAGGAAAGCAATCATTTACATTTAGTATTGCTCAACAATTAGGTGGATTTAATTAACGTTAGGAATAATAAAAAACAGGCTATGAAAAAATACCTATTAATATGCTTCTTAAGCTTTACCTGTATGGGAGCTTTTGCACAGAAGTTCGCTTATGTAGATACGGAATATATTTTAAAGCATCTTCCAGAGTACAAGTCTTCATTGAATGAACTGAATGTGGCTTCACAACAATGGCAGGCACAAGTGGATCAGAACTTTGTAGAGATCGATAAAATGTACAAGGCATATCAGGCGGATCAGGTATTGCTTACTGCAGATATGCGTAAGAGAAGAGAGAACGATATCATCGAAAAGGAGAAAGAAGCCAAAGATTTTCAACGTAGAATTTTCGGACCGGATGGTGAACTTTTTCAAAAACGTGGGAAGTTATTAGGTCCGATTCAGGACAAGGTAACCAGGACGATTACTGAAGTGGCTAAAGGTAAACAACTGGATTTTATCTTTGATAAAAGCAGTGAGGCTACCATGATGATTTATGCCAGCAGCAATTATGATGTGAGCAATGATGTGATCAGGTTGCTAGGTTTTAAACCAGGTACCATCCTTAAATAAACAACACAAATAGATAAACAAGTAAAAACAATTTATTAAGACAAATAGAAATGAGAAAGTCAATTAACGCATTTTTTATCGCAGCGGGATTATTGTTTACTGCTAACGTAGCAAATGCACAACAAAAATTAGCGCATTTGAACTCGGCATTGATCATTGAAGCTATGCCAGAGGTTAAAGACGCAAGAACTAAATTAGAAGCGTTTGGTAAAACTAAGCAAGCAGATGTAGAGAAGATGATTACTGAATACCAAGGTAAACTTACTGCAGCTGAAGCAAAACAAAAAACAATGAGCGAAGCCAACAAAGAAACTGTTGGTAAAGAATTACAAGCTATGGGTGCTGAATTACAAGATCTTCAAAAACGTATCGAAGATGCAAGAGCTAAAGCACAACAAGAAATGGAAACTAAAAATGCAGAATTGTTTAACCCAATTCAGGTGAAAGCTGATGCAGCAATCAAAGCTGTTTCTAAAGAAAAAGGTTATGCTTATGTATTTGATACTGCTAACCAGGCTTTAGTTTACTGGGATGGTGGTGATGATATCACTAATGCAGTTAAAGCTAAATTAGGGATTACTGCAACTGCAGCACCAAAGAAATAATTAAAATTAAAATATATAAATTGCGGGATGGGGTGATAAAACTCCATCCCGCTTTTTTTTACAATGAATACTGGACAATCTATAGGCGTTTTTGATTCTGGGTATGGTGGTTTGACTGTGTTTAAATCTATAGCCAGACAACTGCCACAATACAATTATATTTATCTGGGCGATAATGCCCGTTCTCCTTATGGAGATCATTCTTTTGAAACCATTTACCAATACACTTTGGAATGCGTAGAGTGGTTATTTGAGCAGGGATGTCCTTTGGTTATTCTTGCCTGCAATACTGCCTCCGCTAAGGCGTTACGGAGTATTCAGCAGAAGGTACTTCCGCTAAAATATCCTAATCATCGTGTACTTGGGGTCATCAGGCCTACGGCGGAAGTACTGGGGCAATTTACCAATAAGAAGACTGTAGGAGTAATGGGAACCCGTGGGACAGTCAACTCCCTTTCTTATCCTATGGAAATTAATAAGTTCTTTCCGGAGCTTAAGGTAGTACAACAAGCTTGTCCGATGTGGGTTCCCCTGATCGAAAACAATGAGCACCTCAATCCTGGCGCGGATTATTTCGTGCAAAAATACCTGGATGAATTGTTGGAAAAGGATGCTGATATTGATTGTATTCTTTTGGCTTGTACACATTATCCTTTGTTGATTCCTAAACTTCAAGCCATATTACCTTCAGGGATTGAGTTGTTAGGTCAGGCGGATATAGTAGCCAACAGTCTTGAGTTATACCTGGAAAATCATCCCGAAATGGTAGTCCGGCTGGGCCTGCAGGGGAAGCGCCAGTTCTTTACCTCCGGCGATAGGCAAGCATTTGATCAACATGCCAATATTTTCTTTGGAGAAGAGGTTCAGTCGGAGCAGATGCACCTTAAATGCTAAGTCATTTATTCGAGGCGGTCAGTTGACCGCCTTTTTCATTTCCATTCTTTTTATGTTGGTTTTTAAGCAATCGACGAAAATATTTTCGTCGATTGGTCGAGAAGTTATGCTCTTTCGTCGAGGGCTACACTGCTGTGGTCTAAAGCAGCAAAAATGCCTGAAACGTTTCCCCTTTGAGGGCGTCTTAATTACAAAACAACCTTAAAAACTTAAAAACTAAAAGATATGAAAACTGCAATCAAAACACTAATCGCTTCAACTTTAACCGCTATCGTTTTAACTACTTCAGCCTTTACAACGATCGCTAAAGATAAATCACCGGCCAACAAGCCTGCTGCTGTAAAATTCAATAAAGTGGTGGTTACCGGAAATGCCAATGTGATACTGGTACAGGGAAACAGAGAAGAGGTAAATAGCTATGAGGAGATGAATGAAAGTAACTATAGCGTAAAACAAAAAGGATATACTTTGTACATCAACTCTACTGATAAAAACACAATTTATGTAAACGTAAAAGACTTGCAAAGAATTGATGTAGCCAACACTGCAAGCGTTAAAACCAAAGGCAATTTTGATTTGGCAGTACTTCAGATCTTCCTGAAAGATGAGGCCAAAGCAAATGTAAATGCAAATGTGGAAAGTCTTTATACCGATATCAGTGGTGCTTCAGATCTGAAATTGAGCGGTTCAACAAAAGACCATTCACTGGTTAAAAATGACGTTTCCAAGTTGAATCTTAAGGATCTTGTAATTGCAAAGCTCTAATGAACCAGATACTACCCTAAAATATTTCCATCATTTTTATTAGAAACCGCTCCTTCCAGAGCGGTTTTTTTTTGCAATCTGACTGCTTTGTACCTATTGCTAAATGCTTTAAACCAGGTTTAACTATCTGATTATAATCTTAATGAAAGATTCTATTTCTTTCTAGGTTCTGATAATTATTAACGGTAAATTTGCGGCTCAAATCACACATCAATGAGCGACTCGATCAAGCACGAATGCGGTATTGCCTTTATCCGCCTTTTAAAACCTCTCTCATACTACCAGGAAAAATACGGTACCACCCTTTACGGCCTTAACAAGCTTTATCTTTTAATGGAAAAGCAACACAACCGTGGACAAGATGGCGCCGGTATTGCAACCATTAAACTTGATGTTAAACCAGGTCACCGCTACATCAGCAGGTACAGGTCTATGGCTCAAAATGCGGTTTCAGATATTTTCGGATATGTGCAAAGTAAATTTGTAGACATCCAAAATGAAACGCCAGAGCTGATGCAAGATGCAGAATGGTTGAAAACCAATGTTAGTTTTATCGGAGAAGTTCTACTAGGTCACCTTCGCTATGGTACCCATGGTCAGAATAGCATAGAAAATTGTCACCCCTTCCTACGTCAGAACAACTGGATGACCCGTAATCTTGTGATTGCAGGTAACTTCAACATGACGAATGTGGAAGAGTTATTAGAACAACTTTATGAGCTGGGACAACATCCGAAAGAAAAAGCGGATACGGTAACAGTACTTGAAAAAATCGGTCATTTTCTTGACGATGAAAATCAGGAACTTTTTGATGCCTATAAAAAGGAAGGTCTGGATAACGTAGAAATCACTCACAAAATCTCAGAAGGTTTAGATATCGCTAAAATCCTTCGTCGTTCTGCAAAGAACTGGGATGGTGGATACGCGATCTCTGGTATCGTTGGTAATGGTGATGCTTTTATTCTTCGTGATCCTTCAGGTATTCGTCCTGCATTCTACTATGCAGATGATGAGATCGTAGTGGCTGCTTCTGAAAGACCAGCGATTCAGACTGCTTTCAACATCCCATTTAAAGATGTGAAAGAAATCCAACCTGGACATGCCTTAATCGTTAAGAAAAATGGTAAAGTAACAGAGGAAGTTTTCAGAGAGCCTCAGGAAAAAAGAGCATGTTCATTTGAACGTATTTATTTCTCAAGAGGTTCTGATGCAGAAATCTATAAAGAAAGAAAACATTTAGGTGCATTATTGTGTGATCAGATTCTGAAAGCAGTAGGCGCTGACCTTAAAAATACAGTATTCTCATTTATCCCTAATACTGCTGAAGTTTCTTTCTACGGAATGGTAGAAGGTTTACATGACTTCATCAGAAAAGTACAGCTGGATACTCTGGTGAATCGTAAAGAACAACTGAACGATGAAGAGCTGACTGAATTGCTATCGCTTAGCCCAAGAGTGGAGAAGCTGGCAATTAAGGATGTAAAACTAAGAACATTCATTACGCAGGATGCCGACAGAAGTGATATGGTTGCCCATGTTTATGATACGACCTATGGTGTGATCAAAAATGGTACTGATACTTTAGTGGCGATTGATGATTCCATCGTTCGTGGAACAACCCTGAAACAAAGTATCATCAAGATCATCGACAGGTTACATCCTAAGAAGATCATTATTGTTTCTTCTGCTCCACAAATCCGTTACCCGGATTGCTATGGTATCGATATGTCTAAAATGGGACAATTCGTTGCTTTTGAAGCGGCCATTCAATTGTTGAAAGCACGTGGTATGGAACACATCATCGAAGAAGTTTATCAGAAATGTAAAGCTTCATTGTTGTTACCGAAAGAAGAGATTGTGAACCATGTGAAAGACATTTACAGACCTTTTACGCAGGAAGAGATCTCGGCTCAAATTACGAAAATCATTACTCCTGAAAACATTAATGCAGAAGTAGAAGTGATTTATCAGACTTTGGATAATTTACACGTAGCTTGTCCTGATCATACGGGAGATTGGTATTTCTCAGGAAATTACCCAACAGCTGGTGGAAATAAAGTGGTGATTAAAGCTTTCGTAAACTGGAAAGAAGGAAACAACCAAAGAGCTTATTAATTGAGCGACTTCATAAAATACAATCCCCGTTCGGTTTAGACCAGACGGGGATTTTTTATTTATAGTGTTTTAACAATACTTCGATAAATAATCGGATGGCAAAGATGATGATGACGGCTCCTGCAATTCTGTTGAGGTTCTGTATGGTCTTCTCCTTGATCCGGTAACGAAGCTTTGCAGCATAGTAGGTCTTTACACCATCTACAGTCAGTTGTGTAGCCATAGCAACAATAAAGAATACGACTTTTTCAGACATCGTTAAATGGAGTTGTACCGAAATAATCCCACCCACCATTATCCAGAACATTAATGTAGTAGGAGATAAAAGGCACATTAAAAATCCTTTGAGGATGTAACCACGCTTTTTGATCTTCGCAATTTCACCTACGTCATAGCTTACTTTTACCTTATTGAAAAGGTAGTATAAGCCAATGCCAAATAAAAAGAGGCCTCCTATGATGCCTATATATTGAAAATACTCTGATTTATAGTTTACAAATTGAGCGCTGAAAATGGTAAGTGTGATAAATATAATGTCACTAAAAATCACGCCTACAGCAAGAGAAAAACCGGCTTTGAAGCCTTTCTCAATGCTCGTTTTAATCATGGAAAAGAAAACAGGACCCGTCAAAAACGAAAATAATATACCTGCACCAATCCCCTGTAATATTGCTTCAAACATTCACCTAACTTCTAAAATTATGCTAATATGCGATTTTATGAATAAAATCACCCTTATTATTTTAATAGAGTCCCCGTATTACCCTTACCATCACCCGCTATCCGAATTGCCAGTGTGTAAACATTACACTTTAGCAAACAGTTTTTTTTATTTATGTTTAGCGCACCAAAATAAGTTACTAACGATTATATGGAACAACAATCTAAAAAAAATTATGGCACCGCTTTGTACACAATTATTACTGTGTTCTTTTTCTGGGGCTTTGTTGCTGCTTCGAATGGTATTTTTATTCCATTCTGTAAAGCGCACTTTAATCTGACTCAATTCGAGTCTCAACTTATTGACTTTACATTTTACGGTGGATACTTTATTGGGTCGCTGTTGTTGTATTTCGCCTCTCAAGCCAGTAAAGTAGATATTCTGAATAAAATCGGTTACAAAAAAGGAATTATTGCCGGTCTATTGATCTCCGCAGTAGGTGCATTGATCATGATTCCTGCAGTTCATTCCGGATCTTTTATCTTTATCTTATTTACCTTTTTTGTGATTGCGCTTGGATTCTCCCTTCAGCAAACTGCAGCTAACCCTTTTGTGGTGGCTTTAGGAGCACCGGAGAGTGGTACGCACCGTTTAAACCTTGCCGGTGGAATCAATAACCTGGGTGGTTTAATGGGACCGGTAATCGTGAGTGTGGTTTTATTTGGCACTGCAAATGATGCCATTCCTAAAGCCGTGGAAATTAGCTCTATTAATAACCTGTACTTAATTCTTGCAGGTCTGTTTATCGCAGTAGCCATTTTCTTTGGGATTTCTAAATTACCAAAAGTAACCAGTGATGAGAAAGTAGAGGCCAGTCCAAAACCTAACGGACCGTTAGTTGTGATGATTCTTGGTTTCTTAATGGTTGCGGCAGCAGGTCCTCTGGCTCAGGCTACCGGAATTTCTGCTTCTGTATTTGTTTATTCTTCATTGGCCATTATCCTGGCCGCATTATTCTTTGCATACACAGTGAAAAAGGATCGCCCTGAAAAATGGGGAGCGATGCAATATCCACAATTGGTGCTGGGAATGTTGGCCATCTTTATGTACGTAGGTACTGAGGTAACCATTCAGAGTAACCTGGGCGCTTTGTTGAACCTGCAGGAATTTGGTGGTTTGGCAGAGTCTGAAATCAAACAATACATCTCTCTATATTGGGGAAGTATGATGATTGGACGTTGGACAGGTGCAATTTCAGCTTTCAACATGTCAAAAATGATGAGAAATGTATTGACGGTTATTGTTCCTTTTATTGCTTTTGGTGTAATTTTATTCGTAAATCATTTTACAGGAACTGATGTAGGTAACTTATATGTATATGGAATCTGCATTGCAATCATGATTGTGGCCTTTTATCTTGGACAGGAAAAACCAGCTAAAACATTGGCTATTTTCGGGACTTTAGGCGCGATATCCATGCTGATTGGTTTATTGACCACTGGTCATGTGGCGATCTTTGCTTTTGTAAGTGGTGGATTATGCTGCTCGATTATGTGGCCATCCATTTTTGCATTATCCATTACCGGATTAAACAAATACACCAGTCAGGGTTCTTCCTTCCTGATCATGATGATCCTGGGTGGTGCGATCATTCCGCCAATCCAGGGTGAACTTGCGGATGCCATTGGTATCCATAGCTCTTACATTGTTCCTGCAATTGGCTTTGCTTACCTGATTTTCTTTGCATGGAGGGTAAGTGCAATCCTGAAAAGCCAGGGCATTAATGTAGAAAATATTGAAGCCGAAGGCGGTCACTAATGATATTAAACAGGAAAGGCTTCCCATTTCTTTAATGGGAAGCTTTTTATTTATACCTATATGAGTAAAAAGAGTTTCGATCATATTTATATGAACCTGGCAGTAGACCTTGCTGCGCGTTCACACTGTGTTAGGGCGCATGTTGGTGCGGTGCTGACCAAAGACACCAGAATAATTTCTATCGGCTATAACGGGCCACCACCAGAAACGCACAATTGTGATGAAGAATGGCCGGAGACCGGTTGCGATAGAGATTCCAAAGGCAGTTGTTCTCTTGCACTTCATGCTGAAGAAAATGCCATATTATATGCTTCAAAGAATGGGGCCAAGATAGAAGGTGCTACTTTGTACACCACACTTTCTCCCTGTATCGCCTGTGCGAGATTGATCTTGTCGTCCGGAATCAAGAAGGTTTTGTATCAGGATTCCTATGCAGAATACAAAGGATTACCTAGTGATGAAGGTGTAGACTTTCTAAGAAGGTTCGGTGTAGAAGTAAATAAGTACCAAATCGAGGTTAATTGACATTCTGTCTTGTACCAGCAGGTAAGTTTTCTTAACTTTGGCCATGCTAGAAAAAATCATTATTCTCGATTTTGGTTCCCAATACACGCAGCTAATTGCCCGCAGGGTACGCGAACTAAATGTGTATTGCGAAATTCATCCATTCAACAATATTCCTGAAATCACATCAGACGTAAAAGGTATCATCTTTTCAGGTAGTCCATCCTCAGTTCGTCAAGCAGACGCTCCACAGATTGACCTGACTAAATTTCACCTTAAATTCCCAGTACTGGGCGTTTGCTATGGTGCGCAATATATGGCGCAACAACTTGGTGGTGAAGTTCAGCCTTCATCCACTCGTGAATACGGCAGGGCTAACCTGAATTTCGTTGCTAGCGGAAATAAATTATTTAAGCACATCAATCTGGATTCTCAGGTATGGATGTCTCATGGAGATACCATCACTAAGATCCCTGAAAACTTTGAACTGATTGCAAGTACAGACAGCGTAAAAGTTGCAGCTTATCAGATTAAAGATAGTGAAACTTATGCGATTCAGTTCCACCCGGAAGTGACGCATAGCACAGACGGAAAGCAATTGTTGGAAAATTTCCTTGTTGATATCTGCGGATGTCACCAGGAATGGACTTCTGAAGCTTTTGTAGAAACCATTATTGCAGATTTAAAAGAGACTTTAGGCAATGATAAAGTTGTACTTGGTCTTTCAGGCGGGGTAGATTCCAGTGTTGCTGCCGTTTTACTACATAAAGCAATCGGTACGAATTTACACTGTATTTTTGTAGACAACGGATTACTTCGTAAAGATGAATTTGAAAGTGTTCTAGAGCAATATAAACACCTTGGTTTAAACATCAAAGGTGTAGATGCTAAGGATCGTTTCTTAAGTCAATTGGCTGGGGTAACTGATCCGGAGCTAAAGCGTAAAGCAATCGGACGTGTATTTATCGAAGTTTTCGATACAGAAGCACACCTGGTTGAAGACGTAAAATGGCTGGCACAAGGTACCATTTACCCAGACGTAATTGAGTCGATCTCTGTAAATGGTGGTCCTTCTGCAACCATTAAATCTCACCATAATGTAGGTGGATTGCCTGATTTCATGAAACTGAAAGTTGTAGAGCCTCTGAAAACTTTATTTAAAGATGAAGTAAGAAGAGTAGGTACTTCATTGGGCTTAGAGCATTTCATTATTGGCCGTCACCCTTTCCCAGGTCCGGGATTAGCAATCAGAATTCTTGGTGAGGTTACTCCAGAGAAGGTGGCTATTCTTCAGGAGGCAGATGCGATCTATATCAATAACTTAAAAGAAGCAGGTCTTTACGATAAAGTATGGCAGGCAGGAGCAATCTTCCTTCCGGTACAATCTGTAGGTGTAATGGGTGATGAACGTACTTACGAGAACGCCATTTGTTTACGTGCAGTTGAATCTGTAGACGGTATGACTGCTGATTGGTGTCATCTTCCATATAACGTACTCGCCAAAATTTCTAATGAAATTATTAACAAAGTAAAAGGAATAAACCGCGTAGTATATGATATCAGTTCAAAACCACCCGCTACAATTGAGTGGGAATAAATATTGGCTGATCATTTGTATTGCTTTCTTATTTTCGGCTTGTTCGCCGAAAATAAGAAAGCCTGCAAATCAAAAACCAGAAGGCCAGGGTAAAGAGAAAATAGTAGAAAAACCTGCAGAGCGGTTTACGCAGGCTAATATTTCCTTGCTGATCCCTTTCCGACTGAATGAAATTAACCTGAAAACGGCTACCAAAGCCGAGGTCGATAAAGCGGTAATGGCCATAGACTTTTACCAGGGTTTTAAACTGGGAATAGATTCGGCAGCAAGTTTGGGCTTAAATTTCAAATTGAACGTTTATGATACCCGTGATTCGAATGCACAAATTGATGCGTTGCTGAGTAAAGGTACACTTACCTATAGTAATCTCGTGGTAGGCCCTATATTTCCTCAGGGTATTAAGCACATGACTACTTATTCTATTGCCAGAAATATTCCCCTGGTCTCACCACTTGCAGCTACTCATCCTTCGGAGTTTAACAATCCTAATCTGATTTCGGTTGTGAATAATATTGACTTGCATGCTGCAAAAATTGTAGACTATGTGGCTAAAAAATATGTTCCTGAAAACACGATAGTGGTGTTGATCAATCCGAAAACAAGTAGTGATGAGGTCGTAGCCGCACCTTTGCGTCAGCACTTTAAAGCCAATAAAAAGACTTTTATTCTACAGGAATATCCTTCAGTCTTTAGTATGGAAACAAAAATGCAGAAAGGAAAAAATTACGTAGTGATCGTTACTTCCGCCGATCGCAAGTTTGTGGTACCTACTTTAGATAAGCTGCTGAAAATTAAAAATAAGGGCTATGACCTTAATTTATTTGGGCATCCGGACTGGATCAAGCAAAATTATAATGTAGATAAATTACAAGCTTTAAATACCAGCATTACCGCTTCTTACTATGTAAATTATCGCAGTCCGGCTGTTATTCAATTCATAAAAAAATATAGGGAAGCATTCAAATTTGAGCCTTCCGAGTATTCATTTAAAGGCTTTGATATTGGGTTTTATTTCGGTAAATTATTTTCAGAGCATGGGGCCAACTATTTAAAATACCTGAGCAAAGAGAAGTACGAAGGATTACATAATTCTTTTGATTTTTATCACGATGATAAACTGGGTTATATCAATACCAGTTTAATGCTTTTACGTTATAAGAACTTTGCTATAAATATTGTAGAATGAGAATAGAACACCAGATCCGGGCATTTGAGCAGATTTTTAAAAGCTATGATGGGCTTTTGCCTTTGCATAGGTTTTTGCATCTGTATTTCAAGCAAAATAAAAAGATGGGCTCCTCGGATAGGAGATGGTCCAGTCGTTATATCTATAGTTTTTTTAGATTGGGAAAGGCCCTGATTAAAGAACAACAAGTGCTGCGCCTAGCCGTTGCGGATTTCTTATGTAATTTCAGCCCAAGCTTGGTCGTGGAAACGCATTTGCCCAGTCTTGCCGATCAGATTGAGTTACCATTGGAGGCCAAGTTGACTTTGATTCAAACTGCTTTTCCCGAATTTCAGCTTGCCGATGTTTTCTCTTTCCATCAAAATTTAAGTGCAGCTGTAGAAAAGGAAGATTTCTTTAAATCCTTTTTTATTCAGCCAGATTTATTTCTGAGGATCACGAAAGGGCATCTGAAAGCACTGCTTGCTGATTTGAAAGCACATGAGGTGCCTGTAAAAGAGATTTCAGAGACCACCCTGATGTTACCAAATGGGACTAAACTGGAAAACATATTTCCGAATCAGAAGTTTTATCAGGTACAGGATCTTTCTTCTCAAAAGACAGGTTTATTCTTTGAACCTAAAACCTACGATCGCTGGTGGGATTGTTGTGCGGCTTCTGGGGGCAAATCCCTGTTGCTACACGATCTTGAGCCTACGGTGCAGCTCGTAGTGAGTGACGTTAGAGAAACAAGCTTAAACAACCTTGATGATCGTTTCCATGAAGCAGGAATCAAAAAATATCAAAAAAAGGTCCTGGATCTGCTGCAAAATAATGATCAGGATCTGCATGATTATGAATTTGATGGCATCATTCTGGATGCGCCTTGTTCAGGCTCTGGTACCTGGGGACGTACACCAGAAATGCTGTATTACTTTGATGAACATAAAATTAGTATGTACAGTCGTTTACAGAAGGGAATTGCTGGTAATGTAGTCAAATACCTGAAAGTTGGAAAACCATTGATTTATATTACCTGTTCGGTATTTAAACAGGAGAATGAAGAAGCTGTTCGTTTTCTGGAAGAAAACTTTCCTTTGAAATTGGAGAAAATGGAAGTGATAAAAGGGTATAAGGATGCCGCAGATACAATGTTTGTGGCCCGCCTGATTAAAACGGAACCAGCTTAAACTAACGTCAGGAAATTTAAAACAGAAATCAAAAAGAAATGCCCCCATAAAGTGTCAGGACTGTCTGACTTTTTGGGGGCATTTCTTTTTTGATGATTTATTGGAAATGGCAAGATGCCATCCAACTATAAACCCGTATTGTTTCGGAATAGCTTAATGGCAATAGCCAGTAGGATAATACCAAACGCTTTTCTTAATACATTTAGTCCGGCTTTACCAAGAAGACGCTCTAAGCGATTGGTGTTTTTCAATACAAAATAGACAAACATCATATTGATCAGAATACCCGCAATGATGTTTTGCGTTGCATATTCTGTCTTTAATGACAAAAGGGTCGTCATGGTTCCTGCTCCTGCAATTAATGGAAAGGCCAATGGCACAATAGACACCGTTTCTGGAACATCTTCATTGAAGATGGTCAGACCAAGGATCATTTCCATCGCAATTACGAAAATTACAAAAGAACCAGCAATCGCAAAGGATTCCACATCCAGGCCGATTACTTTTAATAAGGACTCTCCTGCGAAAAGAAAGATGATCATCAATGCTGTAGCCACAATAGTTGCTTTTTCAGATTGAATATGACCGGCTTTTTTTCTAAGTTCGATCACGACAGGGATGGCACCCAGGATATCAATAATCGCGAACATGATCATTGAACAAGAGAGGATTTGACTGAAATTAAATTCCATAGCAGCTGTTTTATGCTGCAAAGGTATATTATTTTGTAATAGAAAGGTGACAGTGAGGCAAACAAAAAAGGCCTGAGTTCTTATGAACCTCAGGCCTTTCAATTTATAAAATAAGCTATCTTTTGGTCATGAAGACTTAAAGTTTGGCTTTCACGTTTTTAGCTGTGGATGCCCGATAGATATAAAGGATCACATGGACGATGGCAAATACCAGAGAGAAATAATACAATCCGGTATCAGTTCCGTTTGTTGTGTGGTGATGAATGATCGCCACAATAATCAACAATACAGCCAGAACCAAACCGATGTAAGAAACTACTTTATTGCTTCTTGCAAGTGTGATCGGGTTGTTATCAGATAACAAACTGTTTTTGATTCCATAGAATAAATATACGTTTACACCAATAATCATCCATACCAGTAAACGAACCCAGGTATCTAATGGAAGGAATACCATCATACCCAAACATACCGCTACACCCAGGATCGGGATAAGTGGTACCATTGGAACTTTGAATGCTCTTGGAAGATCAGGCATGCGTTTCCTTAGGATAATGATACCAATACAAACCAGGATAAAGGCGAATAAAGTACCGATACTAGTCATTTCACCTACAACTCTTGCCGGAACAAAGGCTGCAAATAAACTTACAAATAGCATGAACAGGATATTACTCTTCGCCGGTGTACTGAATTTAGGGTGAACTTTAGAGAATACACCAGGTAATAAACCGTCTTTACTCATTGAGAAGAAAACTCTCGACTGTCCTAATAACATCACCAGGATTACAGAAGCATAGCCGCCCAGAATTGCCAGAATAATGGCTTTATTTAACCATGGATAAGCTGGAGTAACCACTCCTGCTGCATTAATACCCATATTGTCAATTGCAACAGCAACAGGAGCAATACCATCCTGACCTTTAAACATGTCGTAGTTGGCAACGCCTGTCATTACGTGTGCAAATAAAATATAAAGAACCGTACAGATAAATAAGGAAACAAGGATACCAATCGGCATGTCTTTTTTCGGATTTTTAGCTTCCTGTGCAGCAGTAGATACCGCATCAAAACCAATATAAGCGAAGAATACGATACCTGCAGCTCTAATCACACCACCCCATCCATTTTCAAAGAAGCTGGCATGACCTGGCTTATCTGCAGGGATAAAGTATGGAGAATAGTTATCTGCGTTAATGTATTTCCATCCTAAGAAGATAAAAATGAATACAATTACCACTTTAACAGCTACAATAATACCATTGATGATGGCTGATTCTTTTGTACCTCTAATTAGTACCAGAGACATCAATACAATGATAAATACAGCTGGGAGGTTGAACATACCGTTAACTACAGTGCCATCGGCAAGTGTAGCGGTATCAAATGGTGACATGACCACCTGAGCAGGGAGGTGAAGATCGTAATATTCGAGAAACTTGACCAGGTATCGGCTCCAGCTAATGGAGACCGTAGCCGCACCTACTGCATATTCCAGAACCAAATCCCAACCAATGATCCAGGCAACTAATTCGCCCATGGTGGCATAGGAATAGGTGTATGCACTTCCCGCAACAGGAATCATGGATGCAAATTCAGCGTAACATAATCCTGCAAATCCGCAACCTATTGCTGCAATAATAAAGGAAATGGTGATGGCCGGGCCGGCATTATTGGCTGCCGCTGAACCGGTGATGGAAAATAATCCAGCACCAATAATGGCTCCAATACCCAAAGCAACCAGATTCACAGGACCCAGGGTTCTCTTCAATGCCCCTTCTCCGCTTTCGGAAGCTTCTTTTGTAAGTAAGTCAATCGACTTTCTAAAATTCATAGTTTAAAGTTTAGTAAAAGGTTGGTTATAGTCTATTTGGTTTGTAATCAGATTGTCAAACCTAAATAAAGATGTTTAAAAATAAAAGGGATTTTTATTCAAAATCCCTTTTATTAATAACAATCGTAATATTACCGTTTGACTGTGACGGTGTCTATTAAATTCCTGACCGTATCTATCTGCACCACTCCGTTGGCATCAATGGTTTTCATCACCCTGATTTCTTTTCTGATCTCCTTTTCGACCTTGCTTTCAGGAATTACGCCTATAGCGATGTATGGTGCGATTACAAGCGAGACAATAGACATGAGTTTGATTAAAATATTCATAGAAGGACCAGAAGTATCCTTAAAAGGATCACCTACGGTATCACCTGTAACGGAGGCTTTATGAGGATCTGATTTTTTATAAAACATCTCACCATTGATGTCCACACCTTTTTCAAATGATTTCTTGGCATTATCCCAGGCACCCCCTGCATTGCTTTGGAAAATCCCCATAAGTACGCCAGATACGGTAACTCCAGCCAATAGTCCGCCCAGCATTTCTGCTGAACTCACGGAAGGAAAGACTCCTTTAAAGCCAAATCCTACAATAATTGGTACCAAGAGTGCAATAGCACCCGGTAACATCATTTCACGGATAGAGGCTTTGGTTGAAATGGCGACACATTTTTCATATTCAGGTTTGGCTTTGTATTCCATAATTCCAGGAATTTCCCGGAACTGGCGGCGGACTTCCTGCACCATTTCCATCGCTGCTTTACCAACTGCTGCTATACACAAGGCAGAAAAGATAAATGGAATCATTGCACCAACAAACAGGCCTGCCAACACCGGTGCTTTGTAAATATCGATGGCATCAATCCCTGCAACGCCTACGAATGCAGCAAATAAGGCTAATGAGGTTAGGGCTGCTGAAGCAATGGCAAATCCTTTTCCGGTTGCGGCAGTGGTGTTTCCTACCGCATCGAGGTTGTCTGTACGCTCGCGGACTTCTGGTGGCAATTGACTCATTTCTGCAATTCCCCCGGCATTATCTGCAATTGGGCCAAAGGCATCAATTGCAAGTTGCATGGCAGTGGTGGCCATCATACCAGCAGCAGCAATGGCTACTCCATACAAACCAGCAAAAGCATAAGAGAAAATAATTCCTCCTGCAAGTACCAAAATAGGGGCTACAGTAGATTTCATTCCTACGGATAATCCGGCGATGATATTTGTAGCATGGCCCGTTCCAGACTGTTGTATGATTGATTTGACAGGTCTTTTACCCATTGCAGTATAATATTCTGTAATGATGCTCATTAATGTGCCTACTACAAGACCTACCAAAATGGCAAAATACACATCCAGTTTAGTAAAGCTTACGCCACGGAGATGTAAATGTGGTGGTAACATGAACATCACAATAAAGTAGCATGCAATTGCAGTTAAGACAATAGAGCTCCAGTTACCCAGATTTAAGGCAGTTTGGACATTAGAATCTTCAGCCTTTATACGCACAAACCAGGTTCCTACAATAGAAAATAGAATTCCAAGGCCGCAAATGACCATTGGAAGTAATACAGGTGAAAAGCCATTCAACTGATCTATGGCAACCCCGTTTAGTTTTTCTACTACAATCTCCTGTCCCAAAACCATGGTGGCAAGAATGGTCGCCACATAAGAGCCAAACAAATCGGCACCCATACCAGCTACATCTCCAACATTATCACCCACATTATCGGCAATAGTAGCGGGATTTCTTACATCATCTTCCGGAATGCCGGCTTCCACTTTACCCACTAAATCTGCACCAACATCAGCCGCTTTCGTATAAATACCTCCACCAACACGGGCAAATAAGGCAATAGACTCGGCCCCTAAAGAGAAACCTGTGAGTACTTCTATTGCGGTTTTCATTTCGGAACTGTTAGCAGTTACTACATTAAATACCTGTAAGAATACAATGAATAAACCTCCTAAACCTAAAATTGCTAAACCGGCTACGCCTAAACCCATTACCGTACCACCTGTAAAAGACACTTTTAAAGCCTTCGCCAGGCTGGTTCTTGCGGCTTGAGTGGTTCGTACATTGGCTTTAGTTGCGGCTTTCATACCGATATATCCGGCAGTGGCGGAAAAAACAGCACCGATGATGAAAGCAACGGCGATGATCCAGCTGGAATGTAAGGCCATGCCATTGATCTCGTGAATGCTGCCTGAATAGGCGAGTAAAGCTGCGGTAAATATTACGAATATACTGAGGACCTTCCATTCTGCTTTTAGAAATGCCATGGCTCCGTCGGCGATATAACCTGCAAGTTCCTGCATTTTAGCCTCACCAGCATCTTGTTTGTTCACCCAGGCGCTTTTTATGGCCATGACAATAATGCCAATTAAACCCAGCAAGGGGATAAAGTAAATTAGATTTTTTTGTAAGAACTCCATACTTAGTTTAAGTTTATTTGGTTATTTAGTTGATTCACTTGGTATAGATTTACTCCTTCAATTGGGAGTACCGCGTTCACAGATCAGATAGAGCTACGTAAAATTAATAGTGTTCTTTTAAAAAGCAAATTTTTAAGGAACTGATTGTTAAGGTTTTTTTTAGAAAAAACTATTTAATGTTTGGAATGTCTTTTCAGCTCCGTTTTTTTATTTTTTTAAATATCTTAGCACAAACTAACCAAACAAAATGAAAGCATCAAATTGAACCACAATTAATTGTATGCCTTTAGATCCATCTGTTCAGAAAGATAGAATCGCCTGCTTTATTCGATCAATACACTTGCCCGCATTTTGAAAACCAACAACCAAAACTGATGGATACTTCGGAAATGACATCCATCATTAAAAAAACAAACTAACTAAATGGAAAAAGAAAGTCAAGATGGCTCTTTCAAAAGAGAACTTGGATTATTAGATGGGACTATGCTGGTCGTAGGATCAATGATTGGCTCTGGTATTTTTATTGTGAGTGCAGATATTGCCCGACAAGTAGGCTCAGCAGGTTGGCTTATCGTGATCTGGGTGTTAACCGGCCTGGTCACTGTAATTGCTGCGGTGAGTTATGGGGAGCTGAGTGCGATGTTTCCTAAGGCAGGTGGACAATATGTTTATCTGAAAGAAGCTTACAATAAACTGATTGCTTTTCTATATGGTTGGAGCTTTTTCGCCGTTATTCAAACGGGAACTATCGCAGCTGTAGGGGTTGCTTTTTCTAAATTTGCCGCATATTTATATGAACCTTTAAGTGAAACCAATATACTTTGGCAGCTGCAAACGGGAACTGCGGCAGATGGGTCTGCAGAATATTTCTCTTTGAGTGCTGCTCAGCTGGTTTCTATCGTCACCATCGTTTTCCTTACCTATCTGAATAGCAGGGGGGTCAAGGATAGTAAAACTTTGCAGACTTTTTTAACGATCATTAAAATTTTATCGCTATTTGGTTTAATTGTTTTTGGTTTTACACTAGGTGCAAAAGTAGAAGTCTGGAATGCCAATTGGGCTGATGCCTGGAGTCTGAAATCCTTAAATGTGGAAACCGGATCCTGGATGAGCATTGGTGGTTCGGTACTTTTTGCAGCAATCTCTGCTTCATTGGTAGGTTCTTTATTTTCCAGTGATGCATGGAATGGAGTTACCTTTATTGCTGCCGAGATCAAAAAACCAGAAAGAAACGTAGGTCTAAGTTTGTTTCTGGGAACTTTTATCGTGAGTGTAATTTATGTTTTAGCCAACCTGATGTATGTGGCGGTAATACCGATGAATGAAATTGCAACGGCTAAGTCGGATCGGGTGGCGGTAGTTGCGGCTCAACATATTTTTGGAAATGCGGGAACGATTATTATCGCCGTAATGATCATGATCTCTACTTTTGCCTGTAACAATGGCCTGATTATGGCTGGTGCAAGGGTCTATTATACCATGGCTAAAGATGGTCTTTTTTTTAAAAAGGCAGCCCAGCTGAACAAAGCAAGTGTACCTGCCTGGGCATTATGGATTCAGTGTTTTTGGGCTTCCGCTTTATGTCTGACGGGAAAGTATGGTGCCCTACTTGATTTTGTGATGATCATTGTCATGATTTTTTACATCCTTACGATCTTCGGTATTTTTATTTTAAGAAGAAAGATGCCTAATGCGGAGCGTCCATACCGTGCATTTGGTTATCCGGTATTACCGATATTATACATCATTTTTGCGATAGTTTTTTGTGTGTCTTTACTGATCACAAAGATGAGTACTTGTGGTTGGGGGGTATTGATCATGCTGGCTGGAATTCCGGTGTATTACCTGACCAAGCAAAAGGAGATTGATCGTTCCATGAATTAAAGGCATTCGCTAGTGATACGACTGGAATTTGATTATTTTTGGACAATAAATTTACTATGGAAGAGGATGTAATTCTGAAGATCAGTTATCGGATAAAAGAAATAAGAAAAGAAAGAGGCATCACGATTCAGGAGTTGGCAGATCGGGCAGGAGTAAGTAAAGGTCTGATCTCCCAAATTGAAAATAACCGTACGGTTCCTTCTTTAATGGTGCTAATTGATATCATTAAATCACTTGATGTAGACTTAAATCAGTTTTTTAAAGACATTTCCGATAGTGCAAATAAGGCCCCGGTAGTAGTCAAAAGAAAATCAGACTATGAGCCATTTGAGAAAGAGCAGGCCCTTGGCTTTCTTTACCAGCGAATCCTTACCAAATCTATTAAAAACTCTACGGTTGATATCGTGTTATTGGAGCTGGAACCGAATGCCTCAAGGCCCATGGTAAGAACGGAGGCTTTTGAATACAAATATATCCTGTCCGGAAATGTGAAGTACCATTTCGAAAATCAGGAAATTGAGTTGTCTGCCGGAGATTCCTTACTTTTTGATGGGCGTTTATCTCATACGCCAAGCAATATAGGAAAGGATAAAGCCATCATGTTGATCCTCTATTTTTTTGAAGAAGTAAAATCTTAATGTAATACCTATAATCCTTATTTATTTTCCAGCACGAGGTGCTGGAATGTAAATAAGGGTACAGATAAAGAGCGCACTGATCAACAGTAAAATAAGGATGTTCATTTTATGTGCGAAATTCAGAGTGTATCCCATGGATCTTTCACGTTTCGGTACAAATAATCTTGAGTCTTGTGGATTCCAATAGATGAATCCCATTTTGTAATTTATAATGTTGTCTACCGGATCTATGTTCATTTGAGGCGTTTTTTTAGCTTTATTTTGTTTAAATATATGGTTTTCAGTCTATTTATAAAATCCTTTAAAAAAATATTTACCCTTTACATTAAAAAAATATACTCCTGTTTTTTTCATTGTTTTTCAGGATAAATGCGCAGCTTTTAGCTTTATTCCCTGTGTTTTTATAATAGATTTTTTGAAGTATTGTTGCTCAGGCTACAAAACCTTATCTTTTTGGCTGGCTTCAGCCATTTCCTCTTGTTAATTTTTGCTTTTTTCCTAATGATGTTGTTTTGTGTCAAAAATAAATAGACGCATCAGTAGAAAATAATTTGGTTTAAATCTGACCAGGGGAAGAAATTGTAAGAGTTTTAAAAAAATATTCACACGGATTGCGGATCATAGAAAATATCTGGAAATCATAGGACGCTAGCTTGGGCTAAGTTTAATCTTATTCGGCCCCAGCCTTAAAACAAAATATCTGCTGATTTGTATTTATATCACATAATTAAGAACAAATAGCATTTCCATGGAAAAAATGATTCAAGCCTTATTCAATACTGAAGTTGAGGCATTCAAAGGTTTAAAAGCATTGCAGGAACTTAACCTGACAAACGACATTTCAGTTGGTGAAACCTATATATTAACACGTGATGAAGATGGAAAAGTTAACATTCGTTCCGCAAAAAATGAATCAGTAGGTAATGGTGCCCTAACTGGTGGAGTGATTGGTGGTTTAATTGGATTGCTGGCTGGTCCGCTTGGATTTATTGTTGGTCTGGCAGGTGGTATGATTGCTGGTTCTGCAGGTGAAACCTTAAAAGCAGAGGGCGTATCCGATTATCTGGATCAGATTTCTGCAAATATCCCAGATGGTAAATCTGTGCTGATTGCCCATGTATGGGAAAATTGGGAAACGCCTGTGGATGCACTGCTTGGCCCATTGAGTATTGAATTGAAACGATTTAACCTGAATGAGAAAGTTTTTGTTCCTGTAAAAACGGAATTGGATAAACTACAATCGGATATTGAAGAGGTTGAAAACAAACTGAAGGATGTGCCAGCTGAAGAAAGAGCCGAATGGGAAAATACCTTGGCGAATTTAATGGCTAAACGAGTGGCATTGGAAGATAAATTAAAAACCCATAATATACATCAGGAAAAACAATACGAAGAGTGGATCAATCAGTCTCCAACTGATCCGCAATTGGAAGATGCTGAGAAAAAAACACGATTGGAAAATAGAATCAAGGAACAAAAAACACGACTTGATGAATTAAAGAAGAATAAATAGGAATCAAAAGCGGGTGTTAAGCCCGCTTTGGTTTTGCTATATTCATTAAAACTACTGCAGCCAGAATCAGGATAATTCCAGTCCACTGAAGAACATTAACCGGTTCTTTCAAGAGAAAATGTGCCATGAGGACCGAAACAGGTATTTCTACCGCAGCAATTATGGTTCCTAATCCAACTCCTGTTAGGGGCATACCCATCGTAAAGAGCAATGGTGGGAGGATGGTTCCGAAAAGAGAAAGTGCGATTCCCCATCGCCAAAAGATGTCAAAGGAATAATCCATGTTCAATGCAGAATGGAAGATGAGCATAATGATAACCAAACCTCCTAATACTAAATACAAACTTCTTCTGACTATAGGTAGATGAAGGGCTATTTCATTAGAAGCATATACGGTAATGGTATAAGCTATTGCAGCTAATAAACCCCAGGCAAGCCCACGCCAGTCGATGGTAACTGATGATTGTATGAGGTTGGTGGCTAACATGGTTCCGGCAAGGATGATAAAAACTGATAGTATCTTTCGGTTTCCTGGGCGCTTTTTATGCAAGATCATTTCAAGTATTACACCCATCCATACGGTTTGCATGAGCAATACGATACCGACACTTACCGGGATGTATTGAACCGACAGATAATAAAATGTACTGGTTAGCCCCATCGCTGTTCCGGCGAAGATTAGTTTCAAAATACTTTTCCAATTGCTGGCATTTTGATTTAATGGTTTTGTTGCTGTGGCCTTAATATTGGTATTTTGTCTTTTACTAAACATACTGAGGAACAGTAAACCAATAACGCCTATAGTGAATTGTGAAGTAGTCACTTCAGCTGTGCTATACCCTTGTTTATAGGCCATTTTAACAAAAGTAGCGAGCATGCCATAACTGGCAGAACCCAAGCCTACTAATATACTACCCTTTATGACGTTGTTTCTCATCAGACTTTATGTTAAATCTGACGCAAAGAAAACGCTTTTTTAAGCAGGAACTCTTTACATAAGTTGATAAATTATAATTCTGCTCTTATTCTACTCAGCTGTGTAGGGCTGATACCGAGGTAAGAAGCAATGTGGTGCAATTTTAGACGCTGTAAAAGTTGGGGCTGTTCTTTTTTGAAATCCGCATAGCGTTGTCCGGCAGTTTCATATTTGAGACTGATTTCGCCTATTTCTTTTTCAATCACCCAATGCCTTTCCAGATATTGGATGTAAAACCTGGAGATGTCGGGAAATTCCAGGCTTAGTAAACGAAACTGCTCAAAAGGATAGCTAATGAGGTTAGTTTCTTCCAAGGCCTGAATGGTAAATTTGCTCGGTTCCTGTAAAAGCAAAGCACTGGTGGAAGCCACCAGTGTTTGTTCCGGAAAGAATTTTTTAATGACAGTGTCTCCTTCTTTGTTGGTATAATAGTAGGATAATAATCCCTTTTCTACAAAAGAAACATGCTTAGGGGTACTTCCTTCCTGTAGGAGGTACTCTTGTTTGGCGAGCTTTTGTGTTTTGAGTAAACCTTGCCAGGCCTCCTGAGCAGCAGTGGAAATTACTGCATATTGCTTAATAAATTTCCAGAATTCTTCCATCTGCTTTAGGCTTCATTTAATAGTTTCTGGAAGCATTCAATATACTGACCCAGATGATAGCCATCCATTAAAGCATGATGCACATGGATCGATACAGGCATGGTTCTTTTTCCTTCAGATTCAGTCATTTTACCAAAGGTGATCTTGGGGCTGCTATCTGCAATATTGAAGGTTCGTGCATGAGATAGGGAGCTGAAATCAATCCATGGAAGCGCTGAATAATGAACTTCACATGATCTGGAAACCTCAGGGAAAAGTGAGTTGCTTTTTCTTACCGTTTCGATTTCTTTTTCCGCGTTGATTTTGAATTTGGAAAAATCTTCATGGTAATCAATATGAGAGAAACCAAAAGTGCCATCTGCCCGATCTACGGTAGTGGAAGCATCGACCTGATCAAAGATCCATACCTGGTCTTCTACAATGCGATAGCGAAAGGATGGGCTTTGATTTGCCGCTTGCAATGATTTATGTAAGTAATGAAGGAAAAAAGAAATGCCTTTTGCTTTTGCTGTGGCATAGGCGATGGTACAATCTACATTAATGGTTACACCAAAAAAAGGTTCATCAAATTGACTGAAAAAGTGAAAGTGGTCTTTTCTTGACCAGGTATTTATATCTAATATTTGTGTCATAGCTTTCTGTGTTAAAATTGGAATGATTACAGTAGTTTTGGTAAAATTTCTACCAAAGAACCAACCTGATGAAAGTTGTCGTGCTCCAGAGTGTGGTCGATCTGTTCATGTGCCCATGTGGTATGATATGGAATATGTACCGCATGACCACCAATCTCCAATACTGGCATGACATCAGATTTTAAAGAATTTCCAAGCATGAGGAAGTTTTCTGGTTTGCAATCCAGGTGTTTCAAGAGTTTCAGATAGTCCTTTTCCTTTTTATCACTCATAATTTCAATATGATGGAAATAAGAGGCCAGGCCAGATTTTTCTAGTTTTCGCTCCTGGTCTAAAAGATCTCCTTTGGTGGCAACTACTAATCTGAATTTACCCTTCAAAGCTTCCAATACCTGTTGCACCTCATCCAACAATTCAATTGGTTTTTGGAGTAACTCTTGCCCATATTGAATGGTTTTATGTAGAATCTCCGGGTTTGCGGTATTATTGGTAACCCGAAGCACTGTTTCTATCATACAAAGCATAAAACTCTTTACCCCATAACCATATAATGACAAATTTTGCATTTCTGTTTTGAAAAGTTCCTGAGAAACACTGTGGTGTGGTAGATAGTCTTCCAATAAGGCGCAGAATTTTTGTTCTGCTTCTAAAAAGTACGGCTCATTTACCCAAAGGGTATCGTCTGCATCAAAAGCAATGACTTCTATATTGTTCATGATATTCAATTAAAACGCCTCAAATATCGTTCTTTTACTTAAAACATCAGGATTGTCATTGTAAATTAAGTTTACAGTTTGTTTATTGTCAAATTAGTTTTTTAAATGGTTTTAAGGTATGTTTTCGTAGAAACTATTGGTTAATTTACGCCTAACCTATTTATAATATCTTATGATTACAATCATTGTCGCAACAGATTTTTCAGATGTCGCAGAGAACGCAGTAACTTATGCTGCCGCTGCCGCAAAACATGGTAAAGCAAGACTGATTTTATTTAATTCCTATGCACTTCCTCACCATGCATCCAACACCATTTTGCCAGCTGCCAGTGTACAAAAATTAATAGATCAGAATAATGACCGATTGCAGGAACGTGCATTGGCAATTGCAAAAGACTATGGAATAGAAGTAGGTTTTGAAACCCGGTTTTCTTTTGTAGGTGATGAATTGAGTGATCTCATCCAAAAGTATGAGGCTGACCTGCTCATTCTTGGAATGGGGGCAAAAACATTGGAACAGGACTTAATGGGAAATACCACCACTGCAGCCATCAAGCAATTGAAGTTTCCTGTCATAGCCGTTCCGCTTGGTGCTAAATTTGAAGGATTGAAAAAGATCTTGTTCGCTTGTGATGTGTTGCGTGGAGTGCCTGCACAGATTTTGAAGAGGATTCAGGATCTGGCCATTAGTCTAAATGCAGAAGTTGAAGTATTTCATGTGAACGAGGCAATTGAAGGACTACAATCCGGAGATGGGGAGTTACCTGAAAAGGATGCCATTGGAAATGGTCTGGCTGGCGTAAGTTATTATTATAAAAATGTGAAATCTAATGCAGTAATTAAGGAAATCGAAAAGGAAATCAAAGCATTCAATGCAGATCTTTTGATCATGATTCCTAATAAATATGGTTTCTGGGCTTCATTGGTTCATCGCAGTAAAACAAGGGTAATGGCCTCAGGGTTAGAAATACCATTGTTCTCCATCCCCTTATAAAGTGATTGTTTATGCTTTCCGGTTTGGTAACAGGTTTTAAACCTTGCTGTTTTTAGCAGGGAAATCGAATTTTACAACTGCTGTTGTTCTTGATAAAATAATATTTAAGCGTTATTGTGCAAAATATTTGCATAATAACGCTTGTTTTTAAAGCCGAGATTTGGAGTTCTTCAAATTCAATGGGCTTATTTTTGCAAAATTTATGCAGATTGGTGTTGGATTGATATATTTGATAAATTAGTATACTCTAATCAAAATCACATGAAGACATCTGCTCAGGATCGCTTTTTAAATTTAGGCTTATCATTGCCACCTGCACCAAAACCATTGGGAATCTATAAACCTTATCTCATAGATGGTAAATACCTCTACCTTTCCGGGCATGGACCCGTTCAGGATGATGGCACTTTAATTATTGGACGTGTTGGCGACGATATGGATAAAGATCAGGGAAAATTAGCTGCCCGACAGGTTGGATTAACAATGTTATCCACGATTGTGACCAATCTTGGAAGTCTTAACTCTATAAAACGCGTGATCAAAGTGCTGGGAATGGTAGGTTGTACGCCGGATTTCGGCAGCCATCCTTATGTGATCAATGGTTGTAGTGAACTCTTTGAATCCGTATGGGGTGCTGAAAATGGAATTGGTGTAAGAAGTGCTGTAGGGATGGGCTCTTTGCCTGACCATATTCCTGTAGAAATAGAAGCATTATTTGAATTGGTTTAAGTGAATTTAAGTATCATGAAGGCGACAGCTGTTTTGTTGGAATTTTATTTTTATATAATTACCTGTAAAAAAGCAGGTTTTGTTTGAAGTTATTGCATTGAGCCTTAGGGTGCCAATAAAGACAATAAGAAAAATTTATATATGGAAAAATGGCAGGAAATCTCTAATCTGGATCAGTATGATACCCCATTATTTGTGGTATATGAAGACCGTATAAAGCAGAATATTGAAAAAGCAATTGCCTTGCTTTCTGGAAATGTTTCCAGGTTCAGACCTCATATTAAAACCCATAAAATGGGGGAAATACTCGGGCTTTTTTCCCATTACGGAATTGATAAAGTTAAATGCGCTACCATTGCCGAAGCAGAATTAGCCGCTTTAAATGGGATGAGGGATGTGATGATTGCTTATCAGCCAGTGGGATTTAAAATCCATAGAATGATGAACCTGATCAGTGCTTTTCCGAATTGTACATTTTCCTGTCTGGTAGACAATTTGGAAAATGCAAGAGCAATTGCTGATGTGGCAAAAGGGAAAGCAAATGCTGAAGAAAATCATCAGGGGCCAGCTTTCAAAAAATTACAGGAAATAAAGGTATATCTGGATCTCAATACAGGTATGAATAGAACTGGTTTTCCAATTACAGAAAATGTAGTTCAGTTTGTAGCTGCTTTAAAAGCTGTTGATGGCTTAAAATTTATGGGTTTACACATTTATGATGGCCATATTCATGATCCTGACCCGGCAGTCCGGGCGGCGCGTGCCAAACCTGCAATGGATAAGGTGTTGGACGATGCAGATGAACTCATCAGGCAGGGTTTTCAGGACCTGAGCATCATAGCCGGAGGTTCTAATACTTTTACTTATTACTCCGGAATCGAAAGATTGGAGTGTAGCCCGGGGACTTTTGTGTTTTGGGATGAAAACTATACCAGGTTATTGCCAGAATTGGACTTTAAAAATGCTGCGGTACTCGTGTGTAGTGTAATATCCTTACCAGCACCAGGTCTCATCTGTGTTGATTTGGGGTATAAATCGGTTTCTTCGGAAAACCCTATAGATAAACGAGTGGTCTTTCCATGGAATTTAGACCTAAGCCCAATTGGGCATTCGGAGGAACACCTGACATTGAAGCATATTGGTCCAAGAGAATATAAGGTTGGAGACCGTATTTATGGTCTCCCTTACCATGTGTGTCCTTCCTGTGCCCTATATGAGGAAGCACAGGTGGTAAATGATCATCAGATTGAAAAAAGCTGGAGAATTAAAGCCAGAGATAAGAAGATTTCTATCTAGCCTATAGAAAAGTCAGATTTGGATTTGATCTTTTATATGGATCAAGTAACGGAGCGTCGGGTTGAAGCTCCGTTACTATATAATCTACTTCTGATAAGTTGGCAATTTTGATTTTCATTGTAGAATTCAGTTTCTCGGATATGGATACGATGGCTACCTTGTCAGAAGAAGCTAACATCGCCTTTTTTACCTGTACCGTATCCCAGTCGGAGTCTGAAAATCCACCTTCAATATCCAGTGCATTTGTACCAAGAATACAAAGATCCGTTTTAAGGTGTGAAAGCTGATTGAATACATCTCCGCTAAAACACATTTGACTATAGGTAGAAATCTGACCTCCAAGCATAATTGTCCTTACATTAGGTTTATCCAGTAATTCTACCGCTGATAAAACACTGGCAGTTAGAATCGTGATTCTGAGATTCCCAGGAATCAGTTTAATGAATTCTCGGATGGTGGTACCTCCACCAAGCAGCAGCAACATATCTTTCTTTAGTAAGGGTAGGAG
This sequence comes from Pedobacter gandavensis, assembly GCF_032678465.1. Taxonomy (GTDB): domain Bacteria; phylum Bacteroidota; class Bacteroidia; order Sphingobacteriales; family Sphingobacteriaceae; genus Pedobacter; species Pedobacter gandavensis_B. The sequence continues at coordinate 169,879 of NZ_JAVTSK010000008.1, forward strand.
CTTCTGGGCAATGGTAATTTTATCGTCCTGCGAGTAAGCTTTTTGCTCTGAAGTATGGTGATATGCACTGGCCATTGCTCCACCTTTTACTTTAATCACTAAATTCTCTTTTTCCAGCTCATTAATGTCTCTTCGAATGGTGTCTTCTGAGACATTAACGATCAATGCCAAATGTTCAAATGTAGCGCGGGTATGGATGTTGATTTCTTTAACAATAAGCTGCTTACGCTGTGCTTTTGTTAATGGAGCAGGTTGTTGGTCGGTAGTCATTACTGATGATATAATTACAATAATACGTCTTAATTATAAAAAAAAAACAATTTTATGCTTACTGTAATTGTTTCGGACTTGTTGTCCAATGCTCATCAGGAAGGATATCGCTTGTTTTTCCGCCTCTTCCTTTGCTGTCAAATGTGCGGAACCTGATCAATCCTTTTATTGGAATAGGTTTCGTGTAAACCGGACTGTCAGCTTTGGGTTCCGTATGGTCTGTAGTATATCTAACTGTTAATCCAGGAAACTGAATGTTCAGGTATAGGAGGCCATCTTTAACAATTGCACCAGCAGGTGGCAGTCTGTAATTCATGGAATCAAACGCTGCATCAATTCTTGGCAATTCTTTCTTACCCACTACATTTACAAATTCAGACCAGGCACGGTTGTACAGCTTTTTTCTTTTGACAGAATCGGGTTCGTTTGCCCATACTGGATCAGTAGCCCAGGCTCTTTCAGCTAATCCCAGTAATTTAGGCATGATCATATATTCCAGATCTTTAGCTCCTTTGATAGTTTCACTCCACAATAAGCCTTGTAAACCAATGATATTTGCTTTTCCTTTTTCGGTTAAACGCTCTTTAGAATCATAAAAGCCTTCTTTTAAAGTATTACCAAATTTGTCCTTATTCGTATTTAGGAAAGAATTGAAGGGGATAAAATTGAAGGCCTTGTCGATGTCTGCATATTCGCCCCAATAATAACCAGGCTCGTCAAATGATTTTTTATAGGCCATGTCAAAGTAGAAATTACTTACACCACCTAATATCACTTTATAACCTACATTTGCCAGTCGGTAAGCCAGATCTTCAGCTCCCCAGCCGATAATATTGTTCCATACATTCAAATGGATGTTTTTATCGGCTAACGCTGGGTTGATGACATATGATTTTTTTCCAGCAGTCACTACAGGTTGCATTCCTACTTCTTCCCAGCCAGATAAATACAAATTTCTTTGCTTTAACATGTGATCAAGTTTGGTGTAAAAATAGGCCCATAATCCATTTACATCTTTTAATTCGGGATGTGTTTTTACAAAAGCTAAACTCGAGGGAGAACCCTCCCAGGCGCCATCAGGTACTTCATCTCCACCAAAGTGTATGGTTTGTAAAGGCGCATTTGCGGCCTTATACATGGCTATAATCTCATCACTCACTTTTTCCATGAAATTATAGACCGAAGGGAGTGAAGGATCCATTACATTGTCGTTCCAGTTCTGAACGGAACGGTAAGTAGATCGGTCGTTCAGATCTTGTAAAAGGTATTCTTTTGCTGCTTCCGGCTGGCCGGCTTTCATAAATTTATGGTAACGTGCCTCCATAGCACGAATGGAAGCTCTGGCATGTCCAGGTGCTTCAATCTCTGGAATTACCCTGATATGACGGGCATTGGCATGTTTTAAAATATCGATAAAATCAGTCGTACTATAGTGACCAGTACCATAAGGATTACTGATAAATGGACCCGAACCAAATGATGGAATCAGGTGCCTGGCATTGCTGTCCAAAGGATGTCCTCTTCTTGAACCGATCTCAGTTAACTCAGGCAGTCCCTTGATCTCCAGTCGCCAGCCCTCGTCATCAATTAAATGAAAGTGAAGGACATTTAATTTATACATGCCCATTAGGTCCAGTAACTTGATGATTTCTTCTTTGCTCTGGAAATTTCTGGCCACATCAATCATTAAGCCACGGAAAGGGAAACGTGGACGATCTTTAATTAATGCATTCTGAATAGTGACAGCGGGTACTTTAGTTCCTCTTTTTTGTGGGGGTAAAATACTGAGTAGGGATTGAATTCCATAAAATATACCTGTAGGGTCTGCAGCACTAATCATCAGCTGATTTGAATTGATTTCCAGCTGATACTCCTCATGAGCCAGTGACTTATCCAGTTTTAAATGGATAGATTTGGCTGTTGCAGGAACAGCCATTCCCGCTTTCTTCGGAAGGAGTAAATTTCCTAATTTTTCGTTTAGAAAAGCAGCTTCGGTAGGGAATAATGGATCTGCCGATATTTTAACTGTCCTGTCAAGAATAAATGTGCCTGGTTTCTTTTCATAGGCAACAGGAGTAGGGAAAACTTTTTGCAGTTCTTTTTCTGGAAGGTTAACAATGCTATTGTTCTCTTCATAAATGAGTTGTGGGGTAATGGCAGGGACGCGATCCTGTTTGTTTCTGGCAAATTGTGCAGGACTGGTAGAAGGAATAGCCTTCACATTGTTTATTGGAATAGGTTTTAGTGGATCTTGGTCTAATATGAGGTAGAAACCCTCAGGAGCATCAGTACGATTTACCGCCCAGTCACTAGAAGCAAACTCAATATTCAGGGAGGCACCATTGCTGATCGGAACGAATTTATCCGTAGGTCGGATATAATATAGATCACCATTTACGTGTACAATATCTACTTCAGGGCTGACAGTTTTTGTGATAATCCTTCTGGCAAAATTGAAATATAACTTCCAGTTTTTGTTCATTAAAGGAATCGGGCTATTGTTTTGAATGTTCAGAACAGAGAGAAATTGTCCTGCACCAGCATGACTATTTTCTATTATTTGCCAATTAATTGCAATGTTTTTTGCATTAAATGCGTCTTTTTGGACTTGTGCATTGGACAAGAATGCCAATAGCAGCATTGGTAATAGTGACAATATTCGTTTCATTTTTACAGATTAATTAGCCTAATATAGGGTTTTGTAGATCGATCTGCAAACCGAAAAACTTCTCATGAATAAATTAAAGGAGCAGCTGAAATTTAATTTTTTAATTCTTATGTTTGAAACGCATGTTTTGTTGCAAAAAATATGCAAACCAAATATATCGGTATGATTTTCGGAAAAAAACGGAATATCAGTGGTCAATATTTAAAGTTTTTCTTTAGATGGCCATTGGCTTTAGTATTACTATTTTCAAGTATGGTTCTACATGCTCAGGATTCATTATTTAAGGTGATTCCTGAACCAGTGTATGCCAAAAGTACTGGACAGGAAATGGATATTCATCCTGAGAGTATCATAATTTATCCCGAATCTTTATCGGCTAATGCCTCCTTGCTCAATGAGGCCATTCGTTCTTATACGGGCTATTTACTTCCTTTAATGATGGAGGGTGATCATGCTTTATCAGTTAAATCCGGAAGAAAGGAAGCCTTTAATAAACAAAAACTGGTGTTAACGATGGACTCGATAAAAGTAAAAGAGAAAAGTGGGTATCAGCTTTTGATCCAAAAAGATCAGATTTCTATTATAGGTCATGACCCTTCCGGTGTATTTTATGGAATACAATCGTTGATACAGTTATTACACCGTTCTTCCAAAAACATACTTTCAGTTCCTCAGGGGGAAATCAGGGATTATCCCCGATTCAATTATAGAGGGATGCATCTGGATGTAGGCCGACATTTCTATTCTGTTGATTTCCTAAAGAAGTTTATCGACCTGCTTGCGCTTTATAAATTCAATATTTTTCACTGGCACCTCACAGAAGACCAAGGTTGGCGAATAGAAATAAAAAAATATCCGAGGCTGCAATCTGTGGCTGCATGGCGATCGGGAACAATTATTGGCCATAAAAAAGAAACGCCCCATACTTTTGATGGCAAGAAGTATGGAGGATATTATACGCAGGAGCAGATTAAGGAAATAGTAGCTTATGCGGGTTCTAAATATGTAAATGTATTGCCCGAGATTGAAATGCCGGGCCATGCGCTCGCCGCCCTGGCTGCCTATCCGGAATTGGGATGTACTGGAGGACCTTATCAGACTGCCCGGTTCTGGGGAGTGTTTGATGATGTTTTTTGCGCAGGAAATGAAGAGGTTTATAAGTTTATGGAAGATGTTCTGGACGAAGTCATCAGCCTGTTTCCATATGCTTATGTACATATTGGAGGGGATGAATGCCCTAAATTAAAATGGAAAAATTGTCCAAAGTGCCAGCAACGTATTAAAACTGAAGGTCTGAAAGATGAGCATGAACTTCAGGGTTATTTCATGAACCGCATAGAACGTTACCTCGCCAGTAAGAATAAAAAGGCCATTGGTTGGGATGAAGTATTAGAAGGGGGAATTTCAAAAAATACCACCATTATGAACTGGAGAGGAGAGCAGAGTGGCATTGCTGCAGCGAAAGCAGGTTATGAAGTCATCATGACGCCAGAAAACCTGCTTTATCTGGATTATTATCAAAGCCTAAATAAAAATGAGCCTGTAGCTGCCGGTAACTACACTCCGCTATCAAAGGTATATGCTTATGAACCTGTACCTGATGCACTAAGCAAGGATGAAGCGAGTTATATTAAGGGAATTCAGGCTGGGGTCTGGACCGAATATATGAGCGACGAGAAGCATCTGGAATATATGGTTTTCCCTCGCGCATTAGCCGTATCCGAAATTGGCTGGTCGGAAAAAGGTAAAAAGGACTATACCTGGTTTTTGAAGAAATTGCGTCATCAGGAAGCACTACTTAAAAAGAAAGAAGTTAATTACTACCCCTATTTTGATGAGATTACCGCAGATTTTAGAAATGGAAATGCGATCAGCATTTCTTTAAAAAGTACTTTGCCAAATGCAGTCATCAGATACACAATAGATGGAACCAAACCATCGCCAGCCAGTAAACTTTACGAAGGGCCTATTTCCTTAGATCATACACTGGAATTAAATGCGCAGTTATTTATTGGTAATCATGCTATCGGAAGGATATTTAATCAGTATTTCCAACATCACCTTGGCCTATATAAAGAAATCACGCTTAAAAATACAGCAACTGGAAAATATAATTTTCCTGCAAATCTGTTATTAAATGGGCTGGTCGGTCACCATCGTTTTAATGATAGTCAATGGTTAGGTTTCAGTGGGAAAGATTTGGATGCAGTAATCGATTTAGGAAAACTAACAGAAGTATCTGCCATTGGTATTAATTTACTCAACTACCATTGGCAGCGTATGTGGGCGCCAAAGCAGCTACGTTTTATGGTATCCATTGATGGGAAGGATTTTAAGGAAGTATATACACAAGAAAATTTCGATATTAACGGAATCAATAAAGTGCGTGCCCGGTTTCCAAAGGAAGAAATCAGGTATGTGAGAGTAATCGGGGAAAATATTGGAACAATTCCAAAAGGAGGATACGGAGAAGGAGAAAAGGCCTGGCTGATGGCAGACGAAATTATCATCAATTAAAATTCTTTATTCATGACCATATTTATTGTTGTAGGCTGTATTCTGTTGCTTGTTTTGTTGACCACCTGGGGAAAAGTAAATGCTTTCATTGCTTTTTTACTGGTATCCATCCTTGCGGGATTGTTGTTAGGGATTCCTTTATCTGGTATTACTAAATCTTTACAAAAGGGTGTAGGAGACATCCTGGGCTCATTGGTGATGGTCATTGTGTTTGGTGCAATGTTGGGTAAACTGGTTGCCGCAAGCGGAGCAGCACAAAAAATCGCCTCGGTCATGATGAAGGTTTTTGGAGCCAGGTACATCCAATGGGGGTTGATGACCACTGGTTTTATTATAGGGATCCCATTGTTTTACAATGTTGGTTTTGTATTGATGGTGCCATTGATTTTCTCAGTAGTTTACAAATACAAATTGCCAGCAGTTTATCTTGGTTTACCTATGCTGGCTGCTTTATCGGTCACTCACGGTTTTTTACCACCGCACCCTTCTCCTGCTGCCCTGGTGCTTCAGTTTCATGCCAATATGGGCATGACAATGTTTTATGGGATTTTATTAGCCATTCCTGCAATTGTGATTGCCGGTCCGTTGTATGCCAGGACATTAAAAAACATTGTGGCTGTGCCTTTGAAAACATTTCAATCCGAAGATTTGCCTGAAGAACAGCTTCCTGGTGCCTGGAATAGCTTTATCTCTGCGTTATTGCCTGTCATTGTAATGGCGATTACTACCCTTTGTGTCTTATTGTTTAAAGATTTTTCTTCGGTGACAAGCTTAGCTGGATTTTTAGCCGAACCTTCAATTGTCATGCTGTTGACCTTGTGTCTAACCACTTTTACATTAGGAATTAAGATGGGGAAAAGTATGAAGGAGGTGATGACGATTTATGGGGAGGCTGTAAAAGATATTGCGATGATTCTATTGATTATTGCAGGCTCAGGAGCGCTGAAACAGATCCTTTCGGACAGTGGGATGAGCGTGGAAATCGGAAATGTATTGGCCGCATGGTCTATAGAGCCTTTGTTTTTAGGTTGGCTGATTGCCGCTGTGATCCGTGTATGTCTGGGTTCAGCCACGGTGGCAGGTCTAACCGCAGCAGGAATTATTGCCCCTCTGATGATCAATTCTAATGTAAATCCTGAATTGATGGTGCTTTCTATTGGGGCGGGAAGCCTGATGTTTTCTCATGTGAATGACCCCGGATTCTGGATGTTTAAAGAATATTTTAACCTGAGTATCAAAGAAACGATTCGGTCCTGGTCGGTGATGGAAACCCTGGTTGCGGTGATTGGACTTTTGGGGGTGCTGATCTTAAATCAGTTTATTTAGTTTTCAGGCTCTAAAACAGTACGATATCCAGGATTTGGTTTTTCGGAAGTTTCCTGTAGTTGAAAGTACAAAATAAGAATCCTGGTTAACCAGGAGAAGAATATCAGTAAGTAAGCGCTAAGTAAAACCGCTATCAGGTAAAATGTCCAGATGAAATCGTTTGGAATGATAAAGAAAAATATTTCCAGTAAGAAAATCTGGATTAGATATCTGACGTAATGAACTGCATTTATAGCTCGATTTTTCTCCTTATTGATCAAAAAGAAGTAGATGGCATTACTGAGTGTATAGCCAAGTGCAGCTGCATACCAATATTTCAGGTGTAAGGTTTCCAAGGAAACAAAGAGCTGTGAGACACAAAACAAAGCAAGCAGTTGAGGGAATTGTCGCCATAAACTTTGATTTTTAGACTGTTTTACCTGTTCTTGCATTACCCACTCTTGTAAAATTAGCAAGAGGCTCAGAATTAGGAATAATAATTTGAAAAAGGATGGGCTTGTGAAAAAAATGATGAACTCGTCATAAGAACTAGCCATTCTTAAATTGCCAGGAATTTCTAATGCCAATCTGAAAAAGCTTAAGCTGATTACCGTACCATACATTACCTGTGCAAATACAGGCATTTTCTCTTTCCTCATCCTCATGTAAATAGTACTTATCTTTTCCCCATTTGTGCAGTTACAAAATTACGTTAATTGCAAAATACTTCCAAATCAATAAGTTGTCCTTTGATTTTCTTCTGAATTCGGCTTGTTCTTGATAAGTGTAATTTGAGGCAACTTAATTTAAGTAGCTCCTGTTTTACAGAAAAAATGCCTGAGTCCGGTCTTGGGTTTGGCCTGTTACAGGAATAGCGTCCGGGTGGTTATAATCCCATCTGGATTAGATTATTTCTGGCTGACTGACCATCCCGTTTTGTCTTTTTTTCAGGATGTACTTCAATACAATTGTTCCAAGTATCAGGGCGATGATCACATTTAAATACCCCCAGAAAAACAGGAGTACCAGAATTCCTGTTGCATAAGGAAACCATAGCCAGGTATTTTTAATTAGTTCCTGAAAGTGGTATACGGAGATCAAAATCAGACAGCTAATCATTAGTACTAAGGGAAGTCTTGAGTTAAAATATCTGGTTAAAATATCAAACCATGCGGGCTGAATCGTGTTTTTGGCTGTACTGATTCCATAAAAACGGGCACTGCCCTTCTTTTTGTAAAAGGTGATTTCTGTGCCCGATTTTAAATCCCTGGCCGTCGGGTGGGGAGCATACCACCACATGGGATATTCCTGTTCCAGCAGACTTTCGTTTTCAGGTAGTTTTAGAGAAAGGGTATGGTTGTTTTGATAATAACCCATTCCAATTTTTGCGGTGTCAATTGTTCCGCTTTCTTTTTCGTAAAATAAATCGGGGGCGGCAGCTTTGAAGAAACCTAAACACAAAGAGAAACCGAAGATGACCAGCAATATTAGTCCAGGCCAGCTTGTTTTATAAAATAAAATGGCTTGTTTATACATTTAATAATTTCCTTGTTAATGTACAAATAACACTATAGATTACCTATAGTAACAGTTTTAAACTCAGAAAGTTCTATTTTGTGTAAATATAGAAAGATTTGGATGGTATAGTTAAATTGTTACATTTGAATTAATCAAACCAAACCACAATGTCCAAACATTCACCCGACTTAAATAGCCTGATTAGTCACATTGCCTTGTATGATAGCGAAAGCGCTTATAAGCAATTCTTCAAATATTTATTTCCTGTTTTGTACCGCTTTAGTTATTGTTTGCTAAAATCTAAGGAATTATCAGAGGAGGTGGCTAGCGATGTGATGATTACGCTGTGGAAAAATAGAAAAAGTTTACCTGAATTGGAGAATGTGAAGGTTTATGCCTTGGTGATTGCAAGAAATCTATCTTTAAACGTTTTGAATAAGCATGCCAGACATGAGTTGGTTTCTATTGATGATGTCGAGATTGAAGTAGTACTAGACTCTTTAAATCCTGAGCAATTGCTAATCAATGAGGAACTAAAGAAAAGATTGGAACAGGCAACACAATCACTCCCGGATAAGTGTAAAATGGTGTTTAAGCTCATCAAAGAAGACGGTCTAAGCTATAAAGAAACCGCTACTCTATTAAATATTTCGGTTAAAACGGTTGACGCACATTTGGTAACGGCATTGAAAAAACTGGCCATGGTTTTACAGATGGAAATTCAGTTACAGTAATTTATTTTTATTTTTTTGCGATTAGACTAGGGAGTTTCCTGAAAAATATTGTCCTATACCTACAACCAATATAAACTTCAGAACGAACCATCCTTATGGATAATAACAGAATCATAGAACTGTTGGCACGTAAACAGGCCAATGAGGCTACAGTACATGAATTGGAAGAATTAAGAGAACTCCTTACTTCTTTGCCAGACGCACTGTATTTTGACGAAGTTGTTGCTGAAATCTGGGCTCAAAAAGAGGAAATGACGGGAATGGATGAGCATGAACTGGATGCGTTTTATCAGGCACATGAGCTGAAATTTAGGGAGGAGCTTGGATTCAACTCCGAGAATTCCAAAACTGATCTGGATCCGACATCATCAAAAGTCATAAGCGCTCAAACTCCGATATCCTCACCAACTACAAGAACAGAACTCATCCCCGAAGGTAAAGTAGTTAAACTTGGCACCTGGTTTAAAACTCATATTGCTCTTTTTGGTGTGGCCTGTGGAATTTGTATCATCGCAATGGCTTCCTTTTTCTATCTGAAAAATAATAACAGTGAATTTGATACTCAGGTCTTCAGTGGTAAAGGAACCCGTAAAAAGATTCTACTTCCTGATGGTACTCTGGTATGGCTTAACGCTGAAAGTAGTCTTTCTTATGACAGCCATCTGAATGAGAAAGCACAAAGATTAGTTTACCTGGTAGGAGAAGCATTTTTTGATGTTGCTCATCACCGGAACAAACCTTTTCTTGTGCAGACCAAGCAGCTTTCTGTAAAAGTATTGGGAACTGCATTCAATGTAAAGGCCTATGCAAAAGATGAGGCGACAGAAGCGACGCTATTACGTGGCTCAATAGAATTGTCTATGAATGATCAGCCAGCGAAAAAGGTTATTCTTAAGCCTTCAGAAAAGTTTGCTACGGCCAAGCAGCAGAAATATGAGCTCAACAAAAATGGAAATCAGGAAACAGACGTTCCTCTTGATCTTATCGTTGACCCAGTTGTGCCTCTGCACATTGCCGGATCTGATTATATTGAAGAAACTTCCTGGAAAGACAATATACTGGTATTTCAAAATGAATCTCTGCAAGATTTAAAACCACGTTTAGAGCGCTGGTTTAATGTGAGCATTGAGCTTGGCCCCAATATTCCTAAAAGTTATCGCTTTACCGGGGTTCTGAAAAACGAAAATATTAAAGAGGCTTTAACCGCCATGCAATTAATCAAACCATTTCACTTTAAACTAAAAACAGATGACGTAATTATTTACTAAAAAAAAGGGAGTAAATGCGCCAACATTTTCCCCCTTTCCCAACCTTCAAGCGGTAGTTAAAACTACCATTATCAGATTTTTAACTTTGAAATTGACAAATCTATGAAAAAAAAAGAACTGTGCAATAAAGTTCTATGTGCCGGATTTTCCCGAAAAAAAATTCTATTGATGTTAAACTGGAGCTTTGTTTTGTCGTTCGTCTTGTGTCTGCAAGTTTCGGCAGCTACTTATTCACAATACAATAAGGTCAATCTCGACCTGAAAAAGGTGAAATTAAAGGATGCATTGAGTATCCTCCAAAAGAAAGGAAATTTCAGACTTTTATATAGTGAGGCCGACCTGCCCCTGAATAAAAGTATTACGATGGTAGAAAGCGATATCCAGGTTCTGGATGCCTTGAAATTTTTCTTAGAAGGGACCGGATTAAAGTTTCAGACTTTGGAAAACCAATTGGTTGTCATCCGTACCCAAGCTTCGGAAATGGCAGAGGTGATCGTTAAAGGAACGGTTACTGATGCTACAGGAGGTGGTGTCCCGGGAGTGAGTGTGAAACTTAAAGGGGGGACTCAGGGTACCATGACAGATCAAAACGGAAAGTATAGTATTAAGGTTCCTGACAATGGAACACTTGTTTTTACCTACATGGGCTATGTAACCCAGGAAATCCAAGTAAATAACAGACCTATCATTAATGTAACCATGTCAGAAAAGGCAGAAGACCTTTCAGAAATTGTAGTGGTAGGTTATGGTACGCAAAAGAAAGCAGTGGTTTCAGGTGCGATTGCCTCTGTGAAAGGTTCTGAACTGGCAAAATCACCTACAGCAAACCTTTCCAACTCATTAGCAGGTAGGATGCCAGGGGTAACCGCCATTCAATCCAGTGGTGAGCCGGGATATGACGGTTCTTCGATCCGTATCCGTGGGGTAAATTCCTTAGGAAATAATGATGCATTGATTGTAATTGATGGGGTGCCAAACAGGGCAGGAGGATTGGAACGTTTAAATCCAAATGATATAGAAAGTGTTTCGGTATTGAAGGATGCTTCTGCAGCTATTTATGGTTCCAGAGCAGCAAATGGAGTAATTCTTGTAACCACTAAACAAGGTAAAACAGGAAAACCGCAGTTTTCTTATGACTATTCCTATGGTTTACAACAGCCTACACGTACGCCAAAAATGGCCAATTCGGTGCAATATGCAGAGATCTTAAATGAACTTAAAATCTTTGGATCTGATTTGCCGGTAAATCAATGGAGTGCCGCATGGCAGGCCATAAAAAATAATGGGGAATATCAGAGAACAGACAATAATACGAAGCTGACTGCTGCATATCGTCCTGATGAAATGCAGGCATTTCGCGATGGTTCAGATCCCTTACGCTATCCAAATACAGATTGGTTCAAAACTACCTTGAAAAACTGGTCGCCTCAGCAAAGACACAATATCCAGCTGACAGGAGGAGCAGAAAACATCAGATACCTGGTTTCTATGGGGTATCTGGATCAGGATGGATATTATAAAAAATCTGCTACAGGTTATAAGCAGTATGATATGAGGGTGAATCTTGAAGCTAACCTGAATAAATACATCACCACTTCATTAGGGGTAACTGCAAGAGAGGAATTGAGAAATTTCCCTACTGTTGGTGCAGGGGATATCTTCAGGATGATCATGCGTGGAAAACCTACAGAGATGGAAGTCTGGCCAAATGGATTACCAGGACCAGCAATTGAATTCGGATATAATCCTTATGTTACCACCACTGATCAAACAGGTTACCTGAAAGATACCAGAGATTATTTTCAAACGACAGGTAAAGTAGACATTAAAATTCCTGGTGTGGAAGGGTTAAAATTTACTGGAATGGCTTCTATTGATAAGTTTTCAGGCCGTGCAAAGAGATGGCAAACGCCTTGGACGCTTTATTCATGGGATAAAACTTCTTTCGAAGCAGATGGAAAAACACCATTGCTGGTTGGTACAGTTAGTTCAGAACGTAAAGATCCAAGCCTAGCTGAAACGGCAGGTGGTCAATTGGCTATTAATTTAACCTCCATGTTGAACTATGACAAAAAGTTCGGCGAGCATTCATTGGCCTTAATGGCGGGCATGACCAGCGAAAAAGTAAACAATGATGGATTTAATGCTTCAAGAAGGTATTTTATTTCCACAGCCTTGCAAGAACTATTGGCAGGTAGCGATCAGGAGCAGACAGTTGGTAACCCAACTGATGCACCCAATAATCTATTTAAAAGAGCTCGTTTAAGCTATTTCGGCCGCGTAGGCTATAACTATAAAGAAAAATATCTGGCTGAATTTCTATGGAGAGTAGACGGATCCTATATCTTTCCGCCAAACAAACGTTTTGGATTCTTTCCCGGCGTGTCTTTAGGATGGCGTATGTCTGAAGAGAAATTCTTCAAAGAAAATGTAGGCTTTGTCAGTAATTTGAAACTTAGAGGCTCCTGGGGTCAAATGGGAGCGGAAGCTTATAATGGAAGCGCATTGGCGGAGTATCAGTACCTGAGTTTAGCTGGCTTTTCTAATTATGTCATCAACGACAAATTTACCCAAACAATATTTGAAGCCAGTGTTCCCAATCCAGACTTTACATGGGAAGTGGCGAATAACCTGAATCTAGGTTTGGATGCTTCTTTCCTGGACAATAAACTGGCCTTAGAATTTGATTATTTCTATAATAAAAGAACAAAAATCCTGATCAGCAGAGGCAATTCTATACCAGAAAGTTCAGGGATTTCTGAAAAATTGCCTCCGGTTAATTTAGGGAAAGTAGACAATCGCGGTTTTGAATTTAAGCTGAGCTACAATGACCAGGTAGGAGAATTGGGCTATGGCGTAAGTGTAAACGGGGGGTATGCCAAGAATAAGATTGTATATTGGGATGAAACACCAGGAGCACCAGAATGGCAGCGCTCCACAGGTCGCCCAACGGGAACACAGCTTGCTTACATTTATTCCGGTGTGTTTAAAGATCAGGCAGAGATTGATGCCAACCAGATCAACTACAGTGCAATTACCCCAACCATATTGCCTGGTGATATGAAATTCCAGGATAGAAATGGTGATGGGAAAATTAATGCAGATGACAAGATCAGGCTGGATCAAACCAGCACGCCGACTTTTACGGGAGGTATGAATTTTAATCTGCAATATAAAAACTTCGATCTTTCTGTGTTGGTACAGGGAGCTACTGGTGGTGTTCAGATTGTAGGATTAACAGAGTCTGGTGATATCGGTAATTTCCTGGAATGGTCTTATAAAAACAGATGGACAATTGATAACCCAAGTTCTGAAAATCCGCGTTTATCCAATCGTGGTAAGACTTATTATACCGACTCCAATAATGCTTCCAATAATACTTATTGGATTCGAAGCAATAATTATGTGCGTTTAAAAAACGTAGAGTTAGGTTATTCATTATCGGATAAAACCAGTGAAAAATTAGGATTAAAAGGCTTCCGCTTTTATGTAAGTGGGCTGAACCTGTTTACTCTGGATAAGATTAAAATCTGGGATCCGGAGTCGACAAATTCCAGTGCACAATATTATCCACAGGCAAGGGTAATCAGTGCTGGTGCTAAAGTTACTTTTTAATGGAATCCTGATAAGGAACACAAAAAATATAGAACGATGAAATCAATAATCAGAAATAAATATATACTCACAATTGCGATAATGGCTGTCCTGATCTCAGGTTGTAAAAAAGATTTCCTTACCGTAGATCCACCAGATAAGATTTCTTCTGAATTGATCTGGAAAGATGGGGCCTTAGCAACCGCTTTCGTCACTGATATTTACTCGGGCTTTAATGACGGTGGTTTTTCAGAACAAATGCTGTCCTCAGTAACAGACGAGTCTTTGTTTACACATCCTAATAGAGGGATTGACCTGGTAAATTCCAGCACTATTAATCCTTCAACTTTGGGTTGGGTAGACGATACCTGGAAATATGTGAAAATGTACAACCGGATTCGTGCCTGCAATATGACTATCGAAAGATTAGGAGGTACAAATAATGGGCTGACTGATCAGGCCTTGAAAAATAGACTATTGGGAGAAGCACATTTTATGCGAGCCTATTTTTACCATCAGTTATTGAGGTATTATGGAGGTGTTCCTTTGGTGACTAAAGTTTATGCACTCACCGACGATTTTAAGATCAAAAGATCATCTTATAAAGAGTGTACTGACTTTATCATAAAAGATTGTGAAGATGCACAGCGGTTATTACTGGGAACCAATATGGAAAAAGGACGAAGTAGTGCTTTGGCTGCTTTGGCATTAAAATCCAGAGTACTCATTTATGCTGCAAGTGATTTACATACCAAGGTAGGATTATCAAGACTGGAAATCGCAGGACAGGCTACTAGTCCTGAAGTACTTCCATTATTAGCTTACGACGACAATGATCAGGCGCTAAGATATAAAGCGGCTCAGGATGCTGCAAAAGCCGTCATGGATCTTGGAAGAGGTTATAAATTAGACCTTGCAGCTCCGGTAACTTTAGAAGAAGGTCGTTTGAACTATAAAAGTATTGCGATGGGGGGTGGAAGTAAAGCGGCAGGGATAGATGCTTCCGCAAATACAGAGCTTATCCTGGCAAGGTATTTTGTTGACCGTAGCGACATGCGTTATGGCAGGGCAAATGGGCCGAATGGATATCGAAACTGGGCAGGGAATACCCCAATTGGTGAACTAGTGGACGATTATGAAATGACAGATGGGACAAAATTTAGCTGGAATAATCCGGTTCAAAAATCAAATCCTTACCTGAATCGTGATCCACGCTTTTATGCTACCGTTTTGTATGATGCTGCGGGTTGGAAACCAAGAGATAAGGTGGTGGGCGATATTGATCCTGCCAATCAGATTCAGACTGGCGAGTACGACCTGATTGTGAATGGTAAATTAACCGATTATAAAGGTTTAGATACACGCTCTGGCCCGATTGAAAACTGGAATGGTAGCTGGACTGGTTATTATACACATAAATTTATCGATCCGGATCCAAATATTGTAGATGCTTCCATGCCTCAGTTTGTACCATGGCCATTCTTTAGGTACACTGAAGCCGTGATGAATTACATCGAAGCGAGTATAGAACTGAACCAATTGCCTGAAGCTACCCTCTGGTTGAATAGAATCCGTTTCAGAGCTGGTATGCCTGCAGTAACTGCAACAGATCAGGCAGGATTAAGATCTGCTTACCGTCATGAACGTAGAATTGAAATGGTGTATGAAGAACAACGTTACCATGATGCAAGGCGATGGTTGATTGCTAAAGAAACGCTGGGTAGAAAAACCACTTATATCAAAGTGACAGGTAAATTTAAACCAGGTAAAACTTTGGCAACGAAATATCATTACGACCCTACCATCTATAATTACACCTACACCCCGACTATTGAGACTGCTCAGGAAAATCGTGTATGGTTAGATAAAATCTATTTCAGGCCTTTCAGCAGAGATGAAATGAATAAGAATACCATTCTGGTACAAAATCCAGGCTATTAGTAAAACAAACCTTGTTTAATATCTGAAGGCTGTGCCGGTTGTTTCAAACGCCGGTACGGTCTTTTTTTATGCGCTTGACTTTCATTGGGAACTTTTCAGGAATATCAATCTAGTTTTTCTAGCTTTGCTTCAAATAACAAAGAGATTTAATGGAAGTCAAAAATTTAGAACCTCAGGAACTTTGGAGTAATTTTGCTGCTTTGAATGCAGTACCTCGTGCTTCAAAAAAAGAAGAACGCGTGATTGAATTCATGGTTCAATATGGCCACAGCTTAGGACTGGAAACCATTCAGGACAAGACAGGTAATGTAGTGATCAAAAAACCGGCTACTCCTGGAATGGAAAACAGGCAAACGGTGATTATGCAATCTCACCTGGATATGGTTCATCAAAAAAATGGCGACCGTAATTTCGACTTCGCTACACAAGGAATCGAAATGTTTGTGGATGGCGACTGGGTACGTGCGAATGGAACAACATTAGGAGCGGATAATGGCATCGGTGTGGCCACCATTATGGCGATCCTTGCTTCTTCAACTATCGTACACCCGGCTATTGAGGCAATGTTTACCATTGATGAGGAAACCGGTATGACCGGCGCTAAAGAATTAGACCCTTCAAATTTTACTGGTACTATTTTATTGAATCTGGATACAGAAGAGGATGATGAATTGACCATCGGCTGTGCAGGTGGAATTGATACGAACAGCATTTATCACTATCAACAAATTCCTGTTGCTAATGATCATTTGGCTTTCCAAATCACCGTTAAAGGTTTATTAGGTGGCCATTCTGGTATGGATATCCATAAAGGTAGAGGGAATGCCAATAAACTGATGAACCGCATATTTAATGCCGTACTTAAGGCTTCAGATCTGCAGTTGTGTGCTGTGGATGGTGGAAGTTTAAGAAATGCAATCCCCCGCGAATCCAGAGCTGTCGTTGCAGTTCCTATCTCACAAAAAGAGGCTTTCTTATCTTGCTTCACAGATTTTTCTGCCGTAATAAAAGAAGAATACAAAAGTATTGAAACAGCGATGAACATCAGCATCGAAGAAACTGAGCTTCCTAAATTTGGAATGACACAATTGGATTTCGTAAAAATCGTGAATGCGGTTTATGCTTTGCCAAATGGTGTATTCAGGATGAGTCCGGATATTAAAGACCTGGTAGAAGCTTCTTCAAACCTGGCCAGAGTGATCATTAAAGGTGGTGAGTTCATTACACAATCCTTGCAACGTAGCAGTGTGGAAAGTACTAAAGACGACGTTGCCTTTGCAGTAGGTGCAGCGTTGGAAAATATGGGCTGTGATGTTTCCCGTAGCGGAGATTACCCAGGATGGAAACCAAATGCAGATTCTGATATTTTAAGGTTAATGACGAAACTATACCAGACTACATTTAATGCTGAACCAAATGTGAATGCTTGTCATGCGGGATTAGAATGTGGCATTTTAGGTGCCCATCTTCCAGGTATGGATATGATTTCGTTTGGACCTACAATCCATGGTGCCCATTCTCCGGATGAGTGTGTGAAGATCTCTTCTGTACAGAAATTCTGGAGGTACTTATTACAAGTTCTTCAAGAAATTCCTGAAAAGAAATAAAACTTTATAGATCATATATTCTTAACCTGAACTTTACAAAGCGACCTTAGATTTGCGCTATAAATATTTGGTTAGTATTTATAAGTTTAGGTTTAGTTGATACAAAAGCCCCGATGGATGTCAGGGCTTTTGTTTTTTACTTAGTTTTTGGCATACTATTGATCCATTCTCTGATCAATGCGACCCCTTCTTTATGCGTTAAGGTACGCGCAAGTTCTGGCATGGCGGTTCCAGGTTCTGTACTGTTCATCCGGTAATATAGAATCGATTGATCCGCATTTCCAGGAATAATATCATAATCCAATCCACCAGCACCACCACCAGCGGATACAGGTGCTTTTTTAAAGCCCAGGTGATCCGGGTTTTGCTCTGTATAGTCCAAAAATAGCCCCGTATTGTAAGCATCTCCACCTTTAGTATGGCAATGCGCACAGTTGATGTCCAGATAAGCCCTAGCCCTTTGGTCTAACGTAAAGTGTTTAGTATCTGTCCATACTGGTAACTGATGTACTTTACTCAGCTCCGGTAAACCTGTTAACTGGCCATGAGCAGCCCAGTCGGTTAGCTGATTGACCGACTTGCCTTGGATGGTAAAGTTCAGATTCCTGGCTTTCGGACCAATTGGTGTTAAAACCCCATCTTTAATATGGCAACGTTTACAATCATTGGTGTTTGGAACCTGGTAATTGGTGAAATATTTTTTTCCTTTATCATCTAATAAGGTAATAGGAACTTTCGCGCCAACAATATGTTTCTTTGCATCAGTTTGCTCTTTGTTCCACAAATAATTCATCACCTTCCAGTTTTTATCTTTCGGGTCTTTAACCAATAACCTGGTCTCAATCATGATTTTTTTATGCTCTAAATTTGTATAGGCAAAGTTTTTAACGATAATGGTGGAATCTGGGAAATCCAATGCACCATCGGCGGTGTACTTGATCTTAGTTCCCAGGGGTAGAACGATAAAACGATCTTTAATCGCATAATCAGTGAACAATGGGGTGCTTAGCTCATAATGAATGATACCCGAATCCGGTTTTAATTCATTCAGCCTACCTTTAAAAAATCCGTAATCAGACAGCTTTTCTTTAAACTGAAAATCTGTTGCTGCGGTTGCAGTCGCTTTGTTTTTGCATCCCTGTTCCGTCAGCACTGATAAAAGAATGCCAAACAGGATAAGGGAGCCAAAAATATAGGTTTTTCGCATTGTTTATTTACATTGGAATGGGCTAATATTTGTATTGGGTTTCCAATTTGCAGGATTTGCAATATTTAGAAAATCTGCATTCACGAAAACATTGTCGCCGGGCTGTTTGATACAGATTGAATCCGGGTTCAGTGCGGTGCCTTTAGTTAGTATATTGCTGGTAATTCCATCATACATAATCAAAGGAATTCTTTTATTCTTGCGCGTAGGATCCAGTTTATTCAATTGAGCTTCAGTAGCCACCAACAGCTGACCAATACGATGTTCATAAGCAGGTTTCGGAAAAGCCGGCCCCATTTCTATCGTATTGTCGTGGATATTTACGTTTTTAGGAATAGGAGAGTAATTGGCATTTATTTTTTCTCCTGCTTTTTCATCTACGGCAAAACCGGAGGCAATGGTGATGGAAGAAGTATTGTTATTGACAATCTTATTGTTGTAAATCTCTATGTCGGATGCCGCCAGGATAATGACTCCGCTACCAGGTGAAGCATTACCTACACCCCATGTGGTTCCAAAACTTCCGGCTTTTGCAAAATTTCTAAAGTTATTGTCGTGAATATTGTTGTTGTACACCTTTACATGACCACCTCTTTTCGAAAGATCAGGTAAATCAAAAATTAAGAAACCAGCAGTATTGTTGTAGAATTCGTTGTCATACACCTGAGCATTCGACGTGTTTTCAATCTCACAACCCGCCACGTTTTTAGCTGCTTTACATTTTCTAACAATAGCACTATCCGTCTGTCCTACATAAATACCAGCATCAGAAGAGCCTTCTGTATAACAGTTTTCGATCAATACATTTTTACACATCACCGGATATATTGCATAGCCCCCGCTGGTAGAATCTGCTTTGCTCCAAACGGCATGTAGGTTGGTTACGGTTACATCCCGACTTTTATTAATCTTCAAAAGGTCACCTTTAGAATCTTTAATGGTCATCGCATCAATGGTAAAGCCTTTCACATCAGTGACCCGGATACCTTCACCACCCTGAGTCTGACCGGAGAAATCAAGGAATGTTTTATCATAGCCCTCACCTTGTATCAAAATATGATTCACCTGTGCAATGCTCAGGTTATCAAATTTGTATTTTCCCGCTTTCAGCAGGATACTGGTGCTATCTTTTAGGGATAAGAAGGCCTCTTCAATCTTAGCTTCTTCGCCTGGATTAAAGGTCAGGATGGTCTTATACTGGCTCTGCGGGCCCGATTTTTGAGTACAGGAACTCCATAATCCTGCAACCAGGAATAGGAGGAATACTGCGCGGATGGATGGTTTCATATTTGGTTCTTTTTGGTTAGTGATTAAAAAATATTATAAGCATAGGTCACATAATAAACAGCTCCTATATTTGGATTGGCAATACCGGTAGAGTAGTATTTATTGGTGATATTGGTTGCGCCTAATCTGATGCCAGAGCGGGCTTTTATTATTTTATAACTTACCTGTGCATCGATTACTGCTGAGCTAGGTACATTTCCTGTAGCAAGGCCACCTGAAACCGCATATAAATAACCTGGTTTATAGCGTAGACTGGTGTTGAACGACCATACTTGTCTCTTTCCAAAACCGCTGTTTCCAAACTCCAGATTGACATGGTAGTTTGGCGTATTGAAGTTGTTCACCTGACTGTTGTTTTTATTTTTCAGATGATCAGAAAAATAGTTCACTTTGGCCAGAAAATTATACCCAAGATCTACACTGACACTGGCAGCATATCCATAGGTGTTAACCGTTTGTCCACCATTAAAAGCAATATTGTATTTTGCATACGTACTTTGGTCATTAAAGGCGGTAACGTCATTCGTTCCTGGCGTATTGGCTACATTGGCATAGCCGATGAAGTTTTTCCAGGTAGAGAAATAACCAAGAACATCAAAAATCACTCTTTTACCAATCAATGCCGCATAACCTAATTCGAAAGCATTTACGGATTGAGGTTTAATGTCATTGTAATGGAAACGTTCTAAAACACTCGCATCACCTGTTTCACGGTATTTATCAACACTTTCCAAAGTATAAGGTGGGTATTTGTCAAATTCATAAGTTCCGTTTAACAGTAAAGACGATCCCCCTGAAGAATAACTGTTGACCCCATTAAGTGTGCTTTGTAAAGCCTGGATATTGGATGGGAAACTATAGGCATTCTGATAAGAGAAGCGGATAAAATTTTCTTTGGCAACTTCATATACTGCTGAAGCTCTGGAGGTGATCTTTGGATCAGTGAATAAGGTGTTCTTATCGTAACGGAAGGAAGTACTCAAACTTAGCTTATCATCCAATACCTTTTTAGCCAATTGGACATATGCACTGTATTCTTTCACATTAATCGGTTTGTTTTTATCCGGGAAAAGTGTGTTTTTACTATTCAGACTATACAAACGCCAATTGACACCTGCAATCACACTCATAAACTTAATTTCCTCTGCGAAATTGTATTGTGCTTCTGCATTGTAAAGCTTGCTACGGTCTAAAAATAATGTTCCTCCCTCAGAGATTGGCGTGCCGCTGATGCTGTCTTTTAAATGATTAAATCGTGGGGATCCTACATCAGGCCGACCTCGATCAGCAAAACTACGGGCTGCAAGATTGGCATCCAGGAATGAAGCACCACCTGCAAGTGCAGTAATCAGCCCTTCTGTATATTCAGGGTACCAACCACCCATTGCTCCGTCATAGCTGGTTTTCCATGCTTCATTGATCAATTGTGCAGTGGGACCAGCAATGATGGTGCGTCCTGAGTTTTCAGAAGTGGTATAGGCCCGAACAAACCAATTATCACTTCTTAGCTCTGCACGGTACTGACCAACTTTAAATCCCTTTAATTGATACCTGGTATCATTCGTATACACTACATTTCCTGTTCCATAGGTGCCGGAAACAATACCTTCCAATCTGGAATTGAATTTATACCTTAATTCTGCATTCGCTTTAAATAGCTTGGCTTTATTGTCCAGATAGCCATATTCAGGATATCCTGTTCTGGCCACATAGTTTTGTTTGGTGAGAAGGGGTTCAATTAAAGGAGCAAGATCGGGGTTGCCTGCTAATGCTGCTTCCAGAAATGGATTAATATTGGCATTGGTTGCACTACCATACATATTTATACCATCATAATTAGGATCGGTTAAGGCATTACCAGGACCGTTTTTATTGTCCATGTTATTGGCTACCCAGTCTTTGGCTTGTGTATATTGCGCATTTACTTTAAAGGCGAACTTTTCATTTACTTTCTTTGCATAACGAATTGTCCAGTCGTAATAAGGAGAAGCAGGTACAGGATCATTATGGTGTTTATTGTTTACATGGTTCACACCTTGGGTCACCAGCACACTTAAACCCTGATATTTAAAAGGATTTTTGCCAGTCATAACCATTGTACCATTTAATCCTCTTGAGCCATATAGGGCAGAAGAAGCACCGGAAAGAACCTCTATGTTATCTACGTCCAGTTGTGTTAAACTGATGGCGGAGCCTAGGGGGAAATTCAGGCCAGGTGCCTGATTGTCCATTCCATCTACAATCTGCGTAAAATTGGTATTACCACTGGTATTGAAACCTCTTGTGGAAATACTGGTAAAACCGATACTGGATACGGTTACATCCACACCTTTAAGGCCCTGGATCATATCCATGTAGTTTAGTTGTGGAGAGTTGACAATATCTTTTGTACTGATTTGCTCAATTGTGACCGGGGAGGCCAGCTTCTTTTGTACCGTTCGACTGGCAGAAACGACTACCTCCTGTCCAAGCATAGATGCCGGTTCAATACTAATATCCAGATTTTCAGAGAAACTTTGAACGGTGACCTCTTTGGGTTCAAAACCAATTGAAGAAATGAGTAGGGTAAGGGGTAGTTTTTTGGAAGTTTTCAGTTGAAACCTTCCGCGGTCATCAGTATACGTCCCTTCTGTACCGTTTTTGATGCGTACAGAAACCGCATAAGCGGGTTCTTTTGTCACATTGTTTTTAATGCTTCCCTTGATCAGGCTTTGTGCCCATATGGAATTGGGCATAAAGAAATAAAGCATCACGCTGAGTAACATGATCTTGTTCATATTTGGTTGGTTTTGGTTCTCTTAAAAAAAAATCAACGTAAACTGGTGCAAGCACCCTTACTCAAATAGAACTTCCATGTTGATCAGCGCTAATCTTGATGAACTATGTGTTTATAGCAGTTCTATTTTTTATCCCTTTAAATATCAGCGTAACCAGAAATTGAATATCCTGGAGACTCTGCGTATAATCAATCTCCGTTTCTCCCTTTAAAATGGCCTGTTGCTCTACACTATGTTTCAAAGCATCAGTAAGATTGATCAAAACGGAAGCCGTGTTTTCCAAATCCGTCATATTCACTTCTCCATCCTCAACAGCTTTTCCCAGTAACTGGGTTACAAATATTTTCTCCCTCTTCATCAGGGCATTGTACAGTTCAAAGAAACGAGGTAAGATTTTATTCAGCGTATCCACAGAAACGCGGTTCATATTCAGGACATTCTTGTAATAATTAAATCTGGATTCCAGATAAAAAGCAATTCGGTTTTCAATCCCCTCTTTGAGTAGTGTGGCTTCCTGTAAAGAATTAATAAAATCTTCACCTTCTTTCAGCGCTACCTCAATGAATATGTCTTCTTTGTTCTTGTAGTAATAATATAGCGATGCTTTATTGAGTCCAACTGCCTGGGCAATATCATCAAGTGTGGTCTTATCCAATCCGAATTTTGCAAAGCATTGCATGGCTGATCTTCCGATCTTTTGTTTTACCAGTTCTTTCTTACTCATGTTCCTTACTTTAAAACTATAAACATATTTTCAATAATCCAAATGTTTTAACAAAACGTTTGAAAATTGAAAACTAAGTATTCAAAGTTGTAAACTTAAAGTATTCAGGGGAATAAGAAAGAGCTTTTTATCGGAAAGCATGGAGCCGGAGGAGAATCCTCCGGCGCTAGGAGTTCAGGTGTTCAATAGAACCTTATGGTTTTAACAGGGTAATTTCTACTCTTCTGTTTTGTAATCTTCCTTCTTTTGTCGTATTGTCGGCCACCGGTTTGGTGTCTCCAAAACCGAAAGTTTTGATTCGGTTTGCAGCAATTCCCTGGCTAATCAGGAAGTTTTTTACAGATACTGCACGTTTTTCTGATAACCACTGGTTATAAGTTGCAGTTCCTGTTTTATCAGAGTGTCCTTCTACGCGGATGTGATTCGCTTGCTCATCTTTGATGACATTGGCAACATTGGCAATTCTCTTTTTTGCTGCTTCTGTCAGATAGGAAGAGTTGGTAGGGAATAAAACTTCCGAACTAAATGTAAACTTGATTCCACCATCTGTACGTTCAATCTGATCATCAGGCAAATCTTTTTTCATTTTATCAAGTTCTTTGTCGCTACCTTGTGCGACTGGAGCAGGGGGCGTGACGATGGTCTTTTTTGTTTTGCAAGAAAGGGTTAGGGTAAGCAATAAAGCTAAAATAAGGTTGGTTTTGTGTGTCATTAGCAAAAAAATTAACCGTAAATATAGCCATTAATCAGCCCATTGTTACCTTTACCATTGTATCAAGTTTAATGCTAAAGCGCATACTATTTAATCCATTATATGAATTGGGAAAAATTATTGTCGGCAAAACGTTGGGGAAATGAAGACAGGTTTGCTGGAAATCAAAAAGAAGCCAGGTCAGAATTTCAAAGAGATTACGACCGTATTATTTTTTCTTCACCCTTCCGAAGGCTGCAGAACAAGACTCAGGTATTTCCATTACCGGGCAGTGTGTTTGTGCACAATCGCCTGACGCATAGTCTGGAAGTAGCCAGTGTGGGCCGCTCTTTAGGAACGATATTTTATAACAGATTTAAAGAACAAAATCCAAATGTAGATGAAAATTGTCCGCTGTTATGTGAAATTGGAAACATTATAGCTTCTGCTTGTTTGGCGCATGATTTGGGGAATCCGGCCTTTGGACATTCCGGAGAATCTGCAATTTCTTATTATTTTACGAATGGTGATGGCAAAGCCTATCAGCAGCAGGTAAGCAAAGCCCAATGGGAAGACCTGATTAACTTTGAAGGAAATGCAAACGCATTGAGGATCCTGACCCATCCTTTTGCTGGAAAAGGTACCGGAGGTTTCGCGTTGACCTATGCCACTTTAGCTGCGATTGCTAAATATCCTTGTGCTGCTCTTGCCGGACATAACAAAGCGAATATCTTCACGAAAAAATATGGCTTCTTTCAATCGGAACAAAGCGGTTTTGAAAAGATTGCTACAGAAATGGAGCTGATCAAAGTACAGGACGAACCGCTGGTATATAAGCGTCATCCATTGGTTTATCTGGTAGAGGCTGCAGATGATATCTGTTACAATATCATTGATCTGGAAGATGCCCATCGACTTAAAATCCTTTCTTATGAAGAAGTGGAAAGCCTGTTGATGCCCTTGTGTAATGATCCTAAACTACCTGCGCGTTTAGCAACAATAGAAGATGACGATGCTAAAATTACCCTGATGAGGGCGAAATCGATCAGTACACTTATCGGTTTATGTTCCAATGTCTTTTATGAGCAGCAGGAAACCATTTTAAATGGTGATTTTAACCAAAGTCTGATGGATGCCATAGAACAACCATTTCTCTCCATTATGAAAGAAATTGAACAGGTTTCCTATAAAAAGATTTACAATTATGCTTCAGTGGTTCAGATTGAAGTAGCAGGTTATAAAGTAATGGCTGGTCTACTGGAAGAATTCATCCCTGCTTATTTAGGAAACCAATCAAAATACCATAAGAAATTGGTGGAATTGATTCCAAAACAGTTTTTAACCCAGAAAACAGATACCTATTCGAAAATTCAAAGTGTACTTGATTTTATTTCCGGAATGACGGATATCTATGCGGTAGAATTATTCAGAAAGATCAAAGGGATTTCTTTTCCCTCTATGAGTTAATGAAGTATGTTCCTATTTAACAAGGTGTATTGCTGTAATGTATTTGCATATTAAGAGCTACAGGATAGGGTAGCGCTACCAGGCTGTTCATTTGCCCATTGTGGTCTTAAGGCAAAAAACTCATCATGCTCCCTGCTGTAGGGAGTTTGTAAAGCTTTTTGAAGTTTTTTGAAAAGCAGATCAGAGCCCTTCTCTAATTCCTGGATCGCTTCATATAATAGAAAGTTCCTCAGGATGAACCTTGGGTTATTGGCTTTCATTACAGCGCTGGATTCTGTTCCTGAAATCTTGTTTCTCGCAATACGATGCTGATATGCAAGTATATTTTTATAAAGTAAGTCTTGCTCAGCTGTTGTTAAAACATGGTAGAATGATGGCTGGAGATAATTGTAAATTCCTGTACTATCATTTAAATCTTCTGGTAAATCTGCTAATAATTGATAGAAAATCGTCATATCTGGTTGAATTGCAGCCAATAAGTTTTCCATGTTGTCGATAAGCTGAACCTCTTCTTCTGTGACCTGATCTAAACCCAGTTTACCTGCCTTCATGGCGTAGAACTTTTCATAAAAGATAGGACCAAAGCTTTCTACAGTACTAATTAAGGGTTTTGGATCTTCAAATAAAGGTGAAATTGCATTGGCCAGGCAAGTCAGGTTCCAGTACGCTACAGAATGTTGTTTGCCATAGGCATAACGAAGTCCGGGATGATCAGTGGTATTCGGACTAAAGTTCAGGTCGTAAGCATCTAAGAAAGAATAAGGTCCGTAATCGATGGTTAAACCAAGAATAGACATATTGTCGGTATTCATTACACCATGCACAAAACCCACTCTAAGCCATTCAACTACCATCGTTGCCGTGTTTTCCATCACCTTTTTAAACCATTGTAAGGTTTTGTCAGCTCCTGTCAGCTCTGGATAGAACCGCTCAATTGTCCAGTCCACAAGTTGCTGTAAATGATCATATTCTTTTCTGGCAGATAACATTTCGAAATTACCAAAGCGTAAAAAGCTTGGTGCTGTGCGCATCACGATAGCTCCAGGTTCATCTGCAGGGCGGCCATCATAAAACATATCTCTTCTCACCGCATCTCCTGTTGCCACCAGACTTAAGGCCCTGGTAGTGGGTACACCCAAATGATACATGGCTTCACTCATCAGGTATTCCCTAACCGAGGATCTTAGTACCGCTCTACCATCCGCTCTGCGGGAATAGGGGGTAAGACCAGCTCCTTTTAATTGCAGTTCCCATGATTTGCCATCAGCTACTGGCCATTCGCCAAGGGTAATTGCCCTGCCGTCACCCAATTGACCTGCCCAGTTTCCAAACTGATGCCCGGCATAGCAAGCAGCATATGGTTTCATCGTTGGATTCACCGCATTTCCAGCAAGTATGTTCAGGTCGTTTTGGTCAGGGTCACTGATACCCAGTTCGGCAGCAAGATCTGCGGTCCATGCCAATAATTTAGGCTCCCTTACCGGGCTTGGTAAAACCTTGCTGTATAAAACTCCAGGAGTTTGACGAGGCTGCGGATCGCCGCTTTGGTCTCCATCAAAAGCTGCTGTAAAATCATTGACAAAGGTTTGGGTGCTCAGGTGCTGCATAGCTAGTATAGGTATTTTTCTTAAATACAAATATCAGGTTAATTCAGGAGTTCTGTAGCAGAATTAGCTCCTTACTAAGTAAAATTTTGCGGTAAAGGAGCTGTGTTTATGTCAATATATTTTAATATCAGTGTGTTTTGATATTAAAATATATTGGTATTTGTATGTAAAGATTTATTGATGTTAAAGATCATTTACATATAGATACTCTGATGTCTATATGTAAATAGATCTCCTTGCTTGAGTTTTGTAACTGTGTTATTCTATGTTAGTTAGTGCTTCTGTTCGCTCCTGCTCTGCTCAAGATCCTCTTGCTTCAGAAGTTTAAAGTCTTCTCTATAAGTTAATATTCCCTTAATATACCCTCGGGTTGTACCTGCTATTTTTGCTCCGAAGAGTTTCTTTCATATCAGTATGTCGAAAACATTTAACGCATTAGGGGATAAAATTTTATTGGAAAAGTATAGTCAGGGGAATACGATGGCTTATAACGTATTGTTCAAACGTTACTATAGTCCCTTATATGGCTATGCCTTAAAAAATGTAAAAGAGGCAGCTGTGGCAGAAGAGCTCACGATGGATGTAATGCTAGGTCTTTGGAAAAAGAAAGGAGAGATAACGATAGTAAATGACCTAAAGGGCTACCTTTATCGTTCCATCAAAAACGCCATATACAATCATTATAGAAAAAAAATCCTGAGTACTATACCCCTGGAGCAAATCACTGAAACAGGAATTCCAGCATCCCGCCCGGCCGACCATGAACTGCAGTGTAAGGAATTGGATCATATGTATCAGCAAAAGTTAAACGAGCTGAGTCCTCAGCGAAGAAAGGTCTATCAAATGAGTAGAGAAGAAAATATGACCTACGCAGAGATTGCCAGGGATATGGACCTTTCTGTAAATACTGTAGAAAACTATATGGTGGCTTCTCTTCATTTCTTCCGGCAACAGCTGAAAGAGCATGCAGACCTTACGCTGATTTTTATCACAATACTGATAATCAGATAATTTGTGTATATCCTCATGGTTTGTTAAAATTACGATCACAGTCCTTGAAATCCCTAATCCTCGTGTAGGGCTATCCTCATTTATTAATAATAATTGAGTAAGACTACTTGTCTCAAATGGGATATATCACCCTTTTAAAATCATTTAGTTTTTTTTCCTTTTGATAGGTGGTGTCCTTCAATAAGCGTGTTATCGTAGTTGAAGGACAACAAGAATGGACCAAGCATACAAAAATAAACACCTGATCAGAAAATACATCCAGCAGGAATGTACAGGGAAAGAGTTAGAAGAATTGAAAATACTGATGTCATTGCCTGAGGCATCGGAACTATTTGATCAAGTGCTTTCTGAAAAATGGACAGGCTTTTCGGAAGAGGGCGGACACTCATCTAATGAAATAGACCTGCAATTACATAAATTCTATCAAAAGCTGGAAACGAATGAAGCTGAGGCATTAGAGCGCAAAGCCGTTCAGGAATCGATTCATAAATCAATCCTTAGACCTGGCTATTTCCGTTACGCCGCGGTGTTGGCATTGATGATCCTGGGCCTGGGCATCTACCAAATTCTTCCTTCAAAAAAAACTCTGGTAAAGGAGCAGGTTGCTATGCGTGAACTGAACAATGCAAAAGGACAACGTTCTAAAGTGGTTTTGCCAGATGGATCCCGTGTTTTTCTTGGTGCAGCAAGTAAGCTGATTTTTCCTGAGCAATTTACAAGCAAATCCAGAACGGTAAAATTGGAAGGAGAGGCTTTCTTCGAGGTTAACCGCAATCCAAATCAACCATTTATTGTACAGACTGGCACAATTCAAACACGGGTGCTGGGTACTTCATTTAAGATTGAAGCTTTCAGGAACCAGGCATTAATTGTAGCAGTGGCTACCGGAAAGGTTAGGGTGGATCAATATGAAGGAAAGGAAATGGAGCAATTGGCCCTCCTAAGCCCCGGACAAACCATCAGCTACCATCAGGGTAAAGTAAACAACGGCCAGGTTTCCCCAGAAGAAATCAATTCCTGGAAGGATGCCCGGCTTAGCTTTCATCAGCAATCGCTCAAAGAAATCAGCAGCACCTTAGAACGCTGGTACAATGTGAGCTTCAGTTTTGAAAATAAAACAAAAGAAAAGGAAAAGATCTCGGTGACTTTAAAAGCGGATGTTCCACTTCATAAAATCATGAAAGTACTGGCGGCAACCGGTCATTTCAATTATCGCATTGACGAAAATACAAGGAAAGTACAGATTTATTAAAACAAAAAAGCAGGAAAGGATAGCTATGTAAGATTGTCTACAAAAAAACATTCCCTACTCTGAAGAGCAGGGAACGAATTTAATGTCTATAAACCGTATGATTTCGACGTCCTAACGGTTTAAATCAACCCGCCGCTGTAAACAGTGACGGAATTTTTCACAGATCATCGCCTCGCAGCGAATTAACCAGTAATGTTCAAAAATATGCAAAAAGGATTAAAACTATATCCTTCAATTCGATTTATTATGAAATGCTCTTTTATCCTCATTGCGGTTCAGCTTACTTTTATAAGTGTCTTGTTGGCCAGCAATGTAAAGAGTCAGGATCTTGATCATAAAATAAGCCTGCGACTAGAAAAGGTGACACTGGCACAGGGGCTGTCTGCCATCGGTAAGGAAGGGAATATCCGTTTCTCACTGAGGGAGCAATCCATGCAAAAGGTAAAAAAACCAGTCAGTCTGGTAGCCAATCAGATCAGTGTCAGAGAAGCCATCAATAAACTGCTTGCCAATACAGATTTGCAATTTAAACTGGTCGAAGGATATGTTGTAGTGGATAGTAAACCTGTCCCGATTATCATTACCGGAACCATCAGCGATCAGAAAAGCAAGGAAACCTTAATTGGGGTAAGTATCAAATTAAAAGGGACTAATAATGCAGTTTCTTCAGATGTAAATGGAGCCTTTCGGATCAGTATTCCCGAAAATGGAGGGATTCTAGTGATCTCTTATATGGGGTATCAGTCGAGGGAAATGAAAGTAGATGCACAAACTAAAGCATTATTTATCAGTCTTTCCGCTTCTTCTACACAGCTGAGCGAAGTAACTGTTCAGGCCAGAAGAAAAGCGAATACCGAAGCCGCAGTTCTGAATGAACGAAAAAAATCAGCCATCGTTCAGGATGGTATTTCTGCCGTACAAATGGAGCGTACCGGAAGTATTACCACTACCCAGGCTTTACAGCGGGTTTCCGGCGTGACCATCACCGATGATAAATACGTAGCCATTCGTGGTTTAGGGGATAGAAGTGTGATCGGACAGTTGAATGGCGTTCGTTTAGCCTCTTCTGATCCGGATCGGAGTTCGATTCCCTTGGATCTGGTCCCGGCTTCCCTGTTAGACAACATCACGATTTACAAAACCGTAACCCCTGATAAACCAGCAGATGCTGCTGCGGGGATTGTGGAGCTGAAAACAAAATCTGTTCCTGATAGCATGGTCTTCGATATGGTCATCCAGTCTGGATTCAATTCCAATATAGGTATCGGTGGCCAGCACAATAGTTTTTACAATAGCGATATGGGCTTTTTGGCTGAGAAAATCAACAAGAAAAATCTTTCCCAGGACTTTCTAAACCTCGCTAAACAGTATAAAGGAGGCTTGCCTCAGATTCAGAACATGATTGCCAATAGCGGTTACAGTCCGGAAATGAGGCAGGAAGTGAATAGAATCAATCGCATTATGCAAGGTTTCGATCCTGTCCTGACCACTGGCTACAAACAATCACCACTCAACCAATTGTATTCTGCAACTTTTGGAAACAGTTATACCCTGTTTAAAAAGCACAAACTGGGTGTCATTGCAGGGGCAAATTACTACCGTCGGACTACAGATATTTCGGGGGGAGACATTCAGCAATATAGTATTTACCAGGGGGTAGTCACCGGAAATCCGCAAGTCAGCAGCCCCAGGAATATCCCCAACTACATCACGCCAAACAGTTTGTTTATGGGTAAGTACCAGACCTATAAAGAAAATACGGGTATAGAAACGCTGAACTATGGAACCTTATTAGGTTTAACCTACCGTTTCAATCCGCAACATGAGATCAGTGTACAGTACCTGGGCAGTTGGGGTGGAGAAACACAAGCCACTAATATGTTTGGCAGATATGAGTATACCGGCTTACCTGGGGAGGTAAATAGTACCATTTATTCTTTAAAACAGTCCTACCGTACGCTGAATACCTTCAATCTTCAGGGAGAACATAAATTTCTGAAAGGAGAATACAGCCCGGTTTTGAGTTATAATGTGGCCAGTTCAAAAGCCGGACAAAATGATCCGGATTACCGTTTTGTAACACTGGCGGATTATAGGCCAAGAGGAGGTGCTTATTATACAAAACCCTCTACAGATCCGGCTAATTCCAATGGAGAATATGTGTATACAGATCATTTGTATGCGCTTTCTTCTGGATATGTGAACGGATTTGGTGCCTATGGCATCATCCAGGCTGAACCGAACGGAAGACGTTACCGCAATCTGGATGAAACGAATTACAATTACAAAGCAGATCTGAGTATTCCTTTTAAACTTTTTGGAGAAAAACAGGAGTTCAAAACAGGATTCAATTACCTGAACCGTGATCGTAATTTTATGGAGAACGTACTTTTCCTACCTGGTTCGAATTTTTCTTCTATGGGTTCTTTGCCACTCTATCGTGTGGAAGGTAATTTAGATCGACTGGTGAGTTCAGAAGTCATTGGAATCCGGCCAATGGCAGGAGGTACTGGAGAAGGAGCGCCACCAGTTGGCGGTTTTTTGTACAATAGTCAGAAGTCGCCCAACAACTACACCGGATTCTTTGAAACCAAGGCTGCTTATGCGATGGTTGACCTAAAAGTTACCAAAGATTTAAGATTAACTGGTGGTGTACGTTTTGAATCTACCAATATCCAATCTGCAGTAGATACTTCTGGTGTATTCCTGGATCCCGCTTTAACTGCACCAGGAGCTGGAGGAACAAGAATTCCATTGTCGCTGACCAGTCCGAATTCCGTTTACAAAGTAGGCTACAAACCATACTATTCTCTAAATGCCACCTATAACCTGCATAACAAAATGAATTTCAGGGCAGGTTATAACACTACCCTGGCCAGACCGGAACTCAGAGAAATTACCAATGTATTTGAGTTTGATGCTTTCCAGATGGGGCTGGTAGTTGGTAATCCAAATTTGATCAATCAACATACGCAGAATCTGGATTTCAGATGGGAATATTTCCCGAATAATGGAGAGGTGATCGCAGTTTCCTTGTTTGGTAAGCGTATTGAAAACCAGTTGTACAAAGTATTCAGTCTTCAAACCGGTGGATTGGCAGCAACTTATCCAGAGTACCCAACCATCAGGTTTGAAAATGATCCGAATATTGGTAAAGTATGGGGATTGGAGCTGGAAATTGTAAAAGACCTGGGCTTAATCTGGGATCCACTCAAGAACTTCTTCATCGGTTCCAACTTATTACTCGCACAAAGTGAGATCAGGAAATCTGCAGAACGACTGGAAGCCAATCGTTCCCTGGATAGACATACGCCAAAAAACAGCCCTTTGTTTGAACAGGCACCTTACTCTTTGAATGGCTGGTTGAATTATAATAACAAGCGCTCAGGAACCAGCCTTACCGGCACTTTCAATATGGTAGGAGAAAGGTTGGTGCAGATCAACCTGACCGGAGAGCCGGATTTATATACCCGACCTGTACCTTTTCTGGATTTTGTGTTCAGTCAGCGCGTACTCAAACACGTCACTTTCAAAGGGTATATGAAAAATCTCCTTAATCCATCCATCAAAACGGTGTATGCCAATCCTGGAACCGGTGGTACCTGGTATGGCAATGAATACCTGAACCGGAGCTATAAAAGAGGTAGCGAATTTATGATGGGATTCACTTATAATTTGTTTTAACAATGAAAGAATTGAAAAAATACAGCCTGTTTTTCCTGCTATTTGCTACTATGGCCTGTAAAAAGGAGAAAACAGATTTTGAATACGATAACCGGGCAGTAACTGATACTCGAAAGAGCTCTTCTCTAAGAATTGTAAACCTTGCAGGTTATAATCAGGTACAGGTAAATGGAGATACGCTGACCAATTATGTGGTTAGGGGGGTGAATGATCCATTGGCAGGTAAATATCCGGGTACACTCTTCTTCCCGGATAATGGAAGATTAGGTACTACCTGGTCTATCCCTCAGCAGCTTTTAAATAATGGTGCAGCAAAAATACTGCTGGAAACAAGAAGTTATGCTATGGAAGGTAAACCATTAATCCTTGATGTTCAGGAAGAAATCAAGGAAGCCCTGGATTATTACCTGCTGCCAACCAAGGATTTTGAGGTAAGCGGTCAGCCAGATTTCGTTAAAGTGCCAAGGTCCGTGGCAGGTCCTGTAAATCCATCCAGTTTTAAAATCAGGATACTGAACCTTGCAGCTACTGTGCTTCCCAGCCAAAGTATGGAAAACCTATTGGGACCAATGAGCCTGACCTGGGCAGATGGAACAGCGGTAAGTTCAAAAACCAATAACATTCAACCTGGTCAGTATTCGGAATATATAGAGGTTCCTTATGGCACCGTTCAGTTCAAGGTACTCAACCAACACGGGATCCAGGTTCCAGGAGTAGGACCTGATGTGTTGAATGCCGCAACTTCAACCATTTTTGGTACCACGCTAACCTATGCGCCAATTAAAACTTATGCGCCTGGTGGCGTTTATACCATTGTAATTGCTGCCCGTTTATTTACCATTCCTTATTTAAGTGGAAATCCTGGAGAAACAGTAACCGGGTTTCAGAATGGATTCAGGATCATTAACGACATCGCTGATCCGGTAAACCTGAGCTATGGAAGATTACAGGCCGTAAATGCTATGCCCGGAATTAATGGCTTGCAAATCAGTCTAAACGGGAAGGTTCTGGATAAAGCGATAGACTATTCCGCACATACAGAAGAGGAACGTTTGTTGATTGGAAATTATCAGGTGGAAGCAAAAAATGCTGCAGGAGCAGTAATTGCCACAAGTACTTTTAAACTGGACGCGAATACCAATCATACTTTCTGGGTATATCCTGATGTAAATGGAAAAGCCAGTATTGCCACTGTGGCGAATGATTTGAGTGGTGTTTATGTAGATCCTGCGACAGATGATGCCTCCTATCTGAGAAGGAAACAGGATTTTCCTTTTGCCATCCGTTTCCTGAACCTTTGCCCGAATATGCCTTACCTGACATTAACCACCAATAATGCCCAGGCATTTCCAAGTGTATTTGGTTTCAACACTACTGCAGTAAATAACCTGAGACCAGGTGTAGTACCTGTGGAATATCCCTATGTAAGACCCTATACAGAGGCTAAACCCTATCAGATTATGGCTTTTCGCTCCTTGCCTAATGTAGTTCCAGGAACCTGGGCCAGTGACATTCCTATACTCAGTGGAAGAGACCTGATCGCCAGACCAGAACTCTATGTTCGAGGAGAACTGCCCAATCATGAACCTGGGTTTTACACCATCGCACTCATAGGAAATACAAAATCTTCAGAAAATTCTACTGGAAATGCCAGAATGATCATTGTCAAACACAGTAAATAGCCCTTCTTATGCCAAAATTAAGATTACAACCTTTTTTATACTGCGCTGCCATCCTCCTGCTGTTCCTTTGCGGATGTAGTAAAGTAGATTACGCAAAAATAGAAGACCCTGCCTATTTAAGGGTGTTCAATAACCTGAATTATGCGATCGGACTGAACAATAAAGATGAAGCTGTCCCTTTTTTAACCATGCTGATCGATCCAGAAATGGATGCAGATGGGATGCCGGTAAAAGCGGCGATTACCGGAGATTTTCTTGACCAGAGGGAACCTTATGCACCACCATATCCTTCGCATGTAGGTAGTAACCTGTCGTATAAAAATCCGGAATATCCAGGTAAGGAAAATGTATTGGTAGGCCCGGTTTTAAATGGTTTCGACCTGAGCAGCTGGGCACAGATTCCTTCGGGTAAACATCGTGTCGTATTTATGTTCAGGCCTGTAAACAACGTCCCTTTCTTTAATCTGGATAGTAAATTAAAAAAGAATGTCCTTATAGACACCACTATGGTGCTGGATTCCAAAGAAATCTATACCCTTCATGTCTTACAGAAGAATTTCGACACCAAGAAAAACGGGATATACCTGAGAAAGGAGAATTTTCAAAAGCTCTCTTTATCGGATTCACTGGTCTATGTTAATTTCTACAATATGTCTGCTAAAGGTTTTGAACAAGCAGATGATGCTGTAAAAACCGGTTATGAAAAATCGGGAGCCCTAAGGTTCGGCATCAGAGAAAATATGAACATTTTCAGTTCTTTATATACGAGCGACCTCAACATGCTCAAGCCGGTTTACGGCCGTACCAGTAAGTTTATGGGTAGGTTAACCCGAAATTCTGAAGTGCTGGAAGTGAGTAAGTACTACAGTTTCCCGCTTTTTGCAGATCCAAAATCCGATGGCATTTATACCAATATCTGGCAACGTTTTGACTTAATGGCGCTGGGTATGAATCCGGAAAATAATCCTTATGAATCCTTCAATATGGATACGGATCAAAACTGGGCACCCATCAACTGCATGAGGGACGGAAAATCACATTTACAAGGGAATGATAATGCGGCTCAACTCCCAAATATGATTGTCAATATCCATTCCGGTAAATACAACCCCCGGTCTTTTGCTACGGTAAATACCATAGAAATCGTCAATGGTAATGTGTATCTGACTACCATTCAGCGGAAATATCCAGCACCTATTTATTAAACAAATCCATGAACACTCGAAAATATATAAAAATTATACTGCTCCTGATTCCGGTTTTGCTAATGGTTTTCCAGTCTTGTAAACACGATGACCTGGAAATTGAAAAGGAGAATGAAAATTTTAGAACGGCGGCGGATTTCATAAAAAACAACTATGAAATGACACTTTTCTATGCCGCAGTAGAGAAATCCGGACTGCTTGAAAAGTTAAAAACAACTGGACCATTTACCTTATTGGTGCCCAACGACGAAGCATTTAAGGCGGTTGGCATTCAGCGTCCTTCAGACCTGGATAAAATGAATCCGGACAGTTTAAAAGGATTGGTGGAACGCCATATCCTCAATGAAAGATTGCTATTTGATGATGTGCCACACAATGGTGTAGATGTACGTTACCTGACCATGGCTGGCACGGAAGTGTTTGCATCAATGGCGGGATATGCGGTTGGAAACAGCGACTTTCCTACCAACGACCTGTATTTCGACGGTTCCACTGTCATTAAAAAAGATGTGCCTTTGGCCAATGGGACTTTGCATATGCTCAATAAAGTGATGAAGAATAATCCGAAAAGTACGGTGCAGGATTGGCTGGTTAAAAGGCCTCAGTACCGCATTTTTGTGGCTGGATTAAAGAAGTTTGGTCTTTGGGATAAGCTTGCAAGCTCTGGACCATACACTGTATTTGCCATTAGAAACGAATTCTTTGAAGCGGCAGAAATCACCGAAGCCAGCATACAGGCTATGAATCCTCAGGAATATTATGGTTCCCGCCTGTTTGGTGCCTATGTATTGGAGAAGAAACACTTTTTTCTCTCGGATTTTGAGGTTTTCAAAGTCAATAATAAAGAACAGTTCATGGTAAGAAAAGTTGATGGAGACAATTGGGTAATCAGTTTATCTACAGTAAGTAATTTCTATACCAAGGCGGTCACAGGAACGGTTGGGCTCAGAACCGCAGAACAATATCCTTATGATCAATACGGGGTAATTCAATTACCAGTTCCTGGCTTAACGGATAACCTCTGCAATAACGGAATTGTACACGATGCCCAGGGTTTATTGTTAATGCCCGAACAAGCCTTAAAAAATTGATATATCTAAAGATGATACAGATGAAACTGAACCATATACTGACACTTTGCTTCCTCCTTGTTTTATTAGCATCCTGCAGGAAAGAAGAATTTATGCCAGAGCCAGAAGGCGAAAAGGTCCCTTACTCCGAAATTAATACCAGTCTGAAACAAGCGATTACCGCTAGTCCCTATACTATTTTTAAAGCAGCATGGGAACGGAGTAACCTGGATAAAATCCTGAAGGAAAAAAACGACAAAACACCATTTACCGTTTTGGTGCCTACCGATGAAGCCTTTATTGCTGATGGCCTGACGCTGGAAAAAATCAAACAGACTGAACCAGCTTTGCTGGATAGTATTCTTTTGTACCATGTGCTAACCGGGAACTATAATCCGGATGATTTCATCGGTCGGGAAGATAATTTTATGGCAAAAAGCTTGCTGCAGAATTCTTTTCTCAAGGTAAAGCCAGTGATCTCCGGTGCTTCCCTTTTTGATCCTTATTTCTATATCCAGGCGCTCAAATTAGCTGGAAAATCGCTTTTTATCAATGGTAAGGCTGCAGGAGAATTTACACCTACCCAAACAAAAAATGGAGTTTTATGGCCGATTAATAAGGTTTTACATCAACCCCGAAAAACCATTCTTCAGGTATTGGAGGAAGACGGGCGTTTTGGTATGTATCTGGAACTGAATGAACGGGCTGATGCCTGGTACCAGGAACTGACTTCTTACATCATTCAACGGAACTTCAAAGATGGAATGGTGGTCGCCGATATTGGTTATTACAACATCACTTTCAGTTCCATTTTTGCGATCACAGATGATGCTTTCCATCAGGCAGGTTTTGAAACCGTAGATGAGCTCATGGAACTCAACAACAGGAATCCATTGCCCTATGTCGATTGGGATACCTATTCTGTTAAAGGAGGTTTTGCCACAGATACGCTAATTGGTTATCATCGCTGGGGAACCAGCTTTGCACCCTATGATCCAAGTTACGGTGGAGGAGTAAAGAACATCAGTAATTTTTATACGAACGACCTCAATAATGTGTTGCTGTCAGATTATACCCTGGTTACCGCTGGTTTTACCTCATTTGTATCGCCTTACATTATGCCGCTGGATTTTGGTAAGGAAGCTGGGCAGGTGACCGTAAAAGTTAAAGGATCAGATTATCCGCCAGCAAAAATTATTGAAGGAGACATCAATACGCTGATGGGGCCAGTTCACATTGTAGACCGACTCATTCTGCCCAGGGGATTCAAATTGTAATGCCGGGAATAACATTTAGACCTAAATTAAACACAATGAAAAATATTAAATATTTCCTTTTACCACTGCTGGCAATGAGCATTTCATTGACCAGTTGTAAGAAGGAGGATAAGACCATTACCGGCCAGGATAACAATAAGATTGCTGCGGTAATTGCCGATAACTTTAACCTTTCTATTTTCAATACCGGATTGGTCCGCAGCGGCTTAAAATCACAGCTACAGGAGAATGGGCCTTTCACGGTGATCGCAGCCTCAGATGATGCCTTTAAGAAAGCAGGCTTCGCGGATCCGGTGGCTATTCTTAGTGCTGATCCTGCCAGAATCTCTGCCATCATGAATTACCATGTGCTAAATGGAAGGTATGAACTGAATAAACTGCCCTTTCTTTTTAACCAGGAAATCCGTTCTGCTAATGGAGGGAAAATATTTGTAACCCATTGGGTAAAAGGACCAGATACCATCCTGACTGTGAATGGATCCCGGGTGCTGGCGCAAAATATTAAAGCGTCCAATGGCTTGATCCAGGTAGTGAATCAGCTGCTGGAACCCTATAGCCATGAGCTGATTCTGGAATCTATGGCTTCCGACAGGAACCTGAGCCTTTTTTATCAGGCTATTCAAAGAGCAGGATTAACAACATTGCTGAATGGCAAAGGGCCATACACCATTTTTGCAGCCGATAATAACGCCATGAGCCAGTATGGACTTTCTTCGCTGGAAGAAATTAACAATGCAGATCCTGCTGCGCTTGCAGCCCTGCTGAAGTACCATGTTTTAAGCGACCGTCGCTTTGTATACGATTATATATTGAGCACTGGTGCTACAGGAAAAAGCGAACAAGCCATGTTAGATGGAAACTCTGTCCAGTTGCAATTGATTCCAGATCCTGCCGTTTCGGGAAACTTCAGTGGAATTCAATTAAAAGGAACCGGAAATACTGCCATGATTACGCTGACAAAAAAAGACGTGCTGACGGGAAATGGGGTACTGCATACCATTAATGGCGTATTGAAGATTACCCAGTAATTTAACAATTAAGAATTCAGAAATGATTTTATATAAAATATTCAAAAAGATAAGTATGTTCCTGCTGCTGATGCTTCCTTTCGCAGTCTTGGGACAGGAAACGAGCGGAACCCTTAACGGGACGGTCTATGATGCCGCTGGAGCACCTTTACCAGGAGCATCAGTAGTGGCCATTCATCAGCCTTCCGGAACCAGATATGCAACTTCCGCTGATGCTAAAGGACGTTATTACCTGCCTAACCTTAGGATTGGAGGGCCTTATAGTGTGGAAGCTCTCATGATCAGTATGAAAACCGATAGGAAAGAAGCCATTACCATTCGCCTGGGTTCAGCTATACTTCTGAATTTTGCATTAGCAGATCAGGTACAACAACTCGGAGAAGTGAGCATACAGGCCACAAAAAGAGCTGCACAGGCCAGTACTTATGGCGCAGGAAAAAACATCAGTGCCGAGCAGCTCAAAAATATGCCCACTGTGTCCAGAAGTATTACTGATGTGACCAGGTTAGTGCCGCAATCCAGTAAAGACAATAGCTTCGGAGGGAGTAATTTTCGATACAATAACGTCACTATTGATGGTGCCATTAATAATGATGCCATCGGATTTAGTCCTTCTTTAGGAGGACAATCAGGTACATCAGGAATGGCAGGAAGTTCTACCAGAACAAATCCTGTATCTCTGGATGCGATCGAAGATATGCAGGTTTATTTAGCCCCTTATGATGTGAAAATAGGGAACTTTACCGGCGGTTCGGTTAATGCCGTGACGCGCAGCGGTACAAATACACTGAACGGTTCTGTTTATGGCTTCGGCCGGAATGCGACTTTAACCGGTAAGGATAAAGTGGGTAGTCTGGGTAAAATGAACAAAGATTTCTATGATTACCAAACCGGCTTTCGCATTGGATTTCCCATCATTAAAAACAAGCTCTTCTTCTTTAGTAACGAGGAAATCACCAAAAGGAGAGATCCATCCCAGCTATTGGCCGGTTCCCCGGAAACAGCGAATATCCTAAGTGCCAGCGATGCCAAAGCGATTAGCGAAGCAAATTTTGTCCAGGCAGGTACAGCAGGACAATTCAATACCTATTCAAAATCACATAAATTCTTTAACCGGCTTGACTGGAACATCAACGATCAGCACCAGTTGGCCATTCGCAACAATACCATCATCTCCGAAGCCACGCATATGGATCGGGACCAGCAGGATTTCAGATTCAGCAGCATGGGCTTTTTGCAGAAAAATAACCAAAGTTCTACAGTTGCTGAGTTGAAAAGCAGGTTCAATAATCAACTTTCAGGAAACTTATTGGCTGGTTATACGATGGTCAATGACTCCAGAGATCCATTGAGTGATCCGGGTTTACCACAAGTACA
Source organism: Pedobacter gandavensis (assembly GCF_032678465.1). Lineage (GTDB taxonomy): Bacteria > Bacteroidota > Bacteroidia > Sphingobacteriales > Sphingobacteriaceae > Pedobacter > Pedobacter gandavensis_B. The sequence goes on from NZ_JAVTSK010000008.1 coordinate 210,647, forward strand.
AATTGCAGGAAGGACGCCAGGAACGACCATATATTTAGGTACCGACCGTGAAGCGAGTATCTTCAATATGAAACAGCGGACACTGGAACTGACCGGTAATCTAAACTGGAATTTAGGGAAACACACGCTGACTTTTGGTACGCACAACGAATTTTACAACATCAGTTACGGCTTTGTAAATGCCTGGAATGGTAGAGTCGATTATTTAAGCATTGAAGATTACTTAAATAATAACCCTTACCGTGTTCGTGGGGCTTACGGATATGAAAATAATAACCGGGATTACCTGCTCCATCATCCTTCAGCAAAGTTTAATGTAAATCTTTATAGTGCATATTTTCAGGATGAAATCCGCGTTTCTGATAAGTTAAAAGTGATTCCTGGACTTCGTGCCGATATGACTTATTTGCCGGAAAGACCAGAACTAAGCGATAAAACAAGAACAGCACTGGAAGATCCCTATTTTGGAACTACTTATACTTATACCCCTTTAAGACGCATTACCAATCATTTCCTGAATAAAGTCCAGCTTTCCCCAAGAGTAGGTTTCCGCTACGATTGGATGGGCGATCAATCTTTGATCTTACGCGGTGGTAGCGGTTTGTTTACAGGTAGAATCCCAATGGCATGGCTGGCTTATGCTTTTTATAACACCGGTGATCGCTTTGGTGGCTTCGACCAGAAAGCAGATCAGAAACCATTTGTACCAGGCAGCAACCCATTAGCTGGCGGACCAAATGGAATTGCCGATTTCATCCAGCAAAATGGGGCAGTGATCAATAACCCGAATAGTGGTAAAACACAAATTGATCTAATTGACAATGGTTTCGTGATGCCTCAGGTATGGAGAACGAGCTTTGGGATGGATTACAGTACAGCTGATCAATGGAAATTCAGTCTGGAAGCCATCTATACTAAAAATGTAAAGGATGTATTGTTTCAGCAACTCAATGTACAGGACAATCCGGTGTATTATGCTTATGACAAGCAACGCCAGCAACCTGTTTACAGTGGTACAGTAGATCCTCGTTTCTCAAATACTTATCTTTTGAGTAATACCAGCAAAGGATATCGTTATAGTCTCACTGGAACGATCAGCAAAAACATCGCAACAGTTTTGCAAGCTTCAGTGGCGTATACTTACGGTCAGTCGAAAGATTTGTCAAATGGTGTGCGTAACTCTATGGAGTCCAACTGGCAGTTAAACCAGTCGCTGGTTCCTAATAATCCAGGTCTGGCCAATAGCAATTTTGACATCAGACACCGAATTGTGAGTACCATTAGTTATCTGAAAGACTGGCGAAATGCTGGTAAAACAAACATTTCTTTATTTTTTAGTGCACAATCGGGGAGTCCATTTACCTATGGAATCGTAAATAACAGTATCCAGGGCCTACCCCAACAGCTGAGCTTGGCTTTTATCCCGGAGCCTGGGGAAGCCATCCACTACTTTCAGGATAGAATCCTTGCCGGGAATACCATTACAGCAGTTCAGCAGGCAGATCAGTTTAACGCCTTTGTGGATGCAGATGAATACCTGAGCAGTAGAAGAGGACAGTTTACCGAAAGAAATAAAGGGCGTACGCCATGGAATATTCAGGCCGATCTTCACATTTCTCATGATTTGTTTGTGGCTGCAGATAAAAAGCAATTCATTACGCTGACTGCCGATGTGATGAACCTTACTAACCTGATCAGCAAAAACTGGGGCATTCAATATTTCTCGCCAAATACTTTCAACTCTACCTCAAGTGTTGGCTTAACACCAGTGCTATTCCCAGCTTCCCAAAATGCGGGAGGATATCCATTGTATGAATTTAATGCGCCAGGAAAGCCATATAGTATTGATTATTATGGATCAAGAAGTCAGGTGCAGTTTGGTTTAAGGTATACTTTTTAATAAATGATGATGAAGCAACATTTAAATAACAGCATAAAAAAAGGTCTGGCTAAACTAAAAGTTTACCCAATTGTCTTCAGTTTATTACTGCTGACAATTACAGCCTGTAAAAAGGATAAGGTAGAAGTGGCTAAAATACCACTGAAAGTAACCGATTATTATCCTAATAGTGGGAATCAGGGGACGCTGGTGACCATCGAAGGAACCGGTTTTTCTGGTAATTTAGCTGAAATCAGCGCCACTTTTGCAGGAACAGCTGCCGATGTGGTTAGCGCAACTGCTACTGCAGTGGTATTGCGGGCACCTTTAAAAGGAAGTACTGGTGAGCTGCTGTTGAAGATGAATGGTGAAACGTTGAAGATTGGCACCTATACCTTTCAGAATTTGAGCCTGCAGCACATTAGTCCGGCCAATGGTGCTGCAGGAGCACATATTCGAATATCCGGCGCAGGATTTAGCAGTGTAGCCGGTCCGGCAGAAGTTTTTATCAACAATAAAGTCAGTTTAGTGGTGAGTGCCTCTGATACTTTATTAGTCGTAGAAGTGCCTGAAGCAGTAGGGACAGGTACCGTCAAAGTGAAAGTAGATGGAAAAGAGGCCAGCGGACAAACCTTCAAATATCAGGCGATTTCGGGCATCAGACCTTTAACCGGTGGAAAGGGAACGCTGGTGCGTATTTCTGGGGAAGGCTTCGAAGAAATAGCCGAAGGCAATTATGTAGATTTCAATGGTAAAGCGGCATTGGTAAAAGAAGCAACAGCTGGTTATCTGGTGGTTGTAGCACCTGAAGAAGTGAAAACAGGTCCTTTATCGGTGACCATTAACCAGCAAAAAATTACAGGTCCGGTGTTTACCGTAGTACCTCCTCCAACTATTGTAGGAGTTACACCTTTAAGTGGTCCGGCTGGCTCAGTCATGACCATCACAGGTACAAACTTTAGTGCCATAACAGAAGAGAACAAAGTAACCATTAATGGAAAAGTGCTGGCCTTAAGTTCTGTCACAGGATCTAAAATAACATTACTGCTTCCAGGAAATACCGGAAATGGTAAAATCAGCCTTAGTGTGAATGAACAGGTCGTGACAGGTCCGGAATTTAAAGACCAGGCTTTAGGAATCAACAAGTTAAGTCCAGAAAACGGGCTTGCCGGAAGTGTCATTACCATTAACGGAACAGGCTTTAATCCTAATGCGACCCAAAATATAGTGACCTTTAACGGATTGCCGGGAACGGTTGTTTCAGCTACAGAAACCAGTATTGTAGTTAAAGCGCCAGTTGGTTTAAGTACAGGCCCGCTTAAAGTGAATAACAATGGAGCAGAAGCGATTGCACCAATGAACTTTAACCGGGCAGGAATTGTGACCATTGCAGGTGGACCCGGAAATACTTCATTGTCGCTCAATAATGGCCGTACCAGTAGTCTGGCGATAGACCGTCAGGGTAATATATTTGTGTTGGAGGTAGGACATCACCGCATTAAGAAAATTACGCCCAATGGAACGGTGACTTTATTTGCAGGTAGTCCAGTGGGGCAATCCGGAAATAAAAATGGAAATGGTGCTGATGCGCTGTTCGCCTTTGGAACCAACCCCGGAATGGATATCGACAATGAGGGGAACTTGTTCCTGAGTGAAGGAAATGGAAATATTCGGAAAATCAGCCCGCAAGGAGAAGTTAGCAATTTTGCATTCGGACTTGGTTCAGTGAATAAAATATCATTTGATGAGCAGGGGATATTGTATGTACTGGGTTCATTTAACGGGGGTTGGAGAATCAATAAAGAGGGCTTAAGAACCAAACTTAATCTTTTATCTTTCCTGGATGAGGCTCGCCCGGCAGTATTTAATAATATACTTTACAAAGTGTATTACGAAGGTTTTGCAGTAGATGGGTATGACCTCAAAACCAATCAAAACCTCAATTCAATTGCTGGTGGAACCTGGGGCTATGCCGATGGTATCGGCAGAAATGCCATGTTCCTAAATATCAAATCGATGACCGCTGATGGTTTAGGTAACCTTATTATTGCCGATGCCGGAGCAAATGCAGTTCGTAAACTGAATCTTCAAACCAAAGAGGTAAGTACTTTAGTGAAGTTTGCACAAGGGGCAATACTTGATGGTGCATTTACAGATGCCAAAGTGGGCAATATGGGAGATATGATCCTGGACACTGAAGGCAATATCTACTTCATCGATGTCAACAATAACGCGCTAAGAAAGATTTTTCTTAAATAAATCAATTCTCGTTTTCAATTTCCCTTTTACCGGGCTGGCAAAGGCCAGCCCGGTTTTTTATATATAGGGATGTTATTGACTGATCAGGACTTCCAGTTTATGGAACATTTTGATCCAGCTTTGGTACGCACCATTTTCTTTAGCCGAAGCTTCAGGTACACTTTGATGAAGCGTAAGTTTGGTTTGCTTTCCAACAGGACTAAAAGATACCGTCGTGATAATTTCCAGAGGCCAGTCTCCGGGTTTTCCTGCCTCAGTTGCCGCTAAGGTATCGCCAGCTTCATTGCTCAAGGTCATTGAGAAAACCAGTCTTTCCGGTGATTTTACTTCCAGATATTGGCCCTTAACCCAACACGGTCCATGGACAGGGTCATGGATACAGGAATGAAAGCTCCCGTTTTCTTTGAGTTCAAGATTTTTGTAAGTGATGCTGCAACCATCTGGTGCATACCATTTAGTCAGTTGCTCAGGATTTGTCCAGGCCTGAAATACCATTTCAACCGGGGCATCAAAAAGATGTGTAATGAACAACTCCTTTTCTTTGTTTTTACTGATTTCCATCGTCTTGGTTTTTTGTTTTTAAATCTTGTAAATAATGGTCAAGTTTTTCAAATCGATGTAGCCATTGTTTCTTAGATGCGGTAACCCAATCGCTCACTTCATCAAGTTGTTCCAATTGAAGCTCACAATACCTTTCTCTTCCTTTCTGTGTCACCACAATCAGGCCACATTCGGTTAGGATTTGAATGTGCTTGGATATGGCCTGCCGACTGCTTTCAAAGCTTTCAGCGATGGCATTTAGATTCATGGGCCCGCCGGCAACTTTTTCAATAATTTGCCTGCGGGTTGGATCGGCTATGGCCTGGAATACATCTCTTCTAATGATCATAATGAAAAATATAGTATAAATATATATGCAATCATTTGATTGCGCAAATATTTTGATAAATATTTTTCACTAACCAATTGGTTTATAGGTTTATTGTTTCGTTTTTACTGCTCAGATTCCTCAAATTTTAGAGGCTTGATTGGATTTTCAGAAAGTTTTTCAAGAGGGTTTACCCGGTAGATGTGCCAGTTTAACTTTTAGAACCTCATATTCTTTTTTGAGTTGCCGAAAAGCTTTGGATCCCAGGACACCATCAGTATACCCTGTGCTTTTTTTCGCATAATCCGCTGCGACCTGATCAAAACGGGCTTTTACTGCTTTATAATTTTCTTTTTCAGCTATTTCTGACTTGCTTTCCGGCTCTCCATTGAGGTTTCCGACATAAGCACTGTTGGAAATTAACTTTTCATTCGCAGATTTAAAACAGACATAAACTTCCATCTGTTCTTGTAGCATCCATTCCTTGTCCAGGGGAAGAAAACAGCTGCCATCTGTTCTTCTGGCTGCATTGAGGTAAGTACTGGCTTTCTTTCTTGTAGGGTGGCTTACCAACACCATTAGGGAATCGTCTGGAGCAGCATTATCCCCAATACTGGAATCCCAGCTTAAATTCAAGCCTTCTTTTCCTTTTATCAGTTGCAGATTTTTTGCCATTTCAAGGCTCCCATTACTGAGTATCACTTTGGTATAATCTACCTTAATATTGGGGTATTCCCCAGTTAAAGCCTGTTTTTTATTATAGGAAATGGCCAGATTGTGTGGGTTTCGGATGCTTCCTTCTGCCTCCCGTTTAAAACTGATATTGATGAAATCAGTCATAGGTTTGATGAATTGCATAACCACAGACATTGCCTGGCGATTGGCCATTTGTTTGACGCTAGGTTTTCCTGGCGTACCCACAAGTCGGCACACAGGTTGTCCTTTTAACATATAATAAACGATGTTTCCAATTTTTCCCGAAGGATGCCCATAAGGACTTATTGTACATTTTGCCATGATGAATAGTTTTACTTGATCGGAATTGATCTGTACTAAGATACAATTAAACAAAAAGTAATCAAATGTTTTCTTATAAAACAACTGCTGTCTTTAATATAAAATTTGAATCTTTATTGAAATTTTAGTTGGGCTTTTTGCGCAATTTTTCGAAGAATGGCCCTGGCAACCTCCTGTGAAATTCTTTCAAAAATTTTTTAAAATTGAATCGCATGTCCCGACCTATTCCGCTGCTTTAAATCTGGCTTTCCCTGTAAATTAGTCTCGGGAATTGGGACTGACGCAATTGGTATTTTATATCTTTGAAAAAAAAGGGAGCTGAATGAGAAAATTGAACCGGTTTAGTGGTAAAGGAATATGGAGTTTGTTGCTGCTCACATTCATTGGTCTTCCGATCTTTGCCCAGGAAAAGCTCGATTGTGAAAAGATCCTGGATCAGGAGCCTTATTTCGTGAGACATAAATCGGGGGAAAAGAGCGAGGCTTTATTGCGGGATATCGAAATCTTAAAACACTGCGGTGATTTTAATCCTGTGGATAGTGCTTTCCTGAAAGGCAATATGTTGGGGATGTTACTGCTTCAGGAAGTACGTGCCGGAAAACCTGCGACGTACCGGACTTTGGTAGACTTTTTTCAAAATTTCAGGAAGACTGCTGAGTATAAAGATTTCTCCTATGGATTAGCGCTTTACCGGAAGATAGGAGAGAAGAAAGTTAGCTTGCAGGATTGGCCATCAGACCAGGAACTTTTCGTTAGAATGGGTTTTACAGTGAATGACCTGGAAGATTTTAAGGAATTTGTCTTCCGCCCGGCACACGTTGAATTAAATTATTTACAGGTTTTCTCTAAGTATATGAAGGAGATTGAAGAGATGCGGGTAGATAAATAAATGTTATTTTAGATGATAAGCCAAACCGATGGTTGTGGCAAAGGTTTGGTTGTACTTTGCAGATAGTATTTCATTTTTTTGTTTTTGCTGATCAGTCATGGATTGATAAAAATGTCCATTGATCATACCTGAAATATTTTTAAATAGCCTGTAGTTGAGCCCAATTTTAGCCATCCATCCAAATTCTGATCGCTGATCCTGTTGCGAATTAAATTTATATTTCGAGTTGATTGATTCCAGGTTGATCAATTCTTCACCTTCCGGGTTATTGGAGACATTAAAGACATTGGCTGCAATTCCATTGATATTACTTTCTAACCAATAAGCATAATAAAGGCCTAAATTTCCGGATAGTTGCAAACGCCTGAATAATTCCATCTCGTATTTTAAGCTTAGAGGAAGCTGAAGGTAAGTGTTATTTATATTTTGATAAATGTTGACCTTATTCATGACGGAATAATTTTTTTGGATGAGACCTGGTGATACGCTAACCGCAAATCCCGGGCTGAGCTTTTGATCTATATTGATATTGACCATGTATCCGGTTTTTTTTGAAAGTTTGAGGTCCGGATTGTTACTTTTAAACTGCAGTCGGTTATAACTGATCCCGGCATCAGCACCTAAAGTCAATTGCGCATTTGCGCTGTTGCTCAGCAGGGCTATAAAGAACATCAGCAGGTAAAATTGTTTTTTATGGATCATTGCCTATTGGAAAGTTTTGATGGCTAATTCTAGTTGATTATCTTTTCCCGCAGCTAAATTACTCAGGTTAAATGGAACCATGATGTCAGGGCTAATGCCCACATTTTCATAAAATTTGCCATCAATACCTTTGAATTCTACGGCTGAGGTTTTTACACTTAGAAAGCTGCCGATATCAAAAGGTCCGGAGTTGAAAATCTCAGCATTGGAGATTGGTCCGGTGGCACCAAAGGTTTGTTCCCCAATGATGAGGTTTTGATCCGACTTTAATGCGAGCATCATGATTTCACTGAGTGAGGCGGAAAAGCTATCCGCCAGTAGTATGATTGGAACCTGTACCTGATAATCGGTGTCGTGTTTTAGTTTGGATTCCTGCCATGGTAAGTAGTTTAATTTTCCTAATCCCGTTTTCCCCCTGGTATAGCCAAATGTGCGGTCCTGATTCACTAATTTCCCGGCAAAGAAATTCAGATCTACTATATTTCCGCCAGTGTTACCTCTCAGATCAAGAATAATACCCTTGATTGGAATGGATGATGCTTTTAATTGAGAAAAGAAATAGTTTAAAATTTCTTTGGCTTTTCCGCCCTTCGAATCATAGGATGCTTTAAGTCCAAAAAAGTTGCAATGGAAATAGAGTAGGTTTTTATTGATGGTACCCGAAGTGAGGTTGATAGGAATGCCGGATTCGGTAATTTCTCCTTTTCCAGTTAAATAACCTTCATCTAAATAGGATCTAACAACAGCATCGTAATTGTACTTTTGATGGAAGTCCTTTTCTTTGGATTTACGGTCATATGCCGGATTAAGGACTAAGCCCTTTAATACCCCTTCATTGAAGGTGATGCTGTAATGGTTGTCGATCAGGTTAGCCGTCATCTGTTTAAAATAATCGGCAGCTTTTTGCTTGTCGGCCTCACTGTTGCCTAGTTTTTCAAAAAGAGGTTTATATTCTTTATATACCAAATCCCAGTCGGTCTGCTCCTTATCCCAAAATACATATTGGTTATTCATTTTGTCCCAAAACTGCAGGAAGATCTTCTGAAAATTATCTGGATTTTCATTGTAATCTATGGAGCTACTTTTCTTACAGGATAGAGAAAAAGACAGTATAAGGAGGAACAGCATATTTCTATAACTAAACAAACTGGATTTCCGGTGAAGATCTAAGGCTTTTATCATGACTGATATTTATAGAATAGTCAATGTTACGGATTTTGAAGCGGTCAGTCAAAAACTTTAATTTAAAACCCTGCTTAAATTCATTGGGAGCTAAACATAAAAATTCCCTGGCGCCTTAGAAAAGGTATTAAAAATAAAAGCCGTACTTTTGTGAAAATTTAAAGCAATTGGGAACTCTACTGGACTTAGGAATAAAGGGATATAATAATTACGGAACGCACTTGAAAGAGAAGTACAAGGGACAGCGTGTATTCAAAGTAATCGTTGATGGTGGTTTCACTTGTCCGAATCGCGATGGCAGCAAAGGCTATGGTGGTTGTACCTATTGTAACGTAGATTCATTTACGCCAGAGCTTTCCAGAAAGCTACCTACGATCCGCGAGCAGTTGGAGCAAGGGATAGAAAGAGGGAAAAACTTTTATAAGGCAGACAAATTCATTGTTTATTTTCAGCCAAATACCAATACTTATGCGCCGGTTCATTATCTGAAAATGATGTATGACGAAGCACTGTCCATCAACACGGAAGATGTAGTTGGTTTTTCTGTAGGTACCCGTCCGGATTGTATTGACGCAGAAAAAGTGGCACTTTTAGAAAGTTATTCAGACCGTTTTGATGTGGATTTGGAAATGGGAATGGAGTCTATTTACGACGAAACCCTGAATCAGATCAACCGCGGCTGCAGTCATGGGGAATTTGTAGCAGCAGTTAAATTGCTGGACAATTCTAAGCTGGATCTTTGTGTGCATACTATTTTTGGTTTCCCATGGGAAACAGAAGAAATGATGTTGCAATATATCCATGAAATCAATAAATTCCCTAAAATCAAATTTGTAAAATTCCACCACCTTCATATTGTTGAAGGATCTATTATGGGGGTAAAATATAAAAAAGAACCTTTTAAACTTTTTAGTTTAGAAGAATACACGGATTTCCTTTGCAAGGCAATTCCATTGTTGCGTCCTGATGTGGTGATTCAACGTTTATTTGGTATCTCTGACTGGGATTTATTGATTGCTCCAAACTGGGGCCTGAATAAATCTGCGATCCAGACTTATATTGATAAAGAAATTGAACGCAGAGGGGTGGTGCAAGGTTCTGCTTATGTTCCTATGGAGGGATAATCTCCAAAAAGTTCAATCACCTTCTTTTTTCTAAACTCAAAGATTTGTTGCAGTTGTGCTGCAACAAATACAGTATTGGCCATTCTTCCAAATATGCCCAAAGGCATGCCGTAGGTTAATAGATCTTTCATTTCTACACCTCCATCTATCGCAGTGAAGTGGTGTTGGTGGTGCCAGAATTGATATGGACCAAAACGCTGCTCGTCTATAAAATACTGCAGCTCTTTTACCTGGGTGATTTCTGTCATCCAGTTCAGTTTGATGCCTAATACCGGACTGACTTTATAGGTAATGATCATTCCAGGATATATTTTTTCCTGTATTTGTGGTCCGGAAGTTACCTGAAATGCCATTTTAGCGGGAGTGATCTTCGCTAAATTCATCGGAGAAGAGAAAAAATCCCATGCTTCTTCAAGACTAATTGGTAACTGCTGACTAAAATTCAATTGGTAGGCTTTCATGGCTGACTAAAGATACGAAATTCCCCAGTTTTTAGATTTTATCTCTTAAAGATCTATGAAACATTTAATTTTTATGTGTTTTTTGCTTTTTTGGTCTATTATTTTTTGATTTTTCAATTTTATCTATGCTTTTTGTTTGTTATTTATGATTTTATTATAAAATAAAGCTATTTATTTTGATTTTTTAATGGTTTTAATCTGATTTTCTTTGGTTTTGTTATTATTTTTTAGATTTTATTGTGATTTTCTTTCTTGAAATTCTAATTATTGACTAGTTTTATGAAAAAATACCATTAAAATCAATTATAAATATTAAAAAACAGAGAATCATGGCCAAAATTTTATTAAAACAGGTGGGACCCTTTGCAGTTTTAGCAATAATTGCAATTTTAGCCCTTTTTGTACCCCTTCATCCGAATTTTGATGAGGGAAAATACAATACTTCCGACATTGCATTCATTTTAGTAGCAACTGCTCTGGTATTTTTGATGACTCCGGGCCTTGCTTTCTTCTATGGAGGGATGGTTCACCGTAAAAATGTACTTTCTACTATGATTAAGAGTGTGGTTGCCGCAGGAGTCATTAGTGTACTTTGGGTAACAGTAAGCTTTAGTCTGGCTTTTGGGGATAGTATCAACGGAATAATCGGGAATCCATTAACCTATTTATTCTTTAAGGGGGTGAATTCCGGACCTTCATGGAGCCTGGCCCCAACCATTCCATTGACCTTATTTGCACTTTTTCAACTGATGTTTGCGATCATCACCCCTGGTTTGGTGGTAGGTGCGGTTGCAGAACGTATCCGTTTCACTTCCTATATCTTATTTATCTTCTTATTTGCCTTATTTGTGTATTCACCATTGGCACATTGGACCTGGCATCCGGAAGGTATCCTGTTTAAAATGGGGGTGCTCGATTTTGCAGGTGGTACGGTAGTTCACATTTCGGCGGGTATGGCTGCTTTGGCAGGTGCATTGGTGTTGAAAAGAAGAAGGAGTCACCAGGACCATCAGGAAGTTCCTCCTGCCAATATTCCTTATGTATTGATTGGTACCGGTTTATTATGGTTTGGCTGGTTTGGTTTTAACGCAGGTTCTGCATTGGGAGCGAATAGTTTAGCGGTATCTGCTTTTGCGACCACCAATATCGCTGCAGGTGCAGCAGGTTTATCATGGATGTTCTTCGATGTGGCCAGAGGTAAAAAACCTTCAGTCCTGGGTTTTTGCATAGGGGCAGTGGTGGGTTTAGTGGCCATCACACCAGGTGCAGGTTTTGTAAGTATTCCTTCCAGTATCTTTATTGGTGCTGCCGCTGCTGTCGTTTCTAACCTTGCAGTAGTTTGGAAATCAAAAACCAGTTTAGATGATACTTTAGATGTATTCCCTTGTCATGGTGTAGGTGGTATTGTTGGGATGTTGCTAACTGGCGTGTTTGCCACCAAAACGGTGAACGCTGCAGGAGTAGATGGTTTACTTTATGGAAATCCTGCATTTTTCTTCACACAATTGAAAGGGGTATTGATTGTTGCACTTTTCAGTTTCGTGGTGTCCTTCCTGATCTTCAAATTCATCAATGTGATCCAGCCCATCCGTGTGACTTCCGAGGAAGAAGAAGCTGGTCTTGATGCGAGTCAGCATGATGAAAAATATTTTCAGGGTACCTTGATCGTTGCTGCAACAGGTGTAGAAATCGATAGTGTAGATTAATCAAAGCCAATCAGTTTTTCATAAAAATATTTTTGCCTATGTAGTCAATTCCCCCAGTACAAATGCTTTAACCCATTATTGATTCTATACCTCAAACCAACCAAACCATGAAACTAAGATCAATTTTCACCACTGCATCACTGTCCTTCGCTTCCTTTTCATATGCTCAGGAAGCCCCTTTGCAGATTTCCGGATCTGTCGATACCTATTATAAGTATGATTTTGCGAAACAAGCTAATATCGGAACCAGCTTTGCGAGCGACCAGAATTCTATCTCCTTAGGGATGATAGATCTGGCGCTGAAGAAAACAACTGGAAAAGCTTCATTTGTGGGAGAGTTGTCTTTTGGACCACGAGGACAATATCAATCCCTGGTCAATGGAGATGGAACTGACGACAATTCATTTCACATTCAAAATCTATATGCGGCATATGCTTTTACAGATAAGTTTACCGTAACGGCTGGGTATATGGGCACCTTTATTGGCTATGAGGTAATTTCGCCGACAGGAAATTACAATTATTCTACTTCCTATTTGTTTACCAGCGGACCTTTCCAGAATGCAGGTATTAAAGGAAGTTATGCTTTTTCGGCTAAGCTGAGTTTGATGCTGGGTTTGTTTAACGATTGGAATGTATATAAAGACCTGAATGGGGTTTCTCATGTTGGTGGACAATTGACCTTAAGTCCGGTTGAAGGCTGGACTGCCTACCTGAATGTATTGTCGGGGAAATCTGCAGGAGCAGTTGGAACAGGAACCATATTGGATTTAACTACCGCTTATCAGCTGACGGAAAAGCTGAAACTTGGGCTGAATGCTGCGGATTATTCAGTGAGCAAAGATGGGGGAGGTTATAGTGGAGGAGCGTTGTATGTGCAAAACGCTTTTACTTCTGCTTTTTCTTTAGGTTTAAGGGGAGAGTATTTTAATTGGAAAGGGACAGCCGGAGCTAGTGATGAACACATTACTGCGTTAACACTTTCTGCAAATGTGAAAGCCGGAGGGTTGACATTTATTCCAGAGGTTCGTTTTGATGACAGTTCATCCGATCACTTTCTAAAGAAAAACCTTAATCCATCCCGGAATGCTTCTCAATTTGCTTTGGCTGCGGTGTATGCTTTCTAGTCTCCGTTAATTTAAATATAGAAAGAGGTTGTTTAAACCAGGTTTGTGTGATTTAGGGCTTGCTTAAACAGCCTTCTTTCGTTAAAGATTTTGGCTTATGAAATTATTAATAATCTGGTTATGGAGTTTTATAGCTTGTTCGGTAGTTTTTGGACAGGAAAGGCAAACAGCTGAAATCAGAAAAGCAGAAGCGGAACAGGCTCAGGAGCTAGGATTTTCTATTGATGAAAGGGGAAAGTATGTTTATTATGAGGTCGTCACGCAGAAAGGAAAAACCGAAGAGGAATTGAAGAAAAATGCTCAAGCCTATTTTAAAAACCTTAAAAGTGCAAAAATGCTGCTTTCAGAAAAAGATTCAGTCCTCAGTGGAAAAGGGAAACTGATCCTCAATAAAACGGCATTCGTCTTGACCCGTCCATCGGGAGAAGTTCGCTATCAATTGTATCTTGATTTTAAAGATGGAAAGTACCGCTTCTGGTTAACTGATTTTAGCTTCATTCCTTATCAAAGGGATCGCTATGGTAATTTTGTACCCAGTACTCCAATCGGCAGTCCTTTAGAGCTAAAACCAGGAAAATTAAATGCAGCAGAATGGGAGTTTTATCTAAAAGCGACAGCTAGAGAGGCGCTGTTATTTGGAGAGGAATTAAAGAAAGGGATGCTACTGGATGCGGCAATAATTGTTCCTGCCGCTAAAGTGGCTCCGGTACAAAGAACAAAAGATCAAAAATGGTAACTAGTGCACCATTTTATCTGCACAGGTGGAGCTGGCAAAAGCTTCTGGTTTTGCTTTGAAAATAAATCCCATGCTGAGGATATAGCCCATCGCCTCGTTCAATGCTTTGTTTGATTTGAACATCGGATTGGTATTGATATCCGCATGAACTTCCAGATCCACATCATACAAGTCCAGTAAATCGCAAACCGAGTAGGCGGTTTCAATAGATTTTTGTACTTCCACAAGCATTCTTTCCTTGATGCTCATTTTTTGTGCTGTTTTTTCCTGATGAATGTACATGAAGCCTCCATGGTTTTCGCGTAAGAGTACTATTACTGTGGCGAAATCAGTAAGTGCCCCTTTTACTTGTGAGTCTGTACCGATACAGACCTTGAGATGGAAGCCTTTCTCAGTCTCCCTGATGATGGCTTGTTCTACTTCTTCTAAGATGGACGAGTGAATCACTTCGCCGCTAAATTTCTTCCAGGTCATACGTTAAATGGTGTTAATTAAACAACCCGTATTCAGGTTTATTAAAAATACTGCTATTTATTTAAAAAATCATTAATATAATGTGCTTAAATTGTTAACAATATGCTAGTTGTCAACAGGTTGTACTTTGTTACTTAGCATGGAAGCTCGCTGAAGAATTAAGAGATTGCTTTTAAAAGCTGCTATGGCCTTTTTAAGGGCTTTTTTTGTAAGGCGCTGAAAATTTTGAGCTTAGCTTAAATTGAAAACCGTTTTTCTCCATTTTTGTTATAATATGACCAGTTGATGAGCGTTTCTTATAACAAGAAAGACTCCTGATCTTAGAAGAATCGATTATTTACCTAAATAAGAGTACTATGAAAGCAGAATTGATGAATGAGTTTTATTTATTACAACAAAGTCTGGCTCCTTATGATTATCGGGAAAAAATAGAAGAGCAGGTCTATGAACCACTCAAAAAAGCAAATCATAAAATGACCTCCTGGATTTACAGGCGAGGAAAGATGTTGATGATACTGGATCGGAAAATGAACAGTTCTATGAAGCATTTGAGAAGGAAATATTTGAAATTTTAACCCTGATTTTATATTTCCTATTTGTTCCTCCTGACGTTTACTGGCTTAATTCCCTTATCTTTGTGGCATTATGGTAGAAAAGATACTGGAGAAATTAAAAATTACTTCTTTGAACGAGATGCAACAGGCATCACTTGCGGCAACCGGAAAAGGAAGTGATGTGGTTTTATTGGCACCTACAGGTTCTGGTAAAACATTAGGCTTTTTGTTTCCTCTATTGAACAACCTCAATGCAAATGTAAAAGGAGTGCAGGCTTTAGTACTGGTACCTTCCCGTGAACTTGCTTTACAAATTGAGCAGGTATTCAAGCAGATGGGAACTGGTTTTAAAGTGAACTGCTGTTATGGGGGGCACCCTGTTAAAACAGAACGAAATAATTTAGAACAACCACCGGCAGTACTGATTGGTACTCCAGGTAGAATTGCGTATCATTTACGCCATGAGAATTTTGATGAATCTCCAATTCACACTTTAGTATTGGACGAATTCGATAAGGCATTGGAATTTGGTTTCCAGCAAGACATGGCCTATATCATCGCGAAATTGCTTTCCCTGAAACAAAGAATTCTGACCTCTGCTACGGCAATGGAGCAGATTCCTGATTTTACTGGTGTAAAAAATGCAGTAGAGATTGATTTCCTGAAAGATGTGAAAGTAGCCCCGGATCTGAAATTGAAGAAGGTGCTGACTACTGCTGCGGATAAACTGGATACTTTGTTTCAACTGATTTGTAAGATTGGTCATAAGACAACATTGATTTTCTGTAACCACAGGGAGACAGTAGACAGGATTAGTGATTTATTGATCGACAAGGATTTGGCGCATGATATCTTTCATGGTGGGATGGAACAGGATGAGCGTGAGCGGGCCTTGCTAAAATTTAGGAATGGAAGTATTAAAATCCTGATCACCACAGATCTTGCTTCCCGTGGTCTGGATATTCCCGAGGTGGAGTGCATCATCCATTACCAATTGCCATATACAGAAGATGCATTTTTGCACCGTAACGGACGTACTGCACGTATGAATGCGAAAGGAACGGCTTATCTGGTGATTGCTGATGATGAAAAGTACCCTTTCCTGAAAGCAGATATTGAAACAGAAAATTTAAAAGGAAATTTTGCACTGCCAAAGGATAGCCAGTGGCAAACTTTATACATCGCCGCAGGTAAAAAAGATAAGGTCAATAAAATTGATATTGTTGGTTTGTTGCTGAAAAAAGGCGGACTTGAAAAAGACGATGTAGGCTTGATTGAAGTGAAGGACACCGCCTCGTATGTAGCTGTAAAAAGAAACATGGTAGGTAGGGTGCTTTCTGCTTTAGCCAATGAAAAGATTAAAAACAAAAAGGTTAAGATTGAAGTGGCGATGTAAGTCGACAAAATTAAATATTGATCTGAATTTAATACATAAAGTTTAAAATAATGAGCAATAACGATATTTTTAAGAAATTGCGCGTAGCGCTGGAACTCACAAATGATGATATCATCAAAATTATGGAATTGGTGAACTTTAAAATCACTAAAAGTGAGCTTGGTTCGTTTTTCAGAAGCGATGATCATCCAAATTTTAAGCCATGTGGCGACCAGATTCTAAGAAACTTTTTAAATGGCTTGGTCATCTATAAAAGAGGTCCGAGAGCGCCTAAGCCGACAGAAAATTCCGAAAATTAAAATAAAACTATTTCGTGTTAAACCCTGGGAGAATTAATTTTCTTCCAGGGTTTTTTTTTACCAAAAAAAGCTTTTATTGGTGTTTAAACGTTGATTTATATCTGTATTTGTAAATTTTTATCCCTAGGTGTTATAGCAGCGTTTGGTTGATTTTAGCAATATTCTGGCATATAGCCTTATTGCCCTTCCTATAAAAAATGACTTTTTTTTGTATATTGGAATGGATAACCACTGAATCGATGCCTTAGGGGAGCTGGGATTTCCAGTAGTATGGAATGTAAATTGTGAGGGCTCGGGATAACCTTTGGTTATTTATAACGTAGAATACCTTTATTTATTATACCCTTCTTTATGGTTAAATCTTTACCGCTCGCAGGAATCTCAGCGATTCTCAAACGCTCTGCATCCAGTTTTTCAAAAGGAAACATTTTCTTCCGTTCATTGTGCCTGCTTTTTTCTACTCTATTCAGCGCACAACTGTTTAAGCCTAAGGTTTGGATCTTATTGCTGTTTATCATTTCCGCTGTCTCGGCTCAGCAAGCCAGTGCTCAGTTTACCATTACGGAAAATTTCAAAGGATCTTCTACAGGTAACATTACCATTGGAGGAAATGCAAAACTTACTTCTGGAAAAGAGGATCCGGTGAATAATGGTTGGTTAAGATTAACTCCTGATTCTACCAATAAACTTGGATTTGGCTATGTAAACCAATCCTTCCCTTCTACTTTAGGGGTGTTGGTAGATTTCGAATATACGGACTGGCGTAGAATTGTTGTTGGACTTGCTGCTGCAGATGGTTTCTCCGTATTCCTTTATGATGCCACAAAGGCTAATTCTATTGGAGGAAGAGGTGGTTCCCTGGGATATGCACCCATTTCAACCGGCGGTGCAAATGACCATGCGGGAGTAGTAGGAGGATATGTTGGGATTGGTTTAGATGAATATGGTAATTTCTCCAATCCAGGTGAGGGAAGAACCGGAGGAGTAACCACCAATACCGGAACATTATGGCCAGATAGAATCTCTATGAGAGGTTCTCAAGCAGAAAACTACAAGTATCTGACCAGTGCGGTAGTTACTGGTGGTGTAGATTATCCTACTGCAGTAGTTTCGAGGCCTGACCCTACGATTTTTTACAGGAGGGTTCAAATTGAAATTTTGCCTATTGTTGGGGGCGTAGATAACGGCAAATATCAGATTACAGTGAAGATGAAAACCTCTTTGAATGGTAATTTTGCGACAATTTTAGGTCCTTATACCATGGCTACACCACCACCAGCCAATCTGAAGCTGGGATTTGCAGGTTCCACGGGGGGCTCTGTAAATAACCATGAGGTAAGAAACGTAATCATTACTACTCCTGGGGGGGTAAGGGTCGACAAAGCGGTAGATAAATCCAGCGCACTTGCAGGTGAGGATTTAACTTATACCGTCAATGTCACCAATTCTACTCCTGCGGGGATTGCCGGATTGAAATTGGCCGATACCATCAGGAATTCAAATAATGTGCTGCTCACATCAGCCGATTTTACCATTAACAGCATCACCTTTAATAACAACGGTAATGCAGGAAATACCGCTCCTGGCTATACAAATGGAACTGCAGTAGCAGGAGGTACCAATCCTTTCAATGCCACCTTGAATATGGCAGCGAATACCACCAGTAGCTTTACCATCAAGGGTACCTTGAATACCAACTATAACAATAGCATTATAAAAAATTCGGTCGGAGTTGATCCATCACCCACGGGGATTACCGATACAGATTTAACAAATAATTACTATACGGTTTCTACGAATGTCCTGAAGCAAAATGTTGATCTGGCAATTTCAGGGACGGTAGACAATACTTGTTATGTGCCAGGTGGGAATACTTTTAATTATAGCGTGATCAATCAGGGGGCCACTTCAACAGTTGGTCTAATTACAGTCAGATATGCACCTCCAGCTGGATTCAGTGTTGTGGGTACACCTGTTGGTACCGGATGGACGGTTACTTTGACCGCCGGTGTATATAATTTCACCAGGACAATTGCTGATCCATTGGCTTCAGGCTTTGCCTACCCACCAATTATTATAAAAGCTGTAGGACCTTCTGCGGGAGGGCCATGGACAAATCAGGCCGCGGTTTTCTATGCATTAGATTCAGATTTGAGCAATAATATTGCTAGTGTGCTGACTTATGCTGTACCAGGGGCGCCAACTACGGCTAATGCGACCGTAAATTATTGTTTGGGTGCAACAGCATCTCCGCTTACAGCAACTGGCAGCAATTTAAAATGGTACACCGTTCCTGTTGGAGGAATGGGAAGTTCCATCGCACCTACACCTTCTACGACTACAGCAGGGACAACCAGTTACTATGTCACTTCCAGTAATGGTACCTGTGAAGGGCCAATGGCTACGATTAATGTGGTCGTTCAACCTGTCATTACAGGGAATACGATCACTGCCAATCAAACCATCTGCTCAGGTACTGTACCAGGTCCCATTCAAGGGGCAGTTCCCACTGGGGGATCCAATGTGTTTACTTACAGCTGGGAGCAGAGTGAAAATGGTGGAGCCTGGACTGCTGCTACTGGAACGAACACACAGGCGAACTATACGCCACCGGCTTTAACTACAACTACTGCATACCGCAGGAATGTAACCGGGGGAGCTTGTTTAAATACCAGCAACGTTGTCACTATTACGGTTCAACCTATAATCAGTTCGAATACCATTGTTCCGCCATCCAATCTGGCGATTTGTGGTTCAGGAGATCCAGGTTTGATGACCGGTTCCACTGCACTTGGGGGGACTGGAACTCCGGTTTATCAGTGGCAGTCTAGTACAGATAATGTCACCTATACAAATATTGCAGCAGCTACCGGCGTAAATTATGATCCGGGGGCAATTACAGTATCCACCTGGTATCGTCGTACAGCTACATCCGGAGCTTGTACAGTGGCTAATATCAGTAACGTGATTAAGTTTACTGTAAATCCGGTACTTACAGCGGGTACGATTGGTAATGCACAAAGTTTTTGCTCAACTGGTACACCAGCCACGTTCAATGAATTAACTCCTGCTACTGGTGGCGATCAAATTTATGCTTACCAATGGCAAAAGAGTACCAGCAGTGCAACTACTGGTTTTGCGGACATTCCGGGAGCTACCCAGATTAGTTATTCTGCAACCAGTCCCATTACTCAAACCACCTATTACCGCAGAATCGTTAGCTCAGCAGCTTCAGGCTGCGGACCAGTAAATACGACAGCGGTTTCGGTTACTGTGACTCCGGCAATTGTTGGAAACACAATCGTTACCCCTGCAGTATCTGCTTTTTGCGGAGCAACTGATCCAGGTGTGATTACCGGTGCTATACCTACTGGTGGCAACGGGACTTATGTTTACAGTTGGGAGAAAAGTATAAATGGGGGAAATACCTGGACACCGGTTACTGGGAATGCAGCTAATGTTAGCCCCGGTATTGTTACTGTGACCAGCCTGTTCCGTAGAACGGTGGTGTCAGGGCAGTGTACTTCTGTGAGTCCGTCCATAACAATTGTCATTGACCTTCCACCTGATCCTTCGGTAGCAGGACCAAATCAGCAACAATGTGCCACAGATCTATTCCAGCTGAATGGAAATGTGCCAACTGTAGGAACTGGTACCTGGGCAGTAACATCCGGACAGGCAGTGATCAATAATGTTAATCTGGCAAATACAACTGTTGTCCTAGCAAAAGGGAAAACGGCCACGCTATCCTGGACCATCAGGAACGGTAGCTGTCCGGCTTCAGTAAGTACGATAGTGCTCACTAACTTTGATAACCCAAGTCAGGCAAACGCAGGACAGGATATTACGCAATACAATAGTGGTTCATTTACCATGAATGCCAATGTACCTACCTCCGGAACAGGAGTATGGACAGTTAAAGCAGGTAGTACGGCGACTATTGCAACGCCAACTGCTGCAAATACCCTGGTGACCATTGCAGCTGGAACTACAGCAACCTTGGTTTGGACGGTAACTAATGGTTCATGTGCGAGCTCGTCAGACGAAGTAAAAATTACTTACACTCAAATTGCAGATATTAAAGTTAGCAAATCCGTACTGACACCAGGACCATTTATTGCTGGTCAGCCGATTGTTTACCGCATTTTGGCCACGAATAATGGACCAAGTGATGCAATCGGATTAAAACTTCTAGACAATGTACCTGCAGATATTTCAGTAGTATCTATTACTGCAAATGCAATGGGTACGGCTGCAGTGACTCAAAATACTTCTGCTGGAAATACAGTAAACTTAACAGGGGATATTGCCTTTGGTACCGGGAATAGTATTACCGTAGATGTGAATGGAACGGTAGCGGCCAATTATTCTGGCAGCCTGTCGAATACTGTTACCGTAACTTCACCTGTTATTCCTGATCCGGATGGCGCAACTTCTACAGTAACCAGTCCGGTGGATAGGAAACCAGTCCTCCTGTTGGAAAAAGACGGGCCTTCAAATGTAATTGCAGGAGATGCCATTGCTTATAAAATCATCGTAAAAAATACCAGTAGCAGTGATGCCATTGGGACCCGTATTACCGATCTGATTTCTTCGAAAATTTCGAATGTGAACTGGACGCTAAATAAAACTGGAAATGCTACTTTTACAGGCAGTGGCACTGGAAATGGAAACAATATTGATTTTAATGCAACCATACCTGCTGGCTTAAGTAATACCGTAGTCATTAATGTGAGTGGTACTGTATTGCCTTCTGCGACTGGCAGCTTTAGCAATACCGCCACTGCAACTCCTGTAGAATCAGTTCCACCGGTTAATTCAAATACGGTGGTCAGCACAATTTCCAGTAAGTCTGGTTTGGTGATGCTGAAAAATGGTCCTGCAAATGCGCAGGCGGGAAGTCCAATCGTTTATACCTTAAAAATCAGTAATAACGGACTGAGTGATGCTTTAAATGCAAATATTTTAGATGAAGTTCCGGCTAATGTAAAATCAGTAACATGGAATGCTACTGTTCAGGGTTCCGCAACGATTATTGGTCCAAATGATGGCGCTGGAAATTTAATCAGCCTGAATGGAAATATACCTACAGGTTCAGCCAATGCAATTTTGGTGACGATTAATGGGACGGTTGATCCATCATTTAGTGGAAGTATCAGTAATACCGCTACCGCTACGCCTTCAGAAGCAGGTGGGATTTCATCTAGTTCTACCGTAGTTTCTCAGGTAAGCAGAACCCCGGTATTGACCATTACAAAAACAGGACCTGCTACGGTAATCGCCGGACAACAAATCGCGTATACCATTACAGTAACGAATACCAGTACTGCAGATGCGAAAGCTTTAGTGATTACAGATGCCGTACCTGCAGATTTAAGCAATTTAAGCTGGAGTACCAGTACGGAAGGCTCGGCCTCAGTGATCGGATCAGGAAACGGAACCGCTAATGCAATTAGTGTTACCGGAAACCTTCCGGCGGGCTCGGCGAACAAAATTATCATCAATGTAACCGGAAGGCTAAGCTCTGCTTTCTCCGGTTCTTTGGCCAATACAGCAACAGCGAGCCCTTCAGAGCCTGGAACTGTGGCAAAATCGGCGACAAGTACAGCGCAGGCGAGCAGATTGCCGGTTTTAAGTATTTTGAAAACGGGACCAGCGACGATAATTTCGGGTCAGCAGATCACCTATACAGTTACTGTTACCAATACAGGTGCTTCAGATGCGGTAGGTTTGCAGATCGCAGATCTGGTTCCTGCAGTGATTAAAAATGTAACCTGGACTTCAACTCTAGGTGGAAATGCCTTGATTGCTAGTGGCGATACGGGGATCGGGAATAATGTAGCAGTTAGCGCCAATATTCCGGCAGGTGCCGCAAATAAAGTGATCCTAACCATCAGAGGTACGGTGGATCCGGGATATGGGGATAATTTCACGAATACAGCTACTGCTACACCTTCCGAGAGCACTGCAGTTGCAGTGAGTTCTTCGGTGATGACCATCGCATCGCGTAAGCCAGAATTGAGCATCACCAAGACTGGCCCTGCAACATTGGTAGCCGGACAGAACATTACTTATACCATCACCGTAAATAATTTTAGTACTTCGGATGCCCGGGGATTGGTGATTGCGGATCAGGTACCAGGTACAATTACTGGCGTAACCTGGTTGGCAGTAGCTGGGGGAGCCGGAATGATTAACGGCACGGCATCAGGAACTGGAAATGCAATCAGCCTGAATGCAGATCTTCCTTCAGGAGCCAATAATACCATTACTTTAACTGTAAAAGGTAAGGTGGCTTCTTCATTTAACGGTACATTGAGCAATACTGCTACTGCCAGCCCGGCTGAGCCTGGAACGGTAGTAAAATCAGCCAGCAGTACCACTACAATTAGTAGAACGCCGGTATTGGCGATACAAAAAACAGGGCCAGCTACAATTTCTGCAGGTCAGCAGATCAATTATACTTTGACCATTAGCAATACTGGAACAGCAGATGCGACCAATGCCACCATTACTGATGCGATTCCAGCAGGAATTACAAATGTAAGCTGGACGGCTACAGCGGATGCCGGAGGTACTGCCACAATTATAGGAAGCAGCACTGGAAATACAAATGCATTGACCTTCAATGCAAATATTCCGGCGGGAATCAATAACGTGATCAGAGTAAATGTTCAGGGAAATGTGAATTCCGCTGCAACGGGAACTTTAGTGAATACGGCTACAGTAACGCCTTCAGAATCCGGAGCCAATCCTTCGAGTTCCAGCGTGACGACTACTTTACAATCAGTTCCGGGAATTACATTATCTAAATCCGGTCCATCTCAGATTGCCGCGGGTCAGCTGGTAACCTATATGTTAATTGCAGGAAATACAGGGCCTTCCGATGCGAATAATCTGAACATTACTGATGCGATTCCGGTTCCTTTAACTAATGTAAGCTGGACCGCCGCGGCAGAAGGTACTGCAACAGTAACCACAGGGGCTACAGGGACAGGTAATAGTGTAACGGTAATTGGAAACATTGCTGCGGGTACGGGCAACAGAATCCTGGTAACCATCACGGGATTATTACCATCTAATGCTACAGCTACTACTTTCTCAAATGTGGCGAAGGCAAGTCCGACTGAACCTGGTGTGCCTCCGGTAAATTCAAATACAATTACGACTGTAGTCAACAAACGGGTGACTATTGCTGCGGTTAAATCTGCAACTGCGGTACTTTCGGCGGGAGAGAACATCACTTATACCTTAGAAGTCAAAAATACAGGACCTAGTGATGCGCAGAACATGTTGATCGGAGATCAGTTGCCCGCTGGCATCATCAATGCCAGTTGGACAAGCAATGTCAGCGGAACTGCTTCCATCATTTCGGGTGGGACGGGTTCAGGTAGTTCTTTAAGTATTCGTGCTAATATACCGGCGGGAACTGGAAATGTAATTTTGGTAACAGTTACTGGTAAAGTGGATCCTAATTTTACTGGAACACAATTGGTAAATACCTTTACAGTTGATCCTTTGGAACCGGGTAATCCTACGGTGTCTTCGAATACCACTACTACCCTGATTAATAAAACAGCCGATCTCCAGATTTTAAAAACGGGGCCGGCAACTGCAATTGCTGGTAGGATTATTAATTATACCATTACAGTAAACAATGCCGGGCCATCTAATGCCAACAATGTAAATATTGTTGATCAGCTGCCTGCTGGCATCACAGGAGTTACCTGGGTAGCTACAGCTCAAAACGGAGCTTTGATTAATGTTGGCAGCCCTGCTTCAGGTACCAACAATAACATCAGTGTTTTTGCCACTATTCCGTCCAACTCCGGAACAGTAACGATCAATGTAAGCGGAACAATAGACCCTGCTTACAACTCCACTGTACTGACGAATGTTGCCTCTGCAACTCCGGAAGCTGGTGTCACCGATCCAAGTCCGGCACTAAGCATCGTGAATACTGCAATCAGCCGCTCTGCCAATGTGAGAATTGTGAAATCAGGTCCGGCGAATATTACTGCTGGTGAGCCAATTACCTATAATTTGAGAATTGTTAATGATGGGCCAAGTTTTGCACCTGGAATTCTGATCAGGGATTTGCTTCCAGGAAATTCAGCAATAACCAATGTGAGCTGGACAGCTACAGCCTCTACAGGGGCAGCTTTAAATGGAGGTTCAGTTAATAATACGGTGAATGGAACTGGATCTGTAGCATTTAGTGCTGATATTCCTTCTAAAACAGGTGTGGTAGATGTGATCATCAGAGGAATTGTGAATCCAGGAGCTACAGGGGCCTTTGTAAACACAGCCACCGCTCTTTTCCCTAATGGAAGTCAGGTTACAGATCCTGATCTGGGATCTAATACGAGCTCAGTGACTACCGCTATAACTGTGGAGACGAATTTAGCGGTTTCCAAAAGTGGACCAAGTAAAATCAACATTGGCGATCCGATTACTTATACGATCACCGTTAAAAATAATGGATTGAGCAATATTATGGACGCTTCAATTACAGATGTGGTTCCTAATTCAGTGGCAGTAAGCAGCTGGATGGCGGTGGCATCCAATGGGGCATCTGTAGAAGGACAGCTAAACGGAACTGTTTCCGGAATAGGCAATGCCATTATTACTTATGGTAATATTCCATCTACATTTGGAGGTAGCCCTTCGGTCATTACCCTGACCATTCAGGGAATTGTGAAAACTACGGCTTTGTCCAGCTTTACCAATACAGTTTCTGTAGAGGCTAACGGGGTTAAACAAAGTGCGGTGGTCACTGCATTAAATGAATCTACCGATATATTCATTGAGAAAAATGGTCCTCAGAGTATTCTTGCAGGTGCCCCAATTAGTTACCAGATTAAAGTGGGTAATGATGGACCTATAAATGTGGCTGGACTCAGCATATCAGATGTAGTACCTTCGGTAATTCAGAATGTCAGTTGGACGGCTACTGCTTTTGGTTCGGCTACTATTACAGGTGCACAAAACGGAAATACCAACAATATTCAGACTACTGCATCAATTGAGGCGGATCCTGCGAATTATATCCTGATTAATATTCAGGGAACGGTTGATCCGGCTACAAATGTGAATGTGATTAACAATGTCGCAAGTGTGACACTTCCGGCAGGTGTGTCTGATTTTAATCTAACTAATAATACCAGTGCTGCTGCTACAACAGTAGCATCGAAATCTGGCTTGTCGGTTCGTAAAATGGGACCAGCCGATGCCATCGCAGGATCGGAAATTACTTATACAATCATCCTGGCCAATGCCGGACCAAGTAATGCTGTAGGTACCGTAATTACGGATGCAGTTCCTGCTAATATTAAAAATGTAAGCTGGACTTCTTCTCAAATCGGAACTGCAAATGTGACCGCTGGTGCTTCAGGTACTGCCGGAGGAAATAATTTAGTTTCGGTAACAGCAGATATCCCGGCAGGTGCAGGAAATGAAGTGGTAATTGTGGTAAAAGGAACGATAGATCCTTCTTTTGTTGGCGCATTGATCAACAATGCAGTAGCTACACCAAATGAAGCGGGTAATCCTCCGGTAACCTCACAGAGTGTAACGACTACTGTAACGAATAAATCAGCATTGAGCATTGTGAAAACCGGGCCTTCAAGTGTGGCTGCAGGTACAACTGTGCAATACCAGTTGTTGCTGAGCAATGCAGGTCCTAGTAATGCTGTTGGCGCAATTATTACCGATCAGATTCCGGCTGGCTTAACCAATGTACGTTGGTCAACTGCCACTACACCTGGTGCAGTGGTGACCTCAGGAGCTACAGGAAATGTAAATCCGGTTTCCCTTACTGCAAATTTCCTTGCAGGTTCGGGTAATTTAGTGGTCACCATTTTAGCAGATGTTCCGGCAAACAGCCAATTGTCAAGTGTGTCAAATACGGCCTCTGTTGCAGCGGCAATCCCGGATGTCAATAATCCAACGGTTACTTCTAATGAGGTGACCACTTCAATTGTGAAAGACGTCACACTCAGTTTAACGAAATCAGGTCCTCCAACCTTGAATGCCGGCGAAAATATTACCTATACCCTAGCCATTAAAAATACAGGTCCTTCAAATTCTATTGCAACCAGATTAACTGATGTGGTTCCTGCGGCGATTCAAAATGTGAGCTGGACAAGTACGGTAGCTGGTGGCGCCTTAATCAGTCAAGGTGCTATAGGGAATGGGAATAACATCGATCTAAGTGCTGATATTCCATTAAATGGAACGATTCTGGTCAATGTAAATGGAAATGTGGATCCATTGTTCGCCGGTACGATCATCAATACCGCTGTACTGAGCCCACAGGAAGCTGATGAACAGCCAGTGAATGCAACAGCAGTAACAGAGGTGGGTAGATTAACCAATTTACAAATCAGCAAAAGTGCAACAGCGACTGCAGTTGCAGGTCAGGTCATGACTTATCAGATCAAGGTGATCAATAACGGGCCAAGTGCTGCACTGAATGCCTTAATTACAGATGCGATTCCGGTGCAGTTGCAATCGGTAACCTGGACTGCCACGACTTTAGGAGCAGCAGTGATCACAGAGGGTGCAAATGGTATCGGGAATAGTTTAAGTGTGAAAGCGAATATCCCTGCTGGTCAGCATAATGAGGTCATTATTGAAGTGACAGGGACAATTCTGGCTTCCTATGCAGGAACATTGAGTAATATTGCGACAGTGACACCGGCTGATCCAGGAAATCCTCCTGTAGTGACACCACCTGTAGAAACAGTGGTTACGCAACAACCGATGATCAATTTAAGTAAAACAGGTTCGGCAACAGTAAGCGCCGGTGGTCAGATTAGTTACACCATAGAGGCAAATAATACCGGGTTGAGTGATGCCAAAAACCTGGTGATCTCGGATACCATTGATCCAAATATTAAAAATGTAAGCTGGACCAGTAGCATTTCTGGTACTGCTAGTATCAATAGTGGCGGTCAGGGAGCCGGTAATGCGCTGTTGCTTAACGGAAATATTCCAGCAGGGGCAGGAAATAAAATAACCATTATTGTGAAAGGCACAGTCGATCCGGCATACGGAGGTTCTTTAAGTAATACGGCTACAGCTACGCCTGAAGAGCCTGGAATTCCGCCGGTAGTTACACCACCAGTGGAAACAACAGTTAATCAGGTTCCCGTAATTGTGCTGAATAAAACAGGTCCTGCTTCGGCTACTGCCGGCGGAGCCATTACTTATGTACTGGAAGTAGCCAATACTGGTTTAAGTAATGCAAGGAATCTGAATATTACCGATCAGATCGATCCAGCAATTACAAATGTAAGCTGGACTGCAAGTACCGCAGGAACAAGTACTATTAACGGTGCAGGTTCCGGATCAGGAAATGTGTTGCTTAATGCAAACATCCCTGCTGGTGCTGGAAATAAGGTCATTATCAGCATCAGTGGAACCATCAATGCTGCTGCCAGCGGAAAAGTGACCAATATAGCCATTGCTACTCCTTCGGAGTCTGGATTACCAGCAGTTAATAGTAATCCGGTAGAAACAAATATCGATCAAAAACCAGTAGTGGTCATTACTAAAACCGGACAGCCTACTGCCACAGCAGGTGGAGTAGTTAATTATGTGATCACTGCGGTGAATACAGGGTTGAGTAATGCTTCCGGAGTTACCTTACTGGATCAAGTTCCATCACAAATACAAAATGTAAGCTGGACCTCAGTTGCAGGAGGTACCGCCTCGATTCTTAATGGTGGCACAGGTACCGGTAATTTGATGTCGCTTACAGCTAATATTCCGGCAGGTAATGTCAACAATAAGATCACAATTACCTTAACAGGAACAGTGAATCCAGCCTTCTCCGGTGAATTGGAAAATGTAGCTTCTATTGCAGTACCTCTGAGCAATTTCCCTAATGTAGTGACGCCTCCGGTAGAAACAGTCGTAGATGCTAAACCAGGAATTACCTTAACTAAGGCTGGTCCGGCTGCGGTGATCTCCGGATCAGAAGTGGTATACACGATCATTGCTGGTAATACAGGGTTGAGTAACGCGACGGCACTTTCTATTACTGATGCAGTGCCTGTGTTATTGAGCAACGTGAGTTGGACAAGTATTGCTTCAGGCGCTGCGCAGATCAACTCTGGTGGTTCTGGTACTGGAAATACGCTGATTTTAAATGCAGATATTCCTACAGGGGCAGCTAACCTGATCACGATTACTGTAAGAGGAACAGTGGATCCTGCTTACCAGGGTAACCTGAGAAATACGGCAACAGCTACGCCTTCAGAACCTGGAACGGTTCCAGTTCAAGCATCAAGTACAGCCACTATTAGTAAAATTCCGGTATTGGCAATTGCTAAAAACGGGCCAGGTACCATTGCTGCTGGTCAGGAGATTATTTATACCCTAAGTATCAGTAATACTGGTAAGGCAAATTCAGATAATGCTACGATTACAGATGTAATTCCGGCAAATATCACCGGAGTAAGCTGGCAGGCAGTGGCACAAGGTGCAGCAAGTATTGTTAGTGGCGCAACAGGAAATACCAATAATCTATCTATCAATGTTCACGTTCCTGCGGGAGCTGCCAATACCATATTGGTGACCATTAAAGGAACAGTAAGTCCGGCTGCAACCGCAGCATTGACGAATGTAGCAACGATAACTCCAGCAGAGGCAGGAACTGCTCCTGCAAGTTCAACAGTTACTACAAACGTTACTTCCGTATCTTCAGTAAGCCTGGTAAAAACCGGCCCATCGAATATTTCGGCAGGTCAGACTGTGACTTATACTTTACTGGCAGGAAATAATGGTCCATCTGATACCTATGGATTAAACATTACAGATGCAGTACCTGCCGGATTAACAGGAGTAAGCTGGTCAGTCGCTACAAACGGATCAGCCTCAGTAACTGCAGGTGCCTCGGGTACAGGTAATAATGTATTGGTAACCGGAGATATTCCTGCAGGTTCTGCCAATCAGATTTTAGTGACCATCACCGGAAAGGTGCCAGCTTCAGCTGGGCCGGGAACTTTGAGTAATATGGCAATTGCAACACCATCTGAAGCAGGTAATCCTCCGGTAAATTCCAATACAATTACAACTACAGTTGACCATATCGTAAATATTAGAGCAGTGAAATCTGCATTAACCACGATTGCTGCTGGTGAAAACATCAATTATACTTTAGAGGTATACAATGATGGACCAGGAGATGCGTTGAACCTGGCAATTAAGGATGTGGTTCCTGCGGGCATTAATAATGTGAGCTGGAATACGACCAGTTCAGGCAGTGCAACTATAGTTTCAAATGGTGCAGGTACTGGAAGTACGGTTAATCCAAATGTGAATATCCCAGCTGGCGCCGGAAATTATATCACGGTAGCCATTAGTGGAATTGTAGATCCAGGCTTTACAGGGACAGTTTTGAAAAATAGCTTTACCGCTACACCTTCAGAACCTGGTAATCCTCCGGTAACTTCAACAGAAGTAACGACCGGTGTGACTAAAACTGCAGATCTTCAAATTACGAAAACAGGGCCTTCAGCAGTAGTTGCAGGTTCGGAAATGAGTTATACGATTAAGGTAACCAATGCAGGTCCAGGTAATTCAGTGGCAGCAAACATTGTAGATAATGTACCTGCAGGTTTTACCGTGTCAAATTGGACGGCAACCGGTCAGAATGGTGCGGTGATTAGTGGTCCGGCTTCAGGGGCGGGAAATGTAAATGTGACGGCGGCTATTCCTGTAGGAAATGCTAGTGTAGAAATCCTGGTATCTGGAAGAGTGAATGCTGATTTTGCAGGTACAAGTCTGACTAATACATCTACAGCTGTTCCGGAAGCAGGGGTTACAGACCCTACTCCGGCAAGTAGCACGGTAACGACTTCCATCGGTAGAATTGCCAATGTAAGAATTACTAAATCCGGACCAGCTGATATTGCAGTCGGAGAAATGATGACCTACAATTTGCGTATCGTAAATGATGGGCCAAGTGATGCCCTCGGACTCTTGATTAAAGATGTGATTCCGCCAAATTTAGAAGCCAATTCGGTATGGACCAGTACGGTTCAGGGCGGCGCTACCTTGAGTCAGGCATCCGGTACAGGTGACATCAACCTGATTGGAAATATCCCGGCAGGAAATGCGGAGATTTTAATTCAGATCATGGGGAAAGTAAAAGCAGATAACCTGGATAAAACTGTATTTACGAATACAGCCACTGCTTATTTCCCTGCAGGAAGCCTGATCATTGATCCTGATCTCAGTTCAAATATCAGTACAGTGCCTACTATAATTAATAATGATCCTGTATTGAAGGTTTCAAAAAGTGGTCCGGCAACAGTAAATGTTGGGGATCCTATCGAATATACTATAGTGATTAGAAATGGTGGGGCAGGAAATATTGTCAATGCAATGATTGCAGATCCAGTCCCTGATGATGTGGCCGTAACCAGTTGGACAGCATCTGCTGCTGGTGGCGCAATATTAACAGGCCTTACTTCAGGTACAACCAATGCAATTGTTACTTCTGCTGATATTCCTGCAGATGCTGATCCGAACACAGCAGTAACCATTAAGGTAATTGGTACGGTCAAAACAACAGCCAAAGCAGTATTTACAAATACAGTTACGGTGACAGCCAATGGAGAACGTAAAAGTTCGGTGGTGACTGCAGTAAATCAGTCTACGGATATTAAGGTGGAAAAGACAGGACCTCAGGCAAGTATTTCTGGATCAGCGATTACTTATACCATTAAAGTAACGAATCAGGGACCTAGAGATGTGGTTGGATTGATCATTAAAGACAATGTGCCATTGGAAATTGAACAGATTAGCTGGTCAGCCCAGGCAAATGGCGCAGCAGTGATCAATGGAGCAGCTAGCGGTACAAATAATGGAATTCTGCTGAATGCTGATGTTCCTGTTGGTGGCTCAAACTATGTGTTAATTACCGTTAATGGTAAAGTGAACGCCAATGTGCGTTCCGGAACTATTAGCAATGTGGCCACAGCTACTTTGCCAGTTGACATCTCAGATTTTAATTTGTTCAATAATAGTAGTGAAGTGAAAACGGTCATCAGTTCAATTTCTGGATTAACAATTAGTAAGGCTGGTCCACAGGATGCGGTTTCTGGATCTGCGATCAGTTATACGATCAAAGTGAGAAATAGTGGATTGAGCAATGCCATTCAGGCACAAATCAGAGATGTTGTTCCGGCAGAACTGAAAGCAGTAAGCTGGACTGCAGTCGCAACGGGTAATGCCAGGATTAATTCCGGATTAAGCGGTACAGGAAATAATGTGCTGGTAAATGCAGATATCCCGGTAGGTATAAATGATGAAATAACACTGAGGATTAACGCAACAATTGATCCGGCTTTCAGCGGTATAATACTGAACTCGGCTAATGTAACACCATCTGAATCCGGTAATCCAGTGGTTACTTCCGCAGTTGTCAGTACCAATGTGCTGAATAAATCAGGATTAAAAATTGTGAAATCAGGTCCGAATAGCGTGGAAGCTGGGACGCGTGTTAATTATACATTGACCATTAATAACACTGGACCAGGGAATGCAGTAAATGCCGAAATTAGCGATGCGATTCCTGCACAATTGACAAATGTGAGTTGGACGAGTTCTTCAACCGGTGCTGCAGTGATCAATTCCGGAGCTACAGGACAAGGTAATGCCTTATCATTAAAAGCAGATCTTCCAGCCGGAAACGGTATAATTACAGTTAATATTACCGGGTTAGTCCCATCGGGTGCTTCTGTAGGAAATATTACCAACACCGCTACAGTTATTCCTTCCGAATCAGGTAATCCCCCGGTGATTTCTAACACTGTGACTACTGCAATAGTAAATAATGCAAGTATAAGTCTGGCGAAGAGTGGTCCTGGAACTTTAAATTCAGGGGAAGTAATAACTTATACTTTAACTATTAATAATACCGGACCATCAGATGCCATTGGTTTGAAAGTTTCTGATGTACTGGATGCAGCAATAAATAACGTTTCATGGAATACGACCGCGCTCCGTGGAGCCAGTGTTACATCAGGTGCTACGGGTAATGTGAATGACCTGGAAATGCTGGTAAATGTTCCTGCAAATGGTAGCATTCTGGTGAACATCAGTGGTAAGGTAAACGCCAGCTATGCTGGAATATTAATCAATAAAGCAACACTTACTTCTGCTGATCCGGGGAAACCAGTCATCAATGCGCAGGTGAGTACTACAGTAACAAACTTATCTGCCTTGAAGATTACTAAAACAGGTGCAGCATCAGTTACAACAGGTGGCATGATGAAATACCAGATTAAAGTGGTCAACAATGGACCTGGTACTGCACAGGATGCTGTGATTAGCGATATTGTTCCTTCGCAGTTGAGCGGGGTAAGCTGGACGGCGGTAGCTAGCGGTGCGGCAAGCATTAGCATGGGACAAACTGGATCTGGAAATATGGTGAACGTAACGGCAACCATTCCTTCGGGTAATGCTGATGGAATCACCATTGATCTAATTGGAAAATTAGATCCGAATTATTCAGGTACATTGAGTAATATCGCAACTGTCACACCAAAAGAACCAGGAAACCCAGCCGTAGTGACTCCTCCGGTGACTACTGTTACAGTTGGAAAACCAGCAATCACCATTACCAAAACAGGTCCGGCTACCATCACTGCAGGTGCAAATATTACCTATGTGATTGAAGTTGGAAATACTGGATTGAGTAATGCCAGGGGAACAGTGATCACTGATAACGTACCTACGCAAATTAGTAATGTAAAATGGACAAGTAGTACTTCCGGAACTGCAGCAGTAACTGCCGGTTCAAGCGGCACAGGTAATGCGGTTAATGTAACAGCTGATATTGTTGCAGGTACAGGAAATAAAATCACGATTACGATCACTGGTACATTGGATGCGGGCTTTGCAGGTTCATTGAGTAATGTTGCTACTGCAACACCTGCAGAACCAGGTAATCCAGCAGTAGTGACTCCTCCGGTAGAAACGGTGGTGAGCAAGACACCTCTACTAAGCATCAGTAAAACTGGTCCAGCGCAATTGAAATCCGGGGAGGCGATTACTTATGTGGTCACAGTGTCAAATACTTCTCTAAGTAATGCAGATCAATTAACGATTACCGATCTGGTACCTGTAGAAGTTCAAAATGTAAAATGGACATCTGAAGGTCTGGGTGCTGGGAAAGTTATTTCTGGTGGCACTGGTACAGGCAACCGGGTAGATCTTGTGGCAGATCTTCCTGCAGGAACCGCGAATAAAATTGTGCTGACGATTACAGGTACAGTCTCTAAATCGTTTACGGGAAAATTGGAAAATACAGCAAGAGTATTGTCTACGATAGGAACTCCGGAAGTTAGTAGTAATTCGGTTGTGACTACAGTTGAAAATGCTGATTTCATTGTTCCGAACATTATTACGCCAAATGGTGATGGTAGTAATGATACTTTCAAAATCAAAGGACTGGAGAATTATCCAGGAACTCAGGTGTCGATCTTTAACAGATGGGGCAATGAGGTGTACCGCTCCGATAACTATACTAATGATTGGGATGGTAGTCAGCTGAATGAAGGTACCTATTATTACCTCATCTTAAGAAGAGAGAAATCAGGTCAGACAACGCCAGTTAAAGGTTGGTTATTTATTAAAAGATAGAACAATTAAGAATCCGCTTCAATGAGAGATTTAAAGAAATATGGTTTATTATCACTGCTTATACTTGGTATGAGCAGTGTATATGCACAACAGACGATTCAGTTCAGTCAGTATGTTTTTAATGGTTTAGCTGTGAATCCAGCCTACGCCGGTTATAAAGAAGATTGGACTGCAAATTTTAGTTTTCGATCCCAATGGGTTGGCATCGATGGTGCACCGCGAACAGGAACGGCCTCTTTTGATGGAATTATAGATTCTGAGAGAAAGAAAATGGGTTTAGGCTTCATTGCATCAACCGATCGTCTTGGTCCTCAGAATACCTCCGCCTTTTATGTAAATTATGCTTATCGCTTACAATTAGATGCAGAAGATACCAAGCGTTTGAGTTTCGGTATTGGTGCAGGTGCCACTCAATATAATCTTGATGGTTCAAAATTCATTTCTACCGATTTAGGAGATGGAGTAATTCCGATAGGGAACGAAAGTAAATTGAGACCTGATGTGCGGGTAGGCGTCTACTTTTATACGCCGAAGTTCTATATTGGGGCCTCTGTGATGGATTTATTATCTGGGATGAGAAGTGATGAGATCGCCACGGAAGGAGATTATAAGGTCCTACGCCAGGTACGCCATCTCTATTTAACCGGAGGAGTCATGATTCCTTTAACGGAGTCACTGGATCTGAAGCCTAGTTTTATGCTAAAAGAAGATTTTAAAGGCCCTACAAATTTAGATTTAAACGCTTATTTGTTGATTAGTAAAGTGGTTTGGTTGGGCGCTTCCTATCGTACCGGAGTAACTTTATGGGATAAGAAAAACCTGCAGAAAGGACTGAGTCAGAGTGATGCAATTGCCGGAATAGTGGAGCTTCAAATGAGCAATCGATTCCGTTTAGGTTATTCTTTTGATTATACAACAAGTAAACTTTCCAGCTATCAAAGTGGATCGCATGAGTTTTCGCTCAGTATGAGCTTCCCAGGAAAAAGAGCAAGGGTATTAAGTCCACGTTATTTCTAAGTCGCAAAAATGGATATGAACAGAATAGCATTTAAAAGTCCAGATGGTTTCATGACCAGGTTATTGATCATTGGAATACTGACATTATTTTTAGGTAATCATAGCATGGCTCAGGAACAGTTGAGCAGGAAGCAACAAGCAGATGTGTTTTTTGAGCGATATGAGTATTTTCCTGCATCAAGGTTGTATCTGCCTCTGGCAGAGCGGAAGAATCCAGATGTGAAATTATTGGAGAAACTAGCAGCTTGTTATAGGATGATGAATGATTATGACGATGCCGAAAAATGGTATGCAAAAGTAGTAGCGTATCCTAAAGCCAACCCTTTGAGTCATTATTATTATGCAGAGGCTTTGCAAAGAAATGAGAAGTTTGATCTCGCTAAAGCTGAGTACTTAAAGTATGCCAATCTTTCCGGAAATCCCAAAGAGGTCTTGCAAAAAATTGCATCTTGTGATAGTGCTGCATTGTGGTTAAAAATGCCAAAGCTTATTAAGATCAAAAATATAGCCTCCTTAAATACTAAATCCGCCGATTGGGGTTTAACTCCCTATGGGAATGATGGATTGGTATTTACTTCTGATCGTCCTGTGTCCAGAGAAACCAAAGGCAATGATTTATATAAATGGAATGGCAATCCCTGGCTAAAACTATTCAGTGCAAGTCCTGATGGACAGTTAAAAGGGGAGTTTCAAATTGTTACAGAAGAAAACAGACCAGCAAAAACAGAATATCATGTGGGGCCGGTTGTTTTTAACGATACAGGAGATTTGGCATTTGTAACGATCGCTACAAGGGCACCAGCTGCAGTTATTCCTCTTGATAAGACAAAAGGTGGAGATCGTTTATATACCCGCCGACTGGAATTGTTAATCGCAATAAAAAATGGTGATAAATGGGACTTAAAGCCTTTTCCTTACAATGATGTCAAGGCTTATTCTCTTGGGCATGCCGCCTTATCTAAGGATGCAAAGGTGCTTTATTTTGCTTCTGATATGCCAGGTGGATTTGGTAAATCAGATATCTGGTTTACTGAGCTGCAAACAGATGGTACCTGGGGCAAACCTGTAAATTGTGGTGCTGAAATTAATACTGCAGAAGAAGAAGCTTTCCCTACAATAGGTCCGAAAGAAGAGTTGTTTTATGCCTCTAAGGGAAAGGTTGGAATGGGGGGATATGATATCTATCGTGTATTTGGATCGAAAAATCAATGGAATAAATCAGAAAACCTTAAATCTCCCCTTAACTCTACCAGTGATGATTTTTTCTTGTTTACCAAGGATGGTAAGTTTGGATACTTGTCGTCCAATAGAAAAGGGGGCGCTGGAGATGATGACATTTATAGCTTCACAGATGAAACTCCTCCGGTAATTATCCTGGCCTTAGCAGGTACGGTTTTCGATCAACAAAGTAAAGCCCGTTTAAATGAGGTATCAGTGGTGCTGACTGATCGTGATGGAAATAAATTGAATGATATAGTGACTGGACAGGATGGCAATTTCTTTATGGATTTAACAAAAGATCAGGAATATAAAGTGACCTTTAGTAAACTTGGCTATACCCAGGATATGAAAACTTTAAGCACCAAAGGATTGATTAAATCGGATACTTTAAACCTACAAGCCTTTCTGAAGAAGGATAAATTTGAACCAGGTAAGACTTATGTTTTGAAGAATATTTATTATGATTTTGATAAGTCAAACATCAGACCGGATGCGGCGAAAGAACTGGACAAACTACTGGCCATCCTAAAAGAGAATCCTGAGATTTCCATTGAGCTTGGATCTCATACGGACAGTAGGGGAGCAGATCAGTACAATCAATGGCTATCTCAAAAGAGGGCGAATGCTGCGGCACAATACCTGATTGATCGTGGAATTGACCATTCCCGTATTGTGGCCAAAGGTTATGGTGAAACGATGCTGATTAATAAATGTAGCAATGGAGTAAAATGTAATCATATAGAACATCAGTTAAATAGAAGAACGGAGTTCAAAATTATGAAGAATTAGATCTTTCGAAATTGGTGTGAACAGCTTGTTTTCTTTTCCATTAAGAAGACAGGCTGTTTTTTTGTTCATATTCTTTATGGTATAGCTAGCTGCTCAATTGATGAATCTGCCCGCTGTGTATCCTTAAAAGAGGCTTAAAAACGTTTTACTTTTTATCAGTTAAGCCCTTAAATTATCTTGCTTAAAATAACTGCTAAAACTATTTAATAACAATTAGATAATCTAAAAGTAATTATTTAATTTGCTGAGATTTTAAAAAATAGAGAACGAATACAATGAATTCAAATTCAACAAAACTACCTTATATAGGTGTGGATATAGGGGGCTCTCATATTACTGCTGCTCACGTGGATGCAAATACATTTAAGGTAATTGAAAATACACTAAAAAGAGAACGAGTAGCTTCAAGAGATAGTGCAGAGGTAATTCTGCAATCCTGGTTGAATGTGCTTTCTTCATTGATTCTCCGTGAGAATAGTGAAAATACTAAGATTGGTATTGCGATGCCTGGGCCATTTGATTATGAGAAGGGGATTTCTATGATGCAGAATCAGGAAAAATATGATGCGCTTTATGGGCTAAATGTAAAAGAAATTCTGGCCAAACGTTTGGAAATTGCTGAGGAAGATATTGTATTCATTAATGATGCCGAAGCCTTTCTAAGAGGAGAACTTGCGGCAGGAGCCGCTGCTGATATGGAAAGAGCAATAGGGATTACATTAGGCACCGGATTGGGCTCTACAAGCAATGGAAGCGGTGTGACTGTGGATATGAACTGGGCCTTCCACCCTTTTAAGGATAGTATTGCCGAAGAATATATATCTACACGTTGGTTCCTGAGAAAGTATAAAGAAATTACAGGAGAGGAAGTTAAAAATGTAGAAGTTTTATTAGAGGTAGCTGATATAGCAGTGAAGAATGAAATTTTTGAAGAATTTTCAGATAATCTTAGCATTTTTCTGAATGACTTTATTGCGCAGGAAAAACCACAAGTGGTGGTGATTGGTGGTAATATAGCAAAAACATGGGATCATTTTATTGAATCACTGAAGGTGAAAATTACTGATAAAACAGTGCTCATCAGGCAAAGTAAAATGTGGGAGGATGCGGCGCTTGTAGGTGCTGCAAATGCATTGGTATAAACATAAAATATGAAAAAATACTTTTTTATTGCAGGGTTATTATACCTGCTTACTCCTCTTGTCTCTCTCGCAGCAAGGGTGGATACCCTGCAGACCTATAGTACTGCAATGAAAAAGAATATTAAAGCGGTGGTCATCTTGCCGGAAAACTATCAGAAAAAAAAGAGTTTTCCAACTGTATACCTTTTACATGGATATGGGGATAGTTATGATGGCTGGATTACTTATGTACCAAACCTAAAAAAGTATGCTGACGATTTTCAAATGATATTGGTATGTCCTGATGGGAATTTGTCCAGCTGGTATTTTGATAGTCCCGAGGATCCGAAATGGAAGTATGAAACTTATGTTGGTTTAGAACTACCCCCACAGATTGATCGTAAATATAAAACAATTAAGGATAGGAAGGGGCGTGCCATTAGCGGACTCAGTATGGGAGGACATGGTGCGTTGTATCTTGCTTTTAAACATCAGGATGTATTTGCTGCTGCAGGGAGTATGAGCGGTGGAGTTGACATTACTCCTTTTCCAGGTAATTGGGACATTGCAAAAAGACTGGGTAGTTATGCCGAATATCCCGATCGTTGGAAAGAGAACAGTGTCATAAATTTGACCCAGCTCCTGGTTCCGAATCAATTGGCACTAATTATTGATTGTGGTAAGGATGATTTTTTTCTGACTGTCAATCAAAGATTGCATGAGAACTTAAATTCTCAGGGTATTCCACATGATTTTACCATCAGGCCAGGGGCACATAATTTTGATTATTGGAAAAATGCAGTAGGTTATCAGTTGTTGTATTTCTATAATTTTTTTAACAGAGGATAGGGAAGGAATAGATATTTCTTGTTCAGTTAATATAAAAAAAAGGGCCCTGACAGTTAATTTGTCAGGGCCCTTTTTTTTTGTATTACCGCCTAAAGTACTATTCTATACTTCCTTCTTCTTTTTTCTTTTTCTTACCTGGGCTTTTGTTCTCTACTACAATCAGATCATCTTCCTTGTTGTAGTCGATTTCAAGCGTATCACCATCATTGATCTCTCCTTTTAAGATTTCTTCAGCAATAGGATCTTCCAGATATTTCTGAATGGCACGTTTTAATGGTCTTGCACCGAAGTTAATATCAAAGCCTTTGTCTGCTATAAAGTCTTTGGCTTTATCCGTTAATTTCACTTCATAACCTAGATTATGTACACGGCCAAACAATGACTTTAACTCAATGTCAATGATTTTGAAGATTTCATCTTTACCTAAGGTATTGAAAACAACCACATCATCTACGCGGTTTAAGAATTCCGGAGCGAAGGCACGTTTTAAAGCGTTCTCAATCACACCTCTTGAATGTGCATCTACCTGGTTTGTTTTAGCTGCAGTAGAGAAACCAACACCTTGTCCGAAATCTTTCAATTGGCGTGCACCAATGTTAGAAGTCATAATAATGATCGTGTTTCTAAAATCTACCTTACGACCAAGACTATCTGTTAACTGACCTTCATCGAGTACTTGCAATAAGATATTGAAGACATCCGGATGTGCTTTTTCAATCTCATCTAACAGAATTACAGCATAAGGCTTACGACGTACTTTTTCAGTTAATTGTCCACCTTCTTCATAACCTACATATCCCGGAGGCGCTCCCACTAAACGGGATACTGCAAATTTCTCCATGTACTCACTCATGTCGATCTGAATGAGTGAATCATCACTGTCAAACATGAAACGCGCCAATTCCTTAGCCAATTCAGTTTTACCAACACCCGTTGGACCTAGGAATATGAACGAACCAATTGGTTTTTTTGGATCTTTCAATCCTGCTCTGGTACGTTGAATTGCTTTCGTTAGCTTTTTAATTGCTTCATCCTGACCGATAATTTTTGTGGCCACCGTATCGTACATATTCAACAGTTTGGCACTGTCAGTTTGTCCTACACGTTGCAATGGAATACCAGTCATCATAGAAACAACCTCTGCCACGTTATCTTCCGTAACGGTATAACGTTTGGTTTTTGTATCTGCTTCCCATTCTGCTTTCGCACGATCCAGCTCTTCTAAAAGATTCTTTTCAGTATCTCGTAGTTTGGCCGCCTCTTCGTATTTCTGGCTTTTGACTACTTTATTCTTTTCAAGCTTGATTTCTTCAATCTTGTTTTCAATTTCAATAATGTTTTCAGGGACGTGAATGTTGGTTAAATGAACTCTTGAACCAGCTTCATCTAAAGCATCAATCGCTTTATCCGGCAAGAACCTGTCAGTAATATACCTTGAAGTTAAAGCCACACATGCATTAATCGCTTCATCCGTATAGGTCACACCATGGTGATCTTCATATTTTTCTTTAATACGATTCAGGATCTCAATGGTTTCATCTGGTGTAGCAGGTTCAATCATTACCTTTTGGAAACGACGGTCCAATGCACCATCTTTTTCAATGTATTGACGGTATTCATCTAATGTAGTGGCACCAATACATTGTATTTCTCCCCTTGCCAAAGCAGGTTTGAACATATTTGATGCGTCTAATGAGCCTGAAGCACCACCAGCACCTACAATCGTATGGATTTCGTCAATAAAAAGGATTACATCTGTCGATTTTTCCAGTTCATTCATGACCGCTTTCATACGTTCTTCAAACTGACCACGGTATTTTGTACCTGCTACTAAAGAAGCAAGGTCTAAAGTAACCACACGTTTGTTGAACAGTACTCTGGACACTTTTCGTTGAACAATACGTAAAGCAAGACCTTCAGCAATTGCAGATTTACCTACACCTGGTTCACCTATTAAAATTGGGTTGTTCTTTTTACGACGGGATAAGATTTGAGACACACGCTCAATTTCTTTTTCACGTCCAACAATAGGGTCCAAACGATTTTCTTCTGCAGCTTTTGTTAAATCTCTACCGAAATTATCTAATACCGGAGTTTTTGATTTGATATCAGAAACCTTTTTAGGACTGCTGAAGCTTTCTTCCTCACGATAATCATCATCACCACCCGTTGATGCGCTATTTTGAGTCTCATCTCTGAAACCATTTTTATTCACTTCAACTTCCTGCTTGAAAATCTCGTAATTGATGCTATACTGCAATAAGATTTGAGAAGCGATATTATCGTCGTCGCGCAAGATGGACAGTAACAGGTGTTCCGTTCCGATCAGGTCGCTTTTGAAGATCTTAGCCTCTAAATAAGTGATTTTTAAAACTTTTTCGGCTTGCTTAGTCAATGGGATATTCCCTAGGTTGACTGTTACACTGGAGGTACCTCTTACTGAATCCTCTATCGAGCGACGTAGTTTTGAAGTATCTACACCCAGCGATTTTAATATCTTTATGGCCATACCATCGCCTTCGCGAATTAGGCCCAACAAAAGATGTTCTGCGCCTATGTAATCGTGACCTAATCTCAGGGCTTCTTCCCTGCTAAAAGATATCACGTCTTTTACTTGTGGAGAAAATTTAGCTTCCATATATACCTTTCTAAATCGGGAATGCTCTAAACTATAAAATTTGTTTTATAAAAAGGCAAGCCCCGATTTTTTTATTTTATCAACAATTACGCCATAGGGAAGGAAACAGATGTTGGAACTGCCGATATTTCATGAATCTTACTAAATACTGACTTAATTGGTCACTTTTCCTAACCCACAAGTAAATATGTCAGCATAAATATACGATTTTATAAATTCCTAAGGAAGGCTTTCTGTGTCATTTTCAGCTGGTTGTGGGATCACCTGTTGGGAAGATTTATCGGAATTCATTGCGGCACCTCTTCCTATGATTACTATTGGAGGATAAACTCCTATTTTAGGAACGGTAAGCTGTTTTGATGTACTGATTTTTATAAAGTTGTCGTAAAGAATGGTTTGTATATCTGCTAAACAAATTTTATAATGGCCATTTCATGCTTATCTTTGCAGGGATGATAAGGCTGCTTGAGGTCTTAATTATTTTCCATAAAAACATTTAATCATTAAAAACCGCCTTTTTTAGGCATCAAACATAATAAGTAACATGTCAGACGAAAAAATAATATTTTCAATGGCGGGGGTAAACAAGATTTATCCACCCCAAAAGCAAGTTCTAAAGAACATTTACCTTTCCTTCTTTTATGGTGCCAAAATTGGCGTTATTGGTCTGAATGGATCAGGTAAATCTTCTCTTTTGAAAATTATCGCTGGTTTGGACAAATCCTACCAGGGTGAAGTCGTTTTTTCTCCTGGATATAGTGTTGGCTATTTGGCTCAGGAGCCAATATTGGATGAAAATAAAACTGTTAGAGAGGTTGTAGAAGAAGGTGTAGCTGAAATTACAGCGATCCTGAAAGAATACGAGTCGATTAATGAACAGTTTGGATTACCTGAAGTTTATGAAGATGCGGATGCAATGGATAAACTAATGACCAAGCAGGGAGAATTACAGGATAAAATTGATGCCTGTAATGCCTGGGAGTTAGACAATAAACTAGAGCGTGCAATGGATGCTTTACGTTGCCCGGATCCTGAGGCTAAAATTGGAGTATTATCTGGAGGTGAGCGTCGTCGTGTGGCGATGTGCCGTTTGCTGCTTCAGGAGCCTGATGTATTGCTATTGGATGAGCCAACGAATCACTTGGATGCGGAAAGTATCGACTGGTTGGAGCAGTTCCTGAAAGATTACAAAGGAACAGTAATCGCAGTAACTCACGATAGGTATTTCCTTGATAATGTAGCTGGATGGATTCTGGAATTAGACAGGGGAGAAGGTATTCCATGGAAAGGAAATTATTCTTCATGGTTAGATCAGAAAGCGAAACGTTTAGCTCAGGAAGAGAAGACAGAAAGTAAGCGTCAGAAAACATTGGAGCGTGAGTTGGAATGGGTACGTATGGCA
Organism: Pedobacter gandavensis; assembly: GCF_032678465.1. GTDB lineage: Bacteria > Bacteroidota > Bacteroidia > Sphingobacteriales > Sphingobacteriaceae > Pedobacter > Pedobacter gandavensis_B. Next base: position 254,015 of record NZ_JAVTSK010000008.1, read on the forward strand.
CCAAAAGCCAGACATGCTAAATCTAAAGCACGTTTATCAAACTATGATAAATTAGCTTCTGAAGATTCGAAAGAAAGAGAAGATAAATTAGAGCTTTTCATTCCTGCGGGACCAAGATTAGGTAACGTGGTGATTGAAGCGAATAACATTACAAAAGCTTATGGTGATAAGTTGTTGTTTGAAAATCTAAGTTTCTCTTTACCACCAGCAGGTATTGTTGGTATTATAGGTCCAAATGGTGCAGGTAAAACCACATTATTCCGCTTAATCACACAACAGGAAACACCGGACAGTGGAACTTTCCGCGTAGGTGAAACTGTAGCTTTAGGTTATGTGGATCAAATGCACAACGATTTGGATCCTGATAAGACCGTATATGAAAACATCACAGATGGTTTAGACAACATTCAGTTGGGAAATAAAGCAGTGAGCGGAAGAGCTTACGTTTCTAAGTTCAACTTTAATGGTGGTGATCAGCAGAAAAAAGTAGGTGTTCTTTCGGGTGGAGAGCGAAATAGAGTTCATTTGGCCATTACATTGAAAAAAGGGGCAAACGTGTTGCTACTGGATGAGCCAACCAACGATATTGACGTTAATACATTAAGAGCATTGGAAGAAGCATTGGAAAATTTTGGCGGATGTGCAGTTGTAATCAGTCACGATCGATGGTTCTTAGACCGTATTTGTACGCATATTCTTGCTTTTGAAGGAGATTCTCAGGTCTACTTCTTCGAAGGAAACTATAGTGATTATGAAGAAAATCGTAAGAAAAGATTGGGTGATGTAACACCACATCGTATTAAGTACAGAAAACTGGTTTAGATGATCTGATTCTATCACACTAGAAAGCGGCTGCTCCGAAAGGAAACAGCCGCTTTTTTATATGATCACAGGTCTTGTTTTAAATGTGAATGCCTTTCGGGAGCCTAACTTTTAAAGTTACGTTTTACTTTTTCCAATAATTCTTTAGTCTTTCTAACACCTTCATCTTCTGATAAGACACTGCCTTCATATTCTATACCTACTATTCCAGACCATTTTGCAGCTTTGATAATGTCAAACATCTTGTTATAATCAATGTCTTTCTCCTCTCCATCAGGAAGGAAATCATGTGTTTTTGCACTTACCCCTTTTGCAAAAGGCATCAGTTCCTGTACCCCCAAATATTTATCATATTCTTTATCTGCACTGATTCTGAAATTTCCAAGATCTGGCAAAGTACCGCAATAAGGATTGTTCACTCCTTTAATTACTGAGGAAAGCCATTTTCCATCTGAAGAATAACCACCATGATTTTCTACAATCACATTGATCTTTTGTTTCTTTCCATATTCACTTAGTTTTCCAAGGCCATCAATTGCTGCAGCCTTCACTTCATCAGCGGTACCTTTACCAGCAGCATTGACACGAATGGTTTTACAACCCAGATATTTCGCCGCGTCAATCCATTTGTAATGATTTTCTACGGCTGTCAACCTGGCTTTGTTATCCAGATCGCCTAAATTACCTTCTCCATCGATCATGATCAGGTGATTTTGAATGCCTTCGCTGTCTGTCCTGTCTTTAAGCTCTTTTAAATAAGCTTTGTCAGTTTCTTTCTTTTTAAAGAAAGGACTCACATATTCCACAATATGAATGTCGAATTCCTTTTTAGCCTTTAATGGAAAATCCATATTGGTTAGTTTTCCAGCAAAGAGTGCTTTATGAAAAGACCACTCTGCCAGTGAAATCTGAAAAAACTCTTTCTTTTCGAAAGCAAAACTATCTAAAGGTAAAACAGAAGACAGACCTGCAGCGGCAGATAATAAGCCCAGATCTTTAAGAAATTTTCTACGGTCGTTTATTTTCATTTGAGTTTGGTTTTGGCGTTGATCCTACAATATATTAATTTCTTATTGTAAAAAAAACACTTTCTTAAAAAGGGGGATAAACACCCGCTTGAGTAGGAATTGATCGTAACTTAGTGTGTATTTAACACATTTTCTTAATTAAAGCAGCTTCAGATTTTGCATTCTAGGTAAATGCTTCTATTTTAGAGATGAAATAGGTCAGGTTAAAAATATCAATTGTATCAAAATTTTATAAATGAAACTTAATAAATTATTAGCGGTTCCTTTTTTATTAGCTGCTTTTTCGTCCTCCGCTCAGGAGAAGCATCAATCCTATAAACAACAGATTGATGGTACTAAATTGAATTTTGAAATGCGCGCTATCCCTGGTGGAGAATTCCAAATGGGTAGTAAAAAAGGAAAGGCAGATGAAATGCCACTTCATAAAGTAACAATCGATCCCTTTTGGATGGGTACCTATGAAGTAACCTGGGATATTTATGAACCTTTTCTATATAAAGATTACGAAACTGCACATAGTACTACGGCTGTTCCGGCAAATGTAGATGCGGTTACCCGTCCCACCAAGCCTTACCTGGACATGACCTTTGGGATGGGAAAGGAAAATCATCCTGCCTTAGCGATGACAAATTATAATGCCATTCAATATTGTAAATGGCTTTACGCCAGAACTGGTGTGTTTTATCGCCTGCCAACTGAAGCAGAATGGGAATATGCCAGCAGAGCTGGTAATGCTACTGATTATGCATTTGGAAATGAGCCCTCTAAATTAGCAGAATATGCCTGGTATAAAGAAAATAGTGGAGGTAAAACCCATGAAGTAGGAAAGAAGAAACCTAATCAATGGGGACTATACGATATGTATGGTAACGTTGCAGAATGGACTTACGATCAATACCAGCCTGATTTTTATGCTAGTGTAAATGGAGAGAAAAGTAAAAATCCGGTAGCTGTACCTAATCAGCTTTATGCGCATGTGATTCGTGGCGGATCTTATGATGATGTCGCAAAAGAATTACGTTCTGCCGCCAGACAGGCCTCAGACCCAATATGGAAACAATTGGATCCGCAAATTCCAAAAAGTAACTGGTGGTTTCCGGAAGCGCCTTTTATAGGAATGCGTCTGGTAAGACCAGTTATAGCTCCCTCAAAAGCAGAAATAGAAGCTTATTATAATAAACCGGTAATAGCTGATTATTAATAAATAGAACTCACATATTAACAACCAAATAAAAAACCAAACGAACTATGAACAATGAAGAATTACGCGACAAGCGTCGGGACTTTTTAAAAACATCTGCCCTTGTTACAGGTGGTGTCATGCTAAATCAATTTGCTTTCGCAGGAGGTCATTCCTCAACTGATGATACTATTAAAATCGCATTGATTGGATGTGGAGATCGCGGAACTGGTGCTGCTTTTCAGGCATTAAGTACTAAACAAAATATTAAATTAGTAGCCATGGCTGATGCTTTCCAGGATCGCATGGACAATAGTTATAAAGTACTTTCTGATAAGTTTAAAGATAAGGTTGATGTACCTGCAGAACGGAGGTTTGTTGGTTTTGATGGCTATCAGAAAGCGATTGCATTGGCAGATGTAGTGTTATTGGTAACGCCTCCTGGTTTCAGACCAACTCATTTTGAGGAAGCTGTGAAACAAGGTAAACACGTGTTTATGGAAAAGCCAGTGGCAGTAGATGCACCAGGTGTTCGTAAAGTTCTTGCAGCAGCAGAATTGGCTAAAAAGAAAAAACTAAATGTAGTAGTTGGACTACAACGTAGATACCAGGCAAATTACAGAGAAACTTTGAAACGCATCCAGGATGGTGCTATTGGTGAAGTGATGAGTGGTCAGGTATATTGGAATAGTGGGGGTGTATGGGTAAAAAAACGCCAGCCACAACAAACTGAAATGGAATATCAAATGAGAAACTGGTATTATTTCAACTGGCTGTGTGGCGATCACATTGTAGAACAACATGTACATAATATTGACATTGCCAACTGGGTTAAAAATGCCTATCCGGTTTCGGTTCAGGGTACAGGGAGTCGTGCCTGGAGAACTGGGAAAGATTATGGAGAGATCTATGATAACCATGCAGTAGAATTAACTTATGCGGATGGTGCAGTAATTTATAGTCAATGTCGCCATTTTGAAGGTATTGCTAATCGTGTGGATGAAACATTCCAGGGAACTAAAGGACGTACTTACTTATCTGCAGGAAACAATGGTGTGATCTGGGATTTGAAGGGTAAAGAAATGTTTAGTCACCCGACAAAAGGAAACGCAAATCCTTACCAAACAGAACATGATGAATTATTTGCCGCAATCGCAAAAGGGGACTATAAGTTTGCTGATGCAGAGCGTGGAGCTAAAAGTTGTTTCACAGCCATCATTGGTAGATATGCTACCTATTCAGGACAAACAATAAAGTGGGATGAGGCCTTACAGGCTAACAACAGTTTGATGCCTGATGAATTGAGCTGGACCGCCAATCCAAAACTGATGCCGGATGCAAATGGATTATATCCAATTCCAACTCCGGGAAAATCTAAGATAATTTAAGCCGGATCTGCTTTGGCAGTAGTCCATAAATCGGCTTTGCTGTTCTTACCGCTGCTGGTCATGCTTTTCGCAAAGCAAAAGGATCAGCAGCAGTATAGCATTCAGGGTTATGCGCAAGGAACAGATTATTCCATCAAATATTTTGCTAATGATAGCGTGGTGACCAAAGCTTCCGTTGATAGCATTTTGCTAAAAATTGATTCTTCTATGTCGCTTTATAAACCTTACTCTCAGATTAGTCGATTTAATTTGAGTAAAAAAGGAATGCTTATAGATGATCATTTTGCCAGGGTTATAAGGAAGTCATTTGAGGTCCATCGGGAAACAAATGGGAAATTTGATGTAACCGTTGCACCCTTAGTACAGGCCTGGGGCTTTGGCCCTAAACCTGTGAGCAACTTTCCGGATGCCGCAAGAATAAAAGAGTTATTGCAAAATGTGGGAATGAATCACCTGGAGTTACAGGGAAATTACTTGAAAAAGAAAAAGCCTGGCATTACGATAGATCTTAACGGAATTGCACAGGGATATAGTGTAGATGTAGTGGCAGATTTTCTTTTGAAAAAAGGTATCCGCTCTTTTATTGTCGAAATAGGAGGAGAACTAAGAGTGGAAGGTCCAAAACCAGATGGATCTGTGATGAAGATTGGTATTGAGGGACCAGCAGCATCTAGTACTGATGAACCGGAGATCAGACATATACTTAGTTTTAGCACAGGTGCTGTCACTACTTCGGGAAACTATAGAAAATACCTGCAGCGTGGAAAAGGAAAGATTGCACATCTGATCAATCCTAAAACCGGTTATCCACTCGATAATCAATTGATTAGTGTTACGATTTTTGCCAAAGATGCGATGACAGCTGATGGCTATGACAATGCTGTAATGGCTATGACTATGAAAGAAGCGCTGGCTTTCGTTGAAAGTAAGAAAGGAATGGAAGCCTACCTGATTTATCACAGGAAGGATGGAACAGTAGCAGATACTTTAACCAATGGCTTCAAAAAGATGATTTTAAAATAAATATGCTGTTAAAATACTAATCATGAAGAGAATAGAATTTTTAAGAAATAGTTTTATAGCTACCGGTGCAGTTTTTGCCGGGTCAGCCGTAAATGCAGTTGCTGATACTCCTAAGGGAGATCCTCATAACACACTTGCGGGAAAAACATTTAATCTGGACTATGCACCACATCAGGGAATGTTTGCCAATAGTGCTGGTAAAGATTTTTTGGATCAGATTCGTTTTATGTACGATCAAGGCTTCAGGTCTATTGAAGATAATGGTTATCTGGGACGCTCTCTGGAAGAGCAAACAAAAATTGGAGAACTGTTGGCCAAATTAGGAATGACCATGGGAGTGTTTGTAGTAGATGGTGGTGACAACTGGAAGACCTCTCTTACTACAGGTAAGAAAGAGTTTAAAGATAAATTTGTCGACACTTGTAAACGTTCTGTGGAAGCAGCTAAACGTTGTCATGCAAAATGGTTAACTGTAGTTCCAGGCTTCTACGAACGCAGACTGCCTTATGGAAATCAAATGGCAAATGTAGTTGATGCGATGAGAGCAGGGGCTGAGATCTTTGAACCGCATGGTCTGATTATGGTATTGGAAACCTTGAGCGATACGCCGGAATTGTTCCTTCAGCAGACACATGAGACTTATAACGTATGTAAAGCGGTAAACAGTCCTTCCTGCAAAATCCTTTATGATATTTATCACATGCAGAAAACAGAAGGCAATCTGATCGTTAACATGGACCGTTGTTGGGATGAAATCGCCTATATTCAGATCGGCGATAATCCAGGTAGAAAAGAACCAACAACTGGTGAGATTAATTATAAGAACTTATTTAAACATATCCATGGAAAAGGATATAAAGGGGTTATGGGGATGGAACATGGAAATTCGAAACCTGGTAAAGAAGGGGAGCTCCGTGTGATTCAGGCCTACCGAGAGGTAGATAATTTTCTGGCTTAAGGGATTTTATTGAACTTAATAGTATGGCTTCCATTAGAAGAAATTAAATGATATGTTTAAAATAAACTAAACTGGGTTCCGGGAACTTTAAATAATCCGGAGTCCAGTTCAAAACGTTTTTCATTCAGATGATTTAAACGGCAATGAAGTTTGAAGGTGTCATTAATCAGCTTTGCAATATTGCCATTACCCTTTATCCTTTCTCCAAATCTACTATCGTTTACATTTCCTCCATGACAAGACTGGATCAAGTGCCATACCTTGTCAAAACGATCCGGATAATTTTTACGGAGCCAATCTTCAAAAATATTACCAATTGCACCGTTAAGTCTCACCACAGTATAACCTGCCGAACGGGCGCCGGCATTGGCCACCGATTTTAATATAGATGGGATCTCATGATCACTTAAGCCTGGAATGAGTGGAGCAACCATGACACCCATAGGAATTCCAGCTTTGCTCATCTCCTCGACTACCTTTAGCCTTTGTTTAGCAGTGGTTGTCCTAGGTTCCATCTTTTGTCTTAGCTGCTCGTTCAGACTATTAATGGACACATAAACCATACACAGATTTAATCGGGCCATTTCCTTTAAAATGTCTATGTCACGAAGAATCAGTGAGTTTTTGGTGATCAAACCAATTGGCTGTCTATATTCCAAAGCAATTTCCAGTAACTGCCTGGTAATTTTAAACTGTCGCTCTGCAGGTTGATAACAATCGGTATTTCCGGAAAGGGAAATGACTGAAGCATCCCAACCTTTCTTTTCTAAAAATTTTTTGAATAGCTGAGGTGCATCCTTTTTAACTACAATCTTACGCTCAAAATCAAGACCAGCACTAAAACCCCAATACTCATGAGTATTTCTTGCGTAGCAATAGGTACATCCATGTTCACATCCCTGATAAGGATTCAAAGAATAAGCCATTCCAACATCAGGACTGTCGACCTTATTAACAATAGACTTATTTTGACCAAAAATAAACCTGGTTTTTTGATCAATCTCCTCCCAATCGTCTATTCCTTCCTGATATGCTTTGACATAATCATCCTTAGCAAATCTATTGTGTGGGTTGAATTGCGCTCCCCTTCCTTTGAAGTAATTATCTTCCTTATCTAGATCTAAAATCATTAGTTAAAATTACTAATAATTTTAGTATAAAACAAGCAGCTATTTTCTGTTCGCCAGTGGTATGTAATCCATTGGAACGGTATCCGCCATCTTTTCATAAGCCCAAAATCCACTCATCAAAGTCGATTTAGAGTTCAGTATTCCCCCATTCATATAAAAATGGACTGGTGCTTCAAGCAAATGAATGAGTGAGATTTGGTAATTTGGAATGTCTAATGGGCGATTCAGAGCGAAACCTGAAAGCTCTGTATATTCTTTAGTTTCCCTTTCATTGGTGTATATCACATAAAGATCGTCATTAAAGTTAATCGTCTTCATGTTCTTGTAAATTGATTTTACGAGCGTGTCTGTTTTTATCTCAGCCCTGTTCAAAATTTCAATAGTTTTTGGAACAGCTTCCTGTTTACGCCAATAGGCAATAGAATCATTTAATGGTGATGGGCCTTTTTGGGATATTCCATATACCATATTCATTCTTGAAATAGGATTCCCTGGTTTTAAAAGTCGTTTGAGATGTTCATTGATCTGGCTATCCGGAAGCCTGTTTCTATTGGGAACTTTTTCAAGTTTATAAATAACAAAGCCATCTGCAACACTACTCCCCTGGTATAATGAGCGAAAAAAATGTTGGGAAGAACCCAGATAAGCAATCTCTCTTTTCTTATCCCAATCCTGTTTTTTACGCTTAGATCCAGGAAGATCTTCGAAATAGGGATGACCTGAATAGTAAACGATATTATTCTTAAAATCTCTTTCAAAGTTTTCCAGCATATATTTAATACGGTAGCCCAGTGATTTATTCTCAATAATAAGAAATTCATTTGCGGTTACTTTTAGTACATTCGCGGCTTTATCAAAGTCTGTCTGAATCACCTGTGGGTTTAACAATTTACATTGCTCCGCATTGGGTGTCATTCCAATAAACTGTTGAATGAAAAGCTTAATATACCGTTCCCGGTTAGGATCCGATCTGATGATCACCTCTTGAAGTTGTATGGTGTTTTCCTTTAATACAAGATCAATTTTTACGGATTTATCGGATAAGATGACATTTTTGCTAAGTGGGAGATAACCCATCATCTCAACTAGTATTTCATAGTTTCCCGCTTTAAGATTGGACAGGATAAATTGTCCCTCATTATTTGTGACGGTGGCCGTTTTATAACTACTTAAATAGACACCGGCACCTGGGATAGCTTGGCCGGTTTTATCTTTAATGGTTCCGGAGATGTTAAAGCTGTTTTGGCCATAACTACTGAGAGCGATCAATAAAAATAAACTACAAAAGCGTAACCATATCGTCATAGGACTAATGTAGTTAAAGCATTATAAATTTGAAAGAAGAAAAAAGTAGATTTCGAGCTTTTTAATAGCCTAAAAGTTCTTTTGCATTGGCTATAGCCGGAAGCCCCGGATCCTTACCACTTAGCATTTCTGCAATAATATGGATACGCTCTTCAGGAGCTAGTCTGCGAATTCCTGTCGTTGGACGGACTCCTTTCTCGTTTTTGTATACGAAATAATGTGCCTCACCTTTTGCAGCAATTTGTGGAAGATGGGTGATACACATGACTTGCATATTTTTCTCCAGGTCACCAATGACATCACCTACACGAAGAGCAGTTTCGCCGGAGATTCCAGTATCGATTTCGTCAAAGATCAGCGTAGGTAAAGCAGTATGTTTAGCCATAATAGATTTTAAAGCGAGCATGAGTCTGGAAAGTTCCCCACCAGAAGCTACCTTTCCTACAGGTGCCGGTGGCTGACCGCTATTCGCGGAAAACAATAGCACCACATTATCTTTTCCATCTTTGTTCAACTCCTCTAAAGGTGTTTTTACAATTTTAATCTTGGCATTAGGCATACCTACCAGTTGCAATACAGCCGCCACCTGATTTTCAGTCGCGATGATAGAAGTATCACGGTCAGCAGATAAAGTGGCTGCCATTAACTCCAATTGTTCCTTTAAAACTAAAATTTCCTGATTTAAGCGGTCAATTTCTTCATCACTACTCAATAGGTTATTCAAATTATCAGAAAGTTTCTGATGGATGCCCATCAACTCTTCAATACTATTGACCTTATGTTTTTGTTGTAGGCTATAGATAACATCCAGTCTGCTGTTGATTTCTTCAATTCTGGAAGGATTAAAAACAGTACTTTCTTCCAGATTTAAGGTTTCTGCTGCGATGTCCTTTAATTCGATCAATGCAGAACGTAAACGTTCATTTAAAAGCGCATAATCCGGATTAAAACGTTCTATTGCCTGAAATTGCACTACTACCTCTTTCAAAATAGGCAAAGCAGAAGCTTCCTGATCAGAGAGTAGATTGTAAGCGTTGACCAAACTTCTCTTGATACTTTCTGCATTATTTAATGTTTGAAGTTCTATTTCCATCAAACTTTGCTCATCAATTTTCAGGTTCGCATTTTCTAGTTCGTTGAAAAGAAATTGCTCATAGTCTTGCCTGCTTTTTGCTTCATCAGCTGCGGTTTGTAAGGCAGCAAGATGTTGTAAATGCTTTTTATATTGCTTATATCCTTTGCGGTATTCTGAAAGGAGAGACTGATGATTAGCCAAGGTATCTACCACAGATAATTGGAATCCAGAATCGTTGATTTCCAGGGTCGCATGTTGAGAATGGATATCAATTAATTTCTCCCCAACCTGTTTCATGACGCCAAGGGTAACCGGGGTATCGTTGATAAATGCACGTGATTTACCATCTGTTGAGATCTCTCTTCTTAAAATAGTTTCCTCATAAAAATCGATATCATTCTCTTCAAACAAAGAATGTAAGGTATCATCAGTCAGTCGAAACTGTCCCTCTATGATGCACTTCTTCTCTTGATTAAAGAAATACCTGGTTTCTGCGCGCTGTCCCAAAATAAGAGAAAGGGCACCGAGCATAATAGATTTACCAGCACCTGTTTCCCCGGTGATGATGTTTAAACCTTTGTCGAGTTTTAGCTCAACACTGTCTATTAAAGCGTAGTTACGGATGGAAAGTTTCTGTAGCATAATACGCTGCTAAAATAGGAAATCTTAAGCAATGATGCTTGCTTTCTTCCCCATAAAAAAGGCAGCAAAAAATATGCTGCCTTCAATTTTGTACATGAAATTTAATTAGTGACTTGGTTTCCCGGATGCTTCCGCCTCCTTTTTCTTCTTCAAAGCTTCAACATCTCTGTTAAATTTATTATGTAATTCTTTGTATTCAGGAGAACTTTGTAATTCTTTTGCTTCCGATAGTTGTTTCCTGAATTCAGGAGAATTATAATAAGCAGAAGTTGCTGCAGCATTTTTGCGAATTTCCTCCTGTTGTTTCTTCCATTCCGGCGAATCAAATTGCTTCCTGAACTCTTCTGCCTTTATACGGATATCTTCCTGTTGTTTTTTCCATTCCGGGCTGTTAAACCTCTTTCTGATTTCCTCCGCATTTGCAAGTATGTTCTCTTGCTGTTTCTTCCATTCTGGCGAATCAAATTGCTTTCTGACCTCCTCCGCATTTGCACGGATATTCTCCCGCTGTTTCTTCCATTCTGGGGAATTGAATTTTTTTCTGATCTCTACTGCATTTGCAAGGATAATTTCCTGTTGTTTCTTCCATTCAGGTGAAGATAAAAAGGCAAGGCTCGCCTGAGTTGCGCTATCAGGCATAAAAATACCAGCACCAAGACTATCAGGATAGTAATATGATTGCTGACCTTTGTGATTTTTTACAACTATGACATTTGGAGATTTTTTCCTTTTCGTAGTATCAGCAGTCTGAGTTATTATAGCTTTAGCGGGTTTCGATGCTACAATCTCTTGCCTTTTGAATTTAAGACCAACACCGGCAATTTCCATATCGGCGTGCTCAGTAGCCAATACTGCATTTATTTTTTCAGCTTTAGATGGTTTTACCCAGGCCAAAGAAATTACGGTAATAATGGTGAGCGTGATCGCAAAGAACTGTTGCTTTGCATTCATATAATTCGTTTTCATGTCGGTAATTCTTTTAATACGTTGATACAAATGTTGATTTTTTCCTGTCGCTGCCATGGAAAGGGTAGGAGCAGATTTATCTTTCAGAATTTCCAGCTTTAATAAGGCATGGGCATAGGTCACCGGCGTCCCGGTAAGCTGTACAACCAGGTCATCACAGGCGTGTTCCCGTTCTATATTGATGAACCTGCCGCTGAGCCAGATGAAAGGATTAAAGAATAAAATGGTTTCTATACCGGTTTTAATAAGGTTTAAGAGGTAGTCATTTCTACGAATGTGAGAAAGTTCATGAATTAAAATGGCCTCTACTTGTTTCAGATCCAGCTGTGCTGCTAAAGCAATAGGGAACAATACAATCGGCTTAAAGTATCCCAGAACCAGTGGAACATTGACCTTGTCAGAAAGGTAAAAGCCAATTTCACGTTGTAGGTTTAATTTGCTGCTCATTTCCTGGAAGATGGTAGCCCATGCTAAAGGAACAGTTTCGTGAACTGAATTTTTAAGCTGTTGCATCTTTTGATAACCGGCAAGTAAGATAAACAACTGAAACAGTAGGCCAACCCCATATATTCCCACTAAATAAGGGAAAAGCTGCTCTGCCCGAGTACTGATGTTTTGGGGAATATTATTCAGATATTCATAGTAGCTCTCGCTGATCAGTAGTTCTGCAGCTTGTTGAGTACCATAGGCCTGTGGAAGTTTAAATATAGAAAAGAAAGTAATGCAAAAGCAGATAAAGGTCAGGCATAATGCACCATAAGCCAGGTTGTGTTTCAAACGGGATCTAAGCTTTGGGAAAGCTATGACAATTAAAAATAGTAGTCCATAAATGATGGCACCCTGCCATAAAGAGTGAAATATGCTCCAGCCGGTTGCTTTGATCAGGTTGTTTACAATTGCTTCCATAATGTGATTGTTGCTAGTGTTATTTATCGCTTAGATTGTCCAGATATTTTTTTATAGAATCGATTTCATCTTTGCTCGCGCTATGGTTGCCTAAAGCCTGCATCACTAATCTTGCTGCGGAACCATTGAATACATTATCAATCATTTTACTGACCAGATCTTGCTCGGTTTTCTCCTGATTAACCTGTGCTCTGTAGATATGTGTTTTTGAAGAAGTATCCCGAATCACTAAACCTTTTTCAGCCATGATCTGCATCAGCTTTAAAGTCGTGGTATATCCAGAGTCCTTATTCTTTTCCAGAATCTCATGTACTTCTCTTACCGTACAATGGCCTTTCTCCCATAATATCTGTAAGATCTCTAACTCGCTTTCGGTGGGTTTTAGTGGGCTTGATGGGTTCATATCTCTTTATCTACGAATCATTTCGTATTCAAATGTACGAATCTATTCGTAGAAACAAAATTTATCATAGAAAAAAAATAAATTTTTATAAAAAGCTGTTACATACCTTGTTTGGCAGGCTTTAAGGCTTCGTATTTATTGAGGTTTCCAGGATCTATTTCAGAAAGAAGCTGATATGAGGTGATTCGTTCCTGAGGATTACCAAGAGAGAGCAGGTTTACAAGTTCATCAGCCTTCGTAGCAAAATATACATTCGGAAAAATGGATCCAATCTTTTGACGGTCCATTTTGGTTAGGCCTGTAAGAAAGGAGATAATCTTTTTTGTACCCTTTTCCTGATCTTGTTGCATTCGATCCAGACCATTAAAATGATAATTAAAGATAAAACCTCTAAGCTCTTCGAAAGAGTTGTCCAGTAAATTCTGATTTAGCCAATACCTGTTTCTTAGACCATCAGCAGCCTTCCATCCCGTATTTCCAGATGCTTGTGCCAGATTTAATGTATTTTGAGCTTTAATGTAATATGGTGTTCCACCCAAATAACCAAAGCTATCCTTGTCCAGGCCAATGATAGTATGAGCATAGAAGCCAAGTAAAGAACTTAGGTTGGAAATAAAATTGAGGTCGGAATAGTCTAACGCCGATCCCTCATTGTAATTGAAATCAAAATCTTTGTCGCTAATGTTCAACAAGGTGCTATTATAAGCCGTAGCATAAACAGGCCTGCTCGATTGAATTTGCGCTTCTGCTTTATAAGCAGATCCGCCATCCCATGCGGTTACCGTGATTACGAAATTGGTTTCTATCCTCTCATTTGGCAGATAAGTCTCATTCGTCCATTTATTATTATTTAAAAAATCTCTAATGGTATTTTGAAGGATCTCAAGATTCCGCTTGTTGATGTTTGGAACTGTTGGAGCAGCAATTGTTACCCGGACATTCAGTTCCTGTGCATGCACAACAGTCTGAACTAAAACAACAAGAAAGACAAAGAAAAGTAGCGCGCGTTTTTTCATTAATGCATGAGTTTTAGGATTTCATTGCAAATATCCCTTGCCACTTCTGTTTTTGATTTAGTCTCAAAAATAGTCTTTTCCCCAGCCTTATTAAATATAGTGATTTTATTGGTGTTCACTTTAAATCCGGCACCCTTATCATTAAGTGAATTGAGCACAATCAGATCCAGGTTTTTTTTGCTAAGTTTCGCTTTAGCAAAAGCTTCTTCATTTTCTGTTTCTAGCGCAAAGCCGACTAAAATCTGCTGGCCAGTTTTAGTCTCTCCCAAAGTAGCCAGGATATCTGTTGTTTTTTTAAGTTCCAGATTAAATTCAGTACTGTTTTTCTTGATCTTTTGATCTGCAGCGACCAGGGGAGTATAATCTGCTACAGCTGCACTCATGATTGTGATATCAGTTTTGGGAAATACCTTTTGACAAGCACTCAGCATTTCTGCCGCACTCACAACATCTATTCTATTCAGAATACCTATGCTTTTTTCAGCAGTTGGACCAGTGATCAATGTAACCTCAGCACCTAGGGATGCAAATAGATCCGCAATAGCAAATCCCATTTTTCCAGAAGAGTGGTTGCCAATAAAGCGGACAGGATCAATTGCTTCGTAGGTTGGACCAGCAGTAACGAGTACCTTTTTACCTAATAAAGGAAGCTCTTTCTTTGCAGCTTCATTCAAAAAGGAAAGGATATCTTCAGGCTCAGCCATTCGGCCGGCTCCATATAAACCACTGGCTAGCTCTCCATCACCAGGAGGAATAACCTGATTTCCATAAGAAAGCAGTTTTTCCAGGTTCTGTTGGGTACTCTCATGTTTCCACATGTCCAAATCCATTGCAGGGGCTACAAAAACCCGGCATTTGGCAGACAAGTATACTGCAGATAATAGATTATCGCAGATTCCTGTAGCCATCTTTGCCAAGGTATTGGCGCTTGCAGGGGCAACCAACATAAAATCAGCCCATAGACCTAATTCCACATGATTACTCCATACACCGGTTTCGGCATCGAAGTACTGAGTATATACAGGATTTTTTGAAAGGGTAGCCAGTGTAAGCGGGGTAATGAAATTAGCCGCATCGGCTGTAAGGATAACTTTAACGTTTGCGCCAGCCTTTACCAGTAACCTAACCAGTATGGCTGATTTATATGCCGCAATGCTGCCGCAAACGCCAAGAATAATGTTTTTATTTTCTAGCATGGTTTTTTATTGCAAGAATGCAGTGGAATACCTATGCCTGATCTTATTGTTGCTCTTTAGCAGGGTTCCTGTAATAAATTTTATCATTAAGAAACTCGTCAATAGCAATTAAGCTAGGCTTAGGCATACGCTCATAATGCTTACTGATTTCGATTTGTTCCCTGTTTTCAAAAATCTCTTCTAGGTTGTCATTTGAAGAAGCAAACTCAGCTAATTTACCATGTAACTCTTCTTTAATGTTGTTAGAAATCTGATTAGCCCTTTTGGAAATAATTACTAAAGACTCATAGATATTCTCAGTTTTCTGATCTAAATCATTAACATTTCTAGTAACCGTAGTATTCGGTACAGCAGGTTTATTCGTGTTCATTATTTGATGGGGGTTTTAATTGTAGTATTGGTACTATCCGCCTTAGCTTCTTTCGCCAACATGGCTTTATATTTTTCCTGATTCTTTTGGAATTCGGCAATGATACGTTTTGCATTTTCAATACCAGCCTCGCTATCTGCTTTTAGTGCTTTAGCTTCGTCCAGCATTTTACTTTCCGGATAAGAGTTCATGAACTCATCTGCGTAAGTAATGGCTTCATTATAACGATCTTCCTGACGGATTTCAATACTGTTTTTTGCATAGTTGTATTGAGACTTTACGATCAATAAATCCATTTCCTCTGCATATTTAATATCAGGGAAATCAATTTGTGCGTTTTTTAATGCGATTACAGCTGATTTATAATTACTAATATCAAATTCACCTAAATCATAATATAATTTAGCATTGTCAAACGCTTTTGTTTCTAATTTTGAACGTAATGCTGCAATATATTTACTCGCATCTGCTACGCGTTCACTTTTCGGATAAAAGTTGATAAACAATTGTAATGCATCAATTGCTAACTTGGTATTCGTCTGATCTAAAGACGATTTTGGGGAATCCAAATAATAACAGTAAGCGCCAAGGTATCTGCATTCTTCGGCGTATTTACTGGTTGGATAAGTATCGGCAAATGATTTAAACTGATATCTAGCAGTAGTGTAATCTTTTAATTTGTAGAGTGTTAGGGCGTAATAATAGTTTAAGTCTTCTGCTTCTGCTCTACCTCTGTATTTCTGTGAAAGGTCTTCAAAAAGAATAATCGCTTTCGAATAATTCTTTTTGTTGTAGAGCTTCATGGCCTCCTGATATTTCTTGGCTACATCGTTGCTCAATCTGATTTTTTCAAATTGGCTTTTGCAACCCGCTATAGTCAGTGCTATAATGGTGAAACTTAATAGTAATACGTGTTTAATTTTAAACATTCTGCAAAGATAAGTTAATAATACGATAACGTCAATTAAAAATAATAGGACGCTAAGCTATGTAAAGCGATTCATCCTGTCAAACCCTTAACATATTTTAACAAATGTTTTTTTATAAAAATAGGGGGTAAGGTAATTGGACCTATTAAAGATAGGTATTCCACGTTGATTTTGAGATGGATATTCGGGTTATTGGGAAGAAGGAAATAATTGGACGGCCTGCTCAAGTTAGAGAGCCTGCTGTTGACTTGTTTTAAAAATTGATGATATTGAAAGAATGATAAAAAAATATGAGCAGTATTGGATTAGCATCGATTTAGTTAACATTGGCGGACAGAATAAGCTGAAAGGAAAAAGGTTTAAAAAGTATTGTATACACTTGGTTTAATGAATTGCCAAAATCATTGAAGGAATAGCTAGTATCAAATCACTTAATTCTTTTAATTTAGTCGGATTTAGAACCAAGTATAATAATAGCCGATGATGATGAAAAAGACGCTGATGTTTGCTGCAACATGCTTATCTCTACAGAGTATTGCATTAGCCCAACATCAAAATATTTATAAGAAGAACTGGATAGATTTTAATAAAAATGGGAAGAAAGATGTCTTTGAAGATCCGACCCAAGATATCGAAAAACGTGTGGCTGATCTGCTCTCCCAAATGAATGTGGAGGAGAAAACTTGTCAGATGGCCACACTTTATGGCTATGGAAGAGTGTTAAAAGATGAAATGCCTATTGCAGAATGGAAAACTAAGGTTTGGAAAGATGGCATCGCTAATATCGACGAAGCACTAAATAGTCTGGCTTATAATAAAAAAGCAGAAACAAAATATTCATTCCCATTCAGTAGACATGCTGATGCCATTAATACCCTTCAAAAATGGTTTATTGAAGAAACCAGAATGGGAATCCCTGTTGATTTCACGAATGAAGCCATACACGGTTTGTGTCATGATCGCGCAACTCCATTACCTGCACCTATAAATATTGGCAGCACGTGGAATAAGGCTATGGTTCGGGAAGCCGGTTCCATTGTTGGCAGAGAGGCAAAAGCATTGGGGTATACCAATGTGTATGCGCCAATTCTTGATCCTGCAAGAGATCAGCGCTGGGGAAGAGTTGTGGAGTGTTATGGTGAAAACCCTTTTCATATTGCCGAACTTGGGAAACAGATGGTGCTCGGTATTCAGGAAAATGGTGTTGCCGCAACATTAAAACATTTTGCAGTCTATAGTATCCCTAAAGGTGGAAGAGATGGAAATGCAAGAACTGATCCTCATGTTGCGCCTAGAGAATTACACCAGATTCATTTATATCCCTTTAGAAGAGTGGTGCAAGAGGCAGCGCCAATGGGTGTAATGAGTAGTTATAACGACTACGATGGGGTGCCGATTACAGGAAGCCATTATTTTTTAACTGAATTGTTAAGAGAGAAATATGGTTTTAAAGGTTATATAGTTTCTGATAGTGAAGCTGTAGAGTATATTTATTCCAAACATCATGTTGTCGACGATTATAAAGGAGCCGTAAAACAAGTAGTGGAGGCAGGCCTCGATGTTAGGACTAATTTTACCATGCCTGAAGAGTATATTATGCCTTTAAGAGCATTAATCAAAGAAGGCCGGGTATCGATGAAAACTATTGATGAAAGGGTTGCAAATGTATTGCGAGTTAAATTTAGATTGGGACTTTTTGATCAGCCTTATGTGCAAAATACCAAGGCCTCTGACCAATTGGTACATACTGTAAAAGATGAAGCATTTTCTGCTCAGCTAAGTAGAGAGTCATTGATATTACTTAAGAATGAAGGAAATCTCTTGCCCTTAGCACTCAAAAATCTGAAGAGAATTATGGTTACTGGGCCCCTAGCAGTGGAAAAAAATTATACTACCAGCAGGTATGGCCCCTCAAATAATGCGATTACTTCGGTGTTGGACGGGTTAAAAAAGTATGTGGGTTCTGCAGCTATTGTAAATTATATGAAAGGTTGTGACATTATTGATCCTACCTGGCCGGAAAGTGAAATTATTCCAACACCATTATCTGCTGCAGAGCAGGCGGATATTGATGCTGCCGTTGCAGAGGCGAAATTATCCGATGTAATTATTGCTGTAGTTGGTGAGGATGAGAAACGTGTTGGGGAAAGTCTGACCAGGACTGGTTTAAATCTTCCTGGCCGACAATTACAATTGTTAATGGCTTTGCATGCTACAGGTAAGCCAGTTGTGATGGTGATGATCAATGGACAACCATTAACTATAAACTGGGAGAATAAAAATCTGTCGGCAATATTAGAAGCCTGGTTCCCTGGTCCGCAAAGCGGAAATATTATCGCAGAAACTTTGTTTGGCGATTATAACCCAGGCGGTAAGTTACCCATTACCTTTCCTAAGTCAATTGGTCAGCTGGAATATAATTTTCCTTTTAAGCCAGCTTCTCAAGCCGGACAACCAAGTAGTGGAAATAATGGATATGGTAAAACCAGTGTAAACGGTGCTTTATATCCCTTCGGCTATGGATTAAGTTACACCACTTTTGAATACACAAATCTTAAGGTGAATCAAAGAACGAAACAGGCAGGCTCTGTTATTCAGGTTAGTGTTGACGTACAAAATACAGGAAAACGTAAAGGTGATGATGTAGTTCAATTGTATCTTAAAGATATGGTGAGCAGCGTAACCACTTACGACTCTGACCTTCGTGGCTTTGAAAGAGTTACTCTTTTGCCAGGAGAACGTAAAACTGTAAAATTTGTGTTGAATCCTGATGATCTTGCTATTCTTGATAAGGACATGAACTGGAACGTCGAACCAGGTAAGTTCCGTGTAATGATTGGCCATTCTTCTGAAGACATTAAGCTAAAAGAAGAATTTGAAATTATCCCTTAAATCCATTTTTTGCTAAAATTTGATTCATAGCTCATCAGAAGATTTTTAGACTCATTTTCTGATGAGCAATGAATCCAGATGATATCGTGCGGTTATTCGTTAGTTATCATTCGGTAGTACTTTTTATCTAAAAGCGCCCTTAAATTGTATAATTGGGCAAGCACTGACCTCTGAATGGTGTTTGATTTAATGGAGTTTTGAGCGTGAGTTATGAGTAGGCTGCTAGGGCTTTCGCCTGTATGGCTTCCTAATAAAGTCTATTTTTTACTTCATCTAAATTCTTTTATTCCGAAGGACTGTTAGAGTGCTTCCGAATTTTTTCGCGTAAAAATTTCAAATTTTTGATCGAGTGATAAGCCCTATGCCAACCCCATCCGAACCCCTGTTAATTTAGTGCTTTTGAATGAGACTTGTCTGCTTATGTAGTGCTTAAATATTGTGTAATGGTTATGTAATGTGCATCTGAGTTTAATCAAACTAATAGCTTTTAAGTTATGGTAGTATTAAAAAATGGCCATCCATGAATGGCTTAGCGGTAAACTTGGCCACCTGGAATTTTATATGTTAAGGAGGCAACTGGTTCAAAGAACTATCGGCAAACCAGGGAAACCGACTTTGAAACTACAGGCGAATCATCAGGCAATGACGGTAACCACCAAATTCCTAATAAGGGCAGTTTAAAAGCACCAAAGGATCTGCGCATGGTGTGTAAGTCTTTTACGCTAGTGTTTTTTGTATTTTACAGCTGTGTGACATGCAGTTAGGCATGAGATACAATTATAGGGTCTATATTA
>NZ_JAVTSK010000009.1:0-269884 GCF_032678465.1 Pedobacter gandavensis
TTAAGACGGCCTCTTTATTTTATAAAAAATTATTAAATCTACAATTTAGCCAATAGTTTCTTTAACCAGTTTGGTGTAAAAGTCA
Source organism: Pedobacter gandavensis (assembly GCF_032678465.1). Taxonomy (GTDB): domain Bacteria; phylum Bacteroidota; class Bacteroidia; order Sphingobacteriales; family Sphingobacteriaceae; genus Pedobacter; species Pedobacter gandavensis_B. Next base: position 86 of record NZ_JAVTSK010000009.1, read on the forward strand.
TTCAGCTTCATCCCCATTGCAGCAACTTGCTGAGGAATAAAACTAGTGGCCGTCTGACCAGGGATGGTATTGACTTCAATGAAGTAAAAGTCACCTTCATCCTCTGTCAGGATAAAATCTATGCGAACTACGCCACTGCAGTTTAATTTTGTATAAACATCCTTGGCAATCTGCTCAACTCTAGCTCTAGTTTCCAATCTAATGGGTGCAGGAGTAGTTTCCGTAGCAACTCCTGGTGTATATTTAGCCTCAAAATCAAAAAACTCCTTTGCAGTTTCTACTTCTGTTGCCGGAAGCACCACCAACTTTCCATCCAGTTTTACCACACCTACCGTAAATTCCCTTCCGGAAATGAACTCTTCAATCAGCAACTGATCATCTTCTTTAAAAGCTTTCTCCACTGCTTTGTCTAAATCTGCAGTATGTGTTACCTTACTCATACCAATACTACTTCCCCCGTTATTAGGCTTTACGAAATAAGGTATTTTAAGCTCTCTTTTAATCTGCTCAAGATTGTAGGCAACATTTTTAAAGACCTGTACTGACTTAGCAACATGCAGGTTTTCAATCCCCTGAACAATAGCTTTAGTATAGCCCTTATTCATGGTAATTGCAGAAGTTAACGCATTACAGGTGGTATAAGGCAGATTAAGCATATCAAAATAACCTTGTAATTTACCATCTTCGCCAGGAGAGCCATGAATAGCAATAAATACCCCATCAAAAGTGACTTTTCTACCCTTAATATTTAAGGAAAAGTCATTTCTGTCTACTTCAATTTTCACAGAGTCTGCCGGTTCATAAAACCAACCTTGCTGGGTAAGCATGATTTTATAAACATCAAACTTGCTGGCATCCAGATTTTGGGCGATGGTGGCTGCACTTTTAACCGATATGACCCACTCACCTGTGGTACCACCGGTTAGTAATGCTATTGTTTTCTTCATTTTTAAGCGTGTTAAAACCTATTCAAAGTAATAAGTCAATTGTAAGCACAAATATAAATTAGTTGACCCAGATGTCATTTTAATTCCAATAAAATATTTTTTTAGCCTAAATTTGGGCTTTATACCTTAATGAACAGAAAATTCCTATGAGCAAATTCATATCTTACCTAAAGACTAAATCCTTTAGAACCAATATCATTGCCGCAATCATCACGGTGGTGGTCATCATCCTGACGGCCTTCTTTAGTTTAAGATATTACACCAAACACGGACAAGGTTTAAACGTACCTGCAGTAAAGGGTCTAGCTTTCACACAGGCGGTCAGCAAGTTAGAACAATTAGGACTTCGTTATGAAGTAGATTCGGTATTCGTAATGGATTCTCCTCCGGGTATTGTGATCGACCAGGATCCTGAAGCCAATACTTTTGTAAAAGACAACCGTACCATCTATTTAACGGTAAATGTAGCCATGGCTCCTAACGTTAAATTCCCTGATATCGAGTTCAAACCTTTTAGACAAGCGCAAGCTTTAATAGAAAGTTTTGGCTTAAAACTAGGCGATACTACCTATAAATCAGATCAGGCAAGAGACGTCGTTTTAGAAGCTTTATTTGGTGGACAACCGATCAAAGCTGGCGAATCAATGCCTAAAGGATCTAGAATTGATTTGGTTTTGGGTGATGGAAAAGGAAATGAAGAAGTAGATATTCCTTCATTGATAGGATTAACGAAAGATGAAGCCATCTTTGCCTTAAAGAACGGCGCCATGCTCACTCTAGGAAATGTATTCTATGAAGGAGAGATTACAGATACAGCCAATGCGGTGATCATTAAGCAGGATCCATTCTTAACAGATTCTGTTACGAAAGTTAAAATCGGTACCCCAGTAAACATTACCTTGTCTAATAAAAAATAATTATTGCGATCATTATATGTCAAACGAAAACGCGAAAAGCTTTAAGAAAAGTACTAAAGTAATATTGGCCGCATTGCTGGTCGTATTGGTTGTTGGTGGTTATTTCGGCTTGAAATTCTACAAGGTGTTCTTTGCCCCTAACATTACTGGGAATGAAAAATACATGTATGTAAGAACTGGAAGTCATTTAGACGACCTGTTTGAGGAAATCCGTAAGAAAAACATCCTGACAGACATTGGCTCATTTAGTCAGGCAGCAGCGAAAATGGACCTTGCTCAAAACCTGAAACCAGGTAGATACAAAGTAAGTAAAGGCATGAACAACAGAACCTTGATCAATATGCTAAAAGCAGGAAATCAAGATCCTGTGAAACTAAAATTCCAAAACATCAGAAAGAAAGAAGATTTTGCCGGTTACCTTGCAAAAAATCTGGAAGCTGATTCCCTGGCTTTCATCAGTGTATTGGATTCTGCTGCATTAATTGAAAAATATGGATTCAATAAAGACAACATTTACACGATGTTTATTCCTAACACTTACGAAGTGTATTGGAACATTACCCCGATGGAGTTTTTTGAGAAGATGCAGAAAGAATATGATAAATTCTGGAATGACCAACGTAAAGCGAAGGCTGCTGCTTTAAATTTAAGTCCGGCTCAGGTTTCAGTACTGGCTTCTATCGTAGATGCAGAGGCTTTATACGACAAAGAGATGCCCATCATTGCTGGCTTGTACCTGAATCGACTCAAAAAAGGAATTTTATTACAGGCTGATCCGACTGTCATCTTCGCTAATGATGATTTTACGGTAAAAAGGGTAACCAATAAGCTATTGCAAGTACCTTCTAAATACAATACTTACAAATATGCGGGTTTGCCTCCAGGGCCGATTATGATGCCTAGTATCAATGCAATTGATGCAGTGTTAAACAAAGACAATAACAATTACATCTATATGTGCGCTAAAGAAGATTTCTCTGGTTACCACAATTTTGCAGTTACGGTACAGGAACATGAGATCAACGCGAAAAAATATAGAGAAGCTTTGAACAAACGTAATATTTTCAAATAGGATGTTTACACATAGTACTAAAGTAAGGGTACGATACGGGGAGACGGACCAAATGGGCTACGTATATTATGGCAATTATGCTGAGTATTATGAAGTAGCAAGAGTAGAAATGTTGAGAAGTCTGGGCATGGACTACGCAGGTATGGAAAGCAGCGGCGTGATGATGCCGGTTTTAGAGTTAAACTGTAAATACATTAAACCTGCGCTTTACGATCAGGAAATCACGATTAAAACGACCATTCACGAGCTTCCAGGCGTTCGTATACATTTTGTATACGAACTCTTTAATGAAGCAGAAGAACTGATTAATATCGGTAAAACAACCCTGGTGTTTGTCGACATGGCAAAAAACAAACCTTGCTCCCCTCCTGAGAATTTCATGGAGAAGTTAAAGGTATTTTTTAATTAAATTTGATAGATGGAGTGGGTTCATAAGCAACTACTAAAAATCAGGATTTACGCTTTGTTTATCGATTGGACCAAAGTATGTATACTTCCTGGTTTCAGTCCGCTGCCCCTCTATACCGTCGCCACGTTTTTCTTTAAAGAGATTGGGAAGGACTCCTTAGTCAATAAGGCTTCTTCACTGGCTTATAACTTTATGTTGGCGCTATTTCCGGCCATCATCTTCCTATTTACGCTGATTCCCTTTATTCCTAAGCGTATCGGCTTCCAGAAACAACTGATGGAGCTGATCGTACTCATATTACCGGCTGATGCCTACAAAGCCTTTGAGGCTACCCTAAATGAGATCGTGAACAAGCAGAACGGGGGATTATTATCATTTGGTTTCTTCTTATCATTGTTTTTCGCTACAAATGGAGTGCACAGCCTCATGATGGCCTTCAATAAGTCTTCCCTGATCATTGAAGACCGTAGCTGGTTAAAGCAACGATTAATCGCCGTATTGTTAACAATTACTATAGCTTTATCCGTAATCATCTGTATTGTTGCAATGACGATTGGCGTGATCATCTTAAATAAACTAAATATCAAAGGCTCCTTTATTGTTTACCTGGTTCAACTCACCAGGTGGGCGCTATTAGGGATTCTATATTTTGTAACAATTTCTATTCTTTACAAGTACGGTCCATCCCATGTGAAGAAATGGAAGTTCTTAAGTCCAGGTTCCTGCCTTGCTACCATACTTGCCTTCCTGACCATTTGGGGATTTTCCTTTTACATAGATAATTTTAGCTCTTACAATAAAATCTATGGCTCCATTAGCACATTAATCGTGTTGATGATCTGGCTTTATTTAAATTCTTTAATCCTTTTGGTCGGTTTTGAGCTAAATGCGAGTGTGGATCTGTCAAAAAGAAGCGTGAAAATTCTGCGTCCTAACTACAACCTATTCAAAAAACAGGCTTCCAGACCTGATTAAACAGGAAAATAGAAAATTATTCTAGCTCATTTTTAAGGGCTTATCTGATTTTCGTTAAATTATCTATTTCTTAATTTGCAGAATCAATCGGAGTTTGTACTTTTGTGACGGAGAGTTGGCAGAGTGGTCGATTGCGGCAGTCTTGAAAACTGTTGACTTGTCAAAGGGTCCGCGGGTTCGAATCCCCCACTCTCCGCTAAATGGTCATCAAAACCATACTGAAACCCTGAAATCGTAAGATCTCAGGGTTTTCTGTTTTAATCGCTACCTAAATATTTCATCCTCTTTATCTTTATCCAAATAAAGTTGAAAGTGGATCAAGCGGAATTCTTGGGGGGATGAGATTCAAGCATAGATTTTAGATAGCCTGAAAAGGAAAAATCTAACATCCCTAACTCCCCTGGAAGTTGCCCTGAATGCTTTCACCTTTGCATTGAATGATTCCGCAGATGCGTTTGTAGATCTATTAGTGAAAAAGTTTAGAATAGATAAGTAATGTGCCTGTATAGATCTTGAGACAGTTCTGAATGCTTCTATTGAGGAGTCTTCTACATCATTATACCATAATGCCAGCCGTTTAAATGCCTGCTCCTTACTTTTACATAACTTAAAGATTTCGCCTAGTCTGAGGGATAAGTTATATGCTTTGTTTAACTCTGGATACCGCTCAAAGAGCAGTTCCGCCCGGTTCTTCTGAGCCTGGGTCCACTTACTGTGGTGTTTGAAGAGTAAATATCTACTTCTGGCCAGCAATTGTTTAAGTGTATCTCCATTGCAAAGCACTTCCCCACGAAAGATGGTTCTGTTTTTCTTTGCTAATTTAATGGCTTCATTTTCTGCATCCAAAGCTTCCCAACGGTATTTTATCCTGCATTCCTGAACTGCATCATAAGCAAGTTTTTGGACATGAAACCGATCAATAACCCTATGTGCATTGGTAAAACATCTCTTGATGGCCAATTGCATATTTGCAGCCATGTCCATAGTGACTTCCTGAACCTTTTTACGAAGTCGTTCTGGTATTTTTTTCAGTACACCAATGATGTCTTCGGCCACTGTCCCCTTTATCATGGCAACAATAGCCCCCTTACGTCCTTTTGCACCTTTATTGGTGACGATAGTAAATAGCTCCCCATTGGATAAGGCTGTTTCGTCGATACTTAAATAGGGGCTGACATTTTTAGTAAACAACATCCACTGGTCTGCATGATCTTTCTGATCCCAGTCATTGTAATCACTGATGTGTTCCTTATATTGTTCTTGGAGTTGTTTGCCATCCACCTGAAAGTAATGACCTAAATGATAGCAGCTGATGGGATGATTATCCAAATATTCCTTTTAAAAAAAGACCGAATTCCGTTGTCATTCGCGCTCCTTTTCTTACTAAATCCCAATCTCTACTGATGATTTCTCCGGTGTGTTTTACCGTCCAACGCCTTCTTTTTATGCATAAGGCCACTTTCTGACCGCGAATAGGGAAATCTTGAATACCAACCTCCGGGAAGAATCCCTTGGATTCAAGATCTTTTTTATCATAGCCATCAGGGGCTATATTTTTTTCTTCAAGGTAGATGTTCAGCATCTTAGCATCTTTCTCTACTCTCGCTAATTCAAAATAATCAAGGATACCTTCCGGTAATAATAAACTGATCAGGGTTTCTGCGGCTTCACTCAAAATGAAATTCTAGTTTAGGTTACAAATGCAAAAGAATGAATTTTTTTTTCGTTCCCCCCAAGAATTCCGCTTGATCCTTGAAAGTTTGATCAGACTCATAACCAGCTTGCATCATTTCCCTCGCCCACTCAACCCAAGCTTCATCAATGTCATGGTTAATGGATTTTTTCATTAAAATTTTATAGGTAGAAATAACTTTAGTCATGAATTTCCAGGAATTTACTGTAGTTCATTATGCTTAATATTTTATTCTGAACTTGATGGATGCTCATTACAGATTGTACCCACCAATACAAAAAACACTATACTGATCAGTAACTTTCAGGGCTGAACTATCTTGGTTTCCGTAGTGTTTCAACATGCAAATTATAATTAATTTTACATTTGCACAAAAGGTACACCTCATCATCATGCCTCTAAACATAACCCTATGATCCGTTTGGGCTATACTGATGATTGGGCTCCTAAAATAAAAGCGGTTGGACTGAGCGAGTAGGTTTTACTGGTCAATTCAGGTGCCTGGGTAGAAAGTCTAACAAAGGTGAATGACTATTATTACTGTAAAATAACATTAAATCCCTATTGATGAATGCTTTGATTATTATCGATGTCCAGTATGATTTTTTACCAGGAGGCCCTTTAGGGGTAAATAATGGAGATGAAATCATTCAAACAATCAACATGTTACAATCCACCTATGACCTGGTTGTGGCTACCCAGGATTGGCACCCTATAGGACATAAGAGTTTCTATACCTCCCATTCAAATAAAAAACCATTTGAAGAAATATCATTAAATGGCGTAAATCAGATTCTATGGCCTGAGCACTGCCTACAAGGAACAAAAGGAGCAGAACTGGTGACAGAACTTTCAACGAATAACATTGAGGCTATTTTTAGAAAAGGAATGGACAAAAAAATTGATAGTTACAGTGGCTTTTTTGATAATGCCAGAAAGAAGGCGACAGGCATGGCAGATTACCTAAAAGGAAGAGGAATTACCTCTGTAGCTGTTTGCGGCCTGGCAGCTGATTTTTGTGTGTATTACACGGCGAGTGATGCCTTAGATTTAGGTTTTAAATCAAGTATCATAGATTGTGCGACCAAACCTATTGACCCAAAAGAATTTGAAGAGATAAAAAAACACTTTCAACAAAAGGGTGGCACTATTATATAGCCCCAGCCTGACAGTAGACCTTTCATTTTTTGCGACAATCATGATGAACTGGAAAATCATTCTTCAGCGTTAAAAAATTTCCTAATAGGTCCGCGAAGAGGATTTTTGCCTACTTTATTATTCATTGATCACATTTGCGATGTAAAATATTTGTCCTACTAATTCCAATTTGATAAGCTTACGAATAGAAAATGGATGAACACATTTTCTTATTGGAAAAGTGATGGCACAACATTTACACCTCTGCTTTCATCGCTCTTTACCGTTTTATAAATTAAATTACCATAACGATCATAGCCACTCATTATTTGGCATTGCTCCTCAAAAGTGGATAAAAAACCTGTTTTAGGCAGAATATGAAGTACTAAAGAACCGATATTCCCATTGTAGAATTCAGGCCCATCCTTGATTTCATTAATGTAAACCGGATTAAAATCAGAAATCCTAGTAGAAATGGCAAAATATTGGGATCCACAATACTGCCCCTGACTGCTAGGAAAACCTTGTCTCCATTTAATGACCGCTTTTGAATCTCTTACTGAAAGATAATTGTCGATAAAGACACGTTTTGAACCTTTATAATCTTTTACTTCATTCAATTTCTTATTGATGTAATTGATCGTTTCCTCCTTCGTTCGCATTGCTTTATCCTGACCATATCCATAGCATACGCTAAGCACCAACAGACAAATTATAATTTTAATTTTCATCTTTTTTATCATTTTTTAAATCATCTTAAGTACCTCTCTTCAGCTCCCCGAAACAAAATTCGACTAAGTAATTTATCCCTTTAGGAGTATTTTTAACAACACTGCAGCGTCCTCCTGCTAGCCATGAAAAGCCTTAAATTCTGCTAAAAACTGACTTTTTCAAGTCGACTATAAATTAAATCTATAAAATCCATAGATTTTATTTTATTATTCAAAAAGAGTACTATATTTGCATAACCAACTCAGTGATTACAACTTACAACCAATGATAACAGATTCACATTTTATGAAAATGAAACAAAAAACATCTAAAGCGGAAATGCCTCTCCTTTTAGCATGTTGTTGCTGTTGTTGTTGATTGACCTCAGCATCCGCTGAGCAACTTTAAAATATCCAAAAGCCTTTAAATAGTTTTTGACATTTTTTTTAGATGATAAAACCATCTACTGGCCAGTGCTTTGCATTTTTTTTAATACAGCACGCTTCAGCATCAACAAAATTAACGCGCATTCACCCAGACCACTGGTTGCGTAAAACCAACAAACCACGTAATAATAAAACCATGAAAACAAAATTACTTCTACTCTTTTCATTCCTGCTCAGTGCAAACTTTGTTTTTGCACAAAGTGCGATAAAAGGAGTTATAAAAACTAGTAACGGTGCGCCTGTGCCACATGCAACTGTGTTAATCAGAGGCACCAATATTTCTACCACAGCTGATCAGGATGGTAAATTCAGTATCGATTCAAAACAAGACCTTCCATTTTACCTTAGGGTCAGTTCAATTGGTTTCAAATCCCAGGATTTCCAGGTGATAAAAGTAACGGATACACCTCTGGAACTCATCCTGATCGAAAGCGAACTGCTGGATGAAATTGTGGTGACCTCAAGAAGAAGATCCGAAGTCCTTCAGGATGTACCCATCGCCATTACCGTCATCGGTGGTCAGACGGCAGAAAATGCAGGAGCCTTTAATGTTAACCGCTTAAAAGAACTCGTTCCTTCTGTTCAGTTGTATGCTTCAAATGCAAGGAATACCACCCTTAATATCAGAGGATTAGGCTCTACATTCGGTTTAACGAATGATGGTATCGATCCAGGGGTAGGATTTTATGTTGACGGTGTCTACCAGGCTCGCCCTGCGGCAACCTCTACCGATTTCATTGACATTGACCAAATAGAAATTTTACGTGGTCCACAAGGTACATTGTTCGGAAAAAACACAACGGCCGGTGCATTCAACATCACCACCACTAAACCTAGTCAGACACCAGGCGCAAAAGTAGAATTAAGCGCTGGGAATTATAACTTCATACAAGCGAAAACATCAGTTACTGGAGGCCTCGCTAAAAATCTTGCAGCCAGACTTTCTATCTCTGGAACCCAAAGAGATGGTACCATATGGAACACCAGAGAAGAACGTAAATACAGTGGACAAAACAACCTTGGTTTTAAAAGTCAGCTATACTACACGCCTTCTGAAAAATTACAGGTATTGTTAAGTGGAGATGTGAGTATCCAGCATCCTGCAGGTTACCCATTGGTGATTGCAGGGGTAACTACAACCGAAAGAAGTGCTTACCGCCAGTATGCTAAAATTGTGTCTGATTTAGGCTATCAGCAACCCAAAATAGACCCATTCTCCAGAGAAATCAATACCAATACACCATGGAGACACAACCAATCTATTGGTGGATTATCTGTAAACCTGGATTATAAGATCGGTAATGGGACCCTGACTTCTACTACTGCCTGGAGATTCTGGAACTGGGATCCTACAAACGACAGAGATTTCTCAGAATTATCTGCATTAACTAAATCTCAGGGAAATTCCCGTCATGATCAGTATTCACAAGAGGTCAGATATGCGGGTAACCTTACAGAAAAAGTAAGCGGTGTATTTGGCGTGTTCCTTCTTGGTCAGAACCTGAAAGGGCTGTCACAAACTGAGGAGGTGGGTAAAGACCAATGGAGATTTGTACAAACGGCAAATACCGGAGCCCAGGCATTGTACTCCACTCCTGGCTTGCTAGATGGATACGGCATCAAAACCAACTCAACCATCAAATCATTAAGTGCTGCTGTTTTTGCACAGGTAGATTGGGAGTTCCTCGAGCATTTCCACATTTTACCTGGCTTGAGGTTTACCTATGATAAAAAAGATGTGGATTACGACAGGGTAACTTACGGTGGATTACAAACTACAGATGCGGCATTACTTGCACTTAAATCTGCGGTATATAGCAACCAACGATTCAATACCAGTACAGACAACAACAATTTATCTGGTAACATCACGCTTTCCTTCCGCCCTGACACTAAATTAAATGCCTACGGAACCTTCTCTACTGCCTACAAACCCGTAGGAGTTAATGTAGGTGGTTTGCCAACTACCGCCAATGGCGAAGCAGATTTATCTTTGGCAGTCGTAAAACCAGAATACGTCCAACACTATGAATTAGGTATTAAAACCAAGCCCTTTAAAGGGGCATTGCTCAACATCAGTGCTTTCAATACAGACATTAAAGACTACCAAACCAATGTGCAGTCGCCCCAGTTAGGCGTAAACAGAGGTTATCTTGCCAATGCAGAAAAGGTAAATGTGAAAGGTTTAGAAATTGATGGAACTTATCAACTGAAAAGATTCTGGACTTTAAATGCTGCCCTGGCTTACCTGGATGGTAAATATGTAAAATTCACCAATGCACCATTACCTTTAGAAGAAACAGGACATACAGAACTAGTAAATGGTGTGGCTACACAGGTTGCGTTTAAAGACGCCTCAGGCGGACGATTGCCTGGCATATCTAAATGGAATGTTTCAGGTGGAACAGAATTGAGCACAGCAGGTAATTTGTCAAGTGTACTAGGCCGGTATTTTATTGCTGTAGACGCCAGTTACCGATCTGGATATTCCTCAAACCCAACACCTTCCCGTGTATTAAATGTGGAAGGCTATTCCTTACTAAACGCCAGATTAGGTTTTAAATCGGATAAATTTTCTGTTTTTGTATGGAGTAGAAATATTGCAGATAAACACTATTACGAACAATTACAAGCCGCAGCAGGAAACTCAGGTTTATATGCCGGAGTACTTGGTGATCCAAGAACCTATGGCATTACCCTACGCTACACTTTGTAAAAACATTTTAAGGAAGCAATAAATTCCCTAAATAATTTGTGACTCTCATAGATCACTGATCAAAAAGCCTGAAATCTAAAAATTTCGGGCTTTCTGGTTGAAAAAACATTCCTAAACTCAACATATGTAAATGTTTTGAAAAATCAGGCCATCTAACTTTGCCTGGCTATATCAAACAAATATATCATGAGAAAATTATTAATTTCCCTGTTCACATTCTGCCTGGGCTTTCTAATTTCATTAATTTTTTAGTAGCCATGAGTAATTCAAACCATTTTTCAGCACATGTAAAATACGCCTTTACTTTATCTATCCTATTATTATCTGCCTGTCAGATCACTAAAAACAATTCAATTATAACTAAAAATAACATGACCAGTATCATTCATAAAAATCCAGAAACACTATTCGACCCTACTCCCTATGCCTTTGCTCATTCAACAAGTAGTCCTGATCCGGGAAGATATGTTTTTATATCCGGCCAAAGTGGCGGACAAGATTTAAAACATAGTCTATCGAAAGATTTTAGAACCCAGGTAAAGTATGCCTTGCTCAATTTAGAAACAGTACTTCAGGAATATCAGCTAAAAACTGAGGATGTCCTTAAAATCACAGTATTAATTGTAGACCATAATCAGGAAAAATTAGCCATATGGACAGAAGAAATGCACAAGACCTGGAAGAACAACCATTTCCCGGCCAGTACTTTGATTCCTGTACCTAGATTAGCATTAGATGATATGCTGATAGAAGTAGACGCAATTGCTTTGATGAAGGAAGAATAAAAAAATAAACTGTACACAATAAAACTCCTTAAAAAGCGTCTTTGTATATGAGAGCGTTAATTTAGATAAAGGGAAGTAGTCTTCGGATTATTTCCCTTTTCTTTTTCTCATAAACCTCCATTTTAAGGCTTTCAACCTATATGAACTCAGGCCATGACCATTATACTTTAGGATTAGTTTTTCCAATTCTTCGGCAACAGCACTTGCTGACTAGTGATCGCATACCCCCTCAGTAATCGACCACAGCACTCCAGAAACGAACCCGATTTATTTCCCAGGGTTTAACATCCGGCTTTCATTTACCTGATCAGGAAACTGATAAAGGAAAAACAACACCGCTGACAAAGCAAAAAGGTTTAATCCCGTGGCCCCCATATAAGCATTCACAAACATGGCCTTGCTACTTTGTTCTTCTAATAAAGAAAAGAACACACCGCCTGTCAGACCAACTCCCAAGGCAATTGCAGTCTGTTGAATCGTCGAATATAACCCGGAAGCTGAACCTGCTAAATCTGCGGGAATCCGTTGCAGGGCCAGCGACATAATCGATGGCAGTACCGATCCGCAACCCATCCCATAAATCAGCAGCAAAGGATAAGAAAAATATCGGTCCAGACTTTCTGCGCTGAAAAGAATAACATGTAAAACCAAACTCAGCATCATCAGCAAAACCGCCATCAGAATCACTTTTTTTCCGTACCTGCTGATCAATAAAACAGAAACCACCGAGCCCATCACATATCCTAAACCTTGAAAAACAAACAGCAGACCCGTTTCAGAAGAACTGATGTGTAAACCATCCTGCAGGAATAGTCCGGTAATTAAAAAGTAAGAATCCTGTGCGATATAATAAAACAAAGCGATAAACAAACCAATCTTAAAATCCTTGATACGAAAGAGCTGAATTTGAATCAATGTACTCAAGCCCTTATTCATTTTTGCCTGTTGATTCTTTACAAAACCATACATCAGCAGAAAGGAAGCACATAAAAGTCCGATGCTCCATAATGGCCAGCCAAGTTCCCTTCCCCGTATCAATGGATAAATAAGACACAAAAGCGCCAGACTACTCAGGATCACACCAGAAAAGTCAAAATTTCTGTTCCCCACAACCTTATGCTCTTTTAAATGAAACAAAGCCATCACAGCAGCCACAATCCCCAAAGGAACATTGATCAGGAAAATCAATCTCCAACCATCCCAATGACTCAACAACACATTTGAGAAATGAATTTCCGGCAAAAGTCCTCCCAAAAACTGCCCCAGCACTGATGCAATTCCTGCCACACTCCCATAAACACCCAATGCTTTTGTCCTATCCTTTTGATCAGGGAACAGCAACTGAATATAGGCTAAACTTTGAGGTACCATAAACGCCGCGCTTAAGCCTTGCAGAGAACGGGAAATATTAAGTTGCAACGGCGTCGCTGCAATGCCACATAATAAGGAAGCCAATGTGAAACACAACAAGGATATCACATACACTTTCTTCTTGCCATAATAATCTCCAACTCTTGCAGCCGTAATCAGAAACACAGCATAGCCTAGTAAATATCCCGCAATCACCATTTGTATATCTGCCTCTGTAGCATGGATGTCTTTTTTAATAGTTGGAAGTGCTACATTTACAATAAAAATATCCAGTACGGATAGAAAAGCCGCAGCCGAAAGAATAAATAGAGACCGCCTGTTGTCGATTTGATTCATCATAGTTTAAAAGATTGAACAAGGCCATATGCCCCATATCGACAGCAAAGATGTCCCTACTTACAAATCCCTGCAAGTAGTTAAAAAAACGATACTTAGTATGGAAAAGAATACCATTGTTCATAACCAGGAGGTTACAAAATCAGAAAAAGACGATTATTCAACAAATAACTGTGCGGTGACAAATGCCCTAAAGATTATGGGTGGAAAATGGAAGATGTTACTGATAAAAATCATCGCCGATGATTGCGTATCCCGATTTGGAGAATTGAAAAGAAAAATGGACGATATTGCTCAAACTACTTTAACCATACAGCTCCGGGAACTGGAACGGGATGGCATTATTTGTAGAAAAGCCTATGCAGAATCTCCTCCTAGAGTGGAATATAAACTCACAGAAATTGGTATTACCTTGCTTCCGGTAATTCAGGTGTTAACAGAATGGAACGATAAGTATTGCAGGCTAACAAATTAACCTCCAATACTTAACACCGGTTTATTCATCTGCCGGAATAAACTCAAAAGATAAAGCAGGTTCATGATTGCTAAGTCCCCGGGGAAGCATTATTGTAGTGGTCCCATTTATCAGCTTCCATTTCAGTCTTTTACCATTGGATAGCATCCTCACTGGTGTACCTTTTTTCGGGGCATTACCCGTCCAGCTAATGGTACCAGGAAGTTCATCGCCGGTTTTTTTACAATAAATCGCATATCGTTGTTTTCCATCCTTACTCTGGGTAAACCAGGTTGTTCTGCTATGGTAATTTTTAGTAATCCTGGTGTTAAAAATGGCCTTTCCATTTTTGGCAGTCCAGTTCCCAATCGTATTCAATCTATTCAGTACTTCCTCTGGCAATGTACCATCTGATTTCGGTCCGATGCCCAGCAATAAACTACCACCCTTAGCCACAATTTCCACCAACTTATGCAACACCACATCTGCGGATTTATATTGATCATTATTTACAAAACCCCATGCCCCACCTAAAGTCATACAGCTTTCCCAGGGATAATTCAATTGCGTATCAGGGATTTTTTGCTCCGGTGTCTGGTAGTTCTCATAAGGACCGTGTACCGTCCTGTCTACCATCAATAAACCTGGCTGCGCCTTTCTTGCCATACTGGCGATCTTAGGCATATCAATATCCTGGCTCCATTTCGGAATGTTGGCACCCCAGGAAAGTACTTCTTCATTCACCGTTTCCAAAGGTCTTACCCAGCCGCCATCCAACCACAAAATATCCACGGTACCGTACTTCGTCATCAATTCCTCGAGCTGATTATAGGTAAATGATTTATACTTATTCCATCGCGATGGGTGCTTCCTGATGTCATAATTGTTATTGCGGTCTGCAGTAGCGTATCTAGACCACCAATAGTTCTCCGAATGCCAGTCTGGTTTAGAAAAATATGCACCAATCATAAAACCTTCTTTTCTAAATGCATCAAAAACATACTTTGCAACATCTGCTTTTGGGTTCCCAGCAAATGGCCCCTTGGCTATGCTAAAATCAGATTCACTGGTATCAAACATGGCAAAACCATCATGATGCTTCGTCGTAAAAACCAGGTATTTCATACCAGCATGCTTTCCAGCACTAGCCCATTGCTCAGGGTTGAAGTTTACCGGATTAAAACTTTTACTCAGGTTCCAATACCATTTTTTGTAATCATCATAAGTCTTCGTGCTATCTCTATCAATCCAGTCTTCAGAACAGATAGACCAGGATTCTATTATGCCTGGAACCGCATACAAGCCCCAATGAACAATCATTCCAAACTTCTGATCCTGCCATTGATCCAATTTTTGCTTCACCAGGGGATCCTGCGGCCATTCATAGACCGTAGATTGCTGATGAACTCCATGATCTTGTGCCTTTAATTTGGAAAAAGCACAAACCAGCAATGCTGCAATTACAACTCGTTTCTTCATTTAACCGATATCTTTTAATATAAAAATTTCACAAAAGCTTCCCCAACACTTGCATAAACACCTTTTTAAGCTGAAGTTTAATAATAAAATTTCCCCATAAGATACATTTAATAACGTAATTTCTAATCAATGGCAAAAATCTCTCCTCAGCCTGGTAGGTAAAATTAACCTCACATCCATCACAATTTTAAAAGGATTGTTTAGTTTAGGCGGATCAATCTTTTTCAAAAAACACACAACTGAACTCAATGGAAAGCAGAAGAGATTTTATAAAAAAAGCCACTTTACTAACCGGTGCGCTGGGTATGGCAGGAATGTTACCCACTGCTATACAAAGAGCAATGGCCATAAACCCTGCCATAGGAAGCAGCTATCTGGATGCTGCGCATGTGGTCTTCCTGATGCAGGAAAACAGGTCATTTGACCATGCCTTTGGCACTTTAAAAGGAGTGAGAGGATTTAACAATCCCAGAGCCATCACACTCCCTAACCAATACCCCGTATGGTTGCAAAGCAATAAAAAGGGAGAAACTTATGCCCCTTTCCGTTTAAACATTAAAGATACCAAAGCCACCTGGATGAGCGCCCTACCCCATTCCTGGGAAAATCAGGTTGATGCCCGTAACAATGGGAATTACGATGGATGGCTGGAAGCAAAAAAATCAGGAAACAAGGAATATGCAGATATGCCTTTAACCATGGGCTATTACAACCGCGAAGACATCCCCTTCTACTATTCGTTGGCAGATGCCTTCACAGTATGCGACCATAATTTTTGCTCTATTCTTACCGGAACAAGTCCAAACCGCTGCTTTTTCTGGACCGGAAAAATCAGGGAAGAACAAAATGCAACTTCTACCGCACACCATTCCAATGGTTATATCGACGGTTCTGAACGCCTTTCCTGGAGTACTTTTCCGGAACGCCTATCAAAACATGGCGTAGATTGGAAAATATACCAGAATGAACTGAGCGTAGGTGTAGACCTGGAAGATGAAGAAGAAAGCTGGCTGGCCAACTTCACCGATAATGACATGGAGTTTTTCAAACAATATCATGTAAAAAGACATCCGGAACACCTGGTTTACCTGCGCAAAACCAAAAGTCAACTGGAAGACAAACTGAAAGAAAAAGCCGATGCCAAGCTGCAGAAAAAGCTGGATTTTGTCAGCAAAGAAATCGAATTCCTGGAACTTAACCCACTGGAAAAACTAAGTCCTGAACAACAGGAACTGCACAAAAGAGCCTTTGTTACCAATAGAAATGATCCGGATTTCCATAGCCTGGAAAGCCATACCTATAACGATAATGGAACCGAAAGAACAGCTAAAATCCCGAAAGGTGATGTTTTATATCAGTTCCGGAAAGACGTAGACAATGGTCAGTTGCCAACCGTTTCCTGGCTGGTCGCTCCATGTAATTTCTCCGATCATCCCGGTGCCCCCTGGTATGGCGCATGGTATTTATCAGAAGCAATAGACATCCTCACCAAAAATCCGGAAGTATGGAAAAAAACCATCTTTATACTGACCTATGATGAAAATGATGGCTATTTTGATCATTTACCGCCATTTGTAGCTCCAAATCCTACAGATCCATCTACAGGAAAAATATCAAAATCATTAGACAGCAGTGCAGAGTATATTTACAAAGGCAAGAATAGCGATAGAGAAAGTGCGGTAGGACTAGGTTTCCGCGTACCAATGGTCGTGGTTTCACCATGGTCCAGAGGGGGCTATGTGAACTCACAAACCTTTGACCATACTTCCTCGATTCAGTTTCTTGAACACTTCTTATCGCATAAAACCGGTCAGAAAATTCATGAAGACAATATCAGCTCCTGGCGAAGAAGCTTGTGTGGCGATCTCAGCTCAGTTTTCAGACCTTATAACGGCGAAAATATTCCAGTCCCAAAAACAGTAGAAAGGGTGCCTTTTCTGGAAGGAATCCACAAAGCTAAATTTGCTAAACTGCCGGATGGCTATAAAAATCTGGACAAGGCAGCCATTGCTGGCATTCTGAAAAATCCAAAAAACAACCCGAACCTGCCACAACAGGAATCAGGGATTAAACCCGCAAATGCGATTCCCTACGAACTGTATGCACATGCTGCATCAGCACCTGCTAATAAAGCAATAACACTGAAATTTACTGCCGGAAATAAGTTCTTCGGAGACAAAGCAAAAGGTGCTGGATTTATCGTTTATTCCGGAGATAAAAACTGGGATTTTACGGTAGATGCAGGAGATACCATCGGTTACGAATGGCCTTTAGACACTTTCCCTGGAGGGACCTACGACTTAAAAGTATACAGTTCAAATGGTTTCTACCGCAGATATACCGGTAATACCAACGATCCCGAAATCGAAATTGCATTAAGATATCAAGCTGGAAAAGATGGTAGCAAACCTAACGGAAATGTCCTGCTACACATCAGAAGATTGGTCAAAGGCAATCCGATCAAAATTAAAATCAAAGACAATAGTTATAAAAAACCAACAATCAATGCGGTTTTAAACAAAAGCCAGGAAGAGATCTTTATTCCTATCGACTTAAAATCCAGTCATAGCTGGTATGATTTCACACTTACCACAGATAAAAACCAGGTCTTTAGTCAACAGTTTGCCGGCCATGCCGAACATGCAAAAGAAAGCTTTACCGATCCGTTAATGGGAAATTTATATTAGTACTATTCCATACCGGTAAAAAACCTCTGAATGTAAAATAGTCAGAGGTTTTTTGCATTCCATAACAATCAAAAAAAATAAATCCCAGCCCGACTTTAAGCAGTTTGGGTAAAATCACTATTACAATTCAACATTTTTTTCCATTCAGCATCTTCTAATAAAAAACAAATTAATTTCCGCGTTTTTAACCAAAAGAAACGCAATTCCGCCTAAAAAACCGACCGATAAACCACTCGTTATCAAATGATAACCGTTATGGGTATTTTCATTTCCTCTTAGGAACTTACAATAAATTATTAATACATTAACATTTCTTTCGTTTAGTTCAATTCTTGTAAACATAGGGGTATGCATGATAAATTTTCTGAATCGAGGCTTTGGGACAGCTTTAAATCTGGTGATAAAGACGCGTTCAAAGCGATCTATTACAAGTACTATATGCTCCTTTACAAATACGGCGTAAAAACCTCTGCCGATGAGGATCTGGCTGAGGATTGCCTCCAGGATTTGTTCCTAAAGCTCTGGAAGAACAGGGAAAACCTTGGAGAAGTAGCCTCCCTAAAAAGCTACCTCTACCGGGCCTATATCCGGATGTTATTTGAAGCCATCAAAAAATCAAGACGGGTAATCAACCTGGCAGAACTCAACCATCCTCTGGAGGAAAGCAGCATTGAAGAATCCATGATTCAAAATCAGGATCAACAGGAGAGCAGCCAGCATTTACACCAGGCCTTAAAACACCTCACTAAAAGACAGCGACAAGTCATGCTACTGCATTATTTTGAAGGACTTTCCTATAAACAAATCGCAGAAATCCTTCCCATAAAATATCAGGCCATCCGTAACTGCGTGCACGAAGGAATAAAAGTACTCCGGAAAAACATCGCTTCCAGGTCTGGATAGCCTTTTGTAAATATTTTCAAAAAGATATAGTACAAAATCAGGCATAGGTCGTCTATAGATTCATAACCTGATGAACCAATGAAAAGAAACTACTTTGTACTCGGCCTCATTTTATTAACATTCTTTGTCATCTCCTTTCTAACCAATATCATCGGCCCCCTCGTTCCAGATATTATCAGAAGCTTTTCTTTAAGCCTGACTACCGTTGCCCTCCTCCCCTTTGCCTTTTTCATTGCCTATGGGGTCATGTCTATTCCTTCAGGAATTCTGGTAGAAAAATATGGTGAAAAAAAAGTCATGGCTGCAGCTTTTTTCCTTTCCTTTCTCGGTGCTATGCTCTTTGTATTCAGCCCTGGCTATTTCAGTTACATGTCCTCGCTATTCTTCATTGGTGCAGGTATGGCCATGTTGCAGGTAGCCATCAACCCCTTGCTTCGCGTGGCTGGAGGAGAAGAACATTTTGCCTTCAACTCTGTACTCGCCCAATTCTTTTTTGGCCTCGCCTCTTTTTTAAGTCCACTCGTTTATTCCTATCTCGTATTGAATATTGGAAAGCCGGAAGGCGATAGCAGTCCGGTCATTTCCTTTTTTGAGTCTATCGTCCCCGCAGCACTACCCTGGATTTCTCTTTACTGGATTTTTGCCATCGTGTCCCTTTTAATGGTGATCGTCATTGCCAGCATCAAAATACCGAAAGTAGAACTCAAAGGTGATGAAAAAGTCGGTGGCATGGAAACCAATATTGCGCTCCTTAAAAATCCAACAGTAGGTTTGTATTTCCTCGCCATTTTTTGTTACGTAGGACTGGAACAGGGAGTAGCCAACTGGATGTCCGAATTTCTACATACCTACCACAATATAGATCCCAAAACCGGTGGTGCCACAGCAGTGTCCTGGTTCTGGGGAATGCTCACCATTGGTACGCTCCTCGGTTTATTGCTGCTAAAATTCATGGACAGTAAAAAAGTACTGGTATTATTTACCGCCGCAGCCATCGTCAGTCTGGCATTGGCACTGTTTGGTTCTGCGGGTATCGCAATCTGGGCCTTTCCGATGATCGGATTCTTTGCTTCAGTAATGTGGTCAATCATTATCTCACTGGCACTGAACTCCATGGACAAGCACCATGGTGCTTTATCAGGCATTCTCATCACCGGAATTTGTGGTGGCGCCGTCATCCCTTTAATTATCGGATGGATCGGGGATTTAAGCTCTTTAAAAACAGGAATGATTTTTATATTTGTGATGCTCAGCTACATACTGAGTCTTGGCTTTTGGGCCAGACCATTAGTACAAAATGAAACTATTGCCCTTAAAAGAAAGAAAGTAGTACCTCATCAAAAACTCGTAACGGATGAATAAAATGCTAATTGGCGTAGATCTTGGTGGCACAAATGTGCGCTCCGGATTGGTATATGGACAAGAAATTGTTAAAATGGATAGCGATATGATCCAATCCAAAAATAATGAATTATCAGTCGTTGGACAGGTCATCAAGTCGATCAGCAGGGTAATGAATCCCAAAGTAACCGCCATAGGAATTGGTGTTCCAGGCATCCTCGATGTCAAAGAAGGTATTGTTTACGATGTACAGAATATCCCTTCCTGGAAAGCAGTTCCACTAAAATCCATCCTGGAAGACCATTTCAAAATTCCGGTTTTCATGAACAATGATGCCAACTGCTTTGCTGCCGGAGAATGGCATTACGGACTAGGTAAAGAAAAACAAAGTCTGATCGGTTTAATCCTCGGCACAGGAGTTGCCGGAGGAATCTACTGCGATGGTAAACTCTATGAAGGCCGCAATTGTGGCGCAGGAGAATTCGGAATGATCCCTTACCTACATCATAATTATGAATATTACTGCAGTGGTAATTTCTTTAAACGTTTTCACCAAAGCTCCGGTGAAGAAATGTACCAAAGAGCAGCAACAGGGGATCGCCAGGCATTAAAGGTCTTTCAGGAATATGGCAAACACCTGAGCTGGCTGATCAAAACCATACTCTATGCCGTAGATCCGGATATGATTGTTATGGGGGGATCAGTAAGTAAAGCCTTCCCTTTTTTCAAGGAATCGCTATGGGCAAATCTTCAAGACTTCCCTTATCAACCAGTCATTAGAAACATTAAAATCGTTCCCTCAGAAAAAGAAAACATTGCCATTCTTGGCGCAGCCGCCTTGTATTTTAACGCTTAAAATTCCATCAAAACTCCTTACTACGATCTTCTATCAGATTAACTTTTCTTCCAGGCATCTCTGAAAGAAACCGCCTTGTTGTAGATTATTTTACAAAATAAAATATGATCGATGGATTACTCATCGAATGAGATCAATCCACAACGCAGGACAACATCAACTCAAATCCCTTCCCGCAAATTCTTGTAAATAACTGAGTACAAAAATCAAACTGCCCCGTCTTACAAGAAAACAACCTACAGGTGAAACCATCATCAGCTGAACATTACAGGCCTGGATGATTCAATAAATGATGGCGTCATCACCGCTTATTATAGCTTCATCACCATTAAAAACAAAAGTATCCAATGAAAAAGATAAGCCAAACCCTCCTTTCTTTCTCCTTGCTCCTCCTCCTCAGTTCGAGTACAATTGCAGCAGAACGCCTCCCTTTAAAAGTCGAAAAACATGTAGAAGGTGCACCCATCACCCTGGGTATTCCCATTCCAATAGGGGCACTCTATTCTCCAGACCAGGTTCGTCTGCTCAACAAACAAGGAAAAGAAATTCCATCCCAGATCACAGAAGTCAACAATTGGATGCCCGCCAACAACAGCATCAAATGGATCTGGGTATTTTTCTTTACAGATGCCAGTAACAACTATACCTTAGAATATGGTAAAGACGTCAAAAGAGAACCTTTTAAAGGCGACCGTGTCCTGATCAGAAATGTGCAACCTATGGGTGCCTATACGGAAGTCAGCACCGGCCCATTGAATTTCAAAATCAAAAAAGACAATGGCGGTTTCTTTGAGACGGTACAACTAGATACCGATAAAAATGGCTTTAATGCCAGCGATGTCATCGCAGAAGGTGCAAAAGACAGAGGTTCCTTTCTCGATCTCCTCGATCAGGAAGGAATCGATAAATCTAAAGCCATCATCACCCGAAGTGTCATTGAAAAAGGCTCAGGTCCACTCCATGGCATCATCAGACTCGAAGGAGAATACCGCTACAACAGAAAAGACAACAATTCAGCTCCCTTTACACTAAGAATCCACGTCTATGCAGGTAAGTCCTATGTTAAAGTCCTCCACACCTTCATCTACACGGGTGTTCCCGATCAACATGAAATCAAAAAAGGTGAACATGCCAGGATTACGACACAAAGCAAAGACATCCTTTCCGAAGAAGAGAGTAACGACAAAGGTTGGTCTAAGCCAAACGACCAGATTTCCGGAACAGGTTTCTCGTTGAACTATAAACTCAATGGTACCATCTCCTGTAAGGTGGGTTACAAAGAAGGAAAATGGTGGGAAAATCCGGTAGAAAAGGTCTATGAGTTCTCCGGAAATGGAGTAAAACAATCCTCTTTATTCCAGACAGGCCCTAAACCAAATAAAGTTGCGCCAGTCCCGGAATCTACCGA
Source organism: Pedobacter gandavensis (assembly GCF_032678465.1). Taxonomy (GTDB): domain Bacteria; phylum Bacteroidota; class Bacteroidia; order Sphingobacteriales; family Sphingobacteriaceae; genus Pedobacter; species Pedobacter gandavensis_B. Next base: position 22,729 of record NZ_JAVTSK010000009.1, read on the forward strand.
TATCAAAAGGATTGAAGGGTTTTCCGCCAGCTTAACCACAGATAACAAAGAACAGTTAAAAATGGCCAAAGCCAGTGGCTGGATGGATATCAGCGATAAAAAATGGGGTATTGCCATCGGTATCAAACACTTCTTTGAAGAATATCCGAAGGAACTCAATATCATCGCAGATCAACAATTGGCTACCGCCTATTTATGGTCGCCACAAGCAGGACCAATGAGCTTTGCAAGAGACACCAATGCGCCTGATGATGGAATTTTAGGGAATTTCGCACAAGGATTGGCCAAAACCAGCGAATTGGTCTACTACTTTCATCAGGCAGATGTCAACACAGCCAATATTCAAAAATCCATGAATTATTTCCTGGATCCAGCTGTAGCACACGCCGCTCCGGAGGTTTATACACAATCAAAGGTCTTTGGCAATATGTCTCCTCACAATACCACGCATGCGGAATTTGAACGCGGAATGGACTATAAATTCGACTGGATGTTCTTCAATCAAAACTGGGCACCATGGTATGGAATGTTTGAATATGGCGATTTTAAAAATTACTACATCAACAACAAATGGGAAATGTGGGCCAACAATGAACCTGCTCAGGATTATATGTTATGGATGCAGTTTATGAGAACCGGTGATCCGGCATTTTACAACGTGGCACAAGCCATGAGCAGACATACCATGGACGTCGACAATATTCATTGGCCTAAAAAACCGGTATACCATGGCGATACCAACCCGGTATTGGACTATTTGCAGAGCAAAGAAGCGCCAGACAATACCACACCTTATCTGGGAATCGGCAAAAGACATGGCGACCAACATTGGTCGGCGGTACTGAGTGCGCATGTATGGGTGCAAGGCTGGTTGGCAGATTACTTTCTGACTGCAGACCACCGCGGACTCGAAATCGCCCGTCAAACCGCAGATACTTATGTTAAACGCATTTGGGGCGACCATGATCTGATGGGACGCCGCCTTTACCTTTCCGTATGGAACATGACCGAAGTATATGATGCTACAAAAGATGAAATTTATCTTGCCGACCTTAAAGACCGCATTAAACACATGCTCGACCTACAAAATGGGACAGAGCAGAACAACAGTCTGGTGATCGACCGTTACGGCTATTCGCAGGTTTATGCCTCACAGGGATTAGGAAAATATTACCAGATCACTGGCGATCAAAAGGTAAAACAAGCACTCTTAAAACACGCCCGTTCGGTGAGAGACAATGAACCCATCGCCTACTTCATGGAATCTTACCTCTCCTCCATCCACAGCTTACTCATCGGATACGAGTTCACCAAAGATAAAAGCTATCTGGATAAAGCCCTGGAACGTGCAGAAGTGCTCAAAACCGATCCTACTCAGGTTAAGTTCGACAACAATGCCACACAAAAACAACTCGCTGAAACCTTGCTTAAAGTAAGCCATTTCCCACAAGACCCGGAAAAGGAATATGCGGAATGGGATGTCAGAAACGGACTTCGCGTGTTCGGCTGGACACATGCTTACAATGTCCCTTACCTGTTATACTGGCTACGCAATGAAGAACCACAAAAAGCAGGAAAATCAGAATTATCAAAAAAATGAAAATAATACAGTACAAAAGAGAATCACCAACGTCTTAGCATAAAACAAAACCACAAGAAAATCATCCCCCACACAAATGACTAAGAAAATCTACAAAAACGACCTGGAAAGAATCGATGCAGCATGGGAAAAGCTAGCACCCATGCTCAATGATCCAGAAAAAACACCGGTAAGAAAACTGAAACCCTGGTTGAACAAAAAGATCATCGCTGCTGCAGCAATGCTGATCCTGATGAGTACCATCGGCCTTTGGTTTCTAAAAGAACAACCTGCAGAAGTCCAGTATTTCACAAAATATGGACAAACATTAAGGGTTCAACTGCCGGACAGTTCTGTTGTCATGTTGAATGGAAATAGTCAGCTGAGCTATCGTAAAAACTGGCCCAAGGATGGAGACAGAGAAGTAAAAGTGGATGGAGAAGCTTATTTCTCCATAAAACACACCCAGTCCAACCAACGCTTCTTTGTCAGAATGCCTGATAGGTTGTCGGTAGAAGTACTCGGTACAGAATTTAACATCAATACCAGAAATCATGATACTCGCGTGGTCTTAAATTCCGGAAAAATCGACTTCCATATGGAAGCGCTTTCAGGCCAGGAGGAACGCGTGGTTCAAATGAAACCTGGCGACCTGGTAGAATACCAAAGCACAAAAAAATCTTATACCAGGAAGATCGTAGATCCTACTATTTATTCGTCATGGAAAACCGACCGACTGGTGTTCGACAAAACACCATTGAGAGAAGTACTGAATACACTACACAACACCTATGGTCTGGAAATCGAAGTAGAAGATCCAAAAATGCTGGCCATGAATCTATCCGGCTCTGCACCAACTACCAACATCGACATCCTGATACAGGCCCTGTCGGCAACATTTAACATCAATTTCATTAAAAAAGGAGATACGCTTATTGTTACGAATGCCCCCTAAAACAAAAAACATTTATCCACTAAACCAACCAAACCATGGTAAAAACTCTACACTTGCTGCTGATCCTCCTGATCGGCAGCGCATCGATGGTATTTAGTCGTGTGCAATCCTTTGCCTTTGTGCCTGAAAGCACTACTGCTGCCTCAGAGGCCATGCGTCAGTTAATGCCGCTCAAAGATGCCCTGAAAGGACTTGAAAAAACTTATAAAGTATCCATCATGTTCGATAGCAAACTTGCCGAAAACGTATTGGTTCAAATCTCAGAGAAACAACGGAATGAGCATATTGAGACCGCATTAACCAATATGCTCAGCCCCGTAAACATCAATTATAAAAAGATCAGTGAGCAGTTTTATGTGATCAGTTTCAAAACACCTAAAACAACCACAGAATCAAATCAGAACCGCCCAAAGGAAAAAGGCAGTACCGAAACGGCCACAACGGAAAACGGCAATAACTTAACCGAAATCTATAGAGAAATCACCATTACCGGTACTGTAGCTGATGCCAGCAATGGAGAAGTACTGCCTGGCGTCTCTATCAAACTGAAAGGAAAAAACATCAGTACCAGTACCAATCCCAATGGTAAGTACAGCATCCGCGTACCTGAAAAAGGCACCCTCGTATTCTCTTACATCAGCTACGTGACTAAAGAGGTCAACATTGGTTCTTCTTCGGTCATCAATGTAGATTTAATGCCAGACCAGCAGAAACTGGATGAGATTGTAGTCGTTGGTGTAGGTTATGGTACCCAACAAAAGAGAAACCTGACGGGATCTATCGCTTCCATCAGCGCGAAAAACATTAAAGATATCCCCGTAACCAGTTTCGAGAATGCCATCCAAGGACAAATCGCAGGGGTTCAGGTACAAGAGCCAAGTGGAGAACCAGGTGCGGCAACTACCATTCGTGTACGTGGTGTGGGGTCTATCTCCGCCGGAAATGAGCCGCTTTATGTAGTAGATGGTTTCCCGATTTCTAAAAACGTTGAATCCTCCACTCAGGGAGATGTCTCTAAAAGAACAGTTGCCTTCCGCCCTGCTCCGGCAAATCCACTGGGAACGATCAGTCCGGGAGATATTCAATCGGTAGAAGTCCTGAAAGATGCTGCAGCCGCTGCAATCTATGGTTCCAGAGGCTCTAACGGGGTCATCATTATCACCACTAAAAAAGGGAAAAGAGATGGAACTACTTCCGTAAATTTCGACTCCTATGTTGGTCTGCAAACACTGGCCAATAAAGTGGACCTGATGAATTCCGCTGAGCTGAGCAGATACGTCATCGAAGCAAAAAACAATGCCTACCTACAGGATTTCCCAAATGCCAGTGCCAGCGATCCGAATTCAGTAAGGTACACCAGAAGTACCAATACCAGCTATTACCTGCCTACCGATTTTATCAATCCAACTGGTGTAGATACCGACTGGCAGGATGTATTGTTCAAAAATTCTTCCATCCAGTCTTACAACCTATCCCTTTCAGGAGGTGCGGAAAAGCTAGGTTATTACATCTCCGGAAACTACTTCAATCAAGGTGGAATCATCGATAAAACCGGATTTAAACGTTATTCCTTCCGCATCAATATCGAATCTGATCCGGTAAAAAACCTGCGTATCGGTGCGATTATCAACCCTTCATTTACCGATCAGGCCAAAGGTTCTACCAGTGCACCATATTTTGCAGATCCTCCGGGAGCAGTCTACACGGCTTTGGTACACTCCCCAACAGTGAGTCCTTACCTTCCTAACGGTATGATCAACCAATCCAATAACCAAAGTCACCTGAACACAGAAAACGGAACAGGAACCAATATGACAGCTTCCAGTAACCCGCTTGCTGTTGTGAAATACATCCATGATGACCTTTCACAGTTCAGAACTTTTGCCAATGCTTATGCAGAATACACCTTTTTCGATGGACTGAAATACAAATTCATGTTTGGTACAGACATCAACAACTACAATCGAAAATACTATAGAGAAAAAGCATTTATCGACCGCGCTGCCACTGTAGGCGTTCCTTACGGACAATCAAACTCTTCTCTGGAAACCAATTGGCTGGCTGAAAATCTCCTGACCTATAATAAAGTTTTTGGGGTGCATAGCATCTCTGCATTGGCAGGATATACCGCGCAAAAAGACAAGATCAGAAACACCCAGGTACAGGCCGAGAACTTCCCGGACGACCTGGTGCAGACGGTGAGCGGCGGACAAGTGACCGGTGGTACCGCTACAGAAGAAGAATGGTCGCTGGTATCCTACCTCGGCAGAGTAAACTATGCATTTAAAGACCGCTACCTCTTAACTGCGACCATCCGCTCCGACCGCGCCTCTCGTTTTGGTGAAGGCAATAAAGTAGGTTATTTCCCTTCCTTCTCAGCTGGATGGAGAATGTCTGATGAAGCGTTTATGAAAAGTCTGAAATGGGTAAGCGATTTTAAAGTCCGCGGAAGCTGGGGTAAAACCGGAAACTTCCTGATTCCTAACTATGCCGCCATCGGATTGCTCAGCCCATACAATTATGTATTCGGCAATGTGGTGACCAACGGGATCGCCCCGACCACACCAAGCAATCCAAATCTGACCTGGGAGAAAAACACACAGATAGACATCGGTTTGGACATGAGCTTCCTCAACAACAGAATCTTTGGATCATTAGACTGGTACAACAAGAAAACTTCCAACTTACTCTTGAATGTACAGGTACCCGCAGTAGTGGGCTATGGAAATTCCAACCCTTTAATGAACGTGGGAGAAGTAGAAAACAAAGGATTTGAGGCCTCCCTTTCTACCCAAAACCTGGTTGGAGATTTCTCCTGGAGTACCGACATGAATTTCTCGACCAACAAAAACAAAGTACTAAAACTTGGGGCTTCAGGCGACCCAATCCTAAGCACCGGTGGAGCAGGTATCCGTCACATTACCCGCATTGGCGATCCTATCGGCAGCTACTACGGCTATGTGGTAGAAGGAATTTACCAAAGTCAGGAGGAAATCAATAGTGCTCCTAAAGATAAACTGGCCGCAAAACCAGCCCCTGGGGATTTCAGGTTCAAAGATGTAAACGGAGATGGGGTAATTGATGCCAATGACCGTACAGTGATCGGAAATTACCAGCCGAATTACACCTACGGCATCACCAACAGACTCAGCTATAAAAAAATAGAACTGAGCTTCCTGATCCAGGGTGTAGAAGGTTCGCAAGTATTAAACCTAACCAGAAGGCATCTGGCCAATGGCGAAGCCAATACCAACTCCTATGCGGTGATCAACAACAGATGGGTTTCCCCTTCACAACCTGGAGATGGCAAAACACCACGCGCAGACCGCCTGGGAGATTTACACGGATTTAACAACAGACCTTCCACTTATCAGGTTGAAGATGCTTCTTACATCCGCCTTAGAAACGTCACTGTTGCCTATACATTGCCAGAAAAATGGGTGGGGAAATATTTCTCTTCTTTCCGGATTTATGCTTCAGGAACTAATCTATGGACCAAAACCGACTATATCGGCTACAACCCGGAAGTAAACAACCAGTCTACAGCCAGTGGTGTTCAGGGAGAAGATTATGGTGCCTATCCCTTATCCAGGAATTTCACTTTTGGTATTAATGCCTCATTTAAGTAGTGTTCTTTAACCTATAAACCAGAAAACATGAAAAAATTTATATATATCCTGATCACTGCCGGAATGCTCAGCGCTTGTGGCAAGGAATTTACAGATCTCAACCCGATCTCTCAGCGAAATGTAAATGCCTTCTATAGAACCAGTGACGACATGGTGATTGCCGTCAATGCGGCTTACAAAGCACTACAAATGAATGGTGCCTATAACCAAAGCTACTGGATTCTGAATGAAATGCGCTCCGACAATACCGATGGTGGAGCCGATAACACCGGACTCGGCGCGGACCTGAATGCCATTGATAATTTCAATGAAAATGCGGCAACTGCCGAACTGGTCACTGCTTCTTACCTCGACAGTTATGTAGGTATCAGCAGATGTAACATCGTTTTGAGTAGAATTGAACCTGTACCTATGGACGAAAAGCTGAAGAACAGAGTCAAAGGAGAGGCACTATTCCTGCGCTCCCTGTTTTATTACAATCTCGCGGTAAACTTCGGACGAATCCCATTGGTGCTGAAAGAAATCACTGTAGAAGAAGGTAAATCTTATCCGCAATTACCGGCTTCAGAAGTTTATAAACAGCTGGTAGCCGACCTTGCACAAGCTGAAAACTTCCTCGAAGTAAAATACACAGGAGTTAATGTAGGTAGAGCTACCAAAGGTGCCGCAGCTACCTTAATGGGCAAAATCTATTTGACCATGGGCGATAAAGCCGCTGCCATTGCCCCATTGAGAAGGGTAAAAACCTATGGCTACTCTTTAGTCCCAACCTATGATAAGCTTTGGGGTATTCCCAACAAAAACAATGTGGAATCGATCTTCGAAGTGCAGTATAAAGGTGGAGGTACAAATACCGGAAATGCCTTTACCAATGCCTTCTCCCCATTGATGATCCAAAGCACCGGAGCCTATAAAAACAGACCTACAGCAGAAATGCAGGCCGCCTATGAGCCCAACGACAAGCGTTTTGCCATTTCTATGAACCCCATCAACGGGCCATTAAATGCCGGACGGTTTATCCTGAAATACGGGACAACCACCGCCTATAATGAAGGTGATGCGGATTACAATTTCGTGGTATTGCGTTATGCAGATGCCTTATTGATGCTGGCAGAAGCATTAGGTGAAGGTACTGAAGCGTATGACCTGATTTATGAAGTACGCTTCCGCGCCGGATTAAACCGCATCGACAGCAGTACGCCTGGAACTTTCGAAGAGAAACTGCTCAAAGAAAGACGCGTAGAGCTGGCTTTCGAAAACCACAGATGGCCGGATTTATTGCGCTTTGGTAAAGCAGCAGAAGTGATGAAGGCACAGGGAAAAACACCTCGCTTATTGTTCTTAATTCCTCAACGCGAACTGGACATCAACAATAGCTATTCACAAAATCCAATCTAATTTTCAAAGATTTTACCCCCTGATCAGGTCAGCTCCTAAACCCGCTGGCCTGATCCTAAAAATACTAAAAATATAATGTATGAAACAGATGAACTGCTTTAAACCGGTATTTATCCTTTCTGTGCTATTGGTATGCTTCAGTATTCAGACTAAAGCACAACAACAACCCCCAAAACCTGGATCGGGGAAGATCCTGCAAGACCTCAAAAGGTTAAATATCCTCGGCAATGTCCTCTACCTTGCCGCCCATCCGGATGACGAAAACACTACCCTGATTGCTTATATGGCCAATCAGAAATTATACCATACCGGCTACCTTTCCCTTACCCGTGGGGACGGCGGACAAAACCTGATCGGACCGGAAATCCGGGAACGCCTGGGGGTAATCCGTACACAGGAACTCCTGCAAGCCAGAAGAACAGATGGTGGCCACCAATTCTTTACCCGGGCCAACGACTTCGGTTTTTCCAAAAATCCGGAAGAAGTATTCCGCATCTGGGATAGAGAAAAGCTACTAGCTGATGTGGTATGGGTGATCCGTAATTTTAAACCTGATGTGATCATCACCAGATTCCCTAAAGATTCCCGCGCCGGACATGGGCAACACAGCGCCTCTTCCATTTTAGCGGAAGATGCCTTTGTAGCTGCAGCCGATCCAAAGCGCTTTCCGGAACAATTGAAATATGTACAACCATGGCAAGCCAAAAGGTTGGTCTGGAACATCAGCTCCTGGGCTTTCAAAGATCCTGAAGCTTTCAACAAAATTGCTGCAGGCCTGGTAAAAATAGATGTAGGTGTTTTCAATCCGCTGATTGGTAAATCATATGGTGAAATCTCTGCCGAAAGCAGAAGCATGCACAAAAGCCAGGGCTTCGGCTCTACCGGAACCCGCGGCAGCAATTATGACTATTTCCAGCACACCATGGGCCCAGCTGCCAAAACAGATTTGTTCGAAGACATCAACACCACCTGGTCCAGAGTCCCAAACAGTGCCAAAGTTCAGGAAGCCATTACCAAAGCCATCGCTACCTATAACGCCGCCAATCCATCTGCAGTAGTACCCCTGCTCCTGACCGCCAGAGCAGAAATGCTAAAGCTACCGGACACGCAATGGAAAAGCCAGAAACTGGAAGAAATTCAGGAAGTGATCCGCAATACTACAGGTTTATATATAGAGGCAACGGCCGACAATTTTGCGGTAGTGCCTGGCGGAAAATTAGTGGTACAAACAGAGCTGATCAACAGATCACCGGTCGCTGTAAAAGTGACATCCATCCGCTTCCCTTATCAAAATAACGACAGTACCATCAATACCAGCATTGCTAATTCTGCTGGTCAGAAATATAAAAAACAGGTCAACGTACCTGCAGACCTCGCCTTTTCTCAACCCTACTGGTTGCAAAAAGCAGATACCCTGGGGATGTTCGATATCTTAAAACAATCGGATGTTGGCTTACCTGAAAATACTCCGGCTGCGGAAGTAGCAGTGAACCTGACGATCGGCGGACAAGCGTTTAAATACACTGTTCCTGTGGTTTACAAACACAACGACCTGGTATATGGTGAACTGTACCAACCCCTGTCTGTGAGTCCGCCGGTTTTCGCTAATATTGCCGAAAACGTATACATGTTCAACGGTCCGGAGGCTAAACAAATCAGCGTATTCCTGAAGGCAGGAAAGGCAAATATCAAAGCTGAAGTTTCACTAAAACTGCCGGATGGCTGGAAAGTGAGCCCCGCCTCCATCCCTTTTGAAATCGAAAAAGAAAAGGCAGAACAAACCGCAAAATTCAGCGTAACGCCTCCTGCCAATTCCGATATCGCAGAAATCCAGGCCATTGTGAAGTTAGACGACAAGACTTACAACAAAGGCATCAGTGTGATCAATTATCAGCATATCCCTGAACAGGTACTCTTTCCGGTTGCAACGGCTAAAGCCGTTAAACTAGACCTGAACATAAAAGGCAAACGCATCGGCTATCTGGCAGGAGCAGGCGATGAAGTACCCCGCGCTTTACAACAAATCGGTTATGATGTAACCATGCTGAAAGACGCAGATATGAACCCGGAAACACTGGAAAAATTTGATGCCGTAATCGTAGGAATCAGAGCTTACAACACCCTGGATCGTATTAATTTTTACCATGACCGTTTAATGGATTATGTAAAAAATGGTGGTAATGTATTGATCCAATACAATACCAATGCCGGCTTAAAAACCAATCCAGGTCCATATCCAATGAAATTATCAACCGACCGAGTAACCGTTGAAGACGCAGAAGTAAGGGTATTACTTCCTGAACATGCCGCATTCCAGTCGCCAAATAAAATTACCAATACAGATTTTGATGGATGGGTACAGGAACGTGGTTTATATTTCCCAAGCGAATGGGCCAATAATTATGAAGCATTAATTTCCATCAACGATCCGGGAGAAAGCCCTAAAAACAGCAGTATCCTGGTTGCGAAATATGGAAAAGGAAATTTTGTCTACTCCGGAATTTCCTGGTTCAGACAACTTCCAGCTGGTGTTCCTGGCGCTTACCGGCTGTTCAGCAACCTGATTTCTCTGGGTCACTAAAATACAAATACCACCACCACAATACCTCCAATAAGCTGCCGGTATCCATTGTCAGGATCCGGTAGCTTTTAAAAGCCGAACCAAACTAAAAACCAGCCACTCAACGATGAAGAACATCTCCGGAAACCTGACTTTTCAGGTGATCATTGCAATTATTTTTGGCATCCTGGTAGGGATGTTCTTCCCAACCTTTTCAAACACCGCCAGGCTGATCAGCAAGACCTTCATCAATATGATCAGCATGCTGATTGCCCCCATCATTTTCTTCACCATCGTACTAGGTATCGCCAAAATGGGCGACATGAAAAAGGTTGGGCGTGTAGGTGGAAAAGCATTGCTCTATTTTGAACTGATTACCACAGTAGCGATTTTCATCGGACTGGTTACCGCGAATATGATGCGCCCCGGGGAGGGCTTAAACCCCGTGATACCACAGGATAAAAGTACCTCCACTGCAGTCATAGCTCCTGCTGCCGGCCATGGGCCAATTACACCAGGCCTGCCCAATCCAGGAAATCCAGCAAAAGCCAGTCCTGCACCTTCAGACACAAACTGGGTCGAGTTCCTCAGCCACATCATTAGCCCTAATATTTTCGAATCTTTTGCCAAAGGAGACATCCTCCAGATCCTCTTCTTTGCCATTCTTTTCGGCTTTGCACTCAGTAAAATGGGACGAGCCGGAAAACATACGATCATCGCTTTTGAAAACCTCTCTCAAATCATTTTCAATATGATGAAATTCGTGATGAAGCTGGCACCGATTGGTGCCTTTGGAGGGATGGCCTTTACCATTGGCAACTACGGTCTGTCTACGCTGATTCCTATGGGAAAGGTGATGTTAGTGGTTTACATCACCTGCTTCTTATTTATTTTCGTGGTACTCAACTTCATCTGTTACCTCTATAAATTCAGTCTTTGGCAATACCTGAAATACATCAGGCAGGAAATCCTGGTGGTATTAGGCACCTCCTCTTCGGAGTCTGTCTTACCCAGTATGATTCAAAAAATGGAACGCTTTGGATGCGCTAAATCTGTTGTCGGCCTGGTGATCCCAACCGGCTACTCCTTTAACCTCGACGGTACTTCGATTTACCTCTCCATTGCATTGATTTTCCTGACACAGGCCTTTAAAATAGAGCTTGGGGTGGCGGAGCAGATCACTGCGATGGGTATTTTAATGGTGACATCCAAAGGTGCTGCCGGCGTAACCGGCAGCGGATTTATCGTACTCAGCTCTACACTGGTTTCGCTGAACATTATGCCTATAGAAAACGTAGCGATCTTATTGGGCGTAGACCGTTTTATGTCGGAAGCCAGATCCATCACCAACCTGATTGGCAATGGAGTAGCAGTAGTCGTGATCGCAAAAAGCGAGAAAGAATTTGATGAGGAGAAATATCAGCTTGCCATCAAACCTGCGGCAACTTAAAACCTATATTTCCTTAAACTGAAATTGCTTCAACGCTACCGGATTACAATTTAAGTTGCAAAGTCAGGTAATAACCTCTTGGGTCGGATGGTAAAATCCCCGGCCCAGGATAACCGTCTGCCCTGCGCGTAAAGTATTTCTCATTCAGCACATTGTTCACACTACCATACAACGTAAACCATTTCCAATTGTAACTGGCACTAAAATCCATCACCTGGTAGCTGGGAATCGCTCCATCTACCGCAGTTTCCGTAAGTTCAGCATTGGTGGCATCTGAATAGTGTTTGGCTACATACGAATACTGCAGACTTAAGTTAAATCGCTGGTCCCCAAAAGAAAGTCCGGTTTTAAACAACATGGGTGGCACAAACTCCACCTTTTTATCTTTAATCGCCGTATTTTGAGTGTTGATGTAACGCGCATCAATCAAAGAGAAATTGGTGTAAGCACTTAATTTATATTTACTGGTTCCCTGGGTAATTAACTTCATAAAATCAGCCTCTACCAAACTTTCAAAACCAATATTTCTGCTATCTGAAACATTGGTTCTCAGTCGATACAGCATATTCCGGTTATCCGTCACAAATACAGAACCGATCCTGCCATTATATTTCAGGTAAAATACGCTCAAATCATAATACAGCCACTCTTTCAAATTTCCACGGATCCCCATATCTGCGGTATAGCCCTTTTCATCTTTCAATAGAGAATCTACTCTGGCATTTTCATTCAGAATCCTTAGGTCATTAAAATTGATGGATTTATAATTCTGAGAGATATTGGCGTAAATTTCAACAGCTGCTGCAGGTTTATAAGAAGTGCCTATCCCAAAAAACACGAAGCTGCGGTTGTTTTTCTTTTGCTCATCAATTCGTACATCCTCTACGAAACGCTGAATTTTATAGTAATAACCATCGGCTTTAGTAGAGATATATTCAAAACGGGCACCGGGAGTTACACTCCATTTATCGGTAATCTGGAAGATATTTTCTGCAAACACAGCTACATTGGTGCCTGGAAAACGATAATCCGATTTATTCGGCGCTGCGGTTAAAAAATTAAAATCTGCACCAGAACCCATATCGGCATCGCCCTGTTTACGTTTGGTGAGGCCACTATACACGCGGACTCCCGTTAGCAAGGTGCTGGTTTGATCTTTTATCAAGCTGTACTGGTGTAGTAACCGAAGCTCAGAGCCATAATTATTATATTTATCGGCCATCAGATCTCTTGGCGTTCCAACTCCCGGATCGGGACGATTGATATAGGTTAAAATTCCCAATGCCTCTCTTCCTGCACTTAAATGATAATTTCTCCAATTCAGTTTCGTATGCTCCGAAAGCTTATAATCAACCGTAAAGTTCAACAAATCCCAATTGACTTTAAACCAGTTTCTGGCTCTGCTGGAACTGGATGGATCCCTATCGAATTCAGCATCAGTTAAACCACCAGGTTGTTGTGCCAGATAATCCATATGGGTATACTCAGTGGTCAGCTTTAGTCTGTCGTTGAAGGTATAATCCAGATGCACATAGGCCCCATTCTGGTCAAAATGACTGTTCGGTCTCCAGCTGTCACCTTTTTTATGTTGATAATAAGCGTAATAGTTCAGTTTTTTAACAGTACCTCCGATGCTATTGAAAGTATTTAGAAAACCGAATGACCCAAGGGTTTGCCGGCTTAACAGCTCAAAAGGTTTATTTTCCGGCCCTCTTTTCAATTTAAAATTAATCATTCCTCCAAACTGCGTTCCGTATTGCAGACTCGCTGCTCCCCTCACAATTTCAATCCTTTCCAGGGCTTCAGTGGGAGGCGTATAATAACTTTCCGGGTAGCCCAATGCATCAGCGCTGATGTCGTAACCATTTTGTCGGGTATTAAAATTGGAAACTCTGCTCGGATTTAATCCACGGCCACCAATTCCCAATTGCAATCCTCCACCATCATATTCCCAGATGTTTAAGCCTGCAATGCGCGCATAGATTTGTCGGGCGTTATTCGTCGCCAGATTGGCATTGATATTTTTCAGGTTGATCACTTCCGTTTTCTTCCCGGCATAAATAGCGGTTCCCTCCACTTGCAGCAATTTATCAGCAGCGCGATCATTTACCGCAGTAATGTCTACCACATGGAGTTGTCTGGACTTTTCTTCTTCTGCCTTTGAGGCCTCCTGAGATTTTAAATCTTCCTGCTTGGTACCAGCTTCCATTTCAAGGCTCAATTTTACCGCCTCTCCTTTTAAACGGATACTTTTCTTTAAATTTTTCAGTCCTTCGAAAGAAACTTCCAGCTGATAACTACCAGTCCTCAGGCCAGTAAAACTAAACTGCCCATTGGCATCAGTTTTTACCACCATACTGCCTGGCTTTAATGTCAGACTTGCGCCTTCCACTGGTTTTTTATTCCGTAGAACCTGACCAGAAATCTCCAGTTGCTGCGCACGCACAGAGAAACAAAACAAACAAAGAAGCAGCGTATATATAGATTTCATAAATTAAGGTGTTGAGTTGAATGGTAAAATCCATTGGTAATGCCTGAAGCTCAGTGGCTGAACAGCCAAATTTACCTTAGGATTGATAAAGGGGGCAGACCTCCTGCCATTGAGGGTCACATAAGATTCTCCATAAACTTCCGGATCGATAATACCCCTCTGAGCGTAAACTCTGGCCAGATAATGTGCATACCTGAGGATCAGATCCGCCTGAGTGCTCATCATTTTTTCCTGTTGGACCGTTAAAAACTCCCGATTGTTGACCTCATAGGTTTTACCCGTTCTGGCTTCAGAAACGTAAAAATTTGCACTGCCTACTTTTTCCATCAGCATCACTCTCCAGGAAAACCGATAGCCCTCTTCCGTCCAGAAAAGTGGACCTGGATAAGCCAGATACCTCAATGGTAAAATCATCTGAAAAAAGAAGAACAGCATTAAAAAACGGAAGGTCAACTGCTTAGTTGCCGGATTATAGGATTTATCCTCTACGATAGTAACAGCCCTGAGCTTATTCAGCAGCTTCAACTGATCCTCTGCGGAAAAGAAAATCAGGGTACAAACCATCATGATATAAGGGAACATTCCGATGGAGGGGAAAAAGATGGCAGTGGCAATATGAAATATTAAAACTGCAACATATCCATATGTCCTGGTCTTCCTGTTCAGTAGGAAAAACACAATGAACAAATCATAAATGGCTCCAAACCAGCTGAACAGGTAAGCCACCCAATCCCGATACATCAGGTTCCCAATCCAGGGAAGATGGCTCTTCGTTGGCAGCCAGATCTTCATCGGCATTGCCTCAAACAGCCAGTCGGAATTCAACTTGGCCAGACCCGCAAAGAAATAAACCATTCCCAGCTGTAAGCGGATGGTACCGGTCACCCATCTTGGCACCAGCGTAATTTCCGTATCAGGTTTCCTCCAGACATCCAAAGAGAAAAACCTTCCTGCCGGAAGCCAGATCATCAGAAAGCTGATCACACTCACAAAATAATAGTGATTGAGGTAATAGGTTACATCAATCAGCTCCACATAACTGAACAATAAAAAAAACACTATGATCGCCAGGCGATAGTAAAGTCCGAGGCTAACCAGCAAGGCTGAAATCCCTATTCCCAAAAACACCACATACATCCCAACAGCGCCCAAAGGTTGAATCCAGTCAAAACCCATAAAAGTAAAATGGAAACTGGGCTCAATATATTGTGTACTGACCCAACCTTTCATCCAGAACCTGATGGTACTGAGTAGCATCATGATCCCGAATAGAATCCTGAAATTAGCCAATGGAGCAATGGAAACCGGCGACTGAATCCATTGCCTGATTTTAGTCACCGTCATTGTCTACATAAGAAATTTGAACACCAACTTTTGAAACCATATCACTCTTGATCAATCGCAACAGGGTTTGGATTTCCTTTAATGCATCTGTAACCAATGCTTTATTGTTGACCAGCGCAGTTGATAAAGGTGCCGGAATTGCTTTCAATTTAGCAATCACCACATCGAACTGTGTGGTCACATCTGTGTTGAGCTGGCTATATCCGAGTGCAATCACATAATCCGACATCCCCTTACCAGAACCCGCAGCAGTATACATACTTTTTAGACTCTGCATATTTTCAATGGCCAGATCCAAAGAGATGCCGGAATAATATCCTTCACATCTGTCCGGGAAAGGGACATCCGCTGATTGTGTTCCAAAAGGCCAGCCTATCCTCGGACCTTTGATCATGTCCATTTCAAAAGCAAACTGATTGATCAGGAAACTAATCGGACTCCCTGTATCAGTTTTGGTATTGGCGATAAAGGTACTACGGTAACCAGATTTCCAGGAGTTTAATGTTTGATCTACCAGACCAGTAATTCTGGTCATCAAATCCTGCACGTATTTTTTTCGGTTGGCACTCCCTGCATCAGCAAATTTCGCAACTGCATTTTCTGAGAACAGCAGGTAATCTAAAACCGGAAATCCTTGCTGATGGAAGGTAGAATTTTGTACTAGGTTATACGTTCCACTAGTGATGTTTTCCTCCACGATGGTCAGATCTGGTTTATCTACCCCCACTTTTTTCATAGTATTGGCAGGCAGCATATTGATAAAACTGTTTAAGGAAACACTTTCTGCCGGACCAAATTGTAATACGGAAACCCTTTCCACCTGTAAGTAAACTTCCTTAAAAACCAGTTTTAAAGCCTGTTGATTTCCCAGGGTTGGCGCAGCCAGAAAAGTATTCATCGCTGTTTGCAATGTCCCCATACGCTGTTGCATTTGGGTATAGGCAGGAATGATCATCGCATCTGCATAATTCGCCAGCATAGCCGATTTGTCAAAACCATTAACACTTTTAACCTCTTCTGGTGTACCTCCTTTTTTACCGCAGGAAAGGGTAAAAAACATCATGATAAGTACAAATACCTTTGTAATTTTTGATAAGCTCATGGCCATTATTTTAGTTTGATTTGAACGTACAAAACTCCCTGTGACCGGAGTTACAGAGAGTTGAGGATTGAATTAAAAACCGCTTAGTTTAAAGCAGGTAATGCATAGGTATCTTTTAAAATTGTTTGTGCTTCTTTCAATTTTGTAAAACCAGCTTCATTTACCAAAGTGTAGAAATTGGTTTTGATGATGCTTTGTAATTTTAAGAGGTTCGCATCCGTCAGTTTACTACCTGCAGCTCTGTATTTCAAGGATTCGATAAAACCATACGCTTCAGATAAAGCGTGGAACTGGCTACCCAGGTTTCCTGCGTTAGCAGTCAAGGTTGGAGAAAGCACATAGTTATACGCGGCATTCGCAGCTAGTTTTTCCCAGATGTCCTGAATGATGACAATCTGTGCATCGCGAACTTTTACATCTTTCGCACCAATTGCTGCGCGACCAGTCAGGAAGGCATCAAAAATGATTTTTCCGGCAGTGATGTTCTGACCGCGTTCCGCAAGGTAACCACCCCAAAGTGCGGGTTTAGCAGGGAAAACCAAGGAAGAAGCATAAGTAACACTTGGATCGTAATCAGTAGGAACGGCAAGGTATCCGAAAGCTTCATCCCAGTGCTGCTGCTGTAACGCGATCGTTCCATCCGTTTTTGTAGCTGCCAATAAATCTAATGCTTGTTTGAAGAACAAACTTCCCATCATTCCTTTGGTTACCGCCTGTCCGTTTTCCAAACCTTCTGCGCCTACGATAATTTTCGCTGTACCACGAACAATATAACCCGCAGTACCATTAGTGGCTACAGCATTAATTTTGCTGTGGGCTACCAAATTGTCTAAATAGGTTTTGAAAGTTGTGGCATCCGCAGTTTTAGCAGCCAGATTCAATCCGGAAGTATTTAAAGCCGCCTCTGTAAATGGATTATTGGTATTGTTGAAAATGTTCGTCGCTTTTGCAGCATCCAAAGCAGTCCCCGCATTTGCCGTTTTCATATACACATCCAGTTCCAGCATTTGTTTCACCCTAATGGTAGAAGAAGCATAATTGGCACCAGCAAAGTTGTAAGTCTTAGGAACATCATAAGGTGCAATAACCTCTTCCTCCACCTTATCTTTTTTACAAGAAGTCAGACCTGCTACTGCAAGGGCTGCAAACAACGCAGTCTTAAAGTATTTATTTTTCATTTCTATTGGATTATGTGATTTTTCAGTATATTGTTTGTAATAAGTCTAAATAAGTCTTATTCTTGCTGCAAATATTAGTGTCAATTCTAAAGAATTTCTAAAGAGTTGTAAAAACCTGAATTTTATTTATGAAAATCCTATTTGTTGAAGATGAGCCAGTATTATTAGAGGAAATGGAGAGCTACTTCAGTTCTTTAAACTTTATCTGTGAACAAGCCTCAACCTTCTGTCAGGCAGAGCAAAAGCTACGGGACTTTATTTATGACATTGTAGTTTTAGACGTTTCTCTTCCAGACGGAATAGGAATTAACCTGATTGAAGACATCAAAAGATGCAGCCTGGAAACAGGAATACTCATCCTTTCCGCGAGAAACTCGCTGCAAGATAAACTGTCAGGATTGAACCTTGGAGCTGATGATTACCTCACCAAACCCTTTTTTCTGGAAGAACTCAGTGCAAGAGTGAATGCGCTATACCGAAGAAAAACTTTAAAAGGCATCGAACACATTACTTTCGACGATTTCAAAGTTGATCCCCAATCCAAAATGTTATTTTTCCGCTCGGAGGAGATCAGCTTAACCCGGAAAGAATACGACATGCTCATCTATTTTGTAGTCAATAAAAATCGGGTGGTTGGTAAATCTTCCATCATTGAGCACCTCTGGGGAGACCATTTCGATCAGAACGACAACTTCGATACGGTCTATGTACATATCATGAACCTCCGCAAAAAGCTGAGTAAAGCTGCTGGTAAAGATTACATCAAAACGGTTTATGGCATGGGTTATAAATTTACCTATTAATGCGTTTACTGAGCAAAATCAGCCTGTATCATTTCTGGCTGAGCCTCTTTGTATTGAGCATTACCGGCTTCTTTCTTTTTACTTTTTTACAACGTGAAATTTCCAGAGAAATTGAGGAACAACTGGAACTTCAAACAGATCTGGTGGCCAGCGAAATTCAGGCAGGAAAAACAGTCAGCTTTCCCCTGGTTCAGATCAAAACTGCTGATGCAGAGGAATTGATGAAACTTCCTAAAATTTTCAAAGACACTTTAATTTACGACCGCATCCAACAAGAGCAAGAAGGATATTATTACTTTGAGGAAAGCAAAAAAATCAATGGAAAGGCATTCCGGATCAGGGTAATGACCACTTATATCGGTTGGGGAAACTATTCCAGAACCATCACCTATATTTTCATTACCATTGCCATAATGTTCATTGCATTGGGCACACTCCTCAATTATTTCATCAGTCGCAGTCTATGGAAACCCTTCCTCAACAACCTCAATCAGATGAAAAAATATTCAGTGAGCGCTAATACAAATCTGGAGCTCAGCCCTTCCAATGTAAAGGAATTTCAGGAAATGAATGAGGTATTAACCGATCTCAGTCAAAGAGGAAGAAGGGAATACCTAGCTTTAAAAGAATTTACAGAAAATGCTTCCCATGAAATCCAGACGCCCCTGAGCATTTTAAAAACCAGATTGGAAAGCATTAGTCAGCTGCCAGTCAGCCCAGAACTTACCCGTTTACTCGGCGATGCCAAACAATCCGTTACCCGTTTGAGCAGGGTAAACCGTGGATTGCTTCTACTCGCCAAACTGGAAAACAACACTTTTGCAGCCGATCAACGGCAACTTTCCTTAACATCAGTGTTACAGCGAAACCTGGAACTCATGGCAGATTTGTTTATGCATAAAAAGATAACTGTAGAAAGCTCCCTGGAAGAAAAACAGGTCTTTGCCAGCCCTTCTTTAATGGAAATTCTGGTCTCTAATTTATTGTCGAACGCCCTGTCCCATTCTGCAGCTGGTGCCAGAGTCATTGTGGTACTAACGCAAGATGAACTGTTGGTTTCCAATGATGGACCAGCCCTTTCTTTTGAACATTCCCGCTTATTTACCCGCTTCGGAAAAGGCAGTCCGGGCTATACTGGAAACGGCCTCGGACTGTCTATCCTGAAACAGATTTGCATTGGTCAGCATTGGCAAATTTCTTACACCTATCACACTGAGCAACACCACTTTAAAATAAAGTTCACCACTTAATCCAAAGGATCAATTCATATTTTGTCTGATCACCAGTGAATTATTGTCCGGATCATTAAAAAAAGCAAACCGGTCCACATAGCCCAGATCAGAAGTGTTTTCTATCACTCCACCCACATCTACCCCCTGGGTGATCAGGAAATCACGGGCCAGGTCAATGTCTTTCACCACAAAACTAGGTACTGTACCTGCGTCTTCCGGTTTCATCGGATCATCAATATCTTTAAATAATCCCAATGCAACAAATCCCTGCAGACCATTGTGGTTCAACTGTACATAGGAATCCATCCCATAATCCCCACCGGAATTAATCGTATACTCCTCCACTACAGAAAACCCTAATTTTTCTACATAAAAAGCCTGAGCTTCCAATACATTGCTCACAGATAATTTAATGATGATTTGTTTGGTTTCAATCATTTCATTGAAATTCATAATGGTATAAATTAAGTTGTAAATATTTGAGCCTGATCCAGCTCCTCAGCGCTACTCAATGCAGCATTTGAGGATTCTTTTTGGATTGCTGCACCAAAAACCGCTTCCAGAATAATCGGACAGATCTCCGTTCCTTTTAAATTTTGGCCATGAATCCCGGCACCGATCAGTACCGGTTGATCTGCTTCCGGCACTCGGACCCTCCCATGCGAACCTTTGACCACTCGTGCATCCAGTCCGATGAAATCCATTACTGTACGGAAGCCCAGTTTTTTCTTCAGGAGCTTCCAGATAATCCTTGGCATCATCAGCTTTTTCTTCTGGTCAAAAAACATTTCTGCCGGGTCATAACCCGGTTTTTTATGGATATCTACCATTCTTGCAAAATCTGGTGCTTTGCGATCGTCCAGCCAATAATAATAAGTAAACCAGCTGTCTTTATCGGCGATACAGATGAGGTCACCGGAGCGCTCATGCTGGATATGAAATTCTCTTTTTCCAGCTTCATCCAATACCCTTTCCACACCGGGTACCTGCTCCAGCATCAATTTCAGTTCGGCTAATTTTGAAGGATCATTCAGGTAAACATGCGCAATCTGATGGTCTGCAACTGAAAAAACGGTCGATTCACCTGCATCCAGTAATTCCAATCCTTTTTCTTCTCTAATGGCAAGGTAGCCCTGATCCCTCAGGATCCGGTTCAGGTGTATCGGTTGATGAACCGCCGTAATCCCATACTCAGACAGTAAAATAGGCTTTACTCCTTTGGTTTCAAAATAACCGATCAGATCCCTGCAGACCTCATCGATTTCTTTTAAATCCCGACGAATTTCAGCAGATTCCGGATCGAACTTCTGTCCGCAATAATCCAGATGTGGCAGATAAATGAGCATTAAAGTTGGATCGTTCCATTCATGAACAAGTTTGGAAGCATTAGCAATCCATTTACTGGATTTAATGGAAGTTTTTGGCCCCCAGAAATCAAACAAAGGGAAAGTCCCCAACTCTTCCTGTAATTGGTCCCTCAGGCTTGGCGGCTGACTATAACAATCGGGTTTCTTCTGCCCGTCTGCCCAATACTGAGGCCTTGGAGTCACAGAAAAATCTGCCGTCGAATACATATTATACCACCAGAACATATTCGCACAGGTAAAATCCGGATTGATTTCCTTTGCCTTATCCCATATTTTCGGGGCTTGAACCAAAGGATTTGATTGCTTCCAGAATTTAACCTCAGCTTCTTCCCTGAAATACCAGCCATTGCCCACAATCCCATGCTCAGAAGGCCATTTGCCAGTCAGATAAGTCGACTGTACCGAACAGGTTACCGCAGGAAATACGGGATCAATCGTATGAATTCCTCCATTTTTTTCCAGCCACTGATAGAGAAAAAGCGATTTATCGCGAAGCAATGCAGAACTGAGTCCTACAATATTAATTACTGCTATCTGCTGCATCTGTCAATTCTTGAATTAAAACCTCTTCTTTTTGCTCCTCCCTGCTTTGGATCAATGCAAGCAGCCAGGCAAGCTCTCTGTTGATCGATTGCTTTAAATCCATCATCAACTGCTTAGGCAATACCTCCCAGGTATAAGTCTCTATTTCCAGATGCCTGGTAAAAGGCTTTTTGATCCAGAGATCCATCGCCTTCAGGATGTCGTCTTGAGTAGAAGATAAGCCCTGATAATAAAACAAAAATATAGGCACATGAAAATGTGTACGCAGTTCTATCGAATCCGGCTCAGCCAGTTCTGCAATTCCCGGCTTCAGGTCTGCAAACTTTAACAGCTCACCGGAACGCTTTTTGACGACCGCCTGATGCAGGTAAACCGGTTCAATGAACTGATTTAAATGACTGGCCATTTCTGCTTTGCTTCCATTTAGTTCTGTGTTACATTTCAGCGCAGCGCTGATCTGCATCTTGCCGATTTTTATCCCTTTTTCCTCTATACTACGGATCACAGATTCAGGCTCTTCGAATTCCACGGAGAAATGGCAAATGTCATAACACAACTGCAAGTGATGAAGGATGTAATTCCTCGCCTCCAAAGCAGTACAATTGATCCGCATCATCAGTAATTCCAAACCCCGCTTCAAAAGATAATTTTCAAAGAAATCAATAAAATCAACGCTGTTCTCTAATAATCCATCGGGTTCCGGCTCGATATCCAGGTGCATATTTTTTCCTGTGATCTGATGCAACTGTACCAAATGAACCACTATATCTATCAGATGGGCACAGCTCTGTTTTTTAGCTTCCTCCCGTTCTGCGGCAGTATCATACCAGTATTTGTAAGAAAGTGGAGAAGTAGAAATCCCACCTTCCTGCCCCTCGGGCAACAATTCAGCCAGTAAATTGAATAATAAAATGGTATAATCCAACCTTTCTTTAGTACGCCAATCTGGTGAATGCACCTGATCTTTCACTACTTTTCCATGAAAATTCCCGTATGGAAAACCATTGATCGTAAACACGTACAGATCATTACTTTGAAGCCAATGCTTAAAAGCAGGCAGCTGGCCTTCCTCTTGCAAGGTCTGGGCACTTTCATTGGACAACCTCAATCCAATTCCAAAAGGTTGATCAGGCGAAAGCTTCGCTTTTACCTGTAAGGTATTTTGCTCCAAACTGGTAAATATTTCTTTCCAGGATTCTCCGGAATGAATATTGGTGCAGTAGGTTAGATGGGCATCGTTTTTTATTTTCATATCGACTGCTGGATTAAAATAGGTGTATCCGTAAATTCGGACTGAAACTTTAGTAAATATTTAACCGCATCAGATAGTAAGGCATGACTCATCTCTTGTACCTCCAGCCCTTCTCCTAACGCTGCCAGTAACATAATGGTTAATTCCCCGCCCAGATGCTCCCTGAATTCTTCCAGTCCAAGGAATAATTTCGGATGGATCTCCAGACTATATTCATCGATCAGCATCGGGTGAAAAATATCAAAACCCAGGGCGATCAGGCAGTCCAGCACACTTTTGACTTCAGCTGTTTTCAATCGGCCAGACAAGCCGGAGTACACCGTATCCAGTGCAATCCCTATGGCTACCGCCTCCCCATGCAGCAACTGATAATCAGAAAGGTACTCGAGTTTATGCGCTGCCCAATGACCGAAATCAAGGGGTCTAGAAGAGCCTTTTTCAAAAGGATCACCTGAAGTTCCGATATGTCTGATATGAAGTCCCGCACAGCGAAAAATCAATTGCTCCATCACCTCCATATTTCGGTGATTCAGCTGTTCTGTATTTGAACAGATCCAGTTGAAGAAGATTTCATCTTTGATCAGCGCCACTTTAACCGCTTCCGCAATCCCTGAACGCCAGTTTCTGCTGTCCAGTGATTCCAGAAATGCCGCATCATTAATGACTGCATATGGCGGGGCAAAGGTGCCCAGGAAGTTCTTCTTTCCAAAGTAATTCACACTGTTTTTCACCCCAACACCCGAATCATTCTGCGACAATACCGTACTAGGTACACGGATCAGGCGAATGCCACGATGAGCAATCGCAGCGGCATAACCCACCGCATCCAGTAAGGCGCCCCCTCCAACTGCAATGAGGAAAGAGTGGCGATCTACCTGATGATCATGGATGAACTTCAATACCTCTTCAATGTGCGCTGAGTCATTTTTAATGGCTTCAGCTCCAGGCAGCATCAACACATTGCAAACGACTCCATGGATTTTAAAATACTGACGAATTTCCTGGAGGATTCCAGGATGAAATTGGCTAAGTGCAGTTTCCATCACCAATACAACTTTGGCTGATCCCTGATTAACGATATGGATGAGTTCCTTATTTTCAGGATTAAATATGTTCCTGGTAAAAATAACAGGATAATTAAAACTCACTTGAAAATGCTGTTGAATAGTTTGAGCTTTATACATAATTCATAGGGGCTAAATAAATACTCAGGTGACTGCAAAGCGCTTGGCCAGCAACACTGAGATGGGTAATAAAAACAATACAGGAAGGGCATAAAACCAGGTGGCAAATCCGGCGATGTAACAGGCATTTAATAGAATCAAAGAAAGAACCCCGGTTTTCACGGCTCTTTTGATCCAGGTTGGCCGATTGGATTGGTAAGCTTTGAACTTGGCCAAAAAATTTAAACCATACCAGAGGACCAGAAAAGGTGCCGCCAGCCATAAATTCAATCCGCTAAACTGGCTGATGGCGAAAAACATGGCCACTACCAGGATGTCCAGAAACATCGCCAGTAAAATCGCAGATTTATTATTCCCTGATACTTCCTTTTGGGCAGTCAGCGTAATGGCCGCAATAAAAACAATCGGCACCATGACAATATAACCGTTCTGAAAGAGGTGATCAGGAAGGATACTCATACCCAGGATCAGATTTCCTCCTCTGCAAATGCCCATGTTCAAGGGGCCGAAAAAAGAATGGTGTTTGCCTAGCTTATTGTACAACAAAGCCAGCAAGGCGATGGCAACAGCAATGGTTCCACTCAGTGGCGAAACCATGGTAGCCGCAGCAATCCCCAGCATAAAAAGTAAGAGTCCCAACTGAACGGCTTCATTATAGGCTACTTTCCCACTGGGAAGTACCCTTTCTGGCCGGTTTTTCATGTCTTCTTCTAAATCAAAAATGTCATTAAAGACAATACCGCCACCATAAAGCCCAATGGTAGACAGGAGCAATAAAAGCATATTGCTGAAAGCAGACAAAGACCAGTCGGCAGTACTAAAAAAACCGGATATGGCAATGCCACCCAGAATATCAGATAAAGCGGTCATCAAATTAGCTGGCCTCATTAGGGTCAGGTAATAGTGTACTTTGTTACTCCATCCGGAAGATCCTCCTCTGCTGGTCATAGGCTTAGTTTTCAATAATATTTGAATAGGAAATCACCTTGGCTTCCTGTCCCCTTAAAATCCCACTTCCATCAAAAAGTGCAGATTGCTCGATCGTCATTTCCTGTTGCCAATCAGCCTCTTTCATTTGTCCGCTTTGAGCATATGCGGTTAATGCGTTCTGGTAACAAGTCAGCCGTACATCTTCTTTTGAAAGCCCACGCTCCAACATCAGTGCCGCCGTTTTTGGAACAGACAATGGGTCACTTACCCCCCAATCCGCAGAGCTGTCTACAATAATCCTTTCGGATCCATATTTTTTGACTACCTCTACCATTCGTTCATTTCCCATTTTTGTATTCGGGTAAATGGTAAATGCGGTCCAGTATCCTCTATCCAGTACATGTTTTACGGTTTCTTCATTGTTGTGGTCAATCACCACCATATGCGGCGGAACCCCATGCTCTTCCAGCACGTCCATGCTCCTAATGGTGCCATTGATTTTATCCCGGTGTGGTGTATGCACCATGACCGGCAGCTGAAATTCTTTAGCAATTTCTATTTGCTGTCTGAAGTATTTATCTTCCGCAGCCGTCTGATCGTCGTAACCAATCTCACCAATGGCCACCACCCCTTCTTTACCGGCAAACAAAGGCAAAATCTCCATCACCTGTTCGGCCAGTGCTTCATTATTTGCTTCTTTGGAGTTCAAGCCCATCGTACAATAATGTTTGATTCCAAATTGTGAAGCACGAAAACGCTCCCAACCAATCAATGAACTGAAATAATCCTGAAATGAGCCAACGGAACTCCGGGGCTGACCTAACCAGAAAGCGGGTTCAATGACAGCAACAATACCAGCAGCACGCATGGCCTGATAGTCGTCCGTTGTTCTGGAGACCATATGAATATGTGGATCTATAAAATACATAAGCTTAGTTTTTAATTTAAAATTCTTTTAAGGTCTGTGCCATTTCCTCCGTCATAAAGGGATGGAGCAACCTCCATACTTCCGGGCTCACTGTTCTTCCTGCCGACTTCCGTTCCTGAATATATCCATGAAGGATTTTCGCCAGTTTTTCATTTGCCCGCCGATCGATACCGTAGATACTGAACAAAGGCCTGCCAGTAAAAACAGCCTTCATGACCATTTGATTCCAGGCATCTTCCGATAAATAGCGTGCTGGAAATGGGTTATTTGCCACAATTGCGTCCAGTACATCCGTCATGTTTGTTCTCACTCCTTCCACCAATCTGTCTGTAAAATCCGCAGCATTGTCCAGAAAATACAAAGCCTTGTAAAGGATGCGCAGTTCATTGATATCGGCCGCTTCAAATAATTTTTTCAGGACTTTTTCATTTTCTGCAGGGTCTAGAGATACCATCAGCATGATCCTACAAAGTTCTTGCAGATTCCAGTCTGAGGAGGAAAATCCGGGATAACTGAGCTCTAAAAGCTCCAGTGTATGGTCCGAAAATTCTACCTTTCCTGCCTTGATAAATCTGGGTATTAAACTGAATAGAGGGATGAACTGCCTGAGCAGTTCATCCTTTTCCAGCGATTTAATCTTTAAATTGAACCAGGTCAACTCCAGCTCCGACAATTGATCGGAAAGTAGCTCCTGAAGCAATTCCTGTGTATTAATTTCTGGTAACTGTTCCATAATTTGAAGCAGATTAGGCGGGTACTCTGCGATCGCCAGCCAATTGCTGTCTTTCTATCGCACTAAGGTTATCGTTGGTTACATATTCATAACTTGGACCAGCCATAAATCCTGGGTTAGAAGGATCTGCTGAAGCCAATAACTTCCCTGCATACAACCTCAAGGAGTACATTAAACCCATAGCTTCGTTGATTTTTTCCGGTTCCCCATTAAAGGTATCGTGCAGGCTGTTCAATAAATTCGTATAGGTAAAATTGAAGAATTTACTGTTTTTATAGGCTACAGAATCAATCGGATAATCCGCCATTTTAGGATTGTCTGTCATATTTGGGATCTTAGACAAATCACATGGAATCTCCGGACCCGAATATGAATAACCGCAGGCCTGGCTAGGATCCTTTTCTAATGTCTTCCCGTAGAAAATCTCTTCAAAACGGTAATAATGCGCGGGTTCAGTAGGAACATCGCCCCCATCATCATTTGCAGCGATGAATGGATCCACAGAGGTACCTTCTCCCTGATCTACGATCAGGTCAATTCCATTGAAAGCAGACTCTTTATCCAGAATTGGAAACAATTCGGAAATTGGGAACCAGGTTTCGTTGGTCATCTGTTTTGCAGGGTCCCCAGTGAAAATGGTTTTGCCCAATAGGTTTGCTTCTGCTTCCAGTAGCGTGATCAGATTCTTTACGTTTTGATAAAACTTACCGATCGTAAGGGGACCATCTGTTTCATTGGCAAATGCAACAGGGATATCGATAGGATTTTCTGGTTCCTCAATCACCATAAATACATTTTTGATGAGGTCTTTAGAAAATTTAGAAATGGGTACTACCAAACCACTTTCCACAGTCCCAGGTAGCGGTCCCGGATAAGTTGGAATAAATCCAGGCTGGTTTAATACCGGTGTTCCACCAATTGCATTCAGGACATTACAGGCAATAGATAAATGCAGCATTTCTTCTTTAACGACAGAGCCGATCAGGCTGGAGATTTCATCATTCCCGGTATTCACCAGGGTAAACACAGCAGTTAAATATGGCGGTATGGTAGAATGCTCCAGCATAATGGCCGTTTGCAATGCAGACTTAAGGTCTGCAAGCGTTTCGAGTTTTACATTTTTAAGAAAAAGCATGTTATTTCGGGTTTAGGCGTTGTTTTGATTGAATTTAAGCGTTGTTTTGATTTGAATTTTCAGCAAGCTCAGCTTCTTGCAAGGCGGTAGCTGCGATTACATTTTCCAGGTATTTCAGGATCATCTGCTGTTTATCTCTGGACAAATCCCTGGTAACCGGCATGTGGTTTGGATCTTCTATTGGCAAACCGAACACAAAGTTTAAAATCTTCGCATTGCTGTCTACCACCGTCTGATCGGCGAGGTTGAAAATCCCCTTTGACATAAGTGGATACAGGTTGGCATATTGTTGCATCACCGGCTGCACATCTTCCCATTGCGGATTTTGAATCACGTCCTGGCTCAGGCTATTGAATACCAATACGCTGATAAAATTATTAGGATCAACACTGCTGAGCTGTGCTGGCAATACCGTAGGATTGCCATTCGGATCTGTAGGTAGAATAAAACTAAAATCTGTATTTGCTTCCCCATCCAGGTAATACCATAGCGCGTATACCTGTCCGTCGATATAATCCCTTGGGTTCTTCGGATCTGAAGCCGACAAAGACATGGTGACCTTTCCTGTAGCATCAGTGACCATTTGGTTGTCAAAAGTCAGCGCTGTAGTTGGTGTCGCCGTTACCGGAATCCCAGATCCCTGGCCCATGATATTGATGAGACTAGGCTGTATGTCGCAATACATTGTCTTTCCAACTAATGGCTTTCCTAAAATAGTAGCATAAAAATCTACATCCTGAGTTTCTCCATCGTTCATTCTAAATACAAACTGATCTGCTCTCAGGTAATTCGGTTTTTCATCTAGCAAAGAAGTGGTGTTTCCAAGGTTGTCTTGTATAACGATGCTCAATGGGAATTGAAGGGCGCCTGCCAGCTGTCCATCTGTTAGACTAATGCTGACCAATCCACCATTATTTTCGTACCATCCTGCTGCCTGGTAAGCAATATCACCCAGGATAAAGAAATCATTTTGTGCATTTCTGTAGGCCAGTTTCAGCTCACGGGTATCTGCCATCAATCCATCTGCGGTTTTAGTTTTCAGGCAATTTCCAAGATCCAATACAATTTGTTTGGTATCTTCTCTAACCAAGGCTGTAGCTACATAAAGAGGCAGGTCTGATGGAGTAACCGGTGTTGGCACATAGCTTCCACCCATGCAAGTCATAGGCGGAACAAACTGCCTGCCCAGGGTAAAATGGTCTGGTTCAGTTACGTTTGAGGGGCCAATACTACCTACTACCCTGCCAATGGTAAAATGCGCATCGGTGACTGTTTGATTGAACACATCTACATTGAATTTCATAGACAATTGGTCTGGACTTTCTGCCTGCAATTCCTGAAGGTAACGGGATGCTGTTCCATCGATAGACCATTCCAAGTTGTTGAGCACAGACTGATAAGTTGCTGCCGCACCTGGCGATCTGGTCAGGTCTACTGATCGGTTCCACCAGATGTCATTGAAACCAACAGGTTTGAAGTCGCCTTTTACAAAAACGTTTCCTTCCTGTCCTAATCTGACTACCATGCCCCAGATCTGTGAAACAGATTGCTGCTGCGGATCCAGGTCTACGATTTTTCCTGCTACACGGGTGTTCGCATCCAATACACTCATCCCGATAATAGGATCTACTGCCGGATCATTGGTACTGCTACCATCTTTGTAGGTAACGCTGTTGATCACACAATCCAGCAAGCGCCAGTTTCCTGTGCCGTCTGGATTCCACCAGCCGTTTTTTGTCCCTTCGCCATAATCCTGATAATTTGGTTGGAATTTAGCGTTGTCATAGTGTTCGACGTCATTGTTGACTGTGGAAGGATCAGCCTGAAACTTCCCTGAGAAACTGAGTCGCGGTGAATTTAAATAAGCCATTATAATGAGAGTTTAAGTTGTTTTCAGCTTAAAAAACATCCTAAATGAGAGCGTTTACACTTGAAACACAAAAATCGACTTCTTTTAAAAAGAGAGCTCAAAATCAGTCAACATGAATTCGAAATGTTAAGAGAGCGCTTAAATACGATATTCCTTTTACTCAAATTTGGAGAATTATTTTGCAATTTATACCGTTAGAAATACCTGTATTCCTAAATGGGTTAAAATACCTGTATCGTCGCAAGTCCCCCTCTAAATGTCTGCTATACCCAGCCCTAATCAAAGGAATGTTGCGTAACTTAGTATGGACAAAACCCTAAAGCTTAAGATTATGAAAAACTTCATTTATCCCTGTCTTACCATCAGGGGGAAAATTACAGAAGCGGCCGAATTTTATACGCATACTTTTGGAGAAGGTAAAATTGGTGTATCCAATCCCTATATCGTAGAGATCGAAATGAGCGGACAAAAGTTTATGCTGCTCACTGATGGCCCTGTTAACGACCCAAACCCTGCCATTTCCTTTATGGTGATGTGCGAAACTGCGGAAGAAACAGAGGATATATGGCATAAATTACAGGAGGGAGGAAAAGTAATGATGGCCCTGGATGCTTACCCATGGAGTCCTAAATATGGCTGGATTGAAGATAAATATGGCGTTTCCTGGCAATTGTATACCGGAACAAAAGAAGATTCGGCGCAGAAGTTCTGTCCGACTTTAATGTTTACCGGCGATAAGGCTGGTCAGGCCGAAACGGCATTAAGATTTTATACTTCGGTATTCCCAAATTCTGAAGTTCAGGGCGTGTTAAAATACGCTGAAGGCGAGGGCGACCGTACCGATTTTGTGAAACATGCGCAGTTTAAACTGAACGGTACGGTGATGATGGCTATGGACAGTTCTGCTGAACACGGCTTTGGTTTCAATGATGGAATTTCTTTAATGGTATCCTGCGAGACACAAGAAGAAATCGACAGTTACTGGACACAACTGATTGCAAATGGTGGTTTTGAAGTGGCTTGTGGCTGGTTGACCGATCAATACGGAATCAGCTGGCAAATCATTCCTAAATCCATCGGCAAACTCATGAGTGATCCGGAGCGCGGCCCACATCGCATGCAGGTAATGATGGGCATGAAAAAACTGATCATCAAGGAGCTCGAAGATGCCTGATCTTCAACCCTAAAAGAAAATGCCCTGAACATCATGTAGATGAACAGGGCATTTTACTTTTCATTCAACTCCATAGCAACTTTCCATGCATGCTTATGCTGGTCTTATCGCTGCCGTCTGATCTTATTCTTTAGCTTGTTCCGGGGCTTTTCCTATCAGTTCCATGAACTGATCCAGTTTAGGCGTAATGATAATTTCAGTACGTCTGTTTTTCGCTCTTCCTTCTGGGGTATCATTGCTGGCAATCGGGTTATACTCCCCTCTTCCTGCAGCAGTCAACCTTTTAGGAATCACTCCATAGTTGTTTTGTAAAGCCATCACTACAGAGGCTGCTCTCAAATTACTTAAATCCCAGTTGTTGCGGATATTGACCTGAGAAATAGGCACATTGTCTGTATTTCCTTCAATCAATACATCATAACTCTGATAATCTTTGATGATTTTAGCAATTTTACTTAATGTTGCA
The DNA here is from genome assembly GCF_032678465.1 of Pedobacter gandavensis. Lineage (GTDB taxonomy): Bacteria > Bacteroidota > Bacteroidia > Sphingobacteriales > Sphingobacteriaceae > Pedobacter > Pedobacter gandavensis_B. The sequence goes on from NZ_JAVTSK010000009.1 coordinate 54,032, forward strand.
CCTGCCTGATCAGAAATTTCATAGCTTCCTGATTTGTACAGCATCTGATCTGAAAGGGAAATATAAACCACGCCCTTTAATACCTTAATGTCTACATCACTCATTTCTTCTCTGCTCAATGAGCGGGTCAGATTGGTTGTCAATACCAAATTTAAAGAGTCGCTGGTATTTTTCGTATTCACGAGATGCTGGATGTATTTATTGGCTACATTGATTTCATCCACCAGTTTGGAGATATTGGTATTCCCCTGACTACTGGAATTCAGACATTTATTCAAGGCAATCTGCAAAGCTTTTACATTTTCACGCTGAGCTGCAATTTGCTCTTCCAGACTTTTCACACGGGTATTAGAGCTGGCCAGCTCCTGACTTACGCCCTGATTTTTCTGCTGTAACTGATTATAACTGGATTGCAGGTCTGCGAACTTTTTATTGCTCACACAACCCTGACCTAATAAAGCCACAGCAATCAACAAAGAAGGTATAATTGGTAATTTCATCATCATATATTTCTTTTAAAATACAAATAAAAGCGCTAAGTTGGGAATCAACAACTACTGTACCACAAATCGTTTTTTATGTCGGACAGGAACTTATAATCCACACCCTGGTAAAAGTATTTTTTAAATCCTTATTTCTGTTCTACAAAAACTACTTCAGAAATCATGACATTTTTGATGATTACGGGATCAATTCAAATTGCACAGATCCTTTCCGCGTATGGCTGTTGCCATCTAACCTGCCATCACTAAAAGGCGTATTGTAAAAAGGCTCTGATCCGGCATTGCTGTAATCGGCTATCAGCAACTGAATACGACCATCTTGTAACCAGGCCCTGGAAGCTTGATCAGCATTGGCATTGATCTTTAATCCCCTTCCACTATCATCCTTTAAAAGCACAGTCAACACATGTTTTTTGGTAGAACGAAAGTCGTTGGACCCCATTTCATTCGCATCATCTTTCCATGCGCCCTGCGGTACTTTTCCAAACTCCTCGACGCCTGGGAACCATTTTGCATTTAACCTTGCAGACCCTTCGTTTCTGCTGATGTCATTTTCATCATATATACTAAATTCACCTTTTCTTTTCCATTGTAGGGTTTCATAAGCCAGTGGCAATTGAAACAGCATGCCGTACTGGTAGGGCGCTGTCTGAGTTGATTTGTCCATTTGGATCTCATAATCTACCTGTACTTTTCCATCTTTTCTGAACAGGTAACGGATTTTACCCATGGCTTTGGTATAGGTAGTATTCATGCTAAACACCAGACCACTGTCGATCTTTTTCATCTGAAAATCTTTGGCAAACAAAGTATACAATGGGTAATTTTTGATCGGATAAATATTGTTTTGGTAGGTTTCTCCAGCTACGTTGGGTTTGCCTCCATCTTCGGAATTCATGGACACCTCACAAAACACCGGTCCTTGTTGAAGAACTTCTTTTCCATTACTGCTTAAGGAAGTCAACACTCCGGTAATTTTATTCAAAAGATAAGTCGATTCTCCATGCTGAATCAGGTATGCCGCTTCGTTTTCTTCGAGCTTCAGCTCTGGGAGTGCCTTAAAATCAACAAAATCTTTAACACTTGCCTGTATTTTCATTTCTGCCTGACCTTCCAAACCTGGCTTAGGTTTAACCTCAACCCCATTATTCAGGATGATCCTTTCTTCGTTCAACACAAATCCTCTGGGATCTTTAAATGCAAGGTATACTTCCTTCGTATTTGACTGAACAGGAATTCTGATTTCTCCCTCAGTACGGGCCGGGAGATCAGCACTTATTTTTTGCTCCCTCCCGTCTACCTTACAAATTATTGCTACCTGTTTTAAATGGTTAAAATCATATCGATTTTCGATGCTAAGGATCAGATTTCCCTTCCGGACTTTTGGCTGCACCACATTTTTAACTACGATTGGTGCATAGGCTTTTTTCATGCCCCAGTATTCTGGTTTCGGCCTTCTCCAGCCATCTATAGGTCCCCAAGGTCCATAGCCCACAATTCTGCCATCAGGAAGATGAAAGGTATCATCAATTCCACTCCAGATCGCTCCGCCAAGATTACCTTTATGCTGGTACATAACCTCATACATTTTAACCAATGGCAGGGAATAAGCACTGCGTAGGCCTGGATCCATGAGTAATTCCCTTCTATTGTAAGTACTTAAATGCGCATATTCCCCGAACATAGTTGGACGACTCATCGTGTCTGTGGCAGCCGCGCCGTTTATACCAGGATAGTGATAATTGGCGATATCCGCTTTGCTACCCAGGTTATTAAAACCACCCCAGCACTGGTCATGAAAAACAGTTGGTCTACTGGGATCCATCGCTTTCACTGCATCCTGAACTTTTTGCCAAAGCGGACTCCAGTTCGATTCATTTCCCAAAGACCAGATAATTACCGAAGGATGGTTCATTGATGCCTGCATTTTTTCCAGGTTGGCATTCATCATCACCGGAAGGTATTTTTCATCTTTATAATCCCAGCTTTTCCAGATCGGCGAAGCATGGTGATTGATCCAGGTTAATGAAGACTCATTTTCTACAAAAAGACCCAGCTCGTCGCAAGCATCCAGAAACTCTTCTGAAGCTGGGTAATGAGAAGTTCTGATAAAATTGCAGTTGGCCTCCATGAACAGTTTAGCATCTTCATATTCCAATGCCTGATCAAGACTTCTGCCGGTAAGCGGATGTACAGAATGTCGGTTTACTCCCCTCAGTTTTATGGGTTTTCCATTGACTAAAAGTTGGTTTCCTGAGATTTTCACTTCTCTAAAACCAATTTTTTGCTGGCTAGTTTGAATCGTCTTATCCGACTGTAGTAATTCTATTTGCAACTGATACAGGTAAGGCTGATCAGAGTTCCAATGGTGCGGTTTTAACACTTTAATTTCCTGTTTAGACAATAAGGCTTGTCCGATTGCCGGAGCATTCAGTTTAGCCGACTGCTGAAGCACAACTTTACCTTGTTGGTCGCATAAAGTAAATCGTAAAGAAAGGCTTTGGGCATTGCGATCCGTAAATGCTTCATTTAAGATGCTGGTATTGATTTTAAGGATTGCGTTTTTATATTGATCATCAAAATCAGTTTCGATTTTTAGGTCACTTATGTTGATTGGAGGCAATGCAAATAACGTTACTTTTCGCAGAATCCCTGCCACTGTGTGCGCAGCATATTGCGAAGTACAGGCCAGGATATCACTAATGGTCAATGCAGAAACTTCAACTTCCAAAGTATTTTCTTCAGCTTTCAATTGATCTGTAATATCCGCTTCAAACGGTACAAAACTCCCTTCATGTTCAGTCACTTTCTGTTGATTGACCCGAACTATCGCATGGGAGCTGACGCCATCAAAGCGCAATTTGACACGCTTATTCTTCCAATCTGCCGGGATACTTAATTTCCTGATGTACACAGCACTTTCGCCTGCTTTGAGTTCAAAACCCTGCATGGTTAATTCTCCGGGTACAAGAATATTACCGGTTTTATTGTTATGCTTAAATTCCCAGTTTCCGTTTAATGATATAAGGGGAACTGCAGGTTCAATAGTCTTTTTAAGGGCAGCTGGATTGGCATGCTGCCTAAAATCCTTGCTAAGATTCCCTGGTAATGGCGACAATCTTGATTGTGCCTGAACCTGCTTCGTATGGCTCCATAGGAGGCACACAAGCAACAGCAATGGTTTGCATGGGTTAAAATTCAAAGTAGTCATTTGTTGTGGTTTAATGCAAGGTAGATAAAGTTTTCTGCTTAAAGATTTCTGTGGCAATGGCAAAGGAAATCTACAGAACGGAGTTTAAAAATTTCATTAAAAATATGGTCGGGAATAAGGGGCATTTATGCTCAAAAAAGAAATGGAAAAGCTTCCGGAATTTGATAAATATTCGTAACTTCCTGTAATTAATTGGGGGAACATATCATTACGCTTTTAAACACAGTTGAGTCTATATGGATTATGTACTGAGATACACCTCGCATATCATCAGTTATATCAGTATCGGCATTATCTGCTACGGTGCAGCTATAGGTCTTTATCATTTTATAAAAAACGAATACAATCGTTTTGGTAAAGGTTTTTCCTTACAAAGGACCGTTCAGATTAAAATTGAAGTAGGTTATTATTTATTATTGGGTTTGGAGTTTTTAATTGCTTCAGATATCATTGACACCATTCTAAATCCATCCTTTCAGGATTTAGGGATATTAGCCGGTACCGTAGTCATCAGAACAGGTCTTTCTTATTTTTTAAACAAAGAAATTGAGGATCTGAAAACAGACAAAAAGGTGGATACACAGACCTAAATAAATAAAATTAAACGCGAAAAGACAATAGCACTCCTTTTTGGTTTAAGTAGAAAAATTTAACCTGGTTTTAATGTTTGGATTTGATTTTTCTGTTATATTTAAGTATTAATTGCAATCGTCATGGATCAAACAGACAAAAAAGATCTTACACAAAGCAGTGCAGAGATCACTAAAAATCTTGCTGCTCATACCGCTGAGCTCAAAAAAAAATCGGAGGTTGTGAAACACCGCCTCGAAGAATTGAGGGCTGAAACGGATAAATTTTTGCACCCGGAAAAATCAACTCACAAGAGCAAGTAATTCTGGCTTCTTCGCCAAAACAGTAATTTCGTATGTCTGTACGATGCGGCTGCGCATGATGATGCACTATGCCTCCCTCTAAACCATCTTGTTCCTTCCTCCTCAACTTCTTTGAATTCCCTATACCTGAGCTTCGGAGTACCTATCTATTGCGTCTATAATTATGTGGGTATTGCTCAATATTCTATAGGAGGTTGATAGGGCCTAGAAAAGCTTATACCCTTATAAACCTTTTAAATAACCTTTCTAATATTCCTATTTTATCTTAAAAAACAGAATAGTCATCTCATTGTTTAATAGGTGTTTATACGTATCTTCATCTTATGAATACCGAACAATAGTGAACTGAATACCAAACCATTTAACGCTCAACATATGGCAATAGCTGCAAACGGCCCACAAGGCCACCTTAAGGGAAAAGTAGGCAATCTTGTCTTCTATATGCTCAACGGACAACCCGTAGTCCGATTAATCGGTAGAAAAGGGAAACCTACCATACCTCAACTGGCCAATTACCAGAAAATGTCTGTTACCATGGATTTACTCCGTTATATGGGCAGTTATATTAAATTAGGCTACGGTTTAAAGGCCAAAGGAACGGTGTACAATGCACATAATCTGGCAACCTCCTACCACAAAAAGCACGCTTTAAAGGGTGAATACCCTAATATTAGCGTAGATTACACGAAATTAAAATTGAGTGAGGGCAGTATGCCTGAAACCCGTGATTTAAAAATTGTCAAAGTAGCAGGCGGACTGGAGATCAGCTGGAATCCTGAATTCGACAATAACATAAAACACAACGACAGTGCCATGGTGATGATTTGCATGCCTCAAACTGGTAAAAGCAAGGAATTCCTGAACATTGCCAGAAGATCCGAAGGAAAATGTTTCGTTCATCTGTACGAAGGAGAGCTGGAACAACAGTTAGAACCTTATATCTCTTTCATCTCTGCGGATGGGGAAAGCGTATCTGACAGTGTTTATTTGGGCAATTTGAATGGTGTAGGAAAAACTGAAGCCGAAAAAGGCCAGGAGAAAAAGTATTTGCAGCTAAAAGAACGCTTTGATCAGGTGGAAGGCAGTTATTTAAAGGTGATGAAAGATAACTACCATATCAAGCCAAAAGACAAGGCTTTTAAAGTATTGGAAAAGGAATACCAGGTGCTCAAAAACAAGCTGGAACACTTGCCTGGAAAACCTGGTTAAACCCATGAGCTGATTTCTTCGGAAAATCACTCCTATTTCTCGTTTATTTTGAGAATTTCAAGCCAATTACTTCAAGGGAAATCTTGCTGATGGGAATTTTATGCCTCAATTTTCAGGGCTAAGAAAATATCTAGGCTAACCCAATTTAGTTTCATAGCTTTGGACAAGAAAATATCAAGAAATTATCATGGCAGTATTACATAGAAAAGAAGAGAAAATTGAAGCGGTTTTAAGTAAGCTTCCAAAAGAATATACTGATAAAGAATTTGTAGATACATTTATCCAGCTTTATTCAAAAGACTGGGGAAAAATTAAAGCGAATTACATCAAGCATTCGCAAGATAAAGAACCTGGAACGGTGATCGTGATGCCTAAACCTGAGCTTTATCTGAAAAGTATCCTAACTACTTATCTGGAGAACAACAAAAAATAACATAATTGTTTTTCTGAGCGATACGCTTCAAAAAACTGCTAATAAAGCCCAATTTACATTGGGCTTTATTGTTTTATGCCATTTCCGCGCCATAGGTCTTGTGGTAATACACATAAGAGACCGCGAGTACCGCGAATACAATCCAGGGAAAAAATGCATTCATTCCAATCCCTTCTACTGCATAGTGGCTAATAGATGCAAAAATAAAATCAAAGCCGAAGCCAGCATAAGCCCATTCTTTTAAACGTTTAGGTGCTCTTGGGATCACCAGAATAATCGAACCCAATACTTTAAATACGACTAGTGCAACACCAAAGTAAGCTGGGTATCCCAGATGTCGGATCCCCTCTTTAGCCATTTCTGTTTGTGAAGTCAATGCCGGCATCACGCCTTCAAATAAGAAGATCAGAATGGTGGCAATCCAAAAGATAATTTTGTTTTTTTTCATTAGTTTATAGTTGAGTTTATGGTTTATTTTAGGATTGGGCAAAAGCTTTTTCTAAAAGACTGATGTCGATCTTTTTCATTTGCATCACCGCGGCCATTACATTGCCCGTTTTCTTCGTATTTTCATCTTTGAGTAGTTCTGACATTAGTGTTGGAACGATTTGCCAGGAAAGTCCGTATTTATCCTTTAACCAACCGCAGACTTGTGAAGCCGGGTCTCCACCAGGGATTAAGCTATTCCAATAATAGTCGATCTCCCCCTGGTCGGCACAATTGACAACGAGGGATATCGATTCATTGAACTTGAACATTGGTCCGCCGTTTAAAGCTAAAAACTCCCTGCCATCCAGTTCAAAGACAATGGTCATTACTGTGCCTTCCGGCATTTGGTGGATTTCAAAGCCTTCTTTTGTATAATGGGTCATTCCTTTGATGCTGGAGTTTTTAAAGATACCTGTGTAAAATTTGACGGCTTCTTCGGCATTCTTGTCGAACCATAGGTTAGTGGTTATTCGTTGATTGATATTTTTCATGGCTGTAGGGTTATATAAATTTACTAATTCAAATTTAGAAGGGAAAGGGCAGATTAAAGTAGTGCAGAAACGACATAATGAGGGGGCGAATAAGACATGGTGATTTTTGATTTTTTTAAAGATGTTGAGAAAAAAACGACAGGGTTTGTCATTAGTAAGCAGAAAACCTGTCCTTTCCAGAGCATAACTTAGCGGAAATCACTTTCGGTAGCAGGTGATTTTTATGGTTGCTATTATTGGTTTTGGGACAAAACACTGGTTTAAAGCATGTTTTAAGGGGTTTCAAAAAAAATATAGAAATATTTTAATCAAAATTTGGAAAACCAATTAAGATTTGTACTTTTGCGCCGGAGAGTTGGCAGAGTGGTCGATTGCGGCAGTCTTGAAAACTGTTGACTTGTCAAAGGGTCCGCGGGTTCGAATCCCCCACTCTCCGCAACTAGGTGACTAGATTTCGAAAAAACCTGCAAATCATACGATTTGCAGGTTTTTTCATTTAAGACCAAAGCCAAATGAAGCATCAATTCACATATAGTTGGTGAGTCATTCGGTGAGTAGTTGAAGGTAATTTAAGGTACTCACCGAATAGGATCTAGTTTATTAATAATGAACTAGTTACCTAAGCAAACATCTTGACTGACAGTAGTAGCAAAGCTAAATTTGTTTAACTTTTTAATGTGCAACATTATGAAAACTAATTTCAGCCTACTCTTCTACATGAAGAAACAGAAAAACTATCAAATTGGCGCGATTTCCCCTATCTATCTAAGAATCACTATTGACGGCACAAGATCTGAGGTAACTACTGGTAGATCCATTGATCCAATACAATGGAATCCAAGGTTAGGAAGAGCCAAAGGCTACAAAGAATCAGTTAAGTCATTCAACTTCTATCTGGATGATTTGCAGGTAAAAATTCACGAAGCACATTCCCAGCTCACCAAAGAAAACCAGAAGATCACTGCTCAGATTCTACGTGACAGATTTCTTGGGAAAGCTAAAGACCGCCCTACATTGTTAGAAGTATTCAAAGAACACAACAGAAAGATGGAATCCTTAGTAGGCTCGGAATTTAGCAAGGGAACGATGGAAAGATACCGCACCTCTTTAAAGCACACTGTTGAGTTCCTGAACTGGAAGTATAAAATTGATGATGCTGATCTTGCTATGGTGAATCATGAATTTATAGCCGAGTATGATTATTATCTGCGCTCAGTCCGTAAATGCGCTAATAACTCTGCGGTTAAGTATTTGAAGAACTTAGGGAAAATTATCCGTATCGCGCTATCTAATGGGCATCTTACCGCTAATCCCCTATTAAATTACAAACACACCATTAAGAAATTGGATCGCGTGCATTTAACCGAAGAAGAGTTACTGACCATTACCAATAAGAAAATGGCTACAGAGCGACTAGAGCAGGTTAAAGATGTATTTCTATTCTGTTGCTATACCGGACTCTCCTACATTGATGTGAAGCAGTTAAAGAACAGTAATATTGTAATTGGAATAGATGGTGAGAATTGGATCTCCATAAAAAGGCAAAAAACGAATGTCCCTTCTCACATTCCTTTATTACCGATGGCCGGAGATATACTAGGCCGGTATGCTAAAAATAAAGTGTGTTTGAATATGGGAATGATACTTCCAATATTAAGCAATCAAAAAACGAACAGCTACCTAAAAGAAATTGCTGATTTCTGTGGAATCAATAAACCGATTACTTTTCACATTGCGAGGCATACATTTGCTACTACAGTAACCTTGCTAAATGGGGTTCCTATTGAAAGCGTTTCTAAAATGCTGGGGCATACTAGTATTCAAACCACACAGCATTATGCAAAAATGCATGATATAAAAGTGGGAAAAGATATGGCAATACTAAAGAAAGTTTATGCTGATTTAATTTAGCAACCACACAATATAAAAGCGCTGTAAGCGTCTTTACATATGAGAGCGTTAATTTAGATAAAGCGGGAATGATCGGAGGATCATTTCCGCTTTTCTTATTTTCTGAATTATTATATCCTCTACTGAGCCCCAGTAAAGCTTAATTACTATTGTCACCTTTTAGCATGGATAAATCCAACCCGGCTGATTCCACATAAACTTCATCAAATTCGACCAAGTCTGTTTCATCTGCTATTTTCCTTTTAACTTAAAACACTTGAATTTAAAACTTTTTCTAGATCACCTATCTTAAGCAGGTCGCTTATAGTCTCAAAAATGCACTCCCTTGTCAACTCTCTAACAAATAAATCCGGAGGAATAACATAACGGCCATTTAAATTACTTTTTTCATTTATGACTTGGGCTATTGAAGTCTCAAAAAACTTAAAAGTCCAAACATTTATTCCGTAATGTCTGCCGTCGGCAGTGTCAACATGAATATTTGCAAAATCATTTTCTTTGTCCCATGAACCTGGGTCAACTTCTTCAAATTCCAACCACAATTTAAATTCGGTTACCCGTAAACAGTTTTCTTCTTTTTCTTCCATTTTACCAGCAACTAGCTTTATTTTTTAAGACGTGTCTCTAATTCCTGAATGTACTTGCGTTGCGTTATCAGCAACTCCTCCTTACTGTCAATTACTTGTTTTTGCAATTCAATCTTATCACTAAGGTTGCGTAAAGCGGATTTGTGCTCATTCTTTTCTACTAGAATCAGCGATTTAATCGGTTCAATTTTATAGTAATATTCCAAAAGGTTCTCTTTTAGAAGTTCAGATAACTTAACTAGCCTTGAAGCATAAATATCATCCTGCATTAAAACTTTTTCAAAGGCTGACTCAGATAGACCAATTGAAGCCCCCGCTTCTTTATTTGAAATGTTCTTACTCCTTAACTTTAACCTAAGGTATTCGCCGATTGAATTATTCATTTACAAATTTTCTTAAACGATATGGATAATCAACCATCAAAAACCTCCATATTAAAACGGGTAAACCATAAATATTTGGAGGTTGTAAATATAATTCATACATTTAACCAAACAACTATCTACATGAATAACAAATAGATAAGAGAAACAAATATTTTGTATTATAAAGAGTCTTGCGGCAAGCATTCTGAGGCCGTTAACGCAAGACAGCAGAAAACCCATTATCTATGTGTAGATATGCTATATTTGTGTATCCAGATAGATTTGGGATCTGCTGTAATTCCGTGTTAACATAAGGCCTCAGAAACTTTAATTGCCACGGTTGGCAGATCCCAAATGTATCAATCTCCAGCACCCAAGACTCATTTTAAAAGTTAAATCAATTAAAATGAGATCAATATGGAAATGCAACAATTAATGCCTCAGGGCATCGACTTTTTTCATCTTCCGCTGGAAAAAGGGACTGTAATACTCAGTCTGGAAACTTTAAACAGGCACTCTGCATTCAGGAGAACCAGAAAGCCATTTCTGTACATCAAACAAAGGAAAATCTCCTTTCAGAGCGAGATCCTCACTATTGGGATTACGCTTGGAGAGGAGAAAGAAGAAATGGTGTACCTACAGGTCAAACCAACGGAACTACTGGTCGGCTGTAATGTAGACACCAACGAAAGCTATCTCAGCCGTTATGCTTATTACGCCTTACAGGATTTAATAAACCATAGCGGAGTATGTGATTTTAAAGAGTTTTACTGGCCGGATTTCTTTCATCCCAAAACTGGTAAAAGCAAATACCTTAACATCATCAACGACAGGTGGGGAATGAACGTTGCGCTGAAAGCGCAATATTCTTATTTCTATAAACCAGAGTCTAAACTTTACTATCCATTTAAGGATACAATATGCCCTGCCCGTTCAAAACGACTTCCCATTACTCAAACCAATATTTCTGCCAGCAATTGCGTGATTGGGTATTGCTTTGCGAATACCACTTTTGCCTCTTACCGTTCTAATCATTACCCTTTTCTAATCTCTTACCTTGGAAAACTTGGCAAGAATCAAGATGCTATAAAAAGCTACCAGTATTTCATAACCGATGCCGAAGTTTTTGCGGAACCGGAATACAGTCCTGTCCAACTCCAACTTCATCCGCTAATGGCAAAAATGATGGCGGTTGCTCCGACGCAAAACACCCAATTCCGCCATACTAAGGCAGAAAAACAGGAAATCCATAATCATAATATGGAGCGAAGGGATCGGCTCTTCTACTTATGGCAAGAGGCATATCCTATGCTGGAATCACAAGCCTACACCCATTATTTTATGACCTATGGCATAAAAAATCTGGAAGCAAAACCATTAAAGAAATACTTAATCCCCTGCGTATTTGCTCGGGAAATCCCTAAGCTTTGCTTTCAATGGCTGGATAAGGGAAATCACTATGAATTAAAGATGAGGTTCCGCATTGAAAATAAAACCTTCGTACCGGAGGCTAAAAATCCTGTCTTTTTTCTTCGTAATGCAAAAGAGCCAATGAAACTTTATCTGCTGGGTACTCTAGCGGATTACCAGCTCAGCGCATTTTTTGAGGCACGCCATTTCAGCATTTGCGTACTTAAAAGGCATTACAATCCACAGTTTCAGGATTTCATCACTAAACTGGAAAGCTTATATGAATTTAAGAGAGCGACCACAAAAGAACAGTCCAATTAAAACCCATAAAACAATCACCATGCAAGAAATCCTAAGAAAGCTGGATTACCAGCCTGCACGTTTGTCCGATGATGAACTGCAAAATCCTGAAAATTTACTCACTGAATTCTTCGACAACACCCCTATTCACGAATGCAGAGATCTAGTCTGGGAACTATATAAAGGATGGACATACCATACCGCAGAATACGACAGCAATCAGACTATTGATATGCTCTTGTTTTACACCCAGCTGATTGGTTTTTTAAACGTATCCTTTATTCAGATAGAAAAACAACGTCTTGAAAGCACCAATTAAGCCCAAAGGATAGACCATTTTTAGTCCCTGCATTTTTATAGCTTGATCTGCTAAAAATGGTCTGCTTCCAATATCCAATGATTATTAACCCATTTAAAAATCAACGATCATGAACAAGCCAATCACCAAATACAGAATCAATGAGTATTTACACACGTTAAACATATTGCAATACCGTAAAGCCATGCTCCTGCTCCCAGAATTGCTGGGAATTTCCATGAACACCTTTCACAATTACCGAAAGATTCTAATAGAGGAAAGCAAGGATATTCCATACGAAAAAGTAGTCCTTATGGAACAACTCTTTGAATTTGAACAAGGCACGCTGGCTTATCAGAATCCAACTTCTGGAAGTTTAAAAGCAATGCACCTTGATCAGTAGGCTTCCTCCTTGTTTAATCCCACAGTCTTTTTCCATAAATACCCCGCAAAATTGTGCAAAGGCCAAAGCGGACAGGGTGTTTTGCAGGCCACTCCTTGAGCGGCAGAACCTACTCCTGCAAAGACACCCTGCCTGTTAACGACTTATTTGTAATTCCTGCTCCTGCTGTTGCCCTTTCTTTTTCCTCTTTTTCTGTTCTGGCGTTAATCCATCAGGACTGCCCCCCCCTGCGACTCCATGGGAAACAGGTTCCAGCAGGATTTTCATAAAATCTCCTGCCGTTTTTCCTACACTTTCCAGCATAGTGGTGGTGCTTAAAAACGCGCCTTCGTCTACCCCTTTGATCAGCTGCCTCGCCAATTCGTGAGAATCACCGTTGACTGCCGATCCCTGCACCAAAGTACTTAACTGCATTCGTTGTGCGAAAGTGCCGTTCTTTTGAATTTTGGCGTAGGCAAATGTATCACCCAGCTTCCGGTCAAAATCAAAGAACTGATCAAAACAGGTTTCAACGGACTGTTTAAAGTTCATCCGGTCAAACTGCCCCAGCTTTTTGGAGTGTTCAATGTTCTTTCCTCTGGAATTATTCATCGGACTCAGCTTAATTTTATTGCTGGCGTCTTTCCTGCTAACAATAACCTGAACGTGCATTTGATCTCCTGCTTTTAGTTCTCCCCGCTTTTTGGTTCCCTCCTTTACTTCTTTGTCCTTGTAACTGTAATACCTGTGATTTTCCAGTTTGGCAAACCAGACCAGATCTTTACTGCTGTTAATGCTTGCACGGTTGAAATTCCTTGCATATTCATCCATCACCTTTTCTGCATATGCTTTGAGCTGAATTTTTGCACCCTCTGCCCCATATTGCGATTTTAAATGAGCAATCTCCTTCTGGTTTGGACTGATATTGATTAAAAAAAACTTGGCGTCGGTTTTACTGAGCTTGGCAATATTCTGATCAATAGTCCTGCGAGCTTCATAAGCCTGAATATCGGAATGCTTTTGGTTAAACCAATGTTCAGGATTTTCCAGCTCTAATACCCTGTTTTCTTTTTCAAGGTAATGAACAAGTATACCACTACTGCCTTTGTTATTAGCTGTACTGCTGTCTGAGATATTTAGGTACATAACTACAATCCCCTAACTTGTGCCATCACCTTTGTGATCAGCGCCTCTTTTTCCTTGCCGGAGAACATGAGCCCCAAAGCCTCTCTAGCCTTAACATAGTTTTCTAAAATAAGGACAAACTCCTGTTTCAACCTTTCCTTGGTGTATAGTTTTCCTTCTACCTTAGCTATCAGCAAATCAGTTTGGCTAAACTTCGCTATTTGCATTTGTTGCTGACTGAGTATCTCATTTTGATTCCGGAACAACTGTTCGTTTGATTTCAGTACCTGGGTATTAAAAAGATTCAGCAGGTTCCTTTGACGCTCAGCAATCCGGTTTATCTCCACCCTTATGGGATCAAAATACTCTGACTCCTGCACTTTGATAAAGCCAATGTATTGCTGGTGCTGTTTGAGCAGGGTATTCTTTAATAACTCATCATTAAAATCAGCAGGATCTTTCTTATTCCGGTAAAAGTATTCTACCATCTGAATGAACAGAAGTCTTTTAGCTCTCCCTAATTTCAGGGCAATCTTGTCAAATTTCAGGTCTACCGCTAGTGAGTATTTCACCGTTCTGAATTGTTCTTCTTGCATCTTGTTTTGATTTAAAAGCGTGCACTGTTATGTTCATTTAACATCCGCACCCTAGTGAACATTCCTTTTTCTGCCCCCTTGCTATCTGCCGGAGGCCAAAGAATCCTCGGGGGATTCTTACAAGCCCGTTTGCAAAGCATACGAGCATAGAATAGGGCTACTGCCCAATTCCTGCTTGCTCCTTTTCCTAAAAGAGGAAAAGGACTTGAATGCAATGAGCCTAACCATCATGCCCTGCACCATCGTCATTTAACAAAGTGACCTGGCTACCCAGTTTCGGATGATAGGAAGGCTCGTAGTCGAGAAAGCCTTCATTCACAAAATCGCTCATGCACTTGTGGTAAGTAGCAAATGAATGGATCGCTGAATATTTCATCAGCTTGCTTCTGGATATCCTGAAAGGATTTTGACAGAGTCCTTGGGCATAAAACATCAGTATGGCAGAATAAAGGCTTAAATGTGATTGGTGGAAGCGTTTGTGCTTACTGGCGAGTTTTAAAAAACTGCTGAGTCTGTTTCCTGTATCCATCATGAGTTCCCGATTTCACCTAACAACTGGACAATATCAGAATAGGCATAGTAAAAAATACCCCCTATTTTTTCATAAGGCAGAATGCCTTTAATCCGAAGATTTTGAAGTGTACCGGATGAAATCTTTAATAGCGTTCTGACTTCTGAGCTTCGAAGCCATTGTTTTACTGGCGAATCATCTGATTTGATGGCTTGTTTAATCTCCTGAATAAGTTCGGACTTGAACTTTAAGAGTTCTTCCTTGCTGAGAATCTCGATCTGCATATTTACCTCCTTTTTAAGTTTACAAGGCAAATGTGAAGCATAAAGAATCTCAAACCATGACCACGTGATCGCTCCGGTCATGTACAAATCTTAAACCGATTGTTATTTTTTGGTTTCTTTTATAGGGACAATCTTGAAAAGCTTGTGTTCTGAATGAATGGAAGTTCCTTTTACAGGGATATCATCCTTTTTGACCACATAGTAATTCCGCAAAGTTTCAACGAGTATCTCATTGCCCGCATGAGCAAAATACTTGCTGATCATTCTGGGATAAGCAACTTGATGATCATATTTCAGCAGATTTCCACCAGAAGGTAGTTCGAGTTTTTCGATTTGTTTAAACAAATCAATCACCGTAGGCAGGTAACCTTGTTTAATCCAGATCTTTTGAGAAACCTCATACCCCTTAACGTTATCCCAACGCGCCTGAAGCGCTTCAATTTCCTGCTTTTGTTTCTGAATAATCTCTTCCTTTTCAGCAATAACCAAATGAGATGGCCTTGCATTCCATTGGTCTATACAATTTAGGTACTTCTGGAATTGTTGTAATTTCTCTATCCAGAACACATAGCGACCATGTGAAGAAGAGTAAGGATCTTTCGCTTTTAAGTGCTTAATCCTATCGTTAACAATCTCCCATACCTTAATAAAGAAAACCTCTTCAGTACAAACATCATTATTAAGACTGTATGATAAATGATATTTGTAAAATAAATCAAAATCATCTTCATTGACCTTATAGACTTTCTTCAAAAAATGGTTGTCTTCATATTTGTGCCAAAATCCAAAAGGATTACCGATATCATAAGGATGAGGTGAAAAATCAAATAATTTATTAGGTTTAAAAAAGCTTTTTTTAATTTCCATATTGTAAATATTAATACAACAATCAAAAAACCACAAGCACTATAACGCATCCTCATGTAACAAATTAAACACACTATAATAAATAATGAAAAATATAAATCATTTAGTTAAATATAGATATATTTAAAAATTAGTAAGCATCTTATAACCAGCAAATTATTCATTCACATACGAAATAGCTATAAATAGTATATATTAACAATCATATAAAAATCGTAAATATGGGAAGTACAGGTTCTGGAACGTTTTCTGACTATTCGAATAGAAAACCTAAAAATCCAGAGGATAATAATGGTGGTGAAAGTGGATTTGATAAATGTGGAATAGCATTTTCTTGTAACTTAGAAGAAGTAAGTAGGTGTGTTTTTTTTAAAAACCACACACAAGTACCCCTAGTTGGAGTTGAAATCAACATATCATTCAATGGGACTAGATTAGTTGCTGAAACCAACATAGGAGAAGAAATAGGTTACTTACCAACCAAATACAATTATCTACTGATTTGTATGGAAGATAATTTCAGTTACACAGGCGTAATAACAAACTCTAAAAACATCCCAACACCAAGTGTTGCAGTAGATATAATTCCGGGATAATGTCTCAACCTAAAATACTTTTAATAGGAGATGTTCTTGTAGATGTAACTCTTGAAACCTCCGAGCAAGAATTAAAAATGAGATTAGGCGGCATAATTCATGCCGCTAGAGGTCTATGGGCAATGAATATAAATTATTCAGTCGCATATTTCTCTCCAAGTTATCTTGATCTTCAAATTCATGATTATTTAAAAGAACATGGTTGCATTGATGTTATAAAGCTTGGCAATGTAACTGGATCACCATATGTGTTTCTAATTAAAGAAGTAAAAGAAGTTGGAGATCAAGGATACGATTTTTTACTAAGAGAAGACATTGAAATAACTTATGATCAGGATGCTTTTAATTTATTAGCAAAAAACAACTACGAAGATATTTTAATGATATCAGGAAATTATGATCAAGCGCGTTTAATAAACCACATTTCAGGTAATATTCATATTGACATAGCGAACAATGTTATGGATCTATCTTATTTTGAATCATTGAATAAAAAAATTAAGACAGTCTTCATATCAACTTCGTCTACTTTATTTCAGAGTCATTTCTTTGGGGATCTGAACCTTTTTAATGAGTTATTTAAAAATTACACTGATAAAATCATTTTAAAAGAAAATAGAGGTGGAAGTAGAGGCTATAACTTTATTACAGGAGAATCTTTTTCAGCTTCTGCTCAGACATCAAAGATTAATCATTCGGTGGGGGTTGGTGATGTTTTTGACGCCTGTTTCATTGCAAAAGTATCTTCAATAGGTCTGTCTGATGCAATGATATTATCTTC
This sequence comes from Pedobacter gandavensis, assembly GCF_032678465.1. GTDB lineage: Bacteria > Bacteroidota > Bacteroidia > Sphingobacteriales > Sphingobacteriaceae > Pedobacter > Pedobacter gandavensis_B. The sequence continues at coordinate 71,274 of NZ_JAVTSK010000009.1, forward strand.
TTGGCTGGCTTATGAATATGCACTAACTACCTATCCTGATGATTTCAAAAATGCTACCACTAGGTTGTTAAAAATGAAAACAGATCACCTAGCAATATTAAAAGGAGTAGCGTTACCTTGGGAGAACCGAAATTCTATTAACATATACATAGCTGCTCCAGATTTCGACTTTGTAGACACATCTTTAATTGATAAACTATGTGAAAGTTTAATATACCACAATTTCACTCCCCGTCGACCAATCAAAGAAAACGGACAAATGGAATTAGAAGCACTCAAATCCCGTAAACAAGATCTGTTTAATGCAGATATGAACCTTATAAGCGAATGCTCTATTCTCTTGGCAGTCTTATTATTCAATGACCCAGGAACATTAATTGAAATTGGCCTAGCATATGCAAAAGGTATTCCAACAATTGTCTATGATCCATTTAATAAAGCTGAAAACTGTATGTTAACTGAATTACCCTTGTTAGTCTCTAGTGATTTAGATCACATCCTTTCCGAAATTTTTATAGTCGCATCTAAAATAAATGTAAATGAGTAGAAACGGAATTTTGTTAACTTCTGGAGGCCTTGATTCTACAACAATGGCCTTTTGGCTTCTAAATCAGGGAATAGATTTTGTCCCATTATTTATAAATTATGGGCAACATTGTGCAAAGACTGAATTTGAAACTTTAAAAATGGTATTACCTTCAAGTCACATAAATAGAATTGAGTATGTTGATGTTAGCTCAATTTATTCCAAATCGTCTTCGAGGTTTATTAAGCCTGCCAATCTTTGGAAAGAGGATATTGTAGCTGACGATTTATATATTCCTTATAGAAATGTATTATTATTAACAATTGGTGCTACATTTGCACAAACTTTAGGTTTAACAAATGTCTATTCCGCTTTTATTAATAGTAATCACGCCAAGGAAATTGACTGTTCAAACGATTTTTTTAATAAGATGGAAGAGATGTTGACGGATTATGGATCGGTAAAAATTAATATGCCATTTAGATACTTTTCTAAATATGAGGTAGCAAAAATTGGGCTTGAGCTGGAAGTTGCAATAGGAACGACCTTTTCTTGTCAAGCTTCTCCAATTATTCCATGCGGCGCATGCCCTAACTGTGTTGATAGATTAAATGCAATTAGAAAAATCGAACAAGAATAATTTCATGAAAATAGCACAAAATGCCCGTAAGCTGGTAAATTATATAAATAGCTTAAAAACATTTGAGACTTTTTATATGGATGAACAATTCTGCTATAATCATATTGGAGCATTATTGGTTGATATTACGTTGCAAGCAGGTCTAAACTATAACACCGTTGTTAAACCTAGAGTACAGCGAGTTTTATTAAATTACCCAGAAGCCAACACAGTAAATAAATTTCAAGATTTAATTAATGAACTTGGTCTTGAGAAAATAATAAAATGGAAAAACGACATCAAATTAAACAGATTGAAAGGAATAATAGATTTTGCTATAAGAAACAATATCAACACTTGTGTCGATTTTAAAATCTATCTTATTCAGGAAAAAAACCGAAAAAACTTCCTTGAACTCAATGGAGTCGGTCCAAAAACTGTTGATTATACTTTAAAACTACTAAACGTTGATACTGTAGCAGTAGACCGACATATATATTCTTTTGTTGAGCTAGCCGAAATTCCAACCACAGATTACCATGTTACCAAAAAAGTTGTAGAATATGCTGCTGACTTCTTAGAAGTTCCGCGTTCATCAATGGATTATAGCATTTGGCATTATATGTCACAGAATGATCGATCTCAAGATAAAAACAGCAAGCTTCAATTAGAATTAGAGCTTATCTAAGGCTCATTTTATATGATAGGTCAACATTGCTAGTATTTCATATCATTTGATTATCCTTCCCTATGCTTTTATTGTATAGAAAATATGGATCTGCTTTAAACTGAAGTAAATCATTCTCTAATTGCCTCCTAAGCAGCTCTAAGGATTGGTTTTCATTTTCAGAAAAATCCACATTTTTTCTTTTAAGTGATAAAACATATTCTAACAAATTCATACACGTGGTAAATTGTCCCGTTGCAATTATTTTTTTTAGCATATCGCTCTCTACATCCTTTTGATCAAACCAAAGTGTAGTCCCCATAAGTCTAGCATCTTCTGCTACATTTTGGAGCTGATCCAATCCTTCCAAAAGCAATCTATTATCTTTTTCAGTAGAAACCCATCCCTTTATCCTGCTTTTTATCCTTTTTGATCGGGATTCAGCATTGTACGAGCTTAGCTCATAAATAAAATTAGGCATTCGCCTATTTTCCCAACATTTGTCTTTATAGAAAGATTCATATATCAATCGTCGAACTTGTTTAAGATTCACATCTGACACCATGGTGATCACTGAACTAACCCTAGCTTTTATCATTTGCTCAATCACTCCCAAATTTGTCCTGGAGAGGTAGTTTGCTATTTTCTCAAATAAAGGGTCAGATAGGCTTTTATTAGAATTGAAAAAATCTAACATTGACCTCGTTGTAATCGACTCCATATTCTTCAAAAAGGGTGCTGCAGATCTTTTTAAAAATTTAAGTCCAATAGCTACTAAAATTAAAGCAAAACCAAGTGCACTAGATACCCAAGTAAAAATATTAGCCCCAAAAATCATTACGTTCAACAATAGCATCGCACCTAAGCACAATAAAATCTCAGGAATAAATGCAAAAAACACTAAATAGAGCTTACCTGTGTTAAGGTAAAAATCTAGATTTTTTGTTCTCCATGAAGGCGAATTTTCAAGATGCGGCGGCAGATAGGCGTCCATAAAGTAGCTTGAAACATCAGTTACAATTATCAAATCAAAAGGCGTTGGTTTACTTCTTTTACGCCGTTTGACATCAGCCAACATAATACTAGACAACCCCTGATTGTCAGTCATTCCACCGTCCATCAGGCCAAATGAAGGAAGAGATTCTGCACCTTCGTTTGGAGGATTTACACATTTATCAAGGGTATGAGAGAGATGCTGATAGTCTTTATAAGAAATAGCTTCTATTAGTTTTTCTACCGTTAGCTCCGTTCCGGTAAATAATTTATAAGAGAAATCTCTTGGGTAAACTATTGGTTCCAGACCAATAGGAAAACATGAAGAGGCTGCTAGTGCATCTGAAAGCTTGATTTGATTAAAAGTCGCTAATCCTAGTTTATTAAAAAAGATATACTTGTTACCAATGATTTTAGTTTTGATTGGCGTACCGTCTGTCTGAAATCTAAAACTCAATCCCCTGAAAAACTCAGTAGAATTGATACATATCTCAAAGTTAGCCATGTGGCTCTTTTTGGAATAAACTGAGAATGTTTCTCCTGTAAACAACACCCTATCATAGACGATACTAAAGGCATTGATTATATTTCGCTGCTTTGAAATCCCCGAAGTCTCCCACACGCTATCATCTGCAAGAACCTTTAACATTTTATCGAGAAGGCATTCTCCTTCCATTTCTTTAATGAGGTCGTTAAAGATTTGATTAAAACTTATTCCAAGATGCCTCTTCGCCGAATAAAATAAACTTGTTATGCTGCCTCCAGAAGCAGACGACATAAATGTTATATTATCAACCAGTTTCTTTTCCTTGTATTGAATCGCATCCAAATAGCTCAATGTACCCAACGAAAAGGCAGCTGCACGAAATCCACCACCAGAAAAAGTGATACCAAGGGAAGCAAGGGGGTGAGTCAAATTTAGCAATGGAATTTGTTCCTCAGCCATCTTTGAAAACATCACTTTGAGATAAACAACTAACTTTCCACATCATAATAGATCTTATAGAATTTACGCCCATCAAGTTCGATTCCCTGCTCAATTAACTTTCGGTTACCTTTAATATAAATATCAAAATTTCGGTCTAGTTTTAGAACATTTTTAAATACTTTAGCTTGCTTTTTTACTGCTCTATCAGAAATCTCAAAGCTATCAGCCAATTCAAGCTCATTGTCTACCCGGTAGCTGTTATCAAACTTCCTAAAAGATTCGATCACATTACCATCTGCGAAAACCTCCTGCTCAAATCCTTGTTTATCAAAAGTTTCATGTGTCTTAAAATAATCCACTGAACGATTAAGGAACCCAATTTGTTCAGTCTTTGTCACTTCAAAGTCTTCTGGCAACTGACTGGTAACAAATTTCTTTGTTATTGATAAAAATTCATTAGTCTGATGAAATTCATTATTAATTACTTTGAGATTGAAAAATTCTTCTCTCCAATATTGTGCTTCGGCACTACGATTGGTTTGATCTACAATAGCAGCCACAAATCCTTTTTCAGGATCAATATTAAAAATCAAACACCCTTTATCCAATTTATTGATATTTATACCTTTTTCAGTATGCATATCAAAACCATTACCAGAAGGAGTTACCTTTAAAATAGTCTCTTTATTTTCGGATTTGATGAAAGCTAGTGCATCAGCAGTTACCTCATTTACCTGACAATTTCGAATATAAACCATACAAAATTCGCCACCCTTAATTTTTGGGTGGCTACTTTTATCGTATAAGTACCTTGCACAATTCCGAGATTGATCTATAAAGGAAGAATTTTCCTTAAAAATTGTCTTAACAAACTGATAAACTGGATTTAAATCAAGTGTCGGAACAAAATGAAAATTAAATAACTCATCGAATTTGAAATTATTCGCAATTAACTGTCCTACTTCTTCTTCTATGTTTACAAAATCAGTCATTGAATCCGCGAAATGAGTACCCTCATCATTTGCTTTATTTCCAACATTATGAATGATTAATTTACTTATGGCACCTAACTGTATGTTTTGCATTATTTTTCTTTATAGATATTTTTTGGAATTAATCCATTGCCGTCTATGAATTTCCCAACAGTATGGAAATAATTTAGTTTATTATCATTTGTCCAATAACTTTCAGGAGCATGCTCAACCATAAAAACTTGGAATGTGTTTTTCTTCACTTCCACAATATTTTGAACGAAAGAATTTATTAAGGAAAAGGCGTCCATAAGTTTTGCCTTATCTTGGTTGCCTATACTATCCCCATCAGCATAATATGGGATACTGGGCTGATCAATAAATAGAAACTGTGGGACATGACATTGTTCTACTGCTATCATATGCTCATGTAGCCCAAGGTAAAAACACAAATGCATCATCATATAATTTGACTTACTCCCTACGTTATCGAGGGGGAACATCTGACCATGAGGGAGCAGCTGCAATATCATATCCTTACTACTGAATTTTGTCTTGGCATTACTATAAGCTGGCAGAGAGTTAAGCAAATCATAATTACGTTGAATGCTATCATTAAGCTGATCATTCATATTTGATTTGATTTCTTGTGTATCCTCTGGTATCCTTTCCAAGCTAGACTTTTCAATATTCAACTGATTTAATTTAACTGAGTCGATTTGTTTAGGTGTTTCATACCTTAAGAGCTGTTCGTAGGCATTCTTTAGCTCTCCTAGATAAATAAAACGCTGAGCTTCAGCCGGGATCTCTTTACTCATTACGCTTATTTGGGTAATTTTAGCCTCTACTTCCTTTAATTCATCTTGCAAAGCCTTTGCATCTCCGGAAACTTTAACCGGCTCCTCCACACGTTTAGAAAGATTATCTCTAATATTTAGCAGAGAGGCCTCAAGAGAATCAACAAAGATCTTGGTTTCATACGATTCCACCAATTGAGCAGATAGGTTTTCGTTAAGATAAACAATAGGTTGTAAACTGTCTGCGCACTTTCTTAACGTCCGTTTGTATTGTTCAAATTCATTCCTATAACGGTTTAAGGCTGAAAGCTGGGCTCTTATATAATCCTTTTGCTTATTTAGCTTGTCTATTTCTGCAAAAGCTCGGGTATTATCAACGACCTTTTTACTTTCAGAAACTATTGAATTTAATACCACTAAAGCATCTTCTATTGATTCTGGTTGCTGATCGTAAGGTACAAAACCATATTCCTTGGATCTCGCTAGGAGCAAACGAGTTTGCGCATCAAATTCCCGCTGTATTTTTTGGCCATCCCGTTCGGTCTTTTCAATTTTTCTGATTTCGGCATTGATTTGTGCTAACCGCTCCTTAGCTTTAAGGTTGTCCATATCATTGACCCCAATCACCAAATCAAAAATATGCGACAATGCATTTTCATATTCTTCTTTTCCGTAAAAGGTAGTATCAAAATAAGTTCCAGATGTACCAATTATATCTTCGGTCAATGCATTAAACAACAAAAAATAGCGGTAAGATAAATTGAAATTTGCTCGGCCCTGCCCCTTTCCGTGAGGAAACCTTAGTGCGTCGGATATTCCAAACTCAAGATCAAGTAGGGCCTTAACCACAGCTACATCTTTATTGGCAACCAATTCAAAAGGAAAATATCCCTCATTAAAACAGATCTCTGACGATGGTGATCTCAGCTCAGGGGATTTCCTGACTATAGAAATTTGTTTTTCACCTATAGTAAAATGTATACCAAACCAAAGCACCGTTTCAACAATACTATTGGCGATATTTATTTTGCCAGACAAAAGGCAATAATCAATAATACTCCAAAAACTCGTTTTTCCGGTTGTAGCACCACCTGTTATCACATTCACCTTATCGGGTAGGAAATTATAGCTTTTTGGGACGGCATCCTCGTCCTTAAACCAAAGTTTTATTTCATGCAGAATAAATTTCATAACTCAATTTTTAAAAGTTGATAAAGTTGAACGGTACTTAGATTTTCCGTTAAAATTAAAAAATTAGGAATAGCCTTCTGAATTGCGCTAAACCTATTTCCAAAATTCACCTGATTAAAATCCAGATTGGAGGTGTCAAATATCTTTTTTCCGATAGAAATCTGCCCCCCCTTATTGAGTAATAGTAAGGCATTTATGGAAACGGGGAGCAAAGCCAAATAGCGTTTATTAAATGAAATAAACAATCTTCGCTGCTCTCTGATGATTTCAGAAAGTTTTTCCTCCCCGACATTGCAGTCTTTTAAATAACTCACTGTCTTATCATCCAGTAAAAATGGTAATATTAAGCAAGATCTTGCAACATCTATTGAGCCGATTTCTCTTAACACGGAAATGAAAACACAGCTTGCAATTGCCTCATTATTATACGTGTAATAAATCCCATTCATGAGTTCTGATATTTATTTTGCCAGTCCAAATGCCATCCCAATCGTAATTTATCTGAAAGGGTATAATAATGTCCGTTGCTAAAATCTATCCCTAACTTCCCTTCAAGTATATCCAAATTCTGCTCTCGGAGATAATCAATTATATCCAGTGCTGCTGCACGGATATCTTCTTCTAAGTCTACAATTGCAGTACCGGAAGCGAGCTTTTTGTTGATCTCTCGATATTTTGAATTGAATTTATTTTGCCAGAGAAAAATAGCATCACTATCACATTTTTCACTTTCATGTGGAAACAACAGATTCTCCTCTACCCAGCAACTAAAGTTGTTCAGTACTTTTAACATTTGTTCAGTATAAGTTATGACCTGTTTCGAGCCTGGGGAAATTTCACCGATATCTATCAGCTGTTTGATAAAAGTTTGCGTTTCCAAGTCTTCAGGAAGCAAAATTGGAAAATCTCTTTTAGGCAATGCTCTTTCTTTAAACGCCACCAGAAAACACCTTCCGAACCGGTTATTAAAGTCGTCAAATGATATTTCAAATTTACTTCTGTCTTTGATATCAAGATATTTAGCGGTCTGCATGCTGGTATACAAACTATCAAAAATAGCATCCGCGATCGCAGCTATTCTTGCCGTTTTCATTAATCTGTTCTTAATCTTAGTAATTATATCATCTACTCCTGTTTCTACAGTCAGTTTTGACAAAAAGATTTTCGCCTCTTTAACTTTTAGTCCTAATATATGTTTCAAGTATTTCTTAATGATTTTGTCTGTTGTTTTTTTAGCCAATTCTCTTAGCTTTAGTGCAACAATGCTATAATCACCATCGACCTTGAAAATCGATAAAGCAGTTATGAATTCATTAAAATTTTCATTCTTGTTAGTAAATAGCACAAACGAATTCTTAACTAAAAATGCATAGCGATCGCTTTCTGCTTCAATCATGCTCACCCAATTGCTCATCGTTTTCCATAGATCTAAATCCAATGCTGTTAAATTTTGAACTTCCCCACTAGTATTCGTTTGAATGGAATGTTTACCCTGAAACAGGATTACACTACCGTCGTTCTTCTGGATATGAACATCATCTCTAACCTCAAATCCAATTGAATCGCCGTGTGAGAGGTCAAGGGCCAAGTACATAAAATAATAGAACTGGTAATCAAACCCTATGGCATTAGGCCCAGCAGTGAGTTGTTGCTGAACCGATTGTTTTTTGGTCATATGAGATCATTAATTTAGATTTTACACTAATTGTAGCAAATATATTATAAAACTAATATCAATTGATAATTTTGAGATAATTTTGATTAATAATCCACGAATATTTACTATCAAAAGAGAGCACATTTATAATATCAAGACGGCAAGCACCCCCCATGGAGTTCCCAATAACATTAGGAGTAAGGAAAAAATCTAAAAATTTTCAGCTTTTAAATTACTTCATATTAGATTATGAAAAAATTTCATGCCCCCTTATTTCTTAGAATTTTATATTCTTCTAACAGTTCAATTCAGTAGTTTAAGCACAAATTTTCAATTCTACCAAATAAGCAATATATTGGAGCACTATGAAATATAAAACAAAATCTAGTTGCCTACGAAATCTACTGTCCACTTTGAGACTGAGTAACTCAGCAACCCCTTTTTCATAAAAATATATTTCTAATTAGTTAATTTAAAATGGGAATTACAATTGAAAATTTAGGCAAATTAGAGAGTCTTTTTGAAACAAAAAAATGGGAAATTATTAAAGAGTCAGACAAATACTCTAGCATCTTCAATAGGTTCTGCGCAAGACTTGGCCTTTTTGACGAAAAAAAACAAGATTTACTTATAGAGTTAGGACATGAATTCCTTAACATCCCCTTTAATGAATATCAGGACTATTTTTTAGGTGCTCTTAAAAAGATTGATAAAATAACAGACTATGATTTAATTATTATTTCACCACTTAAAACTCGATCACCAATTGAAAGCAAAAGTGCAGATGCAGTATGGTATTCATTAAAACGGTTCGATTATACTTATGAGAGTTTGGCCACCAAACTAAAATTTGAAAGTAATTGGGATAATATCAAAAAATTACTCACTAAGCCAAAGTCCATATTAATTCTAGTTGATGATTTTATCGGTACGGGTGGTACTGTCAGAGATATTTTGGACGAACTTCACGCCCAATCTCTTATTTTAAAGAGTGATAAGATCATGGTTTTAACATTTGTAGCACAGTTACAAGGTATCAAATACATAAATTCGGTGTATCCAAGTATAGTCACCTGTACCAAGATATTAAATAGAGGAATATCAGATAATTATACGGGACTTGATAAAATTGAGAAATTGGCTTTGATGGATGAGATTGAGAAAAAACTAAAAGTAAGAGATTCATTTAGACTGGGGTATGGTAAATCTGAGAGTCTTTTTGCTATCACAGATAGGTCGGCAAACAATACTTTCCCTGTATTTTGGCTAGAAGAAAGTAAACAACTTGCACCATTTAAAAGATAGATATGCAGTCAGAAGTAAGATTATTATTACTCAGGTTGGTTCAACACAATGGAAACCTAACTCCGTTAATTAAACAGGGATTTGAGTATACTCAAATTATAAAATTTATTGATATCCTGGCAGAAGAAGAGAAGATTTCTAAATTGAAAGGAAAAATATTCATTACTGACTCTGGGCTTAATGAAATTGACCAGTTGAATAAGAAATTTAATAGAAGAAATTCCTCCATGTGGATTGAACCAGACACATCGAGTAAAATTTCAGAATTTGATAAAAAAGATGTATTTTTACCAGATCAGAATGATTTATCATTCTAAGATATTACCAAGTGTATCCTTGGTCGGGACGGTGAGTTCACCTCTCCTGCTAGTGAATGACTTTTCAAGCTATAAGCGTTAAACAGGAACCGAAAGCCTTCACGCCTCCTAAGAAGTCGGCCCTCAGGCATTTCGCTCCCTGTTCAACGCTTTGTTCTATGGGTCTAAGTTATTAACTTAGGCCCAAAAGAAACCCTTTATGAAATTCCCTCAATATGCTAGACAATTCAGAATCAAGGCTACGAACGCTGGTTTTTCTGAGGATAATATTCAGAGATGTCTCAAATATGCAGAACCTTTACTAACAAAGAATTTACCCATAATATATAACACCACCAATTTGGCTGCACTTGTAGCTTACAAAAAGGAGTATCTGAAAAATGCAGCGTCAGACCCAAAATTCTTTTATAGAAGCTTTCTAGTCAAAAAAAAGAATGGTAAATTTCGAAGAATTAATGAACCTTTACCAAGCTTGAAAGAAATCCAATTGTGGATTTTAAATCAAATTTTATATACTCAGAAAGTAAGCAAATTTGCAAAGGCTTATATCAAATCAAGAAGTCTAATAGACAATGTTAAGCTTCACGTTGGAAAAGAAAAGGTACTTAACCTTGATCTTGAAGATTTTTTTCCTTCAATCAAAAGAGAGTATGTTGAGCAGATTTTTTCTAGGATGGGTTATTCTTCTAATGTTTCGAACTTACTGAGCAAACTATGCACACTCAATGAGAGCCTCCCCCAAGGTGCCCCAACTAGTCCATATTTATCTAACCTATATATGATAAATATTGATGAGTCAATCGCAACATACTGTTTACCAAAGAATATTCGTTTTACTAGATATGCTGATGACCTGGCATTCTCTGGAACTTTTGATGAAATAGAATTAATAAATTTTGTAGAACAAACTATTACAAAATATCATCTTAAGCTAAATCCGGAAAAGACTCAAGTTATGAAGCGAAATGTTAGACAGATTGTTACTGGTATAGTCGTTAATACAAAGATGCAAACACCTAGAGCCTCTAGGGATAAAATTCGTTTAGAAGTTTACTATTTAAAGAAATATGGATTAAATTCTCATTTAGAGCACACTAAGAATACTAAGGCAAACTATATACTACATTTGGCAGGCAAAATTAATTATGCTCTCTCTTTAAACCCAGACGATGAGGACCTTCAGAAATACAGTGAGTATCTTAAACAATTCAAACATGATGACAAAACAGAACAAACTGAATAGCAACAGCTTACAATAACAAACCTGAAAAGGAAAAAATAAATCTGCAACATAGCTAATAAAAAAAAATATTTTGATTACTATTGACTTCAGATCTCTAAAAACAACATAGTTTATAGAAAAATTTCAATAATTATAGCTAAATTTAACAAATAGCATTTGCAACTACAAAAGAAACAAGATTGGTGAGTGATTCGGTGAGTCAATAATCACAAACCATCCAGACACCATATTAAAGCGGGATTTTAACCCTGGGTACAGTTCCCCCACTCTCCGCCACTATGGTATCAAAACCAAGAAAAAGCCTGCAAATCGTAAGATAGCAGGCTTTTTCGTTTTTATCAGGTATCAAAATTCTCATTAAATCCCATAAGATTGGTGAGTGATTCGGTGAGTAAATTCTGAAAAGGAAACGACTCAGCAGAAATCAAACATCAAACTGATATCGAACAAGTTCCATGACTAAACACTTTGATTCTCCATCACTGCAAGGCTAAATTTGTTTACTTTTTAATGTTTAACATTATGAAAACAATTTCAGCTCGTCCCCTAACTACCTACATTCAATACTAAAGAAATCCATTCCAAATTACTTTTGTTATCTTGTCGCAATGGGTTTCCTATTGAAAGTGTTTCTCAAATGTTAGGGAGTGCTAATAGACAGACCACATAACATTATGCAAAAATGCTCGATATAAAAGTGGAAAAAGGTATGGCTTTATTATGAAGGTTTATACTGATTCAGTTTAGCGACCATGGATGAAAATCTCGTCAGTACCTTTTACCTAATGTTTTTTAATAAAGAGTAGGCATACACCTATAATAATTGTTGGAAGCCATAAGAAAAAGGAATATTCCCCCATTTTAATTTCAAAGGAGCTTAATGGAGGACCTTGATAAGTAAACATTGATACCCCATACAAAAACATCCCAATGCCCAAAACTAATACTACTATTCCAACAATTTGACATTTAGACATTATAATTTCTTATTTTAATTCTATCGTAACACAATATATAACACCACTTGAGCGTCTTTATATATGAGAGCGTTAATTTAGATAAAGTGGGAATGATCGGAGGGTCATTTCCACTTTTCTTATTTTCTATATCCGCTACTGAGCCCCCATTAAAGCTTTATTATTATTACCTTTTAGCATGGATAAATCAAGCCTGTCTGATTCCAGATAAACTTCATTAAATTCAGCTAACTCTATTTCATCTGCTATTTTCCTTTTATCTTAAAACACTCGGATTTAAATCATTTTCTAGGGCACCTATCTTAAGCAGGTCGCTTATGGTCTCATGAATATAATCCCTTGTCAACTTTCTAACAAATAAATCCGGAGGAATAACATAACGGCCTTCTATCTTTTCTGTGGGAATAAGCTTTCCCTCGCAAGAATATAAAATAACCTTTGGGCTTTGAACAACAGTGTTTTGTGCTTTAACAAAAGTAACTCCCAATAAGGCAATCAATATAGTTACAAAAATTTCTTATGAAATACTATTTAAATAATTTCACGAAGCAAGAACAAATACTAAAAGCATTAACATAAGCAACGGACTCAATAGGATTAAATAATAGAATATATGATCAACAAAAGTGTTTTTTTCATCAGATAATAAAACTTCTTTACTATCTACATAATTCTTATTCATACGTTCAAGAACATAAATCACTAAAAAAAAGATTGGTAAGTATATATATTTAGGAGTATCTCTAAAAAAGGCGCCAAAAAATATCGATGATACAACAAGTAACTGAATATTAAATGCAAACATCAAGCGAACCGTCCGATCTTTAACCATTCTTTTATCTTTTGTTCTTGTTAAATAATTAAAAAACCAATCGATTACGCTTTTATACGGATTTAATGTCATAATTAGATCTTTGTTGTAACCATAGCTATATAAATTAGGCATCTCAATAACCAAAATGCAAATAACTACTTCTAAATTAGATAATTTCACATTTATTTTTCATATTTTTTTTTCCAAAGCTGGACAATATCCAACATCATCAGGCTTATTTATACTTAAGAGCGTTAATTTAAATGAAGCGTATGGAATGAATTTCATTGATTCACAAACTCTACTTGAAATTGCATTTTGGATAGAGCCTTATAATGCAGGTGTCCCTGAATGTATCAATTTATCCGATGTCAATGAAAAGCTCGCTTTTAATGAATGTAAATCAGGGAGACCATGCCTCTCCATCACAACAAATCATGATTTTTCACTCCTCTTTATAGATTAGGAGTCCTGAATTATAAATCAGTACCGCCTGAGACTTTGCTAAACATAGCTTTGAGAAAAATTAAATTTCAAAAAGTTTATGAAAAAAGTCATCTATTTTATCGCGCTACTATTTTCGCCAGGTTGGTTAGTGGCACAGACAGAAACACTTTCAATTAAGGAATGTATCGAAAAATACATTGATGGAACTTCTTACAACAAGCCTGATCGCATCGAAGAGGCTTTTTATTCGGAAGCCAATTTATTTTTAAGTCATAAAGACAAAGACCTTTGGATTGTCCCTGCTACTGAATATACCAAATGGTTTAAGAAAGACAATCAGGGACAGTTCAATGGACGTGTAGGTAGAATCATTTCAATTGATCTATACAACAATATCGCTTTAGCTAAGGCAGAGATATTAATACCTGACAAAAAGTTAGAATTTATAGATATGTTCCTACTTAAAAAGATTCAAGGTGAATGGAAGATAATCAGTAAGTCTGCGAGTAGCCTAAATACAAATAAATCAGGACGTAATATCCTATTCATTGTGTCTAATGCTCACTATTATGGCAATTCAAACCTAGTAACAGGTAATAGTTTTTCTGAAATAGTTAACGCTTATCATACATTTAAAACAGCTGGCTACACCGTTGATTTTGTAAGCCCAAAGGGAGGAAGTATTCCATTAGCCTACATTAACACCTCTGACACTTTGCAAAAGCAATATTTATTTGACCCGGATTTTATGTATGCCATGAAAAACACCAGAAAACCTGAGGAAATCGATTCAAAAAATTATAAAGTTGTCCATTACATTGGTGGTGGAGCTGCCATGTATGATGTGCCTGAAAATAAAGAGATTCAAACTATTGCTTTAAAAGTATATGAAGAAAATAAAGGTATCATCTCTTCTGTTTGTCATGGAACCGCAGGAATTGTTAACTTAAAAACGACTGATGGTCATTATTTAGTAGCAGGAAAAAAAATTAGTGGTTATCCTGATTCATACGAAAAGCAGGATGGAGATTATTTTAAGCACTTTCCATTCTTAATTCAAAAGACAATTGAAGAAAGAGGAGGAATTTTTAAGTTCTCAGCTCCCAATGTCTCACATGTTGAAACGGACGGAAGAATAGTTACCGGACAAAATTTTCAATCCTCAAGCGGTGTGGCTTTAAAGATTATAGAAATAATAGATGGTTCAAGGAGTTGAAACCTTTTTTCTATAATACAAAAATGAATATCAATGACCTTATGTGTTTTTGCGTACACACCAGGTACTCATACTTCTTAGGTTCTGAACGTTGGTGGTTTTGATAGGCTCATGGAGATTCCCACCAAGATTTTTAGTGAATCTCAGCAACATTTCCTGATTCACCAGAAAACGTTCAGAACCATCTGGAAGTAAATATCTACCGTTCCCGATGAACTGTACCAATGATTCAATACCTATATCTGAAGCCAATCTGCAGAAAAAATAACCTCCGGGTTTTAGCACCCTCCACATCGCATCCAACATGGCTTTAAAGTGCTCCAAATTTTCAGCGAAATGGAGAACGGCACTACTGATGACCAGGTCGAAACTTTCTGGTTCAAAAGGTAAATTCTCGACAGCTGATACTTTGAAGTTTTCTTCCGAATTGATATGATGAAATTGACTGGCAAGGCTTCTGAGCTGAGAGATCGCTTCCTGGTTTTGATCTACTCCAAAAACCTCAGCACCTTCTTTTAAAAAGTAAAGCAGGTTTCTGCCTGTTCCGCAACCAGCATCTAAAATCGTATTGCAGTCGTCATAGGTACCTTTAGCCAATTGGTCGAATAAATAAATATCAATGTTTCTGAAGGTTTCCTGGATTTGTGCTCTTTTCATTTCTGATACAAAGATATACACCAGGAATTAAGGATAAAAATAAAGAGTCGATCTTCTTTTAAATACTTCAGAGAACTAAAATAGCTAAACAAAGAAAATACATTAACTGAATATTTTCAATTTATATATTTACAATGTATATTAGCATAGAGTTAATAATTAATCGAACGTTTAACAAAAATGCAGTTCTAAAATCTTTGATAAGGAATTGCTTGCAAGCATCGCAAATAAATCTGACAGTTTAACCCGCGAGCTAAGTTGAGCAAAACTAAACCCTATCATTGGGTGATCACTTATGTCTTTTGGGGCTGCCTTTTCGAAAGGAAGGTTGGCTTTGTCGGGGCCTTTTTGCATTAGACTAAGTGTGTGATCAACCTCATTGTAAAAATCAATAGCTGTTAACTATCAAATCGGAGATTTGTTATTCAAAACCTTTAATAATGAGCAATAAGCAAACTTCAGTACAATCAGCTTACAGAAAAGCTGATCTTAAACCCTCATACCTTTTTTTAAAGATTTCTTTAGCTTCCTTAGCCACAATGAATGGCGTTTAATGTTGAGCGGAATTGTAGAATATCCTGATCAGGAATGGCAAAAGGAACAACTTTTAGTAAGGGACGGTGGTAATAGCTATTTAAGTATACACATCAATTTAAATATCGGAAGTTGTTTCCACTTTATGGTTCAAAGATCTGCCTAAGATGAGTCGAGCAAAACATGATGAAAGCGTACCATTTAAAATAGTTTATTTAATTACTTTAAAAAACTATCCAGATAACCTAATATAGTCTGACTTTGTTGCATTAAAGTCACATGTCCCTGGGCAGGCAAAATGGCCAATTGCGATTTTGGCATTGCTCCAAAATCAGCACATACCGCACCCCCCAGTAATTGATACGTTTTTACCAACTCTATTTTATCCAGACCATCATTATCACCTGCGATCAACAACACAGGAGCAGTAATCTTTGCAATGTTGCTATCACCCATATTATAGGATTCGCCTGCTGAAGCGATCATCTGTTCCAGGAAATTCTTCCATTTGCTTTTGTCGGGCGCTACTGCATCATAAGCCACATGCATCGGACTGTTCGCAAAAAGTTCTGGCTTCATTCTTTTAAACGCATTATTTACTTCGGGCATCCAACCATCACTTTTATAGGTAGAAGAAATGATCACTAGTTTTCTTAAACGCTTTGGGCTTTGTATGGCAAACTGGTAACCAACAGAACCTCCAAAGCTATAGCCGACAATATCAGCACTATCAATTTTCAGGTAATCCATCAGCCCTTCCACATCACTTGCTAAAGTAACACGGGATAATTTCCGGTCTGAAAATGGGGTATGCCCATGTCCTTGCAATTCAACCGCAATGACTTTTCTTGTCTTCGACAATTCTGGGATCATTTGGCCCCAGTTCATGCCGATGGTCATAAATGCCCCATGTAGTAAAATGACAGGTTTCCCTTCCCCATATACCTCGTAATACGTTTTGATCCCATTGACTGGCGCGTAGCCACTGCTGACAGGTTTAATTTGTTGTGCCTTGGATGAAGATGCTGTTCCCATAATGATTGCGATTAGTATTAATGTTTTAAAATGATGATAGACTTTAAATAAATTTTTCATAGCGGTTTAGATTATTCTGAAACTTATGGATACTACCTTGTTGATACAGTAAAGATAAATGGCATTTCAAGTTTTGACAGTATGGGAAAACGACGAATTAGGGGGCCAATTGTGACAACTTATGTTTATTAATTACTTTTGTATGCATTAATGTTTGGCTATTCTTTTTAACCACATGAACCATAAATTTCAGGCCTGCAATCAAATTGGAGTAGTCTCTACTTTTACTAAGCTTCTAAATACGCCTTTTCATGGCATTATGAATGCACTTTGCTGGCACAGGGATTTAGCCGGAGATTTTAAGGAAATTGTATCTCAACTTGAATTGAAGGAAAATATCAAAGAGGTGTATCCTGAAACGCTCTTAGCGCTCAAACTAACTGAAAATGGGAACATCGCCAGAGAAATTATTCTTAGTGATCTGCAGCTATTAAAAGATTCTGGTGCCTCCCCTTCACTCAATCTGATCAGGAGCTACCAGCGTGACGAGGAACTGGATTTCATTTCAACAGATGTATATTCTTATCATGTAGACCGCTCTCCTATTTCCACTGATACTTTTTTATGTACATATTTTGGTGCTACAAGCGATATCCTTCCCAATGATCAGGTGGAACAAAAGATTTTAATTCCACATATCCGGGAAAAACTGAAAGAATTACATGAGGGCTCAGAGATCACATTTGAAACTTTTTTGAGTGAATATTTTTTTGATCTACATTATCAGCCTAAACCTGATGCTAAGCCAATAAATCTAGGACAAGGGCATCTTTGGAAACTGGCGGTTGATCATCCGGGACAAAAAGCATTACCATGCGTACATCGGGCACCCCTGGAAAATGAGGGTGAATACCGATTGCTTTTGATCTGTTAAAGATAGTTTTTTATACCCTTTTCTTATAAACGCACCTATTCTGATTGATAATAATTTAATGATCGATATGAAATTTATGTAAATTCGTCATGAATAAAAGGATATGCGGGATTACAGTAAATATGATGATCATGATCTTCTTCTCTTCTTAAAAGAAGACAATCATTCCGCATTTACCGAGATCTTTAACAGGTATAATCCCCTCCTGTTTAGTTTTGCCTATAAGAAAGTGAAAGATAAGGACGAGGCTAAAGATATCATGCAGGAAGTTTTTGTAAAACTATGGAACAAGCGATCTGAGTTGGAACTTAAAACAAGCCTTCATAGTTATCTTTATCGGGCGGTATTCAATAAGGCGCTGAATTTGTTCAGACACCAGGGGATCAGGGAAGATCATGTATTAGGGCTGCAGCAAATGATTGAAGATACTGCTCAGGAATCTGATTTTTCCATTCGGGAAAAAGATATAGAAAAACTGATCGAGATGGAAGTAGCTGCCCTGCCTCCTAAAATGAGAACTGTATTTGAGCTACGAAAAAAACAATTTCTAAGTAACAGACAAATCGCCGAACAAATGGGAATTTCAGAACAGACTGTTGAAACCCATATGAAAAGGGCTTTAAAGGTTTTACGTACTCGTTTAGGCACATTCCTCTACTTATTTTACATTCTTTAATATTTATTTTCTCTTCCATTACCCACCAGGCATTTTAGAAGTGTCCTATGTTTAGGAGGGAGAACATAAATCTTGAAAAACGCCAGAGCACTACTGACTAAATACAAAGCAGGCACCTGTACAGCCGAAGAAAAAATGTTGATCGAGAAATGGCTGTTGTTTTATAAAGCTTCAGAACCTACAGATCTAACAGTCGCGGATTATGAACAGCTACATAACGAAATTTGGCGAGGTGTACAGAAAAATACAGCTACAAAGCCTGTAAGAAGACCATTATGGCCAAAAATTGCGATTACAGCTGCAGTGCTCCTGGTCATTAGTTTTGGTATCTATTGGTTTAACGACTATAAAAGAGATTTAAAACATGGTGTTATCATTGTTAACGATATCGCTCCCGGTAAGAACAAAGCTTATTTAACGCTGGCAAATGGGGAGCGTATTGCCTTAACAGCTGCTGCTAATGGCAAGCTGGCCAAAGCAGGCGGCGTTCAGATCACTAAAACTAAGGACGGACAGTTGGTCTATGAAATTTCCCCTACTCCTAATGGAAAAACAGAGCTCGCTTTGAACACCATCGAAACTCCGCGCGGTGGGCAATACCAGATCCACCTGCAAGATGGCACCAAGGTATGGCTTAATGCAGCATCCAAATTGATTTATCCCCAATCATTTGTCGCCACTGCTGTACGAAAAGTGCAACTGAGTGGTGAGGCCTATTTTGAAGTAGCAAAAGACAGCAAACATCCCTTCATCGTAGAAACAACAGGACAGCTCGTAAAGGTACTTGGTACTCATTTTAACATCAATAGCTACACCAATGAAGGGGATACGAAAACAACATTATTGGAAGGAAGTGTTCAGGTGAGCGGTCCTACAAAAGTAATCCTTAAACCAGGGGAACAAGCTGTTCTTAAGCCTGGAGATTTAAAAATAAGGCAGGTAAATACCGACAATATAATTGCCTGGAAAAATGGGGAATTTCAGTTTGCCAATGAACCCCTTGAAAGTATTAT
The DNA here is from genome assembly GCF_032678465.1 of Pedobacter gandavensis. GTDB lineage: Bacteria > Bacteroidota > Bacteroidia > Sphingobacteriales > Sphingobacteriaceae > Pedobacter > Pedobacter gandavensis_B. The sequence goes on from NZ_JAVTSK010000009.1 coordinate 90,791, forward strand.
GAGAAAAATAAGTCGATGGTATGATGTCGAAGTCATTTTTCAGAACCCGGAATTAAAGAATGAAATTTTTAGCGGAGGAATTTCCAGGTTTGAGCTGGTCAGAGATGTATTAAAGAAGTTAAGTCTAACAGAGGTCGTTAAATTTAAAATTGAAGGAAGGAGGATTTTTGTAATGAAATAAACGCTACAAAAATGCGCCAAAAAAGACAAAACCCGAGTAGGATCGGGATTTGTCAAAGAATTTGGCCGTATGAATTTAATTGTCTACTAAACCAACCACCAAACTATCAAATGTATAAAATTTACAATAGAATTTTATGCGGCCAGCACAGCCGTGTAAAAAAAATCCTGTTTATCATGAGACTAACCATCTTTTTGACCATAGCCACTATATTACAGGTCAGCGCAGGGAGTTACGGACAACAGATTACGCTACATAAAAAAAACATGGCTTTAGAAGAAGTCTTTAAAGTCATTAAAACCCAAACCGGCTATAACGTACTCTGGCAACCCGAAAAATTAAAAGCAGCAAGGAATATTGATGCCGACTTTAAAGCCACTCCATTAGAGACTGTATTAAATAAAGTATTGAGTAATCAACCTTTCACCTATACGATTGATCATAAAACCATTGTAATCCGAGTAAAGGAAAAATCAATTGTTGAATTGCTGACCACCTTTTTTCAGGCGATTCATATCAAGGGGAAAGTTACTGATGAAAACGGCAGGACATTATCTGGAGCTACCCTCAAGGTTAAAAATTCGGGCAGAATTACAAAAACCAATGCCAGTGGAGAATTTGAGTTGAACAATATAGAAGAGAATGCCATCCTGGTGGTTTCTTTTTTAGGATATAAGACCAAAGAAGTTGCCGTCCATGACAACACCCAACTCAACATTAAGCTTACTGAAGACCAGGCAGCTTTGGAGGATGTAGTAGTGGTGGGATATGGAACCACCAAGAGAAAAGACCTTGTAGGATCTGTTGCGACCATCAATGCCGATGATATGCGTAAGCAGGTTGCCACCAACTTTACTCAGGGCCTTGTTGGCCAGGCAGCCGGAGTACAGGTGAGCAGACCCAATGGTATTCCTGGAGCAGGAGCTTCCATCAGAATTAGGGGAATGTCTACGGTTTCTGGTGTCAATGACCCCTTATTTGTGATTGACGGAATCCCTGTCCAACTTTACAATGGTGGTGGAGCGGATGCCTTGCGTTCTGCACCAGCCAATGGGCTGATGGATCCATTAGCAGGAATAGACATTAACGACATTGAGAATGTAGAAATCCTCAAAGATGCTACGGCAACTGCGATCTATGGTTCCAGGGCTGCAAACGGTGTGGTGATTGTAACCACAAAAAGAGGAAAGGCCGGGCAGAAACCTGTTTTTAGCTTCAACTATGATGCCTCCATCGACAAGCAGAACAAATTTTACAAGGTGCTTTCTGGCCCTGATTATGTGAAATTTATGCAAGACACCTATGCTGCTGCTGGAAAGTCCATAGATGATGAAACATTTCCTGGAACAGGAAACACAGACTGGCAAAGAGCAGTTACCCAAACTGGTGTGGTACAAAATATAAATATGAGCTTGCTTGGGGCTTCCACTGACGGCGGTACCAATTATGGATTTTCTGCAGGTTTAACAGACCAAAAGGGCATTTTGGTGAACACAGGATTTAAACGCTATTCTTTGCGTGCAAATGTAGAATCCAAAGTTTTTGATCTATTCAAAATTGGAACCAACATGAATTATAGTTCAATCCGACAAACCGGAGGCTCTTCCATCCTCTACAACAATTATGGTGTAGCCACCTACAGACCTGATCTACCCATATATAATCCCGATGGAAGCTATGCCAATGATGGACAATCAGACAACCCATTAGCTGCCAAACAAGTCACCGATATCAACCAGAGTCAGCGCTTACTCGCCACCATATATGCAGAGCTTGAAATCGTTCAGGGATTAAAAGCAAGGTCATCCTTATCGTATGACATCAATGACAATACTGGCTATAATTATACGCCAAGCTGGATGCTGGCGGAATCTCAATACGACCAGAAAGGTAGCCGATATGATAAGATGTTTAAATACACCAACCGGATCTTTGACAATACCCTAAGCTATACGAAGGCTTTTGACAAACACCGCATTGATGCCGTTGCCGGGGCGTCCTGGACCTTAAACAAAAGCAATTACACCAATGTGAGCAGCATTAATTTCCCTAATGATGAAGTGCTCAACAACCTGGGATCGGCAGGTTCGATCAGCGGCTATTCCAGTGATTCTGAAAGCAGCGGACTAGAGTCTTATTTTATGAGGGTCAATTACAACTATGATGAAAAATATTACCTCACATTAAGTGGTAGAGCTGATAACTCCACGAAGTTCGGACCAGAATTCCAGTGGGGCTACTTCCCTTCTGCAGGTGTGGCCTGGCGTTTTTCCAAAGAGAAATTTATGGAGGGACTCGATTTTATTGATGATGCAAAAATGAGATTCACCATTGGTAAAACCGGTACTTCTGCATTTGGTGGGTTTGGATTCCTGACCTTATTCAATACCGGCTATTTTTATAATGGCATTAACGGATTGAGGGCAAATCCCGATGGCGGACAACCGAATCCGGACATTCACTGGGAGAGCACTACCCAAACAGATGCGGCATTGGAACTGAGTTTTCTAAAATCAAGACTAACTGCCGGCCTGACTTACTATAAGAAATATACCAAAGGCCTGATCACCGGCCCAAGTATCCCGGTTTCTGGTGGCTATACTTTTCAGACGAAAAATCTTGGAGATGTCAGCAATCAGGGATTGGAAATCAGCCTTAGCGGGACTCCTGTAAATAGTACTGATTTTTCATGGCGTTCCAACTTCAATATCACTTTTAACAAAAATAAAGTAGAGAAAACCTACGGAACGGCACTTTATGGAACCCTGCTCCTAACAGAAGGACAACCATTAAATGGGATCCGTGGGTACAGAACTAATGGACTCTATCAGACAAAAGAAGAAGTTGACCAACTAAATGCCATAGCAAGAGCCAAGTCCGGAAATCCGAACGCATTTTACCAAAACTCACAAACTTCAGCTGGTGATGTAAAATATGTAGATGTGAACGGCGATGGACTGATCAATAGCAATGACCGTGTGATCCTTGGTTATGCACAAAATCCAAAGTATTATGGCGGCTGGAGCAATGCTTTCAGGTATAAAAACTTCGAATTGAGCAGCTTGTTCCAATTCGATGTGGGTAGCAAAGCACAAAGGGAACAAAACCCGGATTCATTTTATGGCTATCAGCTCAATGTATCTGAAGCTGTCCTTAATGCCTGGACACCTCAGCATACCAATACAGATCAACCCCGGAATGTCATCAATGGACCCGCACAAAATACAGATACGAATAATGACAGATTTATAGAGTCGACTTCTTTCCTTCGCTTAAAAAATGTACAGCTTAGCTATTTGTTGAAGAACGAGTTATTGAAAAAACTCCATGTTTCACAGGTAAGGATATTTGCCGGAATGACCAATCTATTTACCTGGACAAAATATAAAGGACTGGATCCTGAAGTGAATAGTGAAAACTCATTTACCGATCATGGTAGGGATACCGCAACATATCCTCAGACAAGAAGTATCACTTTTGGTATGAATTTAAAATTTTAATGATGAAAAAGACCTATATATATTTCAGCTGTTTATTAATGGTCATGGTACAGGCCTGTAAACTAACAGATGTAACCGACTTAAAACCAGAACATAAATTAGACGAATCTACAGTAGTCACAGATATTCCCTCTGCAGATAAATTACTTGCCGGCACCTATTACAGTTTAAGGGATGAACCCCTGGCTTTTTATCTTCCGGCTTATGCAGGTTTAATGGGTGTAAACCTAACTTCTACCTCTGCAGGTTTGGCTCCCTATATCAATAATGATGTGATGCCAAATAATTCTACTTTGAACAGCTCTCTGTACGCAGGGCCCTATGCCATGATCCAGACGGCCAACTTTGTTATTGAAAAAACAACGGCACTTAAGGTAACTGATCCCCGAAAATTCGGAATTGTTGCGGAGGCCAGATTCCTAAGGGCTTTAGCCCATTTTTATACCTTACGCTTGTTTGGGCAATTCTGGGACATCAACTCTAAATTTGGAATTGAGATTAAAGACAAACCCAATCTTCCTATTTCGGCGCGTGCAGATGTAAAAACCTCTTATGAATTTATATTGGCAGATCTGGATGAAGCCATCAAAAACTGTCCGGATTATGCCACTGGAACAATCAAAGGTTATGCGACAAAACTGGCTGCCAAAGCAATAAAATCCAAGGTACTCTTGTATAAAAAAGATTATACTGCTGCCGCATTACTGGCCAGGGAAGTGATGAATGGACCAGCCACCTTAAGTTCGAACTTTGTCAATATGTTCCAAATAGACAAATACCATTCCGATGAGGTGATTCTGGCCGCTATTACTTTCGCCAATAACAACAATATCTATTATGAAAATGGTAAAACTTATTACTATACGTTGGGAGGTTACATTCTTTCCGACCGTTACACTACTTTATTAGCCAATGATGCAAGAAAGGCGATTATTGTTAAAACAACAAGAGATCCTGCAGATCCTGCAAAATGGCATGGCAATGGAAAATTTAGCAAGGGTGTGGATGGAAGCCGCAACGATACAGAATACTATTTTAGATTGGCAGAAGCCTATTTAATTTATGCTGAGGCAGAGACCAGAAGAGGTGGTGGAAACTTAGCCGATGCGCTTGCTGCAGTGAATGCGTTGCGAACAAAACGAGGTGTTGGAACAGTTTCAGCAGCTGGAAAAGCAGAGTTACTGGGTCTGATCAGAACTGAAAAGGAACTGGAACTTGGCGCAGAATCAGGAGAAGACTGGTTCGATATTGTCCGCTACATTACCAATAAAGATGTACAGGCTCAGGCCATAAAAGCAAGCCTTAAAGACGAAAATAAATTGATTTTACCTATCCCGCAGGTCAGTGTTGATGCCTCTGCTGGTGTTATTTTACAAAACCCTGGTTATTAAATTTTAATTATGAAACAGAAAATTATTCTTTTAAGCCTTATGGGGCTTAGTTTAGGTGCAGGCGCACAGCACAAACAAAAAACAATGGCGCACAAAAACAGTTATACTGTCCATGGTGATATTTCAGGCTTAAAGGGCCCCTATATTTACATTTCTGTTGGAGGCAAAAGGGATTCAGCAGCCGTAAAGCAAGGCAAGTTCAGCTATAAAGGTACCACTACAGCCGGACCTGAATTATTGTACTTTTCTGACCAGGCTACTTTTGGGGAAGCAGTATATGTAGAAAACGTTCCTTTGACCATTAAAGGTAAACTTTCGTCACCCAAAAATTTTGTGGTAACCGGAGGAAAAACCCAGCAGGAGCTAAATGCCTTAAAGGCCATGGAGAAACCTGTAACAGTTAAATTGGAAGCACTCTATAAAGAATATGACCTGGCGGAAAAGGGAAAAGACAGTGTAGCCCTTAAAGGGATTGAAGATCGAATGAACCGACTGGATAAAGAAAAGGATCAACTTACTAAAGCCTTTATAGCGGGTCATCCTAAAAGTTATGTCAGTATTGATCAGATTAAAAACATGGGCTACAGTAATGATTATTTAGAATTGGAAAAACTCTTCCAATCTTTGAGTCCTGCGTTAAGAGCAACTCCTTCAGGCAAAAAACTGGAAACCACACTTGCTGTGCTTAAAAGAGGAGGCAACGGACAGAAAATGATCGATTTTACACAAAATGATCTTTCTGGAAAACCGGTAAGTTTTTCTTCTTTGAAAGGGAAATATGTTCTGGTTGATTTCTGGGCAAGCTGGTGTGGCCCCTGCCGTGCTGAAAACCCGAATGTAGTAAAGGCTTATCATAAGTATTCCCCTAAAGGATTTACCGTTTTGGGTGTTTCACTAGATGACAATGCAGAGAAATGGAAGAAAGCTGTGGCAGACGATAACATGCCATGGACCCAAGTTTCTGATTTGAAGGGCTGGAAAAATGAAGTTTCTACCTATTATGGACTTCAGGGAATCCCAGCTAATTATCTTGTTGACCCAAATGGTGTCATCATTGCAAGGAACCTTAGGGGAGCCGATTTGGAACGTAAACTGGAGGAAGTTTTAAAATAAATCTCCGAAGCCTGGAATCTTAAGATTTCAGGCTTTTTTGTTTTTATCATCCATCAAAACTCCAGATATAACTGCTGAGTCTGATTCCAACAATTCTAAAAACTAAAACTATATTTAAAAAGAAAGGTACGTTCCCTTAGTGGCACCTCATATCTGGAAAGCTCGTTGGCATTGGAACTGCTTTGTGAATATAAATTCTGCCCTAACACATTGATGCACTGTAGTTCAAAAACACCCCCACTTTTTTTCAGGTTATACCTCAGGCTGGCGTCAAAAAAATTATTGCTGGTAGGTCGCTGAAGGGATTGTCTGAAGTTTACCATACTATAATTGATTTGGTAGAATAACCTGTTGCTAATCCTGTGGTTCCATTCCGCCTTAAGTTGATGACGCTCTACCAGCGTTTCCAGTCGCTCATTTAAGGCTTGCTGACGATTGCTCATCTGCATATAATCATACATCATTGCAAGGCTGATTCCCCTGGATATTTTTTTCCTCAGGGAGCTTCCTGCATTCAGTTGTACGGCTTTAAATGGATTGACCTCATTATTATAAAGCGTATTCCCCTTCTGCAGGTTCAGGTTTGCCCGGACTGAAAAGTTAGTCCCGATGAAAAAGATATATTTAGATAAATTTGCACCGAAATTGAACTGCGCTGTTCTATTGTCGAAATCTACGGCAATGGCTTTGGTAAGGCCACTGTCTATTGTAAATGCGCTAATATAGTTTTGTTTTGAAGATCGGTAACTGAGTTCAAGATTGTAGAAAAACATATGAATCGGTCTACGATAGCTATACCTGGCAGACAGGTTCTGATGATCAGTTCTGGGTAGCGGAACATCATTAGAATTGAATTGTCTGAAGTTGACCAGTATCGCTCCGGAATAAATATCCTTTATTTCACCAAATTCTGTTTCCGAGGAATAATTTAACTGCAATTGCGCAAACTTTCCTGCATTAAGGCGAAAGCTAAGCGCAGGATTTGGAACAAAATATTGTTGTTTTGACTCCGATTGCTTTTGGTGATCCTGATAAGTGATATGGTTTAAACCGGGAGCAGCGGATACGTTCAATGATCCATTTTTAAACTGATAAAGGGCTGATAAATTACCCCTCAATTCAACATGCTGAAAATCGATATCATTGCGAAATGTAGTACCTGGTATATACTCCTCTCCTGCCAGATTCGTTACTCCAAGATGACTGAGCAGCTGATTCTTTTCCAGAGCAAATTCAGCCGCGGCAGAGAGAACCAGTTGACTGATTCTTTTCCTGAAAGCGATGTTTTGCTCAATGACCAGCTCCTCTGTAAATACCTGCTGGGCAGCTTTTAAATACTCTGCTCCGCTGTTTAATATTTCCTCATGAATGCCCGGCGAGATGAGCAATTGCTCATTTGTTTTCTGGTATTGAACTAAACTTCTATACTCCATTACACTTTCCTTACCTAATGCTTTAACCAGGGTAGTCAGATTACTTATAGAATGATCATTTGAGGGTTGCCCCTGCTTAAAAGACTGGTCATTTTGAATAGTCTGTCCATTTCGTTTCCATTTGGGCAGGTCCAAACTGGTCTGCGAGCGTAAGTAAATATTAGGGCTGTTTTTCTCGACCTGCGCCTTCATGTTCCAATTCTGATAGCGGTAAACATTGTCCTGCTGCTCATTGTAACGGATCGTATCAGCATTGGCTAAAAAATATGCAAGGGAATTGCTGAAGCGATACTTACGTTTGAGCTGGGAGGTACTGAGGTTTAAACGCATGGTCCAGTCTTTTCCTATGGAGAAAAGCGGATTGATACTGCCCGAAAAATCATCATTCATCAGGTAATACTTCTGCTGGATATCCGGAATAACTTCGCTCTGCATGGAAAGATAGTGTTGCGGGCTTTTGGCCTTGAGTTCATTAGCGGATGATTCCCCAACTTCTTCCATTTCGTCCAACAGATCCAGACCGATATTATTGGCTTTGAATACGGAAATGGCTTTGGCTTTTTTTTTAAACATCATGCTGGAAAGCTCGCCATAGTAGGCCTGGTTTCCGGCAGCAAGCTGGGCATTACTGGTGATAACGGTTCTGACACTATCTGTGAGCGTGAGATTTAGCGCCACATCGTCACTTAAGACATATCCATTGAGCGCTTTGATGGGCTGATCTGCCTCTATCACCTGCAGTTGCTCTACCGCCCCGGCAGGGATGTTCCCTGTAGCCAGTTTATAGTTTCTATCCAACAGGTTTTCCCCATCTATATATACCTTGGAAATCCGCTTGCCATTATAGCTGATCCCACCTTTTTCATCCACCTGAATGCCAGGCATCCTTGCAATCACGTCAACAATTACCCTGTCCTGTCCTTCTCTAAAATGGCTCACTTTGTATTTGAGCGTATCTTTAGATTTGCTGATCGGGCTAGAGGACTTCACCGCAACCTCCTGCAATCTGGTCACATTTCCGACTAACCTCAGCAATAATTCTTCGACGCCAGCATCCTTCAGCGCAAGGGAAAAAGGCTTAAATCCGATAGCTGAAACTTTAAGAAATAAGTCTGTCCGTGAGGGAATTTCAATACTGAACTTCCCATGAGCATCCGTTCTGGAGAAGAGAATTCCTGCTCCGTTTTGGTCGGTAATGGTTACCGAGGCCGCATTAATGGAAAGCCCGGCCGTATCTTTTACAGAGCCGGAAATCCGCGACTGACTAAAACACAGCGTAGCCTGAATCATCAGGAATAAAAACAAAGAAAAAGCTTGCTTTGGCATGCCCCTTTTATTTATCCAGTTCCAGAGGAAAATTTACCTTGAAGGCTTTTTTTGAATCGCTTGCAGACTGTGCATTATTCATCATCAGGGTCACACTTGCAGGATCAAAAGCATCCATATCAAGGTTCTCTCCGTAAGCCTTCTCCATGCGCTCGTATTGGGCGGCAGTGGTTCTGGTTAGTCCTTCTGGTAAATTTATAGAGATTTCGGAAGGAAGCTTCCCAGCAAGGGATAGTCCGGTACAGGTAAAAGAAATGCGACCACTTTGATCATGAGCCTCCAAAATCAGTCCGGGTAATCCATTCAATTTCCATGGCCCAAATCCAGCCGGAATATCGGTCGTAAACCATGCGGTATATACCCTGCCCTTCCACAAGCCTGTAGCTTCCTGACAAACATATCCGAGGATCTCTTTTGTTTCCTTAGAAATCTTCCAGTCGATTTTACCTTCATCTGTAGTAATCAGGTAATTGTTGCCATTGAAATTTTTGATGACCGCTCGTTTCTGCTGATCGGCATAGATTCTTTCCGGCGTAGTTGGTACGAAAGTTCCCATGTCGATCTCATCGCTTTCACTCTCTTCCGCAGCCTTGAGTATGGCACGGTTCACAGAATCCTGAGTATGTTTGGTTTCACTGAGGTAAACACTTCGATTTGCATCGAAAGCGAGCAAGAACTGTTCGGTCCAGACATTTCCACTTTGTGTAGAGTCTCTGATATGGCTAAACCGGTAATATGCGATGGAAACGGGTGGTAGTTGGGTATTACTGATGCTGTCTGTAAATCCGCAAAGCAGGCAAAATACAATCGCCCCTAAGCCCAGCTTATAATATCTTTTCATATGCGCTAAAATTTAAAAAGGCCACCCACCTTTTTTTTAATGATGACGATCAGCAAAAGACAATGCCTTTTGCTGATCTAAGCAAACCAGAGGATACTATTTGCAGTTCTGGTCGTTGAAATGATTCCAAATACCGCTCATTACTCCTGGAACGTTCACTGCATCGTTGTAAACATTCACGATAACGTCTCCACAGGTTAAATGAAAAACATATTTAGTGGTCTTTCTTTTTTGTATTTTACTTTGCTCAACAGCTTTTGTTTCCGGAGCTTTTACTTCCAGCACTTTAACGTCCAGTGCTTTTTTAGATAGAGGTTGGGTTTTGGCTGGCGATACTTCTGATGCCATGGCACTAAAGCCCATTGCTGTGCATACTAATGCGATAAATAAACGTTTCATAGTTTTTAGATAAAAGGTTAAAAATTTAGTTTTCAATAGGTGGATGACCATTGTTTTTCAATTTGAATTTCCGGAGAAAAAAGAGAGGGAAAAACACTAAACCCAGATTCGGGGCATTTCATCTGATATTCGTAAGAGAAATTAAAAAATCTGCGAAACAAGGAATGGGGCTAATTATTTATACGGATATGGATTCAAACCTGCCGAATATGGATAGGTCCTTTCCCATTTTCAGTAGTATTGATATATTTAAAGCTGAAAGCAAAACTCAGGCGATAAAGCAGATTTTAAGCTCATGAAGATCATTTACAAACACGCTCATTTGTTAATTGCCTCGCTGACTGCCTTATGTGTGTTAGGCTGTAGAGATAGATCTCCAGACACCAGGCCAGCCTTAGTCAGTAGCAACACCATAAAAACTCCGGAGGCATATCTCTCCTTAATTATTTCGCTCGATACACTTTCTACAGCGCATTCCAATGCTACAATCCTGGCCCAGGACAGCCTTCTTTCAATAGCTGAAGCTGAAGACAAGGGTCCCTTTTACCATTATTTTAGGGCCAGAAAATTCGCTTTGGAAAAGAAACTGGACAGCGCGATGTCTGAATACGCCAGGATGACCAGTACCAGGAAAAATGATGAAACAGAGCTCTTGAAGAATTATGCTATGTATTCGCAGATGCTGAATCATGCTTCTACGGTTGAGGCGAGTTTAATGAATAAAATTTTTGCAGGCTTGAAAGCCTCTGAACGAAACCACAGCAAAATCAGCTATCGCTATTATGATCTGGTAGCACAAGCTTATTTTCAAAACCACAACAATGAAAAATCTCTGGAATATTCTGCAAAATACTTCCAGGCTCACCCTTTCAAGAACCACAAGGCGATCAAACAGCGCTACTTTGACATATCATTTTTACTAGCTTCGCGTTTGGCAGATTATAATAAGATGACCTATTACAATGGTCAGGCGAGAAAACTAGCCAGAAGCCTTGGGGATAGCCTTGCCCTTGCGCGTACCTACGACAATCAGGCTCAGATCTACAGCATGAAAGGCCTGTCAGACAAAGCACTCGAAGCCAGTCGAAAATACTTCAGTTACCTGAAAAAATCTGACAATTTAAATGACATCGCTTATAACAATCTCGCTACTGCCTTCGTCCAGGATGGCCAGGCAGATTCAGCGATCTTTTATTATAAAGCCGGGATCGCTTTGGAGCAAAAAAATCCAGCTGGAAAAAGAAGAGTAGTACATTATCAGGGACTGATTGATGCCTATAAACTTAAAGGAGATTATAAGTCTGCATTACTTGCAGCAGACTCTGTCTACAAGATTGGAGAGCGAAATAATCGCGCTATTGAAGCAGGAAATATTGCGGAGATGAATGAAAAGTACGAAGTTGAGAAAAAGGACCAAAGCATTAAAGCACTCAATGCCCGCAATCAACTTAACGAAGAGGTGATCAGGCAACAGCGCTGGTCGTTTTTCCTGTTGCTGATTATCTTTCTGGCTGCTGTTTCCATGTTTATCATTGTGTATCGTCAGATTCGTTTAAGGGATAGAAACAAATTACTGGCTTCCGAAAACCAGCGTTTACAAATGGAGCAGAAACTACTGCAAGCCCAGCTCAATCCTCATTTTATATTTAATGCCATTGCAAACTTGCAAGGCCTTATTTCGGCTGGCGACACTGCGGAATCTGTTCGTTATCTGCGAGCCTTTTCAGCTCTGCTCAGAGCAATACTGGAACAAAACCGGAAGGATTTTATTGACATTGAGGAAGAGATCAGTACCCTTAAAAATTACCTTCAGCTTCAGCAAATGCGTTATACCGGAGCTTTTGATTACAGGATTTCCGCTGATGAGGAGTTAGACATCCATCAGACCTTAATTCCGCCCATGTTGATCCAACCTTTCATTGAAAACGCGATTGAACATGGATTCAGAAACATCGACTATAAGGGCAATCTGGATATTTCCTTTCAGCTGAGCGATGACCAATTAAAGATTGTCATTGAAGACAATGGAAGCGGGTTGGGAACGAAAGCCACCGGACAACAGAAAAAACAATCCCTTTCACAAACCATCATCTCAGAGCGATTTGAGGTGCTTTTTGGAAGTTACAGTAAAAAGGCACATTTTAACCTCATAGATAAAAATAGCAACGCAGGAACCGGGGTTCGTGTGGAAATCATGATTCCAATGATTATTGAGTAAATTTAAGACAGATGAAACTATATATACTTGAAGACGAAGCCCGTATTTTGCAAGACATTCTGCAAATTGTTCAACGAATTGACTACGTAGAGGTGATTGGCTATGCTAGCGAAATTTCAAAGGCAGCAAAGGAAATTCCTGGCCTCAGACCAGATATCATTTTGGCAGACATCAGGCTGAAAGATGGAAATAGCTTTAACCTCTTTGATCAGATTGGTACCTCAGACTTTCAGGTGATTTTCCTCACAGCCTTTGACCAGTATGCGATACAGGCACTTAACCTCGGGGCTTTTGGCTATCTGCTGAAACCTGTAGATGAGGAATCACTGCGCACTGCACTTGACAAATGCTTTAATTACAGAAAGCAGGAATCTTTTGATCAGCAACAGCTGGCTATCGCTAAGGACTATTACCTTTCTCAGGAAGTATCCCTCAACAAACGCATCGCCCTGAAAACATTTGAATGTATTGAGGTGGTCGCGATTAAGGAAATCATGTATTGTAAGGGCGACAAGGGCTATACTACCTTTGTGCTCATTGATGCTAAAGAAATTTTGGTTTCCAAAGGACTTAAGGAATATGAACCACTGCTTTATCCTTTCGGCTTCGTTAGATGCCACCAATCCTATATGGTGAACTTTGCCTATGTCAAAAAATACTACAGGGAAGGCTATCTGCAAATGGAAAATGGAGAGAAGATACAGGTGTCGAGCCGCAAAAAGGAAGAGGTGATGCGTTGTCTGGAGAATATAGCCTGATAAGGCCTATTTACACCATTTTTCAAGTTTATCCATCAATTCTTCCAGGCGAATCGGCTTAGCAATATAATCGTCCATTCCGGCATCCAGACAATCCTGTTCATCGCCTTTTAATGCATTGGCGGTTAGTGCAATAATAACGGGCTGTTTAAATTGTTTTTTTCTGATCAGTCGGGTTGCCTCTAAGCCGTCCATTACTGGCATTTGCATGTCCATTAAGACAATGTCGTAATCTTTACCATATACTGCATCAATGGCCTCTTCTCCATTTTTCACCAGGTCTGGTTGATAGCCCAATCGGTTAAGAATATTAACAATGACCAATTGGTTAACCACTTTATCCTCTGCAACCAGCAATGTACAAGGATAATTTATGGAAAAGTCGGCAGACAATTTATTGCTTAACATCCGATCTTCTACCTCTACCTGACTTCTGATTTGCAAGGCATTTGAAAGCTGTTTACTCAAAACATGCTGGCGGATAGGCTTAGTCATGACCGAATAAAACAAACCTCGTTGACGCTCTTCAAATTCTTCACCGATAGAACTGAGCAAAATAACTGGAATTAATGGATAACGCTCCTTCATCAACCTGGCCAGCATCACCCCATCCATTCCAGGCATCTGCATATCTGTAATTACCAAATCGATTGCCGGATTGAGCGACAATATAGATAATGCCTGTTTAGCCGAACTGGCCAATATTGGTTGTAAGTTCCAATGGCTAAACTGCCTGTTTAAGATGCTGAGGTTTGTCGCATTATCATCCACTACCAGCACCCTTTTTCCAGCATGTTCAACCATACTGTAATTGGTATATGGAATCAATGACTTCGTTCCAATTGCCGTCTGCACCTTAAATGTGAAAGTTGATCCCTGATCCAGTGTGCTCTCCACATTGATTTGTCCACCCATCAATTTAACCAGCTTTTCTGAGATGGCGAGGCCCAGACCAGTACCGCCATACTTCCGGGTGGTAGAAGAGTCGACCTGTGAAAAAGAGGTAAACAAATTACCCAGTTTATCGGCCGCAATTCCAATACCGGTATCCCTTACTGCAAACTCGAGTTCGAACTGTCCATTTTGTAAATCTTTCCCCATAGAAACGACTACAAAAACCTCCCCCTCCTGGGTAAATTTCATCGCATTACCAATCAGATTTACCAGCACCTGTCTCAATCGAAGCTGATCACCAACAATTTGCACAGGAACATCTTCTTCAATCAGGTAAATTAATTCCAACTGAAGTTCAGCGGATTTAACTGCAAATATATCCAGGACATCCTCAATACATTTTCGCAAATTGAAATCTTCAGATTCTAACTCCATATTACCGGACTCTATTTTGGAAAAGTCCATGATATCGTTGATTACATTGATCAGAGATTCGCCACAATTCGCAATCACATCAGCAAACATATATTGCTCTTTATTCAGTTCTGTTTCCTTTAAAAGCAATGCCATTCCCATCACCCCATTCATCGGAGTTCTTATCTCATGGCTCATATTAGCCAGGAAAATACTTTTGGCCTGATTGGCCCTATCAGCTTCAGTCCTTGCTTTTTCCAATGCCAGATTAGACAGTTTCAACTGCTCATTGGCCTTTTCCAATACCTCTTCATTCTGTTTCCGAACCTGGGAGAGTTGCGCTTCCTTTTGGAGTTCGGCCATGGCTAAAGTTTGAATCACCTGTCTTTCATTCGATTTTCTGAGGAGGTAAGCCCATAATCCACAGATAAAAAAGATCATATCAGCCAATAAAATATGAATGATAAAGGTCTGCAGATCGAAATAATCCAACTGTGAAAAATAGATTCCACTGACCCCACTATTTTGCAGATAACCAAATACTGCATGATGAACCATCACCACTATGAGAATTGGTATCTGCAGTTTCCATTTCTCGTAGCTGATGAGCAAAGCGCTCCCAATAAAGGCAAAGAAATGCATTTCGAATAGCCCATGCATCTGGTAGATAAACTGTGCCATAAAAATACCCAGCACTGCGCTTAAAACATATTGATAAAGATCTGATGATGGTAAAAGGTATTTTGCGGAATAATAAGCCAGTAAGGAAAGTCCTCCTACTCCAACTGCAATCAACCAGGTATCATAAAATTGCGCGAAGATAAGCCCCACAATGAAGTACCCCCACAAAAAGTAATTCATTAAACGATCGGCTCTTTCCTTAACGCCCATAAAGAGTAAGCGGTTTTGGCTATCAGAAATAGATGAATGAGGGTTTGATATCATGGTTTACATCAGTTCAAAAGTTAATGATCATTTACAGTTTGGCAGCGTACAACCATAGGATTTTAAAGCGGCCTGACTAAACACCAATCCTGTTTGTTTTTGCAACAAACCATTCAGTGCTATTCTTGCAAAGCTGGTTTTTTCATCGGTACAATAGCGAGTAGTGTTATAGTTCCCACGATAATACAGATGTTGGTTCTGGTCTAGTAAAACCGCCTGAGGGGTAGAATACACCCCACAAGCTGCAGCCAGGCTTTCATCGAATAGTATTGGGATCTGAAGGCCAAACTTATCCTGGATGCTTTCTGCAGTAAAAGATTTTGGGCTCAGGACCACTACCCTAAAATCGACACGATCGCCATATTCTTTAACCAATGATTTAAAATGCTTCATGTTAAATCTTGAACAGGGACAGTCCGGATTAAAAAAATGGAGAAAAACAGGTTTACGATGTTTATGGTTTAAGGCTTTATTAACGATCAGTTTTCCGCTTTCAATAGCTTTGTAAGCTTTAGGAATTGGAGTGGGCAATTGGTAAACGATGTCATTATACCAGAACAAATACCCGATGGCAGAGAACAAAAATATCAACCAAAAAAACACGAGCGCTTTTTTCATATTAAAATACAAAATAATAAAATATTGTGTTTTTAATACCAATAACGGAACTTATTATATGATATAGAAGGGATTATAAATTATATTCCTCCAAGATTTATATCCCCAGACCTGCAATCATACTAAAAATATGAATGCAACTCAAATGCTGTTTACGTTTAGTAAAATACGCATATGGTTAATTAAATAAATTTCAATATTGACCAATAATTTAAATTAAATCACAAAATTTATATTGTGCGATTGGCCGATTCACGAACTAACCATTTGTAAACCACAATTTTAAATTCATCCTAAATGAAAATTAAATGTTTAAGCTTATTGCTGACAGGACTGATATTTAGTTCTTGTAAAAGCGGCATTCAAGATGCTGAAAAGCCGGAATCATTGCAGTTAACCAATAAAACCGAATCAACTAATTCCATTCTGGCAGTTGGTGTGACATTAAATGCCGATGGCCCAGGGAATACCTACAGTTTACTCAATAGCGTACTGGGCGGAACGGCCTATGAAGTACCTGATTGCGGACATGCCCAGGATCACATCTCTGAGGCCTTTGATACTGGCCTTAACACCAATGTATTTGTATTTTCTGCACATGTTGCGTTAGACGACGACAGATGTCAGGCCACTGACCGTCAGCGGACAGAAATTAAAACTTATGGCCCTTCTCCAGCGAACCTTAAAGCCACTAATGGAGAAACGGTTACTTATCGCTGGAAATTTAAAATAGATGCTGCTTTTAAAGCTTCTTCCAGCTTTACCCACCTTCACCAGATCAAAGCCGGCGACGGTGATGATGCCTCTCCTTTAATCACCATTACGCCTCGGTACGGAGCTAACAACACCGACAAAATGGAGCTGATACACATCAATTCTTCGGGTACAACCACTAAAGTTAAGGTCGTTAATCTGGCTCCTTTCAAAGGCAATTGGGTAGAAGTGGTAGAAACCATTAAATATGGCTCTTCAGGAACCTACAACATCACGATCAACAAAGTAAGTGATGGCAGCAGTTTGATGTCCTATAGCAATTCCAACATCGATTTATGGAGAACCGGAACGACCTTTTGTCGGCCGAAATGGGGCATTTACCGCAGCCTGAATAATGCTTCTCAATTAAGGGATGAGGAGGTTCGCTTTGCAAATTTCTGCATTGCAGAAGGCAGCGCTACTTGTCCATAGTTGAGGCTATTATCCTTAAAAAGCATTCAAAGAGGCGCGCGCTTTGAATGCTTTTTTATTTGATGGTATTTCCAGCATTCCTTAAAGAGCCGCATATAGCTTTCCTTGATCGACAACTGATCAGATTTGTCAGTTTGATTTTTTACTAATCATTGATGGATTTCACTATTCTCGCCGGTACCCCAGCCACAATCATATTGTCCGGTACATCTTTTGAAACTACAGCACCAGCGGCGACCACAGCGTTTTTTCCTATGGTTACTCCAGGTAATATAATGGCTCCTGCACCAATCCATGCCTGCTGTTTAATGGTAACTGGCTTTGTAATTAGCGCAGTTCTATCATTTGGGTCCAGTGGATGACTTTCTGTGACCAATTTCACACCGGGGCCAATCAGCACTCCATCTTCGATCGTAATCCCTCCCAAATCCAGGAATGAACAGCCATGATTGATGAAAACGTTTTTTCCGATCTTAATAAATCTGCCAAAGTTGGTGTAAAAGGGAATGAAAACAGTGGTACTCTTGTCTATTTCTTCTCCAATAATCTCAGCTAAATGATGGCGTACCTGATCCAAATCAGTCGCCGTATTCAGCTGCTGAGAGCACTTCATCGTGTTGCTCAGCACCTCGCTTATTTTGAAATATTCCGGATCGTTTAACCGGATAGGTCCTCCGGACCTTAACCTATCAAAAATATCACGATCCACAGGTTCTTGCATCAGTTCTTTTTTTGCTGCTTTCATCAGGCAAAATTAACCGAAAATCCTGTGAATTATTATTATTGAGGGTTCAATTTATGTTTTCCTTAAGATCGGCAGGAAAGCGATGTCCTATCCTTCTTTCGTAGATCATGATAAGACTCCTTATATAAGTTTGTCTTTTATAAATTAATGTCGAGTTTAGTGTTTATGGAAATAGAAGTGCACCAAAATGGAGCAGTAAAAATCGCGGAAGTGAAATCTGATTCACTGATCATAACCAATGCCGAAGAAGCATTACAACTGATGGTTGACCTGTATTATCAGGACTTTGATAAGATCATTATTCATGAACGATGTATTACAGCTGATTTCTTTGACCTAAAAAATGGCATTGCTGGAGAGATTCTGCAAAAAGTATCTAATTACAGAATTCAATTAGCCATAGTTGGTGATTTTGGTAAATATCCGGGAAATAGCATTAAAGACTTTATTTACGAAAGCAATAGAGGCCGACAAGTTAATTTTCTGGATGCGGTGGAGCAGGCGCTGGAGCGCCTAAGTAAATAAGTAATTTTATTTTACAGACGACACAATATACAGTCAAATTAAGCGTCTTTATATATGAGAGCGTTAATTTAGATAAAGCGGGGATGATCGGAGATCATTTCCGCTTTTCTTTTTTCAGTTGTTTTGAATTTTAAGGCTAAAATTATTGGGATAAATTAATCTATATCAGCATTTTTTTGAGCCGGATGCATTTCAATTTAACTTATCTTTGTGTTATTGCTTTATCTTGATTTAGCATACTACCTAATTAAGTACCCATGAACACACTTCGCATCATCACCGCTTCCCTGTTGTTATCCTGCCTGTTCTATTCTTGTTCGACCTCCAGAAATCCAACTGCAGAGGGAAAAAGAAAACGGAATAAAATTACAACGATTAGCCCGGATATAAAAAATCCCAGCAGATCTGTAATCAATGCCAGTGGTGACGGATTAACCCCAGGAATTAACCAACCAAGACCTGCAGGTTCAAGGAGCAATGCCAGCAACATAGCAAGTAATGCAATTGGACGGGCGAATATAATTGCGAAAGAGAAATCACAGGATCTGGAATCTTTGACCGATGCAGAATTGATCAATCTGATGGCAGTCGCTCAACAAATGGAGATCAATATGAGCAATAAAATGGCCCGTGTATCTACAAAAGATAAAGTAAAAGATTATACCAGTATGATTGCTGGCGATCACGCTGATATCCTAAAGGAACTTAAGAAACTGGCTTCAAATAAGAACGTTATACTGGAAAAAGAGATCATTCTAGTCGGTACTCCTAAAACAGATCTTGATTTTATCAAAATAATGACAGAAAGCAACAGAAAATTGGTTAACCTTTATGTAGTAGCTAGTAATTCTAATAGCTCCGAATTGAGGGAGTTTAGCTTAAAGCAATTGCCCATATTGAAAAAGCACCTGGAAACTGCTCAGGAAATGAGCAAAGAATTAAAAAGTAAGCTTTAATAAAAGAAGAGCTCATAATAAGAATCCCTGCAGATCCAGAATTTGTAGGGATTTTTATTTGAGCCTAAGCTTTTCAATCTAGCAACATGATGAAGCCGTGGTTCCAAATCATTAGGCTCAATTGATTTCAGCAATAGAGGCGGTTAAAGCGATAATATAGACTACTTTCTTTTGCTAGTCGCCCATTTTCGTATTCCTGCAGGAGAGTTCCAAACCATCCATTATTGGCATATTAATATCCATAAATATCACGACATATGCATTTTTCAATACTGCTGCCATGCTTATAAAAATTAGGTTTGGGAATTTCTATTGGTATTTAAACCGATATATTTTTCTAAAAAGTGTTAATGTTCCCAAACGGCTATTAAAACCCATAATTGGACTATTTATTACAGCAAGGCTGTCATTTAGCCGATTCACTGTAGTAGAATCTTTAGCTAAAAGAACACTATCTATCAGTGTAAAGATATACTTCCCTTCTACTTTCTTATCAGTTGCACTGATGATAAAGCCATCCGCATCAGATACCATAATGGATTCAAATCCTTTTTGACGGATCATCTCTGCTCCATAAAGGTCAATTTGCTGATGGTTTTTATTCAGCATTTCTCCGCGTATGGCCCAGACATATGGCCTTGCGAGTAACTTGAATTCCTCGAACTGTTGCTGTGAGTACTGTTTATTTGCACGGTCTTTAACCGTTTTGAAATGAAGATCATTCCATAACCAAATTATACCGTTTATGAGAAGGGCAATTAGTATCACTAATGCAAGTTTATATTTAGCCAGGAAAGCGATTGTACGTTTAAATTTACGTGGATTTAGTTGCTGTGCCATAATTGTTTTTTTAACCCTTTTAATAAACAGTATAATTTTTGCAAACCCATTAGTTGGATTTAAAAATCACCATAGACCCTGGATAACTAATTGCAGGTTCATTTTCAGCAGTGATAAAAAAGCCAACCGGTTTAAAGGATGTAAAAGTTTCCAGGTAACCTTTTAAAAGTCTGGAGAACATACTAGAACTGCTCTGGAGCTGACCAATATTTTTAGTTCCATTTTTATCTGTCTCCATCCATACTACATAAGTTTTTCTGGAAGGATGGAGGTCTTTTGATGGTGCCAGATGAGTTACCTTTATCTCAACTTTATAATTATCATTATCGCCTTTATCTACTTTAGCAATCGCATATGCGGCAGGAGCAATGCCTGAATTTTGCATCACAAACTTTTTGGAACAGGAAGAGAGTAATAATACCATAAAGAATATCAGGCAAAGAGTTTGGGTAAAAGATTTCGTTTTCATTTTTTTATAGGTTTAGTTGAATAATTCGTTTTACTTCAAAACAAAAAAACAGTATTTTAAAACAATAAAAGTTGACGATCATCAACCATAGATAAATATATTTACATATGAATTTTGACATTTCTAAGTATCATTTCAAGAGTGATACCTTATTTAAATCTGTACTGCCTGTATACATGGATGAATTGAAGGGCATTTCAAAACTTGCAAAATTAAAAAAGGGAGAAGAACTGTACCGTGAGGGAAGCATGCCAAAAGCTGTATACCTTGTAAAGAAAGGAAAGATAAAAATACAACAGACTGGCGCAGATGGCAAGAGTCGTATAGTTTATATCTACACTGTTGGAGAGTGCTTTGGTTTTAGACCCATCCTATGCAATGAAAAACACCCTGTCTCTGCATTTATTTTGGAGGATAGTGAGATTGAAATCTTCAATGGAAGAGGTTTTTTGGATATCGCCAAACGTTCACCTAATTTATCTTTTAATTTAGTGGAGATCCTAAGTTTCGAATTCAATGTTTGGATCAATCTGATAGGATCCTTATCTCATAAATCAACTAAAGAAAGAATTGCACTGATTCTGCTTATATTGAATGAAAAATATCGATCTGCGGCTCCTGAACCAGTAATTACTCTTTCAAAATCTGACATAGCGAGCTATTCAGAAACCACAGAAGAGACGGTAGTCAGAGTACTTACTTTCTTTAAAGAACAGCACATCATATCCAATGAAGCCAGAAAGGTTATTATTAAAAACAGACAGTTGCTTGAAATTATAGCTGAAGGATTCTAATAAATCTGATAACACACAATATTCAAAGCATTTTAATGTCTATATAGATGAGCGCGTTAATTTTCTTTAATCCTATTCAGACCTTAGTTGTATTTCTCAAAACTGATCCCCTTTCTCTGACCATAATTGTCATAACTTTGCTGCAGATCCGATGACCATTAAATTATAAACAAATATGAACGTGATTGATTTTATCATCAATGATAAAGAGCCTGTATTGTTGAATGACATTTTTCTGGATGAAGCCAATAAATCTAATTTTGAACAGCTGATCAAAGAAAACACCTACCAGGAGGAATTACGTAAATATGGACTACCGGTTAACAATAAGGTCTTGTTACACGGTAAATCTGGCTGCGGCAAAACCATGTCGGCCAAAGCAATTGCAAATGCACTTCAGAAAAAAATACTCATTCTTAATCTGAGTACGATCATCAGATCACGTATTGGTGAAACTTCACAAAACCTGAAAATGATCTTTGACAAAGCTGGAAAAGAGCAAGCAGTGCTGTTTCTGGATGAATTTGATCAGATTGGCAAAGAAAGAAGTACTGATGACAAAGATGTTGGGGAAATGAGAAGATTGGTGAATACCCTCCTACAATTGATCGATTACTATCCTGAAAATGCGGTATTGATTGCTGCGACCAATCATCCGGAACTGATTGACCAGGCCTTGTTAAGACGATTTCAACTTCAGCTCAATTTCGAACTTCCTTCCAGGAAAATCCTGGACCAATATTATGACAAACTATTATCCGCGCTTCCTGCTGAAGTGAATGATATCCCACGTAAATATGACCTCTCTTTTGCTGAAGCAAAAGATTATGCGTTTACGCTTGCAAAAGGAATCATCATCAAAAAATTAGAAGCAGAAGCTGGAATAATCAATTCTTAATGCAATCAGTATTTTTCTTTAAAAAAAAATGGGCTGTACCAATTTGATACAGCCCATATCCGTTCCTTAAAAGGATGGTATTAAATTTTATCATGAAGGTGTACTGCAATCTCCTCAGTATTGGAAATCAGGATTTTCATTTTTTCAATTTCAGATTTCTTTTCAAAAATGTCTTTCTCCTTTTCAAACTGCCTGATGGTTTCCTGATTGACCCGGGTCCCAATCTGTTGGATCAAAGCAGAAACTTCCTGATAACAGTCGGCCGCCGGATCTACAAAGCGCAGGTAAGTTAAAGCTTTATCATAACCTTCCTTTGATTCCTCTAGTTTCGCTTTGAGCAACTGATGACTACAATATTCATTTTTCTGCTCCTGATAAATGGAGGTAATTAACTTTTCTACCTCTTTATAGCAGCCCATTTCCTCTGGAACATAGCGCAATAAGGCAAAAGCCTTGCTAAACTCTTTTCGGTCAATGTTTACTTTGGCCGACTTTAAAATCTTCGGACAGTTTTCCTGGTAGAAATTTTGGATCAATTGTTCTCCGGATGCTAAGAATTCATTGAATTTTTTATCACTGGGTCTGATCTCCTGAATCACCTTGGCGATGGCCGCATCTACATCATTTGCGGTGGCAATCGTGGTTTTGCTAAAGGTATTAAAGGTCAACTGAAGTTCCGGATTCTCAATGCTCAGTTGAACCTGTATTTTCATCACTTTAACCTCTCCCATATCTCCGGCGGTCATATTGCTCAGCACATTAATTTTAGGAAGGATGGTAAAAGGCGATTGGTTGGAAAAACTCAGTCGATTCCTGAAATTACTCTTTAACTGCCCTACCAGGGATTCGTAGTGTTTTTTCAGGACCAGTCCATCTCCCTCCGGCGTACTCACACTGTAACCAATGGAACTTACCTTTATGGCTTGCGCGAAAATCGTTGTGCCTGAAAAAACGAGCAACATCATATTTAACAGCATTCTTTTCATAAATCCTTACTTAATCGTCACAAACAAGCTCTGACCTTTCACGTTCCGGGTTGCGGTTAAGTTTTTGCTTTTTAAGAACCGAATGATTTCGTTTGCAAATTTATTTGGATTATAAGGCTTATCCGTCTCCTGGTCGAACAAGGGAATACGAACCTCGTCGAATATCATTTTATTTTCAACAATACCCGCTAAATTGGCTCTGCCTCTAAATGCATTTGCAGAAATCCACTCTTCAATGGCCTCATTTAAAAAGCTACCTCCATCCAATTCGGCATCAAAATCTATCTTACAATTTTCATCCAGATTGAAATGAATTACCAATGCTCTACCGATATCCCTGATTTCATCCGTTTTTACCATCAGGTTATTCATGAATTCTTCCTGCATCTTTTCAAAAGCTTTAATGATAAGTTTCTCTACATCGTTGGTAGCAAATCGTCCACTTGAAGCGGTTTGATTTGAGAAACTTGCCCCTGAGTGCGTTTCAAATGCCGTTACATTTAAAGTAATATTGGTTCCTGCATCATCCGTACTGTTCTGCACATCAACCTGCACATAAAAATCAGCACCAGACCCACTCAACAAATCCGATTTGAAAGTGGCTTGTCTATCCGCTGTAAAAGCAGCATTGGCTTGTGCAGCACGCAAATTCGCTACAAAATCTACGGTAGACCATCCCCGTTGATCAAATGCTTCCTTCACTTTTGATACTGCAGTACGGATGGCAGGATTATTATCTAAAACAGTTTGAATATTCTCGTCCTGCTTATTATAGGGTACCACCATAATCTTTGCAGCAGCCCGAGTCATCTCCGTACTTCTGGTCGCTGCGATTTGCGCCTGAGCATTTGGAATAAAAAAAGCCAGAACTATGCAAAGTACTGTACTTGCAAATATTCTTCTCATATTAGAAACCGATTTTATTTAACACTTTATTGCGTTCAAGTTCCGTACGTAAAGCATTGTAATTCAATTTAAATTCTACCACTGCAGAAACACATTTTGTGTTGCCCGAACAGGTATAAAAGGTTGGATTGGAGTTCGTAACAAACTGCTTATAATCACTTTTCCAGAACTTATCAAAAAACGCTTTGTTATCATTTTCAATGGATTTTCCTTTGCGGATCATTGGATTTTTAAAATCCGTCCCAGGAAATCCCATATAAAACAATTGCTGCAAAGCTTTCTTATGTGCATCCTTAAGTGCCACTTCATGTCCTTCATTCTTTGAATTGTTCGGAAATTCATCACTAACTCCTCTTAGCGTCACCAAACCTTGTGCATCGTGATTAATCACCGAAGAATTCGAATAAGGATTTGTCAATAGTTTTTTAGAACAGCTAGATACAGATAAGCCAAAGCCTAACAGTACCAAAAATTTAATTTTTCTCATTTTTATTTGAATTATTTAGTCATTTATTATTTTGTTAAGACACCGAATGTTACTTTGTCAGTAACCGCCTTTTTGATGTTTTTCTCCCCCTCAATTATCGTTGCGCTGGAGAAGTTTCCATCGTCTACACTAAACACCCATGCAGCACCGATTTTTTGTTGTCTTTCGATGGCTTTTCCACCTACACTGACCATGTTCTTAGCGACAATTTCCAACAATTGTCCTTTATTGATTCCTAAATTTGACCCCGCAGCAATGACAAAATTCTTATATGGGCCTTTGAAATTTCCATCTTTCGCAGATTGCGGTTTTCCACCTTTGCCAATCCACTCCACAATCTCTATGCGCATCGGAAAGTTTTTACCTGTAAAGCGCTTTACATTATCACTTAAGCGCTCCAAAGCAACTTTAAAGGAGGCATCTGAATTGTCTTTTAATTGGTTTAATTGAGTTTCTCTGGCTTCCATCGCTTTCATCTCATCCTTATGATAATGGGCTTTGATGATTGCTTTTAGATCTTCTGCTTCCGCAACAGGTTCAGAATTGATACTTTCAGTAGTTATGATTTCACCTGTCGACACGTCCAGAACTTTTAATTGTATAGTCACATTACTGTTCCATTTATCTTTCTTGTTGGTATGCTTTATCCCCAGAATATTGCCTTCAACCATAAAACTGGCTCCTTTGCTTACCCCATCTTTAAAAGACTCCTTACTATCCATGAAGGCTTCTGTTCTTTGTAATTTTTTCTCCTTCTCCAGGCTCTCCAGGTTGCTGCGATCTACCACAGTAAATCTTTTAGAAGCTACAAATGAGTTGATAATGGTTTCCTGAATGATTTTGACTTCCATCTTCGAAACTGTTTCCTCATCGAAGGACATAGGAATAAATGCGACACCGATCTTTTCCTGAGCTTTTATAGAAAGGCTACATAAGAATAATGACGCAATGTAAAATGATTTTTTAATCATGATTTGATAAAAATGGTAATGAAAATTTGTGATTGGTAAAGCCGCAAAGTTTAGCTATTTAAACAGCGCTTCCAAGCCCTCAAAAGGTAGTTTAAAGGTAGTCTGAAGGTAGTTTTCAGTACAAAAGGCTGGGTAGTGGAATGGGTAGTACAGCAGGATTTACACCATCAAGACATTAATCTTAAGATCGTTAAACAAAAAACACCTTAAATCTCAGGGCTAAAATAACTAAGCCCCTGTAAAAACTACAAGGGCCTGTTTGAGCGGTTAAGATAAGGGAGATTACATCAGTGCCGAGCGGCTGTTGACCTCTAAAATATCATATATAGTTTTGAGATGATATTTCACTGTATTATCTGAGATAAACAATTCGGCGGCAATTTCTTTATTCGTTTTCCCCTCACGAACCAGTTCAATAATTTTTAAATGACGAGGCTTCAATTTAGAAACATCAATAGTGCTCAACAATGCGGTGCTTTCCTCTGCGTCTGGTTGATTGGCATCCTTTAATAAGCGAAAACGCAAAAGTTCCAATTCCTTTTCAGTAGAAAGACGACGCTGCTTATTTGCTTTATTCAATTTAAACAAAGCAATGATCAAACCCAATAACAGGATGATCACATAAATATAAAGTAAGGTGATCTTCTTTTGATTACTACTTTCTTCCAAATTACGCTCTTGTAAGAGTTCTTTCTCTAACTGGTTCAATTTTCCACTACGATTTGCAGCATCATACTGACGTCTTTCCTCACTTACCTGTTTTTGTACTTCATAGGCATTTTTAAAATCACCATTCCCAACGTAGAAGAGAATCATACTTTCAAGCATCGTAATTTTATAGATATCTATCCCATACTTATTTGCATTATCATAGCCGTTATCAAACGCTTCCTGTGCTTTTTGCTTATCTTTTAATTTGTTATACAGTTGAATTTTGGCTTTATATAACACTGGTAAATGCTTTGGGTTTTGTTGTTCCAAAAGCCTGATCCCAGCGTCAAAATGTTTTTCAGCAGCAATATAATTCCCTTTTTTGAGCTCCAGTTGACCTAGGATACAGATGTAAAAGGCAAGTGTCTCTTTCTGTACATAATGGAGGTGCTGAGGATCTACCTGCTTTAGAGATTCCAACAACTCCTTCTCATTATTTAAATCATAATGAATCAGTATACGTTCAATGAGTATGCGCGTTTCCGTTTCCACCTTATGCTGGCTCAATTGACCTTCATGATAGGCATTTTGTAGATTTATCAGCGCACCGGAATAATTGTACAGTTGCTTATAAGTTAGAGATTTTTGCAAGTAAGCATGATACTTATCATAGGCTGTAGATTTTGGATTGTTTAAGATACCTTCCAGCTTGATTAAAGATTTTTCATTTTGATTGTTGCCGTTTAAAACAGAGATCTCTTCCTGTAATTGATCATAGTTAATTGTTTGGGTAATGTCGGATGAAAAAGAATTGAAAATAGTAGTCGCACAAATCAGAAATAGGAAACGTAAAAACATGGAAGGTAACAGCGATCAAATAGAAAATTAATTTTAACTGGCAAAGATAAAAAACAATTGCTCAGGGCTCATTAAAAATCAGCTGAACCTATCAAGAAAGATACCTTCTTTTAGTCAAAAAGAAATAAACACAAAATTATCAGTTAAAAAAGGAACACATTCAAGGAAATAACAATAGTATGGAGTCTTTAGATTCCTTTACCTCATCCTCCTGGAATAATTCAATGGAATGTAAGTCGGACACCATGATTAGAAATCCCAGCAGCAATCTTATGAAAAAAGCAAGCTGATCTGGGTTTTCAACCTTTCAAAGAGGATAGTTATTTTTACACTGAAATACCTAGATTTACCGTTATATAATAAATTCAAAGATCATTAAACGTTTATAAATGGAAGAAAAACCTTCTTTTTGGCAGCGAATAGGTATTCAGGATTGGTTTTTAAGCAATAATAACCAAACTGATCCGGTAGCTAAAGCAGAGCCCCTTACGCCCGATACCGTTTATACCTACATCATAGAGAAATTCAAAGAATCTATTGGCGAACTTTCCTTTGCGGAACGCGTGGTTTTTTATCATGAATATATCATCTGCTTAAATACGGAGGATTATCGTGCATTTATGGACAACAGGAACGGCCTGTTCGGACTCATTGCACAAGAATCTGTAAAGAAGTTTTACGACCTGTTGAACGATTATGCTGCTACAGGAAAAAGAGTAGAGCCATCCAGTAATAAATGGGTATTTCGCTTTGTTTCTCATCCCGACTATAAACCTGGCGACAAAGGCTTTATTGGTAAATTAATGCCAGATGGCGGCCAGAAGCAAGAAAATCTGAGGGTTACTTTTATCCCCAGACAAACCGGACTGGCTCAGACATTCGATATTAGTAACGATATCCTAAAGGATTTCATCTTTTACAGCGAAGGTTATTATGAAATCCCCTATCTGGCTAACTTAAAATTTGCGACGAAGCAGCAGGAAGTGCAGGAGGAAAATGTCGTATTGGCAAGATTTGAAACTACCCTGCCTGATAAGGCTTACGCAGGACAAAAACTGGAATACCTGATGAGGTCTAAAGACATCATCATTTCAGGCAATGAGGAGAACAGAGAAGATAAAAATGTTTTCAAAATTCCTTCTGAATGGCTGAACTCTCCGCACCTGCAAATCCGATATCACTCAACAGAAGATAAATTCTTCCTTTCTTCATTTGGAGAGAAAACGATATTAAATGAAAATCTGGTGGAAAGAAGTAATCCGGATGATCCAAAATGGATAGAACTACCGATGAATTCCAGAATTATCCTGAACGGAATTATTGGTATGAACATATTTAAAGCCTAGTATATGTCACAAGTCCTGTCATTAGCGTTATTGCTGATATGTTTTGTCTTACTCATCGCACATTTTATGTCCATTAAAAATTCGACCCACAAAAATGATGGATAGCAACTATTTTGGAATAACCGATACCGGAAAAGTGCGCAGCAATAATGAAGATACCTTTATTGCCGAGAAAATTGCAGAGACAGATTTTATTCTGGCTTGTGTCATAGATGGCGTTGGCGGTTATTCCGGTGGCGAGGTGGCTGCCGGAATTGCCAGAGCAACACTACTTAAACTGATGGCTAAACCAACTGCTGACCTGCTGCAATTGATGCGGGATGCAGTGATAGCAGCAAACGATCAGATCCTAAAAGCCAAACAGGAGCAAAAAGCACATGAAGATATGGCCTGTGTACTCAGCATGGCAGTGGTGGATATGAAAAATAACCTGTTCTATTACGCGCATGTAGGTGACACCAGACTCTACTTACTGAGAGACAATTCTTTAATAAAAATATCTAAGGACCAGTCTTTCGTTGGTTTCCTGGAAGATTCAGGGCGTTTAACTGAGGAGCAGGCAATGCAGCATCCGAAACGCAACGAGATCAATAAAGCCTTAGGTTTTCCAGGCAGTATAACCGGCCATGCAGAAGATATTGAAACCGGTCAGTCTCCTTTCCTACCCGGCGATCTGATCCTCCTTTGTAGTGATGGATTGTCGGACATGGTGAACAAGGAAGGGATTACTAATGTACTTTTGCAAGACCTTACACTGGTCCAAAAGGGCATAGCTTTAATCAACATGGCTAATGCCAATGGAGGTCGCGATAACATTACCGTTGTACTGGTTAAAAATGATAAAGCCACATTTATACATGAAGCTTTAAAACCAAAATCACAACCAAAGAAAAATAAAACGCTAACCCCAGTTCCAGAATCTGTTGCCCCTATCCTGCCGCAGACAGTTCCAATAGGGAATGAAGCCAGGGCTGAGGAACCCATTAAAAAACAAGGCAATAAATTAATTCCATTATTACTGCTAATCGGCTTACTTGTGATTGCAGGGATAGCTTATTTCTTCTGGAAGCAATCGAACACAGACATCAGATCTGAAGCTGTTCCTGACTCCACAATTGCTGAACCTTCTCAGGCTTTTAAATTACAGGACACCCTTAACAAGCTCAAAGGAAATATCCTGATCCTGGACACGGCTATTTTTAAATCGCCCATCCTCATTACTGAACCCATTAGGATCAACAGAGATAGCTTATACCTAAAGGCGGAAAGCAAACTGGTCATTAAAAGTGATACCGGATATAAAGGACAGGCATTTATGATTTCTCCGGCCAATAAGAGCACGCTATTGGAAAACTTTATTTTAGAGAATTTTGAGGATGTCAGTGCTTTACAGAAAAAGGGAGTCCTGCTGAAAAACGTACAATTTATCAAAACAGATCTTCCGGCTGTAAAGAAAAAGTAACCAGATACACTATTAAAAACACCATCCGCTAATTAAATCACCACATGGACAAAAAAACAGCAACAAGTCAAAACAGAAAGGTTGAGCGTACATTTCTACTTCTCAGCACAATGGTATTGGCTGCTTTATTTGTCACGCTATATTTTACCCAACAAAAAACATTTGCAGATGTGCAGCCCCGTTTAACCGAGGGTACCATGCTGAATTTAAATGATGCTGAGCCCGGTAAACGAATAAAAAAACTCCTGACCAAAGGATATTATTTTGAAGACAAGAAGGACATTAACCTGATTGAAGAAGTTGTAGGCAACCAGGTTTCACTCAACAAAGAGGCTATTGATAATATTGGCGAGCTGAACAAACGGAATTTTTTTGTTCCTGCGGATATTGCTTTTTCAAACGGTGGCAAGAACTTTAAAGAAAGGGTAATTGCTTCCCGGCTGTTGTTAGGCTTTACGGGTAGTGATTCTTTGAAATACATTCAGGAACAAAGAAAACCGCAGCAAGTCCCAGCATTAAAAGACTTCTCTAAAGGCAGTTACAGCATCACTGGCAAAATCACTGACACCGCGAATAAACCTGTTGGCGGTGTTTTGATCCGACTACAAATGGTCCTGCCCCAGGACACTGCTTATGCGGAAGACGAAGAGGTTCATGACTTTATTGCTTACCTGAGAACAGATGCAAATGGAGCCTATCATTTCCAACATCTGCCCGACAATAAGGCCTATAGTGTACTTCCCTTAAAGCCCGGTGCCCAGTTCGGAAAGTCTCAGGGATTACAGGAACTGGATAAAGATGTGATGCTTAATTTCAAACAATCCCCGCACAGCATCCGGCTTTTTTCTACCCGTGATTTCAAAATCCTTAAAAAAGAGAAATCACTGATTGTTCGCACACCTGAAAATTACAACCAATGGTACTGGATTATTGTCGCTTGCTTCTTTAGTGGTTTCTTTTTACTTCATTTCCTACTGCAAGCCAGGTATCCCCAGGCTGATCAATTGATCTTACCCATTATCATGCTGATGACGGGCTTTTCTTTTCTCACCCTACTCAGTTTACAGGATCCATTGCGCGATCGTTTCCTGGCCAGGGATAGCCTTATTTTTTATGGTCTGGGAATTTTGAGCATTGGAATCATGCTGTCATTAAACATGCGCAGGTTCAATGTAGACTCCCGTTTGTACCGTATGTTATTGGTAAAAAATGCATACAGCAAGGCTAAAGGCTGGCAATGGGCAATTATGGCCATCTGTTTACTGGTATTTACCATCATTTTTGGTACCGGTCCTGAAGGCAGTGGGGTAAAAGTGAATCTATTTGGTGTACAACCCAGTGAAATAGTAAAATATGCGATCATCCTTTTCCTTGCCGGTTTCTTTGCCTCAAATGAGCGTTTCATTACCGAGTATAGCAGCTGGAAAAAACGCTGGTTTTTCTTCTCTTTTGCTTTAATTGCGATCCTTGTGGCCATACTGATGTACCTGCTACTAGGTGATCTTGGTCCGGCAATGGTGGTCTGTTTCACTTTTATCATTCTTTTTTCTTTTTCGCGTGGCGACTTTATGATGATGGTAACTGCCATCCTGATTTATGTGCTGAGCGCATGGCTGCTCAATGTATGGCTGGCTACCTTAGCTACCCTGGCATTGGTATCGCTGATCATGGTGATCAACAAAAAGACCAGTGAATCGGCCATCATGATGGTTGTGGTTATGGCTGCCTTCTTATTGATTGATCAGGTTCCTTATCTGGACAAATTGATTCCAGGCCCTGTAAACAGACTTAGCGAACGTAAATCGATATGGCAGGATCCATGGAACAACGAGGTCTATGGTGGCGATCAGGTGGCAAATGGCATATGGGCGATCTCCAGTGGCGGCATCAGCGGTCAGGGGGTTGGACAAGGTTTTGCCAAAACGATTCCTGAAGCGCATACCGATATGATTTTACCAGCTATTGGGGAAGAATTTGGTCTGGCAGGTATCATAGGCATATTCATTTTGTTCCTCATATTCTTGCACCGGTCCATTCTGATTGGCCGGCAAACCGGCATGCCCTTTCTTTTTTATTTATCCGCCGGAGTGGGCATCAGTTTATTCGTCCAGTTTCTGCTCATTGCAGGAGGTTCCACAGGTGCCTTACCACTATCAGGTGTGGCATTGCCATTTATCAGTTATGGCGGATCCTCATTGGTCGCAAATATGCTGGCAGCAGGATTTTTAATTGCAGTATCCCTGGTAAAAGGCACGAATGTACAAATGACATACCTGACCCGGCAACAGGACAAGAACCTCGTTCCGGCATTACTCACTGCAAGCATTGCCATAGTATCGCTTACCCTTACCGTAGCCAGCTACATCATTCACAATAAAAAGTGGGTGGTTCAACCGGCTTTGGTGGCCGACAGAAGTGGTTCAAGGATGTTCAGTTACAATCCTAGAATTGCCATTTTAATGAACAAACTGGCGGCTGGCGACCTATATGACAGGAATGGTCATATTCTGGCGACAAGTAATCCTGATCACATTAAAAAACAACAACAAGAGCTACACAATGCCGGGATCAGTTATAACCTGGATTCAGCAGCACATAAACGGATGGATCGTTACTACCCATTTGAGGACCAGTTGTTTTTCTGGGTGGGCGATAACAATACCAACGTGTTTAACGGAAGTACCAATGGTTATTTTGCCGAATACGAACATGCTGCCGAACTGAGGGGCTTTAAAACACCAACAATTTCATTTAACACCCATGCGCATAAATACCGAGAAAACAGATTTCTGCCGAGAGGAGTAAAAGAAATGACGGTCAATAAAAGAGATTATTCTGCCCTAGCACCATTGTTGTTGTCAGGCATCAATAGTGAAGAAGTGGAAACCTTCAAAAAACGTAACCGGGATGTGAAACTGACTATAGATGCGGCTCTACAAACGACCATTCAAAATACCATGGCTCAGGATACTGCAATCAGAAACAGTCGGGTATCAGTGGTCATCATGGAAGACGGGACTGGCGATGTCCTTACTTCGGCAGTTTATCCCCTCCCTCCTCTTAAAAACTGGGATTTACTGAATATGAGTACCAGTGACCAGAATAAATTGGCTGGATGGTATACGACTACAGATTTAGGCTTTACCACTGCCACTCCACCAGGCTCAACAGCCAAAGTATTGACTGCAATGGCCGCCTTCAACAAAATGGGGCCTCAGGCGGCAAACAGAACATTTACCGTAAGCATGGCCGAACGGATTCGAACCAAAGGTATTGAACCCGATGAAACAGGTCGTATCAATATGGAGCAGGCCGTTGTCAAATCAAATAATGTTTACTTTATTAAAATTGCCAATGAGGAACATTTGCAAGATGAAATGGCCAGCTTGTATTTAAAAACAGGAATGTTTTTACATGGGGTTGGTGGCTATTATTATGGTAGGGATACTGCAAATACCAAACAGGAAGACAAATGGAGATCCCTTTGGGAAAAAACGGAGTTTAATACCAGACCAAAGTATGATCCTGCAAGAATCCGGAGAACCAGGGCCAAAGGCATTTCAGGAATGGCATGGGGTCAGGGTGAGCTAATTGCTACGCCTGCAGCTGTTGCCAGATTGGTTTCAGGTGTCGCCAATAATGGCAAACTGGTAGCCAACCGTTATGTATTAAAAATAAGCGATTCGGCAACTTCCATTAACCCTGCGGTTAAAATTGCCAAGGATTCCCAATATGCGAATACCATTGCTGGTTACATGTTGAAACAAAGTGCCAATAAAACCAGTTTACTGGGCTTAAAGGTAGCTGGTAAAACAGGAACGCCGGAAAGAATCTGGAAGAACGAACAAATAAACGATGGCTGGTATACTTTTTTTGCGCCTAAGGCAAATGGAAAAGGACACATTGTGGTCTGTATCAGAATTGAATCTACCCGTGGCTCCAGCAGGGCGGTAAGACTTGCAGGTCAGCACGTCATACCAGCATTGTTAAAACTAGGATACTTAAGTAAAGAAGAGAAAAAAACTTAAAAAGAGATTGTATGTTTAATCTATTTAATAAGCGCGAATCAGGACCATTACAGGATGTAAAAGCCATCAGAGAAGCATTGCTGAATGCCATTAAACAGGAACTTCAGAAGCTGGAGGGTGGAGAAGGCAAACACATCAAAGGTCTTGCACTGCTACTGGCTTGTTTACCTGCAGAAAGGTTCATGTACGAATCAGCCGTTTTTGTAGAGGATGAAGCCAGATTTAAAAATGAAATCCAGCGCATAGTGGATGATTTTGCCATAGATTTACCAGCAGACTGGACTTTGCAGATTAATTTCGTGGAAGAATTACCGGCGGATGCCATAAAATTTGCCAACATCAATGCGGCATTGTACATCAGAACACCGGAACATGTGGTGGTTACGAAATCTAACACCGCCTATATCCGTACCTTAAATGGTGAATCGGAGAAAGTGGCCTATAAAATTACTGCAGCAGACGGAAAGATCAATATCGGCAGGGCAGCTAAAGTTCAGGTGAGTGATGGCTTTTTCAGGATCAACCACATTGCTTTTCATGACAATAGCAGCAATGAGGCGAATAAATTTATTAGCAGACAACATGCACACATAGAATGGGACAACAATACAGGCTCTTTTCTGTTGTTTGCCGATGAAGGTGGCATTCCTCCAAGGAATAAAGTCAGAATGAGGTCGCTAGGCGATCATACCCCTGTAAAACTAAATGTGGCCGAGATAGGTCATACGCTACAGGAAGGAGATCAGATTATTTTAGGTGAGCTCGCAGTTTTAGAATTTAGTTATATTGAAGTTGGTAATTATTAATATTGTATAATGAGTAAAGTTTTTACGATAACAGAAGGATTAGAAAATCTGGGCGCCCTAAGTACAGGTGGACAGGGTTCTGTGTACAAGGGTAAAAGAATCGGAACAATCATCACAGCAGTGAAGATTATGCCGACTCCTATACATACGGAAAGTGAGGACGACAAGAACTTCATCAGGTTTAAAAATGAGGTAGAAAAACTCAAGAAAGTGAATGAAGTGCCCAATCCTAATGTGGTAAAAATACTGGGATCAGGCCTGACTGAAAGTGGTTCCTTTCCTTTTATTGAGATGGAGTACATTGAAGGTCCTGACCTCGAGAAACTGCTCATGCCTCCTCACCCACCAATATTTTCGATTCAGGAAGTCATTAAGCTGGCTGAACAATTGGCCAATGCATTGGCTCATTGTCACCGGGTTGGCATTAAGCATGGGGATATCAAGAGTAACAATGTGAAATTCAATACCGAAACCGGTAATTATGTATTACTGGATTTTGGATTGGCGATCATGTCTGATGAGCAACGTCGGACCAGTCTAAGGCACGCTGGTGCGGTGGAATTTATGGCACCCGAGCAACACGATGGCGAGATGTTTTTCCAGACCGACATCTACAGCTATGGAATTATCCTTTACGAACTGCTTGCAGGAACGGTGCCTTTCCCATTGATCAACAAGAACGAAAGTTCGAGGAATCAGGTCATGATCTCACATATGGAAGCAGAGGTTCCGGACCCTGTAACCCTTCGGATCAACCGCTTACCAGAAAGCTGGGATGCAGAAAAAAGAAAAAAGGAATCGAATGTGCCAAACTGGTTGTTACACATTATTAAAAACTGTTTAGAAAAACGTCCCGAAAAGCGTTATGCCAATGGAGCTGTTTTACAAGAAGCCATTACCCATAGAGGTGCAGATGCCATAGCTCCTGTTCCAATACCAGCTCAACCGGCTCCAGTTCCATTGCAGGAAAAAGCAATAACGCCAGTAATTCCCCCAACGGACGAAGTGAGGGTATCGAAACCTGTTTTCGCCATCATGATCCTATCCATCCTCGCCTTGGGCATGCTTTCAGTATATGGTCTTTTCATGAAGACGGATGATCCTGCCTTGCATCAGGCAGCGCTGGATTCTACGAATGTTGTAAAAGCCGACACCAGTAACAATGAAACCCATTATGAACCTGATACCACAGCACAGGTTCAGTCAATTCCGATTGATACTGCTGCGCAGAAGGTAGAAATTGATAGCCTTAAGAAAGAATATGAAGCGCAGATGGCTGCTGCTGCAAAACGTGCGGAAGCAGAAGCAAAGGCAAAAGAGGCTACTCCGGTTATCGTTAGCGAAGGTAAAAAATACCAGTTGCCAAAAGGAACCCTTTATTTTTATGATGCAGCAGATGCCAATTCCCAAAAAAATGGAGTGCTAGGTCTATGGACCAATGCTAAATTTAACGTCATTGAAGAAGACAAAGGTTTTATTTATGTAACGCATACGAGTAAAGATGGGCAAGTCACCAAGGGCTGGCTCAACAAAAACGACCTTAAAGAACTGAAGGAATAAGCTAAGCTTATTCCTTTTTTTATTATCAGCATTTTTTATAGCTTTAAGCTATCAAACCCTATTGCTTACATTAACCTCTCCATTATGAATTATTTAAATGATGTTCTTCGTTTAATCAGCCATCGGCAACCTTTATTTTTTTCGTAAAAAGAGTTAATGCAAAATTCAAGATTTGCAATAGCCTCTAATTTTTTAGCAACCAAAACGAAAATTATACCATGACTGAAAAATCAAAAAAGAGCTCAGCTGCAACACCGCAGACTGCATCTTCTCCTATTATCATTGGGGAAACCACAGCA
Organism: Pedobacter gandavensis; assembly: GCF_032678465.1. Classification (GTDB taxonomy): domain Bacteria; phylum Bacteroidota; class Bacteroidia; order Sphingobacteriales; family Sphingobacteriaceae; genus Pedobacter; species Pedobacter gandavensis_B. The sequence continues at coordinate 127,594 of NZ_JAVTSK010000009.1, forward strand.
AATAAAGTAGTTTGCTGGGATAGCGAAGGAAGTACTAAAATAGTCACCGAACGCCTCAAAGAAATGTTCGTAGAAATGGGTCAGAAATCCCGAATCGAAAAAGGCCAAAAGCCTGCTCAACGCGCAGTATTCAGAAAACAACACGGCATCGTGTATGGAACCTTTCGCATAAAGAAGGATATCAAACCCGAGTTTAAAGTAGGGATTTTTGCAGGAGATAGTTACGAATGTGCCATACGTTTCTCCAGTGATACCGACCCAAAATCTCCAGATTTACACAGCACCCTCGGACTAGGACTCAAACTGTTTGGAGTTAAAGGACCAAAGTTACTGGGAGATAGTGACAATGCAGATTTCATTTTCCAGAATATAGACCGTTTTTTTGCCCGTGATGCACAACAGATGTGTAGTTTTACTACAGCTGGTGTAATCGATAAGGACTATGATGCTTACATCAATAAACATCCTGAACTTGCCGAGATCCTCAATGCGATGACAAAAGTAGAAGCAAGCTGCCTCAGCGCCGGTTATTGGGCCATACTCCCTTTTAGATTGGGTGATACAAACATCGTCAAGTATCGTTTAGTGCCGGATGATACCCATCATGGGGCTGTATTTAATGATAAAAATTATCTCGCTCTTGATTTACAATCGCGCCTGCGCAATAAGTCTGCAAAATTCCGTTTTGAAATACAACTTCGTACCAACGACAAAACGATGCCGCTCGATGATGCACAGGAAGTTTGGAGTATTGAAGAAAGCCCTTACATCTGCATTGCGGAATTGGAGCTCCCTCAACAGGATATCCTTGCCATAGGGCAATCTGAATTTGGAACTGCGCTCGCTTTTAACATCTGGAGAACCCTGGCCCAACATGAACCGCTTGGCTCTATTGCTCAGGCAAGGAAAGTCGTTTACGCGGCTAGTGCAGAAGCAAGACACCAGGCCAATGGCCAGGGTTTGGAAGAACCTGAGCACCTTAATCCTCCATTTATAGGGGATACTGATGAAAATAGTGATTGTATCGTTACTGCGGGCATTTACCCGCCAATCGGCGTCATGCGTGTGGGTAATAGTGAAGACGATTACTTTATTGGTCCGCTGGTTTCAGAACCTGTAGCCTTAACGGATGATTATGCTTACCGTGATCAAACCGGAGCCTTGAAAAGGCAGGCTGCCCAATTCAGAATTTATGGGTTCAATGCAGCTGGAAAGGCAATTAAAGAACTGACTGCTGAAAACTCGAATATTGTCTGGCATTCCCATCTGGCGAATCAAAAATCCTCCTGGTATCAATTTCAAATGGCACTGGATATTCCGGATGCCGTTGATGCACCAGCATCCATGTTGAGAAATATCAATATCCCGGACCGAAACTCCTTAATCATAGATGGTGGACATCAATCTGTAAGCGGAAGCCTGGTAAATCAAGGTCATCCTTTTATAGGGAAATTCCAGGGGGAAACTGTTTATCTGGGTGAGATGCACACAGATGAAAAAGGAAGGTTGATCATGCTTGGCGGCCATGGGGTATCCAAAAACATCAATGGAGACATTGCTATTACCTTCGCAAATAATGAAGGCTGGTACGACGATATCTCTGATGGTCCGGTTACTGCCGATGTAGAATATAAAGGCGTTAAACTTAAGGTAGAACCAGCATGGGTGATTTGCGGGCCTCCCGATTATGCCCCTATGCAAAAATCGGTTCGCACCATGTGGGATTTGATGAGAGATGTAGCTGTTGATTCGGGAATGCTGGCCCGTCCGAAAAGACCTTCCTTTACGCAAGATATCCTGCCAATTTTCCAGCGCATGACGAACCTGCAATGGGTAAATGCAGGTTTCGGAGCTGCTTTTGGCTGGGGTGGTCAATTTGATTATACTACGGCTAAATGGATGGTAAGATTAAACGATCCTTCTTCAGCAAATATGGAAATGCGCCGTACAATTTCTAATAATTTCCGTCGCTATGAAGTATCTGGTGCTGAGGCACCGCAGTTATGGCCCTGGATGTATGGCGATGCCATTAGCATCCCGACTTTAGGCTCTGTACGCCAGCACGCTACCCTATCTCAATTACAACTGTCGTTTATTGACCAATGGGTAAAAGGCGACTTCGATGCAGATTTTGTAGACATGACCGATTGTCCGCATATACCAGAGCCCATCACGATAGACAAACTTCCTATTGCAGAACAACCGGATATGCTCACTCGTGCGGCAATGGAATTCTGTCTGGCAGATGCTTTCCATCCAGGTTGCGAAATGACCTGGCCTATGCGAACTGCAGGTATGTATATGTCGGCCTTCCGATTAAAACATGCGCCTAAAACACCACCGGTTAATTCTTCTTACTATGGCCCGGTGATGAACAGCGATGTATTTACTTTAGCGAAAGGCCCTTTACTGGGAGGTCAGGTTGCTGGTGGCATTACCAGGTGGATGGCAATCCCATGGCAAACAGATACTGCCAGTTGCCGTGATGGTTATACCTCAGCCTACGATCCTTACCTACCTACCTTTTGGCCGGCAAGAGTACCAAACAATATCTTAACGGAGGAGCAATATAAGGTCTCTATGGATCCACATTTATCTGAAGAAACACGGAAACAAGCCTTTGCCTACCGAAAAGACTGGCTGGACGATTTGCCATTGGACGGCGAAGAACCGAATTATACCAACCAGATCAACAGTATGGTGAAATACTTTGACAAGCTAGCGGTAGTTCAAGCACGTCCAGGTCTGCCTAATGACCCTAACTTTCCTCCAAAAATGCAGGTGGGAATCACGCCAAATGCTCAACAGGAAGCCGCCTTATTAGCGGATGCCTTAAGTGAATTACAAGGTATCTTAAACAGCAAAAATGCATTAGACAAAGGGCTACATCAAACCTTAAATACTGCTGTCAAAGACCTCTCTCATAAAGATCTATTAACGGAACAAAATCTAATTGCAGGTACAAAAGCCAGTTTAATTAAACTCGTGGAATCAGAGCTCACAGAAGATTTCAAAACTAGTCCGGCTGTTCAGAAGCTCTTAACGCTATTGTCGTCTAAAGCACCTAAATCTGAAAAACCACTTCTGTTGAAACAGCAGGCCACTGGAGGAAGTACTGGTGTAACCGAAAAAAGCAGTCGCTTCTCCAGATTCATTCCTAGATAGGTTTAAAAGCGTCAAATTTTTAATGATTAAAACATTGAACAAAACAATAGATATCGCGATTATTGGCGGTGGTGTAGCGGGTTGCACCGCCGCCATCGCGCTTGCGAAATCATACAAGGTACTGTTAATTGATCAAAGGGCCTCTCCGGTCCCGCGGATAGGAGAATGTTTGCCCCCAGCCAGCAGACGAATCTTAAACCGCTTTGATTTATTGGAGGGTTTGGACAACCCTCAACCGGATGCAACCCAAAGTCAGCACCTCAAACACATTGGCACACAATCCTATTGGGGTAATGAACATGCAAATATTGTAGATCTTTTGCGTAATCCTGATGGTTTTGGCTGGCATCTGGATCGTCAGGCGTTTGAAATTTATTTAAGAAAGATGGCACAGCAGCAGGGTGTACATTGCATCTGGCCTGCCAAATTACAAACTGTGCATTTTGAAAATCAACAATGGTCTATCTGTACCAGTATACCTGAAACCAGCACTTCAAAGAATAAAGACTTAATAGATGCTAAATATAAAGTACCTGATGATTCTTGCGTACAACTGAGCGCTAAACTGGTCATTGATGCAACCGGCCGACAATCCCATTTTGCAAGAAAAATAGGCATTGAGCGAATGCAATATGATAAATTAATGAGTTGCTATATTACTCTACCTAATCTGGATATCAATAAAATGAGCACCATTTCAGCGACTGAAATCGGATGGTGGTACAGTTCTCCGCTACCAAATGGCAAAAGAATTCTGGCTTTACAGACCGACCCCGACCTGATTGATCGAAACCATATAAAACATAGAGACAAATTCATCAGACTGGCACAGAGCAACCGGGAAATGGCGAAACTTATCAAATGTAGTTCCAACGAGATTGGTTTTCCTCAAACTGTATCTGCCAATTCAACGCGCCTGAACCAGGTAGCCGGTGAACGTTGGCTGGCACTTGGGGATGCGGCCATGAGTTTTGATCCCCTCTCCTCACAAGGCATGTTTAATGCCATGGCATCGGCAGTACAGTTGACAGATCTATTAGCTGAGACTGATCCATCCGGACTTTTAAAATCCGAAAGTCTAAAAGAAATCCAAACTCAGTACATCCAACAATCCGATCGAATCTGGGAACAATACCTGAAACATAAAAAACTGTATTATCGCGGAGAAATGCGCTGGCACAATGCTCCCTTTTGGAAAAGAAGACATTAATCAGGATAGATCATCTTCTAGAGAAAAAACAAGTACGTAAAAATGAAGCATTTCCACAAAAATTCTGTTTTTTTTTCTTTTCGCCATATAAACGAAGGTTAGCAAGCCTTACCTTTGCAAAAAATTTAGACTAATGAACAATATCACTCCACATCCAGTGCTGGGACACGTTGTAAACATCATTAAAAATGTGATCAGCGATATCAAAATTGATTATACTTCAGAAAGTACGGTAAACCTTAAAGATGGCAATGCTTTCATCATTTTAGAACAACAACTTGACAGCGACAATAATTCTGCAATTATTCTTATTCAGGATCCAAAGGACATCATCTTCAGTGAGGATCTTCTACCAGATCTAAAGCATTTACATGATGGCACTAAGGGGGAGTTAAAAACTGCACTACAAAATGCAACAGTAATCATCAATGATTTAAATGTAGCTACACAAATCATCTTCCAATCTGCAAAGGATGCTTTTGACCAGATTAGCAATAGTTACGAATTGATCAGAATCATAGAAAAAGCACCAACCAGAATTAAAAGCAGGTTTAAGTTTGGAAGTAATCTATTTGAGCTAACTATTCTGGATGAGGAAGATAAGATTTCAATCAACGCAGAGTTTGAGCCTTCCTTTAATGAGGCAATCAAAAAAACAATAACGGAAGACACGCTTAAAGTGCAGGATTCATTAAACAGCATTTTTAAATAAGCAAGCCCTGAAAGGTATAGCCTGGTTTATAAACCAAAATTATAATTAGAAGCCCTCTGTCTTTTAAGACAAAGGGCTTCTTTGCAAAATCAGATTTTATCAGGACCTTATTTAGGCATCCTGTTTATCATTTCCTTTGCTCTGATCAAGGTCACCTGATATGCCTGTTCAGGATTTGCAATGGCCTTTTCATAAATTGCTTTGGCAACACTATGATCTCCTTGTAAAAGGTTAACATACGCCAGCATCTCAAAAATAAAACTGCGAAGCTGAGCATCTTTCTGATCATTTTCAGACAGATAAGTCAATAGTTTTTTTGCTGATTCCAGGCGCTCATCGTTGAGTTGCTGTACCCGATATCCAGAAGGTAAATTAAACCAATAATCCCACATCCCACCATTGCTTTCCTTGTTCCAACAGTATTTAATCAATTGCAGCGCGACTTCTAACAAAGCGGCATCTAACTTTGGATTTTCAGCTTTGGAAGCCTTACATTGTGCAAGATATTGATCGGTCGTTATCCCTACCCCATTTTTTGTCATTTCATTAATAATGGATTCTTTAAGATACAGACTGTGATTTTTTGAAAACTGTTCGTAGGCATAACCCGGCTTAAAATGATCTTCCAAATTTTCTATACGGTAACCCTTTTTCAATTCCGCTTTCAGGTCTATTTTGTAAGGGGTACGGTAGTTATGGAATAAATAAACGTAAATCACACCTCTTTTTAAATCGCAGATCGTAGAATATAATGTACTTAGCTTTTCTTCTTCCTGATGCGTCTGATCTAAAACCCCTTTTAGGAAATCAATAGAATTCTCCTTAGAACCAGATAATGCCTGCTCTGCAATTTCAGGTCTTCTGCAGGCTATTGCTCCGTTGAGAATATTACAATTGCTATTCACCTGGAAATCACCGGCTTTTTCAATAATACCCTTTGGATTGACCAATACTGAGTTTCCTTCTTTATCGGCAATCAATACCTGTGAAGGGCTATTATAATCGTATTTTCTGATGATATTCAGCGCCTCTTTTACGTTTTTACATTTGCCCAGGACCTCCCACATCAGGAATCCGTCAAAGGGATGATCTAGTTTTAATTTATTAAGATCATAGTTATCTGCAGCAAAGTCAAAGAATAATCCATATTCATTCATAGCAGAAGCCACCTGCATGTCAGGTGCACCAAAGCAAACCGATCCATAACGATCTTTTGTAGCAGGATTGTACCATATCCTGGTAAATGGAGTACTGTCGTCTTCATTGGCTGCAACCAATACTTCTCCAGCCCTGGCACAGGAAAAAATGGTACAGGCCCCCACAGGTTTGATATTCCATAACATCAAACTGATGATGATTAGAAAAAAAACTTTGTTCATATGCACGACCTTTTTTTAAATTTAATTAAAAGGAAGAATAACTTCTGGATATATCTTGGATTTATTCCAGAGTAAGCTATAGAGTTGGCTTTGATCTTCAAGATCATCAACAAAAAATCTATCCCAGGCTAGCAGAAAGGATCATTTTGATTTTAAATCATGGTGTTTTTTTGTTTCTTTGCGCCATGTTAAAGTATCTATTTGTTGGTTTATTGATTGCGATCTCCTCCCTTAATGGTCGAGCTCAGGAGGCTCCTGCAGCTTATGTTGTAGCTGAAGAATTTAATATCTGGAATAAAAGGATAAATGATACGGCCTGCGTTTTTGCTGATGTTGCCTACCTACGTGACTATCCTGGACTAAAAGGTAAATTACTAGACTCATTAACTGCAGGAACTAAAGTGGTTATCAAAAGCGAAGCTTTAAACAACACATTTCTTAAGGATTTCTACGCCCCATGGTATAAAGTAGAATATACCATTGGCAAACAAAAACGATCTGGCTTTATCTGGTTAGGCTTATTGGCATTAGGATCAAGCAGGGATCAGGATGGACAATTATGGATGTACGGTTATAATAAATATCCAAACCGTTCAAATGATGAAGCGAACCTGGCACTCTGTGAGATCAAGATTCTTGACCCCTCCCTTCGTCTGGTTGGCCGTACCACATTTTTAACAGAAAAAGGAGGTCAGACTTATACAGAGGGCAAAATCTTGAATAACATGGGGCTAATTGGTTTACAGCGCATTTTTCGTATTGGCTTTTTAGCTGAGGCCTGTGGCATAGCCTCGAATCACTATTATATAGGTTGGACAGGTACTGAATTTATAGACCTGCCAGGGAAAAGTAGTGTCAGCGATGCCGGCGTTTCCTATTATGAAGAGAAATTGTTATTCCCATCGGAACATAAGCTGGCTTCAGATTTAATTATTAAGGACATTACCGAAGGAGAGGTTATTGATCCTGATCAGAAAGAATTAACCTATAAAGTAAGCAAGAAACGTGAAAAATATCTGTGGAATGGTAAAATGGTCAGCCAGCTGCTAGAGATGAAATAACCCATTAGCAGGCAGCAATGTCTAATAACGAAATTCAAAATCACCACTTTCGATGACAACAGAATACTTTAAGTTCTTCGTGTTGTATAACACACCGCTAAATTTACCACCAACAATAGGAACGATATTGTTATTAAGGTACTCGAATCGAAAATAAAAACCAAATTAAGTAATATGAAGTCTTTAGAATGAATTCAGTGCTTGCTGATGATATCTTTTTCTTCCTCAATTTGAGCGAAAGGATTTTAATCGTAACTTTCCATTTTTTATCCCTCTAAATGGAAAACACCCCCGACAAGCGTTTCAAATTAGCTGCATACCTCATTTTTGGATCCATTATTATTGATTTAATCGCAGGAATACTTCAAAGCCACAAAAACCCTGATTTCGAAATTGGCATTGGCCTGGAAACCTCCTTATTGTTTATTACCCTGGGTTATTTTGCATTTATCGGGAAACACTGGGTAAAATGGGTGCTATTATTTGTAACTGTTTTAAGTACCTTACCCCTACTGACCATGCCGGATCAACAGCTGGGCACCAACACCACTATATTTCTTCAATTGTTTTCTGGCTTCTTAAAATTCACCGCTGTTTTATTACTCTTTTTAAGTCCTAAAGCAGGCAAATAATGTCTGGTCAATTTATCCTGTTTAGACATCATGGCCTTCAGAATCAAAATCAAGAGTGTAATTCTTAAACAGCTGTTTTTATTTTATACCTTCTTACCCATTTAAAAATCAAAGGAAGAACAATGATGGTTGGCAGTAACCAGGCGATAATACCAGGAATGACCTTGTTGTTCACTACCAAAAAAGCAGTGAGTGTCGCAATGTAAGCACCGGTCATCCTTTGGATGTGTGCCAGCAGCCAGATATTTTCCACTTTCGACTTCCCCCTGAAATTTTGAAAATCTGCACGCACAAACCTTAATCCTATCCCACCAAAAACAATAAATACAATTCCGAAAGGATTTTTATGAATCAGATGATCCAGGCCAAAAATCAGGAAAGCAATCCCAAATAGGAACATAAAATAGGTCAGCAGCCAATCGATTAAAGCCGGTTGTTGCCCTTTAGACAAATTTTTCAATTGGAGATACCTTGCTGCGGATGACAACATGTATAACGTAAAAACCCCTACAATAAACAGGAAATAATTAGGATGGAGTACCGACATTACAAATGATGATGCACTTACAAACAGCATACTATATAAAAATATGCGCCCGATGATCAGGTGTATTTTACCCCCTTTTTTACCAATAATGTTGATTGTTCCAGTAGTCAGACCTATCGTTCCGGCGATGATGTGTAGTGTTAAAATTGTTTTGAATAGCGTGTCCATATGGCTTAGTTTTAAAATCCCAGGACAATATTAAACGCTGTGAATGAACTGCTGAAACCTTAGGGATGAACTGCATGGTTTTGTGATGAAAAACAAGATTTAATGGCCTCTTTGATTACTTTTGTGTACTGTCTGGATACATGAACTTCGAGATCACTGCCCTTGATCCGCAGGCGATATCCCTGTGCATTTCCCTTCAGCTCCTCAATAAAATCTATGTTTACAATAAAGGCCCGATGACATTTAATCAATTGATTTAGACCAATCATTTCATTTTCAACTTTGGCAATACTACTGCGGATCATTGTTGGAGTGATGGAACCATTCCTGGAATGGTACACCTGAACGTAATTGCCTTCAGATTCAATAAAAGCTATCTCTCTTACAGGAATACTTAAATGGCCTTTGCTATTACCGGCACTAAGTTCCAGCATTTCAGGAAGCAGCCCGGAATGCCTGGTCGGTATGAGTTGCTCATTCAGAACTTCAGCTGTATTTTTATTTAGCCGCAGCAGTCGGTTTTGCCTGATCAGGACTAAAATTGTAAGCGGTATCACAGCGATAAAAAAAGTATACAACTGAAAAGTAAGTAAAATAGAGATGCGAAAAGGAAAGTCATCAACGACAGCGAGCGTATAGGCATAATTTGCCAGCCCCAGACAAAATACCGACCAGCAACTCCAGATAATTTGCCTGATGATGTTCCAATTGGTTTCAGAAAAAAGTCTGATCACAACGGTACCGTTAAAGAAGAGCACGAGGAAACTCACCAGACCATAGCCAGCCAGGAATAACCGATCATGCCGGACTTCCACATTTGACAATCCATAAGGCTTTAATAAAAGCATCAGCAAACCAATCCCTATTCCAATGACCAATGCAGTTCTGCTTTGCTGGTCAGGAATTGGATAAGACTGTCTCAGAAAGGATTTCAACTCCATATCAAAAAAATGCGCTCAAATCTCTACAGCTTAAAAATACAACAATTAACAGAGACGAATATAGTTGATTACAGTAGCAAACCAATTTTTGAGATTATTGTTATGATTAAAAATCGATTATGAAAGGCTCCAGAATTAAAGTACTCTTTTTTGATGTTGGCGGGGTGTTATTAAACAATGGTTGGGGTCATCAATCCAGACAGGCAGCAGCAGCTAAATTTAACCTCAATTACGAGGAAATGGAGGTGCTTCATAACTTTATCTTTAACGTCTATGAAATTGGTAAAATTAGCTTAGATGACTATCTGGATACGGTGGTATTCAATCATCCCAGAGACTTTTCCAGGCAGGACTTTAAAGACTTTCTGTTTGCACAGTCAGTTGCACTACCTGATTTCTTACCCTGGTTAAAAGAATGGAAAAAGACCTGTGGATTCCGGGTAATTTCGATCAACAATGAGGGCCGGGAAATCAACAATTATCGCATCCAGAAATTCGGTTTACACGATTGTTTTGATGCTTTTATATCTTCCTGTGAAGTTGGCATGCGGAAACCCGATCCTGGTATTTTTAACCTGGCCATGGGAATTGCGCAAGTCTCTGCTGAGGAATGTTTGTATTTTGACGACCGGTTAATGCTTGCACAAGCCGCTCAAAAACTGGGCATTCTGAGCTTTCATCATCAGGACTTTTCAGCCACCAGGCAGATCCTGGAAACACATCAACTTAGCGCAAACCCCAATAACCGACCTTCAGAAAAATAATACGATGAACACTCAAGAACTGAAACATCTCAGCGAAAGGCTCATGACCGGAGACAAAGGATTACTGGCCATGGACGAAAGCACAGGCACCTGTAACAAGCGTTTTAAAGCGCTGGGCATTCCACAAACGGAAGAATACCGTAGGAAATACCGTCAACTGATCGTCACTACACCACATCTGGAAGAAAGCATCAGTGGTGCGATACTGTTTGAGGAAACACTCCAGCAACTAACAGATGACGGACAGTCCTTTCTTGCCATCCTGAAACAAAAAGACATTATACCCGGAATAAAAGTAGATCAGGGTACCAGCCCCTTACCCTTTTTTCCAGGGGAAACCATTACCGAAGGATTGGATCGTTTAACTGAGCGGATGGCAAATTATTATCAGATGGGTTTACGTTTCGCAAAATGGCGGGCGGTGATTCATATTGATACCGATCTTCCTACAAAGACTGCCATCAGCGCAAATGCCTTTACACTTGCCCGATATGCGGCAATTTGTCAGGAGGCTGGAATCGTGCCGATTGTAGAGCCCGAGGTATTGATGGATGGTTCTCATAGCCTGCAGACCTGCGCCGCAGTAACGGAAGATGTTCTGAAGGAAGTTTTTAATGCTTTATATGAACAAAAGGTCAGCCTGGAAGGCATGATTTTAAAGCCAAACATGATTTTACCTGGTTTAACCTGCCCCGATCAGAATAATACGGAAACGATCGCCCAGCAAACGATCCACAGCTTTATGAAAGTGGTACCTGCTGCCGTTGGTGGGATCGCTTTTTTATCAGGTGGCCAATCTCCCTGCCTTGCCACTGAACGACTCAATATGATGCAACTTAGATATGGCCCACAAATGCCCTGGCCATTGACATTTTCATTCTCGAGGGCAATACAACAGCCTGCACTGGAAATATGGAAAGGAAATGACCAGAACATCAAGGCAGCACAGCAATCTTTAGCTCACCGTGCCGCTTGTAACAGTGCTGCCCGAAGAGCGGAATACCATGCGGAAATGGAAAAAAATCACACATCATCTAATGCAGGTTCCTGATGAAAAAGCTCATCATTTTTGACCTTGACGGTACTTTAGCAGAGAGCAAAACGGCAATTGATGAAGAAATGGGTGTACTATTAAACAAATTACTTCAGGTGGTGAAGGTGGCTATTATTTCTGGTGGCGACTGGCCTCAATTCGAAAAACAAGTACTTTCCCGACTTCCCGTACATACCCCATTTTCCCAATTGTCCATTTTACCTACCTGTGGTACTAAATATTACCAATTCAACGGGAACTGGCGAAAATTGTATTCGGAGGATTTTACAAATGAAGAAAAACAAAGCATACTCTCGAATTTAGAACAGGCCATAACTTCTTCAGGCTTCAGACCAGAAAAAACCTGGGGGGAGCAAATCGAGGACCGGGGTAGTCAGATTACCTTTTCAGCCTTGGGACAGCAGGCTCCTCTGGAAGCCAAAAAAAACTGGGATCCGGACTTTAGTAAACGAAAGCTGATTAAAGCAGAACTCGACCGTACCTTACCAGAATTTTCAATACAAATGGGGGGTGCAACTTCTATAGATATTACCAAGCCAGGTATTGACAAAGCTTATGGTATCCATAAGCTTCAGGATACACTTCAGCTCCCAATAAAAGAAATGATATTTATTGGGGATGCGTTATTTGAAGGTGGAAACGACCATCCAGCCCGAACAACTGGTGTGCGCTGTATTTCTGTAAAAGATCCTGGGGAAACTAAGAAAGTCATAGAGGGTATAATTGCCTGCTTAACTTAAACTCCAGCAAGTGGCCATAGCAATGGAATTTTTGAACCTGTTTTTTCCAATTTCGCAGAAATAAGATAGCTTTGCCATCCTAAATTATGTGTGCAAGATATACCCTAACCGCTGAGGAAAAAGAGATCCTAAAAAACAACCCCTATCAACTTGTTGGCGCATATGAGCCAGATGCCAATATCGCCATTACGGATGGCGGACTGGTCATTACCTCTGATGAGCCGGATATCATTCAACAGATGTCATTCGGGATTGTTCCACACACTGCAAGTAGCAATGTGCTTACTTATGACACATGGAACATCCGCAGTGAGGAAGTCATGGAAAAGAAAACCTATGCCCCATTAATGAAACATCGTAAAACCTGTTTGATTATAGCAGATAGCTTTTATGAATGGCAAAAAGTAACTGATACCGACAAGATTCCCTACCGCTTTACCAATGAAAGGAAAACGTTTTGCTTTGCAGGATTATGGAGTCAATGGGTAGATCCGGAAACCGGGGAAAAGTACAGAACCTTTGGCATCATGACTACGGTAGCCAATCAAACGGTTGGAGAAATTCATGATAAACAAAGGATGCCGGTGATCCTTCACAGAAATGAGGAGTTAAGGTGGCTGAATAAAAAACTAAGCGTAGAACAACTATTAGAAATGTGTAAACCCTATCCTGACCATATGATGAAAAGGACTCAGGTGAGCAAGAAAGTGAATAAGGTTTCTACGAAAAAAAATCCCAATAAGGGACTAGAATTGATCAAACCGGACCAACAAATTGTTACACTGACCTTGTTCGATTAAAATAAAAAAAGGCTGCCCTCTAGTTATCAAGAGGGCAGCTTTTTTTATTCATAGCATGTTACTTTCTTTTTACACCCATGATTTTCACTTCTACAAGATAATTTCCCTCTTGTTTGATTTGGAAACCAATTGCAGGATTGATATTGAATCTTGCATTCGGACCATAACTCGCTTTTGGATTGGTTACTTTCACGAACTCACTTGGAATCCTATAAAAAATATCAAAAGAACCATATCCTGGGAGTGTTTTGTACGGGAAAGGAATGATTTCAAAATTGAGGCTCATTTCCGTATCTGTTTTAATCACCGGGTTAAATTTCGCATAAGTGTCTAAGGTAGGTCGGTCTCCACGAACAATAAGTTCACCAGCTTTCGGATTAAATGGAACACCATCCTCATCCACATACCTAACCACTACATTCGTACCTGTATTTGCTGTTTTGGTTACCTTGATCTCTACTGGAGGTAATGATTCGAAAGTTGCACCACCATCCAGCAGGTATGTTGCGCTATTTCTGTTGATCGAGTAAGCCTGTGATTCTACAAAATCCAGTTCGCCAATATTCTCATAGGTTTTTTTACCACTCTCATTACTCAATTCCAGATCAAAAGTATACTGGGCTCCTGTAGGAATCACTAATGTTCCTGAGGTAAACAAAAACTGACCGCTTGGTAAAAATTCAAACAGTGGTTTCGACACCAGGTCTCTAATCGCATTCAACTTTTCAAGTGTCGTATGCACCTCCGGATCAAAGGCTGTTTTATAAACATATACCTTTTGTTCCTGGAACAATTCATCTGCATTTTCATTTGTTCCTTTGCGTTTGATCTTTAACAATTTGATCTTCAATGGCACTGTAGAACCATCTCCTTTCAGCTCAGAAGTCAGGAAGCCATTTTTTCCTTTTTCTACCTGGAAAGGGCTGCCAACATAATAAACGTCATCACTCAAAAAGCCTACAGTAATCTTTTTACATCCCGTCCAGATGGCAACCGATGTCAGCAAGGCCGCCATTATTAATATATATTTCTTCATCAGATTATTTTCTTTTCGTTACCAATAAAACCTATGTGTATTCGTCAGGACGTGTAATACGCCGGTAGTGGTCTGAATATTTGACGTTTGTGCAAACGTATATAAATCCAGATCCTCTGTTGGATAATTCTCAGGAGTAGGATTCGGATCCAGTCCATTTCTTATCTTTATCAGGAATAAAATTTGAGGTTTATTACTAACCAGACCTGGACTTTCCTGTTCGATCAGCTTCACCACAAATGGTTCGTTCGATTTACTGGTCACCAGTTTATTATTTAAACTAAGGCTTTCCCTGGTCATTTTACCTGCAAAAATATGAGAACGTAAAGAATCTCTAAGCTCTGGAACAGGCAGATCATTTAAAGTATACCTTAAATTCTCATCATTATTATCCTGTTGCAATTTCTCCTCTCTTCTTTTCAGTAAGGCTTTAATTGAGTAATCTGTAGGCGCAAAAAAGGTCACATCACCATTGATCTCCTCTTTCATTCCGGCTTTATCAATCAAGACCAGTAAAGTATCAAATAAGCGATTTGTTTTCAGGTAATCATAGGTGGTCATGTTCACATGTGGATCGTGCAAACTACCTCCGATGACATATTTATCCTTCTTACAGGCGGTAGCCATAGCAACTACAGCAAAGGCCATTATTAATATGTGCTTCAATTTCATGTTGATGTGCTTAATTTCTTCCATTCCAATATTTATTTTGAACCAATAGCTGATTCTTCTGAAGATTAGTTCTGGAGATTGGCCATTTCCAACCATCCTGATCAAAACGACTTTGTGGGAAACGTCCTTCAGTATATTCCTGTAACCTCTTGTTGCGGATCATTACATACCATAACTGCCCTTCGAAAGCCACCTCTCTATAGGTTTCTTCGAAGATTTCTGTTCTTAGATCAGCATTACTTCCGGTATATTGTTCAATTCCGGCACGTGCTTTTACAGCGTTTAAATCCGTTACAGCCGGTCCATAATTCCCTAGTAGTTCATTACATTCTGCACGTAGCAACAGTTGTTCTCCTAGTCTGAAAATTGGGGTATTGCAATCTACCATAGGATCAGTATTGTTTCCTGCATTTCTATACTTGACATTCTCGCCATTTCGACCGGTGTATTTGGTCAGGATCCAGTTACTTGCGTCCCTGGTGTCAAAATTATAAGCCATACGGGCATCATTATCATAGTAATAAATCTGGCTTAAAAAGTTATTGTTGATGATGATAGGCGTGCTCAGTCTATTGGCGATATAAGGCATCATTGCGGTGGTATAAAAGAATCCCGTTCCCAATTGATACTCGGCCTGATTTAAACTTGTGGCTACTTCAAAAATAGCTTCTTCAGATCTTCCTTTGTAGAGATCTTTATATTTTGTTGCAGGAACCAGATTATAGTTTCCTGAATTGGTGATAGAATCTATGGAAGCCACTGCTTTTGTGAGCAGGCTGTTGTCTGTATTTTTCCCAAGAAAATATTGCCAGCGCAATACATTCGCTTTTAGTGCAAAAACAGCTCCTTTATCCGCAGCAATTGCACGGTCGTTTCCGGTGGTAAACTTCAGTAATTTTTGAGCCTTATCCAGGTCAGCCAATACAGAATCCAGAACAATTTTTTCCGAAGTACGTGGCAGGTTTACTGAGGTTACCGGATCAGGATTGTTCTTCAATACCAATGGTACATCGCCCCAAATTCTTACCATATAAAAATAATTGTAGGCTCTTAAGAAATAAGCCTCACCAAGCACACTATTTTTCCTATTTCCGGTAAAAACATTGTTTGGCATTTTGCTCGCTTTATCCAATACGGTATTTGCCATATTGATGGTGCTGTAGTAAGATTGCCAATCGCCAAGGTCTTCCAGGTAAGGGCCAATAAAATCGCCGATATTTATCCCTGTTCCATAATACTTATCGCCTTCCACCAGAAAGCTCAATGTAAAATGGCCATTTACCTTATTATATTCATTGGTTGAAAGATCTCCATAACTGAAGTGCGACATTCTTTCACTCTCGCTTCCCCTGACCATCGATTGTCTGGACAAAGAATACACCCCGGCAAGTGCAGAAACTGCATCATCCTGTGTTTTCCAGAAGGAACCTTCATAAGGTGCATCTTCGGGAGCAAAATTTAACAGCTTTTTACAGGAAGAAAAAAGCATGGTTGAAGCCAGCAAGAATAACAAGGCTATGGCTGCGTATGATTTTTTAGTATTCATCTCTAATTGATTCTAATGGTGATTAAAATGTGGCTCTAACGCCTAAAGTGAATTTTCTAGGTAAAGGATATCCATTACCATTATAAATACCCAGGGCGTCTACAGCCTCTACATCCGGTAGGTTTGATTTCTGGAACGTGTATACGTTATCAATAATCCCATAAACCTGTAAAGCGCTCAGGCTTGCTCTTTTTAGCCATTCTGGTTTGAATCTATATCCCAGGTTAATGTATTTAATCCGGGCATAACTTCCATCTTCCATATAGGCAGAAGAGAAGGTGTTGAATTGGTAATAATAAGGCTTGTAAGGATTGATATCCGCATAAGCAGCGTTATCACCAGGATTGCGCCAGATCGAAAGCTTACTCAGGTCGATTAAACCCTGACCATAGAAATTACCGATCTGCTTGTAATTGGTTAAAAGGGAAGCCACATAGGTATTGTAAACATCTCTACCCAGGGAGAATGAGGTAAATACCTCTAAAGAGAAGTTCTTATAAGTAAAAGTATTACTGAAACCACCGGTTACTTTAGGATTTGGATCTCCGGTTCTCACCAGGTCATTTCTATCCCAAACATCATAATCTCCGTTTTGGTCGATCCAACGGTAAGTACCTGGTCCGGCAATGACTGAACCATCCCAATAAGTAATGAGGTTACCGGTTCTAGGATTAAAAGGCACATCTGCAGCCGTTGAGTATACTCCATTTGATTTCACCTGATAAAATTCATTAATCGGGCGTCCTTTAGAAAGGATATAAGTCGTACCATTATAGTCAATCACGATATCTCTGTTTCCATCAGGAAGTTTAGTGATTTGATTTTTATTGAAAGACATGATCAAACGTGGATTCCACTGGAAGCTTTTTTCTGGTGAAAACACTCTGCCGGAAAGGGTAAACTCCAGACCTACGTTTCTTACCCCTACAGAGTTGGTAAACACCTGATCGTAACCACTGGTTACTGGTTGCTTAAGATTGAAGAAAATATCCTTTGTATTTCGGTTGTACACATCTGCTACCAACTGAATTCTGTTGTTGAAGAAATCTGCATCGATACCAATATTCCCCTGTAATGCCCTTTCCCAGGTCAGGTTATCCTGCGTAACGGAATTTGGATTGTGGTTAATAATGGTTGTACCATTATAGGTATAAGTTGAACCACCAGGCTGTAGACTTCCCTCACCAACCAGATAAGAGTTATAAGGCGCATAGAAATCATCTGGCAAGTTACCACTGACACCAAAACTACCCCTGATTTTCAGCATACTCAGCCATGATTTTGTTTTGGTCATGAAAGACTCGTCAGACAAGATCCAACCCGCAGAAACTGCCGGGAAATACGCCCAACGGTTGTTCTTACCGAAGCGTGAAGAAGCATCACTTCTTAAGGATGCAGAAAACAGGTATTTCGATTTATAGTCATAGTTTACACGGCCAAAGAAAGACAACAGCCCTGCCTGTTTATTACTGGAACGGGTGTAATTCTTATCAAAATCACCAGGTTTAATTGCATTTACAGTAGTTATAGAGTTATTTCCTACTCCAAACCCACCAACTCCGGTATATCCGACATTGATATAATTGACCGTGTTACCGATTAAAAAGTTAAGGTGGTGGCTATCCTGAATGTTCAGGTTATAAATCAACATATTATCAATGTTGTAATTCTGCAATTTAGAATTCATCGAGTAGCTGTAGAAAACACCATCAGCATCCAATGCACTTGGCCTGAAAAGGTCACGTGTAGAGCTCGAAAGCAACATGGAACCCTGACTCGTAAACTTTAGACTTGGTGTAAAATTATAGTTCAATGTGATACTGGTTGCCACATCATCATTGATATTTTTATCTTTTGCCAGGTCATATTGACCCATAAAATTAAGGCTATCCGCATGACTCAACTGGTACAGGGAGGATGGAAAGGCGCCACTATTGATGGGCAAAGGATTGGTATAATCGGCATTTGGATTTGGAATCACCCCTCTACCTCTTGACCTATCGGTTCTCGACACACGGAATGAAAGGTCAACATTCAATTTTGGCGTCATTTTATAGCCCATGCTTGCCGCCAGATTATAACGTTTAAAGCCTGTTGCTTTCACGATTCCTTCTTCATTATAGTAGTTACCACTCAGACGGTAGCTTACATTTTCACTTCCTCCGTATACCGAAGCATCCGCATTATAGATCTTTGCCGTCTGGAAGAAAAGTCCCTGCCAGTCTGTTTTATTATTGAAAGCCGGGTTCAAACTATCTGTTAACAATAGCGGAAGAGTAGACAGTTGTTCGTAGTTGCCTAAAGAAGTGAGGTAATTCATTTTATACCTGCGTTCTTCAGCCCCTACGTAATAGATTTCACTGTTTGCACGCATGGAAAGACCGGTATAAAAATTCGCATTTACCTGTGGTTTCTCCCCAATTTTTCCTCTTTTCGTTTTGACCACTACTACCCCATTTGCACCTCTGGATCCATAAATAGAGGCTGAAGCCGCATCTTTTAACACGTCAATACTTTCGATATCATTTGGATTGATCCCTGCAATAAAATTGGTTTGCGTAACATCAGAAAAACTAGAGATGTCATCATAGGAAACAGGAACACCATCAATGATAAAAAGCGGGCTACTTAAAGCATTCACGGTACTTACAGTTCTGCTCATTGCCGTATTACCACGAACGGTGAAGGTAGGTCTGCTACCAGGTTCACCAGAATAGTTCTGGATGTTTACCCCGGCAACTTTTCCTTGTAACAACTGATCAAAACTTGGGGAAGGTAAGTTTTCAATTTCTTTTGCGGTAACGGTGGATACCGCAGCGGTAGAAGTACGGCGGGATACCGTCTGATAACCGATTACTACGGCATCCTTCAATAGATTTGGATTAGGTTCCAATTTAATGTTGAACACTTTTTGAGTACCTACTTTTAAGGTTTTGCTGATATAACCAACAAAGGAAACAGAAATAGAAGATTCCGGACCTGCAACATTGAGCTTAAATTCACCTTTATTATTGGTTTGCGCCGAATTGGTGGTTCCCTGTTCTTTCACCGAAGCTCCTGGTAAAGGTTGCCCGGTTTCGTCCAATACCCTACCGGAGATCGGTTCTGCTACTATTAATTGGGGTTTCGTTTGTAGTTTGGCTTTTACTTTTTCCTGAACAATTAAAGTTTTAGTATCTAAAGAATATTCAAAAGGCTGATCTTTAAAACATAAATCCAGCGCATCTTCCATTCCTGCGTTTTTCACGTTGATGGAAACTGGTTTAGCGGTGGATATATCAGTTGCGATAAACACCAGGTCGTAACCTGTTTGTTTGGTGATCGACTTCAGCACCTTTTCAAGGGTTACATTATTCTCTGAAAGGGTAACTTTTTTTTGTGCGAGAGTAGAAGCATTCACCTGAAACATGATCAATAGCAGCAATGCCAGAGAAAGTTTCATGGTTAAAAGAATTTTATTTTTCACATAGGAATCCCTATACGAATTTAAGTCGTACAATTTCATACATTTGGTAAGTTTGGGTTCAGGATAAAGAGAACAACTTCCAGGTTCCCTCTTTATCTCGTTAGGTTGATAACTTTGTTAAATACAATGTATTAAAGAAGACGGCCCATTACTATACTCCAGGGGCGCGTCAACGCTCCTGGTTATTTATGAACCAGCCAAAGTAGAGTTAAGGCATAGCTATAATCCTCCTTCCTTCAATCTTAAATTTAATTTTTCTGGTTAGCTGAAGTACCCTTAGTACTTCTGAAAGGCTTTTTGAACGGGAGATGGTTCCTCCTATTTTAATATTATCAAATGATCCTTCGGAGCTGATGTCTACGTCATACCAGCGTTCCAGCTGACGAAGTACAGTAGCGACCTCTTCTTTTTCGAATATGAAGAAACCATTTTTCCAGCCTACTGCCTGTGAGACATCCACCTCTTCCACATCAATACCATTTCCTGTTAATACCCCTTGTTGTCCAGGCTTTAACAGCTTTGAGGTTTTTGTGTTTTTTGAATTCAGCTTAATACTACCTTCTAACAAGGTGGTGATCGTAGCGGATTGATCGGCATAAGCATTCACATTAAAATGTGTCCCCAAAACCTCCACTTCCTGATTCTTACTCCATACTTTAAAAGATTTCCCTTTGCTTTTTGCGACTTCAAAATAGGCCTGACCGGTTAATTCTACCTTACGTTCATTACCTGCAAAAACTACCGGGTATTTTAAAGAGGATTCTGCATCTAACCAAACTAGACTGCCATCAGGCAATACGATCTGGAATTTTCCTGCACTTGGTGTTTCTATAATATTGTATGCTGTGCTTTCCTCTTGTTGGTTAGACTTTAGTTTTGGTTCAGAAGTATATACAATTTGTCCGTCTTCAGATTTAGAAATCCGCAGTCCGGATTGAACGGCTATTTCTCCGCTTTTGATATCTGTTAAGCTAATCTTAGAACCATCAGAAAGGGTGAGCATCGCTTTATCACCACCAGGTTTTATCTCTGTTTCTGTGCTTTGTGCATATTTTTCAATTTTCTTGTCGGGACGGTAAAAATAAAACAGAACCGATAAGCTGAATACCACCAGGGCAGCAGCTGATATACGATACCATAGCATCAAACGATTCGGTTCCTGAACCAAATGTTCCAATGTACCCTCGATGCCATGTATATCGGCCTCCAATTCAGCTTCCGTTAATTGTTTAGCATTACCGGGGTCATATTTCACATACCAGCGCTCTACAAAAGCTTTTTCTTCTTCTGTACATTCATTCGCGAGGTACTTACTGACCAGTTCTTTTAGTTTGGCACTTTGCATAGGGAAAGGATTAGCACTTAATTATAACAAAGACAGTTAACTCGGCCGGGGGGCCCAGATGACCAGAAAAAATAATTTAAAAAAGAAAGACGGTAAAGATATTTTCCATTTTGACCCTTAAAACTTTCAAAGCACTATTGATCTGGTTCTTCACTGTTTTTTCAGATAGATTCAGTTGTGATGCTATTTCTTTTCGGGATAGGTTATTCTTACGACTCAGCTCAAAGACTTCTCTCATCTTTAAAGGAAGACATGATATTTCCTTTTCAATCAATGAGGCAAGCTCCTTTTCCCTGACCAGATGATCTGTTGCCGATACAAACTCATTGCTATTGATCTCCTGTTGGGAAACATAAATGGAGGCTACACGTTTATGAGAAATGGTATTCAAAACCCTATTTCTAACGGCAGAATAGAGGTATCCTGCCAGGTTGGTATCAATTGCAATTTCTTGTCGTTTAACCCATAATACTGTAAATAACTCCTGAATTGCATCTCTGGCTTCCTCACGATCCTGAAGTTTAGCATAAGCATGGCTATATAAAATTCCGGTATATCTTTTATAGATTTCGGTATAGGCAGCCCTATTGCCCAACCTCAACAAAGCCATGAGCTCTGAATCTGAATGCTTATTATACAATAACATGTTAATCAATCCCCCTCAACTAATGTAACATTTTTCATACTACTTTTTATTTATCAAAATAAAAAACAGCAACTTAACTTTTATTTAGCGGGACAGTTCCTCTTTTTTATCAATTTTTGATAGTAAACGAACTTTCCAGTGCTGGTCAGCCTTTAACGAGCTTTCTATCCATTCTCTCCAACTGAAAGTTTCGTCTTTTTTTAATATTGACTTCTCTTAATGTAGCTTCAACGTTGTCCTTAAGCAGTTTTAAACTACTTCGTTCTCCGGAGGTTAAATTAAATTCCTGCCGGAAAGGCTGTCGGCGGTTTATCCTGCCTTCAATTGTATATGCTTTTGCTTCTCCAGCTTGCTGATCTGGATGTCCTATAGCAGTCAATAAAGAAACATTCACTGTATCTCTGCCATCCAAAACACTTAGTTTTGCGCCATCTTTGTGTACTTCAGCTCAACTGAACGTCCACTTTGATCATAAGTACGAAGAATTAATTTATTCACAACACCTTTTAAATACACCCCACCTTCTGGATAAAAGATAGAAAATAATTAGCCAGTACAGCTGCTCGTGTTCTTGCACTTTGTTGCAAAATTGGCAGCGTTTTAAAATAGCCCATTTCCCTATTTTTAGCAATTAGAGTCGTATAAGCATTAAGGTTGAGCTCAGACTCAGCATAGTTTGATGGAATTACAAACTGAGATGGAGTAATGCCCTTTGCAACCAGGTAGACGTTATGTTCCAAAATTGAGCCCTGGGTATTTCCCCAATCAATATATAAATTCCTAACTGATTGATCTAATATGCCCTCATTTATAACATAGCCCTTAAACCAAATGGGCTCTCCAGGAAAATAAGCGCCTTTATCTGTATGCAAGAAAATAGCAGGGAGAACTTGAGCATATATTTTTCCGGAAAATATCGAGCCTAAAAATATTAAAGTAACTGACAACAAAAAAGATCTAAGCATATCGCCTAAACTGAGCGTGTTTATAGAGACATTTAAAGATATTATTTCCATTGAATGCCTGTTATGCTGTATCGTAGCAAAAATCACATATAGTTTCTAAGAAAAAGAACCCAAATAAGGGCATAGAAACAATAAAAGCCTAGGATCGGCGCATTAGAGCAACCCTTTTTGCTTAAGATAGTCAAAAGATCAAAAATAAATCTTCTCATTTTTAGCGCTTTACCAATACTTCATCAAATAAAGTGAATCATAATTTGCAGAACCGACTGGAGTTCGTACTTTTGTGCCGGAGAGTTGGCAGAGTGGTCGATTGCGGCAGTCTTGAAAACTGTTGACTTGTCAAAGGGTCCGCGGGTTCGAATCCCCCACTCTCCGCTGAAATGGTCATCAAAACCATGCCGAAAGCCTGGAATCGCAAGATTTCAGGCTTTTCTGTTTTCAGGGAGCAGCTGAAATACACCTATATTTCCATATTTTTTTGTCGCATTCGGTGAGTACCTGGAGTTAAAAAAAAGCCCCTGTAAACGAATATACAAGGGCATTCTCTTTTAAATCTGTTAAGCCCCAATAATTTCGGTTGTCGTAAACAAGGTAGTTGTCGAAGCATTTTTATTGGACTTTGCACCAGCAATTTGCTTGGCAGGTTTGAAAACAATTTGTTTTTTGATTACTAATTTAACATTTCCCATATAATTACGATTAATTTCTATTTAAATTAGAAATTCCAAGAATAAGAACCTTAAAACTTAGACGAAACATGCCATATATTCGACATAATTACTAAAATCGCTGTTGTCCATCAGCATTTTACACCTAATTTAAAATTGCTCTTTAAATTCAGACTTCAACATTTCCCAGTAGGTATTCCCGATAACAATACGTTCATCCAGTTTGAGCTCAGTCTCCAGGTGCATGTCCTGAATAGATCTGATCGCAGTTCTTCTGACGATACATGATCTGTTCACCCTGATAAACTGAGGAGGAACCAAGATAGCTTCCAGCCTGGACATGGTGATATGGACAATTACCTTGCGCTCTTTTAAGAAGATCTCCATATAATCCTTCAGCGCCTTTACCATCACAATGTCTTCCACACAGAGCTGTACCAGTTTCTTCCCTTCTTTCACGAAAATATGGTTTCTGGTATCTCCTGCAGGGTGGTTCTTTGTCAACACATCAGATTCAAAGGCAGCGGAGCCTTTAATCAACTTAAAATAATCGAAGCTTTTATTGGCCGCTTTCAGAAATCGCTCAAATGGAATTGGTTTTAACAGGTAATCGATGACATCCATATTAAACCCTTCGATTGCAAAATGCGGGTATGCAGTGGTCAATACGATGCAAGCATGCTGGTTCTTCAATATTTTAAGCATTTCGAGTCCAGTCATCTCCGGCATCTGCACGTCTAAAAACACAAGATCCGGCTTCATTATTTTGATATCAGTCAGTGCTTCGATGGCATTATCACATTTCTTTACCAGCTTTAAATAGGGAACCATCCCAACGAATTTCTCGATGATGTCCTGTGCGATAGGCTCATCATCTACTATAATAACGTTCATCTGTTCAATCATCGATTCTGAGTGTTAATTTTACTTCATAGATCTCCATCGTATCCTTAATGCTCAGGTCGTAACGTCCTGGGTATTCCAGGTCCAATCTTCTTCTTACATTAGCAAGACCGACACCTATTTCTTTTATGACCTTAACAACGGAATTTATTGGTTTGTTATTTTCTATTGTAAAAGTTACGACATTCTGCTCGGATCTCAAAACAATTTTCACCCATGAATAATTTACATTTGCATTTATCCCATGTTTAAATGCATTTTCAATAAAATTAACGATTAGAAGCGGTTTGATTTTCTGCTGCTTATCAGCTATATGATCAAAATTATAATCAATTTTCACTCTTTCATCCTTATGCCTCATCTGCTCCAGATTGATATAGTCTGTCAGGAATGATACTTCTCTTTCCAGCGTAACGGTTCCTTTACTACTTTCATACAAGGAAAACCGGAGCAGGTCAGAAAGTTTGATGATAGACTGACTCGCCTTTTCGTTTTCAATGACCAGACCATAGATGTTATTGAGGGTATTGAACAAAAAATGAGGTTGAATTTGAGAACGCAGAAAATTAACCTCCATTACATTCTTTTCCCTGATCAGGGCTAATCTATCTTGGTTGGTTTCATAATAATTCTTCGCGAATTTCAAGAAAAAGGCCAGAATATTATAGAACAGGACTAAAGATACAAACCATAAAAAAGCCCTATAGCTGAACACATCCCAGATATTGTGGACATAGTACAACTCGCTTTGTCTCTTTAAAAGCTTCATCTCAGGAAATGTCTTAGCCAGGAATTCCAGAGGCATTATGGTGAAAATAGAAGAGAAAATATAGACGATCAGCAGGTGTAAAGGCACGATCCATGGTTTCTTCTCCAGCAGGGGCAGCGTAAAATAAGAAAGAAAATAATGGTTACAGATAATCACCAATACCACTAGAAAGGTGTAGATCAGCACAGTATAGGAAATATATTCTACCCCAAACAAGCTTTTGCAAATCACCAGAAGCAAGGAGAACACCAGAGTCCACAATAGAAAATGCATTGCAATTCTTGATTGCCGGTTGGGATAAATAGAAAATTTAGCGTTGTTGCTACTCATTTGCTGCCCTTATTCATTTTACACTAAACTGTGGTTAGTCCTCGTTTTATAATATTTTGCACAAAAAGAATAGACATAATATTCCATCAGGCGTTGCTCTGTTTTGAACCATCGGTTGATACTCATATGAATATAACTCGCCAGGTTCTCTCTTGAAAGATCCGATTTTTTAAGGCCACGGCCAAGAAACAGTTCATTAATTTCTGATCCCTGCATATACTGATTGATTTCCATTCTTAATTCCCGGTACTGTTGGGCGATCTTAATCTTGCATTCATTGCCGAACTCCTTCAGAAAAACATTTGCCATTTGCTCCGTAAAAAGCATTTTTTCGTGGAGATCCAGGTCAAACAATTCCAGCCAGCTGTCTATATTCTTCAGCGCAGCAAATAACCGAATGTGCTCATATTGCAGGAATGTCCCGGCAGCCAGCAGCTGCAGGTATAGCTGACTGTCCTCGAAGAATAGGTATTCAGTAGTCACAATATTCGATGGCCCGTACCGCTCCAATTCACGCTGATAGGTATCCAGCTGCACCTTCCAGATCGTACGGTTCACAAGATAAGGTTCCAACGCTTGATTGATATATTCGATCACTTCAGCGAAATCATTCTTTTGATAGTTATTCAGATGGATCCGGTAACGGATATGATAATTCGGATCATTATAACGAATGAAAAAGAACTGATCGGACAGCTGCCGGCTAAGCAAGTATTCAGAAACTGGCCGGATTAGTCCTTCCAGAATCTCGTCCGACAGGTGGGCACCACAGTAAAACTTAAAATAGATCCACTCACTTCCAGGCGGAAAACTACGCTTAACAGAAGTGGCGGTTTCAAAGTCGGCCAAATCAGGATGATTTTCATCCTTGTCACTTATTTTATATAAAGGCAACACATATTGGTTTACCCATCGCTTTTGCTGATCCCGGGCATCAAAGTGTAACCATTCTATAAACCTCAGAGGTCTATTTTTCTTCAGCTCAACAATTAGTATTTCCAGGTAACTATCCTCATTCAGGTCAAAGAAAAGTTCATTATCCCCCTCAGTTAGGGCAAAGAAACGCGGCAAATCCCAGCTTTGAAGAAAGTTCCTCAGTGCTGCTGCGGGATTATCCTGAAGGAGTACTGCTCCATAGTCTTCAGGCTTAAAATGCCAGGAGGCTAGTGCCAGGATCACACTTCCATAAGTTATCCTCGGAAAAAACTTCCTCCCTTTTGACCAATGCCCCAAACTGATGTTTATACCTGTTTTACCCTGATGCTGTAAAGCACACAAGAGCTGATAAGCAGAAAGGTCGCTGCCTGTATAATTATGGGCACATGACAGGCGCGGAATTACTCTCTTATTCAGACTTTTAGACCGCAGCACCACCTGATCGTATTGAACGGAAATCATCAGGTCGTTAATTGGAATCACATGATCAGCGTCAAGTCCGGGTTCTGACAGAAAAGGAATCTCAAAGTGGTTTAAATTCAACCTGCGTATTACATTGCCGACCTTTCCTTCTGGTAAATGTACAATTTCTGCCAGAATAGCATCTCCAGACAAACGGCTGTCCTCCTCTGCGATCTTTTTGCATAGCGCTTCAATGTCTTCATTTAAATAAGCAAAACGACCAATTAAACTATTTGCCGTTGCACCGCCAGCACTGTTCCATAACAGTTTTCCATCTGGTAAGCTAGAGAAAAGGATGGACATTGTACCAGACAACTGATCCATCTTATCCGAGAAAGCCGAAAGTTCATTTGAGCGGAGCACTATACCTTTCCGATCGGACCGTCTAATCTGACCTGCCTTGTGCTGCAAAAACTCGTGCCATTTTTGAGTCGGCTCTGATTTCTGCAAGCTTGAAAGTGGCTTAACCTCCTCCATATATGGATGATGTGCAACATTCCCAATGGGCTGGGAAACCGGAAAACCAATCCCCATTTCCATGTCACTCACTTCAGCGAAGGGAATTTCCTGGGTTTCGTACTTCTCTATAAAAGTCTTTTTGAACTCTTTGAGTCTTTGTTCATGCACGCTGCTCTTTGAGGTAAACAGACTCAGTACTCTGGTCGCTTCCAGCAGTTCTGCAACGATCTCGCTGCTGACAGGAACACCTGAGGTTTCAGGTCTGAACAGGTCGGCCTGCAGGAACACCTCCCCCTCTACTTCAATACCCAGGCTTGCCAGCTGTTCGCTTAGCCAGGCGATCTTTTCAAAGGGCAGTGACCCCAGCTCCACAGCCTCAAATTCAGTGATCATGTTTGTCAGCGCAATGATGAGCTCCAGGTATTTGCGGCAGCTTGGCTCCTTTAATGCCAAGGGATTAAAGAAAGTACTGAGTTTTAGCAGCTGGTCTTTTTCTGTTACGCCCAATTCAATTTCTGCAACTAAAAACTGGCTTTGAATGAGTTCCTGTACAAAATCATATTTCTCCTGTTGGCTGGCCACCTCTCCAATCAGGGCAAAAATATCTTCCCTGCTCCTCATCTCCAGCTGACATGCCTGCAAAATATCGTCCAATACCTCCGTCCTTTCAATTGAACTCAGCTGATATTCCCTTTGTCCATTTTTAAGTAGATATTCGAGGTAGCGATAACTGCCCTGAACCTGATATAAAGAAGAATTAGCACGATAATGGAGGTGGGGAATAACAGCTTCGTCAAGTTTGATATGGTCAACCAGTTGTCCCAGCACCCTCATATCCAGCCTTACTTTTCTTTCCGGAGCCATTGGGATGGTACTGCTGTATGAAACCGAAGCATTCCCATCAATGATATCCGCGACCGCACATCCGGCAAACAAGCCATAAGGGGTTGCCCTGCTGCCGGCTCTGATGATATATTTCTTTAGCGCATGGAGGAACTTACTTTCCTTCTTTCCAGCCTTCAATAAACCTTGTTTATATTGTAAGGACAAATGGTAAATATCGGGAGAGGCCCAGTAAAGGGTTTCCATAAAGCAGGGATCATTCAATTTAACCGCAATAAGCCGGTTAAAATCAAAACCTTGCTGATCTTCCTTTTTGATCAGATCCTCATAACTCAATAACGGGGTTCTTACAATTACTTTTCCAAAATTTTTATACATCAATTTTATAATAAACTTCCAAAGATCCGCTCGAATATGCTTCTGTCATTCAACAAGATCTCACCATCCCCTTGCATCGTTGGTAAGATCGGCAGTTCTGTACGGTTAGAAGTAATGAGCTTGGCACTGGCGAGTTTCACATAACCCTGGTGCAGATCATTTAACTGCACCGGTAAGATGGAGGAAATGGTGCCCTCCAAAAAGCCATACTGGTTATTTGGATAGTCATACAGGTCGATCTTTACCTGCTGTCCCACTCTCACATTGCCTGCTCCTTTACTACCATAATTGATCTTAATGTCGAAACTTGAAGTTTTGGGTACTACCCATATTACATAGTCCAGCGTATTCTTATTGTCAATGCCATTTGAAATATAGATCTTTCCGGCCATTGGGGTAATCACAGGGTACTTCAACCCAGTTTTTGTATCACTTCGTACCAGCAGGGTATCTCCTTTAACCACCATTTGACCCTCGCCTACCAGCAGTTTAAATTCCTGACTTGCATCTACGCGCCTGACGGTCACTTTTCCGGGCTGCTGTTTTGCCTGCAACAGAACTTTTGCAGCGATAATATCCGGATAACGCACATAACGGATGATCACTATACCAATGATGGCTACGCTGAACAGCACGCATATGCCCCAGCGGACAATCCAATGAGGAACCTGCCCAATGATTTCCTCCATTTCATTACTTCGTATTTCTAATGGCTGTTGATTGTGTGGCATATCATTTTATTTTTAAACAGCTCCTAATTCGAGCTGGTTTTTTACTAACTCATAATAGTATCCTCTTTGAGCAGCCAATTCATAATGATTTCCCTGCTCAACAATTTCCCCATCTTTCATCACAATGATCTGATCCGCACTCTTAACGGTGCTCAGACGGTGTGCAATGATCAGCACAGTCTTACCCTGGTAAAACTGGTCGAGATTTTCCATGATGACCTTTTCATTATTAGAATCCAGGGCACTGGTCGCTTCGTCGAAGAACAGGTATTTTGCATCCTTATAAACGGCTCTTGCAATAAAAATACGCTGCTTCTGTCCACCGCTTAAGCCGGATCCTGTGTTCCCGATTCTGGTAGTAAAACCCAATGGCAGCTTTGCGATATAATCCTGGATATTCGCCACCTTAATGGCATCATATAACCGTTCTTCCTGAATGCGCTCTCCATCAACGGCGATATTCCTGGCAATAGAATCCGAAAATATATAACCATCCTGCATCACCGTACCGCAGTTGTTCCTCCATAACTGAGCAGACACATCGTTTAAGTTGATGCCATCAACCAGGATATTTCCTTCGGAGGGTGGATAGAACTTCAGCAGCAGTTTCATGAGTGTAGTTTTACCGCTTCCGCTAGATCCCACTATAGCAGTGATTTTTCCTTTGGGAATGTGCATGCTGATATCTTTGAGCACCAGACTGCTTTTTGGAGAGCCATATCGAAAGGATAAATTGGAGATGGTAATGCCTTCGCCTGATACCGATTTGATACTATTTAAAAAGTGGCTGTGGTTAAAATAAATGCCATCTGCATCTATGTCATTCCCCATGCGTTCCGTCGGGTTTTCGTTAGCACCCACCAGGTCTTCACTTGATTCTTCTTCTCTTTTATTGTGTATCTCGCCCAGGCGGTCCATACTGATCTTGGCATCTTGGATACTACGTATAAACTGGATGATCTGTGCGAGAGGGCCATTCATTTGACCTACAATATAAGAGATACTCAGCATCACTCCAAGAGAGATCTCCTGGTTAATCACCAATACGGCAGCAGAATAAGAAATAATGATATTCTTAAGCTGGGTAAAAAATGACGAGCCTATTTCCTGATATTGATCGAGTGCAAGGCTTTTGATGTTTACCTTAAAAAGCTTGGCCTGTATCCGTTCCCATTCCCACCGTCTTGCCCGCTGACTGTTATACAGTTTAATCTCCTGCATTCCGGTGATGATCTCGTACAGGCTGTTTTGATTTTCCCGCGACCGCTGAAAACGGGTGTAGTCGATGTCTTTTCTTTTCCTGAGGAAGATGGAGATCCATAGCACGGAAAGGATACTGCCAATCCCAAAGATCAGCAGCAACTGCACATTATAGATGGCCAAGACAAAGGAAAATACGATGAGGTTAATCACAGAAAAAAGTGTGCTCAATGTTGATCCAGTCAGGAAAGTTTCAATACGGTGATGGTCATTGATCCGCTGTGTGATATCGCCTACATTCTTCGACTCGAAAAAATTGATCGGCAGCTTCATCAGTTTGACCAGGAAATTGGAAATAATCGTAATACTGATCCTGGTACTTACATGGAGTAAAATCCAGTTTCGAATGAGATCTACCGCAATACTACCTATGAATAGCAGTAGCTGTGACAGCAGGATCAGGTGAATAAAACTCAGGTTTTTACGGTTCACCCCAAAATCTACCAGGCTCTGCGTCAGGAAGGGGAAACACATACTGATGAGGCTACCCAGGAACATACCCAAAAATATCTGGAGAAAGTAGCGTTTATAGGGTTTCACGTAATCGAATAAAAAGCCGAAGCCCATTTTATTCTTACGCTCTTCATGGCTATCCCGGTAAAAATCAGGCGTAGGTTCCATCAGAAGCACCACACCCTTGTCGTTAGCAGCACTGATCCAGCATTTTTCGAATACCTCTCGTTCCACTTTAACCAGGTTATGTCCTGGGTCTCCTAGCACTAACTTTTCTACATTTCTAAATATCGACTTTTTTTCTATATCATATAGCACCACAAAATGCTCCTGATTCCAATGTAAAACGCAAGGCAATGGCACCTGCTCAGTCAGCTGCTTATAGCTGATCTTGGCCACCATTGTTTTGAAGCCGATCTTCTCTGCCGCTTCACTTAAGCCTAGCAGGCTTACCCCGTTTTTTGTGATATAAGAGTTCGCCCGCAGAAAATCCAGAGAATAATCCTTTCCATAAAAAGCAGAGACCATCTTTAAACAGGTCGGTCCGCAATCCATGTAATCCAACTGCCGATAAAATTTGAATTTTTTGTCTAAAAAAGCCATAACATAAAATGCTTAATTGGTCAAGAAGTTGTAGTAGGCCAGTGTGTTTCTGCAGTTTCTCCTTTTCCACCGGTGGCCTGCTCCCCGTCAATTTCGATATCATCGTCTTCGGTATCTTTAATGATCCCGAATGCCTTGAGCTTTGCTTCGCTATTGATGATGGTTTCTTCCTTTTTACTGGTTTGATCTTTTTTCTTTGACATAACTATATTGTTTTATTTGTTTTCAGCCTGTGCAGAAAAAAGATCTGACACTTTAACGGTTGATTTCACAGCACTCTCATGCTCATATATTGGCGGCATATATTCTTTAAAACCACCAAAAAACTGATCAGACTGAACTTCATCCATCTCGAAATCTGCACAATCGCTGATACTCTTCTTTTCTTTCAGGAACCAACTCTTTAAGTTTTTCATAGTTTATTCTTTACGTCATATCTGGTTCTGCAAGCAGCTTTCTAATCCATCAGCAGAACATTAATTTGATATAAATCTATCATAACTGAGGGCCAGACACCATTTTATTAGACGAAGTCAATCTTATTTTCGACGGAAAGAGGAAAATAAGGCTAATCTGCTGTCCAGCTGCTCCGAAAGGATAAAATCCGTTCAAAGGGGCCAATATCCTGTACTTCGTCGAAAAACGAAACACCTTAGTCTAAAATAATTTTCCGTAGCTATTCATTATTATACTTTCGGAATATGATTTCACACAACTATAAAGCCGCATATACCAACGGTATGAAACTGAAGCCAGTGCTAATTCTGTTGTTCCTATGCGTTAATGTATTTTTGGCTAAGGCGCAGGAGCAATTCCTACTGACCGGGGTGATTCTTGATGAACGGTCTGAAACGTTCCCATTTACCTCTGTTGCTCTCCTTCAATCAAATGGCGACAGCAAGCCTCTAAAAGGAGCGCTCAGTGACGAAAAAGGGATCTTTAAACTATCAGTTGCACCAGGCAGTTATATCTTGCTCATCAGCATGGTGGGTTATAAATCCCAAAGCAGAAACATCTCAGTAACCGGGAACATGGATCTCAAAAGCATTGTGATGGAACCTGATGCAAAAATATTGGCAGAAGTAACGGTGACCTCCCGGAAGCCGATGATCAGCCGAAAAATCGACCGTTATGTGCTCAATGTTTCCGAAAGTATACTCAGCAGTGGTCGAGGTACCTTTGAATTATTGAATTATGCCCCGGGTGTAGTTACGACTGGCAATGCCATCAGTATCAATGGGAATACGGCTACAAAAATCATGGTTAATGGACGTCTCCTTCGTTTAAGCGGAGAACAGGTGCAGAATTACCTGACCAATTTGCGTTCAGAAGATGTCGAATCTATAGAAGTCATCCCTAACCCAGGTGCGGAGTTTGAAGCTGAGGGTGGTGGTGGACTGATTAATGTGATTCTAAAAAAACAGCGTACTGGTGGCCTGGACGGGAACATTGGTTTAGGGGCAACCACCCCAAAAATGCCATCTTACAATACTTCTGCCCAATTGAACTATGGCTATAAGAATCTCCAGCTCTATGGCAGCTACAATTTCACAAAGAAAAAAACCACAGCCGAGCTTCATGATATCCGTTCACAGGCCGATCTGGATTACCAAACTAACATCAATACAACAAGCAGCAGCAATGCCCATAATTTCCGCACAGGAGCGGCCTATAACCTATCCAAAGATCAGTATATAGGTCTTGAGTTTAACGGCAACTTCAATAAGGCCAGCTTAAATTCTTTATCTGATGCCCTGCTAAACGACCCTGCTAATAATAGGTACAATCGCATTAATGGAAACTTTTTAACACAAACTAATAACAAAACATATACACTGTCACTCAATTACGACTGGAAACTTGATACTTTGGGATCATCGTTTAACCTAATCGCTGATTATACCTATAACGATAGAAACAGTTTAGGAAATTTTGCCTCGCATTACAGCGATCAACAGTTTGTACCGCTTTTCGACTCTATCTATAGGAACGCTGCACCCGTAAGCATTAAAAACTACAATGCAGCGGCCAATTACGTAAAGGTTTTCAAAAATGCAGGACAGTTGAAACTTGGTCTCAAATACACTGCAACCCATACTTCTAATAATGTTACTTATGAGTACCTGGCTGATAATGGGTTCATCAATGATGCTGCAAGGAGCAACATGTTCAAATACACCGAAAAGATCGCTGCACTTTATGCCCAGTATAACTTCTCATTTGGGAAAACCAATATACAGCTTGGTTTAAGAGGAGAACATACCGATACAAAGGGATTCTCTGTTACTTCATCGCAGCTCAATAATCGGAACTACTTTAACCTTTTCCCTTCTCTTTTCTTGAAAAGGCAATTGAACAGCAACAACACAATATCTTTTAATTATGGACGCAGACTTGATCGCCCTACATTCAATAGCTTAAATCCTTTTGAATGGCGGATTGATGATTACACCTATATTTCGGGAAATCCTTACCTGAAACCCCAGTTTACCAATTCTTTTAACCTCTCCTACCTGTACCTGAGTAAATACAACCTAACGCTGTTTGCCAGTCTAACCGAAGGTGTATTTGCTCAGTACTTAAAAGACAACGGTGAAAATGGTATCGTCGCCAATTATAGCTGGGAGAACCTGTCTAGCCAAAAATATTACGGGATAAATTTATACGTACCTGTAACTGTAGCCAAATGGTGGTCCATGGTGAATAACCTGATGCTCTACAGAAATATCATCAAATTTGATTCTGGCGAAAGCAAAAGAACAATCTTCTCCGGAAAAACGACGCAGAACATTACCCTTTATCAGAACCTGAGAATGGAAGTTTCTGCCTTGTACCAGTCAAAATACAATAATTCCAACCAAGTCTTCGTACCCAACTATTATATCGATCTAGGCCTAAGCAACAGCTTTTTCAAGAAAAAACTGACAGCCAGGGTGCTGATTACCGACATATTTGACACCAACCGCAGCGATTATGAGATCGTCTCCGGAAACTTCAAACTTCTGGAGAAACAGAAATATCTAACCAGACGATTCTCCTTACAACTGCTATACAATTTCAGTCTGGGTAAGAAACCAACTGTCAAAAAAGTTGAAGGCGGAAACGCTAATGAAAAAAACCGAATGTAAAGAATAAAAAAAATACGCGTAGAAAAGGGGGAACCTGAAAACCCTTAAAAGAGTAGGGATAAATTTTTAAAATCAACCAAGATGGGAACCGACAAAAACTCACTTAAAAAGAAAGTATTGGACGCACTTAAAGATGAATTACAATCTGTTAGCGAATCAGAAAACGATCAGCTTACCGGCGGATTTGCAGGTGGATCATCAGGTACTATGGCTCCAATTGATGACATTAATGTTCCTTGTAACAACAAGGGCTGTACCTCAAACTCAGTAGCTGGCTGCGGTACTTAAAATTTCATTGCCATTGAAATTAAACCTGGGGGAGCGCAATCACCGCGCTCCCCCTATTTTAACCTTAACACAAACGATCATGAAAAACAGTCTTTTTAACCATTGCCTTATGGTTGACAATAATCACATATTGTTTAATACATTAACAAACAATTTTCTATTGCTGGATCCAATTTTAGTTGACCTCTATAAGGCAGCTATGGCAGAAAACAACATGGAAGGACTGAAAAACTACCACCCTACTTTCTTTCAAAAGCTAGTAGATGACCGGTACATCGTCGATAACGAAAGGGATGAAGTAGAAGAAGTCAGGGATATCATGAACCGTATTGATCAGGATGACACTAGATACCATCTGGTGATCAATCCAACAATGAATTGCAATTTCAAGTGCTGGTACTGTTATGAATCGCATATCAAGGATTCAAAAATGGATATGTCCACGATCGGAAATATTGTTAAGCATGTTGAAATGGTGCTTGCAAAAAACGATAAAATCAAGGAAGTCATTATCTCCTGGTTTGGGGGCGAACCCTTGTTATATTTTGATAAGGTAATGCTGCCGATCTACGAAGAACTGGAGAAGATAAAAGTTAATTATGAGGTATTGATCAGCTCTAACATCACTACAAATGGATTCCTGATCAAAGAAAGTATGTTGTATGAATTTGACCGGTTTAACCTGAATGATTTCCAGATCACGCTTGACGGAAACCGATTCCTCCATGACACGGTACGATATGTATCAAAGAACAGGGGCTCTTATGATGATATTGTACACAATATTAAATTGCTGGCAAAAAACAGATTCAGGGTGACTGCAAGAATCAATTTCACAAAAACCAACTTAAATGATATTGAAGAAATTTATGACGATTTCGCTGACCTTAATGAACAAGAAAGCAAATATCTGACCTTTACCATGCACAAAGTATGGCAGGAAGAAGATGGCAACCTCAATGATCGGGTTGATGACCTTGTCAGCTTTTTCAGAGCAAGAGGATTCAAAGCACATAGTGCCTATGTACCCAATACCTTACAAAACTCCTGTTATGCCGATAAAGTAAACCACGCCACAATAAACTATGATGGCAAAGTGTTCAAATGCACAGCACGTGATTTTTCGGATCAAAACAGTGAAGGCGTGGTTACGGAACAGGGCGAAATCATCTGGAATCAGAAATTTCACGATAGGATGAGTGTGAAACTAAAAAATAAACCTTGTCATACTTGCGGAATCTTACCCCTATGTAATGGAGGATGCTCGCAGGTAGCAATTGAAGCAGCAGGTAAAGATTTCTGTGTATACGATTTTGACGAGACCATAAAAGACGACATCGTTTACAGAAAGATTAAAGACATTTTATTATAAACCTATAAACACAAACCCATGACTGCAGTGATTAACCAACATTTAGCCACTAAAATTGAAAATCCTTATCAGTTTTATGTAGATGCTACGCTAAACACAGTGTTGAACACTGAGGAGCTGGAATACTACAACCAGATAAATAACTGCTTTGCCAGCTGTTTCGTCGCCGCAAAACAGAAGAATGAGGAAATGGCCATGCAGCAGCTGAAAGAAGGCAACCGATTACTAAGAAAAGCAAGTCCAGAGGTGAGTACCTGGGTTTCTGTTTTCTGTATGCCCTACATCAGTTATTATTATTACAAAATACAGGATTACGAACTCGCGATTAGGGAATCGGAGACGATCATTTACCATACCCTGGGCCTTGAAAAAACAGGCCATGAATATCTTTTTTTCTGCCGGATTCAACAAGAGCAAAACCTGGGAAGAATCCACTGGGCAAATGGCGCAATCAGAGAATCCATAAAATTATACGCAAAATGTGTACTGGATATTCATGCTAAATCAACCTGCTGGACCACAAACCAGGTAATTGGTGATGTCCCGGTAATCGTATTGGCAAAAAACACAGAATACCTTTTTTTTATTCAGGTGCTTACCGAAATGCTCAACCGCATCATTCAGCGGTATTATCAAGAGAAATCCCTGACCACCTCCTGGTTAAGGATTTTCTTCAAACCGCTATCCTCGCTTAATTTTGATCATCTGGTTGATACAGACCCCATCTACAAATCATTTCCTGATTTTATAAAGGTCTTTGAACAATTCATCGCCGGAAATGACACCTCCTTTCTTGCATTGTCAAATGATTTCCTAGACCATCCGCAATATGATGATGATATGAAAAAGGTAATTGGCAGGTACCTACACTATTTCAAATATATCTGATCTCAACGGCTGTTAACCCTTAGCCAAATTTCATAAAATGTAATCTTCCCTAAAAACAGCTACATAAATGTAGTATTTAATAATTTAGGGTAATGAAAAAAAGTAATTTTAGCGAACCACAGATCATCAAGATTTTATCTTCGCAGAATCAGGTAAATCCGTTTGGGATATCTGCCCTGAACATGGCATCAGTCAGGGAATATTTTACAAATGGAAGAGTAAGTATTCCGGGATGGAAGTTTCTCAGGTTAAACAGTTGAAGGAAATGGAAAAGGAACTGTATTTTACTACAGAGCGAAACGTAAGGATGACAATGAGATCGTAGTCAGCTGTCAGCGCTTGCAGAAGCCCATAAAACCTGGGGATTTTGGATGACGTATCATCGTATCAGGAAACTACAGTATATGTGGAATCATAAACGCGTTTACCGGGTTTATACCCTAGTAAATATAATTTTCCATGATGCTTTGACTTAACAAATGGTAGCACCAAGCTATAAAATACATTACACATCTGAAGCAGTGGAGGTTAGTAGTATTAATGCAGGAATGTATATATAATTGTAAGTAGGTTCAATTCCAGTCCCATTGAGATACAGATAGGGTAAAAATTTCTTTATTACATCCGAAATTTTCACCATTCCCGGATGATTACCTTCATAATGGCTTAAAAAAATAACTACAGGAAATACAAAAGTACAGGACTTCTTTTCTCCCATTAGAATAGAGAAATTAATCTTCTTTATGAAATCAGTATTTTTGTAGATTAGCTTTGAAGAGGAGTCACTTGAATTAATACTCTTTATTTCGACATTTCCGGACTTTGATTTCTTAACTTCCACCTTATAAGCAAACATGTATACCATATTTGTATCCTTGAAGTCATCTTTAGACATGGCCTCCTCAAAAAGCCCTTTAAGTCTTCTCAGTTCAAATTCTTTTCCGCTTTGTGCTCGTAAATCGCACGTAATAAAGCTCAATATCAAGCAAAAAAATATTGTTTTCATAGTCAAATTTAGGAATAGTTTTATTCAATATCTCCACCACATTTATAAGTACCTATTATACCATTATGATGACCATTTAATTGCCTTGTAATTCTTGAAAAGTCATTGTATTAAATTTCGGAGTGTAACATTAGTTTTTTTCATGTTGTCTTACTTGCAGAATCTCAGCTTATGAAATGCATTCTCTCATTATTCTTTCAATTGATAATTCTTTTTAGTTGGCAACAAAAAGGGAAAACAACTTTAAATGACGACTTGGTCAGCGCAGAAACTGACAAAATCTATAATAAATTGGTGAAAATCAGAAGAGATTTTCATGCAAACCCTGAGCTGGCAGGGAGTGAAAACCGAACTCAATAAATCGTAAAACAGCATTTGTTGGATTTAGGGATTGAAGTTAAAACAGACATTTATGGGCATAGTATTGTAGGCATTTTAAATGGTAAAAAAAAAGGAAAGAAGATATCCTGGCGGGCTGAGATGGATGCCTTACCTAATGATTTTCCTGACGAGGTTGAGTTTAAGTCTAAAATAAAAGGAGTACAGCATGGCTGTGGCCATGATGTGCATTTAGCAATTGGATTGGGAATAGCGGAAATCCTTTCAAAAAATAAAAAAAATCTACAGGGAACAGTATATTTTATTTTTCAACCAGAAGAAGAAACATTCGTTGGAGCAAAAAATATGATTAACTCCGGTTTATTTTCCGAAATACGTCCTGATGAAATTTATGGTTTACACATAACTAACCTACCAGTAGGTAAAATTATGGTTAAGCCTAATGAAATGTTTGCATACCAAAAACGCATAAGAATGTAATTATGCCTGACTATGGACAAGTCCCTTATTTTAATGATGATTTCGCCTATTTTCAACAAAAAGTACCGGGTGTTTATTTCTTCTTAGGTGGCTCTAATATTGAAAAAAGAATTGTCGCTATGAATCACGCAGTATTAAAGGACATTTCCAGTACAAAATCAGGAAAAATTTAAGTTTATGAATTTAAACTCCAAATTTGCCAAACCTTACCTGGGTAAAACGGGAGATCCAAACGAAGAATGGTCTGCCTCCTATTCTTTCATCAATCCATCTAAAGGGACATTTTAATCTTTTCCTAACTAATTCCATTATTTATAATGGAACATCATCAGCTTTTTTCTCTAATTTTAAATGTTACCCTTTTTAGAGGGACGTCAGATATTTTTTTTTGTTCATTTTAAATTACTTTCCTAACCCCAAAAACACACCGGTTGTATTGAAACGTAACTCGATATTGTTTAACAATTCCACATCAAATCCATATGGTTTTTTGTCAATGCTTTCAATAGCGGAAGTTGGGTAATTCACTTTAACATAATCTATGATAGTTGGAAGGATAAATCCCGTTTGAATAGCTTGGTTGTTACCGTCCACTTCTGTCCATTTTCCCGATTGGTCAAAATCAACGCTCATTCCTCCAACAAAATAAACTTCGTAATATTCGTCTGTGCTTTTAGTGTCCTTTTCTATTCTTAGTATTTCATTACCAGAAAAATAAGTATCAATGAATGTTCTGGATTCTGAAGGCAACTCGCTTTTTTGAATTAAACTTTCTGAATGCTTGTCATCTTTTGAACAAGATATTGTGGTAACAGCCACTGCAACTACTGTTGCTGCAAAAATTATGTTTTTCATATATTATTAGTATTCGTCCTGCTTATCGTCTGAATTTCCCTATTTCAACCTGGATGATTTTTATATTGAGAAATTTTCCATTAATGACATCCTGCTCCGAATAAACAAAAAACTGTAGTTCTGGTTTTCTTTTTGCCCTTTTTTTTTCGATCACTATATTTTAATCTCAATAAAGCGCTTAAATTGTGTACGTTCTCCTTCCTTACTGATAGCAATAGGATAAAAGTAAGTCCCATCAGGAACCTTTCTTACTTTAAGCTATGGAATATTGCCATTCAGCTTTGCTGATGTTGATGACAAAACCGGAGGAGGTATCATGCCAGACCAGTCCGTTAAATATTTATTCCAGAATATCTCAGTAAAAATGTATCCAGCCTATGAACTATAGACAAAATCCATTGAATTCACTTTGCTTGCTTCAAATTTTTATTTTCATATTCAAACACACTTCTTAATACATTTGAATACGCGCATGTTTGAGCACAAATTGTTAATATTTTCATGCCGATTGATATTGACGGATTGAGGAATGTACTAACGGTTCCGCTTACACCACAGGTTAGAATTTAAGTTACATAATGAAAATACCTGCCCCTTTTTAGCCAGGCTTCCCGGGTAGGTGTTCCAGCTTCTCTTTGAGCGCCAGATATTCCTTTTCCAGTACTCTAAAGGCTTTGGTACGTGGTTTCATCCCGTATTCGTCCTTAATCTGACTCCTATAGCTGGTTGCCACCTGATCAAAGCGCTCTTTTACCTGCTGGTATTTTTTTTCGTCACTTTTTTCTTTCTCAGTTTTAACCTCCCCGTTTAAATTACCCAGATAAACACTATCAGATACACTTTCTCCATCTGCAGAGATGAAAGCTGTATAAGGCTCTATCTGTTGACTGAGCTGTTCTTCTAACAATGGGAGAAAACACTTTCCTTCAGATCTTCTGGCAATATTCAGGTATTCACGGTCTCTTCCGGTTTCCGGAAAACAGAGCATCACCATCACACTATCGTTGTGTTGTAATTCATAGCTATGCGTCGGATCCCAGCTGATTTCCAAGCCGCCTGCGACTTTAACAATTTTTAAATCCCGGGTTGCAGGCATGCTGCCTTCGCTCAGTTTAACTTTCGTATAATCTACACTGATATTAGGGTATTCACCCTTTAAAGCGTGTTTTTTCAGGTAAGAGGTGGCTAGGTTGTGTGCATTATGAACTGTCCCTTTGGCCTGTAAGCCGAATCCCAATTTGATAAAGCCGGTCATATTGCTCAGCAATTTCATGGTAACAGACATTTTCTGGTAATTGGCCAGTTGAAGTAAACTGGGATTGCCTTTATGGCCAATCAAGCGGACTACCGGTTGCCCATTGAGCATATAATAAACCAGATTGCCTACTTTTCCTTTGAAGTGGCCATGTGGGCCGTTTACAGCTATTGCCATATGAGAGTCGTTAATAGTTTTAGGTTCAGTTAACTATCGTTCGAGATGAACTGTATGAAGATAATAAAAAACTTTATAGTGATCAGTATAAGAGGCTATATTTTTTTAAGGAAGATTCAATCACCTAATGGGTTTATCCAAGAGGCTGATTGGGCTATAAGCTATCTTAGGCCCTACCAACCCCCAATAGTCTATCTGGCAATGCCCTCATAATTATAACCTCAGTAGATAAGCATGTCCTAATGACTAAGGTCTCAGGGAGAAGAAATATTGGACTTAAGCTGGTTTCAACGCGAATGCGCTTCATAATGCAAGCTCGTCAAGACACCTGCTCTATATGAATCTTAAACGAGCCTTGTTAGATAGTTATAAATTCCAGCCAAAAATAAGCATTCGACAGGTTAAACAGGAATGAATTTGTTACAAAGAAACACACTTTCAAATTCCCTTTCTTAAAGCCTTTTCACTATTTTTAAAATATAGTCGTTTATCATCATGACATAAAATAATGACATTTAACGACACAATTATTAATCACAGCCAGCGTTTAAGGCTGTATTAACAATTAAAAAAACCCATTCAATTACATACTAAACCATAGTTCAATGAAAAAAATGAGGTCAAAAGTAGTAAAAGCACTCAAAAGAGAATTCACTTTCGAATGCACCATTTCAGCAAGAATGAACCAGGTCATTTTAAACGTCAAAAGCATAGATTTTGAACAACACCTTGGACAATTGATACAGCAAACACAGTTGATTATTGACAAATATTTCCCTCGCAGAGAAGAACACCTTTGCCTGGTCATCAGACCAATAGATGGAAGCCACCAGAATACCTTTAAAATCTGGAAATCTGTTTAAGCGAATTCATCAGCTTATAAAAAATATCAATTTCTCGTTATAAATCAAACGCCTTCAAACCATAAATTTGAAGGCGTTTTTTGTGTATATAATTCTTTATTTTTCGGTTACCCGAATATCTATTCTACGGTTTTGTGCCCTGCCTTCAGGAGTATCATTACTGGCCACTGGATGTTCTGCACCGTAACCCTCTGCCTCCAGACGTTTGCCATCAACACCTAATTTCACCAATTCATTCTTAGCAGTATTTGCACGTTCTTCAGATATTTTCTTATTCACTGCAGCATCACCGGTATTGTCGGTATAACCTCCTAATTTCAATGTTACTGCCGGATAAGCTACTAAAA
Source organism: Pedobacter gandavensis (assembly GCF_032678465.1). Classification (GTDB taxonomy): domain Bacteria; phylum Bacteroidota; class Bacteroidia; order Sphingobacteriales; family Sphingobacteriaceae; genus Pedobacter; species Pedobacter gandavensis_B. The sequence goes on from NZ_JAVTSK010000009.1 coordinate 170,236, forward strand.
TCGCCGCGATGTTATTCAGCTGTTCCTGAGATTCCGGCTTCAAGGTACTTTTGCCAGTTTCAAAATACAACCGATCGAAAGTGAACCAGGTGGTTTTATCTACCGGCTTACTTTTATCTTCAATAAATCCAATTAACTTATTTTCTACTGAATTTTCAGCGATACTGATCTCTTTTCCATCAGGCAATTTCTTTGTCATCTTCGCTCCAAGATCTCTTACAAAATCACCTGCTTCATTTAGTTTACCTTCTACGGTAACTACTGTCACATCTACCACTTCCCCCATTTTACCACCAACTGTATCTATATTCGCAGTTACCGAATCAACCGTACTCGTCACTGCAGTTTGATTACAGCCTTGTTTGCCTAACATCCACCATATGGCCACCACCACAACGATAAGGGGAAGAAGCCATTTCATAAAGCCTCCACCAGCATCTTTAACCGGCATATTCACCGGAGGAATAGGACGCTCAGGATGCACTGTGGATTTGGGAACATCAGGAATTCCTTCGTTAGGAAGATGAATATTACCAATGCCCAAAGAACTGCTTAAACCCGGAGGCAATGCGGCTGCAATTTCAGCTTTGCTTTCAAAAATCTTTGATAATAAATCGGATACACTCCAACCTTTTGAAGACATGAGCTTTGTAATTAAACCGGTTACCAGGGGAACAATCATCGCCAGTAAACCCGCGGATTTACCTTCGGGTAATCCTGTAGCAGAAGAAACTGCATTTGTTACGGAACTGGTATCACTTCCGAATAAGCTGCCCAACATAGATTTTCCCTTTTCCAGCAGCGTATCTTCCTGACCATTTAATAAATCCTGACCAGGGTCTGTAGTGCTGGATCCGCTGAGTCCGGGTAAGATGGTATCCAGGAATCCTGCTCCTGTACCATTCTTGAGAATTCCTGCTAAAACCGCAGGGATACCAGCAGAGAAGCCTGTTTTTACCTGGTCCTCTGTTACGCCAGCTTTCTGGCTTAAAGAAGAGATCAGGTTTCCACTTACCTCATTCTTTAACATTTCAATTAAATTCATGCTTATAGTTTTATAGGTTAGAAATATTATATGATAAAATGTCCTGAATCAGCAGACACCTTAAATTTTAAAATTCAAAAAACGCTATACACCCGCAATCAATTTCAATCCGGCAAAACAACACTGCCTACACTATATAAAAATAAGCAATATCCCGCAATTAATACATAATAAAGCACTCGACTAAAAAACATACGATTACCATGCTGTATTGGCCTAAGACTATTAAAACAACAAAGAGGAGGTGATTACTTTTAAACAAAACAGCCGGCAATTGCCAGCTGTTTTAATTTTTTTTAAATGGAGTCCAAATGCTTTGGCTAGTAATCGTATTTTGTTGGATTATGTCTGCTTCCATCAGGTTTCTTTCCCTCACGCAGGTAATCACCCGTCATGTCGATGTATTTATTATAGGTATTCAATATTCTATAGTCCCAATAAGGATAAATCCGATCAGTCAGCAATTGGTTAATCAAAGGTCGCATGGCCAAATGGAAAGCTTTACTGTTTGAAGCATAAGTCATGTTACTACTGTGGCTAAAACCAAGGGCATGCCCCAACTCATGAACAATTACTTCTTCTGAGTTTTTATTGTAATGCCTCATCAATACGTATTCTGCACCTGCAACAAGGTTTCCTCCTCCCAGGCCATTTACATTTCTTACCAAGCCCGTTTCGATATTTGCTCTGGTCAGAATGTCTTTATAAACCGCGTCCTTTTTTTCCATGCTCAGTAAAGTGCCATCATTTGCAGTTAGCCCCTCATAATTCATGAAAGCAGTCTGGGTAGCAGCCTGTGAAAATAAATAAGCAAGATTGGTAAACATCACCAAACTTTCTCTGGCGTGTAAAGGATTCATCCGGTACCAATTGCCAGCATCCTCCTGTGATTTTCTAAAGCTCAGTTTCCAGGGGATTTTAATGGCATTTATTCTTTTGTAAAAGGGATCATCTACCACTACTGAAAATTCTGCTTTGGAAAGATCAGTCTGTTTGGCAATTGTCATGAGCCTGCCACTTTCCGTGTACAGCTGTTCCTCCTTTTCTACGATCGACAGCGGCAATTTGAAGCTAACCAATGGTGTAATAGAGTCAATTTTCAAGAGCTCCAACCGTTCTGTTTCTCCTGCCAGTTTTACAAAAACATGAACATCTTTGATGGTTTTCAAAGTAAAATTGATCAGCTTAACTTCCGAAGTGCCGCTCAGTTCAATTTTCAAAGGATCGCGTAAAACGATGTTTCTCGTCACCATAACGGCAGTTGGCTCTGTATCTGCAAGCAAAGCTTCCAGTCCGCTGATGGATTTAAAGTTTACAACTTTTGTTGAGACAGCCGCACCAACAGGCTCTTTTTCAGCCTTTTTACAAGAGAAAAATAAAATAGAAAATGATAAAATTAGTAATGAATATTTCATAATAGGGATTAAATATGATTACCGCAATGATAACTAATAAATTCATTCTATGTCCTCCTCTTTTCCAAAAAACCTGGTTTAAATGCTATCTGCTAGGCTTCCAGCAGGATATAACCATTTTCAAACTTGCACAGTAGGGATCTGCTTCTTTACGAGGTGTTGGTCAAGCCCCTCAGGAAAACAACTCTGCTCTATTTTACCCACTTTAACAGGTAAATGTTGTAATTTCAGCCTTTATTGGCGGTATCCACCTAGATATGGCCAATATTTATTTAAACACCAGGGGATATCAGCATATGAAGGAAGAGCTTCAACGAAAAATAGACTTAAAAACTAAACCAAAAGGAGCATTAGGAAGGTTAGAACAACTAGCCCTGCAAATTGGAACCGTACAAAATACCCTGAACCCGGTATTAACCAAACCTGCGATTGTCGTATTTGCAGGAGATCATGGCATTGCGAAATCAGGCGTAAGTGCATACCCGCAGGAAGTGACTTATCAGATGGTATTGAATTTCCTGAATGAAGGTGCAGCCATCAATGTATTTTGCAAACAACACGACATTCATCTACAAATCGTCGACACAGGGGTAAATTTCAATTTTAAAGCCCATGAAAAATTAATCCGGGCAAAAGTAGAAAAAGGGACGAAAAACTTCCTTGAAGAAAAAGCCATGAACATTCATGAACTGGAAAACTGTTTGAGTCAATCAGAAAAGATTGTCAACGACCTTCATGAAGGAGGTTGTAACATCATCGGTTTTGGAGAAATGGGAATAGGCAATACTTCCTCTGCAACGATGATCATGAGTAACCTTTGCGGGTTACCCATTGAAAGCTGTGTTGGTCGCGGTACAGCCTTAAATGACGAGCAATTTGCCCATAAAATCAATATCCTTAAGCAATGTGAATTGCGCCATGGGCGCTCTGCAGATCCTGTTGCCGTATTACAGAGCTACGGTGGATTTGAAATTGCACACCTCACCGGAGCCATGTTGGCCGCCTATGAAAACAATATGTTGATCATGGTGGATGGATTTATTGCCACAGCAGCCTACCTGGCGGCAGTCATGATCAACCCTCTGTTACAAAACAATGCCATTTTCTGTCATTTATCCGACGAAACTGGTCACCGTCAATTGTTAAAACACTTAGGCGCAGATCCTATATTGAACTTAAATATGAGGCTCGGCGAAGGTACCGGATGTGCGGTTGCCTATCCCCTGATTCAAAGTGCGGTGAATTTTTTAAATGGGATGGCCAGCTTTGAAAGCGCGAGTGTTTCCACAAAAGCATCCTAAATGAAGGAAGAAATTCGCATATTTTTTACGGCAATGATGTTTTATACGCAATTGCCTTGTCCGAAATGGGTAGACCACCGACCGGAATACCTAAACAAATCAACCCGGTACTTTCCATTAATTGGCTGGCTGGTTGGGGCCCTCTCTTTTTTAGTCTTCTGGATCAGTAATTTTCTGTTTGGAGTAGAAATTGCCGTAATCTTATCACTTGCAGCAGGGGTCTATATTACCGGATCTTTTCATGAAGATGGTTTTGCAGATGTATTTGATGGATTTGGAGGAGGCTGGACCAAGACAAAAATTTTGGACATCATGAAGGATAGCCGGCTCGGTACCTATGGGGTGGTGGCCCTGATCTTTTTATTTGGCCTTAAATACCTGGCCTTACAAAAGGTACTGGCAAATGTAGATCAACTCCCTATCTACATGACCTTGCTCATTTTCATCACTTACCATTCTATCGCCAGATTAACGGCCATACAAATCACTTTTACCTCTAAATATTCCCGTGAAGATGAAAGCAGTAAGTCCAAACCCATTGCCAAAGCATATTCCTATAAAGAAGTGCTTGGCGCCTATCTGTTTGGCTTAAGCCCCTTATTGATACTGACTTATTACTATCGGCCTTTGATTTTCGTATTACTGCCACTGGCCTTACTTTATTTCATCAGTCAGCGGTACTTTAACAAATGGCTGGATGGATATACCGGTGATTGCCTGGGTGCCGTAGAACAGTTTGCAGAAGTCATCACACTTTTAACCTTTTTAGTATTATGGAAGTTTATGTAATTCGCCATACTGCTGTAGCAGTCCCAAAAGGCTTATGTTATGGGCAGTATGATGTTGCTTTAGCTGATACTGCGCAGGAAGACATAGCTAAAGTCCTGACTAAATTGCCAGGCGACTTTGAGCAAGTGTACAGTAGCCCTTCGAGCCGATGCTCCCTCCTGGCTGAACAACTTAGTACAAAACCAATCGCTTACCGTCCTGATTTAATGGAAATGAACTTTGGCGACTGGGAAAATCAGCAATGGGATGCCCTGGATCCGGGCAGGCTGGACGACTGGATGAATGATTTTGTACACAAAAAAGCCCCTTCCGGAGAGAGCCTGGAGGAGCTTTCCGAAAGGGTAAATACATTTATTTCCATGCTCAGAACGCAGGAAATGAACAAAGTAGCCATTGTGACCCATGCTGGGGTAATCCGTTGCATATGGGCCAATATTTTGGAGATCCCATTGCATAACATCTTTAAAATTCCGGTAAACTTTGGTTCAGGAATTATTGTTCAGCTGGGTAAAGACAAAGCGTACGATCAAATACGCTCATTTTCTGATTGATCATCTTCCTGATCATCAATCCTTGCTACATTAACTTCTATATGGTTTTCTCTTCTATTGGAAGGTGGGATCGGGACACCGGCGCCAAAACCAATGCCTATTAAGGCCAGTGAAAGCATCAGTATCAGACAGATCATCCTCCATGTCTTTTTTAAAGATTTCATGGACAGCTTATTTGATAAGTAAAAAAATGGTAATACTAAGACAAAAAACTGTCGATGTGGGGAGGGATAATTTTAGGTAAGGAAAAGAGCCTGAATGGCTCAAAGAGAGCGATCGCGTATTGATGCTGTCTTAGAAAAACGAGCACCGTTTGGTTATAAGACCATAAAGCACTGGAATAAATCGTTCGAAAACCGGAGTCAACCGTCGTTGTTAATGGCAGATGATCTGCATGATACAGCAGCTGTTTTACCTGCTGTTGCTGAGCACCAATTACTGATTCGGTTTGTATTTTCTGACTTTGTATTGGAGAAAAGCCCGGAGCAGCATTCCAGCAAAAAGCACTCATGGTCAATGCCAGTAAAAACAGGCATTTCACATAGTATTTTTTAAGGCTTATTGACTCCTTCGCCATCATTACACAAAGCTAATGATTTATAAACCAATATTATAAACAAAAAAAGCAGCAGTAATAAAACCGCTGCTTTTCATTTTAATAGGAAATTCAGTGCTTAGGAAGCGCTGTCGAAACCATATTGCTTCAATACATCAGCAGGTACACCTTCCCATTTATTAGGAACATTCCCTACATAACCAATATCTTTCACGCCCATTTCAGTAGTATAGAATCCTGAAGCCGTCAGATTTCTCATTAGGTTGAAAAAAGCAACACCTTGCTCCATACCTGGCTTAGCTTTTTTAGGGTAAGCGATCTGATCTACCATTTCAATTTTCTGCTCCGCAGAAACATCTTTGAAAGGCTTCTCCCAACGATTGAGACATTGTAAGTCCAGCCATCTTAATCCACCTCTCATCGGCGTCTTATGCTCCGGCATATCCTTTACAATGAATTCTATAAATTCAGGGACTTTAGCCTCTGTAGCACTGCCTGAGATGTCATCTTTAGGAATAATGATATCTGAAAGCACAGCGATGGTAGCCATTTCATGTGGAGAGAAGAACTTCTCCTCCATCAATGTCTTATCTCTCAGTACTTCCCATTCTTCTCTTCCCGGATGGTCACCTGCTTCAGCAGTTGCAGTGGCCTTAGGTTCACCTGGTTTACAAGCATCTAACAGTACTGCAGAACTGATGGCGGTTAGTCCTAAAACCTTTAACGAATCACGTCTGTTCATAATTTTTTCTTTGCTTTAAACAGATTAAATATTTTGTTTCTTCTTTTGATCCAGGATGTATTCCGCAGTTCTCATTGAAAGTGCAAGAATGGTCCATGTTGCATTTTTATCACCTTGCTGAACGAAAGGTGCGGCATCCACTACGAATAAGTTTTTACACTCATGTGCCTGACACCATTTATTCAATGCTGATTTTTTAGGATCATCACCCATTCTGATGGTACCCACCTCATGGATGATCTTTCCTGGAGCCTCTAAACCATAATTGGTTTCCGGTCCAGGAATGCCAGAAGTAATGATCGCACCCATGGCATGCATCATGGCCTGGAAGGTCTCCTGCATGTGTTTCGCTTGTTTCACCTCTTCGTCAGCCCATTTGTAGTTGAATCTCAATACCGGAATACCGTATTTATCGACTACTTTAGGGTCTATCTCGCAATAGTTGGATTCTCTGGCAATGGCAGTTCCTCTACCGGCCATACCTACTGAAGCACCATAGAAACGTCTGTAATCATCCTTTAAGGAAGCACCATAACCACCTGCTTCTTTCATTTTACCGTCTCTACCTGGAACCATACCATTTAATGTCGCAGTACCGCCACCAAATCCATAAGCTGGCATTCCCATACCACCCCAATATTCAATATGATAACCACGAGGGAAATCCAGTTTTTTGTTATCTAACCACCATGGAGAGTAAATGTGTACACTACCCAGGCCGTCTTCATTGTAACGCTTACGGTCCATCAGCTGAGGTAAGAAACCACTCAAGCTGGCACCGGTTGAATCGTGCAGGTATTTACCTACAATACCGCTTCCGTTGGCCAATCCACCAGGATGCGCTACAGATTTAGAGTTCAACAAGATACGAGCAGATTCGCAGGCACTAGCACCCAGAACTACTGTTTTTGCTGATACCTGATACTCCTGGCCATCTTTTTTATTGATATAAGAAACGCCGGTAGCCAGTCCATTCTTATCAGTCAGCACTTCCCTCACCATTGCATCGGTAATTACCGTTAAATTACCGGTTTTCACAGCCGGAATCACCAAACAAGAAGAAGATGAGAAATCTCCATACACTTTACAGCTACGTCCGCATTGTCCACAGTAAAAACACGGTGCACGGTCTTTGTTGTTCGGCAAAGCTTCTGTTAAAACAGATCCCCTGCCAGGAATTACTTTTACTCCGGTTTTTTCTCCGGCCTTTTTAATGAACAACTCATTTAGTCTTGGTTTGGGCGGTGCCATAAAGATACCATCCGGTTCATTTTCGATTCCTTCTACGGATCCATAAATCCCAAGAAGGCGGTCTATCTTATCATAAAAAGGTTTTAGCTCTTCATACGTAATAGGCCAGTCGTCGGTTAGTCCATCCTTACATTTAAAATCCAAAGGACCCATTCTTAAAGAAATCCTTCCCCAGTGATTGGTTCTACCACCCAGCATTCTTGACCTGAACCATGCGAATTCAGTTCCTGCTTTTTGTGTATATGGTTCTCCATCCAGTTCCCAACCTCCATATGAGGCGTCAAAATCGCCAAAAGGTCTTGTGGTTCCTGCGCCGCGTCTTGGGGATTCCCATGGCCATTTTAACTGTTGTGCGTCGATTCTTGGGTCGAAGTAAGCACCAGCTTCAAGCATCAGTACTTTTTGCCCGGCATTGGCCAATACATATCCGGCCATACCTCCGCCTGCTCCGGATCCTACGATAACAACATCGTAGACGGTAGACGATTTTTTGATTTGAAATTCACTCATATATTTGGTTGAATGGTTGATGATCTAATATTAGTAAAAATATCACTAAATATGCAAATAGCTGAATCAAGAATGAATCTTAATAAGCATAAACCCCAAAATGTAAACGAAAAAATACAGGAAAATTAGAATTTGGCATCCGTATTATTGTCCCTGTCCAACTGAGATTTAGCGGCGTCCTTCTCTTTTTCCTCCAAGGGCACAAGCTTCGCTTTTAGGTTATGACGCTTTACTGCCGCATCAATAGAGTGAGATTTATGGATATCCCGGTCTGCTTCAGCGATATCTGATAATTTTTGATAATATTTATGCAGTACATCCAATTCAGATTCCGTAAGATCCTCTATATCCACCATCCGGTTACTGGCATGCCTGCTCGCAGCAATGAGTTCATTCAATTTCAGCTGAATGGCTTTGGAATCTTTATTTTGGCTTTTTTGGATTAGAAAGACCATTAAAAAGGTGATAATCGTGGTTCCTGTATTGATCACCAGTTGCCAGGTATCAGAGTAATTGAATATCGGACCGGTAATGACCCATATCACGACCACTAAAAAAGCAATGCCAAAAGCCACAGGGCTACCAGTCCAGTTCGTGATCTTCGTTGATGCTTTCTCGAAAAAATTTCCTTTGTTATTTTTCATTAGGGTATAATTAATTTAGTTTATAGGTTTTGATTCAACAACATTTGCGCTATTAAAAAGTTTCTAAGCTTCGTTTCAAACATTAATTCAGTGTTGCTGTCCTAAATTACTCAAAACATTTCAGTTCCAGATTTGTAATTACATTAACGTTAAACTATAAATCAAACGCTATGAAAAACAAACATTTACTTGCCATGCTCAGCCTGGTCATCCTTTCCTCCTCTGCCTGCCGCAATACAGACAAAATCAATGCTGGCACCACTGATTCCACCATTGCACAGGTAATTCCGGATACTGCCGATATCAATAGAGGTGGTGACGTAAGTACATTTTTCCAGGATGCAGCAATTGATGGCATGATGGAGCTGAATCTGGCAAAAATTGCTGCGGAAAAATCAACCAACAGATTGATCAAAAAATATGGAGAAATGATGGTAAAAGACCATACTAAAATGGCTAAAGATCTGCAGGATTTGGCTGCGAGTAAGAAAATTGCATTACCGACCACACTTCCTGCTGATGATCTAAAACACATAGAAGAACTCCAAAAAATGGATGTTGCGGCCTTTGAAAAACATTATATAGGAATGATGATTAAAGACAATGCTGCGGCAATAGATCTTTACAAGTCAGCGAGTGTAACCGGAGATGTTAAAATCAGAAATTTTGCGACTAAAGCATTGAGGATGTCGGAACGACATTTCAAACGCGCAAATGAAATCAATGCAGATGCTGGTTACTAAGGATAAAAAAACATAGCGATCCTACCATAAATCCGTCGGCCTTTGGCTGACGGATTTTTTTATTCCGAAATCATTTGTCGGTTTTTCATGGCCTCATACAAACGTAGATCCAATCCATAGATATCGTTTCTGATTTGCAAGAGACCTTTGGCATCCGTCCAGGCAGTAATATAGGTTAGGTACACCGGTATTTTTACCGGAAGCCCAATATATTTGGCTCTAGGATAAGAACGTTGCATCGCAGTTTTAATCTGGTCAAAGGTTTTTCCTGCCCCAAATAAAGCAAGTGCAAGTTCCAGGGGTTTTTCTACCCGTACACAACCATGACTAATGGCTCTCCCCTTTTTCTTGAAAGCAGACCTGGCCGGGGTATCATGAAGGTAAACACTGCTGTTATTACTAAAAATAAACTTAATCTTGCCCAAAGAATTCTGTTCTCCCGGGCGCTGTTTAAAAGTATATTGTGCGATATCTGCAGTCCCCCAATCCACATTTTGAGGCGCAGACAGGCGCTTCCCATTTTTATATACATCAATATCATTGTTGCTCAGGTAATAAGGGTCATTACTGGCATACCTGGAAATTTCCTTTCTGGCGATACTGGCAGGAATATTCCAGATTGGATTTACCTGAACGCTATAAATCATACTATTCAACTGCGGCGTCTCCTTGCTTCCCTCTGGGTCATTATCTGTTCTTCCCTCACCAACGCAGACTTTCATCTGTAAGGTAGAAATGCCTTTCTCCATCACATCTAAAGTGAAATCAGGAATGTTCACCCATACGTATTTTACAGTCTCATCATTGGGTTTATTCTTCCAGCGCAAGCGCTCCAGGTTGAGTTTAATGGTTTGTGCGGCATCTGCTTTATTTCGGTTTATGGCACCATTACCAGAACGTAATGCCTCTTGCAAGGACCGATAAGCAGCGGAAGAAGGTTGGATACTATCCAGAAAAACCAACAAATCCGATGCTTCAAAAATCCTCATTATTCTGGCACTATCCGGAGCCTCCGTTTTAATAAAATAATTTTTATCCAGACTGTCGGGCCGAACCAGACCATATTGCATGGCCTCACTATATTTTAATAATGCAGCAGTCATCACTAGCTCTAACTTTACTTTTTCAGGATATTTTAAGGTTTTAGATCTCGACCGCTGTTCCTCAAATTCCCTAAGACGCGGTCCGATTTCATTGAGGGAGAAAAAATTAGTGTCCAGACCATGGTCCATCGTCTTCCTCAAATAATCATTGATGATTTCAGGTTTTAACAGAATTTGATCCAATACAAACGTCCGATATTGACGGTGCAGGTATAAGCTATCCAGCCATCCTGGATAATCCTTTGGGTTAAGGTCAGATTTTAAAACTTTTTTAAAAACCAGGATAGAATCTTCCTGCTGCTTCATGCGCTCCCTGGCCTGACGACGCACTTTCTCCTGGGCTTCTGTATCTGCCGTTTTTATCGGAATGGCAGAGCTATTATCTTGCATAATCTGCTCCTTAGGAGGACGTTTTATCGCACATGAGGATATACATACTATTCCCAGCAACAACAAAACAAACCATCTCCTTCCCTTCGACCAAAAAACAACCCCCTCAAACATAAACAGATAGATGTAAACAAGTAACACCTGATGAATTCTATTGTTTCTAATCTTTGGTAAAAAACAGGAGAAAATTAAAAAGTCACTATTTTGCTAAAGGATTTATAAAATTTCTGGCAACCTTTGTCAGGAGCAAATCCGTATTTTTTTCATCAACAAGACATTCCTCAATCAGGACAGACACTTTATAGTGGTTCAATTCAAAGGCCAGCGACAGGAGATTGCCATAAGACGCAATTTTATAATGTTGGATGATCTGAATAAGATAGATCACTGCAGCGTCTCTTAAAGGCGTTCCAGTCTCCATATTCCGGATCATTGTGGAAGCTTTTTCTGTTAAACAGCCTACAATTTCACAAGTTCCATTTGTACCATCCCTACTAAAGCGCTCTAATATGGCCGTCAAATGTCCGAGGTGTTTCTCTGTAGTTTGTATATTGTGTACCAATACTTCCTTGAGCACTTCATGGCTCGAGGCGATTCCTAATGCAGCAAAACACTTCATAAACTTCCTTTCTGCATCGTAAACATTTTCCAGTCCATCGAGGAAGAAATCTTCCAACCCTATTCTTTTCCCTATATCTTTCATCGTAAAGGAGTTGATTCAACAAACACGAATAAACGCTATCTAAATTTCGTCAAATAAATAACCAAACACAAGTAAAGCACTGTATTTAAACCTAATACTGACAAATACCTAGTTAAAAAACCGAATTACAGGAAATTGTTTTTAAGGTGATGATTTTATTATCCTGATCAGGGTGATATTTATTCCAGGCAGCTGATTTTTACTTATATTGAATTCAGATTTAGAAAGGCCTATGTTTAGTGAAACTCTGCTCCTGGTACTGCTCTTGCTTTTTGCGGTATTCCTATTGACCATGCTCGCCCAAAAGCTAAAAATATCTTATCCCATTTTCCTGGTCATTGCAGGGTTAGGTATCAGTTTCATTCCGGGAATTCCAAGAATCGCTATAGAACCAGAAATGGTTTTCCTTATATTTCTTCCTCCATTGCTTTACGAATCGGCCTGGTACACATCCTGGAATGATTTCTGGAAGTGGCGGAGTCCGATCGTTATGCTGGCCTTTGGCCTCGTATTTTTTACTTCAATTATTGTCGCTTTTGTTTCCACTGCCATGATACCAGGATTCAGCCTGGCCATGGGTTTTCTTCTTGGGGGCATCATTTCGCCGCCAGATGCAGTTGCTGCCAATTCTGTGTTAAAGCATATCAAAATCCCTAAAAGGCTGACCACCGTGCTGGAAGGAGAAAGTTTGATCAATGACGCATCCAGTTTAATTGTATTTCGCTTTGCACTTGCCGCCATCTTATCCGGTCAATTTTCTATGCAACAGGCTATCGGGCAGTTTTTCCTGGCAGCGGGAATGGGTGTCGTTATTGGTCTGGCAATCGCCCATATTGTTTATGTTGTACATCGTTTCCTGCCTACTACCCCAAGCATTGATACTGCGCTGACTTTAATGTCGCCATATTTCATGTACATCGGTGCAGAGCATTTCCACTATTCGGGGGTGATGGCTGTGGTTTCGGGAGGATTATTCCTCTCTTACCGTTCACATGAGATCCTGTCTCATAGTGCTTCCAGAATCCAGGCCATTAGCGTATGGGCCACATTGGCCTTTGTATTAAACGGGCTGGTCTTTATCCTGATCGGGCTGGAATTGCCCATTATCATGGAAAGTCTGGGCGATTATTCCATTACCCAGGCCATCCATTACGGCCTGATCATTAGCATCACCATTATTGTAATCCGCTTACTCTACACATTGCTACTCGCCTATCTGCCCAGCTGGTTTGGACATACGAAACAGGCGGATCCTAAAAATCCTCAATGGAAAGGTGCTGTCATTTTAGGCTGGGCAGGAATGAGAGGAGTTGTTTCTCTGGCTTCAGCGCTGTCTATCCCCTTGTTATTGAGCAATGGTCAGGCTTTTCCGCACCGCAGCCTGATCCTCTTCATCACGTTCATCGTGATCCTCATCACACTGGTTTTTCAGGGTTTATCATTGCCATCAATCATTAAATGGACCGGGATTAAAGACATTGAAGATTTTCCTCCTGAAGCGGAGCAGGAAGCAGGGATTCGCTTGAGACTTATGCAGGCGTCATTAAAACATCTGAATGCGCATTTCGCTGCTGAACTGGAAGAGAATGAATTGATCCAATTTTTGAAGAAACAACTGGAAAGCGACATCTCTATCACTGATCAGCAGTTGGCTTCCTTGGAATGTGATACCACAGAAAAAGTAGAAATCGCGCAATACAATTCCGTTTTAATGGATATTTACAGCGTGCAGAGACGGGAACTGTACCAGCTCAGAAAGGAAAAAATGTTCAGCGATGAACAAATCCGAAAACAGGAAAACCAATTGGATTTAGATGAAGCCAGACTCATCTGATCAGGCAAACATTTTTAGAAAATCCATGTTATCATAGCTCAAACCAAATGATCATTTTTCCGTTTGTATAGTAAAGTGCCCCTTTATGAAATGGATTCTTGTTTTTGAAATTGCTTACGTTCTCTTTATTATTGCGGTTTGTCTCCGCATCATTTACGATACCAGATCTGTCAGCAAAACCCTCGCTTACTTATTGCTTGCAGTGTTTTTACCCGTTGTAGGTGTGATCATTTACTTTTCATTTGGCATTAATTATCGGGTCAGGAAGATTTACAATAAAAAAATCATTTCCGATGAACGACAACTTCAAAAAGTTACCGCCAGAATCATGAAGAGTTCAGAAAAAACCATCGAAGAGATGGATCCGCCTCTTCGAAAGTTCAAAAAACTTAGCCAATTATTGCTCAATAGCAACATGAGTGGCTTAAGCGGGAATAATGAAGTAAAACTGCTAATCAACGGGGAGCAGAAATTCCCGGAAGTATTACAATCCCTGCGGGAAGCAAAGCACCACATTCACCTGGAATACTACATTTTTGAAGATGAAAAAATAGGTAATGAAATCAAGGAAATCCTGATTGAAAAAGCCCTGTCAGGTGTGCAGGTCCGCTTTATCTATGATGATTTCGGCAGTCGCTCTATCCGGAAGAAGCTCGTACCTGAACTTAGAAAAGCTGGTGTAGAAGCCTATCCATTTTACAAAGTAATTTTTATCGCACTAGCGAACCGCCTCAATTACAGAAATCACAGAAAAATTATCATTATTGATGGAGATATTGCCTTTACGGGGGGCATTAATATCAGCGACCGTTACATCAACGATCCAAAGTACAATGACAAACTTTTCTGGAGGGATACGCATTTAAAAATTAAGGGTACCGGTGTACATTACTTACAACACCTCTTTATATCGGACTGGAATTTCTGTGCTGGGAAGGATTTAGTGATACAGCCAGAATTTTTCAATTTCAAAGAAAACCCGGATGGGAAAGTAGACCTTCAAATCGCAGCAAGTGGCCCGGATTCAGACCATCCTACCATCTTACTCAACCTCATTCAAGCCATTGGCATGGCAGATCAGGAGATCTTAATCACCAGCCCATACTTTATCCCCGGGATCAGTATGCTCGATGCGCTTTATGTTGCTGCATTAAGTGGAGTAAAGATTAAACTGCTGGTGCCCTTTGAATCAGATTCTGTATGGGTAGCAGCCGCAGCACGTTCTTACTATCAGGAATTACTGGATGTGGGCGTAGAGATTTATCAGTATCAAAAAGGCTTTATTCATGCAAAAACCATGGTGATCGACGAACAGCTTTCCTTTATAGGGACTGCCAATATGGACGAACGTAGTTTTGAACTTAATTTCGAAGTCAATACAGTAGTGTATGATGAAGGAATTGCAAAACAACTAAAAGCAGCTTTCCAAGAGGACCTGGAGGTTTCCAAACTGATTGATGCCCCAATGTGGTTTGCAAGATCTGCATGGGTACAGTTACCAGAAAAAATTGCACGTTTGCTTTCTCCACTATTGTAAGACAGAGTATAAGCGAAGTGTTTACAAGGACTAAACATGCATTGTTTGTGATTTTTAAAACAATAAAAATCAATACATTACAAAAACCACCTCAACTTTAAAATAAACTAAATACACCTTTAGCACGATTAAATCAACTTAAAAAAGCGCTAGAAAAAAGAATGCCGGTTTCCTGAAGTATTCAGAAAACCGGCATTATTATGATGAGCAAAAAAACAATTAATAGCTCATTTCTACAATTTTCTCTACATCTGATGGAGCAAGGGTTTTATGTTCCCCTAATCCCAGCCAACCTCTTTCTGTAAAGCGCTTCGAGATCTTCTGCGCTGTTCCTTCATAATCATCGGTATATTCAGAAAGCGAAGTTTTAATATCCATGGCATGGAAGAAGTCTTCAGTTCTCGCAATTGCTGCATTCGCAATGTCATCAATACTACCTGAAGTAATTCCCCATACACGCTGACCATATTGTGCCAGTTTCTCTTTCTTTGCTTCGAAATTATATCGATAATGACTTGGTGCAATGATTGCCAGTGTTCTAGCGTGATCAATTCCGAATAAGGCAGTCAACTCATGACCCATAGCGTGTACTGCCCAGTCGGTAGGCACACCTTTCTGAATCAATCCGTTCAATGCCATGGTACAGCTCCACATAAAGTTTGCCGCAGCCTCATAATCTTCAGGATTTTCAATCACCTTCGGACCAATCTCAATTAAGGTTTGCAGGATACTTTCCGCAAAGCGGTCCTGCAAATGTGCAGCAGCAGGATAGGTCATGTATTGTTCTAAAACATGGGTAAAAGCATCAGTCACCCCATTCACCAATTGACGCTTAGGAATAGATTTAATCACCTCAGGATCAAGAATCGAAAACTCAGGGAACAAGCCGGGACCTCCCATTGCCAATTTTTCCTGTGTTTCCTTACGGGTGATCACTGCTCCTGAATTCATCTCTGAACCAGTTGCAGGTAAGGTCAATACAGCTGCAAAGGGCAGGCCTTTTTCTGTCCTGATGTTTTGCTTCAGGATATCCCAGGGCTGATCACCCTGGTATAGTGCTGCGGCAGAAAGAAATTTCACTCCATCAATTACAGATCCACCTCCAACGGCCAGCATATAAGTCACCTTTTCATCCTTGATCACTTTTAGTGCCTGCATCAAAACTTCATACTCAGGGTTTGCAGGAATTCCAGAAAACTCCAATACCTCAAAACCTTTCAAGGCATCCATCACCTGCTCATAAACCCCATTAGTTTTGATGCTACCGCCACCATAAAGCACCAGTACTTTAGCGCCTACAGGAATTTCTGTACTGATCTTTTTTATTTCCCCTTTTCCAAAGATAATCTTGGTCGGGTTTTTAAATTCAAAATTTAGCATCTTGATTGGATTGTTTTATTTTAATATTAAATTTTAACTATCATTTTACCTTCATTCTTACCTTCAAAAAGGCCAAGGAAAGCCTGAGGAATCTGATCAAATCCTTCCACTACAGTTTCCGCGTAAGTCAGTTTACCTTCTTTTAACCAGGTACTCATTTGCGCGATTGCTGCAGGAAATTTATCTGCAAAAACAGACACGATAAAGCCTTGCATCAAAGCACTTTTAATGACCATAGTGGTTTGGATGCGCGGTCCAACGTCTACTGAGGTATTGTTATATAAGGAAATCGCACCACAAACCGGAATACGGGCATACCTATTGATATTAGCGAGTACGGCATCAGAAATGGCACCTCCTACATTGTCAAAATACACATCTACCCCATTCGGACAAGCGGCTTTGACTGCAGCTGTCATGTCGGTAGTTGTTTTATAATTAATCGCTTCATCGAAATGGAATTTAGATTTTAGCATTTCTACCTTTTCATCCGTACCTGCGATACCAACTACTCTGCAGCCTAAAATCTTTCCAATCTGCCCCACAACCGTTCCTACAGCACCTGCTGCACCAGAAACTACGATGGTCTCCCCTGCTTTTGGTTTACCAATTTCCAGCAAACCGCAATAAGCAGTTAAACCGGTCATTCCAAGGATGCCCAGATAAGCACTTAAATCTGCCGCATTAGGATCTACTTTGATCAGACCATTTCCATCATGACATTGGTATTCTTTCCATTCCAGATGTCCGGAAACAAAATCCCCCTTTTCAAAACCGGCCAGTTTACTTTCGATCACCTCCGCAACCACACCGGAAGCCATTGGTTTATTCAATTCAAAAGCTGGGATATAAGATTCCGAATCATTCATTCTGCCCCTTAAATACGGGTCTACAGAAACATATGTTGTCTTTAACAATACCTGTCCATCATGAGCCACAGGCATTGCTTCTTCTATAAATTTAAAATCACTCAACACCGGTTTACCTACCGGTCTTGCGTTCAAAAGAATTACTTTATTCATAGCCATTTTCTTTACAATTTTATTTTCTTAATTTTTCAAGGAGCTCATTTAACAGGTCAGCATCTTCGCTATTGAGCTCCAATACCCCCTGATCAATAATTGCCCTGGCCTCCGTTTTTAGCTTCAGTCCCTCCACACTTAACTTAACATAAACCACACGTTGATCGGATAAGTTTCGCTCCTTAACAATTAATCCTTTATCCATCAACTTATTGAGCAATCTGGAAACATTGGGCATCCGGTCTATCAATCTATCCTTGATCAGATTTACCGTAGCGGTTTGCCCCTCCTGCCCATGCAAAATACTCAACACATTAAACTGCTGTAGCGATAAGCCTGTTGGTTTTAGCGCCACTGCAATCTTATTGAGAATCCAGTTAGAAGTAAAAATGATATTTGTTGCTGCCCGCTGCTGGGGCGTCAAAAACTGGTGTTTTAATTCTTCTTCTATCTTCATGGGTATCATTTTTAAAGCCCCAACAGGAGCATATACAAAAGTATCATCCATGGATTATAATTCCAAGGAACACAAATAGAAAATTGCTTACTGAATGTCATTTTGAATTAAAGCCACTTTTTGAGGTAGGCGTTGAAAGCATCTTTATGCTGTTCAGAAAGTGCGATCAGGCGATCGCCAATGTATAAGGTATTTTTAGTCACCGCAGTGATCTTTTCTAAAGCAATGATATAAGAGCGATGAACCCGCATAAAGGATTTTGCAGGAAGTTTAAGTTCCAGCTCTTTCAGACTGCTGAGGGTAAGAATAGGTTTCTCTTTATTCTCCAGGTACACCTTTACATAATCTTTCAGTCCTTCGATGTACAAAATATCTTTAATTGCCACTCTGATCAGCTGGTACTCGACCTTCAGAAAGATAAATGGATCTGTGTTTACTTCTGGAACTCTGGGTGCTGATTTCATTTCTGCATACATCCGCCCTTTGTTGGCAGCAGTCAAGAATTCCTCGTAATCAAAAGGTTTCAATAAATAATCCAGTGCATCTACCTTATAGCCCTCCACCGCGAAATGATTAAATGCAGTGGTAAAAATAACTCTTGGGCCTGCGCCACCTGGCTGATGCTCCAGCATTCGGGCTACCTGAATTCCATTCAGGTCAGGCATCTGAATGTCCAGAAAAATAAGATCGACCTCCTCATGATGCAACATTTCCAATGCTTTCAATCCACTGGAAAAGCAACCTTTAAGCTCCAGAAAAGGCGTCTGTTCGATAAAGCTACACACTAAGCCCAGGGCCAGAGGTTCATCATCAACTGCTATACATTTCAGTACCATCAAGAATTAGTGTTAAATGAACGATAAAGGCATTTCCTGATTCAGTCTTCCCGGCTGAAAAAGTATGTTTTCCAGGGTACAACAAATCTAAACGCCGTTTTGTGTTGGTCAATCCAATCCCACCATAATCATCTGCCAAAGCAGTTTGTTCTTTGAAAATAGAGTTTTCAACTGACATTTCCAGCGTTTTACCATTCAAGTTCATCACAATACTAATTTCTGAAGCTTTAATCGTGCTCACCCCATGTTTGAATGCATTTTCTACATATGGAAGGAACAACATGGGGGCGATTACCAACTCTTCCCTTAAAACCGGTTTTTCAAAAGAGACCTTGACCGCATCACTTAAACGAAGCCTCATCAGCGCTATATAATCATTAATAAAAGAGAGTTCTTTACTCAGTGGTGTAATCCCTTGCTGAGTTTCGTAGAGCAAATAGCGCATCATCCGGGACAACTTATGCAATGCCTTTCTGGAACTTTCCACATCTACATGGGTAAGTGCATAAATATTATTTAAAGTATTGAAAAAGAAATGAGGATTGATTTGTGCCTTTAAAAAGGACAGTTCGGAAATGATCTTTTCCTTTTCTAAAGATTCTCTTAGCTGCTTATCGGCCTGCCATTTCTGGATCAAGGTTAAACTCGTGCTGATCCCAACAATCAACAGAATCATCATGATCAAAAAGAGATCTACTGCATCATCTCTTTTAGGCAACCTGGGAATGCCCATTTTACCAACTGCCCGCTCCATCAGTAATGGCAGATGTAATGCATTCTCCAGAAGTTTTACCAATGGTCCTGCAAGGAGGCAAATGGCCATTACGATAACAATGAACAGGATGTTGTTATTTTTCAATAAGACACGGGGAACCAATACGTAACTATTAATATAGAAAACTAGAATCAGGATACTAAGTACCAACCCCTGCTTAATCCAAAACTGCATCGGCAGGCGAATGTTCCAGGACAAAGGATGGTAGAAAAGTAAAATAAATGCCAATAAAGCCCAAAGCAGTATATGCAGAAGAATCGTCGTATACGAAGGGCTTTTTAAAGAGATCATCGCCTTTTAAATTAACTACAAATTCGATTGTACAAGGTACAGAAAGACCAAAATAAAGTTCAAATATCACCGTCGACAGATTCTCCCTATTGGTCGACGTGTTTTACTTCCCTGTCTATTCTGTTTTTTTTAACGCCAAAAGAAGCGTTGATTTGGGTAGTTATTAGCAGTTTAAATTTATCCCATGTTAAGATTCATTTTAAAAATCCTGCTCCTACCGGCTCTTGTATTTTCCAGCTTTCAAGGATATGGTCAGGACAGCAGTGTCCGCCAGGATACTGCCTTAAAAATCATCCCAGCAGTCTGGGATCTGGCCAGTTGTTTGCAATATGCCAAAACCAACAATCTTCAGATCAGAAGTCTGGTGCTCAATAAACAGAGCGCAGCAGAAGATCAGCTGCAAGCTAAATCCGCATTATTGCCCAACTTATCCGCTTCTGCATCCCAATCTTTTAACCATTATAATGTTACACAAAGTACGGCGGGCAACGCGATCAATACTTCGGGTTCTTATGGCCTGAATTCGTCCTGGACTTTATTTAAAGGAGGATATTTAAAAACAGATATCAGGCAAAAAGAACTTTCGGTACAGTCTGCAGGGTTAAGCATTCTGGAAACAGAAAATGACATCACCTTACAAATCACACAAGCTTACCTCAGTATTCTGCTGGATAAGGAAAGTATCGTTTATAATCAGGACCTGGTTAAAACCTCAGAAGCACAGCTTGCACAATCCAGAAATCGTTTCAAAGCAGGCGCTGCTGCTCAAAAGGAAGTCGCACAATTTGAAGCGCAGCTGGCCACCGACAATTACAATTTAACCGCCTCTCAAAACGCAGAACGCCAGGACAAAATCACCTTAAAACAGCTGCTTCAACTTCCGGAATCCAAAAATTTCGACATTGTAAAACCAGATACACTGATTGGTGCAACGACCATCCCTGATCTTGAAACCGTACAAAAATATGCGCTTCAAAACCGTCCGGAAGTTAAAAATGCAGAATTGGGTATTCAAATTTCCGATCTCAACCTCAGCAAGGCCAAATCAGGATTTCTGCCTACCCTGACTTTAGGTGCTGGAATTGGCTCTAATTATGCGAATGACCCAAATTACAATGTATTCAAACAACTCAACAATAATTTCAATCAGCAGGCAGGATTGACTCTTTCTGTTCCAATTTTCAGCAACAGAATTAATAAAACCAATGTGGCAAAAGCCCGGATCAGTCTTGAGCAATCGCGTTTAAGTCTGGAGAACACAAAGACCACATTGGCCTTGACAACAGAAAAAGCTTTAATTACGGCAGAGAACAGCAAAACCCAGCTTCTTTCTGCGACTGAACAACTGAAATACAATACAGAAGTTTACCGCATTGCAAATCAGGAATTAAAGATCGGGGCAGCTAATATTGTCGACTTCTACCAACAACGGAACCTGTATGTACAGGCCATGCAAGCCTACATACAGGCTAAGTACAATGCATTGCTGGCCGCTAAAATCTATG
Organism: Pedobacter gandavensis; assembly: GCF_032678465.1. Taxonomy (GTDB): domain Bacteria; phylum Bacteroidota; class Bacteroidia; order Sphingobacteriales; family Sphingobacteriaceae; genus Pedobacter; species Pedobacter gandavensis_B. The sequence continues at coordinate 191,616 of NZ_JAVTSK010000009.1, forward strand.
AATTCTATCTTGGAACCCCTATAAAACTATAACGATGAAACCGAAAAAAATCTTCCTCATACTTGCCTCTGTCCTTGTATTATTCGGTATCTGGTATTTCTTTTTTAGGAGTAAGGAACAACAGCTGAGCCTCAACACAGAAAAACCAGTAATTGGCCCCATCTCCACTAGTGTCACAGCAACAGGCACGGTTCAACCGGTAGATACCGTAACGGTAGGTACCCAGGTTTCCGGAACCATTTCTGCCCTTTATGCCGACTTCAATTCTACCGTAAAAAAGGGAGAGTTACTCGCCGAGCTGGATAAAGTATTGCTCCAATCCACCGTAGATCAGGCAAAAGCAAGTCTGCTACAGGCGCAAAGCAATCAAACCTATCAGCAGGCAAATTATAGCCGGCAGAAACAACTCTTTGAAACAGGTTCCATTAGCAAGGCGGATTACGACCTTGCTTTAAACACCTTACAAGTAGCTAAAGCGACTGTCAGCAACGTTCAGGCGCAATTAAAAGCTGCACAACGAAACCTGTCTTTTACACAAATTTACTCTCCCATTGATGGCGTAGTGCTCAGTAGAAGTGTCAGCATTGGCCAGACTGTAGCTGCGAGTTTCAGCACACCGACCTTATTTACTATCGCTAAGGATATTACTAAAATGCAGGTTCAGGCAAAAGTGGATGAAGCGGATATTGGTAATGTTAAAACCGGGCAACGTTCTACTTTTACAGTAGATGCTTTTATTGACGATACCTTCAATGGAACAGTTAAGGAAATCCGTTTACAACCGGCTATTTCTGCTAATGTGGTGACTTATGCCACTTTAATTGATGCTCCAAATGATGATAAGAAACTTAAACCTGGGATGACGGCCAATATTATTATTTATACCAAAGAAATCAATGATGCACTACTTGTTTCTGCTCAGGCTCTAAAATTCCACCCGGATTCCTCACTTTCCAAACAATATCAAATTATTGCTGATCAGGATCATCAAAAAAGAAGCGCAGGAAAAGGAAAAGGCATGAATCATAAGGCAAGGTCAGGAAAACCTGTTGATGGTGATGTGGTGGTAGATCCTGCCGCTTACGTCTGGGTTTTAGAAGGAAAAAAGCTGATTCAAAAGAAAATTAAAACAGGCTTAAACGACAATACCCATGTACAGGTATTGTCTGGACTGACTGAAAATGATGTGGTAGTGACCGGAACAAATGAACTGAATCTCTCCAGTCCAGCCCCAGCAGCAAGTAGTCCATTTATGCCAAAAAGAGGAGGCCGGCGATGAGCAACAAGAAAATCCTGGAAATCCAGAATGTAAAGCGCGACTTTATCATGGGTGACCAAATCGTGCGTGCCCTGAAGGGAGTTTCTTTTGATGTGAATGCAGGAGAATTCCTGACCATTATGGGCAGTAGTGGATCCGGTAAAACCACTTTATTAAATATGCTCGGTTGTCTGGATAAACCCAGCGAAGGCAGCTACATTCTGGATGGTGTAGATGTGAAAGGACTCAGCAGAGATGAGCTTGCTAAAATGAGAAACACCAAAATTGGTTTTGTTTTTCAGGCTTATAATCTCTTACCAAGAACTACAGCTTTAGAGAACGTAGAGCTTCCTTTATTATACAATCCAAACATCAGCACTAAGGAACGTAAGGAAAGAGCGATTGCAGCCTTACAGGCAGTTAAACTGGAGGATCGTTTTGACCATACCCCAAATCAACTTTCAGGCGGACAGCAGCAAAGGGTAGCCATTGCCAGAGCACTGGTTAATGAACCGGTAATGATTTTGGCTGATGAAGCTACAGGAAACCTCGATACACGGACTTCTTATGAGATCATGGCCTTAATGCAGGAACTGAATCAGAATGGCAAAACCATTGTATTTGTCACGCATGAGCCAGACATTGCCGCATTCAGTAGCCGGACGGTGATGTTAAAAGATGGTCGGGTACAAAAAGACACGATAAATGAAAATCCACGTTCCGCAAAAACAGCCTTGTCTGAATTGCCTGTGACCGATGATTATTAAATAATATCAAGCAATGAAAATACTTAACCTGATCAAACTTGCCATAAGGGCATTGCAACGCAATAAGTTGCGTGCCCTGCTTACCATGTTGGGGATCATCATTGGCGTTGCTTCCGTGATTACCATGATGTCTATTGGCGAGGGTTCCAAACAGAGTATCAATGCATCATTGGCAAGTATGGGTTCCAATATGATCACCATTCAACCTTACAGCAATGAGCCTGGAGGCCCAAGAATGATGGGGAGTAGTCTAAAGACCCTGACCATTAAAGACGTGGAAGCCTTAAAAAAAGCACCTGATATTGCGCTCATCTCTCCATTGGCTTCTTCCAACGGACAGGCCATCAATGGGGCAAACAATTGGCCAACCACCATTCAGGGGGTGAGCCCGGATTACCTGGAGATCAGAAAAGTAGTGGTAAAAGAAGGAATAATGTTTTCAGAACAGGACCTGAGGGCTTCTGCCAAAGTTTGTTTATTAGGTAAAACGGTAGTCGACAATCTTTTTCCAAATGGGGATGATCCCATCGGTAAAATCATTCGATTTGGAAAAATCCCTTTCCAGGTTATAGGGGTATTGGTACCTAAAGGAACCAGTAATTTCGGACAGGATCAGGACGACATCATCATTGCACCATATACTACTGTGCAGAAAAGAATCTTATCAACCATTTATTTTGGAAGTATTTATGCCTCTGCCATCAGAGAAGATGCTTCTGATGCCGCGGTAACTGAAATTACTTCAATATTGAGAGAAACTCACCACCTCCGTGACAATCAGGACAATGATTTTCAAGTGCGTACACAGGCAGAACTGATGACCATGATGAACTCCACCAGTAGTATGATGACGGCTTTATTAACCGCAGTAGCCAGTATTTCCCTCTTAATTGGTGGAATTGGCATTATGAACATCATGTATGTTTCTGTGACCGAACGTACACGGGAAATTGGCCTCAGAATGTCTATTGGCGCTCGTGGAATAGATATTTTACTACAGTTTTTAATCGAAGCGGTGATGATCAGTATCACCGGTGGCGTCATTGGCGTCTTGCTTGGCATTACCGCAGCCATCTTTATTCCATCTATGCTCAACTGGCCGACTGTAATTTCAGAATCTTCTATCGTAATTTCATTCCTGGTCTGTGCGATCACCGGTATCTTTTTCGGGTATTACCCAGCTCTAAAAGCTTCCCGATTAGATCCTATCGAAGCCTTACACTACGAATAAGAAAATTATAACAAGCGATGGGTATCTTTAATGGTATCCATCACAAAAATGCTTTTCGTCTGCGCAATTCCCGGAATTTCACTTAGCTTATTCATGGAAAAAGAATGAAAGCTTTCCATACTTTCCGTTACAATTTTGAGCATAAAATCAAAATCACCGGATATATTATAGCATTCCGTCACTTCTTTGAAGGCCATTACTGCATCAATAAATTCCTGGGCTGCTTTCTTGTTGTGAACCTTCAAAGAAATCTGTACAATCACAATGATTCCCTTGTTGAGTTTCCTGTTGTCCAGTAAGGCCACATATTTTCTGATCACCCCCTCCCTTTCCATTCTTTTAATTCTTTCGTGGGTTGGAGTTGGACTTAAATGTACTTTAGATGCGATTTCACGAATGGTAAGCTTTGCATTTTCCTGCAGTAAGCGCATAATTTCATAATCTTTATCATCTAAAACCAGTGCAGTCTGGCGGACTTGTTCTGTTTGGATAGCCATAATCAGGATCAGTAATGCATTTGTTCTGTTAAATTAGATAATATTATTCATTTGTTCTAAATAAGCAGAACTTATTTTTAGTCTGTGTTATGAAAGTTACCTTTGTAAGGAAAATTTCCCCTTTACAATTTATGACTCAAAGAAAAAATCTTATCCTTGCCATTGCCTCTATTGGTATTTTTATAGAAGCATTGGACATTGCCATTGTCAATCTGGCCATCCCATCCATACAATCAGATTACGGGCTCAGCAGTGATAAGGTACAATGGCTACAAACACTTTATGTGTTGTTATACGGAGGATTTTTAATCATTGGCGGTAAGTTATCTGACCTTGTAGGGAAGAAAAATATATTCATGGCAGGTAGTGCGATATTTCTGATCACTTCTTTAGGTGCCGGTCTTTCGGGGTCTTTTGAAATGCTCGCCTTCTTTCGTGCAGCGCAGGGAATTGGAGCAGCACTGATCATGCCTTCGGCTTTCTCGATTGTCACCCATACTTTTACGGAATCCAGGGAGCGGGCAAAAGCCATTGGTATTTTTAGTTCGTTTGCAGCCATTGGATCTGGTAGTGGGCTCGCTCTGGGTGGGATTATCACCACTTTTTGGGGTTGGCACTGGATCTTTTTTGTTAATGTACCTGTTTTATTAATCATCATCGCTCTGGCCTGGTATTACCTTGCAGCAGATGAAATCACGAAATCTAAATCCAGACCAGACTTACTTTCAGGTGTTTTATTGGTCATTGTACTGTTAATGTTAAGTTATGGTGTTCATGAGTTGGGTAGAATCCGGGAAAATTACCTGATGTTAATTGGACTAACCATTGCTGTAATTACTGGTTTTAAAATCATTCAACACCGTTTAAAAGTTCAGGCAGAGCCTTTAATAGAAGTTTCCCTATTTCGCTCAAGGGCAACCACCACAGGGATTGGGGTCTTCTTCTTACTAGGAGCTTATTTTACCGGATATATGTTTTTACTGTCTTTGTTGATTCAGAAAGATATGAATTTTACAGCGGCCAAAGCAGGCGTAACCCTGGTACCATTCAGTATCATGTCTGCTTTATTCGCCAAATTTGTACTGCCTCCTTTAATGAGAAGACTTAATGTATGGCAAACCGGTGTTTTTGGGATGTCTTTAATGGTTGGGGGTGCAGGCTTTTTACTGGCTTCAGTATTAATGGATCATAATCTTATACTATTATTATGCTCTGCAGCTTGTGTATCCGGACTTGGGATGACCATCTGTTATACCAGCTTATCTGTAATTTCTGTACAGGGCATTCCACCACAGCATTACGGGCTTGCCTCTAGTTTGGCTTCCACCTCCTATTTTCTTGGTGGAGGTATTGGATTGTCGATTCTGTCTTTATTTATCAGCAGCCATGAAAGTGGAAGTTCGGTGAGTAAGGTCTCTATTCTGGTCTTGTGTGTGTATGCGATTGCCGCGCTTGCATGGCTGGCCGCTTATACAAAGAAACACGTTGCCCTGCAAAGACCAAGTCTTGCTGCAACTGTCAAATAAATATTTTTATCGATCATTGATCCAGTCTTCCGCAGACTGGATCTCTGTAAAGAATTGTATTCCAACATTCCCGATCGCAAGTTCAGCACTTTTTTTAGCTGAAAACTGACAGAACAGATCTTTGGATATGGTCCAGGCAAAATGAGTTAAGCCTGCTTTTTCCATCATTGGAAACCAAACTTTACCAATCCATTCGGAAGCATCAGACCAGGTGCCCAGAACATTCCGGTTATCACTTAGAATTTTAGTGCATTCGTTTGCCCTAAGCATGGCCAACATCACCATTGCCCCATGTTGTACAGATTCCTTACTGGTAAAACCAGTCCAGTGCGCATCTAAACGATGGTGAAGTTTATTATAGGAAATGCGCAGGTGATCATCTTCATAAGATTGGTGCTTTTCGAGCTGAGTATCCATAGGAACATGTTCCTTCAAGGGTAATCTAAAGTAAAAAGTAGATCCTGATCCCAGCTCACTTTCCAACCAAAAACTACCATGGTGTACTTTTAATATTTCTGAACAGATAAATAAACCCAGTCCCAGTCCCTCATAACGCAATTCTTCATTATCCACTCTATAATAGCGTTCAAATAAGCGGAGCATTTCAAAATCGGCAATACCTATTCCAAAATCCTGGACAGCTACTACAATATTATCAGACTTAATTTCCCCATTAATCAGCACCTTCCCTCCATTTGGGGAATATTTAACAGCATTCGTGAGGAAGTTAACCAGAACCTGTTCGATTCTCAGCCGATCGCCATTGAAAGGCAGGTCAATACTGTGTCTGAGCAAAAGTTCATGATCCGGCGACATGGCCTGAACACCAGCAACTGCAGATTCCATGATTTCAGCAAAATTAAATGGCTCTTTATCAAAAGTCATGTTTCCTGAATTGATCTTTGTGACATCCAGTAAATCTGTAATCAATTGCTCCAGGCGGTAAATATTGCTGGCAGATTTCTCGATAAATCCGTGTATTTTTTTCGGATCATTTGTTCTTTTCATCAATTGATTAAAGGCCTTTATGGAAGTTAAAGGGGTTTTCAACTCATGACTGGCAATTGCCAGGAACTCATCCTTTCTTTGTTCATTTGATTTTTGAACATCAATATTTGTATTGGTACCCATCCACATTTTCAGTTCTCCGCTTTCAACTAGTGGAATGGCCTTACCTAAATGCCATTTATATTGTCCATCTGCCATTCTAAGGCGAAATTCCACGCTATATTCGGAATTTTGTCCCAAAGCAAAACTCCATGCCCTGATGCAGGTCTGAAGATCGTCCGGGTGAACGAAAGATTGCCAGCCCAGTCCTCTCAGCTCCTCTTTTGTTTTTCCAAAATCACGGCAACAGATTTCGTTTACATAGTTAATAATTCCATAGGCAGTAGCTGTCCAGACCTGTTGAGGTACCGTATTGAGCAAAAACTCCAGGTGCTTTTCACTGGCAGCAATTTCCTTTTCCCGCTCTTTTTCCTTCTCTTGTGCGGAAATGAGGTTAGTCACATCGAAACTGTATTGAATAATGTACTGAATACTTCCATTTTCATCAAAAAACGGGGTATGAGTGATGTCCCAGTATCTAGAGATGGTAGCATTTTGACAATTTGGATCTGGTAATTCTAATCTCATTAATGGCAGCTGATGTGCCTTCCTGGTATAAAAGACCTGTTGAAAGGAAGCCTGGAATCCCAATTCAAATGGTACTGAGGCATTCTGTGGAAAGAGCTCAAAAAATTTCTTACCTTTTAATATGGCCCTTTTAAAGCCATGTGCAGCCAAATACCCATCATTAGCGGTAAGCACCAGCAATTCCGGAGAAAGCACCAGATAAATACCAGGTAAGGTTTCATACGTTTTTAAAAGCGCAGCAGGCAGTACAGCTATTTGTTCCATATCAATGAGTTTTTTAGTCTACAAGACTCATACCACAATATGAGGGAACAGATTTTTTCAAAATCATTCCTAATCCATCTATTATTTTCTACATCATCAATTACTTTGCTTATTTTTAGTTAATGGTAACTGAAAGCATCTCTAGAGCAATCAACTTTTTTAAAAGATTGGCCTATCCTCTCATCGGGTCAAAAGAAGAGTTTAGCCCTGAAAATCAAGCTTTTAATGCAATATGTATTCTTGGAGTGCTGATCATTGGTTATGATATCCCTTTCAATTACTTCAATGGGATGGAAACCATTGCAAGCTTGTTTTCGCTCTTATTTATTGCCCTTTGCTTTACATATTACCTTTCCAGGTTCAAAAAGAAATTCAAATACAGCATTATCATCTCCTCCCTGATTGTGTTATTGGTCCTGGGAACTGGTTATTTTTTAAATGACGGCATTAGAGGTCCTTCCTTACTGGCATTCTCTATTACCTTTTTTATGATCATGATCATTTCTCCAAGAAGTCAATATTGGTTTTGGTCTCTACTCTCTCTAACGCTTGGATTAGGCTTACTCTTTTTTGAGTACAAATACCCACAGTACATAAAAAGTGTTTATGAAGACAGGTCCGCGGTTTTCGCAGATATGGCCTCCACTTATATCATCACCATATTGGTTACCTTTCTTGGCTTGTTTAGCCTGAAAACTGCCTATTATAAAGCAAAACAAAATGCTGATGCGAAAACTGACGCACTAGAGCGGCTGAATAATGAAAAAACGAAATTCTTTTCGATCATTGCCCATGACCTTCGTGCACCTCTTGCTTCTATACAGAGCTATATGGAACTCTTCCGCATGGATATCCTGAGTAAGGAGGAAAAAGAGATGATGGATCAAAAACTCAGCAATGCCATTTCTGGTACTCAGGAAATGCTAGACAATATGCTTTCCTGGTCGCGTGCAGAATTAAATGATGGAAAGGCAGCAATGGAAGTTAATAAATTGCATGAAGCCCTGCACCCTGTGATTACCATCCAGAAAGCAGCATCAAAAGAAAAGAAAATTACATTTACCGCTGAAATAGATCCTACGCTGGAATTACTTTCAAACGTGCACATGTTGCAATTGATTGTGAGAAACATCATTGGCAATGCGATCAAATTTACGCCTTCAGATGGTTCAATAGAATTGAATGCCAGCAGGTATGGAAAAGATTGCCTGATTGCCATCAGAGATACTGGAAATGGAATCTCTGAAGAAAACAAATCAGAAATTTTTTCTCTAAAGGCACAGTCAACTTTTGGCACAGCCAATGAAAAAGGGATTGGTCTTGGGCTATTTCTTTGCAAAGAGTATACCCATGCACAAGGCGGAAAAATATGGTTTGAGAGTAAAATAGGGGAAGGCACTATTTTTTATGTTTCCCTCCCCCTGGTATAATGAGAAGTTAGGAGATGTTCAGCTCCAGGTCTCCATTTGTTCCATTATTGATGACCATTTTTACAGGAAATGATTTTGCCTTTTGATCGGTAGGATACCAGTTTCTATCCTCATTTACCAGAATTAATAAACCTTGTTCATCTCCCAAAACAGTAAAGTTATCCTGTGCAGGTTGTTTTTCATAGACTTCCAGTCCATATTTAGCCATCAAAGTTTCCGCCAGGAATGGTACATCTTCCGATACCAGTCCAATTTCAGTAATGGCCAGTAACGAAGAGCCATCAAAAGCCTGCTCAGAGGCATTGTCCAGATCCTGACGGCAAATGAATTCCAATAAATTCTCGTTGTGATCATGAAAATAGAAGGAGTTCGCATTCCACAACTCAAAGTTTGAAAAATCAGTCTCCGGAGTTACAGGAATAATTTTAGTCCTTTGTTTTAGCCATTCGTAAGCCTCCATAAGCTGATTTTTAGGGATATCGAAGGCCATATGATAAACGGGCTTCTCTATTGTTTCTTTCTGTACAAATGACAATTTAGTCCTTCCGATCAAGAAGGATACTTCATCGCTGCTTTTATCCAGGGTATTCAGATTTAAAACCTGATTATAAAACCTTTCTGTTTCTATTAAATGATTGGTTATCAATTGTAATACTTTAATCTCCATAGCTACTGCTTTATTTACAGAACAAAACTACAGATTAAAGGTTCGGAAACACAAAAACAATAATTAATAGGTTTTAACATTGATCGATTGCAAATATTCTTTTATCTTAATAGAATGATCTGTTAACCAGCCAAAAAGGAGAGATTTATGTCCAACGAAACCACTGCCGCAAAGCCTATAAAATTACAGGGATTTACGCCCTTACTTTCGGTTTTCAATATGCCATCATCCGTACGCTTTTACCGGGACTTACTCGGTTTTGATCTGGTAGAGAGCTCCGATACGCCAGAAAAACCAGATAATTTCAAATGGGCAAGACTGAGCCTGAATGGAATCGAACTGCTGCTCGAACCAAGAGGCGAAAAAACCTGTCCGAAACCAGCTCCTGCTCATGATTGGCTGGATCGCCATGATATGTCCATCCACTTTGAATGCAGGGAAATAGATCAGGTGTACCAATACCTACAATCCAATGGAGTTGATGTTACCGCTCCTTCGCTAACTTCCTATGGTTATAAGGCTTTGTATGTGAGAGATCCTGATGGATTTCCTCTGGTTTTTCATTGGCCGGAATCCTAGCTGCCTTTAAATTTTGTTTTATTGCTGAAACAAGCTGAACGATTTACTGTTATGGGTATATACTTAAATTTTGCAATTATGGCTAGCCCAAAAAACCCAGAAGACAATGTTCCCCTAGATGATGCTGTAAATTCAGAATCAGAAGATCAACAAAGCCAGAAAGATATTCATTCCAATGGATTCGATGAAAATTTTGATAAATCAGAAGAAATTGAACTCCCGGAAGTAGACTTACTTAAACAAGCATTTGATGCTTCAGAATCCTCGTATACATTGGATGTAGATAAGGGGATTGCTCCCAAAAAAGGAACTGAAGGAAAAAAATCATAAAAAAAATGAGCCAGCTTAAAAGCTGGCTCATTTCCTGGATATTTTTTTTGCCGGTTGGCGATAAAAAATTATGCTGGGATCAGTGCTTCTACTTTGGTTAATACACTTGCTAAACCATCCTTGTTCTTACCACCAGCGGTAGCATAGAATGGCTGGCCACCGCCACCACCCTGGATGTCTTTAGCCAGTTCTCTCACAATATTTGAAGCATTCAAACCTTTGTCTTTAATCAGGTTTTCAGAAAGCATTACGGTAATCCCTGGTTTATCATCGATTAAGGTCGTAAAGACTAAGAATAAATCATCTACCAGATCCTTCACTGAGAAAGCCAGATTTTTAACTGCATCTGCATTTGGCAGGTCTACATGAGTTGCGATCACATTGACGCCATGAATGGTTTTAAGGTGATGTACAATTTCATGTTTCAGGTTAGCACTTTGCTCACCTACTGCTTTTTCTGCCTCTTTCTTCAGTTTAGCATTTTCTTCCAATAAAGAAGAAACCGCAGCTTTGAGGTCTTTATTACCTTTCAACAAAGCCCTCAGCTCATTCAGTTCTCTATTTTGTTCTAAGATAAAAGCTTCTGCTTTATCTGCTGTAATCGCTTCAATACGTCTCACACCTGCAGCTACTGCACTTTCAGAGATGATCTTGAAATAACCGATCTGGCCCGTAGCCTTAACATGTGTACCTCCACATAGTTCTTTTGAATAATGATCATCAAAAGTGATGACACGTACAAAATCACCATATTTCTCCCCGAACAAAGCAGTTACACCACTGGAAATCGCCTGTTCATAAGGTACATCCCTTTGTTCTTTCAAAGGAATGTTCTCTCTGATCTTTTGATTCACCAGATGCTCTATCTGTGCTAAATCATCTTCAGAAATTTTTGCGAAGTGAGAAAAGTCAAAACGCAGGTAATCTGGGTTCACCAGGGAGCCTTTTTGGTTCACATGATTTCCAAGCACCTTTTTTAAAGCTGCATGTAACAAGTGAGTAGCGGTATGGTTATCCTGAGACAATAAGCGCTTGTCTTCGTCTATCACTGCCCAGAACAGACCATCTAAATCTTCAGGCAAGGTATCAGTATAATGAACGATCACTCCGTTTTCTTTCTTTGTATCAGTAACCTCTACAAAGAACAACCTGCTGTGATCTTCCAGTCTGCCTGTATCCCCAACTTGTCCACCGCTTTCAGCATAGAAAGGAGTTTTACTCAATACGATCTGGTATTGCTCCTTACCTTTTGCACTTACTTTCCTATATTTTATTATTTTAGTTTCTACTTCAAAATCATCATAACCTACGAAATCCGTTTCCAGATCGGAATTGACCATGATCCAATCACCAGTATCTACTGCTGTTGCTGCTCTTGATCTTTCTTTTTGCAGGCTTAGTGCTTTATTATATTCTTCCATATCAACAGTCCAGCGTTTTTCTCTGGCCATCAATTCGGTTAAATCGATAGGAAACCCGTAAGTATCATTCAGCTCAAAAGCAAATTCTCCGGAAATTACCATCTGGTCTTTTAAGATGCTGTACACCCAATTGTCCTCAAATGGTTTCTCTGTATCAATCGCATTTTCAGACATCAGGAATTCTCCTTGCTTCTTAGTGTAGGCTTCAAAACGCTGAATCCCTGTAGCCAAAGTTCTCAGGAAAGATACTTCCTCCTCCAATACTACTTTTTGTACAAAATCCTGCTGCAAAGAAAGCTCATCAAAAACACCTTTAAACTGATCGGCTAAAATTGGCACCAATTGGTTTAAGAAAGGTTCTTTCAGGTTCAGGAAAGTATAGGCATACCTTACTGCGCGACGAAGAATACGACGAATCACATAACCTGCTTTATTATTTGAAGGCAACTGTCCATCAGCAATTACAAAAGAAATCGCACGGATATGATCTGCCATTACACGCATGGCGATATCGGTTTTCTCTTCTGCACCATACACTACTCCGGCATGTTTGGCAATGAACTGAATCATTGGCTGGAATACATCTGTATCATAGTTAGAAGATTTCTCTTGTAACACACGCACCAAGCGCTCAAATCCCATTCCTGTATCTACATGTTGCGCAGGCAGTGGTTGTAAAGAACCATCTTTAAGGCGATTGAACTGCATAAATACATTGTTCCAGATCTCAATAACCTGAGGGTGGTCTGCATTTACTAAATCTTTTCCGCTTACTGCGGCACGTTCTTCTGCTGATCGGCAATCCACATGGATTTCTGAACAAGGGCCGCAAGGTCCCATATCTCCCATTTCCCAGAAGTTATCTTTTTTATTTCCTAATATGATTCTATCTTCAGGAACGAATTGCTTCCATAGATCATAGGCTTCTGTATCTCTGGGTAAACCTTCTTTCTCATCTCCTTCGAAGATGGATACATATAATTTTTCCTTTGGAATTTTATAAACTTCAGTTAGCAGTTCCCAGCTCCAGGCAATGGCTTCCTTTTTGAAGTAATCTCCAAAGCTCCAGTTTCCTAACATCTCAAACATGGTATGGTGATAGGTATCTATCCCCACCTCTTCCAGGTCGTTGTGTTTACCTGAAACGCGTAAACAACGTTGTGTATCTGTTACACGTGGATATTTGATGGGTGCCTCACCCAGAAACAAATCCTTAAACTGGTTCATTCCCGCATTGGTGAACATCAATGTAGGGTCATTCTTTACTACAATTGGCGCAGATGGAACAATATGATGTTGTTTTGATTCAAAAAATTTTAAGTATGCCTGTCTGATTTCCTTAGCTGTCATCCTTCTCTATATTAGTGGTGAACAAAATTAAAATTTTATTGCGGTATTCTACTAAAATCCCTTTACATTTGAACACTTTATATAAATTCCGTAAACCACTAATAATCAATATCAAACCATGCCTTACAAAGAACGGGAAATTAATAAAATGTATTATACGATGGGCGAAGTGACCGAAATGTTTAACGTAAATGCATCTCAGATCCGCTTTTATGAGAAAGAATTTGATGTACTGCAGCCTAAGAAAAACAAAAAAGGCAATCGTTTATTCACACCTGAAGACATTGAAAATCTAAAGATCATTTTCCATCTGGTAGATGATAAAGGCTTCACGCTAAAAGGAGCAAAAGAACACCTGAAGAACAATACTTCTGAAGTAAAAGAGAATCAAAAGATTATAGCTTCGCTAGAAAAGCTAAAAGACTTCTTACTAAAGCTAAACGAAGAAATATAAATTAATTATCAATTATTTTTTTTAATTAGATAAATATTATAGTGATTAGGCATCATGATGTCCTATTCACTATTTTTTAGTTTTATGCTCCTGCTGAACTCTGCAATATCCCTTGCAGTTGCACAAGAGGCTGAGCAGGTTATAGAGCTGACAGAGCGCCTTGCCGAAAATGGGAAGGAGGAAGAAGACCTCTCTGCTTTTGAAGAGCAGCTGGATTTTTTCAGGAAACATCCCATCAACTTAAATCATACACAGGCAGAAGAATTGAAGAAGCTCAGCTTCCTTACTCCTCTACAGATCAACAGTTTTTTTCAGCACCTGAAAGTTAACGGAAGTCTATTAGACCTACTTGAACTACAGTCTATTACTGGCTTTGATCCCGAAACCATTTCTAAACTTCTCCCTTTTGTTAGCCTTGAACCAATCGGCCCCCATTCCAGACTAAAATTTAAGGATCTTTTCCGACAAGCGGAGCAGCAATTGCTGTTTCGATATGGGAGAACATTGGAGCAGCAGAAAGGTTTTAAGGATTTACCGGACAGCAGGTACATGGGTTCTCCAGATAAGCTTTTTCTAAGTTATAAATACCTCTATCCCAAAATTGGAGCAATTTCTATTTTAATGAAGAAAGATGCTGGTGAAACGATAGGAACAAAACCTGTAGCCATTGATTTTGTCTCTGGCAATATCGCCCTCTACAATTACAAGTATATTCAGAAACTGGTTATCGGAGATTATACCTTACAATTTGGACAAGGACTGAGTCTGTGGTCTGGCTTTTCTTTAGGCAAAGGGCCGGATGTGACCAGTGTAGCCAGTAAGGATGTAGGTTTAAAACCTTATACCTCTTCTAATGAAAGTACATTCTTTCGTGGTATTGCCAGCACCATACAGCTCAGTAAGAAATTCTCCATCAGTCCCTTTTATTCGAACAGGAACCTGGATGCCAGTTTGAATATTGGCGATGATGGGGTTCTTAGGCTAAGCAGCATTTCAGAAAGTGGTTTACACCGGACTGCTGCTGAAATCCGAAACAGAAAGCGTCTTTCCCAAACCCTCTTTGGGGGAACCTTACAATACCAGAATCATTCTTTAAATACAGGATTTTCATCCTATCAGAGCAGGTTTAGCCATCCCTTCAAACAAGATTCCGGCAGCTACAAAGAATATAATTTTGAAGGTGAAAAGCTGAACAATTTCAGCTTTCATTACCAGACTTCATTTCAGGACATTTACTTTTATGGAGAGCTGGCCAAAAGCCAGCCTGGTGGATGGGCAGGACTTCAGGGGGCCATGGCCAGTCTTTCCAAAACTATCGCTATCGTATTGCTTTACCGGAAATACGATAAAGATCATCATAGCTTTTTTAGTCAGGCCATCGGAGAAAATACGGAAACCAGCAATGAGAAAGGAATCTACCTCGGATTGAATTACCTTCCGGGTCCACATTGGAAATTCGCCCTGTATTTCGATTACTTTAAATTTCCTGAAAAAAAATATCGGGTTGATTCGGCTTCCTCAGGCTATGAAGCGCTCCTGCAACTGGCCTATACGCCAACTAAACAATTTAAGCTCGGTATACGCTTTAAAACGGAAAGAAAACAACAGAATTCCACAGCAGGAAGTACGATAACTGCATTAGCGCTTATCCAAAAAACCAACTTTAGATTAGAAGCCAATTGGAAATTTCATAGAAAACTGAATAGTCAACAGCGACTGGAGTTCATACACTACCAAAAAGGAGCACAGCTAAAAGAGTTTGGTTTTCTGATTTATCAGGACCTGAAGTATTCCCCTATGCAAAGCAAGATCTCGGGAAACATTCGCCTCGCCTATTTTAGAACCGCGTCATATGCGTCCCGCATCTATGCCTATGAAGCAGATGTATTGTATGCCTCCGGCTCCGGAGGATATTATGGGCATGGAATACGCAGTTTTTTAAATCTTCGGTACCGTTTACTGAAAAAATTAGAGGTATGGAGTCGTTATGCCATCTATTATTACCCAGATCAAAAGTTGATCAGCTCCGGGCTGGATGAAATCACCGGGAATAAAAAATCAGAGCTCAAGTTATTAATTCGTTATCAATTCTAAGTGATGAGCAGCTCCACAAAACCAACACAGATCTTCCTTAGAATTCTTCTACCCTACACTTTAGGGCTGCTGATTTTCTATCATTTTAAACATTCAGGTTTCTTATACGTTCTTTTAGCAGTAAACTTATTCCTCCTACTCTGTTTACTCCTGATCAACAAATATTACAAAGTTCTAAAAGCTTACCAGTATAAAGACCGCATTGGGCTGGCCGTACAAATATTTTTATTCTTTTTTGGGGGAGTGTTCTGTTACCATCATCAAATGATTTTAAGGCAGGATCATTTTTCTAAATTAGCCGCCAGTTATTTAAAAGTTCAGGTGATTGACGACCCGCAACTGAAAGCAGGACTCCTCAAATGCAGAGTCGAGGTTCTGGCAGTTTATCAGCCAAAACAAGCATTAAAGGCTAAAAAGCACTTTCCTATTAAAAAAGCTTCAGGAATGATGACACTTAGCATTCGACTAAACCCTACAAGTCCTTTAGGACTGAAATATGGATCAATGATGATCATTCCTGCACAGTTTAAATCCATTACAGCAGCATTCCACCCGGCCATATTCGACCATAAGTCCTGGTTAGCCACACAAAACATCCATCATCAAAGTTTCTTGCGCCAACATCAGGTTTTTAAATTAAGGACCACATCCGGTAATCGGGTTTTTGCCTTTGCAATAAACCTTAGGGCTCAACAAGTTAATCGGTATCACAAATTACTTCAGGACAAATCTTCCGTTGCATTGGTCTCTACATTGGTTCTTGGTTACCGCATGAATCTCAGCAAAGAAACAATGGATATTTATTCCAAAACCGGGACCATCCATGCGCTTTCCGTTTCCGGAATGCATGTTGGTCTGATCTACCTTATTTTAAACCGTTCTCTGACATTTCTAAATAGAAAAAGGAGCTGGAAAACTATAAAACTATTGTTCATCATCGGCCTATTATGGTTTTACACCTTGCTCACTGGCTGTGCACCATCCGTTCTTCGGGCAGTGATTATGCTTACAGTACTACTAATCGGGCAAACCAATTCCAGAACTGCAAACAGTTATAACATCTTATCCTTTACAGCTTTTGTGATGTTACTCTACGAGCCCTTTCTCATTTGGGACATTGGTTTTCAGCTTTCCTTCCTCGCGGTGTTGGGAATCATATATTTACAAGCTAAACTAGAGGCTTGCTGCTCCATCAAAAATCCCTGGATTCAGAAGTTGTGGAGCCTGATTTCTATATCTGTTGCCGCACAACTCTTCAGCACTCCACTCTCCATCTATTACTTCCACCAATTTCCAGTTTATTTCTTGTTAAGTAACCTTTTTATCCTGCTTCCCATTACCCTGATCATGTATCTTGGAATTTTAATACTCATCCCAGGTCTTGATTTCCTTGCTCCTATACTCAATTGGCTGATATTATTTAACCATTCAGGATTAGAATACCTGGCGGCACTTCCCTATTCCAGCTTAACGGGCATTTGGATCAATAAAACATCGTTAATTCTGGGCGCCATCAGCTTAACTTTATTTGTGCTCGCGATTGTCAAACATCACGTAAAATTATTGATGGCTGCCTTCGCCTTATTTTTATCTTTTCAGGTTTCTTTAAGTCGGAAGGCCATTAACAGCTACCATCAAAGACTACTGATTCAGTTTAGCTTGCAAAAACGCCAGAGCATCATTTCTATTTTTAGCCATCAGGCCATTATTTACACCCATTTAAAGACCAGGGATCCTGCTTTTCAATACTTTATCCAGCCCATATTAGATGATCATCAAATCTGGTCTGTAAAGATCAAACAACTCCCCCCTTAATCCTTCCTTCATTTCTACAGGTTTTCACTACAATGAATCGCTTTTTCTTTACTTTTGATTAGAAGCAAAGAAACTTAGCCCCAAACCCTATGACAGCGCCATTGGTTTTATATTCTGTTGAACAACGCATTGCCACCATTTCGATCAACCGTCCGGAAAAACGAAACGCCCTAAATCCGGAGCTGGTCACCTTACTTAGAGAACGCTTAATTGAGGCTTCCGAAGATGATGAGGTTAAGGTCGTTATTTTAAAGGCAAATGGAAATACCTTTAGTGCTGGTGCCGATCTTGCCTATTTACAGCAACTGCAACAGAACAGCTATGAGGAAAACCTGGCTGATTCCGAGAACTTAAAACGATTGTTTACTACAATCTATTATCTACCAAAAGTGGTCATTGCTCAGGTAGAGGGTCATGCGATTGCCGGTGGTTGCGGATTGGCTACAGTGTGCGATGTTACCTTCGCAGTACCTGAAGCCAGTTTTGGCTATACCGAAGTAAAGCTTGGATTTGTACCTGCAATTGTGTCTTGCTTTTTACTCAGAAAAACTTCAGAAACAATTGCTAAAAGAATCCTGTTAACAGGAGAGTTGTTCTCTGCACAACAAGCATTGGATTACGGGCTGATTACTTTTGTAACAAACAAGGAGGACATTCATCTAAAAGTAAAAGAATTTGCATTAAGTTTGTGTACTGAAACTTCTGCCAATTCGTTAATGGTCACCAAGCAATTGATTGGTCAAACAAATAACCCTCAATTAGAGAGTTGCCTGTCGCTGGCCGTTCAGATCAATGCCAGGGTAAGAGACAGTGAGGATTTCAAAAAAGGGATTGCTGCCTTTATCAGCAAAGAAAAATTACAATGGTAATGAACGTATCTTATTTTCGTATAAAAAATATCAAAACCATCTCATCAAATTGCAAATAGAGTAATTACTGCACAAATACTAAAAACTACTATATGTTAAAATCTATCAAAACCGGAGTCTTAGCTGCAATTCTTGTCAGCTCAGCAATCTTCGCAAACGCTCAAAAGAAAATCACGGAAGGAACTGTTACTTTCGGAGTAGAGTATGCATTAACCCCTGAACAGGAGGCTATGGCAGCGATGCTACCTACAGAGTCCAAAATTAAGTTCAATGGCAACATTTCAAGAATGGAAATGCAGCAAGGCCCAGCTACCATAACGGTTCTTGCCAACAATGCCGACTTAAACTCCCTGGTGCTCATTGATGTACCTGTTGCACAAATACAATATGCGGTAAAAGGTACGAAAGCAGATTACGAAAAAGAAAAAGCCAATGACCCTAAGTTCAGTGATTTCAAAGCTACTGGTGAGAAAAAAATGATCTTAAACTACAATGCTGAGAAATACACCTACAAAGATGATAAAGGTGGTACTTATGAATTGTGGGCTACCAACGAGATTGAGCTTCCAGCAGGTTTGGTGGGTCGTGATTTCAAGGATGTTAAAGGGACGCCAATTAAATTTACTACTTTCAATAAAGGTGTTAAATCTACAGCGACTTTAAAAAGCGTAGTGGAGGAAAAAACAGGTCCATTTAGTCTAGATGTACCTAAAGGATATGAAGTAAAAACAATGGAAGAAATTTTGCAAATGCAAGGTGGAGGTCAATAGCGTACGCTAAAATGTTTAGAACCCTTATTTTTTTCCTCAGATTCTATATTTTCTGGTTGTTGTTTTTCTTTACCGACCGGTTAATGTTCCTTCTAATTTATCAAAAAAAGCTAGCCATGGTTCCTTTATCGGAAACCATGGCTACTTTCTATCACGCCTTACTATTAGACCTATCGATGACGGCATACCTTGCTGTCATTCCTGTTTTAGGCTATATTTTCTGGTTATTCAGTGGTTGGAAATCCGTAAACATCAAATGGATTTCTATTTATAATTTAGTACTGCTGATCTTGTTCAGCATCATTTCAGTTGTCAACTTTAATATTTACCGCGAGTGGGGCACAAAAGTAAATGCCAAAGCCTTTGGTTTTGCGTTTTCTTCGCCCGGAGAAGCCCTGGCTTCCGGAGCCTCCTCTCCTATTGCCTTATCTTTAGGCTTACTCGCATTATTAATCATCGGGGGATATTTCCTCCAAAAAAGATTGATAGCTAATGCACTTACATTTGAAAAATCCCCAATCTGGTTGCGTGTGCTAACCTCCGTACTGCTGATTGTTTTCAGCTTTATGTTTATTCGTGGAGGTTTTAAAGGCTCCCCAATCACACAAAGCATGGCTTATTTCTCTGAAGAACAAACGCTCAATCATGCTGCTGTTAATACGGAATGGAACCTGATTAGGAGTATCCTTTCAGAGAAGATGACGCGAAAAAATCCTTATGAATATATGGATGCAAAAAAAGCAGATCTACTGATTCAGGATTTATATACCACAGAAAAAGACAGTACCACTTCTATTTTAACGACCAGCAGACCGAATATAGTCATGGTCATCATTGAGAGTTTTACTGCCGATCTTACACAAACTTTAGGAAACGAAACGGGGATTACCCCACATTTCGATTCTCTGATGAATCAGGGGGTGTTGTTTAGCAATTTATATGCTTCCGGTAGTCGGACCGATAAAGGAATTATTGCCAGCCTGGCTGGTTTTCCTACCCTTGCCGCTGGCAGCATCGTCCGGTACCCAGAAAAGATGCAGAAATTACCTGCCATCTCACAGTCGCTGGCCCGGAATGGTTACCATACCTCTTTCTACTATGGAGGAGAATCAGAATTCGACAATTACAAAGCTTTTATCCTCAGTCATGATTACAAAAAGCTCATCGATAAAAATAATTTCAAAGGGAATGCCGCAAAATCTTTCTGGGGACAATATGATGAGGCAGTTTTTCAAAAACAGTTGCAGGAACTGAATACTGAGCAACAACCTTTCTATTCGACCTTGCTCACCTTAACCAATCACGAGCCATATACCCTTCCAGGGAAATCGAAATTTGGTACTGGTGATAATGTGGCGAAATTTAAGAGTACAGCCTATTATACCGATTCCTGTATCAATGCCTACTTAAATGAGGCTAAGAAACAACCCTGGTATAACCATACTCTTTTTGTATTTGTAGCAGATCATGGACATCCATTGCCAAAACAAACTCATGACATCTCTACACCAGGACGTTACCACATTCCATTGCTGTTTTTTGGTGAAGTGATCAAAAAAGAATTCAGAGGCAAGAAATTCAGTAATGTAGGTTCGCAGGTAGATATTGCAGCAACCTTACTCGCACAATTAAATATTCCTGCTAAAGAATTCAACTGGAGCAAGAACTTATTGAACCCCTACACTAAACCTTTTGCTTATTTTAGCTGGGACAATGGTATGGGCTTTATCGATAATGAGCAATGCGTTACCTTTGATAATGTAGGTAAAATGACCTTATTCAATAGTAATGAAAAGGATAAAGAAGGGACCATAAAAAGGTTAGATCTGGCGAAAGCTTACCTTCAAAAAGTATATCAGCAATTTATAGCACTGTAAAAAATGAATATTAAGAAAGTATTTTTTAAACTGGCAGTCCTCCTGATTTTAGGAAGTTATGGACAAAGCTATGCGCAAAAACAATCGGACCTTAAATGGGCTAAGGACGGTAATTCCTATTATCAGGTCAAAGAATCTGGCATTGTAGCCATCAGTCTTCCAAAAAACGAGGAAAAGATCATTCTGGACCCAAGTTTCTTATATGCGAATGCCAATAAGGGAATCGGAGCCATCAAAGATTTTGAAATTTCTGCTGATGGTACTAAAATTCTGTTGTACACCAACAGCAAAAAAGTATGGAGATATGAAACCCGTGGAGATTATTTTGTTGCGGATTTGAAAACAAAAGAAATGATCAAAATCGGTAAAGACAGGCCGGCTTCTTCATTGATGTTCGCAAAGTTCTCTCCGGATGGAAATAAAGTAGCATATGTGAGTAAACATAACATCTACGTAGATGATTTAAATACCCGCAGTACAAAAGCATTAACCAGTGATGGTACTGACCGCATGATCAATGGTACATTCGACTGGGTTTATGAAGAAGAGTTTGACTGCAGGGATGGTTTCAGATGGAGTCCGGATGGAGCTACGATTGCTTATTGGCAGTTAGACGCACGTGACATCAGGAATTTTCTCATGATCAACAATACAGATTCTATTTATTCTTTCAATATCCCGGTAGAATATCCTAAAGTTGGACAAAATCCTTCGGCCTGTAAAGTGGGGATTGTGGACATCAATACGGCTACAACCAAATGGTTAGCAGTTCCAGGAGATCAGATCCAGCATTACATTCCCAGAATGGAATGGATTCCAAACAGCAATGAAGTGATCCTTCAGCAATTGAATAGAGAACAAAATGAAAGTAAACTGTTTGTTGCCGATGCAAATTCAGGAGCAGTAAAAAACATTTATACAGAAACCGATAAAGCCTGGATCGATGTGGGTCAGGGTTGGAACTGGGTAAATGGTGGAAAAGAATTCCTTTGGTCGACCGAGAAAGATGGATGGCGTCACCAGTACCGCATTAGCAAAGATGGTAAAAAAGAAAGCCTGATCACCAAAGGTGATTACGATGTCATTGAAACTGCATTGGTGGATGAAAAAAACAACCTGCTTTACTTCATGGCTTCTCCTGATAATGCTACTCAAAAATATTTGTATAAAACCAAACTTAGTGGTGGCGGAAAAGCAGAAATGGTAACTCCATCTATTTTGCCAGGTACCCATAATTATGAAATCTCGCCAAATGGATTATTTGCGCGTCATAGTTATTCTAGTGGAACTGTACCACCCATCACAGAATGGATGAAATTGACCACCTTGAATCCTTTCACGATGGAAGGCAGTATCACCAATCAGCTGGGCAGAATTAGAGCACAGAAAAATCCGGTAGAATTTTTCAAAGTAACCACTGAGGATGGTGTAACCATGGACGGATGGATGAAAAAACCAGATAACTTTGACCGTACAAAAAAATACCCTGTTGTATTTTATGTCTATGGCGAACCCGCTTCTCAAACGGTAACAGATACCTATGGTGCTGGTCGGAATTTCTTATACAACGGAGACATGGCTAAAGACGGTTACATCTATATCTCTGTAGAAAATCGTGGTGCACCTGCTCCGAAAGGCAGGGAATGGCGTAAAAGTATTTATAAAAACATAGGTACTTTAAACATCCGTGATCAGGCCATGGCTGCAAAGAAAATCATGGAATGGCCATTTGTTGACAAAGACAGAATTGCCGTTTGGGGATGGAGTGGTGGTGGATCATCTACTTTAAACTTACTTTTCCAATATCCTGAGATTTACAAAACAGGAGTTGCTATTGCAGCGGTTGCGAATCAGCTGACCTACGACAACGTTTATCAGGAGCGCTATATGGGCTCACCCTTAAAGACGACAGATGCTTATGTAAAAGGATCACCAATCAGCCATGCGAAAAATCTGAAAGGTAATCTATTGTATATCCATGGTACCGGAGATGACAATGTGCATTATCAGAATGCTGAAATGCTGGTGAACGAATTGATTCGTTACGGAAAAATCTTTCAAATGATGTCATATCCAAACCGTACACACAGCATCAGTGAAGGAGATGGTACTTTTCAGCATTTATCGCTGACTTACACCGACTTTCTAAAGAAAAACTGTCCTCCAGGAGGAAAATAACCTATATTATTCAAAGAATGGTCTGTAATTTACAGGCCATTTTTTATTACTAAAACACCATATTTCGGATAATATCGTTAATATGGCGCAAAATTTGATAAGCGTTGCACATCTCTGTTATAACACTTATTATCTGAACACATCGATACACATTAATGGATAACAAAGCTGAAAGTCCAGCCATTTTACAAAAACAAGCCAAGCCACCTGGAAAAATTACCAGGATGTTCCTGACACTATATGACGTATGTCAGTTCGTCACCCGGTTTTTCAAGGAAGGATTTCTTCCGCCTTACGAAGGGAAAGAACTGATGAGACAATGTTACGACATCGGCTATCGTTCGCTTGCCCTGATCTCCCTAACCGGATTCATCACTGGCATCGTATTTACAAAACAATCGAGACCCTCACTGGCAGAATTTGGTGCCACCTCTTGGTTACCTTCATTAGTCGGCATTGCCTTACTCAGAACCCTTGCTCCCCTCCTGACTTCGCTAATTGCTGCAGGAAAAGTAGGTTCCAGTATTGGTGCAGAATTGGGCTCGATGCGTGTGACTGAGCAGATCGACGCCATGGAAGTATCCGCCACTAATCCTTTCAAGTTTTTAGTGACCACCAGGGTTCTCGCTTCCACCATTACCATTCCTATTCTTACCTTTTACACCGCAATGGTGGGTATGTTAGGCGCCTTGCTCAATGTTTCCTTATTTGAGGACACCAGCGCAAGAGCTTTCTTCCAGGCTTCATTGGAACAGATTACCTTTTTAGACATTACCGCCTCCACAGTAAAAGCCATTATTTTTGGATTTACCATCGGCATTGTAGGCTGTTATCAAGGTTATAACTCCTCCAAAGGGACTGAAGGTGTAGGTAAAGCGGCCAACTCCGCAGTAGTGATCGGAATGTTTCTGATCTTTATTGAAGAGGTGGTTTCCGTACAATTTTTTGGTTTATTCAGGTCTTGATCTTATAAATAATGGAACAAAAGAAACCCACCAATATGGATAAGGAAAAGGTCATAGAGATCAAAGGGCTGTACAAGTCTTTTGGTACCTACGACGTATTAAAAGGTGTAGACCTGGACCTTTATAAAGGTGAAAATTTAGTGGTTCTTGGGAAGTCAGGAACCGGAAAATCAGTATTGATTAAGATAATTGTTGGCTTACTCACTCCTGATCAGGGCGCTGTAAAAGTGCTCGGCCAGATGGTGGATGAAATTAGTTACAAACAACTGCTGGCCTTAAGGTTAAAGGTAGGTTTCTCATTTCAGAACAGTGCGTTATACGACAGTATGACGGTGAGACAAAATCTGGAATTCCCACTGGTAAGAAACCAACGAAACCTTAGCAAAGGAGAAGTAAATCTGGCAGTAGAGCGAGTGCTTGATGCTGTTGGCCTGCTTCAAACCATCAATCAAATGCCATCAGAACTTTCCGGTGGACAAAGAAAAAGGGTTGGTATTGCAAGAACACTCATCCTTCAACCGGAAGTGATGCTCTATGATGAACCAACCGCTGGCTTAGACCCAATTACCTGTTTGGAGATCAATAACCTGATCAATGAAGTACAGGAACGTTTTCATACCAGTTCTATCGTCATCACGCACGATCTGACCTGCGCAAAAGCAGTAGGTAACCGGGTGGCGATGTTACTCGACGGAAAATTTGAACGTCAGGGAACCTTTGAAGAGGTATTCAATACCGATGATGATCGGGTAAAACCATTTTACGAATATAATTTTATACAATAACAATATGCAGGTAACAGACACGCGTCGCAAAGTAACAGTAGGAGTATTCGTATTCCTTGGACTACTCATTTTTGTACTAGGAGTTTTTACGTTGGGAGGCCAGAAAAAGACATTTGTAAAAAGCTTTACTGTTGATGTTGTTTTTAATGATATCCAGGGCCTAAAAGCAGGAAATAATGTTTGGTTTTCAGGTGTAAAAGTTGGAACCATCAAAAAAATACAATTCTTCGGTACATCACAAGTACAGGTATTCCTGAATATTGAAGAGGAAGCACATAAATACATCCACAAAGATGCTACTGCCACCATCAGCTCTGATGGTTTGATTGGTAATAAAATCATTGTTGTAACAGGTGGTACGCCTAAATTCCCATTTGTGGAAGACGGTGATCGCTTAAAAGCCAGCAATGCGCTGTCTACGGATGATATCATGAAAACCTTCCAGGTGAACAATAAAAACCTGGTAGATGTGACTTCAGATTTTAAAATTCTTGCTAAGAATCTTGTAGAAGGCAAAGGCGCTGCAGGTGCTTTACTGGCAGATCAGCAGATTGCAGATAATTTTAAAGCCATTGTACAGAACTTGAAAGTAACTACAGAAGCAGCCAATAAAATGGCTTTGGATTTAAATACGTTTACCAGAAAAATGAATACTAAAGGTGGATTGGCAGATAAAATGCTGACCGACACGATGGTATTTTCACAATTACAGGCTTCAGTGAATGAATTGAAAAAAACAGCCAGTTCTGCTGCCGCTTTAACAGACAATCTAAATAGAGCAAGCTCTAAATTAAACCAGAGTGATAATGCCGCAGGTTTATTATTAAACGATCAGAAGGCAGCAGATCAAATCAGGGTAATCATGGAAAATCTGGAAGGAAGTAGCAAAAAGCTGGATCAAAATATGGAGGCCTTACAACACAACTTCTTATTGAGAGGTTTCTTCAAGAAAAAAGCAAAAGCAGAGGCTGAGGCAGCAAAAACAAAAACACCGGTTCAACCCTAAACTCAGTTTACATTTTATTTAATAGACCTGCTCCCGGCATTTTCGAAACCAGGAAGCAGGTCTTTTTTTTAAAACACAAAACTATTCCAGTATGATCTTGTTTTTAAATGGAAGCAATTAACCAATAAAAATAAACCATTATGGGCCTACTAAAATCTCTACTTATCGGTGCAGCAGTTTATGGGGCTGTAAAATATGCCACTAAAAAAGGTGCCAATGGCAAATCTCTTGTCGACGAACTGACTGAGCAGGCTCCGGAATGGCTGGACAAAGCGAAAGAATTCGGAAATGACCTCAAGCAACAGTACCGTGCAACAACAGATCCTTACCAGGAATAAATAGTCTGATCTATTTAATTCATCAAAATCCACTAAAACCCTAGTGGATTTTTTTTTTAGGGCGATTTGGGTAATTCATTTCTCCGCTTGAGCTGCTAATTTAGTCAGCTGGGTAAAATTGATGAATGGCGACTATAGCTATTTCCTATTTTTGTGGAATATAAACGCGACATACCGATCCCCCTCCTCCATTATACAGCTCATTTTATGTAATTTTGCCTTAAAAGCATACTAAAGAAAATATGGTGAAAACCCCCACAATTCTTTCAAAACCATTAAACAGACACCTCCGTTTCATCACGATCCCATTGATATTTGTGGTGCTGAACTTATTATCTTATTTCCTAAATCCCTACAGCCCTTATTACCAGCAGTATTTCGATAGACCAGCACTGGAGATTATAACGGACGCCAGTTTAACCATGCTTTTTTGTGTGTTGATTTTTGAATTGAGTGTTTTCAATTCCTCCATACTTGATAAAGTGATTCCATGGACAGAGCGTCCTTTTATGCGCTTCAGTATTCAATTACTCACACAAATTGTTTTTGTCATCGTGCTGATGGTATTGCTATATTATATTGGCTCACTAGTTTATACCTATAAGGAAAAACCCACTTTCGAGGAAGAGCTCAATAGCATTCAATTTGTCTATGTATGTGTCATTATGGGGATTCTCATCAGTGCGGTAACCACTGGCAACTTCCTTTTACGAAAATGGACTGCGACTATGATGGAAGCAACCGCGCTAAAACTGAAAACAGCAGAATTTAAAGAGATTGCCATGCAGGCAGAGCTGGAATCACTAAAGCTACAGCTTGATCCTCATTTCATGTTTAATAACTTCAGTACGCTTTCCGAGCTGATCTCTGAAGATCAGTTGAAAGCGGAGGTTTTCCTAAGAAACCTTTCCCGTGTGTACCGATACATGATTGTAAACCTCAAAAAAAACATTGTCTCCCTGGAAGAAGAACTCAAGTTTGTAGATGCCTATTTATACCTGATCAGAATCCGCTATGGAGAAAATGTAATTGTTTCCGTAGACATCAGCAATGATGACGACCGAGGAATTCCTCCCATTACTCTACAACTACTGATTGAAAATGCGATTAAACACAATGCCGCAACCAAAAGCAGTCCATTATTAATTGAAATATACAATACAGACTCCCACATTGTGGTGACTAATAACATTCAAAGAATTAAATTAGCAATTCCTTCTGCCCGAATTGGCTTGCAGAACATTCGAAGCAGGTATGCACTCTTATCAGAAGATCTTCCATTCGTGATAGAGACCGACCATTCTTTTGCCGTTCATTTACCTTTACTTCCACTATAGTCCCTCCAATATGAATATTCTCATTATCGAAGACGAACAACCCAATGCCAACAGATTGATAAAATTACTTGCAGAGCTGAGGGCAGATGTACACATCATGGGGGTTTTGGCCAGTGTAGAAGAAAGTGTAAATTACCTGACACAACATCCACATCCGGATTTAATTTTAATGGATATCCGATTGGGTGATGGTTTATGCTTTGAGATATTCCCTAAAGTAACACTGCACTGCCCGGTGATTTTCACTACTGCTTATGATGAATATGCATTACGTGCATTTAAAATTTACAGTCTGGCGTATTTACTAAAACCCGTTGAAAAGAACGAGCTAAAAGAAGCCTTAAGTCTTTACGACCAGATTGTACAGGAAAGCAACCCAAATAAAGCATTGGATCAACTGGTAGATTATATCAAATCCAAATCTGTTATTTATCGCTCCCGCTTTCTTTTACCTTATAAAGATGGTTATAAAACCATTCTGGTTTCCTCTATTGATTATATCTATTCAGAGCATAAAATCACACACCTTGTACTGGATGACCAGAATGATCTGATTGTTCCTTTTACGATGGATGAACTGGAAGACCAATTAGATCCGGTATGCTTTTTCAGGGCCAACCGTCAACACATGATTCATATCAATAGCATTTTTTCTATCCATAATTATTTTAATGGTAAACTAAAAGTGATCCTGAAAAACAAAAGTGCAGGAGAAATTATCATTAGCAAGGAAAAATCAGGACAATTTAAAGCCTGGTTAGACCGCTAGATCTTAAAATTTCGGTTATTGTTTTTCTACGTTTCAGCAACGAAAATATCCATTTCGGTTAATTAATCACATTACCGCGCGGGATAGATTTTAAGTTTGCAGACATTTTAAATGAACATAAACCCTAATGAAGATGTCTTTCCCCTTAAACTTTAAAAACAATACCCGATATTTCCTGCTATTGTCCTTGCTCATTCCTACTGCAATTTTAAGCAGTTGCGGATCGAAGGCAGAACAGGAACAAGGAGCGGGAGCTCCGGCACCAGCACAGGAAATCCCTGTAATCGCTGTTATGGAACAATCTGCCACTACATTTAACGAATACAGTGCTTCCATTGAAGGAAAGGTCAATGTTGACATTCGCCCACAGGTGGATGGTTACCTGGACAAGATCTTTGTGGATGAAGGCGCTTTTGTAAAAGCGGGTCAGCCACTATTCAAAATCAACGACCGCGTATATCAGGAACAACTCAATACCGCCAATGCAGCTATGGAAGCGGCCAAAGCAAGCTTACGTACTGCTCAGATTGAAGTCAATAAAATCAAGCCTTTGGTGCAGAACAAAGTAGTTTCGGAAGTACAACTGAACACTGCAGAAGCGAATTATAATCAGGCACAAGCTGCTGTTTCGCAAGCAAAATCAACCATTGCTTCCGCAAAGATTAACATTGGTTTTACACTGATTAAAGCGCCAATCTCCGGATTCATTGGAAAAATCCCGAAAAGAGTAGGCAACCTGGTGGGCAAGGGAGATCAGGAACCTATGACCACGCTTTCTGACACCAAAGAAGTATATGCTTATTTTTCTATGTCTGAGCCTGCGTTCTTACAATTTAATGCACAGGTTGAAGGTGCAAACATGGCTGAGAAATTGAAAAAATTACCTCCGGTTACTCTGGTACTTGCAGATGGCAGCACCTATCCTCAAAAAGGAAGAATTCAGATTGTAGATGGCCATTTCGACAAGAATACCGGATCAATTAGCCTGAGAGCAATTTTTCCGAATCCAAATGGACTTTTACGTTCCGGAAACACCGGAAAAATTCGTCTGGAAGAGCAACATGAACAGGTGGTCATGGTTCCGAAAGCAGCCACAATGGATGTACAGGACAAAATTTTCGTGTACTTAGTTGGCCCTAAAAACAAGCTGGAACGTAGAGCGATCACAATTTCCGGCAAAAGTGGTAACAATTACCTGATTAAAGATGGCCTGAAAAAAGGAGAAACCATTGTGTATTCAGGATTGGATGGTTTAGCCGAAGAAGCTGAGATTAAACCAAAACCATTAAACGCAGACAGTGTTTACCGCGCCCAGTAATTTACCCTATTAATTCAAAAACAAATGCTACAATCAATTATAAGAAGACCGGTATTGGCAACGGTCATCTCTGTCCTCCTGGTACTCCTGGGGATAGTGGGACTTACCCGATTGCCGATTACCCAGTTTCCCGATATTGCCCCTCCTACTATTTTTGTTTCTGGTGTATATCCTGGTGGAAACTCAGAGGCCGTAATACGTTCGGTCATCACCCCTCTTGAAGAATCTATAAACGGGGTGGAAAACATGGATTACATGAAATCTACTGCCAGTAATGACGGTTCCTTCTCTGTATCTATTATCTTTAAACAAGGTACAGACCCTGATCAGGCTGCCGTAAACGTACAAAATCGTGTTGCGCAGATCAACAGTCAGATGCCACCGGAAGTATTACAGGCAGGGATTAGTACCTCCAAACAGCAAAATAGTAACGTGATGTACTTCAACATTTATAGTGAAGACCGCGCAAAATACGATGAGAAATTCCTACAGAATTACATTAAGATCAACCTTGTTCCTGAACTAAAAAGGATTCAGGGTGTGGGTCAGGTACAAATGTTTGGCTCAAAAGATTACTCGATGCGTGTTTGGTTAAACCCGCAAAAAATGGCGGCCAATAATTTGACACCAAGAGAAGTTACTGAAGCAATTGCTGACCAGAGTTTAGAAACTGCTCCAGGAAAATTTGGTGAGGAGTCTAAGGAGGCTATTGAATATGTGGTGAAATATAAAGGGAAGTTAAACTTACCTGAACAATATGAAAATCTGATCATCAAATCTACTGCAGATGGTGGTGTATTGCGTTTAAAAGACGTTGCCAGAATAGAATTTGGTGCAGCAAGTTATTCCAGTGATACCAAAATGGATGGTATGGATGCCGTAACCCTGGGAATTTTACAAGCCAGTGGTTCAAATGCCAATGAGATTGAAATTGCTGTTCGTAAATCCCTGATTAAAGCTGCTAAAGATTTCCCTAAAGGCATCAACTATGAAATTATCCAGAGTACTAAAGAAAGACTGGATGAATCCATCAGTCAGGT
Source organism: Pedobacter gandavensis (assembly GCF_032678465.1). Lineage (GTDB taxonomy): Bacteria > Bacteroidota > Bacteroidia > Sphingobacteriales > Sphingobacteriaceae > Pedobacter > Pedobacter gandavensis_B. The sequence goes on from NZ_JAVTSK010000009.1 coordinate 222,186, forward strand.
AAAAACAACCCTAATTGAAGCTTTTATCCTGGTATTTATTGTGGTGTTTGTCTTCCTGCAGGACTTCAGGTCTACCCTGATTCCAGCCATTGCCGTTCCTGTAGCAATTATAGGTACTTTTTTCTTCCTGCAACTGATCGGATTTACGGTTAACGTGTTAACCCTTTTTGCCCTGGTACTTGCCATTGGAATTGTAGTCGATGATGCGATTGTAGTAGTGGAGGCTGTCCATGCGAAGATGGAAGGCTCAGATTTGACAGCCCGGGAAGCAACGTATTCGGCCATGAGTGAGATCACAGGTGCTATTGTTTCCATCACGCTTGTAATGGCAGCAGTATTCCTACCTATTGGCTTTATGGAAGGATCTTCAGGAATTTTCTACAAGCAGTTCGCTTTTACCCTAGCCATTGCGATTTTAATTTCTGCGGTGAATGCCCTGACTTTAAGTCCGGCTTTATGTGCATTGTTCTTAAAGAACCCTCATGCAGAAAAAGAAGGCAGGAAAACAGGTTTTTCGCAGCGTTTCTTCCAGGCCTTCAATACCTCATTTGATCGGATGACGGAAAAATATATTGGTAGCTTAAAATGGCTGATCAAATTCAAATGGCTAAGTCTGGCTGGACTGGCAGTAGTGACCGGCCTAACCTTATGGATGTTGAACACCACACCTAAAGGATTCGTGCCAATGGAGGACGACGGTTTCATGATCTACTCCTTAACGATGCCATCAGGTACTGGCTTAGATCGCACAACCAAGTTCATCAAAAAAGTAGACTCTACTTTCAACACTTTTGAAGCAGTAAAAACGACGACGAGTGTATCCGGATTTAACATCATGAGTAACTCTGCAAGTCCGGCTTATGGACTAGGCTTTGTTAAGTTGAAAATGCCAAAAGAAAGAGGTGAAGTACAAAATATGGACGAAGTCCTAGGTATGGTGAATGCAAAGATGGCTACCTTAAAAGAAGGTACGGTCAGTGTATTCCGCATGCCTCCGGTTGCCGGCTATGGTGCAATTGGTGGGGTTGAATTTGTATTACAGGACAGAACCGGTGGAAATCTGCAAAAATTTAGTCAGGTTGCCAATCAGATTGTTGGTGAATTATTTGGGTTGGACGGCGTTGCCGTAGCATTTACAACCTTTAAAGCAGATTATCCGCAATTTGAACTGGAAGTAAACGATCAGAAAGCCAAACAGCTTGGTGTAAGTGTAAGGGAACTATTGAGTACCATACAGGTGTATTATGGTGGTTCTCAAGCCTCAGATTTTAACCGTTTCGGTAAATACTATCGTGTGAATGTAAAAGCTGATGGGGTTTACAGAACAGATAAAGAATCATTAAACATGGTTTTTGTGAAAAACAACAAGGGTGATATGGTACCAGCAAGTGAATTGGTTTCTGTACGAAAAGTTTATGGCCCGGAATCTGTAGACCGTTATAATCTTTTCAATTCTATTACCATCAATGCGATCGCCAAACCAGGTGTCAGCAATGGAAAGATTATGGATCAGGTCGAAAAATTACTGGCAGAGAAACTTCCAAATGGCTATAGTTATGAATGGAATGGTCTTTCGAGAGAAGAGAAATCTTCAGGATCACAGACCGTATTCATTCTGGCACTGAGTTTATTGTTTGTCTACTTCCTTCTTGCCGCTCAATATGAAAGTTATATCTTACCATTGGCAGTGATGCTATCCATTCCAACAGGTCTTTTAGGGGTATTTATTGCCATTAAGATCGCTGGGATCGACAACAACATTTATGTACAGATTGGCTTGATCATGTTGATTGGTTTATTGGCAAAAAACGCCATTCTGATTATCGAATTTGCATTACAACGTCGTAAAGAAGGCATGGATCTGATACCTGCCGCATTAGAAGGTTCAAAACTACGCTTAAGACCCATTCTAATGACTTCCCTGGCATTTGTGGCAGGTATGATTCCATTGATGATTGCTACAGGCGGATCAGCCATGGGTAACCGCTCCATCAGTACTGGTGCTGCGGGTGGAATGCTTGCCGGAGTAATCCTGGGGCTATTTATCATCCCGGTGCTCTTTGTCGTATTCCAATCTTTACAGGAAAAAATAACCGGAAAACCGGCACTGGAAACCGACCCACAGGTCAAATCTAATTAATCATGAATCACTCCACTAAAATATATGCCATTACTAGCCTTGCCCTACTCTCTGCAGGATGTAAGGTAGGCAAAGATTACAGCAGACCGGCAACCCAGTTGCCGGCACAATACCGAGCTGCTCAAAGCGCTACGGATTCTGTCAGTATTGCTGCATTAAGTACCAAAGTTTTCTTTAATGACGAGGCCTTACAGCAATTAATTGACAGTGCGAACATTAAAAACTACGACCTGCTGATTGCATTGAAAAACATTGAAACTGCAGATCAGAGTTTACGTGAGGCAAAGGTCAACTTCCTGCCGGAGATGGGTTTAAACATCCAGGCCAACTCTACCAAACCTTCAAAAAACAGTTTGAATGGTTTAAGTATGGGACAATTTTTAGGCACGACAACAGTTCAGGACTATAATGCCGCCCTCAATTTATCCTGGGAAATCGGACTCTGGGGAAAATTAAGAGGAATGAAAGCAAAGGCATTATCCGAATACCTGCAAACTCAGGAAGCTTCAAAACTGATCCGGAGTAAATTGGTTTCCAGTGTAGCTACTGGTTATTACAACCTATTGATGTTGGATGAACAACTACGCATCGCCAACAGGACAGTCGCTTTAAATGACAGTACTTTAAAAATGACTAAACTGCAATGGGATGCGGGTTTAACTACCATTCTTGCCATTCAACAGGCGGAAGCCCAGAAGCTCAGTTCTGAGCAATTGGTACCGGCATTACAGCAAAGTATCAGTATTCAGGAAAATGCCTTAAGTCAGCTCACAGGTACAATGCCTGCATCCATTCACCGCGTCAAAAAACTAAATGAAATTAGTCCGGCGGTTCAAATGCCTACAGGATATCCGGTGGCTTTATTGAACAATCGCGCCGATGTTAAGGCCAGTGAATATGCTTTACGTGCGGCCAATGATGCCGTTGGTGTGGCGCAGGCCAGCATGTATCCTGCACTGAACATTACCGCTCAGGGCGGACTAAACTCCTTTAAAGCCAGCAATTGGTTCAATATCCCAGGTTCACTTTTTGGAATCGTAGCCGGATCTGTGGCACAGCCTATTTTTCAGCGCAGGCAGCTAAAGACAAGGTTTGAAATCGCAAAAATTGAAAGAGAAAAATCCGTGTTGGCATTCAGACAAACAGTACTCTTAGCAGTAACTGAAGTCTCAGATGCTTTAACCATCTCTTTGCGATTAAAAGAACAGCTGACCCTGGCAGAAGCAAGAGTAAATACCTTACGCTCAGCCATAAGAAACGCAGATATGCTGTATAAAAGTGGCATGGCTACCTATCTGGAAGTAATTCTGGCGCAAGGGAGTTTGTTACAAAGCGAACTGGAATTAAGCGACTTAAAACGCCAGCGACTTGCTGCGGATGTAGCGCTTTATACTGCTTTAGGAGGTGGTAACAACGAGTAAAAATTCATAAATACCTCATGTACTGCGATGCCTTAAAAAGCATCGCAGTTTTTATAGGCAAGGCATTAAAATTATCGTGTTTTAAAGTAAATCGTAAAAGTTGTTCCGGTACCGAATTCACTTTCTACGGTTACCTTCCCCCCCATCGCATCAATCTGATTCTTAGAAATAAATAACCCTACTCCCCTGGAATCCGCATTGCCATTAAAGGTTTTATACATTCCAAACAACTCGGCACCATGTTTTTCCAGATCCATTCCTATGCCGTTATCTTTAATTTTTAAAACTATCTGCTCTCCTTGTTCGCAACTCAATTCAATAATTGGTGGCCGTTGCGGGTGACTGTAACGAATGGCATTGAAAATAAAATTGAGTAAAATACTTTCCAAATAGGCCGGGTTATAACTCACCAATACCTCCGCAGCCACATGATTAAGGATACGTGCCTTTTTCATCACAATCTGATCGTGCAGTACATCTAAGGTTCGGCTGATATATTCCCGCAACTCCAAAGGCTCCACAATTACATTGATATTCGTCTGAATGTTGACCACCTTATTGAGGTTTAACAGCGTTTCATTTAAAGAACTGGAAACTGTCTTTAACAGAGCCACCATTTCATTTCTTTCTTCATCAGAGCTTGCAGATTCAATCAATGTTGATATCGATTGTATATTACTCGTATGTGAACGAAGGTTATGAGATACTATATAGGAGAAATTCAACAACCTTTTATTCTGTTCATTCACTAAATCAAAGGAATGGTTCAGGTCTTTTTCTGCCTGCTTATTCTTCGTGATATCGATCATAATCCCCCGCAGCATGATCACTTTTCCTTCAGCTACCACCACATTTACGATATCCCTCAACCAAACAATACTGCCGTCTTTAGCAATCATTCGATATTCAAAATCATGTTCTTCCAGCTTATCTGCAAAAGAGTAGCAATAATGAAGACGATATTCCCGATCATCCGGGTGAATGTGATCCACCCAAAATGTTGGGGAAGCCAACCATTCTTCGCTGGTATATCCTAAAATATCTTTTGATTTTTTGCTGACGAAAGCAAATTCAAAGGTAAAAGGGTTTGCTTCCCAAACAATCCCATCAATCGTATTGATCAGGGACTCTATACGTTGTCTATATTCTACCGCAATTTGTTCGGCCTCCATTTTCTCCGTAACATCTTCGACAATGGTAATGTGACTGGTTGGCCTGGTTCCTGGCTGCCATAAGGGGGTAATCATCAGATTAGCCCAAACTACTGAGCCATCTTTATGAATATACCTTTTCAGCAGTTCAAATTCAAGAATCTCCCCTGACCTCATTCGCTCAAAATAGCGAAGGTCATTCTCCAGGTCATCCGGATGCGTTAACAAAGAAAATTGCTTGGCTTGCAGCTCTTCTGCTGAATAGCCTAGAATTTTACAAATACGAGAGTTCACATGGAGCAGGGTGCCAGTATTGGAATCTACCTCCATAATTCCTATAGCTGCCTGGTAGAATATCGTTTTAAACTTCAGTTCATTTTCAAGAAGCTTGTTCGCCTGGTCATACACGAGTTTCTGCAATTCTGCTGGCTTTTTGAACACCAGCGACACCAAAAATCCACTGAGCATAGCGAGAAAAATAGCAAATAAAGTGGGGATTATGATTTTCAGATAGGGCTTATAGCCCGGAATGCTCATCATGTACAACTTCCAGTTGCCATCAGAAAAGGTCAGACTTTCCTGAACCGCTTCAGGTGTGGATTTTATTTTTGGAAGAAAGAATTCTTCCGTACCATTTACCGGATTTAATTTAGACAATTGAAAAGCATAACGATGGTCCGTCACCTCTTTAATCCCTGCTTCCTTTAAAAAAGTATCCAGCTTAATGACTACAGCTGAAAAGCCCCAAAACTTATCATTAAAAAACAGAGGCATCCGTCCAACAATCCCAAGTCCCCCTTGCTGGAGTTTCATTGGCCCGGCAAAATACATCTTTCGATCTTCCTTTGCTTTTTTTGCATCTAGAGTAATCTCTTTAGAGAGCTTAAAAATATTTACATTTAAAGCCGGCTCATTCCCTTTTAAAGGGTAAATGTATTTAATGATCCCATCCGGAACAAGCTCTACTGCCTGTAAATTAGGATTGGAATTGATCAATTGTGCAGCTACACCCTCGAAATTATTCGGTACACCATCCCCGTTAATGGTTAAACCTAGTGTCAACGCTGCAGTATAACTATTTTTCAGTGATTGATCTACATTATACCGCACTACATTTAAGACCCGATTCATTTCCAATCGCTGATCGTCTTTTACCATCTTATAACGTTGATTGGCAATGTAAAGAATCAATGTGATGAGCAACAAGGAAATAACCGCACCGGTTATTTTGGGCTTTCTAAATAAAATATTGGTACTGTAAGATAGTTTTTTCTCTAAGTTCATTTTGTTGCCAGACAGAGCCTAAATGTAATATTTAATTTTTACTTTTATCTATGATCATTTCTCTGGAAAACCCACAAATTTCTGCTTCCTTCAGTACAAAGGGCGGAGAGTTACAAGCTCTTGAAAGCAAGCAATCGAATTTGAAATACTTATGGAATGGGGATTCTAATTTCTGGGGGAAGTTTAGTCCGGTTTTATTTCCTATTGTTGGCGGATTAAAAGAGGACACTTATTTCTTCGATCATCAGACATACCATTTGCCTCGCCATGGTTTTGCGAGAGATCGAGCGTTTGAAGCCCATAAAATTGCAGATGATGAAGTATTATTCCTGCTAAAAGAAGATACTGAGAGTCTAAAGGTTTACCCTTTTAATTTCCAGCTGGGGCTCCGTTATCAACTGATCAAAAATACCCTTCGTTGTAGCTATGAAGTCCTGAATACCGGAGCTAAAGATTTATGGTTTTCCATAGGCGGACATCCGGCATTTAGTGTCCCTCTTAAACCCGGTTTAAAGTATGATGATTACTATCTGGAATTTAATCAGGACAAACAATTGAACGTCCATCAGGTCACAAACAACCTGATTGAAGAAGCAACAGCAGTGATTGCCTTAACTACAGAAGGAAAATTACCCTTAAATCATCAGTTATTTTACCAGGATGCCCTTGTACTCAAGGACCTAAAAAGCAATAAAATCAGTTTAAAAAGCGACAAAGATTCTCATGGATTTGATTTTCATTTCGAAGCTTTCCCATTTTTCGGAATATGGGCAGCAAAAGATGCTGATTTTGTTTGTTTAGAACCTTGGTGTGGTATTGCCGACGGCGTTCATCACGATCAGGAGCTGCGCAACAAAGAAGGCATCATCAATCTGGCTCCTGGAAAAGAATGGTCACAGTATTGGGAAGTCACCATTTATTAGCCATTCCTACCCGGTAATTCCACGATAAATTTACAACCCTTACCTTTCCCTTCACTTTCTGCTCTTATCGTTCCTTCATGTGCTTCCACCAAAACTTTAACAATGGACAATCCCAGGCCTGTGGAATTTTCACCCCCAGTTGGTTGCGCACTTAAACGGGTAAAGCGTTGATACAATTTACCTTTATCTTCCGAAGTTAGTCCCAATCCCTGATCTTCCACTTCAATTAATACCCTACCTGAACGCTCTTTTACACGTATAAATATCTGTTTTCCATTTGCAGAATATTTAATGGCATTATTGATCAGGTTATCGATGATTTCAGTTAGTTTCCCTTCATCTGCATTTACATAAAGGTCTTTTTCATAACTAAAATGCAGGGTCTGCTGCTTTCTTTCTGCCAATGGATGATTCATGGAGACCACATTGCTCACCAAAAAAGAAACATTAACTTTAATTAAAAGCAGGTGTATTTTCCCAGCTTCCAGACTACCAACCTGTAATAATTCATCAATAATGCGCACCATATTCAAGCTGGCAATTTTTATCTGATCACAAAGGGTATCCACCATTTCAGGGTTATCCTTTTTCATCTTAATCAGATCAGCACGAACAGGGATAGTAGTTAAAGGGTTTTTAAGGTCATGAGCAGTCGTATTAAGAATCTGGTTGTGCTGCGCCAAACTAGTCCTGGAGGAAAGCCTTAACTCGATTTGATCCATCACAATGTCTCTCAAATCTCTAAGGATTTGCTCTTCTTCTTCATTTAATGTTCTTGGAGATTTGTCGATGACGCAAAAAGTACCCAGGTTAAAGCCATCTCTGGTACGAAGTGGAACAGCAGCATAGAACCGCAATCCGAAATTACCCGCAACCAATGGATTCGCCAGGGTTCTTGGATCTATCCTGGCATCTTCCACCAGGTATAAATCATCCGAAAAAATCACGGATGCACATAAGCCTTCATCCCTGTCAATCTGCTGTGCATCAATCCCATATTTCGATTTAAACCAAATTCGATCTGTGTCTACCAGACTTACAATTGCTATTGGGACTTTAAGAAGCGTTGCCGCCAACTTGGTCAGCTTGTCGAATGAGCCATCTGGTGGCGTGTCAAGAATACTATACCTTTTTAGGGTTTTAATTCTTTCTTCTTCTGATGTTACAGTATCCAGATCTATAGGAGTCTCCATTGAGATATACATTAAAACATAAAGTTAGCAATGTTTCTAGCAGAAAACAAATTACGGTGATTTATGTACCAATAATATGACTTAAGATAAAGTTTTACGATTAAAAACAGCTATTTTAGAAAAACAGCATAGTTTGCAATATATTTTTCCTCTAAAAGAAAAAACATCAGACCATTATGTTAATTCCAATTATAAGAAATTGAAAGTCATATCAGGCTCACAGAATTACACTATTTGATCAATGCAGTTCTGATACTGGAAGTATGGGCACTAAATACGCCTAATGCACCATTGCTGAAGTTAGACGGGGGATTTGCCGGAGATACCGGTGGACCTCCTTCTCCTGTATTCTGACCCAGGCTATAAAAATACCGGTATACATTTTTATCTATACACTGAATTTCGACTTGTATGCTATCCCCTTTAATCAGATCGTTCAACTCGTAAAAAATCACATTTGTGACTTTATTACCATCATCAAAGCGGTCTTCAGAAACCACATCCTTTTCCACCTTCCCCTTAAATTTCAAAATATAACGATACTGGTTGGCTACCCCGGCAGGATCTTTGAAGTTCACGGCCACATAATTCTTAGATTCTCCAAAAAGCGTATAGGTTTTAAAAGTCAGGGAATCCATGGGCACTCTTGCAGGCATCACTGAGCTGGCCTTGTAAGTCTGGCCTTCCACTGTAACACTGAGATCGTATTTAGAGCCCGATTTCCCTTTAAACCTCACACTCTGATAGACTCCCGGAGATACTTCAGAGAACACAATAGAGCCTGTCCCATCTACAGCTAAAGATACGTTTGCCCCACTGAGTCCATTGAATTTATTGGGTTCAGTAAAGCTATAGGTTTTAGATACTTTAATCTGATGAACCACATTCTGGTCGCTGATCCCGCCATCGATCACTACTACCGGAGCAGCATTATCCAGTTTCAGTTCTATGACTTTCTCACAGGCTGTAAAAATCAGTACCATGATCAACCCTAATCCTTTATATATATTTATTTTCTTCATGGTTGTGGTCATTAAAATTTAAAATTCCAGGTCACCGAAGGGATAATGCCGAACAAAGTGGTTTTCAGGACTTCTGTCCGCGTTGGATCATCAGGATTATCCTTAAAATCTATTGAAAAGGCATTTTGCCTGTTGTATACATTGTAAATCCCGAAAGACCAGCTCGATTGCAATTTCTTTCCTGGTTTACCTTCCAGCGTAGCTGCCAGATCAAGCCTGTGGTAAGCTGGTGTGCGATAACCATTCTTCTCTTTGTAATAAAATGCAGTATTTCCATTGATTTCGTATTTTCCACTTGGATAAGTGACCGCATTACCGGTATTGTAAACAAAAACAGAAGAAAAGGTCCATCTTGGACTTGCTTTATAAATCCCTACTAAGGAAATATCATGGGTCCGGTCTTGTTTTGCATAAAACCATTTTCCTTCATTCAATTCATCAAATAGGCGTTGCGTTCTGGAAAAAGTATAACCAATCCAGCCATTAAACTTACCAAATCTCTTCTTTAGGAATAATTCGATACCGTATGCACGTCCATCTCCGTATAATAAATCTGCTTCGACATTTGCATTTCCTCTCAAATCTGTGCCACTTCGATATTCAATTTGGTGTTGCATCCATTTATAATAGACCTCTGCGGAGAACTCATATTTGTCTTCATTAAAATTCTTAAAAAAGCCCGCAGCTACCTGATCTGCCACTTCAGGCTTTACATTATTACTGTTCATGATGTACAAATCAGTTGGAGAGGTGGAGGTAGAATTCGACATCAAATGAATGTTCTGCACATTCCTGGTGTAAGCTCCTTTGATCGCAGTAGAAGCATTCAGCTGATAGCTGGCAGACAGTCGTGGTTCCAGATTGAAATAAGTTTTCACCACTGCTCCGGAAGCATAATATTTACTGGAAATTACATTCCCATCTGCATCATAAGTTTTAAAATTTCCAGGACCAAGCAAGGAAAAATTACTCAATCTTAAACCGTAGACCAGATTAAACCTTTCATTAACCGCCCATTCATCAGAGATATAGGCTGCAGATTCCAGACCCTGGCGATTCTCAAACGTTGTCGGATTCACACTGGAATTTTCATCGGCACTCAATTTTCCAGGAGCAATGGTGTGATGAATCACATTAAGCCCGAACTTGATATTGTGATCATTACTCAGACGGTAATCAAAATCCTGCTTCAGATTAAAATCTTTAATAGAAGAATTCACTTTAAAGTTATTGTCTTCCATCATATTTTGAATCACATAATTATAATTGCTGTAGATTAAAGAGGTATTAGAAAATAACTTATTGCTAAACAAATGATTCCAGCGCAAAGTAACAGTTGCATTCCCCCAGTTGAAGCCAAATGTATCCGCAAGACCAAGTTTATCCCGTCCAAAATAACCGGAGAGATATAAGGTGTTTTTATCATCCAGCTGATAGTTTGCTTTGGCATTCAGATCGTAAAAATATAGGGTGTTGCTATTGATGGTGCTATCAGGGGAAAGTTTAAAAAAGAGATCCATATAGGTTCTTCTGGCGCTGACCATGAATGATCCTTTGTCTTTAACAATAGGTCCTTCTACCTTAAGCCTGGAAGAGATCAGACCAATGCCTCCTTCGGCAGTGAATTCTTTCCGATTTCCATCGTTCATTTTAATATCAAGAACAGAAGCCAGACGACCACCATATTGTGCTGGCATTCCTCCTTTATATACGCTCACATCTTTAATAGCATCAGAATTGAAAGTAGAGAAAAAGCCCAGTAAATGGGAGGCATTGTATACCGGAGCTTCATCCAGAAGGATCAAATTCTGATCGGTTGCCCCTCCCCTGACATAAAAACCACTATTTCCTTCTCCCGCCGATTTAATCCCCGGCAGCAACTGTAAGGTTTTCAGCACATCACGCTCTCCAAGTAAAACCGGAACATCATTGATTTCACGAACACTCAGCTTTTGCAAACCCATCTGGGGACTACTCACATTTTCGTTCTTTTTAGTCGCCGAAATGACAACCTCATTCAATTGATTGTCTTCTTCCAATGCAAAATTAAGACGTACATCATCAGTAATATCTACCTGCTTCAGCATGGTCTTATAGCCGATGAAACTAACTGCGACTTCATATTTACCTTCCGGAATACTAAGTGCATAAAAACCATAAGCGTTCGTCACACTGGCAGCAGTACTGCCTCCAATTAACCGAACACTTGCACCAATCAAGGTTTCACCAGTTTTCGCATCTGTAACATTGCCACTAATGGTTCTCTTCGTTTGAGCACCGGAAAACTGAAACAATAGACATAGTAAGGGTATAAGTAGTAGTCGAATGGTGATTGGCATAAAAAAATCAGGTGTTTTCTTCCGTAAATCCAGCAGTAAATACGGGCATGGATGGCTAAATATACTGAATACTACTTATTTTCCTCAGAAATTGACATCAAACTTTATCTTCTCTGTAATTGTTCTGATGTGGATGGCATTAATCAAATTTACAAATAAGGGAATATACTGCCCAAGAGGTGATTTTTACATTGATCCCTGGAAACCGGTTAACCTGGCTGTAACCACTCATGGTCATGCAGATCACGTAAAGGCAGGCAACCAGGCTTATTTATGCCATCAACTAACCAAACCTATTCTGCTCCATCGCCTGGGTCCAGATTTAAAGATTCAGACACTGGCTTATGCTGAACAGCTCCAGATTAATGGAGTTCATCTTAGCTTACATCCTGCCGGCCATGTAATTGGTTCGGCGCAGGTAAGATTGGAGTACAAAGGAGAAGTCTGTGTAGTTTCCGGTGATTATAAAGTTATTTACGATGGTATCAGCACGGCTTTTGAACCTGTAAAATGCCATACATTTGTTTCCGAAAGCACCTTTGGTTTACCTATTTATAACTGGCTGCCACAGGAAGATATTTTCGATCAGATCGGGAATTGGATCAATACCAATCAACAACAACAAAAAACAAGTGTTTTAACCGCTTATAGCCTTGGAAAAGCGCAAAGGTTAATTAAGGGGTTGAGTAATACCAGTCAGAAAATATATGTTCATTCCTCTATTGCCAACTTAAATGAGGTTTTTCTTAAAGCTGGGGTACCGCTTCCGAAAACCATCAGAATTAGTCCAGAGATCAGTAAATCCGAACTTCAGGGAGGCATAGTAATTGTCCCTCCGGCAGTGGCAGAAGGCCGATGGATCAAAACCTTAACCCGACCCGTTGTTGGGGTTTGTTCTGGCTGGATGCAGGTTCGGGCAGCACGTAGGTGGAGAAGTTCTGATGCCGGTTTTGCCCTGAGTGATCATGCCGATTGGCCAGGTTTATTGTCAGCTGTTCAAGCAACAAACGCAGAAAAAGTATATGTTACGCATGGTTATACTGCTATTTTTTCCAAATACCTAAATGAAATCGGTATTGCCGCCGAAGAAGTAAAAACACAGTATGGGACGGAAGATGAGGAGGAGATCAATTGAAACGATTTACAGCACTCCTCCTTCAGCTGGAAAGCAGCAATAAAACCAACGACAAGCTGGCTGCCCTGGTGGATTATTTCCATGAGGCCGACGACCAGGACAAGCCTTATGTCATTGCCATGTTTACCGGAAAAAAAACAAAGCGCCCGGTGAGCACTGCCCTCCTTAAAGAATGGGCGATAGAGAAAAGTGGTATCCCAACCTGGTTATTCACCGAAAGCTACCATAATGTAGGAGATCTGAGTGAGACCATTGCACTCATTCTACCACCGCCAACTGCGCTGGTTGACCTGAAATTAAACGAATGGATCAAGGCCTTAACTGCCTTAAACGGAAAGGATGAACGCGCCAAAAAAGAATTCATCACCCAGTCCTGGAACAGCCTTAACATTCAGGAAAGGTTTGTATTTAATAAACTGATTTCTGGAAATTTCAGAATCGGTATATCCGGGAAAATGCTGGTCAATGCCTTAGCCAAACAAAGTGATACACCTGCAAATCAAATCATGCACAGCATTATGGGGAAATGGAATCCTGAAGAAATCACTTATCAGGAACTAATTGATGGCGTTCATGTGAATACAGATAATTCCTGGCCTTATCCCTTTTGCCTGGCTTATGCGCTAGATCAGGCGCCAGAATCATTGGGAGATCTTCAGGATTGGCAGGCAGAATGGAAGTGGGATGGCATCCGCGGACAAATTGTCAAACGTGGAGGAGAACTATTCATCTGGTCGAGGGGAGAAGAACTGGTTACCGAACAATTTCCTGAACTTCATTTTCTAAAAGCATTTTTAGCGGATGGAACAGTATTGGATGGGGAAATTTTAGCCATCAAAGCAGGAAAAATCTTACCATTTTCTATCTTACAACAACGACTAAACCGGAAAACCATTTCCAAAAATCAGCTGGAAACTGCACCAATAGGGTTTTACTGTTATGATTTGCTCGAATATCAGGGCATAGACCAGCGTCAGGAAACCTTAGGCAACAGAAGAAAACAATTAAATTCGGTCATCAACGAAATCCCATCACATGATTCTCTCTTTCTATCTCCTGTGGTTGAAGCCAAATCCTGGGGAGAACTTGCTGAATTAAGAGCAAATTCCAGAATGATGAATAGTGAGGGTTTGATGCTCAAAAAACTTGACTCTTTCTATCATAGCGGACGAAAAAGAGGTGATTGGTGGAAATGGAAAATCAACCCTTATACCGTGGATGCCGTGATGATTTACGCACAGAAAGGAAGTGGCAGAAGGGCTGGATACTTCACTGATTATACCTTTGCAGTACGTGAGGGTGACCAACTGATTACCATTGCCAAAGCATATTCCGGACTAACAGATGTAGAGATTAAAGAAGTGGATGCTTTTGTTAAAAAACATGCCATAGAAAAGTTTGGCCCTGTACGAACGGTAAAACCGGAGCTCGTATTTGAGATCGCCTTTGAAGGTATTGCGGAGAGTAAAAGACATAAAGCCGGACTCGCGCTCCGTTTCCCTAGAATTGCCCGATGGCGGAAAGATAAAAAAGCAGAAGAGATCAATACTTTAACAGATTTACGACAGTTGTTAAACTCTACATTATCATAAATATGGGTTTATTAGAAAAGAGCAAAGGATATCGGCGGGTCATGAAATGGCTGAAATCGCATAAAAGAAAGCCTTTCAAATTTCAAAGTGATGCCTGGCAGTATTATGCGGAAGGATACAGCGGATTAATCAATGCCCCTACAGGATTTGGAAAAACATTCTCCCTTTTTCTGGCAGTACTCATCGAAGAGCTGAACGAACAGGAGGAAGAAAACTCTAAATCAACTGTAAAAAAAGCGCAAACCCTGAAACAGCGAAGAGGTTTAAAGCTCATCTGGATTACCCCATTGCGTGCTTTGGCAAAAGACCTTGCCCGTGCCATGCGCGAGGTTTGCCTGGAATTAGAGTTGGATTGGCAGGTATCAGTCAGAAATGGGGATACCACTGCGACAGAAAAACTAAAACAGAAAAAACAAATGCCAGAAGTACTCATTATCACTCCTGAAAGCATGCATTTGTTACTGGCACAAAAAAACACCGCACATCATTTCCATCAACTACGTTGTATCGTTGCAGACGAGTGGCATGAACTGATCGGAAGTAAGCGGGGTGTGATGGCAGAGCTGGCCATTTCTAGAATCAAGGGCATCTTAAAGTTGCAACATCCCGAGCGATTACTTCGTATCTGGGGCATCTCGGCAACCATTGGAAATCTTGAACAGGCAATGGAAGTACTTGTTCCCTACCCAGACCTTTTAACGATCATTGTTAAAGCAGATCTAAAAAAGAAAATTGTGATCAAATCTGTCCTCCCCGATCATATTGATAGCTTGCCCTGGGCAGGGCATTTGGGCCATAAATTGGCACACAAACTTCTGCCCATCATCCATAAAAGCAAAACCACACTGATTTTCACCAATACCAGAGGCCAGGCTGAATTATGGTATCAGAATCTACTGGCACTGGATGAAAGCCTGGCGGGGGTATTAGCCATCCATCATGGCTCCATTGATTTTGAATTGCGCAACTGGATTGAAGATGCGCTGCATTCCGGAGTATTGAATGCCGTGATCAGTACTTCATCCCTTGATCTTGGAGTAGATTTTAAACCGGTAGATACCGTTGTCCAAATTGGTTCACCTAAAGGAGTAGCCAGATTTCTGCAGCGTGCAGGAAGAAGTGGACATTCCCCGAATGAAAGCTCAAAAATCTATTTCCTGCCCACACATGCATTGGAATTGGTAGAGGTTGCTGCCATCAAAGAAGCAGCAGAAACACAGCAAATAGAAAACCGGGAGCCGGTGGTTATGGCCTTCGACACCTTAGTGCAGTACCTTGTTACGCTGGCCGTAGGTGACGGCTTTAACGACAAGGAGATTTATCGCGAAGTAAAAGAAACGCATGCCTTCCAGGAACTTCTCCCCTCTGAATGGAGCTGGATCATGCAATTTATCACTACAGGAGGAGATAGCTTAACCGCTTACAACGAATTTAAAAAAGTAGTTAAAGCAGATGATGCTCTTTGGAAAGTGGAGAGCAGACAAATCGCGATGCGTCACCGGCTTCATATTGGAACAATTGTGAGCGATGCCATGATCAAAGTGAAATTTCTTACTGGTGGTTACATTGGCATGGTGGAGGAATCCTTCCTTGCCAAACTGAAACCCGGGAATAGTTTCACACTGGCAGGTAGAATTCTGGAATTTGTGATGATCAAGGAAATGACTGCATTAGTGAGACGTAGCAAAGCAAAAAAAGCAATCAGTCCTAGCTGGTTAGGTGGCAGAATTTCATTGAGTGCCAATCTTGGAAGTATTTTAAGAAAAAAATACGATGAAGTGCTGGAAAAAAATCATAAGGATGAGGAGCTCGACCTCATATTCCCCCTATTTGAAAGACAGGCTGCCGCATCTCATGTTCCTAAGAGCGATGAATTTCTAATAGAGTTAATTCATACCAAAGATGGTTATCATTTCTTTGCATATCCATTTGAGGGGCGCATGGTCCATGAAGCATTGGCCGCATTAATCGCTTACCGCCTGAGTCGCCACACTCCAATCAGCTTCTCCATTGCCATGAATGATTACGGTTTTGAATTACTTGCGGAACACCCGATCCAATTTGAAGAGAAAGACATCAAGAAACTCTTTAGTCCGGAACATCTCGGGGAAGATATCGTCAGCAGCATCAATGCCACAGAAATGGCCAGGAGGAAATTCAGGGATATTGCCTGTATCTCCGGATTGGTCTTTCAAGGATTCCCGGGCAAATACACCGCAAATAAACATTTACAATCTTCTGCCTCCCTATTTTTCAGTGTCTTTAGCGATTATGATCCACATAACTTATTATTGCGTCAGGCTTATGAAGAAGCGTTTTACCAGCAAATTGAGGAACCCAGGTTATTGGCCGCCTTGCAACGCATCCAAAAAAGCACCGTGGTACTGACAAAACCGGAAAGCTATACGCCGCTTTGTTTCCCAATAAAAGTAGATAGTTTAAGGGAAAATATGAGTACAGAAGATCTGGCTCAGAGAATTGAAAGAATGACACTTGAAGCTGATAAGAAAACATCTTCAATAAAATTAAAAAAATGACCATAACCTGTAGCGGACAAACCTTGATATTAGATCCTGAAAGAGCCATTTTCTGGCAGGAACAGCGAATACTGATCATCAGCGACCTCCATATTGGTAAGCCTGCACATTTCCGCAAACATGGGATCCAGGTGCCTTCTACACTGGCTGATCAGGACCTGCAACGACTCCATGCAATCATTGAAATGTATAAACCCCAGATAGTATTGATCACCGGAGATCTTTTTCATCATCAATTCAATACCGATGTTGAAGTTTTCTCTGAATGGAAAAGCGCTTTTAAAGCTATTAGATTTTTACTGATCAAAGGAAATCACGACAAGTTACTGGAAAAAAACTACCTCAATCTGGGAATTGAAGTCTATGAAAAAGAAATGATTTGTCCACCATTCCGTTTTATCCATGACCACCCTGATGATGAAAATGAATACTATACCATTTCCGGACATATCCATCCAGGAGTTACTGTACATGGAAAAGCAAGGCAAAGATTAAACTTGCCTTGCTTTTACTTTGGCGCTACTTATGCGGTTTTACCCGCATTTAGTGCCTTTACAGGTTTAAGTATGATGAAGCCGCAAAAAGGAGATCAATTCTATGCCATCACTCCAGAACGGATCATTCAAATCTCCTCTAGCGCCTGAATGATCGTTTCATAAATATAATCCAGATCTTCATCACTAATAACGTATGGAGGTAATATATAGATGATATTTCCTAAAGGTCTCAGGATAATCCCCCTGTCAAGGAAATAAAGATAAAGCTGGTTTCGCAATCCACTTAAGTAAGAAGTATCGTTTCCAGTTTCCCATTCCATCACCAGAATGGTTCCTTTCTGACGCACATCTTTCAGCTTAGGATGTCCTTTGATTTTCAATGCAAATGCTTCATTCCTGGCTTTTACTCTTTGGATATTAGGCAAAGTCTCCGGACTCAGAAGAATATCCATACTGGCCAAAGAGGCAGCACAAGCAACAGGATTTGCTGTAAAGGAATGACCATGGTACAAGGTTTTCAGTTTATCCTCACTTAGAAATGCTTCAAATACCTTCTGGTTACACGTGGTTACACCCAATGGCATAGTCCCACCCGTTAGCCCCTTTGAAAGACAGAAAATATCCGGTTTTGTGCTCAGGGTTTCACAGGCAAAAAGAGTTCCTGTACGACCAAAACCAGTCATTACTTCATCAGCAATGGTTAGGATGCCGTGCTTCTGACAAGTTTCGATCAATTGATCCAGGTATTCTGCTTCATACATCAACATTCCTCCGGCACCGAGTACCATGGGTTCAAATATGAAACAGGCAACTTCATTACTCAGGTAATTGATTTTAGACTTGATCTGTTCAATATTATCGGCCCTTGGCAGATCAATAAATTCTACATCAAAAAGCATGGAACTAAATGGACCGGTAAAAATACTTCGTCCACTTACCGACATTGCGCCAAAAGTATCCCCATGATAGGCATCCTTAAAAGCAAGAATCTTTGTCCGTCCGGTACTTCCGGTATTAGACCAAAACTGCAAACACATTTTCAGTGCAACTTCTACCGCTGTAGAACCATTATCGGTATAAAAAACCTTCTCCTGATTTGCAGGAAGAATTTCCAATAACCTTTCGGCAAGTAATACCGCAGGTTCATGAGTAAAACCAGCAAAAATCGCGTGTTCTAATACCGTCAATTGTTCGGCTACTTTTTTTGCAATATGGGGATGTGCATGTCCGTGAATATTCACCCACCAACTGGAAACAGCGTCAATGTACCGCTTTCCATCCTCATCAAAAAGGTAAACGCCCTCTCCTCTTACAATCGGGATATGAGGCAATGCATTCTTCATTTGTGTATAAGGGTGCCAGATTACTTTCTGATCTCGTTCTGCTAAAGTCATGTTTAACTATTTTTATTAAGGAGCAATTCGACTACTTTTTGGTCAGTTTTGAAAGTAACATCAGTCACTTTAAGGTCCTTCAAATCTACCCACCTAAAAGCCTGCAGGTTATCCCCATCAAAATCGAAAGGCACAGTTTTAAAGTCCAGATTTAATGGATCTACCTCTTTTACCATATAGTAAATACTTAAAATCTGACTATCATTAAAAGATGATTTTTCGTAAAAATCAGTCGTATAGATGTGTTCAAGAACTTCTATTTCCGCGTTACATTCTTCTATAAACTCTCTTTTGAGTGCGTCAATCAGGCCTTCCCCTAATTCCAGTCCACCACCAGGGAATTTACTGAAAATTCTCCCTCCAGACTGCTCGTCACTGATCAGTATTTGATGATCAGCATTAATAAGCAGGCCATACACCCTTACGTTAAAATAACTCATTGATCGAAATGTTTTTGATTTTTTGTTGCGTTTTCCACTGTCCATGGAATTTCCTGACGGAATGCTTCTTGTCTGACCGCACAATTTTTCATTTTGCAATAGTTGCAACAAGCCGGCAGACAAGGGTCTGCATGGATAAAAAGTTCTGTGGTATGTTCTGCATTTACATTGATCATCCGATCAATTGCAGATATTTCATGATGGACCTGGTTAAGGTCAAAATAATAGGGCAAAGTGATGTGGCAATCAATATGCAGATCAGCCCCATACTGCTGTGCCCTTAAGTTATGAACATCAATCCATGAATCCTGTCTGTTATCCTGTAGGATGGCTACAATTTCTTTAACCAGTCCGACATTGCTCTCATCCATTAATCCGCCAACCGATCTTCTGGTTAGCTTGTATCCATTATAGATGATATAAAGTCCCAGTAAAATAGAAATGACGCTATCCAGCCAGAATATCTGTGTAAGTTGAATTAAAATGATCCCGACTACCAGTCCGGCACTGGTAATTGCATCGGTCATCAGGTGTTTCCCATCGGCTTCCAGTGTAATAGACCGATGTTTTTTACCCGTATTGATCAAATAAAGACCAACACATAAATTGACAATCCCTGTAATTCCGATAATTACAGCCCCTTCAAAAAGCTGTTTAATTTCGCGGGGAAAAATCAGGTCATAACCCGATTTAAACACAATGATTAATCCAGCAATGGCAATCAAAACGCCTTCTACGAAAGCGGAGAAAAACTCTACTTTTCCATGCCCATAAGGATGATTTTCGTCTTTTGGTAAGGTAGCGAGATAAATACTGTAAAAGGCAAAACCACTTGCCAGGACGTTGACAATGCTTTCCGCAGCATCTGTAAGAATGGCATTGGAATGTGTCATGAAATACGCGCCAAATTTGGCGAGCATCAGGACGACACTAATGCACAGTGAAATGAGTATTGCTTTTTTCTGAGGTACCAATTGGCAGAGTTTAGCCATCAAAAATACGCTTTAACCAGCAAACTACATTAAAAAGTATTTTTTTTAGTTTATAATTCCGTTAGGTTCATATATTTGCTTTCTCACAAAATTATATTTGCTTGCGCACAAAAAACTATGACATTTTTATCCAACAGAATCAATAACCTTTCAGAGTCACAGACCATTAAAATGGCAAAGTTAGGTAGAGAATTATCCTCAAAAGGGATCGATGTAATCAACCTTAGCTTCGGTGAACCAGATTTCTTTACTCCAGAGTTTGTAAAGGATGCAGCGAAGATCGCTGTGGACGAAAACTACTCTTATTATACGCCTGTATCAGGTTATCCTGAATTACGTAAGGCAATTGCTGATAAGTTGTCGAGAGAAAATGGATTGAGCTATGGTTTTGATCAGATCGTAGTTTCTACTGGCGCAAAACAATCTTTGGCCAATGCTGTGATGTGTCTGGTAAACCCTGGTGAAGAAGTAATTGTACCAACTCCATACTGGGTTTCCTATTCAGAAATGATCAAGCTTGCGGAAGGCGAAACTGTATTTATCAATGCTACCGTAGAAAACAACTTTAAAATTACTGGCGAACAACTGGAAGCGGCAATCACACCAAAAACCAAATTGTTCATGTTCTCTTCTCCATGTAACCCTACAGGTTCAGTTTATTCGAAAGAAGAACTTGCAGACCTTGTGGCTGTATTTGAGAAACATCCAAACATCTATATCATCTCTGATGAAATCTACGAGCACATTAACTTCGTAGGAAAACATGCTTCTATTGCTGAATTTGACTCAATTAAAGACAGAGTAATTTTGATCAATGGCTTCTCAAAATCTTATGCCATGACCGGATGGCGCGTAGGCTATATGGCTTCAAACAAAGAAATTGCGAATGCATGTGATAAAATGCAGGGACAAGTTACTTCAGGAACTTCTTCTATTGCACAACGTGCTGCTTTACATGCTTACCAGGGTGGCTTAGAGTCTGTAAGTTCTATGGTTGGTGAATTCAAAAGCCGTAGAGATATCGTTTATGCTTTGTTAAAAGAAATTCCAAATATTAAAGTAAACCTTCCTGACGGTGCTTTCTACTTCTTCCCTGAAGTTAAAGCTTACTTCGGTACCAGCAATGGTGATTACAAAATCACGAATGCGGAAGACCTTTGCCTTTACCTGTTAAATGAAGCTCACGTTTCTACTGTAACTGGTGAAGCTTTTGGGAACGAAGATTGTATCAGAATCTCCTATGCTGCTGCAGAAGACAAATTAAGAGATGCAGTATTGAGAATTAAAACTGCTTTATCAAAATTAAGCTAAGCATAACATACTTCAAAAAAAGCCGGTTTCTATAGAAGAAACCGGCTTTTTTTTTTATAATATCCATCCTTTTTCATCCCCAATCTTAAGGAAGGTAAAAACAGTCGAATGTCTTCAAAACCAGATGTCCATTTTATAGCCTCCAATGCTATCCACCATAATTATCCACCATAATTATCCACCATGCGATTTAGAAGAGCGAGTAAATATTCCGAACTAACATAGCTGCATTGCAGGATGATCTCTGAAAAGGCATAGAAAATTTTCCGCCCTTCAGCGGAAAAGATTTCAGTCTTTGATGAGTATCTCCTGCGAGACAGCAGGCAGAAGTCCTAATTAGGAGCGAATTGCTTCAACCGGGTCTAGTCTTGATGCCGAATACGCTGGCCAAAAACCTGATATCACTCCAATCACAACCGATATGGTAAAACCAAGCACGATATTCTTCATGAACAATGTCATTTCAAATCCTCCTGCAGTCAATCCTACTGTAATCAAGTAAACCAGTAAAAGTCCAAAAGCTCCACCCAGCAAACACAGTGCAATTGCTTCAAACAGGAACTGCAACAAGATAAAATAATTCTTAGCGCCCAGCGATTTTTGAATTCCTATAATATTGGTGCGTTCTTTCACTGAAACGAACATGATATTGGCAATACCAAAACCTCCTACCAGAATGGAGAAGCCACCGATTACCCAGCCCGCGATATCTACAACCCCAAACATCTGATCCAGTTGATTGGAGGCAATCGTACTTTTATTCAGTGCAAAATCATCTTCTGCACCAGGTTTTGTTCTTCTTATTGCTCTCAATGCGCCTCGAATTTCGCTTTCTACTTCATCAAGGGCTACGTAACTTTTTCCTCTAACTGTAATTGTAGGATCATATCGATCACTTTCGACATCCATAATTCCTTTGGCAAAGTTAATTGGCATGAGCACATTCTTATCCTGAGACATTCCCATCATATCTTCACCTTCCTTCTTGAATACGCCAACTACAGTCAACCTCCTACCCATTACAGAAATTGATTTCCCAACCGCTGGCTCACCATTAAACAATCCATCGGCAATATCGGCCCCAATGATCACAACTGGTGCACCAGACTTACCTTCATTTTCCGTAAAATATCGTCCTTCCTGAAAATCCAGATTCCAGGTTTTATTAAAATCCTGTGATGCAGCTCTGATCGAGCCCCCTTCTACAGAGTTGCTTCTATATTTTATGGTCCTGGCATTGGCAGAAATTTCGTAAGACACCCCTTCAACATATTCCAGGCGATCTTTCAGTCCTTCATAATCCCTCAAGGAAGGCTCTGGTCTGTTCACATATTTCCACCAGGGATAGTCACCGAATCCACCCCATGGCCATTTTTGTACAAAAACAGTACTGGAGCCCAGTTTATCGATACTAGCTTGTAGTTTACCCCTCAGGGTATCTACAGCAGAAAACACAAAAATGATGGTGAATATACCAATGGTAATCCCCAATAAGGAAAGCATGGTACGCGTTTTATTCTGGCGTAGCGCATCTAGTGCAAATCGAAAACTTTCGCCTATTAGTCTGAGAATAATCATAATTAGGGTTTAGACCAAAAGTAGCCAAAAAGGTTACAGAGAAATCTTATATAATATAAAAAATACATAGTATATTGAAAAAACAGTAAAGGACGCCAGTAAAATACCTGCTGACATTGAATATTTAACAATTCAAGGACAGACTCTAACGATTATTTGTGAAAAACAAAATTTTATTTCGTAAATTTGCGCCCTTAATTATCACATCGAAAAAATATGAAGTTATCTCAATTTAAGTTTAATCTACCTGAATCATTAGTTGCCAATAATCCTTCAGAGCATAGGGACGAAGCCCGTTTAATGGTTTTGCATAAAGATAGTGGCAAAATTGAACATAAAATATTCAAGGATGTTTTAAGTTATTTTGACGACCAGGATGTTATGATTTTAAATAACACGAAGGTTTTTCCTGCACGTTTATACGGTAACAAGGAAAAAACTGGTGCAACAATTGAAGTCTTTTTGCTACGCGAATTGAATAAAGAGTTGCGTTTATGGGACGTTTTAGTAGACCCGGCTCGTAAAATTCGTGTAGGAAACAAATTGTACTTCGGTGATGATGACCTATTGGTTGCAGAAGTCGTAGACAACACCACTTCCCGCGGACGTACCATCCGTTTCTTATTTGACGGTACTGACGAAGAGTTCAGAAAAAACATTGAAATTCTTGGAGAAACTCCACTTCCTAAATATATCAAACGTAAAGCCACTGCTCAAGACAAAGAACGTTACCAAACGATCTTCGCTAAGCACGAAGGTGCAGTTGCAGCTCCTACAGCAGGACTACACTTCAGCAGAGAATTGATGAAGCGCCTGGAACTTAAAGGTGTAAACTTTGCAGAAGTAACCTTACACGTAGGTTTAGGTACTTTCAGGTCTGTAGAAGTAGAAGACTTAACAAAGCATAAAATGGATTCTGAGCAATTCATCATTGAGCAGAAAGATGCAGACATCGTGAACAAAGCGATTGAAGAAAAAAGAAAAATCTGTGCGGTAGGAACTACTTCTATGCGTGCGATTGAATCTGCAGTTTCTTCAGGCAGGATGTTAAAGCCGGCAAACGACTGGACCAGCAAGTTCATCTTCCCTCCATATGATTTCAGCATTGCAAATTCAATGATTACCAATTTCCATACTCCTGAATCTACATTATTGATGATGGTAAGTGCTTTTGGTGGTTACGAATACGTAAGAAATGCATATGAAGTAGCATTAAAAGAAAAATATCGCTTCTATAGCTATGGTGATGCCATGTTGATCATCTAATTAAGCATATAACGATTAAAATAGGAGATTTTGAACCATTTAGGTTTGGATCTCCTATTTTTGTTTAATGCAAGCCCTATTTTGTCTAGCCCAACCATGAAATATTACGCCATTATCGTCGCAGGAGGTTCCGGATCAAGAATGCAAAGTGAAATTGCCAAGCAGTTTTTATTGCTGGACGGGAAACCGATACTCATGCATACCCTGGAGGCCTTTGCCAACTCTGAATTAAAACCAGAATTACTGCTGGTACTAAACATTCACCAACATCAATACTGGGAGGAGCTCTGCAAGGCCCATCAGTTCCATATAAAACATTTGGTAGTAAATGGTGGGGCGCAACGCTTTAATTCCGTTAAAAACGGCTTAAAGGCGATTAAGGGCAAAGGAATAGTTGCTATCCATGATGCAGTAAGACCTTTGGTTTCTCCAGCCTTGATTTTACGTTCATTTAAAGCGGCGGAAACAAATGGAAATGCAGTGGCTGGAGTAAAAGCTACTGACTCGGTAAGAAGCATCAATTCAGAGGGAAAAACAGAGGCTTTAAACCGGGAAAACCTGCTCATGATCCAAACGCCCCAGACCTTTAGGGTAGAGATCTTAAGGAAAGCCTATCAGCAAGCTTTCAGAAATGAATTTACGGACGATGCCTCTGTGGTAGAGTATTCGGGATACCCCATCTATGTGATTGAAGGTGATCGTGAAAATATAAAAATCACCTATCCTGAAGACCTGGAAATCGCCTCTATCTTAAAAAAGAAAGGCCTCTGATCAAGTCAGAAGCCTTTAGTATATTAAAAAAGTAACCTATAAAATGATTAAGCAGCTCTGTTAATGATTTTGAGAATGATGGCAATCACGGCAATCACTAACAAAACATGAATCAGATTCCCCACATTTGGACCAAATCCTTGAAAAAAGAACCCAATTATCCATAATATCACTAATACGACTGCTACTAAATAAAGTAAATTTCCCATAACGTTTAATTTTTAGATTTGTATTTTTAGATGTAATTAATTGAGCTTATTTTAAGCATCCATGACATTACATAAACAATCATCATTCCAAAAAAGTTCTGGGCAAAAGAAAAGGCCTTGCTAACGCAAGGCCTTTTCTTTTAAAATATCGTCTTCGATGAAGCTTAATATTCGTCTTCGTTGAAGAAGAAATCATCTTTAGTTGGATAATCTGGCCAAATTTCTTCAATGGTTTCGTATGGTTCCCCATCATCTTCCAAAGCCTGTAAATTTTCAATCACCTCTACTGGTGCGCCTGATCTTATCCCGTAATCAATTAATTCATCTTTTGTTGCAGGCCATGGAGCGTCTTCCAAATGCGATGCGAGTTCTAGTGTCCAATACATATTTCCTATCCTAATTAAGTAATTCTATTCGTTTCGCAAAAGTATATTAAAAAACCTGAGCAAAACAAACTTTTTTTCAACCATTTTTAGAGCCTTGGAATCCAGATGTTTTCCGTTGCTTTTGCGTCTAAGTTCAGTTTACGTGCCAAAACAAACAAATAATCGCTTAAACGGTTCAAATATATCGTCATTTTTTCGTCAACAAAGCTCTCTGAAGCCAGATGTACCGTCAAACGTTCAGCACGTCTGCATACACAACGAGCTAAATGACAATAAGAAACTATGGTAGTTCCACCAGGCAATACAAAGTGTTTCAATTCCGGCAGCAGCTGGTTCATATTGTCCATTTCCTCCTCCAGCAAAGTAATATCTGTCTCCTGAAGATCCGGGATTTTCATTCTGGATTTTTCAGGATCAGCAGCCAATGAAGCGCCAACAGTAAATAATCTATCCTGAATTTCTTTTAACACTTTTTGATGGTGGGGATCAATATCCTGACACATAATGAGTCCGATATAAGAGTTCAGCTCATCTACCGTTCCATAGCATTCAATGCGCAAATGAAACTTTGGCACCCGGGTTCCTCCAATTAAGGAGGTTTGGCCCTTATCGCCAGTTTTGGTGTATATCTTCATATTGGAAATTTAACCAATTTTTTCGAAGTCATCACCACTTTCCTCTAATTTCACAAGGCGGGGAGAAACCGTTTTAATATCTGTGTTCAGGTAATCATTTTCAATCAGACCATCACGCATTCTAACAATACGATGCGCATGTTGCGCGATATCTTCCTCATGCGTAACCAGGATGATGGTATTTCCTTTGCTATGAATTTCTTCCAAAAGCCCCATAATCTCAACGGAAGTTTTAGTATCCAGGTTACCGGTAGGTTCATCAGCAAGGATAATTGAGGGATTATTGATTAAAGCTCTAGCCACAGCCACCCTTTGGCGCTGACCACCAGAAAGCTCGTTGGGTTTATGCGTCACACGATTTCCTAAACCAACATTTTCCAATGCCTGCTGAGCTCTTTCATCACGTTCCTTTTTATTTGCACCTGCATAAATCAAAGGCAAAGCCACATTATCCAGGGAGGTAGACCGTGGTAATAAATTAAAAGTCTGAAATACAAAGCCAATTTCCTTATTACGAACTTCCGCAAGTTCATTCTCTGTCATATGACTTACATTGATTCCATTCAGTACATAAGTCCCTTTACTTGGGGTATCTAAACAGCCCAGGATATTCATCAGCGTAGATTTTCCTGAACCTGAAGGCCCCATTAATGCCACAAACTCCCCTTTTTGGATATCCAATGAAACTGATTTTAAAGCATGGATCACTTCTGATCCGATCACGTATTTACGGCCTATATCTTTAATGTTGATTAACGCTTTTTCCATTGGTAGCTAAATTATGCGGTTTTTTGTTTTAGACGGCAATCTATACTCGAATGTTACATCCAGCTTTACTTTTCTATGATTTTAGGCACCATAAAGAAGTTTTCATTATGTTTCGCTGCATTTTTTAATCCATCTGCAACAGAAATCTCCTGTTTCACTATATCTTCACGCCAAACATTTTCTTCTTCATTCATATACACCAATGGAGCAACACCCTTGGTATCCAACTCATTAAGCTGTTCCATAAAGGTAAGAATCTTATTCATATCCCCCATTAAGCTATCCACTTCTTTCTCTTCAATGGCGATTCGGGCCAGGTCAGCCACTTTATATATCGTTTCTTTATCTATGGTCATGCGCTAAGCAGTTTACTATTTATTAAATCAAAAATGCGTTCTTTTAATTGATCCGCATCCCTTACCGTTAAATCAGTCGTCGGAACCGGTTGATGGATGTAAATATCACAAATTCCCGGCGTACTACCATACTTTGAGCCATCATCCCACATCTTTTTCCATACATCTGACAGACTTACAGGAACAATGGACAGGTTCTTTTCAATGGCCAGACGAAAGGGACCATTCTTAAAGGATTGCAGAACCGGAGGGTAATGATGCCCATCGATCCCTCCTTCAGGAAAAATAATCAGACTCCAACCCGCTTCCAATCGCTCTCCGGCTTTCTTAAAAGCCCGAAAGGCAGAAATATTACTATCGCGGTTTACTGGAATATCAATGGTATTAAAAAAGATTTTCAGTACCGGATTCTTTAATAATGCGTCTTTCCCCATAAAATGAAATTTCCCCTGAGCCAGAATACAGAAAATCATAATATCTAAGTTAGAGCTATGGTTGGCGCAATAAATATAAGTCTGGTTTTTATCCAGAGGCGCTTCAAATGTAAAACGGAAAAAGAAACCCGTAAGCCAGCTGCTCAGGAAACTATTTGCTTTTCTCAGTTTGTTTAAGATCAGATAACCTTTGGGAGACTGAGCAGCAGCATAATAGAAAGGGTAAAATACCAGCGAAAGCGATAGGATAACAAATATAGAATAGATGCGATGGCTATGCTTTAAAAGGCGGATCATTGAGTCAAAGCTACTATTTTTTTAAAGATAGCGCCGATAAAATCCTCATTCCAATGTAAATTCCTGCTTAAAGCGATTCATAAAAGATAAAAATGAAATTATAGGCCTCCCCAATACCTGTTTTTTCTTAATTTCGTTGCATGAAAGAAACGGTAGTTAGCGGGATACGTCCTACAGGAAAATTACACCTGGGAAATTATTTTGGTGCGGTGAAGAATTTTGTGAAAATGCAATATGATTACAATTGTTATTTTTTCATTGCCGACCTTCATTCTTTAACCACACATCCAACTCCTGGCGATCTTCATGGTTATGTAAAACATGTATTAGTAGAATATCTTGCTTGCGGTATTAACCCGGAAGAAACCACCATCTATATCCAGTCTGACGTTCCAGAAGTTGCAGAGTTGTATTTATACTTAAATATGAACGCTTATCTGGGCGAGCTGGAGCGCAGTGCTTCCTTTAAGGACAAAATCAGATCTCAGTCCGACAATGTAAACGCAGGTTTATTAACCTACCCTACCTTAATGGCTGCTGATATTTTAATCCACAAAGCCACTAAAGTTCCAGTAGGAAAAGACCAGGAACAACATCTGGAAATGACCCGTACCTTTGGAAATCGTTTCAACAGAATGTATAAAACGGATCTCTTCCCTGAATCATTTGCATTCAATTATTCAGAGAATCTGGTAAAAGTTCCAGGATTAGACGGAAAAGGAAAAATGAGTAAATCTTCTGGTGAAGGAAGCTGCATCTATCTGGCTGACAGTCCTGAGGTAATTCGTAAAAAAGTTTCACGTGCAGTTACAGATGGCGGACCAACAGAAGAAAACCAGCCAAAACCAGAGGCCATCCAAAATTTATTTGACCTGATGAAAATCGTTTCTCCGGCAGATACCATGGCTCATTTCGATGGCTTATACAACAAATGTGAGATTCGTTATGGTGATTTCAAAAAACAACTGGCAGAAGACATGATCGTATTTAATACGCCAATCCGCGAAAAAATTGAAGAACTTTCCAAAGACACTTCATATTTACGTCAGGTAGCAAAACATGGCGCATTGAAAGCCAGAGAAAGCGCACAAAAAACGATTAAAGAAGCAAGAGAGCTGATCGGATTCAAATCCTTTTAATCTACGAAATTAGATCATATAGCTACAGAAGCTAGATAAATTATTAAGATATGCATATAGCTATAGTTGGAAATATTGGTGCCGGTAAAACCACATTAACAGAATTACTTGCCAAACATTATGGCTGGGAGGCTTTGTACGAGGAAGTTGAGGATAACCCTTATCTGGAAGATTTCTATAGTGATATGAAACGCTGGAGTTTCAATTTACAGATTTACTTTTTAAATAGTCGTTTCCAGCAGATTGTGGATATTGAAAACAATAAACGCAATGTGATCCAGGATAGAACCATTTATGAAGATGCGCATATTTTTGCGGAGAACCTTCATGAAATGGGCTTAATGACTACCAGAGACCATAACAATTACCGCGATATATTTGAGAACATCACCTCATTTATAAAACCACCAGATGTTTTGGTGTACTTACGTGCTTCAGTTCCTACATTGGTCAACAATATCCAGCGACGTGGCCGTGAGTATGAAGCCAGTATTCGTATTGATTATTTATCGAAACTGAATGAAAAATATGAAACCTGGATTAAGAATTATAATATGGGAAAATTGCTGATTCTGGATAAGAATAAGCTTGATTTCACCAATAACCCAGAAGATTTAGGGAGTATCATCCGTTCTATTGATGCAGAAATAAATGGCTTATTCTAAAATGAAAGTACTTGGTGTAATTCCAGCACGCTTTGCATCTACGCGTTTCCCCGGAAAACCATTAGTGGATATACAGGGGAAAAGCATGATCCGAAGGGTATATGAACAAGCGCAAAAAGCTTCAGGGCTGAACAAAGTAGTGGTCGCTACGGATGATGAACGCATTGCCGAAGAACTGAATAAATTTGGTGGAGCGTATATCATGACCGCTGCAGAACATCAAAGTGGTACCGACCGCTGTGCTGAAGTAGCAAGGCAGTTACCCGGCTACGATGTGCTGATCAATATTC
This sequence comes from Pedobacter gandavensis, assembly GCF_032678465.1. Classification (GTDB taxonomy): domain Bacteria; phylum Bacteroidota; class Bacteroidia; order Sphingobacteriales; family Sphingobacteriaceae; genus Pedobacter; species Pedobacter gandavensis_B. Next base: position 252,351 of record NZ_JAVTSK010000009.1, read on the forward strand.
AGGGCGATGAACCTTTTATTGATCCTGCACAGATCGATCTGTTGGTTTCCTGTTTTACAGATCCGAAAGTCCAGCTGGCCACCCTGATTAAGGAGATCCATACGGAGGCAGAGTTGTTCAACTACAACCTGCCAAAGGTGATCCTGAATGCCAGAAAAGAAGCGGTTTATTTTAGCAGACAAACCATTCCTTATCTGCGAAACACAGAAAAAGAAAACTGGTTAAAAGCACATTTGTTCTATAAACATATTGGTATTTACGGATATACAGCATCGGTATTACAGGAAATCACCCAACTTCCTCCCTCTTCACTTGAAATAGCAGAAAGTCTGGAGCAGTTGCGATGGGTAGAAAATGGCTATGCAATTCAAACCAGGGTAACCGCTATTGAAACCATCGCCATTGATACCCCTGAAGACCTTAAAAAGATACTGGGATCTTAATCTAATTCCTCTTTATGAAGCAACATTATACCTACCTATTACTATTCCTCTGCGTTCTTGCTGCCTGTAAAGGCAATAAGACCACAGCCTCTGCAGAGGATTTAAAAAGCAATCTTAAAGGCCACACGGTATTAAAAGCTTTCAGTGACACCTTGCTGCTGGATACCTTTAAAGTGATCTTAAAGGGAGAGAAACCAGCCGATATGATCATGAATTTCAGCATTACTGCTCATGATGGTGGCTTGATTTTTCAGAAAGATTTTAAAGCAACTGATCTTTTGAAAAATTATGCCTCTACACTGGACCTCAAAAAGAAGGCAAAACAACTGGAATTTATGCAGCAGGAATTGAAATTATTCCTGGATGAGGAAAATTTTCTTGAACCTGCGGTGACCGAAAATGAGCATCCGGATAAGAATACGCCAGACAAAGACTTTTATGATGAATTAAAAAGCAATGGACTGAACGGCTTTAAATACCGCTTGTCGAATGAGACAGAAGTATACATCGCCTGGTCTACCCGAAAAAAGCAGGTTTTACCCTATTATAGCTGTTGCAAGTAAAATTTAAGCTTTGCCGATTTTCTGCTAAAAAGGCTTCAGAGCAAGATATTCAATGATATTTATTCGCTTTATGAAAAAAGTTGAAAATTATATTGTGATTAAACTATAATTTGCATTATATTTAAATAATCAAAGACCACGTAATTAAAAAATCAACAACCAAAACCTGCATATTCTAACCAAATATACTTTAACAAAAGTGCCCGGATTTTATTCGGGCCTTTTTTTTGCCTTAAATTTCAGGCTGTCCACAGCATACACTTCTTCCGGGCCATTTCATAAATGGCAAAACAACAGTATTTTTTTTAGCAAAAATTCTCCTTTCCTTAGTTCATTTGAAATCAAAAAAACTCCGGAATGAGTTCGGATAGTGTTCGGGAAGAGATGCGGGTTCCCGTAGGGTTCAGTAGGAGTTGACCAGGAGTTGGGTTAGAGTTGACTAAGGGTTTACCTATCTTAACTCCTACTGAACTCCTAGTCAACCCCTACCCAACCCGGACCTTTTCAGCACCAGTATCTCTCATTTTTCAGCATACATTTTATCCATCAAAAAACTACGTTTTTAGAGGACATCCATAAGGATCTGTTTTAATTTTTATGCGGCATTGTATCCTGCGGTCTTTTCCTGGATCCTATACAGTCCGGAAATTATAGCTAAAGAACTATAAATCAACCGAACTACCCTATTCATCTCCAATCGTTTATTTTAAAATTTTAACGCCTAACGCTTTTGAATTTTAAATACTTGAAAGAATATGATTAAAAGTTAATAGAGACAAAAAAAATCTTGCTAGATTTAGGAAATCACCAGGAGAAATAGCCGGTAAATTATGTTGAAAAAAGTTTTCATTTACATATTTTTCGCTCTATTTTCATTTACTACTTTAGCACAAAAATCTGTTATTAAAGGATTGGTTGCTGATACTTTAGAAAAAAAGGTACTTGAAAATAGTGCAGTCCTTTTGATTAGGTCTGCGGATTCTGTATTGGTAAAAACTGCACGTAGCGGAAAAAATGGATATTTCGAATTGGGAAATCTGGCGACAGGTAATTACCAGCTCCTGATCAGTTATCCAAAAATGGCAGATTACATCCGGAATATCAGTATCCGGACAGACACCATAATTGATCTTGAAAAGATAAATATGGAATTAAAATCAAAATTACTCCATGAAGTCGTGATTGCAGCCACGAAAAAGGCCATTAGAATGCGTGGTGATACCTTAGTTTTCCAGGCGGATAGTTTTGCTGTACGGAACAATGCTAATGTACAGGAATTACTCAAAAGACTTCCGGGAATTGAAGTGGATAAAAATGGGGCCATAAAATCAATGGGTAAAGAAGTTAAAACCGTTCTGGTAGATGGCGACGAATTTTTTGGCGACGACCCGCTACTCGCCACTAAATACCTCAAAGCCAATGCAGTGGATGAAGTACAAGTGTATGAACGCAAGAGCAAAACAGCCGAATTAACAGGAATTGATGATGGGATCAAGCAAAAAACGATCAATATTAAACTCAAAGACAATGCTAAAAACGGTTATTTAACCGCCCTGGATGGCAATGCAGGAACCGACGCCTTTCAGGATTATGGAGGAATGGTAGGTGCATTTAAAGGCAAGTTAAAAATGGCTGTTTTCGGTACTTATTCTAACCTCGACAACGACTCTAAAATCAACAACTCCATGCGTAAGCTAAAAGGAGAAGACTATGATATGATTGAGATTGGTGACGATGGCAGTTCCATAATGTATTCTTCCGGAGGCGACGACGACGATGACTACTATTCTTCCACTGGAGGCCTTCCCAGTAACATCAATCTTGGTGCTCATTTTTCGGATAAATTTTACCGTAATAAGATGGGGCTGAAAACGAACTTCAAAGTATTCAACAATAGAAACACCAATCTTAAAACATTTAATTCTAAAGAATTATTACCATCCGGACAACAGTTCATCAGTACAGGAAATACTGATGACCATTCCAATGTAACCGGGGAGAACATCAGAGGTACTTATACCTACCATACCGACTCTTTATCCATCTTAAAAGTATCGTTTGGTGTTAAAAAAAATAGAAGTTATAACGAATCTACCAGCAAAAACGGCAGCAGCAATGAATATGGAATTCCAATTAGTCAGAACACACAATCCAACATTGGAAATGGTTCTGGCGACCTGTTCAATGGCAATATCAACTGGTCAACAAAATTTAAGAAAAAAGGAAGGGCATTGTCTATCGATATCCAACCGGAAAGTCAGCAAAATAATGGGCAGGAAAGAAGTTTAAACCATACGGAATATTTCAATTCCCAGGGACAACAAATCCGTACAGAGGATGTCAATTTGATTAAAGACAATGCAGGTCAGCAAAATTCTATTGGAACCCGAATCAGTTATGCAGAGTTGTTAACTAAACGCTGGTCGATGGAAGCAGGTTATACGTTTAAAACCATTTCCTCCAGTAGTAACAGGTATGTTTCCGATGCCCTTTCAGGAACACCGCAAAAGATAGATTCCCTAAGTAATAATTTTAAGTTCATAAATTTCTCTAACATTGGAAAGCTGATCTTTCAATATAAAGTGAAAAGCTTTTCTATCTCCAGCGGATTGGAAGCTACCCAAACAAACTTTGAATTGAAAGATCTGGATAGAGCCAGTAATTTCAAAAGAAACTATCTGAACCTCTCGCCACGTACGAATCTTTTTTACAAAGTCAGCAACAATACAAGTATGGCCTTAAATTACAACGGCTTTACCCAGCAACCTAGTATTGAACAAATCCAACCTGTGCGACAAATTAACACCCCCTTATATCAGGTGATAGGAAATTCAGATTTAAGGCCATCTTTCACCAATAACTTCTCGGTATCCTACACGAGTTTTATGATGAATTCAGATCAATTTCTTTCTGGTTCTTTGAATTATGGATTTACCAACAATGCCATCGTAAGCTCCGAAATTATAGATGAGTTTAACAAAAGAATTGCCAGTTTTGTCAATTTAGACGGGACCAACACACTTAGTGGAAATATGTATTATGCCAAAGGTTTTTCAAAACTTCATTTCCGTATGGGCCTCGACCTAAGCTTTTTCCGTTCTGGCAACATGAGCAAAATCAATGGGGTTCGCAACAAAACGATCAACACCCAATACAATATAAAAAGCTCCTTCAGCTATAACAATTCAAAAATAGACCTGAGCTACACGCCTTCTGCATCTATCATGTATGGCACCTCCTCTATCGGAGGAATAAATGATGGCAAGAGCATTGTCCACAACCATGAATTGTCAGGAACTGTTCAATTACCGTATCGAACAGAGTTCAACGGTACATTGTCTGTTTCCATGCGCCCGGCAAATTCATCTTTTGGAACTGACCTGAATGTGATGATTCTAAATAGCTATCTGGCTACCAAACTAGGTAAAAGTGAGGCTTTTGAGTTGAAACTCACCGCTACAGATATTCTCAATCAAAAAATTGGCTACAACCGCTTTGTAGGTGGAAATCTGATTTCTGAAAACACATTTAGTTATATTCCACGTTATGTATTGATTGGTATAAACTGGAATTTAAGTGGTAACTTTACTAAAACACCTGCAAATCCTTAAGTGATCATGAAACAACTGGCTTGTCTGTTATTTCTTTCTATTTCTTTTATTGCAGTAAAAGCACAGCAGCTCTTTATTCCCAATGGTACCATCATCTATGAGAAAAAAGTAAACCTGCAACGCAGTCTGGCAGATTTAGGTCTTTCTGAGGAGATCAGAGAAAAGATGAAAAAATACAAATTGAGTTATTGGGAGTTATCTTTTAATAGTACAAAGTCTATTTATCGCCCTTTAAAAAAAGAAGAGGAACAATTGGATTTTTCGGTTTTCGGAGGTGTGATGGACAATGAAAATGAGCTCTATACCAACTACCAGCTCGATAAACGTGTCATCAAAAAGAACATCATGGGAGAAGATTACCTCTTAAATGATACCATTCCCAATATAGAATGGAAAATCATGCATGAAATTCGAAATATTGCAGGCTACGATTGCAGAAAAGCAATTGGCGTGATCAATGACTCCGTGTATGTTGTGGCTTTTTATACGGATGAAATTTTATTGAAAGGTGGACCGGAAGGTTTTACCGGCTTACCGGGTATTATCCTCGGTCTGGCTATTCCTCGGTATTTCAGTACCTGGTTTGCAACAAAAGTAACACCCTACACAGAGCAATCCTTAACCATTAACCCACCTCCAAAAGGAAAAAAGACAGAAACTGAGAAAGAATTCAAAAAGTTAATGGAAATATATTCCCGAAATTATGATGTCCAAAAACAAAAACCAGAAGAGCTAAAAAAACGGCTCTATGGTTTCGTACTGTAACATTATCAGTCATAAGTGCTTATGTCTTGATTTTGTAACATCAACAATATTTCCACATTTAGCCCTCCAGCTTCCGTTTTATTTGTTAACTTTGTATCCCGTACAAAAACAATAAAAGTAAGCTTTAATTTGCTTTTATTTTCAGAAACTCACAAACATGACTAAGTATATTTTTGTTACGGGCGGTGTTACTTCCTCTTTAGGTAAGGGCATCATCTCCGCTTCATTAGCCAAATTATTACAAGCAAGAGGTTACAATGTAGCCATTCAAAAATTCGACCCGTATATCAACATCGATCCGGGAACATTAAATCCATATGAACATGGCGAATGCTTTGTGACTGAAGATGGTGCCGAAACTGATCTTGACCTTGGTCACTATGAACGTTTCTTAAACATTCCTACTTCTCAGGCCAACAACATTACGACCGGAAGGATTTATCAAAACGTAATCAACAAAGAAAGACAAGGTGAGTACCTTGGAAAAACAGTTCAGGTTGTTCCACACATCACTGATGAGATCAAACGCAACATGCGTATCTTAGGTGACACTGGAAAATTTGATATCGTGATCACAGAGCTTGGTGGAACTGTTGGTGATATCGAATCCTTACCATTTATTGAAGCAGTACGTCAGTTTAAATGGGAAGAAGGGGCAAACAATGCCATCGTTATTCACCTGACCTTGATTCCATTCCTTGCTGCTGCAGGTGAATTGAAAACAAAGCCTACACAACATTCTGTTAAAGCATTATTGGAATATGGTATTCAACCAGATATTTTGGTTTGCCGTACAGAACACCATATCAATGCAGATATCCGTAAAAAAATTGCGCTATTCTGTAACGTGAATATCAATGCCGTAGTAGAATCTATTGATGCTTCTACGATTTATGATGTGCCATTGTTGATGATGAAAGAACAATTGGACAAAACGGTATTGAGTAAATTGAAACTGGCTCAGAAAAACGAACCAGATATGGAAAGCTGGAAAGATTTCTTAGGTCGTTTGAAAAACCCAACTTCAGAAGTTAAAATCGGTCTGATTGGTAAATATGTAGAGCTTCCTGATGCTTACAAATCCATCATTGAATCTTTTGTACATGCAGGTGCTAAAAATGAGTGTAAAGTAAAAGTAGAATATATCCATTCTGAAGGGATCTATGCAGACAATGCCAAAGAGAAATTAATGCATTTAGACGGTGTATTGGTTGCCCCAGGTTTTGGTAGCCGTGGTATTGAAGGAAAAATTGATGCGATTAAATATGTTCGTGAAAATGACGTTCCTTTCTTCGGTATCTGTTTAGGTATGCAATGTGCAGTCATTGAATTCGGTAGAAATGTATTGGGATTAACCAATGCAAATACTGTAGAAATCGATGAAAACACAGAGAATCCAGTGATCAATATGATGGAAGACCAGAAAAATATCACTAATAAAGGTGGTACTATGCGTCTGGGTTCTTATCCATGTGACCTTAAAAAAGGTACAAAAGCTTATTCTGCTTATGGAAAAACTCACATCACCGAGCGTCACAGACATCGTTATGAATTCAATAATGCGTATTTAGAGCAATATGAAGCAGCAGGAATGATTGCTTCAGGATTAAATCCAGATAGTCATTTAGTAGAAATTGTGGAGCTTAAAAACCATCCTTTCTTCGTTGGCGGACAATTTCATCCAGAATTAAAATCAACAGTTGCTAATCCTCACCCACTTTTTGTTAAATTTGTCGCCGCCGCGATGGAATTTGCGAAGAAGAAAATCAAATAATACGAGTTTAAATAACAATAATGGATAGAAATACGTTTACAGGCCTGTTCCTGATCATGATCGTTTTGGCCGGTTCTTTTTACTTTTTTGGTCCCAGTCAGACTGAAATCAATAAAGAAAAGGAAAGAATTGCCGCAGATTCTTTGAAAAAAGTTGCTGCAGCCACAAAAACTGCTGCGACTACAGTTGCAGCGGCAACACCAGCTGTTGATTCAGCAGCATTATCAGGACCATTTGGTGGCAGCATCACAGGTACTCCACAAACTACTGTTTTAGAGAATGAGAACTTAAAATTAACCCTGACCAATAAAGGGGGTAAGATCTTATCTGTAGAAGTAAAAGATCAAAAGACTTATAATGGAAAGCTAGTTGTATTATTTGACGGCGACCAGAATAAGTTTGGTTTAAAAATGAACATCAATGGTAAAATCTTAAATACCAATGACCTTTATTTTACACCAACAGTAACAGGCAACATGGTGAGCATGCGTGCAGTTTATCAAGGTGATAAATACATTGAATATACTTATGATTTAAAACCAAAGTCGAATAATGTTGCCTTTAACATTAATCTAAATGGTTTAAATCAGGTCATCCAAACGGATTCTATCTCATTAAACTGGTCAGCTACCTTATTAGAACAGGAGAAATCAGCAGTAAAAGAAAAGGAACACTCTGCTCCTTTCTATAAATATACCAATGAAAGTCCAGATCATTTAAGTGTTGCCAAAGATCAGACAGAAGAATTGAAAAAAGGAAAAATCGAATGGTTCTCCTTCAAACAACAGTTTTTCTCTGCTGTATTGATTCCGAAAGTTGCTTTTGAAAGTGGTAAACTAGCCGTAACTGCTTCTACCCTTCCGGGTCAGATCAAACGCTATGATGCCGATATGAAAATGAATTTTGCTCAGTTGGCTTCTCAAAACTATGCAATGGATTTCTACTTCGGTACCAATAAGTTCTCGGTATTAAAAGCACAAGGACACGAAATTGAGAAATTAGTAGATATGGGCTACTGGCCTTTAAAATACATCAACAGATTTATCGTACTACCAGTGTTTAAATTCCTGGAAGGTTTTGGATGGAACTATGGTCTGATCATTTTGATCCTGACGATCCTCCTAAAAGTAGCGATGTCTCCATTGACGTATAAATCATACATCTCTATGGCTAAGATGAGAATTCTTAAACCAGAAATGGATGAGATTAAAGCCAAAGTAGGTGAAGATAATCCAACGCTTTTGCAACAGGAATACCTTAAATTGTACAAGCAGGTAGGCGTAAATCCATTAGGTGGCTGTTTACCAATGCTACTTCAATTGCCATTCGTAATGGCCTTCTTCTTCTTCTTCCCGAACTTATTTGAGTTAAGAGGAGAAAGTTTCCTATGGATGAAAGACCTTTCCACTTATGATGATTTCATCAAATTTGGTTTCAACATTCCATTTATCGGAGATCACCTGAGTTTAATGTGTGTGTTGATGACGATTTCGACATTGATCTATACTTATTTCAATAACCAGATTTCAGGTGCAACAGGTCAGATGAAATACATCGGTTACATCATGCCGATCATTTTCTTAGGGGTATTGAATAGCTATCCTTCAGGATTAAACTATTACTACTTCCTGGCGAACATGTTGACATTTGCTCAGCAGTTCCTGATTAAATCTATGGTTGATGACGAAAAGATTCACCGTACTTTACAAGAGAACAAAACAAAACCTGCAGAGACCAAAAAGAAATCTAAATTCCAGGCGAGATTAGATGACTATATGCGTCAGCAGCAACAGGCAGCAGCTCAGGCAAAGAAAAAATAGTCTTCCTTAAGATTTATAAAAAAGCACCTTTCGGGGTGCTTTTTTTTGTTTAAGGCCGGTTTGTATTGTAATAATTTGGTGCAAATTGCGAATATGGTGGTAAAAAAACAGAAATTTAACCTTAAATCAATCAACAAGTAAAAAACAGTCTTTATGATGCACAAAAAACTTACACTGATGTTCCTTTTGTTTGCCGGCGCAACATATGCGCAGAAAAAACCACTGGACCATAGTGTTTATGACACCTGGGAATCTGTGGGGTCGAAACAACTAAGTAACAATGGGGTATGGGCCATGTACGGCATCAATCAACAAGAAGGAGATGCCAATCTATACCTGAATAATCTGGTTAACCTCTCAAAGATTAAAGTCAACCGTGGTTCAAATGCTCAGTTCAGTGCAGATTCAAAATATGCAGTGTTTGCCATTAAGCCTTTTCAAAAAGATATCCGCCAGGCAAAAATTAAAAAGAAAAAAGCAGATGATCAGCCTAAAGACAGTCTTGGGATTGCAAATCTGACCAGCATGGCTATTCTAAAAGTAGCTCGTGTAAAGTCCTTTAAAATGCCAGAAAAAGGTTTTGGATTTTTAGCTTATCAATTGGAAAAACCAATCGATACAACAACGAAGAAAAGCCCTGCCCCTGCTGCTACAGATAAGAAAAAAGACAATGAAGATTTCTTTGCAGATGATGACTCAGGAAGTTCCGGCAAAACGGAAGGAACAGATCTGATCTTTAAGAATCTGAATACCGGTGTAGAGCGAACATTTAAATATGTGAGCGAATACGCATTCAGTAAGAATGGTAAACAGTTTATTTTTGCCAGTACCGGCTCAAAGAAAGACAAAGCAGCCCCAGTGGGTGTCTTCGTTCTAAATACAGAAAAAGGTACTTTGAAAACATTAGTCAAAGGAAAAGGCACCTTCAAAAATTTTGCATTTAATGACGATGGAGCGTATCTGGCTTTCCTCGGTGAACAAAGTCCGGAGAAAACAGAAATCAAAAACTACAATGTGTACTACAATTCTCTCTCTTTAGATACCGCACAAATACTTGTAGACAATGCCATTCCAGGTATGCCTGCAAAATGGGCGGTAAGCGGTGATTCACGTGTGAATTTCAGTAAAGATGGTACGAAATTATTCTTCGGTATAGCACCGGTTAAAACGCCAAAAGATACTACATTGATCGATTTTGAAAATGCGAAACTCGACGTATGGGGCTATAAAGACGATTACCTGCAGCCAATGCAGCTGAAGAATGCAGATAGAGAATCAAAACGCAGTTACCTCAGCTCGATTGATATCTTTAACAGTGATCCTAAAATCATTCCTTTAACAGATCTGAAAATCCCTGATGCCATTGTGATGAATGAAGGAAATGCTCCATTTGTATTGGCATCTACAGATTTTGGCAATAGAATTCAGCAACAATGGACAGCCAGCCCTATCAAAGATTATTACCTGGTTGATGTGAAAACTGGTGCAAAAAAGAAAATCATTGAAGGACTTTCCGGCTCAGCCATGGCTTCTCCTGCAGGAAAATATGTACTTTACTTTGATAAAAAAACAGGAAATTATACGACATATCAGGTAGCTACAGGAAAGCTGACAACTTTAAATACGGGTCTGACAGTGAAATTGGTGGATGAAGAAAATGATGTTCCAGACGACCCATCGGCTTATGGTGTTGCTGCCTGGACAGAAGATGATAAATCCGTTTTAATCTACGACAGGTATGATATCTGGGAGTTCTCTCCTGAAGGAAAAAGTCCGGCAAAAAATCTTACAAATGGTTTTGGCAGACAAAATAAGCTGACTTTCCGTTACCAGAAATTAGATCCTGAAAGTCGTTTTCTGGATAAAAAGCAACACATATTAATGGATGCTTTTAACAATACCACCAAAGAAAATGGTTTCTATAAGACCAATATTGGTACTCAGAAAAATCCGGAAATCATCGTGATGGAAAAATACAAATATTCAGCTTTAGCAAAAGCTAAAGATGCAGAAATGTATATCTACGACAAAGAAAACTATAGTGTTTCTCCAAATGTCTATGTTTCCAAAGACCTGAAAACAGAGATTAAGCTGAGCAATACCAATCCTCAACAACAAAACTACAATTGGGGAACAGCAGAATTAGTAAAATGGGAAACGCCTAAAGGCTATAAGTCAGAAGGGATTTTATACAAACCAGAGAACTTTGATCCGGCTAAAAAATATCCGATGATCGTATATTTCTATGAGAAACTTTCTGATGGATTGTACAGTTATCAGGCTCCTGCACCTACCCCTTCCAGATTGAATATTCCTTTCTTTGTAAGTAATGGTTATCTGGTATTTGCTCCGGATATCTCATATGAGACTGGTTATCCAGGAAGATCTGCTGAGGAATTTATCAATTCTGGTGTTGAAGCTTTAAAGAAAAACCCTTGGGTTGATGGCAGTAAAATCGGTCTGCAAGGTCAAAGCTGGGGAGGTTATCAAACGGCACACCTGATTACCCGCACAAATATGTACGCAGCAGCATGGGCTGGTGCTCCCGTTGCCAATATGACTTCCGCTTATGGTGGAATGCGTTGGGAAAGTGGAATGAACAGACAATTCCAATATGAGAAAACGCAGAGCAGAATCGGTGCTACACTTTGGGAGAAGCCGGAGCTGTATATCGAGAATTCTCCTTTATTTTTCTTACCAAAGGTCAATACACCTCTGGTGATTATGGCGAACGATGCAGATGGCGCCGTACCATGGTACCAAGGGATTGAGCTCTTTAGTGGTCTGAGACGCTTAGGTAAACCAGTATGGATGCTGAATTACAATGGCGAAGCACATAACCTGATTCAACGTCAGAACAGAAAAGATATCCAAATCAGAGAACAACAGTTCTTCGATCATTACCTGAAAGGTGCTAAAGCACCGGCATGGATGACCTCAGGAATTCCTGCAACAGAAAAAGGTAAAACATGGGGTTTTGAACTGACCGACGATAAGCCTTAATAAGTAATTATTCATACAAAATAAAGCGGCCGCATCCCTTAACTGGTGATGCGGCCGCTTTGCTGTTTCTTATCCCATTTTTTAGCATATTTGAATAAACAAGTCATTGAAGTATGAAAACCGAAGACAATTACCTTGAAATCAATAGGCAGTCCTGGAATGCCAAAACGGCTGCTCATTTGGAATCTGATTTTTATGATGTTGAGGGTTTTCTAAATGGAAATTCCTCTCTAAAACCCATAGAATTGGCTATGCTTGGCGACATTCGGGGGAAATCAATTCTCCATTTGCAATGTCATTTCGGACAAGACTCTATTTCCCTGGCTAAAATGGGGGCAAAAGTTACTGCAGTAGATTTATCTGATCAGTCCATTGCCAGTGCAAAAGCACTAGCAAAAGAATCAGCTGTACAAGTTAACTTCATTTGTTGTGATGTCTACCATCTACCGAATCATTTGAATGAACAATTTGATATCGTCTTTACCAGTTACGGTGTGATTTCCTGGCTGCCAGATCTGGATAAATGGGCAAGTATAATTTCTAGGTTTCTAAAACCAACAGGTAAATTAGTTTTTGTGGAATTTCATCCTGTAGTTTGGATGTTTGATGATAATTTTGAAAAAATTGCTTACAATTACTTTAACTCAGGGGCTATTCTGGAAACGGAAACCGGGACCTATGCCAGTAAAAATGCAGCAATCACTCAAGATTACGTGACGTGGAACCATGGTTTAGGAGAAGTGATGAATGCCTTGATCAAAAATAACATGGAGATCAATTCCTTAGATGAATTTGATTATTCACCATATAATTGCTTACAGCACCTGCTGGAGGTTGAACCTGGGAAATACAGAATTGCACACCTGGAAAACAAAATACCCATGGTTTATGCGGTTATGGCCACAAAGAAAATCGCCATTACCTAATGACTTTTCGACTACTCCCTTTACTAAACAATGAGCCTATTGATCAATACCATTCGGATATCTGCCTGGTAATTTATTGTTTTACTTGCCTCAAAACAATAATTCTTATTCTTGAACACCGAATTATTAGAATCAAAAGTATAAATTTAACCCTTCAACTAATTTTGTTTTAATGGCCCTAAGTAGGATCTGGTCTGCATTCATTCTAATTGCGATTACAGTAGCTAGTATTAAGTGTTTCTTTTTTGGAGAAAAAGAAATTTTCAACCTCATGATTATTGGAAAAGCCAGTGATGCAGGTAATGTATTAAAGGTAGACGGCATTATAGAAACCTGCTGGACGGCTGTAAATATCTGCTTGAAGTTGATTGGCATCATGGCCTTGTTTATGGGTTTTATGAGCATAGCAGAAAAAGCCGGCGGCATCCGTTTATTGTCAAGAATCATTAGTCCTTTCTTCTCAAAACTTTTTCCTGATGTACCAAAAGGTCATCCGGCAACAGGTCATATGGTGATGAATTTTTCCGCAAACTTATTGGGTCTCGACAATGCAGCCACTCCTTTTGGTTTGAAGACAATGGAAAGTTTACAAGAGCTCAATCCAAATAAAGATACCGCTTCCAATGCACAGATTATGTTTCTTTGCCTACATGCTTCAGGATTAACTTTAATTCCTGTAAGTATCATTGCCGTACGTGCCTCTTTAGATTCAGCTAATCCGACAGATATTTTTATCCCATGCATGATTGCTACTTTTGTAGCCACTATGGCCGCCATGTTTATTGTTTCCTTTAAACAAAAGATCAATGTTTTTCAGCCTGCAATTCTGATCTGGGTATTAGGTCTCTCTTCAGTGATCGCTTTACTGGTATTCTACCTCACCAGCCTGAGTACCTCCGGCTTACAGGAATTCTCAGGAATCCTGAGCAACGGACTATTGCTTTTAATTTTCTTTCTGATTGTTTTAGGCGGACTTTATAAAAACATTAATGTATATGATGCATTTGTAGAGGGTGCAAAAGGCGGTTTTGATACCGCTATCCGAATTATTCCATATCTGGTAGGGATGTTGGTTGCAATCAGTTTACTGCGTACCAGTGGTACATTCGACATCGTCATTAATGGATTAAAACACATTTGCATGTCGCTGGGCATGGATTCCCGCTTTATTGATGGTATTCCCACCGCCCTGATCAGACCACTAAGCGGGAGCGGTGCCAGAGGAATGATGATCGATACAATGACAACACACGGCCCAGACTCCTTTGCCGGTAGATTGGCCAGCATTTTACAAGGTTCCTCTGATACAACATTTTACGTTATCGCCGTTTATTTTGGTGCCGTAAACGTAACCAACACGCGTTATGCCATTGGTGCAATGTTATTGGCCGATTTAGTGGGTGTCTGTACAGCTATTGGCTTGTGTTACCTCTTTTTTGGCTAATCGAAACCGATTTGAATCTTCGTTAATGATTAGTATCAAAGACCATTGCCTAGTGAATCGCTCTATACCAGTTCATGCCAGCGGGGCTGGTTAGCTCAATTTATTAAGAGATAATCGGCTAATGATTTGTTCCAGTATTCTTGGTTCTACACTGGTATGCCTCGAAGATCTCCAGGTACTGGAAGAATCAAGCCATACACAGAAAGAATGGTAACCATCTAAGACCACCGCATAAGTTTCATGAAAATCATCCTGAATCCGCATGCAAAAACCATTCACAGATTTTCCTTGAATATCAAACTGAAAGTTGAGATAAGTACTTAGCATAATCAATTGGTTAGGAGTCTTATAACAAATCTAAGTTTAGAATGTTTAACTAATTTTAAGGAATTGATATTATATTGTAAAATTAAGGATCAAAACAAACGATTTAAACATTGACTTGTTGCCCTATTTATACATTCCTTATTCATTCATTAGTTAAACCCATATGTCAGCAAACAAAATTACTGCAATTACAGAGTTAGACCGATCACATTACAAAACAAAAATATATGCCAATGGGCATTTTATATATGCCGATGAGCCGGAAGAAATGGGCGGAACAGATGAAGGTATGGCGCCAGGCGCCTTATTATTGGCAAGTTTAGGAAGTTGCACCGCCATTACGATCAGAATGTATGCCGACCGCAAAAAGATGAACCTGGACACGATTAAAATAGAGCTGGCCATTTGTAATGAAGAAGACATGACTGAAGCAACCACCATCACCAGAAAAATAACCTTCGGTGCTGAACTATCTTCAGAGGAGCAGGACCGGCTGATGCAAATTGCAGACAAATGCCCGATTCATAAGATTCTTAGTAATCCTATCAAAATAGAAACCAGCTTTTAGGAAGTTAATTTCTTCAAATCGAGTCATTTGTTTGAATTATATAAAAATATACTAAAATAATTAGCATATTTACAAACTAAAATCACTCTTTTAAAGAAACTATGCTGTACGCTGTTGTAGATATAGAGACCACAGGTGGTCATGCTTCAGGAAATGGAATTACAGAGATTTCGATTCTGGTGCATGACGGTCTTGCTGTGGTCGATTCGTATGAAACACTGATCAACCCAGGTCAATACATTCCAGATCACATTGAAGCCCTAACCGGTATTAGTAATGAAATGGTTGAAAATGCGCCTATGTTTCATGAAGTCGCTGAAGTAATTTATAATTTATTACAGGATAAGATTTTTGTTGCACATAACGTAAATTTCGATTTTTCATTTATTAAGCACAACCTGACGCTGGCTGGCTATGACTTATCCTGCAAAAAGCTATGTACCGTAAGATTAAGTCGTAAAATTTTACCAGGACAGGCCTCGTATAGCCTTGGTAAATTATGTGCTGCCTTAAAAATTTCATTGAATAATCGTCACCGTGCAGGTGGTGATGCCGCTGCAACTGCAGAATTGTTAAGTAGATTACTTGCCAATGATACAGAAGGGATCATTGAATCCTCGCTTAAAATCGGATCTAAAGAACAAGCACTCCCTCCTCATCTACCTAAATCTCAGATCGATCAACTTCCTTTATCACCTGGAGTTTACTATTTTAAGGATCAAAAAGGAAAAGTAATTTACATTGGAAAAGCGAAGAATCTCAAAAAAAGAGTTTGTTCCCATTTTACAGGAAATAATACCGGCAAACAGCGTCAGAATTTCCTTAAGGATATTTACAGTATAGATTTTGAGATTTGTGGTACTGAACTCATGGCTTTCATTCTGGAGGCCACAGAGATCAAAAGATTATGGCCTGAGAATAACCGCTCTTTAAAACGTTATGAACAAAAATATGCCCTTTATGCTTTTGAAGATCAAAAAGGTTACCTCCGTTTAGGCTTAGATACTTTCAAAAAGAATATGCCTGCTTTATACAGTTTTAACACCATTTTAGAGGGACATCACGTACTGAAGATTTTAATCAAAGATCAATTTTTATGTGAAAAGCTATGCTATATTCAAAGTAAAAGACTGGCCTGTACTGGCCATGAGGAAGGAAATTGTAGCGGAGCCTGTTTGGGTAAAGAATCCGCGGCTGCCTACAATGTACGTGTAAAATATGCCATGGAACAGTTGAAAACAATGCTGCCCAGTTTTGCTATTTTAGATACAGGAAGAACAGAAGATGAACAAAGCTGCATACTTGTAGAACAAGGAAAGTTATACGGTATGGGCTATATATCCCAGTATTCTGATGTCAGGGATCCTGGAATGATAAAATCTGCCATGCAAGCCTTTCCTTCGAATGATTATATCATGCACCTGATTTTAACACACACGGAATTGCATCCACAAAAGCGGATAACCATTTAATGACTCCGCTTTTCTATTTTACTATGGATTTTAAGGGTTTCTTTTAAGGCTGCCGAACCATACCAGATGTACAATTCTACATCCAATAACCTCGATTGAACAGCGGGATCGGTGTGTACCAGTTGCTCTGCTTCTGGAATAGTAGATACATCAAGAATGAAAATTCCACGGTAATTTTTATCATTTTTACCTAATGGTCCGGCAACAACTAGCTTGCCATCTGCAACCAATTTGCCAATATTTGCCATATGCCCCAGAAATACACTATCCTGCTTTGCCTTTGAAAGACCTTTTTCAGGTCCTGTTTTTAAAATGGCCAGTACATAGGTCTTCATTCCATAATCATCAGCATGCAGTTCCTTCGCCAGTTTTTCATCATAGTTTTTATTGGGCACCTGACCTAAAACATCAGCATAAAAACCTACAAAACAACACATTACCAGAAAAAATCTTATTTTATTTCTCATCCCAATCGAAAACAGAGTGTTTATCCCCAATATTTCCCTTTCACTAATTTACGCTTTTTTAACAATGTATCCTCCTTTAAAGCAAGCAAATGCGCTTTCAGAGCAATAAAAAAGCAAATTAGATTTGTAGATGTTCAATAATACTCCTACATTTGTCGCACCAACAAGGGAAACGCATCCATAGCTCAGCTGGATAGAGCAACGGTTTTCTAAACCGTAGGTCATAGGTTCGAATCCTATTGGGTGTACAAGATTTATTTCTTAATTAAAGGCGACGTTGCTCCAGACGTCGTCTTTTTTTTTATCCTCAATTTTTAAGGCTAAAAAAAACTTCATCAAATCAGTTTATTC
>NZ_JAVTSK010000010.1:0-189532 GCF_032678465.1 Pedobacter gandavensis
TAATGCCCCGGGCTGTTTTAAACAAAAAATTATTGGAATAACACTTGTTCCTCTGTATAATAAGTTTTCCTGGCCCCACTCTTTTGGATCATGATCTCTGCGCCGCCTGGACTTTTCGAATGACGTTGTGTATGTACTTTTAAAAAATCTCTGAACTCCCCGGTAATACTGCCAGGATGCGCTTTTCTGATTTCTTTTACTGCATCTGTCAGCACCTCTTTTATGGCATCATGCAAGTCTTTGACCTTTGCTTCAGGAAGCTTTCCGGCAATAGAAAATGGAGAAAGCCTGGCTTTCCATAAAATCTCATCCGCATAAGCATTCCCTATTCCACGAATCTGGTGTTGGTCCAGGAGAATTCCCTTCAGCATCGATTTCTTTCCTTTAAAATGATTCCACAGAAATTCGACAGTTACTTCCTTGCCCAACGCATCAGGTGCATCTACCGGAGCGGGATTCAAAGTTGCTGCCGCAATTTTTTGAGGATCCGACATCACCAGACCTATCCCTCCTTCAAAAAACAACTCTATAATGGGGTATTTGATCTCATGTTCCTCTTCAAAGAAATGCAATTGTCCCCTCAGCATCAGGTGTAAGGCCAATACATCCTTTTCAAAATTAAAATGAAGTTCTTTGCCCGAGCGCGTCACAGACTTCAATACCTGTCCATTCAACACTTCACGTAACTCTTCCGGAGTAACATTCAGTTTTTTATCATTAGGTACTTGTACAGTACTCAACTTTCTCCCTGCAAAAGCCTCATTAAGGTTTGCACTGAATACTTCTAGATCTGGTAATTCTGGCATAATTAAAGGTTCAAATAATGAAAATACAATTACGGATTTACAACAATCAAAAATTACGATGGTTTTAAATTAGAGGATCCATTCTACCTTATCTTTCAATTCTTCAGCATTCTTGCCAACAATAGCCACCACCTGATTCTTTCCTTTCTGCAATCTTACATTTTCAAAAATATAATGAACCTTGGTATTTCCTGTTTTTACTCCCTCTATCTTCTTCCCATTGACCATTAAGGTAGGCGTTCCTGTATTTGCATAAACCGTTACTGTAGTGGTTGGATTTGTTCTTTTATTAAAACGTCGGCCCGCAATATAAACCATCGGTGTTGGATTCCAGTTTGCTTTATACCAGTAAAAGGCATCCTTTTTTACTTTTCTATCAAAGGTAACCAGGCCTTTCATATTGCGTGCAGGTACACTTCCACCATTAGCAGGAGGAACCGCAAAATCAAACATATTCCACACATAAGAAGCAGCGATATAGGGATGCTGGTCTATGATACCCCACTGGATCTCATGGAATTTCTGCTGATAAGCTTCCGGCCATACTTGTCCGGATGGATTTCCGGTATCTCTGCTCAATTCTTCCTGCTGGTTGATATTCGCTTCTGTTCCATATTCCGATAAGATCATCCTGTAATCAGGAAATTTCTGTTCCAAACCGGACACCCACTTTTCAAGGTCTCCAATTTTACCTTCATACCAGCCATAATAACGGTTCATTCCCTGAATATCTGCGTTTAAATTGGTTGGACGATCCATTTCTCCGTAACCGCTCACACTAACCGTATAACGATCCGGATCTTCCGTTTTTGCAATATCATGCAGCGTTCTGGTCAGCACTGCAGTATAATCGTCTGGTGTTTTCCCATAAACCTCATTGTGTAATCCCCAGACATAGATAGAAGGATGGTTATAATTCTGTCGGATCAATTCTCTAAGTTGAGTTTGTGCATTTCCCGCTTCTTTAGTAGAAACTGCATTCACAAAAGGAATCTCCGCCCAGATAATAAATCCCATACTATCACATTTTGAATACAGGTAGTCCGACTGCTGGTAGTGCGCAAAGCGGATAGATGTAGTTCCCATTTCCTTGATGTCTTCCAGATCTGCGAGGTGCTGTGCATTTGACAAAGCATTCCCCTCATCCTGTTTATCCTGATGCCTGCAAACGCCAAGCAAACGGTAAGGCTGATCATTCAGGAAGAAACCTTTTCCTGGCTTCATCTCAAATTTACGCAAACCCAGGGATTGACTCAGCTCATCTATTACTCCATTTTCATCTGAAACACGAACTACTGCCTTATACAAATAAGGATCCTTTATTCCATTCCAAAGGTGTGGTTCCTGGATGTTCAATTCTTGATGATAAATCTGTTCCCCTTGTCTGGAAACCAGTAGCTTCTCTTCAACTACTTTCACTAACTTACCTGTTGCATCATAAACAGCAGTAGAAAGGCTAATCGGTTTCGCTGATTCGGATTTATTTTCCAGCTTCACTTTAACTTTTATCCCTGCAGATTTAGCAGAAACGTCCTGCTGACTGATGTACAGCCCAGGTGATGCAAAATCTGTTACTGCTATATTTAGTTTATTGGTGATGATCAGGGATACCGGACGATAAATCCCTCCATAAATCGGGAATAAACGGTTATTAATTGGAATCACATCCTCCCGTTCTTCATTGTTCACCTTAACCTCAATTTTATTCTTTTCTCCATACTTTAAAGCATAGGAGATATCAAAAGCAAATGCAGCATAAGAACCTTTATGTTCGCCAATGTACCGGTCGTTCACATATAAACGTGCTACCGCACCCACTCCTTCAAAGCGTATAAATACGCGTTTTGATTTCCAGGCTTCCAAAGCGGTCAATTCCTTCTGATAAATTGCCTCACCAGCATAAAAACCATTTCCAGCCTGTATATCCAGATTGTTCCAGGTATGTGGAATGCTAACCTTTTTAAATTTCAGGTCTCCCAATGCCGCATCTCTGCGGTTTGCATCTTTCTTAAATTGCCAGTCGTTGTTAAAAGCAATGACCTCTCTTCCCACTTTATTTTGCGACCTAACTGTAGTATTTAACAATAGCATCAGCGCTGTCATTAAATACAGTGCGTTCCCGGCTTTCATCATCATATTCGTATTTCGTTTTTTAAATTTTAGCTTTTTCGTATTTAGTCCCATTGTTTTCCTGTTTTTTCACCGTTTCCAGTACAATGACAAAGGGTTGTTGATGATCTTTCTTTTTCAAGTGTAAAAAGTATTCATTGCTATTGATCTCTTCCGGAAGGAAAGTTTGTTGCTGATCTGCCAGTAAATACGCTTTGCTGATGCTTGTTTTTGCAGGAGTTTTCACCCTTAAAGCGCCGGAAACCGGCAGGTTAAACACCAGCATATAGACCTGATCTGAACCCGTCTTTTTAGTGAAATATCCCCAGTCCTGTTTATCAAATCCGGCATAACCGCAATTATAAATCGCTTCCTGATTGACTTTCATCCAATCGCCAATTTCAGTAGCCAATGAAAGCTCTTCCTTACGTATTGCACCATCGCCCTGCGGACCAAAATTGAGTACAAAATTCCCAGCTAAGGAAACACATTTGGCGGTCATCTCCAGCAATTCATTGCTCGTTTTAATATGTCCATTCCAGGCTTTATTATAACCCCATTGGTTTTCCGGAACTGTCATTACACAATCCCAGTCGTTGCCATGTACATCTTCAATTTTATTAGGAATCTTGCGCTCCCAACCTTGCTCATAATCTCCCATTAATACCCCATTCGAATCAAAATGACGCTTGCCATTTTCATCAGCTCTGAAACGGCTTCCAATGATCAGTCCGGGATGCAGATTGCGCATTTCTGTTTCCAGTTCATCTGCAAATGCGGCTTGTTTCACCCATGACTTATCCCATGTTCCATCAAACCAGAGCCCTTTTGCCTTCGGATAATTCCTTAACAATTCGATCAGCTGATTGCGGGTAAACTTTTTAAAACGCTCAAAAGCAATGCTATCCTCTTTTGTTTTTATATCATAACGCCAATCCGGATTGCTCCAGTCCATCACCGAGAAATATAAAATCACATCTATTCCTTCTTTATCGTAGGCATCTACCACGGCTTTTACAATGTCCTTTTTATATGGAGATTGGGCTACCGTGTATTTACTAAACTTACTTGGCCACATACAAAAACCATCGTGGTGTTTGGTGGTAAATGTGACATACCTCGCTCCCATTTGCTTGGCAGATTTCGCCCATGCTGTCGCATCAAAAGATTTAGGATTAAATTTATAAATCAGCGAATCATAACTGGAATTTGGAATCCCATTCCAGGAACGGATCCATTCCGCAGCACCAGGGTATTGCTTGCCATTCCATTCTCCACCAGGAATCGCATAAAGTCCCCAATGGATAAACTGCCCAAGGCCATAGCCCCGCCATTTTTCCATTGCTGCATCAGTACGCTTTCCCTCTCTATGGGAACCATGTATTAAATCAATTTTTTCTTTTGGATGTGTTTGCTGAGCCTGTAATGACTGCACACTCATCATTAATGTTGCAAGGCCTAATCCTGCAATGAATAGTTTCTTCATGTTTTCAATTTTGTGTATTGTGGTTTCGGCAGGTAAATTATTTGAGCTTATAAAATTTCGTTGCCAGCTGGCCTTTCAGCGATTTACGTTTGGCTATAAGTTGTACCCGATATACTTTTTCGCCCCAGCTCCTCTTCAGACGCTCGTCGTCCAATAACCGCGTTTCTATTTTTACCTGAAATACAGCAGGATCATATTTCATGGCTAAACCAGTCTGCCCGAAGGTCAGCATCCCTCTACTTTCTGTAACTGGTTCTACAGTCATGAAAGTTAAAATGGAAGGCTCATGGTAAGCTTTTAACTGATAAACATCGTTCAGGTTAAGGACTTCCTTTTTTGGATAAAAGTCCAGTTTACGGACCCATTGATCCACCGCAGCCGCTGCAGGATAAGCTGCGGCAAGGTCCAATTGCAAACTTTCATGATCTTCTTTATGGCTATAAAGGAAATCCCTGGCAGCAAATTGTTTTCCGTCCTGTTGCTGCTGTCCATTAATTACAGGGCAATTGTGCCATTGGGACTGCAGGTTCCAGAGTTCATAACGTTGTTTACTAAAAGTTTTGCTGGTATAGGTACCTACGCCAACATCTATGATTGCAGGTTTTCCATCCATATAGATGATGAAATTGCCAATATCATTGTGGTTATGACTTTCTGCATTATTCCCGCCTTTTATGGCGACAAACATACCTTTGGTACTTCCGGCATGACTGCGCATCGTTAATACCTGTAAATTCTTAAATAAGGATATTGAAGGATAAGGTGCAACAGGTTCAGTGGCCATTAAGGCCCCATAGATATTTACTGCTTCAACAAAGTCAGTCACATCACCTGATGGAATTTTATACTGGTTTTGCCTGAACTGAAAAGCGGCAAACTGTTTTAAAGCATTGTCATTAAAGAAGCGCCCATACTGATATACACTTTCGAAGTTTGGCGTTGAAAGTGCTGTTGCATCTGCAAAGTTGACCATGTATTGATCCGCGATCTGCATTTTATAAATATAACTGCCCATATCATGGATTAAGGACTTATCCTTCCAGTCTAGCTGCCCATTTGTAGCGCTGTTCAATAAACTGAGCAGGCGAATCAATTTGCCACCGGCCTCATTCCAATAACTCGGACCTTCATCACAGCCACCATCCAATGGATATTGGTTGATAAAATGATCCGTGCTGCGCAGGATTTTCTCTGTAAAACGATGAAGGGTATCCGGATTTTTCATCATCAATAATGCGGTCTGCAGACAATTGGTATTCACCCAGGCATTCCAGTTGTTCACTGCATTTCCTTTAAAACCCATCCACCAGAAGTGATGATATTTCATATAAGGCTGGAAGATCCGTTTATCCAGTTCTGACTCCATTCTGCTATTGATGACTTTAGAATACAGGCCCAATTCAGCGCCAAGTAAATCATAGATCATTGCGATGGTAACTGCCGTACGACCGGCATTCAAATCAATATATCCTTCAGAAAGATCAGGAAGATCTGCCCCTGCTTTTTGTACGACGATATGTGCCGGAGCCACCCAGGTACTCTCCTCCATCACCAGCCAAAGTCCGTTTACAATCTGAGGGATGAACCTGCCTTTTCTTTCTATGAGTTCTGCAATCACCAGTTGAGAAAGTTTTCTTCGCCTTTCCCCTTGCAACTGCTCATAATTAGTGCGAGTCCCGGTATGCTTATAATCCAGATAAAGGCTGGCAGGTAAAGCAGGCCAGACATAGGTATTCGCCCGCTCTCCTTGTTTCAGTAAACTGATTTTAATGCTATCCGGCAAAGCGGCGATCTTTTTAAAAGTTTCCAATCTTTCCTGCTGGCGCCAGGCTCCGATATGATCAAAATTAACTCCTTTTTTAAAGGCAGTACTCAGCCAGTTTCTAGGACTTTCTGTTTGTCCGAATACGGCCTGAATACTTGTCGACAGCCAAACGATGATCAATACTTTTTTCAAAGTCATTTTAAAATTACTCCGTTTAGATTCATTGCCGGATGTGTAGCTGCTATTTATAAGATTGATCATCGTTTGCTGGTTTAATTCAGGGATTTACTAATTTATTGTTTTTACCAACCCGGATTCTGAAGTAACAAATTATTCTTGTTAATTTCTTTCAATGGGATGGGCTGATAATACATTTGCGGACTATTGAACTTTCTCGTTTCAAAAACAATACGCTCTGCCGTAAAGCTGTTTCCGGTTTTAGTCCACCTCATTCCACCCATTGGTCCATTTATTACAGTTTCAGCAACCTTCCATCTGTAAATATCGAACAAGCGATGTCCTTCTTCATTCGCAAATTCAATGCGGCGCTCATGACGAATGATCGTCCGCATTTGTTCTTTGTTCAGACCTGTAGCCAATGCATAAGGCATCAGACCAGCACGTTTACGTACCAATTCTACCGCATTGTAAACTTCAGGACCTGGCCCCTGGAACTCGTTTAAAGCTTCAGCATAACCTAACAAGATATCTGCATATCTAGATACCACTAATCCAATCTGACTCGTTACTCCAAAATTCCCACCTGCATTTTCATTACAAAATCTTCTCCACAGGTATCCGGAAACAGTATTGTAAGGTGCGGTGCTCATTCCATCCCCAGGAGCCTGCATGTATAAATCCACAGGTTTTTTCGTTAAACTGGTTCTGTCCAGCCAAAGCGCCTGGTTGTATATAATCGTATAACCAAACCTTGGATCCCGATTTAAATATGGCGTAGTTTCTACATATCCTGAGCCTGGCTCAGTAATCAATTTACCATTAGCCATTCCATAATCATCCACCAGCTGTTGAGTTGGATTTCCGTAATTCTGTCCACCTCTGGACGCCGGTAAAAGATATTGCTCATAGAAACGTCCGGTATTCATCATGATCTGGAAAATGTATTCAGAGTTTTTACGCTGAATTCCCATATCGTAATAGCCATAGCCCGGAGCAGTGGTATTGTCTTCTACCAAATGATACAAGCCCAGATCCATCACCGCTTTCGCTGCATCAGCAGCTTTTTTCCAGCGATTGCCATCTGCACTTTCATAACCTAACAAGGCCTTTTGAGCTCCGGTGTTCGGATTGCTTTCGTTGTAGAGCGGACTCGCTGCCAGCAATAACAATTTCGCTTTAATGGCCATGACCGCTCCTCTGGTAGGCCTTCCGAAATCCTCTGGTGGATAATCGAGTGATAAAACAGGTGCAACTGCATCTAATTCTTTTTCTATGTAATCCAGTGTGGCTGCAAAGCTGCTTCTTGGCAACATAAAATTATCTGTCAGTGAATACTTGTTGTCTCCGAGCAATGGAACACCACCGAAAGTTCTCAGCAAATGGTAATAGGCGAAAGCCCTTAAGAACCTGGATTCTGCTTTCAACCTTGTTTTCTTTGCTGCGGAAAGAGGCGCCCGATCGATATTGAATAAAAATACATTTACTCTCCTCACCATACCATAGCAGCCACTCCAGGTCGACAAACTAAAGGAATTGTCAGAGCCACCAGCAACATTGGCCATATTGTAACCCTGAGAGAAACCGCTGGACCAGCGTGCTTCACCATCATCAGAAGCATCTGTAAAGGACCAGATCCCACCACCTGCAATCCCATTCTGCATGAAATAGGTTTTAGGGAGCTCGCCATATACCGAGTTTAAAAACTGCATGCTCAGTGCACTGTCTGCAAACACTGTTTGCTCATTGATCTGCCCAATATCTGTCGGATCAAGGAAACCTTTATCTGATGCCTTTTTACATCCTGTGCTCCACACTGCAAGTCCAATACCTGCAGTGATCATCATATATTTAATTAAATTCTTCATGCTTTCTTCTTAAAATGTTACTTGTAAACCAAAGTTGATGATCTTCATCTGAGGATAATTCTGGTATGCTTCCACACTTCCACGTTTAGATTCCGGATCTACGTCATAGATTTTTAGTTTATTAAAGGTCAGCAGGTTTAAACCGTTGGCGTAAAATCTGATGTCTTTCAACTTTAACCTTTGGGTAAAAGCTTTAGGAATATGGTAACCCAACTCCACGTTTTTTAGTCTGATGTAATCTGCCGGCCTCAACCAGAAAGTAGAAGCATCAAAACTTACTCCACCCAGCCTTGGATACTCCGCATTGTCGCGATTCTCAGGTGTCCAGCGTTTCAAATGGATGGCTGCAGGAATTCCATTCACATTCCCAATTTGTAACAGGGTATTTGAGCTGATGCTACTTCTTGATGCACCTTGCAACAAGAATGAAAAATCAAAGTCCTTATAGGTAAATCCGGCAGAGAAACCATAAGACAGCTCTGGTGTTTCTGGTTTCCCAATCGCCGTGATGTCATTCCCATCAATGATCCCGTCCCCGTTTACATCCTGATATTTCAAATCTCCTGGTTTAACGGTTTTACCCAATACCTTCGGACTGTTTGCGATGTCGGCATCATCATAATAGAATCCCTGAGCGATATACCCAAACAACTGTCCTACCGGACGTCCCGTTTTCTTTAAATTTGGCGCCACTCCCTCTGGTTCATCACGGAACAGAATCTTATTTCTGGCAAAAGAAGCATTGGCACGGATAAAATATTGAAAATGATCATTGACCGCATTGCGGTGATTCAATTCCAGTTCGAAACCTTTATTGCTTACCCTACCCAGGTTTACCGGAGGTAAACTCAAACCAGAATAAGCAGGCACTGTTTCTCTGGTAGTAAGGATATCGTAACGTAAATGATCAAAATAATCTGCGGTAATCTCCAGCTTGCTATTGAATAGCTTCATGTCAATACCAATATCCGTTTTACGTTCCTTTTCCCATCTTACATCCAGATTCGCTAATGTTCCCGGTGTCACTTTAGGCTGTCCGGTTGGACTTTCTCCAAAGAAATAACCATCATTATTCACCGTATACACTTCTTCATACAGGTACCTGTTTCCGGCCACCTCATCACTACCCACAGTACCGTGAGAAGCCCTGATTTTCAAATAATTGATCACTTTGATGTGATTTTTGAAGAAAGCTTCCTCACTAATGTTCCATCCTCCGGAAATTGCCGGGAAGAATCCATACCTGTTTTTAGATTTAAAACGATCAGAACCGTTGTAACCGGCATTGAATTCTATCAGATAACGGGATTTGAAATTGTATCCAAGCCTCCCTGCATAGCCCTGAAAATTAGCCGGAGCCGCAGCGGCCTCTATGTCTCCAGTACGGTTGGTCAGCACTAAACCATATACATTATGCTCTCCAAATTGTCTGTTGTAGTTTAAAATCCCCTGAAAATTCACACGTCGGAAAGGAAGCCCATAACTACTGGTTCTTACCAAAGGCTCTATTCTCAACAATTCAGGATAAACTGGATCTAAATTATCTGTACCAGGAATCAGGGAATATACCGGAAAACGGCCTCTTGTGAGCTCTCTGCTAAATGAAGATCTATTGGTATAAGCAATAACACCTTTCAGCGATAAACCTTCTGTCAGGAAGTTCAGTTTATGGTCTGCACTTAAATTCAGATTCAGGTCGTTGCTATAACTTCTTCTATATCCACCATATTCCAAGGCACCAACAGGGTTTAAAGATCCTGCTTTCGCACCACCATAACTGCCATCAGCATTTTTAACCGGGTATACCCATGGACCAAGTAATCCGCTGGAAATTCTACGCCAGAAAGGCAAAGCACCACCCGGCATAGGATCTGGTAGGTTTGGTTCATTGATTTCGCTGAAACGTGTAGAAAGGTCTAACTTCAGACTTAAATTCTTATTGACATCCAGATCCACATTGGAACGAATGTTATAACGCTTTAAATAATAATTGTTATCGAAATGCTCTTTTCTCGCGACATCTTTGAGAATACCGTTCTGGAAGATGGAACCTGCAGAGATAAAATAACGAAGGCTGTTTGTTCCGCCATTAATATCGATGTTATTGCGCTGTTGCAGGGCCGATTTTTTCATCACTTCATCATACCAGTTTACATTCGGATAACGAAATGGATCATCACCTGTACGGAAATGTTCCAGTGCTTCATCACTCACCAAACCCGGAAAAGCAATATTAGGATCCTGACCTGCATTAATGGCCTGCTCTTTTAACAACTTTAGCGACTGATAAGAGTCCAGCGACTTCCTCAAAATCGTTGGCATTTGCAAACCTGCTTCCGTACGGAAAGTAATGACTGCCGGACCTTCCTTACCTCTTCTTGTGGTGATCACAATTACCCCATTTGCCCCTTTAATCCCATAAATTGCGGTAGTTGCCGCATCTTTAAGGATAGAAAGGCTCTCTACCTCATTTGGATCCAGTTGATTTAGCTGATCATATTGAAACTCCACATCATCCACAATCACCAATGGACGATTGGCATTACCAGCAAAAGAACTGATTCCTCTGATGTAAATATTTGCAGCATCTTTCCCTGGCTGTCCACTGGTTTGTTGCTGGAATAAACCCGGCAACCTACCTGCAAGAGAGTTCTGGATACTTGCTGCCGGACTTTGGCGCAGTTCTTTTCCACTAATGGTAGAAATGGCTCCACTACTGTTGATCTTTTTCTGTTTACCATAACCAACTACCACTACCTCGTCCATCTGAGCGTTATTGTCCAGGAGTTTTACGGTGATTTTATGGTTGTTTCCTATGGTGATGGTTTGCGGTAAAAAACCAAGACTGGATACGGTTACTTGTTTACTGTTAATTTTTAGACTGAAAACACCCTCTCCATTGGTGAAAGCACCATTTTTAGGGTTTGCGGTTTCCGTAATTGTTGCACTGGGAATCGGACCACCGTCTTTATCAGTTACCTTGCCGGTCAGCACAATCTGTTGCGCAAATGCGACGGTGCCCAGGCAAAGTATAAAGCATAAAAGAATTATCTTTCTCATTATTTCTAGGTTTGTTGGAGGGGAATTAATAAGTATATCCTGGATTTTGAGTCATGTTTGGATTCGTCTGGATCTCTGAATAAGGGATCGGGAACAGGTAATTTTTCGAAGCATCGAAAACAGAAGGGGCGATGTCCTGGATGGTATAGCTAAATGTGGCATCCGGATTCTTCAGGATATTCATACCTTTTACCGGAGAATTCATCACCTGCTCAGCAATCTTCCATCTTCTGATGTCCCAGAAACGCTGTTCTTCAAAAGCCATCTCAATACGACGTTCATTTCTGATAAGTGTGCGGAGCTGATTTTGATCAATCGCTGCAGCAATTCCGTATCGGCTATCTGTACCTGCGCTTACTCCTGCACGTTTTCTGATGGCAATGATTGCATCTACGGCTTCTTTAACCGGTCCGTTTGATTCATTAAGTGCTTCCGCATAGTTCAGCAGCATTTCTGCATAGCGAAATAAAATCACATGGTGATTCTGGTTACTATAGGTTCCTGAGCTTTCAAATTTACCCATGAATTTACGCAGGTAGTAACCTGTTTTTGTCTGGGTTCTGCTTCCACCCGGACGGTCTAAACCACCATTAAAGGTCTCTACAGGTCGGTTTAACCATTTCGTCGTATTGAACATAATGGTTGCTGCAAACCTGTTGTCTCTATTGGCATAAGGGTTTGCCGGATCATAAGTCGATCCTGCATCTGCCGGCATTTTACCATTCTTCATTAGGAAAGCATCTACCAGATTTTGGGAAGGACTCGTATTACCTGTGCCCTGGATGTAACCTATAGGCCCATTGGAGATTTCTACACTCTGATTTTGTGCCTGTTCTTTCATGAAGATAATCTCTGCATGTTTCACCGAATTAAACAAGGCGATAAAGTCCGTACCCAGGCTGTAATTTCCCAGGGTCATCACGTCTTTTGCTGCATTTGCGGCGGCAGTCCAGCGCTGTAAATCTCCTCCTGGATTCCATAAAGGACTCGCTCTGTACAACAACACCCTGGATTTCAATGCCAGTGCAGCCCCTTTATTTGCTCTTCCAATGTTCTGGTCTGCAACCACTGCGGGTAGCAACAGGTCTTTTACCGCCTCAATCTCAGCAAGGATGTAATCATAACATTCCTCTGCGGTATTCCTTTTCAGATTGATATCGTCTTTAAGGCCATAAACTTTATCTCCAAGCAGCGGTACCCCTCCCCAGCGTTTCAAAAGCTCAAAATAGAAATATGCACGTAAAAATCTGGCTTCCGCCTTCCATTGGCTTCTCAACGCTGGTGTTGTAGGTACAACATCAATTTTGCTCAGAAATATATTCGCTCTTCTAATGCCTGTATAATTTCTTGCCCATTGATTGTCGGGTACATTCTGACCAGATACCAGGCCTGTTCTAAATCCTTCTACAATGCTACCATCCTGAGAAGATACGCCATCATCGGTTCCTGCATCAAGAAATGCATTCAACAAACGATTATATCCATCTGGTAATTGCTGATAAGTTCCATTTAGAAACTGCTTGGCATAATCTGCATTTTTATCAATCTGATCGAAGACCAGGTCTTCATTAATTCTTTCCAGCGGCTCAGTTTCCACTGATTTTGAACAGGAAGCCAGCATGACCACCAGGCCTAATCCTGTAATTATATGTTTTACATTCTTCATTACGTTCGTTTGGTAGGTTTAAAATTGTAGGTTGATGCCAATGTTGAATACACGTTGGTTTGGATAATCCCAGGAAATCACCTCAGGATCGACACGTTCAAGATTGCTGAAAGTGAGGAGGTTCGTTCCATTCACAAACACTCTCGCCCTGTCGATTTTCAGGAAACTGATCCACCTTTCTGGTAAAGAATAAGCCAGTTCCGCATTTTTAAGGCGTAGGTAACTTCCATTTTTCAACCAGAAAGATGAGTTACGCTGGTTATTGATATTTGTACCAACGGTTAAGCGCGGATAAGTTGCAGTGGCGGCAGTGGCTGGTGTCCAACGATCCAGATTGTGTGTAAACGCCTGTCCATAACCACCTATTCCTACTGATTGGAATTCGTAAGTACCTGGGCCATTCACGAAAACATTCCTATTGGCCACCCCATTCCAAACCATGGAGAATTCAAAACCTTTATAATTGAAACCAGCAGTAAGTCCGTAAAAAACCATTGGTTTAGTACTTCCTATGGCTTGTTCATCAAACACATTGATGACCCCATCCCCATTCAGGTCTTTATACCTGATGTCGCCTGGAACCGCTTTATATCCATCAATCTTTGCAGAATTGTCAATTTCTGCCTGGTTATTAAAGAAACCATCAGCCACCATCCCAAAAGCTTGTCCTACTGGCAGTCCTGTTCTTTTCATCCAGTTGTATGGCCTGATCACCTCATCCATGAAATCTATTCTGCTCTTACTGAAAGAAACATTTCCATTGACAAACCAATTTACCTGACCACTTTTTCCAAAATAGCCTGCCGTTAATTCTACACCACTATAGGTTCTTTCCCCAAGATTTTCATTTGGGCGTCTGTTCCCCAGCATTTCACTCGCATTGGTTCCACGTTGTTGTAAAAGATCTGTGTATTTATTTTTATAATATTCTACACTGAATTGAAGTTTATTCTCGAAAGCAGCAAGGTCTAATCCAAAATTTAACTTATTGGCGGTTTCCCAGGTGATATTAGGATTGGCCAATGTTGCCTCGATCATCACGCTATTACTGGTGGCCGGACTTCCAAAATAAACGCTACCGGTACTCGTGTAAAACTGATCATATATATAGTAACCTGCAGCAGCATTATCGCCACTCTTGCCATAGCTACCTCTGATTTTCAGCATATTTAAGGCCTTAAAAGATTTCAGGAAATCTTCTTTTGAAATGTCCCAACCTAATCCGGCTGCCGGGAAGAAACCCCATTGGTGATTTTTTGGATACCTGTTCATGCCCATATAGGAACTCACCAGTTCCACAAAATACTTTTTACTGTAATTGTATTGGAATCTACCTGCAACGGCATTGTTGCTCAGGCTCAGATCTGATCCTGTAATCAGGTTATCACTATTAAAGTTAAGGGAAGCATTGATTTCATGTTTTCCAAAAACCTGATCATAACCCATTAGCATCTCTGCATAGATCTGTCGGTTGGTCAGCTCTATGGAAGAAGTATTGTTTTGAGAACCATCTGTTCCATACTTATTAATGGTAGGCTTTCCTCCAGGATTAGGGAAGTACTCGTACACGGCAAAAGATTTACTCCTGTTGATCAGTTCAGAATAATAAGTATTGAAGGAGCCTTTTCCTTTAATGTACAATCCATCCAGTAAACCATCCAGTTTTTGTCTTAAGCTCAGGTCTACCCCCAGGTTACGGTTGTAACTTGGTCTGTAACCAGAACCCACAACCTGTCCGTACAGGTTATAATTGAATTGCTGATTTCCTCCAAAAGACCCGTCCGGATTAAGCACCGGATAAGCATTATTTGGCGTTCTTAACAAACTCGAATAGATGACATCTGATCCGGTAATACCGCTAAGTCCCGCATCAATTGCACCAGGTTCATTCCCATTCCTGATCCTGCCAAAGATGTTCAATGATAGCAATAGATTTTTAGTCAGGTCGGCATCAATATTTGTTCTGAAACCATAACGCTTAAAAGAATTATTTGTCTCATAGCTGTTTCTTTTTGCATCCGAAACAAAAAAACCATCCTGATTCAGGTAATCCAGATCTACGAAATAACGTGCAATCTGATTTCCACCGCTAAAGTTTAAGTTATAACGTTGTAAGGATGCTTTCTTTTTGAGAATGGTATTGTACCAGTCTACGTTAGGATAAGCAATCGGATCTGATCCGTTGCGGTATTTCTCTATGGCTTCTGCAGTGTAAACCGGCTGTTTACCATCATTGACCAATGCCTCATTAAAGAGCGTTGAATAATCCGCTGCATTTAGAAATGAAGGCGTATTCAGCTGTTTTTGAATGGCAGTCTGTGCAGTAAAGGAGATCTTTCTAGGTGAAATACTTCCTCTTTTAGTCTCAATTAAAATCAGCCCATTTCCACCTCTCATCCCATACATCGAGCTGGCGAGTGCATCTTTTAGCACCGATACTGAAGCGATCTGTTCGGGGTTGACACTGTTTAAATTTCTAGGGACTCCATCTACCAATACCAATGGCGTACGACCTCTTAAAGTCACCGCTGCTGCATCATCGCCAGGTTTGGCGGAAGATTGCACAATATAAAGACCGGCAAATTTACCGTACAATGCGCCCTCTAATTGTGCAACAGGATAGCTGAGCAGCTCATCGCCACTGATGATGGCCTGCGATTGCAGCAGCTGATCTCTGCGTTGTGTACCAAACAACACCGGAATCTGACTTCCTGGTTGCTGATAGGCATAAGAACTCTTAACCGCCTTTCGGACGGAGTCATTCAGTGCTTTCTTCAGGAAAGTACTGTCCTGGGTTTGTGCGGATGCGCTTTGATGAACGCTCGCTGCAGTAAAGCAGAGTGCACATAATCCCAAACTTCTAAATGAATAGCGTAGTTTTTCTTTCATATATCTGGTTTTAGGTTGAGTTGATATTGATTTTTATTTCAAAAAATGAGGTAGTTCAAAAGATATAGGTCAGGAAAACACACCTTCCCTGTTGCTACCACACAACAGGAGAAGGGCATCCCAACCAAATTATGAGCTTATTAATTTCTGAGAAAAAGAAAATGGGAGTTAAAAGTAGATCCTTTCATGTTGGTTTGGTTTTAGTTTTAGGTTATACCAAAGCTGTCGGATTATTACTTTTAAAAAGATGATTATTCTAAAAGAAAAGGTAGAAAAATCAAAAAATGATGCCCTTTAGCTATAAATAATTGACATTTGATCGTAAATAAGGATGAATAATCAGATATTCACCCCATTAATTCTAACCAATAATAAATCCTGGGGAGGGAACAAACATGAGATTCATTAAAAGGAGCTTTTGCATGGCATTGCTTTCCTTTCTTGTTTTATGGTCGGCTATGGTCTGCGCCCAAGAGCAGATGCGTTTCAGTAGCCTAAGCCTGGAAAATGGTTTATCCCAGAACTCCGTCATGGCCATCAGCCAGGATCAGCAGCAATTCCTTTGGTTTGGAACCAAACATGGCCTTAACCGTTATGATGGTTATCAGTTTAAAATTTACAAAAACAATCCCAGGGATAGCAACAGCCTATCCAGTGATGAGATTACCGCAGTACTTACAGATACAAAAGGTACACTTTGGGTCGGGACTGTCAATGGCCTCAACAAGTATGATAAAAAAAAGGATGCCTTTCAACGGATTTATCATCAGCCCAAAAACAAGAAAGGCATCAGTAGCAACAGCATAGAAAATCTTTATGAAGATCCACAAGGGAACATTTGGGTGGCTACCCTACATGGTGCGAACCTGCTGACAGATCGGAATAAGAATGAATTTCAGTCTTTTATATTTAAGGATAGTGTTCAGAACAGAGGGATGAACAATACCTATGCTACACTCCGGCAAAAAGATGGAACAATTTGGCTGGCGACCTTAAATGGCCTGGTTCGTATGCAGCTGAAGCAGGGAAAAATGAGCTTTCAGGTTTTTCGTTATCAGGATGGTAAAAAGGGAAGCATCAGTTCGAACTACATCACCAGTTTGCAAATCGATCAGCAACAGCGTTTATGGGTGGGTACAGACAATGGACTGAACCTTTTCCAACCGGAAAGTCAATCATTTAGCACTTACAGGCATAGTGACAACAGCAACTCTATTGTACACAACGACATCAGAGAAATTATGCTGAACAGAGATGGAAAATTATGGATCGGTACTCAGGAGGGATTGAGTATCTTTGATCCGAACAACAAAACATTCAGCAATTACTTACATAATCCTGAACAGAAAGGAAGTTTAAGTCACAATTCCATCCATAGTATTTACCAGGACCGCAACAACAGTGTTTGGATCGGTACCTTTTATGGCGGTGTAAACCTGATTCACCCCTTTGCTACCCAATTTC
The DNA here is from genome assembly GCF_032678465.1 of Pedobacter gandavensis. GTDB lineage: Bacteria > Bacteroidota > Bacteroidia > Sphingobacteriales > Sphingobacteriaceae > Pedobacter > Pedobacter gandavensis_B. The sequence goes on from NZ_JAVTSK010000010.1 coordinate 17,291, forward strand.
ATGTATTTAAAAACAGTAGATTAAAACCTAGCATCAGCAGTAATATTGTGAGCGCTATCGTAGAAGATGGACAACACAACCTCTGGATAGGAACAGAAGGCGGAGGTCTAAACTATTTCAACCGCAGTAATAATACCTATACGACCTATAAAATCAACCTGAACGACAAAGAAGGCCTGAGTTCTAACCTCATTAAAACCATTTGCCAGGATAAAGCTGGTAATTTACTGATCGGAACACATCATGGGGGGTTAAATATTTTCAATACGCGTTCTAAAACTTTCCGGCATATCATCAATATTAAAGACAATAAAAATAGCCAGAGCACTGCGGAAATTATTGCGATTTGTCCGGCCAGCGATCAAAATATCTATGTCGGTTCCTACAGTGGCCTGAATCTGTTGAGCATGCGTAATGGGAACTATGAAACCTATACACATAAAAGTCCTGTAGAAAGTAAGTTGCAAAGTAAGAGAATTCAATTCCTGTATGAGGATCGGGATCATCACCTTTGGATCGGTACCCAGGTTGGATTATACGACTACGATTTAAAAACGAAGAAGCTCCGTTCATTTTTTAAGGATAAGGGAAATCCCATTCAGCTCCAATCGGACTACATCAATTGCATCGTTCAAACCCAGAACGGAAATTTAGCGATAGGTACTTATTTTGGTGGATTCAGTATCTATGATCAGAAGACCGGAAAATTCAAAACTTATACCGAAAAAGAAGGTCTTTCGAATAACAATGTACTAGGGATTATTGAAGATGATCAGCAAAATTTATGGATCAGTACCGACCACGGTTTATCCAAATTCGATCCAAAAACGCAAACCTTCAGAATTTATACCAAAAGCGACGGCCTTGCAGGAAATGATTTCAATGTCAGGTCCTATCTCAAAGACAGTACTGCTGAACTTTTCTTTGGTGGTTATAATGGCCTAACTTCTTTTTATCCCCAACAGATAGAAATCAATCGCCAAACCAGTCCGATTGTTTTTACTGGATTGAAACTGTTTAACAAACCGGTCATCGTCAATGGAGAGGATCAGCTGCTAAAAGAAGACATCAGCAGCACCAAAAGTATCACTTTCGAACATGACCAGAACCATTTCACTATAGATTTTGCATTATTAAATTACATCAAACCTGATAAAAACAGGTATACCTATAAGCTGGAAAACTATGATGAGGAATGGAATGAGGTGAGTAACCCTTTTGCAACTTATACCAATTTACCTTCAGGCGCCTATACTTTTTTGGTTAAAGGTCAGAATAATGACGGAACTCCCGGGGGCAGTCTTGCGAGTATCGACATCCATATCCTACCTCCAATCTGGGCCAGCTGGTGGGCTTACTGTGCATACGCAATGGTCTTTTCTGTAATTCTATTTTTGACTGTCCGTTACCTGATCATCCGGGCACTACTTAAAAGGTCTGAAGACATCCAGCAGATGAAATTGGGTTTCTTTACAAATATCTCCCACGAAATACGTACGCCTTTAACCCTTATTCTTGGTCCTTTGGAAAATCTGGCAAAAAGTACTCAGGACGAACCAGAGCTCCATAAACAAGTGCTGCCTATTAAAAACAACGCCGATCGGCTGATGCGCCTGATCACCGAACTAATGGATTTCAGAAAAGCAGATTCCGGTTATTTGAAACTAAATATCAGCCAGGAAAACATCGTCAGTTTTAGTAAAGAGATCTTTTTTGCCTTTCAGCACCTGGCCAGTAGTAAGCAGATCCACTATACATTTGATTGCAGCAAAGAGGAGATTCCCTTGTTCTTCGACAAAATACAAATGGAAAAAGTGTTGTTCAACCTGCTCAGTAATGCTTTTAAATTCAGCAATGATGGAGGGAGCATTTCCTTTTCTATTGAAGATCAATCTCAATATGTAGCAATCAGGGTGCGGGACAATGGAAAAGGTATTCCTTATAACAGTCAGCATAAACTATTCAGCAACTTTTTCCAGGTAGATGATCAGGGTTCCAATCATATTGGGTCTGGAATTGGTCTTGCGCTATCTAAGAGTGTTGTGGAGGCTCATCATGGAAAAATTGGGATTGAAAGCCATCCGGCAACTGGCACAAAAGCTGGAGATACCTGTTTTACTGTAAGTCTAAAAAAAGGCAATGCCCATTTCAAACCAGAAGAACTTCAGGAAAACAGTAGTTATGAACATGCAGTGATCAACAGTTCTGCTGTTATTTCTTCAATCAGGGCTGAGGTATCAGAAGAAAACCAGTTGCAGCAAACTACCGATCAATTGCCTGGCGAAACCGGAAAATCAAATGCCACAGTTAAGGAAACCCTGTTAATTGTGGAAGACAATCCAGAAATCCGGGACTTGATGGTCAACCTTATGAAACCGAAATATCAGGTGGAGGAAAGTGTGAATGGATTGAAAGGATGGGAAACAGCTATCGAATTACTCCCTGATCTGATCATTTGCGACATTATGATGCCCGTAATGGATGGACTCGAATTATGCCGGCGATTAAAAACAGATGAGCGAACGAGTCATATCCCAGTGATCCTGCTCACCGCCAGATCTTCCCATGTACATCAGGTCAGTGGTTTGGAAACCGGTGCAGACAGCTATATTACCAAACCTTTCAGCACAACCCTGCTGGACTTACACGTCAAAAACCTATTGCAGTCCAGGGCCATGATGCGCCAGAAATATGCGAGTGAAATTACTTTACAACCACAGAACATTGTGATTGGGAACACAGATCAGGCCTTCCTGGAAAAGGTACTGAAATACATTGAAGCCAATATGGCGGATCAGGAGGTTGGCGTACCGGAACTTGCCACTGAGCTTGGCATGAGTCAGCCTATACTATATAAAAAGATACGCGCAATTACAGACCTGTCCGTAAATGATTTCATTAAAACCATCCGCCTGAAAAAAGCTGCACAGTTATTGGAACATAAGCGCTATACCATTTCGGAAATCGCTTATCTTGTTGGCTTCAATGACCCTAAATATTTCAGTAGGGAATTTAAAAAGCAGTATGGTGTAACACCAAAAGTGTTTATTCAAAACCTGGAAGACAGTGCACAAAAAAGCTAAAGATGGTGAATTCCTCTTCAGCTTTTTAACATCATTTAAGCCATTACCGGATTGCCGACAATCGGTAATTTCGCGAAACGCATGACCTCTATACTAGGAAAGCCAAAATCAGAAACTACCTTTCCCAGTATCAAATAACAACCCGTCCCTCTAAACGGATAAAGAGGGGTGCTGGTTGGAAAATGTGTCGTATCGAAGAAGTTTCCATCCACATCCAGAAAAGTACCGAACCACATTTTTTTATTGTTTTTCATCTGAACTGTTTTCTCACAGACATACTGGCCTACCATTTTCACTGTTTTCCCCAGATGCTGATTCAAATCTGCAGTACGAAGTTCTCCACGATAGGAAGTCTGCAACAAATCAAACATAGACAGGCTTAGTGGAAAACCCAACAATTCCAGCTCATGGTATGCATCTTCTAAACGGGTATTGAGCAATACAGGCAGCTCGTAATGTTTTGCCGGGACTTCAAACAGTTCTGTCCGCTGAACCTGCCTGCTTTTAGTACCTAATAAAGAATACACCTCCCAAAGTAAAACTTTCTTGCTTTTTCCGGTAAAACGAAAGGCGCCTATGCGGATCAGAATCACCACTTGCTCCAGGCCAATTCCCGTGCGTTTCAGCAAGTCTTCCAGTCCGAGGTAATCCCCATTGAGTTTTCTTTCTTCAGGAATCAGTCTGATGAATTTATTTTCTAATCCCAGGATACCAATAAAACCCAGATAGGCTATGATTCCCTGAATAGAAACGGTTTCCAAACTATGATTTACGCAGGGCAGATGAATTTCTGCCCCCGCTTTTTTGAGTTCATGTAGATATAACCATCTGGTGTAAAATCCTCCATAATTATTGAGTACCGCCACCATAAACTCTCTGGGAAAATAAGTTTTCAGGTATAAACTCTGGTAACTTTCTACCGCAAAACTCGCAGAATGTGCTTTAGAGAAACTATATCCCGCAAAAGATGAGACCTGTCGCCAGACCTCTTTAGTGGTCTCTTCTGGCCTGCCTAAGGCTTTTGCTCCTTCCATAAACTTCTCCACCAGCCGATCAAACTCTGTTCTGGAGCGGTACTTCCCACTCATTCCCCTTCTCAGAATATCGGCATCTGTACCATCCATTCCGGCATAATGAATACAAATCTTAATCACATCTTCCTGGTACACCATCACACCAAAGGTATCCCCAAGTGTTTGCTCCATTACCGGATGCAGGTATTTCACATTTTTAGGATTATGGTAACTTTGGATATAGGTTTTCATCATCCCCGATTGCGCCACTCCAGGACGAATGATCGAACTCGCAGCCACCAGTGTCAGGTAATTTTCACAACGCAGTTTGGATAGCAATTGCCGCATCGCCGGCGATTCAATATAAAAACAGCCAATGGTATTGCCGGTCTGCAGGCGGGCATTGAGCTGCGGATCTTTCATAAAGGTTTTCACCTGATGCACATCGATCTTTTGCCCCAGATTTTCCTCTACCAGTCGAACGGCTTCTTTGATGTGCCCAATTCCCCGCTGACTCAATATATCATATTTATCAAAGCCTATTTTTTCTGCTTCATACATATCCCATTGTACGGTAGGCATTCCTTTTGGTGGTAAATCCAATGCCGTATAATAAGTAATTGGCTCCTCAGAAATCAAGACTCCTCCTGCATGAATCGATCGTTGATTTGGCATATCTGCCATCATCGCATAAGCGGCCATGATCTTCCTGAAAGTAGGGTGCTGCTGATTTCCGGGCATTTGCCCGCGGTCGGTAAAACTGTCGATTTCTGCTTTGGGCAGCCCCATTACCTTCCCTATTTCCCGGATCACACTCCTGTCTTTGAAAGTCGACATGGTACCTAACAAGGCCGTATGTGCTTTTCCATACCGTTTAAAGATATAATCCTGCACATCTTCCCTTTCATCCCAGGAGTAATCAATATCAAAATCTGGAGGAGAACTGCGCTCTGCATTGAGGAATCGTTCAAAATAAAGATCCAGCTCAATCGGATCTACATCTGTAATTTGCAAACAGTAAGCCACCGTACTATTAGCGCCAGAACCACGACCTACGTGGTAATACCCTTTTGACATAGAATAACGGATGATGTCCCAGGTGATCAAAAAATAAGCACAAAAATCCAGTTCATCAATCACCTTTAATTCCGCTTTTACCTTATTTAGGGCCACCTGATTATTTTTACCATAACGATACACCAGTCCTTCCATCGCCAGCTTATAGAGTAAAGCCTTATCGTCGTCTTTCTTCCCCGTAAACGTCCTCCTGTTCAGGTTAATCCGTCCTTTAGGATAGTCCATCACACAGGTATTCATCAGGTTTCGGGTATTATCAAGGATAAAAGCATATTTATGAAAACGGCTTTCGAGTTCTCCCGGACGCAGAAACATATCCGTTTTTCTACATTTATCTTCCGGTGTGACCATGGTCAATAAGGCGTTCAGGTCGATTCCGCGAAGGTATTCATGGAGGCGATAATCCAATTTATCTGCTACAAATACCGGTTGCAGAACCAATAACTTATCTTTGATTCTGCTCAGCTCCTGTTGGTACAACAAGGATAATTCTTCAAAATGAATCCCCAGATATTCATTGATTTTAAGCGCTTCTACATAGCCAAAAGGATAGATGATATAGGCATGTTGCATTTCCGGAGCGCTATCCGGCAGTTCTTTTTGCTCCAGATTATGCCATGTCAGAAAATCATTCAATTCCTTCATCCCCTCTTTATTTTTGGCGATGCCAATATAAAGCAACTTTTTATTTCTTCGGAATTCGATCCCTCCAATCGGCTTAATCCCAGTCTCCTCACAGGCACGCATGAATTCCATCAGTCCGGTAGAGTTGTTGATATCAGTGAGCACCAGTTGAGTGATCCCTAATGCCAGCGCTTCCTCTATTAACTTAGGAATAGACATGGTTCCATAACGTAGGCTATATTGCGAATGCACATTCAAATACATGTCTTATAAATTTATGTTCAGCGTAGAAGCCAACTTAATGGACTTGTCCCCAAAACGGTTCCGGATCTTATCTAATGCCTGACACAGGCTATACGCTTCCTGGGATTCACTATACAAATCAATCTGTTCATGACCAGTCACCAGATGGGACAGTCGCACGCCAACCAGGCGCAACAACATGCGTTTTTGATATACCTGCCGAAATAATTCTTTTGCTTTTAGTATCAAAACACTATCCAGGGCTGTATAGGAAATGGTAGCCTGTTTGGTCACATCCTCGAAGTTCGCATAGCGAATGGTGACCGTGATACATGCCGTCAGCTTTTTCTTTTGGCGCAGGTCGAAGGCCAGGTCCATCACCATCGAGGTGATCAGGTTGTTGATGGTCTCCACATCAATCGTATCTGCCTTAAACGTACATTGTGTACCAATACTTTTTTGCTCCTGATAAGGAATAACCGGAGAATGATCAATGCCCTTTGCCTTTTGCAAAAGTGAAAGGCCATTTTTCCCTAAAATACTCATCATTTGATCGGGATGGATCTGTGTCAGGGTGTGGATCTTTTTAATTCCCATATCACTGAGTTTCATAAAAGTCTTTTCTCCGAGCCCGGGGATCTTCCTGATAGACAAAGGGTTCAAAAAATCCTGTACCTCCTGCTCTGCGACATTCAATTCCCCATTGGGTTTACACTCATTGGTGGCCATCTTAGAGACGGTTTTATTGACCGACAGGCCAAAGGAAATTGGCAAGCCGGTTTCTTTTATAACCATCTGACGAAGTTCATGGGCATATTGCAATGTTCCATGAAAACGGTCCATCCCCGTCATGTCAATATAATGCTCATCTATACTTGCCTTTTCTATTAAAGGAACACGTGCACTTAAGATTTCGGTCACCTCAAAAGAAGCTTCAGAATAAGCATCCATATTTCCCTTCACAAATATCGCATGGGGACAAAGCATTTTTGCCATCCTGGAACTCATTGCAGCATGTACCCCAAACTTTCTGGCTTCATAGCTACAGGAAGCCACAACCCCACGATCGGACATTCCACCAATAATAACCGGTTTTCCAAGTAAACTAGAATCCTTGCGAATTTCAACAGACACGAAAAAAGCATCCTGATCCATATGGATGATGTGTTTGTTTGCAGTCATGAGATAAGTTTTATTGCCTACAAAGTTATGCTAAAATAATTGACATTTTAATTATTTTACTAATTATTTTAGCTAAACAGCATTCAAAAGGATTTATTCTTTCATGAGCTTCATCCCTTGCCATCCACCATTGGTCGAATATTGCCTGCTGCTGGTCAATTACTTTTCTCTTGCTCAAAGCCAGCTCGTATTTTAGCCTCTGTTTAAGCAGATCCTTTAAAAATCACAATAAATCACTTCAAATGAACCGATTGAACATTATGACTATTTTAACAGCCAACTCCTATTTCTGGTTGTTCAGTTGTTTACTCCTGACCATACTCCTGATGATGATACTCATCTCCTATCTTTTAAAATACAAAACCACTTTTTCATCCGACATGGGCATCTATTTTTGGGCTGGGCAGCACAGTAAAAAAGGCTGAAAATCCTCAGATTTCCAGCCTTTTCAAACTCATTTCAATTTAGACAATTGACTCCGGTTACATTGGGATCAGGGTAATGCTGGTAATTTCCGGCATCGACTGCCCTTTTAAACTTAAAAGTTGCAACTGCAATCTTAAAGATTCAGCGCCAATAGCTTGTTGAGAAATATCGACTATACCTGCCTCTACATCTTTGAAAGCAGGACTTTCCGAAGCAGGCATCATATAATTCAATGTATTTTTCTCCAAAGAAATGCTCAACTCTCCGGCAGTGTTTGCATTTGCAAAGTAATTGATCATGACTTTGTACTTACCTGGACGCTGAACTTTCATATCCCAGTAAGCAGCATCTGATTTATGGTTCCAGAAAGCAATTGTATTTGGCCTGTTAGGATCGTGTGTTGATGCTCCTTTCAGCTTTATTCCGGAGTTTCCAGTCAGCACTGCCTGGTTTGCAGTTAATATCATCCTTCCATCAGCCAGCGAGTTTACCCGGTTATTTAAAACTTTTGGTGTTCCTTTAATATCCAGCACCAGCACCATCGGTTTAGGACCTGAGAAATCTGCCGGCAACTGAACGACCTTTCCTTTAGCTGTACTTTTCAATACTAAATTTTTACCTTTAGCTCCTAAAATATAAGCTTTAGTGACTTCATTGGATAATGGTACTTCCAATGCATTGTCTTTTGGAACATCAAAGACTTCCAGATACAGTTTTCCTGCTTTTTGCGTTGCATATCCCCAATCTAAAGGTTGGAATGGACTGGCAGTAGTACCATAGATTGCCTCATTATTTACTTTCATCCATGTTCCGATTTGCTTTAAGATCGCAACAGCCGGTTCAGGAATCTGCCCTTCCGCATCAGGACCTACGTTTAACAAAAAGTTTCCGCCTTTACTTACCGTTTCAATGAACAAATGCATCATCTTATCATAAGACTTCCAGTTTTTATCATGTGCACTATAGCCGTAGCTCTCATTTGTGGTATGGCTGACTTCCCAGTTCATTCCAGGCAATCCTGTTGGTGGAACGTATTTTTCAGGTGTGCCCATATCCCCGTTTTTATTTTCAAGTCCATCCCAGAAACGGTTATTCACCAGGATATCCGGTTGCCATTTGATCAGGTCGGTGAGGATACGTTTGGTACCCCAGGTTTCCCCTTGTCTGTTTTTTGAACTAAAGTCCAACCAGAGGATATCCATTTTACCGTAGTTATTCGCCAATTCCTTAATCTGTCCGTACAAATAATCTTTATAGACTTCATAATTAGGGTTTTCCTTAGCTGGATTGGCCGAAAATTTATCATAAGAATCCGGATGTTGCCAATCTAACAAGGAATAATAAGCGCCGGTTTTTAAGCCTGCCTTTTTAAAAGCTGCAACAGTTTCTCCATACAAATCTCTTCCTTTCGGAGAGATATTAGTACCGCCGGTAATGGGATTATTTAAGGAATAAGCTGCTTTACTATTAAAAATACTGAAACCTTCATGGTGTCTTGAAGTGATCACCATGTATTTCATACCTGCCTCTTTTGCCAATGCCGCCCAGTCATCAGCTTTAAATTTGGAAGCGGTAAACTTTGGTTTCAGCTCTGCCGCATATTCCTTACTTGGTGCCTGTGCCCAGGTTTGAATCCATTCGGCATAGTGCTGTGGATATTGTTTACCTTTCCAGGAACCTCCCGCAGCGCTATATAATCCCCAGTGAATAAACATTCCGAAGCGGGCATTGTTGAACCACTTCATGCGTTGCTCTTTTGTTTCCGCCCAGCCTGGCACCCCTTCATAGGGTTTTGATTCTACCTGGGCAGATACCTTCCCTACCGTTAAAAGCAGGGAAAGCATTACTGTTACTTTTTTCATTTGTGTATTGTGTTTGGTTTTGTAGGTTTCTTAGCAAATGACATTTGCCAAAGGTTGTTATTGATGATCATCATTGACCTCTAGCCAATGTCCGTCCGGATCCTGAAAGTAAATCTGTTGGATTCCATCTACTCTTAGGGTAATACTTTGGGCGCTGCCTGCCCAATCTTCATAGGCGATATGCCGGGCTTTAATTTTTTCTATAAAAGGCTTGATTTCTGCTACACTAAAACACAGATGCTCATTTTTATCGAAGTTCCCTTTCGCTTTGGCACCCTGAATTAGATGGAGTTGTCCGGCAGCCCCCAAACTGAACCAGGTATGCTTACCATCATGAAAAGGTTCAGGGATCTGCTTAAATTCAAATACACTTTTATAGAAATCGGTAGATTTTTGCAGATCAGTTACGTATACTGCAATATGATTTAACACTGCAGCACTATTCTTTTGTGAACTTTGTGCGCTACTTTCCTGAAAAGGAAAACAGGCAAGGGTAAAAATAATGATCAGTGTAAAAAATTTCATGCTGGATTTTTTTTAAATTAAGTGAATATCTCTGTCTAATCTGTACAAATCAAAACCGACCTCCCAATAATCTTTTACCACCTCCCTAAGCTCCAGTCCAAATTTCTCATAAAATTGATAAGCCATTTGCGAAGTTCTTACAGAAATCGTTTCTATCCCTGGGATTTCTTTCATCTTCTGGATTCTAAACTTAGTTAATGCAGTTCCCAGTCCTTTCCCCTGACTATCAGGATGAAAAATATCCCAGGAAATTTTACCCATTTTCCCATCTTCAGACAAATTGAAACCTCCACAACCAAGAATTTCCCCATTCAATTCCAATATATAGTACTGATCAGCAAAATGGTCCAGGTAATCGATAAAGTCTGCTTCTTCACTTGGAGAAAAGTATTCAGGTGTATTTAACCTCAATAGGGTCAAAAGGCGGGCGCTATCCCTGGTTTCATGTCTTCTAATGTTGATCTGCTCCATAATGATTTTCTCCTCTCCTGCCTCTTTATAGGGTAAAAGTAAAAATACAGGAATATTTCAATTCAACAACGAAACGAACCTATATTCCCCCAAATTATCCGGTTAATTTCTCCTAAGGGCTAGGCGCAGCAACACTAAACTGAGTGCAACAAAAACAACAATAAAGAAAATAATTATCTCCAACTAAATATCGAAAATCATTAGTTTGGAATTTAATCCGGGCAAATCTCCAGAGCAACAACAAAATGAAAATCCTCCTGAAATTATCTTATTAATTTCCCGGTAAAGTGCCCTATCTGTTTTGCTCCTGTTTTGCTTTTGTGTTGCATTTCTTTTACTTCAGTTTTGCCTGAGCAACACATCAGCAATAGGAAAGCATAAGAACAAAAGGTAAATGAGGAGCCGATGTAGCGCTCATCAACAGTTAACCAATAATTAAATTTCAGAATAATCTCCCTCCCGGAAGCCAGCTAGGTTAGGCTAAAAAAAAAGCTGAACAATTTAACCCGGGATAGGGATTAAATTGTCCAGCCATAAAAAGATAAAATCAATAAATTAAAATACGGTCTAAGCGTTCATCAAATACACTAGTGATCTGTTGGAATCAGGATATTCACCCCAACCTGAACTGCAGTACCTGCGAACCTATTTTTAGCTGCAAAGTTTTGAGTTACCCTTGCCATCACCCCAATTTTTTTAGGAGTGATCCAATAAGAGCCAAAGCCTCCGATACCATAAATACGATCTGAGGCAAATCCTCCGTTTGATCCCTTATCGTCGCTAATCTGGGTGGTATGGTGTGCAAACATCCCCACTTCATCTCCTCTGTTGTCTAATAAATAAGTACCCCCAAGATCGATGGTCAGGTGGCTTCCTTCTTTAAAGTCAATGTCTTTCTGCCATTGGTTAATTTCAAATGTAGAAGCTGCCGTTAGCCCAACCTTTTTATTTGGCTTATACCTCACTGCTCCTCTAATGTTATGCGACCAATACCCTAAACCTCCATTATCCAATCCATGTGGTTTAAATTTACCTGTAGGCGCCCAGAATCCGTAGTTAAAGGCATAGCTGAATTTTTGTTGAGTCCAGGAAAGCCATACGGGTTGCACATACATGTCGCCAAATCCAACACTTTTATTCTTGAAGACATAAGTTCCAGACCCTGTCTGACTGGAATAATAATCCAGTGCGATGTTTGCGGTTGGGCTATTTAACATTGGAATGGCCATCATACCCCAATTTGCACCTAGTATTTTTCCTTTACCACCATAAATCGCCATCAGGATAAAAGAATGTGTTTTTACATTCTGCTTGATATCGAGTGAAGTAGGGTTTCCAGGTGCAGGATTGATCAGTTTATCAGATTTATCACCTTGACCATTGTAATAATTCATGTCGGCAAAGCCATACCATACCGGAATAATAAAGCCAGCATGAGGTGCAAAATAGTCGCCAGGATTAAATGCAGAACCGGTATAATGTCCCTGAGAGAATGCAGAAACATAGGTAAACACCGTTAAAATTAAAGTAAATAGTTTTTTCATAGTTGTAATTTTTGATTAAAATTTCAGTAGATTATTCTTGCATAAAACGACGATCAGGTTAAAAAAACAGGTATTCATCCATATGACAACAATATGGATTAAACAAAAGTCGATAAACATTGTTTGTGCATTTTAACAGAAATTTCAAGAAAAAATTACGCTATTCAATTCTGAATTATTACGGTCATCTTGTACCATACGTTTATGGAGAAAGGCATATGGAAATAAAAAAGGGGTTACAAAGCACCCTGCCTGTAACCCCTTTTAAGGAAATTAAATATATAATGTCACTAAAAGCTGCGCTTATGCAGTTTGTAGTTTAGCTATATTTCTGTATGGGAATGAATTGAAGATATGACGACGTGCGAATCTACCAGGTGAATCAGCATTTACCAATTTCACGTAGATTGCTTTAGGAACACCAAAGTATTCATAAGCGCTACCATCCAGGAAATGAACGGTTAAAACCAAACCTGCCCAGGTATAGTCAGCAATACCACAGTTTGTAGTAGTTTGCGTGTATTCTTCAATTGAAAGCTCTAATGTTTCTGGAGCAATACTTACTAAGAAATGATATGCTTCAATGATCTCCTTACTTTTAGTTTCCGCTTCCGCTTTAGCTTCTTCACTATCCTGGAATTTATCCGGGTGCCAATCTTTCATCAAATTCCTGTAAATGGTCTTCAATTCTTTTAATTCGGCATCCTTTTGTACACCTAATAGTTTTCTGTAGTCAACAATCTTCTTCATAAATATTTTTAATGCAATTATTGTCTTTGAAAATCAGCCCGTTTTTTAAGGTTAATCCGCTCCAGGGAAACAATATTTTGCAAAGATACGCTTTTTTATATGAAAGAAAGAGTAAGATTGTATTAACAAATCAATTGATATCCTGAGAGATAGGAAGAAATGAGCAGGATGACTATTTTTAATCTACATTTGTGCCTTCATCAAAAACCATTTTTCAGGTATGTTTAAAATCGGATTAGCAGAAGATGACCTCAAGATAGCCGGATTGATCAAAACCGGGTTGGAAGAGCAAGGATACCTTGTTACTATTGAATCGAATGGTGAACAAGCCCTTAAAACTTTTAAAGAACAGGATTTTCATTTGGTGATTCTGGACATTATGATGCCCGGATTAAATGGCATAGCGGTGTGTAAAGCCCTGCGTCATACGGACAAGCAGCTTCCGATTCTGATGCTCACCGCATTAGGAACAATTGACGATAAGGTGACAGGATTAAATTCCGGAGCCGACGACTACCTCCTGAAACCCTTCCATTTCAAAGAGTTACTTGCCAGAATTGAGGCATTATTGCGTAGACAACATGGCTTCAGTAAGCACAACAATGAAGATCAGATGCTTAGTTTTGAGGACATCAGCTTAAATACCTATAGCAAGGAAGTCAAAAGGGCAGGAATAAACATTGAACTGACGGCAAAGGAATACACCTTGCTGGAATTATTTTTACGCAACCCAAACCGCCTGCTTTCGCGACAATACATTGCAGAAAATGCCTGGGATATTAGTTTTGATACCGGAACCAATGTGATTGACGTATACATCAATTTCCTACGTAAGAAAATAGAGAAGGGCTTTGACAGAAAACTAATCCACACTAAAATTGGGATGGGCTATATCCTGAAATAACCTTAATAGATGAAATTAAAAGACCGCCTTTCCTTGTACTTCACACTGATCAGCACTTTAACCCTGCTGGCAGTACTATGTGCGGTCTACTTTACCTTCATCAAGTTTTTGGAAGCAGATTTTTTCGACCGGCTGACTGACCGGACTATGGTGACCGCCAAGCTTTACCTGGAGGCAGATGAAATCTCTGCGGATTCCTTGAATACGGTTAGAAATCAATACCTCGAAACTTTAAATGGCGAGGTCATCCGGATATACAATGCCAATAACAGTGCAACATTTATTGGGGACGACCAGCAATACTGGAGCCATGAAACCATTGATAAAGTCCGGAAGAACAAGAAAGTTCAATTCATTGATGGCGACAGACAGGTGGTTGGCATTTTTTATAAAGACAATCAGGGTGATTTCGTGATCCTTGCTTCTGGAATAGATCAAAGTACACATGTGAGGATAGAGAAATTGCAAAAGATCATGGTGATGATTTTTGTCTTCATTTTTATTGGCCTATTGCTTTCCGGAAGATGGATTGCCAAAAAGATACTAAAACCACTGGATCTGTTTATCGAGGAAGTGAAACAGATTAAATCAAACAACCTTCATTTTAGGGTTCAGGAAGGAAATAATAAAGATGAAATCAATTTGCTGGCGCAAAATTTCAATAACCTGATGGAACATTTGGAACAGGCTTTTGTCTTGCAGAAAACTTTTATTGCCAATGCCTCCCATGAATTGAGAACTCCTGTTACCAGAATGCTGATTGGTGCTGAAATTACCTTATCTCAGGAAAGGCAAATCGAGGATTATAAAAAAGCCTTACTTTCTATGATGGAAGATTCTGAAAAGATGGACAACATCATTACTGGTTTATTGAACCTCGCCCAGGCAGACCTGGAATTCGGGGCACCGGAACTTCAGGACATCAGGATTGATGAAACACTATGGGCAATTTCAACGGAATGGAACCAAAAAGGAACAGCGAAGCTGATCGTTGACATTAAAAACATGCCTGAAGATCCTGCTGAACTACTCATAAAGGCCAATCCTACCTTATTGGGAATCGCGCTAAACAACATCATCTCTAATGCTTTCAAATTTTCTGATCATCAGGATGTCCATTGTCTACTGGATATTCAGGCGCAAGAAACAGTGATTGCTATTACAGACAAAGGGCCTGGTATTCCGGAGGCCATACAAACAGAAATCTTTAAACCTTTCTATAGCTTTAGCACTGAAAGTGGCCATCAAGGTAAGGGAATGGGCCTTTATATGGCACATAAAATCATTACCCTCTTTCAAGGAACTCTTGAAGTACATTCTAAAAAAAATAAGGGTGCTACTTTTATCCTTCACTTTCCAAAGTTTTAATGCCCTTTTAATTTCTATTTAATTAGGGTTTAATTCCCCCCTGATAGTTTTGCCGGGGATGAAGAAACAATTAATCCTGACTAGCTTGCTATTTCTAGGTTTCAGTTCATTGAGCATGGCTCAAGACAGTCTAAAACTCACACTCAGGGAAGCAGAGCAATTATTTATCAAGGGAAACTACGAACTCATTGCCCAAAATTATCAGACTGAGCAAGCCAAAGCAGAAATCATTGCGGCCAAACTGTTTGACAATCCCGAGCTCAGCTATGAGAACCTGTTCTATAACCATGAAACTAAAAGATTCCTGGAAACCTCCAGGGCTAGCGGTCAATACAGCGCGCAAATCTCGCAGTTGATCAAGCTTGCCGGTAAAAGAAACAAGAACATTCAGCTGGCCAAAACCGGAGTACGTGTAGCCGAATACGCCTACTTCGATCTGATGCGTACTTTACGCTATCAGTTACGGAGCGATTTTTACAAAGCTTATTATGCACAGCAATCTGCGTCTATCTATGAGCAACAAATTCAGGCTTTAGACCAATTATTACAAGCCTCCGCGCAACAGCTCAAACTAGGAAATATTGCACAAAAAGACATCATCAGGATCAAATCGTTATTGTACAATCTAAAGGGCGAATACACCATTTTACTCAATGACATAGAGGATATGGAAAGCGCATTAAAATTAATGACCAATATCAAAGCTGATGTATGGCTACAACTCAGCATTCCGATAGAAGATGAGCAAAACTATTCATTGGAAAAACAACCTTACCTGCAACTGCTGGAAAGTGCAAAGGCCAACCGTGCGGATCTGCAAATGGCAAAATCAGAAATCAGCTATGCGGAACACAACCTCAGTGTACAAAAAGCCAATGCGATTCCTGATGTCGAACTTTCATTAAGCTATGACCTAAAAGGTAATTATCCGGAAAAATATACGGGATTGGGTGTGAAAATTCCCCTGCCACTTTTCAATAGAAATCAGGCTGAAATCAAAAAAGCACGAATTGCAATTGATGCGGGGAATATAAATTACAAACAAAAAGAAAATGCCCTTGAAAATGAAGTGTTCAACAGCTATAAATCTGCATTAAGAACAGAAAGCCTGTACCAAAGTCTGGATCCTAATTTCAGTGCTGATTTTTCGAAGTTAATTCAGGAAGTCACTAAAAATTACCGCAGCAGAAACCTCAGCCTCATGGAATTTCTGGACTTCTACGATTCCTATAAAGAAAACACATTGCAATTGAACCAACTGAAGTATGAACGTATGAATGCAAAAGAAGAAATCAATTACGTTACCGGTTCTACCATTTTCAAATAAGCAAAGCCCATTTAAAATATTCCATTCCCATGCAAATCATAATAAAAAACATCAGTAAACTCAGTTTTATTGGACTGGTTATCGCCAGTCAGAGTTGCAGCAGCTCCAAAGAAGCACCGGTATCTGAAAAATTTGCGGTGACCGACTCCCTGATCAACAGGCTGCTAGTTGACACTGTGCAACAGGCCAACAACAGAACAGATTTGAATTTTTCCGCAAAGATCACTGCCAATGAAGAGCGCAAAGCTGATATCTTTCCCATGTTGAGTGGAACAGTACGTAGTGTGCCCGTTAGATTGGGGGATAAAGTGATTGCTGGTCAGGTACTGGCTACCATGGGCAGTGCAGAAATGGCTGGATTTGATAAAGAAGCCAGCAGTGCTGCTGCCGAATTAAGGACTGCAGAAAGACAGGTTAAACAGGCGGAAGAACTGTTTAAAAGCGGTTTATCTTCCAGCAGAGAATTGGAAGAAGCAAAAAATGACCTGTTGATCAAACAGGCAGAAAACAAACGCGCCCTGGCTACCCTTAGATTAAATGGAGGCAATCATACTGGCAATTACACGATAAAATCACCTTTATCAGGCTTCATTATTGATAAAAATGTAAATGTAAACATGCAGGTTCGGCCTGACAATGACAATAAGATGTTTACTGTGGCTGATCTGTCTACGGTATGGGCAATGGTCAATATTTACGAATCCGATATCTCCAAAATCAAAGAAGGTGACGAAGTTCAGCTCTCCATCCTCTCCTATCCGGATAAAATGTTCAAAGGAAGGATCAATAAGATTTACAATATGATTGATAATGAGAGTAAGGTGATCAATGCGAGGGTGATTATTGCCAATCCCGGATATTTACTAAAACCAGGCATGATGGCAACAGTGATGATTGCTGCAAAATCAGGAATCGATTTGCCGGTGGTCAACTCCAGAGGCATCATTTTCGATGAAAATAAAAACTATGTACTTCTATTGGATGCAACCAATAAAATCCGCATTCAGGAAGTAGAAATCGGCCGTAAAACCGCTGATAAAGCCTATATCAGTAAAGGTTTGAATGCAGGTGACCGTGTTATTGCGTCCAAACAGGTTTTCCTGTATGAAAGCCTGAAAAACTAATCTATTCATCACTAAAAAAACAGCTGTAATGAATAAATTCATTAAGATGGTTATTGGCTTTTCGCTCAATAACAAATACTTTATATTTTTTGCCACCTTTATTTTGATCCTGGCTGGATACCTCAGTTTCAAGCATACCACCATTGAAGCCTTTCCTGATGTCACCAATACCAATATCACCATCATTACCCAATGGCCGGGACGAAGTGCTGAGGAGGTAGAAAAATTTGTAAGCAGGCCTTTGGAGATTGCGATGAATCCTACCCAGAAAAGAACGAGCATCCGCTCTTCTTCTCTTTTTGGCCTTTCTATTGTCAAAATCACATTTGAAGATGATGTGGATTATGCCGAAGCTCGGGTGCAGGTGAACAACCATATTGAAGATGCAGATTTACCTGATGGGCTTAGGCCAGAAATACAACCTCCCTACGGGCCAACAGGAGAAATTTTCCGCTATACTTTAACGAGTGATCAAAAATCAGTCAGAGAATTAAAGACTTTGCAGGACTGGGTCATTCAACGGGAATTACTTTCTGTTCCAGGAATCGCGGATGTAGTGAGCTTCGGCGGTGAAGTGAAGACTTACCAGATTACTGTAGATCCACAGAAAGCGATACAATATGGTGTTACTGCAACTGAATTATTCGATGCTGTTTCCAAAAGTAACGTCAATGTTGGCGGAGATGTGATTGTTCAGGCCGGACAAGCTTATGTGGTTCGTGGCATCGGAATATTGAACAATATTGAAGAGATTAAAAATGTGGTGGTGGATAACTTTAACGGAACTCCGGTTTACGTAAAGACGATCGCAGAAGTCGCAGAATCGGCATTGCCTCGCTTAGGACAGGTTGGCCGGGACCAGGATCCCGACGTGGTTGAAGGGATCGTGGTGATGCGCAAAGGAGAAAATCCGAGCGAAGTCATCAGTAATCTTAAAGAAAAGATCAAAGATATCAATGAAAACATATTACCGGCAGGCGTAAAGATTAGCCCCTTTTATGATCGGGAAGATCTGGTGAACTATGCCACACATACAGTTATGGGCAATATGATGGAGGGGATTATTTTTGTCACCCTGATTGTATTCCTTTTTATGGCAGACTGGCGAACTACGCTGATTGTATCTATTATCATTCCTTTAGCCTTGCTCTTTGCCTTCATTTGTTTGAAGCTGAAGGGCATGTCGGCCAACTTATTATCTATGGGGGCGATCGACTTCGGGATCATTATTGATGGTGCTGTAGTCATGGTTGAGGGCATTTTTGTGGCCCTCGACCATAAAGCCAAAAAAGTTGGGATGCAGAAATTCAATGGGCTGAGCAAATTGGGATTGATCAAGAAAGCTTGTCTGGAGAATGGAAAGGGTATTTTCTTTGCCAAGCTGATCATCATTACCGGTTTACTACCCATCTTTACCTTCGAGAAGGTGGAAGGAAAAATGTTTTCTCCATTGGCCTGGACTTTAAGTTTTGCTTTATTGGGTGCCTTACTCCTTACCTTTACCTTGGTTCCTGCGCTGGCCAGTGTGTTGCTGAAGAAAAATGTCAGGGAGAAACACAATATTTTTTTAGAGTTCCTCACTAAATACGTGACCATTTTCTTCGAAAAGTGTTTTAAATTCAGGAAACTAGCATTCGGATTTTCCATGATCATCCTGATTGCCGGGCTGTTCAGTTATAAATTTATGGGCACGGAATTCCTGCCAACGCTGGATGAGGGCTCCATTTATGTGCGCGCTACCGGGCCACTTAGCATTTCACTTGATGAAACAAAAAAGCTCTCTAATGAACTAAGAAAGATATTTTTAAGCTTCGAGGAAGTGAAACAGGTGATGTCGCAAACCGGTCGCCCGAATGATGGAACTGACGCCACAGGGTTTTACAACATGGAATTCCATGTAGACATTTATCCCAAAAAAGAGTGGAAACGAAAACAGAGTAAAGAACAACTGATTGAAAGGATGCAGGAGAAATTGAAGAGTTTCCCCGGGATTAGTCTGAACTTTTCTCAACCGATCTCCGACAACGTAGAGGAGGCTGTATCGGGAGTAAAAGGATCTATTGTGGTCAAGCTTTTTGGTCAGGATTTCCAGTATATGGAAAAAGAAGAAGAGAAAATTGAAGACATTTTAAAAACTGTAGAGGGCATTGAAGATTTAGGGATTTTAAGAAATCTGGGACAGCCGGAGTTACAGATCAATCTGGATCAAAAGAAAATGGCATTATATGGGGTGAGTACTGCGGATGCCAATGCGGTCATTGAAATGGCCATTGGCGGAAAAGCAGCCACTCAAATTTATGAAGGAGAGCGCAAATTTGATTTGATCATCCGTTATCCCGAAGATTTCAGAAAAGACGAAAGCGATATTGCCAAGCTGCGTATCCCTACTATTTCAGGAGCAAAAGTTCCTTTGGGGGAGATCGCCAGTATCAGAAAGATCACAGGTCCGAGTATCATTTACCGGGACAAGCACCAGCGCTATGCTGCGATTAAATTCTCTATCAGAGGAAGGGATATGGGGAGTGTGATTGCTGAAGCTCAGGCCAAAGTAAATGAAAAAATCAAGCTTCCAAAAGAGTATAAGCTGGAATGGGCTGGAGATTTTGAAAACCAGCAAAGGGCTACAAACCGATTATCCCAGGCGGTTCCAATCAGTTTATTACTTATCTTTTTCATCTTATTTGTACTGTTTGGCAATATCAAAGATTCCTTATTGGTATTGAATAATGTACCTTTTGCAATGGTAGGTGGCATTTTAGCGATTCTGGCTACGGGCATCAACTTCAACATCTCTGCGGGAATAGGTTTCATCGCACTTTTTGGAATTTGCGTTCAAAATGGGGTAATCCTGATCACCAAATTTAAGCAGAACATGCTGGAGTTGAAACATCGTGCGGACTGGACTTTTGCAGATGCCATTAAAGATGGGGTAGTGAGTAGAATGCGCCCGGTAATCATGACGGCATTAATGGCAGCCATCGGGCTGATGCCTGCAGCTTTATCTACGGGCATAGGTGCTGAAGCTTCGAAACCTTTAGCGATTGTAGTTATTGGGGGCTTAATCACCAATACCCTGTTTAACCTTTTTGTATATCCAATCGTCTTTTACTGGGCTTACCAGAAAAAAGCGAATCACTGGAAATAACCCCCATGGGGATTATCCTTAACTCCCTATAAGCACATCGAAATGGAGCTTATAGGGAGTTGATGTTGAATTTTATAGATCTGCCGCCTTATACACAGCTATTTCTGAAAGCACCGGGCAGGCATTTGCTTCCAGAATATGAATGCGGATTTTACTTGTAGTTATCGTAGGAAAAGAAAGGATTCGTTTATGACCAATGGTGCTTTGCTGGTCTATTTTTTTATAGGTATTTCCATCCAGATATTCCACTGAGAATGATTTCACCCTTTGTCCCAGGGCAATATATTCCTGCAACACCACCCGATTCAGTTCAGTTGCTTTCCCCAGATCAATCGTAATGCTTGCAGTTTTCAACTGGTCATCGGTAGCCCAATAGGTAGCCGGATTACCATCAGTCAGGTGTGCCGCTACAAACTGTGCTCCTTTTCTGGTATTACTAACGCTTACTTTTTTGCCTTTAGCCAGATTTGTTTTATAACTGGCATCAATGGTTTTTCTAAACTCCATTAATCTTGTAGAATCATTGGGATGAATCAATCCTTCACGATTTACCGGAACGTTCAGTAAAAGATTTCCGTTACGCCCGATCGAGGTTTCATAGATAGATACCAGTTCTTTTAAAGTTTTCACTTTATCATCTGTAGCCGGACTATAGAACCATCCTGGCCGGATGGAAACATCCACTTCCGCAGGAATCCAATATTTACCATTTTCATTTCCGGTATTCAAAACACCAGCAGCGGGAGCATCTGCTCCAACGCCAAAACCATCTGTATTTAAAGTAGACCAGTTTGTAGCACCTGCAACTCCTCTTTCGTTCCCCATCCAACGTACATCAGGACCAATATCACTAAAGATCATCGCTTGTGGGTTGTATTTTCTCACGATGCTGTTGAACAGCTTAAAATCATAATTCTGTTTTTTCTCATTTTCTCCTTTTGCACCGTCAAACCATTGTTCAAAAACAGGTCCGTACTGGGTATGCACTTCTGTCAGCGTTTTGGCAAATACATCATTATATTCCGGACTGCCATATTTAGGGTGGTTACGATCCCATGGCGATAAGTATACGCCGAACTTCAGGCCATACTCTTTACAGGCAGCAGAAAGTTCTTTTAATACATCACCTTTACCATTTTTCCAGGCACTTTCTCTTACGGTATGGGTACTGTATTTACTTGGAAACAGGCAAAAACCATCATGGTGTTTCGCAGTGATGATGATCGCTTTCATACCTGCTGCTTTTGCAGTACGTGCCCATTGACGGGCATCCAGCTTTGTTGGATTGAAAACTTTAGGATCCTCATCCCCATGTCCCCATTCTTTATCAGTAAAGGTATTCGGTCCGAAGTGGATAAACATATAATATTCCATATCCTGCCATGCCAGCTGGTTTTTATTCGGAATAGCCCCGTATGGAGCAGGAGCTTTTTGTGCTAAAACCCCGGTGGTACTCAGCAAAAAAGAGCATAAGAAAAAAAATGATGACTTATTCATACAGTAAAATTCATTTATGGTTAGGTATTGCCCCTAAATTGCAATATATAAGCGGCTGTAAGTTCTTTTTTTTTGCCATTAAATTAAATGATTTTGGCTTGAAATACAGCGACATGCAAACACTCAGCAAATTTATGTGTTATATAAAATGGAATTAAGCCCTTAAATATGAAAGACAACCTATCCCATCCAGATGAGTTTGATATTCGTCTGGATATAGATGGTGCAGATACCATCATTACCGTAAAACCGGAGGAGACCAGTGATGGTGCCCGGTATTTTGTCTGCTATATTGGCCCCGACAGGATTACCCAGTTACGGGAAGAAATGGATGGGAAATGGGAACAAATATGGGGGATTCTTGACCATTGGAGGATAGATTCCATTGGAAAAGAAATTAATCTACGTCAGAAATCATGAGCAATCCTTTAAAATTAAGTGCAGGAAGATTTTCCATTGAAAAACACCAATATGCGAATATTGGTTTGTCGGAACGCATGGTATCTATGTTTTTGAGTGGCGCTTTGATTAGCTGGGGACTTAGAAAACCATCTAAAACGAAGTTTCTTTATGGTGCATATATGGCCTATCGAGCGGCAACAGGACGTTGTTTGCTTTATGAACAATTGGGTATTGATGCCAGAAGACCACGTGCTGTAAATATCCGGGGAGAATTTGTCATTGAAAAACCTGTACAGGAAGTATTTTTATATTGGCGAAACTTAAATAATCTTCCGGGAAGTATTCAGCATCTTTTAGATGTGAAAGTTATTGATGAACATATGTCGACCTGGAAATCCAATGTCATCGGGAATTTATTTGCGGTAAACTGGGATGCGGAAATTGTAAAAGAAGAGCCGGGGCGTCTGATTGGCTGGAAATCGGCTGCGGGTTCTTTAATTCATCATGTGGGCAGGGTCGAATTTTCGCCTTCGGAAGATGGTAGAGATACCTTATTAAAAGTTGTCTTGTCTTATCGTCCGCCTGGAGGAGGAATAGGGATCGGCCTTTCCAAATTAATGAATCCTTATCTGGAAGGTTTGCTAAAAAAAGAGATGATGAGTTTTAAGCATACCATAGAGCAAAAAACGCCCGTTTATACCTGATTTCTATAAAGAACAAGGCCTGTACCATTAAATGATACAGGCCTTGTTCTTTATCATATTTATTTTGTCAATAGCTGGCTGTTTTTATTAAGTAGCAGCACCAATAGCTACTATAATAATCAACAACGAAACCGCAAGGATCGCCAATGTGCAGATCGTCATGATTCCCACAAATTTAAATAGGGACTTCATTTTAGCTGTTGCTTCTTCCAGGCTTTCCTGATCCATATACAATACTGCTTGTTGTGCGGAATTGGCATATTTGAACAACATCAAAGAGGGATAAAAATAAAGAATTCCGGTGATCAGGTAAGTTGCTGTAGTGGTCGCAACACTGCCATTACCGAGTGTGTTTTTACCTAGTTTATTCAGCGATTCCATCACAACCGGCATTGTTAAAGCCAATAAAATCATCAAAACGCAGCCTACAAAACCAACTATTGATAGAAATTTTGCCCATTTAGCCGTTTCATAGATATGGCTACGCATATCTTCGGTAATGATAAGTGTTTCTATCTCTGCCTGATCGGTCTGTGTTTCTTCAAATTCTTCCATATCGCTGTATTTTAAACGTTAATTAGTTTTAGATACCCTAAACATAAAGAATATTTTTAAAAAATTGGTAGCTTTGCGGCAAAACTAGAAAAAATCATTCATGGCATTACAATGTGGTATAGTTGGTTTACCAAATGTTGGAAAATCTACCTTATTTAACTGTTTATCTAACGCAAAAGCTCAAGCGGCTAATTTCCCTTTCTGTACAATCGAACCTAATATTGGTGTCATCACCGTTCCAGATGAGAGGTTAACTAAATTGGCAGAATTGGTAAAGCCAAACCGTATTGTTCCAAATACAATTGAGATTGTTGATATTGCAGGTTTAGTGAAAGGTGCTTCCAAAGGTGAAGGACTAGGCAATCAATTTTTGGGTAACATCAGGGCTACAAGTGCCATTATCCATGTATTGCGTTGCTTTGACGACGGAAACGTGATTCACGTTGACGGTTCAGTTGATCCGATTCGCGATAAAGAAATCATTGACACAGAATTACAACTTAAAGATTTGGATACGATTACAAAACGTATTCAAAAAGTGGAGAAAATGGCTAAAACCGATAAGGATGCCAAAAGAACTTTCGATATTTTAAGTGTGATCAAAACTCATGTTGAGTCGGGATTATCTGTACGTTCTGCAGCCGTAGCTCCGGAAGATTTTGACTTTATTGCAGATATGGGTTTGTTGACTCAAAAGCCTGTAATGTATGTTTGCAATGTAGATGAGAACTCTGTGATCAATGGCAATGCTTATGTAGATCGCGTGAAAGAGGCGGTAAAAGACGAGAAAGCTGAAGTATTGGTGATCTCTGCTAAAATCGAATCAGAAATTGCGGAACTGGAAAGTTATGAAGAGCGTCAGGAGTTTTTAGCTGATCTTGGTTTAACCGAATCAGGTGTAAACAAACTGATTGTTGCTGCTTACCGTTTATTAGACTTATATACTTACTTCACCGCTGGTGTTCAGGAAGTACGTGCATGGACGATTACTAAAGGATTTACCGCACCACAGGCTGCCGGAGTAATCCATACAGACTTCGAAAAAGGTTTCATCCGTGCAGAGGTCATCAAATATAATGACTTCGTTACTTTAGGTTCTGAAGCTGCTTGTAAAGAAGCTGGTAAATTGGCTGTAGAAGGAAAAACATATGTGGTGGAAGATGGCGACATCATGCACTTCCGTTTTAACGTATAAACAGCATTAATTGCTGAATAGAGGTTAAAAAAGAAAACCGGATAGATTCGTGATTACGAAGTATCCGGTTTTTTTATGCCGTTTTTTTTTGCCGGCTTTCTTCAGTTATTTCTTTATGATATTAAATCGATGGTCTCCTCCATTAATCTAGAGCAGCACGCCAGTCAGGAACATCACTGCTACGGAGAAGTAAATAATCAGACCTGTAACATCCACCAATGTAGCCACAAAAGGTGCGGAAGAAGTAGCAGGGTCTGCGCCTAGTTTTTTCAGGATTAAAGGAAGCATAGAGCCTGCTAAAGAACCCCAGAGTACCACTCCAACGAGTGAAACGCCAACGGTGACACCAATGAGCAGCCAATGCGGTCCATAAATCGGCGTAAAGGTACTCCATAAAGCAATTCGGAGAAAACCTATCGTACCCAATACCACACCGAGCATCAATCCGGAAATGATTTCTCTTCTCATCACTCTCCACCAGTCGCCTACCGTGATTTCACCCAGGGCCATGGCCTGAATGATCAAAGTAGAAGCCTGGGAACCACTATTTCCGCCACTTGAAATGATCAGTGGTACAAACATCGCTAAAATGACTGCTTTAGCAATATCTGCTTCAAAATGTCCCATTGCAGTAGCCGTGAGCATTTCTCCAAGGAAAAGTACCACGAGCCAGCCTATTCTCTTTTTAAATAAACCAAAGATAGGCATGTCTAAATAAGGTTCATCCAGTGCCTGGGTACCCCCTATTTTCTGCATATCTTCTGTATATTCTTCATTTGCAATCCAAAGAATATCATCAACAGTAACAATACCTAACAATACATTGTGTTCGTCTACCACAGGTAAAGCCACTCTGTTGTTCATTCTGAAGATATTGATGGCCTCTTCCTGGTGGTCATTCGCATTCAGGGCAATCAGTCGGCGATCGGTCAGATCACCAATTTTTGCATCGGGATCTGCCAGGAGAATCTCCCTGATCCTGATGTCATCCAGTAAAGTCCCATCTCTGTCGATGACATAAATCACGTCAATGGTTTCTGAATTTTTACCATAACGCCTGATGTGTTCCAGTACTCTGGCTACCGTCCAATCCTTTTTAACAGCCACATAATCGGGTGTCATTAACCTTCCTACACTGTCTTCTTCATAGCCTAAAAGTGAAAGTGCTTCTACTCTATCTTTTGCTGGAAGCAGAATGATGAGTTTTTTCACTGCCTCACCGCTGAGTTCAGAGAATAAGGAAGTACGATCATCAGGTGGTAAGAGGTTGATCAGCTCAGCGAGTTTATTACCTGGAAGTTTTTTAATGATTCTTTCCTGAGTCGGAAAGTCAAGGATTCTGAAAACGTTAACTGCCCTTTTAATGGACAAGGTATCTATGAATGTGACGGCATGTTGGGGAAGTTCGTCTATCAGATGTTCAACATCAGAAATATTCAGATTGTCTAAATATTCCTTTAATTGTGTGTTGTCTTCCTGCTCTAAGAGCTTTACGATCTCTTCAACAATCATTTCTTCCATACGCCCCTTCTTTTACATGATTTTCATTAATCTATTCTTTTCATGCCGAACGCCCTGGCAGGCTGATTATTCATCAGCAAGCCCATTGCAACGGCATTTATCATTTTTGCAAAAGTGCCTTTTTATTTTTGAAAAACGGCCTTAATAGCAGAATTAAATTGTCTTTTCCCAGAAGCACTTGTTCCCGAGAAGAAAGACACACCTACTTCGCTCATTATCAGATTTTAAGAGAACAGATTTATGCTATGATTTGATTTGTTTTTTTGAGTTAAAATATAGGTTTACCCATTACTCCTGTTATTTCCTATGTTTTTATCTGATGATGTGCTGAAAAAAGAGGAAAATATGGAAATTTAAAGAGTATTAAGGAATAACCAATCTAATTGATATATTTGCCGAAATGTTTCCGTAGTTCAATGGATAGAATTGTTGATTCCGGTTCAACAGATGGGGGTTCGAATCCCTTCGGGAACACAAGAAACCCTGTTTAATATATATTAAACAGGGTTTCTTATCTTTATCCTACTTCGTCGGGAGGGTTTTAAAGACCGTTATAACAGAGTTTACAGGTTCTATAAGTTATAAGGATTAAATCTGCGCAGTAAAGGACCTAGAAGAAATCTAGCGGGCGCACATCGTTTGGAAAGAGTACTGGCCTCGCATTTACATGAATGCTGAAGTATGGGTTTTGTATCCGATCAGCTATTTGACGGGCGAAAATTTAGATCCTTAACTATTGTAGATAATTATACCCGATTTTGCCTTGATATTTATCCAGAGCAAGGCATTAAGGTGAAACAAGTATTAACAGTATTAGAAAGATTGAAGAAGGAATACAAATCTATTCTAAAAAAGATTAGAGTCGATAATGGCAGTGAGTTTATCTCCAAAGCATTGGATAAATGAGCTTAAGAAAATCAGGTCATACGTAATTTCTCCCGTCCGGGAAAACCCACAGATAATGCGTACATTGAGTCTTTTAATGGAAGTTTCCGGTATGAATGCCTAAATACTAACTGGTTCTTATCAATGAAGGACGTCATAGAAAAAGTTGAAGTATGGGAAACAGCATATAATACCTTTAGACCACATATTTCCTTGGAAGCTTTAAGCCCTCATGAGATGTGGAAAAAATGCCAGTTAACGCCCTGCTTTTCGAATTTAGAATGTCTTAAAATTGGGGGATGGAGGTCAATAAAATGGCTACAGCCGGATGTAACTAAAACTTAAAGTAATGAGACACATAATACTAATTTTATTTACCTACCTAATTCTAAGCCCCAAAGCTTCGGAAGCCCAAGTCGATAATTTTAAAAGAACTAACATTTACTATTTCCTTGATACTGCTGCCGTGCCTATAAAGGACAGGATCTTTGAAATTGACAATAATGGATCAATAATATATTATAACATTTTATGTATGTGCTATCCCTGGCAGACAAACATCAGATTCTTTTCAACTAAGGTATCGAAAACTCGGCCTCTCGCATTAGATGAATTTAATAAAATTAAGACCGCATCTATTCTAGACCTTATAAATATTGGAATCCAATTCGGAAAAGAATTAATAGTTAAATACAACTTTTATATTATTGAGCCAGTAGGCAAAGAAATGAGAATAACAGAAGTAACTTTAGCATATCCTCGTAAACCAAAAAACCATTCGACGATAATAGAAGTTAAACCCTTAAAGCATTGACGCATCACACAAAAACCCTTCAACCCTGGAGGGCTTTTGTTACTAATTTTGAGAACTTACCTCAGGAACTAAATGTTTATGAAAATCAATAATTGAATCTGATGGCAGTGAAAGCTAGTAATTCAGATTCTATCAAGTGACACTTTTTTATTTTTCACCAAAATTTAAAAGACCATACTGCAATTATCAATATCCCAAATCCAACGGCATAATGCCTGTAAGAGAGCTTATAAAAAAAGGTAAATCACCTATTTTAACCAGGAAGATCTACACGATTTTATAGCAGGTTCTACACCAAAAACTATCATTACTTGTTTTTATAAAAGGGATGTGCGATTACGTACAATAAAACTGTCCGTTAATGAACATTAAGTTAAGAAAAGCGCTAAATAGGATGTTTTAATGGCCTTTAAAATTGTGGCATGCTATTGGTCAAAACCAGAAAAAAATCTAAATAGATGTTGAAGACCAACTTAAAAATCGCCATAAGAAACCTTTGGAAGAACAAAGGTTTTACCCTGATCAACATTGGTGGACTAGCAATTGGACTGGCCTGTTGTCTGATGCTCCTCCTCTATGTAAATTACGAATGGACTTATGATAAACAACTGAAGGACATTGATCGAATTTACATGACCAGGTTAAATCTAAAGATCAATGGACAACTGATCACTACAGTTGCAGTACCTAATAAACTGGCAGAAAGTGCGGTAGAAACAGTACCAGGAGTAGAGCAAGCTGCGAGAGTAGCAATGAATTCTCAGGATAAGCTATTTAGTTACAAAGAGAACCATATTAAACTGAAGGGTCTTTTTGTAGATCCATCCCTGTTAAAGATCTTTGATTATAAATTCATTTATGGCAATGCAGATCAGGCGCTAAAAGAGCCGAACTCCATCCTCTTGACTGCCAGTACAGCCAAACGTTTATTTGGAAATGAGAATCCAATTGGACAAACCATAAAATGGGATGACCGCAAGCTTTTAAAAGTTGCTGCAGTTATTGAAGAGCTCCCTAAAAACCAAAGTTTTCAATTTGATGCCTTACAAAGCTGGGCACTTTTCGAACAGGAAAAACCTGAGGAGAAAGAAACCAACTGGGGATCTATTACCTGTGTAACCCTCATTAAGTTAAAAGATGCAAAGCATTTCTCAGCAGCAGATGCCGCTATGAGGAAATTAATTGCTGCCCATGATAAAGATACAGACCTCGAAGCGTTCCTTTTCCCTTATACTAAAGTCAACCTATACGATGAGTTTTCCAATGGGAAACCTTCAGGTGGAAAGATTGACCAGGTCAGGCTTTTTCTTTTTCTTGCCTTTTGCGTATTGCTGATTGCCAGCATCAATTATATGAACCTTTCTACCGCACGTTCTGAAAAGCGCGCCAGAGAAGTGGGAATCAGGAAAGCCATGGGTTCTACCCGATTCAACCTCATGGGACAATTTATCCTGGAATCCCTGCTGTTGTCTTTTTTAGCCCTGCTCCTTGCTTTTGTTTTGCTGGAATTGAGCTTACCTTACTTTAACAACTTGCTAAACATCCAAATCAATATTGACTATCATTCTTACCTCTTCTGGACTACGCTTCTGCTGCTGGCATTATTTACAGGCTTACTCGCGGGGAGTTACCCCGCCTTTTATTTGTCTTCATTCAGTCCGATTAAAGTGCTGAAAGGCTTTAAAGGAAATGGCGCAAATTCGCTATCCATCCGTAAAATCCTTGTTGTAGTACAATTCAGCTTATCGGTTTGCATGATCATTTCTGCAATAGTGATCTATTCTCAAATTCAATTCATGAAGAATAAGCCATTAGGATTCGACAGTAGTAATCTGGTGGAACTGGATATTGAAGGCGAATGGGTTAAACCTGCTGTCATAGCGCGGTTTAAAGAGGAGCTTAAAAAGGCCGGAGCAATTGTACATACCACTGAATTTGCCAATTCTTTTACAGAAAGCGGTAGCATCACCGGTAACATCGGTTGGCCTGGAAAAGCTGTAAACGA
This sequence comes from Pedobacter gandavensis, assembly GCF_032678465.1. GTDB lineage: Bacteria > Bacteroidota > Bacteroidia > Sphingobacteriales > Sphingobacteriaceae > Pedobacter > Pedobacter gandavensis_B. Next base: position 47,537 of record NZ_JAVTSK010000010.1, read on the forward strand.
CAACTCCATCATAGACTATAGAAGCACAGGTTATGATTTTATAAATACGGTAGGCACCCGCCTGGTTGCAGGTAGAGAATTTAGTCCGAAATTTGTTGCGGATACGGCTACATCGGTGATGATCAATGAGCGTGCGGTACAAACCATGGGGCTTAAAAATCCCGTTGGTACGCAGATCACCTGGGGTGACAACCAAAAACTAACGATTATTGGGGTCGTAAAAGATTATAATAATGAAGCTATTGGCTCCAAATCAAGACCTACGCTATTCTATTATAACCCAACAAAAAGCCAGGTTTTATTACTTCGTTTAAATCCCGCCCTACCTTTAAACAAGTCTATAGCTTTGGTCAATAAAATCAGTGCGCAAATAAACCCTGCTTATCCTCTGGCTTTAAAATTTACCAGCCAGGATATGGAAAAAAAATTAACGACTGAAAAACTTCTGAGCGTATTGTCGAATATATTTGGTGGATTTGCCATTTTCATCTCTTGCCTGGGCTTGCTTGGACTGGCGCTATACATGGCCGAACAAAGGAGTAAAGAAATCAGTATCAGAAAAGTATTAGGTGCAGATTTGCAAAACATCATGGTGCTTTTAAACAAAGACTTCATGAAATTAGTGGTCATTTCTAATATGATTGCTTTTCCTATGGCGTATATTTTGGCTAAAAATTGGCTTAGCAAGTATGATTATAAAATTGAGATATCCATCTGGCCTTTTCTAATTGCCGCCTTAATCTCCTTACTCATCTCCATATTAACCGTCAGCATGCAAACCTTCAAAGTAGCAAAGGCAAATGCCGTTGATGCTTTAAAATATGAATAAAGAAAACACTTTGTCTTACTATTGGACCTTTGGATAGCTCAACAACCAATAGTTCCCATATTTATCGATAACAGTACCAAATAAATCGCCCCAGAAATTCAGTTCCAAAGGATGGCTACATTGCCCTCCTTTGGAGAGTTTCTGGTAACATTCCCTAATTTCCTGTTCCTTATTAAATCGGAGAAAGAGAGAAATGGAATTCCCCTTAATTAAGCCTTCCTCTGTAACCATATCCGTTGCGAATAATACCATATGCTCATTGGTTAAACTGGCTTGTAAAATACAATCCTTCATTTTTTTAGGAAGTTCTTCTGATAATGGGGCATTAGAAACACTTTGAAAATTCAGTGTTCCGCCAAAACAGCCCTGATAAAAGGTCATTGCTTCCCGGCAATTCCCATGGAAAGTGAAGTAAGGGCTAATCGCAATCATGATGATTAAATTGTTTTTTATACCACAAATCTACTGGCCTTGTTCGATGATCATCTTGTGCGAAAACGACAATTAAAGGGGTTGTATACGACACCAAAACACTCTATATTTGACTGAGTACCATCAACCTGAAACATGAAACATATTTCGATTTTAGTTCCTGAAACTGCAGTGATTGAATCCATTGCTGATCCCGGTTATTTATTCAGAATGGTAAATGAATTCCTTGAATCTTCTGGGAAACCAGCTTTATTTCAGATTCAACTTGTTGGTTTATCGAAAGAAGTCAGATTGAACAACAGCTTATTTTCTGTACATCCTGATTGCCAGATTTCCGAAATACAACAAACAGATCTGATCTTCATCCCGGCATTGAGTGGCAGTTTAAATACGGCTTTAAGTTTAAACAAAGATTTTTTGCCCTGGATAATTGAGCATTATCATAAAGGTGCAGAAGTTGCTTCATTATGTATTGGTGCATTTTTACTGGCTTCTACCGGATTGCTAAAAGGAAAACAATGCTCTACGCATTGGTTGCATGCCACTGAATTCCGTGAAATGTTCCCAGATGTGGAACTGGTAGATGGGAGTATTATTACAGAAGAACAAAGACTTTATTCAAGTGGTGGCGCCAATTCTTATTGGAACCTGCTCCTTTATCTGGTAGAAAAATATACAGATAGGGACACTGCCATCCTTGCCTCTAAGTTTTTTGCAATAGATATCGATAGGGAAAGTCAATCTGCATTCATGATGTTCCAGGGACAAAAAGACCATGAAGATCAGGAGATAAAAAAAGTACAGGAATTCATAGAAAGTAATTACCAGGATAAAATCACAGTAGACCAACTGGCTGAAATGTCTGCATTGGGAAGAAGAAGCTTTGAACGAAGGTTTAGAAAGGCTACCAACAATACAGTGATCACCTATATACAAAGGGTGAAAATTGAAGCCGCAAAAAGAAGTTTTGAAAGCAGTAGAAAAAACATCACAGAAGTGATGTACGATGTAGGTTATACAGATACCAAAGCTTTTAGAGATGTATTTAAGAAAATCACTGGTTTAACGCCCATAGAATATCGGAACAAATACAATAAACAAGCATTGACTGCTTAAAATGAATTGAATAAAAAAAGGGATCATGTAAATGATCCCTTTTTCATCAGGTATAAGACTTAAAAATAAGCGAGTTATTTTATTTGGTGATGCCAAACATGAGTACCAAACGATCCTTCTGGTAAAGATTTAAAGTTTGGTCAGCTACATCAAACCTAAAGCTTTTACTCCCTAGAATGTTCAGAAATTTACGTTCTAATTCAGTTAAAGTAGCATCCATACAAGCACGACGGGTGCTTGCTGCAGGGCCAAAATCAATAGTGGAGCTTCCTGCTTCATAAGTACCGAAATAATTATTACAGCCTGAATTCCCACTAAAACGACGGTCTGTAAGATTGAAAGAAATCGTCACTGGCGAATTTTCTTGTGTTACTCCATCCATCTGGATCAACTTCCATCGGTTTTTACCAATAAAATTCCAGATGTCATTGGTATTGTTCGCTTCCGTTCTAAACTCTAGCGCTTTTATTTTTCCTTTATATAATGTTAAGGTTGTTCCACTGGTTTCCAATCTAAATGTCTGATCACCTAAAGCTTTGGTAAAATCAGTTTCCAATTTATTCAGCTTTTCATCTGCACAAGCCATCATTGTAGAGGCAATATTTCCAAAAGACAGACTTTTAGTTTTAGGATTATAAGTAAAGCTTCCAAAAATGCCATTACAACCTCCGGAGCCATTAAATTTATTTCCTTTATCATCCAGTTTAATAAAAGCACGGTCACTACTTACGCCCTGACCATTGATCTTGCTTAAGGTCCATTTTTGGTTTGCAATTGCCATTAAGGGATCCTTACCTGAGCTTGGTTTAACTGCAATCTTTTCCTTTTTAATCACCTTTTTCAACTTGTAGGTATAAGCAGACGCATCTGCAGGAACGTTTTTCCTTTTTGTTCTAATGACTGAAAGTGTATAACGATAACCTTCCTGGTGCTTAAAGCCCTGAATTTCGCTATAAAACAGTTCCCAGTTTTTGCTGTTTTTGTATTTTACCTGTAAACAATTCATTGGCGCAACTCCTGTACAAGAGGCACGATCTTCCTTCACCATCATCCTGATCACATCCGCAGCCATTGTACTGGCCACACTACCCAAAACGATGAGTAATGATAGAATTCCTTTTTTTGTAATGATACTTTTTAACATTTTACTTGTATTTAAATGGACATTAAGATCGATGTTCTTTTCGATCATACCACTTGACTACAATTCTCACACCAAAATTTAAATACAGAATTAAAGCCCCAGAATTGCTTTCATACTGGCTTCGGTATACCCGGCACTTGCCGTCATCCCTTTCCCACCGATACAAGTGCGAATATGAATGCAATCATCGATATTATATTCCAAAATACGTTCTGTAGGGTGCTGAGGATAAAAACCAGCCCAGCTAGTCCCGATATCCTGCAGGTTGAAGTTAACAATACGCTCCCCTTCTTTCAACATCAACTGATTAATGTGTTGTTTGACATTGAAACCAAGGTCATCAAAATGAGCAACATCTGCATATTCATGAGAATCACCAATAATAAAACTACCATCTACAGCTTTCTTAAAGAGTAAATGAATTCCCCATTCTTTTAGCTCTTTATAATGGTCAGGGGTATTCAAATTCTTAAATGAAGGGCAATAATCTTCAAAACTCTCGTACCTTCTGATGGTCAGACCTGTTAGAATATTCCCTTCTAAAGGAACATCAGGCATCGGTACTGTACGCATCATTTGAAGCTTACTAATCACTTGTCCGCTAGAGGCAAATAGCTCAGGGAACAGCAATTTAAACTCATACCCATTACAAAGCACCGCTTTATCTGCCTCATAAGTACGGTTACCAGTTACGCGAACTGCTACACCGCTTCCTGTTGGCGTACAATCAATCACAGGAGAATTCGACATCAGGGTATAAGCTTCAAATTTTGACTGCATAAATTCCTGAAGGCGGTAAATCATCAAGTCGGGCTCTACACTCACTTCTTGTTTGAAAAACAAGCCTTCCTTAGCATAGCTAGCTCTTATGGCAGGATATTTAGCCAAAACAGCTTCTTTTGATAAAAGCTCCTGCTGGTATCCTAAAGTATCATAATGAGCTTTCAACTCATGAATCAGATTTTGTTCTTCTTCATCCGAAGCAATGTAAACACTGCCATTATTGCGTACTGAAATATCAAACTGCTGTTGAATTTCCTGGTAGATTTCTAGTCCGCGGACACCATAATCAAACCAGACGCCCGACATTCCCGAAGGAACTACCTGACCAAAGTTGCGCACTGTGGCACCTACCGGATAATTATCTTTTTCTAATTGCAACACCCTTTTACCCTGCTTTAAAGCATGATAAGCATGGAAGGTTCCTAAAATACCAGCTCCAATTACAATCAGGTCGTAATGTTTTGTATTCATTTTAAATATTTTAACAGATCAAAAAATTATTTTGTAGCTCCTTCTATCTCCAATGCCAATGTTGAAAGCGTAATATTACTTTGTTTTTTCTTATTCTTTATGCTTTTCTGATGGAAATAAAGTAGAGAAATCATGCTACAACTCAGCCCAACAACTGCCGCAACCACAGCGCTTTGTCGGAAGAAATGGCCCCAACTGATCTCTGCATCTCCAAATTCTTTAAAGAGCAAAATACTCACACTTCCCAGATAGCCGATCGCATCTGAAACATACATGATAAAGCCTATATTACTTTTATAATGGAAAGTGGCAATCATCCGTTCAAAAAAGATCGCATTGTATGGAATATAAGCCATGTAAAGCCCCATTCCTACCATGCACATCCAGGTAATCGGCTGAATGTAATGCGCATCAAAAAGCCATGTAGCAACTCCTGTTAAAGCACATCCACCGATGATCATCCAATGAATAATGACAAAAGCTTTCAGGTTATTTCTTACTAGGATCAATAAACCGATCATCATCAGGACAACCAATGCGATAAATCCATCTATTTTCGCAAAAATATGGTTGTCAGTTACACCGAGGTCCTGCCAGATCTCCACTTCAAAATTATCTCTAAGGTCGCGGATCACCGTCAGTACCACGTAAATGACAATGGTTAAAATCACTCCTGGCAGGAAATTCAACAGAAATTTTTTCCGCTGACTACCATTCATTGGTAAACGTTTAGTCCTCAGGCGCTGGTCTTCTTCAGTTGGAGCTGGCACCATTTCCAGTAAAGACACAAACACCAGCATGGGAACGACAAATAATAACCCAGTGCAGAAGGGCATCCAATATTCGTTGACTGGTAGCAGATCCATTACGGTTCTGGCTACCGTTTTAATAAATCCAGAGGCAAAAATGAGACTTACGGACATCAAAGCGCCCATAAATTCGGTATTTCTACGTCCTTCCAGATAACTGAAAACCAGACCCCAGATCATTCCTAAAGGAAAACCATTGATGAAAAGGAAGGCAATATTCCATGGTGCCGGGACAATGGCAAAGCCCAATAAGGCGATCCAGGAGATACCAATCAGCTTTAAAATACTACGTCCTCTGTTTTTACCGGTAGATTCCGAAATAAAACGAATCCCATAAAACTTACTAAAGGTGTAGCCCATCACCTGGGCAATCACCAGCCATACTTTATAATCAACCCCCAAATATTCATGCCCATCAAAAGTACCTGCTGTAAATGCCTTTCTAAAAGCATACATACTCGTATAACAGCCAAATGCCGCTAAACCCGCCATCATAGATATCACCAGGTATGACCAACCGGCAACCTTGTTGCGGCAGTATTCTAACAGGTTCATATCGGTTTTACTAACTGATCAGCGCTAAAACTTCAGAGATATCATCAATTACGTGCGTAGGATGATATTTCAATAATCCTTCTCTTGTAAATGCTCCGGTGGTGATGCCAATACTGTATTTACATCCGGTATTCAAACCTTCATTGATATCTACTTCGGTATCTCCAACTTTAACCACCTCTTGAGGGTCACTGATATTCAATTCTTCCATCATCTTACGGATCATATCAGGAAAAGGTCTGCCCCGAGGAACGTCGTCACTAGCGACCAGGATATCAATCATATCGGACCAGTTCAACCTGTCGACAATAATTTCTGCGATATTTCTTGAGAATCCGGTATCCAAACCAATTTTGATTCCCCTGGCTTTCAATTGAAGAAAAGTATCGGCCACATTTGGAAGGGGAACAACCTCTGCGGAGGTCTGATAAAAATGAATCATTGCAGAAACGAAATCCTCGTGAATGGCGAAAATCAACCCTTCTGTAATTTCTGTTTCAGAACAACCATACTGCTTTAGCAGCATTTTGATGGCTAATGGCTTTTCATAGCCCATCATAGGATTGATTTCTGCTATGCTAACTTCATAACCATGAGCGCTCATGGCTTTTTGAAAGGCTAATCCCACGTAATTTTTATCTTTTACTGTGGTTCCTGCCATATCGAATACGACTAATTTTACTGACATCTTTGAACATTTATATGTTCTGCAATACTAAACTTTGTTTATTATCACTAAACAAAGTTATTGTTAAGTAATTGTTAGATTTCATTTACCTTCGTCAAGGAATCCAAATCAGCAAATACTCAAAAAATAAAATATGAAATTCAATCCTATTGCCTTTGTCATTAGTCTGGCCATCCCTTTAGGCGCAGGGGCCCTTGGGAGTATACTTACCCTCAGCTCTGTAAAAACCTGGTATCCAAGCCTGGCTAAACCTTCATTTAACCCACCAGATTCGCTATTTCCACCGGTATGGACTTGCATTTTCATTCTGATGGGCATTTCCTCTTACCTGGTTTGGCAAAAGAGAGCTCAGATTGTACATTTTCCAAGAACAATTGCCGTTTACGCCATTCAGCTGTTGCTAAATATCATGTGGTCATTCTTATTTTTTTATGCGAAGTCTCCAGGTGCAGCCTTATTTGAAATCGCCTTCTTACTGATGGCCATTTTGGTTAATGCAGTAATGTTTTATAAAATCGACAAAACAGCCGGCTTATTGTTTATTCCTTATTTCTTATGGGTATGTTTTGCAAGCGTACTTACTTACAGCATCTTCTCCCTGAATGGTTAATTTATTGGTGGATCTATAAAAAACATATCCGCTTTTACTACATTTGGAAGAATTAATATGATCAATGATTTTTAGCGCAATGAAAAGAATATCCTTAGTGCTCTTACTGGTTTTGACCTGTACAACTGTCTTTGCACAACATGCAGACATCAATAATTTTATCGTAAAAGAAAGCTTATTGAAAAACAGTAAACTGGCCATTATAGCCGCAGACTCTCTGGATCATCCAATCGAGAAAATCAATGGGACCTATACCTTTACGGTGAGTGGTTTTACACAGCCAATTAAATTTAATGATGGTGTGGCGGTTTTACCTCTGCAACTGGAAAGATCTGCATTTGTATACCTGAAGCACCAGAATGATAAAGGCACACACAGCAAATTGCTGTATGTTTACAAAAAAGACGGCAGCTTAAATCCATATACCATCAGTAGTTTATGGTTAATTTTATTCCCTCTCATTCTGGTATTTCTAGCTTTTGCTTTCAGGAGATTTATCATTATAGCGGTGGTCTTATTATTGATTTTCTTTTACTTTAACCATAGCAATGGCTTAAGTGCTTCCACTTTCTTTGAGACCGTTTTTGATGGATTAAAGAAAATGTTCTAGCTATACTTATGATCTGGAATAATAGTTAAAAGGGCATTCCTATACCAAAGTTGTACTGCACAAATCGGTATCTATCCGGAGTATTACGTGCGTCGTAATCTGCTCTAAAAGCTTTACCACCACCTAAAAACTTACTAATGACCCATTGCTCTGATCCGATAAATTGTGGGTCTTTCAGCTTAAGACCTACATCAAAACGGAATATAAAGTATTGGACATCATAACGGAAACCCATACCTGTACCAACAGCAATCTGTTTATCCAGATTCTTCAATTTAAACACCCCCACAGAACTGGTATCATTAGTTTTCCTCAGATTCCATACATTCCCCATATCCAAAAATACAGCCCCTTTTAACTTTCCACCAAAGAACTTGTTGACTAGTTTGAAACGATATTCAAGATTGGCTTCCATATGCATATCACCAAGTTGATCCAGGCCGTATAGTGTTCTGCGCTGTGCTTCAGTAGTTAATGCCTCTCCGCGATTATACCCTCCAGGACCTAAAGTTCTGGCCTGCCATGCCCTTACTCCTGATGAGCCACCGGCAAAAAATAATTTCTCAAATGGCATATCTACCGAATTTCCATAGGCATAGCCCACACCGAGATTTAATCTGGCCACAAATTGCTTATCCAGCCCCAATCCTTTATACCATCTGATATCAACCTCCGGACGCACATATTGATTAAATGGCACGCCTAAAATCTTGCCGAAATCCTCTTTTGCCGGATCTGTTTTTATTCCAGAAAGTTTAGTGAGGGCATTCAACATATTCCCTGCTAAGTCTATACTACCACGGAAATAAACGAAATCGTTACCGGTTATTAATTTATTCGCATTCAAGGAATAAGCATACTTAATTCCAAGGGTAATACTTTTTCTTTTCAACAGTTTAAGGGTGTAAGCATTATTTGTGACCAGATCCTGAATATTCTGAGCAGAATCTTTTTCATCGAAAAGCAGATCGCCGAATCTATATTCAAAATTTAATGGCGTTACAGAATGAAACTTAGCTTGTGTTTCCACAAACTCATAGGTTACAGAATTTAAAAACACCCTTCTGATAAAGAAATCCTTTTGTAATGCATAAACATAGCTACCTGAAAAGATGGTATGCGGTATTCCTCCTTTTCCCGTAATGTATTTGGAGAATATGGGCACCATTAAACGAGGAACGGAAAGACTCGAACTTACAGAAAAATCTCTCTGATAGATGTCGCTAAAAATAGAACCTCCCTGACCTATCCTGGATTGCAAACCACCCTTGATCTGAAATTCAAAACGCTCTGCTCCTCTGAACAGATTGTTGTTTGAGTAAGTATTACTTAAGGTAAAACCTACGGTACCACCATTAAAAGGAACTTCACCCTCTATACGATTGCTCATGATCTTTTGGGGGATCAACTGAATGAATGGATTTACGGTATTGCTATCTTTAGATTTTTGATAATCAATTTTAACATTCTTAAATACGTTTAAATCATATAACCGATCAAAAGTAAGCGCCTCATTCCGAATATCATACTGCTCTCCCTGACGAAGGTAATTATAACGGACAATTGGGTTTCTTCTAAATTTCTTAGAAAGATCTGTATACCTTAAACCATTAAATATCCTTTTATTTAAGGTCACAGAATCAGGGTAACCTTCTGAATTTGGAGCAATCACGACGTTGATCTCTCCAATATTATATTTTTGATGATGAGTCTTCGCAATTGGATTATCCACCAATAGTGTCACTTTCACTTTACTGTCATTGCTATTGGAATCCACCGAAAATCGAACGTAAGGCTTGGCAAAATCATAATAGCCATTCTCTTTCATCACTTGATAAATCTGATCTCTTTCTAAGGAAAGTGAATCGTCATCAAAACGCATACCTTCTTTAACATGGCTGACCAAATCGGCCCTTGAAAGATAGAGTTGCTGTACTGCCGAATCAGGAATCTGGTAATTAACCGCTGAAACTTTAAAGGCTGGTCCCATATTCGCCACAAAATCAACCTCAGCTTTCTTGTCCTTTACTTTAATGTCGGACTTCACTTTCGCATTAAAATAGCCCTTACTCTTCAGGAACTTCTCAATCTGATCACGGGAAATTTCTACAATCGCACTGTCCAGAATTGGCGGCGGACTTCCCAAAGGTTTGAGGTTATTCGTTTTGTAACGACCATCCTTGGTATTGAACATATTATAAAGCAACACGTTGATTCCCAATTTTGAAGTCGGACGAATATCCTTCTGTATAAAGTTATAGGCCTCCTCTTCAAAAGCTTTGTTTACGCTGTCTATTTTTACTTTCTTAACTATGGATTGGTAGGGTTCAATGTACTTTGTTGAAGAACATCCTGCCACAAAAACAATAATAAGTAGTAATATTGCAAGAAACTGGACATTCTTTTTATAATTATAGTATGCTTTCAAAATCTCAAATAGGTTTTATAAAATCGTTACATCAAAAAAAGTACCGTAAAGAAAATGGGATATTCATTATTGAAGGTATAAAATCTATTGCAGAATTTATTCATTCTTCCTACCAGGTTCACAGCATTTATTATCTGGCTCAATATCAGTCTCTACTCCCTGAGTTGCCCGCAAATATAAAGTTATTTGAAGTAAACAGCGCTGAACTGGATAAGATTAGCACCTTACAAACCCCACAAGGGATTTTAGCATTGGTTCATCTGCCTAAAAACCCGGTATTGGATACAAAACAGCTCAAGAACAACTTCTCTTTAGTACTTGATGGAATACAGGATCCAGGGAATCTGGGCACCATCATCCGAACTGCAGATTGGTTTGGCTTTAAACAAATCATTTGCGCTCTAAATACAGTTGAAGTTTATAACCCTAAAACGGTTCAGGCCACTATGGGCTCCTTGAGCAGGATGGATATTTACTATCAGGACCTCGCTCCATTACTTTCTGCAGCTCAAGTTCCCGTATTTGGAGCAGTATTAAATGGCAAAAGTATGTATGATGTAGACTGGGGAACCGAAGGATTGGTGATTTTAGGAAACGAAGGACAGGGAATTTCTCCTGAAATTATGGAATTAATTACCGTACCGGTGACAATTCCGAGGATTGGCGGAGCAGAATCTTTAAACGTAGCTGTTTGTGCTGCAATACTATGCGCAGATATCAGCAGAAATTTTCAAAAATAAATTGCAAACTTAGATTTAATTGCTACTTTTGCATTCTAATTTTTAAAACAGGTCGAGTGGCCGAGTGGCTAGGCAGAGGTCTGCAAAACCTCCTACAGCGGTTCGAATCCGCTCTCGACCTCAGATTTACAATAAATAAAAAAATAAAGGGTTACACCATGGCAGTTACTAGATTAAAAAGAAAAGACAGAAGAAATAAGACTTTCGCTAAATTAGATGTGAAAAACTTAAAATTAGCTACTAACATTGAATTGGGTAGCCGTTCTAAACAGTCTACTACAGATCAATTGGCTAAAAACAATGCTGTTCTAGACAAACTTACAAGAGCGTAAGTTTCTGTTTCAAGAAATAAAAAAAGACCTTAGGATATTCCTAAGGTCTTTTTTTTTTGCCTCCTACACAAGCTTAACTAACCAAAGAGCCCAGGCTCATTCAAAATCAGCACATCTCAGGCTGAAATATTTTCCCGATCTATAGCTGAGTTATCACAACTATGATTTTGGATTAAATTGCTGATCATAAAAAAACAGCAATGAAATTAATCATTGCTGTTTTTTTATGTTTGGCTTTAAAGGCTTAAAAGACCAGGCCTAAACAAGTTCTTTACATATTCTTTTCACTATTCCAGGACCTTCATAAATAAACCCCGTATAAAGCTGTACTAAGGAAGCTCCAGCCTCTAGCTTATCTTTAGCATCCTGAGGAGAATGAATACCTCCTACCCCTATAATAGGAAAGGCTTTATTAGATTTCGTAGAAATGTACCTGATTACCTCTGTTGAGCGCCTGGTTAAAGGTTTACCACTTAATCCACCAGCTTCAGCAGTTAATTCCGCAGGACTATTTAAACCGCTCTTATCAATGGTCGTATTGGTAGCAATCACACCCGCAATACCTGTTTCTAAAACGATCTCTACAATATCATCCAACTGCTCGTTGGTTAAATCCGGAGCTATTTTCAACAAAATTGGTCTCTGTACATTACGACCTAGATTTCTTTGTTGCAGGGTGTTTAATAAATTCATTAAGGGTGCCTTCTCCTGCAATTCCCTTAATCCGGGAGTATTTGGAGAACTTACGTTCACAACAAAGTAATCTACAACATCAAATAGACGGTCAAAACATTTGATGTAATCGCTTACCGCATCTTCGTTTGGTGTATTTTTATTCTTACCGATATTGCCACCTATAATGATGCTCTTATCTTTAGTTTTTAGGCGTCTTAATCGCTCTGCAAGCGTATCTACTCCTTTATTATTGAAGCCCATACGGTTGATGATCGCTGAATCATCCTGCAAACGGAACATACGTGGCGCCTCATTACCTGGTTGTGGCAAAGGAGTTACTGTTCCTACTTCAATGAAACCGAAACCTAAATTACTCAATGCCTCAATATACTCTCCGTTTTTATCAAAACCGGCTGCCAGTCCAACGGGATTTCTAAACTTAATTCCAAAGACTTCGCGTTCCAGTCCCTTGATATTGACATCAAAGCTGCTGCGTAAAATTGTTTTTCCCATTGGGAAGTAATCATTGAACCAATTGAGTTGTTTCACCACAAAATGGTGTACTTTTTCAGGATCAAACTGGAAGAATAAAGGCTTAATTAGACGGTACATGTAACGAATATAGAAACGTTTTGATATAGGACAAAGGGCAGGAAGGTTATTCTATCCTGAGATACAATGGCTTCCCTCCCAAAAACGCAAAAATACACAGTAATGTTAACAATGCAGTAACAATAGCCATAAAATTCATCGCTACCAAAGGATGGTGTTTTTTTAAAACACCTAAAAAAACGTGTAAATCCCCTCAGGACACGGCTTTACCGGTTAAGATCTTCCGAAAATAAATTACAAAAGCTTCAGTATTATTCCATATTGTATGCAAATGGAAAGCAAACAAAATCGTATTTTTGCAACCAAATGATTTCAATAAACGACTTAACATTCCTTATAGGCTCCAGAGCTTTATACGACGAGGCAAACTGGCATATTAAACCAGGCGAAAGAATTGGATTAATCGGAGCCAACGGAACCGGTAAATCTACCCTTCTAAAAATAATAGTGGGCGAATATGGACCTTCATCAGGCACCATTTCTATGTCGAAAGACCTTAAAATAGGTTACCTGAACCAGGATTTACTTTCTTACGATTCACACCATAGTATTTTACACGTAGCGATGGAGGCCTTTGAACGCCAAAATCAATTACACGATGAAATCGAAGAACTCTTAAAAAAGATAGAAACAGATTACTCTGAAGAAGTATTGAATAAACTGAGCGATAAGCAGACAGAATTTGAAGCTTTAGATGGGTATAACATAGAATACAGAGCAAATGAAATCCTTGCAGGTCTTGGTTTCAGTACTGAGGATCAGCACAGACCATTAAACACCTTCTCAGGGGGTTGGAGAATGCGGGTAATGCTGGCAAAAATTCTTTTGCAGACTCCAGATATCCTTTTACTGGATGAGCCAACCAACCACATGGATTTACCTTCCATTAAATGGCTGGAAACTTATTTACTGAGCTTTGAAGGTGCCATTGTAATCGTTTCTCACGACAGGTATTTCTTAGATAAGGTAGTCAACCGTATTGTAGAATCCCGCAAAGGGAAATTAACTCCTTATGCAGGTAACTATACCTTCTATCTGGAGGAAAAATCACTTCGTGGAGAGATTCAAAAAGGAGAATTTAAAAACCAACAGGCGAAAATCAAACAGGAAGAGCGTTTGATTGAGCGTTTCCGTGCCAAAGCTTCAAAAGCTAAAATGGCGCAGTCAAGGATGAAAGCCCTGGATAAAATGGAGCGGGTGGAAGATGTTGATGATGACAACCCAACTGTAAACTTCCAGTTCAAGTTCTCTAAACCTTCAGGCCGACACGTGATTCGTGTAGAAGAAGCTTACAAGAGCTATCCAAACATTGATATCTTAGCCAATGCTGATGGATTGATCGAGAAAGGTGATAAAATCGCTTTAATCGGCGCCAACGGTAAAGGTAAATCTACCCTACTAAGAATCATTGCAGGAGCTGAAGGTTTTGATGGTAAATGTGAAACTGGTCATAATGTAACGACTACTTTCTTTGCACAACATCAGCTGGAATCTTTACACCTGGACAATACCATTCTTGAGGAATTACAGGCTTTCGCGCCCAAACATACCGATACGGAATTGCGTGGAATTTTAGGCTGTTTCCTTTTCACTGGTGATGATGTTTTCAAGAAAATCCGTGTATTATCGGGAGGAGAAAAATCCAGGGTTGCTTTGGCTAAATCTTTAACCACCGACTCTAACTTCCTGATTCTGGATGAGCCTACCAATCACCTGGACATTCAATCGGTGAATATCCTGATTCAGGCTTTAACACAATATGAAGGTACTTTCATTGCGGTATCTCACGATAGGTACTTCTTAGATAATGTAGCCAACAAAATTTGGTTTATCGAAAATCAGGACATTAAAGAATACCCGGGTACTTATGCGGAATACGAAGAATGGAACGCAAAAAGAGCTCCAGTTGTTCCATCAAGCATTCCGGTTAGACCTGATAAAGAGGTAAAACCTAAAACTCCAGTAGAAAAATCAGCTCCAAATGCACAACAGCAATTAAAAAAACTGAATGAGCAATTGAAAAAGATTGAAGCAGAAATTACTGAATTCGAAGAAAATGTGAAGGCTATTGAAGCAGAAATTGCTGATGAAGCCGTATATTCAAATCCAGGAAAACTAGCTGAAGCAAATAAAAGCTATGTTGATGCTAAGCATAAATTAGACAATGCCCAAAATAAATGGGAAGAATTGGCTTCCGATATTATGGAACTAGAAGGATAATGATAAAACTAAGCGGATTGTTTTTTTTGATGTTATTTAGTCTACAAATTGTGATGGCTCAGGACCAGCAATTGGTATACGATAACAAAGTATATTTGCCGGAAATCCGGACCGTACAATGTTATAATACTCAAAAAGAACAATCCCTTCCTGTGATTGCCTTAAATTCTAATGAACGTTTATTCTTCTCTTTTGACAACCTGCAAGGAGGTAGTAAAATCTATGCTTATACCATAGAACATTGTACATCGGACTGGAAACCTTCCCGAGTTTCTCCTTTAGATTACCTGGAAGGAATGTCTGAAGACCGTATTACAGAGTACAAATACTCTTTTGGTACCTTACAACAGTACACCAACTACAGCCTTACTTTACCCAACACTCAGATTAAACCGAAGATTTCCGGAAATTACCTGCTGAAGGTTTATGAAAATGGAAATCCTCAGCAACCTGTGGTTTCTCAGCGATTTTATATAGTAGATAAACAGGTCGGCATCGGCGTAAATATTACAGCAAGTCCACAGGTAAATTTGCGTAGAACCCATCAGAAGGTTGATTTCACCATTTCTCATAGTACACCAATTCAAAACCCTTCTTTAGACTTAAAAGCAGTCGTAATGCAGAATGGGATCCCTCAAACGGCTTCATGGAATAAGAACCCTACCTTTGTAAGACCTGGCTCATTGGTCTACAATGATGTAAACAGCAATGATTTTCCCGCTGGAAATCAATTTAGAAAATTTGATATGCGTAGCCTTCGCTACAAAGCAGAAAATGTACAGGAAATTATTCGGGACAGTATCAATAAGGTAGTTTTATTCACTGATCTGAATGGTAATGTAGCCAAATTCACTGATCGTTTTGATGAAAATGGTGATTTTTTTATTAGAAATCAGGATGGCCGTGACCCTAATACCGATAGTGATTATGCACGCGTATATTTTAGCTTAAATACTGCGCTTCCGACTACTGCAGGCGATGCTTATGTAGTAGGGCGTTTCAATAATTACACATTAAATGAAACCAGCAAACTTGTTTATGATGCTTCAGGTAAACGATTTACCGGAAGTATCCTTTTGAAACAAGGATTGTATGATTATAAATATGTCTGGCTCGACAAACAAGATGGTAAAACAGACCTGACTGTTTTTGAAGGTTCCTTCTTTGAAACAAAAAACACGTATCAGGTATATGTGTATTACCGAAGACCAGGTTCCAGATGGGAAGAACTGGTTGGCTTTGTAGATCTGAATATGGTTAAGCGATAATCCAGACCGACAAACTTTCCCCATTACAGAAAAACTCAGCCCAGCCTTTTTCATCAATTCTGATGATTTCTTTTCGATTACCCAGTGCATCCAACATTGTTTTTCCGGCATGTTCAATGCCCATTTCCATGTCTTTATGCCCTTCATCTCCATTACTCATGATCACCGCAATTCCAGAGTTTACTTTTTCCGGAACACCAGCCCTCGTCCAGCCAATGCAATTTGGAAAGTCCAGGTAATCACGCTGTAAACCATATGAAAGCTCCTTCCGGATTCTTGCTATTTCCGGCAATTCCACTAATGGAACTAAATTCACCGCGACCTCTATTCCTTCTTTATCTTCATCCTTATAGTTAGCACCATACAAATCAACATAGAATATACAGGGAAATCCAGATTCTCTGAGTAAAATCAAGGCATAAGCCAATGGGCGAAACCAGAAATCAACATACGACTCCAGTGACTGTAAAGGCTGAGAATCATGATTGTCGACAAAGGTGACGGCATACAGCGGCTGTTGCTCAACCAGGGTACCATCAAAGATTTTAGATAAATCATATTTTTCTTTTCCTGCTGCTGCCAGGAAAAAGTTGTGATGAAGTAAGGAATCAAACAACTGCATTCTTCCTTTCGTAATTTCAAGATAATGCTCGAGCTCAGCTACATTATCAACATTCCAATTTTCTGCAACTATAAAAAATTGCGTATTGAATGTCTCGTTCATATGATCTATCCATTCTATCAGGAAATCTGTAGCGATGTGCTTTACCGCATCCAGGCGAAATCCTTTCATACCGCAGCTATTTACATACCATTCAGCCCAGCGCTTCATTTCTTCCCGAACAGCAGGATTTCTAAACTCAATATCATTGAACATCAGATAATCGTAATTGCCAAGCTCTTTGGAGGGAACATCCTCCCAGCCTTCACCATATGCATTTTGAATGGAATAAATCCCTGTTTCTTTTAAATCTTCAGCCCAGTCTATTCCACTAAAACAGTCTTTATCCCAAATGAACTGAGAATACTGACCAGCTCTCCCTTTAAAATTGAATTTTGTCCAGGCTTCAATCTCAAAAGGCTCAGAGGTAAATTCTTCCCTGTTCCCGGGATCTACGGTTCTTACCATGACCTTTTCAAGTTCATCTCCCCCTGCTTTATGGTTAAACACCATATCAGCTATCACATTAATCCCATTCTTCTGAAGAATTTTGATAGCATTCTGATAATCTTCCTTCGTTCCGTATTTGGTGGGTATGGTGTTTTTTTGATCAAATTCACCAAGATCATATAAATCATATGGGTCATATCCTATAGAGTCCGCTCCCGAATTGGCTTTATAGGCAGGTGGTAACCAAATCCCCGTAATTCCAAATTTAGAAAGGTTTTCTGCCTCTCTTCCTGCTTTAATCCATAACTTATCGACCTCATTGTAATACCAGTGAAAATACTGTATCAGGGCTTGATTATCCATATTTCAGGATAACATCAGTCAGGTTCATTTGTTTAGGAAAAGGGAATCATTTTAGGTAGATGCCTAAACCAGACAGGCTTTTTAGCTTATCTATGTTCATTTTTACTTACTTTTGCAGAGATTATGAGTACAAAGATAAAAAGCCCGAAAGAATCATTTACCATTATGAATGAGTTGGTATTACCAAATGACACCAATACATTGAACAATTTAATGGGAGGCCGATTGCTCCACTGGATGGATATTGCCGCTGCTATTTCTGCGCAAAAACACTGCAACAGGATCGTTGTGACCGCATCGGTAGACAATGTATCTTTCAAACAACCCATCAAATTAGGGGATGTAATAACCATCGAAGCAAAAGTAACACGCGCATTCAATACCTCAGTTGAAGTTAGACTGGATGTATGGGCAGAAAATATTCCTTCCGGAGCACGCGTTAAATCAAATGAAGCTTATTATACCTTTGTTGCGATTGATCAAAGTGGCAGAACAATTCCTGTTCCAGAAGTATTACCAGAAACGGAAGATGAGATCGAATTATTTGCCGGAGCATTAAGAAGAAGACAACTTCGCTTAATCCTTGGCGGTAAAATGAAAGCCAATGATGCCAAAGAGCTGAGAGCGCTTTTCTTCGAAGAGTAAAATTATCCCCAATATATTATTAGATAGCGACTAAACAGAAAATATGACGACATACACCACATTAATCATTTTAAGCGGACTCGTCATATTTTCTTACCTGTTTGATCTCGTTGCCAGTAAAACCAAACTTCCCTCCGTCCTGCTCTTATTATTGCTAGGAATTGGCTTACGCGTTCTGGTAGACTACCTCCATTTACATACCTTTAATTTCCTGACCATTTTACCTACATTGGGTACGGTAGGACTGATTTTAATTGTTTTTGAAGGCTCTCTCGAACTTAAATATGAAAGAGGAAAGAACAAGCTCATCAAAGGAGCATTTCTCTCTGCTTTTTTTATTTTACTGGCAACAGTGTCAGTGATCACCTTTATCATCTATCAAATCACCGGAAAAGAGCTTTACGTATGTTTTACAAATGCCATCCCTTTCAGTGTGATCAGTTCAGCAATCGCTATTCCTTCTGCCGCAGCATTGGGTAAAAAAAGTAAGGAGTTTATCATTTATGAATCCTCCTTTTCAGATATTTTAAGCATTATTCTTTTCAATTTTGCCATTACCAATCCCCATATTTCCATGTCTTCTTTTGCTGGACTTGGATTGAATACCCTACTGATTGTAATTTTATCCGCGATTTCCTGCATTACCCTATTGTATTTAATGGGGAGGATTTCACACCACATTAAGTTCTTCCTGATCATTTCTATCCTGATCCTGGTCTATGCCATCGGACAGTCGTATCATTTGTCGTCATTAGTACTGATTCTTGCTTTCGGATTATTCCTTAACAATGCCGATACGATTAAACATGCCTATTTCAGAAGCATTTTTATCTATAAGAACTTATCAAATGATTTAACACAACTTTACCAGCTTTCTGCTGAAAGCGCCTTTATTATCCGTACCTTTTTCTTTGTGATTTTTGGCTTTACAATGAACGTCTATGCCTTAAATGATGGCCCGGTGATTGCCAATGGACTGATCATTTTAGCCACTATATTTATCATTCGTTTTGCCTATCTGAAGATCTTTAGAAAAGAGAATAGTGGATCAGAGAGTTTTATTGCACCGAGAGGGCTGATCAGTATTTTACTGTATTTTAATCTACCTCCGGCATTAAAAATACCAGAGGTAGGTACATCTTTTCTATTTCTTGTGGTATTGGGATCCAGTCTTGTAATGAGTATTGGGTTGCTGGCAGCAAAGAGGGTGATTCATGCCGCAGAAGAACCTGTACATTAAACTGAACCCATTTCCAGGATCTTGTCAAACTCTTCTGCTTTCAGTGGCATGACTGATAAACGTCCTTGTCTGACTAAAGAAATATCTTGCAAGCTTTCTTCTGCCTTAATTTGCTCTAATGATACGGGTGTTTTTAAGGTCTCTACAGGAGCTAAATCTACCACCACCCATTTGATATCATCGGTTGTTGGGTCCTGATAAAACTCCCGGACAACTTTGGCAATACCAACTACGTTTTTGCCTTCATTACTGTGGTAAAACAAGACTAAATCACCTTCTTTCATGGCTTTCAGATTGTTACGCGCCTGGTAATTTCTAACGCCATCCCAAAAGGTACGTCCATCCTTGTTAAACTGATCCCAACTGTATTTAAACGGTTCACTTTTTACTAGCCAATGATTCATCTTAAACTTATTTTAATGCTTTTCAAAGCAGTTTTTGTTACATTCTTCTGGATAATAGCAGGTGTATTAACTATTTTATCCGATTCTCTGCCAAAACTAACAATTCAGAATGAATTAGAAAACACCGGTACCAACCCGAGACCATTTAAACGATTTCAACTCATTCCACATTAATCGTGTTTAACATGCCTATCTTTCCCTTTAGAAAGCTTTATCCTTCGCCAGTATATTTAAAACCTGTTTTAACTCTTCCGGTTTATGGGTTCCTATTAAGAGCTTTTGACCATTGTTAAATACAAGCTGAAGTCCCTGGTTACCGGAAACATTAAAGGCAGCTCCATTCCCCATCAGCCCAAAACGGAGTCCCCAGCCTCCATACTCCATCACAGGACTATATTTTCTTACATTCGCTCTACTGATGCTTTCCCATGGATAATATTTAAAGGAAATATGAAAAGGATAAAACCTCACATAAATTCCCTTATCATCAATCCGGGTTTCCAATCGAAGGATCACAAACAAAATAGTGATCAAAAGTGACAGAGAAACTGAGATCAACAAACCTGTATTGCTCATTGGCTGATTTCCAAACTGCTGGCCACCAACAACCTGTTTAAATACTCCGGTAAGGAACATACCATTTATCCCCAAAAAGATAAACCACAACCACCACTGCCTAAATCTTTGTTGCTCTGAAAAAACAATACCCTCCATTTATTTTATCTGTTTATTTGCAGGCATGAGAACAAATCGCATTACATACACCAATTTAACGATAATCCTTCACAATAAACACTAAAAAAACAAAAGCCCGATCATTTCAAAGTCTATATTTGTACAAACGATTATCATTATAGCTCCCTGACAATTACATCCACCAAAAATGGAAACCATCAAACAGATCATCAAAGACATTACCCTTATTACTGAACCCTCATTAGAAAAGCTGGCCAGTCATTTTAAGGAAATTCATTACCCAAAGGGACATTTATTATTTCGTCAGCATGAAGTAGACCGCACCGTTTATTTTATAAAATCAGGCATGGCCAGGGCGTATTATCGTACAGAAGAATCTGATGTCACTTTTTGGTTTGGGAAAGAAGGGAACTCCGTATTTTCTTACAATAGCTATATCAACCAGACCCCAGGCTATGAAAGTATTGCTTTATTAGAAGACAGCATATTGTATCGGATAGAGCATCATCAACTGGAAAGCTTATATACAACGGATATTAACATCGCGAACTGGGGAAGAAAACTTATAGAAAAAGAAATCATCATGGTGGAGGAGCGACTGATTTCCAAACTCTTACTCAATGCAAGCGAGCGGTATAAAAACCTAATGGATCATTATCCTGAACTGTTACAGCGTGTACAGCTAAACTACATTGCTTCCTATCTAGGCATCACTCCGGTTTCTTTAAGCAGAATCAGAGCAGAAATCCGATGATTTGATTTCTTATCATTTGTTTAGTAAGATTTACCCCATAAATACGGAAATTTGCCTTCACATTTACCGAAGCCTGAAATTACAGTAGCCGGCAATTAAATGAAAATAAAATGAACTGGATATTTTTAATTCTTGGCGGTCTTTTTGAAATCGCCTTCGCTTCCTGTCTTGGAAAAATGAAAGAGACTACAGGAAATGCAACCTTAATGTGGGGGGCAGGCTTTATAGTCTGTCTAACGATCAGCATGGGTTTATTGCTAAAAGCTACTCAAACACTTCCTATTGGAACGGCATATGCCGTATGGACTGGTATTGGAGCCGTAGGAACAGTCTTGGTGGGAATTTTTGTATTCAATGAGCCTGCTACATTCTGGCGCATTGTATTCATCACCACATTGATCTGCTCTATCATCGGTTTAAAGGCAGTTTCTGCGCACTAATCTTAAAAAACCGACGAAGCGACCCTTTGATCAGGAAAATGATAAACCAAAAAGGATGGCAGTTTTAGCCATCCTTTTCTTTTGATCAATGATTTTTCTACTTAATGCAGCATTTTAAATAGTAGTTCCTTCAGTAATTCTCCATCAGTAATATTTCCGGTACTCTCTACTCCCTTACTTTTAAGGTCGTACTCTCTAAGTAAACTAATGATATCAAATGTTTTATTCAGGTTATAACTCCGTGCAGCAGTTTCATAATCCTTAATGAAGTAGGGATTTACGCCTAATTCCTTCGCCGCTTCCGCCTTATTTGGCAGGTAATGATACTTAAGTATTTTAGAGAAATAAGCATTCAGGTTAGCCATCACCATCACCATTGGATTTGCCTTAGGATTATCTGCAAAATAGTTAATGATCTGGTTACATTTCAATACATTTCTTACTGCCAGGGCCTTTTGCAATTCAAAAACGTTGTATTCTTTACTGATTCCTATATTTCGTTGGATCAGATCCGTGTCTATGGTTACTTCCCTGCCAATATTCAATAATAGCTTTTCTACTTCATTGGCTATCTTAGAAAGATCGGCACCTAAATATTCAGCCATCAATGCGGATGCCTGTGGCGCAATCTTATATCCTTTCTCTTTTACAAAATCCTCGATCCAGGCTGCCAGCTTATAGTCGCGGACCAAATCCGATTGAAAGATCAGTCCATTTTTGTCGATCGACTTATAGATTTTTTTACGTTTATCAAAATTGGCGTATTTATATCCCAGGACAAGAATCGTGCTTGGCAGGGGTTTCTCAAAATAACTTTGCACAAACTCCGCTTCCTTGCTGCTTCCTTCCGCTTCCTTAGCCCATTTAAGATCTTGTGCTTCCTTCACTATTATCAATTGATAGTCTGACATCATTGGATAACGTTTGGCCGCATTCATGATCGTAGCCATGTCTGTATCCTTCCCGTATAAAACGGTTTGGTTGAAACCCTTTTCCATATCGCTCAACACATTTTCTTCCATATAATGGATAATCTGATCGATATAAAAAGGTTCTTCACCATGTAAAAGGTAAACAGGCTTAAACTTTCTGGCTTTAATGTCTTTGATTATATTGGCAACACTCATATATTTATCCAAATGTAACGGCTAAAAACTAATTATTAAAGGTTATTTTTGCACAAATGGCATTTAACCCTACAGCGCTGAACCTTCCACAGTATCCTTTTAAAATTACATTAAAGGATAACAAGCACTTTATTTTCGACGAAGTACGTAAAAAACACCTGTTTCTGACTCCCGAAGAATGGGTGAGACAACATTTCATCCAGTATCTTATTCTGATCAAAAAATTCCCAAAAACACTCATTCAGATTGAAGGAGGCTTAACCCTAAACCAGCTCAGAAAAAGAAGTGATATTGTCATCTTTAATACCTCCGGAGAACGAATTATGGTGATCGAATGTAAAGCACCCACAGTAAAGATCACTCAGGCTGTCTTTGATCAGGCTTCAAGATACAATTCTGTGCATAAAGCCAAATGGCTGGTGGTTACTAACGGCCTCAAACATTGCTATGCGCTGATCGATCATCAGGCAGAAAGCTTTCAGTTCATAGAAGAATTACCGGAATACCAACAACTCTAAAACAACCATACTAATTCGCTTCATCAAAATTTCAACCTCCTTTATCCTTAAAAATCCAGGGAGTAAATCATATTAGTATTATCTTTGTATCATGACCGTTTCCGATTTAGAAGATTACTTTTCTGGTATCAACTTACCGCAAACCCTGGAACTTTATCCAGGAACTGTATTGAATGACGTACCGCACTGTGTTTCAACACATCTTGATGTGCTAAAAATATATGGCAATGTAAGACCTTATGAATGTTTCTACGACCGATTGATGAAAATCAAGGAAATGGTAGACCAGGAGCAGGAAAACTCAGAAGAAGAATAAAAAGACTATAATTGATACTTGCCAATGGCTACAATGTAAATGAAAAAGACAACCTGATTTGGGTTGTCTTTTTCATTTGATTCTATTTATTCAATAGATAGGTCTATTGCAACTAAGCTAAAGATTCAATTTGACCTACAATCGTACTGATTTTGGCTTCCGCATCTGCTTTTTTACTACGCTCATTCTGAATGATCTCCGGTTTCGCATTCTGAACGAAACGTTCATTGTTCAACTTCGCGTCTACCGACTTCAAAAATCCCTGTAAATAAACCAGTTCTGCATTTAAGCGTGCTTTCTCTGCTTCCACATCAATTGTTTCACTCAATTGGATAAAGAATTCATCCTTTCCTACCATGAAACTCAATGCACCAGCAATTTTATCTGACACGAACTCAACTTCAGAGATGTTTACCACCTTAGAAATAACGTTCAGCCATTTTTCATAATTTATTCCTGTATTCACTTTAATACTCAATGGCAAAGCCTCTTTTGGAGAAATCTGCTTGGTATTACGTACGTTTCTGATTTCTGCGATCAGACCTTTAACGCTTTCTACATCCTTCAATAATCCGGCATCAATTGAACTAACGACAGGATATGAAGCCACAATACAGCAGTCCATCTCTCCTTTTTCGCCGAACAATTCATCATGCCATAGCTCCTCTGTTAAGAAAGGCATATATGGATGTAAAAGTGTCAGAATTTTTTCAAAGAAACCTATCGTAGCCTTTAAACTTTCTGCATCAATTGGGTGCTGATATGCAGGTTTCACCATTTCCAGGTACCATGCACAGAAATCATCCCAAACCAATTTATAAGAAGCCATTAATGCTTCCGATAAACGATACTGTTTAAAGTTATCTTCGATCTCCACCAATGCTTCATTGAAACGGCTTTCAAACCATGAAATCGCTTGTTGGTTAGGATTTGGTAAGGCATTATCAACTTCCCATCCTTTCACCAAACGGAAAGCATTCCAGATTTTATTGGCAAAATTCCTTCCTTGTTCACAGTAACTTTCATCAAACATCAGGTCATTTCCAGCAGGAGAACACAATAGCATACCTACACGAACCCCATCAGCACCATATTTTTCAATAAGGCCAATTGGGTCAGGAGAATTTCCTAATGATTTAGACATTTTACGTCCTTGTTTGTCTCTAACAATACCTGTCAGGTAAACATTAGTAAATGGTTTTTCAGCACGGAACTCATGTCCAGCCATGATCATTCTCGCTACCCAAAAGAATAAAATCTCAGGAGCAGTAACCAGATCATTGGTTGGATAGTAATAGTTAATATCCTTATTGTCTGGGTTCTTAAATCCATCAAACACAGAGATAGGCCATAACCATGAAGAAAACCAGGTATCCATTACATCAGGATCCTGTTTTACAAATGGTGCCAATTGATTTTTAAATCCATTCGCTTCTTCCGCTGTAAATTCTCCATCAACATCTTTAAGTTTTAAAAACTCAGTTAAAGCTTCTTCCTTCGTTTTTGCAACAACCCAGTTACCCTGATTGTCGTACCAAGCCGGAATTTGTTGTCCCCACCATAGCTGTCTGCTGATGTTCCAATCACGGATATTTTCCATCCAATGACGGTAAGTATTCTGGAATTTCTCCGGAATCAACTTCACATCACCATTCAATACATCTTCCAATGCAGGCTTCGCCATTTCGTCCATTTTACAGAACCATTGCATCGATAGTTTTGGCTCAATTGCCGCATCTGTACGCTCAGAGAAACCTACCTGTGATTTATAGTCTTCTACTTTATCCAGGTGTCCGGCTTCATCCAATAATTTAGCAATCTTTTTTCTGGCGATAAAACGATCTTCACCTACAAGAATTTGCGCCAGTTCATTTAATGTACCGTCCTCATTTAAGATATCAATTACTGGCAATTTATGTCTCAATCCTAACTCATAATCATTCAAATCATGTGCTGGAGTAACTTTTAAACAACCTGTTCCAAAATCCATGGTCACATAATCATCCTCAATAACAGGAATCTCACGATTGATCAGCGGAACAAATACTTTTTTCCCTTTTAGATGCGCATAACGTTCATCATTTGGATTCACGCAGATTGCTGCGTCTGCCATAATGGTTTCGGGACGAGTGGTTGCAATTGTCAGGAATTCCTGATCACTGCTTCCAGCAACCGTATATTTGATATAATAGAGTTTTTGATTTACTTCTTTACGGATCACTTCTTCATCAGAAACTGATGTTTTTCCTGCCGGATCCCAATTCACCATTCTCACTCCACGGTAAATTCTTCCTTTCTTATACAGGTGGATAAAACTATCAATTACCGCTTCAGACATATCTTCTTCCATGGTAAAACGGGTACGATCCCAGTCGCAACTGGCACCCAATTTCTTTAACTGCTCCAGAATAATACCACCGTATTTTTCTTTCCACTCCCAGGCATACTTTAAGAATTCTTCCCTTGTCAGGTCCTTCTTATCAATACCGCGTTCTTTTAACATCGCCACAACTTTAGCCTCTGTTGCAATAGAAGCATGGTCAGTACCAGGTACCCAGCATGCATTCTTACCCTGCATTCTTGCCCTGCGAATCAAAACATCCTGAATTGTATTGTTCAACATATGTCCCATGTGCAATACACCTGTGACGTTTGGTGGCGGAATTACAATTGTATATGGTTCGCGTTCATCCGGTTCAGAATGGAAAAAGTTCTTTGACATCCAGTAGCTGTACCATTTATCTTCGGTTGCTGCCGGGTCGTATTTTGTGGAAATGCTCATTATTACGAAAAAGTATCTGTTGAGTTGCAAAAATAGCTTTTTAATCTGGAAAGAGAAAAATTCGGGTTACTACTCAGTGACTCAAATCTTTTGCTGAAAGGCAAAAGATTTGCAGGTCAGCTGATAGCAATCCCTCATTTTTAATTAAGCACCCATTTTTGACCCTAAAAAAGGCTATAAAATCAATCAGCGAATTATATTCTTTACTGATATCGAAATCTTAAAACAACAGAAATCATGAATAGTATTCTGATTTTGAGGAACTCCAGGAAGTTTAATTACAAAAAAAGCGGGTTGTACTTTGAAGGCCTGTAAAATCTTTCCTTCAAAAGATTATGAGACCGAAAAGTACACCCGCTTTTTTAGCAGAATTAACTGTAAAACTATTTTTTCAGATGCTGCATAAAATAATCAGTCACCTTTTGATAAAGATGTACACGATCTTTACCAATAACATTGTGCTCATGGCCTGGATAAATCATATAATCCAATTGAATGTTCTTATCAACGGCATGTTTGATAAAATCAACCGTATGTTGTTGTAAAACTACCGGATCCTGAACCCCATGAATCAATAGTAACTTACCTTTTAAGCTGCCAACATGGTCAGACAGGTTGGTTTCTGCATAACCTTCTGGATTTTCCTGAGGGGTATCCATATAACGTTCGGTATACATTACTTCGTAGAAATTCCAATTGATCACAGGACCACCTGCAACAGCAGCTTTAAACATACCCGGTGCTTTTAACATCACATTTGTAGTACTAAAACCACCAAAGCTCCAGCCAAACAAGCCCATATTATCTGCATCTACATATGGTAAAGCCTTCAGATAACCTACTGTTTTTTTCATATCTTCCAGCTGAACAGCTCCAGCATGTCTGAACATCGATTGTTCAAAAGCTTTTCCTCTGTTATCACTACCACGGGTATCCATAGTCAGCACTACAAAACCTTGCTGTGCCATATATCTGAACCAGTAATCACCTGCACCGGCATTCCAGCTGTTTGTAATTAACTGTGCATGTGGACCTCCATACCAGTAAACGATTACCGGATATTTTTTTGTACTGTCAAAATTTACAGGTTTATACAGGCTGCAATAAAGATCATCACCGGTCTCACTTTTAATGGTGAAGATAGAAGAATTTACGGTTGCATAATCTGCGAGTGGATTTGCGGCCTTCA
Organism: Pedobacter gandavensis; assembly: GCF_032678465.1. Taxonomy (GTDB): domain Bacteria; phylum Bacteroidota; class Bacteroidia; order Sphingobacteriales; family Sphingobacteriaceae; genus Pedobacter; species Pedobacter gandavensis_B. Next base: position 75,444 of record NZ_JAVTSK010000010.1, read on the forward strand.
ACAAAACACTGGTCTTTTCTGTAGCCACTTCAATCAGTTGAATCAATTTAGGCAATTCCGGATTGCTGTAACTATCAATCACTGTTTTTCCGGTACTGCTGATTTGTGCATTATGCACACCAACACCTTGAGTAATGCGCTTAGATTTTGCAGATTTCAGGTCTAATATATACAGATTTCTCGTAATCGGAGATGCTGCTGTTGACATATAAAATAACTGATCACCATTAGGACTGAAGCCTTTCAGCTCTGTTACTTCCCAATTTCCTTTCGTCAATTGTTTCAAAACTTTTCCTTTTAAGTCATATAAGTATAAATGATTCCATCCATCACGGTTACTTTGCCAGATAAATTTCGAAGGATCATTTTTAAGGAATACCATTGGCACCAATGGCTCAACGTACTTTTCATCTTTCTCTTCAAAAATGGTCTTCATGAAATCACCAGTTACCGCATCGTATTGGTTAAGTTTCATCTCATTCTGAGCGCGGTTTACCACAGCAATAAATACATATTTATCATCCGGGCTCCAGGCAATATTGGTAAGGTACTGATCTTCAGGCTCACCGGCTTTCAAATAGACCAATGCTTTAGTTGCAGGATTGAAGACACCTACAGTCACATGATGGCTTTTATCACCTGCCATTGGGTATTTAATATTCACATTCTTTGCAGGCCGGGTTGTCCAATCAGAGATTGGATAATCTGTTACCATACTTTGATCCATTCTGTAAAAGGCCAATAATTTGCCATTGTTACTCCAGAAGATTCCTTTAGAAATTCCGAATTCTTCTCTATGAACAGAGGAAGCGTACACTATATCTGCAGTTCCATCGGTAGTTACCTGATCAGTAGTTTTTCCATTGGAAACAAAAAGATTGAACTTATCCAGGTAGGCAACATAACCAGCCTTACTTTCTTCAGCATTTGTTTTCGCTGCAATTTCTGCACTTAATAGCGTTTTAAAAGTATTTTTAGCAGGATTAAAGGCTACTTTCGCACCTTTAACATACATAATCCAATCTGCAGCCTGATTAAACTGAATCACCGGCATCGCTTTTAATGTATCTTGCTGGGCTGCTTTTAATTTTTGATTTAACTGTACAAGAGAAAGAAAAACTTGTTCGTCTTTTGATTTAAAGTCTCCCGACATCCATACCAGGCCATTCGACTGACGTTTGGCATATACATAATTTTCTGTTCCGTAAATGAACTGCAGCTGAGATAAGTTTTCAGGAGCAAGAGTAGTACGTGCATTACTCATTGCATCCTGCATCGTCAGCATTTTATTCTGGGCAATCCCATAAAATGAGAGGGCCACCAACTGACATAGTAAGATAAATTTCTTCATTGTTTTTTAATTGATGGCCCAAATGTAACAATTAACCAGGTATCCCTGGTAAACTGCAACAACATTGCAACCTAAGCTAGTTTATTTCAAAACCATAAACATTACCTGCAAAATCTCCAATAAAAAGCTGTTTTCCATTTAAAGCAGGGTCGGCAAATACAGGTGCACCAAGGTTTAGTTTTTGCGATACTTTTCCAGAATCTTCATTGATCAGATACAGATAACCATCAGAAGCCGCAAATAATAATTGCTGCCCATACTTTAATACAGTACTTTCAACAGTAGCCGCTCCAGGTCCGGTATAAGGTGCTGAATACACTAAAGCATTACCCGTAGGTCTGTTCCATACTTCTTTTAATGTTTTCAAATCATAAGCAACCACTCCATCCGTTGAAGTGGGCATAATTAAATATTTATCTGTGATTAATGGAATCGCCATTACTTTGAAATCGTAAGGACCTTCAATTTTGTCGATGTTTTTTCCGGTTAGTGGATCAAGGATAAAAATGGCGTTTAAACCAGTAACATATACCTTACCATTCGCGTAAATTCCTGTACTGCTTCTAAAACGAAGCCCTTCATCACTTCTTTTCCAAAGTAATTTTCCAGTTTTACGGTCGTGACCAAACAAACTCTGCCAATTACTTCCAGTAATCAGCACCTCTCCTGCCATAGTCATTTTCTCAGGCGTACCTTCTCCACCATTCCAGTCATTATTGATCCAGATGGTCTTTCCAGTAGCCACTTCTAATGCCTGTAAATAAGAACCATAACCCGTATAATACACCCCTTGATCTACAATACCTCCGGAAATATAGCCTGGTAGACTTTTCATTCCAAGGTCTTTTTTCCACACCAAAGTTCCATTACTTGCTTTCAAGGCATAGGTAAAGCCTTCCATATCTGTCCCTAGAATAATCCCCTTATCATATGCAAGTGCATGTTTGATGGAGTTACGCGTTTTATAATGCCATAGGATTTTACCTGTAGCTGGATCTAAAGCCGTAATTCCGCATTGCAGGTTGTTTGCATCATCAATACTAGCGGTGAATAATTTTCCTTCCGCAATAGTCGGACTTCCTTTCCAAATGCTGCCTTTGATGTTATTTACCCATTTTAAAGACAAAATACTGGAACGCTCCTTTCCTGCTGATTTAAATTTCTCAGCTGCAGCAGCCTTATTAGTCATACCCCAATTTGCATTTAAAGGCATAGTAAAGCCTTGTTTCTGAATGTGAATTCTCCCATCCTGATAAGTTACTTCCGTCTGAATTGTAAAAGCTTTGCCTTTAGTCAATTTAGCAGCGGGTACACTTCCATACCAACTCCAATCGGTATTGGCGGTTAATGGCGCTGAACCTATCTGATTTCCTTTATCATCATAGATCAAACTTTTCACAGATTTCAACCCATTTTCAGTATCATAAATATTTGCAGAAATCATCAGTTGTCCATCTTTCACCAATACCATATTGTTACCGCTAGGGCTATTTACCACCAAATGATCATGTAAATAAGTGTAATGAGGTTTGATGGTTTTTACACCATCCTTATCAATCTCGATCGATAAAAACTGCCCCGCTGAATTGTCGATTCCCCCCATACTTGGAGCTGCAGAAGAAACATATTGGATCCCTGTTTTATCACTTTTTCTAACGAAGTTATTATGCCAGTGCCCATAAACCCAGGCTTTCAAATTATTTTCATTTAGGTTGATGGAATCATTTTTCCCTTTCAACACAAACTGATCGTTATAAGTGAGTAGGTCATGATTAAAAATGATTACCGGTTTATTCTTGTCTGTTGCAGCAAGATCATTTTTCATCCAGCTGATCACTTCATCAACAGTATAAGAAGGTTGTACATCACCAGAACGCATTGGTGTAACAATAAAGTGTGCCGGACCAGCATCAAAAGAATAATACACCGGGCCAAAAAGGTTTTCAAAAAGTTCTTCCCCATAGGCTCCTTTTACCAGGTCATGATTTCCTATACAGTAAAACACCTGTTTTTCCAAAGCTTCCGGAGTCACCTGACTGGCATGAAAATTCAATCCTTTCTCATAACAGATGTCACCGGTATGAACGATAAAACCGACATCCTGTTTACTGGAAAAATGCTTGAGGTTAGTAATCCAATCGTTGTATTTATCAGTTTCAGTATCTGTGATCTGCAACATCTTTACAGTAGATCCGGCAGTAGTAGGATCAGGTAGTAGTCCGAAGTTATAATTCTCCAGTTTATCATCAATTTTCAGGTAATGTTTTGCGGCCAGTTTATAGCCAGCTGGGACGGTCACAAATATAAACCGGTTTTTCGAATGCCCTGGCAAAGTAAAATTACCATTTGCATCTGTTTTCAATACGTTTTGTCCGTCGGAAACAAGAACACCTTTCATACCTTTCTCTTGCACATCCCAGGTTTTATTCTTGTTCTCATCCAGGAAAACTTTTCCTTTGTATTGCGCTCCTGCGGTTGAGGCCAGGAAAGCAAAAACTACTGTAAAAATTAATCTCATTAGGCTTTCATTTGTTTATGTGAATTTTGTGTGGTTCATTCAAATATATAATTACAGGGTTTATTTATCCTTGATAATTTTTCTAATTGGATCTTAATGTCCATTTAAAACATTAAAAAAGCAGCAGGTCTCTAAACCTGCTGCTGAACGAGGGCATTAAATTACAAGTCTAAAAATCTATAAGAAAAGATTACCAGCCAAAAACCTGTTTCAACTGTGGATTAACTACAGTTTCGCCAATTGGAATTGGTCTATAATAATATTTAGGTGTGATGAAATTTCTTGGCTGATCTCTATCTCTGGTAAAGGCGATAAAGCCTGAAGTACCATTGGTCAGGTAAAAATTCTGATCTTTTCCCGTTTTATCTTTCAAATAGAATTTAGATAATTTTTCTCTTTCCGGAGCTGGAATATTCGCAATTAAAGATTCATCATTAGGAGAAGGCAGGATGGCGATATCAGGTTTACCATCACCGGTTACATCCATAGCACCCAATGCAGGAATATACATTCCCTGCTGACTATCCTGGAATAAATTACCGGACTTCCAACGCATCAGGTCATTAAAACGAAAACCTTCACAAGCGGTTTCTACCCTTCTCTCGCGGCGAATTTCCAGCAATACTGCACCATTGGCATTAGGATATGAAGCTGCCAGAACAGGATCTAAAGCTACTCCCATCAACAATGGAGGCATTTGTACTCTACTACGCAACAAATTAATGGTCTGATCAAGATCTCCCTGATTCACAGTTCCAGACTCCGCTTTAGCTTCCGCGTAGTTCAGTAGGATTTCTGCATACCTGAATATAGGCAAACCCGTATAATTCATCTCCCAACCTTGTCTAAGTGCAGGATCACGGGGATAAAACTTAATCTGATTGTAACCTCCTAATGTAGGTTTGATTCTATAAGGTTCATCAACGGTACTTGCACCTCTAAAATTTGGGTTAATAATGGTCTCTGCCATCCTTGGATCACGATCAGTAAATACTTCAGTATAAACCTTGGTATCATAGCCCGGACTAGATGTAAAAGGAGTTCCATCTTTTTTCAAATAAGTATCCGCCAGACTTCTGCTCAGCGACCAGGTATAATCAAGGACCGTATGGGTATTATTTCCTACGTTTAATTCTTTAGTATAATCTGCCCACATGATCATTTCCTTACTATTTGCCAGACTCGGACTTGAAAACAGGGATCTGTAATCTAATGCACCGTTTCCGGTACTAACCAGACTAAAACCACCCTCTTTCATGATTTTATCTGAAGCGCTAATGGCAATATCCAGGAAGCGTTGATAGTCTGCAGACAGTCCAATTTCATCATGATACTTTCTGAAAGTCCCCTCATGCAAAGCAAATCTGGATAATAAAGCCAATGCCGCCCATTTGGTAACCCTGGTCTTCCCAGCATTTGTTTTTACATCATTTTTAATATTTGCTACAGCGTAATTCAGATCACTCAATACAGAATCTACGACCAATGCTCTTGGATCCTGTCCTTTGTATAAATCAGGATCATTATCTGAAAGCACGTGTCCATACCAGGGTACATTATGGTATTTTTTTATTTTCTGAAAGTAGAAATTAGCACGGAAGAACTTTGCGATTCCAGCATAGTGCTTAATCAATGCCGGATCCCCCTTAACCTGTCCGATATGATCTAACATGAAATTCACACTTCTCAGGGCTGCCCAGTCGGATTTTGCCCATCCACCCACATTTGCTGAGGATAATCCGCCTCTCAGTAAAATATCAACTTCCCCATCTCCATTGTAATTGGAAATATTATCCGAATTTATGTCAGAATAACTAGGAGAAATCTGGTTATAAAAACCATTACTATAGGTTTCTAAATCTGTAGGCGATTGAAAAAACACACCTTCAGTAATTTCAGTTTTTGGATCCCTCTGCAGGAAATCTTTCTTGCAGGCGGTCATCCCTATCGTCATCAATCCTAATGTAAGGATATAAATTGTTTTTAGTTTCATGATGCTTCTTGCGTTAAAAATTAAGGTTTAAACCAACAGAGTAAGTCTTTTGGAAAGGATAGATGGTTCCATCTAATCCTTCTGGATCCAATCTGGCTTTGATGTGTGAGACATCCATGATATTCTCCGCACTAAAGTACACTCTCAGTTTATCCATCTTTAGTCTGCTGGTTAAAGATTTAGGAAGTGTATAGCCCAGGGTAAGGTTTTTTAACCTCAGGTAAGAAGCATCCTGTAAATATTTCGTTTGTGGGTTACCCAATTCCGTTGCATCTTCGGCAATGTATGCTTTCACACGAGGGAAGTAAGCATTCGGAGTTTCAGGAGTCCAGCGATCCAGGTTATGTGCCTGAACATTGGTCCATGGTTGAGCATAAACACCCCAGAAATAATGGTTACTAGGGTTAGGATACCAATCTCTTTTTCCTACACCCTGAAAAAATACACGGACATCAAAACCTTTCCATCCTGCTCCAAGATCGATTCCGTACTGATATCTGGCAGTGGTATTCCCAATGATTTTCTGATCTCCATGGTCGGCCAGTGTATTTTTACCTTTATTGATTTTACCGTCACCATTCAGATCTCTGAACTTTAAATCACCGACATCAAACTTATAACCTGTATCATCGGCACCGACCGCAGTCTGGTCAGCATGACTCGCCAATTCTTCTTTCGACTGGAAAAAACCTTCTGTTTCCAATCCCCAGATTTCCCCCATTTCTTTACCTACATAATGGTCACTTAATAAACCATTAGGATTATCAAACTTAGTAATGTAACTACGGCTATCGCCCATATTGAACCCAATATTATAGTACAGCTGACTGTTGTTTACCATAAACCCATCTTTCCAGCCAATTCTCAGTTCCCATCCTTTGGTTTTCAAATCCGCAGCATTCACTCTTGGTTCAGAAACCCCGAAAACACCTGGAAGTGTTTTTCCTTTAGTGAGCATACCCTTGGTATATCTGGTATAAGCATCAAAGCTCAGGTCAAATCTATTTTTGAACATACTGATATCTCCACCGAAATTCATAGTTGAAACCCTTTCCCAGGTTAAACTTTTTGCTACTGCATTTGGAGGATTAACAGCTGTAGGCTTATTGCCATCCAGAATCTGTCCGATTTGTCCAGGATTCATGGTTGGGATATAATAATAAGCACTCACATCCTGGTTACCCAAAGCCCCATATGAAGCACGGAATTTTAGCAGATCGATTTTTAATTTTTCTGCAATGGGCTTAAAGATTTTCTCATTACTGATCACCCAAGCTACAGAAGCAGACGGGAAAAAGCCCCATCTGTCATTTGAAGGAAAGCGGGAAGTCCCATCATAACGACCATTTAACTCCAGAATATATTTGTCGTCAAAAATATAATTCATGCGATAGAACCAACCTCTTACTGCCCAGTCTTCCATGCGCTCTCCGGCGCTGATTGGACCGGTCGCAAGATTTAGAGAAGGTAAGGTAGAGCTAATTAAATTCGTCCTGCTTACAAAGCCATAACTCCAGTTCCTGGTTTCCTGATTAAAACCAGCCAGGACTTGCAGGTAATGCTTTTCATTAAAGGTTTTATGAAAATCAGTATAAATATTATAGATATTGTTTCTCAGGTGTCTTTCTGTATTTGTAGCAGAACCTGCAATGCTGCCGCTGTAACTAATTGCAGAATTTGGTCCTGTTTTATAAGGAATTGCAAGGTCAAAAGATCTGCCGGTAGTATCAATCTTACGTACTGTTGCATCAGCTTTTAAATCCCAGATATCTTTAATCAGGGAAGCTTTTGCGGTAAAAGTAGTCTGAAAATTATTTGCTCTGGTCATTCTACGTCCACCACTTTGCATCTTTCCTAATAAGGCGGCTCCGGTAGAAGTCCAGCTCCCATCAGGATTGGTTGGCACGTCCAAAGAACTCTGTCTGTTTACATTATGGAAGAACCCTTCACCATTATAAGAAGGCTCATCATAGGTACTGGTCACAAACATCGTATTGGTTCCTATGTTCAACCATTTTGACAAATTAAAATCCGCTTTAGCACGAAGGTTATAACGGTCATATTTATCATTACCATACCTAAACATTCCTTCATTTCTAAAATACTCGGAAGACAAATAATAGCTTAGTTTATCATCTTTTTTAGAAAGACTCAGGTTGGCATTATAAGTTGGTGCATTTGGTTTGTAAACTTCATCCATCCAGTTCGTAGTCCCATAATACATCCAGGCATTTGGATCGGTTGGAGATACAATTACAGATGGTAAACCAGGATCAGCAGAACGTTTTCTGGCATAATCCCTAATATTCTCCGGGTATAAATCGTATAAAGGATAAGCGGCATCATGTTTATACTCCATTACTGTAATTGGATCAGTCACAATATCTGGTACTCTTCCCAATTGTCTGATGGCATAATACGTATTGGCATTTATTTTTAAATCTTCAGTTTTTGCTGATTTTGTAGTGATTAAAACCACACCAAAAGCACCTCTGGCTCCATAAATTGCTGCAGATGCCGCATCTTTCAGAACCGTTACATTTTCAATATCTGCAGGATTTAAAGCCAGTAATTCCTCACTTGTAAAAGGCACATTATCTACCAGGATATAAGGAGAACCACCATTTAATGAAGTAAATCCACGGATGTTGAATTTAGGTGCTTTGTTCACCTGTCCGCTAGAAATGGTGATATTTAAGTTAGGAATCATCCCTTGCAAACCTGCTCCAACACTGGCAATCGGCCTGTTTTCTATTTCCTTACCGGAAACACCATCTACTGCCCCACTCAGATTTACTTTCTTCTGAGTACCATAACCTACCACCACTACTTCATTCAGAAACTTATCATCATCCTGTAGCACCACATTGATTTGCTTGCGTGTACCGATCACAATCTTTTGCTCGGTCAATCCAACATAGCTAAACACCAATACATCAGCTGGTGAACCTGCTTCAATCTGGTATAAACCATTTGCATCTGTGGTGGCAGCTTTTGGCGTTCCCATAATCCGAACAGAAACTCCAGGAATAGGTAATCCTTTTTCATCGGTCACCATTCCTTTGATTAAAATGGCTTCGTTCACCCAGGAAAGAACTGGTAAGGCGTCCTGATCCCTACGCTTAAAAATCACAATATTATGATCAGATTCACGATAAGAAAAAGGGGTGCCGTTCAACAATTGAAAAAGCACTTCATTTAAAGGTTTTCCAGAAACCTCCATTTCAATCCCCTTTACTTTTCTCAATTCATTATTGTTATAAGAAAAATCCAACTTACTGCTCTTGCTGATTTTCTCTATTGCTTTTTCTAAGGATTCGCCTTTCAGATGTAAATCTACTTTCACCTTATTAAGTCGCTGACTAAAAACCGTTTCCGCGAACAAGGTTCCGGCGGAAGTCAGCAATGTGGCAAACACTATTAATCCTACTCTCATTATCTTAAGAATTAGTGTAGTAATGTTTTTTTTCATATTTTTATTCGTTTTATAATTTCAATGAAACATAGCACGGCCATCTGGAGAATTTTTCGAAGAGTTACCCAAATGCTGTACATTCTGATCAGTATCTGCTCTAACAGGTACTGATCTTCTTTTTTTAATACTATTGACCGATTTAATTACATCCGCTACCTGTTATAAGCACCTCCTTTTCTTTGTTAATTTGGTAAGTAATTCCTTGTATTTCCTTGATGAGGTCCAATACCTCGGTTAAGCTTTGGCTGGTGTTAAAACGGATACTGTTCTGACAGTTCCTGAATTTTTCGGGATCATATTTGATTTTTACCTGATAGGCATTTTCTACTGCCAATACCAGGTCTTCAAAATAAGCTGCATTCAGAACAATATTGCCATCATTCCATGCCCTACGCTCAACTGCCTGAACCTTTAATACCTTCGGTTTACGGTGATCCTTATTGTACACAACCTGTTCGTTTTTAAGGAGTATACTGGTCTGCTGCTGATCGTCACTTACCGCTACTTTTCCTGACAATACCGCGACACTCATGGTTGACAATGCCTGATAAGATTTTACCACAAAGGAAGTTCCCAATACATTGGTCTTAATACCAGCAGCCTCTACTACAAAAGGAACGTTTTTATCATGAACGATGTCAAAGAAACCTTCTCCATCAATCAGGTAAACCGTCCTCTTCTTTCCAAATTTCTTAGGATATTTAAATGTACTGGCAGAATTTAACCACACTTTGGAGCCATCTGGCAATACCAGTTGACGCGTCTCTCCCTTTGCCACTTCAATCGTGATATAAGCAGTATTAAAAAAATAGAAAAACAATACGCTTGTGGAGAGTAAAATAAAAGATACCGCAGCAGCGATACTCAGCATGACTTTCTTTCTCTTCAGTTTGAATACTCTTTCCTGCTGTTGCTGGACATGTTGAGTCAACTGAATACGCTCCAGGATTTCCTGACGCAAATACGCTTTATCATTTTCATCCTCAAAAACGTCGGAAGGCGGAGTGATTCCGAATGCTTTATACAGATCGTCTTTTTCTTTTTCGTTCATATACTAAATACATAACGAATGGGGACTGGAGTAGTACTATGAGAAAAGGTAATTTTATAAAAAAACCTCCTGAAATTTTAAAACTCCAGGAGGCAACAATAAACTATCACCCTATAAATAAAACCTTTATTACCAAAACAAGAAATTCAATTATAGGCTCATCAATAACAATTAATTTTTAAGACCAGTGAAAGTAGTTACCGTCTGCGCAGGAATAGTGAGCGTAAAACTACCATCTGTATTAGCAATTAATGCAGTACCTTGTTGCCAATGTGCCGCACTACTACCAGAAGTCTGATAGCCCGTCAATGTACCAGAAGTAAAACCTTGTAAGCGAAGCGTACAAGTAATCATATCTGTACCCGGATTAATCGCTACCAAACTGAATTTTCCAGTATTTGGATCTTTGTATGCAGATACTTTTAAAACTGAATTATTCTGTACACTAGCACCAAACCTATAATAACCTGCCTGAATATACCTTGAGAATTGTCCCATTACATCATAAGTTTTGGGGAAATCCAGTGAACCATCACTATTGGTACAGATCAGGGATTCATTATTACGAATCGCTAACATCCCTAACCAATAAACGAAGGCATTGACATTACACTCTGCCAGAAACTTATGCATACTGGTGGCCAGTTTTAATCCCCCTACTATGGTATTGTCGTAAGTCCCACCATCATCAGAAGTCTCTGTCATCCAAACTGGTTTATTTCCAGTCGCATAATTCCAGGTCACCGGACTTTGATTTAAACCTCGTTGTCCACCAACCAATTGTCCTACTTCTACATAACCATGACCAGCAAGAATATCTACATTACTTCTATCCATCCCGGCAAGGAAAGTATTCGCAGTACCCCATGCCGCATTCTCTGAAGAAAGAATTTTCATGGTATTTAAGCCTTGCTGGTTTAAAGCAGGTCTTAAATTATTAGTAACAAATTGCCCAAGATGCGCTGAAGTCCAATAAGAAGCATCCCAATCAGAGAACACGTTCTCTGGTTCGTTGGAAGGAGATATGGCATAAAAATTCACACCTTCATTCTGAAAGGATTTCGCAAATCCAGCCATATATCTTGCGAAGTCACTGGAGCTTGTATTGTAATTCAAGCCATTGAACCATTTCGCACTTTCCTGACTGGTATTGGTTTTCATCGACAACGGAGGTGTCCAGGTACTTGCAAAGGTAATTGGCACCTGGTAGCGTTCTTTAATCTTCTTTAAAATCCATAATTGTCCCAGATGTTCCTTTTGGACCGCTGTTAAGGAAGTATAAGCAGTACTGTTCACGTTCACATCGATGTCGACACCTGCAGGCTTGATGGTCACTACTCCCGTTTGTTTATTGAAAGGATAAGTATGTAATACTTTTCCGCGCACCATATTCAGCTTCAATCCGGAATTCCCCCATAAATAAGACATGATGCTATCTCTTTTCGGAGATTCAAAGAATGGTACAATACGGCCGCCAAAAGCACCAAAACCATCAATGCGCTGGAAGGTTTGTTCCCAATTGATCGTGATTTCTGCAGTGCCTGCAGCTGCAGTCGCAGCTAATGTATTCGCTTTTAATTTTTGAGATTCTGAAACCAGATCATCAATCGGTTTCTTTTTACAGCCTCCGGCAAGGGCAAACGTTAGTACAGCCAGAAAAGTCAATTGTAGGTTGTTGCACCTCATAATTCATTTAATTTGAGTTCAGATTTTACAAGTCATTATTGACCTGCATAGAATTAAATAATTAATTTGACATCAATTGGGGAGCGACCCGAAAATAGCTCTCCTTAAAGCGCTTTATTTTGTTGTCTTGTCATATACTAAGTACATAACTAACTTAAAAAAAAGGAGCAGGATAAATAAATACTATTTTATCCAATTTTAATACAATTGGGATTTCAGACGAAGTCTTTTCAGTGCGCTGGTGATTTGATTCTTTACCGTTTGTGAGGAAATAGAAAGCTTTCCCGCAATCTCATTCACAGAAAGCTCTTCTTCTCTGCTCATTTCAAAAACGGTACGCATTCCTACCGGCATCCGTTGAATTTCCAATCTCAAATGATTAGCCATCTCCTTGGTACTATACTGTTCGAAAAGTGAATTGTCTGTTTCTTCTGTGATATTCAGAAACTCGACATCATGTTTGATGCGTAGGCTTTGTCGACGACTAAGGTCTGTCAACTTGTTTTTTAAAATGGTATATATAAAGCCAATAAAAGTAGTGGTGATTTTTAAAGAATGGCGTTTTTGCCAGATGATCATAAATAAATCATGAACCACATCTTTTGCCTCCTCCCGATTGTTCAGTTTCTTGCAGGCGATTGCATATACCACTTCCCAGTAACGTGAGTAAATTTCATTAAACGCGTCATTATCGTCCTGTCTCAATAAGGTCAGCAAATCCTGGTCTGTGAGCTGTTTCAATGATTTGGTGTTAGGTGTGGTTATATTTGGTGATCCAATATATAAAATATATTACAAATTTAAAGGAATAGAAAAAGCCAGGCCTTACCATTACCGTTAAGTTTTTATTAAGTTCTTGCACAAGAACAGTCGGAAAAAATTTCCTTTGATCAATTTTCGGCCAAATTATCGCTTTCTTAAACCTTAAAACTTCCAAAAAATCAGCAAATTCCTTAGGTTTAAGACGAAATGACAAAAGGGACAATAAAAACACTTGGTATAGGGGTATTATTTTCAATGCTTTGGGCATCTGCTTCAGTAGCTACTAAATTCGGGGTCAGGTCTGCCCCACCACTGATCCTGGCCAATGTTCGCTTTTTCCTTGCGGGCCTGGTGTTACTTGGTTACTGTTATGGGATCAGTAAAGATAAAATCTACCGCCTTCCTACTGGAAGTGAATGGAAACAACTGGCTATTTTCGGATTTCTGAATACCGCCGTGTACCTGGGGCTATATGTTTATGCTATGAAATTTACTGCTGCGGGGATTGGCAGTCTGGCGGTTTCGACCAACCCATTGTTGATTGTCCTGTTTTCCTCCTGGCTGATAGGACGCAGACCTTCCGGAGCAGAAATATTAAGTATTGTTCTTGGTATGACCGGTATTGCTTTCGCGACCTACCCACTATTAGGCAACCAAAGCACGAGCTTGATGGGGATTGGACTATTGATGCTCAGCATGATCGTGGTTTCTTTTGCCAGTGTATACTATGCAAGTGTCACCTGGACTTTACCAAATCTATTGATCAACGGATGGCAAGTGACACTAGGCGGATTCTTTTTGCTACCTGTGACTGCTGTTTTTGGCAATTTCGATTCTTTTCAACCTGATGCGATCTTTTGGTATTCCGTTTTATGGCTCAGTCTAGCCGTATCCGTCACCGGACTGATCTGCTGGTTCTTTTTACTCAAACTCGATACCGTAAAAGCCTCTCTATGGCTATTCCTATGTCCTTTGTTTGGTTTCTTTTATGCCTGGTGGCTGATGGATGAACCCATCACCTGGTACACAGTTTGCGGAACCATTCTCGTAGTTTTAGGCCTTTATATCGGTCAGCGTCAACGTATAAAAAAGACATCCTAAAACATCCTTTCAGAAGTATTTTATATCATAAAATTTTAGCAGCACACAATAAAATATGTTAAAATATGTTAAATAGATATAAATACCCAGGTTATGAAAGCGATAAAGATAGTTATGTTTACAGGGGGCATCATTAAAAAACTAGGCTTAACCAAGCTATATTACTGGTTCTATAAGTAATATTTTTAGTAGATATATGGTTTATTTACAGCGATTTCCTACATTGATCATCCGATGGATGGGCCAATAATTGTTATGGGGATAATTACGGTCATATCCATCTGCTATTAACTAACTGATTATGACTACTAAACTGAAAAGCTATTTTGCTGCATTGGGGATTCTGGCTGCAAGCTACACTGCAAATGCTCAATCACAAATGAAATTTATTGATCCTGCAAACATGGATCTAAGCGTTAAACCTGGTGATGATTTCTACCAATATGCAAGTGGTACCTGGATCAAAAACAACCCTGTTCCCGCTAAAGAAACACGCTGGGGGAGTTTTAATGCACTCCGGGACTTCAATATCAATGCCGTAAAAGGTCTGGTAGAAAGCGCTGCAGCCGACAAATCCGCTCCTGCAGGTTCTGTTAAAAGGCGTGTAGGTGATTTTTATGCCGCGGCAATGGACAGTCTGACTATTGAAAAACTAGGCTATACACCAATTAAGGCCGACCTGGAAAAAATTAAACAGATCAAAGACCTTCAAGGTATTCTTGATCATGCAGCCTACCTGAGAACCACTGGCCTGGCTTCACCGATGTTCAGCTTCTACGTTGGCCAGGATAGAAAAAATGTCAATAAATATATGGCCCAACTTGGACAGGGAGGAACTTCCTTACCTGACCGCGATTATTACCTGAAAGATGATCCTAGAAGTGTAAAAATCAGAGAAGCTTACGATAAATACATGACTACCCTTTTTACTTTAACAGGTAGTACTCCAGCTGAAGCAAAGAAAAAAGCCGCAACCGTGATGGCGATTGAAAAACAATTAGCGGAAGCACAAATGGCTAGAGTGGAAATGCGTGATCCACATAAAACCTATAATAAATTCACTGTTACAGAATTTAGTAAAACGACACCACAGTTGAACTGGGCAACCATGCTTCCTAAATTTAAGGTAACCGGACAAGACACCATTCTGGTATCTTCCCCTAAATTCTTTGTGAGCCTGGATGGGTTGTTAAAAACTGTTCCTGTGGCTGATTGGAAGACATACCTGGAATGGAATGTATTGAAATCAGCAGCATCTAACCTAAGTAGTCCTTTTGTAAATGCAGCTTTTGCTTTTACCCAGGCACAGACTGGTCAGAAAGTACAAACCCCGAGATGGCAAAGAATGTCGCAGCTAACCGATGGTACCATTGGTGAATTACTCGGACAATTATATGTTGCCCAATACTTTAAACCGGATGCGAAAGTTCGCATGACAGAATTAATCTCCAATCTGAGAAAAGCATTTGAGATCAGAATCAATGGTCTGGATTGGATGAGTGCGGAAACCAAAGGAAAAGCACTGGAAAAACTAAACGCTTTCGTTCCTAAAATCGGCTATCCCGATAAATGGAAAGATTATGCCGGTTTAACCATTACCCGTACTACTTACTTCCAAAACTTGCGCAATGCAGGTGCATGGGGATATAATGAGATGGTTACCCAATTGGGGAAACCAGTAGATCGTACTCGTTTCGGCATGACACCTCCTACCGTTAATGCTTATTATAGTCCAACGATGAATGAAATCGTTTTCCCTGCTGGAATTCTTCAGTTCCCTTTCTTCGATCCTAATGCGGATGATGCCGTAAATTACGGAGGTATAGGTGCGGTAATCGGCCATGAGATGTCTCATGGATTCGATGATTCCGGAAGTCAATACGACAAAGATGGAAACTTACGCAACTGGTGGACACCAGAAGACAAAGTTAAATTTGAAGCAAAAACCAAAGCCCTAGGTGAACAATTTGATGCTTATACCGTGCTGGATACCATACATGTGATTGGTAAACTGACTATGGGAGAAAACATTGGCGATCTGGGTGGTTTGAATGCGGCTTATACTGCCTTTAAATTAACCAAACAAGGACAGTCGGAAGATGAAATTGATGGCTTTACTCCTGACCAGCGTTTCTTCTTATCCTGGGCTCAGGTATGGAGAGGAAATATTTTGGATGAAACCGCAGCACAGCTGATCAAAACAGATCCACACTCTCCTGGTCCATACAGAACCATTGGTGCACCAGTAAATATGGATGCCTGGTACAAAGCTTTTGATGTTCAACCTGGTGATAAACTATACAAGAAACCAGAGGATAGAATCAGAATGTGGTAATAAAGATATTAATCAATGAAAAAGCGCGGTCTTCTCTCTATGGAAGCCGCGCTTTTTTTTATAATCAGACATATAATGCCTGTAATTTCTTGCTCAGTTTTGCCATAATCAATGCTCTGGAGGTTGCAATCCGGGCTTTTAACTCCTCATCCGACATCACTTCTAATCCACTCACTTTGATCCATTGTCTTTTCGCCATATGCGGTGCCTGTTGAATTCCCGGTCGACCTATCAGGGCATCAAAATCTTCAGGATCACATTTAATAGAGAAGCTTCCCAGTTCCAAATCAATGATCACAAATAATTTTTCCGCAATCATAAAGCAAAGGTGGTCCCATTTCATCCCCTCGGTGGTCCCTTTTAAACTGAGGTTATATGCTCTAAAGTTTTCTATATCCATATTATAATTCTTCCTTAAAGCTACACAAAGCTTCTTAAGTTTCACAAAAGCCTCAACAGCAAATTTAAAAAGCATTATCTTGCGACTGATCCATAAATTTTGGCTCATCTGTAAAAATGAACATCATAACTTTAACTGCCGACGGCTCAAATACCTTGTTCAACGAAACGATTGGCGAACATTACCATTCTAAACATGGTGCTTTACAAGAAAGTAAACATGTATTTATTGAAGCCGGATTTAAGCACCTCACTACAAAGCAGCAAGCCATCTCCATTCTGGAAGTCGGATTTGGCACAGGACTCAACTTCCTGCTCACACTGGAGCATGCAGTAGCACAAAACCTGGAACTTAAATACACCGGACTGGAAGCTTTCCCATTAGAACTGGAAGCCTTAAAATCAACTGGCTACCAACAATATGTCCCGGAGAACATCTGGAATAGTTTAGAAAACAATTATTTGAAGGCCCTAAAAGCGCCAGTCCGCCTATTTCCAGAACAAGAGCTATTTATCCCACATACTACACTGGATCAGTTTCAGGGACCTGCAAGCTTTGATCTGATTTACTATGATGCCTTTTCTGTACAACATCAACCTGAAATGTGGTCGGATGAAATCATTGCCCATACCTGCAGCTTCCTGAAATCAGGCGGAACTTTCGTAACCTATGCCATCACCGGAAAATTAAAACGAGCCTTGAAAAGTAATGGTTTTACCATAGAAAAGTTACCTGGTGCTCCGGGTAAAAGGGAAATGCTAAGAGGGACAAAGTTGTAATTAATGTCATTTTCCATGACTGAACAATCTATTTAACAACAAAGAAGCCTTAATCGTTGTTAAATAGATTCGTCCTTAATACTCATCAAGGACCTTCAACAAACAATTAAAACAACAGATAGCTGGCAATGGAAAAAAGAAAACTAGGCAACTCCGATTTATTTGTATACCCGATCACTTTTGGTGGAAATGTTTTTGGCTGGACCATAAACGAAGCCAAATCTTTTGAAATATTAGATGGTTTTAGGGGAGCTGGATTCAACTTTATCGATACCGCAGATGTATATTCCAGATGGAATCCGGGCAATACCGGCGGAGAATCTGAAACGATTATCGGCAACTGGATGCAACAACGCAAAAATCGTAACGAGGTCATCATTGCAACTAAAGTAGGTGGCGATATGGGTCATGGGAAATCACTTTCTAAAAAGACCATCCTTGAAGGCGTAGATGCCTCCTTAAAAAGACTAAAAACAGACTATATCGACCTTTATCAAAGCCATTACGACGATCCAAATACACCGATTGCCGAAACGCTGGAGGCTTATGATGAATTGATCAGGGCAGGGAAAATCCGCTGGATTGGCGCTTCAAATTACACAGGAGTACGTTTAAAAGAAGCCTTGGAGATTGCTCAAAAACTAAGCCTTCCTAAATACCAGACCTTTCAGCCGGAATATAATCTGTATGCCAGGGAAGCCTATGAAAAAGACCTGGAACAGGTGGTAATCGACCACAAACTGGCCGTGATCAATTATTATGCCTTAGCCAGTGGTTTCCTCAGCGGGAAATACCGTTCTGAAACGGATTTAAGTAAAAGTCAACGTGGCGCTGGCATTCAGAAATACATGAATGAGCGTGGCTTTAAAATCCTGAAAGCATTGGATGAAGTATCCGAGCAATATAATGCCACGCCGGCAAGTGTATCATTGGCCTGGCTGATTGCCCGACCTACGATAACCGCTCCAATTGCCAGTGTAACCAGTCTTTCTCAATTGGAAGACCTGAAAAAGGCAGCCCTGATGAAACTGAATGTAGAAGACATCGCCATTTTAGATGAGGCAAGCAGCTGGAAATAAAAACAAAGCTATTCATAAATGCCTTGCCGGAGAAAATTTGGCAAGGCATTTGTCTTTGTGAGTAAATGATTAAATTACAAGGCTATTAAGATAAGAAATCCACCATGAAGAACAGCTCCACCCAACCATTTAATGCAAAATTAGCAATAGTCCTGTTCTCCATTATTTCATTAGGTTACCTCGCCATATTGGGACAGACCATCCTTGCTCCTTTACTCACGTCTTTTTTATTGGCCATTTTATTATTGCCACTGGCTAATTTCCTGGAACAGAAATGCCGTCTCAAAAGAAGTATGGCCTCTATCATCTCAGTGATCCTGATGATCGCAGTGATTAGTAGTATCCTCTTTTTCCTGGTCAACCAACTGACTGACCTATGGCAAGACTGGCCCCTATTGAAACATCAGGGAGAAACCTCTTTTCATGAACTACAGCAATGGATCGCCGCTAATTTTGGTGTGAATGCCCAAAAACAGATTGAATATGTGAAAGAAGTAGCTTCAAAAGCATTATCTACCAGCGCAGTATTTGTTGGCGCTACCTTACTTACGCTGTCCACCTCTCTCTTATTCCTCTTTTTCCTATTGCTGTTTACATTTTTCCTGCTCAACTACAGAAAAGTATTGTTTAGCTTTTTAACGGCTGTATTTGAAGAACAACATACAGAAAAGGTAAGTGAAATTGTCCGACAAATTCAATACATCATTAAGAAATACATCACCGGATTATTCCTCCAAATGGTAATTGTGACCAGTTTAATGATGCTGGTACTTTGGATACTTGGGGTGAAATATGCAGTTCTACTGGGCTTAATCACTGGAATATTTAACATCATTCCTTATATCGGGATATTCAGTGCTTTACTCATCAGTGTACTGATCACTTTTGCCACTGCAGGTGCTGCAAAGGTCTTGCTGGTGATCATTGCCTTCATTGCCGTCCATGCGGTAGATGGAAACATATTAATGCCGCTGGTCGTGGGCTCTAAAGTAAAGATCAATGCTTTATTTGCCTTTATTGGGATCGTAGTCGGTGAAATGGTCTGGGGCATTTCAGGAATGTTCCTATGCATCCCATACCTCGCCATGCTGAAAATCATTTTTGATCGTATAGATTCTTTAAAACCCTGGGGAATTCTGCTTGGTGGTGAAGAGAAACCTGAAAAGAAAAGAAAGGTTTATCGCTTAAGTAAGAACATCAAATTAGAAGAACAAGAATAACCATATCTCCGGAAATTATCGCATGAAAGAAAACCGATCACCACATATCCTGAACACTTCTGCCAATCTTTTAGGGCTTTGCTTTATCGTACTGACCTCCATTAAAGTCTCTAAAATGCAGGATGTTACTTTAATAGATGAGACTACTGCTTTGGCCATTCTATTGTTCATGACCAGCTGTATTCTTTCTTTTATCTCCATGGGGAAAATAAAAGGACAGCACGATCGACTGGAAAAAACCGCGGATATACTCTTCTTATCTGGCCTGGTTGTTCTCTTTTTAACCACAATGATGATTACCTTTAACGTCATTAAATAAAACACAACACAATGCCCAATCATATTGCCCCATCCACCGCTGCTGATCCAGCAAGCGCTTTTCAAAGGCTGTTAACTGTATTAGATACCCTCCGTACGGATTGTCCATGGGATAAAAAACAGACCATGGAAACCCTCCGTCACCTCACTATTGAAGAAACCTATGAACTGTCTGATGCCATTCTTGACGGTGATCTGGAAGAGGTAAAAAAAGAACTTGGAGATGTGATGATGCACCTGGTTTTTTACGCCAGAATCGCTTCCGAAACCAATGACTTTACCATAGTTGACGTACTCAACAGTGTTTGTGATAAACTCATCAACCGTCATCCTCACATCTATGGTGATGTAGAAGTAAAAGACGAACAGGATGTGAAACGCAACTGGGAGCAAATTAAGCTAAAAGAAGGTAATAAATCTGTGTTGGCAGGCGTTCCGGCCGGCTTACCATCCCTGGTTAAAGCCAGTAGAATTCAGGAAAAAGCCAGAGGAGTAGGTTTCGACTGGGATGATAAAACCCAGGTCTGGGAAAAAGTAGAAGAAGAACTTGAGGAGTTTAAAAAGGAATACAATACCAAAGACCATGAAGCGATAGATGTGGAAAAAGCGGAAGAAGAATTTGGAGATCTCCTGTTTTCTTTGATCAACTATGCACGTTTCATTAACATCAATCCAGAAAATGCATTAGAGAAAACCAATAAAAAATTCATCAAGCGGTTCCAGTATCTGGAAAGTAAAGCCAAAGAAAATGGCAAAGCATTACAGGATATGACCCTTGCGGAGATGGATGTTTACTGGAATGAAGCTAAAAAAGTATAAGCTGATCAAGTATCCTTAATCCGGAAGAGTCCTTAATAAATAAAATAGCCCATTTTCAAATCTGATTTGAAAATGGGCTATATCATGATAACAGGCTATAAAACTAGCTGTGTTTCTTTTTCATGGTCATCTTTGCCTTCTGGCCGATGCCATAGTTATAATCTTTTGAGTTACTTTCTTTCTTGTCATGGAATGCACCACCACCGGCAGGAGCATCATGCTTTACTTTAACGATTCTGCTTTTATCAAAAGCTTCAGTCTTATTTTTTTGCACCTTATCAATCACCAGATCTTCAGGCAAATCCATAACTGTCAGTTTTTTACCAATTGACTGCTCTATTTTTTTCACTTCTACCAATTCCATATCGCTGGCAAAAGTAATGGCTACTACTTCTTCTTCAGCAGTTTTCAGGATTCTGCTCAGGAAAATTTCCTTTTGCTCAGGAACTTCAAAATGGAAAATAAAAGGAATACCTGAAAGGTCCAGGTTATTGGAACCTTCATTAGCAACAATCAATACCCTTGCTTCAGGAATTTCCTTAAAATCTTCAATATGGTCAAAGCCATCCTCATCAAAAAACAAAGGATTCAGTACGGAAATCGCACCTGGCCTTGCCGAATGCAAGCTTTGAGCCAACTTCTGGGCTGTCAGACGTGAATTTACAAATACGACAACTTTATCAAACACCTCATCATCTCTCAATAACAAGTTGAGCAGATTCACTTTGGTTTTATGGTTAGGAACCTGATATAAAATCAGATCATGGGTACTTGCCTGATTTTCACCAAGGTCTTCTACTTCTAAAGTAGTTGGAAAATGTAGGAACTGATCAATCATATTGTTCAATTTTTCATGAACAACAGTAGTAAAGATCAAATGCTGACATTTACCTGCACTTCTTGCCAGTTCGCAAACCGGAAGTTGCATGCCTTGTTTTACAATTACTTCTGCATCGTCAACGATGAACATTTGCAATTTGCTCAGGTTTAAACCTAGTTTTAGGTAAATGGCTCTTGCTCTTGTTGGCAATGCCACTACAATATCCACTCCATCTACCAGATCCAATACATCCTGCTCTGTACCACCGGTTCCGTATAATCCCATAATACGGAGGTTTTTATTTTTATTTAACTTCTCAAATTCCTCTATCACCTCTAATACCTTTTCCTTTGAAGGAACAAGGATCAGCACTTTTGGCGCTTCATCTGTGCTGTATTTCAGGCGCATTAGGACCCCAAGCACATAGTTCGTCGTTTTTCCTGAACCTTCAGGACCAACAGCAACAATATCTTGTCCGCCAAGAATTCTTGACATTGTTTTTGCCTGAATCTCTTTCGCAGATATATATCCGGCATCAGTCATTGCGGATACCAGTTGCTTGCTTAGTTTTAATTTCTCTAATGACACAGTTTCTCTATTAATATTATAATGCTGCAAATTTACGTAATATTTAATTGAGGTCTGTAGCCTTTTAAAATTCCACAATATTTTAATGAAAATATCAGATTATTCCCCTTAATTTGAAAGATGAAAAACAAAACAACTACGATAAAAAAGACCATTCTTATCCTGACTTTATTACTTAGCACCAGCATGTTTTCCTTTGGACAGGATAACAATTCTTATAAAGCAAGTCTAAAAGAAATGATGGAAGTATCCGGTTCTACACAATCCTACAAAGTGGCGATCGTGCAAACCATAAAGATGCTTAAATCTCAAAAAAGCGAAGTTCCCGACGCCTTCTGGCAAGAATTTGAGGCTATCTTTATTCAATCTGCTCAGGAAGATCTGTTTGAATTGCTATACCCAATCTATCAAAAATACATCACTGAAGCTGAAGTAAAAGACATCACAAAGTTCTACAACACACCTACAGGAAAGAAATTTGCACAAAAAACACCATTTATCCTACAGGATTCTATGGCCGCCGGTCAGCAATGGGGCATGAAATTAGGTGAACAATTGGCAAAAAAAATACAGGAAAAAGGATATTAATCCAGAACTCCCCTAACTTTTCCGCTTACCTTTCAGCAACAGATCCATGGCATGATCAAGCGTACCGGCACGCGTCACTTCTCCGGAATTCACGAAGAAAATCTCATCTGCATTCTCGATGGTATTGAGCCGGTGCGCAATAATCACCAATGTCGTCTCTTTAGGTAATTTTTTTAGAATCGTACTGAGTAATTGTTCGGTAATTGTATCAATATTTGCAGTGGCCTCATCGAGGATCAGCAATTCCGGATTCCTTAAAACGGCCCTCATAAAAGCAATCAATTGCTTCTGACCTAAACTAATATTATCAGAACCTGAAGTCACAGCAGTTTCCAGCCCCTCTTCAAAAATGGCCAGTAAAGCATCCAGGTTCGCTTTCCTGATCACTTCTTCCAATTGTTCATTGGAATAATCCTTATACCTGCTATTGCCATATAAGATATTATCCCGTACCGTCCCGGTAAACAGGAATGGCTCTTGCAGGATAAATCCAATCTTAGCCGCACGTTCCTCATGGGTATAGGAACGAATGTCTTTCCCGCTCAATAAAACTGTTCCTTCGGTAGCATCATACAAACGGGCAATTAAAGATGCCGTGGTTGTTTTACCACCGCCCGTAGGGCCAATCAAGGCATAAGTCTTTCCTTTTTCCAGACTAAAACTGATGTTGTGCAAAATTTCCTGATCTGCAGTATAAGAGAAATGCACATTTCTGAATTCCAGTAATGCCTTAGAACTTAGCTTACTTTCTTCCAGCTGTTGCAGGTCATTTTTCATAGATAAAATCTGTGAAATCCTGTCCCATCCTGCCATTGCCACCTGGAAATTGGCCCATAAAGCCGCCAATTGCCTTAATGGATTGTAGAAATTGGTCGTGTAGGAAAAATAACTCACCAATAATCCGATAGTAAATTGTCCCTGTGCAATCAGGTAAATTCCAAATAACAATACAATCAATTGTGCCATGCTAGACAACAAACCATACACCGGCATTAAAATATTATTGGCCAGGCCGGCAGCTATCGCGGTTTTATAATTCTGACGGTTTGCCTCATCAAATCTTTTTCGAAAATAATCCCTTCTATTGAAGGCAATGATCACCTTAAAATTATTCAGACTTTCCTGAATCTCCGCACTCATTCCCCCAACGCTTTTAAGGTTGGATGCATTTCTTCTTTTCACCCATGGAGATACTAAAGCAGTAAAAATTAGAATCAACAATGCCGGAACCAGCGCTGCAGCACCGAGCTCAAAATTGATCATCAATAAGAAGATACCTGCACCAGTCATCGTTACGATACTGCCAATAAACTGCATCAGGGATTGTGAGAAAAACTGATTGATTTTATCCGTATCATTATTCACTCTGGAAATCAGATCTCCAGCCTTATTTTCATTAAAAAAAGCTACCGGAAGCTCCTGAAGCTTATTAAAAACTGCATTTCTCAGCGTATACAACATTCTTTGCCCCACGCCTCCCATCAGTTTTGTTTGCAGGTATCCTGTGCAAAGAGCAAGAAAATACATCCCAAACAGAATTCCTGTAAAGACCAATACACCATGATAATCTTTCGTACGTACGTAAGCATCAATGGTATGTCCAACCAATAATGGCCCCAACAATAATAAAGAAGAGTTCAAAAGAATAATCCCTGATGCAATCCAAAGATTTTTCTTCTCCTCAGAAATTAATTGAATCAGTTTTTTTAATGCCTGAAAAGTTGATTTCTTTTCTTCCTGGCCAGTATGCTGATTAAGATTGTAATTCATAATTGCAGAAAAAACAGTTAAGCAACTGACCTTAAGTTACTTGTATTTAATGAATATATTTTTTGTAGCATATTGGTAGTAAAAAGAATAAAATAATGAAGCTAGATATGTATACTGTTCCTCCACCAATATTTGAAGAAGACAAATATAACGATCAAAATTATCAATCCAACTCCGCAGCAAAACAAGCTCACCGGCTCCTTCTGAACTCCTGAGGATCCAGATGATTTCTTATCTTCATTCTTCCTAGATTCCGATTTAAGTATCTAACTTCTATTTAATGGTCGTCACTCAGCTATCGATGATCAATCCTGCCGAATCCCGCCGGCTTTCAGTTTTAGTCTCCAGCTTTGAATATTTACTTGATTTAAAACCCTTTCCGAACATTCCGCAGCCAGAAAGTAAAATGATCATTGAGATCAGGAAAGTCCAACTCCTGCACTTTGGCATTTACTGAATCTACTTTTACACTGATTGGAACACTTGAAGGAGAAGCTTTTTGTTCGATGATCACTTCTGAGTAGGTATTGGTAAAAGTTCAAGCCTAATGATGGCTACAACTGTTGTTCACGAAACTTAAATGCATATATAAATATTAATGTTGACAGAGCCGTTTTTCAGGTGAAAATTGGATACACAATTAGCAATGGCAATGATTTATAGCCTTGATAATTATGAGCCTGGTATTTCTCAAAATTTCATCAACAATATCAAAAATACATACGATGCAATACTAGTCAAATACAACATTAATAAGACCGAATTAAACATCTTTCATTAAAATAATTTAAATTCAATTAAAAACCAACCAAAAACTGACTGCCAATAAAAACCAAAGAATATGAGAATTTTAATTTACTTATTAGGAATTTTATTCCTTACAAACCAAGATTGCGAAGGTCAAATCAATAAAAAGGAAAAAGACTCAGTCTACTACTACCTTGATACTGCTGCAGTAGCAATTAAAGACCGTATGGTTTTTAAAGATTCATTAGCGTATGGTATCTCTTACTACATACCATGTAAGTGTAATTTAGGGGGAAGTAACATAAATTTTGAAAAATCGAAATTCGCAAAGAGTAAAGCCATTACTCTGGATGAATTCAAAAAAATAAAAACTGTATCAATCACTGATCTTTTATCTATTGTTGTCAACAAGATAACAGATAAAAGCAAGATCACTTCCTATTTCATTATCGAACCCAGTGGTAAGGCTATGAAAATAAGCCAGGTGTTACTAATGGATCCGCGGCGAACTGAAGTGATCGATAAAGGTGGTGTATATATTAAACCCATTAAAAAGTAGACTTTTTTCATTACTCCTAACCGTCAGTAAACCCTGACTATCAAGGGTATTTATATTATAACCAGCAGTTTTTGTTCGGTTAAAAGCTAAACAACAACATATTCCTCCAAACCACTCAGCACAAACGAATCTGCGGTTTTAAGGGGGGCAATTTGGATCGGCGCGAAGGGGGCTTTTTAAAGTGGCGAAGGGCTGGGAGCAATTTGAAGCGGTTTCTCCAATAAATCAATTGAATACAAAATACTACAAAATTAAGATTGTAATTCATAATTGCTGGTACTCTGTTGTGAGTTAAAAATCTGAACATACTCCGGACTGGTTTTCATCAGTTCCACATGTTTCCCCTGTGCTACGATCTCGCCTTGCATCAATACAATTACCTTATCGTAATGCGCTACAGCAGCGATTTTCTGCGTAACAGATAAAAGAGTGATGCCAGGATAATTTTGCTGCACATTTTCTAAAATTCTCTTTTCGGTATGCTGATCTACACGGGAAGTGAAATCATCAAGTAATAACACTTTAGGATTTACCGCCAATGCCCTGGCCAGCATAATGCGCTGCTTTTGTCCGCCGGAAAGATTAGATCCCCGCTCAGAAACAATAGTATTCAACTGCTCCGGTAATGCATTGATGAAATCATGTAATTCAGCCGTAGCAATCGCTTTTTCCAGCGATTGATCCGTTACCGTATCGTTAAATGCAATATTCTCCCGGATACTCATATTAAATATGATGCTGTCCTGAAATACAAAGCCTACCTGTTGGTGAAAAGCTTCAGGATCATAATCCTGAATATCATGTCCATCGAACTGAACCTTCCCCGTATCTGGAGGAATCAAGCCGGTAAGGATGTATAACAATTGGGACTTCCCTGCCGCAGTTGGACCAATAATCGCAGTTTTTGAACCCGCTTCCAAAGCGAAAGAGATGTTTTTTAAAGCTGGTTTTTGTCCATAAGACACCGAAACGCCTGTTAACTCAATTGCTCCTTTTAACAATTCGGTGATTTTGCCACTTGCAGGCTTTTCCTGGAGGTTCAATACCCCTTCAATGCGTTTATAGGAGGTCGTAGCCTGAGCAATCACATTACTCATAAAACCAATCACCAGAATAGGGAAAATCAATAAGCTCAGGTAACTATTGAAGGCCGCAAACTCTCCCAACGACATGGTACCCTGTATTACAAAATGACCACCTAAAGCCAGAATTGTTAAGCCAGCCATATTAGCCACAAAAATGATCAGTGGAATTAAACCTGCAAACAAGTTCAAAATCGCTAATCCAAGATCCCTTGCCTGAGAATTAGCCGATAAAAATTTACTATACTCTAGTTGCTGGGAGTTGATCACACGAATCAATGCAGCACCTAATATACTTTCGTTGATGACCTTGTTGAGCCAATCGATCACCTCTCTGCTTTTCTTAAACAAAGGCTTCACTTTATTCAATACCAGATAAAAGGCAGTTCCAATGATGGGTACAATGGCAATTACTGCCAAAGCCAATCGCCAGTTTAGCCCCAATAACAAAATACTGGCTCCTATAATCAGGAAAATTGAAGAGGCAATTGAAACAATGGCCTGGGAAACGAAAGATTTAATCGCATCAACATCAGTCGTCAGATTGGTGAGCAATTTAGAAGGATTTGCCTTTTCTATGTAAGCATGACTTTGACGGGAAATCTGGTCGGAAAGCTGTGTCCTAAGGTCTCTGGCTACCTTTTCAGAAGCATAAGTCTGTACAATGCTCTGTAAATAAGTGAAAATAAAAATCAGCAGGATCGCTCCGGAAAACTCAATCAGCACCGGTTCAATCTGAAAAGTACCATTGGTATAAGCATCTATGCCATTTGCAATTAACTTAGGCAACATTAAGTTGACCCCATTACTTAGCAATGCCAGGAAGATCAGCAAATAAATCATTCCTCGATAGGGCTTCAGCAGACTAAAAACGCTAGATTTCTTCTCTTTTACTGTTGCTTTCATATTTTCAATTTCCCTTTATAGCGGGCCCTAAAGAGCCCAAAATGATATATTTAATCCTTCCAGTTTACTACTATTTAAACCTGATTGCTTTTAGAGGCGAAATCTTACTCACCAATAAAGAAGGAATAATCAGTACCACAAAACAGATCACTACAATCCCAACATTCAACAGCAACACATCTACAACATGAAGATCGACAGGCACATAAGACAGATAGTAAGAACCCTGGTCTAGTTTAAATACATGTGTATAATTCTGGATAAGGCCCAGCCCCAGTCCTAGAATGTTGCCCAGAAGCAAACCAATACCAACCAGATAAATGGCATTGTACAGGAAAATTTTGATGACACTAAAATCTGTCATTCCAAAAGCCTTCATCATCCCGATCATATTTGTACGCTCAAGAATCATGATCAGCAGGGCCGTAATCATATTGATCACCCCTACAATCATCATCAGAATCAGTAAAACCCGTGTATTGACATCCAGTAAGGATAACCAGGTAAAGATTGCAGGAAAGAATTCAGAAACGGATTCAGACCTGAGGTTCACTTCCAGATTATCATATATTCCAGTCGACACTTCCTTTAGCTTAGAAAAATCTTTAATTCTGATTTCCAATCCACCAATTTCGTTGGGAGCCCAATTGTTCAACCGACGAACCACATTCAGGTCGCCCAGAACAAAACCCTTATCGATTTCCTCTACACCCACATCATAAATCCCTACAATCTTAAATTTCCGGTTTCTGGGTGGATCCTGGACAAAGTACATGATAAAATCATCACCAGTTTTCAATTTCAATCGGTTTGCAGTAAACTGGGAAATCATAATTTCTTTCATGGCCTGGGCACTGTCAGCGAAATTGATCACCTTGCCACTAACCAGGTGATTCCTGATATAATCCCAATTAAAATCTTTATCGATTCCTTTGAAATTTATTCCCTCTACTTCATCATTCACAGAGATGATAGCAGGTTTAGTGGCATATGATTGATAAAATGCGATATTTGGATTCGACTTTAAATGCGCGAGTGTTTCCGCTTCCGGAACAAAAGGAGTCTGCTCAAAAGAATTATTCAGGTCAAACTTAAAGATTCTCACATCACCGATGTAGCCCCTCACTTTTTCCTGTATCTCTCTTTTAAATCCTTTGATGATCGCTACCGAAAGCATCATCACTGCTAAACTGAGCATTACACCTGCAATTGCAATGCGAACAATCAGCTTGGAAAAAGTACGCTCAGATTTAATGGCTATACGCCTCGCTATGAAATATTCTATGTTCAAACTTTTGCTATAAATAGTGACTTAGCAAAAATACGCCTACTGCATTTTTACAGCGATAAAGTTGCAAATATTATGTGAATTTCTCGTCTTTAAATACAGCAAAGATATCTGACTGTCAAACAAGAGAGATATCTTGATATAAACAATTCAATGTATCAGTCTTAAGCGCTATATAGAGCTGGATTTGGCAGAACAAACACACAAAGATATCTAAACATCAAGATGTAGACATATATCAACATCTTTATTCAAAGAATGATTTATATCTTTATGAAATTGACATCTATACATTTTGCCATCAAGACACCTCAGTATCCTTAGTCAATTTTCCTATCTTTATCCTCCTAGAACAAAGAAATCAAAAATTACTCCCAATGAAAACATCCCCTTCCTCCTTTCTTTTACTTGCAGGCTTAAGCCTAAACTTAGCGGCTTGTGCGGCAGGCCATAGTACTCCCACTCCAACAGCTATTGTACTGAAAGCAACGGAAAAGAAAGTTAAAGAAAAACCAGTTCAAAAAGGAAAAGTTCAGGATAACGAACTTCGTACGGGAGCAGAACAAACTGAAAAATATTTACCTTACCTGCAAGGTAAACGTGTGGGCATGGTGGTTAACCCAACCTCCATTATTGGAAAAGAAACAACAGTAGATAGTCTGTTGAAACTAGGTGTTAACATTGTAAAAATATTCGGTCCGGAACATGGATTCAGAGGAAATGCCAGCGCTGGTATCCATGTTAATGATGCTATAGATGCAAAAACCGGCATCAAAGCCGTTTCATTATATGGTAAAAATGCTAGTCCAAGTAAAGAGGAACTGGCAGATGTAGATGTGATGGTTTTTGACATTCAGGATGTCGGTGTTCGATTTTATACCTATATCAATACTTTACAACATGTAATGGAAGCCTGCGCGGCACAAAATAAAGAAGTGTTGATCCTGGACCGCCCTAACCCTAATGGTTTCTATATCGACGGCCCTATTCTTGACCCAAAATTAGCTTCAGGTATCGGCCTGCAGCCTATTCCGATTGTACACGGACTAACCGTTGGAGAATATGCGCAAATGCTAAACGGAGAAGGCTGGTTGAAAAACAAACTAAAATGCAAAATCAAAATCATTAAAGTGGCCAATTACCAGCATGACCTCCCTTATGAACTTCCGGTAAAACCATCACCGAACCTGAATACTGCACAATCTATTTTACTTTACCCAACTACCTGCCTGTTTGAAGGCACCTATTTAAACCATGGAAGAGGTACTCAGTTTCCATTTACGATCATCGGTGCACCGGCTTTAAAAGGGAAATACAACTTCAGCTTTACGCCAAAAAGTATAAAAGGAATGGCAGAGAGCCCAATTTTTCAAAATAAGCTCTGCTTTGGATTAGACCTGAGGAACTACGACACTGAAAAAATCCGCAGCGCCAAAATATTAAATTTAAACTGGATCATTGAATTATACGAAGCTTCGCCTAATAAAGCTGATTTCTTCAATTATAAACTGAGCAATCAAATGAATAATTTTGATAAACTAGCAGGTGATGCAAGCCTCAGAAAACAAATCATAGCTGGAAAATCTGAAAAAGAAATCCGTGCCAGCTGGGAACCAGGCTTAAGCCGATATAAAACAATGCGCAAGAAATACTTGTTATATCCTTAACATCATCAAGCTTTTTAAGACATATACGATGATGAATATCAGCACTGTATCTCTTTAAACCACCCGATGATGAATAACGAAATCAAAAAGAAAAGTGATAAACCAGGTAGCAATTACGAAGAAGAAATTCCAAAAGATAAAGTTCCTGAAGGTGATAAAGCTGTAAAGAAACCGGAAGATCTGGATTATCAAAAAGAAGAGGCAGATTTTAAAAATCCTGCTAAACAGAGAGAGGAAGGCGAGCAACCTGTTCATCCGATAAAAAAAGCAGCAAAAGAATAATGACATCAACTACAGGCCAGAACTGACCCTTCATGGCCTGTTTTTTTTCATCGCTTTTAAAAATTGCATCATTACCTTTTCCTGTATGGCTAATCCTGCAGCAGTGTCGAGCTGCGCCACATCGATCTTTTTTAAATATTTTCCAAGCTGATCATTTTCAAAAGCTTCCAGTAAAAGCGGATAAACATAAGCACTCTTGCAAACCGCTCTTGTATTTCCAAGTTTTGCTGCTACACAATCCAATACCGCAACAATCACCTTTTTTTTCGAATTCGCCTCTACCTCTTCTTTAGCGCCGCAAACCGCCAATTGCCGCATGGCTTCCAATGTTCCACCCCAGGTGCGGAAATCCTTAGCTGTAAAATCATCTCCTGTAATCTCCCTGATGTAATTATTGATCATTCCCGAATCAATTGAATGACGCTCATTCCCTTGCATCTGATATTGAAACAAATCCTGTCCAGGCATGTCTTTGCACTTTTGTAGCATTCTGGCCAAGGTTTTATCCGTTAAAGTCAATTCCTGATGCACCCCTTTTTTCCCGATAAAGCTCAGCATTACGCGGTTTCCATTAATTTTCACGTGTTTATTCCTCAGCGTACTTAGGCCATAACTACCATAAAGCTGCTGATAACTGGAATTTCCAACCCGAATCAACGTTTTCAACAGCAACTGCATGCAAATGGCCAGTACTTTTCTTTCATCCAAATCTTTCCGTTTCAAATCTCTGGCAATTTTTTTTCGGGCAGCTGGCAATGCTTTTCCAAAATCATATAGCCTGAAATACTTGCGGTCAGCACGTCTTGAAGTCCAGTCACTATGGTACCTGTATTGCTTTCTTCCTGCCTGGTCTATACCGGTAGCCTGCAGATACCCATTCTTCCTCGGCGAAATCCAAACACTTGTCCATGCCGGAGGCAATACCAGAGCTCGAATCCTTTCCAGATCAGCCAGCTCCCTGATCTGCTGTCCAGCTTTGTCTACATAATGAAAATTTCCGGGCTTTCCTTTCCTGTATATTCCAGGTTTAGCGTCTGTTACGTACACCAAGCCACTTGATTTAAGTTCTTCCAGAGTCTCAACCATACAATTGAATAAAATAAGCCTAAGATTATTTGTTATTTTTGTCCTCTAAAACAATGGACAATGAGATTAGTTTTTATGGGTACGCCCGATTTTGCCGTAGCTTCTTTAAATGCTTTAGTAGAAGCAGGATTTAATGTTGTGGGGGTGGTTACTGCCGCCGACAAGCCTGCAGGAAGAGGTCAGAAGCTCCAGGAAAGTGCCGTAAAACAATATGCTGTAGCCAAAGGATTAAAAGTATTACAACCTTTAAAGCTGAAAGACCCTGAATTTATTCAGGAGCTCAAAGATTTACAAGCAGATTTACAAGTAGTGGTTGCCTTCCGTATGTTGCCGGAAATCGTATGGAACATGCCTGCCAAAGGAACCATTAACCTTCATGCCTCTTTACTGCCGCAATACCGTGGTGCTGCTCCGATCAATCATGCCATTATTAATGGAGAAAAAGAAAGTGGTGTGACTACTTTTTTCCTGAAGCATGAAATTGACACAGGTGATGTCATCTTCTCTGAGCGCGTTGCCATTGGCGATGATGAAACTGCAGGAGAATTGCATGATCAGCTCATGAATGTAGGCGCAGGCCTGCTGGTAAAGACCGTAAAAGCAATTGAACAAGGAAATTATACAGAACAGCCGCAGATTCAAACTGATTTACTGAAACATGCGCCAAAGATATTTAAAGAAAATTGTCTGATCGACTGGAATCAATCTGCAAAGTCGGTTTATAATTTAATCCGGGGATTAAGCCCATATCCTACTGCTTACACAAAACTCGGAGATAAAAACCTGAAAATATTCAAAGCGGAATTGGAAAATGAAAGCCCGGAAATCGAAACAGGGAAATTCCTTTCTGACGGAAAAACCTATTTGAAATTTGCAGCTAAAGACGGTTATATAAAATTAACTGATCTTCAATATGAGGGTAAAAAACGAATGACTGTAGCAGAATTTTTAAGGGGTATACGATTGTAAGCCCCTTAAAAATTCTTTTTTACATTTCATTCAACCTGGCACTCAGGTATTTTGAGATTTCATTAAAATAACGTTTTCTGCCATAACCCATTACCCACCTGATCCCTCCGGTTGCATTTGTGATGAAGACTTCTTCAGCTGCATTCAACACTTCCGGGTTAATCTGTGCTTCGGTTAATGGGATATTATGGCTTTTAGCCATTCCCATCACGACATTACGCATCACTCCGGCAATACATCCTTCAGATAAGGCCGGTGTATAAATCTGTTTATCATACACCACAAAAATATTGGAACTGATGCTTTCGCAAAGAAAGCCCTGCTGATTCAGGATAAAAGCTTCATCCAAATTATATTGCTTTTTATACAAACCAGCCATTACAAACAGTAAAGAATTGGTGGTTTTATAATTAGAAAGCTTATTTACAGGCTTGGTAATTTCATCATAAACGTCAACAATAAGCCCTTTTTTATTGAGTTCGTAAGTACTTTGGGGAAGTGAAGATGCTTCCAGAACGTAGCTGGATTTATTGCTATCCGGAGTATACAAACCTGCTCCGGCCCTATAAACAGACAGACGGAATCTTACATTATCCTTCAATCTGTTTCGCTTACAGAGCTCCGCTGTTTTTTGCTTCAGAAAATATTCATCCATCAGTTCAGCACCATCCATCTTCAGCGCTTTCATACCAGCTTTCAGGCGATCTGCATGTAATTCTGCAAATTTAAGCTTCCCATTGTTCATGCGCATTGACTCAAACAGGCCATCACCATACCTGAAGGCCCGGTTTTCCAGGCCAAAAACTGGCTGGTCTGTCGCTACGAACTCGCCATTATGTAAAATATATTCTCGCTGCATTTACGAAGGCTCCACAATATAGTTTCTCCACTTGTTCAATACCGAATCAAAATCAGTTGGCAAAGGTGCCTCAAATTCCATATACTCCTGAGTTGTAGGATGAATGAAACCTAATGTCTGTGCATGTAAAGCCTGACGAGGAATCATATTAAAGCAATTCTGTACAAACTGCTTATATTTATTGAAAGTCGTCCCTTTTAATATTTTATCACCACCGTAATTGGTATCATTAAATAAAGGATGTCCGATGTGTTGCATATGTGCTCTGATTTGGTGTGTACGACCAGTTTCTAACTGACAACTGATTAGGGTTACATAACCTAAACGCTCCAAAACCGAATAATGTGTCACAGACCATTTACCTTTTTCTTCATCATCATATACATCCATCACAATTCTGTTCTTCAGACTGCGACCAATATATCCGGTAACGGTACCATTTTCTTCAATATCACCCCAGGCCAGAGCAATATATTTACGTGTGATGCTATGGTCAAAAAACTGTTTCGCCAGTTTAGTCATCGTGATTTCGTTCTTACTGATCAACAACAAGCCAGAGGTATCCTTATCAATGCGGTGCACCAAACCTGGTCGGCCGTCATTTCCCGGTAATTGTGGTAAATTTTCAAAATGGTAGGCCAATGCATTCACCAATGTTCCCGTGTAATTGTTAAATCCAGGGTGAACCACCATTCCTGCAGGTTTGTTAACCACCAACAAATCATTATCCTCATAAACAATATCCAAAGGGATATTCTCCGGATAAACTTCTGTATCTCTCGGTGGATGTGGGAATACGATAGAGATCTCATCCTCCGGTTTCACCTTGTAACTTGCCTTAATGGTCGCTTTATTAACCAACACATTTCCGGCCTCAATAGCGTTCTGAATGCGGTTACGGGAGGCATTCTCCATACGCCCCATTAAAAACTTATCCACCCTTAATAAAGACTGTCCTTTATCAACAACAATATTAAAATGTTCGTATAAATCCTGCTCTTCTAATTCCTGCACCTCGTTGCTATTTTCCATGAAATCTATTCTGTTTGTGATCAGGAAAGCCATCATTAAACGCGGTTCCCTACTGCAAAACTAATCTTTAACAATTACATAATTGAAAAAAAAATATTTGGTCTGCTTTTTGTTAGCAGGCTTAACAATTATCAGCAGCATTTTTTAAGGATTTTACTGCGTTTAAACGCTTAAAACAGTATTAAAATTAACTATAAGCCCAGGTTTTTAACTTTTAATTTTAGGATTATGAAAAATTTTACTCAAAACGTTAAAATCATTCTAAATTTCTTTCCTTACTTAATTAAGATGATCTATTTTAAGCATTAATCATTTGCTAAAAAAAGGCTTTTATATTTGCAAACATGTTTACAGATATCTATAGCCCGATTCAACGGTTAA
Source organism: Pedobacter gandavensis (assembly GCF_032678465.1). GTDB lineage: Bacteria > Bacteroidota > Bacteroidia > Sphingobacteriales > Sphingobacteriaceae > Pedobacter > Pedobacter gandavensis_B. Next base: position 110,955 of record NZ_JAVTSK010000010.1, read on the forward strand.
AACACAACCTACTCCCAGAATTATGGATCAAACGGGATGATTTAATCGACCCCTATATTTCAGGGAATAAATGGCGTAAACTAAAATATGTATTAGCAAAGGTCCAGGCAGAAAATAAGCAGCACCTGGTTACATTTGGTGGCGCTTATTCCAATCACCTGCTTGCTACTGCCGCCACAGCATCAAGGGCGGGCTTAAAGGCAACCGCATTTGTACGTGGAGAATTCGTAAAGAACGAGATGTTGATGTTATGCCAGTTGTTTGGCATGCAGCTGATTTTTGTCGACAGAGCGCATTATAAAAATAAAAAAAACCTATTTGAACTTTATTTCGGTCAGGATCCTGATGCTTTCTTTATTGATGAAGGTGGCGCAAGTATCGAGGCCCTTGCCGGCTGTTCGGAGATAATCCAGGAACTTCCTGCTGATATTGACCATATTTTTTGCGCCGCAGGAACGGGAACCACCGCAGCAGGATTACTGCAAGGCATTCATCAGCAAGGCTTAAAAACAACCCTACATGTAATACCTGCTTTAAAAGGTGGTGATTTTATCGGCCAGGAAATTTACAATTATCTCGGGCATACCCATCAATTGGTCCTTCATACAGATTATCATTTTGGAGGATATGCTAAAACCAAACCCGAACTCATTGAGTTTATGAAAGCTTTCATCGCTCAACAGGGAATACTCATAGATCCCGTTTACACTGCAAAAATGATGTATGCGATCTACGACCTTGCCAACAAAGGATACTTCAGAGAAAATCAAAAAATAATGGCCATTCATACCGGTGGACTCATGGGAATCCTGGGTATGAAAGACAAATTTCAATAAATTAACTTTGTTTAAGATAAACTCTACCCGTATAAATACTATCTGATATCCTCCTTCTATCATCAGAAATAAAGGCCATATAGGTTTCTACAAAGTCGTTTTCAGGATGGACATCAGGATAAAATAATTCAGGTCTTAGCATTAACTCATCTGCTCCTACCTTTCTGCGGTTCCCACTTAAAATATGAGTTACGGCTTTCCTATGCGGATGGTATGCAAGCAACATTACCTGATCCCTTTCAAATGCTGATTCCAACTCCTCAGAAACCCTCCATTTAAATTTCAGGCCAGGATAAACATATTCAACTTCCGGCTGATCTGGAACAGGCAAATCTCCCTGACTCAACAACACCTGACTGTAGTCCACAATGAAATCAGGATGTACTCCTTTAATCGCATGTCTGATATTCCAGGAACTCGCTACATTCTGGGCAGTTTTACCGGTACCCTCAGCCGCAAGCCGAAAACCAACATTAATAAATTCCTGCAGATCGGAGATGAGTTTTCTGCCCACTTGGAATTTCTGATTTACCTCACGCTGTCCTTGCGTTCTTGGTTTTTTTGATTTTTCAGGCGCATTACGAACAAAGGCTTTTCCTAGCCTCACATAGCCCACAACATCACCTACTTTTCCTACAAAAGTCCCGAAAGGACCACCTGTTACACTTCCCATAATGATTTTATTAAATGATAAATAACTACTTAAAACTAAATATAGTTAACTAATTATCCAAATAAAATTCAACAAATAACAGTATTTATCCTGATTTTATTTCGCCATGCTTTTACTCCATTAACAGGAAAGCAATACACCGACAAAAGAAAAGCAAAACAGTAGCAAAACAAATAGCGTATTCTGGTCGGAATTTGTCAGATTGATTGACATCAAAAAACCGGGGAACAAACAAAAAAAAGAAATTTTCATTAAATTAAGTCAGCAGATTTTTTTTAACTACAAGATTAAGTCGTTTTAAAGAATCGAAACGATTTGTTAAACAATAACTGGCTCCAGTATTTTTGAAACTAAGCTTTACTCAGGCTTTGCAATAATTGCTCATACAAATCCTCAGAGGAAGCTTTTTTAGTTTTGATTTTTTTAACAGTAGCCCGTTTTCCCTGAGCCTTTGCTTTAATGATTTTTAACAGCTCTTTGGCATAATCATTCTTAAAGCTATCGATGTTAAACGGAGCGCTGTACTGCTTAATTAATTCCATCCCTACAGACAACTCTTTAGCTTTAATATCAAGCTCATCTTTTAGTTTGAATTCCTTCGTATCACGAATTTCTTCCTGAAAACGAATTTTTGTAACCACAATATTATCATTCATAGGATGCAGCACACAGAGATTTTCATGGTTGCGCAATACAAAACGTGCTACTCCGGCTTTTTTAGATTTAATCAATGCCGCTAGCAACAAAGCATAAGCTTTCTTCCCCTGAGGATCCGGTTGGGTATAATAGGACGTTTCATAATAGATTGGATTAATCTCCAGAAGATCTACAAAATTCTCAATTTCAATCACTTTCGTCTTCTCAGGCTTCACCTCTTCGAAATCATGCTCATTCAGTACTATGTAGCGGTCTTTCAGATAATAACCTTTAACGATGTGATCAAAAGGGACTTCTTTCTGCGTTTTTTCGTTTACTCTTTTAAATTTAATGTTTTCATGATCTCTTTCATCCAGCATGTCTAAATCCAGGTTGCTACTTTGTACTGCAGAGAATAGTTTCACCGGGATATTTACCAGACCAAATCCTATAGCACCTTTCCATATAGATCTCATATTCATTATTTTTGTTCTTCAACCTGACCCATACTTTTTCAGGTATTAGGCTGATCTACCAATTGTTCAGAAACTGCTCTTCCTTCCAGGGCAAGGCCGATATTGATCAGGAATCTTGGGGCCACATGGTGATGATCTGCAGAGCGCCAGGCACCGGAATCGGCCATGATAAAAAAGTTAGCTCCATTTGGATATCGAATCCTCATTCCGTGCTTGCCCTGATAATTTTCAGATTTAGCTTCCAGGCGTAATAATATTCCTGTTCCAGGTTCCCTTACTTCGATTTGCATAATTATTGAATCATTAAAGAATTGACAATTTCTCCTTCATCGGACCATCAGGTATTTTCAAAGATTACATTATAAATGTACCCGATCCGCACCCAATTCAAAGTTCCTTTGAGTCCTTAAAACAAGCATCATGCAGAATAGTTTCTCTAAAATTCAATTTTGACAAAGCACTCATTTAAATTTAAAAACAGAAAGCCAATAGAACCAAATCAGTCAGATCAAACTGACTTACAGACTGATATAAAAAACACAATCTTTAAAAAAAATACAAAAACACTTGCGTAGTTAAATAACTACACTTACATTAGTAGTCAAATAGCTACATAATGAATTTAAGAAGAGACGTTTTTCAAGCCATAGCAGATCCAACAAGAAGAGCCATACTCCTCTTGCTTGCATCGCAATCAATGAGCGCAGGCGCCATAGCGGCAAACTTCGATACTGCCAGGCCAACGGTTTCAAAACATTTGCAAATACTCACCGAATGCGAATTGCTCAAGCAAGAGCAAAACGGCAGGGAGATTCATTATCACATCAATCCAGAAAAAATGAAGGAAGTGGCCGATTATATTGAACCATTCCGCAAAATGTGGGAAGAACGTTTCAACAAATTGGAGCAAATTATGAAAACTTATAAAACTGAGTAACATGGAACAAAAGACAAAAATCAGTGCCGAAGATGGCAAACAGGATTTAGTGATGACCAGAGAATTTGAGCTCCCACTGGAATTACTTTTTAGAGCCTATGTAGATCCAGAAATTGTGGCACAATGGATGGGTACAAAAGTGCTGCAATTAGAAAATAAAAATCATGGCAGTTATCGGTTTGAAACCAGCGACCCGACCGGAAAAGTTGTTTTCCAGGCCAATGGCGTAATTCATGAATGTATTCCAAATCAGAAGATCACGAGGACATTTCAAATGGAAAATGCTCCTTTTGAAGCCCAGCTTGAATTCTTATCATTTGAAAAGCTTACAGCAGACAGGAGTAAATTTACAATGCACATTATCTATAAATCTGTTGAACTCAGAAATCAAATGATGAAAATAGGTTTTGCTCCCGGCTTGAATATGGCGCATAACCGATTGCAGGAAATTGTAGGGAAATTAAAATAACGCATCAATGGAAAAGAGAAATAAAATCATCTATTGGATTGCCACAAGCTGGCTGGCATTAGGAATGACCTCCACAGGAATCGTGCAATTGTTAAAAGTAAAAGAGGAAGTCGCTAACATTACACAGTTAGGCTATCCGCTTTATTTTTTAACACTGCTAGGCAGCTGGAAAATTTTGGGTGTTATAGCGGTACTTATTCCTAAATTTAAGCTATTAAAAGAATGGGCTTATGCGGGTTTCTTCTTTGCCATGTCGGGGGCGATATTCTCTCAACTTGCATCTGGCAATCCGGTGACCAGGATTTTTCCTTCTTTATTATTACTATTTCTTACTGTAGTATCCTGGTATTTCAGACCTGCAGAAAGAACGCTAATTTCAGTTAAAAATTAAAAATATGGATCAGAACAGTAAAAAAGTGTTGTCGACTGAACAAGGGGAGGAATTACTTAAAACATTAAAAACACGTTTTGAGCAACACAAAAACCGCCATAAAAATATAGAATGGGCTAAAGTACTGGCAAAATTGAGTACTCATCCTGAAAAATTATGGTCCCTGAATGAAATGGAAATCAGTGGTGGTGAACCAGATGTAGTTGGCTATGATCAAAAAACCGAAGAATACATATTCTATGATTGCGCTCCGGAAAGTCCTAAAGGCAGAAGGAGTACCTGTTACGACTATGAGGCGCTGGAATCAAGGAAAGAACATAAACCTGCAAATAATGCAATAGATATGGCCAATGCCATGGGAATTGAAATTTTAACAGAAGAACAGTATCGGGAATTACAGCAACTTGGCGCTTTTGATTTGAAAACCTCCAGCTGGCTACAAACTCCTGCAGAAATCCGGGCGCATGGCGGTGCCATATTTGGAGATCGCCGCTACGACCATGTTTTTATGTACCACAATGGGGCACAATCATATTATGCCGCAAGAGCTTTCCGTGGTTCCTTAAGAGTTTAACAAGAACAAAGCGCATCATGAACCCAGAAGTAGATTTTTATTTTCATCAGGAAAAAAGATGGTCGGAAGAGCTGTTACAATTGAGAAGGATTGTGCTCGACTGCGGATTAACCAAGGAACTGAAATGGGGTAGCCCCTGCTATTGTCTTCAGGAAAAGAACATTGTACTGATCCATGTATTTAAAGAATACTGTGCGCTTTTGTTTTTCAAAGGCGCTTTATTAAATGATCCTCATGGCATTTTGATCCGGCAAAGCAAGAATGTACAGGCCGCCCGACAGATTCGCTTCAAAAATGCACTGGAAATCATAGAACAGCAGGCAATATTGAACACTTATATCTACGAAGCAATTGAAGTCGAAAAAGCTGGATTAAAAGTCGATTTAAAAAAAACGACAGAATTCCCGCTTGTGGATGAGTTTAAACGCAAACTCAACGAAATCCCAGCCTTAAAAATGGCTTTCGAAGCATTGACTCCAGGAAGACAACGCGGCTACCTCCTTTTTTTCGCTGCCCCTAAGCAAAGTACCACACGGGAGTCGAGGGTAGCAAAATGTATACCCGACATTCTGCAGGGTAAAGGATTAAAAGACTAAGGTCAAAATCCCACAAAAAAGAAGAAATCTCTTAAAAGAAACTACCCGATTTTCTTAGACCAAAAGTTGATCCGGATCAAAATCATACTTTAAACAGTTTAAAGTATGATTTTGTATTTTCCTTCTAAAAACCGCCTGTACTTGTTTCTTTCGCACATTTTGTTAAATTTGATTACACCAAAATATAGAATTTATGTATGAACTTACGGTAAGCCCAGGTCAGGTAAAAGAGACTTTAAGCAAACATATTTTAGCAGATGGTTATGACCTCACTTATGATATGCATAAAAGCCATGGATCTTATATTTATGATTCAAAATACAATCGGAATTTACTGGATTTCTTCACTTGTTTTGCTTCCGTTCCTTTAGGCTACAACCATCCTAAAATGCTCAATGATAAAGTATTTCTGGAAAACCTGCTGTTGGCTGCCATGGCCAATCCTTCCAACTCTGACGTTTATACACAACAATATGCACAATTTGTAGCTACATTTTCTAAGATTGGAATCCCCTCTTATCTTCCCCATGCTTTTTTCATTGCCGGTGGTGCTTTAGCTGTCGAGAATGCGATAAAAGTGGCGATGGACTGGAAAGTTCAAAAAAACTTTGCCAAGGGATATAAGGAGGAAAAAGGGTTTAAGGTCCTGCATTTTGAAAAAGCCTTTCATGGCAGGACAGGATATACACTCAGTTTAACCAATACCTTGCCTGACAAGACCAAATGGTTTGCAAAATTCGACTGGCCAAGGGTTTCCGTACCGACTGTCCGCTTTCCTTTACAGGGGGAGAATTTAAAGCAGGCAATCGCTACTGAAGCAGCCTCTATTGCTCAGATTAAACAGGCTTTTGCAGAAAACAAAGATGAGATCTGTGCAATTATTGTAGAGCCGATTCAATCGGAAGGTGGCGATAATCATTTACGGGAAGAGTTTTTAATTCAATTGAAAACCCTTGCTGATGAAAATGATGCCTTTTTGATTTATGATGAGGTCCAGACAGGTGTAGGCATGACTGGTAAATTCTGGTGTCATCAACATTATAGTGAGAAAGCACGTCCGGATATTCTTGCCTTTGGTAAAAAGATGCAGATATGTGGAATTCTGGTGGGTAATAAAGTAGATCAAATAGAAAACAACGTATTTCGTGTCCCTTCCAGAATCAATTCTACCTGGGGTGGAAATCTGGTAGACATGGTTCGCTCCACTCAGATACTACGGATCATTGAGGAAGATCAGCTTTGCGACAATGCCTCATCTCTAGGTCAATATTTGAAAGAAAACCTGGAACAATTTGCCCAAAAATATGATCAGATGAGTAATGTCAGAGGAAAAGGCTTACTTTGTGCTTTTGATTTCCCAACCAAGGAAATGCGCAATGCTTTCGTCCAGAAAGGAATGGAAAACAATGTGATGTTTTTAGGTTGTGGCAATCAGACCATCCGTTTCAGGCCAGCGCTATGTATAGAAAAAAAGCATATCGATGAAGGAATGGAGGTCATGAGTAAGATTTTACCAACTTTATAATGCGTAATAAAAAAGTTAATATTTTTCTGAGTGTATTGGTTCTGGTCTTAGTGGCCTGGATGATGAAAGGGACCTTTAGTCAGCCGGGAATAGAGCACCTGAAAGGGGAATTTATCGAGGTTGCCCATTACCGAAACGACAACAATACCGGCCCGATTCAACATGTGTTTGCGGTAACGGTAAAAGATACACTCTGGTCTGAGATGGAAACTTATGGAAAGTTCAAGCCTCATCACAAAGGAGGAAATACTAAGGTTTACTTTTTTAAGAAAGGAAGCGTAGTTCCAACTCAGTTAAGTCCGGGAAAGGTTAATTTTGATCCTTCTTATAATGAAAACTGTATTGCCCTTTACGAAAAGAGCGCAATGGGCAATACAAGTTTAACCAGATATCCTTTTAAATAGCAGTATTTTACAGCCAGTATCAATTACAATGCTTTTAGACAAATGCCGAAAAACCAGTGATGGCCCGGCCTACAATTAAAGTATTGATTTCTTTAGTGCCTTCATATGAATAAATGGCTTCGGCATCCGCTACGAAACGTGCCACATCATATTCCAGCAAAATCCCATTACCACCCATTACCTCTCTTGCCCTACTCACCACATCTCTGGTCCGCATAGAACAGAATACTTTCGCTAATGAAGCATGTTCATCGGTCAGGAGATTTTGATCCTGTAATTGCGACAGTCGAAAGCATAGCGTTTGCATAGCCGTCAGGTTAGACAACATCTCCACCAGATGATTTTGAATCAATTGAAAAGAAGCGATTGGCTTACCGAATTGCTTACGGGTACGTGTATAATGAAGAGCACTTTCATATGCGCCTCTGGCACATCCTACGGCCTGCCAGGCCACTCCTGCCCTTGTCATCTTTAATACCTTAGCGGTATCTTTAAAAGAATTTGCATTTTGCAAACGGTCTTCTTCCTCTACTTCACAATTGCTTAAGGTGATCAATCCATTTTGTACGATCCGTAGCGCCATTTTATCCATCATTTTCTCTACAGAAAAGCCCTTTGTTCCTTTTCTAACCAGGAAACCTTTGACTTCCTGATCGTCCAGATCCCTGGCCCAGATGATGGTGACATCAGAAAAAGGAGCATTACCGATCCATTTCTTTTGCCCGTTTAAAATCCATTTATTCCCCTGACGCTTTGCGGTGGTGGTTAAGCCTCCCGCTACCCCGGATCCTACTTCGGGCTCAGTCAATCCAAAAGCCCCGATCGTTTTCATTTGCTGCATGTCCGGCAACCATTGTTCTTTCTGTGCTTCAGAACCTAACAGATAAATGGAACCCATTGCCAGGCCGCTTTGTACGCCAAAAAAAGTCGACATAGAGGTATCTATCCTGGCCATTTCCATCGCCAGGATGCCTTCCATTAAATTTGATTTGTTAGGACAGCCATAACCCTTATAAGTTAAGCCACAGATATTGAGCTCGGCAATTCCAGGAATCAGTTCGAAAGGAAATTCCGCTTTCAACCAGTATTTATTGACCACTGGTTTTACTTCTCTCTCCAGGAACTCCCTTACCTTAAGTTGTAATGCACGATCTTCTTCCTTTAACGCTTCATCACCAAGATGGTAAAAATCGCCTTCTATTGGCGGTAGTTCCCGGTGTTTATGAGGTGTTCCCATCATTTTCATCAATCCCTGTAATTGCGTTTCGTCCAGATTTGATACCGAATCTACAATTTTAGTCAGATCGACTTTTTTAGAGAGTGCTTCCAGTTTCTGAAAATCTACACTTTTGAAAAGCGTGTAGGCATTTTTAAGGGAGGAAAAGATATTTGCCATATGCTACTGTTTCTATTAAAAACAGCGAAAAAGCAATTTTGTTAGATGTCCTTCCCCGGCAGGCGAAGGACATTGTATAAAACTATCTTAAATCGAAGAGGTTGTCTACGCCCAATAATTTGCGACAGGTAAAACCTTCTCCATAGGTAGCGCCAATAGATTTACCAAATTCCCGGGCACGGCCGATGACGCTATCGAAGAACTCTGGTGAAGAAATATAAGTTTCCTGCTCTTCGTGATCCGGATTAAAAAACTGCGTTTTAAACGCTTTAATAGAATCTATCTTGGTTTGAATGTAAGGTGTAATGTCTATAATGATATCAGGCTCGATATACCTATCCTGAATGTACTGCAGTATTAAGCGTGGCCTCCATGCTTCCTGTGCAATCCCCTCAATTTCTGTATGAATTTTAGGCAAACCTGATAAAAAACAGGCATCATTACTCAGATCGCCAGCACGTCCATGATCGGGATGTCTGTCGTGAAGCGCATTGGTTAATATAATTTCCGGCTGATATTTACGAATCATTCTGATGATGGCCAGGCGATGTTCTTCATCATTGCTGAAAAATCCATCTCTGAACCTGAGGTTTTCACGGGCATGAATCCCTAAGATCTTTGCAGAATCTGCAGCCTCTTCATCTCTGATTTCTGCAGAACCTCTAGTCCCCAGTTCTCCCCTGGTAAAATCAATTATCCCTACTTTTTTTCCTAAGGCAATGTGTTTTGCAATAGTCCCCGAACAACCTAATTCTGCATCATCCGGATGAACTGCCAGCACTAATATATCTAACTTCATAATGTTTAAAATTGCTGGATCTGATTAACCCAGTCGCTGTATCTTCTTCTTTACTTTGGTGGACATTGGTTTGGTAAAAGGAAAGAAATAATCCACCACTTCTCCCTTTTTATTGATCAAATATTTATGAAAGTTCCATCTTGGTGTAGATGACAAATGCCCATTCAATTTTTTATCTCCCAGAAATTTATATAAAGGATGGGCATGTTCGCCCCGGACCATCATTTTCTCAAATACAGGAAATTCTACCCCATAATTCAGTTCACAAAATTCCTGAATTCCTGCGCCTTCTAAAGGTTCCTGTCGGCCAAAATCATTGGAAGGAAAAGCCAGTACTTCAAAATCCTGCGCTTTCAGCTCCTCCCTTAACTCCTGTAATTCCTTGAGCTGAGGTGCAAAACCACAGGCAGAAGCAATATTTACAATTAATAAGTTTTTGTTTTTATAATCAGAAAGGTTCTTTTCTGTTCCATTGAGCAATTTTACCTTAAACTGGTGTATACTTTTTAGATGATCCGACATAATTTACTGGTAAAACCCGGAAGAATTAATAATCGCTTCGATATCCCTTTCTTCCGATGGGTTGTATTTACTTTTTAGGTTATGGCCAACTACTCTGGCGACTGACTGATATAAAAAGGCGGTCACCCCTCCTTTAGTTTCCTTTACAATTTCATAGGTGGTTCGCCCTACCTCACGATCGATCAACTTCGTTAAAATCTGTCCCTGAGAAATGGTCAGTTCTTTAATTTCCCTGTTGAACATGTCTTTAATCTCTTTATCGCATTGCTTCACCAGTTTCTTTTGCTCCTTTTTATCGGTCGCAAGCGCCAGATCTTTTTCCAGTTGCTCATATCTTCGCTTGGCGAAAAGTGCATAAGGCATCACCTTCATCACATTGTAACGCAAACGGTTATATGCAGCACGATCTTCAGGAGTTTTGAATATGCGGTAAGCATAAATCACCACTTCATTGAGTGGAATCCAGGGGATCATCTCCCCATTTTCATTGGTAGAAGCCACTCTGATGGTGTCGTTTTTCCCCAATGCAGGGTATTTCACGCTTACATTACCCATCTGCGCATGTGCAGAAGCAGCAGTAATCATGACAATTGACAGAAAAAACAACCTATAAAATTTCATAAATTTATACCAGGTTTTAAAGGCTAATTTAACATATTCATTGTATCAGATAATCTAAGATAAACTTTTCAAAAAGAAAGCTTATCATCCCGAGGTAAATAATACAAATGAAATGCCAAGGATCATTCCAGAAAATGCTGCGCTAAACGAATACAATTAACCTTAGCATAAACTTAAAATTGGATGAATTATTGTGTATCAGTATGGGATCTTTACAAAAAGCATATATTAACAAAAGTATAGGGGCAATAAACTAGTATTTGAGTAAAATTTTAGGTTCATTTGCCATTTGAACAGCGATCCACAACCGAATAAAATTACCGACCAACAATTTATAGATTGATGAAGAACACACTAGTGATTGATTTAGAAGCAGAGAAGCAAGAGATATTGAAGCGTTACCGTGCGCTTTTACGTGCCTGTAAGCCAACACTTCAGAGAGGAGATAAAAAGGAGATTAGAAAAGCATTTGATATGGCATTGGAAAGCCATAAAAACATGCGTAGAAAATCTGGTGAGCCTTATATTTACCATCCTATTGCTGTTGCACAGATCGCTGCAGAAGAAATCGGATTAGGAACCACTTCGATTGTATGTGCCTTATTACACGATGTAGTAGAAGATACAGACATCACATTAGAAGATATAGAACGTGAATTCGGCAAGAAAACGGCGAAGATCATTGACGGTCTGACTAAAATATCAGGTGTTTTTGATTACAACAGTTCCTTACAGGCAGAAAATTTCCGGAAAATGCTGCTCACATTGGCAGATGATGTACGGGTAATCCTGATCAAACTGGCCGATCGTTTACATAACATGCGAACGATGGATTTCATGCCCAGACACAAGCAATTGAAGATCGCTTCGGAAACCATTTATCTTTACGCACCACTTGCCCATCGTCTGGGATTATATGCCATTAAATCTGAGCTGGAAGATCTTTCTATGAAATATCTGGAGCCAGATACTTATAAATACATCGCCACACAACTGAATGAGAAAAAAGCCGAAAGGACTTTATTTATCAAAAGATTTGTGGAGCCTATCAATGAAATCCTGGCCGAACAGGGACTGACAGCCGATATCTATGGCCGTCCCAAATCAATCCATTCCATCTGGAATAAGATGAAAAGCAAGAACATTCCTTTTGAGGAGGTATATGATCTTTTTGCCATCAGGATTATTCTGGATAGTGCGCCGGAAAATGAAAAAGCAGATTGCTGGAAAGCTTACTCTATTGTAACCGATTTGTACCGCCCGAATCCGGATCGTTTACGGGATTGGGTTTCTTCTCCGAAAGGGAATGGCTATGAATCCCTGCACACTACAGTAATGGGGCCTAAAGGCCAATGGGTAGAGGTGCAGATTCGTACACAAAGGATGAATGAGATTGCAGAAAAAGGTTTTGCAGCACACTGGAAATATAAAGAATCGAGTAATGACAATGGTCTTGACCAATGGATCATGAAGGTAAGAGAGATGTTGAACAATCCGGAAGCGAATGCTTTAGACTTTCTGGACGACTTCAAAATGAATCTTTTCTCTGATGAGATTTTCATCTTTACTCCTAAAGGAGCCTTACTTCAATTGCCATTGGGCGCTACGGCATTAGATTTTGCCTTTGAAATCCATACGGATGTTGGTGCCAAATGTATTGGTGCAAAAGTAAACCATAAACTGGTTCCTTTATCTTATAAACTACAGAATGGAGATCAGGTAGAAATCATCACTTCCAGCAAACAGACGCCAAAAGAAGATTGGCTGAACATTGTGGTGACGGCTAAAGCCAAGTCGAAAATCAAATCCTCCTTAAAAGAGGAAAAAAGAAAAATAGCAGATCAGGGTAAGGAAACGCTGGAGCGTAAGTTAAAGTCATTAAAGATCACTTACAATACAGACAACCTGAACAAGCTGACTTATTTCTTCAAACTTCCTTCTACCCAGGAACTTTTCATCGCTGTTGCGAAAGGAAAGATCGAGTTGAAAGACCTGAAAGATTACCTGGCCAGTGAAAAGGAAATTGAAAACAGAGGTTCATCTGAGAAAAGCGACAATCAAAAGATAGAAGCTTTACTGAGCAGAGTCAAAGGACCGGAATCTGATATTCTTTTGATTGGTGAAGACCTGCAAAAAATAGACTATACCCTTGCCGCTTGTTGTAATCCAATTCCTGGCGATGACGTTTTTGGTTTTGTAACCGTAAATGAAGGAATCAAAATCCACCGCACCAATTGTCCGAATGCGGCACAATTAATGGCCAATTATGGGTATCGTGTGGTAAAAGCCAAGTGGAACCGTCAGCAGGAACTCACGTTCTTAACCGGATTGCATATTATCGGAATAGATGACGTAGGTTTGATCAATAATATCACCAAGGTAATTTCCGGAGATTTCAAGGTAAACATGCGTTCTATTACTGTCGACACAGATAATGGGATCTTTGATGGTTCAATTATGGTCTATGTAAATGATAAAGAACACTTAGACAACCTGATTAAAAATCTATTGGAAGTAAAAGGTGTGACGGCTGTTACCCGTTTTGATGCCTAAAAAAACGAATAAAACATACAGGTTTATATAAAAATTGGTACCTTTGAAAGGAGTTTAAAAACTATGTCTACAAACCACAACAGCGAGTTAGTAAGGAAAATATTCGAAGCTTACCTCGAAAATAAGAGTCTGAGAAAAACACCGGAACGTTTTGCCATCTTAGAAGAAATCTATTCCAGAGATGACCATTTCGATGTAGAGACCCTCTATATCCACATGAAAAACCAAAAATATCGTGTGAGCAGGGCTACTGTATACAACACTTTAGAGTTATTGGTTTCCTGTGATTTGGTCACTAAACATCAGTTTGGTAAGAACATGGCGCAGTTTGAGAAATCTTACGGCTATCACCAACATGACCATATCATTTGTATTGACTGCGGGAAAGTAGTAGAATTTTGCGATCCGCGCATTCATCAGATACAGAGCATGGTAGGTGAATTGCTAAAGTTTGAAATTAAACACCACTCTCTGAATCTTTATGGCGTTTGTTTCGATTGCACTGCAAAAAATGCAATGAACAATCAGAATAGCGAAATAAAACATGCAAGTTAACATATCCAATTTATAATATTTCAAATTTAAATAATGACGCAAGTAGACGTGCTTCTGGGCCTGCAATGGGGCGATGAAGGCAAGGGAAAAATTGTTGATGTATTAAGTCCGCAATATGATTTGATAGCTCGTTTTCAAGGCGGTCCGAATGCCGGACATACTTTAGAGTTTGATGGCAAAAAGTTTGTTTTAAATACCATTCCATCAGGTATTTTCAATGAAAAGACAATGAATCTTATTGGTAATGGTGTGGTTATTGACCCGATCATTCTAAAAAGAGAGTTAGATAACCTTAGAGCAGCCGGACATGATCCGATTGCAACAGGAAAATTAGTGATTGCCCGTAAAGCGCATCTGATTTTGCCAACGCACCAATTATTGGATGCGGCAAACGAGCAAAGAATGGGTAAGGACAAAATCGGTTCTACACTAAAAGGTATTGGTCCAACTTATATGGACAAAACTGGTCGTAATGGTTTAAGAATAGGTGATACTACTTTACCTGATTTCAAAGAACGTTACAACAAATTGGTAGCGAAACATAAAGAAATTCTTTCTCACTATGAATTCGAATACGATCTAACTGAAAAAGAAGCTGCATTCTTTGAAGCAATTGAGTTTATCAAAAGCATTCCTCATGTAGATAGCGAGCATTATGTAAATGGTTTCCTTAAAGCAGGAAAGAAAGTATTGGCAGAAGGTGCACAAGGAACATTATTGGACATCGACTTCGGTTCTTATCCATTTGTTACTTCATCAAACACGACAACTGCTGGTGCTTGTACTGGTTTAGGTATTGCACCAAACAAAATCGGCAATGTATATGGTATCTTCAAAGCATACTGTACACGTGTTGGTGGTGGTCCATTCCCTACGGAATTGGATGACGAAGTTGGTGAAAACCTACGTCAGGTGGGACATGAATTCGGTGCAACAACCGGCCGTGCCCGTCGTTGCGGATGGATTGATATCCCTGCATTAAAATATGCCATCATGTTAAATGGTGTAACTGAGCTGATCATGATGAAAGCAGATGTATTGGATGGTTTCGATACCATTTATGCATGTACACATTATGAGCACAATGGTGAAACTATTGACTATATGCCATACGACATCATTTCTGTAAAACCTACGCCAGTTTTAAAAGCGATCGAAGGTTGGAAAACTGATGTAACTAAAGTAAACCAGGTAGCAGATATTCCTGTAAAACTTTCGGCTTACATTTCTTTCTTAGAGAAAGAACTGGAAGTACCGGTAAAATACCTTTCTGTTGGACCAGATAGAGTTCAAACCTTAGAATTGATCTAGTCATCATTCTGCTGAAATATACGAAAGGCGGCCATTGGCCGCCTTTTTTTATACCCTGTTTTCCCTTACCTTTGTAGCGAAATGAGCCATCTGGAATTATCGTTATTTAAAAGCAAGGCACTGCACTGGGCCAATACTTTTGACATCTGCTGCTGTTTAGACTCCAACAATTACACAGACCCTTACGGGAAGTTTGATTTTATTATTGCTGCTGGTGCCACACAGGTACTTTCCAGGGAAATCGGAGGAGCATTTGAGGCTCTGGAAGCTTTCTATGAACAACATAAAACCTGGATGTTCGGTCTTTTCAGTTATGACCTGAAGAATGAGCATGAACAACTGCAGTCCAATCATCCGGACCACCAGCAATTTCCTGCCTTGTTTTTCTTTATGCCCAAATACCTCATTGCCTGGAAAGATGGTCAGCCGGAGCTGATTCTTGGAGATCCAAAGGTCCTGCAAGAAATTGCAAACTTTGAAGTTCCCTTGCCAAAAGTCTATCCTGATGTGAATATTCAGGCTTCGATGGATAAGCGCGCTTATTTAGAGAAAATCAATCAACTGCATCAACACATCAACAGGGGCGACATTTACGAGATCACTTATTGCCAGGAGTTTTTTGCCGAACATGCAGAGATAGATCCACTCCATGTATTTGAACAACTCAATGCCCTTTCCCCTACTCCATTTGCAGGATATTTCAAGATCAAAGATCAGTATATCCTTTCTGCCAGTCCGGAAAGATTTCTTTGTAAGCGTGGCAATAAATTGATTTCTCAGCCCATAAAAGGGACCGCTAAACGCAGCAAGGATCCCCTGGCTGATGAACAGATCAAACAGGCTTTAAGTGAGAATATAAAGGAACAGGCGGAAAATGTAATGATTGTAGACCTTGTACGTAATGATCTGACCAAAAGTGCCTCAAAAGGAAGTGTGAAAGTAGAAGAGCTTTTTGGTATTTACAGCTTCCCGCAGGTACACCAAATGATTTCTACCATTAGTTGTGAGCTGGATCCTGAACTTCATTTTATTGGCGCCATAAAAAATACTTTCCCGATGGGTTCAATGACAGGTGCACCAAAAATCTCTGCGATGGAACTCATAGAAAAATATGAACTCAGTAAAAGAGGTGCTTATTCAGGCTCCTTCGGCTACATCAGTCCGGATGGGGAATTCGATTTCAATGTCATTATCCGAAGCATTCTATATCAGGAAAGTAAGCAATACTTGTCCTTTCAGGTGGGTGGAGCCATTACATATGCCGCCAATGCAAATGACGAGTATGAGGAATGCATGTTGAAAGCCTCTGCCATTATCCAGACACTGGGACATTAAGTTTCCCCCATAAAAAAGGCCATTACCTGAAGGTAACAGCCTTTTATTAAATATTCATTCGCTAATTACCTGATAGGTTTTCCCGTAGTAGAGTTAAAATACCTTTTAGCTTCCGGTAGAAGTCTTTGTATCTGAGCAATACGTGTCGCATCAGAAGGGTGAGTACTAAAAAACTCAGCTGGTTTCTGCGCTCCTGCACTTGCTGCAGCCATTCTTTGCCAGAAAGAAACGGCATTAGTAGGATCATAGCCGGCCATCGACATAAAAATGAGTCCCAACTGATCTGCTTCGAGCTCCTGTTTCCTTGAATTTGGTAACAATACAAAACCCTGCGCACCCAAACCATAAGCCTGGTTGATCATCGCTTGTGCCGTTTGAGACTTCCCAGCTGTAGCTGCACCAAGTAAACTACCACCAGCTTGCGCTAAAGTAGCCTGTGAAGCTCTTTCCGAAGAGTGTTGTGCAATCGCGTGTGCAATCTCATGCCCCATCACTGTAGCCAGTCCCGCATCATCTTTCGCAACTGGTAAAATTCCGCTGTAAACAGCCACTTTACCTCCAGGCATACACCAGGCATTTACTTCTTTACTATCAATCAGGTTAAACTCCCAGTTGAAGCCTTTAATCTGATCGGCATAACCATTGGCATTCATATATTGGGTCACGGCAGACTGAATCTTCTGCCCTACTCTTTTCACTCTTACTGCATCTGCATTGTTGAGCACCTTCGTTTTAGGATCCCTCAACAAAGAGGTATAGCTTTGAGCGGCCACATTCTGCATTTCACTTTCACTCACAATACTCAGCCTGCTACGTCCCGTTAATGGAACTGTAGAACAGGAAGAAATGGAAAGCATCGCCGCAGCAATGATCGTTAAATTTAAAGCTTTCATGAATTCTTTGTTTTTAGGTTGTTTTCTTTTTAAACAGGTAGACTTTGGATTCTTTGCCCATTAGTAGTCGCTCCAGATTCTTTTGATGGGTAACCAGAATAAGTACACAAACACACATTCCGTACAATACCTCCGACTTAATAGAAGAATGGAGAATGAATATGATACTCAATGGGAAGGTAAAACCTGCACATATAGAGCTTAGAGATACATATTTGGTGGTTAAAAGCACGACTACAAAAACAAGAACACAAAGCATCGCTGCCGGGAAGTTAACTGCCAAAATCATTCCAAAAAGTGTGGCAACGCCTTTACCTCCCCTAAAGCCCGCAAATATTGGGAACAAATGTCCCATTACAGCAGTTACACCCAGTGCAAGTTCATAATTGATAAATTGAGAGGAGTTTTGTGGCCCGGTAACGGATAGCCCAATAAAATAGGCAAGTTTGGTTGCCGTATATCCCTTGGCAATATCTATGGTCATTACTGCAAGTCCCGCACGTTTCCCTAATACCCTGAAAGTATTCGTTGCACCGGCGTTTCCACTACCATACTCCCTCACGTCGACACCGTAAAATGCTTGTCCGAGCCATACCGCAGTTGGTATAGACCCGAATAGATATGCTAAAATTACTGCTGATATAGAATAGACCGAAATCATTAACTACAATTATAGTAAAAAAACAGAATCAAATTCTGATGAATTAAGTTATTTAGCATGCTTTTAAACTCATGTCTAAACTTTTAACAGAGTGGGTTAAAGCGCCCATAGATATAAAATCTACCCCACAAGCTGCATATTCAGCTACATTTTCTTCAGTGATTCCACCCGAAGCTTCAGTTACAAATCTGCCATCGATCACTTTTACCGCTTCCCTTAAATCTGGAAAACTAAAATTATCCAGCATGATTCTGTCCACACCTCTGTTCATTAAAACATCATTTAACTCCGAAAGGTTTCTCACTTCAATCTCTATCTGTAAATCTTTATCCTGATCGGCTAAATATTGGTTAGCAGCTTGAATGGCATTGGCGATTCCACCTGCATAATCTACATGATTATCCTTAATCAGGATCATATCATATAAACCGATGCGGTGATTTACTCCTCCCCCAATTACAACTGCCCATTTTTCCAGATACCTTAATCCAGGTGTGGTTTTACGGGTATCTAAAAGCTTGGTCGGATAGGCCGATAACAGGCCTACAATGTGGTTGGTTTTTGTAGCAATACCACTCATTCTTTGCATACAGTTTAACACCAGTCGCTCAGCGAGTAAAATAGAATGTGTACTTCCTGAAACGGTCAGTGCAATATCTCCATATTTCACTGCTGCTCCATCCTGAATGTTCACTATCACTTCTAATTGATTGTCTATATAGTTGAAAATCGCTACTGCAAGCTCTACTCCTGCAATAATTCCGTCCTCTTTAATGAGCAGTTTTGCCTTGCCTTGTGCATTTGCCGGGATGGTAGAAAGTGAAGTATGATCCCCATCACCTAAATCTTCGGCAACAGCGCTTTTTATGAATTGATCTATGATTTGCTTATCCAAAACTTAAAATTAAACCCAAAAATAGCATTTTTACTATTATTTATCCGGCTCTATTCTCAATTCCGTAATAAAAAAAGTATTATTTGATTTTTTCATTGTGATCGAAACACGGAATTTTCCATTCCTGGTCTGCAAAGAAAGGATACCGAACCGGAAGTTCGGATTGGCATTAATCGTATGGGTAACCGATGATTTTATAGGAGGATACTTTGTAAAAAAGTTCCTTAAAATTTGCTCAGCTTGTGCTTTAGAGTATACATCTTCTTCATCAATCATGATGAGCTCTACGGAAGAAGAAAAATTTTGGGCTACATCTTTTGCATTGCCAGCTTTAAAATAGCCTGAAAGATTGTCTATAATATCTCTTTCAATAGCAATAGCAGAAGAAAAATAGGTAAACAGAATCGTAAAAAAAAGTAAGGGCTTCATATTCTCTATATGGCTAAAGATCAATCTTACATAAACTATGCCATTATTGACCGTACCAACGAAAACAAAGATACTACAGTTGAATTACAATTAGGCTCAAAAAACACATACAATACGCTTATATTTGTTAGATTGATAGACAATCATACGATAAATACTAAATTAATTCAGATGAATCATAAAAAATTAGTTCTACTTATTCTTGACGGCTGGGGCTACGGAAAGCAAGACAGTTCCGATGCCGCTTATGCTGCAAACACTCCATTCTTTGACTCTTTATTGAAAAATTATCCAAATTCCAAATTAGAAGCTTCAGGTGTGGCGGTAGGTTTACCGGCCGGACAAATGGGGAATTCGGAAGTTGGACACATGAATTTAGGTGCGGGAAGAGTTGTTTATCAGGAATTAGGCAGGATTAATAAAGCAATTGAAGACAGGACACTTCACCAAAACCCGGTGTTGCTGGATGCTTTTAACTATGCAAAACAAAATCATAAGGCGGTTCATTTCATCGGATTGGTTTCTGATGGAGGGGTACACGCCCATATCAATCATTTGAAAGCTTTATGTGATGCTGCAGCTGAGCAAAACCTGGACGATGTATTTGTACATGCTTTCCTGGATGGAAGAGATACGGATCCAAATTCAGGACTGGGCTTTATCAAAGAACTCGAGCAGCACCTGGAAGGCTCTGCAGGTAAAATTGCCAGCTTAGTTGGCCGTTATTATGCAATGGATAGGGATTCACGTTGGGAAAGGGTAAAACTTGCCTATGATGTGATGACTAAAGGTATTGGACAGGCAAGCACTGATGCGGTTAGCGCAATTGAGCAATCTTATGCCGAAGGCATCACAGATGAGTTTACCAAACCAATTGTGCTGACGCAGCCTGATGGCAAACCGGTAGCCACCATACAACCGGGTGATGTTGTGATCTGTTTCAATTACAGAACCGACAGAGGTAGAGAAATTACTGCGGCATTGACGCAGAATGACTATCCTGATTTCGGCATGCATAAATTACCATTGTATTATGTGACAATGACAACTTATGATGAGAACTTCGAAAATGTAAAGGTAGTTTTCACTAAAGATGATCTTACTGAAACCCTGGGCGAAGTCTTAGAGAAAAACCATAAGCACCAAATCCGCATTGCGGAAACGGAAAAATACCCTCATGTAACTTTCTTTTTCTCCGGTGGAAGGGAACTAGAATTTCAGAATGAAAAAAGGATACTTATTCCATCTCCAAAAGTAGCAACTTATGATCTGCAACCGGAGATGAGTGCTGCAGGAATTACAGAAGCAATTTCAAAAGAACTCGAATCCGGATGGCCAGACTTCGTTTGTCTGAATTTTGCCAATCCGGATATGGTAGGTCATACCGGGGTTTTTGATGCAGTAGTAAAAGCAGTAGAGACTGCCGACCAATGCGCTGAGCAGGTTGTAAAAAAGGGAATAGAGAATGGTTATTCTTTCATCATTCTGGCAGACCACGGGAATTCTGAATACATGCGTAACGAAGACGGATCAGTGAATACTGCCCATACCACTAACCTTGTTCCCTGCATTTTAATTGATAATGATTATAAAACCATCGCTGATGGAAAACTTGGCGACATCGCCCCTACAATCTTAAAGATTATGGGTATTGAAAAACCAGCGATCATGACCGGTAATTGCCTGGTATAATGAGAAACCGTTTTTTATTATGTGCTATTCTTTTGTTGTGTTTTGGCTGTACTGAACCGCCTAAGACACAACAAAAGGAGGCACATCCTTACTTTGACCTGAAAGGTTATTTTACCAGAGAAGTGACAAGGTTAAGTCGCGAGAAACCCATGGTACATAAAACCGTACTGGTGAACGACGCTACAGAAAGTAAAGATCTGCAAATCGCCAACTGGCAAAAGGAACTGAGTATCTTTTCTGACGCAGACCTGAATAAGTCGGCCTGGAAAGGATTATTCCAGGTTAAAAAAACAGATACAATGGAACTTTACAGCTCCAGTAATGAGAAAGTTCCAGTAAAAGAAATGAAAGTCATCAAAAAGAAAGGCAAAGTTTACGGTCTCCAGATGGTGATTCGAAATTCAAACGCCTTATATACTTCTTCCGATACCTTAAGTTATTTTCCTGACAGCTTATATGAGGTAAAGAAGAACCAGCACATCAGGTTACTTGCTGAGAAAAACTACCGGATTACCGGAAGATTCAAATAATCAGGCAGAATAATTTTCTCATTATTCCATTCCAGGTAAATCCAACAAAAAAATCCTGCTCCGGTATGTCTTCGGAGCAGGATTTTTTGTATCCATTCCATGCTAACATTGGCATGATAATAGGCTTATTTCTACTGTAAATATAAGGAGTTTAATGAGCAAAACGCCTGATAGAAGCAAGAGGGTATCTTTTATGCAATACAACTAAATGGTTTATATACAACCCGATAAGCATAGTGTCAGATTTCGGGAAATAAATTCCTCATTTAATGTATTCATATCAGCGGTATAAATTCAGTTTAGACATTGATCATTTGAAAAATGGCAACAATTCAGTCCTACTTGAAAAAATACAGGAGAACATTTTTATATGTAATCCCCGCTGATCATCATTTCACGCTTTTCAGGATCAGTTCCTGGAAGCTGGATTTATTTAGAGATACCATAATGTATTGTCTTCCATTGGGTATAGTTGGTATCCTTTTGTTCCTGATTAACGAAATCGTTAATGGAAAAGTTTTCTTTCCTGTATTTATGGTGGTTGTTATCATTTCTCTTATGGGTTTTGTAGTAAATAGAAAAATTAAATTGGATTATAGGATGGTGATCGTCGTGGCCTTACTGTATCTAATTGCCCTGCTTTACCTGCTTTTTGTAGGTTCGGATGGTCCAGGTGCCTTATACTTATTGATCATTACCTTTTTTACGGCAATGATATTTCCTACGAAGGCCACTTACATCCCTTTAGTGGTTAATATCATCATCTGCATTCTTATTGGCTTTTTTATTCAATTTAAACCTTTCCCCAATGCATTATCAGACACTTATGACCTGACTTTATGGATTGCCTATTCCTGGAATTTCATATTTGTTAGTTTCGTAAGTGTATTTATGATCAGTACCATCCTGAATGGTTTTGAAAAAACAAGGATTAAAGAGGCATCACTGGTTAAAAAGCTAGATGCTTCTGAACGTTACTACCGGAATATTTTTGATTCCAATCCGGTACCCATGTATATTTTTGAATTGAGTAGCGGTAATTTCCTAAAGGTAAATGATGCCGCAGTAAAGAAGTATGGTTACTCTCAGGAAGAATTTCTGTCGATGAATATCACGAAGATCAGGCCTGTTTCTGAAATCAGCAAGTTAATGGACATTTTCAGTACGATTAAGACCCGTGAATATTCAGGAATTCTTACCCACATGGATAAAAATGGGAAGCAGTTTCCGGTAGAGATAGATACCACCATTGTGAACCTGGACGGCCTGGATGCCAGACTGGTGCTGGCAACAGATGTTTCCAAGAGAATGGATTATGTGCGAATGATCGAAAAACAAAACCAGGATTTAAAAGAGATAGCCTGGATTCAAAGTCATAAGGTGAGAGCGCCATTAACCAATATCATGAGTTTAACGGAAATGATGTTACAGCATCCTCATGCAGATCAAATCGATCTACTTTATATGTTAAAAGAATCAACTACCCAATTGAATGAATCTATTGCTTCAATAGTACACCAGGCAGAAGACAATCAGGTACTGCCACCTGAGAGTGATTGACAAAGGATGTAGAACTTAAGTTAAAACCAGGCCCAATTAACAGAACGATAACCAATG
The DNA here is from genome assembly GCF_032678465.1 of Pedobacter gandavensis. Lineage (GTDB taxonomy): Bacteria > Bacteroidota > Bacteroidia > Sphingobacteriales > Sphingobacteriaceae > Pedobacter > Pedobacter gandavensis_B. Next base: position 134,281 of record NZ_JAVTSK010000010.1, read on the forward strand.
AATAAATATAATCCAATGAAAAAATTTTATCTGATAGATGACGACACTATTTTCGTCTTTTTAACAAGAAAGACGTTACAGGTTGCCAATCTAAGTACCGACCTGACCGTCTTTGAAGATGGAAAAAAAGCATTATTAGATTTGGAATTAGCTGCCAATCAACCGGATTTATTACCTGATGTGATCTTTTTAGATTTGAACATGCCGGTATTGGATGGATGGGGATTTTTGGAAGAATATTCATTATTGGAGCCTAAACTGAGCAAGAAAATTGAAATATACATCGTTTCATCTTCGATTTCACCATCAGAACTGGAACGATCTCAAAATATCCCGGTGGTTACCGACTTCCTGACTAAACCTTTAAGCCGTTCTAAATTTGTTGAAATATTTGACGGTGCAGAAGTATAAAATAAAAATGCCTGCTATTGCGGTTACAATAGCAGGCATTTTCATTTTATAATTGAGAATTCCTTATTTTAGGCTAGTCACTTGCGCTTTCACATAATCGATTAAACCAATAATATCTTTACGTAAAGGTTGTACGACCAATACCTTTTGAAAATCAGCAATAGAATTATTGAATAAGGCAATCACGGCCGCTTTTTCTGCTGCTTTCTTCACTTTATAAGATTTATAGATGGCATAGTCTTTATAAGCCAGCCCTCTGTTTTGCATCAGCTGTATATCCTCTTCCCCATTGATCTCAATTGCTTTGGTAAAATCCTTAATTGCAGAAAGATAAAAATTATCTCTCATTTGACTAAGTGACTCTTTTGGATCGTTTGCAACATTTAGCCTTGCCTTACCTCTATAATAGTAGGCAGAATAATCAGAAGGTTTCAGCACGAGCAAACGACTATAAGTAGCGATGGAGTTTTCGAAATCTCCGCATTGAAAATAAGAATATCCCAGCATTTTCAACACATTTGCATTGTTTGGAGTTTTAGCATCGGCCTTCTCTAATTGTCCAACGGCACCTTTAAAATCCCCCTTCATCATGGCTTGAATGCCTAATTTATCGTAACCGCTGTTTTGTGCGAAAGCAACCTGGGCAGAAGCAGAAATGACAAATAATAATAAGATGGTTTGCTTGAAATAGTTCATTAAGTTGTATTTAAAAAAATTAAATATATTTAGATTTCATCCCTAACTACTGCATAAATTTCAGCGTTCTGGAATTTAAAGATATCCGAAGGCAACTATCATACCAGTTACAAATATCTCTCTTAAACGCTAAATAAATGAAAATATGATAAGCCGACGAATTATTCTGATTTTTTTTATAAAAAGGTCAGACAATTGCGCATATTGTTTTCAGTAAGCATCCATTATTACTGACTTTTTAACAGGGAAAAGGAGCGCAACATTTTTTGGCACAGGAGTTGAAATTATAGATAATACAATGTAATTAATAATTTCGTAGACGGCATACTGTCAGGTTGTCGTTTTTATTTTAGAAAGACTTAATAAATGAGTAAACAAGATCATTTTGATTTTAGCAATGCACTACCCATTATAAATGAAGATACAGAGTTTTTCCCGCTGATGTCTCAACAGGACGAAGACGAGATGAACAATGAAGAAACCCCGGAAGTATTGGCGATCCTCCCATTGAGGAATACTGTGCTTTTTCCAGGAGTGGTGATTCCAATTACTGTTGGGAGGGATAAATCTATTAAGCTCATTAAGGAAGCTTATAAAGGTGACCGTATTATTGGTGTCGTTTCCCAGCGGGATGTTTCTATAGAAGATCCTACTTTCGAACAACTGAATAGTGTTGGAACGGTGGCACAAATCATCAAGATGCTGCAAATGCCGGACGGAAACACCACTGTGATTATCCAGGGAAAACAACGTTTCCGTCTGATTGAAGAAGTTCAATCGGAGCCATATATTAAAGTAACGATCAGTAAGTTCGAGGAGAGCAAGCACAAAAGTGATAAGGAATTTAAAGCGATGGTCGCTTCTATCAAGGAGATGTCTTCGCAAATCATTCAGTTGTCGCCAAACATCCCTAGTGAAGCTGGAATTGCTTTAAAAAACATAGAAAGCACTTCTTTCCTCATCAATTTCATCTCTTCAAATATGAATGCAGATGTTGCTGATAAGCAGAAAATGCTGGAAATGGGTAACCTGCGTGAACGTGCGCAGATGGTAATGGAACTATTGACACTGGAACTTCAAATGCTGGAGTTGAAAAACCAGATTCAGTCTAAAGTTCGTACCGATCTGGATAAACAACAGAGAGATTATTTTCTGAATCAACAGTTAAAAACCATACAGGAAGAACTGGGTGGTTCTTCATCTGACCTTGAATACGAGGCTCTACAGTTACGCGCAAAAAAGAAAAAATGGGCTCAACCCATCAAAGAACACTTTAATAAGGAACTGGATAAACTGGGGAGAATGAATCCTGCAGCACCGGATTATTCTATACAGATCAATTACTTGGAACTTTTATTAGACCTTCCATGGAATGATTTCACCAAAGATAATTTTGACCTGAAACGTGCACAACGTGTGCTGGACAAAGACCACTTTGGTTTAGAAAAGGTAAAGCAACGTATCATAGAATACCTGGCGGTATTGAAGCTAAAACGCGACATGAAAGCCCCTATTCTTTGTTTGGTAGGTCCCCCGGGAGTTGGTAAAACCTCTCTGGGAAAATCCATTGCGAAAGCATTGAACCGTAAATATGTGCGTATGGCATTAGGTGGCGTCAGAGATGAGGCTGAAATCCGTGGTCATAGAAAAACCTATATTGGTGCAATGCCAGGCCGGATTATTCAATCGATTAAAAAAGCTGGTGCCGCAAACCCTGTGTTTGTACTGGATGAAATTGATAAAGTAGGTGCTGATTTTAGAGGTGATCCTTCTTCTGCTCTATTGGAAGTGTTGGATCCTGAGCAAAACAGTGCTTTCAACGACCATTATGTAGAGGCGGATTATGACCTTTCCAATGTGTTGTTTATCGCTACTGCCAATTCATTGAGTACCATACAGCCCGCTTTACTGGATCGTATGGAAATCATTGAAGTAAATGGTTATACGATTGAAGAGAAAATTGAGATTGCGAAAAAATACCTCTTGCCTAAGCAAAAAGAGCAACATGGGATCAATACAAAGGACATCGCCCTAAAAAATAGTCTGATTGAAAAAGTAATTGAAGATTATACAAGGGAATCTGGTGTTCGTGGTCTGGAGAAAAAGATAGGTTCATTGGTACGTGGTGTGGCCACAAAAATCGCCATGGAAGAAACCTATGAACCAAACCTGAGCAATGAAGATGTAGAACGCATTCTTGGTGCTCCAATTTATGATAAGGATCTATATGAGGGCAATGAAGTTGCCGGAGTAGTTACAGGTTTGGCTTGGACACAAGTTGGTGGAGATATTTTATTCATTGAGGCTAGTTTAAGCCCTGGCAAAGGAAAATTAACCTTAACCGGAAATCTAGGCGAAGTGATGAAAGAATCGGCAGTAATTGCTTTAGCGTATTTACGCTCACATGCGGCTGTTTTCGGAATTGACTATGATTTGTTCGACCGATTTGATATCCATGTGCATGTGCCTGCTGGTGCCACACCAAAAGATGGCCCATCTGCAGGAATCACTATGCTGACCGCTTTAACCTCTGCATTTACCCAACGTAAAGTAAAATCTAATCTGGCCATGACCGGAGAGATTACCTTACGTGGAAAAGTACTGCCTGTTGGGGGTATCAAGGAAAAAATCCTTGCGGCAAAACGTGCTAATATTAAAGACGTCATTCTATGTAAATCGAATAGAAAGGATATTTTAGAAATCAAGGAAAGCTATATTAAAGATTTAAATTTCCACTATGTATCGGAAATGAAGGAAGTAATTGAGCTGGCCTTAATGAAAGAAAAAGTAAAGGACCCACAGGATTTGAGTGTTAAAATCAAGCCGGCTGCAAACTAAGTTATTTTTTTGCCTATTATTGCAGCCCTAATATACTTTAATGAAAAGATTAACACTCATTTTAACATTGCTTTTAGTAGCAATGTTTGGCAGCAGTCTTTTGGCACAGGAAAACAATACAACAGCAGCTGATACTTCCAGGGCACAGAATGTATTTATTGAACTGGGTGGTCAGGGCTTAACGTTCACAGCAAACTACGATTCCAGATTCTCCAAAAAAAGAGATGGATTAGGTGGCCGCGCTGGTATTGGTTACCTTTCTATAAATGATGAAAGGGTAACCAGTATTCCTTTTTCCCTGAATTACCTGTTGGGAAAAAACGGGAAATACTTTGAACTCGGACTAGGAACAACTCTATTCTATAGTACAGGCTTTAAAAAAGTTTTTTCTATGGATAATAAAAAGAAAGAATACGAAGCTGAAGTGGTTGGTACAATGAGTTTTTTCTATCGTGTACAACCAGAAGACAGCGGTTTCGCTTTCAGAATTGGTTTGAGTCCGGTATTTGGCAAAGACTATTTCATTCCTTATTATGGGGGATTAAGCCTTGGTTATACATTTTAAACATAAAAAATACGATATTCAACTCCGGCAAATTTGCCGGAGTTTTTTTTAGAAGAATAATAATGAAAGTAATCAGCAAAGTACTGCTCCCTATCGTTTTGATCTATTTATTACCAGCGAATCCGGCTTTAGCGCAGGACTTCAAAAATGAGTTTGGCTTTAAAAGCGACAACGACTCTTATCTTTTGCAGGGCTCAGACCGTTATTATACCAATGGATTGTTTATTAATTTCCGCCATGCATTAAATCAGAGTAGTCTACCAGAAAAGCTGGAAAAGAAAACTTATGAGATTACCCTAGGTCAGAAGATGTACAATCCTTATTCTGGTGATGCACCTGATCCTACAAAACAAGATCGTCCATTTGCTGGCTATTTATATGCAGAAGCGGGATTGAATTGGTTTTATAAAAATGAAAGTATCTTAAAAACCAGTGTTCAGCTAGGCGTAACAGGCCCGGCATCATTGGCAGAAAAAGGTCAGGAGCTCTTACACAATACCGTCGGCTTTTACAAACTTCAAGGTTGGGATTACCAAATTAAGGAAGAAATGCAGGTTAATCTATCTGCACAATACACCAGACTCCTACACCGTTTTGAAGATCAGGCAGCAGACTTCTCTTTTGAAGGTTATGCCAATCTTGGAACTACCTTTAGTGCTGCAGGTGCAGGTATTTTATTCAGGGCAGGTCGGATTAACCAACTATTCAATACTGCCTATACCAATTCAGTAATCGGAAACCAGTCGAAAACAAAGAATTTAGTGAAGAGTGAATTATTCTTTTATGCGAAACCACAACTTAATTATGTGGCCTATGATGCGACCATTCAAGGGAGTATGTTTAACAACAACAGTCCGGTTACTTTTGGCGTAAAGCCCATCGTTTTTGCACAACAATTAGGATTTAATTACAGTAGTAGGCGTTTTACTTTTGATTTTGGAATGATTTTCAAAACAAAGGAAGTAAAAAGTACGGCTAAAGCACATCAGTACGGCAGTATTAGCATGTTCTACCGATTCAATTAATGAGGGGGGGGGCAATTAGTCCAGGGCAGGACGTTTCCGCAAGCTCTTCTTAGTGGAAACGTTCTGTTTGTCCTGTAACCTTTTCCTGATCACCGATTTCGGTGTCTTCGTTGGTTTTCTTGTTTTTTGAATGTGAAGGGCCGATTTCAGTAGGGCGATTAACTTTAGTATCGTACGCTCCTTGTTCATCAGCTGGCTCCTGTCTTCTTGGGAAACAATGTGTAAATTTCCCTCCTGATCCAGACGGTGGGCTAATCTTTCCATTAACAGCGCCTGCTCGGCTTCAGTTAAGAAAGCTGCCGAAGCGATATGTAAAATCAACTCTACTTTACTGGATACCTTGTTTACATTCTGGCCACCTTTCCCCCCACTTCTTGAGGTTTTAAAGGTGACGACTTTAAGGATATCGTCTTTATTGGGTACCATAGCCGTAAAAGTAGTCAAAGAAATCAGCCCTCTAAAAAAAATTGGACTAACAAATCACTAAAACATTAACTTTGCGGGATATGAGGAAAAATCTGGTTGTAGCTATTGATGGCTACTCATCATGTGGAAAAAGTACATTAGCGAAAGCATTAGCCAAGAAACTAGGTTTCATTTATATTGATAGTGGGGCGATGTATCGGGCAGTAACGCTATATTTCATCCGCAATCATGTCGATATTAATGATCCTGAGGCAGTAAAAGATGCTTTACAACATATAGAATTAAACTTCCATTCAAGAGATTACGAATCCCACATCACCTTAAACGCTGAAGAAGTATCGGAAGAAATCAGAAAAATGCCAGTTTCTGAAGCAGTAAGTGCTGTATCAGCAAATAAGTTCGTACGAAAAGATATGGTGAAGCAGCAGCAACGTATGGGTAAATCCAAGAATATTGTAATGGATGGTCGTGATATTGGCACCACGGTATTCCCTGATGCACAAATCAAATTTTTCATGACTGCTGATCCAAAGATCAGGGCAGAGCGTCGTTTTAAAGAAATGCAAAGCAAAGGTGATACCAGCACTAGTCTGGAAGATGTATTTGAAAACCTGGCACATAGAGATTATGCCGATACTACGAGAGCTGAAAGTCCTTTGACCCGTGCTGATGATGCGGTGATTTTAGACAATACCGAAATTACCCCGGAGGAACAACTTGAATTTGCCCTAAAGCAGGTAAAACTTCATTTCCCAGAAGAACCTGGTGCTAATGTGCATCAGTAAAATTTACTACAAAAATCTAATTGCTGTATGCTATATACAGTAATTTTCAATTATAACAGAAGGGCCAATGGCCCTTTTTTTTGTCAATTATCAGTTACAAAACCTTCCTTAACTTAAACATTACAATTCTGTGTTTTAACTCATCTACCAGATTAATACTTTTGTTTAACAAAATTGTCAAACTTAAAAGTATATGTCAACTCGCGACACAGGTACAGAACAATTAATCAAAGATACAGCCAAGCACCTGTTCTTTGCAGAAGGTAAATTACATGCCACCACACAGGAAATTGCCGATGCTGCAGGAGTAAACCGCACACTCGTAAATTACTATTTTCGCTCCCGGGACATCCTGTTTGATCAGGTATTCACAGAAGCACAAACTGCTTTTATCAGCACATTAGATGAGGTTTTTGAGTCTAATATGCCTTTTAAAGAAAAGATCAGAAACCTGATTTCAGTCTTCATCGATGAAACCGCGCTTTACCCCTATCGTCAGCTTTTCATTATCACAGAAATGAATAGAAATGTGATTCTGAATGAAAAGAAATCGAGGGCAAAAACGGTAAAGATTTTTATGGAGGAGATCCAGAAAGAAATGGACAATGGCCAGGTAAAAAAAATGGATCCTAAGCAATTCATGTTAAACATTTTTTCTCTAATGGCACATCCCTTTCTTACAGCCCCCTTACATAAGGCACTATTTGGCATGAATGATGAAGAGTACGCGACTTTGATGGAAGATCGAAAACAACTGATCTTCGAAACTATTTTTCCTTAAATATCCATTATATATTATTTCTTCTTAAACACAAAACACGAACAATACCCATAAAAATGAGATACACAATTCAATCACTATTATTGCTTCCGGCATTAATGATTTTAAGTTCATGCGGAAATAGCGGATCAAAGCAAGCTGGCCCTGGAGCCGGACCTGCACAGATCAAAGAATACAAAGTACTGGAGTTGCAGCCACGAAATGCAACCTTAAACACCGATTATCCTGCAAGTATCCAGGGCCAGCAGAATATAGAAATCAGACCAAGAGTAGATGGATATGTGGAGAAGATTTTTGTGGATGAAGGTTCAGTGGTTAGAAAAGGACAACCACTGTTTAAAATCAATGCACCTCAATATGAGCAGGAAGTAAGAACTGCGACAGCGAGTATCAAGAGTGCAGAAGCTGAAGTGAGTGCGGCCAACATGGCGGTAAATAAAGTAAAGCCATTGGTAGAAAAAGATATTGTGAGTAAATACGAATTGGAATCTGCACAATATACTTACCAGGCAAAAGTTGCAGCATTGGCACAAGCGAAAGCAGCTTTGTCAAATGCGAAAACGAACCTAGGTTATACTACAGTAACCAGTCCGGTTGACGGTGTTGTAGGTGCCATTCCTTTCCGTCTGGGAAGTTTAGTGAGTGGTAACAATGCGGAACCGCTAACTACCGTATCAAGTACAGGAAATGTATATGCCTATTTTGCATTCAATGAAAAGCTATTGCTTCATTTCTTTAAAGACGATAAAGGAATGACCCTTGCTCAAAAACTGGCTAAACTTCCTGAAGTTTCCTTAATCTTATCTGATGGCAGTTTGTACGATCATAAAGGCCGTATTCAAACCATCACCGGACAAATTAATACCACTACAGGTTCTGCGAATGTCCGTGCTAGTTTTCCTAATCCAAAAGGTCTGATCCGCAGCGGTAGCAGTGCTACTGTAAGAATTCCGGATCCCGTTAAAGATGCCATCCTAATTCCTCAAAGTGCCACATTTGAACTACAGGACAAACGTTTTGCCGTTGTTGTAGATAAAGATGGTAAAACAAAAAGTACAGCAATTTCGGTCATGAAAAATACTGCAGGAACTTACTTTGTAGTAGAAGAAGGTCTGAAGGCTGGCGATAAAATCGTACTCGAAGGCGTTGCAACATTAAAAGACGATACTCAGATAAAAGTAAACCCGGTAAGCGAAGCAGTTGTTTACGCAGATTTAAAATAAGATCCATATATGTTTAAGATATTCATACAGCGCCCGGTGCTTTCTACAGTGATCTCTGTGATCATTGTGATCCTGGGACTACTAGGGCTGCTCGCGCTGCCCATTTCACAATACCCAGACATTGCCCCTCCTACTGTGCAGGTATCTGCAGCATATACAGGAGCCAATGCCGATGTGGTACTTAAAAGCGTCATCATACCATTAGAGGAGCAAATCAACGGGGTGGAAAACATGACTTACATGACTTCCACAGCAACAAATGATGGTTCAGCAAGTATTAACATTTTCTTTAAAGTAGGAACGGACCCCGATTTAGCTGCAGTAAACGTGCAGAACAGGGTTTCCAGAGCCACCAGTCTATTGCCACAAGAGGTAACACAGGCGGGGGTTACTGTAACTAAGAGTCAGAGTAGTAACTTGTTGATTTTCTCACTTTATAGTGATAATCCAGCCTACGATCAGACTTTCCTACAGAATTATGCAAAGATTAACCTGGTTCCAGCCATTCAAAGGGTAACCGGTGTGGGTAATGCGATGATTTTCGGATCTAAAGATTACTCGATGCGTATTTGGTTGAAACCAGATATGATGGCACAATACAGCCTGATTCCTGCAGATATTTCGGCAGCATTGGCTGAGCAGAACATTGAAGCCGCGCCAGGTAAATTTGGAGAAAATGGCGAAGAGGCTTTTCAATATGTGATCAAATACAAAGGACGGTTAACTAAAGCGACTGAGTTTGAAAACATCGTGGTTAAATCAGCAGGTAATGGACAATTGTTACGTCTAAAAGATGTAGCCAGAGTAGAACTAGGCTCCTTAAGTTATAGCTCAAACATTACCACCAATGGAAAACCATCTGTAGGTGTGGCGATTAGTCAGACTCCAGGATCAAATGCGAGAGATGTAATTAATGAATCGAAGAAAATCATTGACAAGGCCGCTAAAGACTTCCCTAAAGGCGTAAATTATGTCTACCTGGTGGATGTGAATGAAAACCTGGATGCTTCAATTGAGAAAGTAGTACATACCCTTATTGAAGCCTTTATCCTTGTATTCATTGTGGTATTTATCTTCTTACAGGACTTCCGTTCTACCTTAATTCCTGCGATAGCAGTACCTGTGGCAATTGTAGGTACCTTCTTTTTCCTAAACCTATTTGGCTTTACGATTAACTTATTAACCCTATTTGCCCTTGTCCTCGCCATTGGTATTGTGGTGGATGATGCGATTGTGGTAGTGGAGGCCGTCCATGCCAAACTAGACCATGGTTATAAATCGGCAAGAAAAGCGACCATTGATGCCATGAGTGAGATCTCTGGGGCGATCATTTCGATTACCCTGGTGATGGCGGCTGTATTTATTCCGGTAACCTTTATTACAGGTTCTACTGGGGTATTCTACAAACAATTTGGGATTACCCTTGCGGTAGCGATTATCTTATCTGCAGTAAACGCCTTGACCTTGAGTCCGGCATTGTGTGCTTTATTACTAAAACCACATGCAGACGACCATAAGCATCAAAGCTTTTTGCAACGCTTCTATACTGCTTTCAACGTTTCATTTGATAATGTCACCAACAAATACAAGAAATCAATACAATTCCTTTCTATAAAAAAATGGATTGTATTGGCGGCCATCGTTTTATTTACTGGCGGCCTGGTCTTCATGATGAAAACCACACCATCTTCATTTGTTCCTGCAGAGGATCAGGGAACTATTTTTGCCAACATCAGTTTACCGCCATCGGCATCTATGGAACGTTCCACGATCATCGCGAAGCAGGTAGATAGTATGGCACATACCATTCCGGAAGTAAAAAACACTTTACGAATTGTGGGGCAAAACTTTACTGCTGGTCAGGGTAGTGCATACAGTATGGTAATTCTGAAACTGAAAACATGGAGCGATCGTGACCGTGGTATTCAGGAAATAATAGGCGAACTTTTTGCAAAAACAGCAGGGATCAGAGATGCAAGTATCTTCTTTATCTCTCCTCCTACCATTCAGGGTTTTGGTCAGAGTGGTGGATTTGAATTCCAGGTGCAGGATAAAGGTGGACATACCGTTCAGGAATTGTTTAAGGTAAACTCTGATTTCCTTGCCAACCTATCTAAACGTCCGGAGATTCAATATGCGACTACTTCATTTAACCCGAACTTCCCGCAATATATGCTGGATGTAAATTTGGAGAAATGTAAAGAAGCCGGAATTACAGTCAACTCAGTACTGAACACTTTACAAGGTTATTATGGTGGTCTGTATGCATCAAACTTTAACCAGTTTGGTAAACAATACCGCGTTATGATACAGGCAGATGCCAATTACCGTAAAAATCCGGAAGGACTAAACAAAGTATTTGTTAGGAATAACAAAGGCGAAATGGCGCCAATTACAGAATTCATTACCATGAAGAGGGTATATGGTCCGGAGTCTATTTCCAGATTCAACCTTTTCAGCTCTATCTCAGTTACCGGTGCGCCAAATATGGGATACAGTTCTGGAGATGCGATCAAAGCAATTCAGGAAGTAGCAGCAGAATCATTGCCTGCAGGTTATGGTTATGATTTCTCAGGTCTAACCCGTGAAGAGCTAGCTTCTGGAAGCCAGACTGTGTTTATCTTCATTTTATGTCTGATATTCGTTTACTTCCTTTTGAGTGCACAATATGAAAGTTATATCCTTCCATTTGCTGTAATTCTATCGATTCCATTTGGTTTGGCAGGTGCTTACTTATTCTCAATTGTATTTGGATTAAACAGTAATATTTACCTGCAAATCTCACTCATCATGCTCATTGGTTTATTGGCCAAGAACGGTATTTTGATTGTGGAGTTTGCCTTAGAAAGAAGACGTCAGGGCCTCGATATCGTACAATCTGCCATTCAAGGTGCGGTAGCCCGTTTCAGACCTATCCTCATGACTTCATTCGCCTTCATCTTTGGATTGGTTCCATTGATGTTCTCTACGGGTGCAGGTGCGGTAGGTAATAAATCTATTGGTACGGGTGCTGTGGGTGGTATGCTTATCGGAACCATATTAGGAGTATTTGTGATTCCGGTATTGTTCATTATTTTCCAGACGTTACAGGAAAAAATCAGTGGTCCTTTACATTTAAAGACTTACGACGACGATGACGAAGATGCTATCGATCCGAGTAAAGCTAAAAAAGCACCACAGCATTAATCATTTATTTAAGAGCAACAATGACTTTATCCTATAAAAAACAGATGTTTACCCTTGCATTAGCGGCTACCGTTTTTGCCTCTTGCAGGGTGACTAAACCTTACGAAAGTCCGAAGTTAAAAACGATGGGATTGTTTCGTGAGCAAACGTCAACAGATACACTTTCCATGGCAAATACGCCATGGCAAAGTATCTTTGCTGACCCTCAATTATCAGGCTTGATCCAGGAAGGACTGGAACAGAATCTGAATTTAAAAAATGCCGTTGAGAAGATCGTTCAGTCGAAAGCAACCTTACAACAAAGTAAGGCTGCATTCTTTCCTACGCTGACCGCTGATGTCAATGCATCAAGAAATAAACAGTCGCAAGCAGGACTTAACTTTCCTCCGGGCATCAACATCAACACGCTAACCAACTCTTTTAAAGCGCAATTGAGTACCAGTTGGGAAGCTGACATCTGGGGTAAACTGAGCAGTACAAAGAGAGCTGCTTTAGCGGCTTACTTTCAGACCGATGCAGCAAAAAGAGCAGTTCAAACGCAATTGATTGCAGATATTGCCAACAACTATTATACGCTACTCGCACTAGACAGTCAGCTGGAAATTACCCAACAAACTTTAAAAAGCAGAATTACTGGTGTAGAAACCATGAAAGCTTTAAAAGAAGGAGCGGTAGTTAATGGTGCAGCAGTAGTGCAAAGTGAAGCCAGCAGGTATGCTACTGAAGTCACGATTCCTGATTTGAAAAAAACGATCAGAGAAACAGAAAATGCCTTAAACATCCTATTGTCAAGAGCTCCGGGACCAATCAGTCGTGGTAAACTGAGTGCTCAAAACCCTACCAGCGATTTAAAAATTGGTGTTCCAACGCAATTGCTTGAAAACAGACCAGACGTACAAAGTGCTGAATTTGCTTTCAGGAGTGCATTTGAGAACACAAATCTTGCGCGTACTTATTTCTATCCTTCTTTCACCATTACTGCTACAGGTGGATTGTCGAGTCTCGATCTAAAAGACTTCTTCGATAAATCTATATTTTATAATTTGGTAGGTGGTTTAACGCAACCAATCTTTAACAAAGGATTGAATAAAGCCAGGTTAATCACTGCAAAATCCGCTCAGGAGCAAGCAATGAATAGCTTCCAGCAAACGCTATTGGTAGCGGGTAAGGAAGTGTCGGATGCACTTTACAGTTACCAGACTGCGGTTGAAAAAGAAGATGCACGAGCAAAACAGATTGCGGCTTTACAAAAATCAGTAGATTATACTCAGGAATTGCTAAGATTCAGTTCTGCAACAAACTATACAGATGTATTGACTTCAGAGCAAAGTTTACTTGCTGCGCAACTGAGTGGTGTAAATGACAGGTTACAAAAATTACAATCTGTTGTGAACCTATACAGAGCATTAGGTGGTGGCTGGAAATAACTCCCGCAACTACATGCTTTTATAAGCATCAATTGATGAAAGCAAAATAAATGCCCCCAGAATATGGGGGCATTTATAATATAGGGGGAATTTAAATAAGCTGTTGAAGATTTAACCAGGCTGCCCCTGATTTAATCGTCTTCAGCATGCAGGGTATTTTTATGTGCTTCCGGATCATATGAGGCTTGTAATTCTGCCAGTCTTTTCTTGCCATAAGCCAGTCTGGTAATCAATACAAACAACACCGGTACTATAAATAATGCAAATATTGTAGCGGAAAGCATCCCCGCAGCTACTGTCCAGCCAATCGTTTGTCTGGAAACTGCACCTGCACCAGTAGAGATCATCAAGGGAATTACCCCGAGGATGAAGGCCAGGGAAGTCATAATAATTGGTCTGAGCCTCAACCTCACCGCTTCTATCGTTGCTGCAATCAGTTCCATTCCCCAGTCTACCCTTTCTTTAGCAAACTCCACAATCAAAATGGCATTCTTGGCAGATAAACCAATGAGGGTAATTAAACCCACCTGAGCGTATATATTGTTATCCAGTTTAGGAAGGAAAGTCAATGCCAGAATGGCGCCAAACAAACCCAATGGTACCGAAAGTAAAATAGAGAAAGGCACCGACCAGCTTTCATATAAGGCTGCAAGTAATAAAAACACAAAGACAATGATCAAAGTAAAAATGAGCGTTGTACTGTTACCTGCTTCTGTTTCTTCCAGACTCAGTCCGGAGAAGTCATAGGCATAACTGGAAGGTAAAGTCTGAGCGGCCACCTCCTGCAATGCCTTTAAGGCATCTCCAGAGCTTCTACCCGGTTTAGCGGCCCCACCAATCTCAACAGAACGGAAAAGGTTATAGTGATTGATGATAGATGGATTCTCAATCACCTGATAAGAAACTAATGTACTCAGCGGAACGGAAAGTCCTTTCGCATTCATCACCCTCAGGTGCTTCAGGTCTTCAATATTTTTCCGGTAGCTGGTATCTGCCTGACTCACCACCCTAAAATTTCTTCCATATTTGGTGAAATCATTGATATAACTACTGCCCAAATAAGTGGAGATGGTGCTATAAATCGCCCCAACAGAAACCCCCATCCTCTTCGCCTGGTCTCGATCCACTTTTACCTTATAATTCGGTGTTTTTGAGTTAAACAAAGTATAGGCCATCCCTATTTCCGGACGCTGATTAGCGGCAGCAAGGAATTTACCCACATTGGCCTCAAATTCCTTAATATCACCACTTTGTTTCTCCTGGATTTGGAGGGTAAAACCACCACTAATTCCCAGACCTGGAATTGCCGGTGGCGAAACCACCAGAATACTTCCATCCTTATCCCCGGCAAAAGATTTCGTTAAGCCAGCCATAATTGTGTTTACATCCTTTTTACGGACATCCCAGTTTTTGAGCTGTACGAAGAAAGTTCCTGCATTGGATTTAAAGGATCTGTTGAGGATATTGATTCCTCCAATAGAAGTAATATTCTCCACTTCCGGATTATTGTTACGGATACTATCTGTGATTCTTTTGATAAAAGCATCGGTTCGCGCTGTCGAGGCACCTTCGGGCAGAGTGGCACCAACTAAAAAGATTCCGGCATCCTCATTAGGAATAAATCCCGTAGGCTTTTTCATGAATAAAGTACCGGTTCCAATATAAAGACAGAGCAAAATAATCATCACCAATGGAATTGCCTTTAAGGCTTTTTTAACACCCATAGAATAATTATGACTCACTCTGGCAAACCATTGATTAAACTTAAAGAACAACTTATTTAAGCCTTTAGACTCTGCGGTTAAGTTCATTGGTTTCAAAAGAATAGAACAGAGTGCAGGTGTTAGTGTAAGTGCAACAAAAGCTGAGATCAATACCGAAACGGCAATGGTAATGGCAAATTGCTGGTACAATTTCCCAACCATTCCGGGAATAAATCCTACTGGAATAAATACTGCGGCCAGGATCAGCGCTATCGCGATTACGGGAGCAGTAATGTCACTCATCGCTCTTCTGGTAGCCTCGGGTGCCGATAAACCATCATGATCCATATAATGCTGGACCGCCTCCACTACCACAATCGCATCATCTACCACAATACCAATGGCAAGAACGAAACCAAACATGGTCAGGGTATTGATAGAGAAACCGAAGAAAGTGAAAAAGATAAAAGTACCGATAATAGACACGGGAATGGCCAGTACCGGAATCAATGTTGCCCTCCAGCTTTGCAGGAAGATAAACACCACTATGGTCACCAGTATCAATGCTTCGATCAAGGTATGAACCACCTCATTAATAGACACCTTCACTACAGTTACAGTTTCATAAGGTACGGTATAATCCAGGTCTTTAGGGAATGATTTTTTCAATTGCTCGAGTGCCTTATAGATACCGTCGGCGGCCTGTACTGCATTACCTCCAGGCGTCTGATTGATCATCATCATGGAAGCTACTTTTCCATTCACTTTAGAGTTAAGCGAATAACTGAAGGCCCCGAGTTCCACTCTGGCTACATCTTTCAGAAAGACAACTGAACCATCTGCTCCTGTTTTAACGACAATATTATTAAACTGATCCACCGTATTGAGGTCTCCATCCAGGATCACCGAAAATTCAAAAGTCTGATGGTCTGGTTGTGGAGGCGCACCTACACTCCCTCCTGGAACGCGGGTATTCTGTTCCTGTACCGCAGCCGAAACATTTGCCGGCGTAAGGCCATAATTAGCTAGTTTATTAGCATCCAGCCAGATACGCATACTAAATGGCTGACCAAATGCCTGCACATCTCCTACTCCCTGTACACGGAGTAAAGCGTCTTTTACATAAAGGTTGACATAATTGGAAATAAATTTATCATCATAAGTTCCATTCGGAGAGTACAAACCAACCACCATCAAAATATCATTATTTGCTTTCTTTGTGGTGACACCTAAGCGGTTAACCGCCTCTGGCAGGGAAGGTTCTGCAATTCCAACCCTATTCTGTACGTCTAGTGCTGCAATATCAATATTCGTTCCTACATCAAAGGTAACCGTGATAGAGGAGCGTCCGTCGGAAGTACTGTTTGAAGACAAATACTTCATTCCCGGAGTACCGTTAATCTGACTTTCTATTGGAGTAGTCACTGTTTGTTCCACGGTTTGTGCATCAGCCCCCGTATAAGTCCCTGAAACCGTAACCGTTGGAGGAGCAATACTTGGATACTGACTGATGGGTAGCGTAGTTATGACAATAGTTCCAATCAGTACAATGAGAATGGAAATTACGATGGCCGTGACCGGGCGTCTGATAAATACTTCTGAGATCATAAGCTTAAGATTCTTTTAAAATTTTACCACAGCACCAGGTCTTACATTTTGTGCACCATCTGAAACGATCAATTCTCCTGCCTTCAAGCCCTCTTTCACCACCACACTCTTATCGAATTGTTTACCCATTTGAATGATTCGCTGTTCGGCCTTATTGCTATCTGCTACCACATATACATTAAAGGAGCCCAACTGTTCAATGACCGCTTTATAAGGGATCACCAACTCATCACCCGTGGATTTATTTAATACTTTCATATTTACCGTCATCCCGGCAATTAATCTTCCAGCCTCATTAGGATAACCGATCCTCACCTTTATGGTTCCCGTAGCAGGATCTACTGCACGATCTATAGTGATAATTTTACCCTGACGCTGATATAAACTACCATCTTGCAGCTGTACCGTAAACACGGAATCTTTTATCGCTAGTGGATTGTTTTTTAGTTTCAGAAAATTGGGAATATCTCCCTGGTTTACAGTAATATCTACAGCAATAGGATTCCCGGTAGAAACCGTATTTAAAATCGTTGAGGAAGGTGTTACCAAAGCGCCTGGTTTCACTTGAGAAATACCTATTGTTCCGGTTAAAGGGGAAACAATTAAGGCATTCTGAAGGTCATTATTTGCCGAGGAAAGTGTTGCTTTTGCGGCAGCCACCTGCGATTCTGCATTGGCAAGATCTGTTAAAGCATAGTCCACACGTTGCTTGGCAATTGCGTCCTGCGCTGCGAGATTTTTATACCGTTCTGCATCTTTCTTAGCCTTATCCCGATTGGCCTGAGCCACTGCCACATTGGCTTTTGCCGAATTATAAGCTGCCAGATATTTTGTACGATCAATTTCATAGAGCTTCTGCCCTTTTTGTACCTTCTGACCATCTTTCACATAAATTGCGGTGATAAAACCACCTACCTGTGCGCGGATTTCCACTTCATCCAATGCCACTACTACCCCTGGATAAGTATCCACTGTGGTGACTGGCTGTGCAACTACCTTATAGACCGATACCGGTGTTGCGGGAGGCGGTCCTGCCTGCTGCTGTGCAGCTTTATTTCCATTACCGCATGACGCTAAAGAAATGGAGCCCAAAATAACAATGCCTAGTTTTACGTGATTAATCGTCTTCATTTGAGTACTTATTGGTTTACGGTAATTGTGCCTAATGCTTGTTGTACATCTAATCTGGAAGACAGAAGACTGTACAGCGTATTTAAATAATTGAGCTGAGCGGTACGCAAATCTGTTTCCGAAGTCATCAGATCCAGATAAGTCTTTATCCCTTCATCGTATTGCAATTTTATAGTTTGATAAACCTGCTGGGAAATTGCCACATTGGCTCCTGCCGTTTTCCAATCGTTCAGAGTGGCCTTATAAGTGGCCATTGCAGCTTCATACTGCGTCTTAATCTGATTTTTAATATTGACCAGATCCAGGTCTATTCTTTGCTCCTGTAATTGCGACTTTTTAAGCTCCTGAATTCTTTTTGTACCCTGAAAAATAGGCATGTTTAATCTCAAGCCAAACAAGGAGCTTGGATAATTCTTATTATAAAGATCAGCGAAATTGTTGTTAAGGTAGTTCCAGTTGTAGTTAATAAAACCAGAGATATTGGGTAGAAATGACCATTTATTATAACTGGTATTGAGGTGTTGCAATTGCTTTTGCGTTTGTAACAAGCGGTACTCCACCCTATTTTCATAAGTCTCTCTTTGGTTGGTATCAAGCAGGATTTCATTTTCCATCTTTACCGCATCAAAATTCAGACTAATATCTGTATTGCCAGCATAACCGATCAATTCTTTCAGGTAAGCGTATTTATATTTGATCAATTCCTCTGCCCGTTTTTTATCGGCTTTTGAATTACTTAAACTGATTTGCGCACGCTGATAATCTGTTTTGTCGACCAGACCATTTTCATATTGTGCCTTTGCATCTTTGAATTGTTTCTCTAACCTTGCGATGTTTTCATTGATGATTTTTAGCTGTTCATTACTACTGAGGACATCAAAATAAGCCTTACTGACACCAACTACAGTGTTGATCTTTGTATTTTCTGTATTCTGCTGATATTGTTGCCTGTAATATTTCGAAGCTTTGGAAGCCTGTATTAATCCTGCATCCAGAAACTTCTGATCTGCCTGTAAGGTAAATGCTGAGGTGTTTTTTGTACCCAGTACCAAGGTCTGACTCTGCCCTCCAGTGGTCAGCACACTAACCTGCTGCTTAAGATTATAGTTGTAATTGGCAGAACCCGTGATTTGAGGAAACCAACCTGAAAGTGCAGATTTGATATCCCGCTCACCAATTTCTTCATCGATTAACGATTGTTGTACTCCGGGTTTATTGACCAGGGCATAAGCGATCACTTCCTGTAGTGTGGCATTTCTCAATTCTTTAGTCTGCTGTTCCGTTTGTCCAAAAGCAACTGAACACCAGGTAACCGGGAAGATCAGGAGAAACGTTAAGATCGATTTTTGTTGTTTCATAAGGTAAGAAAATGAAGTATTTATAGAATCATCATCGTTTATTATTCCTTTCTATTAAAATGAATACCAGTCTTCCTTATGCACCTGTTCCTCTTACCAATACTCATCATTTATTTATTAACCAGATGATGGGTGGTACTTAATCGCTATTGTAGCTGTATTTTTCATAAAACCTTAGTTATTTATTGCTTATTTTAATGAGGTTTATAATCTGACAACAACCTATGTATCAATATTGTTTCAGGATTACAAGAAATTAAAATATCCGCTAAAAACCCATAAATCGGCCATTTATAACTCAAAATTGAAAGTCTGGTAATCATTGTTTTTTTATGTAATATTGACTTTATGAATATCCTTATTGTGGAAGATGAAAAAAACCTGGCGCTCGAGATGGCAACATTTCTAGGTAAGGAAGGTTATACGATAGAACATGCCTGGAAGAAATCATCGGCAGCGGAAAAAATATTTGTCAACAATTACGACTTTATTCTCCTCGATCTTGGGCTTCCTGATGGAGATGGCCTTGAATTGCTCCATGAGTTTAAACAATTGAAAAACCGGGAAGACGCGCTGATCATCCTGACTGCGAGAGGCGATGTGGAAGACCGTATTAAGGGATTGGAATCCGGAGCGGATGATTACCTGCCCAAACCTTTTTCCCTGACCGAACTATTGGCCAGAATGCATGCCATCATCAGGAGAAAACACAAATTGGAAATGAATGAACTGAATATTCATGGTTTTATTCTGGACATTAAAAATCATAAGCTTAGTTTCGGCGGACAAAAGATCAACCTGACGGGGAAGGAATTTGAAATCTTTAATTACCTGGTATTAAATAAAAACAGAGTCATTTCAAGAATCAACCTGACAGAGCATGTTTGGGGTGATATTCTGGAAATCAATTCTGACTCTAATTTTGTGGATGTCCACGTAAAGAATTTAAGAAAGAAGCTTTCTGTCCACGGCCAGATCGACTGGTTTGAAACGGTAAGGAGCATTGGTTATCGGATTAATTCGACAACATAAAGATGAAACTGCAACTCAAACTTGCTTTATACAATACGCTGACCAAGGTGGCCATCATCACCCTGATGGGGATTTTAATTCTGGTTTCGATCAACCGGATTTCGGTAAATCATATGCACCAGCGGTTAATTCAAAAAAAGAACAAGCTGGTCACCAACCTTTCCAGCACCAGGATCAATGACTTACTGACCCAACAAAAGACCTTCACAGATTATAACCTACTTAAGGAAGAATACATCATCCTAAAAGAGGTTAAAAGCAACCATCAGCAAAAATTAAAACAACATTTTAGTCAGGAGACACGTGAAATTGAAGGCAGCCAGGAGGAGTACCAGATCCTAAGTGCGGAGTTCAACTATCAGGGAAAAACATACCTCCTGGA
Organism: Pedobacter gandavensis; assembly: GCF_032678465.1. Taxonomy (GTDB): domain Bacteria; phylum Bacteroidota; class Bacteroidia; order Sphingobacteriales; family Sphingobacteriaceae; genus Pedobacter; species Pedobacter gandavensis_B. The sequence continues at coordinate 154,858 of NZ_JAVTSK010000010.1, forward strand.
ACTTGGCGAAACCATGTCTACAGTCGGGCAACTGGAACATACCATTTCCGTATTTACCTTTTATATCCTGCTTGCCGCAGTCATTCTAACACTCTTAAGTGATCTTGCTTTTAGTAAATTCCTGCTAGGCCCATTTTATCAGATTATTGACCAGAAACTCAACAAGGTAAATGATCCGATTAGTTTCAATTATGAACCTGTAAAAACCTCTACAGAAGATTTCAGGATCCTGGATCAAAGTATCAGTACTTTAATGAATAAGATCACAGATCTATTCCTGTCAGAAAAAGAATTCATCGCTAATGTTTCTCATGAGTTACTCACTCCAATTTCTATTTTAAACACCAGACTGGAAAACCTGTTGAATGATGAGACCTTAAGTGTGGAAGGAGAAAATAAAATCTTTGCCTGTTTAAAAACACTCAATCGCCTCAAATCAATTATCAATAGTTTGTTACTCATCTCAAAAGTGGAGAACAATCAATATAAAAAGCCAGATACGATTGTCCTGAAAGAAATGATTCATGAGGTTTATGAAGAAATGGAGCATCGTCTGGCCATGATGAACCTCAGCTTTACCATCAATTTATCTGAGGATTACATTTTTAAGGGGAACCGTTCCTTATTCCATACCTTATTAATGAATATTGTTAACAATGCCATCAAATACAATATTCCCTCCGGAGCTGTCATGATTTACGATACTTTTATCAGCAGTAAATATGCATTAGTGATTGCTGATACCGGTATGGGAATGGAAGTAAACCAGGTTGCTCATGCTTTTCAGCGTTTTGAAAAATTTCAGTCGGAGAAGGAAGACAGCTATGGATTAGGACTTTCTATTGTGAAGAGCATTGCGGCCTTCCACGGATTAGAGCTGGAAATTGAATCAGAAATCGGCAAAGGAACGCATGTCTTCATTATTTTTTAATAAAAATAATGAGCCTTCATCTATCTTCATAAAATCTTCATGTTTGATCAGCAACTTTGATCTAACAAATCACATAAAACAATTAAAAACATGAAAAGAACAATTTTAGCGCTTGCATTAGTTGCAACAACTTTCGGCGCATTCGCACAAACTCCTGCTGCAACTGCAAAACCAGCTCAAAAAGGACACCATGCAAAAGCAGTAGCTCATAAAACTGAAGCTACTAAAACTGCAGTAGTAAATACTCCTAAGCCAGCTGCCAAACCAGCAATGAAACAAAAATAAGTCTTAGCCACCTCGTTAAGAACTATAGCCTAAAAGGGATATTCAGACCAGAATATCCCTTTTTTTTGTATTTTGGCTTCAACCACACACAAATCTGAACCAAATTATGAAAAAAATCTTCCTTGTTCCCTTCGCTTGTGCAGCCATTTTTTTTGGCTGTAGTACAACAAAGAAACAAGCTTCCCACACTCAATTGAAACCGAATAAAAATGGTTTTATCTCTTTATTCAATCAAAAAGACATCAATGATTGGTTTGTAAAAATCGCCCATCATGAAGTCGGAGAAAATTATGGCAACACTTTCCGTGTGGAAGATGGCATGGTCAAAGTAAGATACGACCAGTATGGCGACTTTAATGATCAGTTTGGCCATTTGTATTACAAGGTTCCTTACTCCTATTACCATTTGGTAGTAGAATACCGTTTTGTAGGTGAATTACAGAAAGGAGCCCCTGATTATACCTTAAGAAATAGCGGAGTGATGTTCCATTCCCAGGATCCGAGAACCATGCCTAAAGAACAAGACTGGCCAATTTCAGTAGAAATGCAGTTTTTAGGAGGCTTAGGTGACGGAAAGCCAAGACCTACAGGAAATATGTGTTCGCCAGGGACGAATGTGGTTTATAAAGGAAAAATTGCTGCTTCTCATTGTCTCAACTCCTCTTCAAAAACTTACCATGGCGATCAATGGGTTCGTGCAGAACTGGTCGTATTAGGTGATTCACTGATTACACACATCATCAATGGTGATACCGTACTTCAATATTCTAAGCCACAAATTGGCGGTGGAACCGCGAATGGATATGATCCTAAAATCAAAATAGACGGAAAATTACTGAGCAGTGGTTTTATTGCTTTACAAAGTGAAGGTCAGCCTATTGACTTCAGAAAAGTAGAACTGAAAGACCTATCGCATCTAAAAGAAAAAACCAGGCGAAAATAAAACCTGGTTTTTCTTGAATTATTTGTTCCTACAGCTATTGTAGATGTCCATTTTTACTTCTACATTTGCCGCACCAAAAAAAATTGGAATGCATCCATAGCTCAGCTGGATAGAGCAACGGTTTTCTAAACCGTAGGTCATAGGTTCGAATCCTATTGGGTGTACAAGGGATTTATCTCTTAAATTAAGGCGACGTTGCTCCAGACGTCGTCTTTTTTTGTTTAAAAGTATTCTGCTAAATATGGAGTCCGGCAATGTTGTCTCAATGTTTTCAATGCCCTGTCTTTTAACTGCCTGATGCGTTCCTTACTCAGGCTAAAAACTTCCACCATATCATCTAAGGTCAATGCGGTATGGTTATCTAATCCAAAAAACAAGGTAATGATCCATTTTTCCCGTTCCGGAAGCACACCTAATGTGCGTTGCAAGTCCTCAGTCAATGATTCTGTCATCATTTGAGCATCTGTATCCGGCACATTTCTATTCTCCAGACTGTCGAGCAGACTAAAACCACTTTCCTCATTGGCCGTTGTGTCTAATGAAAAAGACAAAGGTGCACTTGATAAGTAATCAGAAACTTTATCTTCCGAAAGTTCAGTGGCCTCTGAAAGTTCCTCATAAGTAGGCAATCTTTCTAGCTGTTGCTCCAGCAAATCTGAAGCTTTATTGATTTTAATGATCCCCAATACCTGGTTTCCAGGGAGGCGGATCATTCTCTTTTGATCAGCCAATGCCTGCATGATGCTCTGACGAATCCACCATACGGCGAAAGAGATAAATTTAAAACCTTTGGTATCGTCAAATCGCTCAGCGGCTTTGATCAATCCCAGGTTTCCTTCACTGATCAGATCTGCCAATTGCAAACCTCTGTTTTGATATTTTTTGGCAACAGAAACGACAAAGCGTAAATTGGTTTTCACCAGTTTATCCAAGGCTGCTTTATCTCCTTTTCTTATTCTTCTGGCCAGATTTAACTCTTCCTCTACGTTTACCAGATCGATTCTTCCGATATCGGTCAGGTATTTATCAATAGATTCGGAATCCCGATTGGTAATGGATGGTGCAATCTTTAACTGTCTCATACCGTAACTTCATTTTCTATGGATACTTTTTGATTTGAATGTTTTGCTTCAAAAGCCTGCATGCATTTCACCAGTGCTTCCACACTTGATAGCGGCAAGGCATTATATAAAGAGACTCTGAAACCGCCTGCTGAAGGGTATCCTTTAATACCAACCATTCCTTTTGAAGCTGCAAAATCTAAAAATGCGCTTTCCAGTTCCAGGTCTATTGTTTTAAAAGTCACATTCATTCTGGACCTATCGGCAGTACTGGAAAGACCATAAAACAAAGAATTTCTATCAATTTCCTGGTATAGCAAGTCTGCTTTAGCAATATTTTCACTTTCCTGTTTCGGGATGCCCCCCTTTTCTTTTAACCACCTTAAATTCAACATGGCTACATAAATAGAGAATACCGGAGGGGTATTGAACATGGAGTTATGATCTTTAAAGATCCGGTAGTCAGACATAGAAGCTATATCTCCCTGAACTTTTTCCAGAAGGCTGTTTTTGATAACCACCAGGGTCATTCCTGCCGGGCCCATATTTTTTTGTGCACCTGCATAGATCAGGTCAAAATCACTCACATCAATACTTCTGCTAAAAATATCAGAAGACATATCACAGATAACGGGAACGGAAGTAACAGGTACCTCGAACATTTCTGTTCCTTCTATCGTATTATTTGAACAATAATGAAAGTAAGCCGCATCTTCAGGGATTTGATAACCTACAGGCACATAGTAATAGTTTTTATCTTTTGAAGAAGCTACAATATCTACTGCTCCATAAAACAAAGCTTCTTTAATGGCTTTCAAAGAAAAGAATCCACTATCCAGATAAGCTGCTTTTTTACCCTGATGCAGAAAATTCATGGCCAGCATAGAAAACTGAGTACTGGCGCCACCTTGCAGGAACAAGACGCTATAATCTGCCGGAACGCCCAATAAAGTTCTCACTAAATCCTGTGTTTCATTGATGACAGCTTCGAACTCTGGCGTCCGGTGGGAGATCTCTAAAATACTGAGGCCAATGCCATTAAAATCCCTGACAGCATCAGCGGCCTGATCTAAAACTGAAGCTGGTAAGATACATGGCCCTGCACCGAAATTATGTTTGATCATTGTTTATAGGTTATGGTTGATAGCTCCAAAGTTCGGAAGGTCAAAACGGATATCTCATTTTCCATTTACATTCAGCAAATTTTTCTGTTTTGGGCATTTTACACCATACAATTTTCGGTGCTTAATTCTGGCGTAGCAGAATTGCAAAATATAATTTCCCTACTTTCCTATTTTTTAAGGGGTTAAGGTAAGTTATACACTATCCTTCAGCTGAAAGGCTGGAAATGTTTCATAAAAAATAAATAATACTATATTTGAGGGATAATACTTTATAAAACATCTACACTAAGCTAGAAATCTATTTGCTGAAAAATGTCGAAACTAGATCCTACACATCTTGGAATTTTGCGCCTGCTACAGGAAGACGCCAGAATGACGCATAAAGAACTGGCCAGAAGGTTAAGAAAAAGTGTTTCTCCGATCTTTGAGCGGGTAAAATGGCTGGAACAAAACGGCTATATTAAAGGGTATACCGCCTTGGTAGACCTGCAAAAAAGCAGCAACAGCATAATTTCTTTTACCCATATCCAAATGAATGACCATTCTGAAGAAGCCTTAAGCGCTTTTCAAAAAGAAGTGGTACAATTCGATGATGTAAGAGAGTGTTATTACATTACCGGCAACTTCGATTTCATCCTCAAAATTGTTTCTCCGGACATGAAAGGCTATAATGATTTCTTACGAGGCCAATTGTCTAAATTACCCAATGTAGGTAGCGTACAGAGCTTCCTGGTCTTATCAGAAGAAAAAAGGGATACCAGTTATAAGATTTAGTGTTTTTTTTTAATGAATATGCAGTACATTGGCTATAGAATTCCTATAGACCTATTTCTTGTCGGATGACTGACAGGGACCTGTTGAAGCTTTGATGCTGATATCAGCCTAAGATACCCCCTTTCCATCCCTTATAGACCCCTACAAAAGCCCTAGCAAATAGCAATTCTACCTCAGTACTGATTAGTGCTTACAGTAAGTCTAAACCTATTGATTATGAGAGATATTTTATTAATTTGCAGCTATAAAACTTAAATAAAATGGTACAGGTAGCTTTATTACTCCCCAATAAATATCGTTTACTCAGTGTAGCCGCGATATTGGATGTGTTTGATACCGTAAATCATCATTATAAAGAAACTGGCATCGAACCTCTGTTTCAAATTAACTTAGTTCGTAATACCACACTGGCCACAGAAGGTAATCTATTTGAAAAATACCAGGCGCTGAGCTTATCTGAATCCGGGCAACAAAACCTCATCCTCATTCCGGCATTCGATCATCCGGATCTGAACGCGGCCATTCATCAAAATCTGGAGTTTCTCCCCTGGTTACAGCAACAATATAAAAAGGGTGCTGAACTGGCAAGTTTTTGTACGGGTGCCTTTCTATTGGCAGCAACCGGGCTACTCAATGGCAAAAGAGCAACCACACATGTCAATGCCAGCAATGCCTTTTCTAGTTGCTTCCCAGATGTTTATTTTGAACCTGAGAAGGTGGTTACCGTAGATGAAAGGATTTACACCAGTGGTGGCGCAACAAGTAGTTTTCATTTGATGCTCATGTTGATCCACAATTACTGTAGCCGGGACACTGCAATACATATCGCCAAAGTATTTTCAATTGATATGAATCGTGAACAGCAGCGTTATTTTGGGAGCTTTCATCCGGTCAGGGATCACGGAGATGAGCTGGTTGCAAAAACACAACTCTGCATTGAAAACTCATTTAAAGAAGCCGTAACCATTGAAGATATCCTACAACATATCCCTTCCAGCAGGAGGAATATTGTTCGCCGATTTAAGCAGGCTACAGGAAATACACTGATTGAGTATTTACAAAAAACCAGAATTGAGGCGGCTAAAAAGCTTTTAGAGCAAACCAACCTCAGTATTCTGGAAGTAATGTTAGATTCCGGCTATAATGATCTGAAAACATTCCGACAGCTTTTCAAGAAAAACTCCGGAATGACACCTAAAGATTATCGGGATAAATTTAAGCCGAAAGTCGCATAGCAGGAGTTTGTTTTACCTTTTTCTTTCTTTTCTTTTTTAATTTATTTAGCCAGATCAGGGTCCCGGTAATTGGCAGACTGGTGGCAATCAGACAAGCAAAGAAATAGATAATTTTGGTAAACAATCCATATACATCACCCAAATGCAGGGCTTTGATGGAACCTGAAATGCGTTCATTTAAAGGCTTCTCGCTAAATACCTCTGTTTTAAGCACAGTTCCCGTATACTGATCTAAAAGTATTTTATCCCCTGCAGCAGGTGCAAAAAAACCTACTTTATTCTTCATAATGGTAATGGCTGAAGCAGAATCTTTTGGTAAGCTGATGCTATAATCGCCCTGGTACGGTAATGCAGCATCCGCGTTTTTAAGATAATCTCCCAGATTGAGAGGAGCGGCACCGGCGATTACTGTAGAAGCGGGGTCTTTAGGTGGCTCAAATCCTTCTGGTTGATAAGTACCTAAAGATTTCCTTAGGGCTTCTCTATACCAGGGGAAGGACCATTGCGGACCAGTAATTCCCATCAGGAACAGAAATATACAGGCATAAAAACCTAAACTATTATGTAAATCATGGTTTGTTCGTTTCCAGCTACCAGACCATTTGATTTTTAATCCTTGTTTCCAGGATTTAATCCTCTGTGGGAACCAGATCACCATTCCGGTAATCACCCCCAGGGTAAATAATATAGTAGCTGCACCACTAATATAACTCCCTAATTTTCTATTTTCCAGTTCTCCAAAAATCGGCTTTTCAATTTTATCTAAAAGCAACCATCTATGCAGACTAAACATCGTTTTCATGAGGGAAGCTGTAGCACCTTTTACTTCAGAGATATTTCCAATAACCTCTCCCGTGTATTGGTTTACGGCAAAAGCAGAAGGACGCTTTCCTTCTTCAGGTTTGCCGCCTTTGCCATCTTTTCCTTTTCCGTCTTTTCCTTTGCCCTCTTTTCGCTCTCCTCCTTTACCTTCATTTCCAGCGCTTCCTTTATCTTTTCCTGTTTCAGCCTTTCCTTCTTTTAAGTCAGCTGATTCGGATTGAGCTTTTTCTGGCGTATTGCCAGCAATTTGTGCGGTTCCCACAGTTGCCACTGCGATGGCCTGTTCTTTATTCCCTATAGCTTCATTCGTAGCCTTACCTTCTTTTTTATCTTTTCCGGCTTCTTTTATCCTCACCATGAACTGATAAGTTCTATTTGGATCAGCAGGGATTTTTACGGAGACAACTTTCCCACCAGTGCTTTCCTTCACTTTTTTGATCAATGATTCGATCGGCATTGGATTCGCCCCTGCCGGAGCATTTACTTTATACAATTCAGGATTGGCCATCTCCTTCAATTCTGTATTAAACACGTATAATGTACCGCTTAAACAAACCAGGATCACGATGATCCCGCTTGCTAATCCGAGCCATAAATGGATATCATTAAAAAATTTACGTGTTTTTTGCCAGGCGCTTTTAGGTGTTGTTGGTTTCATTAAGGCTATTTTTTACAAATATAAAACAAATCCGCAATTATTTAGACTAAGTCTTAATACTTACGGATTTGTGCTTAAAAATTAATTTACAATACGCTTTAGCGGACTTATTTATTCCACCAGATTTTTCCTACGGTCACTTCATCATTCCCTTGTTTCCCGCTTTCAGTCGCATTGGTTTGGCGTTCTGATTCCGGATACATTAATCTTAATGGCCTTGCTTCTGGTGCAGGAGCCAATAATGAATTCGGAATATTAGGGAAGCCCAATCTTCTATAATCACTCCAGGCTTCCAAACTACTGATGCTGTTCAGGGCTAACCATTTTTGCTCAATAATTCTTTTTAAACGCTGATCAGCAGGGGCTGAACTTAATTTCACCGCAGGCTGGTCATTGTAAGCTCCAAAAGTTGTTGCACTTACCTCCATATATTTGAAGGATTCTGCAATTCCCTGCTCATAGAAAGTTTGATCAGATCCTGAAATCCAGCCTCTATTGGCAGCTTCTGCCTGTAAGAACAAACTTTCAAAAGATCCCATTAAGATAGAGGCCTGATCAAAGCTTTTAAACAAACCGGTTGCTTTTCCATCATTTTCATTTGGGCCTTTAAAGGCAGAGGTTTTCTTTGCAGCATATTGATCATCCACAACAGGATTTCCAAAAAGTACACCTTTAAAAGTACCGTTGATGCTGGTATATAAACTTGCTAAACGAGGATCATTCAAATTACTGTATTTATCAATCAGGTATTGAGTTGGGCGCAAATCCACATGATTGGTAGCCGAAGCATTTACCCCTCTGTAATTGGTTTCCCAGAAAGGATTCATTTTTCCTTTAGAATTGATATAACCAGGTTTGGTGGCCACATGCTGACCTAAACCTAAAAATCCACTTCCTTCCTGAGTGATTTTAGCCATTTCAGCCGTGATGTAAGCTCCGTTATTTGCTTCCGACTGGCGAATTAATGCTCTTAATTTTAACGTATTTCCAAATTTAGCCCATAATTGTTTGTCGCCGCTAAAGATGATGTCTGCTTTACCCGGACTTTGGTCCGCCGCAGCAGCTTTAATATCCTTCATCCCATCAGTAATCAGTGCAATAGACTTTTCATAAACGGTCTTTCCATCTTCATATTTTGGTTGCAAATACTGGGTTCTGTTTAAGGCTTCATCAAATGGGACATTGTTATAAATATCTACCAGGTGCAGGAAATGCCATCCTTGCATGATCTTCGCTATACCGGAATAAAAAGGAGAATTCTCTTTTTGTGCCTGCTCCTTGATCAATTGATAATATAACAAGGTGTTATAAGTGCCCTCCCAGATTTGGATCCCATCTCTGGTTCCCCGGATGGCTACCCCATTGTAGGTTTTTTCTTTAAAAAACTTATTGGTTGCTTCAGAGGTTGTGCCCCAGTAACCTGCCCAAAAAGCAGCCAATTGATTGATTTGTACCGTTTCCTGATTTACGGTACTGATCATCGCACCCGGCAAGCGGGCACTTAAAATCAGGTATTGTTCTGTTGGACCATTCGGATTGTCGTTCACATCCAGGAATTTTTCGCAGGAAGTCAGACTGAATAAGCTGGCTGCGAAAACGAATATTTTTATACTTTTCTTCATTATATATTATTCTTCAAAGTGTATATCTTAAATAAATTAGAACGTAACGTTCAGGTTAAAACCAAAAGTTCTGGTTGGAGGAATTTGTCTGAAACTCAGGTAACCATCCGTTTGATTGTATAATGATTCAGGATCTCCATAAGTATTGCTTTTATGTCTGATGATGAATAAATTGGTTCCTACCAGGCCAAAACTCGCTTCACGAATTACATTTTGTTTGGCCAGCAATGCTTTCGGCAAGGTGTAGCTGATGTTCAATTCTCTTAGCTTGAAGAAGTCCGACTTAGCTGCTGTATTTCTCTGGACTTTTCCTTGTGCATCCCAAAATGCTTTATCTCCTTTAGATAACACAGTGGTGTTTTCTACGTATACGGGATTTGCGGCAGTACCGGTGTTGATCACAGAATTAGGGAAAATAAAAGGCTGACGACCATAAGCTGCAGTAGCCGGATGTGTGCCTGCGGTATACATTCTTGGGACCACTTCAGAATACAACCATCCACCTAAACGGGCATCAAACTGAGCGCCAATACTGATGCCTTTAAAGCTAACCATTGTGCTTAAGCCCATTTGATAAGGAGGGACCATCGTACCTAGCGGCGCACTGTCGGCTATCGTAGTGGTATTTCCTTTAGCATCCACAATTACTCTTCCTTGCGCGTCTCTTTGGTAATCACTCACTTTCAACAATGGATAAGTTTGTCCAACTACCGCATAAGCCTGTCTGAACATTCTGAATTCTTCCTGTCCACCGAAAATAGTTTTCACCTTATTATTAATATGTGTGAAGTTAAAACCAAGGTTCCATCTGAAACTATCTTTACGAATCACATCACCACTTAAGCTAAGCTCAATGATTTTGTTGGTCAATCGCCCTGCGTTAACAATGGTACTGTTGTAACCAGTAGCGCTGGAGATTGGGGCATCAAAAATTTGTCCATCAGAATCTGAATAAACATAAGCTGCTTCTAAGTTTAAGCGATCGTTAAAGAAGCCCAACTGTGCACCTACTTCGTAAGAAGTAACAAATTCTGGTTCTATATGAGGGTTAGGACTGATTAGATTGGGTGTAAATCCTACTAATCCACCAAAAGGGAAGCCATTGATCTGGGAATAAGCATTATTTAAGCTATAAGGGTCCAGGGTTACGTTACCTGTTCTGTTGTAGGAGGCAAATACCTTACCAAAGGAAAGTACCTTATTATCTTTTAAAGCTTTGATGCCTTCTGTAAATACAAAGGAAGTGCTTACTCCAGGATAGAAATAAGAGCGGTTTTCTTTGCTCAATACCGACACCATATCGTTTCTTCCGGTTAAGGTTAAGAACAAATAGTTATTGTATCCGGCCGTAAACTCAGCATAAGTACCCAATGCCCTGTATTTAGTAATGGTAGCAGCACCATCCAATTCACCTGCGCGGCTACCAGGGTTGAATAAATCCGGGAACAACAGGTTAGCACTTCCAACCGAGATCAGTTTGGAATCATCCATGCGGATGTTTTGTCCAACCAATAATCTGGTGGTAAATTTTCCGAAATCCTTTTTGAAATTTAAGATTAAATCACTGTTTACCCTACGGAAGTTGTTAGTACCGTCATTTACGGACCCATTCACATTTCTGTTTCCTGAAGGGGAAGCTAATTTATTTGTTGTGGCTCTAGTTTCATCTGAAGTACTGTACAATCCAATGCGATAAATTGCATTAAACCATGGTGTAAATTCATAATCCAGTTCAATCTTACCATTAACAGTTTGCTGGTTTGAAGTATTTCTATTGTTATCCATTAAGAAAAATGGATTCTTTGCAGCAGTAGCGTCGGTGTAATAGTTAAGTGGATTTGCTGCTGAAAGAGGATCTCTCCAGTTTTTCATCGCATTCAGGTCAAGGTTTGCGGGTTGCACATAAGTACTATACCATGGTCCATCTGGAGTGGTATTTCTATTTGCTGCAATATAATTGACATTATAAGAAGTGTTTAATTTTCCGAAAGTACGGGAACCATTAAACCTGGCTCCTGTTCTGGAGCTTTTATCACCCGGAATCACTCCTTTGATATTTACATTCTGAACGGAGAAATAGTAAGTAGATTTTTCATCTCCACCGGAAAAAGAAAGATCGTTCTGTAAAGTTCTACCGGTTTGGAACATATCCAGGCGGTTGTCTTTTGAAGGTGCAGCATATAATGCGGTTGGCTGTACACCATTTGGTAATTTTAGGCCCAGGTCTTTAATGCTTCCATCAAATGCTGGTCCCCATGATTCATATTCAGTTGGAGAATATACACCGTTTTGCCCTTGTCCGAATTGTCTTTGTGCAGGTGGCAACAGGTAAACATCTGAAAAGGTAGTGGTATTGGAATAATTCACTGTTCCTTTACCTCTTGTTCCTTTTTTAGTGGTAATCATTAAAGCACCATTTACACCTTCTGAGCCATATAATGCAGCTGCATTTGCACCCTTTAGCACCGTAATAGTTTCAATATCATTCGGGTTTAACCGGCCAATATCCGGAACTGGTACCCCATCTACTACATATATAGGATTGTTTTTGGCATCATTAAAAGAACGTGAACCACGCAACCTGATTTGTACCAATTGATCGGTCTTACCTGTTGTGGCATCGTTCATATTGATCCTCAATCCGGCAACTTTACTGGCCAGTCCTTGTAAAGGATTGACGACTTTACCCTGATTGAGGCTTTCATTGCTGATCAGTTGTGCTGAGGTTCCCAATTCTCTTGCCTGACGTTTGATGCCCAGAGCACCCGTTACCTCAACTTCCGACAGCTGATGTATCGAGTCATCCAAATAGGCATTTAAAGTATTTTTGTCGGCAGTTACTTTCAATTCTACAGTGATATAACCGGTATACGAGAAGGACAGTAAATCACCTGTTTCTGCATTAATGGTATATTTACCAGTAGCATCGGTACTCACCACTTCGTTCGTGGCCTTACGAATGACAGTTGCGCCTGGAAGGGTTACTCCAGTCTTTTGATCTATCACTTTCCCACTGATCATCCTCACTTGCGCAAAGAGACTTGTCGAGATCATTAACAAGAAAATAATTAGGGTAGCTTTTTTGTTCATGTAAATATTATTTTGAGATTCTATTAAGATTTAATCTTAATAACTTTAACTTCGCCGCAAAGATATCAGTAGCCGATGACGCAAAAGGGAGAACAGATGACGCCAAAAGGAGAAATAAAAGACCGTACATTTTACGGATCTAAGGAACTTACTATTGACTATTCTAAAAGAAAAGCTGGCTTAAGTACGAATAATGGACTTGATTTAAATTTAGCCTCAGCGCATCATACAGGTTATCAAATGATTTTTGTGCTTAAGGGGAAGTTATCACTTGATGCATATGGCTTGTCACTGTTGGAAAGTCAGCAGTACAACTTAGTCTGGTCTGCCAGCAATACCAATTTTCACCAGGATTTTCTGGATGAATCAAATGAGATTGTCTCAGTAGGAATTAGTGCTGGTTTTTTATCCAGGTATTTACCGGAAGATCATCCGGCAGCGATTCACCTGCAATCCCATGCTTTTTCTGAAATGAAGTCTTCATCGGGCGCTTTCCATACCACTCCAGCAGTCACTTTATTTTCTGAGCAGCATTTACACATCACCCCTGAAATCAATGCCATTTTAAATGGGATTGAAAACTCTACCCATACCGGTTTTTGCGAACGGTTGTTTCTGGAATCCAAGGTCATTGAATTACTAGCCATCAAGATTTCACAACTGGAATTGTTGCAACAGCAACCTATCCCCCGTTTAAAACAGGAAGAACTGGACAAAATGCAGGAAGCACGGGAAATTCTGATACAGCACATTGACCGTCCATTTTCATTGAGAACTTTAGCTCATATGGTAGGCACCAATGAGTTCAACCTCAAGAAACAATTTAAAGCGGTCTACGGGAATACCGTATATGGATATCTGAACGAATATAAAATGGAACAGGCTAAAGCCATGCTACTTCAAGGCGATTCCCGGGTTTCAGAAGTATCCGAAAAAATGGGTTATAAGCATGCGACACATTTCACCAGTGCCTTTAAAAAATACTTCGGCTACCTGCCCAATAAGATTAAGATGTTCTTCCTGTTTTTTGATCCGGAAATCTGTCTGGTTTTATTCACTACATAGTATAAAACAAAGATTTTCTGTCCAATCTGTTCTAAATCAACAACATTTATCAAGAAATTCTTTTCTTTAAATTATTTTATTTATACCTTTGCAGTCCCTCACGGGAAAAGGAGATTAAATTTTAATGGCTAAAAAACAAGTAGCAGAAAAAGAACTAGAGGCTAAAAAAGCCGAATTACAAGGTGCAGACGCTCGTCTCACTGAGAAAGAAACCATTGAATCAGAAGCTGATTCAGTGTCGATCGAACAGATCAAATCAGCATTAGCAACACCAGATCAAGATTTTGATTGGGATGCAGATGATAAAGTTTTCGGAAAATACTCTGATGAAGACCGTAAAAAGTTTGAAGACATGTATACCGATACTTTCAATCAAATCAACCAAGGTGAAATCATTAGCGGTATTGTTGTGTCTATCAACAACAAAGACGTAGTATTAAACGTAGGATTTAAATCTGACGGTTTAGTATCTACTTCAGAGTTCCGTGATACACCTGATTTGAAAATTGGTGATACCGTTGACGTATTCGTGGAAGCTCCTGAAGACGCAAACGGTCAGTTAATTTTATCTCGTAAAAGAGCTAAAACCCAAAGATCATGGGAGTCTATCAATGAGGCTCTTGACAATGACAGAATCATCAACGGATTTGTTAAAAGCCGTACTAAAGGTGGTCTTATCGTTGACATCATGGGTGTTGAAGCTTTCTTACCTGGTTCACAAATTGACATCAAACCTATCCGCGATTACGATGTATACGTGGGTAAAACAATGGAATTCAAAGTTGTTAAGATCAACCATGAGTTTAAAAACGTAGTAGTTTCTCATAAAATCTTAATCGAAGACGATTTAGAAAGCCAAAAAGTTGAAATCGTATCTAAACTTGAAAAAGGACAGGTATTAGAAGGAACTGTTAAAAACATTACTGACTTCGGTGTATTCATCGATTTAGGTGGTGTTGATGGTTTACTTCACATCACTGATATTTCTTGGGGCCGCATAGAGCATCCAAAAGAAGTATTGAGCTTAGATGAGAAAATCAACGTTGTAGTTCTTGACTTTGATGATGAGAAAAAACGTATTGCATTAGGTTTAAAACAATTGACTCCACACCCTTGGGAATCTCTAGATACTAACTTAGCTGTTGGTTCTAAAGTTAAAGGTAAAATTGTTACTGTTGCTGATTACGGTGCTTTCTTAGAAATCATTCCTGGTGTTGAAGGTTTAATCCACGTATCAGAAATGTCTTGGTCACAAAACCTACGCAGCCCACAAGAATTCTTGAAAGTTGGCGATGAAATCGAAGCTGAAGTATTAACTTTAGACAGAGACGAACGCAAAATGAGCTTAGGTATTAAGCAATTAACTCAAGATCCTTGGCAAAATGTTGCTGAAAGATATCCAATCGGAAGCAAACATACTGCTGTAGTTAAAAACATGACTAACTTCGGTGTATTCGTAGAAATTGAAGAAGGTATTGATGGTTTAATCCATATCTCTGATCTTTCTTGGTCTAAAAAAGTTAACCACCCTAACGAATTCACTAAAGTAGGTGATACATTAGACGTAGTTGTTCTTGAATTAGATGTGGAAAGCCGTAAATTAAGCTTAGGTCACAAACAACTAGAAGAAAACCCATGGGATACTTTTGAAACTATCTTCACGTTAGATTCAATTCACCAAGGTACTGTTGTTAAAGTAACTGATAAAGGTGCTGTTATTGCTTTACCATATGGTGTAGAAGGTTTCGTACCAACTAAACACATGGCTAAAGAAGACGGAACAACTATCAAAGCTGAAGAAACTAATGATTTCAAAATCATCGAGTTTAACAAAGATGCTAAACGTATCGTTGTTTCTCATGCCCGTATCTGGGAAGAGGCTAAAGCTGAAGCTGTTGCTGAAGAAAGAGCTACTAAGAAAAAAGAAGCTAAAGCTTCAAACACTGCAGTTAAGAAAGTTAAAGATTCAGTTGAGAAATCAACTCTTGGCGATCTAGGCGTACTTGCTCAATTAAAAGAGCAAATGGAAGGTGAAGAAAGCAAAAACAAAGCTAAATAATCTTTTAAGCTAATATATTAAAGGCATCCCAATCCGGGATGCCTTTTTTTTTGCTATTTTGCCAAGGTTAATCCCCTTTTAGTACCCCATTATATGAAGTTTTTTATTCCAATATTAGCCGTTTTACTTTGTCTTCAACTGAGTAGTTCTGCCCAATACCCCAATCCTTCAATCATCCCACAACCTCAGGAAATGAAAGTAGGAAAAGTAACAGATAATTTTACAATCGTCAACAACAGCACACTGGTCTTTATCAGTGATAGTAGTTTGAGGCCCTCCGCCGAGTTCTTCATTAACTTTATAAAAAAATACTATTATCTGGATTTAAAACTAACTACTATTGCAGATGCCAACAGAAGGAATGTGATCAATCTCTTCAGGGAAAATGCTGCAATTGAAAGTACGAATCCAGAAAAATACCATTTAGACGTTTTAAGTAAATCCATTAGCATCCGTTCTAATTCGGCAACTGGCGTATTTTATGGAATCCAAACCCTGATTCAACTCCTCCCTCCTTCCGCTAAACCAGTTCCATTGCAGATAAGAGCAGTCAACATTATCGACTATCCCCGCTTCGCTTATCGTGGAATGCACCTGGATGTGAGCAGGCATTTTTTCGATGTCAGCTTTGTTAAAAAATACATCGATTACCTCGCCATGCATAAACTGAATTATTTTCATTGGCATTTAACTGACGACCATGGCTGGCGCATAGAAATTAAAAAACATCCCCGCTTAACTACGGTTGGCGCCTGGAGAGATGGCTCTATTATCGGCCTGTACCCAGGAAAAGGAAATGACGGAATCAGTCATGGTGGATATTATACACAGGCGGAAGTAAAGGAAGTCATCAAATATGCTGCAGAACGCTATATCACCATCATTCCCGAAATTGAAATGCCCGGTCATAGTATGGCCGTACTCGCCGCTTATCCTGAATTGAGTACAACACCTAAACTCCCAAAAAAAGTAGCAGAAACCTGGGGTATCTTCAATAAATTCAACAATGTATTACTCCCATCTGAACAAACTTTCAGTTTTCTAGAGGAAGTGCTGACTGAAGTGATGGCCTTATTCCCCTCCCCTTATGTACATATCGGTGGAGATGAATGTTCGAAAATCTGGTGGAAACAATCTGCTTTTTCTCAACAACTGATTAAGGAAAAAGGATTAAAAGATGAAAATGGATTACAAAGTTATTTCATTCATCGAATTGAAAAGTTTGTGAATAGCAAAGGAAAAACCATAATTGGCTGGGATGAGATTTTAGATGGGGGCCTGGCTCCTAATGCAATTGTGATGAGCTGGCGAGGGGAAAAAGGTGGAATCGCCGCTGCAAAACAAAAACATAAGGTGATCATGACGCCAGAAAACTTCATGTATTTTAATCATTCGCAATTTCTGAAGGACGATTCTTTAACCGCTGCCAGATACTTGCCATTGGCAGATGTGTATAATTACGATCCTGTACCTCCAATACTGACTCCTGCTGAAGCAAAATACATCTGGGGTGCACAAGGTAACTTGTGGACAGAATACATCACGAATCCGGCTAAAGTCGACTATATGTTATTTCCAAGACTGGATGCTTTAAGTGAAGTTCTATGGAGTCCAAAATCAAAACGCAACTTTCCCAATTTTAAAGAAAGACTCCAGCAACAGCTCAAAAGATATGATATGATGCAGATCAAATACAGCAAAAGGTATTCATTATAAGAATTTAGAGACTAAGTCCGCATCCGGAACCATACAATGCTCTTGTTTACCCCAGATGCGGTACCTGTTTCTTGAAATCAGCCGATAGAAAAAATCCCTGATAAAAGGCGGAATGATGATTAAAGCATATAATAAAGGCCAGAAACCATTCAATTTTCTCAGTATACGTAATGCAGCAGTAGAGCGATAATAGGTTTTTCCCTGCTCATGCAGCATTATGGTATTTAGCTTTTCCTGATCCAGCACCTCCGAATTTAAATACTGTACAGTTTGTTCTTGCTCCGGATCTCCATTCAGCTCATTCCTTGATAAACTTTCTGTATTTTCCAGCTCAATATTTACGGTTTTTAACCACTCTTTTGCTGCATCACTCTGTAAAGCTGCAAAACGAAAATAATCGTACTTATCCCTTTTGATAATAAACTGTACAGTATGATTGCATAGATTACAAATCCCATCAAAAAATATCAGTCCGTGTTCTCTATTTTCATTCATTTGTCTGCTTTTCCTTTAAACTATCTCCATATTTAAACATTGTTGAGATACTGGAATTAGACAAAGATAAATTTTAAATACATGCCGGAATCTATAGTTTTATAAATAAGACACTTAAAGGATTTCAATAGTTAAAAGCCTTAATTTTCCTTCATTCCATTACAAAAATTCAGCTTTCAGCTTTACAGAGTTCGAACATTTTACTATATTTGACCAATCCTTTAGTCAATGCAAAAACGAACCCTGCTAGACGGTCAGAAATTCCAGATCACAATTAAGAGACTTTGTCATCAATTAATTGAGAACCATACCGATTTTTCAAATACTGTTTTAATTGGCATTCAGCCAAGAGGCAGCTATTTTGCCGATAGAGTGCAAAATGAACTGTCCCAAATTCTTAAAAAAACCACCATTAAGAAAGGCAATTTAGACATTACCTTCTTCCGTGATGATTTTAGAAGGAAGGACGGACTCCTTGCTGCGAACACCAACACCATAGATTTTATTATTGAAGGGATGAATGTAGTCCTAATTGATGATGTATTATGGACTGGACGTACCATACGTGCAGCCATGGATGCATTATTGGCCTACGGCAGACCTGCAAGGGTAGAACTCATGGTCTTGATTGACAGACGTTTTTCAAGGCATTTACCTATTGAACCCGATTATATCGGTCAACAGGTAGACAGCTTAAATTCACAACATGTGAAAGTGAGTTGGAAAGAAACAGAAGGAGAAGACAAAGTAATCTTAATATCAGAAAGCAATAAATAACATGGCAGAAGAAAAATTATCAACCCGACATCTTTTAGGTATCAAAGATATTAACCGAAATGATATCGAATTGATCTTACAAACTGCAGATAATTTTAAAGCTGTAATCAACAGGCCCATCAAAAAGGTACCTGCTTTGAGAGACATTACGATTGCAAATATTTTCTTTGAAAACTCAACCCGTACCAAACTCTCTTTTGAGCTGGCAGAAAAGAGACTTTCTGCAGATACCATCAATTTTGCTGCTTCTTCTTCATCAGTAAGTAAAGGAGAGACGCTGATTGATACGGTAAACAACATCCTGGCCATGAAAGTGGATCTGGTTGTGATGAGACATCCATACGCAGGAGCTGGTCAGTTTCTAAGTAAACATGTGAATGCGCAAATTGTAAACGCTGGTGACGGCGCACATGAACATCCAACGCAAGCGCTTTTAGATGCATTCTCTATCCGCCAGAAACTAGGTGATGTTGAAGGTAAAAAAGTAGTCATAGTTGGTGATATTCTACACTCAAGGGTTGCCATATCCAATATCCTTTGCCTTCAAAAATTAGGCGCAGAAGTGATGGTATGCGGTCCTACGACCCTAATTCCTAAGCATATTGAAAGTTTAGGTGTTAAAGTGGAACACAACCTGATCAAAGCTTTAAACTGGTGCGATGTAGCCAATATGCTACGCATCCAGCTGGAAAGACAAGACATCAAATACTTCCCTTCCCAAAGGGAATATGCCATGATGTATGGCTTAAACAAGCAAATCCTGGATAACCTCGACAAGGAAATTATTGTTATGCACCCTGGGCCTATTAACCGTGGTGTGGAGATTACCAGTGATGTTGCAGACAGCAAACAATCTATCATTCTTGAACAGGTAGAAAATGGAGTTGCCGTAAGAATGGCTGTCCTTTATCTATTGGCTTCTCAAAGAGGTTAAAACTTACCAAAGTTTTATATAACATTCTTGTTGTCTTTTCGTTAAAAGCAGTGTTATCAACACTTGTTAGTTTCTTATGCTAACAAGACCTAATACTATTTTTATATTCGTAGCAACCATATTTGAAATCAGATGCAGAAAAAATACCTTTTTATTCCGCTATTCTTAGCAGGTAGCTTTACAACTAGCTATGCGCAGTCCAGCATACTAGTTCACCTCAATGAAAATTATCGAACAGGTCTGGAATTACTGGACAATGAAAAATACGTTGCAGCAGCAGAACAATTCAGGTTGGTAGATAAAGCCCGACGAAAAGCAGATGCTCAACAAGAAAGTAATTCTGAATTATCATTACTCAAAGAAAATGCAAAGTTCTATGCTGCCGTTTGTGCCCTGGAACTTGGTAACAATGATGCAGAAAGTCTTTTTCAGAAGTTTATTAAAGATTATCCACTAAATGCAAATACCAAACTTGCTTATTTCCATGTAGGTAAATCGTATTTTGCACAGGAAAACTATCAAAAGGCACTAGAGTGGTTCGAAAAAACGGATCCTTCTACCCTATCCCAGAAACAACGTCTGGAATATCAGTTTAAACAAGGATATGCCTACTTTATGTTGAAGGACATAGAAAAAGCAGAACCCCTATTCGAAGCTGTTAAAAAAGAGAAATCTCCATATCAGGAAAGCGCGACCTATTATTTCGCTTATATCAATTACCTGAACAAAGAATATAAAACTGCATTGGCTAATTTCGAAAAGTTAAAAGGTTCTCCTACTTACGAAGCCAGTTATCCTTATTACATCACTTCGATGTATTACCTGGACGAACGCTACGATGATGTCATCAGCTATGCAACGCCGATTTTAAGAACGACAAAACAACAGTATGAAGCTGAAATGCTCAGTCTGATTGCAGCTTCTTATTTTGCTAAATCTGACTATACGAATGCAGAGAAGTATTTCCAGGAATACTATGCAAAAAGTAAATCAGAGGTAAAAAACAATTTGTTTATCTATCAGTATGGATATTCGTTATTCCAACTAAAAAGATACCAGGAGGCAGTAGCAATTCTTGAAAAACTTGACACAGATGATGTATACCTGCAAAGTGGTATGTATACTTTAGGTCGCTCTTTCATTCAATTGAAAAATAAAGAAAAAGCACGCAGTGCATTCTTTAGATCTTCCAGACTTGATTTTGATAAATTTGTACAGGAAGAGGCTTGGATCAACTATGCCCGCCTCAGTTATGAGCTTGATTTCAATCAACAGGCACTGGAGTCGACACAGAGTTTCTTAAAACAGTTCCCTAAATCCCGTAAAGCGAACGAGGCCAAAACCTTGTTAGGAGAAATCCTCTTAACCAGTAAAAATTACCAGGCAGCGATTGATATCCTTGAACCAATTCCGGATAAATCACCTGAAGCCAAAGAGGCTTATCAAAAAGTTACGTATTTCAGAGGTTTAGAGTTCTACAACGAACGCGCCTTCCCGAATGCGCTATCGATGTTCCTACGCTCAGAAAAATTCCCTGAGGATCAGGAAATCCATGCATTGAATACTTATTGGAAAGCAGAAGCCAGCTACGAATTGAGAAAATTCGGAGAAGCAGTGAAAACTTTCGAACAGTTTCTGGAATTACCGGGAGCAGATAAAACTGAAGTATACAATTTTGCAAATTACGCATTGGCTTATGCCGCTTTCGAAGATGAGCGTTATGGAAAAGCTGCAGCTTACTTTGAACGCTTTCTTAGAGGAAATGACAAAGATGCAAAAACAGTTAATGATGCCACCATCAGACTTGCCGATTCTTATTTCGTAAATAAGAGCTATGGCAATGCATTGGTCAACTACAATAAAATTATCGCCTCCAAAGCAACCGGTGAGGATTATGCTTTATTTCAACGTGGAATGATCCAGGGTCTGGAAAGTCAGAACGACGAAAAGATCAATACCATGCAAAATTTGTTGAAGCAATTTCCAAATTCAAATTATGCAGATGATGCCGGATTTGAAACTGCTTATACTTATTTCAATAAAGGTGATCTTGATAAGTCGAAAACTGACCTGATCTCTCTAATCAGCCAATATCCTCACAGTAGCTATGTACCCCGTGCATTAGTCACCATTGGTCTGGTACAATACAACCAGGATCAGGATGATGCAGCTTTGGAAACATTTAAAAAAGTAATTGCTGATTATGCAAGTAGCGAAGAAGCCAAACAAGCACTGGAATCTATTAAAAACATCTATGTAGATAAAGGTGATTCCGAAGGTTTCATCGGTTATGCAAAAACTACCCCTATCGGAGATTTTTCAATCGCTGAACAAGACAATATCGTTTTCCAGGGTGCCAATAACCGTTACCTGAAAGGAGATGCTAAAGGTGCTTTTGAAGCGGTGAATGCATATTTTGACAAATTCCCTAAAGCAATCCATGATAAAGAAGCTAAATTTATCAGGGCTGAATCACTAGTAAAATTAGGAAGACCCGATGAGGCGATCCCTGATTATGAATACATCTTGAACGACTGGACCAGCGATTATACGGAACGCTCATTAGTGAGTATCTCAAAGCTATTCCTGGATCAAAAGAAATACAATGAAGCGATTGTTTACCTGAAAAGACTGGAAACGACTGCGGATTATAAAGTGCACTATACTTATGCCATCAATAATTTGTTGAAGGCTTATAGCGCTTTAAATATGCCAGATGACGTGATCAAATATGTAGGCATAATCAAGGAATCTGATAAATCCTCGCAAGAAGAAAAAAGCAGTTCTGATCTGTTTGCAGGTAAAGCCTATTTAGCCAAAGCTGATACCACTCAAGCAGTAAAAGCTTTCAATAATGTAGTTGAAAAAACAAAAACCCTGGCCGCTGCTGAAGCAAAATATAATCTTGCTGCTATTCAATATGCAAAAAGAGAGTACAAGACTTCTACAAAAACCTGTTTTGACCTGATCAATAACATGTCTTCTTATGATTACTGGGTGGCTAAAGCTTTCATCCTGTTGGCCGACAACTATGTCGCATTAAAAGATAATTTACAAGCAAAAAGTACATTGCTGAGCCTGATAGACAACTATGATGGTAAAGACGATATTGTACCGACTGCTAAAGAAAAATTAAAGAAAATTAAATAAGACAAGCACGATGAGATTGACGAAAATATTATATAGCACCCTACTTTTTGTGACTGCCGGATCTCTAAACGCATTGGCACAGGATACAAAAACTACTGAAAAGAAAACGGAAGAAAAAGCTGTAACGGAAGAAATTGAAGTCGTTAGGCCATATAAACCAGTACTTGCTGAAGCCGTAAAATTAAGAAGAAGTCCGGATTTAAATACCGTAAAAACCTATAAAGCTAAATTCAATTATAGCCTGACCGATAGGAAACTCGACCTCAATTCTGATATCAATAAACTACAGGCACAGCAGGTAGCTAAAGAAAGAGAAACAGAATTGATCAATAATTACCTGAAAGGTGGTTTGGGTATCCGTACTACTGTACTCGGAGAAGCATATATCAATCTGGGTAGAGACGAAGCCTTGCAGGCTGGTGCTTTCTTTAAACACTTCGGACAAAAAGGTAAATTAGCCGGACAAGAGGTAAACCAACAACAACTGAGCGTTTTTGGAAGAAGTATTGGAGAGGTAGTCACCATGAGCGGTCGCATTAATTACCAGAGAAATGGCTTAAATTTCTATGGTTTTAACCCTGCTCAACCAGAATTAAATCTAAACCCTGATAAGCAAACATTAAATTTCATTGAAGCTGAAGGTGAAATCGTAAATAAATTTACCGATGATCCGGATGCCTTAAGCTATGCCCTTAAATTAAACGGATACCTGTGGAATGATCGGTATTCTGCTAAAGAAAACTCTGTTATTTTAAATGGTTATGTCAACAAAAGAATCAGCAGTTTCAATCTCGGCCTTGCCGCTTCAACTGAATTGGGAAATACAAAAGATGTTCTGACTAGTGTTGGCAACAATATCTTTAAACTAAATCCTTACATCAAGTTAGAAGCAAATGGTGTTAAAATCAATGCGGGAATTAACTTTGTACAGGAATTTGGTGCTTTCTCCAAAAGCAGAATTTTCCCTGCTGTTACAGCAGATTTAACACTGATTCCAGATTACTTACAATTGTTTGCAGAAGTGAAAGGTGATGTGAACCGTAATTCTTTAAAGCAATTTAGTGACGAAAATCCATTCCTGAATGCGAACATCGACATCAAGAACACGGTAGAGAAATTGTCGTTTAGCGCAGGTATCAAAGGAACCGGTGGACCTGGTTTTGGTTATAAAGCAAGGGTATACCACAAAAAGATGACTGACATGGCCTTGTTTGTAAACAACTTTGCGAACCCTACACGTTTTGATGTCATCTATGATTTCGGTAATACCACTATGACTGGTTTAGAAGGTGAAATCTCTATTCAGGTAAGTAACTCCTTAAAATGGACTGGTAAATTAAATTTCGAAGATTACCAGCCAGCCCAGGAATCCGCCAGCTGGTTTAAGCCTCAAATGAGAATCAGCTCTGACTTATTATTCAATATAACAGATAAAATTGGATTAAATGCTTCAGTAGCGATTCAGGATGCCAGCAAAGCAAAGGTTTATACCTCTGCCCCAGCAAGTCCATACGTAATTCCTAATCCGGATATTGAAACTACTGTAAATGTCAAAGGTTTTGTGGATCTTGGTGTTGGTGCCAGCTATAAGATCAATAACAAGTTTTCTGCTTTCGCAAGAGCAAATAACCTGTTCAATTCCTCTTATAGCAGATATCTTTATTATCCTACTATCGGAACCAATATCTTTGGAGGATTAACTTATTCCTTCTAAGCGGTTTTCGATTTAATAATTGGTGGATATAGAATTAAAATTTAATTTTACCAAAATGGACATGTTATCATACCTTACAGTGCTTATCAAAACCCGTAAAGAGGTTGGGATCTCCGGACTTGGAACGATTTATAAAAAGAAATCTCCAGGAAGGTATGATGCAGCAACACATTCCTTTTTGCCACCCAGCTATGTGCTGGATTTCAATCCGGAACTGCTGGAGCAAAATCTCCTCATTGACCATATCTGTAAGCTTAGAAATATATCTCCGGATTCCGCCAATTATTTCATAGAACAATTTGTTAAGGAAATAAAAAAACAACTGGAAGAACATCAACAAGCCAGTTTAGCCCCTTTGGGGACCTTATATCAATCTTCAGAAGCACTTAGCTTTAAACCCTTAAATGATCAAAACTTCGGTTTTGATTTTTATGGTTTACCACCAGTTAAAGAGGAACTTTCAACATCGCCAATAACTGAAGAATCAAATAATGATGCGATACCTACTTTAACCGAAGAAGAAGCTGATCAACATCAATTGAGAGAAGAACAATTGGCGCTCGAGAATAGCAATGCTGACCTTAGGGATGAATCAGTGCTTCCTGTTATTGAAGAGGCAATAGATGAAGAGTTATTATTGGCCCATGAAGGGAACGAAGACCTCGCTTATAAGGACATTTCTGATATTGAAGAACTTTCTTATGAAGGCAAAAATGAAACTGTTCCTGAGCAAGATGAACAGCCTGTTTTTGAAGAAATTGCAGAAGTTGAACTTCCAAAACAACCTGTAGAACAACCTGAAATTGAGAGTATTGGAAATATAGAGGAGCAACCTAAGGCGGTATTTGAAGAACCTGCTTCCCGCCCAAGCATTAACGAAATCTATGCACAAACGAATAAACCAGCTGAAACTCCTATTTCAGTAAGCAGTCCAATTGCTGAACATTCAACTGAAAACGGAGCTTTTTATAATTCTGTTGATGAAGCAGAAGGAAAATCCGGAATCCCAATTTATCTTAAGATTCTAATCGCAATTTTGTTAATACTTATTGGATTAGTAGCAGCATATTTCATCCGACCTGATATTTTTGACTCCATTCTAAAAACAGGCAAAGATCCAATCACTGTTCCTTTGGTAACTGAGAATAATTCAAAAGTCACAGATTCCCTTAGTCATTCAGATAGTCTGGAAAATATTTCAACAATCAATGATAACCTGGAAAAAGACTCAATAGTATCCTCTGCAACTACAGCCCTAACTAATGATTCTAAAACTGCTCAGGCCAATGCTCCTGCGCCACAAACAGGAATTACCTATGAGGTGATTGGTGCTTCAGTAGCCAATCAAAAGGAAGCCGACCGCTTTATTGCCCAAATGACAACAATTGGATTAACAGCAAAAGCGATCCCCCCTCTTCCTGGAAAAAAGAAAATAAAAATCAGCATTGCAACGTTTAATGACTATAACAGTGCAGATGCACAAATACCTGCATTGCAAAAAAAATTAGGCATTAAAGATTTATACATACACACAAACAAACCATTATAAATTATGATCGCATTAATACAGGGTGCTAATGATAGCCTTAACCAAATTGTTGATACCGCTAATAACGCCAGTCAAGCCGTAACTGCAGCAGCTCCCGAACTACACTTTATCGACCTTCTTTTCAAAGGTGGATGGGTAATGATTCCTTTGGCCTTCCTTGCATTTGCAGGATTGGTTATTTTTGTTGAAAGATACCTGACCATTAGAAAGGCCTCCAAAACAGAGTCGAATCTAATGCTTCACATTAAACAATACATACATGAAGGTAGATTGGATAATGCCATCACCCTATGTAGAAACAATAATTCTCCTCTTGCCAGAATGCTGGAAAAAGGATTGAAAAGAATTGGTCGTCCGATTAAAGATATTGAAGCCGCTATTGAAAACAATGGAAAACTTGAAGTATCAAAACTGGAGAAAAACATTGGAATCCTTGGAATTATCGCGGGTATTGCGCCAATGCTTGGTTTCGTAGGTACAATTATCGGGGTAATTACAATTTTCCACGATGTATCCATCAAAGGTGCAATCGAAATCGGCACCATCTCTGGAGGTCTTTATACTAAAATGATTACCTCTGCAACAGGTTTGATCATTGGTATTATTGCTTATGTATTGTACCATATTCTAAACATGATGGTAGAACGTATCATTTTAAGAATGGAAACCGACGCTATTGAGTTCATCGATCTATTAGAGGAGCCAGGAAAATAATGAATCTACGTAAACGAAATAAGGGAACTGTAGAGGTTCATACTTCTGCACTGAATGATATCATGTTCTTTCTCATGCTGTTTTTCCTGCTTGCATCTGCTGCAGTAAATCCGCAGGTAGTAAAGTTATTGTTGCCAAGATCAGAGTCAGGACAACAATCCTCAGCACAAAAAACAGTGACGGTATCCATAGATGATAAGTTGAATTATTATGTAGACAAAGAACGAACCTCACTTGAAGGTCTTCAAGCTGCAATCGAAACTTACCAAAAAGCATCTCCTGACCTAACTATCGTACTTTACGTGGCAAGAGGTGTTTCCATTGAAAATACCATGCTGGTATTTGATGTTGCTAATAAACTAAAACTGAAAGTTGTACTCGCTGTAGAACCTAAGAAATAATGACATATCCAAAGGAAGAAAATAATTATCCTAAAGCAGTAGCCATCTCTACTGGTATTATGATTGCACTCCTTGCATTGAGTTTCTTCATTGTAATTGGCTCTTTCCAACCGCCTGTAGAAGCAGGTATGGGTGGAATGGTGGTCAATTATGGAACCTCAGTAACAGGAATGGGTTCGGATTATACCAGTATTGAAGAACCTTCTGCGGATCCAAATGCCAATCAGAAAGCACCAGATAAGGTTGTCCCAACCGAACCTACAAAGGAAACCCCTACCCAACAAAATAGTACTAAAGAAATAGTAACTCAAAGTACTGAAGATGCGGTAAGTGTAAACACCAAGAGTAGTCCCAAAAATACTGCACCTACAGCAACTGTAGAAAGTAAGCCTGCAAAACCAGTGATCAACCAAAATGCACTATATAAAGGTAAAGCCAATAAAGGCACAGGCGGTGGAGATGGAACGGGAACAACACCAGGAAATCAAGGCGACAAAGACGGTGATCCATTAGCCAATAATTATGGCGAAGGTGGTTCTGGATTTGGGGAAACTCCAATTGCGCTTAGAAAATTTACCAATCTGGTTACACCGCAAGATGATGGTCAGAAAACCGGAAAAATTGCAGTAAGGATTAAAATCAACAAAAGTGGTGTGGTAATCGATGCAACTCCAGGTGTAAAGGGAACTACGCTAAATGATAGAGAACTATGGAGAAAATGTAAAGAAGCGGTATTGGGTGCCCGCTTAACCCAGGCTGATAATGCTCCTGATGTTCAAATAGGCGTAGTCGTATTCAATTTTAAGGTAAAATAAAACCCTGGTATTCTTCTTAGAACTCCAAAATGAACTATAAACAAACCCTCGATTACTTATATAGTAAACTACCCATGTTTACCCGTGTTGGTGCTGTAGCTTATAGAAAAGACTTACACAACACGATCGCAATGTGCGAGCAACTGGGAAATCCACAGGATAAGTTCAAAACCATACATGTAGGTGGAACCAATGGTAAAGGTTCCACCTCGCATATGCTTGCGGCCATTCTTCAACAGGCAGGATATAAGACAGGACTTTATACTTCTCCTCATCTTAAAGATTTCAGGGAACGTATAAGAATAAATGGAGAAATGGTACCTGAAACTTTTGTCATTGATTTTGTGAATGAACAGCAGAATCTAATGGAGAAACTTCAACCTTCTTTTTTTGAGGTAACTGTTGCCATGGCTTTTTCATACTTTGAAAAGGAGAAAGTAGACATCGCCATCATCGAAGTTGGACTTGGTGGCAGAATTGATTCCACCAATATCATTACTCCAGAACTTTCGGTAATTACCAATATCAGCCTGGATCATACCAATATCCTGGGGAGCACGCTACCGGAAATTGCAAGAGAAAAAGCTGGAATTATAAAAAATAAAGTACCTGTGGTAATTGGAGAAACTCAATCAGAAACCGGGGAAATTTTTATTCAAAAAGCTGATCAGACAAATAGCCTCATCTATTTTGCAGATCAAGATCTAAGCCTTCATCAACTTAAAAAAGCAGGAAAATATTTAAATGTAGCGATCTATAATGGGGATCAACCAATTTATCAAGATCTGGAATTAGACCTCAACGGTGCTTACCAGTGCAAAAATATTCTCACGGTTATTGAAGCCATTCAGATCTTAAAAAAACAAGGGTTTAAAATTGAAGACAAAGCCCTATATACTGCACTAAAGAATGTAAAAGGACTTACAGGATTACAAGGAAGATGGCAAACCTTAAATGAAAAGCCTCTGATCATCTGTGATACCGGACATAATATGGCCGGCATAAGCGAAGTGATGCAAAACATCAATGATACCCCTCATGATCAGTTGCATATGGTTATAGGAATGGTCAAGGATAAAGATATTAATGGCGTTCTAAAATTATTGCCAGCAGATGCACATTATTATTTCTGCCAGCCAGAATTGGAAAGAGCGCTACCGGCAACAGAATTAGCCGAACAAGCTAAAAATCATAATTTAATCGGTGATGTCTTTCCTAGTGTCGATCTGGCATTTCATGCGGCTAAAGATAATGCAAATGTTAACGACCTGATATTCATTGGCGGAAGTACTTTTGTAGTTGCTGAAGTACTATAAAATCTTTACACAATGGTAATATCAATACCTACTTTGATTAACTACCTTTAAAAATTCATTAACACCCAAATATGATTCGTTTATTTAATGATAAACGAATCTTTGCTTTTAAACTAATACAGAATGAAAAGAGTTTACCTTTTATTTTCTGCACTGCTGATTACCTGTAGTGTATCAATGGCACAAAAGAAAACAGCTACTGTTTCTAAAAAAGATTTCCCGGCCTCTGTCGAAAGACCGAAGCTGGTAGTTGGTCTGGTGATCGATCAAATGAGATGGGATTATCTTTACCGCTATTACAGCAGATATTCGGCTGGAGGTTTCAAAAGACTCATCAATGAAGGTTTCTCAGCAGAGAACACTTTTATTCCATACACCCCTACTTATACTGCTTGTGGTCACGCAAGCATTTATACAGGTTCAGTTCCTTCGATTAACGGAATTATTGGCAACGACTGGTATGATCCACAATTAGGACGTAATGTATATTGTGCAGAAGATACAAGTGTAACCAGTGTGGGTAGTACGACTATGGCTGGAGTGATGTCTCCAAAAAATATGTTGACCACTACTATTACTGACGAACTTCGCCTGGCAACAAACTTCCAGGGAAAAGTAATCGGTATCTCCATGAAAGATCGTGGTTCAATCCTCCCTGCAGGACATTCAGCAAATGCTGCATACTGGTTTGATGGACAAACCGGAGACTGGATTACCAGTACTTATTATATGTCTCAACTTCCAACATGGATGCAAGATTATAATAAAATCAAATTGGTTAATAAGTTCTACGAAAAAAACTGGCCAACATTGTATCCAATCGAAACCTATACTCAGAGTACAGCTGACGATAAAAACTACGAAGGTAAAGCCAGAGGTGAACAAAGTCCTACTTTTCCACATCCTTTAAAATTATACATGGGCAAGAACTATGAGATGATCAAAAGTACACCCTATGGAAATACGATGACTTTAGACTTGGCTAAACTGGCCATTCTTTCTGAAGATCTGGGACAGGATAACACTACAGATTTCCTAGCCGTAAGCTGCTCCTCAACTGATTATGTCGGTCATCAATACGGCCCAAACTCCATTGAAGCTGAAGATACTTACTTAAGATTAGATAAGGATCTAGCTGATTTTTTCGATTATCTGGATGCTAAAGTAGGTAAAGGAAACTACCTGTTTTTCTTATCAGCAGATCATGGTGCAGCACATGTACCCGGCTTTATGGCCGAAAATAAACTACCAGGTGGTACAGTTGATGATGGCCCGATCATGAAAGAATTAAATGGCCGTCTGGAAGATAGATTTGGCCTTAAAAAGGCAATCATTAAATCAATGAACAACCAAATTTATTTCGATCATAAACTGATTAATAACGGAAAAGCGGATTTTGATGCCATTAAAGCTTTCAGTATTGAATTTTTAAAGACTCAAACAGGCGTCATGAATGCTGTAGACTTAAACAAAGTTGCTGCAAGTACTTTACCTGAACCAATCAAAACAAGAATAAGCAACGGTTACAATGCCAGAAGAAGTGGGGACATTTACTTTATCCTGCAGTCAAATTATTTCGACAGCAGCAGTAAAACAGGTACAACTCATGGTTCATGGAATCCTTACGATTCCCATATACCATGCGTTTTTATGGGATGGAATGTGAAACCAGGCAAAACCAACAAAACACATTACATGACAGACATTGCTGCTACATTAGCTTCTATGCTGCACATACAAATGCCTAGCGGCTGTGTTGGCGAGCCTATCACAGAACTTACTCATCAATAAAACTAAGTTCATTTTCTTTCAAACTATAAAGTCAAAAGGAAATAATTAATCATAAACCTAAAAGACCGTCAGGAAAATTCTCCGGCGGTCTTTTTTATGTTACACACTTTTGTATTGATTTGGCTATGCTCACCACCTAAGCCCAGTTTTTGTTACATTTGTTTACCAATTATAAAACCATTCTATGGAGCAAATCAAGATATATAAACCTAAAAATAAAATACGTTTTGTAACTGCGGCAGCTTTGTTTGACGGACATGATGCTACAATTAACATCATGCGTCGAATTCTCCAATCTTCAGGTGCAGAAGTCATACATCTTGGTCATAACCGTTCTGTAGAGGAAGTGGTGAATTGTGCAATTCAGGAAGATGTACAAGGAATCGCAATGACTTCTTATCAGGGTGGACATATTGAGTATTTCAAGTACATGTACGATCTCTTGCAAGAACGAGGTGCTCCCCACATTAAGATATTCGCTGGTGGCGGTGGGGTGATACTTCCATCAGAAATTGCCGAGTTGCAAGAATATGGAATTACAAGGATTTATTCTCCTGATGACGGCCGTAAAATGGGCTTACAAGGGATGATCAACAATATGCTTGAACAAACAGATTTCATTACAGTAACCAGCCTCAATGGGGAGCTTACATCCATTCCTCAAAAAGATGTCAAAAGTATTGCTTCAGCAATTACTGTTGCAGAAAATGATCCTGAAGGAGCACAATCTTTCGTAGATGAATTAAAAAAACTTACTGCGAAAAATCAAGCACCAGTACTCGGAATTACAGGAACAGGTGGATCAGGAAAATCTTCCCTGGTAGATGAATTAGTTAGACGTTTTCTAATTGAAGTAAAAGATAAAACCATGGCTATTATCTCTGTGGATCCTTCAAAACGTAAAACAGGTGGCGCTTTACTTGGGGATAGAATTCGCATGAATGCTATTAATAATCCAAGGATTTACATGCGTTCTCTGGCCACCAGACAAGCCAACCTGGCTCTGTCTAAAAATGTACAGGAAAGCATCGATATCTGTAAAGCTGCTGGTTATGATTTGATTATTGTAGAGACTTCAGGTATTGGTCAATCGGATACAGAAATAACGGAGCATTGTGATGTTTCACTATATGTAATGACACCGGAATTTGGTGCAGCTACCCAATTGGAAAAAATCGATATGCTTGATTTTGCTGACTTGGTAGCGATCAATAAATTTGATAAACGAGGTGCTTTAGATGCCTTAAGAGATGTGCGTAAACAATATAAGCGGAATCACAATCTTTTCGATGCAAAAGATGAGGCTATTCCGGTTTTTGGTACCATGGCTTCTCAATTTAATGATCCGGGAATGAATAATCTTTTCTCTGCACTGATGGCCAAAATCAAAGAGAAAACTAAAATAGATTTTCAAGCAGAAATGGAATTGAACTCATCGCAATCTGAAAAGATATATATCATACCACCAGATAGAATCAGGTATCTTGCTGAAATCGCAGAAGCTAGTCAGACTTATAATGAATGGGTAGAAAAACAAAGTGCTATTGCCAGAAAACTATATCAATTGCAGGGCGTAATACAGCTATCTACTGAAGAAAGATTAAATAAGGACCTTCCTGCTACAGCTAATCTCAATAATATCCTCCAGGACGTTTACATACACCTGGATGAGCAGTTAGATGCGGAATGTAGAAGATTACTCCGTGAATGGCCAGATACAAAAATCAAATACAAACAGGAATTTTTTGTTTATAAAGTCCGGGATAAAGAAATCAAACAACCTTTATTCTATGAATCTTTATCAAAATTAAAAAT
Organism: Pedobacter gandavensis; assembly: GCF_032678465.1. Classification (GTDB taxonomy): domain Bacteria; phylum Bacteroidota; class Bacteroidia; order Sphingobacteriales; family Sphingobacteriaceae; genus Pedobacter; species Pedobacter gandavensis_B. The sequence continues at coordinate 187,714 of NZ_JAVTSK010000010.1, forward strand.
CCCTAAAGTATCATTACCTCGGTATGAAGACTGGGGAGATATTTTACGCTGGTTACTTACAGAAAATGTGCCAGGCGAGTTTCCATTTGCAGCTGGTGTTTTTCCATTAAAACGTGATGGTGAGGATCCAACCCGTATGTTTGCAGGTGAAGGTGGTCCAGAAAGAACAAATAAAAGGTTTCATTATGTTTCCTTAGGACAACCTGCACATCGCCTTTCTACAGCATTTGACTCTGTTACTTTGTATGGAGAAGATCCTCATGTCAGACCAGATATCTATGGTAAAATAGGTAATTCTGGTGTAAGCATTGCTACTCTGGATGACGCAAAAAAGCTGTATTCGGGTTTTGATCTTTGTGCTCCTTCAACCTCAGTTTCTATGACTATTAATGGCCCCGCTCCTATGCTTCTGGGTTTCTTTATGAATGCTGCTATAGATCAACAATGTGAGAAGTATATCATTGAGCATGGCCTCCAACAGGAAATAGAAGACAAAATTAATCAGATTTATCATAAAAAAGGGCTACAAAAACCAAGGTATAGTGGAAGCCTTCCAGAAGGCAACAATGGCTTAGGGCTAATGTTGCTTGGTGTAAGTGGTGATGAGGTACTACCTGCGGAGGTTTACGCAAAAATTAGGGCCTATGCGATTAGTACAGTAAGAGGAACTGTACAAGCTGATATATTAAAAGAAGATCAGGCCCAAAATACTTGTATCTTCTCTACTGAATTCGCTCTAAGAATGATGGGCGACATACAAAAGTATTTCATTACTGAAAAAGTACGTAATTTCTATTCAGTATCTATCTCCGGTTATCATATCGCTGAAGCTGGTGCAAATCCAATTTCACAACTCGCCTTTACGCTAAGTAATGGGTTTACATTTGTAGAGTATTATCTAAGTAGGGGAATGAATATTGATGATTTTGCGCCAAATCTGTCCTTTTTCTTCTCTAACGGGATTGATCCTGAATATTCAGTAATTGGAAGAGTAGCTAGAAGAATCTGGGCTAAAGCCATTAAAAACAAATATAATGGGAATGACCGTTCACAAAAGTTAAAATACCATATCCAAACATCTGGTAGATCACTACATGCACAGGAAATTGATTTTAATGATATCCGTACTACTTTACAAGCCTTATACGCAATCTACGACAACTGTAATTCACTGCACACCAATGCATATGATGAAGCAATTACCACACCTACTGAAGAATCTGTGCGTAGAGCAATGGCTATCCAACTCATCATTAACCGCGAATTAGGCCTTGCCAAAAATGAAAATCCATTACAAGGTGCCTTTATAATTGAAGACCTTACTGACCTAGTGGAAGAAGCAGTCTTACAGGAATTCAAACGCATCAATGATAGAGGTGGCGTCTTAGGTGCAATGGAAACCATGTATCAGCGTGGTAAAATTCAGGAAGAAAGTCTTTATTATGAAACCTTAAAGCACAATGGAGAATACCCTATTGTAGGAGTAAATACCTTCTTAAACAAAAATGGTTCTCCAACAGTAGTTCCTGGAGAAGTAATCCGTGCTACAGAAGAAGAGAAACAATACCAGATTACAACATTAAAGAGCTTTCAGGAAAGAAACTCCGCACATACGGGTACTATTCTTAAAAAACTTCAAAAGTCGGCTATAACGGGTGAAAACATCTTTGAACAATTAATGGAAGTTTGTAAAGTTTGCTCATTAGGACAAATTTCAAATGCACTATACGAAGTTGGTGGGCAGTACAGAAGAAATATGTAAGATCAAATCATAAGTACCTATTAAAGTAGGTCCTGATACAAAAAAAGCCTGAATAAA
>NZ_JAVTSK010000011.1:0-171431 GCF_032678465.1 Pedobacter gandavensis
AATTCTGAGCTTTGTTGTTTTATTGATTAAAGTGGATGTACCATAACATATCTATTCAAAAAACTGCTTCAAATCATAGTTTGCGATGGTATTTGCTAATTTTAAAGGACTAATGCCACTATTATTCTCATTATTACGATCAGCTCCGTAAGAGAGTAGCAGTTTTATCAAATCACCATAACCACATGACGAGAATGTAGCTCTTGATAACGGTGTATTTCCATAATCGTCTTTTACTTCTAAGTCTGCTCCATTTTCGATTAGTAACTTTGCAATATCTGTCAGATTACCTTGCGCAGCATAATGCAATGCTGACCATCCATTAAGATCCTTAACATTTAAATCTGGCTGACTCTTTAATAAGAGTTTAACCATATCTATAGACTTGGCCAGTACAGCGTGAAACAACACACTCCGTTTTTCTTTATCAACAGCATTAATATTTAATGGGCTAACCAATTCCACTAACGTTTCAAGCTCATTTCTATTAACAGCTCTGACTATTTCTTCTGAAAGTTTATTTTCAATCTTTTTTTTCATTTTTACGGCTTCTATTTGATCGTCGGTCTTCCCATTGGTATATAAGTGCATCATTTTCCGCGTCAAGCACTTCTTTTCTAGTACTTCCACGGTCAATGTGTTTCTGTTTTCTAGTTCTCCACTCTTCTCCCTTTTTGTGCCCCAAATCTATTTTTCCTGGCATTAATACTTCTAAAGTATTAGGATCTATCATTATACCCTCCTCGTTCTTTGGCTGCGCCTTATCTACTTCTTTTAAAGTCCCTTTTCTAGGTTTAACACGATCATAAGTATTATCTTTTTTATTTTCGCTCTTCTTTTCTGGCTCAGTGCTTTTATCTTCAGCATTGTCATTGGGTATAAAAAATTCAGTACCGTTACCGGAAGGGAAGAAATTAAAAGTCTTTCCACTATTTTTTGCTTTGTTTGCATTGTTTACTACAATATAGGTCGTAGTAGCTACCGCTGCTGTTGTTGCAACTTCAGCTGCTGTCAGACTAGCTACAGCTTCAAGTATAGCAATGATACAAGCTGGACAGTTCCCATCAGGATCAGTTAATTTAACAGGATCATTCCATGCGTAGGCGTATGGAGATTTATCTATTTGTCTTGGATGATCGGCAAGCTTATCCACCACATTCCACCTTCCAATCACCGGATCATAGAAACGTGCCCCGTAATCGAACACCCTTATGCAACTTTTTTACAGTTCACCGGATTTGCTGGCAGCTACTTTTCAGCTTTATAAAGAACGTTCCTTTAGCGTGAAGTTAGTTTTTTGTTTGGGTTTTACAAGGCCGTTGGTGCGTTGATTTTTTGGCTTTTACTGGTAGGAAGATCATCTGTTACAGCAAAGATAGCCTCCGGAAAGGAAAGCAGTAAAGGGACTTTCGCGGCATAAACGCTCTTAGCCTTTACCCTGCAATCCCATTTATTCCACGTTCCCTTGACAGCTTCCCCTTCTTCCGCTTTTTGGGGCTTAACAGATCATCTCCCCGAACCTCTATTCTCGTTGGTGTATTGCAGGGAGCCTTGATGGAGCAAGTTTATGTTTTTGCTATACAAAAACTACTTTTACTACTCCCGTTGGTTGCTTTGGGTGGTGACCTCTTACTGATGGAAAGTGCTTTGGCAGTGGGGAGGAAAGAGCGGCTCTTTCTATCAGTAAGAGGTTCCAAAGGGGTTTGGGGAATGGAAGATTCCCCAACTATAAACTGCGAAGCACCTTGCTGCCGCAGGCTTTTATCATCAGGGTATACGTTGCAGTGTACTCTTTTCGGCCTTATTGGTACGGTGAAGGTAGTAAAGTATACCCGGAGTATACTTCAAACCCCTCTAGCGATAGCGTAAGGGCAAGCAAGTAGGGCTCTGCCCAACTTCCGCTTGCTCAGCTGACTCGTCCTAAAATACGTTTACGATTTTTAATTAATAATCCTGCTATTGATTTACTGCAGCACTATGATCCTGAATAGGATTTACAATAGTACTGCTTTTTTTATAATAATTCTTCCAAAGCTGCTCGGGCTTTCCTTTATTTTCGTGAACTTGATTGGGAGTTAGGTTTCCAATACTCATATGAGGTCGTTCATCATTGTAAAGGTTAATGACAAATTCCAGAACCTTCCGTCCTTCTTCAATGTTTTGTACCTGATAACCGCTGAGATATTCATTTTTTATGATCCCATTCAATCGCTCAGCAATAGCATTATCCCTCGGATCACCACTCTCTGTCATGCTGATTTTAATTTCACTTTCTTCCAGAAGCCTGATGTATTCATTGGAACAGTATTGTAAGCCCCTGTCAGAATGATGACAAAGAAACTCAGTATCATCAGCCCCCTTTAGAGCCATTTGCAGCGCCTTCACGGTCTCAATAGATAATAAATTTTCCGCAACATTGTAGCCAACAATTTTCCTTGAAAAAGCATCCGTTATAAAACTTATATACAAAAACTTGTCATTGACTCTCCAATAAGTAATATCACTTACCCACAATCTATTAGGTGCTTTAGGAACAAAACCTTTTATCAGATTTGGGAACTTTCGGTACATATGGAATGAATTAGTAGTCGATATTCTCCGTTTATATCTTTTAACCAACATTCCATGTGTTGCCAACAAATCGAATAGTGCATCCCGTCCCATTTTTATCTGGTGTTCAATTAAAAATGGCTGAATCAATTCATAAAGTTTTCTGGTTCCCATATGTCTGTGATCTTGTCGTATTTGGTGGATATGCTTCAAAACCAATTCATTTTCAATAGTTAACGTCTCATTATGCCACCAATGCTGATAATAAGCTTGTCTGGTAACACCAAGTATTCGACAGATGCGTGCAAGGCTTATATTTCTATTTCTGTCTTTCATTTCATAGATTACTTGGTATAGGACTTTTTTCGAATGTTGATTTTCAATTCACGTTCTGCGACTTCAATCATCATTAGATAGGCCTGCTCACGAAACTGACTATCCTTTAGTTGCAATTTCAACTGACGCATTTCAGCTTCATTTTCATTATTTTCAGGTAGTTCAACTGGCTTACTAGTAACGGGTTTATCTTTCATATAGAATGATATGGGTTTTTTCTTGATACTATCCTCAATGTAACCCAATTGTCTCATAAATTTTAAAAGCTTACCTCGTTCTCTATAATCGCCTGTGAACTCCTTCCAAATTGCCTGTTTAGATTTACCACTTTCGAGGTACGCCTTTATCATTATGTGCTTCTGCTTTGTACTGAAGTATTGACCAGGTTTCCTTTTTGATAGAACTTTTTCTTCCATTTTCTTGCCTTTTTAGGTGTAAACCCATTTTAGGACAAGACAATTAAAGCATCGGCAGAATCCACCAATTCATTGTAATCGAAAGCATCGACAAACTGAAGCAATAGCGTTTCATTAATAAACACCATAAGAGCAGTGTCAGTTGAGAAAAAAGATGGGTCTCTTACATCAATATCTGAGTAGTGAACCTTCTTTATTTTACTTACATCAAATAAGGATTCTTTAGCCAGGTACATAGCAAAAGGAGTGTCCATATATGGAAATGATATTGATTTTATGCTTGCAATGATACCACTAGAGGTATCTATATTTTGTATACACTCTTTAATATCATTCAAATAAAGGGCATCTATTATGATATAGGTCGTGCCCGTTCTCAATCTTAACGGCTCGTTATTCAAAGAAATATTTTCCATTACTTAACTATCTTTTATATGGCACATAAAGCCATAGACATAAGGTGATTTTCCCAATAACCGGGTCGTAAAAACGTGCCACATAATCGTATTAACTGACTTTTAACGTCTTCTAACTATTATTTTAAGTTGTTATTTTTCAAATACCCTAAAATCTCCAATTGAATTTTGGCATTTGTACTGCCTTTTATATATTTTTTTTTCTTTAATTCCCCCGGTTAGAATTATAGTCCCAGCATCATTGAACAAACCTCCGACTTTTTATCCTCAATTAGAACCTGTTAGCATATCCAAACCCATTCCACAAATAAATGCGAGGACTGCAAAACCTATGTAGCAATTTAAAGTTTCTGAAGCATTAGGCGAAATAGAATTACAGCAGTACGGCTTCAGATACTACTACGACAAGACTCTTATTAACACTTAATCACAATGCTAATATTATTAATAAAACCAACAACAAGCTTAAAAAGTAATTAAAAAATAATAATATAAATTAAAAATAAACAAAAGTATAAAAACACAAACAAAACCATGTACAACTATTTAATTTTTCTTCCTGCCAGCCTGACTTTGAGAAGAGTCCTAAATGAGACTAGATATATTAAATCTTTAATCCATCATTAATAAATGGTTGATTAATCCTCAATAGGTCTAAATGACCATTTAAACACCATTTAAGGATGAAGAGAAATTGTAATAACAATTATATATACCTCAGCACATCCCGGATATAATTGCATCTTTTCTGAAACTTATTTACTATATTGTATTCTATACAAAGGATTATCAATAAAAATTAACGCTATGGGAAGTTTACAAAACGGTTTTTTTGGTGGATTTAATGGCCGGGTAGGCAATTTAGTAGGCTATATGTTGAACGGAAAAAACGTCATCAGGCTGATTGGACATTCCACCAAACCCCTCAGTCCCGCCAGAAAGATCAATTGCAACCGCATGACGATTGTAAACGAATTCCTGCGACCTATCATTCCTTTTATTAAACTTGGGTTCAAACTAAAGGTACAGGGTACCGACAGAAACTATTATAATGAAGCGGTTTCCTATAATAAAAAACATGCCGTAACCGGCGAATATCCAAATGCGGGGATGGATTATTCCAAAGCCATGATCAGCATGGGAAGCCTGTTAAAGGCAGAAAAACCCAGGATTCAGCTGGTTGGTACCGCCGTTGAATTTAGTTGGGATGTCCCTGAAAACCTGCCATGGAAAAACAGAAAAGATCGGGCCATGTTGCAAGTATGTTTTCCAGGCCACTCTCAGCAAACCCATTGCCTGAGTGCCTCCCACAGAGAAGATGGAAAACATACCCTGGAAATTGACCCAAACCTGGTCAATCATAGAATGGAGGCCTATATCTCCTTTATTAATGAGGATGGATCAGAAATTTCAGATAGTGTTCATGCAGGAACCATTCCTAAAAAGGAAGCAATAACTCCTAAAATAACAGTACCTGACGCTACTCAAAAAAAGACCTCAACCGACATTAAACAAGGTTCTACAAGGGAAAAACAGGTATACAACACTAAAAAAATAGCTAAAACAAAACTGATTGCAAAGCTAAAACCTTCAGGCAGCCTACCTCGAAAGTACAAAAGCCCCGAAGAACCTGACCATCCGGCATAAACATACCACATATTCAGCTCTGGCATGAAAGTGGTACAGTCATTTCTATTAATTTAGAAATTATGAATTTACCCTCGTATAAGAACATCAACTTTAAAAAGGTAAAAAAGGACATCAGACAAGGTTTTAACAATCTTGCCTCTGGTGGCTTTAAACAAATTTTTAGTAGGATTGACCAGGTGAATATCAAGAAAGGTGTAGATACTTTAGGCATCGATAAATTCGTGAATCAATGTGCTTTAATGGCAGGTGGATCTGGTTTAGTAACCGGTGTTGGCGGTGTAAGCACCATGCTGATCGGGACTCCTCTGGATATGATCAACATCATCACACAACAATTCCGCGTCACACTGGCCATTTCTTATCATAAAACAGGCAGGTACAAAATCAGTTTTGAAGATTTCTTTAAGATTGTGGCCTCCTCGGTTAAAGCAGATACCCAATTGGTGCTGAGCAAAAATATCATGGAAGAAGTTGCAGAGAAAATATTTCTAAATTTGGGCTCCAAAGCTAGCCGCCGACTGGTTCCAGTAGTAGGAGGTGTAATCAGTGGAACCATCAATTATATGTTTATTAAAAAGCTCGCGAAGGAATTAATGGCAAAAAATGCTTAATCTCAAAAAAAGAATACTTTACGCGCTACTCATTATCATCGTTATTGCTGCTGGTTTACTTTCCAGAAAAACAGCAATGATCCCTCCTATTGTTGGCGACATTTTATATGCAGTGATGATGTTTCTGATCATCAGATTTCTGCTCATTAATTCAAAACTTCAACAGATCGCAATCATTAGTTTATCCATATGCTACTGCATTGAGCTTGCTCAGCTTTATCAGGCAACATGGATCACCCAAATCAGAAATACTACGCCAGGTGCATTGGTTCTTGGACGTGGTTTCCTATGGTCTGATATGCTGGCCTATACCATAGGTGTTGGTCTTTGCACTTTAACAGCATTGTTCTCAAGTCGTAGAACACCCCCCTCTATAGGCTAATTTGTAATGGTGCTACTCCAAATTCATTTTTAAAAGCATAGGAAAAATGAGATAGATCTTCAAAACCCAGATCTAAATAGTTATTTTCCCACCTCCGGATGTTTAACAATTTCAGTACCCAGCACATTTCCCAATCCATTCAGGATGTTAAATACTCCTTTTGGCAAATTGGCTCATAAAAACTAATGATCCGTTAAATCTCTAAAGACTTTAAATACGATCAGTAAAATTGGTAGGTAAAACCGTAATCAGGATAACAATCGGCAAAAGAATCCAGCGCATCTTTGTATACTGTCATTCGAAAGCACAGATTAAAATAGAACCGATCATTAGTGTAATTTAAGAAAACTGTATCGGTATATCACTGTTTAACTTACGACTGAGTGAAAAATTTCATCTATAGTTTTATAAAAAATGGAAAAGAGAACATTAGGAACAAACGGACTTCAGGTATCAGCTATGGGTCTGGGTTGCATGGGGATGAGCTTTGGCTATGGTCCGGCACACGATAAAAAAGAAATGATTTCGTTGATACGCGCAGCTGTCGAAAAGGGCATTACCTTTTTTGATACTGCAGAATGCTATGGTCCTTTCACAAATGAAGAGCTGTTAGGCGAAGCCCTTGCTCCTTTTCAAAATCAGGTCTTGATTGCCACAAAATTTGGCTTTCAGGATGGTGACTCTAAAAAAGGACTGGATAGCAGTCCGGCGAGAATAAGAGCAGTTGCAGAAGCTGCTTTAAAAAGATTAAAAGTTGATGCCATTGATTTATTTTACCAGCACCGTGTGGATCCGAACGTACCCATGGAAGAGGTTGCCGGAACTGTAAAAGAGCTGATTAAAGAAGGTAAAGTCAAACATTTTGGTCTATCGGAAGCTGGTGTAGCCAGTATTCGTGCTGCACATGCTGTACAACCAGTAACTGCTTTACAAAGCGAATATTCCTTGTGGTGGAGAGAGCCGGAATTGGAGATTATCCCTACTCTTGAAGAACTGGGAATTGGTTTTGTACCTTTTAGTCCACTTGGAAAAGGCTTTCTAACTGGAAAAATTGACGAAACTACCGAGTTTGATAAAACCGATTTCCGCAATATAGTACCACGTTTTTCGGCGGAAGCACGTAAAGCCAATCAGAGCATGGTAAATTTACTGAACAGCATTGCCACAGAAAAAGAGGCTACACCGGCACAAATTGCCCTGGCCTGGCTTTGGGCACAGAAACCATGGATCGTTCCTATTCCAGGGACCACCAAACTACATCGCCTGGAAGAAAACATTGGTGCCAGCAGACTTTCCCTTAGCCCTCAGGACTTACAACAGATAGAGGAAGCTGCAAAACAAATACAGATCCAGGGTGCACGCTATCCGGAACACCTGCAAAAAAGAGTAGGAAAATAAGTTAAGAAATGGCCATCATGTAGAAAGCCGATCAGGAAAAGAATAGTTATCTTGTTTCTATAAAGCTGTACATGATGGAATATTTCTCTTTTTATCTGGGCATAATCGTGGCCATTGTATTACTGATTATGCTGGCCAATAAAATCAAGGTCGCTTATCCCGTGCTTTTAGTTGTTGCAGGGTTGTGCATCAGTTTCATTCCCGGAGTTCCCGTTATCCATATGGACCCGGAGGTGATTTTCTATATCTTCCTCCCTCCCTTATTGTATGAGGCAGCCTGGACAGTATCTTGGAAAGAACTCTGGCACTGGCGACGCATCATTACCAGTTTTGCATTTGTGGTGGTTTTTCTAACGGCCATGTCGGTAGCTTTCTTTGCAAATCATTTCATTCCCGGCTTCTCCCTTGCCCTGGGTTTTTTATTGGGTGGAATTGTGTCTCCGCCAGATGCCGTAAGCGCTGGAGCAATTCTGAAATTTGTCAAGGTGCCAAAACGCATGTCTTCCATACTGGAAGGTGAAAGCCTTTTAAACGATGCCTCCTCCCTGATCATCTTTCGTTTTGCCTTAATTGTAGTGGCCACCGGACAATTTATTTGGTCTGATGCCGCTTTAAGTTTTAGCTGGATGATGTTGGGTGGTGTAGGAATCGGTTTAATATTGGGATGGATTTTCATGAAAGCCCATAAATTCCTTCCTACGGATGCAAACACAGATATTGTCCTCACATTGGTGACTCCCTATATCATGTACATGGCTGCTGAAGAAGTACACAGCTCTGGAGTACTGGCTGTGGTTAGTGGTGGTTTATTACTCTCCACCCATCGCCATCATTTCCTGAGCAGCACCTCACGCTTAAGAGGTGTCAATGTCTGGGAAAGCTTCTGTTTTGTATTAAACGGTCTGGTTTTTATCCTGATCGGGCTCGATTTACCGGAAATTACTGCCGGACTGGAATCCGTGAGTCTTGCTGCAGCTATAGGCTATGGCGTAATGGTAACCGCAGTGTTAATCATTGGTAGAATCATCGCTGCTTACGGTGCGGTAGTGGTGACACTGATTGCCAGAAATTTCATCACTGTAGCTGATGCTAAAAATCCGGGATTAAAAGGTCCATTCTTATTGGGCTGGACTGGCATGCGAGGTGTGGTTTCCTTAGCCGCCGCTTTATCTATTCCTGTACACCTGGCAGATGGCAGTCCTTTCCCGCAGCGGAACCTGATTCTCTTCATTACCTTTATTGTGATTCTACTCACCTTATTATTGCAAGGTCTCACGCTGCCCTATCTGATCAGAAAGCTTAAATTCCCAAATCTGGATAAAGAATTACCTGAAGATGAGGTCTATTTATCGCTAAAAAAAGAGCTTGCTGCCTTTGCCTTAGGTCAATTGAGATCAAACTATCCGGAGCAGTTGAATCGTCAGCCCATGTTACAACAAATGGCGATCAAATGGGAAAGTGTGACTGCAGTAAGTCCCGATGAACCCATGGCAGAAGAATGTAAAATCATCTATATTGATTTGCTGGAACAACAAAGGATATGGTTGCTTCAAAAGAACAAAACTGAAAAAACTCTGGACGAAGAAATCATCCGCAGACATTTGAAATTTCTGGATATGGAAGAAGAAAAACTACATATTTAAATCCCGAATAGCAGGAATACTGATCTATATCCAGCTTTAAGTGAAACTAACACATTCCTTCCATGAGTTTTAAACCTCAGGAAATTTTTCTGTTCCACTCTCCTTTCAATTTTCTGTTGTACTCATTTCCTGAATTAATTGCTGTTTTCCAAGATAGGACAAAAATCAAACGAAATACAATTTCAGCTCTGAAGATAAAGCAAGTAAGAGTTTCAGCTGATGTTGAAGTGTACCTTCATCGTCATGGTCTTCTTCGATTTTATCTTTATGGATCACTTCATTGATACTTTGCAGATTCAATTTGTCACTGTGTTGCGCACAATATTCCATGTGATCCAAAGCCTCAGAAAGTAACCTCAGGCAGGAATCTTCCATCGTATTTTGTTTCGCGGAAAGCGACAGGGACGCAATGATAGAATTGATTCTGTAGCTCAGAATCTGAATACCAAAAACTCCTGGCAGATCTACTTGTTTACTTTTTGGTTCCAGGTGAAGGTATTGCAAGGTTTCCGAAAATTTTGCCAGTTGAATGTAACTGTTTTTCCTTGCCAGTTTTGAGGCCGTTGCACCTACTGCGGTACCCCATAGTTCTTCCCTCACCTTTTTTAGGTAATTGCTATTGGCTTCCAGAATATTCGAGATAAGTGATTTTAAACTTTTGATCTCCCAAACTGGAAAAAGAAAGGCCGCCAGATAGGCGATGACACAGCCAACAATGGTATATAGAACCCTTTCCATGATGATGTGATCTGAATGACCGTCGTAAACGCTGAGCGAAAGGATCACCATCGCGGTGACAAACACCACACTTACCGAATATTTGATCCGGTTGAAGGTAAAAAAGCCCAATAACATAAATGCCGCTAAAACCAACAGTACCGCGGTTTGCTTGATGGTCAGCAATAAAACAATGCCCAACACAGCACCTATAAAAGTACCTGATAAGCGCTCTACATTTCTTTTCCAGGTGAGTCCAAATCTGGGTTTCGCAACAATCACAATGGTGAGTAACAACCAGTAACTGTATTTCCCCAGAGGGAAAACCAGGGTGATCAGATAAGCAAAAGCACACATGAGTGCCAGTCTCAGGGAAAACCTAAATACGGGCGCAGCAAAAGAAAATTGCTGTTTTAGCGATTTTAGTGTAAACAGCTGGGGAGATAAAAATTCCTGATAGGCGATGTCATCCGCATCAAGACTGGCAGGAATGGCAGACATTGGCCTGCTGTTTTCAATCACCTGAATATCCAACACAATCCCTTCCAGGTTTTTTAATACTTTCTGTATGATATGGGCATTCGTTTCTGCTGCCGAATCTAATAGCCTGGTCAGCGCTGCTTTAGCGGCTTCAAATCTAAGCCAGCGTGATTCCGAATGGGTTTGTTTTGGTCTTAAGAATACTGCGCTGAGCACTTTCAGCTCTTCTGCAAGAATTTCAATTAACTCAATGATCAGATTTAATGCACCGGTTTTATCCAGGTTTTTTCTGACATAGGCATAGTCGTAATGAATCGCGGTTACCTGCTCATACAAGTCGATCACACTTACCGCAGTGCGCAACAATTGTCTGCCTCGTTCATTGGTAGGCTTCATTGCCGCCTTATCGCTTAAGAGCAGGTTTCTAACCAGCTCTTGTTTCTCACTCACTTTGATGTGTAAAGCAATGGTTTCACTATAACAATCCTCAAGGTTAACTTCCGGATCGTAATAACGTGCTTTAGATTTTAGAAAGACTGAAGTAGCAGTAATACATTCAAAAATCGCCTGGTGGAGCGATCGGTATGGCCAGATGACAATCTGAATCAGGCTGATCAGGTAGTACCAGTATCCTCCAAGGAGAATGTACCAGCTGAAGAGCAGTGGATTTACGGGATGCAGACCAAGAGTAAAAATGCCAAGTATGATGGCCATGGTGCCAGTTAATGCCAGCCTGCTGCCAAAAATCGCTAGCATAGAGAAAATAAAAGTCAGCAGAAAAATACTTCCTCCCATCAGCCAATGATTTCCCAGAGAAGAGGAAATAATAAGCGCACTAAAGAAGAAAGATAGAATGCTGGTAATCGCGGATTTGAACTTATTTGCACGGTTTCCAGGTGCATCGGTTAAGCTGATCAGTAATGCACCAACCCCTACTCCAACCGCCATATTAGGCTGATCATAGTAAAATAACAAGACAAATGGCAATACAATAGCGATGGTATTTCGCAGGGCATCGGTAAAGTACTCCCCATATACCAAACTAATCAATCTGGTTTTTATGTTATCCCATTTCAGCAAATCTTTACTCAACATAATTGCGATTGAATTTATCATTTCGCCGCAAAATTATTGTAAATAAAACTAATGTGGTTGAAATTGAGATAAAAAAATAACAGATCTTAAATCTACAGTAAAAAAAACACGCTTCCTCTTTTTACACTGCTGGCATTTTCATGAATTTTCGGTATATTTAATTCAACGCCAACCATCAATCACACTAAAAATCAATCATTTAAAATCCATACATCAGAATTCCCCGTTAATAGCACCAATACCTGTTTAGTCATGAAAGTTATCAAAGAAAAGCATGCCTTCCTGATGCGATGGACTCACTGGGTTAACTTCCCGGTTCTGGCCATCATGATTTGGAGTGGGTTATTCATTTATTGGGCAAATGATGCCTATGGTATTTCTATTTTCGGCTTTACACTGATCAAATTCTTTCCGGAATGGTTTTATGATTACTTCCATATTCCCCAGCGACTTGCTGAGGGCATGGCTTTCCATTTTTTGTTCATGTGGTTCTTTTTCATTAATGGATTGCTATATGTGCTCTACACCATTTTTAGCGGTGCCTGGCGGGAGTTGCTTCCCAATAAATATTCTTTTAAGGAGGCTTGGCAAGTGCTTCTTCATGATCTCCATATCAGAAAAATGATTCCTCCACAAAAGAAATACAATGCTGCTCAGCGAATTGCCTATTCAGCGATTATATTGATGGGATTCGGATCGGTCTTTACTGGTCTGGCCATCTATAAACCCGTTCAGTTTTATTGGATATGCTGGTTATGTGGTGGGTATCATTTTGCCAGAATTCTACATTTCGCATTAACCATTGGTTATGTGCTTTTTTTTATAATCCACATTGTTCAGGTGATCATTGCGGGCTGGAATAATTTCCGATCCGTCGTCTCCGGGTTTGAAGTAATTGAAGAAGACAGTCCGGATCAAACTGAAATAATTATCCTTAAAAAATCAGAAGATGAAGGAACAAAATAAAAAGAAAAGCAAACTACCGCTTACCATAGAACAAAAAATAAAACGCAGGAACTTCATTTCTTTTAGCACCTTCTTTCTATTCGGAGCCGCTGCCTTTAGCGGTTGGAAATGGCTGCTAAATGCACCTGATGAAGACCCGGGAATCACTGGAGGCACCAGGGCACCGTTAAGAAAAGCGTTAAACAAAACAGAGCTTTTCTTCCGAAATTTTTTTAGCAATAACCATCTGGTAAAAACTTACCCGAAATCAAGAGCGGCAAGCCAGGTCAGAATCAACAGCCTGATAGGAATTGAGGACGATACCAATTTTGATCTCAAAAACTGGAAACTGTCTGTAAAAAGACAAAATCAGGACGATTTAAAGATCAGTCTCGACGAGATAAAAGCCCTGCCAAAGACAGAGATTGTTTTCGATTTTAAATGCGTGGAAGGCTGGGATCAGATACAGCATTGGGCCGGCGTAAGGCTCAGTGATTTCCTGTTACATTTTAACCTGGATGAACAAACAAAAAAACAGTATATGGGCCTGGAAACGCCCAATGGGGAATACTATGTTGGTTTGGAGATGGATAGTGTACTACATCCCCAAACATTACTCGCCTATGAAATGAATGATCTGCCCCTGAGCAATGAACATGGGGCTCCACTCCGACTGCTGGTTCCGGTAAAATATGGGATCAAAAACCTCAAAAGAATAGGAACCATGTCCTTCAGCAACAGCAGACCGCGGGATTATTGGGCAGAACAAGGCTATGATTATTATTCTGGCCTCTAATTAAAAATACAATTATTTGTACTTAAATTCTGGTTTAAGGTAGGCAGTTCTGTTGTCTCTTAACATCATTATTTAACAGGAACGAACTTAAAGGCGTAAGAATCCATACAGTATCTTTTACCCGTAGGCAGAGGGCCATCATCAAAAACATGCCCTAAATGTAAACCTGTACTTGCCTCAACCACTTCATCCCTAACCATGCCATCGGAAGTATCACTCACAATCTTAATCAGTTTCTCATCAATGGGTTTAAAAAAGCTTGGCCATCCCGTTCCAGATTCAAACTTTGCCTCTGAGCTGAACAAAGGTTTGCCAGTTGCTGCACTTACATAAACACCTTTTTTATGGTTGTCCCAATATGGATTTTTGAAGGGAGTTTCCGTACCCTTGTTCACCATGATCTCATAGGCTTGAGGCGACAAAATCTTTTTCCAATATTGAGCAGGTTTTGCATCAGGATACAAATTTGTGTCTTCAGAACTTCTATTCTTTTGCTGCGATGATGGGTTCTGACTACATGCATTTAATGCAAGAGCCAAAAGCGGGATCATCAAAAAATTAAACTTTTTCATAAGGCTTGTATCTCGCTGTAAATTAAACCTTCACAATTAACACCTACCATAAAGATTTTATAATGAGACACTTCACATATAATACGAGATAAACGGATAATTAGTTTTCAAAAAAACACCAGATCAGCAAAAAAACTAAGCCAAATAATTTATTAAACAAATCGAAAACCAAACAGGAATCTCTTTACGTAAATGCAATCAAATAAACATAACCATGAAAAAAATTTTTTATACCGCAATTGTTTTAGTAGCTATCACATTTGCATCTAGTGTTACAGTTCAGGCACAATCAAAAATGAGCATGACTGGAAAAGTAAAAATGGTAGGTGGTGCAGCCATGTATCCCACAAAAGATATCATTGATAATGCTGTGAATTCAAAAGATCATACCACTTTGGTAGCAGCAGTAAAAGCAGCCGGTCTGGTAGAAACACTTAAAGGCAAAGGACCGTTTACAGTTTTTGCACCAACAAATGAAGCTTTCAATAAGCTTCCTAAAGGAACGGTAGAAAGCCTGGTTAAACCAGAAAATAAAGCAGCATTGACCAAAATATTAACCTATCATGTGGTTCCAGGAAAAATGGATAGCAAAGCCATAGCAGCAGCCATCAAAAAAGGAAATGGAAAAGCAGAGCTAACTACTGTGGAAGGTGGTAAACTTTGGGCATGGATGAAAGGAAATAAACTTGTTCTAAAAGATGAAAAAGGTGGAATGAGCACCGTAACAATCGCAGACGTTAATCAAAAAAATGGAGTGATCCATGTGGTTGATACTGTATTAATGCCAAAATAATTCGATTGAGAAAGCCGTTTTAAATTTTAGAACGGCTTTCTAAATTTCTTAAGGTCTAAAAACCTATAAACGTTAGCTCCTGATCGCATACCACACCTCAATACACGGAAAGTACCGGGCTTCCTGCTCCTAATTCCTTCCTTTTTATATCCATTACGTACATGATCTTTCTGGCTCATCAGTAAAACATAGCCACCGAATTCAAAGAAGGCTGGTAAATGGGTAACCTCCAGATATTTGAAAAGATCTTTCGTCTTAAAGAACCTGATTTTCGTGTTGGCACCTCCAGCTAAAAAAGCATGAAGTAATTTTCCGATATTTAAGTATGACTATAATATGGTCAGTACACCATAAGACAGAATTACACCGATGTATTTTTTTAACCATAAAAATCATGAACATGAGAAAAGCAATATATTTTTCAATTTCATTAATTCTTGGATTCGCTAGCCAGGTTTTAGCACAGCAAGGTCCAATTTTTCCAAAAGGGGAAAAATCTCCAAATGTTCACCATGTAGGCAATGTTTGGCTTTCTAACCTCATTTTATAAATCAACCTATCTTTCATACCAACGAGAATGAACCTGACAACTTATATACAAGCTGTTACAGAAAAAGAATTCCTGGATTAACTTTAAGAGTTAAAGCTAAAACCGTAACTTCTATTTAGTTATCACTTGTATAAACTCAATAAGCTTTCAACCATATCAACAGAGAACCAAAACCTATCAAATAAATCAATTGATTATGATTAACCTAACTATCAATCAGAAACCTTACTCGATAGATGCAGATCCGGAAATGCCATTGTTATGGGCATTGCGGGATCTTATCGGGCTCACTGGTACCAAATATGGATGTGGTGTTGCTCAGTGTGGTGCCTGTGTTGTTCATTTAAATGGTGAGGCAGTACGCTCCTGTGTAACTAAGGTCGGCCGTGCAACAGGACAAAAAATAGTCACTATTGAAGGGCTCTCTCAAAACAATGACCACCCTCTTCAACTGGCATGGAATGAAGTAAGTGTTCCTCAGTGCGGTTATTGTCATTCCGGACAACTCATGTCTGCAGCAGTATTACTCCGGGAAAATCCAAATCCTACGGATCAGGATATAGACAATGCCATGGCAGGAAATATTTGCCGCTGTGGAACCTATCCCCGCATTCGTAAGGCCATACACCTGGCTGCAGAATTACAAAAAAAGGAAGGGCAGGCGAAATGAAAAAATCAATCCTCATCATGTCCATCATCCTTACCATGGTAGGGTTAATGGCCTTTGCCTGGCATAGCGGTAATCGTAAAGAAATTGTTCCTGCGCCTATAGCAATGCCCATAAAAAAAGACAGCCTCGCTTCTGTAAAAGCTTTTGAAAAAGTTTATCGCGTATTGATGAGTCCACGTTGTATGAACTGCCATCCCTCAGGAGATGTTCCTTTACAGGGAGACGACAGCCATTTGCATGAAATGTTTCCAAAAAGAGGAAAAGATGGCAAAGGTTTGTTCGCCATGAAATGCAGCAGCTGCCACCAACCCTCAAATACTCCTGGAATACACAGTCCTCCCGGAAACCCGGAATGGCATTTACCACCAGCAGATATGAAAATGGTTTTCCAGGGCAAAACTGCAACCGAACTGGCTAAACAATTGATAGACCCTAAAAAAAATGGCAACAAGTCTATGAAAGAATTGTTAGCACATGCTGAAGATGGTTTAGTCCGCTGGGGCTGGAAACCCGGAGAAGGTCGGACATTACCTCCTATTAGCCATGCCGAATTCAAAAAAGCATGGGAAACCTGGCTAAATAACGGCGCATACGCTCCTAAATCAAAACCTTAAACCCAACAACATGAGCACTAATCAGGTATCCAGAAGAGATTTCCTCAGAGTTTCAGGTCTGGCAGGCACAGCATTGTGTCTGGGTTTCTATTTTCCATCCAGCGCTAAAGACGCGGAGATTATCAATACAACTGGTATCACAAATTCAGAGGTAGAACTCAATGCCTGGATTCACATTGATACCAGTGGCAAAGTAACCATTTTCAACCACCGCGCCGAAATGGGTCAGGGTTCTTTTCAATCAGTTCCACAAATTATTGCCGAAGAGCTTGAGGTTGACCTAAAAGATGTAAATATCGTTTTTGCACAGGGAAACAGAGAAAAATATGGCAGCCAGATTACTGGTGGCAGTTCAACTATACGAGGTTCCTATAAGAACTTATTAAAATTAAGTGCAACAGCAAGGGTGATGCTGATCAGCGTTGCTGCACAAAAATGGGGTACCCTTCCGGCAGACTGCTATGCGGCATCTGGTCATGTATTCCATAAAACTTCCGGGAGGAAATTCCACTATGGAGAACTTGTTGAACAGGCCGCTAAATTAGCCGCACCAAAAGAAGTGATCCTTAAAAAAACATCAGAATATAAACTGATTCGAAAACCACTGCTCAGACAGGACACTCCGCTTAAAACAAATGGTACAGCCGTCTTTGGCCTGGATAAAAAGTTAGAAGGAATGCTGTATGCCACTGTAGAGCGTAACCCAAGATTAAGGGGTATGGTAAAAAGTTTCGACGACAGTGCAGCCTTAAAGATACCCGGAGTGATTAAGGTATTCAAAGTACGTATGGGTGTTTTTAAAACCTTTCGTGAAGGCGTAGCAGTAGTAGCCACTTCTACTTGGGCTGCAATGCAAGGAAAAAAAGTATTAAAAGTAGAATGGGACGATTCCGGATTTGAGCACATCAATACCACCGAAATTTACCAACGTCAGCAGGATAGTCTTCAAACTCAGGAAGGCCTGTTTCTAAAAAAGCAGGGAGATCCTGATGCTGCAATTAAGCAGGCAGGTAAAACATTAGATGTAGTTTACCAAACACCATATCAATCCCATTACTGTATGGAGCCAGTCAACTGTGTGGCCCATTACCAGGCTGATAAAGTAGAAATCTGGGGTCCTATTCAGGCTCCGGAATGGGTACAGGATTTTATCAGTGAGCAACTGGGTTTTGCTAAGGAAAAGGTCATTGTGAATATGACCTTTCTGGGTGGTGGTTTTGGCAGAAAAGCATTTATGGACTACCCTCATGAGGCGACTATGATCTCCAAAGAAATGAATGCCCCGGTTCAGGTAGTATGGACCAGGGAAGATGATGCCACACAAGGACCCTATCGCCCGGGAATTTCCTACAGGTGCCAGGGAGCAATTGACGATGGAGAGATCATGGCTTTAAAATTTCGAATGGCAGGTCAGAACAATGATCACTGGAGAACTGGTAAAACCGATCAGGCTAACCGGAGTACATCTGAGGGCTTTTTAGCCCCTTACTACAAAAGCATAAAAAACATCAGCTTTGCGGAAGTACAATTCGAAACACCCATCCCTACGATGTGGTGGAGGTCAGTATACGCATCAACCAATGGCTTTGCTTATGAAAGCTTTCTTGATGAGATGGCCATAGCAGCAGGTAAAGATCCGCTTTCAGTTCGCAGACAATATTTACAGGAGGAACGTTCCCAGCTCCTTATCGACAAAATGGAAGAGGTTTCTGGCTGGAAACAAAGAAAGAAAAATGAAGGATTCGGGGTAGCCATCACCGAGTGTTTTGCCAGTACCGTAGGTCAGATTGTCAAGGTATCCAGGGCTTCGGATGGCAAGATAAAAATAGATCAGGTTTGGGCAGTAATGGATTGTGGATGGTACGTAAATCCGGATATTATAAAAGCTCAGGTGGAAGGCAGTATAATCATGGCTTTAGGAGCAGCTACCCTTCATGAAATCACTTTTAAAGATGGACTGGTAGAACAAAGTAATTTTTACAATTATAAAATGCCAAGAATTACCGACATCCCACCAATAGAAGTGTTTATCATGGAAAACGAGGCCAATGCAGGTGGTGTTGGAGAACCAGGTTTACCGGCCTTCGCTCCTGCCCTGACCAATGCCATATTTGATTTAACAGGGAAGCGGATCCGCAAACTTCCATTTGATTTAAAAGCAGTATAAGGCCAGCTCATGAAGGAAATCACGGACATACTTAAAGCTTATAAAAAGGCGGCAAAAGCGCAACAAAAAACGGCGCTGGCTACTGTGGTTAAGGTGGAGGGCTCATCCTATCGCCGCCCAGGCGCCAGGATGCTGATTACGGAGCATGGCCAGCTCACCGGTGCAATTAGCGGCGGATGCCTGGAGGGAGATGCACTAAGAAAAGCACTCTCAGCTATTGTGCAACAAGAAAACAAGCTGATTACCTATGACACTACTGATGAAGAAGATGCCAGGATTGGTGTTCAGTTGGGATGTAATGGCATTGTTCACATCCTGTTTGAACCGATAAACGATCTGGACCCTTTAAACCCTATTGTACTTTTAGAAGCGTTATCAGCTGAAAGAGAAGATGCGGTATTGGTTACCCTCTTTTCCCTGACAGACAAAAGTCAGCCAGGAACTAGTATGCTTTACCGTCGGGATCATCTGCAGTCCAGGACTCCCGTTGCTATTCAGCAAGAGGTCATCAAAACCGCAGCAGCTGTTTTGAATGATAATACCTCTTCCTTTCAGGTTTATCCATCTGGCGCAAATGCAATCACTGGTTTCTTTGAATTTATCAGGCCGCCTATTTCATTGGTAATTGCCGGGGCTGGAAATGATGTACAACCTTTGGCAGAAATGGCCTATTTACTGGGTTGGGAAGTTCACATCGTTGATGGCAGGGCCAGCCATGCATCAAGCATGCGTTTTCCGAATGCGGCTCGTGTAATCATCGCTAAACCAGAACAGATCTTATCCCACATCAAAATTGATGCGCAAACTGCATTTGTACTGATGACGCACAATTACAATTACGATCTTGCGGTGCTGAACATCCTTTTAGATACCAACAGTCCATATATTGGGAGCTTAGGCCCTAAAAAGAAATTGATCCGCATGCTGGATGAGCTGGACAGGAATACAAAAGAAAACGAGTTGCGGATCCACGGCCCTGTTGGTCTTGATATTGGTGCAGAAACCGCGGAAGAAATTGCCATTTCGATTCTTGCGGAAATCAAAGCGGTCTTTTCAGGAGCCACATTAAACGCACTAAAGGAAAAAAAAGCTCCAATTCATCATCAGGAAATAATTAGCATAGGATGAAAACCGGCATGATCATATTAGCTGCAGGCAATTCCAGTAGACTTGGGAAACCGAAGCAATTGTTAAACTATCAGGGAGAAACACTTCTGGGAATCGTTAGCAAAGCAGCGATTGAAACTACCTGCGAACCTGTTGTTGTAGTGCTGGGTGCCTATGCGCAGGAGATTTCAGCAAATCATCATCATCCCGCTATCCAATATGTCATCAATGAACATTGGGAAAAAGGAATGTCCTCCAGCATTGCGGTAGGAATTTCTGCGGTTTTAGCTCAGGACAAAGACATCCAACAGCTGATCATTGCCGTTTCAGATCAGCCATTTATCAGTGCTGAAGTTTTTAAAACCCTGATGAGCACACAAAGTAAAACCAACAAAGGAATCGTCGCAAGCAGCTATGCAAACACAACAGGTACTCCTGTGTTATTCTATAAAAATTACTTTCCGAAGCTATTATCGCTCCAGGGAAATGAAGGCGCAAAATACCTTTTAAATAAATATCCCGAAGATTGCTCAAGTCTTGTATTTGAACTTGGTGATATCGATATTGACACAACATCAGATTACGACAACTTAAACTTTCACAGATGATAGCGGATTCTTTTGGACGAGTACATGATTACCTGCGGATATCGCTAACGGATAACTGCAACTTCCGCTGTTTTTACTGCATGCCGGAGGAAGAGTACGATTTTAGCCCGGCCTCGAGATTGATGCAGACTGAAGAAATTGTAGAACTTGCGAAAATTTTCGTCGAACAAGGGGTAAAAAAAATCCGTTTAACAGGTGGTGAACCACTAGTCCGCAAAGATGCCGCGGAGATCATACTTGCATTAGCACAGCTTCCTGTGGAGTTGGTGATCACGACCAATGGCACCAGGATCGCAGAAATGCTGCCTACATTTTTACAGGCTGGCATAAAAACGATAAACGTTAGTCTGGACACCTTACAAGCTGAAAAGTTCCTATTCATCACCCGCAGAGATCTGTTTCACCAGGTCCGCAGCAATATAGAGCTGTTGTTACAGCATAAGCTTACCGTAAAAATCAACATGGTCGTCATGAAGGGATTGAATGAAGAGGAAATCAAGGATTTTATACAATGGACCAAACACCATCCTATTCAGATCCGATTCATAGAATTCATGCCTTTTAGTGGAAACAAATGGAGCAGTAACAAAGTGTTTTCACTGGAGGAGATGTTGGCCAGTATAGCTAAAGACTTTGCCTACATGCCCGTTAAGGGAGAAGTTCATGATACTGCCAGGCATTTTATGATTCCTGGACACCAAGGGTCCTTTTCCATCATCAGTACCATGACGGCTCCTTTTTGCAGTACTTGTAACCGAATGCGGTTAACTGCAGATGGAAAACTTAAAAATTGTCTTTTTAGTGATGGGGAGACTGATTTACTGAGCGCACTTAGAAATCATCAGGAGATACTCCCACTGATTCAGGCTTCCATATGGGCGAAGAAAAAGGAACTTGGTGGACAATTAAACACTCATTTTGAAAAATTAGATGCTGCTGGTATTCACAACAGAAGTATGATAACCATTGGAGGATAAGTCTTAATTATGATCACAGTTAACGAAGCAAAAACACTCATTTCAAGCCACATTAGCCCCTTAGAGTCCATATTGGTTAGTTTAGATAAAGCATCTGGTTTAACGCTGGCAAAAGATATTTATGCCGGCTGCAATATCCCTGCATTCCGGCAATCTTCCATGGACGGATATGCTTTTAAATTTGCAGACCCTGCAAGGGAACTTATAGTTGCCGGAGAGATGGCCGCCGGAACGGAGCAATCCCTGAGCTTAATTGAAGGAGAAGCCAGCAGGATATTTACCGGAGCGCCCTTACCCGATGGTGCAGATACCGTAGTCATGCAGGAAAAAGTAACCTTCCGACATGGCAGGATTGTTCTTCAGGATGAAAAACTACACTATGGAGCAAATGTCCGGGATCAGGGTGCCGAGATCAAATCTGGTGATCTGGCCATGCGCAAAGGAACCTTACTGAGTCCGGCAGCAATTGGTTTTCTGGCTGGAATCGGCATTCCTAATCTGGAGGTCTACCCTTTGCCAAAAATCTCGATCATCGTCACTGGAAAAGAATTACAGCAACCCGGACTTGAACTTGGCTTTGGTCAGGTTTATGAATCCAATTCCTATTCCTTGTCTGCGGCATTAAAAATTGAAGGCCATACTGATTTAAATATTATTCAGGCTGATGATGACTTAAGTCAGCTGACTCAAATTTTAGAGAAAGCACTTACAGTTAGTGATGTGGTCTTACTTACCGGAGGGATCAGTGTTGGAGATTATGATTTTGTGCTGCAGGCCTCCGGAAATTGTAAGGTCGAACAGGTATTCCACAAGGTAAAGCAGAAGCCTGGCAAGCCCTTGTTTTTCGGAATAAAGGGGACTAAACTGATCTTTGGTTTACCCGGTAATCCCTCTTCTGTACTCAGTTGTTATTACAATTATGTACTTCCTGCAATTAAACAATTGTCTCATCAAAAAGATAGTGTAAACTATATCCAGGCTAAACTCAGCAGGGCTTATCAAAAACCCGCCGGCTTGAGTCATTTCTTAAAAGGAAGTTATGAAAACGGGCTGGTTAGTCCGCTAAATGCACAAGAGTCATTTCGCCTGAGCTCCTTTGCCATCGCAAATTGTCTGATCTGCCTGGAGGAAACAAAAGAAGAATTCCTCATTGGTGAAACAGTAACGGTCATGATGTTACCTCAATAATAATTTATGGAAGATAACTTTATGCTTTTTTATGGCTTACTTTTTATCGTAGCCTTTTTATACGCCTCAGTCGGACATGGAGGAGCGAGTGGCTATTTAGCACTCATGGCCATTTTTGCGGTCTCCCCTACGGTCATGAAACCTACAGCATTACTTTTAAATTTATTTGTATCCTCTACCTCCTTTATTCAATTTTACAGGGGTGGTTATTTTAAATGGAAAACATTCTGGCCATTTGCTTTTGCCTCCATTCCCCTTTCATTTGTAGGAGGAATGATGGTCATTGAAAGTGCGGTCTACAAAAAAATCCTTGGCATATTACTGCTGATTCCAGTGATCCGTTTTTTATTTTTCAGCAATACAGATCCTAAAGATTTCAAGCCTGCCAACATCCCTTTATCTCTAGCCATTGGGGGTATTATTGGCCTGCTGTCGGGCATGATTGGTATTGGTGGAGGCATCATTCTCTCTCCCATTCTGTTGCTTTTAAAATGGACTGACCAAAAACAGACTGCAGCCATCAGCGCTGCATTTATATTTGTTAACTCTGTTGCCGGCTTAGGTGGTCAGCTGATCAAGGGCTTTGAATTTAATAGCGCAATGCTTGCTTATGTAGGAGTTGCTTTCGCAGGAGGAATTTGCGGAGCCTATTTTGGTGCTTTAAAGTTCCCCCAAAATGTGTTAAAAAATGTACTGGCTGGCGTCCTTGCTTTAGCCGCTTATAAATTAATTTTCACTCATGCTTAATATGAAATACCTGATACCCATTTTATTGTTTTTATGCTCAGCTGCTTCTGCGCAGGAAAGTAAACAGTTTGTTATTGATGGAGCAATTAAAAAAACAAGGACCGTCAACATGGAGAACCTTCTCCAATATAAAACAGTCAACATAGATAGCCTGGTGATATACAATCATCTGATGCAAAAAAGAAGCAGCCTAAAAAACATTAAAGGTGTCCTGCTAAAAGATATTTTGGCCGAAGTCGAGATTACGGCTGATCATCCAAAACTGCTCAGCGAGTATTATCTGGTTTGTACTGCTTCTGATGATTATAAAGTTGTCCTTTCCTGGAATGAGGTCTTCAATTCAAAAAACGAGGGTATCCTGATTCTAAGTAGTTTTGATACCAGTTCAACGAAAAAAGAAAAAGGGAACATCGCCATGATAGTGACCACCGATCAGGCAACTGGTCGAAGATTTGTAAAAGGGCTAAGCAAAATCAGCATTTTAAAAGTAAATTAGTATCATGGAAATTGAGCTCATCAGTTTTGGAAAAATATCGGAATTTATACCACGACAGAAAATAGACATTACTGGCGTCAGTGATATCGATGCCTTAAAAATATATTTAGAAAGGACTTTCCCACAAATCAGTACGCTGAAATATAAGCTTGCGTTAAATCAAAACCTGATTCAACACAACACCCTGATTTCAGGAAATGAAGTGATCGCAATTATGCCCCCTTTTTCTGGAGGTTAACCAGGTATGGCTACAGAAAGATACCACAGGCAGGTTATTCTCAATGGATTTGGAGAGGCTGCCCAGATTTTATTATCAAAGGCCAGGGTCCTGGTAATTGGTGCCGGAGGCATTGGTTGTCCGGCGCTGCAATATCTTGCCGCAGCTGGAGTTGGATGTATTGGAATTGCAGATGATGATACCATCTGCTTATCTAATCTTCCACGCCAGGTGCTTTTTAAAACCGAGGATGTGGGCAAACCAAAAACTATCATTGCCAGTAAAAGACTTCGAAAGATGAACCCGGAAATCGATATCATTTGCCATCCGGTACGCGTTGAAAGAGCGCATATCCTTAATTTATTAAGAGGTTATGATTTTGTGCTGGATGGGACCGACAACTTTGAGTCCAGATACCTCATTAATGACGCCTGTGTATTACTGAATAAACCTTTGATATTTGCGGCCGTTTCTGGTTTTGAAGGACAATTAGCCATTTTTAATGTAACTGGCAAACAAGGTAATCGGTGTAATTACAGAGATATCTTCCCTATACCTCCTGATCCGGGAGAAATTGCAAATTGCGCTGATAATGGCGTTTTGGGGGTATTGCCAGGAATAATTGGCACTATGGCTGCCGCAGAAACCATTAAACTGATTACAAAAACCGGTGAGCCATTGATTAATCAGCTGCTACAATATCACCTCCTCAACCAGGAAGCATATAAAATCAATATTAGTCCTGGAAATGATTACATCATTGCTGCTCATGAAAATGATTTCTTAAAAATGGTAGATCCCATTTTTTGTGACACAGCATGCAATCCTACTCAAATTAATATGGAGCAATTGATTTCCCTTCAAAACCAATCTACAATGATGGTAGATGTCAGGGAGCGACATGAGCTACCATTGCTAAACGAAGAAGAATACAGAAAGGTGCCCATGACCGAATTTATGGCCTTTTTAGATCGAGATATTGCGGAAAAGAACATTGTATTCATTTGCCAGCATGGCATTCGCAGCAGGCTTGCTGCACAAGCCATACAGGAAAAATATGGCGACAGTAAAATTATTTACAGCCTGAAAGGGGGAATAGAAAAATGGAAAAATTACTTTTAACTGTTACCAAATGAGCGATAGAAAAACAAAGAACATATTTGTGAACGGTAAAATTGATCCTGCGTTTATAGGAGAAAGTATCGCCAAACACAGTTCTAAGACAGGAATTGGTGGCCACAGTATATTTATGGGCCAGGTAAGAAGGGATGAGCAGCAGGGCAAATTTGTATCTGCGATTGATTTCACCGCTTATGAAGCCCTTGCTTTAGAAAAAATGAATCAGATCAGAGAGGAGATTTTTGAGAAATACCCAATCATTTGTCTGCATGTACATCATAGCCTTGGCATCGTTAAAACGGGTGAAATCTGCCTTTTTGTATTCTGTTCCTCGGCACATCGCAAGCCGGCAATTGATGCCTGTGCTGAAATCGTAGAACGGCTAAAAGCAGAGCTTCCGATCTGGGGTAAGGAAATATTTGAAGACGACACACATCAATGGAAAGAAAACAACTAAAATGGTCAACATAACAAATAAGTCAAATACCTTAAGAATTGCCATTGCAATGGCTACCGTTAAAGTTTCAAAACCTGAAACAATTGAAGCTATTGAACAAAGAAAAATCCCCAAAGGAGATGTTTTCGAATTTGCCCGTGCTGCCGGACTATTAGGGGTAAAAAAAACAAGTGATCTCATCCCCGACTGTCACCCACTTCCAATAGAATACACTGCGATCAGCTATGCCACTGAAGGATTGGAAATCCACATTACTGTAGAAGTTCACACCATATACAAAACTGGAGTGGAAGTAGAAGCTATGCACGGTGCTTCGATTATTGCGCTCACTATTTATGATATGCTGAAGCCTATTGACAAAGGTGTGGAAATTCAAAACATCAGGTTATTAAAAAAATCAGGTGGAAAATCCGACCTAAAGCAAATCCAATTTCCTGAGTTAAAAGCGGCAGTAGTCGTTTGCTCTGATTCTATATTTTCTGGCAAAAATCAGGACACCTCAGGTAAAGCCATTATCATGTTACTGGAGCAGTTTGGCATAGCAACATTAACCTATGAAATTCTACCTGATGATGCCAGCACGATTAGTAAAAAAGCGCTTGAACTTAGCGGAAAGGAACACCAACTCCTCATTTTTACAGGTGGAACCGGTCTTTCTCCGAGAGATGTTACCCCAGAGGCAATTTCTCCTCTAATTGAACGCAAAATTGATGGCATAATGGAAACAGCAAGATGGTATGGACAACAGCGAATGCCTTATGCGATGTTATCACGTAGTATTGCCGGGTTTATTGGAGAAACACTTGTACTGACCTTCCCAGGATCAAAAAGCGGAGTTGAGGAATATATGCATGCCCTATTCCCCCAAATACTACATCTTTTTAAGGTAAATAAAGGTCAATCGCATTAAATCATGCGAGCATACCCCCTGCCTTATGCAGCTTTAGCAAATTTCTTTGTTCCAGCTACACAAAGGATGACTCCGGCAGTGATTCCCAGCATGCCCATACTCACTTCTTCATGAAGCAGGCCAGCAGCTAAGGCCAGGCCAAAAAGCGGTTGCAAGAGTTGCAATTGTCCAACCAATGCAATTCCTCCCTGAGCTAAGCCACGGTACCAGAACATAAAGCCTATAAACATGCTAAAGACACCAATATAGCCCAGACTGATCCAGGCAGCTGTACTTACCCCGACAAACGATTCCGGACGAAAGATGAAACTGAGTGGCGCCATAATCGGCAATGACAACACCAATGCCCAGGAAATCACCTGCCATCCGCCAAGTGTTTTAGATAGTTTAGCCCCTTCCGCGTAGCCTAATCCACATAAAACAACAGCTATCAGCATCAGCAAATCTCCGATAGGAGCCGCATCGAGGCCTTGCGCAATTGCATAACCAATTACCAAACTAGCCCCAAGGACCGAAAAAAGCCAAAAAACCGGAGCGGGATGTTCTCCCCCACGTATCACACCAAATATAGCTGTAGTCATGGGCAGCATACCTAAAAATACGATGGAATGCGCTGAAGTCACATACTGTAACGCAAATGCAGTTAATAGCGGAAAGCCGATAACGACACCCAATGCTACAATTAACAAATGAAACATTTGTTTATAATCCGGACGTTTTTCTTTGAAAATCAACAGCATGGCAATGGCAAGTATACCAGCGATCGTTGCTCTTGCAGCAGTAACAAATACAGGATCCATATCTAAAACCGCTACTCTTGTTGCCGGGAGTGATCCACTAAAGATCACAACGGCAATAAAGCCGTTCATCCAACCCCATGTACTTTTGTCTATTGTCTTTTCCATACTGATACCATCATTTATTTGCTGTGAGCAAAAATGAGGAGAAGGATTAGGTAAACACAGTATCAGTTTTATACATTTGCATGGACACAGTTTATTTCTTAGACATGAGTAAAGTTTTTTTATATGATGAAATAGCGAATGGAATTGCCATTCAAATTAGAAATGGAGTTCTGAAGGCTGGCGACAAACTGCCTTCCGTCAGGAAGTTATGTCTGGATTATGGTATTGGAATGAATACGGCCAAACGGGTTTTCCTGGAGCTCGAAAGTCAGTCCCTAATTGAATCCAGGCCGCAATCTGGTTTCTTCGTCAGCAAACTACTCTATAAAAAACTCCCGCTTTCGGAAGTCAGCAGGCCTTCTTTAATTGCCCAGAACACCGAGCCAGATGAGTTGATCTCTAAAGTATATTCGAGCATGGGAAACGACGACATGACCATTTTTTCTATTGCAGTTCCCTCCGGGAATTTGTTGCCTTTGGCTAAATTGAAGAAAGAAATCGGCTATGCTACCCGGGAGCTTAAGGAAGGTGGTGCCGCCTATGAATCCCTCCAGGGCAACCTGAAATTGAGAAGAATGGTGGCTGTACGCTCATTGGGATGGGGCGGAAATCTGCATGAAGATGACCTGATCACTACTACAGGAGGAATGAATTCCCTTTCTCTTTGCCTGATGGCTTTAGGCAAAGCCGGAGATACCGTTGCCATCGAGAGTCCCTGCTATCCGGGAATTTTACAACTCGCTATCGGTCTGGGACTAAAAGTTTTGGAATTACCCACTCACCCCATCACCGGAATAGAAATTGAGGCCTTAAAAGCAGCGATTCCAAAGATCAACATTTGCTTATTGGTTCCTAACTTCAATACCCCTTTAGGGAGTTGTATGCCAGATGAAAATAAGAAGGAAGTGGTGTCATTGCTAGCAAAACATGGGATCCCACTGATTGAGGATGATGTATATGGAGACCTTTATTTCTCGGAACACCGACCAAAATGCTGCAAATCTTTCGATACAGAAGGGAATGTGCTATGGTGCAGTTCTGTATCCAAAACGCTGGCACCTGGTTATCGTGTTGGCTGGATCGCCCCTGGTAAGTACAAAGAACAATTATTGAAATTAAAATTGATCCATGCGGTTGCTTCAGTTGCTTTGATACATGAAGCGGTTGGCAATTTCATGAAAACGGGAAGGTATGAAAAACACCTTCAACAGATTCGGCGAACCTTATTTAGCAATTACCAACATTACGTCAATGCAATTGCGGAATATTTCCCGGAAGGAACAAAAACAAGCAGACCGCAAGGTGGACTTGCGATCTGGATTGAATTTAACAAGGAGGTAGACACCACTAAATTATACGATCTGGCCATCAGGCAAAAGATCAGCATTGCGCCGGGGCGTATGTTTACATTACAGGATCAATTTGAAAACTGCATCAGACTTTGCATCGGTTTACCCTGGTCGGATGACTTAAAATTTAAGCTCAAACAACTTGGAAATCTGGCCAAAACAATTATGAGCTGATCTCCTTTTCAGGCCTATTCAAGATATCTTGATAGGTAGATATCTTATGTCCCTACATCATGATGCTCCATTGAACTGCTTGTTTTAAGATTCGCTCTTATTTAGGGATTCGCTGAGGAATTGAGCTCCAATTCCATTTGAATATTACAACGTTCGTAAGGCGTAGATCTACCGATAACTTTCCTGAATCCCAGCTTCTGATAAAGATTGATGGCCGGTTTTAAAGAGGTATTGCTTTCCAGGTAAATTTTAAAAGCGCCTGACTCCTTAGCTGCATCTACAATCGCCTGGCCCAACAACCAGCCAATGCTTTTACCTTGAATTTTAGGAGAAACAGCCATTTTTGCCAGCTCGTAATCATAATCAGGATCATCCATTTTGATCAAGGCACAAACACCAACAGGTTCATTTTTATACAAAGCCACAAATATCCTCCCTCCTTTATCCAATATATAGGATTTAGGGTTATCTAAAGCCTTATAGTCGGCTTCTTCCATTTTAAAATAAGTAGAAATCCATTCTTCATTTAGCAATCTAAAGGCCTGCTGGTATTTCTCTTCATAAGCCACAATCTGAACCTCTTTACTTTCCCTTAATTTTTTCTGCTCCTGGACCCTTCTGAACAATGATTTCTCATCAAGTAAGTATTCCCATTCTTCAATCGCTTCCCAAAGATTATGTCTGGCCTGAGCGATTACACTGTCGATAGCCGCATCTACATCTATACCTTGTATTTTGATTTCCCCGGCAATCTTCTCTCCTTTTTCAGTTAAGGCCACTGCAGTCCGTCTTTTATCCCCGGATCCCCTGTTTTCCTGTACCAATCCGGCATTTGTCATTTCCTGGATGATCTTACTTACGGAGGGTTGTGAATGCCCGATTTCATTGGCAATTTCTGTAATGGTTTTTTCCCCATCTTCCGACAACACGAATAATGCAGGGAACCATTTAGGAGAAAATTCTACATGATACAATTCATAAATTCTGGAAGCATCGTCAGTGATTCTGGAAGTTAATAACCTGAGTCGGCTACCTAAAGCCATTTTTCCTGTTTTCTCAAATAGTTTCATAGATATAATCAATTACATAACTAGTTATGCAAATGTATGAAAATATTCAATATCCTTTATTTTTCATAAAAAAAACATCTTATCTCCAGCATTTAGCCTTCCATATTTACAGCGAAAAATTAGAAATAAAGCGTTAATTTAGAATCATTTGATAGTGACTTTTTCATTTATTCTCCTAATTTTATATTGCTTTAGGATTAGCGAGGAAGCATCTATTCAACATATAAAATTTAAAGTATGGAAAGAGAATCAAATGACATCAGTAAATGCCCCTTCCACAATGGCAGCATGAAGCACAATGTTGGCGGTGGTGGCACTCGAAATCACGATTGGTGGCCCAACCAGTTAAAGTTGAACATCCTTCGTCAGCACTCTTCTTTATCAAATCCGATGGAGGAAGATTTTAATTATGCTGAAGCTTTTAACAGCCTTGATCTTGAAGCGGTTAAGAAAGACCTGAATGCGCTGATGACCGACTCCCAGGAGTGGTGGCCTGCAGATTTTGGCCACTATGGCGGTTTGTTCATCCGTATGGCATGGCACAGTGCAGGAACTTACCGTGTAGGCGATGGACGTGGTGGTGCAGGTGCAGCTTTACAACGTTTTGCGCCACTGAACAGCTGGCCTGACAACGTCAGTCTGGATAAAGCGCGCCGTTTATTATGGCCAATCAAGCAAAAATATGGCCGTAACATTTCATGGGCGGACTTAATGATCCTGACTGGAAATGTTGCTTTGGAATCTATGGGCTTTAAAACCTTTGGGTATGCGGGCGGACGTGAGGACCTCTGGGAACCAGATGAATC
Source organism: Pedobacter gandavensis (assembly GCF_032678465.1). Lineage (GTDB taxonomy): Bacteria > Bacteroidota > Bacteroidia > Sphingobacteriales > Sphingobacteriaceae > Pedobacter > Pedobacter gandavensis_B. The sequence goes on from NZ_JAVTSK010000011.1 coordinate 30,932, forward strand.
TGTGTACTGGGGTGCTGAAGAAAAATGGTTAGGTGGTGACTTGCGTTATGCCCAGGGTTCTCCAGGGGTAGTTGAAGACCATGGTGTTTTATCTACAGACGATGATTCTCAAAAAACTCCTTCCCGCAAACTGGAAAAACCACTTGCAGCAGTACAAATGGGCTTAATTTATGTAAATCCAGAAGGCCCGGACGGAGATCCGAATCCAGTGGCCTCTGCTAAAGATATTCGTGATACTTTTGGCCGTATGGCCATGAATGATGAAGAAACAGTGGCCTTAATCGCGGGTGGCCATAGCTTTGGTAAAACACATGGCGCAGCCTCAGCCGATCATGTAGGCAAAGAACCTGAAGCTGTAGATCTTGAAATGCAGGGCCTGGGCTGGAGCAATAGCTATCGCTCAGGTAAAGGTCCGGATGCAATTACCAGTGGATTAGAAGTGATCTGGACGACCACACCTACTCAATGGAGTAATAACTTCTTTGAAAACTTATTTGGTTTTGAATGGGAATTGACCACCAGTCCTGCCGGTGCACACCAATGGGTGGCAAGAGATGCGAATCCAATAATTCCTGATGCATTTGAACCTTCAAAAAAACACTTACCAACTATGCTCACTACCGATCTGGCCTTAAGGTTTGATCCGGTTTATGAGAAAATATCCCGACGTTTCTTTGAAAACCCGGATGAGTTTGCTGATGCTTTTGCACGTGCCTGGTATAAATTAACCCATCGCGACATGGGACCTCGTGAGCGTTATCTTGGTCCTGAAGTACCACAGGAAGAATTGCTATGGCAGGACCCTATTCCAGCTTTAGATCATGCATTAGTAAATGAAAGCGATGTCTCCGCATTAAAAGCTAAGGTTTTAGGATCTGGTTTGAGCGTAGCCGAACTCGTTTCTACTGCATGGGCTTCTGCTTCCAGTTTCCGTGGCACAGACAAGCGCGGTGGCGCCAATGGCGCACGTATACGCCTTGCTCCACAAAGAGACTGGCAGGCGAACAATCCGGCTCAACTGGCAAAGGTTTTGAATGTGCTGGAAAACCTTCAAAAGGAATTTAATGCTGCACAGACTAACGGTAAAAAGATCTCCCTTGCAGATTTAATTGTACTGGCAGGTTGTGCGGGTGTTGAAAAAGCCGCTCAGGATGCCGGGCATTCGAGTAGAGTTCCTTTCTCTGCTGGTCGGATGGATGCTTCACAGGAACAAACTGATGTTGAATCATTTGGTTATCTGGAGCCACTGGCTGACGGTTTCCGTAATTATCGCAATTCAAAAATCCCCGTATCCACAGAGGAATTACTGATAGATAAAGCAAATTTACTAACCCTTACTGTGCCGGAACTGACAGTATTGTTGGGTGGTATGCGCGCATTGAACACTAATTTCGATGGTTCGAAGCATGGGGTATTTACCACGAAACCTGGACAGCTAAACAATGAATTCTTCATCAATCTACTGGATATGAATACCGTATGGCAATCCGCATCGGATGACAAAGAGGTTTATGAAGGCCGTGATCGTAAGACTCAGCAGGTAAAATGGACCGCTAGTCGTGCAGATCTGGTTTTTGGATCAAATTCTGAGTTGAGAGCTGTTGCTGAAGTCTATGGCAGTGCTGATGCTCAAGGTAAATTTGTAAAAGACTTTATTACTGTATGGAACAAAGTAATGAACCTGGACAGGTATGATTTAAAATAAAAGCATTTTTTCTTAGTAAAGGCACCGTTTTTTTCGGTGCCTTTTTTTGGATCAGTTTTTTCATGGCGCCATACGTTCCGTTTTATAAGTTGACCATTCTTTGGAGCCTAAATTATCCCAGCATCATTTTTGCGGGTATATAAATTGAATTAATCAGTTCAATCAATCATGAAAATAAAAAATAAACTCCGTCGCGGATTTGGATTATTATTCGTGGTGGTACTCTTATTTGGAGGTGTTTCCTTGTTTTATATGCGTGAGATCGCGAAAAGTTCAAAGACCATACTCAAAGACAATTATGAGACGCTCAATTACACGAGCAAAATGCAGAAAATATTGGACGAAAATCATCTCCCCCTTCCCTCTGAAGCTACAAAACAATTTGCAGCACAATTGGCAAAAGAGAAAAACAACATTACAGAAAAAGGGGAAAAAGAAGCAGTACTTGCGCTTTCGTCGGCTTTTGCCACGATCACAGATCCATCAGCAGATCTCCTGACCAGAGAAAATGCGGTGATTAAGGCGCATCAACAATTAAGAACTATAGAAGAAATCAATCTGGATGCAGTGAGCAAGAAACATACTGAAGCTCAGGAAGAAGTGCAGAATGCGGCCAGTTATGTCACATTGGCAGCAGCTATTTCCTTTTTACTCCTTTTCTCTTTTATGGTAAACCTGCCGGATATGATTTCCAAACCCATCAGGGTCTTTGTTCAGGGATTGAAAGAAGTTTCCAGAAAAAACTATAACCACCATTTAAGCTTCGGTCCCGGCGATGAATTCTCAGAGCTTGCCAATGAATACAATAAAATGACGGCTTTACTGGAGGATACCGAAAACAACTATTTATTTGAAATACAATCTGAAAAAGTAAGGCTTAAAACCCTCATAGAGCAAATAACAGCGGCAGTGATCGGGGTTAAAGAAAATGAAGAAATCTTATTTATCAATACTGCTGCTGCTGAAATTCTAGACTTAAATAAAATAACAAGTATCGGTATGATGATCCCTAAAATTAGCCAACAAAATCAATGGATGGAACAAATTTTCTCTACTGAAGAGCAGGAAAAAGAAGAACGTATTTATAGGATTAAAGATCAAAACTATCAACTTAAAAAATGCGAAGTGATCATACCTATTTATAAAAATCCTGCTGATCAGATTGCTCCTGTACCATCCAGAAAAAATATCGGTTACCTCTATATGCTAAGTCCGCATGCCTAATTTGGCTCCTTATGAAACCTTTCTAAGCATCAATTGTTTCCCATAAAGTTCCGGTGATTAAACATCCGGCTCTGTATTATGGCGACTTCAGCAGAAATTGGAAATCATGCGGGAACGATATTACTACTGACAGACTTTTCTGATTCGGCCTACAATGCCTCAAAATATGCGGGTGCTTTAGCGGAACAGCTAAATGCTTCCAGGCTTTTAATTTGCCATTCTGAACATATTCCAACGACGATGGAAATCCATTTGCAAACGGTAAAACGGGCAGAGCAGGAACACCAGAGGCTACTAAATCAAATCTCCGATTTAAAAAATGATTTAAAGAGCAGGTCAAATAAGACCCTCCAGATCGATTATTTTATAGATAGTCGTACACTGGATGAAATTGTGGTTCATTGCCACAAGGAATATGGTGTCAGACTATTAGTAATGGGTATCAGCGGTAAAGATCCTGTGGAACGTGCTTTTCTTGGAAGCAATACCATTCGTATTGCCAGGATTACAGAAATTCCTTTGTTAATTGTTCCGGAACACAGCAGCTATCGGACTATAAAAAACATTGTATTTGCCTGTGATTTGAGAAAAGTATCTAAAACAACGCCAACATTGGCCATCAGGCATATTGTACAGGAACTTGGGGCGGAATTGTCTATCTTAAATGTTTCTCCGGATGAGCAACATCCGGATAGAGATATCCTGACTGAAATGACAGATCTTCAGCCATTGTGGAATTATAAAAAACCAGAATACCACCATACCCATCATGAACATATCGCCAAAGGAGTAACGGACTTTGCCAATGAACATCATATGCAAATGGTGATCGCAGTTCCCAAAACCTATGGATTTTTCGAAGGCCTGTTTCAGCATAGTCTCAGTAGTAAACTGGCTTACGACCTTCAATTACCCATATTGTTATTCAAAGAAGAAAAACTTCAATGAAAAGAGGCTAGTCATAATTAATCCATTAATAGAATTATTTTATTTATAGATTTACAATTCAAATTAATGTGATCATGAAGTCTTTATATAAAACCATTGGACTGCTATTTTTATTCAGTGCTATATTCACCGCCTGTAAGAAAGAACCAAAAAGTGAAAATATCGTATTTCCGGTAAATTTTTATGTTCATCAACTTAAAGTTAAATCCGGAGTACGCTTATTTACAAAGGATGGTGAAGTTACAGACCCAATAAAAATTTCAAAATTTGCCGGCCACAAAGATTTCTTTAACATTAAGGATTCCTTAGTCGTTCAACCGGAGTTTTTGTTTTCAATTACTTCCTTAGATAGTGCTAGATTTACAATCGGTAATTATAACAACAAGTATACTTATGAAATAAAAGGGAATAAATTCCTTTTCAGTTCTGCTCAGGTATTTCCGCTTCCAGAAAATTCTCCTGAGCTCAATGATAAGCTATTTAAGTATCAATCTGTGATAAACCTTGGCATGTATCAGGTACAAAGACCGATTCAGCTCGCTTACGGAGACTTCAAAGCAGTAGAACTTCCAATGCAGATCTATTACATTGCCAGAAGAACCGAATCTTCTTACCATATTACAAATGGTTTTTCTAATAATGAAATTAATGAATCCTTCCTGACTACTTTAAAAAACCAGGATACTTTAGCGTATAGAACTTATCACCTCATCTGTAAAGCTCAATAAGTACATTTAGCGCTCTAGCTGGAAGGATAGGTTTCTTGTTGCACGCTTCACAATTTTTAAGGTATGTTCATTTGCCCCTTTCGTGATCCAGGATTTGCAAAGTTGGATGACCCAGTCTGGCCTACTTTTACCTGCATCGTTTAACCAGTTTGCCAGGGAAAGTTGCACATAAACTGAGGGGTCTGCTTTTAAAGCCTCCAATAGCTCCAGGGCGAGTTCCGGCGCTGTGATTAGAGCTTTGAGCTGCTTACACCAAACTCCTCTTGGGCGACTCGCTTCTGTTGCAAAACGTCTGATATTTTCATCCTCTGAATCCGTCCATGCTAACAGTATGGTCAGACTTTCCGACAAATGCGTTTCCAGGTTGTCCCGCATCGCCATCCAGGCCAACTCTCTTACTCCAAAATGGGTATCAGCCGCAAATGGATAAATGGCCTTGAATTTTGCCTGCAAATCCAGCTCATCATTTCCACCAACAATATAAACCGCCCAGCAACGCACACTATCTGAAGGATGTCTGGCCAGATCATTAAATAACGCTGGATATTCCTTTATTTCCAGACTCAGAATTTTACTAATTTCTACAATCAGTACTCTTACACTCATTCCTTCCCTATTAGCGAGCTGAGCTTCGCAAGTCTGCAGTATCAACGGGTAAGCGGTAAGTACATTGCGCAGCAATTCCATATGGTTTACCGCCAGCCACTCGGTCAGGTTAACACTTTCCAACAAGCCCATGTTCAAGGCCTTCAGCACCTCATCCGGAATACTTTGGACCTTTAAAGCCCCCTTCCTATTCTTTAACTTTTCTATATTAGTCATTCAAATTTTATTGGTCATTCAGATTTTCATTTATAATCCATCCTTAAATTGAATTTTCCTTTTATTTGTTCTTCGATTTGATGGAGCTATTTTGAAATGCTAATTTCGGAGCCTTACTCCTAACAAACAATAATGGACAAAATTGTCCTTAGCATTATTTCAAAAAACACCTTGCTCCATGAAAAACAAACTGCGTGTATCTGAGAATAAAATTTGTCCATTGGAGCATGCAGTCAACACCATCAGCGGTAAATGGAAAATCCCAATTGTATGGCACCTTCATCAAGGCGTAAAAAGACCTTCCGATTTCTTTCTACACATCGCAGATATGAATAGACGGGTATTGAGCCGACAATTAAAGGAGCTGGAAGAAAGTGGAATTGTGTTCAAAACTGTGGTTAAAGAAAAGCCTTTGGAAGTAGAATACGAGTTAAGCTCCTCTGGCCTTCAACTGGTTGCCGCACTTTGGACGCTAAATGATTGGGGCAAAAGTTTATTAAACCCATAAAAAATCCTATTCGTCTATATTTTTAGACAAATATTTCATTTCACTTGTTTGTCTAAAAACATAGACGTAGATTGGCTTACCAATTAAACCAATCTTGTATGAAACAATTCCTGATTGCCATCTCATTCTGTTGCCTCAGCAGTTTTACTTTTGGCCAAAAAAAAGACAAAGAACTTTCCGATGATGTGAACGTAAGGTGCTACTATTTATTTTCAAAAAAGAAAGACACCAACTCCCCTGTCTTTCGAAGAGATACCATGGCACTGGATATAGGAAAACAGGTTTCCAGGTTTTATGATCCCGCCCGACTAGGCAGAGATTCAGCACTGGCGGATATGATGACCAGCATACGCGGTCCGGAACTCAAAAGTGTCAGTATTTTTAAAGATGGCAAGCAGGATTTATCTAAAATGCCGGGCACAAAACAGAGCAATACCATGGAGGGAGAAAGCTATCAGATTGTGAAAGATAAACAGACCGGTTTGATCACCGTGTTCGATTACATCAATACAATTGGCGCCATGAAATTCCAATATGAGGATCAATTTCCTAAACTCAACTGGCAATTGGTTGAGGGTACCGATACCATCGCTACTTATGTTTGTCAGAAAGCGGTATTAAAATTCAGAGGCAGAAATTACACCGCATGGTTTAGTCCGGAAATTCCGATTAATGATGGCCCATGGAAATTCGCTGGTCTGCCAGGTTTGATCCTTAAGGTAGAAGATGCAGATCAGATTTTCTCATTTACCCTGATTGGAATGACCCAGCCTAAAACTCCCATACCGATGTTGATCACCAAATCCGATTATTTGAAATGCACAAGAGCGGAATTTGCCAAACAACTGGAGAAACAAGGACTGGGCGCCCAGATTAATTTCACTAATGGAGCAATGATCGTTAATTCCTTTCCTGGTAAATATGAACCGACCCTAATGGAATTAGAATGAGGTATTTAATTCTGCTCCTGATCGTTTGCAAGGTCTGTTTAGCCAATGGTCAAACTAAAATCACCGGAAATCTTAAAAACAAGGAGGAAGGAAAAGGTATTCCGGGCTTAAATATTATCCTTAAAGCAAAAGGCAATACTGCCATCCTCAGTTATGCGGTATCAGATGATAAAGGTGGGTATCAATTGAGCTTTAACAGTCCGGCTGACAGCATTGAACTTACCATTTCTGGCATGAGCATTCAGAAACAAAGTCACCGCTACCCCAACAAAACCGCTTTGCTGAATTTTGATGTTGCCTATGCAAGAATTACACTCAAAGAATTAAAAGTTAAACCTCCAAAGATTCGCAGGTTAAATGATACGCTCAATTATGCGGTAGATCAGTTTTCCGGAAAAAACGACCGGACGATTGGAGAAGTTCTGAGAAAAATGCCGGGTATCGAGGTCGCCGAAAATGGTTCTATTACCTACAACAACAAACCCATCAACAAGTTTTACATTGAGAATCAGGACTTGCTGGAAGGCCGATATGGCGTTGCGACCAACAATATTGCTGCTAAAGACGTAGAAACCGTGCAGGTATTGGAAAATCATCAACCTATAAAAGCGTTGAAAAACAAGGAATTTACCGATGAAGGTGCACTTAACCTTAAGCTTAAAGATACCGCAAAAGACGTATGGGTAGCTAATGCCCAATTGGGTGCCGGTGCAGCCCCATTGCTGTGGAACAATGAAATTTTTGGAATGTTTTTTGGAAAAGGTAAGCAATGGATGGCGACCTATAAAGGGAACAATACAGGAGATGATTCCGGATCAGAGCTGAGGAATTTTTATGGAGGAGGTCAAAGCATCAGCTTCCCGGTTTCCCTGGGAATTCAATCGCCGGCAGATCCTGCAGTGAGTAGAAGAAGGTACCTTTTGAATCGGGACAATGCCCTGAGCTTAAACAACCTGCGCAACATTGCGAAAGACTACAAACTGACGACCAATATCAGTTACCTGAACGATAAACAGGAAAAGAGCAGTTACTCACGTGATGAGAAATACCTTCCGGGCGACAGCACATTGGTGATAGAAGAACGCCTCAATTCCCTCTCCCGTTTTCATTACCTGGATGCCAGCTTAAAACTGAATGCGAATACGGATAAATACTATTTTGACAACTCACTTTCTTTCACTGCTGATCTGCAAAGAAAAGAAAATGGCAGTGTGGCCAACAACCAGCTGATCGACCAGGCCAGAACAGCTCCTTACTTTAAAATAGGGAATCAATTGAGTATGGTTAAAAACTACAGGAAACTCACTTTTAAGATCAACTCTTATAATGGTTTTGGTAGAATCAATGATGACCTTCAGGTAAAACCGATGCTGTACCCACTCCTCTTTAGTGATCCGGGAGCATATATAGGTACGTATCAATCCCTTACCCAGCAACTCTACAATTCGCAGAACAACATCAGTATGAGGATAAAAAATGGGAAATTTAGTCAGAATTACCTGCTGTATGCCAATGCCAGCCTGTTACACCTGAATTCTGATTTGCAGAGCAAGCTTGAAAATAATGGATTAGGAAAGACCACCGACTCGCTGAGTAACGACCTGCAATGGAACAGATATGATTTGGGAGTATCTCCGGAATATAACTATGACGATAAGAAAATGAACCTTAGCCTCAGATTACCGTTCAATTATACCCATCAGTACCGGAGCGACAGGATTCCAGATCTGCGTGCAACTCAGGAGCGCGTGTTTTTAATGCCTGCTTTTTCCGCCCTCTACAAACTGAACTTATTGTGGCAACTGAGTGCAAATGCCAGTTATTCTCAGGCTATTGATGGTGCCGAAAACGGTTACACCGGATACATCATGCAATCCTACCGATATCTGGTTCAAAACAAGGGGCAATTACCGGAACGAAGCACTCAAAACTATAGTATGGGAATCCGGTACAGCCATCCCATTAAAATGCTGTTTGTCTCCTTTTACAGCAGTTACAACCGTTCAAAAATGAATTTGCTCTATGGGCAGGAGTTTCAGGGCTTTCTTACCCTAAGAAGAACGCTTGACATTCCAAATGCATCAAATACGGCCAGTTTCAGACTGAATGTCGATAAAGGTTTCGATGGTATCATTGAGAAACTGAGTCTAAGCGGGGAGTATAGCAGTTCAGAAAACACCCGGCTCAACCAAAGCGAGATCGTCAGCTTCCTCAATCGATCTTATAGTACTGGCGCCAGAATCAATGGAAAATTCTCTGAATGGGGGGATTTCAATTATGGAATCAGCTACAGAAATTCTGAGAACATTTTGAAAAACGATGATAGAAAATTGAGCCCCATTCATTCCGCAACCCAATCTGGCAGGCTCAGTTTTTTTCCGCTGAAAGATCTGGTGATCCGGTTAAATTATGAAAATGGCTACAACAGTGCGGTTAGTGGCAGCGGAAGAGCTATGAATTTTGCAGATGCCGGGATTAGGTACACCATTAAAAAACTGGAATTTAACCTGGATTATCATAATATTTTTAATACCAAACGATACATTGCCGCGGCATATAGCGGAATTGGCTCCTATTATACCAGCTATGAACTTCGGCCAACACAGGTATTGCTGAAAGTAAGGTTCAAAATTAAGTAGCAGATGTGATGTCTATATAAAATTCTTATCTTTAAATGATGAATGGATTGGTAAATGTGCAGCTTACAAAGGCTGAAGAACAAATAATGCAGGTGTTATGGGAACTGGGAGAAGGTACTGTACAAGACATCAGAGACAGGCTGGAGGAAGTTAAACCTGCCCGTACTACTGTTGCAACCGTATTGAGTATTTTGGAAAACAAAGGATTTGCCAGTCATAGCAGCCAGGGAAGAGTCAATATCTACACACCTTTGGTCAGCAAAGAAGGCTATTCTAAAACGCAGTTATCCGGCTTACTGAAGAACTATTTCAACAATTCTTTTGCCGCTATGGCTTCCTTTTTTGCCAGAGAAAACAACTACAGTATTGAAGAACTGGATTTATTGATCAAAGACACCAAAGAGGAACTTGATAAAGAGAAAAAAGCTAAATAATTATGGAAGTATTGGGGCTATATCTATTGAAATCTGTATGCTGCATTACGTTGTTTTTCGGCGTTTACTGGTGTTTTCTTAAGAATGAAACCTTCTTTCGTTTCAACAGGTATTTTTTAATCAGCGGATTGATTTGTTCCATACTTCTACCTTTCTATACTTACACCTATGAGCTGAGGTTAAACCTTCCAATAAGTAATGCTGCTAATGAGCTGAGTGCTGGCATAGATTCCTCCCTGATAAAAGAGAACCTTTTGAGTAGTTATGTGGGAATTGCTTATGCTGTAATTGTCCTCTTTTTACTGGCTCGTCATATTTTCGGATTGCTAAAAATCAAAAAGGTGATCTCCAAATCAGGATACCGTTCCATTAAAAATTGCCGGCTGGTGAGTACCCCGGAATTTAAATCCTCCTTCTCTGTATTTAACTACATCTTTTTTGACAGCTCAGAGGAACTTTCTGATACAGAAAAGAAAATGATACTCAGACATGAACTCGCGCATGTAAAACAAGCGCATTGGGCAGATCTGGTATTGGCACAATTATTTTGCAGCCTCCAATGGTTCAATCCATTGGCCTGGATTTATCTAAAAGCCATCCGACAAAACCACGAATTTTTAGCGGATGAGCATGTTTTAAAACAAGGGAGTTCAGTTGCAGGTTATCGTGCCGTACTCCTGAACCATTTTGTGGGTACACGGGTGTTTAGTATTTCAAGCGCTTTCTATCACTATCCTCAGCAAAGAATTAAAATGTTGGCTAGACCTGCTTCAGTCTGGATCAAAAAAACAGCAGTGCTGAGCATTCTACCTGCTTTAGCATTCTTCCTATGGGCATTCTCAGAACCTGAAATAATTTTACAGGAACCAGCTGCTACCCAGCAAAGGCCTGCTTTAGAAAAGTCAGCCATAGAAAAACCAGCGGCAAGAAATGAGGTGATGGAAGCCACCGCAATGATCAACAACCCAATAAAAAAAGTAGCTGTAGGAAAAAACAAAAGGACTTCCTTAAAAATAAGTGCCAGGCCCGAAATTAAACTGGAAAATCAGCCTGTAACACCCCAGGAAAATCAGCTACTCACTGAAAGAAATCACACCATTGATGTCAAAGTAAATGGAAAAGAAAACTCAGTAATTAGCCCTAAACCCTTATTTTTTCTGGATGGGGTGGAAATGATTACCGATATCAATTCCATCAATCCAAATCATATTGAAGCCATTAATATCATTAAAGGTGCTCAAGCCATTGAAATGTATGGTGACAGAGCTAAAGATGGTGTCATCCAGATTACTACAAAAAATAAGACAACAGCAAATCTAAAGAGCGATCTTAAATTGGATAAGCAGTAATATTTTTCACGACCCTCAATACAAAAGAACTGTTGACTCTGGAAACATTCGGTAATTTGGCCAGTTTATCTCTTAAAAAATTAGAGTATTCCTCCAGATTGGCGGTCGACACCTTCAGGATAAAATCGCAATCCCCGGACATCTGGAAACATTCCATCACTTCTTCAAATTTAGAAACCTCTGCTTCAAATTCAATCAGGATTTCAGCGGTATGGCTATTCATGTGCACATGCGGAAAAGTAATCAGTCCGCGGTCAATCTTGTTTCGATCCAATATCGCCACTGTACTTTGTATATAGCCCAAATCATTCAATTTCCTCCTTCTCTCCTGAATTGCGGCCACCGATCTATGTAGTTGATTGGCAAGATCCTTATTCGTCAGTGTCGCATCCCGTTGCAGAATTTTTAAAAGTTCGTGGTCAATAGCGTCTAATTGCATAGGTTAAAATAGGTTTGGTGTAAAAAAAACAGTTACAGTACACTTTAAACAGTCGTAATCAGTAAAAAGATAGCAAAATTATATTTTTTCCATTAAAAAAACGGAATATATGTATATCCATTGTGTATTAAAAGGAATATATAGAGTTTTGGCCATTACTAATTTATAAAAAAGCGATGATTGCTGAAATTAATGAACCAGCTTGTATGACTACAGATTTAGCTGCGAAATTCAAAAACCTTACCCATTTAATTGGGAATACCCCCATGTTGGAACTTCAATATACCTACAAGGGAAAACCAGGAAAAGTATATGTGAAATGTGAGCATTACAACCTTACCGGAAGTATTAAAGATCGTATGGCTCTTAATATCATGTTTGAGGCTTATAACAACTGCTCTATCCGCCCTGGAGATACCATTATTGAAGCTACAAGTGGAAATACAGGAATTGCTTTTGCAGCAATTGGAACAGCTTTAGGTCACCCGGTAAAAATCATTATGCCGAACTGGCTGAGTAAAGAGCGAATTGACATCATCAAAAGCCTGGGAGCTGAAGTAGTTTTGATCAGCAAAGAAGAAGGAGGTTTCCTGGGTAGTATTAAATTATGTGAAGAACTTGCTGCCAATGGCAATGTGTTCCTGCCACAGCAATTTGAGAATAAATACAATGAGCAGGCCCATGAAAAAACTACAGGTCAGGAGATCTGGGAACAACTGCAAAGCAGAAATCTGATTCCTGATGCTTTTGTAGCTGGTGTAGGTACAGGTGGTACCGTAATGGGTGTGGGTAAACGCTTAAAAGCGCATCAGCCAAACATCAAAGTACACCCTTTGGAGCCAGCTGAAAGTCCAACTTTAACCACAGGATATAAAGTGGGTAGTCACAGGATTCAAGGCATTTCTGATGAGTTCATTCCTCAGATTGTAAAACTTGAAAATCTTGATCAGGTGATTCAGGCAAACGACGGTGATGCGATCATTATGGCGCAAAAACTGGCTAAAGAACTGGGACTTGCTGTAGGGATTTCTTCAGGAGCCAATGTGATTGGTGCAATTAAATTACAACAGGAAATGGGCGCTGATGCAGTAGTAGTTACCCTCCTATCCGACAGCAATAAAAAATACCTGAGTACAGACTTAGTAAAAGAAGAACCCATCCAGGATTCCTACATTTCTACCGATACCATTTTTACTGGTTTCGACCCGATCTGCAGACTTTCCGAAAAATAAACCTAAACAATACCACCAATAGAAATGAAAAATTTATTCGTATTTGTATTTGCACTGATGTGCAGCTTCTCTGCAAGCAGTCAGATTTTAAAACCTGTTAAATGGAGTTATGCCGCTAAAAAAACTTCAAAAACAGAAGCTGTATTATATTTGAAAGCCACGATTGAAGATGGCTGGCACCTTTATTCTCAAAATATGGCAGATGGCGGACCAGTGAAAACAGCTTTCAGTTTTAGTCCTTCGAAAGCCTATAAACTGATTGGAAAAACCATAGAGCCAAAAGCGGTAACGAAATTTGAGAAGTCCTTTGATATGAATGTGAGCTACTTTGCAAATTCAGTAGTTTTTCAACAAAAAATCAAATTAACTACGCCAAAAGCACTGGTTAAAGGTACAGTTGAGTTTATGGTCTGTAACGACCAGCAATGCCTACCTCCGGAAACTGTTGAATTTTCAATCCCAGTTAAATAAGAAAGATGCGTTATCAGATAATTCTAAAAACATTTCTTCTGGGAATACTGTTCCATATCGTTTCTCTAAGTGTGGTGATGGCTCAGGAATCAGAAGAAATGCCTTCCGACTTAACATTTACAGAGATTGGTGCTGATTCTTCAGCGACAAAAGTTTCCGATACGGTTGCGCCTAAAACAGAAGAAAAACTGGTTGCTCCGGTAGCTGATTCTACTGCTAAAGTCGCTGAAAGCAGCAAGGTAGAGGAAAGCAAAACTGCTGACCATAGCAATCAGGAAAAAACACTTTGGGATACATTTATTGCAGGCCTGGCAGGAGGTTTTATTGCCTTCCTGATGCCTTGTATTTTCCCAATGGTTCCCCTTACGGTTAGTTATTTCACCAAACGTGCCGGGAGCAGACAAAAAGGCATCAGTCAGGCCATTATCTATGGTTTATCCATTATTGTGATTTATGTCGCACTTGGTTTACTGATTACGGTGATTTTTGGTTCTGCTATGCTGAACGAACTAAGCAGCAGTGGCTGGTTTAACCTGGCCTTCTTTATCTTGCTATTGGTTTTTGCGGTTTCCTTTTTTGGTGCCTTTGAAATTACCTTACCAAGTTCATTGGTAAATAAAATTGACCAAAAGGCGGATAACAGTAAAGGATTAGGTGGCATATTCTTTATGGCTGCTTCTCTTGCACTCGTTTCCTTCTCCTGCACAGGTCCGATTATCGGTACCTTATTGGTTCAGGCGAGTTCAAAAGGTGAATTGCTGGCTCCTGCAATAGGGATGTTTGGTTTTGCATTGGCCCTTGCCCTACCTTTTACCATTTCAGCGATTTTCCCTGGATTTTTAAACAGCATGCCTAAATCAGGTGGCTGGTTGAATACGATTAAAGTATGTCTGGGTTTCCTGGAACTGGCATTGGCCTTGAAATTTTTGTCGGCTGCCGACCTGGTATGGCACTGGCAATGGTTCGACAGGGAGATCTTCCTGGCCCTTTGGATTGTGATCTTCTTCCTGATGGGGATTTATATCCTGGGTAAGCTGAAGTTTTCTCATGATAGTGATGTTCCTTATGTATCGGTTCCGAGGTTATTCTTTGCTATTGTTTCTTTTGCATTTGCGATCTATATCGTTCCAGGACTTTGGGGTGCTCCTGTAAACGTACTGAGTGGTTTAGCTCCTCCAATGAATACCCAGGACTTTATCCTGACTGGCGGAGGTTCTTCAGCAGCTGCTGCTGCACCAACAGATTTTCCTTCAAAAGTAAAATACAGTGAGGTATTGAAAGCTCCGATTGGTTTCAACCCATTCTTTGACCTGGATGAAGGAGTTGCTTATGCTAAAAAAGTGAACAAGCCTATCCTGATCGACTTTACCGGGCATGCCTGCGTGAACTGTCGTAAGATGGAAGATAAGATCTGGACTGATCCTCAGGTAGCTCAAATTATCAAGGAAGAATATGTATTGATCCAGTTGTATGTTGATGAAAGAAACATCAAAATGCCGAAAGAAAAGGTACATTATTCAGAAGTCCTGAGAACCAATACGGATGATTTAGGCAGATGGAACGGAGATTTCCAGGCCACAAAATACGTATCGAACAGTCAGCCTTTCTATGTGCTGGCGGGTCATGATCTGAACCCACTGGTAAAGCCTCAGGGAGCAATCTTTGATGCTACTGAATACCTGGCTTACCTAAAAAGCGGGGTTGAAAGTTTCCATAAGAAATAATACAATAATAGGTTAATAATCATAATAGGGTCGGTTTTTAACCGGCCTTATTTGTTTAAATACAATTTTTCGGTCAGGATTTGAGGACCAGGTTTACAGGATTGGGCCAAACATAGCTGAATATTGGCTTCTACCAAAATTTCCTATATTTAGGCGATGAACCTCAGTTCTACTGATCATCAACACACACACAAACAACCTATAAACCGATTTTAAAAATGCCAAAGCCCCGATTGAATCCACGATCACTTCCCTACTGTTTTTTACTTTTATTTTCCGCAGTTATTTCCAGCAAAATAGTAGCACAATCTGTCACTATTCCTGTAGAAACGCAACACAATGCGATCGTTTTTCAAACCGATAAGGATCAACAACTTGGTACCATTTACTTTGGAAAAAAACTCAGCAAAGCACAGGAATATACACAGGTGAGCGCACAGTATCAACAAGGCTCGGATTTCACCGGAGTATTGAATTCAGTCTATACACCTTCCGGTTCAACAAATTTATTGGAACCAGCCATAACAGTCACTCATGCTGACGGCAACAACTCTTTAAACCTGGTTTATGTGAACCATGAACTTAAAAACATTAGTAACAATGTAACTTTACTGAACATCTCCCTAAAAGATCCTGTCTATAATTTCAAGGTGACGCTACACTATAAAATCTACTTTAAAGAGGACGTCATTGAGCAATGGTCGACGATTAACCATACGGAAAAAGGCAATGTTGTCCTTCATAAATATGCTTCGGCAAATCTTTATTTAAAGGGTGGCAATTTCTATTTAACACAGTATCACGGCGACTGGGCAAAGGAAATGCAACCTGAGGAATCCAAACTTAGTCACGGGATTAAAACATTGGATTCCAAATTAGGTACTCGTGCGGACCTTTTCCAGCCACCGGTATTTATGGTTTCTCTGAACAAACTTGCGTCAGAAGATGAAGGTACAGTGTTGTTTGGAAGTTTAGCCTATAGCGGCAACTTCCGCACCGACCTGGAGCTGGATTTTCAGGACAACCTACGCATCATATCGGGCATCAATAATTACGCTTCGCCTTATACCTTAAAGCCAAATGAAGACTTTGTTACCCCTGTATTTTTATACACACTTTCTACCAAAGGGAAAGGGCTAGCCAGCAGAAACCTGCACAACTGGGCCAGAAACTATAAATTGCTGGATGGTAAAGGCAACCGCTTAACCTTACTGAACAACTGGGAAGCCACATATTTCGATTTCAATGAGCAGAAGCTTGCCGGACTATTAAAAGACACCAAAAAACTAGGTGTGGAACTGTTTTTATTGGACGATGGTTGGTTTGCCAATAAATATCCGCGCAATGGGGACGTTGCAGGTTTAGGCGACTGGCAGGAGAATAAAACCAAATTACCAAATGGAATTTCTTCTTTAGTAAAGGAAGCTAAACAGAACCAGGTGAAATTTGGAATCTGGATAGAACCGGAGATGGTGAATCCTAAAAGTGAGCTGTATGAAAAACATCCGGAATGGGTGGTTAAACAACCAAACAGAGCTGAACATTATTTCAGAAACCAATTGATCCTTGACCTGACCAATCCAAAGGTTCAGGATTTTGTATACGGGGTGGTAGCTGATTTATTTACAAAGAATCCCGAGCTGGCCTATATCAAATGGGATTGTAATGCGGTAATTTATAATGCACATTCGGCCACGCTGAAAAACCAGAGCCATTTTTACATTGAATATGTGAAAGGTTTATACAAAGTTTTAGAAAGAATCAGAACGAAATATCCCAAGGTACCGATGATGCTTTGCTCAGGTGGTGGCGGAAGGGTAGATTATGCCGCTTTGCAATATTTCACTGAGTTCTGGCCAAGCGACAATACAGATCCATTGGAACGCATTTTTATGCAGTGGGAATACTCTTACTTCTACCCTGCTATTGCCAGTGCCAATCATGTGACAGACTGGGGTAAACAACCTATAAAATTCCGTACAGATGTAGCCATGATGGGTAAATTAGGCTTTGATATCGTGGTGAGTAAATTGCCGGAACAAGACCTTAAATTTTGTCAGGAGGCCATTAAAAATTATAATGGTTTAAAGACGATCATCTGGAAGGGAGATCAGTACCGCTTATCTGATCCAGGGACCAGCAATACAGCATCGATGTTATACCTAAATGAAGAAAAAACATCTGGTGTAATCTTTAATTATTTGGTGAACAACAGATATGCTGCGAACAGTAGTCTTCCGATACCATTAAAGGGACTGGATCCAGAAAAGCAATATAAAATCCAGGAAATCAATCTTTATCCGGGAACCAGTTCCAGCTTAAAAGGAACACAGGTTTTTTCCGGTGATTTCTTAAATACAGTTGGTTTTAACCCTGATGTAAATTCGGGCAGAACCAGTGTGGTATTAAAAATTGAAGCAGTAAAATAATCTGCAGGAATTTTTGTAATTATACTTTTCCTCTACAATAGATGGTGATGAAGATGATCTCGGTTTTGTACAATTTTCTCAGGCAAGATCTTTGCGGTTTTACTGTTTAAAAACTTAAAATAAATGAGAAAACTTATATTGGGATTGGCCATAAGCCTGGATGGATACATTGAAGGACCAAATGGCGAATATGATTGGTGCTTTACTGACCAGGATTATGGCTTAAATGACTTTTTCGAGCGTATTGATGCCCTCTTTATCGGTCGAAAAAGCTATCATATCGCCCAGGAATATGCCGAAAAAAACTCAGGAGAAATGATTCCTGGGATGCCGAAAATGAAGGAATATATATTCTCGAGAACCTTGAAAAGTGTAAAAGAAGCGGCGGTACTTATCTCTGAAAATAGTATGGAAGCCGCAAAAAAAATAAAAGAACAACCCGGTAAGGACATCTGGTTATATGGCGGCGCTGAATTAACTGAGGCCATGATGAAAGAAGGATTAGTGGATGAATTGTGGCTTTCTGTTCATCCCATACTCCTAGGTGCTGGTAAATCCCTGTTTCATCAGCAACAGCATCGGACTCAACTTGAATTGTTGGAAAGCAAAACCTATGAAACAGGACTGGTCTCCCTGCGATATAGAATTAATAATGGGTAAATTAAAAGACCATTCCTAACATTACCCGCCGATGGGAGCAGATCAACTGCTGACATCGGCGGAATAATAGCTAAATCATTAAGTCTCCAGGACTGAAGAATTAGACCTTATAATATTGCTCCCAACCTTTACGTGGCGGCGGGCCGATCAATAAGGCGTTAGCTGTTTTATTGTTGGTGATCACTTTTTTCTTTCGGTCAAACGCCAGATTTGTGTTCAACTTTTGAGCAAGTACCCCCAGGCAAAAGACCTGACTTAATGGGCCGGCGACTGCAAATGGTGATCTTGCCTTTTCTTCTCCTTTACAAGCCAGAATAAAATTCTTAAAATGGTTACTCGGACTTAAAGGTACTTCAGGCAGGTAGCTTGCCATAGCCATTGCTTTTTCCTCGGGAATAATCGACAAGGTACTGCCGTGTGAACCACCTTTAAAGGTAAGGTCTTTACTATAAATGATTTTTCCTGGGTTTAATTTTGCAGGTGCAATTACACCGGTACTTGGTGGCGGAATATTTGGGTCTAATCCAGACACCCCATAACCTTTTGGAATTGGGGGTAAATTATTAATGCCATCATACCAATTCACATCTAATGCTGGCATTGACCCTCTTTTTGGAAATTTAAAAGCTAATGTTGAGGAAGTAGGGAAAAAGAAATCATTATGTCCCTGTAATACCGGATTGATCTGATATGGCAAACCCAGATCAAGAAATTCATGCGCAGTATCCAGTATATGTGCACCCCAGTCGCCGAGTGCGCCCATTCCAAAATCAAACCAGCAACGCCATTGTCCGTTTACAAAATCCTTATTGTAATCATGTCCTGTAGTGGCCATTTGCCAGATGTCCCAATCCAGGCTGTCTGGCAAGGTTTGGGCAGCAGGAAAGGATTTAATATTGACATCCCAACCATGCCAGCGTCTTGGCGAATTCATATGAGCAGTAATGGAAGTCACATCTTTAATGATGCCCGCTTCCTTCCAGGCTTTAAATTGGAAGTAATTGGCTTCAGAATGCCCTTGATTCCCCATTTGTGTCACCAATTTAGGATATTTCTTTGCTGCTTTCATCATCAGCTCGACTTCATTGAAAGTACGGGCCATTGGCTTTTCTACATACACATGTTTTCCTAAACCCATAGCCATCATGGTGATCGGGAAATGAGAGAAATCCGGCACTCCAACAGTGACCGCATCAATTTGATTGCCCATTTTATCCAACATCTGACGGAAATCCTGAAAACGAGGTACATCTGGAAATTGTTTTAGAATTGCCAGGGTATGTGCTGCACCCATGTCTACGTCACAAAGGGCAACGATATTGACCAGGCCGGTCTTGTATAAATCAATGATGATCTCTGCTCCCCTGTTTCCTATACCGATACCGGCAAGGTTTACCCTTTCATTAGGACTTGCAAATTTAACATCCCCCTTATTCATCCCCATCAACAAACCAGGTGTCAGCGCTGCAACGGCAGATAACATCATGGTTTGTTTTAAAAAGTGTCGTCTTGAAAAATCGTTTGTGCTCATTTTTAAGTGTGTTGTTGCGTTTATATTTGGTCATTTTGTTTCGCCTATAATATACTGATTTCATTGCCAGGTTGAATCCGTATTTTAAGGGATTCTCCGGCTTTCAGTTGTACTTTCGGCCATTTTAAAAATGCGGTATAGCTCAGTGGTTTTTTTGCCTGACTTTCTGTTTCGGAAAGGAAAGACACCTCAGCAGGATAAACCGTTGGATTGCTGAGCACTAAAATTGTTTCAGAGGAACTGGCAGACTGAATTTCTGCCTTTACATGATCAAACACGACCAATTTTTGCTGATCTGTGTTCAGGTAAATTCCTGGCAATTCCATCGCCATCAACATCCCATTGGTTTCTGTCCATGAATTTCGGGTATTGATGTAATTTCCAATACTGCCTTTACCTTCCGCATCACTCAACTGAATCCTTTCCATAGATGAGCCCATTAGCCCATTAGTGGTTGGGTGTCCGGGCATATTCACCGCTTCTGCATGTGCATGTTGTATATCCCGGATAAGATCTGCATAAACCATTTTACCGGTGGCACGGAACAATTTAAAAATATAGTCGCCAGAAGCCGTACAAATACCGGGAGCAGAATGTTTATTTTGAATACTTGCCCAAATTGCTCCAGCCATGTTACTTTTTAACTTTCCAATTGCGCTATTTTCCGGAAATACCGGATCATAAGAAAACACCCAGGTTGCGCCCAATGCAGCTTGTGTTTCTGCCTTTTCTATCCACTCCTGTTCTCCGGTATAATAATACAAAGCCATTAATGATTCCAGAAAACCGAATGCAGATTCGGAATCTGCATCCTGAGAAATATCTCCACAATGGCCGCCGGTTAAGCCTTGCTTTTCTACATCACGTTTATAATAGAATCTGGCAGCATCCTGTGCCACTTTCATCCATTCTTTATTTTTAAAATAATCAGAAGCCATGGCCAGACCCGCTGGTACAATTGCGCCTGCAGTTGAATTATACACGGCAATTTCACCGGTTTCCGGAGCGATAAACTGTCCGAATTCGCCATCTTTTTTCCAGTTGCGAACAAAGGCAGTGGCCAGTTTTTCAGCGGCATGTTCCCAGGCTAATTTAACCTTACTGGAATATCCCTGAGCTTTTAGCAATTGAATATGTTTCATTAACCAAAGAAGCACATCTGCATTTTTCCTGACCATGGCCTGAAG
This sequence comes from Pedobacter gandavensis, assembly GCF_032678465.1. GTDB lineage: Bacteria > Bacteroidota > Bacteroidia > Sphingobacteriales > Sphingobacteriaceae > Pedobacter > Pedobacter gandavensis_B. Next base: position 51,912 of record NZ_JAVTSK010000011.1, read on the forward strand.
GGGTTTAAAATCTTTGTTCATCTTTTCCGGCCTCAAATCTCCTGCAGCTGTAATTCCCCCATAGAAATATCCACTTTTTCCCTGAAGTTTATCCACTATAAAATCGAGTTCTCTACTCACCCGATCACGTTCCTTTTGATCATTAAGGGCTAACATCGGATAGGTGTTCATCATTCCACTCACCCATCCCAACTGAAAGTCTCTATTGTTTTCGGGCATGTAATAGGCACCAGCAGGGACCTCAATAAAGTTTCCTTTACAGATGTCTGTTGCAGCTTCAAAAAGCTTACTCATGGGCAATATATTGCGTGGCTGATTTGCTCCGGAAAGTTCTTTTCGAATCTCCATGAATTTCTTTAACAAATCCGGAATACCAGCTGCATGGAAGACGTAAACCTTAAAACTAAGATGGAGTTCATCACCCGCCTTCCAATCTGGAGCCAGGTCATTACTCAAATGAAAATCACCAAAACCCGGAGCCATTTTACGAACTGCCGGTGCAGAAATACTAAAGGAACAACTGTCCTTTCTATGATTTTCTGCAATCATTAATCCGTTATTACCAAGCCTGCTTTGCTGTGTCGTCAGTACAATAAATCCTTTCTTTTCCTGCTCTGAAAAGAAACACATGGCTGGCGTTGACACATTTCCAGTTTGCAATTCAATCAACCCAGCTTGTCCCTCCTGATTAGAAAGTCTGGGATTATTGGAAATCGTCAAGGGAACCGCGGGGTTATAGTACATATCTTTAGGATATGGGGGATCATAACTATTTCCAATAGAACGATAACGATTCCCATTATAAATGGATGCGGGGACCAACACATAGTTTTTTGGATTCCAATTACTAAAATCAAAGGCTACTGAAACCGCGGATGATCTAGCCAGACCCGTATTTAGCTGAAATGATGCAACAAGGTTCATGGCATCAGGACGTCCTGAAATAGGAGCTGCGTTTAGGATGAGGCCCCAATCGGCAGTTTTTGTTTTCAGGGACTTTCCCTGAAACTCATGTTCCTTCATCAATTCTGTTCCATTAAACTCTTTTACCGAACATTTTAATGTACCATGCAACTGCTTTAAAAATTGATCAACTGTGCTGGTTGGTGCCTGGGCTAATGATCGTATTCCAAAGCTTAAGCATAAAAAGCTGAGCCATAGCCCTGTTAAATTCTTCTTCATTTTTTATATATTGGTATCTACCACCTTATTGCAGGGGCATGAAATGATGTTATGGTTTGATGGTAAACCAGCTAAAGCCACCAGCGGGAATGCTTACGTTAATCAAAGTCTCTTGTTTTTCATTGAGCGCCAAATCACTTACCTGTCCATTTTGGTCTGTTATTTTCGCTTGCCCTTTGATTCCTGTATAATACAATGGCAATTTCATCTGTTTAGAAATGGTCTGGTCTGTTGGATTAAAGACCACCAGCATTCCCTTTTCCTCTAAGCCGGAGTTAACGTGTAGCATGGCATCCAGATCTCTTCCTGTTGGTCGCGAGATATGGATGATATCGGAAGTAAGAATGGCTCTGTACTTTTTAAACCAACCCAACCATTTCGATACCATCGCTTTCGTTTCAGGAGTATCGTAAAGCCGGTTGCCACGGAGGGTAAACTGACAACCACTGGCCAGGTGCTGAAACAAGGCAAGTTCATAGCGGTTGATATTTTCAACCAGAGGTTCCAAACCCACCCTCGGATCATTGGTATAAAAACCTACCAATTGCAAAGACATCCAGCCCATAGTTGGGGTTTTATGCCAGGTACCATCATAGATATATTGCCGTCCCAGTAATAATTGCTGTTGGGGTGTTAAATTGGCACTCGCTTCCCGATATCCCATTCCAGTGGAGGATTGTCCGTTTAAAAAATACCAGTCAGGAATGGGAACATACATATTCCTGCCTTGCAATTCATGAAGTACACGTACCTGTTGTTTCCATTGCTGCCATTGAGAATCATATAAATTATGGTGGTATTTATGGTTGGTAGCAGCACAAACATCCCCATGATATGGCCCATCCATATTGTAGGTCATCAGTCCGGTTTTATCAAAAAATTCCCACATTTTGGTATAATAATCATCTTGCCAATCACTGGCAATACACACACTTTGCCCAAACAAGCTCCCAGGTTTCTGTGTAACCGGGTCAATACAATCGTATTGTGCTCCCCTGCCTCTGGATGCCACTTGTAACTCATATCCACCCATTACGATCCCTTTTGCCTTGGCGTAGTCGGCGATATCCTTCCATAAAGCTACATATGCAGTATCCAGTTGATCATGAGCAATCCCAGGCCAGGCCATAATGTCTAATCTTTCGAAGCCCAGCTCTCCCATCTGATCAATAAAGCCTTTTAATTTTGGTTGATCATGTGAGGTAATTCCTGCGGTAATTAAAGATTCGGTGACCTGTGGAGCCAGTTTCCTGTAGAATCTACGATGAGCCAGGCTCTGCCGCTCGCGGTCGTCATTGTCCTGCAATAACTCAAAGCTGGTAAAAGAAGTAAATTGAGACTTACTTTTCAAGGTTTCAGCCGGCCCCATTGGCACTCTACTAACCAAGAGGTTATGATGTGGAAAACCAAGAAATTTATCTTCTGCCTGATTGTGTGACGCCCAGGTGTGGTAATCATCATCAATTCGCCAGGCAGTGGTACTTTCTCCGGTCTGATATGCCGGTGGAGCTTCCTTATAATGCATCAACGCACCACCTTCTCTGTCTGCGTTAGCCAATGCAAAAGAGTAATCACTTTCCATATGGATGCGCTTTACCTGATCCTGATTGATGGCCAATACTTCTGTCTCCGTTTCCCGAACTACAAAAGAACTATCCGAATTATTATTGATCGTTAGCCATTTCGCGATGACTGGCATTCCTTCGTACATTTCGTAATGAATGGTGATTTGTACTTTATCCTTCCAATTATTTTTATTGCGCGGCGCCTGATAGTGCATTAAAACATGAAGTCCCTTAGGAGGCCAATCAGCATGAACCGCATTGTACTTTTGCTGCCATGGATATCGGGCTACAGGTGGAGCGACTTCAATACCAGCAAAACGAAAGGCAGAAGGCTCCGCAATTAAATTAGGATACCAGCTTTCCATTAGATAGGATTTCTCAGGTTGCCCGCTCAATCCTCCAATGTCATACCAGGTACTGTCCAGCATCACTCTCGCCTCAGGTTTTATTGCTCTAAGAAACTGGGCATCATTCGATTCATTTTTGAAGCCTACACAGGCCAGATTTTCTGCAATATAAAATTCTCTGCTCATCAGGCCATTACTAAGCAATAACTTGGCTGACAATTCATCTTCACTCTTTTTCATCAATAATTGCACCGGAGTACTTACCGGATCCACCAACCAATCTGCTGAATTTAAATTACTTAAGGGAAAGTTCTTTACTTTAATAATGGTGTTATTTTTTTCCAGGGCTGCTACCAATGCCCGTTGCGTTTCTGTGGCCTCTCTTTGTTTTTTAGCCAGGTTTTTCCCATTAAACAACAAATGTTTAGCTCCGTCGAATTTCAATTGATTTAAAGTACTCAACCTCAATTCATAAACCAAACCATCAAAATAATGTTGTTTCCCTAGTGCTCCAATGGAGAGATTACTCGCTATAGTTTTCGCTGAGGCTAATCCATCGATTACTTTTCGTGCATTGACATATACCGATAGGAATTTACCATCATCAACTAAAGCAATATGGATCCATTCACCAGGATTTACTTTTGCAATTGTAAGAGAAACTTCCTTTCCATCAATCCACAACATCCATTGATCAGCCTTCTGCAGGAGTACATAGCCGGATTTATCATCACCATAAGCCATGGCAACACCCTTATTATCATCGCTTTTTTGTCCATGCTGACGGCTATTCGCCTGAAACCATCCCTCCAGAACGAAGGGTACTTTCCCTTGTATCAGCTTTTTCTCCGTACTGTAACTTCCCTGGTCTTTAAATGAGATTGCTCCTTCCCCGTTTAGCTTTTTATCGGCAGGGGCATCGGCAAAGAAAACTGCTTGCCCTTTCTTCTTCAGGTCATTTCCTTTGCCCGATTGATCTTTTAGGACATCTGGTGCAGTAGCATAGGTAATGGAGCCTGAACGGCCCATATTATAATGGGCATTAATCACTTGCTGTGCATTTACCCTGCTAAGCGACAATAGGCAAACCACAAGCAATAGCTGAACTGTTGCCTGACTAACTTTCTTAAAATAAGACATTAAAGGAGGTTATTAAATGGAGGTTAAAAATTTAATTTATTTACCGATGGCATATTGAATCCCACCCAATAAGTGTTTTAGGTAATTCGGGTCTTCATAGGATTCTTCCGTATGTCCGAGTTCAGTATACCAGGAGCGTCCACCGTCAAAATTGTGGTACCAGGCCATAGGGTGTGAATCCCCATTGATACCACCTGTGTAAGATTTCTCATCAATCGTAATCAACACTTTCAGGTCTTTATTAATGTTCTTAAAATTGTACCATTCATCCTTCCGTTTCCAAACTTCAGGAAGGTGTTTAGTAGAGCTATGTGTACGATCAATGACATTTAAGGTTGCCATTTGCTGTGCAGGGTGACTGACAAAATAAGCACCCACCAATTTTCCATACCATGGCCAATTGTATTCAGTATCAGTTGCAGCATGAACACCAACAAAGCCAGCACCTCCCTGGATATACTTTTCGAAACTTGCCTTCTGGGCTGCATTAAACAGATCGCCAGTAGTAGATAAGAAGACTACCGCAGCATATTTTTTTAGGCCATGAGTGGTAAAATAGGCTGCATTTTCAGTAGTATCTACTAAAAAACCGTTTTGCTTTCCTAGCTTCATTATGGCCAGTTTTCCGATTTCTATCGCAGTATGCCTGAAACCTGTAGTTTTAGAAAAAACAAGGATTCGTGGTTTTGCCGGATTAATTTCGGCGGCACATATCATTAATGACACCGAAAGGAAACACAATAATAAAATTAACTTCTTCATTGTAATGTATTTTATACCCAAAGAGCGCTCTTCTCCTTCCAGTACATATTGCAATGGAAAGGCTGAGGAGCGTCTGATGGGGATTTAGTTTAAATGGTATTAATAATCTAGGCCCAGGATTTATCCCCTTTTTTATAGGGTACACTACCTTCATAGCGACCTGGGGCAGCCACATACCGCATGGCCTTTGTTGCTCCTATTTCAGAGCTGAAATAAGCCCAGAAAGACAATTGCTTCATCATGGTAAAATAATGAGCTGGTAAGCTGGTAAAATTCTTGTCTTTTTTGCGTTCAATTTCTTCAAGAGCTGATTTATTAGACTGGTAGTCTTTTGATTCTTTATCCATTGCAAGAATCAATGCCAATCTTTGGGGAGCAGTAGCTTTTAGGAATTTTGTTCCATGCATCTTTTCCGAAGCCGCATTTAGTTTAGCGATCCCTTGTTTAAATACCTGTTGATCTCTTTCCGTATAGCAATCCCTAACGATTACCGCCATCAAAGCCCCTACTTTAGCCGCCTTCGCCCCCGGACTTTTAGCCGTATCAGGAAGCATTGTATCTGCAACTTCATCTAAGAATACCTCTTCCTGGCTGCTAAAAAGATGTTGATTTCCATTTTCGGAGCCAGAATTACAACCGCTGAGTAGCACATCACTTCCAATCACAGCAGCACCAGATAGTAATGCGATCATTTTTAAAAGTTCTCTTCTATCCATAGCTTAGACGTTATTTTTTTTCAATTCAGATACGGCATAATCTGCAGCTCTGGCGGTTAAAGCCATATAAGTCAGCGAGGGATTCTGACAAGCGGAGGAAGTCATACACGCACCATCTGTGACGTAAACATTGGTACAATCCCATACCTGATTCCATTTATTCAAGACTGAAGTTTTAGGATCTCTACCCATTCTGGCAGTGCCCATTTCATGGATGCCATGACCTAATGCATGTCCACCATCATAGGTGCTCACATTTTTCACACCAGCAGCTTCAAACATAGCCTGCATCTCTTCCTTTATATCTTTACGCATTTTCAACTCGTTCTCTTTCAATTCCGCATCCATGTTCAACACAGGCAATCTCCATTTGTCTTTTACTGTTTTATCCAGTGAGACTTTATTTTCATGGTAAGGAAGAATTTCACCGAAACCGGTTGCTCCGATTGTCCATTGACCAGGTTCAGTCAGGGCATCTTTCAAATCGCCTCCTAAATTCAATTCAGCAATCTCTCTGCCCCAACCTTGCCGGCCTGCACCGCCCTGGTATCCAAATCCCCGTAAATAATCTCTTTTATCTCCTCCCATATTTACAAATCTTGGGATGTAAAATCCGTTGGCTCTTCTGCCATAGACATATTGATCTTCATAACCTTCTACCGTTCCGGAAGCACCAATATTATAATGGTGATCCATCACATTGTGTCCTAATTCCCCACTACTGCTACCCATCCCTCCAGGCCAGACATCTGTAGCCGAGTTCATCAATATCCAGGCACTATTTAAAGTGGAAGCACACAGAAAAACGATCTTGCTTTTAAACTCATAGGTTTGGTTGGTCTCCGTATCCAACACCTCCACTCCAGTGGCTTTTTTGGTCTGCTTATCGTACAGCACTTCCTTCACCAAAGAATAAGGACGAACGGTCAGGTTTCCGGTTTTCATCGCCGCAGGTAAGGTAGAAGATTGGGTACTAAAATATCCTCCAAAAGGGCATCCCTCCCAACAGCGGTTTCTAAACTGGCATTTTGTTCTGCCAGGAATCTCAGCGGTAAGGTTGGCCACTCTGCCTATGATCAGATGTCTTTTTTGATGGTATTCTTTTTTTATCCTTTCGGCGATGTCCTTTTCTACACAATTCAACTCCATCGGCGGTAAGAATTGTCCGTCGGGTAATTGTGGCAACTGCTCAATAGAACCGCTGATTCCGGCAAATTTCTCTACATGGTCGTACCAGGGCGCCAGATCATCATAGCCAATAGGCCATGGAACACCCACATTATCTTTCTCATTCGCCTCGAAATCCATCTGACTCCAACGGTAGGATTGTCTACCCCATAAAATGGATCGCCCCCCCATGCGGTAGCTACGCCACCAGGTAAAAGGCTTGGTTTCTGTATATGGACAATCCTGTTCATTTGCCCAGCCATCCATAACTTCTTCTGAGGCTGCCCAACCACGGTGAATAACCGGATATTTCTTTTTTTGTTCCTGAGTAGTTCTGCCACGGTGCTCCAGTTCCCAGGGATTTTTATGGGTGGTTTTATAATCTTTAACATGATCATAAGGTCCACCGCGTTCCAACATCAGTACTTTTAATCCCTTTTCGCAAAGCTCTTTAGCGGCCCAGCCGCCGCTAATTCCAGAGCCTACAACAATAGCATCATAGCTGTTATTTTCCATAATCAGCGCCAATTAAAATTTCATTCATATAAATAAATTTGTGTGTTATTTATTTTAAAATCTTTTCTGCACCTATCCCTAACCTTAAATTAAATGTACGGCATTAGCCTCCGTTCATTCAACTACTATTTAGATAAAAAAATACGCTATCTGATCAATTATCAGTTTAAATTGCAGTATTTTAGGTGAAAATAGCAGTCGAATCACACACAAACAGCCTGAATGAAAACTCTTATACAAAAAATATACGTCGAGGAACACCACTCCTTTGCGTGTCGGACATATAGAACGCCAGATTTTGAGACGGCCTGGCACAAGCACTTGGAATGTGAGCTGATCCTGATTACAGAAGGAAATGGTACTGCGTTGATTGGCGATTATATTGGAGAGTATAAAGAAGGTGATGTATATTTCCTACAGGGCGAAGTACCCCATTGGTTCAGAAAACAAGAAAAGCAAACCATTGGCAGTGCCATTGTGATTCATTTTCTAACTGATTTTTGGGGAGATCGTTTTTTATCCTTACCAGAAATTAAACCTATAGCGAAGTTATTAGCACAAAACAATACGGGAATACAATTAGAGGGGGATTTATCCCATGAAATTGCCACAATGATCAGGAGATTGGAAAGTGCAGAAGGCATGGACCGAATCCAGTTATTGTTAAACTGCATGTTAAAAATCAGCCTGTCTGCTGAGCAAAAAGTAATCACGATGGCTTGTAGTACAACAAACAGTTCAGCAGAAAACTCAGTAATTGAAGCGATTATAGATTACTCTTTTAAACACTTTTTAAATCCTATTTCTTTGAATGAGATTGCTGCAATTACGAATATGTCTGTCCCTGCATTTTGTCGTTTCTTCAAAAGAAACATCAAAAAAAGTTATCTTGATTTCATTAAGGAACTTAGAATCGGTCATGCCTGTAAACTATTAAGGGATACCGACCGGGCAATTTTAGACATTTGCTATAATAGTGGTTACAACAGCTGGGCCAATTTTAGCAAACAATTTAAAGTCGTATTAAATCTTACGCCTTCGCAGTATAGGAGACAGCATAAAAAATAAGGGTTATTTAAATCAACAGCCCTTATTCATAATTACTTTAAAATTCCTTTGTCAATTTATAGAACTTTAAAAGGCGAATCTAAAAGTACAATTGGAAATCTGCACCTGTTGTTAATTTTTTATGTTGTGTTAAGGTTTATTGGGTTTTGTATACAATAGCATATCTCTGATCGCTACCCTACTTTTCTCTGGTCTGATAGCTGAAATGATCAATTTCAAATACCGGACTTTGGAGGACTTTAGTTTCTTCAGTCCATAATCCTGACCAGAAATTTCGCTATTTTCAATTTGAGAAATCCAATTCAGCTGGTCTTCAGAAACCATGATCGAATGCGTATACCAATCACTGTCTTTTCCCCAGAAAATCTGATAATCAGAAAGTGGATATGCTTGTTTTAAATCAATCATCAAAACGATGGGGAAAGCCGTGTTTTTTGTCTGCCATACTGTATTTAAATTGTCGTCAATCACTTGGCTGACCAGTTCTGAGGGATCGTCCATGATAGAAATCAGGGCATTCTTTAGGTCCAGTTTCTGAGGGGCAACAATTCCAGCAGTAGCAATAAGTGCTTTGGTTGACGGAGCCTGTACATTGGTATTGCTCCAGACTGCATGTTTACCATCAGGTACAAAAATAGCTGTTGAAGGCAGGGTGTTAAAACTTAAGCTTGCAGATTTTAAATTTTTAGCCTTTGCGGTGATCGTGATCTTACCTGCTTTTTTAGAAGTACGAATCAATGCATAAGCCAAACCGCCTTCAGTGCGCAGCACCTGTGTACCCGGAGCTCCGATCAAACTCCCCTCTCCACTGACTTCCAGTTCCATATCAAAATACTCCAATCCCATTTTATTGGCGATTAATGTTCCCTTCTTATCCAGTACTTTTAGGTACACAGAAATCATTTCCGAGCCATCGGCAACAGCTGGAATCCCCTGATCTCCCAATTCAATTGCCAGGCGCGCAGCTTTTTCAGGACTCTGCACCTGATGAACTGCCACAACTTTTCCATTGATCAAACCTTCTGCTTTGAGTGTCCCGAACTGATAACCGCCTAAACGAAAAATATAATAGGGACTTCCCCCTTTTGAAAAAATATGAGGCGCTGTTTTTGCCTGTGCTTCTCTTGTGATTTCTTGCACAAACCGACCATTGCGATATAGCTTTACCGCATCACAATTAGAAAATACCATGATGTTTGAATCTAAATCCGGGCGGTTGTTATAACTGGCTATAAAGACCATTCCAGGATTGCTTTTATTGGGTCTTTGCATGGATTGCATTTGGTAATATCCAAACTTTGGATATCGATCTATATCTACTACACCGCTAAAGGCTGTAATAGCATCAGAACCTCGTGTATAATCGTTAAAGCTCCATAAGAAATAACCACCCATTCTAGGGTTTGCATCCAGACCTGCATGGTCCCAATACCCACCTTTTTCTTCACTGGTTTCACCATTCAGTGCATTTTGTCGTAATCGCGCCTGGTTGATCATCCCCTTTGCAGAATAGATCCGGGATGCTCTTAAGCTGTTTTCTTTACTTGCATCAGAAAACCAGGCATCCCCCCACTCTCTGGTAAACGATGGACTATTCGGCATAGGGTCAGTTCCATCAGGATTCACCACTTTATACAACACATCATAAGTGTCTTTACTACGACTGTTCATATCGTCGGCAGTGTAAAATTGGTTTCCTGGCATTTCCTGGCATTTCCTGGTGTGCAATTGCCACTGCATCTTTCATCCAGCTTGCGGGAGTTGGGGATTCATTTAAAGAAGTTTCCCATAAAAAAACCGAAGGGCGATTCCGGTCTCTGCGAACTATTTCTCTGATGTCCTGGAAGGAACGGTTCACAAAAACCGGATCCCGATTGTAAAACTGCCATCCTGGCTGGCATTGAATTACCAATAAACCTAATTCGTCGCAGGCATCCAAAAAGGCCGGCGAGGCCGGGTAATGAGCGGCTCTAACTGAATTAAACCCTCCTGCCTTGAGTAGTTTAACATCTCTCCTTTGCATACCATCACTGGCAGCATCGCCTACATATTGATAAGCCTGATGTCTGTTCGCGCCTCTCAAATATAACTTCTCTCCATTGAGGTAAAAACCATCGGCTTTTCCTGTAGCAGATTTAAAAGCAATCGACCGAATTCCCGTATTTGTAACTACCCGATCGGTCAGTATCCCTGATTGATAGACCAGACTTTCCAGATGATAAAGATAAGGGTGCTCAGGATGCCATAATTTAGGATTAGAAATTTTCATCTCCTGTTGAAAAGTATACTCTCCATGAGCATTAATCTTATTTTGAACCGTCACTCTAGCCACTTCCTGATGATTTTTATCTTTTAAAATGCTCAGTAATTTTACTGTAGCAATTTTATCAGACCCATTCACAATATGGCTTTGAACATGAAGTGTAGCTTGTTGCTTATCTACCTGTGTGTAATTGATCAGCAAGCCACCACCAGCCACTTTATTGGCTTCGAGTGCATCTGATACATAAATTTTTTCGGTTGCAAGTAAGGATACATTTCGGTAAATTCCTCCATAGTAATTGAAATCCAATTTCTGCATCGGTTTTCCTGGAGGAGTTAATGGGTCATCTACATTTGTCACTTTTAGCGCAAGTACATTGTCCTGGCCAAATTTCACCTGCTGACTGATGTCTACAGAAAAGCCCATGTATCCTCCATAATGACTGGTTAATTTCGTTCCATTCAGATATACCTCACAATTCATCTGTACACCTTCAAAATGAATAGTAAGACGTTTATCTTGAAGAGATTCCGGCAGTTTAAAATACCTTCTGTACCAACCAACCCCCTGATAAATGGCTCCTCCTCCATTGTGTTTTTTCTCCAGCCGCATCACATGAGGAATCGTTATTGCTTCCCAGAAACGATCATTAAAACCTATGGCTTCCCCATGATTGACATCACCAGAATGAAAAGCCCAGTTGCTGTTAAAATTAAGTTTTTGGCGGCTCTGCTTGGGATTGACAGCCAGTAGTTTTGTTTGTATCAATAATAAGCAGCAGATAAAAAAAGAAGTGCAATGGATGGTACGCATGTATTTTTCTAATGAGATAGATAATTTATTTAACCAATAATATTTTCAGTTACCTCTTCCCAAATGTGGTAAATGTTTATAGGCTCCTATGATCTCCAGCATATTATTTGTGATCAAAGTGGAACCAATTAAAGTCCGCATAGCCAGAGTTCCCTGATTCCTCCCTGCTATAATTAAATAAAGCAAAGCGATTGGCTGTCCAATCCAGTCCCAATGCCATATTTAACTTGTTCCCAATTTCCTGGAATTTCTTTCCATCTAAGCTGTAGGCAAAAGAGGCCGTAAATCCGATATGGGTAACACTTGCTTTGACCCATAGCTGATTTCCTTTAAAGGGAATGGAAGTAATGGTTTTATCATCATTTACCATGACAATGGATTTTTGCCCCTCCTTCTGTTGAACTGCAACAAAAGCATAGGGAAATTGGAAAATACCAAAACCTGCAATATTTCCATCTTTTAAGGCAGCCACATCTATTTCAACTGTGCCACTTGAGAAGGGCCCCTGAACCCTCTGTGTTAGCGTATTTCTCGCTTCTGAAAGCTTTGCTGCTTTACCTGCTTTCAAACGTAAATGACCTTTACGCTCGGTAAGAGACCAGTTCTTATCATCCGGGTTATGGTTCCATTGCCATTGCAAGCCCAGTTCGGCAGTGTTAAATTCGTCAGATGTTGCCGGAACCAGAATTGGATAAGTTTTTCCTACATCTGGTTTTTTAAAAGTTTCTACTCCTTTTCCTTTCTCTCCCAACATTGGCCAGCCATCCACCCAGCTTACTGGTTCCAGGTTTGGAACGCGGCCAATTGGACCACGGTCTTGCATGATGATGAACCACCAACTGCCGTCCTTCAATTGAACCATCCCACCCTGATGCAAACCATTACCAGGATAAGTATGATCGTCGTTGATCACCTCCTTAGCTTCATACGGTCCATAAATATGATCCGACCTTAAACAAATTTGTCGGCCGGTAGTACCCCCTGTAGAACCCATCATGTAATATTTCCCATTCACTTTATACATATGCGAACCTTCCAGATATGGAAATGCACGATTGTTGTAAACTTCCCTTTGAGGAGTTTTCACTGATAAAGCATCAGCATTCAACTCTGTAATGAACAACCGTTCCTGCCCATGGGCCACATATACTTTGCCATCGTCATCAAAGAACAATCCCGGATCATACATGTACTCTTTAAAAATGGTTCTTTTCCATGGGCCCTTCGGGTCTTTGGCGGTACAAATGGAAAAATGCCCTGGTTCAGTTCTGGAAGTATTTGGTGTACAGAACCCCACATAGAACGTTCCATTGTGATGACGAATGGTGTTGGCCCATGAACCTTTTAAATAGGCATTTCCCCCCTTCATATCATATCTTGAATCTTCCTCGTATCTAGGCACTGCATAGCTCAGCATTTCCCAGTTCACCAAATCCCTGGATCTGGCTACGGGGCTCCCTGGCACATAGTGCATGCTGGTGGAAACAAAATAAAAGTAATCATCTACCCGAATGATATCCGGATCAGGCCAGTCTCCCCACATCAAAGGGTTTTTGAAAGTTCCATTACCATTATCAGGTGTATAAACTGAATGCGTTTTTTTTTGCGCAAGCAATACCTGAGCAGCAATGAGCAACAGAAAAAGTAAAAAGTGTTTCTTCATTTAAATTTAATTAGGATTTGTGTGTGTTACTCTTTCAAGACAAGTCTAAATGCCTATGGGAGTATTGATCTTGTAAAAACAGGGAATTTATCTTGAATTGAAATTTTACAATTGTTTTAATTCGATAGTCTCCTGTTTTTCAGTAGGAAATGAAATCCTGTTTCCTTTCAAAATCTCTGCTTTTTTTCCGTTTCTGATCAGCACCACTTTTTGATCCTTCCATGGGTTAATGATGGTACATGGTTTTCCTTGCTCACTTTTAATTTCAACATCAGAGATCAACCCATTTTTCAATCGTGCGGAAACAAGAAAAGCTCCCCATGCCCGGATATTCTTAAAACTTGCATCCTGATCCTTCGGGATATTGAACAAGCGGATTACATTCCCAACACTCATACATAGCATTTCATTTAAGGCATTTTGAACAGTGCAGCTATTTTCAATCCCATGTGGATTGTTCAACTGGAAACCATTTGGATAAGTCCTCAATGCATATTTATGGAGTTCATTTGTAACGATTTCTGGATCATACCCTACCCGAATCGCAGCCATAAAAAAACTATTGCTGGTATTGGAATCATTCCATCTCTGCATCAAAGCAATGGTATTTCTTGAAACTGATAATAATTCCGCTTTACTATCCAATGTAATTGCATTACCAGGATAAATCTGTTGAATCCCCAAACCATTTCCAGGCCACCAGTCAATCCCTTCTTCTGTATAACGAAAGACCTTTTTTCCATTTTTTATCTGAAAGGAATAATCACTGAGATGGTCCAGGATATGCTGCCATTTCTCCTGTCTGTCCGTATCTCGTTTTAAGGAATTACTTAAATCCATCATCAGGTTCAAAGCATTCCGAATCAAACCAATAGATAGCACTGGATTTTTATCCTTTCCTGATCCCTCATGAATTGCATCCCCATAGATGACATATCTGCCATCTTCAAACTTAAGGTAATCTTCCCAATAGCTGGCAACGGCAAGTGCATAGGGATAAATTTCCCTCCCATAATTCATATCATAGGTACTGCGCCAATATTGCGCCATATTCAACAGTCCATAAGCCGCATTTGAACGCTGTCCGAAGAACAAACCTCCTTGTTCAAAATCCTGCCCATTGTCGTATTTTATAAAATCTTTTGTTACCTCAATCCCTAGTGGTCCAATTCCAACCGGATATAAGATCCCCCGGGTTAGGCTCACATTTTTTGCATACCACTCCCCTCTGGCCATAAAATCCAAAAGTGGGGCATCATGAGGTTTAGCCTGCTCTAAACGATTGCCCGAAACCAAGCCATAAAAAGGGGCTTGAAAATTATAATTCAGGTGATAATCACCATTCCATGCTGGCGAGTCTGTAGTTGTCCAGCCAAATATCCCTGGTGGAAATTTAACATCTCTGCTACATGCAGCCATCGTATATAATCCTTGATAATAGGCTTTCATCAACACAGTATCAGGAACGTTTACTGAAGATTTATTCCAATATCCTTTCCACCACTTGTCGTGTGCTGCTGAACTTTTGCTGATCGAAGCAGTATTGATATGTTTCATCTGATCCAATACTGATTTCAAAGGTAATTTTTCGTTAAAATTACTTTTTACGGCTATCGCAATAATGACCGGTTTCCCCGGACTAAGCAACAGTTTTGTGTTCCTTGCATTCAAAACCTTTACTGCTACTGCAACTGAAGTAGAAATATCGACACTGTCGCTAAAAGCACGGTTCAACCAAAGAATTTCAGCAGCCTTACCTGTACTTAGTTTGGCCATGCTGTTTTGCGGAGCAGTGAGCCCAATCGAAACACTCAGCGCTTTTTCTATGGCTTTCAGCTCTATAAAAACCTGATCACTTGTGGCAGACACCCAGGATTTAACCGCTAAAACCTGATCGCCATTCTTTAAAAAACTGCTGGTCCTGCCATTACTCAGTAATTGCTCCGCAGTAAAATTTGCATGCTCAAAACCCTTCAGTTTTAATTCCAGAATACCGGCTAACCTGGGACCAGATAATCCATCAGCTTTTGATCTCAAACGCCAAAAGTCGTTACGAGCCAGGTAAAAAGACAACTGGTTTCCCTGATATCCTAAAGTCATGGTAACCGATCCATTTCCCATTAATGGTGCATCAACAGATACATCTCCAGGGATTTTAACAGGCGCTTTACTCCAGTTATTCTTATAATATGGCACCTGGGCAATGACGGAGAGGCCAATCAACTGCACAAAAAGAAATCCAAATAACATCTTCATCATGCTGTGTTTAAGGCTTTAATCCCCATTGCTTATTGGGCTGGGCTCCCATCGTCAGCACCAGTTTACCGCCTTTCAGTAATTCCGATTGAGGAATTCTAAAACTTTCCAGGGCTTTACCATTCAGACTTGCAGATTGTATGTATTTATTGTTTTTAGAGGCATACTTTGCTTCTATCACAAATTGGGCACCTCTGTTATATTGATGGTTTAATTTAATAGTTGCTTTAGGATATCTTGGGCTCCCAATTTCATAAGTAGGATTGATGGAAGTTCCACCATCCATCTGGAAAAGACCAAGCGCACTCATAATAAACCAACTACTCATCTGCCCCAAATCTTCATCTCCCAGGTAGGCGTCATAAGGCGTCGTACCATAATACTGCTCTTGTAGCGCCCTTGCCCATTTCTGAGTTAACCAGGGTGTTTGTGCCCAATTGAACAGGTAAGAAACCTGCATGGTTGGCTGATTGCCATGGTTTACCGGGAACAAATCAAAATTATCTCCAGCAGCATTAAAATTAGCAATGGCAGATTTCTCCATTGCCCCATTCAATCGTTCAACAAATCTGTCCTTCCCCATCATGCTGATCAGCGAGGTTGGGTCATGAGGAACAAACCAGGTATAATTAAAGGCATTTCCCTCTACAAATCCTGGGGTATGAAAAGGATCAAATGGGCTGATCCAATTACCTTCTTTATCTTTAGGCCTGATAAATCCAGTCTCCGGATCCATCAGTTTTTTCCAACTTTCCGATCTTTTAAGGAAATATTGATGGTCTTCATTTTTGTTCAAACTTAAAGCCATTTGGGATAAGGTCCAGTCGTCAAAGGCATATTCCATTGTATTGGATACCTCACCTGTCCCAGAAGGAATGTAACCATATTTCATATAGGGAATGATGTCCTCTACTCCTACAGTACCACCACCTTCATATTTTTCTGGCGCTGTGGTTAACATTTTCTTTAAGCCGGAATAAGCAAGATTGAAATCAAAATCCCTTATTCCACTCTGCCAGGCACTTTGGATCTGTGAAGCTAAATGCATGGCCACCATTACACCAGTATGCTCAATACCCGCCGGATCTGTGTTGAACCAGCCACTATTTTTATACAATGAGATGGCCGAAGTTGCCCATTTTGAAGACATTTCCGGAGCAAGCAGGTTAAATAGCTGCTGATTGTTCCAGAAAGTATTCCAATACTCTCCACTCAGGATGACATCTTCCGGTCGATCCAGTTTTTTAATTTCCTCCTTTTCATCTACATATCTGCCATCAACATCACTCCAGATAGCCTTCGCTCCGATCGCACGATACAAATTGGTATAGAACTTTTTCTTTTGCAGGTAATCATCCGTTTCAATCTCCACTCTCCCCAGGTATTCATTCCAGATGTTTCTTGCATTATCTACTACCTTTTCAAAATTCCAGCCAAATGGCTTAGTTAACTCAGAGTTCAGATTATTTCTGGCACCTTCGATGTCCACCAGCGACACGCCGGAACGAACCTGTATTTGAGCTCCTGCTTTAGTCTTAAAGTTCACAAATACGCCAAGGTCTCCCTTGCCCCTAATATTAGAAATATTATTGCTGATCAGTGGTTCGGTTTTAAACACATGCTTTCTATCCCATCCATTGATATAACCGGTCACAGGTGCTACCCCTTCGTTTACCCATCCACCCATACTTTCAAAAGGCTGATCAAATTCCAGCACAAAATAAATGGTATACTGCTGCTGCAAAGAATAGCCGGTAAATGCATTGTAATAAGTAGCATGTCCTTCAATTTTTTGGTTGCTACACCTGGTTACCAATGCATTAACCAAATTCTGAGGATATTCTGCCGGAGTAAACAAATCGATTAAAATGCGGGCAGTATCCAGTTTTGGAAAAGTATAGCGCTGAATTGCTGCATGTCTGGTGGCAGAAATCTCCGCCTTGATTTTCGTATCGGTTAGAAATACGCTGTATTTTCCGACTTTTGCCGATTCTGTTTTCTTATCAATTCTAGACCTGTAACCCAGATCCGGTTGCTCTTCAGTACCAGGATTTACCTGCAGGGGACCTGCGGTAGGCATCAGCAATAATCCAGACATCGTCCAGTCTGAAAAATGACTAAAGCCCATAATATTATCGACAGTATATTCATATCCTGCCTTCCAGATTTCATCCTGATTATCCGGCGCCATTTGCACCATGCTGAAAGGTAATGATGGTCCCGGTTTAAACATCCATCTGGAATTCCCGGTGCCCATTAACAAATCGACATAATCTGATGGCTGCTGCAAATGCTGTTTAGAGCGATTGATTTTTTGTGAATAGATCAGCTGATTACCTGACAATAGCTTTACTACAGCAGATTTATTTTTATGAACAGCAGGCATCGGAATTTCCAAAATACTATGTCCGCTTTCCACAAGTCTTCTGGCAACCAGCACATCATCGATCGTGATTCTCAACTCCTGATCATGATCAATCTGCTGAATATCCACCAGCAAAGGTTGTACTCTTTTACCCTCTTTTAAAACTTCAAAGCTTGCGGGGGCTACGGAAAGGATCAGGGAATTACTTGCTTTGCGTATACTTTGTTGCTGAGCTCCATAAAATTCCAGGTTATCAAATACTGCCCATGATCCTTTTACATTAGAAAGCTGGAGGGTATTCATACCTTCCTTAATCCAGGAAGCCGGAACAGGAACTTTTATACTTTGTACTTTGGCCTGCGTATAATCACCCTTAATACCATTTCCACTCCCCGTTTTTAGTGAAAATTCCTGTTGGTGGCCATTAATATCCAGCATCAGCACCGTTCCAGCTTTGGTATTGGCATCAGCAAAATTGATGAGAAGCTGGTAGTCAGATTTCGCCATTCCTTTGTTTAGGTTGAAGAATATCCTGGGAAAATGACGGGGGTGAAAACCAGCCCAATAGCCACCTCCGGCCCAGCTATCCAAAGGTCCGGGTAACACATAAGACCAGTGCTTTTCAGGCTGGGAATAACCGATATAATAATTTAAATTTTCGCCTCCGAAACGTTGTATAAATGCCGTATAACCACTATTGGCAGCCAATGCAAATTCATTTGCTGTATTGTCCCTTTTGCCTATTTTCCATAATATTTTAGGCTGACTGAAAGTTGAGTATGTACTTAAAGAAAAGCCCAACAAAACCATCCACTTTTTAATTCCCACTGCTTTTATATTTAAATTTTATAAAAAATTCCTACAAAAAAAGAGTTGTTTCCAACTCTTAAGTTTTACTATATACAGCCGTAAAAATACCTTGCTAATGAGTTCTTAACAATAGACGATTAGCTTAAAGGATGGATTATCCGGGGATTTTACTATTTAATTGGCCTGATGATGAAGGCTTGCCCATTCTTTTCCAATAAGTGTATATCCAGGATGCTGGATGCATCTACTTTCATCCGTTTAATGGCAAGTTTTGTAGGACTTGCCAATGAAGCATCATCTGTATAAACTGTGGCTTCATATTGCTGCTTTTTTTCCAGAAAATCAAGCGGTAGTTTAAAGTTGATGGCCTCATCCGTCAAAGTACCCACAAACCAGTTTTCGCCACTCCTTCGCGCAATTGTTCCAAATGCTCCGATCTTTCCATTGATCACTTTGGTATCATGCCATACTGTTGGCAAAGCATCATAAAAACTCAGGTCCGGAATTTCTTCAATCACTGAAGCCCATGCTCCGGCTCCTCCCTTTTTGATAGGAGAACCTAATGGCCGGTCGTACCAATAAATGAACTGCCATGGGCTATAAATACAGATGGCTTTTGCCATTTGAGAAGCATGAGAGCCCATTTCATAGACACTCGGTACAAAATAACAATTGGTAAAATCACCAGCACCTGCAATCATTCTGGTAAACATGGTGGTCAATACCTGTTGGTTATCCGGACGCTCTTCTTCTCCTCTAATGCCCTCCTGAGTTAATAAATTCGGATAAGTTCTGGAATAACCAGTTGGTCGGTATTCATCATGAATGTCTACCATTAACTGATGATCAGCAGCTTTTCGAACAGCTTCATGTAACCAGGAAGTACTGATTTGGCTGCCTACATTTACAAAACCATATTTCATTCCTACCACTCCCCAGGACTTGAACAATGGCAGTATGGTATCTAATTGTTTCGATAAAGCCCGTTGGTTTACGTAGAGCAATATGCCAACGCCTTTACTTTTTCCATATGCAATCACCTCCTGTAATGCCAAAGGCCCCGGAGACCTTGAAGGATCGACATTTACCGCCAATGCACTGGCTGCATCATCATATTCGTGGCCATACCATCCTGCATCAAATTCCACATATTGCAAATTATGTCTGGCAGCAAAATCTATACAGGCTTTCCCGCCAGTTGTCGTTAAAGTTACCTCACGAATCACTTTTCCAGGTTTTATCCAGGAATGATCCTTTATAGCATTCGCCTCATTTAGATTCAATATAAAATGATTGTTTTCCAACAATTTTCCTGCAGATTCCGCGATCATCACATAACGCCATGGTGTGGAAAAGTTATCCTTGTAAACTGATTTCCCATCCAAAGTTGTCAGTAGCATAAGACTGTCTTTTGGGGCAGGACTAAATTTCATTCTTGCATGATCTACCAATGCGGCTTCTCCTAATGCAACAAAGCAATCCGAATTCATTTCTATTACATAAGGGCGTTCTGTACCATTTCCAGTTTGACTAATGCTCGCCTTTCTATATTTCGATTGCGCAGCCCCAGCAACCCAGGATGGATAGTCTGCTTTAAATTTAAAACCAGTCAGCTCCTTTGTAACAGTAACTAATTTATCAGTCAACATATTATATCTAAAAGCGGCTCCTTCGTTATAAACTCTGGACGTTATCGAAAATACACGATAAGGCAATTTCTCTTCTTTAAATTGAATGCTGACCTCATTGTAATGATCCAGATAAAATTCTTTTTCACCATATACAGGCTTCCAGGTCCCCTTTCTGTGTTTTTCTTTAACGGAGTGGATGGAAAGATCTTCCGCTAATGGTTTTTCATGTTCAAATTCAAGTCCTAATGGAGAGCTCGCAATAACAGGAATGCCCTTATAGGCGATGGTATAACTTAATCTCTTTTCGTTTCTTAAATTTGTGCTGATGGTTAATTCTATTTTTTTATCAGGGCTTAAGATTTTAATCTCTTTCGCCTGAGCGATTAATGTGAATCCCATTAAACACAGCATTAAAAACAATTTATTCATATGAGCTTTCTTAAAAAATTACAGACCTTCAATACAGGAAAGATAGGAGGCATTTTTTCAGAAAAGAATAGATTATTGAATTAAAAAGATGGACAAAACCATTGCTCATGAAATCGTCATCCATGCGAATGCCGGTGCTCTGCCCGGCTCACTATTCCCTCGTGTTGTACAAATAATTTTATCATTTATTCGTTTTTACTCCCATGATTTTCGCTTTGCCTCCTGCCTAAGCGTCAGGATAAACTATTTTCCTGATGTTTGTCTGGTGGTTCATTATATAGGATAGTTAATGAATTCAGTCAGAGTAAAGTTAATTAAGCATTCTATATTGGAATGCTTAATTTTGTATAGCTCCGAAATGTTTTATACAGATCAATTTGATCCCCCTTAATAAAAAACAAATTGCTAAAAAAATACAATAATTACCAGTTGCTTTTCATCAGCTTAATTGCTGCCCGTTTTGTGATGTATCCGGACCTCACCTGGATTCCATTCGACTTGGAAAAGCTGGGCGAATCAGGGAAAATAAACTACATTGCTTTCGTTATATTGCGTTATGCCTTCCTGGTTACATTGGTGTTCTTATTGATCAAAATCAACCTCCATCAAATTAAAACGACTGATTTCAAAAAGCGTTTTGTATACAATACCATCATCTCTTTTGCTGCATTTATCATCTATGGTGGCATCTCTTTTCTGGTTTATAAAAAAGTTAAGCACTATGGTAGCCTGGTGCTATTTCAGTTCTTTATTGTCTCTATTTTAAATACGCTTATGGGGCATATCCTGACTTTGTATTCCGAACAACGAAAAAAAGAACAGGAAATAGAGGAACTGAAGATAAAAAACCTGCAAAGTCGTTATGATGCCCTGACAAATCAGATTAATCCGCATTTCTTTTTTAACTCGCTGAATGGCCTGACCTCATTGATCCGGAAAAAAAATAATGAAGAAACATTAACCTATGTAAATAAGTTGTCTGATGTGTTTCGATACATCCTTCAAAGCGACAAAAAAGGTTTGGTGACTTTAGGAGAGGAACTTAGTTTTGTAGATGCCTTTCGTTATATGATGGAAGTTCGTTTTGCAAATAAACTAGAGTATCAGATTGACATTGATCCCAGGGCATTAACACAAAAAATTCCCGTGCTTTCTATTCTTCCCCTACTTGATAATATCGTGGTTCATAATATGATCGACAGCGAACATAAGATGCTGATCCGTATTTTCATGAATGAAAAGGATGAGCTGGTAGTTTCCAACCCCATTTACCCTAAATTAAGTCCGGCATTAAGCAATGGAACAGGACTGGAGAATCTTGAAGGTCGTTTTCAGTTATTAATGGACAAGCAAATCAGGGTGGAGAACAAAGGGAATGTTTTTAATGTTTATTTACCATTAGGTTAACCATATGAAAATACTGATCGTTGAGGACGAAACAGCTGCTTACGAGAGTTTAGTGGAGATTTTAAGTGAAATTGACCCTGCTATAGAGGTGATTGGCAATACAGAAAGTGTGAGCCAAACCATTAACTGGTTAAATAGCTCCGCCCTACCCGATCTGATCTTAATGGATATCCATTTATCCGACGGTTCGGCTTTCTTAATTTTCGAGCATATTGAAATTGAGATCCCTATTATTTTTACCACCGCCTACGACGAATATGCCATTGAAGCATTTAAAGTAAACAGTATAGACTATCTCCTGAAGCCCATAAAAACTCAGGAATTAGACCGTGCACTTCAGAAATTCAGGAAATTATCCCGTAGCAATATTGTCGAATATTTGTCGAGGGTCAACCAACTGGCGTCAGGCCCCCGTTATCAAAATAAACTCTTAATCCCTCATAAAGACAAACTATTACCAGTTGACCTGCAAGAGGTTTCATTTTTCTATACTTCAGATAAAAATACGGTTGTCGGGTTATCCGATGGAAGCACTATTCCTTACCCAAAAACATTGGAGCATATTTTTTCCACTTTAAATCCTGCCAATTTTTATCGTGCCAATAAGCAATTCATCATTGCCCGTAATGCCGTCAAAAATATTACTGTATGGTTTGACAGCCGTTTACTCCTTACCCTAGACAGAGATTTACCTGAAAGAATTTACATCAGTAAGAACAAAGCTTCTGAATTTAAAGAATGGCTGGTAAACGAATAATCAGCAGATCATTAAAGCCTGCTTTTCGCCTTAAAGCATCATGTTTTCGTGTTGATCCTGCTTTGCAAAAAAGCTGCGATTAAATTCTTGAAATTTATATCATAAAATATAAGATTTTATGGAGGCGATCAGCCCGAAAGAAAATTGATATGAAAAAGGAACTCATCTGCTATCTGGGAACATTTACATTCATGTTGGCTGCTACAATATCACTTCATGCGCAGCAAAAACAGAAACCTTTAACCATTGCCCAACAAGGCAGCTATGCTGTTGGAGGAACAAAATTTACTGAGATCGGAACTTTCAGCCTGGATCAGGCATTGAAACCCAGTGGACAGACTTTTCATGCTGACCATGCTTATGTCTTTTACCAGATTCCAGTAAAGGCCCGTAAATATCCATTGGTTTTTCTGCATGGAGCGGGACAATCAAAAAAAACATGGGAAAGCACTCCTGATGGCAGAGAAGGATTCCAGAATATTTTTCTAAGAAGAGGCTTTAGTATTTACCTCCTCGACCAGCCGAGACGCGGTGATGCCGGAAAAAGTTCGGTGGCAGCAACCATTAACATTAGCCCCGATGAACAATTCTGGTTCAGTCAATTCAGGATTGGAAATTATCCCGATTATTTTCCAAATGTACAGTTTCCAAAAGACCCGGCTTCCCTTGAACAGTTTTATAGACAGATGACGCCAAATACGGGACCTTTTGATACACAGGTGATCAGCGCTGCAGTGTCGCAATTATTTGATCAGGTTGGAGAAGGCATCCTGATTACCCATTCACAAGGTGGCGGTCCAGGCTGGCTGACGGCAATTAAAAATGAAAAAGTCAAAGCGGTTATAGCCTACGAACCTTATAGCGGATTCGTATTCCCAACGGGAGAACTTCCGGAACCGATAAAATCTACAGGACTCTTTGCTGAGCTGAAGGGTACAGAAATCCCTCTGGCGGAGTTTATGAAACTCACTAAACTACCAATCGTCATTTACTATGGAGATTATATCGCCAAATCACCGACTAATATTTGGAATATGGATCATTGGCGTTCCGGCCTCGAAATGGCAAATATATGGGCAACTACCATTAATAAACATGGAGGTGATGCTACCGTAGTACATCTGCCAGAAATTGGGATAAACGGCAATACCCACTTTCCCTTTGCTGATTTGAATAACATTGAAGTGGCAGATGTTTTGTCCAGCTGGTTAGCTAAAAAAAGGCTGGATTAATTGATGTCATCAACAAATCATAAAGAAATGGACACTTTAAAAACATATTCCTTATTGTTATTTGCCTCTTTATTGATCCTGAGTTCCTGCTCAAGAGCACAAGAAAAAGATCCCGAAAAACCAGCATCATTAACAGATAAAAAAGTGTTGATCGTTTATTTATCGAGAACACAAAATACCAGGGCTGTCGCAGAAATCATCCATAAACAAATTGGTGGTGATCTCATCGCATTGGAATTGCTGAACCCCTATCCTGAAAATTACAAGGCTACAGTAAATCAGGTGGCAACTGAGAATGAAACCGGTTTTCTGCCTCCTCTGAAAACAAAAATCACCAGTATAGAAAAATACGATATCATCTTTGTCGGATTTCCGACCTGGGGAATGCAACTACCGCCTCCCATTAAAAGCTTTTTGAAACAATACGATCTCAGCCGAAAAATAGTAGTCCCCTTTAATACCAATGCTGGTTATGGCATAGGCAACAGCTTTGAAACCCTTAAAAAGTTATGTCCGGATAGTAAAGTGTTGGCAGGTTTCAGTACCCAGGGGGGCAAAGAAAGGGACGGCATTCTATTCGTCATGGAAGGCAATAAGGAGAAGCAGACTCAGGTAGCAGTAAAGGACTGGTTGAATCGTTTTAAAAACCTATAATTCATACTAAAATAAAACCAAATCTTATGAAATCATTAACCATTTCCCTATTTCTATTTGTTATGGCATCACAATCATCATTTTCACAAAATTCAACTGCAGATCAGGAGCTCTTTAAACTTTCTAAAGATAAATGGACCTGGATGGCAGAAAAAAATGTAGAAGCTCTGGATAAACTCTTTCATGAGAAATCCATGTTTGTTCACATGGGTGGATCCTGGGGAAAACAACAGGAAATCAATATCATCAAAAACGGAGGTATCTGGTATAAAAAAGCGGATATCCATGAGGTATCCCTAAAAGTAATTGATGATACCGCTATTCTTTTAAACCGGATTGATTTACTAGCGGTAGTTGGTGGCAATGAAGTAAGGAACCCATTTATGGTAACAGAAGTTTATATCAAACATGATGGAGAATGGAAACTAGGTTCCTTGTCTTTTACCAAGGTGGTTAGCCCTGGAGGTAAATAAAGAGAATCAAAGCTATCAAAAGACCATATGAGAAAAATTAAGTCGACCATTGCTTTAGTCATCATTTTAAATTCAATTTCTTTCCTGTTGAAGGCACAGGAAACTAACAATACAAGGCTGAGTTCCAAAGAAAAAAGTCTGGTGACTATTGCCGCATTCACAGCGAAAGGTAAGCTTTTGAAGTGGAACCTATGCTACGCTCCCATTTTAACATTGCCCTGAATGTTGGCTTGAGTCCTGATCAGACAGCGCATTGGTAAGGCTGAGGCAAACAGCGCCCAAAAAATTTTACAAAAAGTCCTAAAAAGTAAGGCCAAAATTTAATAAAAAAACTGACTAATGGCCCCTATGAAATGTATCAACGGAATAACTCTTGCATTATTTATACCGGTATTTTATGCCTGCCACAATCCTCTGACTGATCGCAGCCCGGGATTAAAAAATGTTACAATAATTTTTCCAAAAGGAGAAAAAAATACAAATGGTAATTTCACAGGTGAGGTTTGGCTGAAATCTCTCGTAGATCCGGATATTCTAAATGAAACTGCAGTTGGTAATGTCACTTTCGCTCCGGGAGCCAGAAGTAAATGGCATGCGCATCCCGCCGGTCAAATTATCCTTGTCACGGCAGGCCTTGGTTATTATCAGGAAGAAGGTCAGGAGAAAAGAATCTTGCGCAAAGGTGACGTGGTTAAATGTCCGGCAAATATTCCTCATTGGCATGGTGCAAGCACAGACAGTTCTTTTGTGCAGGTTGCGATTACCGGCCGGCAAAAGGGTCCGACAAAATGGTTTGCATCCGTTACAGATGCAGAATACTTTGCGAAAGCCTCCCAATAAATTCCGGGAATTAAGCAGAGAAAAATCCGGTTGGTATTATCCAATCATTAACGGTAGCAATTTAGCCTTAATTAAGCACTTTCAAATTCGAATTTTTATCCTTAAATTTAAGGAACGGCTAAAAACCAATCCGACAATCCCCTTATTTGCAAGCGTTTATAAACTCAGTAATTGTAATTATTTCTATGAAACGATTATTACAGGCATCGTTACTTTTTCTGGCCTTTTCTTCCTGCCAGAACGTTTCGAACCCTTCAGCAGCTGAAAAAAAGGACAGCAGCACCATCACCATTGATAAAAGCGAGGTGATTAATACAGATGTTTTAACAGTAGAGCAACAGAAATTGTTGAGCCCGGAACAGGTTCTGGATCGGTTAAAGCAGGGTAATAAAGACTTTACAGAGGATATGCTGACTATACGAAACAATACCGAACGAGTGCGTAAAGCCTCTCTTGGTCAATATCCTAAAGCTGCTATTTTATCTTGTCTGGACTCTAGGGTTCCAGTTGAAGATGTCTTTCATAGTGGGATTGGCAATTTATTTGTGGCCAGGGTGGCCGGAAATATCAGTAATCAAGACATACTAGGAAGCCTCGAATATGCCTGTAAAGTTTCCGGAGCTAAATTGATCGTTGTATTGGGACATCAATATTGCGGTGCGATAAAGGCTGCAATTGATGGTGTAGAATTAGGTAATATCACCGGATTACTCCATAAAATACAACCTGCAGTATCCTTAGCTGCTCAACACTATGATGGCCAAAAAACTTCAAAAAATGCAGATTTTGTTGCCGCAGTTTGCGATAGTAATGTGAGGTTAACCATCGATAACATCCGTTCTCATAGTCCAATTTTAAAAAAAATGGAGGAAACGGGAGAAATAAAGATCATTGGGGCGATTTATGATATGAATACAGGTAAAGTTGAATTTGATACTTTAGCTAAAAACAATCAGCGCCCTGGTTTATAACCTATATCGGAGTTTGATGTTTCTGCCTATCGCTTTTAATAAACCTGGATGATTGTTTATCGTCGCATCAGCAACATCCCAGTCTCCTTTTGAGTTACAAACTAACTGGTAATCTGTGCTATTTAGATTAATCTGGATTGCAGTAGTTTCTTTTGTTATTCCCTTCGTTAAAACAACGTAGGTGTGGTCTCTATCATCAAATGTGATGCGCATCGGTAAATTCATAATGCAATAATAGCGTTGGAAATGTACTTTTATTGTGCTCCCAGGAAGATATAGGCATTATACATTTCCGGATTCAACGATTATTACTGTTTTTTTTAGGATTTCAATAGGTCATTGCTGTGTAATTCCTACTCTGAAACCCATCTTTTACTCCTGAAATTTCGTAAATTAACTCATAAAAAGACATGGTTATTTTTCTACTTTATTTAAACACACATCAAAATGAAAAAGCAGCTATTTCTGTTACTGGCTCTGTTAGCTATGCTAACTGCCTGTTCGCCCTATAATTATTATGCAGTGAGTAATAAACCACTGGACAAAAACTATAAAACTTATGCCTGGATTCCTGAGGGACAATCCAAAAGCTCAAATATCTATAAAAATGATATTGCTACTGATCTCATTGTAGAAACCGCAAGTCAGGAACTCAACAAAAGAGGCTTTACGCTTGACAATGAAAAACCTGATATACTGGTACGTTATACTGCTGTTGTCAATCGGGATGTCAGGTTTTATAACGACCCTGTCTATTACTATTCCCCATGGATGATGGGTCCAAGAATAGGTTATTATCGAGGTCGTTCAGCTTTTTATTACTCGTATTACAATCCATTTCCAATATATGTTGGGGCAGCTCAAAGAAGAATGATCGTAAAAGAAGGCACCATTCTGATCGATCTCATCGATCGTAAATCCTCTAAAGTCATCTGGAGGGGTTGGGCTGAAGGAGTGGTAGACAACCCTGAGAAAGCAATTCATGAATTACCGCAAGTGGTCACAAATATATTTAATAAACTGACTTAGGATCCTCCATAGAAAATTCTAGTAGTCGCGTTTCCCCCCATAACTTGTCATTTTTGCACATCTACAGATACCTGCAAATACGGTAACTTTAAATATAAACCAGAAAATTATGGCAACTCAAATTTTTGTAAACCTACCCATTAAAGACCTCAAAAGATCTGTAGAATTTTTCAGCAAGCTGGGCTACACATTTAACCCGAAGTTTACGGATGAGAAAGCAACCTGTATGGTCATCAGTGATACCATTTTCATCATGCTCCTAACAGAAACTTTCTTTCAAACTTTCACAAAAAAAGAAATTGTGGATGCCCACAAAGCAGTGGAATGCTCCATTTGCTTATCTGCAGATAGCAAAGATGCCGTTAACGCAATGGTAAACAAGGCGGAGGCAGCAGGTGCCAGCATACCAAATCCTGCAAGCGACTATGGCTTTATGTATCAACATAGCTTTGAAGACCTTGATGGCCATCATTGGGAATATGTATGGATGGATCCAAACGGTTCAGCTGAGCACCTGGGCTAAATTTTAGAAAGCTTGCTTTTGGAAAGGTATTTTCACATTAAAACATGCGCCGGATCCAACCACATTGTAAATGTCAAGAAAGCCTCCTAAACCTTTTACCAGATGTTTCACCAATTCCAATCCAAAACCATATCCTTTTTCGCCAGAGGTTCCTTTAGTACTTGAATTACTTCCTTCTTCCAGGTGCTTAAGAGCCTCTGCGCTGATGCCTACACCGGTGTCTGAGATCTTTAAATCAAGCAGATGTTGATCCTTTTGTTCAATTAAACTTAATTCAACTTTAACTCTTCCATTCTCCGGAGTAAATTTGATTGCATTGGAAATCAAATTTCCTGTAATTTGCAGCAACTTATTTTTTGGGAAAGCCCATAAGGTATTTCCTTCTATCACTTCTATTTCCAGATTAATATTTTTGTTCTTAGCCTGTCCGCCATAAAGATCCTCCAACTTACATTTGAAAACCCTCAGGTTCACTTCATTTTGTGCCAATTTCTTATTTTGCTGATCTTCTGTAAGGATTTCATCCGCTAATTCGAGCAATGACTTACTGCTTTTGTGGATCAGTTGAATGAATTCCAGGACTTCGTCCAGCTTATTTTCATTGCCCTGTTGAACAATAATATCGGACAAGCCAATAATTCCTGCCAGGGGTCCACGAATATCATGCGCAACCTTACTTTTTGTAACGTTGGCATTTTTTAGCTGCCCTTTCAATTCATTGATTGCCCGATACGTTTGAATGCGATTGATGACCTGATTTGCAATAATTTTCAGCATCTCGATTTTCTCAGGACTCATATGCTTAGGTTGCGTATGTACCACACACAAAGAACCGATCTGGTAACCTTCAGGACCTGTAAGTGGAACCCCAAGATAATAGCGAAGTGACATTGGGGGCTTTGTAAAATCCTTATTTTCAAATCGCTGATCCTTTGTAAGGTCTGAAACTTCAAATTGCGGTTCCCCTAAAATAGTATATTGACACAGGGACTCTTCTCTGGGTACCTGCTGTATGTCCAACCCATAACCAGAAATCGTCCATGTGGTATAGGAATCTATGAGGTTAATCAGCGATATATCCGTTCCTGCTATTTTAGCAGCGAGCATCGCCAGATCTTTAAACTCTTCAAAAAGTTCGGAATAATCCAAGTCAAGCTCAGACAAATTCAATAATCTTTGCATCTCATTTTGAGGCAAGGGAAAGGTTTCTTCTGACATCATCTGCTATTATTGATACACTAATATTATACTTTGCAGTATTAATCAAGTTTTGGACCTCCAATTTTTACGTTTATTTTATACAAATACGTGATATCAGGGATTTAAAAAAAGAAGAGGAATCAACAGGGATTCAGGGCCGGCTTTTCCGGCCCTGATCTGGATTTAATAACCAAAAAGAGTCTCTAAAGACAATTGTTCAACTTTGCCATAATTAGACAGTTGAGAAAGTGGTAGTTTTTTTTGAGCTCCTACAATACAATAAGTATAAGCCTGGTTGGCAAAATAATCATTATGTAGCTTTTTAATGTCCTGAAAGGAAATCTTAGGAATTGCAGCATAAGCCTCTTTCCTTAAATCATAATCAAGGCCTTTACGCCTGGCATCAATAAAACTGAATATAATTCGGTCTTCCATGATGCGTTCTGTTTCTAGCTGATTAGAAAGACTCATTTTAGCAGACTGAAATGCTTTTTCATTATAAGGTAAATCGTTCAATAAGCTATTCATGCCTTTAATTGCATCATCCACCTTATCTGCCTGACAGCCGATAAACGCAGTCACATAAAACTGATCTTCTTTTTTTCTTGGTTTTCCATAAACTGCATTTGTACTGTAAGCTAAAGCTTTTGATTCGCGCAAAGTCTGAAAAACCACAGAGCCCATCCCAAAACCGAAATAGTTATTAAATAAATCGGCCGTAACCTCTTGTGCAGGTACATATTGATTTGCAGTCCGATACCAGCTTGCATCGACTTGTACCATGTTATAATCGGTGAATAGCACTTTGTTTTCATTTTGTGCCACCTTTTTAAAACTGATGGCCTCAGGGTAAGCGCTAAACTTTGTAGGCAGCCGATGAACATTTGCGAGCATCACTTTATACTCAGGCAATCCAACCGGACCATAATAAATTACACTGTACTTGTAAGAAAAAAGATTCCGAAGTACAGCAATCAATTCCTCAGGTTTTAAGTTGTTGATTTCATCATCGGTTAATGTGAAATTATAAGGATTGTTTTTACCATAAGTAGCATAGCTCAACATGGCCTGCATTATACTCCCCTTATTCAACTTGTTGTTTTGACGATTTTTCAGCAGATTTTCTTTCATTGCAGTAAAGGCAGCCTGGTTTACCTCGCCATTCAACAACACCTCATTTAGCAGCTCCATTGCCTTAACATAGTTTTCCTGTAATCCAGTCAAACCCACAGTGGTCACCTGATTATCCACGTTCAAAAAGAATTTACAAGCCAGTTCATAAAACTTTTTGTCATGACTCAAGAAACTAAGATAAGCTGCAGCTACTGGCAATAATTTACTATTCCATTTACCCATTTCGAATTGAAAATACTGACGAAATAACTGGTTGTCTGTGTTTTTTACCGCTAAAATTTCTGCTTCTCCAAATTTCCCATGCTGAATATCCTTCTGAAAATCAAGCCATTCAGGAGCAATGGTCTGAGCTGGAATCTTAGCTACCATCTTCAGGAAATCAGATTGAGCTCCTGCATTTGTTTCCACCGCAGTAATCGGCGGTTTCTCTACTTTTTCAATCTCAGCAGCCTCTCCCTGATATTTGTTTAGTACTACATAATTATCCGCGAAGAAAGTCTTTGCAAAAGCAGCAATTTCTGACTTGCTAACCTTTGAGATATCATCAATTCGGGAAACTTCCTTCCCCCAGTTTTTAGTGTTAGATTTAATATAATCACTCATTAAATCTTCCGCTCTTGAAGCATTATCTTCTATATTGTTTAAAGCGCTAAGCTTCTCATTCGCTACAATAGCCTTTAACAATGCATCACTAAAGTTTCCGCTTTTCAGCAGTTCAATTTGCTGCAATACCAAATCCTTCACTTCTTTCAGGCTTTGACCTTCCTTAGGTGCTGCATAAATTGAAAATATCCCATAGTCCTTATATTGCCTGGTATACGCGCCCGCCTGTAACACCTTTTGTGGTTGCGAGAGGTTTAAATCCAATAGACCGGCTTTCCCATTTGATAAAATTTCAGCTACAAGACCAGCCATCAATGCTGCCCTTGTTCCATTAGCTCCAATGCGATAACCGATGGCCAGGCTTTCAGAGGTTGGACCATAAATGTCCTTTACGATCGGTCCGGTCAATGGTTTTTCCGCCACAGGTTGATATTCCTTTACCGCAGCCGCCTTCATATAGCCCATATGCTGATCGATCTTCATTACCATCTCATCGGATTTAAAATCGCCCACCATAATTACCGCCATATTATTTGGCACATAATAATCGTTATAATACTGCCTAATCGCTTTCAAAGAAGGGTTCTTTAAGTGTGCAATTGTACCAATGGTGCTCTGTTGACCATAATTATGGGTCGGAAACAAGTAACTGTGCATGGCCTGCTGTATTTTCCAGCCATCATTATCCAAAGACTCATTTTTCTCCTCATAAACAGCTTCTAATTCGGTATGAAATAATCTGAACACCGGATTGCGAAAACGTTCTGCCTGGACGGTAAGAAACTTATCTACAGCACTGGCAGGGATATCTTCCTCGTAAACCGTCTCCTCTACCCAGGTATGCGCATTCGTACCCTGCCCCCCCATTGTAGCCATCAACTTATCATACTCGTTAGCAATGGCATATTTTGAGGCCAATACCGATACGGAATCGATTTCTTTATACATCGCCTTTCTCCTGCCCACATCCGTAGTTTTGTTGTATTGTTCGTATCGATCTTCGATTTCCTGAATTAGGGGCTGCTCTTTTGACCAGTCCAGAGAACCATATTTATCTGTTCCTTTGAACAATAGGTGCTCCAGATAATGGGCCAAACCGGTATGTTCTTTTGGATCTGTATTACTCCCCGCCCGCACTGCGATTTTGGAGGTAATCCTTGGTTCTTTATTGTTCTCACTGAGGATGATAGTAAGACCATTTTTTAAAGTATAAAATCTAGCCTTGGCAGGATCATTTGTAATGTATTTATAGGTATAGCCAGCGGATGTGCCTGTTTTCCATACATACTTTTTGTTTTGTGCTACGGCCAATAACGCCGTAAAAAAAATCAGCCCGAAAATCAGGCTAATTTTAAATAATGGTTTGTTCATATAAATAATTAGGTTTACCTATCGGGTATTAGTGTTTAAATATTTCCAGCAGCTTTCTTTCTAAATCCTCAGCACGAAGATCATATGCAATGATCTTGCCTTCCGGATTAATCAGTATACTGGCAGGAATACCCTGGATATGGTATAATTCAGCAGCTTCATTCTGGAAACCTTTAAGCAGAGAAATTTGTGTCCATGGCATTTTATCCTCCTCTATTGCTTTAAGCCAGGCCTCCTTTTTATCATCAAAAGAAACACCTAAAATCTCCAATCCATCTTGTTTATAGTTGTTATAGGCACGTAGTACATTCGGATTTTCCCCACGACATGGACCACACCAGGATGCCCAAAAATCTACAAACAGGTACTTACCCTTGAAATCACTCAAGCTTACCGGTTTCCCATCCGGGCTGAATTGCTTGAAGTCTTTAAAATCAACATCTACCGGTTTCTTTTCCAGTTCGTCGATGTAATATTGAACACCTGCAAAAACCTGATACTGCTTTACTTTCGGTGTTAGAACCTTCAACAAGCCTTTCACAACAAGTAAATCAGCAGCCTTTTGCTTATCCATAGCAGTTACTTGCGTACCCGCCGACAATAGCTTAGTCAATGCAACTGCACTGAAATAATCAGCAGGATTCGCTAGGACAAAATCTGCTAATTTTAATTTATAAGCACGTTCCAGCACCAACCTTCTTTCCAGCGAAGCCATATAAGCCTGCTCATCAATAGCCTCACCTTTAGCTTTCAATTCACTCATAGCTAGCCATTTGCGCGCCTCCAGAATCAACGGTACAGAAACCGGTTGAATAAACGCTTCAAATTTCCTCCGTTGTAATTCAATCTGACTTCCAGCAATTACACTGTTCTTTAATGAATCTTTTGAACTGATTTCATTCTTTCCAGATTGCACCAGCATTTTAAATTGATCAATATGATCCAGATTATTATAGGTATTGTAAGCATCCATAATCAACTTATTCCTGCTATGACCTTTAGGACTAAAGTGGAGCTCTATAGCTTTAGGTTCCTTAATCGCAGGTCCTTTAATGATAAATACGCCATTGTTTAGTACTGCAGAATCTCTGACCAACTGATTTCCTGTAGGCCCTCCGGCATAACTGACAAATACTTTGGCTGGTGATGAATAATTGCCGATTTTTCCTGTTAATGTAAATGGACTTTGTGCTGCACTGATGAAAGGTAAAAGGCACAAACTATATATGATTATTTTTTTCATCTGATTATCTTTGATTTAATTTCATATTTGGGTTGAACAATTGGGTTTGTAAAGGAATCTGAAAGGTATATTTCAGGCTGCCTGAGGCTAAGGTTTCAAATACAGTGGTACCATTCGGCGCATAACGAACTACAGGTGGCATCCTGTTTTCTTTGTCAAGGCGCTTCATATCACTCCACCTCAAACCTTTGAAGGCCAACTCTCTGCGACGTTCCAATAAAATCAGATTTAAGGCTTCTTCCTGGCTGTTGGCCTCTAGGGGCTCATAAGCCTCCGCGGCTATGCGATTTACACGAATAGTGTTATTTAAGACCTCCAGAGCCGGAACTATCGCCCCGCTCCTTGCCAGACATTCTGCTTGATTCAAATAAATTTCAGCATAGGTAATGCCACGGTTTGGATTATAATTGGCGTTCTGGAAACTCACTACACCGGCATCTGTTACAGTGAATAGCTTCATTCTTAAATCAGAACTTTGATCGAATTTAGCCAGTAACTCATTTGAAAACCTATATCTGGAATTCGTTGAATAGCGTAAAAACAATTCTTCAGGACTTACATTGGTTTGTGGAAGTTCATTTGAAGAGGCATAATCATTATAATTTAACACCACAGCATTACCACTTCCAATTACCAATTCTGCATACTTTAAAGCATTCGGATAATCACGCATACTCATATAAATGCGCGATAGCATTCCATAAGCTACGTTCTTAGTAATTCTCGTTTTATTGATATTTTGCGTAGGTAAATCAGGAATCGCTTTCAAAATGTCTGCAATTAACTGATCATAATGCGACTTTAGCGTCATACGCTCTGGTAAAGCAGCATTTTGATCTGTGGACACTACAAATGGCAATCCCAGATCGGTTGTTGCTGTAGCAGGATCATAAGCTGTTGCAAATAGACTCAACAAATGGAAGTATGGAAAAGTCCGCGCCACCAATGCCTCTGCATAAATCTGTTGACGTTTTTGCGGAGTTCCATCAGTCGCACGAAGTACGCCTTCCAAAATCACATTTAAATTACTAATATTGTTATAGTAATCCGCCCAGGCTGCTGGCCTGCTTTGTGAATTTACATCCAAATAGGTTTTCCAAAAATAAAGATTGGCATCAATGGATGTTTCCGTCTGCGGCGTAAAAGTCACATTGCTGATGTCATCATAGGTGAAAATAGTACTTGAATAAAATGAGCGGGTAATATTAATATCATTCAGTAATAACTCATAATCATTCGTTTTTTCAGGAATGATAATTCCAACAGGCTTTACATCAAGAAATTTACTGCAGGAAACACTGATCATCACAGTACAAAAGAGTACTATAGTATATATCTTCTTCATAGCAATTATTAAAAATTAGTAGTTAAAGAAAAAGTATAGGCAGGCAGGACAGCAAAATTGCGAACACCACTTCTGAAGTCGATGGTTTCCGGATCTACATCATTTCCGCTAAATACATATTTCACAGGATTCTGAACCTGAATAGAAAGTTTGGTTTGATCTAAACCCAGCTTTTTAGAAAACGCAGGGCTCAGTTTATAGGTTAAGGTTACATTACGCAGTGCGATAAAATCCATCTTTCTTACAAACTCTGTCGCATACGTATAGCCATTAATCGCTGCATAATCAAAGTAATTTTCAGAACCGTAAACTGGTATACCTGGCATGCGGGTTATTAACTCATCTCCTGTTTGTTTCCAGAAATTTTGTGCGCCATTGATTGGTCGGAATGCATTATAGTTTGGTGGAGCAATCCTTGCGATATGCCCTCCATAATACATGAATAACATCGAAAGATCAAAATTCCCCAAAGTAAACTGGTTGGTTAAACCTACCACATATTTGGGATCGGTAGTTCCTGCATAGTGTAAGGCCGACAAAGGAATATCCACCACATCACCGAAATTATTTCTCAGTATCACATTGTTCCCATTTCCATCATCAACCATTGGCTGCCCGAACTCATTCAGCCCCTTGTAATTATAGGTAAAGAGGGCGTTCAGAGGATACCCCTCTACGCTCTGCCCGCCGTTTACCTGATTAAATGTCGCAGCTGAGGTATTTACTCTATACTTCAGCACTTTATTCTTGTTAAATGAAGCAGTAAGCTGCGTTCTCCATGCAAAATTGTCATTAATAATATTTGCACTTCTCAGGCTCAACTCCAAGCCTTTGTTCATAATCTCAGCGTTGTTAACCAATTGGTTTGAGAAACCCTTTGTTGCATCTGTAGCAAGATAAGAGAACACGTCTTCCGCATGTTTAATATAATAATCCACACTTCCTGAAATTCGGCTTGTACTGACACCGAAATCAAGTCCGAAGTTATAATTGATTGTTTTTTCCCATCTCAACCCACTATTTGCCGGTGTCTGCACATAGTAACCAAGAATAGGTTCTGGTTGTGCCTGACTATTTATCCTATTGTTCAGAATGTTATAAGGTCCGCTCAATTTAATAATGTTGCCATTATAACCTGTGGCCACTCTTAATTTAAGCTCATCCAGCCAGG
Source organism: Pedobacter gandavensis (assembly GCF_032678465.1). Classification (GTDB taxonomy): domain Bacteria; phylum Bacteroidota; class Bacteroidia; order Sphingobacteriales; family Sphingobacteriaceae; genus Pedobacter; species Pedobacter gandavensis_B. Next base: position 88,558 of record NZ_JAVTSK010000011.1, read on the forward strand.
TAACATTTTTAAGGAATTCTTCTCCTTTAATATTCCATGCAGCTCCTAATGACCACAATGGCGTGTATCTGAATTTAGGATCCGAACCAAATAAGTTTGATTGATCAATTCTTAAACTTCCTGTAAAACTATATTTACTGTCATAAGTATATGCAGCATTTGCATAAGCTGAGACAAAACGATCGTCACGATAAGTCTGATTAAAAAAGTCGCTGTAAGAAGAATAATCCATCAGGTAGCCAGATAGTGGAATCAGCTCATACATATAATCTGGCGCAAAATTATAGTTTCCTAAAATTGCTGCATCAAATGGCTTAGAAGTTAAAGAGCGTTCATCGTAGCCAAACAAAGTATTGCGCTCAGTATGGTAAACAAGTTTTCGCTGTTCTGCACCTGCCAGAAGTGACAAATCATGTTTATCATTAAATAACTTACTATAAGTTGCCTGCGCCCTAATGGTATAAGCTTCGGTAGTGTAATTATTGACCTGGTTTGAACCTCCTTTAGGAATTCTAAACTCAGGTCCGTTTAAACCTGCCTTTGCAAAGTAGTTTAAGCGCATTCTGTTTTCGTAGGCAGATTCTGAAGAAGTAAAATTATTCGTACTCAATCCCTTCTCAAATGCAGCGCCAATCTCCAGATTCAGGTCTTTGGTAATTTTAGCCTTAAGGTTTCCCTGAAAGCGGAAATTGTTGTCTTTAGTTACATTGCTATAATCCAGAAAATCATTATAAGGGTAATAATTACCATCATAAAGTCCCATTGCAATATTCTGCTGGTTTTTCTCTGCATTTATACTACCATAAATACCATCATATCCAAAATAAGGGCTATTGCTGTAAGGTCTCAGAAAAGTAGCAACAGCAGCACCGTTTGCATCCAAAAATCCTTCGTATGGTTTGATAGCCATATAGTCTGGAGCAGTAGGACTTCTGTCGTTTGTATTTGTATAAATTCCCTGAACATCAAGACTAAGTATCTTTAGGAAATCCATCGATCCACGATAAGTTAAGCTCGTTTTATTAAAGGTAGAACCTTTGACCAGCTGGTCATTATCTACTCGGTTTACACCAAAGAAATAGGTTGAATTTTTAGTTCCACCACTCGCATTTAAATCCAATGCCCTTAGATAACGGTTTTGCTGAAACAAACGTTGGTAGTCTTTTGTATTGTCATATGCAGCATATTGATTAAAGATTGCATCAGCTTGTTCCTGTGTAATTACACCATTCAATAAATCATCAACAGCGCCATATACTGGTGTATAGGTTCCTCCCTCAAAATCAAAATTTTCCTTAGTCATGTAGTTATTGACAATGTTATTCTTTGCCAAAGCGGCTTCCAGATCAACAAAGCCGCGACCAGAAAGTAAATCCAGCTTATTAAAATTCGGCTTTGGCTTAAATGATATGGTGGTATTGAGCTGAAACTTTGGTGCTCCTTCAACTCCCTTCTTAGTCATGATAATTATTACCCCATTCGAAGCACGCACGCCATAAATAGCAGCAGCAGCAGCATCTTTCAATACAGTAACAGAAGTTACATCGTAAGGATTGATCGACTCCAGACTGATTTCAGTTGGAAAACCATTCAATACAATTAAAGGAGATTTTACCGCATTGAAAGTAGACACCCCACGAATACTAATCGGACTACTGTCCTGACTGCCTGAGGCATTTACATTCATCACCAATCCAGCCAGTTTACCCTCCATATTCTCAAGTACATTACTGTTTACCGGAATACTCTGCTTATAGTCATCCCCAGATAAAGTTGCAAACGCACCTGTCAACTGCTGACGTTTAATGTTTTGATAACCGTTACTAAGCACCTGCACCTGCTCCAGATTCACCATACCTGGCTTTAAAGTAACCTCCACAAATTTTGAGCTTTCCACTTTTACTTCCTGACTTTGGTAACCGATGTAGGAAATGCTGAGTATTGAATTTTCAGGAACACCCTTGAGTGCAAACAAACCATCATTACCAGTGCTCGATCCAATTTTAGTATTCTTAACACGAATTACTGCACCAGGTAATGGGTTACCAGATTCGTCAGTTACTTTACCAGTAATGTCCAGAAGCACTGCAATTAATACCTCACTTAATTTTGAAGCTTTTTTTGACTTAATCACAATGGTTTTGTTTTCCAAAATATAAGTCAATCCATAATTCAAAAGTGATTTCTCCAGCACTTCTGTTATTGGCGCATTGTTAAAATTGGCATTCATTTTCCAATGTTCATCTACCTGTTCTACAGACCAGAGCACATTATACCCCGTCTGCTTTCTGATTTCTGTAAACAGCTGTTCCAGGCTGATATTTTGCTTGGTTAATGAGACCCTTTGCGCAAAACCATTGGCACTAACCTGCATAAAAGTTGCCATTAGGATTACGCTGATCAGTTTCAATCGCATAATTATTTGTGTTTTATCTGCCTCAAATGGGCGCCGGAAAACCGACACATATGGCAGTATGATTCTAGTATAAATTTTATACATTTATAATCTTGTTTATCGTGAAAAATTCTGAAGTAATTTTTGCTGGCGCGTAGCCATCAGATTGAACAAGCATCAGAGCAGGGGCGTCGGAAGCGCCCTTGTTTCTATATAACTGTTCAAGCCCCTACTTTAAGGTCCAGATTCTCTAATTTCTTTTGTCATCTCTTGTTTGGTTTGGTTAATTATTAATTATAAGCTATAACGGTTCTTCCTTCAATTTTAAATTTCACGTCTCCGGTCAGCTCCAGCATGCGCAATACATCGCCCAGATTCTGAAACCGGTCTACAGTACCTCCAAAACGTACACGTTTCAGTTCCTCATTTTTAAATTGGGTTTCAATATTGTACCAGCGCGATACTTTACGCATAATACTGCCAAGTTCTTCATGCTCAAACAAGAAATACCCTTCCTTCCATGCCACTGCTTCTTCCAGCTGTCCCGCCGATAAAGAAAGTCCATTGGCCAGCACGGATTGTTCTCCTGGTTTAAGCATTAGGCGCTTTCCCGACCTAGAATCACTTACTGCAACAGATCCTTCCAGCAGTGTTGTGACTACCCTGCCCTCTTCAGGATAACTATTGATGTTAAAATGGGTGCCATAAACTTCAACCAGCTGGTCGAAACTACGGACCTTAAAAGCCTTACTTTTATCTTTTGCCACTTCAAAATAAGCTTCCCCTTCTATTTCTACCATGCGTATCCCCCCTTCAAATGCCAGAGGAAATCGGAGCGTACTGGCTGCATTCATCCAGACCTTTGTCCCATCTGGCAACATAATTTTATATTGACCACCCTTAGGGGTCACCAATACATTCAAAGCTTTCACACTGGAATTGATTTGTTGCGCAACAGGGCTATACTGGAGAAAACCATCCTTGGTTTTAGAAAATCCATTGGAACGGTACTTCGCCTCATTTCCCAGCTCAATATCGGCCAAACTAAACCTGGTTCCGTCTGCCATAGTAAGAAAAGCTTTGTCAGCTCCCGGACCAATCATAGATACGGCCTCCGGCTTTTTGGAATTATTTATGGTAGAGATATAAAAAAACAAAACCGTTGACAAACTGATCAATATTACCGCAGCACTTATTTTGAGCCATATTGGGACCAGGTTTGGCCTCAATCTGACTGTTTTTTGGACTTCTTCAGGAGATACCCTATTCGCCGCAAGTATATGTTTGAGCATGGCCCTACTTTCTTCAGGTTTAAAAACAGGAACCTTCGATTCTGGATTTCCCCAGATTTCCGCCGTTAGCTCCTCAAAATCTGATGCATTAGAAGGATCTGCCAACAAAGTTAACAGTTCCTTTTGTTGTAGCTCGCTAAGCGTATGGGCACGTTGCCTTGCCCTTAAATAAACGATTCGTAAATTCATTATTTGTCGGTATCTAAACATAAAGACACCGAAACTATAGAAAAGTGGATGTCAGAAAATTATTTTTGCATAAAACCCATCATCACCCACAATGCCAGGTAGGAAAGATGCATTTTTACAAAGGTAGTCACACTCTTTAAAGCCAGTTGCTGGTACTTCTTTACAGAATCTGAACTAATCTTAAGCTGGGCAGCAATTTCATGGTTTTTCAGTCCCTCCATTCGAAGACGGAACACACGTTGCTGTTGTGGAGGTAAGGCTGAAGTGGCTTTTTCAATCAAATCCAGGTAGTCATCATTTTCAATATCACTCTGCTGCTGTTCCACATCAGGTGCTATGTTATTATATGCTGTTGCTTTTTTCTCCTCCCGCTGGATCTTACGAATACAGTTTAATGTATAATTTTTACTCAGAACAAAGAGGTATGCATCAAATTTTTGAATCTCCAGCAATTCTTCCCTTTTTTGCCAAATCTTGATGAATATGTCTTGTACGATTTCCTGACTAAGTTCCTTAGACCCTATAATAGAAAATACAAATCCCGAAACCTGCTGTTGGTAATCTTCAAATAATTTCGAGAAAGCATCTTCATCTCCAGCAGCTACCTTACGGAGTAAAAAGATTTCATTAGGAACAGAATTCAGTGACAATGATTTTTTATTAAGCCCTAAACATAGGAAATTCTTTTGAATGGCGCATAATCAATACAATTTTAGGATTCTAAAGCAAAAAAATAGCTATTTTGCACACTTTTTAGATGGAAGCTTCAGTAATAATTAAGAATGTTAAATAAAAAGACAAGAGATATCCTCACCATTGGCTTTGCCCTTTTCGCTATGTTCTTCGGAGCAGGTAATTTATTACTCCCTCCTTATATAGGAATACAAATAGGAAACCATGTTTGGGTCACCATTTTGGCATTCGGACTAACCGGTATTTTATTGCCCTTCCTAGGAATCCTTTCTGTAGTGAATGCAGGAGAAAAATTCGAAGACCTCGCAGCTAAAATTCATCCTCGCTTGTCTCCAGTTTTAGGAACCATCATCATGCTCTGCATAGGACCCTTGATTGCCATTCCGCGCACAGCGGCTACGACCTATGAAGTCGGGGTTTTACCTTCATTTCCATCATCCGGGCCAATTCTGACCTCAGTGATCTTTTTTATAGTGACCTGGCTGTTAACCATTCGACCTTCCCGTGTAGTAGATATTATCGGCAACATACTCACTCCGCTGCTGATAGCTTTGCTTATTGTACTGATACTAACAGGGATACTTTCGCCAACAGACAGCTATAAAGATTCCGTGCTCAGCAGTAGTCAGTCGTTCACATTGGGTTTTATTGACGGGTATCAAACTTTAGACGTTCTGGCTTCTGTGATCTTCGCAGGGATTATCATTACCGCAGCCAAGGTAAAAGGCTACCAGAACTCCCGCGCTAAAATGCAGGTGGTCATTACCGCTGGTGCATTATCTTCCACCTTTCTGTTTATTATCTACGGAGGACTCATTTACCTCGGCGCCACTTCTGGAGTATCGGGCAACTCCATCAAGCGTTCTGAACTGCTGATGAAAATCTCCCACTCTATTTTAGGGCCATACGGAAATATAGGAATCGCGATCTGTATCGCGCTTGCTTGTTTAACTACTTCCATTGCGCTTGTCACAGCTTTTGGAACTTTTTTTTCTTCACTTAGCAAGGGAAAACTGGATTATAAACTATTGGTAACCATTTGTTGTATCGCCTCTTGTGTACTTTCCATTACCGGGGTAGATAACATCATCACTTTTGCCTATCCTATTTTAAGTTTCGTTTATCCAATTACCATCACCCTGGTGCTTTATTCAGTCTTCTTCGGTGCTATGGTCAAAAACCGAAAACCATATATTTATGCACTAATCGCATCAACGCTTATTGCGATCCTTTATTTATTTAAACACTTCTCGCTGCTTAGCGATAATAATCTTGAAGCATTGAATCATATCCCACTCTTTTCATATGAACTTGGCTGGGTGATTCCATCGGCGGTTGCTTTTTTTGGTACCTGGGCAATTACTGGCTCAGGAAAAGAATCACGAGTCGGGCTATATAAGGGCTAAAAAACAGCTGTGCATTCAGGATTGTCTTTAGCCTTACAGCAATAGTTTTTCCAAAAGCAAAAATGTTACCTAATCCCGAGAGTAATCCTGTTCAGAAATATTTATTTTTTTGAATAATTGCATTCAACACAAACCATATCTATTTATGAATGTTATACTTACGAATCGAATCATCTGATTTAAAGAGGAGTATTTAAAATTGTAAAGTTATGGTAGCAAAATCTAATGAAAGGATCAATTCGGATGCCAAGGTAAACCGGAGTTTTAAAAGAAAGAACTACTTCTTTCACCCCGATGAAGATTTTAGAGAAGACCACAGCTGGGGCAAAAGCAAATCAACCACTTTGACAAATTCGGAGTCATCAAAAAAGAGAGGCGCTATTGACGTTGTTAAATAGCCAGCGCCTATGGGAGGATTTAAAATATTTTCATCGCCTTCTTAATTACTTTAGTCAGATCAATTCCTTTCCCCAACACTCCTTTAAAAAGATCACCAGTTTCTTTCAGGCGATCTAGGGCATTGAATATCGTAAAATCCGTCATCTTCATTCCAGGTTTTACCTCCTCCCAAACCAGAGGCATCGAAACCGTTGCCCCGCGTTTGGGTCGCAAAGAATAAGGACCAGCAATGGTTGCACCAGGTCTGTTCTGTAAGAAGTCGAGATACATTTTTCCATTACGATTAGCCACCATCCTTTCTAAGCTAGTAAACTCAGGTACTTCCTGATGAATTAAATTCAGGATGATCTTCGCAAACATTTGAGATTGATCATAATCATACTTCGCGGCCAAAGGAATATAAATATGCATTCCGGTAGAGCCTGAAGTCTTAGGGAAACAGGGTACCTCTATCTGATCCAGAATCTGTTTCAGCATTTGCGCTACCTGGATCACCTGATCAAATGTATTTTTATCCGGATCCAGGTCAATCACACAATAATCGGGGTTATCCGGCGATTGGCTTCTCGAAAACCATGGATTCATTTCAATGCATCCCAGTGAAGCCATCCAAAGCAATGCAGCTTCGTCATTCCCCAAAAGGTATTCTTTAAGTTCGCCGTCATTAGTAATATAAGGAAAAGTTTCTGCCCAATCCGGCGCCTTACCTTTCATATCCTTTTGATAAAAACTTTTGCTATGAATCCCTCCTGGAAAACGGTTCAGCGACATCGGCCGGTCTTTCAAATAAGGTAAAATGTATGGAGCTATCTGATGGTAATAATTGAACATATCCCGCTTGCTTACCTTATCTTCTGGCCAATACAACTTGTTCAAATGAGTAAATTTCAATTCATGGCCATTCAGGCTACGCAGCTGAGTGTCGTCCTTTGGATTAAGTAAGGCCTTCCGGCTTGTTCCTTTTGCTGGTTGCAGCGCCGAAGCACGCTGATGCTTTTGAATTGCGTTGATTGCTACTGCTGTCTCCCTTACTACTTCTTTTGCTTTTTTATCCATCCTCATTCCCTTGAACGAAGGATGACGAAAAACGCCATCATGAGTGACTTCTGTAAATCCGACTTCACACACCAGCTTTGGTTTCAGCCAGATAATCTTCAGTTTTGGGGGATTGGTACGGAAACCTGAAGGTTTATTTAGAGGCGGCAAGACTGAAAAAGGACTTTTATCAATAATCAGGGGCTCAAACCAATTCATCATTTCCTGTTGCTCCTTCTCATTAAAACCTGTTCCAACTTTACCAGCATACTGAAAATTTCCATTTTCATAAACACCCAATAATAGAGAACTAAACCGCTTCGATGTCCCTTCAATTTTGGTAAAACCTGCAATCACCACTTCCTGACGAAGCTGAACTTTAATTTTTAACCAATCGGAGGATCGCATGTTGGGCTGGTATACACTATCTGCCTTTTTTGCAATGATTCCTTCCAGTCCTATTCTGGTAGCAGCCTCGAAAAATTCGCCTCCTTTGCCTTTAAATACTTTACTGATTCGTATCCTGTCATCATGTTGAGGTAACACCCTGGCTAAAATTGCCTGACGTTCAGCAAGTGGTAATCCGGTCAGATCCTTTCCTTCAAACCAGATCAAATCAAACACATAATATATCAGCTTAGCATCTGCTTCAGTTTTCCAGTTTTGTAAATCTTCGAAATTGGAAATCCCTATTTCGTTGAGAATCAGAATCTCGCCATCTACTACGATATCAATTTTCCAACTTTGCATCAGTTCAAATATGGGATAGAACTTTTTATTGAACTGCTTATTGTTGCGCGACAATAACTGTACATCTCCATTTTTCAGACTAAAGCCCAAAGCGCGGTAACCATCCCACTTCACTTCATAAATCCAACCCGCATTATTAAAGGGTTCATCAACCAGGCTTGCCAGCATAGGCTTTATTCCAATTGGAATTTTTGATTTCTTTCCCTTTTTTAGGAGGGCTTTTACATCAGCACTCCTATTCACCTCTTCGATGGTCTTATCTGAAAGCACAGATTTATCTTTTTTGACGATGTCTACAGTAGTGGCATAATCATCTTTATGTTTGATCAGGAGCCAACTATTTTCCGCCATTCCATGCGTTTTAACCAAAGCAAATTCCCCTTTAAGCTTTTTTCCATGCAATACAATTTTCAATGAACCTGCTTTCAATTGAGCCAGCAAATGCTCTTCCTGAGCTTTTTTTCCCTTGATCAGATCAATTGGTTCATAGCTTCCTTCGTCCCAAACTATTACAGTACCACCACCGTACTCGCCTTTAGGAATGTTCCCTTCAAAATCTCTATAATCAAAGGGATGATCTTCGACCATCATGGCCAGACGTTTAATTTTTGGATCCATTGAAGGCCCTTTAGGTACAGCCCAGCTTTTCAATACCCCTTCCATTTCCAGACGAAAGTCGTAATGTAGACGAGAGGCATCATGTTTTTGAATTACAAAACGTAGCTTATCCTGAGATTTAGATTTTCCGGCCTTCGGTTCTTTTGTTTTACTAAAATCCCGTTTTTCAGTATATGCTTTCAGCGTCATGTGCAGATTTATTAATTCATATCTCCAATTAAAAACCGCCGGGCAGGAGATTTGTTTCAGTACAAAACTCTTCCTTTCAGCAATTGTTAATTAGGTAATCGACCAACATTTAGACAATAATAATGAGCGAAATCCTTGTAATAGAAAAGACATCCAGGTCCAGCCACCCACAAAATTCGGGTATTTAACTGCTAGAGTAAGGATGCATACTAAGGGTATAACAAGGGCTTGGCATGTTATTGCCATATAGTTGCTACGTAGTTGCTATATTCAGGAATATACCAACTACATAGCAAGAACATCCCAAGAACATGTCAACAACATGCCAAGCCCTTATTATACCCTTTCTGTATATTTGCCTGAATAATGGTCTTTTATGGGTACACAACAACCTACCTTTGTCAACCAAGTTAGAGGAAGAGCTGAAACGCAATTCTCTATAATTTATTAATCATCTTTATTGCTTATGATCCGCTTAAAATCTGTTATAAAAACCTCTTTCATATTGATGCTATTTCCATTCGGAATTCATGCCCAAAACGCAGCAAATGTTCTTCCGGAAAACAACCAGATTCTGGACACTGCAAAACAAACTGACTTGATAGATGTGGCCAAATCCCTTTTCCGCATAAAGCCTGGAAAAATAAAAGAACAAAAAGGAAAGCATGTTTATTTTTCAATATTACCTATAGGAGCATCCGTACCTGGAGGCTCCGGCAGAGCTTTAATCACCAGCACTACTGCGGCTATGTATCTTGGCCCAAAAGCCAGTACCAATCTGTCCACAGCAACCTTTACACCTTACTGGAATCTTGGCTCCAGATTTGGTATCCCCATCCGCAGCAACGTCTGGTTGCCAGATAATAAATGGCTAATACAGGGAGATACCCGCTTTTTAGTGTATCCTCAATACACCTGGGGTCTGGGTAACAGCAGATCTGAACAGGATAAGGTATTACTGGACTATAAATACATCCGTTTTTATCAGAACGCATTGAAACGGATTCGCCCTTACTTTTACGCAGGACTAGGTTATCATCTTGATTATAGATTTAATATTAAACCTGAAAATGAGGAAATAGACCTGGCCAACTATACAGGCTATAAGTATGGGACAGGTAGCAATTCGGTTTCCTCCGGCCTAAGTCTAAATCTGGTTTATGACACACGCAGTAATACTATAAATCCTTTGCCCGGAATGTATGCGAACCTGGTATACCGAATCAATCCTACACTTCTAGGCAGCAACAACACCTGGAGGTCTTTATATCTTGATGTCAGGAAATACATTTCAATGAACAAGGATAAACCCAACCAGCAAAACACCCTTGCCTTCTGGTCATACTTATGGACCGTATTGGATTCTAAAACCCCATACCTAGATTTGCCAAGTACAGGCTGGGATCCTTATAACCGATCGGCAAGGGGGATAGATCAAAATCGCTATAGAGGGAAAAGCCTTTTTTACCTGGAAACGGAATACAGGCGAGACATTAGCCGTAATGGGCTTGTTGGATTTGTAGTGTTTACCAATGTCAATTCGGTAAGCGGTTCACATGGCTTATTTTCTTCCTGGAAGCCAGCAGCTGGAACGGGTATACGCCTCAAATTTAATAAAGGATCCAACACCAATATAGGCATTGACTACGGAATGAGTAAAGGCTATAAGAGCTTCTCATTTAACCTTGGAGAGGCATTTTAAGGTATTCCTCGGAGAATTGAAGATATTCGGTCCTGTTGCCAATTTGATTCAACACCTTGCCAATCAAATAGATAATTTTATTCTATAGCAATGATAACTTCATCATCAACTATAAACCTTATTGTATGATGAAATCTAATTATTTAATTTACCTCTTGCTCCTGTCGCTTTCTTTAAACACTTCATGTGGAAAGAAAAATGTGATAGACAACATTGTTGAAATAAACGAGGCAACTGATGATTTAGGTAACGGCTGGACACTGTATACCCCAGTTAAAAAAATTCATTTGGATGACGACGTCGGTCTAAAAACATTTGCATGGACCTCTTATAAATCCGCATGTTCTCCAGTGATCTGCTCAGATTACAGTTATGATAGCTCCACACTCACTGAAACCTTTCAAATTTTAACAACAAAATCAAATCGCTCAGAAATTAGGATTGAGGACAATTATAGCACAGGAAGCAGACAATTCTCTGGTTATGTAAAATTTGATGCTCCACTAAATGATGAAAGTCTGATGCAGATTTTCGGGAGTACATCACAAAATGCGACACAACTGATGATTCGCGGGTTCGCGGAGAATGGAGGAACATTGAAAATCTCTAATAGCTTTGTTTTGGCGACCGGAGTTTACAACAAAGAAGTTCACATCAATGTGATTCATTTACAAGAAGATGCGGGCAACAAGATAATTGTTTATATCGATGGCGTAAAAAAGTTCGAAAAAGCCGACACTGAAGATGCCACAAATTACATGAAGTATGGATGTTATGGCACCATGAAAACAGGTAAAGCTGTGGTGCAATGGAGAGATGTCAGGTTGTACAAAAATGGTACAGCACCTATTTAATATTTCATTATATAATTAAGCAGCCCCTTAGTAGGGCTGCTTAATTGGTTGCATTCCTATATATTCAGATCACCTTCGCGACCAATATCTAGCTTCTGACCAGAAACTGCAGACGCGGCCACTTTCAGGAAAGTAACTAATTTATTCGATTTATTATCCCAATAATGACCTTCGGAAGGGATCACTTTTAAAATTCTGATGACTGGATCTTCCTTTCCCTTTTCAAACCATCCTTCCATCATTTTGTTCCAGTATTTCTCTATCCTTACCTGATCCTTAGTAACTTCTGCAACTCCATTTATACTAAGAAAATTATAATTACTAATATCAGCGTATAAAACACTGATTTGATTGCTGACCAGGAGGTTCTTATAAGTCTCACTTTCTGAAGAAAACAAAAACCATAAGTTCCCTTCATCATCTACCTCCTGCCGGCTCATAGGTACTGCATGAAGATTCCCTACTTTAGAAGTGTTGGTACACATCATCCCAATATCAATCTTATCGACCATGGTTTTTAATTTATCTATCGCTTCACGATGATTTAAATTTTCTGTACTCATAAGCTCTACTTTTAATAAAAAGATTTTTGTAAATCATACTGCGTCTTTGAACTTAGACAGCACAACTACCTTAATTAACAAGTAGCCCTGATTTAAGTTTGAACTTCGGATTTACCTATAATTTTTGGATGAATACGCTGAGCGAAGAGCTCTTAAAAACAAATGAGTTCCGGTCTTGTCTAAATGAAAGTAAAAGGTATAACTTATTGCATTAAATCAGCTATATTCAGGAAAATGTAATTATGAACTTCACCCCTTGATTGACCTTACTTTCAACCTCAATATGTCCCCCTAAACTATTGATATGATTGTAAATCAGAAAAAGTCCCACTCCCTTACTTTCCGCATGGTTGTGAAAGGTCTGGTGAAGGCCAAACAATTTATGCTTAACCTTATCCATATCAAATCCCAAACCCTTATCAGAAAAAATTAATTGATGTTTACCGTCCGTCTTTCTTGTAACAATAGAAATATCAGGATAAGCCCCTGGTTTTGCATATTTGATAGAATTAGTTATCAAATTCAAAAATATACTATCCATATAAACCTTATTAAAATTGATTGTCTCAAATTCAGAAAAGTCAATATTGATGACTGCTTTTGATTCGAGAATCAGCGATTGAATAGAATGATATACCCCATTCAGTGAATCATGAAGGCTCAAATTTTCTGTTGGTACATGGATACTCTTTTTCTGACATGCTGCATCTAAATAAAAATTTAGACTGAGTTTCAGCTCTTCTGTGGTAGACTTTAACACATTGATCAGTTGTAAAGTGTCTTTATCCTGAATAGTAGAGAGGTCTAAAAGATTAAATAATGAAATTAAATTGTTTACAGGAGCCCTCAAATCATGTGAGGCCATGTGTGTTAAATGTTGTAATTCCTCATTAATCTTTGAAAGGCTAATTAACAGATGATTACGCTCTTCTTCTATTTTTCTTTTATGGGTTACATTTTTGGCAACTGCATAAACCAACTCAGCCTCAGGAACAGGAACTGAAGTCCAGGATAACCACAATACCTCTTCATTCTTGGTCAGGTAACGATTTTCAAAATTTAATAGTGGGATATTTTTCCTAAGGTCATTTCGAAATTCTTCAGTAATATTTTTATCTTCTACGTAGACAAAATCGTTTATGGGTCTGGAAAAAAGCTCTTCCTCGGTATAGCCCAGCAACTTACAAACCGCTGGATTTACTCTTTTAAAGTAACCGTCAAATCCAGCGATACACATCAGATCCTGAGAGACTTCAAAAAAAGGTTCAGTATCAAATGTTTCATTAAAAATTCCATGCGCATTATTTCTCTTAGGTATCATATCATCATTTTTGATTCCTTATTTAAGATTATTCAAGCGCTAATAAAATAAAACTAATAAACTTTCCTTAATTATTAAAGGGCTTAGGATGGAAATATAAGGTCTAACATAATTGCGAGGGGACTTAGCAAACAATTCTCCGATGAAATCGTTTATTACAAACCACTCATAAACGCTAACTATGCCCAGAGACAAACCAATTGGTCTTATCGTTTTCCATTAGCTGGATTTCTGGCAGCCCTCATATGCATTTGATCCTCTAAAAAGGATAATTAAAATCAAATCCCATGAATAATCATATTGTTAAAGTATTAGAAGCTCATTTTATCACTCATGATGTAAAACGCTTTGTGGTTGAAAAACCGGAGGGATTTGATTTTGTTCCTGGTCAGGCAACCGATCTATCCATAAACCTTCCTATGTGGAGAGATCAACTTCGGCCATTTACATTTACCAGTTTACCTCAACAGCATGACCTGGAATTTATGATTAAGATATACAAGGATCATGATGGTGTAACCCATATGTTGGGGCAGATCAATAAAGGGGCTGAATTAATTCTTCACGATGTTTTCGGCGTTATTGAATATAAAGGACCAGGAACTTTTATTGCCGGTGGAGCTGGAATTACCCCATTTATCTCGATCTTCAGAAATTTGAACAAGCATAGACATCTGGCTGGAAACCGCCTCATTTACTCAAATAAAACTCCAGAGGATGTGATCATGGAGGAGGAACTCCAAAAGATGCTAAAACATGAATTTATAAAAACATTCACGAGAGAACATGTATTGGGCTATATGCCGCGCCGAATTGACCGAAACTTCCTGATAGAAAACATTGCTGACTTTGGACAAAACTTTTATGTTTGCGGACCAGATGAATTTGTGAAGAATATCAATACCTTGTTGCTCGACCTCGGCGCTACTTCAGAAACGGTTATTTTCGAACAATAAACATTTTTATCTCCACCAAGTTTTTTAAGCCTATCGTAATATCGGGTGTGAAAAGGATATCACTTAAGGCTAAAATTAATTGTGATAGAAATTGTATAGGAACACTTCAGTATTACTGACTTTCTAGGCTCTCCATAAAAGCAATAATATCCTTTTTTTCACTATCACTGAGCTGGAGATTTTTTTCAGGAAGTGTTTGATTAGGCAATTTTATACCTAAGCCTGCAGCTCCCCCACTATTATAAAATTCCATTACCTGGTTTAAAGTAGCGTATGCTCCATTATGCATATAAGGCGCTGTTCTTTTTATATTCCGGATTGTAGGGATTTTAAAAGCATGTTTATAGGCATCAATCCCAATCACACCGTAATAACCTACATCGGCATCCAATGTCGAATCCGCTAGAGAAACAGGGACACCTAACACTTCCGTTTCACTCGTTATGTATTTTGGTGGAGTAACACCATTGAACAAAGGAGCGAAATGGCAGGTGGCACATTTAGCTTTTCCCATAAATAAGTTAAAGCCCTTCAATTCCTGTGTTGACAAGGCATTTTCCTTACCGCGCATATATTCATCAAACCGGCTATTCAGTTTAACAAGACTGCGAATATAGGAAGCAAGTGCATTTGCCACATGATCCTGGCTGATCCTTTGCTCCCTTCTTTCCGAAAAAGCACTATCGAATAAAGCCTGGTAGGATTTGTCATCTGAAAGATATTTTATAATTGCCTCCATCGAACCATCCATTTCCTGCCTGCTACTGATGACATCGAATATCTGGTCCTCCAGCGTTAATGCACGCATGTCATAAAAATAATTTGATTGCAAAGCAGCGTTCAATAATGTTGGGGCATTTCTTGTCAATAGTTTTCCAGGATCATGAATTTCTATGTTTTTAGCCATTCCGTCTGAAAAAGACAAATCAGGGTTGTGACAAGAGGCACAACTTCTTGTGCCATTTCCCGATAGTGCAGCATCATAAAAAAGTTTCTCACCTAATTTTACTTTTGCAGCTGTTACCTGAAATTCAGGACCTGGAGAAAAGGCATCTGCATTAAATGCATCGGATTCAAACAATGTTTCCACCTCCTGCCTGAGCATCCGGTTATATTTAATTTTAGGCCCTGGTAAGTTTTGCTCCAGTTGTGCGATTCCAGTGCTGATCATATTTGCAAAACGAGTAATAAATATCGCTCTGTCGAAAGTGTCAAAATCATCATGTTGCTCCAAATAGACAATTGAAGTATCGAGGTATTGTAATAAAGGTCTTTTATCCCCTTTACTTACGTATAAAGAAAGGATACTTCGCATGCTTTTTAAGGCTTCAGAGGCTTCTTTAATACTGTTTAGCGCAAGAGAATTGTCAAATCCGGTAAGCCCCAGAGTAATGATCCGGAATACCTCTAACTTACTTGCATCCAATATTCGCCAGTCTGCAAACTGGTGATCCTCAAAATAGGAAATTAGATAGTTTGTATTTCTGATTAAATGCTGAACCTCTTTAATAAGTTTTTCTTTGTTTGCCATATCAAATTCAGGATACAGCAATTCCTCGATGACTTGCAAGCCAATTGGATCGATAGAACGGGCTAAAGAAGGGTCCAACAAATCCGCATTCTCAATCTCCTCTACTGGTGGTCCATTTAATCTCCTGCTCAGATCGGCAGTAAAATATTCAGATGCCCATTCAAATTTTTTGAGCAGCAATCTGGATTTTAAAAAGGCCTGACGAACTTTTTGTTCATCAAGCCTATCTTTTTTCAATTCATAAAGTAGCGAATCATTTACATATTCCCGGAAAGATACGATCTGACTAAAAACTACTTTTTGAATTTTTCTTTCAGGTGAATTGCCCTCTATTTGTGGTCTGGGACTCGAATTAGAGGAAGTAAAGCCTACAATAAACAGCCCTATGGATAGCAGTGCTATTATTCCGATTTTTTTACTCCTCATCGCTCTTTTCCTTATCAACAATTGTTTATTTGAATATCAAAGCATTTCTAAACGGATTTGCATTTTTATCGCGCTCAGCTAGTGGTTTAATTCCCCATCTATGCTCGATAAAGGAAAGAATACTGACTGTTTCATATGGAGTATGGTCTACCACACCTTTTTTTGCAAATGGGCCGATAACGATTGCAGGGATACGGCTTCCAGGTCCCCATCTATCAATAACAGGTGGGGCAACATGATCAAAAAAGCCACCAAACTCATCATAGGTTAAGATCACCAATGCATCCTTTGCATTTGGACCATCTAATACGGCATTGATTAAATTTACTGCGAGTGCTTCTGACGAATACACTGCAGAACCACCTGGGTGTTCATCATTTCCTCCGCCTGGTTTCACAAAGGAAACGCTTGGGAGATTGCCCTCATTCGCTGCTTTTATGAAATCATTTTGATCCTTCATGTGCTTCCGACCTTCTGTCCCCTCTTGATATTTATCAAAATACAGGAAAGGTTCATGATTATAGGCAAAGTTGTTTTTCCTACCTGCAACTGCATCGTCCCAACCTTCCGAATACCAGGCCCAGGAGATATTTTTTTCGCTCAGTCGTTCGCCAATAGTTGGCATCGTTTGAGATGGCAATAATTGAGAAGTATCTGATTTGGCTGGATATGGCGTATTTCTGGAATATACATGATTCACTACATAGCCATCAGGAGTAACTATTCCATCCTTAATCATTTTGCCATTGGCATCTAATTTTGCGACTAGTGATTCCGGAGCGTTCGGCCAAACCGGGACGGCAGCAGAAATCAGGTAAACATGGTTAAAATAGGAACCACCAAATACACTTTGAAAAAAGTTATCACACAGTGTATATTTTTTGGCTATAGGATATAATGGTATTTTTTTAGTGTTATAATATCCCATTGCAAGCCCTTTTGAATCATTATATGCCGCAAACTTATCCATCTTTCCTCCATTAATCTGCAACTGGTTATGAAAGAAACGGTGAGTAACATCAGGCGTTGCCTTGTCTGAGGGAACATACTGATCTATGTTAAATAGCGCATTTGGCAGGTTTGTGGGAAAGGAGTTATTCCGAGGGATCTCTGGTAAGTACTGATAAGGTTTTCCATCCTCGTCAACTTGAATAATATTAACTTTTTTAGCATTTTGAATGCCGTTTGCTCCTTTGAATTCTCCATAAAGATTATCAAAACTGCGATTTTCCATATAGATAACCACCAAATGCTTTATCTGCCCGATACCTTGATCAAATGAGGTTTCCTGATGTGCTGCTTTTTTGCTGACTCCACAACTGTTCATCAAAAAAACGACAGGTAACATATAGCATAATCGTTGTAAATTCATTTCGTTTTCTTTTTAAGATTCAATTAAATACACTACGGTTGTAAGCTGGTCGAAAAACAGCTTTTAAAACATTGATTGTTTTTACAATGCAGTAAAATTTCCGTCCAGGATCCAAACAAAAAATCCATTTGAGCGCTATATTAGGGAATTTCTAAGCCTAAATACGGTTTTTATCCAAAAAAACTTTTAAATGTGTGTAAAAGGCCAGACCGAAATTGCAAAGAAACTAAGACCAATTCATGCTAACGCTAAAAAAAATGTTCATATATCCTACAAAAAATGCTTTCGCATGCCATACTTACTTTTAAATATGGCTGTAAATTATTTTATTTACAACGAAATATTGGGGAATTAATTAACGCACATTGCGAAAAATTCATAATATTGTGCTTAGGAGTAGATAAAAATAGGGATTAATGCCGATAGCGGAAATACAGGATGAAGTTTTTCGAATGAGTGAGTTTCGCGAGGGAGCAGATTCCGCATTTGTCTATTTTTTCAAACGTTATCATCAGTCTTTGGCCTACTACTCTTTCCGTTTGGTACAGGATGTTCAGGAAGCAGAAGACATTGTGGCTGAGTGCTTTTTCAAGTTATGGCAGCGTCGCCTGGAATTTGAAAGAGAAGAGAACATTAAGGCGTTTTTATACGTTGCATGTCGTAACGCCTGTCTGGATTACCTCCGCCACATCAAAGTCAGGTCAATTGCCCAACAGAGGTATTTTGATCAGCTTTTACAAGCTGAAGAAACAATATTATACAAAATCATTAAAGCGGAAGTATTGTATGAGCTGAATCTCGAAATTGAACTGCTGCCAGAAAACTATCGTCGGGTTTTCAGAATGATATTCTTTGATCATAAAAAAACAGATGAGATCGCAAATGAGCTTGGTCTAACCATACAAACCATTCGTAATTACAAGTCCCGCGCAACAGAATTATTGAAAACAAGCATGATTAAAAAAGGCCTTTCAGGCGCAATGCTATTGGCTTTGATGCGGATGTTGAACAATCCTTAAAAATAAATGGTTTTTTTTGGGTTGTTTGGTTTTATCGTACGTCTTACTAATAAAATAGATTAAAGTACGATTGAAAACCTACATCCCTATGTTAAAAGACCAGTTTCGTATTTCCAAATTGATCATTGCGTCACTGCGTGGCACCATTGATAGGGAAGAACAGTCCGAACTGGACAATTGGGTAGCTGCTTCTGCTGACAATAGGAAATTCATGCAAGACTTTACAGAAGAACAGCTTGCTTCCGACTTACAGGTTTTCCGTTCTGTAAATGAAGATGCGATATGGGCAAAGATAAACCAGCGTTTGAGAAGTGCTAAGGAACCGAAAAAAACAAAATTTAAGGCTTTAAAATGGATTAATTATAAGGTGGCCGCAGCTGCGGTTATTACCTTTGTGTTTGGTATTTGGCTTTACACCTCAGGTTATATTGAAGAAAATGCAACCAGGGAAAATTTAATGAATAATGAAATTGTTCCCGGAAAAACTGGCGCCACTTTAACCTTGTCCAATGGTAAAACGATTGTGCTTGGCGGGGAGAAAGACGGCAAACTAGCCGAGGAGGCAGGGATCAGCATTAGCAAAACCAAAGATGGACAATTGGAATATACTATTTCAGGATCAGCAGGTAGCACAGAAGGAAAAATAAATACCTTAAGCACTGCCTCTGGCCAAACGTATATCCTGAATTTACCAGATCGTTCCAGAGTTTATTTAAACGCCGCCTCTTCTTTAACCTATCCATCCAGTTTTTCGGGTTCTAAAATCAGGCGAGTTGAGCTGTTGGGAGAAGGTTATTTTGAAATTGCCGAAGATAAAGAACATCCATTTATTGTGGAAAGTCTAGGGCAACAAGTAGAGGTTTTGGGTACCCATTTTAACATCAACGCTTATCAGAATGAGCCTGCGCTAAAGACTACTTTAACGAAAGGCTCTGTTAAAGTCTCCAATACCTCCGGAAACCAGTTTTCAATACTAAAACCCGGTGAACAGTCTATTTTAACCGATCATAGCATCAATGTGACTAAAGTAGATACAGACCTAGCCATAGCCTGGAAAAACAATGAGTTCATTTTTGAAAATGAATCTATTGAAAGTATTATGCGTATGGTTGAGCGCTGGTATAACGTAGATGTCACTTACATCGGATCCAGGCCTACAGAAAGGTTTGTCGGCGTCTTATCCCGATTCGACAATGTCGCCAAACTACTTCAATTGCTCGAGTCAACTGGAGGAGTCAATTTCACAATTGAAGGACGAAAAATATTTGTCTCTAAATAACATAAAATCATATCACTTAAACCAAACCAACAACCCATGAAAAGAAGTCTCCCCCCTTAGCGCTAAATCGAAAGCATGGCTATGTTCTGAAATCAAGAACCAGAAGTAGATCACTACTCCTGGTCCCTTATCCGACATATTCACTAATAATTTATTAATTAAATCGCGTGTGCCTGTTCCCTGGAAAGTAGAGGCATACCGCATCAATCGAATTAAGCAAATGTATAAAAAATATACAAGACAACTTCGTGTGCCTAAACGACACGCCACTAAATTAGGGCTTATTATGCGTCTAACCACCGTTATTTTAACAGCTACCTTTATGCAGGTCAGTGCAACTGGACTTGCACAAAAGATCAGTTTGTCCAAATCAAATGCCCCATTAGTATCAGTTCTTAGTGATATTAAGAAGAAAACAGGATACAATTTTATTATCACAGAAAGATTATTAAAAACCGCCAAACCGGTAAATATCCATGTAAATGGTCTCGAACTTGAAGAAATACTGGACAGGATATTCCTACTTCAATCACTGAACTTTCAGATCGAGAGTAAAACCGTGATCATATCGAAAAAGGCGCCTTCCCTTTGGAACACACTTGCCGATCGTTGGGCTAATATTGATGTAAGCGGTACCATAGCAGATGAGCATGGACTACCATTACCTGGTGCAACGATTACCGTGAAGGGAACTGGAAAAAAGGCAATTTCAAGTGTAAATGGTCAATTTCAATTGAAGAATGTAGATGAAAAGGCAGAATTGGTGATTAGTTATCTGGGCTATGAAATCAAGGAATTGAAGGTCGCTAAGGACATGGGCACGATTAAGCTCAAGCCTAATGAAAATAATTTAGATGATGTAGTTATTTCAGGATTTGGTATTAAGCAAGCTAAGAAGGATTTAACCGGAGCCAGCTCACAGGTATCCGGGAATGACATCTCAAAAATACCTGTACAAAGTTTCGACAATGCTTTGTCCGGACGTGCTTCAGGTGTTCAGGTAACCTCTTCAAGTGGTTTGCCTGGTGCCGCGGTTTCCGTGAATGTACGTGGAATAAGTTCTATCACTGCCGGAACTGAGCCTTTATACATTGTGGATGGAGTACAGGTAATTTCAGGAGATAATTCCAGACAGTTTGCTTCTTCAAATGCTCTTGCAGGTATTAATCCTGATGATATTGAGTCTATCAGTATTCTAAAAGATGCAGCATCAGCTTCTATATATGGAGCTCAAGCCGCCAATGGCGTTGTTGTCATTACAACAAAAAGAGGAAAAAGCGGTAAAACCCAAATCAACTTTAATCCCTCAATTGGCTTTTCTAACCTCATTAAAAAGGCCCCAATATTGAATACTCCAGAGTTTATTCAGTTATCTAAGGAGGCCATCGTGAACCGTTATGGAAGCCTTAGTGCTGCGCCTGCAGCTGTACAAACTTTACTGGCCTCATTTGGTGATCCGGCTACCGCTCCTACCTATGACTGGCAGGATGAGGTATTTCGTACAGGTCTTTCACAAAACTATATTTTGAATGCAACAGGTGGAAATGAAAAAACAAAATTCTTTGTTTCAGGAGCCTATAACAAACTAGTTGGCCAGGAGATCGGACAGGATTTCGATAGGGCGACTGCCAGATTAAATCTTGATCACAAAATTAGCACGAAATTCTCTTTTGAAACCAGTTTGAATTTAAGCTCGTTTACGCAAAATGGTACTTCAGGAGGTACGGCACTCGCTAATCCAAACAGAACTGCAATTCTGATGGCTCCAATCAATCCAATCTATAACCCAGACGGAACGTATAACACTTTGTTATATGGGGCATATGCCAATAACGTAGTACAGACCGCAAATTATAATATACAAAGAGCCAACACTAAAGCAGTTGTAGGTAATGTCGTATTAAACTATCAAATTCTTCCGGATCTGAAATTCCGTTCTTCATTCTCAGAGAATTACAGTTATATCGCAGAAAACAGCTATACTGATCCAAGAACACCTGATGGCGCTTCTGTTAGTGGAAGAGCCAGTGTTGCCAATACTACGTTTACTGACTTCAATACCGATCAGACGCTTAATTATTCCCATATTTTTAACCAAAAACATAAACTCAATGTAATCGGTGGTTTTAGTTATAAACAAGAGGTTAATGAAGGAAATAATGCTTCTGGAACAGGTTTCCCAAGCTATCAATTCAAAACACTTCAATCAGCAGCTGTGAAAACAGAAGCGAATTCATTTTATACCACTTACAAACTTGCGGGATATTTTGCGAGAGCAGATTATTCATTTAATGAGAAATATTTAGCCTCTGCAACAGTGCGTCGTGACGGATCATCAAGATTCGGGTCAAATAAACGATACGGTACTTTCCCTGCGGGATCATTGGGATGGAGATTATCCAAAGAAGATTTTCTTTCTGAGCTGACCTGGATAGATGAATTAAAACTGAGAGGTAGTTATGGTATTCTTGGAAACTCTTCTATTGGAAATTTTGCCTCCAGATCGCTATATCAAGGTTCAGGCTCCTATAACGGCCAGCCTGGAATATCCCCTACTCTGGGTAATAATGATTTATCATGGGAGCAGGCAGCAACAACTGATGTCGGTGTTGATTTCTCTTTCTTCAAAGGCCGCTTGTCAGGAGGTGTAGGTGCTTTTCGTAAAAAGACAACTGAACTGTTATTGTCAAGAAACCTACCGATTACCAGTGGTTATTCAGGTATAAATACGAATATCGGAAAATTGAAAAACGAAGGTATAGAGGTTGAATTAAATACCATTAATATCAAAAGCACAGATTTTGAATGGTCAACTACCTTAAATGCGACTTTCATTAGAAGTAAGCTTTTAGAGCTGAATGACGGCCTTCAGCAATTAAACAGTACTTATTTTGTAGGAAAACCTTTATTATCTTATTTCCTTGTCGAATATGCAGGTGTAAACCCTGCTGATGGTAATCCAATGTATTATGATATCAACGGAAACATCACTTATAACCCTACTGCTGCTGACCGAAAAATTCTAGGCAGTCAATTACCTAAAGGATATGGTGGATTAACCAATACCTTCAGGTATAAAGCACTTACGCTTACGACTTTTATTCAATATCAGTATGGTAGTAAAATCAATAACGTGGATGCCCAGTTTAGCAGACGTATGGGCAGTACTATAGACAGGAATCAGGATAGAAGTGAATTACGCAGATGGCAAAGTCCAGGTGATATCACCGATACACCAAGACCATACTATAATACAGGAGTACCAGCTGCCGCACAATCAGGAGGAATCACTTATCTTTCTCCCTATGGCGCTACAAGCAGATTTATAGAAGATGGTTCTTATATCAGGTTAAAGAATATTAACCTTTCTTACAGGGTTCCTGTAGCATGGTTAGGTTCAACCTTCAGATCTCTTCAGGTATATGCACAAGCCTATAACCTGGTTACTTTAACTAAGTTTACCGGCCTTGATCCAGAAGTTCAGGGTAGCTCTTCAGGTATTGTTCCACAATATAAGAACTACACTTTTGGTGTACAATTAGGGCTTTAATTTCAAATAAAAACTAAGATGAAAAATTATATATTATTATTGGTTGTAGGGTCTGCACTGACGTTCTCGTCCTGTAAAAAAATGTTGGATACAGAGCCTAGACAGTCTATCTCAGCCGAAGGTGCGCTAAGTTCCATAACGGGCATACAGGGTTTACTAACAAATGTGTACAGTAATTTACAGGCTTCAGGAAATTTCGGAAGGGATATCATTATCAAGTCCGAAGTCTTATCAGATAACTGCAGAATTACAGTTTCCAACTCCAACCGCTTTGTTGGTGATTACAACAATACATTACGTACACATTTTGTAGAATACACTACATTTTATCCTATCATTAATAAATGTAACCTGATTTTAGATAATGTAGACCAAGCAAGTGATGGTACACCAGCCCAGAAAGCCACGATTAAAGGTCAGGCCTTGTTCATCAGAGCTTTATTGTATTTTACTTTGGCTAATGAATATGGATACAACCCCAAACATACGCCGGGCAACTTTGATCTGGGTGTGCCTATCGTTTTGAAAGGAGTTTCTAGTGTAACCGAGGTGACTTATCCATCGAGAAGTAAAGTTTCCGAAGTTTATGCTCAGGTTGAAAAGGATCTTGACGAAGCTATTGGCATTTTGACTAATCCAAATGGATTAACGGCTAAAACAATTATTGGAAAAGCTGCAGCTCAGGCTTTAAGATCCAGAGTAGCCTTATACAATGAGGAATGGCAAAATGCAATAAACAACGCTACAGAAGCAATCACTGCCAATGTGGGAACATTCGTTTCTACCGCAACAGCAGCGGGTTATTCTTCTATTTTCAATCAAAAGAATAGCCCAGAATCCATTTTCGAAATCAATTTTGATGTCTCAGAAAGTTTAGGGTCAAACAGTCTTCAAAGCATTTATCAACGTCTTGGAAATTCATCAACCAGTTCAAGTGGCTATGGTGATGTTGTTCCTTCCAACAGTCTTTTGAATGCATATGAAGTAGGCGATATCCGAAAAACAGCCGTTTTAATACCGGTTGTTAAGTCTGGCGAATCAGTTTTCTGGGTACAGAAATATCCTGGATCCGGAGGTGCATATGGCCTGGATAATGTAAGAATGATTCGTGTATCTGAAATGTACCTAACGAGAGCAGAAGCTTATGCACGTTTAGGGCAGGACGACAAAGCTCAGGATGATGTGAATAAAATTCGTATCAGGGCTGGTCTTACTCCAACAACAGCAACAGGTCCTGCACTTTTAAATGTGATTCTAAATGAAAGAAGAATTGAACTGGCTTACGAAGGTGATCGTTGGTTTGATTTGGTTAGACGTGGGGCTAATATTGTAAAAGATAATGGAACGCTTCTTTTTGCAACAGATGTGCGTATCCTATCTTATATTCCGCAAGGTCAATTAGATATAAACTCAAATCTGGTTCAAAATCCAGGTTATTAAATGATAAAAGAAATGAAAAAGATTTTAAAATACACATTTGTTATAGGTCTGGTCTCACTGATGTTTACGGCCTGTAAAAAAGAATATCAAACTTATAAAGGGCCCACAGTAGTGGAGTTTTCGCCCGCTATTAAAAGTAGGCCACAGGGAACTGTTGTGGCTCCTGGATATGATAGCGTTAAGGTCCAGTTAGTCGGTCCTCAGAGATCATCTGATCTGGAATTAAGCTATACTATTGATCCAAAGAGTACAGCAGTTGAAGGAACTCATTATAATATTCCAAAACTAGGGACACTTACTTTACCTGCCAACAGTAGTTTTGGTTATATTCGAGTAAATCTGGTACCAGGCAGTATTCCCAACAATCAAACCGCAAGCCAAAAAAAGCTCATCTTCAATTTAACTGGGAATTCAGAAGTACCAGCAAGTGTAAACTATAAGACATATACACTTACCATAACTTTCTAATCAGCATATATTTAAGAATTATAGAGGTTGTTTCATCGATTCAACCTCTATTTTTAATAATAACCTATATCTGATACTTCGGCTTACGGAATAGTTAAAGTTCCCCTTGTTGCTTTACTGGAGACTCCATTTGCATCAATAAAATCCACAAAAAACTCAAAATCTGCCCCTGATTTATAACCAGCTGCCTGCAACATGGCCTGGGTAATCGTAATTTTAGAACCTGATAATCCGAAAGCTCCCAGATCGTTCCCTAAGGCATACCAATGTACGCTTGAATTGGCAGGTACATTGGTAACTGTAAAAGTTTGCGATCCGCCTTTTACGATCTTTGCTGATGCAGGTGAAAGATGGGGTTGAATTGGATTTTGTACATACTGACTTCTTTTATCCATATTGATCAGGCCATAGTATCTAACATATTCTATTTCCATAACCGCGGGCATTGCAGTTTTTTTGATATTTTTCCCAACAAAATCACCACCAACGCTTAGGCAAATATTTAGGTCAAAGTAATCATTGAACGGCCATCCATCATACCCTTTGCCATTGTTGCTGAAAGTACGCATCAGGATTCCATTAAAGTACCATTTGATATCATCAGGGGTCCAGTCCATTCTATATTCATTGAACTGGTTCAGTGTAACAGGGGTGCGCATCCTAACCATATTTGAAGCACCATAGGATTTCGCTGAATGAACATTATAGTTAATTTCACCATCATTTTGTCCTTTAATTTCCACAATGTCAAATTCGCCACAACTGGGCCAGGTTTTTAGATCATAGTCTTTGTGACGCTCACCGAAGCCAAAAATTGCCGGCCAAAGTCCAGTACCTAATGGCATTTTTGCTTTGATTATATATCTGCCGTAACGTTGTTTTTTGTTGGAAACAATTTTTCCTGAGGTATAATCAAAGCCATTGTATGGCTCACTTAAAGCAATAATCTTTAATTTACCATCTTCCACTTTCACATTCTTAGATCTGCCAGTGAAATACTGAAGCTCATGATTCCCCCAGCCATAGTATCCATTGCCGGTACTCATATTCCATTTCTTTGGATCAGGAGTACCCATGTAGTTAAATTCATCTCCCCAGGTTATTGATGGACTGAATTTATATTGGAATCCAATAACAGGTGGATCAGTTTTGTTTACTACATCTTCCCAGGCAACTGCCTTTAAATAACCCTGTAATGGTAAGGACTGCTCAGGTAAAATGTCATTAATTGAAACAATAGCAGGCTTATTGTAATCAAAATGCCAAATGGTTTCAGTTGCTGATTTGGTAATTTCTATATTTGCTATCATTGACCTTCAATCTATTTTGTAAACTGAACAATTACCTTGGAAATATACAGTTATTTTCATCTATTCTATTGGAATGAGGGAATGGATGAAAGTGTATTGATCCTGAAATATTCATGAAGTTCAGGTATGCTGATGATTTGAATCATATATGGGATGTATACTAGTTTTTTCAACTAAAAGCCTTGAAAAATCTTAGGCCCGCCTTTTTTGATGTATATTGCAGGCACATTCTACAATAAGACTTTCATAGTCTTTTACTATTCAGCATATATAATGAAGCGTTTATTTTCTAACTTACTATTTAAAGTATTTCTTGCCATAGTTCTAGGTATTTTTTTCGGACAATTTCTACCCGAATCTATAAACAGGATATTTACAACCTTTAATGATTTTTTTGGCCAGTTTTTAAACTTTGCCATTCCCTTGATTATAATGGGCTTAATCATGCCAGCTATCTCTGATTTAGGCAAAAGCGCTGGTAAATTATTGTTGCTTACTGTTGCTATTGCCTATGGTTCGACCTTATTTTCGGGCTTTAGCACTTATTTTGCGGCAGCGGGAATATTTCCACAACTTTTGGCAACTCATGTAAATGATCTGGTTCAAATTTCCAATGCTAGTCCGGAGCTAACACCTTATTTTAGTATCAGCATCCCGCCTGCTTTAGATGTCATGACCTCTTTATTTCTAGCATTTGTTATTGGCTTGGGAGTTTCATATCAAGAAAACTCAACCTTAAAATTAGTAGTTAAAGACTTCCAGACAATTATAATGCAACTCATAGAAAACGTGATTGTTCCACTGTTGCCATTGTTTATCCTGGGGATTTTCGCGAGTATGTCATTTAGCGGAAAGGTATTCTCCATCCTTTCGGTATTCATAAGTATCATCGGAGTAATTTTTGCTTTGCACATATTACTACTACTTATTCAATACACTATTGCAGGCTTCATCACAAAGAAAAATCCTTTTAAACTATTACTGGCGATGTTACCAGCATATTTCACGGCATTGGGCACACAATCTTCGGCAGCTACTATTCCGGTTACACTGGAGCAGACTTTGAAAAATGGCGTTTCTGAGAGAATTGCAGGTTTTGTAATCCCTTTATGTGCTACAATACACCTATCTGGAAGTATCATGAAAATTACGGCTTGTGCGATGGCATTAATGATTTTAAGGGGAATGCCTTTTGACTTTACGCTTTTCGCAGGATTTATATTTATGCTAGGAATTGCAATGGTTGCGGCCCCAGGAGTTCCTGGAGGAGCAATTATGGCAGCTGTGGGTATCCTACAATCTATGCTTGGTTTTAACGAAGAGATGATTGGGTTAATGATAGCATTATATATTGCAATGGATAGTTTTGGTACGGCTTGCAATGTAACTGGTGATGGAGCTATTGCTTTAGTTGTTGATAAATTGACGAGCTCTGGCGAAAGGAAATAACCCAACATGTCAACTTACTGACAGCATGTTACAATAACTCATTAATCATTTAAGTGACCAGAGAAAGATGAAAAGTCATTTCTGTTATTTTATAAGTTTGCGTCATAATTTGATGATTAATGAGTTAATAATTTAATGTTAGACCGGCACCATAGCCCATGTCGCTGTCATAATGAGTGGACAGCCCAAGATATTTAGTTACGATGTATCTGAATCCAACCATATATTCCTTATCTGTATTCACCATGAATTGAGAACGTAGTCTTTTAGATATCGGTATGTCTTCTCTCAACAATTGAAATCTGACATTTCCTTTATGGTCGACTGAAGCGTCTGCAACAATTAACATTGGAAGCGTATATTGTACCCCCAGATGAAATACCTGTCTGAAATTTTTGGTATTACGCTGTCCAAAAATATTATTATCCGGCGTTAAGGATTGTCCAAAAATGTTCTTTTCTTTTGGATCAATTGTTCTTTTTCTAAAATCCCAACCCACATAAGGGAAGAGCCACTGATTTCGTCCAATATATCTACCGAAATGACTTTCACTTTCGTAACCCATTTCTTTATCAAATCCAATTCTCCATTCGGTTGTAAAGCGATAACGAGTATTGGAAAGCATAATTACTCCGTCACTGCCATTGGTTTCAATTCCTACTTTTGCCATGGAATGAAACCTATTGTCATCCGCTTTAAGCATTTTATAAGCATGTTCTGGATGAGGTAATTCAGGATTCGGAGGAGAGTTTTCATAACTAAACACCCTACCCATCCCGCTCATCATATGATACAGGATATGACAATGAAAAAACCAATCACCGCTTGTATTTGCTGCAAATTCTATTGTATCTCTTTCCATTGGCATAATATCCAGAACATTTTTTAATGGTGCATATTCACCTTGCTCATTCAATATTCTAAAATCGTGACCATGTAGGTGCATCGGATGACGCATCATACTGTTATTAAATAAAACGACCCGTACATTTTCACCCTTTTTAATCAGTATTTTATCACTTTCCGAAAGGGTTTTATCATTCATGGTCCAGACATAACGGTTCATGTTACCGGTAAGATCAAACTTCAACTCTTTTAAAGGTCCATCGGGTAAAGTTGTTTTTTTAGGACTACGGAGCATCCCATAATTTAAAGTGACCAAATTCGGGTCATCAGCAGCCATGTTCATTCCTGGCATAGTTTCTACTTTCGAATGCTCTTCACCTGTTACTTCCGGATACATAACTGTATTCATATCCATGACTTGGTTTTGCATTTTCATACCTTCCATTGGAATCATGTTACCAGCCATGTCCATCATATCATTCATCATTTTCATTCCTGAAAAGTACTTCAGCTTCGGTAATTTCTGAGCACGCACCTTTTCTCCCTTGCCCAACCACAAGGATGCAGAGCCGGTTCTGTCTTCCGGTGTTACCAGAAATTCATAACTCTTATTCTCAAGAATGGTTACCACTACATCGTAAGTCTCAGACACGGCAATGATCAACCTATCCACCTCTAATGGCTCTACATCATTTCCATCGGAGGCTACCACCGTAATTTTACCACCTGCATAGGTCAACCAAAAATAGTCTGATGCTCCGCCATTGGCTATGCGCAATCTGACTTTATCCCCTGCTTTAAATTGTGGTTGTGATTGTTGGTTTTTGTCGTTTATTAAAAAATTATCATAATATACATCACTAACATCCATTGCATTCAGACGCTTCCATTCGTTACTGAGCTTTGTTTTAAAGTGTCCATACCTGATCGCCTCTGCATAACTTTGCGTAGTTCCCTTTTTAATAGCAAACCAGTCATTGGCACTCTTCAGACTTCGCTGAATTTCTTCCGGCTTCATGTCAGACCATTCCGTTATCGCAACTGGAATGGTAGGTATATCCCATTCCTCTCTTTTTTTCATGATGAACATCCCGTTCATACCAATCTGCTCCTGCAACATATAATGGCTATGGTAAAAATGTGTCCCACTCTGGATGATTGGAAACTTGTAAATGAACGTCGTATGAGGTGCTATTGGCATTTGAGTAAGATAAGGCACACCATCATATTGGTTGGGCAAAAACACGCCATGCCAATGCAGTGAGGTAGGTTCATCTAAATTATTGTGAACATGTATTTCAGCAGTATCACCTTCAGTAAAAGTAAGTGTGGGCATTGGTATCTGCCCATTTACAGCAATTGCTCTTTTTGGTTTCTTCCCATAGGTAACGGTTGTATCAGCAACATACAGATCATAACGGACCGTTCGTGGTGGCACTTTACTCAAGACCGTTTTGATTGGTCCTAAATTTAACTTTGCCCTCCTGATGTTTTCCAAGGTAGCACTATTATCTCCCATCTTCATATCGCCCATGTTGTCCATCTCATCCTTCTTAGGAGTATTTTTCATAGGCATTTCCATATGCTCATGCTTTGGTGTGTTTGCCTTGGTCTTTTCCGGCACTAGTTTCATTCCACACTTCGGACAATTACCAGGCTTGGAAATCTGAATTTCAGGATGCATAGAACAGGTATAAACCGTTTGTAACGGCTCTTTACTTTCTTTTTTTTGTATTGGCATTTTCATTTCCTTCATATCCTGAGCAGAAGCTGCAGTAAAAAAGATCAATAAAAAGGCTGTTAATATGTTTTTCATACCTTTAGTGATTAAGGGTTAGTTAAGATTCCTTTTGGTTAGACTATCCTTTGAATTTTGAACCCAGTTGATGATTTTCAATTTCTCCGCATCGCTCAAAATGGCATTTTTATGAATCAGGGTATAGGAAAACAAAGGCATTTTATTTTCTTTTAAACTATTCTCTATAGCGCGTAATTTACTCTGTTGTCTCCTTCGCTTATAGGATCCAAATTCATTAAAATTCAGTTCTTTTTTACCAGATTGTATATGGTAATTCATATACCAGTGTACAGGCTGTACATTGGTATACCAGGGATAATTTGTATTGTTGCTATGACAATCATAACAAGCTTTCTTCAGGATGCCCTGTACATCATTTGGCATGTCTACAACTTTAGAAATATCATTTGGCATATCCTGCCCACTTTTATTGTGGGCAGGATGTACAAACTGGACAATTACCAGGATTACCAGCAATCCAGGAAGTATCTTATTTATACCTTTCATGACTACTATTTTAATTCCTCCTTAACAGAACCACAAGTTGGCATCCCTTTTCCAAGATAAGGATTTTTGATTTCCCGGACTTCAGTCAACCAGATTGCCCCCTTATTGTCATTATACATTGGACACTGATCAACATATAAGGGTCGATTAGCTCCAAGTAGTTTAACAAGGTCGTACATGTCTTTACTCAATATATCAAAGTGCTCACGCTGATGCTTAATATTTCCGACATTTGCAGCAATATGTTCTGCATGCTCCTTAGCATCATCTTTTATATCTGTATAGGCTTTACTTTGTTCTGGAGTTAAAGATTCTATATCAAAAGAAGTAAAACCTGCGACCATTTCATTTCCTGCTTCTGCGGCCTCCTTATCATTATCAGTAGTAAATGCATTTTTTAATTTGAGGTAGGAATTTAATAGTTCTGTAGTAGCTGCAGTTTTTACAGGCGATTCCGGGCCTGCATCCTTACTTACTGTAGCCTCAGAGGTAATGTCATTTTGGTTTTTATTACTACTACTAGAACAAGCAGCTAGAAATAGTAAAGAAAAAGCCAGGCTATAAATTGATATTTTCATGATATTTTCATTATTTTAAAAGGTGTTACCTACTTCAGGAATAAAAGATCTTTCTCATATCCTCAAGTAGAATTAATTATTAAAATGGACGTTAATGATACAGCCGGAAGCCCATGTATAGGGACGCGCTAAACAATCAACAAAAAGAATCACTTTAAAGTTTCCTTAACCGTCCCACAGGTTAACATTTGTTTACCGAAATAAGGGTTTTTAATTGCCGCATTATCCGAAAGCCAATAGCTCTTTTTCATCGGACAATAATCATAATAAACCGGCTCTTCGCTAAGCTTTACAACTCTTGCCAATTTAAAGAGGTTGGCTGAAAAATTAGCAAACTGTTCCCGTTGGAGGGAAAGATCTTTAGTTTCTGAGATCTGTTTGGCATCAAATCCAAGTTTATCCTGAAAGCCCATAAAAGCCTTCATTTCTTCCTGGGACAATAATCTCCTATCCATACTATTCAGAACTTCAGCAAACTTAGTTGCTTTTGATGAGGCTAAGCCAGCATCAGAATTCACTAAAGCATTTTTAATGTCGTAATAAGAAGTCAATAAAGCTTTTGTCTGGCTATTCTGAGCAAAACCAGGTTTGATCCATAAAGTTGCAACTAAAGCAACTACGAACAATATCTTTTTCATGAAGTAATAATTTAATGTTTATACTATTTTTTAGACATAGCTATAACTATGTCAATACATATATGTACGTTAAAAGCAGTAAACTAGCTATTTAACAAAAACAATAAATTCTATATCTGAAAACTTTGAATAGCTATACGAATGTCCTGATTAGGTGGTCTTTCTCTATGATCAGCATAGACACTTTGAGCCAGCTTAACACTGGCTAGAGGAGCTAATAAAGAATGAGAAAAATCAGGCAGGGATATTATAGGAACAGGCGCCTGAAACTTAATACTTTCTGGAATTTGCTTACTCTGAATTATTAAATCATTGACTAGGCTTTTGCAGCAAAGGTCTTCCTGTGAAACATGTTGACCAGAAATTTGAGTACTTTTTCCTATTGCATGATGATGTTCATGATCTTTGTCTGAATGATTATCCACTTTATAAGAATGGTGCGGATCATGAAAATCAACTTCCATTCCTAAGGCGCAGCCAAACCCCACAACAGTGTTGAGCAAAAATATAACTAGCAGAAAGATAGCTTTACTTTTCATGACCATACAAACCTATAGAAAGATGATAAAATAATTTTACATAATTCCGAGTTTATTTTATATCCACCAAGGTTCTGCAGGAACCTTGGTTTCAATTCTCGAAAACAGTCTCTAGCCAAAAGGAGCAACTCCAGTTGCTAGTTACAATTATGCCTGATTGTCAAATAATTTCTAAACTCATCAATACAGAACATAAAACAACATTATAAATTAGACAGTTATGAAAGCTGAGAAACAAAATAGTGCAAACAAAAACTAACTATCAATAATCACCTAGAAATATTTTTTTGTTGGAATTTGAGATTGAAATATACATAAATAATCGGCCTTATATTAATTTTGTTCGCTTAAATAAGTACGATACTCCTCTTGTATCATCCCAGCACTTTCAAAGTGCTATCCATTTTAGCGCCATATTCATCTGACGAAAAACTTATAGCGTCGTCTACAGTAGAAAACGTAGTGACAATCCCAAGCGGTTCATCCGGATCCAAAGTCGAAAACTCGTAAATATCAAGGAAATGTTCGCTTCCTCATCAAAAGATTCAATATAAGCAACACTATATTCATCACTACTTTCTTTCTCAATGCTTATCCATCTTTAAACGATATAACCATCCTCTAGTTTATAACCAAGCCATTGTTCAACAGTTCTACCTAGAATTAGGTTAGTGCTAAACTGTTCATTTTGCAAATACATCATTTATACTATAAATATCTCTATAAAACTCACCTTGCAGCTTCAACCTCCTACTTCTTATCATCTTTGATTTATATGACTCAAATAACTATTCAAACCTTAACCTGAAAAATAGGGAAGCTAACTCCATTAATCTCCAGAAGAACTAATCTTTTCGTTTCAACCAGTTTTAGTAAACCCGTATGAACATCGTCCAAACTAAATTTTAATTTATTCCACCTCTCGTTAGTTTTAATAAATTCGTACATTTTCCAGCTGGAAAATTTAATGGGGAAATCGTTTTCAGGTAAAAAATCAAATTCACAGATGATACCATCTTTTTCTAGCCTACAGCCAGCACCATGATAAAAAAAACTATAACTACCAATTTCACCATTTTTAATACTGATAAAATCATCTTCCGATTTATTTTGACATTTTATAAGGCTTTTATATTCTTCTATAAAATTTACGTACTCAATTAAAATTTCGTTTAAATAATTCTCCATTAGAATAATCTTTTTTGTATTTCCTGAACTTTACTTTTAAATATTTTCATTGCTTCTACTGCGTTTAGTTGTACTACATTTATGGTCTGATTATTTTGAATTGCAGCTTTAATCCTGTTATGTGCATCAAGAATGTATGTTTTTCCTTTATGTACATATGTGTAAATAGGCTCCGCAAAAACATACGGATCATTTGCTTTCATTTTTTCTGCAATTGAAGCTACCTTTTCCACGGACTGGCCTTCTTTCTCAGTAGATATCAATGTTTTTAATTTCGCAGGATTGTATTTTAGAAATGAAGATGCTCCTCCTCCAGAAAGGAATTCCAAACCTCCAACTCTTCCATATGGAGTATATCCTTCAATTTTTCCATCTGCATCTACCTTATATCTAAAACCAGACTCTGGGTCTGTCCATATTCGTGGCTGAATGGCATACCAAAATCTCGCCAAGAACGAGGATCCCTGCTCATACACTTTATCTCCTCTCTGGGGCTTAGTAAGATCTTGTTGTTGATCTACGACATTATCACCATTGCCGTCCGAAAAACCTGCGTTCCCATTATTAGTCCTTGTCGTCCCACTTTCTGAAGGTTTATCCCAAATATCATCTAGGAACGACTGAGACAACATTCCATCAGCATCGATAAAGTGCGCCGGATTGTCATTACCATACACATAAGGTGACTATCTTCTGGCCTTTTCAGCCAATGCAT
Source organism: Pedobacter gandavensis (assembly GCF_032678465.1). GTDB lineage: Bacteria > Bacteroidota > Bacteroidia > Sphingobacteriales > Sphingobacteriaceae > Pedobacter > Pedobacter gandavensis_B. Next base: position 123,573 of record NZ_JAVTSK010000011.1, read on the forward strand.
CAATCACCTTCCATCTGCCTATCCCCGGGTCATAGAACCTTCTCCCATAATCGTACAGGCTACCAAATTTTTTAGCCGTTTCCAAACTTTGTCAGCTGCACGTTTTCAGTGCTATAAAGAACGTCCTCTACCAAAGATATAGATTTGACTTTCATCCAACAACCTTGTTTTTCGACTGTTATTGCTGCTTGTTTTTTGCAAGGAGCAGTGCTATGAAAGGTCGTGTTTGTTCGTTAGATCATCCGTAACAGCAAAGATAGCCTCGAAAAAAAACAGTGAAGGGACAACAGGAGGCAAGGGCAGCAAAATACAGAGTGAAGTTATGTTGTAAGCTTTCTAAGTTTTGATGCCCTGAGGATGATGACATCAAGCACCTAGTATTTAAAATACAACCAGATTTGATGCAGGAAATTAGCAACTTAATTCTATTTTTGAATGATCTGATTTTAAGGAAACCTTACACTTGACCTCCCCGCGAAAAACCAGACATCCGAGAATTCGAAAAAATCTGCAATTACTTAACTTAAACATACAGTAATTGAGATGAAAAAGAGCAAATTTACAGAATCGCAGATTGCCTTTGCATTGCAACAGGCAGAAACTGGAGTCTCCGTTGAGGAGGTATGTCGCAAAATGGGAATTCACCAGGCGACTTATTACAATTGGAAAAAGAAATTTGGAGGTCTGGGTGTTACAGAACTTAGACGTTTGCGGCAGTTGGAGGATGAAAACACTAAACTGAAACAATTGGTAGCCGATTTAAGTCTGGACAAACATATGCTGCAGGATATACTCAAAAAAAGCTTTAAGGCCAGCCCAGTTGAAGGGGCTGGCCGAAGCTTTAGTGGCTGGTTACAAAGTTTCTGTGCATCGGGCTTGTGCGGTCACCAAATTTTGTCGCTAGATGTGGTATTACAAAAAGATAGGCCGGGATGATCAACTGATCAGAATGCGGATGAAGGAAATTGCAGCAACCCGAGTCAGATATGGCAGCGAAAGAATTTTTATATTGCTTCGACGGGAAGGATTTAAGGACAGTTACAATAGAGTATATAGGCTTTATAAGCTTGAAGGGTTGAACCTGCGCAGCAAAAGACCTAGAAGAAACAGAGCCGGTGCCCATCGTTTAGAAAGAGTAGCGCCCTCGCATTTACATGAATGCTGGAGTATGGATTTTGTGTCCGATCAGCTCTTTGACGGGCGGAAATTCAGATCCTTAACTATAGTGGATAACTATACAAGATTTTGCCTTGATGTTACCCCGAGTAAGGTATTAAAGGGGAGCAAGTAGTGACCGTATTGGAAAGATTAAAGGAGGAATTCAACACCATTCCTAAAAAATCAGGGTAGATAATGGTAGTGAATTTATCTCCAAAGTGTTGGATAGATGGGCTTACGAAAATCAGGTCATACTTGATTTCTCAAGGCCTGGAAAACCTACAGATAATGCGTATATTGAGTCTTTTAATGGAAGCTTCCGCGATGAATGCCTAAACACTAACCGGTTCTTATCGATGGAAGATGGCGTTGAAAAAGTTGAAGCCTGGAGAACAGAATATAATACCTTTAGACCTCACAGTTCTTTAGGAGGATTAACACCTCAGCAGATGTGGAAAAAAAGCAAATTAAAGCCCTGATTTTCGAATTTACATTGTCCTAAAGTTGGGGGAGGTCAAAGTTACAAATTTTCGCCTTTTACACAGTCCGATTTTTAGGAGGGGTTACATTATTAAAAAACAAACTGACTTATAACAAGCATCATATCCCCAAAAAAATTCAGATTTAAAATTTCACGATTCATGACCATTATTTTTATTAGTAAAAAAATCGATTAATTGCATATTAAGTGCAATAACCTCTAATGGATCATGAGTAATTTTATAAACATTTTTATTAATGTCTATACAGAAAAAGTCTCCGTCTTCTGAATCACCAATATGAAAATACTCATTATTATCTACAAAAACTGAATAAACATTGGATGGATTTAACAAATGTTGTTCATAAGTATTTAAAATCGTCAAAATTCTTTCATAATCTGATCCATTTAAAATTTCCATTTTGAATTCTACAACGTCTATTTTACTTAGGTCGAGATCATGTTTTTTCCCTCCTCCCAATGAATATCCGCTAATTGTGCCGCTTGAAAGATAAATTTCATATGGTAAGAAATTAGACATTTTATTATCATATACTTTTATATTAGTGAGTTTATAATCTACATCATCTACCTTATCGTATTTCTTTAATACTTCAGAATTGAAAGTAAATGCAACATAATTTGGTATGTCACTTACACCTAAAAGCACCCCTCTAAATAGACCATCTCTAATTTGAGTCGTTAAGCAGGAGTACTTTTCAGGAAGCTTTATAAGTACATTACTCATTAGAGCTAATTCCCATTTCTCTATTTTACTTCTACTAAATAATTTTTCAAAAAAAATCATAAACTAATTTATAAACAATTTACAATCTGAGGTAATGATAAAAACCAAAGCACAATTCATTGACACCAAAATACAATTTAAATTATTATGAACACCTTACTGTAATCTTTTCCTAACTAGCTATAATAAGGTGGAGAACAATACACATGATATTGCTATTGATGAACTGGAACGCTTTGCCGGATACTTCGGCATCACCATTGACCCGGTGGTGCATTTCGACAATCAGCCTTCAGATGTTACCATTCAGGACAAACCCAATTTTGAACAGGTCAACCTGATCAACCAGCTCGATGAAGAAGACCGAACGGTGGTATTCAAGATCATTGACACCATGCTCACCAAAAAGAAGTTTAAGGATTTTTTCAACAACAACATTGCTACTTTATAGCGGCCTTAACTAAACATTATGGTAGAAACAATTCATATTGGCAGAAAGATCAGCCGGATCCGTGAGATCAGGGGAATTAAACAGGATCACCTCGCAATGGAGATGGGCGTCAGCCAGCAGACGATTTATAAGATCGAGCAGAGCGAGAGCATGGAAGAGGAAACACTTGGCAAGGTTGCAAAGGCCTTAGGGGTTACGCCCCAGGCCATCAAGAGCTTTACTGAGGATGCAATCATCAACTACTTCCACGATCAGAGCTATTTCAACTACCAGTGTACTTTTAACCCGCTGGATAAGGTAATGGAACTTTATGAACGCCTCCTGCAGGCCGAAAGGGAAAAGAACGAACTCTTAAAAGGGAAGTAATAGCCAGAAAGCTAAGCCATTGCATTAAAACTCTAAGTTGCGCAGGGTTTCCTTCCTTCGCCCAAGCGAAGGCAAGCAGGTTTTTGTAGGCCAGACCTGACGAAGGAGGGCTGTACGTACAAAAACACAACTTGCAGGTACAGAAACAAAAGCATAAACTATACTTAGTTATCCAATACCATTTATTCTCATGTCAAATATATAGCCCTTCGTGATGTTAATACAAACAGACCAATAATTACTTGCGCCATCCTCTGCCTGAATGATATCTCGGCCAACTTTATCATGTTCAGCTTTCTTTTTGGAAATAAGAATAATCCATATAATATGATCTCCCGATTTATCAATAAAACCTACGTACTGCCTTATATACCTTCGAATACTTTTGTAAATAACAGGATAATCAGGCAATTTACTTGACTGATTATCTTTCAAATACTTCTCATTACATGACAATATCCTTTCTGCCTTTCTAACATCATCTATTGATGGCGTATATCTCGCATCTTGATTTTCTACACTTTTAAAAACGAAACGTTCCTTTGCAACAATATAACCAGAGAATTTCTTATCCTTTATAAAGGATAGTTCCTGACCGTATGCATTAACAGTTAAAAGGAACAAGACAAACAATGTGTATTTCATATTATTTATAATAATTTATAGGTCTATTATTTACATCTAATAATCTAGGACCTAGGCCTTGGCTTGTACCTGTATTAACATCATTAGATAATCCATAATGAGTTCTTAATGGCACACCCGCCTGACCCCTTATTAGATTCTCATAGTATGCAGCTCTCCATTCACTTTTCTTTAATCCCATAAATTGAGATTGGTAGGTAACCCCTGTTCCACCAGTATAATCATTTGAGAAATGTAAAACTCCAAAATTAGCATCTCTTCCGTGAGCCATTTCATGGCCCAGTCCTATATACGATGGTCGGTTTGTATTACCAGCTGTATTCATTGAACTTGTAGTGGTACTGGGATCAAAACTAATAATCCCCCCAGATCCAGTAGAACCGCGCGTATTTCCTGTAGCAGTTTGATATTCAGTTAAATTAGCTCCTGCTGCAATAACATTAGATGCAGAAAAGCTATTAGTACCTTTAACTATTGTAAAATTATTATCTGATCCGACTAAAGATGATACAAGGGAACCACCTTCATCTGTTTGTGATAAATCACTTAAAGCAGATGATGTTTGCTTTAGAAATCCATTCACTTTACCCTCATAGGCAGAACCGTCCTTGTTATAATAATTTCCAACTTCGTATCTGAGTGTCTCTTTACCACCTAATCCCAAAAACCCAGTCCGGTGAGTAACCCACAAACTATCCCCGTTAATGTCAATTGTACTTATTGGATTATTACCACCATATTGGTATGGAGTCATGGTATAATATTTTTCCGCAAACCGATCTATTACGTTGAATCGCCCAATCACCGGGTCATAGAGCCTAGCGCCGTAATCGTACATCTTTTCCTGATCCTGCTTCTCCTTTCCGTTATACTGGTATTTGTTTTCAATCCCTATAATTGTTTCCTGTATATCCAGTCCAAAAGGATAATAATTTGTTTCCTGGATCTTTCTTGCCTGGCTGCCGTTAATATCAAAGTACAATCTACCATTTCCCAAATGATCTGCTAAAGTATATTCATACTTGTAGTCTGTATCACTATTTCTCACTACACGTCCTTCAGAAGTCTGTAGGTATTTCAATACTCCCTGCTCATATTGAATACCTCCAATATATTCATTCAAAACCGAAGAACCAACTACTTTACGTAATTTAATACCTGATGCATCATAGGTATAGCTAATCGCATTTCCTCCTGCAGTCATTGTTGAAGGAAGATTCAGATAGTTATAAGAGATGCTGGAAATGTTATTCCCGGTATTCACTGTATTGATTCTAGATGTCATATTACCATTTACATCATAGCCATAAGCGGTTGTTCCCGGTAGCTGAAAAGCTGCAGAAGTATTGTTACTGCTATCTACCACAGAGGTTAATTGGTTTCCAGCGTAATTGTACTTCAACTGGTCATTCAACACTATTTGATTGCTCTGTATGTCTTTACTATAGCGCTGCATCCCCTGAATATTACCTTTTTATAGGCAATTCTTAAAACATGCCTCAACTTCGCATAATAACAAACAGCCGTATTTCTCTTGATTGGCTTTCCTGTCCTGCTAATTCCGGGGCCACTAAGTAAGTAGATTTTGTAATCTTCGCACAAATAGTCATTGACTTCAGGAAATTTCAGATCATGACCCGCAAAAGCGATAAAGTATCTCAAACCCATAGCCCAGTCATCTGAAAGCGATTGTTGCTTTTTACGGGTTTCTATTTTGAAAAAATCAATGAAACTGGAATCTCTTACAGCATCTGAAAGAAAGCCAAATCTACGGTTTTGAATATCCAGTTGGCGCTGTGCACAAACGGTACGGGCCAGGATCATCGTTTCCTTATTATGCTGCCGCTCCCACTGGTCAACTGGATCATCATAAATATATAATTTAAGGGTTTCAAACCGGTGGAGCTTACCGGAAGCAGGATTTCTGAGTGGTGGTGAATAATCAAGCACGATGCTTTTTCTGTTATTCACGATAGTTCTCATTTTCACTTTAGCCATAACTTAATCGTTTTGGTTTGAAAATTTATTTAGATCAGACTTTAAAACATAGCTAAACTTCCCGTTCCGATACTGAGGAATATTATTCTTCTTAAGCAAGCTCAACAATGTTTTTTCAGAAAAATTGAGTTCTTCCTGGGCCTCAGCCATGGAATAACAATATTTAGGATGAGGATTTTTTTACGTGCCTTCAGCACAGGCACCTGGAATTCCGGAAGCACCAACATCTGATCAAGATCAGCACGTTTAATCAGTGTTTTTCGAGGCGTGAACCGAATGGCTTTTATCCTACCACTTTGAATGATGTTATATATACTTCTGACAGAAGTATTCAATAATCCGGCAGCGTCCTTTACCGTTAAGAATTCGGCGACTACTGTACTCCCAGTGGCCGCTACTATAGTCTCTACAACTTCCTTTTCAGAAGCCTCAATTTTCAATTCTCTCGCCTTTCGTTTTCCGTATCTGCTGTTGCATATATGGCTGCAAAATCTAGTTACCGTAGTTTTCGCCAAGAAGGAATTTCCGCAGAATTCGCAAATCCTTTTTACCTTAATGTTCGAACTCATCCTTTTGTTGCTTTTAGTATAAAGCACGGTCACTTTTGACCTAATTTCATCCAAAAACACCCGCAGTTATCTCGCCATTTTAAGTGTCATTAAGCGTCGATAAGTGTTATTAAATGTCATTAGATGTCCTTAGTCGCCATAATTTACCAGATGATTTTTACAACTGATTTTTTAGGAGAAAAAAGCTACAAATGCGTTACAAAAGTCAGAAAAACAAAAGCATAAATCCAAAGATATGGACAAAAGAAATACACATAACTTATTAACAATAAGCAACTTACTTGTCGATTCTTGTCGTAATTATGTGGTAGTTATCACCGATTATTTCCCGATACAAAACTTACTAAATATATTTTCCAACAAATCATCCGTAGTCACCTGCCCGGTAATCTCTCCCAGATAATAAAGCGCTTGCTTAATATCCATCGCTAAAAAGTCCGAAGTAACCGGATTATTTAACCCTCTGATCACACTATCCAAAGCCGTCCTGGTTCTCTGCAAAGCCTCTACATGTCTAATATTAGTCACCATCGTATGGTTCGTAGAAAGCTTATCACCTACCGCAGTATCATACAACAACTGTTTCAACTCCTCAATCTGTTGATTTTCTTTCGCTGAAATAGAAATAAAGTTAATATCAGAAGGCAAACCTAATTCCTTCACCCTATCTGTAAATGAAAGATCGATTTTATTCGCAACTGCGATAAAAGCAATCCCTGGTTTATGCAAACTCTTGATATCCTCTCTAATTTCGCTCGCTGAAAGATTCACCACATCAAACAAATAAACCAACACAGCAGACTGACTAATCTTCTGCATCGTCTTCTCTACCCCTATTGCTTCAATCGTATCCGTCGCTTCTCTGATCCCTGCAGTATCAATCAATCTGAAATTAATCCCATTGATATTCAAAACCTCTTCAATCGTATCACGGGTAGTACCTGCAATCTCACTTACAATCGCACGATCTTCATTCAGCAACGCGTTCAACAAAGTCGATTTTCCAGCATTTGGTCTACCAGCGATTACGGTATTGATACCTTCCTTAATCACATTCCCCAACTCAAAAGAACGGATCAATTTATTGATCACCAAATTGATCTTATTGATCAAATCCTGTAATTGATCCCTATTGGCAAACTCTACATCCTCTTCAGCGAAATCAAGTTCCAGCTCAATCATCGAAGCAAAATGAATCAATTGTTCTCTCAACACATTCAATTCCGTACTGAAACCACCTCTCAACTGGTTCATCGCTACACTATGTGCTGCCTGAGAGTCCGAAGAAATCAAATCTGCCACCGCTTCAGCTTGTGATAAATCTAGAGAACCGTTTAAAAACGCCCTTAAAGTAAATTCTCCTGGTTTCGCTGCAGAAGCACCTTTTCTAATCAACAAAGAAATGATCTGCTGAATGATATAATTTGAACCATGGCAGCTAATTTCCACCACATTTTCCTTGGTATAAGACTTTGGAGCTACAAATAGCGCAACTACCACCTCATCAATCACCACATCACCATCTTTGATCAGGCCAAAGTGTAAAGTATGGGAATCTTGTTTTAGCAAATCCTTACTAAAAACGGAGTTCGTAATCGTGATTGCATCCTTACCTGAAAGACGAATTACACCGATCGCACCGATTCCTTGGGGAGTAGATAAGGCGACTATAGTTTCATTACTGATCATAAGAAGAAATATTCTGTGTTTTGATTATTTACAAAACTAGCCAAACATTTCATACCTTACCGTGTTTAGTTTTTGAAAAAACAAATAAACTACAATTAGTTCCATCCTGACCCATCAATTTTAGGGCAAATCTGAAGTTTTAGCCTTGATGTGGTCTATTTATTTCGCGCGATACCTTATGAAAGACATCCCTCTAACCGTTAAAAGATCCATTGAATTACTCGGAATTGTACTCGTAGGAGCTATACTTGTCATAGGCAAAGACATCATCATGCCCGTGATCATGGCTTTTTTCATCAGCATTATGTTACTTCCAGTGTTCCGGTTTCTAAGAAAATACAAATTCCCGGAAATAGCGGCCATCATTTTACCCATACTATTGGTGGTGATATTTGTTGGCTCCATTGTCTGGTTCTTTTCTGCACAGATTGCAGTTCTGGCAAACGACTTCCCACAGATCAAATCCAATGTAAATACGCATTTAAAATCACTTAGTGAATGGTTCGGCAACATCAGCCACATCTCTACCGGAGATCAAATGAAATTCATTACCAAGAAAAGTGATGATCTACTTGCCATGGCTGGAAAAGCTGCTAGTGGTGCCGCAGTAACCTTGAGTTCATTATTTGTATTTGTAGGCCTTTTGCCTATTTACATCTACCTGATGCTATTCTACAAAGACATCTTATTGCGCTTCGTATTTATGTGGTTCAAATCAGACCATCACCCTAAGGTTAAAGAAGCCATTTATGAAACAGAATCCATCATCAAAAACTATCTGGTAGGTCTACTGATTCAGGTGACCTATATGACCGTTTTACTTGGGGGGATCTTGTTACTTGTAGGGATTAAACACGCACTATTGATCGGTGTCATCTTTGCCATCCTTAACCTGATTCCTTATGTTGGAGCATTAATAGGAAACATCATCGGTGTTTTACTGACCCTTACTTCCTCTACAGAATTATGGCCCGTAATCACCGTTCTTGCAGTAATCGCTGTAGTTCAGTTTTTAGACAACAATATCCTGATGCCTAGAATCGTAGGTTCAAAAGTAAAAATCAACGCATTATTCGCCATTCTAGGAGTCGTCATAGGTGGAAGTATAGCAGGCGTATCAGGAATGTTCCTTTCCATGCCGATCATTGCGGTATTAAAAGTAATTTTCGACAGAACCGTCATGTTTAAACAATGGGGAGTATTATTGGGTGATGAAAGACCAGAAAAAAGTCCCATGACCTTCGCTTCCTTCCGAAAAAAGAAAAACGTGGCTACTTCAACAGGCGTTCAAAAATAACCAAAAGAAATCTCCTTAAATCGCCATAGCTATCTAAAATGGAACCAAATACAAACGCGGGTTGGATACTTGGATTAAAACATTGGCAGTTCTTTGCTTTACTTGTCGCACCCAGGGCATTAGAATACTTTTTCTTTTCCTTTGGGAATCCTAATGGAGATTATTATTGGGTAGAACTATGTTATTGGATCTACACGTTGTCTTTGATATGTGGCTGGTTGTACTTCACAACTATTAACCTTCAGCCACTTTTACCATCTGCCATCACCATGAACATTAAAAAGTTCAAATGGGAAATGGGTTTTACCTTTTTTCCACCATTTTTTCTCTTAACAATCACGCTACTCCGAGAAATCAATGGAAATGGCGGATCCGGTTTTTTTGAGCTGCTGGCCTTTATTGGACTGATCCTCCTATACCCCATCATCTGTCTTTTCAAGTCCATGTATCGTATGATAAGAACCTTAAAAGAAGTAGAATTACAGAGACCTGTCTCAAAAAGCGACTTCGACCTGAGCGACCTCAGCATTCTTTATCCGCTGATAGGCGCCTGGGTTTTTCAACCAAGAATCAACCAGGTGTACGAATACGCTAGTAGGCAAAAACTCAATGTAGAAGAATAAACCGGCTAAAAAGAAAAGGTCCTGAACATAACGCTCAGGACCTTTTTCATCGTAAATCAGGAAAAAACTACATTCTTTCCGGAACAGTTATACCTAAAATTTTCATACCTGATTTAAGAATACCAGCCGTAACTGCACTCAGGTTTAAACGGTGATGTTTCACAGCCTCATCTTCTTCTTTCACAATCGGTGGAACCTCATGGTAGAATTTATTGAACATTTTAGCTACCTCATACAGGTAATTCGCCAGACTCGCCGGACTAAATACCTTAGCCGCAGCAGCAATTTCGGCTGGATACTTCGCCAATAACATGATCATATCGCGTTCCGTATCAGAGATTGCGACTTCAGCAGCACCTTTAGCAGCATCATAACCTGCTTTGTTTAAAAGCGATTTGATACGCGCATGGGTATACTGAATAAACGGCCCTGTATTTCCCTGAAAATCGATAGACTCCGAAGGATCGAATAACAAACGTTTCTTAGGCTCAACTTTCAATAAGAAGTATTTTAAAGCACCTAAACCAATGTTATAATATAGAGCGCTTTTCTCTTCTTCACTGAAGTCGTTAACTTTTCCTAATGCTTCTGTTTTTTGTTTCGCTGTTTCGATCATCTCTGCAACAAGATCATCCGCATCTACAACCGTACCTTCTCTGGACTTCATCTTACCACTAGGCAGATCTACCATGCCGTACGACAAATGATGTAATCCTTTTGCCCAGCTTTTACCCAATTTCTCCAGAATCAGGAACAACACCTTAAAGTGATAATCCTGCTCATTTCCAACCACGTAAATAGACTCATCCATTCCGAAATCATCATGCTTCATTTGAGCAGTACCCAAATCCTGAGTGATATATACCGAAGTACCATCAGCACGCAATACCAATTTCTGATCTAATCCATCAGCAGTTAAATCAATCCATACAGATCCATCCGGTTTTTTAAAGAACACCCCTTTTTCAAGGCCTTCTTCTACCGTTCCTTTTCCTAAAAGGTAAGTATTACTCTCGTAATAGTATTTATCAAAATCAACACCAAGGTTTTTATAACTCACTTCAAAACCGGCATACACCCAGCTATTCATGGTTTTCCAAAGCGTGATGACCGCGTCATCACCAGCTTCCCAGTCTTGCAACATTTTCTGTGCCTCCAACATTAAAGGCGCATTCTTTTTTGCTTCTTCCTCTGTCTGACCAGCCGCTTTTAAAGCCTCAATTTCTTTTTTATACTCTTTATCAAAGATCACATAGTATTTACCTACCAAATGATCCCCTTTTAAACCTGAACTTTCAGGTGTTTCGCCATTGCCCCATTTCTGCCAGGCCAACATCGACTTACAGATATGAATCCCACGATCGTTCACCAAATTCACTTTGATTACCTCATGACCGCTTGCTTTCAGCAATTCAGCCACCGAATAACCCAACAGGTTGTTTCTAACGTGTCCTAAATGCAATGGTTTATTAGTATTTGGCGAAGAATATTCTACCATTACTTTTTTACCATTTGATGCTATTTTACCAAATTCTGGACTCAACAACTCCTGATTGAATAGATTTAACCAATAACTATCTGCAACAGATAAATTAAGGAAACCTTTAATCACGTTAAATGCCGTAACTTCTTCAATGTTTTCTACCAGATACTCACCAAGTTCTGTAGCTGTTACTTCCGGAGATTTTTTGGAGAAACGCACGACAGGAAACACCACAATTGTGATCTGACCTTCAAACTCTGCTCTGGTATCCTGTAAACTGACTTGATTTTCAGGAAGATCCTGACCGTATAAATGCTTTACCGCAGCGATTGTTGCTTTGGTGATATGTTGTTCGATATTCATAATTTACTCGTTTCTAAAAGCGTTCGTCGCTTTAATTAAAATTTCAAAGGCATGTTCTGCCATTTGATTCTCTCTGTCGAGAGTTGGATTCACTTCCACAATCTCGAAGCAGCATACTTTTTGATTGGTGATTAAACCCGACATCAGCTTACCTGCTTCTCTTTCTGTCAAGCCCTGAGCAACTGGTGTCCCCGTCCCTCTGGATGCCGTAGGATCCATAGAATCTACGTCAAATGACACATAAATGAGATCACAATGATCAAGATACACCAGGGTATCAATCACTGTCCGTTCTACTCCTCTTTTCCGGACATCCGCAGTCGTAAAGATCTTGACTTTATTTTTCTTCAGCAAGTATTCTTCCGGCTTCTCCATATCCCGCGCAGAAATCAGCACAAGATCGCGATAATTAATCTTAGGTGCGATATTTCCAACGTTTTTTAACTGATACCAGTAGTTGATGGTTTCTTGATCCAGCTTATTCACTTTCGACTCCAGATTATCTTCGTCAAGTGACATCGCAAGCGGCATACCGTGCATATTTCCCGACGGTGTAGTGTATGGAGAGTGCATATCTGAATGCGCATCAATCCAGATCACCCCTAATTTCGACTTTGGAAAAGCAGCTTTTATCCCCGCAATCGTTCCCGCTGCCGTACTATGATCACCAGCCAAAACTACTGGAAACTCCTTTTCTTCCAGCGTAGCACGCACCTGATCACTCACCCGCTCTACCATGGTCAATATCCCGGAAATCCGCTTTGCATATGGGCTCCCGGTACCTTCAAGCAACAAATGGTTCTCATTTGGTACTTCTACAGATTTATGTTTCTTGAAAAATCTACTCCCAAAATCCAACGCCGCAATCTTAATTGCATCCACTCCTAAACTGGCTCCCCGTGTACCGGCGCCTATCTCGGATTTTACCTCAATAATTTTTAAAGTCTTAGTCATAAAAAAAAATACAAGTGTATTTTATAAAGTGTTTATCTTTGAGCCGAAAATTAACTCATTTAATTAGCTACCCCTTTAAATAATTGTTCAAAAATATAAAAAATGCAGAGTTACTCCGAATTTCTTGATCTAAGTGTTGGTTTCCCTCAGGAAGGTTACAGCGTTATAGACGACGAATTGTATTTTCAAGATCTCAATCTGATGGAAATGATTGAAACCTATGGTACGCCATTACGTTTCACTTATCTTCCAATGATAACTAAGAAAATCCAACAAGCCAAATTATTATTTCAAACGGCTATCATCAAGAACAATTACCGTGGGGACTATAAGTATTGTTACTGTACTAAAAGTTCGCACTTCAGGCACATTGTTGAAGAAGCCTTAAAGAATGGCATTCACCTGGAAACCTCATCAGCATTTGATATGCCTATGATTGAGGCATTGGAGAAAAAAGGTGCCCTTACTAAAGACATTACTGTAATCTGTAATGGATTTAAAACTTATCAGTACAAACAATATATCATAGATATGTTGCACGACGGGTATAAAAACATCATCCCAGTATTGGACAACAAAGAGGAATTTAACCTTTTTGATGATGAGGTAGAATTAGATACCCCTTGTAACCTGGGTATTCGTATCGCTGCGGAAGAACAACCAGACTCACAGTTTTATACTTCAAGACTGGGCGTTCGTTTGGAAGATGTAATCGAGTTTTACAACAATAAAATCTCTGCAAACCCTAACTTCAGAGTAAAACTATTACATTTCTTTATCAATTCAGGTATTACAGATTCTCCATACTACTGGAACGAATTGGAGAAATATGTGACTTTATATTGCAAGTTCAAAAAAATCAATCCTGAACTCGATACTTTAGACATCGGTGGTGGTATGCCATTCAAAGATTCTTTGGTATTTGATTTCGATTACGAGTACATGGTGAATGAGATCGTAAAAAGGATTAAAGAAATCTGTGCAGAGCACGATGTGGTAGAACCGGATATCATTACTGAATTTGGAAAATACACCGTTGCTGAAGCTTCAGGTATTTTATACAAAGTATTGGGTCGCAAGCAACAGAACGACAGAGAGAAATGGTTGATGTTAGATGGTTCATTCATCACCAACCTTCCAGACGTTTGGGCTTTAAACCAGAAATACATTCTGTTGCCTATCAACAACTGGGATGCGGAATATGAGCGTGTCAATTTAGGAGGAATCACTTGCGATGGCCAGGATTATTACAATCAGGAAGCGCATATGAACAGTGTATTTATGCCAAAAACACGTAAAGTACAATACCTGGGCTTCTTCAATACTGGAGCTTATCAGGAAGTATTGAGCGGTTACGGTGGTATTCACCATTGCTTACTGCCAAGCCCTAAACACGTAATTATCCGTAGAAACAGAGATGAAACTTTCAACTTTGAAGTATTCGGAGAAGAGCAAAACAGTAAACAAGTGCTTAAAATTCTAGGTTACTCATAAACAAGAGTACAGGAAATCATATTACAGCGTGTGTCCAAAAGGCACACGCTTTTTTTATGCAAAAAAAGAGGACGCAGCTCTCGCTGCGTCCCCCAACCTTAAACCAAACTTATTATGAAAAACTTCCGCTTCTTAATTAAGAAACTTTTATCTCTTTAGCAGCAGATTGTGATTCATCTTTCTTGCCAATCGTGATATTTAAAATTCCATTGGTATACTCTGCAGTAATCTTATCTGCATCAACACTTTCCGGCAACACGAATGATCTTGCAAAAGAGAAGTAATCAAACTCTTTGCGTGTATAATCTTTTTTCTCCTCAGTCTCAGCCACTTTTTTCTCTGCCCATACAGACAAAGTATCTTTCTTCAGGTTGATTTGAAAATCTTCTTTAGTCAAACCAGGAGCAGCCAATTCGATCTTATAATCTGCTTCTGTTTCCAGGATATTAACTCCGGGAACTTTGTTAATGGTCAAATTTTTATTTAACGCCTCACTGAACAAAGAATCAAATACATTGTTAAAATAAGGTGCAGTGTTTCTGGTTCTGTTATTAAATTTTACTAGTGTCATCGCTTATTTCTCCTTTTTATTTAAGTTTTAATTTTATACTTCGATTTAATCAACACTCATACCAAACCCAAATTTTATGATTTTCAAGACATTTTGGCGCAACAAAGTAAAAACAACAGACAAAAAGACAGACATCATCAATCATTTAGACAGTTTTAAGTATAAAACACAGATTGAAACACGCTTTGTAGATTTCGACATGATGGGCCATGTGAATAATGCAGTGTACTTCACTTACATGGAAATTGCCAGAGTAAAGTATTGGAATACGGCTGTAAAATGGGACTGGAAAAAAACCGGAGTGGTCATTGCAAAAGCAGAACTGGATTATCAAACGCCAATATTCCCGGAGGATAAAATCAGTATGTATGTAAGAACCTCAAGAATAGGCAGCAGCAGTTTCGATCTGGAATACCTGCTGGTAAAGCTGGTTCATGGGGAAGAAGTGATTTGCAGCAAAGGAAAAACAGTTTGCGTGGCCTTTGATTACATCAGCAAAAACTCCTCACCTATCCCTGACGATGAAAAAGCAAAGATGATCTCATTTGAGCAGCTGCTCGAGAATTAAAAAATGAGCGTCTTCCCTTTGAAAAGGCAAGACGCTCTATAAAACTTTAAAAAATCTTTCCCGGATTTAGAATACCTGCAGGATCAAACACCTTTTTGATGCCCCTCATCAGGTTCAAATGAAGTTCCGAATATTTAATAGACATAAAGTCTTTTTGTACCAATCCAATTCCGTGCTCACCAGAAATTGTACCTCCTAAAGCACTGGTCAACTCAAAAATCTCTACAATACCGTCTTTCAACTTAGTGTGCCATGCTTCATCGCTCATCCCTCCTTTGATAATGTTCACATGAAGGTTTCCATCACCAGCATGTCCATAACACACACTTTCAAAACCATATCTAGAACCTATTTCCTTGATTCCATTGATCAATTGAGGCAAAGCAGCCCTTGGAACCACCGTATCCTCTTCTTTATAAATAGAGTTCGACTTTACCGATTCCGGCATCACCCTCCTCATTCGCCATAGGTCTTCCTTTTGCTGAGCCGTATCCGCGAAAAGTACATCCGTACAACCGAATTCCTCCAATACTGCATTCACCTTTTCACAATCTTTGAAAATGCTGTCCATATCGTTGCCATCAAACTCAATCAAAAGAAAAGCATTGACTCCATCTTTAAGGTCAAATTTGATGTTGTCGAATTCAATCACCCATTCCACTCCCTTTCTTTCCATAAACTCCAAAGCAGAAGGAATCACTTCCGCACGAAAAATTGCAGATACCGCAGCGCAAGCCTCTTCATTACCTCCAAAAGAAGCCAGCATCAGCACATTCTGCTCCGACCTTGGAATCAACTTCGTCACCACCTTGGTTACCACAGCCAAAGTCCCTTCAGAACCAATCATCAGCTGAGTCAGGTTATAACCAGAAGCATATTTAAGCGTATTCGCTCCTGTCCAGATGATTTCACCAGTCGGCAAAACCACTTCCAGATTCAGGATATATTCTCTGATCGTACCGTATTTGACCACCCTTGGTCCGCCTGAACCATGAGCCACATTTCCACCAATAAAACAAGAACCTTTACTCGATGGGTCAATTGGATAAAGCAAGCCTTTCGCAGACACTGCATCCATGAATTCTTGCGTGATCACTCCCGGTTCTACAATGGCCTGAAGATTCTCCGTATCGATTTCGATAATGTTTTTAAAGCGCTCCATAGATAAAAGTACCCCGCCAAAAACAGGCAATGCAGCACCACTTAAACCCGTCCCACCCCCTCTTGGGGTAACCGGTATTGTATATTGATTACAAAGTTTCAGCAATGCCGAAACCGCTTCCGTGTTACGTGGTTTTACCACCACTTCCGGATAGTATTTTAAATCTTCGGTCTCATCATGACAATAAATACTCAAAGACTCTTCATCAGTAAAAACACTTTCTGCACCCACCGCTGCTTTGATTAAATCCAGCAGCTCTGCAGTAATTTTAGTGTATTCCATGGTTATATGTAGGTTTAGGCTTTTTTAGGAAAAATAATTACAAGGATAAAATGAGCATAAAATTACGGTCATTATTCAGGCGCAACGTAACTCAGCTCGACAAAAGAATGTCCGATCTGACCAGGCATAGCCGGACTTAATTTCCGGATCCCAACTTTTCCACTGCGTAAAAACGAATAGGTATCCAGCACACGATCCAGAATTCTGCGGACTACCGTCTCCAGCATCTTTTGTGTATTCGCCATCTCTTCCAACAAAATCGTGTTCAGAACTTCATAATTTACAGTATGATTCAAATTCTCTGTATCACCTGTATGGATAAATGTAACTTCAACATCTACCATGAAATAAATTCCTGTTAAATGTTCCTCAGGATAATATCCATGAAAACCATAACATTTTACATCTCTTAACGCAACAGTTTGAATATAGCTTTTAGCATTGCTCATGTCACAAAATTAATTCTTTGAACGGTTATTACCAGCCATTCCTTTAAATTATTAACTTCATTCCTCGAAATCATTAACTTTGAATAAGCCTGATGCCATAAAAAAGGCAAACGACAATACCTAATATCTCCTGAAATATGAACAAATCTGCCAAAAAAGACCTTTACGAAGCTCCAGACTATTATCAGCTAGATGAATTACTAACCGATGAACATAAGTTGATCCGTTCTTCCGCAAGAGACTGGGTAAAAAAAGAAGTCAGCCCAATCATCGAGGATTATGCACAAAGGGCAGAATTTCCGAAACACCTGATCAAAGGATTGGGCGAAATCGGCGCTTTTGGTCCTACCATACCGGTAGAATATGGTGGAGCAGGATTGGATTATATCGCCTATGGCATCCTGATGCAGGAAATCGAACGGGGTGATTCCGGAATCAGGTCTACCGCTTCGGTACAAGGATCATTGGTCATGTATCCGATCTTCGCCTACGGAACTGAAGAACAACGTAAAAAATACCTACCCAAATTAGCCACAGGTGAATTGATGGGTTGCTTTGGACTTACAGAACCAGACCATGGATCAAATCCGGGCGGAATGGTGACCAACATCAAGGATAAAGGAGACCATTACCTCTTAAACGGTGCTAAAATGTGGATCTCCAATGCCCCATTTGCAGACATCGCAGTGGTTTGGGCCAAAGATGAAAGCGGCAAAATCAGAGGCATGATCGTAGAACGAGGTATGGAAGGATTTAGCACTCCCGAAACCCATAATAAATGGAGTTTAAGGGCTTCAGCCACCGGCGAACTGGTATTCGACAATGTAAAGGTTCCTAAAGCAAATATTTTCCCTGACATCACAGGACTAAAAGGTCCACTAGGCTGCCTCAACCAGGCCCGATACGGAATTGCCTGGGGTGCATTAGGTGCCGCTATGGATTGTTATGACACCGCCCTACGCTATTCCAAAGAACGTGTGCAATTTGGCAAACCTATTGGCGGATTCCAACTTCAGCAAAAAAAACTGGCCGAAATGGTCACAGAAATCACCAAGGCGCAGCTTTTAGTCTGGCGTTTAGGTGTGCTGAAAAGTGAAAACCGCGCTACTGCAGAACAAATCTCCATGGCCAAAAGAAACAGTGTGGAAATCGCACTGGATATTGCCAGAAATGCCCGCCAAATGTTAGGTGGTATGGGAATTACCGGTGAATATTCCATCATGAGACACATGATGAACCTGGAATCTGTAGTTACTTATGAGGGTACTCATGACATTCACCTGCTCATCACCGGAATGGATGTAACCGGATTAAACGCCTTCAAATAATTACGACATATAATCAAAATAAATGCGCTCCATACTTCTTAAAAAATGCCTAAAAACGATGATCATCGTATTTTTAGGCATCATTTCCATTTCACAGGCTTTCAGCCAGGGGAAAAACTTTACCATCCAGTCACAGGTCCCATCCTGGACCATTAACACCAACAGCAAAGGAGCCACTCCCCCGGATAAAGACATATCTGATGGTTATTTTATCTCCCTTTACGAAAACCAAAATCATGTAGGTTTACAGGAAGAATACACGCGTATTATCCGGGAGATTGTTTCCGATGCCGGCGTTCAAAACGGATCAGAGATCACAATTACCTATGAACCTGACTATCAAAAACTCATCTTTCACAAAGTCATTCTTTGGAGGAACAACCAGCCAAAAAACTTATTGCAATCCCACAAATTCAAAGTACTGCAAACAGAAAAAGACCTCTCCAAGTTTATATATAGTGGAACCTATGATGCATTTCTGTTATTAGACGACATCAGAAAAGGGGATCGGATAGAATATGCCTACACCATCAAAGGCAACAATCCTATTTTTGGTAAGAATTATTTCAAGCATTTCTACTTCGAAGGATCAAGCAGCATCGGACACCATTACAGCAACCTGATTATTGATCAGAATATCCCCCTTTACCTTAAAAATTTCAACTTCAACACAGCGGTAAAGACGACCGATAAAGCTGGACTTCGAACCTACGAATGGGACAATAAACTCACCAAAACTTACAGAGAAGCTCCTTTTGAACCTTCATGGTACAACCCACTAAAAAGAACACAAATCACCACTTATAAAAACTGGACTGATGTGGTAGACTGGGCCCTCGCCATTAACAACTATTCCGATATCAATACCACATTACTGGATAAAAAAGTTAAGGAACTCCAGCAGAAATCAAATCAGAACCCACAGAAATACCTCGAACTTGCCACCAGATTTGTGCAGGATGAGATCCGATATATGGGAATTGAAATCGGGCAATATTCTCATAAACCAAATTCACCGGAAAAGGTGTTGAAACAACGCTATGGCGATTGTAAGGATAAGTCCTTACTCCTGTTACATCTACTAAGTCCGATGGGTATTAAGTCCTACATGGCCTATGCCAACACCTATATGACCACCAAAACAGCGGAATACTTACCCAGTCCTTTTGCTTTTAACCATGTGGTACTCCTTGTGGAACTGGGTGCAAAAAAAATATGGATTGACCCTACCATCTCCTACCAGAGAGGTCCGATAGATCAGCTCTATTTCCCTGATTATGGAAAAGCACTTGTGCTAAAAAAAGGCACAAATGCACTGGAACAGGTAAAGAGCAATGCAACAGGAAAATTAGTAACCAACCTGAGCTTCAATCTTCCTGACACCACTGAAAACAATAAGACCAGCCTGATTGTCAAAACCAGATACACCGGAAATTATGCGGATAACATCCGGTCAGAAATTGCGGATTCTGGAAGTGAAGGATTGGAGAAATCTTATTTAGAATATTACGGAAAACTCTACCCAAACACAGAACTGAAAGCCCCACTCCTCATCAAAGATGATGAAGCGAGCAATACGATAGAACTTACCGAAAGTTATGAGATTGGCGATATCTGGCAAATAGGTGATAATGGGAAGTATTATATCGCATTCCTGGCAGACCTCATCGGAGACCAGCTACGTGACGTTCCTGCAAAATCCAGAACTCAACCGCTCTCCCTGAGATTTCCGGTGAATATTGAACAAACACTCCGCATCAGCACTCCGGAACGCTGGAATATGACAACCGAACCTTTCGAACTGGACAATAATTACTTTCACTTTGAAAGCAACGGAAATCAAGAAGGAAAGCTCCTGACACTAAACTATATCTTCAAAAGTAAAAAGGAGGACATCGCCGGCAGCGAAGTAAAAAAATACGTCACAGATAAAAAAACGGTGGAGGATCAACTCAATTATTTCATTACCAGAGGCAGCGGAGATGAGAATCCATTCGGTTTCAACCCATTACTGGTGGTATTATTTATAATCACCCTGGTCATCTCCATCATTTTCGTATTTAATATTTATCAGAAAAAATATGCGTTTACCCTGGATGAAATCAAATCTGCCCCCGCTACAAAGGGTTGGCTCATTGTTTTAGCCATCTATGTTGTCCTGATTCCGATAGAATTATTAACGCGAATTTCGACCTCAACAATCTGGCCCCAGGAGGTATGGGATGAGCTGAGTTCAAAACATAACCTATTGAACTACGGAAGTAAAATCCTGTTCATCGGAGATGTCATCCTATCCGCTCTGCTCTTCTGCTTTAGTATACTGGGCATTTTTCTCTTCTTTAACCGGCGTAAAAGCTTCCCCAAGCTATACATTTCCTTCTTAATTGGATATATTTGCCTTATAATTCTAAACTACGGCATCTATTTATTGTTATCGCAGGTAAAGATTCAGGGATCGAAAGAGGATTTAATCACCAATCTTTCTGCAATCACCTACTGTGTCTTATGGATTTTCTACCTTAAGAAATCCAAACGAGTCCGCGAAACATTTGTATTTACCTATCCGGAATTTGAATGGATGACGGCCATGACGCATGATTATCAACAGCAAATCAGGTCCTCAAAAAAAGAAAATATTGAACATGAAGACATTTAAAAAATACTATCAGCTACCTGCACCTCCTGAAGAAGTGTATTTAGCGATGACAAAAGCACAAAGTATCCAGCTCTGGACAGGCGCGGAAGTAGAATTCACAGCAGAACCGGGTACAGAATTCTCTTTCTGGGATGGAGATATAGTAGGTAAAAACCTGGAATTTGAACACGGCAAAAAAATCGTACAGCAATGGTATTTTGGAGAAGAAAATGAGCCTTCTATCGTAACCATCAAATTTCATCAGGACAATAAAAAAGGAACTTCCCTTGAGTTTGTACAAACTAACATCCCTGATGAAGACTATGACGATTTCACAGCCGGCTTAACGGAATATTATTTTGGAGGTCTGATCGACTTTTTCGAGGAAGATTAAAACCTTAATTGCGCTTTGATTACCATAGCGCCAGCCTACATCAATTGGCATAAAAAAAGCTTGTTAGCATCAGGAACACCTCCCCTGAACTAACAAGCTTTTCTTTTGAATACCCATTAGGGCTTCAAAGCAGTATTATCCTTCTGTATCGTAAACAGATACCACGTTCTCTCTTAAATTGTAATGAGAAGCCATGACCTCTCCATATGCACCTGTACTACGTAAAGCAATCAAATCTCCACGGAAAGTCTCCGGAAGCTCCACCTCTTTACCAAAGCAATCTGTACTTTCACAGATCGGTCCTACCACATCGTATTTCAGCGCATCAGCAACATCCAGTTTAGAGATGTTCTCGATTTTATGGTAAGCCTGATACAAAGCAGGTCTCATCAATTCTGTCATTCCAGCATCTAAGATGATGAAGTTCTTTTTCTTCCCGTTTTTCACGTAAAGCACTTTCGTAATTAAAGAAGCCGATTGTCCAACCAAAGCTCTTCCCAATTCGAAATGCACTTCCTGATTAGATCTGATCTCTAAAAACTCCTGGAATACTTTAAAGTATGCAGCAAAATCAGGAATCTGTTGTTCTGGATTATAGTAATCAATACCTAAACCACCACCCACATTCAATACCTTCACGATAAATCCACGCTCTTCAAACCAGTTGGCAAACTCATTTACACGGACACATAGATTCTTATACACATCCATGTTAGTGATCTGAGAACCGATATGAAAATGCACACCAATAAACTCAAGATGAGCGCTCTCCTTCAAGGTATCTGCACAAGCAGGTAAATCCCATGAATTCACACCGAACTTATTCTCATCCAAGCCCGTAGTGATGTTATGATGCGTATGTGCATCCACATTTGGGTTGATCCGTATGGCTACCCTTGCTACTTTCCCTTTTTTACCTGCCAGTTCATTGATTACTTCCAATTCCTGAATAGACTCTACATTAAAGCAGAAAATATCCTGGTCTAAAGCCGCATTGATTTCTCTGTCCGATTTTCCAACACCTGCAAACACCACTTGTTTAGGTTCGAAACCCAGCTCAATCGCCTTATTGACTTCTCCCCCGCTTACACAATCCGCACCAAAACCTATGGCCTTGATTTTTTGTAAAACTGCAGGATTGAAATTTGCTTTCATAGCATAGTGCACATGAAAATTATATACCTTTGCCGCCGCTGCACAATCATCTAATGTTTTTTGCAGCAGGTTTAGGTCGTAATAATAAAAGGGTGTTTCTAAATTTGCGAAACGTGCTATATCTTTTTCGGAAAACATAATGTTCAAGTATCTGATAATAATTTTTGCTGTTGCTCTGAGTTTTATTTATTTCGGCAATTATGTCGATTTCAAAAACAACAAAATGAGTAGAAAAGAGTACGACAGAAGAGTGAAACTCTTTATCGTACTCGTTGTAATTCTTGTTGCCGCTATTTTCTGGCTAAGAAAGAGATAAATCCCTGTTCTTACTCAAAAAGGCGGTTATGCAGGCTCTTCAAAGCCTCCGTCTTATCCGAAGTATTGATCAATAAAGAGATGTTGTAATTACTACCTCCGTAAGAAATCATTCTGATCGGAATATGCTTAATCGAATCCAATACTCTTGCAGCATAACCATGCGTTTGCGCGCTGAAATCGCCAACTACACAAACAATACTTTGATCCTTGTCGATCTCAACTGAACCGAAAGCATGAAGTTCTTCTACAATCTTATCCAGGTTATCCGTAAAATCAATCGTTAATGAAACCGCTACTTCAGAAGTAGTGATCATATCGATTGGTGTTTTATAACGTTCAAAAATTTCAAATACCCTTCTTAAGAAACCATAAGCCAATAACATACGGCTCGACTGGATCTTAATCGCGATAATGCCATCTTTTGCAGCGATAGATTTGATTTTTCCTTTTTCACTTTCCGAAGAGATTAATGTTCCGGCAGCTGAAGGCTCCATCGTGTTTAATAACCTTACTGGAATCTTATATTTCTGTGCAGGGAAAACCGATTGTGGGTGTAAAATCTTTGCACCGAAATAAGCAAGCTCCGCAGCTTCATCAAAAGAAAGGTGAGAAATTGGTTTGGTACCCTTAACAATCCTTGGATCATTGTTGTGCATCCCGTCGATGTCTGTCCAGATCTGAACTTCTTCCGCAAGAATCGCCGCACCAATCAGTGAAGCGGTATAATCACTGCCACCACGACGAAGGTTGTCGACCTCACCAAAGCTGTTTCTGCAGATGAAACCCTGGGTAATAAATAACTTATTTCCTTTATGTTGCTCTAACAAAGGAGTCAGGTGTTTCGTGCTATACGGAACATCAGGCTCATTATCTTCGTCAGTCTTCATGAAATCCAATGCCGGAAGCAATACCGATGGTACACCGATGGATTTCAGGTAAATATGATATAAGGTGGTCGACAACAATTCACCTTGTGCCAACACTACTTTTTCTTCAATTGGAGTAAAAAGATCATTCACCAATGAAGCCAGGAAGCCAAAGTGATAATCTACCACTTCCTGCCCTTGTTCACGATATTCTTCTTCAGGCAATAATTCAATAACGAACTCATTATATTTCTGGTGCAATGCGTTAATTAAGCTTAACGCCACCTGTTTATCCTCCTTTAAAAGTTTGCCTGAAATTTCCACTAAACTATTGGTTGTACCAGACACTGCTGATAGGACCACAATCTGCTCTTCAGCCGGATTAATAATATCCAGCAACTTTTTCATGCGCTCAGGGCTTCCTACGGAAGTTCCTCCAAACTTTAATATCTTCATTTAATTGAGGTAAGAATTTTATTTTTTGATAAATTGGCTATATACTTGTAAGTGGCCGTGAAATTAAAAAAAACGGCGATAATAAACACTAAATACACAAAATAAAATTTGGAATTCCGCATTTTTATCCTATTCTCACAAAACAAGGTAAAGGATAATGTGTTTATTCCGGCAAGCATCAAAAGTTAGAACACAATCATATGCAATTAGAAGCAGCAACCCTAAGTACCATCCACCAATGGCTAAATGGCAATTACGACAGTAAAACAAAAGAAGAAATCCAACAATTACTAGATAAGGAGGCTTTTACTGAGCTGACCGACTCTTTCTATAGAAGTCTGGAATTCGGAACAGGAGGCCTTCGTGGCATCATGGGCGCCGGATCCAACAGAATCAACAAATACACCATTGGAACGGCCACTCAAGGACTTTGCAACTACCTGATCAATAAATATCCAAATGAAAAGATCAAAGTAGCTATTGCGCACGACAGTCGCAATAACTCAGATTATTTTGCCGGAATTACTGCTGATGTATTCTCCGCAAATGGCATTCAGGTTTACTTCTTTAAAGCATTGAGACCAACTCCAGAGCTTTCCTTCGCAATCAGAGAACTAGGTTGCAAAAGTGGTGTAATGCTAACAGCATCTCATAACCCTAAAGAATATAATGGTTATAAAGCATATGGCGCTGATGGCGGACAATTTACTGCTCCTGATGATAAGATGGTGATGGATGAAGTAGCCAAAATCAAAAACATTGATGAAGTAAAATTTGATCGTGTAGCAGAAAACATTGAACTGATCGGAGAAGAAATCGACCAGTTGTATTTAGATAAAATCACTAAATTATCCGTATCTCCTGAAGCAATTGCGCGTCAGAAAGACCTTAAAATCGTGTTCTCCCCTATCCATGGAACAGGAATTACCCTGGTACCAAAGGCATTGGCACAATTTGGTTTTGCCAACGTTACTTTGGTTGAAGAACAAAGTACCCCGGATGGCAATTTCCCAACGGTAGTTTACCCTAACCCTGAGGAGAAAGAAGCACTTACGCTGGCACTTAAAAAAGCAGCTGAAATTGATGCAGACCTGGTTCTGGCTACAGATCCAGATGCAGACAGAGTAGGTATTGCGGTAAAAAATAATGACGGAGAATTCGTCTTATTAAATGGCAATCAAACCGGCAGTCTGTTGATCAACTACCTATTGAGCGCATGGGAAGAAAAAGGCAAACTGGATGGCGATCAGTACATCGTTAAAACTATCGTTACCACCAATATCATTGAAGAAATCGCTAAAAAGAAAAACGTTACCTTCTATAATACCCTGACTGGATTCAAATTCATCGGACATTTAATGACCAGCCTGGAAGGAAAGAAAACCTTTATTGGTGGTGGTGAAGAAAGTTATGGTTACCTGATTGGCGAACTGGTTAGAGATAAAGATGCCGTAGTTTCCTGTGCCTTTATTGCAGAGATGACCGCTTTCTATAAAGATAAAGGCAGCAGCTTATACAATGCGATGTTAGACATGTATGTAGAATATGGCTTGTACAAAGAAGAACTGGTATCCATCACGAAGAAAGGAAAAACTGGTGCAGAGGAAATTAAAGCCATGATGGAAAAATTCAGAAGCAACCCACCGGCCACGCTTGGAGGGGCTAAAGTAGCTTTACTGAAAGATTACGAATTGGGTTTTGAAACTAACCTGAGTACTGGCGAAAAAACAAAGCTAGACTTCCCTAAATCGGATGTATTGCAGTTTATCACTGAAGATGGCAGTATTGTTTCGGCAAGACCATCAGGAACGGAACCAAAAATCAAGTTCTATTGCAGTGTGAACACGCCTTTAAAAGACAAAGCAAGCTTTAAAGAAACAGATGCCTTACTTGGCGAGAAAATTAAAGCAGTAATGAAAGATTTAGAGGCTTAAGCCTCTAAATCATCTTTCTATAAATTTAGTAGGTAGTATAACCTTACTTCTTTCAGTTTGGGGTAATGATCTATCCGCAGAAAGTTCCTGAAGAATGACATCAATAATTTTTTCAGCGATCTCTTCTATGGGTTGATCAACCACACTGATGGGAGGTGTATGAATCTTGAACACATCCTGATCATCATAAGCTACAATCATAAAACCATCATCAATAGGTTTCTGAATAGTTTTAAAGAAAAACAGTCCTCTTACTGCCAGGTAATTCGTCGAAAAAAACACTGCATCAATTTCCGGATTCTCTTCAAACAAGACCTTTAAACGCTGGTTGGTATCCTCTTCAGTACTGTCAAATGGAATTTTCACCAAAGTTTGCTCATTGGGCTGGATGCCATAATGCTTTAGCGCCTGCTCGTAACCCAGATAACGATTATTGATCTGATCAACTTCAACATCAACTGTGACAAAAGCAATGTTCTTTCTTCCCTTTTTAATCAGAAATTCTGCAGCAGAATAACCACCCTTAAAGTTATCGACCACCACATAATTCACGTCCAGGTCTGCAAGATTCCTATCAAAGATAACTACCGGAATTTTATCTGCAAGCAACTGTCTGATGTCTTCTTCAATCCCTGGAACTGGCGCAATGATATATGCATCTACTTTTCTGGATTTAAACATCTCTATCAAATCCCTTGCTTTTGCCGGATCATTCTCGGTACTGGAATACGTAATCTTATACCCTTTTTTATAGGCCTTATCTTCAATACGTCTGGCAATTCCTGAGAAAAATGGGTTGGAAATATCTTCCACAATCAATCCAATTGTTTTCGTATTTCCTGTTCTCAAACTTCTGGCCACCTGATTAGGTTTAAAGCCCAACTCAAGAATAATCTCTTCTACCCGTTTGATCACCTCCTTACTGATGCGCATCTTCTCGGCTTTGCCATTTAAGATAAAGGAGACTGTTGTAATGGATACTTCTGCTTTTTTTGCAATATCCTTAATAGATGGAGATTTCATTCGTAAAATAATTTACCGCCAATCTATAGAATTAATTGTTAATCTCCTCAAAGTATTTACCTGCAATTTTCACAAATGCATCCTCATTTAATGGCTTATGTAGGTAATTCATAATTTCATGATTCGCAGAAGCCAATAATTCGTCGTCAGGATTAAGAGAAGTGGTCAACATCACCACCACCGTATTCGATTTCAGTACTGCATCAATTTTACGGTATTCTTCCATAAAATCCCAGCCACTCATTCCCGGCATATTGATGTCCAGAAAAATGATCCCAGGCCTAAACATCCGCTCATCATCTGCATACTTCCCGGAAAAGGTGAGATAATCCAACGCTTCTCTGGCAGAAGTGATTGTCTTAATGTCTACCTCAATATTTGTATTCTGAACGATTTTCCGATGGATATAATTGGTGGGGATATCATCATCAACAAGCAACACACAATTAAGATCCTTAAATTTTTTCATTTCTATTTCTCATTTTTAAGGCTAAAACAAAACGTACTCCCTTCATGTAAAGCGGAATTCACAAAAATCTCTCCCCCATGGAGCTCTACAATCTTTTTACAATGCGAAAGCCCAATTCCATGTCCTTTATAGTCCTCCTGACTATTTAAACGCTGAAAGATCAAAAATATCTTATGCTTATACTTCTCTTCTATTCCAATCCCATTGTCTTTAAACTCAAAATGCCAATACTGGTCCTCATAAAATGCAGAAATCTCTATTTTCAGAACACCTTCTTTTTTCCTGAATTTGATGGCATTACTGAAGAGCTGTTGAAAAAGTTGTTTCAAAGCCCTTTCATAACCCTTTACCTTCGGAAGCTGTCCATAGGTAATTTCTACCGTCAGTTCCCCTATTTTATCCGCAAGTTCATGCTGTAAGTCATCCAACAAATCGTTACAATCCACCACTTCTTTGGACTCATGAGTTCCTAAACGCGCATAATCCAAGATCCCTTTAATCAAAACCTTCATTTTATCCGCAGATTCGGTAATATAATCCAGATATAGAGCACCGTTTTCATCAATCTGATCTCCATACTCTTTCTTTAACAAACCTGCAAAATTTTTAACAGTCAGTAACGGCTCCTGTAAATCATGAGAGGCAATGTATACAAATTGCTCAAGTTCTTTATTTCTAAACTCCAATCCCCTTGCATATTCCTTTAATGCCTTTTCCGCATTCAATTTATCCGTAAGGTCTCTTGTAAATTTTGAAAAACCGATTACCTCATTATTTTCATCGTATATTGTAGTAATAGTGACATGCGCCCAGAACTGTTCGCCATCTTTCCGAATTCTCCATCCCCTGTGCTGGGCTTTCCCGTTCAGAATGGCCTCTTCCAGCAATTGATCCGGAATTCTGTTGTCTCTGGCTTCCTCCGTGTAAAACACCCTGAAATCCATCCCAACCATCTCTTCTGCACTATAGCCTTTAATCTTTTCGGCACCTTTGTTCCAACTGCCAACACAACCATGCAGATCAAGAAATAAAATCGCATAATCCTCGATTTCCCCCAACATTTTTAACAATAAGGGTTGAGGTTGACTTAAATAGTTTTGCATGAAAAAGTTAGTAGTTTCCTGATTAATATTCAAAAGTCAAGCCACGCTAAATTACCCGTACAAATGCCTGTAACAATCCCGATAATTACAAAAAGGGAAATAATATTGTCCTACTTTTTTCCCAAATGGGGAATTGGGGAACTCACAGTTAATTTCTTATTTGCCCAACTCCTTTCACTACCCATTTTTCCGTCACCAGTTTTTCCAAAGCAAAAGGTCCCCTGGCATGTAATTTTTGTGTAGAAATCCCAATTTCTGCGCCCAAACCAAACATTTGTCCATCAGTAAATCGGGTGGATGCATTCCAATAAACCACGGCCGAATCCACCTCTTCCAGAAACTGCTCAGCTTCCGAGGTATTTTCTGTAACGATTGCTTCGGAATGCTTTGACGAGAATTCGGAAATATGTTCCAATGCTTCGGTGATATTTTCCACAATCTTTACAGAACACTTATAATCAAGAAACTCCCTGCCAAAATCGGCAACATTCGCTTTTGTCAGACAAGGATAATCAAAGGTCTTTAAGATGGAATAAGCAGCCTCATCTGCAAAAATTTCCACCTGATGTGTAGACAATAATGGGGCTAACATGGATAGAAAATCAACAGCAATGCTTTGATCAACCAATACGGTATCCAGCGCATTACATACCGAAGGACGCGAGACCTTTGCATTCTGCACGATTTCAGCAGCCATCTGCTGATTTGCCGAGGAAGCAACGTAAGTATGGCAGACTCCTGCACCAGTCTCTATCACCGGTACCATTGCATTTTTACGCACGAAGGAGATCAGCTCATTGGAGCCACGGGGAATAATGACATCAATATATTTCTCTGCCTGCAGGATTTCGAGAATATACTTCCTGTCCGCTGGCAATTGCTGTACAATATTTGGGTCCAGTCCCGATTCGTGTAAAGCCTCCCGGATCAAGGAAACTAAAAAGAGATTGGTATGGTAGGCATCTTGTCCACCTCGAAGCAGACAAGCATTTCCCGATCGGATACACAAGGCAGCCACATCAATCGTCACATTCGGTCTGGATTCATAAATAACCCCTACTACACCTAATGGGACTGTTTTCTTTTGAATCAACAAACCATTCTCCATCCGTGTACTGGAAATCAACTGATTGGTGGGATCGGATAATGCAGCCACATCTATTAAGCTACTGGCCAAGCCTAAAATACGATCCTCAGTTAACAACAACCTATCCTTTTTAGGATCCGAATCTGGCACTTTCTCCAGATCTTTTAAGTTTTCATGAATGATCTGAGTAGATCTATCCCGGATCAACGTTGCTAAACGATGAAGTAGATCCTGTTTTCCTTCGTCACTTAGTGAAGCAATAGCATGTCTGGCGCGCTTTGCATTAATTAGCTGATTTTCTATTACTTCCATTTTTTTTTATAATATCACAATATCACTGGCATTCGCAATTTCCAGGTTATGTTGTTTTAAATTATTTTGAATTGTTTCGGAGGAGGCTTTAGCCCTGGCTACCCCCAGGATGTTCATTTGAGCATCTACCAGCTCAAATATTTCTCCGTGTTCAAATGCAGCAACTACGGAGACTACACCTACAGCCAGGAGGCTTTTACGATTTCTAATGGCTTCACATGCCCCCTCATCTACCATGAGCCTGCCCGTCACCAGACTTCCACTAGCCAGCCATTTATTTCTTGCAGGGATGGAGCAATTCTTAGGTGCACAGACCGTCCCGGTTTTTTCCTGCACCGCATCCAGGATACCATTGGCAGTTCTGATACCAAAAATCACCACCTTAATACCCATCGTAGAGGCCAGATGAGCAAAAGTAAGCTTGGAAACCATACCGCCTAATCCAAGATCAGAAGTCTTTTTGTCTGCCAGAGAGAACACCTCAGTATTAATCGTATCAATTTTCGCCACTACTTTTCCTTCTTTATCCAGGACCCCCGGAACCGAAGTTCCCAAAAGGATCAGCGATGCTCCAAAACCGACTCCTAAAAGCGTAGCCAACTCATCATTATCAGAAAAACGCAACTCCAGATCACTCACCACATCATTTTCATTGGCAATCGGGATGACCCCATTTTTCCACAGTTCTTCGTAAGTTTCTTTCAGCTGTAGAAATTGTGTTCTGTTCGAAAAATGCCGGCGCTCGCAAAGACTCTGCGCCATCTGAATGCCATAGGGGTAAAAATGCTTTGAATAGGTATTTAACAAGATGGGGTTTCCGATGGCAGCCGCAGCTTTTCTTTCGGAGATTTTCCCTTTGTAATTTTTAATGTATTGCTTTCCTGCAGCAACAGCACCGGATGATACCAGAATTAACCGGTATTCCTTCGCTAACTGCGCCACCTGTACGGCAACATTGGCAATTACAGCCTCATCTAACTCTCCTTTTTGGGTAGTAATAGAGGCAGTACCTAATTTCAAAACAAGGATCGGCTTATTCATTTCTATGGAATTTGATGTTTTTCGATTGAAAGCCTAAAATAGAAATTTTACCTTATTTTTCTCATCAATTCCTTTATTTTCAATTGGTTTAAGCAGTTCCATCGTTTTTATTCCGATATACCGGAATAAAACAAATTAAAAAAGATAAAACTATCAAATTGAAACATTCAGAATCGACAGTTTTATCCTATAGTTATTAAAAGATATTAATTTACTTACACCAGACTCGCATCTAAAGTGATTTCCATCGCAAAGGCCTTACTCACCGGACAATTTACTTTTGCTCCTTTAGTGATTTCCTGAAACAGCTCTTCTGTAATCCCCGGAACTTTTGCTTTTAACACCAAATGAGAACTGCTGATCACTCCGTTGTCTAAAGAAATCGTGGCTTTGGTTTCCAGATTATCCGGGGTGAAACCCGCCTCAGTCAAATCCAGACTCAACTTCATGGTAAAACAGCCAGCATGGGCAGCAGCCAGAAGTTCCTCAGGATTGGTTCCAATCCCATCGGCAAATCTGCTGTTAAAGGAATATTGGGTCTGATCCAATACTTTACTATCCGTACTCAGGTGTCCTGCACCTTCTTTGATGTTGCCATTCCAAACAGCTGTTGCATTACGTTTCATAATTTAAATTTTACAAGATTCAAAAATTGATTGAGCTAACCGTTTTATCTCTATTCATAAATTTACCAATTTATTCCGTTTTTATTTGTCATCATTCAAACTGTGATCATTAAATAAATTGATTCTGTATCCATTCTGTTTAGCATAAAATTGCGACTTTTACTTTAATTCAATTTAAGCATAATGTTAAAAGACTTTACCATACTACCTTCTGAGCCAAAAGATATAGCGCGCATTTTTGAACTTTATGATGATGCTATTGCCTATCAAAAGACAGTATTTAAAAAACATTGGCAGGGATTTGAACGTCAGTTAATTGAAAGAGAAATTCAGGAAAGCAGACAATGGAAGATCCTCATTGATGGACAAACCGCCTGTATTTTTGCGATTGATTTCAATGACCCACTCATCTGGAAGGAGAAAGACAAAGATCCCGCTGTTTATATTCACCGAATTGTGACCAATCCTGCTTTCAGAGGCCATCATTTTGTGAACATCATCATAGATTGGGCTAAAGATTATGGTACTCAAAAAGAAAAGAAATACATCAGATTAGACACCTGGGGTGACAATCCAAAACTGATCGCTTATTATGAGCGATGTGGATTCGACTATCTTGGGAATGTGGTTCCTGAAGCCTCCGATATTTTACCTAAGCACTATGAGAACATCATTCTGGCATTGTTTGAAATCGAAATAGATTAAACAAGAATCAAGTATTTATTTTCCCTTATTCCTATTCTTATTGAGCTTAATTTTGATTTTACCATCCTCCCCATCGGTGGCCAGTAAATGGAGGACAATCCCTTTCATTCTACGTGCCTCTTTTTCTTTTTTATCCGTAATATCCGCATCTTTTTTAGGGTTCCTCAAAGGTACATCAACGGCAATATTCGTTCCTTTCGACATCGAATAAACGCCGGAAATGTCCATATTTAGAAGACTGGTATTCACCTGCATTGGCGCAATGGTAATCAATGGACCTCTCACATCAAATTTCCCGTTCAGGTTGCTAAAAGTGATGTTGTCCAGATCTCTGAAAGGGAAAGCAAATTTCCCAACACTTTTGACTGGTTCAAATTTTAGCAATGCACCTTGTTTTAAATCAAAGTCGATATTACCATCTAAGGAATTCGTAACCAATTTTCCCTGATCGGTGATTAAGCCTCCTATCGTTGATTTAGAGAAAAGATAGCCCTTCAAATTCTTAGAGGTCAGTGTGGTCATACCGAAATTATCAAAAGAATAAAAGAAGTTTTTAATGTCCACATTGTTCAAAATGGTATTCACCAAAAAACGATTCATATTTCCTTTTTGGACGATATTTCCGTTAACTTTCATTGAACCGCCACCATGTTTCACACTAATGTTTTTCATGCCGATACCTGCCTCAGAAAGGAACAAATCGGCCATGACATCCGTACCGACAAACTTATTATAATATACTTTTGCTACTCTCAGGTGCATATCTACCTTGCTCTTTTCAAACAAGTCGTTAACATCTTCAGAAAGGCTGGTATTTTTACCCGTTTTTCTTGTAGCCCTGGCCGGCTTTCTGGTCCCCAGAAAACCTAAAAATTCTGCTAAATGTAACTGCGGACTTCTGATCTGCCAGTTCAGTAATATTTTCTCAGGATCATTATAATATAAATTCAGAAAATTACGAATCCGGCCATCCATCGTAACAATACTCTTTCCGCTCTGCAAACGAATATTCTTGATAAAAAGATCATCCGTAGTGAAGTTTAAAGAAACCGCAGTATTGGTAAAATTCAATTTTCTTGGCACATAGCTCACATCTGCGTTCACTACATCTATCAAGCCCGTAACGAATGGTTTGTGTAATTTAAAATCAACAATATCTGCTTTATAAGCCAGTTTCACCGTAGCAGTTCCCTTCCCAAATTTCAAGGTTTCCGTGCCAATGGCCTTGTTCAATTTCGCAACACTGAATTTTGATTTGAAAACGCCAGTGGCAATAGGTTTCTCGAGATTAAGGATCATCACTGTGTCAATTGAAAAAGGCATTTCTGTATAGGCTCCTTTAAACTGGTACAACTTTATCGCTGAGTTTGCATCCGTAAAACCCTTCCCATTTTCATAATTATTAGTAAAAACCCCTTTAAAATTACAGCTATCAATCAAGGCTCCAGGGGTTTTCAACACATTGTCTTTTACCAATGCAGTTACGTTAATTTCCGGATCTCCACCTGGCCCCATATTCCCATTTAAAGTGCAACTCGCATCTATGGGAGTTTTCAAATCAAACATCAATAATTTCTCTGTAATATTGGGCGCTAGAAGATTTGCC
This sequence comes from Pedobacter gandavensis, assembly GCF_032678465.1. Taxonomy (GTDB): domain Bacteria; phylum Bacteroidota; class Bacteroidia; order Sphingobacteriales; family Sphingobacteriaceae; genus Pedobacter; species Pedobacter gandavensis_B. The sequence continues at coordinate 157,982 of NZ_JAVTSK010000011.1, forward strand.
GCATCTTTCCATAAGATAGAGGGTGCTTTAATGTCTATCGTAAAATCAGTGTTCTCTTTTGAAGTATCAAATTTAGCCCCGATGACAAAAGGATCTTTTCCAATTTTCAATTGATTAGGAGCCACCAGGATTATTCCCGTATCTTCATTGTAATTGATCTTAAAAGGCCCCTCTAATACCTGATCTTTAATAAAGCTACCTCTTCTGGTGTTAAAAGCCATGCTTTTCGCCAGTGTCTTTAATTTCAACTGAGCATCCCATCCCGACAAGGAGTAGTCCATCTTTCCTTCCAGATCATCTACCACAAAATGAAACAACTTATTTCCCTTTCTATTGTCGACTCTGAAATCCACATTATTCAGGCTGAATAGTTTCAACTGTGCATCTGTACTGCCCTGATCAGACTGTGGCTTTTTCTTATCCTTTTTCTTGAAAACAGCAGTGTTGCTATAACCAGTAGTATCCGTGAACAAGTCAACTTTAGCATTGTTGATCCCTATCTTTTTGATCTCAATAGTGCCCCTCAAGAGGGCCATGGTATTTACCGATACATCTAAATCTTTTGCATCCAGTAAAGTATGTTGATGACGAGTCCAGAGACTATCTTTGATCACCACATTTCTAAGACTAATAGATACCCTGGGAAATCCTTTAAAAAAGGTAGTCTCCATACTCCCAATACTGAGCGAACCACTCAGATTTTGATTCAACTTTTCTGTAATTGTGGCCAGTAAAGTTTTTTTATTTGCATTGACATACAAACCGAGCCCTATAAAAATAAGCGCTATAAAAGCGATTAAACCAACAAATATTCTGAGTGCAATTCTAGACCAGCGAGGCATTTTTTCCATGTGTAAAAAGCTAACGTTTTTAACTATCAAATTGTTTGCGGTGAACTGGCTTGAAAGACAATTACCTCAATTTATAAAAAAACACCCTTAAAACAAAAAAACCGATAAGCATATGCCTACCGGGTCAGAATTCTAAAAAAATCTTTAATCTATGGAAGCCATGTCAATGACAAAACGGTATCTGACGTCACCTGCTAAGGTACGTTCATAGGCTTCATTAATCTGATCCATTCTGATCATTTCTACATCAGAAGTGATGCCATGTTCCGCACAGTAATCCAACATCTCCTGAGTTTCCTTTATTCCACCTACCAAAGATCCCACCAGGCTACGGCGGCCAAAAATCAACTGTACCGCGTGTACATCAGATGGTGTTGGCGGAACGCCCAACAAAACCATAACCCCATTGGTACGCAATAAAGCTAAGTATTGGTTATAATCATGTTCTGCAGAAACTGTGTCAATAATGAAATCAAAAGTATTGGCCAAACCTTTCATCGTTTCTGCATTTGTGGTTAAAGCAAAATGGTGTGCCCCCAACTCGTCGGCATCTTTCGCTTTTCCTGGAGAACGACTCAACATCGTCACCTCTGCACCCATAGAAGCCGCAAGTTTCACAGCCATATGACCTAAACCACCTAAACCTACCACCGCAAGTTTATCGCCCTTCTTCACCCCCCAATGTTTCAAAGGAGAATAAGTAGTGATTCCCGCACAGAGCAATGGCGCTACTTTTTCTAAAGGTAATTTATCAGAAACGCTCAACACGAAACCTTGAGTTACCACAATATGCGTAGAATAGCCACCATAAGTAATCGTTTTCTTGTCCTGTTCAAAGGAATTATAGGTCTGTGAGTGGCCATTTTCGCAATACTGTTCCTGATGGTCTTTGCAGTTATGACAATGTCCGCAAGAGTCTACAAAACAACCTACACCTACGGTATCTCCTACTTTAAATTTACTAACGTTAGCCCCTACGCGGCTTACTTTTCCGACGATCTCATGCCCCGGAACTACAGGATACATTGTACCTCCCCACTCATTCCTTGCGGTATGAATGTCTGAATGACATACTCCTGAGTATAAAATCTTAATCTCCACATCATCTGCACCCGGCTCCCGACGAGTCAACTGATAAGGTTCCAATGGTTTATCTGCTTTATGAGCTGCGTACGCTTTTACTGAAGTCATATCTTTTGTGATTAGTTTTCTTTATAAATACCGAAACTAATGAAAATGTTTTGACTAAAAACTATAGGTACTTGTATTCTTTCTCAACTATTACACAAACGTTTGCATAGGCTGTTAAAAAGATAAATGGCAAAAAAACCTTTTAAAATTCTCAATTAACAATAGAAAGCAAAATAACATCCTCAGACAGGGCTTAGAAAAACGAATATCTTTTCCTACAATCCTTATTCAGATCACACCAGCCTACACAACCGTTTGCGCAACACTAAACCAACTGACTATCAATCCTTCTCCTGAACTTATATGATAATTAAATCTATTCCTAAACCCAATCATTATGAAATTAACCAATCTCTATTTCAGGCCGGTTTTACTGCTGCTGTTCCTATTTACCTATCTGAGCTCCTGTCAAAAGTCCATTCTTGCAGAAAACATGGAAAAGCAGCAGCGGGAACTGAACAGCAGTTTAGCCCTCGCTGGTACCGAAAATGCAGCACCATCACAACACATTTTCTTTTCTTTTCCTTCGGATGCCATTGCAAAAATTCACAAGATTAAGATTACCCAATCGGCCAATGCAGAATATTTCTCTGTTCACAATTACTCAGGGGGTTACAATGGATTTCAACAAACCCCAGACAATTCTTTTGGCACACCAAACATCCTGATTGCCTCACATTGGGATCCTAATACCGCAGGCGGTGTGTTCTCCAGAGTAGCCTACACCGCAACAAATACCATCAGCGGCAGATTCGGTGGTGAAGGTGATGGTTACAAAACCATTAATCCATATCAATGGGCCCTCAATACCTGGTACAACATTGCCATCAGGTCTTGGAAGCTCAATGGAGAGCTGTTTATCGGCACATTCGTTCAAAACATGAGTACCGGCATCTGGTTTCATACTTCTACCCTCGCCATTCCGGAGCGAACAACCTTTTTAGGCGCTGGAAATGATTCCTTTCTCGAAAACTGGACAGGTGGCAACCCGGCCTATGATGGCAGTTTCATCAGGAAAGCCTTTTTCAAAGACTGCTGGAACCTAAGTACCAGCAACGTATGGCAAAAACATACCAGCAGAAGTTTTAGCGCCAATTCTGGTGATGAAGGTAGAAATGGCATTTACGATCGTGCTTTTAACTCCGGATATGATGCAACAGAAGATGCCTATTTTATGGAACATGGCGGCAGCATACAACCCAATGCCGCTTTTGGTTCAGGCCGAACATTAGCCCTTCCAGCACAAACCAATCAGGGAACTGCACCAGTCATTACTGTTGGAGAAACCCAATCTGTAGCTGCTGTTTATTCAGGAAATACCATTTACATCAGCTGGACCAACAATAGCATAAAAACCCCTCAGTTCTCTTCAAAAGTAGAATTGATCGACCCTGCTGGAACAGTGATCAATACAATTGATGAAGTCCTTCCTCAAAAAAGATCTGCCAGCTTCAGCAATGTAACCTTGGGAAGTGGTACCTATACCGCCAGGGTAACCATTACCGATATCTTTAACCAGGTAGCTCCTGCAATCAGCTCCACACTGATTCCTGGAGATCCGCCTGTAACCTGGTATAGACTGAAAAATGTATCCAGTGGACTATACTTGTCCGTTGAAGGAAGCAGCACGGCAAATAGCGCCTATATTGTACAATCAATCAGTAGTGCCGGAGCAGAACAAAAATGGAAATTAAGCACACAAAATGGAGCCACAGTACTGATCAACAGCAACAGCAATAAAGCCATAGACATTTCCGGAGGAACTCAAACCATAGGTGCTAATGTGATCCAATATACCGTAAGCAATGCCATCAACCAGCAATGGAACCTGGTCTCTGTGGGCACAAATAAATATGTCATTCAGAGTAATATGTCTAATCATTATATTCTAGACAATCCTGGCAGTAGTAGCACAAATGGTCAAAGGCTTGTCCTATACTCCATGAATGGAACTACAGGCACTGCCAATCAACAATGGATATTAGAAGCGCAATAATCCATTGATTTTATGTAGCATAAAAAAGGGCTTTTAGTTTCTACACTAAAAGCCCCTTCTATGCTATATATGATCTTTAAAAACTTATTCCGCTTCGCGTAAGTTTAATGTTTTCGTCGTATTCGATCTGATATCTGCTGTCATTTTCATGTTCTTGCTTAAAGCATGACCATAAGAAGGAATCATCGCAGTCATTTTTTTCTGCCAATCTTTACTTTTCAGCTGTTCGCCGAAGCAACGCTCCATTAAAGTAATCATGATAGAAACAGCGGTAGAGGCACCAGGAGAAGCTCCCAATAAAGCCGCGATAGAACCATCAGCAGCAGTCACCACTTCCGTTCCAAATTCTAAAATACCACCATGCTCTTCGTCTTTCTTGATCACCTGTACACGCTGACCAGCAGTTTCCAGTTCCCAATCTTCCATTTTAGCGGTAGGCAGGTATTCTCTTAAAGCGGTCATACGATCTTCCGGAGACTGACGTACCTGATTGATTAAATATTTTGTCAATGGTAAATTATCCAGACCAGCAGAAATCATCGGACGGATGTTATTCACTTTAATCGACATAGGAAGGTCCATTAAAGAACCATTTTTCAGGAATCTTGTTGAAAATCCAGCATAAGGACCAAAAAGTAATGCTTTTTTACCGTCGATCATTCTGGTATCCAGGTGTGGTACCGACATTGGAGGGGCACCAACCGAAGCCTTACCATAAACTTTAGCTTCATGGCTCGCAATGACATCCGGATTGATACATTTCAACCATTGTCCACTTACCGGGAAGCCACCAAAGCCTTTACCTTCAGGAATTCCGGATTTCTCCAATAATGGCATCGAGCCACCACCAGCACCAATGAAAACAAATTTAGCTTTCACCACACGCTTATCTCCTGTAGCCAGGTTTTTCACTTTCAGTTCCCAAAGCCCATCTTTTTGCTTTAGTTTTTTGACATCATGAGAGAAATGCATGGTCACACCATCCATTTTCTGAAGGGTATTGAACATCATTCTGGTTAAAGCACCAAAATTCACATCTGTTCCCATCGTCATTCTTGTCGCAGCTACCTTCTCATTTGGATCACGTTGATCCATCACCAAAGGCATCCATTTCTTCAATTGTTCCGGATCTTCAGAATATTTCATCCCTTCGAAAAGGAGATTCTCCTGAAGTCGGTCAAAACGTTCCTTTAGAAAAGCAACATTCTTCTCTCCCCACACAAAACTTACGTGAGGAATACTCTTAATAAAAGTTTCGGGCGATCCTACAAGGTTATGGTTAACCAGGAAAGACCAAAACTGCTTGGATACTTCAAAAGATTCTGCAATTTCAATCGCTTTTGCAGTCTTTACTGAACCATCTGCTAATTGTGGCGTATAATTTAGCTCACAAAATGCAGAATGCCCTGTCCCGGCGTTATTCCAGGCATCAGAACTCTCTGCTGCAGCCACGTCCAGTCTTTCAAAAATTTCTATGGTGATATCCGGCTGCAATTCTTTGAGTAATACACCTAGCGTAGCGCTCATTATCCCTGCTCCAATCAATACAACATCCGCAGTTTTTTCCGAATTACTATTCTTACGAGTCATTTATTTGAATTTTTATGCAAAAATACAATACCTTATCAAATAAACCCTCAAAAAACAAGATGTTTTACGAATTATTTCTGTTAATTCTGAAAATTCCAAAAAAGGCTGGTAAAAAATCAGGCCAACATCAGCTGTATATTCTCAAAATTCTGTAATATTTTCATTTATTCTAATAAAATTACCTCTATTGACAGCCCACTTTCCTTTGATCTGGTATAATTCACACAAAGAAAAGTCAGAATATCAATCATTTAGCAATTCATTTGTTTGTCATTTTTATATGACTCGCCAAATATAATTTGGATCAGCGTGTTTTCATCATTTATTGACCAGGCCCCTGAATTGAACTAAGCAGCTTAGCACAAACCATTTACTATCCGGAATGTTATCTTTTATACTTATTGAGCGCTCCACATAAAAAATTTCATTATGAAAAATCGCAGCACGCCAAAACCGGGTTCGGCAGACTATAATGCCGAAAAGCCAGAACATCTTAATGTTCCACAATTTCATAGCAGCACAGACCGTAGGGCTGCTCATGAATTACCTGCTACTGAAAACCTGAATGATCAGGCAGATGAGAATGAAAACAACATCTCCCAGCAAAATTTACCACATACCGATCTGGGCAATCCCAGAAATGAGAATGAAAAACAACGGGAAAGGATCATCACTCCCTAAAAAAGTAATCGTCCTCATCGATACTGTTCATGGTAAGACCAATTGATAAGAAAATGGAAAAATATAAGGAATTACAACAAAAGGCAAAGCTCATTCGTAAATGGTGTTTACGCTCCACTACCACTGCAGGATCCGGGCACCCTACCTCCTGTTTATCTGCTGCCGACCTTGGTGCTGTCCTTTTTGACCGGTACTTTAGCTATAATCTGGAAGAAGCCCTCAACCTACATAACGACCGCTTTGTACTCTCTAAAGGACATGCTGCTCCCTTATTATATGCCTTATTCGGCATGGCAGGCGCCTATCCTTTAGAAGAAACCTTAAGATTACGAAAATTCGACAGTCGTTTTGAAGGACACCCTACCCCGAAATTCGTTTATGCGGAAGCAGCAACAGGCTCTTTGGGCCAGGGACTTTCAGTTGGTGCCGGGCTTGCGTTATTGGCAAAAAGAGAAAAAATCGACAACAAAACTTTCATTCTATTGGGAGATGGCGAACTGGCTGAGGGACAAGTATGGGAAGCTGCAAATTTCTGCGGTTACCACCACCTGGATAACCTGATCGCTATTGCGGATATCAACAGACTGGCACAAAGTGGGCCCACCATGTTTGGCCATGATCTAGAGAAATATGCAGCGCGTTTTCGGGCATTCGGCTTTGAGGTCATAGAAATCAATGGTCATGACCTAAAAGCAATAGACAACGCTTTCCATCAGGCGATGAATTCTGAACAGGGCAAACCCATCGCCATTATTGCCGAAACCATTAAAGGGAAAGGCATCTCCTTTCTGGAAGACAAAGAAGGTTGGCATGGAAAAGCACTTGATGAAGATCAACTCAAAAAAGCATTAACAGAATTAGGACCGACCGAGGATCAATTGCATTTTGATTTAAAACAGCCCAATTCTATATTATTACCGCAACATCACACTAAAAACTCCAGTACCAACCTACCTTTTAACAAGGATCAGGAATATGCAACACGGGAAGTTTTTGGCCAGGCCATCTCCGAATTGGGTAAAGAAAATAACGATATCTATGTATTAGATGCCGATGTTAAGAATTCAACATTCTCATTAGACTTTTTAAAGGCAATTCCTGAACACTTCATTGAATGCTTTATTGCTGAGCAAAATATGGTTTCTGTAGCTGCTGGTTTATCCAGATTAGGTAAAATACCCGTAGTAGCCACCTTCGCTGCATTTCTAACCAGAGCTGCTGATCAAATCCGGATGGCCAGAGTCTCTGAAGCAAACATCAAATTTGTGGGTTCGCATGTGGGCGTTGCAATTGGCGAAGACGGACCTTCACAAATGGGTTTGGAAGACATTGCTATGTTTGGAACATTGCCGGACACCATTATTTTTCAGCCTTCAGATGCTGTGTCTACAGCAAAATTAACCGCAAAGATGATTGATCATCCTGGAATGGTTTACCTGCGTACCTTAAGATCTAAAACACCCCTTTTATACGATGAGAAGGAATCATTTGAAGTAGGAGGATCAAAAGTATTACGATCCTCTGCAGACGATCAACTGACCATTGCCTCATCAGGCATTACAGTTTTTGAAGCGCTGAAAGCTGCAGATTTATTAAAGAAAGAGGGAATCAACGTCAGAATACTGGACTGTTATTGCATCAGCCCTATCGATCAATCCAGCCTAAAAAAATGTATAATTGAAACTCAATACCCTATCCTGATCACAGTTGAAGATCATTTTGCGCATGGTGGGATGGGCGACTTTGCCATTTCCGCCCTAAGTTCATCTGAGCGAATATTACAAGTCAGGAAAATGGCCGTCTCACACATTTCGCGTTCCGGAAAAATGGAGGAATTATTAGAAGATGCCGGGATTAGCGCTTCCGCAATTGCGAAGATGGTACGGTCCTTAATTGCCGTTCCTATACTCCCATAGTTAGGAAATGATGGTTAATCCTTCTTTACTACCATTTGCTCCTCAGCCCTTGAAAGGAGCAAATGGTTGTATTCTCTACGATCGTTTAAACGCAGAAATTACTTTTTTCACAAAAGTGAGTACGCCAACCACCAACAATCCTACTACAAATCCAATCAATGCTTCTTTCAGCATTGCTGGCATATTTGGCCATAAATGATGTAAAAATTCAATATTATGAACAAAGATCCCACCAGAAACTAGAATCAATGCAATGGTTCCTACCACACCCAGAACCCTGATGATCACCGGTAAGGACTTCACAAGTAAAGTTCCGATGCTTGCCAATATTCCTTTTTCCTTAGAATGTTTGATCAATTTGTAACCCATATCATCCATTCTCACAATCATTGCCACAATACCATAAACACCGATTGTCGCAATTAATGCAACAACTGAAACGGTTAGAATCTGTATCGGCAAGGTTTCTGTCAACACTGTTCCAAGCGCAATGATTACAATCTCTACAGAAAGAATAAAATCGGTTGTTACTGCAGATTTGATCTTTGCCTTTTCTGCCTCATTGCCATCCTGCTGAACCTCTGCTACTACTTCATGGCTTTCTTTTGACCTGTGAAATAAATACTCAACTATTTTTTCTACTCCTTCATAAGCCAAATAAAATCCGCCTAAAACCAGAGCAATTTTAATTGCAATCGGGAAAAACACATTCAGTATTAAAGCAATAGGAACAATAATGATCTTATTGATTAATGATCCTTTGGTAATCGCCCAAAGCACGGGTAATTCACGTGAGGAAAGGAAACCGGTGGCCTTTTCAGCGTTCACCGCCAAATCATCCCCCAGAATCCCCGCAGTTTTTTTCGTTGCTACTTTAGCCGCAATGGAAACATCATCCATTAACGCAGCTATATCATCCAAAATCGCAAAAATCCCTGAGGCCATATATATTTATTTAATTTGACCGCAAATTAGAAATAGGATTTTGAATTTTAACTAAACTATCCGCATTAATTTATTAAAATAATGCGGATAGCAGGTTCTAAAGATAATAATCTACCTGATGTGCCTCCCATAATGCAGGTACTTCCAACTTACGAACCAGTTTATTTAAAACTGCAGTCGGTACAACTGCATCTCTGTTTTTATTCTGCCCTTGTACCTGCTGATAGGGCACTTCTATATATACGATCCTGGTTTTCGCTTTATAGGTACTAAACAGATCAATCAGCTGACTGCGCATCTGACTGGTCGTATTGGTGGCATTCCAAACAAAGGATTGCTGCTTCCTTAAATAAACCCTTGCTTGTTCTTTTGCCTGCTGAATCACCCTTCCATTACCTGCCTTATCCGTTGGCGCAACTCCTATTTCCAGACGGATCCGATCTAATGAAATGATCGGCCAATCTTCATAATTCGTTTTAATGTGTCTGTCCTTTCCAGCACCTGGTAAACCACTCATCAGCACTACTTCTGCCGATGGACTTTCAAATGGAATGTAATCCAGATACGCATCCTCATGCTGCATGTAATACATTTGTGCCTGATCAGATTCAAACTGACGAGCTTTTCCCCAGCAATTATGCTCTTTGCAAAACTCTTCAAAACAGTCGATCCGATACAACATCTCTTCCTGATCTGCACAAACTCTGCCCTTCATATCTGCTCTTGCCAATAAAGCTAACCATTGCAGATTTACCTCCATACTGGCTTTGACCAATGCTTTTAACGGATCTGGTTTTTCGAACAACCAGATGGGTAAACCATGATACTTTACCAGCCCTACAATTTGCTCACGGATTTCAAATGGTGCAGGCTCATGTAAGTAGAGTAAAGTCCTGGCAAACTGAGCGCCCTTACGCGCATGTCCTTTTGAGGTAATACTCCCATCAGATTCCATTACAGTAGTGCTGTATTTTTCCACATCATGCAGTAAAGCCGATGCCCATAAAATCTCCTGATCCTGAGCAGATAACTGCTTAAAATCCTGTTCATTTTGTAAGGCCCGGATCACCATTTGTGTATGCACAGCTACATTTCCTTCTGCATGATAACGAGGATCCTGCTCTACCTCCTGCATTCTATTTATCCATTCAAAATGCTGCTCCAGCACTTCCCAATTTTTATTTTCGCTAAAGGTCCACATACTTACCTCTTTCATTGATTAATGAGGCCCGTTTCCAGTTTCGGCTCCAATGTTCATCCGTTTTAACGTGGCCTTTACGTACATATTTAAATACATTTTCTGCGAAAGCATTTACCGGATAGCCATCCGCATTCCTGCTCACAATTCCCTCCATTGTGGTTTGTTTATGATCATTTACATCATAAGGATCAAAAGCACCAGCACCATTAACGAGTTCGAGCATTTCTCTTTCGAATTGCTGCTGATTTTGGGCTTGCTGTTCTATTTTAACGACCGGAACCATTGGTAAATCCAACAATTGTGCATAAAACTGACTCTCTTCCCAGCTCAGCCAGCGGTCATTTTCCCGAATACCAAACACATAAAAATGTTGTTCGAGTCGACGATACTCAATAGAGTGAACCGCATACAGATTCTCCAGGAAGATTTCCAAATCTCCGAGATCATGTCTAATCAATTGCCAAAAGCGCCTCAGACTTTCTGTCCACGGTGATACCGTAGGCGCCGCATGAGAACGGGCAAATACACCCAATCTGGACAGGCAATTGTTTTCTCCATCCAGTTTCTCAGTATGTATCAATGTCGGGATTTGTTGAATATGCTGCCAATAATCCTGCTGTATCCTGTCATCACTAGTCGTCCCTTGCGAAAACGGATAATGATAAGTACGACCATATTTTTGTGAAATAGCCATATTGTAATAAGTAAAGTAAAAAATAAAAAGTAATTACTCCCTTCCCGGGCGGGAAAGGTCATTTAACATGATATATGAAAATGATATTACATGACTCAAGGCTCAAATAGATTGATAATACTACAAAGGTAGAAAACTTAATCTATTTTCTTAGAATCTTCTCCATCGCCTTACCTTTCGCCAATTCATCTATCAGCTTGTCCAGATAACGGATCTTTTGCATCAGCTCCTCTTCGATTTCTTCTACACGATACCCACAGATCACACCAGTAATTTTTGAAACATTTGGATGGATTTGCGGTGCCTGGGCAAAAAAGTCTTCAAAATTTGTTTTGTGTTCAAGGTGCCATTGAAAACGTTCCTGATCATAACCCGTCAACCAAAATATAATTTCATCCACTTCTTCTTTAGTACGCCCCTTTTTCTCTGCTTTTTGAATGTAATGGGGATAAACTCCGGCAAAAGACATTTTATAAACTCTTTGGATATTTTTCTCTGTAGACATGGGCTGCAAATTAGGAATTAAGATCCGACAAAATTAGCTCCTTTTGCACATTTAATTAAAAGAATGGCTGACTTTCCATAATTTATTGTTCCTACAGTTTAGAACCTGAATTCATGCCTGGATAAAGTCGAACTTATTTTGCTAAATTCACTACAGTTGGTAAATGAAACATCAGATCATCCAAAAGCTACCTAAATTACGACTGAAATAAACAACAATACAATGATTACAGGAAATAAAGGTACGACCCATAAGATACTTTTGCTGACAGGCTGTGTAAGCGGATGGTTCGCATTAATTACACAATTCTACCTCATCATCCTTAACAATGACATACCAGTTATTGAAGCTATATCCAGGTATTTCAGTTACTTCACTATTCTAACCAACATCATGGTGGCATTGTGCTTTACTATATTGTTTTTCGACATCAATAAAAAAGAGAACTTTTTCAGCCTGAAATCCAGAACCTTAACCGCAGTAACCCTATACATTTTTGTAGTTGGCCTGGTTTATAATCTGATATTGCGTTTTACCTGGCAACCACAAGGATTACAGCGAATTGTAGATGAATTACTCCATTTATTTATCCCTGTTTTATTCCTGATTTACTGGTTGGTCTTTGATCCTAAAACTGGCCTGAAATGGTCATATGCGATTTCCTGGCTGATCTATCCTTTCGCTTACCTGGTGTTTATATTGGTCAGAGGAAGCTTTTCCGGCTTCTATCCATATCCATTTGTGGATGTACTTACCCTGGGTTACCACAAAGTGATGATGAACAGTTTTTACCTGTTGATCTTATTTCTGGCCTTGTCCCTTTTACTGATTTGGATTGGCAAAAAATTAGTGAAGAGAGATCAGCATTAATCTATTATGCATGAATTTAGCCCAAAATCTATTTGATTTATTATTTCTGCATCTTTTTAAAGATTAAACCCATTGTTTCCGGATCAATCGCATTCATATCTATTAATTTTAACGACTTTACCATTTTCAATGTGCTGGTTTTGTAATGTTTAAAGTGTGGGGTTTCCAAATGCGATAAATAAGCCTGCCTATCGGCGTAGATCTCGACAATCCTGATCTGATTAGGACGATCTTTTTCGGACATCGGAAAGATGGCAATAACGCCTGGCTCAACTTTTATTGAAGCCAGCGCTTCTTCCTTTAAAATTACCTGATATGCCTCCAGATATTCTGGATGGATCTCGATTTCAGACATCCTCACAAGCATCGTACCAGCCATAGTAGTTGATTTATCCTGAGCATTTACAATAGTTGCATTTAAGATTAATGTAAAAAACAGGCACTTCAAAAATTTGTTCATCTTATTAAGTTTTAGGTTATCTTAGCAGAGTCTATCTCAGACATTAAATGTGAACTAGTTGAAAGCTATCCAAAAATTCATAGAGAGCTGGTTAATTATAAGTATTGTTAGGATATAACGCTAAAAATTAAATGAATTTATAAATAAATCATTTGAATTCATAAATAGCATTGTATTACAATCATTCTGAAATCCTCCCTATTCCTTCCGTACTGAATAAATCCCATTCCCTGACATCCAATACACGAAGTCTATAGTGACTTCCTATTGAGGTTATAATTATGTGAGTATTACTCGATAGATTATTGGAGGTTGATAGGGCCTAATATAGCTTATAGCCCAATCAGCCTCTTTAATAAACCCATTAGGTTATTGAATCCTCATTAAAAAAATATAACCTCTTTTACTGATCACTATAAAGTTTTTTATTATCTTCATACAGTTCATCTCGAACGATAGTTAACTGAACACTAAACCATTAACGACGCTCATATGGCAATAGCTGTAAACGGCCCACATGGCCACTTCAAAGGAAAAGTAGGCAATCTGG
>NZ_JAVTSK010000012.1:0-168163 GCF_032678465.1 Pedobacter gandavensis
ATTAAAACTGGGCTTTGTTGTTTTATTGAAAAGCTTGTTTAGTCTTAAAGTTCTGGATGTATGTATCAATAACGTTGAACAGGATGCTTTTGGTCTTAGTATCCATTTTCTGGATGTCGTTAATGCGATCTACGATTTCTTTGTCATAAGAAGCGTTTTCCCCTTCTCCAATCAGAAAGTCTGTAGTAACACCAAAGGCTTTGGCCATTTTGGCAACCATTTCAATGGATGGCGGAAGTAATTATTGGTCTGTTTGTATTAACATCACGAAGGGCATATATTTGACATGAGAGTAAATGGTGTTGGGTAACTAGAATAGTCTATGCTCTTGTTTTTTGTACCTGCAAGTTGTGTTTTTGTACGTACATCCCGCCTCCGGCAGGTCTGGCCTACAAAAACTTGCTTGCCTTCGCTTGGGGCGAAGGAAGAAAACCCTGCGCAACTTAGGGTTTTACCACGATGGTCAGCCTTGTTGCCTGTTTTATGCTGAGTGTGCTACTTATTGCCTATAGGAAGCTCGTTCTCCCAACTAAAAATATTCTATTATGATCCTTTATGAACCTGAATATTTTTTGTCGCCTTTTGAGAAGATGCTAATAGCTTTTTTACAATATCGCGCTCCATCTGCGTTTCACATAAGGTCAGTTATACCGAAATCTTGGACTATACCGATCATCTGAAAAGGGAAGCTGGGAGTGTAGGTTATGTGAACCGGAACCTGTTATCTGTTCAATATTACTTTTCTGGCCTTAAATCCAAGGGGCTTACAGTCTTTAATCCTGTAGCAGGAATCCGGTTGAAGGGAATGGTAAGAACCATTCCTTGTCATCTGCTGGAAAGGGCAGAACTGGAAGAGTTACAGGGTAAATATGAGGTCAAAGATGACCGTACTCACCGGAATAAAGTGATGCTTGGCCTGCTGGTCTTTCAGGGGTTGAGCAGGCTGGAGCTGGAAACCTTACGTCCTGAACACTTAAAACTAAGAGAAGGTAAGATCCAGGTGCCGCAGACGGGTAAAAATAATGGAAGAATCCTGGCCCTGCAGCCTGGTCAGATCCTGGACTTACAGGAGTATCTGCTAATCATCAGGCCAAAGTTGCAACGTAGTTCTGAGCGGCTTTTTACCGGAAGGAATGACATAGAAAGCTTAAAGAATAGTCTGTTACACTTGAATTATGCACTTAAAAAGCTTAATCCTAAATATCAAAATGTGATGCAGATCCGTCAGAGCGTGATCACTGAATGGCTAAAGGAAAACGACCTGAGAACGGTTCAATATATGGCAGGCCATAAATATGTAAGCTCAACAGAACGTTACCAGACCACCAATCTGGAAGACCTGAAAGAAGCTTTAAACAAACATCATCCTTTGAATAAATAACCACTTAAACCAATATCTGAATATATTAGTCCTATGAGCCCGTTAAAAAATGTTACTATACCTGATGAAGTGGTCATGAGTAAAATCTATGTGATCCGCGATCAGAAAGTTATGCTGGATGAAGATCTGGCTGAGCTATACGGCGTAGAGACTCGCCGGTTAAATGAGCAGGTGAAACGTAATAAAGACCGTTTCCCGGAAGACTTCATGTTTACTTTGACTGAAGATGAGTTTGTAGACTTGAAGTCGCAAAATGCGACATCAAGTTGGGGAGGGAGAAGAAAGTTGCCTAATGCTTTTACAGAACATGGCGTGCTCATGTTATCCAGTGTGCTGAATAGCCCTCAATCAATCCAGGTTAATATCCAGATCATGCGTATCTATATCCGTATACGTGAAATGTTGCTGGCTCATAAAGATGTATTCATCCGTGTTGAAAAAGTGGAAAAGCACTTGATGAAACATGATCAGAAGATTGAACTTCTGTTTACTTACCTCAGTAAGTTCATTGAAAAAGAAGATCAGCCCAGAACGGAGATCGGCTTTAAACGAAAAGGAGAATAAACCTCCCCACCATCTTCAGGGTATCAAAACTCAGCCAGCTTTCAGCTTCTCTCTGTGTTTTGCTACTCTTCCCCACACTATTTCTTCTGCCGGGAAGACCGGCCCTAAGCTGTATAACATAATACACATTATAAAAGTAGCCCCCGAAGCTATCGCGCGACCAAAACTGTCGTTATAATGGGTTATTATGTTAAATAGCCGCACGTCCCTGGCCCAGCCAGCGCTCTGCCATCTTCCTCCGGGCGGTCAGGGGCAAAGCCTGCGGCAGCATAGTATTGTTAATGGCTGATCGGTAGTGCAAGACTGGTCGGGGGAACAACGAAATCCCTTTGAAAACAAGGATACTGCACCCGTCCAACCTCTCTGGGATAGAAAGATCCGCTCATATCCACCCGTTCGTACCGAAGAACTTTCCATCCCTTTGAGGGATCGCATGATGCTATTAGCCTCCAATCGTCAAAGGTTCAGGTAATTCATCTGTTAAGCCACCCTGAGCCTAAGAAAGGGAAGTTATCAAGGGAACGTGGAATAAATGGCCATTGTGGGTAAAGGCTAAGCGCGTTTATGCCGCGAAAGTCCCTTTACTGCTTTTCTTTCGAGGCTACTTTTGCTGTTACAGATGATCTAACGAACAAGCAGTGGCTTTCATAGTGCCGCTTCCTGTAAAAAAGCAAATCACAAAAACGGCCAGAAAACAAGGTTGGTGGATGCAAATCAAAACTATATCTTTGGTAGAGGAACGTTCTTTATAGCACTGAAAAAGTGTAGCTGGAAAAGTTTGGACAAGGCTAAAAAAATGCGGTAGCCTGTACGATTACGGGGCCAGGTTCTATGATCTGGTGATTGGGCGTTTTACAACAATAGACCCACTTGCAGAGAATTTTCTGTGGATGACATGCTATAAGTATGCATCCAATGATCCTATTAAAAATATAGATTTGGATGGACTTGAAGGGCTTTTCTTTGGACTTAATCCTGCGCTGTTAACATTTGGTAACTCTTCTGTGACTCCAAGAATTGCACCAGTGACAGAGTTGGCACGGTTAGCTCCTGAAAATATAGCAAAGGCTGGGGGTGAATTTAGTGGAAAAACATTGGAGAGCTTTAGACGGGGAAATGCAACTGAGGTTGATCAGT
The DNA here is from genome assembly GCF_032678465.1 of Pedobacter gandavensis. Taxonomy (GTDB): domain Bacteria; phylum Bacteroidota; class Bacteroidia; order Sphingobacteriales; family Sphingobacteriaceae; genus Pedobacter; species Pedobacter gandavensis_B. The sequence goes on from NZ_JAVTSK010000012.1 coordinate 3,083, forward strand.
TGGCTAAAAATGGGTTAAAGAAGAATTATAAACCAATAAATGGAACAGATCCCAAAACTGGGCAAGAAGGAAAAACTATTCCTGATGCGTTTAAGAATGATGGTCAATCTACAGTTGAGATAAAGGATGTCAAAAGCTAACCATTTACAAAGCAATTAAAGTTGCAGGAAGAGTTTTCTAATGATAATGGATTTAAGCCTGAGCTAATAATTAATGAAGGAGCAAAAATATCTAAGCCGTTGAAAAATTCATCATTCGACATAAAAACTTATCAAATTGCACCAGCAGTAAAAAGTGATAATACAAAAGTTGTTAACCCTATACTAATACCCCCAGGTCCTAGACCTGTACAACGAGAACGGACAAAAGCAGATTTCTTATGAGAAAATATAGTATTGAAGACCTAATATATTTAATAAAAGAGCAAGTGCAGACATTCCTGTTAGATGGTGGGGAGTTTTATCCATTTGGAGCCTGCATTGATAAAAATGATCAGCTTGTACCTGTGTCTGCCTATTTGGACGGGGAGTTTCCTTCTTCATTGGAGCTAATTTCGATGTTAGAGAAGAGCTTTAGGGAGAAAGTGGGAAAAGGAGAGTACAAAGTAGCTGCAATAATAATTGATGTAACCGTTAAAGAAGATGGCATTGGTTATGATGCGATAGAAATACGTTTTTTTGAGCCTAATAATCAGGAGGATACAGAATACATGAAATACAATAAGCATAGTAATTATATCGAATTCATTTAATGTAATATGGGTTCAATACGGCCATTTTAGAAATAAAACATCAGAGTTCGGGTATTTCCCGGGCTCTTGTTATTTATAAGCCAACACTACAATAAAATCTTAAAATGTTTTGTTGATATGATTTATTAAGTCCCTTTACTGCTTTTCTTTCGAGGCTATCTTTGCTGTTACAGATGATCTAACGAACAAGCACTGCCTTTCATAGTACCGCTCCCTGCAAAAAACAAACCACAAAAACGGCCAAAAAACAAGGTTGATGGATGAAAATCAAATCTATATCTTTGGTAGAGGAACGTTCTTTATAGCACTGAAAAAGTGCAGCTGGCAAACTTCGGAGAAGGCAAAAAAAATGCGGTAGCCTGTACGATTACGGCGCAAGATTCTATGACCCTGTAATCGCTCGCTGGAACGTGGTAGATCCTAAAGCAGAAGAGATGAGAAGGCACTCTCCTTATAATTATGGTTTCAATAATCCAACAAGGTTTGTTGATCCCGATGGTATGAAGCCAGAATGGATTGTAGGGACTGATGGGAAACGTGTTGATATGAAAATTGGGCAGGATGGAAAAGTTAATTGGGGAGCAAATGCATCAGCTGATACAAAAAGGATCGGTAACTCAATGGCACAGACTGATATTGGGCGTCAAAAGCTCAGTGATTTAAATCAAGCTAGTTTTAAAGTCAAATTAGATATAAATGAAACTGATCTCATAGTAGGTAAGGATGGTGCTGTTAAATCTGGATTTGCCCAGCCTAAAGTTGATGGAGAAGGCAATATTAAAGAATACAATGTTACTATTTATGAAAAAGGGATCGATAAAACAATGACAAGTCCAGAAGGTACCCAGCCTATAGTTATGAAAGATGGAGAGATGGTTTACATGACTAATTATAGTAAAGAAGACCATATTGGAGCCGTTGGTACACATGAAGCAACTCATGTTACAGATAAAAGTTCAACAAGTTTCCAGAACCCTGGAACTTCTGAAAAAAAGATTGAAGAAAAGCCCAATAAAAATCAGTTAAAGGATTACCGAGAATTAGATGCTAAACGTAATCAATAGTACCTATGGAAAAACTAATAAAGTATATTTTTGTATTTCTTTTACTTTCTGGCAATCTAGCTTTTGCACAGAAGGGTTATTATGTGGATAAAGATCATCGGATACTTAAATTTCAGAAGGAAATTATAAAATTTTTAATTCAAGAAAAGCAAATCTCTGTTGAAAAACTACCAATTAAAGTAGCAGATTATAGTGGGAAAATATTTATAAATAAATGTGTGGATATTTTTAGGGGTAAGGCAAATAATATTTTATTAATTCAGTTCGGCTCTCTTGCTGATCATACAGATAAATATTGGGGCTTACTAAGTAATAAAAAAGAGTTTTTATTCTATGATATGGCTGATCCTGAATTCTTAAAATTAATTAAAATAAATGATCCGGTAATTGTGGCTACGATTACAGCTTATATAAAAGAAAGTACTTTAGATCAATGATGGTGCTGAAGTCAAAATTTTGTAGCTTACATCCAAACTGCGAGATGAGAGATCGGCGGTCGTTTATGTGTCTAAAAGTTGTGTTTTTGAGTGCCCAAAAACCTGCTTGCCTTCGCTTAGGAGCGAAGGAGAAAGGAAACCTTCGCCACTCTGTTTCTGCTGCAGGGGGTTACTTACTGCCTTTAAGGAGTTCGTTCTTTTCCCTTTCAGCTTGTAACAGACGTTCATAAAGTTCCATTACTTTGTCCAGGGGGGGAAAGGTACACTGGAAGTTAAAAGAACTCTGATCATGGAAGTAGTTGATAATAGCATCCTCACTAAAGTTCTTGATGGCCTGGGGTGTAACCCCTAAAACCTTTGCGATCTTGGCAAGTGTTTCTTCTTTTTCTGTTTCGCTTTGCTGCGAGGTATCCTGTTTAATTCCTCTGATCTCACGGATACGGCTGATCTTTCTGCCGATATGAATTGTTTCTGCCATAATGTTTATTTAAGGCCGCTATAAAGCAGCAGTATTGTTGTTAAAAAATCCTTGAACTACGTAAAGCGGTTGGATCTTGGGTTTTGAATGAATATATTGGAGGTATTCAATATGAGCAAGGAGTATTGAAATACCTTCAGATTTCAGAAGGACGTGTAGTGAGAAATAGTGCTACAGACTACAAGTATGAATATGCTTTAGCAGACCATTTGGGAAATGGTAGATTGTACTTTGATATTAATGGTAACCAGGCAAGAAAGATCCAGGAAACGAATTATTATCCTTTTGGACTGGATATGCAAGTTAGTCTAATTGGAACTGAACACGAATACCAGTATAACGGAAAGGAGAAGCAAGAACAACTGAAGATGTTAGATTACGACACCAGGTTCTATGACCCGGTGATTGGCCGCTGGAATATGGTAGATCCCATGTCAGAATTTGATAGAAAGACAACACCTTATGCTTATGCATTTAATAATCCAATTTTATTTATTGATCCTGATGGTATGTTTGGTGATTTTTATTAACTAAATGGCGAGTATCTTGGTTCTGATGGTAAAAATGATGATAAGGTTTATGTTGCTGCAGATGATGCAGTTTTTAGTTCTAAAACTGCGGAAGGAAAAACCACAAATTACATAGATCATAGTAAGGTTACACAACTTGGAATAGGTCACAAAGAGTTTGTTGAAAAAACAGCAACTATATATGATGAGAGTTCTGCGTATAAATCAGGTATGAGTGGAGAACTAAAAAATGAAATGCATGCAATTGCAATTGTTCATGAAAAGAATGATTTGGCCTATGGAAGTAAAAGTGAACAGGCAACCCTTTTTCGGGATGCATCTCCATCAGAAAGAAATGCTACTAAAAAGCAATTCGCAGTTGCTGCCGAAATAAATGCTCAACTTGGAGGAAAGGATTATAGTAATGGTGCTTCACAATGGGATGGTGCAGAACAGGGATTGTTTCCTGGTATTGATAATAGAAAATCTACGGGGCGTTTTGAATTGCATATGAATACAATGGGCTGGAATATTTCAGATGATCATTATTCAAAATGGAAGGGAGCAATAGGGAAGAATTTTATTGCACCTCAAGTAAAGACGGCTACTCAGGGGCTAAATAAAGGAAACATCCGGCTTACTTCTTCTGCTGTATATATGCAAACCATTTTTTGGATAGTAAATAAATAACATTACGATTATGAGAGTTCAGTTGTTAATATTTTTTTTAGTTTTTTTTACTTCATGTAAATATGATTTTGATGGTTTGCGAATAGATAAGTATTTAAATAAAAAAGGGTTTTATAGTAACGTCCAGCATAATAAGATTATTAAAAGTAATGTTTACGATCAAAAATTGAATCTTATTGTTGAAAATGAATATAGCCGAGTTGGGTGTAATTTAATTGATTCCACCAGATATTTATATAACTTAAAACAACAAATAGTTGAAGAAGAACATTATGTCTCAATAGGGGTTAAAGATGGCTCTACTTGTCAAAGTATTTTCGAGCTTAAGGATCACATAAAATATATTTATGATGTTAAAGATCAATTCTTAAGTAAGAAATGGTTAAAAGGTAGTGATTCCAATGTCAGGGGAAATATCGATAATTCTAATTCTTTTTATGTAAAGGATTCCCTATCTCTATTAAAAGAGTACTTATCGGATCTTGACTTAATAATGTCGAATACTGAACAAAAAAACATTCATAAGAGAAGTTCTGGGGCTGAAAAAATTAACACATATAACTTTGATAATACGCCGTCTATTTTAATGAACTACGGAATTCCTATAAATGAAATGTTAAAATCATTAAATACCTATGTTAAAGATGAATTGATAGTTAAAGATGAGTTTGTGTTTCAAAATTATTACCTTACGAGAACATATGAATATAAGAACAATCTTATTGATAGAGTTACTATAAAGTCTGTGAAAAAAGCAGATAATAGTAAAGCTTTATCTACAGAATATTTTGTTTACGTACCGCTCGCTGAGCAAAAATAGCATTTTGGCAGTATGATTATGGGGCCAGGTTCTATGATCCGGTGATTGGGAGATTCACTACGTAAGATCCGAGTGCTGATGAAGAAGATCAGGAATCGGACACGCCTTATGGGTATGTTGCTAATAACCCAATTTCGAGGACCGATCCTGACGGTAAAATTTGGAACTTTGTTATTGGTGCTGTTATAGGTGCGGGAACAGAATGTGTTATTCAAGTTGCTGGCAACATTATATCAAATGGCGGGCATTTCACAAAAGAAGCATTTACGAAGATAGAAGGTGGAAAAATTGCCTTGGCTGGCGTTGCTGGTGCAGCAGGTGTTGGAATAGGTGCCGGAGCAGCTAAATTAGGCTCAGTAGCATCAAAATTAGTTTCTTCGAAACTTGGAGGAAAAATTGTAACTCAAGCCGCCAATGTTGCTGGTGATTTAGTTTCCAGTGCTGTGGGAAGTAAAATACAAGGTAATGAAATATCTGCAGGAGGCCTTATTACTGATGTGGCCGGTGGGGCTGGTGGAAGAAAAGTAGAGGGAGCGATGAAAGCTGCCGCTGCAAATTCTCCAGCAGGTAAGCTATTGCAAAATCAAGCAGATAGAGCAGCTCGTGTAGCTGTTGTTGGGCGAGCAAGCAGAGTAGCAGCGGTAGCGACTGAAAAAGCAGCAAATCATGGAGCAACTAAAGCTGCCATCGCGGGAGGAGTAGGTTCTGGCTTTGCATCGAAAGTTTTAGGAACTGTGTCGGAATTAAAAGAAAAACCAAAACAATAATAAAAAGAAATCAATGGAAAAATATAATGGTACGATACAATATATTGCAATATTAGTGGCCTTTCTATTGCCTATGGTATTAGTAGCTAAATTATTTTATATCTTAAAAACTAAACAATATTCATTAACAAACCTATTAACATCTGCTGCTTACTTGGTATTGATTACGATTGCATACATAATATTAAATAATGCCCAGCGCATTTACCTGGCTATTTACTTAGGATTGGTAGCTGTTATTCTGATTGTTTTGATTATAGTAAGGCAATTGGTGAAAAAGTGATTGTTGATATTATTTAAAAACAAATTCAGGTTGGCAAAACTATACTAACATCAACGAGGGTGCCTTTATGGATCTAGCTAATAGGCTGCATAAGTGTTAATGCAGCCTATTGTTAAACTGAAACAATTGGTAGCCGATTTAAGTCTGGACAAACATATGCTGCAGGTTATACTCAAAAAAAAAGTTTTAAGGCCAGGCCAGTTGAAGAGGCTGGCAGAAGCTTTAGTGGCTGGTGACAAAGTTTCTGTGAATGGGGCTTGTGCCGTCACCAAATTTTGTCGCTCGATGTGGTAATACAAAAAGATAGGCCGGGATGATCAACTGATCAGAATGCGGATGAAGGAAATTGCAGCAATCTGAGTGAGATATGGCAGCGAAAGAATTTTTAGATTACTTCGCCAGGAAGGATTTAAGGACAGTTACAATAGAGTTTATAGGCTTTATAAGCTTGAAGGGTTGAACCTGTGCAGCAAAAGACCTAGAAGAAACAGAGCCGGTGCCCATCGTTTAGAAAGAGTAGCTCCCTCGCATTTACATGAATGCTGGAGTATGGATTTTGTGTCCGATCAGCTGTTTGACGGGCGGAAATTCAGATCCTTAACTATAGTGGATAACTATACAAGATTTTGCCTTGATATTTACCCCGAGCAAGGTATTAAAGGGGAGTATGTAGTGACCGTATTGGAAAGATTAAAGGAGGAATTCAACACCATTCCTAAAAAATTAACACCTCAACAGATGTGGAAAGAAAGCAAATTAAAGCCCTGATTTTCGAATTTACATTGTCCTAAAGTTTGGGGGAGGTCAAAAGACATATATGTTGAACCTTTGCTGTTACAGATGATCTAACGAACAAGCAAGCCTTTCATAGCAGCGCTCCCTGCAAAAAAACAACAACAAAAACGGCCCAAAAACAAGGTTGGTGGATGAAAATCAAATCTATATCTTTGGTAGAGAAACGTTCTTTATAGCACAGAAAAAGTGCAGCTGGTAAAGTTTGGAAACGGCTAAAAAAAGGCGGTAGCCTGTACGATTACGGGGCAAGGTTCTATGACCCGGTAATCGGGAGGTGGAATGTGATAGACCCTAAAGCAGAGTTAGGCAGAAGGTGGTCACCATATACTTATACTTTTAATAATCCAATTAGGTTTATTGAGCCTGATGGGATGTGGCCGTGGCCATCAATGTCTGATTTAAGGAGAGCATATACTTCTACTATTTCCAAGACCTATGATAGAGGCGTTGCAACTACTAAAAGTGCTTATAATCAAACTGCATCTGCAGTTTTCAAGGCCGGGGTTACCACTCAAAGGTGGACTGCAGAAAATAAGGAAACCCTTTTAAATGTTGCCAAATGTATGCAGGATGTAGGTGACAAGACAGCTGTAGTTGGAGGAATTGCAGCTGTGGTCGGGGCACCCACTGTGATAGGCGACGCACCAGGTGCAGGACTTGCGGCGGCAGGTAGGGCAGTTTCATTGGCTGGGGCGGGTCTAGAAATAGTTGGAGGTAGTGGCAAAAATGCTGCAGTTACTGCAGCAAATGAAGCAACCTATGAGGTTATTGGAAGAATAGGAGATAAAGCGGTAGATCAAATGATACCAGGGCCAACGCCAAGTATTTCGCCACAAATTAAAGAAGGGGTTAAACAGGCGATGGGGCTTATAGAAAGTGGAGTCAAATCACAAACAGATAAAACGGTCGATAAGCTTAGAGACAAACACAAAAATAAATAGTATGGATTTTAAACTTTTTTTTATTGGCGTTGGCTTTTTAATAGCGGCATATCTGATATATCGAAATATTAGATATGAAAAGCCTTCTTCAGAAAAAACAAATTGGGAAGGGCCTACACTTTCTACCTATATTGGTATTTGGGGTAGCGTTATAATGTGTACTATGGTTGGTATAGGATTTATCTTTAAATCGTTGCCAGCTCAAATTTAACTGTAGATTATGGAATTTGAAATGTTCATCAAGTTACTCTCATCATTTTTGTTTTTATCAATTGGCTTAATGGCAAAATTCTCAAATAATGATGGATGGATACAGCCCTTACAATTATGCGCTGAACAACCCGATACGTTTCATAGATGTTGACGGAATGTATGCTGGTGAGGCGGGTTCATACAAACCTGGAGATAAAGATTTCAATGATGTCTTAGCTTATTATGGTATCGGTGGAAATCAGAGTCCTACTGGGGAGACACAGGAAGATCCGCCTAAAAACAAGAAGATAGAGGTCTTTGTATGGGATAAAGAAAGCGGATTAGATGTCGGACATACGGCAATTAGAATTGGAGGTAAGGTTTACGGATATTATCCATCTGATGAAAATGATAACTAAATTTATGATGTTTCGGAATTATTTGGAAGTAAAGGTGATATGCATGTAGATAATTTAAAGGATTTCAATCTTAAATATGCTGGAAACGTAATAACATCATATCAAATAAATCTTACAGAGAAACAATTAAAAGAGATTGAGAAGACACTACAGAAGTATATTAAAGATCCTGAAACCTATAGCTTGTTAGGAAATAATTGTACGACCGTCGCTCTTTCTGCTTTGATTGAAAACAACATTAAAGTTAACGAGAAAACTCCTGCGATAAGTGGATCTAGATTTCCTATGCTAACTATAGGAAATGTTACTAATGCGGGAGGATTTAGTCCCTCTAGACTGTTGGGTGTTCTAGGTTCATCTCTAAATAGTGGTGTAGTTTCAGAGATAAAAAGGTTTAGAATTGCAAGACAATGAAGTACAGTATATTTATAGGATTTTTTATTCTGGTCTCTTGTGCTAGAGTTATTGAGGAAAAAACATTGATAGAAATGTTTAATAGTAAAGATAAAAGACAACTTTTAACAGCGATTGATTATGTCTCTGACCATCATGAAGTTCATATGGTCAAGTATTTATTATCAGATGCTTTAGATCCTAGAATTGTTCATGATATACGCCATAAAGGAATGTCGATATATCAAATTAAAATGGGAGCTATGCAGAAATTGACAGGTGTTAAATCATTTAAAAAAATAACATATAGGCCTGATTCATCTGTTGTTAACTTTTATCTTGAAATCTCTGTGAATAATGGATGGATAAACAGTCCATGACTAGTGCGAACGTGTCCCTCGTACCCCCAACTGGCGCAAGTGTTCAGCGCAGCGTCACTTGTGCCCTCAATAAAGTAATAGCTGGATAAAACACTCTAAAGTGACCCACCTTCGCCAGATGAAACTGCCCCCCTCTGCTAGAGCAAAGTGATCCCCTTCGCCAGGCCCATTGACCCCTTGTAAAGAACATAAAGTAGTTTGCCGATCGATTTACCAGGACGAGGTTTTTGTTTAGATTTTTTGCTGAACAAAAATCCTTGATTACGATGTCCAATAAACCGATCAAAATAAATAAATTACGACAGATTATCCGTCTTTACTGCCAGGGAATCGGCACAAAGGCCATCAACGGGATGGTGGGCACTTCCCGTACCACCATCAAAAAGTATTTACGCATATGGCATGAGCTGGGCATTAGCCACGAAGCATTCAATGCTAAGAGCGATTGTGAACTTTCCGTACTTTTCAATACCCCTGCTGCCAAAACGGTCAACAGCCCCCGGATGCAGGAACTGGAGGTATTGCTTCCGGACTACTGAAAAAGACTTAAAAAGAAAGGGGTAACCCGTGAATCACTTCATCTGGAATACCTGTCCAAACACCCCCAGGGTTATGGACGTTCCCGTTTTAACAATGCCATCCATACATATCTTCAGCTTTCTAAGCAGGTCATGCACCTTGGTCAGAAGGCAGGCGGCAAGATCTATATCGACTTTGCCGGAAGCAAACTTCAGCTTCATCCTGCCTCAGGAGTCCCATTAGCAGGAGGTGTTGGTGGGTGAAAATAAAATCTATCTCTTTGGCAGAGGAACGTTCTTCTTTAAGTGTAGTATCACTAACCGATCTAATCTCACTCCATTCAGGTAGTTTAGCGCCAAATTCCTGTTGATTTTCAGGTTTAGTAACGACATTCTTAAAATATTCGTATAATACCTCAAAGCCTTTTTTTCTCTAGCTTTAAATGTTACAGTTTTTAGGGGGGTACGTTAAGGGATAATAATTTTGGTCTTTAATCTTCTCGTAGAAAGACTTTTTTCCAGGATCTATTCCATAACTACTAAAAAACCTAGTTCTCACCTGGATTAATATGCACTGCTTCTCCATCGAGTATTCGATGGATTCTTCGAGGAGGCATTACAAATACTTTACTTATTTCAATGTCCTTGCCGTTGGGTTCAATAATGAAATAAGAAGTTCGTTGGCTCGTATCTTTCATTTTGCTGAGAACAATAGAGATAAGATCGCTAATAGAGACGGTATTTATTTTTTTTAATTCAGTCGGGCTAATTGGTTTGCTTTTTATCGATTTCGGTCTCTCGAAATCTATATTGCTTCCCCATAAATTACACTTACATCTAAGGCTGTAGATAGTAGTAAAGTCTAGTGAATCCTTAAAAATCATACGGTCTTTTATTGGCACTGCCGCAGTATCAAGATAATAGTAGACCGAATCTTTTTCCTTTGCATTATTCTGGCCTTTACAGATTTGCACGATTAAAAATAACACTCCGAATAAACAAGGTATAATTCTCATAATCATAGGTTTTAATTACAGCCATTCTTTGAAAGCTTTTTAATTGAAATTAGGTTATTTAAATGAAAAATCGAAAATTCAGTATCACTAATTGCATATTTATTCATTATTTTGACAAATGCATCGTTGATGAAATTTTGTGGTGTACCTGGCTCAAATGTTTTTAGGCCAAAAATCATTACCATTGCTAATTCTTTATCAGTGTAGTGTGTTAATTGATCTTGATCCCATGTCAATATGCCCTGTAGTTGTTAGCTTACGTTTTTTGCATGACCTCCCCCGCAAAATTGAAACGATCTAAAGTATAGAAAAAGGGCAATTAATGATAACTTGAAACAAATAATTGCGATGAAAAAGTCAAAGTTTACAGAGGCTCAGATAGCATTCGCATTGAAACAGTCAGAGACAGGTACCCGCTTAGAAGAGATTTGCAGAAAAATGGGGATATCTGGTTCCATCATTTTACTGTGGTGATGGCTCACCTAAAACACATTCCTCTGTTAATAAAGTGATTAACAACAAAGCAGTTAAGCTTTGTATATAAATGTCTATTTTTATTTTTTTTGCACGAAATGGCTAAAATTTTTATCGTCGAAGACGAAGCAGAAATACGGGAAGAACTGATACAATTAGTTAATGCGCGGACTCATGATGGTATCGTAGGGGCCTGCGGTTCGGTAAAAGAAGCATTACTACTCATCCCATCTGTGGCTCCGGATATTATATTGATGGATATAGAACTTTCTGATGGCCAGAGTTTTGAGATATTGGAGCGCCTTCCTTCAACATCTTTTTCAGTAATTTTTATAACTGCCTATGAGCATTATGCGCTACGTGCCATCAAGGCGGGGACATTGGACTATCTATTGAAGCCCTTAAAGGAAAAGGAATTGTATGATGCCCTCGATAAAGCCAGCTTGCGACCTAATATCTTGCATGCGGTACAAAAGGAAATCCTCTTCGATAAGCAATCGACAATGTTGGTGTTGAAAACCCTTAATGAAACGTTTTTTGTGCGCCATTCCGATATTCTATATTGTAAGGGAGAGGGTGGCTATACTACCTTCTTTTTACTTGATGGCAGAGAAATTACAACAAGTACAACACTCAAAGAATATGAAACCTTGTTGCCGGAAGGTTTGTTTCTGAGAATTCATAAATCTTTTCTGATTTGTCTAAACTTTATTATTTCGTACCATCATGATGGCTTTGTTTTTATACAAGGTGGTATACAAGTGCCTGTATCTACCCGCAAAAAAGATTTATTGATGCAAAAAATGACAATTAATAATGCATAATAAACCCTTGAAAATCTCCTGCCTAATCTCTTTATGGCTAATCATTACGCTATTTATCAGCTGTGGGGGGCCTTCCTCTCCGCGAATAAATCAAGGCCAGTTACTGGATAGCTTATCTGAGCAGATAAAACTAAGTAAACAGCCTAAAAAAGCAATATCACAACTACAACAATTAATAAAAGAAAATCAAACGGATAGCTCTATACTTAGTCGGGCTTATTTTTACCTCAGCTATTGCTTACTTAAAAATAAACAAGATTCTGCTTCGTTTGAACTGGCCCAAAAAGCTTTAAATATTTTGCCTTTGTCGGAAAAAAATGGAGCCCAGGCTGCTGCCAATTTCTACTGGATGGGCTATCTTGAGCAAAAAAAAGCGCAATATTATGCGGCAACTTATTACTACACGCAGGCGGCATATCTTATTGATGCAGGCAATTTAAAGCTCAGTTTTCCAAAATCTTCCGGTTTTATTTTATTATGGGCATCACAACTAAACAGTTTCAATAACAGATTGGATTTATCCAATAGATTTGCCAGGAAAGTGCTCTTTCTTTTGAAAAAAGATACGAGTATGTTGGCAAAAGACTTGTCTATATCCGCGAATTTATTGCTTTCACTTGGGCATTTAGATAAGAAAGGACTTGCTAATGACTCCGTTCGATTATATTTAAATCAGGCCACAGAAATAAAAAAGAAAACCAAGTTTACCCGTATAGATTACAATTATTACATATCAAAAGCAAAAATATTTTACGAGGGTAAAGAATTAGACTCTGCCCTTTACTATCAATTAAAAGCCTATAAAGCAGATACCTCCAATGCTTATATGGCCTACAATAATCTATTGGGCATTTATGTGAAAAAGCATCAATTGTCAAAAGCACGTGTGGCAGAGGCTGAAGTTACCAGGCGGTTAAGCCAATTTGATGCAGATGATTACCTGATGTATCTGGAAAATAAGATCGCGTTTGCTATTGTTCGTGGCGATAATAAAAAGGCACAATCGTCATTTGAAGAGTATGTTCAAAAAAAGAAAGAGAGAGAAGAAAATGAAAACCGAAAAGCAGCAAACGAAATATCTTCGCTCTATAAAACAGTGCAAAAAGATCAACAAATTGGTGCATTAAACAAAAACATAGATAAGATAACGGGACAATTGGAGTTGAACAGGCTCTGGTTGGCGGTGATTATCCTTTTTTCAGGATTGCTATTTGCGATCATATTATTACTATTTTTAGACCGAAGGAGAAAAGAACTCATTACCGAAAATAAGCAGGTTTCAGACCTTAATATCAAACTTGAATTGGAACAAAGGTTGTTGCGGAGCCAAATGGACCCTCATTTTATTTTCAATTGCTTAGCGAGTATTCGTGCTTTGGTTCGGCAAGAGAAAACTCAGGAGACACTCACTTATTTGGATCATTTTTCCGTTTTGATGCGAGAGAAACTAACGGCAGGTACACAACGAAATATTGACTTGAAATCTGAAGTGGACTTTCTGGAAAACTATTTAAAGCTGCAACAAGTAAGGATGCCAGGCAAATTCGACTATGTATTTGAACTGGACAAAGAGGTTGCCAATATGTTTGATGAAATAGAGATTCCGGCAATGTTGCTTCAGCCATTTATAGAGAATTCTATTTTACATGGATTTAAAAACATCAGTTATAAAGGTCAAATACACGTATCAATGGCCATTAACAATGAGGTTTTAAAGGTCATCATTAACGACAATGGGGTTGGTTTGGATACCACTGATAAGCCGACTCATACTTCGCGTGCCACCCAAATTGTAACAGAACGAATTCAGTATTTACAAACTGAAGGTTTAGGAGAGGCTAGCCTGTCGATGAATTCCCAGGTGGATGCTCCTGGTACAATTGTCACTTTACGGATTCCGGTTTAAGTGTAGCGCTCGTTAACTGAAAGCCAGCACTTCTTTATCGCCTTATCCACCTTGGATTTTATTTGTTTTATTTGTTTTTTAAGCAATTAATTGGCTTAAAATGATCTGCTGCGCTTATAGATTTCCAGCAATCCTGATGCCATTTGAAACAAAAAATAGAAATGATGAAAACAATTATTTTAACTGCATGTATTGCGTTTGCAAGCCTAAGTTTAGTATCTGCAAAAGCAAAAATCCCTATTTGTCTTCCCTGCGAATCCATCGAAACTGTGCAGGAATTACCTACAGATTCTGAAATTCAAAAATTGGCCGGACAAAAAGTAAACCTATCTTATGCTAATAAAGAATATGGCATTTTTGGGATGTCTATCTGGAACACTAATGGAAGATTTGTATTGAGTGACATTTCTAATAATATGTATTTTGAAATTGATCCTCAAGTAGCTAAAATATTAAAAGAGAAACATGATTTTGATGTGGAAACTGCAGAAAATCCTTTGTCTTTTTGGAAAAAAGTAGGAGGAAAACTTGTTTTCTTAGTTATAATAGCAGTATTAATTTGGGCAAGTATTCCTTCAAAAAACAAAACTAAAGAAGTAGAACCAACTAATATTTAAAATAAGCATCTTTTATGAATCCATTATTCTTAATTCCTGTAATATTAGTGATTGCAGGCGTGTGTTTTATGATCTACATGAACAAAAAACACCAATCAACGAAATCAGAAATAGACTTAGATTTTGAAAGAAATAAATATGATGTTTACAAACAAGAGGTTTTAGCACAAGATTTCCCGCAAATAAAGCAATGGATGAAAGGAAAATCAATAGATGCCTATACCTCCGCATCTGTACCTCAATCTACAGCAAATAAAGTTCAGGATGTGATAAGTGACGGCATAAAAAATGTAGCACTCTCTGCAATTGGTGTAAAACTTAAACGAATAGAAACCGAATGCTTTTGGGTGTTAAGTGGCAGTGATTTGCATTTTTTTAGCACCAATACTGTTGGCGAATTAGATGAACATGTGGTTTTTGACAATTTCAGAATTGAAGAAGCAACGCTTCAGTATGGAGGTATATTAAAATCACAGTTAGGTGTTTACTCAAAGTCTTCGGAAGAGTATCTACCAAAAACACACCTCATCACTTTTAACATCGATGGTACTCCTTTGTCACTTGAAGTTCATGACAGACTAAATTATGTACCAGACCCAACGGATATTTTAAACATGAACAAACAGTTAATGACAAGAGTTAAATATCAAGTAGTGGGTGAAAAATTTGTGAAAATATTGCAAGACAAGTTTCCAAACCTCCAGGTAGCATAATTTCATGAGCATATTTTCGAAATTTATTAACGCCTTTAAGAATTTAAGACTAAACGATAAAAATGCAGTAATTGGCCTGCAATTAGATCATCTACTAATTAGTTCAATGTATGCAGAGCAACAAGCTGCCTATCTTAACTCATATGAAACAGGACTTGATAAAGGCACATTGAAAACAATTCTAGAGGATTATTGGGAGATATTTGACAAAGATGATGCAATTGAAGTTCTTTCAGATCTGCAAAACAGAAATCAAGACGAGTATTTAGACGTTGTGTATAATGCCTTTGAGCATAGGGCGAATTATGTAGCTATTTTAAAATCTAATCTACCGGATGAAGAAGACGTTTTTAAACACTACGTGGAAATATATCGAAAATTAAGCAATGTTGTACCTCAGCTTGTAGAACAGAATGTATTCCAGGATTTCTCAGCTATTAAGAATATTAGAGATACTGCCTGGAATTATGGAAGAGGTGCATTTTTATCACGCTGTTGTTATGAAGCAGGCTATATTTCTGAAGTGGAATTGATTGAATATTTACAGAAATCACATGCAGGGCTAAGAAACTATTGCAGAACCTGGAAAGAATACACAACCAGTTATATTTTCGGAAGAGCAATCTGGGGTGGTTCAAACAACGATGGAATGATACAGATTGCAGACGATCTGCTGAATAGTGAAAAAAGCCCATTGAAAAACAAAATCTATTTGTAAAAATGCCGGTCAGCCTCTACAATTTGGTAATATTGGAGGTGGATCGGCAATAGGCGGCATCATTCATCTGAATCCATCTCCTTTTCGTACTTCGATTGCCGGTTCAGAATGTATGGTTCCCAAACAAATACTTCTTCAATAGAAAAAAAATCACATTTGATCACAATTGGGCTAAAAATGAAATTCAATATGAAATTTACACTTGTAATTTTGTGTTTAGTGATCCTTGGTTGTGAAACAAAAAAAATGGAAACAGTAAATAAAAAGTTTCCTATTGGTAACATCAATAATTACAAAGATAATGACACTGCATTTGTAAATTGGAAACGGAATATAGAAATTGATGAAATTGAATGCGGAGGAAATAATTGTTTGATAAATATTGAATTTACAGAAAATATCCCCAAAATAAGTATTGACCAAAGTTTGGGGATTTTTATTTCTAAAACGGGTGATTTAAATGACGATAAGGCAAATGAAATATTAATTTTTTCCCGAACCAATGAAGGTTACTGGAATAATATTTCAGTCTGGTCGTTTAAAGGCAGAAAGTGGAATGAAATTGCAAAAACCAGAGCATTTATATCAGAAAATCTAGATTTTGAAAATAGGATAACTAAAGAAGACGGCAACTATTATTTAATTGGAGAAAACCAATGGGAGGAAGATGAAAACGGAGATTTTAAAAAAATAAAGGTGAAAATATAAAATCCACATCAACGAAGAGCTTTGTACAAAAGAAGAAGAAATATTGAAAGATTAATAGAACGTCTGAAATAGAAATGAGTAGAAAAAACCAAATTTCAAAACATCTTGGAAAATCAGTTTTAATTGCCTTTGCCCTGACTGCGGTTTATGCCATAATTGCACCTGTTTTAATAACGGGAATGTATGCTGAACTCTTTCATTTTTTTGTTGCAGTTGGTCTATTTATAGGAAGCATTATTTTTTATTTCATTTTTATATTTTTCAGATCTATACAAAGATTACCATGGCTTTTTGGTGGTATTGCTGTTTATATTTCTATGGTAGTTATAGCCAATACTGATGTTGATATTTATTTCAGAAACTTATTTAACAGTAGTCATTTACCTCAGCAATACAGTGAATATCAAGACCTAAAACAGCCTGTATTACAGTTTAAAAACAAGGAAATGAATCTTGTAATTGATGGCAGCACTGATTTGGAACACTATTTAACCACAAAAAATCATTTAATAGTGGTTGAGGTTAAACAGGAAAGAACAGATACTGAAGCTTTACAACAAAAGGAATATTCTAAATTTGATAGTCTAGGCAATTTCATGGCTAAATACAAGCCAACTAATTCCAGCGAAATTTTGTTTGAAGGTTACCTAATCAATGTAGAGGAGAACTACTACAGAACCTGGCCTTTAGATGGTGATACTTCGAAAATAAAGATCGAAACGCAGAACGCAGATTTTAGTTTCGATGCGAACAAACAAGCTGATTTTATTGCAAACTTTGAGGAAAGGGCTACTTTTCTATTTTCAAAACAATGTTGGACAGCTGAGCAGCCATCCAGGAAGTTTATAAAAACAATATTTAGGGAAAACGATAAATGGAAGGCGTTTTATAGCGATACAAAAGCCATTCGGACTATTCAAAGTAGGGGTACAGTTTATAATGATCTATTCAGATATTATTCAAGAGAAGATTATAAATTAGTCCCATATGACAATGAAAACATTCAATACCAATATTTTCAAGAAATAAAGTTGAAGCGCAGTGATTCCGGTAGGGAAAATTGGGATGGTTACTTGTATACCAATGTCATTGTTGACAAAGACACTTTGAAAATCAAGGAAGCTTTAAATTTGGGTGTGGAAGTTGTTGGAGATTCATTCAAAAAAAACCAGGAAGAAAATTCACGTTATTTTTTTTATAGCAATCCCAAACTTCAATATCAATTGTTTACAAATCATCCTGGCAAACTGTATATCATCAAAAATAAATGAAAAACTCACAAAAAAACATAAAACTAATTGCATACTTTTTTTTAGTCATCATCTTTTTAAATTCTTGCTCTTCGAGATACATTAAATTGGTAAGTCCTGATACAAAAACAGAATTTGGAATCACACTAACAACGCCTTCTCAAGGAATATTTTTTGTGGAAAATGAAAAAGTTGGTGCCTCAAAAAATCAAATTAAAATCCATACCAAAACAGCTAACTCAATTTACAACAATTATGGACCAGCAACAGACAAAAGGTTTGTAGGAAGAACAAATGCCAGACAATTAAAATTTAATGTTAAAGACAAAACATACCTAATAGATATTACAAAATTTAAAAAAAGAACTGCTATGGTTTTGTTTAACGGAGAAAGCAAACCCATAATTGAGTATAACGCAAAAAAATACAATGTGGTAGTTGAAGATTATTTTGCTGCACAATCCGATAGGTAATGGTTCCTGGAACACCAAGTTGGATCCACAAACCCTCTTTAAAAACCGCAAAGAGGGTTTTGTTTTTTTGTCATTTATAGGCATTATATTGGTTTAGGTGTGATTTTTGTTGGAGTGCTAAAAGATATTTAATTATATTTCATTATCATTGGCCAGCGATGACTCACTTTAATTAATGCTTATGAAAACAGTCCTCTTTTTACTTTGTTTTTTTATCCTTTCGGGTACTGTTTATTCACAGACAATTAAGCTTGATCTTTCTGGAAACGATCAAAAACATGTTTTTATCATTCAAAAGGAAGGCTTGAATGTACGATTAGATTCAAAAGGTAGGCTACAAAATAAAAATGCTGCCACTTTTGACACCATTGGCGATAAACCAGTGAAATACGACCTGAACGGCCGATTGAGTGATATTGACGGTTTAGTGATTGATTATGATCTCAATGGACGTGTTCGTCAAATTGGGGACAAACGAATAGATTATGATCTTAATAACCAGGTTCGCCAAATAGGAGATGATCGGGTTGAATATGATCTCAATGGACGTGTTCGTCAAATTGGGAACCAACGAATAGATTATGATCTTAATAACCGGGTTCGCCAAATAGGAGATGATCGGGTTGACTATGATCTCAATGGACGTGTTCGTCAAATTGGGAACAAACGAATAGATTATGATCTCAATAACCGGGTTCGCCAAATAGGAGATGATCGGATTGACTATGATCTCAATGGTCGTGTTCGTCAAATTGGGGACAAAAGAATAGATTATGATCTTAATAACCGAATTCGCCAAATAGGAGATAAACGGATTGATTATGACTTGAATGGTAAGATTCGCGAAGCAGGCGATTTAGATGATAACCTCTTGCTTCTTTACAAAAAAATTCAAAGTTTTAACAATAAGAATGCTCATTAGATTTAATATTTGAGCAACTAGTTTCCTTCTTTTGTTGTGCAGCTTAAGACCTTTACTTGTGGTGTCCAGTAATCATTTTCCCATTTATAGAATGCGCTTGAAAATTCCTGATCAGTATTGTTTTTGACGTAAAAATAAAAACTGTCCTGTGGCGCTTTCGATATGATGTCTGCAACAATGAGTGACTATCTTATTAGCGTATTCGCTAATGTCCTGAATATAATTTTTTCCTCCGAAGAAAGCATCTTCCATCACTAATTGAATGTAAAAGAGTGGGATACATTTTATTTTCATCAAT
Source organism: Pedobacter gandavensis (assembly GCF_032678465.1). GTDB lineage: Bacteria > Bacteroidota > Bacteroidia > Sphingobacteriales > Sphingobacteriaceae > Pedobacter > Pedobacter gandavensis_B. Next base: position 22,439 of record NZ_JAVTSK010000012.1, read on the forward strand.
CTTATAGAAAACCTCATTCGTCACATCTTTCCCTGATTCTGTCACATTTTAACGAAAGTAAATTCTCATGACCTAACTTTAAATGATGAATGATAAAATAGGCAAAAGCCTACATCAATTTAGGGCTATACACTTACAACAATAGATGGAAATGAAATCAATCATAATGTTTGTATGCATCATCTTCTTTTCAAATACATTAGTCCTTTCACAGAATTTTGAGAGGAAATTTGTCACGATCAATAAGAGACAAATGGCCTATAGAACTTTTGGAATCGAAAACAGAAAAGATAATGAGCCAGTCGTCGTTTTTGAATCAGGACTTGGTTCGGGAGGTGGGAGTTATGGAAGTTTATTCCCATTCATTCAAAAGAGCTTTGCAGGAATAGTTTATGATAGAAACGGGATTGGAGAATCTGAAATAGATACTTCCATAAAAACAGATTCAGACGTTATAAAAAGACTTCAGGACCTATTGATTGCTTTAAACATAAAACCTCCATATCTATTGGCTGGACATTCCATTGGTGGACCGTTTATTCGTTTATATTCCTCGATGTATCCAGACGATGTCTGTGGTTTGTTTTTTATAGACCCAACAGATTTTATGTTGACAGCAGAGGACCCAAAAAGTGTGGCAGAAGCGTTGTTGGACAGTTATAAAAAGTGTCTGGTGTCCATAAATAGCAAATAGAAATTGTTTCTGATTATTGCAGCCCAGGCAGGGCTTGAGCCCTGAATAATTTTGCTCAATATGATTTATCATAGTTCTCCAATAAAGCAGATGAGAAAATAGAAAGGCTCTTCTTAAGCGATAATTTCAAGCTTATATCCTTTTCCCCGTATCACAACAATTTTGATATTCGGATCAAAATCCAATTTTTTTCTAAGTTTTGAGATAAACATATCCAAACTACGCCCCACAATAACACCTTCATCTTCCCAGATCTCTTTTTGCAGCCGGCTTCTTTCTATTGTTTCATTAGGAGATAGCGCAAAAATGTGCAATACACGTGTTTCAGTTCCGGTTAAGTCTGTTGGTTGTCCATTGATGATGAGCTTCCGGTTTTTCACATCGAACAAGGCGCTGCCTAAAGTTAAGGTGTCAGCATTCTTGCTTTCGGCTGCAGTTTTTCGCGGTTTAACAGATCTTATAAATATAAAGCCAATAAATGCTAAAAGTGGTAAACTACCCAGAAGATATCCATTCTTTGAGGTATTCAATCCTGTCGGTTTGAATTTTATATTGATCGTGTAACAGGCTCTCGGTTGAACTCTTCCCAGGCATGCTACAATATCATCTTTTTTATTATTGGAAATGGCGAATCCATAGGCCACACTAGAGTTACCACAGTTTAGAACGTTGACAATATAATCACCTGCGAGAGGGGCATTGGCCAGCAAACGGCGGGTAGTATTCATCAGTGATTCTGGTTGAAAAGCAAGCTCCTGTTCAAAGCTAATTTGGTATTCATTTTCTGTGATCTTTTTTACCGGTAGCACCCTTGATGTACTGTCGCCAGATTGTAGGAGTAGTTCATGTCCGATTTGGCGGAGCAGAACTTCTCTTCTGGCAAAGTCAAAGTTGTCAATGCCCGTTATGCTAAAAGCCACAAAGATCACAGAGATAAACGAGAGGAATATTAATCCGAACAGATACTTGCGTTTTCCGGAGAGGGTTTTTTGGTGATCAGACATACGATTTACGATTTATTTACAAAGGTTACATTTTTATTTACAATCCAAATCCCTAAGGCTCAGTAATATCAAAGTAGTTTCGCTGAACCAATTTTATAAGATATGAAAAATAAAACCATGAATTACGCAGCGATGTATATGGTGCTGTTAGTGTTTGTTTTTTACACCTCGTGTAAAGGACAAGACAAAACAAATGTAACAAAAGATAGTATTTACTCCGATGCCAACAGTTTAATTACTTTCAAATCGCCTAATAGGATGGTTCGTACGGCCAAGCAGGATAGAAATGGGAACATTTGGCTTGCTTCAGCTGGAGGTATTATCCGATATGACGGAAAGTCTTTTACCAATATTACAAATAAAGTGAGTTCGGCTCGTTTCTTTTCTGTTTTAGAGGATAGAAAAGGAAATTTTTGGTTTGCTTCTGTTGGTTCAGGAGTCTATTTCTATGATGGGAAATCTTTTCGAAATTTTACAACTAAGGAAGGGCTTGCCAACGACAGGGTGACCAATATTTATGAAGATAAGTCCGGTAATATTTGGTTCGGCACTGAAGGTGGAGCAAGCCGTTACGATGGGAAATCTTTTCGAAATTTTAAAATGAGTGATGCTTCCCTCAGTAATCGGAATGATTCTACCCATCAATCGGTTGATCAGAATGGCCTTCCTAAAGATCATTGGATGCACAATGATGTAAATGCGATCATTGAGGACAAAACAGGAAAACTTTGGTTTGGGACAAGGGGCAATACCTATATTTATGATGGCAAGACATTTAGCCCTGTAACCAATAAAGAGGGCAAACCTTTTGCAAATGTTCGTTCGATCATCAAAGATAAAAAGGGCAATATTTGGCTAGGTGGCAATGATGGGCTTTGGCGCTATGACGGTAGAACATTTACCAATTTCAACAAGAAGTTTGTAGGCTATATCTATGAAGATAAAAAAGGCAATATATGGACCAGTTCAGAAAGTGCTAAAGACAAAAAATGGGCACTTTCCCGTTATGATGAGAAGTCCTTGTCCAGTAAAAAGCCCATTGTAACTGAAATAAAGTCAAATGATATCATGCTTTTTGGGATTTTAGAAGCTAAAGATGGGAGTATATGGTTTGGCAGTTTGATGGGAGTGTATCGTTATGATGGAAAGACGATCACAGACTTTAAAAGTATAGAGGGGGATAATTGCTGATCTGAAGTTCATCAGGTTTTTACAATGAGCATCCATAACCCAGGTAAAGAGATTTTCTCAAGGCTATGGATGCTTTTAGTATTTAATCAGCGGATAGTGTCACCACTACCTTACCTTTTGTTCTACCAGTCTCTAAGCTCTGATGCGCTTTGTCCATATCCTTAAAGTCAAAGGTTTTCGAAACATGAGATTTCAGGATCCCTTTCTCCAGTAAATCAGCGATGGTTTTCATATCTCTGCCATTTGACTTTACCAATAACTCCGATAAATTGACATTTCTTTCCTGCGCCTTATCCTTATCTGACTGTGGAAAATTGCCTGTAGGAATACTGATGATCATGCCACCAGGTTTTACTGCGTCAATCGAACGCGTTAGGGTTTCACCTTCCATTGTATCTAGTACGAAGTCCGCATCGGTTACCAGTTCTTCAAAACGCTCTGAAGTATAATCGATATGTTCATCAGCCCCCAAACCTAAAACAAAATCCTTGTTGGCAGCTGAAGAAGTACCGATTACAAATGCACCTATATTTTTTGCGAGTTGAACAGCATAATGGCCTACACCACCAGATGCAGCATGAATCAATACCTTCTGTCCCTTACTTACCTTTGCATGGTTGAGGACCTGTAAGGCGGTTAAAGCCGCAAGCGTAGCAGCTGCAGCTTCCTCATGTGAAATGTCAGCTGGTTTTAGGGCTAACTGATTTGCAGGAACTGCAACATATTCAGCATAAGCCTTTCCTTGTCCGAAGAAATTTACCATACCAAATACCTCGTCGCCAATTTTAAAGTCTGATAACTGGCTGCCAGTTTTACTAACTGCTCCGGATATGTCCCAACCCAGGATAACCGGACGTTCTTCATTAAAAATCCAGGTCAGTACACCCTCATTCGCTCTTGCTTTTACATCTATAGGATTGACACTGATGGCCTTCACTTTTACCAATACCTCATTTTCTTTAATTTCTGGTAATGGGAGTTCTGTATGATATAGGTTTGCAGATGAGCCTGCTTCTTTTAAAATAATTGCTTTCATAGAATTTCATTTTTATTGAACTACAAAGTACTGTGATTAGTACCTTTGTGACAAGTATGCACTTTTAGGTATCCTACGCACTAAAAAGATACCAAGCTCATAATCAGCAATAAAAACTTATAAAAATGGCAAGAAAATATGGAACAGATCCAATTTGTTCATTGGATTATGCCTTTCAACGCATAGGTGGCAAATACAAAGGACGCATTTTATGGCATTTGCATATCCGCGATGTTTTGCGTTATGGTGAGCTCCGTAAAATACTAGACGACATTACTCCAAAAATGTTAACCCAGTCGCTACGTGAATTAGAAGAGGATATGCTCATTCATCGGGAAGTCTATCTGGAGGTACCACCGAAGGTAGAATATTCACTAACCAAAGTAGGGAAGGAGCTGGTACCCTTTCTCCATCATTTAAAAGATTGGGGCGCTAAACAAATACGGAAAGAGAAGTTAAAACCAATGAAAGTACAGAGCTAAATACCTTCTATATGATTCGCAGTTTCTTATTTTAAGCGATTAATGAAGGTGTTGACTTCCGACATATATAGATCACTGTCCCTATCTTGAATCCTTTTATAGAAGGATTCAAGCTGGTTACAATCCCAGGTAACCAATCTGAAATTTGGATTTAGCGTTATGAATGCTGAATAATCTGTTAATTAATATAATTGTCGGTTACTTTTGGTTTTTTAAAGCTAATGTTTATTTATAATTATTGCCTGAATAGACATAAAAATGAGCGTCTAGGTTTCTCAACTCTAACAAAAATGGCTGTAATTTGAAAGTCCAGAAAACTCTAATAATTTCCCTTACTTTGTAATTTACCAAATTTCATATGAATAAGGCAGATTCTTACATAGAACAGAATATCAAAGTTACGGTAGACGCTATAGTTTTTGGCTACAATCAGGAGAGTGGGATATCAGTTTTGCTGATCAAGCGAAAAATAGAACCTTACATCAATGATTGGGCTTTACCAGGTGGATTCGTACTCAATAATGAAACACTAGAAGAAGCAGTAGCACGTGAGTTAAAAGAAGAAGCAGGAGTATCTATTAATTATCTGGAGCAGTTATTTACTTTTGGTAAGCCGGATAGGGACCCTAGAAGACGAATTATTTCTATCGCTTATTTTGGCCTTGTAAAGTCTACTGACTTCAGACTCTTTGCTTCATCAGATGCATCTGAAGCTGCATGGTTCAATATATACCAGCTACCCCAGCTGGCTTTTGATCACAATGATATTGTGCAAAAGGCGATCAACCGACTAAGGGCAAAGATTACTTATGAACCTATCGGTTTTGAACTATTGGACAGAAAGTTTCTTTTCTCAGATTTAGAGCAACTCTATATGAAATTACTGGATCAGGAAATAGATCGTCGCAATTTTAAACGTAAAATCATGTCATTGGGATTGGTTGTGGAACTAGATGAGAAGGCTCCGACTAATAGTGTTGGGCGTCCAGGTAAATTATATTCATTTGATAGAGAAAAGTATGAAGAATTAAGGATCAAAGGATTTGATCTATATAAGCTGTTGTAATTCAAGATAAAAATGTATTTGTGTAAATTTTACGCAAATTATTTGGACGCTAAATATTAAGTTCTTTTATTTGTGTCATTATAACACAAATAGGTAAATTTAAATTTTAAGCATATGTTTGGCATCCAACACATCAAATTTGATTCAATGACTTATGTGTTCCATTTTAACAATGGACACATAAAAAAAGAGGGAAGAGGTTTATCATTCTTCTACTTTGCACCAAATAGCTCTATCGTAGCTATTCCTATGGGGAGTAATGACCTTCCGTTTATTTTTAGTGAATCCACTAACGACTACCAAAAGGTTACCATTCAAGGCCAGATCAGCTATAAAATAAGCAAGCCAAAGGAACTCTCAGACATTTTAGATTTTACGGTTACTGACAATGGGGCCTACAAAAAGAATGACATAGAAAAACTAAATCAACGAATTATCAATGAGGCTCAAACAGCAACGTCTGCTTTTATTCATGGGATCAAATTAAAGGATGCGATGCGGTCGGCTAAGGCGATTGAAGATCAAATTTTGGAAGGACTAATGTCTTCAGGTGCAATTCGTATGTTAGGTATAGAAATTCTGGGTGCAAATATCCTGGGCATTTCTGCAACACCTGAAATGGCCAGGGCATTAGAAACCGAAACCAGGGAAAAGCTTCAACAAGAAGCTGATCAGGCGATCTATGAAAGGAGAAATTTTGCTGTTGAACAAGAGCGCATCATTAAAGAAACCGAACTAAATACCGAAATCGCCGTTGAGGAGAAGCAAAAGCAAATTGCCGAAAAGAAAATGGAGTCTATGATTCAAAATTCGGACACTGAAAGGAAGCTCCGGGAAATGCAATTGGAGGCTGACATCTCTGTTGAAAATCATAGAAAACAGTTCATTGAGCAAAAAACTGAAAATGATATGAAAGAGGCCAAAACTCAAGGTTATATGATAGAGGCGACTTTGAAGCCTTACAAAGAAATGGATTGGAAGATTTTAACGGCATTAAATAACAATCCAGATCCAAGGTTCAATATTGCGCTTGCATTTAGGCAACTTGCAGAAAATGCGGAAAAAATAGGCAACCTGAATATTAGTCCAGAACTGTTAGATTCATTACTTAGCGAAAACCCAAATAAAAGATAATGAGTATAGAATATGCAATCATCGTAAAGAACAAAACGAGGTTGGAGTCCTTGATTGAACGGTTCAATACAAGGGCACAAGCTAAATTTTACATTGAAAGTCTGGGTGGAAATTTTACGGATTACGAGATAGAGCATGAAGCATTTTATGTGTCGCTAAATATTTTGCAGGCCATGCTCAGCAAGGTCATCAAATATAAAATTGTAGACAGAGCATTCATACCCTCATTTATTTTTTCAGAAAAGCACATGATCGTGGTAATCGGTCAGGATGGTCTTGTTGCCAATACGGCGAAGTACGCTAAAGGGCTTCCAATTGTGGCAGTTAATCCTGATACAGATCGTTATGATGGGGTCTTATTACCATTTACTACAGCCGATTTTATGGCTGGCGTTGAAGGTGTAATTGCCAATCAATTCCAGTTTAAAAAAAGACGTTTTGCAGAAGCCAAACTTAATGATGGTCAGCGGTTATTGGCTTTTAATGACTTGTTTATAGGTGCTGCTTCACACGTCTCTGCAAGATATCGAATCACATATGGAACGAAGACGGAGGAACATTCTTCCAGTGGATTGATCGTTTCTACCCCAGCAGGTTCAACAGGCTGGCTAAGTTCTATGATAAATATGGCTTTTGAAATCTTAAATACTGCTAACGGAAATCAGAAGCTGAAAAAACCAGTTTTTAAGGAGGATGACCTGATTTTTGCAGTGAGAGAACCATTTAAAAGTATAAGAACCCAAACTGATATTGTCCTAGGATCGATCCATCAGGAGTCGTATTTAAAAATAGAATCTCTGATGCCATCTAAAGGTATTATTTTTAGTGATGGAATTGAAGCTGACTTTTTAAGCTTTAATAGTGGCGCTGTTGCTACGATTGGCATCGCATCAGAAACAGCGATATTGGTTACTTCGAATGATGAATAAGACAATTACTCAAATAAAAATTGGCTTAGGGAGCGGCCAGGTTTGGGCTTATAACAATAAAGCCACCTTCTATTTGAAAACGGTTAGATATTACCTTTTTAGTTACTGGAGTTGCTACATTTGAGTGGACAGCGAGTTAAGTGAATTTGATAACTTAACAGAAACTATGTCACAAGAAAGAAAAACGTATCCAAAAGAGTTCAAGGTAATGAGTGTTGAACTGAGTAGTGGTATTATAAATTATTTCAAGATTGTGAATGGAGACAAAATGGGGAAGTATGTACTTACTGTGAATGATATTAAAAGTGGTAAGCGTATAAATAATAGGTTGGTTCTTTTGGATTATAAATTGAACGATAAATTCAAAGTACTGAAGAATACGTTCATGTAGCCAATTAGTAGGCTAACTAAGGATCATAAATAATGTCCAGCGGGAAACCCGCTGGTATTATAGTTTACTTTACTTTTGAGAGTTCTGTCTTTAGTTGCAGGGAGGTATGATTGTTAGGAGAAGGCTGGAGCAAGAGGATGATGAAAGTTTGAGGTCACAATTTGTGACCTCAAAAGCAAGATTGGCTATCTCCTGTGTTGAGCAAGATAAAAAGCAATTAATGGAAACTAAAAAGATCCTAGGATAGGGCTAATAAATCATTTGTTAAATGCAGGGAAAGCGCATCTAATTGCGATAAATCTACGATACCTAATTCTTTATAATGCGGTCTGATGAACTCATCCAATAGTTTTTTCAATTGATTTAAAACATCCTTCAAATTGATTTGAAGTTTTGTACCGTCAAAGTACCTCGCATCTGTTCCATCTCCCTCAGGTGAACAGTGGTTAACGTTTAGAGAATGACGCCAATATTCTGCATGCTTTCTCCATTCGGTCTGATCTACAATTGAAGGTTCATCAAACCAGATATTTCAGCTCAGAACGTTGGATTTAGCTAGCATATTACCAGAAGCAATATTAAATAATCCTAGAATGATGGTATTGAATTTATTGACTAAAGGATCAGCTGTCTGGGTAATATCATTAATTTGTACATCTAGATGTGCAACTGTAAAAGCCTCTTTTTTATGTTGAGCAAAATCAGGAATTTCGAAGCTTTGGCTTTCAAAACGTACCAAGGGAAAGTATACATCTTTGGGATCGCCAGATTTTGAGGTATTCACCTCTAATGCCGATGCTTTACTGAACGGATATTTCGTTTTGTCTAATACCTCAAATAAAAGTTTAATGATTCGATTAGAATTATAATCTGGTGAAAACCAAATTTTCCCAACTACCCCTAAATCAGCCGCCATTTCTTTACTGGTTTCATTTACCCAGCCTCGTTGTCCCGTTACGGTTACCTCCACATTGAAATTTATTCCAAGTTCTTTAATATAAGCACCTTGCTGCGGGCAGATAAGCGAATATACACGACCTTCATCAGTATAGCCGATTCTTGAAATATCAGGGGCAAACATTTGGTAACACCTGGATTTTTCTACGCCCAATTGGGTCTTCCAGCTAAACTCCGGCCAAATTGCTTTCATTTGGCGCTGTAGTTTGTCAATATTGGCCATATTATCCAATAGTTTAAGAGCACTAAGATCTGGTTTTGGATATTTGAATGCAGGATTCGACTCTTCAAATCCGCCGATCCATTGATTTTTTTGGAGTCCTGATTCCAGACTCGTCTCATGTGAAAAATTGTTGTTCATATCTTATTTATTTTTGGTTTGTATTCTATAATTTTTGTGATTCAAGACTACACGTAAATTCTCTGTCCCTATCAAATATTTTTCATCATGAGACTCATTTGGATCTGTCTGGCAGGCTTATATTATGGCACATAAATCTTAATCGCTATTATTGAAGATGGGATCTCTGCTAAGAAGACTCCTTATCAATTACCCAATACCATTTAGGTCTTAATTGTTGTCTTCTGATAAATAACTCTTTAATGATTGTTTAAAAATGAATAAAATAAATCTGAAGTTAATTTGGTTGTTATAATTAAAAATACGTAAAATGATATTTAGTTTAACAACTATTTGGTGTAAACTTTTGTTGACAAAATGTGGTGTGAAAGATGGTAAACCAGAAAGCTGTCCGTAAATTGCTATAGATTCACAAATTACCACTATTTTTAACTGAGCATAATGAAGATTTAGCGTAATTCCAGGGAGTATTTATCAGAGACATAATTTTTGAAGAACTATGCAAAATACCTTAAAGCACCTTATTACGTTTCTGCTGCTATTTGTAACGGTAAATATTACAAACGCACAATCGGAAAAAATCAGTTTGGAGGAATGCCATCAGCTGGCCAGGACAAATTACCCGGTAATCAAAAAGCTGGGATTAATTGCTCAAACCAGCGGCTATGACATTCAAAACGCCAATAAAAGGTTTCTGCCCCAGGTCAACTTTTCAGGACAAGCTTCCTATCAGTCTGAAACAGTAAGCTTTCCGGATGCTTTAGGGATGGCTGGATTTGCTGGTCTACTCCCTGTGATTAGCAAAGATCAATATAGGATACAGGGCGAAGTGAATCAGCTCATTTATGATGGTGGGAATACAAAAAAACAAAAGGACCTGATAAAGGCAAATTCCGGATTGCAGGAACAAAACCTGGAGGTGAATCTTTACGGCATCAAGCAAAGAATTAACAGCATTTACTTTTCTATTCTTTTAATGGACGCTCAGTTAAATCAAAACGAGCTGAACAAAGCTAACCTCCAAACACAAATGCAAAAAACCGAAGCAGCGCTTAAAAATGGTGTTGCTTTCCGGAGCAATCTGGATGAGTTAAAAGCAGAGGTCCTTAATATGGAGATGACAGGTACAGAATATAAATCGAACCGTAAGGCTTACCTTAGTATGCTTTCTCTTTTTATTGGGAAAGAATTGTCTTCCGCAAGCCAATTGGAAATACCTAAGGCGAATTCTGGTCAGGTTGAAATAAACCGACCAGAACTAAAAGCTTTTGATTTTCAGAAATCCATTTACGATACACAAAGGAAGCAATTGAGTGTTGATTATCTGCCGCAGGTAAATGCATTTTTCCAGGCTGCGTATGGGAGGCCGACATTAAATATTATTGAGAATAAATTTGGACCCTGGTATATCACAGGGATTAAATTTAACTGGTCGCTGGGGAGTCTGTATGCTTTATCGAATAAGCGAAATAACTTATCTATTCAGCAGCAATCGGTAGAGGTAGATCGGGAAACATTTTTACTAAATACCAGAATCGACCTTAGTCAACAGGACGAAAATGTGAAAAAATATTCAGAACTGATTAAGCAGGATGAAGAGGCTATCGCTTTAAGGTCTTCAGTGACAAAATCTGCAGCAGCACAATTGGAAAATGGGGTGATCACTACGCATGAGTATATACAAAAGCTGAATTCAGAAAATCTGGCCAGAGAAAATAAAATAGTCCATGAAATACAGCTGTTACAGGCAATTTACAACCACAAGTTTATTACTGGGAATTAATCCCTCATAACTAAAGGAAAAATGAAAAAGCTTATCCTATTTATTTCCGCTGCATTGCTACTTAATGCCTGTAAACAAAAGGATCAATATGATGCCTCGGGTAATTTTGAGGCTGATGAGGTGATCGTTTCAGCACAGCAAAATGGAATATTGATCTCTTATTCCGTACAAGAGGGGGCAGAATTGAAGGCTGGAGAAAAAGTTGGTCAGATTGATGTTCGTGTTACTGAATTGCAAAAGGAGCAGGTGCAGGCAAGTATGGAAGCCTTATCGAAAAAGACGGTTAATCCTGATGATCAGATTGAACTGGTTAGACGACAATTGGCCGTACAGGAGTCGCAACTGAGTCAGCAGCTCCGTGAGCGCAACCGAACAGAAAATCTGGTTAAAGCAGATGCTGCCACACAAAAGCAACTGGACGATATCAACGCAGCAATAGATCAATTGAAAAAGCAAATTGCAGTTACCAGACAGCAGCTAGCTTTAAATACTTACAATACGAATACCCAAAACCGAAGTATCCTGAGTGAAAAAGCACCATTGGAAAAGTCGATTGCGCAATATCAGGAACAGATTAATAAAGGGCAGGTCATTAACCCGATCAATGGAACTGTATTGGTAAGTTATGCCCTGGAAGGAGAGTTGCAGGTTACCGGTAAACCGATATACAAAATTGCCAATACCAACACCTTAGACCTGAGGGCTTATGTGACGGGTACTCAACTCTCGCAAATTAAAATAGGTCAGGAAGTCAAAGTAAGGATAGATCAGGGGAAAGACGATTTTAAAACGTATCCCGGAACGATCATATGGATTTCCAATAAGTCGGAGTTTTCACCTAAAACCATACAAACCAAAGATGAAAGGGCCAATCTGGTTTATGCGATTAAAGTAAGGGTAAAGAACGATGGTTATTTGAAAATAGGCATGTACGGTGAAGTGATCTGGACGAAATAATAGCGCTATGTACGCAGTAAGTGTAAATCATCTTATCAAGACCTACGGCAATGTAAAAGCAGTGGATGATGTTTCCTTTGATGTCAGGAAGGGGGAGCTTTTTGGCCTTATTGGGCCTGATGGCGCCGGGAAAACTTCCATCTTCCGTGTCCTCACCACACTATTGCTTGCGGATAGTGGAACGGCAACTGTTGAGGGTTTTGATGTGGTCAAAGATTATCAGGAAATCCGGAATCGGGTTGGATATATGCCAGGGCGGTTTTCCTTATATCAGGATTTGACGGTAGAAGAAAACCTGACATTTTTTGCAACGATATTTGGCTCCACTATTTCTGAAAATTATGACTTGATTAAGGACATTTATGAGCAAATAAAACCCTTCAGTAAGCGAAGGGCAGGAAAACTTTCAGGCGGCATGAAACAGAAGCTGGCTTTATGTTGTGCCTTGATTCATAAACCCGATGTATTGTTTTTGGATGAACCAACTACAGGGGTAGATGTCGTTTCAAGAAAGGAATTTTGGGAAATGCTGGCCAGGCTCAAAGAACAGCAGATCACGATCGTAGTTTCTACCCCTTATATGGATGAAGCCAATCTTTGCGATCGAATTGCACTCCTACAAGACGGTAAAGTAATGTCAATTGACCAACCAAAACATATTGTGCAGAGTTTTCCCAAGCCGCTGTTCGCAGCCAAAGCAAAAAATATCTATAAATTATTACAGGATTTGCGTTCGGATGAAGCCATAGAAACTTGCTATGCTTTTGGGGAATACCTGCATTTGACGCTGCATTCTGATGATCGTAATGAACAACAGATCTCAAGAATCGCAGCCAAATACAATCCTGAAGAATTTGAACTAAAAAAAGTGACAGCAACCATTGAAGATAGTTTCATCAGGCTGATGCAGGAACAAAACCGGGGTGTTCAATTAAAGGAAAGTGGCCATGGAAAATAAAGCGATTATCTGTAAAAATCTGACCAAGCAATTTGGTGATTTTAAGGCTGTAGATAACGTTAGTTTTGACGTGGAGAAAGGAGAGATATTTGGATTTCTTGGCGCTAATGGTGCCGGTAAAACAACAGCGATGCGCATTCTTTGTGGCCTGTCTTATCCTACTTCCGGAGAGGCTACTGTTGCAGGTTTTAATGTGTACAAGCAACAGGAAAGTATTAAAAAGAATATTGGTTATATGAGTCAGAAGTTCTCTTTGTACGACAACCTGAGTATTTTGGAAAATATCGAGTTTTATGGCGGTGTATATGGCGTTTCCAGATCTGAAATCAAAGTGCGCAGCCAGGAACTGGTGACTACTTTGGGATTGGAAAAAGAAGCTAAAAAAATGGTTGGAGCACTGCCGCTAGGTTGGAAGCAAAAACTGGCATTTTCGGTGGCAATCTTTCATCGTCCTAAGATTGTGTTTCTCGATGAGCCGACGGGAGGTGTAGACCCTATTGCAAGACGACAGTTCTGGGATATGATTTATGAAGCAGCAGCAAACGACATTACGGTTTTTGTAACTACACACTATATGGATGAGGCTGAGTATTGCAACCGGATCAGTGTAATGGTTGATGGACGTGTAGAAGCAATGGACAGTCCGGGTAATTTGAAAGAAAAGTTTCATACCCATTCGATGGACGAGGTTTTTTATCAATTGGCACGAGGTGCTAAAAGAGCGGCAGATTAATATGAAACAGCTATATGCTTTTGTCAAAAAGGAGTTTTACCATGTGTTCAGGGATCGCAGGACGCTGTTGATCCTTTTTGGGCTCCCGATAGTCCAAATCATCCTTTTCGGCTTTGCATTGAGCAGTGAAGTGAAAAATATTGGTGTGGCTATTCAGGATAATGCCCGGGATGTACATTCAGAACAACTGACTAATCGGATTAAAACAAGCTCCTATTTTCAGGTACAGGCAGCAGTGATAAATTACAAGGATATCGAGGACCGTTTTAAAGAGGGGAGTATTAAATGTGCGATTATCTTTCCTGCAAATTTTGCGGCAGACTTGTACCGTACAGGTGGAGCACAAATACAGATTATAGCAGATGCTTCAGATCCAAATACCGCAACTATTGTTACCAATTATCTAACTGCAATTATTGGGAATTATCAGCAGGAACTCAATCCGAATGCAAAATTATCTTACCAGATAGTGCCGCAATTAAGACAACTTTTCAATGAAAAACAAAATGGCTCGCTCAATTTTATTCCAGGGGTAATTGCGCTTATTTTTATGATCGTGAGTACTGCGCTCACATCTGTAGCCGTGGTACGGGAAAAGGAACTCGGTACGATGGAAATTCTTTTGGTATCGCCCTTTAAACCAATCATGGTACTGATCGCAAAAGCAATCCCTTATCTGGTACTTTCGTTAATCAATTTCATCATTATACTATTGCTTTCTGTTTTTCTGCTTCATATAGAGATAAAAGGTAGTCTGCTGTTGATTTTTGCAGAAAGCATCCTGTTTATCATTACCTGTCTTTCTTTAGGCTTGTTGATTTCCAACGTGACAGACTCACAGCAAACCGCTATGCTGATCTCCATGATGGGAATGATGCTGCCCACTTTGTTACTTACAGGTTTCATGTTTCCTTTGGAAAATATGCCCTGGATATTCAGGGTGATTTCCCACATTATCCCATCAAGATATTATTATGCGATTGTTAAGGCAGTTATGTTGAAGGGGCTTGGTTTTAGCTTTGTATGGAAAGAAACCTTGGTGCTGGCAGCGATGTCTGTAGTGCTGTTAACGATTGCATTGAAACGATTTAAAATCAGGTTGTCGTGAAGGTACTAAGGTTCATATTGCAAAAGGAATTTCGTCAGATATTCAGGGATAAAACGATATTGGCGATGATGTTTGCAATGCCCATTATTCAGTTGATTATACTCCCATTGGCGGCCAATTTTGAAGTGAAGAATGTGAATGTGGCTTATGTAGACAACGATCGGAGTTCTTATTCGCAAAAGCTGATCAACAAAATTGCTTCCTCAGGATATTTCAAAGTAACAGGTACTCCGTTTTCTTATAAAGAGGGTTTAGAGCTGATTGAAGAAGGGGAGGCCGATCTGCTGCTGGAGATTCCGCCGCATTTTGAACGCAATCTGGTGAAAGAAGGACGACAAGAAGTGAATATTGCTGTAGATGCCATTAACGGGACAAAATCTGCTTTGGCTGGGGCATACCTGACTTCAGTTATTGCCGATTTTAATAGTAACCTGGATGTTATTGTGAAATCGCCAATAGCTTCGGTTGACAATGCAGCGGCAGCGATCACGATCGTCAATTCCAATTGGTACAACCCAAGGGCTGAATATAAATACTACATGGTTCCAGGGATTCTGGTATTACTACTCACCATGATTGGCGGATTTATTACTGCACTCAATATTGTGAGGGAAAAGGAGATTGGAACAATAGAGCAAATCAATGTTACCCCCATTAAGAAATGGCAGTTTATTTTAGGGAAGCTCATTCCATTCTGGATTGTGGGGATCACTGTATTTACAATTGGATTAGTGGTGATGTACGTGGTGTACGGCATATTTCCAAAAGGTAACCTCGCCGTACTTTATTTATTTGCCGCGGTGTATCTGGTGGCTTTATTAGGATTAGGCTTATTGATTTCCACCTTTGCCGATACACAATTACAGGCCATGTTCATCGCCTATTTCTTTATGATGGTTTTTATGTTGATGAGTGGTTTTTTTACCAGCACGGATAGTATGCCAAATTGGGCCAGGACGATTTCGGAATTGACGCCGGTAACACATTTTATAAAAGTAGTGAGGCTGATTGTCTTAAAAGGCAGTGGGCTTCAGGAACTGGGGTCGGAATTGTGGTATCTCTGTGGCTTCGCTGTTCTTTTGAATGGTTTGGCGATATTCAATTATCGCAAAACAAATTAATATGATTGAAATTACCGACTTGCTTGTTTTGTTATTTGCAATACTTTAGCAAAAGCTCATTTGCTGTTGGATTACCCAATGCTTGTATTTTAATCCAGTCGGCGCAGGCTCCCTTTAAATTGCCTAATACTTGTCTGCAGATTCCACGACGGTACAGATTTACAATATCATCGTTTTTCAGTTCCAGAGCTTTATCGTAATAATACAATGCAAGTTCATAATCCTTGTCTTTATAAGCTTTATTTGCTTTTTGGGAAAGGAAATAGGTCGGAATACCCTCTTCAGTACTAAGGTATTTGAGCTCTTGACTCATCAGCACCTTAACATTTTCGTTATTTAGTTTGGCCGGTTGCCACTTATTCTTAGAAGAATTAAAGGCTTTAATATACTCGGCATCAAATTTAGGGTTGATCCCCTGGATAATCCTAAGGCTATCAGGATGACCATTTTTATCAATGATAAAAGTGGAGAGCAATTGCCCGTTTCTGATATTCATCTTTTTTTTACCTAGTTGCTCATACATATATTGCTGAAAAGATGGCCCCTGGAATTGAGCATAGATTTTTTGTCCCGATTTATATAGGGTATCAGTCCCTTTGATGCTGAAGATGTCATCTGGTGTGAGTGGCAGTTTACTTTGGAGGAACTGCTCGTTGTAAAGCGTATACTTGATTGCCCAGGGATCTTCCAAGGAGCCATTTGAAGCGCTGCTAACCAGTACCAGTTTGTTAGCCGTGCTTTCCATAATCTTCATCGTATTTATAACTGCTCCCGCCTCGCTTTTTATGATGAGACGATTTCCTTCAATTGCAAAGAGGAAATTGGTGCCAATTTCAGAATATACTCCTGAACTGCTGATTCTGTCTGAATTACTGAAAGTATATTTGGTATAAGTATATTTTAGGATATTGTCTTCTGGGAGTTCATCATCGCTTAAGTAGCTGATTTTTGTAGCTACGTAAGAGCCATACAATTTTGTCTGGGCCTGGACAGTGAATACAGACAATGTTAAAATGATGGAACTAATCAGGTGGAGAATAAGTTTTGTTCTAGTTTTCATGAGCGCAGGTTTACCTCGAAGATAGAAATTTGCAAATAGTAAAATGAATGATTTCTCTTTTTTTAACGTAAAAATTACCTGGTAAAAGAAATGGTCTTAATTTCTGAAAATTTAGCTGTTAAAAAGTTTTTAATATAGCTAGATTTAAAGTTGAACTTTAGTAAAGCGTAATTTTTTTATTCACCATTATTTAATTTGATTTTAGAACTGCAAGCATATGACTAGGTTAGGATATACCTTAATAATCAGGAATATCCTGGTGTTAATTCCTTTATGGTAGTTCTGCGGCATGGCCGGATTTTTGAAAAGTGGAGGCGCCATTGATCTTTCCAGGAGTGTACTGGTGGCATTCCGCTCAATTTGCATTGTGGGATCGGTGGCCTTTGCTGCAAAATAGTTTGAATGCTTATGCTGATAACCTAATCACTTCGCAGGAAAGGGAAAAGTTACAAGGTTATGAAGGTGCAAGGTGGCCTAAATGTACTGGCCCTGACCATCTTTAGTTAATGCATTCTGTGAAATCATTATTTTATCTTTTTAGAGGGAAGTGGTTGTTAGGAATACATTCTACTTTGTGCATTTATTTCATTGAAATTATATACACTTGCAATTAATTGTAGGTAAATTCATTACAAAGGGATACACATGGCTGCTTATAGTACACATTCTGATCAGGAACTTGCTGTTCTGCTCAACGCAGGAAATCATACCGCCTTTGCTGAAATCTATAAGCGCTATTCTTCAGTGTTATTCTTGCATGCCAGACATATGCTGCGGGAAGAGGAAGGAGCTAAAGATGTGATTCAGGAACTCTTTGCTACTGTCTGGAGCAACTATAATCAGATCGATTTGTCAATTAACTTGAGTGCATATCTGTATAAATCGGTAAGAAATATCATCTTGAACATGGTTCGGCATGATAAAGTAAAGGAGGCCTATCTTGCGGATCTTGGTACTTTTGTAGAGCAGGGAACTGTTCAGACAGATGAGTTGGTACGATATAAAGATTTAAAACGTAGGATTGAAGAGGAAATCAGGCAAATGCCGCCCAAAATGAGGGTAATCTTTGAATTGAGTCGCAATGAGAATTTGACGCATGGCGAAATAGCTGCGCGATTGGGCATTTCAACTACGACCGTAAAAAAACAGGTAAGTAATGCGGTAGGGATATTGAGAAAGAAGTTCAAACTACCTATGGCGATTATTTTTATGCTGCTGAAATAAGCGATTTACTGGCTTTCCTCTGCATGCTGCTCCCCAGCAAAAATTATTTTCATTTTCTTCTACTCCCTGCCTTTGAGTTGCGTGTTTCAACAATAGAAGACATCAGATCCTATTGGTAATTTATGAATGAGGAAGAAGTTAAAATACTGTTAGAAAAATATCATAGTGGTACGAGTACCGCAAGAGAAATTGCGATTGTAGAATCCTGGTATAATACTGTGGCGGAAAGAAACGAGCCATTACCAGTGAAAGAAGATCTTGAACTGAGTATGCATCAACTTTGGGATGAGGTATTGGTTTCAGCTCCTGCGCCACAAATCCCTAAAGTTTATCCGCTTTGGAAAAAAGCCGCCGCGGTTGCCGCCATGTTAACTGGTATTACCCTGGCGCTATATTTTCTAGAGACCAATAAGGAATTCCCTCAGTCAAATGATGCATTGACCACTAATGTTATAGACCCAGGGAAAAATAAGGCCATTTTAAGATTGAAAAATGGGAATGTAGTCCAGCTTAGTGAAACTAAAACCGGCCTGGTGGTTGGCGATAGCATGTTGACCTATAATGACGGGACTGTGGTTGCTGAGCCTGTAAATGCCGACCTGAATAAAGCAGAAGAAATGACCGCCATTACCCCCAGAGGCGGAACTTACCAGTTTGTGTTAGTGGATGGGACTAAAGTATGGCTCAACGCCGATAGTCGCCTTAGTTTTCTTTCAGACCTAGGTAAATCTGGTTCCAGGGAGCGAAAAGTGGAATTGCTTGGAGAGGCCTATTTTGAGGTTGCAAAAGACAAGAGGCATCCTTTTATTGTGGAAAGTAAAGGTCAACGCGTAGAGGTCCTGGGTACGCACTTTAATATCAATAGTTATGAGGATGAGAGCAGTACCAGAACCACATTACTGGAAGGAAGTGTGAAGATCAATCAGGCCATATTGAAACCTGGTGAACAGGCGGTATTGACCGGCAAACAGCTTAAAGTTAGCATGGCCGATACTGAAACGGCAATGGCCTGGAAGAATGGTGATTTTATATTCAACGGTGAAGATTTTAAATCAACCATGCGCAAAATTGCCCGCTGGTATGATGTAGATATTGTATATGGTCCTGACCTGAAAGAAAATATAGAGTTGGGTGGATGGGTTTCCAGGAAAAGTAACCTTTCTGAAGTGTTAGGTAGGATTGAATCGGCAGGAAATGTACATTTTAAAGTAGAAGGAAGGAGGGTGTTGGTGACAAATTAACAATCAACAACTTGGGAAAATGGAATTTGAAGTCAGAAGTGTCTTGAAACACCCCTGACTTTAGTCTGGCCTAGAGAATTTAAATATCAACTAAATGCATTATGCCTAAGCTTCGAATCAAAACGCATAATGCTAACCAAAACCTAAACAAATGTATAAAATTTATCCGGAGAAAGGGTCTGTGTACAGACTTGTTCTCCATAAACTCATATTAAGTATGCGATTAACCACCATCATACTTATATCCACATTTATGCAAGTAAGTGCGGCTACCTTTGGTCAGAGGGTCACATTGAATGAGCAAAAATCAAGTATTGAAAGTGTACTTAAAAAAATTAGATCCCAAACAGGTTATGATTTCTTATTTGATCGGAAAATTGTACAGCATGCTCCTGCTGTGGACCTGAAACTTAACAATGTAACCCTGGATGAAGCACTGAAAGCAATTTTTAATAAAGGGCAATTGGGTTACAATATTGCAGGTAAAATTGTCGTGATCGAGCTAAAGCAGAAATCTATTTTGGATAAGGTCCTGGATTTATTCACTGAGATCGATATAAAAGGCCGGGTAGTTGACGAAAATGGCCGTCCCTTAAAAGGAGCAACTGTAAGTGTCGTTATTCAGGAGTCTTCAGAAAACAAAAAAACCGGGGATTTTTCTATGATGGTTAAAGGGCGTAAAACTGCCGCGGTAACTGATGAAAAAGGTGAGTTTTTTCTAAAGAACATAGATGAAAAGGCATTGATTTCAGTTTCCTATACCGGTTATAAATCTGCTACCCGCGAAGCGGCAAAAGAACTTTTTATAAAAATGGCGATGGATGTGAGTGATTTGGATCAGGTCCAGGTGATTGCTTATGGAGCTGTTTCTAAACGCTTAAATACCGCGACTGTAAGTACGGTTAGTGCGGCAACGCTGGCACAACAACCGGTTAACAACGTACTCAATTCCTTAAATGGCAGGATGACCGGTGTGCAGGTCATAAGTGGTGGTGGTGGTTTACCCGGTTCAGGTATTTCCATCAAAGTTAGGGGAGATAACTCTTTTGGTCCATTGGGTTCCAGCTCCTCAGATCCTCTATATGTGATAGATGGTATTCCACAAGCCTCTGGTACCAGGTTTGATAGCCAGAATTTTAACTCCAATATTTCAGGAATGAATGGTTATACCAATATGTTTAATTCCCTGAATAAGGAGGATATAGAACAGATTGATGTACTAAAGGATGCCGATGCAACTTCCATTTATGGGGCCAGAGGCGCGAATGGCGTAGTACTAATCACTACAAAAAAAGGGAAATCTGGAGATTTAAAAATCAATTTAGACCTGGCAGCAGGTGCAGGGAAAGTTGGCCGGTTTATTCCGATGTTAAATACCCAGGAGTACCTAAGGATGAGAAGAGAGGCTTTTAGCAATGAAGGAATTACTCCTGATGCAGATAATGCGCCAGATCTAACAAATTGGGATCAAAATGCGGATACTGATTTTCAGCGCTTGTTGCTTGGCGGAACAGCTTTGCAGCAAACGGCGAACTTAAATGCTTCAGGGGGCAATGATTTTGTGAACTATTATGTCGGGTTAAACTATCGAAAAGAGGGAACTGTGATCGCAAAAGACCAACATGTAAACCGTTTGGGTGGATTACTGAACCTTGGTTTCAGTTCTGCAGATCGTAAATTCAAGGCACAGATCTCGACCAATTATGCTATAGAAAACAGCAGTCTGCTCAAGGATCAGTCCTTTATGGAGTTAATTTATTTGCCTCCTAATTTTAGCTTGTATAATGCGGATGGAAGTTTAAACTGGGATAATAATTTTGATAACCCAATGGCCCGCTTATTCAGTAAATATAAAGCTAAAGGAACCTTTTTATCTGCCAACACGAACCTGAGTTATAAGCCTTTGCCTGGTTTAACTTTAAGGGCAACGATAGGTTATACCTTAAATGGTTTGGAGAATAGTTTCCAGATCCCACGTCGGAGTTTTAACCCTGCGAATCCTTCGAGCAGCTATGCCTGGTTTGCAGATGCCCCAAATAGCAATTATACCATAGAACCTCAGGCGGAATATCAATTTGTAGCCGGCCCTGGTAAACTTATCGCACTTGTTGGAACTACTTTTAGTGAGGCGGTTTCCAAATTCACCAAACTAAAAGGAGATAACTATAGCTATGATTCACAGCTGAATAATATTGGCGCGGCGGGCGTAGTGACCACTGAATTTGATGACCAGCAATACCATTTTGCCTCTTTATTTGCACGTTTGAGCTATGATCTTTACAATAAATATTTGCTCAGCTTAACGTATAGAAATGATGCTTCTTCCAGATTTGGGACCAACAACCGTCTGGCCAATTTTGGCTCTATGGGGGCTGCATGGATCTTCTCAGAAGAAAAATGGATCAGAGATGCGGTTCCTTTTTTGAGTTTTGGTAAGTTGAAAATGAGCTACGGTACCACCGGAAATGACCGCATTAATAATTATGCTTACCTGCTCAATTATGGTCCAGGTTTTTATCCTTATCAGGATACCCGCCCATTAACTCCAGGTCTACCTGCCAATCCGGACTTGAGATGGGAAAGTACCAAAAAGCTGGAACTCAGTTTAAACCTGGGCTTCTTAAGAGATCGCATACTTTTTACAGGAAACCTCTATAGAAACCGCTCCAGTAATATGTTAAATTATACGGCTTTGCCTTCACAAACCGGAGGTACTGCCCTGATCACAAACCTTGATGCTGTGGTGCAAAATAAAGGACTGGAATTGGAACTGAATACTAAAAATATCAATTCCGGGGTGTTTAGCTGGAGTAGCAGTTTCAATATTTCATTCGAACGAAATGTGCTTTTGAGCTTTAAGGATCAAGATAAAGCCAGTTTGTCGACTTATTTTAAAGTTGGGGAAACGGTGGATGCGCTGCTTACAAGATCTAAGTTTAAATTTACTGGAATTGATCCAATCAGCGGAGCGCCAACCTATGCCGATTTAGATGGGCAGGAAGGTCTGAGCCCTGATGATATGTACATTGCCAGTCTTGGTCATCCTTTTTATGGAGGCTTAAACAACAGCTTCAGTTATAAAGATTTTACACTCGATGTGTTCTTTAAGTTTGAGCAGAAAATGGGTAATGTTAATTTATCTCCAAATGGGAATGTACCTGGTATGATGATGAATCAGGATGCTTCAGTGTTGGACAGGTGGCAGAAAGAAGGTGATCAAAATAAAAAATGGCCATTGGCAGTGACTGGATTTGGAGAAAAGAGCGGTAGCTATGCTTATTTGTCTTCTTCGGATTTTACCTGGGGAAACACCAGTTACATCAAATTGAAAAGTGTTAACCTAAGCTACAATTTGCCAAAACGATGGGTACTGAGAGCGAAGTTTCATCAAGTGAAATTGAATGTTCAGGCACTCAATTTATTCAGCCTAACTAAATACAAGTATGTGTTGGACCCGGAATATGGCCAATCTGCTTATCCTGGACTTCGAACCCTCATGTTCGGTATTAATTGTACACTTTAAAATTACGGAGATGAAATCAATATATCATAAATTATGTTTGCTGAGCTTCATACTGCTGGCAAGCTCCTTATATTCCTGTAAGAAATTTGTAGACATTCCGCCTCCTGAAGGCATGCAGGATTGGGCCTCGACATTTAACGATGATGGTACTGCCACTGCTGCGGTGCTTGAAATATATCCAACTTACGATAATGAGGTATTACCCCAATTCAATTACGTGAGCAGTTTAGCAGGAGATGAGCTTTTTTCCGGTTCAGCTGCTTATGCAGAATTTTACAACAATAATATCGCGATAACGAATGCGATAAATGCGAATAACCTTTGGGCACCAGCCTATGTGCTGATCCGTAAATGTAACCTGGCGATAGCAGGCATGAAGTTGTCTAAAGGGCTGAATAGTGCTGTAAAAGACCAGCTCATGGGGGAAGCCATGTTTATGCGGGCGACAGTTTTTTTTAACCTGATGAATTTGTATGGAAGGATCCCTCTGCCTTTATCGGTTTCGGAAACTGAAAATGCGGGTTTGCCACGTGCAGAACTATTCGCAATCTGGACTCAGATTTTTACTGATTTGAATACTGCAAAATCGCTGCTAAAAGCCGAATACCCTTCGGCTGAACGTGCAAGGGCAAATAAATACGCGGTTTCTGCCATGTTGGCGAGAGCTTATCTCTACCATAAAGACTGGGTGAAAGCGGAAGAAGAGGCAACAACGGTTATTGAATCTGACGTTTATGGATTGTCTGCTCCTACAGAAACTTTCAAAAAGACAAGTAATGAAACTATTTTGCAATGTTATTCTTTGTCGGGTAGAAGTCCTTTAAGCACTTATTTTGTTCCTGCAATTCCAAGTGTAACCCCTAGATTTTACCTCAGAGAGGGATTTAACCTGGCCTTTGAAAAAAATAATCTGGAGGAAGATGACCTTAGAAAAGTAAACTGGACGGGCCTGAATAGCGCGAATATTGCTTACGTGAATAAGTATAAAGTACTCTTTGGTGCTGGCGACGAGTATAGTGTTTTGCTGAGGTTGGCAGAACAGTACCTGATTCGTTCTGAAGCCCGTGCGGAACAAAATAAACTGAACGGGTTAAACAGTGCCGAGACTGATCTGAATATAATCCGGGCTCGTGCAGGCCTTGATCCAAAACTGGGGATGAACAAAACAGGATTGCTGGTTGCCATTGAACAGGAGCGGAAGGTAGAGTTATTTGGCGAATATCCACATCGTTGGTTCGACTTGAAGCGGAGTCCTGGATTCTTAAATCCTTTAAAAACCCGGGCTGATGAGGTGTTGGGGCCATTGAAGGGTGCATTTTGGCAGTCCACAGATGTGTTGTTTCCAATTCCGGCAGCTCAGATCAGGATCAATCCTGCACTGGACCAAAATCCCGGTTATACTCAATAAATAAAGACCATTCAGAAGCACAAATCATCCGCATGATCATGCGGTGTCTGGGCATCGCCATGTCATAAAAATTTGCAATAAAACTTAAAATATATATATATGAAAATGAATAAAATAGTGATGGGTCTTATCTGCTGCATGTATGCAAGCATGGCCTTTGGACAAAAAAAAGAAGCAACAATGGTAGTGGATGCTAGACCATTAAAGACCGATTCGATGTTGATCGTAGGAGAGGGTTTGGGCTTTAAGATCGCCCCTAATAAGGAAGGGAAATTTGTATATCGCTTTACTGGAGCGTTCCCTAAGTCAGTTAAGATCATGGTAGATCAACCAATCAAAGGAGAGATGCTATTATTTCTTGAGGCTGGAGATCAGCTCAATATCAACACGGATTTTGCGGATAAGACTACCTTTTCCGGTAAGGGCGCTGAAAATGTTAAAGTACAAAATGAAATCTGGACGAAGTATGTGGAGGATAATAAGCATATAGATGCTAAAGGAATGAGTCTGAAAGAATTTAATGATATGATCGATCACATAGAGCAAACTTCCATCGACATACTCGAAACGAATAAACAAAAGGTAACGCCTGGGTTTTATAAAGACCAGTCTACCACGTTAAAATATCAGAAATTGAGCAGCAAGATCCTAAGCCCATATTTTTACCATATGGGTTTTCAGAAGAAACTATCGGAGTCGCTTCCTGAGGGTTTCTGGAGCTTTACAAAAGATGTTGAAATGAATGACAACCTATTGAGCAATGAATCTTATAATACCTTTATGCGAGGTGCCTATCCTCCATTTTTAGGCTGGGCTGAATTGCTTAAACAAGGGAGATTGGACAGTACTATTGCTTATGACCAAAGCTTAATCATGAGATTAAAGTTAATTGAGCAACGTTATACGGGTAAAGTACGTAATATGGCGATGAACATTACCTTGAATACACTATTGGGTATGTCAAAAGATATGAATGCTATCAAACCTTTGATGGACAATTATATCGCTAAATATGCCAGTGCGGAAGAGAGTAAGGCAATGCAGGCCAGTTATGCGAAGATTTTGAGTTTAGGCGCAGGAAAAACACCTCCATCCTTTGCGCTAAAAGATCTTAATGGAAAGGAAGTGACATTAAAAGATTTTGCTGGTAAGGTAGTTTATATGGACTTCTGGGCGAGTTGGTGTTCCCCATGTCGTTTTGAGATGAAAAATGGCAGTCCAAAGCTCCATGAGAAATTTAAAGACAATAAAGATGTTGTATTTCTTTACATCAGTATAGACGATAAAGCTGAGGCCTGGAAAAAAGCCATTGCAGATGATCAGATCAAAGGGATTCATTTGCTTTCTGCCGGCGGTATGAATAGCCCTGTGGCCAAAGCTTTTAATATCATGGGTGTTCCGAGATATGTGATCATAGGAAAAGATGGGAAAATATTTGATGGAGATGCATCGAGACCGAGTGAAGACAGCACTCCGGCAAGGATTAATGAGGCTTTAAGCGCACAATAATACGGTGTTTCGGGTGGTAAATGTTGTTTATCACCCGATTTTCACTATCTGTATTGATTAGTAACAGTGGACAAACCAAATTATGATGTGGAATCAAGCAAAAGCAACCGGTTATATGCATGCAGATCTTGTGCGAAGAGTAGAGCAACTATGGCAGTTGGTTGGTAATACACCGATGTTGGAATTGCATTATCATTACAAGGGAACTGCGGGTTTTATCTTTGTAAAATGCGAAAATTATAACCTTTCCGGGAGTATTAAAGACCGAACGGCACTGAATATCATTCATGAGGCTTACAAGAATTGTACAATTAAGCCCGGGGATACGATCATTGAAGCTAGTAATGGCAATTCGGGGATTGCATTTGCGGCTATTGGCAGAGCACTTGGACATCCTGTTAAAATTTTGATGCCTGACAGTTTGAGCAGAGAAAAAACGGAGCTGATCAGAAACCTGGGTGCTGAACTGATCCTGGTCAGTAAGGAGCAGGGTGGTTTTTTAGGTTGCATAAAAAAGTCTGAACAATTTGCTTCGAAAAAACATGTTTTTTTACCAAAGCAGTTTGAGAACCCGAACAATACTCAGGTTCATGAAAAAACCACTGGTCCGGAAATATCAAAGCAGTTAAAAGCCAGAGGACTAAAGCCAGATGCATTTGTAGCTGGTGTAGGCACTGGTGGAACCATTATGGGGGTTGGGAAACTTTTAAAAAGTATCTACCCCGACATAAGTATTCATCCATTAGAGCCTTTTGAGCATCCCATGTTGAGGGGTGGTTGTAGTACTGGTCAACATAGAATTCAGGGTATTTCTGAAGGATTTATTCCGAAGCTGTTAAACCTGAGTGAGTTGGGTGAAGTTGTTCAGGTTAATGATGGAGACGCCATCATAATGGCGCAAAAGCTAGCCAATGAACTTGGGCTTGCCGTTGGCATCTCCTCTGGAGCGAACATTGTTGCCGCAATTAAGTTAAAGCAGGCGATGCGACCAGATGCTATAGTGGTTACTTTAATGTGTGATGACAATAAAAAATACTTGAGTACAGACCTACTGAGGCTGGAACCGATTAAAGATTATTATGTTTCTTCTGGTCTGTATTTTACCGGATGTAAGTCCATTAGCCGGTTCCAGGAATGATGAGGGTAATTTAATTTTTAAAGCTATTATAAAATGAAAAATCTATTTTTTTTAATCCTGGGACTTGTCTTTAATCAGCAGCTGAAAGTGCTGAAAGGAAAGGTATAATTATTCAAATCTATCTGGCTTGAACTGGGATGGGTTTTGTGTTGATTTTTGTCGATATGAAGCTGTTTGTCAGTAGAAAAAAGAAAAATAATAAATAGTTAGTTTAGTACAAAAATGGTCGGTGGATGCCGACCAGATTTGTTTTTTTAATGTGATCATATGAAACAATTAATAATCACCGCATTGACGACCATAATGGTCAGTGTGAGTGTCTCTGCTCAGCAGCTGAAATTTACTGAGTATGACCTGAAGAATGGTTTACATGTCATTTTGCATGAAGATAAAAGTGCTCCTATAGTTGCGGTATCTGTCATGTACCATGTTGGTTCTAAAGATGAAGATCCCCGGAGAACCGGCTTCGCCCATTTTTTTGAGCATTTACTATTCGAGGGAACTGAGCACATGAAACGTGGTGAGTTTATGAAAATAGTGAGCAGTAATGGAGGACAAAATAATGCGAATACCAGTCAGGACCGAACTTTCTATTATGAAATCTTTCCTTCAAATCAATTGGAGCTTGGTCTTTGGTTGGAAAGTGAACGCATGCTACACCCTAAAATTGATGAAGTTGGGGTTAAAACTCAAAATGAGGTGGTCAAAGAAGAAAAGAGATTGCGCGTGGATAACAGCCCTTATGGTAAATTTACTGAAAAGATCTTTAGTAATCTGTTCCAGGGACATCCCTATAGCTGGCAGCCAATAGGATCGATGGCGCATCTGGATGAAGCAAAGTTGTCGGAATTTCTAACTTTTTTTAAGAAATACTATATTCCTAACAATGCAGTACTGGTGATTGCAGGAGATATCGATATCCATAAAAGTAAAGCTTTGGTGGAGAAATATTTTAGTGATATCCCAGCAGGTCCAAAAGTCGTAAAACAAGTTTTCGAACTGAAACCGATTAAGGAACAGCTTATAGATACCGTTTATGATGCCAATATTCAGGTTCCGGCGATATTCGCTGCTTACCGTATCCCGAATATGGAAAGTCGGGACAACAAAGTGATGGGAATGATCAGTAGCTTATTGTCAGCTGGAGGGAGTTCAAGGTTAAGTATGAAGTTGGTGGATACTAAGAAAACAGCAGTAAATGTTTCTGCATTTTCGTTCGATATGGAGGATCATAGTGCTTTTATCACCCTGGCTTTACCCAATAAGAATACCCCCTTAAATGATCTTCTAAAGGATATTGATGCTGAGGTGGAATGTTTGAAAATTGAGTTAATTAGTCAGAAAGAACTTAAAAAGTTGCAAAATCAGTTTGAAAATAACTATGTCAGTGTAAACAGTAAAATGATAGGATTGGCCGAGAATCTTGCTAATGGATATACTTTCAAAAATAAGCAAACCAATGCCATAAATGAAGAACTGAAGATCATCCAATCCATCAGCGCTGAAGAGATCAGATCCGTTGCCCAAAAGTACTTAAATCATAATGAGCGGGTAATACTTTATTATTTACCGCAGAAATAGAAAATCAAATAGCATCATAGAAATGAAACAAATCGTCATACTTATTTTTGCATTGCTGTTTGTTCAAACAGCAATGGCTCAAAAGTTGGATAGGAGCCAAAGACCGATGGCGGGTAAAGCTCCGAAGCTCAATTATACTGATCCGGTAATTTATAAATTATCAAATGGAATCACGGTGCTTGTGGTTGAAAACCATAAGTTACCCAGGGTGACAGCGAGCTATTTGATTGATGCAGGTCCTGTATCGGAAGGATCCAAAGCAGGGAAGTTGAGCCTGATGGGACAAATACTGAATGAAGGGACTATTTCCATTAGTAAAGTAGAATTCGATGGAGCCATAGATGAAATGGGTGCTCAAATCAGTCTGTCTTCCTCTAAAGCAGAAGTCATTGCGCTGACCCGTTATTTTAAGCCGGCCTTTATTTTGATGGCTGATGCTTTGCGTAAACCGGCTTTATCACAAGAATCTCTGGATAAATTAAAGTCACAGATGATTACGGGCCTAAAGGCAAATGAACTCAATTCAAAAGTCATTTCAGATAGGGTAACAAATGCTTTGCTATTTGGTAGTGCCCATCCTTTGGGCGAGTTTGAGACCGAACATACCATAAATTCGGTATCACTCGGTGATCTGAAAGATGCTCATGAAAAATACATTACCCCTTCCCGTGGTTATTTGATTTTTGTTGGCAACATCAGGCCAACAGCTGCAAAGGCTTTAGCGGAAAGTGTGTTTGGGGACTGGAAAGGTTCTGTTTTGAAATTTCCGGTATTAGCTCCTGTTGCTCCAACAAGGGGAACAGAGATTGATGTGGTAGATCTGCCAAATGCGGTACAGGCTGAAATTAAAGTGGCTGGATTAGTCAGCCTCCCTTTAGATGATCCAGACTATCACGCGGTATTATTGGCGAATCAAATTTTGGGTGGAGGTGCTGAAGCAAGACTTTTTAGGAACCTAAGAGAGCAACATGGCTTTACTTATGGAGCTTATTCGTCAATAGGTTCAGGTCGTTTTCAGACCACATTCAGTGCATATGCCTCAGTAAGAAATGAAAAGGTGGACAGTGCGGTAACGGAATTTTTAACTGAAATTAAATTGATGTGCAACCAGCCAGTCAGCATTGAAGAATTGCAGAATGCAAAAAATCTTTATAATGGCTCTTTTGCGCTGGGGCTTGAGAATCCAGCACGTATGGCCGGTTTCGCTGCTGATATCCTGATTAATGATTTGCCGCAGGACTTTTACAGAACGTATTTAACGAAGATAAATGCGGTAACTCCTGAGGATATTCTTCATGTAAGTAAGAAGTATTTTAATGCGGATCAGGCCCGAATTGTGATCGTTGGTAAAAAGGCTGAGTTTATGAATGGACTGAAAAAGATGGGGATTCCGGTAAAATTATTGGATAAATTTGCCCTTCCGATGTCTGGGATGTAATGTTATTTTAAAAAGCAGATCCATAGTCAGGGGACATTATTTCCCAGGGCTATGGATGCTTTTAATTTGGAGATTTATTTTGAATGGATCATTTGATAAAGGGATAGAGAAATCATAAATTGCCTATAAAAATAACGACTATGCTGGATCAATTCTATAAATACAACAATTGGGCAAATTCACTTTTACTAGACTGTTTAATGGCCAATTCGAGTTCAGTTCCAGAATCATGCATCTCGCTGTTTAGTCATATTGTTAATGCTCAAACCATATGGGCTTGTAGAATTAATGGGACTACACCAGGTGTGAGTGTTTGGCAAGTACATGATTTAGAGTCTTGTAAAGTGCTGCTGGAGGAAAGTGTAAATAAATTGTCTAAGATGGATTATTTTGAGACTAAAGATGCTCCAATTATAAAGTACACTGTTTCTACAGGAGATTATTATGAAACCTCCGTTGCCGATATTTTGCTGCATGTTTTTAATCATGGTACTTATCATCGGGCACAGATCGCAAAGGAAATGAAGTTGAATCATCTTCAACCTGTAAATACGGACTACATTTGGTTTGTTAGACAGCATTCAAAAGCTGCATTATAGCTCGAAGATCAGTTTATTCAAAAAATTCCTTTGGATAAACTACTTGCCCTTGAATGTCCTTCAAGGCGTTTGTCTGTAACTCGATGGCCATACAATTCTCTTTTGGAACATCAAATGGCAGAGAAATACCAAATTCATCCGCAAGTCGATAGCCAAATCTAGGATAGTAATTTTCGTGTCCTAATAAAATAACGGACTGGTACCCTAAATTTTTAGCTCTTTTATGTGCTGCCTCTATTAGTTTTCCTCCAATTCCTTTACCTTGGAATTCTGGCAAGACTGAAACGGGAGCTAAGGCCAAAGACTTAATTTCATCTTCCGGAGTGCTAATCTTTATTTCCGTTAACAAGATATGACCAACCAGTTTGCCTTCGACTTCGGCCACTAAAGATAATCCCGGTTCAAATGCTTCAGATTTTCTCAATCGCTCCACTAAAAATTGTTCCTGATGATCAGTATATTTTTCGTCTTTAAAAGCTTTTTCAATCAGATTAAAAACCGAAATGTAGTCTTCAGGTCTTTCTTCTCTAATGTTGATATTCATGTTTTTTAATTTTTAGGAGATAAATGTTTAAGGACTTCATTAAAAGTAGATGTTTTGAATTTTAATTTAGGTTTCTATCATTAACCCAATTTGGGTTAATGAGCGGCCATTGAAAATATGACTTAGTGTATATTAGTCAATTTTAATGTCGTCTTTGCACTTTTCGTTAAGTGCGTTTGTATATTCGATCGTAATTGGCTTACCGCCAAGATTCATGCATTCGATATAATATTTTTTAGCCTTTTTGCAGTCATTCTGCAAGAAATAACAAATGGAAAGTTTAAACAAGGTATTCTGGTTTTTGGAATTGAGAACATATGATTCCTCCAATAGTACTATCGCATTATTGAGTTTATAAATATCATTTTTTTCATAATAACCCATCAAATAAAGCGTGGCCTTATCAGTAATTATTTTTGAGTTTTTAGGGTTAATACTTAACCCTTTATCATACTGTTCTGTTGCACTTTTTTCATCACCAAGGTAATGGTATATTGCACCAAAGCCCCAATATATATCTACATTAGTCGAATCCAGTAACCAAGCCTGGTTAAATCGATACATTGCTGTTTTTATCTCTCCCTGATATATATAATTAAATCCCAATTTGATCAATGCTGCGGATGCTTTACTCCTGGACCCTTCCTGCTGTACTAAATTATTGATTAATTTATTGTCAGCATCTTTTTGAGCTTCAGATTTAGGGAGATTCCCATATTTGGGTAAAAGTCCAATGTCCGTTTTTGCTTCCTCTTTCCACTGCTGGGAAGTGAATTTTCCAACAGAAATTATTTGATCAGTTTTCTGAGGAGTTTGTGATTTAACACAGGAGATGAGAAGGGTATTGAACAGAATTGTTATTAAAATAATAACAGATAATTTCATGCCATTTGGCATATTTTGAGGAGTCATAATTTTTGTGTGTAATATAATTATTAATTGAATAAGATACTACTTTATTTAGGGCCAGGAGAATAGTAGTTGACATGGTTTTTAACGATTGAATTAGGGTAAATTAATAGCTCATTTAAAAAATGAAAAGTATATTTAATATTCGATTAATAAGCTTCTGTTTAACCTTATAATACTAATTATATCCTGGTGTGATAAATAACAATTTTGTCTATTGAGACAGTTAATTCATCGTGTTAATTTCTACCAGAAGATAATTCATCAAAATACTTGTTTTGTCCATTTTTGCAGAGGGATTTCCAAATAGCTTTACTGTCGTTAAAATAAGAAACTTGTTGAGGATTTTATTGATACAAGAGGAAAATTAAGTATGAATTTGGATAGGTATATCGCAAAAATACAAATAATAGCACTGTGCATGTGTTTCGGTTATTTAAATTTAAGTGCACAAATAATTGAGGTAACAAAATTTGGTATACAACCTGATAGTTTTGCTGATGCAACAGAAGGGGGTATAAAAGTGATTGAGGCGGGAAAGGCTCAGCTCCAGACGACCATTAATTTTCCAAAGGGGAGATATGACTTTTGGCCGGATCAGGCAACGGAAACCAACTACTATATCACAAATACCTCATCAGAAATAGAGGTTCCTGTAAAGAAGCAGAAGGTTGGCCTGTTGTTAAAGGGCATGAAGAATGTTACGATTGACGGTAATGGTTCTATTTTTGTATTTCATGGTAAGATGATTTCCTGGGTACTGGATGGGAGTGAGGACATCACGATCAGGAACCTGTCGGTAAATTATGAGCGTCCGGGGATGTCTGAAATGACCATAAAGGAAACATCCGAAACTTCTGTGATCGCCAATGTACATCCAGATTCCAGGTTTACCATTGTCAATGGGCGGATGGAATGGTATGACGAAAAATGGGTAACTAAAAATCATCATGCTGTGTTGGTAAGGCCTGATCAGGGAATGTTGCTATATAGTTCCTGGGATCCATTTATAAAAAGCAAAGTAGCAGTACTTGTCCTACTGCAGTTGAAATTTAGTGGAGATTTTTCAAAATTTAAAGCCAAACCTGGAGATGTTTTAACTATTCGGGATCGTTACAGGGATTATGTTGCTGCTTTGAACTATCGATCTAAAAATATCAGGTTACAGAATCTTCATATGAATTCAATGCATGGCCTGGGGATTGTTTCACAGTTTTCGGAGAACCTGAGTTATGACAGCGTCTATGTTGAGCCGGAGAAGGGCAGTGGGAGAGAGATTGCTTCTTCTGGAGATGGAATGCACTTTTCTGGATGTAAGGGACAGATCACGATCAAAAATTGCAGGTTTAATGGCATGCATGATTGCATGATGATCCGGTAAATGTACATGGCACTCATTTGAAGGTGACTGAAATAGGATCAGAAAATACCTTGAAACTCCGGTTTATACACCATCAGAGTTATGGATTTGAGGCTTTTATACCAGGAGATACTGTCGCTTACCTCCATAGTAATACACTTCAGATTTTTGAAAAAGGTGTCATCAAATCAGCAAAGTTAATTTCAGAAAGAGAGATGCTGGTTGAATTGCAGCAGCTTTTTCAGGGGAAGTGAAAGTAGGAGATGCCCTGGAAAATGTAACCTGGACATCTTCAGTAACGATAAAGAATTCACGATTTGAGGGAACGATATCACGCGGGACGTTGATTACCACAAGACGAAAAGTACTCGTTGAAAATAACGTATACTACCGCACTGGAATACATGCTATTTTAATTGAAAACGATGCGGAAGGCTGGTATGAATCCGGACCTGTAACTGATGTTACCATTCGGAATAATCAATTTATAGAATGTGGATTTAACTCTGCTCCGAATAATTATGTGATCAGCATTAATCCACAAAATCATAAAATGGTGCCAAATTATTGGGTGCATAAAAATATCAAAATAGAGCACAATACTTTTAAAGTTTATGACAGTCCAATATTGTCTGCGAGAAGTGTTGTTGGGTTGGTTTTTAAGAATAACAGAGCGGAATTGACGGACTTTTTAACTGCCGCTAAGACAAAGCCTGCATTTGATCTTACTGGTTGCAGGGATGTGAAAATTAATGATAATTGGTTTGATAAAGCTCTGGACGCTGTAATAGGAATTAAAAGTATGACCAAGGCTGATGTCAAATCGGACATTCCCTTTCAAATTAAAACGAAATGAATCAACCTAACACCTAAAGGAGCCTGAACCTCTTTTACAAAAACTTAGTTTCCCGAAGTTTTCTCTTTTCACCTTATAATCTTGCGCAGATACGCCCATGATCTTTGAGAACATCCTTGAAAAGTAGTATTGGTCATCTATTTCCAGGGCTGCTGCAATTTCTTTAATCCGGAGATCTATGAGCTGAAGATACTAACAGGCTTTCTGTATTTTAATATGGTTAAAGTACTTGATCGGTGCAAAACCTGTCTGGTCTTTTAAAAGGACAACGGAAGGTTTAAAGAATAGTTTTTTTTTGAATTCAAAGCATGAGCTGTCAATTGTGATTATATCGTTGTATTTGTTTTAAATTCCATTAAGAAACCAATTTTGCAAATTACTTGTGATAAACTATTTTTTTGCTTTAACATGAGATATTGATTTCTTATTATTAAAAATAAATACTTTGTGGATTTTTTAGATTTTTTATGTTAAATTAAATGGTGTGAATGATAATTTGAATCTTCTAAAATGATGCGTTTACCATGTCAAAGTGCTCATTTACGTAATATGTTTTTATTATTTATCATTCTTATTTATGTTTATGCTAATACTTATATTAATTTAAAAAGTAAACAAATGAAAAGAACGAAAAAAATGTTATTGGTCCCCTGTGTTTTGGTGCTATTGATCTTGGGGTGTAAAAAAAATGAAGTTGTTCATCCTAAAGTAGAAAAGCTTAGTAAAGTTGTAGATACTTCTGTGAATAATATATTAATTATTAATGCAATTGTGGATGAAGATCCTGCAATAACCAAATTTATGGGTGAATATCATAATTCTGCTACCTTACAAAAACAATTTAAAGGAAGGAAAATTGTATTAAATAACTCAATCAGTTCTCAATAGAAATTCATGAAAAACAAAATACTCAATACCTCACTGATCGTATTATTCTTTGTAGTATTTGTAATGTCGTGCAAAAAAACAGCTCAACCAGAAGTAAGTCTTATACCGGAAATTGAAAGTGTAAATCCAATTTATGCAAGAAATGAAGAAGAGGTATCTGTTCAATTCAAAGGGGTTGGTATTAACAATACATCTAAAATTAATATTAAAATTAATAAAGTAGAATTAGCTGCTCAATATAGTGGTTATCATAATGTTGTTAAGTTCAAAATTCCAAAATCCTTTTTTAGTTCGACTACATTAGTGTCTAGTCTTGAAGTTGAAATAAATGGAAAAACATCAAAAAAAGTAGATAATGCTATTTATTCTAATTTCTTTCCAAAATTAGATCGTTTTATCCCAAATATTGCAAGGATTGGAGATGAGGTAACTATTTATGGTTATAATTTTATGCCCGATACAAACAAGACTAGTGTGAGTTTTTTTGGTAATAACAACACTTCATTAAAAGGAAAGGTCACCTACATTGATCCAGAGGTAATCAAAGTGATCGTTCCTGCTAATGCAGAGACCAATACAATTGCGGTTATCACCGGAACAAATGATGTAAATTACAGTGTAGTTCCTTTGTTGTTCACAGAAAATATTAGAATATTAAAATATTAAACTTTTTTTATGAAATTAAATTTAAAAGCCATATTTATTACTTTAACGCTGTTAAGCGTAGTTTCTTTTACAAACGCCCAGATGCAAATCACATTGACGTCAGGGGGAGGATCTGGGGCTACCAATTGCGGAACTAAAACAATTGAAACAAGCGTTACGGGTGGGTCTGGAAATTACATGTACATTTACAGTAGCAATACAGCTTCTGTAGTTTCAGGTAATACACCTAATTATACAGTCAACCCCCAGCCATCTGCATTAACCACTTACAGCGTGACAGTTTTAGATCTTACTACAATGCTTTTTGCAAAAAAAGATATATCGATTAGCCCTTCTTTGATTGGGGATCCCAATGTCTGGATTACTAATATCTTGACACCTAATGGTGATGGGATTAATGATGAATGGGTTGTGGCTGACGGAGGAAAAAACCCTTATGGAGAGCAATATCCAATTAATGTTTATAGAGTTGAACTTTCCATTATTGCTGCCAATAACCGAGTTGTTTTTAAGAATTATGCAACCGCTGGACAAAATGGGCATGCCTTTGGTAATACTGGATTTGTTAGTCGATCAATCTCATGGGATGGGAATGATTATGATGGTGGTGGCTACGGTAATACTATTGTAGCAGCTGCCCCCACAGGGACTTACAGAGTTAATCTTAAGTTGTTTAATTGTTCGAACCCTAACGGTAAGGATTATAGTTTATATATTACTTTGATCAGGTAAAACTTTAATAGATCATGGGTCTATATGAACTCATGATCTATTAAAGTTTTAACTAAAGGATTAAAAACTAGTGCTTTTATTCCTTGTTAACTTGACATAAAGATACAGCGTGACCTCTTTTACAAAAACTTAGTTTCCCGGAGTTTTTCTCTTTTCACTTTGTAATCCTGTGGAGACCCCCCATAATCTTAGAAAACATCCTGGAAAAATAGTATTGATCATCTATTCCTAATGTTGCAGCAATTTCCTTAATGCGTAGGTCTGTGAATTGAAGATACTGACAGGCTTTCTGTATTTTAATATGGTTAAAGTACTTGATGGGTGCAAAACCTGTCTGGTCTTTGAATAGCGTGGAGAAATGAGAAGGGGATAAATTGATGGATTTCGCGATATCTTCCAATGTAAAGGTCGTGTGCAGGTTATTCTGCATGAACTCTATGGAAATATCTATGGGATTCACTATGTCTTTTTTAGCGGAATAGTTGAATTTTTCATCAAAAATAAAGGAGGATAAAAAATGACTGAAACTCATGTTTACATAGACGAGGTTATCATTGCTATAACCTCTTTCCAGGTTTAGATAGATTTCATCAAATAATTTTATTCTGGATTCATTAAACTGCACCAGTCCTTTATAACTTTTCTGCCGTTTGAGTAACAACCTCATGAGGGATTTTACGAGATGGCCCTTGAAGTGTGCCCAGTAAATTGTCCATGGAGTATTCTTGTCAGAAGCATAGGAATGCGATTTGTCGGCAGGAATAACAATAAAATTTCCAGCTTTAAGGCTATAAGTATGCTCTTCAATTTTCACCTCACCTTTTCCATCTGTGCAGTATAAAAGAATGTACTGATCGATGCCCTAGTTACGCTCTCGGTAATGAAATTTTACTTTTGGATAAAATCCGATATCTGTGATATAAATGCCAGCCATGAGAGGACTGGGATACAGGTTTTAACAAGAATCGACCGTGGCAAAACAATTGCCTTTTGTCCATTAAAACCTTCCTCCTTCTTAATTTCAGTTGTTTCGTTTTCCATCAGCATTTCTTCGGGCTGAATTTATATGTAATATTCGTAATATAGTCCATTCCTTTCATAAATATTTCTATTGAACAGTTGCTAAGATTAGTTCAAATTTGGTTTTACTATAAAGTATATTGATGTGACCATCGTTTATTTGGAGATAAATTGTGATTTAAGATAAAAGGTAGGGGTATTATTCTTTTAATAAAAGAGCCCACCCTTGATCATGTGGTTAAAAAGTATCTAATTATTACAAATTTTAAGGCCTATTTTAACCCTGCTTTCTAAACAGAATTGTTAAACGGTTTTAGCCTGGTTCTTTATTTTTTTTACCTGTTTCAAATAGGCCTCTAAAAACCGATCAATTCCGTCTGTTGCATAACCCAATAACCTGGAATTTTCACCAAGTTCTGAAGATACAATCTCCATTTCCTCCCTGATCTGTGTCATACAATAAGTGTTGATGGATTGTTGCATCGGTAAAGTGATGTATTGTTTAGCTTTTGCAATTTTGCCACTGAGCACAATGAGTTCCGGATTAAACAACTGGATGAGGATGGCAATGGCCTTGCCCATATTCGCTCCTATATTTGACAATAACTGAATGGCATATTGATCTCCTCTGTTTGCGGCATTGATAATGGCTTCAGGTTCGATTCTTTCCAGTTCCTCTTCCGATAATTCATTTAACATGGATTTTTTACCCTCTAATAGGTCTGCTTTCGCAGTCTTGGAAAGGGCATTTCCAAAGGCTATCGTTTCTAGGCAACCGTGTTTCCCACAGTAGCAAAGTGCGCCGTTTTCTACGAAAGGCATATGGCCAAATTCTCCTGCAAAACCTGTGGTTCCTCTTTTAAGCTGACTATCCATAATGATTCCCAATCCAACACCCCAATCCATGAGTAAGACCAGTACATCTTTTTTACCTTTGGCAAGACCATGACGATACTCGGCTATTGCCGATCCCGCCATATCATTTTGCACGATCACCGGTAAATTCAGAGCTTCCTCAAAAGCTTTTACCAATGGGCTGTTTTCAATATTATCAATCAGGTAACTGTAGTTTTCTCCTTTCTCAGTATTTACCAGTCCCGGCATTCCCACATAGCAACCCATGATCTTATTTTTGTCAATATTTGCCGATTGTAAAACCGTTTGTATCTGTGGCATCAGATTGGATAGAAAGTCGGTCCTGCTTTTTGAGATGGGTAAGGAAATAGTTTTTATTTCCGACATAAAATTACAGTTATTGTCCAAAATGGCAATTTTTGTGTGAAACAACTCAATGTCTACACAGATGATCAATGCCCGTTCATCTTTTAATGCAAATAGATCGGGTTTGCGTCCGCCAATTGAAATGCCAAGGCCCCTTTTTTCAATCCAGCCAATATCTACAAGATCGTTTAAAAGTTTTAACATACTTGGCGTACTCAAACTTACCGAATCACATAGGGTAGAAATGGAAGATGGACCCTTTAAAAACAGGTGTTTGATGATACAATATTTATAACTGAGGTGTTTGTCATTTTTACTTTCGGATAATATTATGTGATTTAATAGGGAAAGATTCATAGGGTGATTTATTTTTTTAGATAAGGGATGGATGCTTTGATAAAAATTTTATTAAACTAAATTATTTTAATAAAAACATAGGTTTTCTGATAAACTTAAATAAAAAATGTCTTTATATTTCAAATAACGAAGGGCCTTATTTTCAGTTGGTTTCTTGTAATTATCCTCCTTTCGGATTAAAAAACCAAACCATTTTTTCAACCCTAACCCATTGAATTATGTACAAACTTAGACCAACCGCTAAGCCTAAGATTTGCCTTTGTGCAGATTTTAATCCAACACTTCTTTTTTATAATAAAACCTTTTTTGTACTGCTGATTTTATTACTCAGCATCCTAAGTCAGACCTTTGCCCAGCAATCTGCTGGAATAGAGATAAGGGGTAGAGTAGTTGATGAGGGATCTAAACCCATTCCGGCAGTTACAGTCCTTGTGAAGGGGACATCAAATGGAACACAAACGAATACAGATGGCCGATTTGTGTTAAAGAATGTGAAACCAGGCGATTCTATCAGCTTTGCTTACCTGGGGTATGTCACGCAGCTGCTCCCCGCAAAAAGCAATTTAAATGTCGTCTTGAAAGAAGCTAAAAACGACCTGGATGAAGTGGTGGTCTTGGGATACGGCTCACAGAAGAAATCAAATATTACTGGTGCGGTTTCTTCAATCAATATGAGCAAGGTCGATAATGTACCAGTAACTAATCTCTCCAATGCTTTGGCTGGAAGAGCAGCAGGAGTAACTGTAACCAACACTTCTGGTTTAGCAGGTGCTTCATCTTCCATCAGAATCAGGGGATCCTTTGGCTCTCCATTAATTGTAATTGATGGAATTATAAAAACCAAAGCAGATTTCGACGCTCTGGATGCGAATGAAATTGACCAGATGACCGTTTTAAAGGATGCGGCCACTGCTTCAGTGTATGGTTCACAGGCTGGAAATGGGGTAATGGTGGTGACAACAAAAAAGGGATCCAATCAAGCGCCGGTTTTTAGCTT
This sequence comes from Pedobacter gandavensis, assembly GCF_032678465.1. Lineage (GTDB taxonomy): Bacteria > Bacteroidota > Bacteroidia > Sphingobacteriales > Sphingobacteriaceae > Pedobacter > Pedobacter gandavensis_B. The sequence continues at coordinate 62,615 of NZ_JAVTSK010000012.1, forward strand.
CCAAAGTTCTTTTACCACTGCTCGTCCAACACAAACTTTACTTACCGATCTGACTACGGCCGCGGATGAGTTGATTTATCAGAACAGAGTAGCCGAATTTAATGGGAATTCATTACCCAATGGTCAACGGGAGTTTGACTACTTTAAGGATAAAAACTATAACGTGAACGATTGGATCTGGCAAAATCCAATTACCCAGAAGTACTTGCTCAGTGTAAATGGAGGAAGCGATAAAATCAGTTATTACGCGCAGGCCAGTTATACTGGTGAAGAAGGCGCCTATAAAAATCTGGACTACGGAAAGTTCAATCTTCGTTCCAATGTAACGGCAAAATTAAGTGAAGCCATTTCCTTAAATCTCAACGTCTCGGCAGCACAACAAAATCATGATCGATTCTACTGGCCATTTAGTGGTGATGATGACTATAATGTGGGCGACTTTTATCGGGTTACCTTTAACTGGCCTAAACTTTATCCTTTTTATACGGAAAAAGACGGGACACCTGCAAACCATGTGACAGATTATCCGGTGCAAACTCCAATGGGGAGCTGGCAAGCCTGGAACGTGATTGATCAGGTGATGGGAGATCGCTACATTAAAACCACTAGAAGGCAGGTCAACTCCATCCTGACGATGGACATAAAGCTGGATCAATTTGTGAAAGGACTTTCTGCTAAAATGGTGGGTAACTATGAAGGAAACGACTATCTCCGTAAATGGTACATGACCTTTCAAAAGAACTATGCTTTTATTTCTAAAGATCCGGGTGGAAACCGTTTCATCCCAGGCGCTCCAGATCCAAATAATACCAATATTTTTAACTTTAGTCAGGCCCAGCCTTTCCTGCGGTACCAGACGGAAAATGGCTGGAAGTATCAATTGGACGCTTATCTGAGCTATAAAAGAAATTTTGGTAAGCATGGTATCGACGCTTTAGCTGTTTGGGAACAAACCGGACGTCATGCCTACAATGTGACCGCTAAAGCTTCTGTTCCGCTGACTTCCATTGATCAGATGTTTGTGTATTCAAATGATGAAGCCAATAGAACGGGAACCGGCTATGAAGGTTTGGATGCAAGCAGGGCCTGGGTAGGTAAGCTGAATTATAATTTCGATAACCGATATCTGGTAGATTTTGCATTCCGGTATGATGGTAGTACCCTCTTTTCAAAAGAAAACAGATGGGGATTTTTTCCTTCCGTATCCCTGGCATGGCGAGTTTCCCAGGAAGGATTTTTCAAAAATGCAGTAAGCTGGGTGGATGATCTGAAATTACGCGTTTCTCATGGAACAACAGGTAATCTTCTGGATATCAATAGCGATCCTTTACCAGCATTTACCTATACGGCTACTTATGTGAATTCAGGCAGTTATATGTTTGGAGATAACCTTTATACCACAATCGCACCAGGTTCAACACCCATTCCAAATGTAACCTGGGCCACAATAGAAAACTCGAATATTGGTTTGGATTTCGATATTCTGAATCGCCGATTATCTGGCAGCATTGAGGTGTTTAGGAATAGAATGAAGAATATCCTGGGCAGAAGAACGGTGACTTTACCAGATTCTTACGGTCAGAGTTTAGCAGCCGAAAATTACGCAGAACGTTCTTTCCGTGGATCAGAGCTGACCATCAACTGGAAAAGTATGATTGGTAAAGAGGTCTCATACGGCATTTATGGAAATGTGGGTTATGCAAAAGACCGATGGGATATTTTAGACCAGGGGGCTGATTATTTACCTGGTGGGAATAGGGAGTGGCAATCTGCAATCGGGCAACCAGCCAACAGGTTGTTTGGCTTTAAAGCAAAAGGAATCGTTAGAACACAGGAAGAGCTCGATAAATTAATTGCCAGTGGATATAAAACCTATGGTAGAACGCCATATTTGGGTGCCATCATTTACGAAGATATCAGAGGAGATAATTACAAACCAGGACCAGATGGGAAAATTGATGCCAATGATGTTCAGTTGTTGAGCAACAACAATAAACCAAGGATCAATTTTGGTCTGGGATTTAATGTGAGCTGGAAAGGCCTGACTTTAGATGCCCACTTTCAAGGTGTTGGGGCCTACGACAGGATGATCAGTAACCTGGAAGGTGGAGGGATGCGCCAACATGGTGGTAGTTTCAGAACCTATTACCCGATCTGGGCAGGGGATGTATGGACACCAGAAAATCCGGATGGAAAATATCCACGTGTGACGGGAAATAACTGGGCAGAATCAGGAACAGATAACTCCAGTTTCTGGATCAGAAACGGTGCTTATTTAAGGTTGAGGAATGTGAATCTTGCTTATAATCTGCCACAAAGATGGCTCAGTGCAGTGAAGCTTTCCAGCGCGCAGCTGTTCTTTAATGGTACCAATTTATTCACCATTTCGGATATGAAAGAGTTTCAGGATCCGGAACAGGACAATTATGACTCCTTCCCGGTGATGAAAACTTTTACTCTTGGATTAAACCTCAAATTTTAAACTGATAGACCATGAAAAAATACATTTTATATATACTCATCATATCCTTTACCAGCAGCTGTAAAAAAGTGTTGGATGTCGAAAATATCAATAGCTATAGTCCTGAGAAAGTATGGAACGATCCGAATTTAGCAAATGCCTATATGGCCAATATTTATTCTGTTTTTGGCAACTGGAATGCCGGCGCTGATTTCAGGTCAGATCAGCTGGCAGGTGTGCCCTTTTTTCCTGATGCGGTAAGCATTACGAATGGTGGATTGGGAAACTGGGATTATGGTCGGATTCGTTTAATTAATCAGGCTTTAATTGATGTGGAAGCTGGCTCATTGTTGCCCGCAGATAAAAACAGCATTCTTGGTCAGGCCTATTTTTTAAGAGCCTATATTTATTTTAGTATGGTAAGTACTTATGGAGGTGTTCCTTACATCAAAATTCCTCAGGACCGGTATAAAGATGATCTGGATGTGCCAAGAAACTCCACGAAAGAATGCTTTGATTTTATGATCCAGGATTTGGATCAGGCCATCGCAATTCTGCCAAAAAGGATTACACCATCTTCTGCCAACTGGGGGAAAATTGACGGTAATTTTGCCCTTGCATTTAAAGCTAAAGTATTGTTGTATAAAGCTTCTCCGCAATTTAATCCAACCAATCCCTGGGACAATACCTATTGGGCCGATGCTTATAGCACTACTAAATTAGCTTACAGCACATTAAAAGCGCAAGACTTCAGACTGGTAGATAATTATTCAAATATTGCCCTGATGGAGAAGAACACAGAAGTGGTTTTTTCTGTGATTAATAAGTTCCCAAATAAAACGGCGAACTGGGATAATGGTACACGTCCGGGTTCATTGAGCAGAGGGCCGGCAGGTGCTACACCTACATGGAATTTTATTAAATCTTTTCCAATGAAAGATGGAAAACGCTATAGTGATCCTACAGGTGCTTATTTTAAAACGGAAGATCAGTTCCTGAAAACTTATTGGGAAAACAGAGATCCAAGATTTGATAAATCGATCCTGTGGAATGGAAAACCTTTTCCTGTTGCGGGTAAAGTGGATGGCTACAGGCAATATACCGGACTTGGAGTAGCACCCGCTTTAGATAATTTTGGGGTCAATCCCAATTCAACGGATAAATCAGAAAACGGGAATCGTTATACCGGTCTTTTTATTGCCAAAAGTAACCGCCTGGATTTAAAACAGGAACAGGTAGAGCAATATGATGCGGACTATGTTTTGATGCGTTTTGCTGAAGTGATGTTGAATTATGCGGAGGCTGCAAATGAAACCGGAAACGCTGCTGAAGCTTTGGATATATTAACACAAATTCGTCAGCGTGCAGGCATTACCCCAGGAGCAGATGGTAAATATGGAATTACTGCAAGCAGCAGGGAACAGATTAGAAAAGCCATTATGGACGAACGTAATGTAGAACTCTGCTTTGAGGGGCATCGTTTCAATGACTTACGTCGTTGGAGAATGTTTAGTGTCCTTAATAACGTGCCTAAATATGGAATTGAGGCCATCGCAATTCTTGCTAACGGATCAGAAATGCCGATCAGTCAGGCCGCAGGTCTGGCTACAGCAAATCAATTGACAGAAAGTGATTTTAAATATGTGGTTTTGCAAATTCCAAGGACAGGTGTTTTACTCAATGTTTTGCCGGATAAGTATTATTTTGCTCCGATTTCACAATCTATATTAGGGAAAACAAAAGAGTTGCTACAGAATAAAGATTGGGGTGGGACATTTGATCCGACCTTACATTAATTCCTGCTTTTAAGTGCTATTGTTAAGTTTTAAGTTATGCAGTGTGATGATTACTGCATAACTTCACTTTTTCAGCATTATTAGGTCTTTCTTATTTAAATTAGCAGCATAGGAGATGCCTTAGGTATGGCCACTCAACACACACAAAGAAACCAACCAAAAACTACATGAACGAAGATCTATTGAAGAGCAAACCATTAAAAGAAAACAGAAGAAATTTCCTGAAAGGTGGTCTGGTCCTTGGCGGCCTGGCCTTGTTAAAACCCGAAAGTGCCATTTCCAGTCCGCTAAATGAAAAAGCGGATGAATTTAAGATCCTTACCGGGCCTTATTTGCAAACCAATTTTGGCAATGGCATTTCCATTTTGTGGATCGCCAGTAAGGATAGTTCCAGCTGGGTGGAATATGGCGAGTCGGCTGATTTACTGGACAGAAAAGCTTATGGTAAAAGTGCTTTGGGTTTAAAACCTGCGGATCGCTTAAATTGCGTTAAGCTGGAGAATTTGAAACCTGGAAAAACTTATTACTATAAGATTTTTTCTAAAGAGATTAAAGACTTCCAGCCTTATAAAATGACCTATGGAGAGACGATTTCCAGTGCCGTAGAAAGTTTCGTAAACACTGACATATCTAAAGAAGAGGTTGCTTTTGTGATGTTAAACGACATCCATGACAGACCAAACTCTATTTGTCATTTACTGGATTTAAATAAAGGGAATGCTACTGATTTTGTGTTCTTCAACGGGGATATTTTTGATTACCAGGCGGACGAGCAGCAGATCATCACAAATATGCTGCAGCCCTGTGTCGATAAGTTTGCTAAAAATACGCCTTTTGTATATGTCCGGGGAAATCATGAAACCAGGGGTAAGTTTGCACGTGAATTTCCTGCTTACTTTGATCATGTTGGTAATACTTCATTTACTTTGGGACCTGTACGTTTTGTGATTCTGGATACCGGTGAAGATAAAGAAGATAGTCATCCGGTCTATGCCGGGATTGTAGATTTTGATCAGTACCGGCTTGAACAGGCGGCCTGGCTTGAAAATGAAATTAACCGTAAGGAATTTAAAAATGCAGCTTTCAGGGTGGTATTGATGCATATTCCTCCACGTTATTCAGGGGATGCTCATGGTGCTGTTCATTGTACCGAGTTGTTTGAACCCATCATGAACCGTGGTAAAGTAGACCTGGTATTGAGCGGACATACCCATAAGTATAAAGTTAATCCACCAGCTAAAGGTTTGAATAATTATCCCATTATTATTGGAGGTGGGCCAAAAGATGGGTTCCGTACTTTAACGAAAATCAAAGCGAACAAAAAACAAATACAGGTAAGTATGCTGGATGATTCCGGTAAACAAATAGAAAGTTACGTTTGCCTGAAAAGGTAATCCATTTCAAATGTTGTGTTCGACAGGAACACAACATTTAAATATTTAGGTCACCATCATTCTTTCCTTCTATAACCCAATTCTGCACCACCGCTTATGGCAAGGGTAGTTCCCGTAATGAATCTTGCTTTATCAGAGAGTAGAAAAACACAGGCGTCTGCTATGGCATCTCCCTCCGGACAATAGCCTAAAGGGTGGATGTCATCCAGGTACTTTTCAATAGAATCTGCATTCGGTTGTTCCTGACTCCAACTGCGCAACATGGGAGTCCACACCCCGGCCGGCATCACCGCATTTACCCGAATTGCATGTTTTGCATAGTCCAAAGCCATTGATTTGGTTAAAGCATTCATGCCACCTTTAGTAGCAGTATAGGCTGCATGATTTTCCTGCCCGATTTCCCCAACCAGACTACTGGTATTGAGGATGCAGCCTTTGCTTTTCTGAAGGGCATCAAACCCAAATCTTGTGGTCAATAAAACGCTTTTTAAGTTGACATTCATGAGCCTGTCCCATTCTTCATCACTGGTTTCGTGTAAAGGTTTGGAAGGGGAGGCAATCCCTGCATTATTGTGGATCACATCTATCCGGCCATATTTTTCTAATGTTTGTTGTATCGCGGTTTTTACTTGCTCCGCATCGGAGATGTCGCAAGTAATTCCCAGGTGCCTGGCATTACCTAACAGCTTTATAGCTGTTGTCACAGGGCCTTCAGGATAGGCCACAATCACTACAGAGGCTCCTTCTTTTGCATAAGTTTTTGCGCATTCCAAACCAATTCCCATAGAACCTCCTGTGAGGAAAATAACTTTATCGGATAATAATTCCATATATTTTTTTTGCGCTTAATTTGTGTGGAATACTTCTTCCATATTGGTCCATATTTCGTGTTTTGCTGCAGCTTCAGGTAAGGGCTGCTGACAAGGATCGGTCTCTTTCCACCAACGTTGTGTGTTCGGGTCTTCTGCCATCTTTTTCATATCTACATCAAAATCTTCTCCTGTATATTCGAAATAGCTAAACAGGTAATATTCATTGTTTATTTTCTGTAGGTAGATGGAATAGTTTTGAATGTGACAGTCTTTTATCTTTTTTAATACCTCTGGCCATGCATGGGCATGAAGCGCTTTATAGGTGGCCAGTTTATCCGCCCTCAGACCGGTTACTGAAGCAAAGCGTTTTACTTTAGCAGGAGTTTTTATTTCCTCCTGGCAGCTCGTCAGGAACAGCCCTGATAGTATCAACATGATTAATTTCAATTTCATCTTTTCTATCTGAATAGGTAATATAAAATCCCTGTTACAACCAGTAGGAGCGCGGACAATACTTTGTAATTTCCTATCCCTCTCCATGCCGTACCCTGTAGTGGTTCCCATGGTGTTTTCCAATACAATCTGGAGCTTTCCGGAGAGTGCTGAACCGGATATATATAAGAAAAAGAGACCTGAATCAGCACACAGGTACAGAACAGGTAAAAAGCCATCATCATAAATGGGATATGCCCGATTATAGATTCAGGAAAGATTTTATTGATGGTAAACACGATCACACCTAATGCTGAACCGATCCAAAGGGTTAGTTTTGCTGATTCCGCAGAGGCGCCTTTCCAGAAAACACCCAGTAAAAACACACAGGTTATCGGTGGTGCAATGTGGGCGATAATATCGTTGATTCCACTGAAAATACTCTCATATCTGTTGAGCAAAGGGAGCAGTCCAAGGGAAAATATCAAAGCCATTGCTGCGGCAATTTTTCCAACACGGATCAGCTGTTTATCTGTTGCAGTAGGGCGGGAGCGCTGGTACATATCGTAACTGACCATCGTAGATATGGAATTCAAGGCTCCCGACACCTGACTCATCAATCCGGATAGCAGTGCCGCAACGAGTACGCCCACTAATCCGGAAGGTAATAACTGGGTAATCATCAGGGTGTATATGCCTTTTGAGTTTACGTTTCCTTTATCATCCAGGCCCAGGCTACTGATGTCCAGGTGGCCTGTTTTGGAAAGTGTGTAAGCAAAAAGTCCAGGCAATACAAAGATGAAAACAGGTAATAATTTAATAAAACCACAGAATAATGGCCCAACACGGGCATGATTCTCATCTTTTGCACCTAGTACGCGCTGCACAATTGTTTGATCTGCACACCAATACCAGATGCCCAATATCGGGTAACCTAAAAATATGGTATACCATGACATACCACTTGGGTCTCCATGAGGACGTAACATGGAAAGTTTATCCATTTCCCCCCTGGTCTTTAGTACTTCAGTCATAGGCTCCCAGCCTCCCATCTTTTGAAAAGCCGCATAGCTGATGATGAAAGCACCGGAAAGGAGTACTATGGTTTGAATAGATTCTGTAACAACAACGGCTTTTAACCCGCCAATAATGGTATAAATTGCAGTGACGATACAAATGACGATAATACTCAGGTACATGTTTAATCCGAACAGCGTTTTCAATACAATACCACCTGCAAGCATAGAAAAAGCAATATGGATGATAATTGCGGAAAACACGGAAATGATGGCCAGCCAATCCCGACTGGATCGGTCGTATCTTTTTTCGAGGAAATCCGGAAGTGTGGCAACACCTGATTTGATGTAAAAAGGCACAAAGAATAAAGAAAGCAGGATGAGGGTAAATGCGGCCATCCACTCAAAATTCCCATTCAGTAAACCAGTATCGAAACCACTTTGAGCCAGGCTCACCAGATGTACGGTGGAAATGTTGGTGGCAAAGAGCGCAAGTCCGATGGCAGGCCATTTTAAAGTTTTTCCGGCCAGAAAATACTCGCCGGCGGCATTTGCTTTACTTTTCCGACGGTGACTGATTCCAGCCCAAAGACCTATGGCCAAAATTCCCAGGATGTATACAATGCTAATGCCTAAGTCTAGAGAGTTTAACATGAATTTTCTGGATTAATTCAATGATTTTAAATCACAACTACTTCCCGGTTCCATTGGCGTTTGATAGACACCGCCCTGAATTTTGACTGGCTGGATGAAATGCTGTTGTAGGTGTGGTATATGCTCCAGAAATAAGGCTTCGTGCCCCATCGAAATGTGGTTGAATAGCACAAGATGCTGGTGCAATTGCCCCATATCACCAACATGAGGAACTACAGGGATATTGAATTTACGGCACAATAAACTCACGGTGATAAATTCACTGACACCACCTACGCGTACAGCATCTACCTGCATGAAACCTGCTGATCCGGTTTGCAGATAGTTTTTAAAAATGATGCGATTGGGCACATGTTCTCCCAGTGCTAGTTTTGTAGGAGCAATGGCTTTTGCCAGCGTAGCATGGGCAAGTACATCGTCGGGATGTGTGGGTTCTTCGATCCAGTAAGGATTCATGCTTTGTAATTCTCCTGATATTTTGATGGCTTGTGGTAAGGTCCATTGCTGATTGGCATCCAGCATTACTTTAATGTCTTTACCGGCCACCTCACGGACAATGTGTGCTCTTCGGATATCCCGTTCGGGATCAGCGCTACCTACTTTAAGCTTCATGGCGGTAAAACCATTCGCTACGGCCCTTTTACAGTTCTCCCGAACTTGATCATCAGGATAATTAAACCAGCCAATAGAGGTGTCGTATCCAGGATATCCACGTTCAATTATGCCCAGGCGTTCAGATTTGCTATTGATGTTGTCTTCTAGTAACACCAAGGCTTGTTCTCTCGTTAATTCATCTTCCAGATAGGAAAGATCCAGGGTATTGAGGATTTCCTGGGCATTTAAATCTGTCAGTAGTTTCCATAAAGGTACGCCTCTTTTTTTTGCCCATAAATCATAGCAGGCATTAGTGACAGCGGCCAGTGCGAGATGGACAACACCTTTATGCGGACCTAACCATCGGAACTGTTGTTCATTGGAGAATTGATGAAATACTTTTCCGAAATCAGCCATGAGTTCTTCAATGTCTTTTCCTTTGAGCTGTTCTGCATAGAAGGCTGCAGCTTTACAAACCAGGTCATTCCCTTCGCCCAAAGTAAAGGCAAATCCGGTGCCGACAAGACCTGAGTCGTCAATCAGGTTGGTGACTGCATAAGAATAGATAGGATCCCGGTGGATGGCATCGCTTCCTGTACCATTGCCCAGCGGATATCTCACATCGTTAATTTGTATTCGGGTAATCATGTTTGTCGAGGTAGTTTAAATGGTAACAGGTAAGTTTTCTGCATTGGTGTTTAGCTCCAATACAATCACTGAATCATCCTGGTTTGGCATTTGTTCTGGCAACTGAATGGTGATGGCACCATTGACATCCTGTTCATGCTTAATGGCACCTCCTTTTAATAAATAAGCTTTATCTACTTGAACATCTTTCAGAGTCGGGAGGGTTAATTGTGCAGATTTTCTTTCAAAAATATGGATATAAAGTTTATTACCTTTTCGGGTAGCAGCATAGATTTCATTTGGCTTGAAAGGGCCTCCTTTTGTGCCATAAATACTTTCTCCATAAATCTTCAGCCAATCACCCATTTCTTTCAGTCTATTGATCTGACGTTGTTCGATACGGCCATCCATCATCGGCCCTACATTAAACAATAGGTTTCCATTTCCTCCGGAGGTTTTGGCTAAGGTCTGGATACATTCTTTTAGTGTTTTCAATTTATCATTTGGTTTCCATGCCCATTGGTTACAGATGGTCATACAGGTTTCCCATGGATGGTCCATGTTCAGTTCTCCGATTTTTTGCTCCGGAGTGGCATAATCGCCTATGGTTTGTGGAGTTAAATTAGGATGATCAGCACCTTTTCCAGCACCAAGTCTGTTGTTAATGATGACCTTTGGATCTAATTTTTTTAGAAAGGAATAGATTTCAACACCATATTCGTTTTTCCATGGACTTTCCCAATTGCCATCAAACCATAGCATGTATGGCTGGTATTTCGTTACAATTTCCTCTAACTGATTTTTCATGGTGCCAACAAATTTTGTCATATCTGCATTTGGATTATTGACTTTTCCATCTGGCAGATGCACCGGGTAATTGTTGTCATGCCAATCCAGTACGGTAAAATAAACACAAAACTTGATGTCGTATTTTTTGCAGGCTTTCGCCAGTTCGCCTACAATATCTTTTTTATAGGGTGAATTCATGATATTGTAGTTGGAGAATTTTGTTGGCCATAAACAGAATCCATCATGGTGCTTTGCCGTAATGGTCAGGTATTTCATGCCGGCATTTTTTGCTGTTTTTACCCAGGTATCGGCATTAAATAATTGTGGATTAAATTCTTTATACAAATTGTCATATTCATTTGCTGGCACGTTTGTACCTCTGCTCCAGCCGATTTCAGTACCACGTAAGGCAACAGGTCCCCAGTGAATGAACATTCCAAAACGTTGGTCCATAAAATCGTCTAAAACAACCTTCGGCGTTTTTATGGAAGGATCAATGGTATTGTTTTGTGCTTTGCTTTGATAAAATAAAGAAAGTAATACCAATAGGTGGAATAACGGTTTCATTTGGTTTCGGTTTAGTCTGGTTTAAGAAGGACTAATTTATTGCCTTTGCTGTTAGTTAACAATGAACTATACGAGTTTTTTAATGGATTATGAAGTGATGTAAAGAGGAGGGAGTTTTAAATGGCATTGAATAATCCATCATATATATAGCATTGTCCATTGTTTTGATTAATTATTTATTTTAATATTACTTAAGCTGAACTAACTACTCAGCTGCACAAAAGAAACCAAATATATTTATTGTATGCATCGCAGACTATTTTATATAGTTCTCGCGATTGTGGGTATTGTATATGTGATACAAGCCTGCAATTCGTCGGGTAATCAAGGTATCGAGGCGCAAATGCCAGACACAGTCAGCTATAATTTTCATGTTCGCCCGATTTTATCAGATAAGTGTTTTGCCTGTCATGGGCCAGATGCCAATAAAAGAGAAGCGGGTTTAAGACTCGATATCGCGGAAGCCGCTTATAAAGCATTAAAGGAAAATCCTTCTGCACATGCATTTGTTCCTTTTAAACCAGATGCATCCGAGGTTTTTCTCCGGATTTCAACAAAGGATTCTGCACTGGTCATGCCACCAAAATCTTCCAATTTAAAGCTGACTTCGCATGAAATTGCGGTCATAGAAAAATGGATTAAACAAGGGGCAAAGTATGAACGACACTGGGCGTTTACTCCACCTAAATCACCAAAAATTCCGAAAGTCAATACTGAAGATTGGGCGAGGAATGAGCTGGATTATTTCGTGCTGGAAAAACTGGAACAGAACGGAGTAAAGCCGAATCCGGAAGCTGATAAAGAAAGAATTTTGAAGAGGTTGAGTCTGGATCTGACAGGTTTGCCGCCTGGTATTGAGCTGATGGATAAATTTATGGCCGACGCTAGTCCTAATGCCTATGAAAAAATACTGGGCACTTTGATGAAAAGTCCGGCGTATGGAGAAAAAATGGCGCTCTACTGGATGGATGTTGCCCGTTATGCAGATTCGCATGGTTATCAGGATGATAATTACCGTTCTCAGTGGCCCTGGAGGGATTGGGTAATTCATGCATTTAATAAGAACATGCCTTATGATCAGTTCATCACCTGGCAGCTGGCAGGTGACCTGATGCCGAATGCCACTAAAGAACAATTGCTGGCAACCGGCTTTAATCGCAACCATAAAATTACTGAGGAAGGCGGGGTCATTGACGAAGAGTACCGTGTAGAATATGTGACCGATCGTACCAATGCTTTTGGTAAAGCTTTATTAGGTGTTACACTGGAATGCGCCCATTGCCATGACCATAAATACGATCCCTTCTCTCAAAAGGAATATTATGAGGTCTTTGCCTTCTTTAATAATGTCAAAGAAGTTGGGTTGGAATCCACTGTCGGAGGAGCAGAAACTTATGCGAAAAAGCCATTGATGGAAATCAGCAATGAGGATGTAAAAAAGATACTTTCTTTTGTCAACAAACAAGATACGAATAAGCTCATTGTATCGGTGATGGGCGAAAGAGATACTGTACGCAAAACCTATGTGCTCAACAGAGGGGTATATGATGCGCATGGCGCAGAAGTGTTTGCCGGGACACCCAAATCTATATTGTCTTTTGGAAATCAATATGCTAAAAACAGACTGGGGCTTTCTAAATGGTTATTCGATAAACAGAATCCATTAACCGCAAGGGTTTTTGTTAACCAGGTTTGGCAGAACTTTTTTGGCCGGGGCCTGGTTAAAACTTCCGGCGACTTTGGAATGCAGGGAGAGCTTCCTTCTCATCCGGAATTATTGGATTGGCTGGCTGTTGATTTTATGAATCATGGCTGGAATGTGAAAAGATTGGTACAACAGATCGTGAGCTCGGCTACCTATAGGCAGTCGGCTGTTCTTTCTGCCGGGCAAATAAAAACAGACCCTGAGAATATTTTATTGTCCAGAAGTTCAAGGCATAGAATTCCTGCGGAATCAGTTCGGGATGTGGTGTTGGCCAGTAGCGGACTGTTGGTCAAGACCATTGGTGGTCCAAGTGTAAAACCCTATCAGCCGAAAGGTCTTTGGGAAGCGGCTACCTCTGGACGAGGAATTCTCGCCAAATACGTACAGGATCATGGAAATAGCTTATACAGAAGAGGGATGTATACCTTTATAAAACGTACGGTACCTCCGCCTACAATGAGCATTTTTGATGCAAGTAATCGGGATCAGTGTGAAGTTCAACGTTTAAATACGAATACACCATTGCAGGCTTTAGTGATGATGAATGACCCTACTGTTTTGGAGGCATCACGTGTTTTGGCCGCCAGGTTATTACAGGAAAACACCGATGTGTCAGCCAAATTGATTAAGGCATTTCGATTAATTGTTTGCAGGAAGCCAACAGAAAAAGAAATGAAAGTGCTGACTGCTTATTATGCCGATCAGCAAAAGGTATTTCAACAAAAATCACAGGTAGAAAAAGTGCTGGCAGTTGGGGAATATCCTATCCCTCAGAAAATCAATAAGCAGAATCTAGCCGCAATGATGCAAGTCATGATCACCATTTATAATTTAGAAGAAACCATTACAAAAACTTAAGAATATGGAGAAGGATTTTTTAGAACATGGGCTTAATTTCAACAGGCGTCGTTTTTTATCCAGACTCAGTTTAGGGCTTGGTAGTGTGGCTTTGGGTTCTTTATTGATTCCTGATCTGTTTACTGGGGGAATGGATGAAAGCAGTCTGCCCCCAGGTATTCCTGATTTCGCCCCAAAAGCCAAAAGAGTGATTTACCTATTTCAAAATGGGGCACCTTCACAGCTGGAATCTTTTGATTATAAGCCAAAGCTCAGAGAAATGATGGGACAGGAACTGCCTGCTTCTATTCGTTCCGGACAAAGGTTAACTGGTATGACTGCTAATCAGGCTTCATTCCCCCTGGTAGGATCATACTATGACTTTAAACAATATGGAAATTCGAGAGCATGGATTAGTGATCTGTTTCCGTACACTGCAAAAGTAGTAGATGATATTTGTATCATTAAATCCATGCATACCGAGGCGATCAATCATGATCCGGCATTGACTTTTTTCCAAACTGGTGCCCAGCAAGGCAACAGACCAAGCATGGGGGCCTGGCTGAGTTATGGCCTGGGCAGTGAGAATAAAAACCTGCCTGCTTTTACCGTGTTGCTTTCCAGAGGAAAGGGGAATGGACAGGGGGTATACTCTAAACTCTGGACAAATGGTTTTCTGGATTCCACTCACCAGGGTGTACAATTTAGCAGTGGCGAAGACCCGGTGTTGTATCTTAAAGATCCCAATGGGTTGAACAGATTTGAAAGAAGAAAGATGTTGGATCAGCTGGCAGAACTCAACGAAATCTCCTATAAAGAGTTTGGTGATCCTGAGATCAGTGCGAAAGTACAACAATATGAAATGGCCTACAGGATGCAAACCGCAGTGCCGGAAACGACAGATCTGAGTAAAGAACCTGATGATATCATTAAGCTCTATGGACCAGATTGCCTGGTGCCAGGAACATTCGCGGCCAATTGTTTGCTGGCAAGAAAATTAAGTGAAGATGGGGTTCGTTTTGTACAATTATACCACCAGGGCTGGGATCAACACGGGAATCTCCCATCTGAAATGGCCGGGCAGGCGAAAGATGTGGATCAGGCTTCTGCTGCCTTGATTACAGACTTGAAGCAAAGGGGATTACTGGATGAGACCCTGGTGATTTGGGGTGGTGAGTTTGGTCGGACAAATTATAGTCAGGGAGCCATGACAAAAGAAAATTATGGTAGAGATCATCATCCGCGCTGCTTCAGTATCTGGATGGCCGGTGGTGGTGTAAAACCTGGAATTGTTTATGGAGAATCCGATGAATTCGGTTACAATGTAATTTCAAATCCGGTACATGTGCATGATTTTCAAGCTACTGTACTTCATCAACTCGGACTCAATCATGAGAAGTTGACCTTCAAGCACCTGGGACGCAGGTATAGGCTAACAGACGTTTCGGGAACAGTTGTAAAAGACATTTTAATATAAAATATACATGCAAAGAAGAGCCTTTATCAAAAATACTACCATCATTTCTGCCAGCTTTTTTATTACGAAAGACTTATATGCAAAGCCTACAGGACCTGTTTATGGGCATAATGAGATGCTGTATAGATTAGATACCAGGTGGGGGAAATTGAATCCATTAAAAAATCCGGTGAATGATTGTCATGAGATGGTTCAGGACGGAAAAGGAAGGATTATTTTACTGACCAATGAAACTAAAAACAATATTTTAATCTACAACAAATCAGGGAAATTGCTGGAATCTTGGGGGCATGACTTTCCGGGGGCTCATGGACTAACATTGGCCAAAGAAAATGGTAAAGAGTTTCTTTTTATTACTGATACCGATAGGCATCAGGTGTATAAAACAAGCATGGATGGAAAAATCCTGATGACGATTGATTGTCCGATGGAAACAGGTTTGTATAAGAAGAAGGAGGAATTTGTACCTACGGAAACAGCGGTAGCGGATAATGGAGATTTCTTTGTTGCTGATGGTTATGGGTTGCAGTATATTTTTCATTATAGTCCGGATGGTAAACTGCTCAGTTATTTTGGTGGTAGAGGTTCTGAAACTAAGCACCTGGACAATGCTCATGGCGTTTGTGTAGATCATCGTTATGGTACGCCAACATTACTGGTGACGGACCGGACGCGGAATTGTTTCAAACGTTTCGATATGCAAGGAAATTTAAACGAGATCATCCAGCTTCCTGGAGCATGCGTTTGCAGACCTGTGATCAAAAATGACTACCTCTATGCTGCCGTATTGCGCTCACCAAACCTTGACCAGGCTGGAACTGGTTTTACAACAATTTTAAACAAGAAAAATCAGGTGGTTTCCAATATTGGGGGGAATGCACCGGTTTATAAGGATGGTATTCTTCAAATCATGAGTCAGGGGGAAAAGATCTTATTAAACCCTCATGATGTTTGCGTGGATGACGAGGAGAATTTGTATGTCGCCCAGTGGGCTTCTGGTAAAGTCTATCCCTATAAATTTACAAGAATATAGGTTTTATTGATGTGTGTAACTATTGTTTATGGGTATGACTTTTAAAGGTTTTGCAGCGAATTTGCTGTTTGCAGCCAATATTTTTATTCTCTTCTTACTTGTTTTTAGTGATCAAATGATCATTCCTTCTTGGTTACAGCCCTTGGGAAGAATGCATCCTATGATACTGCATTTTCCAATTGTTTTGCTGATGCTGGCCATGCTAATGGAATTTTTTCGCTTCAAAGAAGCCTATCTTAATGAACCCTTATACCAGAGCTTTACTACTGGTTTACTACTGTCCGGGGCATTGCTTTCATCAATCACTGTCATCATGGGCTTAGTGCTATCAAAAGAGGAAGGCTATTCCGGAACTGTATTGCAATGGCATAAATGGACAGGAGTAGGCCTTGTTTTTATAGCTTCCATTATCTATTGGTCCAGAAATGCATTCTGGTATAAAGCTACTTTCGCTAAAATCGGGGCAATGATTACTGTTCTTTGCTTAATTCTTGCAGGGCATTTTGGCGCCTCTTTGACCCATGGTGATCACTTTGTATTGGAACCAGTTATGGTATCGGAAGAACCAGCAAAAGTTCCCCTGGCTCAGGCTAAAGTATTTGAAGATGTGATTATGCCTATTTTCTCACAGAAATGTTTGAGTTGCCACAATCTGGAAAAGGCGAAAGGAAGTTTGATGATGGATAATGTAGTTTCCTTAATGAAAGGAGGGAAAACCGGGAAGTTATTCATTCCCGGGAAACCAGAAATCAGCTTATTGCTGGAGCGGATACACCTCCCAATGGATGATAAAAAGCACATGCCTCCTAAGGGAAAAAATCAATTGACTGCTGAAGAAATGACGGTGTTGAAACTATGGATTAAAGGGAATGCTGAGTTAAAGAAAAAGGTCATTGACTTGCCTATACAGGATTCTTTAAGGATTTTATCGGCTACTTTTCTGGCGCCTGCCGCAGATTCGGAGCCAACGTACGACTTTGCTGCTGCAGAGGAAGCAACGATTAAAAAATTAAATAATAACTATCGGATTGTGTACACACTGGCTAAGGAGTCTCCTGCATTGGCAGTTAATATATACAATAAAAGTGTTTATAAGCCAGAGGCCTTAAAGGAACTGAAAGAAATTAACAAACAAATAGTTTCTCTGGATTTAAAGGGAATGCCCGTTCGTGATGAAGAATTGAGCACGATTGCAGACTTTACGAATCTGAGCACATTGAACCTGAATTTTACGGGTATTACAGGTGCAGGATTGAAAACATTGCAGGGATTGAAAAATTTACAAAGTTTGTCCTTATCGGGCACTAAACTCACTTTTAGTACAGTAAAACCTATGATGGGGATGAAAAGGCTAAAAAAACTTACTTTGTGGAATACCGGACTCAGTGCCGGGGACTTACAACAATTGCAAAAAGTAAATCAGGATGTGGAAGTAATTGCAGGTTTTAAGGATGATGGTAAGCATCCCATTCGCTTAAATCAACCCAGAATACTTAATGAGGTCGCGGTGTTTAATAAGGATTTGGCAATCAGGATGAAACATCCTATTAATGGGGTTCAGATTCGTTATACCACAGATGGTTCTGAGCCTGATAGCCTGAAATCCAACTTGTTTGACCAGCAGATTTTGCTCAAAGAAAATACCAGCTTAAAAGCTAAAGCTTACAAAGAGGGCTGGTATGGAAGTGAAACCATTACCGCTAACTTTTACAAGAGCGGTTATCAACCGGATACGACCATTTTTCTGCTTCCGGCTGATGACAAGTATAAAGCAGGGGGCGCAAAGGTGTTCTTTGATCACCAGTTTGGTGATTATGAAGTTAATTCGGGTAAATGGATTGGTGTACGACAGAATAACCTGGAAGCCCTGATGGTTTTCAAGCGTCCGGTGAGGATGGAATCTGTCGTATTGAATGTAATGAGATTGATTCCTAGTTATATTTTTCCTCCTGTAGGCATGGAGATTTGGGGAGGTTCCGAGAAGCATAAACTTCGTTTGCTGAGCACTGTAAATCCGGAAAGTACACTTAAGAATGCGGAACGTGCCATGATCAAAGTGGAAGGGAAGTTTAAACCTCAAAACATTAGCTATTTAAAAATTGTAGTCAGGAATCTGAAGAAACTTCCGGATTGGCATCCGGGAAAAGGAGAGCCGGCATGGGTATTTATTGATGAGATTCTGTTGAATTAATTAACAAGGATTTTACTGGGAAAGGAATAATCAATTCGTATCTTGGTATCAATCAACGCTCCCTATAATGTCGCTTTCTCATTTTAATCTTCGATGCGCGCTATGCGTTGATATACTTATCTATTTTATTAACCTCTTAATTCTTAAATTTTATGGAAAATTACCTCCATGGGCTGTTGGATGAAACCAATGACCCCACTATTCAGCAATATTTGAAATATATTGAAGATGGCATTCCGGCTACCGAAAATCCTAAAAAAGTGTTGATTATTGGCGCAGGTATGGCCGGCATGGTAGCTGCAAGCATGCTAAAGCAAGCCGGACATCAGGTGACCATTGTAGAATCCAACACCCGCGTGGGTGGAAGAATCAAAACCTTTAGAAACACAAAGGATAAAAAGTATTTTGAAGACGATTCTGTTTATGGAGAAGCTGGCGCAATGCGGATTCCAACCATCCATTTGATGGTGTTGAAATACATTGAGCAGCTCAAGTTGAAAACTCAACCTTTTTATTATATCTCTGTAGACAAGCAGCAGGCATTTGCACATCAGGCAGATCCTAGGAACCCAATCCCTGATAAAACGAGAAATTCTCTATTATATGTGAACTATCGAAGGGTTGTTCAAAACGTGTATTTTGGTCCTCATGTCAATGTAAATGAATTGTTGAATTATCATTTGGAGAATCAGGAGGAAAACCAACGTGCTGACGTTTTATTGCGCAGTGTCATGCAGCCCTTAAAGGATTTTATTGCCGAGAATCCCGAGAAAAACTGGCCATTACTGATTGAACAATATGGCGAATATTCCATGCGTCGGTTTTTAATAGAGCAGAAGTTGTTTTCTGACAATGCGGTGGAAATGATTGGGGTATTACAGAACCTGGAGTCGAGGATGGCCTATGATTTTATTCAGAGTTTCATTGAAACGAATATCATTAAAGATGATACAAGCTTTGTGGAAATCGTTGGGGGATCGGATCTCTTGCCAAATGCATTTTTTAAAGCACATCAGCTGGAAGACAATACTTATTTTGACTGTAGGGTAGACGAACTGAAGCTGAATCCGAATACCGAAAAAATCAAAGTCGGTGTAAATATTGAAACTAAAAGAGACTTTAAATTTTACCAGGAAGCTGGTTTCAAAGTGTTAAAAACACCTGTGACAGATTTGGAATTTGATGAGGTCATTGTGACGATTCCATTCTCAGCCCTTAGACATGTTTACATTACTCCTGGGTTTACCCAGTTAAAGCGGAAAGCAATTCGGGAGCTTCATTATGATTCGGCCACTAAAATACTGTTGGAATTCCGTGAGAAGTGGTGGCAGGAAGCTCCTTATAATATTGTGGGTGGTGGTAGTATCACTGATTTTTCAAACCGTTTCGTATACTACCCAAGTAATGACCTGGCGAAAGATGGACATGGTTTGATCCTGGCCTCGTACTGCTGGTCTGATGAAGCGAGTAGATGGGATTCTATGGACGATGACGACCGGTATTTTTATGCACTTAGAAATCTGGCCATCATGCATAGCGATGATGAAAACGAACGGAAGCGTATTATGGACCTTGCAGTGATCACGACCAGTACCGATGGTCCTGAAGGCATCGCTAAAAACAGAATAGGTGGCGCTACACAAAGCTGGATGCGTGATCCATATGCCTACGGTGAAGCTGCGATTTTTAACCCGGGTCAGTTGCATTTATTGCAAAAGCACATCATATCAACTGAATGGGATGGAAAAGCGCATTTTGCCGGTGAACATGCTTCTTTAAAACATGCCTGGATTGAAGGCGCGATTGAATCAGGTATTCGTACCGCACTCGAAGTTAATGAAAATGTAGGTAATCTAAATAATCCACGCTAATTATGGGAGATACACGAATTACGGTAGCAAAGTACCTGCAGATCAGATTGGAACAGATGGGTTTAAAACATTTGTTTGGCATCGCGGGCAATTATACAGCACCATTTTTAAACACCATTCTGGAGGATAAACAGGCGAAAATACAAGTCATCAATGATACCAATGAAATTAATGCCGGTCATTGTACAGATGCTTATGCCCGGTTAAATGGTTTTGCTGCGGTAGCGGTTACTTATGGTGTTGGTGCATTTACTTTATTGAATTCTGTGGCAGGCTCTTTTGTAGAGCATTGCCCGGTCTTGGTGATCAACGGGGCACCAACAAGTAGTGATCAGCTGAAAAATATTGCACAAGGACTGCTTTCTTCGCATATGACTGGCGATATGTACAGTAATATCAATGTTTATAGAAACGTCACCGTCGCTGCCGAACAGGTCACAGGTGCAGCTGATGCGCCATATAAAATTGATGCTTTATTGAATGCCTGTATTTTGTATGGAAAGCCGGTTTATCTGGAAGTTTTTGAAGATGTATGGCGGATGAAATGTGAGGCTCCAGTCACTGAGCTGGTCAAAAGATCATTGAAGGGTTGTCAGGAAAACGCTAGAAAAGCAGCTCAAAAGGTAGCTAAACTTGCAGCGGGAAAAGAGATCATCTTTTGGGCTGGTGAGGAAATTCAGCGTTATGGTATTCAGAAGGAATTCTTAGCACTCATTGAAGAAACGGACACTGAATTTGTGACTTCGATTTTAGGGAAATCATTGGTTTCCGAAGATCATCCAAAGTTCAAAGGCGTGTTTAATGGCAATGCCTCTCCAAAAGATGTAAAAGAGAGATTCGAAAAAGCCGGAGTTAAGATTGCCCTTGGTGTATGGACAACAGGGAAAAATCTAGGCGGTTTTGACGTCTGGAATGAAGATACAGTGCTTGCAAGTCATAGTGGTGTGAGAATAGGAGCAGCCTACGAACCAAATGTATCACTTAAAGACTTTATGAATTACCTGGCTGAGGAGCTCCTGAAGGTGAAGTTTGAAGCCTATCAGATGTATGGGGATGCTCCACTCAAAGCTTCATTCTTTGTGGCTGCTGCGAAGGAAAACATGAAAACGGTGATTACCTACGATTCCTTTTTTGCCAGAATAAACAAATTCATCAATAAGGAGCACATTGTGGTGTCTGATGCAGGTTTTCCTTTGTTAGGTTGTCAGGGTATTCGTATAGCAGAAGCAAATGGATTTGTCGCACAGGCTTCCTGGCTTTCTATTGGTTATTCCGTTCCGGCAGCTACAGGCATTAAATGTGCAAGACCAGATAAAAGAGCGGTTGTTTTTGTGGGGGACGGTGCTTTCCAGGAAACTTGTCAGGCAATCTCCACACAGAATAAACTGAAACACAATACCATTGTATTTGTCCTGGACAATGAGATTTATGGAATTGAACAATTGTTAGTGAATCCTAATCCTTTCCGTGGTAAAGATAAGGTAGATTATCCTTTGCCGGATCTGAACGATGTGTATGCCTATAATGAAATGCATGCCTGGAAATATGCTAAACTGGTAGATGTTTTTGGTGGTAAAGGTTTTGAAGTTTCCGATATGGAAGCTTTAGAAGAAGTATTGGTTCAGCTTGATGACATTCAGGAGAATACAATTATACATGTTCATCTTCCTAAAACTTCAATTCCTGAAGCCATTGCCTATAAAAATGCAAAACCTGGGGAAGACGAATTTCTGAATCCGAAATGGGATTTGTGTTAGTCGTTGATACTTATTGATGGCAATAAACTAATTGTAAAGGATTTTAAAAAAGCGCATGATTAAATGCGCTTTTTTTATGGATCTTTTCCATTTGTGTCCATAACGCTATGGTAGTAGGTTTTACTCTTTATTTTGAGAACTCAGCTTCCCGGGTTAGGATCAAATCTGTAACCTATAATAATCGTTTTTCTGTGTCTGTATCTGCCTGGATTTGATGCCTAATTTTGTTGTCAAATCCTATGTTATGAAAGAACAAGAAACTAATTATAGCCAGATCCAATTCCGTAAAGTATACTTGTCTGACCTCAATGCCCTGATCAGACTTTATAAAAATCAAGGCCAAAATCAGCAGCCAACAGTTCATCAGCTGACCGAAAATTTTGGTCTTCCTTTGAGTATCGCTCTAAATGGTGAAGAGATCATCGGCTTTGCTTTCGCTTCCATTAATCAACTGGATGAGCTGATGCTCAGTACACATACCTTATCAGTTGCTGATGCTTTCATTGATCAGAAACTCAAATCACAGGCGGAAGTTACATTACATACCACATTTACAGGTCTAAAACAAGATCATACTCCATTAAAAATAGCGATCGAACAATTGGTCAGCTGGCTAAATACCTGTGCTAATTAATATTAGGATACAGATTTGTTTTAAGTAAATTTACAGGACACAACTGCCGGACATGACTCGAATGAAAAAAGAATCCTTATATGTTAGAATTGCCAGGGTAATGGAGGAACAGATTGAGAGTGAAACGCTAAAATTGGGTGATAAGCTGCCCTCAATCCGTACCATACAAAAACTTTATAATGTAAGCATCAACACGGTTAAACAAGCCTATCTGGAGTTGGAAAGTAAATCCTTAATTGAACCCAGAGCCAAATCAGGTTATTTTGTGAGTAAGGCTTCTATCAGAAAATTTTCATTGCCATCTGTGGGGAAAATGAAAACATCCAGGCAGGAAAAAGAACCCGAGGATCTCATCAGTAAGGTTTTCAATACGCTGAATGATAAAAGCATTACTCAGTTTTCTTTAGGAGTAACCGCCAACAGCATGTTACCAATAGCAAAATTGAATAAGGGAATGATCAATGCCATTCGTCGGTTAGAAGATGGCGGGACGGCTTATGAGCCCGTTGCCGGGAGTACCTATCTGAGGAGAACGCTAGCCAAATGGTCATTTGTATTGGAAGGTAAGCTGACCGAGGATGATCTGGTGACCACATCTGGTGCGATGAATGCGATTTTTAATTGCCTGATGGCAGTGACCAGGCCGGGTGATACGGTAGCGATTGAAAGCCCGGTGTATTTCGGAATTCAGCAAATTATAAAGACGCTGGGACTTAAAGCGATTGAAATTCCTACACACCCGGTTACAGGTGTGGATTTAGATGCGATTAAGAAGGTGTTGCCAAGACTCAAAGCCTGTTGTTTCATTAGTAATTTTAGTAATCCTCTTGGTTGTCTGATGCCAGACGAACATAAGAGGGAATTGGTCAGGATGTTGACCGCATACGATATTCCCTTGATTGAGGATGATCTTTATGGGAATCTTTTTTTCGGAACCGAAAGGCCAAAACCATGCAAGTATTATGATGAAGCAGGAATTGTAATGTGGTGTGGTTCCATATCCAAGACATTGGCACCTGGATACCGGGTTGGCTGGGTAGCCCCGGGAAAATACAAGGAGAAAATCATCAGGCAAAAATTGGTTCAGACCATTTCTACGCCTGCACTGTATCAGGAGGTGATTGCCGATTTTATGGAGAATGGTCGTTATGACCTTCATTTACGTACACTCAGAGCTAAACTTTATAGCAATTGCTTGAAATATCAGGGAGCCATAGAGGCTTATTTTCCTGAGAATACCAAAATATCTCAGCCTCAGGGTGGTTTTATGTTATGGCTGGAATTGGATAAAAGACTGGATACTGCTGAATTATTAGATCAGGCCATCAGGCAAAAAATTAGCTTCGCCCCAGGTAGAATGTTCACGCAGTACAATCAATACAACAATTGCATGCGTTTGAATTTTGCCCTCGACTGGAATGATAAATTGGAAAATGATATCAAACGTCTAGGTCGTCTGGTTAAAGCCAATATTTAGCCTGATGAGGCATCTGCTGAAGGGAAGGATGGCGATTTTATTGTAATAATATCTTGTTTGCCACTGGTCGATTCTGGGCAAATCCACCCAGGGAGAGGCTAGCCATCAAGACTGATAATAGGAGCTTTCTCATAACAAAGGTTATTTTATCTTAAATATAACAAGATCTATTTGCTTTGATTTGTTCTAACAAAAATAAATGCGGCTTTTTCCGTATTATTGAGTTATAACTCATTATTAAATGATTGAATTAAAAAGAATCAGTGTGTTGATTTTGTTTTTTGCGATTACATTTAACGTCTTGTCATTAAATGCTCAATCAAAAGACAGTCTGAATAAGTCTCCTAAAGTTGACAGTTTAAAAATAAATTTTGTAGGCAGAATGCAGGCTTTTGCAAGAATTTCTTCGAAGAAAAGTGCTGCTGAGTTTGATGCGGATAAAGCAAGGATGGCTCAGGTCAAAACCTTCGATGAGATCAAAAAGACCATGCAGAAGGCTAAAGCTTATCTGAATATTAATCTAGATACTCCTGGTACAAAGCTTGAACTTGAAGAGACCGAAAAGGATTTTGCCATTGCCGGTGACGGCGTGTTTACCAATAAGGGAACTGCACAGACCTTTCGGAATTTAACAGCTTCCTCTAAAATATTATCCGAATTGCTCAATAAGGCAAATTCGCGAAAAGTAAAATTAGACCTTCGCCAACAGGACCTGAATAATTTCCGCTATCAACTGGATTCTATGCTCAGCGTTCCAGCTTTATTTAAATTTCCAACAGATTCGGTCAGTTTAATGAAATACCTGCAGAAAATTCAGGTGGTTGCCTATGAAACAGGCCCGATAGATAGCGCACTTAAAGTCGCAACAAACAACATTCAGTCTTTGTTGAATCAGGTCAACATGACAGTTTTTAAACTGCAAAGTAGCCTGGAAGAAATTGAGTCCCACCAGCAGGAAATGGTAGACCATAGTTTTAAGCGGGAGTTTAATAACATCTGGGCACCCGAAGGATTTTATCGTCCATTTGTTGAAATTCTTGATTTTTCGAAAACAAAAGCGTTGTTGAATTTTACCTTTTTTGTAGAGAACAATTCCGGAAAAATTGTCCTGTTGTTTTTACTCCTGATGACCTCTTACATTTATTTGGGATCATTGAGAAGTATCTATGTGAAAGGAGCTCTTCTCAAACCAGATTTTGATGGACAGCTGGTGCTCAGGTATCCATTACTATCTGCAACTTTGATTGTCGTTAGTCTGTTTCAATTCCTTTTCCCATCGCCACCTTTCATCCTGAATGTAGTACTCTGGACAGTCTCATGTATCAGTCTGATGCTGATCTTCAGCGGTTATGTCAGCAAATACTGGTTTAATGTATGGTTATTAATGGTGGCGTTTTTCCTGCTGGCTGCAGGTACGAACCTGATCCTTCAGGCGTCCAGGCTGGAACGTTGGTTTATGCTGTTTACTTCTGTTTTAGGACTCCTGGTTGGTCTGATTACCTTAATGAAAGGGAAACAGGAAGAACTCAAAGAAAAATGGATTACCTGGTCAATTGCGCTGATGGTTTTTCTTGAATTTGCAGCAATCATTACCAATATCTTCGGACGGTATAATTTGGCAAAAACATTATTCATTAGTGGCTTTTTAAATGTGGTGATCGCGATACTTTTCCTTTGGACGGTCAGGCTGATTAATGAAGGTTTATTGATGGCTTTTAACGTATATTCAGGTCAGGATAAGAAATTGTTTTACCTCAATCTTGAAAGGGTTGGAAAAAAAGCACCAGTGCTTTTCTATGTTTTGCTCATGATCGGATGGCTGGTTTTATTTGGACGAAACTTCCCCGCATTCGACTACCTGTCCAAACCACTTTTGAACTTTTTTAGCGAAGATCGTACTCTCGGTAATTATACGTTTAGCATTAACAACATGTTATTGTTTCTGACCATCATGGGCAGTTCTGTATTGATATCAAAGGTCGTTTCTTTTTTCGCCTCCGACAGAAATCTGGCTTCGGACAAAGACAATAAGAACGAGCGTCAGGGGATCGGGAGCTGGTTGTTGCTGGTGCGTATTTCCATCCTATGTTTAGGCTTGTTTTTAGCTGTTGCTGCTGCTGGAATTCCAGTTGATCGAATCACGATTGTTTTAGGCGCTTTAGGTGTAGGCATTGGATTTGGCTTGCAAACTTTGGTCAACAACCTGGTTAGCGGATTGATTATAGCCTTTGAAAAACCAGTCAATGTGGGAGATATTGTGGATATCGATGGACAGGGAGGTACAATGAAATCTATTGGTTTTAGAAGTAGTGTGATTTCCAATTGGGATGGAGCAGATGTAGTAGTCCCTAATGGTGATTTGTTAAATTCACACCTGATCAATTGGTCGCTTGGTGGAAACCGGAAACGAGTATCCGTCGTGATTGGAATCGCTTATGATTCAGACCTTGAAAAAACCAGAAAAATACTCATGGAAATTTTAAACACTGAACAACGGATTATTAAAAATCCAGGTCCTGTAGTTCAGTTTGAACAGTTCAGCGATAGTGCAATCGACCTAAGAATTTATTTCTGGACGAAACATATCGGAGAAGCTTTCGCCACGAGAAGCGATTTAATTATTCGTATTGCAGCTACTTTTAAGGAAAACCATATCAATATACCATTTCCTCAACAGGAAATTTACATTAAAAATTTTGATAATTCTTCATTAAATAAATGATTATTACTAATTGCTTCATGTAGTTTGCTATATTTGATTAATTTATTACATATTTATTTACTACATGAACAAAATTTTATTAACGTCTACAGTTATTTTAGGATTAGCATTTAGTGCTAAGGCGCAAAAAGGAAATAATCAGATACAGATTTCAGCTCAGGCTGCAATTCCGTTGTTTGATCTTTCTGACGTTGCAAACACGGGTTTCGGTATAGCCGGAAAAGGGATGTATGGTTTCGGAGAAGTGAAACAACAAGCTACATTAGAAATTGGATATAATAGATTTGGTTTGAAGGGTGTTCCATCAGAAATGAGTGCGCATTATGCTGCAGTTCCAATTTATGCAGGATACAGATATACACTGGGTAAGTTTAATTTAGAACCACAAGTAGGTTTTTCTGTAAACAAAATTGGTGTATCTGTAGATGGTCAGAGTGTCAGTGTTAGTTCAACTAGCTTTGCATGGGCAGCGGGTGTAAGTTATAACATTAGTAAGCTGGAGCTTGGTCTTAAATATCAAAGCTCAGCGCTTAAAGATGCAGATGCCGATTTAAATTTTGTAGGCATTCGTTTGGGTTACAACTTTAGTCTGTAAGCCTTTACTCTTTAAATAAATCAGCTGTTCAACAATGAAAAGCTGATTTATTTCCGATTATTGTTTTCTGATACGTGTTTTAGAAATATTTATATTTATTGCTTCAGAATAGCTCAGTATCCAGAAGTTGGACTGTTCTCTTTCAGGATTTCCTCTTCTGAACGCGTAACAGCCGGAACTGCCTCAACTGTCAACTTGGGTTAGATGGATAGTTTTTACCATTGAATTTCATCACATGTTGCTTGCCATTACTCATCATGATAAGATGATCCCAACCTGTTTCTCTTTTATCAATTAAAATAGGGTAATCTACTACCGTAAATTTATTGATCAATCACCAATAAGACAAGAATTACAAATTAAAGCTCTATAAAGTTTGAGATATTTTATACAAAAGTTACAGGTTTTTCCTTTTATTGGAGCAAAGAAAGCAATACATTTGACGTGTTGAAGAAGCACCTGACCATATTTATCACTTTAGTCCTCCTCATTTTTTCTACCGGATTGCAGGAACTGATCAAACTGCCTTTACTTTTTCAACATTATTTCGAACATAAGGCTATAAATGAAGAGATTACCTTTTCTGTTTTCTTAATCGATCATTATAATTCCGTTCCGCATACTGACAATGATGAGGATCGTGACAATCAATTGCCTTTTAAGTCGATCGATAAAACCTTAGTTTTAAGTAGTTCAGCCACGCCACCTTTTCATAAATACCTTACTAAGGTATTCAGCGCAGAGCTGCGTACAAAAACGGTTGTTTTTAATGATGACCATGTCCCATCCGCTTACCTCGATACCATCTGGCAACCGCCTAAAGTTTGATTTATGCTACTAATCCAGTGGAATAACTCCCTGGTTTAGCTTTTATTGTTAAAAGAATAAATCATAATACCATCTTTTTATGTTGAATAAAATCATTGGGTTTTCTGTAAAGAATAAACTCATAGTTGCGCTATTTACTATTGCGCTGATCATTTACGGTGTTTTTGAATTGACAAAACTACCGGTAGATGCGGTGCCTGATATTACAAATAATCAGGTGCAAATTATTACTACTGCACCTTCATATGGTGCTACAGATATCGAACGACTAGTTACTTTTCCTGTAGAACAGGCGAGTAGCAATATAGCAGGAATCAAGGAAATCAGAAGCTATAGCCGCTTCGGACTGTCCTTGGTTACCCTGGTTTTTAATGATGATGTTGACGTTTATTGGGCCCGACAACAAGTTTCTGAGCGCTTGCTTACGGTACAGGCAAACATACCTGAGGATATTGGTAAACCCGAAATGGGACCAATTTCTACAGGTCTGGGGGAGATTTATCAATATGTGATCAAAGCTAAAAAAGGCTATGAAAATAAGTTCGACATTACCGAGTTACGAACCCTCCAGGATTGGGTAGTGAGGCGCCAGCTTTTAAGTGTAAAAGGCGTAGCCGAAGTGAGTAGTTTTGGTGGTAAACTCAAACAATATGAGGTGGCCATCAACCCTAACAAATTACAGGCCCATGGAATTACCATTGCTGATGTCTTTAATGCCTTGGAAAGTAACAACCAGAATACCGGAGGTTCTTATATAGAAAAACAGTCCTCCGTAAGTTATATCCGAAGTGAAGGACTGATTGAAAATAAAGACGACATTGAAAATGTAGTCATCAAAAACAAACATAACAACGTGCCTTTGTTGGTTAGGGATGTGGCAGAAGTGAAAATAGGCTCAGCCACAAGATTTGGTGCTTTGATTTACAATGATGAAGGGGAAGTTTCCGGCGGAATTGTGATGATGCTAAAGGGTGCTAACAGTAATGTGGTGATCGAAAGCATCAAATCTAAGATTGCAGAGATTCAGAAAAGCCTGCCTGAAGGTGTTGTGGTTGAGCCATTTCTGGACCGTACAGATATGGTCAGTAATGCAATTGATACTGTTAAAACCAATCTGATGGAAGGGGCATTGATTGTCATCTTCGTTTTGGTTTTGTTTTTAGGAAATGTTCGTGCGGGCTTGCTTGTTGCCTCCGTGATTCCACTTTCCATGCTTTTTGCGATCATCATGATGAACTTATTTGGCGTGAGCGGAAACCTGATGAGTCTTGGAGCATTGGATTTTGGATTGATTGTAGATGGTGCGGTAATTATCGTAGAGGCAGTGATGCACCAGTTAAGCCACAGCAAGAAATTTGCCGGATTGCGGACTTTATCCCAGCAGGAAATGGATAAAGAAGTAAAAAGTGCTTCTTCTAAGATGATGAATAGTGCAGTATTCGGACAGATCATTATTCTGATCGTTTATCTTCCAATTTTTAGCCTTCAGGGAATTGAAGGGAAGATGTTTAAGCCCATGGCACAAACGGTCGCATTTGCACTTTTGGGGGCCTTTATCTTATCCCTGACCTACATTCCAATGATGAGTACTGTCTTTTTAAGTAAAAAGATCAGCGATAAAAAGAATTTCTCTGATCGTTTGATGGAAAAAATTGAAAGCGCTTATAGCAAAATCTTAAAACGTGCATTGGGAATTCCTAAGTTGATTCTAGGTTTGGTGATAACGATGTTCCTGTTTGCGGTGTTTTTATTAACACGTTTAGGGGGTGAATTTATCCCATCTATTGAAGAAGGTGATTTTGCTGTAGAAACCCGGGTCTTGTCTGGGAGTAGTTTAAATACCACCATAGAAAATGTACAGAAAGTAGCCGCAATTTTGAAATCCAGGTTTCCGGAAGTGAAAAATATCGTGACCAAAATAGGTAGTAGTGAAGTGCCAACAGAACCTCTTCCAATGGATATGGGAGATATGATCATCAATCTTAAAAAGAAAAGTGAATGGACTTCCGCCAGTTCCTTTGATGAACTTTCTGAAAAAATGACTGAAGCCGCGGCTGAAGTCCCGGGAATAACGACCAGTTTTCAGTTTCCGGTGCAAATGCGTTTCAATGAACTGATGACAGGAGCCAGGCAGGATGTAGTCTGTAAAATTTATGGGGAAAACCTGGATACATTGAGTGTCTATGCGAAGCAATTGGGCAATATTGTGCGAAGTGTGGAAGGAACAACGGAACATTACGTAGAACAAATCAGTGGTACTCCTCAGATTGTCATTAAGTATAACAGACCCGCTATTGCCCAGTATGGCTTGAATATTTCGGAAGTCAACCGGAACATCAATGCCGCATTCGCTGGTCAGCGTACAGGGATGGTATTTGAAGGTGAAAAGCGCTTTGAATTGGTGCTTAGGCTAGATAATGATAATCGTAAAGACCTGAGCGATGTCCAACATTTGCTGATACCTACACCCGCTGGAAGTCAGATTCCATTAAATCAGGTGGCAACTGTAGCATTTGTAAACAGCCCTAGCCAGATTCAACGTGAAAATACGCAAAGAAGGGTATTGGTAGGTTTTAATGTGAATGGTCGGGACGTAGAAAGTATCGTGAACGAGCTGCAGGAAAAAGTAGAAGAAAAAATCAAACTGCCAGTAGGCTACACTGTGGCTTATGGTGGATCATTTGAAAACCTGAATGAAGCGAAATCACGCCTTTCTGTAGCGGTACCAGTCTCACTGATCCTTATTTTTTTATTGTTATACTTTGCTTTTGATTCTATTAAATATGGACTGCTGATTTATAGTGCAATTCCGTTATCCGCAATTGGTGGTATTTTCCTCCTGGCGATGCGGGGTATGACTTTTAGTATCAGTGCCGGAGTAGGTTTTATCGCATTGTTTGGTATTGCAGTATTGAATGGGATTGTGCTGGTTGCAGAGTTCAACCGCATAAAAAAAACAGGAGAAACAGATATGAAAAATGTGGTCATGCAGGGGACCAATACAAGGTTAAGGCCGGTACTGATGACTGCCTTTGTAGCCTCATTAGGATTTCTTCCAATGGCATTGAGTAATGGTGCAGGTGCTGCAGTACAAAGACCACTGGCTACAGTTGTAATTGGCGGATTGATGATTGCGACCTTGCTAACACTTTTCGTTTTACCAATCTTATATATTGCTGTTGAAAAGGGCTTAAAACCAACTAAGCATGCTAAATCTGCGCTTATGTTGATTTTCCTGCTGGGTACTTTCTTCCCTTTTAATTCAGCGAATGCACAAAGACCAATTGGATTAACTGAAGCACTAGATAGTGCTGCCGCTGGGAATTTGTTGCTGAAAGGCCAAAAGTTGCGGGCAGAACAAGCCAAACAGCTGATCAAAACAGGGATAGATCTTCCCCAGGCAAATTTATCGGCGCAATATGGGAAGTTCAATAGCCCTTTAATTGATAATTCGGTAGGTATTAGTCAAAGTTTTAGCCTGCCAACAGTGTATAGCCGTCAGAAAAAACAATTATCCGAAGAATGGAAATTGAAGTTGCTCGATGTAGATTTAAAGCAGTCGGAAGTTAAAAAAATGACTACCGCCATGTTTTATGAGCTATTGGTGATTGCTCAAAAACAAATTTTGCTGGAGGCTATGGATAGTACCTATAGGGAGTTTTTAAGAATAGCGACTTTGAGGTTTAAAGCAGGAGAGACCAATATGCTGGAAAAGGCAAGTGCGGAAAACCAATTGACACAAATTACCCGTCAAAAGAAAGAGCTGCAAAAGGAGTACAGTTTTATACAACAGCAATTTCTGCTCATGATCAATAGCGAGGAGCTGCGTTTGCCGAAGGCGGGGGATTTTAAGCTTGGCGATGTATTGATAGATCGGGAAATGCTGGAGAACCATCCACTTTTAAAACTCCAGTTACAACAGGAGCAGCTGGCTAAAGTCAGCACCAGTCTGGCGCAATCAAAACTGCTTCCTGAAATTACTCTTGGGTATCAAAATATGAGTCTTCAGGATGGACTTAGGTATGATCTGGGCTCCAGGTTCCATTCCTTTCAGCTGGGAATTGGTATTCCTGTTTTTTCAGGAGCAAAAAAGGCAAGGATTAAATCTGCCAGGACACAGCAAGACCTTGCTGCAAACGAAACTGCATATGCCAGAAAACAATTGCAGGCTGAACTGGAAGACGGCTTTCAGCAGTTGAGTAAGAATAAAGAAATCGTAAAGGATTTTGAAAATAATGCCTTAAAAAATGCCAGAGAAATCACCCGGACACTCAATACGCAATTGCAGAAAGGGGAGATCAATTATCTGGAATGGACGATGCTGAATCAACAAGCTTTAGCATTGCGCATGGATTATTTAAATGCCATCATTAGCCTGAACAACAGTATTATACAATTGAATTACCTTTTATCAAAATAACATGAAATCTATAGTTTTTAAATATTTGCCAGTATTATTGCTTCCTGTACTTATTTATGGTTGTAGCAGTAGCGCCAAAGAAGAGTCAAAAGTTAGGGCTAAAACCGATGAGAGTATTGTACAATTGAGTGCTCAGCAGCTAAAGCAAATCGATTTGCAGGTTCAACCGGTACAGGCCCGGGAAATCAGTACTTTATTGAAGCTAAATGGCCAGATTGAAGTACCCCCACAAAACCTGGTATCAGTGAGTGTTCCTCTGGGTGGATACTTGAAATCGACGCAGATGTTGCCAGGGACTAAGGTGAGGAAAGGACAAGTTTTGGCCATTATTGAAGATCCGCAGTATATACAGTTGCAACAGGATTACCTGAGCACAAAAAATAAATTGGGATTTGCCCTTAAGGAATACAATCGACAAAAAGAACTCCATAGCGCTAAAGCAGGTAGCGATAAGGTTTTTCAACAGGCGGAGAATGATTTCAGGAATTTTAGTATTGAAAGCAAAGCTTTAGCAGAAAAATTAAGATTGATCGGGCTGAATCCAGGCAGACTTACGGAAGATAACATCAGCAGAACGATTGGTGTATATTCACCAATTAATGGTTATGTCAGCAAAGTAAATGTCAATATTGGTAAATATGTTGTCCCATCAGATGTGATTTTTGAGTTAGTGAATCCAGATAACATCCACCTGAATCTTACGGTATTTGAAAAGGACTTGAATAAGATAAAAATTGGGCAACAGGTTCTGGCCTACAGCAATTCGAAACCAGATATAAAACACCCGACAAAAGTGGTCCTGGTGAGCCATGCCTTAAACGAGGAAAGAAGTACGGCAGTCCATTGTGATTTTGATCAATACGATCAAAAACTAGTGCCGGGGATGTATATGAATGCCATAGTGCAGCTGAATAGTGATCAGGTTGATGCACTGCCTGAAGATGCGTTTGTAAATTTCGAGAATAAGGATTATGTTTTTGTAAAGAATGGTATGGATTCCTTTAAGATGACGGAAGTAAAAAAGGGGGAGACAGAACAAGGTTTTACCGCAGTACACTCAGATCTAAAAGGTAAAAATATCGTAGTCAAAGGTGCTTATTCTTTGTTGATGAAACTAAAAAATACCAGCGAGGAATAACATACATTTCTTTTTTGCGCTGAAAAAGATGGAAAACCATCAGTAATTTATAAGGTTGGTCAGAATTCTTATTGATTACTGGTGGTTTTCTGGTAGAAGCTCGCTCTGCTAGGGCTTTGCTAGGCTTCTGCTCCCCAAGAAATAGGGCTTATATGGCAGAGTCCTCCCCATTCATTCCAGGTTAGTTCCTGATCGGATCACTAATTTTAGTCCTGACCATCAGGCTGCTATTGCCTGCCTTCTTTAGGTGTTTCATCTAAGACCCCTTTTTCTGATCCAAACATTTAAGCTGATTGTTAGTTATATTAGACAATGCATTTATGAGTCGGTAAAAGGAGCAAACTATGAAACATTACGATGCAATTATTATTGGAGCAGGACAAGCTGGGATACCACTAGCCAAAAAAATGGCTGAAGCTGGAAAAAAGACAGCGATTATTGAGCAAAGATTGATTGGAGGTACTTGTATCAATGATGGCTGTACTCCTACAAAAACGATGATTGCTTCTGCTCATGTGGCACATCAGGCAAGAATGGCCAATGAACTTGGTATAGGAATCGCCAGAGTTAAAGTTGATTTTGAAAAAATTAAGAAGCGAAAGGATAGTATCCTGAACTCCTTTAGGGCTGCTGCTCAAAAAGGACTGGAACATACAAAGGGATTAACCATCATTCATGGTACTGCTGCTTTTTCAGGTCCAAAAGAATTAACAGTTATCGCAAAAAATGGGGAAAAACAAGTGCTTTCTGCAGATTGGATTTTCATCAACACCGGTGCTACACCTAAAATACCGGAGCTAAAAGGACTAACAAAATCAAATTACCTGACCTCTACTACAATTCTGGATTTAACTGAAATTCCGCAGCATCTGGTGATCCTGGGCGGAAATTACATTGGTCTGGAATTTGGTCAGCTATTCAGACGCTTAGGCAGCAAAGTAACAATTCTTGAAAAATCTGCAGCGATTCTGAGTCGGGAAGATGCCGATGTCTCTGCTGAAATGACAAAGATATTGGAGGCAGAAGGATTGAAAATTCTAACCAATACCAGTATAACAGCTCTAGAGGGCAATCAGCATCAGCTAAAAATTAAGCTAAAATCCCCGGGAGCTGGGAAAACAATCAAAGCCAGCCATCTTTTGATTGCCATTGGCAGAACACCACAAATCCAGACCTTAAATCCTGATGTACCAGGTATAAAAACGAATGATCAGGGATATATTCTGGTAGACGATAAATTAGAAACAAATGTGAAGGGAATTTATGCCCTTGGTGATATCAATGGCGGACCTGCTTTTACCCATATTGCTTACCATGATTATACCATTGTTTACCGAAACTTGATGGAAAAGGGAAAATTTAGTACCAACGACAGACCGGTTCCTTACTGCATGTTTACCTATCCTCAATTGGGACGCATCGGCCTTTCAGAAAATGAAGCGAAAGCAAAAGGACTGGATGTGATGGTAGCAAAATTACCAATGTCCAATGTTGCCAGAGGGATTGAAACCGGTCAGACTAGAGGTTTTATGAAAGCAATTGTAGATCGAAAAAGTAAAAAGATTTTGGGTGCTGCTATACTTGCGGCAGAGGGTGGAGAAATTATGGCGGTGCTCCAAATGGCCATGCAGGGCGGAATCACTTATGAACAGATCCGATACGGTGTTTTTGCCCATCCTACATTTTCGGAATCTCTAAATAACCTGTTTATGACTATCGAATAGGCATTTTTCAACCGATTTATCCAGCTTTATTATGATTGAACTAACAGCTGTCAGTAAGCGTTATGGAAATACACAAGCTGTAAAAGAACTTTCTTTTACAGTGTTTAAAGGAGAAACAATGGTCATTCTCGGTACCAGTGGATCAGGTAAAACCACTACAATTAAAATGATCAACCGGCTGGTTGAACCCGATACCGGTGAGATCAGTATCAATGGCCGGTCTGCTATCCATGAAAAGCCAGAAATGCTGAGGAGAAAAATCGGATATGTAATGCAAAATATTGGCCTTTTCCCGCATTATACCGTCTCCCAAAATATTGCGGTTGTTCCAAAACTATTGAACTGGCCGGAAGAAAAGATACAGGAACGGAGTGTGGAATTACTTAAAAAATTAAGATTATCTCTGGATTGCCTCGCCTTGTTTCCTCATGAACTAAGTGGGGGCCAACAACAGCGGGTTGGGTTGGCAAGGGCATTGGTTGCAGATCCCGAAATCCTATTAATGGATGAGCCTTTTGGAGCGCTGGATAATGTAACCAGGTCTGAGATTCATGTAGAATTTAAAGGATTGGAGGAGTTCAAAAGAAAAACGATAGTCATGGTCACACATGATGTTCAGGAAGCTTTTGAATTGGCAGACAGGATTTGTTTGATGCACAAGGGAGAGGTTGTTCAAATAGGTACTGCCAGGGATTTACTCTATCGGCCAGCTAATGATTTTGTGCGTCAGTTTCTTGATGGAGCACGTTTAACGCTGGAGTTTAAATCCATGAGCATTCAGGATTTATGGGAACTGCTTCCTGCTCATCGCATGGGGCTAAAGGAGCGTACTGACCTGATGGGAAGCAGGAAGCAATTACAACCGGCTACATTAAGTGTATGGCTGGCAATGGAGCTTTTCAATTTTACAGTAGAGGATTATGTCAGCTTTGTTTTGACCGATGATCCTACTCAGATGAAAACCATTAGCTTTTCCGAATTAACACTGGCATTTCAGCAATACCAACAGCAAAACGTCCATGGATGATCGTCAGCAAAGCCTTTGGGCGTTCATGTGGGAGCAAAAAGACAAATTGCTAGCTCAGACGCTACAACACCTTGGACTCACATTTACGGCTTTATTACTCGCCATTGCAATTGGCCTTCCTCTGGGAATGTTTATCGCCAGAAAGCGCAAATGGGCAACTGGTATTTTAGGTTTTGCAGGTGTGCTTCAAACTATTCCCAGTATCGCTTTGCTGGGTTTTATGATCCCCTTATTAGGAATTGGTGCAAGACCTGCAATTGTTGCTTTACTGGTTTATGCACTGCTGCCCATTATCCGCAATACTTTTACTGGATTAACTGGGATTAACCGGGATGTGCTTGAGGCAGCGAAGGCCTTGGGGATGAGTAAAAAACAGATTCTTTTTCAGGTAGAACTGCCTTTGGCAATGCCGGTGATTCTTGCGGGAATCAGAACGGCAGCGGTGATCAATATTGGCGTAGCAACGTTGGCTTCATTTATTGCTGCAGGTGGATTAGGAGAATTTATTTTTGGAGGGATTTCTCTGAATAATACCAATATGATTCTCGCAGGGGCAATTCCTGCAGCTTTATTGGCAGTTGGTTTAGATTTTCTATTGTCGAGGCTACAGCAACTGGATTTTATTAAACTTAAAAAACTAGGTTATGTAGCTGTTATTGTGATGATTTGTTTGGTAGGATATGAATTCTGGCCTGTGTTTGCAGGTATGATGGGAAAGCGGCCAGCAAATTCTGCTGTTGCAATTAAAAGCGGGGATAGAAAGCTGGTTGCAGGATTTACTCCCGAATTTATGGGCAGACAAGACGGAAATCTAGGCTTGGAAACTGTTTATGGATTAAAGATGCCCATACGGGTGATTAGCGACGCCATCATGTATAAAGCTGCCTATGAAAAAGAATTAGATGTGATCAGTGGGTATTCTACTGATGGCAGGTTAAAAGCATTTGATCTGGTGGTGCTGAAAGATGACAAAGGAATATTTCCACCTTATGATGCGGTACCGATTGTGAGGCAGGGGGCCTTGACAAAGTTTCCGGATTTGGAAAGTGTGCTGAATCAATTGGCGGGAAAAATCAACGATTCTACCATGATCGCCCTCAATTACCGGACTGATTACCTCAAGCAAAGCCCGGAGCGGGTGGCTAAGGATTTTTTACAGTCGGCCGGACTATACAAAAGTCCGCGGAAGGGGAAAGGAGAGGTGATACGGATTGGTTCAAAAATATTTGGAGAACAATATATTCTTGCTCAGATCTACCGGATGCTGATAGAAGGAAATACAGATTATCAGGTATCTGCGAAATCTGGATTGGGAGGAACGAAAATCTGTTTTGATGCCTTAGTCAATGATCAGATTGATTTATACCCAGAATATACGGGCACCGGTTTATTGGTTTTATTGCAACCGGATCAGGCAATGTTGAAACAGCTTGGTCAGGATAAAAACAAGGTTTACGAATATGTAAGCAAATATTTTCAGGAGAAATATCAGGTCAAGTGGCTTATTCCCATTGGGTTTAATAATTCCTACGCCTTGATGATGAGGCAAAAACAATCGAAAGCACTGCGTGTTACTACCATAACCGAACTTAAAAATTACCTAGATACGAATTGATGATGTTATCAGAGAAATACCTGCAGATTAGAAAACATTCTGAACAAATTTGCGAACCTTTGGAGCGGGAAGATTATGTCGTACAGCCCATCGTAGATGTGAGTCCGCCGAAATGGCACCTCGGTCATACCACCTGGTTTTTTGAGACTTTTATCCTTGAAGCATTCTTACCGGGTTATCAGGTGTATAATCCTGCTTACAACTATGTTTTTAACAGTTATTATGAAACGATCGGTAATAGGGTGATCCGGACAGATCGGGGTAACCTGAGCAGACCAGGAGTAAAAGAAATTTACCAATATC
This sequence comes from Pedobacter gandavensis, assembly GCF_032678465.1. GTDB lineage: Bacteria > Bacteroidota > Bacteroidia > Sphingobacteriales > Sphingobacteriaceae > Pedobacter > Pedobacter gandavensis_B. The sequence goes on from NZ_JAVTSK010000012.1 coordinate 101,111, forward strand.
GTGCTTATGTAGATGCGGCCATGCTGGATTTGCTCAAAGCTCCAATTTCTCCAAAAGCTGAAGAATTGCTGTTGCTTGGTTTCCATCATGAACAGCAACATCAGGAATTACTATTGACCGATATCAAATACATATTAGGGCATAATCCACTTTTCCCTGTTTATAGTACGACTGCTTTTAAACTTCATCATGATCAGACTAAGGAAAGGGAAATGATAAGTATAAAAGCTGGAATTTATGAGATAGGTTATTCCGGAACAGATTTCTGTTTTGATAATGAATTGGGGAGGCATAAGGTTTATTTACCTGAATTTTCCATCAGTTCAAATCTGGTTACTAATGCAGAGTATCTTGAATTCATCAATAGCGGGGGCTATAAGAATTTTACTTATTGGCATGCTGAAGGATGGGATTGGATCAACATCAATCAGATCAGTTCCCCGATGTACTGGCATTTAATAGATGGTGTATGGCATACCTACACACTTGCCGGTTTACAGCCATTGGCAGTTCAGGAAGCCTTAACACATATCAGCTATTATGAAGCTTATGCCTATGCAAGCTGGGCCAAACTACGATTACCTACAGAATTTGAGTGGGAGGTTGCTGCAAAGTCATTTGACTGGGGACAAAGATGGGAATGGACAGAAAGTGCCTACCTGCCTTATCCGGGCTTTAGCAAGGCTGCAGGGGCAATAGGAGAGTATAATGGGAAATTTATGGTCAATCAAAAAGTACTTCGCGGGGCATCTCTTGCCACCCCGGAAATGCATAGCAGGATTACTTATAGAAATTTTTTTCATCCACAATTGAGGTGGCAGTTTACAGGAATCAGACTTGCAAAATAATCCAGCCAATATGAACACAACCAGATCAGAAGCACAAATTATTACAAGAAGCCAGTTCAGAAAAGATATTCTATGCGGACTGCAGGCGAGGCCGAAATATTTGCAGGCTAAATATTTTTACGACCATCAGGGAGATCTGCTTTTCCAACAGATTATGGAAATGCCGGAGTATTACCTGACCAATGCAGAGATGGAAATATTCTCAAAACAAAGCACTGCAATTGCAGACCTGATCAGTAGGGACAAAAGTGCTTTTGATCTGATAGAACTAGGGGCAGGTGATGCCACAAAATCTGTCCATTTGCTGAGAGAACTGATGGCAGGGGAACTGGAGTTTAGCTATTTACCTATCGATATTTCCGCGAATGTGATTTCTAATCTGGAAGACCAGTTACCGAATTTACTCCCGGGATTGGATATCAAAGGTTTAAATGGAGATTATTTTGAAATGTTGGATAAGGGCATTGCACTTTCCAATCGAAGGAAAGTGGTTCTTTTTATGGGAGCCAATATTGGGAATATGGAATTCAAGGAAGCAAAAAGCTTTTGTAGCATGCTCAGTGCTTCTTTATCTAAAGGAGATTTATTGATCATTGGTTTTGATCTGAAGAAAAATCCAAAGCAAATATTAGCAGCCTACAATGATGCTCAGGGGATTACTGCAGCCTTCAATCTCAACCTGCTTCATCGGATCAATAAGGAATTGGATGCAGATTTTAACCTGCAGAATTTTGAACATTACCCATGCTATGATCCGGATTCCGGAGCTTGTAAAAGTTTCCTGATCAGTTTGAAGGAGCAAGTGGTGCATATAGGTGCGCAAAACCAGATTCATTTCGAGGCCAATGAACCTGTTTTTATGGAAATTTCACAAAAGTACTCGCTTCAGGAAATAGAAGCAATGGCAATGGCAACAGGATTTCATTTTGTATCCCAGTTTTTTGATGAAAATAAATATCTCGTAGATGCAGTATGGGTGGTGGACTAATTAAAAACTATAAGTGATGTTAAAAAAATCAAAATCATTCAGTTCATTCTCTGTGAATGATCTGGAAGGCGCCAGGGCGTTTTATGCAGGAGTATTGGGTTTGGTGGTAAAAGATAATCCTATGGGGGTACTGGAACTTCAGGTAGAAGGATCTACGCCAATTGTGATCTATCCAAAGGCCAATCATGAACCTGCAAGCTTTACGGTTTTAAATTTTCCGGTTCAGAACCTGGAAGCAACCCTCGATGAATTAGTAAAAAAAGGAGTGCATTTTGAGCATTATGATCAGGAAGGTTTTAAAACCAACGAAAAAGGAATTCTTATTGGAGAAGGTCCGTTAATCGCCTGGTTTAAAGATCCTGCCGGAAATATACTGTCTATTCTTGAGATGAACTAATTGTGCCTTTTTTAGGTATTTAAAGGCTGTTTTTCTTTTGGATAGCGATTGTTTTTTTATTTGACAACTGCTTATTGGCACGGGCTTTGTAACTGATGTGTTACAATAAAACACATCATATTATGAAAAAAGCAATTAGAATTTTCAGTTTACTTTTAATCGCTACGACGATTATGATCGCCTGTAAGAAAGACACAGATCCAGCCGATAAGGATTTCTTTGTTGGAACTTATAAAGGTTCGGTTTCTTACCTAAAAGATGGCAGCACCATTACAAGTTCGGACGGAAAAGTTACGGTGAGTAAAGTAGGAGAGACCTACAATTTTTACTTTGGTAATAACATTCCTGACATCACCGGTGTGAAATTCGAGAAATCTGGTGATAACAGTTATGTTAGTATTGGAAGTGGTTTAACAGGTATTAGAATCGATGCCAGTAAACTAAACATGTTAGTGACTAAGGATGGTGCAACCTGGACAGCAAATTGTGACAGATAAGCCATTCCCCAATATTTAAAAAGCAAGGCTTTTTTGATCAGCCCGCCATGAGGATCTCATTCTCCTGGCGGGCTTTTTTTATTTGCTTTTTATACCAATTACGGTATTACCTACCAATATTACTTATTGAGGTAGTAGAATGCAGAAAATGGTAGATCATCAATTAACTTTGATTGATATTAAATGGCCTCTTTATGGATAACATCATAAAACTAGAAAGTATAAGTCAATATAATGAGCTCTGCAATCAGGAAACTCTGCATCCTTTGCTGAGTGTAATTGATTTATCAAAATCTTCTCCAAAACAAAACTCCAAAATGTATTTTGGTTTTTATACCGTTTTTTTGAAGGAGATAAAATGTGGTAATTTAAAATATGGCTGTAATTATTATGATTATCAGGAAGGAACACTCGTGTTTCTGGCACCTGGACAGGTGGTAGGTATTGAAGCCAATGGTGAGACTTATCAGCCACAGGGGATGGCATTGGTCTTCCATCCGGATCTGATTCGGGGAACTTCTTTAGGAAAACACATCAATGACTATTCCTTCTTTTCTTATGAGGTACATGAAGCGCTTCATTTATCAGAAACTGAAAGGAAAACCATTTTAGATTGTTTCTCGAAAATCCAGTTGGAACTGACACATTCCATTGATAAACACAGTAAAACATTGATGGTGGCTAACATTGAGCTATTGCTCAATTACTGTGTCCGTTTTTACGATCGGCAATTTATCACCCGTGAGCAGCCTAATAAGGGGATTCTGGAGCGTTTTGAAACCTTACTCCAGGAATATTTTCAATCAGACAGGCCTCAGGTATTGGGTTTGCCTTCCGTTGCTTATTGTGCCGCTGAGTTGAATCTTTCAGCTAACTATTTCGGTGATCTGATCAAAAAGGAAACCGGGAAATCCGCACAGGAATATATCACTTTAAAACTGATGGATCTGGCGAAAGAAAAGATTTTTGACTCCCGTAAATCGGTAAGTGAAATTGCCTATGAATTGGGATTTAAATATCCACAGCACTTTAGCAGGTCATTCAAACAGCATGTGGGTTATTCTCCAAATGAATACAGAGCACTTAATTAATCAAATTACAATAATACTATGGGGATTAGATGTACTGGTTTGCCAATGTTGGCTGAATCGTATTTTAGGGGTAAGGTAAAGATAGAACCCATTGTCCATCGGCTGGCACCAGCACAGCTTTCGATGAAGATGTTGACTTTTGAAGCTGGTGCAGGTACCCATTGGCATAGCCATTCTTTAGGCCAGACTTTAGTGGTGATGGCAGGTACTGGATGGATGCAACCGTATTTCACTTTCTACCAGGAGAACTGCATTGTTATGGTCAACATGCTGCTTCAGTTGCTGCATTGAACAAGGAAACAGATGTGCTGGTCGTATCTACAATTGATGAGGGCCTGCTATCGGAATGGAAAAGCAAAAAGTAGCGCCTTGCTCCATTACAGAATTCACCCAGATCTTTCCTTTATGCTGTTTGATAATTTCTGAGGAAATATATAAGCCCAGACCCAGTCCGGGGAAAGTATGTTCTTTTGTCCCACTTACACGGTAAAACTGTTCAAAAACCCGGTCAAGTTTATCGGTTCCTAAACCAATTCCAAAGTCCTGAACACAGAGTTGAACTTCTGTATCCCGATCTTCCGTGTAAATCATAATCCGATCCGCATCAGGAGAGTACTTAATGGCATTGGTGATCAGATTAATCACCACCTGTGCAATTCTATCGCGATCGCCGGTGACCATTTTCTTAAATGCAAGTTGATGGTGGATTTGATGCTTTGAGGAACTGAGCTGCATATCCTCAATGATTTCGAGCATCATTTGGTTAAAATCAAAGGGGAGATGGTCAACTTCCAACCTGCCGGAATTGATTTTTGTAACATCCAGCAGATCTCCAATTAAACTGCTGAGTCTGTTGATTTGCCCGTCCATCTTTGACATTAACAAAGCATTTTTTGTATCTCCGGCACGCTTTAACATCATTTCCAATACCTGAGCATAGGCTTTAATGCTCGTAACAGGGGTTTTAAGCTCATGACTGGCTACCGCAAGGAAATTATCCTTTTGCTTTTCTAACTCTTTTTGGTCGGTGATGTCGGTATTGGTTCCGTACCATTTAATGATCTTGCCTTTTTTGTCTTTTAGTGCTAAAGCCCTGGCCAGCCACCAGCGGTAATTACCAAACTTGTCCAGCATTCTGAATTCTGTTTGATAAGGATTCCCTGTTTCCAAACTGGCTTTCCAGCACTGCAAGACAGGTTTAACATCATCAGGGTGTAAGAGCTTTGCCCAGGCCCGACCCAGGGAATCTGTGATGCTGATCTTGCTACTTTCATGCCAGCGTTCATTGATATAATCCAGCATACCGTTGGGCTGACTGGTCCAAACCACTGCAGGTACGGTGTTCGCAAGGAACTCCATCTCTTTGATGACTTGTTGTAATTCTTCCGTTTTTTTGTCTACTGCCTTTTTTGCGTTTAATTCTGCCCTTAAATCACGGGCAATCCCTGCAATGGCAATTGGTTCATTGTCAAGTTCCTGTCGAATTATAAACAACTGCTTATGAATAGGAATCACTTCTCCGGTTATTTGGTGTACCAAATCTAATCTTCCAGACCATTTGCCCTTGGCATATAATGTTGGTAGAATGTTCTTCCTGATTTCCTCAGAAGATGTCATACTATGGTACTGATAAAGATTGGCGGCATTGATATGGGCATGATCAATCCCGATTAATTTGCCACCGGCTTCATTGATATAAATGGTATTCCCATCCAGATCACAATAATTACAAAAATCTTCACTAATGTCAACAATTGTAGCCAATCGTTTCAATTCTGCCTTCGCCTTCATTTCCGGACGTAAATCTCTGGCTGTGGCACCTCTTCCAATGATGGAATCGGTAAAAGGATCTTTAATCAATATGTAGTTCACCTCACATGGAATTTCCTGTTTAGTGCTGTAATTTCGCAGATGAATGAGTCCTTGCCAGCCATTTTCTTCAGAGATCTGATGGATAAGGGTCTGCTGAACACGTTTGAGCTCCTCAGGATTATAAAAGTCGGCAGCCGATAAGGAGCTGATCTCTGTATCCTCGGGAACACCGAGCATTTTTCTGCCCGCCTGATTCATGTAAATCAGCCTGCCCTCCATGTCTGCAATAGACATATGGTCGGCATTGTGTTTAATTAAAGAAAGGAGTTGCTGTTCACTCAAGTTAGCCGTAATTTCTTTTGTGATATCCATCGCAGTTCCCGCAAAACGGTAAACTACTCCATTCTTGTTGAAATAAGCTTTTCCTTTACAATGCACCCATTTTAAGGTACCATTTAATTCATTTACGGTACGAAAACGTAAATCATAAGCTTCCGGCTGTTCCTGCCAGATTGCAGCTTCAACTGCAATGGCTACTTTTTGCTGGTCAAGGGGATGAATATGTTTAAAGACTTCCTGATAAAGAATTTCCCGATCCCCATTAAATCCGAATATCTGCTGACACCTTTGGTCCCAAAAGACGGTTTCGTCTAATGGATTCATTTCCCAGGTTCCAATCTCTGCAGATTCCAGTGCGAAGGTTAGACGTTCCTCTGTTTCCTCGTTTTTTTTCCTGGTGAGGACTAATTCAGTCACGTCAATCGCATTGTGAATAATCGCCAGTGTTTTTCCCTGTTCATCCTTAATAGCCTTGTAGGTAAAGTTGAAATAGGATGATTTTAATTGCCCATCTATGACCAGGTCTGCTTGTTCCTGTACTCCCTGATAGGTAATTCCGGTATCATAAACTTGTTGGAGTAAGCCGATAAAAGGTTGTGATTTAAGCTCAGGTATACCTTCTGCCATTTCTTTGCCAACAACCGATTGGTCTTTTCCCCATAATTTCAGCATTTCCTGATTCGCAGCAGTAATGATAATATTCCTGCCATGATAAATGGCTGAGGCAGTAGGATAAGCCTCAATTAATGCGTTAATGTGTTCTAGGTTGTTTTCAGAAGTCATCTGGCTGTTTAAGGTATCTAATATACTTTATTTCAGCATTCATTGCTGCCTGAAGGCATGGATAAATTGAAGAATTACTTAAAAAACTTACCAAATTGATTCGAAAATGGGCCAAAAGGGTCAAAATGATGGCGTTTTAGCATATATTTAGCCTGTGGTATGATCAATGAAGGGCTATTGGGGAAGGTCTGCCAGAACTAGAATGTTTAAATATTGATATGAAAAGAAATTATTTTGCTGTTGCTTTACTATGGCTAAGTATGGGTTATGGTTCAGCAATAGCCCAGCAGAGATCCGAAATATTATTGGAGAAAGATTGGAAATTTACCCGGGCCGATCAGGAAGCGTTTACCAATGCAAAGTACAATGACAGCAAATGGCAAAATGTAACTGTTCCGCATGATTGGGCAATATATGGCCCTTTTAGTGCGAATAATGACAAGCAACATGTAGCGATAGCCCAGGACGGACAAAAGGAGGCTTCTGAACATGCCGGCCGTACTGGCGGTTTACCATTTGTAGGCGTAGGCTGGTATAGGAATAAATTTAAAGTGCCTGCATTTAATAAAGGTAAAAAAGCAACCATCATATTTGATGGTGCCATGAGTAATGCCACTGTGTATATCAATGGTAAGAAAGTAGGATTTTGGCCATACGGTTACAATACCTTTCATTTTGACATCACTGAATTTTTAGAAGCCGGACAGGAGAATACGTTGGCGGTAAGATTGGAAAATTTTCCTGAATCTTCAAGATGGTATCCAGGAGCCGGAATATATAGAAATGTTCATATTGTGGTCACCGAAGCGGCGCATATTCCGGTTTGGGGAACACAGTTAACCACTCCGGTAATTAATCAGGAATTTGCCAGGGTTAACTTAAAAACTAAACTGGCGGCTACAGGTCAGATTGCTGATGGTCAGTTTCAGTTGTCTACCGAAATTAAGGATGCCAGTGGTAAAGTGGTGGCCAGTGCTAAAACACCTTTAAGTAAATATGATCAGGGTACTTTTAATCAGGAAATGATCGTGTTAAAGCCTGAACTATGGGATACTGAAAACCCAACTTTATATACTGCGCTTTCTAAGCTATATGAAGGAAAGGAGCTGAAAGATGAGTATTCCACTACTTTTGGAATCAGATCGATAGAAATCATTCCCAATAAAGGATTTTTCCTGAACGGGAAAAAAACACAGTTTAAAGGGGTTTGTTTACACCATGACCTGGGGCCTTTGGGAACTGCTGTAAATGATGCTGGCATTAGAAGACAGATTCGCATCATGAAAGATATGGGCGTAAATGCCATCAGAACTTCTCATAATATGCCAGCTCCAGAATTTGTCAAAGCTTGTGACGAAATGGGGATGATGCTGATGGCGGAAACTTTTGATGAATGGAAAGAGCCAAAGCAAAAAAACGGGTATCATCAGTATTTCGACCAATGGGCAGAAAAAGATCTGGTTAACCTGATCCACAATTATAGAAATAATCCAAGTGTGGTGATGTGGTGTATTGGAAATGAGGTGCCTGAACAAGGGATAGTAGGCGCAGCTAAAATCGCTAAATTCCTTCAGGACATTTGCTTCCGTGAAGATCCTAGTCGTTTTGTGACCCAGGGAATGGATAATCCAGGAGCTGTGATCAACAATAATTTTGCGGCAACCATGCAGGTAGCAGGTTTTAATTACCGCCCTTTTGCCTACCCTGAAGCTTATAAAAAACTTCCTCAACAAATTATCCTGGGTACAGAGACCGCTTCTACGATTAGTTCAAGAGGAATTTATAAATTCCCGGTGACCAGACGTGCCATGCCAATCTATGAAGACCTGCAGGTTTCTTCTTACGATGTAGAGCACTGTAGCTGGTCTGATTTGCCGGAAGACAATTTTATTCAGCATGATGATTTACCCTATGCCATAGGGGAGTTTGTATGGACTGGTTTTGATTACCTTGGTGAACCAACGCCATACTATACCAATTGGCCAAGTCATAGTTCTCTATTTGGGATTGTGGACCTTGCCGGGATTCCAAAAGACCGCTATTACCTATATAGAAGTCATTGGAATACAAATGCAAATACACTACACATTCTTCCAGCCTGGAACTTTAAAGATAGAGTAGGGCAAACAACACCTGTATTTGTCTATACCAATTATCCATCGGCAGAACTGTTTATCAATGGAAAAAGCCAGGGGAGAAAAACAAAGGATACGAGCTTTACGGTGTACAATACAGGAGATAAGAAATCCCTGGAAGCTTTTGACCGTCAGAAAAGATATCGTCTGATGTGGATGGATACCAAATATGAACCAGGAACAGTTAAAGTAATTGCTTACGATGCGAAAGGTAATGCGGTAGAAGAGAAGGAAATCCGTACCGCCGGAGCGCCGCATCATCTGGAGCTGAAAGCAGACCGTACGAAGTTAACTGCAGATGGTAAAGACCTTTCTTTTGTATTGGTAAGTGTGGTGGATAAAGACGGGAATTTATGTTCGGAAGATACCAGAGAGATTAGTTTTAAAGCCAAAGGAGCAGGAAAATTCCATGCGGTGGCAAACGGAAATAGTGCAAGTCTGGAATCTTTTCAGGCACCGAAAATGAAAGCTTTTAGTGGACAATTAACGGCAATTGTGAAAGCGGATGAGCAAGCTGGTGTAGTCTATTTCGAAGCAAGTGCTAAGGGATTAAAATCCAGTGTTCTGAAAATAGAAGTGACTAAAGCAGGGAAATAAAGCGCCCTCGGGCGGCTTTGTGAATAATAGGGCATGATCCCTTTCCATATAAAAGGTGGTTGGAACAATTCCAGCCACCTTTTTTATTGTTGACTCTTTTTAGATTCAGGTAAATGTTACCATTGCTCGGTATTTTTAATGCCTAATGCTTTTGCATCAAATACCGGATCTTTACCAGCTTTTCGTTGTTCCTGGTAATCTTTAAATGCTTTTAAAGCAGGTTTTCTGAGTAAAAGAATCGCAATAATATTCAGCCATGCCATCACACCTACACCGATATCACCTAGAGTCCAGGCCGCTTCAGCCGTTTTTACAGAACCATAAAATGTAGCCGAAAGAATCAGGATACGTAATATCCACACAGCCCATTTTCTATTCTTTTTGTCGAGGTAACTTAAATTCGTTTCAGCAATATAATAATAAGCCATAATCGTGGTAAAGGCAAAGAACAACAGGGAGACCGCAACGAATCCGGTTCCAAAAGAAGGAAAATGGGAATTTACTGCAAACTGTGTATAGGCTGCGCCAATTTCCGCACCAGGCAAGTGCTCTACAAGAAATCCACCCTCTGGATTAATCACATTATACTTCCCTGTAAAAAGGATCATAAAAGCCGTAGCTGTACATACAAATAAGGTATCTACATATACTGAAAATGCCTGCACAAGGCCTTGTTTTACCGGGTGACTCACTTCGGCGGCGGCAGCCGCGTGCGGCGCGGTTCCCTGACCTGCTTCATTAGAATAAATTCCACGTTTAACTCCCCAGGCCACCGCCATACCAAATACCCCTGCAAAAGCGGGTTCCAGTTTAAAAGCAGATTTTACAATTAACATGATCACTGAGGGAATTTCCTGAATGTGAAGAAACATAATGATGATGGCCATCAGGATATAAGCACCTGCCATAAAAGGGACAATGATTTCAGCAACTTTCCCAATTCGTTTTACGCCTCCAAAGATGATCAATCCAAGTAAAATCGCCACTCCAACACCGGTATAGGCAACTGGAACCTGGAATGCATTGTGCATACTCAAAGCAATGCTATTGCTTTGAACTCCAGGCAAAAACAATGCAGTACTTAGAATGGTGGCAACTGCAAATAATACCGCATACCATTTGATGCCCAGTCCTTTCTCTATGTAATAGGCCGGACCACCCCGGTATTGCCCATTGTTCACCTGTTTATAAATCTGACCTAATGTGGCTTCTATAAATGCGGACGCACTTCCTAAAAAGGCAATCAACCACATCCAGAATACCGCACCTGGACCACCCATCGCAATAGCTGTAGCTACTCCGGCGATATTTCCTGTACCAATACGTCCGGAAATGGCAATAGCAAATGCCTGAAATGAACTCACTCCTTTGTCGGAGCTTTCTCCACCAAACAAAAGCCCAACCATTTCTTTAATATAACGCAACTGTACAAATCGGGTAACAACAGAAAAATAAATGCCTGTACCCATACAAAGTAAGATTAATGCATTGCTCCAAACGAGATCGTTTATCCTGGTAATAATTTCTTCCATAAGGCTGTAAAATAGTAGAAATTATTAAAATTCAGGAAATAAAATTTAGAGAACATTCGGCTACAGTTTTTTACCTATCCGCATAACTGAAGAGCAGGTCATTCTTTTACACAGTTTTTCCATGGAATTTTTCCTATAATTACAGCATAAAAATTAGCTGTATTCCTGTGCCAACCTGCTCAGGACTGCAAATGCTCCATACTGTAACGCCAAATGACGAAAATTTTCCCGATTAGATTCCTCTTTGCCTTGTTCCTACTTTGTACTTCATCATTGATTGCTTCAGGACAGAAATTTGTTACAATTGATGATAAAGTCCCACACCACATTTTCAATTATGGAGAAATAGAATTAATGGATGACGTTTCCGGAACACTATCTATTCAGGATGTTCTGAAAGCAGATCAGGATTTGAAGTTCAGAAAAAGTAAAATCTATACGCCAAAAATTTTCAGCCTCAATTCTACCTACTGGTTTAAGGTAAAACTCAAATTTAATCCAAAATCTCAGGAGAACTGGGTGATTGAGTTTTTTGATCAGACAATTGATGAGATTGATCTCTATGCATTTAACGCCGGCCGACAATACCAGCACTTTAAATTTGGTGCAAAATACAAGTTTGGTCAACGGGAATATGCACATAAAAATTTCCTCATTAATCTGGATAATTCTAAAGAAGGGGAAGATACCTATTACATCAGGGTAAGGTCTTCACAATCCGCAAGTGTGATCATTGTGCTTAGAAATATGCATTGGTTCGTTCATTATGCCACAGAAGAGTATATGTTTTTTGGACTTTTTTATGGGATGATCATTGTTTTTAGTTTTTACAACCTATTAATGTTCATTGCTGTCCGACAAAAACAATATTTATATTATGTGTTGTATAACCTCAGTATTGGATTATACGAAACCTGTGTAGATGGGATTGCATTTCAGTATTTATGGCCAGATCATCCCGTATGGAATCAATATGGCTACGGAGTAGCTTTATATCTGAGCAGTTTGTTCGGTTTACTTTTTACACTGAACTTTCTGTATTTAAAGAGTAAAGCCCCAGTGCTATATCAAACCATCATTGTCATAATTATTGCCAGAACCTTGTTTTTTATAGCTTGTTTATACAACCAGTCATTGTTTACGTATAAATTGGTGGAAGTGCTGCCTTTATTGATGGCTTTAGGCTCTGGGATCTATATCTGGAAGAAGGGCTTTAAACCAGCCAGGTTCTTTGTGATGGGGTACTCATTTTTGTTGCTGGGCTTCATCATTAAAGGATTGGTCCTCCTGAATGTACCCTGGCTTCCCTATGGTCCGATTACACATTACAGTTTGAGTTTTTGTTTTGTCATAGAAATGATTCTGGTATCTTTTGCCATTGGCGATAATATCAGGGGCTTAAGGCAGAAAAAGGACAGAGCTCAAAAGCGGATGATTGAGCAGCTTCAGATCAATGAACAGCTCAAGGAAACTTTAAATAAAGAGCTCAGTTCCCTTGTGGATGAGCGGACTAAGGAAGTGAATCAGAAAGCGGCCACCATTGAAAAACAGAATGAAGAAATCTCTCTGATGAACGCGATGCTGGAAAAGGACAATCAGGAATTACACGAAAACATCAAGAAGGTAAGTCGAGCCAGAGTGATGTCATTAGATGTCGATTTTGAAGAATTCAGTAAAATCTATCCAGACCGGGAAACCTGCTTTAAATACCTTTCAGAACTCAAATGGATCAATGGTTACCAATGTAAAAAATGTATGAATAGCCAGTACCTTGCGGGATTTTTACCTTTTAGTCGCAGGTGTACCAAATGTGGCTATGATGAATCTGTGATTGCAAACACCATTTTTCAGAATAGCAGAATCCCCATCAATAAAGCCTTTTACATGCTTTTCCTGGTTTACTCTACCAAAGGCAAAATCTCTTCCCATAAATTGTCTCAGTTGTTATTGATCAGACAAAGTACTTGTTGGGCCTATAACAGTAAAATGCAAAAACTGCTGGAAGAAAGAAACAAAGAATTGAAAAATGCCGGGGAAGGTGGCTGGAGTAAATTGATTTTTGAATCAGCATCATTTGCCGAAAAACCAACAGTGTAGTCAATTTCCTGTTCAGATGAACTGTCTGATGCAGCTGTTTTTCATGAAAAAAGAGCTTATTTCCGCGCCAGATGAATTTTTTCTGTAATTTTTTTTAATGTTTTTTTAGCGTATCAAGGGCCATTCGGAGAGGTTTCCTAATTAGGTGATAATCAAGGTAAATCTGATTTTATCATTGCGTTTTAAGCGTATCACGTTGTTTTGTAATGAATTGTTTTACAGTTAGTTAGCTTGTTTTTTGTTTGTTGTTTTGCTTTTCTTCCTCTAGTTTTAGCAAACCATTTATAAACCAAACCAAGCTAAAATGAGAAAAAGAATTACACTTCTTATGGTGTGCTTTCTAACCAGCTATGTATTTGCCTATGCACAGGAGCGTACAGTGAAAGGGGTTGTGAAAGACAAACAAGGATCACCAATACCCGGGGTATCCGTAAAACTTAAAAATTCTAAAATTGGGGCCTCTACAGGAACAGAAGGTGAATATGTGATTACTGTTCCCGGTAATGCCAGTCTACATTTTACCGCTATTGGATATACGAGTCTCGATGTCCCGGTAAATAACCGCAGTCAGATTAATGTTACTCTGGAAGAAGAAGCCAGGGGCTTATCTGAAGTGGTGGTGATTGGCTATGGCACCGCCACAAAAAAAGATGCCACAGGCGCAATTTCCAGCATCAAAGCCAGTCAGCTGGAAAATGAAAACCCACAAAGTGTGGCCGATATCCTTAAGGGGAATATTGCCGGACTTTCTGTAGGTTTAAGTACAAGTGCAAAGGGTGGTGGAGATTTATTAGTACGGGGGAAATCCACCTTAACTGCAGGAAGTTCCCCACTGATCGTGTTGGATGGGGTGATCTATAATGGTCAGCTTTCAGACATCAATCCCAATGATATTGAATCGGTGGATGTGTTAAAAGATGCCAGCTCTTTGGCTGTTTATGGAGCAAAGGCCGCTACTGGTGTGGTGGCAATTACCACCAAAAAAGGTCGGGGAGATCAACCTACCATTACTTTAAATACCAATATTGGAATGGCCACACTGGCCCAAAATATGCGCCCTTATACCGGGGAAGGATTCCTGAATTGGCGGGCTGATGTGATGAGAAGTGGTGGAGCTACAGCACCTTACCTGTATAATGATCCAAGAAATCTACCTGCAGGAGTAACTATAGAGCAGTGGTTGAACCTTAAGCCTACAGATCCAGTTCCTACTGATCTTGTAGGCGTATGGTTAGGCAGACTCGGTTTGGTGGCAAATGAAAAGGCCAATTATGCCGCTGGTAAAACAGTAGACTGGTACGACGAAATTTTCCGTACCGGATTGCGTCAGGACCATACTTTGAGTATGAGTGGTAAAAAGGATGAAATCAGCTATTATATGTCTTTAGGTTACCTGAACAATCAAAATCTGATAAAAGGGGGAGGCTTCAGTACCGTAAGGGCACGATTGAATCTGGAAGGTCAGGTGGCGAAATTTATGACGATAGGGATAAATGCACAATATGCGGACCGTGATGAAAGTGCGATAGAGGCAGATTGGAATCAATTAATTAACCTTTCTCCTTATGGTGATATGTACAATCCGGACGGAACTTTAAGACGGATCCCTACAGACGACAATGGATTGAATGCAAGAAATCCCTTCCTGAATATGACTTACAACAGCAGGATGAACAGACAAAATACATTGTTTGCAAGTGTTTACAGTAGGGTAAAACTGCCATTCGGGATTACTTATCAGCTTAATTTTAGTCCCGGTATCGATATGTACCGGACTTTTGACCATGCTTCTTCAAAAAATCCAAACGTAACTACTCCGGGCGGTTCGGTTACGCGAGCCAACGAAACCCGATACAACTGGCAAATCGATCATTTGCTGAAATGGAACAAAACCATTGCTGAGATCCATAATTTCGATGTTACCCTTTTGGCCAATGCGGAAAAATATCAAACCTGGTGGACACAGGCCGGAAATGAAGGCTTTGTTCCAAGCGATGTTTTAGGATACCATAACCTATCTACCGGTATTAAACCTGTGGTGAACGCAGAAGATAAAATTTACACCGGTGATGCTTTAATGGCCAGACTAAATTATAGCCTAATGCAGCGCTATAACCTAACGCTCTCTGTCCGCAGAGACGGATATTCTGTTTTCGGTGTCAATTATAAAAGAGCAACTTTCCCTGCAGCAGCATTTGCCTGGGTATTTACAGAAGAGTCTTTTATGAAGTCGCTAACCTGGTTAAACTTTGGTAAATTCCGTGTTTCTTACGGGATTAACGGGAATAGAGACCTGAGAAACCCAGACAACAATACCGTTGATCCCTATGCCGCATTGGCCATTTTAGGGAGCGATAAATACCAGACAGTAGATGGTAGCGGAACCGCTGCTACTGTAAATACATTGGCAATTACTTCAAAAATGCAAAATGCAAATTTGCAATGGGAACAAACAAAATCATTTAATATCGGTCTGGATTTCTCTGTTTTAAAAGACAGAATTGCCGGTGCAATAGATGTTTATGATAAGAAAACGAGTCATCTGCTCGTAAAACAAAGCTTGCCAAATGTGAGCGGTTATAGTTTTGTGTATTCCAATATTGCAGAAATCAGTAACAAAGGGATGGATTTAAGTTTAACATCCAGGAATATCACAGATGGTAAAGTCAAATGGAATACGAATTTTAACTTCTCCTTTTCAAGGAATAAAATCGTAAGTCTGGCGTTGCCAACTGACGATCCTGGAAATGGCTGGTTTATCGGAAAAGACATTGATATCATTTGGGATTATAAAGTTCTTGGTGTCTGGCAGGAAAATGAAATGGCGGAGGCAGCCAAGTATACCAAAGGAGCGATCAAGCCCGGCGACTTTAAGCTGGAAGATGTGAATGGAGACTATAGCTATAGTGATGCTGATAAACAGTTTTTAGGCTACCGTACTCCCCGTTTTATTTTTGCCCTTAGGAATGAGTTTAATATTTTCGGAAACTTTGATTTTTCCTTCCAATTGTTATCGAACTGGGGACAGAAAAAAGAATACAATTCCGCTAAAAATCAACCAGGAAGTGTTGGATTTGCCCGTCAGAACTCATACGTGCTTCCTTATTGGACACCTGAAAATCCAATAAATGATTATGCAAGACTTAGTTCTGGAACGAGTGGGACTAGCTTTAGCGTTTTCCGCGACAATTCCTTCATCCGTTTAAATTCAGTTGCACTGGCCTATACCATTCCACAAAATTTACTCAGTAAGCTCCGTGTGAAAAATGCAAAGATTTATGCCAATGTAAATAATGCTGCGGTATATACCCGGAATTGGAATTACTGGGATCCTGAAAATAATGGCCCTACACCCAGATATTACACCCTGGGCCTGAATGTTTCCTTATAAGATTTTAACGTTATGAAAAAGATAAACAAAGCAATATTCCTGTGCTGTACTGCAGTTTTGCTAATAACAGATACAGGATGTAAAAAAAATTACCTGGATGCTGAACAGTTGTCCAGCTATTCACCACAAAACCTGGATAATCCCAATGCCATGCGTGCGGCATTAAATGGGGTAGCCCTCATTCTGAGAAGAGAGTATTTTGGCGATTCTGCTCCAATGTTAACTGAATCTCTGTTTTCAGATGTTGCTGTAGATGGAACTACAGATAAAAGTACGCCGGCTCAGGATTTAATTACCAGAATCACTCCGGATGCTAACCTGAATAGTGATGATTTTAATAAAGTAGGTTGGTATTGGGACAATTCCTATACGGCAATTCGTCAGGTAAATACCATCATTACAAGAATTGATGTTCCAAAATATAGCAATGAAGCAGAAAAAAATGCCATTTTGGGAGCTGCTTATTTTTTCCGCGCTTATTACTATTACAGATTAGTGCATCAATTTGGCGATGTGCCTTTGATATTAAGCGATCTCGATGCTCCAAAATCGGACTTCTATTCTACAAAAAGAGAAGTTATCCTCGCGAAAATGAAAACCGACCTGGAGTTTGCACAAACCTGGGTAAGCGATAATGTGAATAAAGGAGAGGTGACTAAAGGTGCAGTAAGTCATTTACTGACCAAGGTTAATCTTGCCCTGGGTAAATTTGATGATGCCATCGCTTCCGCGAACAATGTTATTGGCGGAGGTAAATATGGAATGATGACCAGTAGATTTGGTAGCACAGCTGCCGATGCTAGTAAAAATGTGGTTTGGGATTTACATAGAATGGACAATAAAGCTATCTCCACAAATAAAGAAGCGTTGTTTTTGGTGATCGACAGAGAAGCATTTCAAGGTTTCACACCTAACGGATCACAATTGATGCGCAATACGGTACCGGCATGGCATTTTGCAAATTTGCGTTCTCCATCTGGATCTGGAATACAGGCCATCACGGATGCAGTAGCTGCTGAAATACCATTAACCAGGATGTACGGTCGCGGGATTGGCAGATATCGCGGGACACCATACAGCACAAAATACATCTGGACAGATCAAACCGATTATAGACATGCTAAAGGGATGTGGATGGATATGACTGACCTGGTATATAACAATCCTGCACTAAAGACTTCCAAAAATCAGATGGATAAAGATTTGTTTGGAAAGCCTTTACAGCAATATACCGATGCAAATATTGCAACTGTTTTCCAGAATGGAGCCTTAGATACGATCCGCCATTGGTTTGGATGGCCACATTATAAGGTATTCATCAATTCCACAAATGCCCTGGCCAACGATCCATATTGGTCGCCACCACGCGGTACCAATACAGATTGGTATGTGTTTAGATTAGCGGAGACTTACCTGTTAAGAGCGGAAGCCCATTATTGGAAAGGTGATCTGGGCTTAGCCATGAATGATATCAATGTAGTAAGGGCAAGAGCAAACGCTTCCTTACTTACAGACCTTAGTAAAATTGACATCGGTACCATTCTCGATGAACGTGCCCGGGAATTATTTTGGGAAGAACCAAGGAAAACAGAGTTGACAAGGATTTCTTACCTCTTTGCGATGACTGGGAAACCTGCCTATAATGGAAAAACCTATAACCTGTCTGCATTTTCTGATCAGAATTTCTTTTATGATCGGATTATGGAAAAAAATGATTTCTATAAAAATAATGTGAAGACCCTGCAAGGTGTAAACTACAGAATTGCACCTTACCATGTACTTTGGCCAGTGCCAGCCAGTGCCCAAAGGTTCAATACCGGAGGTCGCATCAATCAAAATAAAGGGTACAGCGGATATGAAGCCAATGTGCCTGCGCTCGATAAATAAAATTTGGTATGATCAGGCTGTAAAATGGCCTGATCATGCTATTTATCCAAAATAAAAAAACAGCATTCATGACTAAACCTTTCTACTTATTATTACTCCTGATTTTTTTTGCTGATCCTTCTTTTTCGAAAGGTATTGATAAAAATGCTGGTCGGCAGTACCTTGGTCTGAATGATCAATGGACCTTCAGTAAAACGGAGCAAAACTGGCAAAATGTGACTTTACCGCATACATGGAATGCGACAGATGTGATGGATGATGAACCTGGTTATTACCGCGGAATAGGATGGTACCAACGGGTTTTGAAAACCAATACTGCCATGAAAAAGCAGCGTTTGTTCCTATGTTTTGATGGTGTCAATCAGGAAGCTGAAGTCTATGTGAACGGTCAGCTTGCCGCCAGGCATGTGGGGGGCTATACCAGGTTTATTGTTCCTATCACCAGATTTTTAAAGTTTGATGGTGATTTCAAAAATGAAATAAGGGTAAAGGTCAACAACCGTTATCAGGAAGACATTGCACCACTCTCTGCAGATTTTACTTTTTTTGGCGGGATCTATAGAAAAGTTGGACTATTAATCACAGATCCCGTTCATTTTTATAATGGTGATTTTGGGGCGGATGGACTTTACATCAGTACTCCAGAGGTCAGTGCAGCACAAGCCAGAGTAAGCGTTAAAGGTGTTTTGGAAAACACGGCTCAGAAAGGACGTAAATTGAAACTGAGGTCGATTCTGTACAATAAGCAGGGGGATTTGGTGGCGCAGAAGACAATTGTTCTACACTTAAAAGCAGGGGAAAAGAAAACAATCCTGATGGACCTTCCAAAGATAGAAAAACCGGAATTATGGTCGCCAGACAACCCCATGTTGTATCGCCTGGTTTCCAGTATTATTGATGCCAGTGATTCCAGCCTGCTGGATGAAATTTCTAACCCGGTTGGATTCAGGTGGTTTAAATTTGATGCTGAAAAGGGCTTTTTCTTAAACGGGAATCCATTAAAGCTGATGGGCGCCAGTCGACACCAGGATTATGAAGGCCTGGGAAATGCTGTTCCGGATGCTTTACAGATTCGCGATATCGAGTTGTTAAAAGCAATGGGAGGCAATTTTTTAAGGGTCGCTCATTATCCGCAAGATCCGGTCATCCTCGAAACCTGCGACCGGCTAGGGATCCTGACATCAGTAGAAATCCCGATTGTAAACGCGATCACCGAAAGCCAGGCCTTTACCGAGAACTGTAAATATATGCAACAGGAAATGATCCGTCAGAATTTTAACCACCCAAGTGTGGTCATGTGGGCCTATATGAATGAAGTATTGCTGCGCCCTAAGTTTGGAGCGGATAAAGCCAGACAAGAATTGTATTTTAAGCATATACAAGAACTTGCGGAAGCTTTAGAAGCATTGACCCGCAAGGAAGACAGCTCCAGATATACCATGATGGCTTTGCATGGAGATTTCGAGCGCTATCATAAAGTTGGCTTAACAAAAATCCCTATGGTTATTGGCTGGAATTTATATCAGGGTTGGTATGGCGGAACACTTGATGGTTTTGCCCAGTTCCTGGACAAACATCATCGGGAATTACCAGATAAACCTTTGCTGATTACTGAATTTGGTGCCGATGCAGATTCGAGAATCAGGTCTTTTAAGCCCGAACGATTCGATAAAAGTGTAGAGTATGCAGTCAAATTTAGTCAGGTGTATTTGAATGAAATGCTGAGCCGTCCTTTTGTAAATGGAGGAATGGTCTGGAACCTCGCTGATTTTAGTTCAGAAAGCAGGGAAGAAACGATGCCACATGTCAATAACAAAGGTTTATTGACCCTCGGACGGCAAGCTAAAGACACATATTACCTCTACCAGGCGTATTTATTAAAACGCCCATTCCTTAAAATTGCTTCAGGAACCTGGAAAGAACGAACAGGTACTGCAGAAGCATATAAATCTTATGCAATCCAGCCAGTTCAGGTGGCTACCAATTTGAAAAATGCAGAGCTATTCCTGAACGGGAAAAGTCTTGGCCTCAAAGAAAGCATAGACCATATTTGTACCTGGGAAGTTCCTTTTGTAGCCGGAACGAATGTACTGAAAGTGATCAATCCGCTAGATCCGGAACTTAACGATCAGGCAATGATAGAATTCAAGCTTTTACCTGATCAGCTTACTGATGATCATGATTTCAGCACCTTGAATGTTTTGTTAGGTGCTCAACGCCATTTCATAGAAGAGGCAAATCATAGATTATGGTTGCCAGATCAACCTTATCGTAAAGGGGCATGGGGCTATATTGGGGGAACGGTTTTTAAAGCTGGAAATAATAGAATTCCTTATGGATCAGATAAAAACATTCGCGGTACTGACCTTGATCCCATTTATCAGACCCAAAGGATGGGGCTCTCAGCCTACAAAATCGATGTTCCTAACGGATTTTATGAATTGAACTTATACTTCTCGGAATTGCTGGGAGGAGAACAAAAGGAGGCATTGGCTTATAACCTGGACAATTATCAGGGGAAGGAGATAGCAGAACAGCGGATTTTTAGTCTGAACCTGAATGGAAAAGTATTTCTGAAAGATTTCAATATTCAGGAAGAATACGGATATGCCAGCGCAGCTCAAAAGTCTATCAGAATCGAGGTAATGGATGGAAAAGGAATTACACTAGATTTCATTCCCTTAAAAGGTCAGGCGGTTTTAAATGCAGTATCACTTAGAAAGCTTTATTGAAACCTATCGTCTTGCACTTAAATTAAGGCTTGTGGATGATTTTTCTTCATGCAGTTCAAATAAAACCATAAATTACCTCGATAATTATTCCCTCATTTGAAATGACCACTTTTAAATTACTCTTCATTTTTCTGTTTTCTTCTTCTTTTCTTTATGCACAGGAAGCTGATCAAACTGCTTCAGGTCTATTTGTTCAGGATGAACTCAAATTGCTGGGCAGTGATTTTAGTTTTACAGAAGGATGCTCCCCAGACAAAGAAGGTAACGTATTTTTTACCGATCAGCCAAATGATAAAATATGGAAGTATGGTGTAGATGGAAAACTGTCGGTATTTCTGAAATCATCAGGCAGAGCCAATGGTACCTATTTCGATTCCAAAGGAAATCTTGTGGTGTGTGCCGATGCAAATGGTGAATTATGGTCGATTAGTACTAAGGGGAAAGTAAAGGTATTACTGGCAGATTTTGAAGGGAAGCAATTTAATGGTCCTAACGACCTTTGGATCAGCAGTAACGGAGCGATTTATTTTACGGATCCATATTATAAGCGCGATTACTGGACCCGAACCGCTAATGATATGGGGAGTAACGATGTATATTATCTTCCTAAAGGAGCAAAGCAGGCAAGACGGGTTGCAGATGGAATGCTCAGACCAAATGGAATTGTTGGTACCGCCGATGGCCGGATTTTATATGTGGCCGATATCGCTGCCAGGAAAACCTACCAGTATTCAATTGAAAAAAACGGAGAGCTGAGCGGAAAGAAATTACTGATGGAATATGGTTCTGATGGAATGACGCTGGACGAAAAAGGAAATATTTATCTGACTTCCGCCTCTGGCATTCTGATCTTTAATCCCCAGGGACAAAATATTGGCCAGATTAAAGTCCCGCATCAACCTACCAATCTTTGTTTCTCAGGAAAAGATAAGAACATCCTTTTTATTACCGCGCGACAGGCAATTTATAAGCTACCAATGAACGTAAAGGGAATAGAATGATAAACAAACGTTTGCGCAATGAAATTAAGTTGCCAATCCTATAATTACTTTAACTTAGGTTGTAGGAAATCAGTTTTATGAATCTATTCAGTCTTTTCAATATTCAAAGTAAATCAATGCTTTTAACCAGCATGTTTTTATTTTCAGTATCCATTACAAATGCTCAAAATTCAAAAATAAATGAAAGAATGCTGGTTAATTCCGCACTTCATTTAGACGGTAATGATAACAATCCGGCGATTGGAATGCCCATTATCTCCAAAAACTGGACTTTAGAAGCCTGGGTTAAGGGGGATGATCTGAATTGGAAACCTATAGAAGCAATCATTAGTGCCGGAGAATACGGACATCTCAGCAATATAGATAGTCTTCCCTTAATGATTAAAGATGGCCGGCTTTTCAACAACATGGCCAATTTAAGTAGTCCAATGAAACTGGATAACCAATGGCATCATATTGCCGCTACTTGCAATGGAAAGCAGACCCGGCTTTTTCTGGACGGGGAAGAGGTAGGCAATGCCGCAGTTGTCAGCTCAATTTTACCTGGAGTAATTGGTACTTCAATGTCGAGTTCCCAGAGCTTTGGAGGTGATATTGATGAAGTCCGAATCTGGGATAAAGCCCTTAGCGGTGCTACAATTAAAGCCTGGATGGGAAAATCCATCGATAGGAAGCATCCTGATTTTAATCGTTTAAAGGCTTATTACACTTTTGATCAAATGCAGCATAACGTAGTGCTCAATCTGGTTGGAAAAGGCCATCTACCTTACCACCTAAGAAATGGTAAGATAAATTATAAAGGAAATATTCCGACTGCAGTTTTAGTAAAAAATACAAATCCAGGATTTCAAGGAGCTGATCATCCGCAACAGGTTTTTAATGCGGTAACCATTCAGAGCGAATGGAATGTAGATCAGGATGCAAAAGACGATCAGGTTTTGAAACTTAGGATCGTGCTGAATGGGAGTAAAAGCCCGCTGAAGTTAACCTCGTTAACACTCGATTTATCCAAAACAACCAGACTAAAAGATATTTCTAACGTACATCTTTACTATACGGGTGCTTCCCCGAGAACTACGGAAAAGAAAGAACTGTTTGGAACAGGAACAATGGCTCAACAAAAAATTCAGTTCAAAGGAGCCCCTGGAAAACTGAGCTCCACTAACAAGCATGGTCATGAAGCACCAGAGTTAAAGGAAGGAGTGAATTATTTTCTATTGACTTTTGATGTGGCCAAAGATGCCATTCCAGGGGATACCTTACATGCAAGTCTCCCGGTTTTTGCTTTAAATGGTAAAAATTACTATCCTGAAATTCAAGAGGATCAGGTGTATAAAACGGTTACTCAAAATTCAGGCAATGATCCTAATGTTTTAAAATTGCTGCAATGGAATATATGGCATGGTGGATTACATACTGATCAGGGAACAGATCGTGTTCAGGAACTGATCAAACAAACCAATGCAGATGTACTGAGCATGCAGGAGGCCTATGGTTCACAGCAGCTGCTCGCTGATGCTTTGGATTTTCATCTGCAAACACCTTCCGCAAATGCGAATCTGGCTTTGTTTAGCCGATACCCAATGATACAACATCCATCTAATGATCATTTTAAATCGAATGTAGCAACGATCGAACTTCCCAATAAAAGGAAGGTCTTACTGGCCGATTGGTGGTTACGCTATGCTTACAAATACGAATATACAGATCATTACGTCAATCCAGGGTTTAATACCAATGATTGGATCGAAGAAGACCTGAGCTTAAATACGGCTGATGCCATCAAGAACATGGATAAGGATATTGATCCGGTGATGGCCAGTGCCAATATGCCAGTCATTGTTGCTGGTGACTTTAATTCTGGAAGCCATCTGGACTGGACCTTAAGGGCAGCTCCACTTCATTATGGCTATGGTCCGGTAGCATTGCCAACTTCGAAATTGATGATGGACAGAGGATATAAAGATAGTTTTCGTGAATTGCAACCCAATGAACTTAGCCACCAGGGTGGGACATTTGCGGTTATTTTCGGACATCTGCAAACTTCCAGAATCGATTTTGTCTATTATAAAGGAGAAGGGATACAAGCCAAATCGTCCAGAATCATTCGGACTGCGCCCGATATAGATGACATCTGGGTTTCGGATCATGCGGCGGTGTTGACCGTGTTTGATACTTCAACCAAAAAATAGCTGCATGCTGTCGCAGCTTTTTCAGGCTACGTTAAAACTGTCCCTATTTTTAATGAATTTAACGATAAAATTGCCCGGTTTTGTATGAGACAACTATAATATCCAGTGATTACTTAAGAAAATTATACCTTTAAAACCTAATATCGATAAATAACCACAAAACGAAACATGAAGAAAACATTCTTGACGCTACTCGTATGTATGGCTTTAGCCGGACACTCAGAGGCCCAGGTAAAAAAAACATCAGCAAAGCATACTTTCGCCATTGCCGATGGAAATTTCCTTTTGGATGGAAAAGCCGTCCAAATCCATAGCGGGGAAATGCATTATGCCCGAATCCCAAAACCTTATTGGCGTCATCGTTTAAAGATGATGAAAGCAATGGGCTTAAATGCCGTAGCTACTTATGTGTTTTGGAATTACCATGAAACTGCTCCGGGAGTATGGGATTTCAAATCCGGAAACAAAGACATTGCAGAATATATTAAAATCGCTCAGGAAGAGGGGCTTTTAGTGATCCTTAGACCAGGTCCATATGTTTGTGCAGAATGGGAATTTGGCGGATACCCATGGTTCCTGGAAAAGACTCCTGGAATGGTGATCCGTGGCAATAACCCGCAATACCTTGCCGCAACAAAAGCTTATTTTACCCAACTTTATGCACAGGTGAAAAATCTGTTGGTCAGCAATGGTGGGCCAATCGTCATGGTTCAGGGAGAAAATGAGTTTGGATCTTATGTAGCACAACGTAAAGACATTGCTTTAGAAGACCATAAAAAGTACAGCTCAGCCGTATTTCAACAATTAAAAGATGTAGGTTTCAACGTGCCTTTCTTTACTTCAGACGGCAGCTGGTTATTTGAAGGTGGTGCATTGCCGGGTGCTTTGCCAACCGCAAATGGGGAAGGTGATGTCACTAAGCTGAAGGATATTGTCAACAAATTTCATGATGGCAAAGGACCTTATATGGTTGCTGAATTTTACCCTGGCTGGTTAGACCACTGGGCAGAGCCATTTCCGAAAGTGAAAACAGAAAGCACTGTAAAACAGACTCAAAAATACCTGGATGGTAATGTTTCCTTTAACTATTATATGGTGCATGGGGGGACAAATTTTGGCTTTACTTCTGGTGCTAACTACGATAATAAACACGACATTCAGCCGGATCTTACCAGCTATGACTACGATGCGCCAATTAGCGAAGCGGGATGGGCTACAGAAAAGTATAATGCATTGCGTGAATTATTGAAAAAACCGGAAACGCCAGCTGTTCCGGCAAAAACACCAGTAATTGCAATTCCTGAAATTATATTGAGTGAAGCAGTAGACCTGGAAGATTTTAAAGATAAAATCAGCCCGGTAAGCGCAGACAATCCATTAACTTTTGAAGAATTAAATCAGGGACATGGTTATGTCTGGTATAGCAGAAAATTCAATCAACCGATCAGTGGCAAACTTGAATTGAAAGGCTTAAGAGATTACGCCCTGATTTATGTAAACGGTGTAAAAGTAGCCGAACTGAATAGCTATTACAAAAAGTACGATTGCGATATCGACATTCCATTCAATGCCACTTTAGACATTGTAGTGGAGAATATGGGGAGAATCAATTACGGTGCTAAAATTGTAAACAGCACAAAAGGCATCATTTCACCACTGCTGATCAATGGCGAGACCATTACAGGGAACTGGGATATGTACAAATTACCGATGGATGTAGCACCTAATTTAGCGGCTGCTAAGAATTCTGCTACTGCCGGAAAGCCTGCCATCTATCAGGGGACGTTCAACCTGACTAAAACGGGAGATACGTTTTTGGATATGCGTGATTTTGGTAAAGGTATTGTATTTGTGAATGGCATCAATATCGGTCGCTACTGGAGTGTTGGCCCACAACAAACCTTGTATTTACCAGGTTGCTGGTTGAAAGCAGGGAAGAATGACATTGTGATCTTTGAACAAAAGAACGAAGTGATGCAGAAAAGCGTTAAATCAATTGAAACGCCAATTCTGGAAGATTTAAAACCAGAAAACGGTCTTCCAAAATAAAAAAGACCTATTAAATTATAAAACCCGGTAGCAGTTTATTGCTCACCGGGTTTTTTTGTATATCATATATTTATTGTAGGCAGATGTAAGCTCAATTACTGTAGGCAGACTTCTCGAACTTTTTTATCATTTTGGTTCCAAGTTTCTGAACAAGTATGTTCAGTTGGTCATGACGGCCAGTAGAAGTGCAGAAATAATAATAAGCAAGAGCGGCATCATCCAATGCACCCTGATGATTTGGTGCTAAGATTTGATCACAGTAGTGTACATATAGTTCGTTAAAAGCATTTTCTAATTTACTCTCAGGGTTTAAAATGAGGTAGCCTCTGGAATCTCTATAATTCATAGCCGCATTCAATTCAGTAATGAATTGATCGTACTTATGCGAAAAATCAAAATCTGTTTGGTTCATGTTTCTAAGGTTAAGGTTTCCATTGATTCCATAAAGCGCTGATTTATTGAGTGGTTTCGCTTTGGAATTACAATACAATATACTGAGATTATTTTATTTTGCCTAATAAATTTCAAATCGTTGTTTTCCTGCATTTACATGTACCTCAGGCTGGATCACCTTGCCAGATTGATAAACTTTTTTATCCTTTGATAAGGGGAAAGTAATGCGCGCACTGGAGTTTGCAGGAATATTTACTTCATAAATTACCTTTTGACCTGTTCTTTTCCAGGAAGATTTGATCTTACCATATGGACCATCATGTTCCGCTTCGAAATGATCCAGATCTGATACAAAGTTTGGGCGGAGCAGGATATGCTTAAAGCCTGGATTTTCTTCATCCAGATGAATCCCTCCAAGTCCTTTAAAGAACCAGGCGCCAATCTCTCCAAACATCATGTGGTTTAAAGAAATGTCTCTTGCCGCATGAATGTCCCAATTTTCATAAAGTGTAGTGGCCCCGTTCACCATCCACCATCCCCAGGATGGGTAGCTGTCCTGAGCCGCCAGTTTATAGGCTGTCTCTGCCTCTCCGTTATCGCTCAACGCATTTAAAATGGCTTTGGCACCAAGAACCCCAACATCTAAATGCATGCCAGCTGCAGCTACCTTTTTAGCCAGGTTTGCCGCCACTTTGGCTTTTAATCCAGCTTCAGGGATTAAATCCCATTGCAAGGCCATACTCAGCTCGGTCTGTGTACCTGTCGCATAAATGCCGGTTTGAGCGTTGAGATATTTATCGTTAATGGCATTTTTAATTTTCTGAGCCAATGCGCTATAATACTTTTCATCCGCTGATTTGCCAAACAAACGGGCTGCTTTGGCCAGAATCACTGCATCTACATAATAGTAAGTAGAAGAGGTGTATTCTAAAGAAGATTCAGATTTAACAGGCACCCAGTCGCCTCTTCCAAAAGTGGTTAATCCGGTCGGACTAATGCTTTCCAGGTGATCCACGTATTTTTTTATACTGGAATAGGATTCGGCAAGTGCCCGGCTATCTCCATAAAACAAATAAAGATTCCAGGGAATAATGGCAATCGTGCTGGTCCAATCCGTTCCGTTGGCAGTCCCATATCCCCAACCGCCGGTTGGAATAATATCGGGAAGTACGCCATTTGGTTGCTGTTCATCCCGGTGATCTGCCAGCCATTTTTCATATACAGTGATCCCATCGAAGTTGAATAAGCCGGTTTCAACAGCAAAATGACCATCGCCTGTCCAGCCATTCTTTTCACGCTGGGGACAATCAGTAGGGTAGCCCATCAGATTAGACAAGTAGGAGTTATTTGTGGCCCACCATAATCTATCAATCAATGGGTTTGAGGATTTGATTTTTCCTGTTGCTTCCACATCGCTGTGCATAAAGTAAGCCTTTATACTTTCTTTACTGAGTTGTATAGCTTTGCTGCTGGTTACTTCGACATATTGAAAGCCTTTGTAATTGAATTTCGCCATAAATTCTAAACTCCCTTTCCCTGATAAAGTGATGATGTCGGTTTGAAAAGGGTCCTTGTCATCTTTTGGACGATAGTAGACATCAATATTTGACAGGTCAACATGGCCGTTCGGATAGAGGCGCTCTCCATGTTTTAAACGGATGACCGTTCCTTCAGGACCATCAACTTTAATTTTTGTAACTCCGGAAATGTTCCTGCCCAAATCAAAAACATAGCTGGTGTCATTAAATTTCCTCATGGACTTCATCGAAATTTCTTCCACATTGCGAATGGGTACCATCGTCTGACTCAGGATCTGACCAGAAGGTGCTTTGCTCAGCCTCACCGCATTCCATTTCTGATCATCAAAATCGCTGGTATTCCAACCTTCTTGTTCCAATCGTGCGTCATAATGTTCCGCAGTATAGATGTTGCTTGATACAATAGGACCGGTGCTGGTTTTCCAGCTCTCATCAGAAGTAATTAATGCGGTCGTCCCATCCTCGTAAGTGATCTTTAAATTCAGACAAAACGCTGGCCTTGCTCTCCATGGCGCTTTGTCAAAGTTCCAGACGGCAAGGGCCTGATGATTATACCAGCCATTGCCAAGTAACACACCAACCGCATTTCCGCCTTTTTTAAGTTGGGCAGTTACATCATAGGAGACATACAGGTTTCTTTTATCAAACCGGGTATACATAGGGTCTAACCTATGATCACCCACTTTCTTACCGTTTAAATAAAGTTCATACAGTCCAGCTGCAGTAATATAAGCTCGCGCTTGTTTTATCGTTTTAGCGGAATTGAAAAAAGCTTTTCTAAAATAGGGTGCTTCTCCCTTATTGATGTCATTATTGTCGCTGATCCAGGCGCCTTTCCAATTCTCCATTTTCATCATCCCCGTTTCAAAATTGGCCACTGGTGTTACTGATGATCGTTTTTTATCCTTATCCCAAAGTTCAATCGTCCAGAAATAGCGGGTAAATGGGGATAGCGCTTTCCCTTTGTAATTGATCAGATTGCTGTCAAGACTTATTTTTCCGGAATCCCAAATGTTACCTTGTTTTTTAGTGATGGCCAAAGAATCAGTGCCCACAATAATCCGGTAAGCAGTTTGCCGGGCATTCTGTCGGGGGTCGTCCATCTTCCAGGAAAGCCTTGGACTTTCTGAATCAATACCAATTGGGTTGACTAAATGCTCACATTTTAAAGAGATGGGTTTAGCCGGACCCATGCTTGAAATTTGTCCAGATACCGGGAGGTTAATCATCAGTAATGCAGAGAAAGGGATCAGGTTTAATAAATAGCGCTTCATATTTATGAAGATATTTATTTTTCCCGATTAATGCGGATAAATACTTCATATCCGGGATTCAGGAAAGCGCAAACCTAAGTTAATTTAAAGTAAAGATGAAATCGGATTCAGCGCTATTGCCTACATAAAATTTCAGTGTGGTTTTGGGCGACTGGATCAACGGGGCAAATGGTCCAATCATGTCCGAAAATTGCATTTTTAAAACATCCATATCTGTGTCTTCAGTGACACGGATCAGCAGGTCACCACCACTGGATCTGATTTTCCATCCTGCAAATGCTTCCTCTTTCTGAAGCAATTTTTTCCATTCTTGCTGGTACTTACTCATGATTTTGTTTCCTCCTTAATTTTCATTCTGTGGTCTAATCCCCATTGGGCAATACTTTCTGTTAAAGGAAGCACACTCTTGCCATATTCGGTAATGGCATAGCTTACCCGGATTGGACGGGTCTCCATGGGCGTTCTGGATACCAGACCATTCAATTCCAGATCCTGCAGTTCTTTGGTTAACATTTTAGCAGAAATGTTTTCAATTTCCCGCTGGATTTTTTTAAAAGTATTCAGCTCATCAATCCTGCCATTTAAATACCGCATAATTCTGAGCCTCCATTTTCCGCCTAATACCTCAAAAGTATCCAATATGGCTAGTCTTTCCTGTTCACATGTGGCCTCGGTGGATATGCCTTTGTCATTTATTACAGCCATCATCTTTTTTTTAGAATTGAAGTATGGTTACCTCGGGTTAACCCATAGCAAAAATAAGCTTTTCAGGAATAGTTTTGTAGGTATTAAATGTATTCATATGAAAGCAATCATCTTAAAAGGATTCGGGGGGACCGAGAACTTTGAATTAAGGGAGCACATGGGACTTCCTGAAATCGGACCCGAAGAAGTTTTGGTAAAAATTATGGCCACAGCATTCAATCCAATTGACTACCAAATGAGGCAGGGAAGGTCTGAAAGTAAGCGATTACATTCTCCTGTTTTAGGGAGGGAGTTTTCTGGAACTGTGGTTCGTGTTGGTACCAAAGTACGATCGTTCCACACAGGAGATGCTGTGTTTTCAGCATCTGGAAGTATGGGGTCTAATGGCACTTATGCCGAATATATCGTAGTACCGGCAGCGATACTGACTATAAAACCAGTTCATCTGAGTTATCAGCAAGCTGCAGCCATTCCGGTTGTTTATTTAACAGCGTTGCAGATCGTCGATCGTTTAGGGATCAAGAGCTCAGACCGCATCCTGCTGACCGGCGCTGCCGGAGGGGTAGGTTTGGCATTAATTAAATTGCTAAATGCAAATGCTGATCACCATATCGTGGCGACTGCCGGAAATGTAAAAAGTAAGGCAGTGCTTCTGGAAGCGGGATTGGCAGACAGGCAAATTGTAGATTACCATCAGCCGGACTTGAAGAACCTGATCTTAGCGGAAAATGAAGGCGAAATGTTCGACTTTTGTATTGATCTGGTAGGAGGGGAAATGTCGGAACTATGTGCAAGCCTGATCCGTGTGAATGGTAGTTATGCAGATGTAACAGCATTGGGAACTTCAAAAGCGCTATCAGATTTTTTTGATAAAGGGGCAACAGTTTACCACATCTCAAATTATGCCTACGCACTTTTTAATCATTACAAATGGTATGGAGATCAGCTAGGCAGGATTGCAGGAATGTTAGAAAATCAGGAGATTACAGCTCCGCCATTATTGGTTTTCGATAGCTTTACCATTCAATCTGTCGCAGAGGCACATCAAATTCTGGAGGAAAACCGGACGAATGGAAAAAAAATAGTCATGAATATTTCAACAGCGTAATTTAATTAAATCTTGGTTTTTAGGAGCCTCAGCAGAATTTTAGCGTGTAATTAAAATCGTAAGACAAACAAACAAGACATAAAGTAAAATAAACTTTACTTTATGTCTTGTTTGTTTGATGTTATTCTCTTATGTTTAGAAAAAAAACGCTGTATGAAAACTTATCTATTGTTGCCCAGTAAATACAAGGTATTTGGCTGGATCCTATTCTCAATCACATTAAGTTTATATGTTTATTGCTTTCTCATTTATCCCAATGTTTATGATAAGTTGAATTTAGAAATCCCGGGATTTACTTCTCCTTACACCGATTATTTCCAATGGGCAAAAAACAACAACCTGACCATTTCTGTCCTGATAGTTGGTATATTAATTGGCTTATTAATGATTTGTTTTTCTAAGGAGAAAAATGAGGACGAATACATCTCTCTGATTAGATTAAGGTCCTGGCAATGGGCAGTGTTGACCTCTTACGGTATTCTAATATTCGCATGTCTGTTGGTTTATGGCCTTGAATTTATGGCTTTTGTACTTTACAATATGTTCACGATATTAATAATATTCATTATTAAGTTCTATTATAGTTTATTTAAGTTAAATAGGGAAAGGGGCTCAGATGAAAAATAACATACGTGTCCTGAGAGCAATCAAGCACATTACTCAGGCAGAACTTAGCGAAATGATCCAGGTATCCAGACAAACCATCAATACCATAGAATCCGGAAAGTATGTGCCTTCAACAGTATTGGCCTTAAAAATGGCCAGGGTATTTGCTGTCCCTGTGGAAGAAATCTTTGAGCTGGATCCGGAGGATTAATATTTAGTTCTTCATTCCCTAATGTAAATTTGGATAAGATCCCGACCTTTAGCAATTATGAAGGATTATATTTTTGAAATTCAGTTGAAAGTAAGAGATTATGAATGTGACCTGCAGGGGGTGGTGAACAATGCGGTGTACCAGAACTACCTGGAACATGCCAGACACGAATACCTGTTGTCTAAAGACAAGTCCTTCAAAGAACTAACTGATCAGGGACTTCTGTTAATGGTTTCCAGAATTGAGATGGATTTTAAAAGGTCACTGAGCAGTAAGGATGTCTTTTCAGTACAGCTTAGAACGGAACGTCAGGGCATAAAATTAGTGTTCTTCCAGGATATTGTCCGCGTTGAAGATCAGGCTTTATGTCTCAGGGCCAAAGTAGAGGTGATTGCAAAAGTAGATGGCAAACTGAGTAGAGGAGAAGTTTTTGATACACTGGGGATATAGAACTGGGTCTGAATTTAGTGATTAATTTTAACTACTTTAGGATTTAGGGAATTGTCCTGGCCACATTTAAAACCTAAATCCCACCAGTGTTTCATTTGTTCCGGGTCAAAGATCAGGGAATTGGAAGTCAGCGCATCCAGGGGATGATAAAAATTGAGTTTTACTTTCTTGTTCAGCCCTTCCAATTTCCCGATAGTCAGGTCATCCAGGCCAATCTGATTGAGCATAAAACCAAAAATCCGGTAAGTTAAGTCGAGCGCATTATGGATGGCCGGTGTTTGTTGGAGACTTCGGTCTGATTTTAAAACGATCACATCAATATCTGTAGCTCCCCTCTGTATCGCTTCATAGATCGGAATCAAGTCGCCCATTCCTCCATCAGCATAATCATCACCATTTTTACTGACCAGACTCATGAATGGAACAAGGGAAGTAGAAGCCCAGATCCAATCACAATAATCCTCGTAGCTACAGTCTTTTGCCAGCTTATATTCGACAGTCATTTTACTCAGATTGGAGACCGTAACAATGACATCCCGATCAGCACTCAGTATCCTTTTATAATCTTCCGCACTGATGGTTTTTTTGATCAGATCCCTGAGGTTTTTACTCTCCCCAAAAGTCATTCTCTTTTTGAGGAACATTTTTAATACCCCAAAATGGTTGATACTGGTCTTAAAGAACCCATCCTTCTTATTGATGATAAAGGGATCTATGTTGAAGATCTGGTCCTGGGTAACTGAGGTAAATACCTTTTTTAGTTTATCGATTTCTCCTATGGAAAGCAAAGGAACGAGTAAACTACCGGTAGAACTACCGATAAAAATCTGATAATCATTTTTACATACTTTAATCAGGTATTCAGCAAGGCCGCCTGCAAAAGCGCCCTTACTGCCACCTCCGGAAATTACCAATGCCTTTACTGCCATATATTCTGAGGGTTAATGTTTTAGCTGAGGCTGGATGATGTGCTGTTTTGATAAGCACATTTACCATGATGATATAATGCTTTAATGGTTGAATTTCTTGCCACTGCCTCTGCCGAACAACTGGCATCTACCAGGTTGAAATCTGCGATGTCGCCCTGTCTTGGCCATTGCTGATCTCCATTTTCATTCAGTGGCAGAATGTTGTTGGTGGCGATTTTTAAACACCTGGAAAGTTCAAGTTCTGTGGAATAACCGTACAATTGTGCCATTAAATTGGCTTTTTGTAGCATACTGCCAGTTCCAAATGGACTCCAATGGTCTACCACACTGTCTGTGCCCGTCATGACATTGACCCCATGTTTATACAAGGTCGGGATGGGCATGATTAAGCCACCAAAAGGGATGGTGGAAATGATGCCAATTTGTGCTGCAGCCAATTGCACAGCGGTTTCTTCCTGTAGTTTAGCTGGTAATTTGCCCAATGCAAAGCAATGGCTAAGGAAGGTTTTTCCTTTCAGCTCTGGGCTTTCATTCACTTTTTTGATCAGGTATTGAATCGTTTTAAAACCACTTTCGCCGGATTCATGCAAATGAATATCAATGCCGCGTTTGTAATCTAAAGCCAGCTGGACAGTGAAATCTATGGACTTTTCTATACTGCCATCAATGCTTTGCGGATCCAGTCCACCGATGAAATCAATATCCATCTGTGCGGCTTCCTTCATTAAGCCTTCAGACTTAGACCTGAACAGTCCATGCTGCGGGAAGGCAACAATTTCTACTCCAAAACTGTCTTTTTTGTTTTCAATAGCCCGGTATAGATTTTTTAAAGAGTTCAATTGAGAAGTTGGTTCAATGTTAACATGGCTTCTGGCAAAGTTGGAACCATTGGATTGCAGTAATTCAATGATGTTCTCTGCACGGGCAGTAGACGTTTTTAAAAGCTCGGGAAGTATCTTTTCCTCCAGGGCAATCATATCCTGTACAGAATGTTGACGCTTTGAACCGGCCTTCCATTTTCCACCATACCAGGTTTTATCCAGGTGGATGTGCATATCTTTCATTGCAGGCAACATTAAGTAGCCTTTTGCATCTATTGCGCCTTTGATGTCCGTGTTGTCTTGTATCGATTTGATTTTTCCATCTTCAATGGTGATGCAAAATAATGCAGTCTTAGTGCCGGTTACTTCAAAATCATCCCTGTGAAAACCAGTTTCCAATCGGACGTTTTTAAAAACAAGTTGCTTTGAAAATTTCGGGGAATCGTTTTTGGTGACAGCATGTGCTGAGTTCGGTATGGCGCTGGATACAATTCCGTATCCGATGACGCCCATAGTCTGTTGAATGAATTTTTTGCGTGTCAGCTCAGTATTGGTCATTTTAATCGAGGTATAGGGTAATCACAAAGTTAAGGGTTCTTCAATAAAAAAACGCCCGTTAGATTTTATCTTAACGGGCGTTTTTTAGCGGTTGTAGTTATTCATGTGCAAAATCAGCAGCACTTACTGTTTTACGTTGGCCATCAGGACCTACATAATCCAATGAAAGTGTATAGCCACCGCCACCTTCGATAAATAGTAATTTAAAAGGATGGTAACCTTTGCCTAAAGCAATTTGCGCAGACTTTTCAATCGCACTGTGTAAACCATCATTGTCAACCAGCAATTTGTTGTCCAGGTATAGGTTACTACCATCATCAGCACGCAGATAAAATGTATATACGCCCTGCTCAGCTGCGTAAAAATAGCCTTCATGTTTAGTCCCAAAAGTAGGAGCCTGCTCTTTTACCGGAATCTCTATTGCAGCAGCAATGGCAGTAGATTTTTTATCTGCTTCATTGATCTGAGTAACCGTTTTATAGGATTTAGGATAGTAAGAGAATTTCAATCCTTTTGCTGCTTGTGCCAAAGTCAGGCCTTTGGAATACGACTGCTGGTCATAATCGATGGTATAAACTTCACCCATTTTTCCATTTGGACGGAATGCGGCAATCTTTACCTGAGTAGGGGTATTGATGAGCAATTGACCATTGTAAACTGTAGAATTTACACCTGGTTTTGTACCATCAGTAGTATAGCGCAATACCGATGTACCTAATGGATTGATGATTTTTAAGACCGTCTGATCTACAAAAACGCTTTTCGGAGAAAAGCCAGTCAGGTCAGGCTGACGATAATTGATGTTCATCGCATCCAAAAATGGATATTGTACATTCATTCTTTTCTCAAAAGCGTTCCAATCTTTAGTGCCATTACTCCAGGCGACTTCAGAAAGCGCCTGCATTCTTGGGAAAACCATGTATTCCAAACGTGCTTCCGAAGGGATGTATTCCGTCCAGATACCGGCCTGAACACCCAGTACCAATTTCTCTTCAGCTTTAGTGAATCCATAATTGTAAGGATCAAAACCATATACTTTTTTCAGAGATCCACCATCTTGTTGTGCATCAAAATAGCAAAACTCTCCAGGCATCATGATCATGTTCAAACCTTTTTCAGCGGCATGTTTTGGTGCTTTAGGCACCCATGCTCTCCAATACATCATGGTTGCAGTAGGAGATACCCCACCTTCCAGAATCTCGTCCCAGCCGATCATTTTCTTACCTTTACTGTTGAAAAAGCGCTCCATACGGTGTACAAAATGACTTTGTAATTCATCTACACTTTTTAAGTTTTCGCGTTTCATCAGTGCTTTACATTCTTCAGACTTTGCCCAGCTGTCTTTTTCCACCTCATCTGCTCCTAAATGAACATATTTGCTTGGGAAAAGTGCAAAAATCTCTGAGAATACATTTTCTGCAAATTCATAAGTGCTTTCTTTACAAGGACAGAGCGGCTCTGAGAAGGTCTTTCCCTGCTGACTGATTCCAGAAGCTGTTAGCCATGGCATTAACTTCGTAGCAGCCATCATATGACCTGGCATGTCTATTTCCGGAATCATTTCCACCCCACGTGCGGATGCATAGCGAATCAGGTCTCGCATTTCATCTTGAGTATAGAAACCACCATACATGCGTTCGCCGTTAATGGTTTTGAAATGTTTCTCAGGTAAATTATAGTCAGGATTGTCTTTAGCAAGTTTTAAACAAACTGAATCCTGTCCGTTCATTTTTCTCCAGGCGCCTTTTGAAGTCAGCTCCGGATATTTTTTAATCTCAATTCTCCAGCCCTGATCATCTGTTAAATGGATGTGGAATTTATTAAACTTATAAAGTACCATACGGTCGATAAAAGTTCTCAAATAAGCCAGATCAAAGAAATGTCTGGATACATCCAGATGGATGCCTCTCCATGCAAACTTTGGTGCATCAGCAATTTTTACCGCAGGAACCACAAAAGAACCAGCACCTGGTTTTAAGGCAGGAGTTCCAATTAGCTGTTTCAGGGTCGCAATTGCCCAGAAAGCACCCGAAGGATTTGCCGTTAGGATCGTGATCTGATTGGGTTCTACCTGTAGTTTATAGCCTTCCTCAGCACTGAGGGAAGGATCTTTTTTAATCAGGATAAAATTAGGTCGCCTGGTGCTGGTTTTTAAACCTGCCGTCAGTTGTTGTAGCTCTTTTGTCGCATCAGCGAAGCCCGTTCCGGCACCATTGCGGATCACCGTGTTTTTGTACCAGTTGAATTGACCAGGCATGCTTTCCAGCTGCGCAGGTTTTGGAATAATCGGATAACTGTTTTCCTGTGACATCACTGTGAAAGCAGTGCCAATCGAAAAGAAAGAAAACAGTAAAAATCGT
Source organism: Pedobacter gandavensis (assembly GCF_032678465.1). Taxonomy (GTDB): domain Bacteria; phylum Bacteroidota; class Bacteroidia; order Sphingobacteriales; family Sphingobacteriaceae; genus Pedobacter; species Pedobacter gandavensis_B. The sequence goes on from NZ_JAVTSK010000012.1 coordinate 138,432, forward strand.
TTTAGGTTCATTTAAAATAGATTGTGTGTTTTTCAAATTAACTAAAAAATTCTGAGGAAAGTCAAGAAAGTCAGATACTATGTCTTCAGCGTATTTGGCTAATTATTAAATATTATCCTTTTTTTTATAAAATATCCAAGTATTTTTAGAATATGAAACTTACTCAGCCGAAACTCAACCGTTTTCTTTTCAACTCTTTGCTGGTTCTTATCGTTACAACCAGCAGTATTTACGCACAGAAAAAACCAAATATTATTGTGTTCCTGGTAGACGATATGGGCTGGCAAGACACCTCATTGCCATTCTGGACACAAAAAACACCACTGAATGCGCGTTACCATACCCCAAACATGGAGCGACTCGCTAAAGAAGGGATGAAATTTACAAATGCTTATGCCACGCCGGTATGTACCCCAAGCAGGGTAAGCATGATCAGCGGAATGAATGCCGCACACCATAAAGTGACCAACTGGACTTCTCCACAACTCAATGTATCTTCCGATAATCCTGATGAACAGTTCTCGCCTGCAAATTGGAATTATACAGGTTTGAGCCCTAAAGCAGGTATTCCAAATACCATCCATGCCACAGCCTATCCGCAACTGCTAAAAGATGCAGGGTACTTTACCATTCATGTGGGGAAGGCTCATTGGGCTTCCGTAGGTACACCAGGTGCCAGTCCATATAACCTGGGCTTTATAGTAAACATTGCCGGCCATGCCGCCGGTCACCCACAAAGTTATTTTGCTGCAGATTATTATGGCAATAAGCCCGGTAAGAACAGCATGCAGTCAGTGCCGGATCTGGAAGAGTATTATGGATCTGAAACCTTTCTGACAGAAGCATTGACTCAGGAAGCCATGAAAACAATGGAAGGACCGATCAGAAACAAACAGCCCTTTTATTTGAATCTGGCACATTATGCAGTTCATGATCCATTACAGGCAGATCCACGCTTTTATCAGAAATATATCGATAAAGGACTGGACCCTCAGGAAGCCAAATATGCGGCTTTACTGGAAGGAATGGACAAAAGTCTGGGGGATATCATGGATTATCTGAAGGCAAAGCAGGTGGACAAAAATACGATTATTATGTTCATGAGCGACAATGGCGGACTAAGTCTGACACCCCCAAGAGGAGGTGCAATACATACACAAAACCTTCCTTTGAAAGCAGGTAAGGGCTCTATAAACGAAGGCGGTATCCGTGAGCCAATGTTGGTGAAATGGCCTGGTGTAGTGAAAGCGGGTACTACCGCAAATCAATATGTGATCATCGAAGATTTCTTCCCAACCATTCTGGAAATGGCAGGTCTGAAGAATTATAGGACCATTCAGGAATTGGATGGCAAAAGTATGGTGTCTATTTTAAATAATCCAGATGAGCAGGATAACGAGCGTGTGCTAATTTGGCATACGCCTAACAAATGGATTGCGAAAGACGGACCTGGGATCAACTATAAATCGGCGATTAGAAAAGGAGACTGGAAAATGATCTATAACATGAGGGATGGTAGTAAGCAGCTTTATAACCTCAAATCAGATATCGGAGAATTAGAGGATCTCGCTTTATCAAACCCGGAAAGGATAAAGGAATTGTCGGATTTACTCGCTGCAAAATTGAGAAAATGGGAGGCGCCTATGCCGATGCTTAAAAGCACAGGAAAACCGGTAGCAATGCCTTAACCAGCACCAAACAATAGCTAAACACACAAATGAACAAGAAAAAATTACTCATGATGAGCATCGCATTGCTGCTATGCTTACAGCTCAATGCACAACAAAAGTACCATCCTGTATTTGTCTCAGGGAAAGAAGGATATAAGAGCTTTCGGATTCCGGCAATGATTGGCTTAAAGGATGGAACCATACTCGCTTTTTGCGAAGGAAGAGTGAACAATGCAGGAGATTTTGGCGACATAGATATTGTCATGAAAAGTAGTAAGGATCAGGGGAAAACCTGGTCCGATTTACAAGTGGTTGCGGAATTTGGTAACCTTCAACTGGGTAATCCTGCCCCGGTGCTGGACTTAACTGATCCAAGGTTTCCAAAAGGAAGGATTTTCCTTTTTTACAATACCGGAGATCATGGAGAAGCGGAAATCATTAATGGCAAAGGAATAAAAAGATGTAAATATAAAACCTCAACCGACGGGGGCCAGAGCTGGTCAGAAGAAGTAGATATCACCACCCAGGTACACCGCCCTAATCAACCTGCTGTGGATCCACAATACAATTTCAAGGAGGATTGGAGATACTATGCCAATACCCCAGGTCATGCAATGCAGTTTCAATCTGGGAAGTATAAAGGAAGAATGTTCGTTGCAGCCAATCATACTGCCGGAGCTCCGAAAGCCAGAGCAGAACATTATGTGGCACATGGCTATTATACAGATGACCACGGACAAACTTTTAAATTAGGTAATAGTTTGGATCTCCCTGGAAGTAATGAGTCTATGGCTGCGGAACTATCCGGAGGAAGGCTGATGATGAACAGTAGAAATCAGAAAGGTGATCAAAAAGAAAGGATTGTTTCGATCAGTAGTGATGGTGGGGCAAGCTGGGATAACACCTATTTTGACCCGGTGCTGATCGATCCGGTTTGTCAGGGGAGCATCCTCAATATCGCTGAAAAGAAGGGAAAAAATGTATTGGCATTTTGTAATGCTGCAGATACCAGACAGCGTGATCAGTTAACGCTGCGCATCAGTTTTGATGATGGAAAAACCTGGGCAAGAAAGATTCCTGTTTATCAGGGAGCAGGTCAGCCCAATATCGCTTATGCAGCTTATTCGGATCTGTTAAAACTAAGCGAAAAAAAGATAGGGGTGTTATTTGAAAAGGACAACTATTCAGAAATCGCCTTTTCTGCAGTAGACTGGAAATAGGAATTGAGGCTCAAATTGCGTAAGCACAAAACACATGAAAAATTGGATATTGATTGCGGTCAGCTTATTAACCCTTAATCTCGCCAACCAATCTGGTATGGCACAGGAAAATAAAGCATTTAAGTCCTGGAATCCGGCAACAGACAGCCTGAATGTAATTCAAGGCAGAGGATGGGCAAATGGCTATAAAAGTGATTACGACCGTTTACCTGCCTCAGCAGAAACCAGGCTGCGAAAAGCCGTTTGGAATCTGGCAGAAAATAGCGCCGGACTTCAGCTTAGGTTCAAAACCAATGCAGAAGAAATCGTTGTTAAATATACAGTATCGGGGGCTATCCAAATGCCACATATGCCTGCAACAGGTGTAAGTGGTCTGGATCTTTATGTGAAAGATGTCAATGGTAAATGGTTATGGTGTGCTGGTAATTATGCTTTCGGAGATACCATTAAATACCGTTTTTTGAATATATCAGGTAAAGATGGTCATGTTCAGGATCGGGAATACCGTTTATATCTGCCACTTTATAATTCGGTGAAATGGCTGGAAGTGGCAGTTCCAACAGCAGCCAGCTTTAAGCCTGTCCCGGTCTCCATACAAGAAAAACCAATTGTAGTTTATGGCACTTCAATAGCCCAGGGTGCTTGTGCCAGCAGACCTGGGCTGGCCTGGACTTCCATTCTTGGAAGAAAGCTGGACAGGCCCATGCTGAACCTCGGCTTTTCTGGAAATGGTAAACTGGAACCTGAAGTGCTCGACTATATTACTCAGATTGATGCGAAACTTTATGTTTTAGATTGTTTGCCCAATCTGATTTCCAAAGAAATGAGCAATGCAATGCTGAGTAAAAGAATTGTGGATGCAGTTCATCAGATTCAGTCTAAAAGACCGGCTGTGCCTATTTTGCTGACCGAACATGAGGGTTTTACAGAGGCGGAGATGCAACCTATCCGTAAATTAGCTTATGAAACGGTCAACGGTGTACTTCGAAATACGTTCGACTCTTTAAGAAAGGCGAACATTAAAAATTTGTACCTGCTGTCTAAAGAGGAGATTGGCCATGACATTGAAAGCACGGTAGATGGTGTGCATCCGAATGATATTGGAATGATGAATTATGCGAATGCTTACGAGAAAAAGATTAAAAATATATTTAAAGAGCGTAATGGTCGGGTATCTACCACAATTCCTGTTACCCAGCGTAGAGATGCCAATACTTACGATTGGGAAAGCAGACATCAACAAGTTCTAGCCTATGCCGCGGAGCAGCAACCTAAGCTGGTTTTTATAGGAAATTCTATCACGCATTACTGGGGAGGAGCACCTGCTGCTCCAAGAGTCAATGGCAATGATTCCTGGATAAAGTACTTTGGCAAAAGCAATCCAATAAATATGGGCTTTGGTTGGGATCGTATAGAAAATGTTCTATGGCGGGTTCAGCATGGAGAATTGGATGGTTTCAGTGCACAACAAATCCTATTGATGATCGGAACCAATAACCTGGAAATCAATTCCGATGAAGAGATTGTAGCAGGCTTAAAACTATTGGTCGAAACGATCAGGGAAAAGCAACCAAATTCAAAATTAATGCTGCTGGGGATTCTACCCAGAAAAGGCATGGAGGCCAGGATTTCTAAGTTGAACAAGCAAATCGCAAAAATGGCTGCCCTTAAAGATTTAAGATATGTAGATGCATCAGGGATTTTCCTGAATCCTCAGAAACGCATCGACGAATCCCTATTCTCTGATGGTTTGCACCCAAATGCAATGGGTTATGATCAGCTAGGGAGATTTTTGTCCGGCACATTGCAAATGCAGAACTAAGCTGTATCTGGAATCTAGTTTGAAGCGGCCTATTTGTATAGTTTTGCAACTATACATCTAATTGTTGCAAATTATTGCAGAATATTGCTTTACTTTGCATTTATGATAAATGATTTAAAGAAAACACTTAAAGCCGAAAGGGCAACTAAATTTATCTTTCTGGTTTGTGGTTTGGGCATTTCAAGTTGGGCTCCAATGGTACCTTATGCTAAAGAAAGGCTAGGCTTAAATGATGCGAATTTGGGTTTATTGCTGTTGCTCCTGGGTGCAGGAGCCATTTCTATGATGCCTATCAGTGGTTTTCTGTCTCATCGCTTTGGCAGCAGGGTCGTGATCTTATGTGCTGCTTTGCTGATGGCGGTAATGTTGCCCTTGTTAATGCTCAGTAATACCACGCTTCAAATGGGAATTGCGCTATTTATTTTTGGAGCAGCAGTAGGGATCGTAGATGTGGCAATGAACACCCATGGAGTCCAGGTGGAGAATATGTCTGAAAAACCAATCATGTCCTCTTTACATGGTTTATTTAGTGTCGGAGGCTTATTGGGTTCATTAGGTTTGGGATTTCTCATGAGGTTAGGATTGGAACCGGTAGTCGCCGCAATTACGATCGCTATTTTATTGGTGCTCATTGTGTCCTTAAATTTTAACTCATTGTTTGATCAGGCTACCGAGAAATTTGCTGTACAGAAGTTTTCAGTGGCCTCCACAGATAAACCTGCTTCATGGTTTACAGCTTCTGTACTATTCCTGGGTTTAATGTGTTTTGCAGTCTTTTTATCCGAAGGGGCGATGTTGGATTGGAGCGCATTGTTCCTTAGAGAAAGTCGCGGGGTTACGGAAAGCTTTTCTGGAATAGGTTATGCTGCGTTTTCAATAGCCATGGCTTTTATGCGTTTAACCGGCGATAAACTGGTGGCTAAGTTTGATGGGAAAACTGTAGTGGTAGCCGGAAGTTTACTGGCTGCTTTTGGAATTTTACTGGCCGTATTTAGCCCATGGTTAAGTACGACAATCCTTGGTTTTGTTTTATTGGGCTTAGGTGCAGCCAACATTGTCCCGGTGTTTATCAGTGAGGGAGGGAAGTTGAAAGATGTTCCTGCAACAGTAGCGATACCTGTGATCACCACAATTGGTTACGCCGGACAGCTGGCAGGGCCAGCCATCCTTGGCTTCATCGCTTATTCTTTTTCCTTACCTATCGCGTTTGGATTTACTGCAGTGTTGTTGATACTCATGGCCATTTCCTATAGGTTTAGAAATTAAAAAAAACCACTCATTAATAAATACATTGATTTATTAATGAGTGGTTTGTGTATTTTATCTGAATGTCTGGTTTATTTGTTTTTTCGTGTCGCTTTGAAATTTCCATTAGGTTGTATAAACAACACAGATGCTGCGTTTCTAGCACCTTCGACCTCAAATTTAGCAGTATAGCCATCCAGAATTTTTAACTTAAAAGTAGACCTTGGGATAGGAGAACTGGACTTTTTCTTTTGATACCAATCATAAAAAAGGTCAAAAAAAAAGGGTGCCTTCAGGCACCCTTTTTTTTTGAAATGAAATATCTTATTTCACACGCTCCACATATTCACCTGTGCGCGTATCTACTTTTAATTTGTCGCCTTCATTTACGAACAATGGTACTCTTAATTCAATACCATTTTCTGTAGTGACCATTTTCTGAGCACCAGAAGAAGTATCACCTTTAACAGCTGGTTCCGCATAAGTAACCAATAGCTCTACGAAATTCGGAGCCTGAGCCATAATTGGTTCTTCACTTTCAAAAGAAACAATAACGCTCATTCCTTCTTTAATGAATTTTGCAGATTCACCAAATAATTCTTTAGCTACGCTAAACTGCTCAAAAGACTCATTATCCATTACTACAAAATAATCGCCTTCTTCATATAAGTATTGGTAGTCGTTAGTCTCTACACGGCAAATTTCAACTTGCTCATCAGTTCCTAAACGGGCTTCCACAATTTTTCCTGTTTTAATATTGCGAAACTTACCTAAGTAGAATGCTCCACCTTTACCTGGTGTACGATGTAAAATTTCCGTAACTGTTACCAGTTCGCCGTTGAAACGTAAAATATTTCCTACTTTAATTTCAGATGCCTTTGCCATATAAATATAATTGTAAAATTTGTGCTCAAATATATGTGCTTTTTTGGTTATTTATACTTTCAGGAGATAAGAAATTGAGTTTTCTTCTAAACAGATGTAAATAAATAAATCAAGCCTTTTGTAATAAGGGCCGCAGTAGTATAAAGCACAGGGCTTAAATACAGGAATTTGAAGGCATCAATTGTAGGGAAAATGAATAGGGATGAAAGTTGCCTGAATTGAGGTGTTAAAAATTACAGCGGAGCTGTAGGACTGTTATTTAGCTTCCACTAAGGTTGCCGTTATAGGGTTTTGGACGTCTTTCAAAAGCTCCATGCCTATTAACTGTTGACATTCTTCATAGTCTTCAATAGTTACGGCGTTATCCAATGCCATCTGAAGCAGTGATAACCTGATTTGTTGTTGAACTGTATCTTCCATTTTCGGTAGTTGAAAGGTGAGTTGTGAAATTTTGCACTTAAATACTATGGTAATAGAAGGGCTTTAAAAAAAGTGATAGAATGTGATAACACTTTAAATACAAAGTTGTTTTGGTCAATCTGAAATAAATAAATCTTAGTGCATAGTAAGTTGTTTTTCTACAGCTTTTACAATGGTTTTTCTTTATTTTAATCGAAATGGTATGAACTGCTTGAGTTTTGGCAGGATAAATGTTGCCTGCATGCGCATGAAAGCAATTGTAATTACTTCATTTGGTGGACCAGAGGTTTTAAAAACTGAGGAGAGAACAAAGCCGCTAATTAATGAAAATGAGGTGTTGATCCGGGTTAAAGCAGCAGGACTGAATCGGCCCGATGTATTCCAGCGAAAAGGGAGTTATCCGCCGCCCCCAGATGCTCCTCAGGATATTCCAGGTTTAGAAGTGGCAGGTCTGATTGAAGAATTGGGCGCAAATGTAAAACAATGGAAAATGAATGATCGGGTATGCGCACTCGTAGCGGGTGGAGGTTATGCGGAATATGTAAAAGTCGAGGCCGGACATTGCCTCCCTATTCCTGATGGCTTAAGCTTCTTTGAAGCTGCCGCGCTGCCTGAAACAATTTTTACAGTCTGGAACAATGTCTTTCAGCGTGGTCGTTTACAAGCCAATGAAACGTTATTGGTCCATGGGGGCAGTAGTGGGATCGGCAGTACCGCCATTCAATTGGCAAAATATTTTGGAGCAGAAGTTCTGGTTACTGTAGGTTCAGAAGAAAAAGGACAATATTGTCTGGATTTAGGGGCAGATGATTTTATCAATTATAAAACCCATGATTTTGAACAGGAATTAAAGGAAAAACAAGTTGACGTAGTGCTGGACATGATTGGGGGATCCTATTTTCAAAAGAATATAGAGGTTTTAAAACCAGAGGGCAGATTGGTGTACATCAATGCAATGGAAGGAAATATGGTGTCTTTAAACATTATGCAAATGATGCGAAAAAGACTGAGTATTATGGGAAGCACCTTAAGGAATCGGGATGTAGCATTTAAAACAGCCTTGACGAAGGATATTTTGGAAAAGGTCTGGCCTATGTTTTCAAAAGGAAAGTATACTTCCTGTATTTTTAAAGTTTTTCCATTGGAAGAAGCAGGTAAAGCGCATGAGTTGATGGAAAGTAGCCGGCATTTAGGTAAGATCATTTTGGAAATCCCAGAGTAGGCGAATTGTACAGCTGTCCTGATGTTTGGGATAAAGCAAAAAGTCTCATTTATGAGACTTTTTGAATATTTGTGGACCAATATTTTAGCCCTGCTTTCTAAAATATATTATTTCTTCGTTTTGAAATCCTTGTTGTTGCTTTCTTCATTTTTCAATGCGGTAGCTACTCTTTCCTCAAATGGTTTTAAATTAAGATCCATTTGTTTTGTTGAGACAGGGATTATATTGGCTGTTTTCAAAGTAGGAGTATATCCACCGGAAGACATGTAAAACATATCCGGATATTTCTTAGAAACCCCTTGTTCGAAATCAATACGCTGCCCTGGTTTGCCATCTGTATTAGAGAACCTCACTTTATTGAAGTTTACCCACTTTCCAGTCTGGTCTTCCATGCCCCAGGCATTATAGTAGTAGGCTTCTCTTCGAATCTGACCATTGGTATAACCGAAGTTTTCCAGGAAAGAATAGTAACCATCAAACATTCGTTGTTCTTTCGGTGCTCTCCAGGTAGCAACATATTTCCAGTCTTCACCTTCCAGCTTGTACCATGCCGATAAAACCACTGAATTGTTGTCTTGTTTCAAAACATTCATTAAAAACTTAACGGGTTCATTGCTTTTCCAGTTCGCCGTTTTCACATAAGATTGTCCACCAGTCCCCTCACCACCAAAGGTATTCACAGTTGTTGATTTATCCTTGTCTACAAATGAGACATAATCATGCTCAGTAATGGTTTTATCGTTTTCTGCATCTTTGCTGTCCCATACAGAAAAAAGCACCCTGCGTTCTGAATCAGAATTTGTTTGTATACCCATGTAGCCACGGTAGAAACCTAAGCTCATGTAATAGGTTGCCAATGGATCGCCACCTTTTGGAACCATAATTTCCTGGTAGATCCAATTGTAGGATTTGGTCGTAGGCTGTGTACTGCTAAAACTCAAATGGACAGAAGGAGAGGATTGGTAATCTGTCTGATTCACTTGTCCGGCTTCCTTTAGTGATTTAAAAGTTAATGCATTTATTTTTATTGCAGATTGTGGGGCACTAACAGGTTTCAGTTCATATCGGAAATAACCGGTTTTGGGTACCGTGATGTTGGCGGCAAACAGTGAATTTGCTTGTCCGTTTCCAGTAAAAGTTAATTTTTTACGAATGGTTTTAAAATCATTGAGAGTTGTAATAGGCGTAATGATCAATTCGAAACTTAATTTTTTCCCCTGATCAACAGTATGGTCAAAGTAAAAATCATACTGACCAGTTTTCTGATAAAGGTACCAGACCACGCTTTTACTTTTGTCGCTCCACCTGGAAACAATACCCTTGTCTTCCGGATAGCCGACAGGTACGGAAACACCGCGGTCGCCAGGTGTAAATGGTTCAATGTAAGCTTTGTTGGCTGGAACAGTAAAAACCTCTTTGAAGGTTTTACTTTGGGCAAAGCCTGAGAGTCCGGCTGCAATCAATAAGACTGTGGCCAGACTGGTTTTACAATTTGGTTGATTTAATTTCATTGTGTGTTTAGTTGTTTAACCAAATAACTTGATTAAAATGGTGATTCTTGTGGTTGATGTTTACACAAACGTTTGCGGAAATATTAAGGTATAAGAAAAAGCAGAGGCAGCTCCGTCATTCGGAAAGCCTCTGCTATATCATACGCTCATATTAATGAATATTGGAGATCAATTTCATTGATCCCTGCACAGAATCGCGTTTATGCGTTTGTGGTAGAAGGTTTCAAAGGAGCTGCATCAGGAATTCGGGTTTGTCCAAATAAATCCTCTACAACAGGAGGAGCCATCTCTAACCTTGGCTTTTCCTCTTTGATCTTTTCTTCTTTAACTTTTTCTTCTTTGACCTTAACCGCTTTTGGTTTATCTGCTTTGCTCTTGGCTATTTTAGGTTTTTCCTCTGATTTTGCAGGATTTTCCTCAGTTATGGTTTCCATTTGTTCGGCCTGAACTGCTGAAGGTGCAATGGCATCAGCACCCACATTGGCTGCGGTTTTGGCTAAATCTTCAATGATGTGCTTACCCAACATACCTTCTGAACCCTTATTGCTCAGCTGTTCATTGCTATCAGTAATCGCTGGTTTTTTCTCTAGTTCTAATTCTAATTGAGATTTAGCGAGTGCCGCTTTCAAATCTTCAATTTGATTTTGCTGCTCTTTTACGAGGGCTTCCTGTTCTTCAACTAAATGCTGTTGTTGCAATACCAGGTTTTCTTTTTCTAATAAATAAGCTTTTAATCCATGGATAAATTCAGCCATTTCATCCGCACCACCAGCGAGTTTGTTCATTGTTTTTGAAAACTCATTAAGGATCTGTCCATCCATCTGGTATTGATAACGTGCACTATGGTCAATTTCAGCCCATCCTTCTTCAAAAATACTACGTACCTGAACTGCTACTTTGTATTCTTTTTTGCTAGGTGCAGTTTTAATGATATAATCTACAGATCTGTAGCCATCTGCATGTATGATTAAGTTACATCCTTTATCAGTAAACTCTTTGGTTGTACTCGCTGTATCTTCTGCTCTTACATTTGCTGTAACCTTATCCATCAACACAAAATGATCCACAATATTATCATGAATTTTTGACCAGTCAGATTTGAACAATGGGATGATTCTGATACTGATTAAATTTTCAATCAGACTTTCATAATTGTTCAGGTCAATGACCACATCCGGGTTTTGTTGTTTGTAATTGATCAGTTGTTGCATCAATTCTTCCGAATTTTTGATCTCATACTTAATGGCATGCACCGCATCAAATTTGAAAAGAATTTTCACAACTCCACTGCCAATTTCGTCATAAGCAGCTTTTTTTGATTCAAAATCTGCGCTGATGTTTAACAGCTCTACGTAATTAAGGTTTCTTGCTTTAAAATCTGCTGAACTAAGATTATGGGCACTTAGCATATCAGCTTCTTGGATCATACTCATTTATAAATGGTTTTAGTTTTTTAATCATATTTTCTACAATTACATCGAAGAAAATAATCTAGGTTTACGCTTGCTCTAAATATGGTTCTTATGTTTCAAAATTAGTCTTTTTGGGCAAATTTGAAACAGGATGTCTGGTTTTACTGATTGATTTTTAACCGGAATGGCAGTCTGAAATTGAAACCTATTGATACACTGATTGCTGCATTTGTGATTGTAAAGGAAAATTGACAAATGAATAACGAAAGGCTTCGTTTTTGGAATGCAAAACCCCATTCCGGAGAACAGGGATTTGCTGATTTTGTATCAGGTAATATTAACGATTAAAAGGAGCAAAAGAAGCGGATTAGAAATCAAAAAGATCCTCTAAAAAGGATTTCTTCTTTTTAGGGTAGCCTGAATCATGCTGACGTTGGTCTTGTCCACGGTAACCCTCTTGTCTATAACCTTCATGGCGGTAGGATTTCTCCTGATCATCTTGTCGGAAAGCGCGACTATCCTTGTTGGAAGATCCTTTGTCAGCTTCATGAGCTAATAATTTATCCAGTTCACCACGGTCTAACCAAATGCCACGGCATTTTGGGCAATAATCAATTTCTACATTATTTCTTACGGTCATTAATAGGGTTTCCTGGCAATTTGGGCAATTCATAACTCAATTTTTATTTTTTAGTTCTCAATAGATATCACAATAATTTTTCAGCATATGCACATCAGTTTTGATGCCGGTAATCCAAAAGAGGATCCGGTAGTTTTTTATTAAACAATGCATTTAAATCGATTTTGATGAAATCTAAAAGGGAGTTAACCTAAAAAGGAAGGAGTATTCTCCATGGGCAGGCCAGTTCCATGGCGCCACAGCAATTTTTGTTGCGTTTTGAGGCAGGATAGGACTTACAATGGAATGGAGGTTGCCAAGACGAGGCTGAAAGTATTTCATCTTTTTAACCGCCGAAGTGTAGGCCATCTCAGATGGCAGCTCTTCCAATAGCTCTGCCTGAACATAAGTACTGCCAAAGAAAGCGGGAAGCTCATTCCTGAATTCAGCAGCAGAGACATGTTGCATGAGGCATAAGCTCCATACCAATATGACTGTGGCAAATATGCGCTTTCTTATACTCATGTTTATTTTTAATGATATGCTACTCAATTATCCAGTCGCAATTTTATCCCTGCCAATATAGAACAAGAATTTGATTTAACGTAATGTGGAGTAAAATTGCAGGAGTTTCGTCTTTTTTTTGCCATAATATGATTAAGCCTCATTTTTCTGAAACTCTCGGGTCATCTTTGTCGGAATTTATAAGGAACAACTCCTTACCCGGTGAAGATACTGGTACAAAAGAAAAAGAAAAAAACACGAATGATTACAAGGTTAGGCAAGATCCTCTTTTCCACCCGAATGATGGGTGCGATGTTATTGTTATACGCTTTCTCCATGGCCATGGCCACCTTTGTGGAGAACGATTATGGTACGGCTGTCGCCAAAGCATTAATCTATAACTGCTGGTGGTTTGAATTGGTGATGGTGATTTTGGTGCTCAATTTTATTGGAAATATTGGCAGATACCAATTGACCCAACGTAAAAAATGGCCTTTACTGGTGTTTCACCTTGCCTTTGTAGTGATTTTTATTGGTGGCTACATTACCAGATATGTGAGTTTCGAAGGTTCTATGCACATCAGAGAAGGGGAATCCAGCGATGAAATCGTTTCTGATGCGACCTTCTTTAAGATGCAGATCGGAAAAGATGATCAGGCATTGGCCTATGATGATCAACCAGCGATTTTAATCGGAAACCGCATCCCAGGTTATCTAAAGCCTTTCAAAAAGACTTTTAAAGGAGAGTATGACTACCAGGGTCAAAGGGTGAAAGTTAAAGTAATCGACTTTTATGCCAGAGCTCAGGACTCTCTTGTGCGCAATTCAACAGGTAAGCCGACCCTACATATGGTGGTTTTAGAAAATGGAAAGCGTGTAAATAAATATGTGCCTACAGGAAAAGTACAGCTGATAAATAACATGCTGGTCAGCTATAACAAAGAAACTCCTGGTGCCATTAACCTTTCAGATGCCCCGAATGGTGCTTTACAAATTGCCAGCCCTTTTCCTGGTGATTATATGATTATGGCCACTCAGGAGAAGAAACCTGTACTTGCTGATACTCCAGGACAGGCATTTAACCTAAGAAGTTTATACACTTTTGGAAACCTGGCTTTTGTAATTCCTGAACCGGCTATTCCTGGTGATATCATCTATTTTGAAGGCGACAAGACCAAAAATGAACATGATCTTGACCTGGTTAAAGTACAGGTGACTACTGCAAATTCAGTGGATACTGTTTCTTTTTATGGAGGAAAGGGAATCACTAATTTTCAACACCAGAGTGAAATTGGCGGACTTAGAATTTCTATGGCTTACGGTTCTAAAATTTATAAAACCCCATTTTCTATTAAACTGACAGATTTCAAAATGGAGAAATATCCGGGCAGTAATAGCCCTGCATCTTATTCTTCTGATGTGTTAATTCAGGACGGCGGACAAGATACCCCATACAAAATATACATGAATCACGTCCTGGACAAAGCGGGTTATCGTTTGTTCCAGGCTAGCTTTGATGATGACGAAAAAGGAACAGTACTTTCTGTAAATCATGATGAGCTGGGTACTAACGTAACTTATATCGGTTATACTTTATTATTCCTGGGTATGTTTGTAACCTTGTTTTGGAAAGGCACGCATTTCTCTAAGTTAAACGAACAATTGAGGGCCATTTCAAAATCTGCAAAATCAAAATCTCTTTTGATCGCTTTGTTATTCCTTCCTGTAGGAGCAGCATTTAGTCAGAAGATAGACATGCATGGTAAGAACGGTTCTGATGCAATACCTGGGCTTGTTAAACCTCAGGCAACCATGCCAGCAGATGATGGGCACAATCACGCCCCTGGTGACGGACATAACCATGCTCCTGGTGATGGGCACGATCACTCCGCTGATGATGGGCATAACCATGCTCCCGGTGATGGTCATGACCATTCCGTGCCAGCTACTCAGGCACACAACCATGCACAACCAACAAAAGCAGAAATGCAAATGTTACTTTCTGCAAAATCGGTAGATCCTGTACAGTTTGCTTCCACTATAAAAATCGACCTGGCGCATGCCGATAAATTTGGTCATTTGCCTGTACAAAATATTGACGGACGGGTAGAGCCAATCAATACAATGGCCCTGGAAATTCTAAGAAAACTACATCGTAAAGATCGTTTCCACAGCTTAAATGCCAACCAGTTTTTCCTTTCTGTTTCCACAACTCCTTTTCTTTGGGTAAATGTGCCCCTGATAAAAATAGGTGCTAAAGGTGGTCCGGACTTGTTAAAGGCGGTTAAGGCCAATGAAGATGGTTATACTTCTATGATCAACCTGCTAAAGGTAGGGGAAGATGGAACCCTTCAGTTTATCTTAAAAGACGACTACTCAAAGGCTTTCGCTAAAAAACCAGCAGAGCAAAATAATTACGATAAAGAAATCATTGATCTGAATGATAAGTTGCAGGCCATGCAGGCTTTGATTAACGGTCAGTATTTACGCATATTCCCTATTGCAGATGATGCCAATAATACCTGGATTGCTATGCCATCCGCGGTGCCTGGATCTGCGCTGGTAGGAGAATTAAACCCAATTGATCGCTATGCAAAAAGTATTAAAGATGGACAGCAAACTGGAAATTGGGATGCAGCGAATGCAGCTTTAGACAAAATCAAAGATATTCAGTTAAAATTTGGTAAAGACGTGATGCCTTCGGATACAAAGGTGTTCTGGGAAGTGAGCTATAACTCATGGAACATCTTCTTAAACCTGATGATTACTTATGCAATGTTAGGTGCCGTAATCCTTGGATTGGCATTCTTCAAATTGTTTAAGAACTCCAAAATGTTAGATAAACTGGTCACCTTCGTATTGATTTTAATCAGTGTCGCTGCCTTCCTTCAAGGTTTTGGTTTAGCTACAAGATGGTATATCTCTGGGCATGAGCCATGGAGTAATGGTTATGAAGCGGTATTGTTTATCAGCTGGATTGGGGTATTATCGGGGCTTGGAATGTATAGAAACAGTAATGCGTTTATCCCTGCTGCAGGATGTTTGATTGCCGTGATTTTAATGGGATTTGCGCATGGTGGATCACAAATGAATCCGCAAATTACGCCTTTGGTTCCAGTGCTTAAGTCTTATTGGTTGATGATTCACGTTGCTATTATTACTTCAAGTTATGGTTTCTTCGGACTGAGTGCCCTGATGGGAACCGTGGTGTTGGTTTTATACATAATTGACAACAATAAGATTGCTGCAAAAGTGAAATCTTCGATCACAGAATTGACGATTGTGAACGAGATGTCCTTAACTGTAGGACTGTTTTTACTAACCGTTGGTACTTTCCTGGGCGGTATCTGGGCTAATGAGAGCTGGGGACGTTACTGGAGTTGGGATCCTAAAGAAACATGGGCCTTTATCTCTGTCATCGTTTATGCTTTCGTACTCCACGTGCGTTTGATTCCGGGATTAAGAAGTAAATATCTGTTCAATTTATTGTCGCTGTTGAGCTTCTCAACGATTATTATGACGTATTTTGGTGTGAATTATTATTTAACCGGATTACATTCTTATGCACAGGGTGATCCTGTTCCAATCCCATCTTGGGTGTATGTTACCGTAGCCTTGATTTTTGTATTGGCCTTTATCTCATATAAAAGGTACCAGCAGCGTAATCGATAATCAGCATAAAGACAAAGGCTAACCCTAAACCGGTTAGCCTTTTTGCTTTCTATACTTTGGCATGAAGCTCATTTCTGCTTAAATCCAATATTCCCTTTCCCTGAATCCTTAGTCCTTAGAATATGCCTTCCTACTGAGGTTATATTTAAGTGAGTATTACTCGATAGATTATTGGAGGTTGATAGGGCCTAATATAGCTTATAGCCCAATCAGCCTCTTTAATAAACCCATTAGGTGATTGAATCTTCCTTAAAAAAATATAGCCTCTTTTACTGATCACTATAAAGTTTTTTATTATCTTCATACAGTTCATCTCGAACGATAGTTAACTGAACACTAAACCATTAACGACGCTCATATGGCAATAGCTGTAAACGGCCCACATGGCCACTTCAAAGGAAAAGTAGGCAATCTGGTTTATTATATGCTCAATGGGCAACCGGTAGTCCGCTTGATTGGCCATAAAGGCAATCCCAGTTTACTTCAACTGGCCAATTACCAAAAAATGTCTGTCACCATGAAATTGCTGAGCCGTATGACCGGCTTTATCAAATTGGGATTCGGCTTACAGGCCAAAGGGACAGTGCACAATGCACACAACCTGGCCACCTCTTACCTGAAAAAACACGCTTTAAAGGGTGAATATCCCAATATCAGTGTAGATTATACAAAAGTTAAACTGAGCGAAGGCAGCATGCCTGCAACCCGGGATTTAAAAATCGTTAAGGTAGCAGGCGGATTGGAAATCAGCTGGGATCCGACCCATAGCTATGAATTACAACACAATGATAGTGTGATGGTGATGCTTTGTTTTCCGGAAAAAGGAAGAGGCCGGGAATACCTGAATATCGCCAGAAGAGCTGAAGGAAAATGTTTCCTTCCATTGATGGAAGAGCAACTGAAACAGCAGATCGAACCCTATATTGCGTTCCTCTCTGCAGATGGAGAAAGGGTTTCCGACAGTGTCTACCTTGGTAATTTAAACGGTGAGGCTAAAACTGAAAACGAAAAAAATGAGGAAAAGAAGTACCAGCAGGTAAAAGAGCGTTTTGATCAGGTGGAAGCCAGTTATTTGAGCCAGCTTAGAGACGAATATGGCAATAGACCAACGCACAAGGCTTTTAAAATACTGGAAAAAGAATATCAGGTGCTCAAGGAAAAGCTGGAACACCTACCCGGGAAGCCTGGATAAAAAACGTTTTGGACAGGTCTGCCAGTAGGTATAAAACTGCCCCATTAGTGTTTTAAGTAATGGGGACAGTAGGACTTAGATCTTATTCAGTTCAGTTTCGATGAAACTTAACTCTTCTGCATTTAAATCAAAGCTCATCGCTTGTGCGTTGGCAATGGCTTGTGCTGCATTTCTTGCTCCGGCCAACACGATGGTAATGCCTTTCTGTAAAGTAGTCCATCGTAATGCCAATTGCGCCAGACTCGCATTTTTCGCTATTGCAATCGGACGAATGTTGTTCAGGAATGTTTCCACCTTGTTCAGGTCAAACTGTCCAAAGTATCCATTTCTATGGTCGTCACTTTTTAACTTTTCATTCTGGAAATATTTACCTGAAAGCAAACCACGTTCCATAGGACTGTATACAATGATCCCGATGTTGTTTTCCAGGGTATAAGGCACAAGATCCTTTTCGATTCCGCGGTTCAGCATACTATAAGCCACTTGATTTGCTGCCGGTATAAAGGTATTTCCGGCTTCTTTCAATTGGTCCAGACTATAATTTGAGACTGCTGCTGCACGAACCTTACCTTGTTGAATTAAGCGCTCCATAGCCTCCATCGTTTCATCAATTGGGGTAGTTGCATCAGGCCAATGTTGTTGAATTAAATCAATATAATCGGTGTTTAAACGTTTCAGACTTTCTTCTACTTCTTTAATGATATTCGCTTTAGAGGCTAACTTATAAATCGGTACATTCTTTCCATCTACAGGGATTTCGAAAAAGTGTTCTCCTTTACCCTGATTACTACCATCCCAAACTAAACCGAATTTGGTCAATAACTGAACTTTAGTTCTGTCTTTTCCTTTTAAGGCTTGTCCGATCAATTCTTCACTCAATCCGAAGCCATAAAAAGGAGCAGTATCTAAGGAGGTTACCCCATGATCTAAAGAGGCATGGATCGCTTCAATGGACGCTTTTTGTTCATTTCCGCCCCACATCGTACCACCAATTGCAAAAGCACCATAGGTGATTGTCGATAATTCTAATGCAGTATTTCCTAACTTTCTATATTCCATTTTGTTATTAATTATTGAAGGCACAAAATTCTTCAAAAAGCAGTCATGGTCAAAATAAGATAACTGCTAACCTCGTATCATTTAAATGATAGTAGATGAATATGGGGATGAATTCTATTGTGCAGAGTATCAAGAATTAGTCTAAATAATTTGTCTAATTAATGTAATTTTTTTGGATTGAATATTGAATTAACTATGTTCGTGTACACAAAAGAAACCACTATGAGATGCCTAATTGTTGATGATGTAAAGTTTTTTAGACTTGTAATCAAAGAATTTATTGAGCTGGATGATGCACTAACTTTAGTCGCCGAATGTGACAATGCAATAGAGGCGCATAAAAGAATTTTGAATGATCAGGTCGACCTCATTTTTTTAGACATTCAAATGCCAGGGATGAATGGACTGGAGTTGGCGAAGATTTTAAAAAACGGATATCCCCTTGTTATTTTTACCACTTGTAATAGCCAGTATGCGGTTGAAGCATTTGAACTCAATGCAGTAGATTATTTATTGAAACCAGTTTCATTATCCAGATTTATAGGCGCTGTTGATAAAGCAAAAAAACTCCTCAAGCCTAGCATTGAAATTTTGGATCATTGTTCAAATGAATTTGTCTTTATCCGGGATTCAAATGTAGTTAGAAAATTAAGCTTCAGGGACATTTTATATTTTGAATCCACTGGAGATTATGTGAGAATTGCCCTTGGAGAAAAGGAGTATTCCATCCACTCTTCATTAAAGTCAATTTGGCCTAAATTACCAGTAAATACATTTTTACGCGTACATCGCTCATTTATAGTAAACCTGAATAAGATAGATTCCATAGAAGGTAAGACCTTGATCATCAGGAAACATTTGATACCTGTTTCTGGTGCATATCGTCCTGAACTTAACAAGTATATGTCTTTTTTATAGGTTAAAATTAACATGTCTATCGTCAATAGCTATTTGTATTGTTTTATTGTATTCCTCTTCCTGATTTTTCTATTACCTGCCTGTACCTCATCAAATTCCTATGAAAATGTTAGCCTTTCCTCAAAAGCTAACCTGATCTTGATACAGGCGGAAGATTTGAATAAATCATCAGGGAAGGAATATGTCCCGGTTTTTCTTGACTCCGCATTTCAAACTCTTGGAGACCTTAGCTTATTAGATAAATACGGCAAGTATAACTTTTTGGTTAATTTTTATGCAAAAAACTATTCGGATATGCTGAAAGCCAATATATATGCGGATAGTATATTAGCGCTGTTAAAGGGAAATGAAGACCAGCATCCCTTGAAATACGTTACGGCAATGTTCTTAAAAGCAGACTTACTGTTTACAGGAAACAGTCATGAAGAGGCGGCGAAATTTTATTATGAAGGAAGAGAATATGCACAGGAGCACCTGGATAGCTGTGACCTTTATGAGTTCAGATATAGACTTGGAGTGCTAAGATTTAAGCAGGGAAGGTTTTTAGAGGCCTTGCCAAATCTTAAATTGGCATTTTCTCTGAGCCAAAATTGTACAATGAATTTAAACGGGTACCCTGTATTTGTGTCGAGACAGAGTTACCTCAATACTATCGGAGTTTGTTTTGAAAGGGCAAATGAGCTGGATAGTGCAATTTATTACTATGATAAAACCTTAGCGTATGTGGATGAACAATTCCCGCATGATCAGAAGAATTCAGCTTTTGCAAAATCGGTGAAAGGGGTGGTTTATGGTAATTTGGGTGGCGTTTATGCGAAACAGAATAAATTTGAACTGGCTGAAAGTTATCTGAAAAACAGTATCCAGATAAATTATCAGCCCGGTGACCATTTAAATGATGCCAGGACAGCTATGATCAAGCTGGCCAGACTTTACATCCGCTCTAAAAAATATAAACAGGCGAATGAGGTTTTTAAGGAATTACAGCGCTCAATAGATAGCGGCATTCGGAATTTTCCCTCAGTCAGTCAGGTTGACTTTTATGAACTTAAATGGTTGTATTTTTCTAAAACCAGGGATCATGTGCAGGCAGACCGCAATATGCGTCATTATTATCATTTAAGAGATTCTATCGACAGCAATACTCAAAAGATCAACAGGCACAATATCGATGCTGCGATTAAGGCAAATGAACTCGAATTTAAGATTGTGCTACTGGACAAAAATAACCATATAAAGGAAGTCTATCTGATTGCAATTGTCACCATTTCTGTGATCGCTTTATCGGTATTGGTTATGGTATGGAGAAACAGGAGGGAGCTGAAATTGGTAAATGAAAAAATTGTTAGAAAAAATTCCGACTTGCAGATGATGTTAAAAGCCCTTGAACAAAGTCAGAAGGAAACTATGCTGATGATGAAGATTGTGGCCCATGATCTGAGAAATCCAATTGCAGCAGCCATCAATGTCAGTGAAATGCTCAGCACTCAGGACCTGGAACCAAAATACCTTGAAGTACTTGAATTGTTAAAAGATTTAAGTGAGCATTCCATGGAAATGATTGAGAATTTGTTAAATGTGAATCTTGATAGCGAAGATCTGATAAAGGAACCTGTTGAAATGGGCAGGTTTTTAAATCAATGCGTCGGTTTGTTAAAATTTAAGGCTGCTGAAAAAGGACAATTGCTCGAAACTTCGGTGATGGAGATGAAAATGATGGTGAACAAAGAAAAAATGTGGCGTTTATTCAGCAACCTCATCTATAATGCCATAAAATTCAGTCCGTTTGGCGCTAAAATTCGAATAGGAATGTACCTGCAATTTGATATGGTTGTTTTCTTTATCCGGGATGCTGGGATTGGCATACCTTCAGATTTGCAGGATAAAATTTTTGATATGTTTACAGAGGCAAGCAGGGCGGGTACAGGTGGTGAAAACTCACACGGTCTGGGGCTGGCCATATCAAAACAGATCGTTATCGCGCATCAGGGAACAATATGGGTGGAAACCAATGAGGATAAGGGCTGTACCTTCTACGTTAAATTACCGATAGGGAAAATTTAATACCCAATCAACTCACAGTGCTTTTTTGTTTATTCATGGAGTGATCTTTGCATTCTAACGATTATCCATTTTAGATCTAAAACTCTTCCGATAGTTTTGCTATTGATCTAAATTCTCTCCCTATGAAAAAACGCATCAAATCAAATTATTCCAGAGTCATTTTACTACAGACAAATAAATAATGGCTGGTTGTCCAGTTTTTAGGTTTTATTAAAAAGCTGCGTATTGCTATGGTTCCTCAACAAGGTAACTATCATAATTATTGACCTCTGGCAAAGCACTACCGGCTATCCTTACCCTAAAATTATCCCGAATCTTAATAGAATTATATGAAGAAATTCTACCTACTGTGCCTTCTTGCCCTTATTGTTGTGTCTCAGGCTTTTTCAAGCTTTAGATTTAATGCAGTTCAATCAGTCCTTAACGACCTCAAAACATACATTGGAAGTTTCCGATATGGCCCTACCGACGATTTTGATGGTGATGGCGTCATTAATCAGGATGATATTGACGACGATAATGACGGGGTTCCGGATGCAGTAGAAAGTCCAGCCTGTTTTTATACCGCCACGGACTGGAATACGGGAGCTAAACCGGCTTCCGGTCTTACGATATCTTCCGGCCTCAGCACCACCAATGGTAATTTTAACCAGTTACTGGATGGAGTCAGTAATGTGAATGCAGTAACCTTTACCAGCGCACAATCCATCCAAAATGCTAATGTGTACCTGTTTACTTTCGTACATCCCGTAAGGATAGATGCTTTGTATCTGCAGTTTAATACGACTTCTCAATTTGCAAATACGACAAAAATACAGGGTTCAAATACGAATAATGGTTCTGATTGGATGGATTTATCAGCTGCAATCATTCAAACGCCTGCCATCAATACTACCGTTAATGGATTTGTAAGTGTGAGTAGCTCTATTAAATATCCAGTAACCCTCAATACGACCACTGCTTACAAATACATCAGGATAACAGGTGTTGCCGCTTCAAATGTTGCTGCACAAAATGCATCTGAAGTATATTTCGATTTTAATTTAGCGGCTTATGTAGCGTCATCTTATCCTAAAGCAACCTGTGTTGATGCAAATATTGATGGGGATGCTGCGCCTCCACACATGGATCTGGATAGCGATGGAGATGGTTGCAGTGATGCTTATGAATCTGGAGCAACAACGGATAAAACCACTAATTACAGTTTCCCATATATAGATACCAATGGAGACGGACTGGTTAATGCTGTAGATCCTGATGGTAACGGTATTGTAAATTACACATCTACCTATGGTTTTTATGCCTTAGCCTCATACTTTAAGGCTTGTGCAGATACAGATGGAGATGGTGTTTTAGATATCAATGACCTGGATGATGATAATGATGGAATTCCAGATAAGGTAGAATGTCCGGATCTTTTTGTGAATATGGGGGCTAATGGAGGCTTTTCAGGTACAGCCGACGCGTTACCTAACTGGTACGTGGGGGTTACCACTACTGCGCTCCCGATTACAGAATCTTTCACACCGACTGTCATTCCTGTTCCCTACAACAGAGATGTGTACAATTATGGTGTTGGCTCTGGAACTCAGGTTAATTCTCCATTAACTGGCGGGTTATTTGATCTGTACGAAAGTGGAAATCCTGCCACTGGACTTCAATTTGTTTTGCAGGAAGGGGACCCTCAGCATCCCATCGTAAATAAACTGGCTAATCCATTAATTGCAGGAGCTACCTATAACTTTTCTTTTGACCTGGGGAATCGCGCTTCAGGATCCGCCAATAAATACATCGTACTACTGTACAATGCAGATACTAAAATGCCTGAAAAAATATTATTATCAGGTGTTTTAAATACGCTGCCAGCTTACAATAGTATCCCTAGTTACGTAAACTTTACCGGAAGTTTCATTCCATCCTCTTCAGCAAATTATTATTTATTGTTTTATCCCTCAATTTCAGGAGGAGCTGCTGATGATTTTGTAATTGATAGAGTAGCGGTTGGAGCCGCAACTATAAGTGTATGTGATCAGGATGGTGATGGTATTCCAAATTTTTTGGATCTGGATAGTGACGGTGACGGTTGTTCCGATCTTATTGAGGCAGGCGTTAGTCCATCGACGGATGTGTTTACTCCTGGAGCCACTAATAATTTTGGTGGAAGTTATGGAATCAGCAATCCTAGTGGAAGCCAGTTAAATCCTAATGGTACCGACGCAAATAATAACGGTCTCAATGATTCTGTTGAAAATGGATTATCTGGGAATGTGAATTACATTTCGTATTATAACTTTTATGCTTTGACCGCAAGTATAAATCTTTGTTCAGATTTTGATAATGATGGAAAAGCAGATTTTATAGATATTGATGACGATAATGATGGTGTTCCTGATGCGATAGAAAGCCCAGGTTGTTTTTATACTCAGGCAGAGGCAGTAAAAATAACTTCTGTAACCTCCGCACTTACTCAGTATTCTACTAATGTTATTGCCAATTCCTATGATAATAATGTGGTCACAGAATCAGCATTTCTTCCTAATCAGGATTGGATTGGCAAGACAATTTTCAACATTTCAATACCTGCACCCATAGCTATTTCCTCTGTTAATTTTGATATCGGTGACTGGTACCTATCCACTGGAACCGGATCAACTTTTAAGCTACAAGGGGGAGACGGGCAAATCTGGGAAGACTTATCGGTTGCAATGTCCAATACAACAACTGCCGATTTTAGTATTAACAATACCCTACATGTAGGGAAAGCATATTCCAGGTATAGAATTGTAGGAGTTGCGGGTACCAGTTACTATTCAGGAGTGAATGAAATTACACTCACACCTTACCAGTACAATGCTTCTCAACACCCTAAAGCATCATGTACGGGATCAGATATCAATGGAAACGGAAAACCAAATCATCAGGATCTGGATAGTGACGGTGATGGCTGTAGTGATGCTTATGAAGCGGGTGCTACTAGTGTGAAAACTGCGAATTACAAGTTTGCAGCCTCACCAGATGCGAATAATAATGGGCTAAATGATACCGTTGAAAATGGGGCAACTGGTACCATAAACTATACGTACCTTCTTTATGCCTATGATGCAAGTTTGAGCTTATGTGTCGATACAGATGGAGATGGTATTCTGGACCTTGTTGATATAGATGATGATAATGATGGTATCCCTGATATTATGGAGGAGAGCTGTATTGTCAATGTGGCTTCTAAGACGGGGATCGTCGTTAGTAAGCCTTCGACTATTAACTATAATTTCGACGGTACACAAACTCTTGCCAATTTAGTGGATGGAGTAGATGCGAATGATTATATAATTTATAGTCCAAGTGGTACACTTAACAACGCTGAATGGTTTAGGGTCGAATTTACTACACCCAAAGTTTTAACTCAATGGGAAATTGGACAATATAGTGGTCAAACATTGTTTGCTACTACGAGTACTTATAAGGTCCAGGGTAGCAATGATGGAATTAGCTGGACTGATGTCACAGCTACGCTTACCTATTCCAATACTGGTTCAGGTCAAAGCTCCCAGGCAAATTCAAATATTGCAACTTTTGAACAGAATAATAACGCATACAAGTACTACCGTTATTTCGGAATAACCGGGACATCGGGAGGTGGCTGGGCCACAGAGTTCTTCTTTAGAGAGAAGAATTGTACGGAGTTGGATACGGATGGAGATGGTATTCCAAACCGTCTTGATCTTGACAGTGATGGAGATGGTTGTAGTGACAGTTATGAGGCTGGGGCTACAACTGATCTTAGCCCAAATTTTGCCTTTACCAGTGCTGTTGGTGCCAATGGGCTTGCGGATGTAAAAGAAACTGGAGTTGATTCAGGCACTATAAACTATATTTCTACTTATACTCAGTACGCAATTGCCTCTAATCTTGCTCTATGTGCAGACTCAGACGGAGATGGAATTTCGGATATTATTGATATTGATGACGATAATGACGGCATTCTGGATGCTGTTGAAAGTCCTGCCTGTTTTTATACCGGTACTGAGGCAAATACAATTTTAGGAATTACTTCGCCCTTAAATGGCTCGACAGGTAAACCTTTAGCGAATACAGAAATTGCCACTATGCACAATGGAAGTGTTTCAGATGCTACACCATATAGTTTTGCTGCTTCACAAACAGCTGCTGTAGGAGCACCTGTTTTTACCATACAATATCCGACAGCTATTGTGTTAAGTTCAGTCACGGTAACACAGGCAGCAAGTGGAATAACGGCAACAGGATTTGGAAAATTATATGGCTCAAATGACGGGATATCCTACACGTTGCTTACCTCAGGAACCAATGGTATAGCTTTGAATACGGCTTCAGTAATTTTCGCAAATACAAACACAGCAGCGTACAAATATTATCAGATTCGTTCGATAGGTACAGTGCTGGCTGGTAATGCCACAGCCATCACCATAGGAACAGGAAGTATTCAGGAAATCACTTCTGTGATGGCTGTATCGCCTGCCTATAATCCATCTGCTCATCCAAAACCAAATTGCAGCAATGATATTGATGGGGATGGAATACCCAATCACCTGGATCTGGATAGTGACGGAGATGGTTGTAGCGATGCATTAGAGGCTGGGGCGACTACAGATACTACTCCCAATTATGTGTTCACAGGTGCAGTAGGTGCGAATGGATTGATTGATACTAAAGAAACTTCAGCTGAATCAGGTGTTGTAAATTATACTTCCACTTACCATCAATTTGCCATCGCAAAAAACCTGGCTTCCTGTGTCGATACAGATGGAGATGGGCTGAATGATATTGTCGACATTGATGATGACAATGATGGTATCCCAGATGCGATAGAAAGCCCTGGCTGTTTCTTTAGCTACGGTGAAATTTCTGTTCCGGCAAGTGTAACAAGTACAGTGGCTAATACAGGCACAATATCTAATCTCTATGATACGAACAGAGCAACCAGTTTTAATTTTACAGCCTCCGCTGCAATAACAGGTTTAACGTTGCTGGAACTTACACCTCAGTTTCCACTAGAGGCTACCGCATTGCAATTGGAGATGAACACCAGTGCGCAGACTGCTTTCAATGCCAGCTCATTAACTATTGAAGGCTGGAACGGCACGAGCTGGGTCACCTTGATGCCTGCATTTAATCCGCTCGCAGCACCGAATCTGGTATCTTTTAATTTCCACACCTTTACATTCAGTCAAAATCAAAATGCAAAGTATAGTAAGTTCAGAATACAGGGCGTTTCAGGTACTGTAACGGCCAATCTCATCAGAGAAGTAAGACTGATTCCTGCTGCTTTATATGTGCCTTCAGCATATCCTAAACCTAATTGTCTGGATGATAATGATGGGGATGGAATTCCAAATCATCAGGATCTGGATAGTGATGGTGATGGATGTTTTGATAAATTGGAAGCTAAGGTTCCTGGTGCAACACTTAATGGATCATATACTGACGGACTTACCGTACCAGCCAATACCACCGGAAATGTAGGTGTAAATGGCTTAGCCAATACACTCGAAACAGTTGCCGATAATGGAATTTTAAATTATAATCCTGCATATCAAAATGCGATTAATGTGAAGCTTGCTGCTTGTACTGATACGGATGGAGATGGGATTCCTGATTTAATTGATATTGATGATGATAATGATGGCGTACTAGATACAAATGAAGGATATAGTACTAATGAAGTTGCCATAAAACCAACATCTAATGCATTTGCCTTTACTTCATGTGCTGCACCAGCAGGAGTACTGAACAATACGGTCACTTTTACTACAAACGGGGGCACATTAGGTAACGCGACTGTTGCCGATGGTTTCAATTATACAGAGAAGGGAACCAATATTGAAGTAGGTGATAAATATACCCTGACTTTTGCGACCCCTGTGATCCTAAGTAAATTAATGGTCAACTCGGTATTTTCTCCTATTGGTGAATTTACGGTTACATATAACGACAATACGGTAGCTACCAAATTGCCAATTGCGATAGTTCCAGGTGCATCACCGTCAGATTATGGGTATGTTAACGTTTCCGGAAAATTGTACTCCTATAATGATGCCGTTTATGGACCATATATTGCAGATTTAAATTGGGGAGGATCTTCAAATGGTCAGGCAGGAGGAATTCTTAGCTTTCCTACCCTAGATGTAAGTAAAAAGGTAAAATCTATTACGTTTACTATAGTAGGTATACCTGTTGGAGGTACTACACCATTAGCCGCTTTGGTTTCTCCGATTATAAGGGAAGATTGTTATTTAGATACAGATAATGATGGAATTCCAAACCATCTTGATCTGGATAGTGATGGTGATGAATGTACAGACGCTGTAGAAGCTGCAACTTCTGGTCAGACTGGAGTGACGATGCTGACAGGCACTGTGAAAAATGGATCCGGCGGAGCCGTTACTTCTACAAAAAATAATCCGAATGCTGTAGTCGCCGGACCTTATGGCAGCAATGGCTTTGCAGATGTGCTTCAAAATCCATCTAACGCAGATGCCTACAATTACACTTATACCTATTCTAAAGCGCTGGATAACACAATTAAAGATTGTTGCCCTGTAATTGCCAATAACACCATTGCCGGAGATCAGTCAACATGTAATAATATCACGCCAGAGCTGTTGACTGGATCTACGCCGACAGTAGATCCGACAGGAGCAACGGTATTATATAAATGGATGAGTAGCACAACAAGCGCTACTACTGGTTTTAGTGACATTACCTCAGGAGGCACTTCAAAAGACTATTCCTTCTCTGGCCCGCTAAACCAGACTACCTATTTTAAGCGTATGGCTTATTCTTCAGGCTGTCCTGAGGAGAGTTCCAACGTAATTACTATTACCGTTACTCCAGGAGCAATTGCCGGGATATTGAGTGGAAATGACAATATCTGTGTAAACGGGACAACTGCGTTTAGTTCTACCATAAGTGGTGGTACCTGGACTTCAAATCATCCAGAGGTGGCTAGTATTGTAGCATCTACAGGCGTCATTACAGGTTTGGCACCAGGTACAGCGATCATGACTTATACGGTTGCTGGTTCTGGAGGCTGTGGTAATGCAATAGCAACAAGGTTAGTGACTGTAAATGCAGCTCCGGTTACTGGGACATTGAGCGGGACTCAGAATATCTGTGTGCTGGCATCCACTACCTTTAGTTCTACGATATCCGGAGGAAACTGGGCTACTGATAACCCAGGTGTAGCTACAGTTGGTGCATCAACAGGGCTAGTGAATGGAGTATCCGCGGGTACTGCAACAATATCCTATACTGTTACCGGGGCAGGAGACTGTCCTGATGTCATTGCGACCAGGCTTGTAACCGTAGCTTTGGCACCGGTTGCAGGTACATTGTCTGGAAATCAGAATATTTGTGTTGGCGGAGCCAGTACTTTTACCTCAACCTCTACCGGAGGAACATGGTCTTCTAATGCCAGTTCAATAGCTTCAATAGATCCTTTGACAGGAGCAATCAGCGGTTTGGCTGCCGGAACAGCAACCATGACCTACACTGTTGCTGGGTCAGGAGGTTGTGGTAATGCCATAGTGACCAGAGATGTAACCGTTACCGCTGCAGCAGTTGCAGGGACTTTAAGCGGGGTTCAAAACATTTGCGCAGGAGGTACCAGTACTTTTAGCTCAACGATTAACGGAGGAAGCTGGAGCTCAGGTGATTTGGAGGTAGCGACTATCGATCCGACAACAGGGCTAATTAATGGTTTAACTGCAGGAACAGCTACGATGACCTATACTGTGACAGGTACCGGAGGTTGTGGTGATGCAACAGTGAGCAGATCAGTGACCGTTACAGCAGCACCTGTTGCTGGAACTTTGAGTGGTAATCAGAATATCTGTGTGGATGCTACCACCACTTTCAGTTCAACAACAGGTGGAGGAAGCTGGAGTTCAGGTAATCCAGGTGTAGCTACGATCAATGCATCCACAGGAGAGATCCTGGGTCTGACAGCAGGAACGGCTACAATGACTTATACAGTCGCAGGTAGTGGCGGTTGTGCAGATGTTACCGATACCAGAGTGGTGACTGTTACTGCTGCTGCAGTTGCAGGAACATTAAGCGGAATTCAAGGCATTTGCGCTGGAGGTACCACTACTTTCAGTTCAACAATCACCGGAGGAAGCTGGAGTTCAGGAAATACTGCTGTAGCAACCATTGATCCGACAACAGGAGTAATTAATGGTTTAACCGCAGGAACGTCTACGATGACTTATACTGTGGCAGGGGCCGGAGGTTGTGGTAACGCAACAGTGACCAGAATA
>NZ_JAVTSK010000013.1:0-142110 GCF_032678465.1 Pedobacter gandavensis
ATGCAAAAGTACGAAAATCAACCTGTTTAACAAACAATATAGACCCTATAATTGTAGCATACCCCTAACTAAATGATTTACAGCTAATAAATCGAAAACAATAGCAATGGGGAACACACGGTAGTAGCCATAAGCTTAATTCTAATATTTCAAAAAATTCTTTTAAGATTTAATCCCGACTATAAATTCGTCTTAAATAGTATACGACCAAAGGTGCTGAGCTAAAACCAATAAGAAGCAATTGAATTCTACTAATTTCTGTGGAGCTTGTGTTTAATTTTCTTGCCTAAAAAATTAAAAGCCCCCATTATCATGCTAAATCAAACGACAGAACGTACTGAACACATATTATATATAATATATCTAATAAGAAATACCCAGAAACACTAAATCATAAAAGTAAAATCAAAACACTTAATTAACCAGATTAAGTTTTGCGACAACTATAAAGATCTAGTAAGCAAATCTTATCTGCTAAAACCAAGTATACTTCCTCAAGTGTATTCAAGGCTTTAATTCTAATCCGGTCTTCAGGTCTCGTCTTTAATTGTGTCTTATATTAAGCCCTAGCCTGTTCGAAGCACCGCTTTACCTTAAAAACTTCTATTTTTTTTCTCTTCTTTTTGTTGAGTAAATAAGTAACATCTAAGTTTCCCATGAAGAGTATCTCGTAGTTTGCAATTCATAGAACAAAGTTAACTTTCATAAAGCGCTCCCATGGCTCCCCTCCTAAAACGGATAATCCCTTAACGGACTCCCTTTTGAAACATTAGGTCCTTTTTTCCTTTCAGAAAAGCAAATTTCAAACGACCTTCCTATTGTAATAAATTCCAGATGCTCTTCACAATACATACGGATATCTCTCGGATAAAGAACCCACTTTTACTGTGCTGTTCTTTATGTAGAAAATGCTAGTATTCTGGACTTATTCTTGTAGGGTACTTTTCTTAATCATGAAATTGCCAGATTTCATTAATTTGAAATCGCCACATATGCTTTCAACTCAAAGCTATTGTTTAAATAGCACTTAAAATGACCCGGAAGAAGAGCGGTTAACGATAAAAAAATGCAATTTGGGGATCAAACGTTAGATAAGACTCCAACAACTGCCATCCAATAGTTAAGTCCCCCATAAAATCGAACCACATCCCAACCACTCCTATCTAGCCCTTTACCAGCAGAAAGTCGAGATGAAATATCACGGAAAACAAGGGCCGCAGCAGAGCCGCCATAATAACGGCAACAAGATTGTTAAAAATAAGGTGCCTTTATTTTCGCTCTTTCAAAAAACCATGAAATCTAAATTATTCAATTTAATACTGACCAGTGGACAGTAAGACTAAGGTACAAGCTTCAACAGGCTCGATACTATTTTCTTTCAAAAGCAATTCAAGCTCTTTATTTTCCGTACCTGGATTAAAAATTACCCTTTTTGGATTGGTTTGAAGAATATAATCATAATAACTATGCTGTATCTCTTCCCCTACATATAAGGTAATCGTATCAATATTTTCATGCAAAATCACCGGCTGCTCAATAACAACTCCTGCAACTTCGCCTTTTTTCACACCCACATTTACAATGGGGTGGCCTTTTGCCTTTAACATATGAGCTGCCTTATAGGCATATCTCATCGGATTCGGGGAAGCCCCAATTATTAATGTATTTTTCATTGTCTTCAATTTTAACTTAAGCGTAAAACCATTAAAAATGTAAGATGGCATACACAAAACCATCAGAGCAAAACTTAATTTGATTGCAGGTTACGAAATGTTCGCGTCAGGCTAACTTACCAATGGAAGCGTCGGCCTAAAGACCGACTTCACATCTTTCACATGATAAACAAAGAGGAGCAAAAAACTGTTTCTATCAATAAAATTTAAGGACAGCATTTGCACAATTCACACCGTCTATTGCTGCGGAAACAATCCCACCTGCATACCCGGCACCTTCAGCACAAGGAAATAATCCTGAAATTTGTGGATGCTGAAACGTCTCTTTATCTCTTGGGATACGAACAGGCGACGAACTTCTACTTTCTACACCTACCAAAATAGCCTCATTTGTATAATAACCTTTCATTTTCTTTCCGAAAATCGGCAAAGCACTCTTTAAGCTTGAAGCCACAAAATCAGGCAATGTATCCTTTATCATAACGCTTTTTGTTCCAGGTAGATAAGAATTTTTAGGTAAATCAACAGATAGCCTATTTTCTACAAAATCAACCATTCTCTGCCCTGGTGCGACAAGATTTCCTCCACCCAATTGAAAAGCCATTTGCTCTATTTCTGCTTGAAAATTCATCATCCTCAATGGATCTGTTCCTTTTACATCATCCAAAGTAACCTGAACTACCGTTCCTGAATTAGCAAATGGATTATTTCTTTTAGAAGGAGACCACCCATTAACAACAATTTCATTTTCATGGGTTGCACAAGGTGCAATAATTCCACCTGGACACATACAGAAAGAAAAAACGCCTCTACTTTCAACCTGTTCTACCAAGCTATAATATGCAGGGGGTAAAAACTCACTACGAATATCGCAATGATACTGAGCTGCGTCAATAATTGCCTGTGGATGCTCTATTCTAACTCCCAAAGCAAAAGGTTTGGCTTCGACTAAGATGTCCTTATTATCTAATAATTCATAAATATCTCTTGCCGAGTGTCCTGTAGCCAAAATCACTGCATCGGCCATCAATTTTTCCTCGGTGTTAATCACCACTCCTTTAACCTTACCAAAATCAATCAGAATATCAGTTACTTTTTGATCAAAACGAACTTCCCCCCCTGCATTCAGAATCTGTTCTCTGATCGAAGTTATAATTTGCGGTAGCTTATTAGTCCCAATGTGAGGACGGGCATCAACTAAAATATCTTCAGTTGCTCCATATTCAACAAAGATCTGTAATACCTTATTGATATCACCTCTTTTATTAGAGCGTGTATATAGTTTTCCATCCGAATATGTTCCAGCACCACCTTCGCCATAGCAATAATTCGATTCAGTATTTACAATACCTTCTTTATTAATAGCTGCTAAATCTCTTCTGCGTTGCTTCACATCTTTCCCACGTTCCAGCACAATAGGTTTTAGCCCATTCTCAATACATTGTAACGCAGCGAATAGACCAGCTGGCCCTGCTCCTACAATAATTACAGGTTTTTTATCACTAACGTTTGAATAGTTTATTTTAAAAATCTCATTCAAAGGTTCTTCATCAATAAATACCCTCACCTGAAGACGATAAATTACTCTTCTCGAACGCGCATCAATTGATCTCTTTAAAATTTTGTACCCTTTAATTCGGGTGGTTTTTATTTCTAAAGCCTCAGACAAAGCTCTTTTTATTACCTCTTTCTGCTCAACATCTTCGGGAGCTAATGTGATTTCTAATTCTTTTTGCATAACAATGTCAGGTTTTTATCCTGAACTGCGACAAATATACAGATTACTGAGGTTGATATAAATCCTGGAAAACATAATCGTGTAAATCCGGTCTTAGGAAAAATGAAATTAACTGACAGAAATACAGTTTAATTTAGAATTACAGGTTGATTAGACATTTTTTTTTAAAAACCTGTCATGTTTTTATATGCATTCGTAACAAAGGTACGGAAATTGAGTTCTAATGTGTAAATTAACACTTAGAAAAACAAAACGTAAAAACTGATCATCACAATATTTATTGATCAGCTTAATAAAAAACAGAAATTATGAAAAAAACAGTATTAGCAATAGTCGGAATTTTAGTTCTATTAGTCGCTATAAGTGGATGTGGCTACAACGGTTTGGTTAAATTAGACGAAGATGTTAAGGCAAAATGGAATCAGGTAGAAACGCAATATCAAAGACGTTCGGATTTGATCCCTAATCTCGTCAACACCGTGAAAGGTGCAGCCAAATTCGAGCAATCTACTTTAACTCAAGTTACTGAAGCACGTGCTAAAGCTACACAAGTAACTATTGATCCTGATAAATTAACGCCAGAAAACATTGAAAAATATCAGGCAGCCCAGGGTCAGGTGAGCCAGGCACTTGGACGCTTATTAATGGTGACTGAAAACTACCCTGAATTAAAAGCTACAGAGCAGTTCAGAGATGTTTCTGCTGAGCTTGCAGGAACAGAAAATAGAATTGCTGTGGCACGAAAAGATTTCAACGAAGCAGTACAAACATATAATACAAAAGTGAGGTCTTTCCCTAATAACATCACTGCGGGAATATTTGGTTTTAGTCAAAAAGCGGGCTTTAAAGCTGAAGCAGGGGCAGAAAAAGCACCAAAAGTAGAATTCTAAAATACTGTCACAACATTTAAGGGTAATCCGTGTTTTAGTTAAAAACATGTATTACCCTTATCTTTATCCAGTCATCCTATCATGGGAATTTTCACAGAACAAGAACAAGAATTAATAGCCAATGCAATTTCAGAAGCTGAAAAAGCAACCTCTGGCGAAATTAGAATAGCAGTAGATAAACACTGCGTAGGTGACCCTTTGCAGAAAGCAAGCGCCTACTTTTCCAAATTAGGAATGGATCAAACCTCAAAACACAATGGTGTCTTAATTTACTTAGCCTATATTGATCATAAATTTGCCATTATTGGCGATAGTGGAATTAATAAAGTGGTACCTAAAGATTTCTGGGAGACTACAAAAGTAGCCATGAGAGCCCATTTTTCAAGCGGAAACCTGGTTCATGGTATCATTGCTGGAATTATATTAGCAGGAGAAAAGCTAGCTACCTTTTTTCCATTCGAAGGAGGAGACATCAATGAACTACCCAATGAAATTATCTTTATGGATCAACATAAATCACTAAAGCCATGAGACAAATCATCATCGCTTTCTTATTAACATTCATTTCCACTGTAAGTTTTGCTCAAGATTTCCCCGCAAAACCAAACAAACTAGTTAACGATTATACAGGAACACTAACTGACAATCAGTTACAACAACTGGAACAGAAGCTCGTTGCCTTTGATGATTCCACTTCCACACAAATTGCGATTGCGATTATAAAATCAGTAGGCGACTATGATATCGGAGAGTATGCAATGGAATTAGGTAGAAAATGGGGTGTAGGTAGCAAAGGAAAAAATAACGGGATCATGATTGTTGCTGCTTTAGGGGACAGGAAAATTTCTATCCAAACTGGTTATGGTGTTGAAGGAGCACTTCCTGATTTATATGTTCGCAGAATAATAGACAATGACATCAAACCATATTTTAAAGCCGGGGACTATTATGCTGGACTTCAGGCGGGCACCGATGCCATCATCAGTTATACTAAAGGCGAATACAAAAATGACAAACCCAAAGTAGGACAAAATCAAGGTGGGGCTGGCAGTATCATTGTCATTATTATTATCATCATTGTGGTAATTATTGTTCTTAAAAAAGGTGGTGGCAACGGAGGTGGCGGTCAGGTTATTGGTAGTCGTGGAGTTGCAGATGCACTTTTCTGGAGTATGTTACTCGGTGGAGGAAGAGGATCTGGCGGAAGTAGTTTTGGTGGTGGCAGTGGAGGTGGATTTGGTGGCTTCGGCGGAGGTAGTTTTGGTGGAGGTGGTAGCAGTGGTAGCTGGTAGAACTTATGCTTAGAAGAGACTTAATTACCGCTGAGATACAAAAGCTAGCTCAAGTACTCGCCAAGATTATGGGTCTGAAATTTGAAGGTAAATTAGAAGAATCGGAAACACTTTTCAAAGAATCCATATTAAAGGAATTTGAGATCACTGAAGAAGATTTACTTACGATTTCTAACCATGAATTCAACTCCCTTCTTTTTAGCAGAGATTTTCCTGCAGAAAAACTAGATATGCTCAGTCAATTTCTTTATGCTGATATTACACCTATCTCAAAGACTCACAGAAATGCTTTGATTGCAGAAAAATTACTAACTATTTATGAAATGCTCGAAGAACAACATCGTATCATCAGCATGATCAATTTGGATCGACAAAAAAAGATCCAACAATACTTTAATCCTTAACATGGAAATATTAAAATGGCAAAAACTTTCATCCAGGTATCTGGTGAAGGAAAAATGGGCAACTTTACGCGTAGACACTTGTAAGCTTCAAAATGGAACTACAAAAGATGATTATTTTGTACTTGAATACCCCAACTGGGTGAATGCAGTTGCATTAACCGAAGACAACCAGATTATTATGGTTCGTCAATACCGCCATGGTGCAGATATTGTTTCATTAGAAATTCCAGGGGGAGTGATAGATGCTGACGAAAAACCAGAAGATGCGGTAAAAAGAGAACTCATGGAAGAAACAGGGTATTCTTTTAAAACCATCAGCCATTTGGTTACACTTTACCCAAATCCAGCAACGGCGAACAACGTAACCTATACTTATCTGCTAACCGGGGGTGTTAAAACTCAAGAACAGCATTTAGACGAACATGAAATTCTAAATGTTGAAAAATATAGTATTTCCCAGGTTAAGCAATTGCTAATGAAGAATCAAATCGCTCAATCTTTACATGCATCAGCTCTTTTTTATGGACTTATGAAGTTAGAAGCAATAAAATAAGAGTTACTTTTTATAAAAAATGCTCCCAAAACATGTAGTAATGGGAGCATTTTCTGTAAAATGACCAATCCTTAGGTCATTTTTAATTTCTTTTGAATATCGTGTACATATCCTTTAAATTTCTTGTCAGTATCAATCAGGTCTTCCACTGTCTGGCAAGCATAAATTACAGTTGAATGATCTCTTCCTCCAAAAAAAGCACCAATAGTTTTTAAAGAAGACTTCGTATGGCTTTTAGAGAGATACATAGAAATCTGCCTTGCCTGCACAATTTCCCGTTTTCTTGTTGCAGATTTGACCATATCCACTGGAACCTCAAAATATTCACAAACCAGCTTCTGAATAAATTCCATTGAGATCTCTTTTGAAGTATTTTTAATAAAGTTCTTCAACATCTGTTTAGCAAGATTCAAGTCAATATCTTTTTTATTCAAAGTAGACTGGGCCAGAAGAGAAACCATTGCTCCCTCTAATTCACGTACATTATTATCAATATTATGGGCTACATACTCGACTACTTCATTGGGAAGTTCAATTCCATCTGCATACATTTTCTTTCGAAGAATAGCGATTCTGGTTTCCAGATCTGGAATCTGAAGATCGGCAGATAATCCCCATTTAAAACGACTTAACAACCTTTCCTCCAATCCGGCTAAATCTTTCGGCGCTTTATCAGAAGATAAGATAACCTGCTTACCTGACTGATGTAAATGATTGAAAATATGGAAGAATATGTCCTGGGTCTTTTCTTTACCCGCAAAATTATGAACGTCATCCATGATAATCACATCCATTGCCTGATAAAAATTCACAAAATCATTAATAGTATTATTCTTTAGTGAGTCTACAAATTGTTGACAAAATTTCTCACATGAAACATAGATGACCAGTTTATCTGGTAAATTTCTTTTGATTTCATTACCAATTGCCTGTGCCAGGTGTGTTTTACCCAAACCTACTCCGCCATAAATCATCAAAGGATTAAATGAGGTACCGCCTGGTTTAGCTGCAACAGCATATCCTGCCGAACGTGCCAAACGATTACAATCCCCCTCAATATAATTTTCAAAAGTATAATTGGCATTTAACTGAGGGTCCACAGTTAACTTCTTTAATCCAGGAATAATGAATGGATTTCTAATGTCTTTATTAATGGAGACTGGAATCGGCATAGACTGAAACTTCGCCTCTGCCCCATTTCCAGTACTTGGCATACTAGTGGTGTAAGGTGAACCAGTTTTGGAAGATTTATCCACTACGATATTGTACTCCAATCTTCCAGCATCACCTAACTGCTTCTTAACCGTTTTTCTGAGCAATCCAACATAATGTTCTTCCAGCCATTCATAGAAGAATAAACTCGGTACTTGTATTGTTAAAACATTGCCATCCAACTTGAGTGCAGATATTGGCTCGAACCAGGTTTTGAAACTCTGGCCGGGTATGTTATCCTTTATAATTTGGAGACAGCTTTTCCATACTTCGGTACAAGTTTTTTCCATTTTTACGATACAATTAGTTGGTTAATAGGGACGATACAGGCACATTGAGAATACCCTTTCGAGATATCGAATATTCAAAAAATTATCAACAAAAAAAACTAATTTTTAATATATTCAGTAAGCATCTAAATAGCAGAGGATTAGTATGCTTAACCTGAATTTTTTATGTGGATAACTATTTTTTAACATTACCATTAATATTCCCCGAAAACACTACGTAACACATCCGAAACTTCACCAAGTGTAGCATAAGCCTCTACAGCAATCAAAATAAAAGGCATCAGATTTTCTGTTCCCTTTGCAGCAATTAATAAATTGTTCAAAGCACTCTCCACAACTAGTTGATCCCGCTCAGATTTCAATTTTTTCAGCTTATCGGTCTGAATAGTTCTGATAGATTCATCAATGGTAAATACATCGTTGATTCCTTCTTTTTCCTGAGTAAATTTATTCACGCCAACAATGATTCTACTGCCATCTTCAATTTCCAACTGATATTGATAGGCGGCATCCCCTATTTCATTTTGGATATAACCATTTTCAATTGCGTTAACTGATCCACCCATTATATCAATTTTATCAATATAAAGTTGTGCGGCAGTTTCAATCTCATCAGTTAGGTTTTCCACAAAGAAAGAACCGGCCAATGGATCAACAGTATCAGTAATTCCACTTTCAAACGCAATCACTTGTTGTGTACGCAAAGCGATTTTTGCGGCCGCTTCTGTTGGAAGAGAAAGTGCCTCATCATAACCATTGGTATGTAAAGACTGTGTTCCACCCAAAACTGCAGCCATTGCCTGGCTGGTAACCCTGATCACATTATTGAGTGGTTGTTGTGCAGTTAGTGTTGAACCACCAGTTTGTGTATGAAAACGTAACATTTGCGCTTTTTCATCTGTAGCCCCTAAATCTTTCGTGATTTTTGCCCACATACGTCTTGCTGCTCTGAACTTAGCAATCTCTTCAAAGAAATTATTATGACAATTAAAGAAAAAGGAAAGTCTTTTTGCAAAAACATTGATATCCAGTCCTTTTTCCAAAGCTGCATTTAAATAGGCCTTACCATTTGCCAGTGTAAAGGCAAGTTCCTGTACCGCTGTAGAACCCGCTTCTCTAATATGATAACCGGAAATAGAAATCGTATTCCATTTGGGAACTTCCTTACTACAATATTCAAAAATATCCGTAATGATCCGCATAGAAGATTTTGGCGGATAAATATAGGTACCTCTTGCCGCATACTCTTTCAAAATGTCATTCTGGATGGTTCCAGAAATCTGTCTGATATCGGCTCCCTGCTTTTTTGCAAGAGCGATATACATCGCCAGTAATATAGATGCAGTTGCATTGATCGTCATAGAAGTCGTAATCTTCTGAAGTTCAATACCATCAAATAAGATCTCTATATCCTTTAAAGAATCAATTGCAACACCAACTTTTCCGACCTCTCCTTCTGCCATCACATGATCAGAATCATATCCAATCTGAGTAGGAAGGTCAAATGCAACCGATAAGCCCATCGTCCCCTGTGCTAAAAGGTAATGATAACGTTTATTAGATTCTTCTGCAGTAGAAAATCCGGCATACTGACGCATGGTCCATAAACGCCCCCGATACATGTCCTTTTGAATTCCTCTGGTATAAGGAAATTCTCCAGGAAGTTCAGATATAGGTTTCGTACTGGTATATACTTCTTTGATCTCAATACCGGAAGTTGTCTTAAACTTCTTCTTTTCCATAATTATAGCAATTGATGAATATCCTTTTTTATCAGATCAAGCGTCAAATCATAGGGATTATCCGCAATTTCCGCCATATGTTGCAGCACTTTTCTACTTAAATCCATTCCCCTTGCTGATTCAGGTAATCCCTGAACCCCCTGATTAACCATTGCCAAGGTATCATCCTTTAACTTCCTTATTACCTTCCAAATTATTTCAGAAACATACAACTGTTGGGTAACATTGTGCTGATATTCAGCCCTGATCTCATTCAATACCAGGGCTTGCAATTCCTGAGCCGATATACCTGGCACATACAACCGGAGAAATAAATTACTGGGATTAATCCGCTCCACAAAAACGATCAGACGCTCGTGTGCCTGAAGACGAAGAGAAAAAAGCTGTGTACTATCCTCTTTTTTAGCGTTGGTAAACCTTAATGTAAAATACTTTTCAATATCACTTTTAATCAGGTAGTACCCTGCCGACACTGTCAGTACGCCAGCAACTGTTATGGGTACGACTGCTGTTAATATAGACTCTATGCTCATTCCTTTGTTTAAGTACCGTAATAATTAGTGATTAACCCGACAAAAATGTACATTTTATTTATATTTGTTCTTCCTAATTTTAAATAACATGAGTAACACAATTGATACGGCATTTGCACCAGTAACCTTTACAGAAACTGCTGTAAAAGAACTTATTAAGTTAAAAGACCAACAGGAGATTGCTGAAGACTTCGGCTTACGTGTAGGAGTTGAGGGTGGTGGTTGTTCTGGAATGAGTTATGTTCTAGGTTTCGACCAGAAGAAAGAAGGTGATCAAGAATTTATCATTGATGGAATTAAAGTTTTCATGCACAAAGCTCACCAAATGTACTTAATGGGTATGCAGGTAGATTGGCAAGATGGATTAAATTCAAGAGGTTTTACCTTTAACAATCCTAATGCTGCCAGCACATGCGGTTGTGGCACTAGTTTTTCGGCATAAATTGAATGCTATATAGGTACTTTATTTAG
This sequence comes from Pedobacter gandavensis, assembly GCF_032678465.1. Classification (GTDB taxonomy): domain Bacteria; phylum Bacteroidota; class Bacteroidia; order Sphingobacteriales; family Sphingobacteriaceae; genus Pedobacter; species Pedobacter gandavensis_B. Next base: position 10,799 of record NZ_JAVTSK010000013.1, read on the forward strand.
CTTTCCTTTGTAACATTATAACAGGTCTCGTTGTCTTAACAACGGGACTTTTTATTTTTATCCCTTTAAGCATCTTATTTCTAAAGAATGACCTATACAGAAAACGTTAGAATTGCCCTGCAATCCATAAAAAGTAATCGGTTACGCACTATGCTCACCGCATTGATTATTGCAATAGGCTTATCTGCTTTAGTAGGCATTCTGACTACACTGGATGCGGTAAAAACAAGCATGACTGAGGCTTTTTCCAGTATGGGAGCCAACTCCTTTACCATAAGAAATCGGGGTATAGGCATTCGGATTGGAGGGGGAGGTAAAAGGCCCAAACCATTCAAAAACATTCGCTATGAAGATGCTGTTGCATTTAAGAATCAATTAAATACCCCCGCAACAGTAGCTATCAATGTGATGGTCACTTTTGGTGCCACCATTAAATATGGCACAGAAAAAACCAATCCCAACATTAACATTCAGGGAATTGATGAAAATGGGCTAAACTCAATGGGACTGCAGCTGACTTCGGGTAGAAATTTCAGTAAAACAGAAGTTGAAAATGGGAATAACGTTTGTATCATTGGAAGCGAGGTCAGTGAAAAACTTTTTAAGAAAGAATCTCCGATAGATAAAATCATAAATGTCGGGAATAACCGATTAAAAGTAATTGGTTTACTAGCTTCAAAGGGCTCCAGTATGGGCTTCAGTGGAGACCGGGCTGTATATGTCCCCTTATTAAAAGCGAAGAAAATTAATTCTAATGCAAACCCGTCCTACAACATAGTAGTCATGGTACCGACCAATGAAATGCAGGAGGATATAATTGGAGAGGCAACAGCCGAATTTAGAAACATAAGAAAAGTTAAAGTTGCCGAACCTAATAACTTCGAAATTACTAAAAGTGATGCCATAGCACAGACCCTTTTTGAAAATTTAAAATATGTAGTATGGGGTGGAATTGCAATTGGAGCAATTACCCTAATTGGTGCTTCTATTGGTTTGATGAATATCATGTTGGTTTCTGTGACGGAGAGGACCAGGGAAATTGGCATAAGAAAAGCAATAGGTGCTAATCCAGCTGTTATTCGTAAGCAGTTTTTAATTGAAGCCGTCATCATCTGTTTGATGGGAGGTGCCTTTGGAATTTTTCTGGGGATATCCATAGGGAATATCATTTCGCTTGCAATGGGTGGTGCCTTTATTATTCCATGGTTATGGATCTTTGGAGGTTTTGCACTATGTGTACTCGTTGGAATTATTTCTGGGTATTACCCTGCTAAAAAAGCATCCAAACTAGATCCTGTAGAAGCCTTAAGATACGAATAGAAAAAGGATTATAAATAATAAAGGCCATCTTTAAAAAGATGGCCTTTATTATTTATAATCCTCAGGAATATTTACCTGCCCTGGTATTGTGTTTCATAATAAGCTTTATAGTTTCCAGAAGTCACATTCTCAAGCCATTCTTCATTTTCAAGATACCATTCTACTGTTTTTTCCAGTCCTTCTTCAAACTGAAGACTAGGAACCCAATTTAATTTGTTCTGCAATTTCGTAGAGTCAATCGCATAACGAAGATCATGTCCTGCTCGATCTGTTACAAAAGAAATCAATTTAGCAGAATCACCGGGAGTTCTATTTAACTTACGGTCCATGATCTCACATAGCAAATGAATAAGATCAATATTTTTCCACTCATTATGACCACCGATGTTATATGTTTCACCGGTTTTTGCCTCATGGAAGATTACATCAATTGCTCGTGCATGATCTTCTACCCAAAGCCAATCTCTCACATTTTCACCTTTTCCATAAACGGGCACAGGTAAATTGTTTTTGATATTATTAATCGCCAGTGGGATTAACTTCTCAGGAAAATGGTGAGACCCATAGTTATTAGAGCAATTAGAAATGACTACATCCAATCCATAAGTATCATGGTATGCACGAACAAAATGATCGGAAGCTGCTTTTGACGCAGAATATGGACTATGTGGATCATAAGCCGTAGTTTCAGTAAACATCCCTGTTTCCCCTAATGCACCATACACTTCATCTGTAGACACATGATAGAAACGTTTGCTGTCATATGCACCTTTCCAATGCGCTCTTGCTGCATTTAAAAGATTTACAGTACCAATCACATTGGTCATAACGAATGCAGTTGGATCAGCAATAGATCTGTCTACATGAGATTCTGCAGCTAAATGGACCACGGCGTCAAAATTCTCCTGTTCAAACAAATCATTTATTGCAACAGCATCGGTAATATCTGCCTTTACAAAACGATAGTTTGGTAGATCTTCTACATCAGTTAAATTGGCAAGATTTCCTGCATAAGTTAACACATCAAGATTCAGAATTTCATAATCTGGATAATTGAGTACAAAACGACGCACCACATGTGAACCAATAAATCCAGCTCCACCTGTTATCAATATTTTCTTTTTCATTACGATAGATTTCTTTTTTTAATTTTCAGCTACCTAAATCTCTTTAGGTAAACCCAATTCTTCAGCGACAGGAGCTGTTTTATGCTGGTACAGCTTTGCTAACACCTCATTAAAATTTAATTTAAGGTCGAACTGAGTCTCCTCATGCATTTTCAAATATTTATTATAAACCGAAAACACAGATTTGGCATAATAGATCATTAACTTTTCATTGAATTTATGCAAAGCTGAGAACACCCCATCATTAAAATCAATAGGAATTGATTGAAAAAGATGAATTCGTAATTCCATTTCGCTATTCAAATCTTTAGTTACCTTAAAATGGTGGCTTATACTTCCATTTAGTTTTCTCATTTTAAGCATAGTTTCTTTTGCATTCGCCCTTTTATTAGACAACAGCAATGACACTTCCTCATCGATAACTTTAGTAAGCTTTTCCTGCCTAATTAACAAGTCTTGCTCCCCCTCCATTAATAAAAAATGTAAATGTTCTGTCAAGACTTTATCTTTCGCGATCAACCGGAGCAATAGCTTATCCTTTTCCTTTTCCGGAAGGGATTTAATTTCCAGCTTAAGGTCTTTGTGTTCGCTAAGTAACATCTAAAATGGATTATCTTTTAAATATTTTTCCCAATTCCAGGCAGAAGACATCATCACATTGATATCACGCTCAGCTTTCCATCCTAAATCTTTTGCAGATTTAGTTACATCACCCCAAACCTTTTCAATATCACCTTCTCTTCTTGCACCTATAGTATAGCTTAATTTTTGACCAGTTGCTTTCTCAAAAGCTTCAATCACCTGCAAAACGGTAGTACCGGTACCTGTTCCTAAATTGAAAACTTCATAATTAGATTCGGCTTTTTTGCTTTCCATCCTTTGAATTGCGGCAACATGTGCTTTAGCTAGATCTACTACATGGATATAATCTCTTATTGCACTGCCATCTGGCGTATCGTAATCATTACCATAAACTGTGATTGGACCACGTTTTCCAATGGCTGACTGAGTAATAAAAGGAACCAGATTTTGAGGGACACCAATTGGCAATTCACCAATTAATGCTGATTCATGAGCACCTACAGGATTAAAGTAACGTAAAGCAATCACATTTAATTCTGGAGTTACAGCACAACTTTCCTTTAAGATTTCTTCAGCAATTTGTTTTGTATTACCATATGGAGATTCTGCCTTCTTAACCGGCGCAGCTTCAGTTACTGGTAACACATCTGGTTGACCATAAACGGTACAAGATGAGGAAAACACAAGATTTACCTTACTATTAAAGCCATTGATTACATTAATCAATGAATAAAAATTATTTCTGTAGTATTTTAAAGGTTGTTGAACGGATTCACCTACTGCTTTAAATGCTGCAAAATGAATGACACCTGAGATATCTGCATTTGCTTCAACAAATGCTTTCACCTTTACTTCATCACACAGATCTAGTTCTTTAAACTCAGGGACTCTTCCAGTGATCACCTCTATTTGCTTAAGAATTTTAGGATTAGAATTTGAGAAATCATCAACGATCACTACATCATAGCCAGCATTGTAAAGCTCTACCACTGTATGTGATCCAATAAAACCGGTACCACCGGTTACTAGTATTTTCGACATTATTATTTATTAACGGTTATAAGTTGTAAAATCTTTGTGTTCTTTATTTACCAATGCTTCTGCTGGTAAAGACTTAAAATATTCATAAGTAATTTTCAATCCTTCTGCCCTGCTCACTTTAGGCTCCCAGCCTAAAATCTCACGGGCTTTAGTAATATCCGGACGTCTTTGTTTAGGATCATCTACAGGTAAGTCCCGTAACACCAATTTCTGCGTGGTACCCGTTAACTTAATGATCTCTTCTCCAAATTGTTTGATTGTGATCTCATCCGGATTACCTATGTTTACTGGCATAGCATAATCGCTCAGAAGCAGCCTGTAAATTCCTTCAACCAAATCATCCACATAACAGAAAGAACGTGTTTGGGAACCATCACCAAATACTGTAAGATCTTCCCCACGTAATGCCTGTCCAATGAAAGCGGGTAAAACACGGCCATCATTCAAGCGCATTCTTGGGCCATAAGTATTAAAAATTCTTACAATCCTGGTTTCTAAACCATGGAAAGTATGGTAAGCCATGGTCATTGCTTCCTGAAAACGTTTTGCCTCATCATATACACCTCTGGGTCCAACGGGATTAACATTACCCCAATATTCTTCCGGTTGCGGATTTACGTTAGGGTCACCGTACACCTCTGAAGTGGAAGCAATCAGCATTCTAGCATTCTTACTTTTCGCTAAACCTAATAAATTATGTGTTCCCAAGGAACCCACTTTTAGCGTCTGAATTGGAATTTTTAAATAATCAATAGGACTTGCAGGCGAAGCAAAGTGTAAGATATAATCTAAGTCGCCAGCAACATAAACGAATTTAGACACATCATGATGTGCGAATTCAAAATTTTCCAATTTGAACAAATGCTCAATATTCTGGAGATCACCGGTGATCAGATTATCCATGGCAATAACATGATAATCTTCTTTGATAAAACGATCACACAAATGTGAACCCAGGAAGCCTGCGGCTCCAGTTATCAATACTTTCTTACGTCCCATTAATCTATTAGTTTACGACCAATACTATTGTAATAATATCCCAAATCGATCATTTTTTCCAGGTCGTATAAATTACGCCCATCAAAAATCACCTTATTGCCCAGAATTTCTTCCATCTTTTCGAAATCAGGATTTCTAAACACGGACCATTCTGTAGCGATCAATAATGCATCTGCATTCTGTAATGCTTCATATTGATTTGCAACAAATTTAATTTTATCGCCTACAAGACGCTTTACATTCTCCATAGCCTCGGGGTCAAAGGCAGCAACAGTTGCACCATACTTCAACAACTCATCGATAATATACAAAGCCGGAGCTTCACGAATATCGTCGGTTTCTGGTTTAAAAGCTAAACCCCAAAGGGCAAAATGCTTTCCCTTTAAGTCTCCATTATAATATTTAAGAAGCTTTTCTACTAAAACTGTCTTTTGTTTTTCATTCACTTCCATTACCGCTTTTAGGATCTGGAAATCATATTGATGTTCATCTGCAGATTTAGCCAAGGCCTGAACATCTTTAGGGAAACAACTTCCACCGTATCCGATACCAGGAAAAAGGAAACGCTTACCAATTCTTGCATCAGACCCAATTCCTTTACGTACGGCATCAACATCTGCTTCCACGATCTCACAAAGATTTGCGATCTCATTCATAAATGTGATTTTTGTAGCAAGGAAAGAATTAGCTGCATATTTTGTCAATTCAGATGAACGCTCATCCATAAACAAGATTGGATTACCTTGTCTTACATACGGACCGTACAACTCTGCCATTAACTTCTGGGCTTTTTCACTTTTAGTACCAATCACTACGCGATCAGGTTTCATAAAATCTTCCACGGCGACCCCTTCACGAAGAAATTCCGGATTAGAAACCACATCAATTTCTATATCGGTATTTGCTTCAAAAACAGCTCGAACTTTATCTGCTGTACCTACAGGTACAGTTGATTTGTTCACAATTACTTTATATTCCGTAACCAATTTTGAAATATCTTTAGCTGCGCCAAGGATATAGGAAAGATCTGCTGCACCATCACCACCTGGAGGAGTTGGTAGTGCCATAAATATAATCTGTGCATCCTGGATACCATGTGCCAGATCAGTTGTAAAAGTTAACCTGCCCTGAGCGATATTTCTATGAAATAATACATCAAGACCTGGTTCATAGATTGGCACCTGACCATCCTGCATCTTCTTAACCTTTGCAGCATCAATATCGACACAAATTACTTTGTTTCCCGTCTCTGCAAGGCAAGTACCAGTAACCAAACCCACATATCCTGTTCCAATAACAGCTATTTTCATATATTAATTACGTTTTAATTTTAATGGAGTATCTTCGGCTAAGATAATAAATAAACACACAAAATGCTTTGGCTTTATAATATAGGAATCTCTTTTTATGGATTAGTGGTGGGTATATTTTCCTTATTTAACACTAAGGCAAAACTGTTTACAAAAGGGAGATCACATCTTTTTGAACAAATAAAAAGTACGCTGGATCCTAACAAAACTAACATATGGTTTCACTTTGCATCACTTGGTGAATTTGAACAAGGAAGACCAGTTTTAGAAAAGGTTAAGGAGATTTATCCACACAAAAACATAGTCATCACTTTTTTCTCTCCTTCCGGATATGAAATCAGGAAAAACTATTCGCTGGCCGCAGGAGTGTTTTATTTACCCCTGGATACCGCAAAAAATGCCAAAAAGTTTATAGATGCGATTAAACCTGAAATTGCCATCTTCACCAAATATGAATTTTGGTATCACTATTTCAAAACGTTAAACCAACAAAAAATCCCTTTATACCTAATTTCTGGAATTTTCCGTCCGGATCAGATTTTTTTCAAATGGTATGGCTCTTTTCAACGAAAGACGCTAAATTTTGTCACACATTTTTTCGTGCAAAATCAGCAGAGTGTAGACTTACTGCACAATATTCAAATAGAAAATGTAAGTCTAAGTGGAGACACACGTTTTGACCGAGTAGCTGAAAATGCACGAGCTCCAAAACACATCAAGGAGGTGGCGAATTTTTGTGGATCAAAGCCGGTATTTATTGCAGGCAGTAGTTGGCCAGCTGATGAGCGTTTAATTACTGTACTGATCCAACAACATCCGGAGTGGAAATTTATCATCGCTCCACATGAAACCGATACAGCTCATATTGAAGAAATAAAAAAACTCATTCCCGCAGCAATTACACATTCCGGATTATTGAAAGGGGGAGATCAGACTATCCAAACCTTAATCATAGATAACATAGGCATGCTATCTTCACTTTATCAATATGGCACGATTGCTTATATTGGTGGGGGATTTGGGCTTGGAATTCACAATACCCTGGAGGCAGCTGCATTTGGAATACCTGTAATTTTTGGACCTAAATACCATAAATTCCAGGAAGCAAAAGACCTTATTGAAATTGGTGCAGCCATCAGTATTCAAACAGAAAGCGATCTTTCAGATGCTTTTCAAAAATTCAAAAGGAATAAAACACCGGGAAAGATCGCTAAAAAATATGTTCAGGATAAAACCGGCTCTACCGATCAAATCCTGCAATATATCACTGGTAATTTCTAAAATTTTATTAGAATCCTCGTTTATAATGGTTTCACCATTTCAACCAGGGCATCAATAAACTTAGGATCGTCGTTTAAGCTGGCTACCAACTGAACTTCCTCCCCTCCAAGAGCTCTAAACTCTTCATGGTATTCTACACTTACTTCATAAAGCGTTTCCAGACAATCAGCAACGAAAGCCGGACAAAATACCAGAAGCCTCTTTTTACCTTTGTCCGCAAGCTCTTTTAAAACATCACTTGTATAAGGCTGCACCCAAGGTTCTTTACCTAACCTTGATTGAAAGCACACTGAATATTTCTCCTTTGGAATATTCAATTTTTTCGCGATTAATCTTGCAGTATCATAACATTGAGCTGAATAGCAGAATTTGTTGACATCAGTTAAAGTACTGCAGCAGTCGTCTTTCTTTAAACAATGACCTGCGGTATGGTCACATTTTAAGAGTTGTCTTTCAGGTAAACCATGAAAACTAAATAAGATCTGATCATAACTTTCAGGCTGGTACTTTTGCGCATTTTCAGCGAAAGTATCAATCATCAATTCATTATCATGGAAAGAATTGATGAAGTTAATTGGAGGAACCGTTTGCCATTTACCTACAAGTTCCATTACTTTTTGAATCACAGAGCCTGTACTTGCAGAAGCATATTGAGGGAATAATGGGATCACCTGGATACTTTCTACCAAACCTGCTTTTAACCGATCCAGACCGGCATCTATAGAAGGATTTTGATAACGCATAGCCAATTCCACCTGGTATTCATCACCCAGTTTTTCCTGAAGCATCGCTGCCTGAATTTTGCTAAAATACAAAAGAGGTGAGCCATTTTCATCCCAGATCTCTTTGTATAATTTAGCGGTCTTAGGACTACGAAATGGAACGATAATTCCTTTCACTAATAACGTTCTCTTCACAGCGTTGATATCAATCACACGCTCATCCATCAAAAACTCGTCAAGATATTTTCGTACATCACTTACTTCCGGACTATCCGGAGTTCCTAAATTCACTAACAGTATGCCCTTTTTTCCCATAATTTTAGCAAAAATAATTAATCAAATGATTATAACCCTGTATCTCTAAAGGGAAAACCAATAATTACTTTTTAATGATTTTAAAATGTATTAATAAGATTCCAAAGTTGATTTCACTTGCTCCATCAGCCACATTGGTGTGGAGGTAGCACCACATATCCCTACCTTATCATTTGCAGTAAACCAGGATTTCTCGATTTCTTCTACATTTGAAATAAAGTAGGCATTGGGATTGTATTTTTTGCAGACGTCGTATAAAACCTTTCCATTGGAAGATTTCTTACCAGATACAAAAATGATCTTATCAAAATTAACGACAAACTTTTCTAAGTCTCCGTAACGGTTAGAAACCTGTCTGCAAATTGTATCATTTGCTTTCACTTCATAACCTCTACTTAATAATTCGTCTTTGATATGATAAAACTTATCTGTGCTTTTGGTCGTCTGACTATATAAGGTGAATTTCGATGGTAACTTTACGTTATCCAATTCTGTAAGATCCTGAAAAACGATTGCCTTTCCATCCGTCTGACCTTGTAAACCGATTACTTCGGCATGACCATGTTTTCCAAAGATCAAAATCTGTTCATCATCATCATGTGAATTTTTGATCCTGTTTTGCAGCTTTAAAACTACCGGACAAGAAGCGTCAATTAAAGTCAATTGATTTTCCATCGCCAACTGATAGGTTGCTGGTGCCTCCCCATGTGCCCTAATCAAAACCTTTTCATTTTTTAAAGTCTGCAATTGCTCATGGTTGATAATACGAAGTCCCTTAGCAGTTAAGCGCTTCACTTCTTCATCATTATGAACAATGTCACCAAGGCAATACAAGTAATCTTCATGGTCCAGAATATCTTCGGCCATGTCGATCGCATAAACTACTCCGAAACAAAAACCTGATGCTTTATCTATTGTGACGGCTAAATCGTATTTCATAAATTAATGATATGGAACCTAATGAAGTACAAAATTACATAAAAAGAGTTTGATATGCTATTTCTTAGGCTTAAGAACTGCACAGAAACGCTTCCAGCTATTATTTAACAGTAAATAAGTTAAACCAAGCATTTGTAATGGATGGTATAAGATACCAGGGAATGGCCGTTGGGCTGACAAATAAGCCACCATCAGCCTTGATAGAAAGATCAAACCATAAGGTAGCAGCAGAAATACCGGAGACACCGTCAAGGCCATCGCCACTGGCCCGGCAATTACCAATATTAAATAACCAAGAGCAATGAGAGGCTGGTTGCTAAAATTAAGCATTAACTGCTTAGAAATACCGGAAATATCCAGCCGAGGTTCTTCCAGATAAATTAACTTATTTCCAAGCAACAAATCTGTTTTTAATTTATCCTGTTTTACAATTTTCATCATTTCCAGGGCAGACTGACTTCGCGCATTGAAACTAAAATCCCATTCATACTCCCGATAGCTATCGGCATCAAAAAACATACAGGAATTATTGGCCATTGCAAAAGCCGGATGATCAATCAATCTAACAAGTCTTAATGGAAATAAGTTTAATAAGACGAAATCATTTAGAGGATAAATACAATTGCCCAGAAAACCAGAGATTCTAGCTGTAGGAATGACACTCAGCATGGCTAGCTTAAACACACTGCTTCTGTAAACCAAGCTATTGATGAATTTTTTTTCAATAATCGTATTGGGTTCAAGAAATAGAAGATAGTCCGCTTCGGCATTGGCTGTCACATCTGGCGCATCTAATTTTTGAATCAGCACTTTATAATTTTTATAATCCTGGGCCGCAATACTAGCCAATAATTTTTCTGCTTCCTTCTTTTCTTTCTGCACTTTAATAATGATGAGAACCTTGTTATTAAAGGATCTGCCATAATTTCCCATTTTTGGGTTGGACACAAAATTGAATAAAGTAACTGAAAAACGCAGGACCAGAAATACGAGTACGATATAGATAAAAAAAATCATGCAGACTTTTTGATTTGTTTATGAACGGCCTCTGTATAATGCTTATTGTATTCTCTTTTCAGCAATTGTAAACTGATATACTCTTCCGCTTCCCAGGTGCATAGATAACTCTTCATTTTTGGTTTCCTTTTACCAAAACAATTGGTAAGGGTGGCCGAAAACACCATTTGAAATTTCTTCTTAGAAGCGTTAATCAAATGCATTACCTCTTTTTCAAAAGAAATATTATTGACATAGCTGCTGTAAAGCCTACCTTGTGGAAATAAAAGCACTAAATTTTTTGGATCATCCAATAATTGTCCGGCATAAGTAAGGGTTTCGAACACATCTTTTCCTTTCGGTTCTGATGCAAAAGCCCCCAAATATTTTAAATACCTTTGTCGCTGATAATCCTCCTTTGTCACCAGTACATGAAATTCCTTTTTAAAAACAACCTTATTCAGATGAAACATTAGAAAGCCATCCCACCAACTAAAATGATTAGCAAGCAGTAAAATCGCCTTGTCCTCTTTAAGCCGAAGTTCATCATAAGAATAGCTGGAAAAGTCCTTCTTTATGATATAAGTGATATACCAGGAAAGAAACTGAAAGATGAACTTGCTTTTTCGCGACGGGTACATCTTTCTAAAATGAGAAAAATAAGCCTTAAATGCAAAACTAGCTTAAATATACCCGATCTTCTTCTCCGTCTACATCAATCACCACATCTACATGTTCTTTTAAAACAGTAGCCATCTGTAAGCCAACAAAATCAGTTGCGATAGGAAATATTTTATGGCTTCTGTCTACCAACACCACTGTCCTGATTTTTTTATGAGGAGTATTTAGGAAGACGCCCAGGCCATAGGCCAATGTTTTACCACTGTTCAATACATCATCTACTAAGATAATTACTTTATTTTTCCAGTGACTCTCATCAAGGTCTGTATTGGCAACCAATTTACTATTTAAGCGATCCAGTTCAATCTTCAACATGGTAATCTTAAGATCTGAAATCTTAGCCAATACTTTCTTTAGACGCAGCGCCACTTTATAGCCGCGATCCCATATCCCAGCCAATACAATTTCCTTTTCATTAAGGTTATCTTCCAGTATCTGGTAAGCAATCCTATTAATCTTTTGTTGTATCTGCTTTTTATCAAGAATAAGCAATTGAGATTCTGCCATTTGTTATTTCATTGTTTGTCCTACAAAAAGAACGATTTTAAGGGGCATATTCAAATATTTAAAAAATAAAATCCAAATCCTGCAACGTTTGGGCATGCACGGCGTCTAATGAGCGTAACCTAAAAATTAAACCACATGAAAAACACCTTATTATTTAAGACTGCCCTGCCTGTATTTCTTGCCATTTTCTTCATCACCGTAGCCTCAAAAGCACAACAGAACAAAAACATAGCTTTAACAAATTTCAATGAAGTAACCGTTTCAAGTGGTATCGATCTTTACCTTACACAGAGTAATTCTGAAAACATAAAAGTAACGGCCCACAAGGAGCTTTTAGAAAACGTGATTATTGAAAAGAATGGGACTACGTTAACCATTAAATACAAGAGCAATCAAGGTTGGGGAAGAATGTTCAAAGGAGAGAGTATCAAAGTTTATGTCAACTACAAAAACTTAAACGCGATTACTGCAAGTGGTGGTAGTGATGTATTTGGTCAAAATCCCATAAAAGCCTCTAAATTAAGTTTACGCGCTTCGGGAGGTTCTGATGTCTCACTAGACATCTTAGCTGATGACCTGGAAGTTACCGTGAGTGGTGGATCAGATGCAAAACTTAAAGGGAAAGTAAAAAATATGATTATACAGACCAGTGGTGGTAGTGATGTTGAAGCTTATCAATTGATTAGCGACTATGCAAAAGTAACTGCTAGTGGAGGTTCAGACGCGAATGTATATGTAACTAAAGCATTAGAAGCCAGTGCCAGTGGTGGTAGTGATATTAACTATAAAGGAGAGGCCGCTTTAAATAAGACATCTTCTTCTAAAAGCGGGGATGTAAAACACATTAAATAAATTTAAACCATTAGTTTTTAGTTTATCCCTACCCAGGTATTGTACCTGGTAGGGATTTTTTATAAACTTTTACTTTTTATATGGATAGTAAATGAAGTTTGCACCTTCTGGAACAATCACAAATACACACATAAATTCCTGCGGATTTTTATAACTTTTTATAAATAATGCTTTCTTTTCAGGATTAATAATTCCTTTTTGAATAAATTCATCCAGTGTAGAAGCCTGAATGCTCCAATCGGTATTTAACTCTGTTTTATCCAGAATCATTTCTCCAATACTTACGGTATGTTGGTGTGCGACAAAAATCGGATGGGTAGAAATCCCTTCATTGAGAATCGCAATGGAAACTTCCTTTATAGAATCTGAATATAATTCCAGGTCTTTTTCTAAACTCAATAAAGGGCTTTGTTTCTTTTGCTCCTCCTTTTTACCTTCAGGATCCTGTTGAGGCAATAACTCTTCAATATTCATTTTAATCTCTAATTAACTTCCAATACTTCTGCTGTATTAGTCAGACCAGTAAACTTCAATAACACTACATTCTCCACATGTTGCGTATGTGGGAACATATCAACCGGCTTGATGCGTACAACTTCATATTTCTCTTTTAACAATGCTAAATCTCTGGCCTGAGTAGCTGCATTACAGCTTACATATACGATTTTCTCTGCCTCCATTTCCAGCAATCTTGCCACAACATCTGCATGCATTCCTGCTCTTGGTGGATCGGTGATTACCACATCAGGCTTACCGTGTGCGGTAATAAAATCAGTAGTTAAGATATCTTTCATATCACCTGCATAAAATGTAGTGTTATGAATTCCGTTAAGTTCAGAGTTGAACTTGGCGTCTTCAATTGCCGTCGGAACATATTCCACACCGATCACTTGTTTTACACTACCCGCCACAAAATTGGCAATTGTGCCTGCACCGGTATATAAATCATAAACCAATTCATTTCCACTGAAACCAGCAAATTCTTTGGTAATTTTATACAACTCCAATGCCTGCATGGAATTCGTCTGATAGAATGATTTCGCACCAATCTTGAATTTCAGACTATTCATTTCTTCAAAGATATGATCTCTACCTGCGTAGGTAATCACCTCCTGATCGAAAATAGTATCATTTTTCTTCTGATTGATAATGTATAAAAGAGAAGTTACTTCCGGAAAGTTAACTTTCAGATATTCCATCATGCCCTCTATCTGTGCTTGTTCTACATAAGCAAAAACCACCACTACCATTACTTCGCCAGTTGAAGAAGTACGGATAATCAGATTTCTTAAGGCACCTTCGTGGTTACGCAAATCATAGAAACTCAGTCCATTTTCCAAAGCATAACTTCTCACTTTATTTCTCAAAGTGTTTGAAGGTTCTGCCTGTAAATAGCAATGCTCAATGTCTAATATTTTATCAAAACGCAAGGGCACATGAAAACCTAATGCATTCATTTCCATTTCGGCCTTCTCAAACGATGCTTTCCCCTCATCACCTTCAGCTCCAGCATCTAATACTGGCATATCTGCCTTATTCAACCAGCGTTTATTAGAAAAAGTATATTCTAATTTATTTCTATAATATTTATTTTCTGCTGAACCTAAAATTGGCTCCATTGAAGAAGTATCAATTTTAGCTAACCTTTGCAATGCAGCTTCTACGTTTTTATGTTTAAATGTGAGCTGAGCACTATACTCCATATGCTGCCATTTACAGCCACCACAAGTGCCAAAATGCTGACAGAACGGATCTGTTCTGAATTCAGATTTCTCATGTATGGCTTCAATTACAGCCTCAGCAAAATTCTTTTTCTTTTTTACGACACGAACATCAACGACATCGCCGGGTACAGCTTTATCCACAAATACCACCAATTCATCTGCTTTACCTACTCCCTTGCCTTCTTCGGCAATATCAATAATACTTAAATCGGGGATAATGGTTACCGTTCCGGATTTTCTATTTCTACTCATTATGCCGCAAATTTAAGTTTTTTTTCTTTGCGTTGTAAATGTTTTTCAATGGTAGCCAGGAGGATGGACCTAAACTGATTCCAGGACATAAAAAGGAGAAGAAAACAAAATTTTAAGGCATAGGAATTTCTATAAGACTTTTACGGTCTATTCAACAAGAAATCTAAATATTATCTTTTACTTACCAAAAACACTCAGGATAAAACCAAAAATGCCTTCAACCAGATTAAAGCTCATATCAAACTTCTCATCCACTAAAACAGAAATTTCTAAAACCTCTTTACTCATTGTCTTTTATATTGATAATGAGGCCAAATTAACAATTTTCATACCAAATACCAATACGGTATATATTATCAATTTAATAAGTTTATGTTAAACGGATACTTTGGAATGGTTAAGGGAGGTATATTGAAAACCATAAGCCCTTCTCATCTTTAGGCCTTAGATGGAGCCAAACGCCGGCTTTGGTAGGGCTTTGATAGTGCTAAATGGCTAAATAATCAGCTGAACATACGGATCATATGTTTCAAAAAGGAATTTTCGATCACTGTTTTACCTTACCTCCAGGTAAATTCTTTACGCAAACAGAAAAGCCTCCTGAGTAAGTCAGAAGGCCTTTACATTTATAAGAAGTATTTAATTTGTCCCATCACAGGAACTTATTTTCTCTACAAAGCTGCTTTCACCAGGAATGGCAACAGCTCCTTTTGGAAGCTCACAAAGTTCTTCCTCACATCAGAATCACTTACAGAGGTAAAGGCAAATGAAAACACGATGCTTTTACTTGCTTTCAATAAAAAAGCCAGACCTTCCTTTCGGGAAGGATTGTTTTTGAAATGGTCCAGCTCCAGGTATGCAGAAAGCAATAAAGATTCCAATTGATCGGAGAGGTGTTTTAAGAATTCCTGGGAGTTGGCATTCTCTCTCACAAAATCCCAACCGATGAACTCATTACAAACTGTATAGGTTAATCGGCAGGTCTTCATTACCAATGCGGTCAGGTGCTCCTCTTCATTAGAAAACTGTGCTTTATTTTTTAGAATTTCATGAAGATTTAAATCCAGATAATCCATTAAGATGGCATCTAAAACCTGCTCTTTACTTTCAAAATACTTGTATATAGTAGCTTTGGCTATTCTGGCTTTTTTCGCAATTTCGTTTACACTTGTTTTGTGATAACCGTATTTTCTGAATAATTCCTTTGCAGCCCTGATTATGCTTTCTTTAATTTTCTCTGGTTCCATCAATTAGATACGTTTATCATCCCACCGCTACCAACTGAGGTGCGATATACCCTTAAATAACGTACAGCCGGCGCTTTCTGCGGACTGCCGTCAAGCAGTAAAAATTTAGCACCGCTGCAAGGATCTGTTGCCGTAATCAAATTGTCATCCGGAGTCACTTTACAGCGCTGTTCAGGATTTACTGAACTACAGCGATCAAAAGCAATATAATTACGAGGAGCAAGCTTAACGATCATTAGACCTGCAACCCCTTGATTGTCGACCAACAAGATATTGTCCTTTGCCCTAATGCTAAATTCAGTTTCTGTAAGTGGGTAGTTTACAAGGACATTTGGAATATAAGTCCCTTCGTCTTTACCGCAACCTGCAAAAAGCAATAAAACTACAAATGCGCCGGTTATCTTTTTAATCATTTAACTTATATCAACGATGTTTTATATTGTTTCAAAAAGCGGGCATCATTCTCTGAGAATAACCTTAAGTCCTTAATTTCAAATTTCAGGTTGGCAATACGTTCGATCCCCATACCGAAGGCGAAACCGCTATATTTTTTAGCATCAATCCCACAGTTTTCCAATACATTTGGGTCTACCATACCACAACCCAGAATTTCTACCCAGCCACTTTGTTTACAAAGCTGACATCCGGCCCCTTTACAAATGGTACAAGAAATATCCATCTCTGCCGAAGGCTCTGTGAAAGGGAAATAAGAAGGGCGGAAACGAACTTTTGTTCCCTCACCATAAAGTTCCTGAACAAAGTAAAACAACGTCTGCTTTAAATCCGCGAATGAAACATTTTCATCCACATACAAACCTTCAACCTGGTGGAAGAAGCAATGCGCTCTAGCTGATATCGCTTCGTTACGATACACGCGTCCTGGCATAATTGCTCTGAACGGTGGTTTTCCTGCTTCCATCATTCTCACCTGTACAGAGGACGTATGAGTTCGCAAGGCGATATCACCCTTTTCGCCACCTTTTTTGATAAAGAAAGTATCTTGCATATCACGAGCCGGATGTTCCTCAGGAAAGTTTAGTGCGGAGAAGTTATGCCAATCGTCCTCAATCTCCGGACCTTCAGCAACAATAAAGCCTAGTTTGTTAAAAATTTCAACGATCTCTCTTCTTACCAATGCCAGTGGATGACGGGCACCAATTTCAAAGCCTTCACCAGGTAAAGTCAGGTCTAAACCCAAATCTTTAGTGGTATCTGCGACCTCAGTCTGATCTTTAAGCGTTTGATATTTAGCTTCTGCTAACTGCTTAAATTCATTTAAAACCTTACCAAGGACTCTTTTTTCCTCTGGCGAAACGGCCTTAAATTCATCAAAGATATCTTTAATAATTCCTTTGGTACCAAGGAATTTAATACGGAATTGTTCTAACTCATCAGCGCTATCCGTAGAAAACGCGTTTATTTCAGCTGTATATTGTGTTATCTTCTCTTGTAACATGAGGCCAAATATACAGCTATTTATACAATATTTTTATAATCGCTGAGTCCAAAAATCAACTTGAACATCATGCACAAGTAGAAATCAGACTCAGCGAGAATATTTTAGATTACACCAAGTGCTTTACCTACTTTAGTAAATGCAGCAATCGCTTTATCTAAATGATGTTGTTCATGAGCGGCAGAAAGCTGAACACGAATTCTTGCTTTGCCTTGCCCTACTACCGGATAATAAAATCCAACTACATAAATGCCTTCTTCAAGCATTTTAGCTGCAAATTCCTGTGCAAGTTTGGCATCATAAAGCATCACCGGAACAATCGGATGTACACCTTCTTTGATATCAAAACCAGCTTCAGTCATTTTCTTACGGAAATAAACCGTATTACTTTCTAATTTATCTCTTAAATCAGTCGTCTCGCTTAGCATATCCAATACTGCAACAGAAGCACCTGCAATAGCTGGAGCTAAAGTATTAGAGAATAAATATGGGCGTGAACGCTGACGTAACATGTCAATAATCTCTTTTTTACCCGCAGTAAAACCACCAGATGCACCACCCAGTGCTTTACCTAAAGTACCTGTAATGATATCTACTCTGTCCATTACGTTAAAATGCTCATGTGTTCCACGACCAGTTTTTCCGATAAAACCTGTACAGTGTGATTCATCAATCATCACCAATGCTTCATATTTATCTGCCAAATCGCAAATTTTATCTAAAGGAGCGATTACACCATCCATAGAAAAAGCACCATCCGTAACAATAATACGGTGTCTTGCATCTTTTGCAGCAATTAATTGTTGCTCCAGGTCAGCCATATCAGCATTTTTATACCTGAAGCGCTTTGCTTTACACAAACGTACCCCATCAATGATGGAAGCATGATTCAATTCATCAGAGATAATGGCATCCTGATCATTTAAAAGTGGTTCGAAAACACCACCATTCGCATCAAAAGCTGCAGCATATAAAATGGTATCTTCCGTACCTAAGAATTTAGATAACTTTTCTTCCAGCTCTTTGTGTACATCCTGAGTACCACAGATAAAACGAACTGATGACATTCCATAGCCATATTTATCGATTGCTTGTTTAGCCGCTTCAGTTACACGGGGATCAGAAGATAATCCTAAATAGTTGTTTGCACAGAAGTTGATCACTTCCTGGCCAGTACTAATTTTGATATCTGCACCCTGTGGGGTTACAATCACACGTTCGCGTTTAAATAAACCGTCTTTTTCTATTTGCTCCAATTCTTGTTGAAGAACAGGTTGTAATGTTTTATACATACTATTATTTGCTTGTTGCAACCAAAGTTATGAAAATATCGTCTACCCCAAACAACCTTGTGAAATACCCATTAACAAACTTTAACAAAAGTTTGCTGTTAAATTAAGAATAGATACCCGATATTTAGGCATTAACCGATATATGAAGAGAATTCAACTCACGCTTTTACTGATACTTGCTGCAATTACGATATCATCTGCTCAGGAATTCAAATTAAAAGGAAATATTAAAGATACAAACGGAGATATTGTTCCTTTTGCTTCTGTTTATGTGAAAAATACCACAAAAGGTACCTCTGCGAATGTGGATGGCATCTATGCCCTCACTTTAAATAAAGGAAGCTTTATCATTGTTTACAAAGCAATAGGCTATAAAGCTGTAGAAAAAAGCATCGAGCTTAAAGAAGAAACTACAGAAAACACGATATTAATACCCGAATCTTATACCCTAACCGGAGTTACTATTGATGGAAATGCAGAAGATCCTGCCTATGAAATTATCCGACAGGCAATTAAAAAAAGAAAAGAACACCTAACAGAGGTCCCAGCTTACACCGCAGATGTTTACATCAAAGGAGTTCAAAAACTTGTTGGTGCGCCTAAGAAATTTTTCGGAAGAGACATTCAGAAAACCCTTAACCTGGATACGAACAGAAAGGGGATTCTATATTTATCAGAATCGACCTCGATGTTCTCCTTTGAACTTCCCGACAAAATACATGAAGAAATGATTTCATCTAAAGTTGCTGGAAGGAACAATGCTTTCAGTTTCAACAAAGCTTCGGATCTCCTCGTTAACTTCTACCAAAACATCCTATTAGAAAATACGCTAAGTGCCCGTGGATTTGTTTCACCTATTGCCGATAATGCCTTATCTTTTTATAAATACAAACTTTTAGGAGTGTTGACTGAAAATGGCCAAAGCATTAACAAAATTCAGGTTATTGCTAAAAGGGCGCATGATCCCGCATTCAATGGGACGATTTATATCAATGATAACACCTGGCACTTACTGAATGCCGATGTATACCTAACTACAAGTTCAGGCATCAACTTAATTGACACCCTTAAAATTTCACAACAATTTCTAAAGGTGGAAAAGACTTATATGCCCTCAAATATAAATTTCCAGTTCAATGGGAATGTCTTGGGTTTTAAGTTCGAAGGGTATTATGCTGGCGTATATAGCAATTACGATATCCACCCTAAATTCCCAAAAAACTATTTTAACGGAGAAATTCTGAAAGTCACCAAGGCAGTCAATAAAAAAGATTCCTTATTCTGGTTGAACAGAAGACCAATTCCGCTAACTGCTGAGGAAAGCCGCGATTACATTAGAAAAGATAGCCTTGCTGCACTCAAAACATCCAAACATTACCTGGACTCTTTAGAAAAAGCAAACAATAAACCAGGTCCTTTTAAACTGCTAATTGGTGGATATACCCTTAATAATCGCTACGATAAAAAAAGTTTGAGGTTTGATCCTATCCTGCCTGCTTTGTTTTATAATACTGTTGAAGGTTTCGGCATGAGATATGGTATTACTTATTCAAAACGTCTGGAATATGGCGAATTTTATCAGATCAGACCAGAAATCCGTTATGGGTTATCGAACAAGGAACTTACGGCCTCCATTAGTGGAACCTATTATTACGATGCCGTTAAACGTGGCAGCATTAGTGCCAGTGCCGGATCAGGGATATTTGATTTGAATAACTTAGGATCAATGAGTTTACTGGGAAACTCATTTAACTCCCTTTTATTTGAAACGAATTTCTCAAAATTTTATAAGAAGGAATTTGCAAACATTGGAACCAGCAGAGAGTTAGCGAACGGTTTAATGGGATCTTTAGAAGTCAACTATTCAAAAAACTATAACCTGGTAAACACTACCGATTTCAAAATTAAAGATCTAAAGGGAGAGACATTTACTTCCAACAACCCTTTTACTCCTGAGACCGAAACACCCCTATTCCCCAGCTATCAAGCCCTTACCTTAAGTGCTTCCTTACAATATACGTTCGGGCAAAACTATATGACCATGCCAGATCGTAAAATTTACCTGGAATCAAAATATCCAAGTATCAATCTGACTTATAAGAAAGGAATTAAAGGTGTGATGAGTAGCGATGTTGACTACGACCTCATCGCTGCTGAGATCTATCAAAATAGGATTAGTGCTGGTTTATGGGGATACTCATCTATAGTCATTGGTGCTGGTAAGTTCATTAACAATGATCAGATCTACTATCCCGAGTTCAAACACTTCAGAGGGAATAACTCTTTGTTTAGTGTGCCAAATATGAGGAAATTCCTATTTCTTGACTTCTACCTATTTAGTACTGACCGCGAATATTTCGAAGCACATTTTGAACACAATTTCTCTGGAAGATTCAGTAGTAAAATCCCCCTGCTCCGTAAATTAAAACTGGAGGAGCTCGTTGGGGTGAGTTACCTAAGTCAACCTTTAAAAAGAAATTATACAGAATTTTATTTTGGACTACAAAGATTGATTTTCAGGGCTGCTTATGGCTTTGCCTATGATGGAAACAAAAGAATCAATCATGGCTTCAGATTGTCTTACGGATTTTAAAATAATGAAATAAAGCGCCTACCCACAGCTTGATTTGTAAGAATTTAGAAATGGGTATCCGCCTGATTTAAAATGGAATCAGTTCTTGTTGCCGATAGATACTCATCATCAATTGTGCTGGAAAAACCGAATAGTCCTTATTCAGGATATTGGTACCTATTGGTATAACTTTCCAGCCTTCATCTCCGACAATACAAAGTTCGTGAATCACGTGAACACATTCTAATAGTTTCTCCAGGTGCTCCAACATAGGTAAGGAAGTGTGACCGTTTTCACATTCATCAGCCATAGGGATATCACATAAGCTATAAAACAAAACCATATCCAGTTCATCCTGCCATCCGGATAAAGGAAGATAGTTGAAAAGTTGTTGAAATACCAACCTGACATTATTTACTTCCGCATCCTCCAGCATTCTGCAATACTTCATCGCATCATTTTTCAGTCTCTTTCCTACTTCAATAAAAGCTCCTTTTCTCCACATTCCGTCTGTTTGATAAAGTGGATCTTCAGCTCTAATTAATAAGTCAATCTTATCATTATTAATGATCAACCATGCCATTTCCAGAAAGCGGGTCAATTGCCAATGCACACTGGCCTGCCCTGCCGGCTCATAACTTTTACCATTTTTATAGGCCTTATTATTAAAGGCTAGGGAAAAAAACAGCCTTAATTCCTGTCTGAATAACTCCAGATCAAAGGTGTCAAAGAATTCCTCTGCAACTAATAAAGGATTGATTAATTCTTCGCCTTCCAAATACCTGAACCCCGCAATACCCTTCCTACCGTATCTTCTTCTCATGATTGATTAAATTAATTTAAAATATATTTACTAAACTTTAAAATATTATATTAGCTAAATAATTAACACAATCTTACGTATAATTAATCAAAAGACAAATTAATTTGCATAATAATTAAAGCTATGAGGAAAAACATTTATGTAGAGAGCAGCCAGACCGGCGCCAGACTTAGGGAAGTTCGTTTAGCAAAACAAATGACCCTAATACAATTTTATCATCCGATTACACAACACATCGGCAATTGTTCTTCAATCGAAAGTGGCAGGAGAAATATTGGGAAAAGATTGTCTAAAGACATTATGGAATACCACAAAATTAACCCCAGGTATTTAAACACCGGTATGGGTGAAATGTTTATCCGATCGTCGGTTTCGGATGATCATTTACCACAAATAGAGGAGGGAGTACCTTATTTTAATGTCAACCTCACTGAGATTACCGTAGGAGACCTGAATGTATTTCAGGAGCCTCCGGAGTATTATGTAAACTACCGTCCTTTTAATGATTGTGACGCTTACCTTCCTGTTTACGGAGACAGCATGTACCCTAAATTCACAAATGGGGAAATCATTATCGTTAAAGAAATTAAAAACCGGGACATCATACAATGGGGGGAGGCATATCTGGTCATTACAGACGACATCTCTAATAATATCACCACGGTAAAGCTCCTTTTTGAACATCCTGATCCTGAAAGAATTCTGCTACGCTCTTTAAATCCGGAGTATACTGGCGATACTGTGCTGGAGAAAAAAGCCATCAAACGGATATTTTTGGTCAAGGGCAAAGTAACAAGGAGTCATTTATAGCCCCCTTGTATAAACTTCTGGATTTACCGGAAAAGGAATCTGAAGGCCTTTCAACGCTGCAATCACATTTCTTGCAGCTAGCTCAGACATGGAAGCACGGGTTTCCTGGGTAGCGGAGCCGATATGAGGAAGGACGGCTACGTTAGGCATGTTCAACAGAGGGTGGTTGGATCTCATGGGTTCAGGATTGGTTACATCCAGTCCTGCGCCCCAGATCTCTCCTTCTTCAAGTGCCTTTATCAAGTCCTCTTCCTGATGAATAGCTCCTCTTGCGGTATTGATAAAAATAGCAGTGGATTTCATTAAATTAAATGCAGTCCGACCAAATTTACCTTCAGTTTCGGGTGTTAAGGCTGTATGCACTGTAATTACATCGCTCTGCTGAAGCAAATCTTCAAAAGGTAGCCATTTAGCATTTAATTCCTGCTCGGCCTCCTGATTTCTGGTTCTGTTATGGTAAATTATTTTCATCCCAAAGGCCGCTTTACAACACCTGGCCATTTCCAAACCTATCTTACCCAGACCATAAACACCCAGGGTCTTAGCTCTTAACTCTATTCCTAAATTTGCTGTGGGTTCAAAAAAGCCCCACTCTCCTTTTTCAATAGTTTTATGTAAATAAAATGCCTTTCTGGAAGTGGCCAGCATCAGTAGAAAAGCGGTATCTGCTGTAGCGGTGCTCAATACTCCAGGGGTATTCCCAACAGGGATATTCAGGGAAGTAGCTGCAGCTATATCTACATGGTCAAAACCGACAGAATGTAAGGCAATCACTTTTAAATGGGAACATGCATCAAAAAAATCAGCATCCAATCTGGTACTAACACTTAACAAGGCATCACACTGCAAACAATTGGCGATCAATTCATCCCGACTGAGTGGCCTTTGCTCCTTCCATTCCATAATTTCAACTCCCGCTTCCTCCAATAATCTCCGCCCCTGTTCAGAAATTATCCTTGTTATAAATACCTTCATAAATAATATTTTAATACAAAATCAACAACAAATCCTGCCAAATGTTCAGAAATAAGGTCAGATTTCCTGGAAATAAAAAAGGCGGTTCCAAATTAGGAGCCGCCTTTTTTTAACTGTCTTTTCTAGAATTAAATACTAAGTTTTTTACGAACATCAGAAGGAATACCTTTTTTATTTAACAAGAAAGCTGTGGTTTTATATTTCACAAAATTCTTAGTTACATAAAGATAACCTTTGTAGTCGTTACTTGGACCCCAGGAGTTTTTAACGATATAATACTCTTTACCGTTTTGATCTTTAGCGATACCAGTAATCTGCATACCGTGATCATCCGTAGTTTTATAATTATCAAAAGCTTCCTGACGCATTTCTACAGTAATCTCTTTTTCAGCTTTCGGACCATTGAACATCGTAGCACGTTCTTCTTTAGACATATCTTCGAAATCTTTTTCCGGAACAAAAGCAACACCGTTTTTCCAGCTAAAGCCTTTTTCACTTACATCTGTAGCCCAGGCAACAGTATATCCTTTTTTCAGCGCATTGTCGATTACTTTAGTAATATCATCCATCGGCACGTTGTGAACCTGATCGAAAGACCAGTTGTCCGGCACCATCAATACCGCTTTTGTATAGTAAGGAGCTGAGGTGAAGGAAGAAAGCTCTACATAATCAGCCGGATTAATTCCAACAACTTCTTTAGCGAAAGTTTTTGGTGTATATTCTTTTCCTTCATAATTGAATTTCTCCGGAACTGCACCTAAACATGAATCGATTGTAGCAATATATCTCGCTTTCCAGGTCGGATCAAACTTTCCTGATGGTGCATTTACTGCTTGTTCAAGAATAGCTTTAGTCAACTTGTTCATATCATCAGATTTGTTCGTTGATGTACCATATTTTCTTCCATCATAAACAGATTGTGGCATTGCGCCATATAGCGCAAACATATTGATCACATCATGACAAGCACCACCATCACCTAATGTTAAAGCACCATGCATACGTACATAGTTGATTCCTTTTTCAATATAAGCATTGCGGGCAGTAAAGATATCAGCAAGATCTACAGGTTTTTTACCTGCTTTAATCATTTCTGATTCTAAAAATGAGTTGGTACTGTAGCTCCAGCAAGTACCTGAAGATTGTTGGTTTTTTACATCAGTTGCTTCAGCATTGATTACCGGAGTAAAAGTGAAGCTATTTTTACTGTCTTTACTGTGATTGTTACTTAAGGCATTTACCAGGTTATCCTGCGCAAATACACTACCTGCACTAAATAAAAGGCCTGCGGCCAATAGTACTGGTTTCATAGAAATTTTGGTCATTTTTTGTGTTTAAATTTATTCCGCCTCACAAATCATCCGCTGATTTATAATGACGAAGGCAAACTTAACAATATTCCAATAACCCAACAACAGGATAAAAACATTGTTACCTCATAATTTTTGTATAAGTTTAGCTATCAAAACACAACAATGGATATTTCATTAAATGGTAAATACGCGGTAATTTGCGGCAGTACACAGGGTATTGGACTGGCCACCGCCAAAGTTTTAGCGGGTTTAGGGGCCAACTGTATCTTAATGGCAAGAAATGAAGAAGGCTTAAAAGCAGCTATAGCTCAGTTAAAGCAGAGTGAAGGCCAACACCACAGTTATTCAACTGCTGATTTTTCTGAAACGCAACAGTTGTCTGATGCCATCCATCAAATCGCCAAGAAGCATGATATTGCTATTCTGGTGAACAATACAGGCGGACCAAAGGCTGGCCCGATTACCATGGCAAGTCATCTCGATTTTGAAATGGCATTTCAGCAACATCTTGTTGGAAATCACCTTTTGGCTACAGCAGTCCTTCCAGGCATGAAAAAACTAGGTTATGGAAGGATCATCAATATCATTTCCACATCGGTTAAAACTCCTTTACCAAACCTTGGTGTTTCCAATACCATCAGAGCGGCTGTGGCTTCTTGGGCAAAAACACTATCCAACGAAGTTGGTATTTTTCAGATCACAGTGAACAACATTCTACCTGGATTAACAGATACGGCCAGGTTAAAGAGTTTAATTAAAAACACCGCAGCAGGTCAACAAACAGATGTGTCAACAATAGAGAAAAACATGATTTCAAGTATCCCTATGGCTAGATTTGGACAAGCGGAAGAAATTGCAAATGTAATTGCCTTTCTGGCTTCCCCTGCGGCATCCTATGTTACCGGAACCAGTATAAGAGTAGATGGAGGCAGAACCCCTGCGATTTAGCTTTTTCTATCTCATTTATCTTTATTAACTTTGCGCCACATTAAACGCTGTATGCAACAGTATCAATGATGATATGAAAAAATTCCAAACCATACTTTATTATTGCTATAGTCCTATAGCAAACGCAGAACAATTTGCTGCCACCCACCTTACTTTTTGTAAATCTTTAAATCTTGTTGGCCGGATTATCGTCGCTGATGAAGGACTGAACGGTACAATTTCAGGAAGCACAGAAAATGTTGCAGCCTATATGGCTGCCATTCACGCGGACGAACGTTTTGCCAAAACAGAATTTAAAATTGACGAAGTGGATGAACCCTCTTTCATTAAAATGCATTGTCGTTATAAGGAAGAGATTGTGCATTCAGGATTAAGAGATCCAAACATCATCAACCCTAATGAACGAACAGGTAAACATCTGGAGCCCATAGAGTTTAAAAAGATGATTAAAGAAGAAGACGTGATTATTCTTGATGTGCGTTCTAACTACGAGCACAATTTAGGCAGATTCAAAAACGCCATCACTTTAGACATTGAAAACTTCAGGGATTTCCCGGAACAAATTAATGAGCTGGCTAAATACAAAGACAAAAAAGTACTAACTTACTGTACAGGGGGGATTAAATGTGAAAAAGCATCTGCCCTGCTGTTACACCATGGTTTCAATGACGTATATCAACTTCATGGCGGAATTATTAAATATGGTAAGGAAGCGGGTGGAGAAGATTTTGAAGGTAAATGTTATGTTTTTGATAACAGGATTGCTGTAGATGTCAACTCAGTAAATCCAAGTATCGTTTCCACCTGTTATAACTGTGGAACGGTAACTCCAAAAATGATCAACTGTGCAAATCCTGAATGTAATGAACACATTACACAATGTGATGCCTGTGGAGAAAAACTGGAAGGCTGTTGTTCGGCTCCCTGTATAACACATCCAAGAAAGCGTCCATATGATGGCACAGGATATTATGTTAAGGTACCTCAACCTGTAAATACTGTTGCAAAATAATTACGATTAGCCGTTCATAAAAAAAGCAACGGAAATGCCTCGATTAAAATTTGAGTGAATTTCCGTTGCCATCAAAGCAGCGTATTCCTTTTGTCCGGAATTACTCAAACTGAATTAAGATCCAAAACACCGGTCGCAAATGAAAAGATTTTATCACTTTCTTCTTGTGCTAACTCTTAGCTCTGGATTAGTTAAAGCACAACAAAAACCACCATTCTGGCAAGAAATTCAAGATTTCAAACATAAGGACAGTATTTCTATGCCAGCCAAAAATGGTATATTGTTTGTTGGCAGCTCCTCCTTTGAAAAATGGAAAGATCTGGAAACCGTATTCAAAGATTATCATGCCATCAACAGAGGGTTTGGTGGATCAACCCTTGCGCAAGCCAACTACTATATTTCAGATCTGGTTTATGCTTATCAGCCGCGACAAGTGGTTATTTATAGTGGTGAAAATGACATTGCTACCGATGGACAAACTGCGCTTGAAACACTTCATCGGTTTGCTTCCTTCTTTAATAACATTAGAAACAAATATCCTACGATCCCAATTCTATACATTTCCATAAAGGACAGTCCTTCAAGAAAGCAGCATGCTGCTACAAATGCACATGCCAATCTCCTGATTAAAGAATATTTAAATCATTATGCAAACACGAATTTTGTAGATGTTAACAGGAAAATGATGTACAAAAACGCCATTCGTCCGGAGCTTTTTCAGGAAGATATGTTACATATCAATGCGGAGGGCTATGCGATCTGGATCAAAGAAATCAAACCATACCTTATTAATCCTTAAGGACTGAAACATCAAAAGAGTCTGGCTTATTGCTCAAGATCCAACAGAATTTCTTTATTTTTAAATGGTTCTTAAATTGTTTAAGTTTGAATTATGAGCTCCATCAAAACAACCCTCTCCATCCTGCTCCTGGTTTATAGTCTGGGAACAAAGGCACAGGATTTTAAAAAATATGATAAGGGAAATTTTATCAAAGGCAAGGATAGCATCTCTTATCGCATCCTCTTTCCTGAAAACTTCAGTGCAGATAAAAAATACCCCATTTTGTTTTTTTTACATGGAAGTGGAGAACGTGGAAATGACAATGAAAAGCAACTGACCCATGGTGGAAACCTGTTCCTGAAGCCAGAAATAAGAAAACAATATCCTGCCATCATCGTCTTCCCTCAATGTTCCGAGGATAGCTTCTGGGCAAATGCCAGCTTTGATAAAGATGAGCAGGGCAATAGGTCCATCAATTTCCAAAAAAGAGGAAAACCGACTAAATCGATGAAAGCTTTATTAGGTATGATTGATAGTTTTTTAGATAAACCTTATGTAAACCATGATCAGGTTTATGTCGGGGGACTTTCAATGGGTGGAATGGGCACTTATGAACTATTAAGACGCAAGCCAAAGCTCTTCGCAGCTGCGATTGCTATTTGTGGCGGAGACAATGTGGCTAATGTTCAGAAATATAAAAATGTTCCCTTATGGATCTTTCATGGAGAGAAAGATGAAGTCGTTCCGGTTGGATTTTCTACCATGATTTCGGATCAGCTTAAAGTATTAGGAAAAGAACCTAAACTCACCTTGTATCCGGATGCCCATCACAACAGTTGGGATGCTGCATTTGCAGATCCCAATCTATTGCCATGGTTATTTTCTAATCAAAAGAAATAGCTGTATAATTATTCTGCCATATTGTGATAAACGGCCTGAACATCGTCGTCTTCCTCCAGTTTATCAATTAGTTTGAATACATCTGCAGCTTGCTCTTCTGTAACTGGAATTGTAGATAATGAAATACGCTCTAATTTAGCACTCTTCATCTCTACACCGATATCTTCCAGTGCTTTTTGCATTTTACCGAAGTCTTCGAAAGCGGTTTGTACCACTGCAATTTCATTTCCTTCTTCATCAGCTTCCAGGTATAATTCTTCCAAGCCAGCATCAATCAATTCAAACTCCAGTTCTTCCAGATCCTTATCACCAGGAACAAAACGGAAGATAGACTTGCGACTAAAAATAAAGTCAAGTGAACCTGTTTTACCTAGAGTACCACCAGTCTTATTGAAATAACTACGAATATTAGCTACCGTTCTATTGGTGTTATCAGTTGCTGTCTCAATTAGGATGGCTACACCATGTTGAGCATATCCTTCATAAACAAACTCTTCGTAACCATTCTCATCTTTATTAGATGCTCTTTTGATTGCAGCTTCAACGGTATGCTTAGGCATATTCACAGCCTTTGCATTCTGGATCGCAGTACGCAAACGTGAGTTGGTTTCTGGCGATGGGCCATTATCTTTAACAGCCATTACAATCTCTTTACCAATTCTGGTAAACTGAACGGCCATTTTTGCCCAACGTTTAAATTTCCTTTCTTTTCGGAACTCAAATGCTCTTCCCATTGTATCTTATATTTAAGGAATTTCCTTCTTAATGATTATTCTGTAAGTTCGTTAACATATCTGTTGTCATCTTCGACAAATCAAACTCTGGCTTCCAACCCCAATCTTTTTGAGCGAAGCTATCGTCGATAGAACGTGGCCAACTGTTGGCAATTGCCTGACGTGGATCATTCTCGGTGTAAGTTAATTTAAAATCTGGAATATGTTTCCTGATTTCTGAAGCTAATACTTCTGGCGTAAAGTGTACACCACCAAAATTATAACTTGAGCGGATAGAAATTTTGCTCGCTTCCGCATCCATTAATTCAATTGTACCACGAATGGCATCATCCATATACATCATTGGCAATTCTGTTTCTGCATTTAAGAAAGAAGCATAACTCCCTTTAGTTAAAGCATCGTGGAAAATATGAATTGCATAATCAGTAGTTCCACCACCTGGGGCAGCTTTCCAACTGATTAACCCTGGGTAACGAATACTACGAACATCTAAACCAAATTTTTGATGATAATATTCGCACCAACGTTCTCCTGCAAGTTTACTGATTCCATAAACCGTGTTCGGATCCATTACACAGTATTGTGGTGTCATATCTTTTGGAGAATTTGGCCCAAATACAGCGATAGAACTTGGCCAGTAAACTTTAGCAGTTTTATAAACAAGAGCAAGGTCTAAGATATTCAGTAAACCATTCATGTTCAGGTCCCAGGCTAATTTAGGATTCTGCTCACCTGTTGCAGACAATAAAGCTGCTAATAAATAAACCTGAGTAGGTTTATACTTTTGAAATATGTTATTCAGAATGTCTTTCTCAAGCACATTTACGAACTCAAATGGTCCTGAATTTTTGATGTCATAATCAGGTCTGCGGATGTCACAAGCTACTACATTACTTTCACCGTAAGTCTTACGTAAAGCGGTTACTAATTCAGTGCCGATCTGACCGTTAGAACCTAATACTAATATTTTCTCAATCATGAATTTTTGTATGGATTTTGACAAAGTTAAAAAAACGAAACAAACCTCTATAAAATGTTTATGATTTATACCTTTTTGTCTTTTTTACATTCGTTTTCCATCGCTGTTCATGGGGTAAAAAGACCCGAAAACAAGCCCATAAATTGCAGTATATCCCTTTGAGGAGTACATCAGAATAAATATAAAGAAATAACGTTTTAGGAGAGTCTACAGGCAGGAAAATCCAATGACAGAAATGCTTAACTGGGGTTATTTCCATGTACTTAATCGGCAAAAAGTTGATTAAGTAACAAAAACATGATATATTAGAATTATTGTGTATTTCTCACACTAACCATTATTTTTTGCTTATTATTACAAAACAAAACACACTTTAACCATATAAAAACACCTAAACAGCCAAGTATGAACAGAAGAGAAGCAGTGAAAAGTGTTGCCTTTTTAATGGGAGGCGCATTATCTGCAACTACTATTGGAGTATTTCTAGATAGTTGCACTTCACCATCTACAAAAGCAGCCGGGAACTTATTTTCTGCCGATCAGGAAAAGGTCATCACAGAGGTTGCAGATGTCATTATCCCCACTACAAGTACTCCAGGCGCCAAGGCAGCAGGAGTTGGTCCATTCATCGCCATGATGGTAAAAGAATGCTATCCTGAAGATGCTCAAAAAGCATTTGTAAAAGGACTGGAAGACCTTGAAAAACAATCACAAGATACTTTTAAAAAATCATTCCTTGAGATTTCAGTACCGCAGCGTCAGGAACTTTTAAGCAAAGTAAGAGAAGCCACGATTGCCGCCAGCAAAACTGAAAAAGAGGAATTAGAAAAAAAACAAGAAAACATTACTCAGAAAAAATCCGAAAAGGAGGCTCCCGGCAACGCCATGACGCCAAAGGACAAACCTAAAACCACACCTCAGTTCTTCGCGATTGCGAGAGACTTAACCTTGCTAGGTTATTTCACTTCGGAAATTGGAGCTACTCAGGCCATGGCCTATGTAGAAATCCCTGGCCGTTACGACGGTGATGTACCTTTAAAACCAGGTCAAAAAGTTTGGTCATAAACCTTTTAGAAATTTAACAATGAGCAATTTAAATACAAAAGCAACTGCACAAAACACTTATGATGCAATTGTTGTAGGATCAGGAATCAGTGGCGGCTGGGCTGCAAAAGAGTTAACCGAAAAAGGTTTAAAAGTGCTATTGCTGGAAAGAGGCAGAAATATCGAGCACATCAAGGATTATACCACGGCCATGAAAAAGCCATGGGAATTTGAACACCGCGGCAGATTAACTGAGGCACAAAAAGCAACTCACCCAGTACAAAAAAGAGATTATCCTTATCAGGAATTCAATGAAAGTTTCTGGGTAAACGATCTTGAATGCCCATATACTGAAGTTAAACGTTTCGATTGGTACCGTGGTTTTCACGTTGGTGGTAAATCATTGATGTGGGGCCGTCAGAGTTACCGTTTAAGTGACCTGAACTTTGAAGAAAATGCAAAAGATGGTCACGGAGTCGATTGGCCGATTAGATATAAAGACATTGCTCCCTGGTATGATTATGTAGAGAAATTTGCAGGAATCAGCGGCCAGGCAGAAAATTACCCACATTTTCCCGATGGACAGTTCCTTCCACCAATGGAAATGAACTGTGTAGAGAAAGATGTAAAAAAAAGAATTGAAAGCAAATGGAATAAGTCCAGAATCTTAACTATTGGACGTACAGCTAACTTAACTGTAGAGCATGGTGGAAGAGGTAAATGTCAATATCGTAACCTTTGTAGCAGAGGATGTCCATTTGGCGCATATTTTAGTACCCAGTCTTCTACCCTACCTGCAGCTGTTGCCACAGGAAATCTAACACTCCGTCCATATTCATTGGTCAATACCATCGTATATGATAAAGAAACACAAAAAGCGAAGGGTGTAATTGTTATTGATTCTGAAACGAATGAACATATCGAATACTTTGCAAAAATTGTATTCGTGAACGGTTCGACATTAGGTTCAACTTTCCTTTTATTAAACTCTACTTCAGCTGAACATCCAAATGGATTGGGTAATGGTAGTGGTGAATTAGGCCATAACCTGATGGATCACCATTTCCGTTGCGGTGCATCTGGAAGAGCAGAAGGCTTTGACGACAGATACACATACGGCCGAAGAGCAAATGGAATTTATGTTCCAAGATATAGAAACATTGGCAACGACAAACGCGATTATGTAAGGGGCTTTGGCTACCAGGGTGGCGCAAGTCGCGGAAACTGGCATGCTGATGTTGCCGAGATGGCATTTGGCGGAGAATTTAAAGATCAAATGACTGTTCCAGGCGCCTGGAGCATGGGCTTAGGTGGTTTCGGAGAGTCTCTTCCTTACCATGAAAACCGCGTGTACATCGACAAAGATAAAAAAGACAAATGGGGACAACCTGTTTTGGCTATTGATTGCGAATTCAAAGATAACGAGCAAAAAATGCGCGTAGACATGATGAACGACGCTGCTGAAATGTTGGAAGCCGCAGGAATTAAAGATGTAAAAACTTACGATAATGGCTCTACACCAGGTATGGCGATCCATGAAATGGGTACTGCACGTATGGGATTAGATCCTAAAACCTCTGTATTGAACAAATGGAACCAAATGCACGAAGTGAAAAACGTATTCGTAACTGATGGTTCATGTATGCCATCTGCAGCTTGTCAGAATCCTTCATTAACGTATATGGCATTGACCGCAAGGGCTTGTGATTTTGCAGTTAATGAACTTAAAAAAGGTAACCTTTAATATCAACCTGCATATTGGTAAATCCGATATGCAGGTTTTATGTTTAAACCCTGCTAATTCGGTTTAGACACTTTAAAAACAACAACAAAAAATATATTCTGATGAACAACAGAAAAATGAGAATGGGCATGATCGGTGGAGGAAAAGATGCCTTTATTGGAGCCGTTCACCGCATTGCGGCAAATATGGATGGTCAGGTTGAGTTTTGCTGTGGCGCTTTAAGCGTCAATCCTGAAGTTGGTAAACAGTCCGGAAAAGAGCTTTTCCTGGATGACGACCGAATTTACGAGAATTATCAGGAAATGATTGAAAAAGAAAGTCAGCTACCAGCAGATAAACGCATAGATTTCGTGACCATCGTAACGCCTAACTTTGCCCACTTTGCTCCTGCAATGATGGCACTGGATCATGGCTTCAATGTCGTGATTGAAAAACCAATCGCATTATCTCTGGATGAAGCCAGGCAATTACAGGAAAAAGTAAAAGAAACAGGACTGGTATTGTGCCTGACGCATACCTATTCTGGCTACCCAATGGTGAAACAAGCCAAAGCCATGGTTAAAGAAGGAAAACTGGGTGCCATTAGAAAAATAATGGTAGAATATCCTCAGGGTTGGTTGAGTACCTTAACGGAACGGGAAGGAAATGCTGGTGCTGCGTGGCGTACTGACCCTGCTAAAAGCGGTAAAAGCGGTTGCATGGGCGATATCGGAACACATGCTGCGCAATTGGCAGAATATATTTCCGGCTTAAAAATCAGTAAGCTTTGTGCAGATTTAAACATTGTAGTACCGGGACGTGGTTTGGACGATGATGGAAACGTATTGTTAAAATTCGACAATGGAGCTAACGGTGTTTTAATCGCATCTCAAATTGCAGCAGGTGAAGAAAATGCATTAAAAATTAAAGTATATGGTGAAAAAGGTGGTCTGGAATGGCATCAGATGGAACCAAATACCTTAATCGTAAAATGGTTGAATGAACCAGCACAAATCTATCGTGCCGGACAAGCCTATCTTTCAGATATTGCAAAACACAATACCCGTGTTCCTGGAGGTCATCCGGAAGGATACCTGGAAGCTTTTGCCAATATATACAGAAACTTTGCATTAACGATCGGAGCAATCAGTCAGGGGCAACAACCTACAGAAGCAATGCTCGACTTCCCTAAAGTGGAAGATGGGGTTAGAGGTATGGCATTTATTGAAAATGTGGTCGCTTCTTCAGCATCTGATCAAAAGTGGTTTGATTTTAACATATAAACATCATGACAACAATTAAAGGCCCTGGAGTATTTCTAGCTCAGTTTATCGGTGATAAAGCCCCATTCAATTCATTGGATGCAATTTGTGAATGGGCAGCAGGATTAGGATTTAAAGGAATTCAAATGCCAACCCTTGACCCAAGATTCATTGATCTGCAAAAAGCTGCAGAAAGCAAAACCTATGCAGATGAATTAAAAGGAAAAGTGGCTTCATATGGACTGGAGATTACAGAACTATCGACACACCTTCAAGGACAATTGGTAGCAGTAAATCCGGCTTACGATCTTGCTTTCGACGCATTCGCTCCAGATCAATATAAAAACAACCCCACTGAAAGGACAAAATGGGCCGTTCAGCAATTAAAATATGCGGCAAAAGCTTCACAAAACCTGGGCTTAAATGCACATGCTACTTTTAGCGGCTCCTTATTATGGCATATGTTTCATCCCTGGCCTCAACGTCCGGAAGGATTGGTAGACGCTGCCTTTACAGAGCTGGCTAAAAGATGGACCCCTATTCTAAATGAATTTGATAACTGTGGGGTCGATGTTTGTTATGAGATCCATCCAGGTGAAGACCTATTTGATGGTATCACCTACGAAATGTTCCTGGAAAAAGTAAACCATCACCCACGTGCCTGTCTACTATATGACCCCTCCCATTTTGTATTACAACAACTAGATTACATACAATACATAGATTTCTACCATGAACGGATCAAGGCCTTCCACGTGAAAGATTCTGAGTTTAACCCTAGCGGAAAACAAGGAACTTTTGGTGGGTACCAAAGCTGGGCAAACCGTGCCGGAAGATACCGTTCTCCAGGCGATGGACAGGTGGACTTCAAAACCATTTTTAGTAAATTGGCACAGTACGATTATACGGGATGGGCAGTAATGGAATGGGAATGCGTCATTAAAGATGCACAAGTCGGTGCCAAAGAAGGTGCAGAACTGATCAGCAAACTGATCATTCCTGTAACTGACAGGGCATTTGATGA
The DNA here is from genome assembly GCF_032678465.1 of Pedobacter gandavensis. Taxonomy (GTDB): domain Bacteria; phylum Bacteroidota; class Bacteroidia; order Sphingobacteriales; family Sphingobacteriaceae; genus Pedobacter; species Pedobacter gandavensis_B. The sequence continues at coordinate 46,342 of NZ_JAVTSK010000013.1, forward strand.
TTTCGCTGCTTCCGGTGGAAATGACGACTTCAACAACAAAATATTAGGACTATAATAATTAATACAATAAAAGATGAAAAACACACTATCTATCCTTGCCTGCTTTATTTTGGCTTTAGCATCCTGCGGAAGTCCGGAATCAAATTCTACCAGTACCACAACAACTACTGAAAGTACACCTGCAACGGCAAGTGCATCCACTGAAAAACACCCTGGAGAGAAATTAATTGCTACTTCCGACTGTATCGGCTGCCACAATAAAGTAACCAAAGTAATTGGTCCAACTTACGAGGAGATTGCGGCTAAATATACCAATGATGATGCAACAGTTGAGCTACTTTCCAAAAAAATCATTGATGGTGGTAAAGGAGTTTGGGGTGAAATTCCAATGACTCCACATGCCAATCTATCACAAGACGATGCCAAAGAAATGGTACGTTACATTCTATCCCTGAAAAAATAACCTGAACCACAGAACCAAATATAAACCATGGAAGAAACCAAGAAAAACCAGGAAACTTCATCCAGAAGAAATTTCCTCAAAACCACTGCAATTGCTGCTTCGGCATTTATGATTGTTCCCCGTCATGTTTTAGGCGGACCAGGATTTTTAGCGCCCAGTGACCGCCTGATTATCGCCGGAATTGGTGCTGGAGGAAAGGGACAATCAGATATTGCGAATTTTCACAAAAGTGGGAAAGCTGACATCGGCTTTCTGTGTGATGTACATGATTCAAGGGCTGCGGCCAGCGTAAAGGCATTCCCGAAAGCGAAATACTACAGGGATTTCCGTGAATTGTTCGACAAAGAACACAAGAACTTTGATGCGGTATCGGTTTCAACCCCAGATCATAGCCACGCGATCATTGCTTTAGGTGCCATGCAACTAGGTAAACACGTTTATGTTCAAAAGCCATTGGCTCACGACATTTACGAAGCTCGTGCCTTAACCGCAGCAGCCCAGAAGTACAAAGTAGTAACCCAAATGGGAAACCAGGGTGCTTCAAATGATGGCCCTAGACAAATGAAAGAATGGTATGATGCAGGTTTAATTGGTGATGTGCATACGGTTTATGCCTGGACAGATCGTCCGGTATGGCCACAAGGTATTCCATGGTCTGCAAATAAAGCAGAAGTACCTAAAGACCTGGATTGGGATTTATGGTTAGGTACTGCACCATACAAAGATTATGTAAACAAACTGGTTCCATTTAACTGGAGAGGCTGGTGGGATTATGGAACTGGCGCATTGGGCGATATGGGCTGTCACCTATTGGAAGCACCATTTAGCGTATTGAATCTAAAATATGCTACTGAAGTTCAGGCTAGTGTAGGCTCTGTCTATGTGGATGAATTTAAACGAGGATATTTCCCTGACAGCTGTCCTCCATCAAGTCATGTGACCTTAAAATTCCCTAAAACCAATAAAACCAAAGGTGATATCACTGTTCACTGGATGGACGGCGGTATTCAGCCTGAAAGACCAGAAGAACTGGAAGCAAATGAGGTTTTCGGCGATGGAGGAAATGGTACTTTATTTATCGGTACCAAAGGAAAAATGATGGCCAGTACCTATAGTGCAGACCCACGTTTACTACCATTGAGTAAAAACAAAGACATCAAGGTTCCAGCAAAATTTGCCCGTGTACCTGGTGGTGCAGAAGGCCATTATGCCCAATGGGTAGAAGGATGTATTGCCGGATATGGTAAAAAAGAGCTGAGTTCTCCTTTTGATATTGCAGGCCCACTCACAGAAGCATTGCTGATGGCAAATTTAGCCATCAGGGGAACAGATGTTCAGGTTAAAAATGATAAGGGAAGACCAAGTTTCCCTGGAAGAGACATTAAATTACTTTGGGACAATAACAATATGAAAGTCACAAATTTTGATGCAGTAAATCAGTTCGTAAAACGCGACTATAGAAAAGGATGGTAATCACCATCCTTTTTTCAACTTAAAAAGAAAACTATGAAACCATATATTTTTTCAGCGATACTGCTTACCACAGTATTTGGTGCAGGTAATAGTCAGGCACAATCCAGCAATAAAGGATTTACCAAACTGTTTGATGGTAAAACAACTGCCGGATGGCATACCTATGGTCAGACAACAGCTGGCGAAAAATGGGATGTTGTGGATGGCAGCCTTCATTTTAATCCTAAATCAGGAAAAACCGGTGGTGGTGATTTAGTCACAGATAAGGAATATGGTAATTTCCATTTGAAAATCGACTGGAAAGTAGCCCCTAAAGCCAATAGCGGAATTATCTTTTATGTAAAAGAGGATAAACCTAAATACAAGGCCACCTATGCGACAGGTTTAGAAATGCAGGTATTAGACAATGATGGTCATCCAGATGGAAAAATCACTAAACACCGTGCCGGGGATCTTTATGACCTGATTAAAAGCAGTTCAGAACCAGTTAAACCTGTTGGAGAATGGAATACTGCAGAAATCATCAGTAAAAACGGCAAACTTGAACTTAAACTAAATGGTGTAAAGATCGTACAGACCACACTTTGGGACGAGCAGTTCAAAAATTTGATCGCCGGTAGTAAATTTGCAAACTGGCCAGATTTTGCTACATTCAGAACTGGAAAAATTGCATTACAGGATCATGGCGATGAAGTCTGGTTCCGTAATATCCTGATTAAAGAGCTGTAAAAAATTAACCCTGGCGTGGGAAACGCCAAAATCATTGACCAAAAAAACGAGATATAAATCATCAACAATGAACCTTAACAACCGCATCAAACTTTCATTCATGATGTTCCTGGAGTTTTTCATCTGGGGCGCATGGTTTGTGACACTGGGCACCTTCCTGGGGAATAACCTCAGCGCTACCGGAAGCCAATCGGCATCAGTATTCTCCACCCAATCCTGGGGAGCGATCATTGCTCCTTTCATCATTGGATTGATCGCTGACCGTTATTTTAATGCAGAAAAGATACTGGGTGTACTTCACTTAATCGGGGCTGTACTCATGTATCAAATGTATAATGCTACCGACATCAGTGTATTTTACCCTTATGTTCTGGCTTATATGATTCTTTTTATGCCTACCCTAGCACTAGTCAACTCTGTTTCTTTCAATCAAATGAAAGATCCGGAAAAAGAGTTCTCAACAATCCGGGTATTTGGAACCATTGGATGGATTGCAGCTGGTTTATTGATCAGTTTCTACTTCCACTGGGATTCTCCCGAAGGTGCAAAAGAAGGATTACTTAAAAACACTTTCCTAATGGCAGGTATTGCTTCCGCCGCATTAGGTCTGTTCAGTTTTACTTTACCAAAGACCCCACCTAAAGCTGTTGCCGGAGAAAAAGTTAAAATATCAGAGATCTTAGGATTAGATGCCTTAAAATTATTAAAAGATAAAAATTTCGCAATTTTCTTTGTCTCTTCTATCTTGATTTGTATCCCCCTGGCTTTCTATTATCAGAATGCACACCCTTTCCTAACTAACGTAGGGATGGAAGATCCAACAGGAAAGATGACTATTGGACAAGTTTCAGAGGTGTTATTCTTATTGTTACTCCCTATTTTCTTTACAAAATTTGGATTCAAGAAAACAATCCTGGTAGGCATGCTGGCCTGGTGTTTACGCTATGCACTTTTTGCTTATGGCAATGCAAGCGATTTAGGATTTATGTTGATCATCGGAATCGCGCTTCATGGTATTTGCTATGACTTCTTCTTTGTATCCGGACAAATTTACACCAATTCCATTGCTGGTGATAAATATAAAAGCTCTGCACAGGGACTGATTACATTGGCGACCTATGGCGTAGGTATGTTAATCGGATTCGAAGTAGCCGGCTACATTACTGATACTTATAAACTAGCTGATGGTTCATTCGATTGGAAAATGGTATGGATCATCCCTTCGGGTATCGCCTTGGTGGTTTTCTTATTGTTTGCTCTTTTCTTTACAGACAAGAAAAAAGAGGAATCACAATTCAATGCGTAATGGCTGAAGAACAAAGCAGGAGAACTGCATTAAAAAACATAGTTGCCGGAACTGCCGCTTTAGGTGTTTCGGCTACTATGCCCGCTTTTGCTATGGAGCCTTATAAATCAACTACTTTAAAAGGAAATGTAAATCACTCTGTGTGTGCCTGGTGTTTCGGAGATATGGAGCTGGAGGCCCTATGTATTGAGGCTAAAAAGATCGGAATAAAAGCCATTGACCTTGTCGGCCCATCCGGATGGCCTACCTTAAAAAAGTACGGCTTAGACTCCTCCATGTGTAATGGTGCCGAAATCAACCTGGTTGATGGATGGAATGATCCTAAATTTCATGCTACACTGATTAAAAATTATTCGGAAATGATTCCTAAAGTGGCTGCAGCAGGTTATAAACAACTGATCTGTTTTAGCGGAAATCGCCGTGGAAAAGATGATGAAACCGGAATAAACAATTGTGTGGAAGGCTTGAAACAAGTGATTGGTATTGCTGAAAAACACAATGTTGTACTCGTAATGGAATTATTAAACAGTAAGGTTGACCACACTGATTATCAATGCGACACCACAAAATGGGGTGCAGAATTGGCTAAAAGACTGGGATCAGAGAATTTCAAACTGCTATACGATATTTACCACATGCAAATCGATGAAGGGAATGTGATCAGTAATATTAAAAAATACCATCCTTACATCTCTCATTACCATACTGCCGGCGTTCCCGGAAGAAATGAAATAGACGATACTCAGGAATTATTTTATCCCGCGATTATAAAAGCTATATTAGCAACCGGATTTAAAGGTTATCTTGCTCAGGAATTTATTCCTAAGTATAAAGATAAAATCAAATCACTGAGAGACGCCGTAAATATTTGTGACGTATAAAATCAAATTTATGAACTCGAGAAGAACATTTATAAAAAACGCAGGAATGGCTGCAGCAGGAGCCCTGTTGTTCCCTTCATTTGCACATGCCTTTGCGAAGATCAAACCTGTTGGACTTCAACTGTACACTTTGAGAGAAGTAATCGGTAAAGACACCAAAGGTGTAATTGAGCAAATAGCTAAAGCAGGCTATAAAGAAGTGGAAACTTATGGATACTCTCCTAAAGGTGGTTATTTCGGGATGGACATTAAAGCTTTCAAAAGTTTGCTGGACAACAATGGACTTAAAGCACCTAGTGGTCACTTCGGTCTGGATTCTTTCCTAAAAGATGGAAATCAGGACGAATTGAAAATTGCGATTGATGGAGCAAATGGTCTTAAAATGGAATTCCTGACCATTCCCTGGATGGGCGAGAGCTTAAGATCAAGTCTTGATGATTACAAAAAAGTTGCTGAACGTCTGAATCAGGCTGCAGAAATCTGCAAGAAATCAGGATTGAAACTGGCTTACCATAACCATGATTTTGAATTCAAAAAATATGACGGCAAAACCGGCTATGAAGTAATGCTACAGGAAACTGATAAAAATCTGGTGAAATTTGAGATGGACTTATACTGGGTGGTAAGATCAGGTAATGATCCGATTGCTTTTTTTAATAAATACCCAGGACGTTTCCCAATGTGGCACGTAAAGGATATGGACAAAGCAAACCATGGCATCAATACTGAAGTAGGAACAGGTACAATTGATTTCAAATCTTTCTTTAAACATGCCAAGCAGGCAGGATTGAAGTATGCTATTGTAGAACAGGAGAATTTCTCAAAGGATCCTTTTGTGAGCATTAAGCAAAGCTTTGATTACGTAAGTCGCGAATTGGTTTAAGAATAAGATCTTAAAATATCAAGGGAAGTGGTTTACGAAAACTACTTCCCTTTTTTTATGACCTTAATCTTTGACCTGAATATTTAAGAGATCAACTACTGGAAATCCAGGGCAACAAAGATCTCCAAAATACATTAAAATGCAAGTTTTGAGTACTTTAGCCGCCGAAAACACAAAAATTTCACCATATTTGAAAAATATGGCTGAAATAAGCCCGGAAACTAAAGAACTTATTACAAAAAACTGAATACTATAAATTAATAAGAACTATAAAAAACCAATTAAAAAATGAAAATTGCAGTTGTAGGCGCCACCGGCCTGGTAGGTACCGTAATGTTAAAAGTGTTAGAAGAGCGTAACTTCCCGTTAACCGAATTAATTCCGGTTGCATCTGAAAAAAGTGTAGGTAAAGAAATCACTTTTAAGGGTAAGAAGTATGCAATTGTAAACATGGATACTGCAATTTCAATGAGACCTGATATTGCTTTATTCTCTGCGGGTGGAAGCACCTCATTAGAGCATGCCCCACGTTTCGCTGAGGCAGGAACCACAGTAATTGACAATTCCTCGGCATGGCGTATGGATCCATCTAAGAAATTAGTAGTTCCGGAAGTGAATGCTCATGAATTATCTATTGACGATAAGATCATTGCAAATCCAAATTGTTCAACTATTCAAATGGTAGTGGCTTTAAAACCATTGCATGATAAATATAAGATCAAACGCGTTGTAGTTTCTACCTACCAATCGGTAACTGGAACTGGTGTAAAAGCCGTAGAGCAAATGATGAACGAGCGTAAAGGCATCACTGATGGCCCTATGGCTTATGCTTACCCAATTGATTTAAACGTTATCCCTCAGATTGATGTTTTCGAAGAAAACGGATATACAAAAGAGGAGATGAAAATGATCAAGGAAACCAATAAGATCATGGGCGACGATAGCATCCGTTTAACGGCTACTACTGTTCGTATCCCGGTAATGGGCGGACATTCTGAGTCGGTAAACATTGAGTTTGAAAACGACTTTGATGTGATTGAACTTAGAGCCTTACTGGCCAATACTCCAGGACTGGTGGTTGTGGATGATATTGCCAACCTGAAATATCCAATGCCTAAAGATGCTCATGAAAAAGATGAAGTATTTGTTGGAAGAATCAGACGTGATGAATCTATGCCAAATTCAGTAAACCTTTGGATTGTTGCAGACAACCTTCGTAAAGGTGCAGCAACCAATGCTGTTCAGATTGCAGAATACCTGATGAAAAACGAACTGGTTTAATCTCTTTGAATAAAAAACGATTGAGGTATGGAACGCTTTAAAAAGCAATCTGTACCTCAATTTTTCGTTAATACCTATTTAGCATTATAATTTCCCTTTCATGAATATTGTCAGAAAAACTGCCATTTTATCCCTGCTCATTTTACATCAGTTTGCATATGCACAAAATCCTGTAGAGAAACTGGAACGGGCTTATCAGGTATTGAAGGATGATGCCCAGGCAAAACATGCCATCATTGGACTGTGTGTCCTGGATGCCAATACTGGAAAGCTATTATTAGGTAAGAATGAAGAAGTAGGCCTTGCTACAGCCTCTACTTTAAAAACCATCACTTCAGCAACTGCATTTAGTCTGCTGGGCAAAGATTTTCAGTACCAGACCACACTTGCCTACAGCGGTAACCTTGGTCCGGATGGCACATTAAAGGGCGACCTGATCATTATTGGCGGTGGTGATCCGACATTAGGCTCATGGCGTTATGAAAACACAAAAGAAAACTACATTCTGCAACAATGGGTGACTGCGATACAAAAGGCAGGGATAAAAAAAATTGAGGGTAAAATTATAGGTGACGATAGCATCTGGGGCAGTCAGAGTACGCCTGATGGCTGGATTTGGCAAGATATAGGAAACTATTACGGAGCTGGAGCATCGGCACTCAGCTGGCGCGAAAATCAGTTTGACATCCACCTTAAAGCCAATACCTCTACAGTTCAACCAGTATCGATATTAAAAGTCGTTCCTGAAATGCCCTACCTTAAAATCGTGAATGAGTTGAAAGCAGGTGCTGAGGGTAGCGGAGATCATGCCTATTCTTACTTACCACCAGATGGTAATCTCGCTTATCTCCGTGGAACCTGGGCATTAGGGATTTCTAAACCTGGTGTCTCTACTGCAGTTCCCAATCCTGCGTATGATGCTGCTTTTCGTTTACAGGATACATTAAAAAAAATCGGTATTGCCACTGAAATACAACCTACCACTGCAAGATTAATGGCAGCAAATCAGCAAACAGTACCTGCCGTTCAACGAAAACTCATCACCACAAATTCTCCTACCTTATCAGAAATTATTTATTGGTTCAATAAAAAGAGCGTTAATTTATATGGAGAACACCTGTTAAAAACCCTTGCCTGGAAGTCGGGGAAAATTCCAACTACTGCGAATGGTGCACAAACAGAGATTAACTTCTGGACAGAAAAAGGGATAGATAAATATGCCTTAAATATTACAGATGGCAGTGGATTATCACCGGCTACAAGAGTCACTCCTATGGCGATGGCGGAAATCCTTTTTCAATCACAAAAGGAAAATTGGTTTCCGGACTTCTACAGATCTTTACCAGATAACAATGGCATGAAACTAAAAAGCGGTAGCATTGCCGATGTCTCTGCCTATGCTGGATATTATACGGATAAATCTGGGAACAAATACATCATCGTCATCAACATTAATAACTACAATGGCTCAGGGATTAACAAAAAGCTATTCAAGGTACTGGATGCTTTAAAATAATACTTCCAGCAGATTATCCGCCTTTTTATTGATAAATTGCAAGAGTTTTTAAATTTCAAAACACACAAAAATACGCTTAGCCCTGCTATGAAAAAACTGTTCCTATTCGCATGGTGTGGCATGATCAGCATTGCTGGTTTTAGTCAGGCACCTATAAGTACAAACATTAGTGCATCTCTATCCCCGGCCCTGATTCCCAGCGAAATTGCCATCATTCCTGAACCAGTTGCAGTGATTAAACAGGCGGGCCATTTCATTTTACCTGAAAATTTAACGATTCAATCGCCTGTGATACCAGAGATGAAGTTGGTTTCCAGTTTTCTGCAGGAAAAACTCTCTATTCCGACTGGGAGTTATGTATCTATTCTCAACGGACATCAGGGAGACCATGCGCAAATCCGGTTAATTTTAAACGATAAGCCCAACCCGGTTTTAGGAAATGAGGGGTATCAACTTAGCGTAAAACCCAATCAGATTCTGATCAGAGCGAATAAAGCTGCCGGAATATATTATGGCGTACAAAGTTTGCTTCAGCTGTTTCCCAAAGAAATAGAAAGTAAAGTACCGGTAGAAAACATTCATTGGTCGGCTCCATGCCTGGAAATCACAGATTATCCTCGCGTAGGCTGGAGAGGTTTAATGCTGGATGTAGCCCGTCACTTCTTTACCAAGGAAGAAGTTAAGCAATACATCAATGCCATGGTCCGCTACAAATACAACTTACTTCATTTACACCTGACTGACGATGAAGGTTGGAGAATAGAAATCAAAGGCTACCCAAAATTAACGGAAGTTGGCGCCTGGAATGTGAAGAAGACCGGAGAATTTGGAAATTTTATCCCCCCTACAGCAGATGAACCACGTACTTATGGTGGTTTTTATACACAGGAAGATTTAAAGGAACTCATTCAATATGCGCAGGATCGCTTTGTCAACATTATGCCTGAAATTGACGTTCCAGGTCATAGTTTAGCGGCCATTGCTTCCTATCCGGAATTGTCCTGTACCCCAGGAGCAGAGAATTACCGGGTGCGTTCTGGTGAAAGAATCATGGACTGGTCAAGAGGCGCACCACCAACGGCATTGGTCGACAATACGCTTTGTCCTGCAAATGAAAAAGTCTACACCTTCTTAGATACCGTAATTACCCAGGTTGCCGCACTCTTTCCTTTCGAATACATCCACATGGGTGGTGATGAAGCACCTTTTAATTTCTGGCAGAAAAGCGATGCGATTAAAGCGTTAATGCAAAAGGAAGGTTTAAAAAATATGCATCAGGTACAGGGTTATTTTGAAAAACGTGTACAGGCCATTGTAGAAGCTAAAGGTAAAAAATTCATGGGCTGGGATGAGATCATGGATGGTGATTTATCTCCAAGTGCAGCTGTGATGAGTTGGAGAGGGATGAAATACGGAACAGATGCGGCTTTGAAACAGCATGAGGTAGTCATGAGTCCAAGCACTTATGCTTACCTAGATTACATGCAGGCTGATCAGATTACAGAGCCAAGAGTATACGCTTCACTTCGATTGAGCAAAGCTTATGAATTTGATCCGATTCCAGCCAATGTAAACCCAAAATACATTAAAGGTGGACAAGCCAATTTATGGACTGAGCAGGTGACCAATATTCGTCAGGCCGAATATATGACCTGGCCAAGAGGAATGGCCATCGCCGAATCGGTATGGTCGCCAAAAGAAAAGAAAAACTGGGAGAATTTTTTTTCCAGAGTAGAGCAGCACTTCCAGAGATTAGATATTGCAGAAACGAAATATGCCCCAAGTGTATATGACCCTATATTTAAAGTGAGCAGATCTGCGGATAAACAGCTGATCATTGAGCTGAGTACAGAGGTAGCAGGACTGGATATTTACTACAGTTTTGACAACTCCTTTCCGGACCGTTTTTATCCGAAATATACGGAAAAACTGACGCCGCCAAAAGATGCGACGATGTTAAGAGTCATCACCTACAGAGGCAAACAGCCAATAGGAAGAATGATGAATATGCCAATAGAAGAGTTAAACAAGAGAGCAAGAAGATAAAAAATTGAGGTATTTTGTACATATAGGCTATCATGGCCTTCATTTTAATGGCTGGCAGAAGCAACCAGGGATGATGAATATTCAGGGCGTTTTAGAAAATGCGCTGACACAAATTCTGAAAACACCAGTATTGATCAATGGCTGCGGCCGTACAGATGCGCATGTTCATGCCAGTCAGTTTTTTTTCCATATGGACATTGAACAGGCCTGGGATTTCGACCTGATGTTTCGATTAAATAAGCTATTGCCCGCTAGTATAGCCGTTTTTGACATCATCCCAATGGAAGGCACACCTCATGCACGTTTTGATGCCGTTCAACGTTGTTATGATTATTTTATTCATACTTATAAGAGTCCCTTCTTAAACGGACTCAGTGCATATTATCTTTTACCAGAGCTTCGTTTTGATCAAATGAAACAAGCTGCGGCATTATTACCCCTCTATAAAGATTACCGTGGATTTTGCACCAGTCCTGATAAGTACGAACATACGATTTGCAATGTGATGTCGGCTGGATTAACCGTAGACAGCAGCGGCGACCTATTACGCTTCCAGATCTCTTCTAATCGCTTCCTGAGCAAAATGATTCGCATCATTATGGGACAACTGTTAAAAATTGGAAAGGGGGAATTGAGTGTCGATGAATTTGAGCATTATTTGATCAACAAAGAAACCCCGAGGCTGATTACCCCTGCACATCCACAAGGATTATACTTATCGAAAGTCACCTACCCTTACCTGGACCTTTCAGTAAGAACAACTTTTTCGGCCATTTTACAGCCTCAATTTGAAACCTTTAGATAGTTTTACTTTTAGTCTTTCCAGCCTGAAATGCCCATTCGATAATGTGTCGGATGGATTTCTGAACTTCCGCTCTTCCATCTGCTGAATTGATATCCAGTCCGCAGATGGTGCTATCATTTTTCTTGGCATGGAGCACCATGTAATAAATTCCGGAAACCAGTAATGCTGATACTCCCCTAAGGCTCACCAATGAGCCCTTAAAATGGGCATCAGAGATTTCGAACAATTCGGTTCCTACTTCTTCCCGAACTTTACATACACTATCTAGTAAATCAGTTCTTTCTGAGATTTCCCAAAGAATAATCTTTTGCATTTCTTCTTCGTTCCAAAAAAATTCCAGCTGTTTCTCCAGAAGAGAGGATAAAGTATTGATCAGCGTACTCTTTTTATGAAGATTTTCAATATCATTCGGCACAGTCATTTTATGAGATAACCAATAATCCTTTTCAATCACATACGTTTCAATCAAACCCTCGACATTTTCAAAATACCTGTAAATTAATTTCTTACTAACTTTAGCCTCTCTGGCAATTTCATTAACGCCAAGTGCACGATAGCCTTTGGATTTAATAATCGTACCAACTGCATCAATCAGCTTACGTTCCGTCAATAAACGGCTTTTAATTGCTTCTGTAGGTTCTTTTTTTACCATATAAATTAAGTTTCATGTAAGGGACAAATGGAAAATAGCTAAAACGAATGGCGAAGAAGAATATTTTAATACAATAAATAAGTATTAGGCTTAAATACAAAAACCATGCAACAAAAAAGAATTTTATTTAAAATCATCCTGAATTCTTCGGAAAAATAAGAATAATAAATTATTTATTTAGTTAAAATAAACATTAAAATCTAATAGAAACAAGGTTTAAGCCATCAAATAGCTGATTTTCATAATGGTATATTTATCATTGATTTTAAACATACTGACCATAATCTAATGCAAAAAGATAAAAACAAACTTCATGGCATTCTCCTGAATGCCATGAAGGGGGATAATTCAATATAGGGGGGACATATTGAATGTTTAATATGCGTTCTAATCACCCGATTTACAATAACGCACACTTGTAAATCGGCAAATCAACAAATAATTGAGAACGTCGATTATTGTATTAGAATCTCAAGATAATAGGGGATTACTTTTTAATTCATACCTGACAAATATAAACTACAAAATCTGTCGAAGTGGTGACATTGCAAATTATTTTATCGAACATTAATCACTATGAATCAGCACATTAAAATAATTACAAATAATAAAAAAACAAAATGGCTATAAAAAACCATTTTCAGAACAGAATTGTCATTTTAATTTCATTTCCGGGAAACAATTCATTTAGCGAAAAATAAACAACTGACAAACAATGAATTAACAGGAAAATCAACTTGATAATGTCGTTTATTCTGCTTAACTTCAAATAGCACTTTTTTAAACCAAGGAGGTATATCATGACTGTTATTCAAAGGATTGAACATTGGGGAGACTTGCACCATGCTAAATGGCTGGATGGAGTTCGGATCATTTTAGGTTTATTGATATTTGGCAAAGGCATTGCGATTGTGAGCAATACTGCTGCTTTGCAGGATTTGCTCTTGCAAAACAATGTATACAGCTTTTCAGGAATGATGGCGAGCTTATTGATACACATCGTCGGATTTGTTCACCTTGTGGGTGGCTTGCTGATCATGCTTGGACTACTTACGCGGTTTGCAGTAGTTATCCAGATTCCAATTTTACTTGGTGCCGTCTTCTTCGTGAACCTATCCAGGGGTTTTTCATTTTTAAATTCAGAATTATGGCTTTCGCTAATTGTTCTGGCATTATTAATCTTATTCTGGGTAATAGGTTCAGGTCCCTACTCTGTAGACTACCAGATGAAGAAAAAAGCACGGTGGTAAACTTGATCTCAAAGTATTAGAAAAGATTCTTTTACACCGATCTGAGATTCATAAAGTCTTAAATGATTAATTTTGAACAAAATAAGGCTTATGAATTTTCATACTAGAAAATGGGTAAAACCAGAAGACCTAAATCCTAATGGGACTTTATTTGGCGGTAGCTTGCTCCGTTGGATCGATGAAGAAGCTGCGATTTATGCGATTGTGCAATTGGGTAATCCGAGAGTGGTAACGAAATACATTTCAGAAATCAACTTTGTGAGTTCTGCCAGACAGGGCGACATTATAGAGATGGGCATCACGGCTACCGATTTCGGAAACACCTCTTTAACCATGCGTTGTGAAGTGCGGAATAAGATCACCAGAAAGAGCATCCTGACCATTGACAAAATGGTTTTTGTTAATGTAGATGAAGATGGAAACCCTACTCCTCATGGCAGAACACATATTAAGTACATTGAGGAACAGTTTGAAAAAGAAGACCTCTAGTCCCAGAAGTTTGCTTTTATACCTCAGATAAGATCAATACCCTTAAGGCATCGGGCGTAAGACTGATGCCATTTACAATCTTGTGGGCCTGTTGATAAAAAGGATTGCGTTCTTCCAGTTTATGACTGATGAAAGTAATCAGTTCTTCTTCGTTCATGTCTTTTAGCAGGGGTCTTTTATCCTTTCCACTTTCTAAACGTTTCGCGAGCGCGGCTGGGGTCATTTCTATATAGATGGAGATTCCATGATCATTGATCCATTGCATATTGTCAAAATAACAGGGTGCCCCTCCCCCGGTAGCGACTACACAATTATCCGGATAACTGAAGTCTTTTAAAGTCTTGCTTTCAAATATTCTGAAGCCTGATTCTCCATTTGCGGCAAAATACTCAGTGATTGGCATCCCCGCCAACCTTTCAATCTGGTGATCCAAATCCACAAAATCATACCCTAGTTTAGTGGCTAGTCTTTTACCTATGGTACTTTTACCACAACCCATAAATCCAATCAGAAATATCTTCATTTTTTATTCAGCAAGTTTAACTCTGGGATCAATAGCAGCATACAATAGGTCTACCAGAATATTGATCAGTACAAATATAAAGGCAATAAAAAGAATTGAGCCCATCACCACAGGAAAATCTGACATTTCCAATGCGGTGACAGTAGTTCTTCCCAAACCATTGTATCCAAAGATGTATTCCACAAAAAAAGAACCGGCAAGCAGGCCGGCAAACCAACCAGAAATTGCAGTAATGACTGGATTTAATGCATTTTTAAGCGCATGTTTATAAATAATGGCATTTCTGCTGAGACCTTTTGCTTTGGCAGTTCTGATGTAATCCTGAGCAAGCACATCGAGCATAGCACTCCGGGTTAGCTGGACAATAATCGCCAGAGGTCTTAGGCCCAGGGTTAACATCGGCAACCAAAGATTCCTCAGGGTCATCATTTCTCCTTTAAATGGATCATAACTATAAAGACTTCCAGACATACTTAAGCCTGTATAATCACTCCAGACAAAACCAAATAACCATGCGATGATGATTCCTGCAAAGAATGATGGGGCAGAAATCCCCAGAATAGCAAAAGTGTTTGCGGCCTTATCGATCCAGGTATCCTTGTTTACCGCAGAAACTACCCCAAGAAAAACACCAATTACCGTGGCAAAAATCATAGCAGATAAAGCGAGAACAAAGGTATTTGGAACAGTTTCTTTTAAAATGCTGGTCACCTCTCTTTTGGTTTGATAAGACCTGCGGAGGTAAGGCCATTTTAAAACTATCGCTTCGTCTCCGATATTTAGCAATTTCACAAAATGATATTTTGCTTTGTTTTCGGCATTATCCTCATGAATACTAATGGGAGAAAGGTCGTTCAGGTATAGAAAAAACTGAACTGGCCTGGATTTATCCAGGCCAAATTCTTTACGGACAGCTTCCAGCGACTGTACATCGGAGCGTTGCCCCATGGTCATTCTGGCCGGATCGCCCGGTAAAACATTAAATAATAAAAAGACCACTGTCAACACACCCAGCAACACCGCCAGTCCGTAAAAAAACTTCTTGAGGGCGTAAACCAGCATGACCTATTTACTAAAATATTTTTCAGAGAGTACTTCAAAAGAAGGCAGGTTATTGTAGTGCCATTTGTTGATCACTACACCATTCTTAAGCAATAAGACCCCTGGATTAGCTCTCACCATACTTTTTAAAGGAACCGCATCTGCATAAAAAATTTCCGTAAACAGTTTCAATTTTTTACTAAAAGCCAATGCATCCTGAGCAGAGTTGGAAGTCAGCAATACCGTTCTAATGTTAAATTGCTCCGCAGCATTGAGTGCCAATGCATTCAACCTGGCCATCGCCTCCTCATCTGTATCTTTTAGATTATAGGCCACATATACCAGATTATAATAAGGATTTTCAATCAGTTCTTTGGTATAATCCGTACCGGAAGCATCACTGATTAACAAATCCTTAATTTTTGGTTCATACCCTTTTTTAATCAGTTTCTTTTCAGGTGTACCAACGATCTCCCAGTTTTCGTCCTTCCAGATCTCTGTTTTCAGATAATCCTTATCACTCATCACCTTTTTCTCTTTTGTTTTCTTATTGCTCAGATTATACATGATCAGGAACTCATCAGGCACTGCCCCAGGAGGCGTCGACATCAGTTCGGGAAGGTTCGCTCCTACTTTATAAGGCAGGAAGTCGAGGATCGGTAGTCTGCTGTAAGTATATTGACTAAACAATAAGGATCCGGCCAGTACAATGGCGAGTGAAGCACTTTGCCAGCTGCGATTAGTACTGATTGGCTGGATTAAATTTCTATTGATGAAAAGATAAACGATTAGTACCAGCAGTAGTAAATCTTTGGAAAAGGACTGCCAGGGCGTTAAAGGAATTGCATCTCCAAAGCAACCACAGGAAGTCACCACTTTAAAAAATGCCGACACAAAGGTGAGGAAAGTGAAGAAAATGATAACTGCCAATAAGCCAGAAGTCACTTTTTTAGCCCAGAAGCCAAAAAGTAATAAGGCGCCCAATACAATCTCCATCACACAAAGTAAAATGGCAATTCCAGTAGCGATACCACTTAAAAAAGGGAGGTGAAAAACTTCAAAATACTCCTGCAACTTATATCCGAAGCCCAATGGGTCATTCGCCTTGATCAGTCCGGAGAAAATAAACAGGACACCAACAAATATTCTGGCAAAATTTAAGGCAATTTTCTTCATTATTTTACTCCAAGTTTAATCAATGCAAAAACCGAATAGTTGAGCATATCCTGGTAATTGGCATCTACCCCTTCCGAGGCTAAAGTTTGACCAGCATTATCCTCAATCTGTTTTACTCTTAAAATTTTCATCAGGATCAGATCGGTAAAGGAACTGATACGTAAATCTCTCCAGGCTTCACCATAATCATGGTTTTTAGCAAACATCAAATCTTTGGTGAACTTTACTTTTTCATCATACAGCCCTTCCACTTGTTCCAGCGGTAGGTCATAGGAATCATCAGTACTTAATTCCAGCTGTAACATGCCCATCACACAGTAATTGATGATACCAATATATTCAGGAATAATTCCTTCATCCACCATAGATACTTTTTTCTCTTCCAAGGTACGAATACGCTGGGCCTTAATGAAAATCTGATCTGTAATGGAGGACGGTCTAAGTATACGCCAGGCCGTTCCGTAGTCCTTTGTTTTCTTTATAAAAAGCGATTTACAAACCGCAATTACTGAATCGAATTCTTGAGATGTGTTTGTTGCCAAAACAATTAAAATATTTAGTTTAAAGCTATTTAAATACCGTATTTTTGTTTTATACGATGGCTAAAGATACATTTTTAAACCGAAAGACCACACTTAACCTCAATGGAAGACTTGCAGATATCAGCAAGCCAACAGTGATGGGAATCCTCAATCTCACTCCGGATTCATTTTACAATAATAGCAGAATTGACAATGCAGATGATGCATTAAAGCGAACGGAAGCTTTTCTGAATGAGGGGGCTAAGTTCATAGATATTGGCGCCTATTCATCACGTCCGGGAGCGGCGGAAGTGAGTCAGGATGAAGAATTGAAGCGGATGCTGCCCATTGTGGAGCTCATCAGTAAAAAATTTCCGGAGGCATGGCTTTCTATTGACACCTTTCGTGCGAGGGTAGCAAAGGAAAGTGTAGCAGCGGGGGCTCATCTGATCAACGACATTTCCGGAGGGGAATTAGATGAGGACATGTTCCAGACCATTGCAGAATTACAGGTACCCTATATCCTGATGCACATGAGGGGAACGCCACAAAATATGCAGCAACAAACCGGATATTCGAATATTGGATTGGACCTGATCAATTATTTTTCTGAAAAAATAGCCAGACTTAGAACGATGGGTGTTAAAGATATCATTCTTGATCCAGGTTTTGGTTTTGCAAAAACAACCGATGAAAATTATCAGTTGCTGAACCAGCTGGAAGGGCTTGATATATTCGAATTACCAATTTTAGTTGGTTTCTCAAGAAAATCGATGATCTATAATTTTTTAGGGAATGATCCACAGCAGGCTTTAAATGGGACCTCTATCCTGAATACGATTGCCTTGATGAAGGGTGCCGGAATTCTAAGGGTGCATGACGTTAAAGCTGCAGCAGAATGTATTGCGCTGGTGGAGAAGACCAGATCGCATTAATCTCAAAAAATACCTAACTTGGGCATAATGAAAGGATTTGATTTCGATTTTCTAAGGGTATCATTAACGGATGTGGTAGACATTATATTTGTCGCACTCCTTATTTATTATATCTATAACCTGATTAAAAATACGCTGGCAGTAAACTTATTGCTCGGAATGCTGATCATTCTGATCATTTGGTTTGCAGTAGAACAACTCAACATGAGGTTGCTTTCTACCATTATCAACAAATTCATGAGCGTAGGGATCATCGCTTTGATTGTGATCTTTCAGCCGGAAATCCGGCGTTTTCTCTTATTGATAGGAAAAAACACCTTTCTTCAGCAGAATAAAGCCTGGTGGGGTTATCTTTTCGGCAGTAAAAACATAGAAAGGGACAATTTGGTGAGGATTAAACCCATCATTGATGCTTGTAAAAGCATGAAAAAATCACGTACAGGCGCTTTAATCGTCTTTGTGAAATTCTATGATGATCAACTTTTTGCCAATAGCTGTGAAATCATTGATTCTAAAATATCCAAAAGATTGCTGGAAAGCATCTTTCAGAAATACAGTCCGCTGCACGATGGTGCGGTAGTGATTGCAGAAAACAAAATTAAAAGTGCCAGCTGTATTTTACCTTTAACAGATAACGATAAACTTCCACCCCAATTTGGATTACGCCACAGAGCAGGAATTGGGGTTTCTGAAACGACAGATGCGGTAGCAGTGATCATTTCGGAGGAAACCGGAGAAATCGCTTATGCGAAACAAGGAAGAGTCCGCATGAATGTTTCTTTCGGAGAACTGGAGAAATTGCTGAACAAAGATTTTTAACCTGTAAAATAAAGAAGGGCTGATTTCGATGAAATCAGCCCTTCTTTTATAAGGTCTTTCTCGCTTACCAATTAGCAGTATTGTTCAAAAGCACCGATCAGGCTATCAGCAATCATTTGCGCTGGTCTGCCTTCAATTTGGTGACGTTCGATCATGTGAACCAATTTACCATCTTTGAATAAAGCCATCGATGGAGAAGATGGAGGGAAAGGCAACATATAACCTCTTGCTCTATCCACTGCTTCTTTTTCCATACCTGCAAATACAGTAATCAATTTATCAGGATGTTTTTCATTTGCTGCTGCCATTCTTGCTGCAGGACGCGCGTTTGCTGCTGCACAACCACAAACAGAGTTCACTACTACAAATACGGTACCCTCAGAGCTGATGGCACTATCCACATCTGCTGCAGTTTTCATCTCTTCAAAACCTACTTTAGTAAGTTCAGCACGCATTGGTTCTACTAAATATTCAGGATACATATTTTCTATTTTTTATTCGTTAATCCATACAAATGTACAGCAACAGGCCGTAGCATCAAAGAAATACCTGGATCCTGGGCCTGATTTTACCTTTAAATTACTTTGATTTTATCCATTTAATGGAGTTCTACCTCATTTTACAGCTTTTTTGAAAATAAAAAACAAATTTTAATTCACACAGAATTAGGGTCTTAATTTAAAATCTAAAAAAAACTTGCGCTACTACTTTTATAATCGGGATAAAACTCCTAATATTGCACACCGAAAAAAAGGGAATTATTTGAGTCTTCAAAAACAAAAATAATCTCTTCATCGAAGGATTCCCGAGTAGCTCAGCTGGTTAGAGCATCTGACTGTTAATCAGAGGGTCACTGGTTCGAGCCCAGTCTCGGGAGCATCGATCTGCAAGTCGGCAGATCAATAAAAACCCCGTTTTCTTTATTGAAAACGGGGTTTTTTATTTCTACACCAGCACAGCCCCCAAGCCCCCTAAAAAGGCGGTAATTTTAAGCTTTAATTCCATTAGGAACTTTCTCATTTTACAGTCAATTTAAAATACATATCCATTCCGGAATGAGTAGGGAAAGTGTTCGGGAAGAGATGCGGGTTCCGTAGGGGTTCAGCAGGAGTTCAGTAGGAGTTCGGCAGGGGTTGATGTAGGGTTTAGCTAACTGAACTCCTGCTGAACTCCTATTCAACCCCTACCGAACATAAGGCTCTTCGCAAGCATTTCCATTATTTTTTTACAGCTGCATCTTAGGAAAAAGCTGCTGTAAAAACCATGAATAAATTACCATTGCAAGACGATATGATTATTCTTGAATTCTTTAAGTTTCAAGCTTTTGAAATTGGCCAAACTATTGTGTAATTTTGTCGCGTAATTAGCCTGTTTTCGGAAAAGGCCGGTGTCATCCGCATCGAAACCCCAAAAAAAACACGGTAACTAGTTAGCATTTAATCATTTAAATATAGAAATATGTCATCAGTAGAGACAACTTATGTGCCTTATAAAGTTAAGGACATTTCACTGGCAGAATGGGGTCGTAAAGAAATTGGATTAGCAGAAGCAGAAATGCCAGGACTAATGTCCTTACGCGAAGAATTCGGTCCTTCGAAACCATTAAAAGGTGCACTCATTGCAGGATGTTTACACATGACGATCCAAACAGCTGTTTTGATCGAAACATTGGTTGAACTTGGTGCAGAAGTAACCTGGTCATCATGTAACATCTTCTCCACACAAGATCACGCTGCTGCTGCAATTGCTGCTGCAGGTATCCAGGTTTATGCATGGAAAGGTCTTAATGAAGTAGATTTCGACTGGTGTATTGAGCAAACTTTACATTTCGGCCCGGAGCGTCAGCCACTAAACATGATCTTAGACGATGGTGGTGATTTAACCAATATGGTTTTCGATAAATACCCGGAGCTAATTGCGGCCATCAAAGGTCTTTCTGAAGAAACCACCACTGGTGTTCACCGTTTATATGAGCGCATGAAAAATGGTACATTACATTTACCTGCGATCAATGTGAATGACTCAGTAACTAAATCTAAGTTTGACAACAAATACGGTTGTCGTGAGTCATTAGTTGATGCGATTCGTCGTGCAACTGATGTCATGATGGCTGGTAAAGTTGCTGTTGTTGCAGGTTACGGTGATGTGGGTAAAGGTTCAGCAGAATCATTAAGTTCACAAGGTGTACGTGTAATCGTTTCTGAAATTGATCCGATTTGTGCATTACAGGCTGCAATGGAAGGTTATGAAGTGAAGAAATTCGCTACAGCTGTTAAAGAAGCTGATATTATCGTGACTACAACTGGTAACTGTGATATCGTTCGTGCAGAACACTTCAAAGCAATGAAAGATAAAGCAATTGTTTGTAACATTGGCCACTTTGACAATGAAATCGACGTTGCCTGGTTGAACAAAAACTATGGTGATACTAAAGTTGAGATCAAACCACAGGTTGATAAATATACTATTGATGGTAAAGACATCATCCTATTGGCTGAAGGACGTTTGGTTAACTTAGGTTGTGCTACTGGCCACCCAAGTTTCGTAATGTCTAACTCTTTCACTAACCAGACTTTAGCTCAATTAGAACTGTGGACTAACACAGATAAATATGAGAACAAAGTCTATGTGCTTCCTAAATACCTTGATGAGAAAGTAGCACGTTTACACTTAGCTAAAATCGGTGTAGAATTAGACGTTTTAGATCAGCACCAGGCAGATTATATTGGTGTTCCTGTAGAAGGTCCATTCAAACCTGAAGCTTACAGATACTAGGCAAAAACTATATTTAGCGGGATTAAAACCGCTGAATACTGGAAATAAAAAAAGGATGTTGTTCAGAAACAACATCCTTTTTTTTGGATCAACGTTCCGTAATGAACGAAATTTATTCCCCAACACCTTTTACTGGTTTTTGCGGTAAAGTACTGGCATTACCATCCCTTATCGCCTGGTAGTGTGGCGACATAATTTCAACTCCTGCCTCATCAAAAGCCTCATGGATATTTTTATGCAATTCAGAGTAAATCACTGCCATCATATCTGGTCTGGAAACATAAGTATTGAGCTGATAGGATACGTACCAGTCGTCCAGGCTCGTTTGTAATACAAATGGCTGTTTTTCTTTGATCACCCCTTCAGTTGCCAATGCAGCATTGATCAATAGTTCATGTATTTTAGTCCAGGGGATATCATAACCCAGGGTCAATGTCGTATGTATAATCAAGCCATCTGCGATACATAAACTGGTGTAATTGACCGTATTTCCATTCAGGATCGCACTATTTGGAATCGTAATGATCTCGTTCTTTATGGTCTTTAACCTGGTCACCAGCAAGGATTTTTCCAATACAGCACCGGTCGTATCCCCTATCTTCACCACATCCCCAACTTTGAAAGGTCGCATATACGTGATCACCATCCCCGCTACCCCATTGCTAATGGCAGAGGAAGAACCAAAGGAAATCAGTAAACCCAAGAATACCGAAACCCCTTTAAAAATTTCTGAATTCGAACCCGGAATAAAGGGCCAGATCACCACCAGCATAAAGGCATTTAAAACAATCTTGATGATATTGTATGTAGGTTTTGCCCAGTCCGGATAAAAACCATTGATTTTCAATTTTTCGCTTTCAATCTCCCCGGCTAAAAACTTAATCAACTTCTTCACATAATGAAATACAAAGAAAATAACCAGGATCGTGATCAGGTTAGGAATAAAATTAATCAGCGATGAAAAGATGTTCTTTAGTGGATTGAGTACAAAATTCATCAAATGATCTCCCAAAGGTTTTGTCCATGGAAAAAGACGGAACACCAATGGTAAGGTCAGGTACACCAATAAAAACATCAGTATAAATTTCAGCAGATTCAGGCCTTTATTGATCAATGCCAATTCGTTTTTACGATTGATCAGTTCATAATCTTTGATTCTCAGTTTACTCAGTTTCTGGTGTAGTTTTTTACTGAACCAACCCCGAAAACGATTGAAAAATTTATTCAGGTAAAACAGACAGGCCCCAAGTATAGAAAGAATTAAAACCCCCAATCCGGCACGCTTTAGCAGCTCTACCACATCTGTTTCCTTTTTATATTCCATTACATTATCAACGATAATCTGTTGATAGGTTTTAGCCAAAACCTCTTTATCCATCCGTACAGAATCTGCATCTAATTGAGACAAACTCAATAGAATATCACCTTTGTAAGCAATATCCATCACCAGAGAATCTTTGTGAATCTTTACAGAATCAGCCACAAACAATAAGTCATCTGCCAGTTTGGTCACTTTTTCAGATGTTCTTTCGGCCCGCTCATTTGCAGACAAAGATCCTAACCTATTCTTAATAAAAAACAAGGTATCCATATGTGCAATTACAGGATATCCTCTATGATCGATTTTAGCTTCCTGCGCCTGAACCAGACTTTGAAAACTCAACAGGCATAAAAATGTAAAAAGAAACTTCATGTAAAATGGCTTAAGAAATTAGGGCATTGCTTAGAACAAAATAAGGAAATAATCCACTATTTTTACCTCATGGCAAATTTATCTGTAAACATCAATAAAATTGCGACTTTAAGAAACAGTCGCGGGGGAAATAATCCGGATTTAGTAAAGGTTGCGCTGGATTGTGAGCGCTTTGGAGCAGAGGGCATCACGGTACACCCGCGCCCTGACGAAAGACACATCCATTACCAGGATGTCTTCGATTTAAAATCGGTAATAGCTACAGAATTCAATATTGAAGGCAATTGTAAAGAACAGAAATTTGTAGACCTGGTTCTGGCCAACAAACCGGCTCAGGTAACATTAGTCCCTGATACAGAAGGTCAAATCACCTCAAACCATGGTTGGGACACCATCAAACACCAGGATTACCTCAAGGAAATGGTGCAACTTTTTAAAGGGGCAGGTATCCGTGTTTCCATTTTTGTTGATCCGGTAAAAGAAATGGTTAAAGCAGCAGCCGAAAGTGGGACTGATCGTATTGAACTTTACACCGAAGACTATGCGCGTCATTACCATCAGGATCGCGGGCAGGCCATCAAACCTTATATCGCCGCTGCAGAAATTGCGAATGAATTAGGTTTAGGTATCAATGCCGGTCATGACCTGGACTTACAAAATCTTAAATATTTCTCAGAAAATATCCCAGGCTTACTGGAAGTTAGTATCGGCCATGCTTTAATCAGTGATGCCCTTTACCTTGGATTAGAGAATACCATTCAAATGTACCTCCGTCAATTACAACACTAACCTATCCATCTTATGAAAAACCTGAATTTACTGACACTATCCGCATTGTTTCTTTTGTTTATCGCTGGCTGCAAAGGTGCTGCTGAAAATTTAGATGAAAGCACCGCAGCAGAAGTCATTGAAACTTACCTTAAAGCCAACCCGCTTTATGAAGAAGTAAAAATGGAAGTCGGAGAAATCAGGTTTAAAAGTAAAAATGATAAGTTGGCATTAGAAAAATACAAGAGCCTGCAGGAGAAAGGCTGGTTGACACTTGACCTGCAGGATCAGAAAAAGAAGTTCTTGTCGAAAGACAGCGTTTTCATTTACAAAATCTCCTTAACTGACAAGAGCAAACCCTACATTTTGAAACAGAATGTATCACAGGCCGTCCTTCGTGCACTGGACTACGTCATGGATTCCGAAAAACCGATTACAATGATCAAAGGGGATTCGAAAGTAGCCCGTGTAACCGTCTCCTTAAAAAAGGAACCTAATGATTTCGCTATCTGGCTGAAAGACAAAGGAACAGCTAGTAACTTCATCACTAAATCTTATAAATTAAAGTATAAAAAAGATACTGGCTGGATACTCGTTGGAGAATAGCGATATATGATGAATTCCGCTTAGAGCTAAGGGTATTTTTTATTACCTTTGCGGAACTTTTTATATATAGATTTCATGAGCTTAAATATTCATTACAAAGAAGACTTTAAAGATCGTCACATTGCCCCTAATACAGAGGACACCAGTGCCATGTTAGACACCCTTGGTTTGGGTTCTGTTGACGAATTAATAGAACAAACGGTTCCTCAATCGATCCGGTTAAAACAGCCATTAAACCTGCCAAAGGCGAAATCTGAAAAGGATTACCTAAGCAGCTTAAAGAAAACAGCTTCCTTAAATAAAGTATTTAAGTCTTATATCGGTCAGGGATATTATGACACCACTACGCCAGGAGTAATCTTACGTAACGTGATGGAAAATCCAGGATGGTATACACAATATACCCCTTATCAGGCAGAGATTGCACAAGGTCGTTTACAAGCCTTGTTAAATTTCCAGACTTTAGTAATTGACCTTACTGGAATGGAAATTGCAAATGCTTCTCTTTTGGATGAAGGTACTGCTGCTGCTGAAGCGATGTTCATGCAATTCAGCTTGCGCAAAAACACAAAAGCAACAAAATTCTTTGTTTCGGAATTGATCTTCCCACAAACTATTGACATTTTAAAAACCCGTGCCAATCCTTTTGGAATTGAGTTAGTGATCGGCGATCACCAGACAGTTGAACTGAACGAAGAATTCTTCGGGGCAGTGATTCAATACCCAGCTGGTAATGGTGAGGTTTTCGATTATACAGGTTTCGCTCAAACCGCTCACAATGTAAATGTAAAAGTTACTGTTATTGCAGATCTTTTAAGCTTGACTTTATTGACGCCTCCAGGTGAATGGGGTGCTGATGTAGTGGTAGGTACTACCCAACGTTTTGGTGTACCAATGGGCTTTGGTGGTCCACACGCTGCTTATTTCGCTACTAAAGATGAGTACAAACGTTCTATTCCAGGACGTATCATCGGCGTAACGATCGATAGCAACAACAACTATGCATTACGTATGGCTTTGCAAACCAGGGAACAACATATCCGTAGAGATAAAGCAACTTCCAACATCTGTACTGCACAAGCGCTATTGGCGATTATGGCAAGTTTTTACGCAGTTTACCACGGTCCAAAAGGATTGAAACTGATCGCAGAACGTACCCATGGATTGGCTGTAACTTTAGCTGAATCATTAGAAAAAGCCGGTTATACCCAACTAAATAAATCTTACTTTGATACCATCCAGTTAGACCTTGGTCACCTTGTTGATTCTATCCACAGAGAATGTATCGACAATGAGATCAACTTAAACTACAATGGTAGTGTAGTGACCATCTCTGTTGATGAGACGACTGACCTTGAGGACATCAAATTATTGGTTAAAATCTTCGCTAAAGTAAAAGGCATTGCTGCTGATAGCGTTGAAATGTCAGAAGAAAACCCAGCAACGGTAATTCCTACTGCATTACAACGTACTTCTGATTATTTAACACACCCGTTATTTAATTCACACCATTCTGAGCATGAAATGTTACGTTACATCAAATCATTAGAGGCAAAAGATCTTTCTCTTTGTCACTCTATGATTGCTTTAGGTTCATGTACCATGAAACTGAATGCAACTACGGAAATGATTCCTGTAACCTGGCCAGAATTCGGTAAAATCCACCCATTCGCTCCTGCAGATCAGGTAGCTGGTTATTATACTGTTTTCAATGAACTAGACAAATGGTTAAGTGAAATCACTGGATTTGCAGCGATGAGCTTACAACCAAACTCTGGTGCTCAAGGTGAATATGCTGGTCTGATGGTGATCAGAGCATACCACCAGGATCGTGGTGATCATCACCGTAATGTTGCTTTAATTCCTTCTTCTGCTCATGGAACCAACCCGGCTTCTGCAGCAATGGCTGGAATGAAAATCATCATCGTTAAATCTCTTGAAAACGGAAATATTGATGTGGTAGATTTAAAAGCAAAAGCAGAAGAGCATAAAGAAAACCTTTCCTGCTTAATGGTAACTTATCCATCTACACATGGTGTATTTGAGGAAAGTATCATCGACATCTGTAACATCATCCATGAGAATGGCGGACAAGTTTACATGGATGGCGCAAACATGAATGCTCAGGTAGGATTAACCAGCCCAGGTAACATCGGTGCTGACGTTTGTCACCTTAACTTACATAAAACTTTCTGTATCCCTCACGGTGGTGGTGGTCCTGGTATGGGTCCAATCGGTGTTGCTAAACACCTGGTTCCTTACCTTCCTGCTCACGCTGTAGTAGACATCAACAAAGAAAAATCTATCCCTGCAGTATCATCTGCTCCATGGGGTTCTGCTTCAATCTTAGTGATCTCTCATGCGTATATCGCAATGATGGGTGGAGAGGGATTAATGAATGCAACTAAAAATGCCATTCTTAACGCAAACTATATGAAAGCGCGTTTAGAAAATCATTACCCGGTATTGTATTCTGGTGCAAACGGTCGTTGTGCCCACGAAATGATCCTGGATTGCAGAGGCTTCAAAAACTTCGGTATTGAAGTTGTTGACATCGCAAAACGTTTAATGGACTATGGTTTCCACGCACCAACAGTATCTTTCCCAGTAGCAGGAACGCTAATGGTTGAGCCTACTGAAAGTGAGCCGAAACATGAGCTGGATAGATTCTGTGATGCTTTAATTGCCATCAGAAAAGAGGTGACTGCAGTAGAAAATGGAGATTTAGATAAATCTGATAACCCATTAAAAAATGCACCACATACGGCTTCGATTGTAACTGCTGACGAATGGAACCATGGTTACAGCAGACAAACTGCTGCTTTCCCACTTCCTTATGTTGCTGCTTTTAAATTCTGGCCTTCAGTAGGTAGAGTAAACGATTCCTTTGGCGACAGGTCATTGGTATGTGCTTGCCCTCCAATTGAAAGCTACATGGAAGAATCTGTTTAAATATTTACACGTCTGGTTAAACCTTTTAATATATTTAGGTCTTAAATGTATTAAAAGGTCTTAACTGGCCTGTACCTAAATCATTAAACAAGTATATGAAATTAAAATTAACCTCATTAGCGCTACTTTTAGTAGTGATGACTACCTCAGCATTTATTGCTCCGGTATTTAAAGCTGATACCTACAAGGTGGATGCTGCAAAATCTACCATCACCTGGATTGGGAAAAAAGTTACTGGTGGTCATAATGGCACCATTAATTTACAGTCGGGCGCACTATCTTTCAATGGAAAGAAATTAGCAGGTGGTAATTTTGTGTTGGACATGAACAGCATCAAAGATGCCGACAATAGTGCCAACCTCGAAAAACACCTGAAAGCTGATGATTTCTTTGGTGCAGACAAGTTCCCAACTTCTAATTTTGTCATCAAAAGTGTATCAGGAACTGGTGATAAAGTTACCGTAACAGGTGATTTAACCATCAAAGGTATTACAAAACCGATCAGCTTCCCTGCTACTTTGGCCTGGAATTCGGATGGTTCGGTAACTGCTACTGCCGACAAAATCATTGTAGACAGAACAAAGTATGACATCAAATTCAGGTCAGGTACCATTTTCCCTGAAATTGGAAACAAAATGATCAATGATGAGTTTGAACTTGCTGTTAAACTGGTAGCTAAAAAATAATTTCATTTATTTCATACAAAAAAGGCCGCTATCTTTATAGTGGCCTTTTTTTTGTAACATAACCGATACCCCTTCTACGATAGCTACATATTGCTTAACTTTATACATTACACCCAACAATTTCCACAGATACCTATTGAAATTTATGATAACCTCAAAAATTAAACTACTTGTTATTGATGATGACGACATTAACATCTTCATTATAAAGAAAATAGTAGAAAAAACGGGGTACAATGTAGAAATGGTCGCCAAAACAAATGGTCAGATGGCGATTGATTATATCAATATGACCATTTCTTTGCAAGAGTCCTTACCGCAATTGGTGCTGATAGATATTAATATGCCAGTACTCAATGGATGGGAATTCTTAGATGCATTTGGCCTCTTGAACATACCCAATAAAATAGACATGTATATGTTGTCCTCTTCTGTCTACGAGAATGACATTGAAAAAGCGAAAACCTACCAAAGCGTGAAAGGGTTTATTTCTAAACCACTTTCTATTGAACGCCTGACAGAGTTATTTAAGATGGTGGAACAACAGACTACTGAATCCTAAACTGACCATCTGTTAAAGTGACAAAACCAGTAGCCCTGGATTTACCATGATAAAACAAGCAGTTCCAGTTTTCTGAAGCTGCTTTCTCCCCAAAAATCTCCCTTAGCTCCATTGCTTTTCTGCCATCAAAATCATATTTGGCGATGAACTTCCTCAACAACTCTTCCGGCTCCGGTAAAACATCACCTCCAAAAAACACCTTATCTGTTCCATCATCCAATAGGAAAGTCTGATGAAAAGGAGTGTGAGCCCCAGTCAGTTCATAACTGATTTCTGAAGTTAATTGTCCGGATCCTTCAATAAATACCAATTGTGCATTGCGTTGTAGAAACTCGAAAATATCGGTGTGGTAAGAAGAAGAGGCATTGCTAAAAGCACTTTCCCATTCACCACGTTGAATCACATAAACTGCATTTGGAAAACTCAATTCTACTTTCTCCCCTACCTGATGAATCATACCACCAGAATGATCGAAATGCAAATGTGACATCAATACCATCGTCACATCTTCAGGATGAAAACCTGCTTTTTTGATGTTTTCATGCAAAATCAACTGCCCATCTTCGTTGCTATAACCTAAACCTGTATCCAGTAAAATCAATTGATCTTCCATTTGTACTAAAAATGGCTGTACATTGATAAACAGAGAAGCAGGACGGTCTTTTGGCTGATCTACAGCAGGATTAAATGGCAGAAACTTTTTAGTAGCATCTACAGAGTAGGTTCCTTCGAACAAAGTGAATACTTGCAATGGCGTAGTTATTTTAAGAAGAAATAATTAAATGATATATTTACGATTCATTGCAAAGATAGGGAACCTGACTGAAATCCGGTTCATAACAGCGTCAAAACCGCTCGGCGGATCTGAATAATCCAGGCACCTGTACAGTAATCGATAATTTGAAAAAAGACAAGAGACACTAATGGAAAAAATATGGGTGCAGGCAGTTAATGAAGATTTTGAAACCATCAACTCGCTTGCACAACAATTAAATATAGACCAGAGTTTAGCAGAAATACTTGTTAAAAGAGGAGTCTGCTCTTTCGACACAGCAAAAGATTATTTCAGGCCATCAATGGCCAAATTACATGACCCCTTCCTCATGAAGGACATGGACAAGGCAATCGGCAGGATCGACCTCGCCATAAGCCAACAGGAAAAAATTATGGTTTATGGTGATTATGATGTAGATGGCACCACTTCTGTTGCCCTAACCTATAGTTTCTTTAGTCAGTTTACTGACCATATTGAATATTACATCCCTGACCGACATAAAGAAGGATACGGGATCTCTACCCAAGGCATTGATTATGCAAAATCACAAGGGATTAGCCTGATTATTGCCCTTGATTGTGGCATTAAATCAGTAGATAAAATTGCTTATGCCAATGATTTGGGAATAGATTTTATCATCTGCGACCATCATCTTCCAGGAGATGAATTACCTGCAGCAGTAGCAGTATTAGACCCAAAACGTCTGGATTGCAGCTACCCTTTTAAGGAACTTGCTGGCTGCGGTATTGGATTTAAACTGGCCCAGGCCTACAGTATGGTACATCAGTTACCCGCAGCGGGATATGAACAATACCTGGACCTGGTGATGGTGAGCATTGGTGCGGATATTGTTCCAATTGAAGATGAAAACAGGATCCTGGCTTATCACGGATTGATCAAGCTGAATTCCAACCCAGGTATGGGATTAAAAGCCCTGATGAAAATCTCAGGAAAAAACAAAGATTATACGCTCACAGATGTCATCTTCTCATTGGCACCAAGAATTAATGCGGCCGGAAGAATGGACCATGCCAACCAGGCCGTGAAAATGTTACTCTGCACAGAAGACGACATGGCATTGGAGCAAAGTGAGTTCATCAACCTCCAGAATACAGATCGTAAAACCACCGATCATACCATCACTGCTGAAGCACTCGCATTAATTGCAGGTTGTGATATTTTAATGCAAAAAAAAACCACTGTGGTTTACCATGAAAGCTGGAATAAAGGAGTAATTGGAATTGTGGCCTCAAGACTGACGGAAAAATATTTCCGCCCAACCATCGTTCTTACTTTATCAAATGGTTTACTCACCGGATCAGCAAGATCAGTACCTGGTTTTGACCTTTACGAAGCCTTGTTGGGATGCGAAGACTTACTAATTCAGTTTGGTGGCCATAAGTTTGCTGCAGGATTGACCATGAGACCGGAAAACATAGATGTTTTTGCTGATAGATTTGAGAAAATTGTTTCTTCTACCATTACAGAAGATATGTTATCTCCCAAAATTAAGATTGATACAGAGATAGAATTGGCTCAGATTGATGGCAAGTTTCATCGGATTATTTCGCAAATGGCTCCTTTCGGACCACATAATCATGCCCCTGTTTTTGTGAGTCATGGATTAACTTTAGCAGGTCCAGCACAAGTTGTTGCCACAAAACATTTAAAATTAAATATAAAACAACAAAATTCAGTTATTTTTGAAAGCATTGGTTTTGGCTTAGCAGAGTTCGAAACTCTTTTACAGCCAGACAAGTCTTTTTCCATTTGTTATACGATTGAAGAAAACATCTGGAGAGATCAAAGGCGTTTGCAGTTAAACATTAAAGGAATAAAAATTAATTAGCGATCATTCGTACCATATAAACACTGAGATTAAGATATAAATGATATTAAGAGCTGAGAATCTAATCAAAAAGTACAAACAGAGAACCGTTGTAAATGACGTTTCCTTCTCTGTGAGCCAGGGAGAAATTGTGGGTTTACTTGGGCCTAACGGAGCGGGAAAAACCACCTCATTCTATATGATTGTGGGTTTGATCAAACCTAATGAAGGTAGTATTTTTTTAGATGACGAAGACATTACCACTGATGCCATGTACAGAAGGGCACAGAAAGGGATTGGTTATCTGGCTCAGGAAGCCTCCGTATTCAGGAAGTTATCTGTTGAAGATAACATTATGGCCATCCTGGAGATGACCAAAATGAATAAAGAAGAGCGCCATGAAAAACTGGAAGAACTGATTAACGAATTCAGCTTGCATAAAGTGCGTAAAAACCGTGGTGATTTACTTTCCGGCGGAGAACGCCGTAGAACGGAAATCGCAAGGGCATTAGCCGCAAACCCCAATTTTATCTTACTCGATGAACCATTTGCAGGGGTCGACCCCATCGCTGTGGAAGAAATTCAAAGCATCGTCCATAAATTAAAAAAGAAAAATATAGGTATCTTAATTACTGACCACAACGTGCAGGAAACACTTTCCATCACCGACAGGGCCTATTTACTGTTTGAAGGTAAAATATTAGAATCCGGAACACCAGAAGTACTCGCCGCCAATGAGATGGTGAGACGCGTATACCTGGGCTCAAACTTCGTGCTCCGTACTAAAAAATTATAACCCTTATTCCAACAACAGATGGCTATAGTAAATTCAATTTTTACCTGGTATATGAAAAAGCGCGTCCACCAGATTGAGCTTTTTATTAAATACCCACATGATGTTCAGGAGGAATGGTTTCAGAAACTGATTTCCAGTGCCGCCGATACAGAATGGGGAACAAAATATGATTACCGTTCTATTCTCTCTCCCAGACAGTTTAAGCAAAGGGTACCCATACAAACTTATGAAAGCCTAAAACCATTCATAGAAAGGATGCTCAAAGGTGAGCAAAATATCCTTTGGCCTACAGAAATTAAGTGGTTTGCCAAATCTTCCGGCACAACCAGTGACCGGAGCAAATTCATTCCGGTATCCGAAGAGTCCTTACAGGAATGCCATTTTAAAGGTGGAAAAGATTTACTTTCTATCTTTTGCAATAACCGGCCAGACAACCAGATCTTGACCGGAAAAGGATTGGTGCTCGGTGGTAGTCACCAGATCAACCAGCTCAATGAAGATTCCTTTTATGGAGATTTATCGGCTGTATTGATTAAAAATCTTCCCATGTGGGCCGAATATTACCGGACGCCAAATATTTCCATTGCCCTAATGGATAATTACGAGGAGAAAATGGAAAAGATGGCCGAAGCCACCATTAAAGAAAATGTAACCAATATTGCGGGTGTCCCTACCTGGACCATCGTGCTGGCTAAAAAAGTATTGGAAATCACCGGCAAAAAAAACCTGCTGGAAGTATGGCCAAATCTGGAGCTGTATATTCATGGGGCTGTAAACTTCAAGCCTTACAGAGAGCAATTCAAAGAATTGATTCCTTGCAACCAGATGTATTATCTGGAAACTTATAACGCTTCTGAAGGTTTCTTCGGAATCCAGGATGAAGTAAATTCCGATGAACTGCTTTTAATGCTGGACTATGGCATTTATTATGAGTTTCTGCCGATTGAATTGCTTGATACTGAAAATCCAGAAACCTTATCCTTAGATCAGGTACAACTCCATAAAAATTACGCCATCATCATTTCTACCAATGGTGGGCTTTGGCGCTACATGATTGGTGATACTGTGCAGTTTACCAGCCTTTCCCCTTATCGAATCAAAATTACCGGACGTACCAAACATTTCATCAACGCATTTGGAGAAGAGGTCATCATCGACAATGCAGAACAAGCGATTTGCAAGGCCTGTACTGAAACGAATGCGGTGTTCAAGGATTATACAGCCTGCCCTATTTATTTTAAGGGAGAGGAAGTTGGAGGCCATGAATGGATCATAGAATTTGATCAGCAACCCAATGATTTTGAGAAATTTGTAGACATTTTAGATGCCACCTTAAGGGAAGTGAATTCAGACTATGATGCGAAACGATTTAAAGACATGGCTTTACGCCGTCCTAAGGTTCATAACGCACCATACAATACCTTTTATAATTGGTTAAAATCTAAGGGAAAATTAGGTGGACAGCATAAAGTTCCCCGATTGGCAAATGAGCGTACCTATGTTGAAGAAATTTTGCCCATGATGACTAAATAATTTTTTCGGCTGGACTTATTGGAAATTAGCTTTTATTTCATTAAATTTAATTAGCTAACTATTAATGTGTTATGAAAACCGTAAAGCAATTACTCAGCACTAAATCACCTCAGATTTTCTCCGTTTCTGCCGATGTATCCGTGTTAGAAGGACTTCAGGTGATGATGGAAAAAAACATCAGTGCCCTCCTCATTATGGAGGGGCCTAAACTATTAGGGATTTTTACGGAAAGGGATTATGCCCGAAAGATCATTTTACAGGGGAAGACATCCATTGATACCCCTATTAATGAGGTCATGACCTCTACGCCGATCACCGTAGCACCAGGAGATAGTTTGGATCATTGTATGCAAACGATGACCAATAAACACATTCGCCATTTGCCGGTGATTGAAGCTGGGGAATTGATGGGTATGGTCTCTATTGGTGACGTGGTGAAATTCATCATTGAAGATCAAAAACAAACCATTTCTCAATTAGAGAGTTATATCAGCAGCTAAAATTTAAAACCTGACTTTAATACAAAAGCCGGTTCTGATTAAACAGAACCGGCTTTTATATTATTGGGATCATCGTTGTTAGAAATTACCAGATTTTAACACGCTTTTCTGGTGCCAGATATAACGAATCCTTTGGCGTCACCTTAAAGGCAGTGTACCAGTCAGGAATATTCCTTACCACACCATTTACCCTGAACTGAGCAGGAGAATGCGGATCTGTACCTACCTGATTTCTCAGTGATTCATTATTGGATTTGTTTAACCAAACTTGTCCCCAACCAAGAAATACCCTTTGCTCTCCTGTAAAACCATCCATTACTGGTGCTGGTTTACCATTTAAGCTGGCTTTGTAGGCTTTCAATGCGATACTTAAACCACCTAGGTCGCCGATATTCTCTCCTAAAGTAAATGCACCATTTACATTTAAATCCGGAAATACTTTAAAAGCACTATACTGTGCAATCAAAGCCTGAGTTCTTTTTTTGAATTCTTCATTGTCTTTTGGAGTCCACCAGTTGCGCATCACACCATCGCCGTCAAAAGTACTGCCCTGATCATCAAAACCATGTCCTACTTCATGACCGATCACCGCTCCGATACCACCGTAATTAACGGCATCTTCTGCGTTCATATCAAAGAAAGGAGGTTGTAAGATCGCTGCAGGAAACACAATTTCATTCAATGTAGGGTTGTAATAAGCATTCACCGTTTGTGGAGTCATACCCCACTCAGAGCGGTCCACTGGTTTACCCAATTTATTCAGATTGCGGTTATACTCGAACTCAGCAGAACGTTTCTCATTTCCATAAAGGTCATGTTTAACTACTTTTAGAGAAGAATAATCTCTCCATTTATCAGGATAACCAATTTTAGGAGTAAACTTACTGATTTTCACTAAAGCTTGTTTTTTAGTCTCAGGACTCATCCAATCCAATTCTTTAATGCTGGCTTCGTAAGATTTCAATAAGTTCTCCACCAATTTCAACATGCGCTCTTTTGCTGCAGGTGGAAAATGTTTTTCTACATATAATTTACCTACCATCTCGCCCAGGCTATTGTTCACTACATCCACTGCCCTGCGCCATCTCGGTTTTTGCTCTTTAACACCATACAATGTTTTAGCATAAAAATCAAAGTTTTCCTCATCGATAGCAGTAGTCAGTGCCGAACCTGCACCTGTCAACGCACTCCACTTTAAATAGGTTTTCCAGGTATCCAATGGTGTATTTTTGAAAATAGAATTCAGGTCTTTGGTATAGGCTACCTGAGTAATCACTATACTGTCCTGATTTTTAACACCAGCTTCAGCTAATAAGGTAGTCCAGTCGAAATCAGGGGTCAGTTTACCTAAATCCTTAATCGCATATTTATTATAAAGGCCGGCCATATTTCTCGTTTCCTCCTTTTTCATATGCTTAGAAGCCAATAAAGTCTCCAATGCCATGATCTGAGCCGCTTTAGCTTTTCCGTCCGGAACACCTGCAAGACCTAACATCTTTTCAATGTGAACCTGGTATTTTGCACGAATTTCTTTTGATTTGGCATCCTGAAGTGAGTAATATTCTCTCTCCGGTAAACCTAACCCACCTTGCCAGGTGTATAGCATGTATTTTTTTGGATCTTTAAAATCTTCAATAATGCCTACACTAAAAGGAATATAGTTTCCGATCTTATTCGCATATGCGAAATACGCAGCAAGATCTTTATTGGAAGCAATGCCATCAATTTTTTGAAATTCCGACTGCATTGGGGCTAAACCGATAGAATCGCGAACTTTCATATTCATATAAGAATCATAAAAATCGCCAATCTTCTGTTGATCAGAGCCTTCTGCAGATTTATCCTTAGCCGCATTTTCGATAATGGCCTTTACATCTTCCTGTGCTTTGTCGTTGACAATAGCTCCGGCGCCATAAGAAGATTTATCTGCGGGAATCTTCGTGTTTTTAATCCAGGTTCCATTCACATACTCCATGAAATTGTTACCCGGAGCTACAGTGGTATCCATGTTTTTAAGGAAGATTCCTGAGTGTAATTCCGCATTTTTGTCGGAATTACTACAAGCAGACAGCAGCAGCATTGATCCTGCAACCACCTGAATTCCAATTGATTTTTTGATATTTATCATATATAAATAATATAGGTATAACTCAAATTTAACAAAAGATATGGAATCGGTGGTTAGCCGGATAAAATTAGCTTACT
Source organism: Pedobacter gandavensis (assembly GCF_032678465.1). Classification (GTDB taxonomy): domain Bacteria; phylum Bacteroidota; class Bacteroidia; order Sphingobacteriales; family Sphingobacteriaceae; genus Pedobacter; species Pedobacter gandavensis_B. Next base: position 82,810 of record NZ_JAVTSK010000013.1, read on the forward strand.
GCAATAAAAATATGAACTTCTGCAGCTTCCCGGTTCTGGGCTTTTTCACCGTAGACTTCGAAATCAGCAGTATATGCACGTGATACGTCTGACTTCCAAATGTCTAGCCAGGCATTATAAACCAAACCTTCGTTCATATTTCCTTTTAAGGTATGCTTTTGATAAGGTCCGCCAGTAATGGCTATTCCTTGCATTCCTTCAGGGATTTGCCCGAGGTTTTCAACGGCATACCCGATCACAGTAGTGTAAGGCTGCGTATAATCTCCTTCATAATCAGTGTATACACTATAGACCTCATCTCCAAGTCGATTCTTAAGTTTTGCTGCAATATTTTCGGTGCTGAATTTTGCCCATAATTCAGGAATGTCTATTGCCGACTTGCCAGCTGCATTACTGGTTCTTACCGAAACGCCAACGATATAGAAAGGACTTAATGTAACTTGTTCCATTTTTCAGATTGTTTAATGATTTTGATTGCAAATTTAAATGCACAGATGACAACAGTATGTCAGTGGTCAGCAGATATTTTCAATTCCGACATTTTAAATGATCCCTTCTTTAAATTTACGTTAAATAACCAGTCCTTAATCTCCACTTAACATAAAGCCCTTAACTTCATCATAAATCAAAAACACCCGACGATGATCAGTACAAAGATTCTTTATAAAGCAGTATTAAAAAAAGATCAGGTAGATGACAGTCATACTTTCCAACCATTGCCATCTCCAACAGGAAGCTACCCTTATCGCTTAGATTTGAAGCCAAAACCTGATAACCCTAATCCCCAGGCAATGGTATTCCATATGGTAGGTGATACTGGTGGATTTAAACAACCTCAGTTACAAAAAGAAATTGCCAGTCAGATGGCACAACAATATTTACAAGCCAGTTGTCCGGAAGAACGTCCTTCTTTTCTATACCATTTAGGAGATCTCGTTTATCATTTTGGTGAAGCAGGACAGTACGAGGATCAGTTTTTGAAACCCTATGAAAGCTATCCTGGCCCCATTTACGCCATCGCTGGAAACCACGACACAGACGTTAACCCAAATTCAGCAGAGCACTATGAGCCACTTGAGGCTTTTTATACGGCATTCTGCAATACCTGCCCTGCAACAATACACTTTGGGACAGAGATCAAAAGAAAAAGCCAGGTTCAACCCAATGTTTATTGGACTATGGAAAGTCCGCTGGCTACGATTATCGGACTCCATACCAATGTACCGAAGTTTGGTTGTATCAAAAAAGAACAACAGGACTGGTTTATTAAAGAGTTAAAGCATGCCGCAAAGTACAGTTCTGAAAAGGCGATCATTATATGCATGCACCATGCTCCATACTCTGCAGATGTAAATCATGGTTCCAGCAAAGCTATGGTTGAATTTTTAGAAGCTTCATTTGCTGCAGCAGGCGTAAAACCAGACCTGATTTTTAGTGGCCATGTCCACAATTACCAGCGTTTTACCAGGCATTTTCCCGATGGCAAAACCTTACCTTTTGTGGTTGCGGGAGCCGGAGGATTTGATGAGCTACATGCTTTAGCTGATCCCGAGGAACCAGGCTACCAAACAGAAAATGAATTATTTGACCAGGTGATTTTGGAAAACTATTGCGACAACAAACATGGCTTCCTTAAAATTGCCATTGAAAAAACACCATTTAAATTTACCATAAAAGGTCAATATTATACCATTTCCAGGGAAAACCATGAAAATAATGATCAGGAAGCCCGGTTATTTGATGAATTTACTGTTGATCTGACTGGCAGGTAGTTGTCAATTGTCTGTCCCCCCTTCTGTTTTCTTGTTTATTTTTTATAACATTGGGTCGGATATTCATGGAGAAACAAAGATTGGAGCAACTGGAGGACAAGGAACTACTCATAAAATTGAAAGAGGGAGATGAGCTTGCATTTGTAAAAATCTACAACCAATACCGAAACAAAGTCTACAGTTATGCTTTTCAATTGAGTAAATCTGCAGATACGGCCGAAGAAATTGTACAGGAAGTATTCATCAGACTCTGGCAAAAAAAGGAGCAAATCAATACGGATTTTTCTTTTCAAGGCTACATCAAAAAAATCACATTGCATCATGTACTGAACCACCTGAAGAAGGTTGCCCGCGAAAAGGCTTTACAGGATGAGGTATTCCAGCGTATTTCAACGAATACGAGTCGGGCAGAAGATCATTTACTCGAAAAAGAACTTAGGAAAGTTTATGAAGAAGCAATTGCACAGCTACCTGCGCAAAAGAAACTCATCTATCAAATGGTACGATCTGAAGAGCTTAGTCACGAGGAAATTTCAATAAAACTGAGCATTTCCAAAAATACCGTAAAAAACCACATGGTGGAAGCCAGTAAGTTTGTGCGGGAATATGTCCGCAAAAATGGTGGAGTCATCTGTTTTATTCTTGCTTCTTCAAATTATTTTCATTCCAACTAGTCCTACCTCTGCTTACAGTTGTATAGTAAGTAGTCATGGAAGAAAAAGAAGAACTAAATCATCTGTATCAACTGTATTTATACAACCGCTGTAACCCGGAAGAGTTGAACCGTTTCTTTGTTCTGATCAACGAAGGAAAAGACGAAGAAAACCTGGTACAACTGTTATCCCTTACCTGGGACCAAATTCCTATGGCTCCGGCAACTGGTTTGTTCCCAAGTTTTCTCCCCCTGAAAAATCAACCGGAGAATTCATCTATTATAAATTCAGATTTACACCCGGCAGATCTTACTATTCCAGATACAGCTGCTCCAAATGTCCCTCAGCATTCAGACTTCCCTACCCGGAAATCGTACCCAATGTTCAGGTACATCTCTGCAGTTGCCGCAATGCTCCTGATTTTTTGCAGCATTTATTTGTATCGTGCCGAATTGTGGACCGCCTTTGAAATTTCGCCAAAGATGGAAATCGCCAGCGTAAATAACAGTCGCCGGCAATTACAACTTTCAGATGGTACAAAAGTATGGTTAAGTCCACATAGTAAACTAACTTACCCAGCCAGCTTTAAAGGGAATCATCGTCTGGTCAGCCTGGATGGTGAAGCATTTTTTGAAGTCGCGCATGATGCCAGCCACCCTTTTATCATCAAAACAGGGAAAGTAAGCACACGGGTTCTAGGTACCAGCTTTAGCCTATCCGCCTATTCAAATGAAGAAAACGTGAATATCACCTTGCTCAATGGAAAAGTTGCCGTATCACTTGATGCTGCAGGTAAGAGAAAAGAAGCCATTATTACAGCCAACCAACGTGTGTCTGTCGACAAAGAGCAGCAAACGATCAGCACCATAAATTTCCCGGATGCACAGGATTTTCTGGAAAGACGTTTAGGATTGTTTGATTACAAAGGAACAGCACTCCAGGAAGTAGTCGAAGATCTGGAAATGCAATACCAGGTACAAATCAAGCTCTCCCCTGAATTGCAAAAACACCGATTTTATGGTCATTTAGACATGAATACCCCTTTAAAGCAAAGCCTGCAAAAATTATGTACAGTAATGGAAACCGAATGGAAAGAAGATGGAGGGCAGTATGTAATTCTAAAATAAATGTCCGGTTTCCAGGAAAGAAACCGGACAAATACCAAATTCATTTAAAAATGCCCGAGCCTTGAGAACTTAAGGGCAGATCAAATCAATATTTAATATAAAGTTATGAAAAAATACGAACCTGTAAGGTTCCTGGCATTAATTGCCTTCATGTTGCTATTTATACTCCTGATGCAACTAAAAGCCCATGCACAATCCCCATTAGACAAACATCTAAGCATCAATATAAAAGAAGAACCCTTAAAAACAGCATTGGATAAAATCAGCAAATCTGCTCAGGTAAAGTTCACCTATAATGAACAGGTTGCCAATAGTACTGCCAAAGTAAGTGTGGAAGTCAAAAATAAAAGCCTGAATGAAGTGCTGACCATTGTGCTTTCAGGTCATCCTTTCAAATTTAAAACATTGGGTCAGGAAATTCTTGTACAATATGACCCGGCTAAAGTAAAAAAGCCGATGGCCGAGCCGGCGGCAAATCCGGCAAAGAGCGCCGACAAGTACAATTTAAGTGGTACGATCTCTTCTTCCAAAACCGGAGAAACACTCATTGCGGCAACGCTGCGACTAGTTGGAACTAAAGTGGCCACCCTGAGCAATGAATATGGCTTTTACACCATCAGTTTACCCTCAGGTCCACAACAAATAGAGATTTCTGCCATTGGATTTCGTAGCCTGACCAGGTCCATAGACCTCCATGCTGCTCAGCGTTTAAATATTGCTTTGGATGAAGATGCGAATGAACTGGAAACGGTGACCATCACATCCAGCAGCGCAAAAAGAAATATAGATAATCCGCAAATGGGCATGGAACGCATCAATCTTACGGAGACGAAGAACATTCCAATGGTACTTGGCGAGCGTGATGTGATCAAAACCTTACAGCTGCTGCCTGGTGTAAAATCATCTGGTGAAGGTTCCGGGGGATTTTTTGTTCGCGGTGGAAGTGCAGACCAGAATATGATTCTTTTAGATGAAGCCCCAGTATATAGCGCTTCTCACCTGCTCGGCTTCTTTTCTACATTCAACTCAGACGCCATCAAAAATGTAACGCTTTATAAAAGCGGTATGCCAGCACAATATGGTGGTGGTCTTTCTTCTGTAATGGATGTAAAAATGAATGATGGAAATCTTCAGAAATTTGGCCTAAGTGGTGGTGTAGGAATGATTGCGGCAAGATTAAATTTAGAAGGACCAATACAAAAAGAAAAGTCATCCTTTCTGATTTCCGCCCGCAGAACCTATTTGGATGCTTTTCTTAAATTATCTGAAGATTCTACCATTAACAGCAGCAGTTTATACTTCTATGATGTTAATGCCAAAGCTAATTATATCCTGGGCGACAAAGATCGACTTTTTATATCCGGATATTTTGGTAGAGATGTCCTTGCAGCAGATCAGGTAGCCGGAATCAATTGGGGGAATGCAACAGCCACCTTACGCTGGAACCACTTGTTTAGCGGCAAATTATTTTCTAATACTTCCCTGATTTTCAGCAATTACAATTATAAAATCAGTTCGGAAGAAGAAGAAAGTTCCCTCAGCTTATTTTCTCAAATCAGGGATTGGAACTTTAAAGAGGATCTTCAATGGTATATAAATGATAAAAACACACTTAGCTTTGGGTTGAATTCCATATTCCATACCATAAAGCCAGGAGAAGTAAGGGCAGCGGGTAATTCAGGTATGGTTTCCCAGGATCTGGAAAACCGCTTCTCTCTGGATAATGCAATTTATGCAAGCAATACCTGGAAAGTAAGTGAAGGTCTGAGTCTAACCTATGGCCTCCGTTTATCGACTTTTAGCATACTTGGTAAAGGCACTTATTATCAGATCAATGATGCGGGTCAGGTCACTGGAGAAAGAACCTATAAAAGCGGAGAAATCGTAAAGACTTATTTGAATCTGGAACCTAGAATCGCTGCTTCCCTCCAGCTTTCTGAATCGGCAGCAATTAAAGCATCCTATGTTCGCAATGCGCAGAATTTACACCTGATTTCTAATTCGAATTCCGCCTCTCCCGTAGACCGATGGACCGCCAGTACCAATATCATTAAACCAGAACTGAGCGACCAGGTTTCTGTAGGTTATTATAAAAATCTGGCGGGTGATCGCTATGAATTCACTGTAGAAACCTATTATAAAGATCTAAAAAACCAGATCGATTACCGCAACGGTGCCGATATCTACACCAACAAACCTATAGAAACACAGTTACTTTATGGGAAAGGCCGTGCTTATGGGATAGAGTGGCTATTGAAGAAGAAAACAGGAAAACTGAGTGGTTGGCTGGCTTATACACTTTCCAAATCAGAGAGACAGGTAGATGGGATCAACAACAACCAATGGTACAATACCCGTCAGGACCGTACACATGATATTTCTATTGTAGCCTTGTATGAGCTGAGCAAAAAATGGTCATTATCGGCGAACTGGGTATTCGCAACAGGAAATGCTGTTACTTATCCCAATGGGAAATACACCTTACTCGGTGAAAGCTATTTTTATTATTCTCAGCGGAATGCAGATCGTATGCCCGCCTATCACCGTCTGGATTTAGGCGCTACACACATCCTGAAAAAGAGAAAGAACTTTTCTTCGGAACTGAGCTTTAGCTTATACAACGCATATGGCAGAGCGAATGCCTATAGAATCAGCTTCCGGGAAAATGAAAATGATCCCAATGTAACAGAAGCGGTAAAAACTACCCTTTTTAGATTTGTTCCTTCCATCTCTTATGACTTTAAATTTTAAAACTCCCTACAAGAATAACCCATGAAAAATATATCCTGCTTATTATTATTCATCCCAATATTATTTGGTTCCTGTGAAAAGGTAATCGATTTAAAATACAAGGATAACGAAGTAAAATATGTAATTGAAGGAACGTTGACCAATGAACCGGGCAGCTGTAGCATCCTCCTCAGTAAAACCAGAAACTTTATAGATAGTAATCCTTTTAATGGGTTGAGTGGAGGTATGGTGAAAATTGAAAATAATGGCACCGTTTATACCATTCCGGAAACCAGTCCTGGGGTTTATAAACTACCCTCCTTAACCGGGATTCCCGGACAAACATACCAGCTCAGTGTTTCTATAGAAGGAGAAACTTTTACCGCTACCAGCACCATGCCACAGCCGGTTCCTTTTGAAGACTTTTACATGAAACCGAAAGATTTTGACAGCCTGAAAGTCACTACATATGTGAAGTACAAAGACCCGGCAAATCAAACAAACTTTTATTGGTTTGAGCTGTTTGTCAATGGTAAAAGGCAACGGAATTTCAGCCTGATGAACGACCAATTCACTCCAGGTCAGGAAGTAAACACCCCGGTCATTTTTGAGAATAAAACCGATGATTTGTCAAGGAACTTTAAAAAAGGTGATAAACTGAGTTTAGAAATGCACAGTATTGACGCTTCTGTTTACCTTTACCTTTTCAGTTTATCTGGTGCAGAAGGTTCTGACAATGGTGCAGCACCGGCTAATCCGAAAAGTAATTTAACAGGTGGCGCTCTTGGCTTCTTCAGTGCGCAAACCACAGAAAAAAGAACATTAGTGATCCCTTAAAAATGAATGAGTTATTAGACAAGAACCTGAGCATTGTTACTCTCTTTGGATTTGTTGTAATCCTAACCCTGGTTGAAATGTACTTTAGCTACGCCCATGACAAAAAAGTGTATCATGGGCGTGATACTTTAACCAATGTATACCTGATGGTGGCCGCTTTTGTGGTGAACCTGACCATGAAAACAGCAACTTTCTTTTTACTCGATTATTGCTATGAACACTACCGTCTTTTTGAAATTTCGAATGTTTGGTTGTACTGGATTGTATTGATCCTGGCACAGGATCTTTTATATTGGATGTTACATACTACCGGGCATTATGTACGTTTATTCTGGGCGATGCATGTGACCCACCATTCATCAGAATTTTTCAATCTGACTACTGGCTTTAGGTCTACTGTATTTGAGCCTTTATATCGTGTATTTTTCTATTTACCATTGGCTTTTATGGGTTTCAATGCCTTCGATATTCTTTTTGCCTATCTGATCACACAGATTTATGGCAATCTGGTACATACACAAGCGATAGGAAAACTACACCCATGGATTGAGTATATCTTCGTGACCCCTTCTCATCATCGGGTTCACCATGCCAGCAATATTCGTTATCTGGATAAAAACATGGGAATGGTGCTGATTTTATGGGATCGTTGGTTTGGGACATTTCAGGAAGAAATCCCAGAAGAAGAGATTCATTATGGATTAACCTCACAGCCGGAAGGACATGGCGCAGTCAATATCATCTTTCATGAGCTATTTGCACTTTCAAATGATGTTAAAAAAGCACCGGGTTGGAAGAACAAACTGAAATACCTGTTTAATCCTCCTGGATGGAATCATGATGGGACTGGAAAAACCTCAAAAGCACTTCAAAAAGAGTTAATGGATCAACCTTAAAGCTTACTGATGAAGGTCAGGTATTAAAATGATGATGATCACCTGATTTATGTCGATTTGTCAGCAGATTTAGCACACAAAATCCTTACCTTTTTGTTAGGTATAGAATTGAACGCTAAAATTTCCTTAAAGCTGATTAAAATCTATGAACATCCCCAACTATAGTACTGCAGAACAAGCCTTAAAAGTCATTAAATCAGGTGATCGCGTATTTATTCATGGTAGCGCGGCCACACCGGTTCACCTGATTAAAACCTTACAAAACCGACATCAGGAATTAAAGAATGTAGAAATTACCAGCATCACCACACTTGGTGATGTTGATTTTAACCAATCACCTTACAGGGAAAGCTTTTTCTTTAATTCCCTATTTGTTTCTGCAAATACCAGAGCGGTCGCAAATAGCATGAATGGTGATTACATTCCCATTTTTCTGAGCCAGATTCCTAAATTATTTAAGGAAGGATTCTTACCCATAGACGTAGCACTGATCCAGGTATCTGAACCGGATGTTCATGGCTATTGTTCATTAGGGACCTCCGTTGATATTGCCAGAGCAGCAGTAGATACCGCAAAGCACATTATTGCACAGGTAAATCCCAAAATGCCAAGAACACATGGTGATGGTTTTATCCATATCCGGGAAATCCATGCGCTCGTTTATTTTGAACAGGAATTACCGGAAGTCGATTATTCCGCAAAAACCAGTGAAGCTACCGTGACCATCGGTGCCCACATCGCCTCTTTAGTAGAAGATGGGGCAACGCTACAGTTGGGGATCGGCGGAATTCCTGATCAGGTATTGAAAAACCTCAGCGGACATAAGAACCTGGGCTTACATACTGAAATGCTGTCGGACGGGGTAATCCCTTTAATCCAAAGCGGGGTCATCAATAATAGTCTTAAAAAAATCAACCGCGGAAAATCCATTACTTCTTTTATGATTGGCACCCGGAAGTTATATGATTTTGTAAATGACAACCCTATCATCCGCGTGATGGATATCTCTTATGCAAATGATACGAGTATCATTAGAAAAAATCCTAAGGTAACCGCCATTAATTCTGCCATTGAACTGGACCTGACCGGACAAATTTGTGCAGACTCTATGGGTACTTATCAATATTCTGGTATTGGAGGGCAAATGGACTTCATCCATGGGGCTTCGCTTTCCGAAGGTGGAAAACCAATTATTGCGCTCCCTTCGGTAACCTCAAAAGGGATTTCCAGAATTGTTCCATTTCTGAAACAAGGAGCCGGGGTGGTCACCACAAGGGGACATGTACACTGGATTGTGACGGAATATGGAAAAGTCAATCTCTTTGGAATGAGTTTAAAGCAAAGAGCAAAAGCATTAATCAACCTGGCACATCCCATGCACAGGGAAGAATTGGAACGTGCTTTCCATGACCGGTTTAATCACTAAATATCAGGGAATGCCAGATAAGAATACCTAAACCAGGATGGTTTAACATTGCATGAACCATGCATCGTTGTAATGGTTCATGCAATCAATGGTAAACTACTAGAGTTTTTCTTAAAAAAGGACATCATTTAAAGTTTCGTCCTTATTAAATATGCTTTTAGCAAATGGGCATAAAGGAAGGATCTTCACTTTTTGAGCTCTGGCATAATCAACTGCTGCTAAAACCAACATTTTTCCCAAGCCCTGCCCGGAATAATCAGGTTTTACCTCTGTATGTTCTATGACAATTTTTAACGGACCAGCCCAGGCATAATTCATCATCGCTGCTATCTTGTCCTCATTTACAGCTTTAAAATAGCCACCTTTATTTTCGTTGAGATGTTCAATTTTCATAAGAATAAATTAGTTGGTTTCACAGTATGAAGATTCCCAAATGGAAGTTTTCAATTCTATTGTTAATTTTTAATGCTTCTCCCTTGTACTGGCAAGGGTACAAAGTCGGTCTCTCCTGGCACCTTTTCAAAGGACTGTTCCAGCCACTTGTTTTTTGCTTCTTCTATAATATCTTTTGAAGTAGCTACAAAGTTCCAGTAAATGAATCGCTCTTCTGGAAAAGCAGCTCCCCCAAAAATGTACACGGTGGTATCTTCCTGCATCACAAATTCACATAACTTGCTATCATTGGCCACCAAAAGTTGCTTAGGCTCATAGGTATATCCTTCGCTTTCAATAGCACCTTCTAAAATATACAAACCACTTTCACCAAATAAATCTTCACCGATTTTAACCGTTTTACGCTCCTTTGTTTTTATTTCCAGAAAATAAAGAGGGCTATAAACAGGTACAGGTGATTCTTTTCCAAAGGCAGTTCCTGCAATCAGCTTAAAGGAAACCCCATCAATTTCCCAGGCAGGAATATCAGTTGCCTCAACATGAAAAAACTCGGGTTCCATCAGCTCCAATTCTTTAGGCAAAGCCACCCAGATTTGTAATCCATGTAACATTTTATCAGAATCACGCAAATAAGCGGGCGTACGTTCAGAATGCACAATGCCCTTTCCGGCCGTCATCCAGTTAACTTGTCCCGGTTGGATCTCGACCTCATTTCCCAGACTATCTTTATGCATAATACTACCTTCAAAAAGATAAGTAAGCGTAGAAAGACCAATATGGGGATGCGGAGCAACATCAAGATTCTCATGATCACTTAAACAAACCGGGCCCATGTGGTCGATAAAAGCAAATGGGCCAACCATGCGTTTTTCACGGAAGGGCAATAATCTGCCAACCATAAAATTGCCAATATTACTTGCTCTTTCTTCAATAATCAGTTTAATATTCGACATACGGAATTAATCTTTTATTCTAAGTTACCATTAAAAGGGGGCCAATTAAAGAAATAATTATATTTTAACCTATAACTAAGAAAAGCCCCATTCCATCGCGGAATAGGGCCCTTTTCTTATGATCAAGTCATTAATTTTCCTGCAATTCTAAGGTTTCCTGCTGCGGGATAAAATGCGCTGCCAAATGCGATTGATATCTTTTAAGGTCAGTTGCTATATCGGCATTCTTCTCTACATCATGAAAGTGAATACCCGGTATTGGTTTCATACCCGTAAAAGCATTCATACGATGGAATCCGAACAATACGCCATCATCCACAGATTTTTCATTGAAAAATTCTCCTGGTAGAGTAAAAGCTTCTTTGGGCGCATTCCATGAGGTCGTTAACATGTATTTTTTACCTGTTAACAATCCACCGGTACCATAGTTAATCTTTGGATTTTCTGCTGAACGACCATCACTTTTATAAATCCCTCTGTTATGTCCGGCAGTAAAAACGACATCAATATATTTTTTTAACCCATGTGGTACCTGAAACCACCAGATTGGTGTATGATAAATCACTACATCCGCCCAATTGTACTTCTCTACTTCCTCCATTGGATCATAATCTTTGTTCACATCTGTTGTTTTAACTTCAAAACCAGGCAGGCCTTGGAAATAGCCTATCGTTTCCTTAGTAACCGTTGCATTAAAACGACCTCCTGAATGACCAAAAACCTGTCCACCATTTATTACAAATATTTTCATTTTTTATCTTTATTTTTTTGTTAATCAGAACCCTCAGTACTTTTTGATTCAGGAATATACTTTAACACTTAATCACCTTATAATCTGAACCATCTACATTCCATTTATTTGTATGACACAAAATTAAGTAGCTTTTTAGCATAATTAAAATCACATAAATCATATCTTTGTATCATAATTATAATAGAACAGCTGATGGTAAATTTAGAGTGGTTTAGAACATTTAAAGCGATTTATGAAACCGGCACACTAACTGGCGCTGCTGAAGTCTTGTATATTTCTCAACCGGGTGTAAGTTTACATCTGAACTCTTTGGAGGCCTATGTTGGCTATAAACTGTTTGATAGAACTTCCAGAAAAATGGTCTCTACGGAAAGAGGTAAAGTACTGTATAACTATATCCTGGATGCCATTACAAAATTAGAAAGGGCGGAACATCATTTTCATAAAAGCACCGAAAAAGATACTCCAACTATCAGCATCGGGATGTGTTTTGAAACTTTTCAGTTTACCCTGGAATCCTACCTGCCAGCTCTTCCGTTTAATGTCATCATCAAATTTGGAGATTATCCGGAAATGCTGAGTGACCTCGACAATGGTATCCTCGACTTAATCATCACCCCACAAAAGGGCGATTCTAATAATATCAATTACCTGCCATTCTCAAAGGAGAAAATCGTATTGGTTGGTGGTAATCAAACCGAAACCAGTCAATTTGAGGAACTCCTGTTAAAAGGCGACATGAACGAGGTACATTCCTGGCTTAAGCAACAAACCTGGTATGGCACTACTGCCGACATGGAGCATTTAAGGCGCTTCTGGCACCTTAACTTCAATAAGCGTCCAGATTTTAAGCCCAATTACATTGTGCCAAACCTGAGCTCTATAGTGCGTTGTATCAGCGGACAAAATGGTGTAGCCATCATCCCTGACTTTTTATGCAGAAAAGAAATAGAAAGTGGTCAAATGAAAGTGATCTGGGAAGGAAACGATGTTATTGAAAATACACTCTATTTTTCAACCCGAAAAAAGACCATTTATGCAGAAGAAATCAAAATTATAGAAGAGATCTTTATCAAAGAAATGGCAGGAGAAGCAATAAACGGGAAATAAAAGATGGACTGATCCTTTTTATAGATCAGTCCATTTCAAGTTCAGAGCATTAATGCGAAACGGTTTTTGAAAATACATTAATGACAATCACCCCGATGATGATCAGTCCGATGCCTAGTAATGCAGGCAGATCCAGTGTCTGTTGATATAGAAAATAACCTACTGTAGAAACCAAAACAATTCCTACCCCCGACCAAAGTGCGTAAGCAATGCCCACAGGAATGGTTTTTAAGGTTAAACTAAGAAAGTAAAATGCCACCAAATAACCCACTACTACAATAATAGAAGGAATAGGCTTTGAAAACTGCTCTGAGGCTTTCAATGCACTAGTAGCAATAACTTCTGCAATAATCGCAATGAACAAAAAAAGAAACTTCATATTAGAATTTATAAGTTAAACCAGCCCCAAAGATCTGTTTTATTTGCAAGACTGAACGAGATGTTCCAGATCCATCATTCCGGGCAATTTTAGTCTTATCATCATAAATGAATTGAGCTCCTGCGTTTACAGAGATGAACTTATTGACTTTCATGAATAAATTAGCCGTATAATCAGTGTATACATTTTGTGGATTATCCAGATAATTGGAATATAATTTCAGAATGTTCTCAAAAGCGATGTTCTCCATCAGATTTATCTTGTAATAAGCATCCAGCGAAGCACCGAATTGGAAATCACTTTTCTTACCTGGATCTACACCATAAGCACCCGCATCAGAAAGCTCTTTATTAGTCACCATCACAATTCTGGCCGCCGCCGGAGAGATATTCACCCGAAAGTTATCAGATCGCTTATAGGCAAACCCTGGTCCGAAAGTTAAATACGCAGGTGCAAAAGCAGCAGAAATCAAGGTTCTTCCAGATGCAGGATAGGTATACCCATTTGCAAACTGGGTTTGAAAATTAGCATAAAAAGTATACATCCAGTACTTGGCGGCTTGATAACCAACTAAACTATTCAAAATAATCTTGTCATCATTTTTACGAACGCCAATATCTTGCTGCTTGCTCAATCCATAGCCAAGAATTACTTTATTATCCCAGCTCCACTTTTCCTTTTTATAGTTGAAGTCGTAATTAAACAACAAATTCCCGGCAAAGGCATTTACACCTCCACCTGCCCAGTTTGAAAAGGAACTCTGGCTAATTAAAAAGGTATTTTCCCCATGTATCGTCCAGCGTTTGGCAGTATCAATAGCTGCTGGCTCCTGACTATAGCCATACAGACTGAAACCTGAAATAAAGAATAGTAGTAATAATCTTTTCATAGCAGTAGTTTTAATATATTGAAAATTAGACAGCTACCCAACAAAATACAAATAATATGCCTGAAACCCAATTGTCTCTGCATGTTCATTTGGGAAATAACAATCTCAATAAAGCTCTCATTAGCACAACTGATCTTTAGAGGTTTTCCTCCATGCTGAGGCTTTGCATCATGCTTCTACCATTTCTGAAACCATGGATTAGCAGCAGCAGAAAACGGCCATTGATAAATCAAACATTGCTTTTTAGAGGAAATTCACATCGTACTGACATCAAGCAACTTGAAATGATGATCGGCATAGGGGTAAAACCGAATCTGGTTGTCCTTATGAAAAACCAATTCTCAGAAATATGAAAATTCTCTCAATTCTTATCCTGGCATTACTGTTACAGGAAATGCATGCTCAGGCTCAGCATAAAGATTCAACAAATTTAAATAATCGGGTACTCAGCGAATCCATTAAAGGTACTGTATTAGATAAAGGCAGCCGACTACCTTTAGCCGGCGTAACCATCAAACTTATTGCAAATGCAGCGATTAAAACATCGATCACTGATCAAAATGGGACATTTCGCTTAACCGGTGTGCCATTAGGCCGTCAGACATTGCAAGCTAGCATGACAGGCTATAAACCACTGGTACTTTCGGAAATTCTCGTTACCAGCGGTAAAGAAAACATATTGAGTATGGAAATGGAGCCACAAACCAACAATTTAAATGAAGTAGTTGTAAATTCCAATTCTGGAAAAAAACCTTTGAACCAAATGGCCATGACCAGTGGAAGATCTTTTTCACCAGAAGAGACCAACCGTTACGCAGGTGCATTTTTTGACCCCGCCAGAATGGCCCAAAGTTTCCCTGGCGTAGTTGCCGGAGGTGATGATAACGAAATTATTGTGAGAGGGAATTCTCCTAAAAGCCTGCAATGGAGACTGGAGGGAATAGAAATTGTAAATCCGAACCATTTTGGGGCTGAGGGTGCTGCAGGTGGTGGAATCAGCATGCTCAATACTACCGTATTGAGTACATCAGATTTTTACACAGGCGGTTTGGCCGCTGAATATGGCAATGCAATTTCTGGTGTTTTTGACTTGAAGTTTAGAAAAGGAAATACAGATAAACGAGAATATGCTTTTAACATCGGGGTGTTAGGTGCAGGAGCCACACTCGAAGGTCCCTTTAAAAAAGGCGGTGCTGCCTCCTATCTGATCAGTTATCGGTATTCTTCCTTAAGCCTATTGGAAAAGGCAGGTGTAGAGGTTTCTGACGCCGGAACGCCAAAATACCAAGATTTGTCCTTTAATTTTGTATTCCCGACAAAAAAAACAGGAACCTTTAGTTTGTTTGGAATCGGGGGACTAGGTAAAGTCGATCAGATAGCCGAAAGAGACCATACAAAATGGGAAGAAAGAATGGATGGTTATGATATGCGTATGAGCTTTAATGCTGGCAGCACAGGATTAAAACATGTCTATATTGCCAATAACAAACTTTACTTTAACAATATCATTTCTATATCGGCTAGCCAGAGTTCCAACACCACAGACACACTGAACACCAGCTATCTGCCCGCACTAGAGCATAAAGATAAGTACACCAATATCGCCCTGAGGTATGCGGGAAGTTTAAATTATAAATTGAACCATAGTAATACCATTAGAACTGGTGTAAACGCCAGTTTATTAAAATATAACCTGTTTGCCATAAATTACGACAAAGAACAGCAGGGTTTGAAGGAACTGATCAATCAAAAGGGCAATACAAGCACCTATGATGCATTTATTCAACTAAAATCAGAATTGACCAGTACCTTGACCTTAAACACAGGTCTGCATACCAACTATTTTGTCCTCAGTAAAAGCTGGAGTGTTGAACCCCGCCTGGGCTTGAACTGGCAGTTGACTCCCGATCAAACTTTATCTTTAGGAACCGGCCTATACAGTCGACTGGAACCTCTCTCCTACTATTTCGCGAATGATGAAAGCACTTCAAAACCAGGGAAACACACAAAACCTTTGTCCCCAACAAAATCTGCCCAGGCAGTATTGGGTTATGAAAAATTATTTGGAGCCAATTTCAAGTTTAAAACAGAAGTATATTATCAGCACTTATATGATGTTCCGGTATCCGCAGACCCCAGTATTAACTTCTCATTACTTAATGTATCCGACAACTCTGCAATAAGCTCAACTGACTATCGTCAACTGGTCAATAAAGGAACAGGTAAAAACTATGGAATTGAGTTTTCTATAGAAAAATCATTAAGCAAGGGCTATTATTTTATTGCCAGCTCTTCTTTATTTGATTCTAAATTTAAGGCATTAAGTGGGAAAGAGTTTAATACCACTTTTAATACACGCTATGTTGGAAATCTATTAGCAGGAAAAGAGTGGACTACCGGAAAGAAGAAAAACAACCTATTTGGATTAAATGCAAAACTGATCTATGCCGGCGGAAGAAAATATTCTCCAATCCTTGTTGAGGAGTCCTTCCGGCTGGATGAAGAAGTGATTGATCAGAATAAAATCAACACCCTGACCGCTGAGCCTTACATTAGGGTTGATTTTTCTTCCAGCTATCGTATTAACAGCAAAAAAGTAAGTCATTTGATCATCCTCGATATTCAGAACCTTTTAAACAGAGAAAATACGGTCGGAATGCATTACAACTTTAGCAAAAGGGTAATCGAAGCACAAAAATGGACGGGTATTATTCCAACTATAAACTATAGAATAGAATTTTAGGCTTTTATTTGAAACCAAAAAAGCCTCTCAGTTTTCACTGAAAGGCTTTGCAATTTGGCTCCCGAGACTGGGCTCGAACCAGTGACCCTCTGATTAACAGTCAGATGCTCTAACCAGCTGAGCTACTCGGGAGTACTGGTTAACCAAGATAAACGGCTTTTTGAAGTCTTAAACAACATTAAGTTTCGTTCGTTTTGGGAATGCAATATTAGGGGTTTTAATTTAT
Organism: Pedobacter gandavensis; assembly: GCF_032678465.1. GTDB lineage: Bacteria > Bacteroidota > Bacteroidia > Sphingobacteriales > Sphingobacteriaceae > Pedobacter > Pedobacter gandavensis_B. The sequence continues at coordinate 99,698 of NZ_JAVTSK010000013.1, forward strand.
TTATGCAATATTTGTAGCGAAATATTTTAAAATAATTTTAAAAAAATATCTATGAGCCTGATAATCATAGGGACTGTAGCATTTGATGCTATAGAAACTCCCTTCGGAAAAACAGATAAGATAGTCGGAGGAGCCGCTACTTACGCAAGTTTAGCTGCATCTTACTTTTATGATAAGGTAAAAATCGTTGCAGTTGTAGGTGATGACTTCCATAAAGAAGACATTGATACATTTACTGAACACGGAATTGATACCGAAGGATTGCAAATCAAAGAAGGAGAAAAATCTTTCTTCTGGTCAGGAAAGTACCACAATGATATGAACAGCAGAGACACTTTAGTCACTGAATTAAATGTATTGGCGGATTTCGACCCGATCATTCCTGAAAATTATCAGGACTGTGAATACCTGATGCTGGGTAACCTTACTCCAGTGATTCAACGTACCGTAATTGAAAGACTAAAAAACAGACCAAAACTAATCGTTTTGGATACGATGAATTTCTGGATGGACATTATGATGGACGATCTGTTAGAAACCATCAAATTAGTAGATGTTCTGACCATTAATGATGAAGAAGCCCGTCAACTTTCAGGAGAATATTCCTTAGTAAAAGCTGCGGAGAAAATTCTTAAAATGGGTCCTAAATACCTGATCATTAAAAAAGGAGAACATGGTGCTTTACTTTTCCATGAAGATAAAATATTCTCTGCACCAGCATTACCATTAGCAGAAGTATTTGATCCAACAGGAGCTGGAGATACATTCGCTGGTGGCTTCATTGGCTATTTGGCAAAAGTAGGAAGCATAAACTTCAATAATATGAAGAATGCCATCATCTTTGGTTCTGCCTTGGCTTCATTCTGCGTAGAGAAATTCGGAACTGAAAAGATCCTTAACCTAACAGAGGAGGAAGTTGCTGCACGTATTCAGGAATTTGTAAAATTAAGTTCTTTTACGATTGAAGCTTAAAACAAAGTTGTATATCCTAAAACCTGATACCTCTGAATAGAGGTCTGGAAAATGGTTCAAAAAAAATGGAGTGTTGTATTAACACTCCATTTTTTTTATCCGATCAGACATACAAGGATTTGAATATTTACGATTTTAATTTCCCAACTGCCCTAAACTTTTCAAAAACACCCGCAGTATGTGGGGCATCAGACAATTCATCCGTCAGATCTTGTCCTGCCCAATGTTCATAATGCTTTCCATTGCGCCATAAACGACTTTCCGTCACATCATAAATCAGTCCCTGAAAAGCAACCCAAATCTGAGGTTTATCCTGTCCATTACGCAAAGCCAGTTGTTGTTTCGTATAATCCTGCAACTCCATTATGCTATAGCTCTACTTTTAAACCTCTCGAAGAGATATACGCTCAACAGGAACATTACCATAAAATAAAAGTGACTTTCAAAAGGAATCGCCCCAATTTTCAAATCAAGAGTGTCCTTATAAACGATCACCGGCAGCACTGAAATGAGCCCATAAGCAATGTAAAACAGCAGTAAAGAAACCAGGAAAGCGCGATAAAAACGATAGCTAAAGCGCAACTTATTCAGGTACTCAATAAAAAATATTAAGACGAATAAGGCTCCAAAAGAAAGCGTACTATACCATTTCATATGCGCAAAAAAGAGCATTGCAATGCAAATGCCCAACATCAGGTTGCTAAAAGAAAGGCTGAACTTATCTAGCGCATTATTTTTAAAAAACGCATTTAAAGACTCATAAATTGCTATTCCAGCTAAACAGCTTGTCATATAAAATATAGGTTCTTCTATAGGAATAAGCCAAAGAGCCTGGCCTGATAAATACGCCGGATTGAACACCCATGCACCAAAAATCACCAATAAGGTGGCAAAAACAGCACATACCACCCCGGTTATGAGCACTGCTGGAATGGCAAATTTTATGGTTTGATTAAAGTTTGTTTTTTTAACAAAGAGCAGCAGAACAGGAATCAACAGCATGCCCAATGCCAACAACAGATATGTAAAGTTCATTTATTTGATTAGTTAAGCTCAAAAATATGATTTTGACCCCATTTACCAATTTTCTTTTTTGAGCAAAAAAAAATGCCTTAACATGGAGTCAAGGCATTTTAAAAGCTGAAAAGAAGGACTAAATAATTTCAGCACCTAAAATTTCTTTAGAATAAGTCTTCAAATATTTTTTAAGTATCTGACGGGCTACATGGATTCTTGTTTTTACTGTACCAATTGGAATATCTAGAATTTCAGCAATTTCATGATACTTATATCCTTCAAAATATTTGATAAATGGCACATAATACTCTGGTTGAAGGGTAGCTAAGGCTTTATTAATATCACCTATAATAAACTTACTATCGCTCGTATTTTTAGAAGCACTATAGTGCAAATTAGCAGAAGAAATATCGTCAGACTTGGTGATTAATGCATTCGTTTTCACCAAACGTCTATAATTATTAATGAAGGTATTTTTCATGATGGTAAACAACCAGCCTTTTAAATTTGTCCCTTCTTTAAATTTGCTGTAGTAAGTTACAGCCTTCAACATTGTGTCCTGGACTAAGTCATTTGCATCTTCAATATCTTTTGTAAAATTTAAAGCGAATGACTGCAACGAAACAGAATGATCGTTTAGTTGGAGGTTGAATTCAGTTTTTGTCATAATGTTTTAAGTTTTAAGGTTAAAAAGGCAAACAAACAAAGATTTATGAGTGGCGCTCGCTAGTTTGTTTAATCTTACACACCAAATGCTATACAACATTAGTACCAAAAAATCAACCCCAATATTAAGAAATTGTTTTTCGGCGTTGGCTATGACAAAGAGCCCTGTGTCACAAAATATTTACTTCTCTTTCTAATCTTACACCAAACTTGGCCTCCACAGTATTTATAATATTTTCTGAAAAACTGTACACTTCCTGTCCAGTAGCCTGTCCATGGTTTACAAGTACTAAAGCTTGATTTTTCCAGGTCCCAGTCTGACCAACCACCATTCCTTTGAAACCACATTGCTCTATCAGCCAACCTGCCGCCAACTTCACCTTACCAGGAGAAACCTGATAATGAACAACTTCAGGAAAAGATTTATGAATTCCCTCAAAATCAGAAGCTGCAATTACAGGGTTTTTAAAGAAACTTCCTGCATTCCCTATAGTAGAGGGATCTGGTAATTTACTCACCCGAATGTGTGCCACCACAGCAGATACATCGGCGATATTGGGTTTGGTTATGCCACGTTTAGCCAGCTCTTCCTGAATCGCTCCGTATTGCGTGTTAATTTTCGCAATACGATTTAATCGAAAACGCACCTCAGTAATCAGGTATTGTCCTTTCAGCTCATTTTTAAAAATACTATCGCGATAGCCAAACTTACAATCCGCATGACTAAAGCTTCTGGAAATACCCGTATTTAGCTCCAATGCTACACAAGATTCAAATACATCTTTCAATTCTACTCCGTAAGCCCCAATATTTTGTATTGGTGAGGCACCCACCGTACCGGGAATCAAGCTCAGGTTCTCTACGCCTGCATAACCATGTTGCACACAATAGTTAACAAAATCGTTCCATACCACTCCTGCCCCTGCTGTTACCAATACCTCATCACCATCCGTCGTTTCGGAAACACCTGGAATGCTGACTTTTACCACCAATCCTTCAAAATCTTTAGTAAACAACAAATTGCTCCCTCCTCCTAAAATCAATAGAGGCTGGGTTTTGATCAGGTCTGATGCCAATAATTCCTGCAAATCTGAAGTACTGGAAACCTCGGCAAAATAACGGGCATTAACAGGGATGCCAAATGTATTATAAGGCTTCAATGAAGTGTTTTGTTGGAAGATGGTCATAGTTTAAATGAACTGATTTGCTATAGGCTACAAATGTAATTGTTCGCGGGGGGAATCAACATGATTAAATAGATATTTAAAAAAAATGACTATTTTTCGTCTCTATTGTATAAATAACAGTATTTATTGCAGAAAGGAGAACAAAAAATTTAAATGGAAAATCAGGATAAAAAGAGAATCTTAATTATTGAGGCGGCCTTAAAGCGTTTTGCCCATTATGGTTTAGCAAAAACGACCATGACCGAAATCGCAAAAGACATCTCTTTCTCAAAAGCATTACTCTATTACTATTTTCCTGACAAACTCAGTCTTTATGTAAGTGCAATTGAGCACCTCATGCAAATCATCAGCAGAGATCTGGTCAAGTCTATCGACAAAACAAAAACAGCAAGCGAAGGTGTCCTTAAATTATTACAAAAGCGACAGGCCTTTATCCAAAAATACTACAACATATTAGAATCCAGCCAAATCATAGGAAATGAACTCCCAGAAAATCTGGCAGAAAAATTCCACAAAGCAAGAACCTTCGAATTCATCATCATTGGATCGTTGTTTAGCCGCGGTGTAGCAAGTAAGGAGTTTTTTATCTCAGATACCAAACTCGCTACGGAGATTTTTATCGACTGCTTATCAGGCATTCACTTCAATATCCTCTCCAAGGATAAGAACATGTTTCCCGGAAAAGAACAATTCAAACTCATTTTTCAAAAAGAAAAAATGTTTGCCGATGTCTTTTTAGCCGGCTTAAAAGCCAAACCAGAATAATTTGTCATAACCACGTCAGTTTAATCAGATTTTCAGAACAAAGTCTGAGTTAGAGAATTATGGTAGTATTTTTGACTGTACAAATAAAAAAGTCAGAAAGTAAAAAAGTAGAATGGTAGAGACAGATAAAAAAAGGGAACTGATCATCGAGGGTGCGATAAAGCGATTCATTCATTATGGGATCAACAAAACTACAATGAACGAAATAGCGGACGATTTATCCGTATCCAAACCCTCTTTATACTATTATTTCCCCGACAAAAGCAGCCTCGTTCTCGGTGTTATTCTTAAAATATTCAACGACTATTTCGAGGCCCTTGAAAAAGACAAGATCTCCAAAAATACTGCTGAAGAGTGCTTAGCAGCCTTTGTGGAGACCAGACATCGTTTTTTTCAGAAATACTACATGCTGCACCTCTCTGGTGGAAGTCCGGATGCTTCACTTAATTCCGATAGCTTAAGAACATCCTTCCTCGAAATGAAAGCAAAGAACGAAGATTTCCACGCGCAGATCTTACAACGCGCCATAGATAATGCTGAAATCTCCCCGGTAGACCCTCATAAAATAGCGGAACTTTATCTGGACAGTCAGGCAGGAATCACTTCTTTATGTCTACTTCATGGAAATAAAGAATTATTCCCAAGTAAAAAAGAAATGAAAAGCATATTGGAGAAACAACACCAGCTATCAAAAATATTTATCAAAGGATTAAAGTAACTGGGCTGAGGTTAAAACGATAGAACCAAATGCTAAAATTAAATGTGCAATACCCACAAAATAACAGAAGGATTTAAATAATAATAGACCACAAATTATAATAAACATGAATACTATAATTAAACAGGTAAGACTGATTCCCCTACTACTGCTGGGATTAGTATTATCTAATGTAGCAAGCGCACAGCAAACGCTGGTTCTTAAAGACGCCTTAAACTACGCCATCCAAAACAGCGCAAATACGCGTAAAGCGAAATTGGACATCGAAGGAGGTCGTTATAAGACTGAGGAAGTTAGAGCACAGGCACTCCCAACAGTAACTGGAAATGCTGGCCTAACTTACAATCCAATCATTGGACAACTAGTAGTTGGACCTGATTTAGCTTTTAAAATGGGTAGAGCATGGAATTCAAGCGCTGGTGTTCAATTAAATCAGCAACTCTTCAACCAACAGGTTTTTACTGGCTTAAAAGCAGCCAGAACCAGTGAAAATTATTACAATGCAAGCGCTGAATTAACAGATGAACAGATCATAGAACAGGTTGCCAACAACTATTACCAGGTATTGGTGAACAGACAGCAACTAAATGTAATTGATACCAACATCAAAAACGTAAAGGTGGTCGAAAACATCATTGGTAACCAATACAAAAACGGTCTGGCCAGAAAAATTGATGTAGATAGAATCAAGGTAAACCTGACCAACCTGGAAAACAGACGTGAGCAAACCTTAAATGCCATCGTTCAATTAGAAAATCAGCTAAAATTCTCCATGGGTATGCCGGTAGAAACTGTCATTAACCTCCCAAAATCGGAATTAGACCACAATCCTGTCCTTCCTAGCTTCGCTGATTCTGTCAACGTGGAGAACAGAACAGAAATGAAATTGCTAAACATTCAAAAAGACCTGCTGACTTTACAACGTAAGGCTTATGTAGCAGAATACTACCCTACCCTGGCTTTAGCAGCAAACTATTCCTACACCGGACAAAGTGATAAATTTGATTTATTCAAGAAAAATGGTGAAGCTTTCTGGTATGGTGCTTCAGCAGTTGGTGTAACTTTAAAAGTACCTATTTTCAATGGTTTCGCGACACGTTCCAGAGTTCGTCAGGCAGATGTTGACCTGAAAAAAGCAACGGAAGACAGAAGAGAAACACGTAATGCATTAAATCTTGCATATGAGAATGCAAAAATCCAATTGAAGAACAGTGTGAACACCATCAATTCTCAACGCGCAAACGTATTGCTTGCTCAGGAGATTTACAACAGCACTCAAAACAATTACAACAATGGTCTTGCTGCATTAACAGACTTATTAGATACTGAAAACGCTCTCACAGAAGCACAAAACAGTTATACCCAGGCCCTATTAAACTATAAAATCGCCGAAATTCAATTAATCAAATCAAACGGAAATATAAAATCACTACTACAATGAAAAAAGGAATTATTACAGCCTTAGTAATCATACTTGCCATAGCCGGGATTGCCCTGGTGTTGAAAAACAACAAGAAGAAAAATGCGGAGAAAACGGCAATTGTTGCGCAAGGTAGCGGTGCAATTTCTGTTCGTACTGAAATAGCAAAAAAAGAACCCATTAACCTTGATTTTAGTGTAAACGGAGTTTTCGCCCCGATTCAGGAATTGAATTATATGGCGGAAATTGCAGGTCGCGTTACTAAAATTTATGTGAAAGAAGGCGATAGAGTAACTAAAGGTCAGCCTTTGGCACGTATTGATGCAGAAATATTAAATACAGATAAAGAAACTGCAGAAGCAAATTTGCAAAATGCAATCAGAGATGAGGCAAGATATGCGAGCTCCTTCCAAACTGGTGGAGTAACACAACAACAATTAGATCAGGCAAAACTGGCCGTTAAAAATGCCAAATTAAGATTACAAAGCGCACAAAAGAGAGTAAGTGATGCCGATATGAGGTCTCCTATCAATGGTATTGTGAACAAAAAATATGTGGAAGTGGGTGCCTATGCAAATGCTCAGGGTACACAATTGTTTGAATTGGTGGATGTATCTAAATTGAAATTAAAAGTAAATGTAGATGAATCACAAGTTGCCAACTTAAAAATTGGTGACCAGGTACCAATTAAGGCAAATGTTTTTCCTACAGATAATTTTGAAGGAAAAATCACTTTTATCGCACCAAAAGCAGACGCTTCGTTAAATTTCCCGGTTGAACTATTGGTAGAAAACAACAAGAAAAACACACTAAAAGCTGGTATGTATGGTACGGCAGTATTTAAATTCCCACACCTTGCCCCTACAATTATCATCCCTCGTGGTGCATTCTTCGGTAGTGTAAGTAGCAACCAGATCTTTGTATTAGGTGAAGGAAATAAAGCCGTATTGCGTAAAGTGGTAGCAGGTAGAATCCTTGGAGAAAACGTTGAAGTACTGGAAGGCCTGAAAGAAGGTGAAACAGTAATTACCAGCGGACAAATCAACTTAGTTGATGGAACGCCGGTTGTTCCTGTAAAATAACCGGACATGAATATATAACAAAACTATTCTGATGAAACCTGCATCCCGATGTAAGCTTCATAACCATTGAACAACAATTATATTCTGATGAAAATAACAGAAATTTCTATAAAGCGCCCATCGCTCGTAATCGTGGTTTTTACCGCGCTAACGCTGATGGGGCTATTGAGCTACTTTAGTCTGAGCTATGAATTATTACCAAAGTTCTCTAATAACGTAGTCTCTATTTCTACGGTATACCCAGGTGCTTCACCTAATGAGGTAGAAAATACCGTGACCAAGAAAATTGAAGATGCCGTCTCCTCCATGGAGAACATTAAGAAGCTGAATGCAGTATCTTATGAGAGTTTATCCGTAGTGACCATCACCTTAAACGATAAAGCCAATGTGGATTTATCATTAAACGAAGCACAACGTAAAGTAAACTCTATCCTTGCGGATTTACCAACAGATGTGAAACAACCATCCCTGAATAAATTCTCTCTGGATGACTTACCGGTAATCACCATGTCTGCATCTGCAAAGATGGACGATGCAGCTTTTTACGACCTGATCGATAAACGTATCGCCCCGATCCTTTCCAGGGTGACAGGTGTGGCACAAGTCAACCTCGTAGGTGGTTCTGAACGCGAAATTGTTGTTGGATTAAATGCAGATAAGATTGAAGGTTACAACCTTTCCATCCCTCAAATTCAACAAGCGATCCTGACTTCCAACCTTGACTTTCCTACCGGAAGTGTGAAAACAGAGAATCAGGACGTATTGATCCGTCTTTCTGGTAAATTCAAGTCAGTTGATGAATTGAGAAATCTGGTGGTTGCCACCAGCAAAACTGGTGCACAGATCAGATTAAGTGATGTGGCTGACGTTCAGGATTCACAAAAAGAAGTAGAAAAAATCGCCCGTATTGACAGAAAAGGAGCCATTGCGATCCAGATCATCAAACAGTCAGATGCAAATGCCGTAGAGGTAAGTAAAGGCATGCACAAAATTGTAGCTAGCCTTGAAAAAGACTATAAAGCTGTTGACTTAAAGATCATCATTGCAAACGACAGTTCGATCTTTACACTCGAATCAGCTGATGCAGTAATCCACGATCTAATCATGGCGATTATCCTTGTAGCTTTTGTGATGCTGTTCTTCCTGCACAGTTTACGTAATGCGGCAATTGTAATGGTATCCATCCCGGCCTCATTAATTGCTACTTTTATAGGAATGAGCTTATTTGGCTATACTTTAAACCTCATGTCCCTTTTAGGACTTTCCCTGGTGGTAGGTATCCTGGTAGATGATGCGATTGTGGTATTGGAAAACATTTACAGACACATGGAGATGGGTAAAAACCGTGTTCGTGCCGCCTATGATGCAACTGCAGAAATTGGATTTACGGTAGTTTCCATTACCCTGGTAATTGTGGTGGTGTTCTTTCCGATTGCGATCAGTTCAGGATTAGTTTCCAATATCCTACGCCAGTTCTGTGTGGTGGTAATTATTGCCACCTTACTATCATTGGTAACTTCATTCACCATCGTTCCATTATTATCATCACGTTTTGGTAAACTGGAAAAAATTGAAGGCAAAAATGCTTTCGGTCGTTTCATTTTATGGTTCGAAAAACAATTACATAAATTCACAGTATGGGTAACTGGTATTTTGGAGTGGACCTTACGTCATAAAGCCATTACTACTATCGGTGTTTTCATGCTCTTGTTAAGTTCATGTGGATTAACAATTGGTGGTTTCATTGGTTCAGAATTCTTCCCTAAAAGTGATAAAGGAGAGTTCCTCGTACAGATCGAACTTCCTAAAGATGCATCATTAGAAAAAACAAACCAATTCACACAAAGAGCAGAGGCATACCTGGCGAAAAAACCAGAGATCACACAAATGATTACCACCGTTGGACAATCCAGTGGTGATATGGGCTCTTCACAGGCAACAGCTTACAAATCTGAGATCAACGTAAAATTAGTTGAACGTAAAGATCGTACAGATGCATCAGATATCTATGCCACAAAAGTGAGTCGTGAACTGGCAAAAACTTTGGTTGGTGCAAAAGTAAAAACCGTACCGATCAGTATTTTAGGTATCGCAGAAAACGCCCCAATTGACCTTGTCGTAATGGGTTCTGATCTGGATAGTGCCATGAGATATGCAGAAGGCGCAATGGAAGTTTTAAGAGGCATCCCAGGTTCTGCAGAGGTAAAATTATCAGTAGAAAAAGGTAGTCCGGAGATTAATGTTCAGGTAGACCGTGATAAAATGGCTGCTCTGGGATTAACCTTACAAACTGTTGGTATGACAATGCAAACTGCATTCAGTGGTAATACAGATGGTAAATACCGTAAAGGTGAGTACGAATACGACATCAATATCCAGTTCCAGAGTTTCGACCGCCGTAATATAGACGATGTAAGAAACCTGACTTTTATAAACGATAAAGGTGAAAAAGTAAAACTGATTCAATTCGCCGATATTAAAGAAGGTTCAGGTCCAAGTCAGCTGGAACGTAGAGATAAGAGTACTTCTGTTTCTGTAAAAGCACAGTCTATTGGTAGACCTACCGGTACGATCGTAGAGGAATTCAGGGTAAAACTAGAAGAACTTGAAGCAAATGGCAAACTTAAAAAACCAGTAGGTGTAAGCTATGTATGGGGTGGTGACCAGGAAAACCAAAGTGAAGGTTTTGGTACTTTGGGTATCGCCATGATGGCTTCCATCATTTTAGTATACCTGATCATGGTTGCCTTGTACGACAGTTTCGTTTATCCTTTTGTGGTGATGTTCTCCATTCCGCTATCGGTAATCGGGGCCTTACTTGCACTCGCATTAACCAACAATTCACTAGGTATCTTCACCATCTTAGGCTTAATCATGCTGATTGGTCTGGTAGCCAAAAATGCGATCATCCTGGTCGATTTTACCAATCAGATGAAAGCGGAAGGTAAAACTACACATGAGGCACTTATTCTAGCCAACCATGCACGTTTACGTCCGATCCTGATGACCACCATCGCCATGGTAATTGGTATGCTTCCTATCGCATTGGCCAGTGGTGCAGGTGCGGAATGGAAAAATGGTCTGGCATGGGTAATCGTAGGTGGATTAACCAGTTCCCTATTCCTGACGCTGATCGTAGTGCCGGTAATGTATCAGATTTTTGATAACATCTTAACCAGGTTTGGTTTCAACAAACCAGGTAAATCGATGGATGAGCTAATCGCAGAACCATATGATCATAAAGATGTGAAAGAATACGACCTGGACGGTAAACACTAAACCGCCCGGATCATTATAAAAAAAGAGGAATTTGCATTTAGCAAATTCCTCTTTTTTTATGTTCATCATCGTAAGACATCCATTTTTAAAATGAGCAAAGAATCAAATCTTTCAGCCCATCAATCGGAATCATTACCCTTATGAACAAAGAAACCCCACATTACTGTGAGGTTTCTTTATAATATCAAAGCAATATCCTAGATGTGGATTGCTCTGTTTTCAGTTGCAGCCATAGCTGCTTCTTTTAATGCTTCTGTGAATGTTGGGTGTGCATGGCAAATTCTCGCGATATCCTCAGCTGAAGCACGGAATTCCATAGCTACCACTGCCTCAGCGATCATATCTGCTGCGCGTGGGCCAATCATGTGTACCCCTAAAATCTCATCCGTAGCTGCATCTGCCAATACTTTTACAAAACCATCCGTATCCATACTCGCTTTTGCACGTCCACTTGCTTTGAAAGGGAATGAACCTGCTTTGTAAGCTGTACCTTTTTCTTTCAATTGCTCTTCAGTATAACCTACTGAAGCAACTTCCGGCCAGGTATATACAACACCTGGAATCAGGTTGTAGTTGATGTGTGGTTTTTGTCCGGCTAAAGTTTCCGCAACATAAATCCCTTCATCTTCTGCTTTATGGGCAAGCATTGCACCTTTAATTACGTCACCAATTGCATAAACACCAGGAACCGAAGTCTCCAAATGCTCATTCACAGGGATCTTGTTGCCACGATCTTCTGTTTTGATGCCAATATTTTCTAATCCTAATCCTTCTGTATAAGCCGTACGACCCACTGCAACGATACAATAATCAGCTTCAATACTCACAGCAGCGCCTTTTGAATTTTCAGCAGTTACCGTTACACGTTTGCCTTTAGCCGTTGCACCTGTTACTTTATGACCCATAAAGAATTCCATGCCTAAAGATTTCTTCAACACACGTTGCAATTCTTTTCCTAAGCCCGCATCCATTGTACCAATGATAGAGGGCATGAATTCAACTACAGATACTTTAGTACCTAAACGTGCATAAACAGAACCCAACTCTAAACCGATCACACCACCACCAATTACGACCATTTCTTTTGGTACTTCCTTGATGTTTAATGCTTCTGTTGAAGTAATGATTCTCTTTTTATCGATTGGTAAAAATGGAAGTGCTGTTGGTTTAGAACCTGAAGCAATGATCACATTTTTAGCCGTAATGGTTTCTGTACTTCCGTCTTCTTTAGTGATTTTAATCGTGTTCTTGTCTACGAAAGAACCCAATCCCTGGAAAGAGTCAATTTTATTTTTTTTGAAGAGGTATTGAATTCCGGCAGTATTCTGAGCAACTACATCATCCTTACGTGCGATCATTTGTGGCATGTCCACTTTCAAATCTTTCAGGTTAATTCCATGAGTCTGGAAGGTATGTGCAGCATTGTGATAATGCTCTGAAGAGTCTAACAATGCTTTCGAAGGAATACATCCCACGTTTAAGCAGGTTCCACCAAAAGTTTTATATTTTTCTATCACTGCCGTTTTTAAGCCAAGTTGAGCACATCTGATTGCGCCAACATAACCGCCCGGGCCCGAGCCAATAACAACTACATCGTATTGCATATTAAGGATTTTTTTTGTGCAACAAAGTTAATAATCCTATCCTAATTATCCCTCTAAAAGCAATTCTTTCCTCATCTTTAATGTTACATTCTCCAAAATGAAGCCCTGATTTCTGTATATTTAAGCTTCCATAAAAACAATACCTAACATGACCCGCTTAAAATTTTCCTGGCTAGCCATCCTGCTGCTCTTTACAGGAACCTCCGGCTTTGCCCAGCTGTCAGATTCTGCGTATGTACGCCAGAATTACACCAAAATCGAACGCAATATTCCAATGCGCGACGGCATTAAATTGTTTACTGCCATTTATATCCCCAGGGATACAAAAAATAAATACCCCTTCATGATCAACCGAACGCCCTATACGGTTGCTCCTTACGGACCAGATAAATTCAAAACCACTCTTGGCCCCTCTCCATTATTCCTGAGAGAAGGCTTTATTTTTGTATACCAGGATGTCCGCGGAAAATGGATGAGCGAAGGCGAATTTGTGGATGTGAGGCCACATCATGATCAGAAGAAAGGAAAGAAAGACATTGATGAAAGTTCTGACACTTATGATACCATCGATTGGTTGTTAAAAAACATTCCCAACAATAATGGTAAAGCAGGAATGTATGGCACCTCCTATCCTGGGTTTTATTCCTCGGCAGCATTGCCAGGCGCTCATAAAGCTTTAAAGGCTGTATCACCGCAGGCACCCGTTACCGACTGGTTTTTGGGAGATGACTTTCACCACAATGGTGCTTTTATGCTGGCAGATGCCTTCAGCTTCTATTCTTCTTTTGGTGTGCCAAGACCTCAACCCATTACTCCCGACAAAGGTCCTAAGCCTTTCAAATACCCTATTATAGATAATTACCGCTTCTACCTGAGCCTAGGTGCATTGAAAAACGTAAAGGAAAAATATTTTGCCGATAGCATCCAGTTCTGGAATGACCTCATGGCACACGGCAACTACGATGAATTCTGGAAATCCAGAAACATCAGACCACATTTAAAAGGTGTAAAACCAGCGGTACTGGTAGTTGGGGGATTATTTGACGCTGAAGACGCATATGGCGCATTACATACCTATAAGGCCATAGAGGATCAAAATCCTGGCGCAAAAAACAACCTTGTGATGGGCCCATGGTTTCATGGCGGATGGTCAAGAAGTACCGGTGAAAGCTTCGGAGACATTAACTTCGGACAAGCGACCAGCACTGATTATCAGAAAAATCTGGAGTTCCCTTTCTTTATGCAATACCTGAAAAATGGCACAGATGCGAAACTGGCAGAAGCCAATATCTTCCTGACCGGTAGCAATGAATGGAAAGGATTTGAAACCTGGCCACCAAAAAATACAGAAACAAAAATGCTTTACTTTCAACCAGAAGGCAAGCTCAGTTTTGAAAAACCAACAACCACCAATAGTTTCGAACAATACGAAAGTGATCCAAACGCCCCAGTTCCTTATCAGGATGGTGTACAGGCGAGAAGAACCAGAGAATATATGATCGATGACCAGCGTTTTGCTGCCCGCCGACCAGATGTACAGGTTTTCCAAACTTCCGTATTAACAGAAGACATGACCCTGGCAGGTCCCTTAATGGCAAATCTGGTGGTTTCTACTACAGGAACTGATGCCGATTATGTAGTTAAACTGATCGACGTGTATCCGGAAGATGCCCTTCCAATGGAACCAAACCCTAAAAATATCATTATGGGTGGTTACCAGATGCTGGTACGCGGGGAAGTGATGCGCGGGAAGTTCAGAAACAGCTTTGAAAAACCAGAACCATTTATTCCCGGACAAATCACCAAAGTAAATTACAACATTCCGGATGTGGCACATACTTTCAAAAAAGGACACAGAATTATGATCCAGGTCCAGAATTCCTGGTTCCCATTGGTGGATCGAAATCCACAGATATTCACAGACATTTACCATGCGGCAGATAGCGATTTCCAGAAAGCTACTCACCGCATTTATCATGATGTCAACAACGCCTCAGCGGTATCCATTACCCTGTTAAAGCCTTAATTTAAAAATGAAGAAGATTATATTTCTATTATTCACTTTACTTGGCAGTCATCAGCTAAGTAAGGCCCAATTGCTCAAAGCAAAACATGAATTCAACCGCGCAGATACCTTAAGAGGTACATTGAGTACTTTGCGCAGCTGTTATGATATCAATTACTACCACCTGAATGTGAAAGTAGACATTGACCAGAAATTCATTAGCGGCAGCAATGAATTCCAATTTACTGCCACACAAGATTTCAACAAGCTGCAGTTCGACTTATTTGCCAACCTGAAAGTGGAAAAAGTGCTCTATAAAAACCAGGAACTCCCTTTCAGCAGAGAATTCAATGCGGTATTTGTGAGCTTTCCTCAAACCATAAAAAAAGGTAGCAAAGAAAGTTTCACCGTATTTTACGCCGGAAATCCCATCATTGCCAAAACCCCACCATGGGATGGCGGATTCATTTTCAGCAAAGACAAATCAGGAAACCCATGGGTATCGATGGCCTGTCAGGGATTGGGAGCTAGCAGCTGGTGGCCCACCAAAGACCATCAAAGCGATGAAGTAGACAGTATGATGATCAGCATCAGTGTACCCAAAGGACTCCAGGACGTGTCCAATGGCCGTTTAAGAAGCATCGTTGAACAGCCTGATGGCTATACCCAATACAATTGGTTTGTCAACAACCCTATCAACAACTATAATGTTGCCCTGTATATTGGTAAATATGCCCATTGGTCTGATGAGTTCGATGGTGAAAAAGGAAAGCTCAGCATCGATTACTGGTCGCTAAAAGAAGACAGCACCAAGGCCCGCCCACATTGGGATGCAGATGTGAAACCCATGCTCAAATCATTTGAACACTGGTTTGGCCCCTACCCCTTTTATGAAGATGGTTATAAACTCGTTCAGGCCCCTCATCTGGGGATGGAACACCAAAGCGCAGTTGCTTATGGCAACCAGTTTAAACAAGGCTATCTGGGCCGGGACCTTTCCGGTTCCGGTTGGGGAATGAAGTTCGATTTCATCACCATCCATGAAAGTGGTCATGAGTGGTTTGGAAACAACATTACCTCCAAAGACATCGCCGATATGTGGATTCATGAGAGTTTCACCAACTACTCTGAAGCGCTTTTCACCGAATCCACTCAAGGAAAAAAAGCAGGTTCAGCTTATGTAATCGGGGTCAGAAAAGCCATTCTCAACGATATTCCAATCATTGGCATCTATGGCGTCAACCATGAAGGTTCCGGAGATATGTATTATAAAGGAGCCAATATGGTGCATACCATCAGACAACTGATCAATAATGATGAGAAGTTCCGAAGTATTCTGAGGGGAATGAACAAAACCTTTTACCATAAAACCGTAACTACTGAGGAAGTTGAGCATTACATCGCCAAACAAAGTGGATTAAAGCTCGACAAAGTATTTGATCAGTATCTGAGAACGATTATGGTGCCGGTTTTGGAATATAAAATCGAAGGAAACAAATTAACTTACCGCTGGACCAATGTCGTAAAGAATTTTGATATGCCGGTCAAAGTAAGTTTGAAACCTGCTGAATTCTCCTTCATTTATCCAGGTACAAAATGGAAAACTATCAATTTAAATCCTGGGATAACCAAGGATAATTTCCAGGTGGACCCGAATTTTTATATAAAGACTAAAAATATATTATAAATAATTGTAAATCCCTGCAACAAAAGGGAATAGCACAGCGTCTTATAGAAAACCGAAAACATCATGAAAAAACTAAGTTTACTATTAACATTTGGATTATTGAGCCTGGGATTACATAGCCAGGCTAAACCGGCTATAAGAATCAGTGCTTCGCATCTTTTGAATGACGAAAGAAAAGTGAGTGATTTCACTGGAATTGCCATAGGAGGCTCAGTTAAAGCCTACGTAAAATTGGGAAATACAGAAAGTTTAAGACTTGAGGGAGATCAGGAAGCCATAGATGAACTCATCACTGAAGTAAAAAACGGTACTTTATCCATCAAACCTAAAAAATCGCAATGGAATGAATGGTTCAAGAAATTTGGCAATTCCAAAGTAACCGCCTACATCACTGCAAAAAAACTAACCAATCTGGCAGTGGCAGGATCAGGTTCAATCGAGGTCGAACAAGCCATTAATGCCAACTCATTTGATGTGGCTATCAGTGGTTCCGGAAACATCAAAGCAACAATAAATGCGCAAAGCATAGATGCAGCAATTAGCGGTTCCGGCGGATTAAACATTAGCGGAAAAACAAAAAAGGCAGAAGTAGCGATCAGCGGATCAGGCAATTTTTCCGGCAAAGAACTTTCTGCAGATGATGTTCAGGCGCACATCAGTGGGTCCGGATCAGTTCATATCCAGGCGCAAAAAAGTCTGGAAGCAGCCATCAGTGGGTCTGGAAACATCAATTATACCGGAAATCCAACTATTAGCAAGGCAATAGCTGGTTCAGGAAAGGTGAGGAAAATCGACTAAATACTAAAAATAGGTTCTTCCTTTAAAAGTTAGAATATAAAAGACAGAACTTAAAAACGTAGTACATCATTTATAAAGTATTTGACACAAAATGGGGCTAAAATCATGATTTTAGCCCCATTTTTGTATTACCAACCTGGATTTTGCAGCAGATTCTTTCCTTTCTCCAATTCATTGTAAGCAAAACACTGAAGGTGATTTATCTTAGTTGAATACCAAATATAATAACTTAACTGAGCATAACAGAGGACAAAAAAAAGAGGTTGACCATCTTTAATCGATGAGACAACCTCTTCTTGTATTAAGAAAGATATCCTAGATACCTAATAGTAATCTTGCTGGATCTTCTAATAATTGTTTCACTCTAACTAAGAACCCTACCGACTCTCTACCATCAATGATACGGTGATCATAAGATAATGCCAAATACATCATCGGACGGATCACCACTTCCCCTTTTTCTGCAATAGGACGCTCAATAATATTGTGCATGCCTAAAATAGCCGATTGTGGAGAATTGATAATTGGCGTAGACATCATAGAACCAAATACACCACCATTAGTGATCGTAAAAGTACCACCTGTCATTTCTTCGATCGTCAATTTGCTATCGCGAGCTTTAGTAGCCAATTCAATAACTGTTTTTTCAATCTGAGCCAAAGTCATGCTTTCCGCATTTCTGATAATTGGAACAACCAATCCTTTAGGTGCAGAAACAGCGATAGAAACGTCTACAAAGTCATTGTAAACCACCTCTTCACCATCAATTCTAGCGTTTACTGCAGGGAAATCTTTTGCTGCTTCGCAAACTGCTTTTGTGAAGAAACTCATGAAACCTAGTCCAACGCCATATTTTTCTTTAAACTGATCTTTATATTTTGAACGAAGATCCATGATTGGTTTCATGTTTACCTCGTTAAAAGTAGTCAACATCGCAGTTTCGTTTTTCACTGCTACCAAACGCTTGGCAACCGTCTTACGCAATGGCGACATTTTCTGTCTGCGTTCCGCTCTTGCACCTGCTACAGCAGTTGCAACTGGCGCAGCAGCAGGGGCTGCAGCTTTAGGGCTCGCTTTTTCCGCTTTTAAAGCGTCCTCTTTAGTGATTCTTCCGTCAACACCTGTACCTTTTACCGTACCTGCATCCACACCTTTTTCTGCAAGAATTTTACCCGCAGATGGAGAAGGTGTACCAGTAGCATAGCTATCACCAGATTTCGCAGGAGCAGCTACAGGAGCTGCAGCTTTATCAGCAGCAACAGCTGCTTTAGGTGCTTCTTCAGCTTTAGCTGCAGGAGCAGCACCACCTTCTTCAATATTACAAACGACTGCACCAATAGCCAAGGTATCACCTTCGGCAGCAACAATCTTTAAAGTTCCAGCCTGTTCTGCAGTTAATTCAAAAGTTGCTTTATCAGATTCTAATTCGGCAATCACTTCATCCATTTCTACTACATCACCATCATTTTTCACCCAACGTGACAAAACAACTTCGGTAATCGACTCGCCTACCGGCGGAACTTTTATTTCTAGACTCATAACTGATGTATTATATTTTTCTAATCTACATTATATACTTTACTCACAGACTTTTTAGCGATGTCTTTTTCTGTTTTAGAAACAGGAACTTCGAAAGATTTTGCTAAAATATACGCTTGCTGATCTGCATGTTGTTTTGCAAATCCTGATGCCGTACTGCTGCTCTCTTTTCTTGAAATCACGTCGATATCATTAAAGATAGTTTTTCTTAGTCTACGCAACAAATATGGCCATGCACCCATGTTTTCAGGCTCTTCCTGAACCCAAACCGCTTCAGTAGCATTTTTATATTTCGCGTAAACTTCTTCCATCTGCGCCACCGGAGTTGGATACAATTGCTCTACCCTTACGATAGCGACATTTTTAACCTGATCTTTTTGTTGTTTCTCCAACAACTCATAATAGATCTTTCCTGTACAGAACAATACTCTGGTTACTTCAGCTGCTTTCACATTTGCATCATCAATCACTTCCTCGAATCTACCTTCCGTAAAGTCGGCTAATTTAGACACACAGGCAGGGTGACGTAAAAGACTTTTCGGTGTAAAAACCACCAATGGCTTTCTGAAATCACGTTTGAATTGTCTGCGGATCGCATGGAAGAAATTCGCAGGCGTTGAACAGTTGGTTACCTGCATGTTATAATCTGCACAAAGCTCCATGAAACGCTCAATACGCGCCGAAGAATGCTCCGGACCCTGACCTTCATAACCATGTGGCAATAACATCACCAAACCATTTTCACGTTGCCATTTTGTTTCCGCACTGGCAATATATTGATCTACTACAATCTGAGCACCATTAAAGAAGTCACCAAACTGTGCTTCCCAAATTGTCAATGCATTTGGATTCGCCATGGCATAACCATATTCAAAGCCCAATACACCATACTCGGATAAGTGAGAGTTGTAAATATCAAAAGATGCCTGACTGGCAGATACATGTGCCAATGGGATGTACTCTTCTTCAGAATCCTCTAATGTCAATACCGCATGACGGTGAGAGAAAGTCCCTCTTTCTACATCCTGACCACTTAAACGAACACGTTTTCCTTCTTCCAGTAAAGTACCGTAAGCCAGTTGCTCACCCATTGCCCAATCGAACACATGAGTATCATTGGCCATTTTACTACGCTCATCAAAAAGCTTTTCAATTTTCTTAAAGAACTTTTTATCTGAAGGAAGTGTTGAAATTTTCTTGGCTACATCCAGTAAAACCTCTTTGTTTACTGAAGTGTCAGGAGAAGTTTCAAAATCTTTTACCGTAGCAATACGCATGTCTTTCCATGCACCACCGAATTTTACATCCTGATAAGTAGAAGTAATTGCTTTTGCTTCATTCAAACGCTCCTGCAAAATACCACGGAATTCTTTTTCCATTGTTTTTGCAACAGTCGCCTCCAATTTACCTTCTTTAATCAATTGAGCTACATAGATATCACGTGGATTCGAGTGTTTCTCAATTGCTTTGTATAATAAAGGTTGGGTGAATTTTGGTTCATCAGATTCATTATGACCGAATCTACGGTAACATAAGATATCGATGAACACATCATTTTTATATTTCTGACGGTACTCCATTGCCAGGTTGATCGCATAAACCAAAGCTTCCACATCATCTCCATTCACATGGAAAACTGGCGACAAAGTTACTTTAGCGATATCTGTACAATAAGTACTCGAACGTGCATCTTTATAATTGGTAGTGAAACCAATCTGGTTGTTGATGATCAGGTGAATGGTACCTCCGGTTTTGTAACCGTCTAGTCCTGCCATCTGAATCACTTCATAAACAATCCCCTGACCGGCGATAGAAGCATCACCATGGATCAGAATTGGTGCAATGCGGGCATCATCACCATCATATTTGAAATCTATCTTCGACCTGGTCATTCCTTCAACCACTCCGTTCACTGTTTCCAGATGCGAAGGGTTAGGACATAAACTCAAGTGAACATTTTTACCATCATTGGTCGTTACATCTGTTGAATAACCCAGGTGATATTTCACGTCACCACCAAAAGGTGATTCCGCACTATATCCTTTACCTTCAAATTCAGCAAAAATATCTTTATAGGATTTTTGCATAATGTTGGCCAACACATTTAGCCTTCCACGATGCGCCATTCCAATCACAAATTCCTGAATACCTAGCGCAGCACCCTTTTCAATCACTGAGTCTAATGCAGGGATCAATGCTTCAGCACCCTCCAGAGAGAATCTTTTTTGCCCCAGGAACTTGGTACCCAGGAAACTCTCAAAGCATACTGCCTCATTTAATTTTTTAAGGATTCTTGTTTTCTCCTCGATAGAGAAATTAGGCGTGTTACGAACACTTTCCATTTTCTTCTCGATCCATGACAAGACTTCTGGAGTACGAACGTATTTATATTCCGCACCGATTGAACGGCAATAGGTTTGATTTAAGAAAGCAACAATTTCGCTTAACTTAACCGCACCGATCCCAAGCTCAATACCCGCATTAAATACAGTATCCAGATCAGCATCAGACAAATTGAAATTTACCAGATCTAAAGTCGGCAAGTGCTTACGTCTCTCCCTAACCGGGTTAGTATGCGTAAACAAGTGGCCACGCTGACGGTAACCATTGATCATGTTTAAAACACTCACTTCTTTTAGGAAATGTTCAGGCGTATCCTCTCCTGTAACCGGAGATGAGCTTCTGCCGAAGTCAAAGCCTTCAAAAAATTTTTGCCAACCAAATTCAACCGAATTGGGATCTTCCTTAAATGCTTGATAAAGGGACTCTACGTATTCGGCGTTTTCGCCGCTGAGATAAGATAAATTATCCATTATGTGTCTATATGCTATATTGAAGCAAAATTAGGATTTTACCTATTAAGTAGGGCAAGTTTCTTTATAAATATTCCAAAAAATCCGTCATATCCCGGACATTCTTTAGCGGCGTAAGCCGATCTTGAACAAGGATATCAAATTCAGAGATTAAACTGCCTGCAACTAACAGGGGCACGCTAAGGTGATCCATCACTTTACCTATTATTTTATTCACGTTTTTACCCAAATTCAGTGAAGTTAAAACCGTAAAAGCAAAATCTGGCTGATACGAGTCTACTACTTTTTTTAAATCTGAATAAGGAGTTTCCAATCCGAGGTAGAGACTATCATGCCCCCGGCTTTTCAATAAGTAACGGGCAAAAAGCAGGCCATTTTCATGCATTTCTGTTTCAGGAAGAAACAGCAAAAACTTTTTGTTTTTTAAACGTTTGGTGTGTTCAACTTTATTGATCTCAATAATGATCCGGTCCCGGATCAGGTTGGAGGCAAAATGTTCATGAGCCGGGTCGATTGCCCCGGTTTGCCATAGCATTCCTGTTTTCTTCATAAAAGGGAAAATGACAAGATCCATAGTTTTGACCAATCCCATTTCCTCTATACAGGAATCTAAAACGCTCACAAATGCGGATTCATCAAAATCTATGGTCGCCCTGCACAAAGTCATCAGTTGCATAGATTCCTTGCTCAAATCATTCTTCAGCTGTCCAACCAGATTAGAGATCAGCATCCTGTCCATTCGGGCGATCTTACTGATCTTATAGCCATTTTCATTCAAGGCCACAATATTCAGCAAGGTTCTGAGATCCTCCTCATTGTAGAAACGAATATTCGTTGCTGTACGTTTTGGTGGAACCAGGTTATACCTCACCTCCCACGCTCTGATGGTATGCGCTTTGATGCCAATCAGCCCTTCGATATCACTTATTGAAAATTTCCTCACGTTATAATGGACAACAAAAGTTCAACCGCTTTGTTTAGCACAAAACAGGTTCCGATCAACCTTTCATTAAAGAGAGCCGTTTCACCTGAGCAGCAAAACGCCTTCCTATTGGAATTTCAAGTGTATCCAACTCCACATCATAGCTGGTAAAGGCGGTGATCCGTTTAATGGAAACAATAAAGGACCGGTGAATCCGTATAAACAAATGATGTGACAACATTCCTTCTAAAGCAGCCAGAGAATGTTTCACTAATAAAGGAGGTTCCTGATCCCGATATATTTTAATA
Organism: Pedobacter gandavensis; assembly: GCF_032678465.1. Classification (GTDB taxonomy): domain Bacteria; phylum Bacteroidota; class Bacteroidia; order Sphingobacteriales; family Sphingobacteriaceae; genus Pedobacter; species Pedobacter gandavensis_B. The sequence continues at coordinate 122,480 of NZ_JAVTSK010000013.1, forward strand.
TAATCCTTGATACTCTCGATATAGATGATTTGATCCAGAAATACTTTTATCGTCTTTCTATTGGCACGGAAACAAATAAATTCCATACCAGATCCGGGTAATTTGTCTTCTAATCCCAGCCCAACACCAATGACTTTATTCACGGCTTTGAGAAAGCGTTCCAGACTCACCGGTTTCAGTAAAAAGTCGATGGCATCCAATTCGAATGCCTCAACTGCATATTGCTCATGGGCAGTCACAAAGATCACCTTTGGTGGATGCTGGAGAGTCTTTATCAAACTTGTACCCAACAATCGGGGCATTTGTATGTCCAGAAATAAAAGATCAATCTTATCTGTCTTTAAAATCTCCATAGCCTGAAAAGCATTACTACAGGTAGCTACCAACTCCAGTTGATCCACCAGTTGAATGTATTGCCTGAGGATCTTTTGAGCCATCAATTCATCGTCCACGAGTAAACATCTCAAATGCATCTTTTACTTTTTTTGAAAAATCCAAAACTATCATTTCCCCTAACAGCACTTGCTTATTCAGCAAACCTGATGGGAGACAAAACTCAAAAAATAAAGATTAGGGATGAATTTAGTACAGGTCCAAAGCGCTGAAACCAGCACGATGATTTTACAACAATCATTCCATGAAAACGTTTTAAAATAAATCACTGTAAACCAGAGACCAACGACCTTATAACTGACCTGAGTTACAAATTCCGGGCAACAATTCAGTTCGACGGACTAATCCTGTTATTCAAAGCAGGACTTCCAGCATCCAGCTAAATTCGATTTCTGGCATCTCTAAACCGGCGATATTTAGTGGAAAATAAAGCTTAAGAAAATGAAAAAATTAATCATTCCGCTGGCAATTGGCACCATACTATTGTTTGCGGGCAACCAAACGGCAAAAGCACAGGTTAACCTGGAAACGGTAACGATCAGACCAAATGCCACAAAAGCGATCATCTCTGAACAGGTATCCAACTCATTTAGTCAGCTGTTTAAAGACGCGAAAGAAGCACAATGGATGGAAATCAACAAAAGGTTTGTGGTCAACTTTATTCTCAATGATCAGAAAAATAAGGCCGTGTTTACAAAAAACGGGGATCTTGTTTATCACCTCAGTTATGGCACTGAAAAAAGCATTCCCGGGCACATCTTAAAAAAAGTTCAGCAGCAGTATGAAGGCTATACGATGGGTTCTGCTGTAAAGGTAAGTTCAGGAAATGACATCGTTTGGGTCATGAATATCGAAAACAATAAACAGATTTTGGTGATCAGGGCTACGGATGATGACATGGACGTAATTGATCGGATCAAAAAATCCTGATTAGGCCATCAGAGAAGGATCCGGAACGATCGTTTCCAAAAGCTTGATTTGCTTTTCCAGATCAAAAGTATTTTTCGTTTTGGAATCCTTTCCGGCAGCAGCAACATTTGCCCAATTCCCCCAGTTACTTGCCGGAGCATAATCGATCAGCTTTTCCTCAAAATAAACAGCGCCATTGGTCCAGTGAACCTTTAGGATATGAATTAAGAAAGTAGCCACCAGCAAGCGTCCTGTATGTGAAATAAATCCATGAACATTCAAATCATGCATATACCGGTCAACGATTGGATTCCCGGTATGACCGGATTTCCATTTGATCAGATCAGGATGCTCATTTTCTGTCGGACTAAAAAACTCCTTTTCAAATTCTTCCGGTTCCTGAAAAAAGCTAATTCCATGCTTTTTGAACATGAACCTGAAATAATCACGCCACAATAAGCCCAATAGGATCTGATTAAAATTGGCGTTACCACCAAACTCTGCTTCGGCAGCTTTCAGTTTCCAGTACACTTTTCTTGGAGACAAACAGCCTAAAGAAAGCCAGCCAGACAACCTGGAAGAAAAACCCTGCTGTCCTCCCGTATTTTTCACCGGCTTCTGATGGATTTCTGCACCTTCGAGTAACAATTCTTTTAGATGTAATAAACCAGCATCTTCACCACCAGTAAATGCAAAAGGAGGAAAATCTTCAGTATTCACTTCAAAGCCCAGATCCTCAAGTGTAGGTAATGCACCCCAATCTTCATTTTCCACAAATGTGATCTCCTCCGGACTCGGGAAACAGGACTTTACCATCGCATCCCGTTCTGTTTTCTTTTTAAATTGCGCAAAAACGTCAGGAATATCCTTGATTGGAAAAGGAAGGTCCTCCTTATTATATAAGGTATGACCGATGAAATGTTTTAAATTGATTTTCTGTTTCCATAACAGGTCTTCCATTCTGGTAGAAACTAAGGTTTCTTCCGGCGCGACCTCCCGATGGTGATAAACTTCAGAAATTTCGAAGTCGCTCACCAGCTTTGTCATGAATTCTTCCGGACTTCCATTCACCAATAAGATGTCTCCACCCAATTTTTGAAAAGACAGCCTTAATGCAGCTACACTTTCCAGGAGAAATTTCGCCCGATGTATGCCGGTCTTTAAAGTTTCAAATCTGGTCTTATGAAAATATTGCGGGTCAAAGAAATAAACCGGCAAAATACTCTCAGATTTAGCAAGTGCTTCAACCAACATTTCATTGTCGTGTAATCGAAGATCATTTCTAAACCAAACGAGTATTCTTTTAGATTTCATTAAAGACTGAGTAACTGACATACAATAAACAAAAATATACGATTTTTTAGCTTAGTACGAATTCATAAAGCAATATTTACATAAGCGCAACAAACATTTGGCCGATATATGGAAAATGGCAAACTAAAACACAATTAATTGGTTATACGAAAATGGACAAGCACATTTTGATCACTGGGGCAACAGGCATGATTGGCCAGAGACTCATCGCCTTGTTATTGAAAAAAGGACATAAACTGAGCATACTTTCCAGAAAAAACTCAAAAATAGAAGGTGTAAAAGTTTACCTATGGGATGTCGAGAAATTCAAGATTGACCCTAATTGCCTATCGGGTGTAGACACCATCATTCACCTTGCGGGAGAAAACATTGCCTCGAAAAGATGGACCGCAGCGCGCAAAAAAGAGATAATCGATAGTCGCGTGAAATCTGCACAACTACTTTATCAAGCCATAAAAGAACAAAAAGCTCCGGTAAAAACCTTTATCTCTGCATCCGCAGTAGGCTACTATGGAGATCGTGGAGAAGAAATATTAACAGAAGAAAGCCCGAATGGGACCGGATTTCTGGCCAGCTGCTGTGCACAATGGGAGGCGGCGGTGGATGAAGGGATTGAACTGGGCATTCGTGTAGTAAAATGGAGATTAGGCTTTATCCTTGCCCGGTCTGAAGGCGCACTAAAAGCGATGGAGCAACCCATCCGCTATTTTCTGGGCGCTGGACTGGGGAGCGCTAAACAATGGGTGCCCTGGGTACATGTCGATGATGTGGTCGAAATGTTCAGGAATTCCGTAGAAAATGAGATTTATAGCGGTGCTTACAATGCTTGTGCAGCTCAACCTGCCCGCAACCTCGAACTCACTAAAGCCATTGCAAACCAACTGAAACGCCCGGTCTGGCCCATCCATGTTCCGAATTTTCTCTTAAAAATGCTCCTTGGAGAACTCAGCGAAATCGTATTGGATAGCACTCATACTTCCCCGGAAAAATTATTGCATACCGGATTTACGTTTAAATATCCGCAACTTCGCATGGCGCTAAACCATATTTACCAACAGCCTGATTCAAATATTTAATCAATTTAAAATAATCCAGCCTTCATAAATCCCGTATTTATGAAATCTTTAAACACCTGTAATGAAGCCTAAAATTAACATCTGCTGGTTGCGAAGAGACTTACGACTTGAAGACAATGCAGCCATTTACCATGCTTTAAAAAGTGAGTATCCAGTATTACTGCTATTCATTTTCGACACAGACATCCTGAGCAAACTGAGCAACAAACAGGATGCAAGAGTCAGCTTCCTACATCAAACTTTAAATCGCCTCAATACTACTTTACAAAAAACTCAGGGTTCTTCCATCCTGGTTAAACATGGGAAACCTTCGGAGGTATGGGCAACACTTTGCGAAACCTATCAGATTAATGCCGTTTACACCAACCATGATTATGAACCTGATGCCATCAAAAGAGATGCTGCAATCACTGTTCAGCTCCAGGCAAAAAACATCAGTTTTTATAGCTATAAAGACCAGGTTATCTTTGAAAAAAATGAAATCAAAAAGTCCGATGGACTTCCCTATACGGTATTTACACCATATTTCCGTCAATGGCAGCAAAAACTCAATGACTTTTATGCAAAGGCCTATCCAACGGAAAAATACTTTCAGAATTTCTGGCAAATCAAGCCTTTTCCCATCCCTGATTTAGAAGAGATCGGATTTGAGGCCAGTACCTTAAAATTTCCGGATAAAAATTTCGAGGAAAAGCTCAATGATTACGAAAAGAAAAGAGATTTTCCGGCAGCGGATGCGACCTCACATATCGGCATTCACTTACGCTTCGGCACCATCAGCATCAGAAATGCTGTTAGGGCTGCCCTGGAACAGAAGGCGGATAAATGGCTTTCTGAACTTGCCTGGAGAGACTTCTATCAGATGATTTTATGGCATTTCCCACATACGGTTACAAAATCTTTCAAGCCCAAATACGACCACATCAAATGGAGAAACCGCCCGGAGGAATTTGAGGCCTGGTGTCAGGGAAATACCGGCTACCCTTTGGTAGATGCAGGAATGAGACAACTCAATGCCACAGGATATATGCACAACCGGGTACGCATGGTAGTGGCTAGTTTTCTATGTAAACACTTGCTGATCGACTGGCGATGGGGAGAAGCTTATTTCGCGGAGCGGCTTTTAGATTATGAAATGGCCAGCAATGTTGGCGGATGGCAATGGGCCTGCGGATGTGGGAATGATGCTGCTCCTTATTTTCGGGTATTTAATCCGGAGCTTCAAATGAAGAAGTTTGACCCTAAGTTGGCATATGTAGACCAATGGGTACCTGCCTATAAACAACTAAAGCACGCCCTACCAATTGTAGAACATGCTTTTGCCAGAGAAAGGGTCTTGAAAGTTTTCAAAGCGGCATTAAATGAATAATGCCGCTCTTTTATATTTTAATTAGTCACTGCTAATATCTCTATCGAGGTATAATCCAGGCAGGAGTTTGCGGCAATAATATCACCACTTGTAGTTGCTGCATTTCCATAAGCCAAAACGGAAGGAATAAACATTCTTACTTTAGTTCCTTTAGTGAATTTAGGCAACATAATTCTGAATCCTGTAATCAAGCTTTTTGGAGTTACCGTAATGGTTGACTCCTGGGCATTTGTTCCCTCCAGTGTTTTCATGGAATAACTAAAGTTCACCAATGAATTCAGGTTAATGAGGTCAGTTCCGGTACCTGCAGTAATGGTTTGTAGATAAATTCCACTTGGATCCTTTACTGCTGTAAGTGAGTTCGCTTTTAAATAAGCATTGATGTGCATATCATCCAGTAATGCCTGACTTTCTTTAAAACTGTTGATCGTCAGAATCAGGATCTCATTAGAAGGAATTCCTGCAGCTGAAATGCCATTTTTACCAAAAGCCAGATAAGAAGGCAGGTAAATTGTAGCAGTACCTCCAGGTTGTAATTTGCGCAAGACATTGGAAATTGCAGGAATAGTTTTACCGTAAAACCCAAATGCAGATCCTACCCTTTGCCCATCGTTACGTGTAGTTGGCGTAGCAGCATAAACCGTTCCGGCAGAAAAACCAGCAATCTTAATGCTGTAACGTACTGAATCTGTTAATTTATAAACTGGATCTGTACTTCCTGCAGGTTGATTCAACACATAGAAATAACCGGTCTTAGCAGAATCTGGAATAGCAGTAATATTGTTTTTTGCGAAATATTCAGTTAGTTTGGTTTCATCTAAGGTCTGAATAGTTTCATAATCCTTTTTACAGGAGCTAAAAATAACGATTGTCGCCAATAAAGCGACGGTATAAAGTGATAACTTTTTAATCATTTGTATTTTCTATTTTATATTCTTTAAGGTAACGGTATAATCTAATATTGAGAATGGAGGAATTCCTGATCCGGTAAAATTTTCGTATCCCAGGGCAGAAGGAATGATCATTCTGATCCGGCCTCCTTTAGTGATTTTCCCCAGTCCGATTTTCCAGCCTGGCATCGCCTTATTGAGGTCGACCACCACCGAATCCGTTTCTGGTACGGACTCAAATGTTGATGCTGAACGTAAAATTCGTCCTTCATAGTACACCACAACCTGGTCTGTGTCTTTTGGAAAAACTGTACCTTGACCTTTTGTGATGATTTGATAGTTCAATCCTGAAGGATCTACAATTATACTGTCAGCTGCTGCGCCAATAGAGTCTTTATATTTTTTTATCGTTAAAGCGTCCAATTCCAGCTGCTTTACCCCATCATAAGGTGGTGTTTGCTCACATGCAGCAAAGAAAGCGCAGCCAAGAAACAACAACAGCAAAATCTTGTTTTTTAACATAATAGACAAAAATACTCTTTTATTGGCGATAGCACAATTTTTAACCAATTTTAACAAATAGAAAGCCGGGATCAAAAAAAACGCCCTTAATTAAATTAAGAGCGTCCAGGTTTAATTATGAATCAATTTTTTAATAGCAATATTTATTGGCGGCAATAACTTGTTGAGCTACCTTTTGACGGGCATCTTTCACATTAAAGGCCTCCATTTTGGTAAAGCGACGTAAGCCCACCATCATCATGCGCTGTTCATCACCATCGGCAAATGCCCATAATGCTTCTTTACCTGCTTTTTGCAAGGCATCCACTGCCTCTACAAAATAAATGCGCATCATATTCAGTTGGCCTTCACAAGCGGCTTCACCTCGGATGCTAACCAGTTTTTCTGTCCTCAGCATTGCTGATTCTGCCACATATACATAGCTGGCCATGTCTGCAATATTCATTAAAATCTCCTGTTCCTTGGAAAGGCTCATCATCAATTTCTGAACCGCAGCACCGGCTACCATTAAAGTTGCCTTTTTCAGGTTTTTAATGATTTTCTTTTCCGCAGCAAATAAAGCATCATCTTCTTCTCCGAAATCAGGGATCGACATTAATTCTGCTGCAACCGCAGTTGCAGGAGTCATCAAATCCAACTCCCCTTTCATGGCACGCTTCAACATCATATCTACAGTCAGCAACCTGTTGATTTCGTTGGTCCCTTCAAAAATTCTGTTGATTCTGGCATCACGGTAAGCACGGTCCATTGGTGCTTCTGCTGAGAAACCCATCCCTCCGTAAATCTGAACACCTTCGTCTACGACATAATCCAGGGCTTCCGAACCCCAAACTTTCAGAATGGCACATTCTACCGCATATTCTTCTGTAGATTTCAGTTTGGCTTTACTCGCGTCCATACCACCGGCAACCAGGCGTTCATAAGCATCATCAATATTTTGTCCGGCACGATAATTTGCCGATTCTACAGCATATACCTTTGCGGCCATTTCCGCCAATTTGTAACGGATGGCACCATATTTAGAAATCGGGCGATCGAATTGAATTCTTTCATTTGAATAATTCACTGCGGTGTCGATTACTGCTTTAGAGGCACCAATCGCGGCTGCCGACAATTTAATACGGCCGATATTTAGAATATTCACCGCAATTTTAAACCCATTCTGACGCTCAGAAAGCATATTTTCTACCGGTACCGGGCAATCATTAAAGAAAACCTGTCTGGTAGAAGAACCTTTGATCCCCATTTTATGTTCTTCCGGATTCATGGTAATGCCTCCAAAGTCACGCTCCACGATGAAAGCGGTTAAATTGGCATCGTCATCAATTTTAGCAAATACAATAAAGATATCCGCGAAACCACCATTGGTGATCCACATTTTCTGACCAGTGATCAGGTAATGTGTCCCATCTGCAGAAAGCTTTGCCTTTGTTTTTCCGGAATTGGCATCCGAACCAGAATTAGGTTCTGTTAAACAATAAGCGGCTTTCCATTCACCGGTTCCCAGTTTTGGAATATACTTTTCCTTTTGTGCTTCATTACCATAATATAAGATCGGCAGTGTCCCTATTCCGGTATGCGCGGAGAGTGCTACGGCAAAAGAATGCCCGGCACCAATCACATCTGCAACCAGCATCGAAGTATTGAAATTTTTTCCAAAACCACCGAATTCTTCCGGGATGGAAACACCTAAAATACCTAGGGCACCTGCTTTATCCATTAATGAAGGCATCAAACCTTCTTCCTGAGTATCGATACGATCCAGGTTTGGATAAACCTCTGTTGCGAGAAAATCCCGACAGGTTTGCGCAATCATTTGTTGCTCTTCATCAAATTCTTCAGGAATAAATACATCCTGGTAATTGGTTTCTGTAATTAAAAACGCTCCACCTTTAATTGTTTTTTTGTCTGTAGTTTCCATAATATCCTGTTAAAGCATTTCAAAAATTCCGGCAGCTCCTTGTCCGCTACCCACGCACATGGTTACCATACCATATTTCTGATCTCTCCGTTTCAATTCATTAAATAACTGTACTGATAATTTGGCGCCGGTACAACCCAAGGGATGTCCGAGTGCAATCGCACCACCATTCACATTGACCTTTGATGCATCAATGCCTAAAGTCCGGATTACGGCCAGCGACTGTGAAGCAAAAGCTTCATTCAGCTCAATCAGGTCCAGTTCTTCCAGTTTCATTCCGGCCATTTTCAACGCTTTCGGAATCGCCTCAATTGGACCAATCCCCATAATTCTTGGTGGAACACCAGCAATTCCATAGCTAACTAGGCGGGCAATAGGATCTACGCCCAGTTCTTTCATTTTCTTTTCAGAAACCACCAGCACAAAGGCTGCACCATCAGAAGTCTGAGAAGAGTTTCCGGCAGTCACACTACCATCAGCAGCGAAAACAGGTTTCAGTTTTGCCAGTTTATCCAGTGAAGTATCTGCTCTTGGCCCTTCATCGGTATCCACCACATAACTGCGGCTTTTCTTTTTCATATTGCCATCCAGGTAATTTTCTACTACCGTTATCGCTGCAACACCCGCTTTCAGGTGGCCATTTTTGATGGCTTCCACTGCTTTCATATTCGATTGAAAAGCGAAAGCATCCTGATCTTCCCTACTTACATTATATTCTTTGGCTACAGCTTCTGCTGTTAAACCCATTCCCCAATACCAATCCGGGTTTTTCATTGCCACATCTGCGTTTGGAACTACTTTCCATCCACCAAAAGGCATCCCAGACATCACCTCTACCCCACCGGCAATGATACAATCTGCCATGCCACTTCTGATTTTTGCCACTGCTGTTGCGATGGTTTCTAAACCTGAAGCGCAATAACGATTGATCGTTACACCTGGTACTTTATCGGTATCCAAACCCATCAGCGAAACCATACGCCCAATATTCAGGCCCTGTTCTGCTTCAGGTGTGGCATTTCCAACAATCACATCATCAATCTGTGTTTTATCCAGATTCGGTACTGAATCCACCAGCTGCCTGATCACATCCGCAGCCAAATCATCAGCTCTGGTAAAACGAAATACACCACGCGGAGCCTTGCCCACTGCGGTACGATATCCTGCTATAATATATGCTTCTTGCATGTCTGTGTCTTTTAATAGAAAAAAATTAGTTTCTTAAAGGTTTTCCTTTGGTTACAATACTTTGAATTCGTTCCAGCGTTTTACGTTCTCCACAAAGCGACAGGAAGGCTTCCCTTTCCAGGTCAAGTAAATACTGTTCCGTAACCTCTGTTGGTGCGGAAAGGTCTCCACCACACATTACCCAACCCAATTTTTCCGATATTTTCTTATCATGTTCAGAAATATAATGACCGGAATACATGGTATTTGCACCGGCATAAACGATACCCAAACCTTGTTTACCTAAAACTCTGATGTCTTTACGGGGCATAGGCTTCGTATAGCCGGCATCCGCCAGTTCGATTGCTTTAGCTTTTGCATCCGCGATCAAACGGCTTCTATTCATAGAAATCGAGTATTTATCTTTCTGCAGATAACCCAGTTCAAAGGCTTCTACGGCGGAGGTAGATACCTTTGCCATACCGATGGTGAGGAACCTGTCTTTCAATACATTTTGGACGATCTGATCTTCTTTATATTCATCGGAAGCACGCAAAGCGAACTCCTTGGTACCGCCACCGCCAGGAATCACCCCAACACCAAACTCTACCAATCCCATATAAGTTTCTGCATTGAGCTGCACATGATCGGCATGTAAACTAAATTCACAACCACCGCCCAGTGTTAAATTATGTGGGGCCACCACTACCGGAATCGAAGAATACCGGATGCGCATCGAGGTGTTCTGAAACATACGAACGGCCAGATTCAATTCTTCCCATTCCTGTTCTACGGCCATCATGAAAATCATACCCACGTTTGCACCTGCGGAGAAATTGGCACCATCGTTTCCGATCACCACTCCTCTATATTCTTTTTCTGCCAGGTCTATGGCTTTATTGATGGCTTGTAAAGTATCGCCACCGATGGTATTCATTTTAGAATGAAATTCGACATTCAGGATGCCATCGCCCAGATCAATGATCGAAGCACCACCATTTTTCCAGATCGTTTTATTTGCCCTTAAGTTGTCCAGGATGATAAAAGCTTCTGCTCCAGGAACGGCTTTGTAGCTTTTGGAAGGAATGTCATAATATTTTTTGATGCCCTCCTCTACCTTATAAAAAGTAGTATGACCGGCAGTCAGCATTTCCTGAACCCATGGCGCAGCCTGGTGTCCATATTTTTTCATCCCTTCGATTGCATCAGCAACACCTACTGCATCCCAAACTTCGAAAGGACCTAAATCCCAGGCAAAACCGGCACGCATGGCATCATCAATTCGGTACAATTCGTCTGATATTTCCGGAATACGATCCGATACATATTCGAACAAACCGAAGAAAGAAGCGCGGAACAACTCTCCTGCTTTATCTTTTCCTGCGGCAAAAACTTTCATCCGGTCTTTTACATTCTCAATAGACTTAGTGATGTCGAGCGTAGCTGATTTCACTTTGTTTTGAGGACGATATTCCAGGGTTTTTAAATCAAGGGCCAGAATTTCTGTTTTGCCATCGGCAGTTTTTGTTTTTTTATAAAAACCTTGCTGGGTTTTATCACCCAGCCAGTTGTTGGCTTCCATTTTCTCCACATAAGCAGGAAGCTTAAAAAGATCATGTGCTTTATCCTCCGGACAATTATCATACAGTCCCTTGGCTACTTTAATCATGGTATCCAGTCCTACCACATCAGTGGTACGGAAGGTTGCTGACTTTGGTCTGCCTAAAGCAGGACCTGTAAATTTATCTACCTCTTCTACGGTAAGGTCCATTTTTTCTACCAGATGTAGTAGAGACATGATGGAATAAACACCTACCCTATTGGCAATAAATGCCGGTGTATCCTTACATAGTACTGTTGTTTTTCCCAGAAACTTATCCCCGTAATGCATTAAGAAATCTACCAATTCCGGATGGGTATCTTTTGTTGGGATAATTTCCAGCAATCTCAGATAACGGGGAGGGTTGAAGAAGTGAGTTCCACAGAAATTCGCTTTAAAATCATCCGATCTGCCTTCTGCCATCAGGTGAATTGGAATTCCGGAAGTATTGGAAGTAACCAATGATCCGGGTTTGCGGAATTGCTCTACCTGCTCAAATACCTTTCTTTTAATGTCCAGGTTTTCTACCACCACCTCAATGATCCAGTCGTAAGTACCGATCTTTGACATATCATCTGTAAAATTCCCTGTCGTAATTTTATTCAGTACCTTTTTTGAATATACAGGAGAAGGATTGGTTTTCACTGTATTTTGCAACGCAGCATTTACAATTCGATTCTTCACTGCCGGGTGGTCCAGGCTCAATCCTTTAGATTGCTCCTCCGCGTTCAGTTCTTTAGGAGCAATGTCCAATAAAAGTACTTCAACTCCAATGTTCGCAAAGTGACAAGCAATACGAGAGCCCATGATACCTGAGCCCAATACTGCTACTCTATTTATCTTCTTGTTCATAATTTTCAGTAGGAATTTTATATGCCAGTGTAAGTTTATTCAGTTTCTGTAAGGACGCAATCAGGTTATTCTTTTCCTGATTACTAAAATGAGCATTCAGGTATTCATTAAAAGAAATGACCACTTCTCTTGCGAGGAGTCTTTTCTCTCGGCCTAAATCTGTGAGGAATACCTTCACCGAACGCTTATCGCCGATAGAAGTTTCCCGATATATTAACCCCTGTTCTTCCATATTGTTTAGCATTCTGGATAAACTGGTCGCTTTGACACCCAACAGAGCAGCCAGCTTGGAAACAGCGGTACCTTCTTTTTCAATATTGATGAGCACATAGCCAATGGCCTGTGTGATTCCGAAGCCGGAAGCGATCTGATTATAAGTGTTGGAAACATTCTGCCAAACCACCTTCAGGAAATAATCTACTGTCTCTTGTTGTTTCATTAATTACTATGCTTGCATAACAAAGCTATCGAATTAATAAATCAAATGCAAGCAAAGAAAAAAAATATTATTCCACATTATCTGGCTTAAATTAAGTGTTTTAACTTCAGCTTGGTAATAAGATTATCCTGCCTTCATGAAGTAATTTAGGGCTAATACATTCGCCTTAGCACAACATCAGGAAGGTTTCCCGGGCAGATGCAGCAGTTTTTCCTGTAAAATCTGATATTCTCTGCTCAGGTGTCGAAAGGCCTTGGTTTCCACAGCCCCTGCCGCAAAATCCAGTCTTTGTTTTTCGTAACTGGCTGCTACCTGATCAAAACGGGCTTTAACAGTATCATAATGCGCTTTTTCTGTCTTTTCCAACATACTTTCGGGCACTCCGTTCAAATTTCCCAGGTACTTGCTATCAGAGATAGATTGTTCATTTGCAGACTTCAGGCAGACATAAACTTCCATTTGCTCCTTCATCATCCATTCTTTATCCAGGGCAACAAAGCAGCGGCCATCCGACCTTTTGGCGGCATTCAGATAGGTACTGGCTCTTTTTTTCGTCGGATGACTAACCAGCACCATGAGGATATCATCTGCATCAGCATACTCGGAAAGATCAGTATTCCAACTTAAGTTTAATCCGCCTTCTCCTTTAGACATTCGGAATTTTTCAGCCATTTCCAGACTGCCATTACTGAGGATCACTTTCGCATAATCCACTTTAATATTAGGGTATTCACCGGTTAACGCATGTTTCTTATTGTAAGAGGTGGCCAGATTGTGTGCATTTTTCACCGTGCCTTCTGCTTCCAGCCTAAAACTCACTTTAATAAAATCGGCCATAGGTTTCAGCAGCGCCATAGCCACAGACATAGACTGGCGATTGGCCATTTGTTTTAGACTTGCTTTTCCAGGTTTACCAATGGTACGGCAAATCGCCTGGCCTTTCATCATATAAAAAACGAGATCTCCGATTCTTCCGGAAGGGTGGCCATATGGGCCAATAGGGCATTTTGCCATAGTATGATAATTTAGTTTGTCGGAATTGACAAAACTAAGCTACTCATAATCATTAACATAATCGCAATTGTCACTAAATTTATTAGCAAAATATAGCCTACTTTAAACCTGGCTAGAGACAGGTTTAAAGGCAATTTAGGCCAGAATGGCCCTAGCAACCTCCCAATAGAAATTCAAAAAGAATCACCATACGCTAAGGTCATTCCAGCTTCATTTCTACCAAATTGAGGAAGTAGCTGAAATGTGGCATAAAAAAAACCGCCTTACATGGTAAGGCGGTTTTTTTTGATGATTAAACAGATCTGTTTAATAAAGTGTAAACTCTACTCTTCTGTTCAATTGACGACCAGCTGCAGTTTTATTGGTTGCAATTGGTTGGTTTGGACCATATCCTACCGCTTCAATGCGTGAAGGATTAGCACCTTGAGATACCAGATAAGCTTTTACGGCTTCTGCTCTTTCTTTCGATAAGCGCATATTTAAAGCCATAGAACCTGTATTATCAGTATGACCTGCTAATTTCAAGCTAAAGTTTTTCTCTACCAATAATGCTGCAACGCGATTTAAAGTAGGATAAGATTTAGCACGGATCGTTGCTTTTCCTAAATCAAATTCTAAGTTTTTAATCGCCTCTTCCACTACCTTACGGTCGGCTTCAGTGATGATTACTTTCTCTTGAATTACTGGAACCGGAACTTTTAATGGACAACCAGAACCATCCACAACGATACCTGCTGGAGTACCTGGACATTTATCCAGTTTATCAGCAACACCATCACCATCAGAATCTTTCAACAAATCGTTCATCTCAGCTCTCAATTTATCATTTTCAGCTTTCAATGCATTTGCCGTTTGTTTAGCCGATAATGCTTCTTCATAGGTTAAAGCTACCGGGTTGTTCCATGCCAATTGTTTCGATCCTTTGCCTAATGCGAACTCTAAACCAGCATAGCCGTAGTTATATTTATCATTGTTACCACGGTAAACACCATCCAGGTTATCACCATCCACAAAGTTAACTGTCCAGCCTAAATCTAAATTTACACGTTCTGCTACTTTAAATTTAGCCCCTAATCCTACCGGGATAATCAATTCTGAAATTGTTTTACCACCTGCATAGTCTACCAAGGCGCCACCAGCTGTTGCCGAAGTTTTCACTTTATAACCCGCTAAACCAGCACCAGCAGAAGCGTACAATTGTACTGCACTATTGGCATTGAACATATTGATATTAAACAAGTTTACCACTGCATTTAAACTTCCTGAATAATCCAGGTTAGTTTCAAAAGCATTTACAGCACTGGTATTTGGCGCGCCACTTTTCCAGTTTTCAGAGTTATCCCCTTTCAGTTTACCTCTAACCCCGTCTAAACGAAGTGAAAAATAAGGTGTAATTTGTTTCTTAATGTATAATCCGTAACCCAGACTGGATTTTGAATTGGAAAAATCATTTTTTCCACCCAGAGGAGATAAAGGAGTTAAAACCCCGGCATTAAGACCAATCGACCAGGTCGTCAACTGATTTGAGTTTGTACCTGCTTGATCCTGTGCCTGAACAGAACCTCCTATCAGGAGCGCAGCAATAGCTACAGGCAGGGTTTTAGATAAATTTTGTTTCATAAGATAAGTATTGAATAATAAATACAATGTTTAATCATTGAAATCATTTCAATACTCAGGCCAATTATCAAAACTGCTTTAAACGACTGTAAGTTGACGGAAAGTGTGCAGAATTTTAGACAGCTACCAACCTAGCCATTGATCATCGCCACGTGGGTCTGCAGCTCCCTGATAGCCACCCTGTTTTGTTTTCAGGATCGCGTCCACCCTGCCCATTGGTCCTCGGGGCTCAATGATATAACCTTTTGCTTCCAGTTTAGCGCGATTCACTGCATCAATTGCTCCACTCTCCGTATAAATTACATCGGGCAACCATTGATGGTGAAATCTTTTTGCAGATACAGCTTGCTGCATATCCTGATCAAATTCGATCACATTTAGAATGGTCTGAAAAACGGACGTTATAATGGTTGATCCGCCAGGCGTGCCAACAACCATAAAGAGCTTTCCATCATTTTCCAGAATGGTTGGGGTCATAGAGCTCAACATTCTTTTTCCAGGGGCGATGGCATTGGCTTCGCCACCCACCAAACCATACATGTTTGGTGCACCTGGTTTTACAGAAAAATCATCCATTTCATTATTCAGGAGAAATCCAGCACCTTTAACGGCTACGACTGCTCCATAAGAACCATTTAAAGTAGTAGTGATGGAAACTGCATTTCCAGCTTTATCGACAATAGAAAAATGGGTAGTTTCTTCATGCTCTTTTCCATTGATCTTTCCGGCTTTAATGTTTGCACTAGGGGTAGCTTTGGACCAATCAAAGTTGCTCATTCTATCCTTAGTATACTGTTCATCTAATAAAGCGGCCTGCGGAACTTTATAAAAATCCGGGTCGCCGAGGTGAGTAGCACGGTCGGCATATACCCTACGTTCTGCCTCTACCATCAGTTGAACCGTAGAATCCTGCTGAAAGCCCCATCTTTTCAATGGATAAGCTTCTACTGATCTCAGCAATTGAATCAATGCAATTCCACCACTGGAAGGTGGGGGCATGGTGATCACCTTATAGTCTTTATAATTTCCGGTAATGGCTTTGCGCCAAACTGCCTGGTATTGTTGTAAATCTGTCTTGGTCAGGATGCCAGCACCACGCTTCATTTCCTGAATGATCTGATCTGCAACTTTACCTTCATAGAAACCGGCTCTTCCCTGATCCCGGATCAGTTCAAGTGTCCCAGCCAGTTCTTCCTGCTTCAATAGATCGGATGTTGCCCATTTGCCATCTTTTAGCAATGCGGTACCATCCGGATTCAGTTTCAACAACTGATCGTGTAGGTTATTCAGCTCGCCCACCTGTTGCGCAGACAATGGAAAACCATTTCTGGCCAGCAAAATTGCCGGCTCCAATAAGGTTGCCCAGGGCAGTTTTCCATATTTTTCATGAGCGGCAACCATTCCTGCAACTGAACCAGGCACTCCTGCGGCCAACTGTCCATACAGACTTTTGTCTACAATTGGTGCTCCGGCAGCATCCAGGTACATATCTCTGGAAGCCGATGCTCCGGCTTTTTCTCTAAAGTCGAGGGTATTGGTTTCTCCGGATGCGGAGCGATATACCATAAAACCACCGCCACCGATATTTCCTGCATTTGGATAGACTACTGCCAGGGCAAATTGTACCGCTACAGCTGCATCCACTGCATTTCCTCCTTTTTTCAAAATGTCTAATCCCACTTTTGAAGCAAAAGGACTTGCAGAAACCACCATTCCATTGTGGTATTCTTTGCTATTCTGATGACCTTGCTGTTTGCTTGCACATCCTGAAAACAGCAAAGCTGTGATCAGCATCCATCCATTTACCTTTAAAAATACCCTAAGCTTTATAATCCGCTGCATCTATATATATTTTCTCTATGATTGCGCCATTCTTTTCAAGAATGACCTTTCTTTTTAAACTCAATTTAGGGGTAAGTTCGCCACCATCAATACTCCATTCTTTAGAGAGTAAGGCGATGCGTTTCACTTGTTCCCATTTGCCAAAATCCTTAGAACTAAATGCCACAATTTCATCATACTTTTTCAAGACTTGTGGGTCTTTGATCATCAGTTCATTGGTGGTATAGGGAATTCCTTTTTTCGCACACCAGGTTTTTAGGGCAGCAAAAGTAGGAATAATTAATGCCGATGGGAATTTTCTGTTTTCACCAAGTACCATTACCTGCTCCACTAATGGAGATTCCTTCAATTTATTTTCCAGCATTTGTGGCGCCACATATTTACCTCCCGCAGTTTTAAAAATCTCTTTTTTACGGTCGGTAATTTTCAGGAACCTGCCTTCTACCAGTTCACCAATATCTCCGGTATGGAACCAGCCATCCTGATCGATCGCTTCCGCGGTCAGGTCATCACGCTTATAATACCCTTTCATAATGTTATGTCCGCGGGCCAGGACCTCACCGTCTGCTGCAATTTTAACCTCTATTCCATCAATCGGCGGACCTACTGTTCCAAATCTGGTTGCCCCGATATAGTTCACGGTGATTACCGGAGAGGTTTCTGTTAATCCATAACCTTCCATCACAGGCATACCAGCCGCCCAGAAGATCCGGCAAAGGCGTGGATTTAAGGCTGCTCCACCCGAAACAATCACCACAATCTCTCCTCCCAATGCGGCCTGCCATTTTTTAAAGACCAGCTTTCTGGCGATACCCAATTTAAATTTATAAAAAGGACCATTGTCGAATTCAAACTTTTCCGCAACAGATAGCGCCCAGAAAAAGATCCCTCTTTTGATCCCGGTCAGTTCTTTCCCCTTTTCCATGATTTTATCATATACCTTTTCCAGCAAACGGGGAACGGTTGAAAAAGCATTTGGTTTCACAAATTGAATGTCTGCTACAATTGTCTCCATGCTTTCTGCATAATAGATGGCTGCACCCTGATACATATGCAGATAAACGATCATGCGCTCAAAAATATGCGACAATGGCAGAAAGCTCAGCGCCTTGTGTAATCCTGGAGGAACCAGTACAGAAGATTTCTCGAAATTTTTCACCAGGTTATCATGTGTCAGCATCACTCCTTTAGGAGTGCCTGTTGTTCCAGAGGTATAGATTAAGGTTAAAATATCTTCCGCTTTTACTTCATTGCGGTAAACATTAAGATCCAGGTCTGGCTGTGCTTTTCCCGCATTGATGAGTTCTTCCCATGATGGAACTCCTTCCACTTGGTTAAAACTGTAAATTTTCACTTCATGTTTCAATTCCGCGCAAGCGACTTTCACTTTCGCAAAGATCAGCTCATCTGCTACAAAAATCACACTGACTTCCGCATTTTCCAGAATAAATTTGATATCATGCTCCGCAAGTGTCGGATATAAAGGAACCTGGTAAGCGCCCAACTGTACAATTGCGAAATCAGTAATGTTCCATTCCGGCCGGTTGGCAGACATGACCGCCACCCTCGAACCTTTTTTCAGCCCTATCCCGATCAGACCTCTGCTGAGTGCATCAACGGTTTCACAAAAATGCTGGGTACTATATTTTTTCCACTCCCCTTTAACCTTACCACTGATAAACTCCTCTTTGGGAAAATTCTCTAAATTGTATTGAAGTAAATCAAATACGCGGGTGATATTTACAGCCATATGCGGTTATTTTTATAATTCTTACCTGGTCTTTCTCAAATCTAACAAATTATATGTGCTATTAAAACCAATTATTATAATGGTATGTTTTCTTTTAACAGAATAATCAGGATCACATTCTGTACAGGATATTTATAAAATAACTGGCCATATCAGGCGTTTAGAAATGGTGATTTGTATTCAGAGAAATGGATTTCTGAACAAGTCATCCTCCATTTATAAAGCTCAGATTTTTTGCATAAAAAAAAATGTTAATCGAAGCAGTACGCCTCTTTTTAAGCTCGTTAATGTTCGCAATGGCCTTTTTTATTATAAATAATACAAGAAAAACACTTTAAAATGACCAAACGGCACAATAGTTGTAAAGGAGGAGTTTAGCTATAAAAATTAAATAACAACACAATTATGAAGAAATTACTTACTATTATTTGCTTATCAGTGATTGCTACGTTTGCATTCCAATCTACTTCAAACGCACAAAGTTACAAGAATGCTATCGGTGGACGTTTTGGTGCTGCAAATGGTGTGACTTTCAAAACTACACTGGGTGGTAACAAAATGATAGATTTAATTGCCAACTTTAGATCAACTGATCACACTAACTATTTCCGTGTAACAGGTTTATACGAAATTTATAATCCAATTAACAACGCTGCTGGTTTAAACTGGTATTATGGTGTGGGTGGTACTGTAGGATCTGTTAAATACAAACCACATAACGGTAGCGATCTTTATTTAGCTGTTGACGGTGTTTTAGGTTTGGATTACAAATTTGCTGATGCACCTATCAATCTTTCATTAGACTGGAAGCCGGCAATCGGATTGGTTCCAGAAACTGATTTTGATGCTTCTGGAGTAGGATTATCGTTACGTTTCACTTTCTAAAAGAAATCTTTCTATCTCAAGCAATTATTGCTTAGAGGAAAACAAATAAAAAAGGGTTGATCTGCATG
>NZ_JAVTSK010000014.1:0-138758 GCF_032678465.1 Pedobacter gandavensis
TTTTTTAATGGTCGCCCTCTTTCTGTTTTAGCCCCTTGTTAAACCTGTTTGTTTTTTGAAACGCGCTTTTTGGCAAGCCAATTGCAGTCTTCTCCCGCATCAAATTATGAAAAAATGAACAAGCATATTTTATTCCTGGCAGGATTAGCGATCATGATGGCCTCCTGTACCAGTAACCAGTCAGAGAAGAAAGTGTCAGACTCTTCTGCTATGGTCGCATTAGATACCACTTTCAGCGCAACAAACAAAGCAGCGGAACACTCCATCACTTGCTATGAATACCTAAAGAATAAAGATACTGCCACCATGCAATTGCGAATCGATGGAGAAGAACTAACCGGATTTCTAGACTATAAATTTGCAGAAAAAGACGCCAATAAAGGAACACTTGCCGGAGAGATGAAAGGCGACACGATTATCGCAGACTACACTTTTGATTCTGAAGGCCTAAGGTCTGTCAGAGAACTGGTGCTGCTTAAAAAAGATGGCAAATTATATGAAGGTTATGGACCTGTCAAAGAAGACAAAGGAAAAATGGTGTTTATTGATCGAAGCAAGCTGAAATTCGATAATCACGTGGTGTTCAGCTCCAAACCTTGTCAATAGCCTAAGTTAAATACTAAAAAACCCAATAAGTTAAACCCTGTTTTAGGATCCATCTTATTGGGTTTTATTTAAATCAGCAAATGAATCTTATGGCATTTGTGCTGAATATTAATTTACATATTTTCAAACTTTTCCCAGAAGCCATCCACAGGAAGCTTGGCGAAAATATTGACAGGTTCCTTTTTTACCGGATGGATAAACTGTAGTCGGCGGGCATGAAGGCAAATGCTGCCCTTTCTGCTTCCCCTTGGATAACCATATTTGTTATCCCCAACAATCGGACAGCCCATAGTAGAAAGCTGCACCCTGATCTGGTGCGATCTTCCTGTCAATGGATCTACCTCTATCAGGTAATAACCATTCAGTTCTCCGATCAGACGATAGCTCAATTCTGCACGCTGACTGCCTGGTACTTCAGTATTATGCGGAGTCACTACGTTCTTCTGAGGATTCTTTACCAGCCAGTGTACCAAAGTACCAGAAATCTTAGCTGGTTTATTTCTCACTACGGCCCAATATGTTTTCTTTACCTCTCTATTTTTGAAAACCGCATTCATCCGCTCCAATGCTTTACTCGTTTTCGCAAATAAAATCACGCCGCTAACCGGACGATCTAAACGATGTACCACACCTAAAAAAGCACTGTTAGGCTTATTATAGGTTTTGGCAAGGTATTTCTTTACCTGTTCATCCAGAGGCTCATCCCCTGTTTCATCCACTTGTACGATATCACCTGCACGCTTGCAAATCGCGATAAGATGATTGTCTTCATAAAGTATATCTTTTGCTGTTATTGGCATCTGTTGTTAGATAGACCTGTTAAAGGCCTGCTTATAAAAATTTAAAACTACGCTCATCTTAATATTGTTCTTTTTCATTCGGGAAATCGCTCGACTTCACATCCTTAATATAAGATTGTGCGGCGTTTAGAATACCATCGTAAAGGTTCACATATTGACGTAAGAAACGAGGTTTGAATCCTTTTGTGAGGCCAATCATATCATTTACCACTAAAACCTGTCCGTCGCAATCAGGTCCTGCACCAATTCCTATTGTAGGAATAGCTAAAGAGGCTGATACTTCTTTACCCAGTTTCGCTGGAATTTTTTCCAGTACCAATGCAAAACATCCAGCTTCCTGTAAAGCAAGCGCATCAGTTTTCAATTTTAATGCTTCGGCTTCATCTTTTGCCCTAACGGTGTAAGTGCCGAATTTATAGATAGACTGCGGAGTTAATCCCAAATGTCCCATTACAGGAATTCCAGCAGTAATAATTCTTTGTACCGATTCCACGATCTCTGTTCCACCTTCCAGCTTCACCGCATGAGCACCGGATTCTTTCATAATTCTAATGGCAGAACTCAAGGCTTCTTTAGAATTACCCTGGTAAGATCCAAAAGGAAGGTCTACCACTACTAAAGCACGTGAAGCACCTCTTACCACCGATTGCGCGTGATAGATCATTTGATCTAAAGTAATTGGTAAGGTCGTCTCATGACCGGCCATTACGTTGGAAGCTGAATCTCCAACCAATAAAACATCTAAACCAGCATCATCAAGGATGGTTGCCATAGAATAGTCGTAAGCAGTTAACATCGCGATCTTTTCGCCATTTTGCTTCATAGCTTGCAAAATATGGGTCGTGATCCGTTTTACTTCTTTATTTACAGACATCGTTTTTTATATTTTAGTTTCGGCAAAATTACTTTTTACATCCGAAATTAAACGAGTTTAATTGTTTTTGTGACAGAATCAAGGGAGCAGCAGAAGCCTCAAAATCCCCTTCACTCAAATTCTAAAAAAAATCCTTGATTTAAAACCTCAAAAATGTATCTTTGTATCCCGAAATGAAGGGGTTACTTAACAGCACATTTGTTAACTACAGAAGTGATATCAAAATCACGCATAATCCATCGTTTTTCTCTTTTTTCACCATAATTTCTCATTTTTATACACACAATGACTAACTACACCAAGTTACCTGCAATCTTGTTATTGGCTGATGGCACCGTTTACTACGGAAAAGCTGCGGGAAAAATCGGCACAACAACCGGAGAAATCTGTTTCAATACAGGAATGACTGGATATCAGGAAATTTTCACTGATCCTTCTTACTTCGGACAGATCATGGTTACCACCAATGCACATATTGGGAATTATGGAATCCACAGAGAAGAAATTGAGTCTGACAGCATCAAAATCGCTGGTTTGGTTTGTAAAAACTACAGCGTAGGCTATAGCCGTAAAGAAGCATCTGAATCAATTCAGGACTATTTTCAAGATGAAAACATTGTAGGAATTTCAGATATTGATACGCGTGCTTTGGTACGTCACATCAGAAATAAAGGTGCAATGAACGGTATCATCTCTTCTGAGATCACTGATCTTGAAGAATTGAAAGCTAAATTATCAGCTGTTCCATCTATGGACGGTCTGGAATTGTCTTCTCAGGTATCTACTAAAGAACCTTATTTCTATGGCAACCCAGATGCAACTTATAAAATTGCTGCATTAGACCTTGGAATTAAGAAGAATATCCTTCGCAACTTCGAGGCAAGAGATATGTATGTTCAGGTATTCCCAGCTAAAACCAGCTTCGAAGAAATGAACAAATGGAATGCAGACGGATACTTTATCTCTAATGGTCCTGGCGATCCATCAGCAATGCCTTATGCAATCGAAACTGTAAAACAAATTCTGGCAGCAGATAAACCACTATTCGGTATCTGTTTAGGTCACCAGTTATTGGCAGAAGCCAATGGCATTGGAACCATGAAAATGTTTAACGGACACAGAGGATTAAACCACCCGGTTAAAAACATCATCAAAAACCATTGTGAAGTAACTTCTCAGAATCATGGTTTCGGTGTGATTGCTGAAGAGGTTAAAAAATCTGATAAAGTAGAAATTACACACTTAAACCTGAACGATCAAAGCATCGAAGGTATCCGTGTGAAAGGTAAAAAAGCATTCTCTGTACAATATCACCCGGAGTCTTCTCCAGGTCCACATGACTCACGTTACTTATTTGATGATTTCCTTGAAATGATCAAAAGCGATCTGGCCTGGTAATTCAGCGCCAATTCTCTACGAAACATCATTTTACCGTTATATTCGAAGGTTTAGCAGGATTAGGTTTTCTATTCTTCTAAACCTTCTTACATTTATAGTATGGACAACACCAATGCCATCATTAGTGTAAAGAACCTTGTAAAAAAATATGAGGACTTTACCGCAGTACAAGGCATCAGCTTTGATGTATATCAAAACGAGATATTTGGACTTCTAGGTCCAAATGGAGCCGGAAAAACAACTACTTTAGAAATCATAGAAACCCTTCGTGAGAAAACTTCAGGAGAGATCCTTGTAGATGGTTATGATGTAGATAAAGAAGCCAGTAAGATCAAAAGAATCATTGGCGTACAGCTTCAGGCTGCGGGATACTATCCCAATTTAAACCTGGTTGAATTGATGGAATTGTTCTCCGGACTTTATGGGGTAGACATCAACCCAATGGAGATGCTGGAAAAGGTAAACCTGCAAGACAAGGCAAAAGCCAAATACAAAGCACTTTCCGGTGGACAAAAACAACGTTTTTCCATTGCCACTACGCTGATCAATGCACCAAAAATCATCTTTCTGGATGAACCAACTACAGGTTTGGACCCACAAGCCAGACGTAACCTCTGGGACCTGATCATTGAGATCAGAAAAAGCGGGACTACCGTAGTGCTCACCACCCACTATATGGATGAAGCGGAACAACTTTGCGACCGTGTTGCCTTTGTAGAACGTGGAGAAATTATCGCACTGGACACGCCAGACAACCTGATAGACCAATTGATCAACAGTGGTTTTGAAAGAAAAAAAGAAGTTAAAAAAGCCAATCTGGAGGATGTTTTCATCCAACTTACTGGCAAAGAATGGCGCGAAGACAATTAATAGAATCAAATGAGCAAACCTTACAATCATACTAAAGCTACCATGGCACTTGCGAAAGCAAGTTTTCGTTCAATCATGCGTAGCCCATCAGCCGTTGTGTTTACATTGGCCTTCCCATTGGTCTTTATCCTGGTATTTGGATTTTTAGGTAAAGGGGGATTAAAAGTAGAGCTGGCCATTGCACCTGGCTCTGATCTTCATAACCCGATTATTGTGGCATTGGAAGAAAATCCGGTAATACACCTGCTGAGAGACAAAGATGCCTCGGAAATAAAAAATGGCCTGGAGAAAGGAAGTATTGATGGTCTCATCAATGTCCAAAAGAACAAGGAAGAGAAACCAGCCTATAAAGCCAATGTAGAATACACCTCCGCATCTGTAGATAAAGGCAACGTCCTTAAGTCACTGATTCATAATCTGATGTACAACTTAAATGCTAAAGATATGATGCCTACCGTGGCAGAACTGAATGAAAGCACTGTTCAAGGCCGTATTTATCGTACCATCGACTTTATCCTGCCTGGACAACTTGGCTTTTCATTATTGAGTACCGGCGTTTTCGGAACTGCCTTTGTCTTTTTCAATTTACGTCAGACTTTAGTGATCAAACGTTTCTTTGCCACTCCAGTGAGAAAATCAAGTATTGTATTTGGTGAAGGAATTGCCAGAATCGGCTTTGCCTTATTAGGCGCCGTATTTATTATCCTGGTAGGTCATTTCTTTTTTCATTTTACCCTGGTACATGGCGCAGTGACCGTAATCAATATGTTATTACTCGCCATCATTGGCCTGATCGTATTTATGGGTTTTGGTTTCGTGGTTTCCGGGATCGCCAAAAGTGAGAGCACCATCCCTCCCATTTCCAATATCATTACCTTGCCACAATTCCTGTTGTCGGGTACTTTTTTCTCCATTGATGCTTTTCCAGAATGGTTGCAACCCATCAGCAGAGCATTACCGCTGACTTACCTTAACGATGCAATGAGAAAAGTTGCTTTTGAAGGTGCTGGATTATGGGATGTAAAACATCAGATCCTGATTATGATCGTTTGGGGTATCGGTATTTATGCCCTTGCAGTTAAAGTATTCAAATGGGAATAATCCATTTATAGATCGGGAAAGCCATCTACAATTGTCTTTATAACAAAGCATTTAAGCGTTCTTTTAAAAAGAGGACGCTTTTTTTATGACCTCAGCTGTCCTTATTTTCATAAATCATACAGAATTTCCGCATCACAGCAGGCATTTTCGTTCTTTAAAAAAGCCCCTGGGCAGGGCAAATACAAACAACACAACAATTTGAACATCAGCACAATAGACCACAATTAACCACATTAGGAATATTAAAAATATCTAGGTAAATTTCAGTATAAAATATCATAACCATCTAACCTTCTTAAAAATGAAAAAACTTGCTGCAGAATTTATTGGAACCTTCTGGCTGGTTCTTGGCGGTTGCGGAAGCGCTGTACTCGCCTGCAATTTCCCTGGTGCCGGAATCGGATTTCTGGGTGTTGCCCTCGCTTTCGGCCTTACCGTAGTGACCATGGCTTATGCTGTTGGTCATATCTCTGGTGCACATTTCAACCCCGCAGTATCTGTAGGATTGTGGATGGCTGGGCGTCTTGATGGCAAAGACCTTATTCCTTACATCGTTTCCCAGGTACTAGGTGGGATTCTCGCCGCGGCTGTGCTGTATGGTATTGCCACAGGCAATGGCAGCGATATTGGTAGTTTCGCGACCAATGGCTATGGGGATCATTCTCCAGGGAAGTACAGCATGACCGCAGCCCTACTTTGCGAAGTTGTAATGACCTTCATCTTTTTACTCGTTATTTTGGGTGCTACAGACGACAGAGCTCCTAAAGGTTTTGCCGGTTTGGCCATCGGATTGAGCTTAACACTCATCCACCTGATCAGTATTCCGGTTACCAATACCTCGGTAAATCCAGCAAGAAGCACCAGCCAGGCCTTATTTGTTGGTGGAGAAGCCATCGGACAACTGTGGTTGTTTTGGGTAGCCCCCATCGCCGGGGCATTACTCGCCGGATTGGTCTACAAAGCTGTTTTTGCTACTAAACCCTAATCAAAGCAGCTCATAAAGCACTATAAAAGAAGACAATAAGATTTTAAAAGTCGTAATTAAATTAATTACGACTTTTTTGTGTTTAATTTTTAACTTTGGATATCGCCATAGTAATTGTAAGTTTTACACTAAGGCTGACTAACAAAATAAAATCCAATAAAAATGAGTTTAATAATTGATGTTCGTGCCAGACAAATCCTCGATTCAAGAGGAAATCCTACTATTGAAGTAGATGTAATGACCGAAAATGGCGTTCTTGGTCGTGCTGCAGTACCTTCTGGTGCTTCAACAGGTATGCATGAAGCGGTAGAGCTTCGTGATAACGATAAGTCTGTGTATTTGGGTAAAGGTGTTTTAAAGGCCGTTGCCAATGTAAATGATAAAATCGCTGATGAATTAAGAGGTATTGATGTATTTGAACAAAATGCAATCGACAGCTTAATGATCAAACTTGATGGAACAGACAACAAAGCAAACTTAGGCGCAAATGCGATTTTAGGTGTTTCTTTAGCCGTTGCTAAAGCAGCAGCTCAGGAGAGCCGTCAGCCTTTATACCGTTATATCGGTGGTGTAAATGCAAACATCTTACCTATTCCGATGATGAACATCGTGAATGGTGGATCTCACTCTGATGCTCCGATTGCTTTCCAGGAATTTATGATCATGCCAGTAGGTGCATCTTCTTTCTCTGAAGCATTAAGATGGGGAACAGAAGTTTTCCATAACTTAAAAGCAATCTTACATGACAGAGGTCTTTCTACAGCTGTAGGTGATGAAGGTGGTTTTGCACCAACATTCGACAGTACTGAAGATGCTGTTGAAACCATCATCAAAGCGATTGAGAAAGCTGGTTACAAAGCAGGAGAGCAAATCTTCCTGGCATTTGACTGTGCAGCATCTGAGTTCTACAAAGATGGTAAATACGACTATACTAAATTTGAAGGTGAGAAAGGTGCAATCCGTTCAAGTGCTGAGCAGGCAGAATACCTTGCGCAGTTAACTGAAAAATATCCAATTATCTCTATTGAAGATGGTATGGATGAGAACGACTGGGCTGGATGGAAAATGTTAACAGACAGAGTTGGCGACCGCGTTCAGTTGGTTGGTGATGACTTGTTCGTAACTAACGTAACTCGTTTACAAGATGGTATCGATAAGAAAACTGCAAACTCTATCTTAGTAAAAGTAAACCAAATCGGTACTTTAACAGAAACAATCAATGCAGTAAGCCTGGCACAAACCAATGGCTATACTTCTGTAATGAGCCATAGAAGTGGAGAGACTGAAGATACTACGATTGCAGATTTAGCGGTAGCATTAAACTGTGGTCAGATTAAAACCGGTTCTGCTTCCCGTTCAGACAGGATTGCAAAATACAACCAATTGTTGCGTATTGAAGAAGAACTAGGTTCTGCTGCACGTTTCATTGGTAAAGACTTTAAATATTTGAAAAAATAATCAAATAGCTAAATGTTTTAAGCCGGATGTATTCAATATAATGTACTGTACATCCCCAAAAAAAGATCCGGAGATTTAAACCTCCGGATCTTTTTTTGCTTTTAGGCAAAGTCACATTATTCCTCCCCTTTAAGCAATCTTTTGAACATATGTTCGTATTTTCATAGCTTTATACTTTCATATGTTTATATATTTGTAGCATGGAACGTTTGCTGGAATTGATACGTAATAAATATTTCCTGTCTGTGGCAGCTTTCATGGTCTGGATGTTATTTTTTGACAGGAATGACATGGTGTCTCAATATGAATTCCGCTCTGAAGTTCATAAACTTCAGGAAGAAAAAGATTTCTATGAAAAGGAAACCGCCAAGGTGAAGAAAGACCTGAACGAACTGAGCACCAATCTGAATATGGCCGAAAAATTTGCACGCGAGAAATACTTCATGAAAAAAGACAATGAAGATGTTTTTGTGATTGTAAAGGAAGCACCTAAAAACTAATAGCCAAATTTAGGTAAGGTAAGTTTATATTTTACCACCACTACCCTCAATATAAAGATAAAGGCGATCACTACAATGTTGGCCATGTCATCCTCCATCTTGTAATATTTAAGGCCAAAATACAATGAACCGCCCAATATGCAGGTAGTAGCATAAATTTCCTTCCTGAAGATCAATGGGATCGTATTTAAGAGCGTATCTCTAATTACCCCACCAAAGCAACCGGTTATAGTTCCTAATGCAATACAGATCCCCGGACTAAGTCCGAAGTTAATGCCTTTCTGTATCCCAAGCATCGTAAACAGACCTAAGCCCAGTGAGTCGAATAGGAAAAGTGTGACTTTAAATTTCTTGATGTGTGTTTTAAAAAAAATGGTTGCCAATGAGGTGATCAAAATCAGCAAACAATAGTTTACATCTCTCATCCAGGCTACCGGAGTATCCCCCAGCAACATATCTCTAACAGTACCTCCACCAATGGAGGTCACAAATGCAATGATCAACACCCCAAAAGGATCAAGTCTTCTCTGCATGGCCGCAAAGGAGCCCGAAATTGCAAAAGCAACCGTACCTAATACCTCTATGGTTTCCATTGTACCAATCTGCATAAACTATAGGGATTAAATTTCGCCGTTTCTCTTTCTGAAAAACCACTCCAAGCTAAGCAATAAGATGATCATCGCAAACAACCATTTAAAATTAATCAGCTCCTCATATTTAAGGTCTTCATAACTCAGGGTTTTGATATGATCATTCTTCTCAATCTCCTCCTGGATTTTTAACAGATTTTCCGGCATATATAGCTTACCATTAGTCTGTAAGCTCATATTATTCAATAACTGGTGATTAGCAATCGTCTGCTGATACTCCGCAATCATGTTGTTGACATAGAAAGCACCATGAGACTGATATTTCTGATCACCTAAATTTGTACTGGCAATAAAAGTATAATTCCCGGCAGGTAGCATTCCCGCATCGAGTTGATAAGTAGTACCTGTTCTTGAAAATAGAAAATTATAGAGCTTCCCATCTTCATTTTTGATCTGCATACTTACCTCTGGTGTGTTGACTGACACATAACTATCATTATACAGTACCGCATTAAACAATATGTTCTCATTTTCCTCGAAGCTGCTTTTCGATGGAGCAACCTTAAACTTACGTTTGTCGTCTTTCACAGCCAGATATTGCACAGTTTTTGAAATGAGATCATTTATGACAGTACTTCCCTGGCCATCCCTGGCTTCCGACAATTTCCAGCGCCAAAGCCCCTCTCCCAGCAGGTAGCCAGATTTCCTTCCATTATCATTCACAAAAAACAATTGCGGAGCATCTGTTTTAATCTTTCCAATCCTCTGTTTTAATGCGACAGAAGCTGTCCCATTTACCAGCACCTTTCCAAACGGAGCCAGTAAAGGATCAAAATCTTCAATCACTTTAACCGAGGCCGGATCAATAGCAAAGCTGGTAAAATCAGCATTCACTATCGGAAAAGCTTCCTGAATATTACTGCCCGCTCCGTTAATACTCACTAGCTTTTGCAATGAATTGAAACGGTTAACATCTGTCTGCGCAGCAACAATATACCATACCGGCACATTCAGCTGTGATATCTTACCCATAAAAGCGGCAGCACTGCGTTGTACATCAGGTAACTGATATAAAATCATCAAACCGTAATCATTGGGTTTCAAAGCATTCAACTCTTCGCCTAACGCAACTTTTAAATCGTAATTTTTATTGCTACTCAGGGCCTGTTTAATGACCGACAGGTCTGGATGTGGACCTCCAGCGGCAATCAATACCTTCTGCCGGGCATCAATCACTTCTATAAAAATCTGTTGTGTATTATTTTTTTCAGAAATTTCAGCTGCCAGTGGACTCAACTGAATACTATACTTTTGCAATCCTAACTTTGTGGCTTTTAATTTCAGTGGAACAGTAAGCGCAAAAGCATCACTGTTAATCGCTACTGATTGCTCCTGCAACTGCTTTCCATTTTCAAATACCTTTAATTTTGCCAGTTCAGCTTTACTTTCAAAAGCCTCTATCTGAACCTCTATCGTAAAATCATTATTCAGATAAACCAGGTTATTATGGTTCACATTAACGATCTTGAGGTCTCGCTTAGGAATTGTATCTCCCAATGCAATGGTATATACAGGTGCCTTTAATTTATTTAAATCATACAAAGGGCTACCTCCGCGGTTAAAAATACCGTCTGAAGCCAGAATCACTGCACCAACGTTTCTATTCAGGTACTCGTCATTTAAGCGGTTAAAAAGCGCCGTAGCATTGCTCAGTTTACCCTGGTTACTAAAGTCAAAGTCCTTTCCTATACGATCACTAAAATGATAAACTTTGAGCTCATATTTTTCGGCAAGCTGATCTCTTAATTGCTGTAGCTCTTTTTCATATCCTACTTTATTAAAACCTGAGGCTTGCACATGGCCAACAGAGAGCGAATTATCCTGGGCGATAATGATCAGTGGTTTCTCCAGTTGGTAGCTCAGGTTTTTCAATAAGGGGAAAAACAATAATCCAGTAATCATCGCAATCACCACTGCCCTGACCGCAGCCAGAAACCATCTGAGTTTAGGCTCCAAATGCGCTGTTTTACGATAAGCGACATAAGCAAATAGCAATCCAAGTAGCAGACAGCCGATCAGCGACAGTATCGTATAAAAATTAAAAGAATTACCCATAAGTATAGGGCTAAGATGCTAAATTTTAAAAAATAAAAACAAATTATTTCCATAAAACCGGTGCAGGATAGAGATTTACTTTTTAGGCATAAAAAAGGAGTATCTGTAAGAAGGCATCAGAATTTTACCCTTTCGTGTAAAAATTTTCAGCCAGAATACCGATACTCCTTTTTAAATTCTTTAATGCGCCAAAAGCGCCTTAAAATATGCTTACAACATACCTCCGCAAACTGACAATACCTGTCCTGTTACGTAAGCACTCATATCTGAAGCTAAAAACACGCAAACATTTGCAACATCTTCCGGCTCACCAGCTCTTTTCAATGGAATTCCTTCTTCCCATCCCTTTACTACTTTTGGATCCAGGACATCTGTCATTTCAGTGCGAATGAAACCTGGAGCTACCACATTCGTACGAATGTTACGTGAACCCAACTCTTTCGCCAAAGATTTAGAGAAACCGATGATACCCGCTTTAGAAGCCGCATAATTCGCCTGTCCTGCGTTTCCTTGAACACCTACTACAGAACTCATATTGATAATTGAACCTTTACGGGCTTTCATCATCACTTTAGAAGCAGCTTTAGATACATTAAATACAGATTTAAGGTTCACATTGATGACCTCATCCCAGTTTTCTTCACTCATACGCATCAATAAACCGTCTTTTGTAATCCCTGCATTGTTCACTACGATATCCAGTGCACCGAAATCTGCAACGATGTTATTGATCAGTTGTTCTGCCTCATCAAATTTGGAAGCATCTGAGCGGTAACCTTTAACTGTGGTACCGAAGCTCTGCAGCTCTTGCTCTAATGCCTGACCCTTCTCAACAGAAGACAGGTAAGTAAAAGCAACGTTTGCACCTTGCTCTGCAAATTTCTCTGCGATCTTACGACCGATTCCTTTTGAGGCACCAGTGATCAATGCTGTTTTTCCTTCTAATAATTTCATTATAAATATGTTTGGTTAATGTTTTATACTTCGTTCCTTCTCCAATAGATCCCTGATCTCCTGTAGATTTAGAATTCTATGAAGCAAAGTTAGCAGAAAATATAATTTCTAAGCGGATACCATGTCCTTATATTCCTGTTGAAGTTCGAATAAACATTTCGCACATAGACAGCTTTCAAACTGCTCACTGATGTATTGCACTTCATTCAGGTTCAATTGTACCACGCTACACTGACATTTCGTGTAGGAATTGGCCTTACACTCTATGGGTGTACCGCAACGCTCGCATGGAATTATTTCGTGTTTGGCCATTATATGACAAAGATACGAGATCGTAGATTAAGGTGTATAAACGTTAATAAATATGACAAACACCTTATTTACAGTCAAAAAGCATGTGGATAACCCTGTGCAGAACCTGTGGGAAACACGTTGGGAACCTGTTGGTAGCCGGTGGACAAACTGTTTGTAACCTTAGGCATCCCTGTGAGTAACCTGTGAACAACTTTAGAATCCCGTGGATAAGTCTCAAATAACTGTGGAAAACAGGATCACTATCAAATCCTGATATGGGAAATATTGTGGACAAGCCTGTGTAAAACCTGTTAGTAAGCTGTGGGGAACAAGTGGAGAACCTGTTAAGAATCCATTAAAAAAAGTGGATAATGGTGTATAATCACCACCCTAATGTGTAAAACAATAGACACGACTGTGGACAATCTGTGCAGAACAGAAAAGCAGTGTGTGGATAACTCAAATTGAAAGGGAATAAAAAAGGGCTAAGTATTGAAGCTTAGCCCTGATGATTTATAAGTTTAAGCAGGAATTAACCTGAGCAGCTGATACAGCCTTCTTCCATAGAACAAACCGGCCCGTCAGTAATTTCTTCCACTACCTGATCAATATGTGCAGGAATTACCGGCTCCATATTTTTACCAGCCTGATTTTCTACTGTAAATTTAACAGCCTGAGAAGCAGCTTGCGTACGTAAATAGTACATACCTGTTTTCAATCCTTTTTTCCATGCGTAGAAGTGCATTGAAGTCAGTTTCGAAGTATTAGGCGCATTGATGAACAGGTTTAATGATTGCGACTGACAAATGTAAGCCCCTCTGTCGGCTGCCATATCAATAATACTACGCATTTTAATCTCCCAAACTGTTTTATACAATTCTTTGATATAATCCGGAATCTCAGCAATATCCTGAATCGAACCATTCGCAAGAATAATTCTGTCTTTCATTGCCGGAGTCCACAAACCTAAAGCCACAAGATCTTTCAATAAGTGTTTGTTCACCACGATGAATTCACCACTCAACACCCTTCTAGTGTAGATGTTAGAAGTATAAGGCTCGAAGCACTCATTGTTTCCTAAGATCTGAGAAGTAGAAGCAGTAGGCATTGGGGCAACCAACAGCGAGTTATAGGCGCCATTTTTAACTACGTTTTTACGTAGTGTTTCCCAATCCCAACGGTTGCTGTCTGGCGTTACATTCCAAAGGTCGAACTGGAACTTACCTTCCGACAAAGGAGATCCTTTGAAAGTCTCGTAAGGACCGTTAACAACTGCAAGGTCATGAGAAGCAGTCATTGCCGCAAAATAAATTGTTTCGAAGATTTCTTTATTCAATTGACGGGCACCTTCACTTTCAAAAGGTAAACGCATTAAGATAAAGGCATCTGCTAATCCCTGAACACCCAATCCAATTGGTCTGTGGCGCATATTAGAGTTTTTAGCCTCTTCAACAGGGTAATAGTTATAATCGATGATCTTATTCAGGTTTAAAGTTGCCTGATAAGTAACATCGTATAATTTTTGGTGGTCAAACTCACCGTTAATTACATATCTAGGTAATGCCAATGAAGCCAAATTACATACAGCAACTTCGTCTTTAGAAGTATACTCAATGATCTCTGTACACAAGTTAGAACTTTTAATAGTTCCCAGGTTCTGCTGATTAGATTTGCCGTTGGCAGCATCTTTATACAACAAATAAGGTGTACCAGTTTCAATTTGTGAATCCAGGATGGCGAACCACAATTCCTGAGCTTTAATCGTTTTACGGGCTTTACCTTCTGCTTCATAACGCTCATAAAGCGCTTCAAATTCTTCACCGAAACAATCTGCTAATCCTGGTGCTTCATGTGGGCAGAATAAACTCCATTCCCCATCTTCTTCTACACGTTTCATGAATAAATCACAAATCCATAATGCATAGAACAAATCACGCGCACGTAATTCTTCTTTACCATGGTTTTTACGCAGGTCAAGGAAACTGAATACATCTGCATGCCAAGGCTCTAAATAAATTGCAAAAGCTCCTTTACGTTTACCACCACCCTGATCTACATAACGTGCCGTATCATTGAATACTTTAAGCATGGGCACGATACCATTACTGGTACCATTTGTACCACCGATATAAGAGCCTGTAGCGCGGATATTGTGAATACTCAATCCAATACCACCTGCACTCTGAGAAATTTTAGCGGTTTGTTTTAAGGTATCATAGATACCTTCAATACTATCATCCTGCATCGTCAATAAGAAGCAGGAAGACATCTGAGGCTTTGGAGTAGCTGCATTGAATAAGGTTGGCGTAGCATGTGTAAACCAACGCTCACTCATCAGGTTATAAGTCTTGATCACACTGTCGATATCACCTTTATGAATACCTACAGAAACTCTCATGAACAAATGTTGAGGACGTTCTACGATCTGACCTTCAATTTTCAACAGGTAAGATTTTTCCAGTGTTTTAAAACCAAAATAATCGAAACCAAAATCTCTGTCATAGATAATGGTGCTATCCAGGATATCAGCATTTTCTTTAATCACCTCCCAAACGTCATCTGCAATCAGGGAAGCTGATTTTCCAGTCTTCGCATCAATATACAGGTATAGGCTCTCCATCGTTTTTGAAAACGACTTCGTGGTATTCTTATGTAAGTTAGATACCGCAATGCGGGAAGCCAGCAAAGCATAATCAGGATGTTTTGTAGTTAAAGAGGCGGCCGTTTCTGCTGCAAGGTTATCCAGTTCAGAAGTAGTTACTCCATCATATAAACCTTCAATTACCTTTTTAGCAACATCAATCGGATCTACCAATTCGACATTAAAACCATAACATAACTTCTCAATCCGAGCCGTTATCTTATCAAACCTAACCGCTTCTTTACGGCCATCTCTTTTTATTACAAACATATCTTTCAGCTTTTTAAAGGTGCTGATCGGGGCTGGTCAGGATCCCGGGGAAGGCACCGAATTTCAATTATTTATTTTAGGTTCCTATCCTGTAAAAAACAGGAAGTGTTTAAAAGTCGTCATCTAAAGAGAAAGCCGCCGCTTTATCTTCTGCTGAAGTCAGGACACCACTCTTTTGGTAATCCCCTACTCTTTTTTCAAAGAAGTTTGTTTTTCCCTGTAGAGAAATCATCTCCATGAAATCGAATGGGTTAGTCGCATTGTATATTTTGGTATAACCCAACTCCTGCAACCACCTGTCCGCAACAAACTCAATATATTGAGACATCAGTTTGGCGTTCATTCCGATCAATGCTACCGGCAAAGCATCCGTTACGAATTCTTTTTCGATTTCTACTGCATCACGGATGATTCCATGTACCTGCTCTTCAGTTAGTTTGTTTTTCAACATGCCATACAATAAGCAGGCAAATTCGCAATGCGAACCTTCGTCTCTTGAAATCAATTCATTACTGAAGGTCAGTCCTGGCATCAGACCACGTTTCTTCAACCAGAAGATTGAGCAGAAACTACCACTGAAGAAGATACCTTCTACTGCAGCGAATGCCACTAAACGCTCTGCAAAACTACCGTTCTCAATCCATCTTAATGCCCATTCTGCTTTTCTTTTCACACAAGGAACAGTATCAATGGCATGGAATAGCCTGTCTTTTTCTTCAGGATCTTTAATATAAGTATCAATCAGCAAGGCATAAGTTTCCGAATGAATGTTTTCCATCATGATCTGGAAACCATAAAAGCAACGCGCTTCCGGAAGTTGTACCTCACTCATAAAGTTTACAGCAAGGTTTTCATTTACGATGCCATCACTTGCCGAGAAGAAGGCAAGAATATGAGAAATGAAATGTCTTTCACCATCATTCAGATTGTCCCAATGCTTCTGGTCATCTGAAAGATCGATTTCTTCCGCAGTCCAGAAACTAGCTTCACTCTTTTTATACATTTCCCAGATTTCAGGATATTTAATTGGCAAAAGAACAAAACGATCTTTGTTTTCTTTTAATAATACTTCTTCTTCTTGCATAAGCATCTTTTTAATAAGGATAAATGTATAGAATAATTTAAAAGCTCAGTGAAATCCCAATCGCCAGAAAATCGATACCTGGTTTAGAAAAGATGAAAGGCAACTTTGCTTCAAACAATTTTAAACAACTAAATATTAGATCTTTAACCGGAAGTACGGACGTGATTTACTAATGAACTTTGTAATAACAAATATAAAGTATGGTGCCAGAATTTGCTTACAATAGTTGTTAACAAGCGGTCATATTTATCAACAAGGTGTTCAGAAATTGACACAGGAATTACCTTGAATTTTGGTATTCATTTCTTTTTCTCATTTTCAATCCTATGAAAACGATGTGAATAAATAAGGGGATATAAATTTTTGTAGAATTACCTCTGATTATTCCGAATACAACTGGTAGCTGATTTCTACTTTTGAATGGCCCTTGCTGTAGAAGCCTAATTTTTTTGCTGCTCCCGCAGAAAGATCGATGATGTATTTTTTGCTATGCGGACCTCTGTCGTTGACCTTTACATCTACAGTTTTACCATTGGATAGGTTTTTGACTGTAACAATTGTACCGAAGGGTAAAGATAGGTGTGCTGCGGTCATTTTATGCGCCCGGTACCTCGTTCCACTGGTGGTCCGGCGACCTTCAAATTTCCTTGCATAATAAGTTGCATAACCTGTTTTTGTGCGTACCGTTGTATCCGCTTTTATTGTTTCGTTGGGGTTGTCTACCTCGGCAGAAATGCCTGTAAAAGACAACATCAAACATAAAAATAAGCAATACTTCATATTTACAATTGTTGGTGAAAGGACAAACATAAGCAAACTCTTTCCGGAAAAACAAGAAACGCCCAGTAAGTTATCACTGAGCGTTATGTTAATTTCACCAAAAATTCGATTATTTCTTATCAGGAATAAATGCCATAGAAATGGAGTTCACACAGTTCCTTGTATTCTTGTTGGTGAAGCCTTCGCCAATAAACACATGACCAAGATGTGCTTTACAATTTGCACATACAATCTCGGTACGCATACCATCTGCATCAGGAATTCTTTCTACTGCTCCTTTAATCTCATCATCGAAACTAGGCCAACCACATTCTGATTCAAATTTATTTTCCGATCGAAACAAAGGGGCATTACATCTTCTGCAGACATAGGTTCCTTTTTCTTTGTTATTGAGCAGTTTTCCTGTTCCCGGATATTCCGTTCCCTTACGAACGATCACATCTTCTTCTTCCTTGGTTAATTTATTCCAATTCATATTCTTGCTTGTTTTAGGGGCTTGTTCTTTCTTCTCTCTTTGTGCGCAGGCCGTTAAACTAGTGATCGCTATTAAAGCGAGCAGCATAAATGTTTTGTTGATCAGGGCTTTCATTTGCATCTCTTCTATTTTATACAATATACGGCCAAAGCATGATTAAAGTTTTGCTTTAATGCCATAATACAGTCATCCTTAAATAAAAAAAGCTCCGATGAAAATTCACCAGAGCTTTTAATTTATACAAGAAGATCTTATTATTTCTTCAATAAAGCAGCCATTGCTTCACCGATTTCAGCAGGACTTTCTACTACACGGATACCACACTCAGCCATAATTTTCATTTTTGCAGCAGCAGTATCATCTTCGCCACCAACGATTGCACCAGCATGGCCCATTCTACGTCCCGGAGGCGCAGTCTGACCAGCGATGAAACCAACAACAGGTTTAGTACCATGTTCTTTGATCCAAAGCGCTGCTTCAGCTTCCATACCACCACCGATTTCACCAATCATGATGATACCTTCAGTTTCAGGATCGTTCATTAACAATTCAACCGCTTCTTTAGTAGTAGTTCCAATGATTGGATCACCACCGATACCGATTGCAGTAGTAATACCTAAACCTGCTTTTACTACCTGATCTACTGCCTCATAAGTTAAAGTACCGGATTTTGAAACCACACCTACTGAACCTTTTTTGAAGATAAAACCTGGCATGATACCGATTTTTGCCTCATCAGCAGTAATGATACCTGGACAGTTTGGACCGATTAAACGGCAATCTCTGTCAGAAATATATTCTTTTACCTGAATCATATCCTTTGTAGGGATACCTTCAGTAATACAAACAATCACTTTAATGCCTGCTTCAGCAGCTTCCATAATGGCATCTGCAGCAAAAGCTGGCGGAACAAAAATGATAGATACATTGGCACCGGCTTGATCAACCGCATCCTTTACCGTATTAAATACGGGCCTTTCCAAATGAGTCTGGCCACCTTTGCCTGGCGTTACACCACCAACAACGTTAGTTCCGTAATCTATCATTTGAGAGGCATGATAAGTACCCTCATTTCCAGTAAAACCCTGAACAATAACTTTTGAATCCTTATTTACTAAAACACTCATGTATCTAATTTTTTTTGTGCAAATCTAAGCTAATTGAAATGGATTGTCAAATTCATTACCATTTTTATTACAAAGGATTTTGATTTTTTATGCCAATCATTTTTGTTTTCTTTTGAAAGCTCAGATAAATAACAACTATAATTCAATAAAGGGCGATCCATCCTATAAAATGGCCATTATCACATTTTTTTTGTTAGTGAAGACAAATACCACTTTCTTTACAGAAAATAACAAAATCCAGCATGCAGCCCCTAAGTATTGTATTTAAAATCATCAACATAGGAAACGGGAAATTCCTCAGCACCAAAAATGAAGTGAACAACCTCATCGTAGAAGTCATTAACAGGAACCCTACGCAACCGTCCAACATCCTTAGACAATTGACGATTAAAGAATTTCAGGAAGCACCTGCTGCAAAAAAAGTACTGACCAGCAATGCATCCTTTTTCATCGATAAAATAACTGATGTAGAAATTGCCATCACTTATCTACCCAATGAAAAAGAACTTACAGAACAGTTTTACACGCAATGGAGATTCGTACAGGTTTCGGAGCCTTATAAACTCATTCAGTATTTAGATGAAAATAAAGTTGTGGTTTATAGCGAAAGAACAAAAGTGATCCATACGATTAAACTAGACAAAACGATCAGTGTGGTGGTTCATGAAGAGCAGATGCTCCCTTCCGGAAATTAAAACATATTTCTTCAAAAATCTGCCCTGAAGCCCCGATGACCTACGGAAGGCTTTATGGATCCGTGTAGGCAGTCAGCGTAGCCAACAGGGTTTGAAAGGGCAGAAGACCCTACAAAGCCCTAGCTAAGCCCTGGAAAAGCCTTACTGCAAACCCACTAACCGACACTACTCCTCTACCACAAAAGGAGGTTTTTAATTATACTTAAATCGACATGATTCCAGTGGAATTAAACTGAAGATCATAGAGGCGCTTATAATAGCCGTCCAGTTTCAATAATTCCTGATGTGTTCCTACCTCTTTAATTTCTCCTTTATCCAATACCAGAATCTGGTCTGCTTTTTGGATGGTAGACAATCGGTGGGCGATCACGATAGAAGTTCTTCCCTTCATTAAATTCTCAATGGCACGCTGGATCAGCATTTCCGTTTCCGTATCCACAGAAGATGTCGCCTCATCCAACACCAAAATCGAAGGATTATATACCAATGCACGGATAAAAGAAATCAATTGCGCTTGTCCGGCAGAAAGTGTTGCTCCCCGTTCCATCACATTATACTGATAACTACCAGGCAGTCGCTCGATAAAATCATGGGCACCCACTTTTTTTGCCGCATCAATTACCTCGTCCATACCAATATCCGGATTATTTAAAGTGATGTTATTGAAAATTGTATCCGAAAACAAAAAGACATCCTGGAGCACTGTGGCAATATTCCTCCTCAAATAGTCGAGTTTATACTCCTGAATCGGCACTCCATCAATTTTAATCGCTCCTTTTTGAATCTCGTAAAACCTATTTAAAATATTAATAGTTGAAGACTTACCAGCACCTGTTGCTCCTACCAGGGCAATGGTTTTTCCGGCTTTCACTTCAAAAGAAATATCTTTCAGCACATAATTTTCATCAATATAAGCGAACCAGACTTTTTCAAAAGAAATTGCACCCATCATCTTTACCGGAGCGTAGTTTCCTTTATCCTCGGTGACTTCATCCGTATCCAATACTTTAAACACCCGCTCTGCACCCACCATTCCCATTTGCAGGGTATTAAATTTATCGGCAAGCTCCCTGATCGGGCGAAATAACATACTTATATATAGAATAAATTCTGCGATTGTTCCAGGAGTCACATCCATGGGTTTGGCCAGGATGCTCTTAGAACCATACCAGACCAGCAAACCTAATGACATTGCTGAGATGATCTCTACAACTGGAAAAAATATAGAATAATACCAGTTAGAGCGAATATTTGCATCACGGTAACGGGCGTTAATTTGAACAAACTTTTTATACTCCTGCTGTTCTCTGGCAAAATACTGGATGATGGAAACACCGGAGATATGTTCCTGTAAATAAGTATTCAGATTGGATACCTCAGTTCTGATCTCCTGAAAAGCAGATTTGATTGCTTTCTGAAAAACTGAAGTAGCTATCATCAACAAAGGCATCGGCAGCAAGACCACAAAAGTAAGCGACCAATCTCTGTAAATCATCACCCCAATGATGACAATCACCATCAGGATATCTCCAATGATGACAATTAGTCCTTCTGAAAAAATCTCTGCAATGGTCTCCAGATCCGATACGGTACGCGTAATCAGTTGACCGATTGGGGTGTTGTCGAAATATTTTAAACGTAATTTGGTAATATGATTGAATATATTAATCCTTAAATCCCGGATCGCCGATTGGCCCAGGGTATTGGTCAGCAGCGTTTGACAAAACTGAATTCCAGCCTGAAGTACCAGGAGCACCAGCATCAGGATGGTCATTTTCAACAAACCACTGTACTCCCCTTTCATTATGTAATGATCCAGGGTATATTGAATTAAAAAGGGTCTTGCCGGTGCAATTAAAGCCAGCAATATCGTCAGGATAATTGCCCAGATAAAGATGCTGCGATAAGGTTTTACATATTGAAAAACTCTTTTCAACAAGCCAACATTTAATGCATCACCAGTTATTTTAGACATATTTAATAGCTTACATAAGGATAAACAACTTTCACCAGATACAAACCACAGGCAGGAACAGATTGTCCAGCATTACTCCTGCTCTTTTGTTCCATAATTTCCTGGAACTGATTTTTGGTAATTTCCTTCTTACCCACTCTAATTAAAGTTCCCACTACTGCCCGAACCATATTTCTTAAAAAGCGATCTGCCGAAATCGTAAATTTCAATCCCCCTTCTATTTCTTCAAAATAAGCGGCTGTCACCTTACAATTATTGGTAAAAGTCTGGGTATTGGATTTACTGAAGCAGGAAAAATCAGTGTGTTTTAAAATTAGTTCTGCAGCTTCATTCATGGCAGCCACATCCAATTCTCCTTTAAACAACCAGGAACGGTCTAATTTAAAGGGATCTTTATGGAAATGCAGGTAATAATTATAGGCCCTCTGGGTAGCATCAAAACGTGCATGCGCATCAGCATTTACTGCAAAAACCCTTTTCACTGCAATCTGATAAGGCAGCAAGGAATTGATTCCGGTAATGGACCTTTCCACATTTACAGGTTTTTCCTTAAGGATTTCCAGGTCAAAATGGGCAAAAAATTCGGTCGCATGTACTCCAGAGTCAGTACGCCCACAGCCCAATGAAGCAACTGACTGTCTGAAATAAACGGACAATGCCTTGTCCAGACATTCCTGTACAGTGAGGGCATTTGGCTGAATCTGCCAGCCATGAAATGCAGTCCCATTGTAAGACAATTCAATAAAATATCGTTGTATGTTCGGTTCCAATAGGGCAAATTTAAACTTTTGAATCAAGATATTGATTGCTTAGTATAGCCCTTTTAATATATTTGTTGAAATTATTGAAAGATATGATACAAAGAGTACAATCTATCTGGCTGCTGCTGGCGAGCCTAACTATATTACTTTTATTATTTGTTCCAATTGTGAACAGCGAGTCTAATGGTTCAGAATATTGGCTGCTTGCCACCGGTTTATATAAGAAGACAAATGGCGTTGCCGGCAAAATCGAGTATTTTAAACCTTTATTCATGAATACCGTAGCGGTAGGTATGTTATGTTTTGCCACTATTTTTACTTTTAAAAAGAGAATCGGACAAAAGCGACTGATTATTTTCGCGATGGTTTCAACGCTTTTTATAGGTTTCTGGATTTTTGATGCCGCACAAAATATCCCTGGTGGAATTGCATCGGTAAAGCCCGGCATTGGTGCATTCTTACCCCTTATCAGCCTTATTTTTTGCGCATTAGCACTTCGTGGAATCCGAAAAGATGAGCAATTATTGAGGTCAGCAGATCGGCTTAGATAATTAATTGCCTCATTTTTATTTAGTTACACATCAGTGAAATCCCAAAAATTAACCGTATCTTTGCGGCTTAATTAATATATATACATGATAAACCCATTTAAATTATTGGGGATAAGTGATGACGTTGTTAATGCTGTAAAGGATTTAGGTTTCGAAAATCCAACACCTATTCAGGAACAAAGTATTCCTGTGCTGTTAGAGGGCAATAACGACTTTGTTGGTTTGGCCCAAACTGGAACAGGAAAAACAGCCGCATTTGGCTTGCCGCTATTAGAATTGGTAGACTTTAAAAGCAATAAGCCTCAGGCATTGGTTTTATGCCCTACGAGAGAGCTTTGCCTACAGATTGCTAATGACATCAAAAATTTCTCAAAAAACATCCCTGGTGCTAGTGTAGTTGCCGTTTACGGTGGCGCTAACATTATGCAACAGTTGCGTGAGATTAGAAACGGTGTACAAATTGTTGTGGCTACACCTGGCCGTATGTTGGACATTATTGGCAGAAAAGCTATTGATTTCACAAATGTGAAATACGTAGTTTTAGATGAAGCTGATGAGATGTTGAACATGGGATTCCAGGAAGACATCAACGACATTTTGTCTACCACTCCTGACGACAAAAAAACTTGGTTATTCTCCGCTACTATGCCTCCTGAGGTTA
Organism: Pedobacter gandavensis; assembly: GCF_032678465.1. Lineage (GTDB taxonomy): Bacteria > Bacteroidota > Bacteroidia > Sphingobacteriales > Sphingobacteriaceae > Pedobacter > Pedobacter gandavensis_B. The sequence goes on from NZ_JAVTSK010000014.1 coordinate 23,566, forward strand.
GAAGAATAGCGAAAAACTACATGGACTCTCCAGTAGAGTTAACCATGGGTACCAAAAACACAGGTAACGTAAATATTGAGCATGAGTACTATATTGTACGTGCCAGAGATAAATACGCTGCTTTAAAACGTATCGTAGATTTTAACCCTGAGATCTTTGCGGTAGTGTTCTGTAAAACCAAAATGGATACACAGGATGTTGCTGAGCACTTGATCAAAGATGGTTACAATGCGGATGCTTTACACGGAGATTTATCTCAACAACAACGTGATAAAGTAATGCAGCGTTTCCGTGAGCGTAACATGCAATTGCTAATTGCTACTGATGTTGCGGCACGTGGTATTGATGTTCAGAACGTGACACACGTAATTAACTATTCATTACCTGACGAAATTGAAAGTTACACCCACCGCTCTGGTCGTACTGGCCGTGCTGGTAAAACAGGTGTTTCTATCTGTATCGTTAACTCTAAAGAACTTGGAAAAATCCGTCAGATTGAAAGAATCATTGGTAAACAATTTACCAAGGCTGCTTTACCTACAGGTTTTGACGTTTGTGAGAAGCAATTATTTGCTTTGGTACACAAAGTTCACAATGTAGAGGTTAACGAATCACAAATTGAGCAATACATCCCTAGAATTATGGATGAGTTTGCTGAATTGAGCAAAGAAGAAGTGATCAAACGTTTTGCATCTTTAGAGTTTAACCGCTTTTTAGAGTATTACAAAAACGCTCCTGATTTGAATTCTTCGGCTGATGATCGCGGTGAGAGAGGTGAACGTGGAGAGCGCGGTGAAAGAGGTCCAAGAAACAGTGAAGGTTACACCCGTTTATTTATCAACTTAGGTTCGGTAGATGACTTTACAAGAGGTGATTTATTATCTTTTGTATGTAACAACGGTAAAATCAGTGGAAAAAGCATTGGCAAAATCGACTTAAAAGGTGTGTATTCATTCTTTGAAGTAGAAGATGCAACTGTAGAATCTCTATTCAATAATTTCAAAGGTGTTGAATTCAACAACCGTGGCGTTAGAATTGAGAAAACTGCTGATGGTGACGGTGGCGGCGAACGTCGTCGTGGCGGATTCGGTGGCGGTGGCAGACGTGAAGGCGGAGGCTATGGCGGCGGAAGAAGCGGCGGTGATAGAAGAAGCGGTGGCGGCAGACGCGAAGGCGGAAGCGGCGGCGGTGGTTTCAGAGATTTCTCTGGAAGAAGCCGTGATGATCGTGGCGGAAATTCAGGTGGCGGCAGACGCGAAGGCGGAAGCAGCGATAGAAGACGTAGATCTTAATCACATATCATACGAAAAAGGTCGGTTCCCATATGGGAACCGACCTTTTTTTATGACTAAATTTCTCTCAACTATTCTTTTTTCTTTTCAGGCCTGTTCTTAATCTGTGATTCTTTCAGATATACCTTCGCTCCTTTTTTATTGATATAGTATTTCTTGTTCTTACCATTGATATACACATCGGAACCATCTGGTGCCATCTTTCCTTTGTAAGTCTGGTCAGCCACCTTAGAAGCCCCTTTTACAGCAACTTCAGCGGTTTTATCACCAACTTTTATGGCAGTTTTACCGATAGCCTGTCCAACTGATTCTTTCTTTTCCTGGGCTTTGGCATTAAAAGCAAATGCGGTAAAGCATGCCAATGCAAGTCCGGTCATTAAAATTTGTTTTCTCATAGCGCTATGTTATTTTTATGCTCTCATAACAAGCGGTTTAAGGAATTGTTTTTAATTGAGCTGTTCAGTTAACAAGGCCATTTCTACCTGTGGGGAATGTTGTTCATAAAGAATGGCATACACGGCCCTGCTGATCGGCATATCGACTTTGTACTTCAGGTTAATGTGGTGCATACATTTCACCGCATAGTAACCTTCGGCTACCATTGCCATTTCCAGCTGTGCTGATTTTACAGTATAGCCCTTGCCTACCATATTTCCAAAAGTACGGTTCCTGCTGAATTGAGAATAGGCGGTTACAAGTAGATCACCCAGATAAGCAGATTCTTTAATATCACGATCTATGGGATGTACTGCGTCTACAAATCTTTTGATTTCTCTGATCGCATTCGAAATCAATACGGCCTGAAAGTTATCTCCATAACCTACCCCGTGACAAATACCACTAGCCACGGCATATATATTTTTCAGTACCGCAGCATATTCCGTTCCGAAGATGTCATCAGAAACATTTGTTTTAATGTATCTATTGCGTAGTAATCTGGCAAAAACTGCAGCTAATTCCTCATCCAGGGAAGCAATCGTCAGGTAAGATAATTTTTCCAATGCCACTTCTTCTGCATGACAAGGTCCGCTGATGACCACAATATCTTTCAAAGGCACCAGATATTTTTGTTGTAAAAATTCACCGATGATCTGGTTCTCATCAGGCACAATTCCTTTAATCGCCGAAATGATTTTCTTTCCTTTTAACAATGCTGGAGTCACGTCTTTCAAGGTTTCCTTTAAAAACGCGGCAGGAACATTTAAAATGATGTATTCGGATTGTTGAATGATGTTGACAATATCATTTGAAATGTTCGCATCAGGCAGCCTGATTTCTACAGAACTCAGGTAATTTGGATTGTGCTTGTATTTTTGAAGGTGATGAATTGCTTCTTCATTGCGCATCCACCAATAGATTTCCTTTGGTGTCTCATTGTCTGAAAGCATTTTTACAATAGCAGTAGCCCAACTACCCCCACCAATCATTGCAACTTTAGGTATCATACAGTATTAAATAAAAAAACCCCGGTTATTGTTTTAACCGGGGCAATTTACTCATTTAAAAATGATTGATAAAGTTTACTTTTTATCAGGGTTGACAAACAATTGATCTTTAGTAGTTTTCTCTACTTTCATCCCATCTTTCAATTTATTCTGAATTGCTGAGTATGGTCCGGATACCACTTCTTGTCCGGCTTTAAGACCGCTTTTAATAATAATATACTGATCGTCCTGGATTCCGGTAGTCACAGCTACTTTTTTCACTGTTCCATTCTCGAAAACATAAACAAATTGCTTCACTGTTTTATCGGTCAGTTTTGCTTTTTGTTTATCTGAGTTTTCATCATTACCAGCAGCTTTATCATCCGATTTTTTAGTTTCTGTAAAGACCGACTGGATTGGAATAGCCAGGCCTTTTTCCGATTGACTTTCAATATCAACCGTTGCTGATAAACCTGGTCTGAATGGAGAAGGAAGATCCTTGGCACCACCTTTAATGTCCTGATAAGAATCAGCAAGGATTCTGATTTTCACAACGAAATTCGTTACCTGATCTACTGAAGTGGTAGTTGCTCCAATATCTTTAGATGAACTTGCAATTTCCGTTACTATTCCTTTGAATTTTTTATCTGAGAAAGCATCCACTTCAATCTTTGCACTGTCTCCTACATTTACTCTATTGATGTCGTTCTCATTTACATCTACGTTCACTTCCATGGTAGTCAGGTTCGAAATTCTCATAATTTCTGTTCCTGCCATTTGAGCTGTACCCAAAATACGATCCCCAAGTTCTACCGATAATTTTGAAATTACCCCGTTCACTGGCGCGTAAATCGTCGCTTTTGCAAGGTTGGCATTGGCCTCCTGAACATTTGCTCCTGATTGTTCCAGTTGGAATTTCGCAGCGGTATAATCTTCTTTTGATTTTGCAAGATTTGTTTTTGCAGTCAAATAAGCAGCTTTAGCCGCATCAAACTCCGAAGCTGAAATTACTTTCTTATTGAACAGTTCTACATTACGTTTATAGGTTGCTTCCGCATTGGCAAAGTTACCTTCATTTTGTTTCATCAACTGTAAAGCTGAAGCCACGCCTGCTTTTTGTGAGCTGTAAGAAGCTACTGCTCTGTCATAACCCGATTTCAATACATCCGGACGAACTTTAATTAACAACTGGCCTTTTTTAACCACATCGCCTTCTTTGACTAAAAGCTCAGTTACCTCACCGGAAACCTCAGAACTTAATTTTACTTCCGTTTCAGGCTGCACCTTTCCACTGGCAGTTACTGTTTCTGTGACTGTACGTTCCGCAACTTTCTCAATGGTTACTTTTTCAATCTTCTCACCACCAATAACGCCTGTAAGCTTTAAAGCAACGACTATAGCTATGAGTATGCCTAGTGTAATGAGTATAGGTTTTAGTTTCATCTGTATTTGTTTATATATTTATATCAATCGGGTCTTGAACGCTTAAAAAACAATTTGCTTGCCCAGGTAGTAATCAATTACTTTAGCCCTGAATATTAAATCGTATTTAGCCTGTATCATATCTATTTCTGCTTTATTCATGTTGGATTGTGAGGTACTGAAGTCTAAAGAATTCACCAATCCAACTGCATAACGTTGATCAATTACATGGAAAGCATCTTTTTGTGCCAGAAAAGTATTGGTGGTTGCAGCTAAACGGCCTTCTGCGGCTTTCAAATCGGCAACTGCCTGATAAATCACTTTATTTAGATTGTTTTTCGCCAGTTGCTCATCTGCCAGACTTTGCAAATGATTGATCTTTGCTTTTCTAACAGTTGATCTTGCCTGGAATCCGTTGAAAATTGGAATCTGCAGAGATACGCCTACATATTGACCAAAGTTATCGCGAAGCTGGTCTTTAAACAGGTATTTCTCTGTGATATTTGTGAAAACAGGTGCTCTCACGATGGCCCCAGTCCCGTCTACTTTACCAATTTCTTGCGTACCGATTAACTCTGAACCTACAGATTGTTTTCTGCCACTTGACCAGTTGGTACTTAAACCCGCACCAAAAGATAAGGTAGGGAAATAGTTTCCTCTCGCCACATCAATACTCTTTTTAGCCGCTTCAGCACGTAAACCTGCCAGTTTAATATCCGGAAAAAGTTTCAATGAAGAACCATAGATTTCTTCCGCATTTCCACTTGAAGCATCAGGTGTAGTCAGATCAGACAATGGCGATTGTACCTCATACTGTGTGGATGAAGGGACATCCATGAGTTGGGCCAAGGTAAGGTAGGAAATGCTGAGTGCATTCACTGCATTGGTTACCGTCAGATCGGCAGTCGCCAGTTGAGATTTTGCCTGAGAAAGATCTGCCAGGGTTTTATTCCCCACATCTAATAACTGTTGCTCTCTATCCAATTGTTTTTTAGCTACCAATTGTTGTTCTTTGGCAGCTTTTAAAAGGTCTTTATTATAAAGAATCTGCAAATAACCTGTTACCACCTGAAGAACCAGGTCGTTCTTGATTTTTTCTGTATTGGTTTTATCCGCATTCAGTAAAAGCATATTTTGCTTAATCTGATTTTGCTTTTGTAAACCTTGAAAAGCAACTACTCCAGCCGACACACCTGCATTTAAAGAGGAGAACTGAGAGCTGTTAAAGGCATTGGTGGATGGATCCACGCTTCGTCCAAAGTTTATATTATAGCTACTATTTCCATTTAAAGTAGGCAATAACGCGTATTTGGATTGCTTTAAATTTTCTTCTGATAAGCTTTCGCTAAATCTCGATTGCTTTACCTGAAGGTTGTTATTCAAGGTTTTATCAATCGCATCCTGAATGGTAATCACTTCCTGTGCATCGGAGCGCTGCACAAAACCTGTAATCAATGCTAACGACAAAACTAAGCTGAGCTTGGGCAAGGCATTAAAGCTGGTAAACTTTCTCATAATTTTAATTTCACAATAATAATATAAACAACTAACTGATTTTGTAAATTTTCAGGTACACCAGCTGTATTTTACTACATTTGAAAATGTATCTGGTTAAATCTCCGTTATTATTGAAATGGTATTACCCATCTCTGGTTTGGCACAAAACCCGAGCTCAAAGCGTCATTTATTTAACCTTTGACGACGGACCTATACCGGATGTTACAAGCTTCGTACTAAAAACTTTAAAAAGCTTTAATGCGAAAGCCACCTTTTTTTGTATTGGGGATAATATTCAAAAGCACCCGGCCATCTTTGACGAGTTGAAAGCGGATGGTCATGCCATCGGTAACCACACCTTCCATCATTTAAAGGGCTGGAAAACGGACGACAAGACTTACCTTGAAAATTTCCGTCAATGTCAGCAACTCACCAATACCAATTTATTTCGCCCACCATACGGCAGGATTAAAAAGTCACAGATCTCAAGTCTTCGGTCGGAGTTCCCTGAACTTCAGATCATCATGTGGGACGTACTTAGTGGCGATTTCGATACACAACTTGCTCCTGAAAAGTGCTACGAGAATGTGATTAAGCATACGCGTAATGGTGCAATCATTGTTTTTCATGATAGCCTGAAGGCCTTTGACCGTTTGAAATATACTTTACCCCGGGCCTTACAATATTTCAGTGAACAGGGCTATCAATTTGCTACTTTATAAATCCCGGATCTGATTAAGCCAAGCTCAGGCCAAGATTAAAATTAGGAATATTTCCCTGTTTATCTGCCGCTTACGAAGGGATTTCATTTTTATGCTGTTCATTATCGGACATTGTTGTTCGTAAATGAACGGTATCGCGGAAGACAAGGCTATCGCTACATTATTTAGAATATGTATAAATAATATAATGATCCCTATATGATGATCTGCACCTGTTTTTTTTCGTAAATTCGCTACAAATAATAAAAATACTTACCCTTTTAACACATATTATCAATGGCTTTTGATATAGAAATGATCAAAAAGGTGTATGCAAACTTTGGCCCCCGTGTAGAGGCGGCCCGTAAACTAGTAGGCAGACCTTTAACACTTTCAGAAAAAATTCTTTACACCCACCTTTGGGATGGTAATACAAATACTTCTTATGTAAGAGGTACTGATTATGTAGATTTTGCTCCTGACCGTGTGGCCATGCAAGATGCTACTGCACAAATGGCTTTATTGCAATTTATGCAAGCGGGAAGACCAAAAGTAGCTGTTCCATCAACAGTTCATTGCGATCACTTAATTACTGCAAAATATGGTGCTGAGGTAGATTTACCAGCAGCAAATACAGAAAGTAAAGAGGTTTTTGATTTCCTTGCTTCCGTTTCGAACAAATATGGTATTGGCTTCTGGAAACCAGGTGCAGGTATTATTCACCAGGTAGTATTGGAAAACTATGCTTTCCCAGGTGGTATGATGATCGGTACTGACTCTCACACTGTGAATGCAGGTGGTTTAGGTATGGTGGCGATTGGTGTAGGTGGTGCTGATGCATGTGATGTGATGGCAGGCTTACCATGGGAGCTTAAATTCCCTAAATTAATCGGTATCAAATTAACAGGTAAATTAAGTGGATGGGTTTCTGCGAAAGATGTCATTCTTAAAGTTGCAGGTATTCTTACCGTAAAAGGTGGAACTGGTGCAATTGTAGAATATTTTGGTGAAGGTGCCAACAGCATGAGCTGTACTGGTAAAGGAACAATTTGCAATATGGGTGCTGAAATTGGCGCAACGACCTCAACATTCGGTTACGATGAGAGCATGGAGCGTTATTTACGTGCAACCAACAGAGCAGATGTTGCAGACGCAGCAAATGAAATTAAAGAACATTTAACAGGTGATGCGGAAGTTTATGCAGAGCCGGAAAAATATTTTGACCAGATCATTGAGATCAACCTATCTGAACTTGAGCCTTATTTGAACGGCCCTTTCACTCCGGATTTGGCTACGCCAATCTCTAAAATGAAAGAAGTAGCTGCTGCAAACGGATGGCCAATGAAAATTGATGTTGGTTTGATCGGTTCTTGTACTAACTCTTCTTATGAAGATATTTCACGTGCAGTAAGTGTAGCTAAACAGGTTGCTGAAAAAGGCTTAACCTCAAAAGCGGAATACTGTATCAATCCAGGTTCTGAGCAGATCCGTTTCACGATTCAACGTGATGGTTTCTTAGACGTATTTGAGAAAATCGGTGCTAAAGTATTTACCAATGCCTGTGGTCCATGTATTGGTATGTGGGACAGGGTTGGTGCTGAAAAGCAAGAGAAAAACACCATCGTTCACTCTTTCAACAGAAACTTTGCGAAACGTGCAGATGGTAACCCGAATACTTTTGCTTTTGTAGGTTCTCCTGAACTGGTAACGGCATTGGCTATTGCAGGTGATTTGAGCTTTAATCCGCTTACAGATACCTTAACAAATGCAAATGGTGAGCAGGTAAAACTGGATGCACCTACAGGATTTGAATTGCCTCCAAGAGGTTTTGATGTGGATGATGCAGGTTATCAGGAGCCAGCTGCCGATGGTAGCGGTGTGGAAGTATTGGTTTCTCCAACTTCTCACAGGTTACAATTACTTGATCCATTTACACCTTGGGAAGGCACAGACCTTAAAGGTTTGAAATTGCTGATCAAAGCAAAAGGTAAATGTACAACGGATCATATCTCTATGGCTGGTCCATGGTTGAAATTCCGTGGTCACCTGGACAACATTTCTAACAACATGCTGATCGGTGCGGTGAACTATTTCAACGAAAAAACTGACAATGTTAAGAATGAATTGACAGGCGAATACGGTCCTGTTCCTGCAACTCAACGTGCTTATAAAGCAGCAGGTATCGGTACTATTGTTGTTGGTGATGAAAACTATGGTGAAGGATCTAGTCGTGAGCACGCGGCAATGGAGCCTCGTCATTTAGGTGTTCGTGCAGTATTGGTGAAATCTTTTGCCCGTATCCATGAAACCAACCTGAAAAAACAAGGTATGCTTGGTTTGACATTTGCAAACAAAGAAGACTATGATAAAATTCAGGAAGACGACACTATTGATATCCTTGGATTAACAACTTTCAGTCCTGATGTTCCATTAACACTGGTATTAAACCATGCTGATGGCACTAAAGAAGAGATCGTGGTTAACCATAGCTATAATGCTCAACAGATTGAGTGGTTCAAAGCAGGTGGTGCATTAAACATCATCCGTAGAGAAGCAGCAGAAAAAAACGCATAGTCGGTTTTAACTGTCCTATATAAAACGAATGGGCTGGTCATTTGAAATGACCAGCCCATTTTTTTATGTGGCTTAAGACTGTAAAAACTGCTGCCACCAATAGCCAGAATCTTTGATCGTTCGCTTTTGTGTCTTAAAGTCGTTATGAATCAAGCCAAACCTTGCATTAAAACCTTCTGCCCATTCAAAGTTATCCATGAGTGTCCAGACCATATATCCGGTAATATTTAGACCTTCATTTTTAGCTTTTAATAAAGCAGTCAGGTATTCCTGAAAGTAAGCAATCCTTTCCTGATCATGAACTGCCCCATCTACTACTTTATCGGCAAAGGCAGCACCGTTTTCTGTAATCATCAGGTTTTTAATCTTAGGATATGCGGCGAACTGTTTGATGATATTATAAAATCCGTTTCCACTAATTTCCCAACCCATTGCAGTATAAGGTACTTTACGGCTTTTTGCTTTCATTTCCCAGGCCTGTATCACTGGAATAAAGGCATTGTATTTAATGGTAAGTGGAAAGTAATTCTGAATACCGATAAAGTCGAAATCAAAACTCAGTCGCTCGGTATGGCGCCAGGTAGAGTGTTGGATAGAAAATTTCTCCATCACTTCCCAATCGGTACCTGGATAACCCATCCCTAAAGTTGGCTCAATAAAAAGACGGTTCATTAAACAATCCACACGTTGAGCCGCCTGTATATCAGATTCGCTTTGGCTGTAAGGGAGAACTTCACAGCAGGAAAAACTGGTTCCAATATTTGCATTACTGACCTCTGCTCTTAATATCCGGCCTCCGTCTGCTTGTGCAATGGCGGCATGGTGAACTGCAGAAAAGAAATTCGTTAAGCCGGTTTTTCCAGGCGCATGGATACCCAGCATATATCCCAGGGAGGTAAAGCCAAAGGGCTCATTGAGCACAATCCAGTTCTTTACTTTGTCGCCATAAGTTTTAGCACAGATAGAGACGAAAGCATTAAAGGCGCTATTGATTCCAAAGGCGGTCCAGCCGCCCTCGGCTTCCAGCGCTTCTGGCAGATCCCAATGGTATAAGGTAATATAGGGGATGATTCCTTGTCTTAAACATTCATCTATTACCTCATGGTAGAAACGAATACCTTCTTCATTGATAATTCCTTCCCCATCAGGCAGGATTCTTGGCCAGGAAATGGAAAACCGGAAGATCGAAAATCCCAGGAGCTTAATCAGCGCAATATCTGACTTATAAGAATGGTAAAAATCACAGGCAATGGCAGGAGTATGTCCTTTTTTTATCTTTCCCGAGCGATTGGCAAAAGTATCCCAGATTGAGGGGCCTTTTCCGTACCCCTCTGCTGCTCCTTCTATCTGAGCCGCAGCTGCAGCTACTCCCCAGGAAAAATCGGTTCCAAAATCTGACGCTTTAATCATAGTTTTCCTTTTACAGATCCGTAATTCAAATCAGTTTTTAAACTGAGATTCCTATTTTTTAAAAGTCCTGTTTCCCAAACTGGTTACGCTTAGCTGTTAAATAGGAATCTCGATTTCAATTAAGGCGAATATGAGGATAAGCTATTAATTTAACGTTAAGCCTATCTCCTTTAATAGTAAAGCCGCATTAAAAGTAGTACAAGGACCATGTTTCAATTTATAATCGAAGTTCATTTCTCCTCTATTGATCTGGATGTCAAAATGATAATTCCTAACTTCTTCCTGATAATCTTCCACCATTTCCGACAGTTGTAAATCGTGGGTAGCAAATAATGCAGGTGTTTTTTGTTCAATTAGCTTTTCAATGAAAACTTTTGAGCCCAGGTATTTATCACGGCTATTCGTCCCTCTTAGCATCTCATCAATCAATACCAGGGAATTAGAAGAAGTGCTGATGGCATCAAGTATCATTTTTAACCTGTTCAATTCGGCTTTAAAGGTTGAGGTCTGATCATTTAAAGAGTCTTTAATCCGCATATAGGAGAGCAGATGAAAAATAGAAACCGACATTTTACTGGCACAAACCGGTCCACCCGCAAAGGCCAGCACCATATTGATCCCTACTGTTCTAAGAAAAGTACTTTTTCCCGCCATGTTAGAGCCTGTTACAATATCTACGGTAGGTATTTCCTTTAACTGGAAATCGTTTAGCACACGCGTGCTTTCAGGGATCAGTGGATGCCCGAGTGCTATCGCTTCCAGCTGGAAGTTTTTTACTAAGACCGGATAGGACCAATCGGGTTGATTGTAAGCTAGTGTAGCATGGGAAATCAATTCTTCAAATTTACTGATCCGCACTAATCCGTCCAGTACTGGAGCTGAATATTGACTATGCCATTTGCTCAGGTACATACAGCATTTCAAATCCCATAAAAAGAATAAGTTTAAAATGGAACCGAGGATTACATTTAAACGTGCATCAAAAGCCTGAATGATTTTCGCCAATTGTTTAATCTGGGCACTTACAGGTAGTCCATCTTCCTTTTCAGTAAAGAGAGCTTTAATGTAGGCACTATTCCAGTTTACATCTTCTGTCCACTTTATCGTTCCAGAGAATGAAGTCAACAAGCTAGCACCGCCTGTAAAACCATAATAGACCTGATTGATATGCTTCAAATTTAAGAAGGTTAGTCCTGCATGGAAAACTGCATATAAGGCGAAGATTTCCCACATCGCCCCGCCAAAAATAATGGCAATGCTCAACATCACCATAGACAAATAGGGAACTATTTTTACATAAAATTTCAACCAGGTTTTATTGGTAAATTGTAATTGCTCTGGTAAATCATGCAGCAGCTTCCTTTCAATAACCCGCAGCATTTCGACCTGATGATTTTGAAGTTCTGCCCGAAAATGAAAACTCTGATCGATATGACCTGCCAATTCTTTTATCGCTTCCTGGCGTGCCAAAATAGTATCCATCTCATTTGGTCTACCCAAATTTTCTGCCAGCAGGTCCATTCCTCTTTCCGTTTTACAACGATTGGTAAAGGCATATAAAGAACCGGAACCATAAATATCCAGGTCTGAAGCGTAGGGATGTTGTTCATCCTGATAATGTTCTCCGTTGTCATAGCCATTCTTTCCAGCTCCTATTAGATTGGCTTCATTCTGAAAAACCAATAGCAACTGTCCCGCATAAGTCAACTCTTCCTGAACTACACTTTGCTTTTTTACCAACAGCATAAATAAAACAAGTGGAACAAATAGTAAAGCTGTTAACACTGGGTTAAAACCTATATTGATGATGGCAGCAATGATTAGAATCTCTACGAGGAATAGCCCTAATCGCGAAAACGAGATGTTATTAAGTTTCTTTTTAAGTCCGGAAATCCGTGTTTCCTGAATTGCAATGTTATTTTGGTAGTCCTTTAAAATACTATCTTTTGTTTTTACCATTATCTTTGGATGTTCTCTAATCGGATAAATATAGGGATTAGAACATAGAACATTCACAATGACATCAATTTTTGATAGCCGGCATTCGAAATCTGGAGCTATTGGATTTATGATGAAAAATTAGGTTAAGCGAATGAAAATCACATTATTGGTTGTAGGAAAAACCGAAGACAAATACCTGATTGAGGGGATTGAGAAATATTTGAAACGGTTAAAGCATTATATTGGCTTCAATATGGTCGTAATTCCGGAAATTAAAAACACAAAAAACCTGACCGAAGCACAACAAAAGAGTAAAGAAGCAGAACTAATTCTGAAACAGTTGAGTAATCTGGATACTGTAATCCTGATGGATGAGAAAGGAAAAAAGTATACTTCTATTCAATTTTCTAATTATTTGAATAAACAGATGATTGGTAGTGTACAACACCTGATCTTCATCATAGGAGGTCCTTATGGTTTTGACGAGAGTGTGTACCAGAGAGCTAATGGCAGCATGTCATTATCCGATATGACATTCTCACATCAGATGGTTCGTTTGTTCTTTGTAGAGCAATTGTATCGTGCTTTTAGCATTTTAAAGGGCGAACCCTATCACCATGAGTAAGTTTATCCGGATTATGGAAAATCGACCTATTCATCATCATTTATAAAAAAGGAGTTAATATGCAATTGCCTAGTGATTTTAAAAGAAAATACAAATTTAAAAGCAACCCGAGGAAAGACCGCCTAAACTATATTATTGCCATTATCATTTCGATAGTCGCATTTCTTTTGATTTGGTTTTACCTATAGTGATGAAATAGGATGTTCAGAGCTGAAGGAAATGGGGACATCTTTTCCAGGTAAACAAAAAAAATAAAAGCCGGATCTGTTAAAGATCCGGCTTTCGTATAACCTATTTCGTTCAGTATAAAGACTAAACGCCTTTTTTGCTTGTCATACTCACCTTTTTAGCTGGTTGAGTAGCTTTGCTTGGTGCTTTTGTATTAGATGGCTTTGGACTTGCTTTTAGCTTTTTCTCTGCTTTATCTTCAATTTTAACACCTTCCTGCTCTACTACTGCTTCCGGAGCCGCTTCACTGAAAAGTGGAAGCTCCTTTAGCAAATGAAACCAGGAAACTATTTTCTTCATATCAGAAGTATAAACTTTCTCCTGGTCGTGACCTGGAGCTACTTCTAAAAAGAAAGCTTTCAGTTCTTTTGCATCAGCTTTTGCATCCGGAACATTTCCTTTAGCAGCAGCAATATTTGCAAAAACATCTAATAACTTCAAATCGTCATCTTCGCCGTATACGGTAATATCTTCTAATGACGCAAGTTTAGTTGTAGTAATGTTAGCTACAATTTTCACTTTTTGAGCATCCAGACTTTCTAAAACGTATCCGCCTTTATTTTGTCCTACCAGCTTAAATAGACCTGGTCTTCCAGATACTGCAACGATTCCTCTTAAATTCATAATATTTTTTTTTTGAGAAGTAAGAACTAGTCTTCAATTACTTCTATCCCTATAATCTTATCTCCTTGTTTGATATCGTCAACAATATCAACATTTTCTATTACTTTTCCGAAACAAGTATGTACTCTGTCTAAATGTGCAGTATTGTCTCTGCTGTGACAAACAAAGAACTGTGAACCACCAGTATTTCTACCAGCATGTGCCATAGACAACACACCACGATCATGGTATTGATTTTCGCCCGTTAACTCACAATCAATTTTGTAACCCGGACCACCTGTACCAGCTAAATGTGCTTTAGAAGCATCTTTAGAGTTTGGACATCCGCCTTGAATTACGAAATTAGGAATTACCCTGTGAAAAGTAACGCCATCATAGAATCCTTCTGAAGCTAATTTCTTAAAGTTAGCAACGGTATTAGGTGCATCCTGATCATAAAACTGAACAGTCATGTTACCTTTATCTGTTTTTATTATTGCTTTGCTCATGATAATTTTTTGTAAATGCCAAATTTAGTAAATTGAAATGACTCCTGAATACTAATTACTGGTAAAAAAGCCAGTGATACTGATTATCGTCTATAAACGTTTATTCAGTACAATAATTTTATTATAGGTTCAAAAAAATTACATTCGCATATACCCTGAAAAAAGTATGTCACTAAAAAAAGTATATCTGCTATTGTGTTTCCTGTTTTTTAGCCTCGGCTTAAAGGCTTCTTCTATTCTAGTTTATATGGATGAGGACCAAAAGAATCACCTTAAAGCTTATGGGATTGCTTATTGGAGTATCCAGCAAAAAGCAGAAGTAAGTTGGTTACTGAATTATCGGGGTGGCAGTTTTCTCTTACAATATCATAAAAATATCGAGGATGAGTGTAAAACCCGTGGGGTTTCCTATCAGATTCTTGCCGATGGAAAGGTGACAGCTATCCTCAATGAGATCAGTGATCCTGAGGTAAATATGGAGATGGTAAAATTAGAGAAATCACCAAAAATTGCGGTTTACTCTCCAAAAAGTAAGCTCCCCTGGGATGATGCGGTAACGATGGTACTTAGGTATGCGGAGATTCCGTATGATGTAGTTTATGACGATGAGGTATTAAAAGATAAACTTGTTGGTTACGACTGGCTACATTTACATCATGAGGATTTTACCGGGCAATATGGGCGTTTCTGGAGTGCCTTCCGGAATGCAGGATGGTATCGGGAAGATGTTAAAATCCAGGAGGCTGCAGCTAAACGAAATGGGTTTGCTAAAGTTTCAGAGATGAAACTTGCAGTGGCTAAAAGAATAAAGGAATTTTGTGCCGGAGGTGGATTTTTATTCGCCATGTGCTCGGCAACGGATAGTTACGACATTGCACTGAGTGCTGAAGGTGTAGACATTTGTGAAAGTATGTTTGACGGGGATAGCGCAGATCCACAGGCACAATCTAAAATAGACTACAATAAGACTTTTGCGTTTAAAGATTTTAAACTGGATAACAATCCTAATAATTACGAATTTTCGGATATTGATGCCACTCAGACCAGAACTTTAATCCAGAGCAATGATTTTTTCACGCTGTTTGACTTTTCCGCAAAATGGGATCTTGTACCTACTATGCTGACACAAAATCATGAAAAGGTGATCAAAGGATTTATGGGGCAGACCACTGCTTTCCGGAAATCGTTGGTGAAGCCAAACATTACTGTTTTGGGAGAAAATAAAGGTGCGGAAGAAGTGAGGTATTTGAACGGGGAAATTGGCAAAGGACAGTTTACCTTTTACGGGGGGCACGATCCTGAGGATTATCAACATGCAGTAGGTGACCCGCCTACAGATCTGAACCTCCATCCAAATTCAGCAGGTTACCGACTGATTCTGAATAATGTATTGTTTCCTGCGGCAAAGAAAAAGCCGCAGAAAACTTAAAGAGTTGCTAGCATGAGATTGATTGCTGAGGAAAACATCCCAGTTAGTCGTAGAAACTCCAGCTTACACCAAATTTAACAAGAACACGATCCATCATTGGATAACGATTTACCGAATAGTATCCTTTTGAGAATAAACCTTGATTGGCATAATCTGTTTTCACAAACACATTTGCTTTTCTCAGGCTGGCTTTCAGCCAGACATCCACGATTGGTGTGGATTCGAAAACGGTGGGTTGTCCAACATAAAATTGTCCAGCCGGCGCCGAATATGAATAATTTTTATAAGCGGTATTGTATCGAATATCGAATCCAACGTTTGTTTTCAAGGCCTTGAAGAAGGTGTGGTCAAAAAAGAAACTCGCAAAGGCATACAATTCTGGCGTCCTCAAAATATTTGGCTCATCTGTTTTTTGGTAAACTAAGTAACTGTCCAGATTAAATTTACCGAACTTCAGTTTTTTACCTACTGTAATCTTCAGGAGATTTACTGCGTTCAGTTGTGCTGGTTCAATATTGTTTGCCAGTTCCGCATAGAAAGTACTATCGAGTGGTAGCTGTTTTGGATTAGCCGCAGTAAAGTAAAGATAATCGCTGATCCTAAAATACTCTGCACCAGCCTCAAAATTGAGTTTTTCATTAAGGTATTTAAAGGACAGATTGATGGTTTTAGTACGATTAAAATCCTTTTTCCAATTGTAATGGTTTCCGAAATAGCGGTTATAAATTTCTTCAGGAGATTTATTCTGGAAATATCCTCCCAAAACAATCCGTCCAACTGATCTACTCAAAAGGACATTACTTTTTGCTTCATAAAGAAAATCTCCAATATTTCTTCCCTGAAAGATTTGCTGAAGATCCAGATTCAAATCGATTCGGTTACTAAATCTGTAACCTGCAGAGCCCAGTAATGTAATATTTTGAAAAGTGGAGTTGTAATTATAATAGGTTGCTATTTTGTCAGGATAATATACGCCCTGATGATATTTATAGAAGTCGTGTCTAATTCCTGCATCCAACTTCAGCTCATTCTTGATGATGGAATTGCCTTTTCCACGAAGGAAAAAACTGTACATAAACTCATTTTGCACATTCATGTAGCGGGTACTGTCGTAGGTAAACGAAAGATCTGCTATCCCTGGAGGAATAGCGGTATGATCATCCAAAGAAGTTTTGTGAAAAGTATAAGCGTTGGTATTGTATTTAAAAGTATAAGCTATTTTATTCGTCGGTAGAATTTTATCTGAAATTTCCTGAGCCAGACTATCGATTCTTCCAACAAAATAGGTTTGTTTGATCATGAATGAATTTGAGCGATAAATATGTCCGGCGTCTGTCAAACGCACTCCTTCAGATAAATGGTCTAAACCAAAAGAATTGTTATTCTTTCCGTAAATGTTATCATTGTAAATAGATCCGTTTTCACGTGCTTTCAGGGTGTTAAAGATTGCGGCTACCCATAGATTGTATCGCTTATTCGGACTTTGATACCAGCTAAAAATATCCGCATTTAAATGATCTCCTCTTTGTCTTGGGTAATAACCATTGGCACCAATTCTATTGTAATTCGCTCCTATGTTCCAGTTTCTTTTGATATTCTGAGAATGGGTTACTTTGAAGATCGCTTCAGTCTCCCCTGCAGAAATAAAGTAAAGATTAGTATATGGTGTTCTGGCCTGATAATATTTGATATCGTCCTGACCAATGGCATAAAAATCCAGGGAATGAAAGCCTGCATCAAATCCAATGGTTTTTGAAGGTTCAAACAACATAGGCATTGCAGCCAGGCCCAAGTTTCCTGTACCTACAGTTGGTCTTCTAGGCTGGGCAATCATACTAAAATTTTGAAAGCCGGCAAGCGTGGTGTCTAGTGGTAAGGTTTGAATACTATCTTTTGTCAATTTCAAAGTAGTATACCTAATGAACCGGGAAGTAAAAATCACAGAATCCAGCCCTGATTCTTCTTTCTTCCTTAAGGAATCAAGTAATTTATTATCATTTACCTTCGTCTTTAGGTCCTGGGCAAACAACTGCCCAGTCCCCATAAGGAAAAAGCAAAAAACAAATAAGGCAATGCTTTTATACATTATAAAGTTGAGATTAATTGACTCAGTATTTTTGTCATTTTTGGTTCTGCAATTCTTGCAGTTTCGATGATTTCTTCCAGGCTTACCGCTTGTAGTTCTTCTGGAAATCCCTCATCCGTTAATACAGAAATGGCAAAAACCGGAATGCTCATGTGCTTTGCCACAATGACCTCTGGAACCGTGCTCATTCCAACTGCATCACCACCTATAATTCTTAAATATTTATATTCTGCTTTAGTTTCCAGGTTTGGGCCGGTCACTGCAACATATACACCCTGATGACATACAATCCCATGATCTGTTGCAATCTGTAGCGCGGTTTTAATTAAGGACCTTTGATACGGCTGACTCATATCCGGGAAGCGTGGTCCCATATCTGCATCATTTCTTCCACGCAATGGACTTTCAGGTTGTAGATTGATGTGGTCATTAATAATCATCAGATCACCTTTTTTGAAATCAGGATTTAAAGATCCTGCAGCATTGGAGACGAAAAGATGAGCAATTCCCAAAGCTTTCATCACGCGTATAGGAAAAGTAATCTGTTGCATACTATATCCTTCATAGTAATGCAATCTTCCCTGCATAGCCACCACTTTTTTTCCGTTCAAGGTACCAAAGATCAGTTTACCAGAATGGAATTCCAATGTAGAGATTGGGAAATTAGGGATATTGGAATACATCAATTGATGTGATACTTCTATCTCCCCCACCAATCCACCAAGGCCAGTACCTAAAACGATACCGATTTCTGGCTGGAAATCATTCGTTTTACGTTTTAGATATTCAACGGTTTCGTGTATGACTTGAAACATAAGCTATAATTTTTTGATCAAATATAATTTTATCTTTTGCGCTTAACCCAATTTTTACAGGCAAATAAAAGATTGGTAAATTTAACAGTAATTCTTTTAAAGTATCATCTAATAAACGTTGCGCATCCTTTTCTGTTGTGATGATGATCTTTTCCGCAGCGGGGTCATTTCTAAAATCATTTAATAGTTTATCCACATCCTGCACTGAAAAGCGATAATGGTCTGGATAATCATGGTGGAGGATATGAGAGGTAAATTGTCCTAAATACTGTAATAGCGGCTTTGGATTGGCAATTCCGGTCAATAAAAACACATTTGTATTTTTAGTAATAGACTCGCATAAACGATTTTCTCCTGAAATTAAGGGAACCAGTTCCTGATAGGACAGCGAAGAAAACAAGGCTTCCTTTTGCCATTTATCTTCAAATTTACGCAAACATTTTTCCGCATCTTTCGGATTTACAACTTCCGGAGATTTAGTAATCAGAATGGATTGAGCTCTTTTATATCCAGAGAAGCTTTCCCTCAGGTTCCCTGCCGGCAAAAGAAATTGAAAATTCAATAATTTTTCAAATTCAAATAGTAAGATATAGAAACCTGCGCGAATGGCACGATGTTGATAAGCGTCGTCCAGAATAATCAGGTCATGGTCTTTCTCCAATTGTCTGGCGCCTAATACCCGATCCTCACAAACAGCCACCGTAACCTGGGGAAATTTCCGATAGAATTGCATAGGTTCATCTCCGATGGTTTCGGCTGTAGCCTGATCATTTGCCAGAATAAAGCCTTTCGTCTTGCGACCATAACCCCTGCTTAAAATGGCGATTTTCCGGTCTGGAAAGAGACGTACCAGATATTCGGTCACAGGACTTTTTCCTGATCCGCCAACCACTAGATTTCCCACACAAATGATTGGAATATCAAAGCCTGTGGCTTTAAACAGGCCTATATCATAGAGCTTGTTTCTCACAAAAACTACAATGCCATATAGGATGGAAAAAGGAAATAACAGATAGCGTAGGTATTTTATCATACTGCGCTTCAAAAATAAGAATTATAGCGCGTAAAGCATGAAGTTTATACATATTGAGGGTTACCGGGCAACAAAATAAAAGGCTATCTTTGTACAAACAATATTTTATATCATGCTTAAAGGATTTTTTAACGTACCCACTCCGGTTAACGAGCCTATTTTAGGTTATGCGCCAGGAAGTAAAGAACGTGAACTTTTGAAGGCCGCAATTACCGAAGCCCGCTCTAAAAAAATTGACATCCCGATGTACATTAACGGAAAGGAAGTCCATACTGAAAATAAAGGAACTGCGACTCCTCCACACGACCATCAGCACATTCTTGCTGATTACAGCAAAGGAACAAAGGAACATGTAAGTCAGGCTATTGATGCTGCTTTGGCAGCAAAATCAAAATGGGAAAATTTAGCATGGGAACACCGTGCAGCGATCTTCCTGAAAGCTGCTGATCTTATCGCTGGTCCATACCGCTATAAATTAAACGCAGCAACGATGTTGGGTCAATCAAAAAATGCTTATCAAGCAGAGATTGATTCGGCTTGTGAGCTGATCGACTTCCTTCGTTTTAACGTAAGTTACATGTCGGAGATCTATAAACAACAACCTCCGGTTTCACCTAAAGGATCATGGAATAGAGTAGAGCAACGCCCATTAGAAGGTTTTGTATTTGCCTTAACACCTTTCAACTTTACGGCAATTGCAGGTAACTTACCTGCTTCAGCTGCTATGATGGGGAACGTGATTGTTTGGAAACCTGCAAATACACAGATTTATTCTGCAAATGTATTGATGCAGATTTTCAAAGAAGCTGGATTACCAGATGGTGTAATTAACCTCGTATATGTTTCAGGTCCGGAAGCAGGTGAAGTGATCTTTAACCACCCGGATTTTGCTGGTATCCACTTTACTGGATCAACTGGCGTATTCCAGGACATCTGGAAAACCATTGGAAATAACATTCATAAATTCAAAACTTATCCACGTATTGTTGGAGAAACAGGTGGTAAAGATTTTATCCTTGTTCATGGTTCGGCAGAAGCGGAATCTTCTAGCACAGCAATCATCCGTGGTGCTTTCGAATACCAGGGACAAAAATGTTCTGCGGCTTCGCGTGTATACGTAGCTAAGAGCATTTGGCCTAAAGTAAAAGAATATATGCTACGTGATCTTGCTGAATTCAAAATGGGTGGAACTGAAGATTTCGGTAACTTTATCAATGCGGTAATCGACGGAAATTCTTTCGACAAACTGGCGAAATACATTGATGAGGCTAAAAAAGATAGCAGTGTAGAAATTATTGCTGGCGGTAACTATGACAAATCTAAAGGTTACTTCATTGAGCCAACGGTATTGGTAGTTCAGGATCCTAAATATGTGACCATGTGCGAAGAACTGTTTGGTCCGGTATTGACATTATTTGTTTATGATGATGATAAATTCGACGAAATTTTAGACATCGTTGACAGTACTTCAATTTATGCCTTAACAGGTGCAGTGATTGCACAGGATCGTTATGCAATTGAAAAAGCAACGCATCGTTTGAGAAATGCGGCTGGTAACTTCTACATTAATGATAAATGTACAGGTGCAGTTGTTGGTCAGCAGCCATTTGGCGGTGCCAGAGGCTCAGGAACCAATGATAAAGCAGGTTCAATGATCAATCTTTTACGTTGGGTTTCTCCACGTACGATCAAAGAAACTTTTGATCCACCTAAAGATTTCCGTTACCCATTCTTGTCTAACGACTAATACTCGTAATAAGGAGGTGGTTAACATTCCTGAAATAAAAAAGCGGAGGTTCCATTCAGGGCCTCCGCTTTTTACTTAAAGATGGTTGCTCAACACAACCTTTTATCTCATCTTTAATTATTTGGCTTTATCAATTCCATCCATTCTAAAAACGGAATTCAAAGTACTATTGTTCTCACAAGTAACTCCCAGATCTGAAATAAATCCGTTCTCCAGACTATATGCCCAGCCATGTAAGCTTAGCTTCTTACCATTAGCCCACCTATTTTGAACAATAGAGGTTTTGGTCAGGTTAAAAACACCTTCAATGACATTCAGCTCCACTAATCTTTCACTTCTCTTCTTTTTGTCAGTGATCATATCCAGTTCATGGTAATGCAATCTGTAAGTATCTTTAATGTTTCTCAACCAATTATCGATAATTCCATATTGTTTATTACCCATTGCAGCATCTACACCGCCACAACCATAATGACCACAAACGATTACGTGTTCTACTTCTAAAACGTTAACCGCATAATCCAGTACACTTAACATATTCATGTCAGTATGCACCACCACATTCGCAATGTTACGGTGTACAAAGATATCACCAGGATTGGTATTGGTAATCTGGTTCGCAGGAACACGACTATCTGAACAACCGATCCATAAAATTGGTGGTTTTTGTCCTGCTGATAAACGTTCGAAAAATTTAGGGTCTTCTGATAAAGTGGCTGCCACCCAGTCTTTGTTCCCTTGTAATAAACCTTCGTATGTAATTTGATTTCTATCTTGTTGTTCTAATTTTGCGCACATAATAATTAATTGTTAATTTCTTCTATAATTTTACTGTCCAGTTTTGGCACAGTATATTGTTTTTTAATGTTCTCTAATACCACTATCGTTCCTTTTGTATAAGCATTGTGCTTAAAATTGAAAATCGTTTCCAATACATCGGGATCAATATACCTGGAGTTCGTTCCATCGATAATGACATTTGTTTCTTTGGGGATATTGTTCAGCATCACCTGAATGGCGGCTTTGTTTAAAAATGAAACTTCTTCAGCCAATTTAATGCGAAGATTTTTCTTGTTCCCTTCTTCCTGAATCTTGTAAAAGAATGGGTTACGCATATTCGTACGTAGCAAGTAGAAAATAGAGAATAGCATCCCTACAGCCACACCTTTTAACAGGTCGGTTAATAACACGGCTATAATCGTGACTACAAACGGTACAAACTGGTCCCAGCCTTTATGGTACATATGTTGGAATAAAGCAATACGTGTTAATTTATAACCAGTTACCAATAAGATCGCTGCCAAACAGGCTAAAGGAATCATATTGATGACACCCGGTATAAATAAGAAGGACAAAAGTAACCATACTCCATGAAAAATCGCAGACATTTTTGTTCTTCCACCTGCATTCACATTTGCAGAACTCCTTACAATTACGGAAGTTAAAGGTAAACCTCCCAACATACCGCTGGCCATATTGCCGGCACCTTGTGCTATTAATTCCCTATTAGTTGGAGAAACTCTCTTAACCGGGTCAATTTTATCGACAGCTTCAATACTTAATAAAGTTTCCAAACTTGCTACTACTGCTATTGTTGCAGCAACCACCCATACTTTACTATCGGAAATCGCGGAAAAATCTGGCATCGTTAGTAAACCTGTCAATTCAGACCATCCGTTAACTACCGGAATTTCTACCATTTGACCTGCATTCAATGCATACCCAGTTCCCTGGAAAGCAATACTTAATATAATCCCCAGAACTACTACCACAAGTGGTGCCGGAATTACATTTACTTTTTTCAACTTTGGCCAGATCAATAATACTGCAATAGACAATCCGCTAATCACAATTGCAGCTAATGTAAAATGACTAAAAGCATTCCCAATAGCAGAAAAAGTATTTTGATCGTCTCCCTGAAAAAAGCTCTGATCACCAAAAAAGTCTGAATCTACCCCTAAAGCATGAGGAAGTTGTTTCAAGATTAAGGTTACCCCAATCGCTGCTAACATTCCTTCAATTACACTGGATGGGAAATAGTTTCCAATCATTCCGCCTTTTAATAATCCAAGGATCATCTGCATGACTCCAGCCAGTACTACGGCCAGTAAGAAGGTCTGATAAGCACCTAGTTGGCTAATTGCGCCAAGCACAATTGCTGTCAGTCCTGCTGCCGGACCACTTACACTCAATTGCGAACCACTGATAGTTGCAACTACAATACCGCCCACGATACCGGTTACCAAACCGGCAAATAACGGTGCCCCTGAGGCCAGGGCTATCCCTAAACATAAAGGTAAAGCCACCAAAAACACGACGATACTGGATGGCAAATCACGCTTTAAGTTATTTTTTAAGATATACTTCTTCACTTCCAATCTTGAAAAGATTGAGCTTCCATTTTGCATAAAACAATGTTTTAATTCTTGTAAACTAATTTAAAAAATTGCACAGCTATCCCTATAACGGATTAACTATGCGAATAAATTAGCAATGGTTGGGAGGAGGCGTCGGTACAGAGGGATGGAAAGGATCAACATGCCTCTTAAAATGATCGATATAACTGTTACTAATGCCAAAATGACTCAAAACAGCATTGAAATCCATTGTATAATGGTTATCAATCATTTTATAATCTAATAAGTTTACTTTGGCTTTACCACTATCTCCGTCGGCGCTATGCTCAACTTCGATCTGCATGATCACGAGCTGAATGCTTTCCTTTTGGATATCACTAAAAAATACGGGCGCACCAGAAATCATCATCTTGACACAAAAAATGCCTAGAAAAGTAAAGATGATTAAAAGACGGTATTTCCGTAGTGACATTCTGATAATTTAATTCATGGTTAACTTTTCAAAAATAGCTCCAAAAAAGGCGAACTAACAAATTGTCATGTAAAAAAAATGTAATTTAGTTCGTATTCCGCTCAAAAACAAGAGATTAAATTTAAAAAACTGGGGGTTCCATCGAAAAACGAAGCATTAACCGTAATTTAGCCTGCTTAAAATCCTCTAATTTTATTCATGAGAAAATTAATATTATTCATTTTCATGCTTGTTCCTTTCATGGTCCTGGCACAAAGCAATAACGCCCCCTCTTCCTATGCCCCACACGAAATAAACATCACAGGGTATCTTCAAACACAGTTCCAATGGG
The DNA here is from genome assembly GCF_032678465.1 of Pedobacter gandavensis. Lineage (GTDB taxonomy): Bacteria > Bacteroidota > Bacteroidia > Sphingobacteriales > Sphingobacteriaceae > Pedobacter > Pedobacter gandavensis_B. The sequence continues at coordinate 48,062 of NZ_JAVTSK010000014.1, forward strand.
CGGAATCTGCTGGAATCAGTTCTTTTTCCGGAGGAGATTTTACAAAAAATTCTGACTCCAGATTTATGATCCGAAGGGGTCGTTTGAAAATCGATCGCGCCGATAAATACTCTAGTATTGTGTTTCAGATTGACGCTACCCAAAACGGCGTACAATTAATGGATGCTTTTATTCAGTTTCACCAGGAAAAAACCAAAGAATTACTTTTCACTGCAGGTTTATTTAACCGGCCATTTGGTCACTCTATCGTTTATTCTTCAGGATACAGAGACTTCCCGGAACGTGCAAGAGTTTTCCAAACATTGATGCCTAGAGAGCGTGACCTTGGTGCCATGATCACTTTTAAGCCTGACTACAAACCATTAAGTTTCTTAACTGCGGATATTGCAGTGATTAATGGTGCAGGTTTAACCGCCAGGGATTATGATTCGAAAAAAGACATTGTAGCAAACTTAGGTTTCAAATTTGACAGTCTTTCGAATAAAAAATTACATTTAGGCTTTGGTGCTTCCTACTACAAAGGTTATGTGCGTAGTGACACAGAAACATTTTTTGTCAGAAATGGCAATGGTTATATCAAGGATACCAAACCAAGTCATGTGAATGACTATGCCAACCGGGATTATTATGGTGCAAATCTCCAATTGCAATACGACAATTCTTTTGGTACCACCTCATTTAAAGCTGAATATGTAGCAGGAAAACAACCTGGTGTTGCTGGTTCTGATAAGATTACAGGCCCTGCCGCCAGTATGAGTTTCTCTGCTCAGCCAACTACAGACCTTTACCTTCGTGATTTCAATGGTTATTATTTCTGGTTAACGCAACGGATCGGAAAATCTAAATTCAACGCTTTGCTTGCTTATGATGTTTATGACCCCAATATCCATGTGTCAGAAAGAGAAATTGGCGCTCCAAATACCAATACCACATCTGGAGATATTAAGTTTAGTACCTTGGGTTATGGCCTTACTTATATGATGAATGGACGCTTAAAATTAACCTTATATAATGAACATGTAGTTAATGATGATACACAATTGCCCCTTTACACCAAAGACCTTAAAGATGACGTATTTACCGCCAGATTACAGTATCGTTGGTAATTAGATTCTTTTTTAATTAATATTGCTATTTTACAAAATCATTATAGCAGAAACCAATCTCAGTTAAATGATGACCTTAAAATCTACATACAACTGAGATTCTGCGTTTTAGGGCAAATCAAAAGACAATCAACCATACGATAACCAAAAATATTCTAATGAAAACCAAAATAGATTTACTTCAGGATAAAGTTAAACAGGCCCATAAAGGTGGTGGTGCAGCAAGAATAGAAAGCCAGCATAAAAAAGGTAAACTTACTGCAAGAGAAAGAATTCATTTCTTAATGGATGAAAACTCTTTTGAAGAAATCGGTATGATGGTCACCCATAGAAGTACAGATTTTGGAATGGAAAAGGAAATATATCTGGGAGATGGTGTGGTAACAGGTTATGGAAATATCAATGGTCGCCTGGTTTATGTATTTTCACAGGATTTTACTGTTTTTGGTGGCTCACTTTCAGAAACCCATGCTGAGAAGATTTGCAAAATCATGGATATGGCCCTGAAAAATGGTGCTCCTGTTATTGGATTAAATGATAGTGGCGGGGCAAGAATTCAGGAAGGTGTCGTTTCTCTTGGCGGATATGCGGATATTTTTTACAGAAACGTACAAGCTTCGGGAGTAATCCCCCAGCTATCTGCGATCATGGGCCCATGTGCTGGTGGAGCTGTTTACTCCCCTGCAATTACTGATTTCATTTTAATGGTCGAAAATACCTCTTACATGTTTGTAACCGGACCAAATGTGGTAAAAACGGTCACACATGAGTTGGTGACTTCTGAAGAACTAGGCGGTGCCAGCACCCATGCTACCAAATCTGGTGTCACACATTTTGCTTGTGCAAATGAGCTCGATGCCATTAATCACGTAAAAAGATTACTGAGTTATATGCCTCAGAATTGTGAAGAGATACCTGCTTCCCTTCCTTATGAAGCGACAAATGAGGAGCGTGTTTCTTTAAATACCCTGATGCCTGTCAACGCAAATCAACCTTATGATGTCAGGTCTGTCATAGAAGAAGTGGCAGATTCCAGCAGCTTTTTAGAAGTCCATAGAGAATATGCAGAAAATATAGTGGTTGGTTTTGCCCGTCTGGCTGGAAGAAGTATTGGTATTGTTGCCAATCAACCTGCTTATCTTGCTGGTGTATTAGACAATCATGCTTCGACTAAGGCAGCACGCTTTGTTCGTTTTTGCGATTGTTTCAACATTCCTCTACTGGTATTTGAAGATGTACCGGGTTTCCTTCCAGGCACCGATCAGGAATGGAATGGCATAATTAATAACGGTGCAAAATTGTTATATGCATTTAGTGAAGCTACCGTACCCCGTATAACTGTGATTACCAGAAAGGCCTACGGCGGTGCTTACGATGTCATGAACTCCAAACATATTGGTGCAGATATGAACTATGCATGGCCTACTGCCGAGATCGCAGTAATGGGAGCTAAAGGAGCTGCAGAGATCATTTTCAAGAAAGAAATTGCTACTGCAGAAAACCCTGAAGAAAAATGGCTGGAAAAAGAAAAGCTATATTCTGAGACTTTTGCCAATCCTTATCGGGCTGCAGAACGTGGTTTTGTGGATGAGGTAATCGAACCTGCGCAAACGAGAATTAAATTAATCAAAGCATTTAAAATGCTGGAAAATAAAGTGGTCAATGCTCCACGTAGAAAACACGGAAATATTCCTTTATAAGTCATGAAACTGAGTCGCACAGATGTAATGCTCATGGCCTTTTGTACCGGGCTTATTGTAGCAAACATTTATTATTGTCAGCCGCTGGTGATCTTGATCGCCCAGGAATTTAAGGTTTCGGAGAGCCATGCTGGCATGGTCACTTACCTTACACAGGCAGGTTACGCACTAGGATTATTTTTAGTAGTCCCACTTGGTGACATGTTTGAGCGCAGAAAACAGATCTTAATCATCACAGGAATGGCTGTCGCATCCTTATTCCTCGCGGCCATTTCTCACAGTTTTTTACTGCTCCAAATCGCTAGTGTATTGATCGGTGCTAGCTCTGTCGTACCACAATTGATCTTACCCATGGCTGCTAACCTGAGCTCCGATGAAAAACGTGGAGAAACCATAGGTATCATTACCAGTGGTTTGCTGATAGGAATTCTTGCTTCCAGATCAATCAGTGGGAGTATCGCCTTTTTATGGGGATGGAGAACCATGTATTTTATCGCCGCTGGCATATGTACTTTATTGATGATACTCATGGCAAAACGTTTTCCCTTAAGCCGACCTTCTTTTAAAGGAACTTATACTGAATTAATGGCTTCAATGTGGCACTATATCAAAACAGAGCCTATATTGAGAGAGGCTGCAATGATCAATTTTTTGGCCTTTGGTGTCCTCAGTGCATTCTGGACTACAATGGTCCTTTTTCTCGCCAACCCACCCTTTAACTTCCAAACCCTACAAATTGGCTTATTCGGAATTGCCGGCGCGGCTGGCGCCCTGGCCGCTCCATTGGTAGGTAAATTGAGTACTGGCAGTAATCCACGTAAAAACATATTAATCGGACTAATTTTACAGGCCCTGAGCATTGCAGCATTTTACTATACTGGTGGTCAGCTTTACTTATTTATCATCGGAATTATTTTAATCGATATTGGCCAACAGGCCATTCATGTCACCAATCAAACCAGAATCTATGCTTTAATACCGGAAGCACGAAACCGTCTTAATACAGTATTTATGTCGGTAAGTTTTGTAGGGGCTGCCGTAGGATCTGCACTAGGATTATGGCTTTGGGATAGTGGACAATGGCCTTTATTCTGCTTTGGATCCTTTGCCATCATCCTGCTTAACATTTCCATTTATAAGTTTTACAACAATAAATTTGAACGCTAAGCCCTCATGAAAGAAATTCATATCGAGCAAATCAGACCGGATCTGACCTGGCGAATCAGACATACCGCTATGTATCCCAATCAACCTTATGATACTGTAAAACTGGAAAATGATCAGAATGGATTACATTTTGGTTTATTTGCGGATGATCAGCTGGTTTCTGTGGTTTCACTCTTTAATGAAGCCAGGATTTATCAATTTAGAAAGTTTGCTACAGTTCCTGAATTTCAGGGAAAGGGCTACGGCAGTTTGCTATTACAGCATCTCATTAGTTTTGTTAGTGTTTTGGGTGCTACGATACTATGGTGTAATGCCCGCAGTACTGCAATCCCATTTTATTCGAAATTTGGATTTGCAGAAACTCAAGAACGATTTAACAAAACCGGCTTAGAATTTGTCATCATGCAGTTACAACTCAACAATTAACTTGTTGCTTAGCCCCTAGTTTATATATTTGTTCGGCTAAAGCACTATACCGCTTAATATACGTTTTAAAGAAACATCAAATGACAAAAAAGAAAGACGATAAACAGAAACACGTTTCTGTAGTTACTAAAAAGTCACTCCAATTTTTTGAAGAATATATCAATAATCCATCTCCAACAGGTTTTGAATATCCTGGTCAGAAGTTATGGTTAGACTATCTAAAGCCTTATATTGATGAGAGTTTTATCGATAACTATGGTACTGCGGTTGGTGTAATTAATCCCCAAGCAGAATACAGAGTAGTAATTGAAGCACATGCTGATGAAATTTCCTGGTTTGTAAATTACATTACTCCTGAAGGTTTAATCTACGTTATTCGTAATGGTGGATCTGACCACCAGATTGCTCCATCAAAAAGAGTAAATATCCATACTGATAAAGGAATGGTTAAAGCAGTATTCGGATGGCCTGCGATTCATACGAGAAGTGGCGAAAAAGAAGAAGCTCCGGCATTAAAAAACATCTTCCTTGATTGCGGATGTACTTCTAAAGATGAAGTTGAAGTCTTGGGTATCCATGTAGGTTGTGTGATCACTTACGAAGACGAATTCATGGTGTTAAATGATCGTTACTATGTGGGAAGGGCTCTAGACAACAGAGCTGGCGGATTTATGATTGCGGAAGTTGCTCGCTTATTAAAAGAGAACAAACAAAAACTTCCTTTCGCTTTATATATTGTGAATTCAGTGCAAGAAGAAATTGGCTTACGTGGTGCGGAAATGATTGCTGACAGAATTAAACCTCATGTAGCCATTGTTACTGACGTTACACATGATACCAGCACACCAATGATCAATAAAATTACACAGGGTGATTTAGCTTGTGGTAGGGGACCGGTAGTTTCATACGCTCCTGCGGTACAAACCAACTTGAATAAATTATTGATCAAAACTGCTGAGAAAAATAACATTCCATTCCAACGTCAGGCTTCTTCTAGGTCTACTGGTACAGATACGGATGCATTTGCATATTCTAATGGTGGTGTTCCATCTGCTTTAATCTCTCTGCCACTACGTTATATGCACACTACAGTAGAAATGATTCATAAAGAAGACGTAGATAATGTCATCAGCTTGATTTACCACTCTTTATTGAACATCGAAAAAGATCACGATTTTAAATATTCCAAATAAATTCAAATTCTTCTGAACGAATTTAAAAGGGTGTCTGCTGAAACAGACACCCTTTTGTTTTAATTTAATTTCCTATTTTTAGAAAAGTAAGATGGGCATATCTAGCTCAAAACCCTATAATTTTCTATCCATGACTGATCAAACGCAAAGTTTTATAGAAAAAGTTAAAGCAGCATATCCCCCTAAAGGTTCCTTTATTTATTTGGGAGCTGGCATCCTAGATGGTGAGGTGCTGGCAGATGCGGAAGTAAATCTCTATTTACACATGATGAACCGACATGGTCTTGTTGCTGGTGCCACTGGTACCGGAAAAACCAGGACCTTACAACTCCTGGCAGAGCAACTTTCTGATGCGGGTGTTCCTGTTTTTATGTTGGATGTAAAAGGAGATCTTTCTGGATTATATCAAGCCGGAGAAAGCAATCCAAAAGTCGAGGAAAGAGCAAAAATGCTAAATAAACCTTTCGTTCCAACCGGCTACCCCATAGAACCTTATTCACTTTCTGGGAAATTAGGTGCACAGATGAGGGCTACCATCCTGGAATTTGGTCCTACATTACTCGCAAAAATTTTGGAACTAAATGATACCCAAACCGGGGTCTTATCAGTGATTTTTAAATATGCGGATGATCACAAACTACCACTTATTGACCTGAAGGATTTTAAAAAACTGATCTCCTATCTATCAGATGGTCCCGGAAAAGATGAAATAAAGGCAGATTATGGCAGTATCTCCTCAGCCACGACCGGAACTATTCTGAGAAAGATCATCACCATAGAACAACAAGGTCTTAATGCAATGTTTGGAGAACCATCCTTTGAAATTGAGGACCTCCTGGTCAGAACAGGTGGAAAAGGAACAATTTCTCTTTTAAACATCTCAGATGTACAAAATCAGCCAAAATTATATTCCACTTTCCTACTCAGTTTACTAGCCGAATTATTTTATACCCTTCCTGAAGTAGGTGATCTAGATCAACCGAAATTAGTATTCTTTATTGATGAGGCTCATTTACTATTTAAAGACTCTTCCAAAGTCTTTTTAGAACAGATTGAAACCATCATCAGACTCATTAGATCTAAAGGCGTAGGCGTCTTCTTTTGCACGCAATCTCCAAGTGATATTCCTGAAAGCGTCCTTTCCCAATTAGGAAACCGAATTCAGCATGCATTGCGCGTATTTACACCTAATGATGCAGATGCCTTAAAGAAAACCGTAAACACCTACCCCACTTCTAACTTTTATAAAATTGATAAAATACTAACCTCTCTAGGTACAGGACAGGCACTCATTACCGTATTAAATGAAAAAGGAATTCCAACTGAAGTAACTGCTACTATGCTTACTCCTCCAAAAGCCATTATGGGGCCATTAAATATTGAGAATTATAAAGTATTAGTCCAATCCAGTGTAATGAATAAAAAGTATGGAACCAGTATTGATCCGGAAAGCGCTTATGAAATCCTAACTGAACGAATCAATAAACAGCTGAGTACTGATTCGACAACAGCTGAAAATACCCCGACGGGCACTAAAAAACAAGAAAAAAGTCTCATAGAACAAGTAATGGGTGCAACCATCACGCGGCAAATTGGCAAGGAAATTGTTAGGGGGCTGTTCGGAATGTTAACCGGCAAAAAAACACGAAATATAGGGGGTAAAGGAATCTTTGGATTCTAATTCCATAGAATTCTACCTATAATTCGGGATATTAATGCTTAAAATGCAAAAAACACCCATTATTTTACCTTGAATAGAAACATATTAATTATTTTAGTCCCATGAAACCAACCTTATTAATCTTAGCAGCTGGGATGGCAAGTCGCTACGGCAGCATGAAACAAATTGACGGGTTCGGCCCGAACAACGAAACTATTATTGATTATTCTATATATGATGCTATAAAAGCCGGATTCGGTAAAGTTGTATTTATTATTAAAGAAGAGTTTCTTGAGGATTTCAAAGAAATTTTCGAAGCAAAATTAAACGGTAAAATCGAGACAGATTACGTTTTCCAAAACTTCAACATTAAACAATTCGGAGTAGATATCGAAATTGAGAGATCAAAACCATGGGGAACTGCACATGCAATTCTTGCTGGTAGAACTGCAATTAATGAACCTTTCTGTGTCATAAATGCAGATGATTTCTATGGCTTAGATGCTTACCAAAAAATGGTTAAGTTTTTAACAACAGAAGTTAGCGATAGCAATTATTCAATGATCGGTTATGAAATCGGCAAAACTTTATCAGAATATGGATCTGTTTCCAGAGGTGTTTGTCAGGTAAACGAAAATGGTATCCTTGAAGAAGTTGTAGAACGTACAAAGGTATTAAAGAACGGTGACGCCATTGTTTTCGAAGAAGGCGATACTCAGTACCCATTAACACCAGATACACGCGTATCGATGAACTTCTGGGGCTTTACGCCTGCAGTATTCAAAATTACAGAAGAACTATTCAGAGATTTTGCTGTACAAAATAAAGAAAACCCTAAATCAGAGTTTTTCATTCCATTAGTAGCTGAATACCTGGTAAAATCTAGAATTGCTGATTTCAAAGTAATTCCTACAGATAGTCAGTGGTTTGGTGTAACTTACAAAGAAGATAAACCAATTGTACAAGCAAGCATTGACCAATTGATCAAAGACGGTGCATATCCATCAAATCTTTGGAACTAAATACTGGTAACGTTAAACAAGAAAGGGATCCATAATGTGGATCCCTTTCTTGTTTATAAGCAAATTCGGGGCTTATCCGACCAGATAATTATGGCAATTATCTTAAAAGTGACCTGCATAAAAAAAAGGTGCTCTGAAAGAACAGAACACCTTTTTATTTAAATGAGCTTAACGCTTATTTTTTATCGTCTTTAACTTCTTCGAAATCTACATCAGTAACGTCGTCACCACCTGCAGGCTGAGCATCTGAAGCACCAGCAGCACCTTCTGGTTGAGCACCATCCTGACCTGCTTTGTACATTTCTTCAGAAGCTGCATTCCATGCATTCTGTAATTCTTCCTGAGCTGCATCGATATCAGCGAAGTTTCTAGCTGCATGCGCATCTTTTAGTTTTTGCAAACCTGCTTCGATTGGCGCTTTTTTATCAGCTGAAATTTTCTCACCGAATTCTTTCAATTGTTTTTCAGTAGAGAAGATTAAAGCATCTGCACCGTTGATTTTATCGGCTTCTTCTTTAGCGATTCTATCCGCATCTGCATTTTGTTCTGCTTCTTCTCTCATCCTTTTGATTTCTTCTTCAGTTAAGCCAGAAGAAGCTTCAATACGGATTTTTTGCTCTTTACCAGTAGCTTTATCTTTAGCACTTACATGTAAGATACCGTTTGCATCGATATCAAATGCAACCTCAATTTGAGGAACACCACGTGGCGCTGGTGGAATACCATCTAAGATAAAACGACCAATTGTACGGTTTTGAGCAGCCATTGGACGCTCACCTTGCAAGATATGAATCTCTACTGAAGGCTGGTTATCAGCTGCTGTAGAGAAAGTTTCTGCTTTCTTAGAAGGAATAGTTGTATTGGCTTCAATTAATTTAGTCATTACACCACCCATAGTCTCAATACCTAATGAAAGAGGAGTAACATCTAATAACAATACATCTTTAACTTCACCTGTCAATACACCACCTTGGATTGCAGCACCGATAGCTACCACTTCATCAGGATTAACACCTTTTGAAGGATCTTTACCAAAGAAAGCTTTAACTGCATCCTGAATTGCAGGAATACGAGTTGAACCACCAACTAAGATAATCTCATCGATATCGCTAGTTTTCAAACCTGCATTTTTCAGTGCTGATTTACATGGGTCAATAGTACGTTTGATCAAATCAGCAGCCAATTGCTCAAATTTAGCACGGCTTAAGTTTCTAACCAAGTGTTTAGGACCAGTTGCATCAGCAGTGATGTAAGGTAAGTTGATCTCAGTAGAAGTTGTGCTTGACAATTCAATTTTAGCTTTCTCAGCTGCTTCTTTCAAACGTTGTAAAGCCATTGGATCTTGATTCAAGTCCATACCATACTCGTTTTTGAATTCAGCGGCTAACCAATCAATAATAACGTGATCAAAGTCATCACCACCTAGGTGAGTATCACCATCAGTAGATTTTACTTCAAATACACCATCACCTAATTCTAATACTGAAACGTCATGAGTACCACCACCACAGTCAAACACAACGATTTTCATGTCTCTTTGTGCTTTATCCAAACCGTAAGCTAATGCAGCTGCAGTTGGCTCGTTGATGATACGTTTCACTGTTAAACCAGCAATTTCACCAGCTTCTTTAGTAGCCTGACGTTGTGCGTCATTAAAATAAGCAGGAACAGTAATAACTGCTTCTGTTACTTCATGACCTAAAAAGTCTTCAGCCGTTTTTTTCATTTTCTGCAAAATCATTGCAGAAATTTCTTGTGGTGTATATTTACGGTCGTCAATCTCAACACGTGGTGTATTGTTGTCGCCCTTAACAACTTTATAAGGTACACGACCAGTTTCTTTAGACACTTCAGCAAAGCTGCTGCCCATAAAGCGTTTGATCGAATAAATTGTTTTTGTTGGGTTAGTAATTGCCTGGCGTTTTGCCGGCTCACCTACCTTGCGCTCACCATTCTCTGCAAAAGCAACAATGGATGGCGTAGTACGCTTACCCTCACTGTTGGCTATAACTACAGGTTCGTTACCTTCCATTACGGATACGCAAGAGTTTGTTGTTCCTAAGTCTATACCAATAATTTTTGACATGCTATTTATCTCTGTTTATGTTTATGAATCTTATTTCTTATTATTTCTTGTTTAACAATGGATGTGCCAATTGAGTTTTGGCAGAAAATTTCCTATTTTTCCAATCATTAGGTAATTTTCTGTCCGAATCTTGTTACAAAAATGTGACAGGATGACAGAAATCCGACGCATTTCACTGGTCTAACTTCAATAGTCGCTCTAAATGATGGTAGCCAATTCCAAAATAAGCTTTGGTCTCGTGTAATTTCTGTTTAATCTCTGTTTGTTTCTGTTCCAGTGCTTTGCCTGATAATTTAGCTGATTTTACTCCCACCACCAATACATTTTTAGGAGTATGTGCATCTGAGATAAATTCAAATACTTTGGTCTTATATCCATAGTGTTCCAATATTAAAGCACGCATTGCATCAGTAACCATTTCCGCCTGGCGCTCCATGAAAATACCATACTTTGTTAACACAGCAACCTCATTCCTTACTTTATGCTTATCCATTTCTCTTCTAACTTGTTTGTGACAGCAAGGAGCCACGACAATCAAAGCTGCGTTAGCTTTAATACCCTTATAAATCGCATCATCAGTAGCTGTATCGCAGGCATGCAAAGCAATTAGCAAATCAATTGCCGCTACATCGTAATCTTGAATAGTCCCAGGCACAAAATCAAGTCCTTCGAAACCTGAGTTTTTAGCAATCCCATTACACAAATTCACCAAATCATCCCTGTATTCTACCCCTGTAACTTTCGTATCCAGTTTCAATACCTGATTGAAGTAATCGTATAAAGCGAAAGTCAGATAACCTTTTCCTGAACCCATATCAACCACTTTTTTAATCCCGTTCTGCGGAAGTTCTTTAATCAATGAGCTTAAAATCTCCACATATTGATTGATCTGTTTGTATTTATCCTGGGCATTTTTAAAAACATTTCCATCAGCATCGGTAATTTTCAACTCTTGCAAATAAGGTTTTCCAGCAGCCTGAATCAGCCGCTTCTTCTCCTTATTATGTGCCAGGGTTGGTACAGCCTTACCGTCCCCAGACAATACCCTTTCACGTATCGCAATGACATGATTTTTGCCATGTTCCAGAATCACTTCTTTTCCCATCGTGAACAAAGTGCAGACTTTAAAGTCATTACTGATAAAATGTCCTACCATAGTACAGCCATCATCAATAGGGAAATTTTTAACGATATCTCTGGTTTTATTTCTGTAAGTAAAAGAAAGCATATCTGCACGTTTGATCTTTACCCGGCGGACATAAACATTTTTTAATTCTTTATCATTTCCCCGATAATTGCCCAGGGAAACCTTTAAAAAAGTATTCAAAGAAATACTTTCAGCGAGTTGTTCTTGAAAACGCTGTAATTGGAGTTGATTTGACATGAAATTGGATTACGATACAAAGATACCCTTTTGAATATGAATACTAAATTAGCTATATGAAACAACGTTATTTAATTGCAATTCTTCCACCAAACAAACTCAGTACTGCGATTGATCGAATCAGAAAGGTGCTCCCAAAGATTTCATGTATTCAAAGCATTGAGACCACCAGTTCATATCACGCTAAAGTTTATACCTGATTTAGAATAAAGCTACGAAGATCGATTAATCCATTGCCTAACCCAGGCCAGAAATTTCAAACCTTTTACACAGCACCTCAACAATTATTTAGGCTTCCAAAATACAAAAGCAGTATACATCAGCGCCTTAAAAAACAGGCAAATCGAGGATTTCTATGAAAAGATAAAAATCCTTACAAAGGCATTTAGTAAAGATACTTATACAACCTTAAACCCACATCTTACTATTGCCTACCGCGACCTAAGCGAAAGTCTATATCTGGAAATTATGTCTTATTACAAGAAAAGATCTTTTAAAGCAACATTTGAAGTCAACCATTTCAGATTGTTAAAACATGATGGGAGGCATTGGGATACCACAGTCTACCTGGACCAGAACAATTAGAAATTTCTTTATAAAGAAAAAACCCCATCCGAATCGGACAGGGTTTTCCTTATAATGATAAGGGAATAAATTATTCGCCTTTATCTTCAGATTTAGTTTCAGCTGCTGCTTCTTCCTTTGCTGGAGTAGCCTCAACTGTAGTATCGTCAGCTTTTTTAGCTTTAGTTCTACCACGACGAGTAGTTTTCTTCTCAGCAGTTTCCACTTCTTTACCGTAAACTTCATTGTAATCAACCAATTCAATTAATGCCATCTCAGCATTATCACCTAAACGGTTGTTTAATTTAATGATCCTTGTGTAACCACCTGGACGGTTTGCAATTTTAGCTGCAACATCACGGAACAATTCAGTAACAACTTCTTTATCTTGTAAGTAACCGAATACAATACGACGCGAATGTGTAGTATCAGATTTAGATTTAGTCAAAAGAGGTTCTACATACATACGCAAAGCTTTTGCTTTAGCCAAAGTAGTTTGAATTCTTTTGTGCTTAATTAACGATGAAGCCATGTTAGCCAACATCGCCTTACGATGTGAATCTGTTCTTCCTAAGTGGTTATTTTTTTTACCGTGTCTCATTTTGATTTTATTCAGTGTATACCGTCTCTTTGATTTTTATCTGAGGGAATTATACACGATTAACAATATTGTTATTTTAAGGGTACTATTGATTACTCCTCGTCAAGTTTGAATTTCGATAAGTTCATACCGAAAGATAAGCTTTTAGATTTAACCAATTCCTGAATCTCAGTCAATGACTTTTTACCGAAGTTTCTGAATTTTAACATATCAGCAACATCATAAGAAACCAAGTCAGCTAAAGTACGGATATCGGCTGCTTTAAGGCAGTTTAATGCCCGTACTGAAAGATCTAAATCAACTAATTCGGTTTTAAGGATTTTACGCATATGTAAAATTTCCTCATCCACTTCTTTAGTCTCTTCTTTTGCTTGAGATTCTAATACTAAATTCTCATCAGAGAACAACATAAAGTGCTGGATTAAAATTTTTGCAGCTTCTTTTAATGCTTCTTCCGGATGGATAGATCCATCGGTAGAGATTTCTAATATTAATTTTTCATAATCTGTCTTTTGTTCAACACGATAGTTTTCAATCGAGTATTTTACATTTTTCATTGGGGTAAAAATCGAATCGATTGCGATTACGCCAACTACAGCATCATTGATTTTATTTTCTTCAGCAGGAACATAACCGCGTCCTTTATTGATAGTCAATTCTACCTCTAAAGTCACTGTTTTTTCCATGTTACAAATAACGAAATCAGGGTTAAGAACCTCGAAGTTGTTAGAGAATTTTGTAATATCTCCAGCGGTAAACTGATCTTGCCCGTTTACTAAAATGAAAACTTTTTCAGAATCACCAGAATCACCAACTTTCTTAAAACGTACTTGTTTCAAGTTAAGGATGATTTCCGTCAAATCTTCTACAACACCTTTCATTGTAGAAAACTCGTGAGATACGCCAGAAAAACGAATACTTGTAATGGCATAACCTTCTAATGAAGAAAGTAAAATTCTTCTTAGGGCATTACCAATTGTTACACCGAAACCGGGCTCTAAAGGACGAAATTCAAATATACCATCGAAATCTGTTGACTTCTGCATGATTACCTTATCGGGTTTCTGAAATGCTAAAATTGCCATTTATAATGTTTTTAGATCGTTATTAAAATTATGTAATGAAATAAAGTGAATTGCCCAGAAGGCAATTCACTAAATATATTACTTAGAGTATAACTCTATTATAAGGTTCTCTTTGATATTTTCTGGGATCTCATCACGGTTAGGATAAGTTAAGAACTTACCTGACAATTCACTTGCATTCCAGTCTAACCAATTGAATTTATTGATTACTCTACCTGCTACTGAATTAGTAATCGCTTCTAAAGTCTTAGACTTTTCGCGAACTGCAACAACATCACCAGCTTTTAATTGATATGAAGGAATGTTTACTACTTCACCGTTAACTGTTACGTGTTTATGGCTAACTAACTGACGTGCAGCTGAACGTGTTGTAGCAATACCTAATCTGTATACTGTGTTATCTAAACGAGCTTCTAATAATTGCAATAAGTTATCACCTGTGATACCTTCACGTGAAGATGCTTTGGTGAATAAGTTACGGAATTGACGTTCTAATACACCATAAGTATATTTAACTTTCTGTTTTTCCATTAACTGTACTGCGTACTCGGATTGTTTACCTCTTCTTTTGGAAGCACCGTGCTGTCCAGGAGGATAATTTTTTCTATCTAATACCTTATCAGGGCCAAAAATTGGCTCTCTGAATTTACGGGCGATTTTGGACTTTGGTCCTGTATATCTTGCCATTGTTTTTTGATTTAAAGTATCGTGCAGCCTTAAGCTACAGACTCTTAGCTTTAAAAATTAATTATTATACTCTTCTCTTTTTAGGAGGACGACATCCGTTGTGCGGAAGCGGAGTGATATCTTTGATAGAGGTTACTTCGATACCTGAGATCTGCAATGTTCTAATTGCTGACTCACGACCTGAACCTGGACCTTTAACAAAAACTTCTACTTTACGAAGACCTAAGTCAAATGCTACTTTACCGCAATCAGATGCAGCCTGACCTGCTGCATAAGGAGTGTTCTTTTTAGAACCCTTGAATCCCATTTTACCTGCAGAAGACCATGAAATAGTTTGACCGTTGTTATTTGTTAAAGTAACAATGATATTGTTAAAAGTAGCATTGATGTGTGCCTGACCAACAGGCTCAATCACAACAATACGCTTTTTGGTAACTTTTTTACTCTTAGCCATAATTCTTATTCAGTACTAATTTTATTTAGTAGCTTTTTTCTTGTTAGCAACTGTTTTTCTCTTGCCTTTACGTGTACGAGAGTTGTTCTTAGTACGTTGTCCACGTACCGGCAAACCTTTTCTGTGACGTAATCCACGGTAACAACCGATATCCATTAAACGTTTAATGTTCAACTGAACTTCTGAACGCAAAGCACCTTCTACCTTTACGCCGTCGTTGATGATGGTACGGATAGCCGATAACTCATCGTCTGACCAATCCTGTACTTTCTTGTTAAAATCGATACCTGCTTCCGTTAAAATACGTTGAGCAGTTGATCTACCTACTCCGAAGATGTACGTTAGACCAATTTCGCCTCTTTTGTTTCTTGGTAAATCAATACCTGATATCCTTGCCATATTTGTACTAAATGTTTGATTAACTGAATGAACGAGATTGAGTATCCTGTACATTCAATCTTCATCACAATCAATAATTTCTTAACCTTGACGTTGCTTGTATTTTGGATTCTTCTTGTTAATCACGAAAAGTTTACCTTTACGACGAATAATCTTGCAATCAGCGCTACGTTTTTTAATTGATGACCTAACTTTCATTTTATTTATATCTATAAGTAATCCTGCCTTTTGATAAATCGTAAGGCGACATCTCTAATTTGACTTTGTCTCCAGGTAAAATCTTGATGTAATGCATCCTCATTTTACCCGAAATATGAGCTATTATCTCATGACCATTCTCTAGTTCCACTCGGAACATGGCATTGGATAGTGCTTCTCTTATTACACCGTCTTGTTCAATTGAGGCTTGTTTAGCCATATAATATTGATATTTACTTAATTAGCTGCTACTAAACAGGGTTGCAAAATTAAATAAAAAAATTTAATTATTTACTTTTTTTTATTTAAAACTTCTTCAATTACTGAAAAGGTCGACAAAACATCTGCATTACCCTTTTTAACTGCCACCGTATGCTCAAAATGAGCCGATGGCCTATTGTCCTTACTGGTTACTGTCCAGCCGTCTGACCAGAACTTAACTCCCGCTGTACCTGCATTGATCATAGGCTCTATAGCGATCACCATTCCCTCTTCCAGTTTAATCCCACTTCCCCTCTTACCATAATTTGGTACTTCAGGTTTTTCGTGTAATTGAACACCAACTCCGTGACCTACTAATTCCTTCACTACACCAAATCCATTCGCCTCCGCATGAGCCTGTACAGCATAGCCTACGTCTCCGATCCTTGATCCTACGACAGCCTTCTCTATGGCAAGTCTTAAACACTCTTTAGTCACCTCTACTAACTTCTGTTTCTCTGTATCTACTTCACCAATGGAAAAAGTATAGGCAGAATCACCGAAGTATTTATTTAGAATGACCCCACAGTCGACGGAGATCAAGTCCCCCTCCTGTATCACATACTCGCCTGGAAAGCCATGAACAACCTGCTCATTAGGCGAAATACATAGTGAATATGGGAAGCCGTTATAGTTTAAGAAAGCCGGGATTGCTCCGTGGTCTTTGATAAACGTTTCAGCCAGGTCATTCAATTTTTTTGTAGTGATGCCCGGACCAATCACCTTAGCTACTTCAGCTAAAGTTTTAGATACAAGTAAAGAACTTTCTCTTATTAACTCGATCTCCTCTGGAGATTTGTAATAGATCTTAGACATACTATATTTTAGATCACCGCGTTGCTACCCGTGGCTGCAGCAGGAATTCCTGTGCGACCGGTAACTCTACCTGTTTTCATTAAACCATCATAATGACGCATTAACAAATAACTTTCAATTTGTTGCAAAGTATCTAATACCACACCTACCAGGATCAACAATGAAGTTCCACCATAGAAATGGGCAAATTCAGACTTGATACCGAATTTAACGGCTACTGAAGGAAGCACTGCAATGATGGCAAGGAAAACTGCACCTGGAAAGGTGATCTTCGAAATAACATCATCTATGAAGCTTGAGGTAGCCAAACCTGGTTTGATACCAGGAATGAATCCACCGTTCTTCTTCATATCGTCCGACATTTGAGTAGGGTTAACGGTAATTGCAGTATAAAAGAATGTAAATGCAATAATTAAAAATCCAAAAGTTAAGCTATACGCTAATGAAGTATAGTCACTGAACTGAATCAACCAGGTGTTCTGTAAAGAAGGAAAGAACTGAGGAATGAACCCAGGGATAAACATCAATGCCTGAGCAAAGATAATCGGCATTACACCGGCAGCATTCACTTTTAAAGGAATATACTGTCTTACCCCACCAAATTGTCTGTTACCAACAATCCTTTTTGCATATTGAACTGGTACTTTACGTACACCCTGAACAATCATGATGGTGAACATCACTACTGCAAATAAAGCCACAATCTCAAGAACAAGGGCAATTAAGCCACCGTCTCCAACGAATCTTGAAGTAATCTCTTGGTATAAAGCGATTGGTAATCTGGCGATAATACCAACCATAATGATTAGCGAAATACCATTTCCAATACCTTTATCGGTGATTTTCTCACCCAACCACATCACAAATAAAGTACCTGCTGCCAACACGAATGTTGCCATCACATAAAATAAAGTATGATCAATAACGATTGCTTCTGTAGGAACTTGTGTTTTAACATAACCAACAGCTTGAACAGCGGTAATGGCTACGGTTAGATAACGTGTAATCTGATTTAGTTTCTTCCTGCCACTTTCACCCTCCTTTTGCATTTTCTGGAATGAAGGAACAGCAATACCTAATAGCTGAACTACAATTGAGGCAGAAATATAAGGCATAACACCCAAGGCAAGGATAGATACCCGTGAAAACGAACCTCCGGCAAACATATCCAAGAGACCTAAAAGACCAGACTTTTCATTATTGCCTAAAAGAGTTGCGTCTACACCTGGTAGCACCACATGAGATACAAATCTATAAACCAAAAGAATCATGAGCGTAAATACAATACGCTCTTTCAATTCTTGAATTTTCCAAATATTACTTAAAGTAGTAAACAGCTTCTTCATTAATTACAATTAATTACAATTTTTCGATTGAGCCTCCAACAGCCTCAATAGCTTGTTGTGCGGTAGCAGAAAAAGCATGAGCTTTAACCTCTAACTTAGATTTAACTTCACCACGGCCTAGAACTTTTACCAGGTCATTTTTGTGAGCTAAACCATGGTCTTGCAATGTAGCAAAATCAATTGTAGTTAGGTTAAATTTCTCAGCTAATGCTTGAATTACGTCTAAGTTTACACTTACGTATTCTACGCGGTTAATTGGCTTGAAACCAACCTTAGGTACACGACGTTGTAATGGCATCTGTCCACCCTCAAAACCAATTTTGGTTTTGTGACCAGAACGAGATCCAGCACCTTTGTGACCGCGGGTTGAAGTACCACCACGTCCAGAACCAGTACCACGACCGATTCTTTTTACATTCTTTGTAGAACCTTTTGCAGGTTTCAGATTACTTAAGTTCATTTTTTGAAACTTATGTTGCCCTTCGCTTTCACTAATCAGGGACAACGGTTAAACATATTTAAAGGTTGCAAATGTAATTATATAAACCACATTTACAACCTTTAAAAATTTATATACTCTCTATAGCAACTAAGTGATTCACTTTTCTCACCATACCGATGATGGCAGCGTTAGCTTCCACTTCAACACTTTGGTTCATTTTAGTTAAACCTAATGCTTTCATCGTTCTTTTTTGGCGTTCGCTTCTATCGATAATGCTTTTTACCTGGGTTATTTTGATCTTCGCCATAATATTATCCGTTAAAAACTTTATTTAAATCAATACCACGTTGTTGAGCGATGGTATAAGCATCACGCATCTTAGTTAAAGCATCAACAGTTGCTTTTACCACGTTGTGAGGATTTGATGAACCTTTAGACTTTGCCAATACGTTGTGTACACCAGCACTCTCTAATACTGCACGCATTGCACCACCAGCGATAACACCTGTACCTACTGCAGCTGGTTTGATTAATACAAAACCACCAGAGAATTTACCGATTTGCTCATGAGGAACAGTACCGTTTAATAGAGGAACTTTTACCAAGTTCTTTTTAGCGTCATCGATACCTTTAGCAATCGCTTCAGTTACCTCTTTCGCTTTACCTAATCCGTAACCTACGATTCCGTTTTCATCTCCAACAACCACGATGGCTGAGAAGCTGAAAGTACGTCCACCTTTGGTTACTTTGGCAACACGTTGTATGCTAACTAAACGATCTTTTAATTCGATCTCGCTAGTCTTAACTCTTTTTATATTGATAGTTGACATTCTTCTCCTATTTTCAGATTAAAATACTAAACCAGCCTCGCGAGCACCTTCTGCCAACGATTTAACACGTCCATGGTACAAATAACCATTTCTGTCGAAAACTACTTCTTTAATCCCAGCTGCAATAGCTTTTTCAGCTACCAATTTACCTACAGCTACTGATTGCTCAGATTTGTTTCCAGTTCCAGAAAAGTCTTTTGATAAAGACGAAGCTGATACAATTGTATTACCGGTTACGTCGTTAATGATTTGAGCATAAATTCCTTTATTGCTTCTATATACCGATAGACGTGGACGGCTTTCAGAACCTGTTAATCTTTTTCTGATTCCTTTTTTTATACGATCTCTACGAGATAATTTTTTTCCTGCCATTTTGATTATTTTTTAGAAGCTGATTTACCTGCTTTTCTTCTTAACACTTCACCTACAAACTTGATACCTTTACCTTTATATGGCTCTGGAGTACGTAACGAACGGATTTTCGCTGCTACCTGACCTACCAATTGTTTGTCAATACTTTCTAAAATGATTTTTGGAGTCTGACCTTTTTCAGATACAGTAGTCACTTTAATTTCTTCCGGTAATTGGAATACATAGTGGTGAGAATAACCCAAAACTAGATCTAGTGTGTTTCCTGTGTTTGTAGCACGGTAACCAACACCTACTAATTCCTGAGAAATTTTATATCCTTCTGTAACACCAACAACCATATTGTTTAACAATGAACGGTATAAACCATGCAAAGCTTTGTGTCTTTTCTGATCTGAAGGACGAGTTACAGTAACTACGCCTTCTTCCTGACTTACAGTGATATCAGCATCAACTGCTTGAGTCAACTCTCCTTTTGGTCCTTTAACAGTTACTACGTTATCTTTAGATACAGTAATTGTTACACCTGAAGGTACATTAATTGGGGCTTTTCCTATTCTTGACATTTTGCTATCCTCCTTTAATTAATAAACGTGACACAAAACTTCGCCACCAATGTTCAATTTAGCTGCTTCTTTATCAGTCATAACACCTTTAGATGTAGACAAGATAGCGATACCTAAACCGTTTAATACTCTTGGCATATTTTCTACGCCGGCATATTGCCTTAAACCTGGTTTGCTGATACGGGTTAATGTACGGATTGCAGGAATTTTAGTGATCGCATTGTATTTCAAAGCGATTTTAATTGTTCCTTGAACCGTAGTTTCCTCAAACTTGTAATTAGCAATGTAACCTTTGTCAAAAAGAACTTTAGTGATTTCTTTTTTCAGGTTTGATGCAGGAATTTCTACAATTCTGTGATTTGCCTTGATGGCATTTCTTACTCTTGTCAGATAATCTGCTATTGGATCTGTATTCATTTTTATGTAATTGTGACGGTGGTTTCCTTCCTATTCTAATTCGGGACGACCTTCCATCGGTTAATTTTTTTGTTTCTAGCTTTGGGACTAAGCCCTTAGCGTAAAGTAAGCTGTTTTACCAGCTTGCTTTTCTTACTCCAGGAATTTTACCTGCTAATGCCATATCACGGAACAATACCCTTGATATACCGAAAGTACGCATGTAACCACGAGGACGGCCAGTTAATTTACAACGGTTGTGTAAACGTACTGCAGATGAGTTTTTTGGTAACTTATCTAATCCTTCATAATCACCAGCAGCTTTAAGTTCAGCACGTCTGTCTGCATACTTAGCTACTAATTTTTGACGCTTAATTTCGCGAGCTTTTACACCTTCTCTAGCCATTATGAATTTGTGTTATTTTGGTTTTTAAATGGTAATCCGAATTGCTTTAAAAGTTCCAATGCTTCAACATCAGTAGTAGCACTGGTAACAAATGTAATATCCATACCTAAAATCTTGTTGATTTTGTCGATGTTGATCTCAGGAAAGATGATTTGCTCAGTAACACCTAATGTGTAGTTACCTTTTCCATCAAAACCTTTATCATTGATACCTTTGAAATCACGGATACGAGGCAAAGCTACAGAAATTAAACGATCTAAAAACTCATACATGTTATTGTCACGTAAAGTAACACGCACACCTACTGGCATACCTTTACGCAATTTAAAGTTTGAGATATCTTTTTTAGACTTAGCGCCTACTGCTTGCTGACCAGCGATAGTAGTCATCTCTAAAATAGAGCTGTCCATGATCTTTTTGTCAGTTACAGAGAAACGTCCAACACCCTGGTTGATCGCGATTTTCTCTAACTTAGGAACTTGCATAACGCTTTTATAGTTGAACTTATCTTTAAGTGCAGCTACGATTTCCTCTTTATATTTACTTTTTAATCTTGGTACGTAAGTCATTATTTGATCTCCTCTCCTGATTTTTTACTAACCCTAACTAATTTCCCATCAGCATTAAGCTTTCTGCCAACGCGAGTAGTTGCACCTGTTTTAGGATCAACTAATGCTACGTTAGAAATATGAAGAGCAGCCTCTTTTTTAATGATACCTCCGTTTGGATTAGCAGCATTTGGTTTTGTATGTTTTGATACAAGGTTCACACCTTCTACAAGAATTCTGCTTTTAGAAATTAAGACAGAAAGCACAGTGCCTTGTTGGCCTCTTGAATCGCCAGCGATTACCTTTACTAAATCTCCTTTACGGATTTTAATCTTTGGTGTAGTTACTTTATTTTTCATTTTATAATACCTCCGGTGCTAATGACACAATTTTCATGAATTGTTTTTCACGCAGTTCTCTTGCTACCGGGCCGAAAATACGTGTACCACGCGGCTCATCTTGTGCATTTAATAATACTGCTGCATTGTCGTCGAAACGGATGTAAGAACCATCTTTACGTCTGATCTCTTTTCTCGTTCTTACAACTACTGCTTTAGAAACTGTTCCTTTCTTAATGTTACCAGAAGGCAACGCGCTTTTCACGGTTACAACGATTTTGTCACCAATAGAAGCGTATCTTTTTCCAGTACCACCAAGCACACGGATAACCAATACTTCTTTAGCGCCGCTATTGTCGGCTACGTTTAATCTTGATTCCTGTTGTACCATGTTATTTAGCTCTTTCTAAAATTTCCACTAATCTCCAGTTCTTGTTCTTACTCAGCGGACGAGTCTCCATGATCAGTACTGTATCACCAATACCGCAATCGTTTTTCTCGTCATGAGCCATAAATTTGGTAGTTTTTTTAACAAACTTACCATAGATCGGGTGTTTCACTTTACGTTCAACCGCTACAACAACAGATTTATCCATTTTGTTGCTTACCACCAACCCGGTTCTTGTTTTTCTTAATTGTCTTTCCATTTCGACTCTAAAGTTATTTTGTTTCAGTAGCAGACTCAGCTAATTTGCGCTTTGTCACTTCAGTGTTTAATCGGGCAATGTCTTTTCTTACCTTTTTAATACGGGTAGGATTTTCGATAGCCGAAATTGTATGTGCAAATTTCAACTTTACTAAATTTTCAGTTTCTTCTGCAATCCTGGCTACTAGTTCTTCTTTTGAAAGCCCTGTGATTTCTGAGTTCTTCATTTTATTAATTTTAATGCCTTGGGTCTAGCGGTTGTAATAACAAGTTACTTACAACATTGAACCCAAGAACTTTTTTTATGCTTCTACGTAATCTCTACGTACTACAAATTTTGTTTGAATCGGCAATTTTTGAGCCGCTAATCTCATTGCTTCTTTAGCGATTGCTAAAGGAACACCTTCGGCTTCAAAAATAATACGTCCAGGTCTAACAACGGCAACCCAATATTCTGGAGCACCCTTACCTTTACCCATACGAACTTCAGCTGGTTTCTTAGTTACCGGTTTGTCCGGGAAAATTCTAATCCACACCTGGCCTTCACGTTTCATGAAACGAGTTACCGCAATACGGGCTGCCTCTATCTGACGACTTGTAATCCAAGTCGACTCTAAAGATTTAATCCCGAAAGACCCGAATGACAATTCAGCACCACGTGTTGCTAAACCCTTCATTCTGCCTTTTTGCATCTTTCTGAACTTCGTTCTTTTTGGCTGTAACATCTTTATCTAATATTATCGTTAAACGATCTGTTAACTAATTATTTACGAGGACCTCTGTTAGGAGTATTCCCACCTCTATTATCTCTTCCTGCACCTGGAGCACCTTGACCTGGACCTCTTCCGCCACGACCTTTATTGTCGTTTCTTCTGTCGCCACCGCCACGGTTATCTCTATCTCTTCCACCGAAAGCACCTTCTGGTCTGCCACCTTTACCTGGAGCATTGCTCACAGAACCGATGTTTGGAGAAAGATCACGTTTACCGTAAACTTCACCTTTACAGATCCAAACTTTAACACCAATTTTACCATAAGTAGTTAAAGCTTCTGCTAATGCATAGTCAATGTCAGCACGGAAAGTATGCAAAGGAATTCTTCCCTCTTTATACTGTTCGCTACGAGCCATCTCAGCACCACCTAAACGACCAGAGGTCATAATTTTGATACCTTCAGCACCCATACGCATCGTTGATGCTATAGTAGATTTCATTGCTCTACGGAATGAGATCCTTGCTTCTAATTGTTTTGCAACACCTTCTGCAACTAGTTGTGCATCAAGCTCAGGACGTTTGATCTCAAAAATGTTGATTTGAATTTCCTTTTTAGTCAATTTCTTCAACTCTTCTTTGATTTTGTCAACCTCAGCTCCTGCTTTTCCGATCACAATACCTG
The DNA here is from genome assembly GCF_032678465.1 of Pedobacter gandavensis. Classification (GTDB taxonomy): domain Bacteria; phylum Bacteroidota; class Bacteroidia; order Sphingobacteriales; family Sphingobacteriaceae; genus Pedobacter; species Pedobacter gandavensis_B. The sequence goes on from NZ_JAVTSK010000014.1 coordinate 72,153, forward strand.
GACGTGCAGTGTGGATAGTTACCGTGATACGTTTTAACGTACGCTCAATTACTACTTTCGCTACACCGCCTTTTGCGATACGTACAGAAAGGTATTTTCTTATTTTTTCGTCCTCAACTAATTTATCAGCATAGTTGTTGCCACCGAACCAGTTAGAATCCCAACCTTTGATGATTCCTAACCTGTTTCCTATTGGATGTGCTTTTTGTCCCATTTCTGTTAATTAGTTTGAGTTTCAACGTTTTTACTATCTACTACCAAAGTTACATGGTTAGAACGCTTACGGATTCTGTAACCACGTCCTTGAGGTGCTGGTCTAAGTCTTTTTAATTGACGACCACCGCCTACCATTATCGTTTTCACGTATAACTGGTTTTCTTCAGGGCGAGAACCTTCATTTTTAGTTTCCCAGTTTTTGATAGCTGACAATAAAAGTTTTTCAACTTTGATTGCTGCTTCTTTATTGGTAAACTTTAAAATACTTAAAGCTTTCTCTACACGCTCACCTCTGATAAGATCTACAACCAAACGCATTTTACGTGGTGAGGTTGGACAATTGTTTAATTTCGCTACTGCTTCCATCTCTTAATTATTTTTTCTTTTCAGAGTGACCCCTAAATGTTCTGGTTGGAGCAAACTCTCCCAGCTTATGACCAACCATGTTTTCTGTTACGTATACCGGAATAAATTTATTTCCGTTATGAACCGCAAATGTATGATTCACAAAATCTGGTGAAATCATTGATCTGCGAGACCAAGTTTTAATTACAGACCTTTTACCTGATTCATTCATAGATACTACTTTCTTCTCTACGTTATGGTCAATATACGGTCCTTTTTTTATCGAACGAGCCATTATTTCTTCCTTTTCTCTATGATGAAACGATTTGAGTATTTTTTAAGTGAACGAGTTTTGAATCCTTTCGAATACAATCCGTTTCTTGAGCGAGGCTGACCTCCTGATGAGCGACCCTCACCACCACCCATTGGGTGATCTACTGGGTTCATCGCTACCGGACGAGTTCTAGGACGACGTCCTAACCAACGTTTACGACCTGCTTTACCTAATACTTCATTTGCGTGATCCGAGTTCGAAACCGCTCCGATTGTTGCTAAACAAGTAACTAAGATAGATCTTACTTCACCTGATGGCATTTTAACAGTTGCATATTTACCATCACGTGCTGCCAATTGAGCATAAGCACCTGCGCTACGTGCCATTTGAGCACCACGACCTGGTTGAATTTCAATGTTATGTACAATCGATCCCAATGGGATTTTTGACAATGTTAAAGCATTTCCAACTTCTGGAGTTGCTGTATCACCCGAAACTACTGTTTGTCCTACTTGCAATCCTTCCGGTGCAATAATGTAACGCTTCTCTCCATCTGCGTAATGCAATAGTGCAATACGAGCGGTACGGTTTGGATCGTACTCAACAGTAGCTACTGTTGCAGGAATGTTAAACTTATCACGTTTAAAGTCAATTAAACGGTAAGATTTCTTGTGACCACCACCCATGTAGCGCATAGTCATCTTTCCTGTATTGTTACGTCCTCCTGATTTCTTAGAAGATACAACCAATGATTTTTCGGGCTTGGTTGCTGTAATCTCCGAAAAGCTGGCACCTACTCTAAAGCGGGTTCCCGGAGTGACTGGTTTAAATTTTCTTAAGCCCATAGTTATAAATTATTCACTTTATTAAATATTCGCGTAATAATCAATTGTTTCACCTGCTGCCAGGGTTACAATCGCTTTCTTGTATTTTGGGCTACGACCCGTTACTAATCCACCTTTAGTGTTTCTGGACTTCATTTTACCATTTACAACCATTGTATTAATGGCTAAAATGTTAACGTTGTACATTTGCTCTATGGCTTGCTTAATCTGCAATTTATTTGCTTTGTGTTCTACTTTAAAAGTAAAGCGGTTAGACTTTTCTGTTAATGCAGAAGCTTTTTCTGTTAATATTGGTTTCTTTAAAAATTCCATATTACTTGGCAAATGCCTCCTCCAATGTTTTAAGAGAATCAGCAGTTAACAAAAGCTTACCACAGTTTAATACATCATAAGTATTCAACTGATCTGCAGTAATTACTTTCGCTTTCTGGATGTTTCTGCTTGATAAATAGATATTGTTATTTTGTGAAGGTAAAACCAACAATGTCTTCTCGCCAGCTAAATCTAATGCGCTAACTAAATTCAAATAGTTTTTAGTTTTGATTGTATCAAAAGCAAAGTCTTCTAAAACAACAACGTTGTTATCTTGCGCTTTGTAGCTTAAAGCTGATTTACGAGCAAGTTGCTTTAACTTTTTGTTCAATTTGAAACTATAATCACGTGGTTGAGGACCAAACACACGACCACCACCATTGAACAATGGAGATTTAATACTTCCGGCACGAGCACCACCAGTACCTTTTTGTTTGTAAAGTTTGCGGGTTGAACCTGCAATTTCGTTACGTTGCTTAGACTTGTGAGTACCTTGACGTTGATTAGCCAAATACTGTTTTACATCTAAATAGATCGCGTGGTCAACAGGCGTAATGCCAAATACTGACTCAGGAAGTTGCACCTTGGCACCTGTCTCTTTTCCTGAAATGTTTAATACTTTAACTTCCATCTGCTTACTTATCTAAGATTACGTAAGAACCCTTAGCTCCTGGAATGGAACCACTAACTACAACAAGGTTTTGATCAGCATAAACTTTCAAAACTTGTAAGTTCTGAATTTTTACTCTGTCACCACCCATTCTACCCGCCATACGCATACCTTTAAATACACGAGCTGGATAAGAAGCAGCACCTAATGAACCTGGTGCACGCATTCTGTTATGCTGTCCGTGAGTTTGTCCACCAACACCACCGAAACCATGACGTTTTACAACACCCTGGAAACCTTTACCTTTTGAAGTACCAACAACATCCACGAAATCACCTTCATTGAAGATGTTCACAGTTACCGTATCACCTAAGTTCAACGATTCTTCGAACGGTTCAAATTCAACCAATTTACGTTTTGGGGTTGTGTTTGCTTTCGCAAAGTGGCCTTTAAGAGGCTTGGTAGTGTTCTTTTCTTTGGCTTCGTCGAAACCTAACTGAACGGAAACATAACCGTCTTTCTCTTCGGTCTTTACCTGTGTAACCACACAAGGTCCAGCTTCAATCACCGTACATGGAATGTTCTTTCCATCGGCGTCGAATATGCTGGTCATTCCTACTTTTTTTCCAATAATACCTGACATTTTCTTTTTTTAATTTAACACCCATCGAAGCAGTAGGGCTTCGTTCAAGGTGGATACAATTCCCTTTAAGGGAGGGCAAAAATACGAAAGAAATCTTAATTTTCAAATAGTTAGCTAATTATTTTTTCAAATAAGCGCTATTTATTTTTTAACCGACTAACTTGTCACTCAGGCTGTACAAGATCACCAGCAAAACAAATGATCCGATTAAAACATAGAGGTAATCCCGCTCAATGAGAAAGCTGAAGATGGAGAAAACCACCCTGGCTACAGGAGTAAAAATCAACAATAAAGTCCCAAACTGAATGATGGCTTTAGGATCCAATTCTCTTAATCCGAAAAAAATAGCAGGAATCGAGGATAATCCAGATTTGTTTGGGTTAAAATTACGGTAATCTATCGTTTCCGAATGATGAGATAAGAGGTAAAGAAAACCTCCTACCAACACTACAGACATAGACGTAATCACGCCAAGCCGGAGCAAAGTCCCCAGAATGAGCTGAATATCGCGATCCGCAAAGAAATTTTTTCGTATTGAACTCATAGCTTTCCTGATAAACCGTTATATATCATTTGCAAGGCGAGAAAAGTCACAACGATCGCAAATACCACTTTTAACTTATCCGTTTTGGTGCGAACCAGGATTTTGGAACCAATCGTAGCACCAGTTAACACGCCTATTGTAACCGGCATCGCAATTCCAGGATCAATTTGACCACGGTTTAAATACACAATTGCACTTGCAGCTGCAGTTACACCCATCATGAAATTACTGGTCGTCGTAGAAACTTTAAAAGGAATTCTCATGATGTTATCCATAGCTATTACTTTTAAAGCACCAGAACCAATTCCCAGTAAACCGGATATAATTCCTGCAAAAAACATCATGACAAAGCCTCCTGCTACCCGATGAACCGCATAGTCTTTCTGCCCATTCTCTGTAGGATAAGTACCATTTAGTTTAAGAAAAACAGCTAATTTGCCGGAAGTGTCATTATCTGAACGATCTACTTTCTTCATCACCATCATGACTGCAGAAAACAGAAGAATCAGTCCGAATACCACTGCAATAAAACTTGGGTTCAAATAAACCGTAATTACAGCACCAATCACAGCACTTACAGTGGTAGCGACTTCCAGAAACATTCCAATACGGATATTAGTAATCCCCTCTTTTACATAAGCTGCTGCAGAGCCAGAAGAGGTAGCAATAACAGAAACTATCGAAGCGCCAATCGCATAATGGATATCGACACCAAGTGCCAGTGTCAACAATGGAATAATGATCACCCCACCCCCTAAACCAGTCAGCGAACCAACTAATCCAGCTAAAAAAGCACCTGCTAAAACTATAATTGTAAATAGTAATACCGACATTGCTGCAAATATACTATCTATACTTAGAACACAATAAAATTACCAAATGAATGTTAAATTAAGCAGTACATCGGATCAACATCAGCAAATCTCCCGTTCAAAGCTCATTTAAAAACAAAACACATTCTAAATTAATACTGTTCCATAATTAAAAAATTACTCTACTAAACCAAGTATTTATGAAAAAACTGATATTCGCAGTTATAGCCGTACTCTTCTTCCAGTTAAACACACAAGCACAATTACCCGCCGACAGTGCCAAAGCCGATCCTAGTTTAAGAGGCCAATATGGGTTCATGTTGTCCAAATCGAAAACCATAAATGGTTATAAACTGATCAATCCCGCCAGACTGGCAGGATTTTGGAAAAGTGTATCAGATTCTATCAATCATAACCGCAAACAGCTCAGCAATATTAAGCTCAAACTTGCTGAACAGGAAAAAATAGTGGCCAGCCTAAAAGCGCAAATCTCAGGAGCGGAAAGTTCTTTAGCCAGCTCTAATGCGAAACTGGATGAGATCAAATTTTTAGGGATTTCATTTACAAAAAGTAATTACAATGTGATGGTTTGGAGTCTGATTCTGATACTGGCTGCTGCATTGGCAGTGGTCATCATACGCTCCGCAAAGTTCATTCATGAAGCCAAATACAGAAGCTCATTGTACGACGAAATTGCCCAGGAATACCAAAATTATAAGACAAAGGCTAATGATAAAGAGAAGAAACTCGCCAGGGAATTACAGGACGAACGCAATAAACTGGATGAATTAAGAAATAGAAATTAAACAAAAAAGCCTTCCGAAATAAATCCGGAAGGCTTTTTTACTATTCGTCTAAAAAGTTAAACTTTGATTTCAACTTCAACACCGCTAGGTAGTTCAAGTTTCATTAAAGCGTCAACCGTTTTAGAGTTAGAGCTATAAATGTCTAACAAACGTTTGTAAGCGCACAATTGAAACTGCTCACGTGCTTTTTTGTTCACGTGTGGAGAACGCAAAACAGTGAAGATTTTCTTTTCTGTAGGCAATGGAATTGGACCACTCACTACTGCACCCGTAGGTTTAACAGTCTTAACGATTTTCTCAGCAGATTTATCTACCAAGTTATAATCGTAAGATTTTAGTTTGATTCTGATTCTTTGGCTCATCTTATTTATGTATTAAGGCTGCCGGTTAGAGCTATTAATAACCGGCTGCCAATTTATTATTATTACTCTGCAGATTTAATTCTACCTTTTGACTTAGCAACTACTTCATCCTGTACGTTTTTCGGTGCTGGTGCGTAGTGATCAAACTCCATTGTTGAAGTTGCACGACCAGAAGTGATGGTACGTAACTGAGTTACATAACCAAACATCTCAGAAAGAGGTACAGTAGCTTTAATTACCTGAGAACCATTACGTGTATCCATACCTAAAAGTTGACCACGACGACGGTTCATGTCACCGATTACATCACCCATGTTTTCTTCAGGGGTTAAGATCTCGATTTTCATGATTGGCTCCATCAATACTGGGCTACATTTTGGTAATGCTTCACGATACGCCATTTTAGCAGCAAGTTCGAAAGATAAAGCATCTGAATCGACTGCGTGGAATGAACCATCAATTAAGCGAACTTTCATGTCTGGTAGTGGGTAACCAGCCAATACTCCATTAGCCATTGATGCTGCGAAACCTTTCTCAACTGAAGGGATAAATTCACGAGGGATTGCACCACCTGTGATTTCATTCACAAATTGTAAACCACCTTTTTCGAAATCCTCATCGATTGGAGAAATAACAACCTGAATATCCGCGAATTTACCACGACCACCTGATTGTTTTTTGTAAGTTTCACGGTGTTGTACCGAACCATTAATTGCCTCTTTGTAAGCAACTTGCGGTGCACCTTGGTTAACCTCAACCTTAAACTCACGTCTAAGACGGTCAATCAAAATATCTAAGTGAAGCTCACCCATACCAGAGATTACAGTTTGGCCAGTTTCCTGATCAGTCTGAACTCTAAATGTAGGATCTTCTTCAGCTAATTTAGATAAACCAATACCTAATTTATCGATGTCAGCTTGAGTCTTAGGCTCAATAGCTAAACCAATAACCGGCTCTGGGAAATCCATTGATTCCAAAATAATTGGATTTTTCTCATCACAAAGTGTATCACCTGTTTTGATATCTTTAAAGCCTACTACTGCAGCAATATCACCAGCACCTACGTTAGGAATTGGGTTTTGCTTGTTCGCATGCATCTGGAAGATACGAGAGATACGCTCTTTGTTCTCAGAACGTGCATTATAAACGTATGAACCTGCTTCTAAGTTACCTGAGTATACACGGATAAAGCACAAACGACCTACGAAAGGATCCGTTGCAATTTTAAACGCTAATGCTGAAAATGGCTCATTAACATCTGGTTGACGAGTTACTTCTTCACCTGTTTCCGGGTTGGTACCAGTGATACCATCCACATCCATTGGAGAAGGCAATAATTCCATTACCAGATCCAACATGGTTTGAACACCTTTGTTTTTGAAAGATGAACCACAAACCATAGGAACAATTTTAGCATCTAAAGTAGCCTGACGTAATGCATCAAGAATTTCACGCTCAGTGATTGAATTTGGATCCTCGAAGAATTTCTCCATTAAGGACTCATCATAATCAGCAACAGCTTCTAGTAAATTCTCTCTCCATTCCGCAACTTCAGCTAACATATCCTCTGGAATTGGCACTTCAGTAAAGGTCATACCTTTATCATGCTCATTCCAAACGATACCACGGTTGTTGATTAAATCAACCACACCTTTAAAGCTATCTTCCGAACCGATTGGTAATTGTAAAGGAACTGCATGGCTACCCAACATTTCTCTTACTTGTTTAACTACTTTTAAGAAGTCAGCTCCTGAACGGTCCATTTTGTTAACGAAACCAATACGTGGAACTGCATAGTTGTTAGCTAAACGCCAGTTAGTTTCAGATTGAGGCTCAACACCATCAACTGCTGAAAATAAGAATACCAATCCGTCTAGAACACGAAGTGAACGGTTTACCTCTACGGTAAAATCCACGTGTCCTGGAGTATCGATAACGTTTACCTGGTATTTATTACCACGGTAAGGCCAGAATACAGTAGTTGCTGCAGACGTGATTGTTATCCCACGTTCCGCTTCCTGTACCATCCAGTCCATTGTAGATGCACCTTCGTGTACCTCACCAATTTTGTGATTTACTCCGGCGTAATAAAGGATACGCTCAGTTGTTGTGGTTTTACCCGCATCAATGTGAGCCGCGATTCCAATATTTCTTGTAAATTTTAAATCTCTTGACATTTTATAATTCTCTATAAATTAGAAACGGAAGTGAGAGAACGCTTTGTTAGCCTCAGCCATTTTATGCGTATCTTCTTTTTTCTTAACGGCTGCACCTTCACCTTTAGCCGCTGAAACGATTTCACCTGCTAATTTTTCTTTCATGGTTTTTTCACCACGTTTACGAGCGTAAGAAATTAACCATTTCATGCCTAAAGCAATCTTACGGTCAGGTCTTACCTCTGTAGGTACCTGGAAATTTGCACCACCCACACGACGAGATTTAACCTCTACCGCAGGCATTACATTTGTTAAAGCACGTTTCCACACTTCTAGACCGTTTTCGCCTGCTTTTTTCTCAGCAAGTTCAACAGCATCATAAAAAATACTATATGCGATAGATTTTTTTCCATCGTACATCATATTGTTTACAAATCTGGTCACCTGAACATCGTTAAATTTTGGATCAGGAAGGATAATTCTCTTTTTTGGTTTTGACTTTCTCATTTGTTTTTCCTCCTAATTATTTCTTTTTACCTTTTGTTGGTGCCGCAGCTACTTGTCCTGGTTTAGGACGCTTAGTGCCATATTTTGAACGACGTTGGTTACGACCAGCAACTCCTGAAGTATCTAAAGCTCCACGGATGATGTGATAACGTACACCTGGTAAATCTTTAACACGACCACCACGGATCAATACAATGGAGTGCTCCTGTAAATTGTGACCTTCACCTGGAATATAGGCATTCACCTCTTTACCATTGGTTAAACGTACACGGGCAACTTTACGCATTGCTGAGTTTGGTTTTTTAGGGGTAGTGGTATATACACGCGTACATACACCTCTTCGCTGTGGACAGCTGTCCAACGCTGGAGACTTACTCTTGAACTCCAGTGCTACTCTACCTTTTCTAACTAATTGTTGAATGGTTGGCATTGTTCTTTTTTTGTTTTCTATTAATATTTAAAAACTTTACCCCTATAATAAGGGACTGCAAAGGTATGACAATACATTTTATAAATCAAGGGCTTAACGCAAAAATAATTCTAAATGAAGATCACTTAAAATCAATAGAATCAGATAGATGATCAGAACCCAGAATTATTAAGTTCCGAAATGAAAAGAGAAAATTTGTACGGGGAAAATAATGACGGTTGTGTCAAGGAAGAACGGCTCCCTCTGATGGGCTACAGTTGCAATCTGGTTGGTTATTAATATATCACCCTTAAGTGTATCTCAAGCGAATCTACCCCACAATCGCCAAGCCTCCATAAAAAAACAGCTGCCTTTACAAGCAGCTCCTCTTTTAATGAAATGTGTTTAAATAAAGTTTTTCGACTTTCTTTCTTGCCCAATCTGTTTTACGTAGAAATTTCAAACTGGACTTTAAACTCGGATTATTGATAAAACAATCGATGCGAATGAGCCTGCCCAATTCCGGCCAGTCATAATGCCATACCAATTGTTTCACAATAAACTCCAGTGTTTTACCGTGTAAAGGATTATTTGGCTGTCCTGATTCTGTCATACTGCAAAAATAATAAGAATTTCCGGCTCCTAAATGTCATCGGAATAAAAAGACTCTAATTAGTAATGACTAAATTTGTGTCATTCAGTTTTACTTTATTCCTACCTCATGCAATTTAAATTAGGAGAATTTGTTCGTTTCGTAGACGAAAATATTGAAGGTTATATCACCAGAATTATCGATAAAGATACCATTGGTGTAACCGATTCCAATGATTTTGAAATCCCGGTACTCGCTTCAAAAGTGACCCTGGTTCATGGCGAAATCCCAGAAAATGATATCGTTTCCAACCGTCCGGCTGTAGTGGTTCCTGAAGCCCAATTCATCAAAGATGGCGTATATCTAGGGTTGATCACCGATCAGCATAGTACTTCGGTTGCCCATTTCCATTTGGTGAATGAAAGCTCATTTCAACTACTGGCTAGCTTAACAACAGAAAAAGGCGATCACTACAAAGGAGAATTTGCAGCCATCATTCCTGCCCATTCGACCAAAAAGATCTATTCAGCTCAATTAGGAGATATTCAAATCTGGCCTAAATTCAAACTGGAAATCCTATTCCATACGCCGGCAAACGTAGCACCAAAAGCAGCTATCGTTTACCATGAACGCATTAAAGGAAAAGACCTGTCCGTCGCCAAAGTAGAGATCGCCCTGCTAAAACAAAAAGGCTGGTTGATCCGTCTCGATGCCCCGGAATCTTTAATAGATGCTGAAAAGTTAAAAGAAAGCTTTTTTAAAGCAAGATAAGGGAAACGCATCAGGCAACAAAACTACCTATTTACCAAACAATTAGAGGGATTCAGACGTTATGCCTCCACACCATTCTCTAATCTGATGAAATATTTAGCTCCTGTCTTTAGCCTGATGCTATGCATTCCACTCCTGGCGGTCACCTGTAACCGCCCAATGGAAAAACTCAAAGAACCCAGATTAAACGACATCAAACTGCCCGAAGGTTTCAAAATTGAAGTTTTTGCTAAAGTAGATAATCCCAGATCTATGGCCATGGGTAGCAAAGGAACTATATTTGTTGGCAATCGTGATGGTGATAAGGTCTATGCCTTAGTCGATGAAAATAAAGATGGTGTCGCAGAAAAAACCTATGTGATTGCCCAAGGTATAAAGGACATGCCAAACGGTGTAGCCTTTAAAGACGGAAGTTTATATGTGGCTGAAGTCAGTAAGATCTGGCGTTATGATCAGATTGAAGATCATCTGGCCAATCCCCCAAAACCTGTCCTGATTTACGATAAATTACCAAAAGATACCCATCATGGATGGAAATACATTGCTTTTGGTCCGGATGGAAAATTGTATGTCCCTGTTGGTGCACCCTGCAATATCTGCGACAATACCGATAAAGATAAAAGATATGCCTCCATTAGCAGGATGAATCCAGATGGAACTGGCTTTGAAATCTTTGCCAACGGTGTCAGAAACACAGTAGGCTTCGACTGGAATCCAACGACTAAAGACCTGTGGTTTACAGATAATGGAAGAGACATGCTGGGAGAAAACATTCCTGCGGACGAACTCAACCGCGCCGAAAAAGCAGGTATGCACTTCGGTTACCCTTTTGTTCACGCCGGAGACATCCTGGATCCAGAATTTGGCAAAGGAAAAAACCCAAAAGACTTTAGTCCGCCTCAAACAAAACTTGCCCCACATACCGCTTCATTAGGCATGAAATTTTATACCGGAGATCAATTTCCAAAAGCCTATAAAAATCAAATCTTCATTGCCGAGCATGGCTCATGGAATAGAAAAGAACCGATGGGATATCGCTTAACACTGGTTAAACTGGATGGCAATAAAGTACTGAGTTATGAACCTTTTGCCACTGGTTGGCTAAAAGAAGGAAAAGCCTGGGGCAGACCTACTGATGTATTACAATTAAAAGATGGCTCCCTACTGGTTTCTGATGATTTTGCCAACCTTGTGTATCGAATCTATTATGATCAATAATTTTTCAATACTGAATTTCGTCTTTCCGGGATATTTTTTGTAACCTGCCGCTATCAATAAAATTACTGGAAATGAGCTTTAAAGATTACGAATTTGACTTTGATGATATTGGACGCAGTACTTACAAGATTCTTGTAAAGTGGGGAGTGCCGGAAAGCCTGGCCACCTTTGTGAACCTATTTGCCTTGCTTACCCTACTGCTCATCGCTGTATATTTATTACACGATCTGCTCAGACGCTTATTAAGGATCACATTGATCCGCATTGTGAAAACTACTAAAATTGATTTCTTCCTACATTTACTGGAAAATCGATTGGCACATTATATTGCCTTACTAGCAGCAGTATCGCTCATTAGAAATGCACTAGAAGCAGTTTTCCATTCTTTTCCAACGCTTACAAAAATCTTAATTAAACTAACAGATGCTTACCTGGTGATTCTGATCATTTGGGTAATCATGACATTGATCAAATCAGGAGCAGAATCCTTAAGGAAAAGAGCTACTTTCCGCTCTAAACCAATAGAAAGCTACCTGCAGGTTATCCGGATTATATTATACCTGATTGCAAGTGTCATTATCTTCTCCATTCTTACCGGAAAAGATCCTGTTGTAGCTTTTACCGCAATGGGTGCAGCCTCTGCTGTGTTATTATTGATGTTTAAAGATACCATTATGGGATTTGTAGCCAGTATACAAGTCAGCACCAATGATACGGTACGGATTGGCGACTGGATTACAATGCCTAAATATGGTGCAGACGGGGATGTGAAGGAAATTAACCTGACTACTGTAAAAGTGCAGAACTTTGACAAGACCATTACCACTATTCCTACTTACTCCTTGGTCTCTGATTCTTTTCAAAATTGGAGAGGAATGAGTGAGTCTGGCGGAAGGAGAATCAAACGGGCGATATTCATCCGGCAGTCGACCATTCGTTTCATCAGCCCAGAGGAACTGGAAGAATTCAGAAAGATACAATCGTTAACAGCTTATATAGACCACCGTCAGAAAGACATCAACAAAAACAATGAACGCATTGGTGCTGATAAAAGTTTACTCATCAACGGAAGAAACCTGACTAATGCCGGGCTGTACCGAAAATATATAGACAACTATATTGCCAACCATAGTGGTATACATAAAAAGATGACTATGATGGTGAGGCAGCTGGCCCCCACTTCAACAGGACTTCCTATAGAGATTTATGCTTTTACCGGCACCACGAAGTGGATCGATTACGAATACATCATGGCTGATATATTTGATCACCTGTTGGCTTCAGCCAAATTCTTCGATTTACAGATCTATGAAATGGAGGTATTAAATCCAGAACAAAACTAAAAAAGGGCTTCCAGTTTTAAAACGGAAGCCCTTTTTTGAATTATTTATGTTTGCTTATGAAAACAAGCATCTGCCGTGTTTATTTCTTCCAGCTATTATTTTCGTCATTGAAATCTGGCAGTACTTTTTCAGGATCTAAGGTTACTGAGATCACTTCTTCAGTAGTCGGATAGTTTACCGTCCAGCTGTTATTTCTCATCCAGATATCAACTGGTAATTTGATGATGTCAGTCTTTCCACTTCTCGTTTTTACTTCAAGAATGATTGGCATTGGCATTTTTTCCAGGTTGGCCACCTGAATATTATAACCCACAATTGTACCATCTTTTGTCACCTGCTTCACCTCATTAATGGCCTGATCAGTTTTCCAGTTTTCCAGGAACCAACCTCTCCAAAACCAGGAAAGATCCTCTCCTGCACCATTTTCCATAGAGCGGAAAAAATCAAATGGAGTTGGGTGTTTAAAAGCCCAGTTTTCGATATATTTCTTAAATGCATAATCAAAACGATCGGCCCCCAATACCTGATTTCTCAATATATTTAAACCCTGACCAGGTTTATAATATAGATTGATTCCTATATTGGCCTCTTTCATGGCATCTGGAGTAAGCATAATATATTCCAGTTTATCATTTGCCAATGATTTACCAATCGCCTGCATGTTGTCAGGTTTACGTTTATATTCTCCGTTGTTAAATTCCGCACTGGAAAGACCGTTGATGAAAGTATTAAAGCCTTCATCCATCCAGCCATATTTACGTTCGTTACTACCCACAATCATCGGGAACCAGGTATGACCGAATTCATGATCTATTACTCCCCATGCACTGCCATTTTTAGCTTTCCAGCCGCAAAAAACAATTCCAGGATATTCCATACCACCTACATTACTAGCCACATTTATGGCCATAGGATAAGGATATTCGAACCATTTTTTTGAATAATATTCAATTGAAGCTTTTACATATTCAGCTCCACGGCCGTAACCATCTTTACCATTACTTTCTATCGGATGTGCAGAAACGGCCAATGATTTTTTTCCGCTTGGCAGGTTAATTCTGGCAGCATCCAATACAAATGCTTTTGAAGAAGCCCAGGCAACATCACGTGTGTTTTTGATTTTAAATTTCCAGGTCAGTTTTTTTCCTGCTTCCGGACGCGATTTTGGATCTGTCACTTCTTCTTCAGTACGAATGGTTACAGTTTTATCGCTTTGCTGTGCAGCATTCCAGCGCGACAATTCCTTTGCCGTAAATACTTCCTGAGGATTGAGCAACTCACCTGAACCCATCACGATATGATTTGCTGGTGCAGTCACACTGAAATCTACATCTCCATATTCACAGTAAAACTCTCCTGCACCCCAATACGGAAGCGTGTTCCATCCAATCACATCATCATAAACCGCCATTCTTGGGAACCATTGTGCGATGGCAAAAATCTCCCCGTTTTTAGTGGTTAGGTGCCCCATACGGTCAGAGCCGTTAATCGGAATGATAAAAGAGAAATTCATTTTGATTGTGACCAAGTCACCATTTGCAGCCAATGGCTGATCAAGGCGGATTTGCATCCTGGTATCTTCAGTGATAGAAGTAAAGGGAACCGATTTCCCTTTTTGAGCAACACTTAGTCCATCAATTTTATAACCACCTTCTACTTTTTCACCTCTGGCGCCATATCTGCTACCAGCAGCAATCAGTGAATTTCCACGGGAGTTTTCTGCAAAAAGATTCTGATCCATTTGCAGCCATAGATAAGGAAGTTTATCCGGACTGTTATTTTTATAGGTAATGGTAACGGTACCCGTTACCATATTCTTAGCCTCATCAAGATTTGCACTGATTTGATAATCTGCACGATTTTGCCAGTATTTTGGCCCTGGATAGCCACTTGCAGAACGGAATTCATTTCCATTCTGAGTGTAAAATAACGGATTAAATGCAGCATGAGGATCATAGTTACCTGTGGCTTGTTGCGCCATGGAACTAAAACCAAATGCACATAACACTACCCCTAATAAGGTAAACTTATTCAACATCATATTTAATTGGTTATAGATTCGAACTAAAGATATAAAATGAATATTTATACCAAACCATTGTAACGGTTTTATTAGTTCGTCTTTAACTTAGGCATCGGTGGTAATTTCCGCTGATCTACCGGAAGTTTCTTCCAGTTATTGTAAGCTTTCGCGATATAGTAATTGTAATTGAAAGGACGTTCGCTCATCACTAAAGCTACATTTGGACGATACATCACCATAAAATCTTTCAAGTCCTGGCCTTGTAATTTCACCAGTTTAGTAATGGTCTCTTCATTGAAATTATCCCTGATTTCTGTTTCATAGGCATCCCGTTCTTCCAGAAAACGAACCTTTTCCTGTTCTCTTTTCATTTTGCCATAGCCCAGATTCAGGATTACGCCTCCAGCTCTGTCATTATTCTTTTTACCTTCAAGGCCGTCTGTCATGATTCTTTTGACAGGTTTCCCGGTTCCATCCACCAATACAGAAGGGTTCACCTTTGCACTTTTAATTTCTACTCCTTTTAACTCCGTGGATTTTATCGGAAGGTAGATCATCTTTGGTTTCAAATCAATTAGATATAAAGTATCGGTATGGTAACCAGGATGAGAGATTTCGATTAAATCACCCACTTTCGCTGGTAGACTAAACTGTCCGGCAGCCTTAGTTTTTATGGACTTCTTATTGTCCAGATTTCTAACCAGCACATTCTGCATCGGGAATGACTTGTTGTCGAAGTCGTAAACCGCCCCGGTGATTGATGATTGTGCCCACAAACCTAAAGGAGCAAAACTAACGAAGAATAAAAATAAAAATTTAGTCATAACCAAATGTAACACTGTTTGTATCTATATGAAACTGTTTAACAAAAATTAACAGTAAAAGATTTAAAATTTTAGTATTGTTTCATAAGCCGGTTCATCAAAACCAATCAGCACTGCTTTTCCGTTTAATTCTACTACTGGTCTTTTAATGGCACTTTGATGATTTAAGAGGATCTGAACCGCGCTGTCCTGATCTACAACACTACCTTGTTGCTCTGGACTCAGCTTCTTCCAGGTAGTACCTTTTTTATTCAGTACCTTTTCCCATCCAAAAGTGTTGCACCATTCTTCAAGTTTTTCCACCGTAATCCCCTGCTTTTTGAAGTCATGAAAAACTGGACTAAATCCCTGATCTGCCAACCAGGTTCTTGCTTTTTTTACTGTATTACAATTTGGTATTCCGTATATGATCATAAGCACAAAAATAAAATTTATTATCGTTATTATTGTCTTGATTTTATCTAGCTCTGTGGGGGAGCGAAATGAATTTGAAAAAAACATCTACCAACAGCAGAACAGCTGCCATATTCATCTGAATGGTAGGCCAAAAAAGGCCTATGATGTGCTCATTTCATTCCTATTCCCTCCACAATTCAAGTTAATTTCCATATACTTAATAGTTCTAATTTATGTTTAAACTAACTTTTAAACAACAAGTATTAACAGGATTTACTGTTTCCTTATTGTTTGTACTTGTATCTGCCATCACCTCTTACCTCAGTGTAGAGAAATTAAAAGATGATACACAATGGCAAAGCCATACTTATGAAGTCATTAATCTACTTAAAAACACTGAAATTCAGGTATTGAATTCTGAAAGCGCTTTGAGGGGTTTTATTCTCTCTCAAGAAAGTGACTACCTAAGGCCATACAATAAGAATGCACCCTTAATACTGGAAACTGTTCAGGATCTAAAACGGATCACTTCTGATAATGCTGATCAGTCAGAATTGGCAGATTCTGTAGATTTTTATGCCCATAAAAAGGTAGCGGAAATGCAGGAAGTTATTCGCATTTACGACAAACAAGGCCAAGAAGCTGCAGCTTCACGCGTTTTGAACGGCGGCGGACAGCTTTATAAGAATAAGATTCTAGCCATCAGCAAAAAAATGACCGAGGTAGAATTTAAATTACTCGCGGCCAGGAAAGCAAATACGATTCAGAGTAGCCAAAGAAGTACCCTGATTATTTCCCTTAGTGCATTGATTATTTTCGCGCTGATTTTATTCCTGTTTAGCTATATCAAAAAGACCTTTGATCAACAAAAAGAAACTGAAGGTCACATCAGAGAAGCCAATTTACAATTAGAGACCATCTCTGCAGAAAATGAACAAAAGAACTGGTTACTTTCCGGTGCATCAGAAGTAAATGACGCCATGCGAGGCGAGCAAGAGATAGATGAGCTTTCTGCCAATATTGTTACCCGAATCAGCAATTATTTAGGCGCACCAGTAGGCGCATTTTTTCTCCTAAGCAGGTCAAAAAAAGTTTTCCGCTACAGTGGCGGCTATGCTTATCAAAGTAAAAAAGGAGAAATCAGCCAATATGGTTTTGGTGAAGGCCTTATTGGACAGGTAGCCGTAGAACAACAAGCAAAATTATTTAAAAATGTACCACTGGACTACCTAAAAATTAGCTCAGGTTTGGGCAATACACTTCCGAAAAGTATTTACCTGGTACCGATTGTTTTTGAAGAAGAAACACTGGCAGTAATTGAACTTGGTTTACAGGAAGATCCTGATGAAAAAACAATATTGTTCCTGAATACCATCAGCGAAAGCATCGGACTTGCAGTCAACAGTGCAATCGCAAGGGTGAAACTGAGGGCTTTATTTGAACAAACACAGCAACAGGCGGAAGAACTGGAAAGCCAGCAGGAAGAATTAAGAACGACTAATGAGGAGTTGATGTACAAAACAGATCAACTACAGTCTTCAGAAGAAGAATTGCGTGTGCAACAGGAAGAATTACGTCAGACCAATGCGGAGCTGGAAGAAAAAGCGCAGCAACTGGAGGAACGAAACATCTCCATTAACCAGGCCCGAGAAGCCATCAGCCTAAAAGCAGAAGAACTGGAAGTCTCCAGCAAATATAAATCGGAGTTTTTAGCCAACATGAGTCATGAACTCAGGACCCCACTTAATAGCATCCTTATTCTCGCCAGAATACTAAAAGAAAACAGGCCAGAGAACTTAAACGAAGATCAGATTAAATATGCCGGTGTAATTCATAATGCAGGCAATGATTTATTGAGCCTGATCAACGATATCCTGGATCTATCTAAGATTGAATCAGGAAAAGTGGACCTGAGTATTGAAAAGGTAAATCCTGTTGCGATCAGTCAGAGTATGGAATCCTTGTTTAATGAATTTGCAAAAAGTAAGAAAATTGACTTCCAGACATTATTGGCAGAGGATCTTCCAAAAGAGATCATCACTGACCAATCCAGAGTGGAACAGATTGTAAAGAATCTACTTTCTAATGCGTTCAAATTTACACCAGAGTATGGCCGAATTACTTTAAGCATCAACAAACCTGCTAAAGATGTGGCATTCTTCTCTGAGCGACTCAAAAACACCAACCAGGAGATCATTGGCATCACCGTTCAGGATTCCGGAATTGGTATTCCTCAAGACAAACAGAAGCTCATCTTTGAAGCCTTCCAGCAAGCGGATGGTTCAACCAGCAGAAAATTTGGAGGCACCGGGCTTGGATTATCAATCAGCAAGGAACTAGCCTATCTTCTTGGCGGAGAAATCCAGGTAAGCAGTAAGCCTAATGAAGGCAGTACTTTCACCTTATACATTCCAAAAGATAATGACTTCCAACTTTCTGAACCGCAACCTGCGGTACAGCAGGAGACTGATACTCCAGTTGCCATGAAGATAGAGCAGGAACAACCATTAGAAAGACATCATGACGAACCTCAAACCATTTTAATCATCGAAGATGATGAGGTATTTGCGGATGTGCTTAATGATTATGCCCTCGAAAAAGGCTTCCATCCCATTCTTGCACATAGTGGCGATATTGGTCTGGAAATGGCATTTGAACATTTACCAGATGCAATTGTCCTGGATGTTATGCTACCTGTAATGGATGGCTGGACCATTCTTAAAAAGCTAAAAGCAGATCCAAGAACCAAACATATACCGGTACACATGATGTCAGCAGGCAATGAAAAAGCCAGTAAAGCAAAAAAAGAAGGTGCCATTGGTTTCCTTAAAAAACCGGTGGAAAAGGAACAGCTGGACGAAGCCTTTAATTTATTAAGTGCGGCTTATCTAAAATACAATTTCAAAAGTGTACTCGTGATCGAAGACCAGGAATTACAAAGCAGGGCATTGACGGAACAGCTGACAGAAAAAGGAGTAGATGTGAAACAGGCATTTACCGGTAAGGAAGCCCTTGATCTTTTAAGTGATCAGATTTTTGATTGTATCATCCTGGATTTAAAACTCCCTGACATTTCTGGCTTCGACTTATTGGATCAAATAAAAGCTCAGTCTCAACATGCGCACATTCCGGTTATCATCAATACTGCGATGGAATTAGATCAGGAAAAAATGGCCCATATCATGCGATATACTGATGCCATGGTTTTAAAATCAAATAAGTCAAACGACCGTCTTATTGATGAGGTTAGTCTCTTTATCAATAAATTGAAACAGAATGGTCCTGCAAAACCAAGCACAGGTAAAGGGAAAAGTGTGTCTACCATGGAGAAAGTACTGAAAGACAAAACCATCCTGATCACTGATGATGATATGCGAAACATCTTTGCACTCTCCAGTGCCCTACAACTGTATGATCTTAAAATCGTGATTGCTAATAATGGAAGAGAGGCTTTAGAGAAACTGGAAGAGTCTGAACAGATTGATTTGGTATTAATGGATATCATGATGCCAGAAATGGATGGTTATGAAGCGATGAAAGCCATCAGAAAAGAAAAGCGTTTTGCAAAATTACCGATTATTGCACTCACAGCTAAAGCAATGAAAAATGACCGTGAGCGTTGTATTGAAGCTGGAGCGAACGACTATATTTCTAAACCTGTGGATATGGATAAACTGTTGTCAATGTTAAGAGTCTGGCTAAGTTAATATGCATAAAGAAGAAGAAGAGCACCTGAGCTATGATCAACTAGCAGAACTAATTGATTTTATAAAGAACATTCACGGCTTTGATTTCAGCGATTACTCGCCCGCTTCATTGAAAAGAAGAGTAACGAGAATCATGCAGTTGCAACAACTAAGTCTTTTCGACTTACGTACGTTATTAACAAACGACCACGATTACTTTGAGTCATTCCTCATTGAAATTACGGTAAATGTTACTGAGATGTTTAGAGATCCCGCTTTTTATAGGTCTGTAAAAGAAAATATCATCCCTTACCTACGCTCTTATCAGCGTATCAAGGTATGGAATGCCGGCTGCTCCACGGGAGAAGAAGTGTATTCCTTTGCCATTCTTTTTGCAGATGAAGAACTTTACGACAGAAGTTTCTTTTATGGGACAGACATCAACAATGATGTACTGGATTTTGCAAAAAATGGCATTTATGATTTACAAAAGATGAAGCAATTTTCAGAAAACTATCAAAAAACCGGAGCTATTCATACCCTTTCTGATTACTATACAGCAAGATATGAAGCAGCCTCCATCAATCATTCCCTTAAAAAGAATTTGTTGTTTTCAGCCCATAATCTAGCTTCAGATGGAGTATTTAATGAGTTTCAACTCATCTCTTGTCGCAATGTGCTCATCTATTTCAATACCGATTTACAGAAGAAAGTCATTGAGTTATTTTATAACAGTTTAGCCAATTTTGGCTTCCTCTGTCTTGGGGCCAAAGAAACCTTAAGAAGTACCGAGACCGGTCGCTTTAAAATCATAGATAAGAAGAATAATATTTACCAAAAAATAGCTTAACGGCCTTTATCAATTATCCCTCAGAAAGACCAGTAATATGGAAAAGATTAATATATTAATTGTTGATGACAGACCAGAGAATATCATTGCACTGGAAGCTCTCTTACAAAGGAAAGACATCAATATCATTACCACTACCAACCCAAATGAGGCACTCAGGATATCCTGGGAAAAGGATATCGCCATTGCAATGGTAGATGTTCAAATGCCGGAAATGGATGGCTTTGAACTGGTAGAAATCTTAAAAAGTAATCCCCGTACAAAAGAAATCCTTATCATATTTGTAACTGCGATATCTAAGGAAACCAAGTATGCCGTAAAAGGTTTAAATTCTGGCGCCGTAGATTACTTGTACAAGCCTTTGGATCCTTATGTTACTTCTGCAAAAGTAGATTCCTTTATTCATTTGGTCAGAACGGAGCGGGAAATCAAAAGAAAAAACCAGGAGCTGATAGATTACCAGAAGGAACTGATCAAAGCGAAGGAACAGGCAGAGCAAGGAAAACGCATTAAAGAAAATTTTTTGGCGAATATGAGTCATGAGATCCGTACGCCAATCAATGGAATTATTGGCCTGGCAAATTTACTTGGAAAAACAGACCTGAGTTTAGAGCAAAAGGAAATGGTTAGCCTTTTAGAAATCTCTTCAAATTCACTTTTAGGGGTAATTAATGACATCCTTGATTTATCAAAAATAGAATCAGGTAAATTCAAGATCAACCGTTCGGAAACTGATCTTTCAAAAACTTGCAAAGCGGTAGTAAATCTCCTCCGCATTCGGGCTATTGAAAAGGAACTCCAGCTCACAATGGATCTGGATTCTGAACTACCCAACCTTGTAATGGCTGATTCTTTAAGATTAAATCAGATCCTAATGAACCTGATAGGAAATGCCATTAAGTTCACCAACCAAGGTAGTGTCCATCTGAAAACACAAATTATCGATAGAAAAGGAAATAATTTACACATCAAATTTTCTGTGATCGATACCGGTATCGGCATTGCCAAAAACAACATTGAAAAAATATTTGAAACCTTTGAACAGGCCGATGAACAGACGACCGTGAAATTTGGAGGTACCGGATTAGGCTTATCAATCGTTAAAAATCTGGCAAGACTAAAAGGAGGTACACTAGAAGTTTCCAGCGATGAAGGGATGGGTAGTACATTCTCTTTTAGCAATTGGTATGAAGTAGTAAAAGATACAGTGGTCATTAAAACCAGTCCCAAAACAACTTTAGATGATTTCTCCGGCTTAAGAATATTGGTGGCCGAAGACAATCCCATCAACAAATTTCTAATTGTCAAAATACTAAAAGACTGGCAGGTCGTACCAGACGTAGTGGAGAATGGAAAGGAAGCCTTAGATCAGCTCCAGAAATCAGATTACGACCTTATATTAATGGATACATTCATGCCAGTGATGAATGGTCTGGATGCCATAAAGTTGATTCGTGAAGGCCTCGTAAAAGGAAAAGAAAACATTCCTATCATTACTTTTTCTGCGGCAGTATTAGAAAGCGACAAGCAAACCGCCATTAATGCAGGCGCAAACGATGTGCTGAGCAAACCATTCGAATTGGATGTACTACATCAAAAAATCAGGAAATATGCTTTTAATAAATAACCTGGTTATTTATTAAAAGCTGTCATAGTTAAAGCTGGACCAATGGTCACAAAACTCTTGATCAGGTCCACGCTTTTTGCAATCAGTGCAGGAAGCTCCGGTTGTTCCTCCCTATCAAATGGAGCCAATACGTAATCCGCTTGTCTGCCTTTAGCAAAATTATCACTGATTCCAAAACGTAATCTTGGATAACCCTGTCCACCACAAAGCTCTTCGATGCTTTTGAGGCCATTATGACCTGCACTGCTCCCCTGCATTTTCAACCGCAGCTTACCAAGTGGTAAGGCCAGATCGTCTACAATCACCAATACGTTTTCCAATGGAATTTTCAATTCCTTCATATAGTAATTCACCGATTTTCCACTCAGGTTCATGTAGGTAGTTGGCTTGATCACATGTAGTTTTTTTCCTTTAAAAGAAAGCTCTGAATAATAGGCAAGCCTGATGTTAGAAAATGAACCACCAAGCTCCTTTACCAATTCATCAGCGATATCAAAACCAATATTATGACGAGTATGCGCATATTCGGGACCTATATTCCCTAATCCAACAATTAAGTATTTCATCTATTGCAAATATAATAGTTTCACTGAGAACAGCTATCGAATCATTTTATTCAAAAAAAAAGCAGTACCCTTGCGGATACTGCTTTTTTAAATTGGACTAAAAGAAATTATTTCTTGTTAGCTTCGTTCTCAGCTTGTTTTAAAGCTCTTGACATTCCAACAGAAACGATAGTATCTTCTGGAGTGTTAGTGATAGTGTAATCAGCTTTCGCGATATCACGTACACGGAACAAGTTACCAACTTGTAAGCTTGCGATGCTTACTTCAACTGTCTGAGGCATATCTTTCGGTAATGCTTTAACACGAAGTTTACGTAATTTTTGTACTAATTTACCACCCATTTTAACACCTGGAGAAGTACCGGTTAATTTAACAGGAATTTCCATTAAGATTTCTTTGTCATCAAATAACTGAAGGAAATCTACGTGTAACAATAGGTCGGTTAATGGGTGAAATTGTAATTCTTTAATGATCGCTTTAGTTTTAGTACCATTAATGTCAATTTCTACAAAGTTTGCTTCTGGAGTGTAAATAGCATCCTTTAATTCAGTTGTAACTACAGCAAAGTGTTTTTGCTCTGTACCACCATACAATACTGCAGGAACTTTACCTTCATAGCGAAGCTCTTTAGCATCGCGTTTCCCTACGTTCTCTCTTGGAGAACCGCTAATTGCGATTGTTTTCATTTTATATATATTTATTATTAATATTAAACTCTAAACAGGTCACTGATTGAACCGTGCTCATTTACATTGGCAATTGCTTTTGCAAATAATTCAGCGGTACTCAATACCTTGATTTTATCACTCTCACGTTTCAAAGGTATGGTATCTGTAACGATCAACTCAGCTAACATAGAGTTTTCTACCGTTTCATAAGCCTTACCTGATAACACAGCGTGTGTACAAACCGCACGTACACTCTTCGCTCCTTTTTCCATAATCAGCGCTGCTGCTTTGGATAAAGTACCTGCGGTGTCGCAAAT
This sequence comes from Pedobacter gandavensis, assembly GCF_032678465.1. Classification (GTDB taxonomy): domain Bacteria; phylum Bacteroidota; class Bacteroidia; order Sphingobacteriales; family Sphingobacteriaceae; genus Pedobacter; species Pedobacter gandavensis_B. The sequence goes on from NZ_JAVTSK010000014.1 coordinate 95,875, forward strand.
ATCGTCAATTAAAACGACATCTAAGCCAACTACATCACCAATGATAGACATCGATTCAATTTCATTGGCACGTTTACGTCTTTTATCACAAATCACCACCTCTGCGTTAAAAAACTTCGCAAAAGTACGTGCTCTGTAAGAACCACCCATATCCGGTGAAGCAATGGTTAAATTCTCCAAACCTAAGCTTTTGATATAAGGTACGAAAATCACTGAACCATCTAAGTGGTCTACAGGGATATCAAAGAAACCTTGAATCTGAGCAGCATGAAGGTCCATGGTCATGATTCTGTGAATCCCAGCGGATTTTAACAGATTGGCCACCAATTTAGCGCCTATCGCTACACGTGGCTTGTCTTTTCTATCCTGTCTGGCCAAACCATAATAAGGAACTACTGCAGTGATGTAATGAGCAGATGCACGTTTTGCTGCATCAATCATTAACAACAACTCCATTAAGTTATCATTCGGCTGGTAAGTAGAATTAATAATAAAGACATCACAACCGCGTACTGTTTCGTCGTAAGAAGGTTGGAATTCGCCGTCGCTAAACCTGTTCAAGGTGACATCGCCCAGAGGCTTGCCGTAGCTTTCGGCAATTTTGATTGCTAAGTCTTTTGTACCTGTTCCGGCAAAAAGTTTAACTGGATTGAACTGCAGTGGCATGATTAGGTGTGTATCAATGCTGGTTAAAAAAAATCGGATTGTGAAATGAACCACAATCCGAATATGTTTTGTTGCCCGACCAGGATTCGAACCTAGACAAACGGTACCAAAAACCGTTGTACTACCTTTATACTATCGGGCAATCTTTCAATTTTAAATTTCGAAGCGGTTAATGTTGCTCTGAAATCTGATGCAAATGTACGCAGATTTTTGATATCTGCAAATCCTGTCGCAAAAAAAGTTTAAAAAAAATCGGCCATACAATTCAGAAAGGAAATAAACTATTTAAAATGAGGAAGTTGATCTGGATAAAAAAAATCACTTTTTTTTGAAAAAAAATTAGGCCTCTTGTGATTTTCTGAAAAAGTAGCTCCATTTATCCCCCAGCCACGAATAAAATATTTAAAAATAATTTGAAATCGGGTAAAATGCAGGGATTGTAAGCAGACTAAAACTACTATATATAGTGACTCAGGAATTCAACAACAGAAAAGATCCCGGATTATGGGATGTTAAATTTGTTAAACTCCCCCTTACTTTGTTAGTTTATCAATCTTATTCTTTATTTTCGGCTGCATTTAATTAGCGCGACTTTAATAACTATTTAATTAAGAAATGAATTATTCAAAAATCAACAACCTTACCGGCTGGCTTTGTTTTCTGATTGCTGCAGTGACGTATATTCTAACATTAGAACCCTCAGTGAGCTTTTGGGATTGCGGTGAATTTATCGCATCAGCCTTAAAAATGCAGGTGGTACACCAACCAGGAGCACCACTATTCTTAATGATACAGCGGTTCTTCTCCCTTTTTGCTTTTGGTGATCTTAGTAAAGTCGCTTACTTTATGAATGTAGGCTCGGCGATCGCCAGTGCCGCAACAATCTTATTCTTATTCTGGACCATCACCGCATTAGCGAAAAAAGTTCTGGTTAAAGAAAATGAAGAAGTCAGTAAATCTAACCTGATCTCCATTATGGGTGCGGGTGTTGTAGGTGCTTTAGCTTATACCTTCTCCGACAGCTTTTGGTTTTCGGCAGTAGAATCTGAAGTATATGCACTTTCTTCCTTATTTACTGCGATCGTATTTTGGGCCATCTTAAAATGGGAAGCCGTTGCCGATGAGCCTCGCGCAGATCGTTGGTTGTTATTTATTGCCTATATCATGGGTTTATCTATCGGGATTCACCTGTTAAACTTATTAACCATCCCGGCAATTGCCTTCGTTTATTATTTCAAGAAAACCAAAAACCCAACTACTGCCGGAATCATTAAAGCTGGTATTGTTGGGATACTGATCCTTGCCGTAGTTCAATATGGTATCATTCAATATGTGGTATCATTTGGTGCTTACTTCGATCTATTCTTCGTAAATACGTTAGGAATGGGCTTTGGAACCGGCGTTCTGGTATTTGCAATCCTGTTGATCGGTGGTTTCATTTGGGGAATCAGGTATTCTATTAAACATGAGAAAAAAATCCTTAACCTGGCCTTACTTTCAGCGGTGCTGATCATTTTTGGATATAGCTCATTCTCGATGATCATTATTCGTGCAAAAGCAAACCCTAACTTAAACAATAGTGCCCCAGACAATGTGTTCTCTTTCTTAGGATACCTGAACAGGGAACAATATGGAGACAGACCTTTATTATTCGGCCCTAACTATAATTCACAGGCAGTAAACTCTGTAGAAGGAAAAACACTATATAGAAAAGGTGCAGAAAAGTATGAAGTAGCCGGTAAAAAATCGGATTATGAGTACGATAGAATTACACCTTTCCCACGTATGTATAGTGATGATCCTGGTCATGTGGCATACTATAAAGATATGATGGGCTTTAGTGACGATCACTTCCCGAGCTTAATTGACAACATCGGATTTCTGCTTTCGTACCAAACCGGACAAATGTACATGAGGTACTTCCTGTGGAATTTTGTGGGTAGACAAAATGACGACCAGGGACAAGGTAGTATCTATGAAGGTCAATGGTTGAGTGGGATTAAGCCAATTGATGCCTTACACCTTGGCAGTCAGAAAAACCTGCCACCATCGATTACAGAAAGTAATGCTTACAACCGCTTCTTCTTCCTTCCGCTGATTATGGGACTATTAGGTGCAATCTGGCACTTCAAAAGAAACCAGAAAGACGCAGGAATTGTAGCCTTATTATTTTTCTTTACCGGTATGGCAATTGTGTTGTACCTGAATCAGAAACCGATGGAGCCGAGAGAACGTGATTACGCTTATGTGGGATCATTTTATGCCTTTGCCATCTGGATTGGTTTCGGTGTCCTTGCCCTTCGCGAATGGTTGTTTAAGAAACTAACCCCGGCTACTGGTGGTATTTTAGCTACAGTAATCGGTTTATTTGCCGCGCCGGTAATTATGGCGGCACAGGGATGGGATGACCATGACCGTTCTACTAAAATGGTTGCACATGATATCGCAGTAGATTACCTGCAGTCTTGCGCTCCAAATGCCATCCTCTTTACTTATGGTGACAATGATACCTATCCACTATGGTATGCGCAGGAGGTGGAAAATATCCGCCCTGATATTAGGTTAGTTAACCTGAGTTTGTTTGACACCGATTGGTACATCAACGGTATGAAACGCAAAATGAACGAATCTGAGCCTCTCCCAATCTCTATGAATGAATCTCAGTATGTACAAGGGGTTAGAGATGTGATGTATTACCAAAATGCAGATATTGCAGGAAATATTGAACTCAAGAATATTGTAGAACTCCTGCTTTCTGAAAACAGTGAGGATAAACTGCCCTTAAATGATGGCAGAAAAGTTAACTTTATTCCTACTAAGAACTTCAAAATTACAGTAGATAAAGCAGCTGTCCTTAAGAATGGTGTGGTTAGCCCTGCTGATTCTGCAAAAATTGCTCCTGCAATAGAATGGACATTCAACAAAAACTATGTAACAAAAGGGACTTTAGCGATGTTTGACATTCTGGTTCATAACAACTGGAAGAGACCAATCTATTTTGCAAGCACAGTACCTTCAGAACAATATAACGGACTGGATAAGTATCTTTACAATGAAGGCTTAGCTTTACATTTGATGCCTTTAAAAGTAGATACGACGGTTTCCAGGAATGAGCTGATCAATACGCCTGTATTATACAATAATGTGATGAACAAATTTGTATGGGGTAATGTGAAAAACGCCAAATATCTGGATCCACAATCTGCAGACGACATTTCCATCTTTACCAATGTATTTAACAACACCATTAGTGGATTGCTGAAAGAAGGTAAAAAAGAAGATGCACAGAAAGTAGTAAACCGTTATTTTGAAGTAATGCCAGAGAAATTCTATGGTATGCGTTCTATGATGGGTGCTTATTTCATGGCGGAAAATCTATATCAGCTGGAAGATACCAAGAGAGCAAATGCACTAATCGAAAAATCAGCTGCTTATATCATGAAAGAACTGACTTACCTGGCTGATGTTTCTGAAAGCAAGAAAAGGTTTGTAGGTGGACAGAATGTACAGTTAGGCCTGTCTTTCCTGAATTCTATGGCCAGAACGACTGCTGAAAACAAACAGGAAAAATTAAGCAAGGAATTAACAGATATGTTTAATGTGTTAGAAGCAAGGTTCTCTCCTTTCTTCCCTGCACAATAACCCAATACAAAAAACAGAAAACGAGTATCCCCAAAAAGGATGCTCGTTTTTTTATGCTGATCATTTAAAAAGGTTTACTAAAGCATACCTATCCTTTTTATAGCGTTCCGATAATTCCTCTTTCAATAATAGCGAAGATTTCAGCGCTATTGAAAGCTAAAAATTCAGACAAAAAGAAAGGGCTGTAATTTAAATTACAGCCCTTTCTTTTATATAGATGGAAATATTTTATTCATTTACCACGCCCATTGCGCAGAATTTATCAATTCTCTTGGTAATCATGACATCCGTTTTTAACTTCTTGATCGCTGTAAGATCGTTTAAGATCTGATCCTTAATCGTTGCAGCCATAGCTTCCGGATTCTGGTGTGCACCCCCCAGTGGTTCTTTAATGATGCCATCAATCAATTGATTTTTGTACATATCATCAGAAGTCAGTTTTAAACATTCTGCTGCTTTTTCTTTGAAGTCCCAGCTTCTCCATAAAATGGACGAGCAAGACTCAGGAGAAATTACAGAATACCAGGTATGTTCCAACATATAAACACGATCTCCGATACCAATACCCAATGCACCACCTGATGCACCTTCACCGATTACGAAACAAAGAATTGGTACTTTTAGAACAGACATTTCCAGGAGATTACGTGCAATCGCCTCTCCTTGTCCACGTTCTTCTGCTTCCAATCCAGGATAAGCACCCATCGTATCAATAAAAGAAACTACTGGTTTATTGAATTTTTCAGCAAGACGCATTAAACGCAATGCTTTTCTATAACCTTCCGGATTCGCCATACCAAAATTACGGTATTGACGTTCTTTAGTGTTTTTACCTTTCTGGTGTCCAATAACCATTACCGTTTCACCGTTAATCGTTGCGAAACCACCAATAATGGCTTTATCGTCTTTTACTGTTCTGTCGCCATGCATCTCTATGAAATCATCACAGATCATACTGATGTAATCCAGGGTTTGTGGCCTTTCCGGATGACGGGACATCTGAACTTTCTGCCAGCCTGTAAGGTGGTTGTAAAGCGTTTGCTGTGTTTCAGCTAACTTTTCTTCCAGTTCAGTCAAGGTAGCAGACATATCTACTTTCGTTTTATCGGCAACCTGTTTAACCTTTTCAATTTGCTGAGCTAATTCAACCAAAGGTTTTTCGAAATCAAATGATGTTTTTATCTGTTCCATAAGTGGGCTGTAAAAATAGGCATTTTATTTAAAACTTCGCAGACCACCAGGTTTTAGCTAAAAATTTTAATCCAAATTCTATAATATACCCGTATTTCGGGCGTTCAAGCAGAATTTACTACAGCTGATTACACTTCTTTTTCCTGGTTATTCTGAATATACAGTACGGAAATGGCACCCATTATCATAAAAATTCCTGCCAATACGATCGCATAAATCGCTTTCCCATCGTAGAATTTCTCGACAATCATTCCACCAAAAAATCCGTTTATGATTTGTGGCATCGTTATAAAGAAATTAAAAATCCCCATATATACCCCCATTTTACGTGCAGGGATAGAGCTGGATAGGATCGCATAAGGCATAGAAAGAATACTCCCCCAGGCCAGGCCTACGCCAATCATAGAAAAAATCAGCAATTGTGGATCTGTGATGAAGTAAATGGATAACAAGCCCAATCCACCTGCAGTTAATGAAAAAGCATGGGCAATTTTCCGACTGGTTGCCCTTGCTATAGCAGGTAAGATAAGGGCATAAATCGCAGATACACCATTGTAAATCCCAAAAAGAATCCCTACCCAGTTTCCTGCGTCCGCAAACTGTACGGAGGAGGTGTCACCCGGAGCGACCTTATATATATGCTGTGCAATGGCTGGAGTGGTAAAAACCCACATGGAAAAAAGAGCAAACCAGGAAAAAAACTGCACTAAACCCAATTGCCTCATCGTTAATGGCATTTTGGAAAAATCTGTAAAAATGGACATGATGCCCTTGGTTTCCTCTTCTAAACTTCCATCATGGTAACGTTCCATTTCTTCCGGTGGATATTCTTTAGTAGTAATCACCGTCCATAATATAGTGCCAACCAATACCGCAGCTCCTACATAAAAGGAATAAATCACATTGTGTGGAACCTGTCCCGCTGCTGCCACTTTAGAAACCCCCAGGTATTCGGAAAGAATATAGGGCAACCAGGAACCTGTAATTGCTCCTGCCCCAATTAGAAAAGTCTGCATGGAAAATCCGAAACTCCTTTGGCTTTCAGGCAGCTTGTCTGCAACCAGTGCCCGAAAAGGCTCCATCGCTACATTGATCGATGCATCCATGATCATCAGCATACCCGCACCGATTATAATAGGGGGTAAGAAACTCGCCATTGCCGCCGAATTCGGCATTAAAATCAAGGCAATTGCTGTTAACACAGCCCCAATCAGGAAATATGGCCGTCTTCTGCCAAATCTATTCCAGGTTTTATCACTATAATATCCAATGATGGGCTGTACAATCATTCCTGTTAAAGGCGCTGCTAACCAAAAAAGTGACAAATGCTCCACATCAGCTCCATATGTTTGTAGGATTCTGGAAGCATTTCCATTTTGTAATGCAAATCCAAACTGAATACCAAAAAAACCGGCACTCATGTTAAAAATCTGTAAAGGAGACAATCTTGGTTTACTAAGCGTGATTTTCTTTTCCATCAGGTACTAATAATTAGAATTCAATGATTTGAGCAGTCCCAGGTAATATTTTTAAATATAGTGATTGCGAGGTGTTTTCTACTTTATGTTTAGACAATAAATCTTTAGCATTTTTAATTTCTTCGTTTTTCAAAACACTATCAGGAATTTCAAGATTTCTTTCCAATACTTTATTGCGGTCGAAGTTGGCCACAATCAGTAATCGCTGGCCTTTGGTATACCGCAGAAAAGCATACACTCGGTTCTCATTAAGTGGAATTTCCAAAATCTCGCCTTTGGTAATTGCCTCGGAATTGGCCGAGATCTGCATTAAGTCCTTGTAAAAATGCCTAAGTTCCTGCTGTTTTGAATCTAATAAGGCAGCATCGAAAGCGCCATTGTTCATCCATTTTTGATGTTCAGGTACACCCCAGTAATCAAAAATAGTGGTACGGTTGTCTTCTTTTCCGAAACCTTCAAGTCCTTTTCCAGGCTCTCCTACTTCCTGTCCGAAATATAGCATCACCGGACCTGCAGACAAGGTCGCAGAAACGACCATTGCAGGAATACCATGAATTGCATCACCTGCAAACCCAGCAGATGCAATTCGTTCTTCATCATGATTCTCTAAAAAGCTCAACATATGGTTTCCAAAACCAGCCGTTTGTACTTGCCATACTTTCGACACCTCCTGTACATTCGCCTCAGGCTCATTTCTGATCAGCTTTTTTAAGCCATCATATAAGCCAACTTTATCATACAAGTAATCAAAATGACCTTTAGTCAGATAGGTATGATAAACAGCAGGATTGTAAGCTTCACCAATAAAAATCAGTTCTGGGTACTCTTTTTTCAATTCAGGAATCACCCACTCCCAAAATGCTACAGGTACCATCTCTGCCATATCACAACGAAAACCATCAACTCCCTTTCCCGCCCAATAGCTTAGAATGGCTTTCATTTTCAACCAGACACCTGGGCTTGGGTTAAAATATTCCTTTTCGCCATTGCCATAATCCAGACCGTAGTTTAGCTTAACAGTTTCGTACCAATCGTCTTTTGATGGCGCTGCTGAAAATACATTATTCCCGGTCGCTTTAGCCGGACTTTCCTTAAACTTTCCGTCTTCTAAAGCTGTTAAAGGATTTACCTCTTCCTGCTTTGGCGGAACCACAAAGTCTTTTCCCGGAACATAATAGTAATCATTATCCGGACTAAAACTTTTAGTCTGGTCGTCATCTGCTCCAAAGTCCTTTACTCCTTTCGGCTTTACTAAAGAATGGTAGGAACGTGCCACATGATTGGGTACAAAATCAATGATGACTTTCATTCCTTTATCATGCGTTCTCTTAATTAAAGCTTCAAACTCCTGCATCCGATGATTTACATTCAACGCCAAATCAGGATCTACATCATAGTAATCTCTGATGGCATAAGGAGATCCCGCAAGACCTTTTACGACATCTGCATCATCCGCAGGAATTCCAAAAGCAGTATAATCAGTCAGGCTGGCATGGGCTATAACCCCGGTATACCAGACATGACTTACACTCAGGTCCTTGATCCCATCTAATGCCTTATCATTGATATCTGCGAACTTCCCTACCCCATTCTGTTGGATACTGCCATAAGGAATATTCTGGCTTTGCTTATTCCCAAATAATCTGGGCACTAATTGATAGATAATAGGTTTACTTTGAGCCATACCCTGACTTGAAAATCCGACAAACGTACATCCAGTTAAAATGGTTCCGAGGACCAGCCCTCTTTTACTACTACTCCATTGTATCATACCAATGAGCCTTTATATGCAATCGCTTTTTCACCCGGAGGGATAGCATAAAACTGTTCAAAAACCCTCAGTTCTAAACTCTCCGAACTATGATTTCTAATGATAAGTTCCGATTCATTGATCTGAACCTTTAATTGTATGCCTCTAAAACCGATGGTAAAAGAAAAAGCAGCCCAATTTTTCGGTAGGAAAGGCTGGAAAGATAATTTTCCATCACGCACACGCATTCCAGCAAAGCCTTCTACCACACTCATCCAGGTACCAGCCATCGAAGTGATGTGCAACCCATCTTCTGTATCATTATTATAATCGTCTAAATCCAGACGCGCGGTGCGTAAGTAAAATTCATAAGCTTTTTCTTCATCATTTAGCTTTGCTGCCAGGATGCTATGTACACAGGGTGATAAGGAGCTTTCATGAACTGTTCTACTCTCGTAAAAGTTGAAGTTTCTTCTCAATGTTTCCAGGTCAAACTCTTCTTCAAAGAAGTACATTCCTTGTAATACATCTGCCTGTTTGATATAGCAGGAACGTAAAATACGGTCCCAGCTCCATTTTTGATTCAATGGCCGTTGATCTGCAGGCAAATCTTTTACAAGAATCTGCTCTTTATCCATAAAACCATCCTGCTGCAGGAATACCTGCTCCCCTTCATGATAAGGATAGTACATCTGACTGGCCACAGCAGTCCAGTCATTAAACTCAATTGATTCCTCAAGTTTTGTTTTCTCCAGAATTTTCAAATATTGCTCCGGAGCCTGCACTTTTAATTGCCCGGAAACCTCCATTGTATAGGTTAAACACCATGCTGCTAATTTATTGGTGTACCAATTGTTATTGATATTGTTTTCATATTCGTTTGGTCCCGTGACGCCAAGCATGACAAACTTGTTTTTTTCTGCGCTCCAGTTTACCCTTTGTTTCCAGAATCTGGCAATACCGATCAGCACCTCCAGGCCATATGTTGCCAGATAGCCATCATCTCCTGTATAACGAACATAATTGAAAATCGCGAAAGCAATGGCACCATTTCTATGGATCTCCTCGAAAGTAATTTCCCATTCATTGTGGCATTCTTCTCCATTCATGGTCACCATCGGATATAATGCTGCACCATTATTAAAGCCTAATTTAGCCGCATTTTCTATCGCCCGATCCAGGTGTTTGTAACGATAAACCAACAAGTTTTTGGCCACTTCCTGAGGAGCAACAGAAAGGTAAAAAGGAATGCAGTAGGCTTCAGTATCCCAATAGGTAGAACCTCCATATTTTTCACCTGTGAAACCTTTAGGGCCAATATTTAAACGGGCATCCTTCCCGGTGTAGGTCTGATTCAGTTGAAAAATATTGAATCTGATGGCTTGCTGCGCAGACACATCACCTTCAATCACAATGTCTCCCTCTTCCCATTTCTGAGCCCATGCCATTGCTTGTTCTTTTTTCAATTGTTCAAAACCCTTCTCCGCGGCATTCAACATTGATTCTTTTGCAGCATTCAATAAATCGGATTTATCATAATTCAATGAAGACACATTGGCAACAATCTTATATAAATCGATGCTTTCATTTTGACTCAAGGTAAATGAAGCATTTTGAGCCAGGTATTTTGCTTTTGCAATAGGACTCAATTCCTGTAGCTGTTCATTTTTGAAGATACTGGTCCTGCTCGCGGTACACACTTCAAATTCTGTCTTTTTGGTTCTTAGGACCAGATAATCTGTATTTGACTCCTGTTGTTGTGCCACCTCTTCCCAGAATTTCTCATCATAATTTGAGTCCTGATTTTTCACATCTCCATCAATAAATGACGTGATGCACATTTGAGCCTGAAAATTAAGCGCAGTCAGTCGATAATGCAATGCGGCTACCTCATCATCTACAATGCTACAAAAGCGAACAGATGTTACCTTCAGTAATTTACCGCTTTTCAATCGGGCTGTAAAACTGCGACTCAGTGTTCCTTCTTTCATGTTCAGCACCCGTTTAAAATCGGATACTTCTGCAGTATTCAGGTCCAATGTTTCTCCATCAATCTGGATATGAATTCCGATCCAATTCGTGGCATTCAATACTTTAGCAAAATATTCCGGATAACCGTTCTTCCACCAACCTACCCGGGTTTTATCCGGATAATATACGCCTGCCACATAATTGCCTTGCAAAGTTTCTCCTGTATAATCTTCTTCAAAATTGGCGCGTTGCCCCATTCTGCCATTCCCGATACTGAATAAACTTTCTGATATTTTATTTAGCTGAGGATCAAAACCTTCCTCAACAATGTTCCATTCGTCTGCTTTTATATAATTTTTCATAGTATATGCTACGCTGTTATTCCGGAGGTTGATGTAACCGGAATACGTTATATTCTGTTCTTCCTTTTTAATCGGGGTTTCTTCTTTACTTTATGACAGATCACTGATCCTATTCCAGAATTACTCCATCATTTTAGCTGAATGATCAACTGAGCAAGCCCAGATTTTTCATCCATTGATGGATTAGTCCGCTGTTATTTAAGTGAATCTCAAGGCTTCAATCTCTCTTAATGTAATTTGAGAAAGGTCTTTAACCACAACCTTTGCAGCAGCTAAGTTTTCCGGCTTCCCAATACCTACTACCATCATTTTGGCAGCAAGAGCAGCTTCAATACCTGCTACTGCATCCTCAAATACTACACAGTTTTCATTTTCAGCATTTAATAATTCGGCGGCCTTCAAAAAAACTTCAGGATCTGGTTTAGAGCTGCTCACTGAATTTCCGTCTACAATCGCATCAAAGAAATGAGCCAACTCAGTCCGCTCCAGAATAAGGGCAGAATTTTTACTGGCAGAACCAAGTGCAATTTTGATTCCCTCAGCTTTCAAAGCGGTTAACAGCTCCAATGAGCCTGGTAATACTTCCTTTACTGTCATTTTTTGAATCATAGCCACATATTGCTCATTCTTTTTTGCGGCTAATTTTTCCTTCTCTTCGGATGATTTTTCAATCCCAGCCCATTGAAGAATCATATCTAAGGATCGCATTCTGTTCACGCCCTTCAGTTGTTCATTCTGTGCCTCTGTAAAATCAAAGCCCATGGAATTGGCCAGTGATTTCCAGGCCTGATAATGATAAACAGCGGTATCTACCAATACGCCATCCAGATCGAAAATACAAGCGATAGGTGCTGTAGTCTGTTGCATTTATATTGTATTAATTTAATTCTAACACCATTGTGGTCTTTGCAGGCACAGCAATGGTTTTTAAGGAGTTGATTTTTTCTTTTGTGATCACATTTATAGCGGAACTGGCCTGACTCATCCTTTCCTCAAACCTTGAGGTTTCCAGACTTTTCGCCTGATCGTCCATGTTCAGGATCACCATCACAGTTTTAGCCCCTTCAGGCAGGTACCTGAAATAAGTATAAATCCCATTTTCCGGTACATACTGCATCATTTTTCCATTATGCAAAGCAGGACTGTTTTTTCGGTAATTGGCTAGATTTCGAACAAAGTTCCAGGCTTCATTCTCTTGCCCTGTACGTCCTGCGGCGCTGAACTTATCTGTTTGATCTGCTGGCCAGCCACCAGGAAAGTCGGAACGCACCAAACCATCAGGATCAGAATAATTCTTCATTAAGATCTCTGTTCCATAATACATTTGTGGAATTCCTCTAAGCGTAAGCAGTAAAGCCATTCCAGACTTATACTTATCAATGTCTTCTTTCACCATGGAAAAGAACCTGCTCATGTCGTGATTGTCCAAAAAAATCACATTACGATCGGCATTCTGGTATAGAAAATCCTGTGCAATGGTCGTATACAATCTGAATACCCCATCTGTCCAGCCTGATTTCCCATTCAAAGCTTCATAAATCGCATTTTTAAGTACCGCATCGGTTACACCTGGCAATTCTGTATCAAAACCTCTGCTTACCGTATTTCCACCAGTAAAGAAAGCTTGCGCAGCTGCTGAATTCACTAAGGTCTCGCCAAAAATGGAGAGTGTTGGAAACTCTGCTTTTATCTTGATCGACCAGTCTCTCATATAGTCTGGATCGTTATATGGATAAGTATCTAATCTCAGTCCGTCGATACCTGCATCTTCAATCCACCAGATGTGGTTTTGGGTCAGGTAATTCTGTACATAAGGATTTCTTTGGTTAAGGTCAGGCATACTAGGTACAAACCATCCGTCCAGCATTTTCTTTTGATCTGCTTTTGATGCATGAGGATCCATTACCGGTTCATCGCGGTAGCTGGTCTGTGTATAAACCGGCCATTGATTCAGCCAGCTTTTCATTGGCATATCTTTATAAAACCAATGCCCCGTTCCCACATGGTTGTGTACAATATCTTTCACTACTTTCATTCCTTTCTCATGTACTTTATCTACAAATGATCTATACAATTCCAGGTTTCCATAGCGTGGATCTATTTTATAGTGATCCGTTGCAGCATAGCCATGATAAGAGGCTTTTGCCATATCATTTTCAATTTCAGGTGTCATCCAAATAGCGGTAACACCCAGGTCATTCAGGTAATCTAATTTGTTGATCAGTCCTTGTAAATCTCCCCCATGGCGGTAATACATCGAATCTCTATTCAGTTTTGTTTCCTGCATTCCTTTGACCACATCATTCTTCGGGTCGCCATTAGAAAAGCGATCTGGCATCAGGAGGTAGATCAAATCCTTACTGGTAACTCCTTGTATCCGATTCGCATGAGTTGATCTGTTCTTTAGCTCATAGTTATATTGCAATAATTTCTTCCCTCTTTTGGTAAACACAATAGGGAATTTTCCCGCAGCTGCGGATTCGGAAATCTCAAGATCCAAAAACAGGTAATTGGGATTTTCCACTTTGTTAACAGCCAAAAGTTTTACCCCTGGGTAGTTCATTGTTACCTCAAGATCGGCGATACGATCTCCATGAACCAGCAATTGAAGCTTAGGATTTTTCATTCCTACCCACCAGTTCATTGGTTCTATTCGTTCCAATTTTTGAGCAATAGCAGTTCCGGAAATACTCAGAAGGAGTAAAAGAAGGATTTTTTTCATAAGCAAAAGATTGAGCTAAGGATCAGTTTTTTGAAAGAACAGGTAGTCTTTTAGGGAGTAAAACCTAGCGGACTACCTGCCTGGGAATTAATTTTTAACGAGTGTATATTTCAAATTGGGAATATCAAAGGTAACGGTGTAGTTTCCTGCTTCTGAAACTGTAATATTTCCACCATTAAATACAAGACCACCACCGCTTCCACCATAATTGGCATCATAAGCATGATTCTTTCTGAATTTCATCTCTCCGGCCAACAGATTGGCTGTAACTTTCCAGGTACCTTTTCCATCATTGATAAATTTCATATCAATATCACTACCCCAACCCAGTGGAGTCGCACTACCGGTCATAGACCATTGATCTGCATCTACAATACTGAATGTTTTCGTATTCAGGTCTACTGTCACCCGTTGAAGTCCGGCTTTTGGAGCAGCTAAGTTACCCGCATTCCCTGCGCTACTTAGTGCAGCATCAATAACACCATAAGCCAGATCCCAATTCTTTCTAGGGGTAATTTTAAACTCCAGCTGAGCTGCTGGAAATGAAATAATTCCAGAATATTTACCATCACTTTCGGGCGAAGCCAAACTATCAGCTGTAGCAGGCGACCAGCCTTGATACGCTCCCGGCGCATAAACCCATGAAGTGGCAAGGTAAGGAACTGCTGTTAAGGTCAACACATTCGAATAAGTAATGGCATTGGCTGCTGGCGCAGATTTCAACCTTACTTCCAGTTCTGCTGGAAGCTCTGCCTTTAATCCAAGTCCCAGTAGGATCGCATTCATTGCTGCTACAGTTGGTGCATAACTATTGGTAGCCACAACCACCTCTTTAGGATTGGCAAAATTCTTGCCTTTCACATCCATCTGAATGGTGGTCACCACCGGAACTACCGTTCCTGTCACTACAGGAGCAGGAAAAGTTAAGGTTACCGCCGTATTTGCTGCTGCGGCCAATGATAAATTGAGGCTGGCTGTATTCGCAGTAAGTGTACCTGCCGGGCTCACATTTGCCACCAGTTGTTTTTCATCCTTTTTACAGGACCATAAGCCTATGGCCACTAAAGCAAAGGAAATCGATTTTATAATGTTTGATTTCATATCAAATTCTTTCTTAAGATTAGTAACCTTTATTCTGAACCAGATTGGTATTGGCAATCATATCTGCCGTTGGCAATGGGTATAAATTACGCGTTGCATCGACTCCGGCACCTGCTTTAACGCCACCTTTAAATGGCCATAGATAGCTCGCTGAGCTGAACTTATTGTAACGGATCAAATCTGTACGACGGAAACCTTCCCAATACAATTCTCTACCACGCTCATCCAGGAAGAAGTCTACCGTTAAAGCCGATACATTTCCCGAAGCATCGCCATAAGCACGCTGACGCAAATTATTTACATAAGCTAATGCCTGATCAGCAGTACCACCTGAACCTCCACGGGTTACAGCTTCAGCATAAATCAGGTATTGTTCAGCCAGTCGGAACAATGCAAAATCCAAAGAGCTGAATTTTCCTTCAATAGAAGGTGCTGCCACATTTTTAGAATCGATATTTTTAAATTTCACTACTCTTAGACCATCAGTAAAAGTATTGACATCATCATTTTCCAGTTTTGTACCAAAAAACAAGGCTCTTTTATCGGTAGCTCCGCTGTAATCTGCAAACAATTTCGGAAGGTTAATGCGGCTGCGATTACCACCCCATCCACCGGTTGGCACACCAAAGGAAGCAGGGTTCATATCTCCATTAATTGCGGCATTGATCAGGTAAGTAGTTCCACCGTCATTTTGCGTATGCAATCCATCATAATTGATCGTTAGAATGTTTTCTTTGCTGGTGATGCGGTTATCTGTCAGAAACAGATTTTTATAATCAGCTGACAAACTATAACCACCCTTAATGACCTTACTTGAATAAGTGATCGCATCTGTATATCTGGCTGTACCGGTATACACTTCTGCATTCAGGTATAATCTGGCTAACAAGGACCAATCGGCTCCCTTGTCGGCACGGCCATATTCATTGGCCATTGGTTCAGCCAATTCTCCTTCTATCGCTTTCAGTTCAGATTCAACATATTTAAACAGATCTGCTCTTTGAATTTGTTTAGGGGCAATTTTTCCAATCTGATCATTCTCTGTTACGAAAGGAGGATTTCCATAACCATCTAACAATACCCAGTATTGGAAAGCACGTAGAAAACGGGCTTCTGCACGATAACGCTGAATATCCATTGCATCCTGCCCAGTGATTTTACGACCAGCTAATTTTTCAGGTGTACTCTCCCTCAGGAAATCATTACATACAGTAATCTGATAAATACTTCTTGAATACAAACCACGGATAAACATATTGTCAGCAGTCCAGGTCATTTGATTCATATCTGGAATTCCGGTATCATTCCAACCACAGATGGCTTCATCTGTCGGTAATTCCTGTGACATCCAGAATAACCTCAGGAAATCAGTAAAACCCGGATTTAATCCGCCTATATCACTTTCTCCTGTCGCACCGGTTGGATGCGTCAATGCATAACTGGCATACAATTTAGCCAATTCACTTTTATACCCTGCAGGTGTGGCATACACCTGATCCGCTACTAAATCATTAGTAGGTCGTAAGTTCAAGCTGTCTTTTTTACATGAGCTGATAAAGACCAGTAAAATGCCTGATATGGTAAATATTTTAAATAAATTTCTCATCCTGATTAAAATTAAAAGCCAACATTTAAGCCCAGTGTATAAGTTCTTGGTCTTGGGTAAAGGTTATAATCGATACCCGACGAAATTTCCGGATCCAATCCTTTATACTTGGTCCATACAAAGACATTCTGAACATTTGCTGATACACGAAGTCTGGTGTTTCCTCTTCTGGAGATCTTTCCTGCATCAAATGCCAATCCTGCATTGTCCATTTTCAGGAAGGAAGCATTCTTTACATAATAGTCGCTCAGGTATTGGTTATTGGTAAAATTGGTTTGGTAGATATCGGAATTGGCATTATTGATCAGGCCACTCGGACTTAGGATATTACTTCTTACCCCAAAGTTTGAAGAAACGTTATCGTAGATATAATTGCCAATATTCGCTCTCATTACCGTGCTTAAAGTCCATTTCTTATAGCTGAAAGCACTATTGAAACCGAAAGTAAATTTCGGATCCGGAGAATGATAGAAGTATTGATCTTTATCATTGATTACACCATTTCCATCAAGATCTGCATACACACCTTCCAAAGGCATCCCACTTTCATTATAGATTTGTTTCTTCACATAGAAAGAACCTGGTACCTGATTGATTGCATTGTATTTAATATTGATTCCAGTACCACCGGTGATTCCACCAGCATCAATAATGAAGTTCGGGTCAGGGTTCAGAGAAAGATTGGTCACCTCTCTTTTGTTATAAGCCATATTGATGCCTAAATCCCAGTTGGTGTGCTCCGACTCGATCAGGGCCACATTGATGCTGGCCTCTAAACCACGAACATCCATATTCCCTACGTTTGTCAACAAACGGTTATTGTAATTCGTTCCTGAAGAAATATCTACGGTGGATAAAAGGTCTTTTGTTTTTTTGTAGTATACATCTACACTACCATAAACCCTGCCTTTAAAGAATCCGTAGTCTAATCCCGCATTATAGGAAGTCGTTGTTTCCCATTTCAAATCAGGCTCATAAGCTGCCGGGGTATAATAATCGTAAAAAGTATCACCCAATTGATATTGTCCCTGGTTGTTATTTCTAAAGTATTTAGACATGTAGTTATAATTCCCGATTCCGTCTTTATTTCCGGTTTCTCCATAACTCAATCTGAATTTCAGATCAGAAAACACCTTACTATCCTTCATAAAATCTTCTCCGATTGCTCTCCAGGTAAAACCTACAGAAGGGAAATATCCCCAACGATTGCTTTCCGAGAACCTGGAAGAACCATCTGCACGCATCGTAGCAGAAAGAATATAATTATCAGCATAGGTATAAATTAAACGTCCATAGTAAGAAAGTAATTTCTCTCTTTCCACATTGAAGGGTACAACAGGTTTCACAATGATGCTCGTTCCATCTGCTTTATAATCCGCAAAATTGTGAGTAGTGGTTGAGTTATCATAATAACCGTAACCTGCAGTTGCGTCGATTCTACTTTTTATACTGGTGATATCTTTCGCATAATTAAAATAGAACTCTGATATTTTATTGTTTTGGGTGGCTAAAGACTGACCTTGGAAACCAGCTGTTGAAGCATTTTGTGCGGCATATGCAGGTACAAAGATTCTTCCCGATCCTTTAGAAACGTCGTATCCAAGATTTAAATTCGCATGTAATTCCGGAAGGAAGTGGAAGGAATAATCAAATCTTGCATTTCCGAAACTTCTTTCTGTTTTACCCATATTGTTGCGAAGACGGGCCAGTGCAACCGGATTACGTGGTGCATTCGGATTAGGTACAGCACCTTTGATCCATTCAAAATAGTCGCCAAACTGATTGTCGGCATAAACCGGTTGTGTCGGGTCAAACTGAATGGCCGCAGCTCTTGCTCCTTCATTTGCAAACCTTGCTTCGGTTAAGGAACCTTTCAAGCTCAGGTCAATTTTCAAATGATCCTTAAATAATCTTGGAGCAATATTGAAAGTACCGGTTGCACGTTCAAATTTATCTGTGATTAACAAACCTTGTTTGTCCAGATAACCTGCAGAAACACGGTAAGGTACATTCTTGAAAATACCTCCGATGCTTAGCGTATTATCCGTAGAAAAGGCATTTCTATAGATTTCATCCTGCCAGTCGGTATTGGCATTTCCCAATAAGGCTTTGTAAGTATGTGCAGGATTATCATCGTAGCTCTTGTTACCGTACTGGTTTACATAAGCACGAATCTGATCTGCAGAAAGTACATCTACTGTCTTGGCAATGGTTTCATAAGAGTTATTGGTATTGAAATTAATCTCAGGCGCTATGGAAGCACCTTTTTTGGTGGTGATTAAAACAACGCCATTTGAAGCTCTGGAACCGTAGATGGCAGTTGCGTTTGCATCTTTCAGAATAGTGAAGGTCTCAATATCATTTGGGTTGATCAATGCAAGAGGGCTTGGTGCATTTCCAATGGTGTTTCCACTAAATGGCACTCCATCAATCACCACTAATGGATCATTACTGGCATTCAGTGATGCTCCACCGCGAATACGAATCGTACTACCTCCACCCGGCTGGCCTCCATTGGACACTATATTTACCCCGGCTACTTTACCCTGGATCAATTGATCTGGTGAAGTAATGGCACCTTTTTGAAAATCTTTAGCGCTCACCGTAGCAATGGATCCTGTTAAATCCTTCTTTTGTTGCGTACCATAACCAATCACCACCACCTCATTCAAATTCTGGGCATCTGGTTTAAGGGATAAGTTTAAAACGGTACTACCTGAAATCGTTACTTCCTGACTTAAGGAAGTATAGCCAATATAGCTAGCGATAACCGTAGTTGCTCCATTCGGCAATCCACTGAGGCGGTATTTTCCGGAAGCATCCGTAGTGGTACTTTTGTTGATACTTTTGATTTGAATAGATGCACCAGGAAGAGGCAATCCGGTCTCATCTAAAACTGTTCCAGTTAATGAACTGGTTTGCGCCTGGGCTGTCAATGTTACGAAAACAATCAACAACAATAAACAAGGCTTCAGCAGGTAAAATACTTTCATATTTATAGCTCGTTTTTAGGGTAAATATTTGGTTAGTGTTGGGTGCTTAAAATGCTCTTGGTAAATAAGCAAAGCGCAGTTCATAAATCAAAATATTATATGTTATTTTTTTTTAACGCCATATTTTATACTTGAAAACCTAAAAAACAAGAGGATAAATTTGTTTTTATATTTTTGAAAATCTAAGAGATAAAATCATTATCAACTAATTATCAGCACGTTGCAGACAAAAAATCCCTAACAAAGTGTAATTTTTACACTTTGCTGCTTTTTCAGCACTTTTCGGGAACGATACCGGGAACGTTCCCGGTGTTCAGGACACCTTTTTGCAACCTTGTGGAAAATCACAGGTCAAATTCTGCGTAAAATCACAAAACCTTGAAAATTTCTTTAAAAAAACACTTGTATTTTGGGCTCAAAAAAACAGGGATTCCGAGCGAAAAAAAAGCAGCTAAAAAACCGCTTATTTTCGGACTGGAAATAAGGGAATTTATCTGGCACGATATTAATCTATAACAGAGATTTTAACTACGTTCCGTAGACCTTCTTTTGATCAGTTTAGAATTGAGTATAACTTTTTGATTTGGATTCACTTCTTCTGGTTCTTCCAGCATTTTAAACAAAAGATTAGCGGCCTCGATTCCGATCTTGGTAGCGGGCTGAGTAACCGTAGTTAAAGAGGGATTCAATAATGGGGCAATCTCCAGACTGGAGAAACCGATGACCATCAGTTCATCAGGTATAGAAATCTTCAGGTCATAACAGGCATAATAGGTTGCAAAAGCCAACCTTTCTACGGAGGTAAAAACCCCATCAGGTTTAATGTCTAATAATAAACGTTTTAAAATCAAGGAATTCTTCGCATAACTATTGGTGCAATCAACCACCAGGCGATCATCAAAAGGAATCTCATATTTAGCTAAAGCATCAATATAACCCTGCATTCTGAATTTACCGATGGATAGATTTTTATTAATCACCAGATACGCAATCTTTCTACATCCCTGTTTGATCAGGTGTTCTGTCGCAGAAAAACTGCTATCATAATCATTTGTAATCACACGAGGAGAAATGATATCTTCATACACACGATCAAAAAACACCAAAGGCAGGCGTTTCTGACTCAGTTCATTCAAATAGGTATGGTCATTAGCTTCTCCGGAAACCGACATAATGATCCCCTCAGCCCTCCCATTGTGTAAATGCCGGATAAAAGAAACTTCTTTTTCATAATCATCATCAGTTGCATAAATCAAAATATGATATCCCTTAGCCCTGGCAATTTTTTCAATTCCATTGATGGCCTGTGAGAAAAAGTTATTCGCCAGCTCCGGAACGATCACCGCAATTGTTTTACTTTTCTGCTCCCTCAGGTTACTCGCATAATGGTTGGGCTGATAGTTTAATTCCTTTGCCTTTGCCAGAATCTTTTCCTTCGTTTCCTTGCTGATGTCGCTATTGTCTCTGAATGCCCTGGAGACCGTTGAAGTAGATAAATTCAGTGCTTTCGCTAATTGCTTGATATTGATGCTCTCCATCTATTGCCAATAATGGTTGATATGTAACCATTAATTCAGGGTAAATATAGATGAAAATCTAAACTGCTGGTATTTTCGTAACTAAATAATAATATAGGAAAGCAACAGGTCCATATTAATTATACTACATTAGCTAAAATTACAGCGGGGGAAAGCCATACATTCAGTACGGACAAAAACAATTTATGGCGAGAAAGATCAAGTTTACGAATACCAATAAATCAACATTTTACGCAACAGTCCGAAAAAGAGTGGATGCCTATTTTACAGCAAAGCACAGCAGCACTTATGCCAATCCGGCAATGTGGTTCAAAGTCTTTTTCTTTCTTACAGGGATCACCAGTATTTATTTACTGTTGTTACTGGGTAATTTCAGTACGCCAGCCATGCTGCTCCTGGCTATCCTTTTAGGAATGTTTGGTGCCTTCGTTGGTTTTAATGTCTGTCATGATGCCATTCATAAAGCATTATCCCCAAATCCAACAGTAAACAAAATCTTCAGCTTTATTTTTAACCTGATTGGCGCCAGTCCATATGTATGGAACATCTGCCATAATATTGTACATCACACCTATACGAATATATCGGGTCATGACGAAGACATCGATGTGGCACCAGGTTTAATACGATTTTCTACCACTGAAACAGTCAACAGGGTCCAGCAATACCAGCATTTTTATGCTTTTGCCCTGTATAGTCTGGCAATGCTTTCCTGGGTATTCAGAAAAGATTACAAGAAATTTTTCCAGAAGAAGATCGGTGAGCATGTATTGAATCATCCTAAAATAGAATACTTTAAACTGTTTTTTTATAAAGCTATATATTACTTCCTGTTTATTGTACTGCCTTTAATGGTGATGAACATTACCTACTGGCAATTTATCATTGGCTTTTTGCTGATGCAATTCTCACAAGGATTGGTGTTAGGCTTGGTATTCCAACTCGCACATGTAGTAGAAGCTACAGAATTCCCTTTACCTAATGAAGCGGGTAATATCGAGGAAGCCTGGGCTGCACATCAATTA
Source organism: Pedobacter gandavensis (assembly GCF_032678465.1). Classification (GTDB taxonomy): domain Bacteria; phylum Bacteroidota; class Bacteroidia; order Sphingobacteriales; family Sphingobacteriaceae; genus Pedobacter; species Pedobacter gandavensis_B. The sequence goes on from NZ_JAVTSK010000014.1 coordinate 117,920, forward strand.
CAAACTACTGCAAACTTTGCAGTGAACAGTTCAGTAGCAGCTTTTTTATGTGGAGGATTAAACCGACAGGTCGAACATCATTTGTTTCCTAAGATCTGTCACATTCATTATCCGGCGATCAGTAAAATTGTAAAAGAAACCGCATTGGAATACGGCTTACCTTACAATGAATGTCCGACTTTCCTGGATGCGTTGAAATCTCATTATAAGATGTTAAAGAAGCTTGGAAAAGAGACCTATAAAAACGACAGGCATGTCAATAGGGTTAGCGTCACCTTTCCAGAACCAGTGTTCCTGGCTGCCAAACCGCTTCCTTATCGCAATTAAAATAATTCGCTCCAATTTATACAGTACCAAAAAATCCAGGAATTGGGAATCACAAAAAAGCGCATTATCTTTTCGAAATTCCGAATAGGATGTATCGGTCTATATTGTTACGACAGCAGATGACAATTGAATACAACTAATTTATTTCAGGTAATTTCCTTCCTTTAGCACTTTCGCCCATACCTGATATCCTGCATCATTCAAGTGTAATCCATCATAGCTTAGGCTTTCTTTCAGCCCCCCATTCTCATCTACAAAATGAGGGTACAGATCAATCACTTTAACATGCCTGGCAGTCATCTTTTTCATTTCTGAATTGACCCAATTGATGTGTGATGCTTTTCCCTTATGTCTTAGAAAACTTGTGCTCTGGTTTACTGGTAATATAGTAAAGAAGTATATTTTAGAAGAGGATCCCTTTTTGATGCGCTTCACCATGCTTTTATAATTCTCCAGCACCAGGGAATCAGGAATCTCTCTGGAGATGTCGTTGGTTCCAATCAGGATAAATATCTTGCGGGGCTTCGCATCAATAATTTCCTGTAAACGATTCAGAATACCAAAGGTGATGTCGCCGGAAATCCCTCTATTGATTGCAGTTGGCATATCCAGTAATTTTGCCCAATTGGTGCCAGCAGTAATACTATTTCCTAAAAAGACCACATCATCTTTAGAAATCGGATCCGTTTTAAACTTTTCTAACCGTTCTAAGTAACCTTTAGATTTATAGGCCGTATCATATTTTAGAGATTGTGCCTTGCTCGGACTGGCTGATAAAAAGAAGATCAGGCAAATAAAGAAGGGAAATGTTTTTTTCATATCCCTACTAAACTACGAATTGCCTGATCTTTTTAAAAATGAGAATCCTTAAAATAAGCAGCCCTCCAATCTTATGGTACCAGTAAGTTCGGATAATCAGAAATAATACCGTCAACTTTTAAATCCTTTAGCAGCTGAATATCTGCTGCCGTATTTACCGTCCAAGGAATCACTTTAATTCCCTGATCGTGACATTTCTTTACCAGCTCATTGTTTACCATTTGATAAGCCGGACTCAGGATGAAAGGTAAAAAACCAAGGTCCGCCATATGCTCTTCAAAACTTTTCTTATTGGCAACCAGATAAGAAGTCCTTACCTCCGGATATTTTTCATTTAAAATCTGAAGGGTTCTCTTATCAAATGATTGAATCACGACATAGGGGCTTATCCCTTTCTTTTCAATAACCTTCATCAATAACTGTACAAAAGTCTCCGGATCCGGGTTCAATACCCCATCTCCTTCCGGACCGCATTTCGTTTCTATATTATAGAACATTTGCTTTTTGCCCGTTTTTGTCAGGTAATGTTGTACGGAATCTATGAGTTCTTCCAAACGCGGGATAAATGTTTTTATCTTTTCCTGTTGAGGAAAGGCTGGGTAATATTTTGAACCTAAATCAAATGATTTTAATTCAGCGTAAGTCATCTGATACACCGGATATTTCTTTGCATCAGCAGGGAGTATTTCTTTTCCATCGGCATCCAGCATAAAAGGCGGACTTAAATAATCATCATGTGTCACAACTACAGCGCCGTCTTTGGTCACATGCGTATCCATCTCCAGGGTCGTGATTCCCAGATCTATTGCCTTCTTCATGGCCAGAATCGTATTTTCTGGCATCAGGCCACGGGCACCACGATGCCCTTCTGTACTAAAGACAGGGAAATTTGACTTTGAGCCTGATTTTACCTGCGCTAATAATCTATCTGATGACAAGCCAGTCAGTACAAGGCCTATCCATAAGTAAATAACTTTCATACATACCAGTTTATATCATTGTTTCTTTACGGTATTCATTTCCAAAACGATCAGTTACCAATACACTTACCTTCTTCAGCGAAGGGGGAAAATGCGCGACAAACAAATGGTCCATTTTCTGTGGTTCAGCAAAAGTTCTTCCTACCGGGAGTTGATCTCCAAGGTACAGCTTAAGGGCTAAAGGATCAAAACCTTTCTGTTGCTCCAACACACCCATCGGCTTGTCATCCAGGAAATAAACCACCTTCCATTCCGGATCCCAGTTCCAGACATTGGCAATTAGCCTCGTTTGGTTGGTCAACTGATCTACATAGATGCTCATCTGTTCCTGCTTATCCTTCCCTGTAGATTTATAGTACCATTTCAACTCATTACCAGAAACCTCATAAACCCCGTATCCCCTTGGCGTACCATCGCTACAAATTGGACCTGTCCACCAGGCCCCACAAACCGTACCGTGGTTATGTTCATAAATACCATCCTGAATATGGTTGGCGTTGTAATGCGTGTGCCCCGACATGATGTGTACATTTTTATAACCTGCCAGCAAAGCATAGAAATCAGCGTTGTTCTTCACAGAATTGTATACCGGGATGTGCAGGTTAATGATCAGTAACTGATCCTTTGGCACCAGTTCCAAATCTTTCTGCAACCAGACCAATTGATTTTCAGAGATAAAGCCATCATATTCCCTTTCTCTACCCAGGTAGCGTACATTATCCAATACCACATAATGTGCCTTCCCTCTATTGAAAGAATAATAAGTAGGACCATAAATCTCTTTAAAGGTACGGTCGGATGTTTCATCCCCACCCATTCTATAATCCATATCATGATTTCCTAAGGCCTGAAAAAACGGTATGTTCATTTTTTCTACCGCAGCATTGTAATCTGCAAATAGCGCATGGTTATCCCATACTAAATCTCCAACTCCAATGCCATGGATCAAAGGATCGGCACCCATTGTAGCCACCAATTCCTGAACATCAGGAACAGCGCTTTCCATCATTTGTGCCACATCCTTTTTATTTTTAATCTGCGGATCTGCCCAAATGATAAAATGATGATGATGATCGTCTTTTTTTAACTTTTTTAGCTCGAAATTATATTCATTTCTGCTCCCCAGGACGTGGTAATGACTAGCAATACTGGCTTTAGTTGGAAACTCATAACCGGCAGGGGTACTCAACCAAATACTTGTTGCCTCTGTGTTGGTTTTGATTTTATAATTCCCCTTCTTATCCGTCAGCACCAGGGAATACCCATCGGATACCATAACGTTGGCCAGGCCATTTTTACCGGAGGTCACCCTCCCCTTAATGGTATTTCCTCTTTGTAACTGAGAAAAGGCTTCAGTATTCAGGCTGACTACCATACCGGTAGTCAGCAAGCTAAAATTCTGTATAAATAATCTTCTGTTCATGGTTTATTTCTCCCACCAAACTTTAGTCATCACATCATCTCCACCGATGCGATCAGCAGCGATTCTATAGTTTTCAGGATTGAACCTGCGCACATCATTATGGTACATAAAGCGGGTTGGCATCCGTCCATCATGTAACATATATTGTGTTTTTGGCAATTTAGGAAAACCTGTGCGACGGTATTCAAACCATTGCTGGTAATCATTGAAAAATAAAGCCAAATACTTCTGATTCATAATTTGCTCAAATGTTCCATTAAAGGCAGCATTAGGATTGTTGAAATAATCAGCGGTCATCACGCCATTCGGCCATTGTGTAACCGCAGCAGATACCCCCTTTTCATAAGCTGTTTTAGCTGCCGCAAGATCCCCAGTCATTAAAGCAACTTCTGCTTTGATGAATTCTACCTCCGCATAACTCATGATCACCTCGTTGATTGGCGTTCCAACTGCCGATGGGAACATCAAATCTCCATTCGGAGCACTTGGGGTAAATCCAAACTGGGAATCCTGTCCGGAATGTCCGGCAGTATATCCTTTAAAACCTAAATCTACCGGAACTTTTTCTACAACTTTAGATGCTCTGGTCATAAACAATGCTCTTCTAGGATCATTCAGACCATTTAGCATTTCTACAAAAAACTCGCCCATAGCCTCAAAGTTCACATAATCCTGGCGTCTGCCCCATGCATAATCATAAGGTGCAATTCCGGAAACCTTCACAATTGCCGCTTCTGCATTACTGGTAAATACAGGATATTTTAGCGGATCAGCAATCATGGCCTTTAAGCGCTCATAGCTTTTAAATTCTGTTTTTTTAGAAAGACGCAACAGCATACGCATCAGCAGGGAATTGTTCAGCTTTCGCCAGTTCTCCTTTTTATTGCCGTATAAAAAGTCGTTGCCAGACATCGCTCCCTTTTCCGTTGCATAAATGGTGTTTGCTTCTTCTAGCTGTTGTAATAAAGAAACATAGATTTCTTCCTGAGTATCGAAGCGGGGCTGTGTGATCTTTTCTTCTGCACGCATGGCTTCAGAAAAAGGGACATCGCCAAAACTATCGGTTAAAATTCCAGTAATGTAAGCTTTCATTGTGGTCGCTACCGCCTTATAAACCGGCATTTGGAATACCTTCGCAGAAGCTTCCATTTCTTTTACATTGCGCAAATATTTATAGCAATTGTTCCAGGTTCCGTTTCCTTCAGATTCTTGTACATCATAACGATGAATGCCTGCAGAAAGACTTGGGTTAGGCAGTCCTACCTGCATGATCTGCCAGGTAAAATTGTAACTTCTTACAGTGAAGTAAGTACTCATCCCATATACAGTAGGTGTCAATAAACTTCCCGGAACAGCAGTTTGTACCAGATTAGGGTTGGTATTCAGTTCTTCAAAATCCTTCGTACAAGAAGAAAAAATCATCAGATTCACCAAAGCAACAATGGCTGTTATCTTTATTTTCATCAGTTTATAATTATATTTTTAACCTTTTATATTTTCCTGGCCTTGGCCTTTTATTTTGTTGTCTTCTTCAGCATCAGTTTCCTGATGAAACTGGAGTCAAATCCGATTTACAATTGTAACCTTAAGTTCAAACCAAAGGTTCTTGTACTTGGCAACTGACCCATTTCCACACCTGGCATAATGGTCGAGCCATTTAATGCCGCAGTTTCAGGATCAAAAGCAGGGAACTTAGAAATCATCGCCAGGTCTCTACCATAGAATGCAATGGTCGCACCTGTAACATTCATTTTCTGAATCCATGATTTAGGCAAGCGATATTCCAGCCTTACTTCTCTTAACTTCAGATAAGAAGCATCAAAGCTGTTGGTTTCTACGTTCGCACGACGGTAATAATCGGCATACCAGGTGCTCACAGGTACTTTGGTTGTATTTGGAGAAAAACTGCCATCGCTGTTTTGTACCACACCATCGCCAATTACGCCTCCCTCTTCTCTACCCAGCAAGGTATGCTTTAACTTTCCTTGTTCCGTCATTTTATGGTGGGTTTGAGAATATACAATGCCACCAAACTGACCGTCAATCAATGCGCTTAAAGTAAAATCTTTATACCTGAACTCATTGTGGAAACCACCACGCCAATCTGCATAGGCGTTGCCAATTTTCTTCATATCCGTAGGACGAACAGCAAATCCTGTCTTCTTATCGAAAATCACATCACCATTATCATTGCGCACCAATCCGTAACCCCATAAATCCCCGGTAGTACCACCAACAGTAGCAATGATAGAGGCTGCCCCAGAACCGCTTTGTGCAATAATCTGCTGTGCACTCAATACATCCTTACTCAATTCCAGGATCCTGTTTTGGTTTTTCGACCAGGTCACTGTAGCAGTCCATGTGAAATCATCTGATACTACAGGTTTCGCACTCAACATGAGCTCTACACCTTTATTACGCACCTTACCTCCATTCACAAAACCTTTAGAATAACCGGTTGTGATGTCTAAGGGCACTAATAAAACCTGATTGCTGGTTGTCGAAACATATAAATTCACATCTGCAGTAATGCGGTTGTTCAGTAAAGCCACATTCGCACCGGTTTCCCATGAAGTAGACATTTCAGGTTTCAGGTTATCATTGAATAAAGTACCTGGCGCCTCAGCAGAACCCGGAAAAAGGGAAGAACCATAATATTTCTGTGTACGATAAGGTTCTGTATCGGAACCAATTTGTGCCCATGACAACCTTAATTTCGCAAAAGAAATCGCCTTAGGCATTTTGAACATTTCAGACAAAATGTAACTGGTACTTACCGAAGGATAGAAATAAGAATTATTGCCTTTAGGTAAAGTCGAAGACCAGTCGTTACGTCCGGTAATGTCCAGATAAACCTTTTTATCCCAATCCATATTGATCAAACCGAATGCACTTTGTGTCTCTCTTCTGATCAGTTCATTTTCAGCTAACGCATTGGTTAGGGCATTCGACAGCTTATATACCCCTGGCGACAGCAAGCCTCGTGCAACCGAATTGTTTTCTTTTAATGTTCTTCTCATTAAGTTTCCACCGAAGGAAGCACGGAAGCCTAATTTAGGCATCAGGTTTTTGCTATAACTCAATAAAGCGTCTGTATTGTATTCCTGAAAATTAACATCCTGTTGCTTATAATACCCTAATGGGAAATTCGAAGTATCGAAAGTACGGCGTTGCTCACGGGCATCTACACGCATGTTTAAGCCAGAACGTACCATCAATTCCCATTGGTCATTAAAAGTATATACCCCTTGCAGATTTCCCTCCAGATTATTACTATTCAGACTATTGGTCATTTCATTGGCAATCAGGTATGGATTTTCGATATAAGAACTGAAAGGATGGATCTGTTTCAACTGCTCCTGACCTTTCTTCCACATTGGTTTATACCAATCCAGATCTACGTTTGGATTCTGAAAAATCATAAAGTAAGCAATAGATTGCCCATTGTAACCAGTTCCAGGAAGGTTATCACTGGTTTTATTGGTATAGCTGATCTTTGCATTCAACTTCATTTTCCTGGAAATCTGCATACTGGTATTCAGGGAAGCGACTAGTCTTTCAAAGCCTGTATTTGGCATGATCCATTCATTTTTGGTATGTGTTATGGAAGCTCTCGCCGTAAAATTATCGGTCCCCCCATCCAAAGCTATACCGTTCTGCAAGGTGTAACCTGTTCTCCAGTAACCTTTGATATTGTCTTTATAGGGAACCCATGGCGTCCGTGTCAGACCCTGTCCTTCCAAATTCGGATCATATTGGAAATAACTCTGACCATTAAATTTCGGCCCAAAGGCGCTTGAAGTCGCACTGGTACTCGGCCCATCTGCAGAAGCACCATAAGAATAGTACAATTCACCGGCAGCATTTCTATTGTCATTTCCCTGGCCATATTCATACTGATAATCCGGCCAGCGCAACACATCATTGAAACTGGTATTGGAGTTAAAAGTAACGCCCATTCCCTTTGCCCTCTTGGCACCCGATTTAGTCGTGATGATCAAGGCACCATTTTGTGCACGGCTACCATAAAGTGCTGCTGCGGCTGCCCCCTTAAGTACGGTCACAGAGGCGATATCATCCGGATTAATATCAGAGATCCCGTTTCCAAAATCGATCGGAATATCCTTATCCGCACCGGAAGAACCAGCACCATAAGCATCGCTCACACCTGAACTCGCACTACGCGTTAAAATAGGTACCCCATCAACTACGATCAATGCTTCGTTATTACCACTCAGGGAGCGGTCGCCCCGAAGGTTAATCCTTGCACTGTTGATCGGACCTGAACCTGTCTGCGTTAAGGTCATTCCAGGAACTTTACCTTTTAAGGCGTCCGACCAGTTATTGGAAGGTGCATCAGAAATCTCTTTACCACTCACTACCGTTGCGCCAAATCCTAATGATTTTGCCTCACGTTTAATCCCTAATGCAGTTACCACTACCTCATTCAACTCGCTGCTGGATTCAGAAAGGGTAATCACTACACCGCTTTGGCTTTCAGAAAATACGCTTTTGGCTACATTATAGCCAATCATATTGAAGGATAGCTGGCTTCCCTTTGGAACACTGATATTAAAAACACCATCGCCATTGGTCGCAGCAAGTACTTTTTTATGCTGATCAGAAATGGTCACACCTGGCAATGGCATCCCGTCTTTCTGGTCCTTTACAACACCTTTGATGGTCACTGTTTCCTGTAAAATAGTCAATGGTTTTACTACTGGCGCAGCGTTCAATAGCTGAGCGCCAGGTACAATGGCCATGGCCAGACAGATTGCCCTGTACTTGAAAAATTTCGTAAACCGGAGATGATTGGTAAAAGTTTTCTTCATTATTGTTATCGATTGTGTGTGTAACATTCTGGAACAGGAACATTTCGTTTCATTTCCATTTTGTCTTTCGGCGCAAATATCTCCCTAATACTGTTAACCGTATATTATTGATGTGTTAAGTTAAAGTTCAAAAACAGCATTTAAGAGGTCAAAAAAGCAGTTTTTAAGCCATAAAGCAAATGAAATGCATGACCACTAAGCGCAAAAAAACGACAAGGTTAAGTACTCGTTTTCAGGAATTTCAGTAGAAAAATCCCTGGAGAATTTAGAGTTAAGGTCCAAAAATGCTTCGTTAACCTTCGCTTAACATTAAATCACAACAAAATGAAAGAGCAGCGCAAACCGGATTAAAAACATGACTGAATAATTTAATTTTTCAATTAATTTTGTTGCATCTTTAATTCCAAAGCGACCAATACCACCACAAAAAGGCAAACAATGATCAACATAGCAGAAAGACACCAGTATATTCTCCATAGGATTCAGGCAGAGGGAGCAGTAGATGTACAGATTTTATGTAAGGAGCTGGATGTTTCATCAGTGACTATTCGTAAGGATCTGAAACTACTCGAAGATAAAAAGCTGGTTTTCAGAACCCATGGTGGAGCTACGCTAAATAATCCATATACTGTAGACCGACCGGTGAATGAAAAAGAGCCTTTACAATCTGCAGAAAAGTTGAGGATAGCTGCCTCGGCAAGCGGCTTGATCAAGGATAATGATTCGATTATTATTGCTTCGGGGACTACAGTCCTGGCTTTAGCAAGAGCCATTAAACCGCAAGGAAACTTAACTGTCATTACTTCTGCCTTAAATGTAGCCTTGGAACTGATCAGACATGATCACATTGAGGTCATCCAATTGGGTGGACTTTTAAGAAAAAGTTCGGCTTCTGTGACCGGCCCCTATTCTGATAATATCCTGAGCAATGTTTTTTGCAGCAAGCTTTTTCTGGGTGTAGATGGTATTGACTTAGAGTTTGGCTTAACCACTACCAATGCTTATGAAGCACAGCTGAACAAACAAATGATGGATGCTTCCCAAAAGGTCATAGTACTGGCCGACTCCACTAAATTTGGAAAAAGAGGCTTCGGGAAAATCTGCGGTATTGAAGAAGTAGACCATGTGATTACGGATAGCGGAATTTCCCAGCAAACTTTACAGCAACTGGAAAGTTTAGGGATCGAAGTCACTATTGTTTAACCTATAACAGCAAAGCCTGGCTCCTGACTAATTCAAGCAGTCTTAGCATCGCTTAAAATAGCATAAACTTCATCCCCTGTTAATATTACGATCGATATTTTTGAGTTATATCCTCCGTCATATGAACAACTTCTTCAAAGTCTTCAGCCCAAAAGATAAAAAGTTCCAGCCCCTGTTTGAACAGTGTGGGGGAAACCTGGTACGTTTATCTGAAACTTTATTGCTTACCTTAAGCACCACAGATCAGGAACAGCGCAAAGTGCATATCAAGGAAATCGAACGTATGGAACATACGGGCGAACAGATCCGCACCAAAATCTTCCTGAGCCTCAGTAAAAGTCTGATTACGCCCTTCAGCAGAGAAGACATTCACTCCCTGATCAGCGCATTGTATGCCATTGCCGATTACATGCACAGTGCAGCCATCAATGTAGATTTATATCAGGTAACCGAGATCAATAAGCCAATGATCGGTATGGCGCAACTGCTGATTGAAATGTGTCGTGATCTGGAAATTGCACTTAGAGAACTGCGGACCTTTAAAAATACCGGACTCATCAGCGACGTTTGTCTGCGGATTTATAAAGGAGAAGGTCAGGCCGACGTAGTTTGTAATCAGGCACTCGCTTATTTATTCCAGTCTGATATCAGCCCAATTGAACTGATCAAGCAAAAAGAAATTCTGCAAATTCTGGAAATGGCTGCGGATAAATGTGATGATGTAGCCAATGTCTTGGAAAGCATCCTTGTAAAAAATACTTAAGCCCCTCTTGCAGATTCCATAATTAATACTTTACTTTGTGATACAAAGTACTTTTATGGAAAAGCAAGAAATCTATTCTGAACTCCATTCCATCAGAAACCTGATGGAGCGTTCTGCAAAATTCATTTCCCTAAATGGGTTATCCGGAATTATGGCGGGAGTTTATGCCTTAATAGGGGCTGGTATTGCCTATGCATTGGTGTATGGCCAAAACCTAAACATGGATTACAGGGAACATTTTATAAATGAACCTGCACTGCTTTGGGATTTATTTTTCGTTGCTCTGGCAGTATTGGTACTTTCTATTGGCACTGGAATTTTACTCACACTAAAGAAGGCGAACAAAAACAAGCAAAAGGTATGGAACCCCATCAGCAAAAAACTATTGTTCAGCATGTTGGTTCCCTTACTGACCGGAGGTTGCCTGATTCTAATTCTATTTTTCAGAGGATATTACGGCGTCATCGCCCCTACTTGTTTGATATTTTATGGCCTTGCGCTTGTTGGCGCCAGCAATTATACATTTGAAGATGTAAAATGGTTAGGCTTAATGGAGCTGATTCTAGGTATATTTGCCGCCTTACTACCTGGATATGGCCTGGTATTCTGGACAATTGGTTTCGGATTACTCCACATTATTTATGGTACGATCATGCATTTTAAATACGACAAGTGAAAACCACATTAGCAAATTTCGATAAAGCCTTTGAAAACCGTGTTCGTTTACAGATCATGAGCATTCTTGTGGCCAATGAAAACTATGACTTCAATTCCCTGAAAGAATTGTTGGAGGTGACGGATGGTAACCTTGCCTCTCACCTTAAAGCATTGGAGAAAGAAGCTTATATCAACGTCTATAAATCTTTTCTGGGTAGAAAACCCAATACCAGCTATGCGGCATCAGAAAAAGGCAGAATCGCCTTCATCAAACACCTCGAATCCCTGGAAAATTTAATCAAACAACAAAAAGTCTAATTTTTTTTACCCATCAACTTTGAAAAACAAAGTACTTTTAAAAATAGAAAACAATGGAAAGCACACAACCCCAAAAAGAAAAATCATTCTTTGCCCAGTTACAGGAATCTATGGGCGCTAAATTATTCCTAATCGCCATACTGACCCTCATGCTATTGATTCCTTCTACCTGGATTCAATACCTGATCGAGGAACGTCAAGGCCGTCAGGAGGAAGCTATAAATGAAATCTCAGCCAAATGGTCTGGTCCGCAGCTCATCGAGAGTCCGGTACTCCAACTTCCTTACAAAACATGGATTAAGGCCAGCGATGCTGCCGGAAAATCAATCATGAAAGATAGCCTCGCTACAATTTATATCCTGCCTGAAAGCCTGGACATCCAAAGTCAGGTGAAGCCAGAAATACTACACCGGGGCATATTTGATGCAGTGGTATACCATGCAAAAATCAAGTTAACAGGGAAATTCTCTGCTTTAGAATCGAAAAAATCAGGAATCAATCCAGATCTTATCCTTTGGGATAAAGCAAAAATAGTGGCAGGAATCAGTGACTTTAAAGGGCTGAAAAGCAGTCCTATCATCAAGATAGAGGGCGCATCCTACAATGCTGAACCAGATTTTGCCCCAGAAAATTTATTTGTTAACAACCTGGGCCTGCTCATCGACCTGCAAGCCGGTAAAAACACCGCCATCCAATTCAATTATGAAATGGAACTTAGGGGGACTGAAGCTTTAAACTTCCTCCATCTGGGCAAAAACAGCATCATCAAAGTGAATGGTGATTGGAACAACCCGAGTTTCACTGGCGCTTTCCTTCCGGAATCCAGAAAGGTCACTGAAAAACAATTCAGCAGCACCTGGAAAATGTCGAACTTCAATAGGTCCTTTCCTCAGCAATGGATCAGTGGGCAATCTGTATTAACGCCACAAAATAAAGAAAATTCAACATTTGGGGTGAAGTTCCTGCTCCCGGTAGATCAGTATCAGAAAACCATGCGTTCTGCAAAATATGCCATCCTGATTATCTTATTGAGCTTTATCTCCCTGTTCTTTATCGAACTATTGAACAAAGTAAAGGTAAATCTCCTGCAATATGTATTGATTGGTGCTGCCATGATCATTTACTATACGCTTTTACTATCTTTTAGCGAACAGATTGGATTCGACATGGCTTACTTCATTGCTTCTGTAGCTACAGTATTGCTGGTGAGTACATTTATTGGTGCCTTTTTGCGGAATAAAAAAACAGCCATGGCTTTTGCCCTGATCCTGAGTATATTTTATGGCTTTATTTATGTCATCATCCAACTACAAGACCTGGCCTTGTTATTTGGTAGTATTGGCTTGTTTATTACGGTGGCTGCGCTGATGTATTTCTCTGTTAAAATCAACTGGAACAAAAGCGGGGATTCGATTCCGCCTCTTAAAAGTACAGCAGAAGAATAATTAACTCCTCAATAACTTCCGCGCTGAATTCCTGATATAGGAATTCAGCGCTTTGAAATTTACCACCTCCATTCGCCGGCAATCTTTAAAGGCTCTTCCAGGTTATTCTCCTGCAGGAACTGCTTCAAAACTTCCTCAGATTGTCTGCCGACCGGGATATTCGGGGTATTTGCTAAAGCATAAATCAACATCGCACTAAAGCGAACGGTATTTCTCAATTCCTGATCATCTACCAGGGCAAATACGTCTCCATCAGAATGGTAGAAAGGTCCGGAATTGTTTGGCAATCGCTCTCCAGCGCCAGCACCTGTAGGAATTCCTTCCAATAAGAAGGGTTGATGATCACTATGTAAACCGGCACCGGAATTGAAAATATTTTTGAAACCTGAATCCAGCTGATTGATCTGACTTCCCCATGTAGTAAACAGCGCTTTCATTTCTTTTCTGCTGGTAGAAAAACCTTTTGGATTATTGGCCATATCATAATTCAACATGAACTTAACCTCGTCCAGTTTATGATTTTTCTGCGCTTCCGCTATGTATGCTTTTGAGCCTAACAAGCCCTGTTCTTCCCCCATAAACAAAATAAATTCCAGGCTACGGCCTGTTTTTAACTGCAGCTTTTTAAAAGTGCGGGCCATATCGATGATGGCAAAAGAGCCAATGCCATTGTCGATGGCCCCTGTTGCCAGATCCCAGCTGTCCAGATGACCACCTACTACTATTTTCTCTTCCGGTAAAGTTGTCCCCTTCAGGGTCGCAATCACATTCCTGGCTTTAATCAGCCCGGAGAAATTGCTCATATTCAAGCTTGCATATTGCTTTTTATTTTTCAATGTCTCCTTTAGTGCCATTCCATCTTCCAGGCCAATACAAATTGCAGGAATGGAAATCAGCTTTCCGGTTACAGAAGCCGTTCCGGTAAGTAATACGCCTCCTTTTACGCCATTGATCAGAATAATCCCCGCAGCGCCATGCTGAATGGCAATAGCAGTCTTTTCAGAACGGTGCAGGTATGGTGTTTTTTCAGGAGATCCCGGAAGTACCCCCAGATAAACCAATGCAATTTTTCCTTTTACATTTCCAGCGTCTTTCGCATAATCGGCTTCCAGGCCATTTCCCAGATCTACCAATTCTCCGAGCACATTTGCTTTTACCGGCGAATGTGCCAGTGTAACGGCATTTACCTTTTTCAAATCATCCTGAGTATCCCCAATTTTGGTTTCATTACTGATCCTGCTCCAGCTTTCCACTTCAAATGGCTGATACTTCACATCATAACCATAAGATTTTAACAATTGATAGGCGTACGCTTCTGCTTTTGCACCATTTGCCGAACCTGTTAAACGATGCCCGATACTTTCGGTTGCAAATTTCAGGTTATTATAGGCTTTGGAATTGGCTTGCACCTCTGTATTTATCGCTTTAAAAGTAGCAGAAAAATCATCCGAAACCGGCTTTTGTAATTGAACCTGAGTGTGTACTTGTGTTTGTGCCTCTGCAGAAACAGCGATACAGCAAATCAATAGACTATAAAAAGCTTTCATAAAAGGGTATTTTTAATGAAAATAAGGATTTTGCCCCTACAAGCCTGAGCTCCGGGTCATTTTATTTGCAACAAATTTATGGGAGATTATTTCTTCCGCTCGGTGGTATAACGTACCAGTTGCTCGAGACCTGTTCTGGCATCCCCGGGTTCAAAACTATTCAGGATATCAAAAGCCTCTTGTTGGTACTGCTCCATTTTCTCCTGCGCATAGCGAACGCCTTCTTTGGCATTCACAAAATCAATGATTTGCTGGATTTTAACTGGATCATCCTTGTGGTTTTTCACCAGACTGATCATTTTCTTTTTCTCCGCCTTATCAGAACGATTAAGGGCATAGATCAAAGGAAGGGTTACTTTTTTCTCTTTGATATCGATGCCTAAAGGTTTTCCTACATCATCAGTACCAAAATCAAAAGTATCGTCCTTAATCTGGAAAGCGATACCTACCTTTTCACCGAAAAGTCTCATCTTTTCAATGGTTTCCTCATCAGCACCGGCAGATGCAGCACCACAAGCACAGCAGGAAGCAATTAAAGAAGCGGTTTTCTGACGGATCACATCGAAGTATAATTCTTCGCTGATGTCCATCTTACGCACCTTTTCAATTTGCAACAACTCTCCTTCACTCATCTGCTTAACTGCTTCAGAAACGATTTGCAGCAAACGGAATTCACCATTATTTACCGAAAGCAATAAACCTTTTGCCAATAGGTAATCACCTACCAATACCGCTATTTTGTTTTTCCATAAGGCATTGATAGAAAAGAACCCCCTGCGTTCGTAGGCATTGTCTACCACATCATCATGAACCAGGGTTGCAGTATGCAGCAGTTCCACTAACGCGGCACCTCTATGAGTAGATTCAATGATTCCCCCACAAAGCTTTGCGGCGAAAAACACGAACATCGGACGAATTTGTTTACCCTTTCTTTTAACAATATAATGAGTAATTCTATCGAGTAATGGCGCGTCACTGTGCATCGAGGCCTTGAACTTTTCTTCGAAGGCAGCTATGTCTGCGGCTATAGGTAGTTTTATCTGATTTATTCCCGGCATTCAGGTGAAAAAATATGTGTGCAAACATAAATTAAATATCTTTAAAAGCGTACTTTTAGTAAAAAGTTTAAAGTGAAAAATACATTCAAAGTACTTATCGCCGTTATTTTAGTCGCTCTCGTGGTATATTTCATGGGCCCAAAACCTGCACATCCACAATATAGCGCTCAGCTTCCCGTTGTTCCTCAACTCCCGGAGCTTGAAAATTATGTAAAAAGCATCGAGTCGAAGCACAAAGTCAAACCCGGTAACGAGGCTGAAATTGTATGGGCGGATTCGGTTTTAAAGCAACAATCGGAATATTCGGTGGTGTATTTACATGGGTATAGCGCTTCAAAGGAAGAAGGAAATCCGGTACATACGCATCTGGCCAAAGAGATTCATGCCAATTTATACCTGGCCCGTTTAGCGGATCACGGGATAGACACCGTTGCTGCGATGGAATATTATACGCCAGACCGGGCCTGGGAAAGTGCTAAACAAGCTTTGGAAATCGGGAAAAGATTGGGAAAGAAAGTAATTTTAATGGGGACTTCTACCGGTGGAACATTGGCTTTAAAGCTGGCCGCTGAGTATCCAAAAGACGTATACAGTCTGATGTTGATCTCTCCGAATATAGAGATCAATGAGAAATTCGCTTTCCTGTTAAACAAGCCATGGGGCTTGCAGATTGCCCGTTTAAATATAGGTGGCAAGGAAAGAGAAGTTGCGGATAGTGATCCAAGGTATGCAAAATATTGGTATACCAAATACCGCCTCGAATCTGCGGTTCAACTACAGGAGCTGGTGGCC
This sequence comes from Pedobacter gandavensis, assembly GCF_032678465.1. GTDB lineage: Bacteria > Bacteroidota > Bacteroidia > Sphingobacteriales > Sphingobacteriaceae > Pedobacter > Pedobacter gandavensis_B. The sequence goes on from NZ_JAVTSK010000014.1 coordinate 134,084, forward strand.
ACTACGATGAACAAGCAGACTTTTGAAAAAGTAACACAGCCAACTTTGCTGTTGTATTATTATAAAAACGAACAGGAACAGGATAAAACAGTTAAGGTATCCGCTGAATTGAGGATGTTTGATGAATTAGGTACTCCTGCCGGTTTAAAAGTCAAAAAGGCAATTCCTAATGGTGGAGACCATGTTTTAGGTTCTTATATCACCTCTAAAGACATCCCTTCTGTATTACAGGCAGTGGATGATTTCGTGAAGAACGTATTAAAGATTCCGGTATCAGAAAAAGCTGCGGCACAACCTTAAGGGATTGAAGCTTCGCAGCCTAAATGATCCTGCTGTACTGTTTAGTTATTTTCAGCGATATGTCTGAAGATTTGTTGGGCATGTACCCGACTATTTTCGATATACCATTTATGCGTATCCATACCTCCACATACTACACCTGCCAGGTATAAGCCTGGTAGGTTACTTTCCATACTTTCTTCATTATAGAAAGGTTGTGTACCATCACCCATTTCCAGGCCTAAGTTTTTCAACATGGCAAAATCCGGATGATAACCGGTCATGGCGATGACAAAATCATTATCAATCCTTTGCGCTCCTTCCGGTGTTTTGATGCTCACCTGATGATCGGTAATTTCTGTAACTTCCGAATGAAAATGAGCGGTGATTGCGCCTTCTTTGATCCTGTTTTCAATATCCGGTCTCACCCAGTATTTCACATAGGAACCAATTTCGCCACTGCGAATCACCAGTGTCACCTTTGCACCTTTACGATAAGTTTCCAATGCGGCATCAATGGCCGAATTGTTTGCCCCGATCACCACTACATTCTGGAAGGCATACAAATGGGGATCCTTATAGTAATGGGTTACTTTTGGCAGCGATTCACCAGGGATATTCATCATGAGGGGAATGTCATAGAAGCCCGTCGCAATGATTACTTTTTTTGCATGATAAGTTGTTTTTGAGGTATGGACCTGAAAACTTCCATCCGATTGCTGCTGTACCTGCTCTACCTTTTCAAAAAGACGAACGTTTAAGGCAAACTTTTCTTTCACCCTCCTGTAATATTCCACAGCTTCATTTCGATTGGGTTTAGGATTGATGCTCACAAAAGGAACATCACCAATTTCCAGACGCTGGGAAGTAGAGAAGAAAGTCATGAACACCGGATAGTTGAACAGGCTGTTCACCAATGCACCTTTTTCTACGATGACATAATTTAATCCGGCCTTTTTCGCTTCAATCGCACAGGCCATTCCTATCGGGCCGGCACCAATAATCAGTACATCGTAATTGTTCATTTCTATCCGCTCAGGTTTATGGTCAGGCTTTCATTCCTTTAGATGGACAAGCAAAATCAGTACGTTTCAATCCGGTATTCCTGATGGCAGCATAACCACCAGCAACGTCGATCACATTTTCAACGCCACGGGCTTTAAGAATGGATGCCGCTACCATTGAGCGGTATCCTCCGGCACAATGGATATAATAAGTTCCTTTATGATCGATTTCATTCGTCCAGTCGTTGATGTAATCCAAGGGACGTGTTAACGTTTGCTCCAGATGTTCAGCGGCATACTCTCCTGGTTTTCTTACATCCAGCGCCAACACATTTTCATTGATGTTGAGGATGCTTTCAAATTCAGCAGCAGAAATGGAAGTAATGCGCTCCAGTTCTTTTCCTGAGGCTTCCCATAAGCTCATGCCCTCCAGTAAAAATCCAATGGTATTGTCGTAACCGACTCTGGAAAGACGGGTAATGGCTTCTTCTTCTTTTCCTGCATCACAAACCAATAGCAAAGGTTGTTTTAAATCAGTGATTAAAGCGCCTACCCAAGGGGCAAACTGTCCATTTAACCCAATATTCACCGAAGATGGAATAAATCCTTTAGCGAAGACCTGAGGATCTCTGGTATCGAGGATCAGCGCGCCAGTGTTGTTGGCCAGGGCTTCAAACTCCTCCGGATTTAAAGGTGTCAATCCTTTTTCACAAACTTCTTCAAAGCTTTCATAACCATGTTTGTTCATGGCGGCATTTTTAGCAAAATACTGAGGTGGTGGTAAAATTCCTGCCGTTACTTCCTGAATGAATTGCGCTTTAGAACTTGCTTTAAGTGCATAGTTCACTTCTTTCTGATGCCCTAAAGTATCGAAAGTTTCCTTGCTCATATTTTTTCCGCAGGCAGAACCGGCACCATGAGCAGGATAAACCAATACCTCATCAGGAAGGCACAGGATTTTGTTCTGCAGAGAATCGTAAAGGGTAGCCGCCATATCTTCCATGGTCAGCTCTCCTTTTTGAGCCAGATCTGGTCTGCCTACATCCCCAATAAACAAGGTATCACCGGAAAAAATGCAATGTGCTTTTCCCTGCTCATCTGTCAGCAGATAAGTCGTAGATTCCGGGGTATGACCAGGGGTATGTAATGCCGTAATCGTTAATGCGCCGATTTTAAATTGTTGTCCGTCTGTAGCAACCAAAGATTTGAAAGTCGTTTGAGCAGTTGGCCCATAAACGATTTCCGCACCTGATTTTTCAGCCAGGTCTACATGTCCCGATACAAAATCCGCATGAAAATGAGTTTCAAAAATATATTTTATGCTGGCCTGGTCTTTCTCCGCACGCTTAAGGTAAGGATCTACCTCACGTAGGGGATCAATAATTGCGGCTTCGCCATTACTTTCTATGTAATAGGCTGCCTCGGCTAAACAACCTGTATATATCTGCTCTATCTTCATTCCAATTTGCTATGAACTGCAAAATTAAGCTTATAATTGAATAGACCAAGATTTTGGTTTTTAATTACATTGGCAGGAGATGTATTGGATTCAGCAAGGCAGGGAACTAGACGGTTAACTCTCCACGGAGGGATTGTTCCATCAGCGCAGCCACTTCAGCATTGGTATAATCCTGTCCCATTAAATACATCAGTTTAGTAACGGTAGCTTCAAAAGTAGTATCGTAACCAGATACCACGCCCATTTGCTGTAGTTTTTTACTGGTTTCATATTTACCCAGTTCTACGGATCCACGTTTACACTGGGTAATGTCGATGATCAGTTTACCATGCTGGACCGCCTCTTCCAGACAGGAGATGAACCAGTCGGCAGTAGTAGTATTACCTGAACCAAAAGTCTCCAGCACGATGGCATCCACCCCTGATTTGGTAATGGCATGCACTGCCTGAGGGGAAATTCCCGGATACAATTTCAACACGCCAATATTGGCATTGAACTTCGTATGTACCTTTAAAGGTTCTGTAGGCTGCTTTGCAATATAGTTTTTATAGAAAGAAAGGTTTACCCCTGCTTCTGCCAGAATTGGATAGTTCGGCGAACGGAAGGCTTCAAACTTTTCTGAATTGTATTTAATGGAGCGATTACCACGGAAGAGCTGATAATCGAAGTACACACATACTTCGGGCACCATGGCTTTACCTTGTTTCTTGGTGGCAGCAATTTCCAATGCAGTGATCAGGTTTTCTTTTGCATCCGTCCTGATCTCACCAATTGGCAATTGCGAACCCGTTAAAATCACTGGTTTAGACAAATTTTCGAGCATAAAGCTCAATGCGGAAGCCGTAAACGACATCGTATCGGATCCATGCAAGATCACAAAACCATCAAATTCCTCATATTTATCCCGGATTAAAGTAGCGAGCTCTTCCCAGATTAAAGGACTCATGTTGGAAGAATCCAGAATGGGATCAAAAGAATGCACGGAGAGGTCGTAGTTTAACCTGGCCAGTTCCGGAACATTTTGTTGAATTTGCGCAAAGTTAAAAGGAATGAGGACACCGGTTTTAGGATCGTTTACCATTCCTATGGTTCCACCGGTGTAGATGATTAGTATTTTAGTCATTGGTTAGATGTTGAAGATAGTTTTAGAATTGGCAGTGGTTACCGCAGCAATTTCTTCGATATCGGTTTGGTAAATGTCTGCTAATTTTTCCGCAATATGAATCAGGTAACTGCTTTCATTTGGTTTACCGCGGAAAGGGACAGGTGCTAAATAGGGAGAATCGGTTTCCAGTACCAGATTGGCCAGAGGAATTTCTTTCAATACTTCGTCCAGTCCGGCTTTCTTATAGGTGACTACACCACCGATACCCAGGTAAAAACCAAGGTCGATGGCTTGTTTTGCCTGCGCTACATTTCCGGTAAAGCAATGTAGGATGCCTCTCAATTTGGCATCTCTTTCTTTTTCCAGCACTTCAAAGATCTCATCGAAGGCTTCTCTGCAATGGATCACGATAGGCAAATTCAGGTCTTTTGCCCATTTGATCTGTTCTGAAAAGGCGATTTTCTGGATGTCCAGTGTACTCTTGTCCCAATGCAGGTCGATGCCAATTTCACCGATGGCATAGATCTCTCTACCCACGATGCTTTCGCAAATCTCGTCCAGAACCAGTTCATAGTCTTCCTTAACATCACAAGGATGCAAACCGGCCATGGCAAAACAATTGGCGGGATATTTTTCTACCATTGCATCGATTCTGGCTATAGAAGCCACATCAACATTGGGCAGGAACAGTCGTTCAACATGATTATCAAGACATCTCTGCATCAAGATATCTAATTTTTCCGGGTCTGTCTCGTAATATAAGTGGGTATGGGTATCCGTCAAAAGCATGGACAAAGTTAATAAAAAAAGCCCGTCCACTATATGCGG
>NZ_JAVTSK010000015.1:0-87688 GCF_032678465.1 Pedobacter gandavensis
CCAGACTAAATGGAAAGAGCCCGGTGGAATACCGAGCTCTCGTCCAAAAAACTTAATTTTGTTAATCCGTCCAACTTTTTGGGGTCACTTCATATCAGGCTGCCCTCTTTTAATATCAATAAAGATCTACTAGTGACCTTGATGACCATCTGCACCATGTGCGTGGCCATGGCTTAATTCTTCTTCAGTTGCTTCGCGAACAGAAAGGATTTTACCAGCAAAAATAAGGTTTTTACCAGCCATTGGGTGATTTAAATCTACAGAAACAGCAGTTTCGTGGATTGCAGTAACACCCGCTCTAAAATGGTTACCTTGGTTATCTTGCAAAGGAATTACATCACCTACAGCAGGTAATCCAGCTTCTTTGAACATATCGATAGGCAAATCAGCAAAAGCTCCCGGATCTAAGTCACCGTAACCATCAGCTGCAGATAGCTCAAAGCTATATTCATCACCAACATTTAATCCAGCCAAATGCTCTTCGAACTTTGGCAACATCATTCCTGTTCCATAAAGGAAAACAAGCGCATTTTGCTCATCTGCTTTCTCTACAAAAACTTGTTGTCCTTCTTCATTAGTCGTATGCAATTCGTACGTTAATGATACTACTGTATTGGGTTTAATACTCATTATGATGTTATTTTAGTTATCAATTTCAATGCTTCATCAGCCATTTTACTGGCAACTGGCAAAATTATTTTGGCAAATATAGATTTTTGTTTCAATGCTTTCCTTATCTTTTAACAAAGGTGGTACTGAATTTGTTCCTCAGAACCGAAAAAACCTGATTCCCAATTCGTTTAAGCAATTTATTTCCTCATAGCGTTAGGTCATCCAAAATTCATTACCATCAAAAAAGAACCGCCCTCCTATTTATTATGCTTTGCTGATGACAGATACCGCATCGATGAGCTTATCTTTAACCACAAAATAAAAAATAAAGCAGAAAATGATCAGATTAAATAAAGACACCCCCTCAGAAGTGCTTCAGGAGATAAAAAAAGGAGATTTAGTAACCGATACATTTAGCAAAACCGGCCTGGTTGAAGAAATTGAAACTTCTGATGATGGCTTATACCGCACTTATACCTTTCATTTGGTGACTGGCAGAACCATCACGATAAAAAAATAAATCGGTATTTTTACGCAAAGCATTAGCCCATGAAGATCAAACAGATAGAGATTTATCGCTTTAGCATTCCTATAGTTCCCTTTGTGATCGCAACAGGTACCATGGATTTTGCCCAAAATGTATTGATCAGGATACATACTGATACTGGAATTCATGGTGTTGGAGAATGTTCCGCTTTTCCAATGATTGTTGGCGAAAGTCAGGAAACCTGTCTGGCGATGGCAAAAGTTTTCGCCAAAATTCTCATCGGGAAAGATCCTTTGGACATTCCGGAAAGAATGAACGACTTAATGGGCTATGCAAACAATGCAACCATCAAAAGTGCCTTTGACATGGCCTTGTTTGACATTTCCGCAAAACGGGCACAACAGCCCTTGTATCAATTTCTTGGCGGGCAAAAGAGAATAGTAGAAACCGATATGACCATTGGTATTGATCGTCCGGAAACGATGGCAAAAGCCGCGATAAAATACCAGCAGCAAGGCTGCAACATCTTAAAAGTCAAATTAGGTAAAAATATCAAAGAAGATATAGAGCGCATTAAGCAGATCCGGGCAGCGGTAGGGGATAAAATGAAAATTCGACTGGATGCCAATCAGGGCTGGAATTTTGACGATGCATTATTTGGTTTAGGAAAACTTGCCGAATACGACATTGAATTCTGTGAACAGCCAATGCGAACCTGGTACGATGATTATTTACCGGAATTGAACCTCAATTCTCCGGTTAAAATCATGGCTGATGAGAGTTGTTATCACCACCATGATGCACGTAAACTCATCAACAGCAAATCCTGCGAATACCTGAACATCAAATTCGCCAAATCCGGAGGCATTCTGGAAGCACAAAAGATCCATGAAATTGCGCTTCAAACTGGCACAAAATGTATGATTGGCGGCATGTTAGAAAGCAGAATTGCCAGCACGGCAAACCTTCATTTTGCTTTAGCTTGTCCAAATATAGTCTTTTTTGACCTGGACACCTGCTTACTCGGACACCTGATTGACCCGGTAATTGGAGGATTGACTTATGATGGTTATTTCCTTGAAATTCCCGACAGTCCGGGTATTGGTGCTGATGCAGATCCGGGATTTTTAAAAAGCTGTGAATGTTTTCTTGTTTAGTACGGTTGAAGTATACAACTTACAATTAAGCCAATAGCAATTACAATTACCCGATTCCGCAGCTATTCTTGTTCAAAGCAAAGGAGAATCAGCAATTCACCTATATCCAGCTCTTGATTTTTTTAATCCATTTCATTAATTTGGTAAACTTAGTTTACAAACACCACCACATTAATGATAGACTACCATAAACAAGCTGTTTTATTTCAACAGTTATATGTGCTTAAAAAATTAACAGACGATTGGGGCGAAAAAAACATTTGCCCCCTTCAGGAACCACATTTCAATATGGCTTTTATGCCTTTTTTCATGGCCGTTGGCCTGGCAGGAAAATCCAGCAGCGCCATTGCAGCAACACTTAAGGTCAGCAGACAGGCGGCGGGTAAGATCATGAAAGAGCTGGAACAGAGTGGGCTGATAAAAGTAGAGAAAAGTACCACCGACGCCAGGGCGAATCTCCTTCAGCTGACGGAACAAGGTCGTGCTTTCTACTTACAGGTAGCCGAACAGGCCAGTCTACTCACTAGTAAATACGAAAAACTAATTGGAAAGAAACAATTGGAAATGATGACAGAGACCATGGAAAAAATGATTCATTTTCATGAAAAACTTCATCAGTGTCACCGGATGGGCGTACACATCGATAAATAGCCGATATTAGTAACTGAGGATTTTAGGAATCCTCAGTCGCTCAAAAGCGACACTATCTCCATTAAAGGCATTAAAATCCACAACATGATTGATCCCATTGATCCTGGCTTTATCAGAATGTTGCCAGAAAAACCAATTGGTATCTCCGCTCACTTTCAACTTTGCCTGATGGTAATGAGCAATCCACAAAGGATATTCATCGAAATGACCTTTCAAATAATCTCTATAAAAAGTAAGTCCCGAATAAATAATCGGTTTCACCTTCGTTTTCTTTTCTACATAATGGATAAAATCCTGAAGCTCTTTACGCATACTGGCCGGATCAACCCCATTCAATTGTTCAATATCTACCACAGGAGGCAAATCTCCTTCTTCAAACTTCACAGTTTGCAAAAAGAACTTAGCTTGCCATTCGCCTGACTTCTGAGGTCTAAAAAAATGATAAGCACCACAAACAATCCCGGCCTTAGCCGCTTCTCTCCAATTGCGTTGAAAATATGGATCTACGCTTAAAATCCCTTCTGTAGCCTTAATAAAAGCAAACTTCACATTCACCTCATCCTCTTTCATCGCTTTTACCCTACGCCAATCAATTTTTCCCTGATAGTACGAAACATCAATGCCATGAATGGAATGCATTTTAGGAATGCGAATATCAAAACTGCTATAGGTACGGTAATTTGGATCTTGGCCCCAGTCTTTTATCCATCGCCAGGTAGAGCTGAAGCCCTTAATGATGTAACCATAATAAAATGGGGACAGCAGGATCAACATTAAGCCCACAATCGCAAACTTCCACTCCATTGCCATTGGTTTTTTCTTCTTTACCACTTTCCGTTTCAAGCCAGGCTTTGCTGCTGCCTTTTTTCTAGGCGTAGCCGGCTTTCTTGCAACAGGTGTTTTCTTAAGTAAGGGAGAATCTGGTGGTACTAATGGCATGGGGTAAAAATACAAAAGGGCAGCCGATTTGGACTGCCCTTTTTTGATTATCTATTTATTCAATTTAGAATCAATCGATTATTTGCTCAATTCTGCAAAATATTTGTGGAATAATGGCAAAGTCTCAATTCCTTTATAATAGTTAAAGATGTCATACTTCTCATTTGGAGAGTGTAAAGCATCACTATCTAATCCGAAACCAAACAATACCGATTTAATGCCTAAAGCACTTTCAAACAAGGCAACGATTGGAATACTGCCACCACCTCTTGTAGGGATAGGTTTTTTACCAAATGAATCCAGGATAGCCTGCTCTGCAGCACGGTAAGCTACACTATCTGTTGGTGTCACTACCGGTTCACCACCATGATGCGCCGTCACTTTTACCTTCACATAGTCAGGAGCAATACTTTCGAAATGCTTTGCGAAGATTTCAGAGATCTCTTCAGAAGTTTGATTTGGCACCAAACGCATAGAAATTTTAGCATTTGCTTTAGAAGGCAAAACAGTTTTAGCACCTTCTCCGATATAACCACTCCAGATACCGTTCACCTCTAAAGTTGGTCTTGTTCCAGTACGCTCTAAAGTAGAATAACCTTTCTCTCCCCATTCCGCATTGATATCCAGGTCTTTTTTATACTCGTCCAGGTCAAATGGCGCTGAATTTAAAGCCTTTTTCTCAGCATCAGACAATTCAACTACTTTATCATAAAAAGCAGGAATAGTGATGTGGTTGTTCTCATCATGTAGAGAAGCAATTAACTTACATAGAATTGTTGCCGGATTGGCTACAGCCCCACCATATACACCAGAGTGTAAATCACGGTTCGGACCTACTACCTCTACTTCCATATACGCCAAACCACGAAGTCCGGTTTCAATAGAAGGGTTTTCCATGCTAATCATAGAAGTATCAGAAATCAATACAACGTCCGCTTTTAAACGATCTGTATTTGCTTTCACAAATACACCAAGATTTGCAGAGCCTACTTCTTCTTCTCCTTCGATCATGAATTTCACGTTGCAAGCCAGCGTGTTGGTTTTCATCATCAACTCAAAAGCTTTCACATGCATGTAGAATTGACCTTTATCATCACAAGCACCACGCGCATAGATTTTACCATCACGTACAGTTGGCTCAAAAGGAGGTGTTTCCCATAACTCCAAAGGATCGGCAGGCTGTACATCATAATGACCGTAAATCAGAACGGTAGGTAATGCTGCATCAATAATTTTCTCACCGTACACAATCGGATAGCCAGCTGTTTCACAAATTTCCACATTATCCGCACCCGCTTCTTTCAGTTTCTGAGCTACGAAATCAGCTGTTTTCAATACATCACCTTTATATTTAGGATCTGCACTTACTGAAGGAAAACGCAATAGCTCAAACAACTCCTCTAAAAAACGTTGTTTGTTCTCTTCTACATATTTTTTAATCTCTTGCATAACAAATGGTTATTTCAAAATTTAGTTTAAAGACCTATAGTTCGTTTTTGATCAGGGAATGAAGATCTTATCAGAAGATTGAAGCGTATCCTCCCAACAATTCCCTACCATAAAACGCCATTAATTTGAGCCGATAAAACTAGATAAATTTATTCTGAAAAGCGCATAAAAAAAGTAGAAAGAGCGCATCAAAAAAGCCGTATCAATTTGATGATACGGCTTCCTTAACAATATGAATTTTATTATAAACTCTTTTGGAGGCTTTCCAGATCTGCAACCAACTGGTCTCTTAATGCCAGAAAATCATAATTTACAAAATCACAGGAATATTTTCTAAAGGCCATTTTATAACCAATCGTAAATTCTCCCATTTCATAAGTACTGTCTTTAATTGCAGTATCCAGCTCTCCGTCATTTTCTGAAAGACGCAACCCTTCTATCAGCTCATTGAAGATATATTTCTTATCTTCTCTATGCGCATCAGTACTATATATAAAAGTGAATAAAGCTTCAGAATAATCTTTAATAGATTCCATCACATTGATATGATCAGAAATCGCTTTTTTCAATCCTTTATTAATTTTCTCTTTTATTACTGCTTCTGAACCGGCTACTGCTGCAGCCTCTTCCTGCATCAATTCCGACTTATATTCCTTTAGCGAATCAATCCCTAAAAAAGTCATTTTAACGCCACCGTCCACACTATCAATAAAAGCAGGCGCTACGATCTTTCCCTCAAAATCAGCCAAATGAACACCTATAACATCTACTTCAATTTCTAACTTCATAAAATATTTTTTATAAAAATATGAAAATAAACACAAATCCCCCGGGGACCGGGCATAAGAATAATTTATTAACTTCGTCTTGAAAGCTATTTTACCTACAAAATGCAAGATTTTACAAACGAAAACTTAGACTTAAGTTTGCTGCCAACATATGAAACTGTTGCCCTTCATCAGCTCAACAAAAAATACTGGAAAGTGATCCTGTTGAACATTGCAGTATTTATGTTTTTTTTGGGGATGGCCATTTACCTGCTGTGCTACCTACTAAAATTAACCTTCGCCGAAAGCTATCTTCTTATTGGAGGATATGTAATGATAGGAATTTTACTGGTTACGATTTACAAAGTCAGCATGAAGAAAAGAGGTTTTGCCATCAGGGAAAAAGACCTGATTTATAAAAGCGGTATCATTTCTATTTCCACCTCAATTGTTCCCTTCAACAGGATTCAGCACATCACGCTCAATGAAGGAGTGTTTTCAAGATTGTTTCATTTGGCTGCTTTACATATTTTCACTGCTGGGGGACTCTCAGGAAACATTGTTATCCCCGGATTGGATATCGAACTGGCCCATACCATAAAGCAGGAACTCAGCAGACAACTCAACCAGCAAGCGCATCATGAATCATCAAGGGACACCGATGGAAAGTAATTTCTCCGCGCCAAGAAGACAATCCGCAGTGGGTGTCATCATCATCTTCTTCAACCATTTGCAACAGAGTATCCGCGTATTGATATTTCCCATTTTATTACTTTTTATACGAACGAAAAGTAGTGGTAAAGAATACTTCCTCTTAGGATTTCTGATTTTCCTGCTGGTTTTAGCCCTCTATGCTTACCTCAGCTACCTTAAATTCAGTTTCTTCCTGGATGAAGAAAAACAGGAATTCATCATCAGAAAAGGTGTTTTAAACCGGGAAAATCTACTTATCAGACTGGATAAAATTCAACAGGTAAACATCAATCAATCTCTGGTTCAAAGAATTTTTGGCGTATATAGTCTTGAAATTGACACGGCTGGCAGCGATAAAAAAGAAGGCAGTATCAGAGCGATTGATCAGGAAATAGCCACCATTCTGCGGGAAAAACTACTCAGCAAAACAAATAATCCGGCAAGCCATACAATAACATCCTCAGCTGATATCCATACGAAAGAACTGCCTGTTCAGCATCCTCTCCCTCTCCTCAAATTGAGTAACCAGACCCTATTGAAAATAGGTTTAACCTCTAATTACGGGGCAAGTATCGCCTTGCTGACCGGTTTTGTCTTCGCGATTATTGAAGCCACAAAAAACTACACTGAAGCCTTCAACCTGGAGGAAAACCCGCTTCAACAGCTCCATACTGAAGGCCTTGAGTTCCTCTCTATTTGTATACTCCTGATATTCGCCTTACTGATTATTTTGGGCACCAACCTGATCCGAACTTTCCTGAAATATTTCGATTTTGAAGTAAAACAGGAAAACACCTTTCTTTCCATCAATTCCGGTCTCTTTGAAAAAAAACATACCCTACTCAAACCTGCAAGGGTGCAGATCAGTAGTTTCAGTCAGAATTATTTTCAAAAGAAACTCAACCTGTTCAATCTAAGGTTCAAACAAGCCGCTTTTGGTACTACAGAAGAAGCCAACACGGACCATAAAAAACATGACATTGAAATCCCCGGTTCAGATGAAAATGAAAAGAATGAATTGCTTAAAATGATCTACCATCGTTTGCCTTTAAAAGGCAGCGCTTTTCTGCCCAATTACAGGTTTTTATTCCTTACTGTCATGTTAAAGATCCTGATTCCTGTACTTGTTTTTTCAGATCTAACCTCCCTCCATCCCCCATTACATCAATATTTGTGGTGGATCATCCCTTATTCCATTTTAGTGGGCATTGCCTTATATTTTGAATATGCCCATCATCGAGTTTATGTTTCCGAAGCATTCATCATTAAAAAAAGTGGCATCTGGGATATTGAATACCAAATCATGGAAGCTCATAACATCCAAAAGATTACCACCAGGCAATATTTTTGGCATAAAAGCGCCGATATTGGTCATTTGATCCTGCATACCGCTGCCGGAACTATTCATTTTAAGTATGGAAAGTATGCCGATATTCATCGTATGGTAAACTATTGGTTATATAAAGTAGAGTCGGGCAAAAAAGATTGGATGTAACTCCAATAAAAGACATAGTTTTCTTATTTTTGTCCGAATGTAGTCGGGCCTACCTTAAGGTCTACCGATACCAATACATGGTTTAAACAATACCTTTAAAAGCAGAACAGGATAGCATTTTGGATTATTTAGCAGGATTAAACCCCCAACAACGCGCAGCAGTAGAAAACACCCAGGGACCAGCAATGATTGTCGCAGGTGCGGGCTCCGGAAAAACACGTGTCATCACTTATAAAGTAGCCCACCTGATTGAAAAAGGAGTAGATCCATTCAATATTCTGGTGCTTACTTTTACCAATAAAGCATCAAAAGATATGCGTGAGCGAATCATGAAAGTGATTGGCCCGGAAGCAAAAAATATCTGGATGGGTACTTTTCACTCTGTATTTGCAAAAATATTAAGAGTAGAAGCAGAAAAAATCGGCTATCCTTCCAGTTTTACCATTTATGATACAGACGACAGTAAAAGTCTGATCAGAGCGATCTTACGCGAGATGCAACTGGACGACAAACTTTACAATGCAAACTTCGTTTACAATAGAATTTCTTCTGCAAAAAACAACCTGGTTTCTCATATAGAGTATCAGGAAAATGCAGAAATTCAGGCTGAAGACATCAGTAATAAACGCCCCCTGATCGGTGCGATCTATGAAACTTATACCAAACGCTGCTTCAAATCAGGAGCAATGGATTTTGACGATTTGTTGTTTAAAACCAATGTATTGCTAAAAAACCATCCCGATGTATTGAATAAATACCAGCAGAAATTTAAATACCTGATGGTAGATGAGTACCAGGATACCAACTTTTCCCAGTACACCATCGTGAAAAAACTTGCCGCCGCCTACCAGAACATCTGTGTGGTGGGTGATGATGCTCAAAGTATCTATGCCTTCAGGGGGGCAAACATTCAGAACATCCTGAATTTTGAACGCGATTACCCGGACTTGAAAGTTTATAAATTAGAGCAAAATTACCGTTCTACTCAAAATATTGTAGAAGTTGCCAATAGCATCATCGCCAACAATAAAAACCAATTAGAAAAGAATGTCTTCTCTGATAATGAGTCTGGCGACAGGATCAGGGTTCAGCGTGCATTTACAGACAATGAGGAAGGTAAAATTGTTGCAGAATCCATCATTCAGGAACGCAGTTCCAAAGGTTATAACTATAATGATTTTGCCATTTTATACCGTACCAATGCCCAGTCCAGGGCAATGGAGGAAGGTTTAAGAAAACTCAACATCCCATATAAAATCTACGGTGGACTCTCTTTCTATCAACGTAAAGAGGTAAAGGATTTAATTGCCTATTTCCGCCTGACCTTCAATCCTAGTGATGAAGAAGCCATCAAAAGGGTGATCAACTACCCAAAAAGAGGGCTTGGAGATACTACGGTAGAAAAGCTATTGGTTGCTGCAGATGAGCACAACACCACCATGTGGGAAGTGGTTTGTAATCCACAACAATATATTAGCGGAAGAATTGCCAATCAACTGAATGATTTTGCAATGATGATCAAGAGTTTCACGGTGGAAGCTAAGAAACTGGATGCTTATGAAGCTGCATTATACATTGCACAACACTCCGGAATCCTAAAAGAATTACATTCAGACATGTCCGATGAAGGGCGTGGACGACATGAAAACATACAGGAGTTATTAAATGGTATTAAGGAATTTGGAGAACGCGAAGATATAGAAGACCGTAGTCTGGAAGTATTTATGCAGGATATCGCCTTGCTGACCAACGATGATAAATCGAATGATAAAAATGTAGATACCGTTTCCTTAATGACGATTCACTCTTCTAAAGGTCTGGAGTTTAAAAATGTATTTGTAGTGGGTCTGGAAGAAAACCTATTCCCTTCTCAAATGTCATTGAATTCAAGATCTGATCTGGAAGAAGAACGCAGGTTATTTTATGTTGCAGTTACCCGTGCCGAAAAGAAACTGACACTTACTTATGCGACTTCGAGATACAGATGGGGTACGCTGACCAATTGTGAACCGAGTCGTTTTATTGAAGAAATCAATCCACGTTACCTGGAAATTGAAATACCAAAAGCGGCTAAAGTGAGTACAGGCGACGACAGCTTCTCTTCAGAGCGCAGAAGCTGGACACAACAAAGAGATACCTTCAGTAAGCCAAAACCTGCGGCTTCTGGTAGTTCTACGGGTACTTCTACTGCAGCCAGACCAAAAACATCCGTATTACCGAAAGCACACGTACCTAGTCCTGGTTTCGCACCCGATGCCGCCAATCTCTTCCAAAATGGAATGGACGTAGAACATGAGAAGTTCGGTTTCGGTAAAATTGTAAGTCTGGAAGGTAGTTTACCTGATGTAAAAGCAACGGTATTTTTTCAAGGTCTGGGTAATAAGCAGTTATTATTAAAATTTGCTAAATTGCGAATTGTTAAATAAACTCTATCTTTACGTCATCCGGATGAATTTTATCATCTGGGATGACTACTAAAGATAAATAAAGATTATACAAAATATGGCTTTATCCCGTTATCACCTGATACGATGGGCCTTTAGCAGATTTAGCCTACTCAAGATGACTTAATACGCCCAATAGGGCCGGCCGGTCCGTAAGAACCGGTCGTACATAAAAATAAAAAGTATAATTATACAGATGAATTTCGATTATAATACCACAAGAAACGAGTTAATCCTCGCCGAATACGGCCGTAATGTACAGAACATGGTGAAGTACATTATTGAATTACCCGACCTTGAAGAACGTAATAAATATGCGCAGGCGGTGATAGATCTTATGGGATTCTTAAACCCGCATTTGCGTGATGTTGCCGACTTTAAACATAAACTATGGGATCATTTACACATCATCTCCGGTTATAAAATCGATGTAGATTCTCCATATCCTAAGCCTACACCAGAAGACGCTTTGGTCAAACCGAAACACATCGGCTACCCGCAGCAAAAAATCACCTATAAGCATTACGGTAAAACTGTAGAAACGATGATCGAAAAAGCCAAAGCGGTTGAAGATCCGGAACGCAGAGCTGCAATGGTACAAGGCATCGCCAATTTCATGAAAATGGCTTATGTGACCTGGAACAAAGACAGTGTAGCTGATGAAACCATTCTGAAAAACTTACGCGAACTATCTGGCGGACAACTGCAATTGGATGAAAATGTAAACCTGGCTAAGGTAGAATTCAAACCGGTAGCAGCAAGGCCAGCGAACAACAATAACCGCGGCAGACAAAATAACAATAACGGTAAAGGCAGACAAAACAACTCTAGTAACAATAACCGCCCACAGCGTAACAACAATAATAATCCAAAACCACGTCACTAGTTCTTACCAATTTACAATACTATACAAGCTTATTACAACATGAATGCATTCGAAATAATTGGTGGACAAAAGTTAAAAGGTGAGATCACACCTCAGGGAGCAAAGAATGAAGCCCTTCAAATTATCTCAGCAGTTTTATTAACTGAAGAAAAAGTAACCATCAGTAATATCCCTGACATCAAAGATGTCAATAAATTAATTGAACTTTTAGGAGACCTTGGCGTTATCGTAGAACGCCTTTCAAAAGACACTTATACTTTTGAAGCAAAAAATATCAACCTGGATTTCTTCCAGTCAGATGTATTTAAATCTAAAGGTGGAAGCTTAAGAGGATCAATTATGATCGTTGGACCGCTATTGGCACGCTTTGGAAAAGCTGCAATTCCTAAACCAGGTGGTGATAAAATCGGTCGCAGAAGACTGGATACGCATTTCCTAGGTTTTGAGAAATTAGGGGCCAAATTCGTATATGACCCGAAAAAAGAATTCTTTAACGTAGATGCAACTGCACTTAAAGGTGCTTATATCCTAATGGATGAAGCTTCTGTAACGGGTACAGCAAATATTGTGATGACTGCTGTAATGGCTAAAGGAATCACCACCATTTACAATGCTGCCTGTGAGCCTTACTTACAGCAACTTTGTAAAATGTTAAACCGTATGGGTGCGAAAATCTCTGGTGTAGGCTCTAACTTATTAACCATTGAAGGGGTAACCAAATTGGGAGGTACAGAACACCGTATGTTACCTGATATGATCGAGATCGGCTCTTTCATTGGCCTTGCGGCGATGACAGAATCAGAAATCACTATCAAAAATGTTTGCTACAATGAACTAGGTATTATTCCTGAAGTTTTCAAGAAACTAGGGATCAAATTTGAGCTAAAAGGTGATGACATTTACATTCCTTCTCAAAAACACTATGTAATTGAATCATTTATTGATGGATCAATGTTAACCATTGCGGATTCTCCATGGCCAGGATTCACTCCTGATTTATTGAGCATCGTATTGGTAGTAGCTACTCAGGCCAAAGGATCTGTATTGATTCACCAGAAAATGTTTGAAAGCCGTTTATTCTTCGTAGATAAACTGATCGACATGGGTGCTCAGATCATCCTTTGTGATCCACATAGAGCAACTGTAAACGGTATCAACAAGCAATACAAATTAAGAGGAATCAGCATGACTTCTCCGGATATCCGTGCAGGAGTATCCTTATTAATTGCTGCTTTATCTGCTGAAGGAAAATCAACAATCTTCAATATTGAGCAGATTGAGCGTGGTTACCAGGATATTGACACACGTTTACGTGCCTTGGGTGCGCAAATTAAACGTGTAGATGCCTCTGCACCAAGTCACTAATCATAAAGGCTCGGCAGGTCATACTGAGCCGGATCTAAAGACATAAAAAAAGCTCCCTGAATATCAGGGAGCTTTTTTTATGTTTAAAGGAATGCTATAATAGACTATTCTTCAGCCTTAAAAGGAAAAGAACATTCGGGTTTTAACTATCCTGAAATTGCATTTATGATGTCATACTGCGTGATAATTTCAATCTTACCATGCTCATCTTCTACCAATACTGCAGAGTTTTCTTTATTGATCAACGCGGAAATTCGATCAATGGAGGTATTCAAATCCACAAAGGGGAAAGTAGTTGACATAATCTCCTTTACCGGAGCAGATTTTAAAGAAGGATGCTCTAAAAGTGCTTTAAGAATATCACTTTCAGCCACCTTCCCTACTACCATTCCTTGTTGAGTAACAGGAATCTGAGAAATATTTAAAGTACTCATGTTATTGATGGCCTCCAGAATGGTTTTCTCACAATCGATCGTCACGATTTCCGTCGACTCTTTCTTCGCAAGAATTGATCTGGCAGTCAGCTTTTCATCCTTAAGGAATCCCCGCTCTCTCAACCAATCCTCATTGTACATTTTGCCCATATAGCGACTTCCATGGTCATGAAAGATCACTACCACCACATCTTCAGGCTTTAATTTATCTTTCAATTGCAGTAATCCCGCTATCGCCGATCCTGCAGAATTCCCAACAAATATTCCTTCTTTTCGGGCAATATCACGGGTCATCAGGGCTGCATCCTTATCCGTCACTTTCTCAAAAAGATCAATGACGTCAAAATCAACGTTCTTTGGTAAGAAGTCTTCTCCAATCCCTTCCGTAATGTAAGGATAGATCTCATTCTTATCTAGAATACCTGTTTCTTTATATTTTTTGAATACAGAGCCATAAGTGTCAATTCCCCATACTTTAATATCAGGATTCTGCTCTTTTAAATACCTTCCTGTACCAGAAATTGTACCGCCTGTACCTACACCCACAACCAAATGCGTGATTTTACCTTCAGTTTGCGCCCAGATTTCAGGCCCTGTCTGTTCGTAATGTGCCTGTGAATTGGCCAGATTATCATATTGATTTGGTTTCCATGAATTTGGAACTTCACGCTCTAAACGAGAAGAAACGGAATAATAAGACCTTGGATCTTCCGGTTCTACGTTTGTCGGACAAACGATTACTTCCGCACCAAAAGCACGTAAGGCATCAACCTTCTCCTTAGATTGCTTATCTGTGGTCGTGAAAATACATTTATAGCCCTTAATAATTGCTGCCATAGCCAGTCCCATTCCGGTATTTCCAGAAGTACCTTCTATGATCGTACCACCCGGCTTAAGCTTACCGCTCTTCTCGGCGTCTTCAATCATTTTAAGTGCCATACGGTCCTTAATTGAATTCCCTGGGTTGGTGGTTTCAATTTTCGCCAATACCGTAGCAGGAATATCCTTTGTAATGTTATTCAATTTTACCAATGGCGTATTGCCAATGGTTTCCAAAATATTATTGTACCACATGGTACAAAAATACAAATTGACGCTTAGAATTTTATTTATAAATCATAATTCACTATTTAATATTGAAAAATAAAAATTTACAGAATAACATTTTAATCTACTAGTCCAATAGACTTCCATACCATCTATTATATAGGTAAAGAAAGAATAACTAACACCGTTGATAGCGCTTACCTGGCAAAGAAATCAGCAGGCCCTCTATTTCCAGGTTCAACAAATGCAATAACAACTGACCTTGGGGGAGATCCAGTTTCAAGGTCAGCTCATCAATATGCAAATCTGAAACCTTGAGTAGTTGGAGTATTTTTAATTCCAGCGGACTCAGTGCTGTCGGCAGCTCTTCTATTGCTTCAACAACTTTTAACAAAGATTCCTCCCAACCTAAAAAATAAGGAAGGTCTTTCGCATGATTGAGTAGTCCGGCCCGATTGGTCTTAATGAGGAAGTTGCAACCTTGAGAATATTGATCCGTAGTTCTTCCCGGGAAAGCATAAACATCCCTGTGGTAGGAATTTGCAATATCTGCTGTAATGAGCGCCCCTCCTTTTGAGGCAGCCTCTACCACAATTGTCACATCAGAAATTCCGGCAATAATGCGATTGCGCTTAGGGAAATTCTCCTTATCAGGATTGGTAAAAGGAGGGAATTCTGTGAGTAAGCCACCATTCAGCAACATTTTCTTTGCAATTTGTGCATGTACCTGCGGATACATCCGGTCCAGCCCATGCGCCAGTACACCTACCGTCGGAATGTTGCGTGCTAAACTTTCCAGGTGTGCATTCACATCAATGCCATAAGCAAGCCCACTTACAATCATTACATCATAAGCTGCCAAGACCTCTGCCAATTGCTTACAGAGCAGCTTACCATAGCTGGTAGCCATGCGGGTTCCAACAATACTAATGATGCGTAAGTGATTCAGGTCTACAGTCCCTCTATAGTATAATAAAATGGGAGCATCATCACAATTCTTCAGCCTCTGAGGATAATTATCGTCGGTATAAAACAGTACCTGAACCTGATACTTTTCTATAAATTTCAGGTGTTCTTTAGCCTTCTTTATAGCGTCCTTGCCCAAAATATGTTGTGCAGTAATGGTACCTACACCAGGAACCTGCATCAACTCCTTTTTAGTTGCTTTAAATACTGCTTCAGGCCTGATAAAATGGGTTAATAAATGTTTTGCAGTGATATGCCCTACATTCTGGATCATGGTCAGGGCGATTTTATAAATTAAGCTCATGGGCTAACTTATGTGTTATCTGTTAGATTATCACCATGTTTTTAAAATTTTGGTTCTTAAAATATCACAGATTGTGGTGTTTAAATCACTGAACATACTTCCATTTTTCCGGAGAAGAACCGTATGTAGCATATAAAAAAAGCTGTAATTCTTCGAATGTCTTCAAAGAATTACAGCTTTTTTCATAGGATCTCTCAAAGAGAGGTACCTTAATTATTGAGGAATATAAACCACAAACTTCGTTTCAAAGAAATCTTCTTTAAAATACGAAGAAAGCGGATAAAGCTCTGCTTTCAATCTGGTTTCCTTAATTTCTTCTGTTAAATCACCACCTTTCAGATAAAGAATCCCATTGGCAATTGCATTTTTAGAATTTTTATTGAACTTATCTTTTACCCATGGATAGAAGTCGATCAGGCGGGTAACCGCTCTTGAAACGACAAAGTCGTATTTATCTTTAACTTCTTCTGCTCTAAGGTGACTTGCTTTCACATTCTTCAAGCCTAAACCTGCCGCCACTTCTGTGACCACTTTGATCTTTTTACCAATGGAATCTACCAGATGAAACTGTGTTTCCGGGAACATAATCGCAAGAGGAATTCCAGGAAAGCCACCGCCAGTTCCTACATCAAGTACCGTTGTTCCCGGCTTAAACGTACAAAACTTAGCAATTCCCAAAGAATGAAGAATATGACGAACGTAAAGTTCTTCAATATCTTTTCTGGAGATCACATTGATCTGGGCATTCCAGAAACTGTATAAATCATACAACTGATCGAATTGAGCAATTTGCTCTTCAGTCAGATCTTTAAAATATTCTTGTATTAGCGTTGATCTTATTTCCACTTTACCTTTTTTACAAATATAGACAGAATGCCATTAAACACGAGGAAAATGAATAAGAGAATGTCCAGAATCGGGAAGCACCATCTTAAATCACTATAATTAAGCCGCTTTAAAATGCGGGGATAGATAAAACAACGGATCAGAATACTCAGTCCTAATACTCCGAGTGCAGGGAATAAAGTGGCCTTAAAGAACAGGAGTGCTGTAAAGAAGGCATAGAACAAAAACTGAAAGATAATCTGACAGGAAAGAATAAACTTATGTTTGCTTTTATAGAATTTTCCGGCACCGAAATGACGTTTCTTTTGTCGGAGGTACCCAGCCCAACTCGTATTAGGTTCAGACCATACCTGTGCATCTTTATTGATTCTGATCTCGGTATTAGCTGCTGTTGCATTCGCATTCACGAAAAGATCATCATCTCCAGAAGGAATATGCATATGTGCCGCAAAGCCTTTATTCTTAAAGAAAAGTGTCTTTTTGTAAGCCATATTCCTACCCACTCCCATATAAGGCATGCCTTTTATAGCATATGAAAGGTAATTTACTGCAGTAAAAAAAGTTTCAAAGCGAATCAATGCATTCAAAATCCCTCTTTTTCTCATGTAAGGAGAGTAGCCCAAAACAATATCTACCTCCGGATTTTCGCTTTGCTGCATGCCCATTAACCAGTTTTCTGAAGCTGGCTCACAATCGGCATCCGTAAAAACCAGCCAATCGTTAGAGGCCGCCTTGATGCCCATAGTCACTGCAAACTTTTTACCCGCAATAAACTTCTCTCCTTCTCCAATCGTCACAATCTTCAAGCGTCTGTATTGTGATGCAAAGCCCTCCAAAAGTTGTCTTGTACCATCCCAGGAGCGATCATTCACCACAATCACCTCGAAATCAGGATAATTTTGTGCCAGTACAGATGGCAGGTAAGCTTTTAGGTTTTCCACTTCATTACGTGCACAGATGACCACGCTTAATGGTTTTTTTGCCGTTTCAGGGATAGGTTCTACCGGATAAAATGCAAGTTTCAGATGAACAAACAGGCTAAAGTATAGTTGTATTAGGAAACAGAAGGTAAATGCGCCCAGAAGGCCAATCTCTAGTAAGGTTAATTCCACGTTATAATTTTGTAGCCTCCAAATTTCAGGTTTTTAATCTGTAAATTCCTTTATGTGGATAAAAATTTAGGGGCATTTATAGCGTTATTTTTGCTACTTTTGGCAGATTTTAGTGGAGCATACAGATATATGAAATTTACCTTACAGGCAAAAGATACACATTCAAAAGCGCGGGCAGGAACAGTAACAACAGATCATGGGGACATACAAACTCCTATTTTCATGCCTGTAGGCACTGCCGGAACAGTTAAAGCTGTTCACCAGAGAGAACTTAAAGAGGATATTGACGCCAAGATTATTCTTGGAAATACCTATCACCTATACCTGAGACCAGGTTTAGACATTATTGAAAGAAGCGGTGGATTGCACAAATTCATTGGCTGGGATCGCCCGATTCTAACGGATAGCGGAGGTTACCAGGTTTATTCTTTGAGTAAAGTAAGAAAAATTAAAGAAGAAGGCGTGACTTTCCGTTCGCATATCGATGGTTCGAAACATTTATTTACACCTGAGTATGCGATGGACATCCAACGCACGATTGGTGCAGATATCATCATGGCATTTGATGAGTGTACGCCATACCCCTGTGACTATAAATATGCGGCGAATTCAATCAACATGACTCACCGCTGGTTAAAACGTTGCTGCAAACGATTTGACTCTACGGAACCTAAGTATGGTTTCAACCAAACTTTATTCCCTATTGTTCAAGGTTCAGTATATAAAGATCTCAGAAAGAAATCTGCAGAATTTATTGCCAGCATGGACCGTGAAGGAAATGCAATTGGAGGTTTATCTGTTGGAGAACCAGCTGAGGAAATGTACGGCATGACTGAAGTGGTATGCGACATCTTACCTTATGAAAAACCACGCTATTTAATGGGCGTAGGTACACCAATCAATATTCTTGAAAACATCGCTTTGGGTGTAGACATGTTTGACTGTGTAATGCCAACCAGAAATGCAAGAAATGGAATGCTGTTCACCAGAAATGGAATCATCAACATTGGCAATAAGAAATGGGCTGACGACTTCTCTCCTATTGATGCAGAAAGTGATTTATATGCAGATCAGGTATACTCTAAAGCCTATTTAAGACACCTGATGCACTCTAAGGAGATGTTAGGCGCACAAATTGCTACCTTACATAACCTACATTTCTACCTTTGGTTAGTGAAAACAGCCAGAGAGAAAATCATCAGTGGCGAGTTTTACGCCTGGAAAAACAAAATGGTGACCATATTAGGTAACAAACTATAAATGGATTTTTTAAGAGGCAGGATTAAAATCATCGACTGGTATATTATCAGTAAGTATCTGGGTACATTCATTTATACCCTCACACTTTTCGTAGTCATTATTGTCATCTTTGACCTTTCAGAGAAACTCGATGACTTCCTCGGTAATAACCTGACCTTTTGGCAAGTGATTTCCCTGTACTACGCAGGATCAATTCCATTTTATGTCAATATGCTTTCTCCACTGATCAACTTTATTGCCGTGATCTTCTTTACCGCAAAAATGGCCGATCAGACGGAAATTGTACCTATTTTAAGTGGAGGAGTAAGTTTTAACCGCTTTCTCCTTCCTTATTTTGTCTCCGCATTCCTGATTTTTGCAGCCAATCTGGCATCTAACCTCTACATTCTTCCTTATACCAATCAGATTAAGAACAACTTCGAAAACAACTACATCAAAAAGAATGATCCGAGTAGTAAATCGGACATCCATATGAAACTAGATGCGAAGACTTACATCTATATGAGGAGTTTTGACAATAAGTCTAAGACAGGTGCACAGTTCTCTTTAGATAATTTTAAAGATGACGTGATGACCAAAAAGATTGTTGCAGAAGAAATCAAATGGGATTCCTTAAAGCGCTCCTGGAAGCTGACTAATTACTCCATCAGAAATATTGATGGCCTCAAGGAAACCATGATCAATGGCGCCAACAAAACCAAAGACACAATACTGGATATGCGTCCTGATGATTTTTCAGCATACGACAATATCTTTGAAAACTTATCGAACAAAGACCTGGCTGAAAAGATTAAAAAGGAAGAAATCAGAGGTTCAGGTATCATGAATGATCTTTTATTTGAACGTTACAAAAGATATTTACAACCTTTATCTGCTTTCGTCCTGACACTCATCGGTGTTGCACTGTCTTCCAGAAAAGTTCGTGGAGGAGTTGGATTGCCACTCGGAATGGGAATTATTCTCAGCTTCTGTTATATTTTACTCAACCAATTTGCTAAAATGTTCTCCCTAAAAGGAGGAATTTCCCCACTTTTTGCAGTATTGGCACCTACTATATTTTTCGGTGTATTAGGTTATTATCTACTCAGAAAAGCACCAAAATAAGTGACCGCATCTGTTCCCAATTCTCCTAAAAGAAATCTGCTGGTATTACATGCAACTGTCTTTATATGGGGCTTTACTGGAATTTTAGGCGCGGTCATCTCTATTAACGCAGTACAACTGGTCTGGTATCGTGTGATGATCGCCAGTCTGACTTTGTTGCTTTATTTTCTATGCACAAAAACTAGTTTGAAGATCAGCAGAAAGCAATTTCTTCAATTCTTTTTTACGGGCAGCATTGTCGCCGTACACTGGATTTTATTTTTCTATGCGATTAAGGTTTCCACAGTCTCCGTTACCTTGGTTTGCCTCTCCTCCTTTACGCTCTTTACTGCGATACTGGAACCACTCATCAAAAAGAAAGCAATTCTTGTTCCCGATGTTCTTATCGGACTCCTCATTATCCTGGGGATTTACATGATATTTAAATTCGAATCTGGTTATACACTTGGAATCATCATGGGCCTCCTATCTGCCCTGGCTTCCAGTTTATTCTCCACGATTAACTCTACACTAGTACAGAAAAGCGATCCTAAAATTATCGGTTTCTACGAAATGACTGGCGCTTTTTTCTGGATCAGCATCTATCGTTTATTCGACCAGTCTTTACTTACTGAACAATTTAACCTCAGTACATCAGACTGGTCCTATCTCCTTTTATTAGGAACAATCTGTACTGCATTGGCTTATGTTGCAGGTGTTTCTGTGATGCGAACTTTATCTGCCTTTCGGGTAGCACTCATCACCAACCTGGAACCAGTATACGGTATCCTCCTCGCTTTCCTTTTCTTTGGTACAAAAGAGACAATGTCACCTGGTTTTTATGCTGGTGCCATCCTGATTATCTCCGCAGTTTTTCTATATCCGATATACCAGAAACGCAGGAAACTGAATTAGTGCAGGGCAAGCATAGCCTGCTGAAAAACAACAGTCCTGATCTCCCAAAAAATACCTATATTTCTGCCGAAACAGCTATAATTTAGATCAGCATGTTTCTTTGAAATCAAAGGTTAACCTCTAAAAAAAAATTGATCAGCTCCTAAAAAACAATTCAGCAAAAAAATGAAGCTATTCCTGAAAAACAAATACCTCATCATCAGCATCTTCACTTCATCACTACTTTGCGTAAACGGAGCCAAAAGCTATGGACAAATATTCAGTACCGAACAAAACCCCTTAAGCGTAAAATGGAGGCAAATTAATGCGACTGGATTCAGGATCATTTATCCTATTGAATTAGAAAAGGAAGCGCAGCGAATGTCGAATACGATCAGCCACATTTATCCTTATGTAGGTGCCAGCCTTGGACAATCGAAAGCCAGAATTCCAATCGTATTTCAAAACCGGGGCGTAATTGCCAATGGCTTTGTACAATTAGCACCAAAAAAGTCCGAATTTTACACCACTCCTCCGCAACAATTTGACAGTCAGGATTGGCTAAATAACCTGGCCGTCCATGAACTTCGTCATGTGGCACAATTCGATAAACTTACAGGTGGAAAAGCCCATCCATTTCCGGAAACGGTCTATTTTGCCTGGTTTGGTCTGAGCATTCCATTATGGTATTTTGAAGGCGATGCGGTAAGTACGGAAACTTCACTCAGTAATGCCGGCCGGGGAAGAATTCCCAGTTGGATTATGCCTTATAGAACCCAATTGTTGGAAGGAAAAAACTACTCCTACACCAAATCTAACTTTGATTCCGAAAAAGACCTTACTCCTGGCTATTATCAACTTGGATATACCCTGGCTTCAGCCATTCGGGAAAAGGCCGGAAAAACTGTCTTTGACAGTGTCCTTACCGACATCAGACATCGTCCTGTTCGCTTATATCCCTTTTCTAAAAGTCTGCGGAAATATAGTGGAAAAGGAACGACGCAATGGTTCCATACCAATACTGAAAAACTGAGGGCAGAATGGACAGGACAGGCCAATAAAACGCCTGCTAAAACCTATTCTTCCTTAAATGAAGTAGCAGACATCGCAACCAGCTACTTTCTGCCTGTAAAAATCAATGACCAGGATATCCTTGCACTAAAACAAAGTAAAGGAGAAAGCCCTCATTTTGTCAGAATCAACAAGGATAAAAAAGAAAAATCGCTACTTCATATTGGAGTTCAGGAACAACCCTGGTTTAGCTATGCCAATGGCTTACTGGTTTGGGACGAAATCAGGTATGACCCAAGATACAAACAACGCAGCTACAGTGTCATCAGCAGTTACCATCTGGAAAGTGGCAAAGTCCATCGACTCAGCTCCAGAAGCAGACTTTTCTCGCCCGCACTTTCCGCCGATGGTAAAAAAATAGTCGCAGTACAATATGATCTGAGCAATAAAGGCAATCTGGTGGAAATAGATGCGGCCACAGGACAGATCCTACACACTTATCCGAATCCGGAAAATCTGATTCTTCAAACCCCTGCATTTAGTCGGGATGGCTCATCTCTGGCTTTTATCACTGTAACTGAGCAAGGAAAGTCACTTTGTGAGATCAACCGCGATGGAAAAACTACTGTATTAATCCCCGCTTCGCAACAGCAACTGAGCAGACCCGTTTATTTTTCCAAAGGAATCGCTTTTAATGCGCATTACAACGGTATTGATAATATATATTACATAGATGAGGCTAAAAAAATCAGTGCCCTGACTAAAGCTAAATATGGTGCTTTTAACCCTACTTTTTCTGTAGATCAACAATCTATACTTTTCAATAACTATGGAATTACCGGATACAATGTTGCTGAAACAACTGTTCAACCGGAATCAATTGGGGAAAATCACTTTGTATTTCTAGGCGCAGCAGCTGCAAAACAAGAAAATACCGGCAGTGTATTTACTGATATTCCTGACAGTACTTATAACTCAAAATCTTACGGTGGAATAAAAGACTTATTTCAATTGCACAGCATCAATCCGGTGATTGAAAATGAATACCGTGCTGGCTTACAAATCAGCTCAGACAACCTCCTGAATACCATGAATGCCTTTGCTGGTGTCAATTATTTCAGAGATCTGGGTCGTTTTGAGTACAATGCCGGTATTACCTACAAGGGCTTTTATCCCGTACTAGGCCTTACTTATCGCAACAGGCCAAGACGCGCTTTTTACAACAGCAATAAGGGTATCCAGCAGGGCGACTGGCGCGAAAACAATGTTAATATTTCAGCCACACTCCCCCTCAGCATTAATGCATTAAACCACAATTACAATTTTTCACTGACCACGGCCAGCAGCTACACCAAAAGGTACAGTCCAGAGAATATGCCGAATAACTACATCAGCACCCTGAGATTTCCAATGGAATATAGCTTCAGCTTTACCCATTCTATCAGGCAATCAGAAAGAGATATCGCCCCTAAATGGGCACAAATACTTCGTTTCAGTTACCTGCATCAGCCATTTGATGCCCAGTTGTCAGGATATCTTTTTGCAGCAGAAAGTTTTCTTTATTTTCCAGGATTTGCGAGAAACCATTCATTTCTGGCCAATTTGAGCTTTCAGCGAACAGCCGGAATCCGAAAATTCGACCAGCAAATCAATACCGTTTATGGCTACAACAACATTGCCGCCAGAAACATACTGAAGAATACCTTATTGCTGAACTACCGTTTTCCTATTGTTTTTCCTGATGCAGAATTGGGCGCATTGGCCTATATTCGAAACCTCCGTGCTGGACTATTTTGTCATTATGAAAACCTTGGGGAAGACACAAATATTGGTCAGCCTAAAACTTTTGGCTTCGAATTGCGTAGTAGTATGAACCTACTCCGCTACCAGCCAGTCGTGGATCTAGGTACCAGAGTGGTTTTTGTGAACAAAATATATCACCAAAATCCTATCTTAGAACTAATTTTAAATTATAGCTTTTAACCCATGCGTGCCAAAACAATTTTTATCATCGTCTTTACCGTTCTCATCACTGTTTTCTTAATGATCAATACCGATCAGGTCAGCTTTGATTTCATTTTTGCAGAAGCACAGGTTTCTAAGCTTTTAGTGATTGGGGTCTGTACTTTCATTGGCTTTATTCTGGGGTATATGGCCGGCCGGCCAAAAGTTACCATCAGTACCTATGATAAAGAAAGTCCCCAGGAAATTCCTGAGGACCGTAAAAAATCTATCAGCGATGAAGATCGCGATTATATTAACTAAGGGCCTGTTTAATATCTGCAAGGATATCATTAATATGCTCCAAACCAATTGATAAACGAACAGATCCCTGTTCAATACCAACCTCCAGCCTTTGCTCTTCCGTTAATTTGGAATGAGTACTGGTTGCAGGATGTGTAGCAATAGATCTGGTATCACCAAGGTTGGCAGAAATCGAGAACATCTTCAGGTTGTCCATAAACTTGCCTGCTGCTGCTGCACCACCTTCAATGACTAAGGTCACGATACCCCCACCCTGTTTCATTTGCTTTTTAGCAATTTCATATTGAGGATGAGATGGTAGGAAAGGATACCTTACCTTTTTAATGCGGGGATGACTTTCCAAAAATTCAGCTACTTTCAATGCATTTTCACAATGTCTGTCCATACGAACCGCCAAAGTCTCTAAACTTTTAGATAATAACCAGGCATTGAAAGGTGACATTGCCGGCCCACTATGTCTCGCAAAAGCTTCAATTTCTCCGATCAGTTCATTTGAACCTAAAATTACACCACCTAATGTACGACCTTGTCCGTCGATAAATTTAGTTGCAGAATGGATAGAAATGTCTGCACCCACTCTAATTGGTTGTTGCAAATATGGGGTAGCAAAACAGTTGTCTACCACCAATAATATCCCATGTTTTTTGGCTAGTTTAGCCAACCATTCCAGATCAATGATATCGATTCCAGGATTTGAAGGCGTTTCTACAAAAATGATTTTTGTATTCTCCTGAATCCCCTGCTCCATTTGCTCCGGTTTATCCAGATCCGCATAGGTATAGCTAATTCCCCATTTTGGGAAAATGTTATTTAACAACTGGTGCGTAGATCCGAAAACAGATCTGCTCGCCAGCACATGATCGCCAGATTTTAAAAGAGCAGCAAAAGTAGTAAAGATAGCCGCCATACCAGTTGCAGTTACCCATCCCGATTCTGCACCTTCCAAAATGGCCATTTTATCAATTAATTCAGAAGTATTCGGATTGGCATAACGACTGTAAACATTGCCTTCCTTTTCATTCGCAAACAAAGCGCGCATTTCTTCTGAATCATCAAACTTATAGCTTGAAGTCAGGTACAAGGGCACTGAATGCTCTTTAAAATGGGTTCTCTCGGCTTGTAGACGTATGGCCAGTGTTTCGAAATTCGCTTCTTGATTCTCTTCTTGCATTTTATTATTGATGAATAGTATATGTAAAGTTGATGGTTGCTGAGCGTCCAAGAATATTGGATACAGAGCAGTATTTATCGAAAGTAAGGGCCAGTGCACGTTCTACTTTTTGAACGCTTAAATCACCATACAAATCAAAATGAATATTGATGACATCAAATATCGGCGGCATTTCTTCCGTTTTTCTGGTCGCCTTAATTTGAATCTTCACATCATTCAGTGGTTCTTTTTGTTTAGTGAGGACATTCACCATATCAATACCGCTGCATCCGCCTAAACCAATCAGCAACATCTCCATTGGACGGAAACCTTTTCCCTCACCACCAATTTCTGGTTTTGCATCCAATTCTACCTTAAAACCGCTAGAATTTTCTGCTTCAAAATTAAATTTATCGTTCTTTCTTATCAGGTTGATTTCCATAATTCACTAAACGTTATAAAATACTTTATTGGTTCTTTCAAGTTCAGGAAGTTGCACTGCTGCTTCAAAAATAGCATATACTGAAGATCCACTACCACTCATAGCCGAGTAGATGGCCCCTTGTTGATATAGATGCGTTTTAATCGCTTCTATTTCGGGGTATTTCAAAAACACAGAAGCTTCAAAATCATTTTTCAGATTCGCCTTCCATTCCCTTAAAGGCAAATGTATTAAATCTTTTACCGAACTGCGAGTGTCTTTGAGCATAATTCCAGCATAAGCTTCGGAAGTAGAGACATGGATATCGGGTTTCACTAGTACCAGGAAATAAGAAGAGAGATCAATCTGAATGTCCCTGAACTCATCGCCCTTTCCCTCTGCATATACCGGCTGATTACGGATAAAAAAAGCACAATCTGCGCCAAGCTGCCGGGCATAATCCTCCAGCTGTGGTATAGAAAGGCCCAGCTTAAATTTATCATTCAGAAGTTTGATCACAAAAGCACCATCAGCGGAGCCTCCTCCCAGGCCAGCCCCTACCGGAATATTTTTCAGCAAACAAAGCTGCTGTGCGGGAAGGTTAAAATCTTGTTTTAAGAGCTGATAAGCTTTCAGACAAATGTTGTCTTCCACCGCTCCGGGAACCGCTACTCCTTCCAGAATACAGCCCGTAACTTTGGCATCCAGAGTCTCCACAACATCATAAATTCTGACCGGATAAAATACCGTTTCAATATTATGGTATCCGTCCCTACGTTTTCCGGTGATCTGTAATCCGAGATTAATTTTGGCATTAGCAAAGGCAAGCATCCAGTCTGGTTTTGTAGGACAAACTTACAAAATCAATTTTTCCCTTTGCCTATTAATTCAAAATTCAGAAATCAGCTGTTTCCGCCCTTTGTGGGATTAAAAAGGTGCTTTAATGGATCTCCCTTAAATTCCTGTTAAAATCCTTACTTTTGCACTGGCTAAGTATGGGCATGAGGGAGAGAAATCGGCAACTTTTCTAAAAAACCCCAGTGATTATTGCAAAAGTATTATCTTGCAAATTCGCAGGCCGACAAAAAAAAGCTGGTCACAATACATGAAACAATATTTAGATTTAATGCAGCACGTGCTGGATCATGGTACACAAAAACATGACCGCACAGGAACCGGAACCATTAGTGTATTTGGTTATCAGATGAGGTTCAACCTTCAGGAAGGCTTTCCAATGGTAACCACCAAGAAGTTACACCTGAAATCCATCATCCACGAATTGATCTGGTTTTTAAGCGGAGATACCAATATCAAATACCTGAAAGACAATGGTGTAAAAATCTGGGACGAATGGGCAGATGCAGATGGCAACCTGGGTCCGGTATACGGTTCCCAGTGGAGGTCCTGGCCAACACCGGATGGTCGCAAAATTGATCAGATCAGTCAAATAATCAATACCATCAAGAATAACCCGGATTCCAGAAGAATTATCGTATCAGCCTGGAACGTTGCCGATATCGAAGAGATGGCCTTGCCACCTTGCCATGCCTTTTTCCAGTTTTATGTGGCAGATGGTAAACTAAGCTGTCAATTGTACCAAAGAAGTGCAGATATCTTTTTGGGAGTTCCGTTTAATATCGCATCTTACGCATTATTAACTATGATGGTTGCCCAGGTATGCGGACTCGAATACGGAGATTTCATCCATACACTTGGTGATGCCCATTTATACAACAACCATATAGACCAGGCCAGACTGCAATTGAGCAGGGAGCCAAAAAAATTACCGCTCATGAAGATTAACCCGGAGGTCAAAGACCTGATGGATTTTAAATTTGAAGATTTTAACCTGGAAGGGTATGAACCACACGCCCACATTAAAGGAGCTGTTGCCGTATGATCATTTCTATTGTAGTCGCCGTTGCCGAAGATAACGCCATCGGCAAAGACAACCAATTGTTATGGCATCTGCCTGCAGACTTAAAACATTTCAAGGACATTACTAGTGGACACACCATCATCATGGGCAGAAAAACCTATGATTCTATTGGCAGACCACTTCCCAACAGACGTAATATTGTGATTACCCGAAATCCTGAACTCGAAATCCCAGGAACAGAAATCACCAATAGTCTGGAAGCAGCACTTGCCCTTACCGAAGGTACTCAGGAAGTATTCATTATCGGAGGTGCAGAACTTTATAGACATGCTTTAGCTGCCACAAATAGGATTTACCTCACCAGGGTGCATCAAACCTACGAAGCGGATACTTTCTTTCCGGAAATTAATCTGGAAGAATGGAATGAGGTTAGTATAGAAAAGCATCTTCCAGATGAAAAAAACAAGGTCGCTTACACGTTTTCAACACTTGAACGCAAATAGTTAGCCACCTATAATAAAAAATTGAGAAGGTAGCCTATTATTTAAAAAAATAATTAGATTTGCCGACTTGTTAAAAAAATATATAGCTTATATAGACTAATAATTACAAACAAATGCAGGGTAAAGGTTTTATTAAATTTATGGCAATACTACTAGGTATTGTCTGTGTGTATTCTCTCTCATTCAACTTTGTCACTTCGAAAGTTGAAAAAGACGCAAAGGCTTATGCCAAAGGAGACTTAGATAAGGAAAAAGCTTATTTAGATTCTATGGCCACAGTGCCGGTTTATCCTGTTTTTGGATTTAACTACCAGTTTTGTAAAGGAAAAGAAATTAACCTTGGGCTAGACCTTAAAGGCGGGATGAACGTAACGATGGAGATCTCGTTATCTGAACTGGTTAAGTCATTAGCCGGCAATCCTGATGATGCTAATTTCAACAAAGCATTGACAATTGCGCAGGAAAAACTTAATGCAGGTGGAAAAGATTTCATCGCATTATTTGTGGATGAGTTTGAGAAACTTTCTCCGAATGTGAAATTGGCTGACTTCTTTTCAAATCAGGACAATGCTAAATTGCTTAAAGCTAACGCCAGCAATTCAGAGGTTAAAAATTATTTGTCTAAAGAAGCAACTAGTGCAATTGACCGTTCATTCGTGATCATCAGAAGCCGTATCGATGGTTTCGGTGTGGTAAGTCCTAACATGCAAAAACAAGAAGGTACCAACCGTATCCTGATTGAAATGCCAGGTGTTCAGGATAAAGAAAGGGTTCACAAATTATTGCAAGGTTCTGCAGAATTACAATTCTGGCAGGTATACAACAATGAAGAAGTGTATCCGGTATTGGAAAATATCAACAAGACGCTAGCTTCCACTTTAAAAACTACTGAAGTAGCTACAGCAGGTACTGATACCGCTGCTGCAAAATCAGAAAGTAAATTGGCTGGTCTTGCTAAAAATAAAGACACTAAAGATTCTGCTGCGGTAAAAAACAAAGACCTTGCAAAATCTAATCCATTATTCTCTGTATTAAACGTGCCTACTTACCAGGCTGAAAACGGACAAACTTCATTACGTCCAGGTCCGGTTGTGGGTTGGGTAGCTCAAAAAGATACAGCTAAAGTAAACTCATATTTCAAAAGACCAGAAGTAGCTTCTATCATTCCTCAGAGTTTCAAATTCATGTGGAGTGTAAAACCAATGGACGTTTCGACCACTGGTGGCGCTAAGATTTTTGAATTGTACGCCATCAAATCTACTTCAATGGATGGCAAACCAGATTTAGGTGGTGATGCAATCAGCGATGCCCGTCATGATTACGATCAGAAAGGCAGACCAGAAGTAACCATGTACATGACTGGTGACGGTGCTACAAAATGGAAAAAAATTACTGCTGAAGCAGCTGCAGATCCAAACAATAAAAAATCTATTGCAATTGTATTAGACAATACCGTTTACTCTGCTCCAACAGTACAGAACGAAATTCCTAATGGTATCTCTTCTATTACAGGTAACTTCACAGTAAACGACACACAAGATTTAGCCAACATCTTAAAAGCAGGTAAGCTTCCAGCTCCGGCAAGAATCGTTGGTGAGTTCGTGGTTGGTCCTTCTCTAGGTGAAGTGGCAATCCATGATGGTTTAATCTCTTTCGTACTTGCTTTCGTAGTGATCTTAGTATTCATGGCTTTATATTACAATAAAGCAGGATGGGTAGCTAACCTTGCCTTGGTGATCAACTTATTCTTCATCATGGGTATCCTGGTTTCACTAGGTGCAGTATTAACCTTGCCAGGTATCGCAGGTATCGTACTGGTAATCGGTCTATCGGTAGATGCGAACATCCTGATCTTCGAACGTGTAAGAGAAGAGCTGAATTTAGGAAAACCTACTCCGGTTGCGATCAAAGAAGGTTTCAAACATGCAATGTCTTCTATCATTGACTCAAACGTTACGGTATTTGTATTAGGTGCAATCCTTTACATCTTTGGTACTGGTCCGGTTCAAGGTTTTGCAACAACTCTTTGTATCGGTATCCTTTCTTCATTATTCTGTGCAGTATTGATCTCACGTCTGGTGTTCGACTGGTTATTAGAGAAAAAATCAAACATCACTTTCGGTAATAAATACACCATCCATGCCTTCAAAAACATTGCGTTTAACTTCGTAGGTCATAGAAAACTTTATTACACGATCTCTACAGTAATCATCGTTTTAGGTTTCATCTTCTACTTCAAAAATGGCGGATTAAACTTAGGTATCGACTTTAAAGGTGGTAGAACGTATATCGTTCACTTCGATAAAGGAATGGAAACGGAAGATGTGAAAGCTAAATTAGCTGCGGTATTCCCTGAGTCGGAAACTGTAGTTAAAACTGCTGGTGCTAACAACGAATTAAAAATCACCACTACATACCACATCACTGATCAGGACAATGGCGCAGATAAGTTAGTAGAAAAAGCCCTTCATGATGGTTTATCTAAAACTGGTGTTCCTTATAAAATTGAAAGTAATGAGAAGGTAGGCCCGATCATTGCAAGTGACATCGTTTACGGAGCTTACGGAGCAATCCTGTTCTCTTGTTTAGTGATGTTTATCTATATCGTAGTAAGGTTCAAGAAACTGAACTATGGTTTAGGTGCGGTAATCGCGTTATTCCATGACGTATTATTGGTACTATCTTTCTACACGATCTTAGACGGTGTACTTCCATTCTCATTAGAGATCGGCCAGGATTTCATTGCTGCAATCTTAACGGTAATGGGTTATACCATGACGGAAACTGTAGTTGTATTTGACCGTATCCGTGAGAAACTAGCGGAAACAGGAAAAGAAGACCTACATGGTGAAGAACGTAATAAACTGATCAACTTTGCCCTAAACAGCACATTGAGCCGTACTATTTTGACTTCATTAACAGTATTCTTCGTATTACTTGTGATCTTCATCTTTGGTGGCGCAAGTATCCGCGGATTCATTTTCGCACTATTGATCGGTCGTATCATCGGTACATACTCTTCATTGTGTATCTCTACCCCTATCGTTATCGATTTAGGTAAGAAGAAATAAGAAATCTTAAAATTTATAGATTAAAGGCACCCTTTTTGGGTGCCTTTTTTGTTATAACTATAATTTAAGAAATTCAATTATTATGGAGCAACACTTCCCGAAAGGCAACAAAACAAGAATAGTCATCGTAGGTGGGGGATTTGGTGGGATAGAATTAGCGAAGAAACTCAGAGATCAGGAAATAGAAGTGATCATGGTAGATAAACACAACTACCACACTTTTCAACCCTTGCTGTATCAGGTGGCTACCGGTGGACTGGAAGCCGATTCCATTGCCTTTCCCCTCCGCAAGATTTTCAAAGGACAAAAAAACCTCACCTTTAGGGTAGCGGAAGTGAATGCAGTTCAACCATTGAATAATTGCATACAAACCAGTATTGGTAGCATAGATTATGACCATCTGATCATTGCAACCGGCTCCACCAGTAATTTCTTCGGGCAAGACCAGATTCAGGAAAATGCCATGCCCATGAAGTCTATTCCTGAAGCCTTAAACCTAAGGAGTCTCATTCTTCAGAATTTGGAAGCAGCGCAGATTGCGACTGATCCACTAACCGCAACTGCACTGCTGACTTTCGTAGTAGTGGGTGGCGGCCCTACCGGTGTAGAAACTGCAGGTGCCCTGGCCGAACTCAAAAAGCATGTTTTAAAAAGTGATTATCCTGAACTGGATATTGATAAAGTCCGTATTTACCTGATTGAAGGTTCTCCGGAATTACTCGGTGCCATGTCTCCACAGGCTTCAAAAAAAGCGCAAATGTTTTTAACAGAGCTTGGGGTAAAGATCATGACTGAGTCCAGAGTACAATCCTTCGATGGCAATACCCTCACCCTGGCAGATGGGCAGCAGATCGGCGCATCCAACGTAATCTGGTCTGCCGGAGTAAAAGGGGTAATACTCGATGGTTTAAACCCCGAAAGCATCGTTCGTGGCAACCGTTTAAAAGTAAATGAGATTAATAAAGTTGATGGCTATGAGAACATTTATGCCATCGGTGATGTCGCAGCAATGATCACCGAAGCCTTTCCAAATGGGCATCCCGGTGTTGCTCCGGCAGCTATTCAACAAGGCAGGCAGCTTGCCGACAACTTAATAAAGCTCATCAAAAAACAGGCTACTACTCCATTTAAATACAAAGACAAAGGCGCCATGGCCACTGTTGGTAGAAACCGTGCCGTAGTGGATTTACACAAAATCAGATTTCAAGGGGTATTCGCGTGGTTTACCTGGATGTTTGTACATTTGATGACACTCGTTGGCTTTAGAAATAAACTCGTAGTTTTTGTAAACTGGGTTTGGAGTTATTTCAGCTACGACCGTGGCACAAGATTGATTATCCGGCCTTACCATAAGAAAGTAACACATGAACCAGCAAAAGTCGATTAAACTAATAGAATGCCCAAGGGATGCCATGCAAGGTATCCATGATTTCATAGATACAGACCTTAAAGCAGCTTATATCAATCTACTCCTCCAGGTAGGTTTTGATACAATTGATTTTGGCAGTTTTGTAAGTCCAAAAGCAATTCCTCAATTGAGAGATACCGCTGAAGTACTGGCAAAACTTGACATGAGTACGACCAGGTCAAAGTTGCTGGCGATTGTAGCCAATTTAAGAGGCGTAAAAGCCGCTGTTCAGCATCCGGAGATTCATCAGCTTGGTTTTCCTTTTTCTATCTCTGAGACTTTTCAAATGCGCAATACGAATTCGACGATTGCAGCTTCACTGGATACAGTGAAACAAATGCTGGAACTCTGTAGTCGCCATGATAAAACCGCAGTAGTTTACCTATCCATGGGTTTCGGAAATCCATATGGAGATCCATGGAATGAAGAGATCGTTTTAAACTGGGCTGAGGTTTTGGTGGGTTTAGGTGTCAAAATACTTTCTTTGTCGGATACAATTGGAGTCTCCTCTCCAGAAAGAATAAAAGCCATTTTGCCTGGAATGATCCAGACTTTTCATCAGGTAGAGGTGGGCGTTCATTTACACAGTACTCCAGAGACGCGTGTAGAGAAAATTCAGGCTGCCTATGATTCTGGTTGTTTTCGCTTTGATAGTGCCTTAAAAGGCTTTGGAGGCTGTCCTATGGCAACTGATGACCTGACTGGCAATCTGGCTACCGAAGACCTGATCTGG
Source organism: Pedobacter gandavensis (assembly GCF_032678465.1). Taxonomy (GTDB): domain Bacteria; phylum Bacteroidota; class Bacteroidia; order Sphingobacteriales; family Sphingobacteriaceae; genus Pedobacter; species Pedobacter gandavensis_B. The sequence continues at coordinate 33,333 of NZ_JAVTSK010000015.1, forward strand.
TTTATGGAAAGTCAGGGAGAAAAATTAGCACTAAATATGGAAAAATGGAAAGCTGCAGTACAGCTCTCCTCTCAAATATTTCTCAACAGTAACTAAACTTTTTTCACCATTTTAAAATGTTGGATTCCAGCTTCCTCAAATTGAGGGCCTTCGGCGATGAATCCAAACTTTGAATATAAAGGCATGGCATCCAGTTGGGCGTTCAGATAGATGTAATGCGCATCTGTAGGTAAATCTGCCAGTGCCGCTGCAACCAGTGCCTGGCCAATTCGTTTGCCCCTGAACGCTTTTAATACCGCGAATCTTTCTAATTTATACCCCTGATCGGTTTTCCTCCATCTACAGGCACCACATGGCTGGTTGTCCATTATAGCCAGAAAATGAGTAGATTCTTCTTCATGTTCCCATTCCAATTCCGGCGGGCAATTCTGTTCCTCTACAAATACAACCCTTCGGATGGCGAATACATGATCCAAAGTCTCTTTTCCAATCGCTTTATTTACAAATAGTGTTTCCATTGAATGCTGATGTTTCTACAAAGATGCTAAAAAACAGCAAGCTGTTTGCCATTAAAACCTGCCTAAAATGAGCACCTGAATTCTTTTTTAATGACATAAAAAAAACGCCTGACCAAATGGTACAGGCGTCTATGAATTAGATCTTAAAGGATAAAACTATAGTTTATCGCTTGCATCTCTACAGTTAAGGTCTTCAAACGCCTGAGTTAAACGTTTAACAAAAGCTTCCTCACCTTTACGTAACCAAACGCGTGGATCATAATATTTTTTATTTGGTTTATCATCGCCATCCGGATTACCGATTTGCCCCTGAAGATAAGCTTCATTTGCTTTGTAGTAATCCAAAACACCTTCCCATAATGCCCATTGCATATCTGTATCGATATTCATTTTGATCGCACCGTAAGAAATGGCTTCTCTGATTTCTTCCTGAGTAGAACCTGAACCACCATGGAATACGAAATTGATCGGCTTTTCAGCAGTAATACCGAATTTTTCTCTGATGAAATCCTGTGAATTCTTTAGAATTACTGGTTGCAACTTCACATTACCTGGTTTGTAAACACCATGAACATTACCGAAAGCTGCAGCTACTGTAAACTTATCACTTACTTTGCTCAGTTCTTCATAAGCATAAGCTACTTCTGAAGGTTGAGTATATAATTTCGAGCTATCTACATCACTGTTATCTACACCATCTTCCTCACCACCAGTAACACCTAGTTCGATTTCGATAGTCATACCCATTTTAGCCATACGCTCAAGGTATTTAGCAGAAATCTCCATGTTTTCTTCGATAGATTCTTCTGATAAATCTAACATGTGTGAAGAAAACAATGGTTTACCATGCTCTGCGAAGAATTTCTCGCCATGGTCTAATAAACCGTCGATCCATGGTAATAATTTCTTTGCCGCGTGGTCAGTATGCAAAACTACTGCAACACCATAATGCTCAGCTAATAAATGAACATGTTTCGCTGCAGAAACTGCACCTAATACACAAGCATTCAAATTGTCATTATTCAATGTTTTTCCAGCGTAAAATTGGGCACCGCCATTGGAAAGCTGAATCATAACAGGTGAATTAACTGCCTTTGCTGTTTCCATTACCGCATTAACTGTGTTAGTACCGGTAACATTAACTGCAGGTAATGCAAACTGATGTTTTTTAGCCTGTTCAAACAATTCCTGAACGGCATCTCCGTAAATTACGCCTTTATAGCCTTTTAAACTCATTTTTTATAATTTTATATATGCCGAAGTTAGGAAAAATATCCCTCCGGCCAAATCTAAGGCCTATTATTTTTAAGTAAAAACTACCTTAAACTCTTCTAATTTTTTTTTGTTTCTTTGTACTCGCATTTTTCAACAAATAACATGGCTTGGTTTAAGAGAGAAAAAAAAGGTATCAGTACAAGAACAGAAGAAAAAAAAGAAGCTCCAGACGGTTTATGGAACAAGTGTCCTAATTGTAAGAAAGCACTCCACAGTGCCGATCTGGTTGAAAATAAATACGTTTGCCAATATTGCGATTACCATCTTAGGGTGGGATCAAAGGAATATTTTCAGGTATTGTTTGACAATAATGAGTTCACAGAGCTGTTTGGAAACCTAACTTCAGGTGACCCGCTGAACTTTACAGACAGTAAACCTTATGTAGACCGTTTGGTAGAAAGTCAGGCAAAAACTGGCTTAAAAGACGCAATCAGGGCAGGTGTAGGTAAAATTGAAGGTCAGGATTTAGTAATTGCCTGCATGGACTTCGGTTTTATCGGTGGTTCTATGGGATCAGTGGTAGGTGAAAAAATCGCCCGTTGTATCGACTATAGCATCAAACATAAAATTCCATTCCTGATGATCTCCAAATCTGGTGGTGCCAGAATGATGGAAGCAGCATTCTCGTTAATGCAAATGGCAAAAACATCCGCTAAATTAGCTCTGTTAAGCCAGGCTAAAATTCCATACATCTCTTTATTGACCGATCCTACTACAGGTGGAGTAACCGCATCTTATGCGATGCTGGGCGATATCAATATTGCAGAACCAGGAGCTTTGATCGGTTTTGCCGGTCCTAGGGTAATAAAAGAAACCATTAAAAAGGACCTTCCAAAAGGATTTCAAACAGCAGAATTTGTTCAGGAACATGGTTTCCTTGACTTTATTGTAGATCGCAGAGCGATGAAAGCTAAAATTGCTGCTTTCTTAAAAATGGTGGCAAATTAGAAATTGAATCCATAAAAGAGCCTGCTTTAGTTCAGGCATAAAAAAAATGGGAGCTTTGTAAAAGCTCCCATTTTTTTTATGTTGATTTTTTCAAATCCCAGGTTCTAAGCCTACTTATTAGGATCAGTTGAGAAAGAGTAAGGGAAATCCGATTCTTTCGTTCCACGCTGCTTATTTGGCGTTGCAGACATATTGAAATCAAGAGTAGCACCCTTTGTCAGCTCAGAATGGCTCAACCAGTTTTTAGGATAAGCAGTACCGTTGTATTTTAAACCTTGAACATATCTGTTGTCATCGCTGTTGTTCGTCGCATTGATCACTACTTTCTTACCGTTTTCAAGATTTAAAGTTACCTTTTTAAACAAAGGAGCGCCCAATACATACTGATCCGTAGCAGGAGTTACCGGATAAAAACCCATTGCCGAGAAAACATACCATGCAGAAGTCTGGCCATTATCTTCATCCCCACAATAACCATCCGGAGTTGGTTTATACATACGGTTCATCGTTTCACGAACCCAGTATTGTGTTTTCCATGGTGCACCGCCATAATTATACAAATAAATCATGTGCTGGATTGGCTGATTGCCATGAGCATATTGTCCCATATCTGCAACCTGCATTTCACGAATTTCATGAATCACACTGCCATAGTAGCTATCGTCAAAAATTGGAGGTAAGGTAAATACAGAATCCAGCTTAGCTACAAATTTTTCTTTACCACCCATTAATTTAGACAATCCATCAATATCCTGAAATACTGACCAGGAATAATGCCAGCTGTTTCCTTCTGTAAAAGCATCACCCCATTTGAAAGGATTAAATGGCGACTGGAATTTTCCATCTTTATTTTTCCCCCTCATCAATCCACTAGATGGATCAAAAAGATTTTTATAATTCATACTTCGTTTTGCATACAAATCCGTTTCTGATTTAGGTTTACCCAGAGCTTTACCCAATTTATAAATGGTAAAATCATCGTAGGCATATTCTAAAGTACGCGCTGCATTTTCATTAATTTTCACGTCATAAGGCACATAACCCAATTCATTATAATACTTCACTCCTGCTCTTCCAACTGCATCCAAAGGACCTTCATTGTTTGCACCGTGAATTAATGCCTCATACAAAGTATTGATGTCGTAACCACGAAGTCCTTTAATGTAGGCATCCGCTACTACAGAAGCCGAATTGTTGCCTACCATTACATTGGCATAACCAGGACTAGACCATTCCGGCAACCAGCCTCCTTCTTTGTAATCGTTGATCAGGCCTTCCTGCATTTCCTTATTGATCGATGGATATACCAGATTCAGGAAAGGATACAAAGCACGGAAAGTATCCCAAAAACCAGTTCCCGCAAACATGTAACCAGGCAATATTTTACCATTGTATGGACTCCAGTGCACAATTTTATTATTGGCATCCAGCTCATACAATTTATTCGGGAAGAATAAAGTACGGTAAAAACTAGAGTAAAAAGTACGGGTCTGATCTACAGAACCACCCTCAACAGCAACCCTGCTTAATGTTTTGTTCCAAACATCTTTCGCCTTTGTTTTGGTGGCATCGAAGGTATCATTGGCCAGTTCTCTTTTTAAATTCAGTTCTGCCTGTTCAAAGCTGATAAAAGACGAAGCTACTTTCATGCCTATCTGCTCCCCTTTTTTTGTTTTAAAACCTACAATTGCACCAGAATGATCCGCTTTAATTTCGAGTTCATCTTTCAGTAACTCTTTACCCTTCCAGGCATTTGCAGATACAAAATCTTTGTCAAAATAAGCTACAAAGTAGTTTTTAAAGTTCTCTGGCGTCATTTTATGACTATGCCTGGTGGTATAACCAATCACTTTTCTTTCTTTAGGGAAAATCTTAATATATGATCCTTTATCAAAAGCGTCAATCACGACGAAGGAGCTATCGGATTTAGGAAAAGTAAACCTAAATTGTGCGGCACGTTCGGTTGGTGTAATTTCAGTGGTGACATCTGCATCTGCCAGGTACACGCTATAGTAATAAGGTTTCGCCACTTCTGCTTTATGAGAATACCAACTGGCTCGATCGTCCTGATCAATACACTTTTTACCCGTTACAGGCATGATGGCGAATTGTCCGTAATCATTCATCCATGGGGATGGCTGATGCGTTTGTTTAAACCCACGAATTTTATCAGCATCGTAAGTGTAAGCCCATCCATCTCCCATTTTACCGGTTTGTGGTGTCCAGAAGTTCATGCCCCAGGGCAGCGCAATTGTTGGATAAGTATTTCCGTTAGACATGGAGGGTTTGCTTGCCGTTCCCATCAAAGGATTAATCCATTCTACAGGATCGCTCAGTTTGCCAACGGTCTGCGCAAAAGCTGCAGAAGAGCCTGCAATCAGTAATGCGGTTAAGTATCGCTTCATCATCATGATATTGGATAAATAAATTATAATATTTGGTTTAAAATCCTGCCTCAAATGCAGGATTTAAACATTTCTGTAAAAAGCCTGTACATTCGTGCGCTAAAAACGTTTTAGCATTGCCCTAAAGTAATAGATTTTTGTGAATTATTTAAATAAAAAAAGGCACTATATTTAAATATGGTGCCTTCATTAGCAATGTAGCTGTAAATGTTACTTCAGATCTTTGGATGCTCTTGATTTATCTTCCAGGGAAAGTACCTGGCTCATGACTGGAGCCCATGGGTTTATTGACCCTGTGGTGTCTCTTTAAAAAAACTGTCCGACTAAAATCTCCGGCAGAAGAGGTATCACCAGTATCTGGCTTGTTGTTCCCAAAGTCTTCTTCCTCTTTGTACACAGTTTTCCTATGGCTGTGTTTTTCGTTTTTATTTTCCGGCTTTTCCATAATATGATGATTTATTGAAGTTCACCGTAGTTGACTAAGTAACAACGTAAAAACACTTATGTTTTATATAAAAAAAAGAAAAAAACAAGCTAATTAGATTTTGCCGCGTACACTTTTGTCTTAATGATTTTTGTTAAAACAGTCAGTTCCTTTTCTTCAAAAACAGTGGTTCCCATTAACAACATTGGATAAGAAACCAGAGGATCAGCATAAGAAGGCTGTCTGTAACTAAAGTCCTGAACCTTAAAGCCCAGACGTTCATAAAATCCGATTCTACGAATGGAATATTCATCTTCCGGCGGCTCTACTTCCAGAAGAATCCTTCCGGTAAGCAGTTGTTTATAATAATTAAGGACCGAAGCTCCGTAGTTCTTACCCCTCAATTCGGCATCAATAGCGAAATGTTCTACGAAATAATTGTCTGTTGAAATTTCCCACCAAATGATAAAACCTATATGTCCATCATCAGTATGGATTAAATCCAGGTGCATTTCCGGGCTTTTCGGAATAAGTTTGATTAAGGAATCCCAATCCCTCCGCTCATGCGGAGGGAAGGCATCCTCATATAGTTTTTTTATGAAAGTCAGCGAGGGATCGCTGCCTTTAGTAATCCTATGGAACTGCATAAAGAAAATCTTTATGCTGTAACGTTCTGATTTACGATTTGTTTTACTTTATCTACGACAACATCCAGCTCTTCTTTCGTGTTATACTTACTGAAAGAGAATCTTACAGAAGGTCTGTTGGGGTCTGCATGAATACCAGTTAATACATGGGAGCCAATGCTAGACCCTGAAGAACAAGCACTTCCACCAGAAGCAGAAATACCATTGATATCCAGGTTAAACAACAACATATCAGACATATCCATTGCGGGGAAAGAAACATTCAATACTGTGTATAAACTCTTGTCTGCATCAGTTTCCCCGTTAAAGCTAATGTCTGCGATTTCGGTACTCAACCTGTTTTTAAGGTAATCCTTTAATTCCTGAATATGGTGCTGATGACTTTCCATCTCTGCATAGGCAATTTCCAGGGCTTTAGCCAGGCCAATGATTCCATAAACATTTTCAGTCCCACCACGCATATTGCGCTCCTGTGCACCACCGTAAATCATTGGAGGTATTTTGACGTTATGGTTTACAAATAAGAAACCCACACCCTTTGGACCATGCAATTTATGTGCTGAGCATACGATAAAATGTGCTTTCAGCTTTCTCACATCATGTACATAATGTCCCATCGTTTGAACAGTATCACAATGATAAATGGCATCATACTGTTCACAGATCTCCCCTACACGCTCCATGTCAGTCAGGGTACCCAACTCATTATTGGCATGCATTAAAGAAACAAAGCTTCGCCCATTTTCTTTTAACAATTGCTCCAGATGGTCATAATCAATATTACCTTTCTCATCGATATTGACAAAGCTTAATTTTTCAATAATGCCTTGTTTCAACAACATGCCTAAGGTATGTTCTACAGCATGGTGCTCAATTTTCGAAGTAATGGCATGTTTGATATTAAAAGCAGCAATACCACAACGAATAGCGGTATTGTCGGCCTCTGTACCTCCAGAGGTAAAAAAGATCTCTGCAGGAGTCGCATTTAAGAGCCCGGCAACTGTTTTTCTTGCTTTTTCAACCAGTGTTCTTACCTCTCTACCCTGAGCATGAATTGCAGATGGATTTCCGTAATAATTAGTCATTACATTTACCATCTCCGTAATCACCTCTGGATCGAGAGGCGTTGTTGCCGCATTGTCTAAATAGATCCTGTTTGCCTTCATTAGTTCAATTTTAAAATTTCTTTAATATCTGAGATGATCTTTGAAGCCAGGTTTTCAGCAACCGTTTCGCTGCCTGCTTCGCTATAGATACGAATAATTGGCTCAGTATTAGATCTGCGCAAATGCACCCACTCTTTATCAAATTCGATTTTCAACCCGTCAATTGTACTGGTAGGCTGGCTTTTATATTTCTCCTGAACTTTAACCAGTAAAGCATCGATGTCCATTTCAGGAGTTAAGGTAATTTTGTTTTTAGAGATATAATAAGCCGGGTAACTGCTTCTCAATAGAGAAATCGACTTACCAAACTTTGCCAAATGCGTTAAGAACAAACCAATACCTACTAAAGCATCACGACCGTAATGAGATTCAGGATAGATGATACCACCATTACCTTCACCACCAATAATCGCATTGTTTGCTTTCATTTGATTCACCACATTCACTTCTCCAACAGCAGATGCATGGTATTCCATACCTGCCTGCTCCGTCACATCTCTTAATGCTCTGGTAGAAGAAAGGTTTGAAACCGTATTTCCAGGCGTATTTTTAAGTACGTAATCCGCAACAGCTACTAAAGTATATTCTTCACCAAACATGGCTCCATCTTCACAAACAAAGCATAAACGGTCCACATCAGGATCTACAACAATACCTAAATCTGCGTTTTTAGCTTTTACTACTTTAGAAATTTCTGTTAAGTTTTCTGGTAAAGGCTCAGGGTTGTGAGGGAAATGACCATCAGGAGTACAATATAACTCATAAACTGTTTCTACACCTAATGCTTTCAATAAAGCAGGAACAAAGATCCCACCCGTAGAGTTTACACAGTCGATTGCAATTTTGAAATTTGCTGCTTTAATGGCTTCAACATCTACCAATGGCAGGTTTAAAACTGCATCAATGTGTTTTTGCAAATAGCTATCGTCTTTAGTTACTGTTCCTAAATCATCAACATCGGCAAAGCTAAACTCTGCTTTCTCTGCAATCTCCAAAAGTTCTTTTCCATCAGCATCGCTAATGAATTCACCTTTATTATTCAATAATTTCAAGGCATTCCATTGTTTTGGATTGTGACTTGCAGTTAAAATGATCCCGCCGGCAGCTTTTTCAAGAGGCACAGCAATTTCTACTGTTGGGGTGGTCGACAATCCAAGGTCGATGACCTCGATGCCTAAGCCTTGAAGTGTTCCAATGACCAGGTTGTTCACCATTTCACCAGAAATTCTGGCATCACGTCCTACAACAATTTTCTTAATATTCGTTTTATTGATAATCCATGAGCCGTAAGCTGCTGTAAATTTAACGATATCAATAGGAGTTAAACCATTTCCAGCAATTCCGCCGATGGTTCCTCTTATTCCAGAGATTGATTTTATTAGTGTCAAGATATTAGGTTTTTTTTTTCAAAAATAGCAAAAAAACAACATAAAGACTGATTTATCCCTGTTCAAATCGTAAAATTAACATCATTAAAATCGACTGGCAAGCTCAAATAATCCTCAATGTTGCATTTGAAAATACTATATTTGTGTTTTTCCTAAACATCAACAAAAACGGGCTTTATGCAGCGCAAGTGGTTTCAATATTGGTTCAACTCTCCCTATTATCATATTTTATATAGCCAACGTAATGACGCTGAGGCAGAATTCTTAATTGATAACTTATCGGCTTACTTAAAACCAGCCGCAGATTCAAGAATTCTTGACATTGCCTGTGGTCGTGGAAGGCATTCCATTTACCTGAATAAAAAAGGGTATGATGTAACAGGAATTGACCTTTCCGAGCAAAGCATTAAATTTGCGCAGCAATTTGAGCAAAAGAACCTGCATTTTTTCGTGCATGACATGCGCAAGTTGTCCTTTATCAATTACTTTGACATTGCTTTAAATTTATTCACCAGTTTCGGTTATTTTGAAACTGAAAAAGAGCATGTGAGTGCACTAACTTCATTTAGAAAAAGCTTAAAACCAGACGGCACCCTAGTTATTGATTATTTCAACACTCAGAAAATCATCAAAAACCTAACGCAAAGGGAAACCAAGACAATGGAAGGCATCGAATTTCACTTGCATAAATTTGTTGCTGATGGTAAAATTATCAAGCACATCAATTTCGAACACCGCAATAAAACCTTTGCTTTCGAGGAACGTGTTCAGGCTTTCCAAAAAGATGATTTTGAAAGAATGCTGCTAAAAAGTGGCCTAGAAGTTACCGCGACCTTTGGCAGCTATGCATTAGAGCCATTCGATGAAACCAAATCTGACCGTTTGATTTTAATCTGCAAGAAAATATGCTAGAAAGCCTACACCAATTTGACGTAGAATTATTCCTGAAAGTGAACCGGGATATGGCCAACCCCATATTCGACTGGTTACTCCCATTGATGCGTAACCGCTATTTCTGGGTTCCTTTATATCTATTCATTATCATCTTTTGTGTAAAAGAATACAAAAAAAGAGGTTGGTACATTGTTGGAATGCTGGCCTTTACTGTGGCCATGGGCGATCTTATCGCTTCTAAGCTGATTAAGCCATTGGCAGGTCGCCTCAGACCATGTAACGACATTGATCTGGTTGGTGAATTGGTTCGTCGTGTACCATGTGGCAGCGGTTTCAGTTTCCCCTCGGCACATGCCACCAATCATTTTGCGATGGCTGTCTTTCTTATTTTCGTTTTCTACGATAAATGGAAGCCAATTTTGCCAATCGGAATCGCATGGGCATTCATCATTTCTTTTTCACAAATCTATGTTGGGGTACATTATCCGATTGATACCATGGTAGGCGCTTTACTGGGTAGTCTAATTGGTTTAGGCACTTCAACCATCTACAAAAAAATACAACCACAAGTATAATGGAAATCTGGAAGTTGCTCATTCTATTCTTTAGTGCCTTTCTGGGAGGCTCCGCCATCTTTATGGTCAAAAGCGATAAATCCCAGTTGCTTAAATTAATCCTTTCCTTTAGTGGGGCTTATTTATTTGCCATTACCGTCTTACACCTGATTCCTGAAGCTTATAGCGGACCGGATCATGCAGAAATAGGAATTTTTATCCTGATCGGTTTTCTATTTCAGATCTTGCTGGAACAGTTTTCAGAAGGGGTAGAACATGGTCATATCCATAAGCATGGAGAATCCAAAGCCTTTCCATATGGAATCATGATCAGTCTGTGTTTGCATGCTTTTCTGGAAGGGATGCCGTTGGCAAAAGACCAGCATAATGCTTTGATTTTCGGTATCTCTTTACACCATATCCCAGCAGCATTTGCATTGGCCAGTATCTTGTTACAAAGCAAATTCAGCAGAAATAATGTATTATTCTACATCAGTATCTTCGCCATTATGGCTCCATTAGGTTTTTATGTAAGCTATGGGTTGAGCAACGGTACCATTGGTGGTGTAGAAGATTATTTCAATAAGATCATGGGTATTGTAATTGGTATCTTTTTACACATCTCTACAACCATCTTATTTGAATCAAGTGTAGACCATAAGGTGAGTAAAAGAAAAATGATAGCCGTATTGTGCGGCGTGGCAATTGCACTGATCGGTTATTTCATGACCGGACACAGTCATCAGCACTAAAATAAACTGCCCCAGATTCATAATTGATTTGGGGCAGCACATTAATAGCAGGTGATGAAATCAGTGATTAACCTCTCATTTTATCCAGCAGATCATTCAGTAGCTGCGCCTCTTCAGCAGATAGATTTTTTGCAGCCAGTGCCGAAAGGTCTACTCCCCCATCCATCTTTAACAGCAAGTTTAATCCTTTCTCCGTGATCAGGATATCTACTGCGCGTTTATCATGAACATTCACACTTTTAGCCACCAGTTTCTTCTGAACCAGACGTTCGGTGATACGGGAAGCATCACACATTTTATCCAGCATCCTTGATTTTAATAAATTAATCGTAGAGGGCGAAGGATATTGCCCTCTTAATATTCTTAAAATATTGAATTGCTGTGGAGTAATTTCATAGGGCGCAATGACCTGTTTGAAATAATCATTACACCAGCTATTACTAAATACCAGGTTTGCAATCACCTGCTGGTAGATATCTTTAAATTTTGTTGCCTTTATTTCTTTCTCCAACTGCATCTCAGTCATTCCATTAATTCTGATCCCCATCTTTGGTTCTGGTCTTTTTTTTACCATATCCCCATGGGCAATGTTTACACTTATTCTTACAGCAATAGCCCCTTTTCAAATGATAAGCTTCAGTGAAAACCATTAAGCCATCCTCGTTCAAATAATAGTCTATTCCTTCTATCATCTTATGTAAGCAATTTAACGACCAAACTATTCGAGAAATGTTCTTTTAACTGCTTTCCGTCTCCATGATTGGTCCAGACCTCTATAGGTTTCACCTGATCAATGGTGTAAATAATGTCATTCCAATCGGCATGGTCAGAAACATACAGTTGAATTTCGCTATTGCTTTGTAAGTGTTTCCAGCCCGTAGCAAAGACTCTGATCACATTTATCGCTCTAAAATAACTTTTAAAGACCATTGGTGGCACCATATACACCATATTAGTCTGGGTGTTCTTCATCACTTTGCGGTCGTACATTTCGTATTTACCCATATTGATACCGTTTTGCTCATAGATTTTCACAAAGGGCATCATACTGTGATGTACCAATATCCTTTTTTCCGGACAATGATCGTTCATCAGACTGATCAAACGCTGACACTTACCCAGGGCATAGGCACCCAGCATAATGTTGCTCTGCGTACTGTTCAGCTTCAGAATCTCTTCTTCTGCAACAGGATGACGGGTATTTGGATCCGCAAAAGTGGTCTCCGTAATCAAAACATCTGCTTGTACAAATTCGATCGGTTCACAGGTTTTATCCGGCTGTAATTTATAATCACCGGTGTACAGATATTTTATCCCCTGGTACTCCATTAAAATCATGGCGGAACCCAAAATATGCCCTGCAGGAATAAAGCTGATTTTCACCCCATTTAAGGCAAATTCCTCATGAAATCCTTTCAAATGAAACTCGCCACCAGCAAATTTCTTATAACGATGCTTCATGAATAATGAAGTCGTTTCAGTACAGTAAACATTCAGGTTACCACCTATGGCATGATCTCCATGGGCATGGGAGATCACTGCATATTTTACTATTTCCTTTGGATCCAGATAAAAATCACCATATCTACAAAATAAACCAGTTTTTGTAGCAACTATAAAATCATCTAATATCATTAAGGCTTGGTATTTAAAAATTGATGGTGTAAGGCCATCACTTGTATAATTAAAGAATCTGTTTCATTATTATGGATCAACATATCCGCCATTTTAGCTTTTTCCTCATCGGAGAGCTGTTTATCCATCCGCGCTCTTACTTGCTCCTCAGTCACCTGATCACGCTGCATAACGCGCTGCAATCTGGTTTCCAAAGGCGCAATCACCAGCACATTATGGTCGCACATCTGATAAGAACCACTTTCAAAAAGCAGGGCTGCTTCTTTGAGTATATAAGGGGCTTGCGGAGAAATGGCAGCCACCCATTTATCAAAAGCACGAAATACTGCCGGATGCACCAATTGATTTAACTTTTCCAGCTCTTCGGGCTGATGGAACACAATCCCGGCAATGTGTTTATTGTTCAGGACTCCTTCAGGAGTATAACTCTCTTCACCAAAAGTATCCTTTACACCCTGAATCAGGATGGGATCAGTAACCATAATTTTCTTAGCTACTGTATCTGCATAAAAAACCGGGATACCCAGACTTTCAAAAATCCGGCATACTGTCGTCTTTCCACTTCCAATCCCCCCTGTTATTCCTATTTTCAGCATTATTTTTCTATAATAAAATCTATTTTGGCTGGTTTAATCTGCACCAGTTTGCAATAATCAGGAAAGCGGTTGAGGCGCACACTCAATTCATTATGTTGAAAAACTTTCCATTCATTCATATCTACCACCGCTTCAATGAATTCCTCATTGATCTGTGCATATTTGGATAAAGCCACCAACAAAATAACCTTCACCTTTTTAGGGTAGAGCTTTACGTTATAATACTCTTTATTGTTGATCACCTTTAAGGGCACCTCAATCACCTTTTCAGTAAACTCATCTACAGGTAATTTTACGTCTACACTGGTCGGGAAAATGTTTACATTTTTCATTTTATTCTGTACCATAGCCACTCTGGCTACTGTACTATTTTGAATATCCTCCAGTTTAAGGGTATCCGTGCTCCATTGACTGATCTTCATGATGTCATCCTCCGGACCGGAGATCGTCACATAGTCAGGATTGATTTTAATCGCATTTGAAATCCCATACTGAGGCGCAAATTGTAGGTCGGATACCAGTTTAACAGGTACTCTTTTTACTCTCCTTTCAGAAAAATCAAAATATAGGGTATCAGGTTTCACCGAAATGATCTTCTGAGAAGTTTCCAACTGCCGATTTACATTAAACAATTGTTCGGAAAACAACACATAATTTCTATTGTTCAATTTTTCAAGATTGATAGAAATCGACTGAGGTTTGATTCTCAATCGTGCAAACAGCAATTGCCAGCCGCTTCCTTCCACTTGTAAATCTACGGTGTCTGATTGCAGGGGATGGAAAGCTTTTTTCTGAGGGAAATTTTTGTAATCGAGCACCGTTTTCGCGGTATAAACATATTTATTGTTTAATGCCATGATTAACCATGCTGTAACAGCCAGGAACAGACAGGTGACCAGCGCTAAAAAACGCTTTTGCTCTACTTTTGTGAGTTTGATGATCGGCATATAGACAAAGTAAACAAATATACTGAAATGCAAAAGCCGCACCAAACAAGGATGCGGCTTTCGACAGTATAGCTATAAAACCTACGCTTTAGGAGTTTCAGTTTTAGCAAGGTCAACTTTAGGAGCTGCAGCTTTCGTTGCATCTAAAGAAACCGCAGTTTTATCAAAACGGATTTTAGTACCACTTTCTACTTCGATTACGAAAGTAGTATCGTTCATGTCTACAATTTTACCGTGGATACCGGCAGTAGTCACAATTTTATCTCCTTTTTTCAACTCTTCAACCAATTTCTTATGATCTTTAGCTTTTTTAACCTGCGGTCTGATCATGAAAAAATAAAATACCACCATGATTAAAACCATTGGTACCAGGGTACCTAGCATGCTGCTACCACCTGTTGCTTGTAAGATTACTGTTGACATCATATGATTATTATATAAGATTTTATTCGTACTTATTTACTTTCTTTAATTTCTCCTGTTAAGTGCAGTTCTGCCGTAGTTGGATTTGCGTTTGAAGTTACGGTAACTACTTTATCCTGCATTCCAAATTTACCCTGACTGTCGAACACCACTTTAATCGTACCTGATGCACCTGGAAGAATTGGCTCTTTAGGAATCTCAGGAACTGTACAACCACAAGTTGCAGTTGCGTTACTGATGATCAATGGGCTTTTTCCCGTGTTTTTAAAGTTAAAGCTATAATGCACTTTTTCTCCCGGAGCTATCTTACCGAAATTATAGTTTTCATTATCAAAGCTCATCACTGCTGCATCAGCTGCCGCAACCGGATTGGTACCTTCTGCAATGGAAGTTGTTCCAGCCTCAGTACTTGCATCAGTTGTAGTTGTATTGTTTTGGCAAGAGGCAAATGTCATCGCTGCAATTGCAACTAACAAGATTCTTTTCATATCTATTTTATTCTTCTATTAGTCCGCGACCTAATTTATGGATGCTGTCTGTTCTTTTCAGATCACCTAAAATTTTGTCCAAGATACCGTTAATAAACGAATTACTTTTCGGAGTACTGTAATCTTTTGATAGATCAAGATATTCGTTAATCGTTACTTTAACAGGAATAGAAGGGAAATTCAACAATTCGCAGATTGCCATTTTCATTAAAATGGTATCCATTAAAGCGATCCTTTCCGACTCCCAGTTTTTGGTACGTTCGGCAATCAGGTCCTGATATTCTTTGTTGTTTTTTAGGGTATAAACGAATAGATCTTCAACAAATTTCTTATCCTCTTCCCAGTCTTGACTAATTGGTGTCAGTTTGTTTTTACGTGGATCTTCTGATGTGAAGTTCTTTAAGGTTTTAGCAACCATACCCTGCATCACTTCCTTATCTACTGACCAGTTGATAAACTTGTCCTCAAAAGCCTGGATAATGTTATGACTTTTCAAAATGATCTTTCTAAAGATAAATTTGATGATTACTTTGGATTCCTCTAAACTATTGTCCTCATCTGCAAGGTAAGCAATATATTCAGGGGTAACTTTTAAGGCGTTAAAAATGCCTTTTACAAACTCAGGGTCAGACATCCAGTTGATCTGGTATTTGTTGACCATGTCTTTAAATTCTGGGTTCTCCTTTAAGGTAACCGCGAACTTATTATGAAGCAGTTTCATGTTAGGATTAAGATCCTCTGGAGTAGGCAAATGTTTATTAGACCTCTCAATAGCGTCAATGTTAGTGTATTCTGTGACTTCAACAAGGAGCGATAGCATCCAGATGTACATCTCGTACACGCTGTCAATACTTTGTAATAAAGCCTTCTTTGAAGAAGCTAAATCTCTCTTGTCTGTCATCTGCCATGCAAAAATATTTTGCAAAGCTTTAATTCGTAAGTGCCTTCTGTTTAACATGAATTTGTAAGAACGAGTGGTAAATTACCGGTTATTTAATTTGTGATTTGTTTACTAAAATGATGATTTTATTTTCTTGATATCAATTATTCTTTGTTCAGCAATGCGATTAGCAGCCCAGATTGTTGGGATATTGTCCTTCTTAGACATTCTAATTACGTCACGGGTGGCATTGTATATATTTTCTGTCAGCTGAACGGTACGTTTCTTTCCGTATCCCGTCAATTCAGAATAGCAACTGATCAAACCGCCTGCATTGATCAGATAATCTGGTGCAAATAATATGCCCTTTTCTAATAATAGTTTACCATGTACCTGCTCATCTGCCAACTGATTATTTGCAGAACCTGCGATAATCGCGAACTTCATTTTAGGAATGGTCTTATCATTTACTGTAGCACCTAAGGCACATGGCGCATAAATATCGGCATCTATGCCAAATATTTTATCCGCAGCAATAGGCTTGGCTTTATAAGTACGCGCAACATGTTGCAAACGTTCTTCATTGATATCACTGATATATACTTCTACATTCTCTGCTCTTAGGAGCTCTACCAGGTGTTCTCCAACATTCCCTATCCCTTGCACTACTACTGAACGCCCAGCCAGCATATCTGTTCCAAATACCTCTTTAACGCAGGCTTTAATGCCTAAAAAAACGCCTTTTGCCGTATGTGGTGCCGGGTCTCCTGCCCCTCCTAAAGATTCTGGAACACCGGTTACATGTTCGGTTTCCATCCGGATATACTCCATATCTCTGGTGGTAGTCCCCAAATCTTCTGCCGTAATGAATTCTCCATTCATGTTTCTGATAAATCTGCCGTAGCTACGCATCATGGCTTCAGATTTCCCTTTTCTGGAATCCCCGATAATTACTGCTTTACCACCACCAATATTTAAGCCGGTGATTGCTGCTTTATAGGTCATTCCTCTGGATAATCTAAGTACATCTTCCAATGCCTCCGCCTCTGTAACGTAACTCCACATCCTTGTACCGCCTAGAGCAGGCCCCAATGTAGTGTCATGAACAGCGATAATGGCCTTTAAACCTGTATCGGGATCATTACAAAAAACGACCTTTTTATGCCCTGCGGCGCTTAATTGATCTAAAACTGAATTCACAAGAGAACTATTATCAGGCATATAATTTTGTTTATCAGATATCCCGCAAAACTAGCATAAAAAAAACATTATTTACACAGTTTTAACCAAAGACTTAAAAAAAATTACCTTCATTTGGCTAACTTTGCTCATTCATGAAGCACCTCAGATTTTTAAATAAATATTTCTACAAATATAAATGGTGGATAATTCCAGGGGTGTTTTTTGTAGTCATCTCGAATATTTTCGCAGTGATTCCGGCACAAGTCATCGGCCATGCTTTCAATCTAATTACAGAGAACATACAGATTTACGGCCTATTCGAAGGTTTTGAACGTCGTAACATCATATATGATATATTCAGTCAAAGTCTTTTCTATTTCGGTCTATTGGTACTGGTACTTTATCTGTTGAGAGGAATATTTCTGTTTTTTATGCGTCAAACCATTATTCTGATGTCAAGACATATTGAGTTCGACATGAAAAATGAGATTTACGCCCATTATCAGGAACTGAGTTTAGGCTTTTACCGTCGCAACAACACCGGTGACCTCATGAACCGCGCTACCGAAGATGTAAACCGGGTAAGGATGTACGTTGGTCCGGCGATCATGTACGCGATCAACACCGGGGTATTATTTATACTGGTCATTTATGCCATGTTCTCCGTGAACAGTACCCTGGCCCTATTTTCTTTACTTCCTCTTCCGGTATTGGTGGTGATTATTTATTTTGTGAACACCGTCATCAATAAAAAAAGTGAGCAGATTCAAGAACAATTATCCCGTCTGAGTAGCTTTGTCCAGGAAAGATTTTCGGGCATTCGGGTGATCAAATCCTATGTACGCGAAGAGCATACAAAGGCAGTGTTTGCCGATGAAAGCCAGGGCTATAAAACCAACGCCATGGGTCTGGTGAAAGTACAGGCACTGTTCTACCCTACCATGCTGCTACTGGTTGGTCTGAGCACCATACTTACCGTTTACATCGGTGGAAAACAAGTGATCGAAGGCGCCATCACTCCTGGAAACATTGCAGAGTTTATTGTCTACGTTAATCAGCTCACTTTCCCTGTATCCATGCTGGGTTGGGTGACCACTTTGATTCAACGTGCTTCAGCTTCTCAAAAAAGAATCAATGAATTCCTTCATCTAAAACCAGAAATTGTTTCCGGTCATACAGCAATACAGGAGATCAATGGAAATATCAAATTTGAGAACGTCAGCTTCACTTATCCGGATACAGGAATTCAGGCTTTAAAAAACATCAGCTTTGAAATTAAGCAGGGAGAATTTGTGGCGATTATAGGAAGGACAGGTTCTGGGAAATCGACATTAGCGAATCTGATGATGCGCATGTATGATGTGAATGAAGGAAGTATCAAAATGGATGGGAACGCCATCAATAGCTTAAACGTACAACATTATAGAAACCAGTTTGGATTTGTTCCACAAGAAGTTTTTCTATTTTCAGATACCATCAAAAATAACATTGCCTTTGGTTTAGATGAGGTAAATGAAGATCAGGTCATAGCAGCTGCTAAAAATGCAGCGGTATATCAGAACATCATTCATTTTGAGCACAAGTTTGAAACCATGCTTGGAGAGCGTGGTATTACCTTATCAGGTGGACAAAAGCAACGCGTTTCCATTGCACGTGCCCTCATTAAGGAACCCAAAGTGCTGATCTTCGACGATTGTCTTTCCGCTGTAGACACACGTACAGAGGAAGAAATTCTGAATAACCTTGGCCGTTTAATGAAAGGAAAAACCAGTATCCTGATTGCACATAGGATATCAACCATTAAAAATGCCCATAAAATCCTGGTATTAGACGGAGGAAAGATTATTGAACAAGGTACACATGCCGAATTACTTCGAAATAATGGCAATTATGCGGAGATGTACCAAAATCAATTACTGGAAGAGGAAAGCAACAGCAGTTCTGAGACATAGACGGGATTAAAAGTCAAATAATCTGTATTTTTTAATCTGATTTGGATAATTGAAAGTTCTTTTGTGTAATATTCTATTTTGAAGTTTAATAATTATTGCTTTATATTTACCCGAACCAAAACCAAGATTATTACCAACCATGGGAGAATTTGACAACAAAGAGAGAGAAGAGGTTTTTTCGAAGAAAGTAAGGGCCGGTAAAAGAACGTACTTTTTCGACGTAAAAGCGACAAGATCAGGAGACTATTACCTAACTTTAACTGAGAGTAAGAAAAGACTAGAAGACGGTGTGTTTGTAAAGCATAAAATCTTCCTTTATAAAGAAGATTTTGAGAAATTTGCAGAAGGATTAAATGAGACTGTAGATTACATTAAGAACCATCAGGATGTAGTTGAGAAACGTTACGAATACTCCGAGAACCACGAAGGTGTAGCGAAAAGTAACGACGATTTCCCTTACTAATCATAAAGAAAAAATTCAAAGCCCCTCATCAACCAGGGGCTTTTTTTATGCCCAACCATGTAGGATAAATTCATTCACTTCTCTACTTCATATTCAAAACACAGATCAATCCTTGAATAGCAGATGAATACGAACTGAGTTCTAATTCGAAAGTTCTAAACTTGGGTATAAACAGGTCCTTAGTAAGTAGTTGAAAGGGTGATTTGACCTATTAAGGACCTATCAACCACCTATCAGTGATCAATTAGAGTCCTGAAAAGCCTGGACTCAGTAAGGCCTCAACTGAGACTTATTAAGAGTCCGCAATAAAATCAATAGGACTACTCACAAAACAAAACAGGCTTATTGAACTGAAACGAAACAGTTCAATAAGCCCATTCAGCGTTATATCAATACATGCTTATTTTAGAAGTTCTGCAAGCTTATCATGGAGCGCTTTACCTCTTAGGTCTTTCGCCACAATAATTCCATTGGCATCCACTAAAACAGAATGGGGGATCCCTCTTACTGCATAAAGTTTCACCATTGGGCTTTGCCAGTACTGAAGATCAGAAATCTGATACCAGGTTAATTTATCATCAGCAATTGCTTTTTTCCAGGCAGCTGCAGCTGTTGGCTTGTCCAATGAGACACCCAATACATTTAATCCTTTATCATGGAACTTCTCATAGGCAGCCACAAGGTTTGGATTTTCCTGTCTGCATGGACCACACCAGGAAGCCCAGAAATCAATCAGTGTATATTTTCCCTTTGCTACCACTTCATTTAAAGACAAGGTAGTTCCTTCTGGAGTTTGTGCACTAAAGTTTGGTGCTTTAACACCTATAGCAACGCTAGCTAAAGCATCTAAACGGGCTTTTAACTGTATTCCATAAGTACTCTTTTTTACGGCTGCGGATAAAGCATTATAAAATGGTAAAGTAGCGGTTGGTTCTACATCACCTTTTAAGATCAGAAATGGAGTGTAATAAGAGTCAGGATTCTGCTTGATGAAATTAGCCGTTACCTTTGCCTGTTCTCCTTCAATTTCATCGAACTGCTGACTAATTTCAGCCATTTTTTCTGAATTATTGGCATTCTTAGCTTCAGCATATGCTTTATTCAAAACCCTCATCGTATTTGTCAGAGGAGACATCGTATCCGAAAACTTCAGATATTCCGTATGTGCGGCGGAGCCTGTGATGACCGACTGAGAAAGATCATTTGCATTCGCCTTAATAAACATGTTTGAATTGTCTAAAAATGCATTGTACCTGATGCGTTTGTCTTCCACTCTGATGCTGAAAAACTCGGCACCATTGTTAACCATTCCTTTCAATACAAATTTTCCTCCTTTTATGGTTTGAGAAAGTGTGTCTAAAGTATTCTGATCTATGTTGCGGATCAATAAAATCTTATCGCCATCTTTTACACCAGTAAGTTCACCTTTTAAGCTGAAACTTTTTGCTTGTTGCGCATTCGCTCCTGTTACATTCAATAAGATCGCTAAACCCAGAGAGAAAGTTGAAGTCTTTAATATTTTGTTCATTATGTATGTTTATATATGAGGTACTGGTTTACAACAGTTCAATTTTATCCAATAAATCCTGTGCTAACTTTTGAATTTTAGAGGTTTCAGCATCTGCAAGCAGTCTTGATTTTTTTGCGGCTACCAATCCTTCTTCTTTCTTCTTAAGACTTAAGCATACTTTGGCAAAGGTGCTTTGGATAGAATATTCTTCGGGTTCCAGTGAGGCGGCCTGTTTAGCCATTTTATAAGCTTGTTTTAAAATTTTAGGATTTGAACCTGCTTTAGGATTGGAATGACCACGATCGCTCATGCCTATTTTACCATCAGCTCTTCTGGCCAGAAAACTCAGTTTTTCTGCATCCGCTTTAAGGTCTCCTTTTAATGCGGCATCTGTTATTTTAATATAATCTTTAGTCAGATTGCGCTCCAGATAGAAATCTGCTTCCAACATGATCCCTTGTTTTCTACGCTCAATTTTATCTGAGTTTTTAAAATAAGAAAGACGGTCCATGAAAGCTTTTTCATTCTTACTGTACAGGTATCCATACATGGTACTGGTGATCAGACGATCTTGCAGCTGAGCTCTCTCTTCTTCAGTAGAAAATTTAGCATAGCTTTCCTGGTTGGCCATGAAATGAGCACCTAAGCGATCAGTCTCTGTTCTTGCTAAGGCTTTAATTGCTTTCCAGCCCAATGCAGAATTCAATTCCGTTAAGCTGATGCGCTCCACAATGTCTTTTCCGATAGGCTCGCCAGCATTACGGTTTGTTTTCTGTAATGCCAGAAAATAATCCAGTACAAAAGGAATATCTCTTTGTCCGGATTCATACTTTTGGCTCAGGAAAGAAAGATTTCTTTTTGGATCTGTCGCCATTTTTCCTTCCTCAAGGAATTCGGTGACAGACATTTTTGAAGCAGTCCTGTGGATCACCTCTCCTTTATCATTTACAAAAAGAAAAGTTGGGAAAGATTGCACATTATATTTCTTACGCAGCTCAACCCCTTCTCCTTTTTCCATATCAATTTTGGCATTGATGAAATGGGTATTGAAGAAATCAGCAACAGCAGGATCAGTAAATACATTTTTGTCCATCCATTTACATGGCGCACACCAGGAGGTGTAACAATCGATAAAGATTAGTTTGCCTTCTTCTGCAGATTTCGCGGTGGTGGCGGCCCAGCTCGTCGTCTGGTTGAATTTAATGCCTTCCTGTGCTTTGATGCCGGTAGCAATCAGCAGGAACAGGAATAGTTTAAGGTATTTCATATTGAAAAGGAATTGGGGTGATTTAATATTATAAACTTTAAGGTATCTGAAAACAGACACTGGAAAATTAAACCGGTTTTGCATGCGATTTGCAGACAAGATGAGCAAAGCGTTTACAAAACCGGATTATTTATCTTAACGATCCAAGACCGGAATGGAAGGATTTCTCTCTAATACTTTTGGAGGAATAGGCAATACATATCGCAGATCATTTGCCGGTAAAGTAAAGCTCTGTGTTCCGAAAGTATGGCTTACTGTTTTAGCGAAGCGAGGGTCTTTATTCAGACGCTTCAAATCAATCAAACGCGTAATCCCCTGAAATGGCATTTCTCTTCTTCTTTCTTCCAACACCATCATTAATGCCTGTTCTTTTGTACTGGCTGTTAAAGGTGTATTTTTAACAATTCGTGCATCTCTCAGGAAATTCAGGTGTTGTAAAGCAATCCCCATATCTCCAACTCTGGCCTCCGCTTCTGCGGCAATCAGCAGGATCTCTCCAGTATTAAAGGCCATATTAAACTCAATATAAGGTGCCCATAATGATCTTCCAGGAAACCTTGTCAGATTACCACCTAATTGAGCTGAATCTGTGCAGAAGAACAATTCCAGGCGTTTATCAATTCCACCTGCAGGAAGGTCTTTTGCATAAACATTCAACAAATCTTTACTTCCGTATAATGATCCCATAACGTGGCCTTCACTCTGTGCGGTTCGGCGAGCCCAAACAGCCTCGATACTTTTTTCTACCGGAGGAAAGAAAACGTCCTTATTTTTAATTTCAATAACTCGTCCATAGGTCAAGCCCATTTTAGTAGTATAGTCTTGGTATCGGATTAAATTTTTGTTCTGTTTCAAAACATCATTGGCATTTTGCAAGGCCTTTGTATAATCACCCATCACCAGGTAAACTTTACTTAAAAAAGCATGACAGGCGAGTTTTGTAGGGCGGAACTTATGATCTGCCACCGTACCCAGGTTCGGCTCTGCTTCCATTAAATCTGCCAAAATCTGTGCATAAACTTCTGCAACTGTATTTCTGGTATATTTCAGGGTCACATCTTCTGACAACACCAAAGGAACACCAAGGTCTGAGGCTGCCTTTGCTGGATCGTACTGAACAGAATAACCATTTACCAGATTAAAATACTCAAAAGCCCTTCCCATCTGTGCTTCTGCTTTTAATTTCTTTTTCTGAGCAGCTACTCCGTCTTTAGCATTTTCAATGTTATTAATCACCACATTGTAAGTAAAAATACGTGAATAAGCCGATTCATAAAAAGGATCTACATTTCCTGGCTCCAGAACTGCGCCATGCTCAAAACTATATAGATTACGTTTTAATAGAGAAAGCAGGGTAAAATCGGTTGAACTATTTACATCCTTTTCTGTTCCGGTTTGCGCATCATCTGTCAGGAAATTCGGGTAAGCTGACGAACTATAATTCAGGTTATTATTATTTAATAACTTTTGATAATCTTCAAAAAATTCAGGGATTGTGTATCCTTTAGGCTTGATATCCAGATAATCTTTACATCCGGTAAAGAGCCCTGTAGCAAGGAATAAAGCAATAAATATCTTTTTCATTTGTATATAGGTTATGGATTAAAAGTTAACTGATAAACCGAAAGTGTAGCTTGCCGGTATAAATGCTCCTCTTGATACCGGAGGTTTAATTGCAGGTTTTGCGACTTCACTGGTACTATTCACAGGGATCAAACTATTGCCTCCCCAAACTTCCGGATCCAGGTTCTGTTTATTTGCCGCCCATCTCCAGGCATTCTGCACCTGGAAACTCAATCGCAATTTTTGGATAAAGTTTCTTTTTAGAAATTCATTAGCCAAAGAATAGCTAATTGTAACATCTCTTAATTTGATATAATCCCCCTTTTGAACAGAGTGCGTTCCTGCAGTCCAGATTTGTGTAATATTGTCTGCAGCATTTGAATAGAAAGCAGGCCCCATTCCAGGAATATTCTCATCACCTGGGTTTCTCCAGTAGTTCAAAGCATTTCTATCCATGTTAATCGTATAATTTAATTCAGGTAACCTGGTAAGGTAAGGCATTATTGCATCACGCATTTTATTGCCCCCGTAATAGATGAACATGAAGAATAAATCAAAATTCTTATAACTTACTGTGTTCATTAACGAGGCCGAAAAAGGCGGTGTAACGGTTCCTTGATAGACAAGATCATCAACGGTAAGATCGCTTGTTTTACTCACTTCTCTGCCATCTTTAGTTAAGGCTATTGGTCTTCCTAATGCATCCAATCCCTTGTAACGAATGCTATATAAGGCATTCAAAGGTTTTCCAACCCGTTGATTTGGTTCATCTACATAACTATAAATGGTGTTACCGGTATTTTCAATATTCGTGATGACATTCTTATTGTAATTGAAGTTCATGGTTGTACTCCAGTTGAAATCAGTAGTAGACATATTTTTTGTGGTAAATGAAACATCAACCCCACGATTACGCATACTACCATAATTCATATAAAGCGAACTCCAGCCAAGTGTTGGATCCAGTAACCTGTTACCTAATAAATCACTGGTGTTCTTATTGTAAAAATCTATACTACCAGAGAACTTACCTTTTAACAAGCTATAGTCCAGTCCAAAGTTGGTCACTTTTGTTTTTTCCCAGCGTAATCCTGAGTTTGGTGGACTTTCTACGAAAGCGTGTGCTTCATTACTCATTGGATTCGGGCTGGCATAATCCTTCATAATCAGATATGGTCCACCTTTTTTCGAGATATTTCCATTTACACCATAGGTAGCGCGAATCGCTAAACGATCCAGCCAATCGTTGTCATTTTCAGAAAGGATATACATTAAACCAGTAGACCATAATGGTTTATATTGGTACTTAGGGTCAGTTCCAAACAAATTCGATTGGTCCATTCGGATACTTGCAGTTGCCGTAAGTTTACGATCAAAAGTATAAGATCCATTTCCATAGAAAGAAACAAAACGATTTTCATCACTATAAATCCCCTCCTTCTTTTTCGAATAGAAGAAACTATTTCCTAAAGATTGGGTTCCCACCTGCTGCTTACCTAAAGAAACTTCATCCAATATTCCATAGGAAAGACTGTTGTCGTTATATCCATATCGGTACGCTCTGGTACTGGTTGCCAATATACTGCGTTGTTCAGCACCTGCAATAATATCGATACGATGCTTTTCCCCAAACTGCTTATTATAATTGATTTGTGCACGTAAAGTATGTGAATTGATATCGCCTCTGGTCTCATCCACTTGTCCGCCATTTGGGATCAGGAATTCTCTCGCGCCATCAGACTTAATCCTGGTGGCATCATTGATCAATGTCTTCACTTCATAAGCATTTTTGCTTAAATATTGCTTCGTATAGTTGTCTGTTCTTTCTTTCTGATATAGCAGGTTCAAAGACAGTCCCTTTGCCAATTGAATATTTGCATTAAAATTTAGGTTCAGGTAATTACTATTGTTGTTATAGTGCTTACTTCCCATTTCGTTAACAGGCGCAAAATTTTCATCCTGTAGTCCCAGGGCGTTCAAACGATCAATCTCAAATTGAGATTTAGTATTGTACCAGTTTACCGGATTCCCAGTATTGTCCCTTAGCATATAATAAGATGCTTTACCATTGTTAAGAATATTAAAACCAATGGTACCATTGTCGTAATCTTCTTTCAGGGAACTGCTCAATACCCCTACGTTAACTTTCAGCCATTTCGTGAAATTGAACGTATTGTTCAGGTTGAAACCAACACGGCTGTTGCTTTGTTGACGCTCGTACGGGTTGTTGTTCATGTAATTTCCACTCAGGTTATAAGTATAGAAATCAGAACCACCTGAAAGCGATAAGTTGTGTTGTTGCACCAAGGCTGTTTTACGCATAAACTCATCAACCACCTGGTCATATCTATCGTTATTTCTGTAAAAATCTAAAGCTGTTTGTAATTGTGCTTCATCTGCCGCATCCCATTTACCACTTACCTTTTCTTTTTGTCTGGCGTCGTACAATAATCTATAAACATCATTCATCGATTTACGCGGATCAATTGCCTCATAAGAACCCGACCTGTAGCCAAACATTTCTCTTTGGAAATTTACCAGTTCTGAGCTACTCATTTTATTCGCATAACCAGGATCAGGAAGCGGAGTGAATTTTGCGGTCGCATTGTAGGCAATTTTTGCCGGTCCCTTTTTTCCTTTTTTTAACGTGATCACGATTACCCCGTTCGCAGAACGCGCACCATAGATAGATGCTGCTGTCGCATCCTTCAATACATTCACTGATTCTACATCTGATGGATTGATGGCCTGGATATCACCTTCAAAAGGAGCTCCATCCACTACAATAAGAGGTTTCACTTCAGCATTCAAAGAAGAAACACCACGGATCTGAAATTGAGTTTTTCCCTCTTTACTGTAACTGGTGAGACCTGCAGCCATTCCCTCAATTCTATCCAGGATATTAGTTTGCATTTTTCCTTTTAGGTCTTTGTCGGAGTTGATCGAAACAATAGATCCTGCTGCACGTTCTTTAGGGATGTCCTGGTAGCCGGTAGAGACAATAGATATCTCCGACAGCTGTCCAGGATTAACTTCTAATTTAATCGTTAAGGGATTCCCCTGACTAACCGGAACCTCTTTTACTTTATAGCCTATAAATGAAACCACTAAAATTGCGTTTTCATCTACAGCCGGAATCTGGAATCCACCATTCCCGTCTGTCACAGCCGTCTTCTTAGTGTCTTTTACCTGAACCGTTGCTCCTGGTAATGGGAGCCCTTCTTCATCCAGAACTTTTCCTTTTACCTCTACAAATTTGAATGTACTTTTAATCTGATCCAATACGGTGAAATCCTTCTTTTTGATGACCACAGTATTTTCAATAATTTTAAAGCTCAGATTCTGTCCCTGAAAGCAAGCATCCAAGGCCTGTTCTAATTTCACATTTTCCAGATTCAGGTTTACTTTCTTTGCAGATTGTATCAGTTCACTGTTGTAAAGGAAGGTGTAATTTGTTTGTTTCTTAATTGATAAAAGTACATTTTGCAGGCTTGCATTTTTTTCCCGCAATGTAACTCTCTGACCAAAGGTACTCGCTGCAGCTTGTACCAGGGTCATAGTGATCATTATAGTGATCAAATTAATCCGCATCATAATTTGTCTTCTGGTTAAGGAATTTATGCCGGAGAGCTTTGCATAAACAGCCGTAATTGGTTTAAAATATGGCACAAGGCGAGCCCTGTCCATACCTTTTGAAGTATTAAATAAATACATACATTTGTAAGGTTGGGTTAAAAAATAGTTAGGTCTATTGCAGCGTTTTTTCTTCCTGATTACCATCAGGACAAACAGATAAAATACATAACCGGACATTGATCCCGAGTACCAATCAGGATCTTCGACCGGGGAAGTGCTTCAACACTTTCCCGGTTATTTGTGGGTTAGCTTTGGTCTGTTCCTATTCTTGGGTTAGTAAATGTTTCTTCATTTTTTTTAGTTTATGGTTTATGATTCGTTGATTAAAGCGATACCAGAATTTTGCTCCTGGTGTTGGTTTGCTTTTCTATTTTAAATTTAACATTCAGGTATTTCAGCATCTCCAGAAATGCAGCGGCATCAACCTGTCTGCTTACTTCTCCGCTAATTAAAAGTGGAGGGATCTGCCCCTCATACTCGACATCTACATCATACCAGCGGGCGGCCTGACGCATGATCGTTTTTAAATCTGTATTGTTGAAACGGAAATAGCCATTTTTCCAGCTGATAATTTCTTCTGTATCTACTTTTGCCAATAACAATTTATCCTGATGAGCTCTCGCCTGTTCTCCGGGTTTAAGTACCACTGAATTTTTCTGATCGCTTACTTTTACACTTCCCTCTATCAGCGTAGTTTTCAAGTCCGGTTCCTCTTTATAGGCATTGATATTAAAATGTGTCCCTAGGACTTCCACCCTCTGTTTTTCAGTCACAACAACAAAAGGTACTCTTTCACCCTTGATTTTGCTGAGTTGTCTGGCTACTTCGAAATAGGCCTCTCCTTTTAGTTCCACCTTACGTTCGCTCAGATGATCGAAAGTTAAAGGAAACCTTAAAGAAGAAGCTGCATTCAGCCATACCCTGGTGCCGTCTGGCAACACCACTTGGTATTGGCCACCATTAGGGGTACTAATTGTGTTATAAGTTTGGGGTTTATTTACATTAGAAAGCTGATAAACTAGTTGACCATCTTTAGTTTTAGAAATATTAATTCCCGATTCAGAAACCAAAGTTCCTTTTCTGGCATCCGACAAAGAGATTTGCCTTCCATCATCCAGTGTGAGAACCGCATGGTTTCCTCCAGCAGGAATTTGGGCGATATGCTGTGCTGATATTATCTGATCTTCCTTATTGGTTGGTTCCTGGTAGAGTAGTAATCCGGCGGTTAAAGCGATCGCAATACCAGCAGCAACGGCAATTGATGGCCATAAAGCAAGGCGACGTATTTTCCCTACTTGCAAATCTGCTGCTTGCTCCTCTGTTTTATCTTTCTCTTCATCCTGTTCCAGTTTTGCCCAGATTTCGTCCAGATCATCCTTACGTTCCTGTTCAGTCAAATCAAAACCGATCATTTCAGCATCCCTGTCGGCGGTACTGTTCAAGTGCCATTGCTCCAATAGCGCCTGCTCTTCTTCCGTACATTTGCCGGAAAGATATTTGATCAATAACTCTTTTGCATCTAGTTTTGCCATAGCGGGTAGGAATCCTGTTTCTCCTTATCAAAACAACAGACAGTCAGGTTGGCGCTATGGGGTAAATAAAAATGAAAAAATATTCAGTTTATTTCATCAGAAAGGAAATCAATTGAAAATCAATGAGAAATGAGGAACAAAAATACCACGAGACCTAACTTCAGTCGCAATATCTTTAAGGCATGCTGCACATGTTTCCTCACTGTTTGTTCGGAAAGGGTAAGTTGTTCGGCTATTTCCTTGTGGCTCAGCTGTTCTTTTCTGCTGAGCTCAAAAACTGCCCTCATTTTGGCTGGTAATGCCGCTATTTCTTTTTCGATTAGTAAAGTCATTTGTTTTTCCCTTACCAGGTGATCTGTTGCACGCTGTTCTTCATCGATAAAAGCTTGCAGGGAATTCAAATATTTGGAGGCCGTTTTTTGATGAGAAATGGCATTAAAGATCCGGTTCCGGACGGCAGTGTAAAGATAGGCCGATAAATTCTCAGGAAAGGACAAGCGCTCCCTTTTAGTCCACAATGCCAAAAAAAGCTCATGAACCACATCTTTGGCTTCCTCCCGATCCTGCGTCCATTTATAGGCATGGCTATGCAACAACCACTTGTATCTGTTGTAAATTTCTGTGAATGCTCCCCTATCCCCAGACTTCAACAACTCGACAAGTTCGTTGTCCGATATTGTTTCATAATTAAGCATTTCATTGTATCCCCCAGGCGAATATAACAATTATCACTAAAATACCGCCCCGTACCTGGAATGAAGTACTCATATATTCTCAATAAAAATTCCCTGAACAAATTGGAATTTAGCTCCAAACTTGCTCAGGGAATTCTATTATACTCTCCTCTCCCTATCTTATTTTGTTTCCTCTGTTCTTAACAGAATTTTTGTCTTACATAAAACTTCCATCTCCTCTTCTCATCACTCCCCTTCCACCTTTTCCGTGTGCACCTGACCATTTCTGTAACCTCATGGTCAGCCTCACCATAAAATACCTACTCAAGGCATTTGATTTTGTATTAATTACATCTGTACCTACAAACTCTTGGGTAATAAAGTTATTCTGGTTTAAGATATCAAATGCCTGTAGGGTAATCTTTCCTCTACGCTCGAATAATTCCTTTTCCACGTACATATTCACGACAAAAGGGTTTGTTGTTAGATTAGAACTGATACCTCTTACATAATTCTTACTTGCACTATAACCAAATAAATAGCTGTCCCACATATACACCCTACCATCTACATTCAGTGCAAGGGTATTGTAATTACTATTCGCAGCGGTCAGCACACTATTTGATGAACGGGTATTGGTATAGGAAACATTTGGATTGATTTCGAACCATTCCGTAGGGTTTATTCTCGGGCCGAAACGTTCCATCGTAGTCATTACATTTGTGATATTTTTTATGCCATTCGACATAGACACCCGGTGATCATAATTAATTGAACCGCTAAAAGCAAGATTATATTTTCTATCGTTCAGCTGTTTATTAACTGAATAATTCGCATTTAGACGATATACTCCATTTGTATTTAAAAATCTGGTCTCATTAATGGTGTTAATTCCACCAGTAGGCAGTGGTGTTCTGATCTGCACTACATTTCTAATCACTGCATTGTCTGTAGTTGAAGCGTTCATATTCAATGAATAATTCAATCTGGAATTGGCGATATAATTATTATAGTTGGCATTTAGGCTGTGCGTAAAAGAAGCCAACAAATCAGGATTACCGATCACCGGATTCTGCGGATTAATCACATCTCTAACTGGTTGAAGCTGATCAAACGTAGGTTCTACTGCATTTCCTGAATAGTTAATCTGAATTTTATGTTGTCTTGACCATAAATATTCAAAACGGGCAATTGGGATCAAATTAAAGCTATTTCTATGTGTTGAAGTACCTAAACTAGCTTTGGTTCCTGATAAAACTGCAGGGACTGCCGTTAAGCCCACAGAGAACCTCACTTTCGACATCCTATCCAGACCATAACGGTAATTCATAGCAATACGTCCTTGTGTAAAGGAATAATCGTAAATATTACTTAAAGAGTCAATTACAGCAAGTGCCCCGTTTGGACCAATATTTCTGGTTGTTGCGGTATTATCGTACCCATTGTAATTCACCTGAGCATTAAATTCAAATTGTGTATTGTTTGTCAATGGCTCTACATAAGTTAAACTTCCCCTATAATTGCTTTGCAAATTTTTTCGGGCAACAATACGATTCACTAAAGAGTCTGTACTTTTGGTCTCGGCAACATCCGCATAAAAAATATACCTTCCATCCTGAATTTGTTCAGAATCCTGATCGTTACTGTTCAAATCTACCTGCATGGAAATATTCCTTCTAGGTTTTTTGAAAATATGTTGATAGAAAACAGATGCACCTATTTGTGGTCTGGTATTTTTACTGACATTCCTGGTAAATTGATCAACATGATTATAACCATCCTGGTAAATACTATCCAATCGCGTATTGGTGGTAGAATTATAACGGAAGGTGGGTATAATTCTTAAAAAGTTACTACTGTCCAATTCAGCCTCTACTTCCAATCTAACATTATGGCTTTGGGTCAGGTTATCTCCCATCCTTTTAGCCACTTCATTAGTCAAATTATCCACAGGTCCATTTTGTTTATTGGTATCAATAACCGCATACCTTTTTGCGATACTTTCCGTAAGTGAATTCACATCCGTGGAGTTAAAACCATAGTTTAGATTCACAGAGACCTTTTTACTTACCTTATCCCGATAGCTTAAAGATCCATTGCCAACCTGGGTTGTTCCACCACTTGCGCTGCCAGTCCCAGAGTTACCAGAATTATTGTTTCCACCACGTCCGCCGCCGCCAGTATTTCCTCCATTATCCCCACTTGGGGCAACTCCATTTATCGTATTATTGAAACTTCCGTTTACCCCAATAATTTGATTGCCGTTAATTCTGGTACCGAAAAGACCACTTTCAAATCTTTTGTTACTTCCTGCAGCCACGTTTGTATTCAACATGTTTCCTACTGATTTGTCAGTCCGTGTGGTAATGTTCAATATCTTTTCCGGATCACCGTCCTTTACACCGGTTCTTGCAGCCTGATCTCCATAATCATCCACGACCTGGATCTTATCCACTATTTCGGCTGGAAGGTTTTTGATGGCATTGGCCAGATCTCCACCCAGATATTCCTTACCATTCAGCTTCGCTTTGGTAACCGCCTGTCCCTGATGGACTAATGTTCCATCCGTACCGACTTCCATTCCTTCCATCTTCTTCAACAACTCATCCACAGAGGCATTCTTCCTGACGATATAATCACTGGCTTTATATTCTACGGTATCTGTTTTATAGGTAATGGATGGCGTTCCATTGATCACGACCTCATTCAGTTGATTTTTCTCTTCTTTTAGCAGTATCGGATCCATCACGATTCTGGGAATGGCATCGTTCT
Organism: Pedobacter gandavensis; assembly: GCF_032678465.1. Lineage (GTDB taxonomy): Bacteria > Bacteroidota > Bacteroidia > Sphingobacteriales > Sphingobacteriaceae > Pedobacter > Pedobacter gandavensis_B. The sequence continues at coordinate 65,824 of NZ_JAVTSK010000015.1, forward strand.
GTTTATAACGAACAGGTTTGGTAGGATTATATCCTATACTTTGAACCATCAAGGTATAGGTCGCCGATTTTACATTCTTAAAAATGAAAATTCCGTCAGAATTTGTACTGGTTTTCAAAGTATCTTTCGCTGAAGTCAGTGTCACTGTAGCACCAATTACGCCCAGATCTGTGGAATCTTTTACGATGCCGCTGATTTCCCTTGTAGGTAGTGGCGGTGGTGTGTTTTGCTCCTTATTTTGATTCTGAGCAAAGCCATATGCCGAGCTTAGCAGGAAGCTGAATAAAAGCAATGTTTTCTTCAATAGAGCAGGATACCGGCTGCAATTAAGTGGCTGCAGCCTAAGGGCTGAAGCTGGGTAAAAATGGTTCATGAGTTTGTATAAGGTTGGTTTGTGTGTGTGTTGAGCTGAAAGCCATTCCCCTTTTTCCGGGGTCAGTACTTATTTTTTCATTAAGGTGTATTTACCCCAGAAGTCGGTTGGACTGATTAAAGCCTGGAAGTCGAAATTAGAATTTCCCCCAGCACGAGGGCCAAAGCCACCTCCGCCTCCGCCGCCCATTCTTACGGACATGTTTCCACCTCCGCCATCAAATCCTTGCATCTGTAAACCATTTAGCTTAATATTATAGGCAAATTCAGTATTGCTGTCTTTAGAAAGACCTAAAGCAGCTAATGGAATGGCAATCTCATAGAAAAACGCATTGTCTTTAGTGATGTTTGCGACTGCCTTGACTCCGTATTCATTATATATAGATATCAAGGTATCCGTCGTGTTCTTGAACCCATTGATCTTAATTTCTTTGACTTGAGCCAATTGCTTTTTCTGCATTTCGGCCATCATAGAATCTCTTTGTAATTTATTCATTTGTTGTCCACCTGAAGCCGGACCAGTCATCGTGCCCATCATCATTGTTCTACGACCTCCTCCTCCAGAACCTCCAGCCGTTCTCATCGCAGTTCGGTTAATTACCGGATAAGTTAGCGTGATGCTTTCTTTTTCTTTCTTTTTACCATCAGGATTAATGGAAAGCGTGATACCGCCAGCCATAATCTTTGTATTATTGGCAGCGTCAGTAGATTTGATCGCTATATATAGATTGTTATCGTCGTTGGCAATCGTGTAATAAATATTTGTTCTTTTATTTAAAGCCTGAAAACTATCATTCCATTCCGTATTTTTCCCATCCGCTCTGATTCCCGCAGGTGCATACACCCCCATGGTTTGAACATCAGGTAATTTTTGCGCATATCCGGCTGAACTGAAGGCCAGGATTACTAAGGAAGAAAGGCTGAGTTTGGAGAGTTTCATTTTCATAATGGTTCAAATTAATTTGGCTGGTATACTCAAGATGTGTTTAAGACTTTAGAAAATGGTTTAGGTTTAATCTATATTGAAAATTTCCTTGTGTGCCATTTTATTGCAGTGAATCTTAATCTAATACCATCTTTCGGGATACCAAAATCCATGCGAATTAAACATAAATTATATCCTGGATATCATACCTATCCTAATTTGTTACATTATGATTGCGAGATCAGCAGCTAAGGCTTACAATTTTTAACTTCAATCTTAGCCAGTCCCAACCAGTTACCCACAGGTAAACCGGCTGCACCAAGTAATAATTTAGGATCATCGCCAGCATGACTTTCGATAACATGAATCATATCTTTGGGAATAGCCCTATTGCTGATTCGAACCGGTTCATCCAAAACAGCGGTACAAATTTCCAGATCGTAAATCCCATCTACCATAGTTTTACAAATCAGAAGTTGAACATCCTCCGTTTTGACCATATTATTTAATTCAGAAAAAACATGGTTAACCTGCAGCATACGATCTGCTGAAAAGCCCATCACCAGGGAGCCTATAAACCCATCCCGACTATCCTTAGTCAGGTTAAAACCGCTTACATCCGACAATACGGATTCCATAATCAATCTGTCCATAATTTCTATTTTTAAAGAATACGCTGTATTTAAAAGCTAACGAAGGAGAGAATTGTTTGATGAAAATTAAAAACAGCCTTTTTGTGATTTTATTTTACACCTTATAAAAAAATTAAGGCATGAACATACAAGGAGTAAAAGTTGGGAGCTCAGAAATCATGCTCATGGGGCTGATCATGATCTTTTTAATCATCCGGGCATTTATTGTAAAGCCAAAAAGTTAAGAATATTTAATGATCGGCATGCAATCCTTTTTTCTTCTGAAAGATATAGATCAGGTACACTAAAGCAGGTAAAATGAAAAGACTCCCGATCAATAAAGCATAGCCTAAAGAGTCTATGGTTTTTGCCTGACCCTGATGTGTGAGCAAAGAAAGATTTGCGCCATCTTTTAATAAGACGATATCAGGAAAATGACTATATGTAGCCGCAAACAAAATCATGGTCACCTGAAAACCAGCCAATAACCTTAAGAGGATAGGCTTATCTTTTTCTAATACAAAAAACATCACTACTAAAGAAATACTCGCAGCAATGATGGCGATTAGGCCTGGTGTATCACCAAAAATCCAGCTAAATAAAGGAATCTGTTCAAAATAAGCGGCTAGAAATACCAATCCTCCGCAAAACATTACGATAAATATGATTCGCCTGGCTTTTCTGATGAAATGTTGTCGCGCTGTTTTTTCTGTAGTCTGACCAATAATAAATATGGTTGCTAAAAAACCGCAGATACTCACTGTAAAAACACCTACGGCAATAGAAAACCAATTCAACCAGCTAAAGACATAAGCTGATAAGAAGTCATTCGCCTGAGGATCTATCCTTCCTGATACTGCACTTGCGGCAATGATGCCCAGAAAAAAGGGCGTAATCAGACTGGAATACACGAATATTGGCGTGTAGATTTTCTGCATATCATCTTCCACAGCGTCATAATTTCGAAATACAAATGCTGTACCTCTGGCGATGATCCCCAATAGCATCCCCACCAGCGGAATATGAAGGTAGATTGATACCGTAGTATATATTTTTGGAAAGCCTACAAAAAGAATCACCACAGCAATGATCAGCCACATGTGATTGGCTTCCCAAATCGGCCCAATTGCTTCATACATGGTTTTCCGCGTTCTATCTTTATTTTTTTCTGAAGTAAATAACTCAATAATACCTGCGCCAAAATCGGCACCGCCCAATAAAATATAAAGAAGTATAGCGGTCCAGAGAAAAGTAATTACAACGTATATCATAATATTAGCTTTTAGGGGCTTTAGTTGATGAATCGTAAATTTTACCTACCATCGTGATCTGACGGAACAACAATAGGGTAACTATAATCGCTAAAGAAATGTAGACACCAGTAAACAAATAAAATGAATAAGCAATTCCGGGCATTGGTGTAACTGCATCCGCAGTGCGCATCACTCCATGGATGATCCAGGGTTGTCGGCCAACCTCTGTAACGGTCCAGCCGGCTTCCAGGGCAATAAATCCCATTGGCGTAGCCAGTACAAATAATTTGAGCAGCCAGTTCGTTTTCAGCCAATCTTTCTTCTTCCATAAAGCGAGGAAATACAGTAAGGCCAGCCCTACCATAGCCATTCCCAGTCCTACCATCACCTGGAAGGCATAATGGGTTACCGCAACAGGTGGTTGATCTTCTTTTGGAATACTATCCAGGCCTTTTACTTCGCCATTAAAATCTCCCGTAGTCATGAAACTTAGTAAACCAGGGATTCGGATGGCATAATCGACTGTCTTTTTCGCGGTATCAGGAATTCCGCCAATAATCAATGGTGCATTTCTTTCGGTATGAAAATGAGCTTCCATTGCAGCCAGCTTTGCAGGTTGACGTTTGGCCACATCTTTTGCTGAAATGTCGCCACTTAATGGTTGCAAACAAGCTGCTACAGTCGCAAAAATGGCTGCAATTTTAAAAGCAGTATGATGAAAAGCCACATTCTTCCCTTTGAGGATCATAAGTGCATGAACACCTGCAACTGCGAAACCGGTAGATACAAATGCGGCTACTGTCATGTGCAGGGCCTGAGAAAACCAGGCATCATTAAACATCGCTTTGATGGGATCGATGTTGAGGTATTGTCCGTCTATATAATCAAATCCTGCTGGACTATTCATCCAGGCATTGGCGGCCACTACCAGAATCCCCGATAAAAGCCCACTAATCCCCACCACTACTCCAGTTGCCCAATGAAACCAGGGGTTCAGTTTATTCCATCCATAAAGATAAAACCCAAGGGCTATGGCTTCAATAAAAAATGCCGTTCCCTCCAATGAGAATGGCATTCCAAATATAGGTCCAGCATGCTCCATAAATTTTGGCCAGAGCAAACCGAGTTCAAATGACAATACAGTTCCCGAAACTGCTCCAGTAGCAAAGAAAATCGCTACCCCTGCACTCCAGGCTTTGGTGACATCCCGGTAAACAGTTTTCCTGGTTTTGAGCCAGTAAAAATGGGCTAAGGACATGAAAAATGGCATTACCATTCCAATACAAGCGAAAACAATGTGAAAGCCCAGGGAGAAGGCCATCTGAAGGCGGGCAGCTAAAAAATCGTCCATATTATTCTAGAATAAACAGTAATGGATAAAAGAATCTATGCTTGCTAAGTTAATGCATAATGATTGTCAAACATATTTTTCAGAGATTAATTATACATGCTTAAGTAAAAAAAAACATTACGAAATAATCATACTATTACGAAAGATTCGTATAATTACAACATTATCGTAATAAAGCAAATTATTCAACCAATTTAAACGTATGAAAAAGCAATCATTAATTCTTCTAGGGCTTATTGTCTTACTCTTTAATGCTGTAAAAGCACAAAAAACAGATACCATCCGTGCAAAAGCAACCTATGCTTTTAGTCACATTCAGGATACCCTGAACCGCAATAAGCCCTTCACACAAGAAATGGTACTGTTACTCACTAACCAATCCAGCTGCTATCTGAGTTTGGATAAAATTAATTTCGACATCCAGCGCAGAAAGGACCTTGCGGAACAGATGAAAAATTCCGTTCCAGGGAAAATGAACTTTAAGGTAGGCACAGATCCTAAAAAAACGATCCAGGAAGAGCTTTACCTATATACAGGCGAAAAGAAGATGATTATAAAAAAGAGGCTGATTAATAATTATCTGATTGAAGAGTCATTTCCAGAAATAAACTGGAACCTTACAGCGGATACGAGTACCATTGCAGGTTTAAAATGCCAAAAAGCCACTACTCATTTTATGGGTCGTGATTATACCGCATGGTTCTGCCCAGACTTACCTTTTCAAAGTGGTCCCTGGAAACTGAATGGCTTACCAGGATTAATCGTTTCAGCCAGAGATGCTAAAAATGAGGTGATTTTTGACTTTCTAGGTTTTGAAAGTATTAAACATAACGGGCAAACCAAATTAAATGAAGAAGTTGAATCTGGAGGAATGCTGACCATCAAAGGACTTACCAATGCTGCACTGCTCAACTCTCCAGTTCTTTACTTACCAAAAGAGGCAATCAAAACCAGCGAAAAGGAATATCAAAAACTGGCTGAGGCCATGAAAAAAGATCCTGAGGGCTTTATCAGCAGCAGCATGCCAGGTACTTCATTCAAAATAACCAATTCTATTAAAAATCCAGTCAGACAGGAAACAATCAATAATCCAATAGAAATTCTGGAGGTAAAATGAAAATAATCATGTTCCCCAGCATTTTATTGATACTGATGTTGTTTGTTTATTCTGCTAATGCGCAGGAGGAGGTCCATGGCTCTATTAAAAATGCCAAAGGAGATCCAATTCCTGCCGCTACCGTCACTTTAAAAACTGCGGAGGGCAAAATTATCGCTTTCTCCAGGAGTAACGAAAAAGGAGCCTACCAGATTCGGGTAAATAATGGCAGTGCCAAAGTTTCTATCATTGAAGCCGGCAGTCTTGGCTATAAAGCTGAGGTAATGGACTTTTCTGATTTCCACAAAAACTATCATTTCATCCTTTCTGAAGCCAGCATTGAATTGCCCACAGTAGTCGTAAAACACAAACCCAGACTAAAAATTGATGGCGATACCTTGAATTATAAACTTTCCGATTTTAGCAGCAATCAAGATCGGGTATTAGGAGATGTTCTAAAAAAAATGCCAGGTATTGAGGTCGATAAGAACGGAAAAATTCTATACAATGGAAAAAGCATTTCCAACTTTTATATAGATGGAGACAATCTACTTGATGATAAGTACAATATTGCCACGAAAAGTATTCCCAAGGAGGCCATAGACAAAGTACAGGTCATTCAAAATGACCAGCCCATAAAAATGCTGAGGAACAAAATGATCAGTGATGATGTTGCCTTAAACGTCACGATTAAAGAGGAAGCTAAGCTTAAAATAATGGGCCAGGCGGAACTTGGAGCAGGTGTTCCCGAACGATATAATGGAAACATAAATGCCATGATGTTCAATAAAAAATATAAAGGCATCAATTATCTAAAAGGGAACAATACCGGAAATGATCCTGCCAGAGAAATTGTTTCACACAATCTGGCAGATTATAAAAAAGCCATGGACAACCCGAAACCAGCATCGCTTTTATCAACTGCCGCTGCAGGAGGACCTGATCTGCCACAGAACAGGTACCTTTTTAATCGTGCAGCATTGCTCAACGTAAATAATTTAATGAACCTGAAAAAGGAAATACAAGTCAAGACCAATTTGTATTACCTGAACGACCGTCAAAAACTAGATTATGAAAATTTTACTGAATATGAACTGCCAACAGGAAATATCAGTTTCATAGAGCAGCAGCACCATGTCTCCAGACCCCGGCAATTTCGCGTACAAGCAAATGTTAACGCCAATAAAGCACAATCTTTTTTTCAAAACAATTTCATCACAGATTACAAGACCAATCAATATCAGGTAAATTTACGGAGCAATACAGTTCCCTTTCAACAGGAATTAAGGCAACAAACACTTGATATTTCTAACGAATTCAATTATTTAAATACCCTGAAAAATGGAAATATCTACAACCTCTACTCCTATCTAAATTATAGCCATCAACCTGAAAAATTGCTGATTAATGCGGGTTTGAATCCTGAGATCTTCAATCAGGGAAATCCCTATGCTGGTTTATTACAACAAACAAAAATACCCTCCTGGTACAGTAATAATTACCTTTCCTTTAAAATAGGATCCAAATCAGGAATATTTCAGACTTACAAAATAGGCTTCAGTATTCAATCTCAGGAATTAAAATCCTCATTATTTAATATTCAGGAAAACCAGGAATTGCAAGCCAGTCCAATCAATTCCTTAAACCAATTGGAATGGAATCGTTCAAAGGTTTACACTGAAGGCCTCTATGAATACGGAGCAAAAGAAGATCGCTTTACTGCCCGTTTGAATGTTCCTCTAAGTTATCAGCAAATTAATTATCAGGATCCGGGTCAGGCAGTAGACAGTAACCTGAATCGCTTAAATGTAAACCCCAGCCTGAACCTTAAATACAAAACAGGTCTTGAGCAGGATCTTCAGTTTAACTATACCTTAAGGGATGAATTGGGTTCCATGGAAGATATCTATAGCGCAGCAATCCTTAAGAATTACCGCAGTTTATTTGCAAACAATGCCCCCTTAAGCGAAAGGAAAAGTAATACGGCAACTTTAATCTATAACCATAAAAAGGCCATTTCCATGTTGTTTTTTAATATACAGGCCTCCTATATCAGACTGAACAGGAATACCCTTTCCTCTAGTATCATCACTGATCATCTTCAACAGCGTATTGTACTTCCTTACGACAACAAACTAAATTCTTATCGTTTAAGTGGGACTGTCAACAAATATTTATTTGCATGGAGAACTACCATAAGCATGGGTCTGAACTGGTCACAGGACAAAAGCAATCAATTTCAAAACGGTATTTTGCTTCCATACCGTACTATAAACAAGGGGCTAAAAGTTGGCTTTCAAAGTAAGATCAATAACGACATCAACCTGAGTTATCAGGCCACTATTAATCGAAATGAGAGCAAATCACCTGCAACCTCTCTGATTAGTTACGCACAACTCAATCAGCAGATGGAGTTATCTTTTATGCCGATTAATAACTTATTTGTCAACTTTACAGCAGAACATCTTAACACAAAACAATCTGGTCAAAAGAAACTGAGCTATTTATTTTCTGACCTTACATTGCGATACAAGATCAACAAGATCAATACCGATTGCGAGTTTATCTTCAGCAATATAGCCAATATCAAAACCTATAAATCGATATATGTGGCAGAGAATGTATTTACTGCGGGAACTTATAAAATTCCCGGCAGTATAGCGCTACTAAAAATTACTTTAACTTTTTAAACGACTTGGTATAGATCCAGATTCCTCCTTTTGAATCTGGATCTTTGCTATCCTTACGGATTTCTATGCTAGAAATATCTTTTGGATCCATGGCTTTTAAAACAGATGCATCACTTTCTACCTCATTCAGGTAATACTTCTGAGGAAAGATGACCTTTGTCGTGTTCAGACTATCTCCCTGGCTAAATGTAACGAAGCCAGAACTCCTGTTTGCCTTTAACAATTCTCTATCTTTGGAATTGCCCTCCTCTTTTGCATCGCCCTTCCATAACATTAAAACCCGACCTTTTACCTTCGGAGTTTGGCTGGTATCCTTTGCCTGAAAAAAACTGATCTTTGTCTGAGTTCTGGCTATTTTTGAAGTATCAGCTGGAGACAGTCTGACTGTTACCTGCCCTTTCTGATCTATTTTATCAGATTTCTTCTGATCCAATTTAGAATTTATACCTGCATTTACAGGCTTAATCTGCTCTACTACTACTTTTCTCTCTCGGTCCAGTTGCAGAAATTCCCTACCATTTTTCCAGATCATAGGCTCAGCCACTTCATGAATCAGTGTCTCTGTTGAAACCAATAAATTTTCAACTTTGTACAATGTAAAGGCACTGGTCAGGATCAAAAGTATGGGCAATATAAATACATAACGAATCAATTGAAAAGAAGATGATCGTTTCGAGTTCATCATGATTATTCTTTTCTTAATTGCCCTGATATTAAAATGATTCATTAATGCAGTGCCGGACTGACCTGTGGTCAAGGTCTGTACCATGCTGTATTGGTAATCTTTTCGGTCAATCCCTTTTTTCAAAATCTGTTGATCAGTGATGAACTCTACATTCTCCTGAATGGCTTTCTTCATATACCATACTCCTGGGTTAAACCAATAAAATATGGTCGTTAGCTCAGCAAGAAGAATATCAATTGTATGCCATTGTCGAACATGTACCTGTTCATGTTCCAAAATTGCATCAAGGGATTTGTCCTGGTGCATTTCTGCGTTCAGATAAATGTTATTCCAAAAAGAAAACGTATTTAGAGTCCCTGTTAGAAATCTGACAGAATAACCCTTTAACTGACCGGGACTTGAACGCTTATGAACTTTATAAAGGGAAGTTAAACGCAATATCATCCTGCAAGTCAAAAAAGCTACGCCCAACCAAAATAACAACTTGGCCAAAAACCAATAATCAAAGCCAGTATGCTGCTCAAGATTTAAATGTATAACTGGTAATGCGGCAGTAATTGGTTGTACCAATGCTTCATTTGAACCGAGGATTACTTTTGGTTCAAGGAAAGGGCATAAAGATGAAAAAATAAGCCCAGCCAGCAGGAAATAACGATTTAAGGTATAAAAAGTCAGCTTACGCAGAACCAGATAATAGGCCAGGCAAAATAAAGTTAATACTCCATTGACTTTCAATAGCAAAATAAAAAACTCAGGCATCACATCAGTTTTTAGGATTTTCAATGAGGTTGATTATTTCTTTCAATTCATCCGCACTAATCTTATTGTCTTTCACAAAGAACGACACGAGTTCTTTATAAGAGTTCTGAAAGTAATCATTTACAAAACCGCTCATAAAGCGTTTTTTATACTCTGTTTCCTTCACTTTTGCACTGTAACGATAAGCATTGGCAAATTTTTCGCTCTTCAGAAAACCTTTACGCTCCAGGTTTTTTATGGTGGAGGCCAAAGTGGTATAGGGAGGCTTGGGCTCTGGTAATAGTTCCATAAAATCTTTGATAAAACCTGCACCAAATTGCCATACTGCTTGCATAGCCTCTTCCTCTTGTATAGTTAACTTTTCCATTTACTACGATCTTTTCGTAAAAATACGGTTTAAACGTAAAAAATACAACTAATTGTTAAGCTGACAGATAGTGGTGTCATCCAGCTGAATATTCATAGAAATGGAATCAGATTTAATTCCAAAACAGCCGATAAAAGTAATTAATAACAATACAAAAGTAACATAAAACATACTTTTGTTAATTAATAATTACATAAATAACCACAAATAGATAATTCAACATATGTTAGCTCCTTACCAATCAAAGTATTATGAACAGAAAAATGATGTTACCCATTCAAATGCACAGGAAGATCTACTACTGCTGTGCTTTGTGTTTGATGATTTTATCAGGATTTGGTTGTCAGAAAACTGAACAGGCTATTCCAGATCCGACAATAGGTGTAGAAAAACCCAAAGAACCGGCCCCGGCTTTAAAGGATAACCTGATCCCAACCATGATGAATTCCAAAGATCTCCAGATCGAATTCAAATATGAGGGAGAATCGAATCAACTGCTGGAAATTATCCAATCGGATGGCAACTTAACGAAGTTTTTTTACCGTCCCAATGGTTCTCCTTTAAGGTATGAGCAGTACAAAGGCAATAAACTTCAGCAAGAAATTGATTGCATGATTGACAAAGAGGGACAGGTTTACAAGCTATTGTTATTTGATGGCAAATCTGCATCAACAGGCTATTATGCTATGTTTTATAATGTAAATGGCCAAATCACAACGCTTAAAAAATACGGGGCAAATAACCTGGTTTTGGAGGAAGAGCAATTCAGCTATGATCCATTTGGAAATGCCATCACAGTGGTTAAAACAACTAAAAATACCACAAGCACCATGAGAAATACCTATGACAGCAAATCAGGCATTTATCGGCATATTCCCTACATACAATTATTGGGCTTAACGCAAGAACATTCTAAAGCTATTTATGCTCAAAACAATCTTTTACTTAGTGACTATCTACCCATCGGTACTCCTGTAAGCAATTATACATACGAATACAACAGCAATAATTATCCCAGCAGCATTCAAAAAACCCAGGGAGCAAATACTGAAACCATGAAGTTGAGCTACAAAACTTTTAAACCAAAATAACTAGCGCTCTACTTAATTATTAACCGTTCTTAGTCTGGAAGACCGATACAAATAATCTGTTGCCTGAAGAATTTTCGCTTTAAGTTTAGGGTTATAATCCGGATGTGCTTTCAAAAAATCTGTTACGATTTTCGCAGCCTCTTCAGACTGATAATAGCTAAAAGTAGATTGCAACCAATTTTGAGGGAAAAAGATATCACCCGTAGTCTGGATTTCGGTTAACATTTCCAGGCTCTTAGGCAAGTAAGCAATAGAACTTGCTTGCCTAAGTGGGTGATGCAGGTAATACAAAGCCACAGCAACATTCGCTTCTTTTTCTCTATTGGCTTTCAATTCCAGACTTTTAAAGAAAGTATTTCGATCAGAAAGTTCTGAAGAAACGGCAGTTTTAATGAATTCAAACCGTTTTCTGCGGTCAGTATTCTTAATTCTATCCAATTGCGACTGAAGTAAACTTGCGTTGTTTTCCATTCTGAGTGCCAATGCAAAGCTTAGCGCAGTATAATCATCTTCAGAGAGGATCAATCCTGTTGGTGCTTGTTGATTTTTCCAGATGAGGAACAATTGATCAGCTGCAGCCTTCGAAAGGAAAACATCCTGATAAGCTTTAAAAAGCATTTTCTTATGATTTGGGCGTGTTTGATTTACCATGGCATTCCATAATGCATTTTCCAGTTTATCCCGGAGGGCTAATCTTTCTTCTGCGTTTGTAAACTCCCAGAAAATGGTACCAATATATCCTGTAATCAATTTAAGATTCAATTCCTCCTTTTCCTTTTCTATTCTACTCATCAGCAGTTCCAGTAATGCTGCTGGCTTAACCGATCTGCCATTGAGCATGTTCTCATAAAGCGAAATATAAGCAGCTGCACGGTTCAATGCTTGCTCCATTTGATCCAGTGCTGAGAACATAGCAGGATCTACCGGCCATACTCCATAACCTTGGCCGGAAGAATTAAATTGAACGAACAAAGGTGCATCCATTCCAATTGCCTCCTTCAGCTCCACTGATGCTGCATTTAAATTAACAGTCAACTCTTTAACCCTATCCGGGTAGAATAAAGTAAGCTCAAAAAGCTGTGGCCAGATTTTCCCTTTAGCATTTCCATATTCTGGTCTTTGTTGAATATTAAATTTCGTAATCTTTCCATCTTTCTTTTCCAATTGATAATCAACTATAGGTCTGCCACTATCATTCACCCATACTTTATTCCATTTTTGTAAATCCACCTCTGCATAATTATCAAGAATAGTAATTAAATCAGGCCAGGAAGCATTACCATTTGAAAACTTTTTAAGGTATTCGCGTACGCCTTGTTGAAATTTCTCTTTCCCCATCATTCTTTCCAACTGACGCATCATGATAGGTGCTTTATGGTAAATGATATTACCATAAAGTGTACCCGCATCCTTTAAATTATCCAAATTCTGACGAATAGGATTGGCACCAGTACTACGATCCACTCCATAAGCTGCCGGAAAATGGTCTACCAAAAATTTTAAATCAAAATCTGCCTTCCCGGTTAGTCCTTCCGTACTTTTATCCGCCATAAAATTCGCAAACACCTCTTTCATCCACACATCAGTAAACCAGTTCATCGTGACTAAATCCCCAAACCACATATGTGCAGTTTCATGGGCAATCAGATTCGTCCTGGAATTCAACTGGTCTTTCGTCGCTCCTCCATCCAAAAACAATGAAGACTCTTTATATTGAATTGCCCCCACATGTTCCATACCACCAAACTGAAAATCAGGAATAGATACGAAATCAAACTTCTGGAAAGGATATGGAATTGCGGTCCAATTCTCCAAAAAAGCTAAAGAATTCCCATGAATCTTAAATATTTCTTTTAAGCTATGGTTTAATTTTGCTGTATCTGTTTCACGATATAAGAAATCTCCTTTTAAATGGTTCATCTGCCCAGTCATCTCATTAAATTTACCCGCAGCAAACGAGAAAAGATAGGTACTGATCGTATCAGAAGGTTTAAAACGATAAATTTTACGGGCATTTGTATGCCCTGATGGGCTAGCCTGAGCGTTAACGATACTAGAATCTTTGAGTGCTCCATTGGCAATGGCTTTCCAATCCTGCGGCAATTTAAGGCTCAGGGTATAAACCGCTTTTATATCTGGTTGATCAAAACAAGGAAAAACAGTTCTCGCACGATCCGGAACAAACAAGGTATATAAATAATCTGCATTTCGGTTCAAGGCAGCATCACCTGCCAAAAACTCTAAATAAACCAGATTACTCCCAGGTTTTAAATGCTTTTGTTCAATCAGTAAATGTTCCTTTTGCCATTTGACTTCAACTGGAATACCATTTACAGAGAGCTTTTGAATGTTTGCCGGATCTTCCTTAAAATCGAGTTGTAATGGATGTTCTATTGATTTAAGCAAAAAAGAAATCTCTTCAACAGCAGCTATTCGTTTCTCTTTTTCCGCAGGAATATCCAGGTCTATCCGATAATGAAGCCCTGAAATATTGGCTTTTCTATAATTGGCCAGGCTTCTGGAAACTCCGGTTTCCAAAACTGGATCAGGAATTGACTTTAAGCTTGCGCAAGACACAAAAACGGAAGCCACAAAAGGAAAAAGATAACGAATATTAAGCATTTGGCTAATTTAGGAATCATTCTCTAATTTGTTCGTCATATAATTGATCACATCCGCAAAGCTCCATTTTAGCTATAGAAAATAATGATTCTTTAGTGTAAATTAGTAACAAAAAAACTTAATTAAATGAAAACAACATTAAAGACCTTAATGATTCTGGCTCTGGCAGTTTCATTAAACACTGAACTTCAGGCACAGGGTATCAAAATACCACAAGCGAGTTCTGCTCAAACCATTACCCAGAGTTTTGGATTAGGTAAAATCAACGTTTCTTATTCCCGTCCAAACCTGAAAGGACGTAAGGTTTTTGGAGGTATGGAACCATTCGACAAAGTTTGGCGTACCGGAGCAAACTCAGCTACCTCCATCACTTTTAGTGATCCCGTAAAAGTTGGCGGACAAGATCTTGCAGCAGGTACTTATGGTTTATTCACCATTCCTGGTAAAGAAGAATGGACGGTCATTTTTAATAAAGATTCGAAACAATGGGGTGCTTATGAATATAAAGAAAGCGAAGATGTATTACGAATCAAGGTGAAACCTTATAAACTCAAAGAAAAAATAGAAACCTTTACCATTGAGTTTGCCAATGTCTACCCTACTACCGCACAATTACAATTGTCATGGGAAAATACAGGTATAAACATTGACCTGACTACGGAAGTTGATGCACAGGTAATGGCCAGCATTGAAGAAGCCATGAAAGGTGATAAAAAACCATATTTCGCAGCAGCACAATATTACTACGAAAATGGCAAAGACCTTAACAAGGCATTAGAATGGGTAAATGCAGCTGAACTTGCAGATCCTAAAGCTCCCTGGGTAAGGTTATGGAAAGGCCGTATTCAATTGAAAAAAGGTGATAAAGCCGGAGCAATTGCTTCTGCAGAAGCTGGAATTAAACTGGCAACTGAGGCGAAAATCGATGAATATGTTAGACTAAACAGCGCATTATTAGCTGAAGCCAAAAAATAATAGTTTTTCATCAAACTCTACAAAGCTAAAGGGCTGTATCATTGATATGATGCAGCCCTTTACTATTCCATATTTTCAGATTCCAGACTCCGTTTTTTTTAAAGCTCCTTTTCCTGCAACTTACTTTCATTAGTGAAATATTGGATAATGACCGACAAAATGACAACCAGTATACAGCCAATTACATTGAGCCAGAGATAAGCTACCCATTCCTGTCGCCCTATAAATACTACTGCAATTTCAGCAACAATAGCAGCCAGAAACACTGCTTTTCCATTGACCTGTTTGATGTAAAAAGCTACTAAAAACACGCCTAGAATCGTTCCATAAATATAAGATCCCAGGATATTTACGGCTTCCAGCAAATTCCCGATCTTACTGGCATACAAAGCCATTAGGATACAGATTACCCCCCAAAACACAGTGGCCCATCTGGAAGCCTGCAGATATTCCTGATCAGAGCCGTTTTTACGAATGAGTCTTTTGTAGATATCAATCACCGAAGTAGAGGCTAAAGAATTCAAAGCACTGGCCGTTGAGCCCATTGAAGCCAAAAATATAATGGCAATGAGTAAGCCAATCAATCCTTTAGGCAGGTACTGGGTAACAAAGCTCAGGAATATATAATTGTTATCATTGATATCTGCACGCTCATCATTTTTAGTCATCAGTGTGGTGACTTCCTTTCTGATCGATTTTCCCTTTTCATCAGCAAGTTTTAATGCAGTTCTGTATTCATCAATTTTAGCTTTATCATCCTGATCTAAAGCCTGGTTCATCTGATCCACAACTTTTTGCTTCTCTTCAAATGCCTGATCATAATCATTTTTTAATTTATTCAGCTCCGGCTGGTACTGACTTTTTTCCAGCTTATTCAATTCAAAACTGTTAAAAAAGATGGGTGGTCTGTTGTATTGGTAAAAGGTAAATACGAGGACACCAATCAGGAGGATCAGAAACTGCATCGGAATTTTCACCAGACCATTCATCAATAATCCCAGACGGCTTTGATTGACTGAAGCTCCCGACAAATACCTTCCCACCTGACTTTGATCTGTTCCGAAATAAGATAATTGTAAGAAGAAGCCGCCAATTAATCCCGACCATACGGTATAGGGATTGTTGAGGTCGAAAGTAAAATCTATCGCATTGGTTCTACCCATTTTACCAGCAATACTTAAGGCTTTCCCAAAGCCAATGTCGCCAGGCAATAAGTGCACCACCATGATTCCTGCTGCAAACAGTCCGCAAAAAATAATGCTCATTTGCAACATCTGAGTATAGGAAACCGCCTTTGTACCTCCATAAACAGTATAAAAAACCACCAGACTACCTATGAACAAAGTCGTGTAGGTGGTATTGATATCTAAAATGGTAGAAAGAATTATAGAGGGTGCATAAATTGTGATTCCAGTAGACAATCCCCTTTGAATCAGGAATAAAAATGCAGTTAAAGCCCTGGTATTTAAATCAAAACGCTGTTCCAGAAATTCATATGCAGTATATACCTTAAGTCTGTGATAAATCGGGACAAAAGTGATACACAATACAATCATTGCCAGAGGCAATCCGAAATAAAACTGCACAAAACTCATTCCTGAAGAATACGCCAGTCCCGGAGCCGATAAGAAAGTAATGGCACTTGCTTGTGTGGCCATTACTGAAAGACAAACCTGATACCAGGGTGCTGTTTGATTGCCTAACAGGAATCCCTGAATATTTTTGGCACCACGACTTTTGTAAACACCATAAACTACTATCCCCACTAAAGTGATGATCAATACTGCCCAATCTATCTTACTCATTGGAAATATTTAGTAAACGCATAAAATATCAGGATTAAAAAGATAAGCCAGCCGATTAAGAACCTGTAAAACACCCGGTAGTTGTCCATTATTTTTTGTTTGAAAGCAAATTGATAAACAATCGGTATGCCCCGGTAACCCCTGCAGGCAATTGCCTGAAAAAGGATAATGAAGTATAAACAAATTTCCCTTTGCCATAATCTGCAATTAACAAAGCGCCATTCTTTTCCCCCTCCCCGGTATCATGCATTCCCAATATCGGAGTATATTTAGGGTCCGCATCTATTGCAAAATACAAACCTCTTTCCTGTACCCAGCCTTCAAAATCTTTCTGACTGATTTTATTGGGATAGTTTAATGCAGGCTGATCCGGCGCCAGTAAATGAACTGTTGCATCTTCTTCAGTTACCCTATCCGTGCTTAAACGAAAAGGATATGGTCCGATAGCGGTTAATTTCAAAGGTGTATTCACATTGTATTGTACCAGTAAAACACCACCATTTTCGACGTATTTCATCAGTTTAGGCTGCATTGCACTGATCTGGTTATTGATATTATACAAACGTATACCAGTGACAATGGCATCAAAACCAGACAAATCTGTACTCAAAATCTGCTGTTCTGAAAGTAGCGTCAGCTCCAATCCAATTTGCTTCAATGACTCAGGAATCAGGTCGCCTGCACCAGCGATATAACCTATTTTCCGGCCTGCAAACTTCAGATCCGTTTTGTCTATTTTAGCAGAAGCAAGTGGAAATAACGTTTGCAATGGGATATGATCGTAATTCAAAACCTTTAGTCCCTGATGAAAGCTTTTCCCCTTTATATTAACATTTAAAACCATTTCACCAGCTTTTGCATCAGCACCAGGACTCAGCTTAAAACTTAACACTTCCTGATCTCCTTTTTTAGCAAGTTTAAAATCCAGCTGTTCCGGGCTCCTGCTCCAACCTGCTGGAAGCGATACGCTTAAGGTACCTGAAGCCTGATCCTGAAAACTTTTTAAGTTGACATTGATCATTTTACTTTCATTGCCATTAAAAAGAAAAGCATTTTCCTGGAAAGTTGCGGTAACTGGCGGGGCGATCACCAATGGCTGATATACCTCAGCTCTTACCGGATCCGTTGATTTATAAATTACAGGCAGCTTTTTTTCTATCCACTCATCCCCTATTTGTATACGAAATACTACATTTACCAAGGTTGGATTTTCCGGACGTCCGATTAAAGCTAAATCATCAACATCATAACTGCCCTGGTCATGTTTCTTTTCCAGCCAGTAAGGCTGACTGCTAAGGGAGGCGCTACCGAATACCTTTGCTTCAAGCACCGCCATTTTATTGGGATTAAGCTCCATGCGGGCTCCAGTGCGTTCTTCTACAACTCTGATTGGATAAGGCAAAGCATTTGCCCTTGCAATGGCCTGTAACCTTAGTGGGATGGAATCATTCAGTGCATAAGCCGGACTTAGCGCCGCTGCTTCCAGCCATATTCCGGAACAGGCCAGAATCAAATCATCCAGCAATTCATGCTTAAACTCTTTTCCTTTTACCATTTGCCGTAATTTCAGCAACTTAGGCAGGGAGGCGGCTGGATTAGAGGCCTGATATTCTTTATTTATCTCTGATAGGACTTGTTGAATTTCTTTGGTTCCAGGGTATCTGTTCAGACTAAAATCCAGTCCTTCAAACAGGTCTGATTTTGCAGGATCACCGGCAATTGGACTAAAATACTCGAGTGCTGCACCTCTTTGTTTTGCGGAGCCAAAACCCTGACTTTTATGATTGGATCTGCTATCAGCAGCAATTTCTCCATAGCTTTTACCCAAAAGGGGATTATACCCACCCACATCGATTTTCAATTGATCATCAGCAGTGGTATTCATTCCGCCAAAATTATAAGTATTCCAGACAATTCTCTTCGCCTGCCATGGTTTCACATAGGCCAGTTGCTCTGGAAATTGCTTCGGATCTGCTGCTGCAGCAAAAGCCTCTCTAGCCAGGATTGCAGAACCTGAATGATGCCCATGTCCGGCACGTCCATCTTCTGGAAAGCGGGTAATGATCACATCTGGCCGAAACTTTCGGATCACCCAAACTACATCTCCCAGAATTTTTGTTTTATCCCAGATTTTGAAACTCTCTTCCGGGGTTTTAGAAAAGCCAAAATCATTGGCTCTGGTAAAGAACTGTTCTGCACCGTCCATTCTTCTTGCGGCCAGGAGCTCCTGTGTCCGGATCAGGCCAAGTAGTTCGCCCTGTTCAGGACCAATCAGGTTTTGTCCGCCATCACCTCTCGTTAAAGACAAATATCCAGTCCTTACTTTCTTTTCTTTAGCCAGATACGCCAATAACCGTGTATTTTCATCATCCGGATGTGCAGCAATGTATAAAACACCACCAGTCTGGCCTAATGCTTCCAGGCTTTGCTTGATTTCCGCAGCGTTGAGTTCCAGCGCAGATTGCGCTTTTAAGGAAAATGGAAGGACAAATGGTATTAGAAATAAATATTGACGAAGGTTCATAAACAGATCTTAATATCCGAATGTAAATAAAACATCCTCAATCTGAAACTTAATTTCGTCAATATTTGTAATATAGTTGTAAAACAAAAAGCGCTCTATAGCAGAATTTTACTGCTCACTTCCTTATCGATGGTAATAAATCCAGGATATTTCACCAATGCACCAGCAACTTTAAAACTCGGTCTGATTTTTAAGGTAAGGATTCCTTTTTTCTCTCTACCACCTTTATTTCCCTTAATAAATTCTGTGATCTCATTCATCACTTTGCTGTTGGTTACAAATGGATAAATATTTGCCACCATATCTACAGGCACAATGGTAGATTTACCTCCTTCAACCCTTACTTCCTGATTGACAAATCCTGAGGCAATTTCTGCCTTGTTGATGAGGATCTTATATTCAAACTCATTAATAGCCGCAGTATTAGGAGTCGGATTACTGATTTCAAGATTTAAACGTGCTTTTAAAGGGACATCCTTTCTCAATAGTCCAAGTGCTAATCCAGGTAAGCTACCCAGGTTAAGGTCCTGTCCGCTCAATAATCTCTTTACATCTGTTCCTCCAAAGGAGATTTGTTCTGCAGAAACTACTTTATAAGTGCATTTCTCCAAAGCCTTAATTTGTTGCTTGCTGACACTACAGCTTTGGATAATGATCGCCGTCAGGCAAAGGAAAATAATCTTTTTCATGGTATGTTCTTTTTGTGTGTGACCTAGCTATAACGGATTATTCTGCCAATTGATATATTAAAATCTATTTACAGCTTCATCCCGCATACTTAACGTCTTCTTCTGCTCTGATTACGGCTGATAAAATAATCAACACTATATTTACCACTTCCAACAACCAGTAAAAACAAATAAACCACTAAATAATGATAAGCCAATTCCTTTTTATCAAAAGGATCTGCTCCATGCACCATAAATATCGCGATCAGCATGGTTACAATCAAAGGGACAACAGCTAGTCTGGTTCCAAATCCAAGTAATAGAAAGATAGAACAGAAAAACTCCGCAAAAACAGCCAGTGCCAAAGAAGCAGTTGTTCCAATTCCAAAAAGATCCATAAATTGGATAGGCGCTCCTGAAGTCAGGTATTGCAATTTCTGATAACCATGAACCAGCATAAAAACAGCAATGGCCACACGAAGTACCAGCAACATCATGTGTACGCCTTCCTGATTAAAATTGGTGTTGAATAGTTTTCTCATAGATGAATGTATTGTTTTTATAGGTTAAAAGTTGATTTAGATTTAAATCTAAGAATTAATCCTGTTTATGGAGATGATAAAACCAGAAATTGCATCCTGAAGAATCATTTTCTTCGCAGCATCAGGCTTACCTTCTTTTTGAATCATTTGAATGGAAACCAAACCATGAAGTATGGATAAATAAGTATGGTATTTTAAGAAATAATCCGTTTCCGGATGATTGCTTTCATCAATAGCTGCTTTAATCGTTGAAATCATGATACTGGTTGCATTTTTCAGTTCTTCGATTTCATTGACACGATCGCAGGCAGGGATCCCCAGACCAAACATCAATTGATAAAATTCCTTATGATCAAATGCGAAGTCCCAGTACGCATGGGCCATGGCCTCCAGTTGTCTTGCAGGCACAGTATGTTGCGCTTTCACTCCCTCTAAAGTATCGGCCAGTTTCTGAAAGCCTTCTTTTGTAAACTCCAGGAGAATGGCTTCTTTATTTTCAAAGTGATTATAAATAACGGGAATGCTATATTCTATCGCATCAGCAATTTTTCGGATAGACAAAGATTGCCAACCATCAGAAATGACCTGCTGCCAGGCTGCTTCCAGAATACTTGCCCTAAATTCTTCCCTCTGTCTTATTTTACGCTCTGCAATTCCCATATCATGTGTACTTTTGTTAACACTGTTAGCAAAAGTAATTGGTAAATTATATTTTTAAAACTCTTTCCACTAATCTGACTTAAATACAACAATCAGCTTGGATTGTAACTTTAGAAGTTCTTCATTTAGGTATGGATCAACCTGAAAGTTAAATTTATTCTGGGCTCGGTCAGTTTTAGCGTTTTTGGTAATCGATGTTCCCAGTAGTGTTGAGTTTCCCCCTTCATTATTAAAACGCTACCTGAGCTCAGGTCTACCGAAATGATTGGAATTTTTTCTTTATACCTTCTGAATTGAAAAATCCGATGGGCGCCAAAACTTACCGAAGCAATGAAAGGATACCTCCCCAAACTCTTTTCATTGTCTCTATGCCAACCCATACTATCGTTTCCATCCCGGTAATGGTTCAGTAAACACACGTTAAATTTTACCTGATAACGTTGCTCAATCCGGTTTTTAATGGCGAGTAACTCAGCTGTCCAGGGCAGGGCATTCATTGTAATTCCGGAATAACTATAGCTCATTCCAGCATCTCCATAAAAAGCCGTGAATCTTGGTTGAAGTACCATTTTACCAAAAATCTGGATGGGCTCCTGTTTCCAGGCCACACCAACACTGAGTGCTTCAAAAAAAGACTTACTTTCTTCTTCCGTAAAAAAGCCAGGAAGATACAATGCTTCTCCTGGAATAGGAAGAAGGTTAACATGGTCTCCGTACATCGGGTTTAATCCGTTAATTTTAACTAAAGATACTTCATTTTAAGATCATTGCCTTATCATTTAGGTTCTTCAGATTCAGGTGGGACCATCATCATCACCTGGTTGGAAAGAAAAACAGCCCGGGTTTAA
>NZ_JAVTSK010000016.1:0-73826 GCF_032678465.1 Pedobacter gandavensis
GTTATCCTCAAATGTGTGTTTTGCCATAAATAGTAAACCCCAAAAGTTTTTGTCTAACTTTTGGGGTTCACTTCAATAAAGGTTGCCCTCTTTTTTTTTGTTGCATATTTTTCGCAAATTAAAGAAGTTTTCATTGTCTTTTAGCATCTGTTTTTATAGATAGTACTTTTGGTGCAAAAATTAATTGCAAATAAAATGCAATTAAAACAAAACAATTCTATATTTGATTCCAGGCTGTGTCCTGATTCTGGCAGTTTAGAAAAAGCTAACCAAACTACCCTTATTGATTCTGCTCAGCATATTTTAATCATTTATATCATCATCATGAATTTATCAGCTCAGGAAGCATTTTTAAAATTAGAATTGGTATTGCCACCTGCTCCAAAACCACTTGGAATTTATAAACCATTTTTAGTAGATGGTAAATATTTATATTTATCCGGACACGGCCCGGTACAGCCGGATCAGTCGCTGATCATAGGTAGAGTTGGTGTTGATTTGGATGCGGAAGCAGGGAAACTGGCTGCGCGACAAGTTGGCCTGACCATGTTATCTACCATTGTGACGAATTTTGGCAGCCTGGATGTCGTTAAAAGGGTGATCAAGGTATTAGGGATGGTCAATTGTGCTCCGGATTTTGAAAGGCATCCTTATATTATCAATGGTTGTAGCGAGTTGTTTGCCTCAGTTTGGGGACAGGAGAACGGGATTGGCGTAAGAAGTGCAGTAGGAATGGGCTCTTTGCCGGATAATATTCCGGTAGAAGTAGAAGCAGTTTTTGAATTATTTTAATCGTTAAAAGCTATGTTTATAATCGATGCCCACCTGGACCTTAGCATGAATGCGATGGAATGGAACAGGGATTTGAGGTTGCCGGTATCCTCGATAAGGACGCTTGAAAAAGGGATGACCGACAAACCTGACCGCGAAAAGTCAACCGTATCCTTTCCTGAACTTAGAAAAGGAAATATTGGGATTGTAGTAGCCACACAGATTGCCCGTTATGTGAAACCTGATAGCTTAATTCCTGGCTGGAACTCAGCGCAGCAGGCATGGGCACAAACTCAAGGGCAACTGGCCTGGTATAAAGCGATGGAAGAAGCTGGTGAAATGGTTCAAATCACCAATGCAGCACAATTGAAGGCACACTATGAGCTTTGGAATGATGGAAGTTCAAATGACAATAAAGCAATTGGTTATATCTTAAGTCTGGAAGGTGTAGATTCTATTGTGGATATTTCATATTTGGAACGTGCACACCAGTATGGGCTCCGGGCAATCGGACCGGCTCATTATGGTCCTGGGAGGTATGCAAATGGTACAGATGCTACTGGTAGAATGGGGCAAGCGGGGCTGGATTTATTGAAGGAAATGGAACGCTTGAACTTCATTTTAGATGCAACTCATCTTTGTGATGATGCCTTTTGGCAAGCCCTGGATCATTTTTCTGGTCCTGTTTGGGCCAGTCACAACAATTGCAGGGCATTGGTGAATCACAACAGACAATTTAGCGATGAACAGCTCATGGCTTTAATTAACAGAGGAGCAGTAATTGGTGCTGCTTTAGATGCCTGGATGATTGTTCCAAACTGGCAAAGGGGGCTATCTACGCCTAAAGGAATGAATTGTGGTTTAGCACAGGTAGTAGAACATGCGGACCACATTTGTCAGCTAGCAGGGAATGCAAAGCATATCGGTATTGGCTCAGATTTGGATGGTGCTTTTGGTACAGAACAATCTCCATTTGACCTGGATACCATTGCTGATTTGCAGAAAATGCTGGAATTATTTAGGGCGAAAGGTTATTCAGCAGAAGAGCTGGAGCTGATCTTTCATAAAAACTGGCTCAACTTCCTATACAAAGCCTGGGCTTAGTTTGAGTTTTTGAAGCCTCAATGCTCAAATTTAAAGAAGAGCAAGATAACATCAGGAATTAAAGCTAAAAAACCCGGGAGCTTAATTGATCAGCTTCCCGGGCTTATGTTTTAAGGACGATCAGGCCTTATTTTTTTAATTAATTATGCCATTACCGGGATTAAAGCGTTACATTTTTCACAAGTACCATATACCGTCGTGTTAACGGTTTTAGCTGTAAATCCATTTGGCATTTTAATTTTCGGTATTGTAAGTTCCAGGCAGTAAATCTTACCGCAGCTGCTGCAGTTAAAATGCACATGTTCGTCATGATGGTGTTCTTCTGAACAGGAAGAAGAGCATAAGGCATAGTTTGCCGTTCCATTCATGTCCATGATACGGTGGACAATCCCTTTTTCTTCATAAGTATTCAGGATTCTGTAAAGCGTGACACGATCAATCTCTTTACCTAACTTTTTTTCCAGTTCTGGCTGTGAGATCGCTACGGTATCTAAAGCAATTTCTTCCAGTACCCGTACCCTTTGTTTGGTATGTTTAAGGTCGTGTTCTTTTAAAATATTTACAGGATCTAGTTTCATGTTATATTGATTTTGCGTTGACCAGGGAAATTGGTGGGTTATCCATTGCGTTACCCGTGTTTAACTTCAATGTTCCTTTTACGACAATTGTTTTATAAGTGAATTTGATGGGTTCTGTCATTTCTACCAAGACCATAATTGGAACCCCATTTTTTCCGCAATAAAAGCATTGATTAATGGGTAAGGTAGAAAGCATAAATTTTGTTTGTTTCATGCCATCCTTAATTGGGACAATATATCCTTCTAATTCAAATGGTTTATTGGCATGTTTCTTAATAGCAGGGGTATAAACAGCATACATTTCTGAGTCTTTAACAATTTTAAAGTCTACACCGCCTACCACATCCCAGTTGTCGGATAGGATCTGATCATCAGGATTGTGCTGGGCTTTTACTGCAAATCCCGTAAATAGTAAAATAGCAATTAGGAATCGTTTCATTTCTTGAGTATTTGTGTTAGTTTTTAGACAATATTTTAGAAATATTGGATTTGTAAGCCTGTATTGCAGGGATGATAGCAGCAAATATACCAATCGCTAAGCCAGCAACAAACAAATATATTTCCTCTTTAAGAAAGATCATTCCAGTGAGACGTGCCTGATTGCTTTCCTGATAATAGCCGATGAGTTGTAATGCGAAGTGCCCCAGTGCTACACCAATAATGGTTCCTGCAAGGGTAAGGATGATTCCTTCAATGATTACAATCAGAAAGAGTTTCCCTCTGGATGCCCCAAGTGTACGCATGATGGCCAGATCATATTTACGTTCTTTTAAAGAATTATAAAGGTTTACAAACACACTGATGGCTGCAATTAGCATGATAAGAACTGCAAACCATTGTAAGGTTTCTACGCCTATACCAATTAAGGAGAACAGTCTGGTGCTTTCCTGGGCAGGAGAGGCCGCCTGCATATTTGTGGTTTCATTGACCATTCTCGGGAAGATGGCCACAGACATCGGAGAGCGGTATTGAATCAGTAGGGAGGTCAGCTCTCTATGTTCATCTTCATTTATTGTACCTTTTTCTTTTGTTGTATGCTGATGATCCTTGTGGCTTTCTCCTTCATGGTGCTGATGATCCTCCTCTTTTGTTGCCGCATCCTGATGGTCCTCTTCATGTTCATCATGCATTTTCCATACACTGGCGATATTGGTTAAAATCAGGTTATCAGTTACATTTCCCTGGGATTCTAAAATTCCTGCTACAGTGTAAGGGTGACTTTTGTGGACATCGCTATTGCTACTCAATCCATGCGCACCGAAAAAAGTATCTCCAATTTTTAATTGCTGGCTTTGCGCTACCCCAGCTCCGATAGTGGCCTCGAAATCCTGGTTCCAAAACTTACCATCGCGTAGTTTCAATTGGTATAAGGCTACAAAATTAGTGTCCGTACCTACAATTCGGGTTCCATTGTAATTGTCGCCTAAAGCAAGTGGTACAGCTCTTTTTACAAATGGGCTGCGGGATAATTCTTTCGCTTCTTTAAGGGGGATATTTCCGGTAGGAAAATCTATATAATAGATGCTGCTGAGAATCAGTTGTAATGGACTGCCTTTTGCACCAACTACCAGGTCAATATCTTTTGAATTATTGTCTAACTTTTGGGAAATCTGTTGTGATGCTAACAATAATATGGTTAATATTCCAGTGCCAAAGGCAATGAGCATCATATTTAATGCGGAAGAAAGCGGTTTAGACCATAAGCTCTTCCAGCTGATCTTTATTGGGCTCATGATAATTCGTAGGTATGTTTAAATGCGTCTTTTACTCTTTTGTCGTGGGTGGCAACAATCAATGTCGCCTGATTGGCACCAGATTGTTGCATCAATAGTTCCAGTACAATGGCTGCATTTTTATCATCCAGACTGGAGGTCGGTTCATCAGCAATCAGTAAGGCTGGTTTATTGATCACCGCACGGGCAATGGATACCCTTTGCAATTGTCCCTGACTCAGTTGATCCGGATAGGCATTTTTCTTATCTGCAATGCCTAAAGCTGATAATACTTCATCAACTCTATTTAAATCTGTAGGTAGTTTTGCAAAACTTTGAGCAACAACTAAGTTCTCAGCTATACTCAGACTTTTAATTAGATGTGGTCTTTGAAAGATGATACCGATGTTTCTCCCTCTAAATTGATCGAGTTCCTTAGAAGATAAATCATAAATAGCCGTTCCTTTTATGCTAACCACTCCTTGTACGGGTTTTAGTATACCCGTTAGGATATGAAGCAAGGTTGATTTTCCACTTCCTGATGCGCCAAGGAGGAGCCATTGTGATCCTGCATCGATTTGCCAATCCTCAAAACGGATGTCTTGCTGAGACTGGTACCGATGAGCTACAGATTTTAAAGAGATCATAGATGTTTGGTATTTATTACGCGGCTTTTTAGATATTTTAAGTAAAGCTGTTTGCCATCCGGACGCTGGTGTGTGCAACCTGGATTAATCATGCTTACAAATATTAAAAATACACCGAATATCAGTTTATTGTTCATGTTATGTGTGTTTACAAAAGTAGTAAATGCCATAAGATTGCAAGTGCTTTACTTGTAAAGTATTTGCTACTGCATTTTGCTTAATTAATGATTTGTACAATTACGCGCATATTTCCAGTTGAGGAGGTGCGCAAGTGCAATGGTTAATCCACCCATAGGAATCAGTATAGGTTCTAAAGACTCAAGGCTATGGTGTCCGGTTCCAATCAATATAAAACCCGTGATCAGTACAAGTATAGGAATGATTCTTTTATGTTTTGGGTAGGAGCCTGCCAAAGACCAGGTTCCTATAATTAGGGATAGTCCAATCATGCTCAACTCTACCCAGGGATTAGCGAGGAAGCTGAGACCCCAGAGTGGAAGTAAGGTAATGAGAAATGGCAATGCTGCACAATGGATGGCACAAGCAACTGATGCAGTGATTCCAAACTGGTCCAGACGATCAGATTTCAATAATGTTTTCTTGTTAGTAGTTTTTATCATGACGTATATATTGATTTGACAAATATAAAAGCAATATAGTTGCATTTGTAGTTTATTGAGATATATTTGCAACTTAATTGCAATTAAATGAGAATGCCGGTTTCTCTATACAATTATTCACAAACATAAATTACCATCATGAAAAAATTACGTCAGTATTCAGTACCCATTTTAGTGGCGCTTATTGCCATAACATTTAACGCTTGTAAGAAAGATACTCAACCAGAAGTTCCGGAGGAGGGCACTGGAAAAGCAACGCTTACTTTCTTAGAAGTGGAGCGGGAAGCGCATGGCGATCATTTTCATTATAACCCGATCGCTTCAGCAAAACCTTTGATCATTACCTTCGATAGTAAGGGATTACCTCCGGTTGGAACACATGCACATTTGGAGGAGGGAAAAACCTATAAAATCAGTCTGAAGTCATTTGATTTTGCGAATCGGGAGCTGCAGCAGGAGTTTTTGGACGCGCATGAAGTGCATCAGGCATTTATCCCGGGTGCTCCGGCAGGCGTGTTAACTTATGCTTATGCAGACCGTGATAAGGACAATAAGAAGATCAATGTGGGTTTGACGGGATATTTAACAGTAGATAAGGCTTCTGCTGGATTTACTTTCCGATATGTCATGCGCCATCTTAATGTTGGGGTTAAGGCGGGAATTGCTGCAACAGATTGGAGCAATCCTGATTTTGGAACTAAATTTCCCGGAACAAATGAACTGGATTTGAAGTTTGAATTACATCCGGTTGAAGCGGATGCTCATGCGCATTAACTTTTGTTGATGTCATAAAAAAAGGGGCTTTTCATAAAGCCCCTTTTAAAATTATTTATACATTTCTGCTCTTAACTGAGCCACATCTTCGCTCGTAATGTAGTCATCGTAAGTCATCATTTTATCAATCACACCTTTAGGCGTTAATTCGATAATTCTGGTGGCTACAGATTCTGTTAAAGCATGATCTCGTGAAGTGAACAATGCGGTACCTCTGAAATCTTTTAGTCCATTGTTTAGGGCCGTGATCGACTCTAAATCCAAGTGATTCGTAGGTTCATCCAATAACAACAGATTCGCATGTTTCAGCATCATTTGTGAGAACATACAACGCATTTTCTCACCACCGGATAGTACTTTCACATTTTTCAAAACTTCTTCACCAGAGAATAGCATTCTACCTAAGAAACTTCTCACAAATTGCTCATCCTGATCTGTACCTGAATATTCGCGCAACCAGTCTACCAGATTTTCATCTTTACCCTCGAAGTAAGGAGTGTTGTCGTTAGGAATATCAGCAACGCTAATCGTAATTCCAAATTTAAACTCACCGCTATAGTTTTTCTCACGTTCAGTTAGAATGTTGTAAAAAGCAGTAGTCGCTAAGCTATTTTGAGAAAGAACAGCAATTTTATCTCCTTTATTGACCATGAAGCTGATGTTTTTAAACATCACTTCTCCATTTAAGGTACAAGAAAGGTTCTCTACCTGTAGGATTTGGTCACCTGCTTCTCTGCCCAGGTTATTGAACAGGATTGCAGGGTATTTTCTACTGGAAGCTTTAATTTCTGAGATATCGATTTTATCTAATGCTTTCTTACGGGAAGTGGCTTGTTTCGATTTCGAAGCATTTGCACTAAAGCGCTGAATGAACTCTTGAAGTTCTTTAACTTTTTCTTCTAGTTTCTTATTTTGATCACTACGTTGTTTCAATGCAAGTTGGCTCGACTCATACCAGAAGGTATAGTTACCCGAGTAAATGCTCATTTTGCTGAAATCAATGTCCACGATATGCGTACATACCGCATCTAAAAAGTGTCTATCGTGAGATACCACCAATACGATACTTTGGTAATCTGCAAGGAAGTTTTCCAACCAGGCGATGGTATCAATGTCCAAATCGTTGGTAGGCTCATCCAGTAGTAAGATGTCCGGATTACCAAATAAGGCCTGTGCCAATAACACACGTACTTTTTGGTTACCATCCAGTTCTTTTAATTGCTTATAGTGGTGTTCTTCTTTAATTCCTAAGTTGCTCAACATGGTAGCAGCATTGCTTTCCATGTTCCAGCCGTCCATTTCTGCAAACCTATTTTCCAGCTCACCAGCACGCTCACCATCCTTATCGGTAAAATCTTCTTTCAGATAGATAGCGTCTTTTTCCTTCATGATATCGTACAATTCCTTGTGTCCCATCATGACTGTTTCAATCACTGGAAATTCATCAAACTCATAGTGGTTTTGTTTTAAAACTGCCATACGTTCGCCAGGAGTAAAAGCCACACTACCTGAAGTTTGCGTTACTTCTCCTGAAAGAATTTTTAGGAAGGTAGATTTACCTGCGCCGTTCGCCCCAATTACACCATAGCAGTTGCCATGAGTGAATTTTAGGTTCACATCTTCAAATAAGGTACGTTTTCCGTAACGGAGGGATAAGTTAGATACTGAAATCATATTGCTGAAAAATAAGCCGCAAAGGTAGTCATAATTTATAAAATGATTTGAATACGGATTGATTAGTTTTGTGAATCAAAATTTCAATATCTTGACAAAGGAAGAATTAACAAGTCGGTTAGGGGCCTCTATGGGGGCACAAATGGTAAAGGTCATCTCAGGAATTGCAGATACCAGAAATTTATACCACAATTCTGAAAATGATTTTAGCATTAAAGATGTGATTGAACTGACCTTTCATCCCCGGAAAGACCTGGCTTTCAGGGCGGCATGGCTGCTGGAATATATTTTTTTAAATTATTATTGTCTGGGGGATCATTTGGAAGATTTTTTGAGTGGTTATGCTGCACAAAAACATCCAGGTCCAATGAGACATTATGGGAAGATTCTGGCTTTTCTTACGGGGAAACAGGCGAAAGGTTTACATCCCGGGCAATTGGAAAAGATTGATTTTGAGCCACTGATTGGTTTAATGTTCGATTGGTTGATTGATGAAAAGGTATTGGTGGCAACGAAGGTTCATGCCATGCAGGCATTGGCTAACCTCGCTAGCCGATATCCATGGATTAAAGAGGAGTTGTTGGCAACGATAGCCCATCTTGAAGATCTTGAAAGCATTGCTTTTTTTGGAAGAGCAAAACAGATTCGGAAACAGCTTAAAAAGATCAGGTTTGAAAACAATGACCTTTAGTCAACAAAAGAAAAGCCGATATTACTATTTTTGCCAATAGTTATATCAAGCACAAAGATTCATGGAAAAAGAAATAGATATATTGAGCAGCATCATTCAACGCCGCCGTAGTATTTTCCCAAATAGTTACACCGAACAAGAGATTCCGGTAGCATTGATCAATCAGGTGCTGGAAAGTGCAAATTATGCACCTACCCATAAACTGACAGAACCCTGGCGTTTCACTGTTTTTAGAAATGAAGGTAAAATGAAACTTGCTGCGGAGCTTGCCAGATTGTACAAGGAGGCGACTCCTGAGCATCTGTTCCTGCAAAAGAAATTTGATAGCATATTAGAAAAGGGCAGACAGGCCAATTGTATCATTACTTTGAACGCAGCTTTGCACACAGATAAAGTTCCTGAATGGGAAGAGTTGGCTGCGCTGGCCTGTGCTGTACAGAATATGGCACTGACCGCAGAAGCCTTAAATATTGGTGCCTATTGGAGTTCTCCAGGTATGATTGATGCATTGGGGAGTTTTCTGGAGCTTGAGAAAAATGAAAAATGCTTTGGCCTTTTCTATATGGGCTACCACAATGAGTCGCCAAGAGCCGCAAAAAGAACGCCTATGGCAGCTAAAGTTAAATGGGTAGAATCATAAATTATGCAAGATATTAAAGAGAAGTTGTACCGTCTTTGTCTGGACTTTATAACACAGCGGATCCAGACCGCAGAGACCGCTTTGGAGCAAGCGCGTGAGGCGAGTAATGACGATACAAAGAGTAGTGCAGGAGATAAGTTTGAAACGACGCGGGAAATGATGCAGCAAGACATTTCCAGAAATAAAAGGCTATTGATGGATGCACAGCAAAATTTACAGCTGCTAAATTCAATTAAGGATATGCCTCTGAATGATAAAGTAAGAAACGGAAATCTGGTGTATACTTCAGAAGGTGTTTTTTACCTGAGCATTAGCGCCGGACAATTGAAATCAGATGGGGATAGCATTTTTGCGATTTCTGCCGCTTCTCCGATTGGCAACCTACTGATCGGAAAAGAAATAGGTTCATCTTTTGATTTTAATGGCAAAAAGTATTTGATCAAAGAAATCATTTAATCAATACATTGATTCTGAATAAAAAAAGAGAGGCCTGTTTGCCTCTCTTTTTTTATAACTCCATTATTTAAAGCTCTTATTGATACTGTTGTATAGGTTTTTAGCAGTATAAGTCCCTGGATCTATAATCCGGCGGATGGTAAATAAAGGGTATTCAGGATCCCTTTTAGTAGATAAGATAAAAGCGGCTTTGAATCCATGTTCCTGAAGTTTGTGGAGATTTGAGGCTTTCGAAACACCGTAGGGATAGGCAAAGTACTCCACCTTTTTACCTGTAATTGCTTCCAGGGTCTTGGTAGGTTTATCAATTTGAATCTCCCAGTCTTCATCTGTAAACTCGGCGAAGTTCTTATGGTTCCAGGTATGACTGGCAATCACATGTCCTTCATCAGAGAGCTCCTTGATCTGGGCTTTACTCATATACCTTGGTCTGCCAATTGAAACCGTCATGATAAAGAAGACTCCTTTAAAACCATGTTTTTTCAATTCTTCGGCACCTACCGTGTATTGATCAAGATCCGTATCGTCAAAGGTGATCATGATCGGTTTTTCAGGTAGTTGCTTTCCATAATTCAGGTAGTCATACAACTCATCTGGCAAAATAGTATGGTAGCCACTATCCGCCAGCATTTTCATATGCTGACTAAAATTCGCTGGCGGAATGATGTCATCATGTGCACGTTTTGAATCAGTCGCCTTCCAGTTTCTGATCTGATGGTAACACAGTACCGGCACTTCTTTTTTTGCCAATACTTCTGCTGCACTGGCTTTCTTTCCTCCTTTAACAGCTACTGAGGAAGGATCAGTAGCCCCGGGAGTATTATTGCTGTTTTCTGATAAGGCAGTATGCTCTTTTTCAGCCTTAGTATTTTCCACACAAGAAGAAAAAAACAATGCCGAGAGTGCGGCTAGTGTGAACAGTGTATTTCTCATTCTATTCTTTAGAAGCTGTTTTTAATGCTGTTGCTTAGTGTTTTTGATGACCAGTAGCCGCTTGCAATAATTCTTCTGATGGTATACAAAGGATCATTTTCATCACGTTTTGTAGCCAGAATATAAGCAGATTTCATGCCTCTCTTTTTAAGTTCAGGAATCGCTTCGGGATTCCATAAACCAAATGGATATGCGAAATGTTGAATCTTTTTACCAGTGATCTCTTCCAGAGTTTTGGTTGGCTTCTCAATTTGAGTTACCCAATCCTGTCCCTGGTATTTTTTCACATTGTGGTGATCCCAGGTATGGGAACCGATGACATGACCCATGTCTGAAAGTTGTTTCACCTGATCTCTACTCATGTAGTTTGGTCTGCCAAGAGAAACGGTCATGACAAAGAACACGCCTTTGAAACCATATTTTTTCATTTCTGGTGCAGCAATAGTGAACTGGTCCAGGTCGGTATCATCAAAGGTCAACATAATTGGTTTAGAAGGTAATGCAGTACCATTATTTAAATAATCATACAACTGATCCGGAAGAATAGTGTGGTATCCACTATCCGCCAACATTTTCATATGGTCCTTGAACGTTGCTATCGGAATGATATAATCTTTGGCTGCTTTAGAATCTTTTTCTCTCCAGTCGCGTACCTGATGGTAACACAAAATAGGCACTTGTTTACGTGCAAGGATGGTTTTCGCATCTGCTACTTTGATCTTGGAGATGTCTGTAGCTGGTGCTGAACTTTGTTCTATAGCTTCAGGAGCTCCGGTAGTCGCAGTAGTCAGGGAATCTTTGGCATGGTCTCCAGTGCCATTGGTTTGTGATTTTGACTGGCAGCCCGCAGTCATGATAACTGCAGCAGCAAGAATAGGTAGGAAGGTATGTTTCATAAATGAGTATTTCATACAAAACTAAAAAATCAATCCTGATTTACTCATTATATTTACAATGTCTGGCAACAAAATCATTCTTTTTGAAAACTTGCCTTAGCGACATAAATCAGCATAAGTCGACATTTAAAAAGAATGTCAATAAATCTTGAAAACTATCGCTTTTATTACAAAAGAAGCCCTTTCTTACCATCATTAATCAATAATTTAGGCGGTTTATTAAAAAACCACAATGAAGAAACTTTATACACCACTTTTATTGTCGCTTTGTATGGGTTATGGTGCCATGGGGCAAACCAAAACTTTTACGATTACTGAGTCGACAGTAGCTGCTCCGAAAGCCAATTACCAGTTGGCTTCGAGATTCTCACCTGCCAAAATTAAAAAATTGGTTTATTCTACCGCTGTAGATCCACATTGGTTAAAACTGAGCAACCGGTTCTGGTATGAATATGAAACACCATCAGGTAAGGAATGGTACCTGGTAGATCCATCGGCGAAAACTAAAAAGAAAATGTTTGATAATGCGCAGTTAGCCGCTGAAATCACCACGATTGTTCGTGATCCTTTTGATGCCCAGCATTTGCCTTTGGAAAACCTGAAGTTCTCAGCAGATGAGAAGGCGGTTACTTTTGAAGTGAAAAGTACGATCGATGAATTAAAAAAGGATAGAAAAGATAAAAAGGCAGCAGACTCTTTACAAAAGAAAATCTTCTTTTTCAATTATGTATTGGCAACAGCCAAATTGACGGAAGTGCCTAATTATTCGAAAGCTAAAGCAAAACCAAGCTGGGGATCAGTAGCTCCTGATTCATCTGCCATTGTCTTTACCAGAAATTACAACTTGTATTGGATGGATAAGGAGAACTACAAAAAGGCAGTCAAAAACGAAGAGGACAGTACTATTGTAGAGAACCAGCTGACAAAAGACGGTGAGAAGTTCTATTCTTATGGAAGTAACGGGGATGGGGAAAATAACGAAGAAAACGAAAAAAACAATAAAAAGAGAAGAAGAGCATATGTGCTATGGTCGCCAGACGCGAAATATTTTGTGTTAAACAGGTCTGATAGCCGTAAAGTTAAAGATCTTTGGGTGATCAATAATATTTCAGCAGGAAGGCCAACACTGGAGACTTATAAATACCAGATGCCAGGTGAAGCTGAGGCACCAAAAGATGAAATGCTGTTGTTCAATTTTGCCGCTAAATCTTTTAAAAAACTAAATACTGCAGCTTTTAAGGATCAAAACTTATCGGTATGGCAGGCACCTAACCTCAATAAAGATAGAGACAATGAATTCCGTCCTTCGATTTGGTTAGGAACCAATAACAAGATTTATTTTGGTCGTACCAGCAGGGACCTGAAGCGCGTAGATGTATGTACAGTAGACATTCAGACAGGCGTAGTTAGTCCATTAATCGAAGAGCGTTTCAACACTTACGTGGAATTGAACCGTCCGGGATTGGTTAATCAGGGTAAGGAAATGATTCATTGGTCTGAGCGTGATGGATGGGGTCATTTTTATCTGTTTGATGCCGCAGGGAAACTAAAAAACCAAATTACCAAAGGAGCTTTTCATTGCGAAGAAATCGTAAATATTGACCAGAAAAACAGAGTACTTTACTTTACTGCCAATGGCAGAGAAAGTAAGGAGGACCCTTACTACGTACATTTGTACCGCATCAATTTTGATGGTTCCGGAATGAAACTGTTAAACCCAGGCGACTTTGACCATGCGATCAGTATGAATGATGAAGCTAAATTCTTTGTCGACAACTTTTCGAGAGTAAACACTGCTCCTAAAGCGGTGGTTATGGACAATAATGGCAGGGTAGTGATGAATTTGGAAACAGCAGATTTATCCTTGCTAATGGCTACCGGATATAAATTCCCTGAGCCTTTTAAAGTGAAAGCAGATGATGGAATCACGGATATTTATGGGGTGATGTATAAGCCTTTTGATTTCGATCCGAATAAAAAGTACCCGATTATAGAATATGTGTATCCAGGCCCTCAAACGGAGGCGGTAAACAAGTCTTTTAGCAAAAGCATGGACAGAACAGAGCGACTGGCTCAGTTCGGTTATATCGTGATCACAGTGGGGAACAGAGGTGGAAATCCAGCCCGCTCTAAGTGGTACCATACTTTTGGTTATGGCAACCTTCGTGATTATGGTTTGGCAGATAAGAAAGCTGCTGTAGAGCAATTGGCCGATAAGAATTCGTTTATCGATGCGACAAGAGTAGGTATTACAGGTCATTCTGGAGGTGGATTCATGTCTACTGCTGCAATGTTGGTATATCCTGATTTCTTCAAGGCAGCGGTGTCGAATGCCGGTAATCACGACAATAGTATTTATAACCGTTGGTGGAGTGAAAAGCATCATGGGGTGAAAGAAGTTATTTCCGCTAAAGGTGATACTACTTTCAAATACAGCATTGATAAAAATCCTGATCTGGCGAAAAACCTGAAAGGGCATTTGATGTTGATGACTGGTGATATTGACAATAATGTACACCCGGCAAATACCATCAGAGTAGCCAATGCATTAATGAGAGCAGGTAAGAGATTTGAGTTTGTGATTGTTCCTGGACAGCGTCACGGTTTCGGAGATTTGACGGAATATACATTTTGGAAATTGGCAGACCATTTCAATAAATACCTGATTGGCGACTTTTCTCAAACAGGAGAGGTTGATGTAACTGGAATGGAGATGGATCCCAAGAAGTAATTCTTTTTTCATCCAAAAAGCCAGGAATCTGGTGCCTGTAAAACCTGAATTAAAGGTTTACAGACACTGATGATTTCCTGGCTTTTTTGTGTACAAGTTTTCATTTTGATGAAGGAGGTAGAGGTATTACTATATATTGATATCTATGTGTTTTGATATTAGGATATCTAGGTGCATTAATATATAAGTTTATTGATGCAAAGCTATACTGATTTAAAGATGTTCAGTTGGGTTTGATTTGCCTAGTTGTAGCTAAATGCTAGATAATTAATGAGATGTTGGATTTTATCAGGCATAAAAAAGCCCCAGAATTTGGGGCTTTTTAGTGAATTTTTTGGGACTTTAAATGAAACCTGTTGAATTAAATTCCTAATTTCTTTTTTAAGGCAGGAGATAAGGCTGCTTTTGGTACGACCAAACTCACCGTGTTAATTGCAAAATAAGGTTCAGATACTTCAATGTATCCTTTGAATGGACCTACATCACCCCATGAGTTTTTTACTTTAAAAAAGTACTTTCCATCAGTCGACTGGTCTAATCCTACCAGGTGCATTAAATGGTCATCCTGTGTCGTTAAATCTTCATACAATTGCTGACGTAATTCCGGAGAGTAAGCCTTTTCTTTTGCATTTGGATTTAAAACATCAGCTTTCACATCTGCATCATCCGCAAATAGCATGGCATATCCCTTTTTTTGTTGGAAATTTTTGCTGCTTACATCAGCATCCCACATGACCGTATAACCGTTTTGAACTGCAGACTTTGTAAGACTCAGCATTTCATTTAAAGGAAGGTTGTAAAATGATCCATTGGCGAAATTATCCGGAGCTTCTAATACGAAAGTGGAGTAATAAGGATGGTGCGTGAAAGAGGTAATATTCACATAGTCGTTTGCGTCAAACTTTAAGACCTCTTTCGCGAAAGTTTTTGGCGTATAATTTTTCCCTTTATAATCAAAATTTGCTGGAGGAGTACCTAGCTTCTGATTCAGAATTTGCTCATAGCCGGCAAGCCAGTTGCTGGCAATCGGACGCTTTGTCAACACTGTGTCCAGGTAACTTTTAAGTGCCAGTTCTAAGCCGCTGTGGTCTGGAATTTCTCCTGTTACCCCTTGGAAAGCCTCCTGAGGCATGGCGCCATAAATCGCAATGGCCCTAATCAGGTCATGACCAAGACCACCTTCTCCAAATTGTGCTTTTCCCTGACGAAGGATGTAGTTTTTTGCTTTTTCGATATAAACATTTCTGGCCGGAAACATTTCTGAAAGATTGAATTCGCCCATGCCTTTACGCATCTCTTCGGATTCAATAAGCGAAGTGGTAGAATAATTCCAGCAGGTACCAGTCTGGCCTTGATTTTTTACGACTGTGGCCGCATTGTCTTTAATTTTTTTCAAGGGTGCTTCCTGGGCACAAACGGAAAAACCGAAAGCAAGACCGCAGGTCATTAAGAATATTTTTTTCATAAAGAATATTAGTTTTAAAGCTAGCTGCTTAATTGAGAGCCAAATTAACTAAAATCAGTAAAAAAATATGGAAATGATATCTAAAATATAAAGGCCCGAAGGAAATCCCCGGGCCTTTATAAAAATTGATTAAAGTAAAATGTCTAGAAATGGAACTGGATTCCAATTTTTGGAGAGAAGAAGTTAGCGCCAAAGCTAAATTCATCATAACCAGCACCTTTGATTCTGTCACCATTCGTATCTTCTTTACGAAGAGTGTTGTAGTTTAATCCGTTTAACGCAAATTCAATACCGATTTTCTTAGTAGGGTAGAAAGCAAAACCTGGAGATAAAGCTACACCGATTTCAGTTGTTTTACCTGTTTTTGCACCAGTATTACCTTCAGCGTCTACTGCTTTGTCTGTACCGAAAGCCATAGGAACTGATAATTGTCCGAAGAATTTAAAAGACTCAGACAGGTTCGCATAATAACGACCGAATGGATTTACTACGAATGAAGTGTTTTTAATACCATTGACGATGGTGTTGTTGTTGGGACCAGCTATACCATTCATTTTGCTGTAACCATATCCAATACCAGTACCTACTGCAATGTTATCAGAAACAAAATAACCTACACTTGGTACAATTTGGAAACTGCTATTTGATTTTGCACCTGATGCATCACTTTTATGAGTATCAAAGGCAACATTACCACCTACAATGATTTTTCCTTTTTCAGTTTGTGCCTGAGCAGCAAATGCAAATGCAGAAACTGCAACTAATGATAATAATAATTTTTTCATTTTCTTTGTTTTTTAATGATTAATCCGGTCTTATTATTTCTGACCATTTACGTTCCATAGTCAACACCTATGCCAAAGGATATACTGCTAATTCATGACAGAATCGAATTTCTTGTAACTGGCTAATTGATAATTGAATAAGTTTTTGTGCTGAAAGTCATTATTATTTTGTGGTGACAATCCCTTGAGTATTGTCATTTTACGGTCTGGAATTTTAGTTGTCATCCTGACTATTTTTGTATGATTGTCAGGATAAAATGTATGTTTTTTTGTACAAGTGCTGACAAATCGTCGGTTTGGTATTCTTGCCGATTGCTCCCATCTTCCTGAGTAGGTCGCTATGATTCCTGGGGAAATGCGATTTATTTTAAAAAATCTATCATTTTATAAACCTTTTTGCCCATATAAAACGTTAATAACACATGAGATTATCTGTAGAACGAAAACCGGTTAAAGTATATCCTGACCCAAAACGTGTGATTGCACGTTTTTTCTTCAATGGTGAAGAGCGGGCAGTGGAGGTAATTAAACATGTGTTGGCACTTTCTGATAAGGAAGTTTTTGGCATAATTTCTCCATTGCTGCAGGAATATTCAAAAAGGCATAGGAACATTACAAAAATCCTGACCAGACATTGTAAAAAGGTGCAAACTGCCATAAAGGAATCTGGTCATGACCCGGAGTCTTTGGATAAATACCAGCGTTTATTAATCGGTTCTTATTTTACGCACGAATATTCTATAGAATCTGCTGCATTTTTCAATCCTTCTATTGTAGAGGATCCTGATCAGTCTGAGCTGGTAGAAGGAGAAAAAAGAGTGATCATTAGTTTTAGAGCGGTGGGCGAAGGTCATATTTCTTCAGTTGTCTTTAGAAGGGCGCTGATTGATAAAGACAACAACATTACAGTTATCCCTGCCGGAAACTATATCGACGAGGCAGAAGTGGTTAAAAACGCGGTGTACAATAAGAAATTGTTTCTTAAGAAAGCCGCTGATTCTAAGATTAATATTGAGATTCTCGACGAATTAGGACATAAGCTGGAAGAGAAATTCGATTATGCTACTCTGAGAAGGATTATTTTAGATACGAAGAGTCTGCAGGAAAACGACCTGAAAAAACTGGAATACGATAAAATTCTATGGCTTTCTGATACCTATCATGAAATTAGTTTTTCAAGGGATACGGATATTTCTGATCGTGTCATTTTCCCTATTTCTGAATTTGAAAGAAAAGGCATTGAAGATGCCAGATTTGTACGTTTTGTAAAATCCGATGGTTCCGTCATTTATTACGCCACCTATACGGCATTTGATGGGGCGATGATTATGCCTAAATTACTTCAAACAACAGATTTTTATGATTTTAAAGTAAGTCCTTTGCATGGAATTGGTGCACAGAACAAAAATCTAGCATTATTTCCAAGAAAGATCAATGGGAAGTATGTAATGATGTCAAGAATTGATGGCTGGAACAATTACCTGATGTATTCTGATAAATTAACGGTTTGGGATAATCCGGTGAAGTTACAATCGCCAAAATATCCCTGGGAGTTCATACAAATTGGAAATTGTGGTTCACCTATCGAGACGAAGGATGGCTGGCTCGTGATTACCCATGGAGTAGGACCAATGCGGAGATATGTGTTGGGTGCGAGTTTATTTGATCTGGAAGATCCTTCTATAGAGATTGGCAGGTTAGATGAGCCATTGGTAGTCCCAAATACGGACGAACGTGAAGGTTATGTTCCGAATGTGCTTTATTCCTGTGGTTCTATTATTCATAATGGAGAACTGATCATTCCTTATGGCCTATCGGATTACTGTTCTTCTTTCGCAACGGTGAAAATAGACCTGGTGTTGGATCGATTGAAAAGCTCTGAATGTTCGTTTAAGAAAGTAGAAAAGGCCGAAAGTCATGGAGATGATAAGGTAAATCATTTGACTTCAGCAATAACTGTAGAAAAAACAGCTGCGCCGGCAGCTATAGCGCAAGGTAAAGAACAGCCAATGAATCAAAAGAAACATTAAGTTGACAGAATTTGCTCATAAAGTCTGATATATTCTTTTACCATTGTTTCTTTTGAGAAGTTGCTTATTGCCCATGTTCTACAGGCTTGCCTGTTAATTAGTCCGAGGTTTTTTACTGCCGCTACCGCATCTTCTACATTGTGGACTAAAAATCCGGTTTCCTGATCTTTGATTAACTCAGGCATAGAACCTCTGTTGAAGGCAATGACTGGCGTTCCACAAATCATGGCTTCAGCTACACTTAAGCCAAAAGGTTCCTCAAAGTTTATAGGATGTAATAAAGCTGCAGCCTGTTTTAACAATAGGTTCCGTTGTTCTGGACCTGCCGGGCCAACATATTGAATATTTGAATTTAGAAAGGGAGCAATTTTGGAATTGAAATAATGTTGATCCTGAATAATGCCGGCAATCACCAGACATTTGTTACTTGCGATGGCAATTTGAATGGCTTCAGCAGTTCCTTTATCGGGGTGAATCCTTCCAAAAAACAAAAGATAATCATCAGGACGATTATTAAACTCAAAATGGGAGGTATCTATGCCATTATAAACTGTTTTGAGGTAGTTAAGGTTCTTATCGCGATCGGCATGACTAATAGAAACATAATGACTACTGGAATTATATTTTTGAA
Organism: Pedobacter gandavensis; assembly: GCF_032678465.1. Lineage (GTDB taxonomy): Bacteria > Bacteroidota > Bacteroidia > Sphingobacteriales > Sphingobacteriaceae > Pedobacter > Pedobacter gandavensis_B. The sequence continues at coordinate 19,139 of NZ_JAVTSK010000016.1, forward strand.
ACACAGGAATGATCTTTTTTGAGGAAAACCCATGTATGGTGGTTAGCATTGGTGTCTGAATCAATCTGCTGTAGCTCAGTGGAAGAAAGTCATAATGGTTGTGGATCAGGTCAAAATTTTTTGCCTTTTCCATCAGGTTGCTAATGTGAAGACATTCTACAACTTTTGCGTCAAGCTCTCTGTTTTCTTCATAACCTTCTGCGATCACCGCATCTAGTTTTGCGGAAGTTAAGGAATCAGCTGTGGCAAAAAGGCTGACTTCCAAACCAGCATTAACCAGACCCTCTGTTAAATTTGAAGCCATCTGCTCCCAGGGCCCATAATGCCTTGGAGGAGTTCTCCAGGCTACGGGCGACAATACTGCGATTCTCATATTTAAATTAAGGGCTTGTTCTCTTCATTGGAGATGCTAAACAATTCAGCGCTATGGATGTATTCATATTCAGATTCTAAAGCGCGTAATACAATTAAATGTGAGATCCAATAGGCCAGTGTGCTTTCTGCTCCCTGATTTCGGTTCACGCCATGGGGCTGAAGTCCATCGCCACAACCCTTGGTTTCATGGTCATACAAAGGCAGGTGCAGGCTGTTTTCACCAAGGAACCACTGGTAACACAAGTACATTTGTTTAATGTAACTTAAATCAAGTGTAATTTCATAAGCTTTGAAATACATGAGCACCATGGCCATGGTTTCGATTGCCTGTTGATCGTAAAGTGCCATTTGTCCGCTATCTTTAAATAGCCAGCCATCATTACCCACGGGGTTAAGGTAACCCTCAGTAATGGTGTGTTTGGATAGAAACTGCATGCTTTCCAGGGCGATACTTAGAGATTCCTCATCCTTGCTCACCTCATAATGGCAAAGTAATGCCAATGGAAGAATGCCATTGTCGTAGGTCATTTTGTCCTCGAACCAATGCCAGGTTTTGCTACGATGGGTCTGATAAGCGGCTTTTAAAGGTACAATCAATAGGTTCATTTGCTCTTTAATGTGACCATCATAAGGTTGGGCATCCATGTATTTCCCCAATCCCACAATGGTATTGGCGATTCCTCTCAAATGAGTAAGTTTAGTAAAATGAGGGGCTGATTTTAGAAAAAGATCTTTTGCAAATTCCCGATACGAATTGTTTGGTGCATTGCTGATCAGGTAACCTAATGCCCATACCGTTCGGCCAAAAGAGTCCTCTGAGCCTACTTCATCTAAATAATCCCGTTTAAAACTCAGAAAATTTCTGAAATTTCCGTCATCGCATTGCATGTATTGGATAAAGCTCAGGTAGATGGGGAGCAATTCTAATGCAGCCTTACTTTTATTTTGTTGGTAAGCTAAAATGGCTAGAATCAATGCCCTTGAATTGTCGTCCAGGCAATAACCTTCTTTAAGATTTGGAATACCATATTTTGCATGTTGCACAATACCCGTATCGTCAGTCAGGCGTTGGACATGAGACAGGCTAAATGCTGGCATCATATCAGGGTCTATGATTTGTTTTCCACCTTTTTCTTTTTCAGACAGATATTTGGAAACTGCTTCCTCAAGCACATCAATAAATACCTGCCCGGTGCTCGGCCATCGGAGATGCAAGCCGTATTCATAGGCGTTTGAACGAAGGGTTTCCAGTTTATGCTTTTCCTTGAACAACTCATTTACTTTATTCGCAAGTCCGTTGGCATCTCTGAAATCAAACAGGCAGCCTCTGTTATCTGCAAGTAGTTCCTGTGCATGCCAGTAAGGCGTAGAAATTACTGCGGCTCCAGCGCCAATGGCATAAGATAAAGTGCCACTGGTGATTTGTGCTTCATTTAGGTAGGGGGTGATGTACATGTCTGCTGCAGTGAGGTAATCGAATAACTCTTCCTCTGAAACAAATTTTTTAATGAAAGTTAGATTTTCGGATACATTGAGCTTTTGCGCCAATTTTTTAAGGCTGTCGCGGTATTCTTCTCCTGAATTTTTAATCACTCCAGGGTGAGTGGTTCCCAGGATCACATACATGACATCCGGATTTTGTGCGACAATTTTAGGTAAAGCCTCAATTACTGTTTCCAGTCCTTTATTCCTGCTGATCAGTCCAAAGGTAAACAGTACTTTTTTGTTCTTAAAAGCCAGTGATTGCTTTACCGGATTGTCGATTTTTGCTTCCAGATCCGGAACCCCATGTTCAATCAGCTGTATTTTTGAAAAAGGTATGCCATAAATACCGGTCAGAAATCCTACTGCCCGGTGGCTCATCACCACCACTCTGGAGGAGTATTTTGCGATTTCTCTGATGATGGTCAGTTGCAGGTAATTCGGGTCTTTTAGAATGGTGTGAAAGATGGTAATCAGGGGTTTTTGCAGCCTTGCGATCAAAGGAAGGATGTAAATTCCACTTTCACCACCATAAATTCCGAATTCGTGTTGCATGATACAAGCATCAGCCAGACTCGTGTTGATGTAGTCTGCAGCCCGGATATAGTCTTTTTGATTCTCCTGTCGGATTATATACTTTACTTCTTTGGGATATTCATATTCATGCAAATGTTCCGAATCATTCATGGCTACTACGAAACTATCGTCGGATATAGCCACCTTATCATGTCCAATTGCGCGGAGCAAGTTATGATTAAACGTAGCGATGCCACATTCACGTGGTGGATAAGAAGAAATATAAGCGATTTTCATAATGATTGGTGTTTTTTTAGCTTAAACAATAGGGGGCTATTAAAGCTCCAGGGGGTGTCATTGTTAACAACATACGTGAAAGGGGGATTGTTTTTTATACCTTTGAGCTTAATTGTATATTAATATGAATTCTGCTCCTTCTACAGGGAAAATGGTAGAAAACACCGTATTTCCCATTCTTTTTGCTATCAGTTTCTCGCATTTGCTGAATGATACGATCCAATCTTTGATTCCTGCCATTTATCCTGTGATAAAAGAGAATTATAACCTTAGTTTTTCGCAGATTGGTTTGATTACGCTGATGTTTCAAATGTCGGCTTCTATATTTCAGCCCTTTGTAGGAATGTATACCGATAAAAAGCCACAGCCTTATTCTTTAGCTGTTGGAATGGGCTTTACTTTGATTGGATTGGTGATATTATCCATTTCGAACGGTTTTTACATGATGTTACTTTCAGTGGCATTGATTGGAACCGGCTCTTCAATTTTTCATCCTGAAGCATCAAGAATGGCTCATGCTGCCTCAGGAGGCAGAAGGGGTTTAGCACAATCTATTTTTCAATTGGGAGGGAATGCCGGAAGTTCATTAGGACCGCTATTGGCGGCCTGGATTATTGTTCCCCAAGGCCAATTCAGTGTGATCTGGTTCTCCTTAATTGCATTATTAGCGATTTTGATTTTAAGCAGGGTTGGAAGATGGTATAGAGGTCATATGCAAGCTAAAATAAAAAAGGGAGTTCCAGTGGAAGCGGTTGTCAGCAAGTTTTCGAAGAAGAAAGTGATATTTGCAGTTTCAATTTTACTGATCCTGATTTTCTCTAAATACTTTTACATGGCCAGTCTGACTAGTTATTTTACTTTTTATGTGATAGAAAAATTCCATGTATCTGTACAAACTTCTCAACTATATTTATTCGTATTCTTATTTTCTGTGGCTGCAGGAACGCTGATTGGTGGCCCGGTTGGCGACCGTTTTGGTCGTAAATACGTGATCTGGTTCTCTATATTAGGTACAGCTCCATTTGCTTTGATGCTTCCATATGCCAATTTGTTCTGGACAGGAGTTTTAATTGTACCCATAGGAGTGATTCTGGCTTCGGCCTTTTCTGCGATTCTGGTATATGCACAGGAGTTAATTCCTGGTAAAGTAGGTTTGGTGTCTGGTCTGTTTTTTGGCTTTGCGTTTGGAATGGGCGGGATTGGTTCCGCATTATTAGGGAATCTGGCAGATAGTACCAGTATCGCTTATGTATTCCACATCTGTTCCTTTTTACCTTTAATTGGATTGTTGACAGGTTTCCTGCCAAATATTGAGGGTAGTAAAAGGAAAGTATAACTTATCTTATAAGAAATGCTCCATCAATTGAACATTGATGGAGCATTTGTTTAAAAGTGGTAATTCAGGCCAATTAATGGACTAGTAGTATTTAAGCCAATTGCAAAATAGTCATGTGTGCTTTTTACATAACCAGGCATTCCATGAGGTGTCATGGAGCTCTTTGCATAAGTTAATAAAGGAAATGACATTTCAATTGCTAATTTTTTAGTAGGGAAGAATGCCAGTCCTGGTTTTAGATCTGCAGCATAATAGTTGTTTCTATAATAGGGTTTATCTGAGGAATTATGGGTGGTCACCATATTTGCTTTGTTCTTTACGGTGGTAAACGAAAGCTGGAATTCAGAGAAAAATCTAAATCGTTCAGTGATCATTAAGTAATGACGTGCGAATGGTGCCACTCCCAAAGAAAGGTTTCCATTATCATATGGTATAACGTCATTGCCAGGTAAATTGTAATGTTTGTTTTTAGCATAGCCAATACTAAGGTTGGTTCCAATCGCAAAATTGTTGCTAATGAAATGGCCTGCCTTCGGAGAAAGGGTATAGGAATAAGTTCTTTGATCGTTGTTTTCTGTTTTATCTGTGTTAAATTTGAAAGCGCCTCCTATGAATGAAGTTCCTTTTTCTGTTTGCGCCTGAGCGGTAAGTATGCTTATGGATAGCAAAGCTGTAGTGATTGCTAAATTTTTCATGTTGTTTTAGAAGTTTAATGAGAAGTAGGGGAGATTTTAAAGATGAAAGTTGACGCCAATACTTGGGCTGATGGTGCTAAATCCAAAATTGAAGCTATTGGTCCAGACAGCGGTTTGGTTTTCAGTGTTATAGCTATTTTTTACCTGGTTTCGCTGGTAATTCAGTAGATTGAACTGAAGATTTACAGACCATCTTTTTGCCGGAAGGAAGGCAAGTCCAGGTGCCAGATAGGCACCATAATTTTTAGTTTTGGAAATATAAGGATAAGGCGCGCCTTCTGAAAAGTTAATTCCTTTTATTTTTCCATTACCAGCGGCCACTCCAAATTCCCCGAAAAATTTGAAATCAGTACTGATATTAACATAATAACGAACAAAGGGGAGGAGGTCATAATTCGTTTGTTGTGTAACGTAATATTGTTCTGTATTTTTACTATGACTGATTCTTAGCGTTGTACCTATTGCCAGATGGTCATTAATAAAATAGCCGATTGTTGGGGCGATGGTCTGCCTTTTAAGTTTCCAGTTTGCGTTGCCAAGGTTGTACTTCATGGTAGAGTGCCCTATATTCCCTCCAATGAGCAGTTTTCCCTTTTCAAGCTGTGCACTTGCAGTAGAAACGACAGCGCATAGCGCAGCCATTACGATTGTTTTTTTATTCATACATTGATTTCATTTGTGTGTTGTAATATTAATTAAATCAATTGATAAATATTATTATTCTTGATAATAATGTTGTAAATCATAAAAAAAGCCTTCAGATTATCTCTGAAGGCTTTTATTTAACAATGGTTGCAAATTTAAATAAACAGTAAAGCTTATTTGTTATTCAAAAACACAAATTTATTGTCGAACGTATCTAGTTTTATCTTACTGTCTTTGTCTATTTTTCCAGCAAGAATTTCTTTAGACAATTCGTTTAAAATTCTTTTCTGAATTACACGCTTCAATGGTCTCGCTCCGAACTGAGGATCGTAACCTAGTTCTGCCAACCAGTCTAATGCTTCTGTTGAAGCTTCGATATCTATACCCATCTCAGCAAGCGTTTCTTTCACATGGTTAAATTGTAGGTTAACAATGTTTCTGATTTCGCTGCGGTTCAATGGGGTAAACATGATCAGTTCGTCAATCCTGTTTAGGAATTCCGGTCTGATGGTTTGTTTTAAAATTTCGAACAATTCGTTCTTCGTCTTGGCAACTACCTCTTCGCGGTTTTCGTCGTTCAGATCTTTGAAATTCTCCTGAATCATGTGCGCACCAATATTGGAGGTCATGATGATAATGGTGTTTTTAAAATTCACCATACGCCCTTTATTGTCTGTCAGACGACCATCATCCAGCACCTGCAATAAGATGTTGAACACGTCCGGATGCGCTTTCTCAATCTCATCGAGCAACACTACCGAATAAGGTTTTCTACGAACGGCTTCCGTTAACTGTCCACCTTCATCATAACCTACATATCCTGGAGGCGCTCCGATTAATCTGGACACCGCATGACGTTCCTGGTACTCACTCATATCAATCCTGGTCATGGCATTCTCATCATTAAATAAGAATTCTGCCAATGCTTTCGCCAGCTCAGTTTTACCTACACCGGTAGTACCCAGGAAGATGAATGAACCAATGGGTTTGCGTTTATCCTGTAATCCGGCTCTTGACCTACGGATTGCATCGGAAATGGCTTCGATTGCTTCATCCTGCCCGGCCACACGTTTGTGCAGCTCATCCTCAAGATGGAGTAATTTTTCCCTTTCACTGGAAATCAGTTTGGTAACAGGAATACCTGTCCAACGGCCAACAACTCCTGCGATATCATCTGCAGTCACTTCTTCTTTCAGCATTCTGCTCTCGCTTTGCTGACTTTCCAGTTTCGATTTGAGCTGCTCCATTTTATCCTGGGACTCCTTGATTTTTCCATAACGGATTTCCGCTACTTTACCATAGTCTCCGGCACGTTCCGCCTGATCTGCTTCCAGCTTATAATGCTCAATTTGCTCACCTTCTGCGTTAATCGCATCTACCAGGTCTTTTTCACCCTGCCATTTGGCTTTCAGCTGATCACGTTCTGCAGAAATATTGGCGATTTCCTCTCCAAGAGATTGTACTTTTTTATCGTCATTCTCTCTTTTAATGGCTTCGCGCTCAATCTCTAATTGCATGATCTTACGGTTGAGTTCATCCACCTCTTCAGGAACGCTGTCCATTTCTAAACGCAGTTTAGAAGCGGCTTCATCCATTAAGTCGATGGCTTTATCCGGTAAGAAACGATCCGCAATATAGCGTTGCGACATTTCTACAGCGGCAATGATCGCTTCATCCAAAATCCTCACCTTATGGTGAGTTTCGTATTTTTCTTTTAATCCACGCAGAATGGAAATCGCATCCTGAGTATCTGGCTCATCTATCATCACCTTTTGGAAACGGCGCTCCAATGCCTTATCTTTTTCAAGATATTTTTGATACTCATCCAGGGTAGTGGCTCCGATTGCGCGAAGTTCACCTCTGGCTAATGCAGGTTTTAAGATGTTGGCTGCATCCATAGCGCCTTCACCGCCACCAGCACCTACCAAAGTATGGATCTCATCAATAAATAAGATGATGTCTCCATCGCTTTGAGTCACTTCCTTAACCACTGCTTTCAGTCGTTCCTCAAATTCTCCTTTGTACTTGGCACCCGCAATCAGGGCTCCCATATCTAAAGAGTATACTGTTTTTGTCTTTAGATTGGTTGGAATATCTCCCTGAATGATCCTGTGGGCAATACCTTCGGCAATGGCTGTTTTACCAACACCTGGTTCACCGATCAGGATCGGGTTGTTCTTGGTACGTCTGGAAAGAATCTGAATCACTCTTCTGATCTCTTCATCGCGACCAATTACAGGGTCAAGCTTTCCTGATTCTGCATATTCATTCAGGTTTCTTGCATATTTATTTAAAGCATTAAAAGTTGCCTCCGCATTTTGATCGGTCACATGGTTATCTCCTCTTAAAGCTATAATTGCTTTTTTAAGATCTTGTTCTGTGACCCCCTGGTCTTTTAATAGCTTAGAAGTATTGTCATTTACAGAAAGTAATCCTAGCAAAAGGTGCTCTACTGAAACAAATTCATCTTTAAACTCTTTCAAATAGCTTTGTGCCTTTTGTAAGGCTGTATTACTTCCTGAAGTTAAATACGGACTACTTCCGCTAACTTTCGGGAACTTAGCAATCTGGCTGTCTAAATGTTGGTTTACGACATTTAGATTTACGTTTAATTTCTTTAAAACATAAGAAACCACATTTTCATCAACAGTGAGCAGCCCTTTAAGTATATGAGCTGTCTCAATAGCTTGTTGCTGATTGCCTTGAGCTATTTCAGAAGCCTGTTGAATCGCTTCCTGTGCTTTTATTGTGAAATTGTTGAAGTTCATATCATTTGGTAAACAAAGTAAATGCCATATTGTTCTTAAAGGAAATTTCGGAAAATATGTCTGATTACCTGAGGTTTATATGACAATTTGGCCGTTTCGCCTGCTTGCAGCATATTTTGTACTGTATGGTTAGAATTTGCAACAGCAAAGGGCAAAATGGATGCTTATTTAATGGTTTAGAAGGCATTATTCTTCTTAAATTCGCAGGCCAGTAAGTCATTTGATGGACTGGAATCGAAAGGTTTCAGCAATTGTTGCTTACAGCTCATAAATTTAGACAAGGAGAGAGATGAAGGAGTTTTTACGATTATATTTAGATGCTTACCGTGGACTGTCTACGCCGGCCTGGATGCTGGCACTGGTGATGCTGATCAACAGAAGTGGGGCCATGGTGATTCCTTTTCTTGGAATTTACATGACCAATCATTTGAGCTTTTCTTTAGAAGATACCGGAACAGTACTGAGTTGTTTTGGGGTAGGGGCAGTGGCAGGCTCTTTTGCCGGTGGTTGGTTAACCGATAAGGTGGGGCATTTCAAAGTGCAGCTTTTCAGTTTAATTTGTACTGTGCCTATGTTTTTCCTGCTTCCGGAATTGAATACCGTATTGAAGCTGGCGATAGGTGTATTTACATTGAGTGTGATTTCTGAAACCTTCAGACCAGCCAACTCAGTGTCTATTGCCTATTATTCAAAACCGGACAATGTGATTCGTTCTTTTTCTTTGAACCGAATGGCGATGAACCTTGGATTTTCTATTGGACCGGCGTTGGGTGGATTTTTAGCCGCTATTTCTTATACCTTTTTGTTTTATGGAAATGCCATTGCAGCTTTTTGTTCGGCAATACTGTTTTTCATTTACTTTAGAAATAGAAAAGGTACGGAGAAAACCAAAGTAACACCGGTAGCAGATGAAAAAATGGAATCAGTAGTTGCTGCTGCTAAATCTCCTTATAGAGATCTATTGTTTATGTTGTTCAGTCTGTTCTGTAGCATTTTTACCATTTGCTTTCTTCAGTTGCTGAGTACATTGCCTTTGTACTACAGAGAAGTGTATCAAATGACAGAAGCGAATATAGGAGTCATTCTTGCCTTTAGCGGGATTGTCGTTTTTCTTTTAGAAATGTTGGTGGTACATATTGCAGAGAAACGTTTTACGCCAAGGGATATCATGGTGATGGGAACTTTACTTTGTGGCTTTTCTTTCCTGATCCTAAATCTTGCCCATGGCACATGGGTGTTGTATGCGGCAATGTTTGTACTTTGTCTGGCAGAAATTCTGGCCATGCCCTTTATGGCGACTGTCACTTTACAACGATCTACTATTCAAACCCGGGGAGCCTATATGGGTGTTAATGCGCTTTGTACTTCGGCAGCACATGTGTTTTCTCCTTTTCTTGGGACGCGTGTAGCTGCAATTTACGGCTTTAATGTACTATGGTGGGGAACAGCAATTGTCTTATTATTGACTTCCCTCGGCTTTTTCTTCGTGATGAAAAGAATGAAATTTAATACAATTAACTAAATATCCTTTGAAAAATTCCCTTTTGTGGATGCGCAGGAATGCGCTCCTGATGTTACTTACGATTTGTTTTTTTAAGGCCTCCGGGCAAAGTGTACGTGTAGGTTCCTGGAACCTTAAAGATTTTGGACAGTCTAAAACTGATGAAAATATTCTTTTTATTGCGAATGTCGTCAAGCGCTTTGATGTCATTGCCATTCAGGAAGTGGTGGCTGGTTATGGTGGGCCGAAAGCAGTGATCAGGCTTGCTGAGGCTTTAAATAAAACCGGCGAAAGTTGGGAGTATAGCTTTAGTCATGGCACCTCAAGTGATCGCTATAGTAAAGAACGTTATGCCTTCATGTGGAAAAGCAAAAAACTGAAAAAAGTTGGGGAAGCCTGGCTGGAGAAAAAATACCAGTTGGAGGTAGAGCGTGAGCCTTATTTTGGTAAGTTTCAGTTGGGAAAGAAGACCTTTACCTTAGTTTCTTTTCATGCGAAACCTAAATCAAAACAACCGGAAACGGAGATAAAGTATCTGAAGTTCCTGCCTGAACTTCATCCAAAGGAAACATTGATCTTTTGTGGAGATTTTAACTTGCCTCAATCTCATTCGGTTTTTAATCCATTAAGAAATATGGGTTATACTTCGGCAATGACAAACCAAAAGACTTCTCTAAAACAAAAGGTAGTGAAGGGCGAAAGTCTGGCTTCAGAGTATGATAACTTCTTTTATCATCAAAATCAGCTAAAGGTCATCAGTACCGGTATTGTTCCTTTTTACACGCAGTTTGAGGAATTGAAGGACGCAAGGAAAATTTCAGATCATGTGCCTGTGTATCTTGAATTCTCTTTAAATTGAGCATAAAAAAAACCGTTCTTTAACAGAACGGTTTTTTTTATGCTGATCCTTTTACAGATCGGAAGGAATCTAATTTAAAATTTCTGTCAGTTTTTGAGTCTGGTGATCAGCCAGTTTTTTTAAGGGTCCGGCAGCAAGCATTTTCATCATCATGTTCAAATCAGCTGAGATGATCAATGTAGCAGTTGTACCACCATTACCATTGTCTGCAACAGTCCATTTCAACTCTAAATCAAAAGGAGGTTTCTCTGTCGGAATAGCGATTAATTCCTGATTTTCTACACGACTAGAAATTTTTATTGCCAGTTTAGCCATGTTTTGGATGGTAAAGCTAGCTTCATCAGTTGTGGACGACCAATTGTAGATGTTTTCCGGCATTAATTGCTGATGATTGTTCATATCAGCTAAAAATGCATAAACGTTGGCTACAGGCTGGTTGATGTCAGTAGTGCTCTCAATAACTGTCATTATGATTTTAGGTTAGTTGTTCTAATTCTTTTCCCCATTCAGATGGGTTTCTGCGCCATTTAGTCAATAGATCTACATCATTTTGAGCAATGAAGCTATGTTCAGCAGCATATTCAATTAATGTATTGTAGTTAGAAAGGGTGGCGAAACGACATTTTGCCGCTTTAAAGTTTTCTTCAGCCTGGTCAAAACCATAAGTGAAGATAGACACTAAACCTGCTACAGATAATCCTGCATTTCTCAATGCTTCTACTGCCTGTAAGCTGCTTTTACCAGTAGAGATCAAGTCTTCTACTACTACTACGCGTTGTCCTTCTACGATTTCTCCTTCGATCAGACTTCCTGTGCCATGTTCTTTTGCTTTAGCTCTCACATAAGCAAAAGGTAATCCCAGTTCCTGAGCAACCAATACACCTTGAGGAATACCGGCTGTTGCAACTCCTGCGATCAGATCTACAGAACCAAATTCTTCCTGGATCAATTGCGTCAGTTTTTGTCTGATGTATGTTCTTACCGAGGGATGGGAAAGTGTAACTCTATTATCGCAATAAATTGGAGATTTCCAACCTGATGCCCATGTAAAGGGGTTATTTGGTTGTAACTTTATTGCTTTTATTTGTAATAAAAATTCAGCTACCTTTAATTCAATATCACTTTTATTATACATGCTCCAAAATTACAGATTTTCATACGTTTGTCCTAGCATTAATTCTTAATGTAGGTGCAAAATTGATAAATCCTGGTTTAACTTATTATTTGTGTTCTACAAAGGTCGGTAATTATTGTTAGCGAGAAAAGTAGTTTTTTCTCAGTCGCTGAACATCAGGGGAATAAATAGGAATTTGAAGGAAAAGAACGAGGGGCAAACCAATGGCATACTAAGGGTATAGTAAGGGGTTGGTATGTTGTTGCTATATAGTTGGGATGTAGTTGGTATATTCAGGAATATACCAACTACATCCCAATAACATCTCAACAACATGGCAACAACATACCAAGCCCTTACTATACCCTTATGATGTACTTATTGTTTCTTCGTTAAAATCACCCTTGACTTTCCTTCAAATCACTTCATTGCCTTTTGATGAAATTAAGCGAATAGATTTTACGGTGTAAACTTGATTTCCTGTACCAGATAGGCATTTCCAAAGTTACTGGGGTCATGCCTCACAGTGGCCAGAATAGCGCTCCACTTTGGATTGATTGCTTGTTGGTTGGTCTTCCGGCTTTCAGTAATTTCCAGCGCATGCTTCCAGATTTCCTCCAGCTGAGCTTTCAGGTTCTCGTTGGCATAAGTCAGCTGAATACCACCTAAATACTGAAATTGCTCAGCTGATTTTCCAAGGTAAATGGTTGGACCACCAGGGATGAACGATTGAATCAGATTAATCTTAAAAGATTCGTTTCCAGAATATCTCTGCTCATTGACCACCCTTATGAAATCAAACCATCTGTCCGGTCCATCTTGAGGAGGATTCTTCTCGAAGTGAAAACGGGCTTTGACCAGGTAGGTATAACCCGGCTTTCTTTGTAGGAAGCCATATAGAGAGAATTCTGCTGGAGTATTTTTCGGCAGTTCGATTAAAGTCTCATCGACGGACTGAAAGCGGTGATCTACCAATAGCTCGACCTCCTGTCCATTTTTTAATTTTGTAGGGCCATAGGTTTCTTCTTTGGAACAGGCAGAGCAGAAAATGACTAAGAATAGTAAATAGAGTTGCTTCATGATGTTGGTGCTTAGGTTGTTGCAATCTAAACGTAAGCGTTTTCAATAATGCTACATTATTTATAAGAAATTTATTTAAAAAGTCATCTGCTCAGGATTCGATCAATGTTAGCCCCTTTTTTTGATGGGAATTATTAGATAAATATTTATAATTTTGAAAACTCAAATGTCCAGGTGATTTTTAAGAAATTTGATTGAAACCCCTTTAGAATACCATTCAGAGGGGTCTGCTTTTTCTAAGGAAATTTTACGACCTGTAATTAAAGCATTTTAAGCGCTAAGCATGAAAAAATACAGTATTTATATCAACGACAACACTTTGTTTATTGCGGATTCTAAGCCTGTTCAGGAAAAGGAAATCCAGGAATTAAGTGTTGAAAGTTTTGATTTCAAATTGTTCTATAAGAATTTACCTTCAAATGTTAACTCAGATTTTTTATTGCTGACCGCAGATCCTAAGGCGCTTTTTAAACAAATTAAAAATAACCTGACATTGATTAAGGCTGCTGGAGGATTGGTGAAAAGTGCCAAAGGAAATTACCTGTTTATCTTCAGGAATAAAAAATGGGATCTGCCAAAAGGAAAGGTGGAAAAAGGAGAAAAAATGAGGGAAGCTGGCTTGAGGGAGGTGGAAGAAGAATGCGGAGTGATGATTTACAGTAATGATGAAAAGCTTTGTAAGACTTACCATGTTTATCCGATGGGTTCAAAATTGGTATTAAAGAAAACCAAGTGGTATAGCATGACTGTAAAAGGAGAACCAAAATTGATTCCCCAAAAAGAAGAAGGTATTACAAAGGCCAGGTGGCTAAGTAAATTTGAGCTGGCACCTGTACTCATCAACACTTATCCATCAATTATCCAGGTATTGGAAGTAGGTTCCTTACTACAGGAAGGGGATAGCGTTTTGAGGTAAAAACTGACTCACATCTCCGTGATTTCTTAGGATATCACGGACGATGGTAGAGCTAATTGCCGAATATTCAGGTTTACTCAAAATAAAGATGGTTTCCATTTCTGGCATCATCGTCTGGTTGATCTGTGCGATGGCGCGTTCGTATTCAAAATCTCCGACAGAACGGATCCCCCGCACCATGTACTGCGCATTGATCTTCCTGCAAAAATCTACAGTTAAGCCTTCATAAAGCTGAACATCCACCTTTGCCTCTGATTCAAACACTGTTTTTACAATTTCTTCCCGCTTTTCAGCAGAAAGATAGCTCTGTTTGGAACTATTTAATCCAATACCCACCACTACTTTATCAAATAATGGTAAGGCACGTTTCAGAATGTCTACGTGGGCAATGGTAATGGGGTCAAATGATCCTGGAAAAAGGGCGATTTTCATCTGTTTATATTTTATGAAAACGCCACATATATTTACGTGGCGCTGTCGAATTCTTATTTTACTTTTTCAAAGAAGCTAAAGGAGGAGTTCCCATATCTTCTGGTTTCTTTAAATCCTGGTAATGCATTCATCTTTAACAGGGAAGGATGCTCTACAATCAATAAGCCGTTATCGGTTAGCAGGTTGTTATTGATCACCAATTCAGGGATTTTAGGGATGGTAGGCAGGTCATATGGCGGGTCTGCAAAAATGATCTGATAAGATTTTTTATGCGTCTCCAAAAATTTGAATACATCGGCTTTCTGTACCTCTATCGCATCCAGTTGATATTTGGCGATCACCGATTTTACCCAAAACACACATCCGGAATGTTTATCTACGGAAGTAATGTTTTTTGCACCTCTTGAGGCGAATTCAAAGCTGATATTTCCTGTTCCGCAGAAAAGATCAAGCACATTGATGCTGTCAAAATCGTAAGTATTGTAAAGAATGTTAAAAAGTGCTTCTTTGGCCATATCTGTAGTGGGCCTTACCGGTAAGCTTTCCGGGGCATTGAATCGAATGCCTTTTAATGTACCGCCAATTATTCGCATATATCCAGTGCTAGCAAGCTGCTGTAATAATGAGCAGGCATGTCTTCTAAAATTTTGTGATCTACCTGATCACTTAAGGGAGTGTTAAATGTGATGTTCCTGAAGTACTTTTCCAGACATTGGTAATAGGCATCATCTTCATGGATGATACCGCTTAATAATACCTCAGTCTCAATGAGGTCGATTTGTATTTGCTGAATCAGTAACAACAGATAATAGTTAAATTCTTCCGCATTTTCAATTTCATAACAGTTGCGGAAAATGAATTTTTCTCCTGCTGTAAGTACGGCAGTAAAAGAAGCTGCAGTAAAGTCAAGGATTAGTGATTTCTTTCCTTTATCCTGAACCATAGCCAGTATTGGCGCAACCTGGTCAAATAATTTGCAGGTCAACAGCGTATCTGTTAAAGTCTCATCCATAAAACGCTGAAGCGTAAAAATAGAAGTGAATCCATACTGTGCAAATGGCCTTACATAGAGGTTGTCTGATGGTACCTCGGTAAAGAATTTTGCATATTGATTTAAATTTTTGGCATCGAATAATTCAGTTGGAATGGAGATCGAGTTTTCACTGTATACTGCAACCTTAATGTCTTTGAATGGCAGATTTAAATAACTGTCATTTTTTAATTTTACAGCAAGATCATGGGGAATGTTCCTGGATTCCTGCTGATCATAAACCGCTTTTAACTGGTTGCTGGTTTTGTCAATAATGGCATAGGAAAAGCTATCTGCGGTGATTTTTAACAACAAATTGCAGTCTGGAGCAGTACTAGGATCAAATTCGGGATCAACTAATAAAATGCTGTTTTTATGGCTCATCTGTATCAAATTATTTAAGATCAAAATTAATCCTTTTTTCTATAACATCACCATTGCATCTTTGTTAAATGGATAAAGCATCAATTATAGCCCAGTCTTACGGATTTACACCGACGGCTGAACAGCTGGTTTTTTGTCAGAAAATGGCTGCTTTTTTAAGTCAAGGCTTAGATGATCAGTGTTTTATATTGCGGGGTTATGCTGGGACGGGAAAGACAACTTCTGTTGGCGCATTGGTAAAAGCATTACCGAAATTCGGCTTTAAGGCCGTGTTAATGGCGCCAACCGGGCGCGCAGCAAAGGTGATGAGCAATTATACCGGGCGTAAAGCACTCACTATTCATAAGAGAATTTATAGAAAAAAATCTGCGGTATCTACCGAAATGTCTTTTCAGATTGCACCTAATTTGGCAGAACATACCGTGTTTATCATTGATGAGGCCTCCATGATTGCAGATGAATGGAACACGCAGACTGCTTCTTCATTTTTGAGGGATTTGATGTTATATGTATACAATCAAAAAAACTGCGCGGCGATTTTTGTTGGAGATACAGCACAGTTACCACCTGTGGGAAGTATCGACAGTCCGGCATTGAATAAGGAATATATGGCTGCAAATTTTGGAATGTCGGTTTCTGCAGTAGAACTTAAGGAGGTTGTCAGACAAGAGAAAGCATCCGGGATTCTCGCCAATGCCACTATGTTACGGAAATTGATCAATGAAGGCTCATCTGAAGAGGCAGATGAAATTGAATTGCCAAAATTTATCACCACAGGATACAAAGATATTTTCAGGATGACAGGTTTAAAGCTGGTGGAAGGATTGGAGTATGCTTATAGTAAATTTGGGATAGAGAATAGTTTGGTAGTTTGCAGATCAAATAAATCAGCAAATGTATACAACCAACAGATCCGTGCGAGATTACTTTATCGTGAGGAAGAGCTGACCGGTGGCGATCAGATCATGGTGGTGAAGAATAATTATTTCTGGCTTCCTGATAATGAATCAGCTGCTTTTATCGCCAATGGCGATATGGCAAGAATCGTACGGGTGAGGGGCACAGAAGAACAATTTGGTTTCCGTTTTGCAGAAGTCGCACTGGAGTTTATGGATTTTCCTGATGCCGGACAAATCACTTGTAAAGTGATGCTGGATACCTTGACTGCGGAAACGCCGAATCTTTCCTATGAATTGGGTAACAAATTATTTGAAGCCCTTAATGTAGAGTACGAACATATAACCAATAAGAAAGAAAGGTTTAATGCGATTAAAGCGGATCCTTATTATAATGCATTGCAAATAAAATTCGCCTATGCAGTGACTTGTCACAAAGCACAAGGCGGGCAATGGGATGCTGTTTTTGTAGATCAGGGCTATTTAACAGAAGATATGATCGACCTCGATTTTTTACGTTGGTTATATACTGGTGTGACCAGGGCAAAAAGAGAATTATTTTTAGTAAATTTTGCTCCAAATCTTTTTGTTAGTCCTTTAGAAGATTAAATAACGCTAAATATTCAGAACGCTATGAAAATTGCTTATTCCTTAAAACAGAAAATGAAAATCGCTACATTTCTCTTTGCGATTATGGCCTGTACGATTTTGATCAGGTTTCTGGAAGATAAAAGTGTGAAAAGCATGAATGAGTCTTTTGTGTCTATGTATAATGACCGATTGATTCCGGCGACGGATTTGTTCTACATCTCAGAGCGCATCTTTGCTAAGAAATATATGTTGGATAGTTTTCTTTATTCTGGAAACCCGGATAAAAAAGATGTCAAATTATTGAAAAGTCAGTTTGAAAAGTTCAATAGCACGATAGATTCACTCATGAAAAAGTATGAAAAGACCTTTTTGGTGAAGCAGGAAAAGTTGCAATTGGCAGAATTGAAAGTCAGATTGGTCAAATCCATAGCGACAGAGCAAAATGTAATTTCATTGAGTGAAACGCATAGTATTGAAGATGGTCGGAAACTTTTTGAGACCGTAGGGCGGGAAACGTCAAGGCAAACCCTGCAAAAAGTTACGGAGCTGATGAGGATCCAAACGCAGGTAGGTCAGGAGCTGATTCAAAGTTCTGAATCTATGGTTTCCAGAAGTAAACTGTATTCGACTTTACAAATCGCATTGGCCGTGTTGATTGGGATTCTGGTGGTAGGTATTATTTCTGCCTCCAATGTAGTGCAGGTGAAAAATGATAAGTTCAATTTGAATTAGAAATATCAATTTTTTATATAAAGGAACGCGTTCCGGAAAAACTATCTCTAAATTCTTTTGGTGTACAGCATTTCTTTTTTTTGAATATCCGGTTGAAATTGGAAATGTTGTTGAACCCACATTTGTAAGCGATTTCAGAAATGGTTTGTGTGCTGGAGATCAGCATTTTTGTAGCATGCCCCAGGCGGATTTCATTGAGACTATCAATAAAGGTGCTTCCTGTTCTTTTTTTGATAAATCGGCTAAAAGACACCTCCGGCATATTTGCGGCTTTGGCAACCTCCTCCAATGAAACCACATGATGGTAATTCGCATTCATGTAATCAAATGCTTTTTCTATTCTCCTGCTATTGTAATTGAATTGCTCATTGTTGAAACTGGAGTTTGATAAAGTGCGCATATTTCTGGAAATGGAGAGGTCATGGAGAATAGAAAACAGTTCTAATACAGAATCAAAACCTTTTTTCTGATTTAAAGAAAGGATTCTTGGGGTCAATCTTTCAATGGTATCTGGCGCAAATAAGATTCCTTTTTGCGCACGGTCAAACATATTGGCAATGAAACTCAATTGATTTCTTTTGAGAAACCTGTCGTCAAAAAGATCCTTGTGAAACTGAATGGTGATTTCCAGAATTTCTTCGCTATTACATTGATGCGTAAACCAGGCATGGTACAGGTTTGGTCCAATAAATACCAAATCCGCGTTTGTAATCACATCAATGTGATCACCCACAATTCTTTTGGCTCCTTTTGCATGTAAAATCAGATTCAGTTCGTATTCCTCATGGTAATGTAAAGGGAAGTCGAATTCTTTCTTAGTTCTGGAAAAGATAGTAAAGCAATCGCTTTGCGTTAATGGGGTTATTTCCCTGACTATGTTGTTTGACATCATATAAATATAACAAATGTGTTCGGAATGAATTAGGTTTATGTTAAAATAGTACTAGGTTAAATTAGTATTAATGAGGTAGTAATGAGTCTTTTTGTTTGGTGAATACAAATATTTGTTAAAATAGTATTGAAGCTGTATGCGGAAATAGTATAGTTTTGATTTTATGAAGTTTCAACTGATTGATGTTCTCATTATCATCGCTTATCTGATTAGTACAATTATTATTGGCTTTTGGTACCGTAAAAAGGCAAAGGAAAATAACCAGAGTTATATTATGGGGGGGAAATCCTTGCCCTGGTATAAGCTGGGTTTGAGTGATGCCTCTGATATGTTTGATATAAGCGGCACCATGTGGATGGTGAGTCTCTGCTTTGTATATGGTATGAAAAGCATTTGGATTCCATGGCTATGGCCGGTATTCAATCAGGTTTTTTTAATGATGTATTTGTCTAAATGGTTGAGACGGTCAAATGCCACTACGGGTGCAGAATGGTTGTCTACCAGATTCGGACTGAAGGGACGAGGGGTTGATGCTTCTCATAAAGTGGTGGTGGCTTTTGCCTTATTGAGTTGTTTGGGTTTCCTGGCATATGGTTTTATCGGCCTCGGTAAGTTTGTAGAGATTTTTATTCCATGGGATTTTGTCAAAGCCTATGTCCCATTTGAAGTTTCGCCTCATTATGTCCCTCATTTTTATGGGATTATATTCACGCTTTTTGCCATGTTTTATTCCATTCTTGGTGGGATGCATGGTATCGTGTTTGGCGATATGATTAAATATGCCATCATGACGGTAGTTTGTATTTCTATTGCCGTGATTGCCATGATGAACCTGCATGGTCAGCATCTGAATGTGCCAAAAGGCTGGGATAGTCCTTTCTTCGGAACGCATTTAGAGCTCGACTGGACAGGCATCATCAGTGATGTCAATAAAAAAATAGAAAGTGATGGTTATTCGCTTTTCAGCATTTTCTTTATGATGATGTTGTTTAAAGGGGTGTTTGCTTCCCTTGCAGGCCCTCCGCCAAATTATGATATGCAAAAGATTCTGTCTACAAAATCGCCTAAAGAAGCGAGTAAAATGAGTGGTTTTGTATCTATTGTATTGTTGCCAATCCGCTATTCTCTTATTGTAGGCTTAACGGTTCTGGGGATTCTTTACTATGATCAAATGAACCTGAAAGGGATGGATGGAGCGATAGATTATGAGAGGATTTTGCCGGCAAGTATCAATAGTTTTGTTCCGGTTGGCCTATTTGGATTGGTGTTGACAGGTTTGCTGGGGGCTTTTATGGGGACTTTTAGCGGTACTCTGAATGCTGCACAGGCTTATATCGTAAACGATGTGTACCTCAAATACATGAATCCAACTGCTTCCAATAAAAAAATCATATCCATGAATTACTTATCCGGTGTAATTGTGGTGGTATTGGGTATTACCCTCGGTTTTTTTGCCAGGGATGTAAATAGTGTATTGCAATGGATTGTATCTGCTCTATACGGTGGATATATCGCTGCAAATGTGTTGAAATGGCATTGGTGGCGATTCAATTCCAATGGCTTTTTTTGGGGCATGTTTACAGGTATAGCAGCAGCACTGATATTTACCAGATTTTTTTCAGGTGTGGAATTCCTGTATTACTTCCCTCTGTTGTTCCTGCTATCGCTGGCTGGTTCAGTACTGGGCACTTATATGGCTCCGCCTACAGATGAAGCTACATTGAAAAGTTTTTACCGTACGGTACGTCCATGGGGATTCTGGGGCCCTGTTCATGAAATGGTCTTACAGGATGATCCTTCCTTTGAAGCGAATAAGAATTTTGGCAGGGATATGTTCAATGTGGTACTGGGCATTATTGCGCAGTTGTGCCTCACCTTATTGCCGATGTACCTGATTTTAATGATGAAAATTCCTTTAATGATTACCATAGCTATACTGGCGCTTATTGTATTCATTTTGAAAAGAACCTGGTGGAATAAACTCGAAGATTAATAGAAATATATGATGGATTACGAAAAAAGACTGGAGGAGCTCTCCCTAGCCCATCAGTCTTTACTTACGCGCAGAAACAAATCTGAAGACTTAGGAAATGGTATTTTCAACCGATATGAAAATCCGGTGTTAACGGCTGCCCATACTCCACTTTATTGGCGTTATAATTTGAACAGAGAAAGTAATCCTTACCTGATGGAAAGGATTGGGATCAATTCAGTGTTTAATGCCGGAGCGATCAAATGGAACAACAAGTACCTGCTGATGGCCAGAGTAGAGGCGAGTGACAGGAAATCTTTCTTCGCGATTGCAGAGAGCGACAATGGGATTGATCAGTTTAAGTTCTGGGAGTATCCAGTGGTGATTCCTGAAACAGAATTACCCGATACCAATGTATATGATGTGAGGTTAACTGCACATGAAGATGGTTGGGTATATGGTCTGTTCTGTACAGAGAGAAGAGATCCAACAGCAAGTGAAGGCGACCAGTCGGCGGCTTTGGCACAATGTGGAATTATTCGCAGTAAAGATTTACTGAGCTGGGAACGCCTGGCAGATTTGAAAACAAGTTCTGACCAACAGCGAAATGTGGTGCTCCATCCTGAATTTGTAAATGGTAAATATGCGTTTTATACGCGTCCACAAGATTCTTTCATTGAAGCAGGTAATGGGGGAGGAATTGCTTTTGGGCTTTCTGAATCTATTGAAAACGCAGAGATTCCAGAAGAATTGGTGATCGATAAAAAAGAGTACCATACGGTGTATGAGGCCAAAAACGGGCAAGGACCAACACCTATAAAAACGAAGTATGGTTGGTTACACCTGGCCCATGGGGTTAGGAACACGGCTGCCGGACTAAGGTACGTGCTTTATGTGTTCATGACGGATCTTAATGACCTGAGTCTGGTGATTCATAAGCCTGCGGGCTATTTTATTGCGCCAGAAGGTTCGGAACGGATTGGCGATGTATCTAATGTTGTTTTTAGTAATGGCTGGATTGCTGATGAAGACGGGAAGGTATTTATTTATTATGCCGCCTCAGATTCCAGAATTCATGTGGCAACAAGCAGTATTAATCAGTTGCTGGATTATGTAATGAATACCCCTGAAGATGGTTTGAGATCTGCAGCAACGGTTCAACGCATTCATAATTTGATTGATCAGAATAAAGAAAATCTTGAAGTAAACAAAATGAAAACATCTTCATGATGGAATCAGCGCTTAAGGATGAGGAGAGGTTGGAAAGGATTTTGCCTTTTAGACCTCTCTTCAACACATCCGGATGAGTACCGATCCAGACAAATGGAATAATACCAAGGAAGGATTTAATGCTGATGTTTTCTTAAATAGAGAGCTGTTTTAGTAGCGTCATTTGATCAATCGTTCCGAAATGTCTCCAGATAATTTCTCCATTCTTAAAGACCATAAATGTAGGAACTGACCTTACATTGTATTTTTGTGCAGCGGCCTGATTTTTATCAATGTTTATTTTAATGACACGGGCATTTCCTTCGGTAATCCTGGCCACCTCCTGTACTATGGGGTTCATGGTTTTACATGGACCACACCAATCTGCATAAAAATCTACTAGTATTGGTGTGCCGGATTGGATTATTTCTTGAAATGAACTCATGGTTTAAGACTTAATGAAGTGATTGATTCGAGTATGTAGGTATTCCGGAGAAAAACAATGATTTGCGGTATGGTTTTCTCCGGATGTTGATTTACCCGGGTAATTTAAAGATACGGTATCCGTATTTAGTGTTTATTGTGCATCATAAATGATTACTTTCTCAAAAAGACCACGGAATTCATCTAAAAATGCTTTGTGTAAGTCATGAACCTGGTATACATCATGTCCTGCAAGATCTGAAAAGAACAAGATTAATGAAAAAGTATAGCTGGTGTCTACCACTGCGCGTTCGATAGGGGCAGGAGTACCAATATGGAAAGCCTCTACCGATTCAATTGCTTCTAATGATTCAAGTCCGCTTTTAAAGGCTGCTTTTTGATCTTCGGTAGTGTCGGCTTTTAGCCAGAATAAAACGTGATGAGCTAACATAAAATAAGGTTTTTTGGTAAATATAGGGATTTGTCTGCTGTCAGAGAAGGGAGAGGGGGATAATCCAGGAGCTAAAAACATCGCTGTTCGGAAAAAGAAACCAGAGAAAGGTATGGGCCTTCCTCCGGTAACGTAATCTAGCGTGCATTTAAACAAACGTAAAAGGATAACTAAACGCTACAGTAATTCAGCATTTCTTTTTGAGGGGGATTCGATGATTGGAATTGTTAATTTAAAAACAATGGGGTTACATTGATTTAATTTTGATATTTTAGTTTAGGGGCTCGTAAATGCAAGCAAAAAACATCATTTCTGATCAGGAACTTCAGGCTAAATTAATAGCAGGAGAGGAGTCTGCTTTTGCGGCATTATATGATCGTTATAGTCAGATGATTACTGCTTACATCAAAAGGTTTGTGAATTCCTCAGATCTGGCAGATGACCTAACTCAAGAGGTTTTTATTAAGGTATGGCAATGTAAATCAAAACTTGATGAGGTGAAATCGATTAAGGCTTATCTTTTGATTATGGCTAGAAATCACACCTTAAATAGTCTTAAGAAGGCCATGCGATTTGATGTAGCGATGGCTGAAGTTATCGGTAGTTTCGTAGAGCAAAGAAATGAGACTGAAGAAGAATTGCTGAGCAAAGAGTATTTGAATTTCCTGAATAAAGCATTGTCGGAACTCCCCTATAGAACAAGGGAAATCTTTAGATTGTGCAGGCAGGAAGGAAAAAGTTATGATGAAGTTGCTTTTGCAATGGGGATTTCCAGAAATGCCGTTAAAAATCACATGGTCAGCTCCATGAAAATATTGAGTGCTTCCGTAAAAAAGGACCTTGGCATCTCTTTAAGTATCCTTTTGACCCTCTTCCTGAAATCATAAAAAAATAAATGATTTTCTGCTACCCTGGCTACCCTTAAATATTGTCTTAGTATTTGAATGGACATCCTATGGAAGAGAATGAATTTTATGAAGCCCTTGTTCAGCGTTATCTAAACAAACAACTGACAGATCAGGAGCTTGAACTTTTTACGGAATTATTAGGAGCAGGTAAGCTGGATGATCATTTGTCTCGCGCCTGGAACGCAGGTGCTGAAATTACTGAAGCAGATGAATTGGATTTTATCCAAACCCAAAAGTCAAAATTGTTATGGCCAAAAGCCATTGCTGCC
This sequence comes from Pedobacter gandavensis, assembly GCF_032678465.1. Classification (GTDB taxonomy): domain Bacteria; phylum Bacteroidota; class Bacteroidia; order Sphingobacteriales; family Sphingobacteriaceae; genus Pedobacter; species Pedobacter gandavensis_B. The sequence continues at coordinate 42,912 of NZ_JAVTSK010000016.1, forward strand.
GCTGCCGCGATTATTGTAATCTGTGCTGTAGCCGGGTATTTCTATTTCCAAAACGATCTCAGTTCTGCGACTTCCGATCTTGCTGTTCATCGCAATGATGCAGATCCTGGTGGGAATAAAGCCACATTGACTTTGTCTGATGGTTCAAAAATTTCACTTACTGATGCCAATAACGGCGTATTGGCCAAACAAAGCGGAGTAAATATTTCGAAAAGTAAAAATGGTGAGCTGGTTTATTCAATTATAGATTCTGAGGTTAAAAATCCAGGTTTTAATATGATTAGTACGCCTAGGGGAGGTATGTATCAGGTCTATCTTCCTGATGGAACCAAAGTGTGGTTGAATGCAGCGTCTTCAATAAAATTTCCAACCTCATTTGCTCATTTAAGTCAACGTAAAGTAGAGTTGGAGGGAGAAGCATATTTTGAAGTAGCAAAAAATAAAAAACTTCCTTTTATCGTGTCTACAGCCCGACAGCAGGTACAAGTGCTGGGGACGCATTTTAACATCAATTCTTATTCCGATGAGGAGGAACTGAAAACCACACTTCTGGAAGGAAGCGTGAAAATTTTTGCAGGCAATGTGATGGTGTTGAAGCCAGGGCAACAGGCTAACGTACGCCGAAGCGGATCAGGGAATATTACGATAAGTAATGCGAATATAGCACAGGTAATGGCCTGGAAAAATGGATTTTTCCATTTTGAAAAAGATAACCTTCATTCGGTGATGCGACAATTGTCAAGATGGTATGATGTGGAGGTGATTTATGAAGTAGATCGTGCTGATGATGAATTTATGGGAGATATTCCCAGAGGAATTAAGCTATCTGAAGTACTAAAAATGTTGTCTTTTGAGGGAACTCAATTTAAGATTGATGGAAATAAACTCATTGTTAAAAAATAGAAAGATAAAATCCTGTAACCGAAATCTAAACCAACCTCAATCGCTTATGGAAAAATAAATACCTGCAAAACAACATGTGATGAAGGAATAAACAGGACCCTGCTCGCAACAGGGCCCTGATTGCACCCATCCGATCATCTCAGAGAGGAACATTGTTCCGGTTGACCTCAAAAAAAACTTATTGGATAATTAATGAATAAACCAAAACATTCAAAAATATGAATTTAAACTCATGTAGTAAAGCCTCTTTTATGAGGCGGCTTTGCACAACTCAGACCATATTGGCCATGAAACTCACCGTAATTTTAATCTTCTTTTGCTGCCTTCAGGTATCTGCAGATGGATTTTCCCAAAGAATTACACTCTCGAAAAGAAATACCACCTTCAATACGATTTTTGAAAGCATTAAAAAACAAAGTGGATATAGTTTCTTCTACAACAATAAAATGATCAAGAAAGAAGGCTTGATTAGTGTAGAATTAGCTGGAGTAAGACTAGAAGAAGCATTAGACCAGATTTTTAAGGATCGACCTTATACCTATATGATCCTGAACAAGACTGTAGTGATCAAAAAGAAACCATTGGAGCTAATTCCTGTTAGAGCTACGGAAATTCAGGCTTTGGTTCAAATAAAAGGGAAAGTGGTGGATACCGCCGGAAATCCATTGCCAGGTGCCTCCATTATGGTGAAAGGTACCAAAGAAGGAGCTTCTTCAACTACATCTGGTGATTTTGTAATTAATGCGAAAGTAGGAGATGTTTTAGTTGTGAAATACTTAGGTTTTGCCACTAAAGAGCTTACCATATCTTCCTCTTCTGCGGTACTCACTGTGGTATTGGAGGCACAAAAACAAGATCTTTCTGAGGTGGTCGTTACCGCTTTAGGTGTGAAACGCTCAGAGAAATCATTGGGTTATGCGGTTCAAAAGATTGCAGGTGATAAGGTGCAGACGGTAAAGGGGGTTGATCTTGGAACTTCATTAACCGGACAGGTGGCTGGTTTGGTGGTGAAGAATTCTACGGAATTTAATGCTAAACCAAAACTGGAACTTAGGGGTGAAGATGTACTATTGGTCATTGATGGAGTTCCTTATGGAAATATGACCCTGCGTGATGTTCCTGCTGACGATATTGAAAGTATGGATTTATTAAAAGGATCCACAGCATCCGCTTTGTACGGTTCACGTGCACCCGGTGGTGTATTATTGATTACGACAAAAAAAGGTGCCGCAGGTAAAGGTTTTTCTGTTGATCTCAATAGTAACACCATGTTTCAGCTAGGTTATCTGGCTGTTCCAAAAGTACAGAGTTCCTATGGTCGTGGACAAAATGGGGTGATTGATAACGATTACGTTTGGGGACCAAGATTAGATGCAGGTAACACTGCCAGAGATTGGAATCCGGCGACTAAACAATTTGAAGATAATCGTCCATTGGTTTCTGTAGGGAAAGATAACCTAAAGAACTTTATGAATACTGGTATCATTACCAATAATAACATATCTATTGCCCAGACTGGAGAAAATGGAAGTTTTAGAATTGGCTTAAATCATATTTATAACAAAGGACAATTTCCAAACCAGAAGCTCAATATGGTGAATTTAACCTCGGGAGGTGAGATTAGAATCAATGATAAGTTTAAAATTGAAAGCCATTTCGGTTTGAGTAAACGTAATGCGCCACAGATATGGGGTGGAGGATATGACAACCAGGGCTACCTTTATCAGTTGGTGATGTGGACCGGTACTGAATACGATATTCGTGATTATAAGGATTATTGGGTAGTACCTAATAAGACACAGAACTGGATGTACACCAACTGGTATGATAATCCTTATTTAATCGCAAATGAAAAGCTAAACGGAAAAACAGAGAATACGGTTAATGCAAATGTAACTGCAAACTATAAGTTCAACGAAGACTTTAATTTGATGTTGCGTTTGGGTTACGACAATTACAATAACTCAGAGACCATGCGTAACCCAACGGCAAATATTTTCTCTACCAGAGGGGGATGGAATGCAAGAGGGATGTATAGTATCAATAATACCTCAGGATTCAGCACTAACGATGACCTGATCTTAACCTATAAAAAGAAATTGAATAAATGGTCTGTTGATGCATTGGCGGGTGGAACTGTTTATTATTTCTCTGATGAGGGACTGAAAGCCACCACCAAAAATGGTTTGATTTCACCAACGTTCTTCTCCCTGGCAGGATCGGTGGAGCCACCAACACTCAGTCCATATCATAAAGCCAGACAAATCAATAGTCTTTTTGGCCGGGTTTCTATTGGCTGGAACGATGCAGTGTTCCTGGAGGCCACAGGTAGAAATGACTGGAATTCTGCGCAACCAAAGTCGTCCAGAGATTACTTCTATCCTTCTTTAGGATCCAGTGTTGTGGTTTCCGAATTGGTAAAATTACCAGAGGTAGTAGACATGTTTAAACTTCGTGGTTCCTGGACTATCTTTAAAAATGCTTTTGATCCTTATGCGATCAATAGTGTGTACAGTACTAAGACTGCGGCATGGAATAATTTAAACTCGGCGAGTTACCCGAACTACCTGTTGGGCGATGGTTTGTTGCCAAGTTCGCAACGTACCTGGGAAATTGGTGCAGTAGGTTACCTGTTTAAGAAACGACTGCATTTTGACGTTGCCTACTTTAATAAGTATTATTATAACCGTCAAACTGATCTGCTAGAACGAGGAAATACTGCTTATTTACCGAATTCAAGTGGCTTCAGTATGGCAATTGTCAATACTAAAGAAACATATGAACGTCGTGGTATTGAGATCACCGTAGATGGATCTGTGATTAAAAGCAGAGATTTTGAATGGTATGCCACGATGAACTGGGCTCAGCAACACCGCTATTACGTTGATCTGGACCCTTTATATTCTCCAGATGATTTATGGACTAAAAAAGGGGAAAGACTGGATACTTATAAAGCAAATTACTGGTTGAGAGATCCTCAAGGCAATGTGATCTTCAATAATGGCTCTCCAGTGAATAGTGATTATAATAAAAAATATGGCTATAGTGATCCTGATTTTAGTTTTGGCTTCATCAATAGTTTCAGGTATAAAAACTGGAATCTGAATGTGAATGTTGATGGTCGGATTGGCGGTCTGATGTACAATTACATGTATGATAAGATGTGGGATACCGGCACTAATCCTGATTCCGATAACCAATATCGTTATGATCAGGTTGTGAATGGTAAAAATAATTTTATTGGGCAAGGGGTTAAAGTGATTTCTGGTGCAGTAGTTTTTGATAAATACGGTCAGGTAGTTACTGACACACGTCAATATGCTCCTAATGATGTACAGGTGGGCTATCAGGATTATGCACAGAAATTTAGAGGTGGAGATAAAGGGATTCAAAATGAGTCTTTTGTTAAACTCCGTGAGTTGTCGCTGGGCTACAGTTTTGCACCTAAATTCATCAACAGATTGGGATTGAAAAGAGCTTCTTTCTCTGTGACTGGCCAAAATTTATGGATGTGGACCAATTTTAAATACTCAGATCCAGATGTGGATACAGAGAACCTGAATTCACCATCGCAACGTATGTTGGGTTTCAATTTTAAAGTAGGCTTCTAACCAATAAATAAAAATATACTCATATGAAAACTAGAGTTTTAAAATATATAGCAATTTTGCCCATGTTGGCAATAGTAAGCGCTGGTTGTAAGAAGTTTGAAGATATCAATTCAAACCCAGATAGAACCACAGAAGTAAGTTCTTCAATCCTGGCAACCGGGATGATCCTGGAAGTGACCAAATCGGAAATCGGGGGCCAGAAGGGGTTTATGCAGCCCTTCCTGCTGGCTAAATACCTTACCTGGGGAGAGGGACAGGAAAACTTCCAATACAATAAACTAAATAGAGCCGATTTTAGTCGCCTGACCTTGTTACGCAACATTCCTCCTATGGAAAAATATGCAACAAGTGATGGCTTGAGAAAATCTTATCAGGCTTTGGGACACTTTATCAGGGCATGGCAGTTTTTTATCGCCAGTATGCAGGTAGGTGATATCCCTTACACAGATGCGATCAAAGGAGAAAGTGAAAAGGTGTTACAGCCTAAGTATGATGCGCAGAAAACAGTGTTTTTAGGAATTTTGAATGAGCTGGATCAGGCCAATCAATTGTTTTCTGAAGGTGCAAATTTTGATGGTGATCCTATTTATGGAGGTAAAGTCGATAACTGGAGAAGGTTGGTGAATAGTTTTGAACTTCATGTACTGATCAACCTCTATAAAAAAACGGCAGATGTAGATTTAAAGGTTTTACAACGCTTCAATGACATTCTTGCCAATCGTCCCTTAATGCGTAATTACAATGATAATTTTGCTTTGGCTTATAACAATGTGGCTGGACAAAATTACCCTTGGTCTGATGTTCCTGCGGGTTCTGGAAACTCATTCGTGAAGTCTAATTATACCATGCTTTCGAATACTTTACTTGCTCCTATGAAGGCCTTAAAAGATCAGCGTTTGTTTTACTATGCTAAACCTTCTCCAGTGAAAATCACTGCAGGCCTTTTAGCCTCAGATTATGATGCGTATCCAGGTGTGGAGCCTTCTGATGCTTTTTCTAGTCTGCAAACGCGGAGGGTAGGGAAAGACTATGCGGATTTAAATAACCGATATGTACAATTGGTAAATGCAGAGGCAGTGAGTTTGTTCAGTTACTGGGACCTGCAGTTTATCCTGGCTGAAGCCAGCGTAAGAGGTTGGATTACGGGCGCTACTGCTCAAAGCTATTATGCGGCGGGGATTAGCAGCTCTATGAATTTTGTAATGGCCAGTACGCCTGATTTGGTAGATTATAACCACAACATGAAGATGGATCCTAGCTATATTAATGCTTTCCCTGCTACCGCTGGTGTTGCACTGGCAGGTAGTACCGAACGTCAGATCGAACAAATCATTACTCAAAAGTATGTGGCGAACTTCTTACATGGTGGGAAATACAGTGCATGGACCGAGAACAGAAGAACTGGTTATCCTGTGTTTACTTTGAACAGTGGCACTAATTTAAATACACCAACTACTAACTTTCCTTTACGTTGGCTTTACCCAGGTAATGAACTGGATTATAATTCCGCTAACGTGTCGGCTGCAATTCAAAGTCAATATGGTGGAAATGATGATGTTAATCAGGTCATGTGGATCTTGAAGTAAGATTTTATGTTATATTTATAATACCTTAAATTCATGTAAATAGTTAAAAAAATATATGCCTATGACGCCAAATAAAGGTTTAAAGAAAACACTTACCCCTTTTATGTTATGGGGCCTTGGCGTAGGGTATGTCATTTCAGGTATGTATTTCGGGTGGAATCTCGGTCTTGAAAAAGGAGGGACCGGAGGAATGGCGATTGCCACACTCGCCATCATGCTGATGTACGTTACTTTTACTTTTAGTTATGCAGAGTTGGCCTGTGCAATACCAAAAGCAGGTGGCGTGTTTGACTACGCAAACAAAGCAATGGGGCAAAATATCGGCTTTATAGCCGGTATTGCCCAAATTGTTGAATTTATATTGGCACCGCCAGCAATCGCATTTGCTATCGGTGCCTATTTTAATGCTTTCTTTCCTCAGGTTCCGATCCTGACTAGTGCAATCGCCATCTATTTTATTTTCACAGCACTCAATGTTTATGGCGTAAAAGCTGCGGCATCTTTTGAGGTCTTCATCACCATTTTTGCAGTTGCTGAATTATTGTTGTTTTCAGGATTGGCATTGCCAAAGTTTGAAATGCAGCATCTAAGTCATAATGCCTTGCCAAATGGCTGGACAGGTGTGTTTGCGGCTATCCCTTTTGCCATCTGGTTTTTTCTGGGGATAGAAGGAATCGCTAATGTTGCGGAAGAAACTAAGAACCCACAAAGAGATATCAGCAGAGGATTTGGCTGGGCAATTCTGACACTGGCGATCTTGTGTGTGCTGGTTTTTGTTGCAGCAACTGGAATAGCTGGTTGGGAGGCCATTGTTTATAAAAACGGGTTAAATGGAGAGACCTCGGATTCCCCATTACCTCTGGCCTTAGCAAAAATCACCGGAGATAGTCATTTGATGTATCATTTGCTGATTACAGTGGGCTTGTTTGGACTCATCGCTTCTTTTCATGGATTGATTCTGGCAGCAGGGCGCTCCACTTATGAAATGGGACGGGTGCATCATATTCCTTCATTTCTAGGAAAAATTTCTCCGAGGTTCCATACGCCTGCCAATGCCCTGATTGGGAATATGCTGATCGGTATTCTGGCGCTGCTCTCCGGAAAAACCTCAGAAATTATTATCCTGTCTGTCTTTGGCGCACTTACCCTTTATATCATTTCTATGATCTCCATTATGATTTTAAGGAAAAGAGAACCCGATTTACCCCGCCCATTCCGATTACGTTTTTATCCCTTATTTCCAATAATTGCCTTAAGCATAGCCACTGTATCGATCATTGCTATGTTCATTTTTAATCCTAAACTTGGATTGATTTATTTCTCCATTTTGGTGGTTACCTTTTTATTATATAGGACTCTTAAATCTGCAGATAAATGACAATAGAAGAAATTTTAGCTTATGTAAAACAACACCCCTCTGCTAAGGTGAAAGTGGCCGTTGCAGATATTGATGGTGTATTGAGAGGAAAGTACATTTCAACAGAGAAGTTCTTATCGGTCCTGGAAGGAAGACTCGGCTTTTGCGATGTAACCTTTGGCTGGGATATGGCTGATATGGCTTATGATAATGCCAAATATACCGGATGGCATACTGGTTATCCCGATGCACAGGTAAAATTGGATCTCCAGACTTTTCGGAAGATTCCCTGGGAAAATGATCTCCCGTTTTTTCTAGGTGATTTTGTCAACGATCAGCATCAGCCTTTGTATACTTGTCCGCGGCAATTGCTTCAAAAAATACGTTCGGAAGCAGAAGATCTGGGCTTTAAAGCCTACTTCTCTCAGGAGTTTGAATGGTTCAATTTTGCAGAAACACCAGAATCAGCACATCATAAGAATTTTCAGCAGTTGCAACCCTTAAGTCCAGGTATGTTTGGTTACTCCATTCTGCGTGGAAGTCTGAAAAATACTTATATGACTGCTTTGTTTGAACTGCTCTGCAAATTTGGCATTCCAGTAGAAGGATTACACACCGAAACTGGTCCGGGGGTCTATGAAGCAGCGATTAAATATGCAGGAATATTAGAAGCGGCAGATCAGGCCATTTTATTTAAAACGGCCGTGAAAGAAATCGCTTATCAGCATGGAATTATGGCCACTTTTATGGCTAAAATTTCGGAGCATTTGCCTGGTTGCAGTGGTCATGTGCACCAGAGTTTATGGGATAAAGAAAACAAACATAACCTGTTTTATAAGGACAATGACCCGGATAAAATGAGTGATCTGATGAAGTCGTACATAGCAGGTCAACTTTATTGTTTGCCTTATATTTTACCAATGATTGCACCTACGATCAATAGTTATAAAAGGCTGGTAGAAGGGGCCTGGGCTCCAACTACTTTAACCTGGGGAATCGATAATAGAACGGTTGCCCTTCGTGCCTTGCCTGGACACTCTAAAACCACGCGCCTGGAAACGAGGGTGGTAGGTTCAGATACAAATCCTTACCTGGCGCTTTCTGCTTGTTTAGCTGCAGGGCTATATGGGATCAAAAACAACCTGGTTCTGGATAAGGCGGCAACCCAGGGGAATGGCTACAAAGACATTTCTAATGGAGTGCTTCCTGGTAGTTTACAGGAGGCTACGAAGAAAATGAAGGAATCGCCTCTGGCTGTTTCGTTATTCGGGGCTGAGTTTGTGGAGCATTTTACCCTGACCAGAGAATGGGAATGTAAGCAATATGCAAAAGCAGTAACCGACTGGGAAATGAAAAGATATTTTGAAATTATTTAAACCCGATAAGCCATGATTTTAGATAAAATACATCAGTTTAATTTTCCGACTACGATTCGTTTTGGAGCTGGCGCCATTCAGGAATTGCCAGCCTATTTGAAGGCTAATGGCTTAAGCCGCCCTTTATTGGTAACAGATCCTGTGATTGCGGATTTACCCTTTTTTAAGGCCATCGTTGCTGATCTGGAAGCTCATCATTGCTCCGTAATTGTATTCAGTGACATTCATAAGAATCCGGTTAAAAGTGATGTTTATAAAGGAACTGCAGTTTGGGACGAAAATTCCCGAGATAGCGTGATTGGAATTGGTGGTGGAGCTGCTTTAGATGTATCCAGAGCTATTGTTTTACAGGTGAACCATCGGGAAGATTTGTTCAAGTATGATGATTTGATTGGTGGTGATGTATTTGTGACCAACGATGTGCCACATTTTATAACAGTTCCCACTACTTCTGGTACCGGGAGTGAAGTGGGTAGGAGTGCGATCATTTCTGATGATGTGACGCATCAAAAGAAGATTTTGTTTTCACCTAAACTGATGGCAAAAATTGTGATTGCAGATCCGGTGCTGACTATGGACTTACCAGCTCATATTACTGCAGCGACAGGCATGGACGCATTGACTCATAATATGGAAGCTTTTCTTGCCAAAAATTATCATCCTTTATGTGATGGAATTGCATTGGAAGGTATTGGTTTGGTTAGAGATGCATTGGTTAAAGCAACATTACAGCCCGACCTGGAAAGTCGGAGTAAAATGCTTCTGGCATCTATGATGGGGGCTATTGCTTTTCAAAAAGGTTTGGGTGTAGTTCATTCGCTGGCACATCCGCTTTCTTCCTTATTAGATACACATCATGGCCTGGCAAATGCGGTTAATATCCCATATGGAATGGAATTTAATATCGCTGGTTTTGAAGATCGGTTCAAGCGAATGGCAAAGACATTGGAATTGAAAAAGGAGGATGGAAGGGCAGTAGTAGATTATCTTTTTGACTTGAACGCTAAGCTTGGAATTCCTCATCAATTGAGAGATATCGGAGTTTCAATGGAGCATATAGATACTTTAGCTGACCTCGCTTTTGCAGATTTTGCGCATCCTAATAATCCTAAACCGGTGAGTCGGGAAGATTTTAAAGCTTTATATTTAAAGGCACTGTGATTTCAAAATCTGATTTTGAGCAATAGCTTTTAAATGATTCAATTTTATAAGAATGATGGCGTTTACATAAAGATTAATGATTTGATAAATGCGTAAAAAGATAGGAATTAGTTTTACGGAAGCTGGTTTTCAAAACTATTGGAATTGGTTTAGCCCAGCTGAGCTGGCTGAAGATTTGGAGTTACTTGAACTTTCTTTTGAAAAAGACAACATTGAAGACATCGCAAAATGTGATGGTTTTGTGCTCACAGGTGGTATTGATGTGACTCCTGCGATTTCTGGTGGGGCGGAAGAATATCCTCATCGTCCATTGGTATTCTCGCCAGAAAGAGATGAATTTGAAAGGCAAATTTATGAGTATGCAAAAACAGAACGATTGCCGTTATTAGGAATTTGCAGAGGAATGCAATACATCAATATTTTAGAAGGAGGCGCAGTTCTTGATGATATTGGAGAACCAGAAAATGCAATTCATAAAAAGGGCGAGCTGGATAAAGTTCATGAGGTGAAATTATTGGATGGTTCTTTATTAGCTGAGGTTGCCGGGAAAGTTAATGGTCTGGTGAATAGTGCGCACCATCAGGCGGTGAATCCGGATCGCCTGGGCGAAAATCTAATGATCAATGCCTATTCAGTTCCTGGATCTGGAATAGTGGAAGGCATAGAGTATAAGGATAAGGAGAATCATGGCTTTATGTTGGCCTTGCAGTGGCATCCGGAAAGAATGGCAGAAAAGGAAAATCAACCCTTATCTCAAAAAATAAAAGAACGTTTTATTAAGGAAATCAGAAATCATCAAAAATGAAGATCATCAATCCAGCCACAGAAGAAATTATAAAGACCCTAGAGGAAGATACTGTGATTTCTCTACATGAAAGATATACTTTGCTACGTCAGGGACAGAAGAAATGGGCAGCAAAAAGTTTAGCAGAACGAATGGAAGTAGTTTCGCGCTTTTTTGAGTTGCTGGAAGTTGAAATAGAGGACTTAGCTGCTGTGTTAACTGCAGAAGTTGGGAAACCATTACAGCAGTCGCGCAATGAAATTAAAGGAGCTGGAACTCGCATCTCCTGGATGTTGAACAATTCTATGCGTTATTTGTCGGAGGAATGGGTGACCAATACAGAGGAGCTTCAGGAAAAGATATCTTATGAGCCTCTAGGGGTGATTTGTAATATCTCCGCATGGAATTATCCTTACCTGGTTGGCGTAAATGTATTTGTTCCGGCAATCATTGCTGGAAATTCCGTGATGTATAAACCTTCTGAATATGCCACATTAACCGGTTTGGAAATTGAAAAATTATGGGGTAAGGCAGGATTGCCTGATGGGGTTTTTAAAACGGCTATTGGTGCAAAGGAAGTAGGCGAAGCTTTGTTGGACATGGATTTTGATGGTTACTATTTTACCGGATCTTATCGTACGGGTAAGCACATTTATGAAAGAGTGGCCAGGAAAATGGTTCCTTGTCAGCTGGAATTAGGAGGGAAGGATCCGCTTTATGTTGCTGATGATGTAAAAGATGTAGCTGCTGTGGCCATGGGGACGGCCGACGGTGCGTTTTACAACAATGGCCAGAGTTGTTGTGCTGTGGAACGTATTTATGTTCATGAGGAGATATATGAAGCCTATGAAGCTGCATTTCTGAAAGAAGTACAAAGCTGGAAAATAGGTTTGCCAACAGAAGAAGGTGTTTACATCGGGGCTTTAACAAGAAAGGAACAGTTGGAGGTTTTAGCGGATCAGGTTCAGGATGCTTTATTAAAAGGAGCAAAATTGCTATGTGGTGGGAATAGAAGAGCAGAGAAGGGATATTATTTTGAACCAACGGTCCTGACTAATGTGAGCAATGATATGAAAGTGATGCAGGAAGAAAGTTTCGGGCCTATTATTGGAATTATGAAAGTAAAGAATGATGATGAAGCCATTAGCCTGATGAAAGATACGGATTATGGTTTAACTGCTGCGGTGTATTCTTTTGATGGGGATCGTGCTCAACGCATTCTTTCTGAAATTGATTCTGGCTCGGGGTATTGGAATTGTTGTGATCGGGTGACAGCAGGTTTACCCTGGAGTGGCAGGAAACATTCTGGCTTCGGTGCTACACTTTCTCATCAGGGATTAAGGGCTTTTGTAAAGCCGAAAGCCTGGCACCTGAGGAAATAATTTCCTTTGATCTGAGGAAAATAGTGTTTGTCTTTTCGCATGAAAGACAAACACTATTTTTATTATTTTTTTGTTTCTTTTCTGATGACTGGGGCAATCTTTGTTCCTAATAATTCAATGGTTTTCAATACCTGTTTATGTGAAATAGAACCCGTTACTAGTTGTGCGAGAAATCGGGTGTTTTTGAAAAGTTCATATTGATGCATGATCTTATCAATGGCTTGCTGTGGACTGCCTACAACTAATGGGCCTACCGTACGTAGGTAATCAAATTGTTGTCTGGTCATCGGCGACCAGCCCCTGTCTTTACCTACGCGATTCATGAGTTGTTCGTAGGAAGGGTAAAATTCGTTGGCTGCCAGTTGCTCGTTTTCCGCGGCATAGAACTGTGAGCTAATTGCAAGTTGTAGTTTATCTGGATCATGCCCTGCTTCTGCGGCTGATTTTCGGTAGAGGTTAATAAAAGGTACGAACTGTTCTGGAGGACTGCCCAGGATGGCTACCGCCATAGGAAGGTTTAGTTTACCTGCACGTTGAGCAGAGGCAGGAGTGCCACCTACACCAATCCATATAGGGATTGAAGGTTGAATTGGACGGGGATAAACTCCACGGTTGTGGATTTGTTCACGGTGTTTTCCTTGCCAGGTGATCATCTCCTCTTTATTCAATTGAAGTAATAAGCCTAGTTTTTCAGTGAAAAGTTCGTCATAATCATTCAGATGATAACCAAATAAAGGGAACGATTCTGTAAATGAACCTCTGCCTGCAATAATTTCTGCCCTTCCATTGGAAATTAAATCCACAGTAGCAAAGTTTTGAAATGTCCTCACAGGATCTGCTGAACTTAGTACGGTAACTGAGCTCGATAATTTAATTTTTTTAGTGATTGCTGCGGCTGCAGCCATCATGATTTCGGGGGCTGAGATGACAAAATCTGCACGATGATGCTCTCCAAAAGCAAAAACATCGAGCCCTACTTCGTCGGCCAGCTTTACTTCTTCTAATAATTCCTGAACTCTTTGATGGGCATTATGTGCCTTTCCTGCTACGCGATCAGGGTGTAGCTCCCCAAATGTACTGATCCCAATTTCCATGTGTAAATTTTAATGTTTGGTTGCTTTCGTTTTTGTAATCATGCTTGCTATTCTGCTTTTATTCAGGGGATTTTTTTTATTCCAGCAATTATCGGCGTGATGGTATTTGTATAATAATAGGATAACCATAAGCAGGTATTTCAGTTTTAGTTTAAACCCTGTTTTTTAATTGAACTCTTGCTCCAGGCTGGTTCTCAAATCATAAAGCAGCCATTGTTGTTGGTTAATGGTTGATTTCTCAGTAGATAAGAGTTTAATAAAATCGTTTACGCCAATAGGTTCATTACCATTCCCATGAATGAGGACAAGGCTTCCTGCATGACTTTGTTGTCCTTTTGCAAGCCAGGCATCACTTCCAATAGGAATCAGCCCGTAAGAGGTCACTTCTTCCACTAATTTTTGGTCAGATACCAATCCTGGAAATCTAAAGAAAACCGAAGGTAATAATCCCCGTTCAATCATGGTTTGTTCCAGACCTAATATTTCAAAGTTTATATCTGTGCCGGGTTCCATCAAAAAGTTGACATTTAAAGGGGCTCCTGGGGAGTAATGGTGATGGTAAGTATGGTTAATCCAGGTGATATCCAAGTCCCCTGATTTTTCTAATCCTTGTAGCCAACTGATATCCGCCGAATGATTGAGCATGAATTTCCCGGTAATGGATAAAGCCACAGGTACCGGAAGTTCAGATTTTTGAAATGCTGTGATCAATGAACTGAAGATGTTTCTATCCAAAGGTTTGTGCGAAGGACAGAGGTCGATGGTTAAGGTAATGCCTTTTTCTTTTGGGAAGCCATGTGTAATTCCTGCATCTTGTAGACTCAGGGATTGTTGCGTTGCACTTTGTATGGCATTGAAGTATGGTGTATTTTTTAAGTATAGCTCAAATTGTTGGAATGTGATGGCTTTTACCGCCGCCATTTTGCTATTAATAATTTGTGTTTCCAGCGTTTGTGGATTTACAATCAAATAGGAAGGCATTGAATTCTCCTCAAATTGGCGTAAGACTAAAATACTTTTACCATTGTATTTGCCAATTGCGAAATAAGATTTGTATTGCTGAATTTCTTTTTGAGCCTGTACGAAGAGGCTAAAGCATATTAGGGCTAGGGTGATCTGTAATTTTATCATCTGTTGATGGTATGGAATCATGATTAAGATAGCGATATTTGCTGGGTAAATAAAGCAAGATATAATGACAGAAATAGAATTTTTAGATTACTGTAAGGCTCAGGTTTCAGGAGCACTTAAAGATGAGGATATTGTTTTAATGTTAACTGCCTGGGGGAAGATTAAGTATACTTTAGGTTATAATCAGGCATTGCGGGATAATGATATCGAGCCGAACCAATCAGTGAGAGATACCGATCTAAATTAAAATTCAAGTAGTTTTTTCTTTATGAGAGTCTTTTTGTTTTTAATGCTTTTGATGACAATAAAGAGTTCAGCGCAAGTGAAATTTCTTAAAAAACTAGACCCATTTATAAGAAAGGAGTTTATGCTGGTTGGAGAGATTACGAATTTAGTAGAAAATACCTGGAGGTAAGCAGGCCATATTAATCATTATGATCATATGGCCATTTTGAGTGTATATCTATTTGGAGATGCTTTTTAATTCTATTTCCTTTAGTTTTTGGCCGAAAAGGCTACTCAAAGAACCTATTTTTAATGTGTTTGTTGCAGGAACTGGTAAATAAATAGCATGCACACCTAGTGTATTATCCTCGCCTATTCCTATTAGATATTTACCATCAGAAAACACAAAAAAATCTTCATCTTCACCTAGATAGGTATATCTTTCACTGTAAAATTGTACTACCTCTTCTACTACGGGCTTGGTGGATTCAAATAAAGCAGCAGCACCAGCTAGTTTGCTGTTTTCGAAGATATACATGATTTGTTTGATCTTACTGTTTTCACCTTCATAAAGTAGTCCGTTGGATGCTTGTTCAATGAGTTTCCGGCTTTCCTTACCTTTTATAGTTGCGATAGACACTCCAAACTCAATTATAGGTTCTTTAAATAAGGTACTATAAGGCTTGATGGTCAGTTCAGCAGTTAGAACAGTTCCATTTCCTTCCGCCTTGATGGTGGTACTTCCTATCTTTTTACCCTTAAATAAGCCAGTTCCACTTATTGTGCCTACAGAAGGGTCTGAAGAAGTCCAGGTAAAGCCAGCTGCATCAGCTGTTTTCTCACCTAGTTTCACTGTGAACTGGTGTTCTTTGTCGTAGTTTATGGATACACTGGTTTGATTAATTGCATAAGTAGGTTTTGGATCTTCTTTTTTACTGCAGCTTGATAAAGAGATGATTAGTCCAACGACTAATGACGTTAATACGTGTCTGTTCATTTTTAATTGTTTTGGTTTTAATGGTTTTTGTTTGAGATGAGGAGCGTTAATACCTGGTTGATTTACTTAATGATTTTTTTGTGTCGATGTTGTGAATTTGATTTTTTAATTATTTAATAAATATATTAAATATTATCAATAATTCGATATTTTAATTTTCATTAAATTACTAAGAAATAAACTGATTTGCTTGTAAGAGTTGGATTTCTTAAAATGACCTTGTTGTTGGACAAGGGTTCGAACCCCTTCGGCTAGGGGTACATAGAATGGTAGGGATCTGGAATGTATGCACATTCATGGAGATATTTGAAATGAGTCAGCATACAAATTGCCTTAAAACAACAACAGGCCGGCAAGTTTATGTCTTGCCGACCTGTTTTGTGGAGCCGAAGGGGTTCGAACCCTTGTCCAGTTGTGTGATAAGTTATGCCTTCTACATGCTTGTTTTCCATTTTATTGTCGGGAGCAGACGGGCCGGAAACCTACCTTGTCTTTTTCCTTAGGTACTTTATCTCGCCGCTAATCCGTACCTATTAGCAGCCAGCATTGTTATTTCGATGCCCCATATTCTAACCTAACGATGCAGCAGTCAGAGGGACAAAAGCTAGCGTAATTCTAAATTAGGCAGCTAAGGCGTAGTTATTTTCGCCAATTATAGTGTGAACGTTCTCTTTTAAGTGCTCGCCGTACAACGCACTGCATGCTAACATACGTAGCGCCACCCTGTCAAATCCAAAACGGCCCCATGTGTTAGTAACACAAATGTATGAAATTTATGCCATAGTTCTACCAGGATATTGTTTTAATGCAATTTCCAGACAATCCATAGCTTGATTAATGTCATCAGTATTCAAGACATAAGCCATTCTTACTTCGTTTTTTCCAGAACCAGGAGTAGAGTAGAAACCTGTAGCAGGAGCCATCATAACTGTTTGATTGTTATGTTCAAAGCTTTCTAACATCCATTGGCAAAATGCATCAGCATCGTCAATTGGGAACTTGGCTACTACGTAAAATGCACCACCTGGATTCGGACAAAAAACACCTTCAATAGCATTCAATCTTTTTACAATTGTATCTCTTCGAAGGGTATATTCTTTATTAACAGCTTCAAAATAACTATCTGGAGTGTCTACTGCTGCGGTACCAGCGATCTGTTCTACCATCCCCGGACTTAATCTCGCCTGGGCAAACTTTAAGCCAGATTGGATCACTTCTTTGTTTTTGGTAATCAGGCAGCCTAATCTTGCGCCACAGGCACTATATCTTTTAGATACGGTATCCATGATCACTACGTTTTCATCAAGACCATCCAAATGCATTGGAGATATAAACTCTTTTCCATCGTAGCAGAACTCACGGTAAGCTTCGTCAGAGAACAAGAATAAATCGTATTTCAGACAAAGTGCTTTCAACGCTTCCAATTCTTCTTTTGAATACAAGTAACCAGTAGGGTTATTTGGATTGCAAATGATGATGGCTTTAGTACGTGGTGTGATTAGTTTCTCAAACTCAGCAATAGGCGGAAGTGCAAAGCCATTCTCAATATGAGATAAGATCGGTTTTACCACCACATTGCTCATGCAGGCAAAGCCATTGTAATTCGCATAAAAAGGTTCTGGAATGATGATCTCATCACCTTCATTTACACAGGTTTGCATCGCAATGGTAATTGCCTCAGATCCACCAACAGTTACTAAAATGTCAGCAGGAGTGATGTTATAACCTAATTTATTATAGTATTCTGCTAATTTGGTTCTGTAAGATAAGGTTCCTTCTGATGGGGTATAAGCCCAAACATTAAAATCGATGTTCTTGATGGCATTTAACATGCCTTCTGGTGTTGCGATATCTGGTTGACCAATGTTCAAATGAAAAACTTTTTTGCCATCTTTTTTTGCCTGATCAGCAAATGGAGTTAGCTTTCTGATTGGTGAGGCGGGCATTTGAAACCCTTTTTCTGAAATGTTAGGCATATTGCAAAAATAAAAGACCTCGTTGTAGAACGAGGTCTTAATAAAAATATCGTTTTAAAAAAATTACTTAGTTGGGGCAGCTACGGTTTCACCTTTAATGTATAAAACTTTAGTAGTTGTTTTAGCATTTGAAGTGATGGTAATTGCTTTGCTAAATGGCATTGCTGCACCTGTTGGATTATAAGTCACTTTAATGCTACCAGATTCTCCTTTTTTAACAGGAATTTGCGTGTATTCAGGAACTGTACAACCACAAGTAGTCTCTACTTTTGAAATAATCAATGGTTGATCTCCAGTATTAACAAACTTAAACTCAACTGTTGCAGCTTTGTTTACAGGGATTTTACCAAAATCGTTCAGCTCCTTATCAAATTTGAACTCAGCTGGTTTTGTTTGAGCGTTAGTAGCAACACTTACTCCTAAAATTAATGTAAATAATAGTAATAACTTTTTCATGATTATGGTGATTTAAAAGCAAATTTAAACTTTAGATTGATAAATCAAAAAGTATTCCAATATATAAATTACAGAACACCCATAAGTCATACTTTAGATTTTATGTATCTTTGTGCCCTAACTAATATTGCTTATGATGCCTGATATTACACCTACTACCAATCCTATTGACGCTTCAGAGTTAAGTTTTGAGGACTTCAAAACTATTGTGGTAAACGATTATAAAATAGCTTTCGAGAGTAGACAAGCCAGTTTATTAGGTCGTAAGGAGGTGTTAACGGGTAAGGCTAAGTTTGGTATTTTTGGTGATGGAAAGGAAATTCCTCAGATTGCCATGGCCAAAGCTTTTAAGAATGGTGATTGGCGCTCTGGTTATTATAGAGACCAGACTTTTGCGTTTGCAACAGGCATATGTACCATTAAAGAATTTTTTGCCCAATTATACGCTAATCCAAGTGTTGAAGCTGATCCTGCATCTGCAGGCAGACAAATGAACTGTCACTTTGCAAGTCGGTCTATCGATGAAGATGGAAATTGGAAAGACCAGACAGCCATGAAAAACTGTTCTTCAGACATTGCTCCTACAGGTGGACAAATGGCAAGATTGGTCGGATTGGCTTATGCTTCAAAATTATTCAGACAAAATCCAGAGTTGGATTACCTGAAAAACTTCTCTCTGAAAGGAAATGAAGTCGCTTTCGGAACAATAGGGAATGCCTCTACTTCTGAAGGTATTTTCTTTGAATCGATCAACGCTGCCGGTGTATTACAAATTCCTATGGCCATCTCCATTTGGGATGATGGATATGGAATTTCAGTGCCTGCTAAGTATCAAACTACTAAGGAAGATATCTCTGAGATTCTCAAAGGCTTTCAAAGAGATGAGCATGGTGATGGATATGAGATCTATAAAGTAAGAGGTTGGGATTATCCCGCTTTATGTGAAACTTATCAGAGAGCGATTGATGTATGCCGGACAGCGCATGTTCCGGTAATGATCCATGTTACAGAGGTGACACAGCCGCAAGGACATTCTACTTCTGGCTCACATGAGCGTTATAAAGATAAGGCTCGTTTGGAATGGGAAAAAGAATACGATTGTATACTTCAGATGCGTAAATGGATGATTGAATCTGCTATTATCTCTGAAGAAGAAATTGTAGAAATGGAAAACACGGCTAAGAAATTGGTTCGTGATACCCAAAAAGAGGCATGGAATGAGTTTCTTGCTTCCATTAAAACCGAAAAAGATCAGGTCATTGATTTGATCAATCAGGTTGCAAATGGAAATCCAGCCATCAGCAAAATTACAGCGCAATTGGCAAGTACTCCTGATGCCATGCGAAAAGAAGTAATTTCTTCTGCAAGAAAGGCATTGCGTTTAACTGCAAATAAGCTTTCCAATCAAAGAGCGGAATTGCTGCAATGGTATAATGAGCAAACTGAACTAAATATAGAGAGATACAATTCGAAACTGTTTACTGATGGAAAAGAAAGCCCATTCTTAATTGATGTGCTTCCTGCTGAATACAGTGATTCCAGTAAAATGGTGGATGGAAGAGAGCTGTTAAATGCTTGTTTTGATGCGAACTTTGGTCGTGATCCAAGATTGGTGGCTTTCGGAGAAGATTTAGGTGCTATTGGTGACGTAAATCAGGGTTTTGCGGGTTTACAAGCTAAATATGGTGACCTGAGAATTACCGATACAGGGATCAGAGAAATGACTATTGTAGGTCAGGGAATTGGATTGGCATTAAGAGGTTTAAGACCAATCGCAGAGATTCAATACCTGGATTATTTGTTGTTTGCTTTGAATGTACTGAGCGATGATCTTGCAAGTTTGTCTTATCGTACTAAAGCCGGACAAAAAGCACCGGTTATTATCAGAACCCGCGGTCATAGACTGGAAGGGGTATGGCATTCAGGTTCTCCAATGGGAATGATTTTGGGCTCATTACGTGGATTGCACATTTGTGTACCGCGTAACATGACTCAGGCTGCAGGTATGTATAATACCTTATTCAGATCTGATGAGCCTGCATTAGTGATCGAATGCCTGAACGGGTATCGATTGAAAGAGAAACTTCCTGAAAATGTAGGAGAATATACAGTTCCACTAGGTCAGGCCGAAGTGGTTAAAGAAGGAACAGATATTACCATTGTTTCTTATGGATCAACGCTTAGAGTAGTGGAAGAAGCAGCAGAAGAACTTGCTCAATTAGGTGTTTCGGTGGAAATCATCGATCCTCAGACTTTACTTCCTTTTGATACAAATCATCTTTGTGCACGATCTTTAACTAAAACCAATAAATTATTGGTAGTAGATGAAGATGTACCAGGCGGTGGATCTGCTTTTATCTTACAGCAGATTTTAGAAGAACAGAAAGGTTATTATAGCCTGGATGGGCAGCCAAAAACGCTAAGTGCTAAAGCACATCGTCCTCCATATGGATCTGATGGTGATTACTTCACTAAGCCTTCTATAGATGATGTGGTAGAGGTAGTTTATCAAATGATGCATGAACATAACGCGGTTAAATATCCAGCTATATTCTAATAACAAAAAAGGTGTTCTTCAACAGAACACCTTTTTTAATGGCCATTATAGCCATTTAATAACTTAGATTAATCCAGTTTACTGCTTTTATTTCTAAGTAATTGATCTGCCAATACCAATGCTGCCATTCCTTCGACAATTACTACTGCACGAGGCACTACACAAGGATCATGACGACCTTTCCCTTTAATTTCAGCGGCTTCACCCGCTGCATTAATCGTTTGCTGGTTATGCATAATTGTTGCTACAGGTTTAAAAGCAACTGTAAAGTCTATCTCCATTCCATTGGCTATTCCGCCCTGAATTCCTCCAGAAAAGTTTGTCAATGTTTTAGGCTGATCTTCTCCGACAAGGAATATATCATTGTGCTCAGATCCCCTCATTTCGCTTCCGCTAAATCCTGAACCATACTCAAAGCCATGTACTGCATTGATACTCAACATTGCCTTTCCTAGGTCCGCATGTAATTTATCAAACACAGGTTCGCCTAAACCAACCGGACAGTTTCTAATGATACAGCTAACTTTTCCACCAATCGTATCGCCATCTTTTCTAATGCCATCAATGCATTCGATCATTTCCTTAGCCGTAGCCGGATCTGCACAACGTACAATGTTTTCTTCTCTAATCTCTAATAACTGCTCTATGGTTAAAGAAGATTCAAGATTAGGCGCATTAATTTTGCCAACTGCAGATACATGGGCGAAGACTTCAATACCATGGTGTTTTAAAAGTAATTTGGCAATCGCACCGGCAGCTACACGAGCAGCGGTTTCTCTTGCAGAAGAACGTCCACCGCCACGATGATCGCGGATGCCATATTTTGCATCATAGGTGTAATCAGCATGGGAAGGACGATAAACGTCCGTATTGTGACTGTAATCTTTACTTCGTTGATCTTCATTCGGAATCAGCATCGCGATAGGAGTACCAGTGCTTTTACCTTCAAACACACCAGAAAGGATCTGAACAGTATCACTTTCCTTTCTTTGTGTCGTAATTTTTGATTGTCCAGGTCTGCGTTTGTCCAACTCCGACTGGATAAAATCCAGGTCTATTGGCAATTGTGCCGGACAACCATCTAAAATAACACCAATAGCTGCACCATGTGATTCGCCAAAAGTACTGATGCGAAATAATTGTCCGAATGTATTACCTGCCATTTTTCTTTTTTTTATAGGTTAATTTAAATCACTGTAACTGTAAATCCTGCTTTTTGCAAGTCTTTCCAAAAGTCAGGATAAGATTTTTCAACCACATCCATTTCTTCCAATACCACTTCTTTGATCAGTAAACTCAATGGAGCAAAGGCCATCGCCATGCGGTGATCTTCATAAGTGCTAAAAGTAACGCGCTCTGGAAAATGAAGTCCATCACAGTTTAAAGTGTAAACCAGGTTGTCTTCATTTAAAGTTACACCGATTTTTGCAAGTTCATTTTGGAGTGCTTTAACACGGTCGGTTTCTTTAATTTTTAAAGTCTCCAGTCCGGTGAAAGCCAGGTTTTGCTTCAAAGCCGCTGCACATACAATAATTGTTTGTGCCAAATCCGGGCAATCCTTAAGGTCTAAAATCTCCTGGCCAAAGTTTTTATCTGTAGAACTTAATGTCATTCCTTCCGCTGTTGTGGTCGTTTTCACACCAAAAGCATTCATGATAGACCTGATCCGGCTATCGCCTTGCAAACTTTTTTCCTTTAGGTAAGGAAGACTGATTTCTGCTTTTTGAGCAAGACAAGTGATGCTATACCAGTAAGAAGCTGCACTCCAATCTGGTTCAACCACCAATGTTGCAGTTTTAAATGACTGTGGTTTGATACTGATGTTTTGACCTTCCCAGGAATGACTGATGCCAGCTTCTGCCAACATATTCAGCGTCATATTTACATAAGGAAGGGAGGTTAATTCCCCTTCAATTTGCAAGGTGAGTCCTTGCTCCAAAGTTGGGGCAATCATCAATAGTGCAGAAATATACTGACTACTAATGTCTCCTTTGATTTTTACGGTAGCTTCGGTTTGTTTTAATGGGCCCCGGATGTTTAATGGTGGGAATCCTTCTTTTTCAGCATAGCTGATATCGGCACCGATAGCTTTTAAAGCTTCTGCTAGAATGCCAATCGGACGTTGTTTCATTCTTTCGGTACCTGTCAGCATAAACTGACCTGGAAGCGTGGGAAGGTAAGCCGTTAAAAAGCGCATGGCAGTACCCGCAGGTCCCACATCAACAGTTTGTTGATGTGGAGTTGCGGTTGAAATCTGATTTAAAATGCGTTCAAGTGTGACAGAGTCGGCAGCGATAGACATATTCTCTACTTTTACCGATCCTTTACTTGAAGCACTAATGATTAATGCCCTGTTGCACTCGCTTTTTGAACCCGTAAGGGCGATCTCTGTATGGATTTCTGTGTTTCCCCTAAAAGAAACAAGTGCATGCTTACTCATTCTTAAGATTTAACTTCTGTATGTGTTTCTGCTGCAATGCCTTTTTCTACTTTGCCAGCATTCATAATTTCTGTTTGTTTGCGGATAGACTCACCGTGAACTAATTCTAAGAATTTCTCAGTAAAGTTCAAGTCTAATTTCAGCGCCTGTGCAAATGCTTTACCTTTGTTCATAATTGCATCCCAACGGTTAACCTGTAAGATCGTAACCTGATTATCGCGTTTGAACTCACCAATTTTACCTACGATCGCCATACGCTCACCTAGTTTTTGCAACAATTGATCATCGATTTTATCGATTTGCTTACGTAAGTCAGCCAATTGATCTACAAATGCTTCGTTTTTAGATTCTGGTTCACGAACAGTTAAACGCTCTACCAATTCACTTAAAGCGGCAGGAGTAACCTGTTGTTTTGCATCTGTCCAGGCTACTGATGGATCAACATGTGACTCGATCATTAGACCTTGCATGTCTAAATCCAAAGCTTTTTGTGAAATGTATGGGATTAATTCGCGGTTACCGCAGATATGACTTGGGTCGTTGATGATTGGAAGATCAGGACATAATGTTTTCAATTGAATTGCAAGTTCCCACATTGGTTCGTTACGGAACGAGCTTTTCTCGAATGAAGAGAAACCACGGTGAATTGCACCTAATTTAGTGATACCCGCACCATTGATACGTTCTAATGCACCAATCCACAATTGAAGGTCAGGATTAACCGGGTTTTTTACTAATACAGGAACATCAACACCTTTTAAGGCATCAGCAATTTCCTGAACGCAGAATGGGTTTACAGTTGAACGTGCACCAATCCAAAGGATATCTACACCAGCTGCTAAGGCTTCTTCCACATGTTTTGCGTTGGCAACTTCTACTGCTGTAGGTAAGCCGGTTTCTGCTTTTGCTCTATTTAACCACTCTAATCCAATGCTTCCAATACCTTCGAATTCTCCCGGACGGGTACGTGGTTTCCATATACCAGCTCTAAGTACAGATACTTTACCTGTTGCTGCTAGTAAATGTGCAGTAGTTAATAATTGCTCTTCAGTCTCTGCACTGCATGGACCTGAAATGATTAGTGGTTCGTTGTTGGTGTTCAACCAAGTGTTGATTGGCTGGATGTTCAATTGTAATTTCATTTTTTTGGGGTTTAATTTTTGTATGTTTTATGAAGGGTTTGCTATTATGGGGTTTCTGTATTTTTTATACTTTATCGTTTCTCATGTATTCGCCCATGATGTTAAAGTTTACCGTGTATTTTAAAGTCTGGCGGATGGCTTTATCATATTGTTCATTGTTTTTCCATTCCATGTCTACATAAAAGTAGTACTCATTTCTTTTCCCAAGGACAGGCATACTTTGAATTTTTGTTAAGTTCACATCAAGCTCAGCAAAAATGTTGAGTACTTTAGATAGTGCACCCACATGATTGCCTACCTGGAAGCAGATAGAGGCTTTATTAATTTCTGGCAGATCGTCTGTTTTATCTTTTTTTAACACTAGGAAACGGGTGTAATTTTTTTTGTTGGACTCGATTCTTCTTTCAATGATGTTTAGTCCGTATAGTTCTGCAGCTAAAGTGTTTGCAATGGCTACAGTGTCAGTTAATTGTTCTTCCTTGATGCGTTTTGCACAAGCTGCAGTATCGTTGCTCTCAATGACTTGAATGTGAGGGAAATCGTCAAAGAAATCTACACACTGACGAATGGCGATAGGATGGGAGGTAGCAAATTTAACATCTTCAAATTTAACTCCAGGTAAGGCCATTAAGTGCAGTTGAATAGGTAGGTAAACTTCACCAACGATTGCAAAATTGTATTCGCGAATCAGGGTGTAGTTTGGTAAAAGGCTTCCTGCAATAGAGTTTTCAATTGCCATGATCACAAAATCAGACTGCTTGTTTTCCAGGCTTTCACAAGTCTGCTTAAAAGAATTACATTCTATGGTTTCAATGTCTTTTCCGAAGAACTTGAAAGCGGCTTCTTCATGAAATGACGCTTTAATACCTTGAATTGCTACTCTTGTTTTTTTCTGTTTCATTTTACCTGATTGAATTTTCTGTGGTTCCTATAGCTTGCGGAAGGTTTATGTTTTGTACTTCTGCGGGTTTAAATTTTTGGGTTAAAAAAAAAGTCCCGGCTTTAGGCCGGGACTTTTCGTATACACTTTTATCTTATGATTTATGTTGCATATCAGTCCCGGCTCTTACTAAAGTAGTAAAAGTAACCAAACCAATATGTAGTAACATTTCTCATTTCGATTGTTTTTTCGTTTTTCCAAATGTACTAACAAAATTTAATTTGTCAATACTTTCTTAAAAAAAATTATTTATGGTGTGTCTTGTCTTATTCCTTGTATTACAAAACATTAGGGTTTTTTTAGAAAAAGTTGGTATGTTATTTTTTCTGAAAAACGCAGGTTAAATAGAGTTTATGCCTTATTTAACCTGATTATTATAGTAAGCCAAAGCTTCCAGAATATCCTTTTCTGTAACAATGCAATTATAGTCGCAAGTGCCAATTTTATTTAGCAATGAAAACATAATTTGTCCATGTTCATTCTTTTTATCACTCTGCATAAAGCCTAAAAGATCAGTAAAGCTTTCTTTTTTAATATGGTATGCAGGGTAAATACTAAGGATATATTTGGTAATGTCTTCCAGCTCTTCTTTAGTCAGGGTATTGTTGGTACTTGATAAATATGCTTCAGCAACCATTCCTATGGCGATGGCTTCACCATGAGTAAGGGGCGCTTTATCATTAATTAAGGCATAACTTTCTACCGCATGACCAATAGTATGACCAAAATTTAAGATTTTACGGCGACCTTTTTCCTGTGGATCTTCGGTAACTACTTCATTTTTGATCTCTACTGAACGGTGAACTTCAATAGGAGCAATGTTTTTATAGTCAGCAAGCTTTAAGCGATGATAGTATGCTGCATCTACAATCAAACCATGTTTGATCATTTCTGCAAATCCAGATAGCAATTCTCTTTCTGATAGTGTTTTCAAGAAAGAAGTTTCGATAAATACAGCCTGTGGAAGCGCAAAAGTGCCTACCATGTTCTTTACATTATCAATGTCAATTCCTGTTTTTCCGCCGACAGAAGCGTCAACTTGCGCCAGTAAGGTCGTAGGGATATTGACAAAGTCAATACCTCTTTTATAGGTTGAAGCAATAAATCCACCCATATCTGTAATGACGCCTCCACCAAGATTGATCATTAAACATTTACGATCTGCTTCAAAATCTAGTAACGTTTTCCAGATACCAATACAAAAATCAATGTTTTTGTTTTCTTCTCCAGGATCAGTTTCAATCAGATCAAAGTTGGTATAATCATCCAGCATCTCCTGGAACAATGGCAAACAAAGTTCTGAGGTATTTCCGTCTACAAATACAAAAACCTTGCTGTAGTTGCCTTTCTCAATGATTTCTGCTAATGGGGCGAGTTGTGATTCAAAATGAATTTGGTGGCCTGAGCTTTCTATGGTATTCATTAAATTACGGTTATTTGTTGACCCATAAAGTTAATTACATCGCCCACGCGCACTTTCAACCGCTTACGGAAATCTACTTTCCCATTATATTTTACCAAACCGTCTTCTACAACTGTTTGTGCTTCGCCACCACTTTGTACTAGTGAAGTTGCTTTTAGCAACTGAATGAGTGGAATAAATTCACCCTCTAATTTGAATTCTATCATTATACCTGCAAATTTACAATTAATATTAAAGTGTTGTACCATGGATAGCCTTGGAATTTATACTTTTGCATGCAATATGACTAACCACACGAATTAAATGGAAATTTTCCCCAAAAAAACACTAAATTTTGACAACACTGAGGTTGCTTTTCGTAACAAATCCAATTCAGAGCTAAATGCTGGATATTGGCTTTTCAAAGTAATCAGTAGTAATTTTTTAACAAAAGTTGGTCCTCCAATTACCAACTTCTTCCTAAATATAGGGCTTCCTATAAAATCAATCATTAAGGCAACAATTTTCAAACACTTTTGTGGTGGAGAAACCATTGCGGAGTGTGAGCATACAATTGAACAACTTGCAGCTGGAAATGTAGGTACTATTCTGGATTATTCTGTAGAAGGAGAAGAGGAAGAGTCTGTATTTGATTTTACCTGTGAGGAGATCATTAGGACAATAAACAGAGCAGCGGGCGACAAACGTCTTCCGATTTCTGTATTTAAGGTTACGGGTATTGGTCGATTTGCATTGCTGGAAAAATTAGATGCAAAACAAACTTTAACCGCTGCAGAAGAAGCAGAATATGCTAAAGTGAAAGCGAGATGTGAGAAAATCTGCAGAGTAGCTTATGATAAGAATGTACCTATCATGGTGGATGCAGAAGAGACCTGGATTCAGGACACCATTGATGAATTGGCCATTGATATGATGCGCTTGTTCAATAAAGAACGCATTATCGTTTACAATACTTATCAAATGTACCGTCATGACAAACTAGCAGACTTAAAAGCGGATCATTTGATCGCTAAAGCAGC
The DNA here is from genome assembly GCF_032678465.1 of Pedobacter gandavensis. Taxonomy (GTDB): domain Bacteria; phylum Bacteroidota; class Bacteroidia; order Sphingobacteriales; family Sphingobacteriaceae; genus Pedobacter; species Pedobacter gandavensis_B. The sequence continues at coordinate 70,472 of NZ_JAVTSK010000016.1, forward strand.
AGGTTTTATTCTTGGGGTGAAAATGGTAAGAGGTGCTTATATGGAGAAAGAGAGAAAAAGAGCCGAAGAGATGGGTTACTTATCACCGATTCAACCAAATAAAGCGGCTTCCGACAGAGATTATGATGAATCATTGAACTATTGCATGGCTCATATTAATGAGATTGCTATTGTTTGTGGTACCCATAATGAAGAAAGCTGTAGGGTGCTGGCGAACTTGTTGGATAAACATCAGGTAGATCATAACCATCCTCATGTGTATTTTGCTCAATTATTAGGGATGAGTGATAACTTGAGCTTTAACCTTTCTGATGCAGGGTATAATGTAGCTAAATATGTTCCTTATGGGCCAATTAAAGCAGTTATGCCTTATCTTTTTAGAAGAGCGCAGGAAAACACCTCTATTGCAGGACAAACCAGCAGAGAGCTTGGTTTGATTATGAAAGAGAAAGAACGCAGAAGATTATAAACTATAATAAATTTTAAAAAGTCCCGTCTGAATAATCAAACGGGACTTTTTTATGCAAATGAATTTTAGTGCTTACTTCCCATTGCCTGATCCACATCCACGCCAAGGCCTTTTGCAACAGCCACCCCCAATTGAATGTCTGCTCTAAAGAAATGACACAGCTGTAAATTGATAATTTGTGCCTTTTTAGGGCCAGTGATACCGCTCATTGCAGCCACGATATTGCTGACCAAATTTGTACGGTCTTCCTGGCTCATTACCTTGCGGTAAAGGTCACCAGGTTGAGTATAGTGGTCATCATCACCAGGTCCTGCATTTCTATCGTACCAATCTGCTATGTTAGCATCTAATTCCCAGGCAGGTTCTTTATAACTTGGATCAGGAATGACATCTCCGAAGCTATTTGGGTAGTAATTTGGATCATCGTTCCCGTTGTCGTCAATGCGCATTTGTCCATCGCGATGGTAATTGTTGACCATGAATGGGCAGGTGTTTACAGGGATTTGTTCATAATTAACTCCCAAGCGATAGCGATGTGCATCTGCATAAGATAATATGCGTCCCTGAAGCATTTTATCGGGTGAGTAACCAATACCATCTACCGTATTAGAAGGCGCGAAAGCAGCCTGTTCTACATGAGCAAAGTAATTTCTTGGGATTTGATTTAACTCGAGTTCTCCTACTTCTATTAATGGAAATTCTCCATGTGGCCATACTTTAGTCAGGTCAAATGGATTCCATCTGAAACTTTTAGCCTCTGATTCCGTCATGACCTGGATTTTTAAGGTCCATTTAGGGAATTCTTTTCGATCAATTGCTTCCACTAAATCACGTTGAGCATGGTCCATATCCTGTGTACGCATTGCGTCTGCTTCAGGTCCGGTAAAGTTTTTAATCCCTTGTTGTGTTTTAAAATGGAATTTTACCCAGACACGTTCATTGTTTTTATTGATGAAGGAGTAGGTGTGACTTCCAAACCCATCCATATTTCTATAAGAGTATGGGGTACCTCGATCCGACATTAAGATCATCACCTGGTGTAAACTTTCTGGATTTAGTGACCAGAAATCCCACATCATAGTAGGACTTTTTAAATTTGTTCTGGGTTCTCTCTTTTGGGTATGGATAAAATCACTGAATTTTTTTGGGTCTTTGACAAAGAATACCGGTGTGTTGTTTCCAACTAAATCCCAATTTCCATCTTCGGTATAGAATTTAATCGCAAATCCACGAGGATCTCTTTCCGAATCTGCACTACCTTTTTCCCCACCAACAGTAGAGAATCTTAAGAATACTTTACATTCATTACCAATTGCTCCGAAAATCTTGGCTTTTGTATATTCGGTAATATCGTGTGTTACCTTAAAAGTACCATAAGCTCCGGTGCCTTTAGCATGAACTACACGCTCAGGAATTCTTTCTCTGTTAAAATGAGCCATCTTTTCATGGAGAATAAAGTCCTGAAGGAGCAATGGTCCACGACTTCCTACAGATTGAGTATTTTCATGTTCAGCATATGGTCTGCCAGATGCAGTAGTGAGTTTGCGCTTGTTCGTATTGTTATTTTCCATAAACGGTGATTTATTGTTTTTTATAAATCTATGGATAATAAATTTCGACATCAAACTGCAAATATCTATACTGATATAGAGCTTTTCTATAAAGATAATCTCGAGACTATTTTACTTTGAAGTCCTGCGTTCCGGTTAGTAATTCCCAGAACAATAGAAAGTCGCTGGCAAGACTGAACATTGGGTACTTGAAAGTGGAAGGTTTATTTTTCTCGAAAAAGAAATGGCCAATCCAGGCAAATCCATATCCCAGGAATGGCGTTGCTAAGATGAAACGCCATTCATGAAACAGAATTCCTGTAAACACAGAAAGAATAACAAGGCCTGTCCCTATAAAATGTAACACACGACTGGTTAAATTTTTATGCTCTGTCAAATAGTATGGGTAGAATTCTTTCAGAGTTTTAAATTTTTGTTCCGTCATCGTGTTTTATTTTATTTAGGCCCGCAATTTACGGTTTTTTTGGAAGGCATTATAGGATATCGTTCTCCTTTAATACTTCCTCCAGGTATTTTGGGTGCTTTGTCATCAGTAAGGTTTGCATACCTGCTGCTTTTGCCCCTACAAGATGTTGTGGACTGTCGTCAATAAACAACGTTTCTTCCGGATTGAGGTTATTCTCTTTTAATACTTTTTCAAAGATTTCTACATGCGGTTTCCTTAAGAACATTTGTTGAGAGTAGTACGCTTTTTCAAATAGTTCAGTATTGTCTGGCATATTGAATTCTCTTTTTAGATAATCCACAATCCAGTTGTAGTGGATTTCATTGTTATTACTGAGCAAAAATGTGCGGTAATTTTCCTTTACTCTAAGCAAAACTTCATGTACATTTTCTGGCACTCCGATCAATAAACTGTTCCAGGCAGCATCAATTTGTTCGTCTGTGATGTCTTTTTTTGATGATGCAGCACGGATTCCGGCTCTAAATTCAGCAGGACTGATGGCTGCGGTCTCAAAATTATTAAAAATTTCGTCATGATTTTTATGGGCGAAAAACGTTTCGATATTCTCTATACCGAGTTGTAATAGAGCTTTTTGAGCCCGTTTAAAGTCTATTTCAAAGATGACATTTCCGTAATCGAAGATGATGTTTTTTATTTTTTTCATAGAAACTGTTTCCAAAATTCGATTCAAATATGTAACATTGCATTCGCAAAATCAATAAGATTTTTCAGGGCCATTAGCTCAGCTGGTTAGAGTAGAAGACTCATAATCTTTTGGTCGATGGTTCGAGCCCATCATGGCCCACAACCCTTCAGATGATTCTGGAGGGTTTTTTTTATGCCCTTTCGGGTGGTATATGCTGATTAAAG
>NZ_JAVTSK010000017.1:0-60940 GCF_032678465.1 Pedobacter gandavensis
TGGAGTCTTTCAATGCAAAAATCAAGGCTTTCAGAAACTTATTTAGAGGCGTGAAAAATGTAGAATTTTTTCTCTACAGGTTGACTCAGCTATATGCTTAGGAGTTCAAAAAATCGCCTTTGCTCCACAACTTTTGGCATTGATCCGAAATTATTGGACATAAAAAAACCTTTCAGAGGTTCTGAAAGGTTTTGGTGGGAAATGAGGGGTTCGAACCCCCGACCCCCTCGGTGTAAACGAGGTGCTCTGAACCAGCTGAGCTAATTTCCCTTTTGGTTTTACTCTTTTTGTTTTAAAACAGTTGAGTGTCTGTTTTGGTGGGAAATGAGGGGTTCGAACCCCCGACCCCCTCGGTGTAAACGAGGTGCTCTGAACCAGCTGAGCTAATTTCCCTTCTGCTGTACTCTATTTGTATTAAATACGAGCTGAGTAAGCTCTTTCCCGTTTTGCAAAGTTACCTTCGTTTTGGGATTGCAAATATACACCCTTAAATCAGTTTTGCAAAAATATTTTCAACTATTTTATGATAAAATATCTTCCAGGACCTGATGTGAGCGGATTTCTCCGAAAGAAGCGGTGTGTAAGGTGTAGTATATCAGTATTTTATCAAGAATTCTACGGCGTGTTTTATTATCTAACTTTATTTCAATTATTTTTTCGAAAGGCAAAATATATAGTGAAATAAATGGGACTGCATCTTCCTTTTCCATAAAATGGGGATGCACCGGAGGTAAAGATTTAAACTCACCCTCCTGTAAATCGAAATAACTTTGGTCACTTTTGGTCTGCGTACTTGGTGCAAAACCAAGGTAACGTGATAATTTTAATAGAAAAGCCAGATGGAAATTTACATTTAATCCTTCAGATTCATCAAACCAGCAAACGGCATTATAGATGAAATTGAACAAATGTTCATCTGTCATCTGTTGACGAATGCTTTTATATAGCACCTCATTCAGGAACATTGCCATTGTACTTTTCAGAATGTCGTAAGGAATACTGCGGAAAATAGGTGCTGGTCTCAGTTCAGAAATCCGTTGTATGCTTGAGTTTACTTTATGGTAAACTACCATCTCTACCAGATGTAAAGGCTGTAGCATATTCATTTTAATTTTTGCTCTGGGCTTTTTCACCCCATTGATCAGGTAGGATTGCATTCCGAATTTTTCGGTAAACATTTGTACTACGACACTACTTTCACTATAAAGTGTCGTTTTTAATACGATTCCACGTGTTTTATGCAACATGAGTCAATTTTGGAAGAAAAATGATTAAGCCAATCAATAGTGCAGTAAAGGCCGCAATCAACACCGCTCCGGCTGCCACATCCTTAATTATTTTTGCCTTTGGATGGATCTCCGGTGAAACGAGGTCCACCAGTACCTCTATCGCGGTATTGAATAATTCTGAAAGCAATACGATTCCTGAGGCTGTAATAATCCATAACCACTCTTCTGTATTTAGTTCAAAATACCATCCGGCTATGCCAACGATACTGAGGGCACATAGGTGGAACCTGAAATTGAGTTGGCTTTTGCTGGCATAAGCGATTCCGGAAAACGCATAACCAAAACCTTTGATAAATTTAGTCATATGCGGTATAAGTTCTATTCTTTCAGTTTGCAAAGTACGTCATGCTTGACTAGATATCCAATTTTTAAATACTTCATATCGATTTATAGGGCCAAAAATTTCCACCATAAATCCTCAGATGCAAAGAGAAGAGGGCCTAAACCAATTTTTGAGCCTATTGTGGCCAACAAACCATAAAGGGGGCATGACCATGTTTAACCTAAATAACCTTACCTTTGTCGATTATTTAGTTGAAACTAATGTCTATAGAAAAAAACGAGTTACACCCAAGAAACAAGCACCGTTCCAGGTATGATTTTCCGGAATTGATTAGAACTTTACCAGAGCTACGTCCTTTTGTGACGGTTAATCCATATGGAGATGAATCCATTGATTTTTCAGATCCAGTGGCGGTGAGGTTGTTGAATAAGGCGTTACTGAAACATTTTTATCAGATTGATCATTGGGATATTCCGGAAGGGTATCTTTGTCCACCAATCCCGGGAAGGGCTGATTATGTCCATTATTTGGCAGATTTACTCGCTGAAGTAAACAGCGGAACAGCACCGAAATCTTCACAGATTAAAGGACTGGACATTGGCATAGGGGCCAATTGTATTTACCCGATCATTGGGCATCAGGAATATGGATGGTCTTTTGTAGGGTCTGATGTAGATTCGTATGCGATCAGGTCTGCCAAAAATATTGTCGCTATAAATCCATCTTTATCGGCTGCGGTGTTTCCCAGATTACAAATGCATAAAAATCAGATTTTTAAAGGTGTGTTGAAACCGGGGGAAATGTTTGATTTCACAATGTGTAACCCACCATTTCATGGTTCGGCGGAAGAAGCACAAGAGGGAACTCAACGAAAAGTAAGGAATTTAGGGAAACAGAAAGGTAAAACTCCGGTGCTCAATTTTGGGGGGCAGCAGGCGGAATTGTGGTGTGAAGGTGGAGAGGTAGGTTTCATCAGAAAGATGATTCAGGAAAGTCAAATGATCAGCAAACAGTGTTTCTGGTTTACGACATTGGTTTCTAAAAGTATGCACCTACCTTTTATACATGCTGCATTGGATAAAGTATATCCGGTACAGGTTAAAACGATAGAAATGGCCCAAGGTCAGAAGATCAGCCGTTTTATCGCCTGGACGTTCTTAACGCCAGAAGAGCAGGAACGTTGGAAAACTGAACGCTGGTTGAAAAAATGTGTTACCGGTACAAAAACATAAAGGGTACAATTGAAGAGGAGGCCAGCACTTAAAATATAAGTACGCTGGCCTTTTTGTTTTTGAAAGCACCAAGAACTACTCCAGTTTCGATATGTTTAAAAAATAAAACATCACTTTCCTTGAAACGCTTTTTCATCATGCAATAAAGGTGAAGACATTTGATCCAGTTTAGGGCGGTGACTTTATCCTTCCATATTTCTGGATATAAGAGGACCTCATTTCCTTCAATACGGATTATATTTTTTTCTTCCAGCTCTTTTACATTCGCAATGATTTTTGCGGTTTGTGATGCGAGATTAGCAGTATGCTGAACTTTCTTTTTTGCGTAAATCATATTCTAAGATTCAATGAATTATTCCAGTAATAAAGCGTCATCTTCATCATCGGTCAAGCTCAGTTGAATGGTATCAGTACCGGCAATTCCTTCAATGGAACCGCGAATATGAGCAGCATTTAACATGACCTTCTCCAATTGTTTCTCCCTGGCTTTCCATAGTTTTTCCATGGCATCGCGTTCTTTTTGAATGGATAATCTCATGCTCATAAAACCTTCTCTGATGGCTTTCCATTGTTCAGAAAACTCATTACTGGTTAGGTAATCGTATAACATGTGCATTTTATCACCACGATTTTCCTGAGATTTTGTGGCGCCATATAATTTTAAAATTCCATCTCTAAGGATGTAAGAAACTGCTTTTACTTCATCAAATGAACAGATCCATACACCATCTTTTTCACCAAAACAATCCATTCCTTTTGGATAGGATTGCGTCACGATTACGGCTACGTCTACGCCCATGCTGCGCATGTCTTTTTTTAATTTTTCAATCCATTCCATAGAGAAATCTTTGGTGCGCTTACTTTCATAAATAATTTTTCCGCATTCCTGACCAAATTGATTTCTGACATGGTGAACGCAATCTGCACCTCTTACTCCTTTACCCACTTCAGAAATGATATCAAAAGGAAAAGCATTACGCAATAGTTCTTCGAGGATCAGTTCTTGAACCTCGCCTTGCAGCTGCATTGAGCCTTGTTCAGCTTTACGTTTCATTTCTTCTGCGAGTTTTTTCTGGTCGTCCAGCTGTTTTTCCAATTCTTTGACACGGAGTTGATGTTCGGTATCTTTAAGGTTGGTTTTTTCTGCCTCCTGCTTCCTGATTTGCTCTACCATTTCCGCGCGTTGCTCTTGTAACTTGCGTTGCAATTGGAGCTCCATCTCTTCTTCCTTTTCTTTCATGGCCTTTTCCTTCATTAGGAAATCCAGCTCTTTTGAACGGGCAAGTTTCAGCTTTTCTTCTGCTTCCTTCTGGGCATTGTCCATCATTTGAAGTTTATTCTCAAAGTCGCTGGCAATGCTTTTCCTTAATGTTTCCTCCAGGGCAGTTTGTAATACCTTTTTTTCTTCAGCCAGCTTTTTCTCAAAAGCTTGTGCCTGTAGCCTTTGCTGTTGTTCATAAACCTGTTCCTGCTCTTTTTGTTGCTGGGTTAATTTGCTCAACTTTAGTTGATATTCTTCATCCTTTTGCTTAGTAAAAGTAACCATCTTCTCTCTGAGGTCTTTTTTATACTCCTCAGCCATGACTTCTTCAATTGGAAAAGTGTGCGCACAATTAGGACATTTTATTTCTGTTGACATATTTTATGATGGAGGTGATGAATTGAATGGATTTAAATTTACAACTATCTCTTCACAAATAAACTCTCTGCGAATTTCATGGATACATTTCTCTCTTCCTGGTTGGAAATCTGGATGCTCATGGAGCCATCAAAGTCTACCCGTTCCAGAACTTTTATAGGACTGCCAATTGTAATTTGTAACTTTTCGAGGTATTGCAAAAATACGGTTGAAGTATCTTTTACGGCAACTACCTGACAAACTTCTCCTTCTTTTATTTCTGAAAGTAGGATCTTTTCTAACATAGGAATCTCACCATTGGCTTTTGGAATAGGATCACCGTGTGGATCAAACTCAGGAAAGCCCAGAAATTCTTCGAGCTTATCTACGAGTTTGGTAGACTGAATATGCTCTAGTTGTTCGGCTACCTCATGAACCTCATCCCAACTAAAATCGAGCTTCTTATAGAGAAAAGTTTCCCATAAACGATGCTTTCTTAAAATCTCCAGTGCTTGCTGTTTTCCAGATGATGTCAATAAAATCTTTCCATATTTTTTGTAGTTGACCAGATCTTTCTCCTTTAGCTTTTTCAGCATATCTGTGGCGGTAGCTGGCTTTACACCTAAATGAGCCGCCATTTCATTGGTGCCAGCTTCAGGTTTGTCCTCGTTTTGAAAGCTCAGTTTCAATAAGGCTTTTAAATAGTTTTCTTCCGTATAAGATAGCATACTACAAATATAAAATAATAAATATCAAATATGATTTGTTAGGCTCGTCTAACTTATTTAGTTTTGTAATGTTTTGTTAGTCTAACTTTTATTTCACTACAACCAATGAAAACATTATTTATGTGGGCTTTTATAGCTATTCTGCTTTTAATCTGTAGTTTATCTGTTGTTGCGCAAACCGCCAGCATTCGAGGGAGGGTAATTTCTGAAGGAGATCCTGTACCTTTAGTCAATATCAGCCTGGCCTCAACGGGTTTGGTAACCAGTACGGATAGCGCAGGTTTCTATGAATTGACTGGAGTTCAGGCCGGGAGTTATAAAGTTCAGGCTTCGGCTGTCGGTTTCAAGAAAATGGCCAAAATGACGTTCCTGAAAGCAGGAGAATCGCTGCGCCTGGATTTTGATTTAAGTAATTTTCAGAATGATCTGAATGAGGTGGTGGTTACCGGAACATTGAAAGAGGTGAACAGATTGGAAAGCCCGGTGCCAGTGGAGGTTTACACACCGGCTTTCTTTAGAAAAAATCCGACACCAAGCATATTTGACGCTTTGCAGAATGTAAATGGAGTAAGACCACAATTGAATTGTAATATCTGTAATACGGGTGATATTCATATCAATGGTTTAGAAGGGCCTTATACAATGATTTTAATTGATGGGATGCCTATCGTAAGCAGCTTGTCGACAGTTTACGGACTGTCAGGTATCCCAAACTCCCTGGTCGAGCAGATCGAAATTGTGAAAGGTCCGGCTTCTTCTTTATATGGTAGTGAGGCTGTGGGCGGATTGATCAATATCATCACTAAAAAACCTCAGAATGCGCCATTGTTTTCTGCGGATATCTTTGGGACCACTTATGCGGAATTTAATGCAGATCTGGGACTAAAAACTAAAGTAGGAAAGGCGACGGCCCTTACCGGAGTTAACTATTATAAATTCGGGAATGTGGTAGACCATAATCATGATCATTTCACCGATGTGACCTTACAGGACCGGATTTCTGTGTTTCAAAAGTGGAATTTACAGCGTAAGGAAAATCGTCTTTTTACCCTTGCAGGTCGTTATTTGTATGAAGATCGTTGGGGTGGAGAAACGAATTGGAATAAATCTTATCGGGGCGGAGATCAGGTGTATGGGGAGAGCATTTATACCAAAAGATGGGAGTTGATTGGAAATTATCAGTTACCAGTAAAAGAAAAGATATTTTTTGCTTTTTCTTATAATAACCATGATCAGGATAGCCGGTATGGAGATAAATCTTACATCGCTACACAAAAGGTAGGCTTCGGACAACTGACCTGGGATAAGAAGATCAAAGCACATGACTTCCTAATTGGAACGGCATTGCGGTATACCTATTATGATGACAATACAGCTGCTACCGAGCTAAATAATCCAGCAAAAAATATCTGGCTCCCTGGAATTTTTGTACAGGATGAAATCAGCCTGAGCCCAAATCATACTGTGCTGGCGGGTATTCGTTACGACTATAATTCTTTACATGGCAATATCATGACGCCCCGGGCAGCCTATAAATGGAAATTAAACGAGCAGAACATCCTTCGTTTAAATGCTGGAACTGGTTTTAGGGTGGTTAATATTTTCACGGAAGATCATGCTGCATTAACTGGGGCAAGAGAAGTAGTGATTGCCACAAAACTGAAACCTGAAAAAACCTATAATGTGAACCTGAATTTTCTTAGGAAAATGTATGCCAATGATGGGACATATTTTGGGATAGAAACTTCGGCATTTTACACCTATTTTAACAATCGGATTATTGGTGATTTCGATACTGATCCGAATAAAATTATTTATGATAATCTGGATGGTTACGCAGTAAGTAAGGGCTTAACCGCTAACTTTGATATGGCCTTAAATAATGGTTTGAAATTAGTTATTGGGGCGACTTATCAGGATGTGGCGACCTTTGAGCATGGGATTAAAAAACAACAGATTCTAACGGAAAAGTTTTCAGGAAATTGGGCGGTTTCTTACAGACTCAAAGCTTTGGATCTGGGAATTGATTATACAGGAAATCTCTATAGTCCTATGCGCTTACCACTCCTTGGGCCATTAGATCCAAGGAAAGAATTTTCTCCTGTTTGGAGTATTCAGAATATCCAGTTTACCTATACTGGATTCGAGTGTTTTGAGCTTTATGCTGGGATTAAAAATTTGTTGAACTGGACCCCTAATCGTGGAAATCCATTTATCATTGCGGGGTCAAATGATCCTTTCGATAAGCAGGTCATTTATGATGAATATGGGAAAGTAAAACCCACTGAAAATAACCCTTATGGGCTAACATTTGACCCAAATTATGTGTTTGGACCTAATCAAAATATCAGGGGATTTTTTGGCATCAGGTATACCATAAAATAATAGGAATAGTTTAACTTTATGGCATGATCTACTACTCGACCTATCAGGCAGCAAGGGTGATTGCCCCAAAAGTTGAAGCTATTTTTGCAGCGCACCTTTCTGCAGCCAGAGAAAGTGGAGAAGATGATCTTGCCCCATTGCCTACTGCAAATGTGGTGGAAGCCATTATTGATGCCACTTTTTGGGCAAGCTTGCGTAAAGAGGAAGGGCACTCACCGAAGATTTCTTTAGCCTATCTTCCCCCTCAGCAAGCGGGAAACCCCTTGCTTTTCAAACATCGTTTGCCTTTAAATGCAGGAATACTAACTAAAATTGCCCCTGGTGTGGAACGGGCGGGAATTCATCTTGGCGTATGGATGGAAGATGATGAACTCTTTGTTTGGGGAACTACTGTAAGCATTCCTAATTTTTGCTTTGTACTGGATGTTTCAGAGCCTGCCTTATTGGTGATCAAACACCGCAGGATCTATGGGTTTGGTAAGTTTACAAACATTGCGGTACTCAAAGGTGATCAGGTGAAGATGGTAGAAGAGAAACATACGGATATGAAAGATTGTCCGCCAATGTTACTTTCGCTGCTAGACCTTACTGCACCTTCTTACTGGAACGATTCAGTCAATGTGATGATTCAGCTTGCAGTCTCTATGAGAAGTCATGGGAGAGGAGGCACCTTATTGATTGTACCTACAGAGACGAATCATTGGTTGCAATCCATTATTAAACCTATTCAATATTATATACAACCCGCTTTTACCGGTCTTTCTAAGTTATTACAACAGGATCGAAAGGAAGCGAGTCAGATTTTTTGGCAAACCGCACTGAAACGGGAAGTGGAGCATTTGGCAGGATTAACTGCTGTAGATGGAGCTACCGTGATTAGCAGCGATTATGAGTTATTGGCATTTGGCGCCAAAATAGGTCGGGCGAAGGGAAAAGATAATATTGATGAAATTTCTTTTTCTGAACCTATAAAAGGGGGAGATGCGATTGTGGTTCATCCAACGAAAGTTGGAGGAACAAGGCATCTTTCTGCGGCACAATTTGTCCATGATCAAAGAGATGCGACTGCATTGGTAGCTTCACAAGATGGACATTTTACCATTTATAGCTGGTCGCTGAGTCAATCCAGAGTTCAAGCCCATAGGATTGATACCTTGTTATTGTAAATGGTTTTTACGCATTAAAAAAGCGTATCATAATACGCTTTAAAAATAAATCAATGTTAATGATTCTACCTGCACTTAGGAAAATATAATCGCTCCTATTATCGTTGCCAACAGTAAAAAAATCAATACAACCCGATCCGCATTGATCCAGTCTTTCTGAGTAATTACCCTTTCAGTTTTTTCTTTTTTTTGCCTGGCAAAAACATGAAATATGGAAAACGATTTACTTAACATAGGTAGATGTTTTGAGTAGATGTAATTGATTTAATGCAAAGTGTGAGCCAAAATCAGTAGTAAATGTTGGATTGTTAATAAGTTCTGCTCTTCTTTCATTTTAACTGTTGATTAGTTGATTTTTGTGCTCATTATCAGTGCTTTGGTGTTGAAAAAATTTCTATGCTGTCCTTTTTATTAGTCTTCCTTTAACTTTTCCTGTCTATTTTTATTGAAAAAAATAATAACGCTGATAATCAGCTAATTAAGCTTAATTTAGTATTTTATATAGTACTATGTATTGCATATTACTATATAAAACATATAACTTTGAATTATGATAGCAGAAAATACGCAAACACAAATGCGAAAGGGCATATTGGAATACTGTGTGCTCCTGATCATATCCAGAGGTGAGATCTATGCTTCCGATATTATCGCAGAATTAAAGACAGCCAAATTGCTGGTTGTGGAAGGAACTTTATATCCTTTATTAACCCGACTGAAGAATAATGGCTTGTTGAGTTATAATTGGGTGGAATCAACTTCCGGCCCGCCTAGAAAGTACTATCTGTTAACCACAGAAGGAATGGCCATACTTGGTCAGCTGGACCATACCTGGCAGGAGTTGGCCTATGCCATCAATACTTCTAAAAAAGGAACAGATCTGGAATCCGTGAACCAAATAAACCTAACCAAATCATGAAAAAGACGTTAAACATAAATATTGGCAATTCCATCATTCACTTAGAGGAAGATGCTTATGAGATGCTCACAGTTTACCTGAATGAGGTAAAACAACATTTTGCAAAGAATGCAGATGATTTCGAAATAGTCACGGACATTGAAAACAGGATTGCAGAAATGTTCGGAGAGATCCTGACTATACAACAAAAACAAGTGATCGATATCCAGGATGTACGATCGGTGATTATTCAGATGGGTTCTGTGAAGGATTTTGAAAATTCAGAGGAACAGGAAGAGAATAACGGAAATTATCAGCCCTCATCCACCCCGACTGGGATTAAAAAATTATACCGGGATACAGATCAGGCCATGGTTGCTGGTGTTTGTGTTGGCTTAGGACACTACTTAAATATTGAAGCTCGTTGGCTTAGGTTAGCAGCATTGATTTCGATCTTTATTGGAGGCTCTGGAATTTTGATTTATCTGATCATGTGGATAGTAATTCCTAGAGCAGAAAGCAAGTCCGAGAAAATGGCAATGAGAGGAGAAGCGGCGAATCTAAGAGGATTTATGAACAGCCATCTGAACCCCTTGGTACAGCAGTCGCGTGGTTTCCTGGCTGAGTTTTTTGAGTTTTTAGGAAACTTTATTAGTGGTACAGGTAAAGCTGTGCTTAAGGTAGTGGCTACTGGAGTGGTGATTTTTGGTTCATTCTTATTGCTCATGCTGATCATTAGTCTGGCAGGATTATTCGGGCTATGGGACGCAGCTGTTTACAGCTATTTCCCATTCAGTATCATAGATGAAACTTATTTCAGCAATATGGTGCTCGCCGCATTTGTCGTGTTTGTAATTCCGATTCTAGCGCTGGTGTTGTTCTCTATCCGAGTTGCTTTCAATGGTAAGCCTATTCATAAAACGCTTTCTTTTGGCTTGCTGATCATTTGGCTGGTAGGCTTGGCAGTGAGTGTTTTTTATATTGCTAAAGTAAGTGCCGAATTTAAGGAAAGTGCAGAATTTGCCCAGGTGACAGAGTTGGTACCACATAAGACACTTGTTTTGTCTATTGATAAGACCAGGTTCTTCACAAAGGAAGATAGTTTAAATTATAAGATTGATCCGATAAATTATAAAGGACGAAGAATTCTGAATGATGGAAGAGGCCCTTTGGATCAGCCAAGAAATATGAGTCTGAGACTGGAGAAAAGTCAAAATGGAAAGATAGCGCTTACCGAAAATTATAGTTCAAATGGCAGAACTTTTGAATCGGCTTTGAAAAATGCACAGAATATACATTATGATTTTCAACAGGTAGATTCAACTTTAAATTTTAGTTCAGCCTTACAACTGATGAAAAAAGCGAATTATCGAGGTCAGGAAGTGTCGTTGACTTTAGCTGTGCCAGTAGGAACCCATTTAAAGATCAATCGAGATTTCAATAGATATTTAAATGGGTATAATTTCTGGGATTGTTATTCGGACGACAATCAGGAATATTCTGAATGGGTTATGACCGAAACTGGTTTAGAGTGTCTGAATCAGCACAAAGAGGGTGATTCAGACCACTAGTTATTTTACTGTGTAGCGGTAGACAAAGCGACTTAAATTGCCGTATTTGTCTACCCCTTCAATTACTGCTTTATACGTTCCTCTGCCATCGGCATTCCAGTATTCTAATACTAAAGGGGCAGTACCACTGGTATTCACTCTAGGATTCCAATAAATTGTGCTTCTCAAATCATTAAAATTATAGGTGTTTGCAGGGTTGGTATATTTAGGCATATAGAATTCGCGCTGTTTGCTAAATCCTTTCGGACTAAACTTAAGCATGTTTTCTTTAGGGAGCATTTTCTTTAAATCAGCAATACTCATGTTGCTTTTTACCACTTTCTTCGTATTTACCACCAGTACTCCATTGGTGTTATACATCCTATTAATGGTACCAAGGTCATCTTTAGTGAACACTTCTACAGATTCTACATCTTTCGGGTTTACGCCCAATAAAGCCATATAGTCCAGTGCCATTCCGTTGATGAAGATGGCTACTGGAACCCTGCTGCCAGATTGGTAATCACGGGTCACGTAGAAATTGTTTTCAAAATAAGTTAAGCCAATAGCCATAGTTTGTAAGCATAACGCAAGGGAATTACAATCTTTTAAGCGATCTCCCTCAATTACAGTAGCATTGATTGAACTTAAACCCGCCAGATTGGAATGATCTGCATGACTCGGTCTTTTTACTTTAGCGCCTTCAATCTTTACTTCTTTTAAGTTGCGAAGGAAGTTGTATTGCTTTTTACTATTGTTTAAGTAAGCTGATAAAGTACTGTCAATATTTTCGGCTGATCCAACATGATTGAGGTTTTTTCCTACGTCAGGTAATGGGGATCCATCTAATAAAATCATTAAGTTAGAACCATTGGTGCTGTATTTTGCATTGATCAAGACCTCAGATGAATCTGGAATCACCAGATTACCAAACGCAAAAATTCCTGACGGACTGGTGATGGCTTCAGCAGAAATACTGGTTCCCGGAACGGTTAGGCGTAAAGCACCTTTTCTGACTGGCATTCCTGTACGATCTCTCAGTGTACCTGTGATGCGCATATCTTGCTCTGGTAGATAAGTGATTGGAGTAGGCTTACCAGTTAAAACCTCTTTCATTGTAAAACGGCGGAAACCCTGAGTCAATAATAGTAAGTCAAGGTCAGCTATTTTTTTCTCATCTGGTTTATGGAAATAATAATTAGGTTTCTCTACATAGCCCTTTAGGTCGGAAGTCAATAGTAATGAACTTAAAATTGTAGTTTCTGTATCCTCATCCACCGGAACCTTAGTTTCATCAGTAACAGATACTGAATAAGTACCTTCTAATGGTTGAGTGACGCTTTTGGGGATCACACTTAGCTTTACTTTTTGTCTGGGTTTATAGGTAGGTAAATCTGATTTAAGTGATAAGTTTTCCTGTGTTGGGTAGTTAAAGGCCAGACGCTCATTAAGTGGCTCACCACTTTCAGAAATAAGCGTCACTTGTACAATTCCGCTTGGGAATTTATCTTTCGGAATTTTTGCTGAATTTACCTGAGTAGCCAGGCGTGTTTTTGCCGCATAATAGATAATTCCTCCTTGTGTGGCTATAATGAAATATGTTTTGCCTTTGTTTTGCTCAAAATAAGCATCATTTGCAAGGATTTTTAGGTTGAAATTCACCGGATCAGTATTGGTAATTTGAGTGATGATTCCGCTCGGGCTCGCCTTTGGTAATTCAAAGGTTTTGGTGCTACCATCTTTGAAACTCACATTCGCTTTATAGGTTTTACCTGGTTCTGTATTCAGGTAAAAAGAGCCCATTCCTAAATTGTTTGAGCTAAAGTTGGTTAAGGTATTTCCCGTATTGTCTATAATTGTTCCTGTTAACGCTGCGCCTAATCCTTTAGCATTAAGTGCTTTGAAACTGATTCTTACGGCTATACCGTTGACTAATTCTCCTCCTTCAGGGAAGAATTGGAGGTCATTGTCGGATTTAACAGGTCTTAAGCTAAAAGTAGAAGTCAGGATTTCCTTTTCAGTTAGGCTAAGCTCTGTAATGAGCTCACCATTGGTGATGAGTTCATTTTTACGGGGTTCTATTTTGATTTTTAGAATTCCATTCTGATCTGTTGTGCCTTTTCCTTTACTCACCGTTTCATAATTAGAAATGACTTTCCAGTTCACCAGTTTACCAGCCTGAACTACCTTATCCGCATTTTTAAACTGAATAATTGCGTTTATGGTTTGACTTTTATCTGTTTGCACATTGGTATAATTGAAATGTGTAATCAGTTGCTTGTCTATAGCCTCTCCGATTGGAATGGTTTTTTTGAAAAAGTACTGATCACTAAAGTTCATCATCCAAACGGTATAAGCTTTAATGTAATAATTGCCTTGTTTATAAGTGCCTTGTGTTAAAGGGATATTACCCGTGGCTACACTGTTTACTGTTGGAAGTTTTAAGGTTTCAACCAGGGAATCCCGCTCATTGATAACATCCACATAAACAATCTTGCTGAGCTGAGAAGGAATGTTCTGTTCCATAGTCAGGTATGCTTTAAACCAGATCGTATCTGCAACACTATAGTAAGGTTTATCGAAATGTAGATAGACTTTTTCTATAGGCTGCTCGTCGGAGAGTTTTTTGGTTTTGCTAATGATATTGTTTAAAACAACACTGTCCTGTTGTGCATTTGCAGAAAAGTGCAAAGTTGTGGATAGCAAAAGAAAGGCAATAACAAAGTTTATCAGTTTCATCAAAATAATTAAAAACGGTTAATATGGCTAATATATTGAATTATGAAGGGAATAGCCTTATGCTGAGCTATGTTTAACATATTTTGACATTTAAAAAATGGGGAGTGGTAAACTTGGAATGTCTTTTTTTCGGTAAGATTTGCAAGATTTTGTATTTAGGGTATTGCTTCCGTTATTGGGGAAATGTGGATTACTAAGGTTATTAATTGATTGATTATTGCTGAATTAACAAGTTCTTATTCGTTTATCCACATTGTACTGTGGATAACCAGCTGAGATTGGGGAATTTTGTATGAGAAGGAAGGATAATTAAGATGATTTTATGGAATGTTCTCGGGTTAAAGCATAGAATTGTGGGTTGTTTATGAAGTCAAAATGCTGTTAAATTGGTATTTAACAGTTTATTCACATTGTGTTATCCACATAGACTTGTGGAAAAGGTTTTGATTTTGTGGATTACTAAGATTGTTGGCCATAAAAAAACGCCTCTTCTTACATTTGATGTAAGTAGAGACGTTTTAAGGCAGATATTGAGGTTTATCTTACGATAAAGCGCTTTTTATTTCATTTCGATTACGAAGTCAGCCATTGGGGTACGTACTTTTTTAAGACCTACCAACCAGTCGCCATTTTCTGCTCTGTACCCTAAAGGTAACAAAGTTGTGCTACGAAGACCTTTTTCTCTTAATCCCAACAATTCGTCTAGTTTTGCAGGATCAAATCCTTCCATCGGTGTAGCGTCTACTTTTAACAAAGCAGCTTCCGCTAAAGCTACACCAAATCCGATATAAGCTTGTTTTGCCGCATGATGGAAATTCTCTTCCGGTGTTTTTGCCGTATAAGTTGCAATTAGTCTGTTCAGATAATCGCCGTTCGCATCTTCCGGTAAGCCACGTTCCAGATTCCCCTTGATGAAAATATTTTTGATGTTTTCTTCAGTGTAATTCTCCCATGCCGCAAAAATCAATAGGTGTGAAGAATCTGTAATTTGCTCCTGTCCATAAGCGATCTCTTTGATTTTCTCTTTTAACTCAGGATTGGTTACTACAATTACTTTGAATGGTTGTAAGCCAGAAGAAGTTGGAGCAAGATGCGCCGCTTTAATAATTTGATCAACTTTATCTTGTGAAACCTTTTCACCATTCATTTTTTTTGTGGCATAACGCCAGTTTAATGCTTCAATTAAGCTCATGGTAATATTTTTTTATTATAAATGTTCGTTTTTTTATTGTTAGTTATATAGCAACTAAATAAATAACAGTGTTAGCAAATGTAAGTATGTTACTTAGATCTGAGTTCATTCTTTCATAGTTTTGACTTTTAGATGATACTCAGTTTTAAGAGGTAAGCTCGATGTTATGATCAAAATTTTGGAATAACATTTGGATTGTTTTGGTTTATTGTCTAAACTCGTTAATTATTATGCAAGCATAGTTTGTTGCTATATGTAAAACTCTCTCCAACTTATTTTGTTTAATAATAACCAATTTAATTCTAACCATGTATGAAAAAGATTTTACTTAGTTGCTTATTGGCTGTGCCTGTTCTTGGGTATTCCCAGTCTTTCCAGGTGAACCTGCAAGGACAAAAACAAACTGCAATGGGAGGAGCAGGAACAGGACTTGCTTTAGATGAAGCTGCCGTGTTTTTTAATCCTGGAGCTGTATCCTTTCTGAAAAAAAATGGCGTTCAAGCCGGAATTAGTCCCTTATACCTGAAAACGGCTTTCCGGGAAAATGGTTCTAATGTTACAGAATACAATAAAGATAAAATCGCAACCCCGATAATAGGGTATGCTGTTTTCGGTTCTCCTGAAAACCGACTCCGGTTTGGTTTGGGAATTTATACGCCGTTTGGCGGTGCGATGCACTGGAAAGAGGATTGGACGGGTAGGTACTCGGTGACTTCTCTAGATCTACAGGCCATTTATATCCAGCCAACTTTAAGTTTGAAGATATCTGACCATGTTGGTATTGGTGGTGGTATGGTGTATTCACTTGGAAAAGTAGACTTGAGAAAGGCTTTACCTTATACTTTGAATGACGGCCGACAAGCGACAGCTCAGTTGAAAGGTCATTCTAAGGATTTTGGATGGAACGCGGGTATTTACGTGGAAACGGTATCCGGAGTTTCTATTGGTGTAACACATCGTTCTCAGGTAACAGCAACCGTAAAAGATGGTGATGCAAATTTTGATGTTCCTGATGCGATCAGAAGTCGTGTTCCTACTAAATTTGCTGCAGAACTTCCTTTACCGGCGACAACCACTTTGGGCTTAGGTTATCATCCTTCTGAAAAAACGACTCTTGCTTTTGATGTAAACTGGGTACACTGGAGTAAATACAAAGAGTTAGGATTCGATTACAATAATAATTTTGTATCCCCAGCCTCCCCAAGAAATTACCATGACGCTGCGGCATTGCGTTTTGGGATTCAAAATCAAACCACCAGAAGGTTGGCTTTACGCGCTGGAATTGGCTACGCATTTACACCGGTAGGCGAAGGATATGTGACACCTGAAGTTCCGGATGCTAACCGCCTTCTGCTAAGCGCAGGGATTGGATTTAAAGCTTCTGAGAAGTTTCATATTGATTTTTCCTTCCTGTATGAAAACGTAGAGAAAAGAAAAGAAACAAATATTGAAACCCAATTGGCAGGAGAGTTTAAAACCTTAGCCTATATTCCTGGTATTTCTTTTTCTTATAAATGGTAATCCACCCCTTCAGATAAAACACAATGAACTCAAAATACATCTATAAAAGTATAATTGCAGTCGCTATTCTTGGAATGGCTTCCTGTAAACCAGAATTGAGCAGTATCACCCCGTCCAAAGGAAGTGCTGATTTTTCCCGATACATTGCAGTGGGTAATTCCCTAACTTCCGGTTATGCCGACAATGGCTTGTATCTGGAAGGACAGAAAAATTCTTTTCCTGAAATGATTGCTGGTCAGATGAAAACAGTTGGTGGTGGTGCTTTTTCTACTCCATTCTTTAAAGAATCTGAAGCAGACGGTTCAGGTTATAAAATCCTGACCGGATTTACGCCTGGAGGTTTGCCCATTGTTGGCGATCAGGATGCACATACTGCATATCGGACAACCACACCAACCAAATTATTCACAAAATATGTTGGTGACATCAATAATTATGGAGTTCCCGGAATTAAATTATTACACATCACTCTACCTCAATACGGTAATTTGAATAATTATTATGAACGCTTATTGCCTACAGATTTTCCTAATAATACGAATGCTCCATATCTCGGTTTTGTAACAGCTAAGCCCTACACTTTCTTTAGCATGTGGCTGGGAAATAATGATATTCTTGGTTATGCGACTTCCGGAGGGGCAAATCCTGCAGACCAGCCTACGGATAAAAATACCTTTGCCAGTTTGTACAATCTGGCAGCGAGTACGATGACTGCAAATGGAGCTAAAGGTGTGGTCGCAACGATTCCTGATGTTTTAGCGACTCCTTTCTTTAATACCGTTACTTTAGGCTCATTACTAGCTGCGGTACAAGTTTCGGCACCAACCATTAATACTCTTTATATCAGAACAGGTAAAAATGTAGTTAGAGCAGCTACAGCAAAGGATTACTTTGTCTTGCCATTATCATCCGCTAATTTGATCGGCACAGGTGCTGTTCCTTATGGTTTATTTCCTTCAAATCCCATTGAAAGCCAATGGGTGCTGGATCAGGACGAAGCTTTAGTTGTGGCGGATTATGTAGCAGCTTATAACAATACGATTAAATCTGTGGCCACAAGTAAAGGGTTAGCTATCGTAGATGCTTATGCTCTATTAAAAGAATATAGTGCAGGAAAAGTCGTAAATGGGGTGCCAATAAGTGCTGCCTACATCACTGGAAATCTTTTTTCTTTAGATGGGATCCATTTAACCCCAATGGGCTATGCGCTGATTGCGAATGAATTCATTAAATCAATCAATGGAAAATATGGGTCCTCCATTCCTATTGTAGATGTTACCAGATATAGAGGTGTGAAATTCCCGTAATACCAATTGATTTTCATTACCCAAAATTTAAGCCCTCAAGATTTTGAGGGCTTTTTTAAGAATAGAAATATTCAAATCTACATTGCCTTTTTTAGTACGTATTTATCTGCAAGTGGACCTGTAATCTGTTCACCATCCATATCCAATTGTTTTAGGATATTTTCTCCCACAAAAAAGGTGTTTGATTGATCTTTTAAACCAATTAGCTCCACTTTAGATCCAGTGTTATCCCATTTAAAGTTACCACGATCCTCGGGGAAGTGGGTATCCTTCCCCATGTAATTCGTCTTTAATATATAGGTCATGTCAGGATTTAAAGTCAATTCGGTTTGGATGCCTTCGCAATCAGCACAAGGAATAACTCCCTTATAAGTACCAGCCCAGTCTAATGAATTTTGCGCATTATGAGAATCATATATCGCGGTTTTTTCCGTCTTCTGTGTACTGTCTGAATTACTGCTAACTTTTTGATCACTGTTGCAGGCCATGAAAAATATGGAAATGCCGGCCAGTGTTAAGATTTTTGTTTTCATGGGTGAATCATTTTGTTTGGCTCATAACTGATATGTATTGTCCTTTAAAACGATTTCCAGGGAAATATGTTTGATGTCTAACTGGCATTTGATCAAATGATGCTTTTTTTAATGAAAAGTGTTGATTAATGAGGTTTCAGTTTCGCTTTAAAAATCTTTTCTAATTTTTCCAGTTTAGGTAAGATAACGAGTCTGCAATAAGGCTGGTTACCATTTTTGTTGAAATAGTCCTGGTGGTAACCTTCCGCCACATAAAAAGTGCTTGCTTTGTCTATGGCAGTCACTACAGGTTTTCCATATGCCTTACTGTCGTTGAGTTCCTTTTTATATTTTTCGGCAATTTGTTTTTGTTCGTCATTATGGTAAAAAATGACGGAGCGGTATTGTGTACCCACATCTGCACCCTGACGGTTTAAGGTAGTTGGATCATGACTTTTCCAGAATACTTCCAATAGCTCGTCATATTTAATTTTCGAAGGGTCATAGCTGACCTCAATGACTTCAGCATGGCCTGTTGTTCCGGTACAGACATCTTCATAACTGGGATTGGCAACGGATCCACCTTCATAGCCTGATCTGACTGCTGTAACTCCATCCAGGCGTTGGAAAAGTGCTTCTGAACACCAGAAACAACCCATACCAAAGGTTGCTTTTTGTAATTTTTTAGACTGTGCACTGGCATTGCCTGCAGACAAGAGAATTAGAATCATTATTGATAAATACTTCATAATAGTAAAGACAAGTTGAAAACACTTTCATCATATAATACGTAAGAGTCGAGTTTAAAGTTTTTTATATATCGAATCTAATTCGATATGACAATCAACTGATAAACCGCATAGCTCTTCTTGAAATGTGTATAACTTAATGTATTTGTTTTCAGTCAATTGCTTTTCATTTATGTTGATATTTAACATTTATTAACAATACTTTATTAAATTTGTAGTGTTAATACCTATAAAAATATTGATATGTCAACACCTTATATTCCTAGTTTAGACCTGGGCTCATACATCAATGGAGATGATGCGCAGCGTAAAAAATTCTCTGATGAATTGGGTAGAGCTTTTAACGATTCTGGTTTTGTAACCATCACTAATCATGGTGTAGATCAGGAATTGATTGATAAGCTTTATGCTAACATTAAAGGTGTTTTTTCTCTTAGCCCAGAGCAAAAGAAAAAATATGAAAGAGCAGAACTTGCCGGCCAGCGTGGTTATACCAGCCCAGGCAAAGAGACGGCCAAAGGCGCTAAAACAGCAGACCTGAAAGAATTCTGGCAAATCGGTCAGGAAGTGATGGATGGTGATCCGATTAAAAAGGAATACCCTGATAATGAAGTGCTGGAAGAACTTCCTGAATTTAATGCGGTAACCCGCGAAATTTATGAACGTTTAGAAAATAATGGTAAGCATTTATTGCGTGCGATTGCAACTTATCTGGAATTACCAATTGATTATTTCGATCAGCATGTACATAATGGGAACTCTATTTTAAGAGGTATTCATTATTTTCCAATTGAGAACCCTGAGGCCTTACCGGATGATGCAGTTCGTGCAGGTGCACACGAAGATATCAATTTAATCACTTTATTGATTGGAGCAAGTGCAGATGGATTGGAAGTATTGACCCGTAGCAATGAATGGTTACCAATTAAAGCTGGTCATACTGATATTGTAGTAAATGTAGGGGATATGTTACAACGTTTAACGAATAATAAGTTACGTTCTACCACACATAGGGTAGTGAATCCACCACGTGAATTGATGAAAACATCTCGTTTTTCAGTTCCTTTCTTTTTGCACCCACGTGCAAATATGGATTTGACAAGTTTACCTTCTACAATTGATGAAGCACATCCAAAAGTTTATTCAGATATGACTGCTGGTGAATATCTTGACGAGCGTTTACGCGAAATCGGCTTGAAAATGTAATTGTTTTCATAAAGCATAAAAAAAGGGATCAATAAATTGATCCCTTTTTTTATGCTTGTCTTTAAATGGAAGCCACTTATTTTCTTCTGCTAAGTTTTATTTCCATGGTTTTCATTTCTTTTCCATCAGTGTTGCAGTACATTTCCATTAGTTGATGGTCGTCGTCTACATACTTGAATACTTCCCGGATGTCCATGTTTTTACCGGTCATCGGGTCAACACAACTTCCTTTAAAATTGATGGTTTTGTTGTCATTGTCCCAGGTGCCTTCCAGGTTCATAATGCCTGTGCCCATGTTATCTATCCAGGTGGAAACAAAAACTTTTTTTGAATTGTCGTAGCCTAATAGGCTCATTCCTTCAAAAGGCATTCCCATCATGTTCCCTTCGTGCATAGATTGTTGATAACGGCCCCCCATGATCATTGAATTTGTGCAGCTACTTTTACTTTTTGTGGGCGGCGCATCGGGAGCCATCCACATGGTTACTTCTCCATCCCATGTCCCATTGTCCTTTGCAATCATCTTGTGTACATCTCCTGGAGTCATGTAGGCTTGCCATGCTTTCATCATGGCGTCATCCTGTGCATGTACCCTGCAGGTTATGGCCAGCATCAGCAAAGCCATAACAGATAATGTTAACTTTTTCATTTTATTAGAATTAAGTTTTGTACGTTATCTAATTTACGAAAAACTGAGCTAATTCAGGCCTTTTTCAAAAGCTTTATAAATCGCGTCCTGAATTCTTGGTCGGATTTTTAAATTCCCTAATTTCTCTGATACTGTGGGGTTTACCCTATTGGACAGGAAGACGTACACGAGCCCTTTAGCTGGATCTACCCATACTGCGGTGCCTGTATAGCCTGTGTGACCGTAGGTGAGTGGAGAGGCCAGTTGCGAAGGGTATTTTTTGGTAGCATCAGGATCCCATCTGTCGAATCCCAGCCCTCTTCTGCTAACATCTGATTGTTTTTTTGTAAACATATCGACGGTTTGAGGCTGGAAATATTGATTGCCACCATAGCTGCCTTTATTGAGTAGCATCTGGTAAATAATAGCCAGGTCATTTGCACTGGAAAACAAGCCTGCATGACCCGAAACTCCACCTGATAATGCGGCCCCCTGATCATGAACATATCCTTCTAATAGTGTTTTCCTGAAATAATTATCTTGTTCTGTTGGTACAATCTGATCTTTGGAGAATCTGTTCCTTGGTAAGAATCCTGCAGTTTGCATGCCTAGTGGCTTGTAGAAATTCTCCCAAACATAAGTGTCTAGCGGTACACCGCTTAATCGTTCACAGATTTCTTTCATCACATACATGCTGATGTCGCTGTATACATATTTACCACGTGTTCTAATTGGGGAGTTTAGCATTTTTGGCCACATCACCTCTTTAAAGAAACCTTTTTTGATGTAGTAGTTATCCGCAACCTTAGTAGGGAAAGCTGCGCTGGAATCCCTGCTGTAATCACCAGGTTTTACAAAATCATGAAAAGGAATAAAAGGAATGAAGCCAGCCTGATGCAGCATGACTTCCCGAACTTTAATCTCATTCATCGGTGATAACCTCGCTTTTGGAATATAGGCGCCGATATTGGTGTCCAGGTTTAGCTTGTGTTCTTCAAATAACCGCATCACGGTAGGGGTAGTTGCAGTAGTCTTGGTAAGAGAGGCCAAATCGAAAATATCTGTTACTTTTTCTGGTAAACCGTTGGTATAGGTGTGGTTGCCATAGGCTTTGTTGAAGATGACTTTTCCATCTTTTGCTACCAATACGACAATTCCTGGGGCAGCTTTTTCCCGGATGGCTTCATTTGCGATGTTGTCGATTTCTTTGAGATTGTCGGAATTGACACCGGCATCTTCAGGAAGGCTATACTTTAGTCTGGTTTGACTGGTGGTTGCTCCTTTGCCGATGCTGTACTTGGAGGAGTAACTGGCGGTTAGTTTTTTACTGAATGGGATGCCGCCAAAAATCATCTGAGGTACAGCCATCGCTGCTGCTTCATTAATCTGGTTGGCCCAGACAATAGGGGCACTAAGTCCATCGAATGCCAGTAGGCTACCACTTTCTCCAAATAAGGAAATAATGATCTTTTTATTTTTGGCAATGCTACTGATGAAATTCATGTTTCTGGGATTGTTTATTGCCGAAACCGGCATTGCAATGATCACCAGATTGAAATATTTGAGGTCATCTTCCAGTTCATCGAGCGTGCTGGAAGCGGGGTAGGTGTTAGAAGAGAAGCTGCTGACTTTGGAATATTTATTTAAAAGGCTGTCAAAGGTCGACTGGAATTCGAAACTGAGGCTCACTGCAGCAATATTTTTCTGATCTAATGCTGTTAAAGGGATGAGCTGCGTTTCGTTATTTAGCAATACCGTATTGCTACTCACGCTATTGAGTATCTCTAGCTTTTGCAGGTTTTGCTGATGATTTTGTGCACAGGCTCCGAAGCTGAATAGGGCCATAAAACTAGTGGCAATAATTCCTACAAGGTTTGGTTTAGTGCGATAGTTCTTTTCCATTTAAGTGTGTTTTAAAAATTGCGATCTCCGTTTTTAAGGCGGTCTTACAGAATTGGCCGGAACTCAGAAATTAAAGACTTTCAATACCCGCGCCAAATGCCGGCATTTCCTGTCGATAAAGATAGAAAAAGGAACAAATAAAAGGAGAAGAGGCATGAAAAGACAAATTATTAACAAATGAAAAACGAAGATTGAGGCTTATTTTCCTTAAATTAGCAACCTTTACCAGAGAGAAATAAATGTCAGATATAATACAACTTTTACCGGATAGTGTAGCCAATCAAATCGCGGCCGGAGAGGTGGTTCAACGCCCGGCATCAGCCGTGAAAGAGCTTTTAGAAAATGCGATAGATGCAGGTGCAAACAAGATACAGTTGATCTTAAAAGATGCCGGCAAGGCATTGATTCAGGTGATAGACAATGGTTGTGGAATGAGTGTGACGGATGCACGTATGTGTTTTGAACGTCATGCCACTTCAAAAGTCAGAAAAGCAGCAGATTTATTTGCCATTCGTACAATGGGTTTCAGAGGGGAGGCAATGGCTTCTATTGCGGCAATTGCACAGGTTGAAATGAAAACGCGCAGACATGAGGACGAACTGGGAACAATGGTTCAGATCGAAGGTTCTGAAGTGATCAGTCAGGAACCAGTTGCCACTTCTGTAGGGACAAGTATTTCTGTGAAAAATCTCTTTTACAATACACCTGCAAGAAGGAATTTTCTGAAAAGTACCTCTGCAGAAATGCGTCATGTACTAGAGGAGTTTCAACGTATTTCTCTGGCGAATCCTGCCATAGCTTTCAGTTTACATCATGATGGGGTAGAAATTCATCGTTTGCCTGCTTCGGGTATGAAACAAAGAATTGTTCACCTGTTTGGTAATAGTTATAACCAACGACTGATTCCTGTAGAGGAGGAAACCAGTATCATTAACATAAAAGGTTTTATTGGAAAACCTGAATTTGCTAAAAAAACAAGGGGAGAGCAGTTCTTTTTTGTCAATAATAGGTATATAAAAGATGCTTATCTGAATCATGCAGTGAGTAAATCATATGAAGATTTATTACCTGATGATCATTTTCCAATGTATGTGTTGTTCATTGATATTGATCCGGCAAAGATTGATGTGAATGTGCATCCTACAAAAACAGAGATCAAATATCTTGATGAGAAATCGATCTATGCCATTCTTCATTCTGCAGTTAAGCGTTCTATTGGTAGGTTTAACATCAGTCCGACTATTGATTTTGATCAGGAAACCGGATTTAGTGGAATGATTACTCATAAAGCACCTGAAGAAATTGTGCCGCCGAGCATTAGCTTCAATCCGGACTTTAATCCTTTTGCTTCAGATAAACCGAGCAAAGAGCCTGCTACCACCTTTCCTAGAGTTGGAAATGGCAGTTCCAGAGATGCTAGTGCAGCCATTGTACCAAGTACAAAGGGTTGGGGTGCTTTATATGAAGTGGCCAATCATGTAGATACTGCGCAACAGGCAACAATTGAATTACCAGAGGCCGTGGTGGCGGCAGACCCTACCTTAGAGCCCGTGCAGAAACAACTGATGCAATTACATGGCAGGTATATCATCTCCCAGATTAAATCAGGATTGATGTTGATTGACCAGCAGGCTGCCCACGAACGGATTCTTTATGAACGCTTCAGCAAACAATTGGATGATCATAAAGGTGCTTCACAACACAGTCTGTTCCCTCAAACCGTTACCTTGACGCCGAATGATTTTGAATTGGCAAAAAGTTTAATGGAAGAGATTAAGAGCCTGGGTTTTGAAGTAAGAGAGTTCGGTAAAAACACCTTGATTATTGAAGGTATTCCAGTTGATTTGGTTAATAACAATGGGAATGAGACCAAATTGTTTGAGCAGTTGATTGAAGGTTTTAAAAGCTCTCAGCAAGAACTTAAACTAAGTAGAAGAGATGCCCTGGCCAGGAGTATGGCAAAAACGAGCGCCATAAAAAGCGGAGCCGTTTTAGGACAACAAGAAATGAATACACTGATTGAGCAGCTTTTTGCTTGTCAGACTCCAAACTTTAGCATTAGCGGGAAGCCGGTCATTCAAACCATCGGACTAACTGAATTAGATAAAAAATTTGATAAATAAGCTACGATGAACAATATCCACATCCCACCAGTTGTTAAAAACCTGCTCATTATTAATGTGTTGTTTTTTGCTGCTAAATACGTAATGAAAAATGCAGGAATTGACCTGGATTATATTTTGGGTGCATTTTATTTTGATTCGCAATTTTTTAGAATATGGCAGCCGATCAGTTATATGTTTATGCATGGTGATGTCATGCATATCTTTTTCAATATGTTTGCCTTGTTTATGTTTGGTGGCGTTATTGAAAGCAGGTGGGGGACCAAACGCTTTATCAACTTTTACCTGATCACCGGATTGGGGGCGGTAGCCTTACAAATGGGGGTGCAGGCATATGAAGTTTACCAAATTACCGGATCAGTGATGCATAATCCAGTGATGGTAGATTTGACCAGGGGAATGGCACAAGTGGCTGTTCCAGGTATTTCAGCGGAGGCCAGAGATACGTTGATCGGTATTTATGGCTTTCCAATGGTTGGCGCTTCCGGTGCTATTTTTGGATTGTTGGTTGCTTTCGGAATGTTATATCCTAATACGGAAATGTACATCATGTTCATTCCAATTCCCGTAAAAGCAAAATACATTATTCCAGTATATATTTTAATGGAACTATCTTTAGGCGTTGCACGTGTTCCCGGCGACTCTATCGCGCATTACGCACATCTTGGTGGTGCTTTATTAGGTTTTATATTGGTTAAATTATGGAAAGACAAGGACAATAACAGATTTTATCAATACTATGAATAAGTCTTTTTTTGAAGAACTGAAATACAAAGTATTTCAATCGGGGAATCCGGTATTTTTTTACATTGGGATCAATGTGCTGATCTTTGTGATTGTCGCATTTATGGGCATTCCTTTCTTTTTGTCGGGTATAGCAGCGGTTGATTTTCCTTCTTTTATCAGGGAATATCTGGGTTATCCTGCTTCGCTGGAGAAATTGCCAAGCCGGTTTTACACCGTAATTACGTATCAGTTCTTTCATGATGGATTCATGCATCTGCTGTTCAATATGCTCTGGTTGTATTGGATGGGGAAAATCTTTCTGGACTTCTTAAAACCAAGACAATTTCACTTTGTATACCTTGTGGGGGGGATGGCAGGAGCAGCATTGTATACCCTGGCTTATAACGTATTTCCGGTTTTTGCCGCTACAGTGGCAAATGCAACCGTGATCGGTTCTTCCGCTGCAGTAATGGCAGTGGTAGTGGCTACGGCAACATTGGTCCCTGATTACAGCATCAGATTGCTATTACTGGGAGATGTGAAACTAAAATATCTGGCGATGGCTTATATTGCGATGGAGCTCATTGGCCTGGCTTCGGCTAATGCCGGGGGTAGCTTTACTCATATTGGAGGTGCTTTACTTGGCTTTGTTTTTATTAAACTTTTACAGAAAGGGAAAGACTGGAGTAAATTGTTCAAAAGAAAACCAAAATTAAAAGTGGTGAGAAATGAACCGACAAATTCTACCTCAAATAAATCCAGACAAAATTCAGTAAACCAGCATGAAGTAGATGCGATTTTAGATAAAATTTCTAAATCCGGATATGATAAATTAAGTAAAGAAGAAAAGGAAACTTTGTTTAAGGCCAGCAAACATTAATGAAGCGATCAAAACCTACATTTTTTGATAAACTCGTTATTTTACTTGCTGTTTCTTTAGCGATAGCGCTATTGCTGGGCTTTCTTGCAGGTAGATTTGATCCCCGCGAATATCAATTGATCGCATTTTTTGGCCTGGCTTATCCTTTTATCCTCTTCCTGAATATAGCTATGGTAATCTGGTGGTTCCTGCGTGGACGATGGGTGTTTGCCACCGCTACCGTAGCCCTGATTCTAATAGGCTGGCAAGCTTTAACGGCTACTGTAGGTGTTTTTGGGGAAGCCGATAAAGGTCCCAAAGAAAATCCGAAGGCTTTCAGAATGATGACTTACAATGTCCATAGTTTTAAGCCTTATGGATTGGAAAATGTAGAATCAGTGAAGCAGCAAATGCTGGAACTGATCGAAAAGGAAAATCCGGATGTCATTTGTTTTCAGGAATACTTCACACGGAAAAAGGGTTCTTTTGACATTACTGATAGTCTAAAACGGATCCTAAAAACCAAACATTTTTATTTCGTCCCTTCGAGTTACAATGATTACGAGGCTACTGGCCTGGCGATCTTCTCCCGTTATCCGATAAAGGATACAGGAACGATTGCCTTCGGACCAAACTTTGGGGGGAATGCCAGCATTTATGTTGACCTGGAAGTGGACAAAAAGAAACTTAGGATATACAACATTCATTTGCAATCTATTTCTTTTGATAAACAGGATTATAGCTATATTGATAAAGTAGCCAAAAAGATGAATGCCGAGATAAAGCCTTCCAAAAGGATCCTTGTTTTGTTGAGAAATGCTTTTCTGAAGAGAAGTGGTCAGGTAGATATCATGAAAGCTCATATGGCCAAATGTTCGACTCCTTTTTTAATTGCTGGGGATTTCAATGATACACCAGCCTCCTATGCCGTTACTCAGCTGACAAAATCTTTAAATAATACTTTTCAGAAAGAAGGGACTGGCCTGGGAAGAACCTATAATGGTAAATTCCCTAATTTCCAAATTGACTATATTGCCACTACAAAAGACATCAAAGTGCTGAATCATCTGGTGATTCCCGCTAAATTGTCAGATCATTTTCCTGTTCGCAGTGATTTGATTTTAACACCCTAAAATTTTTACCTTTGCAAGATGAATACAGGCTTACAGCTCTACAATACCCTAACCCGTAAAAAAGAACTTTTTGAACCCTTAAACGCGCCTCATGTAGGTATGTATGTTTGCGGGCCTACTGTTTACAGTGATGTTCATTTGGGCAATTGTCGTACTTTCATTTCTTTTGATTTGATCTTTAGGTATTTGAAATATAGCGGATATAAGGTTCGTTATGTACGGAATATTACTGATGCTGGTCATTTGGAAGGAGACCGTGATGAAGGTGATGATAAATTTGCAAAAAGAGCAAAGCTTGAACAATTGGAGCCAATGGAAATTGTACAAAAATATACATTGGGTTTCCATGATGTATTGAGGATGTTCAATACCCTACCTCCAAGTATTGAGCCCACAGCAACAGGACATATCATTGAACAGATAGAAATGATTAAGGAAATCATGAACAATGGGTATGCCTATGAAGCGAACGGAACTATCTATTTTGATGTAGAAAAATACAGTAAAAATTATAACTATACTATTCTTACCAATAGAAATCTGGAAGATATGCTGGCCAATACCAGGGAACTGGGAGGGCAGGATGAAAAGCGTGGCAGGTTAGATTTTGCACTTTGGATTAAGGCAAAGCCAGAAACGCTGATGCGTTGGGCTTCTCCATGGGGTGAAGGGTTTCCAGGATGGCATATCGAATGTTCAGCAATGAGTGCGAAATACCTTGGGGCAGAATTCGATATTCATGGTGGTGGAATGGACCTTGCTGCAACACACCATACCAATGAGATTGCACAGTCCGAAGCTTGCAGTCATAAGCAACCAGCTAAGTACTGGATGCATACCAATATGCTGACTGTGAATGGAACCCGTATGTCAAAAAGTGCAGGTAACGGATTCTTACCAGAGCAATTGTTTGCTGGTGACCATGACTTACTTGAAAAGGGCTTTAGTCCGATGACGGTAAAATTCTTTATGTTGCAGGCTCATTATCGCAGTACACTTGACTTCTCAAATGAGGCACTTGATGCATCAGAGAAGGGATTCAAAAGACTAATGAATGCATTGAGTCTATTGGATAAATTAAGTCCCGCCGAAAGTTCTGATTTCGAAATCGATCCGATCATTGAGAATTGTATTAAAGCAATGAACGATGATTTTAACAGCCCTGTCGTGATCGCTGAATTGTTCGAAGCCAGCAGAATCATCAATACAGTTTATGATGGTAAAGGAAAGATTTCAATCATAGAGTTGGATAAATTAAAACAGTTGATGCAGGACTTCGTTTATGATATTTTCGGATTGAAGGACGAGGAAAGTTCCAATGTCGAATTGAATTCAGTGCTGGATATGGTGATCGACTTACGCAAGACCGCAAAAGAAAATAAAGATTACGCAACCTCTGACAAAATTCGTATTGGACTTCAAAGCATGGGAATCCAGCTGAAAGACAGTAAAGAAGGAACAACCTGGAATAAAGCCTAACAATGTTTAATTGTTAATTACTTTTAACTGCCAGAATTCTCAGAACTATTATATTCGTGTCAACATCCTGATCAGTCAGATTCTGGTGAATCAGGATGTTTACCACATACGTTTACCAAGAACAATTATTATTCAAATCATTTCAAATCATGATCAATAAAATCCTTTATACCGTAGTAGCCCTTTCTATGACTGTTGGCGCTTATGCCCAAAAATCGGATGGAACCACTAAATCTCTTGTGAAAGCAGAGAAAGAATTTGCAGAAAGTCTGGCAAAAAATGGCGCTAAAAATGCCTTTACTACGTTTTCAGCAAATGATGCATTGGTTTTCAGACCGAATCCAGTAAATGCAAAAACGTATTATGCTACGCAAGGAGATACTAAAGATTTGAGCTGGACGCCAACGTATGCAAGAGTGGCTAAAAGCGGCGACTGGGGTTTCACAACCGGTCCATTTATAGATAATGGTACAGAGAAGTCTTATGGACAATATTTGTCGATCTGGAAAGCCAAAGACGGTAAATGGGAACTGGCAATGGATCTGGGCGTTACGCATAATAAGCCATTGAAAAAATCCGAAGATTTATTTGTTGAGCCTAAGGAATTCTATAAGCCAAAATTTGCTACAGAGAAACAGAGGGCTGCAGGAGCAGATATCATTGCAACTACGGAAAAAACCTTAAATACGACTTTGAAATCTTATGGTCCAGTTGCTCTTTCAGGCTTCTTAAATCCCGATGCAAGAATATTGTTCCCTGGTTATGAACCGATCATTGGAAAAGATAAAGCGATGGCTTTTTACAATGGAATGATCAAGAACATGATACTTAAAACCACTAAAGTGGATAAAGCACTAGGTGGAGATATGGCCTATACCTATGGTGTTGCTACAATTGATTATAAAGCTGACCTTAGAGAAAGCTTTAATTATGTATTCATTTATGAACGTCAGGCAGATCATAACTGGAACTTGATTATGCAGGTTTTTACACCGGCAGAACGCTAGGTAAATGAATATATCATTATAAAAAAGGGTTTTTAAAGGTTTAATTTAAAAACCCTTTTTTATTTATCAGTAATTTAATCCTTTATTTTTAAATTTTAATCCTCTTTCGTTAGCGGTAAGGATAAGGATTGCAGCTGATCTACGTTATGAAGGATATTGAAATAATAATGAATAAGCATATTTAATGAAGAAACAAATACTAACCCTTGCGGCAATGTTCATTGCCATTCAGACCTTTGCTCAGAAATTTGATTTACAAGGCCAGAGAGGTGCCAGAGGTTTGATGCCTGAAAACACGATACCAGGAATGATTAAAGCCATAGAGTTTGGCGTAAATACGCTGGTGATGAATACAGTGATCTCAAAAGATAAACAAGTTGTACTTTCTCAGGAGCCTTATTTTAATGCAGAGATCAGTTTGAAGCCCGATGGCAAAGCCATCAGCTTAAAAGATCAGAAGAAATATAACATCTACAAAATGAATTATGAAGAGGTTAAGAAGTTCGATGTAGGGAGTAAAATTCACAACCGTTATCCCGGCCAGCAGAAATTCAGTGCCTATAAACCTTTATTGGGAGAAACGATAGATTCAGTAGAAGCATATGTTAAGTTGAACAGGTTGCAAAAGCCAAATTATAGTATTGAAACTAAACTGATTCCTAAAGGGGATGGAGAGTTCCAGCCGGAACCAGGAGAGTTTGTAGACCTGATTATGGAAGTTGTCAAAAGTAAGAAACTGGAGAAAAGAGTAACGATCCAGTCCTTCGATATCCGTACACTCCAATACCTTCATGAACACTATCCTAAGATAAAAACCGGATTATTGATTGATGAAAAGGAGAATTTTGAGAATAACATTCAGGAATTAGGTTTTAATCCCACTGTATACAGCCCATATTCGGTATTGGTAGGAAAAAGTCTCGTGGACCGTTGTCATGATGCAGGGATTAAGATTATTCCCTGGACGATCAATTCTACAAAAGAAATGAAATATTTAATAGGATTAGGTGTGGATGGACTAGTAACCGATTATCCGAACCTGTTTAAGGCAGCGTACTTAACAGAAAAATAAATGAGTTTATAAAAAAGCCTGTAAAAAGAGCGGCCTTGAAAATTTTCAAGGCCGCTCTTTTTGTATATCCAGATTAGCTAGCTGAGATTTAAAATAGGTTTTTAATGATTTGCTCTATGGAAAGGCCTTCCGCTTCCGCACGGTAATTTCGTACGATCCTGTGACGCAATATCGCTTCTGCTACCGCTTGTACATCTTCAATATCCGGAGAATATTTGCCAGAAATTGCCGCATGGCATTTCGCGCCGACCACAAGAAATTGAGAGGCTCTTGGGCCAGCACCCCAACTGATGTACTTGTTCACCTCTTCTGTGGCGAGTGAAGTATGTGGACGGGTTTTACTGGCCAGTTTAACGGCATATTCCACCACGTTATCTGCTATAGGGATGTTCCTGATCAGTTTCTGGAAATATTGGATTTGCTGAGCGTTAATGATTTTTTTCAGCTGGACATTCTGATTGCTGGTGGTGTTTTTAACAATGGTCAATTCCTCTTCAAAAGAAGGGTAACCTAAATGTACATGGAACATGAAGCGATCCAGCTGAGCTTCCGGGAGAGGATATGTTCCTTCCTGTTCAATCGGATTTTGCGTGGCCAATACAAAGAAAGGATTTGGTAATATATGTCTCTGTCCGGCAGCAGTAACCGCTTTTTCCTGCATGGCTTCTAATAAAGCTGCCTGTGTTTTTGGAGGTGTTCTGTTGATCTCATCTGCAAGGATGATATTCGAAAATATCGGTCCATGAATGAATTTAAAATTGCGGTCTTCTCCAAGAATTTCAGCACCAATGATATCGCTAGGCATTAAATCCGGAGTGAACTGGATCCTATTAAAATTAAGATCCAGTACATTGGATACCGTTTGAACCAGCAGGGTTTTTGCCAGGCCGGGAACACCAACCAGAAGGCAATGCCCATTACTGAAAATCGATATTAAAACTGATTTGACCACTTCATCCTGCCCAATAACCACCTTGCCAATCTCGGCTTTAATGTCTTTGTATAACTGATGTAAGGCGTCTACCGCTTTGATATCATTTTCAAACTGCATAGAATTATTTCTTAGAGGTTTGAGCCCAGATCTTCAATTCATCACATTGGTCATAATCTTCACCAATTCTGATGTAGGTGCTTTCTCTTCTTTTTTCAAACCACTCGCTTAAGGTACGGTCAACTTTAGCTTGTTGTGCTCTTTCTTTGAACTTTGAGTAATCTTGTTCCAGGTTACCCTTGTGTGGAGGTATTTTAGATTTTAAATACAATAATTTATAGCCTTCTTTACCATCCTGGCCAGTGAAAAGTACAGGTTTCGAAATATCGCCAACTTTCATCGTATCTACCACTAAAAATACTTTGGGATCAAGTTTATCTGCAGGGATGAAGGTGGTTCTAGCAGTTACATTATCTGCATAAAGGATCATTCCTCCATTGTATTGTGATTCTTTATTGTCTGAATATAAAGAAGCAGCGGTAGAGAAAGTAATTTTTTTGTCGACAAGGTTGTTGTAAATACTATCTGCCTGAAGTTTCACACGCTCCAAACTCGCTGGGGTAATTTGTGGGCGAATTAGGATGTGACGGGCCTGAACCTGCTCCCCACGGCGTTCGATTACTTGTAAGATGTGGAAGCCATGTTCAGTTTCGAAGACTGGAGAAACTTCACCAGCTTTCAATTTGAAGGCCCATGCTGTGAATTCTTTTACCATTCTGGTGCGGTCAAAGAAACCTAAGTCACCACCATCTGGTGCTGATCCCGGGTCTTCAGAGTATGTTTTTGCAAGGAAGCCAAAGTCTTCTCCACTCTTAACCCTTAATCTCAATGCATCAATTTTATCATAGAATTTCTGTTTCTCTGCTTTAGTCAGTTTTGGATGAAGTACAATCTCTCCCACCTCAAATTCTGTAGGAATGTCAGGTAAACTGTCTTTTTTGTACGAATCAAAGTATTTTTTTACCTCAAGAGGAGTGATGCTTACATCTTTTGTGATGTGTTGCTGCATGTTGTCAGAAATCAATTGTTCTTTAATATCGGGTCTGATTTCATCCTTGTATTGCAGGATGGAACGGTTTAGGAATTGCTCTAAACGTTCTTCACCACCCGCACGTTGGATTTGCATACGCATTCTTTTTTCGACTTCATTATCGACCTGATTTTCATCTACCGTAATTGAATCGATTTCTGCTTGTTGCTTCAGTAATTTTTGCGCAAGCATCTGTTGTAAAATATAGCATTTTACCTTTTCATCAGCTGGATTTCCAGAATTCAGGTACTGCGCATATTGCTGGTTCAGATCAGATAATAAAATGATATTATTCCCTAATACTGCAACAACTTTATCTATGTTTTTCTTTTGCGCCTGGGTGTTTAAAAACAAACAGATCAATCCGCCTGCAATCACTAAAAATTTCTTCATTCTATGTACGTTCAATTATATTCTTTTGCAAATTTAACATTAATATTCTTGAGGCGTTATGTTTACAATTTCGCCAGTTTTCTCAATTCCGCTTCATTCACTTTCACTGGATAT
Organism: Pedobacter gandavensis; assembly: GCF_032678465.1. Taxonomy (GTDB): domain Bacteria; phylum Bacteroidota; class Bacteroidia; order Sphingobacteriales; family Sphingobacteriaceae; genus Pedobacter; species Pedobacter gandavensis_B. Next base: position 33,833 of record NZ_JAVTSK010000017.1, read on the forward strand.
CTTTCCCTTAGTTTGGAAACCCATTCTTTTTCCAGTGCCCTTTGATAATCTGCAATCACTGCTCCTTTTTGATCTTCAAAAGAACCATCGTTATAGAACGACTGATTTCTTTCATAGAAGTTCCGAAGCTGATGTACGTCATTTTGAGCTTTATCCCAAACTTTTATCTCAGATACATTAAACATGAGTACTGCATTTCTGTACTCATTGATGACCATGGAATAAGTTGCTTTCGGAATGGATCTTTTTTTCTGGGCCAGAGCGATTTCATAATCTTTTATTTCTGAAAGATAGGCAGTATCTCTGTCAAATCCCATTTCAATAGCGTCCAGTACTTTAAGTTTGAAATCCAGGTAGAGGTTTAAATAGTCTTCCAGTTCTTTAAATGCAGCATTTGCAGTTCCGGCATGGGTTTTCTTATATACCCACATAAATTCTTTACTACTTACAGGTTTCCCATTGATGCTGGCTACATTTTGTGCAAATGCGCTGGCAAAGGTCATACTGAAGAAGATAATGCAACAAGTTTTTCTCACAAAAGATATATGCTATATATATTTTAAGGCATAAAAGTAATAAATAAAGGCGCTATAATAAGATATTTAACTAATTTTAACAGAAAAAAGATTTCCATCAAAATCAGCATTAATGGGCAGTGAACTAACAACGAACGGAGCCGCTTTACGTTTATTTTTTACAGATGATATTTATTTGATTAAGGGGGAGGAAGGGTTTTCAACTGAAGAAGTGGTGTCGGCTGAAGTTCAGGTGTTTGTGTCTGATTCCGGGCTTGATCCAGTAAATGGAGGTCATCCGGAAATTACTCAGGAGTTGAATCCGGTAGGGAGTTCTGTTCCTGGAATCATCCCAATAATTCCTGCTGCTCAGGAAGAACGTTCTGAATTGCCAAGGACTAAGGAAACGATTCCTGTTATTCCAGCGGCTATAGTTCAGCCAAAACCAGCTCCAGTTCCAGCAGTGGAAACGCAAAAAGCATTTAAGTTTCTTGGGAAAAACAAGAAAAAAATCCTCATTCTGGTCAATGATCCTGATCATGAGGTAAGCGATGAAGCGGGTAGGGAGCTGTTACGAAAAATTGTAAAATCAATCAACTTAACTGCCAGTGATTTTGCCTTATTAAATTACGCAGCTCATCCGGGAACGAATTTTAACGAGCTACAGCAATATTTCTCGAGTGTTTTGGTTTTTGCTTTTGGCGTTTCTCCAGAAATGTTGGAACTGCCAGTACAAGCAGAAAATAAGCTCGTGATGGAGGGTGATGTTCGCTTAATTTTCTCGGAAGAACTTCGGAAGCTGGAACAGAATCCGGCAGGAAAGAAAGCATTATGGGGAAGCCTTAAACAATTGGGAATATGATTACTGAATTAGTATTTGCAACAAATAATAAACATAAAACAGAAGAGGTTGGCAAGTTATTGCAGGGCCAGTATAAAGTATTGTATCTGACCGACATCGGATGTACTGTCGATATTCCTGAAACGGGGATTACATTTGCTGAAAATGCAACATTAAAAAGCAGTTATGTAGTGGAGAACTACCACCTGGATTGCTTTGCCGACGATAGTGGTTTGGAGATTGAAGCTTTAAATCAGGAACCGGGAATTTATTCAGCGCGTTATTCAGGTATAAAGGATGATGCGACAAATTTAAAACTGGTGCTTCAGAAAATGGAAGGACAACGCAATAGAAAGGCCAGATTTAGAACGGTGGTTTCTCTCTTTAAAAACAATAAAAACTATCTTTTTGAAGGCATCATTAATGGGCAGATTGCTGAAAAACCAATCGGGACACAGGGTTTTGGCTATGATCCGATTTTTATTCCTGATGGGTATCAGGAGAGCTTTGCCGAAATGAGCATGGAACAAAAGAATGAAATCAGTCACCGGGCTATTGCTATGAGAAAGCTTATTGCTTTTTTGAAGGAACAACAATAGACTTCAGTGAAGAAGAATCAATAGCGGCTTTAACTGGAGCCGCTTTTTTTTGTGCTTCTTTTTTTATCGACTCTATTTTAGTGCTGTCCAATTTGATCGGCGCTGTTTTTTTAAGACTGTCTATTGCTGGAGTTGCCTTCTCTTTAATCACCTTTTTCAATGGCTCCTGTTTAGTGGAAATTGATTTTCCATCTTTTTCTGAAATAGGAGTAACTCCAGGATCAGGTGTACCATCTTCTTTCTTTTTTACCGGCAATTTCGGGCCTTTGGGTCTTTTTGCACCTGGCTTTTGTTTCGGTATGCCATTGATTACTTCCTTTTTAGACAAAGGCCTTAGTTCAGGTTTCCAAATGAATCCTGTTAAATAAACATCTTCTTTAAGCTCTTTGATCGGAATTCTTACCCCTTCAGTATCTTTAATGGTAAGGATCTCACTGATCTCTTTATTTTTAAATATGATTTTGATCCGGCTACTTACCGTTTGGTTCATTTCTGTGTAAATGCTGTCTTTTTCTCTGTTATAATAAACACTTTCGGCATTTCCATCTACAAACATTCTATTTAGTGAACCATTAAGGAAAAATCCGGTGATCAGTTTTCCTTTGATCTGATTGTACCTTACCGAATCCTGATTTACATTCACCATGAATGCGTTACCGATCACCTGGGAAGTATTTAATTGTTTGTCTTTTAGTCTCAAATAAATGGTGTCTCCTGTTTGTTGGGAACCTTCCGCCCATAATATAGGCTTGCCATACCAACGAAGTGTAGAATCTGAGGTCGTGTAAAATAAAGAGTCTGCTCTGGCCTGCATATTGGATTTATAGACCCTCACGTTGTGGTATGCCTTGATGATCCTGGTGGTGATGGTGTCAGCAGGATTAAATGGAATAGCATCTTTAGGTTTAGTTATCGTTGTTACTTTATTCTTAGCTGGAACTCCATTTTTGGCCTTCGCAATTGCAACAGGTTTTTTGTCGGTACTTGGTTTAGCCGTTGTGGCTTGTTTTGTGTTTAAGGAATCTTTGGTTGATGTCTTACTGACAGTGGGTTGAATCACCTCTGCGGCTTTTAGTACGGTTAGAATAGTACTATCGGCCAGCGCTGCCTTGACCTTGCCGACTGGAATTTCCTTGCCCTTGATGGGAATCTGATCGTTTTTCAAAGGAATATTCCCTTTCGTCAATGAATTCGGAGTACTGCTTAATTTGGTTTTTGAAGTGTCTGAAGGAACTACCGGAAGCGCAGCAACTGGTGTTTTATCCTTTTTCTGTGGCTCTTTTTTATTGGTACCAACCGAAATTTCAGGCTTTTTAGCGCCGATTTTTGGTTCTGCAGGTTCTTCTGCTTCTCCCATTTCATTGTCTTTTTTAAGTACAGGGGAGGAAATCAATTTTAATGTTTTGAGCAGTACCATTTGTGTTTCCAGGGTATCGGCACCTATCCATAAAGTATCAGGACGAAGTTTTTTGTTGACCATGATGGAGTCGCTGGTCCCGAAACCAGCATAAGCGTTTTTGGTCACCAGCGTACGCTGATCAATTTTATAATAATAACCCAGCTGGCCATTCAATAGGGTTTTATCTACTGTATCTCTAAAAACAATGTTCCTGACTGCCTTACCATATCCGGCAATGCCATCATAATATAAACTATCTCCTTTTAGTGATTTTGAATTGGTGGTATACAGGTTTTTCTTGCCGAAATATGCATACTGAGTCTTGGTATTGTAGGCGCCATTTTCTGTGTAAAGGTTGTCGTCTTTTCCTTTGATATTGGTTGGACCGTAAAAATAAGTCCAGTTAGTGAGGGTATTGTACCTTAGTGTGTCTGATTTAATCGTGGTTTCAGGAGTGACGACCACCACATCATAGCGGAAAAAAGCATCTCTGCTATTCGAAAAATACCAACCATTTTTACTGGTTAGCGTCACGTCTTTACTCACAATTTTACCACCGGTTACATAAGTACCTACTTTACTACCGAGGTTATAATCCAGGATGTTGGTGCTGAGAACCGACTCCTTATCGATCATTCTGACATTACTGGTCAGGTGTGCGTTTTTTGTATTCCCATCATAATTTAGTTTGTCTGAATAGATATTGATGGTATCCGCCTGGTTGATGTGTACGTTTCCAAAAGCATCAAACATATTTTTGGATTCATAAAAAATGGCACTATCACAAGCCAGTGTAGCATTGTCTTGCTGAAATATTGGACTTTTCAGGTAGGTCATATTGGTGTTCTTTTCTACACGAGCACTTTTTGAACCTTTCAATAAGATTTTAGTCTTCTGCTGGGCAATTAGCGAAAACGATAAAAGGAATAGAATAAAAAAAATAGATAGTTTCTGCACATTACAAAGTTAGTTTTTTGCTTACCATTTTCATCAGAATAAATTTTTGATTTATAAAAGCCTGGGTTCAGTATTGCTGATAAGGATTGCTCAGAAAAAATAGATATTTTTGAAAGATGTTACCTCTTCAAAATTTTAAAACTTATATCCGGCAAAACCAGCTTTTCTCTCATACAGACCGGATTCTTCTGGCGGTAAGTGGGGGAAGAGATTCAGTGTTAATGGCCCATTTATTTAAACTGGCGGGTTATCAATTCGGAATTGCGCATTGCAACTTTAATTTACGTGGAGAGGAGTCTGTTAGGGATGAGCATTTCGTGAAAATGTTGGCTGCTACACTGGAAGTACCCGTTTATGTAAAACATTTTCAAACGAAAAGTTATGCTACTGCAAATAAGATCTCTATACAGATGGCGGCAAGAGATTTGAGGTATCAATGGTTTGAGGAGTTAAGCGAGGCGGAAGGCTACGGTTATATTGCCCTGGCACAGCATCAGGATGATGCAATAGAAACCGTATTGTTGAATCTGACACGTGGTACAGGTATTGCTGGTTTACATGGAATTTTGCCTAAAAGAGGAAAGCTGATCAGGCCATTGTTGTTTTTAACGCGTACAGAGATCAATGATTTGATTGATGTTGAACATATTGATTATGTAGAAGACAGTTCTAACCTTTCTGCGAATTATGCCAGAAACAAGATCCGTTTAAAAGTAATTCCTCAATTAAAAGAGATTAATGCAAGTTTAGAATCTACTTTTCAGCAAAATATTCAACGTTTTGCAGATACGGAGCAGGTGCTGCAGCAGGTGGTCGCCAACTTACGTGATTCGATGTTTAGAACAGCCTATGATGGCATTTATCTGTCTATAGAAATATTGAAAAGTCTGAATCCACAGAAATTACTGATGTTTGAATTGTTCAAACCTTATCATTTTTCTGAAGCAGTGATTGGGGATTTGATCCAGGCCTTAGACAAACAAAGTGGAATTTCTTTTTTTAGTACCAGCCATCAGCTGACTTTAAACAGGGAAGAGCTGATTATTAGTCCGCTGAAAACGGAAGAAAGTACACAACATTTGCTTTGGCATTCAGCAGAGGATAAAATAGAAACACCAAATGGGACTATTAGCCGTGTCAGGTTGAGTAAAGCAGAGTTTGATAAAGATTACCAAATCGTAAAAGATCCAAATAAAGCTTATTTTGATGCGGATCAATTGATTTATCCTTTAGTTTTAAGAAGCCGGCAGGCTGGAGATCGCTTCAAGCCATTTGGGATGAAACATTACAAAAAACTCAGTGATTTTTTTATTGATGAAAAGGTTCCGGTTACTAGAAAGGATGCGGTACCAATTTTGCTAAATGGAAATGGAGAGCTGATTTGGGTAGCTGGAATGCGTCAGGATAATCGTTATAAGATCGGAGCTGCTGCGAAAAATATAACTATTTTGACTTATTCAGCGCCACATATTACAAATTCTAAACAATCTTAATCCGCTTGTTTTGCTATGCAAAGGAAAAAACAAGTAACTTTATTGAAAATTATATAGATGGGGAACCGATACGCATTTTTGGAGAAACAATATATAGGCCGTGATTACATCCGAATCTGTATTCGCTTGGTGATGTCGGCATTTTGTTTTGCAGCTTACGTTTATGAACGTGACCGTGACAATACCCAAGACTTATTTTTAGTAGTAGGTTTTGGAATCATTGGAGTCTCCATTATTTTGCTTTTCATGATTCAGTATAAAACGATGATTGAGGATAAAAAAATCATCATAGAAGGTTTATGGTCGGCCAGAAAGGTGGAAATCGATCTGAATACCATTAAGAGTGTAAGAAAAGATACTTATAGTAATTACCTGTTCAACAACCCTGTTTATAACCTTCACCGAAAAGGAAGTGTGCGCTTCTATTCCTCTGGAAAAGATGCGGTTGTGCTGACCGATCGTGATGGTTTTGAATACTTTATAGGTACCCAACGCCCCAACGAAATGTATCTGGTGATTAAAGACCAGATGAAATCTTAAATAATTGCATTTGTTTAACACAAAGCTCAGTTTAAGTATTGTTCTTTGCATTTGTAAAAACAAAAGAAATCAAACCGTTTTTCTGGATTGGTGTTGTCTTTACAACACGGTAAACTAGGATCTGCAGGTCTCATCTCCTGTATCTTGTATCGTGTATTTGAGATAAGAATATCACAAAAAACAAATTCGCTAGAATGAAAATAGGTATTGTTTGTTACCCAACTTTTGGAGGTAGTGGCGTTGTTGCTACCGAATTAGGTAAAGCGCTCGCTGATGAAGGACATCAGGTACATTTTATTACTTATAGTCAGCCGGCACGCCTCGACTTTTTCTCCGCCAACTTATTCTATCATGAAGTATCCGTAAGGGACTATCCCTTATTTGACTACGCACCTTATGAATCGGCGCTGGCAAGTAAACTTGTAGACGTAGTTCGTTTTGAGAAGCTGGATATCCTCCATGTTCATTACGCTATTCCGCATGCCTCTGCTGCATTTATGGCCAAGCAAATCCTGGAAACCTATGGAATCAACATCCCATTTGTGACCACTTTGCATGGTACTGATATTACCCTTGTAGGAAAAGATCCTACTTATAAACCGGTGGTTACTTTCTCCATTAACAAATCAGATGGGGTAACTACAGTTTCACAAAATCTGAAAGAAGATACAGAAGCTCATTTTGAGATCACGAATGAGATCAAGGTGATCCCGAATTTTATAGATTTTAACCGCTTTAGCTTAAAGCCAAAGGATCATTTTAAGAAAGCAATTGCACCTAATAATGAGCGAATTTTAATCCATACCTCGAATTTCAGGAAGGTGAAACGTACTCAGGATGTGGTGAAGACATTTGAAATCATTCAGAAAACGATCCCCTCTAAATTATTGATGGTAGGAGATGGTCCTGAGCGGGTCTATTGTGAACAATTGTGCAGAGATCTGGGCATTTGCGAACATGTTCGTTTCCTTGGAAAACAAGATGCAATAGAGGAAATTCTTTCTGTATCTGATTTATTCCTGATGCCTTCAGAATCTGAGAGCTTTGGCCTGGCAGCATTGGAGGCAATGGCCTGTAAAGTGCCTGCAATTACTTCTAATGCGGGTGGATTACCGGAATTAAATGTGGATGGCTTTTGTGGATTCATGAGTAACGTGGGCGATGTAGAGGATATGGCCGCTAAAGGTATTCAGATTCTAGAAAATGATGAGGTATTACAGCAATTTAAAGAGAATGCTTTTATTAGAGCACAGGATTTCGATCTGAAGAAAATCCTTCCAATATATGTTGATTATTACACTCAGGTTATTGAAGAAGCAAAAATCAATAATCCGGTTAAAGTGGTATTAAAAGCAGCCAGTAAATAGCAATAGGATTTACTTCCAGGCATAAAGAAAGGCCTCCGGATATATTCCGAAGGCCTTTCTTGTTTATTGTATAGATCGTAGTTCTGGCAATTGATCAAATACCTAATGTGAGGGGCCTGTTTATTTTGCAGCTGCAAATAGCAAACAAACCGGAGCGCCTACCTCAATTCTTTTACCGGTATTGGTTAAAGCACCTGTTTCTGCATTGCGCTCAAAAATAACGATGTCGTTGGTATATTGGTGTGCAACCAGTAAGTACTTACCAGTCGGGTCTATGGCAAAATTTCGCGGACCTTTTCCTAAGGTAGGTACATAGCCTCTTACGCTCAGCAAGCCACCTTTTTCAATGGCAAAAATGGTGATCTTATTTTCAGAGCCTCTGTTACTTGCATATAAAAACTTACCATCCGGAGAAAGGTGGATATCGGCAGCACCATTTTCTCCTTTAAAATCATCTGCTGTGATTTTGGTTTCCTGGATTTCGGTGAGGTTCCCATCGCTATAGCTAAATACGGTGATGCCACCATCGATTTCATGAATCAGGTAAGCATATTTGCCATCTTTGCTAAAAACAAGGTGCCTTGGGCCGGCTCCTGGCTTAACTGCTACACTATCCTTAATGGTAAGGGTCTGATTTCCACCGTTTGGTTGATAGGTATATAGATATACTTTGTCTGTACCCAGATCGTTAACCACCAGATATTTATGATCGGGTGTAAATTGTACCATGTGGACATGGGAACTTCCCTGACGGTCTTTATTTACGCTATTTCCGCTATGTTTGACCAGTTGTTTAACAGGCGATAGGGCTCCATTCTTTTCAATTCCAAATACAGAGATGCTTCCACCTGAATAATTGGCTGTAATTACATTCTTTTGATCGGCAATGATAAAGCAGGGATCAGCTCCATTGCTGGCTTGTTTATTGATGAAAGTCAGTTTCCCAGATGCAGCATCAAAATTAAACGCAGAAGCGGCGCTGGTTTCTGAAGTTTCATTAACGGCATAAATGGTTTTATTGCCATCGCCTAAGGCCAGATAACTTGGGTTTTCCACACTTTTTGTAACACTTTTTGCTTTGAAAGCAGCAGTATTGGTGTCAAAGTCGTACACGTAAATCCCTTCACTTTTCCCTGTATTGGTATACGTACCTACAATTAAATTAAAATCCTTTTTTTGAGCGCAACTTTGCAGTGCCAGCATAATCATCGGGAAAAATAAGAGTTTCTTCATGAAGGCTAATTTATTCAAAATAATCTATAAAAAACAAGAGCCTGTTCCTTATGGTGAAAGAACAGGCTCTTGGTATTTTATTGGATCTTTTCGAAAAGATTATCTAATCAGATGTTTGATCTGAATCAGTTCATGCTCTTCTAAATATCTCCATCTTCCACGTGGAAGGTCTTTTTTAGTCAGGTTACCGTAAACTACACGGTCAAGTTTCACGACATCATAACCTAAGTGTTCAAATATTCTTCTTACGATTCTATTTTTACCACTGTGGATCTGAATACCGATCTCTTTTTTACTACCACCAGCAACATAAGAAATGTTATCAGGTTTGATCAAACCATCTTCCAATTCCAAACCGAATTGAATTTTGTTGAAATCACCCTGACTTAAAGACTTACTTAATTCTACATGGTAAATTTTAGTGATGCCATTTCTTGGGTGAGATAGTTTATCAGCAAGATCACCATCATTGGTCATCAATAATAGACCTGTAGTGTTACGGTCTAATCTTCCTACCGGATAAATACGTTCTCTGCTTGCTTTATCTACCAATTGCATTACGGTACGACGTTCCTGAGGATCATCAGTAGTGGTAATGTAATCTTTAGGCTTGTTTAATAACACGTAAACTTTCTTTTCGCGTTTTAACAATTCACCATTGTAACGGATTTCATCTTTCGCAGGGTCAATTTTATGACCAAGTTCAGAGATTGCCTGTCCGTTTACAGATACCACACCAGCAGCGATCAGCTCATCCGCTTTACGACGGGAGCAAATGCCTGAATTGGCAATGTAACGGTTCAAACGAATTAGGCCGTCATCTTTAACGATTGGCGCCTTTCTGCTACGCATAGTGGTGTTACCAGCTTCTGCGCGGTCAGGACGTGCATCACGAGATCTGAAATCTCTAGCACCGCCTTCTTCTGCTCTTTTTCTAAAAGGTCTGCTGTCAGTACTTCTTGAAGCATTTCCTTTATTATCATCAAATTTCCTGAAGGTATCTTCTCCTTTTCCGAAATGATCTTTCTTAATATAGCTGCGGGTTTTGTCAGAAGGAGGTACATCTCTTGAACTTCCTGCACTATGAGGTCTGAAGCTTTTTGAACCGCCTTCACGAGGTTTGAAATCCCTTGAACCGCCTTCACGTGGTTTGAAATCTCTTGAACCACCATCACGAGGTTTGAAATCTCTTGAACCGCCTTCACGTGGTTTGAAATCTCTTGAACCGCCTTCACGTGGTTTGAAATCTCTTGAACCGCCTTCACGTGGTTTGAAATCTCTTGAACCAGCTTCACGTGGTTTGAAATCTCTTGAACCACCTTCACGTGGTTTGAAATCTCTTGAGCCACCTTCACGTGGTTTAAAATCTCTCGGGCCGCCAAACTTTTTATCTTTCCCCTCTTTGTCGTCAAACTTGCCTTTGCCTTTATAAGCAGAATTTTCTCCACTACGGCTTGGGCCTGTTGAACGTCTGTTTCCCGGTTTGGACTTGTCATCCCGACTGTTCCTGTTGTTGTCTTTCATCATGATACGCTATTATTCCGCATAGTTTATGCGGGTGCAAATTTAGTAAAAATCGGGCAATTTTCAGCTAATATTTTGCGAAGTTGTCAGAGTTGTAGAAAATCGCGGTCTATGGGTGTTTAAACGTGGATTTTGGGAGCACTTTTCGTAAAAGCTTGATAGTTAAGATAATATAGCTTACCTTTGCAAACGTTTTAAAATTGTTAACCAAAAAAAGGAGGAAAATGATAAAGAAACACATAATAACATTAACGGTAATAATTACATTACTGGTAATCGCAAAAGTGTTTGCTTACAACATGCCCCAAGCAGCAGAAAGTCTTTTAAAAGAAGAAAAAACAACAAAAAATACGGATACATTAGTATCAGAGATCGAAGAGCCAGCTCAAACAATGGCTGATCTAAAATTTGCAGAGGAAGCACTACCATTAGGGGATGCCATCGTGGAGCGGAAAATGGAAAAGGCCCTTGCTAAATTTAGTTACAGTAATCTACAAACCAATCGTTTGCACAGTAAAGCAGCAGAATGGTTTCCTGTAATAGAACCAATACTTGCCGCCTACGGCATTCCTGAAGACTTTAAGTATATGCCTTTAGTGGAATCAGGATTAAAGTCGGGCGTTTCTCCAAAAGGAGCAGCAGGATTCTGGCAGTTTATGCCAGGTACGGCACGCAGTTATGGTTTGAAAGTTAATTCGAAGGTGGATGAGCGCAACAACTTACGCAAGTCGACCATCGCTGCCGCCAAATATATCAAAGAACTCTACGGAATTTTTGACAATTGGGCACTTGTTGCAGCAGCCTATAATGTTGGTGACAACCACATGAGGCGACAAATTAGCAAGCAAAAACAAGACAATTATTTCAAGATGAAACTGAACAGCGAAACCGCTAGTTATGTTTACAAATTGATTTCCATGAAACAAATCATGGAATACCCTGATCAGTATGGTTATAAAGCACCAAGAGCATTTATAGCCTATAATGAAGGGAAAGCTGCAAGCGAAGCGGATAAAGCGGAACGCGCAGAGTAATCAAAAAAATCACAATAGGGGGGAGCCGGAATTTATTCCGGCTTTTTGTTTTCTTGGAAAATCACTATTTTACTCGCCTATGAAACTGTTAAAATTGCGCATTACCGGAATGACCTATAGTCCGGGCGATACCCTCCTCATCAGTTTTGAGCCGATCGCAGCGTCGAAGCCAAACTATCTTGCCGGACAATTCTTAACGCTTGTATTTGAGCTGAATGGAAAAGAACTGAGAAGGTCGTATTCTCTTTGCAGTGCTCCTGACCTGGATGAACCATTGGCTATTGCGATCAAGAGAGTAGAAAATGGAGAGATTTCCAGGCTGCTACACCATCGAACTTCAGTAGGTGAGGTGCTGACTGCTTTGGAACCTAACGGGCAATTCAGCTATTTACCCCAGGAAGAGATCAAAAGAACAGTATTTTTATTCGCTGCAGGAGTAGGCATCACCCCATTATTCTCCATATTGAAGACGGCATTGACTGTTGAAAAACATAGCAAAGTCATTTTAGCCTATAGCAACCGATCTGCCGAAGGCAGCCTTTTTTATGAAGAACTCCAGGGATGGCAACAAAAATATCCAGATCGTCTGAAGATCATTTACCTGTTCAGTACGGCGAAAAATCTGATGATGGCCCGTTTAAACGGACAGCTCATTGAAAAGATCGTTGCAGAAAATCTGGAATTTGAGAAAAGTGATGCTTTGCTCTATACTTGCGGCCCGGTAGATTATATGGATGTCTGTAGAATTACCTTATTGAACCTGGGCTTCGATCAACAACAGATCAAAAGAGAAACCTTTGTCCTTCCTGAAGACGAAGCAGATGAAGATGACACTTCAGAGAAGGTGATAAAAGATACCAATACCTATTCCGTGATCCTTGATTTCAAAGGAGAGAAAAGGGAGATTATGGTTCCTTATCACCAAAGTATTCTGGATGCCGCATTGGAACAGGGAATCAATCTCCCATATAGTTGTCATGCGGGTATTTGTAGTACCTGTACCGCTAACTGTACCAAAGGACAGGTAAGGATGGATTACAATGAAGTGTTAATGGACAACGAAATCGCCGCTGGAAGGGTGTTGGTTTGTACCGGCCATCCCACCGAAAATGGAACCACCATAGTTTGGTAAATATCATCAGCAAATGGCTTAGAGCTTTTCTTTTGATAAAATTTTTAGCATTTTTGTGGCTGAAAATTTGTTGTCTTAAATATATAGATATCAGTATTGTTTTAATAAAAATATGAGCAAAAATACCGTTGACCTGGGCGAGCAAAAGGATGTAGAAGTATATGGTGCCAGGGTGCATAACCTTAAAAATATAGACATATCCTTTCCCCGAAACCAGCTGGTTGTAATTACCGGATTGAGTGGAAGTGGAAAGTCTTCTTTGGCATTCGACACCATATATGCAGAAGGACAACGGAGGTATATGGAAACCTTCAGTGCCTATTCCCGACAGTTTATGGGTGGAATGGAGCGCCCTGACGTGGATAAAGTATCAGGCTTAAGTCCGGTGATTGCCATCGAGCAAAAAACAACCAGTAAAAACCCAAGATCTACTGTAGGTACCATCACAGAAATTTACGATTTCATGCGTTTATTATATGCGCGTACGGCGGATGCCTTCTCTTACAATACCGGTGAGAAAATGGAACGGATGAGTGAGGGCCAGATCCTGGATAATATCTACAAGAAATTTGAAGGCATGTCGGTGAATATCCTGGCGCCTGTTGTAAAAGGACGTAAAGGACATTACAGAGAATTGTTCGAGCAAATTCGTAAACAAGGATATGTTAAAGTGCGCATCGACGGAGAAATCCAGGACATGAGCCCTAAAATGCAGGTAGACCGTTACAAGATCCATGATATAGAAGTGGTGATCGATCGTCTGATTATCGATAAGGCAGATCAGAAACGTTTGCAGGATTCCCTTCAAACGGCCATGAAAATGGGAAAAGGGATCATCAAAATCAGTGATAAAGATAATAATGTAGCCCATTTCAGTCGTTTTCTGATGTGTCCAACTACAGGAATCTCTTATGATGAACCGCAACCTAACAGTTTCTCCTTTAACTCACCTTATGGGGCATGTGAAAGCTGTGATGGTTTGGGCTATATTTTTGTGATTGATAAAGAATCCGTGATGCCAAATCCTAAATTGAGCATCATGAATGGTGGTTTGGCACCATTAGGCGAATACCGCGACATCTGGGTGTTCCAGGTATTGAAAGCTCTGGCTAAAAAGTATAATTTTTCTTTGTCTACCCCACTGGAGAAACTCACAGAAGAGCAAATCTCCATTATACTGGACGGTTCTCATGAATTGTTGAGCGTGGCTGTAGAATATAATAAGTGGAATGTTCAAAACTACCAGATCACCTTCGATGGGATCATTAAACTGTTGGAAGAGCAACAGGAGAAAAAGGGAGAAGGAGCAATCGACGACATGGAAACTTTTCGCAAATTGAAAACCTGCCCGGTATGTAATGGGGCAAGGTTGAAAAAGGAAAGTTTACATTTTAAAATTGATGGTAAAAACATCTTTGAGCTGGCCGAAATGGACATCAACAGTTTAAGAAACTGGTATGTTGATTTGGAAAGCCGCTTGTCTGAGCGTCAAAATACCATTGCCAAGGAAATCCTTAAAGAGATCAGGACCAGATTGGGCTTCCTGACTGATGTAGGATTGAATTATCTTTCTCTGGATCGTACGGCACGAACTTTATCTGGTGGAGAGGCACAAAGAATTCGTTTGGCTACACAAATTGGCTCTCAGCTGATGAATGTCATGTACATTCTGGATGAGCCAAGTATTGGATTACACCAACGCGACAATGAGCGGTTGATTGGCGCATTAAAAAATCTACGAGATCTTGGGAATACGGTATTGGTGGTAGAGCATGATAAAGACATGATTCTGGAAGCAGATCATGTGATTGATGTTGGCCCTGCTGCGGGTGTTCGTGGCGGTGAGATTGTTGCACAGGGAACTCCGGATACAATTTTAAAATCTAATACATTGACTGCAGCTTACCTGAATGGTACTAAAGGAATTGCAATTCCTAAGAAGCGCAGAAAAGGTACTGGGCATAAGTTATCGATTATCAAAGCCAGCGGACACAACTTAAAAGAGGTATCGGTAGACTTTCCATTGGGTAAGTTTATTGCGGTAACCGGTGTATCCGGAAGTGGTAAATCCAGTCTGATTACCGAAACTTTATATCCGATCTTAAATCATCATTTTTTCAGGGCTAAGAAGCAACCTTTACCTTATGAAAAAATCAATGGGATTAAAGAAATTGATAAAGTCATAGAAATTGATCAGGCGCCTATTGGGCGTACACCAAGATCTAATCCTTCCACCTACACAGGGGTGTTTTCTGACATCAGAAACTTGTTTGTACAATTGCCAGAGGCAAAAATCAGAGGATATAAGCCTGGGCGATTCTCTTTCAACGTAAAAGGTGGCAGGTGTGAAACTTGCCAGGGCGGGGGAATGAAAGTCATCGAGATGAACTTCCTTCCAGATGTACAGGTACCTTGCGAGGAATGTGGTGGTAAAAGATACAACAGGGAAACCCTGGAAGTGCGTTACCGCAGTAAATCCATCAGCGATGTGCTGGATATGAGTATTGAGGATGCTTGTGATTTCTTCGAAAATATGCCAGTTATCTACCGAAAAATCAAAACGCTTAAGGATGTTGGTTTAGGTTATATTACTCTGGGTCAGTCTTCTACGACATTATCAGGTGGAGAGGCACAAAGGGTGAAACTGGCGACTGAGCTTTCTAAAAAAGATACCGGAAAAACATTTTATATTCTGGATGAGCCGACTACTGGCTTACATTTTGAGGATATCAATGTACTTCTTGGGGTGTTGAATGAACTGGTAGAAAAAGGAAATACCGTTTTGGTGATTGAGCACAACCTGGATGTAGTAAAAGTTGCAGATTGGGTGATTGACTTAGGTGAAGAAGGTGGTGCCGGCGGTGGCAGGATCATCTTTGAAGGAACGCCTGAAGGATTGATACAAAACCCGATTAGTTTAACTGGTAAGTTTTTAAAGAAAGAAATGGGTTTATAAAATATATCCTATGTCAGTTTTCCTGAACACCTATTTACCCGATACAGATGCATCGAGTAAAAAACAGGTCGTAGATACTGGATTAAGAAAACAAAGTACAGAAGCGGAAGCTTCTCCTTATAAATTAGTGGAGACTGCAGACATACGCGGCATGGTCAAAAGAAGAATGCCTTTTTCTCATAAAGGAACTTATGGCCATGCCCTGCTCATTGCAGGAGCCGAAAACACCATGGGCGCGGCTTTACTTTGTGCGAAGGGCTGTTTGTATGCAGGAGCAGGTTTAATTAGCCTTTCCATTCCTGCGCAAGGTTTAACGGCGCTGAACACTGCGATACCGGAAGTGATGTACCTCGATCGTTCAAGTCTGCTAAGATCCAGAACACTGGACAACTACGATGCTATTGCAATCGGACCTGGTATTGGCCGGATGTTGGATAGTCAGCGTATTATGGCTGAGATTTTTGCATTGAAACAGCCCGTAGTGATCGACGCAGATGCTTTGGCCATTCTGGGGACAGATCCAGACCTCTTTCATCAACTGCCAAAAGATTCAATCCTGAGTCCACATGTCAAAGAATTTGACCAGCTCTTTGGTTCACATAAAAGCTGGTGGGAGCGGCTGCAGACGGCCAGAACTGAAGCAAAAAAAAGAGGCATCATCATTCTGCTTAAAAATCAATATACCTTCGTTATTGATCATGAAGGTGATGTATGTATCAATCAAACAGGAAATCCTTCGATGGCGCAAGCGGGAATGGGGGATGTACTTACTGGGATGTTAACTGCTTATCTGGCTCAGGGCTATAGTGCTAAAGCTGCGGCATTACTGGCTTGCTATTTCCATGGAAAAGCAGGCGATGAACTGAGTGTTACGCATTTCAATGTTTCTGCTTCAGCAGTCGCTGCGCAAATTCCTATGACTGTAAAATTTTGTTTGATCGATAACTAGGTTTTAAACACCTCCCATGGCAATCATCTGATCCATAGTTGGACCAGCTGCTCCACCTCTTTTTTCTAAAGTCACGGCAAAGGCATCGGCGTCTGCAATTTCCTTCATTTTTAAGAGAATGTGGTTGCTGTCGGCTTTAACATCAAATACACCCAGATCTACTGGTTTTCCTTTCACCAAGGCCCAAAGCTGATATTGATGTGCTTCATCATTTTTAGGAAGGCTCATTTTAGAATTATCCAGCATCACATGACGGCCAGAAGTATGCCAATAAACGGTCATTTTTGCCTGAGGATCCATTTTTGTCCCCGCCAAACGCACGGTTTTCCAATCTGGATCAGCGGGCATATCAGCAATCGTCTGTAATTCTTTATTATTTTCCTCCAGATAGCTAACTGTGCTGGCGAAGCGCTGCTTTTCCTGATTTAAAGCAATAACCTGGTTTTTTACAGTTCCCAATTCTGTATGTGCAGAATAAAGGGCGATACCGCTGATCAGCAATAGGGCTGCACAGGCTGCCAGTGCAAACTTTAGGTTTCTTATTTTTGCCTCATATCCTGCAGAACCTAAAGGCAATACCCGAGTACTTTCCTGAGGCGTTGTAAGAACTGAATTAGATGGGATTGTGGTTGCTATAGGTGTTTCCGAGGTTTTTTCTATGGCATTAATTTTTCCTAGAATAAGACCCTCCAACTCTGGAGATGGGGCAATTGCATTTTCCTCTGCATACTTTTCCATTGCAAGTTCAATTTCAGCAATTTCCTGTTTTACTTCCGGATATTTTGCTGCCATTGCGGCTACCTCAGCTTGTTCTTGCGCATTAAGATCGCCAAGAACATAAAGTTCTAGTATACCTGATGCTATAAATGCTTTTCCCTCTTCCACTTTAATTAAAATGCTTTCTTAATTCCAAAATAGCCATCCTGATCCGGGTTTTAACCGTGCCTAATGGCAAATCTAATTCCTCAGCCGCTTCTACATGGGTGTAGCCCTTAAAATAAACCATGTTCAACACCTGGTTAAATTCTGGTTTGAGCTTAGTCACCATGTCTTTCAGACCAATGAGGTCTGCGTTGAAAGTTGTATCTTTCTCTGCGTCAATGGAACCTACGTTATTTTCGATGTCTTGGTTTTTGCTGGCGTTCTTAAAATCTTTTGAACGGAGCTTATCGATAGCTAAATTCCGGGCAATGTTCATCATCCAGGTGAATAACCGACCTTTTGAAGGATCATATCCATCTGCAGAATTCCATATTTTTAAGAAAGTTTCTTGTAAAATGTCTTCTGCAACCTCGGTATGCAAGACAATTCTGGAAATAACGCCAAACAAAGAAGCTGAGTACATATCATACAATGCTTTCATAGCATAGGTGTCCTGTGCTTTTAGCGTCAGAATGAGCTGATCTTCAGTAAGGGAGATTTTCTTTGTTGTTGTCAAGGTCTACTAATATACAGTAATACAGTAAACCTTAACAAGAAAAAACAAATTTTGTTTGCTTTTTTGATTTTATAGATCAAATAGGTGTTTTTCAGCATGGTAGGAAGAACGCACCAGTGGTCCGCTTTCTACGTATTTGAAACCTTTAGCCATTCCAACCTCTTTGTATTTTGCAAACTGGTCCGGATGAATCCAGTCTAGTACAGGATGGTGGTTACGGGTTGGCTGTAGGTATTGACCTAATGTCAGGATATGAACACCATTGGCGACTAAATCGTCCATTGCCTCATAGACATCTTCTTCGGTTTCTCCTAATCCAAGCATAATTCCTGTTTTAGTTCTCAATCCGAAATCCGAAATGCGTTTAAGGCATTCTAAACTTCTATCGTATTTGGCCTGGATGCGCACTTGTTTGGTCAAACGTCTTACCGTTTCCACATTATGAGACATCACTTCTGGTCTTTCTTCGAGCACGCGGTATAAATTGTCCCAGATCCCTCTAAAATCAGGGATTAAGGTTTCCAGTGTAGTCTGCGGACTTTCTCTTCTGATCGCCTGTAATGTTTCTGCCCAAATGATAGAACCCCCATCTTTCAGGTCATCTCTATCTACAGAGGTAATTACACAGTGTTTTACCTGCATTAATTTCACTGAATTGGCCACACGATTAGGCTCATCAGTATCCACAGCTAATGGTCTGCCGGTAGCTACTGCACAGAAAGAGCAGGAACGCGTACAGATATTTCCAAGAATCATGAAGGTTGCAGTACCCGCGCCCCAGCATTCACCCATATTCGGGCAATTGCCACTTTCGCAAATCGTATGTAGTTTGTGCGTGTCTACGAGACTACGTACTTGTGCATATTCTTTACCCACTGGAAGCTTAACTCTAAGCCAATCTGGTTTACGTTGTACTGTGTTTGCGGAAACAACCGGAAGTTCGATCATAGGGCAAAGTTAAGCAATAGGTTTGAATTGTTATAAAATTGCATGGTTTAACAACGCTAATCTGACAGTTTAAAAAAAATATGTTAATCTTGTATCTAAAAACTAAGCGATGGCAACTTCAAAAATAACTTATAACGGAGGTTTGAGAACAACTTCGGTACATGAACGATCGGGAAATGAAATCATCACCGATGCACCGGTAGACAATCATGGGAAAGGGGAGGCTTTTTCACCTACAGATCTGCTGGCTACTTCTTTAGGAAATTGTATGCTAACAATTATAGGTATTGCCTCTGCAGCACAGGGATTCAGTATTGATGGTGCTACCTGTGAGATCAGCAAAATCATGGCGGAAAATCCAAGGAGGGTTTCGGAAATTGTGGTCAATTTCCAATTCCCTGCAAATGGTTATTCTGAAAAGGATAAAACCATCATTGAGCGCTCCGCAAGAACTTGTCCGGTCGCGATGAGTTTACATCCTGATATCAAGCAAACGGTATCTTTTAATTATTAATCATTTCGGCAACCTCCTCCGCGGAGATGTCGCTATGTGAAGCATCAAGGATACAATCTCCGTCTTTGATCAATAGGATCTGCGGAGATTCGTGATGCACCTGGAAGGTTTCTGCGATATTCGCAGAAATCTCTCTGAAACTCACTAAATCCAGAAAATATAATTGGGTAGGTTCAGGGATCGCATCCCAGTCCAGCTCAAACCTTCTTTTTGCCATGCTGCTCACTGAACAACGGGTACTGTGTTTAAAAATTAAACTGTATCCCTCATTATTTTTTATCTCGCTGATCTGAGCAAGATCAGTTATCTGTTTCCACTGCATCAAAATTCTCTTAATAGTATGGTTTATGCTTATCTTCTTTTTTGCGGATAAGAGCTATAAGCCGGACAAAGTTTGTTGGAGCAGGATTGCAACAACAGGCTTGTACAGCCCAGGCAAAGCAATAAAATGATTAATTTTTTCATTTTCAACTGATTTAAAAAATTTCTTCTCCTAAATTACCAATTTTAATACGAAGAAACAAAGGCCTGCTAAGCAGTAACTACCAGTTCAGCCATTTTTAAAGCAGTAATTGCAGCCTCATCGCCTTTATTACCGTGTTTTCCACCAGCACGATCAATTGCCTGTTGTAAATCATTGGTAGTCAGCACACCGAAAATAACCGGCTTGCTGTATTTTACACTTACCTGAGTTACGCCATGTGCTACTGCATCGCAGATAAAGTCGAAATGCTTCGTGTCGCCCTGAATCACACAACCTAAACAGATCACTGCATCCAGATCCTGGTGTTTCTTTAATAGGATATCTGCAGCTGAACTCAGCTCAAAACTACCTGGGACTGCAATAGAAAGAATGTTTTCTTCTGCAACGCCATGGTCTAATAAAGTTTTTAATGCGCCATTATACAGGCTGCCAGTGATTTCTGCATTCCATTCTGCAACTGCAATTGCGATTTTAAACGCAGCTCCATTAGGAACTGTGGTATGTGAAAAGTCAGATAGGTTTTTAAGTTGTGTTGCCATAATGCAAATATAAGGAAAGGGTACAAAAAAAGGCTAGCCGTAATGGCTAACCTTTGTCATAATATTTTTTATTGTCTTACTTCACCTGAACAGAAGCACGAGCGATATATTCATCGATCATTGCTGCTTCCTGGCTTTCCGGATATTGAGTTTTGATTTTAGTATAAGCTTCTTCTGCAGATTTGAAATCTTTCAGGTGCTCATAAACTAATCCTAGTTTTTTAAGGAACATTGGAGAAGTGAATTTGTTGCTCGCTTTATCTGCTGCTTTTTTATAATAAGTAGCCGCTTGTTTGAAGTCTTTCAACTCGCTGTAAGCATCACCTAATAAACCTAAAGCCAAAGGATCTGCTACCGGGCTACCAGTTTCAGCATATTTACCCAAAGCTTCAGTCGCTTTTTTGTACTCACCTTTACGCAAATAAATACCACCCAAATAAAGGTTTGCTAAGTTTGCTGATTTGGTGTTGTCGTACTCCTCTGCAATTTTTTCTAAACCTGGGTAACCACCATCGCCATTGATTGCTTTAGTAGCAAGAGAATCTACACCAAGAAACTGCTCTGCTTTATACATTTTAGCTGATGCTTCCTGTGCTCTGTCTTTTAAATACACATTTTGATACCAAAAGTAGATTCCGATTAATAGCACTACAGCGCCTGCAATGAACAAAAGGCTTTTTGAATTTTCTTCTAAAAAGGAACCCTTTCTTACCGGGTGACTCGTTTCTTTTTCTGTTGTAGACATTTTATTTAAAAAAATTAAGGATTGCAAAAATACATTTTTATAGGAAAGTATCAACCCCTTTCGGTCGATTTCTTAAACTTTGTTACCTAAATGATTAAACAGAACTACCTGATGGTTAATAATCTACTGCATAGGGGCTAAAAACTGCCCTGAAACCGGAATAGAAAAGCATGACCTGCTCAATAGAAAAATAAATGATACCCTCATTTTACTATATAACAAAGCGAAACGGTAACTTTGCAGCATACAACTATGTGGTTAAAAAACATTACACTCCTGAACTTTAAAAATTATTCTGATGCAAGCCTTAGTTTTTCTAAAACGGTAAATGCGTTTGTAGGGAATAATGGTGCAGGAAAGACCAATTTATTGGATGCTATTCATTATCTCTGTTTATGTAAAGGATATTTCAATCCCATCGATAGTCAGCAGATTAAGACTGCTGAAGACCTGTTTCTGATCCAGGGCGATTTTGATCGGGAATCGAAGAATGAGAAAATCACTTGTGGCGTAAAGAGAAATCAAAAGAAACAATTCAAGCGCAATAAAAAGGAGTATGATAAATTAGCCAATCATATTGGTTTGTTTCCATTGGTGATGATTTCACCTTATGATGCGACCATCATTATGGAGGGCAGTGAGGAGCGGAGGAGGTTCATGGACAATGTGATTTCCCAGACGGATGCACAATACCTGGACGAGCTGATGATGTACAATAAACACATGCTCAACCGAAATGCTTTATTGAAGCAGATCGCCCTCACCAGAAGCTATGACCCTACCTTGCTGGAAATTTATAATGAACAGCTGGTGCAATCCGGGGATAAGATCTTCGCGAAACGAGAGCAGTTCATGGCCGATTTTATTCCATTGTTCAATAAATACTATCAATACCTGACAGATGATCAGGAGGAGGTGAATTTAACTTATCAGAGTCAGCTGAAAGAAAGTCCTTTTTTGAAATTATTGAACCAGTCTATCGAAAAGGATAAAATCCTGGAACGCACCACCACAGGAATTCATAAAGATGATCTGATCTTTACCATCAGGTCAATGCCTTTGAAGAAATTTGGTTCACAGGGTCAGCAAAAATCTTTTTTAATTGCTCTGAAACTGGCGCAGTATGCTTATCTTCAGAGGTTTAAAGGCTTTAAGCCTTTGTTGTTACTGGATGATATTTTTGATAAGCTGGACGACAACAGGATGCACAAACTGATGGAAATGGTATCACATCATGATTTTGGGCAGATCTTTATTACAGATACCGGTAAAGAACGGGTATTGGCAGTATTCAATAAGATTGATGTGGCCGTCACTTTGTTCGAAGTAAATAATGGAGCAGTAGAAAATGCGTAAACCAAATGACATTACTTTAAAGGAAGGCATTGGTAAATTACTCAATGTATATAAGTTGAAAGGCAAGTTTGATGAGACTACCATTATTGCACTTTGGCCTGAACTGATGGGCGTAGCCATTGGCAACCGAACCACACAGATCTACATCTTTCAAAAGAAACTTTTTGTAAGAATTGAATCTTCCGTAATTAAAAACGAACTGATGATGGTCAGAACCGGGATCATTGAAAAATTAAATGAACGCGCCGGTTCTGAAGTAATCACTGAAATTGTATTTCTATAGGGATTAATTGTTGCCGCCAAAGATTCGGCTAATCAGCCAGATGATCAGGGCAAGCACAATCACCACTACAATAATGCCGGTCCATACGCCGGCTTTGAATATGCCTGTGACCAATTCACAACTCATAAGTGTGCTGGACAGGAGGGCAACAAGGGCCAGTGGGAAATATTTTTTTGTCATCATAAGACTTTCTTTACCCTTAACAACAAAGCAATTTCCCAATGGTTTTCCCAGGTGTTATTGACCGTTTACTTTCAACAGCTCCACTTCGAAAATCAAAGTACTGTAAGCCGGGATATCATTCCCCATGGCACGCTCACCGTAAGCCAGCTGATATGGGATGAAAAATTTGTATTTTGAACCGGTAGACATCAACTGGATACCTTCTGTCCATCCTGGAATTACACGGTTCAATGGAAGTGAAAGTGGCTCATTTCTATCGTAAGAGCTATCAAACTGTTTTCCGTTCAATAAGGTTCCTCTGTAATGTGCCAGTACGGTATCCGTAGCTTTAGGCTTGATTCCCGTTCCTTCTTTGATGACAATGTATTGTAATCCACTAGGGGTTTCCTTTACCTCTGGATTTTTCCTGTTGTTTTCTAAAAATGCTTTTCCTTCGTTGATCATAGGTAAATATTTCTTTTTGTTTAAACTGCTGAATAGGTTACTGATGGGTGCCTGAGATTCTTCCTGGCTGATTAATAAGGTTCTTCCTTCTAAGACATCTTTCATTCCTTTGATCATCAGATCGTAGTTCAAAGTACTTAATCCGTCTTTTTTCATACTGCTGGCCATACTCAAGCCTAAAGCATAGCTTGCAGAATCCAGATTGTTACGGAAAACCACCTTAGATGTGCCTTTTGCAGGGCTTTTTACTTGTGTTTTTGTTGTCGGAGCTTTTTTAGCCGGACTCGCCTTTGTTCCTTTTGTCTGCGCCATTGCTACCAGACTGCAGCATGGAAGTAATAAGCTGATCAAAACTTTTTTCATCAATTCTATAAATTTATTAATAAGCCGGCATCTATCTACCAGACCCTATGGTTTGTTTGTCGGGGAAAGGTACAAAGTATCCTGAAATTTTTTAGTAAAGATTAAATCATGTGATTTTAAATTCTGAAAAAGCAGGCCTAGCTGTTTAGTGAAGGGGGGGAGCTCCGCTATGCTTTATCGAAATTTTGCTTAAAAATAAATAGATGGAAACGAAGTTGTGCTGGAAAAGAGGTTGGGGTTCGGTAGGGCTTGACTAGGAGTTGAGTAGGAGTTCAGTTAGGTAAACCCTACAGCAACTCCTACTCAACTCTTCAGTAACTCCTTCTGAACCCCTACGGAACCCGCATCTCTTCCCGAACACTTCCCCTACTCATTTTGAAATGTCTTTGTCTTTTTTTCAGTTGCTTAAAGCCGGTACTATTGCCTGAAATTTTCGCTGTTCCGGCTGCCGGTCACAAGGGAAATTCAGCGGATCTTATCGAGTAAAAATTTAGGGTAAAAAAAAATAAGCACCCTGTTCAGGATGCTTATTTTTAAGGATCAGAAATTAAGCGCTAATGGCGCCCTCTTTCCAGACCACAAGGTTTTTTCCTGTTAAGGAAGACTAGAAGCGCTCAGCAGCAGTAAAGAAGAAATCTCCTTCGATTTGTGCGTTTTCGTCAGAGTCAGAACCGTGAACAGCATTTGCATCAATAGATTTTGCATATTTAGCACGGATAGTACCTTCAGCTGCATCAGCTGGGTTAGTTGCACCGATTAATTTTCTGAAATCTTCAATTGCATTGTCTTTTTCTAAGATCGCAGCAACGATTGGTCCTGAAGACATGAACGTTACTAAATCTTTGTAGAAAGGACGCTCAGCATGAACTGCATAGAACTGACCAGCAGTTTCTTCTGTCAATTTAGTATATTTTAAAGCAACGATTTTGAAACCTGCTGCAGTAATGTCATTGATGATAGCACCGATATGTCCGTTTGCAACAGCATCAGGCTTAATCATTGTAAATGTTCTGTTTGTAGTCATCTTATTTCAATTTTTTTGCAAAATTACATTTTATACTGGTAATATTATAGCATCAAATATAATACGCTCCAATTAATCATTTAATCACTAGCTTTGCAGTGAAAATTATGCTATCTGTTTCTGAAATAAAATCACTGCTGGCAACGCCGCAGAAAATTGTAATCACTACCCACCATAAGCCTGATGGCGATGCGATGGGTTCATCTTTAGGCTTATATGCTTATCTGATCCAACAAGGACATCATGTTACCGTGATCACTCCAACGGATTATCCCTATTTTTTACATTGGCTTCCAAATAACGGAGATGTAGTCATTTATACCGAACAGCCGGAAAAATCTGCGCAACTGGTTGCAGATGCTGCCATGATCTTTTGCCTGGATTTTAACAACCTGAGCAGGATTAATGAACTGGGAGAATTGGTAAGGGCTTCAGCCGCCTATAAACTGATGATCGACCACCATCTGGAGCCGGAAGATTTCGATGATTACCGCCATTGGAGCATCAACGCTTGTGCAGCGGCGCAATTGGTGTATGATTTTATCGTAAATGAGATGGAAGATGGTGAATTGATGAATAAAGACATCGCTACCTGTCTATATACAGGAATCATGACTGATTCTGGTTCTTTCCGTTTTCCTTCAGCGAATGCGACCGTTTACCGGATTGCTGCGGACCTGATTGATTTGGGCGCTGAACATTGGAAAATCCACCAGTTGGTGTACGACAATGCAACGGAAAACCGACTGCGTTTCCTTGGACATTGCCTGAGTAATAAACTGGAAATCCTTCCTGAATTGCATACCGCAATCATTACCGTCAGCAAGGAAGAGCTGAAATCTTTCAATATTCAGACCGGTGATACAGAAGGAATTGTGAATTATGCCTTGTCTGTAAACGGGATAAAATTAGCTGCATTTATTATTGAAAGAACTGATAAAGTTAAATTATCTTTGCGCTCCACCGGAGATTTCCCTGCAAATGAAATTTGTAAGAAATATTTCAATGGAGGCGGACATAGAAATGCCGCTGGTGGTTTTTCAGATGAAAACCTGGAAGATACCGTAAAGACTTTTAAAGCGTTATTACCAGATTATAAACAGCAATTGATTCAGTAAATATAGGCTATAGCTGATCGGGAACTAAAATAAGGGAAGGATAAACCTTCCGGATAAGAATAAAAGAAATCAAATAAAAAATAAAAACTTAATAAACCACATGAAGAAAGGTATCGTAATTCTTTTCGCAGCAACACTTGGATTAGCTGCTTGTAACCAATACAAAAAAGGTCCGGGTGGCCTGATGTACACCATTCACAAAGATGGTGGAAAAGATAAAATTAAAGAAGGTGATATTGTAAAATTGAACTTTATTCAAAAAACTGAAAAGGACTCAGTAACTATTAATACCTGGGATATGGAAGCACCACAAGTGTTCCCGGTTCAGAAAAAAGTATTTGCTGGTGACATGAACGACGTATTGACCATGTTTGGAGAAGGCGATAGCGCGACTTTCAAATTGGACTTAGATACAGTTGCTAAATATTCTGGTCAGCCTAAACCAGCTGGTCAAAAAGATAAATACCTGATTTTTACAATTAAAGTAGAGAAGGTATTGGCAAAAGGTAAAGACGAAGCAGATTCAACTTTCCAGAAAAAAGCAAGAGAGTTTTTTGAAAAAGACTACAAAGCTAACATTGAAAAAATGAAAGCTGCTGAAGCAGGTAAAATCAAAAAATACATTGCTGATAACAACCTTAAAACTACAACTACTGCTTCTGGATTACAATATGTGATCAGCAAACCAGGTAATAACGAAAAACCTGTTTTAGGTGATACCATGATGGTAAACTATACTGGTAAATTAACGACTAAAAAATCTGATGGTAAAGACAATATTTTCGATACCAGTGATGAGAAAATCGCTAAAGAATCAGGTAAACACAATCCAATGGCTACTTATGGTCCACGTGCGATCACTCTAGGTAGAGCAATCCCAGGATTTGACGAAGGTTTACAATTGATCGGTAAAGGTGGTAAAATCACAATGGTTATTCCTTCAGCTTTAGCTTATGGCGAAGGTGGTATGCAACAAGGCGGTATCAGCCCATTCGCTCCACTTGTTTTTGAAGTGGAATTGGTGGATATCAAAAAACCTAAAGCACAACCTGCTGCAACTTTAACTCCTGCAACAGCTGCGCCAACTGCAAAAAAATAGTTAAAAAGCATTAAATAGAAAAGCCCGTCCG
>NZ_JAVTSK010000018.1:0-33449 GCF_032678465.1 Pedobacter gandavensis
AAATGATACACCCTCCCTTACTGTATGTTTGTATTTGCTTTCGAGCTATAAGCTTATTGAGCTCTTGGCTTGCTGTTCCAGATATACGTTCCTGCTGCACCTGCTGGAAGTGTAGCACTGACTACCTGACCATTGTATTTAATGTTGAAAGTTTGTGTTTCCGGACTGTTGTTCATAGTCACCAATACTAATTTTCCTTCCGGGGTTTTATAGGCCACATTCTGGATTTTATCATTTTGATTCGAAGCAATGCGTACAGAACCAGGGCTTACAAATTTTGAAGTATGACCGATAGAATAGTAGGCAATGTTCTTGCTCCAGTTTTTACCATCGATGGTAATCGCACCTAAGCAACTTGTACAACCACCATCTGGTGTAAATGGACGGTATTGCGGATCTGCTGCCAGGTTCCATTCCAATACGGTTTTACTCCAGTTTCTAGGTGCGCCAGTCATTAAGGTAGATACATGCCATTTCAAATCTTCTGCAAAATTACCAGGACCGCCTACCCATTGCTCTGTAAAATACAGGTTCTTATTAGGGAAGGCTTCATGTACTTTTGAAAGTGCAGAAATTTGTCCACCATATAAATGGAAGGCTGAACCGTCAATGTATTGGTTTGCTTCCGGATCCTTCAGAATGGTAATAGGATAATCCGGACGATCTGCATTATGATCGTAAATGATGATTTTAGTTTTGATTCCTGCCGCTTTAAATACAGGGCCTAAAGCTGTTTTAATGAAGTTTGCCTGATCTTCCGGCTTCATATACATGCTTGGGTTGTTGCCAGGATGTAAGGGCTCATTTTGAATCGTTACTGCATCTATCACGATGCCCTGAGCTTTCATTGCTTCAATGTATTTGACGAAATACTTTGCATAAGACTGATAATATTCCGGTTTTAAGCTTCCGCCGCGATAGGCCTGATTGTCTTTCATCCAGGTTGGTGCAGTCCATGGAGATCCCATGATTTTGATCTTTGGATTGATGGCAATGATTTCCTTTAACATTGGAACCAGGTCTGTCATCTCTTTTGCAATTGAGAAGTTTTTTAACTCAGGATCTGTTTGTCCGGCGGGCATTTCATTATAAGTAAAAGTTTCCGCACTTAAATCGGAAGCTCCAACGCTTAAACGCAGGTAGCTGATGCCAATGCCATTTCCTTCTGTAGAAAAGATTTCTTTTAACATCGCTTTTTTCTCGGCTTTTGGCAAGGCGTTCATTAAGGTTGCACTGCCACCAGTTAAGGTATAGCCAAAACCATCCATCGTTTGGTAAGTCTGCTGTTCATCTACCACAATATTAAGATGGTTATTCATTGCGGTAGAAAAATGTAAAGGTGTTTGTTGCTTTTGCAATAAAGTAGAGCGATCACCGGTGGTGATCCATGATGCTACACCTGTACTTGCCGGGACTTCTTTTTTACTGGCACAAGAAGCTAACAGGGCAAGACTGGCTATAGCGGTTATATTTAATAATCTCATAGTGTTAGGGAATGATGATTTATGGGATGTAATTAAAGTTGATTTTTTGATCTGCAATCTGTAGGGTAAATTCACCTTCTTCAGTTACTGCTTTATTTTCGGTATTGATGAAAGCAAGGTCTTCCGGCTGGATTTTAAACGTTACTGTTTTTGTCTCTCCAGCTTTTAAATCTATTTTTTCAAACCCCCTCAAACGTTTCACATCCGGTGTGATTAAAGTTGCATATAAATCTGAAGTAAATAACAATACACTTTCTTTACCAGCTAATTTTCCGGTGTTGCTTACATTTACAGTAATGGTCAGCGTTTCTCCTTTTTTCAAAGTGTTGCTGCTCAGTTTCAATTGGTCATATTTGAAGGTGGTATAACTTAAACCAGCTCCAAATACATATTGAGGGTTGTAATCCGCATCATAATTGTACACACCTTCTGTGGTACCTTTGTTTTCTGATGGTTTATGGTAATAAGTAAATAGGGCATTTGGGAATTGTGGATAGGTATAAGGCAGTTTTCCGGAAGGATTAACTACACCATACAACACATCTGCAAGGGCATCACCTCCATAATTACCTGGAAGGTAAGTTTGTACTACCGCAGCCATTTTCTTTTCAAATTTACTGATCACTCTTGGGCGACCTTCATTTAATACCAGGATTACTTTTTTGCCGGTTGCTGCTAATTTCTGTGCCAGTTCAGTTTGTAAATCCGACAGGTATAAATCGTTCATGTTACCTGGAGATTCTGTGTAAGAATTTTCACCAAGACAAAGAACAATCAGGTCTGCATCTTTTGCGGCTGCAATGGTTTCTTCCATTTGATCTGCATATTCCTCATAGTATTTACCATCCATCTTATAGCTCACACCAGGGAAGTAAGTTACATTCTCTTTTCCTGCTTTATTTTGTAAAGCTTCCAGAATGGTATTGTATTTAGCGGCAAATTCTTCCACTTTTTCTCCCTGCCAGGAGTAAGTCCATGCGCCGTTTAGGGTTCTCATAGAGTTTGCATTTGGACCAGCAACCAGAATTTTATTGCCTTTAGCCAGTGGCAGAATCTGGTCTGTATTTTTTAATAAAGTGATGGATTCTGCTGCGGTCTGATAAGCAGCATGTTCAAATTCCTTACTCGCAAATTTTGGGTAGTCTTTAGGATTGGTTGTTGGTTTCTCAAAAAGATTCAATTCATATTTTACCCATAAGATTCGTCTTACGGCATCATCAATACGTGATTCTTTTACCTTTCCTTCTTTTACCAAGGCTAAAAGGTTATCGCAAAAAGTCTCATAGTTGTATGCAATCATCGACATATCGATACCGGCATTGATGGCGAGCATAATCGCTTCTTTGTCGTCTTTTGCAATTCGATCTCTTTTGTAAAGATTTTCTATATCACCCCAGTCGGTTACAACTAATCCCTTGAAGTTTAATTCTTCTTTTAATAGTTCGGTTAAGATATGGTAATTGGCATGTACAGGAATACCGTTGATGATACCAGAGTTGATCATAATGGTTTTTGCACCTGCATCAATCGCAGCTTTAAAAGGAGGCAAATGATATTCTCTTAATGCCTGATCAGAAATGAAGGCAGGGGTTCTGTCTTTTCCAGAAACGGATACCTGATAACCCAGGAAGTGTTTAATAGAAGAAGCAACTTTTTCCGGATGAGAGACTTTACCATCTTCACCTTCATAACCTTTAACCGCAGCTACACCAAGTTCTTTGATCAGGTACGGATCTTCTCCGAAACTTTCCCACTGACGAGGGAAACGGGGATCTGAACCGATGTCTAGTAATGGTGCAAAGTTCCATGGAATAGAGCTTGCACGGGTTTCATAAGCGGTAATGGAAGCGCCGGTTTTTACCAGTGAACGGTTGAATGTTGCGGCCTGACCGATTTGTTGTGGGAACATCGTAGCACCAACGGTATAAGTAGCGCCATGGATTTCGTCTACGCCATAAATTACAGGGATTTTATTTGGCGTTTGTTTCATCGCCACATTTTGAATCTTGCTGATAATGTTATACCAAACCTGTGGTGTTCTGGCTCTGTTGTTTGATGTATTTAATACGGAACCAACATGGTATTTTACCAAAACTCTTTGTAATTCTTTCTCGTCTAAACCAAAAGGTTCATCGCTCTCATAGCGTCCTTTTCCTTTACCAATTACATCTAGTGTGATCTGGGCCATTTGTCCGACTTTCTCTTCAATCGTCATCTTTTTTAACAAGGCTTCTGCTTTTGCCTGGTTGTTGTTCTGAGCGATCGCCGTACTGAAAGTGCCGGAAAGCAGGATTAGGGACAGGGTTCTTTTTAGTGTCATTATGTGTATTTAGATAGGGAGCAAACCTGAGGCCTGCTCCCGGTAAAAACTATTTGTTGATGTTTGGATTTCTGTCCTTTTCCCTCTGCGACATTGGCAATAGGATTTTGTCGGCGGTCAGATTGTAATTTAATGAAGCACCATTTCCATCTTTCTGTGCGTTCATCACAGCGATTGCGCGGTTGGTACGTACCAGGTCATACCAGCGATGCCCCTCAAAAGCAAGCTCCAGACGACGTTCTTTTTCAATGGCTAAACGCATGGATGCCTGATCTGCAGCAGGAGTTGATCCAAGGTTTACTCTGTTTCTGACTTGTTCTACCAATGGTTTTGCCTGTGCCCAACCACCAGTACTCAACTCATTCAAGGCTTCTGCTTTTAACAAAATCACATCTGCCAAACGAAGCATATAGATATTTGTCAAATCACCTTGTCTATATTTATTAATGTAAGGATATTGTGATTTTGGCCAGAAGGTATCGCTCCAGCCTTCTGATGATGCATTTAGAAATTTAATGCTCGAGTTTTTACGGATTTGATCACCTTCTGCATCAAATGCAGCTGCAAGATCATTGGAAGGGGTACAGAATTTTTTCCATCCTGAACCTACAATCACGCTTGGCATCCAGTTTGAACGTTTGTTGGCACCATTGCCACCGTCAAACTGCATTTCCCAGATTGATTCTGAATTGTTTTTGTTGCTGCCAGAAAATAAACCATCAAAGCTGCCGAATAAAGAATATCCGCCACCGATCACAGCATCCGCATATTGGTTTACTTTAGCCCAGTCAGGATTCGCTTTTGTGGCATATACTTTCGCCAATAGTGCGTTTGCTACGCCTTTAGTAAAAATTCCTTTGTTAGGAGCAGTAGTCCTTGTATTGGCAAGTGCATATTCCAGGTCTTTGATGATTTGTGCATATACCGCATCAACGCTGGATCTGGATACCTGCATTTCAGACTGATTCGCAGGTGTTTTCAGTACGATAGGTACAGGCCCCCATAGACGCACCAGGTAAAAATATAGATAAGCTCTAATCCCTGCAGCTTCTCCAAGAATCTGATTTCTTCTGTCCCCCTTATCTAATTCAGGATCCTGAATACCAGGAACAATCTCCAATACTTCATTTGTATTTTTGATTTGTGAGTAGAGCTCAGACCAGTCTCTTTCTAATACTTCATTGGTAGAAGTCACACGGAATTCATCCATCTGGAACATGCTAGGGTTATCACCACCAGCATAAGAATTGTCGGCGATTACATCACCGTTTAACATAAAATCCCAGATATGGGTATTGTTATACATACCTCCGTAAGCACCTGAAAGCAGTTTTTCTGCGCCTTTTAGATTTACGAAAGCTTCTTCAGCTGATACATCAACGATTGGTTTCTTATCTAAAAAATCTTTCTTACAGCTGGTCTGTAAAGCCAAAGTAAGGGCTCCAGCTACTAAAAATGAATATAATTTAATTCTCATGTCTATTGTTATTAAAATCCAACATTTACACCTAGCAGGAAGCTTCTGCTCTGTGGATATGTACCATAATCTACACCCATTGAAGGTCCGTTTGCACCATATTGACTTACTTCAGGATCTAATCCTTTGTATTTTGTGAAGGTGAGTAAGTTGTAACCAGTTACAAAAAGGGTAAGTCTGCTCATGTTCATACGGGTTAAGAAAGTATCACTGAAATTGTAGGAAAGTGTAGCTGATTTCAGTCGCAGGTAAGAAGCATTTTCAACGAATCTGCTGGAGGTACGTGAGTTATCCGTATTTCCTCTTACGGCTCTTGGAATGCTACCATTTGTGTTTTCTGTAGTCCAGCGGTCTAAAACCGATGCAGATTGATTTTTAGAATCATAAAGACCTTCTAAATCAATTCTGGAGGCGTTAAACATTTGGTTACCCTGAACACCCTGGAAGAAGATGTTTAAGCCAAAATTACCATAGCGGAAATTGTTGGTCATACCATAGGTAAAATCTGGCTGAGCAGAGCCGATAAAGGTCCTGTCGCTGTCATCAATTTTATGATCTCCATTCAGGTCTTCATAAGTCGCTAAACCAGTTTTCTGATCCACACCGGTATATACGAAACCATAGAAACTACCTAATGGTCTGCCCTCAACAACACGTACAGCTGAGGTACGGGTATAAATTCCACCAAAATCAAGTGATGGGGTAGAAGCACCAAGGCTGGTTACTTTGTTTTTGTTGAAAGAGATGTTCATATCTGTAGACCAGCTGAATTTATCTTTTTCAATGTTTTTAGTAGACAATGCCAGCTCCAGACCTTTATTTTCCATAGAGCCTACGTTGTAAGCTTGTTCCGCAAAACCAGCAGTTGGAGGTAATTGAACTTTGATCAAAAGATCATCTGTTTTTTTTAGGTAAGCATCAGCAGTAAAGGTTAGCCTGTTATTGAACAGGGTTAAATCCAGACCAATATTGCTTTGTGTAGTCGTTTCCCAGGATAAGCCAGTATTTTCCAGATTCACGAGGTTATAATCGCCTTGTGCATTTTCTGCATAACGTTTTCTCCATTCGTAATCACCAATACCTTCATCGTTACCTACTTTACCCCAGCTACCTCTGATTTTTAAGTCGTTGATGGTTTTGCTGTCTTTCAGGAAGTTCTCACCAGAGATTCTCCATCCCGCAGAAGCAGAAGGGAAATATCCGAAACGTTTGTCTTCACTGAAGCGTGAAGAGCCGTCAGCTCTGAAATTGGCACTGAATAAATACTTATTGTCAAAAGCATAAGTTAACCTACTCAGGTAAGATTGTTTAGCCCATTGTGCTGCAACTGGTCTTTTTGGAACCAGGGTTGGTCTGTCGTTTTGAACACCTGTTTGTGGATTGTAAAACCTGTTTTCTTCATAATCTATATAATAATAGTCTGAAGCCTGAATGGTATAACCAGCAGTTGCTGAGAATACGTTTTTACCGACAGTTTTGTTATACGTCAAAATGTTTTCATTTAACCATACCTTGTCGTCAGTATCATTATTTCTATAGATACCACCTTCCTGACGACCATAAGTAGTCTTGAATGCATCAAGCGTATAATCGTAATAATTCTTGCGGATATTAGTGCTAATGGTAGATTTTAAGGTAAAATCTTTCAAAAACTTAAGTTCTGCACCGAATGATCCTACAAAGCGGAAATCCCTGCTTTTATTTTTTGCACCAAAAGCCTGGGCAATTGGGTTGTCCCATCCCCCTGAATTTGGGATGGTTGTATAGGAACCATTAGGATTATAGATGCCAATAGTACCTGGTGTAGTTAAGGCAGATAAAATGGTTCCACCACGTGCAACACCTGCATTGTCACTTACGTCAATGGAGTTTTTTGCGGTTACAGCTGCCGTTCCGATGAATTTTAACCAGGAAGTAGCTGCTTGTGAGCCGTTGAAATTAACCGTGTATTTGTCCATTTTGGCAGGAGCAACAATTCCTTTGTCTTGTTGGTATCCACTGGATAGGTAATAACTACCACCCTTGCCGCCACCAGCGATAGATACCTGATATTGGTTTTGAGTACCAGTACCGAAGGTTTCTTTTTGCCAGTCGGTATTTTTACCATCTCCAAATGTAGTATAACCCATTTCTTTCATTAAATCCGTGTATTGATCCGCAGATAATACATCTTGTTTGCGCCAGAAATTGGAGATTCCTGTAAAAGCGTTGAACTCTACTTTTACTTTACCAGCAACACCTTTTTTAGTGGTGATTAATACCACACCATTGGCTCCACTAGAACCATAAATGGCTGCAGCAGCTGCATCTTTTAATATGGTTAAGGATTCTATATCATTTGGATTTAAGAAAGCTGCGGTTCTCGAAGTGATCCCGTCAATTACATATAAAGGGCTGTTTGATGCAGTAATTGATGTGTTTCCACGGATACTCACGGCAATATCTGCACCTGGTTTACCTGATTGTGAAGTTACCTGGACACCTGCCGCCCTACCTTGTACCGCTTGTAGCGGGTTGCTGATGGGTTGGTTTTTCAGGTCCTTCGATGAAATCGTCGTCACAGCAGTGGTGAGGTCTTTCTTTGTGGTCGTTCCATAACCGATTACGACTACCTCATTCAATTCATTATTGTCTTCGGATAGTTTCACGTTTATGGTCGTATTATTATTTATGGCCTGTTCAATAGTTTTATAGCCAATAAAGGAAAAAACTAAAGTAGCATTGCCTGGAGCAGATAATGTATATTTTCCATCGCCAGCGGTCATTGCTCCCTTGGTACTTCCTTTGATTTTAACAGAAACACCTGGAAGTGGCAGACCTTGTTCGTCTTTCACCTCTCCCTTAACGTTAAGCTCCTGTGCCATACTCACAGAGATGGTACAGAGTAAGCTAAGGATAAAAAGAGTAAACTTTTTTCTCATAATTTTTGCTTTTGTTTAATGAATTTGATGCGATAAAGTTAACGTTGATTTTATGTTAAATCCTAGTGTTTAGAGTTCTTTATTTTATCTAAATAACTGATAATTAGATCGTTGTGATTGTTTTGATACGCTTTGGTACCGTAAGGTTAAAAGCGCCTTATCCGTTGATATACAGTGCTTAATCTCATGATACCTGTTAGAATGGAAATGCGATCTGATACGCTTAAGTACCCTTGTATTAAACAAGTAAAAAAAATGTCACATCACCAGATTGTATCTGGCAGAAGTCGGAATTTTCAGAATTATAGATTGTTTTTTAGTCTAAAACCAGTTGGCTCCAATCATTTTTACTCGCTTTTTTAAGCTGAGATTTTCGTTCTTCCATTCGCTGTTTGATCCCGGACCCATAGGTCCAGCAGGTACTTTGACGGATGCCCAAAAGCTCCGATAATTTATGAGAAGAGATTTTTCCTTTCGAGGAATACACCAGAAAGACCATATAAAAAGCCTTGACGATTGGGATACGGGTATTGTGAAAAATCGTGAAACTGGTCACTGATTCTTCATAACCACATTTGCTACACCTTCTGCTGTAAGCTATGTGTCCGGTATAGTAATGGTCGTTCTTACATTTTCTGCACTGATATCCGTTTTTCCATTTCAGATCAGATAGGAACAAATTACAGCTTTCTTTGTCTGGATAGATTTTACTGAATTCTTCAAAATCTACATCAGTAGACATGACCCTGTCGCGTGTTACTTTTTCTACATTGGTCTGGAGTTCCTGGTTGTCTTGCTCCAACAGGGTATTCATACGAGAGATTTCTTCTGCTTGTTGTTTTAAGCGATCATTAGCATCCAGTAATTCTGCATTTTTAGCTTCAATAATCAAAGATTTGTGATATACTTCCCTCGTGCGTTCTTCTACCTGACTTTCCAACTCCTGATTTAAGGTGTCTTTAAGTTTTACATTCTCCACCATCTGACGAATCATCTGCCTTTGTACAATGTCTTTTTTCTTCTTCAGAATGCTCACCTTATCGCCAATAGCAAAGGAAAGAAATACCATTTCCAGGATAAAACAGAAGCTGAGACTATAATAACTGATCACTCCGAAGTTTAAAAAGGAGAAGTGAAGCATGATCAGGAATTTGAGCACGAAGCCTAAAAATAGAAAGCTATATCCCAATACAAAGAATCGTGCGGGCAGATAACCACGTCTGTAGATGTATATGCCCGTAAAGAAGGCTACAAACAATGGAATCGCGTCAATAAATTTATAGCTGAAGAGGTTCTGATTGAATAACAGACCGTATAAAAACCATAATGTTCTAAGGGCAATCACCCCTAAAATGAGTTTATTTAGCTTTGGTGCCTTTGATTTTACAAATAGCAATTCCCGGGTAAAAAGCAAGGCAAAAATACTGACGGCATAGAGCGCTACGGCATAGGCGATTTGATTCCAGGCCGGTTGGTTAGGCCATAAATATTGATAAGCAATACCATCAGTACTCATTTCGAAAAAGCCAATACTTAAGTTATAAAGTACATAGTATAAATATTGTTTTTGTCGCATAGCGATGAACATGATCAGGTTGTAAAAGCTAAACACCAGGATCATTCCATAGAAAATGCCAAAATAAAAGTATTCATCCAGGGCATAGGAAATGAACCAGTCTACAGATCGTAGCACAATAATAGCATCTCCAATTTGTGAAGATTGTACCTTGAAATAATAGGTTTGTACTTCATCATTATCATTGGAAAGGTAAAATTCGAAGTTTTTATGGTGTAACTTCCTGCTATGAAAAGGAAATTGATCACCAAATTCTTTCTTTGTATAACTGCCATCTTTTTGCGGAATATAGGCCGTTACATGGTCAAGGGTCTGATCAAAGAACTCTAGCAAAAAATATTTTTCTGCTTTGCTGTTGTTTTTAATATTGATTCGGAACCAGTAAACTCCATTGAGTTTAGTGGTTTGAGGGGTACTTGTTTTACTAGGCTTAAACTGTTGAGCGATGGCATTGCTTCGGATCTGATCAAAGCTTAGTTTTCCGGAGGTATCCGAAAGCATCTCAATTTGCTTAAAAGAAAAAATGTGCTGGTCTACATTATCCTTTATTTCTACAACTTCCTGTGCTCTTGACTCTGTTCCTATTGAAAAGAAAAGTACTGTAATCAGGAAAATCACTTTGTATAGAAATAAAAATTTTGAAGACATGGTGAGGTACAGCAAATTAAAATGTGCCGCAAAGGTGGGATTAATAATCCTAAGGCACAAGGTGAGCACTGTTCTGCTCCCTCTTAA
Organism: Pedobacter gandavensis; assembly: GCF_032678465.1. GTDB lineage: Bacteria > Bacteroidota > Bacteroidia > Sphingobacteriales > Sphingobacteriaceae > Pedobacter > Pedobacter gandavensis_B. Next base: position 10,514 of record NZ_JAVTSK010000018.1, read on the forward strand.
ACCGTTGATTTAGCAAGAATTGGATTTAATTTTATAGTCAAATGACTATTTTTGTGAGATGGCAATTTTCAGTTTTCTATTTCCAACACCAATTGATTTTAACTTTGGAGAATGTCTTTGGTTTTTAGATAGGGGATTTGACGATTGTTTGTACCGGCTGGATAAAAGTAGCGTAACCAGGGTAATCCGACTGGAGGAAGGATTGGCATTGTTTCAGGTAGAAATGGCAGGAACGCAATTGCAGATTTCCATTTTAAACAGGCCTTTATCCCAGAAGGAAGTCATCGCGCTGAAGAATTACATCAGTGATTGGTTTGATCTCCAGCTGGAACTCGATCCCTTTTATCAATTGATTGCTAAAGAACCCCGTCTGGCTTTTATGAAAGAGGAGTATTTTGGCCTTCGAATGGTAGGGATTCCGGATTTATTTGAAGCCATTTGTTGGGCCATCATCGGACAACAGATCAATTTAACCTTTGCTTATCAGCTGAAAAGAAAACTGGTAGAAGGGTACGGCGAAAGAATGGAATTTAATGACCATACTTATTTTCTATTTCCAACTCCTGAAGTGTTGGCAACTGTAGCAATTGAAGATTTACAGGGGATGCAGTTTTCGAGAAGTAAGGCAAGTTATCTGTTGGGGATTGCACAAGCTTTTGCCGATCAAAGCATCAGTAAGGAGAGATTAAGTCTGTTGCCAGATGTTTCATCGCGCCAAAAATTCCTTACCGACATAAAAGGAGTAGGTCCCTGGACAGCTAATTATGCTTTAATGAAGAGTTTGAAGGAACGTAGCTGTATTCCACATGGTGATGCAGGTTTGTTAAATGCATTGATCCATCTGGAAATTATTCAAGATAAGAAAGATACAGTCAGCATTGCCGCTTTCTTTTCTGAGTATATCGAATGGGAGAGCTATCTGGTGTTTTACCTTTGGAGAACCTTGTCTAAAAGAACATAAATTTCCTGCTAACAAACGTTTATTGTTCCTCCATATGAATTGAGCTTTTTGCGGCTTCCCAGCCAATCATCGCTGATTTTCTTGCAGCTCCCCAATGGTATTGTCCTGGTTCGCCATTGGATTTTATTACCCTGTGGCATGGAATTAAAAAGGCAACAGGATTTCTTCCTACTGCAGTACCAACGGCACGGTTGGCCTGTGGTCTCCTGATCTCATTGGCAATATCTGCATAGGTGGCCAGTCCTCCTGTAGGTAGGCTCAATAAGGTTTCCCATACTTTAATTTGAAAGTCTGTTCCTTTTAAATGAAGTTTTACCGTTGATAAACTGCTCCAATCTGTATAGAAAATTTGTAGTGCATTTTGCTGTAACTGATCTGTCAGCTGGCGGTAGTTCGCGTTTGGAAAAAGTTGCTTTAACTCTATAAAGGCATGGTCTGAATCATTGGAAAAGGCCATATAACAAATGCCCTTAGTGGTGGAAGCAACTAATAATGTTCCAAAAGGGCTTTCTGCATAGCTATAGTTGATGTGTAATTGCTGGCCGCCATTTTTAAACTCGCCAGGAGTCATTCCTTCGATTTTGATGAAAAGGTCATGTAACCTGCTGGTTCCTGATAATCCGGTTTCATACGCTGCATGCGCTAAATTGCCCTTTTGTTTTTTTAATAATCCTTTCGCGTACTCTATACTTAGGTATTGCAGGAACTGTTTTGGACTTACCCCTGCCCATTCCTTAAATATTCGTTGAAAATGAAAAGGGCTTAAATGAACATGACTGGCAATTTCTTCTAAGGAAGGTTGTTGTTTAAAATTTGTTTTTAGGTATTCAATCGCTTTTTCAATTCTCTGGTAATCGATGTGTTCTGATGTTTCCATGGTTTGAAATTTATAACTCAAAATTACCCGATGTGAGCTGGGAATAAAACCCGAAACTTGCGTTATTTTACAAAATTATTCCAATGTTTCGGCACTAGGAATTAAACTTTCCAGTTGTTTGTGCTTGTTTTCCGAAATCAGGATATGGTGTTTGAGTTGAATATCATTTAACAGATTAATCAGGAGTTTTTTATTCGATGCTGAAAGTTCATGGAATAACAGTTGATCAGCTTTGGATAAGCTTTGATGTAGAAGTTGTAATAGTTTTTCTCCTTTTGGACTCAGCTTGACCAGCTTGGCTCTTTTATCTGCAGGATCGCTTCTTTCTATTAATAAACCTGCTTTTTTGATTCGGTTGAGGATGTCAATACCTGTAGACTGCTCAAAAAATACAGCAGCAACCACATCGGATTTTCTTGCCTCATGGTGTTTTTCTATTGCTTTCATGAAGTAAAACCATTCCAATTCAATTCCAGGGAATTCTTTCAATACCGCCTTAGCATAGATGACATGTATGGAATTTAATTGACTGATGAGGTTGGCCAACTCCTGATCAGCATCTTGATCCTGTAGCCTGATCATTGTTTGAGCAGGTAAAACCTGTGCTTTATGTTCCATCAAAAAGTGACTGCAGAATTCCGCTGCATTTGCAGCGGGATTCTTGCTTTCATAATCGGCCCAAGCCGTGATCAATTCTACAATTGGTTTCATAGCATCAATTCCCTTAAAAATTTAATTCAGCGAATTTAGATACTGACGGAAATAGCCACATTCTGAAATCACTTCCTGGTAAAATCTGGTGTCAGCATATTGCTTTGCCAACATAGAGAAGTTTTGTCCAAAATAAATCGGACTGGTTTCAACATTCCAGTAATTTGCTTTTTTATTTTCAGGTAGTTCGTAAGAACGGTTATAACTTTCGTTGCGCTCACACTTGCTCGCCATAAAAATACAGCGCGCCTGCTGCTCTTTGTTTTTTGTGGCTAATCGGGCCGTTGTGTAGTATTTTTCAGCGAGTTTTCCGGTAAGATACATCGGTCTGAATGGCGCTGGTACACTGAATGCACTGCTGCCATAAGTATCGGTAAGGTCTGATACATAAAATCCTCGGTTATTGCCATAATAACTAATGTTGTAATAGGCATTGGCCAATAAATAAGCATTATTGTATACATTTCTGCCGGCCTTAATCTCAGCTTTCATATTTTTCATCATCCGTAGTAATTCCATGGAAGTGAACTTTTTAGATTGTGCCATTTGATGATCACAATCATGGCAATCATTTAAACGCATATTAAATGGATTGGCTTGTAGGGTGTCTTTCTGACGACTACTCTTTGCTAGATATGCAATTGCTGCCTCTGGTTGATCCTGAAAAACAAGTGCGGTTGCCTGATAGAAATATAGATCCTCCAGCTGATAAGGATAATAACGTAACATGGCTTTTTCAAATGCACTCTTTTTATCGTTTAACATCAACGTTTTCAACTGTTCAATCTGTTGATTATTCGTGTAAAATTCATTGTAGCTTCTAAAAATAGTGGCCTTTATTGGATTCCCTTGTTTTTTATAAAGGTCAGAGATGATCCCCAGACTTTCGTTTAAAGACTGATAGAATCTCAGGTCAGGAATGGTGTCTTTTCCTTCTTTAAGGTTTGCAAACCAATTCAAAGGTTCTACCATTTTGGCTTCTGCGGAAGCATCGATTTTTTTTAGTTGTCTGATATAAAGTCCCCAGTCCAGGATTTTATATTGTGCCATCAAAAGTGGATTGTCTGTTGGAAGCTGAGTTTTTGCCGTTTGGTAAAACTTCCCTGCGGTGCTGTAATTCTTATCCATGAAGTTCAGGTATCCAGCAGCAAGGTTCCAGATGTAAGGTTTGCTGGTATTGTTTTTTAAGGCGATTCCACTAATTAAAGCAAGATTTTTCTTTAATACCGATGTTGAATCTTCTTTTCCTCCATAATAATCGCGGAAACCAGCTTCGGTCATATTCATCGCTCTGCTGAGTAATAAATCCAGCTTGTCTGTTTTAGGATCTAAAGCGTAAATTTCAGGAATTGCTCTTTCCGTATCGTAATAAATACCCATTAGATGCCAAAGCGTAATTTTTTCTTCTGTTGTTTTGGCCATTTCTAAACTTTGTTTCCAATCCGCATCAGCATTTGGACGGAAAGACCATTTTGCAGGAATTTTCATCTCATTTGAATAGTTATAGCAAAGGCTAAACAGGTAATTGGAAGTTGCATAATCACCTGCATAATAATGTCTGCCCGCTACGTAACCCAGCGTTCTGTAATACATCATGTTTTTAGGGAAAACATCTTTGTATAGATTAAACGAGGAAATCGTAGCTGCATCTTTTAATTCTTTTACTCCTGCACTTCTTTCCTGGAAATAGTAATATCTTACCAATTGAAACCATAACCTCTGTTTAATGAAAGGATCTTTAGCTTTTTTTAAAGCCAAAAGTAAGTCCGTTTCAAAAGCTTCAGGAACACTGAAATCTTGTTTCTCATCCCAATAGTAATAACTTCTATAACCAGCAGCAAAAGCCTCACTTTTCTTTGCGATAAGGAGGTAGTCAAAGAAGGCATTTGTTTGCTTCTTATTTATTTTCAGTGATCTCAATTGCGGCAAACTGTCTGGAAGTGTTCTAATTTTACCTTTATAGTTTTGGTAAACAGAATCAATACCTTTCTCTGAAGCACGTAATAACAAATATTGAAGGTCAGGTTTACTTAATTTTTGTTGGAAATAATCGTACCATTCCTTTACAATCTGTTCATTGAAACGGGTATTGGAATTGTCGTCGTCATAAGAATAGTCTTTCGTGTAATAAGCCGAAAAATTAGAGTAGAAAAAAGGGGTGTATTCTTTGGCAACAAAAGCTTCCGGACTGAAGCTCGAATAATCATCGTCATAACCGTAATCAGCACATGCCCAAACTACTCCTGCAAGAGATAGGCTGGATAGGGTTAGAATAATTAAAAATTTTTGTGGAAAGTAGTGTTTGAATAGCTTGGCTGTTGAATTTAGCAATTTCATAGGAGATTGATAGAGGGTATGCGATTGTATATATTGATGTTTAATGCGGATGTTTTGATAATTACGCTTAGATGTACTTGTAGAGTTAAATACAAAATAAGTGCTAAAGGTACGAATGGATCATAATTGTGACCTTAAAATCTGGCGGAAATTTCCTGAAGATCTTTGGTTTTAAACTCAGTTGAATCAAGATTTCCGATTTCATAATAGATAATGGTTCGTTTTTCATTTTTGCTCAAATGTTCGGCCAATTGTGTTGCTGCCTGATCTAAAAGTGCTTTATTAATTTCTTCCAATTTAAAAAGATCATTTTTTTTAACATAAACTCCTTCGATAAAGAAACTCTTCAGGGCTGTAAACACATTTTTATGAGCAGTTTCACGAAAGTAATTAGGATCAGATAAAATAGATCTGTCAATTTTGCCATAAACCTGGATAACTGAACCATTTCTGATGTGAATAGACCAGGAGAATAGTGGTAATGCAACGTCTACTGGTAAAAGATATTTTTGAAGGGAACTGATATAGGTTGCTGCATCTTTGCTATTATAAATAGAGTTTAGATCTTCTGGCTTTGCCGATATTTTTCCCATGTTATAAAACATGAGAACGCCACGATCTACAGGGGGAACGCCAGTTTTGACTTGATACTTAATCTGATGTAGTCTAATGGTGGCCTCCAGTTGTTTCTTGCTAATGGTTTTGAAAGTTTTTAAGAAATGAAAGTACTTGTCCTTTGTACTCAAACTCCAGTCGCAATCAAATTGAACTTGTTTGTAATGGATTTGGTTCGAGCTGGCAAGTTGAAGAAGTAATTTGTTCGTATTTAAGGCCAGGCTATCTACAGCCGGCAGACTTAATTTCTCAAAAGTTTGATTTGTAATGAAAATCACAGGAGTAATTTGAGCAGCTGTGGCTTTTTGTTTAAAATTAATAACGGCTTCCGGATAAGCGCGCTTTCCAGGGACATCATATTTAATGTCAAAAAAACGAAGGTATAATTTGTGTCCCGCTACTTCTTTGAGCGTTTTTTGCTGTGCTTTGTCAAGCGTAAAGGTTTGCTTCCAATAGTAAAATGCGGTATCAGCACTGCTTGTTTTCCGGCAAGAAAATAGAATGATTGTACTTATTAGCAAAAAAAAAACTAAAAGATATGATGGGGAAAATTGGTGTTTCATGATTTATACAGGTGGACGCCGCAAAGTTAAACTTATGTCTGGTTCAAAAATATTTTTTGGTAATAACAATTATTCCTTTACCTTTGTACTGTAATAAAAATAATTACAGATGAACAACGCGAGATTTGCTATTTCTTTACATATCCTGACTTTGCTGGAAAAAGCAAATGGGGAATTATTATCTTCGGATTATATGGCAGGAAGTATCAATATCAATCCTGTTTTGGTCAGAAAGGAACTTATTAATCTTAGAAATCAAGGTTTTGTAGAGAGTAAAGAGGGTAAAAATGGCGGTAGTTTCTTGGCAAAACCAGCAAATAAGATTACTTTAGATCAGGTTTATACCGCAGTAAGACAGAATAATCTGCTAGGCAGTTCAAAAAATGACCCGAATCCGCATTGTCCTGTTGGCAAACAAATCAATCAACATTTAACTACTTTATATAATAGTACCGAACAGGTTTTAATTCAGGAGTTGTCTAAGAAAACTTTGGCTGATTTCAGTAAACAGTTTAGTTGATTTTTTTTGCCTACAACTGTAATAAATAACATTACAATATGGATTTAAATAACACCTTATTAAATAATAGAAAACATGAAAGTATCATTAATTGGAGCTAGTGGTTTTGTAGGAGCCCAGCTATTAACCGAATTGTTAAATCGTGGTCATGAGGTTACAGGAATTGTAAGGACCGCCGCTAATGTAAAGGAAAAGAATGCACTGCTGACTGTAAAAGCTGTGGATGTATTAAACGTAAAGGATTTGTCTGAAGCCATAAAGGGGGCTGATGCGGTGATTAGTGCATTTAATGCAGGTTGGACGAATCCAAATCTTTATGATGACTTTATTGCTGGATCTGAAGCTATTCAACAGGCAGTGAAAGATGCAGGTGTGAAACGTCTAATCGTAATTGGTGGTGCTGGAAGTTTGTTTATCAATGGTAACCAGCTGGTAGACGGACCTGATTTTCCAGCAGATTATAAAGCAGGAGCAACAGCTGCTAGGGATTACCTAAATACCATTAGAAATGAAGAAGAATTAGACTGGACATTCTTTAGCCCGGCTATTGAAATGCATCCAGGAATTGCTACCGGACGTACCGGAGTATATCGTTTAGGTGCCGAGAGTCCCGTATTTGACGAGGCTGGAAGGTCTTCACTTTCCGTGCAGGACTTAGCTGTAGCTATCGTTGATGAACTGGAACAGCCTAAACATTTAAAACAGAGATTTACCGCTGGCTATTAGGTCTTCCATTCGACTGTTTCGATGTAGAAGGTTTGTTGCTATCTATAGAATAGAATATTTTGAGCTGTGGACTTTATCCTTATTCAAGGATAGAATATTTGTAGTCATATACCTTTCAATTGACTATGGTTTAGGTCAATTGAAAGGTTTTGTTTTGTCTCCCCAAGGGTGATGTTCCTAAATAATGACTATTCCATTACGGGCATTTCAAATTAGATTGTGGTATTTTTGTCGCGAATATAGATCCGGATGGCTAGACAAATTATTAGAAAACATTACCGAAGAGCGAGATATGTACTTTATCGGGAGACTTTAATTGATGCTAAAGAGCATATATTAACTTTTATTGGCTCTTTTGTAGGAATTGGCTTAATTGGCTTGTTAAATAGTCAATATATGGTTGCAAATGACAATTTATTCATGATTGGCTCATTTGGTGCTTCATCGGTATTGATTTATGGAATCATAAACAGTCCCCTTGCACAACCTAGAAATCTCATTGGAGGGCATGTCATTTGTGCAATTATCGGGGTAACGGTATTGAAAATTATTCCTAATGAAGTTTGGATTGCAGGAGCTTTAGCCGTTTCTCTTTCTATTGTAGCCATGCAAATTACTAAAACGCTGCATCCTCCTGGTGGGGCAACTGCATTGATTGCAGTAACTGGAGGAGCAAAAATTAAGGAGATGGGATATTTATATGTATTAACACCAGTATTTACAGGTGTGATGATTCTATTTTTGGTTGCCTTAGTTTTTAATAATATGCGACACCGCCATTATCCGGTAAAACCCCTTTTCCGAAAAAGGAAGCATCCAAAGCATATGGAGAGCTCAGCCTTGAAATAAAGAAAACTATTTCATTTTTTTGCTGCCCATAGCATACTGTAAGCCTCCCCATAAGTGTTCCAGGAACAGGGGGTCGGTATAAGCTTCAGGTCCATGACCTAATCCGGTGTAGAAAGCTCTTCCTCCTTCAAATTCCTGATACCAGGCCATAGGATGATTAGATCCATTAGTACCGCCCTGATAGGTGCTCTCGTCAACGCTGAGAAGGATGTGTAGATCAGTTGAAATGTCTTTAAAATTATACCACTCGTCTTTTTTGTGCCATACTGCAGGCAAGTGACTGGTTGCAATGGTTTTAGGATCTGTTACTTTAATATCTGCAAATTGTTGTGCAGGATGTTTAACAAAATAAGCCCCCACTAATCTTCCAAACCAGGGCCATTCGAATTCAGTGTTAGTTGCGGAATGAACGCCAACAAAGCCACCTCCCGATTTAATATAAGTCTGAAAAGCATTTTCCTGTTCTGAATTAAATACATTTCCTGAGGTATTCAGAAACACTACAGTAGCATATTGTCTTAAATTCTTGGTGTTGAATTTTTTGGCATCCGTAGTTGTATCGGCTATAAAGTGATGTATTCTGGCCATTTTCTGTAAGGCAATCACCCCCTCTTTTATGGAAGAATGATGAAAGCCAGCAGTCTTCGAAAAGATAAGCACCTTTTTTTGCTTTGCAAATGAATTGTAGCTGCCATAGCATAAGAAAAAAAAGAGGAGAATGAGGTTTCTATACATAGGATATGGATTTCAGACTAAGTTATCATTTATCTATTATGTTTAAGAAAGTCTTAAAGGGGATTTTAAAGATAATGCGAGGTGTTATTCTACAAATTTTCATTCAAGCTTCAGTTGGGTTGTTTGGTCTTTTATTGGGAATTAAAAAAAGAATATAGCCGCGTTGAATTAAACTAAAAATATTAGTAATAAAGTTTGGTTATTTTTAAAATAATATAGTAGTTAGACATGGTTAGTAATCAGTGTGGTTACAAATCATTAACCTTTATTAATTCGAAGAAGATGAAGAATTTTAAAAACAGTGTTTGTCTAACAGGCCTTGCAGGAGCAGATCCTATTGTTGTTAATTTTGCCGAAGAGAAAAAAGTTGCAAGAGTAAGTATGGCCATCAATGAGTTTTATAAGAACCAAAGCGGAGAGGCGATTTGTCAGACGCAATGGTTTAATTTGGTATTCTGGAATAAGAAAGCGGAATTAGCGGAATCGCTCATTAAAAAGGGAGTTGGCCTAAGTATCGAAGGAAGTTTAAAAGTACAGAGCTATACTGATAAGCTGGGAGAGCAGAGATCTAGTACTGAGATTTTTGTTAACCATTTGGAATTGGTTAGCCAGACAGATCTTTAAATTACAAGATTCATGTGAATAAAAGAAGCGCATTTCGGGCATTGATTAGAATGGCCCGAAGTGTTTATTGTCTTTTCACTTGGAGGGAAAGCCCTGCATAGTAATTTCTATCTGCAGCAGCATTATAATAGCGACCACCTATGGCATTCAGGTCGTTGCCAAGGCTGTATTTTTGGTTTAACAGATTGTCCGCACCAGCAAATATGGTAAGGGAAAAGCTGCCCGTTTTTGGAGCTGTCCAACCTATTCTGGCTTGAAGCAGGTGGTATTGGTTTGCATAAACGGTATTGGCATCGTTCAAGGGTATTCTGGATGTGTAATTATGCTGTGCAAATAAAGACCATTTCCCTGGGAAACGGAGGTCAATACTATTGATCAACACCTGTTTTGGTACACCTGTTAATTGGTTTCCAGAAAAATCACCTGTTTGATCTGAGTATTGATCAAATTTGAAATCACTTAAAGTAATGGCGTTATAAAACTGTAATCCCCGGATCATTTTAGAGGAGTTATTCGGGATAAGCCAGATAGAAAATGAACTTTCCAGTCCCCATTGTTTTGTCCCGCCTGCATTGATAAAATATTCGTTCTCATTTGCGTTCAATCTTCTCACGATGGCATTCTGAAGACGATAATAAAATCCGGTCAGATCAATATTAAATCTCTGATTTGGGCTCTGATAACGCAAACCTAGTTCATGATTCCAGCCGGATTCGGGTTGTAAATTTACATTAATGAGCTGGTCTGAAGCTCTGATCTCTGCGATGGTTGGTGGAGAATAACCTTTACTAAGTGTACCGCGTATTGAAAATTGTGGACTTAGGAGATAGGATAAAGCAAGCCTTGGCATGAACTGAAAGTCAAATTGCTTGTTTTTTTTTGCTATGGCTATAGGGGCTATACTTTTATAAGTGTATTGATATAAGTTGCCACTACTGGATAATTCGAGTAGCCACCTGTTTAGGAAATCAATGTTCAGATGCAGAAAAGCAAAGTTGCTTGCAGCTTTTAACCTGTCACTGGCTTTAAGCACTCCGGTTTGCCCTAGATTATTGTCGTAATTGACGATGTCAGTAGAAGTTTGAGCACTTTCCAGTCCGATATTGAATCTGTAATTGAAAAGGGTACTTTGTTTTTTGTATTCCAGGTAGCTCCGAATGCCTAAAGTTAGCTCTTTTCTTTTTTCGTAATTGGTGATGAATGGGTTTTTGAAATCTGTATAGGAGGAAAACAATGATATTACATGTTTAAATCGATCATTGATGACCCAATCATTTGAAATACCACCGAATAAGGTATTACTGTAAATTCCGGCTTTCTGTTCAATAGCACTTTTTATTGGCCCTGTGGCTGGTCTTGAAGCAGTTGGACGTTCCATATATTGCGCTAAATTTAATCCTCCTGGTGTATTATAATGTAGATCGGAATAGAAAATAGATGCCTTTAATTTATTGTGTCTACTATAGTTGAGCTGTTGCGATACCTGAAAGTATTTGCGGTCCATCGCACTATGATCGCGGTAACCATCACTTCGTTGATAGGCCTGAGTAATATTTATGTTGTATTTTTTGAATTGTTGTCCGGCAGAAAGACTTTGTCGGAAACTGCCATAACTTCCCGCTTCCAGTTTTAAAGTTGCGGGGATACTGTCTGCACTGGGTTGTACTGATTGAATGAGTACAACGCCTCCAGAATTTGCACCAAAAAGGCTGCCTTGTGGTCCTTTCAGGATTTCTATGCGATGAATGGCAGCGACGTCTAATGCGTTCAGGTAACTATTGCCTCCGGCATCTGTTAAAGGAAAGTCGTCGAAATAGATTTTTACATTTCTGATCCCGAAAGGGGAGCGGAGCAAACTCCCGCGGATAGATAAACGGTAACTCCCTGGAGAACGTTCTTCCATGCGTACTCCTGGAACAGTATTGAGGGCGGATACTAAAGCACCTCCTGATTGTTTTTCAAGGAGGTTACGGTCAATCAAACCGATAGATCCTGTAGCCCTTAATAAAGGTTGTATAGAAAAATAAGGCCTGATTTCCACCTCTTTTAACCTTTTTGTGCTGTCCTGTTGCTGCGCGACAACAGTTGAAGAAAGAAATGCCAACGATACCGCTAAAAGTATTCTCATTTTCAACAAATCTATAATTTATACCCAAATAAAACGAGCAGCAGATTATGATTTTATAAGGGTTGATCCGCTTTTTTGTAATTCATATTGGCTTTTAGTTAATGATTATTGCAAAAAGGTTTCTTAAATATATTCTGCAATGATAGCGGTCTGCAATCATAGGATAAGGGCCTGTTATTGATCTCCTCATTTTATAGGAATATCTAAAAACAATAAAGATTTTGTAACGTTATGATGATATAATCTGATCACTATGAGTATCGAAAAAAAGGATAAACTTCATCCGACAGACCTGGGCGAGACCAAAGATTTTGATAATTTAGCTTACGATAAAGACAAAAATAGTTTTGTATTTGATGTGAAAGGGCCAGAAAAGGAATACGATCATCCCTTACCCTATGATACTTCGGCGGCAAATGGCGAGGATAGTATTTCTTCCTATGATGAGGCCAATCCTTATATCGGAAGTGAGTATAATGATGAAGAACAAGTTGGGGAAAACCTGGAAGAAGCAGGGATGCATATCGATAACGGAGAAATAGTTTTACTAGCACCTGAAGATGAGCTGTTGGCCAGAACAGCTGAAGATGAACGCGAAGATCTAGATGAAGAAGGGTATCCGATTAATGATACCCCGGAAATTAAAAAGAAAGCTAAGGGTTTACGTCAAGGTTAAACTGACGGCGGAGCTCTTCTAATTTTGGATTTTTATCTACCAAAAACTGATATTTCTCTGTGCTGGTATAAAGCCTGTTCACCGTTTCGCGTACCACCTGGATCGTTTTCAAGGATACGCTGAAATTTTTCAATCTGGGTCTGAGAAAATTCATTAGATCCACCATTTCTTCCTGTAAAAGACCTTCCTGAAGTTTATGTTCCACCTTAGCTACAATCACTTCTGTACCTTCCAACTCAGGCTCTGCCCCAATCATTAAGGTATAAATATTGATCTTTCCTGCGGCTTTTGCGTTTTCAGCGTATTGATTCCATAAGGTTAGCAGTAATTCCACTGAGAATGATTCTCTGGCATCTCCACTAATGTATTTTGGTTCATTGCTATCGGCAGCACCAGATTTCGCATTCATATCCGTCAAAGAAGGAATGAATGTTCCAGTAGTATTACTTCCGCTCAGGTTAATCTTTTGAGTTAATGCAATTTTTACTGTAGGGGCGGTTTGCGATTTTACTGGTGCAGGTACCGCTGCAGCAGCAATAGGTTTTTGAGTAGGTTCAGCCAAGACAGGTAGGCTGTCTTGCTGTTGATAAATTGGCGTTGTTAACGGTATTGTTGTATTCGGTGCTTGTGCCTGTGCAGGTATTTCTGCTGCGGCTGTGTTCGAAGTTGCAGGCGAACTTAGATTAGTTTTTTTTTTAATCTGATTTTGGTCAGTTGCGGGGTTTTGAACAGGTTGTTGTGCAAGCTGCAGGACTGATGGAATATGACACATTTTTATGAGGGCCAGTTCAACCTGAAGTCGTTGGTTTTTGCTGTTCTTATAAATCAGATCGCACTGATTGGCCAGATTTAATGCGGTTAAGACAAAGGAAACCGGCGTCTGCTGACTTTGTGAGATGTATTTTTGCTTAATGTTTTCACTTACTTCAAGTAGCTTCGTAGTCTGTGGATCTTTTGCTACCAGTAAATTTCTAAGGTGACTAGCCAACCCGTTGATGAAGTTATTCCCGTCAAAACCATTGTTCAGGATTTCATCAAAAAGGATTAATGCATTGCTCACATCAGCATTTAGTAAATATTGAGTGAGTTTAAAATAGTAATCATAATCCAGAATATTCAGGTTATCAATTACTGATTTATAAGTTAAATTCTTGTTGGTATAACTTACAATCTGGTCAAACATGGAAAGGGCATCCCTTAATCCGCCATCTGCCTTTTGAGCGATAATATGTAATCCATCTGCTTCTACACTGATATGCTCACGTACTGCGATTTTATTCAGTAAGTTGGAAATATCATCTACCTGAATCCTGTTGAAGTCAAAAATCTGACAACGGGATAGGATTGTTGGTAGGATTTTATGTTTCTCTGTAGTCGCTAATATAAATATAGCATAAGATGGAGGTTCCTCTAGTGTTTTCAGGAAAGCATTAAATGCATTTGCAGAAAGCATATGCACCTCATCAATAATATAGATTTTGTATTTTCCTGCTTGAGGCGGAATGCGCACCTGCTCAATCAGGCTACGGATATCATCAACCGAATTGTTGGATGCCGCATCTAATTCATGAAAATTAAAAGAATGACCAGTTTGGAAAGAAACACAGGAATCGCATGTACCGCAAGCTTCCTGTTCAGGAGTCAGATTGGTACAATTGATGGTTTTGGCAAGAATTCTTGCACATGTTGTTTTACCTACTCCCCTTGGCCCACAGAATAAAAAAGCCTGAGCCAGTTGATTATTCTTGATGGCATTTTTAAGCGTACCTGTAATGTGATGTTGGCCAACAACGGTTTCAAACGTTGCCGGACGGTATTTACGGGCTGAAACTATGAAATTCTCCATTCGACAACGAAATTATAAATTTTTTACGGAGCGGAAGGGATTTGTTGGAAAATAAAATGATGAAGTCATGACCTTCAGTACTTTGTGTTTTTTCATATTTTGATATTAATCATACCTTTGCATAAAAAAAATAAATTTAAATATGAAACGCTTTCTTCTTTTTCTACTTGTTGCCATCCCGGCGCTTGGGATTGCTCAGACGAATTTCCAAAAAGGATATGTAGTTACCAATGCAAAAGATACCCTGCATGGATATATTGATTATAGGGAAGCGAGGAAAACTCCTACCTCATTCCTGTTTAAGACCGAATCTAACTCCACACCTAGGACCTATACCTTAAAAGATTGTGCGGCCTGTCATATTAACGACAGGGCATCCTATCAGCGTTTTTTAGTAGATATCAGCCAGGGCTCGGTTGATATTTACTCAATTTCAACCCAGGTCGATACGACATCTAAGAGAGATACGGTCTTTTTACAGGTATTACAGTCAGGACCAAATGTAAATTTATACGCTTACGCTGATCGTATTAAAACTAGGTTTTACATCCAGGATCATCAGGAAATGAATCCAACAGAATTGATCATGCAGCAGTATTATAAAGAGGGGCAATCAGGGACCTTAATCACTAACCTGAGATATGCCCGTCGGCTTTCATTTCTGGTAGAAAAGTATGATAAGTCTAGTCCAGCCATTGAAAGAAAACTGCAAACCCTAAGGTATAAAGAAGATGAGCTGATCAAAATGGTTACCTTGATTAATGGCCAACAAAAAACGAAATCTAAGTTTGAACAAAGCAGATGGTTTGCCGGGCTGAGTATGGATATGGCGAAGACAAAGTTTCGGGGGAAAACCTCACTTGCAGATGCCAATTCAAAAATTTCTTTTTCACCAATGCTCAGTGGGGGGCTTGACCTATTCATCAATCCTTCAATACGCAAATTGGCATTTCGCGTGGAACTGGCTTTTATTAAGAGTAAAAGTGAAGTGACCGGTTCGGGCGGAGGAAATTCTTTTGATCAGTTAAATGCTATCATCACACCTGCTTTACTATATCATGTCTACAACGCCGACAGGTTTAAAGTTTTTGTGAGCGGTGGATTGAGTCTGAATTATTCAAAGGTCAGTAACCTACTTAACTTTAAATATGAAAAGGAGCTGCTTTCGGATGATTTGAAGCCAGTGAATGTGCCAATGGATATGGAAAGTTTTTACTTTTCATTTCCTGTAAACGTAGGTGTTGTCCTGAATAAAAAAATAGAGCTACTCGCTGGTTATAATATTCCCACTGCGATGACCAACTACATTTATTATAGTGCCGAGCGACATAGATTCCGCATAGGCCTTAACTATCTGTTTGGTAAACACTAAGATGATTTGATTATTAATAATTTAATTGCTACATTTGCGTCCCCGTATTTAATGCGGGAAATAAACATAAATTAATCATAACAATGAATCAGTACGAAACTGTTATCGTTCTAACCCCGTTGTTATCAGAAGAGGTTGCTAAAGAGGCATTAGCCAAATTCAGCAAAATCATTACTGATAGCGGAGCCGAGATTGTTCAAGAGGACAATTGGGGTTTGAGAAAATTAGCGTATCCGATTGAGAAAAAAGCAAGCGGATTCTTCCACCTTACAGAGTATAAATCTTCTGGTGAATTAGTAAGTAAATTGGAATTAGAACTAAAACGTGATGAGCGTGTTCTACGTTTCCTTACCATTAGATTAGATCGTCATGCGGTTGCGTATAATGAGAAGAAACGCAGTGGTGCTTTTAACAAAAAACCTAAGAAAGAGGAGGTTGCAGGATAATGGCTAAAGATCAAATACAATATGTTACCGCTCCAAAAGTGGACGATAACAGAAAAAAATATTGCCGTTTCAAAAAGAACGGAATTAAATATATTGATTACAAAGACGCAAACTTTTTGTTAAAGTTCATCAATGACCAAGGTAAAATTTTACCTCGCCGTTTAACTGGTACTTCATTGAAATTCCAACGCAAAGTGGCACAAGCGGTTAAACGTTCACGTCATATTGGTTTGTTACCTTTTGTTGCTGACCAATTAAAATAGGAGCTGAGAAATGGAAATTATTTTAAAACAAGATATCAAATCCCTAGGGGAGAAAGACGATATCGTTAATGTAAAGCCAGGATACGGTCGTAACTACTTAATCCCACAAGGATTTGGTCAGTTGGCTACTCCTTCAGCGAAAAAAGTATTAGCAGAAAACTTAAAACAAGCTGCTTTTAAACAAGATAAAATTAAGAAAGATGCTGATGGTATCGCTGCACGTTTAGTAGATGTGAAGTTAACTATTGGTGCTAAAGCTGGTGAAACAGGAAAGATTTTTGGTGCAGTAAACACTATCATGATTTCTGACGCATTGAAACAACAAGGTTTTGATGTTGACCGTCGCCGTATCACTTTCGAAACTGAACCTAAATTTGTTGGTGAATACGTAGCCAACTTAAACTTACACAAAGAAGTGAAAGTTAAAGTTCCTTTCGAAGTTGTAGCTGAGTAATCTTATCTATAATACGATAAAAAAAAGGGTTCTGATTTATCAGAGCCCTTTTTTTATTGCCTTTTTTGCCAGATAAGCAATATGGAAGTCCTCAATCTTCTTACCTTTGAGTAATGGCAACTAAGAAACGCAATCCTCAAAAAAGTAGATCCCCCTTATTTAAAAAGATAACTAATATTGTCACCAAAGTTTTCCTTTGGTTTTTGATGGTTTCGGTACTTTGGGTACTGTTTTACCGTTTTGTGAATCCTCCCATCACCCTCTTAATGGTCCAGAGGAATATTGAGCGTAAAGCCGATGGTAAACCTTATAAAATGGAAAAGGAATGGGTCGACTTAGAGGAAATTTCAGACAACATGAAAAGGGCTGCGGTTTCTGCTGAAGATCAGCTCTTCCTGAAACACATTGGTTTTGATGTTAAAGCAATTGAAAAGGCTTTTGCCGCTAATCAGAAGGGTAAAAAAATCAAAGGAGGAAGTACTATCTCCCAGCAAACGGCAAAGAATGTATTCCTATGGCCAGGGCGTTCCTGGATTCGTAAAGGTTTTGAAGCTTATTTCACTTTACTAATTGAAATTTTTTGGAGTAAAGAACGAATTTTAGAGGTTTACCTCAATGTCATAGAGATGGGGGATGGAATTTATGGAGCTGAAGCTGCTTCAAAAGCTTATTATGGCAAGTCTTGCCGGAAGTTGAGTAAGGCACAGGCCGCATTAATTGCTGCTTGTTTTCCGAATCCAATTCGTTGGTCACCAAAGCACGCTACGCCTTATATTCGCCATAGACAGTACCTGATCATGAAGAACATGCGTAGATTAGGGCCACTTGATTTTTAGATGGTCTCTACGATAAATGCTAAAAGTTCTATAAATTAGAATGGAAATCTTCTATTCAATAGCTCAATAAAGATGATGAAATTTAAACTTAATTACTTTTTATCCGGATTACTGTTTCTTTTTAGCAGTACAGTTTATGGACAGCAAAAATATGTCATGGTGATCCATGGTGGGGCCGGAACTATCCTGAAAAAGAATATGACCCCTGAGAAGGAAGCAGCCTATGTTGCTGAATTGACTAAGTCGCTGAAAATTGGCTATGAGGTAATTAAATCAGGGAAGTCAAGTTTAGATGCGGTGGAGGCAGCTATTCATGTGATGGAAGACTCACCTTTATTTAATGCCGGAAAGGGTGCTGTATTTACCCATGATGGTAGAAACGAAATGGATGCTGCAATCATGGATGGTGAGACCTTAATGGCGGGGGCAGTTGCTGGAGTAACTGTAATTAAAAATCCAATCAGTGCGGCAAGGGCAGTTATGGAGAAATCTGAGCATGTCATGATGATTGGCCCTGGTGCTGAGGTTTTTGCAAAACAGGCTAAATTAGAAATAGTAGATCCTAAATACTTCTTTACAAAAGAACGTTGGGATGGCCTTCAAAAGGCAATCCAACAAGATTCAGTAAAGACTGTTCTGGACCATGGGAGTACGAAAACACAAAAATTAGGAAGTCAGAACAGGGATTATAAATTCGGTACTGTGGGGGCCGTGGCACTGGATAAAGCTGGAAATCTGGCTGCAGGAACTTCTACTGGAGGTATGACTAATAAGAAATATGGAAGGGTAGGTGATTCGCCAATTATAGGTGCAGGGACTTATGCGAATAATGCAACTGCAGGAATTTCATGTACTGGCTGGGGGGAGTTTTATATTCGGAATGTGGTCGCCCACGACATTTCTGCAATGATGGAATATAAAAATATGTCCGTAGCTGAAGCGGCAAAAGTAGCATTGGAGAAGGTAGGTAAAATGGGTGGTGATGGGGGCCTAATTGCGATGGATCAAAAAGGACATGTCACAATGCCTTTTAATACTGCCGGAATGTACCGTGGTACAGTTACTGCCGAAGGAAAAATAGAGGTATTCATCTATAAATAAAAAAAAACACCCGGTTTGGGTGTTTTTTTATTTATTGACTATAGCAAGTGTGCAAACACTTTGCTATGCCAGCTTTGCTCAAAAGGAACTTCCCATTTTGTTTGGAATTCCTCAAGTGTCTGAACCATATTGTTAAAAACAATCGTTTCTGGAGTTACTTTTTTTATACTTACAAGGGTTTCGAAGTCTTCTTTATTCGTTACGATTACCTGATTGTCGACTTTATAGGCCATATTGAACCTGTTGAAAAGATCAACACCGTATTCCTGCTCAATTTCCTTAACTACCCTTACAGAAGCATCAATAGAGCATCCGGTTACACCTGCATTGGCTTCATCTACAGTAAAGACAATAAAAAAGTCATAAATGACATTAGCTTTGGCATCTAACTGATGGCCATGCGCTTTCCATTGTGCCGTAAAATCATTCAGTTTTTGCTGAATGGCCATGGCTTCAGTTTTCGTAAATACACGGTTGCTTTGGTATACCCAAACTTTAGATTGTGGAGAAAAAGACATACTTCAAATTTAGTAATTTATTTAAATTGATTTCTCTAAAACGTGATCATGATGAAAAAGTTTACATTAAACTTGAAAATATGCCTTTGGGCATTGTCATGCCTGATTTTTATGGCTTTTAAAGTTCAATCCTTTCTAGATGAGGAACTTGCTTATCTCCAGAAAAGACTTGCAGAGTGGTATGACCATGCTGCCGAAAATCGGGAGGTCACACGGTATGAATTGAATGTTACCAACAGTGGCTTTTGTAGATATAAACGGTTTTTCTCCAATGGTAAAGTGGAGTATTTCTCTTTTAACCTGATGAAATTTAAAGCTTTGGAATACGCTGGAACGGATACTACCGGGAGGCTGTTTTTCCTCACCAAAGGTGAGGATGTGATTGTGCAAACTTACAATGATAAAAAGGATGGGGATGTGGATAGCATGGCCTCATTTATGGTGATCCCCACTAAAAAAATTGAAGCACAAGACCTGTCTGAACTTTCTGAGAAGTTGATTAAAATGAATGGACAGTTGCAGGTTCAGAAATAGTATATACTGCAGTTTCTGCGTGCCTTGAGGCAACAACGATCTCGGTTCCCCGTGCATGTTCCTTAAATAAGTTAACTGCCAGTTCAGGACAATTGTTGTCTTTGGAAAGATGTGAAAGCAGTAAGTGGCTCATAAAACTTGGTTTATGAGCTGTAAATAGTTCCAGGGCTTGTTTGTTGGACAAGTGACCTCTTCCTCCACTGATTCTTTGTTTTAGAAAATAAGGGTATGCGCTTTTACTTAGTAAATCATCATCATAATTTGTTTCTAAGAAAGCAGCATGACATTGTTTGAAATAGTAAGTGAGTTGCTCACAAACGGCACCAAGATCAGTGAATACACCAATTTTAGTTTCTCCATAAGCAATCATAAAGCTGTAAGGATCTGAAGCGTCATGGATTTTAGGGAAACCAGTAACAGATAGATTCCCGACAATCACGGCCTCATGGGCTGGCAATGGCCTGACAAGCTCTTGCTTAAGGTCAAATTTACAACCCTTCAATGTACCGGTTGTAAGGTATACCGGTAAATTGAATTTTTTTGATAAGACAGGGAGTCCCTTGATGTGGTCGGTATGCTCATGTGAAATAAAAATAGCCCTTACCTTATCCATACTTAAGCCTATTCTTGACATTCTTTTTTCTGTTTCACGACAAGATAAGCCGACATCCACTAGAACTGCGTCCTGGTCGTTACCAATATAATAGCAATTACCATTACTCCCTGAATTTAAAGAGGCAATATGAAGTTGATTATAAGCCATTTGCCCTGGCTGTAATTTCTGCAATGTCTAATACCTGCACATTTTGATCCTGATCTTTCATCTTGACACCGTCACGAAGCATGGTCATACAGAAAGGGCAAGAAGCTGCAATTACTTGTGGTTGAGTTTCCAATGCCTCTTCAATTCTTTCGATATTGATGTCTTTATTTCCTTTTTCGGGTTCCTTGAACATTTGTGCGCCACCGGCACCACAGCATAAACCATTGGATTTACAACGTTTCATTTCCACCAACTGTGCATCAAGTACCTCTAAAGCTTTACGTGGAGCTTCATAAACGTCATTTCCACGACCCAGGTAACAAGGGTCATGATAAGTGATCTTTTTGCCCTTGAAACTCTCTCCGCCTTCTGCTTTAAGTTTTCCATCGTTGATCAGATCCTGTATCAATTGAGTATGATGAATGACTTCGTAGTTACCGCCTAAACCCGGATATTCGTTTTTGATGGTATTGAAGCAATGTGGACAACCGGTTACAATTTTTTTAATGTTGTAACCATTGAGTACTTCTATATTGGTCATGGCTTGCATCTGGAACAAGAACTCATTCCCGGCACGTTTTGCCGGATCTCCAGTGCAACTTTCTTCCGTTCCCAGAACGGCATATTTTATACCTACATGATGCAGGATCTTACATATATCACGAGTGGTCTTTTGTGCTCTTTCATCATAACTTCCGGCACAACCTACCCAAAAAAGAATTTCTGGTTCCTCACCTTTTGCTATCATTTCTGCCATAGTAGGCACTTCAAAATTTAGTTGCTCGCTCATCTTAGCTAAATGTCAGATTTAATATTTTCATTAACTTTCTTTGGCCCAGTTTAACCTGTCCGCCGGAGAGTATTTCCATGGTGCACCATTGTTTTCAATGTTGCCCAGCATGGCATTGATACTGGCCGGAGCTTGCGACTCTTCCATTACTGCATATCTCCTTAGTTCAGTAATGATTGCTAATGGATCAATGTTAATTGGACAGGCTTGTGTACAGGCATTACAGCTGGTGCAGGCCCATATTTCTTCTCTACTGATATAGGAGTCTATCAAAGATTTTCCATCATCAAAGCCATTCCCTGTTTTGTCTATGTTTTTTCCTACTTCTTCTAATCGGTCACGGGTATCCATCATGATTTTTCTTGGGGACAATAGCTTCCCGGTGATGTTAGCCGGACATACTGAGGTACATCTACCACATTCTGTGCAGGTGTATGCATTCATCAAATTGACCCAACTAAGGTCATTTACGTCCTTAGCTCCAAACTTCCCTGGTTCTGCATCTGGAGGTGTAAAAGAAGGATCAAGCATCGCTTTTACCTCATTGGTTACGCTTTGCATGTTTGTAAATTCTCCTTTTGGCTCCAGATTAGAGAAATAAGTATTTGGAAAGGCAAACAGGATATGGAAATGTTTCGAGTAGGGTAGGTAGTTCAGAAAGGCGAGAATTCCAATGATATGGAACCACCAACAACCTCTTTCTATCGCAATTAATACAGCTTCAGAGTTCGGTAAAAGACCGGTGAGGTATTGACTTACTGGAAAGGATCCGGCAAGGATATAATGTGAAGCGCCCATAGCCTGCAATTTTGTGTCTGCGGCATTCATGATTAAGAAGGCTGTCATTAATAGGATTTCGGTGATCAGGATATAATTGGCATCAGATTTCGGCCAGCTGGTCATTTCCACGCCACTAAATCTTTTTAATTTAATTACATTTCTTCTGATCAGGAAAACCGCACAACCCAACCATACACCCAAAGCCAGAATTTCAAAAGAACCAATTAGAAAGTTATAGATCGGGCCTAAACCACTAAAAATTCGATGTGTCCCGAAAATACCATCGATCATGATTTCCAATACTTCAATATTGATGATAATAAATCCTGCATAAACGATTAAATGGAGTAATGCTGGCACCGGACGAAAGAACATTTTTGTCTGCCCAAAGGCTACTTTGATCATAGTCATGAACCTTTTCTGGGGTTGATAAGTTCGGTCTGCGTCCTTTCCTATACGGATGTTGCGGATAACTTTCTTTAAATTATAACTGAACAAGGCTATTGCTGCCAGCGTAATTGCTATAAATAGGATTTGTAACACCATTTTTCTGATTCTGATTATAGTGTTGCTAAGTTAAAAGAAATCCCGTAAAACAAATTACTATGCAAGCATAAAAAGAATGTTTATTGATTTTTTTAATAAAAAAAGAAGATTAATGTTTGAATTACAAAAAAAGATACTACATTTGCAATCCCAAATAAGGGACAAGATTATTAAACGGTGCGGTAGCTCAGTCGGTAGAGCAAAGGACTGAAAATCCTTGTGTCGCCGGTTCGATCCCGGCCCACACCACTAAAAAGCTTCAGAGAAATCTGGAGCTTTCTTGTTTTTATAGCTTTTTAATTTTTCAGGCACCTTGAAGCCAAATCTATTTTAAAATTGGGATCCATATCCTAAAGGCTAATTCT
>NZ_JAVTSK010000019.1:0-7269 GCF_032678465.1 Pedobacter gandavensis
CAGAGTGAGGCTTCGGCTGCTGTAGAAGTTGTGGTAAATGCAGTTCCGGTTGCAGAGATTACCGTGACTGGTGATAAGACATTTTGTGATGGCGGTAGCGTATTGTTAACCGCATCAAGCGCTACGAGTTACCAGTGGTACAAAGGAGGCCTTGCCATTAGCGGTGCCACCAGTCAAACTTATACTGCCACTACCACTGGGGAGTATAGTGTAAAAGTAAGTTCTACGACTTGTCAGAGTGAAGCTTCAGCTGCTGTAGAAGTTGTGGTAAACCCAGTCCCTGTTGCAGAGATTACCGTGACTGGTGATAAGACATTTTGTGATGGCGGTAGCGTATTGTTGACTGCATCAAGCGCTACGAGTTACCAGTGGTACAAAGGAGGTATTGCCATTAGCGGTGCCACCAGTCAAACCTATACTGCCACTACTACTGGGGAGTATAGTGTAAAAGTAAGTTCTACGACTTGCCAGAGTGAGGCTTCAGCTGCTATCGAAGTTGTGGTAAACCCAGTTCCGGTTGCTGAGATTACCGTGACTGGCGATAAGACATTTTGTGATGGCGGTAGCGTATTGTTGACTGCATCAAGCGCTACGAGCTACCAGTGGTACAAAGGAGGTATTGCCATTAGCGGTGCTACCAGTCAAACTTATACTGCCACTACTACTGGGGAGTATAGTGTAAAAGTAAGTTCTACAACTTGCCAGAGTGAAGCTTCGGCTGCTATCGAAGTTGTGGTAAATGCAGTTCCAGTTGCAGAGATTACCGTGACTGGCGATAAGACATTTTGTTATGGTGGTAGCGTATTGTTGACCGCATCAAGCGCTACGAGTTACCAGTGGTACAAAGGAGGTATTACCATTAGCGGTGCCACCAGTCAAAGCTATACTGCCACTACTACTGGGGACTATAGTGTAAAAGTAAGTTCTACGACTTGCCAGAGTGAGGCTTCAGCTGCTGTAGAAGTTGTGGTAAATGCAGTCCCTGTTGCAGAGATTACCGTGACTGGTGATAAGACATTTTGTGATGGTGGTAGCGTATTGTTGACTGCATCAAGCGCTACGAGCTACCAGTGGTACAAAGGAGGCCTTGCTATTAGCGGTGCCACCAGTCAAACTTATACTGCTACTACTACTGGGGAGTATAGTGTAAAAGTAAGCTCGGCCACCTGCGAGAGCGAGGCCTCTGCAGTTGTAGAAGTAAAGGTAAACGCTGTTCCGGTTGCAAATATCAGCGTAACTGAGCCAACCACTTTCTGTGCCGGTGGTCACGTATTGTTGACCGCATCAAGCGCTACGAGTTACCAGTGGTACAAAGATGCTATTGCGATCTCTGGGGCAACAAGCCAAACTTATACCGCAACTGTAGCTGGAAAATATAGCGTAAAAGTAAGCTCTACAACCTGTGAAAGCATCGCTTCAGCAACAGTAAATGTGATTGTAAATCCAATTCCAAATCCTCCAACGATTACTGCGGTAAACAATGCGGTATACTGTGTAGGCGGAAGTGTAGTGCTTACTTCATCAGAAATCAACGGCAACCAATGGTTCAAAGACGGAAATCCAATCAGTGGTGCAACCCTGCAAACTTACACTGCAACTGCACCTGGTAATTATTCGGTAACATACACAAATGATAGCGGATGTTTAAGTATTGCCTCAGCACCGATCAGGGTCAGGGAGGCTACATATCCTGAACAACCTCAAATTTCTCCATCGAATGAAACTACTTTCTGTGACGGTGGGGTTGTCCTTTTAACTTCTTCATCAGCACACGGGAACCAATGGTATAAAAACGGAGTACTGATTCCTAATGCAACCGCGCAAACCTACAGCGTTGGTGATATTGGTATTTATACAGTTAAAGTAACCAATGACGCAGGTTGTGCCAGTGCAATTTCAAGAAGTACCAAGGTAACTGTTAGCCCTGTTCCAAAGGGATATAATGATACTGCAAATCCTTTAACATGTACTCAATCTTCATTTGTATATCCATTGCAAGCCAATGTCGACAATACCATTAAAGGTGGAAATGCGGTTCCTGCCAGCTTTACCTGGATTGTGAACTCTCCGGTATCAGGCGCTATAAACGGATCAGGAAATACGATCAATACCAATCTTTACAATCCAACCGCAACTGATCTGGATGTCATTTATACCGTTACCCCAAGAGGATTAAACGGAGGTTGTGATGGAATTCCTTTTAAAATTACTGTCCGCGTGCCAGCCTGTATTGGACTTTCAATAGTTAAAACTGCCGATTTATCATCTGTTTCTACAGCTGGAGAAAAGATCAATTATACCATTACCGTAAAAAATATTGGAACTACAAATCATCACCATGTGGTACTAAATGATCCATTAATCGGCACACAATTAAGTCTTTCTGGTGACAACGGAAATGGTATCCTGGAAAGAGCTGAAACATGGATCTATAAAGGAATTTATACGGTTACGCAATCAGATATTGATCGGAATGGTGCACCATCAGCAAATCTGGCTAAAATCCAAAATATAGCTACCGTAACCAGTACAGAACATCCAATTGCATTATCTGCAATCGCTGATGTCGCTATTCTTCAAAATCCAGGTATTAGTTTAGTAAAATCCGGACGCTTCAACAGCGACTTTAAAACCATTACTTACACTTTTACCATCAAAAATACAGGAAATGTAACCCTGCATAACCTCATTCTTTCTGATCCTAAAATCCCTGGGCTGATTACTTTATCTGGAACCTCATTGGCACCATCTGCTTCAATGACGCATGTAATAGTTTACACTGTTACAGAAGACGAAAAATTGAATGGGAATGTGAGGAATACCGCACGTATAGACGGACTGACTCAGATTGGGACTGGGGTGTTTGACATCTCTGGTACCGACCAAAATAATGACACGCCAACCGATGTAGATGTGGTGCGCTACCCATCCGCAGTCGATGATTATGCAAAAACTAAAACTGATGTGGAAGTAATGGTACCAGTAGCTAAAAACGATAGGGCAAGCCTTTTTCCTCTGGATGTAAGTACTGTAGAAATTCAGATGGCACCGTCACACGGAATTTTACAAATGAATAAAGATGGAAGAATCGTATACCAACCTAATAAAGGATTCATAGGCGTTGAAAAGTTTAGTTATAAAATCAATGATGAAGTAGGATTATCTTCTAACGTAGCCATGGTGACGATCAATGTAGTCCCACCAGACCTGGAAATTCCTAACACCTTTACCCCAAATGGAGATGGAAAAAATGATACGTTCCAGATTATCGGAAGAGAGAATTATGATAGTATTGACCTGGCCGTTTTCAATCGTTGGGGTGATCAGGTATACCACAATAACAATTATAAAGACGAATGGGATGGCGCAGGTTTAAATGAAGGAACCTATTTCTATGTGTTGAAATTTAAAAAAGCCGGAGTCACCACTTCTCGTAAAAGCTGGATTTTAATCAAAAGATAATGAAGATTAGAAAATTGATCATCGCAATGGTAAGCATCTGCTTTATGCAGGTTGGAAAAGTAGCTGCGCAACAAAATATTCAGTTTACCCAGTACATCTTTAATAGCTTAAGTGTCAATCCTGCTTACGCGGGATACAAAGAAGAATGGTTTGTGCAGCTCGGTCTGCGAGCGCAATGGTTGGGTATGGAAGGTGCTCCACAAACAGCATCGGCCTCTATTGATGGAATTCTGGACCCTCAGGATCGTAAAATGGGTTTAGGAGTACAGGTAACTACTGATAAAATCGGGGCACAATCCTCCACTTCAGTGACGGCAAATTATGCCTATCGATTGCAATTAAATGGAGAAGATACGCAGCGCTTGAGCTTTGGATTGGGAATAGGTGCTGCTCAATATAGTTTAAAAGGACAACTATTAACCACCATTACGCCTGGTGATGAATCTATCCCTGTTGGAAATCAAAGTAATATTGTCCCTGATTTGCGCCTGGGTATATTCTATAATTCAGATTACTGGTACCTCGGACTGTCTGCCCTAGACTTATTCTCCAGTCCTGATAAGAGAAGGGATGGATCCGCCTCTTTAAATATTATTCGTAGCAGACACGCTTATCTGATGGGAGGTGCCTTAATTAATGTATCACCGGAAATCAGGGTCAGACCCAGTCTCCTGATTAAAGAAGACTTTAGAGGACCAACCAGTGCTGATTTGAATGCAATGGTGATCATTAACGATAAAGTCTGGATCGGCGGTTCTATCCGAACTGGATTTAGCCTTTGGAAGAAGCCTTTGGAAGGACTTTCGCTAAGTAAAGAAAACTCCATATCTGGAATTGTCCAGTTTTTTGTAAACGAACGTTTCAGATTAGGGTATTCCTATGACCAGGTCACCAGTGCATTAGGAAGTAGTCAAAACGGTTCACACGAGATCACCATGGGCTTGGCATTCGGTAAAGCACCAAGATCTTTCATCTGTCCAAGGGTATTTTAATTTTTTACTCCATTCGCGTGTTAATTTGTTAGATAATCTCATTTTTTTTATATTAGGTAAGCCAGATTGATAAAATGATCCGGTGTAAAAATGATTGAATCTATGTTCGACGAATTAAGTAAATACAAACAAGGCAATTTCTTTTTTCAGGCAACAGATAGTCTGGTAGAAGTCTGTAATGTGGACACCCATAGATATGGATTATACCTCGTTTATGCCTTGAGAAAGGGTAGGGTGGAGTTGGTTTATATTAATAAATCAGGTCCACCGGAAAAAGCAGGTGATCTGAAAATCAATTCTGATGTCCCTGATGATTTAAGGGAAAATTTACTGAATGGTTTCCAGTTCGGGGAAATTGAGCGTAAAAACTCATGGCCTGTTCAAATGATGATTGAGGATATCGAGGCGCTACATGTGCATTGGTATGTGACTTATGATACAAAAAATAAAGATTTGCCTTCCACGATGAAGTCTAAAATTCTGCAAATCTACCAGGGGATTTATGGTCAGTTGCCTAGGTGGAACCAAACTTAAATGCCCTGGTATCATTTCTATAATTTTACTGAATATATACGGTTTTGATGTTTACAAATTCCCGGATGCCAAATGAACTCAGCTCTCTTCCATAACCACTTTGGTTGATTCCGCCAAAGGGCAATCTTGCATCTGATTTGACCAGACTGTTGACAAAACAAGATCCTGCATTTAATTTCTTCGCCGCTATTGCTTCAGCACGTGTGGCATCAGCCGTAAAGACTGCTGCACCTAATCCAAATGGACTATCGTTGGCGATTCTAATGGCATCATCTTCATCTTTTGCACTGAATAGTAGGGCTACCGGACCGAAAATTTCTTCCTGATAGGCCGGCATTCCTTTCTTTATTCCGCTAAGAACAGTAGGGGTATAAAATGCATGATCACCTTTGAATTCCGGGATTTTCCCACCGAGTAAACACTTTGCACCTGCTTTGATATTATCGCTGACCTGCTGGTGTAATTCATCCCTCAGATCTATTCTCGCCATCGGCCCCAGGTCGCTTTTTTGATCAAAGGGATCGCCAGTAACTTTCGACTGCATTTTCTTAAGAAAGATTTTGGTAAATTCTTTTTCTATTTCTTTTACCAAAATGAACCGTTTTGCTGCAATACAGCTTTGACCATTATTAATGAGCCTGCTTTGCATACAGATTTCTGCCGCTTGTTCGAGGTCAGCATCCGCCAATACCAGATAGGGATCACTTCCCCCTAATTCCAATACTGTTTTTTTCAAATGAAAACCTGCCTGTTGTGCCACCTGTTTTCCCGCTTCAGTACTACCGGTTAAGGTAACCGCCTTAACGAAAGGATGTGCAATAACGTCCTTCACCATTTTACTATTGATCAGGAGTGCATTGAAAACGTCTTTAGGAAAACCAGCTTCTTTAATGACATCTTCAATTGCCAATGCGCAACCACTAACGTTAGAGGCATGTTTTAACACTCCCGTATTACCGGCCATGAATGCAGGTGCCAGAAATCGGAACAATTGCCAGAATGGAAAATTCCAGGGCATGACTGCCAGGACTACTCCTAATGGTTGAAAACAAACATAACTTTTACTCGCTTCGGTTGCAATGATTTCGTCTTTCAGAAAATTAGCCCCATTAGCAGCATAATAATCGCATACAGCCGCACATTTTTCAATTTCTGCAATTCCGGATGCTATCGGTTTTCCCATTTCTTTAGCCATTAGTGTGGCCAATTCAGCTTTGCGCTTCAATAGTACCGCAGAAGTATTTCTGAGGAATTCTGCCCTTACCGAAAAACGGGTCTCTTTCCATTTTATCCAGGCAGTATGTGTCCTTTCTATCTTCGCATTTACTTGCTTTTCTGTATCTTCTATATAGGTTTTAATCGTTTTTCCGTTGGTCGGGTTTACAGATATCATAAATTTTCCGTTTACATCTAAATTATAACAGCAATTAAACAGGAGCATTTGTTTTGTCGTTTTTTGGACATAAGCCTCCTGTAACTATTTGAAATATAGTTAATTTTTGTACTTGTAAAACAATTTTTGTTTGAAAACAAGTGTTTATAAGCTGAAATGAATGATGAGCCAGCTTTATCAGGAACTTAGCTCAATGCTCAACCAGGCTTCCCGGGCAGGTGTTCGAGCTTCTCTTTGAGCGCCAAATATTCCTTTTCCAGTACTCTAAAGGCTTTGGTACGTGGTTTCATCCCATATTCGTCCTTAATCTGACTCCTATAGCTGGTTGCCACCTGATCAAAGCGCTCTTTTACCTGCTGGTATTTTTTTTCGTCAGTTTTTTCTTTCTCAGTTTTAACCTCCCCGTTTAAATTACCCAGATAAACACTGTTGGAAACCTTTTCTCCATCTGCAGAAATGAAGGCAATATAGGGTTCTATCTGTTGACTAAGCTGTTCTTCTAACAATGGAAGGAAACATTTTCCTTCAGATCTTCTGGCAATATTCAGGTATTCGCGGTCTCTTCCGGTTTCCGGAAAACAGAGCATCACCATCACACTATCGTTGTGTTGTAATTCATAGCTATGGGTCGGATCCCAGCTGATTTCCAATCCGCCTGCTACCTTAACGATTTTTAAATCCGAAGTTGCAGGCATGCTGCCTTCGCTCAGTTTAACCTTCGTATAATCTACACTGATATTGGGATATTCACCCTTTAAAGCGTGTTTTTTCAGGTAAGAGGTGGCCAGGTTGTGTGCATTGTGCACTGTCCCTTTGGCCTGTAAGCCGAATCCCAATTTGATAAAGCCGGTCATACGGCTCAGCAATTTCATGGTGACAGACATTTTT
>NZ_JAVTSK010000020.1:0-6196 GCF_032678465.1 Pedobacter gandavensis
TTTCTCTAAGGCTTTTTAGCGTACGCGTAGGTATACTGAATTCAAAAAAGTTTTATGATGATTTGAAGAAAATAGCTGGACTTGAAGAGGTGTTTAATCAAGAATCCATAAGTAGGGATTTTAAGCTAAAATACAGGCGGAATCAAAAAAGAGAAAAAGACTAAAAAAAGCCCGTGAACGTATGTTTTGACAGAAAATAATTCATGAAATATAAATCTGATTGATCTGTTAAATTTTGAATTACATCTAAATTGAGATGATTTTAGGAATGATAAAACTAGAAAATCATTTTTAAAAGTTCCAATTCAGCCTGATCAAATGTTTGATTTCTTTTGTCCATTAAATATTGATCTTAAAACTACCTCAAATTTACATAAAACGCTTATTAATAACAGGAGCTGAGTCAATGGATGGAAATTCCATGTTCATTGACCGCCTAATCCCGAAATACTGTGACAAGATGTTTCGGGAAAATTTGACCATTCAAGAAATGTATTAAAAACTACTTTTTAACTTACTTGATCTGTAATTTTAACCAATTCAACACCTCTTCCAGCATAACAGGTGAATAAGTTTGCTCAATAAGTGGATATTCGTTCGGTAAACCTGTATCGGACTTCTGAAATAAATGGTTTAAATCGGGCAATTTTTTAATTGTCACATTTTTATTTTTGGCTTTTCGAAAGGCTTTTTTTATAGCTCTTAAATTCTCTTTTGGTGTGATTTGCAAATCTTTTCCCCCATTTAGAACTAAAACAGGGATTTTTACTTTTTCTAATGTGGGCACAGGATCATATTTTATAAAATACCGCATCCATGGTGTATCATAGGTTTTGATTTGTAAGTCGATAAACTCCTCTTTGGTCATACCATCAGTTATTTTGAAAGTTGGATTTTGACTTAAAAACAATTCCAAATTTGCTCTTAAATCTGCCTTTAAACTCGAAGTATCCGTATTTGTTTTTATGAGGTCAAAGATTTTTCTATTCATTCTCTCTGTTTCCTTTATTTCATTTCGACTAGTTCCCGACACCTGGGCGATCCTTCGTTGTTGTATTAAAAGGATTTTATCTCCCGGAATACCCGGACCTGCTAGCATAATAATAAATGCAACGTCTTTTGAATCGGCAGCTACCATAGGAGCAATCAAACCACCTTCACTATGACCTATTAATCCTATTTTTTGAGAATTGATTTCTTTTCTGGTTTTTAGATAAGCAATGGCACTTTCAACATCAGTCGCCAAATCTACAGATGTAGCTTTGTTGAAGTCACCTTCAGATAAAGCTGTTCCACGGTCATCAAAACGCAATACAGCAATTCCGTTTTTTGTAAGATAGTCCGATATGACAAGAAAAGGTTTGTGTCCTGCCAATTCCTCATCCCTGTTTTGAGGACCACTACCACTTATCAGAATAACAGTTGGGAAAACACCATCCTTTTGAGGGAGTGTTAAAGTCCCTGCGAGATTGATTCCCGCTTGTTTATTTTCAAAGATAACATCCTCTGAGTAATAGGGATAAGGTTTTTGAGGCTCTTGGGATCTCTTTGGTTTAATTTCCTGTGCAAAAATCGAGAAGTTCGAAATTAGGTTGACGATTAGTATAAAAATTACCTTTTTCATAATGATAAGTATTATTTATAATTGTTGGTTCTATAAAATTGACCAACAATTGAAATTAAAAATACCGATTTCTTAAAGAAATCGGTAGCGTCCTAATAAGATTTAAAGACTAAGCCCAATGCCTAAACCAAATGACTCACGTCTTAGAGAAGAAGATGCTCTCATTGCCCCTATACCATTTTGAGATGTATAAGAAGCGTTGATTTGAAAATAACCAAAATCATAACCAAGTATAGTACCAGCTCCATAATGGAGTCTTTTCATAGGGGCTTTTCCTGTTGCATCCTTATCATACATATTTACACCTGCTGTTTTGGCACTTATTCCGTAACCTATGTATGGTCCTAGGCCTGCAAATATTTTACCTGTACCGACTTTGGTTTGAAAGACAGCATAAACAGGTAATTCTAAGTCATAAGATTCCAACTTAAATTTTTCATTGTTGAGCTTGTTTTCTATCTCTGAATTTCGATAATGAAGCATCACATCAGTTTGAAGGGCAAACCATTTATTAAAATCATATTTAAAAAATACACCAGCAGAACCACCAGGATATTGAGAGCTGTTGGAATAGATACTTTCAGCATCATACTTATAGAATGTTGAATTAACTTCAGTTTTAAGCCCTATAGATACTTTTTCCTGGGCATTTACCGAAACCGAAGCCATAAAGAATACTGCTAGAGCAAAAGTTGATAATTTTATTCGCTTTCTCATTGTAAAAAAGTTTTGATTTGTTTAATAATATACTGCCAAAAGTCACTATTAGATATATTCAGTCAAAGTGCTTTTCGATGAAGTTCAGTATGGATAGGATGAAGTAACATTGCAGGCAGATGAAAAACATCTAATAGAACAAATATTGATTATTATATTTAGCATATTCTATTTTCCATTGTTAATGAAATAATCCCAAGCTAATTTTGTAATATCCGCAATTATTTTTTCATTAGTCCCAGTATCTTCTTTTGAATCGGTAATGAAAATGCTGATGTAAAAGTGACTTCCGTTAGGGAGAAAAACAATTCCAATATCATTTATAGCAGCAGAAATTCCAGTTTCTTTGTTAACACCAGACCAACCTGTCTTATGAGCAACAACAGTACCTTTGGGCAATTGACCTTTTAGGCGATCTTTCCCTGTCTCCGTTTCTTTCATCACATTCCAAACAAAATCATAACTTCTTTGGGAAAGTTGATTTCCTTTGTTTTCATAGAATGCACGAAGGATCTTGTTTGCTTCTGTTGGTGTTGTCCAATTTAAGAATTGCAGATCCCAATTATTTTGCATGACCTCCTCATTAATTTTAACTGCAAATTCGCTAAAACCTTTCTTGTGAAAATAGTCTTCTACTAATTCAGGTTTTCCAAGCAATCTTAATAAAACGTCACATCCTACATTATCACTAACCATCACGGTGTACCTCAAAATTTCAGCAATGGTTAAAGTTGCGCCTTCCGAATATTCTTCTCTTATTGGACTCCAAAGATCTGGTAAAAGTTCATTTTTATGAATAGCTACTTTTTGATCAAATGAAAAATTCTCCTTGTCAATTTCTGATAACATCGTTAGTGCAATCGGAAATTTAAAAACACTCTGCATTGGGAAACGTCCAGAACCATGGATACTTAACGTATCGCTTGCGTCCATTCCACTAATCGCTACACCGACAACGGCATTTCTGTTTTTTAGTATGGTTTCAATGTTTTGGCGTAACTTCTCAATTTTAAATAATATTGAATTAGCTTGATTCTTACCTCCTATAGATATTTTTTCCTGGGCATTTACCGAAACCAAAGCCATAAAGAATACTGCTAGAGCAAAAGTTGATAATTTTATTCGCTTTCTCATTGTAAAATTATGTTTTGAATGAATATTACACTGCAAAACTCGCTATTAGAAAAAATTCAGCAAAGTGCTTTCCGACGAAGTTCAGTATTGATGGGATGAAGTGTATAGAAGAGTAGCTGAACGGCAGCTAATAAAATTAAAAATGACCAATAGATGTAAACATAAAGCTTCAAAAACAGTATTTAATCCAAAAAGGGTAATTTTACTATAAATTGTGTTTCTGTTTTTAATATATCAATTGTTTTATTGTATAATGCGTATTGTTTTTGTAAATTTATTAGTCCCATACCGCCGCCTTCAACACAAGTTCTGGGTTGAAGGTTGTTGGAAACCGTAATCTCATTCCCGGTTATTTCGATTTTAACAGTTAATGGTTGATTAAGGGTGGCGATATTGTGTTTTACAGCATTCTCTACTAGTAATTGAAGGCTTACAGGAATTACTTCTTTACTTAAATTAGCTTGGTTGACCAGTGATATTTGTAAATTATCTCCAAACCGAATTTTTTCCAAAAACACATAGGCATCTAAAAATGCCAGTTCTTCTTTTAAGGTAACTGTAAGGCGTTCACTTGTCAAAAGGACATAACGATATACACTCGACATTTTTTTTGAAAATAGATTTGCTTTCTCTGCATCTTCATAAGCCAACGATGACAAAACGTTGAGGCTATTGAATAAGAAATGAGGATTTATTTGTGCCTTTAAAGTTTCGTACTGATACTGAATTTTCTCTTTTTCAATGATAGCAATTGTTTTTTCGGCATCAATTTGCCGTTGACTATAGAAGAAAATTTCAATTAGCAACACCACAATGCTATTCCAAAGAATTATAAAAATGATAGATTTAAGAATTTCAGGATTGCTATTGAATGTAGAAAATCCGCTAAAGATAAAGTTGAGAAGAAATACCATTAAAACTGATAACACAGAAGATATCAACAAATCTAATGTAACGTGAAGATAGATATTGCGTGTTTTAAAGTATTTATAGATTGTGTGGACAATCAAAAAATTAATAACTGTAATAAATACACATGGGAGTAGATTTATTAGAATGAATTGCACTAAATTCCTTTCTTTTCCGGTCAATGTTTGAAAAACATAATAAAATAAGATTAATAGTATAACCACTATGAATACAAAAGCAATAATATGTTTTTTGTTTATCGTTTTCATCGTTTTCAATTCTATCCATCTATCCATTTTAGAAAATCTGAAACCCGCTCACGGCTTACCAAAACTTCCTGTGGACAATTTGGTTGAAAAGCAAGTTTCAATCTGCTATTAAAGTATTTATCAATCATTTTTATAGAAGTAATATTAGCAACGCAATTGCGGGAAACCCGAAAAAACATTTTTCTGTCTAATTGTGATTCTATTTGGGTCAATGTATAATCTATAATATTCCTTTTATCGGAAAATGTATGTAAAAAAACTATTTTCCCTTCACTGTAGAAAAAAGCTATATCACTTACATCGATATAGTTATATGTATCACCGATTTGAACAAGGAAACGATTTTTCTTGTGATTCCCCAATAATATCTGTTCTAATTTTTTATAATCAAAGATTGCCTCTTTTTCTACATGTTGGCGGTCTAGTTTATTCAAAGCAACTAATAAATCGTCTTCTTCAACTGGTTTCAGTAGATAATCGATACTGTTGTACTTAAAAGCCTGAATAGCGTGATCGTCGTAAGCAGTGGTAAATATAATCGGTATCGAAACTTGAACTTTTTCGAATATTTCAAAGCAATTTCCGTCAGCTAAACGAATATCTAATAATATTAGTTCTACAGGATTATTATTAAGAAATAGAATAGTATTCGCTACAGATTCTGTTCTTCCAACCAATATATAGTCGGGACGTAACCGTTCCATCATTCTTTTTAATTCCGTGTATGCAAACCGTTCATCCTCTACTATTAGGTATTTCATGTTTATAATTTGTTACAAAAATACGGATTGTTGCCTCAATTATAGGATTTTATGATTCTACTCATTTCAATCTATATTTTTTCAATTCGGAAATAAACAATTTAAAGACCACCTGCTTCCCAAATATTGTGATAAGCTGTTCCGGAAAAATTTGACCACTCAAAAAATCTAACAGAGTCATTAACAACATTAATTACATCATAATTGGTTTCTTGAGTCTTATTTCCAACCCACGTTACACTGGTAAAGTAACCATACCTAATTTTAAAGATGAAAAGGCTTATCTGGTAGATGGTCCGCATGAACCATTAATCTCCGAAAGCACTTTAATCGCGTCCAGGAAATATTGGATAGCCGAAAACGTTGTTACCAAAAGAAGGCTATAAAAACAGTTTCTCTCCGTTTGCTCGCCTTATGGGATTTTCTACTCTATCTTAAATCCGGCCGTGTGACGTGGGGTAGAGCCTCAAGAGGTCAACACAAAGGGTATTATTAGAAGCACTTTTTTACCACGAATAAGGAAATCCTAGATACGCACTTCGGGCCGAAGTCCTTTTGATTCCAATTCCTGCTGCTGGTAAGGAGAAGGGCTTAAGTCCTTTTCTTCAAGGTAGATATTCAGACCTATAGAATCTTTGGTCACATTGGTAAATCGAAATACTCTAGAATGCCTTCTGGCTACATTAAACTGATAAGATCTTGTTCTGCTTGATTGAAAATAGTAGCGGGATTGTTTTTCAACTACGAAAGAAAGAAATTATTCCCT
Organism: Pedobacter gandavensis; assembly: GCF_032678465.1. Classification (GTDB taxonomy): domain Bacteria; phylum Bacteroidota; class Bacteroidia; order Sphingobacteriales; family Sphingobacteriaceae; genus Pedobacter; species Pedobacter gandavensis_B. The sequence goes on from NZ_JAVTSK010000020.1 coordinate 6,181, forward strand.
TCCCCCCAAATAATTC
>NZ_JAVTSK010000021.1:0-4053 GCF_032678465.1 Pedobacter gandavensis
CCAGTTGCAGGAACTTTAAGCGGAATTCAAAACGTTTGTGCCGGAAGTACCACTACTTTCAGTTCAACAATCACCGGAGGAAGCTGGAGTTCAGGAAATACTGCTGTGGCAACCATCGATCCGACAACAGGAGTAATTAATGGATTAACCGCAGGAACGTCTACGATGACCTATACAGTTGCAGGTGCCGGAGGTTGTGGTAATGCAACAGTGACCAGAACAGTGACTGTTAATGCTGAGCCAATTGCAGGTACCTTAAGCGGAACCCAAAATATTTGTTCTGGAAGCAGCACTACGTTCAGTTCAACAATCAGCGGAGGAAACTGGAGTTCAGGAAATACATCAATCGCAACCATTGATCCTTCAACCGGACTGGTAACTGGTGTTACTGCAGGTACAGTAACAATGACTTATACCGTAACAGGTATTGGTGGCTGTTCTGATGCAGTCGCTACAAGAACCATAACGCTAACGGTGGCACCGGATGCAGGTACCTTATCTGGTAACCAGAATATCTGTGTTGGCGGAACGAGTACTTTTATCTCAACTACAACTGGAGGAACATGGTCATCTAACGCCGCATCTATAGCTACAGTAGATCCTTCGACAGGAGTGATTAATGGCCTGGCTGCTGGAACGGCAACTATTTCTTATACTGTTGCAGGGGCAGGTGGTTGTGGTAATGCCACAGTGACAAGGAACGTAATCGTCACTGCTGCACCAAGCCCTGGAGTATTGAGTGGTAATCAAAATATTTGTTTAGGAAGTACTTCCGCATTCAGTTCGACTGTAAGCGGAGGAACATGGAGTTCAAGTGATCCATCTGTAGCAACTATTGACCCAGGTTCAGGGCTGGTGACTAGTGTGGCCAATGGTTCAGCAACGATGACATATACCGTATCAGGTACGGGGAATTGTGCCGATGTATCGGCAACAAGAAATGTGGCTGTTTCTTCGGTTTCAAGCGCAGGAACGTTAAGAGGAACTCAGGATGTTTGTTTAGGAGGCACCACTAACTTCTATTCCACTATAGAAGGTGGAAGCTGGACCTCTAGTGACAATGCTATTGCCACAATAGATGAACAGACAGGTATGATTACAGGAGTTTCTGGTGGAACGGCAACAATAACCTATTCCATTACTGGAACTGGTGGTTGTTCAACGGTAACCAACACCAGAAGCGTAGCGGTGAGCGTATCACCGGCACCTGTGTCGGGCACTCTGAGCGGTGTTCAGCATATTTGTACAGGCAGTAATACCACTTTTAGTTCAACGGAATCCGGAGGTCATTGGGATTCAGACAATACAGGTGTAGCAACAATTGATCCTGCTACAGGAGAAATTACAGGTATATCAGCCGGTACTGCAACGATGACTTATACTGTTACAGGTACAGGGGTATGTGCTGATGCGATAGCGACCAGAACAGTTACAGTCACAGCTGCTCCAATTGCAGGTATTTTGGGCGGTAATCAAAATGTATGTGTAGGAAGTACAACCACTTTTAATTCAACGATCGCAGGAGGCGTATGGACTTCTGATCAGCCAGGTGTGGCGACTATTGATCCTTCAACTGGCCTAATTAATGGTGTTGGAGCCGGAACGGCGACCATGACCTACACGGTTGCCGGTAACGGTGGTTGTGGCGATGCGATAGCCACAAGAGTGGTTACCGTGACAGCGGCGCCTGTTGCAGGTACTTTAAGTGGAAGCGGAAACATATGTGTAGGAAGCAATACTACTTTTAGTTCGACAGTTTTAGGCGGAAGTTGGAGCAGCTCAAATTTGGCTGTGGCAACTATTGATGCTACAGGTCAGATCAGCGCTTTGTCTGCCGGCACTTCAACAATAACTTATACCGTTTCCGGTACGGGAGGCTGTGGAAATGCGACGGTAACCAAAGTGGTTACTGTGACCGCTGCACCTGTTGCAGGTACTTTAAGCGGTACACGTAACATCTGTATAGGCAGCACTTCAACTTTTAGTTCTACAGAAACAGGAGGGGTTTGGAGCTCAGACAACACCAGCGTGGCGACTATTGATCCTTCCACAGGATTGATCAATGGGCTTGGTTCCGGAACAGCAACGATGACTTATACCGTTACAGGTACAGGGGGATGTAGCGATGCGGTAGCGACCAGAACAGTTACGGTCACAGCTGCAGCAGTTGCAGGTACGCTAAGCGGAGTACAAAGTGTTTGTATTGGCAATGGTTCAACCTTCAGTTCAACAATAAGCGGAGGAAGCTGGAGTTCAGGGAATACTGCTGTAGCGACGATCAATGCCAGCACAGGAGAGATTACTGCCTTAACTGCAGGAACTGCGACAATGACTTACACGGTTCCAGGTTCAGGAGGTTGTGGAAATGCAACAGATACCAGAGTAATCACCGTAACAGCGCCGGTAACTGCGGGTACCCTGGGAGGTAATCAAAGTATTTGTGTTGGAAGTACCACAACATTTAATTCTACAATAAATGGTGGAAGCTGGAGCTCAGGAAATACTGTTGTAGCCACTATTGATCCTTCTACAGGATTGATCAATGGGCTTGGTTCCGGAACCGCAACGATGACTTATACCGTTACAGGTACAGGAGGTTGCGGAGATGCGATAGCGACCAGAACAGTTACGGTCACAGCTGCTCCAATTGCAGGTACTTTGGGCGGAAATCAAAATGTATGTGTAGGAAGTACAACCACTTTTAATTCTACAATAGCAGGAGGCGTATGGACTTCTGATCAACCAGGTGTAGCGACTATTGATCCTTCAACTGGCCTAATTAATGGTTTTGGAGCTGGAACGGCGACCATGACCTACACGGTTGCCGGCAACGGTGGTTGTGGCGATGCGATAGCCACAAGAGTGGTTACCGTGACAGCGGCACCTGTTGCAGGTACTTTAAGTGGAAGCGGAAATATATGTGTAGGAAGCACTGCTACTTTTAGTTCGACAGTTTTAGGCGGAACATGGAGCAGCTCAAATTCGGCTGTGGCAAGTATTGACGCGGCAGGTCAGATCAGCGCTTTGTCTGCCGGTACTTCAACAATAACGTATACCGTTTCCGGTACCGGAGGCTGTGGAAATGCGATGGTAACCAAAGTGGTTACTGTGACCGCTGCACCTGTTGCAGGTACTTTAAGCGGTACAGGCAACATCTGTATAGGTAGCACTTCAACTTTTAGTTCTACAGAAACAGGAGGAGTTTGGAGTTCAGACAACACTAGTGTGGCGACTATTGATCCTTCCACAGGATTGATCAATGGGCTTGGTTCCGGAACAGCAACGATGACTTATACCGTTACAGGTACAGGGGGATGTAGCGATGCGGTAGCGACCAGAACAATTACGGTCACAGCTGCACCAGTTGCAGGTACTTTAAGCGGTACACGCAACATCTGTATAGGTAGCACTTCAACTTTTAGTTCTACAGAAACAGGAGGAGTTTGGAGTTCAGACAACACCAGTGTGGCGACTATTGATCCTTCTACAGGATTGATCAATGGGCTTGGTTCCGGAACAGCAACGATGACTTATACCGTTACAGGTACAGGGGGATGTAGCGATGCGATAGCGACCAGAACAGTTACGGTCACAGCTGCTCCAATTGCGGGTACCTTGGGAGGTAATCAAAGTATTTGTGTTGGAAGTACCACAACATTTAATTCTACAATAAATGGAGGAAGCTGGAGCTCAGGAAATACTGCTGTAGCCACTATAGATCCTTCCACAGGATTGATCAATGGGCTTGGTTCCGGAACTGTAACGATGACTTATACCGTTATAGGTACAGGAGGTTGTGGAGATGCGATAGCGACCAGAACAGTGACAGTCACGGCTGCTCCAATTGCAGGTACTTTGGGTGGAAATCAAAATGTATGTGTAGGAGGTACAACCACTTTTAATTCAACGATTGCAGGAGGCATATGGACTTCTGATCAACCAGGTGTATCGACTATTGATCCTTCAACTGGCCTAATTAATGGTGTTGGAGCCGGAACGGCGACCATGACCTACACGGTTGCCGGCAACGGTGGTTGTGGCGATGCGATAGCC
>NZ_JAVTSK010000022.1:0-2531 GCF_032678465.1 Pedobacter gandavensis
TAGTCCCGTAGCTCAGTTGGTTAGAGCACTACACTGATAATGTAGGGGTCAGCAGTTCAAATCTGCTCGGGACTACATAATAAATTCTAAGGGGGATTAGCTCAGCTGGCTAGAGCGCCTGCCTTGCACGCAGGAGGTCAACGGTTCGACTCCGTTATTCTCCACATTACCCGGTCTAACTACAAGAGGCCATAAATATATGATCTGATAGATCATAGGGGAACTAAAGTTCTTTGACATATTGGAAGAAGTTAAAAAAGAAGAGCAAACAACAATAGAGACGTTGTTAGCTTTAGGGATAGGTAAGTAATTACCGATTCTGAAGAGATAACAACAATCAAAAAAAGCATTTCCATAGGCGCAAAAGGCTATGGAGAGAAGAAAGTAAATAAGAGCACACAGGGGATGCCTTGGCTCTCAGAGGCGATGAAGGACGTGATAAGCTGCGATAAGCTTCGGGAATTAGCAAATATGAATTGATCCGAAGATTTCCGAATGGGGAAACCTGGCTAGTTGAAGACTAGTCGTATATAATACGCAAACCTGCCGAACTGAAACATCTAAGTAAGCAGAGGAAGAGAAAATAATAATGATTTCCTAAGTAGTGGCGAGCGAACGGGAAAGAGCCCAAACCACTTATGTTACGGCATATGTGGGGTTGTAGGACTACGATGTGGTATTAATGAAATGAAGTGGAACAGGATGGGAAGCCTGGCAATATAGAGTGAGAGCCTCGTACACGTAAGTAACATTAGCCTAGTAGTATCCTGAGTACCGCGAGGTCGGAGACGCCTTGTGGGAATCTGCCGGCACCATCCGGTAAGGCTAAATACTCCTGAGAGACCGATAGTGAACCAGTACCGTGAGGGAAAGGTGAAAAGAACCCCGAACAGGGGAGTGAAATAGAACCTGAAACTGTGTGCTTACAAGCGGTCGGAGCGTCCAGGTGGCGTGACGGCGTGCCTTTTGCATAATGAGCCTACGAGTTACTCTTCTCTGGCAAGGTTAAGTGTTTAAGACACGCAGCCGCAGCGAAAGCGAGTCTGAATAGGGCGTATAGTCAGGGGAGGTAGACGCGAAACCTTGTGATCTACCCATGGACAGGTTGAAGGTGCGGTAACACGTACTGGAGGACCGAACCGATAAACGTTGAAAAGTTTCCGGATGATCTGTGGGTAGGGGTGAAAGGCTAATCAAACTGGGAAATAGCTCGTACTCCCCGAAATGTTTTTAGGAACAGCGTGGTGGTAAAGTTATATAGAGGTAGAGCTACTGATTGGGTGCGGGGGAGTCAAATCCTACCAAATCCAGACAAACTCCGAATGCTATATAATATACACTGCAGTGAGGCCCGGGGTGCTAAGGTCACGGGCCGAGAGGGAAAGAACCCAGACCATCAGCTAAGGTCCCCAAGTTATAGTTAAGTTGAACTAACGAGGTCCGATTGCATAGACAGCTAGGATGTTGGCTTGGAAGCAGCCATTCATTTAAAGAGTGCGTAACAGCTCACTAGTCGAGCGATCGGGCATGGATAATAAACGGGCATTAAACTATACACCGAAGCTATGGGTAATGTGTAAATATTACGGTAGGGGAGCATTCCAGCGGCAGCGAAGTTATGACGTAAGTTGTGGTGGAGCTTCTGGAAAAGCAAATGTAGGCATAAGTAACGATAAGGCGGGCGAGAAACCCGCCCACCGAAAGGATAAGGTTTCCTGATCAACGCTAATCGGATCAGGGTTAGTCGGGGCCTAAGGAGAACCCGAAGGGGATATTCGATGGACAACTGGTTAATATTCCAGTACTTTTTATAACTGCGATGTGGGGACGGAGTAGTGACACTGCCGCGATCTGACGGAATAGATCGTTAAAGGGCGTAGGTATTAGGACTGTAGGCAAATCCGCAGACCTAGCTGAAACCCGATAGTACTGCAAACCTTCGGGGGCGTAGATAGTGCAGGTAATCAGACTTCCAAGAAAAACCGCTAAGCTTCAGGTTATAAAAACCCGTACCGCAAACCGACACAGGTATCCGGGAAGAGAATTCTAAGGTGCTCGAGTGAATCATGGCTAAGGAACTCGGCAAAATGGCCCTGTAACTTCGGGAGAAGGGGCGCTGGTAGCAATATCAGCCGCAGTGAAAAGGCCCAGGCGACTGTTTAACAAAAACACATGGCTTTGCAAAATCGAAAGATGAAGTATAAGGCCTGACACCTGCCCGGTGCTGGAAGGTTAAGAGGGGATGTCATCTGTTAAAGGAGAAGCATTGAATCGAAGCCCCAGTAAACGGCGGCCGTAACTATAACGGTCCTAAGGTAGCGAAATTCCTTGTCGGGTAAGTTCCGACCTGCACGAATGGTGTAACGATCTGGGCGCTGTCTCAGCCATGAGCTCGGTGAAATTGTGGTCCCGGTGAAGACGCCGGGTACCCGCAACGGGACGGAAAGACCCCATGCACCTTCACTACAATTTAACATTGACATTGGATACAAGATGTGTAGGATAGGTGGGAGACTGTGAAGCGGCATCGC
>NZ_JAVTSK010000023.1:0-1815 GCF_032678465.1 Pedobacter gandavensis
TTCATCCTATGGGTTTTCTTTTTTTGAGATCTCTGTCATTTATATCATTTACGTAGCGAGTAGTCTGAACTACTCCAGAAAGGAGGTATTCCAGCCGCACCTTCCGGTACGGCTACCTTGTTACGACTTAGCCCCAGTTATCGGTTTTACCCTAGGACGCTCCTTGCGGTTACATACTTTAGGTACCCCCAACTTCCATGGCTTGACGGGCGGTGTGTACAAGGCCCGGGAACGTATTCACCGCGTCATTGCTGATACGCGATTACTAGCGAATCCAACTTCAAGAGGTCGAGTTGCAGACCTCTATCCGAACTGTGAATGGCTTTTTGAGATTCGCTTGCTGTTGCCAGCTTGCTGCCCTCTGTACCATCCATTGTAGCACGTGTGTAGCCCCGGACGTAAGGGCCATGATGACTTGACGTCGTCCCCTCCTTCCTCTCTGTTTGCACAGGCAGTCTGTTTAGAGTCCCCACCTTTACGTGCTGGCAACTAAACATAGGGGTTGCGCTCGTTGCGGGACTTAACCCAACACCTCACGGCACGAGCTGACGACAGCCATGCAGCACCTAGTTTCGTGTGATTGCTCACTCATCTATCTCTAAATGATTCACTAACTTTCAAGCCCGGGTAAGGTTCCTCGCGTATCATCGAATTAAACCACATGCTCCTCCGCTTGTGCGGGCCCCCGTCAATTCCTTTGAGTTTCAATCTTGCGACCGTACTCCCCAGGTGGAATACTTAACGCTTTCGCTTAGCCGCTAACTGTGTATCGCTAACAGCGAGTATTCATCGTTTAGGGCGTGGACTACCAGGGTATCTAATCCTGTTTGATCCCCACGCTTTCGTGCCTCAGCGTCAATAACACCATAGTAAGCTGCCTTCGCAATCGGTGTTCTGTGACATATCTATGCATTTCACCGCTACTTGTCACATTCCGCCTACCTCTAGTGTATTCAAGCTCATCAGTATCAAGGGCACTGCGATGGTTGAGCCACCGTCTTTCACCCCTGACTTAATAAGCCGCCTACGCACCCTTTAAACCCAATAAATCCGGATAACGCTTGGATCCTCCGTATTACCGCGGCTGCTGGCACGGAGTTAGCCGATCCTTATTCCTTCGGTACATTCAGCTACTTACACGTAAGTAGGTTTATTCCCGAATAAAAGCAGTTTACGACCCAGAGGGCTGTCTTCCTGCACGCGGCATGGCTGGTTCAGAGTTGCCTCCATTGACCAATATTCCTTACTGCTGCCTCCCGTAGGAGTCTGGTCCGTGTCTCAGTACCAGTGTGGGGGGTCATCCTCTCAGATCCCCTAGTCATCGTCGCCTTGGTGAGCCGTTACCTCGCCAACTAGCTAATGACACGCATGCCCATCTCAATCCTATAAATATTTGATCATTAGATAATGCTATCCTGTGATTTTATGCGGTGTTAATCCGAATTTCTTCGGGCTATCCCCCTGATTGAGGTAGGTTGCATACGCGTTACGCACCCGTGCGCCACTTTCCCGAGAAGCAAGCCTCTCGGTATCGTTCGACTTGCATGTATTAGGCCTGCCGCTAGCGTTCATCCTGAGCCAGGATCAAACTCTCCATTGTAAAATGTTTTGTTTGAACACTGACCATTCTTAACTTGTTAATAATAGTCTTTATTCTTTTTTTTTGTATTGTCTGTCAGTTTCTGACTCGAAAAAATAGCGTTGGTTTTCATGTACTTTGAAACGGTACTATCTTACCTCGCTACGTATATAAATGACATCTCTTTAATGAACTTCTCGAATCACCTCACGGATCTTCTTGTATATGTTGCAATC
>NZ_JAVTSK010000024.1:0-1437 GCF_032678465.1 Pedobacter gandavensis
TGGACTGAACCCCAAAAGTTGGACGAAGTTAAAAATTTAATTAGGATTAAGAGCCCGGTATTTTATCGGGCTCATTCCGTTTAAATTGAGTTTGATTCTGTCTTTATTATAGTAGTCAATATATTCCGTTATGTCCTTTTTAAGTTCATCAACTGAGGCATATTTTTTCAGGTAGAACATCTCGGATTTAATGATTCCGAAGAAGTTCTCGATTATAGCATTATCGTAACAATTTCCTTTTCGGGACATACTCTGTGTTATACCTTTTTCACTTAGCATCTGTTTGTACCTGGCCATCCTATACTGCCAGCCTTGATCTGAGTGTAATGTCAGTTTTTCGTCCCCTTTAAGCGTTTTAAATGCATCCTCTAACATATCAGATACCTGTTGAAAGTTAGGTGTTTCAGAAAGATTATAGCTGATAATCTCCCCATTAAACAATTCTATGATCGGCGAGAGGTAAACTTTTCTATCCTTAACCTTGAATTCAGTGACATCTGTAGCCCACTTCAAATAAGGCTTTTTAGCCGTAAATTCCTGTTTAAACAGGTTGGGTACTGCTTCATTCGTATCACCCTTGTAGGATACATATTTCTTACTTCTGATCAGTGATTTAAGGCCTAAGCTGTCCATGATTTTTAATACAGTTTTATGGTTAATAATGCTTCCCCTGTTCCTCATTTCCAAGGTTATCCTCCGATATCCGTACCTTCCCTTGTGATCATCGTAGATCTTCTTTATCTCTTTCTTAGCACCTTCATGTTTATTCAGCACAGAGCTCGTTTTCACATGATAATAGTAGCTGCTTCTGGCAATTTTTGATATACCAAGTAAGATATCTAATGGATATTGCAGCCTTAACTCACAGAGCACTAACGCTTTTTCTTTTGCTGTGTTTGTTTTAATAGAGTTAAGGCATCGAGCTTTTTTAAGAAATCGATCTCGGCTTTAAGGTATAAATTCTCTCTTTCAAGCTCTTCCAGCCGGGTCAGCGATTTGGCCTCTTTAGATATGGATTTGTCTCTTTTCATAGTTGGGGGCCTACCTTTTTTTTGCTCGTTAAGGCCATCTAAACCCTGTTGTTCGTACTTCGCTATCCAAGAAGATATACTGCTTTGATCACGAATATTGAAATGCAGACAACAATCACGTAAAGATAATCCATTATCTTTATAAGCCCTGATCACTGTCAATTTAAATTCCTTTGTGTAATATCTACGCCGCTTGCCTGACAAGCCTTTTTCACCATCTGAACCATGGTGATCAATCCATTTCCTTATAACGGATGTTGATATGTCCCACTTCTTGGATAAAGAATTAATAGAGAACCCTTTTAAGTTATCGTTGATGACTTGAAGTTTAAATTCCGTTCCATGCTTTCTGTTTTTTTTCATAAAAATGCCCCCAAATAGTGTCTAACTTTTTGGGGGCAGTGCA
>NZ_JAVTSK010000025.1:0-1336 GCF_032678465.1 Pedobacter gandavensis
ACTTAAAGTACCTGCAACAGGTGCAGCGGTCACAGTAACCACTTTGGTTACCATCGCATTTCCACAGCCTCCCGCACCGGAAACGGTATACGTTATTGTTAAAGTACCGGCAGACAAAGCGCTGATCTGACCTGTAGCATCAATAGTTGCCACAGCCGAATTTGAGCTGCTCCAACTTCCGCCTAAAACTGTCGAACTAAAAGTATTATTGCTTCCTACACATATATTTCCGCTTCCACTTAAAGTACCTGCAACTGGCGCAGCTGTCACGGTAACCACCCTTGTGGCTATCGCATCACCACAACCACCGTTGCCGGCAACCGTGTAGGTCATGGTCGCCGTTCCGGCTCCAACACCATTGATTAGGCCAGTTGAAGGATCAATAGTCGCTACACCTGGCTGATCAGAAGTCCATACGCCTCCTGCAATCGTTGAATTAAAAGTGGTTGTACTTCCTACACAGACATTTTGATTTCCACCCAAAGTACCGGCAATTGGAGCAGCGGTGACTGTCACTGTTCTGGTCGCTATCGCATCTCCACAACCTCCTGTACCTATAACGGTATAAGTCATCGTTGCGGTTCCGGAACCAAGCCCATTGATCAATCCTGTGGAAGGATCTATAGTGGCTACAGCAGTATTTCCTGAGCTCCAGCTTCCACCATTTATTGTAGAATTAAATGTTGTGGTACTTCCAACACAAATACTTTGATTACCTCCCAGGGTACCCGCAGTTACCGGTGCTGTTACGGTGATGACTCTGGTATCTGTTGCATTTCCACAACCTCCTGAACCTGCAACCGTGTAAGTCATTGTCGCAGTTCCTGCAGTTAAGGCAGTAATCTCTCCTGTGCTGGCATTGATCGTCGCTACAGCAGTATTCCCTGAACTCCAGCTTCCTCCGCTTATTGTTGAACTGAAGGTCGAACCATTGCCAATACAAACACTTTGTACTCCGCTTAGCGTACCGGCAACTGGTGCAGCGGTCACAGTAACTGTTCTGGTCGCTACCGCATCGCTACATCCCCCTGTGCCTGTAACGGTATAAGTCATCGTAGCTGTTCCGGAACCAAGCCCGTTGACCAATCCTGTAGAAGGGTCAATAGTCGCCACACTGGTGTTGTCTGAACTCCAAACTCCTCCTGTTTCTGTAGAACTAAAAGCTGAAGTGCTGCCTATACAGATGTTGCCTGTGCCGCTTAAAGTACCTGCAACAGGTGCAGCGGTCACAGTAACCACTTTGGTTACCATCGCATTTCCACAGCCTCCGGTACCGGCAACGGTATATGTTATTGTTGAAGTGCCGGCAGACAAAGCGCTGATCTGACCTGTGGCG
>NZ_JAVTSK010000026.1:0-1291 GCF_032678465.1 Pedobacter gandavensis
TGATCTTGAAGGGTATTAAAGATACTTAGGCTAGTTAGCTATTAAATTCTATGGGTCCCGAAGATTATATCTATTGATATAAAAAAGATAAGATTTGCAGTAATGAAAACTTATTCTTTTATGTGATGTTGTAAGATTATAGTGCCAAATTTAATGTTGTAAAATCCATTTTTTGACAGTCTTAATTGTGAATAAAATAAAGGTGTGATGACAAACTATGCAATTTTTGGTTATCTTTGGAACTAATTTAAAACATAAAAAAACAATGAGTTTTTTCGCAGAAAAAAGACGAGAAGTGATGTTACATATCGAGAGCTATATGCTTGAGGTAATGGATACCTACTTGAAACCGATTGATACTAATTGGCAACCTTCTGATTTCTTGCCGGATTCAACGAGTGATACATTTTTTCAAGACATAAAGCAATTACGTGAAAATGCAGATGGCTTATCTTATGATTTGGTTGCAGTCTTAATTGGTGATACGATTACAGAAGAGGCTCTGCCTACTTATGAATCTTGGTTAACGATGGTAGACGACATCTCTAAGAATGAACAAGGTGGCTGGATGAAATGGGTACGTCATTGGACTGCAGAAGAAAATAGACACGGCGATTTACTTAATAAATACCTTTATCTTTCTGGGCGTGTTGATATGCGTCAAATGGAGATTTCCACTCAATATTTAATTGCTGATGGATTTGATATTGGTACGGGGCATGATCCATATAGAAACTTTGTATATACCAGCTTTCAAGAATTAGCAACGAACATCTCGCATAGACGAGTAGCCTCAATGGCTAAAAAAGATGGGGATACTTTACTTTCTAAGATGTGTGGTGTTATCGCTTCTGATGAAGCTCGTCACGCAAAGGCATATAAGGACTTTATGGCTAAAATCTTTGAGGTAGATCCAAATGAGGCTATGGTTGCTTTTGAGGATATGATGCGTAAGAAGATTGTAATGCCAGCACATTTTCTTCGTGAAATGGGGCTTAAAATAGGTCAGACCTTTGGCCACTTTACGGATGCAGCACAACGTTTGGGTGTATATACTGCGGTTGATTATGTTGAAATTATGCAGCAGCTAATTGAAGAATGGAAATTAGATAGTATGCGTGATTTGAATGAAACTGGAGAGAAAGCGCGTGATTATATCATGGCTTTACCAAACAGATTATTACGTGTAGCGGACAGAATGAAAAATCCTACTATGGATTATAAATTTAGTTGGATACATTCTTAAGCTCAAACTTTAATGAATATATAACAAGAAAAGCCTGAATAATTT
>NZ_JAVTSK010000027.1:0-1263 GCF_032678465.1 Pedobacter gandavensis
CTAAATATAGTTTCTCAAGTAAAAAACGGGAAGCCGATATTGCGCATATCCCGCGAACGGCATATAGTCGAAAAGATGATATTGGAATGGGTTCGAAAATATGATCTTTATGGTGAAAATGGGCTTTTGAAACAGCCTAATATTCGGGCTAGGCCCGATTTCAAGGAGGAAGTTGTAAGGATTGTTCTAGAAAAAAAGATACCTTTAGTACAAGTTGTTCTGAAATATGGAGTAAGTAAAACCGCTTTAGAGCGCTGGGTAAGATCGGTACGAGTCGAGGGTTATGGCGTATTACACCAACAAAAGAACCGTGAAGGACCAACTAAAGTGATGAAGCGATCAAAGAAACATGAACCGGAAACAGAATTAGAGAAGCTACAGGCAGAGAATGCCCGTTTGCGAGCCGAAAACGCACTATTAAAAAAAGTCACGGCCTTAGTGAAGGAAAGAGAAGCCCGCGAACGTATGAGTGGGCAAAAGCCATCGAAGAACTAAGGCCCGAACATGATGTTGCAATTCTATTGGATTGTAAACAGATGGCTCGTTCAGTATTTTATTATCATCTCAAACGTCTGAGTGCTGATGATAAATACAAGAATGAAAAGGAAGAGATTATACGCATATATCACTTGCATAAAGGCAGATATGGGTATCGGCGGGTAACGGCAGAAATGAAGAACTTGGGTTATCATATAAATCATAAGACTGTTCAAAGATTAATGGGAACATTGGATCTAAAGTGTAATATCAGGAAAGTCCGTTATCGCTCATACAAAGGTGTAGTTGGTAAAATTGCCCCCAATGTACTTGAAAGGAATTTCAAGGCAAGTTCGCCTAATCAGAAATGGGCTACAGATGTCACTCAGGTAAACATCAAAGGTGAGAAGATCTACCTATCTCCAATACTTGACCTATTCAATGGAGAAGTTATCTCCTATAGTATCTCCAAAAGTCCTAATATGAAGATGATAGATGAAATGTTATATAAGGCTTTTGATAAAGTAAAAGACACAGAGGGACTTATTTTTCATTCTGATCAAGGCTGGCAATATCAGCATTATGGATATAGAAAGGCTTTAGAGAAAAAAGGAATTATACAGAGCATGTCCAGGAAAGGGAACTGCCTAGATAATGCAGTGGCTGAAAACTTTTTTGGAATCTTAAAGACTGAATTACTGTACTCACAAAGCTTTGAGACAGCAGAAGAGTTTATCCTTTCGGTAAAAGAATATATTCACTATTACAACAATAAAAGAATAAAAA
>NZ_JAVTSK010000028.1:0-1015 GCF_032678465.1 Pedobacter gandavensis
CTGAAGCATTGGTTGATCTGTTATCAAAGTAGTTTAGGATGGTCTGATAATGATTCTGGATTGACCTTGAAATGGTATTGAAAGCTTTGAATCCGGTCTGTCTTACTTTCTCATGCCATTTAGCCAGATTAGCCAATCCAAAGACCTTATCTTTTGTGTTTTCAAAGATGTTGCTGAGTCCCATACTGAGCCCATATGCTGTTTGAAGGTCTGGGTATCTTTCAAATAAAAGTTTTGCACGATCCTTTTGAGTAGCTGTCCAATCCGAAGGTTTTTTATACAACACATATCTGCTGCGCGCCAGTAGCTGCTTAACTGTATCTCCATTGTGGAGTATTTTATTGTGAAATAGGACTCCTGCTTTTCTGAAGCGATCTATGGCCTGGTTTTCGACATCCATTGCTTCCCACCTGTATTTGATGCGCATCTCTTGTAGTGCTTCTGTAGCCAGTTTCTGTACATGAAACCGATCTGTCACCCGGACTGCCTGCGGGAAACAGCGTTTGCAGATCAACTCCATATTTCCTGCCATATCCAGCGTTATTTCCATGACCTTCTTCCTTGCCCTTTCTGGAATTTTATGCAGTATCGAAATGACTGTCTCAGCTTTGGTACCTGATACAATAGCCACTATAGCGCCCTTACGGCCCTTAGCAGCTTTGTTGGTTACTATCGTATAAAGCTCACCATGAGACAAACTAGTTTCATCAATAGAGAGCTGTTCACCGAGGTTTTCAGGATATAACAACCAGTTTTTTGCATGTGATTTCTGATCCCAGCTTTTAAAATCACTCAGATAATCGCGGTACTGTCGCAGCAGATTTTTAGCCTTTACCCCGTAAAAAGAGCTAATGGCATCAACACTACTCGGCGCTGTATCGATTGATTTCTTTTAAAAAAGCCGCGAATTCCTCTGTCATGCGCGTTCCCTTTTCTACTAAAGTCCAGTTTCGGTAAATTACCTTATTGGTCTCCAGATTCAGCCACCTGCGACGTTTGATGTGAAAAAAGGCTT
>NZ_JAVTSK010000029.1:0-954 GCF_032678465.1 Pedobacter gandavensis
ACCTGAAGATCATCCCAGTAGTGGATCAATTCTACTGTTTCTTTTAGAGCTATCTTTTGATTGATCTTCTTGTAGTAGATGAGGTGTGAAATTTCAGTATAGCATGTTGCAATGACTGAAATTCTCGGAAGCCGTTGTATGTAAGATTTTGATGCTTGTTATAGGCTAGAAACAGTAGCATTTATATGATCTGAAGCATTGGTAGAGGTATTTCTAGCTATGATCGATGTTTAATGTCCCATCACTTGTAAACTACCTTGGTTTCATAGAATTTTTATTTGAATGTTTTTGGCCTGGACTATAGGATCAGCAGCTGTTGAATGTGCAAATAGCAGGTGCTGATCTTTGTACCTCTAACTTAGGCTTGCTTTTGACTATATTAGTGCTAGATCGGGTTTTTCTCAATTGATCCTAGCTCAGTTGATCTTTTGTATAAGGGAAGGGGAAAGCGTGAAGCGAATCAATTCTATGTTGATTACTCTTTTATAGCAATCATCTGTTGATTTATGATTTCATGGATTTTGATCTTCATTGCTTGCTTTATTTTTTTTCAGCATCGATATGATCAATTCATATTGGAGGCCGTTCCTCTGCTTTTTCGCAGATGCAGGGAATGATCTTATTAGGATTCAGTTGGTCATTTTATTTACTAGCGCCGGCGTATTGTGACTTAACAGAGCCATGTTGTACAATACGATAAAAACAAACAGGAGCCTGATTGCTTAAATTGAAATATGTATGGCTTCATACTCCTATACATTTGAGATCGGTTGAAAAGCTGAAAGTTCGTATGAAGGAGCGATCGCTTCCTTTTTTCATTTAAGAGATGGGGATTTTGCCCTGTTGCATATTGAATATTTCAATTCGCTGCTGACTTGAATGGAGGTCTATCTATGATTTATGAGCTGTGTGACATGCAGTTAGGTATGGGATACAATTATAGGGTCTATATTG
>NZ_JAVTSK010000030.1:0-788 GCF_032678465.1 Pedobacter gandavensis
TTCGGGGGGGACATTGTTTGATGGGTAGTTTGACTGGGGTGGTCGCCTCCAAAAAGGTAACGGAGGCTTTCAAAGGTAAGCTCAATACGCTTGGTAACCGTATGAGGAGTGCAATAGCATAAGCTTGCTTGACTGTGAGGCAGACAAGCCGAGCAGGGTCGAAAGACGGATATAGTGATCCGGTGGTTCTGCATGGAAGGGCCATCGCTCAAAGGATAAAAGGTACGCTGGGGATAACAGGCTGATCTCCCCCAAGAGCTCATATCGACGGGGAGGTTTGGCACCTCGATGTCGGCTCGTCACATCCTGGGGCTGGAGAAGGTCCCAAGGGTTCGGCTGTTCGCCGATTAAAGTGGCACGCGAGCTGGGTTCAGAACGTCGCGAGACAGTTCGGTCCCTATCTGTTGTGGGCGTAGGAATTTTGAGTGGGGCTGACCTTAGTACGAGAGGACCGGGTTGGACTAACCTCTAGTGAATCTGTTGTTCCGCCAGGGGCATTGCAGAGTAGCTACGTTGGGAATAGATAAGCGCTGAAAGCATCTAAGTGCGAAACTAGCCACGAGATGAGAATTCCATATAGGACCGTAGCAGACTACTACGTTGATAGGTTACAGATGTAAAGGTGGTGACATCAAAGTCGAGTAATACTAATCATCCGAAGCTTTCAAGAGCAATACACTGTTGTTTGTTCTTCATACTAACTTCTTTCAATAATATGTCATGTTTGTGGCTTGATGTTATCTTAATGAATAGGATCATCATCAGGTTAATAAAAGCAAACAATAAAA
>NZ_JAVTSK010000031.1:0-724 GCF_032678465.1 Pedobacter gandavensis
CGGTAGCGTATTGTTAACCGCATCAAGCGCTACGAGCTACCAGTGGTACAAAGGAGGTATTGCGATATCTGGGGCAACCAGTCAAAGCTATACTGCCACTACTACTGGGGAGTATAGTGTAAAAGTAAGTTCTACAACTTGCCAGAGTGAGGCTTCGGCTGCTGTAGAAGTTGTGGTAAACCCAGTTCCGGTTGCAGAGATTACCGTGACTGGCGATAAGACATTTTGTGATGGCGGTAGCGTATTGTTGACCGCTTCTTCAGCTACGAGCTACCAGTGGTACAAAGGAGGCCTTGCCATTAGCGGTGCCACCAGTCAAACTTATACTGCCACTACTACTGGGGAGTATAGTGTAAAGGTAAGTTCTATGACTTGTCAGAGTGAAGCTTCAGCTGCTGTAGAAGTTGTGGTAAATGCAGTTCCGGTTGCAGAGATTACCCTGACTGGTGATAAGACATTTTGTGATGGCGGTAGCGTATTGTTGACCGCATCAAGCGCTACGAGTTACCAGTGGTACAAAGGAGGTATTGCGATATCTGGGGCAAACAGTCAAAGCTATACTGCCACTACTACTGGGGAGTATAGTGTAAAAGTAAGTTCTACAACTTGCCAGAGTGAAGCTTCGGCTGCTGTAGAAGTTGTGGTAAACCCAGTCCCTGTTGCAGAGATTACCGTGACTGGCGATAAGACATTTTGTGATGGTGGTAGCGTATTGTTGACCGCT
>NZ_JAVTSK010000032.1:0-505 GCF_032678465.1 Pedobacter gandavensis
TACCTCCTTTGTACCACTGGTAGCTCGTAGCTGAAGAAGCGGTCAACAATACGCTACCACCATCACAAAATGTCTTATCACCAGTCACGGTAATCTCTGCAACCGGAACTGCATTTACCACAACTTCGACAGCAGCTGAAGCTTCACTCTGGCAAGTCGTAGAACTTACTTTTACACTATACTCCCCAGTAGTAGTGGCAGTATAGCTTTGACTGGTGGCACCGCTAATGGCAATACCTCCTTTATACCACTGGTAACTCGTAGCGCTTGATGCAGTCAACAATACGCTACCGCCATCACAAAATGTCTTATCACCAGTCACGGTAATCTCTGCAACCGGAACTGCATTTACCACAACTTCTACAGCAGCCGAGGCCTCACTCTGGCAAGTTGTAGAACTTACTTTTACACTATACTCCCCAGTAGTAGTGGCAGTATAGGTTTGACTGGTGGCACCGCTAATGGCAAGGCCTCCTTTGTACCACTGGTAACTCGTAGCTGAAGA